>NZ_CP071878.2:0-4800000 GCF_017569325.2 Mucilaginibacter gossypii | reverse complement strand
AAAGAATTTTAACAAAACATAAAAAGCGACCATCAGTCGCTTTTTATGTTTTGTACGTAATAACAATTTTGCATTACGACGCTATCGTATTCACATTGCGTTTCTCAGCCATGTTACGTACTTGCCTGGCTATACCGTTGGCATCAAAGCCACAGTCGGCCCATAGTTCGGGCTGGTCGCCATGTTCAATAAACTTGTCAGGGATACCCAGGCGTTTAACCTGGATATTGGTATAGCCATTATCGGCCATAAATTCAAGTACCGCGCTACCCATGCCGCCTTCAATGCAACCGTCTTCAACAGTAATTACTTTATTAAAGTTTTTGAATACGTCATGTAATAAAGCTTCATCAAGCGGTTTTACAAAGCGGAGATCGTAATGGGCCGGGTTATAACCTTCGGCATTGAGTTCGGCAGTGGCTTTAATCACCTCGTTGCCGATAGCGCCAATAGACAGGATAGCCACATCATCGCCATCACAAACCTTACGGCCTTTGCCTACGGGGATGGCTTTGAACGGACGCTGCCAGTCAACCATAACACCATTGCCACGTGGATACCTGATCACGAATGGTCCCATGTTTTCCTGCTGGGCAGTAAACATCAGGTTGCGCAGTTCTTCCTCGTTCATGGGGGCAGATACCACCATATTGGGGATACAGCGCATGTAGGCCATGTCATAAGCGCCATGGTGGGTAGCGCCATCAGCCCCTGCAAATCCTGCACGGTCAAGGCAAAATACTACATTGAGCTTTTGTATGGCCACGTCATGGATCACCTGGTCATAAGCCCGCTGCATAAAGCTGGAGTAAATGTTGCAGAACGGAATGAGCCCCTGGGTAGCTAAACCGGCGGAGAAAGTTACCGCATGCTGCTCGGCAATACCTACGTCAAACGCACGGTTAGGCATGGCCTTCATCATCAGGTTTAATGAACAACCTGATGGCATCGCCGGCGTAATACCCATGATCTTAGGGTTTTGCTCGGCCAGTTCAATGATACTATGCCCAAATACATCCTGGTATTTAGGAGGCTGAGGCTTATCGTATTTAGTTTTTTTGATTTCGCCGGTGATCTTGTCAAACAAGCCCGGAGCATGCCACTTGGTCTGGTCTTTTTCGGCAAGGGCATAGCCTTTACCTTTCACCGTGATACAGTGCAGTAATTTAGGCCCCGGAATATCGCGCAGGTCCTTTAAAACTTTTATCAGATGATTAACATCATGCCCGTCAATAGGGCCAAAATAACGGAACTTAAGCGCTTCAAAAAAGTTGCTGCGTTTAAGCAGGGTACCTTTAATGCTTTTTTCGAGTTTTTGGGCTACTTTAAAGGCATCTGGGCCAATGGATGATAGTTTGGCCAGTACGTGGGCAATATCGTCCCTGAAGCGGTTGTATGGCTTTGACGTGGTTATGTCAGTCAGGTATTCTTTCAATGCGCCAACATTAGGGTCGATGGCCATGTTATTGTCATTCAAAATCACCAGGAGATTGGAGTTTTCAATGCCGGCATGGTTAAGTGCTTCAAAGGCCATGCCTGCGGTCATCGAGCCGTCGCCAATTACGGCTACATGCTGCCTGTCTGTTTCGCCTTTATAATGAGAGGCAACAGCCATGCCCAATGCGGCAGATATAGAAGTTGATGAATGGCCTACACCAAAAGTATCATATATGCTTTCCGAACGTTTTGGGAAGCCGCTGATGCCACCATGAATACGGTTGGTGTGAAACTCATCACGGCGGCCGGTAAGTATTTTATGGCCGTAAGCCTGGTGCCCAACATCCCAAACTAACTGATCGTATGGCGTATTAAGTACGTATTGTAGCGCTACGGTAAGTTCAACCACACCCAGGCTGGCGGCAAAGTGCCCGCCATTAACTGATACTACGTCAATAATATACTGGCGTAGTTCCTTGCATACCTGTTCAAGCTCTGTTTCATTAAGTAGCTTTAAATCAGATGGATAATTTATTTTTTGTAATAAATTCCCGGCCGGTACCTGCATTGACATTCGTAAGGATATTTAACCTGCAAAATAAACTAATTATTGTTACATTCAGGGTATATAAAGATATTAAATTACTTAACAAACAGGATATGCCAAACAAAACAGTTTGGTTAAGGCATATTGTGATGATCAACAGAGGCAGTGGATTATTTGTTTTTAAACCTGAAAGTCTGTGCTTTGCAGCTTAATTCTTACTGCGATGAATCCGGCCGAAATGTTTATTTTTGACCGGATTTTATGACCGACGATAGTTTTGCCATTAGGTTACCCCAGTTTGAAGGCCCGTTTGACCTGCTGCTGTTTTTCATTGAGCGCGATGAGCTGGATATTCACGATATCCCAATAGCAAAAATTGCCGATGATTTTTTGCACTACCTGCACCAGATGAGCAGCCTCAATATGGAAATTGCCAGCGAATTTATTTTCGTGGCAGCAACACTTATGCGCATTAAGGCCAAAATGCTGTTGCCGCGTTACGGCACCGAAGAGGGCGGCGATGACCCGGACACCAAAGAAAACCTGATCAGGAAACTCATCGAGTATAAAAAGTTTAAAGAGGTGTGTGAAGAGATCAGGCCCATGGAAGATGAGCGATTTAAACAGGAAAAGCGCGGCAATATCAAACATGACCTCGAACAGGTTGAAAAAGTGGCCGTCCCCGGCGAAGAGTTATCCGAATTAACCCTTTACCGTCTTATGGTTGTTTATGAGCGGATGATCCGCTATTTCACCAGGCGCAGCGAGGAGGTGAAACACACGGTAGTACAGTATCCTTACACCATCGAAAAACAAAAAAAAGCAGTTGCTGATCTGCTTAAGATTAATAAAATGCTCGATTTTAAAGCAATCGCCAAAGAATCTGAAAACAAAGTTCATTTTGTATATAACTTTTTGGCGGTGCTTGAAATGTTGCAACAGGAGCTGATAGATATCCAAATTGGGTTGGGTTATAATAACTTTTGGATTTCACCGAAAGTGGAAAGTTAAAATCAAAATTATTAACTTTATAATAAAGTTTCAAATTATGGATATTGCATTAAAGTATAAAATAGTAGAAAAGATAATTCAGAGTAACGATGATAATATACTTAATGAAATAAACTCATTGTTGGGCTTATCCGAAAATGATTTTTGGTCAGATCTTCCAACACCGGTTCAGCAAGCTATTGATAAAGCAAAAAATCAGCTTGATCAAGGTAAAGGTACTCCCCACAAAGAGGTAATGGCTAAAATACAATCTCGTTTTCTGAATAAATGATGCAACACGAGATTGTCATTTGGTCGCCTGTTGCAGAACTTACCTATTATGAGATATTGGAATATCTTGATGAGAACTGGACTGTTAAAGAGGTGATAGCCTTTGTTAAACGTACCAATGAAGTGATCGGTCACATATCCAATAACCCGTTACTTTATCCCTATTCTAAACAAAGTGATACACATAAATGTGTCGTTGTAAAACAGGTAAGCTTGTTTTATCGTGTAAAAGCCAATAATATTATCGAGCTTTTAATGTTTTGGGATAATCGGCTTGATCCGGATAAACTTAAATTCTAAACCTGCAATGCATGAGTAATCTATAGTCATTGTAGCTGTATGAAATTCTATTAATTTATTCGCTGTAAAAGCCTGAATAGCAAATAATATTATGTTTACTTTTTATTAAGTAAAATTTAACATTGCGGTATCTCAAATCTTATATCTCACATCTCAAATCTATATCAATTGTGTAACTTAGCGCCGTTAAAAACACACAATGAAAAGAGATAAACTGATATTTAAGCTATTGGATGAAGAGCAGCAACGCCAGGAAGAGGGCATTGAACTTATAGCATCTGAGAATTTTGTAAGCAGGCAGGTTATGGAAGCTGCAGGTTCTGTTGCAACCAACAAATATGCCGAAGGTTTACCGGGCAAACGCTATTACGGCGGCTGCCAGGTGGTTGACGAAATTGAAACCATAGCTATCGAGCGCGCTAAGCAATTGTTTAATGCCGAGTGGGTTAACGTACAACCTCATTCTGGTGCACAGGCAAACGCGGCAGTTATGCTTGCTGTATTGCAGCCGGGCGATAAAATATTAGGTTTTGACCTTTCACATGGTGGTCACTTAACGCATGGTTCGCCCGTTAACTTTTCGGGTAAATTATATGAACCTCATTTTTATGGTGTAAGTAAAGAAACTGGTTTGGTTGACTATGCTCAGTTAAAAGAAGTAGCCCTGCGCGAAAAACCGAAACTGATCATCGCAGGAGCTTCGGCTTACTCGCGCGATTGGGATTATGAATTTATCCGCAAAGTGGCTGATGAGGTTGGTGCTTTGGTGCTGGCTGATATTTCGCACCCGGCAGGTTTAATTGCCCGTGGCTTGTTAACTGATCCGCTGCCACATTGCCACATCGTTACTACTACTACCCACAAAACTTTACGCGGCCCTCGTGGCGGCTTAATTATGATGGGTAAGGATTTCGAAAACCCATTCGGCATCAAAACTCCAAAAGGGGAGATCAGGATGATGTCGTCATTGTTGGATATGGCCGTGTTCCCAGGTACACAGGGTGGCCCGTTGGAGCACATCATAGCTGCTAAAGCAGTAGCTTTTGGTGAGGCTTTGAGCGATAGCTACATGAAATACATTGTGCAGGTTAAAAAGAATGCCGATGCTATGGCCGAAGCATTTGTGAAGCTGGGCTATCAGATCATATCTGGCGGTACCGATAATCATTTAATGCTGATCGATCTTCGTAATAAAAATATTACAGGCAAAGCTGCCGAAAATGCTTTGGTAACTGCCGATATCACCGTGAATAAAAATATGGTGCCATATGATGATAAATCGCCATTTGTAACCTCAGGCGTCCGTGTAGGTACTGCGGCTATCACCACCCGCGGGATGAAGGAAAAACATATGGAGCATATTGTTGAATTGATAGATGCTGTAATTTCTGATCCTGAAAATGAACATTCTATCAAGAAAATCCGTAAAAGGGTTCACAAGTTAATGTACGACTTCCCGTTGTACAGAGATAAGGACTCAGAGTAAAAAATGACACTAAGGCAGGAAGATCCATCAAACATAGAAGATAAGCGCTTAGCAGCGCTTAAATCATACAATGTTTTGGATACCATGCCTGAAAAGGAGTACGACGCTATTACGCGTTTAGCCTCCTACATATGCCAGGTACCGGTAGCGCTGATAACGCTGCTTGATGCAGAAAGACAATGGTTTAAATCAGCATACGGCGTCGACGTGGGGGAAACACCCCGCGCCGACGCTTTTTGTAACCGCACCATCCAATCTGATGCGCTTCTTGAAATAGCCGACTCCAAAGAAGATGAGGAGTTTAAGGATAATCCCGCAGCCAATGGAATGGGCGTACGCTTTTATGCCGGCGCGCCGTTGATTGACCCGGATGGCCACAGGCTTGGCTCATTGTGCGTGATTGATACAAAGCCGCGTAAGCTCACAGCCGAACAGCGTGATGCGCTCCGCACACTGGCCGATGAGGTCATGTCGCACCTGCTGCTCCGGAAACAGAAGCTTGAATTGGAGAAAAATTTGAAAAGCCATCAGGAGTTTCATAATCTTTTTGACAGTTCTCCTGATATCCATTGCATTATGGACCGGGATTTTATCATTGAGCAAATCAATCGTTCTGCCAAATCTGTTTTAGGCTATTCGACCGTTGAGGTTATAGGTAAACCTATCTGGAGCTTTTTCCAGGAAGAAGAGCGGGCTAAATCGCTGTCGGCCCTGAAAAAAGGATTAGGCAGGCAGCAACGCCATTTCGAAATAGAAGCAAATATTATAACACCGTCGGGCGATATTAAATGCATCAGCTGGTCGGTAACTTTTAAAAGTGATAAATGGTTTGCCAGCGGGCGCGATATCAGCTATCAAAAAAAGGTGGCCAATGAATTGGCATTATTATCATTGGTGGCAAGTAGGGTTACCAGTGGTGTGGTTATCAGCAATGCGGCAGATGAGGTGATATGGACCAATGAAGCTTTTGAGCAAATAACCGGCTATAACCAGGCCGATGTAGAAAACCGGCGCCTGCGCGATGTGCTTAAAGGTGTACCGTTGGATGCCGAAGCTGTAAAACGGCTTGATGAAGCCATCCGCAACCAGGTATCTTACGAAGTAGACTTGTTGATAGATAAAAAAGGTGGTGAACCGGTTTGGATCTCGGTATTTAACTCGGTGATCCGCGACAGTGCCGGCCAAACAGATAAATTTATCAGGGTTATTATTGATATAACCCAGCGTAAAAAAATAGAACAGGAACTGGAGATACTGTCCTTCGCGGCTCGTAAATCGCCAAGCGGCATCCTGATCCGCAGTAATACGGGCGAGGTGATCTGGATGAACGAAGCCCTGGAGAATATAACAGGTTATACGTTTGACGAAATGCGTGGTAAAATGTTTGGTACCATGCTGGTTGGTGAAGATACCGACCTTAATGTGTTTAAGGCGGCAGTAAAAGCTGTAGAGGAAAAACGGGGATATGAAGTTGAAATAAAAGTTTATAAAAAGGACAAAACCCCGATCTGGATCTTTCTGTCAAATAGCCCTTTATTTAATGAAACAGGCAGTGTTGAAAGACAGATAGCTGTAATGGTTGACATCACCGAACGTAAGAAAACCGAAGAGCAGGTAAACATGCTTTCGTTGGTGGCCAGCAGTACTGCCAGTGGCGTGGTAATTAATAACAGCGATGGTAAGGTTGAGTGGGTCAATAAAGCGTTTGAGCAAATAACCGGCTATACTTTGCTTGATGTGAAAGACAACCATCTTGGCGATGTGCTAAAAGGGGAGCTTACCGACGTATCTATTATCCAAAAGGCACGGGAGTTATCCCGCAATAAACAATCGTTTGAGGTTGACCTGCTGGTTTACCGGAAAGACAGGCAGCCTTTGTGGATTTCGGTGATCAACTCGGTGATTATTAACAGTAAGGGCGAAGTTGATAAATACATAGAGGTTATCATTGACATAACTGCTAAAAAGAAGGCTGAAATCGAACTCATTAATGCCCGGGAGGAAGCTGTACAGCTGAGTCGCGCCAAAGATATGTTCATATCGGTAATGAGCCACGAGATTCGTACGCCGCTGAATGCCGTAATTGGTATGTCGCATTTGTTACTAGAGGATGATCCGCTTGATGGGCAAAAGGAAAACCTTAACATCCTGAAATTCTCGGCCGAAAACCTGATGACACTGATCAATGATGTGCTTGATTTTGCCAAGATCGAAACCGGGAATGTTGAGCTGGAGAAGGAGCGGGTTGATTTAACCGAGCTTGTTCAAAGCATAACAAGCTCCATGCAGTATAAAGCCGCCGAAAAAAATATATATATTAGCAAAAGCATTGATGAGGCTATACCCAAAGTGATTTTGGGCGACCGCACCCGACTTATCCAGATATTACTAAACCTTGTTGGTAATGCCATTAAATTTACCGAGAAAGGTGGAGTTACCATCGATCTGAAAGTGATTCAGCAATCAGAACAGGATGTGCGCATCAGGTTTGCAGTAATTGATACCGGCATAGGCATTGCAGCAAATAAACTGGGTACTATATTTGAGCAGTTTAAGCAGGCCGAACTGGATACTACACGCAAGTTTGGAGGTACCGGCCTTGGCCTCGCTATCAGCAAGCGGTTAATTGAACTGCACGACTCGCGCATAAATGTTGACAGCGTACCAGGACAGGGATCAACATTTTGGTTTACCATAGGCTTTAAAAAAGAAGACTACCAGTCGAACAGAAATAGTAATAACGTGGAAGAAGGACTTAAAATAAATGTTTTAGTAGTAGATGACAATCAGATTAACCGCCTGCTCATTAATAAGATATTAAAGAAATGGGGTGCCAGCGCTGATTTTGCCGAAAACGGCATTGAAGCTATTGAAAAGGTTGAAACCAACCGCAACTACAACGTAGTGCTGATGGATATCCACATGCCCGAAATGGGCGGTTTGGAAGCGACAGGCATTATCCGCGCTAAAACAGAAGCTTATTTCCAGCAGTTACCAATCATTGCCCTTACGGCCTCTATGCTCAGCAACCAAATGGGCGAGATTAACAATGCCGGAATGAATGACTATATCCTTAAACCCTTTGACCCGAGGGTGCTTTACGATAAATTAAGCAGGTACCAGCAGCAGTAGGCTGTTATTGATTAGAGACTGAAGATTAGAGGTTAGTTTGTTTAAATCCCGGTACTAAAACAGGTGTCATTGCGATAGCGCGGCCATCGCATGGAAGCATGACCGCCCTGTATAACATGCGATTGCCATGTCGCATCCCTGACTTATTCCTATGTTGCTCCTCGCAATGGCATGATTAGTATAATCTTATTCGATTATGATCCTACACCGCATAGGCTATGGTAGCTATACTCAACTTCAAACCAGGAACTTTCAATAACTCCGCGCCGCAGGCTTCAAGCGTTGAGCCGGTAGTTACTATATCGTCGACCAGTAATACATGTTTGCCTTCAAGTGCAGCCGCATCTTTAACAGCAAATACATGCTGCATATTTTCAAACCGGGCAAAGCGTGATCGTTGAGTTTGAGTTTTAGTGGCCACTGTACGTACAAGGCTGTGCTCATCAACCACCCCCTTTAACTTTTCGGCAAGGCCATGGGCAAAGCAGGCGCTTTGGTTGTAGCCACGTTCGCGCAGGCGGCGCTGATGGAGCGGCACCGGAATAATTACATCTGCCGTATTAAAAATATCATTTGCGGCCAGCTGTGCCCCTGCTATGGCGCCAAGCAGATTGCCGATCTGGTGCATGCCTTTGTATTTAAAATGGTGCATCAGGTTTTGGATTTTTCCTCCTTTATGAAAATAATAGAGCGCGTAGGCAGCTTCAACATTAATTTTACCCCAAAATTGCTGGGCTACAATATTAGCAGGCTGCTGATGAAAATTGGTAAAGGGTAAATTAAAGCGGCAATCGCTGCAAATGATACGCTCACCTGCTACCAAGCTGGCCTGGCAGGCCGGGCAAAGTTCCGGGAACAGCAGGGCGGCAAAATCTGAAAAGTAGGCACGCAGTAATTTCATGCCCTCAATTTAATACGGATTTTTTAAACTTCGGCCAGTTTATCTTTTTCTTTGATGGCGAGCTGTCCGCAGGCGGCGTCAATATCCTTGCCGCGGCTCCGGCGGAGATGCGTGTTAATACCTTGTTTGGTGAGGTAATCAGCAAATGCTTCAACTTTATCTTCGCCGGCATTGATGTAGCTGGCAAAAGCGATAGGATTGTATTCGATGATGTTGACCTTGCAGGGCAGGTGTTTGCAAAATTTAGCCAGCTCCATAGCGTCCTGGATGCCATCGTTCACACCATCAAAAATAATGTACTCGTAGGTCACCGGGTTTTTGGTTTTGGCGTAGTAATATTTCAATGCCTCGGCCAGGGCTTTTAACGAGTTTTGCTCGTTAATGGGCATAATAGTATTACGCTTTTCGTCGTTTGCCGCATGCAGGGAAAGGGCAAGGTTAAATTTTACCTGGTCGTCGCCCAGTTTTTTGATCATTTTGGCAATGCCGGCTGTTGATACGGTAATGCGTTTGGCAGCCATGTTAAGCCCATCCTCGGAGGTGATGCGCTCTATCGACTTCATCATATTGGCATAGTTGAGCAACGGCTCGCCCATGCCCATGTAAACAATATTTGATAAAGGCTGATTGTAGTTTTCGCGGGCCTGCTGATCAATTAAAACTACCTGGTCGTAAATTTCATCAGGGTTGAGGTTCCTTTTGCGCTCCATATAGCCGGTGGCACAAAATTTACAGGTAAGACTACAACCCACCTGCGATGATACACAGGCCGTCATACGGCCGGGAGTTGGAATTAAAACGCCCTCAATTAAGTGGTTATCGTGTAAAATAAAAGAATTTTTTATAGTTTTATCAGCACTAACCTGTGAAGAATTAATTTTTACATTATTAATTACAAAATTTGCATCCAGTTTAGCACGGAGTTCTTTTGAAATATTGCTCATCTCGTTGAAAGAAAAGCAAGATTTTTTCCAAAGCCATTCATACACCTGTTTTGCCCTGAAGCCTTTTTCATCCATACGGATAAAATGCTCCTGTAAAGCATTCAGGCTCAGGCTGCGGATGTCGATTTTATCTTTTGTATTGTTCACAGTGCAAAAGTACTTAAATTTAAAAAAATCTATCTTTTTTTAAAGTCATTCTTTTTTGGCTAATAAAAAACAATAACTAAAAGTTAATTGTACTTATTTTGCAGGACAGATTGTTTTGAAAAACGTTATGTGTTACGATACCAAGTTTAAATTTTAATGAAAAGTTTTAGAGCCGATTACGTTTTTCCTGTTTATGCCGATCCGATTAAAAATGGTATAGTCACTGTTGATGATCAGGGTAAGATCATCGCTGTTACCGATAGTAACAAGCCTCCCAGCGGGCATGTGCAACAAGTAAGCGGAGTTATTTGCCCCGGATTTATTAATACGCATTGCCATACCGAACTTTCTCATTTAAAAGATAAAGTAAAGCCCAAAGGCGGCCTGGTAAATTTTATAAAAGACGTTCAATCTTTACGCAGTACCGATCAGCAGGAGGTTCTTGATGCCATAGCTAAAGCCGATCAGGAAATGTATGATAACGGCATTGTAGCCGTTGGTGATATCTCCAACACTAATAACAGTGTTGCGATGAAAAAACAAAGCAAATTATACTATCATACCTTTGTTGAAACTTTTGGTTTTTTGCCCGAAAAGGCTGCTGAAGTTTTTGAAAAAGCGCTGGCTCTGCTCAATGAATTTAAGCCCGGCTCATGTTCTATAACCCCGCATGCACCGTATTCGGTATCAAAGGAGTTATTTAAGCTGATTAAAAAGCACAGCGATACCAACGATGAAAACCTGCTCAGTATCCATAACCAGGAGTGTGAGGATGAGAACAAATTTTACCGGTATAAGCTTGGTGCTTTTTTAGAGTTGTACGAGCATTTTGGTATGGATATATCCTATTTCAAGCCACAGGCCCGTAACTCTGTACAATCTATTATCCCGCTGCTCTCTAACAAACAAAAGGTTTTGCTGGTACATAATACCTGTACCAACCTAAAAGATATTTATTTCATAAAACGATTTGACAGGAAGATAAACTGGTGTTTTTGCCCTAATGCCAATCTTTATATTGAGGGGCGTTTACCTAAAATTGATCTTTTTGTTGACCAGGGTTTTAATATTACCCTTGGTACTGATAGCCTTGCATCAAACAGCAAATTATGTTTACTGAGCGAGATGCGAGCTATTCAACAAAAGTTCCCTTCCATAAGCTTACCGCGCCTGGTTGAATGGGGTACCCGTAATGGAGCCGAATACCTGGGTATCGACGATGAAAAAGGCACGCTTGAAGCAGGCAAAACCCCGGGCCTGAACCTGATCAGCGGCCTTGATGGGTTTAAGATCACACCCGAAACCAAAGTAAAGAAACTGATATAATTGACACTAATTTTCACAAATTAGATCGAATTACACGAATAACGTCAAGGAAACATTCGTGTAATTCGATTAAATTATAAGCAATCTATACAAGGATTCGTGCAGATATCATCCTTTACTCACCGGCACAACTAAATGGATAGTAACCTCGGGCGGTGTGCCGCTTCTGTCGATGCCATACTTAGGAGGCAGTACTTTAAAATCGCCTTTAAACACGGCCTCGCTGCCTTTTTCGTCAAACGTAAAATGGATGGCTTCGGGATTGGTTTTGCCTTTCATGGTTAGCTTGCCGCTGGCAACGTAGCCGTTACCGCTTTTTGATACCGAGGTTGATTCAAATTTA
Organism: Mucilaginibacter gossypii; assembly: GCF_017569325.2. Taxonomy (NCBI): domain Bacteria; kingdom Pseudomonadati; phylum Bacteroidota; class Sphingobacteriia; order Sphingobacteriales; family Sphingobacteriaceae; genus Mucilaginibacter; species Mucilaginibacter gossypii. The sequence continues at coordinate 4,788,156 of NZ_CP071878.2, read as the reverse complement.
ATGGTTGGATAATCGTCGGCACCCAGGGCCGATTTTACGTGGCTGGTTTTAATAAAGAAACCGGTTGCTGCGGTTGTAACATCGATAGTTGCCGAAATTTTAGCTTGTTCGGGATGGTCTTTATCAAATGTTATATCGGCTTTTAAGCCGCTGAATGAACCGCTTACCCTGTGGCCTTCAAAAGTTACCTGGGCTTCATCGTCTTTCACTTTCCAGTTGCCCAAAATAGCGAAAGCCGAAAAGGTTGTAAGAGCAATGATCAGGGCAGAAAAAATAATTTTTTTCATAAAATAGAATTTTAGAGTTATATCAATCAAAATAAAATGTAATGCGTTTTGTAGTGATTACGCTTGTAAAGTTAAAAGGTTGCTTAGCAGGAAAAAGTTAACTTTGCAATATCAATATACGATAATACTGATGATCAAACATATTAATATTACAGTTAAAGGCAAAGTACACGGCGTTTTTTACCGTAAATCAACAAAAGCAGTTGCCGATCAGCTTGGTGTTCGCGGTTTTGTGCTCAACGAGCCCAATGGTGATGTATACATGGAAGCCGAAGCTGATAATTCTACACTCGAAATGTTTTTGGAATGGTGTAACGAAGGGCCTCAGGACGCCGAAGTGACCGCTGTTGAAAGCCATGAAGGCGAATTGAAAAACTATCGTAATTTTGAGGTTGTTAAAAGGCGTTTGTAACTAAATACAAACCCATTAAATCGAATATCTCCATTGTCTACTATAAAAAAATTCGCCGGGCAAACTGCTATATATGGTTTAAGTACTATCATTTCCCGGATGATCTACTTTGTTTTAACGCCAATTTATACCCGTACCCTGCCGGTAAATGCTAACGGCGTTTTTACATCGGTATATGGAAGTGCTTCTATCATTAACGCCATTTTGGCTTTTGGTATGGAAACTACCTATTTCAGGTACCTGCAAAAACGTTCAGATAACAAACAGCAGGTTTATAATAATGCGTTTGGTGTTGTTATAATGGTATCAGTAATATTCCTGGTTTTTTGTGTACTATTTCTAAATCCTATTGTCAATTACATGCAGGCCGGCGTCGCTAAAGATCATGCCGACTATACTTTTTACGTAAAGTGCTTCCTCGTAATTTTAGTGCTTGATGCTTTTTGCGTAATTCCTTTTGCCCGTATCAGGGCAGAAGGCCGCCCCATAAAATACGCCATTATCAAATGCTCAAATATCGGCCTTGTAATGATGCTCAATTTGTTTTTTCTGTTCGGCGTTCCGTTTATAATAAATCACCATTTGCCATCCGGAGCGTGGATGGCAGGTTGGTACAGGCCCAATTGGGTAGGATATGTATTTTTAGCTAACGCAATAGCAAGCGGGCTTACCATATTATTGCTATTGCCCGAGATATTGCAAATGAAGCTGAAGTTTGACGGTGCCATGTTAAGCGAAATGTTTGCATACAGTTGGCCTATATTGATAGCCAATATATCGTTCATCATTAATGAGTCATTAGATAAGGTGATGCTGAAGCAAATGCTGCCCCAAAGTATCGCCGATACGCATGTGGGCATTTATGGCACCTGCGCCAAGATTGCATTATTTCTGAGTATTTTTGTGCAGGCCTTCAGGTTAGGTGCCGAACCGTTTTTCTTCAGCCATGCAAAAAACAAAAATTCGGGCGAAACTTATGCCCGCATCATGACGTACTTTGTAATTATGGTGGCCATTATATGTGTAGCACTTATTGCCAATGTTGATATACTGGCTACTCTTATAGTAGGAAAGGAAACGCATGAGGTGAAACATCATATAGTTTACAATCCGTTTTGGCAGGGCCTTGGCGTTGTACCGCCCTTGTTGTTCGGTTACCTGAGCCTTGGTATTTATATGAATCTTTCGGTGTGGTATAAATTGTCTGACCAAACCCGGTATGGCTTATATATATCTGGTGTAGGGGCGGTATTAACCGTTATTTTAAACTGGCTGCTTATTCCTAAATACAGCTATATGGCTTCGGCGTGGATCTCGTTCGCGGCCTATGCTACCATGATGGTGCTCTCGTACCTGTGGGGGCAAAAAAATTATCCCATCCCGTATAACTTAAAAAAGAACCTTGCGTATATAATTGTCTCGGTATTGTTTGTTTTTCTGTCGTTTTCAGTATTTAAACGTAATATTTTTGTTGGTAACGGGCTTTTACTTTTATTTGCGGCTGGAGCGTATTACTTTGAACGCAAAGAGTTAAAAGCTATATTTAAACGATGATCATCCGCATAATTAACAAATCAAAAAATAGTTTACCGGCTTATGAAACTGCTCATGCAGCAGGCATGGACCTGCGTGCTGATGTAGAAACTGCGGTAGTGCTTAAACCAATGGAACGTAAACTCATTCCAACAGGTTTATATATTGAATTGCCCGAGGGTTTCGAAGCGCAAATCCGCCCGCGAAGCGGCCTGGCATTTAAACATGGTATCGGTATTGTTAATTCGCCGGGCACTATTGATGCCGATTATCGCGGAGAGATCAAGGTATTACTCATCAATTTCTCGACAGAAGATTTTGAGGTCAATACCGGCGACAGGATAGCCCAGATGGTAGTTGCCAAACACGAGCGTGTTAACTGGGAGCAGGTAGAAGTACTGAACGAAACCCAAAGGGGCGAAGGCGGCTACGGACACACAGGGAAGTAATTAGAGTCAGGACTATAAGAGTCAGGAAGCAAGAAAGAAATATAGTCAAGACCATTAGAGTCAGGAAACAAGAAGAATGAAGATTGGTAAAAGCAATATTAAATTAGAAAGTACACGGAAAACACACCTGTTTTCTGCGCCTTTTCTTGCGTCTTTATTCTTGCCTCTTGCCATCTTGCCTCTAAATTCTCAGGCTCAGCATAAAAAGAACGGCGATAATAAAACACTGGCATCGGCAGGTAAGGTGATGAGTTATCAGGACAGCGCTATGGTTAAGCAGCTTTTCTTTTCGGCCCTGCGCGAAAAAACGGTTGAGAACTATAAGCTTGCCACCGAAATGTTTGAGCGCGTTTTACAGGCCGACCCTGCAAATGATGCTTCTTTATATGAACTGGCAAACCTTAAAAGGCAGCAAAATGATTTTGCAGCTTCTGAGCCTCTTTTAGAGCAGGCTGTAGCAATAAATAAGGATAACGAATGGTATTGGGCGGCATTGGCCGATAGCTACGAAAAAACCAATACCATTGATAAGCTTGAAAATGTTTTTAACCAGCTGATCAGGCTTAACCCGGATAAATCGGCGTATTATTTTGACAAGGCCAATGCTTTTACCATCCTGAAAAGGTACGATGATGCCCTTAAGGTATATGATGAGATTGAAAAATTGAACGGCCCGAGTGATGATCTTTTAGCCAATCGTCAAAAAATCTATTTAAAGCAGGGAAAAATTGACCAGGCCACTTCTGAACTGGAAAAGCAGATAGCCGCTAATCCCGGGGAGATCCGTTACTACCTGGCCCTTGGCGAAGTTTACAACTCGAACGGGTTTGCCGATAAAGCGCTTAAAGTATTGCAACAAGCCGAAAAGCTTGATCCGCGAAATGGTTTGGTGCACTTCGCGCTGGCCGATATCTATCGCGATAAAAAGAATAACGAAGCCAGCTTTAATGAGCTTACCCAGGGATTTGCCATTCCGGATATCGGCATCGACCAAAAAATTAATATTATATCGGGATACTTTCCTAAGTTTCCGGAGGTTAATGCTAAAGCCAGCGCGCTTGAATTAAGCCGGATCCTGACCGTTGCCCATCCTAACGATGCCAGGGCTTATGCTATTTACGGCGATATGCTGATCCAGAATACCAAATATAAAGAGGCAAAGCCAGTACTTAAAAAATCGGCCCAGCTTAATAACCAGGTGTACAATGTTCAGGAACAGCTGGTGCGCCTGGATTTAGGCGACAATGACCTTGATGCCGCTATTAAAGATGGTGAAAACGCATTGTCATTATTTCCGAACCAGGCCTGGATGAACTATCTTGTTGGTGTGGCCTGGGCACAAAAAAAGGATAACAATAAGGCAGTTGGTTATCTTAAAAATGCTACTTCATTAGAACTTCAGGATAAGGAGCTACTTTCGTTAAGTTTTTCATTATTGGGCGATTGCTATCATGAGTTGAAGAATATTAAAAGCTCTGACGAAAGTTATGAGAAAGCTTTAACCTACAATCCGGATAATGCATTCACTTTAAACAATTATGCTTATTATTTATCGTTAAGGAATGAGCAGCTGGAAAAGGCGGCAGCAATGTCGGCACATTCCAACGAGTTGCAGCCTAATACGGCATCGTTTGAAGATACTTATGCCTGGATACTGTTTAAACAAAAAAAATATGCCCAGGCAAAAGAATGGATGGAGAAGGCCCTCACGCATGATAAAGACAATAGCGGGGTTAAGTATGAACATTATGGTGATATATTGTTTTTCCTCGGGAATACTGATGCTGCCGTAACTAACTGGAAAAAGGCGAAAGGCTTTGGTGAGCAGTCACCTGTTTTAGATCGTAAGATAAATGAAAAAAAATATAGCGAATAGTTTACTTATAGCTTGCTGCCTGCTGGTAATGCTAAGCTGTAAAGCACGTAAACAAGTTTTGGTTACCCGTAAGGCAGATTCGACAGCAAGGACGAGTGATATTGCCGGCAAACTGGCTGCCATAAGGGCAAACCAGGTCAATTTTACAACATTTGCGGGCAAGGCAAAAACCAAGCTTAGCATCAATAATAACAGCAATGATGTTACCCTGAATATCAGGATAGCAAAAGATAAAAGGATTTGGGTTTCCATCACAGCAGTATTAGGCATTGAAGCGGCCCGCGCCGTGATAACACCCGACAGTATTATGATCATTAACCGCTTGCAAAACGTTTACATTAAAAAGCCATTCAGTTATATATATACTTACGCCAGCAAAGAGGTTAATTATAAAACGCTCGAGTCATTGCTGATTGGCAACGCGGTGCCCGAACTGCTGAACGAGCAGTCGACCTTTGACCATGCCGATGGCAATACAACCTTGAGCGGTTCCCTGAACGATCTGGTTTACAAGCTGATACTTGGTCCGGATAATAAGGTTACGCAAACCAATTTAGATAACCAGCGCCAGGCGCAATCATTACAGGTTACCAATAATACCTTTATCGAAGCAACAAACCGGGTATTGCCGGCACAAATAGATATCGCATCAGTAGTAAAAGATAAAAAAATACAAGTTAATTTGCATTATACTAAGGCCGATTTTGAAGTACAGCAAAACTATCCGTTCAGCATTCCTGATGGGTACGAGCCTGGTAAATAATTAATATGTTTATTTGATGAAGTTTATAAAAGCAGTTTTCTTTTTACTATTGGTACTGGCAGCAGTTAATGTACACGCACAAAGCAGTGACGAACTGAAACGTCGTAAAGCACAGCTGAATAAAGAGCTTGAACAATTAAATGAAGATTACAATGAAACTTTAAATAATAAAAAGGCTTCATTAAAGCAGCTAAGCATACTGAAGGCACAGATAAACCTGCGGCAGGAAAAAATTGAAAATATCAACTCTGAAGTAAGATTATTGGATAATCAAATCTCTGAGAGCAATAATAACGTACGTAGCTTACAGTCGCAGTTGGATCAGCTTAAAAAGGAGTATGCAGCCATGATCCTGTTTGCATACCGCAACCAGAGCGCCTATAATAAGATGATGTTCCTTTTTGCATCAAAAGACTTTAACCAGGCCTATAAACGGTTAAAATATTTACAGCAGTTTGGTACCTACCGTGAGCGGCAGGCAAACTATATCCAGGGTACACAAAAAGAGCTGCATGTTAAAATTAATGAGCTTGACCGTACCAAGAATGAAAAAAATGATCTCTTGAAAGATCAGCAAAAGGAAAAAGAAACACTGGGTAATGAACGTAATAACCAGGTTAAGGTGGTAAGCGATCTGTCGCAGCATGAAGGGATCCTGAAAAAACAACAGAGGGACCTGCAGGCCAAGATCGTTAAAACAACCCGTGCCATTAATGAGGCTATCCGCAGGGAAATTGAGGAAGCCAGGCGCAGGGCTGCTGAAGAAGAAAGACGCAGGGCTGAAGAAGCCGCAAGACTGGCCGCAGCCAAAGCAAAGGCCGAAAATAAGCCAGCGCCTGTTGCACCGGCTCCGGCTAAGCCGGCTGCGGCGCGCAGTACATCAAGTGTATTGAACGCCACGCCTGAGGCCGCTAAGCTGTCGAACGACTTTTTGGGTAATCGCGGTGGTTTACCATGGCCGGTATCCAACGGAATAATTACCCAGGGATTTGGTACCTATACCACGCCTGAGGGTATCAGGAGTGAAAGTACAGGTGTTGATATCCGTACTAACCAGGGCAGTACTGTTAGGGCTGTATTTGATGGTACGGTTGTAAAAGTGGGTGATGTGAGCGGGACCTATTTGGTAATTATATTGCATGGGGAGTATTTTACAGCTTATAGTAATTTACGGTCGGTAACTGTTGCGCGTGGGCAAAAAGTGAGCACCAAACAAGCTATCGGCACGGTGGCAACTGATCCATCGACAGGAGAAACGGAGGCGCACTTTGAAATTTATAAAGGAACAACACCCGTTAACCCCAAGATCTGGCTGGCGCCTAACTAATTAGTTATGAACTATAAGAAATTTTAATTGTATATATTTGTATCCTTAAACAGAATGCTATGTTAAGTTCAGTTTTGTTATTTTTAAATATTGGTACGGGCGAGATGGTACTGATACTTTTTGCAGCATTGATGCTATTTGGCGGCGAAAAGCTGCCCGGCCTGGCGAGGAGCCTGGGTAAAGGTATCCGCGACTTTAAAGATGCCTCTGAAGATGTTAAACGTGAGATCAATAACCAGATCAATAATTACGAGGAAAAAAAACCTGCACCTAAAGTAGAAGAAGAAAAACCGCTTTTAGATGAAAAAGCCTCCGAAGCTCCGGAAGCTGCAGCTGAGCACGAAAAGCCGGTTGTTGAAAATACTGTTCCAAATACAATCGCTATTAGCGATTATCATGTAAATACCCCGGCCGAGCCGGAACACCAAAGTCATATCAATTTAGATAAGACTGTTACCGGTAGTCATCTGGATACCGAAAAAGAAGAAGAATACAAATCATAATATAATATTAATCATACATAAAACTTAAAATCATGGGTGGATTAGGCGCACCAGAAATTATTCTGATCATCATTGCGATACTTTTATTATTCGGCGGTAAAAAAATACCTGAATTAATGAGAGGCTTAGGGAAAGGCGTTAAGGAATTTAAAGACGCGCAAAACAGCGACGGCTCATCTTCTTCATCTGAAGAAAAAAAAGCTTAATACCCTAACAGGGATTAGGTTTTAATGCCATTTTTATTGAGTATATGAACTTATCTGTTGATTTATTTCTTATTTCAACGGATAAGTTTTTTATTTTAGCCCCATGGCTAATATTTATTCCTCTTTAACCGAAATAAAGAGCGGGTTGCAACGTGCAGAAATTACTGTTGAAGGTCTTGTAAAAGGCTATTTGCTTGAAATTGAAAAAAATGCTCATTTAAATGCTTTTAATGAAGTGTTTGCTGATGAAGCGCTGATTGCTGCAAAAAACGTTGACAACAAAATAAAGAATGGCACCGCCGGCAAATTAGCCGGTATGGTTATCGGCATTAAAGATAATATCTGCTATAAAGGGCACCAGGTTAGTGCCTCCTCAAAAATCTTAACCGGTTTCACTTCCATCTTTTCATCAACTGTGGTTGAACGCCTGCTGGCCGAAGATGCGGTGATCATTGGGCGCTGCAACTGCGATGAATTTGCTATGGGTGCCACCAACGAATCATCATACTTTGGCCCGGTAAAAAACCATGCCGATGAAACTAAAGTTGCAGGCGGTTCGTCAGGTGGTTCGGCTGTAGCCGTACAAGCAGGGATGTGCCATGCCGCTTTAGGTACGGATACGGGTGGTTCGGTAAGGCAACCAGCTTCATTTTGCGGCGTTGTTGGTTTAAAACCAACATACGGCACAATTTCAAGGCATGGTATTATCGCCTATGCTTCATCGTTTGACCAGGTTGGTCCTATCACTAAATCGGTAGAAGACGCTGCATTATTGCTGGAAGTACTCGCAGGTCCGGATGAATATGACAGTACGTTATCACAAACTCCGCCGCCTGCATCATATACTAATCTTCAAAAGCCGGGAAAAAAGAAGATAGCTTACCTGCAGGAAGCCATATCAAGCCCTGGTGTTGACACCGAAGTAAAAGACAACCTTGTACAATACATCGATAAGCTGCGTGCCGATGGGCATACAGTTACCCCGATAGCTTTTGAATTGTTGGATTATCTGGTGCCAACTTATTATATCCTGGCCATGGCCGAAGCATCATCAAACCTGGCAAGGTACGATGGTGTGCATTACGGTTATCGCAGTCCGCTGGCTACAGATTTACAGTCTACTTATAAACGTTCCCGTTCTGAGGGTTTTGGTAACGAAGTAAAGCGCCGTATTATGCTGGGTACTTTTGTTTTGAGCGCGGGGTATTACGATGCTTACTACGCTAAAGCACAAAAGGTACGCAGGCTGATCCAGGAAAAAACTAATGAAATACTGGAAGAGTATGATTTTATATTGGTACCGTCGGCGCCCGAACCGGCTTTTGAAATAGGTAAGGAAGAGAAAGATCCAGTGGTAATGTATCTTTCTGACATATTTACCGTACAAGCCTCATTAACCGGTGTACCGGCCATATCAATACCTACGGGCAATAACAGCAACGGTTTGCCGTTAGGTTTACAGTTATTAACAAAGCACTTTGGCGAACAGCAACTGTTAGATTTTGCCAAATATTTTCTCGATCTATAATAAAAAATGATATTTTAGTAAAATGCTGATGCTTTGGGCATTATAAATTAATCAAATCCCTGAATAAATGAAGAGATTATTTACGCTGACCATTTGCCTCTTATCACTCCAAGTTTTACAAGCCGAAACAAACACAACCAATTCGGCAAAGTCAATTAAGCAAATAAGCCGGGCAACCAAATTTAACCCCGATATTGTAAACGCCGACACTACTATTTTACCGGTGCTTAACCAGTCGTTGCCGGTAAGTACATACGGAGGTTTGTACAAGCGCCGGTTAGATTCCATTCGTAAAGATATCCAGCTTGATTATAATGAATATGTACAGGGTTATATCGATCTGTATATGCACAACCGCGATGAAATGGGCCAGGTTGCAGGCTTAACCAAATATTACTTCCCCATATATGAAAAGGCTTTCCGCGAAGCCGGGATCCCCGAAGAAATAAAATTCCTGTCGATTGTTGAATCAAAGCTTGATCCGAACGCGGTATCAAGGGTAGGGGCCACAGGACTTTGGCAGTTTATGGGCACCACGGCAAAAACTTATGGCTTAAACATGGATAACTATGTTGATGAACGCCGTGACCCTATCCAATCGAGCTATGCCGCGGCTGCCTATCTGAAGGATGCCTACCAGGAATTTGGCGACTGGCTACTGGCCATTGCCTCATATAATTGCGGTAAAAGCAATGTGGAACGCGCTGTTGAAAAGGCCGGTGGTGTAACCGATTTTTGGAGCATCCGCCAGTACCTGCCTGTTGAAACCCGTGGCTATGTGCCTGCTTTCATTGCCATGAATTATGTGATGCATTATTTTAATAAACATAACATTGTTGCACAAGCCTGCAATTTCTCTACCCGTACCGATACGGTGATGGTAAAAAGGGTAGTGCCGTTAAGTAATGTTGCCCAGGCGCTTGATGTGAGTTTAAGAGAGATTACGATCCTTAACCCATCGTACAGGATGGCGGTAGTTAACGGAAGTCCTAAAACACCGCGCAGGCTTATTATTCCTCAAACTGCAAAAGATCATTATGCTGCATTATATAATGTATTAAATGGCGTTGATGCGCCTGTGCAACCAACACCTGCAAGGCCCGCTACTTATGCCGCTGTTCAATATACCCCGGCAAAATCCGAACGCCGAATGCCAACCCACCATAAAGTAAAAAGAGGCGAAACGCTTGCTTCTATCGCTGATATGTTTGGCTGTGAAGTATCAGACCTTAAAGTTTGGAACCATCTTAAAACTAACCGGGCAACAGTGGGGGCCATGTTAAAAGTATCTGCCGGCGAAGTTGCTGCCAATGTGCAGGATGACGGGCAGTATTCAAAGAATTAATTTTTTTTCGGAGATTCCAATGTCTGCAAGTCCGAAAGTTGAGATCCAGCTTTCGGATTTTTATTTTTATAAAGTTATAAAAGTCATTTTTCCACCGCTTGGCCCCAGCCGAACCATGGCTTTTGGGGATTAACACCGTTTTTTGATTATTTTGTTGATTTTCAGCGTTTTGAGTATAAATAACCCCGATTTCTGTTAACCCTGTTAACCCCCCTCACCACCGCTCGCCTCCTGACGGGTGGCAACTATCAAGCAGCCTCCGGCCGCCGGAGCAAAAGCAGCTTAGACCGCTATACCCGGAGTTTTTAAACTTACGCTCGTTTACAAACCTACCGTGTACCCATATCTTTAAAAAAATGTCATTTCGACAGAGCTGGGCAGGCCTAAGTATAGGAGCGAAAGAGAAATCTTATACGCCCTGTAGAGCCGCTTTACATAGTTTAGAGCTTGATGTATAAGATTTCTCCTCACCACATTCGCACATTTCCCAACAGGCTCGTCGAAATGACATCTTCTTTTAATTCATAATAATAATTAAAAGATATGGGTACACGGTAGGTTTGTAAACGAGCGCAAGAGATGATTCCAAAAGCGAAAAAAGCTTCGTAGATTTATTTCAACCAACCACTCATCAGCATGGAAAAGCCAAAGGAAAATATTGACGAATATATTGCCGGTTTCCCGGAGGGTGTACAGCGGAAACTGCAACAGTTGCGTGAAACGATCAAAGCCGCTGCGCCAGATGCCGAGGAGGCTATCAAATACGCTATTCCAACCTTTGTGCTCAATGGCAATCTGGTGCACTTTGGTGGCTTCAAAAATCACATTGGTTTTTATCCGGCCCCGCAGGGATTGGAAGAATTTAAAGAAGAATTGTCAGGTTATAAGGGAGCCAAAGGCTCGGTTCAGTTTCCGCTTGATGAGCCTATGCCTCTTGAGCTGATCACCAAAATTGTAAAGTTCAGGGTTCAGAAAAATTTGGAGAAGGCAAAGAAGAAAAAATAGAACATTGCCAAATCCGTTCTTTTAAACATATCTTATCAAAACTTTAACCATATTTTATCCTCTTTTTAACATAATCGCAAAAAGGGGCTTTTTTATGTTTGTTCCATAAAAAGAATTGTAATTTTGGGCGCTTCAATTTGAAAAAAATGAATAAAACTAACCGAAAACAGGACGCGCTGAATTACCACTCGCAAGGCCGTCCCGGAAAGATACAAGTTGTACCTACCAAACCAACAAATTCGCAGCGCGACTTAACCATGGCCTACTCGCCCGGTGTGGCTGAACCATGTTTAAAGATTGCTGACAATACCGAAGATGTTTATAAATATACCGCCAAAGGTAATCTTGTAGCCGTGATCAGCAACGGTACTGCCGTACTTGGCCTGGGCAACATCGGCCCTGAGGCCAGCAAACCTGTAATGGAGGGTAAGGGTCTCCTGTTCAAGATCTATGCTGATATTGACGTGTTTGATCTTGAATTGAACCCCAAAAGTGTAGATGACTTTGTAAACATTGTAAAAGCGCTTGAGCCCACTTTTGGCGGCGTAAATTTAGAAGACATCTCGGCGCCAACCTGCTTTGAAATTGAGCGCAGGCTGAAGGCCGAAATGAATATTCCCGTAATGCATGATGATCAGCATGGTACCGCCATTATATCGGGGGCAGCTTTAATGAACGCCTGCGAAATCCAGGGGAAAAAGCTGGATAAGATAAAAATGGTAGTTAACGGTGCAGGTGCCGCCGCGGTATCGTGTTCAAAAATGTACCTGTCATTAGGGGTTAAAAAAGAGAACCTGGTAATGTTTGATATCAATGGTGTGCTAAACCAGGAACGCACCGATCTTGACGAGATCAGGATGGAGTTTGCTACTGACCGCAAAGATGTTAAAACACTGGCCGATGCTATGAAAAATGCCGACGTATTTGTCGGTCTTTCGGCAGGTAATGTGGTAACCCCCGACATGCTGAAAACCATGGCTAAAAAGCCCGTTGTTTTTGCTATGGCCAACCCGGTACCCGAAATTGATTATGACCTTGCAGCCGGCACACGCGATGATATTATTATGGCAACCGGCCGTTCCGATTTTCCTAACCAGGTAAATAACGTGCTTGGTTTCCCTTACATTTTCCGAGGTGCGCTGGATGTAAGAGCTACTGCCATTAACGAGGAAATGAAGATTGCCGCTACACACGCCATTGCCGAAATGGCTAAAAAGCCGGTTCCCGAAGCCGTTAACCTCGCTTATAACCTTACTAACCTGAAATTTGGCAAGGATTATATCATCCCGAAACCAATGGACCAAAGGCTGATTACCGAGGTATCCATGGCGGTGGCAAAAGCGGCCATAGCTTCAGGTGTAGCCCGTAAGGTTATCACCGATTGGGATGCGTATGCAGAGGAGCTGAGGGTGCGCCTGGGTACTAATGATAAGCTGCTGCGTAACCTTACCGCTAAAGCAAAACAGAACCCTAAGCGCGTTGTATTTGCCGAGGCTGATAATTATAAGATCTTAAGATCGGCGCAGATAGTGAAAGAGGAAGGTATTGCCACTCCTATTTTACTGGGCAATATCGACAGGATCAAAAAGATCATCCATGATAATGACCTTGATTTGGGCGATGTTCATATTATTGATCCACGGGAAGGATGTGAGCATATGGATGAGTATACCGAGTTTCTGTATAACAAACGCCAGCGCCGGGGGATTACCCTGTACGAGGCTAAAAAGCAATTGGTAGACCGCAACTACTACGGCGCTTGTATGGTGCAGTTTGGCCGTGCTGATGCGCTGATCTCAGGTTTAACCAAAAACTATGTAACCACAGTGAAACCTGCCCTGCAAATTATCGGTACTGAAGAGGGTGTGAACCGTGTTGCGGGCATGTATATGATGATCACCGCTAAAGGCCCTGTGTTTTTTGGCGATACAACGGTGAACGTAAACCCATGTGTGAATGATTTGGTTGATATTACCGTGCTGATAGAACGCTCGGTAAAGCAATTTAATATCAGCCCGAGGATAGCTGTATTATCATACTCCAACTTTGGTTCGAACGAAGGGGAGATACCGGAAAAAACCAGGGAAACAGTAGCGATACTGCACGAAAAATACCCCGACATGGTTGTCGACGGCGATATGCAGGCCAACTTTGCGCTTAACGCTGATTTGCTTGATGATAACTTCCCGTTCTCAACACTCAATGGTAAACCGGCCAATACACTGATTTTCCCTAACCTGGAGTCGGGTAATATTGCCTATAAACTTTTGCAGGAAATAGGCGGCGCCGAAGCAGTTGGGCCGATATTGGTTGGCTTAAAAAAACCCGTGCATGTGTTGCAGTTAGGCAGTTCGGTACGTGAAATTGTAAATATGGTTACTATTGCAGTGGTTGATGCACAGGCAAAAGCTGCCGCCAACAGTTAAATAGAACTCCCTCTAAAGTTCCCCCGGAAGGGAGGGTTTGAGTAGGGTTAGTAATACATTTTTGATAAAGACGCTGGTATTTAAATACTTAGCGTCTTTGTTTTTTAAGGTGAGTATAACGCAGCTTTTTGTTTGTCATTATATGAACATAATGACGCCGGAATTTTATCTTTGGATAATCACTGTAAAAGCTATCTGCCATTAACATCATTGTTTAAAAATTAATAAAGTAATAATATATGTATGATTATATTAGTGGAAAACTAATGTTCAAAAGCCCGTCGTATGTGGTTATAGATGCGGGAGGGGTAGGGTATCATATTAATATTTCGGTAAATACCTATTCGGGCATTAGTGACGACGAAAAATGTAAACTCTTTGCATGGTTACATGTAAAGGAGGACGCGCACACACTTTACGGCTTTGCTACAGAAGGTGAACGCAGGTTGTTCTTACATTTGATCTCTATTTCGGGTATCGGGCCAAATACGGCAAGGATGATGTTATCGTCCATAAGCCCGGCCGAGATCCAGGCGGCTATTGTGAGCGGTAATGTTTCATTGATCCAGCGGATAAAAGGAATTGGGCCAAAATCGGCTCAGCGGATTATTTTGGAGCTGCAGGATAAGCTGCGTAAGGAAGGCCCCGATACTCTAACTGTTGTGCCGGTGAGCCAGACGGTTAAGGATGAAGCACTATCTGCATTAGTAATGCTGGGCTTTGCGCGTAACGTTGCCGAAAAGGTATTAGACCAGGAGATCAAGAAAAATAATGGCGAATTAACGGTTGAAGAACTAATTAAGTTCGCGTTAAAAACGCTATAATTACGGATAAATATCTACTAACTTTTGATCAAAGTATTTACTTATAAGACACTTATAAGTGTGTTGTTCATTGTGGTGTTCGGGGGGCTGGGAAATGTTTATGCACAACAAAAGCCCTCGCCTGCGGCTAAAAATGATACAACCAAATCAAATGCACCAATAAACCTGACCGCGCCACGAAGCCAGCGGATGAGGGAAGGTATTTTCAATACCGACCCGGCAGGCCTGGTACGTACCATTGAATATGATCCGGCCACAAACCGTTATATTTTATACGAAAGGGTAGGTAATTTACTTTACCGCCCCCCGCAGTATCTTACGTTTGAGCAATATTTAAAACTTAAAGAACGATCGACCCAGCGGGGCTATTTTCAGCAACTGGCAGATAATTATGCCTATGATTCGCAGCAGCCAGGGTTTATACCGCCTATAAAGGTCAGGAGCCGGACGTTTGAGCAGATCTTTGGCAGCTCGGTGATTGATATCCGTCCGCAAGGATCAGCAGAGATGATCATGGCCGGGCAGATAAATAAAAACCAAAACCCGCTTTTTAACACCCGCCAGCGCAGCCAGTTTAACTTTAATTTTGATCAGCGCATTCAACTCAACGTAACCGGTAATATAGGCGATAAGTTAAAGATCACCACCAATTACAATACCGACGCGCAGTTCCAGTTTGAAAACCAGATAAAGCTGGATTATACAGGCTCGCCCGACGAGATCATTCAGAAAATTGAAGCCGGTACGGTTAGTATGCCGCTTAATACCACGCTGATCACCGGTAGTCAGGCGCTTTTTGGCGTTAAAACCAAGCTGAAATTTGGACGGCTGGATGTTACCAGTATCTTTTCGCAGCAACGCTCACAGTCAAAAACGATAACTATTACCAATGGTTCGCAACAGGGTGAATTTAGGTTGACCCCTGCCGATTATGAGGCCAACAAGCACTTCTTCCTGTCGCAATATTTCAGGAATAATTATAACAGGGCGCTTGCCAATATCCCAATCATCAGCTCCAATGTAAACATTACTAAAATTGAGGTTTGGACAACCAACCGTACCAATGTAACTACCGATTCGCGCGATATATTGGCTTTCATGGACCTTGGTGAAAATAACCCATACAATAAAACCAGGATAGTAGGCGGCGGCAGCGCTCTGCCTGCGGGTTTTAAAGGGCCAGGTTTCGCTCAGCAATCAAACAACCTGTTATCTGTTTTGCCGCAAAATGTAAGGCTCACCAACTCCAATGATGTCGCCAGCTTTTTCCAGGGATCGGGCAATACGGATAACTATTCAAAACTAACTTACGCCCGCAAGCTTACTGATAAGGAATATACCCTGCACCCGCAGTTAGGTTACATCTCACTAAATTATCCCTTAAATAACGACGAGGTGCTGGCGGTTGCTTACCAGTATACTGTTAACGGTGTACAATACCAGGTGGGTGAATTTAGCAGCGATGTTGCGGTTAATCCCAATACGCCTAATGTGCTTTTTGTGAAATTGCTGAAAGGCGAGTTATTGAAAACCAACCTGCCTACCTGGGATTTGATGATGAAAAACATTTACTCCCTCGGTGCTTTTCAAATAGCCCCTACCAATTTTAAGCTAACTGTAACCCGCCTTGATGATAAAACGGGGATCGAAAAAACGGTAATGGAAGAGGGGCAAAACCTAAAAGGTAAACTTTGGCTCCAGGTAGCAGGGCTTGATAACCTCAACCAGCAAAGCGATAAAAAACCGGATGGCTACTTTGACTTTTTAGAAGGAATCACCATCGATTCGCAAAACGGGCGGATTTCGTTCCCGGTGGTGGAGCCTTTTGGTTCGGACCTGGCATCCAAATTTACCCCGGGCGAGACTGACCTGGTTAAACGATACGTTTATCAGCCATTGTATGACTCAACCAAAACCATCGCGCAGCAATATTTCCCGGCATTAAACAGGTATGTAATTAAGGGAACTTATACCTCAACGGGTGGTTCAGAGTACCAACTAAATGCAGTTAACATTCCGCAGGGATCAGTAAACGTAACCGCTGGTACGGTAAAATTGCAGGAGGGGAACGATTACACGGTTGATTACAATTCCGGGCGGATCAGGATCCTGAACCAGGCACTGTTATCTTCCGGCCAGCCTATTACCGTAAAGTTAGAGAATAATGAATTGTTCGGCGTACAGCAAAAGTCATTGTACGGCACCCGGCTTGATTATCATGCCAGCGATAAGCTTCAGTTAGGTGCTACTTTGATGCACCTTACCGAGCAGCCTATCACCCAAAATGAAATTGCCGGCGAAGAATCTATCTCCAATACCATTTGGGGCTTTGATGCCAATTACAGTTCAAACTCCAGGTTTTTAACCAGGTTGGTTGATAAGATCCCCGGCATCCATACCAAAGTGCCATCGTCCATTAATTTTTATGGCGAGTTTGCCAAACTGATGCCTGGAAGTCCCGGTGCATTGAATTTTGCCGGCTCCAAACACGGCACATCTTATCTTGACGATTTTGAGAACAGTCAATCGGTAATAGATATTAAAGGAGCTAACAGCTGGCAAATTTCAGGAACGCCGCAGCTATTCGGCGAATCGGCTTTGTTTGATAACCTGAGCTATGGTTATAACCGTGCCCGCCTGGCATTTTATAATATCGACCCGATATTTTATACCAATACAGGTTCCATCCCCATATCAAGAAGCGAGCTTTCCAACCATTATGTAAGGCAGGTAATTGAGCAGGAAGTTTTCCCTTACAAGCAGTCGGCTACCGGGCAACCGATTAGCCTGGCTACGCTCAACATGGCTTTTTATCCAAGTATCCGTGGGCCGTACAACTATGCTACCACCGGCATTAATCCCGATGGTACCTTGCAAAACCCTAAAACACGCTGGGGTGGTATGTTCAGGAAGCTGGAAACAAATGATTTTGAATCGTTGAACGTATCCTACATCGAGTTTTGGATGCTCGATCCGTTCATATACAAACCAAACTCGGCTGGTGGCGACTTGTACTTTAACTTAGGTTCGATATCAGAAGATATTTTAAAAGATGGACGTAAAAGCCTGGAAAATGGTTTGCCTGTTGACGGCGACCTGACCAAGGTGGATGAAACCAGCTGGGGGCGGGTGTCTAAACTACAGCCGGTTATTAATGCTTTTGATAACAACCCCGATGCCCGTAAACTGCAGGATGTTGGTTTGGACGGCATGAATGACCAGGATGAACAAACCAAATTTGCCCCGGTTGTTCAGCAGATAAAAGGACAACTGAACGCGCAGGCCGCTACTACCATCGCTGCCGACCCTTCGTCAGATGATTATCAGTATTACCAGGGCGCGGCGCTCGACCAGGCCCGTGCCGGCATCCTCGACCGTTATAGCAAATACAACGGCACCGACGGTAACTCGAAAACGGCGCAGCAATCGCAGGCCGAGCTTGGCTTGCAAAACTCGGCTTCAACATCCCTGCCCGATGGCGAGGATATTAACCGGGACAACAACATGAGCCAGGAAGATTCATATTTTCAATATAAAGTATCCATGCGCCCGGCAGATATGGTTGTAGGGCAAAATTACATCAGCGATAAAGTTACCGCACAGGTAAAACTGCCCAACGGCACAACACAGGCAGTTAACTGGTACCAGTTCCGCATCCCAATCTCAGATTATCAATCAAAAGTGGGCAATATCCAGGATTTTAAGGCAATCCGTTTTATGCGGATGTTCATGACCAACTTTGCCGATACTGCAGTACTGCGTTTTGCGACCCTGGAACTGGTGCGCGGCGAGTGGCGTGCTTTCAATACCGAAAAAAATCCGTTGAATGTTATTGCCGATCCGGCTATCCAAAACCCGCCGATGGATAATTCGACTATCGACGTGCAGGCCGTAAATATTGAAGAGAACGGTAACCGCACGCCTATACCTTATGTGGTGCCGCCCGGTATTAACCGCCAGCGTAATTACAATAACCTGCAAACCAATACCAAGCTCAACGAGCAATCACTGTCCCTTAATATAAAAAGCCTGCGCGATGGATATTCAAGGGCCGCCTTCCGTACTTTTTATAATGACCTGCGCAAATACAAACGCATGCAAATGTTTATCCATGCCGAGGGTGATTATTTGAAGGATAATGACCTGAACGCGTTTATCCGCCTCGGGGTTGATTACCAGGATAACTATTATGAGTACGAATTGCCTTTAAAAATAACCCAGCCGGGTACCAGCGATGCAGGAGCAATATGGCCGGATGTTAATGAAATGGACCTGGAGCTTGATTTGCTGATCCGGGCAAAGCTTGCACGTAATCACTCCAACGTGGCCTACAACCAGCTTTTTAAATACACCGAGGGTGATAAGGTAGTTTATATCAAGGGCCAGCCCGATTTAAGCAAGCTGCGTACCATTATGCTTGGCGTGCGCAATCCATATAAAGGCACAAATGTTTTGCCCGATGATGGGTTGGATAAATCAGGAACTGTTTGGTATGATGAGCTGCGCCTTACCGATTTTGATCAGCGCGGGGGATGGGCCGCTACCGCGAGGATTGATGCCAAGCTTGCCGACTTTGCCGATATTACCGTATCGGGCAGTAAAACAACTATTGGTTTCGGTACCCTTGATTCAAGGCTGAATGACCGGAGCCAGAGTGATGATCAAACCTATGACGTATCGGCCAATGTTGAGCTTGGTAAGTTTTTTCCGGATAAAAGCGGCATCCATATCCCGGCATACATCAATTTGTCATCACAAAGGAGCATGCCGCAATATGATCCCGGAGCGCCGGATGTTGAGCTGAAGGCGTCGCTGGCGGCGGCAACCAGCACCAAAGAGCGCGACTCTATCCGGAATGCGGCTATTGATATTACCACCCGTAAAAGCATCAACTTTACCAACGTACATAAGGCACGTACAAACCAAAATGCTCTCAACCATATTTGGGATATTGAAAACTTTAATGCCACTTATGCCTACACCGAATACAATCATCATGATTTTGTGACGCAGAATGATGTGGAGAAAACCTATAATCTCACACTCGCTTATAACTATACCAATCAGCCCAAATACTACAGCCCATTTGCCAAGATCATCAAAAGCAATATGCTGGCCCTGTTCCGCGATTTGAACTTTAGCCTGCTGCCGTCGCGATTAAATTTCAGCATCAATTTTAACCGCTTTTATTCGGAGAATACCCTGCGCGATAATGATCCCAATAACTATATCCCTATCCCGACAACAACATTTAATAAATATTTCAACATTACCCGTGTATATGGTATAGGCTGGAACCTGTCGAAATCATTGCAGATGGATATTGATGCTACCAATCTTTCGGTTGTGGATGAACCCGCCGGCCGTATCAATGGTTTAAAGCGCGATACCCTTTGGGATAACCTAAAAAAGCTGGGCCGTACAACCAATTATAACCACACCATCAACTTTAATTATACGGTACCTATTAACAAAATCCCGGGATTGGATTGGATATCGGCAGTAGCTCGTTACAGTACACACTTTAACTGGCAAACACAGCCGCTGTTTGCTATCAATAGCACCGCTTATGATGTTGGTAACAGTATTCAAAACTCAAGGGCAATCCAGCTTAACCCAACCCTGAATATGGTGTCGCTGTATAACAAGTTCCCTTTTATCCGTAAGGCCAATAACCCTAACAATAAAAAGAGCAATATCCTGATAGGCCTGCTAACCAGTGTTAAAAACCTAAGCGCAACCTATACCCGTACACAGGGAACGTTTTTACCGGGATACTTACCGCAGTCGGGCTTTTTTGGTGCAGATGGTAATGCCCCCGGGTTAGGCTTTTTATTGGGCAGCCAAACAGATATCCGGGCTAAAGCAGTTGCCAACGGCTGGATCACCACCGATACCCTGCAAAATCAGTTGTATACCACATCGTTAAACGAGGATATGCACTTCAGGGGGATTATTGAACCATTTAAAGATCTGCGGATTGAGCTTAGTGCATTTAAAACCCAGGATCATAATTACCAGGCTAATTTCAAATACCTGGCATCGAGCAATAGTATCGAAACATTAAGCCCGGTTACATCGGGTAACTACAGTGTATCGTTCCTTACCATTGGTACCGCCTTTGAATCGGCAAAGGGGATAAACAATGTTTCATCTACATTTCAGAAATTTTTGGATGCCCGCGCTGTGATATCGCAAAGATTAGGGCGTACCAACCCAAATTCGGCAGGGGTTGCTGATGGCTATGCCGATGGTTACGGGCCAAATTCGCAAAATGTGCTGGTGCCGGCGTTTCTGGCAGCATATGCAGGTAAAAATGCTTCGGGCAGTAACCTGTCGCAATTCCCAAAAATTCCTATTCCTAACTGGCAGGTAACGTACAATGGCTTAGGTAAGATCTCCTGGTTCCAGGATATTTTTGACTCGTTTGATCTGAGCCATGGTTACCGTTCATCATATAATGTAAGCGGCTTTACCTCGTTGCTGCAATATCGCGAGGCCAACGGCGCTGCCACTTCGCGCGATTTAAATAATGATTTCCTGCCGTTGTACCAGTTTTCGCAGGTTACCATTTTTGAGCAGTTTGTGCCTTTGCTGGGTGCAAGCGTACGCTTCAAAAACAGCATGACCGCCAATGCCGAATATCGCCAGAGCCGCTCGCTCAGCTTAAGTATGCTTAACAGCCAGTTGGCGCAGCAAAATGAAAAGATCATTGTTTTTGGTTTTGGTTACCACACCAAAGATTTCCATTTTCCGTTTGGCTGGTTTGAAGGCATCCAGCATAAGGACGTGAACTTTAAGCTTGATTTTTCATTACGCGATAATAAAACGCTCATTTACCGTGCCGATGTTGAATCGGCTGAGATCTCATCGGGTGCACAAAATATTACCGTAAGGCCATCTGTTGATTATGTGATCAACCAGCGCTTTAACCTGAATTTGTTTTATGATTCAAACCTTACCAAGCCCTATACTTCGCAAACGTTTAATACATCATTTACCAATTTTGGGATTAATTTGAAGTTGTTGCTGCAATAAGGCTTATTTGAAGATGGGTTAATTTGAAGATTTGAAAGTGAAAGACCCCGTTCCCTCGGGTCGCTCACAATTTAAATTAACTTCCGTCCCCTCAGGGGCTCTCGGGAGAGTAATAGCCCATGAAAAGGCAGGAATAATTTGTATATTTATGATAATGAATATCATAGAGACGATTAAGCGTTTTCCAGATCAGTCCAGTTGCATAGACTATCTTGAGGGATTAAGATGGCAAGGATTGCCAGAATGCCCGTATTGCAACAGCAAACGGAGCAGCAAGCGCCAGGAAAGCCAACGGCATATTTGCAATAGCTGTAACCGCAGCTATAGCGTTTTGGTCGGCACTGTTTTCGAGGGCACCAAACTTCCTTTGCCGCAATGGTTTTTGGCTATTTCATTAATGCTGAATGCGAAAAAGGGGTTATCTGCACGTCAGTTAAGCAGGGATCTGGGATGCAATCGTAAGACAGGCTGGTATTTGCAGATGCGGATACGGGAAGCCATGCGGGACGGCGGGGATGGCGGTTTGTTTAAGGGTATTGTTGAGGTAGATGAGACTTATTTAGGTGGTAAAAAAGCCAATCACTCAAAGAAAAAGCGGCAGGAAAGGCGCGATAATAATTTGCAGGTCACCGGCATGCAGGATAAACAGCCCGTGATTGGGTTATTGGAGCGGGATGGCCGTCTAAAGCTTCAGGTCATAGATAAGGCACATGGGAAAACGCTCAAACCCATTGTTGAACAATCAGTGAGCACAGATGCTACTATTGTAACGGACGGCTTTGGTGGATATGCCGGTTTAAATAAAATATTCCGTGAACATCAGGTATTAAACAAGGAAAAAGAAGAGTATGCCCGGGGAGAGTATCACACCAATACGATTGAGGGCTTTTGGACATTGTTAAAACGGGGGATATATGGTCAATACCATAAAGTATCGCTCAGACATTTGCAATCATACCTGAATGAGTTCACATTTAAATATAACAATAGAGGCAATAACCAGGTGTTTAACTTTTTAATTAACAAAATGGCTACTGCCTCTTGATGGGCTATTACTCTCGGGAGAGGACCCTAAGGCTGATAATTATCTTACGGTTAGCCTTAGTCGAATACTATATGAACGAAGCTTTACTCTATCCAGGAAAAATTTGCGGATAATTCATGATCCTCAAAAAGAGATCCTGAGGGGACACGAACGGCGCCCGGGATTTTAAATAGCTTTAAGGAATTAGTATATTTGTTATATGGATGCATTAATTGTTTACCCTGAGAATAAGGAGCAGATGGCAGCTTTAAAAGCAGTGATGAAAGCCATGAAAATATCTTTTGAACAAAAAAGCGAAGTTTACCCGGATTACGTGGTTAAGGGAGTTAAAGAATCACTAAAACAAGCTGATGAGGGAAAATTAACTCCATACACCGGATTTAGGAATGTTCTAAACAGAAGATGAGTTTAGAAATCCTATCTACGCAAAATGCGGACGAAACATTTATAGCAGTTTACGACTTTATTGAAATCCGTTTCGGAAAAAAAGTTGCTGATAAATTTTTAGAAAAGACTGAAAACATCGTAGCTCTAATAGCAGAATATCCACTTATGTATAAAGCTACATCTATAGATGTCAATGTAAGAATTGCAATTATCAGTAAACACACTTCTCTATTTTACCGGGTTACAGAAACATCTGTTCATCTCTTATACTTTTGGGACAATCGTCGGGATCAGTTGTTTTTATAACAAGTTCCCCAATCAATACCCCGCCGTTGTGGGTGTTCTCATCATAGGTGTTCGAAGATAAAGTCATCTCTTTTTTAAATGAACATTTTCGCCCAAATTTTATCTTCCGAACACCAACAGCGGCGGAAGAAAACTCGAGGGGCTCCATTTTCAAATCTTCAAATTGAATAATTTTCAAATCAAAACTTCCCCTGGTCCATCAGCTTTTTTCGCTCTGCTTTTCTTTTTTGGCGTTGTGCCTTATTCTTTAACCGTTCTTCCTTGTTTTTGAGGTGCTCGTCGATGCGGTCTTTAGTGGCTTTTTGGCTTTCTTCATCAAGGCCGATGCATGGTTTGATTCCGGTGAGTAAGGTTTTCCAAACCGTTTTAAAAAAAGGCGAATCTTTAGGTCGCTTATATATTACTAATGACGAAGTGAGCTTTCCCTTATCATCAGGATTACTACGCCTGATCACAAACAGGTTAGCAAATATCGACATGATCGATTTCCTTTTAAAGCGGTCGTTAGCAGTATCTGGTTTTAATAATACCACCTTTAAATCGTTATATAAAAAATCAACCTTGCCTTTAAATACCTTGCTGTTGGCCTGGATATCAAAGCTGAATTTTTTTACACTGCCCGATGTCATTTTTACCATAGCCAAAGGCATAGTAGCTGGATTTAGCCTTGCAAATTCCATTGGTCCTAATGTGCCCTTATAACTGAAGGCGGCATCTTCATCACTTAAATTAAATTTCAATTGCACATCGAGCCGGCCGCGGTTCATAAAATAGGTTGTCAGATCAACAAGGGTAATGTTGTTTTTGGCTATGGCCGATGGATTGTTAGTAATATTATAAATAGCCCCGCTGGTATTATTAAAGGTAACGGTGCCTGTTTTTTGAGATTTTTTATTGAACTCGTTATAAACCACATCAACGTGCCGGATTTTCATGGTGTCGATCCTTAAATCAAGGTTTAATTTCCTGATCATCATATTGGGGAACGTTTTAACCTTATCGGTTATAGGATCTGGTTTCTTACCCGGATTGGTGAAAGCAGTTATCTTGCTATTTGTCATGGTTAGGCTTGAAGCAGAAACTGTGCGGTATTTGTGATAATTTAGGTAGTCAAAATTGTTTAGCTGCACAGAATCGGCCAGTAAGCCCAGCCGGTCTTTCTTGCTTTTATCAAAAAAAACGTCCGATTTAGTAGGTTGCATAGCAAGTCCTTCGATATTTAGGCGTGATGTGAGGGTGGAGAGTTTAAGATGCCTGATCTTATAAGTGTACAAGCCGCTTGGTGTTTCTCCGGTGTAATTGTTTAATTCGGTGACGATATCTTTGCAATAAAGCAGGCGCGATTTATCATATTGTGTAGCCGAATCAATGAGCAGGTCGTTTGCACTTAAGTTTAGCTCTTTAAGTTTGGAAATGGCCACCTTGTTACCCGAGTAATCCTCATAGTTCAGGTTAACATCATTGAGCAGGATGCTGCCGATATGGATCGACCTAAGGCTTTTGGAGATGCGTTGCCAGGCTGTACGGCGATCTTTAACAACAGTATCCCTGGTATGGTTTAGCTGGTAGCTTACATTCAGGCGTGGCTCATTCAGGATGATTTGGCCAATATTAAGCTTTTTTTGAAAATAGAGGCTAAATGGATGCACATGATTAAGCACCAGCCGTTTTACCTTAAGCTCAACCAGGGTATTGGGGGCCAGGCGTAAACGCTTTTTTTGATTATAAACTGTTGTATCCGGCTTAAGGGTTATATTGTAAATAATGATTTTACCCTGCAGGATATGCAGCTCGGCGTCCGAAAAATCGGCTTTGTAAAGGCTGTCGCTACTGCTTAATACCACATCCTTTACTTTGCCGGCCAAAATGGGCGACCAATACCTGTTTACTACTACGGCCAGCAGCAATATCACTATAACCGGTATCAGCACAAATTTGAACGTTTTTTTTTGCCACTGGTGCTTTAAAAAATTGAGTGCCATTTACCGGTGTTACTTTTACTTGTGTTTTAATGCTTAACAGCAAGGTAGCAACTTTTGTTATAGCGTAGCGGATGGATAAGTTATTTTTTGTTAAAACTCATACTTAATTCATCATTGTTAATGCGGGATTATATGCCGGCGTTTAACTCAAATAAAGGTTTTGTTTAACTGCAAAGCAATCCTCGGGAATTTCAGGGCGTTATGTTTATAAATATCCATAACTAACATCATAAGACCCCCGATGAAAACAAATGTACTTAGCCCTGACAGGCTCAATCGCCCTAACTTTATTAGCGGCATCGTGCAAAAAAAATCACGACAACAATCCAACGACACCTAAAGCTGTTACCGGCGTACAGCTTACCTCAAACGCAACTTTTGGTAGTATCATAACGGATAATAACGGCCGTGCGTTGTACCTGTTCTCTGATGATGCCGCAAACGTTTCAACTTGTACCGGTGGATGCGCTGTAGCCTGGCCTGCCTTTTATAAAGAAAACCCACCTATAGGTACCGGCCTGGCAGCTGCCGACTTCGGCGTTATCACTAATGCCGACGGCAACAAGCAAACTACCTATAAAGGCTGGCCTTTATATTATTATGTAAAAGACGTGGCAGTTACCGATGTTAACGGTGATGGCGTTGGCAAATCATGGTTTATAGCCAAGCCGGATTACACCGTTATGGTTTCCTACGCGCAACTGATAGGGCATGATGGTAACCAATACACAAGCAAAGGTATCGCCGGAACTGAAAATTCACAATATATCACAGATGCCAATGGCCGTACTTTGTACCTGTTTACTAAGGATACGTTTAAGACAAATAAATTCAGTACAGGTGTGGCGGCACATGATGCTAACTGGCCAATCGATGCGGTAACGGCGGTTCAGAATGTTCCTTCTATTTTAAATAAAGCCGACTTTGATGTGATAACCGTATTCGGACAAACACAACTGGTGTACAAAGGGCATCCACTTTACTATTTTGGCCAGGACAACGGTGTTAAAGGTAGTACCAAGGGAGTAAGCTTCCCTACGATCGGTGCAGCTATCTGGCAAATCAATAATACCACCACTGTAGCTTTAACGCAATAAGTAACGGTTTATTTGAATAAGATAACCGGGTAACGCGAAAGTGTTACCCGTTTTTTTTGAAATAAATGAGATTTTATTTAATACTGACAATATGTCATTTAGGTATTTAAATTTTGTTTATTTTTGCAAACTAATTTTTTATATAAATGATGGATTTGCTTATTCCGGATAAAACACATGATGAGAGCAGGCAGGGTGAGGCGTTAATGTTAAAAGCCGAAACAGCTAAAAATAATGGCCGCAAGCTTTATATTGAAAGCTACGGCTGCGCCATGAATTTTTCTGACAGTGAGATAGTTGCATCGATATTGGCCGAAAGCGGTTTTGAAACCACTGCCGACTATAGCGTAGCCGATGTTATTTTCATCAATACCTGTTCTATCCGCGAAAATGCCGAACAACGCGTACGCAACCGTTTAAAAGAGTTTACGGTTGCCAAGGTAAAAAATCCGGGCCTGGTAGTAGGTGTATTGGGCTGTATGGCCGAACGCCTCAAATCAAAATTCCTGGAAGAAGAAAAATTAGTTGATGTTGTGGTTGGTCCGGATGCGTACCGCGATCTGCCGAACCTCATTAACCAGGTAGATGATGGTCAAAAGGCAGTTAACGTGCTGCTCTCCCGTGAGGAAACTTATGCCGATATCAGCCCGGTGCGTTTAAACAGCAATGGCATCAATGCATTTGTATCCATTATGCGCGGGTGCGACAACATGTGCTCATTTTGCGTGGTACCCTTTACCCGTGGCCGCGAGCGCAGCCGCGACCCCTTATCGATAGTTGCCGAATGCCGCGACCTGTTTGACAGAGGTTATCGTGAGGTTACTTTATTAGGGCAGAATGTAGATTCATATAAATGGACCTCTCCCCAACCCTCTCCAAAGGAGAGGGCTTTAGAAGGGCAAATTGAAGCAGGCGTTGAAAATGATAAAAGCCTCCCCTTGGGGGAGGTTGGAGGGGTAAACTTCGCTAACCTGTTAGAAATGGTGGCACTGATCGATCCTGATCTGCGGGTTAGGTTTTCAACCTCGCATCCAAAGGATATCACCGATGAGGTGCTGCACGCCATCAATAAATACGATAACATCTGTAATTATATCCACCTGCCGGTGCAATCGGGCAACAGCCGTATTCTTGACCTGATGAACCGCACTTATGACCGTGAATGGTACATCAACAGGATCGACGCTATTCGTCGTATCATTCCGGATTGTGCAATTTCAACCGATGTGATCACCGGTTTTTGCAGCGAAACAGATGAGGAGCACAAGGATACTGTAAGCATGATGGATTACGTAAAGTATGATTTTGCCTACATGTTTAAATACAGCGAAAGGCCGGGTACCTTAGCGGCAAAACGCTATGCCGATGACATACCGGAAGAGGTAAAACAAAAACGCCTAACCGAAATTGTAGCCAAGCAACAGGAATATTCTTTTTACAGAATGCAGGCCCGCATTGGCCGAGTAGAACGTGTACTGATAGAAGGTTTCTCCAAAAAATCAGACAAAGACTATTGTGGCCGCAGCGATCAAAACGCGATGGTGATTTTCCCGGTTGGTGAAAATTACAAGCCGGGACAATACGTAAACGTGTTGATTGAGCGCAGCACAACTGCTACGTTGATAGGTAAGGTTGTATAGAGGCAGGAAGTCAAGAGTCAGGAATCAAGAAAGAAAAGTATAAGGAATCAGATAATGATGAGGCATAATTTTAAGAGCTTGAAGATTTGGCAAAAGTCGATGGATCTTACTGATTTAACTTATGATTATTGTAAAGCATTACCTATCGAGGAAAGATATAACCTGATTGACCAATTAAACAGATGTTCCTGTTCAGTTCCGTCTAACATAGCGGAAGGTTCAGGTAAGAGAACTAAGGCGCATTTTGCCGAGTTCTTAACAACGTCTCTTACTTCATCGTTTGAAGTGGAGACCCAATTATTAATATGTGAACGACGGGGCTACGGCTCTAAAGATAAATTAAAGGAGTGTTTAGACCTTGTTGTTGAAGTTCAAAAAATGATATTCTCTTTTAGAGAATACATTTTAAACTCAGATGATGAATAAAGCACATCCTTACGTAAAAGTAAAAGACAAGATATTAAGAAGCTATATTTGAGAGAAGGTTTTTCTTTTCTTAAATCTTGCTTCCTGACTCTTGACTTCTTGAATCTTTTTTAAAATGGAAGTACAGGAAATAAAACAACGCTTCGGGATCATTGGCAATTCGCCATTGCTTAACCGGGCTATAACTATAGCAAACCAGGTTGCACCTACTGATATCTCGGTATTGATTACCGGCGAGAGTGGTAGTGGTAAAGAGGTTTTTTCGCACATCATACACCAGATGAGCCCGCGCAAGCATGGGCCTTTTATTGCCGTTAACTGCGGCGCCATACCTGAAGGTACTATCGATTCGGAACTTTTTGGTCACGAAAAAGGAGCTTACACGGGCGCGGTTGGTGAACGTAAAGGTTATTTTGAAACCGTAAACGGTGGTACCATATTTTTAGATGAGATTGCTGAAATGCCGCTGGGTACCCAGGCCCGTTTGCTGCGGGTGCTCGAATCGGGGCAATATATCAAAGTAGGTTCGTCGAAAGTGGAAAAAACCAACGTACGCGTTATCGCTGCAACCAATGTTGATGTGTATGACGCGGTGAAGAACGGCAAATTCCGTGAGGACCTTTACTATCGTTTAAACACGGTACCGCTGAAGATTCCGCCATTGCGCGACAGGAAAGAAGACGTGTTTCTGCTGTTCCGCAAGTTCACAGCTGATTTTACCGACAAATACCGTACGCCGCCCATCCAGCTTGATGAAGAAGCGCAGCAGGTATTAACCAACTATTCGTGGCCGGGTAATGTAAGGCAGTTAAAAAACATGGCCGAACAATTGGCTGTACTTGAGCGCGACAGGATCATTACTGCCCAAACCCTGCTTACCTATATCCCGCATGAGGCCGGCGCGCGTAACCTGCCGATGCGTTTGGACAATCAGCCTAAAGAGGATTTTTCTGAACGCGACATCCTCTATAAAGTATTGTTTGATATGAAGCGGGATATGGTAGAGTTGAAAAAACTGGTGGCCGATATTATTGAGCATGGCGGTGTTTCGCCGCATTATGCCAATAATCCGCAAACCTTAAATCAGCTTTACCGCGATATTGAGCTGCATGGTAATAACGAACCACAATTTACTTTACAACAACCCGTTAATACCGTTACAAACACCAGCAGTAACAGCAACACTATCGACGGTTTTAATATAACACATGATGCTGAAGAAGTAGAGGAATCATTATCGCTGATTGAAAAAGAATCAGACCTGATCCGTAAGGCTTTGAAAAAACATAAGGGTAAACGCAAACTTGCCGCTAATGAACTGGGGATTTCTGAGCGTACGTTATACAGGAAAATAAAAGAACTAAACTTATAAAATTGATGAAAAAACTTTTGGGGATTATTTCGGTGTGTGTGCTGATATTTATATGCCAATCATGTTACACGCTTAAAAATCAATCAATCCCGCCCAGTTTGAAGACCATCAATGTGCAGTTTTTTGAAAACAACGCGCCGCTGGTTGTAAATAACCTGAGCCAAACTTTTACCGAAGCGTTAAAAGACAGGATCCGTACACAAACCAGCCTAAGCTTAGTCCGCGGCGAGGCTGATGCAACTATGTCGGGCGCTATTACCGGTTATTCTATCGCCCCGGTTTCTATCGAGGCAACGGCGAACAACGTTGCGCCAATTGCTAATGCCAACAGGCTTACTATTACCGTGCGTGTTAAATTTTCATTTGATGCCGCGAAAACTCCGGCGGATAAAAAGCTTAGTTTTGAGCAAAGTTTTACTAAGTTTGCCAATTACAAGGGAGATATTTCTTCGCAGGAACAGGGGCTTATACAGCAAATTAACAAGCAATTAATTGATGATATTTTTAACGCAGCCTTTTCTAATTGGTAGGCAATTTGTATTTTCAACCACGTGGATCAATATTTGAATAGCAGGCAATACGAAATATTAGATGAACTGTTGGCCAACCCGGCCGAAACAGGTTCTTTTTATGGTTATAACCTGCAGCAACTGGTTGATGCCTACCCGCAAAGCGGTATTTTGCGTGCTTTGCTTGCCCATGCCGGTACCAATAAGGATATACAGCGCGCGGCCGTTTATTACAAACCCGTTTTACTGCATAAATTAATTCAGGAGCCCGAAGGCCTTTCTCCGGTAAATTCATCACAGGTAATTAACCTGCTTGATGTTGTTCCGGTAAATAATACACCAGCCTCCGAAAACTATTTTAATATTGGTCCAGCTGTTGATGACCTGGCTGATACACTGCCACCTTTCTCCGAAGATTTAGCCGCAGGCACAGATCAGGATAAAAGCAGTTTCAATTTTATCAATATCGATGATCCTGAGCCTGAAATTGCAGATGCAGAACCGGTAACGGAAGTTGCTGATCCGGGAGCAGTTGCAACTGAGCCCAATGGGGAATCAATTTCATCTACCCACGATATAGATGATGAGGTTTACGATGAAATTGTTGGGATCGAGAATATAAGTATAGGCCAGGCTAATGTGAATGAACCTGTTGGTGCTAATGTTAATGCGGAAGCAGCGATAAACGATAAAACAGAGGTGGCTGATGAGGCGCCAGTTACAGTTGATGAAGCTAAAGACGTAAGGGACGATGTAACTGAAAAATGGATAATCGGTAATATCGCATCCACGGATTATTTTTTGTTTGATAACTCGGTTGTTGACACAAGGAATGATGATAAAGCGATATCGCAGGAGTCGGCTCCGCAGCCGGCAGAAATTGAAGCTACTGAACAGCAGGAGGTTTTATCAAAGTACAACGACGAGAAAATGCCTTATACCTTTATGTGGTGGTTAGATAAAACCCGTAAGGAATATGCATCAACTTATCAGCCTTATAATATTGAAACGGTTGAACAGCCCAAAAAACCTGTAGCGCCTGATAGCCAGACTGCCGATGCATTACAGCATCAGTATTATGAAAATATCTTCCATTCGCAATCTCTGGAGGAGCTGGAGAAAACCCCTCAGCCCGATGTGCCGGAGATAAAAAGAAAGGAAGACATCATCATTGAGAAATTTATTAAAGAGGAGCCCCAGATCAGGCCGCCATCAATTGATAAGCTCGATAATGAGAACAAAGCAAAGAAGAGCTCGGAAGACAGAAATGACCTGGTAAGTGAAACATTAGCCCAGATTTACATCGACCAGATGTTATATCACAAAGCTATTGCAACTTACAAAAAATTGATGTTGAAATTCCCGGAAAAAAGCCGTTACTTTGCAAGCCAAATTGAGGAGTTAGAGAAGAAAACTAATTAATATAAAGAAATGTATATCGTTTTAATCATTGTTACCGTAATTGTATGCGCTCTGTTAGGGCTTATCGTACTTATCCAAAACCCTAAAGGCGGTGGTTTGGCATCAAATTTTTCAAGCTCATCACAATTAATGGGCGTACAAAAAACCGGCGACTTTTTAGAAAAAGGTACCTGGGCGTTAGCTATCACCCTTATGGTGTTATCATTGGCTATTAACGTTGCTGTAAAAGGCGGCTCATCAAACAATGCAGACAATCCTGCGCTGCGTGAGCAAATTGAAAAAGCTTCAAAACCAAGCAACGCGCTTCCTTCATCAACTCCGGCATTAACACCGTCTGCTACACCGGCAGCTCCTAAAGCCGACAGCAGCAAAAAATAGTAAATAATCAATTAAGATATATTGAAGGCCTCTGGAAATATCCGGGGGCTTTTTTGTGTACTATGGTTTGCGCCGGAGGCATTGTTAATTGAAAGAATAGGTTATTAAACGATGCAATAGTGTGGTTCTTCATAAAAGAGGGATATTGCAGATATTAAACCATATCTGTAGATTTGTGTTAATTAACCAGGAGAAAGACTTCGAATATGAGTGAGAAAGATCTGCAGTTATTAATAGAATTGGCTAAAGAGCTCGAGAAATCCTTGACAAAGGAAGAGGCGCTTAAGTCTTTTATTGCTGCTGGTATACTGGATGAAGCAGGTAACTATACCCAACCCTACAAAGAACTTGAGAAAGCCGATGCCTGATTATTATGTATGATAGCAGGCCCAATCTGGTTATAGGATTTCATGGTTGCGACCGCGAAACCTGCGATAAATTATTAGAACATCCCGATCAAATCAAAAAAAGCGAAAAGCCATATGACTGGCTTGGGCATGGCATGTACTTTTGGGAGTATAATGAAACACGTGCGTTAGAATGGGCGGAAGATTACGTAAAGCGGAAAAAGATTAAAGAGGCGGCGGTTATTGGAGCAGTGATTGACCTTGGTAACTGTTGTGATCTTTTAGATAGTAAATATATTGAGGTTGTTTCAGCATACTACACCCTCATGAAGCTTTCCAATAATGCCCTTGGTAAACCAATGCCTGAAAATACTGATATTAAAGGTGATAAGCATAAGGATAAGCTTAAACGGGAGTTAGACTGTGCCGTAATTGAGTTCATGAACGAAAGGATATTTGCCTTACATGAAAAATTCATCAAAGACGGGAACTCCAATATTAAGCTTTTTGACTCGGTGCGTGGCGCTTTTATGGAAGGTGGTGAAGCATTTCCCGGATCTGGCATTCAGCGCAAAAACCACATACAAATATGCATCCGCAATCCAAATAGCATCCTCGGTTTTTTTCTTCCAAGAAAAGAGGTCGATTTCGTTAAAGTACTTCGTGGTGAGTACGCACGTAAAACATAACGATTAGTTTCCAATCGTAGGTTTCAGCAGGATTGTCTGTTGTTGTAACATTAGCAGCATACGATATTTTTCGACAAAAACGCCCCCGATTTTCGTCGGAGGCGTTTTTTATACAAGACGATTCAAATTATAATATCAGGATCAATACCAAAATAATGATGATGATAGCACCTACTGAAAGGTAAATACCACCGCCGCCAAGAGCATTGGCTTCTTTTTTCATTGATTTTAATTCGGTACGCAATTCCTTACGTTCAGCTTTGGTAAGCTCCGATTTATCCATTGCTTTGATCTCATTTACACGGGCCTTGATCTCCTCAACACGGGCTTGTTTTTGCTCGGTTGTCATGGTTGCTATTTCTTCCTTGCTTAGGGGGGTAAGCGCGTGGCTATCAGCAGCAAAGGTGTTCAACGCTGTAAATGACAGCAGCATGGTGAGGGCTAATAAATAAACTTTAGTTTTCATAGTTTTAATATTTAAGTGATTCTTTCTATGAAAGAGAAAAAATGCGAAAAATGTTTTACCGAAGTATAAAATTATTGTAACCCAAATGTTTATAAGCAAACAAAATAGGCCGATTCAAAAACATGCCCCACGCTTAATTTTTGGATAGCTTCTTTATCCTTAATGTCAACGTGTTTGCCTTCGGTATCGGCGCAGCCAAGCCATGGTTCTATGCAAACAAAATCAGCCCCCGGTTTGGCCCATAAACCAAGATAATTGAAATGAGGAAATTCAAGCGCTAAGGTTTGATCATGTTTATCGCTTTTAATAGTTACCATACGCGATTTTAGATCTTTAAAAACAAGCGCGTCATCCTTAAACAAGTCGCGGGTTAAGTAAAGTTTTTTGTTGGGAGTTGGTACAGGATGGGTTACGCCGTTAAAAAAGCCATCTTTTGATAAAAGGTGGGTGTTAAAATGTTCTTCAGTTTCAAACTCCAGGTAATAGTCCTCGTAGTTTTCGCCTTTGTTAAAGGGAACGTTAAAAGCCGGGTGCCCGCCAACAGAAAAATATATCGATTTTTTATCGAGGTTGATCACTTTATAGGTAATCCTAAGCGCGTTATCAATAAGGTGGTACAGGATCTGTAAATCAAATTTAAAAGGATAAACCTTTAATGTGTTTTCGCAGTTTGGTAACGAATAGCTTGCCGATGTCTCATCCGACTCTAATAAGAAAAATTCCGACTGCCTTGCAAAACCATGGCGCGACATGGAATACTTTTCGCCACCAACCAAAAGTTCATTATTAATGAGGCCGCCCACTACCGGAAAAAGATTGGGGGCATGCCACGGCCATATTTTTTCATCAGCCTGCCACATATGTTGAATACCTGTAGCTTTATTGATAAATGAACTCAGTTGAGCGCCTTTGGTGTCGATAGCTACTTTAATGTGGTCGTTTTCTAAATGAGTGATCATAGGTGTATAATTAATGTAAAAGCCCGGCTTTATAAATCATAAACCGGGCCTTAAACCAATGTATTAAGAATTCGTTAATTGGACAACTTCCGGTTCAACGAAGTTAACAAATCAATCATCATCCTGTTCTTTTTTAGGTTCTAAAATTACAAAGGCACTCCTTTTTGGCGCAGGCATGACAGATGCCTCTCCTTTTACGTACTTCCAAACCACTTCATTCAGGTCGATATCCGGCACAGCATCCTCTTTGGCAAAATTAAACAACTCAGAACGTTTGCTGCTCTCGTTTACTGCTATGTTGCGCTGTTCCAAATCAACCTGTGCCGGCTTAGCAGTATATGGTGTAAGGTCGGGCTTGCTGGTAAAGCAATCATACAGCGGCATAGCTGCGGCATCATACTGGCTCATCGGCGGCAAGCCTAAAATAAGCTCGATAGTACGCAAAACACCCGAGGTTGAATACATACCGTGGATCACAGCGTTGCGTTTTACATACGGACCGGCTACAAACACCGGTGAACGGTGGGCATCAATATGGTCGGGGCCGTTTTGGGCGTCATCCTCCAAAATAAAAACCACCGACTCTTTCCAGATCGAACTATGTGATAAATGCTCAATGAACTGGCCAATGGCAAGATCATTATCGGCCACGGCGGCGATGGGCGATATGGCGCCTTTGCGCTGCCCGCTGGTATGGTCGTTTGAAATGCGCACGGTGTTAAAATGCGGCACCGCATTTATAGTGAGTAACGAATCAAAGTCATGGGCCCAGATCTCAGTCCTTTTAACATCTTTCACATTCAGGTCAAAGCCCGGCGATTTGATACAAAAATGCCCTTCAAGCGATTTTAAGTTTGCTTTGCCGGGGTTACCATCGCTCACAAACTCGCCGTAAGTACGATAGCTTACACCGGCGCGTTTGCAATAATCCCATATAAAGCCATCGCGCGGATAGGCGGCTTTGCGGGTTCCTTCAAAATCATAATTGCCACCGCGGCTACCGTAACTGGTTGGCCATGTTTTTTCTACAAAATCGGTAGCATAGGCAGCCATGCTCCAGTTGTGGCCGTCGGCGCTTACCTCTGCATCAACGTAAAAGTTATCAAGCAATACAAATTCATTGGCAATAGCGTGATGGTTAGGCGTTACTTTTTTACCGAAGATGCACAACGAAGTATCGCCGTTCCCTTGCGGCATATCGCCTAAAACCTGGTCGTAAGTGCGGTTTTCTTTAATAATATAGAACACATATTTAATGGGCGACTTTTCGCCCAGGCGGCGTGGAATGGGGTTGCCTTCTTCGCCTTTGGCTGTTTTTGCAATTTTAGCAGTAAACGGCGTGTTGGCATAAACCTGTCTGGTGTAAGTTTTCAGTTCGGCATCCGACGGGCTGTTGATAAATGATAGCGTGCCTTTAAACAAACCGCCTATGTATTGCTCCCGGCTGTTGATAGCCCCTTGCTTGTAACCGCTGTTATCTGTTTTTTTAACAGGCTGCGGCCCTTTAGGATTGGCCATTGATGAAAACCCTTTGCCGTTTGATACCAGGATTTTATTACCCAATACCTTTACGTTTGTTGGGTACCAGCCTACCGGGATAAAGCCCTTGCTTTTGCTGCTAACCGGCATAGTAACATCAAATACAGCAAGACAGTTATTATCCGCGTTGGCTATATAAAGCGTTTTCCCGTTTTGCGATAAGGCCAGGCCGTTGCTGGTTGAACCGGTGAGGCGGGTAGGATAAAGCGCTGTAGAAATGGTTTCTATTATTTTATGAGTTGAAGTATTTACTACGGATACCGCATTGTCGTTCGCATCGGCCACATACAGGAATTTCCCTTTCTTATCTAAAAGCAGTTCGTTAGGATGGCTGCTGGTTTTAATGGTGCTGAGTGTTTGCGTAGCTATGTTGTAAAAGCCAAGCATATCGCCGCCCCATAACGAAATATACAGCGTTTTTTCATCGGGCGATAAAATACAGCTGTAAGCTTCAGCAGGGAGTTTTACCTGTTTAAGGATGTCTTTTTTATCAGGATCGATAATATAAAGAGTGCTGTCTTCCTTCGTAACCGAATACAGGCGGTTGTTACTTTTGTTAGTTACCATGCCGGTAGGGCAAACCTTATTTTTGGGCCAGGCATTCGGTGCTAATTTGATGGTATCCGGGGTGCCCAATTTGTTACCGGCTATATTAAATACCAGGATCCAGTTGTCATTACCGCCTGATACATATAGTTTTTTTTCATCACGGCTAAAAGCCAGCCCGTACCATGATTTTTTAACCACTACCTCGTCAAGCAGTTTTTCATTTTTAGGGTCGATGAGCTGTACCGACTGGGTGCTTTGGCCGTTGTTGGTAACAGCTAATAATTTACCGGATACGGAAAGCTGCATGTTCAACGGCAGATCGCCAAGCGGTAAAGACCTGCCCGCGGGACTAAGCTTCCAGCCGTTGGGCAATAGTACCTGTCCTGTTTGTTCAATTTTTCCCGGAGTTTGAGCGAAGGATTGTAATGCCGCACATAAAAGAATAATGCCGGCGATGAGTTTTAGTTTCATAAGAAAACGATTGTAATCAAAATTACAAAATCGTTTTATTCCGAAAGGCTTGTTAACAGAAACTTAATATAAATAAATTGGACTTCTCCGCGTAAGTGCCTTAGTTTATCAATTTACCAACTGTTTTTTAAACTGGTTAGGGCTGATACCAGTTTCCTTTTTAAACAATCGTGAAAAATATGGAAGGTTCTCAAAGCCAAGTTCGTATGCTATTTCAGAAACGCTTTGGTAATCACTTTTAAGACGGTTTTTCGCCTCGTTTATAAGGTAAATGTGGATCAGTTCAATAGCAGTTTTTCCTGTTTCCTGCTTAAGCATATCACTTAGGTAACGAGGTGATAAATTAAGTTGTGAGGCCAACGCGTTAACAGAGGGCAATCCCTGGCTTAGCAATAAGCCGTTGGTAAAATAAGCTGCTAACACTTCATTAAACTTTGATACTGTTTTACCCGAAAGCTCTGTACGGTTAATAAACTGGCGTTTGTAAAACCGTTGCGAATATTTCAGGATAGAATCAATATGCGTAAGTATAATATCGCGGCTATATTCATCGGTGTTATTGTGATATTCGGCTTCTATCTTGTAATAAAGGTCCCACATGATCTGCTCTTCCGATGGCGAAAGGTGCAGGGCTTCGTTTGCCTCATAGTCAAAAAAAGCATATTTGCTTATTTCGTTATGCAGAAAGTGGCCGTTCAGAAAATCCTCGTGGATGAACATGATAAACGCATCCTCATCATACTCCACACTGTTAAACTGGATCACCTGCCGGGGTTTGATGAACATCATGCTGCCGTTATCGTGATCATATTTTGTACGGCCATACATGATCTGGCCTGCTTTAAGTTTTTTAAACCCGATCATGTAAAAATCAGATGTAAACTCTCTTTCGCCAAACCCACAGGTGTGGGTGCACCTGTACAGGCTGAAGAGTGGGTTCTCCGGCATCGGGAAACCATTGGAGCGGTGCATATCGGCCAAATTTTTAAAATGCTGCATGATGAATAAAGTTAAACAAATCTACGCCGAATTGCGGCGTAGATTATATCAAATAATACCATTTATATCAGAAGCTGAATGCTTAAAGCCTAAAGCATGGTCTGATTATTAATAGGCTATACCATATTATTTACCGTGCGCAGCGGCAGATACCTCGCTCCAGCTTTCCCACTCAGCAGCACGGCCTTCATAAGTTTGTTTAACCCACGGGTGTGCGTGTTTACCCAGGAATAAACGCAACGGAGGGTTTTCGGTGTCAATCAGCTTCAGCACAGCATCTGTAGTAGCTTCCGGTACACCGAAAATATCGGTGTCATTTAAACCAGCCTGGAAAGCCGCCCGTACAGCATCATATTCGGGCATTGCCACGGTTTGCGCGGCAGAAGCGCCAGCCCAATCAGTTGCAAAGCCGTTAGGTTCAATCAGGGAAACGTTTATTCCAAAGCCTTTTACTTCGGCGGCCAGGGTTTCACTTAAACCTTCTACCGCAAATTTAGAGGCGTTATATAAACCCAGCACAGGTAAAGTAACGAGGCCAAGTACGCTCGAAAGCTGGATAATATGGCCGTAGCCTTGTTCACGCATTACAGGTAACACTGCCTGTGATAACCATAGCAGTCCAAAAAAATTGGTTTCCATCTGCTCGCGGGCTTCCTGCTCGGTAGTTTCTTCAACGCTGCCGAATAAACCGTAACCTGCATTGTTGATCAGCACATCAATACTGCCGAAATGTTCTTTTGCCTTGTTGATGGCTGCGAAATCTGCAGCGCGATCATTAACATCCAGTTGCAGCGGTAAAATATTGTCGCCATATTTATTTACCAGGTCATCCAAAGCGCTCAGGTTACGAGCGGTTGCTACTACTTTATCGCCTCTTTGCAGTAATGCCTCGGCCCATAATTTACCGAAGCCACGTGATGCACCGGTAATGAAAATTGTCTTTGCCATTTTTGTTGTTTTTAAATGATAGCACAAAATTAATAGGGCAAACACAGGGCAATTTATACAGAAGTGGGGAACACTGATACATTTTTACGCGGGGGCTTGTAATTGGTAATCAAAGTGTCATTAGGCGTAAATGTCGGCAGAAACTTAGAAACCGTTTGACTTTGATTGTTTTAAATGTAGAGACGCATAATTGCGTCTCCCGCATGCAATTTCGAACGAAATCAGAAGCCTTTTGAATTGGCTTGTCCGCCGGGAGACGCAATTATGCGTCTCTACAAAAAACTTTCCCTCCGTTTTAAAGGCCCTTCGGTTTATAAAAAAACGCACCCCATCTACAGGGAGACGGGGTGCGTTTTTTTATACGTCCAAACTCCCTCTCTTTTGGAGAGGGCCGGGGGTGATGTTATTTACTTTTCAGTACCAGTGTAGCGCTTTTCAATCCATCAGCAGAAGCGGTTAAAGTGATCGTGCCGGCTTTTTCTTTGGCCTGTACCATGGCCAGCGCAAGGCCATGAAATGCTTTTCGGTAATCAGCTTTAAACGGATCATGGCTAACCGGATCGCCGTTGTCAACGCTGGCAATGGAGCCCTCGCCGGCAATCTTAAAGTTTACCTTGTTATCAGCATCAGGTACAACGTTGCCGTCTTTATCCAATATTTTTACGGTGATAAATGACAGGTCCTGACCATCGGCTTTGATCTGCGAGCGGTCGGCAGTCAGTTCGATTTTTGCAGGAGCCCCGGCGGTATGGATCTCACGGGTTAACACGGTTTTGCCGTTTTTGCGTGATATAGCTTTCAAGGTTCCCGGCTCGTATTTTACACGCCACATCACGTGCAGGTCGTCGCCGGTTTTCTTTTGGATGCCTAATGATTTCCCGTTCAGGTAAAGTTCAACCTCATCGGCATTGTTATAATATGCCCAGATGTCGATCATTTTACCGGGCTGCCAGTTCCAGTGCGGGAAGATGTGGAGCACATTTTTATTGGTCCACTCGCTTTGGTACATATAATATACATCTTTAGGGAAGCCGGCCAGGTCAATAATACCGAAGTAGGAGCTGCGCGATGGCCATGAATAGGGAGTTGGTTCGCCCAGATAGTCAAAGCCCGTCCAGATGAACATGCCCGAAAGGAAGTCGTATTTTTTCATCACTTTCCAGGTCATTTCATGGGTTGAGCCCCAGGGTGGTCGGGTGTTGTCATATGCCGAAACATTGTTCCCTTCCCTTACAAAAGGTTTATCGTAGCTTGGCGGCCAAACCCTGATGCTATCCGAAGGCATTTCATAATAACCACGCGTTTCCAGGCCCGAAGTAGTTTCAGTAGCAATAAACTTTTTACCCGGGTAACGGTCATGGAATTTAGCGTAATCAAACTGGTGATAGTTATAACCAACCAAATCAATAGCACCCGATTTTATAATTTTATTGGTGCTATCCGGACGGTCATTAGCCGTAGTGAGCGGACGGGTTTTATCCAGGCTGTGAACAATAGCCGCCAACTCAGGCGCAATGCGTAACGCGCTGGTATCCGCCTGTTGCGGGATTTCGTTGCCGATACTCCAGATCATGATGCTTGGATGATTGCGGTCGCGTTTGATTTGGTCTTCCAGGTCGCGTTTATGCCATTCTTTAAAGTACAGATGATAATCGTAAGTAGCCTTTTTCCATTCCCAGCAATCAAAGGCTTCATCCATCACAATAAAACCCATTTTATCGCAAAGGTCGAGCAGTTCGGGTGCCGGAGGGTTGTGCGAGGTGCGGATACCATTACAGCCCATCGCTTTGAGCATCTGCAACTGGCGCTCCAACGCGCGGTTGTTAATGGCTGCGCCAAGGCTGCCAAGGTCATGGTGATTACAAACACCTAAGATCTTCATCGGCTTCCCGTTCAGGCTGAAGCCTTTATCTGCATCAAAATTGAAATAGCGAATGCCTACGGTAGTGGTATATTCATCAATCACATCTTTGCCTTCCAGAACTTGTGTAACCGCTTTATACAAATAAGGTTTCTCAACTGACCATAATACCGGGTTTTTCACAGTGAGCGTATTATCAGTAGTTAGTACAGCGTTTTTAACCCGTGCTGACAATGTAGCCTGTTCGCTGATTGCAACAATTTTACCGGTGGTATCATAAAGTTTAGTGCTAATAAATAATGATGGTGAAACCTCATTATTATGCAGTTGCACCTGTACATTTACTTTGGCAGACGCATCGCTGATATCGCTCGTAGTTACATAAGTGCCCCAATGATCGATGGCGATTTTGTTGGTGGTAACCAGCCAAACATGGCGGTAAATGCCCGAACCTGAGTACCAGCGCGAGTTTGGCTGTACCGAGTTATCAACCTTAACGGCAATAACGTTATTACCGCCGAAATTTAAGTAAGGAGTAAGTTCATACCTGAACGAGATATACCCGTTTGGCCTGAAGCCAAGGTGATGTCCATTGATCCACACATCGCTTTTTTGATATACGCCATCAAAATCAATATAAACCAGCTTGCCTTTTGACGCCGCCGGAACGGTAAACGTTTTACGGTACCAGCCAATGCCGCCGGGCAAAGCGCCGCCTTCGGGAGTAGCGGGATTATCCTTTGAAAATTGGCCTTCAATACTCCAGTCGTGTGGCAGATTGAGCACTCGCCATTTACTATCATTTAGCGTTGTTTTTTCGCCGTTGTCGACAGCGCCGAGGTTAAAGCGCCAGCTTTTATCAAAATCAAGTTTCTGCCGGTTTTGGGCAAAAGGTTTTAACGCGGCCAGCGTCAGGACGGCAAGGATGCATGCAAACTTATAAGCCCCGACGCGGTGGGTTTTTATTGATGACATAATATCGTTTGGGATTAAATGTATTTTGGACACTAAATTATAAATAATAGGCCAAAAGCAAAGGAATAGTATAAATTAACCGGGGGGATCGCTTTATGCTAAATTATGTGTAGAATATTAAACTACATCTTAGAGGCTGTTTAAAAACGATGATTTCCAAATGTAGAGACGCATCACATGCGTCTTCCCGCATGCATTTTACGCTTGCTCGCCTATTAAGCACGGCTTGTCCTACGGGAGACGCATGTGATGCGTCTCTACAAAAAACATTCATCAAGAATATTAATTGCCGTTGGTTTTAACCAACGGATTAAGAGCCGAAAACTCCTGGCTTTAGCCTAATTATGCAAGCGGATTTGGGCTGAAGCCCTCTTGTTGTGCATGCTTTATTCCGTTGGTTAAAACCAACGGCAATGAAGTTTTATTTACCTGTAAACGATATTCGTCAAATTTAAAACAACTTCTCAGTGTTTAATACTATTCGCTTCAACATTACGTTTCAAAATTCAATGAAAGCAATCGCCTTTATCATGTTAATTTTTATGGTGCTCATTTCCGTAATACCGGGGAAAGCGGCGCCTGTGAATAATATGTCGAAAGAATGCTGTCGTCATATGGATCATATGCCACAGAAACAGCATGGCGGTCAAAAAGGATGTGACGGTGGTATGTGCATGACCATGCTATCGTGCAACAATTGCTGCTTTTTAAAAGTTGAACCTTTCAAGGCCGGGCCTGTTACCGTTGTAATTAATAACAATGTTGCTCTGCCTTATCTTGCAGGCAATTTATCCGATTACGCCAACGCCTGCTGGAACCCTCCGAAAGCTTAATAAAAAGACATCTGCCTGTTTCTAATAGTGTATCTTTTTATTAAAAATTCAAATTAAAAATCATGAAAAAGTTTCTTTTCATCACCACTGTGATGCTATTTACCATATTTAATATTTCATTTGCTAATACACCTTGCTGCAATAACAAAATGAACCATTGCACCAAATGCGCAAAGTCATGCACCAGACCAACGTGTTTAGACAACTGCAGCAAATCGTGCAAAGCCTCGGGCGATTGCAATAAAACCTGCGGCAAATAACAAAACGGCCCCCGGTGGAAACCGGGGGCCGTTTTGTTAACTATTAATTTTAATGCACCCTATCGGTTTTATATATCCCAAGCGGGCCGTCTATAATATCAGCAATCTGCTTACTGAATAACTGAAAAT
Source organism: Mucilaginibacter gossypii (assembly GCF_017569325.2). Classification (NCBI taxonomy): domain Bacteria; kingdom Pseudomonadati; phylum Bacteroidota; class Sphingobacteriia; order Sphingobacteriales; family Sphingobacteriaceae; genus Mucilaginibacter; species Mucilaginibacter gossypii. Next base: position 4,745,045 of record NZ_CP071878.2, on the reverse strand, counting down.
GCTCCTGCTTAACATGCTGATCAAGCCCTTCCTGGCTGGCCCAGGTTTCATGAAAAATAAACTGGGTTTCATCTGTTGTTGATTGGTATAGCTCGTATTGCAGGCAGGCTTCTTCCTGGCGGGATGCTGCTACCAGCTTATCCAAAAAATCTTTCATTTGGGCAGTGGTGCCGGCCTTACACTTCACTAAGGCTGTTAAGTAAATTTTCATGGCTTGGGTTGTTTTGGGTAAATAGCTTGTTTAAATGTTCCTGGTAGCGTTGCAGGTTCTCCTCAATATTAGCGTTTTTCATTACATCATAAAAGTGAATACTTTCTAAAGCCTGCATACCGGTAAAAGCGTTCATGCGGTGAAAGCCAAACAGGGGGCCTTCGTCAACACTGCGTTCGTTAAAAAATTCGCCGGGTAAGGTGAAAGCTGTAACAGGCGCGTTCCACGATGTGGTAAGCATATATTTTTTGCCCTGCATTAAGCCGCCTGTGCCATAATTAACACCGGGATTTTCGGCTGTGCGGCCATCGCTGCGGTAAATGCCGTTTTGATATCCGGCGGTAAAAACTTCGTCGATATATTTTTTAAAGGCATGCGGTACCTGGAACCACCAAACCGGGGTGTGGTAAATGATCACATCGGCCCATTTATAATTTTCGGCCTCCTGCATGGGGTCGTACTCATGGTTTACGTCGGTTGAACGAACTTCAAAATCGGGATGACCGGTAAAATACTGCACGGTAGTATCCAATAAAGTTTTGTTAAATCTTCCGCCGGAGTGACCGAAGAGCTGCCCTCCGTTTATTACAAATATGTTTGTCATTTATTTTCTGTTTTAATTTTCATCAAAATTACAGCGGCTTAATTCATTATTAAAATAGTTTAATTTATATATTTGTATCATAATTATAATAGATAGACTATGGTTAATTTTGAATGGTTCCGTACGTTTAAGGCGATCTATGAAACCGGGTCGCTAACCGGGGCGGCCGAAGCGCTGTTTATTTCGCAGCCGGGCGTGAGCTTGCATTTGAGCTCATTGGAAAGCTATGTGGGCTACAAATTGTTCGATCGTACTTCGCGTAAAATGGTATCAACAGAGCGGGGGAAGATCTTATACAACTATATCCTGGAGGCAATTTGTAAACTGGAGGATGCCGAACGGCACTTTCATAAAAGTACTGAAAAAGATGTGCCTACTATTAGCATAGGCATGTGCTTTGAAACTTTTCAGTTTACGCTTGAATCCTACCTGCCCACATTGCCTTTTAATGTGATCATTAAATTTGGCGAATACCCCGAAATGCTGGCCGACCTGGACAATGGCATCCTCGATATGATTGTTACGCCTCATAAAGGCGATTACAAAGGGTTGGAATATAAACCCTTTTTTAAGGAACGCATAGTGGTGCTTGCCGGGGCGCAAACGCCAACCGACGAATTTAATGAACTATTGAAAACAAAAGACCTAAACCAGATTCAAACCTGGCTTAAAGCCCAAACCTGGTACGGCTCATCGGGCGATATGGAACACCTGCGGCGCTTCTGGCATATTAACTTTGGCAAACGACCTGATTTTAAGCCTAATTTCATCGTCCCTAACATGGGCTCTATTATCCGTTGTTTGAGTAATGGTAAGGGCATAGCCGTGATCCCTGATTTCCTTTCAAGAAAGGAGCGGGACAGCGGCAATATCAAACTGCTTTGGGAAGGATATAATTTAATTGAGAACACCTTGTACTTCGGCACCCGCAAAAAATCCATTTACGCAGAGCAGGTAGGAATGATCCAGGAAATTTTTGAGCGGGAGATGGTGTAAGCCTCTAATCGCCGCCGCTCGCCTCCGGCGAGTGGCAACTATTAAGGCGGCCTCTGGCCGCCGTGGCAAAAGAAGACCATGTGATTTATCGAAACTCAAACATTTCTTTGTTAAGATTGCCGGAATACCATCTGTCATTTATAAAGTAATAAGTTTCCTTACCTAAAATGATCATAGGGAAATTACCTGCAATTTTTTGTTTGGTCTTGTTTCTTGTTGTGATAAAGTGATCGAATATGTCTTGCTTAACGCTGTAAAAGACATTTTGCTGCATGTCGAAGGCTAAAACTGTGTTAGTGTCATAGGCATAGTTTTCTTTAGGGCGAGGTTTTGAATCAACAAAATCATGTACACTGACTTTTAATTTGCAGTTGTTAATACTGTTGCCAACCAAATGTAATTTAATGCGGTATTCTTCCTGTTGTTCGCCGGATTCCCCGGTAAGATATCTTAAAACATGCATGGCCTTGTATAGATGTTGGCCCTCCACGCAGATGATCAGAGTATTTCCTAACCCAACTCCCGATCCGCCTCTTACTGCATAGTTAATCTCAATAAAGTTTTTATTCAATAACCTAATGTCAGGAGTTTCTCCCCAAAAATCATCTATTGTAATAATATCTTTGAGGCAAATCATTTTAAGCACATGGTTTGCATAGTCAGGAACGATCTTCACCGTTTGATTTTTACCATCGATGGATGTAAGATGATATATTTTGGTGTCTCTCGCGGTTGCTTTTGCTTCGTATGTTTTCAGTTCACCCTGAGCAAATGCATGATTGAATGAAAGCGTAAGGATAGTAATAACTAAGGCGCATTTGTTCATAAGGCAGATATTTACACCGTTGGTGTGGCCGTAAAAATACTCGCATAATACTTGCGATAGGCAAACAGCAAAAATACCTCTAAAACTATAACCGCCAGTCCAATTGGCAAACCGGCCGGTGCCAAAATGGCATGGAACAGGAATATATTAAGTGCAATAGGCAGCAGCAATAACACAAACAATGCGGTATACCGGTTGATAATTAAAAACAGGCCGCTGGTTATTTCAATTACCTTCATGTATTGAAAAAAATAGCCTGAACCAAATAACCCGCCGCTAAATGCCTGTGCCTTATCGCTCATGGGCGGTTGGGCCATATGCAGAAACTGGAAAAAGAAGTTTAAACCAAACACCACGAAGACCAGGCCCAGCAAAACGCGGGCAATCAATACTGCAATTTTCATAATTAATAGGTTTAATATAAGGTTAAACACTAAGTTTGGTAATTTAATTGACATATTCAAATCCGCCTCATAGCTAACTATTTAAACAGGCATTACTTTTGATAAAACAGGACATATGAACATTCAAAAAATAACTTTCGGCAACGGTTGCTTTTGGTGCACCGAAGCCGTTTTTCAATCGCTTAAAGGTGTAACATCAGTAACCTCGGGTTATATGGGCGGTAAAGTTTTAAACCCAACCTATGAGCAGGTTTGTACAGGCGCTACCGGCCATGCCGAAGTGATTCACCTGGAATATGACGCCGACGTGATCTCGTTTGATGAATTATTATTGGTTTTCTTTAAAACCCATAACCCAACAACGCTTAACCGTCAGGGTAACGACGTGGGCACACAATACCGCTCGGCTATATTTTATTATACAGATGAACAAAAGCAGGCTTCGGAAGCGATGATCAAAACGCTAACTGCCGAGCATGTTTTTGACGATCCTATCGTAACCGAAATCACCCCGGCAAGCACATTTTACAGCGCCGAAGATTACCACCAGAATTATTTCAACGATAATCCTAATAAGTCGTACTGCGCGTTTGTTATCCAGCCAAAACTCAATAAATTTGCCAAGGAGTTTAAGGATAAAATAAAGCCGGAGCTGTTATAAGATGCCTATCATACGGAGTGTTTAAATCGAGCGACTCTGAAAATGAAATAATATTAAGCAAAGGGGGCTGTCACCCTGAGCCCGTCGAAGGGTCGCGCGCAGGGGCCCTGCCCACCATGCTTTGAGGGCCTCAGCATGACACCCGTTTTTTATATGGCAGTTCGTCGAAGCACGCCAGCGTACTTTTTCCGCATGAGTCTTTGACAAGGTCTCGACCGGCACTCTTTTTAATCAACCCATATGAAAAAAAGCTATAGCTATCTACTATCTGGCCTGTTGTTATTCAGCGCCTGCTCATCTGTTAAAAAAACAGCCAATCCTAATTCCAGCATTACCAACGATGGTAAGATCTGGGCTTCATTATGGCAGCAGCGGGCGGCGGAGTACAAGGCATTATGCTTTCAGGCCTATAACGTAGCTAAACTCAGGGTTGATGAAGGGATTAAGAACCCCGGTGATAAACCACTGGCTATTGTTACCGATATTGACGAAACCATTCTGGATAATAGCCCGTATGATGCTCATCGCGCCTTACAGAACTTAGATTACAGCGATGCCACCTGGAAACAATGGACCGACAAAGCCCTTGCTGATACAGTGCCGGGCGCACCTACTTTTTTTAAGTACGCTGCATCAAAAGGGGTCACGATATTTTACATCACCAACCGTAATGAAAATGAGCGGGCAAGTACGCTTAAAAATCTGCAATTGTATGGATTGCCTAATGCCGATGATGAACACCTGCAGTTGAAAACTACTTCATCGAGCAAGGAAGCGCGCCGTCTTAACGTTTTAAAAACACATAACATCCTGCTGCTTTGCGGCGATAACCTGCCCGATTTTGACCTGCTGTATGATAATCACCCGGCCGAAGAAAGCAGGACGGCTACTACACAAAAGCTGCAAACAGAATTTGGCAAAAGGTATATTGTTATTCCTAATCCTTCATATGGTGATTTTGAGGGGGCACTTTTCCGGTTTAATTACAAGCTTAGCCCTGCCCAAAAAGATTCGGTGATCAGGGCGAAGATCAAAGCCGATCAATAAAGCTCCCGATCTTTAACGGTTGACGGGGGATAGCCGCCCGGGCAGGTATATAACTTAATTGCCTGTATTTACGTATATTTACACGCTGATCCCCCTATAGGTGTAATTATTTTATATAGCTACAGCATTTTACTTAGTTTAATAAAATAATTGAATGTTTGGGTGATGTCATAATCTTGTGGTAAAATGTGCATGAAGCGCAAATAAATTGCAAATTTGCATACTGCATTATTATTATTCAGTTAACCCCTGTTTAACTATGAGTGATAGAACTATTCTGGTTTGGTTTAGAAACGACTTGCGCATAAATGATAACGAAATTTTGTTAGAAGCTGTACGCAAGGCTGATAAAATACTGCCGGTTTATTGTTTCGATCCTTATTATTTTCAACATACCGAAACGGGGGCTTCAAAAACAGGGAATTTCAGGGCGAGGTTCCTTTTAGAGGCTGTTGCCGATCTCCGCAAAAATTTACAGGGTTTTGGTGCCGAATTGATCATCCGCATTGGTAACCCTGCCGATGTGATCCCGCAGCTTGCACAGGAATACCAGGTAAATGAAGTTTATCATCACCGTGAGGTAGCCTACGAGGAAACCAATATCTCCGAGCAGGTTGAAACTGCGCTATGGAAAATGAGGCTTAACCTCAAGCATTTCATCGGTCATACCATGTATCATAAGGAAGATCTTCCTTTCCCGATTAAGGATATCCCGGATAGTTTCGCGGTTTTTAAAAAGAAGGTGGAACGTGACAGTAATGTTCGCCCGTGCGTACCCAAACCCGATCATATCAGTGTTCCGGAAATTACCGATGCCGGCGAATTGCCAACCTTGCAGCAATTAGGTTTAAACGAGCCTGTTGACGATATGCGCGCTACTGAATATTTTCAGGGGGGCGAAACAGCGGCTTTGGTGCAAATGCATAAGTGTTTTGCCAATGCAGACCAGCTGCTGAAACAAAAAAATGGGCGTAACGGCTCTGATTGCTCTTCAAAACTTTCTCCCTGGATCTCGATAGGGTGTATTTCGCCGAGGCAGGTTTACTGGGAAATTCAGAAATATGGCAGTAATGGTAACCTGTTAAAGCTTGAATTGCTTTGGCGCGATTACTTCAGGTTCATGTTTAAAAAACACGGCCAAAAATTTATCAAAGCTAAAGACGAAGCTCAGGGCACCGACCTTGCACCGGACGCCGACCTGTTGCTCCAAAAATGGAAAAACGGCGAAACAGGAGTGCCCCTTATTGATGCAGCAATGCATGAACTTAATGCTACAGGCTATATCAGTAATCAAAACCGGCAGGTAGTAGCGGGCTATTTAGTAAACACCCTCAAAGCCGACTGGGTACAGGGGGCTGCTTATTTTGAAGAAAAGCTTATTGATTATTCGCCGGCCAGCAATTGGGGTAACTGGGCCTTTATTGCCGGTGTTAACGATGCTAAGGAAAGCAAATATGCTATAGTTACCAAGCTGCCCAAAGAGCTTGAAGCCAAAACCGATTTTGTGAATACCTGGCAGCCATCATCTATTGATGAAGCAGGGGATTTGGTTAGCGCTTAAATATTATCTGTATCAAAATATTTTATATCCGTTTCAAAACAACACGCCATAATTTGAGTTTTCACCCCAATGGGTAAAATAAGCCTAATAATGGCTAAATTTCTTTACAATTAATTATGAAGTATATAGCGGTATATCATTACTTTTGTACCGTTTTAAAGATCAGTTTCACATGGATCGTCTCAATTATATAAATAGCGGAAACGCTGCCTACATATCTTCCCTATACGAACAGTACAAACAGGAACCGGAATCGGTTGATTTTGGATGGCAAAAATTCTTTGAAGGATTTGATTTTGGTAAAGATACCGATGCTGCCGGAGCAATTGCGCCCGCTGCCGTTGGCGAAGCTACTCCTGAACATTTTTTAAAAGAAATCAATGTATTAAACATGATAGATGGTTACCGATCGCGCGGACATTTGTTTGCAAAAACAAACCCCGTTCGCGAACGCCGCCATTATTACCCAGGCAAGGAGCTTGAAACTTTTGGCTTGAGCGAAGCCGACCTTGATACCGTTTTCAATGCCGGTGTTGAAGTTGGTTTAGGTGCCGCCAAATTGCGCGATATCCGCCAGTTGCTTGAGGATACTTACTGCCGTTCAATAGGTACGGAATATAAATACATCCGCAATCCCATTAAAATAAAATGGTTTGAAGAGCGGATGGAAAGCCGTCGTAATACACCTTCTTTTACCCTTGATGAAAAGAAGGAAATGCTTAACAAGCTGAATGAAGCAGTAACTTTCGAAAACTTTTTGGGTACTAAATTTCTTGGTCAAAAACGTTTTTCACTGGAAGGTGCCGAAGCGCTGATCCCTTCAATGGATTCGGTAATTAAAAAAGGCGCCGATCTGGGTATCGAGGAGTTTATCATCGGTATGGCGCACCGCGGGCGTTTGAACGTGTTGACCAACATCATGGAGAAAACCTATAAAGAGGTATTCTCTGAGTTTGAAGGTAAAAACTACGATTCTGAATCGCCTTTTGGTGGTGACGTGAAATACCACTTAGGTTTTTCAACCGACGTGCTTACCAAAAGCGGTAAAAAAGTTCACCTGAGCCTTTGCCCTAACCCATCGCACCTGGAAGCTGTTGACCCGGTTGTTGAAGGGATCACCCGTTCAAAAATCGACTTTAAATATGGCGGCGATCATTCAAAGATCGCTCCAATCCTGATTCATGGCGATGCTTCAATTGCCGGACAGGGTATAGTATATGAAGTTTTACAAATGGAAAAACTGGATGGTTACCGCACAGGCGGCACCATTCACCTGGTTATCAACAACCAGATAGGGTTTACCACCAACTATAAAGACGCCCGTTCAAGTACTTATTGTACCGATGTTGCCAAAACTGTGCTTTCGCCGGTTTTCCACGTAAACGGTGATGATGTTGAAGCTTTGGCTTATGTAGTAAACCTGGCTATGGAATACAGGCAGGTATTTAATGAGGACGTATTTATCGATATCCTTTGCTACCGCCGTTATGGCCATAACGAAGCTGATGAGCCTAAATTCACCCAGCCGCTGTTATACAAGGCTATCGACGCGCACCCTAACCCTTTAAAGATTTACAATCAAAAACTGATAGATGAAGGCAGTATAGATGCTGAATTCCTGAAATCTATCGAAAAAACCTTCAAAGATGAGTTACAGCAAAAGCTAGATGAAGTAAAATCAGAAGAAAGGTTTACTGATACTATTGCCATGTTTGAAGGTGCCTGGAGCGGATTGCACCTGGCAAGCCATAAAGAACTGGTAAAAGCTATTGATACTTCTGTAGCCGAAGAAACCATATTAGAGATTGGTAATAAGATCACTGTGTTACCACCAAATAAAGAGTTCTTCAAGAAAATTGAGAAACTGTTTGAAGACCGCAGTGCCATGGTGAACAAAACCAAAGTGTTTGACTGGGCCATGGGCGAACTGCTTGCTTACGGAACTTTGTTAAAAGAAGGTTACCCTATCAGGTTAAGTGGTGAAGACGTAAAACGTGGTACTTTCTCGCATCGCCATGCGGTATTGACGCTGGTTGATTCGGAAGACGAATTTACACCGCTTGCATCCATTAACCCCGAAGCTAAATTAAGCATCTATAACTCTTTATTATCTGAGTATGGTGTTTTAGGTTTTGAATACGGCTATGCGCTTGCAAATCCAACTGCTTTAACTATTTGGGAAGCCCAGTTTGGTGATTTCTTTAATGGTGCACAAATCATTGTTGATCAGTACATCGCCAGCGCCGAAACTAAATGGCAGCGTGGCAACGGTTTGGTAATGTTATTGCCTCACGGTTATGAAGGCCAGGGCCCTGAGCATTCATCTGCACGGGTTGAGCGCTTTCTGGAGCTTTGTGCCGATGATAATATTCAAATCGCCAACTGTACTACACCTGCAAACTTCTTCCATATTTTAAGGCGTCAGATGCACCGCGATTTCCGCAAGCCATTGATCATCTTTACCCCGAAAAGTTTGTTGCGTAGCCCTAAATGTGTTTCGCCACTTGAAGATTTTACCAGCGGTAAATTCCACGAGTTGATAGATGATACTTATGTTGATCCTAAAAAGGTAAAACGCGTGTTGCTGTGTACAGGTAAAGTTTATTATGACCTGCTTGACAAACAACAGGCTGATAACCGTAAGGACGTTGCTATTGTACGTGTAGAGCAGCTTTATCCAACTCCGGTTACTCAAATTTTGAAGATCAAAGCCAAATATGAAAAGGCAGAGTTTATCTGGGTACAGGAAGAGCCTGAAAACATGGGTGCATGGCCATACATTTGCCGTAAATTCCATAATGATAAGGTGATTAACCTGAGCGTTATTTCAAGGATAGAAGGCAGCAGTACCGCAACCGGTTTTGCTAAACAGCATGCTGCCCAGCAGTTATACATAGTTTCAAAAGCTTTTGAAGCCCCAGCCGGTAAAGCTGTTAAAGAAGCTGTTAAAAAAACAACAAAGAAAATGGCTGATGCCGGGGCTGATTGATCCGTCAATTAAATATCCTGATATAATCCATTAAAAAATATAAAATCTACAATACTATAATATGAGCTTAGCGATTAAGGTGCCTACCGTAGGCGAATCAATTACAGAAGTGACCCTTTCGAGCTGGAGAAAGAAAGACGGCGACCACGTTGAAATGGACGAGGTTATTGCCGAACTTGAGTCAGACAAGGCTACTTTTGAGCTTACTGCCGAAAAAGCCGGTACTTTAAAAATCGTTGCCAATGAAGGCGATGTACTACCAATTGGCGCTGTTGTTGCCAATATTGAAGATGGAGGCGCTGAAGTTGCTGCTCCTGTAGCACAGCCACAGCCAGAAGTTGTTGTAAACGCTCCTGCTCCGGCCCCTGTTGCTGCCGCTCCGGCTGCCGCATCAGCATCTGTCGAAATTAAAGTACCACCGGTAGGTGAATCTATCACGGAGGTTACATTATCTCGGTGGATTAAGAAAGACGGCGACGCTGTTGCTATGGATGAAGCTATTGCCGAGCTGGAATCAGATAAAGCTACGTTTGAACTTACTGCCGAAAAAGCAGGTACGTTAAAAACAATAGCTAAAGAAGGCGATGTATTAGCGATTGGTACCGTAGTTTGTACTATTGAAGGTGCTGGTGCTTCACAACCTGCAGTTACCCCGGTAACCCCGGCTGTAGTTAGCGCTACCGATGAATCGCCACGTGGTGGTGCAGCTGCCGAAAGTGCTAAAACTTATGCATCAGGTACGCCATCACCGGCTGCCGCCAAGATATTAGCCGAAAAAGGTGTTGATCCAAAATCAGTATCAGGTTCAGGTGTTGACGGCCGTATTACTAAAGGTGATGCCCTTGGCGCGCAAGCTCCGGCAGCTAAACCTGCCGCTCCTGCTCCGGCTGCCCAAACTGCTGCTCCTGTTGTAGCAAGCGGTGCCAGGGACGAGAAACGCGAGAAAATGACTTCGTTGCGTAAAACCGTTGCTAAGCGTTTAGTATCGGTTAAAAATGAAACGGCAATGCTTACCACCTTTAACGAGGTTGATATGCAGCCGATCATGGAATTACGCGGTAAATACAAAGATAAATTCAAAGAGAAACATGGCGTTGGCTTAGGCTTCATGTCGTTCTTTACCAAAGCGGTTACCGAGGCTTTGAAAGACTGGCCGGCTGTTGGTGCACGTATTGAGGGCGAAGAGATCGTATACAGCAACTTTGCTGATATCTCTATCGCTGTTTCTGCCCCTAAAGGTTTGGTTGTTCCGGTTATCCGCAATGCTGATAGCATGAGCCTTGCCGAAATTGAGAAAGCCATTGTGGTACTTGCCGGTAAAGCCCGCGAAAACAAACTGACCATCCCTGAAATGACCGGCGGCACATTTACCATTACCAATGGTGGTGTATTTGGTTCGATGTTATCGACGCCGATCATTAATGCACCGCAATCGGCCATTTTAGGTATGCATAATATCATTGAGCGCCCGGTAGCAGTAAACGGACAGGTTGTGATCCGCCCGATGATGTACCTTGCCCTGTCATATGATCACCGCATCATTGACGGTCGTGAATCGGTAAGCTTCCTGGTAAGGGTTAAACAATTGCTTGAAGATCCTGCAAGGTTGTTGTTAGGTGTATAACCCTGCAAAAACTTTATAAAAGAGATCCCGGTAGGTTTTCCCTCCGGGATTTTTTTGTGTAATAGGTTTCGCAAGGTTTTGAAATTTGTCAGGTGATTAGAAGTAGCGACGAGCCAAGTACAACTAATCTCTGACCTCCAACCTCTAATCACTAAAGCCGCTTCACCACCTTTTTAAGTACCAATAAATTTTGACCATTAAGGCTATAGCCACTAATGTTGTTTTGATACAGATTTACCAGTTTATCGTAGTATAATACTACAATGGGTGATTGCTCCATCATCAGATTATCCATCTGGCGGTAGAGGGCGAAGCGTTTTTCGTCATCTTTTACCTGGTAGGTTTGCTCAAAAAGCTCATCAAACCTTTTGTTGTTGAACCCGGTGTAATTTGGGCCGAAAGGGATTTTGTTTTTGGAGTAAAATACAGAAAGGTAGTTTTCGGCGTCGGGATAATCGGCTATCCAGGAGCCGTAAAAAAAGTTGATGCCGTTTTTTGAGATCAGTTCGCGCAGGCTGGCACCCTGGGTTATCTCTACATTTGTTTTTATACCAATGCGTTCCAATTGGCCTTGTACATACTCAATTAAACTGCGGTAACCAACGGTGGTAGCCAGGGTAATTTCGGGCATGTTTTTACCATTGGGATAACCGGCGTCTCGGAGCAGGCAACGGGCTTTTTCCGGGTCGTATATATAACCTTTTACCCCGGTGCCGTTAAAGCCTGGCATGCCTTCGGGCACAAAACCTCCGTAGCCCGGTGTACCCATACTGTTGCGGAGGTATTTGATCATCTTTTCGCGGTCGATGGCGTAGTTGATGGCCTGCCTGATCTTAAGTATTTTTAAGGGCGATTTTTTTACAATGGGCAAAGTGGTATCAACCAGCATGCCCAGGTAAATGGTATTCAGGTAAGGAGCGGTATTGAGTATAAATTTACCCTTATATTTTTGCGTTACCTTGCCTACTTTGGTGAGGATATCATCGCGATAGCTGCCGTCGATATCATTCAAAAAATCGATATTCTTTTTTACAAACTCCAGGAATGAAGTTTGCTTATCAGCAATAAAGGTAGAACGGATGGCATCCAGGTAGGGGAGGCGGTTGCCTTTTTCGTCTTTTTCCCAGTAATGCTCGTTTTTTAAAAACACCAGTACTTCGCCTTCTTTCCAGTATTTAAACCTGAAGGGGCCGGTACCTACCGGGTGACTCCTGAAGTCCTTGCCATAAAACTCAACCACTTCTTTGGGTACTACAGAACAATATTGTGCCGTGAGTAAGCTTAAAAAGGGAGCGAAAGGCTGTTTAAGCCTGATCTGGAAAGTACTGTCATTAGGTGCCATGAAGGCGCTTTTATCCTTTACCTTATCACTGAAGATCCATGAGCCGGATGAAGCGACTTTGGGATCGATCAAACGACCGAAGCTATAAGCAAAATCTGAGGCCACTGCCTTTCGACCTGTACCATTTGCAAAATGAGGGTCGTCATGAAAATATACATCATTACGCAGATGGAAGGTATATAATAAACCATCAGCTGATGTTTCCCAGCTTTCAGCAATACAGGGAATGGTTTTTAAACTGTCGTTGATCTGTACCAGGCCGTTATAAAGCTGGTTGTCCATCCAAATGGTATAATGATTACGGCAAAAGGCAGGATCAAGCGAGGTAAGGCCTTCTTCAAGATTGATATTAAAAACGGTTTTGTGCTGATCGGAAGAAGTATCCGTATGGCAGGAACAAAGCTGAATGGAGAATAGTACAAAAAGGTAAGTGATCAGCTTATTCATTTAAGCTAATATATTAAATGTTGCGTTAGCTGTGTGAATGAATAGCTGATTATTACGCGGGGATGATTGATTGCCGGCGATGGCTAAAATTAAAATAGAAAAGTAAAACCACTTCCTTTTGATGGCTTTTTCATTTCTTCAAACTTTTCAATTTCCTGATTGAGCAAAAAAGAATACTCACCTGCCATGAATTCACGAAATACTTCAATATTCTTCTGTTCGCGGGTATCAATCAGCGCCTGGATATAGGCTACTTTATTTTCACTCCGCACTATTGCCAATGGAAGATTATAATATGCCTGAATGTAGTTCATTAATAATCGCGAGGTGCGTCCATTGCCATCATAATAAGGATGTATACTTACGAGATTGAAATGTGCATCAAAGGAAAGATTCAACTGTTCAGCAACAGATAAGGCGGGACCGATGGATTCTTTGAGCCTTTTTACCAGGTCGCTCGTCAACCGTTCTGCTTTGTCAAAATTCGGGAAATAGGAGATACCTGCAGTGACGTTGCCTTTTCGAAATGCTCCGGTTCGGGAATCCACGGTACCCAGCATAGTATTGTATACTTTGCCGGTATTCTTCATCACCAAAGAATTAATCTCCTTTAAAAGAGAAACGGATAGCGCTTTTTTTGCCCTTGCGTTTTCAATGGTGAAAAGAAGCGCTGCATGATGATCAGTTACCATCAAGCTTTCTTCCAATGGCTTGCCATTGGGCGTGCGCCCTTCGTTGATCAGCACTTGTGTTTCTACCTCTGTCAATGTTGAGCCTTCAATCCGTGTAGAGTGATGGTCAATAGAAATGAGGTTAAACCGGTTGTGGTCAATCACATCGGCTATGCCAAGGTCGTTGTATTTCTCTATCAGGTTAACTATTTCCATCGTTTCAACAACGCGAAAATACTTATAAGTTTTTATATAGTGGTTCAGTTGCCTGGCACCGATAAACCTGGCAACTGAATCTAACTTTACTACGCATCAATACCGGTCAATCCCTTATAAAAATGTTTGGCATAACCTGCAATCAGCACATCGTGATCATTTCCGTTAATAATACGGCGGGCGTTGATCCAGTCGGCATGGGTGGTGTCAAAATATTTGCCTAAGCCAACGCCGGTAAACATGCCTTTTGTCATACCTTTAATCATGATATTGGCAGCTATATCAGGTTGAAGCGCCAATTCGGGATGGTTAAGCAGGTCGAGATGTAAATGCTTGCCCATGGCGTCATAGTTCTCGTACCATGTTAATTGTACAAAACCGCGGCCATAATAAAGCTGATCGGGCGTTGTATAAGGAACACGGTGACCTGGTCCACCGCCCATTTTAAATTTTTCGCCATAGGGATGACCTTTACCCTTGCCAAATTCAGTTATCGGCTGCATAGTACCTGCGCATTCATGGTAAACGGTGCCTAACATGTAGGCTACTTTACGCTGATCGGTAACGCCGGCATCTGCTGCGGCCTTTAAAATGGCTTCGATACCGTCAATCTGGCTTTGTAAAATGTGGCCTTTAAATACAGACGCACGGATAGTGTCATAAAATTCTTTTGTACCTGGCATGATAATGAAATTTAGGTATTAGTAATAAAATTAATTGCTGTAAACGGATGTTTCAGATTAAAAAGGTATGGAAGACTTAGGTAAATATAAATATTCACGTTTGGAATACCAAGGCTGATATTCAAAGAGTTGGGCCGGGATTTTCAGGGCAATTCCGGCATTGGTTGAGAAAGGCCTAAAATAGGAATATGTTTATAAAGCAAATTTTAAAGTGCCCGTTTTGTTATACGAGCACTTTAAATTAAAACCGCTCTTTTAAAAACTTGCCCGTATAGCTGTCTTTTTGTTTTAGAAGGTCTTCAGGAACGCCCTCAAATACTACTTTACCACCGCGGTCGCCGCCTTCCGGGCCAATATCGATAACCCAGTCTGCACATTTGATCACATCCATGTTATGCTCAATAACAATGATGGTATTGCCATGATCAAGCAGGGCATCAAATGATTTCAGCAGTTTTTTAATATCAGCAAAGTGCAAACCGGTGGTAGGTTCGTCAAAAATAAACAGTGTTTTATTGGTGTTGTTGCCTTTTACCAGGAACGATGCCAGCTTAATACGCTGGGCCTCACCACCTGACAAGGTATTTGACGACTGGCCTAACTGAACATATCCCAAACCAACGTCAACTAATGGCTTTATCTTGGCAATAATTTTAGGCTCTTTGGCAAAAAATTCAACTGCCTCATCGATGGTCATGTTCAGGATCTCCGATACATTTTTTTCTTTGTACTGGATATCTAAAATATGCTGCTTAAAACGGTGCCCCCCGCAGGTTTCGCAGGTAAGAAAGATATCTGCCATAAATTGCATCTCTATCTTAACTTCACCTTCGCCCTGGCAAACATCGCAACGGCCGCCTTCAACATTAAATGAAAATGCAGAGGGTTTTAGCCCGGCGGCTTTTGCTGCCGGCTGAGCGGCGTACAGGTTGCGGATCTCGTCCCAGGCTTTAACATAAGTAACCGGGTTTGAGCGCGATGAACGGCCTATCGGGTTTTGGTCAACCAGTTCAACTTGTTCAATTTTGCTGTAATCGCCATCAATAGCATCATATGAACCTGTTTGTTCGCCCGAATAATTGCCCAATGCCTTTTGAACAGCGGGGGCAAGGATGCGTTTTACCAAACTGGTTTTACCCGAGCCGGATACGCCGGTAACAACAGTAAGTACGCCTAACGGAAATTTGGCGGTAACGTGTTTCAGGTTGTTTTCGCGCGCGCCCTTTATTTCAATAAAATCGTGCCATTTGCGGCGGCTTGCTGGGATAGCTATTTCTTCCCTGCCGCTCAGGTATTTGCCGGTGAGGCTTTTATCGTCTTTTATAATTTCGTTATAAGTACCGGTAAAAATCAGCTCGCCGCCATGGGTACCGGCCTCCGGACCAATATCAATAATGTGATCGGCAGCTTTCATGATCTCTTCCTCGTGCTCAACAACCAATACGGTGTTGCCCACATCGCGGAGGGATTTTAATACGCTGATCAGCCTTTGAGTATCACGCGGGTGCAAACCGATGCTTGGCTCATCCAAAACATACACTGAACCTACCAGGCTGCTGCCCAATGACGTAGCGAGGTTGATTCGCTGCGACTCACCACCTGATAGTGTATTTGATAAACGATTGAGCGTTAAATAACTCAAGCCCACATCATTTAAAAAGCCGAGGCGGTTGGTTATTTCCATCAGCAAGCGTTTGCCGATTTTGGTCTCAGTTTCACTGAGTTCAAGCGATTTAAAAAATTCAAAGGCTTTATCCAGCGGCATCAGTACCACATCGGTTATCGACTTTTCATTGATCTTTACGTACGAGGCATCCATTCGTAATCGGCTGCCCTTACATTCCGGGCAGGTAGTTTTGCCCCTGTATCGCGACAGCAAAACACGGTACTGGATCTTATACGTTTGTTCTTCCATTTCTTTGAAAAACTCGTCAAGGCCACGGAAAAACTTATTGCCGGTCCAGAGCAGGCGCTGCTCTTTTTCGGTTAGTTGATTGTATTGACGATGGATAGGGAAGTCGAACTTTAAGGCATGTCTTACCAGTGCATCGTTCCATTCGCGCATTTTTTCGCCGCGCCAGGGTGCAATGGCCCCCTCATAAATGGATTTGCTTTTATCTGGAATAACCAGGTCTTCGTCAATACCGATCACCTTGCCATAACCCTCGCACTTTTTGCAGGCACCGTACGGATTATTAAAGCTGAAGAAGTTTGGCGTAGGCTCTTCAAACTTTAATTCGTCTAACTCAAAACGGTCGCAAAAAAAGCGCTCATGCTCGGTATCGTTGTCAGGTTGCTGGAAGCGAACAAAACAATCGCCTTTGCCTTCAAAAAAGGCGGTTTGTATGGAGTCGCCTAAGCGGCTAATAGTTTCGTCTTCTTCATTCTTGGTAACGCGGTCAACAACTATGCGTACTACAATTTGTTGATCAATTTCGGTAGTTTCTGCAGCTACTTTTTTTGTCTTTGTTTTTTTGATCTCGACTATTGGTTCAGCCGCCATTAAAGGAACGTTCTCTACTGTTTCATCCTCTAATAAAGATTCGATACGCGAAAGTTTGCCATTATATTCAACACGAACAAAACCTTTCTGCATCAATACCGCAAGCTCTTCTTTAAGGCTCCGGTTATTGTGCGGGTGAAGTGGAGCAAGAATGGTTACCTGGGTTTCGTTAGGCAATGAAAGCACAAAGTTCACCACATCGGTCACTGAGTCTTTTTTTACGATATTGCCTGATATGGGCGATATCGTTTTACCGATACGTGAAAAAAGCAGTTTTAAATAATCGTAGATCTCGGTTGATGTACCAACAGTTGAACGTGGGTTTGAGGTAATTACCTTTTGTTCAATAGCTATAGCCGGTGCAATGCCTTTAATATAATCAACATCGGGCTTGTTCATACGGCCCAAAAACTGGCGGGCGTATGATGAAAGGCTTTCCACATAGCGGCGCTGACCTTCGGCGTACAAAGTATCGAAAGCGAGCGATGATTTGCCCGAACCCGACATGCCGGTAACTACCACCAGTTTATTTTTGGGAATAGCCACATCAAGGTTTTTAAGGTTGTGCACCCTTGCGCCTTTTATAATAATATGCTTTTGCGGATCTTTTTCTGCTTCTTTACTCATGCTGTTTTTTGGTCGATAGTCCATGGCCTATAGACCATAGCTAAATCAGTGCCATGGTCTATGGGCTATCGGCTATGGACTTTATTTTGCGAATGCAAAAATCCTAAAAAATTTAGCAGAATCCAAATGAGTTTTGATTGTTTATTGGATTAAACTACGTGGAATATTGGAGTTTACAGTTTGCTGACTTTTTAAAACTTAATGTTGTTTTAACAACTACTTTTTAAAAAATTTATTTTGGCGAATGATTAAACCTTCGGTATTAAAAATAAGTCTAACGGAAGTGTGCCAAATAAATGATGGTTTTATAGGTAATTATACCGATTAATAGTAAAGTAGGGCGCGAAAAAAAAAATTTTATTTGTTATTTTACCAATAATTTATTTTATTTGAGCAAACAAATCTTTAACCCCTAAGGAGCACGCTATAGAATATACTTTACTTTAAAAGGTTTTAACTAAGAATTAAGTTTTAAGTAGTACTTTCTATGGATTTTCAATTGAAGAGTGATCAGGATCTAATCCATCTATATGTAGCCGGCGACGAAGCCGGTTTAGTAGAATTGATAAGGCGTTACCAATCAAAAATATATACTTCTATTTATTTGCTGGTAAAAGACGAATACCTTGCCGAAGATATTTTTCAGGATGCATTTATAAAGGTGATTAACACCCTTAAAGCCGGTAAATATAACGAAGAGGGTAAATTTTTGCCGTGGGTAACACGTATTGCACATAACCTGGTGATTGACCATTTTCGCCGTGAAAAACGTGCGCCTATGATCAGCAATGGCGATGATTTCGACATTTTTGAAGTGCTTGGTAATTATGACGAAAGTACCGAGGACAAGATGGTTAGGGATCAAACCCATAAAGATCTTAAAGCACTGATCCAACTGCTTCCATCCGAACAAAAGGAGGTGCTCATTATGCGCCACTTTGGGGATATGAGTTTTAAAGAGATTGCCGATATTACCGATGTTAGCATCAATACCGCCCTTGGCCGTATGCGCTATGCCCTTAATAACCTCCGCAAAATGATGCAGAGCAAAGAGCTCAGCCTGAAAAATTAGTTTTTCGGTATAAGAGATTAGATATAAAGGTTAGGATATTATTGTTTAGGTTAAACCGGATAATAATATTCTAACCTTATTTTTTGTCTAAAATTCCGTTATTGTTTCATTAGTTTCTGATATAAAGTTATTTACTGTTGCAATAACGTAATTCATAGCTTCCGGTAGCTAATTTTGTTAAATAAAAATTTCATTTAATTTTCATTTAACAAAATATTATCTTTAAGCCACCGTTATAAACCATATAAAAATTATAGTAAAATAAGCTTATGGATGAAACCTTTACAAAAACGTTAAATGCATTAGCTAACGAAGCTGAAATGAACAGGAATGTACAAGAAAATCTGGACGCCGACGAAGTGATTTTTTACAATTCAATTCGTGCTGATTTGGACCTGCTGATCAGGAAACCCAAAGTGCAAACTATACACCAGATCCTGGATTATTCAAAAAGCTTACGTTAGTATTTATTGCGGATTCCCCCACTGGTTCATAGATCATAATTGTTGAAAAGGTTACCGATGCGAATCGAAAACCAAAACCCAATAAGTGATTTATGAACCTTTCTATTTTAAGATGGTTCAGTAGTTCACTGGTTCATTCGTTCATTGGTGAAAAGTTTGATAGTTTTGGAAAGTGGTTTATAAGGATGTATTTGCCATAAGCAAAGCACCAATAAACTAATGAACGAATGAACCAGTGAACCAGTGAACTAATGTTAAAAGCCGAACGCTATCGCCATTTTGTTGATTATTTTTCTAAAAACCAGCCTAACCCGGTTACTGAGCTGCACTATAATAACCCATTCCAATTATTGGTGGCAGTTATACTTTCGGCACAGTGTACTGATAAACGGATTAACCAAGTAACGCCGGCACTGTTTGAGCGTTTTCCTACTCCGCAAGATCTGGCTGCCGCAACATCCGACGAAGTTTTTGCATACATCCGGTCAGTAAGTTATCCTAATAATAAAGCCAAACATTTGGTAGGCATGGGCAAAATGCTGATGGAAGTTTTTAATGGCGAAATACCTTCGGGGATCGAAAATCTGCAAAAATTGCCAGGGGTAGGCCGTAAAACAGCCAATGTGATCGCTTCGGTTATTTTTGAAGAACCGGCCATGGCTGTTGATACGCATGTTTTTAGGGTGGCCAACCGCATTGGCTTAACTAATAATGCCCGTACCCCGTTGGCGGTTGAAAGGCAGTTGGTCCAAAATATTCCTAAAGAATATATAGGTGTTGCACATCACTGGCTTATATTGCACGGCCGGTATATTTGTTTGGCGCGCAGCCCTAAATGCGATATTTGTCCGCTTACGTGGTTTTGTCGCTATTATGAACGCAATAATACAGAAGCCGCGCTGCAAAGGCTTGAAGCTGCAAAACTTAAGAAGGCCAAAGAAGCTAAAAAGAAAAAGGCCCTTAATATTATAGATAAGGAGTTGAAGAAGCGGAGTGTGGATAAAGGTTGATTAGGTGAGTAGTTGATTAAGTGAATAGTTGGTTATCTTCGCCAATACTAACCTAATCAACTACTCATTTAATGAACCATTCACTATAAAAATAAAATACTAAAAAAATTAGTATTTTTAAAAAAAATGTAATTATATTTGTTGAAGAAATTAATACGATGGCTAACATAGATAAAAATAGCGCTGATAAATTGAAGGCATTACAGCTTACGTTAGACAAGCTGGAAAAATCATACGGTAAAGGCACCATCATGAAATTGGGCGAATCCGTAGTTGAACAAACTGAAGTTATATCAACCGGCTCATTAGGGCTTGATATTGCTTTGGGAGTTAACGGTTTGCCTAAAGGAAGGATCATTGAGATCTACGGGCCTGAATCATCAGGTAAAACAACTTTGGCTATCCATGCCATTGCCGAATCGCAAAAGAACGGTGGAATTGCAGCCTTTATTGATGCGGAGCACGCTTTCGATCGTTTTTATGCCAAGAAATTAGGCGTGGATGTTGAAAACCTGCTGATCTCCCAGCCTGATAATGGTGAACAGGCACTGGAAATTGCCGATAACCTAATCCGTTCGGGCGCTATTGATATTTTGGTTATCGACTCTGTTGCAGCGTTGGTTCCTAAAGCCGAGATAGAAGGCGAAATGGGCGATTCAAAAATGGGCCTGCATGCACGTTTAATGTCCCAGGCATTACGTAAGCTAACCGGCACTATCAGCAAAACAGGATGCTGCTGTATCTTTATTAACCAGCTGCGCGATAAGATCGGTGTTATGTTTGGCAACCCTGAAACCACTACTGGTGGTAATGCATTGAAATTTTATGCTTCGGTACGTTTGGATGTACGCCGTATTTCCCAAATTAAAGACACTGATGAGGTTTCCGGTAACCGCGTAAAGGTTAAGATCGTTAAGAATAAAGTTGCCCCTCCGTTCCGTGTAGCCGAGTTTGATATCATGTTTGGCGAAGGTATTTCAAAGGCCGGTGAGATCATTGACCTGGGTGTTGAATACAACATTATTAAAAAAGCAGGCTCATGGTTTAGCTATGGCGAAACCCGTTTAGGCCAGGGGCGTGATGCTGTTAAACAACTGATCCTTGATAACCCTGAGCTACAGGAAGAATTGGAAAATAAGATCAAAGAAACAGTAACCGGCGAAAGCATGGAAGAAGTATAATTGGGATTATACTGATCTTTAAAGTGATTTAATGAAAATATAAGAAGGCCTCCTGTAAGGGGGCTTTTTTTTTTAAAATTGCCGCGGGTTTGGCGTAGTGTAACCCGCGGCAGTACTATGTTAGCAATTGTTCCTGTTTTTCCGCAAAAAGAATATCTTTATCACCGCATAAACCGGAAAAAGCTATGGGATCATCAAAAGAGATTGTTACAAATATGTTTGCTTCAGGTGGTATTACCGTGAATGGCAATAACCCATGGGATTTACAGGTACGCAATCCTAAATTGTATGATCGTGTGCTGGCAGGAGGGTCTTTAGGTTTTGGGGAAGCCTACATGGAAGGTTGGTGGGATTGTGAAGCGCTTGACGAATTTTTTTTTCGCGTCCAGTATCACCGGGTTGATAAAATGATCCCGCGCGACTTAAATACGCTTAAATACTTTCTCAAGGCAAAATTTAGTAATCAGCAAACCAAATCAAAGGCTAAGGAGGTTGCACATAAGCATTATGATATTGGCAACGACCTTTTTGAGTTGATGCTTGATAAGCGGATGATATACTCCTGTGCCTATTGGGAAACTGCACAAACATTGGATGAGGCCCAGGAAACTAAGCTTGATCTGATTTGTCGTAAGTTAAAATTGGAACCAGGCATTAGCTTACTTGATATAGGCTGCGGATGGGGCGGCCTCCTTCAATATGCGGCCGAAAAGTATGGCGTAAGAGGAATGGGCGTAACCCTTTCAGAAGAGCAGGCCATTATTGCAAAGGAGATTAACAAAGATTTACCTGTGGAGATCAGGGTGCAGGATTATCGCGATGTACATGAAAAATTCGACAGGATAGTTTCTGTGGGGATGCTTGAACATGTTGGCTATCGTAATTATCGCATCTTTATGGAAAGGGTGAACGAAAATTTAGCAGATGACGGTATTTGCCTTCTTCATACCATAGGCGGTAATTACTCAACTAAAGTTACCGATCCCTGGATTGCAAAATACATATTTCCGAATGGTATGCTGCCATCTGCAGCACAGCTATCAACAGCATGGCAGGGCTTATTTATTTTGGAAGATTGGCATAACTTCGGCGTATATTACGACCGAACCTGTATGGAGTGGCGTAAAAAATTTGAGCAAAGCTGGCCGCAGCTTAACGTTAAATATGGTGATACATTTTACCGCATGTGGCGCTACTATCTTAGTGCCAGCGCTGCATCCTTCCGCTCAAGAAAAAACCATTTATGGCATATCGTTTTAACTAAACCAAAGCATCTGGGATTGTACAAATCAATAAGATAAGCCCCCTTCTTTTTCATTATCAAATAAATGACGTAAAAGTACGTATTCAATAAACGTGTTTTTACTTAATTGAAAATCAAGTATTTGGATTTACTTTATTGTATTTTAGGAAATTTCCCAAATACTTACAATATGTTACCATCACGTTTGAACAGGCTCCTGCATTTTTACAGGAAGCTTATCCCTGCTGTTTTAATCTCATTAATGCTGTGCAGTTGTTACACGGCCCGTGTCGAAACAAAGGCGCAGGCTGGGTCAGAGGTATCGCACCAGAATGTAAACTTCTTTTTTTGGGGGGCTATCCAAAGCCCCAAGCGAATCGTTACTCCTATATGTGATTCCCTTGGCTCCAATGGTATGGCCGAAGTTACGGTGAAGAATAATTTCGGTTATTCCTTGCTTACTGTTGTAACCTTAGGTATCTGGAGCCCTGCAAGGGTAGAGTGGAAATGCGGTAAACCTTGCGCCAAAGATGGCGTAATCAAATAAGCGGCTATGAAAGTTATTAAAACAGGAGTCAGCAGTTGGGAAAACCGGCACGAAACTTTTACCGAGCAAATTAAAGATCTGTATGAATTAGGCAACGAAGACAATCTTGATGCCCTTGAAGGTTATAATAACGCTACCAAAGGGCTTCAAAACCTGATTAAAGAAGCTATTGAGACCGGTACCCCATTACGATCATTGGGCGCTGGCTGGTCGTGGACAAAAATAGCAACGGTTAAAGATGGTGTAATGCTGGATACAAAACCCCTTAACACCAGGTTTACTATTGCCGATACAGCCGTAAACCCTGCTTACACTGGCAACAAAGACCACCTGCTTTTTGCACAAAGTGGCAACGGTATTTGGGAACTCGGCGCATTTTTGAAAAACAGGGGCTTGTCACTTAAAACTTCCGGTGCCAGCAACGGGCAAACTATAGCTGGTGCAGTGAGTACAGGAACTCATGGCTCGGCGTTTGATTTTGGTGCCACACCAGATTTTGTAGTAGGGCTCCATATTGTGGTAAGTCCTGACAGGCACATTTGGTTGGAAAGAGCCTCCGCTCCCGTTGTAGCGCAACGGTTTATGGATCTGCTGCAAACCGAGCTGATACAGGATGATGAACTTTTCAATGCCGCATTGGTAAGTTTTGGGAGCTTCGGTATTATCCACGGCGTACTAATGGAAACAGAACCCCTGTTTTTGTTAGAAACTTATGTGCAACGGTTACCTTATGATGCCGAACTACAGGGTATGATGGCAACACTTGATTTTAGCGATACCGATAAGCTGCCATGCGGTAGCGAGCGCCCGTGTCATTTTTCGGTGTTACTTAATCCGTACGATTTGGACAAAGGGGCATTTGTAACCACTATGTATAAGCGCCCATATCGTACCAACTATCAGCCCCCGGTTGATAATGCGGCAGGGATCGGTCCGGGAGATGATGCTGCCAGTTTTATAGGTACTATTACTGATGCTGTGCCCGCTTTGGTTCCGGTTGTAGTTACCAAGGTGTTAAATATCAGCATGACAACTAATACTTATCCTCATTTTGGTACGCTGGGCGAAATTTTTAGCAATACTACGTTAAGAGGAAAACTATTGAGCTCTGCCATCGGTTTCCCGGCAGAACTTTCGCCAAGGGTTGCCGATTTGATGTTGAAGATCAATAAAGATATCGGCCCTTTCAGCGGTGTATTTTCATTCAGGTTTGTTAAGCAAACCAAAGCCACATTGGGCTTTACCCGGTTTGAACATACCTGCATTATGGAGTTGGATGCACCGCTATCAGACAAAGCTTATAACTTTTATACCCAGGTTTGGCTGATGCTTGAGCATGAAAATATCCCCTTTACATTTCATTGGGGCAAAGCCAACGAAATTACACCGCAACGCATCCAAAGAATGTATGGCGATGCAGCCACCCGGTGGATCAACGCCCGGAAAACCCTGCTCAATGCCGACTGCCAGAAAGTTTTTACCAATCAAATTACGCAGCAATGGGGGCTGGCCTGAAATATGTAAATCCGGCGAAGGCAGTAATATACTGTCTGCTCTTTGTATGTTGCTTCGTGGTGAAGTTGAAAGCCCAGACCACTGGGCAGGTCATCGATGAGATAAAAGCGATAAACAATAAAGTAACCAATTGGCCTAATAGTAACGGACAGGGAATGTTGATCTCCAACAAGGCCATGAACATTTTCCTGTCAAATAAAGTGAGTTCTTATCTTTCGGGTAACGAAGATCTTTCCCTCTATAAAAACCATGTTAATATCAATGCAGCCGAAGGGACGATCAGCATCAATCACAATTTTCACCAACCCATTGATAGTGATGATTGGGTAAGGTCATTTGTAGTAGCAGGGGCGAGGGTAAATATAGCAAACGCATATTCGGCAAAAAGTGCTAACAGGTATTATGATAATCAACTGGGTTTTACCATTCAAAAAACCTGGATGGGAAAACCGCGAACTTATTACGCAGCCAATGGCTATTTCAAAAAGGAGATGGATGCTGCCCGGGCATTAATAGTAAATACGATCGCTCAAAGTATCAACAAAAAAGCTGAAGAGTTTGAGCAATCTCTTAACGCTTTAAAACAGGAGGAGGTGCCGGGACAAAATCTCAATGAGGTTAAAAGCAAACTCCGGAAAACTTTTTACGCTTCGCTTCGGGCAGATTATTTGCAACAGTTTTCTGAACAGCAATCAGAACTATTGGTAAATACAGGTAGTTATGACCTGATAACCGATAACTGGACAAGCCTGGGCGTTTACATCCCGGTTATTCCACAAAAATTTATGGTAAGCAATGATGTTAATGCACAGGTTAACCGATACTACAATTACCCGCTCGAATTATTTGTAAGTCATACCCGTTTCTGGGAAAGCCCCAAATTGGGCCGGTTCTTTTTAACCTTTGCCGGTAAAGGCTTTGTGAATAATACGGTACAAAGCGGTTCCTTATTTAGTGCTGATGTAACGGGAGCACAGGGAACAGATGGGATCAACACCGTCACCATAAATAAAGGCGACCAGTACATTGGTCAATATAAAAATTTTATAACCCCTGGTGCGACGGGTAAGCTGGTGTATATCCCCGGAACCTCGCATGTGGGGGTGAGTTTCCGCATCGAAAAAAATTGGGGGGCTTATAAGGCGCTCAACTCTATCATCGGCATCCCAATTGTTCTTATTGATAAAAAGGGAGTCCCAGCCATAAATTTTGAAGCACAACTTTTGCTTCAGGACATCAATAATTCCTTAAAGAATACCCGACTGCCTTACAATAAAACAGCAATCGGGCTAACGGTAGGGATCCCGTTTAGTAAGATTGTATACTAAACAAGCTTACTCATCTCCTCCAAAACCGCTCTTTTCAAAGCCATGATATAACCGGTATGCAAACCATCATGAAATGGCAAAAAACGGATTGCTTCTTCTATATTGCTCAAGGTAACACCATAACGGGTGGTCATCGGTTGATAGTTTGAGAAAATACCTGTCTGGTAATCTTCCTCCATTTTATCAATAGTTGAAATAAGCAGCTCTTTAACCTCAGCAATATCATCGGCATTAATAAAACTTTGCGGCTTTGTTTCGGGACGGTAGGGGGTATAGTACTTGTCATCAACCACAATAGGTACGCCTGCACGTGTATAGCAAATACCTTGTTGTCCGGAAATCATATGCGCCAGGTTCCAGATCAGGTTGTTGTTAAATCCTGCGGGGATGTAGTTAAGTTGTTCGGGGCTAAGATCTTTAACAACGTTTAACAGCATCAGGCGTGGTTTTTTGATAACCTCAAATTCTTGTTTCATTTTATATTGGATGGGTTAAGGCTTTCCAGCTGCGCTAAATTATGAAGATTGTGGTATGTTTTTCGTCAAATTATCACATCGCCGCTGCCAACGTTTTATGGCTTATATCTTTTATCATACCTTTGCCCATTCATTTACTCATCCATTTTAATGCAGGATACCTCTTTAAATAGCGCGCCGGTAAAATATAACAAGCCAATAATTTATTTTTTACTGTTGTGGGCTTTGCTAAATGCCGTACAGGCATTTACCCTGGAGATCCATGCCGATGAAGCTTACTACTGGGTTTATTCGCGTTTTTTAGACTGGGGATATTATGACCATCCGCCTATGGTGGCCGTTTTCATTAAAGCAGGTTACAGCCTCATACATAATGAATTTGGAGCGAGGCTCTTTACAGTGATGAGCACCACCACATCTTTATACCTGATGTGGCTGATGTTAAAGCGCTATAAAGTAGATGCCATTAACTTTATACTGGTAGTTTCGGGCATCTTTGTATTCCATATTTATGGTTTTACCACCACCCCTGATGCCCCTTTGCTGTTTTTCACGGTGCTGTTCCTGTATTTTTATCAGCAATATATTGAAGAGGATAGCTTAAAACTTGCCATTATATTGGGCGTGGTGATAGCCTGTCTGCTGTATAGCAAGTACCATGGCATTTTGTTGGTTGCTTTCACGCTTGTATCTAATATAAAATTGCTTAAGCGAGGGTCTTTTTACGGAATTGTAATGCTGGCACTCGCTTTATATGCACCGCATATCATTTGGCAGGCAGAGCACGGCTTCCCATCCTTAAGTTATCACTTATCCGAACGCTCAAACGAGCAATATAACTTTGAATATACTTATGTATATCCTTTAGGACAACTGCTGATGGCCGGTCCGCTGATTGGCTGGCTATTATTTTATAAGGGGTTTACTGCAAAAGTTCAGGATACTTTTACCCGGGTCCTTTTGGTTAACGCTATTGGGATCCTGGCATTCTTTTTCCTTACATCGTTTAAAGGTGAGGTTCAACTGCATTGGGCACTGATCGCTTACGTTCCGCTGGCTATGGTGGTGCTTATCCGCTTTACGCAGCCCGGGGCAAAACCTAAATGGTTTAACCGCCTGGCTGTGATCAATATTGGGATGATAGTTATCTTACGTGTAGCGCTTATAATTGCCTTTCCTCCCTTGTTAAAAGTTGATGCCATGCGCAGCTTTTTTGGTTTTAAAGATTGGGCCCATCTTATTCATGAAAAGGCCGGAGATAATTATGTGATTTTTAATGAGGGGTTCCAGAACCCTTCGAAATATAACTTCTACAACAATACTACACGCGGGTTTGATTACGATGCCCGCTACTATCGCCGTACCCAGTATGATATCTGGCCTATTGAGGATAGCATTCAGCATAAAAGGGTTTATGTGGTAAACAATACCTTTCCGGATCGCGCCATTAGTACCGATTCTATGAAAATTTACGCAGGTACCTGGTATGGTGGCTGGGTTGATGATGTCCGCACCTATCAGAAGATCGATTTTCAGGTGGAGTCTTATAAAGAAATCCTGACGCCCGGACAGAAAAAGGATTTTGATCTCACTTTCAAAAACCCATATCCTTTTCCCATCAGTTTTACTAATACCAACCAAAAACACAAGGTGTTTTTAGAGGCATGCTTTTTCAAGAGTATCAACCAGGTAGATATGCAGCAATCTGGCGATAGCTTTAACCGTATTTCATTAAAAACCGGCGAGACCGGGCATTTTAAATTTAACGTGACCGCCCCAATGCAGCCTGGTAAGTACGAACTGATTTTCTCCATCCGTACCGAACCGTTTCCGGGAGGTCGTAATAATAAGATCATCAACATTACAGTAAAATAATAAATCAGCTATGTTTAAACGCATATACCTTTTAGTTCTTTTTTCGATCATAACCGCCACTGCCGCCCTTGCACAGGGCAGCCTCGATATTCATTTTAACGGTTTAGGTTTTATGGATAACCGTGAGTATAAAGATTTTGTGGCCCGCTCGCGTACTTATTCAGGCGTACGTACCGCGCTTGACCTGGGCCTTAATGTGGATAGCTTAAACCACTTCATTGTAGGTGTTAACGGTATTCACGAGTTTGGCGCAAAACCATATTTTTTAAAAGTTAACCCCGTTGCCTATTACAGCTTCACCGGCAAAAACTGGCTGTTCAATGCCGGTGCTTTCCCGCGCGAGGGTTTGCTGGATGATTATCCACGGGCTTTATTGAACGACACTTTACGCTACTACCGCCCCAATGTTGAGGGTTTGCTTACTCGTTTTCATAATGCCCACTTTACCGAAACCGCTTGGATTGACTGGGTAAGCCGCCAAACCGTTACCGATCGTGAGCAGTTCCTGTTCGGTTTTTCGGGTAAATACCGACCATCCTTAACCGGGCCCTTTTATGTTTCGCACTATTTTTTGCTGATGCATGATGCAGGGGCTGAGGTGCTTTTACCAAACGACCACATCCAGGATAATGGCGGCGCACAAATAAGATTAGGGCTCGACTTAAGTCATAAAACCATTTTAGATTCGTTATCTATTGAAGCAGGCGGCATGATGTCGTTTGAGCGGGTTAGGGGTGTTGATGGTTTTCATAAACCCGCCGGCTTTGTAGCTAATGCTTATTTAAGCTGGAAACGTTTTGCCCTATTTGACGAATTTTACAAAGGCCAGGGCAGCCATATTATTTACGGCGACGCGTTTTTTGAAAAGAAAACTTATAACCGTTTGGATATTATTTACACGCCGTTTTTATACAAGCGTGTAAAGGGACAGTTTATATTAAGCCTGCACCAAACACCGGGATACAGCAGCAACCAGGAAGCCTTCAGGGTAACGGTTGATCTGGGCCGCCAAACCCTGGTAAGGTTTAAGGATTAGTAAAGCTATGCGTAGAGACGCAGCACATGCGTCTCTACTTTAATAAAACGACAGATCCTGCAAATTTCTGTCGCAAAAAGAGACGCATGTAATGCGTCTCTACAATAAATGTTAACCTTTATAACACACATATATCATCCATGCAATTAAAAAAACAACTATTAATTTTCGCAGTACTACTGCTCGCGGCACCTGCAAGGCTGCTTGCGCAAGACAACCAGTTTTCGGGCTGGGCGGCTATTTTTCACAGCCAAAAATTATCCGAACATTGGGGTTATTCGTTCGACGGACAATTGCGCTCGCATGATGAAGTAAGTTACCTAAAGCATATCCTGCTCCGTCCTTCGGCTAATTATTATTTTGCCAAAAACAAGGTAGGGGCCTTGGGTTATGCCTACATAGCTACCTATGGCCGAACTCCAAGTAACGAAACAACATTTCGCCCGGAGCACCGCATTTGGCAGCAGTACACATATACCCATAAGCTTACCAAACATGTGCAATTGGCACATCGTTTTAGGTTAGAGCAGCGCTTTTTAGGGAACACTGCCGATAATAAAAACGATCGGTATTTTGCTCAGCGTTTCAGGTATTTTGCCCGTGCAGTGATCCCGATGAAACCGGATTCGGATGTATTTACAGAAGGTACTTTCCTCGCCCTGCAAAACGAGGCCTTTGTAAACGTTCAAAATAAGAATAAAGTTAATAAACACTTTTTTGATCAAAACCGTGCTTACGTAGCGGTTGGCTACCGCTTTAGCAAATCATTTGACGCCGAAGCTGGTTATCTTAATCAATACATTAAACAAGCCGATGCCTATGTGGTAAACCATGTAGCACAGCTGGCTTTTTATACAAGGTTTTAATAACTAAGCGATTTCTAAGGCTCCCCTCTTGAGAGAGTAATAGCCCATGAAAAGGCAGGAATAATTTGTATATTTATGATAATGAATATCATAGAGACGATTAAGCGTTTTCCAGATCAGTCCAGTTGCATAGACTATCTTGAAGGATTAAGATGGCAAGGATTGCCAGAATGCCCGTATTGCAACAGCAAACGGAGCAGCAAGCGCCAGGAAAGCCAACGGCATATTTGCAATAGCTGTAACCGCAGCTATAGCGTTTTGGTCGGCACTGTTTTCGAGGGCACCAAACTTCCTTTGCCGCAATGGTTTTTGGCTATTTCATTAATGCTGAATGCGAAAAAGGGGTTATCTGCACGTCAGTTAAGCAGGGATCTGGGATGCAATCGTAAGACAGGCTGGTATTTGCAGATGCGGATACGGGAAGCCATGCGGGACGGCGGGGATGGCGGTTTGTTTAAGGGTATTGTTGAGGTAGATGAGACTTATTTAGGTGGTAAAAAAGCCAATCACTCAAAGAAAAAGCGGCAGGAAAGGCGCGATAATAATTTGCAGGTCACCGGCATGCAGGATAAACAGCCCGTGATTGGGTTATTGGAGCGGGATGGCCGTCTAAAGCTTCAGGTCATAGATAAGGCACATGGGAAAACGCTCAAACCCATTGTTGAACAATCAGTGAGCACAGATGCTACTATTGTAACGGACGGCTTTGGTGGATATGCCGGTTTAAATAAAATATTCCGTGAACATCAGGTATTAAACAAGGAAAAAGAAGAGTATGCCCGGGGAGAGTATCACACCAATACGATTGAGGGCTTTTGGACATTGTTAAAACGGGGGATATATGGTCAATACCATAAAGTATCGCTCAGACATTTGCAATCATACCTGAATGAGTTCACATTTAAATATAACAATAGAGGCAATAACCAGGTGTTTAACTTTTTAATTAACAAAATGGCTACTGCCTCTTGATGGGCTATTACTCTTGAGAGGGGGTGTGGAGGAATGAGCGGTAGCAGGGGGGCTGCTGTAGACTTATCAAAGCAGAAACACACCCCTTCGCCCCTCTCGAGAGGGGAATCGCGCAAACCCGTCCTTTTTTTGGATTTGTTAAACAAAAGACCTTGCCAATATCACTGGCAAGGTCTTTTGTTTAACAACGATAAATGAATCAAAAATTACTTCTTCGCCTGTGCAATCAGTTCATTATTTAAACGTACATATTCATCCGTCTTCATATCGGTAGCCATTTTTACACCTTCCTGGGCTGTTGCTATGGCTGCAGCTTTATCACCTTTTTTCAATAAGATCCGGGCTTTCCATAGTTTAGGCACAAACGGCGGAAAGTTTTTGTCTTTTTCCAGTTCGGTTGCCCAGGCTAAGGCCTTGTCCATATCTTTATTATTGTTATAGTAATAGATCAAAGCTTCATAGTATGGCTTTTTATCTGTATTCATGGCCGAGTCGATCCTGGCCATTACCTTGACATCGATATCGGTGGTCATGTGAATTGTGAAGCCACTGTGCTCCCACATCATCTGCAAATCGCAGGTGGATGCTGTAACATTGCTGAATGCGAGGGTCATGGTTTCTGTTAAAGCCTTAAGGTGTTCTGTTTTTACTTTGAAACGCAAAAAATCATCAGCTTCCTTATAGTTATAGGCGCCCCATTGCTTTGGTTGTTTGCTGAGGATGATGGTCCACTCGTTTTCGCCGGGGATGCTGAACAGCCCATACTCACCCGCCGGGATCTTGTTGCCTTCCATGCTTACCTCATCGGTAAATTTAATTACCGTGGCCGAATTGGCCCCCGTGCGCCAAACTTTTCCGTAAGGTTCCATACCTCCAAATATTTTACGGCCTCTTACATCCGGACGGGAGTAAACAAGACTGATTTTTCCGAGGCCAAAATCCTGCACAATACTTTGCGTTGAACTGGGTTGCGGCGTTAACTGCGCATAAACATTTACCGCAGTGAAGATCATCGTGGTGATGATACAGGTAAATAACTTTTTCATGATTTACGGTTTTAATGGTGGTGGAATATAAAACGCTGGGTTAGAATTGGTGTGCTACTTTTTATCTGCGGTAAATGTACCCGCGTCAACGTCCTTTAAAAAAGCGATGAGGTTTTTGAAATAATTTTGCTGATCATCATACATGCTCATGTGGCTGCCGTTGGGGCATAAATAGGTGCGGCTGTTGGGTAATAAACGGCCTTCCTTTTTCATGTCTTCGGGGTTCATTTCATCGTGTACGCCGCCTAAAACAAGGGTAGGCGTTTTTATATTCTGCAGTTTGTCCCAAAATTCCCATCCTTTGAAATTGCCGGTTACGTGAAACTCGTCAACACCCTGCATTTGTATGTATATGGTATGATTCGCTTTTTTAAAGGCACGCCATAAAGGTTCGGGCCAATTCTCTAATGGAAGCCTGCAGATCACCTGGGTATATAGCTTATTCATCAGTAAGTCGTTGTATTGAGGCGAGTCGTATTGTTTAAGCCTGTCTAATGAATCAAATACAGTGATATCACGCGGCGTGAAAAACTTCTTCTTCAACTCAGCGGCATAGGCAACATAGCCTTTAATACCGGCTGTCATGTTTGATAATACCGCCCCTTTAACGTGCGACTGGTATTTGTGCAGGTATTCCATAGCCAGCATACCGCCCCATGAAT
Source organism: Mucilaginibacter gossypii (assembly GCF_017569325.2). Classification (NCBI taxonomy): domain Bacteria; kingdom Pseudomonadati; phylum Bacteroidota; class Sphingobacteriia; order Sphingobacteriales; family Sphingobacteriaceae; genus Mucilaginibacter; species Mucilaginibacter gossypii. The sequence continues at coordinate 4,712,340 of NZ_CP071878.2, read as the reverse complement.
GTCCGAGTATATAAAAATTATCAAGCCCTAATCCTTTACGCACTTCTTCAACCTCTTCAACATAACGCGGAATGTTCCATAATGAGGTATCAGCAGGAGCATCCGAATTACCACAGCCAAGCTGATCATAATAATAAAACTCAATGCCCTCCTTCGGCAAAAAATCTTCAAAGCATTCCATATAGTCATGTGAAAAACCCGGACCGCCATGCAGCAGTAACACTTTTATTTTACCGTCGCCAACTTTTTTCGTCCATACGTTATATTTACCGGCAACTTTAATGAGCTTATTCCCGCCGGTTTTTATTGCGTAAGGAATGTTTGATGATTCAGTTGCGGTATCTGCCGCTGGTTTTGACGGATTGTTGCATGCGCAAAAGCAGGCAGCAATCAGGATGAAGAATAGCTTTTTCATGTTAGCGATAGGAATGGTGGAGGTGATTATTAGATAAAGATAATAAGAAGCTAACTAAATTAGCTTCATTGGATATACAAAAAAAAGCGTCATTGCTTTGTTAAAGGCAATGACGCTTTTTTTTGAGTATTTAGTGTATCACACCAAATACTCAAACAGAGTTTGATCTTTATTAAGTTCAATAACATTGAAACGGTGCGCATGCATCCGCTGTAACAAGGCCGGATAATCCTCTGCATTTTTTAGTTCGATACCAACCAGTGCAGGGCCGTTTTCTTTTTCATTCTTTTTGATGAACTCGAAACGGGTAATATCATCACCGGGACCTAATACACTGTTCACAAATAGTTTCAATGCCCCCGGACGCTGCGGGAAACGAACAATGAAGTAATGTTTCAGGCCTTCGTACAGTAATGATTTTTCTTTAATCTCCTGCATACGGGCAATATCGTTATTACCACCGCTGATGATACAAACTACCTTTTTGCCTTTGATCTGCTCTTTACAGGCATCAAGTGCGGCTACTGATAACGCTCCTGCGGGTTCAACCACAATAGCATCTTCGTTGTAAAGTTTCAGTATAGTGGTACAAATTTTACCTTCAGGTACCAGCAGCATATCGTCCAGGATATCTTTGCAGATATCATAAGTTAATGCGCCAACGCGTTTAACAGCAGCGCCATCAACAAAGCGGTCTATTTCATCTAATGTAATGGGTTTACCATGGTTTATGGCGCCTAGCATTGATGGGGCACCTTCAGGCTCAACGCCTATCAGATGGATGTTTGGAACATTGTTTTTAAGATAAGTACCTGTTCCCGATGCAAAGCCACCACCGCCGATAGGCATAATCGCTACTTCAATATCCGGAAGGTCCTGCAGTATTTCAACACCTACGGTTCCCTGGCCCTCAATAACGCGGTAGTCATCGAACGGAGGGATGAAGGTCATCTGATTTTTTTCGGTGTAGGCAAGGGCTTCTGCCAGGCAATCATCAAAAGTATCGCCGGTAAGAACAATCTCTATATTGCCGTTCCCAAACATGGCGGTTTGTTTAACTTTTTGTTTGGGGGTAATTTCGGGCATAAAAATTACGCCTTTAATATTCTTTTTATTGCACGAAAAGGCTACGCCCTGGGCATGGTTACCCGCGCTGGCGCAAACTACTCCACGGCTCAACTCATCGTCATTTAACTGACTGATCATGTTGTATGCACCGCGCAACTTATATGAGCGAACAACCTGCAGGTCTTCGCGTTTTAAATAAACCTCACACTCGTATTTTGCCGAGAGACCGGCGTTATATTGCAGCGGGGTACGTTTCACAACGTCTTTTATCCGCTGGTATGCCGCTTCGAAATTAAGCTGGCTTTTTGTATCAGTTTCCATTGTTAATTTTTTACCAGTCGGTGCGCCATAAGGCTTTGCAAATCCTGGTCATTTATGTCAAGCTTGCTATCGGCAAGCGTTAAAAAGTTATTGTAAACAAAAGCAAGTTCTTCCTTATCCAGCGTATATCCTAAACGCTCCAGATGGAATTTCAGAGCATGCCTGCCGCTGCGCGCGGTTAGCACTATTGTGGCGCTCGGAAAGCCTACATCTTCAGGGCGAATGATTTCATAGTTTTCGCGCATTTTCAGGAAGCCGTCCTGGTGAATACCCGAGCTGTGCGCAAAGGCATTTGCACCTACAATAGCTTTATTAGGCTGTACCGGCATCCGCATTTGTGTGCGGATCATCTGGCTCAATTCATAGAACCGTTTAGAGTCGATATTGGTATGCAGGCCCAGGGTGTGATGCGTTTTGAGGATCATCACCACTTCTTCGATAGAAGTATTACCGGCACGTTCGCCGATACCGTTGATGGTACCCTCAATTTGGCGCGCGCCATTTTGCAAACCAGCTATTGAGTTGGCTGTAGCCAAACCAAGGTCGTTATGGCAATGTACAGAGATGATAGCTTTATCAATGTTTTTAACGTTCTCTTTCAAAAACTTGATTTTGCTGCCGTATTGATCTGGCAGGCAGTAACCATTTGTATCTGGAATATTTACTACTGTAGCACCGGCGGCGATAACAGCTTCAACCATTTGGGCCAGGTAAACCACATCGGCCCTGCCGGCATCTTCGGCGTAAAACTCAATGTCCTCGACAGATTTTTTGGCATATTTAACGGCTTCAACAGCGCGCTCCAAAATCTCTTCGCGGGTGCTGTTGAATTTATGTTTGATATGCATGTCAGACGAACCGATACCTGTATGGATCCGTGGACGTTTGGCATATTGCAGAGATGCTACTGCAGCGTCAATATCACCTTTGTTGGCACGGGTAAGCGCACAAACGGTAGGTTCTTTAACAGCTTTTGAAATTTCAACAACGCTTTGGAAGTCGCCCGGGCTTGAAACCGGGAAACCTGCTTCAATAATATCCACGCCCAGTAGTTCCAGTTCCTTAGCTATCTCAATCTTCTCGGGGGTTGTTAACTGGCAACCCGGTACCTGCTCGCCATCGCGGAGCGTGGTATCAAAAACATAAACGCGGTTGGGATCGTGTAACATATCTTTTTTAGATTTGAGATGTTAGATATGAGATTTGAGACTCATGCCTAATCATCTATATTGTTATTTTTGTTTCTTTTATTTTTTGTTAGAGGTATAATTTGAGGTATAAAGAAATCTCATATCTCACGTCTCATATCTCTTTGAAGAAGCGAGTATTCAAGTTAGAGAAAAAAATCTCATATCTCAAATCTCACGTCTCATATCTATTTTTTAATGGCAAGAAATCTTAACCTTTTATAATCGGCGTACCATTGGCCGTTTTCATTGTAAAAAGGTTCAAGCTTTTTGGTGATCTCGGCCAGAATCTGCTCTTTCTCATCATCTGGAATGCCTTCTAAAAACTGTGCGCCAAACATGGTAATCCATTTGGCTACGCCCTGATCGCCATCCTGCAGCGGGGTTTTACGATCATAATGAATCATGTAGGTAACCCTGAAACCATGCTCTTCCAGTTTGGTAGCATATTCGCCAACCGAAGGGAAATACCATACTTTGGTATCAGCTTTTTCATTGTAACCATGATTATGCAGTACCAGTTTGGTAGCCTCAATCAAACGTTCAACATTGCCCTGGCCGCCCATTTCGGCAACAAACCGGCCGCCCTGTTTAAGGCTTTTGGCTACGCTGTGGATAGCACCATTGGCATCAAGCACCCAATGCAGCGCAGCGTTCGAGAATACAGCATCGTACTTTTCTTCGGCGTGAAAATCAGCCGCGTTCTCCACCGAAAAGTCAACATCAGGATAAAGCTGTTTAGCCTGGGCTATCATTTCGGGCGAATAATCGGTGCCTTTTACGATGGCACCTTTATCCTGTATTAGTTTAGTTAAATGGCCTGTGCCGCAACCCAGGTCAAGGATGCGCTCACCAGGTTTCACATCCAAAAACTCAAGCACGTCTTCTCCGTATTTAAATACGAAGGCATGCTTTTGGTCGTATAAATCGGCGTTCCATTTCATGTTATTCCTTTTTTGTGATTTCACTGATTAAGGTGATTTCACAGATTTTGTTTTTTTGCCGGGATTACAAGGGGAATGGTGATTCTATCAATACATTGCCTAATCTCCAAGCTCCGGTCTCTAATCTCTACCTACAAATATTCCAGCACTTTTTGGCCCATTGCCGTAGTGCCTAAAATTTTCACTTTATCAGTATTGGCATCAGCGATATCCCCTGTGCGGTAACCGTCTTTCAGGGTTTTATCAATTGCGTCTGTTATCTTTTTAGCTTCATCTTTTAAGCCGAAACTAATTTCAAGCATTAAAGCTACTGATAATATTGATGCCAGCGGGTTTGCTTTATCCTGACCGGCAATATCATGTGCCGAACCATGGATAGGCTCAAAAAATCCTGTGCCATCACCTACTGAAGCCGAAGCCAGCATACCCATCGAACCTGCAATTTGCGATGCTTCGTCGGTAAGGATATCGCCAAAAAGATTAGCGGTTAGTACCACATCAAACTTTTTAGGGTTTTTAACCAGCTGCATGGCTGCGTTATCAATAAACATGTGCTCTGTTTCAACATCAGGATATTGTTTTGCAATTTCCTGTACAACCTCGCGCCACAGGCGTGAAGCCTCCAGTACATTTGCTTTATCAACAGAGCATAACCTTTTACCACGTACTCGGGCTGCCTCATATGCTTTAATAGCAATGCGCTCAACTTCGTAACGTGAGTAAATCATCAGGTCAGATGCTGTATTACGATCTTCGCTGCGTTTTTTCTCACCGAAGTAAACGTCGCCGGTTAGCTCGCGGAAGAAAAGGATATCGGTACCTTTCAGGATCTCAGGCTTAAGGCTTGATGCATCCAAAAGCTCATCAAACAGCATAATAGGACGCAGGTTGGCGTATAATCCAAGCTCTTTACGGATCTTTAATAATCCCTGCTCCGGACGCACTTTGGCCGACGGATCATTATCATATTTGATGTGACCGATAGCACCAAACAGGATAGCATCGCTTGCTTTAGCTTTAGCCAGTGTTTCATCAGGCAGTGGATTACCGGTTGCCTCGATACCCGCATGACCCATCAAGGCTTCGTCGAACGTAAATTCGTGGCCAAAATCCCGACCGATTTTTTCTAAAACTGCTTTACCCCAGGTGGTAACCTCCGGGCCTATCCCGTCGCCGGGTATTACTAATATGTGTTTTTTAATTCCCATAACCCTAATTTCTGCCTGAGGCAGCGGTTTTTTGTTTTTATAGATGTTTTATTTATTCGGGTTTTACACCGCGTACTTCTTTTAGTTTCATAACCATTTGCTCGGCCTCGTTCTCTACCCAGCTGGTATACTCGTTAATGGCCTGCAAGCGCGATTCATCATCAATATAGCCTTCCTCAACCATTTGCTTTGATTGGGCTACTTTTGCCCAGATGCCTGCTTTGCTTTCAAAGTTATACTCGCCTTTTTGATAAACCTCATCAGCGTTAAATACTTCAATATCGGTAAAGTCTGCTTCCTGCAAATATTCCGGCAAATCTTCGGCAATATGGTTATTCATGCCGGCATCGCCCCGCCACCTTAAAAAGGTAGCATAAAAGCGTTGCATGCTTGCCGGTGGTTGCGGTTGCCATTGTAAAGCCTCGTGGTTATAATCCAAAATGGATACCGTACCACCAGGTTTTAACAACGAATACATTTTTTTCAAAGCCTCAACTGGATTGCTCAACCATTGTAAAACGCGGGCCGATACAATAAGATCGTACTGTTCTTCCGGCTCAAAGCTGAACAGATCGGTATAGATGAGCTCCATGTTTTGAACCGAAGCGTAAGTTTCCTTGCCGCTCTGGATAAAATATTCGGTATTATCGATGCCTGTAACATGACCGCTTTCGCCAATCAAAGCTGCAATATCTTTAGAGATAGCGCCGGTACCACAACCAACATCCAGCACCTTCAGGCCCGGCCTGAGCAGGGGGGCAAGGGTTGCATAATCGTTCGCTAAACTCCGTTCGTCGAATAATTTGGCGGTACCTTTACCTTCTCGCTGAATATGTTTTTGTTGGTTCATTAGTTCATTTGTTTGTCCATAGCCGATGGTCCATAGTCCATAGCCCACTTAGTTTTAATCTATGGTCCATGGACTATAAACTATGGTCTATCTTGCTAACTCAAACTCCTCAATTTTGCCTTTTTGGCTTAAAATGTAGTCGATATCATCGTAGCCGTTTATCAGGCAGGCTTTTTTGTAAGGATTGATCTCGAAGCTTTCTTTTTCGCCGGTTGATGAGATGGTGATAGTCTGGCTTTCCAGGTCGATCTCTACTTCAGCTTTGTGATCGGCATAAACGGCATCGAAGATTTTTTTCAGAAAATCATCGCTTACCTGTACAGGTAACAAGCCATTATTAAGGGCGTTGCCTTTAAAAATATCGGCAAAAAAGCTGCTCACTACGGCGTCGAAACCATAGTCAGATATAGCCCAGGCAGCATGCTCACGGCTACTGCCGCAGCCAAAGTTTTTACCGGCTACCAATACCTTACCGCTAAAAGTTGGGTGATTAAGTACGAAATCCGCTTTAGGGTTATCGTTCTCATCAAAACGCCAATCGCGGAATAAGTTATTGCCAAAACCATCGCGGGTAGTGGCTTTCAAAAACCTCGCAGGGATGATTTGATCCGTATCGATGTTTTCGATAGGCAAAGGCACCACGCTGGTTTGAATGTGTTTAAATATTTTAGTTGCCATAATTGTCTGAACTCGAATTTTTTGAATTAAGGGAATTTTTCGAATCGAAAAAAATCATTAATTCAGATTTGGGATATATTTTTTATTCAATAATCTTTTAAACTCCATGCTTAAGCTTCCGAAGTTTATGAGTAAACCTGTTTGGATGTTATAAGCTTCGAGGTAATTTATGGCCTGAGCTAAATGAACGTTTTCTAACTGTGCAATAGCCTTCAGTTCAACCATTATTTCGCCTTCGACAAAGAAATCCACTCTCCTTGTTCCGATTTGTTCGTTACGATAAAAGATAGGCATCTCCATTTCCCGGACGAATCTCAGACCTTCCAAACCCATTTCTATTTCTAAGGCTCGTTGATAAATTACTTCCTGGAAACCGTTCCCTAAAGTAGAATGCACACGCATGGCACAGCCAATTATTTTGCTCGTACAATCTTTAAACTCTTCAGGTGTCCGTTTTTTATTAATCTCCATTCTGTTAATTCATTCAATTCCTATAAAATTCGAGTTCAGACCAATTCCTCTTCCTTCAGAAATTCCCTTATATCCGTAACCACACCTGTTATAGCACTTGCTGCCGCGGTAAGCGGGCTTGCAAGGAATGTACGGCTGTTTGGCCCTTGTCTTCCTTCAAAGTTGCGGTTTGAGGTTGAGACGCAATATTTACCTGCCGGGATTTTATCCTCGTTCATACCAAGGCATGCGCTGCAGCCTGGTTCGCGAAGCGGGAAGCCTGCGGCATCAAATATTTTGTCCAGTCCTTCGGCAATAGCCTGCTGCTGTACTTGTTTTGAGCCGGGAACTACCCATACAGTAACATTATCGGCTTTATGTTTGCCTTTTACAAACTCGGCAACCTGGCGTAGGTCTTCAATGCGCGAGTTGGTGCAGCTGCCGATGAAGACGTAATCAATTGGTTTGCCCAATAGCGTTTCATCATCGTGCAGACCCATGTAATCAAGGGCTTTTTTATATGATCCCTGCTCTTTGGCTTCAAATGAAGCAGTTTCAGGAACATGTTGTGTAACACCGATGCCCATACCCGGATTTGTTCCGTAAGTGATCATCGGCTCAATATCTTCAGCTTTAAAGGATAATACCTCATCAAAAGATGCATCAGCATCAGAGTATAAAGTTTTCCAGTAGGCAACTGCTTTGTCCCATTCTTCACCTTTAGGAGCAAATTCACGGCCTTTTACGTAGTTGATGGTGGTTTCGTCGGGAGCAATCAGTCCGCAACGTGCACCCATCTCAATACTCATGTTGCAGATGGTCATGCGGCCTTCCATGCTCAACGAGCGGATGGTATCACCTGCATATTCAACAGCATAACCGGTACCGCCGGCAGCCGAGATCTGCGCAATGATGTAAAGGATAATATCTTTGGCGCCAACGCCTTTTTGTAGTTTTCCGTTCACTTCAATTTTCATGCGTTTTGGGCGCGACTGAAGTAAACATTGGGTAGCCAACACCTGCTCAACCTGCGAAGTGCCTATACCAAAGGCAATAGCACCAAAAGCGCCGTGAGTTGAAGTGTGACTGTCGCCGCAAACATAAGTACCACCCGGACGGGTGATGCCCAGCTCGGGGCCTATAACGTGAACGATACCCTGGTACGGGTGGCCTAAGCCATATAGCTCAACACCAAACTCTTTACAGTTTTTGGTGAGCATATCTACCTGGTAGCGTGAAAGTTCTTCTTTAATGGGTAAGTGCTGATCAATGGTTGGAACGTTGTGATCGGCTGTGGCCACAGTTTGTTTTGGCCTGAAAACGGGCAAGCCTCTTTGACGCAAGCCATCAAATGCCTGCGGACTGGTTACCTCGTGAATGAAATGTGTATCGATATACAAAATATCCGGGAACCCCTCGCTGCTGCTGACGACGTGCGCATCCCAGATCTTATCAAATAATGTTTGTCCCATTTTTATTATTTTTCTTTAGTAACGTCATTGCGAGGAACGAAGCAATCCCCGATTGGCAGATCCGATCTGTAAAGTTTGGGATTATTAATAATTATAATTTGTTTTTTATAGGTATTAATGAGCTCCCTACGGTCGGTTGTCTTCGTGCCTCGCAATGACGTGTTGGTGAGTTTGTTTTAAGGCCTTTCGCCTTTTACCTTTCGGCTTTCACCTAATTTATTACGCTTCTACAACCTGGTTTTCAGGGCGTAAGCTGCGTACGGTTTTGCCTGCTTGCCATAATTCGCTTTCGCGTAATTCTTTCAGTTCGGCATCCAGTTTTTCGCGGTAATCTGGCTGGCTGTTTGAATCGATAGAACGTTGTGACTCTTTGCCTGTAGCAACGCTTTCGTAAAGCTCTTCAAATACTGGTTTAGTAGCGTCACGGAATTTTTTCCACCAGTCAAGCGCACCACGTTGAGCAGTAGTTGAACAGTTGGCGTACATCCAGTCCATACCGTTTTCAGCAACAAGCGGCATTAATGATTGGGTAAGCTCTTCAACAGTTTCGTTAAATGCTTCAGATGGAGAGTGACCATGGCTACGCAATACATCGTACTGAGCAGCAAAGATACCCTGAACGCAACCCATCAAAGTACCACGCTCGCCGGTTAAATCGCTATATACTTCTTTTTTGAAGTTGGTTTCGAATAAGTAACCGCTACCTACAGCGATACCTAAAGCGATAACACGATCAAAAGCTTTACCGGTAGCATCCTGGAAGATGGCATAGCTTGAGTTTAAGCCACGGCCTTGCAGGAACATACGGCGTAATGAAGTACCTGAACCTTTAGGAGCAACCAGGAACACGTCAACATCAGCAGGAGGTACGATGCCAGTTTGCTCGTTGAAAGTGATACCAAAGCCATGAGAGAAATATAAAGCTTTGCCTGGGGTTAAGTGTTTTTTAACAGTTGGCCATAACGCAATCTGGGCTGCATCGCTCAATAAGTAGCAAATCACAGTTCCCCTTTGCAAGGCTTCTTCAATTTCAAAAAGTGTTTCGCCGGGTACAAAACCATCGCTGATAGCTTTATCCCAAGTTTTAGTGCCTTTACGCTGACCAACAATTACGTTGATACCATTGTCTTTTTGGTTCAGGGCCTGGCCCGGACCTTGTACACCGTAGCCAATTACCGCTACTACTTCATCTTTTAATACTTCCTGAGCTTTTGATAAAGGGAACTCTTCGCGGGTTACTACGTTTTCTTCAGTGCCGCCGAAATTTAGTTTTGCCATTGTTTTTTGATTTTTGTGATTTCACCGAACAGTGGTGATCTCACCGATTTTATTTGTATTGAGTAATTTAAGTTTTTGTTCTTTTTATTAATCCCGTCATTGCGAGGTACAAAGTAATCCCCCGTATAGTTTGGGATTGCTTTGTACCTCGCAATGACGTTTTTTTTTTAGCTTTCGGCTTTCGGCCTTAAGCTTTGTGCTCTACATCGTAAACACCTTCTCGCCCTGGTTAAGGTATTCATTTTCGATTACCTCTTCACCTGGTTCAAGCCTTTCAAATTCGCGCAGTTTGCTGTTAAAGCCTTCACTGTCTTTAATGATAGCAACACGGGCGCTGCGTACAAACTCAATCAGGCCGTAAGGTTGTAGTATGTTGATCAGGTTATCGGTTTCCTCGCGGTGACCGGTGGTTTCAAACACGGTGTAGTCCTTACGGATCACTACCGCGCGAGCACCGTTTTCGCGTAGTAAACGCTCAACGCTAACCTTTTCGGCAATTACATCGGTTGATACCTTATATAACGCTAATTCCTGCCAAATCACATCTTCGTTGGTGTGATAATATGCTTTTAACACCTCAACCTGTTTTTCTATCTGGCGGGTAAGCTTACGTACTACCTCTTCATATTCGTTAATTACAATATTGAAACGGTGAATACTTTCAATCTCCGACGGAGAAGTATTCAGGCTGTCGATATTGATTTTACGGCGTGTAAATATAATAGCTATCCTGCTTAATAAACCAATTTGGTTTTCGGTATATATGGTGATGTTAAATTCCTGTTTTTTTTCTGCTTCGCTCATGATTCTGTTTTTTTAGAGGGCTTACTTTAACCTGATCTCGCTTACGCTGCATCCTTGTGGCACCATCGGGAATACGTTATTCTCTTTGGTAACCATTATTTCTAAAAGGAATGATCCCGGTGCGGTTAGCATTTCATTTAATGCTGCAGTCAAATCTGCACGGTCATCAACTAATTTGCCCGGGATGCGGTATGCTGCGGCTAATGCCACAAAATCCGGACTTTGAATATCAACAAATGAGTAACGGCGCTGATTAAATAATTCCTGCCATTGTCTTACCATACCCAGGAAGCGGTTATTAAGGATGATAATTTTTACATCGATACCGCTTTGCATAATAGTACCCAATTCCTGGCAGGTCATCTGGAAACCTCCATCGCCAATAATAGCTACTACAGTACGATCCTGAGCGCCAAATTTAGCGCCTATAGCAGCAGGCAATGCAAAACCCATGGTTCCTAAACCACCGCTGGTTACGTTGCTGCGGGTATTGTTAAACTTAGCGTAGCGACATGCTACCATTTGGTGCTGACCTACGTCGGTAACGATAACTGCCTCGCCTTTGGTAATCTCGTTAAGCTGTTTGATTACCTCACCCATAGTCATTTCAGGCGTAGTTGGATTAAGTTCGTTATGGATAACGGCCTCAACTTCCTGGCGGGTGTAATCATTGAATTTAGCTAACCATTCTGTATGTTCTTTCTTTTCGATGGCCTTGGTCAGCAATGGAAGTGTTTCCTTGCAATCGCCCCAAACCGGTACGGTTGATTTTACGTTTTTGTCGATCTCGGCAGGGTCAATATCTAAGTGAACAACTTTTGCTTGTTTAGCATATTTATCCAGGCGACCGGTTACACGGTCGTCAAAACGCATACCTATCGCGATCAATACATCGCACTCGTTAGTTAAAACGTTAGGGCCGTAGTTGCCATGCATGCCCAGCATACCTACATTTAACGGATGGTCTGAAGGGATAGCGCCTGCACCAAGTACTGTCCAGGCGGCTGGGATACCACTTTTTTCAACAAAGGCTTTAAACTCCTGCTCGGCACTGCCCAAAATAACACCCTGACCAAACAGGATGAATGGCTTTTTAGCACTGTTGATCAACTCAGCAGCCTGCTCAATATATTGCGGACGAACAATTGGTTTCGGCCTGTAGCTGCGGATATGATCGCAAGGTTTGTAGCCTGCAAAGTCAAACAGCTGGATCTGCGCGTTTTTAGTAATATCTATCAATACCGGACCTGGCCTGCCGCTACGGGCAATATAAAATGCCTTGGCAATAACTTCCGGGATTTCGGTGGCATCAGTTACCTGGTAGTTCCATTTGGTAACCGGAGTGGTAATGTTGATCACATCAGTTTCCTGGAAGGCATCGGTACCTAAAAGGTGCGCGAAAACCTGACCGGTAATACAAACCAACGGGGTGCTGTCGATCTGGGCATCGGCCAAGCCTGTTACCAGGTTGGTAGCGCCCGGGCCGCTGGTGGCAAATACCACACCCACTTTGCCCGATGTACGTGCATAACCCTGGCCGGCGTGAATGCCGCCCTGTTCGTGGCGTACCAGTATATGGTTCAGTTTATCATTATAATCAAACAAAGCATCATAAATGGGCATGATAGCGCCTCCTGGGTAACCAAAAATGGTATCGGTACCTTCGGCTATCAATGCTTCCAATAATGCTACCGATCCAGAAACGTTTACGGTTTCGGTGGCGGCTGGCGCGGTTAAGGTTTCTTGTGCAGTTTCCATACCTGTATTTTTTATATTCATAGCACTTTTTGGTGCTAAACTGATTTATTCTATCTGTCTCTAATTTGCTAAAATGAACGGGCTTAATTTGTGTTCACTTTATTCATTCATGGCTTTTATAATAAGCCATTTTGTTTATTAATTATTCGTCGGTAACGCAGCCTTCGGCAGCGGTAGTCACGTTTTTAGCGTAACGGTATAACACACCCTTGGTAACCTTCAGCGCCGGTTTTTGCCATGCGGCACGGCGTGCGGCTATTTCTTCTTGCGGTAGCGAAACGTTTATAGTATTGGCAACAGCATCAATATTAATGATATCATCGTCTTTTACCATCGCTATAAACCCGCCATCGTAAGCCTCGGGTGTGATGTGACCGACGACGAAGCCATGCGTACCGCCGCTAAAGCGTCCATCTGTAATTAATGCAACTGAACTACCCAAACCGGCACCGAATATGGCTGAGGTTGGTTTTAGCATTTCCGGCATGCCCGGCGCGCCTTTAGGGCCCACGTTGCGGATCACCACAACGTCACCTTTTTTAACACGGCCGCTCTGGATACCGGCAATCAGTTCAAACTCGCCATCAAATACACGGGCAGGGCCGGTGAAACGTTCACCTTCTTTACCGGTGATTTTAGCAACGCTGCCACCTTCGGCAAGGTTTCCGTACAGAATTTGCAGGTGGCCGGTAGCTTTGATCGGGTTTTCTTTCGGTTTGATGATCTTTTGAGTCTCAAACTCCAGGGCCGGGATTTCAGCAAGGTTTTCGGCAATGGTTTTACCGGTAACAGTAAGGCAATCACCATGTAACCAGCCCTGCTCTAAACAGTATTTCATTACAGCCGGAACACCGCCAATGTTGTGCAGGTCTTCCATCATGTATTTACCGCTTGGTTTCATATCGGCCAGTACCGGGATCCGGTTACTTACAGCCTGGAAATCATCCTGGGTTAATTTAACGTCAACGCTTTTTGCCATTGCAATCAGGTGCAATACCGCGTTGGTTGAACCGCCCAGTACCATGATCACAACGATAGCATTTTCAAATGCCTCACGGGTCATGATATCTGATGGTTTAATATCCTTTTCTAACAACACCTTGATAGCTTTACCGGCGGCAAGGCATTCTGCTTTTTTCTCAGCGCTTAGAGCAGGGTTTGATGATGAATACGGTAAACTCATACCCAATGCCTCAATAGCTGCAGCCATCGTGTTAGCTGTATAGATACCACCGCAGGCACCTGCGCTTGGACAGGCGTTTTTAATAACGCCCATAAAATCAACATCATCAATCTGGCCGGCAATCTTTTTACCCAAAGCCTCAAATGCCGATACAATATTCAAATCTTCGCCTTTCCAATGACCCGGTTTAATAGTTCCACCGTAAACCATGATTGAAGGACGATTTAAACGGCCCATAGCCATGATGGAACCTGGCATGTTTTTATCACAACCCGGCAGGGTAATTAAGCCATCATAGTACTGAGCGCCGGTAACAGCCTCAATTGAGTCGGCAATGATATCGCGGCTCACCAATGAGTAACGCATACCTTCGGTACCGTTGCTCATGCCATCGCTTACGCCAATAGTATGGAATATCAGGCCTACCATGTCTTCATCCCAGATACCTTGTTTAACCAGCTTAGCCAGGTCATTGAGGTGCATGTTGCAAGTGTTACCATCGTAACCCATACTGGCCACGCCGACCTGTGCTTTGCGCATATCATCGTCTGTTAAGCCGATCCCGTAAAGCATGGCCTGTGCGGCAGGCTGTGTTGGGTCCTGGGTAAATGTTTTGCTATACTTGTTCAATTCTATAGCGTTGGTGGTATCTGATGATGAACTCATTTTATTAGATATGTAGACAGTTTTAGTATTTAATTTTTGTTGATGATACTGGTTTACTTGGTATCGAAAATCAATATATGTAAGGTAGCCATAGCATCATGCAATAGCAATAGTCATTTCTGATTTTTTAAAATAAGTATTTAATTTTAATTATTTTGATTTTATAGAATTTAATTTTGTAAAATTTGTTCATAAAGATATAAAATATTTTACAAAATAGACCAAAGTTTAAAACGGTATTCGGTATGTTTTTTATGCATGCATAGCAAGTTGTCGATTTTCTGCCTGAAATGGGAGGAAAGATAATTTAACTTTAAAAAAAAAGTATCCGGCTGTGCTAATGGAAGTTGATAGATGATTAGTTTCAGGCATTAATATCATATACTTACAATGAACAAAATCCTAATCCTGACATTACTGCTATTTAGCGTAACAAAAAGTTTCTCGCAAGATGCATTTACCGCCATCGAAAACAAAAATTACGATCAGCTTTCCGAATTATTGAAATCACCAAAGAATATAAACATAAGAGGTAAAAATGATATGACACCCTTGCTTAAAGCAGTAGGGCAAAACGATCTTAAAGCTGTAAAGATGTTGGTGGAAGCGGGAGCTGATTTAAGCCTTGTTCCAAAATCAAATTGGACACCCCTGATGGTGACTTGCCAAAGCGGCAGTACCGAAATGGCCGCCTACCTGATTGAAAAAGGTGCAGATATTAATGCTAAAGACGAGCACAATTGGAACCCCATCATTATAGCATCAAGAAACGGACAGGCAGCAACGGTTGCCTTGCTGTTAACCAAAGGAGTTGATGTAAATTGTAAAGCGGCAGATAAATCTACCCCGTTATTAATAGCCTCTTATAAGGGGCACTATGATGTGATAAAGTTACTGCTTGAAAAAGGTGCCGACCCAAACCCGGTAAATCGGAATAGCGAAACGGCTTTGTTTTTAGCCGCTAAACAGGGCCGGGCCGAAATAGTTAAATTATTGCTACAGCATCATGCCGATAAAACCTTTATTAATAAGGATGGGGTGAGTATTTGCGATGCTGCTAAAAGCAACGGTTACAAAGAAATCTGTGATTTGCTTTAGCGAGGCTTCGTCTGATTTGGTCGAACAAAAACTGGAGTTGCTTTTTAATGATATCGAGCTGTTATTGCAAGCTAAGTTGGCCGTTCCGGAAGCATTCTTTTCTGCCTCAATGATCCACTTGATATTTGTGAAGATCCATCCTTTTGAAGATGGCAATGGACGTACTGCACGCCTGTTTGAAAAATGGTTCATATCCGAAAGCTCGGTCTTAAAGCCTGGTTCCTGCAAGCGGAAAAATATCACTATGACCATCAATAACATCAGGCTGCTGGGACTGGAATATGAGTTGCTGGATTATTCTGCGGCTCTGCCTTTTTTGCAGGTGTTGCCTCAATCTCTTTAAATAGTTCAGTACCCATTATTCTGCACATTTGCGCCCCGTAAAATGGTAAGTATGAATCCTAAGTTGTAGAATTAAAAATAAGAGTTGATTTATTCGAATAGTTTATTTCTTTATATTTGACATAATCTAACCCTGTCACCCTGAATGAAAAACCTAACCTGTATAATTCTACTGCTCTTAGTAGCAACGGCAAATGCCCAGATAAAAAAGAAACCTGTTAAAGCTGTTGCTGAAAATAAGCCGCTAATTGTCTCAACTCCTAAAGCTACGGCTGTAATTAAAGGGAACGTCAAAAACTTTACTGATAAATATTGGGAGATGGCTGTAACCGGCGATTTAACTAATTACTCATTAACGATACCTGTTGATAAGGACGGCAATTTCAATACAGCTATAAATATTGACGGAGATACCGAAGATATCTATCTGTACCTCAATGACGATGCTATCACCGTTTGCGCCCAAAGGAACGATACCCTGTTACTTAGTTGGGATAATAAGGACTTTAAAAACACATTCCGCATCACCTCTCCTTTCCAGCATACAAACGAGCGGTTGCAAACCATGATGCTGATGTATAATCTCTACCGTAAAGAGTTGATGGATTTGGGACAGTCCTTATATGATAATAAACTCACCGATTCCGCAAAGTTTGAGAAGATCAATAAGTTATATAATAAAGTGATGATGACAGCCGCGGTGCATCTTGATCATCCCGAAAGTCAGAAGTTAATTACTGATGTTTATTATCAGTACGTTGGTTTTTTGAATAGCCATCACTTGTTATCTAAATATGAGTTGCATATAAACGACACCTCTGCTACAGGAAAAGCGCTCAATCAGCAATTTCCTGCCGGAGCATATCACGCCCAATCAGAGTTTTCTTTTAAAAACAGCAATAGCTACAAAGAATTTATTTTTAACTACGTCCGATTTTATAAGGGACTGAATAATACAACTATAATAGGATCGGATTGGGATAAGAAATTAACGCCCTTTACTCCTGCGTGGGATGAATATTATCTGGGGCTGGCCAATCTCCATTTAATTGAGTTCCGTGACTGGTTTATAACGAAAGCCATAGAGATGGATTTTGGTTACTATTCGTTTGACGATGCTGAGAACATCTACAAGGATTTTAAAACTAAGGTTAAAACGCCAAGATATGCAGATACTCTTGCGCAATTTTATGCAACAGTACGGCAATTAAAACCCGGTAATCTGGCGCCTGAATTTAGTTTGAAGAATGATAAGGGTGAGGTGGTGTCCTTGAAAAGCTTCCGGGGAAAAGTAGTGTATATCGATTTTTGGGGCGTAGGATGCGGCCCTTGCGTTTACGAAATAAAGAACACGACTGCAGCTTTGCACGAGCAGTATAAAGATAAGAATGTAGTGTTCCTGAACATCTGTGTTGATTCGGACGAGAAAGCGTGGAAAAGTAGTTTGGCCTCATTAAATGTAAGTGGTGTCAACCTCATTGCAGAGGGCTGGACAAGAAACCCGGTATGTCAAAAATATAACGTAACAGGTATCCCTCATTATATTACAATCGGAACCGATGGCAAGATTGTAAATAATAACAGCGAAAGGCCATCATCCGGGTATACACTTACAGCAGAGCTTGACAAGGCTTTGAAACAAGCGCATTAACCAGAAAGGTTATGATTGATAAAGAATTAGGTCATTATTGATTGTAAGGTATGAAGCAATCCCCAGGGCAATTACAGGGTAGTTTGTTTGCATGGGCCGCTCTGCTAATAGGAGATTGCTTCGTACTTTACAAAAATGGCGTTTACGTATCCTCCCCAAAAAAGGGTACAAAAAAGCCCGGATAAAAGCTTATCCGGGCTTTATAAATTTATAAAGTAGCGCCTATTTGTGCTGAATACCTTCGGCTAAAACAGTTACTTTATTGTTTAATGCTTCAACAACACCGCCTTTAATAAAAAACACTTCTTCTTTAGCTGCACCACCGCGTACGGTAAGTTTGCCATCCTGAAGGGTGGAAATGATTGGGGCGTGGTTGTTCAGTATTTCAAATAATCCCAAAGCACCAGGTAAGGTTACTGAGGTGGCCTCGCCTTCGTAAACTTTTTTATCGGGAGTAAGAATTTCTAATGTCATGCTTTTTGAGATTCAAGATTTAAGAATCAAGAGCCAGGCTTTTCCTGTTCTTGATTCTTGAGTCTTATTTTCTTGCTTCTTATTAAGAGTTAGCTTCAGCCAACAGCTTTTTGCCTTTTTCAATAGCATCTTCAATGCTGCCAACTAAGTTGAAAGCTGCTTCAGGATACTCGTCAACTTCACCGTCCATGATCATGTTGAAACCTTTGATGGTATCTTTAATGTCAACCAGTACACCTTTTAAGCCGGTGAACTGCTCAGCAACGTGGAATGGTTGTGACAAGAAACGCTGAACACGACGAGCGCGTGATACAACTAACTTATCTTCTTCAGAAAGCTCGTCCATACCAAGGATGGCGATGATATCCTGAAGTTCTTTGTAGCGTTGTAAAGTCTCTTTAACGCGTTGAGCTGTATTGTAGTGCTCATCACCTAAAACAGCTGGGCTAAGGATACGTGAGGTTGAATCCAATGGATCCACTGCAGGATAAATACCAAGCTCGGCAATTTTACGTGAAAGTACGGTAGTAGCATCTAAGTGGGCGAAGGTTGTAGCCGGTGCCGGGTCAGTCAAGTCATCCGCAGGTACGTAAACGGCCTGTACTGAAGTGATCGAACCACGTTTGGTTGAAGTGATACGCTCCTGCATGGTACCCATCTCAGTTGCCAGCGTTGGCTGGTAACCTACTGCTGATGGCATACGACCTAAAAGCGCTGATACTTCTGAACCTGCCTGTGTAAAACGGAAAATGTTATCGATAAAGAAAAGGATATCACGGCCTTTACCATCTTCATCACCGTCACGGAAGTACTCGGCAATTGTTAAGCCTGAAAGGGCCACACGTGCACGTGCACCCGGCGGCTCGTTCATTTGACCGAATACGAATGTTGCTTTTGAATCTTTCATGGCTTCGGTATCAACTTTAGTTAAGTCCCAACCGCCTTCTTCCATTGAATGCATGAAAGCGTCGCCATATTTTATAATGCCTGATTCAAGCATCTCACGTAAAAGGTCATTACCTTCACGTGTACGCTCACCAACACCGGCAAATACAGATAAACCTGCATAAGCTTTTGCGATGTTGTTGATCAGTTCCTGGATTAATACCGTTTTACCTACACCGGCACCACCAAACAAACCAATTTTACCACCTTTTGCATAAGGCTCTAAAAGGTCGATAACTTTAATACCTGTAAAAAGTACTTCAGTTTCGGTAGATAGGTCTTCAAACCTTGGAGGGGTTGCGTGAATAGGACGACCATTTACTTTGTCAAGATTCGGGATACCGTCGATAGCATCACCTACCACGTTAAATACACGACCTTTGATATTATCGCCTACCGGCATTTTGATAGCAGCTTCGGTATCCAATACCTTCATACCGCGTAACAAGCCGTCGGTCGAGTCCATCGCGATAGCACGTACACGGTCTTCGCCTAAGTGCTGCTGAACCTCTAAAATAACTTTTTGGCCATTGTCTTTCGTGATCTCTAATGCGTCATAAATTTTAGGAAGATGAGCGTCATCAGCGAAACTTACGTCGACTACCGGACCAATGATCCTTGAAATTTTTCCAATGTTTGGCATATATAACCTGGTGTTTTTTAAAAAATGCTTTTACTGAACAGCAACATACATCATTTGTAACAGGAATGTATAAGATGCTATTTCAGAGGCGCAAAGTTAAGATTTCTATCCAATTATTTACATAGTGTTTTAAGATTTTTGAAGGATAATTTCAACATTGATAATTGTTTGCATTTATTGCGCAAAAGTCAAAACAATTTTGCCTGTATGAGTGCTGCTCTCCATTAGTTTATGAGCCTCGGCGGCCTCGCCTGCATCAAAAGTTTTGTACACTATGGGCCGGATTTTTCCCGATAATAACAATGGCCATATTTTTTGTTCGAGGTTTTGGGCGATAGCTGCTTTGAAAGCCGTTTCCCTGCTGCGTAGCATCGATCCGGTAATGATTAGTCTTTTTGCCATTACTTTGCCCAAATCAAGCTGTACTTCGCGGCCATTCATTGCGTTGATCATGACCAGCCGCCCCTCAACAGCCAGCGAATCGATATTGCCAGGCATATAGTTGCCGCCAATCATATCCAGGATCACATTAACGCCTGTACCATCGGTAAGCGAATTGATCGCGTCTTTAAAATCAGTCGTTTTATAGTTGATGGCTTTATCCGCGCCAAGCTGCTCACAGAAACTGCATTTTTCATCAGATCCGGCTGTTACATAAACGGTACTGCCTAAAGCTTTGGCCATTTGGATAGCTGCAACGCCAATACCGCTTGAGCCACCATGCACCAATAATGATTCGCCGGGTTGAAGGCTGCCGCGATCAAAAACATTGCTCCAAACGGTAAAAAATGTTTCGGGGAGAGAAGCAGCTTCAGGGAAACTTAAATTGGAAGGAACAGGCAGGCACTGGCCTTCGGGCGCTTTACAATATTCGGCATAGCCACCGCCGGTAATGAGTGCGCAAACTTTGTCGCCCGGTTTCCAACGGGTAACCGCTTCGCCAATGTCGGCAACGGTACCGGCTACCTCCAGTCCGGGGATGTCCGCAGGTGCAGTGGCAGGTGGGGGATAATTGCCTTTACGTTGAAAAACATCGGGCCGGTTAATGCCTGCCGCCATTACTTTTATCAATACTTCGTTGTGAGTGATAACAGGCTTTGGTCTTTCCGTAAGCTGTAAAACTTCCGGGCTGCCAGGGTGGGTAATCACTATTGCTTTCATAGATTAAATATCAGTATTAGTAACCGTTATAAAGATTTGGATGTTTGTTTAATAGTAAATGGCACCAGTAGTTTTCAGGGAATTACATACTGTCTATATATTGGATATTAGATAAAGTAATTAAATAGTATTTATAAGTGTTCTTTCGGCTTTAGGGTTTGCGCTTTCTGCTTGTAGTTTTCATATAAATTGACATTAGAATTATCGGCAAAATTAGAAAGTGAGATTTAAATACGATTTATTTGCAGTATAAAACAAATACGTATGTCATTACAGATTGGCCAGCCCGCCCCTCAGTTCATTTTAATATCATCGGCCTTAAAAACCGTTTCATTAGCCGATTTTAAAGGCCGTAAGGTCGTGATCCACTTTTTCCCTTTAGCGTTTACAGGCGTTTGTACCACGCAGCTTTGCACCATGCGCGATAGCTTTGGATACTATGATGGTTTAAACGCTACTATATTGGGCATTTCTGTTGATTCGCCTTTTACTTTAGCTAAGTTTAAAGAAGAGAACAATTATCAGTTCGATCTGCTTTCTGATTTTAACAAAGAAGTATCTACGGCTTATGGTGCTATTTATGACCAGTTTGTGATGGGGCTTAAGGGTGTTTCAAAGCGCGCCGCCTTTGTAATTGACGAAGAGCAGAATATCATTTATGCCGATGTACTTGAAGATGCCGGCCAACTGCCAAATTTTGAGGCTATTGCCGAAATTGTAAAATAATTTGAATAAAAGTTTGCAGCGAAAGTTTAAAAATCTATCTTTGCATTCCATTTCGGAAAGCACTCGTAGCTCAATTGGATAGAGCATCTGACTACGGATCAGAAGGTTAGGGGTTCGACTCCCTTCGAGTGCACAACAAAGCACTGCAGTCCGGAATTTTTCCACCGCTGGTGCAAATTAACTGTAAGCCTTTCTGTTGTATTACCGAAAGGCTTTTAATTTATCAAGAGCATGCTAAATCTGGTTTTGTTTGGCCCTCCCGGAGCCGGGAAAGGTACTCAGTCGAAAAAACTTATTGAAAAATACGATTTGATCCATCTTTCAACCGGAGATTTGTTACGTGGCGAGATTACACAAGGTACAGCGTTGGGCTTAGAAGCTAAAAAACTGATGGATGAAGGGAAGCTTGTTCCGGATGCCGTGGTTATTGGCATGATCAGCAATAAGCTTGATGCTAATAAAGACGCCAAAGGTTTTATTTTTGATGGTTTTCCACGTACAGTTGCTCAGGCAGAAGCTTTGGATGAGTTACTGGAATCAAAACAATCGGCAATTTCGGGCATGATCGCCCTTGAAGTTGGCGATGATGAGTTGGAGCGTCGCTTGTTAGAGCGTGGTAAGGAATCTGGAAGACCAGATGATGCCAATCCCGAGGTGATCCGCAAGCGTATTAAAGAGTATAATGATAAAACTGCTCCTGTAGCTGGTTTTTATCAAAATCAAAATAAATTTAAAAGCATTAACGGCGTAGGTTCGGTGGATGAAATCTTCGATGCTATTGTTAATGTAATTGAAGAGTATAAAAAATAGTCGTTCGGAAGTCTTTAGTCCGGAAGTCAGTAAAGTCCGCAGGTTAGGAAGATTAAAATTCTTAACTTTCGGACTTTACTGACTTTCGGACTTTCCGTCTAAATCAAAAATTATGTCGCAGGGTTCAAATTTTGTTGATTATGTGAAGATCTGTTGCCGTTCAGGCCACGGAGGTGCTGGTTCTGCCCATTTGCATCGTGATATATTAACTTCAAAAGGCGGTCCCGATGGTGGCGACGGCGGCAGGGGAGGCCATGTTATTGTAAAAGGTAACGCCCAACTGTGGACTATGCTGCACCTTAAATACCGTAAACACGTAATTGCCGGTGATGGCGATTCGGGCGGCAGCTCATTGCGTACGGGCAAAACCGGCCGCGACGAAATATTGGAAGTGCCCCTTGGTACTACCGTGAAAAATGCTGAAACCGGTGAAGTACTTTTTGAAATAACCAAAGATGGTGAAACCAAGATCCTTACTCCCGGTGGCCGCGGTGGCTTGGGCAACTGGCATTTTAAAACATCAACCCAACAGACCCCCCGCTTTGCCCAACCCGGCGAAGATGGCCGTGAGGACTGGAATATCCTCGAACTAAAAGTGCTGGCTGATGTTGGTTTGGTAGGTTTCCCTAACGCAGGTAAATCCACCCTGCTTTCGGTGGTATCGGCTGCCAAGCCCGAAATTGCCGATTACGCTTTTACCACACTGGTACCTAATTTAGGTATCGTATCATACCGTGGCGGCCGTTCATTTGTAATGGCCGATATTCCGGGCATTATTGAAGGAGCATCACAGGGCAAAGGTTTAGGATTTAGGTTTTTGAGACATATTGAGCGCAACTCGGTATTGCTGTTTATGGTGCCTGCCGATACATCGCGCAGTATAAAAGAAGAATACAGCATCCTGCTGCATGAACTGGAAGAATATAATCCCGAACTGATGCACAAGCCTCGTGTGTTAGCCATAACCAAGACCGACATGCTCGACGATGAGCTGCAGGCTGAAATGAAAAAGGAGATCCCCGATGGAATCCCCTCTATATTTATATCATCTGTAGCCCAGAAAAATATCGATCAGCTAAAAGACCTGCTCTGGAAAGAGATCAACGCCAGCGTTATTTAGCCTCCCACAAAATGTAGTCATTACTAAGCATCGTCATTTTAAAGCCGGTATAGCCAGGAAAACATTTGCGCATGATAGTTGATTTTGGACCGATGTAATCGGCGGGCAAAACTATGTACAGTGGTCCGGCGTGCCCATTATATACGTAGTCATCATAATCGATTGCCACTTCAGCGCCAATGGTTTCAACGGTTATAGTGCGGTTGCGTTCAATTTCCAGGCTCAGATCAGGGCTGTTAAATACAAAAATGGCGTTGTTGTTTTGCTTATCGAGGTTGCGGATATAGTTTAGCGATGGCTGATCGATAAATAACTGTGCTATCCCCGAATATCCCCTTGCGCCGATATTTTTATTTTGAAAGTAGCTTGGCACAAAGTATTTGTAGCTGGAGTAAGCTATTACAAAACATATAAAATAAAACAGGTATTTATAACCAGTTTGCAATCTGCTTACCAGGTAAATGATGCCGGGTGCGGCGATAAGCCCGATGAGCCTCAAATGCCTTGCTTCATATGAAATATTGGCCTGTCTCAAAAATGATTGTCCGAAAAACAACACCGATACCACATAAAAAACCACCAGTAGCAGCGCATAATTTTTGTGAGGCGCCTTTTTTACAATAAACCAAATTAATAAAATGCTTAATACTGCACAGATCAGCACGATGATCACCCCCCAAAAGTAAGTAAACATGGGAGGGTCATCATGAAACAAAAGGCCGTTTGTAAGGTCATCTACCGAAAAAGCGGTTAATATTGGCGAGGCCAAAGGAAAGCCAAAAGTTTCCCAAACCAGCTTTATGCCCCCGGTTATCGATGAGGGGTTAGCACCTTTTGAAAGATAAAAATGATAGATCATAAATAAGGATAATACCGCAGGGACTCCTATCCATATGCCATTTTT
This sequence comes from Mucilaginibacter gossypii, assembly GCF_017569325.2. Taxonomy (NCBI): domain Bacteria; kingdom Pseudomonadati; phylum Bacteroidota; class Sphingobacteriia; order Sphingobacteriales; family Sphingobacteriaceae; genus Mucilaginibacter; species Mucilaginibacter gossypii. The sequence goes on along the minus strand of NZ_CP071878.2, from coordinate 4,688,184 downwards.
TATCCAGCGAATGATGTCTTTTGTTTCCATAGAAAACCTAAGCCATAAAAAACAGCAAGTGGCAGCATACATCCATAAAAATGACGATTTGCAAATGAAGCCTAATATTCCACCTATAAAGAGGAATACGGCCAGTTTCCAGGTTATTTTTTCAATGGCTATGCATCCGTATAAAAACCAGCCGGTGTAACCAAAAAGTAGTACCTCGCCACCATTGTAAAATACATAAGGTGTAAAAAAAGATAACTGAATTACGATGAATAGTACACTTAAAGCCGAGATCATTGGTGTAAACCCTGCTTTTTTAAAGAAATAGTAAAAGCCGAAAATGCCGGATAACGAAAATAGCAGGGTTACTATTGAAGAAGCGCGACCTGTGTTGACGCCAAAAATAAGTTTAAAGAAATAGGGCACCAGGTATTGCCCCGGCGACCACCAGGCGAGGAATTCTGAAGTGTTTTTGCTGATATCGTTCTGATCGGGTTTAACCATGACATTAAATGCCGAACCCAGTTCCATTGAGCGCATTACCTGGAAGCCCTTGCTGGGGTCGGGGTAAATGGCGGCTGGGGCTATGATCAGCATAATGCCCATAAAGAAAACAATCCCGCTAATAACCAATAAAATGATTTGGTGGGTTTGTAGTTTCTGTTTCAGCATATAATTATTTTAAGCAGATGATGTTTAAGTTTTAACTGATTTCCCGTTCCCTGATCTTTACCGCCGGGTTGCCCTGGTAGATGCCGTACGCCTCCATGTTTTTTGTAGCGATAGAACCGCTGGTCAATACCGCGTGCGATGCTACCGTCACGCCCGGATTTACCATAGCCCCGGCGCAGATCCACACGCCGTCTTCCAAAATTATGCCTTTGGTTATCAAATCAAAGGATGTTTTTTGGTAATTGTGGCTGCCCGTTAACAGCACAGCCCCCTGCGACAGGCAAACGTGCGCGCCGATATGGATGAGCACTAAACTATCTATCCATACATTTTCACCTATCCAACTTTCATCGCCGATATGCAGGTTCCATGGATATTTGATGTTTACGCAAGGCTTAATAGTTACATTTTTACCCACCTTGGCACTAAACAGCTTCAGCAAAAATGCTTTGAACGCACTTGAGGGTATAATGCTTGTTTTAAAGAATATGGCGTTACAGTAGTACCACAAAATGCGTTTTAAAACGTTGCCGCCCGGATGATAAGGATAATTATTATAAGTTGAAAGGTCAGTTCTGAACATCAGCGCCGGTAAGCTTATCATTACGTTTGATCCAAATATACAGGCTAAACGCTATAATAATGTAAAGAAGTATATTAAAAATGGTATGGTGATCAACTATCCGGTTTGCCTTTTTCGACCAGAAGATGGCCAGTAAAACAAAACGAATCACGTTTAAAAATTCGATAACTAAAATGCCTGAAATGAGAAATACCAATTTTGATCGCAACGGAGACGGATAGGCCAGCACAAATGCCGAAAAGAAGCTGACCAACCCTAAGCCGAGACAACTGTATACAATAGCCAGTGTCCCTTTACCCGCAACCAGTAACTCGGAATTATTATCAATGGCAGCGTAACCAAGCCACTTCAGGATCATGACACTGCAATCCAATAAAACCTGTCTCAAAGCCGCAATATAATTCAGGTGTTCGGCTAAAAAGGCGTTATAATTTCCGCCGGGATTAGTAATGCCGAAAAAGAAAATATTAAAGCTATAAAAAATGGTAAACAGCAATACAAACAACAGCACGAACCGTATCGCCGGGTTATTTAAAAAAGCACGTTGTTTCATTGTTTTTTGCTCTCCTTTTGTAACTCATAAATTTTTGCATCAATCAAAAACCTGAACCAAAATCCTTGTAAAAAATGGAATACCAGCCCGGTTTTTCCATCTAAAAAACCCAATTTTATAAAGTATCTTACGGTAAAATAAATTACAGGCCTTACAAATAAAGGAAACGCCTCGTATCGTTTTTTCATATACCGGCGCCGCTCCATAGGGTTGCCAAATAAACGTGGATGTACCAGCTTGCCGTTATCATCAACAACCTTGGTGTTTTGCTGTTCAACAAGGTATTGTGCCTCCAGCGTTGCCCAATGATTATGCCGGGCAATGAAACTGGTAAGCGAATCGGTTATTACATCGATGATATCAGTTTTAAGTACCTGCGTTTTACCGGTAACTTTAAAATGCTGATCATACAATTTTTCTTCGCAATGCCCGAAGCCGCGCCTGAACAGGTTGGCGTGGTATGTTGGATAGTGGCCGCCATGTTTGATCCATTTGCCCATAAATAGGGTACGCCTGCTGATCAGGAAACCATTTGTTTCAGCATCTATGGGCTTGGAGAAAATATCGTTAAGCTGGGCGGCAAGCTCTGGTGTTACCCGGTGATCAGCATCCAGGTTAAGTACCCAGGTACCTGTTAAAGGCAGGTTATTCAAAGCCCAGTTACGCTGGGCTGCATAATTTTCAAATGGATGGCTGAAGACGTTTTGCGTGTACCTTTGGCAAATAGCCAGTGTGGTATCCGTTGAACCTGAATCAACAATATAGATATTGGCTTTTAGCACCGCCGCGCTTTGCAGGCAGTCGCCAATGTTCTTTTCCTCGTTAAAAGTTAAGATAATAATATCCAGGCTCTCGCTCACTTAAGTTTGGCTTTAATGATCATGCTCATCCAAATATAAGGGAACCTGCCGCAGCCCCTGAATGCTGTTACCTCAAATCCATGTTCATTGAGGATTTGTGTCAGCGTTTTAACCGACCAAAATTTGATATGCCCGCCCTGCCACAAAGGGCTGATATGATTATCCCATTTATTTAAAATACTCAAAAACAGGTTTTTTAAATAACCATGATAAGGCGTTGAGATGATGAGCTCACCTTTTGATTCGCTTAAAACATCCCGGCAAAGGCGTATAAACGCGTAGGGGTCGTACAAATGCTCAATAACCTCAGTTGATATAATGGTATTAAACTGTATAGCTCTTAATGGCTCCGGTACCCCTTCAACCGAAAGATCATGAACGAAAAACCTGCCGGGATTTATTTTATCGGCAATAGCAATGCCTGGTTTAGATGCATCGATACCATAAGCATTAAATCCCCTTGCTAATAAATAATTTACCAGGTGACCATTGCCGCAGCCAAGGTCGAGAATGCTGGTGTTGTTATCCTTATTTAATAACGACATAAGCGGTTTCTCGAGCTCCTTAAATACATGGCAAGGGCTTGCATCGGGATAATCGTAATCTTTATAAGCGCTCATGCGATGGTTATTTGCGGATCCACATTTTTATATTTTTTCATTAAGACAGTTCTTTCAAAATCATATCGATCGGTTGCGTAATTCAAATCTCTTTTAAAATTTTAGAATTTAACAATGCCTTATGAATGAGCAGCATGCTGATATAGCTCCAGAAGATGGTATTGAACAGGAACTCAAAACTGATGCCGCGCCACATGATCTGAAACAGGCCCGAAAATATAAGTGCTGTGCCTAATATATATCCCCCAAAAAGTTTTTCGGCTTTAACAGCTATTAGCTGTGCGAGGGCGCCGTAAGCGAAAAGGAAAATAAAGATCCCCCAATCACCTCCTGAAAGATACGCATCAACGATGTAGGCGGGTTTGGCTGATACGGTAGAGTTACGGTTAACCACCCCGGCATCATAAACGCGCTGCATGATCATGGCTTCGGTAATTGGCTTGGAGGGCCAGAAAATCCGCGGCACCAACGCAATAGCCGATTGTTTAACAATATCCAATCCATAAAAATCCACATTTTTAGGTGTCGACTGCACAAAGCGGGTAAACATATCGATCTCACTTAAGCGATATACCAAAAAATCCCAGTTAGTTTCGTCAACATCGCTGTTATCACTATTTAATGCTGCGTCAAGGGCCAGTTGTGAAGCTTCGTCGCTATCTGCATCTCCATTCCATGCATTGGCCCGGAAAATATGGTTATATGTTGGTAAAACCGTAAATAATAAAACAATGATAGGGACAAAAGTGATGGTTACTAATTTTTTATAGGTAGGATATAGGAAGATCCCTAAAACCAGTACGCTGATAATAATAGGTTCTTTAAACCCAGATGTAAGCGCCTGATAAAAATTAAAGGCATATAGTAAAAGGCAGATGAGCGTATTGGCCCCTTTTTTTAGTGGTATGGCAAAGGCCAGCGCCAATGTACCGGCAATAAAGCTCAATGAGCTAAACTGGTAATAAAATTGGGAAAGGCCGGGTATCTTAAGAAATAACAGCGAAAGCGGAAAACTGACAATTGCCGACGTCATGAGCAGATTTGCCAGCCTTTCGGTTTCGACGTAGTATTTTTTAATTACCGGATAATTCATGAAAATAAGTATGCCCATCACAAATGAAGCATGCCCAAGGCAGTAATAGCGCTGGCATTGGGCAATTAAGCCCAGAGTGTCTTTATCCTTTAACGTGTGAATAAACACGTGCTTGAAATTTTCATAGCCGAGGGTATTCATAAAATAAAAGATGGATGTGCTGCACATGTACCCCGCAAAAATTATCTGGATAATAAATAAGGGCCTCATCAACTGTTCGGCCATGGGGCGGTCGTCGGGGATTGGACGTACCCAGCCGGTAAGTGTTATCAGGAATATAAAAAATGAGCCCCCCCATGCAATAAAATAGGATAACACGCTATCACTTTTACATGCCAGTGCCAGCAGCCATGGTATAAACAACACAATATATCGTTCTATCGATTTGCTTTGCTGCATTTATTAATTATGTTATTGATAAATTGCCTTTTGCCATTAGTTCGAAGTTATAAGTAAAAAAAGGTCAGAAACCAAACTTGTGAGTTAAGATTTAATACTATTGACTTAACACCAATTGTTCTATCGCTTCAACCTGTTTGACAAAGCTCCAACCTTCAATAATTTCCCTGGACTGTTGCCCCATTGTAAATAAAGCGGTTTTATCATAGAGTAGCAATGTTTTTAGCTTGCTTTTTAGATCAACCCCGTCATTCGCGTTAAAGATAAGTCCGTTTTCATAATCCTTTACCAAATCGGTGCCCGCGCCTACTTTGTTTGATATCAATATGGCCTTGCCACAGGCCATCGCCTCGTTTATGGCCAGCCCCCAGGTTTCACCGGGGCCTTTTGAAGGGAGGCAAAAAATGTCACATGCCTGATAAACCACCGGCATATAAAGCTGGTTTTGGAAATCAATAAAGTGGATGTTTTTATGCCGGCTTGCTTTATTTTTCAGTTCTATCTCCAAAATACCATTTCCTGCAAATAGCAGATGGGTGCCCGGCTGTGTTACGTCGATAAATGCTTCAAGCAGCGACAGCGGGTTTTTCTTATGCTCAAACTTGCCTGCAAAAAGCAGGAGTTTTTCATCATCAGCTATTCCTAACTGTTTGCGAAGGGTAAGGGCTTCATTGGTCCTGTCTTCGGCAAAGCGATCATTATCTACAGCATGCGGTGCAAAAAATAACTGCGTTTCTTTTAAACCGCATTTTTTAAAATAAGCCTTATTGTTTGACCCTGCATATAGTGCAAAATCAATATGGCGGTAAATCCGCTTTAAAAACAGGCTTCGCAATACGGATTTGATACCGCCTTTATCATCAAGTAAAGTTGAATCGCCCCGGAAAATAACAGGTACCCTGCCTTTAAAATATTTGAGGATTTTGAGATGGCTTTTGTAAAACCAGCCGTACACCATAATAACATCGGGCTGCCAGTTATTTATTTGACTGATAAGATCGGGATTATCAATTCCTTTTGAATGATGCGAGCCGGGATCGGTCGAAATGTTTTTTACCCACTCATAAGGATAACCCTCAAGGAGCGGAAGGTTCCAAGTGATAGTTTTACCAAAGCCTGGATCAAATTTTTGCAAACCGCCTTCGCCCCAGGTATAAAATACCATGACGTTTATTTTTTGCCGTTCATACAGGAGCTTAAATACCGGTGCATAATACTGTATAGGATGAGTGATAACTATGGCCAAATTTTTCATTCAGATGGTCTCACCCATTATATTAATACTTTTTGCATTTTGAAGGCGATGGTTTATCAGTTCAATGTCTCTGCAGTAAATAGTATTGTATGCACCAAAGGTATCTAACCTGGTTAAAACGCGTTTAAAAGGATCATAGACAATGGCCCTAAAACCTTTTGACAGTAACAACTTGTGAATATCCTGATCGCTAAAACCGTACCGGCCGCCGCTACCGTTAAGCTCAATGATGATGGCCTTTAGCAGAGGCGAATCAAGGGTAGATCCCATTCCTTTAAGCACTTCGGTCTCAAAACCTTCCACGTCTATCTTGATAAGAGCGGGTTTGTATGTTTCCAATAGTGAATCAATAGTGATTATAGGTACGATAACAGTGTTTTTGCCTTTCTCATCTTTAGTAATAACATGGTTTCCGGTATCTTCATCGGCCGAAAATCTGATCTCGCCCGCTGTTGCGCCGGCGCCGGCATTAATAAGCTTTACTTTGCTCTGCAAATAATTAAGCCCGATATTGCTGTTTAAAATATCAAAAGTTGCTTTAACAGGTTCAAGTGTAACACTATTAGCTTTGGCTATGCCGGAAGCCAACAGCGTATATGAACCTACATTCGCGCCAATGTCAAAAAAGATATCTTCCGGCTTTAAAAAATGAAGCAGAAAGGCCATATCATTAAATTCATGTAACCCCGTGTATATATTACCGGTAATACCCCTCAGCCCCTTGGTTGCATAAAACTTAACATCACCAACAAAAGGTTTTATAATGAACTTCGACCTTGAAAGCCTTGACTGTACCTGCCACCAGGCAAACCGCCATAAGGCTTTTGCCGGATGTTTTTTTCCCAAAGGATGTTTTAAAATAAAGCCGACAGTTCGTTTAATGGCGTTCATAAATAATTCTATCAAATAACCGGCACTGCGCCAACGTCATTTCAAGTGCCGAATATTTTTCGATGGCATCAGCATTATATTCAACAGTCTGGAAATTACCCTTAATTAATTGCTCAAAAAATATAAATAAGTTTTCGGAGGTAACGTCATCATAGTTGTAAACATGTTCTACACCGTACTGCTGCATAATAGGTATAGCAGAGCTTGCGGCATTAAATACGGCCAAAACCGGCCTTTTTGTGAGCAGGTATGGGAATATTTTTGATGCTGTGTATTTAGGATCATCTGACCCAGGTATAAAAAGAGCGTCGGCCAGCTGCAATGTGAGCAAAGCTTGATAGTAGCTGATGCGGTCGGTAATTTCAACAAGATGTTCTTCCATATCATATTGTTTTGCCAGGGGAAGGATAGTAGCGATCCCTTGCCCGGCGGGGGCATAACTGGTACCGATGAAGTAGAGTTTGATTTTGTCAAACCGCTCTTTATTGGTATTCAATCCGGTTCTTAATGCGTCGAACACCGGGCTAATGGCCTTGTGAAGGTCCTTCCCTCCGCGGCCGATATATACCACATTGATAAAGCCGTCATGAAGCAACCCTGCAAAATTTTTTTGGTTAGTTTTAGCTATTTGCAGATCGGGCTCAAATGCCCCGAAGGTTATAGTAGCGGCCGGAACTTTTTGAATTACCGGGTAACGTAATTTGAGCTGATCAATGTAACCGGCAGATACACTGATAATCCCGGACGCATTTTTTATGGCGATGGGTTCCATGTATTTATTTAAACGGTAAGCGAACCAATATTTTGGCGGCCGATCGCTTTTAGGTTTGTTGATATAATAATCGGAATGCCAGGGGTCCTGCATATCAATGACGTAGGAAACCCCGAATCGCTTTTTCCAGTAAGCACCCAACGTACAAACCGGGAACTGTGTGGTTGAGAAATAAATAAGATCAAATTTGTTGTTCTTCAGCAGGCAGTTAACCGTTTTGCGGTAATACCATAACGAGCGGATGGCAATACTGCCCAACCCAACTTTTGAAGTGAGTGCCTTGCTGAGCGCTTTCACTTTGTGAACTTTAATGCCCGGAGGGAGACTTTGCAACAACAATTCGTCTTTTGCCAGGTCGGCATACTGGGCATCAATGGTCACCACTTCGGCATCCCAGCCGCAGGCTGCAAAATAAGGGAGGCTCATCCTCACGCGCTGCATATCTGCCGCGTTTACCGGCGGGAAGTATGGCGAAATAATGAGCAGCTTTTTATTCAATTGTTATACTTTTTGAACAAGACTTAAAAAGGTACGGCTTTCGGTTTCCCAGTTTAATGCTGTTTGGCCAAGCTGGTAGTTTTGTAAACGGGTTTGGTATAAAATATCCGGGTTTTGGAGGTAAAAGCTGATACAATCCGTTAGTGATTGCAGGTTGCTTTTTTGGTATAGTTTTCCTGTACCCGGATATTGCTCCATAAATAAGGCTTGCGCCTGCGTATCGCTCACTATCATTGCCAGTCCACATTGTATGTAGGTAAAAATTTTATTGGTAAGGCAGATATCCCTGTTTAAAGGAATGCCTGTTTCGGTGGCTATGCCAATATCAAACTGGTTCGCGAAATCGAAAATCTCGCCCGCTCCAATGGGCTCATGAAACCACAACTGGTCTGCATTTAATTTAAGTTCTTTGGCAAGGTTCAACAATGCATATCTGTAAGTTTCATTGCTGCTGCCTAACAAGTGTAACCGAACATGCCCATTTGTAGCAGCTATTGCTTTAATTACATCTTCCAATCCTCGTTCGGGGCCTACTGTTTGCGAAAACCAAAACAGTTTTAATGGTTCGTGAGCTTTATAATTAGGGCTGATTTGCAGCGCTGTTTTAGGAAACACGTTGTTTATTACAACAGGCTTTAAATAGCGGTATTGGCGTTGATAAAATTCTGCAATGAGGGGACTGGCGGCAGTAAAATAATCAACATAGGGAAAGTATTTTTCTTCAATGTATTTATTGAGTTTGTAACCTTCATTATGAGTTGATGCAAACTGTCCCGAATGCAAATCTTCCGCATCGTAACCAACTTTTACGTTGTAATGTTTTGCTGCCTGTATGGCTGCGGGCAAGGCGCCGAGGTTATGGGCGATATAAAGATCTGTTTTTATTTTTTTAGCTTTAGACAATGCTTCGGTATGTGTGCGGCTGATAGCGTTCTCAGGTATATCGAAATGCCGGGTATATTTAAACAGCAGCGTACTTAACTTTTGGCGAATGCGGGTTTTAAGGTAAGTTGCTTTTTGTATCACCGGATCACCACCGCAATAAATGTACATACCGGGATATTTGCCTGTTAAAGCTTCATCGGTTTTTTGGGCCCATTGCTGGTAAAAACAGCAGATCACTTTAACACTATAACCAAGCTTGTGCAAAGTTTCGGCTTCCTTCACGAGGCGAGGGTTAGTAGTTGGCTGGCCGGTAGTTATAAAAGTAACGTTCTTCAATCTTTGTCCCGTGCCAGTTGGTATAATTCTTCGTATTGTTTGGCCAGTACACCGGCACTAAATTTTTGTTCCGCTATCTTCCGGCAGCTGGCCCTGCTGATTGAGTCAATGCTGTTAATCGCCGTTATCATGTCGGCCTCCATATCGCACACAAAACCGTTTAATCCGTTAGTTACTATCTCCGGTATTGCGCCGCGATTAAAACCGATAACGGGTGTACCGCAGGCCAGTGCTTCGGCCATTACAATACCAAAGGGCTCATCCCAGGTTACCGGCATCAGGAAAGCTTTTGAGTTACGAAGCAAGTCATTTTTCTGACGGTTATTGACCGGGCCTATGTACTTGATCTGCTCGCCATCAATATGGGGTTTTACCTGTTCATTAAAATATTGCTGGTGTATTGGCTCATTGGGTACATTGCCTGCTATTACCAGTTTTTGATTTGTTTTTTTTGCCGTGTGTATGGCAATAGCTGTCCCTTTTTCATGTTGGATCCGGCCTAAAAAAGCGAGCGGGGCATCATCGGGAACACCTGCATTAAAATCGTAGTCGTTTAAATCCACCCCGTTATAAATGGTAGTTACATCAGCAAACGCATTGATTTGATTGGCTATGTAATTGCTGCAAGCGGTAAATTTCAATGTGTTTTTATGAGCGATACTTACCGCCTTTTTTACCTGCGATACGGTAGGGGGCAACTGATAGGATACGATTTTTGGGATTCGGCTTAACATTAGCAACGCAATATTGCTCATGCGACCGAAGGTATGTACAATATCAAAATGCTGAAAAGCAATTTTTGACGTAAGCCGGTTAATTTTCAGCAGATCTTTAACGCCATAATGAGCCGATTCACGGTAACCGATGAGTTTACAGCCCGGCTGCGAATGTTCATTGGCATACAGGGTAATATCGTGGCCTTTTTTTTTAAGTTCCTGGATCAGCATAAAAGCAATGCGTTCGATGCCGCCGTATTGCTCGGGAGGCACCGGGATCAGCGGATTTACTATAATGGCTATTTTCAATTTGTTGGGTACAACAGCTTATCGGTAAGCTTAGGTGCCAAAAAGGGCCTTCTTTATTTTTTTTAGCGATGACGGAATGGCGTGGTCGTTCAAGACCCTTTGCTGCCCGTTGATTCTTAATTTATTCCTTTTTTCTTTATTGTTGAGCAGTTCAGTAGTTTTTTGTACCAATTCATCAACCGTGCGGTAAACGTTAATTTCGTTATCGGTATCATAAAGCTGCTCAATGCCTTCGCAATATTCGGTAAGGTAGCAGGCGCCAAGCATTGGCGCTTCTATATCCCGCAAGCGTGAGTAGGTTAGTGGTTTATTATGTGTACGTTTAAAAGTTGGCACCCGGTTAATCCCCAAAGTAACCATGCTGCTTTGAGTGATGTTGATATACTCGTCAAAATCTGGTCTTGGAAATATATGATCGTCGCCAACCGGGACTACAGTAAATTTGGTCAGTTGCTGAAGCCCTTTGATTGCTAAGCCGGAAAAGCCCTGCTGTTTTACGAAGTTAACCTGATTAATAAGTTTTAAATAAGCAGAACCAGGAACAAATACAGGACCTGCACTCTGTGCTAACCAGCCGGCTCCACGAACGCTTACCGGCAGGCCTTTTTGAATGGCCTGGCCTAACAGGTTTTCCCGCAGGATGTCTTTTGAACCGATAAATGATACCCCCGGTATTTCATGAAGCGGGGTGCGACACCTTAATTGGGGTTCAACCCACATCGGCATCGGTAAGTTGATATGTTTGACCCTTGCCTTCCTGTAGAGAGGCAAAGCCTCATACTCGGGTACCCAGATCAGATCAAAGATCCTGAACTTTGCCGGTACTGTTTTAAATTCCCGCACGCTATCGCAATAAAAATTAACACATGGAATGCCCATTTTCCTGATTTGTTCTATTGCTTTTGCAAGTATTTGTTTGGGATACAGGTAGCTTAAAAAAATGTCGATATTTTGCCGGTTGGCTTTGATGTAATTGAGGGTTGCCTGCCAGCTCCGTTCCTGCCAGTTTTGCAACGCAACCGAACCTTCGTCATACACTAATCCTTCCGCCCAGTCAACCTCCGGTACTTCAATATAGCTCATCTCCGCCTCAACAATACCATTTTTAATATAATGCTGCCAAAAACGATATGAAGGTACAGGATGTGGTCTGCTTACTTTATCCTGTAAAAATGAAAGCAGTATGCGCATGGATAAACTATTAGCCAAATAAGGCTTTAAATTTTTGTGTTAATTTCCAGCCGATAATCCGGTTTAGCATTTTTGTGTAACCACCTGCCGGATATTTAGCTTTTGAACCGCCTAACTCATTAATGCGTTGTTGGGCTTTGTTTATAATATCAGGATAGTAGGGATAATATGCATAAACAAAGTTTTGCAGGCAATCGGCAACGGCGGTTCTTACTCTTGGGCTATTTTCATGCTGAAGCATGTATGTTGTACCTTCATAAATAGAGGTAAAAGCCGACTCAATTCCTCGCCTGGAAGTTAACGCGGACAACGAATTGCTTATACCGCTCCGGTAATACAACACAGCGTTTTGAGCAAAGCGAATCTCACTTGCTTGCAACAACACGCGTGTAATAAATTCAAAATCATTTACAAGGCTTAAACGCTCGTCCCATAAATTCGATTTTTCAAGCACGGCCCTTGGGATTAGCCATAAGGCGCATTGCATCATAGCTTGTTTGCCATGCATGGATGACACCAGCCAGTCAATTGGTTTGCAATCCTGCCTGATGAACTCTTCATTTAATTTAAATGCGCGAATGTCATCATTATAGAAACGTCCCCAGGCAGCGGAGGCTATTGCATTTTCACTATCACCAATACGTTTGACCTGTTCTGCAATAAAGCCAGACGAAATCATGTCATCGGCATCCATAAATTTAATAAGCCTGCCTTTCGAAAGACTAAAGGCTTTATTTGCAGCAGCACACTGCCCGCTGTTTTCCTGCTGATGGACGCTGATGCGCGGATCGGTAAACCGTTTAAGTGCGATGGAAGTATCATCAGTAGAACCATCGTTAACAATAATAAGCTCCCAGTTGGTGTAGGTTTGCTCAAGTACCGAACTTACGGCCTCTGCAATATATTTGCCCGCGTTATATGCCGGCATGCAAACAGAAACTAAAGGATTACTTTTTTCCACTCTGAAGTAAGATAAGGCAGTTTGGCCTTAAAAATATAATGACGGACAATATTGGGCCTGCTTAAATCGGGCTTGTCATCGTAAAAAATGCTGTATGATTTTTCATCAAGTGCCGCAGCGTTTTGATGATGTAGCATATAGCTCATCAGCGTTTGCTCAACCTGTGCCGGGCCCGCCTGGGGGTAATGCTGTAACAACAGTTTAGCTTTTTCTTCAAGATCGGTGTAGTCAACCCTGGCGTTATCGTAGGCTATAATGCCGCCGTTAACACTTTTTATACAATTGATACCGTATTTATCCTTAAGTGTATCCTCACTGTCCACAAAATATGAGCTTGCCAGCTGCTCTTTCATATAAACTGCTGTTTTGCGTTGATATGCTTCAATAATTTGATTGGGTTTACCAAAAAAGATCATATCGCTATCCATGTGGATTGCCCAGGATGGTGAGGTATGAATATCAATCAACCGGCGGAAAAAGGGGTGCCAGTTACGCAAATGCCGTAACGTTGGAAATGTATGTTGTGGTAAAACAAGGTTGAGATGTTGTAATACCTGTTGCTCGGATATGGTTTCAATACCTGGCAATACCTGGTTTATAAAACCGATTTGCTCGTCGGTAAGTGTTCCGTCTGAGTATAACCTGATCCCTATCTCGCCATCCGAAAAGTGGGCAAGTGTATAGGCACAAAAAATGGTTTGGTGCCAGTATTTTGCCCCGGTAAGGAAGCTTACATTCAGGATCTTTTGTTTTGACAGACTAAGCGGGGGGAACTTTAAGGCAGCTTTTTTCATTTGCTGCTCGCCCCGCTGCATGTTCAGCCAACCCTTTAGCCCAAAATGACTGATATGATACCTTATCGAAAAGGTTGGTTTAAAAAAATACTTGTATGCTATTTTACCTAATGACACAGGCTATAAAAAATGTTTCCAGGCTTGTTTAAAATAACCTTCTTTTGAAAGGTCGACATAGTGATGAAGAATGCCTGTTTTGTTTTTTATCTGATCCGGGCCGGGGTTAACAATATAATCTCCGGCTTTTAAAACAGCAGCATCAGTGTCGGCTATCATCATGGCCGATAACGCCTGCTCTAAATAATAAGAAGTTCCTTCCTGCTCCTCCAGTGTTTTAACCCAGTTTTCCAGCTTGTCCCAATCAATAGCTTCACTTTTTAAACCGATAGCCCCCACATTAAGCAACGGTTTTACAGGTGCTCCGGTCAGTTGTTCCATTAATTGCTGAGGATATCCATAAGCTTCTGTACAATCAATCATGTGCAAAGGTTGTTGCGGGGCGTAAAGCCAGGTAATTATCTCTCTGGGGTCGTGCCAAAAAAGCATGTCCGAATCCAGTACCAGTTTCCAGTCATCGCCTGGGATGGTGTGCACATCGGTTAGTTTTTTAATGTGAGGATATACAGCTCTTTTTTTATGCAGGTACGGATAACGTGTTTCGGGCAACGTGTTTTGCAGGTTTTCACTGATTTGCTTCACTGTAATTACCTGTGCGCCGGGCAGCTGTTTTGCTACCCTCTCCATCAGTGCAGCATTAAAGCTGCCGTCATCAACCAATATGAATTTAAATTGCGCAGCAGTTGACTTAATTAACGATTGGATGCAGTAAAGCGTTTGGTACAGGTAGTTTTTACCTGTTAAAAAGTAAATCGGCAACCCATTAGTATGTGAAACTACCGGGGGCAACTCAAGCGAACGCTGTTCCATCTCCCTACGCCCGTTCATTATGTTTCGGTAATTGAAATAGCCACCAAAACGCCTGAATTTTTGTAATTGTGAACGCGGATTGCGGTATAAAAAATTAATGACTTGTTGTAACAAGGAAAGCTATAAATTAAACAACGAGTCGCGCCAGAATAAATGCCGGACGTTTGCAGTATAATGCCTGCCCACGATTCCTTTTTTTTTCATAGGCTTAATCTGTTGGTTATCCTGGTGATCGTTTTTTATAATCTCTGTTGTCCAGGGTATTCCAATTGATGAACTTGCTATATGAGCAAAAATAGTTTGTTCGGTAAAATAATGCACATAGTTACTTACGTGAAACAATAATTCCTCCAGCCGAAAGTCTTCGCAAATTCTGGGCCCATAAATAATTAATAAGCCCGAACTGAAGGTATAAGTATCATAGAGGTTATTACCGTAGAAATTCAAAACGCGGTCATCATAAGTTGAGTGTCCCTCCTGGCTTCCGCCGCAAACAAACCCGTTATGTTGGGGAATATGTTTTTTAAAATCCTCGTAAAAAAGTATGTCACTGTCTATCCATATTACAGGTTGGATCTCGGCCTGGTGAAGTATCACAGCCAATTTTTTGCCAAGCACATGGCTCTCGGCATAGTTTAAAAGATTGATCCTGTTTTTACCCTGATGATATACCGCGCTTTGTTGCCAGTGGTTAACAATAAGCTCACCCGGCCAAAACTTAAATTTACTTTTGATTTCTTCCGGAGATAACGATCCGTCGGATGCGATGATCAGTTTAGGAATCTCTTCCCAATATTTTGCAATAGAATATACGGCCAGGCACGTCATATCTATGATGCTTTTGCCTGTCATCATAAGTACAGTATAAGCCAATGATGCTTTGGGCTGCCCTACAACAAGGGGCTTATATTTAAGTAAGCTCCTGTAAAGTACTGGTAAGCGATAAGCCAGTGAATTGCTTATTTTATTGAGCATGGTTGTTCTTTATAAGCCCGTCATACATACCGCATGCGCCCTGCCATTTTATATATGCCGCAGCGTTTTTCCACGCTTTGTAGATAAACCAGGCTTTAGCTTTCCGTAATGTAGCCCCCGATTTTGTGATTTGTTGCCATGGGTTTATATCGTGGCTTTGCAGTAGCTGCACCCATGATTTATTGGTATTGTTAAGCAAACGTGCAAGGTAACCTGCGTGCATACGTTGAGCAGGAATAATATGTTGTAGTATGAGCTGAGGGAAATAACCAACCTGCCAGCCGCCTTTAAGGATCTCGAGCACAATATCGTTATCGCCGCCGGAGCTTAAGGAGTTACCCAACCTGTCGCTGATGTTGTTTTTGCCCTGTGTTATTTTTTCCAAATAGGATGATAGCGCTTCGCGTTTTATAGCCATCCCTGCGCCTATGGGTGCAGCTATTGGATATTGATTATTCCATGCCGCTGTTAAGGGGGTATCGCCAAGGTCGCGCAGGGCCAGGCTTCCGTAAAACTCCCACAGCCATTCGGGAGGGTTAGTTTCAAACAATGGGATTGATTTACCACCTATAGCGCCCATTTTGGGATTCTGGCCAAATATACTAAGGGCTTTTTCAAGATAGCCGCCTTCAATCATATTATCATCATCAACCATTACTATAATATCGCCCGTTGATTCATTGAAACCCTTAAGCCGGGCATAGGTTAAACCTTGCTTTGTTTCATCTATAATTTGAACGGCAGGGTGCCAGCTTAAATTAAGCTGCTGCCGGAAATTGTTAGATGAATTATTGTCGATAATGATTAACTCCCATTGGTTGGCAGGCAGTGATTGGCTTTTTAAGGCCGAAAGCGTTTGCTGTAATCTTGCTGTATCCGGGTTATAAGTAGGGATGATTACGCTTAATTTAGCCATTATATAAGATATCGGCAGGTAAAGGTTCGTTAATTAAAGCCAATTGTTCTATTACAGCCGCCTCAACAGTGCAAGGTAAAATCATTTGCATGCACTTTTTATCGTAATGGCAGGTATTATGTAACCAGCATGGTGAGCATTCAACCGCAGAATATACATTTTTAAAACTGATATACCCCGATTGGTCTGGCCTTTCGCGCCCACCATATATGATTACCGACCGGCAGTCGACTGAGCGTGCCAAATGCATCATAAACCCTACATGCGATACCAAAAGGGCGGCATTACTTAATATAGCGGCTGTTTGCCGGATCGTAGTTTTCCCGCGCAGATCGATAACGTTTTTCAAAGGTGCATCTGTTTGAGAGCCTAACTGGATGAATTTATGGGTTTGACAAAGCAGATCAACAACTTGTTGATATTTTTTAACGTCCCATTCTTTGTTACCCATTGGGAACAATGCTGCCGAGCCGGATGTTGTTACTACGATATGGTTTTTTGCCCACTGCGCGGCTTCCCGTTCATTAGCCGTTAAAACTAAAACAGGCTTAAGATCTATTTTACCTTTAAGCTGTAAATCGTCAGCCATTTTTAAAATGATATGCTTTTCGGGTATTTCGTCGCCGTCGGTTTCGGGGTGATAAACTGTGTATTTGGGAAAAACAGTTTTTACGTTGAAGGCTTTAAGAAGCATACCCGATAATAATGCCCCAAAAGGTAAAATAAGTTTGATATTCGGATTATGCTCAAAGAGTTGTTGTTGGTTACTTTTTACCCAAATATTTTTATGTCTGCGCCCGTAGAGCTCCCGGCTTAATACGGTGAGCAGCAGATTATCGCCCAGTGATTCGCCAAAAGCAATGATATAGGATGGTATACCGTATTTATAAAAGTAAAACAGCGTTGATTTTATAGTTTTAATTCGGTTTTTCAAAATATTGCTTTGAGGCTTCCAACAGCTAAGCGTATTATCATCTTACCTTTTCATACTCCAGTACATCATTCGTAAAAAGGTTTTAAACCTGAATGGAATGTTCAGCCCGTTTAACCCAGTTATGTAGTATAAAATATTGAACCAGGCAAAAGTTATGCTTTGTTTTTCCTTCGCCAGCCACAGGCAGCAGTAAATTGATTGCTGCAAACATGTGGCTTTATCATTGATATTGCCGAGGGCTTTACGTGTTGACAGAAACTTATAATGATAACTGAAAAAACGATAGTCATAAGTTGATGAGCTTAAACCAGCCTCGCCAAAACGCGCGATATCCAGATTGATGTATTTGGTTTTAAATACGGGGTTACAAAATACTTTCAATGTTAAATGGTAGTCAGCAGCTACCTTAAACTTTATGTTGTATTTACCGGTGTAATTAAATATCCCGCGTTTATAAAAAATGCCCTGGTGATGGATACCGCGTGATAATACTTTATCAATAGTATCATCCGTATATTTCGTCTTTGATGTAGCGCCTGTTACATTACCATATATAAGATCAGCAGGTTCATTTTGGATGGCCTGATAAACCTGATCCAACACTGCGGAGCTGTTGAAAGTATCATCGCCACCCATAAAATAAAGCCATTGACCGCTCGCCATATCAATTCCTTTGTTCATAGCATCATAAATGCCCTTGTCGGGTTCAGAAATGAACTGGATACTAACCTTACCTGTTTTTTTTAAATTACTGATGATATACTGTGTATCATCATTTGAACCACCATCAACCAAAACCAGTTCGTAGTTTTTAAAAGCCTGGCAATTGATGCTATCTAATGCCTGCTGTAAGGTGCCCTCACAATTATACAACGGCATGACGATTGAAAAAAATGGCTTCAATTGAGGTTTGATGTTAATACCTTGTCCGCTTCATTTACCCAGGTATCCAAGCCCTGCGGGTTCCAGTGTGTGTCACTGCGGTAGAATAGATTGCGCTTCTCGGCTTTGAAAGTTTTGTATAGTGGTATTACAGGAAGATCAGTTTTTTGCTCAACTCTTTCTAACAGATGATTATAAGGCATCCGTTTATCGTCATAGATTGAAACTGCATTTGGGATCACTGAAAGGAAAACCTTTTTAAAGCCAATAGCCCGATAATAATCGCGTGCAATATCCAGTTTGCGGACTATAGAATCTAAAGCGGCCCTGGTTTTAGGCCTAAATGCTGACTGTAAACTGGCGGTATCGACGGTAGTATTATAAAAAAGCCTTTTTTTATCAGTACTCTCCGTTACCTCTTTGGCTACGCGATTAAAAAGTTTATAGTTGAGTGATGCTTTGACCTCTTTGAAAGAGGTTGCCAGTTTATTATCAAAAAGAATTAGTTCAAGATTGCGGCTTAGTGCCTTATTAAAGATGATATTGCCTACCCGTTCAAAAATAGATGCTGCCGGCGGTTGGTTACCCAACCGGGGGGCATTACTAAAATTCAGGCCATTTTTAATTTCATTACTTGTCCACCTTGTTTCATCTGTTTTGCTGATATCATAGGTGACCAGGTTACGCTTGGCAAATTCCATTATGAGATAGTTTTGTTTGGTACTATCCAGTTTAATTGGACCGAAGGCAAAACGACGATCAAGGAAAATTACATTATCAAATGCATCAAAAGCGCCGTAAAGTATTTTATCTGCCAAAAAGCTGTCGCCTATAATATATAATATCCTATTGGTGTTTTGCCTGCCGGGTTTGGGGTTGTAGTGTTTAAAAAGTTCGAGTTCAAATTTGTATTGAGGCAGATTTGACATGCCGTAAAGATCGCCATAGCGCCACTTGTCCGAATAGGAAAAAAAGGCTTTATACCAGTTGGTTTCCTTTGTTGTTTTGGAATAAATGTGGCTGAAATATTTGTCAAAATATAATTTATTGATGAATGACCGGTTCATGGAACTAAGCAGCAACGCAACACTAATGAGCAATATGAATAAACTGGTAACCTTACGCATTAAAACTGGAAATAAATAAACTGAGCTTCGTTAAAGATCCCTAAAAAGTAACAGGCAAGGATAAGCCCGCCTATAATGACCGCCTTTGTTGTGTTTGAATAATCTTTCGCTTTTCGCAAATAACGTTCGCCTAAAAGCAGGATAATGATAATAAAGGCACAATACCAAAGTTCAGGGACAGACATCAAATTACCGGCCGAATAGGTAAATCCTTTACCGGCCAATATTTTACTTAAAATATAAAAAGCATCGGATACTGTAGCTGCCCTGAAAAACACCCAGGCAAGAGAAACCAGGTTAAAAGTGAAAAGCCATTTCAGGAAGGTAAAGCCTTTGATCCCGATATCGTACTTGTTGAATAACTGGTAAGCAACGAGCAGCAAACCATGAATCAGGCCCCAAACAAGATATTTCCAGTTGGCGCCATGCCACAGGCCGCTTATCATAAATACGATAAGCAGGTTAATGCAGGTTACCCGGAAATTAATCTTGCTGCCCCCCAACGGGATATACAAATAATCACGAAACCAGGTGGAAAGTGAGATATGCCAGCGTTTCCAAAAATCAGAAACATTGGAGGCGAGATAGGGCAAGTTAAAATTCTGCATTAGCTCGATACCCAAAACGAGGGCCGTGCCAACCGCGATATCCGAATACCCGCTAAAGTCGCAATAGATCTGGAATGCAAAAAAATAGGTAGCTACGAGCAGTTCAAGTGCCGAATGACCATGCGGATTATTGAAAACAGGGTCGACGTAAAGGCCCAGTCTATCGGCAATCACCACTTTTTTAAACAGGCCCATCGCCATAAAAAATAAACCAGTTATCAAGTTACTGCTTCGGAAATTGTTCACCCGGTGTAACTGGGGCAAAATATGCTGGGGCCGTTCAATTGGGCCTGCTACCATTTGCGGGTAAAACATTACATACAAGGCATAAAGGCCAAAGTGACGCTCGGCGGGTTGATTGCCCCGGTAAACCTCAATGGTGTAGCTCATAGCCTGGAATGTATGGAACGATAAGCCAATAGGCAATATAAAATCAAGCAATGGTAATTGCGGGCCATGGAATGTGTCAGATAGCAAATTCAGGTTCGCGGCCAAAAAGTTGAAATATTTATAAAAGGCCAGTACACCAATATTGGTGATCAGGCTTAAAATGAGATAAAACCTGCGGGTTTTGCCTGTGGCTTTTTCTATCAGGATACCGGCACAATAATCAACAATAATGGTAAACAGAATGATGAGGATGTATACCGGCTTAAAGTACATGTAAAAATAGCTGCTTGCGGCTAAAAGCCACATCCATCTTAATTTATGTGGCAGCAGGTAATATGTAATGGTTACAATTACAAAAAATACAAGGAACAACAGGGAGTTAAAAAGCATTTAAAAAAGCAGATATATAATTTAGTTTACAATAATTTTGACGTCAGCGCCTGGTTTAGCTTGCATTATTAAGAATTGATATTGCCTTATTACTGATAATTATAGGATCGACATTGTTGATATTCAGGTTGGAGCCGCGCTTGTATAAATCGTTGAGTAACGCATAATTATCTTTATTGTTAAACTCTTCAGAAGGATAAAACGTGTATATATTGTTTGCAATGGTTAAGGGATAGGGGACAAAACGACCGAAATGGTTGCCATTAGAGATACAAATTGCGGTAGTTTGTGTACCTGCAGCTATATGTATAGCACTGGTATCATTTGAAATTAGTAAATCTGCATTGTTGATAAGTTCAATTAATTCAACAAGATTAGTTTTACCGGTTTTATCCTCAATTTTTTCTTTGTTTTTTGATTGTGATATTATTTCCGTAGCCAGGCATGAATCTGCAGATGAGCCCGCAATTGTAACCGTAACTTTAAATGTTGAATTTGCCATTATGGAATCAATTGCTGTTGCAAATAAGTTTGTTCCCCACCTTCTATACTCCTGGCCCGCACCGGGAAATATTACCAATTGCAAGGCCCTTTTTTTGGTTGACTTACTTTCGGTTGGCAAATTTAATAAGGTATCAATTCTCTGACCTGTAAGGGTTTCAATAAATTTGTGATTTCTCAGGTATTCAAAATAATCAGTTCCGGGAACATCTATAATACTGTCATAAAATTTATAAGAGCGTTTTAATTCTTCTAATGATTCCATATTAGTATCATCCCCGCTGCTGCAAATCTTTTGTTTGGCTCCAAGTTGGGATATAAACTCATCAGTGTGCAATACTCTTGAATGAACCGGATTGATTAAGATATCAAATGCCTTTTTTTTAATGGCTAATGATAACCTTATTTTTTTGTTTATATCATAAATTATTGATGGCGTTATCCAGATAAATTCATCGATGACATTTTTATCATATGCCTCGGCTATATCTTTAAATCCTATATTCCCAAGGAGCGTCAGTTTATAGCCTTTAAATTTTGGTGCGTGTTTGATACATCTTATATAGTTTCTGAAAAGAATGTAATCGCCAAGAGCATCAAGTCTTACAATTAAAATCCGGTTACTTTTAAAAGGAAGGGACGTTTCGTTAAAGAAACGGAATAAGATCCTCAGGATCTTGTTTGTACTTCTTTTTAGTAACATCATGAGTAATATCCAAATACCTTATATAATTTGATCCTGATCCTGTTAAAAAAAACAATTTTCTTCCATTCATAAACAGTGCCGTGAGCATCTGTTCCCCATATTTTCTGATGATCGGCCTCCCATTGCGCCTTCATTTTTGGCGAATGAGTTTTGGCCTGGTCATGCACGTTGGCAACGGAAAGTGGCTCTTTGATTAATGCCCTGCTGTGTCCTTTTACCAGCCTGAGCCATAATTCAAAATCAAGAGAGCAATGAAGCTCCTCCCAAACGGGTTCATGAATGGCGGCGCTCCAAAAAGTGGAGGGCTGCACAAGGCTCGGGATCTTGATAAAATAATCAATAAAAGGCAATACCCGCGTTGTGGTTGTTTTGCCGGACACAACATTGTAGTCGTTCCCGTAACCGTATATAAAATCTGTATTGGTGCTCATGAATTTATTTAACACCTTATGGAAAACGCCTTTAAGATAGTAATCATCACTATTGATCCAGGCGTGGTACCGGCCCGATGAAAGACTGAACCCCTGATTAATGGCATTGCTTTGGCCATTATCTTTTTCGCTTTGATAATAGCTAAGCCATGGGGCGTATTTTTCAATAATCTGTTTGGATTGATCGGTACTGCCACCATCGATGATGATGTACTCCAGGTTGGGATAATTTTGCAAAAGCACAGCCCTGATGGTTTGCTCCAGAAAACCGGCCTGGTTATATGATGGGGTTACGATGGTAAGCTTAGGCCAGTTTATTTTATTATCATAAACCGTTTGTGCAACCTGCTCATCCCAGGGCCAGCCGGCTTTGCCGAACGGAGGTGGGGGCAACTGGTGCAATAGTCCGTTTTCGGTACCGGCTACTATGGGCAGGGGCAATTGAACGCCTTTATTGATAAAGTTTGAACGGTAAGACTGAAGATCCGGAAGGTTCATGTTTTTGTTCAGTCAATTATCCGCAGAAATGTTCGGCCAAATTTTTCAACACATTCATGATAAGTGTTATTTTCAAAGAGCAGGGGAGGGCTTTGATATTCACTGAACTGCTGAAGCAGTTGCGCTAACTGGTTAACATTATATGGATCAAAAAAGCGTGCCGAACTGTTAACCAACTGCTCCCTGTGGATCTCAATATCTGAAACCAGTAAAAATTTATTCATTAGCTTAGCATCCTCCACAACAGTGCTCCAGCCTTCAAACAATGATGGCTGTATAATGGCAATGGCATTATTCATCAATTGAAGCTGATCACGCCGGTCGATAAAACCCAGGAACTTAACGTTGTTGCCGATGTTATTGTCTTCAACAAACGCTTTCATCTCTGTAAAATAATGTGGGTTTCGGTAGTCGTTGGTATTACCGGTAAAAGCTACTGTAGTTTCAATGCCTTCCGCCTTTAGTTCTTTAACCGCTTTTAGAACTACCAGCTGATTTTTATGTTTCCAGAACTGGTTAGGGCAGATAAAATAACGTGCGGGTAACTGATATTTTTCAAGCAGTAATTTGATGTTGATATCCTGATACGGAGGATGTGCTACCGCGAAAGGCAGAACGCTTACCTCAACTGTATGCTTAGGGAAAATAGATTTGAAATGTCCAAGCGCGGTATTGCTGCTCACAATTAAATGCCCGGCCGAGGCTTGAATTTCCTGCTGGTTTTGCAGGCGCGAGGCAATATCATCTTCACTGAAAAATTCAGGGGCAAAATGTTCCTGGAAATCAGCTACCCAATATATTTTCTTTTTAGCAGCCGATTGTTGCTCACTTTTATAATAAGGAAAAACAGCGTCAAGGGCTTTAATTTTCTGGCTAAACAGACGGATTTTAAACAGCCGGTTTGTTATCCTGTTTAGTAATTGGAAACCTTTGTTTGCTTCGCCCGAACCCAACTGAAAGCTGATATAAGGATAATTGAATTTTTGCTGCGCGGTCCAAAAACTTTCGTAACTATCGGTAAGTAAAACAATATGTGGCTTTTCCTCATCATTAAGGGCGTTTAACGCATTTACCAGGTTTTCGATATAGTAAGTACCGCCTATCCAGTTTTCATTGTAGGTGTAGCTTAGTCCTATTCTTTTCCTTTTAGCCATTTACAATAGGTATTAATACCATCGTCAAAATTTACTTTTTGTTGGTAGCCCAGGCTAATTAGCAGGCTGTTATCGGCTTGCCAGTATAACGGATCGCCAACGCGGTTGGTGCCTGTAAATGACAAGCCGCCGCTAAAGCCTATATATTTCAAAAAAGTTTCGGCTGCTGTTGTTATAGTGATGGTATTATTATTAGCAATGTTTGTAATACTGAACCCGGGCTTGTCGGCATTGATAAACAGGTTCATGGCGTTTACAATATCGGTAACATGAATAAATTCGCGTGTTTCGTTACCGGTACCGAACAATGTGATATTTGTTTGAGCCTGCGATTTTTTGTAAAGGTCCCAAAACAACTGCTTTTTCAAACCGGCTCCATATGCGGAAAACACACGGAAGATATGAACATTTAAGCTAAAATGATCGTGATATAGCTGGCAAAGCTCTTCGGCTTGTTTTTTATGTACACCATAGGGTGAGAGCGGATTAAGCGCATGAGATTCTGCAATAGGTAGCATTTGCGGATTACCGTAAACTGCCGCGCTTGACAATTGGATGAGCCTGCAATTGCCATTACCTTCTTTTATGGCATTGAGGATGCTCACGAGGTGATGAACGTTTAGCAGGTAATCGCGCTCAGGGTTATTGAATGATTCGGGCACTGACGCAGCCCCTGCACAGTTAATACACCAATTGAACTGTTGCTCATGAAATACCTTCTTAAAATCGGCATTGGTGGCATCAATTAAAAAGTAGTTGGGATCGTCATATTCTACCATTACATCAGCGCCATACACTTCATAACCTGGCTGATTTTTAAAATAGCTGTAACAGGCCGAACCGATAAATCCTTTGGAGCCTATGACAAGTATTTTCATTGCTGTGGTAATGCTTTTATGAATTGTGCCGGGTTGCCGGCAACCATGGTAAATGGTTCAACATTTTTAGTAACCACTGCTCCTGCTGCTACGATGGCGCCTTTGCCAATGGTAACGCCTTTTAAAATTACAGCGTTCAGGCTGATCCAGGCGTAGTCATCAATTATTATCGGTGCAGTGTGTACGTTGCCTTTATCGGCCCAGTGCCCGTTGTGTACCAGGTCCATCCACCGTTCGGCCCTTTCAATGGCTTCAAGCTCATGCGCATTTGTGTCCATAATATTTACATTATGTGAGATTTGCACAAAATTGCCAATGGTTATACTTTCGCCCGACCAGATCCTGGTGTGATCGCCAATGTAGCAGTTTTCGCCAATCACAATTCTACCCCCGTACTTAAATATATTGAGCATCCCCCTGATATGGGTTCCTTTGCCAACCACAATTCTTGATTTGTCGAGCGAGTTCGAAACCACCGCCTCCGGATAAAAAGTGGCCCCGAGATCGGTAATGCTTAACTGAATGTTGCGTTTTGCCTGTTTTTCATTAAGCAGGTAAATTAAATGGACAAGGTTTATTTTTTCAAAAAGGCCAAGCAATAACCGTTTTATGAATTGTTTCATTATGCTATCTTAAAAAATTTAAGCGCCCTGCGTATAACAGAACTTTTGTATTTTTTGTTAAGCCGGGCATAAACCTGTTTTAAATAAGCGACATCCAGAAGCATTTTTTTAGGATGTTTTAGCGGGAATATCATTGTGCCCAATGGTAGATCGGTAATAGCATCATCTGCCGAATGCGTATGTGTCCCATTTCCATAGCCTATATTCTTTACAAGATTTACGCAAGGATTAACAGCCATGCCACCGTTGATCAGAATGCTATAGAACCATTGAATATCCCAGGTATTTAAGGATTTGTTAAAGGATGATTCAAACATGCCGTAATAACTATTGTACCAGTCGGTAGTACCAAGCTGCGCTTCAACTCTATCCTTTGTTTGCTGCTTGGGCCAGTCTTTCATTTCTATATCATAAAGGTTCCAGGCACGTTTCCAGGTTGCCCAACCCCAGATACCGCCATGCCCCCAATGATATGATTGGGCATCTTTTTTCCAGCCATCGGTTAGTAAATTTGAACCGGATATTGACATTACCTTATCGTCAAAACGGTATTTTGTCAACAGTTCTTCGCAAAAGGGAAAAAATGTTCTATCGGGCAGGCAGTCGTCTTCTAAAATGATGCCTTCGTTAACATTTTCAAA
Source organism: Mucilaginibacter gossypii (assembly GCF_017569325.2). Taxonomy (NCBI): domain Bacteria; kingdom Pseudomonadati; phylum Bacteroidota; class Sphingobacteriia; order Sphingobacteriales; family Sphingobacteriaceae; genus Mucilaginibacter; species Mucilaginibacter gossypii. Next base: position 4,662,227 of record NZ_CP071878.2, on the reverse strand, counting down.
AAACCAGTTGATGGCTTCGCTAACTGCCGATTTGCAGCCGAGGTTTTTATCCCTTAATAATGTTTTAACTTCACAATCCCAGTTTATGCGCTCAATTACCGAACGTGTTTTAGCGCATAGGTCGATGTCATCGGGTTTATCAGGCCTTGGTCCGTCGGCAGCTATATACAGGTATTTAGGTTTAATTTTAGCTATGGCTTCAAAAACCATTTCTGTAAAAGCCGGGCGGTTAAATATTAAAAAAAGTATCGGTACGGAATATCCCATAAGCTTAATAGCTTGTGAAAGCCTGGGCTGTTTTTACAGTTTTTAATAATTGTTTTATATGCTGGTACTGATTTTTTATCAGTTGCCTGTTAGTTAACAGCGATTTGAGCTGGCCAGATTTTTGGTAGTATGAGATTTTTTGTTCGACGCTTACAGGCCGGAATCTGATAACCTTTTGATAAAACAAGTTAACCGTTAACTTGATTAAGGATTTTGCTGCGGAAAGCAGATCGTGATTTATGATCTGTTCGATAGGCCGTTTATTATCATTAACCAGTGCAAAATAGCCATTGAGCAAAACGCTGCTGTAATTTAACCAAAATGCAACTTTTAATATATAGTTGATATTTTGCCTTTGATGGGGAACAAAGTGTTTAAACTTTAGGTTATCATCGGTGATGATCTTATAGCCCATCAAATAATTCATCAGGCAAATCTCAACATCCTCGCCCGAAACCAGCTTTTTGCCTATGCGGCCGGTTGTTACCTGGCGCCAATTTGCGTTCTTCAGTTCAAGCAGTATACTTTTCCGGTAAACAGATCCGGCACCATAAACCCAATGGCTACCGACTGCCCAAGTTTGGGGACCCCAAACGGTAGTAAATTTCAGCAGGCTTTCGGAAAGAGGGGCCGGTTGCTCAGCTTCTATTAATCCACATCCCCCCAATACACCTATTTGGCTATCACTGTTCATGATTTTAAAGGCACGCTCAATATAATCGTCGAAAAGCCAATTGTCATCATCGCAAAAAAGAAGGTATTCATATCGAGCGTGATTTAAACCCATATCCCGCGCATGACTTAGCCCTGCAATGGGTTGGCTCACAACGCTGAAAGGAACATCGGCTAAATTGTGTTTTCCCCATTCGGCCCTGGCTGTGGCCGCTGTGCCATCTGTTGATGCATTGTCAACAATAATAACCTCCCATCCAACACTTCCCGGTACCTTTTGTAAGGCCAGGTGTTTAATGGTTAGGGGAAGCCGCGCGCTGCTGTTATAACAGCAAACTATAACCGATATGCCGGTACTCAAGTTATTGAGGAATTGGATAACATAAAACTACAAGACGATCGATCAAGCCAGTTTATCAGAACGATTTGATTTTGGCAGCATCATAGCAAGCAATTCCCGCTTCATAACACTATTTAATATAAACCTGTTAAGCATTTCCTGATTACAAGCTGTAACTTCTTCGTTCATCAGCGCTTGATTTTGACTTATATTTATTATCAGATCCGTCAATTTATCAAGCGTGTGACAGTAAGCAATTACATTATCGCACTCGTTTTTAAGCGATTTATCAATGTTATAAAAAATTGTTTTAAACCCGTTTTTGATACTTTCCAAACCTGAGAAGCCGGTAAATTCACCGATGGTGAAGTTGATAAAATATCCGTTTTTTATTTCATCGCTTAGTTCACTCATAGGAATGGATTTTTCAGTAAATGCGATGTTTGAGGAAACATTAAGCCGGCTGGCCATATCTATAATGTTTTGATAAACTTTCGGGCTATATACCGTGCCTATGAATAGTATCTGGACATCAGTGATCCCCTTGTTTTTTAACACGTGTAGTATTTTTACCAGATCCGGGAAGTAATTCTTGTCTTCAGCTATTCTTGATATAACGTTTAAATTAATCATTCAAAAAAAGTGGAAATAAGCCTCTTTTACATTTAAATACGGCGTTCCCGTAATGTGTATCGAGCTCGTTTAACTGGTATTGATTAATGCAAATCAGGGTGTCATCGGGGTTGTCAAAGTATGTTTCGGGAAAGTTATAGGTACCTTGCGCCGCATTGGTTACATGCCAATAAAACCGGTGATCATGATCAACTGTGTCTTTTACCCTGTAAATATTATACAAGCCGATCACATGAACACTTTCATATATGCTGTTGGCAAGAAATTTTAATTTTAACTTCCAGTATATCGATCTCAACATTTTTAAAGGGGCTCTGAAGTTCTTTATTACGCCAAGCCGGGTTCTTACCACCCTTATTTTCTTCTGTTTAAAAATAAAGTCGTAATATTCCTGGTTGTAATTATCAAGGATCAGTATAGTTGGGGCAATTTTGTTTTGCTGGGCAAAAACAGCAAGTTCATGAACAAGCTTCTCAGCACCTCCAATTACCAGGCCACCATTCACTATCAAAATTTTACGCATAAAACTTTTTGATAGTTTTAGTTACGTACTCAATTTCCTCACTGCTCATGCCCGGATTCAGCGGAAGGCTCAAGCTCGTTTCTGCCAATTCCTCCGCTATGGTGAAGTCACCTTTCCGGTAACCGAGGTGCCTATAGGCTTTTTGTAAATGGGCGGGTACAGGATAATGGATCCCGGTGCCTATTCCATTGTTGTTTAAATGTTGCTCCAGCTCATTTCGTTTTGCAGTACGGATTACATATAAATGGTATACATGTGATGATCCTGGGGAGGAAGCTGGTAAGATAAGGCCGTCGATTCCGTTAAGTTGACGAGTATAGGCAGAAGCTATGGTCTGCCGCTCAGTTGTCCATCCATTCAGATATTTCAATTTTACCGAAAGAAAAGCAGCCTGCAGTTCATCAAGCCTTGAGTTTACACCTATAACCTCATTGTAATATTTTCTTTCGGAGCCATAATTACGCAGCAGGCCTGCTTTTTGTGCGAGGCCTGGATTGTTGGTGGTTAAAGCCCCTGCATCGCCATACGCGCCCAGGTTTTTTGTTGGATAAAAACTGGTAGCGTTAACGTGGCCAAAGCTGCCGGTAAGCTTGTTGTTGTATGTGCTGCCCTGCGCCTGTGCGTTATCTTCTATCACAAAAAGATTATGCTTATGGGCTATCTGCATAATAGCGTCCATTTGGCAGGCCTGCCCGTAAAGGTGTACGGGTATGATAACTTTTGTTTTTGAGGTGATAGCTGCCTCAATCAAACGCGGGTTTAAATTATAAGTATCCTTATCGGGCTCAACCGGTACAATGGTAGCCCTTACCTGCGATATGGCCAGCCAGGTGGCTATAAACGTATTTGAAGGGACGATCACTTCATCGCCTTCACCAACTTCAAGCACCCGTAGCGCAATGCACAGGGCATCAAGTCCGTTGCCTACCCCAATGCAGTGTTGTACGTTATTGAAGGCAGCGTAAGCATTTTCGAAATCGCTTACTTCCTTACCAAGTATGTACCATTTATTTTGAAAAACGCGCTCAAACGCCGCACGAATCTCTGCTTCAACTAAATTATTCTGACTGGTTAAAGATAGAAACGGAATATTCATCGGTCCAACTTTGAGCCTTAGGCTTTCTGCTTTTATATAAATGTTATTACGGTTCCGGCCCATGAGTAGCCAACACCAAAGCCGGCCAAAAGCCATTTTGTTTGCGGAGTAACTTGTTTTTCTTTCATGGCTTCATCAAGTGCAATGGGTACCGATGATGATACCGTGTTACCAACAGCGGCCATATAGATATAAAAGTTTTCGGAAGCTATATCCATCTTTTTACGCAGGTGCTCCAGCATGTACCGGTTGGCCTGGTGCAGGATAAACTGCCCGATTTCGTCTTTGCGCACACCATTTTTTTTTAGGGTATCTATTATTAAAGCAGGAATCTCTTTAGAGGTAAAAGCAAATATTTCGGCCCCGTTCATATATAAACTTCCTGGTGATTGCTCATTCCCATAGTCATCATGTACGGTATCGGCACTTTTTTCAGGGTAACGGATAGCTCCCTGCTTTACCATCAGATTTTCAGCACCCTTACCATCCGTACCCAATTCAAAGTTGCCTATAGCCGCAAAGCCTTCGGTGCTGATGAGGGTAGCGGCGGCGGCATCACCAAAAATGGTACGGTTTCCCTTATCTTTAGGATGTATGAATTTTGAATAGGTTTCGGCCGTGAGCAGCAAGATATTGGTGGCTATACCTGCCGCTATAAGACCCTTGGCTAAAGCAAGGCCGTACACGTAGCCCGAACAGCCCAGGTTAAAATCAAGTGCGCCCGCTTTAACCGGGATACTCAGCTTATCCTGTATAATACACGCTGTTGAAGGCAAAAAATAGTCTGGGCTTTGGGTACAGTATAATATAAAATCAATTTCAGTTGGATTGATGTTATGCGCGGCAAACAGTTTTTGTGCCGCGGCTATCGCCATATCTGACGCAAACTCATCCTCGGCAGCAATGTGACGGGTGCTAATACCTATTTTGCTGGCTATCTTCTCTACTCCCCATTCGGGAAACAGGGCCGATAGCTCAGCATTGGTAAGCTGATTTTGAGGCAAATGATATGAAATAGCTTTTATAAAGGCCTGCATTTATTGTATGGTGAATCCTCCGTCTATTATCAGGGTGCTTCCGGTTACCCACTTACTGGCGTCAGATAACAGGTAAATAGCCGCGTTGGCAACATCAATTGGTTCGCCAAATCCCAGGGGGTATTTTTTTTCATCGTCTTTCAGCTGCTCCTCTGTAAATATAGGATCGTAGATGAGTTCGGTTTTTATCATGCCCGGAGAGATATTATTGACCCTGATCCTTTGGGCGGAAAGTTCAATAGCTAATACCTTTTGCATAGCATTTATGGCGCCTTTTGAGGCACTGTACATCGCGTTACCAGCGGTTCCAACATAGTTGCCGGCAATGGATGATATAAATACTACCGATCCATTTTTGTTTAGCTTTTTAGTTTTTAACAGCTTATTGATCAAAATAGCGGGGGAGAAAAAATTTGTTTCGAAGATCGAATCCAGGTCTTTCCTGTTTATAAATTTAAAAGGCAAAGTTTTTACAATCCCGGCAGATAATACGACGCCATCTAAATTCGGCATTAACTCAATCAGGTTGTCCTGTTCCTGCTCAATATCAAGATCGGCAACATATTGGGTGCCGGGTACTTCCAGCAAGTTAAAAACGTCTGACAGTCGTTGCTCGTTTCTGCCGGTAATAAAAGTTTCGGCTCTCATTCCTGAAACGCTTATAGCAATTTGCCTGCCTATGCCTGATGAGGCGCCGGTAACCAAAATTTTTTTACCTTTTAAACAGAATGGGTTATCCATAGGATATTAGCGTCAGTGTCTGGGTTTACGAATTTGATTTTTTCAATACAATATTGTATATATCCTGTATAACTTTTGAATTACGAATGTCATCGCCTGTCAGTCTGACTGCGTAAACGTCATCTACCATGGCAATCACTGAAAGTGCTGTCATGGAGCTCCACTCGTCGTTTTCTTTGAATAATGTTTCGGCAGTAAAAGAACTTGTATCCAAGTCGTCAAACTGATCAGCAAATTCGCTTATAAATTTTTCAATATTCATAGTTAAGTTTGAGGTTGTATTATACTTATTAAAAAACTAACCTTGCGTTTAACGCTCTCCTCGTCTATTGTAAAATAATAGTTGAGTTCGTCTTCACCTGTTATTGTTGCAAACATTTTATGAAACTGTAACACTTTTTTATTGTCTTTCCTTACGTCAAACACACATCTTTTATTTTTTAATTCGCTGGCTGCAAATTCAGAAATAAACAGATCTGATTTTATGCTTACAAATTCATCGCATCCGGGTTTTACGATCCAGCTGCCACTGGTGTAGGTATCAGCCGTTATATCATACAATCTTATAACTCCGAGCGGCTGATAATCATGGTTAGAAAATAAAAAGTAATATTCCTGCCGTTTTTTTTCCCGCTTTTTATATGCTCTAATCCATTCAATTTGCTTTTGCAAATTATTGTCGGTGTGTGTCAGGTACCGGGCGTGTACCGGGTCGGTTCTTAAACTTAAAATAAATTCGGCATCGCTTTCCTCAACCAATCTAAATATTAAGTCAAATTTACAAAAAGGGAACTCCACTTATAATGATTTGTAATCTTTGAACTGTTTGTACTCTCTTAGATAATCGGCTTCTGTATACAACATGGAAGCTAATACAAGGCAAATAGCACCCGACGAAAAATTTGAAATATCGCGCCAGATGCCGGGCTGGATATGCAACCCTATGTACGGGCGGTTTAACTGTACTGTTTTTTTGTTGATACCATCGTCAATAGTGATATCAAAGCTGCCACTGGCTGCTACGATAAATTGTTCAAGCTGCTTATGTCCGTGCGCCGCGCGTGATTCTCCTCCAGGGATATCATACAAATAATATACCCGTTTAACAGCAAAGGGGATATGGATATTGTTTTCAACAGGAGTGATGTTACCAGCCCGGTTATTAATACGGTTAAGGTGGATGATGTTACAATCAAAAACAGTTGATATTTTACCTTCCATGTTTGCAGCTCACAAATTGATCAAAACCCCTGATATATTCATTTACATCATACTTGCCGTCGGTCAGGATCAGGGCAAGTGAATTGGTCGAGAAGTTCTCAATCTCCCGCCACATCATTTTCGGAACATACAGCCCGTAATATGAACGGTTAAGGCTATACCGCATTTCCTTTACACCATCATGAAGCACAACGTCGAAGCTACCACTAATAGCGACAATAAATTCCTGCAGGTTTAAATAAGCGTGGCCGCCGCGCCGTTCGCCGCCGGGTACGTCATAAATCCAATAGGTACGCTCAATTTTAAAGGGGATATGGTTGTTTTCTTCAATGAAAGAAAGGTTCCCCCTGTCGTCTAAAAACTTGGGCAATTGTATGATGCGCGGGGCTTCCATATGCTGTTATGCCTGGTAACTAATATCAAAATCAAGTTTGGGGTGAATTACACCCGGAGCTAAAGCGCTGTTACTTCCTTTACTTTCATTTTCAACCTCAAACCCGATAAAATCATCAGCACCAAATAATTGGTAACGTTGATTTTCGCCAAAAATCAACTTGAATGAATAATTGCCGGCGTTCAACAGGTTAGGCGGGATAGTACACTTAACTGTATAAAACCCGGTTTTTGAATCATTATTGGTTGATATAAGCACGCCGTTATGAAACACGGGGATTTCATCACTATTTTTTAATTCAAAGGTTGCATCGAGGTTAATGCCTGCCTTTTGATTAAAAAAGATCATCTCAAAGCTAATGCCTGTCGAAATGGAGATGCTGTCGCCGGTAAGCGGCCGGATGACAAATTTAAGCACTTTTATATTTTCATTCCCAGGTGCTGAGGTTAGGTCGCCCTGGTGTTCAAATGTTGACCGGGTATTGTTATTAGTTTGATAAAAGCCTACTGCTTCGAGCTGTTTGTTTTCATATATCAACTGCCCGTTTGCAAGCACAATGCCCCGGTTACATAATGTTTTCACAGCGGCCATGTTGTGGCTTACAAACAAAACCGTGCGCCCTTCGTTCTTGCTTACCTGTCCCATTTTACCGAGGCATTTTTTCTGAAACTCGGCATCGCCAACTGCCAGTACTTCATCTACTATCAAAATTTCGCTTTCAAGGTGCGCAGCCACCGCAAAGGCCAACCGTACATACATTCCCGACGAGTAACGCTTAACCGGCGTATCGATATACCTTTCAACCCCCGAAAAGCTCACGATCTCATCAAACTTTTGTTTGATCTCGGCCTTGCGCATCCCAAGGATGGCACCATTGAGATAAATATTTTCCCGCCCGCTCAGTTCCGGGTGGAAACCTGTGCCTACTTCAAGTAAACTGGCTATCCGGCCTCTTAGTTTTATTGAGCCGGTAGTAGGAGAGGTAACACGGCTTAAAATTTTAAGCAGGGTACTTTTACCTGCTCCGTTGCGGCCTATAATGCCAACAGCATCGCCCTGTTCAACTTCAAAATTAATATCGTTCAAGCTCCATACCACATCACTTTCGCCTTTGATGGTACGGTCATTCACTTCGCCTATTTTTAAAAAAGGATCTTCCTTACCCCGCAGACGTGCCCAAAAACGCTCCAGGTCGCGGGAGATAGTGCCCGTACCAAAATCGCCTAATTGGTAGGCTTTTGATAAGTTTTCAACTTTTATTGCCTTACTCATTTATACAGTATCAACAAAAGTTTTTTCAACCTTATTAAATATTACTATGCCTGTAAGCAGTATTACAATAGTGCTAACGATACTGTAAGCTAACAGCTCCCAGTTAAAGCTTCCTTTGCCTAAACAGCCATACCTGAACGTTTCAATTATGGCCGTAATGGGGTTAAACTTAATAAGCCAGCTGTATTTAGGATATTTAGCCTGTGCCACCGATAAAGGGTATATAACCGTTGTTGCATACATTAAAAGTGGTACGCCAAAGGCCACTATAAACGCTATATCCCTGTATTTTGTGGTAACAGCCGATATGATCATACCTAAGCCTAAACCCAGTGATGCTATCATGATAATGAGTAATGGCAGCAGCAAGGCTGCTATATTGGGAATAATATGTTCGCCCTTTAAGATAAATATGATGTACAGGATTATGAAAAGTAGAAACTGAACCGCGAAACGGATCAAGTTTGAAAGTACAATACTTAGGGGCATAATAAGTCTTGGAAAATATACCTTGCCAAGTATACCGGCATTATCTTTAAAAACAGTTGACGTTTTGTTCAGGCAATCGGCAAAATAGTTCCAAATGATGGTGCCGGCCAGGTAAAAAAGTGGCTTTGGCAGGCCATCAACCGGGATGCCGGCCAAATTGCCAAATATCAGGGTATAAAACAGGATAGTAATAACTGGCTGAATAAAAAACCACACCGGGCCCAAAATGGTTTGCTTATAAAAGGAAATAAAATCGCGCCTAACGAGTAGCACAAGCAGGTCGCGATAATGCCACACCTCTTTAAGCTTAAGGTCGAGCAGGCTGCCTTTGGCATTTATTTCAATGTCCCATTTTTCCGGATGCAAATCAGTCATTTATCAGCTGCTCAAGTTTGGTCATATAATCGCGCTCGTTAAAATGGCTTAAACATTTTTCCTGTAAGCTTTTGCGGGTATCAGCAGCTAAGTGTTTTTGCAAATGCTTTGTTATTGCCCTGTTAAGTTCGGTAAGGTTGTCCGGGTCAATGGCTTCTCCCAGTTCGCCGTTCCGGATGGCGTCAATACTACCGTCGGCATTACCGCAAATAACGGGTAAGCCGCAGGCAAGGGCTTCAATAAATACAATGCCAAATCCCTCCTTTTTGCTTGGTAAAACAAACAGGTCGGCCAGCAGGAAATGGTCGGTGAGTTCGGCTTCATCAATAAAGCCGGTTAAAATTACCTGTTCCGTTACATCATGCGCCGCTATTAATTCTTTTATACGGATGTGTTCCTGCTCATCATATTTGCCCGAAAGTATATATTTTATTTGCGGAAATTGTGACTTAAGGCTGCCCAGGGCACTAATTACCTGGTCATACCCTTTGTATAGCTCGGTAGATGCCATGCGTGTTAACGAAAATATGATAAAATCATCGTGGTTTAAACCATAACGGCGCAACAGTTTTTGTGGCTTCGCGAAGATATCTGGCAAACGCATAAATGGGTCAATTGCATTATTTAGCACAATGCATTTATCTGCATTCAGGTTATGCCTTTTTATCATTTGCTGTTTGGTATAATTGCTTACACAAATTACGCAGTCGCAGTGTTTAAGCATCAGCCGCTTTAAAAACGAAAGCGGACGCCAAACCTCAATGCCGTGTGCTACAAGCCATAACCGGCATTTCGGATTAATCAGTTTAATTAACAGGCCAATGATGGCCAGGTTAATATGACTTAATATAGCAACATGGGGCTTTGCGGAATGGCCGATGGTTTCTAAAACAAAACCTGCCCGGTTTATGCCAAACCCTTTGAAATTTGCAGAAGGTAAATATTGCGCCATCAGGTCATCCTGCTTATCATAAGCCGACCAAAGCTCAAAATTCCAATTGTTTTTTAAGGCAGCACGATGCAAGGAATGACCAAGTGTGCGTGTCATTTTCTGGATGCCGCCGGTAGTGCTAAATGTTTGTAAAGTAAAAAGAATTACATTTTTAGCCATCATTTTGAACCTGGTACAAGGCAAAAGCCTTTGACCAATGAATGCTGTCGTTTTTAAACTGTTTTATAACATTTTGTGCCGCTTTTCCTTTGTAATTATCAGTATCGCTAATTAGCCGGTGCCCCTTCATCCATTTTTGTAAGGGGAATGTGAAACCCATTTTGGGCCTGTTCCAAACTTCAGGCGGAATAAGGTTGTTGAAACTTTCAATAAGAAGTTTTTTCGGCTGGCGTTTATTAAATCTGATGGCTGGTGCGATATTCCGGGCTGCACGGTTAAAATCTTCATCCAAAAACGGAACCCTGACTTCAAGGCCATGATTCATGCTCATTATATCGGTATCCCTAAGTAATTGGTTTTGCATGTAGAAATGCGTTTCAAACCATTCTGCATGTTCGTTATTATACCCGTGTGGTGCGGGCGACAAAGCTGTGCCGAACAATACATCATTAATATGATCAATGCTCGTATCCAGTAGAGCAGAAACATCAGCCAATGAAAACAATCCACGCAAAGCCAGGTAATCAGCTACGGGATGGTTAACAGCGAGGAATGCCAATCTCTTATAATGATCAGGCAAAAAATGACTGGATATCTTTAACATCCAAGATGGCAGTTTACGCAGATAGCCAAGATATTTTATGCGGTTAAATGAGGGATAACCTCCAAAAAGTTCATCGGCGCCCACACCTGATAATACCGCCTTCAAACCATCGTCATGGGCATATTTACTTATAAACCAGCTGTTAATGCCATCGGTGGTAGGCATATCCATAGCATCCATGATTTGCGAAAAAAATGCTTCAAAATCTGATTGTTTTACCAGGTGTGAAAAGTTTTGGCCATTTATTTTATTGTTAATGATGTTTTGATAGCTGCGTTCATCATAACTTTTTTCATCAAAAAATATAGAAATGGTTTTAAGTTGCTCTTTTTTTTGCCGATTGGCCAGCATTGTGAGCAGGCTTGAATCAATCCCCCCGCTTAAAAATACACCTATGGGTGCATCGGCAATTAATTGCCTTTTTACGCCCAGGCTAAGTGCATTGTAGATTATCCGATGGGCTTCGTTTTTATCGGTTATTACATTTTGCAAACCATCAATGTGATATTTGCTTAAAGTATACCCTGCACTCCTGTGGTCCCAGCATAAAAAATGTCCTTTGGGCAAGCTGAATACATTTTTTAATGTGGTATAGGGTTCAGGAATATGGCCAAATGCCAGTAGTCTTACCGGCCAGTCCGGATCTTTTTCGATATTCAGTCCCGACTGTTTAAATGCCCGTACTTCAGATGCAAAACAAAGCTCGTTGTTTACAGCCGAATAATATAGCGGTTTTATACCGGTAGTATCACGTACAAGGTAAGTAAGGGCTTTGCCAACATCATACAAGGCAAAAGCAAACATACCTCTGAACCTTGCAAAAGCTGCAGTGCCCCAATTAAGATAGGCCTGGAGTATAACTTCGGTATCAGTGCCTGACTTAAATTGTGCTCCTGATCTTAGCAATTCCTGTTTTAATTCAGGGTAGTTGTAAATTTCGCCATTGAAGGTGATCCATGCATTTTGGCCCACATCTGCCATGGGCTGATGCCCGTTGCTGCTGAGGTCAATAATTGATAACCTGCGGTGACCGAAAACAAGGCAGGCTTTTTTATCTTCAAATATGCCCTCATCGTCCGGCCCGCCATGCTGTAACGCGTGGCACATTAATTTTACGCTATTCCTGATCTCGTTCTGGGATATTTTTTTAGAAACGATTCCTGCTATACGGCACATTGTTCATTAAATTTCATAGCTTCGCCCCGTAAGTTACATTGATATCTTGTAACTAATTAATTATTAATTACTTGTGTTGCGGGGCACAAGCTGTCTATTTATTGAATTTTCGGCGCAAATAATGAAATATTATCTGTTGTCCAAAACAATTCCTTTTATTTTAAAACCGCTCAATGAGCGATGCAGCAACATTAACGATAATAGAGTAACCAATACTTTCCAGGCGTAATATCAGTTGTTTTTGCGATCTGCGTGATACAACTTCGCCTGTCATGCCCTTTAGTGCACCTGCTCTGATGATAATCTTCTCGCCCGGCTGCAGGTCTTCCTCTGTTACCTCCAGTTCATATGGACTTGCCATGAGTAATTTAAGTTCATGGATCTGTTTATCAGGCATAACTGCAGGCTTGCCCGAAAAATAAAGGAACCGCGCAATGCCTTTGGTCATTAACACTTCGGCCTGCTCTTGTTCGGCAATATTTACAAACAGGTATGATTTTAACAATGGTTCCTCAACCCATTTTCTGCGGTCGCTCCATTGTTTAAGCTGACGGTGCAGTGGCAGGTAAACATTAATGCCTTTGCTCACTAATGCTTCATATGCCTTTTTTTCGGCTCGTGGGTTGGTGTAAACCGGGTACCATTTGTTTACTGCCATATTGATTTTAGTAACAATCTTTTTAAATAGACAAGCTTATTTAAACCATCGTTTTAAATTCCACCATTTTTTCTTTTCATCATCAAGATAATAGCCCGAACCTTCGTAGCCGCTGTAATCTGAATAATAGTAATATCGCGTGCCTGCATTTTCTCCGGTAAATTTGGTAGTGTAATATCTTGAATGCAGCAAATCTTCTTCGAATGCATTTAAAATTATCACGGTATTATCGAGGTGATATTCCTGCGCTATGCGCTGTGGCACAGTTGCGGCATAATATTTTGATTTGCCCGACCGGATCACAAAAACATTGATGTCACTTATCCTGATAAGCGGTATAGCATCTGATACCAGTCCGATCGGAGCGGTATCAATCATCACTATATCATACATTGTTTTAAGTGTTTCAATTAAAGCGTTCATCCTTTTGCTGTGTAGTAGCTCTGATGGGTTAGGCGGTACGGGCCCCGACACTATAAAATCAAGGTTTTCCTGTTCAGAGTGATGAATGATATCGTCAATTTCAGTTTGGTGTGCAAGGTAATTGGTCAAGCCAATATCATTGGCCACATGAAAAGTTTTATGTAGCCTTGAACGACGTAAATCGGCTCCTATTAATATTACTTTTTTATCAATAAGTGAAAGCGTGCTTGACAAATTTACGGCAACAAATGATTTGCCTTCGCCGGCTACTTCCGAGGTTATACAAATAACTTTGCTTGCTTTTTCTGACGAAAGGAAACTAAGATTAGTACGTACAGAACGGACCGATTCTGCAAAAATTGATTTGGGTTTGCTGATAGCAAGGATTTGTTCGCTACTTTCGTCAAGGGCATACGGGAATTTTCGGATAACGCCCAGGATAGGTATGCTGGTTAGACTTTCAATGGTTTCCTTATCATAAATATAGGGGTTTAATATCCTGATGAGAATGATAAGCCCCAGGCCTATAGCCAGACCTAATATAGTGGCAGTACGGTGGATATTATGTTCATTAGGCGAAACTGGATTATAGTTTGGTTGAGCCAGTTCAATAATAGTTGCACCAGGCAAAATCCCGGCACGGCTGATCTGCGCTTCCAGTTTTTTTTCGGACAGAAAAGAGTATACTTTATCATTAATATCAAAATCACGCTGCAGGCTCACCATATCACGCTGGGCGGCAGGCAATGCCGCTATAGTTGAGTTAACCTGGCCAAGTTGATTATCAAGATATTGAATATTTTTTTCGATGCCAGCCCGGATCTGTTTTATATTGTTTAAAGCGGTGGTTTTAATTTGGATAATGCTTTGGTTAATGTTTTGAATAGGCTGCGAATCGGCATTATAGGTAGTTAATAAACTTGCCCGTTCTGTAATCAGGTTGTCCAGGCGGCTTACCATAACTTCTAACGACGGTAGATTAGCGCTGCCGACATTAAAGTTTAAGGTTACATTGTTTTTTTCCTTGGCTATTTCGCTGCTAAGCTGGTCGAGCGCTATTAATTGTATTTTTAATAACGATTTGTTTGATTCAAGCTCGGTTGCCTTGGTTACTGAAGTAGTTGATGCGGATGTAACGTCAAGTATCTTGGATTTTTTCCTGTATTTTTCTATCGAGTTTTCAGAGCCTTTTACTTCAGTTGACAGATAATCCAGCTGACTGTCAATAAAATCGATCATTTGTGAAGCTGACTGCGCCTTTTGGTTTCGGTCAAAAATCACATAATTGTTCATAATCGCATTAAGTATATCTGCTGCAAACTGCGGATTGGAATCTGTTTGCTGGATGGCAATTATATTTGAGTTTTTTGCTGTTTCGCCAGCATATAAATTACCCTGCACCCGGCCGATAAAATCTTCGGGGATATTGAACTTAAATAAATAAATTGTTTTGGATGGAATTAACCCCGGGTATTTAATTCGGAAACTGGTATTGCCAATGGTTACAATATCGCCGTATTTGTAGTTGTTTTGAATCTCCTTACCGTTTATGCTATAAGTAAGATTGAAGTTTTGAGCACTGACCGGCTTAAAAGTTATCAGACTATGGAAAAAATTAAGACTATCAAACTTTACCAGAGTAATACCGAGAGGTTTTTGCGGATAGGTTTCGGAGGTACGTACCCTGCCCGAGATATAAAAGCTGATACGATAGTCGAGGTCTTTTATTGCTGTTAGGATGAGGGTACGGCTGGTTAATACCGAAGTTATACTTTGAATTTTTGACGGGCCGCGTTCGGGCGTGGTCATTACACTGATAATGTCAGAAATCTCTGATTTTTTTTCTTCTACCTTAAGTGTTCCCCCGGTGGCATATGTTTTGGGTGTATACCATAAATAAGTGTATGAAATAGCTGATGTAATAACGACGGATGCCAATATCCAGTACCAGCGGCTGAGGAGTATTTTGCCGATCTTAAAATAGTCAATTTCCTGGTTGGGCAGCTTTCTTTGTACTTTTTCTAACTCTTCCATTTACCGATGAGAAAGCGTAAAAATAATCAAGGCGGTATTAAGCAGCAGTAAAACCGGCTGCGTTATTACCGAAAGGTTTTGCAATTTATCATTGCGAACGGCACGCTTGTTTTGTGCTATGTAAATAACATCTCCGCTTTGAAGAATAGCACGGGGATCATTTATTGATTGGATATCCCGAAGGTTAATTTCAGTAACCTGCGGGTTTTTTTGATCGCCTCTTATTATTTTTACATTTGCTTCATTAGCCTTATCTGTCAGGCCTCCTGCTTCTCCAATCATTTCAACCAAAGTTGTCCTGTCTTTTGTTAACGTATAGTTCCCCTGCCCCTTTATTTCGCCAAGTATGGTTACCTTAAGGTTAACGATCTTCAACTCAATTATGGGGTCTTTCAGCAGGTTTGTACGGTAAAGCTCCTCAATTTGTTTTGCTGCTTCCGGCCTGGTAAGACCAGCAACTTTTACATGGCCGATAACAGGCAGCGCAACAGTGCCGTCGTCTTCAACCTGAAACGTTTGCCCGGCAGTACCTCCACCTCCGCTGCCCCCTGCATTGGTTGCAGGCGCTTCGTCAACTATATACTTTATGCTTTGCAGGTTCCTGATCTGCAGTATATCCTGTGCTTTAATACGGTACGGGCCTACTGTTGCATCGCTTCCTTTTGATGCGGTATCAGTAGCATTATACTTTTGGTCAAAAAGATATTGATATTGTTTGCTTGAGCAGGAGGTTAACAAAAAAAGTATCCCAATTATCAGGCAGATAGATGTATAGTTGCGCATGTTCAGCTATAAAGTTCCAAGTTATATTTAAGATAATTAGGCTGCAAAGTCAAAATTACATAATTTCGGGGTATTAATACGTTGTATTTTTCCCAAAGTTGCAAGGTTGAAGATCTCGGTTATTACTGTTGTTTACAATGCTCAGGATACTATTAAAAGATGTATCGAATCTGTTATCGGCCAGAATTACAACAACATTGAGTATATTATAATTGATGGCGGCTCAACAGATAGTTCCCTGCAAATAATTAACCAATATAAATCGCACATCAAAGTTTTGATATCTGAGCCGGACCAGGGCATTTATGATGCAGTCAATAAGGGTATCCGTTTAGCAACAGGCGAAATAGTTGGCACGCTTAACGCCGACGATTTTTTTGCTAATCAGGAAGTTATATCAGCAGTAGCGCAGGCTTTTTCAGACAGCGCAGCCGGGATCGTTTACGGAAACCTTGACTATATAAATTCTGTAGGTAAAATCACCCGTAAATGGAAAAGTCACAAATGTGGAAAAAATTCCTTTAACCGTGGTTTTATGCCCCCACATCCTACCTTTTACTGTAAGCGCATCTTGTTTGATAAATACGGTTTTTACAGCCTTGAATACGGTTCTGCAGGCGATTATGAATTAATGGCGAGGTTTCTGCATAAGTGGCAGGTAAGGAGCTTTTATCTTAACAAAGTTATGGTTAAAATGCAGGTAGGGGGTATAAGCAACAGCAATTTAATGAACAGGTTTAAGGCGTGGTCATTTGATTTGAAAGCAATGCGTAAAAATAATGTGTTTTTACCCGTTTTGGCAATTGTGCTGAAACCCGTAAGAAAGATTTTTCAATTTCTTTAATTTTTAGTTAACTTTTTGCGTTACACTTCGTACAAGTACTTATAAATGAATAAGCCGGTCACTAACATATTTATAGCATATGCTTGAATTTCTACGCTCTTATCATTTTGTTTATAATGTGCTAATAGTTGTATTTTCAACCCTTATAACATTATTATGTATCCCTTCAATATTACATGTTGCACGTGCCCGCCATTTATATGATGATGTTGGACATTTCAGGAAACAGCATGATCATGGTATTCCCCGCTTGGGAGGCGTTGCTATTTTTGTAAGCTTTACTATTACAGTTTTGCTGTTTATCGATAAGTCGTTGCCCGTTAGTTACCTGCTTACCGCATGTATAATTTTGTTTGCCATGGGGTTAAAGGATGATCTTTCGGGGGTTAATTCAAGCACTAAGTTCATGATCCAGTTTGTGGTTGCTGCCATACTTGTTATCCCCGGAGATATCAGGATCAGCAGTATGTATGGCGTTTTTAATATTACGGCCTTGCCATATATACCCAGCGTAATGTTGTCAATACTGGTTATTATGCTCATCATCAATTCTTTTAACCTTATTGATGGTATAGATGGCCTGGCTGCAACCACGGGTATTATTGCCAATAGCACTTTTGCGGCACTTTTTATTTATATGAACGAATATGAGCTTGCAGCAATTTCGCTTGCTATAGTTGGAGCGGTGGCTGGTTTTTTGCGTTTTAACATAACCCCTGCCAAAATATTTATGGGCGATACCGGTGCCCTCCTTATTGGCCTGGTATCTGCAGTAATGGCCATTCGATTTATTGAGTTGAGCAAGGTTTCGACTGTTAAATTGCCTTTTATATATACTGCTCCGGCTTTAATTGTAGCAGTACTTATAGGTCCTGTTTTTGATACGCTCAGGGTTTTTACTATCCGGATCTTAAACAAAAAATCCCCTTTCGATGCAGACCGCAACCATATCCACCACCGTATGTTAAAAATGGGTTTAACGCATCTGCAAACTACTTTTGTTTTAGGATGCCTGAACCTTGTTTCGATAGTAATGGTACTGGTGTTTAATAATTTAAATAACTCCTGGCTTATTGCCTTTATATTTTTATTGTCGATATCTTTTAACGGAATGATCACTTATTTTATCCGTTCAAAAAAAGGCGAAGCCCTGGTAGTCCGGAATTTTAGCGACTAATAACCAATTGTAACCTGCAAGTAGTAATACCGTAAATAAACAAATTAACCATTCATCTTCATTAACTTTGATGCTTTATTTATCAGCACACCATGAAGATAGCTATAAACGGGTTTGGCCGGATTGGTCGCGTATTTTTAAGGAATATTTTATTGCATCCCGATATAGAGGTGGTAGCTATAAATGATCTTACCGACACGCAAACCCTCGCGCATTTATTTAAGTATGACTCTGTTCATCGGGGGTTTAAGGGTACGGTGAGTTTTGATGATAACAGTCTTGTTATTAACGGTAAGCGTATACGGGTATTTGCCGAACGCGATCCTTTTAACCTGCCCTGGAAGGCTCTGGATATTGATGTCGTAGTAGAATCTACAGGTAAATTCACTTCCAGGGGTGGTGCTGAGGCGCATTTAACCGCCGGGGCACGGCAGGTTATCATATCTGCACCATCAACCGATAAAAATGTACCAACTGTAGTGCTTGGTGTAAACGACCGGGAGGTTGACCTGCAATCTCCTGTGCTGTCAAACGCATCATGTACAACTAATAATGTTGCCGCTATGGTAAAAATATTAGATGAAAACTGGGGCATCATTGATGGTTACATAACCACCGTTCACTCCATGACCGGCGATCAAAGCCTGCATGATGCACCTCATAAAGATCTTAGGCGGGCAAGGGCCGCATCGGCTTCTATAATACCCACTACTACGGGTGCTGCTAAAGCAATAACCGCTATATTCCCTCATTTGGACGGCCGTTTGGGCGGAGCAGGAATTCGTGTACCGGTACTTAACGGTTCATTAACTGATTTTACCTGCAGTCTCAAAAAGCAACCAACCATAGTTCAAATTAACGAAGCATTTAAACAAGCTGCAAACGGGCCAATGAAAAATGTACTGGAATATACGGAAGACCCTATTGTATCAACCGACATATTGGATAATCCGCACAGCTGCATTTTTGACGCCCAACTAACATCAATAGTGGGTGGCCTTGTAAAAGTTGTTGGCTGGTATGATAATGAAATGGGATACAGCAGCCGGCTGGCCGATTTGGTAGTACGAATAGCCGAACTTAAAAAACAGCCTGCCTAAACAGTAGTATAAGTTATTTTCTGTATAATTTGAGTAGCTCCCGGAATACGTGAAATAAGCGTTGCTGCTTTAATTTAATGGAATTAAAATTTCCTGTTCCATGAATTTTTTCAATTTTGCTGCATGATCAAGTTTATAAAAGTTGATGAGCTGCTGCATATGCGTAATGAGGTACTGCGTGAGGGCAGGCTCAATCTTGATGAATGTCGTTTTCCGTCAGATAATAATGAAGGGAATTTTCACCTTGGTTATTTTGTTGATGATGAACTGGCCTGTATAGCTTCGTTTCACCCGCAAAGCTATGGCGAATTTAGCGGTATCGGCTACCAGCTACGGGGCATGGCAACAACCGAGAAATACCGGGGCCAAGGTTTCGGCAACCAGTTAGTTAACTTTGCCCTGGTTTACCTGCGCGGTCAAATGGCAGATTACCTGTGGTGCAACGCCCGTATAAAAGCGGTGCGCTTTTACAGCGGCCTTGGTTTCGAAATAGTTTCGCCTGAATTTGAGGTTCCGGGCATTGGTCCCCACCATGTAATGTATGTTAAAATAAGATGAAATTTTGGCGGATTGAAACAGCTTTTTTCGTTTTTCGTTAAGTATTTTGAATTAAAATGCTCAATTTGCGCCCGTTCATAACAAATGACCCTTTAATAGATATGAAAACAGTAGATCAAATTAGTTTTGCCGGTAAAAAAGCCCTCATCAGGGTGGATTTTAACGTGCCTCTTGACGAGAATTACAATATTACCGACGATAACCGTATGACGGCAGCTTTGCCGACCATAAAAAAAATATTGAAAGATGGCGGCAAAGTTATCCTGATGTCGCACCTTGGCAGACCGAAAGATGGTCCTACAGAAAAATATTCATTAAAACATATCGTATCTCATTTGTCTGATCTGCTTGGTCAGCAGGTTCAGTTTGCTGATGATTGCATTGGTGAGCAAGCTGTTGAAAAAGCAAAAGCGCTTGGTAACGGCGAGGTTTTATTATTAGAGAACCTGCGTTTTTATAAAGAAGAGGAAAAAGGTGATGTTGCCTTTGCAGAAAAGCTTTCGAAATTAGGTGATGTATACGTGAACGATGCTTTTGGTACCGCTCACCGCGCGCACGCTTCAACTGCTATCATCGCTCAGTTTTTTCCTGATGCCAAATATTTTGGTTACCTGATGGCAGCCGAATTAAACAATGCCGAAAAGATCCTGAACAATGCACCTAAGCCATTTACAGCTATTATGGGCGGTTCAAAAGTATCGGATAAAATTGAGCTTATCGAAAAACTGCTGGAAAAAGTAGATAACCTGATTATTGGTGGTGGTATGGCTTATACATTTGCTAAAGCTGATGGTGGTAACATTGGTACCTCACTGGTTGAGATGGACAAGCTTGATCTGGCAATCAGCCTAAGGCAAAAAGCTAAAGAAAAAGGTGTAAACCTGTTATTGCCTTTAGATAACATCATTGCCGATGCATTTTCAAATGATGCTAACACGGATGTTGCCAAAACCGGCGAAATAAAAGATAACTGGATGGGTCTTGATATCGGCCCGGAAACGGTTGCTTTATTTAGCAAGGTAGTTGAAGAATCAAAAACTATTTTATGGAATGGCCCGATGGGGGTTTTTGAAATGGAGAAATTCCTAGGCGGAACCAAAGCCATTGCCGAAGCTGTGGCCAGAGCTACTGAAAACGGTGCCTTCTCGCTGATCGGTGGTGGTGATTCTGCCGCTGCGGTAGCCAAATTTGGCATGACCGACGAAGTAAGCTACGTATCAACCGGTGGTGGCGCCTTGCTTGAATACATGGAAGGTAAAGAATTGCCAGGTGTAAAAGCAATCAACGACTAATAAGAACTAAAACAAACAAGAAAAGCCCCGGTGACGGAGCTTTTTTTGTTTAAAGCCATTGCCGATCAATTTATTCCCTGATAATTATCTTAACTTCAAATCGATTTTTGCATTTAAGCCAATTATTAAATATGATTAACATTAATTCCGGAGGAGAGGCTCAACACACGTTTGACGCCATTGTGATTGGATCGGGCATCAGCGGCGGATGGGCTGCCAAAGAGCTGTGCGAAAAAGGGCTGAAAACGTTGGTGCTGGAACGTGGCCGGAATGTTGCTCATTTAAAAGATTATCCAACCGCAACTAAAAATCCCTGGGATTTCCCCCATCGGGGACATTTACCTAATAGTATAAAAAGCGAAAACCCGATTGCCGAAAAATGTTACGCATTTAGCGAGGCTACAACTCATTTTTTTGTTAAAGATAAAGAACACCCGTATGTTCAGGAAAAGCCGTTTGATTGGATCCGCGGGTACCAGGTGGGAGGTAAGTCGTTGTTATGGGCCAGGCAAACCCAGCGCTGGAGCAGTTTTGATTTTGAAGGCCCAGCAAGAGATGGCTTTGCTACAGCATGGCCTATAAGTTACAACGATATTGCACCATGGTATAGTCATGTAGAGTTATTTGCTGGCATAGCCGGTAACAAGGATGGATTGGAAACGCTGCCGGATGGTGAGTTTTTACCGCCATGGGAAATGAATGTAGTTGAAAAACACATTCAAAAAGGCATCATGGATGCTTATAAGGACAGGCATGTTGTTATCGGAAGGTGCGCACATTTAACCAAACCTCAACCAATTCATTTACAACAGGGCCGGGGGCAATGCCAGGCCAGGAGCTTATGTGAACGCGGCTGTCCGTTTGGGGGGTACTTTAGCTCTAATTCATCAACCTTGCCGTGGGCGGCCAAAACGGGGAATCTTACCCTCCGGCCCGATGCCATAGTACATTCAATTATTTACGACGAACAAAAAGGAAAGGCGACAGGCGTTAGGGTAATAGATGCACACACTAAATCGGTTACCGAATATTATGCCCGTATTATTTTTGTAAACGCAGCTACGTTAAACTCTAACCTTATTTTACTCAATTCAAAATCAGGCAGGTTTCCAAACGGTTTAGGAAACGATAATGATTTGCTTGGCAGGTATATTGCATTTCATAATTATCGCGGATCATTAACGGCAACCATTGATGGTTACCTGGATACCTATTACTATGGACGGAGGCCGGCTGCGGTGATGATGCCAAATTTTAGAAACGTTTATAAACAGGAAACCGACTTTTTAAGAGGGTATATGACGTTTTATAGCGCTACAAGGAGCAATTGGGGGCATGCTGTTGATGGCGATCAGATTGGGGCTAACTATAAGGAAAATATCTCTGAACCGGGCAACTGGAATGTATATATGATGATGCAGGGCGAAACCATCCCCAAGGTCGAAAACAAGGTGAGCCTGAGTAAAGACCGAACAGATGAATGGGGAATACCATTATTATCCGTTTCTGTAGATTATGATGATAACGATGTAAAATCCCTGAACGATTTTTTGCAGCAGGGTGCCGAGATGCTTAATAAGGCGGGATGTAAAAACATCGTCCCTAACGATAGCAAGCAGGCCCCTGGTTTAGATATCCACGAGGTGGGAGGAGTAAGGATGGGAACCGATCCTAAAAACTCATTGCTAAATAAATGGAACCAATTGCATGCATGCCCCAATGTATTTGTAACCGATGGTGCTTGTATGACATCTACCGGTACTCAAAACCCATCTTTAACTTTCATGGCCCTAACTGCAAGGGCGGCAAATTACGCGGCAGATGAATTGCGGAAAAACAACATATAATTTTGCTTCGATTGTTTTCGAAAATGATAATTTAAAGGAACTGTTTGCAACCGCAAAGTCAAACGATTAATGAATCGTATCGTAACTGCATTGAAATCAACTAACGTACTTATCCATCCAATTAATAAAGCAGATCGTGATAAGCTTAGGGAAATCTACCTGCTTTGTCGCATACAGGCATTTCATTGGATGGACAGCAATTTGTTTACATTAAATGATTTTGATGCTCATACGCACGATGAGGATATATGGGTAGCAACCTGCGATAATGAGACAGTTGGGTTTATGGCTGTATGGCCTCCTGATGCTTTTGTTCATCATTTATATGTGCACGTTGCATACAGAGGAAAAGGCATCGGAAAAGCCCTGTTGGCTTTGGCTGCTCAAAATTATCCCTCTCCGCTTAGGTTAAAGTGTCTTGTTAAAAATGAAGCGGCGTTTCAGTTTTATCAAGCATTGGGTTGGGAAATTATGGAAGAAGGCAGTGATGCTTTAGGTGATTATTTTTTAATGAAGAATGAATAAGAGCGGGCGGGACATCAAGAATATCCCGCCCCGTTTGTTTTATTGAATTTTAACCGAAGTCACCACGTCGTTTGCATTTGGTGATAGGGTGGTAAAATTAGATGTGTTCGATGTCCGTGTCCATGATGTGCCCGTAGAGTTATCGTTTGCATACATGGTCACTGTCCAGCCGGTTGGGATTTTTACCGATGAAGCCCAGTTATCTACAAAGCCATAAGCCTGCAGTTGTGCCAGGGTATAAGTGCCCTTAGGTATGGCGCTGGTAACTGTGCCTCCGTAATTGATGTCCTGGTAAAAAGTTACCCCCGTAGTACTGGTTCCCGTATATACTGTAGATTTGCCGTATAACGCGTTTGATACACTCGAAAGGTAAGTATGAACGTCGCTATTAGGCAAATTGTAATACAGATAAATACCATAATTATTATTTACGGTTTGGGTTGCCAGCGACGCAGCGGTTGATGAACTGGTGCTTTGAATATCAATAGCGGCCGGGCCAAGGTTGGCGGCGGTGAGTCCCGGAACGTTTGGAACAGAATAAGTGCCATAAATAGCGTTCCAGCTATAGTTAACTTTTGAGCCTACAGTTACTCCATTGTAACTCAGCCGTGACGCTGCCGGGCCATAAAAGTAAAATGAAATTATTTTGGTAGGCATCAGGTTACGCAGGGCAGTAACGAGGTAAACAAATGAGCTGTCATTTGGCTGGCCGGTACCATTGGTGCCATAATCGGCATATTCATCGTCAAAGTCAATACCATCCAGTCCGTAAGTGGTAACGGCGTTGCTTAATTGCTGAGCAAAATCATTTGCGGCAGCCTGAGAAGGAAAATTAGAGATCCCCGCGCCCTGGTGATTGCCCAAAATAGATAACAATACCTTAATACCTTTAGCCTGCAGGCTTTGAATGTAAGTAGCTTTATTGTTGAGTACGTTGGTTACCTGCGGGTTAAAGTACAATACTGCTTTTTGCGTGCCGGTGTCATAGTTGATGTTGGCCGCAAATATAATAGCAATATCAAAAAGCTGCTCCCCGGTTGAGAGGGTGTAGTTACCCACATTGCGGATATCATTATTATTTACCTCCACATAGCAAACACCCTTAGGCCCGGCCACGCCTATGGCTTTGGTGCTTAACTTTGACGGGGTGTTGCCGGTATCAGTAGGCAGTGCAGCTTTTTCTTTTTTACAGGCGGATGTGAGGAGTACAACTGCGCCGAATAAGGCGGTTAGTGTTTTTGTAAGTGGCAGATTAAGGTTTGTTCTCATAATTGGTGTGTTTGTTAAATTGTTTATAAAAAGATAAATTGTTTTAGCATAACTGGTTTGAGAAAAGCCGGCCCATGGCATAGCCAGGGGATAGTCACTATCTCTTAAAAAAACTGTTTAAATATTTTAGGTTGCCGGGCGCTTAGGTTCTCGCTCGGGTATTATTTGGCTCAAAGTAATAGACCATTAAACGGGTATAATTGCCTACAGGTTTTAATAAAGGTGCTTATTGTGCTTGATTTTAATTATAGTGAAAACCTTTTTTCTGTAACAAAAAAGAGGCTTTTTGTAAATAGCCATATCGTTAGTTGCCCTTTTTATTTTATTCGGTTACATTTGATTGACTGACAAAAAATTTATGAAGAAAAATTTACTTTTCGTTCTCTGCCTTTTGCTTTCGGCATCAGGTCTTTACGCACAACCCAAAGCGCCCGATGCTGAGTACATCAAAGCCAATTATCAAAAATATGAATACCAGATCCCGATGCGGGATGGTAAAAAGCTGTTCACCTCGGTATATGTGCCAAAGGATCAATCTAAAAAATATCCTTTCATGATGGACCGGACCCCGTACAGTGTGGCGCCGTACGGTACCGAACTGTATAAAGGCAGCCTTGGCCCATCGTCGTTATTTACGCATGATGGTTACATCTTTGTTTACCAGGATGTACGAGGACGTTGGATGAGTGAAGGCATTTACGAAGAAATGACTCCCGAAAAAGAAGATCATAAAACCAATAAGGATGTTGACGAGGGCACGGATACTTACGATACTATCGACTGGTTACTGAAAAACATCCCCAATAACAATGGCAAGGTTGGGGTATGGGGCATTTCCTATCCGGGCTTTTATACCACAACAGCCTTGTTAAGCCGTCACCCGGCCCTGGTAGCCGCATCGCCGCAGGCTCCAATTGCCGACCTGTATCGCGATGACGCATTTCATAACGGTGCCTTTATGCTGGTAGCAAACTTTGGTTTTTATCCGGGCTTTACCAACAGGCAGGACGATAAACCAACCCAACGCCGCGGCAAAGGTTTTGATGCAGGCACCGAAGATGGATATGACTTTTTCCTGAAGATGGGATCGGTAAAAAATTCAAACACTAAATATTATAAAGATACCATTCGTCTGTGGAACGAAATGCTTGATCACCCTAATTATGACCAGCATTGGAAGGATCGTAATGTGCTTTATCATCTGCATGATATAAAAACAGCGGTACTGGTAACCGGTGGCTGGTACGATGCCGAAGATTTATACGGAGCTATCAATACCTATAAAACCCTGGTAAAAGAAAACCCTAAAACCCCGGTTTACTTTGCCATGGGGCCATGGGTACACGGCGGTTGGGCACGTGGTGAAGGAGATCATTTAGGTGATGTTGGCTTCGGCGGTTCTACAGGCCCGTTTTATCGCGAAAAAATTGAGTTTGCGTTTTTTAGTCATTATTTAAAGGGTACTGCTGATTTCGACCTGAAGCCGGTATCTACCTTCGAAACCGGTGTTAACGAGTGGAAAACCTATAATACCTGGCCTCCGAAAGAATCGGCAGAAAATAACCTGTACCTGCTACCGGGCGGAAAACTATCATTTACCGCTCCAACAGGCGTAGCCGATAGCCATGACGAATTTATATCTGACCCGAATAAGCCGGTGCCGTTTATCAACAGCATTGATATGGACATGAAACGCGAATACATGACCGCCGATCAGCGTTTTGCATCGCAACGCCCGGACGTGCTTGCTTATGAAACTGATATTCTAGATAATGATGTAACTATTGCCGGTAATATCTGGGCCAATCTTAAAGTATCAACTACCGGCACCGATGCCGATTGGGTGGTTAAAGTGATTGATGTTTATCCTGATTCTACCAAAAACACCAAATGGGCAGGTAAAGACGTATACCTGAGCGGTTATCAGCAAATGATACGCAGCGAGGCTATGCGGGGTAAATTTCGTAATGGTTTTGATAAGCCAGAGCCTTTTGTGCCTGGTAAAGTAACCCCGGTTAATTTTGAACTGCAGGATGTGCTGCACACCTTCAAAAAAGGGCACCGTATGATGGTTCAGGTACAAAGCACATGGTTCCCGCTTATCGACAGAAATACACAGCAGTTTCAGGATATCATGAAAGCTAAAGATACCGACTTTAAAAAAGCCACACATAAGGTTTATACCTCAAAAGCTAATCCAAGTTATTTAAAGGTTAGGGTTGTTGAATAAAATACATGCAATCTAAGCACGGCAGCCTCATGTATTTACATGGGGCTGTCGCATTTTATACCATGATGTCGTAACGGTTAGTAATTAAACCTATAACCATGTATAAATACATCATCCTTTTTATGATAGCTTCAGTATTATTGGGTTGTAAAAAACATAATCAGCAAACCGGCTGTCCAAGCCAGGCCTGCACGCTGAATTTCGCATCGCTATATGTGAATTTTGTTGATAAGGATGGTCAAATGGCATTTGGAAAAGATGTAAAGGTTGTAAACTTACGTACCAAACAAACCATAATAGCTAAAGGAAACCCGGGCCCTCCTTCAACAACTGTAGGCCCGCATTTGTACACCATCGCTACAGATAATAATAAAAATGAGTTCTCGACCGAAGGCGATGACGTGGAGCTTACTGTAACCAACATCCAAACAGGTGCCACCCAAACCGCACTGTTTAAAATTTCGGGCGGATGTAATTGCCATATAGCTAAAGTATCCGGTCCGGCTACTATAGTGTTTAATTAGTACATTTTTTTCCTACGATAAAAGACTGCAAGTGGAAATTGCGGCCTTTACGCTTGCGCTTATTTAAACTAATTATAAATAAAGCTTGCAGATAAAAAGTTTTTTATATTTTTGCGCTTAATTAGACTTAATCTAAATAAAATAATGAATAACCTTTACAATTACCTGCGCACAGTCCCTTTTTTTATATTATTCCTGTTTGCAAATACATTAATCCTTAAAGCTGATGATGAAGGCAATAATGGTAAAATAACCGGTGTTGTTAAAACCAGCGACGATAAACCGGCGTCTTTTGTAAATGTTGCCATTAAAGGGTTAAACAAAAGTACTACCACTACCGATAACGGATCATTTGCCTTTCATAATGTTAAACCGGGTACCTACATCCTGGTTACTTCATACGTTGGTACAAAAACCGAAGAGCAAACCGTGACAGTTTCCGCAAATAAAACAACGGTTGTATCCTTTAAGCTTAACGAAAGCTCGGCCCAGTTAGATGAGGTTGTAGTTTCATCAACTAAAACCATCAACCGTAAAAAGTTAACCATCGGCAAAATGAACGTATCGCCAATGGACCTGCCACAAAGCGTTACTGTAATAGGCCGCGATGTGCTTGATCAGCAACAATCATTACGTTTAAGTGATGTTATCAAAAATGTGAACGGCGTGTACCTTTATAGCGGCCGTGGCAATACCCAGGAAACATTTGGCGCCCGTGGTTATAATTTTGGAAGCAATAACATTTTTAAAAACGGATTCAGGGTTAACTCGGGCGTTGTGCCGGAGATCAGTTCACTGGAACGTGTTGAAATATTGAAAGGCAGTGCCGCGTTGTTATACGGAAACGTTGCGCCCGGAGGCATCCTAAATATGGTAACTAAAAAACCTTTATTTACGCAGGGTGGCCAGGTATCAATGACCTATGGCAGCTATGATCTTTACCGCCCGTCGTTTGATGTTTACGGCCCTATATCTTCCAAATTAGCTTATCGCGTAAATGGTACCTATGAAAATGCTAAAAGTTACCGCGATAATGTAAAATCAGAAAGGGAGTATATTAACCCGTCGTTCCTATATAAAATAAGTGATAAAACAACCTTAATTGTTGAAGGTGATTATCTTAACTATGATTTTACCCCCGATTTCGGAACCGGGCAAATCAACAACGTTATTGCCAACGTTCCTCGTAACCGGTATTTGGGCGCGTCATGGTCAACAGGTAATACCAAACAAACTACAGCCACAGCAACTATCAATCATCAGCTCAATAGCCTTTGGAAGTTAAGCGGCGGTTTTTCATACCAACATTTTAACCGCTCATACCAAACTACCGAGCGTGTATTACCAGATGCCAATGGCGACTGGGGCCGTACCCTGAACAGAGCCAGGACGCTTGAAGATTATTACACAGGGCAATTTAATATTACAGGCCAATTTAATACCGGCGTCATTAAGCATAATATTTTGGCCGGCGTTGATGCAGATTGGTATCGTAATAATGCCTATACCTACGTTGCTACCGTAAATAAAGTATCAAGCTATCTTGACCAAAACGGCGCCGCGCAAAATGCTATTTATGATAAGATCAATATTTTCGACCTGGATAAATACACGCTCCGTACTGATAAACCGCAGATGACCCCGTTTTATAGCATCTTGACGCCTACCAATCGATTTGGCGCTTATGCTAATGACCTTATTAGTTTGTCTGAAAAAGTTAAAGTACTTGCCGGGATCCGCTGGTCATATCAATATGTATCACCAACATCGGTTAGCAATTATAATACACTTGCTACCGCAACCCAGGCAGCCGGGAAAGAAGATAAAGCGTTTTCACCTCGTGTGGGTGTAGTTTATAAGCCAATAGCCAATACTGCCTTGTTTGCAAGCTATTCCAATTCTTTCATCACGAATACGGGGTCCGATATTAACGGCAGCCCGCTTGATCCTTCTATTGTTGACCAGTATGAAGTCGGTGTTAAAAATGATTTCCTGAACGGTAACCTGTCGGTAAACGTAACCGCTTATCGCATTAAAAATAATAACCTGGCCCAAACAGCACCATTTCAGGCCGACGGTGTTACGCCAAACATCAATACCAATATCAAAGTGCTGGGCGGCGAAACAAGAAGCGATGGTGTGGAACTTGATATTGCCGGTCACCCGGTAAAAGGATTGGATGTATTGGCAGGCTACAGCTATACCAACGCCAAATACACTAAAACAGGAACTGCAATTGGCAGCAATATAGCAGGGCAGCCATTATTGAACACACCAAAGCATACAGCTAACACAAGCGTATTTTACACTTTTTACAACGGCGATTTAAAAGGGTTTAAAGTAGGCGCATCGGTTTATTACCTGGGCGATCGTGTTGCGGGTAATGCCAATACAGTTGGTCAAACCCAAACTATATCAAGGTTGGTTAATGTGCCAGGCTTTACAACGGTTGATGCTTCGGTGGGTTATACTTATAAAAAGATTTCCATCATTGGTAAGATCTCTAATATTGGCAACGTGCTTAATTACAATGTGCACGAAAACTATAGCATTAACCCTATACCGCCAAGGCAGTTCCTGACCACATTGAGTTATAAATTTTAATTGATTAAACTAACCGGGCA
This sequence comes from Mucilaginibacter gossypii, assembly GCF_017569325.2. Lineage (NCBI taxonomy): Bacteria > Pseudomonadati > Bacteroidota > Sphingobacteriia > Sphingobacteriales > Sphingobacteriaceae > Mucilaginibacter > Mucilaginibacter gossypii. Next base: position 4,632,388 of record NZ_CP071878.2, on the reverse strand, counting down.
TGGCAACATGCCCGGTTTTTATGCTTATAACAAACTGATGAAAGTATTTTTCCGCACCATACACCTTTATTTAAGCCTGGCAGCCGGGGTGATTATTTTCTGTTCATGCTTAACAGGTACAATGCTGGTTTTTGAAAAAGAAATTCAGCAAGCGCTTCATCCTCAGCGGTACTTCGTAAAACCACTTGAAAAAAGGCTGCCAATATCTGAGTTGACAGCAGGGGTATTAAAACAGATCCCTAAATCAAAGCTGGCAATGGTTATGGTTTATGATGATCCTGCGCGTGCGGTAGAGGTTGGGCTTATTGTGCCCGAAAAAAAAGATCGGAAACCTGCCGGCACCCCAAAAGCACAAAAGCATACAGCAAACCATGAAAAAAAAGGGGCCAAAGCAAAAGATGCTGAGCGCTCGAATCTTACAGCTTTTGTGAATCCTTATACCGGGCAATTGGTCGACCAGTTTAACCGCAGGCAAACGTTCCTGTACTCGGTAGAAATGTTTCACCGTTTTTTGTTAGGCGGGAAGAATAGTATAGGCGATTGGGTGATCAGTATTTCAACCCTGCTTTTCCTGATAATACTGATTACAGGTGTGGTACTCTGGTGGCCTAAAACCAAGGGCATCATGAAGCAGCGCCTTAAAATAAAATGGAGCGGCAGCGGCAAGCGCCTCACGCACGACCTGCACATCGTTACCGGTTTTTATACTTCTATATTTTTGATCATCATTTCTGCCTCGGGTTTGGTAATGACATTTAAATGGGCAAATAGTACCTTGTTTTTCCTTACAGGTTCAAAAGTTGTTGCCAAAGAGGATATCAAAGCTCCGCTTTCCGTTCATCAACCCGGCGTTACCGCCATTTCACCTGACGCGGCTGTTGTCGCATTGGGTGATAAAATAACCGATGTCGAAAATTATACCATCCGTTATCCGCGCGATACAGCAGCGGTTTATACTTTTAATGTGCTCAAAAAAGGTTCTGTCGAATTGGCTACCGATACTTATTATATAGATCAATACAGCGGCAAGCTTGCCGGCTCTGCTTTATATGCTGATAAAAGCCTTGGCCAGCGTATCAGGGGGGTAATTAAACCAATCCATACCGGTTCCATTTATGGCTGGCCTACCCAGGTTTTAGCTTTTCTTATTACGTTGGTTTCGCTCATATTCCCGGTAACAGGGGTAATGATGTGGCTTAACCGCACCGGTAAAAAGAACAAGAAACCGGTTCGTGGCAGAGGTAATGCGGTTGTTCCGGCAGAGGCTGTCTAAAATGAAAAAGATTATCTTTTTCTCATCAGGGCCTCTCGTTGAGGCCCCCTGATGAGACTTTTATGTCTTACTTACCTTAAAGGTTCCCTGACCATGATCCAGTAAGGGCGGCCTGTAACCGGCTCGCTTACTTCCTTTGTTATTTTATATCCCATCCGTTCATAAAACCTGATGTTGCGCGGAGTGAACGTTTCAAGATAGGTTGATATCCCGTTTTTATCTGTTTCGTTAAGTACTTTCATCAGAAGATTAGCCCCCAATCCTTGCCCCTGGCGAGTTGGTTTGATGCCTGCAATTGATAGATACCAGGCGTCCTGCAGCAACGTGTCAAGTTGCTCGCTCATGAAAGAAACTATAGTTGAATAGGCTTTTAGTGCCGGTTCGCCCATGTATGTTTTTATAAAATCTTTCTTTGTTAAGCTCTTTTCGTTATCTATAGCTGGTTCTAAGGGGCGACTCCAGATGGCTGCGCCGTAGGGTGGATCACCGGCAAGGGTTAATTGACCGTACTTTTCGCCTTCTGTCATGGAATAATCCATATATCTCATTAGTATTTCCCGCTTTTCGGGCTCGCCGCCGGAGATCTCCCGCAACAATTCTATGTAAAAAGGGTCGGAGATGAGGGCTTCGTATAACGCTAAAGCCAGGTCTTTATATTTATAGGTGTACATGTTTTTGTTAAGTTCAACGGCTTAATATACAAAATATTAGTACCCTGCTATTGGTTAAGCAATTGTAGTTTATCAAAGCGATGATTCGGCAATAAATCGTTTTTTCTCCCACTTTTTAGTGGTTCGGAATTTATAGCAGAGATGTGTTGTAACTGTCTGTTTATTAGCGGTTTTTGTTGGTGATGGGGTTTTGAATAATCTTTAAAAAATTTAAAACAGAGCCACCTAAAAATTGTTGAAAACTTTTAGTGGGGGAAAGTGGTAGAAAGTGGTAAAAGTATTTACTTTTACGTTACAAAATTGCCCAAGTCATACAATGTCGTTTCTAACCGGTGAATTTGAGTGTAAGCTTGATCCTAAATTTAGGATGATGATACCGGCTGGCCTTAAAAAAAAGCTTCCTGAACTGGAATCTGAAGGCCTGGTGATCAATCGCGGGTTTGAAAAATACCTTGTTATATACACTAAAAAGGAATGGGATAAACGACTTGAAGAACTGAGCAAACTTAATGAATATGAAGAGGATAATATAGCCTTTATACGATATTTTACCCGTGGGGCCACCGAGCTTATGCCTGATGCTGCCGGCAGGGTATTGTTGCCAAAATTCCTGTTGGAATATGCGGGTATAAAAGGTGATGTAGTGCTGGCTTGCCAGTTGAATAAAATAGAGGTTTGGGATGCCGAAGCTCACCGTAAACTGATGGATGATGAGCCAAAAAGTTTTGGTGCGTTGGCAAAAAAGGTGATGGGTAATAAAAGTAAGGAGCAGGAATGAGTGAGTACCATGTACCGGTAATGCTGAAGGAGTGTATTGATGGGCTGAATATTGATCCGGACGGTACTTATGTGGATGTGACTTTTGGAGGTGGCGGGCATTCGCGCGAGATTTTGAAGCATTTGGGGCCAAAAGGCAGGTTGATTGCTTTTGATCAGGATGCCGATGCGCAGCGGAATATTATTGATGATGAGCGTTTTGTTTTTGTAGATCAGAATTTCAGGTATCTCAAAAACTTTTGTCGTTTACATGGGGCTATTCCCGTAAATGGTATTCTGGCCGATTTGGGTGTGTCATCGCACCAGTTTGATGAGGCCGACCGCGGATTTTCCATCCGGTTTGATGCCGAGTTGGATATGCGTATGAACCAGTTGGGCGAGCTGACTGCGAAGGATGTTATAAATAATTATTCGGTTGCCGACCTGCATCGGATTTTTGGCATTTACGGAGAAATTCAAAATGCAAAATCATTGGCCGAAACTATTGCTACTGCAAGGTTGAATATGCCGATAGTTACTATTGCTGATCTGAAAAATGTGATCAGTAACCGCATTCCGAAAGGAAAAGAAAATAAATACCTGGCACAGGTGTTCCAGGCATTGAGGATAGAGGTTAACCAGGAGTTAGAGGCATTAAAAGATTTTTTAATGCAGTCGGCTGAGGTTTTGGGCGTTGGGGGCAGACTGGTAGTAATGTCATACCACTCGCTTGAAGACAGGCTGGTAAAAAACTTCATAGCCAAAGGCAAGTTCAGCGGCGAGGTGGAGAAGGATCTTTATGGGAATGATAATAAACCGCTTGATGCTGTAAGTCGTGGAGCTATAACAGCATCGGCAGATGAGATAACCAATAATAACAGGGCACGGAGCGCTAAATTAAGAATAGCTGTAAAAAAATGACCAATCGTTTACGTACAGAAATTCAGGAGGAGGAAGAAGTTGAAGAGGTAATTGAGGAGAGGCCTGCGAGGGAGCTGCCTGATAACTTTTTTACGCAACTTTTTACCAAAGGCTTTCTTACAACCGAGAAGGCCACCAATGCTTTGCCCTTTATTTTGTTTTTAGCCTTTTTGGGGATGGTGTATATAGGAAATATGCACTATGCCGAAAAATCGGTGCGTGAAATTGATGCGCTTACCAAAGAGGTTAAGGAACTGGGCTGGGATTATAAATCGACAAAGGCCGATATGGCTTTTAAAAGTACGCTTACCGAGGTGGCCAAGCGTGCAGATACTTTAGGCTTAAGTCAATCCGTAGATCCGCCGGGAAAAATAACAGTGAAGGAGGTTGCAGATGGGAATTAGGACTAACATACTGGCCAGGGTTTATTTAGCCTTTGGTCTTGTTTTGCTTTTGGCTATTGCCGTTGTGGTTCAGCTTTGCCGCCTGCAATATATTCAGGGCGATAAATGGAAGGCTATGGCTGCCGATCTTTCGGCACAATATCAAACTGTTGAGGCGGCAAGGGGTAATATTTTTTCTGTAGATGGAAGTTTGCTGGCAACTTCGGTGCCTGAATATGAGTTGCATATGGATATGCTGGCCGGTGGTATTGCATCGGATACGGCGTTTAACAACAATATCGATCTGTTGGCTGCAAAGCTATCGGGTATGTTTGGTGACAGGTCGGCAAGAGAATACTCACGCGTATTGCGTGAAGCACGCAGGGATAGCTCCCGTTATGTGTTGATCAGGCGTAAGGTATCTTACCAGGACTTGAAAAAGATCCGGCAGTTCCCTGTGTTTAACATGGGTAAATATAAAGGAGGGTTAATTGTTATTCAAAAAAACAGGAGGATCCTGCCATTTCAATCACTGGCTGCACGTACTATCGGTTATAAAAACGAAAACGTAAAGAACCCGGTGGGTTTGGAAGGTGCTTATTCGGCTTATATAAACGGCGAAAGCGGCAGGCGTTTAATGCAGCGCATTCCGGGTGGTATCTGGATGCCTGTTGACGATGATGATGAAATTGCACCCAAAGATGGTGCTGATATTATTTCAACCATCAACGTAAACTTTCAGGATGTGGCGCAGGATGCATTGAAAAAACAACTGGTTAAAAGTGCGGCTGATCATGGCTGCGTTGTGCTTATGGAGGTATCTACCGGCGAGATCAGGGCTATTGCTAACTACACCCGTACTAAAGACGGCGATTACAAAGAGCAAATGAACTATGCTATCAGTAACGCTATCGATCCGGGATCAACCTTTAAACTGGCATCGTACATGACTATGCTCGATCAGCATAAGATTGATACCAGCACCATAGTTAATGCTGAGGGTGGTAAATATAAATTCCCGAAAGGGCCGACAATTACTGATACCGAGCATGACAATTATGAAATGTCGGTAAAGCGTGCTTTTGAAGAGTCATCAAATGTGGCGGCTGCGAAATTGGTTGATAGGTTTTACCACAATAACCCTTGGGAGTACATTAATAAATTGTACAGCTACCACCTGAACGAAAAGCTTGGTTTGCAAATTCAGGGTGAAGGCAGGCCGGTAATTAAAAATCCGTCAAACCGCAGTTGGAACAAAAATTACAGCTTACCGGAGATGGCTTACGGTTACGAAATGAATATTACGCCGCTGCAAATGCTGGCTTATTATAATTCAGTTGCCAACAATGGTAAAATGATAGCTCCACTGTTGGTCCGCGAGATCAGAAGATTGGGTAACCCTATCGAGCAGTTTCAGGCAAGGGTAATTACCGAGCAGGTATGTTCTGAAGCAACTTTAGGTAAAGTACGCGGAATGCTTGAAGGAGTTGTAATGAACGGAACCGGTAAAAACGTTATTAAAAATAAGCTTTACAGTGTGGCGGGTAAAACCGGTACAGCACAGGTGGCTAACGGAACAAAAGGTTATAAGGATAAAAAATACCAGGCCTCTTTTTGCGGTTATTTTCCGGCCGATCATCCTAAATATTCGATGATTGTGGTCATCAATAACCCAACCCAGGGTGACTACCTGGCTGCAAAGGTTGCCGGTCCGGTATTCAGGGAGGTGGCCGACAGGGTTTATGCTAACGATCTGGACATTAACCAAACCTCGCAGGCCCATTATGTAGGCAATACAGTAATGCCGCAGGTAAAACAGGGAAATATGAAGGCCCTGAAAAAGGTTTATTCAAAATTGGGTGTTAAACCGTTGTATGCTTCGGCTAACAGCACTGTTGATACAAGCAATGGTATCCCGTTTGAAGAGGTAAAATATAAAAACGGCACCGTGCCTGCGGTAACAGGCATGGGGCTTAGCGATGCGTTATATGTAATGGGTAACGCCGGCTATAAGGTTACTGTACGCGGAAGCGGTATAGTGACCAATCAATCGGTTACCGGAGGAAGTGCAATACCAAAAGGATCACGAATTTTAATAGAACTGCAATGAGGTATTTAAGCGATGTAATTGATGGACTGGCCTTCACTGAGTTGCAGGGAAGTGCTGATGTGGAGATCACGGCGATAGCTTTTGATTCGAGGGCAGTGATACCCGGAGCAATGTTTGTTGCTGTAAAAGGCACCGTTGTTGACGGGCACGATTATATTGACCAGGCAATAAAAAAAGGTGCTGTAGCAGTGGTTTGCGAAGACCTGCCTGCCCATACTACCGGCGAAGTTGACTTTTTGATGGTGGCCGATTCGGCGGTGGCACTTGGTATTGTAGCTGCTAACTTTTATGATAATCCATCAACCAAACTGAAACTGGTTGGGGTAACTGGTACTAATGGCAAAACAACTATCGCAACATTGTTATATCAACTGTTCCGCGATCTGGGATATAAATGTGGCCTGCTTTCAACTGTCGAAAATCAGATCAATGGTAAAGTGATCCCATCAACCCATACCACGCCTGATCCGGTTGAGCTAAACAGTTTGCTTGCCGAAATGGTAGACAGCGGTTGTGACTATTGCTTTATGGAAGTAAGCTCACATGCCATTTCGCAAAAACGTATCGAGAGTTTGGTTTTTGCGGGTGGTGTGTTTACCAACTTAACGCACGATCATTTGGATTACCATAAAACCTTCCTGAGGTATTTGAATGCCAAAAAGGAATTTTTTGATGGTTTACCTAAAGATGCATTTGCACTTACCAACAGCGATGATAAAAATGGTAATGTAATGCTGCAAAATACAGCAGCACATAAAAAAAGCTATGGCCTTAAAACCATGGCCGATTATAAAGCCCGAATTCTCGAAAATCAGTTCAGTGGCTTATTACTGCAAATTGACGGCGAGGAAGTATGGTTTAAAATGGTGGGCACATTCAATGCTTACAACCTGTTAGGTGTTTACGCTACCGCGATGCTGCTTGAGCAGGATAAAGCGAAAGTGCTTACAAGCCTGAGCAAACTTACAGGTGCCGAAGGCCGCTTTGAATATATCACAGCGCCAAATAAAGTTGTAGGTATTGTTGATTATGCTCATACACCTGATGCTGTACAAAACGTATTGAGTACCATTCATGATATCCGCAAGGGTAATGAAAAGGTGATCACTGTAATTGGCTGCGGTGGTGACAGGGACAAAACTAAACGCCCCATCATGGCCAAAACTGCATGTGAGTGGAGCGATAAGGTGATCCTGACATCCGATAATCCGCGTACCGAAGATCCGGCGCAGATCATCAAGGAAATGGAAGAAGGTGTTGACCCGGCATTTAAGCGTCATACAGTAAGCATTATCGACAGGCATGAGGCCATTAAAACAGCCTGTATGCTGGCTAACCCCGGTGATATTATCCTGGTAGCGGGCAAAGGGCACGAAAAATATCAGGAAATAAACGGGGTGAAAAACCACTTCGATGATATGGAAGAGCTGGAGAACCGGTTCAAAGATTTGGTGTAAAAGAAGGGCCAATTATAAAAGTGGCTGGATAGATTAAGAAGATACTATATAGTAAAAGAGAAGAGCAATGTTGTATTACCTGTTTAACTATTTAAGCAAAAATTACAGTATCCCCGGGGTAGGTGTATTTCAATACATCACGTTCAGGATGGCGATGGCTGTAATTACTTCATTGCTGATCACTACTGTTTATGGCAGGCGGCTAATAGATTATCTACGCTTTAAACAGGTGGGCGAAACCGTAAGGAATTTGGGTTTGGAAGGCCAGATGCAAAAATCAGGTACGCCAACTATGGGTGGTATCATTATTTTGCTGGGTATTTTAATACCAACACTGCTGTTTGCCAAGCTGGAGAATGTGTATGTGATCCTGATGATCATTACTACCGTTTGGCTGGGTGCTATCGGTTTTCTGGATGATTACATTAAAGTATTTAAAAAGAACAAAGAGGGCTTAGCGGGCAGGTTTAAGATCATTGGTCAGGTGGGTTTATCACTTATTGTTGGCTGGACAATGTATTTCAACAGTAATATCATCATCCGCCAGGAAGTTGTGCTTCCGGTGAAAGACGATGCTCCTGTTGAGTTTCACATGAAGCGCAATACTCCTGTTTACACTCAGGACGTACACTCTACCAAAACAACAATGCCATTCTACAAAAACAATGAGTTTGATTACGGCAAAGTGCTGAAGTTTTTGGGTAAAGGTTATGAGCAATATGCGTTGGTGGTGTTCCTGTTTTTTGTGATCATCATCATTACGTTCATATCAAACGGTGCCAATATTACCGACGGGATTGATGGTCTGGCGACGGGCACATCTGCCATTATAGGTATTACGCTGGCTATACTGGCCTATGTATCGGGTAACACGGTTATTGCCGATTACCTGAACATCATGTACATTCCTAATTCGGGTGAGCTGGTAATTTTCGCCGGTGCCTTTGTCGGGGCTTGCGTAGGCTTTTTATGGTACAACTCGTACCCGGCACAGGTGTTTATGGGTGATACTGGTAGTTTGGCTATAGGTGGTATCATAGCGGTGTTTGCCATCATGATCCGTAAGGAACTGATGCTGCCATTGCTGTGTGGTATTTTCCTGGTAGAGAATTTTTCGGTGATTATCCAGGTGTCATGGTTTAAATACACCAAAAAGAAATTTGGCGAAGGTAGGCGTGTGTTTTTAATGGCCCCCCTGCATCATCATTATCAGAAAAAGGGTTTCCATGAAGCTAAGATTGTCACACGCTTCTGGATCATCTGTATCATACTGGCGATAGTGACGGTGATAACGCTGAAACTTCGTTAAGAAAAGAAGCAAGAAGTCAAGAGTCAGGAGACAAGAAAGAAAATGAGTCGGTGAAATCATCAAACAATCGGTGAAATCCCAAAAGAAAATAAAAATGAACGACAACAATAACAAAGAGACCAATCAAAAGCACCCTGTTCAAGGGGGGGCCGGGACTCGCCTTGTGGTGTTGGGCGCGGGTGAGAGCGGTGTTGGTGCTGCATTTCTTGCGCAGCAGCGGGGCTTTGATGTTTTTGTGTCGGATTTTGGCGGCATTGCCGATAACTATAAAAAGCAACTCGAAGATTGGAATATTCCTTTTGAAGAGAAACAGCATACAGATGAACTGATCCTGAATGCGGTAGAAGTGATCAAAAGCCCCGGTATTCCGGATAAGGCCCCGATCATTAAAAAACTGCATGAAAATGGGACACCTGTAATATCGGAGATTGAGTTTGCCGGGAGGTACACTGATGCAAAGATCATTGGTATAACAGGTTCAAACGGTAAAACGACCACCACCAGCTTAACCTACCACATTTTAAAAGATGCGGGAATGAATGTTGGGTTGGCGGGCAACATCGGCAAAAGCTTTGCCTACCAGGTTGCTACCGAAAAGTTTGACTGGTATGTGCTGGAGCTAAGCAGTTTTATGTTGGACGATATGTTCAGGTTTAAAGTTGACATAGCGGTACTACTAAACATCACACCTGATCATTTGGACAGGTATGATTATAAACTGGAAAATTATGTGGCATCCAAATTCAGGATAACGCAGAACCAGACTGCAGCAGATTATTTTATTTATTGTGCCGATGACCCGGAAACAATAAAGGGAATGAAAGAGCGAACGTTCGGGGCACAGCTGTTGCCGTTTTCCATACAGCAAAAATTTGAACCGGGCGCATACCTGGATAACAACGACAATATTGTCATTAACACAACACAAGAACATTTTACAATGTCAATTCAAGATCTGGCCCTGCAAGGCAAACACAACATTTACAACTCCATGGCATCGGGTATTGTAGCAAAAGTGTTGGAGTTACGCAACGAAACGATGAGGGAGAGCATGGGCAACTTTAAAAGCATTGAGCACCGCCTGGAGTTTGTTGCCAATATATCGGGCATTCGCTTCATCAACGATTCAAAAGCTACCAATGTTAACTCAACATGGTACGCCCTGGAAAGTATGACTAGCGATGTAGTGTTGATTTTAGGTGGTGTTGACAAAGGAAATGATTACAGTATGCTTAATGATTTGGTTAAGCAAAAGGTAAAAGCTATTGTGTGTTTAGGCAAGGATAACAAACGTATTCACGAAGCCTTTGATGATATGGTTGAAATTATAGTAAACACGTCATCAGCCCAGGAAGCGGCAACCGTAGCTTATCACCTGGCAACTAAAGGCGATACGGTGCTATTATCACCGGCCTGCGCAAGCTTCGATCTGTTTAAAAACTACGAAGACCGCGGCAGGCAGTTTAAAGACGCTGTGAAAGAGTTGTAAGTAAAACAGTCCATAGTCGATGGTCGATAGTCCATAGATTATGAAAATTAAATCAAGGTCTATTGACTATGGGCTATGGGCAAATAAAGAAAATAAAGTTGCAATGCATAGGATATTAAACAATACAAAAGGAGATCGCTGGATATGGCTTATAGTCATACTGCTTTCTGTTATATCCTTGTTGGCGGTATACAGCTCGGTAGGTACGCTGGCATTTAAGCAGGGTAAGGGGGTCGAGATCATCCTGATGAAACACGTGTTCATGATAGTAGGTGGGATTGCGCTGATGTATTTTTCGCACAAGCTTGATTACCGCTATTATGCCGGTATCTCTAAGGTAATGATGATCGTTACCATTCCGCTGTTGCTGTATACATTGGTTTTTGGTAGTCATATTAATAACGCAAGCCGCTGGATAGCTATCCCGGGAACAGGGTTGAGCTTTCAGACTTCGGATTTGGCCAAGCTGGCATTGATTACTTACCTGGCCCGTACATTATCGCGCAAGCAGGAAAACATTAAGAATGTTAAAGAATCCTTTTTGCCTATCATGGGTTCGGTTTGTGTGGTATTTATCCTGATTGCATTAGCCAACCTTTCAACAGCTTTAATGCTGTTTGGGGTTAGCATATTGTTGTTGATCATCGGCCGGATCAGTATCAGGCAAATAGCTATTACCTGTGCTGCAGGTTTTATATTGTTGCTGGGCGTAATATTCTTAGGGCCGAGGAGGCATACTTACGTATCCCGTATGAAGGTGTTTATGCACCCCGAACTGGCAAAGGCCGATAAATCTTTCCAAAGCGATCACGCAAAAATTGCCATCGCAACAGGTGGTTTATTTGGCAAAGGTCCCGGGAACAGCACCGAAAGGAATTACCTGCCCGAGTCATACTCTGATGAGATCTACGCCATTATAGTTGAGGAGTATGGTTTGGTAGGAGGTATAATCGTAGTGGGGATCTATGTATTCTTGTTGTATCGATGTATCAAGATCATAACTAAAGCGCCAAAAGCCTTTGGGGCATTACTGGCCTGTGGTTTAAGTTTTAGTTTAACCATACAGGCTTTTGCCAATATGGCTGTAGCTGTAGGCTTAGGGCCGGTAACCGGCGTGCCGCTACCGTTGGTAAGTATGGGTGGTACTTCGATATTGTTTACAAGCATCGCCTTTGGTATCATACTATCGGTAAGTAAGGATATTGAAGAACCTAAAAAAGATAAGACTATTAAAGAGGACAATGCCGGGCCTAATAAGATTATAGTGGGAGAGATCAGGACGGCATAGGCACCCCCCGACCCCCTAAAGGGGGAGGAATAGAGGTGACTGAAAAAGAGTAACTAACAAATGAAAGATAAAAGCAATATGAAAGACGCAACTCAAAAGCACCCCCTTCAGGGGGTGGGGGGGGTTCGTATCATCATAAGCGGTGGCGGAACGGGAGGACACATCTTCCCGGCTATCTCTATTGCCAATGCTTTAAAAAATATTGATCCCAATACCGAAATCCTGTTTGTGGGCGCTAACGGCCGCATGGAAATGGATAAGGTTCCGGCGGCGGGTTACAAGATCATCGGTTTGGATATTCAGGGGATTCAGCGTGGTTCTATCGTAAAAAACCTGATGTTCCCTATCAAACTTGCCAATAGCGTACGGAAGGCTATCAAGATCATAAAAGATTTTAAGCCAGACGCTGCAGTAGGTGTTGGCGGCTATGCTTCAGGCCCATTGCTGTATGCCGCATCGTTAAAAGGGATACCGTACCTCATACAGGAACAAAACTCGTATGCAGGTATTACCAATAAATGGTTAGGCAAGCATGCCAAGAAAATCTGCGTGGCCTTTGATGGTATGGAGAAGTTTTTTCCTGCCGATAAGATCATCAAAACCGGTAATCCTATCCGTAAGGATGCGGTAAACATTGCCGGCAAGCACATGCAGGCTTTGGAGTTGTACCATCTTTCGGCCTTTAAAAAAACGATACTAATAACCGGCGGTAGCCTTGGGGCACGTACGCTGAACAACAGTATCATGAACGGTATTGATAAACTGCTGGCTGCTGATGTACAGGTGATATGGCAAACCGGAAAGTTTTACTATAAAAGCATTATCGAAAAGCTGGGCGAAAATTATCACCCCGATTTGCAGATCAGGGAATTTTTAACCCGGATGGATTTGGCTTATGCCGCGGCTGATATTATCATATCAAGGGCGGGTGCAGGCACTATTGCCGAGCTGTGTGCCATCAAAAAGCCGGTGATCCTGGTGCCTTCGCCAAATGTGGCCGAAGATCATCAAACTAAAAACGCTTTGGCCCTGGTGCATGAAAACGCAGCTGTTTTTGTGGCCGACCGTGATGCCGAAGCAAAACTGGTTGACAGGGCGCTTGAATTATTGGAAGACCGCGATCTGCAAAAGAAATTGAGCAATAACATTGGTAAAATGGCCATGCCAAATGCTGATGAAGTTATAGCAAAGGAACTTATCCAAATAATAAGTAACAATTAGAATGATGGTCCTCCTCTTCTAAAGGGAGGAGGGCCTTTTTTAAACAAATTTAAAAATGGAACTGCACGACATAAAAAGAGTTTATCTCATAGGCATAGGCGGCATCGGTATGAGCGGCCTGGCACGCTATTTCCATCATTTGGGTTGTATTGTTTGCGGATATGATAAAACGTCGACTGATTTAACCAACCAGTTGCACAATGAGGGGATCCAGGTTGTTTTTGAAGATCATGCGGATTACATTCCCATGAGCTTCCAGAAACCATGCAGCGATACGCTTATTATTTATACGCCTGCTGTACCAAAGGATTCGCACATATTAAACTATTTTAAAAATCAGGGCTTTGAGTTGTTCAAGCGTTCGCAGGTTTTAGGCTTGATCAGCAAGAGTTCATTTACTATTGCTGTGGCCGGTACACATGGCAAAACTACCACCTCAACCATGGTAGCGCACTTGCTTAAAGCATCGGGTAATGATTGCTCTGCATTTTTGGGTGGTATTTCATCAAATTACCAAACCAATGTGCTGTATGGCAAAAACAACGTAATGGTGGTTGAGGCCGATGAGTATGATCGCTCGTTCCTTACCCTGTATCCGGATGTTGCTATCATTACCTCAATGGATGCCGATCATTTGGATATCTATGGTGATCACGCGCATCTAACCGAATCGTTTAAGCTGTTCGCTTCGCAGATAAAACCGGGAGGTACACTGGTGCATAAAAATGGTTTGCCTTTGGATGGTGGTTACACCTACGCTTTTGAAGATGAAACTGCCGATGCACACGCTTCAAACGTGAGGATAATTGACGGTGATTTTTACTTTGATTATAACAGCGCGGCGGTAAATATCACCGATATAAAAATGGGCATAGCAGGCACTCATAATGTGGAGAACGCCGTAGCTGCCATTGAAGCGGTACTGAAACTGGATATATCACCGGAAAACATTAAAGCAGCATTGGCATCCTTCAGAGGGGTTAAACGCAGGTTTGAATACATAGTTAAAGCGCCAGAGCATATCTACATTGATGATTATGCGCATCATCCCGAAGAATTGAGGGCTTGTATATCATCAATAAAAAGATTATACCCGGCTAAGAAGTTAACGGCCATATTTCAGCCTCATTTATTTACCCGCACCCGCGATTTTGCCGATGGCTTTGCCGAAGTGCTTGACATGGTTGATGAACTGATATTACTGGAAATTTATCCGGCGCGCGAATTGCCGATAGAAGGTGTTAACTCGCAGATGCTGCTTAACCGCATGCAACTGCAAAACAAGAGCATATTAAGTAAAGAGGCCGCGGTAGCCGCAGTAGCTGCCGAAAAGCCCGAATTATTATTAACGGTAGGTGCCGGTGATATTGACACGCTGGTGCAGCCATTAAAACAAGTATTAAGTAATGAATAAAAAACTCATTTGGAAGCGCCTGTTGATTGGTTGCGCCTGGGTAATAAGCCTGGGTGGCCTTGTGGTGCTCATGAGTTTTATTGAAGCAAAAAAAGCGGGTGTAAAGTGTACCGCGGTAAACGTGAGCATCCCCGGCGGGCAATATTTTATTGACAAGCAGGAGGTTGATCATATTATTGAAGTTACCAGTCACTCATTGGTAGGCAGGCCTATCGAAAATATCAATATCCAGGAACTGGAGGATAAATTGAAAGCAAACCCGTTTATTGAGTTTGCCAAAGTTTATACTGAAATGGACGGTGTATTGAGGGTTGAGGTAAGCCAGCGCCAACCGATATTGCGGATCATGAACCATTATGATATGGATTTTTATGTAGATCAAAACGGCTTAAAGATTCCGTTATCATCAAACTTTACCGCGAGGGTATTGGTAGCTAATGGTTTTATCGAAGAGCTGTTTACCAACCGGGTTGATTCGTTACATACGCGCCTGGCTAAAGATTTGTTTAAAACGGCTGATTATATCCGTAAGGATTCGCTTTGGGATGCACAGATAGCGCAGATGTATGTAAACAACGAGCGTGAGATTGAGCTGATTCCGAGGGTAGGTAACCAAAGGATCCTGATCGGCAACGCGGATTCGCTTAACGTAAAGTTGAACAACCTGCAGGCTTTTTACAAGCAGGTGCTGCCAAAGGTGGGCTGGGATACTTATAAAGTGATCAATGTAAAATATACCAACCAGGTTATTGGTATAAAAAATGAAAATATAAAAGCAGATTCAATTAAGGCAGCTAAAACTGCCAAACAGGATTCGCTTAGGACGAAAAGGGATACATCTCAAATTAAATTGTAATATGGACAAAAGCTCAACTCAGGAAAAAAGTTCGCCAATTGTAGTAGGATTGGATATCGGGACTACCAAGATATGTGCCATTGTTGGGCGCAGGAGCAAGAACGGGAAGATTGAGGTTTTAGGGATTGGCAAGGCCGAATCTGCGGGTGTGACGCGCGGCGTGGTTTCAAATATAGATAAAACAGTACAAGGCATTCATCAGGCGGTGGAGGTGGCGGGCTCGCAATCAAATGTAGAAATCAGGGTAGTGAACGTGGGAATTGCCGGTCAGCACATTAAAAGTTTACAGCACCGTGGTTTAATAACCCGTCGCGATCTGCAATCAGAGATCGGTCGTAAGGATATTGATAAGCTGATAGAAGATATGTATAACCTGGTGATGCCTCCTGGCGAGGAGATCATCCACGTATTACCGCAGGAGTTTACTGTGGATAATGAGCCCGGTATTAAAGATCCGATAGGTATGGCTGGCGTTCGGCTTGAGGCTAACTTCCATATCATATCTGGTCAGGTTACGGCCATCAAAAACATCGTAAAATGTGTTAACAAGGCCAGCCTGGAGAGCCAGGAACTGATCCTTGAGCCGCTGGCATCTTCAGAATCTGTTTTGAGCGAAGAGGAAAAAGAAGCCGGCGTGGTTTTGGTTGATATCGGTGGCGGTACTACCGACGTAGCTATTTTCCATGAAGGTATCATTCGCCATACAGCTGTTATCCCTTTCGGCGGCAATAGTGTAACTGAGGATATCCGCGAAGGCTGTTCAGTAATGCGCAACATTGCCGAGCAACTGAAAGTAAGGTTTGGATCTGCCCTGGCCGATGAGAACAAGGAAAATGAGATTGTATGTGTGCCAGGTTTGCGTGGCCGTGAGCCAAAAGAAATTTCGGTGAAAAACCTGGCTTATGTAATTCAAGCCCGTATGGAAGAGATCGTGGAGCATGTTTACTACGAGATCAAATCATCAGGCTACGAGAAAAAGCTGATTGCTGGTATCGTGATAACAGGCGGCGGTGCACAGTTGAAACACTTGCGTCAACTGGTTGAGTTTGTAACCGGTTTAGATTGCCGCGTAGGTTACCCTACCGAGCATCTGGCCAAAAACGAAGTGCTGCCAAAAGGTACATACGAAGAATTGCAAAGCCCAACTTTTGCTACTGGTATTGGTTTGTTAATAAAAGGTATCCAGAAAATGGAATACATGAATGAAGCAATCCCTGCCGAAGTGAAAACGGCTAAGCCAAAATACGATGCGAAAAGTAAAGAAGGTGGTTTGTTAGACAGGCTGCTGAAAAAAAGTATAACATTTATTAAGGATGACATTAAGGATGAGGACTTTCTGAAATAATATTTATTCACAAGGGTTAAACTTATTCACATTGCTCACAAATGTGGATAAACCTTGTTGAAAAAGTGTTATTATTACGATGGTAAAATCTAATGTTGGGTTGAATTACATATAGCTGAAAACGAAGATTATGCATTTTGAAATGTTAAAAGAAAAATCGTCAATCATCAAGGTAATTGGTGTTGGCGGTGGTGGTGGTAACGCGGTAAACCATATGTACAGGCAAGGAATTACCGGTGTTGATTTTATAATATGCAACACTGATGCCCAGGCATTGGAGCTGAGCCCTATACCTAACAAGGTGCAATTGGGTGCCAGTTTAACCGAGGGCATGGGTGCAGGCTCAATACCCGAAGTTGGTAAAAATTCGGCTATTGAAAATATCGACGATATTAAACAGATGTTGGGCGTTAATACCAAAATGCTGTTTATCACAGCTGGTATGGGCGGTGGCACAGGTACAGGCGCAAGCCCTATCATTGCCAAGGCTGCGCGCGAAATGGATATATTGACGGTGGGTATCATAACCACACCTTTCTCTTTTGAAGGTAAACGCCGTAAAATGCAGGCCGATGCAGGTTTGGAAGAACTGCGCAAGTATGTCGATTCGTTCCTCGTTATTTCGAACGACAGGCTTCGTCAGATCTTTGGTAACCTTACCATGAGCTCTGCATTTGCACAGGCTGATAATATATTGACTACGGCTGCTAAAGGCATTGCAGAGATCATTACCTTGCCGGGTTATATAAACGTGGACTTTAAGGATGTGCGCACGGTAATGAAGGATAGCGGTGTATCAATCATGGGCAGCTTTAGCGCCGATGGGGAAAACCGTGCTCTTAAAGCCGTTGAAGGCGCGTTGGCATCGCCGTTGTTGAAAGATAATGAAATTGAAGGCGCAAGATATATTTTGCTGAACATCAGCTCGGGCCTTAAAGAGGTTACCATGGATGAGATCAGCGTAATTACTGATTATATCCAGGAAGAAGCCGGCTTAGCTGCCGACCTCATCTGGGGTAACTGTATCGACGAAAACCTGGGCGAGCAATTATCAGTAACTATCATTGCTACCGGTTTCCAAACCAAAGATGAGCGCGAAAAGGAAAATAGCAACAAGAAAATAGTTTCAATGCTGGTTCCTGAAGAGCCTCAGCAGGCAAGGCCGGTTAACGAGTTTATTAAACCAGTTAAGGTTGATGCTCCTGCCGAGCCTTATGCTAAAGCACCTAAAGAAGATGCAAAGCAAGCTGGGTTGTTTGATATGTTTGCCGGCAGTCGCCAGGAAGAACCTGCTGTTGTAAGGCATAGCCTAATGAATGAAGAGCCAGAGGTTGATAACGAGCCAGATACTGCCGGGTTTACTTTTAAAATGAGTGAACCGGTTAGCTACGAGCAGCCTGTAAGGGAACAGCCACGTATGCCCGAGCCTGAGCCGGAGCCAACTCCTGCACCGCAACCG
The DNA here is from genome assembly GCF_017569325.2 of Mucilaginibacter gossypii. Taxonomy (NCBI): domain Bacteria; kingdom Pseudomonadati; phylum Bacteroidota; class Sphingobacteriia; order Sphingobacteriales; family Sphingobacteriaceae; genus Mucilaginibacter; species Mucilaginibacter gossypii. The sequence goes on along the minus strand of NZ_CP071878.2, from coordinate 4,614,436 downwards.
GTTGGCGCCGATGATAATAAAACCAACGAATCGATAGAAGAGCAGTTAAAAAAATCGCGCGAGCGTATTATGAGGCTGAAAGACCTGAGCATGAAACTGCGTACAGGTAATATCCAGGAATTGGAAAATGTACCGGCTTACAAACGTAAAGAGATAGCATTGCAGGATACGCCTGCATCTGACGAAAGCCAGATCTCACGTTTTTCCCTGATGCAGGATAGCGAAGGTAACGTAGAGATAAGGAATAACAATTCATACCTTCACGGAAACGCGGACTAAGAGAGTCAGGACTTTTAGAATCAAGAGACAAGATAAAATAGAAAAACCACAATAATTGAATGGGAGGTCAACAAAAGAATTAAATCTGAAAGTTGATCTCCCTTTTTGTTATTATAGTAAATAAAAAATGTCATTTCGATAGAGCAAGGGGGGGCAGAGGGCGTTGGGGCGAAAGAGAAATCTTGTATGCTATGCAGTGGCGCGTTGTATGTAGTAATTGCAGGGCGTATAAGATTTCTCCTCACCTGATCACACAGGCCATCACTCTTTTCGTCGAAATGACAGCCGTTTTATATTTAGGCCAAAGAATATTTCTTCTCTTGATTCTTCCCTCTTGGTTTCTTGTTTCTCTTCCGTAGGTTATAAGCTATTCTAAAAAGTTATAGCTATTGTTTAAAGGTGTTTTAACGGCTATATTTGCAACTAAATTTATAAAAACAATTCATTTTGGATTTATTTGATAAAATAACAAAAAGCTTGGGTGGGCCGATAGGTCAGCATCAAAAGTGGTCGCATGGTTATTTTTCTTTTCCTAAGCTGGAAGGTGAGATAGGCCCGCACATGGAGTTTAAGGGAAAAGAGCATTTAGTTTGGAGTCTTAATAATTACCTTGGCTTGGCTAATCATCCCGAAGTAAGGCAGGCTGATGCGCAAGCCGCTGCCGATTACGGTATGGCTTACCCTATGGGTGCAAGGATGATGTCGGGGAACTCAATTCATCACGAAGAGCTGGAGAACAACCTCGCTGCTTTTGTTGGCAAGCAATCGGCCTTTTTGCTAAATTACGGTTACCAGGGAATGGTGTCTATAATTGATGCACTAGTTGACCGGAATGACGTTATTGTTTACGATGCCGAATCGCACGCCTGTATCATTGATGGCGTACGTTTACATATGGGTAAACGCTTTGTTTACCAGCACAACGATATTGAAAGCTGCGAAAAACAGCTTGAACGTGCAACTCGCCTAACCGAACAAACCGGCGGCGGTATCCTGTTAATTACCGAAGGTGTTTTTGGTATGTCGGGTGCGCAAGGCAAACTTAAAGCAGTTGCCGATCTTAAAAAGAAATTTAACTTCCGTTTACTGGTTGATGACGCACACGGTTTTGGTACCATGGGTAAAACCGGTGCGGGTACGCATGAAGAGCAGCATTGTATGGACGAGGTGGATGTGTACTTTGCCACCTTTGCCAAATCAATGGCGGGTATTGGCGCTTTTGTAGCTGCCGATCAGGATATTATCCACTACCTGCGCTACAACATGCGTTCGCAAACTTTTGCCAAGGCGTTGCCAATGCCTATGGTATTAGGTTTGAAAAAACGCTTTGAAATGTTAAAGACTCAACCAGAACTTCGCGAGAAATTATGGTTGATTGCAAATACCTTGCAAGCAGGTTTAAAAGAACGTGGCTTTGATCTGGGTGCTTCAAACACGATGGTTACCCCGGTATTTCTAAAGGGTGATCTTTTTGAGGCCACAGCCCTAACCCGAGACTTGCGCGAGAACTATGGTATCTTTTGCTCGATAGTAGTGTACCCGGTTATCCCTAAAGGCTTAATTGTACTAAGGCTGATCCCAACAGCGGCTCATAGTTTGGAGGATGTACAACGTACCCTTGATGCGTACAGCGCTATCGGTGAAAAATTAAAGGCCGGTTATTACAAAGAAAATAAATTAGAGATTGCTTAAACGCATTTGATAATACTTAGAAGCCTCGGAGAGATCCGAGGCTTTTTTGTTTTTTTGCATTTGATGTAGAGGCATCACATGCATCTCCAGTTTGAAATGCCGCTATGGTGAATAAATGGGGAGGAGCTTTTGCCCTTTGGGCAGACGTATGTGATGCGTCTCTACGTTGAAGATTGCTACCCCTTAAAAATCCTTGATAAAACGTTTCTAAATTATTTTAGCAAGCTTTTTTGTTTAACAAAAACCCTTTTCTATTTTTACGCCTACCATATCAAAACCATGAAATTAACCAGACGACATTTTATAAAAATTAACAGCGTTGCAGCTGCCGGTATCGGTTTAGGTGTAACTCCTGTATTTGCTTCGGCTGTGGCTCCTGCCTTTGAAAGCCAGCGCCCAAAACTGGCCGACCGTAAGTTCACCAGCAAGGCTGTTGAAGCCATCATTAAAAAGGTTAAGGCCGACATCAAAGACCCTGAAGTTGCCTGGCTTTTTGAAAACTGCTATCCAAACACTTTAGATACTACCGTAAACTATTCTGAAAAAGATGGTAAGCCTGATACCTTCGTAATCACGGGCGATATCAACGCTATGTGGATGCGTGATTCATCGGCACAGGTTTGGCCGTATCTACCACTTATTAAAAATGACCCGGCATTAAAAAAATTAATCCAGGGTGTATTGAGCCGCCAGGCTAAGTGCGTGATCATTGACCCGTATGCAAATGCCTTTAACGAGGGCCCAACCGGCAGCGAATGGGACAGCGATCGCACTACCATGAAACCCGAATTGCACGAACGCAAATGGGAAATAGATTCACTTTGCTACCCTGTAAGGCTGGCTTACAATTATTGGAAAATAAGTGGCGACAGCAGCTTCTTTGACGATAACTGGCAAAAGGCAGGTAAGATCATCCTCGCTACTTTTAAAGAGCAGCAACGTAAGGATGGTAAAGGCCCGTACTTCTTCCAACGTAAAACCGAAACACAAAGTGATACCGCACCAAACAGAGGCTATGGGAATCCCGTTAAACCCGTTGGTTTGATCTGCTCTATCTTCCGTCCGTCGGATGATGCAACCATTTATCCATTCCTGATCCCGTCAAACTATTTCGCGGTAGCAAGCTTAAATCAGATGGCCGAAATGTACAGCACTATAGGCCATGATAGTGCCACCGCTGATGCCTGCAAAGCATTAGCAAATGAGGTTCAGGCAGCGCTTAAGCAATACGCTGTGGGTAATCACCCGCAATTTGGCCAGGTTATTCCGTTTGAAGTTGATGGTTATGGAAATCAACTTTTCATGGATGACTCGAACGTTCCGAGTCTGTTGGCCCTGCCTTATCTTGATTCTGTAAAAGTTGATGACCCGCTGTACCAAAGCACCCGTAAGTTTGTGTTGAGCGATAGTAATCCTTACTATTTTAAAGGCACAGCTGCCGAAGGCATTGGTGGTCCGCACGTGGGTATAGGTTATATTTGGCCAATGGCAATCATTATGCGCGGTATTACATCAACCGATAAAGCAGAGATTGTACAGTGTATCAAATGGCTGAAAAGCACACATGCAGGCACCGGTTTCATGCACGAATCCTTTAATAAAGACGATGCAAAGGACTTTACCCGCAAATGGTTTGCCTGGGCTAACACTTTATTTGGCGAATTGATACTAAAAGTGCACGAACACTATCCTGACATACTGCAGCAGACTTTTTAAACCTGCTGAATATATTAATACTTAATAGTATTTAAATACTGTGTTTAGATTGTATAGTTGGCTGTAAATATTATTTATGGTAGTTTATGTTTCGTATTTTAATTATTAATAAAACTTATTTTAAAGTATAGGTTTGGTTTAAACTTTTTAATAAAAAATAAACGGGCGCTAATAAACTTAAAGAGCTTAAAATGTGGAAAAAAACCACTATTAAGGCCGTATTTTTTGGCTTTAAAAGTTTTTAATTAACAAAAAACATTTTAGCTTAGCTTTAATTAAAACAATAAACCTCAAAATTTAAAAGGAGTAATTAAATGAAAAAATTTACTGAAGTAAAAGAGCTTGTAGCAGCTTTAGAGGCCGACGCCGACAAATTCTACAATAAAGGAAACAGCGCTGCCGGTACACGTGTACGTAAAGGTATGCAGGATCTAAAAAACCTGGCACAGGCAATCCGCCTTGAAGTTCAGGAGGCGAAGAATAAAGAGGCTTAGTAAGATTTTTATCATCTTATTCCAATAAAAAACCCGGTCCATTGACCGGGTTTTTTATTTTATGGAAAGCTTCGACATGTGGCTAAAAAAGCACTCCAGGGAATATAAAAAACGTCATTGCCAGGTACGAAGCAATGGCAAACTTTACAGGGCATACCTGCTAATAGGGGATTGCTTCGTACATAGCAATGACGCTTGTAGAGGATTCTTGTATTTTATGCTTTTACTGCTACCGGAGCCAGCTTTTTAAGCTCAACGGCAATAGCATCTGCAGTTTTTTCGCTTACCTGTACCAATGGTAGCCGTACTGTATCGCCGCAGATGCCTAATTGTTTTAGGGCAGTTTTAACACCTGCAGGGCTACCTTCGGCAAACATTAATCGGGTAAACTCAATCAGGTTAAAATGTGCTTCGTGCGCGCCTTTATAATCATTATTCAGCAAAAGCCTAACCATGTCAGATAATTGACGCGGCAAAGCATTACCAATAACAGATATCGCACCAACCCCGCCTAAAGCCATCATGGGCAAAGTAACCGGATCATCGCCTGATATAAACAGGAAATCCTCGGGTTTGTCGCGCATCAACTGGTTAAACAGGTCGAAATTGCCCGATGCTTCTTTGATGCCGATTATGTTTTTAAACTCCTTTGCCAGGCGTACAGTTGTTTCGGCGCTGATGGTACTGCCTGTACGGCTTGGTACGTTATACAGGATTATAGGTAGTTTAGTATTTTGTGCTATAGCCCTGTAGTGCTGATAAATGCCCTCCTGGGTAGGTTTGTTATAATGCGGGCTTGCTGAAAGTATAGCATCATAGCCTTCTGTATCAAACGATTTTATTTGCTCAACAACTTCATGAGTATTATTACCGCCAATACCCGCCACCAGGCCAACGCGCTTATTTACCACTTCGGCTGTGAAAGCCCAAACCTGCTTTCGCTCAGCCTCGCTCAATGTGGCACTTTCGCCGGTTGTACCTAACGACACCAGGTATTCCACCCCGCCATCAATCAAATGTTCAATCAGGTTTCTCAACCCGTTGTAGTCAATTTGACCATCCGCATGAAAAGGGGTTACCATAGCTACCCCTGTTCCGTAAAATATATCCATGATTAAAATTAAAAGGATGCTAATATAGTGATTAGTGATTGTAGATTAAGAGTTTATTAGAGGTTTATTTTTTGAAAAAGTGCCTTGGTTGCGTTTAAAGTTAGATTTTGAGTAATTGAAGTATCTAATTTGAATAGATTGGAGCCTCTCTTTAAATACTCGGCTAAGGCAAAAGTTGCCGTGGGGACACGGCAACGAGGATATATGTATTTTCTTCTTTTGGCGCAAGTGTTGCGCGCTTGATTGTGCGTGGCTCACTTGTGACTTTTTAAGACAATAATATTTTCAAATCCGAAATCGAACATGCCAGATCCGAAATCAATAATGGCGTTGCCTGCGGCCCAGGCTTTCCGCGCATACTGCGCGGGCCTTAGCCACATGGCCGGTATCCGCTGCAATCCTTAACGCTGTCTGAATAAGAATTTGCAGGATTTAAGAATTAACAGAATTGGAAATCCTATAAATCCCCGAATCTGTTTAATCCCGGTTCAGACTCAAATAACCCCAAACAACGATCCGCCTTTTTCGCCCAATTTGTCCACTGTTTTTTCAACCTCAGGTACCCGTTCAAGCACAGGGGCATGATGGGGTTTTATCCTGGCATCAATAATCATTGGGCCTTTACAACCCCAGTGTTTGTGTTCTGTAAAGCTGCCCACACCGTAAATATCATGCGATGGGTTGCTGCGGGTAAAGGTTACCCAGACGAAATTGTTGACGGTTTGTGCGGCGAAACGGGCATCATCGCAAAGTACCATTAAGGGCAAGCCGGTAAGGTCTTCATCCTGCAGGCTGTATTCTATAATGCTGATAATATTATCTATGTCCTTGTGATTTACATGTTTGGGCACTTCAACCATGAGCACACCAGGCATGGCCATTTTGTAAGCACTGATAGGGCGGGGGAGACTAAACCAATCGGGCAGCTCAGCCCACAGTTCACGCTTGATTTCGCCGGCTACGGTAACAGCTAATTTACTACCCGAGTTTAAGCCTTCGCCGCTATAGTCAAGTGTATCGATGGTTGTATTGGTATAAAAATGCAGGTCGCGGGTAAGATCTATCCTTTGCAGAATATGCTTCAGGAAACCACCAATATCGTTTACATTAAGTTTTGGGTCATCTTCCTGCGCGGCAATGAATAGGTATTTAGCAAGACTTAGCTGGCCTTTGCCCAATATGTGATTGGCGATAGTAACTATCTCCTGTGGTTTGCGCTCTTTAAGATAGGGGGTATAACGCTCGCTGCCAATGGCAAAAAGGAGGGGATGTACACCTGCCGCGTCAACAGCGTTAACTGCATGCAAGCCCGGAATTTCTTTAGGAATAGCCGAACCTGTAATTTCGTGGATCAGTGCCCCAAAACTGGTATCCTCCTGCGGCGGGCGACCAACCACAGTAAACGACCATACAGCATCTTTACGGTGATAAACGTTATGTACTTTCATCAGCGGGAAAGGATGTACCAAACTGTAATAGCCCAAATGATCGCCAAATGGTCCTTCAGGTTTATTTTCGTGCGGCATAACTGTGCCAGTGATCACAAAATCAGCATCAGCCGAAATACAGAAACCTTCGGCATCATAAAAGTATCGGAAGCGACGGTTCCCTAATGCGCCTGCAAAAGTCATTTCTGATAAGCCTTCGGGCAGGGGCATTACGGCAGCTACCGGATGTGCCGGTGGCCCGCCTACAAAAATGCTAACTTTTAAGGGTTGCCCTTTGGCATTGGCTTTGGTTTGATGCACACCAATACCCCGGTGTATCTGGTAATGTAAACCAATTTCCTGGTTTGGGATGTAATCATTACCAGCCAGCTGAATGCGGTACATACCCAGGTTGGCGTTCATGATGCCGGGTTTATCCACATCTTCGGTATATACCTGTGGCATGGTAACAAATGGGCCGCCATCCATAGGCCAGTTAACAATTTGCGGGATATCGCTGATGTTGCATTTGCCAAATTTAATAGGCGCGCCTGCACCGCTTTTCATAGGCAATGCCGAGAGCGCCGTTAAGCCAACACCTGCATATTTAAAAGGATTTTTTATAGCCTTTATGGGATCGTTTTTAATATCGACCAGAACCTTGATCTTTTCGAGCGTGTCCCTGAATATGAATTTCGACCTGTCGAGTGTACCAAACAGGTTAGATACTGCGGGGAATTTACTGCCTTTTACATTCTCAAATAATATAGCGGGCCCCTCATTTTCAAATACACGTAAATGTATTGCAGCCATTTGCAGATAGGGATCAACCTGTTCTTTGATACGAACCAAGTGACCATTTTTTTCGAGATCGGTAATGCAGGCTTGTAAACTTGAGTAACCCATAGGGCGAAATTAAGAAATTAGTTCATTGGGAGGATTCATTTCATTGTCATCAGGATATTTTCAATAGTTGTATTACAAAACTACCATTAACATAAGCAATGATTTGTCGGCTCCCTTACCTAATGATAAAATCCTTACTTTAGCCAGTAAATATCAATTACCCTATGTCGGTAACAGTACTAACACTTATTATACTTGTTGGGTCATATTTGGCGGGCTTGCTGGGCTCGTTAACCGGGTTGGGTGGCGGGGTTGTTATTATTCCGCTGCTCACTATTTTACTTGGGGTGGATATTCAATACGCCATCGGGGCTTCGCTGATCTCGGTTATTGCTACATCATCAGGTTCTGCCGCAGCGTACGTTAAAGAAGGAATCACCAATATCAGGCTGGGGATGTTCCTGGAGATTGCCACAACGGCTGGCGCCATGGTTGGCGCACTGATAGCGGTTTATATCCCGACTAATTTTATAGCAGTTTTATTCGGAGTGATCCTGATCCTTTCGGCAGTAATGTCGTTACGGAAAAAATCGCAGCAAATCCATCAGCAAAAAAGTGTACTAGCCGAAAAGCTAAAATTAAACGGCAGTTTCCCCGGCCCAACAGGGGAGGTAACCTATTCGGTAAGGAACGTAGGCGGTGGATTTTTCATGATGCTTTTTGCAGGCGTAATATCAGGCTTGCTGGGCATAGGTTCGGGAGCGCTGAAGGTTTTGGCGATGGATGGCATTATGCGCATCCCTTTTAAGGTATCAACTACTACCAGTAACTTTATGATAGGGGTTACGGCAGCCGCAAGTGCAGTAGTTTACCTGCAACGGGGGTACATTGATCCGGGGCTTTCGATGCCGGTAGCTATAGGGGTTTTATTAGGTGCCTTAAGCGGATCAAAAATATTGGTACATACCTCTTCATCGGGATGGCTACGCGTGGTTTTTGCCGTGGTGGTTACTTTTTTGGCATCGCAAATGATATATAAAGGAATTACAGGAACTATATAGTTCACTGGTTCATTAGTTCAATCGTTCATTGGTCTTTTCTGAAGTATAGAATGACAGATTTAATGAATGCTTTTTGAACTAAGCCACCAATGAACTAATGAACAATTGAGCTAATGAACAAATTCAAAGATACCGATATGCAAGCCGTAATAGGCTGGATACTGCGCACGGGAGTGCTGGTATCAATGAGCGTTATTTTTATTGGTGGGGTTATTTACCTGTACAGACATGGACAAACCCACGTTGATTATAGCAAATTTGTTGGTGTGCCCGATTTTGTGAGTAATCCGGGTGGTATTATACAGGGGATATTTACCTTACGCGGCAGGGCCATTATTCAGGCCGGGATAATTTTGCTGATAGCTACGCCGGTTATCAGGGTGGTGTTTTCGGCTATTGGCTTTGTTATGGAAAAAGATTACCTGTACACAGCCATTACTGTACTTGTACTGCTTATCATTTTAACCAGTATGATAAGCGGTCACGCGGGCTGATATTTTAAAAACTTTTTTGTATTTAATATAGTATATATAATAAATGCAACGACGTACAGTACAATCATCGGCTTTAAGCAGCGTTGGCTATGACCCTGAGGCCCGCATTCTTGAACTCGAATTTCGGGAAAATGACGGTGTGTGGCAGTACTTTGGTTTTCCTTTATCTGCCTATAACAAGTTTATTAGCTCCGATTCGCTTGGGCATTTCTTTGTTACCCATATAAAAGGCAAATACCCTGAATTAAAGGTTAGGTATGCGCATTATTAATTTCCGGTGCGGCGGCGCTCATCATCATTACCCGTATTGCGTTTGTTAGCCGATTTAATGGTGCTTTTGCCAAAACGATAGGTAAAATTGAGCCTTACAATGCGCGTATCGCGTTTGTTTACCTCCGAAAGGTCAATGTTTTGATAGCTGGCATGGTTGCGCCCTCTGTCGGTATTAAATACATCGTTTAGTGCTAATTTAACAGTGCCCCGCTTATCCAATATTTGCTTGCTGATACCCGCGTTTACCGAATAGCTTGCTTTTAATTCATTGATGCCGTAAATAGTTGGGGTTTCATACCTGCCCGATATTTCACCAAGTAATGTACCGGTGATGGTGAAATTTTGTGTGCTGCCAAAAATAATGTCCTGCTTACCCCTGTCAAAATCCCCGTTTTGCGCGTACGCTTTGTAACGCACATAAATAGCATCAAGATTAAAACTGGCCGACCACCATCTGGTAAATTGCACAGGCGCATAGAATGAAGCCCCGTAAACAAAGATCTGCCCGAAGTTTTTACGGAGAGTTATGTTAACCTTAGTCGAATCATTTTGCTGATATACTGGAAAATCATAAGCATTATTAGTAACCGTATAATATAGCTCAGTTGAAAAAGTTTGATTATAAGTATGGGAAATCTGTATAGTGTTGGTGTATTCCGGCTTTAGCTGAGGGTTGCCTGCACGATAATCATACAGGTCGGTATAGTACAAAAATGGATTGATATCTTCATAAAGCGGTCTGTGAATACCACGGTTATAACCAATACCGATGATGTTTTTTTTATCGGCCTCATAGCTTATCTGTAACTGCGGAAAGAGGTTAAAATAATTATTGGTATTTATCATCGGTACCCGCTCATTTAATCCCCATGATTTGCCGGTTGCATGAGTGTTTTCGGCACGTACACCTGCGGTAATATCCCACTTACCTATTTTATTTACATAATTGATATACCCCGCGCTCACTGCTTCGGTGTAAAGGAACCTGTTGCTGAAATTGGGGTCGGCCTCATATATGTTGTTTATTTTGGGGCCAAAAATGAGATTATTATTGCTGCGGGTGTTGTTATATTTAATGCCTGTCTCCAATCGTGAGGTTTTATTTAATGGGTTAACAAAATCAACTTTTGATGTCCAGATGTGAATATCTGACGGCGAAAGGTTTTCCAACTCAAGATCATCGCGGTAAGTATTGCCCGCCGGGGTAAAAAAGCTATTGGTAATAAATTCATTAGAGTGGCGGGTGTAGGTTGAATAGTTACCATCTACCGAGATACTGCGGCCGCTTTTATCCAACACCGCGTTATAATTGATATTGTAGTTTAAATAGTTGCTGCCCCTGTCGAGGTTTGAACGGGCCCTGATTACTGAATCGAGCTGATGCTGATTGCTGATGTAGAGGTCGTTGTGCTTTGTAAAATCATCACTCCTGATAATTCCGCTTACTAAAAAGCCTATAGTTTGCTTTGGGTTGATGGTATAATCGGCCCCTATTTTAAAGTTGTGGTTAGTGGTTTTTTGAATATTGTTATAATCAACATCGTAATTACTCAGGGTTTCGTTATAAGTAATATTACGGTTGGTTGTAATAGTGCGTGTGCCTTTATTATTATCGTAAGTGTAATTTCCAAAAATATTGAGTTTACTGGTGCGGTTGTTGAAAACAATGCCTGCTGTACTTTTGTAATACTTTCCATAACCCGCCATGGCAGTAACCGTACCGTTGGTGCCCAGGTTTTTACCCTTTTTTAAAATGATGTTGATGATGCCCCCGCCTGATGCATCGTATTTGGCCGATGGGCTGCTGATCATTTCAACCTGGTCAATAGTGCTGCTTTGCATACTGCGGAGCAAACTGGTAAGATCATCGCCGGTAAGGTTGGTAGGTTTACCGTCGATGGTTATTAATGCTGCTTGTCTGCCGTTAATACTTAAAGTTTCGTTGCTGTTAACCCTTACCCCAGGCGATTGCCGCAAGATATCAAAGGCCGAATTTCCCTCGGCCAGGATGCTGTTTTGTACACTTAATACAATTTTACCGGGTTTTACCTCAATATATGGCTTTCGGGCAACTACCTTAACTTCTTTTAGCTGGTTATCCGAAAGTTTTAAAACAATATCGTTGGCTGTTATTTTTTGGCCTGCGGTAACTTTATAAGGGCCGGCATAAACTTTTACGTAACCTATTTTGCTGATAAGCACGAGGTAGCTATCAGGCTGTAGTCCCTGAAATTCAAACTGGCCATTTTTATTTACCATGTTTGATTTTAATACAGATGAATCGGCAGCAGCAAGCAATACTGCGGTGGCTGCATCGGCCGGTTGGTTATTTTCGATTAAAACTTTACCCTGTATTGTTGAAGGTTTTGTTTGAGCAAACGAATTACAATACATTCCTGTCAGGAATGCAAAAAAAAAGCCTGCTGTTAAAACCCTCATTAATTAGTAGATGTAGAAGTTTGCTATAGTTTAAAAAATTATAAAATGTATCGCAATATAATACAATATATATAAAACTATATGTATTGCATTGGTATTTTAACGATATAATATCAAACAATGTTGCAACATTAGTATGGATTATGCCGGGTAAAAGGGTTTACATTATTACAACTAAATATTGTTTGCCAAAACGCGCGCAATGGCATAAATAAACAAAACAACATGATTTTTTCTTTATTTTCGGCCTCAATACATCATCGCACTGTATATTGACCATTATAACATGAAAAAACTGTATCTGTTTATATTAATTACCTGTTTTGCAGGGAAATTGTTTGCCCAAATGCCACCGGCCAACTATGCTGTGGCTTTAAATAAGTTTAAGCAACTATATAACAATAACCAGCCGGATAGCGTGTACAGCTTGTTTGGGCCAGAAATGAAGAAGGCACTTTCACAAGCCGATTTCAAAAGTACAACTGTGCAGTTAAAAACACAATTGGGCTCATTGTTACAGGCTGATTTTGAAAGCTATGAAACCCCGATAGCGCATTATAAAGCTACATTTCAGAAAAGTGTTTTTTTATTAAATATATCATTAAATGCCGATAATAAATTTACAGGCCTGTCATTGACACCGTACAAAGCGCCGGCTGCAACTGCTGCGCCAAGTACGGCGGCGGCTACAAGCATATCTACCGATCCTTCTTTGGTTGAGTCGCCTGTAACTGTTAAAACTTTATTGGGTTCAATATCCGGAACATTGGCCATGCCTAAGGATGCTAACGGAAAGGTGCCGTTGGTATTGATCATTGCAGGCTCTGGCCCTACCGACAGGGACGGTAACAGTCCTAAATTGGGGCTTCACGCCAATGTTTATAAAATGATAGCTAATGAACTGGGAAAAAAAGGCATAGCATCACTTCGTTACGATAAACGCCTGGTTGGGCAAAGCACAACTTCCATTAAGGAAAACGAGATCAGGTTTGAGGATTATGTAGAAGATGCCGCCGCCTTGCTTAACATGCTTTCGTCAGATGAGCGTTTTTCACGGATAATTATTCTTGGACACAGCGAAGGTTCGTTAGTTGGCATGATGGCTTCGCTTGATGAGCCGATAAAGGGCTTTATATCTGTAGCCGGTGCCGGCGATTCGGCCGATAAGATCCTTACCGAGCAAATGAAATCGCAGCCTGCTTTTATATCAGATGGATTTAATCGTATGCTGGATAGCCTGAAGCGGGGAAAAACAACCGATAATATCGACCCTGCATTATACTTTATAGCCAGGCCAAGTATTCAAAAATACCTGATGTCGTGGTTCAGGTATAACCCTCAGCGCGAGATCAGGAAGGTAAAAGCCCCGGTATTGATCATCCAGGGAACCACCGATTTACAGGTAACTGTTGGTGACGCCGAAAAGCTGAAAAAAGCAAAGTCGGATGCTATACTTGATATTATCCCTAACATGAACCATGTGCTGAAAGAAGCCCCGGCAGATAAGGAAAAGAACAAGGCAACTTATAATGAGCCTGATTTACCGCTTAAACCGGAGTTTGTAACGGCTATAACTAATTTTGTGCTGAAGACGACAAGGTAATAACACTAAATTCATGTCATTGCGCTACGCTTGCAATGACATGAAAATAATTACCAGGCCGCTAATAACCTTCTGATCATGATGATCTCGGCAATGTGGTAAGCGTTATGATCGGCTGCTTGTAACGCTTCCCGGAGTATAGTTTGCCCATCGCCATGCGGAATTTTTTTATAAATATCCTCGCTTTTCACCATTTCTATTAGCTCTTCCAAATCACTGTCAATCTGTTCAAGGCTATTATCCCATGCTGCATCATCTTTGGGTGCAAGCTCTTTTGGCCAGTAATCATCGGGCCAGTTTGGTGATTCGTGGCTGCCGTCTTTGCTAAATTCAAGCATATCCCACTGGGCTATCCGGATATGTTCAACCAGTTGCCATATAGTATAAGGAAGTTTATCAACTTTAACCCCACGAAGATTGGGCGGTAAACCATCGAGCGCTTTTTTCAGATCAGCATGTGCGTTGCCGCCCCGTAGTAAATGAGTGATCTCATCAAATAAAACCTGGTGTTCGTTATTCATAGGTAAATCAAAATTATAATAGTTAGTTACGCATCCCCTTTAGAGAGTAATAGCCCATGAAAAGGCAGGAATAATTTGTATATTTATGATAATGAATATCATAGAGACGATTAAGCGTTTTCCAGACCAGTCCAGTTGCATAGACTATCTTGAAGGATTAAGATGGCAAGGATTGCCAGAATGCCCGTATTGCAACAGCAAACGGAGCAGCAAGCGCCAGGAAAGCCAACGGCATATTTGCAATAGCTGTAACCGCAGCTATAGCGTTTTGGTCGGCACTGTTTTCGAGGGCACCAAACTTCCTTTGCCGCAATGGTTTTTGGCTATTTCATTAATGCTGAATGCGAAAAAGGGGTTATCTGCACGTCAGTTAAGCAGGGATCTGGGATGCAATCGTAAGACAGGCTGGTATTTGCAGATGCGGATACGGGAAGCCATGCGGGACGGCGGGGATGGCGGTTTGTTTAAGGGTATTGTTGAGGTAGATGAGACTTATTTAGGTGGTAAAAAAGCCAATCACTCAAAGAAAAAGCGGCAGGAAAGGCGCGATAATAATTTGCAGGTCACCGGCATGCAGGATAAACAGCCCGTGATTGGGTTATTGGAGCGGGATGGCCGTCTAAAGCTTCAGGTCATAGATAAGGCACATGGGAAAACGCTCAAACCCATTGTTGAACAATCAGTGAGCACAGATGCTACTATTGTAACGGACGGCTTTGGTGGATATGCCGGTTTAAATAAAATATTCCGTGAACATCAGGTATTAAACAAGGAAAAAGAAGAGTATGCCCGGGGAGAGTATCACACCAATACGATTGAGGGCTTTTGGACATTGTTAAAACGGGGGATATATGGTCAATACCATAAAGTATCGCTCAGACATTTGCAATCATACCTGAATGAGTTCACATTTAAATATAACAATAGAGGCAATAACCAGGTGTTTAACTTTTTAATTAACAAAATGGCTACTGCCTCTTGATGGGCTATTACTCTCTCGAGAGCCTGGGGCCAAATGTTTGTTAAAGTAACAAATTCGTCGCCGGTTTGATTTATTTGGCTTAAAAGTTTTAAGTTTATGCTTCATTGTAAAACTCATCAGTTGTGGTCAGAAACATATTCTTAAAATTAGCACTCGCCGTTGTTTTATTCATGGTTGCCTTTATCGGCTGTAAAAAAGATGGGGGCAGCGGCACCGGCCCATTGTTAGGGAAGGATGATGAAGCTTTTATTAAATACGAGAACACGTTTCTGGATAACTTCTGGAAGTTGAACCCCGATTGGGCTACCTCTGCAGGGTATCATAAATACGACAGCCTGATGGTGTTGCCTAATGAGCAAAGCCGCGATAAGCTGGTGACCTTTGCCAAATACCAGGTTGATTCATTGAGTCGCTTTGAGGTAAATACCCTGTCTGAAGCTAATAAAATAGATTACAAGATTCTGCAAAATCAGCTTGAATACCTGCAATGGCAGGTGCGCCAGTTAAAACAATATGAGTGGGACCCATCGTCATATAACGTTATCGGCACGTTCGCTTACATCCTGAACGAGCACTATGAGCCTTTGCCTAAACGTCTGCGTCATTTTTATCAGCGTATGTCGTTTATTCCGCAGTATTATAAAGACGCCCAAAAGCAGATTAAAAACCCGGTAGCTGAACTTACCAGTTTGGCTATTGAGCAAAATCTGGGTGGGCTTGATGTAATAGGAAAAGACTTTGCCGATTCGCTTAAGAAAACCGCTATCCCCAAAGCTGAGCAAAAGCTAATGACCGACAGGGCTGCGCAGAGCGTTGTTGCTATTAAAGCCTATGCCGATTGGCTTAAAGCGCTTAAAAATGATCGCCCAAGAAGTTTCAGGCTGGGTAAGGATTTATATGAGGATAAGTTTAAATACGAAATTGTAGCTACCAACACTGCCGAGAAAATCTACAATGCTGCCGTTGAACGAAAAAAATACATTCACCGTGAGATGACTAAGATCAGCAAGCAGCTTTGGCCAAAATACTTTGGTAAACAGGCTGCACCTGCCGATAGTCTGCTGATGATAAGCCAGCTGATAGATACCCTATCATCAAAGCATGTAAAGCCTGAAGATTTTCAGTCATCAATTGAACAAATCATACCAAAGCTTAATGCCTTTGTTAAAGCTAAAGACCTGTTAACGCTCGATCCGTCAAAACCATTGATCATTCGTAAAGAGCCTGGTTATATGGCGGGTGTGGCAGGCGCATCTATGAGCGGCCCTGGCCCGTACGATAAAAATGGTAATTCGTACTATAACGTAGGCAGCCTGGCAGGCTGGAGCAAGGAAAAGGCCGAAAGCTACCTGCGTGAATACAATAATTATATTTTACAGATCCTGAGCATTCACGAAGCTGTGCCCGGGCACTATGTTCAGGGTGTATACTCCAATAAAGCCCCAAGTATCATCAAAGCTGTGTTTGGTAACGGTGCCATGGCCGAAGGCTGGGCCGTATACACCGAGCAAATGATGCTGGAGAACGGCTTTGGCAATAACGAGCCGGAAATGATGCTGATGTGGTATAAATGGAACCTGCGTTCGGTATGTAACACCATTTTGGATTATAGTGTTCATAGCGGCAGTATGACCAAAGATGAAGCAATTAAGCTATTAACCCGCGAAGCTTTCCAACAACAGGCCGAAGCTGATGGCAAATGGAAACGCGTTAGCGTAACCAGTGTTCAGCTTACAAGTTATTATACCGGCTATAAAGAAATTATAGATTTGAGGGATGCCTATAAACAAAAAATGGGGGATAAATATAAACTGAAAGAGTTTAACGAAAAGTTCCTGAGTTACGGCAGTGCACCGGTTAAATTTATCAGAGAAGCCATGCTGGCTAAAAACAGCGGAAATTAATTGATAGTCCACGGGTATAAACTCATGGACTATGAACCATGGGTTTATCTCCCATGAACTATCAAATTCTTTTTTATTAACAGCTTACGCGTAATGATTTTTTATCTGATGCTCGAGCTGGGCCATGACGTTTTTCTTTAGCTTACCCTTATAGCAGGTACAGCCGTCCTTATTCAGGTTAAGTTCGGCAATTGTCTTACCCTGGTAAATCACACGGAAATTCCCTGCGTCGTTGGGTAAAATTGCCAAAATACGTTCATCTTCTCCCGAAAAATTGATCAGCACATGAAACTGGTGCTGTGGTATAAATGCTATCTGCTGTAACATAAAAACCTCTCTTTCCGCTAAATTAGGTGTGTGAAAAATTAAAGACCCCAGCGCAGTATAAAGTTAACGAATTTGTTTTTAATTAATTGTTAGGAATTTTGAGTTTTTTGTAAGAGATATTATAATATATTTAGCGCTTACATATTACCAATCATGAAGAAAATTTTGATGACCGGTTTACTGGCTATAGGAGCGGTAACAGGTTATGGGCAGAAGGTAAAACCGGCTTTAAAACTAATTAAAGGCAATGGTTATTACTTGTCTACCACAGCGCACTCTGTTGTAAAGCAAACTATAAACGGTCAGGTTAATAATATCGATATGACGATTGACGGCAAAATGTCATTCAAAGTATTAAATGTTAATGATTCTCTTTATTATATGGAGGTTAATTATACCAAAGTGGGTATGAAAATGCAGCTGCCCACGGGTAATGTAGCCTTTGATTCTGATAATAAGGATACCACAAATATTATGGCCAGGATCATGTCGGGCATAACCAATAAACCGTTTACCGCAACGCTAACCAGAAGTGGCCGGATCAGGTCGATAGAGAACGCCGAGAATATGATCACATCTATGATAGATGGCTTTAAGGAGGTACCGGCCGAAAAGAAAGAGCAGTTGAAAACGCAGTTAACCCAATCGTTTGGATCAGGAGCGCTTAAAAGCAACCTGGAAATGGCTATGTCGGTGCTGCCCGAAACGGTTGTGGCAAAAAATGATAAATGGACAATTAAAAATAACCTGGAAGGTGCTATGAGCGCGAAGGTCATAGCTGTTTATCAACTGGTTGATATCACTCCACAGAGCTACCTGATACACGGAAATGCCACACTTGAAACAGATAATACTGCCGGTTATAAAACCGTTAGTAATATGCCCATGAAATACAATATGAAAGGCACTATGGTGGCTGATGTTGTTGTTGACAAGGCTACCGGCTGGATCTCCAGTTCAAAATTAAAGCAAAACATTGACGGTACTGTCGAAATAAAAGATAACCCGCAGGTTCCGGGCGGTTTAACATTCCCTATGAGTGTTGCCAGCGAAACATCAAGTACTGACCATTAATTAAAGAAGATAATAATCAAAAAAAACCTGCCAGTTATAGCAGGTTTTTTTGTTGTATAAACAGCTGGTATTACAACATCCACAAGCCTTCAAAATAAAGCTTATACCGTGTGGGCTGAAACTCGCCATATGCAAAAACAGCAATAGAGTTCCCCTTTTTAGCATAATATAGCCTGAGCTTTTCGCTGCCCTTGTATAAATTAAGAAAATCGGCATTAAAGCCGCCTGTTTTTACAATGGTTTTAAAGTCGTCGGGTGTAATTACCTTATGCAGATCTTCAAAATTGTTATTGGCAAAATCACCGAATTTTATATCACCGGCAGGCAGTTTAAAGGTTTTATGTATGACCTCGGCTTCGTCTCCATCAAACAACAATGATTTTGTTACTTCATATTTTGTGATCATATTTTAATATATCGCGTTTTTTATTGTTTTACTTCTTCAATGTAACCGCCTGCTTTCAGGTCGTTAACAGTGGCTGGTACTTCATACTGGATACCCAAGCCTGGTTTGCCAAACCATGGAATAATCTTGCCTTGCCTAACTTTGGCTATTGCTTTTAAAACCTTATAAATTTTGTATGGCTTGCTAAGGGTATTATCCGGCAAAGCACGCATAGGGAATGGTACACCTTTTGGCGATACAAAGGTGCCTTTATCCTGGAAAGTACCGGTAGTATCGGTATAACCACCATAACGGTCAATCAACACACCTTTTTTTAAAGTAATGATGATAAGATTTACTGCGCCACGATTTGGAGGCCAGCCGCCATTAAGGTTGTTGGCGGTAAAGAACTTTTCGAGGGCGTCCCATTTCTCGGTTTTCCATAGCAGCCAGGCCGAATCGGCAAGGGCTTTTTTACTGCTGGTGTCGGCAAAATCAGCAACCGAGCTTTTAAAGTCATCATAAGTAATACCCCGTACCGGCAGTTTGTGATGGTTTGCAGCAGGGTTGTGGGCATGTTTTAGTGGTTTTGTTTGCGCGGTTGCCAAAAAAGGCATCAACCATACTGACAGGATCAGGATTTTTAGTGTTTTCATTCGATGTAGTTTTTGTTTGATAAATCTACTATGTGCGCCGCGTTTATGAAAGAGAATTATCATATTTATTTTATAGGTATTATATGAAATATCATATACTAATTATTGTTATTACCGGCAACAAAAACTTTATTACCTAAAGCTGGTATTTACCGCGGTAAAAAGGATGAAATAAACTAAATTATTACCTTCGTACCTATGTCATCAGCTGAAACAAAAAAACAAATAGAGGTATTAACCGCCGAACTTAAACAGCACAATTACAACTACTATGTGCTGGCCATGCCAACCATTTCTGATTTTGATTTTGATAAAAAACTGGAGTTGCTTAATAAACTCGAAAAAGAATACCCGGAGTTTGCTGACCCTGATTCGCCAACACAAAAAGTAGGCGGTGATATAACCAAGGAATTTGTAACCGTTAGGCACCGCTGGCCGATGTTATCGTTGGGCAATACCTATAATGAACAGGAACTATTTGATTTTGATCAGCGGATACGCAAAGCCATTGGTGATAACTTTGAGTACGTATGTGAGCTTAAGTTTGATGGTTTGAGCATGAGCCTCACTTATGAAGACGGCAAACTGGTACGGGCCGTTACCCGCGGCGATGGTGTACAGGGTGACGAGGTTACCACCAATATTAAAACCATTCATACCATACCTAAACGTTTACACGGCGAAGGCTACCCCGGTTATTTTGACATCCGCGGTGAAGTGTTCATGCACCGCAAAGCTTTTGACAGGTTGAATAATGAACGTATCGAAAGCGGGGAGGTTCCTTATGCTAATCCCCGTAACTTTGCCTCAGGCACAGTAAAAATGCAGGATTCGGCAGAGGTGGCCAAACGCCCGCTTGATTGCTTCCTGTACTTTTTGTATACTGAAAAAACTGTATTTAAAACCCATTGGGAAAGCCTGCAGGCTGTTAAAACCTGGGGTTTCCATACCAATGAGCATAGTGAGCTTTGCGGGGATATTAATTGCGTTTTGGAATTTATTAATAAATGGGATAAGGAACGTTTTAACCTGAGCTATGATATTGACGGCATTGTTATTAAAGTAAATAATTACTCACAGCAGCAGGAGCTTGGCTTTACCGCCAAATCGCCGCGCTGGGCCATATCTTACAAGTTTAAGGCCGAAAGGGTAGAGACTGAGCTTCTTGAAGTGACTTACCAGGTAGGCCGTACCGGTGCTGTAACCCCGGTGGCCAATTTAAAGCCTGTACTGCTTGCAGGTACTACGGTAAAACGCGCGACGCTGCACAACGCCAATGAGATCATCCGACTTGATCTGCATGAGGGTGATACAGTTTTTGTTGAAAAGGGCGGCGAAATTATCCCCAAGATCATTAGCGTAAACCCAGAAAAACGTAAGGCCGACGCCGTGCCTGTTGTTTACCGTGTTACCTGTCCGGCCTGCGATACTCCGCTTGAGCGCAAGGAAGGCGAAGCTGCGTTTTATTGCCCCAATGATGAAGGCTGCCCGCCGCAGATTGTTGGAAAGATGCAGCATTTCATTGGCCGTAAAGCGATGAATATTGATGGGCTGGGTGATGAAACTATCGAAACCTTATATAGCAGAGGCTTCATAAACCACATCAGCGACATCTATGAGCTGCATACCCATGCTGCCGAATTGAAACAGTTGGGCCGTTTTGGCGAAAAATCGATCAATAATATGCTTGATGGTATTGAAACATCCAAAAAAATGCCTTTCGAAAAAGTGCTGTTTGGTTTGGGCATCCGTTATGTAGGCGAAACAGTGGCCCGCAAGCTGGCTTTCCATTTTAAATCGATAGATAAATTAATGGAAGCTTCGGTTGAAGAACTTACGGCTGCCGAAGAGATAGGCGAACGGATAGCTCAAAGCATAATCGAATATTTTGCAGGTGAAATCCATCGGCAGGAAATACAAAAACTAAGGGAGCAGGGCCTGCAATTTATTGCCGAAGAAAAAGAAGTTGTACTGGCCAGTGAAAAGCTTGCCGGAATGAACTTTATTATATCGGGAACATTTGGCAACTTTTCGCGTGATGAGCTGAAAGATATCATTGAACAAAACGGTGGCAAGATATTGAGCAGTATATCGGCTAAACTTAATTACCTGGTCGCAGGTGAAAATATGGGCCCTGCCAAGTTAGAAAAAGCTAATAAACTTAATATACCTATTATCAGCGATGAAGATTTACTTGCACTGATAAAATAAGCATTCCTGTGTTGTTTATTTTTGTTTATTAGTGAGGAATTTTATTTTTTGAGCTCAGAAATTACGTTATTTGTATTACCGAAAGGGCCCCATAATTAATTAAACGTACTAATGTTCGAGTAATTTACTATGGAAAAATTTATACCTATACAAGAAAATATCTTTTGTGAACTCTGTAAGGAATGCGGCGAAAGGCCGGTTATAGAACAGGTTAAAGGTAAATTTATTGTGAGGTGCCCTAAAAGCAAATCGCATTATCAAACAAAGCCAGGCCTGGTTGATATTAAGGATTGGAACATCAAAAATAAGCCACACCCGCCTCTTGGCAGCAAAGATACATCAAAGAAAAAGGCATCCTAACCGGGTGTCTTTTCACATTATTTAACAATTTAGTGCTGTAACAATCAATTAATAAGTTTCATCTTAGCATAAACATCTGCTTAATGAAGCCAGCCTTAGTTGCGTTATTTTTAATATTCAATTTTTCTTCATATGCCCAGCAATTCAGCATTAGCGGTAAAATAACCAACCAGGAAGGTAAGCCCGTCCCCTTTGCATCCGTTTTTATAAAAAATACTACTATAGGAGTATCTGCCAACAGCGAAGGAACTTACTTGCTGCGTTTAAATGCCGGCATGCGGGAAATTCAATATAAAGCAGTTGGCTATGCCCAGCAAAGCAAAATTGTTGACCTTGCGGCTAACCAGGTTATCAACATCAGCCTGCAAACAGAAACTTACCAGCTTAAGGATGTTACTGTGCATGCAGGGGCTGAAGATCCAGCTTATGCAATTATGCGTAAGGCTATTAAAAAACGGAAAACCTATCTTAACGAAGTTAAAGCCTATACCTGCGATATCTACATCAAAGGCTTACAAAAACTATTGGCCGCCCCAAAAACTTTTATGGGTTTTGATGTGCAAAAAGCTACCAGTGAAGCCGGCCTTGATTCAAATCGCCGCGGGATAGTTTACCTTTCTGAGTCAGAGTCAAAATATAGCTTTATAAGGCCCGATAAGGTGCATGAGGAACAGGTGTCGTCAAAAGTGTCGGGCCGTAACCGGGCGTTTAGCTTTAACCGGGCATCGGATATGGCGGTTAATTTTTACCAGAACTATGAAACCTGGCGGGGCTTGAGCAACCGCCCGCTGGTATCGCCGGTAGCTGATAACGCCATGTTTTATTATAACTACAGGTACATAGGTACTTCGGTTGAAAATGGCGAAACTATTAACAAGATCCAGGTAAGCCCTAAACGGCTGCACGACCCATGTTTTGAGGGATATATTTATATTTTGGATGATAGCTGGCGCATTTACGGGCTGCAGCTTTACATTACCAAAAGGGCTAATATTAATTTTGTTGATACCCTTAAAATTAACCAGCAGTTTTTCCCTGTTAGCGAAAAGATTTGGATGACATCCTCTGTTAAATTTGAATTTACAGGAGGTTTGTTCGGATTTAAATTAGGAGGTTACTTTATTTCGATCTATAAAAACTACAACCTCGACCCTGCGCTGAACAAAGCCGATTTTAACGAAGTGCTCCGGATCACCAAAGGCATCAGCAAAGACTCAACTTATTGGAACCAGGCCCGGCCAATCCCGCTTACCGCCGAAGAGGTTACCGATTATACCAATAAAGATAAACTCGCCAAAAAACGGGAATCAAAAGAGTACCTCGACTCCCTGGATAAAGCCAACAATAAATTTAAACCGGTAAACCTGCTTTTCACCGGCATCAATACCCGCAATCGATACAAAAAAGAATATTTTCATTACGATCCAATCATCGGCTCCCTGCTTTATAACACAGTAGAAGGTTTGGCTTTTGATTACGGCGCATCATACAGCAAGTTGATTGATACCGTAAACAACCGCTATTTTATGCTGAATGGCAAAGTGCGGTATGGCTTTTCCAATCACCTGTTAAATGGCTCGGGAGGTGTTGCCTTACCAGTAATGCAGCGTTTTACATTGAGTTTAAGCGGAGGGTCGGATGTAGTCGATCTAAATAGCCAGGCGCCTATGTCAACCTTTGTGAATACGGTTCACAGTCTGCTTTCGCAACAAAACTTTAAAAAACTATATCAAAAGCAGTTTGCTTTGGCTTCACTTTCGGGCAGGATAACAGGAGGGCTGCGCGGCAGCGCCTCCGTTGAATGGGCTAACCGTAAGGCACTGTTAAATACAGCTTCATTTAGTGTATTTGATCCACACTCGCATCAGTTTACATCCAATAACCCGTTGGATCCTGATCATAATACGCTGTTGTTCGCCGAAAATCAGTCGCTCACCGTAAACCTGCAGGCCAGTTATGATTTCAGCAATAAATACGAAACCTATCCTTCGGGCAGGCGCTATCTGCCATCCAAATATCCAACCATCAGTTTAAACTACACTAAAGGTATCAGCAATGTATTAGGTTCGGATGTTAATTATGATAAAATCAGCGCCGAGATTTCAAAGGCAGATATTAGTATGGGTTTTTATGGCAGCAGCTCATTTTTTATAGGAGCCGGTAAATTCCTGAATGCTAAGAGCGTATTCTTCCCCGATTATTTCCACTTTGCAGGCAACGAGGTGCTTTCATACAAGCCGAGGTTAAACCGATTTCTCTTGCTGGATTACTACGATTTCAGTACGCCTGATAAATATCTTGAAGGGCATTTTGAACACAACTTTTCGGGTTTCATCACCAATAAGATCCCGCTGATTCGCAAGTTTAAACTACAGGAAATTGTCGATGTAAATTACCTTTATACGCCCACGCTTAAAAACTATACCGAACTGGGTTTTGGTTTACAATATCTTAATATCCGTTTGATGTATGGCGTATCATACAATGGAGGTACTGAGGCAAAATCGGCAATAAGGCTTGGGATAAGCTTGTAATATGCTAATTATTAATTGCACTTAATACGGTGTAGATATTAGTAATACTGTATATTTGGGTCATACTATTGTGCCTGAACATATCATTAACTTAAACCTTTTACTAAAAAGAGCTGCATTGCTGTTTAGTGTTATACTTTTAACTTTTGTTAAAGGGTACGCACAGCAGTTTTATGCCGCTACCGACCAGGGAATTTTACAACAGGTAACCATTACCCCTAATGGCCCGGTTTCAAAAAATGTTAACGGTTGCGGGTCGGGTTATTTTTCGATTGCGCTGTGGGGTAATAAGATCTATTATATCTATATTACCCCGTTTTCCGCTGGATTGAATGTAGCCGATATAACCGGAGGTAATACCCCCCAGGTAACTAATTGCCAGTATTTGGCGCCGGTACCCCCCGTAAATTCAATGACGATTGATAAAAACGGGATACTGTACATGGCCGGTGGGAACTCGCTGTACAAACTCGATCCTAAAAATCCTGTGCTTGTTAACCTGGGAATTATGCCGTACGGGGCTTCAGGCGACCTCGTGTTTTATGACGACAAGCTATACATGGCAAGCTATAGTGGCATTGTTGAAGTCTCCCTCGATGATCCGTCTCAAAGTAAATTAGTAATACCTATTACAGACCGGTATATATTGGGTTTAACATCGGTAGTTTCCAATGGGGCTGTAAGGGTATACGCTATTGACGATCAAGGGGGAAGGTCGGAGCTTATCGAACTCGACCTGAAAAATATGCTATTAAAAGGTACGGCTGGTTCGCTGCCTTATTCCGTTTATGATGCTGGCAGTACTGTTGAAACAGGTGAAATACCGGTAATTACGCTTCAACGCATCGACGTAACCCGGGAGTGCAATGTGGTGAATAAAGGGCGGGCCGAAATTATTTGTGCCCCGCACGGAAATCAATACACTTACAAACTTAATACCGGAGAAAGTAACACAACGGGTATTTTTGATAACCTGCTTCCTGGTAATTACCAGGTTACTATTACCTCATTTGGTGGGGAAGAGCCTAAAAAATATCCATTTACTATTTCTGATTTTTCAATACAAGACCCCGTTGTTACTTTTAATAAAACGGATCCGATTTGTGATATCGCGGGTTCGATTAAATTGGAAACAAACGCCGATAAAGCGTTGTACCGGATAAAATATAACAATGCGGTTTACCCCATTGACCATGTTTTCGCAGATTTAATCCCGGGTGTTTATCACTTTTCAATTATAACACCAAACGGCTGTTTGCTTTACGAAAAAGATTGCACCCTCGTACAGGAAGTATGCCCGCCAATTGTTGTAAATGATATTGTCATCAAACCCGAATGTGACTTTTACGGCGAAGCAAATGTTACCGTGCTCACAGCAGCTCATCCGGATAATTATACGTATAGCTTAAACGGTATAAGCAACACTACCGGCGTTTTTAACAGGATGCTACCGGGTACCTATCAATTAGTAATTACTTCATCTGGCGGATCCCAGGCTGAAAAACAAGTTACCGTACCCGATTTTACTTTGACCAAACCCTATGTATCATATACCGCTAAAAACGCGATTTGTACATTAGCGGGGCAGGTAAAGTTTAACACCTATGTAGAAGGGGTAGCTATCGGCGCTATTAAGCATGGTAGCCAAAGTTATACACCCGATGAAACAATAAGAGGTCTCAGCGCCGGCACCAACCACTTTGTCCTGTTGGATAAGCAAGGTTGCATCATTACGGAATTGGATATTATGATAACGCAGGATTCATGTGAGCCGGTTACGTTTTTTAATACTTTTACACCTAACGGCGATGGCGTAAACGACTTATTCAGGCCTAATCAAAGCAGTAATCCCATAGCGTATAAACTCAAGGTTTTTAACCGCCTGGGCCAGCGGTTATTTGAGTCGGAAAGTATATATGATGGTTGGAATGGCAATTATAACGGGAAACCTGTGCCTACAGGTGTTTACTACTGGTTGTGCAACTATACCATGGGCGATGGACAGGTTGAGGTTAAAAAAGGGTATGTAACCTTGCTGAGGTAGCTTAAATGTGTTTGTTTACAATAGGCGAGCTAAATGACCGGCTTAGCCTGTTTTTCCATGATCAGTGTTGCTGTAAATGGATATTATAACCGGGGCAAAAAAATCAGCGAAATCAACGTCATCAAATTCAAACCAACGGTTTAACTTTGCCACATGATCAAGAATATCTTCGCTTGCTTAATAATCATGCTTGTGGCTTTTGGCTGTACTAAAAAAAATGTGCCGCATTACACCATATCAAGGGTTACCAAATCAGATACAGCCACCCAGTTAACCGTTAAAATAGATGGCAGGCTTAAATGGGGCGAACTGCTGAGTATCACCTCACAAATTAAAGCCGACAGTGCTAAGCTGAGCAACCTGCAGCTTAACTTTTTGCTTCCTGGTCATAATGATAAAAGTACCGGTGCTAATACCTTTTACGCCGTAGCCCGCTATCCGCAAGGAGATAAAGTTACCATGCAGGATACCACTAAAGATGCTGATGGCAATACCGTTAGGCTAAACATACTTGGCCTGTCGCCCGAAAAAGCAAAATACCTGCTTGGTTTAAACCCCGCCGACCTTGACGGGAAAAATATCATAGGCAGGTTTATTGATGATAATAACCATACTGTTATTATTCCGTTTACTGATATGGCAGGCGGTAAAAAAGAAACTTATATTATTGAGCTTGATACCACGGGCACAGTAGTATCCCGTACCATTCCCCTCATGGATAACCGGGATGGTGTTGAAAAGCTGCATGTTAGCCAGGCTGGCGACTATATTACCATAAAAGACAGTGTGCTTACCCAATACGCCGCTCATGACATGGGTTTGCCTTATAATAGTATTAAAGCCGGTATTTAATTGCTGGTTTGTAAATATGCCAAAATCACCACAGGCTTAATTTCGTCTTGAAAAATCAGGGATAAGCGGTTAAATCATTCACTTGTTTAAGATTATACCGATATATTTATAGTGTTAAAAATATTGTAAATATATGAACCGAAATTTTATCAAAATTTTTGCATTAGGCGTGGCCGCGGTTTTTAGCGCCGGCATTGCTAATGCCCAGGTGAGGTTGCCGGAAGGCTACTTCCTTAAAACATTGCCAAACGGCCTGGATGTGCTGGTGATTGAAAACAGCAAAGTACCTTTAACCACCATTGAAATAGCTGTTAAAAACGGCGCTTATACCGAAGGCCCGGAGTTCAGCGGTTTGTCGCACCTGTTTGAGCACATGTTTTTCAAAGCCAATAAAGATTATCCAACCCAGGAGAAGTTTTTGAAACGTACGCAGGAGCTCGGCGCTATCTGGAATGGCACCACCAATACCGAGCGCGTAAACTACTACTTCACTTTTGACAGGGACAGCCTTAAAGCGGGTTTAAAGTTCATGAACGCGGCTATTCGTTTCCCTATTTACCGTGAGGAAGATATGAAGAAAGAGCGCCCGGTGGTTGACGGAGAGTTTCAGCGTGCCGAAAGTGATCCGGGTTTCCAGCTTTGGTATGGCATGCAGCAAAAGCTTTGGGGTGATCTCATTACCCGCAAAAACCCTATCGGAGTTCACGAAGTGATCAACACGGCTACGCCCGAAAAAATGATGATCATTAAGGATAAATATTATTTCCCTAATAATAGCTTGCTAACAATTTGCGGCGATGTTAAGCATGATAATGCCTTTGCCCTGGCCGAAAGCATTTTTGGCGACTGGGCCAACAGCGGTTTCGATCCGCAAACCAAATTTCCTATCCCCGCATTTAAGCCTTTAACCAAACCTGAGTATTTTGTTAAGGAAGCAACCATTGCACAAACACCTTATATGGAGTTTACCTGGCAGGGGCCTTCATATCCAACGGATTCAGCTTCAACTGTTGCTGCCGACGTGTTTTCGACCATTGTAGGCTTAAATTCGTCAAAATTGCAGCAGGCATTGGTTGATAAAGGTTTGGCCAGCGGTGTTTACGTAAATTATACTACCAGCCGTTATGTAGGCCCTATTGATATTTTCGTGGTACCTAACCCTAACAAGCTTAAAGAATGCTATACCGAGTTAATGAACCAGGTAAGCATGTGGAACAAGGACGACTATTTTACCGACGAACAAATGGCCACTGCTAAAGCTATCCTGCACCGGAACGATATTCATGCCAAGGAAAAGCCCTCGTCGCTACCAAGTCAGATCAGCTACCAATGGTGCAGCACCTCGTTTAATTTTTATACCGACCTGGATGCCAACTATCAGAAAGTTACCCGTGCCGATATTAAAAAGTACCTGGATACTTACGTAATTGGCAAGCCATATGCTGCCGGTATGATCATAGCGCCCGAGTTAAATAAAACAGTAAATGCAGCTTCATTTTTTGCAGCCAAGTAATTTAAAACTACCTCATCATGATGAAAAAATATATAATTGGCCTGCTGGTAGCAGCGGCTATAGGGAATACAGCTAAGGCACAAAAACAGGCCTATGAAACCACGGTAGATGGCGTAAAGGTTATTGTACAGCCAAGCGGCAACGATATTGTGGAAGTACAAACCATCATAAAAGGCGGTGTGCAAAACTATCCGGCTACCAAAGCGGGTATTGAGTCGTTGGCAATGAGCGCCCTTACCGAATGCGGTACTTTAAAGCATGATAAAAATAGCTTTAAAGATGAACTGGATAAAGTAAGCGCTACCGTTTACGGCAGCAGCAACAAAAACTATTCGGTAGTACGGATGAATTGTATTAAAGGCGACTTTGATATTGTTTGGCCGTTGTATGTTGAGGCTATAACCCAGCCCAAATTTGATGAAAAGGAATTTGCCCGCATTAAGCAGGATGCCATCAATAACATTAAACAGGAAGATTCACAGCCCGATAATGCCATTGATAAATATGCCGATAAAGTAGCTTTTGCCGGTACCAACTACGCTAAAGACCCAAGTGGAACCGTAGCTATTGTTACAGCCCTAACCCCTGCCGAAACAAAAGCTTATTATCAGTCCATACTGACCAAATCTCGCATGGTAATTGTGGTGGTTGCTGATCTTGATCAGGCTGCTATTGAAGCTAAAGTAAAGGGTATGCTGAGCGGTATTAAACAAGGTCCGGCTTTCGCGTTTAAAAAATCAACTTTCAGAGCCGACAAAAACAGCATCAATGTTGAAAAGCGTGATTTGGCTACCAATTATGTAGAAGGTATCGCGAGTGGTCCTGCCGCCGGTACGCCTGATTTTAACGCTTTTAACGTAGCTATGCGCATTTTCTCGAACATGCACTTTTTAGAGGTACGTACCAATAACGGTTTGTCATATGCACCGCAGGCCTGGTTTAGCGCGGGTCAAACCTCAACCGCCAAGTTTTCTGTTTCAACAACCGAGCCTGATAAATACATAGCTGTATTTGATAAGCTGGTTGATAAAATTAAACGCGAAGGTTTTAAACCTGAAGATGTAGCCGACATGAAGGTTACTTACCTAACAGGTTTCTACTATAAAAACGAAACTAACAGCGCCCAGGCATCATCAATAGCGGCAAATGAAGTATTGCATGATAACTGGAAACGCTCGTTAACCCTGGTTGATGATGTAAAGAAATTAACCACTGATGATGTAAGCAACGCCTTCCGCAAGTACATCAACAATATTGTATGGGTATACCAGGGCGATCCTAAAAAAGTAAACCAATTGCTGTATATCAACGGTACGCTGCATAATGGCGATAATCCGGTGATGCACTGATTTTTTGAGGTAAAAGGATAAAGGCGAAAGGTTAAAGGTAGCTGCATCTGTGTTAATCTTTTACTTTTCGCCTTTTTTGTTTTTCGGCTTTCACCTTTCACCTTTTACCTTTCGCCTTTTTTGAGGTAAAAGGATAAAGGCGAAAGGTTAAAGGTAGCTGCATCTGTGCTAATCTTTAATCTTTCGCCTTTTTGTTTTTGGCCTTTCGCCTTTTACCTTTCGCCTTTTTTGAGGTAAAAGGATAAAGGCGAAAGGTTAAAGGTAGCTGCATCTGTGCTAATCTTTAATCTTTCGACTTTTTGTTTTTGGCCTTTCGCCTTTAACCTTTAACCTTTCGCCTTTAACCTTCTTCAGGTAACACCGCTTTTTTCCTGGTTTTAGTCCAGCCGGCCCCTTTGGGCCTGGTGGGTACGGTGTCGCCCAGGAGCTTGCCCCAGGGTTTGAGGGTGTCAATCCTGTCGAAAATGATTTTGAGAACAGCTATGAACGGGATAGAAAGGAACATACCTGATAAGCCCCAAAGCATATTGCCTAACAATACTACCACAATTGACATCAGCGCGTTGATCTGCACTTTTGATGATACAATGCGCGGTACCAGGATATTATTATCAATAAACTGGATAACAAGATAAGCTATGATCACCCCTAACTGCGTTGTGTAACCATCTTTGGTAACCGTAGCCATCAGCACAGGAAGGGAGATGGCTATAATGCCGCCCAGATAGGGCAGCAGGTTAAGGATAGCGCCTATTACACCTATCAGGATGCCATACTTAACACCGAGTAATATCAGGGCCAGCGAATTCATGGCAGCAACTATTACCATCTCAATCAATAAACCCTGGATATAGCTTTGGATGGCCGATTTGGTTTCTTTCAAAACATCGGCAACCTGTTTGGAGTTTTCTTCAGAAAATACTTCGTAAATAAAATTAAGGAGCAGGGTTTTGTAAAACAATACCAGGAAAACATATACGGGTACCACAAATATCAACCCAAACGTGCTTAATACATTGCCGAGTGTGCGGCCTACCAGCGCCTGGCTGTTATCCATAGCGTCTTTGATAAGCTTATCCTGCTTTTGAACAGAGTAGTTGAAAGTGGCGGCTACCCAGTCTTTAAATGTGACGAACATTTCACCAAACTTCTTTTTAAGCGTGGGCAGCGAATCTCCAAACTGAATGATTTGGGTAGAAAGAAAATAGAACAACCCTGTCAGTAAAATAGCGCCAAGCAGCATAGCCAGGCATATAGACAAAATTTTGGGCACTTTATGTTCCTGCAGCCAGTTGCTAACAGGGTTAAGCAAAATGGCAATAAAAGCCGAAAAGGCAAGCGGGATCATCACATCTGCCAGTTGGGCAAACACGTAAACCAATAATATCAATCCAAAAAGTATAACAGTACTTTTAAGGTAAAAGGGGTATTCTTTAACAGCAGGCATAGACGCAGGATTTTACACTGAAAGGAACAAGACAAACAATTGTTTGCTTCGCCGATAATTAGCCCGGGGGGATGCTGATCGGGTTGGTGTAACGTCCGTCAGTTTTGTGAACGAAATAGCCTGTCGGGAATTGCAAAAAAGCCTGCACGGTTAATGCAGGCTTTGGACATATTATAATTACTTGTTAATCTATTTACTCTACTAACTCAATACATTCCGCCAGCTAACCAAATCGCCGATGATCTTGTCCAACTGATCGGCAGGGACGCGTTCCTGGGCCATGCTGTCGCGGTGGCGGATAGTTACGGTGTTATCTTCTAAGGTTTGATGATCTACCGTAATGGAGAATGGCGTGCCGATAGCATCCTGCCTGCGGTAACGTTTACCGATAGCATCTTTTTCTTCGTACTGGATATTGAAGTCGAGTTTTAGTTTATCCATGATCTCGCGTGCTTTTTCGGGCAGGCCATCTTTTTTGGTAAGCGGGAAAATAGCGGCTTTAACCGGTGCCAGGCAAGGGTGCAGGCGTAATACGGTGCGGCTGTCCTGTTTATCTTCGGTGCTTAGGTCTTCCTCTTCGTAAGCGTTGATCATGGTAAGCAGGAACATCCTGTCTAAACCTATCGATGTTTCAATTACGTAAGGTACATAGTTGCCATACGGCTTTCCTGTTTCAGGATCAACTTCAGGGTCAAAGTATTGAAGCTTTTTACCGGAGAATTTCTCGTGCTGACTTAAGTCGAAATTGGTACGGCTGTGGATCCCTTCAACCTCTTTAAATCCAAACGGAAACTCAAACTCAATATCATAAGCAGCATCAGCGTAGTGGGCCAGCTTGGTGTGCTCATGGTAACGGTATTTGGCAGCATCGGTCCCCAAAGCAAGGTGCCATTTTAGGCGGGCTGCCTTCCACTGGTCGAACCATTCTTTTTGTGTGCCGGGGCGAACAAAAAACTGCATTTCCATTTGTTCAAACTCGCGCATACGGATAATGAACTGGCGGGCAATCACTTCATTACGGAAAGCCTTACCAATTTGCGCAATACCGAAAGGGATTTTCATCCTGCCCGATTTTTGTACGTTAAGGTAGTTTACAAATATGCCCTGCGCAGTTTCCGGACGCAGATAAATCGTATCGGCATCATCAGCAACAGCCCCCATCTGGGTGCTGAACATCAGGTTAAACTGGCGTACATCTGTCCAGTTGCGGGTACCGCTTACCGGGCAGGCAATTTCATGCTCAATGATCAGATCGCGCAGGCGGATCAAGTCTTCGGCTTTCAGGGCCTCGTCCATGTCATGCTGTAGTTGTTCAGCTTTATCGGTTTTGCCTTCGCTGTCGTATTTAGCTATCTTGTCTTCCAGCAATTGGTCGGCGCGGTAGCGTTTTTTGGAATCTTTGTTGTCGATCATCGGGTCGCTGAAGCCATCAACGTGACCGCTTGCTTTCCAGATTTTAGGGTGCATAAATATGGCCGAATCAATGCCTACAATGTTATCATTCATTTGCACCATGGCTTTCCACCAGTAGGTTTTGATGTTGTTTTTGAGTTCGGCGCCATTTTGGCCGTAATCATAAACTGCGCTTAAGCCATCATAAATCTCGCTGGAAGGGAAAACAAAGCCATATTCCTTGGCGTGCGATATAACATTTTTAAAAAGTTCGTCGGTTGATTTGCTCATAATAGCTGCAAAGATAATTTTTGATTTCGGATTTGGGAATTTCGATTTCGGATTTACTTTGAGATAAGTGTTACCTAAAAATATCGTTTTCTTAAAAGCTGCTGCTAATAAAACTTTATTTCCAGGTACCTTCTTTTCTGAACGCGTATTGAAAGAGCATTCATAACTATACAAAACTATACAAACCAGTCCAGTAAACAGGATTGCATTCATTGTTTGTTATCAAACGATGCTTTAAGGGGTGTTAACTTTTGAGAAACCTTACCTTCATATATTCCGCATATTCGGTCAGCCATTTCTCATAATTTGTAAACCATCTGCAATTATTGTCAATAGTTATAAACTATTGGCTGTTTTGCATTATTATTGTATTAAGCCTACGATACCGATCACAAATGGAACAAATCGTAAAAATACTTTCCGCAAAATATGTTACCCACAATGTGAGGCAGTTCAGGCTTGAAAAACCTGCCGGTTACAGCTTTATTCCGGGTCAGGCTACTGAATTATCAATCAATATGGAGGGCTGGCGTGATGAAACACGTCCCTTTACTTTTACTTGCCTTAACGATGATAATTACCTTGAGTTTACCATAAAAACTTATACCGACCATGATGGTGTTACCAACAGGCTAAGCAATGTTAATGAAGGTGATGAGCTTATAATTCGCGACGTTTGGGGGGCTATTGAATATAAAGGGCCCGGTTACTTTATTGCAGGTGGTGCAGGTATTACCCCTTTTTTGGCTATACTAAGGCAATTAAATAGAGATGGTTCAATTGCCGATAATAAGCTTTTCTTTTCCAATAAAACTGATAAGGATATCATTTTGAGGGATGAACTGAAAAGCATCCTTGGTGCAAACGCGCATTTTACTATTACCGGCCAAAAGGACAGTACGTATGATCAGCGGCGCATAGATGCTGATTTTCTGAAAGCTGAAATAAAAGATTTCTCAAAGCATTTTTATATATGCGGCCCTGACGCGATGGTTACTGAGCTCAGTGACATATTAGGGCAACTCGGAGCCAATAGTGACTCCGTGGTATTTGAAAGGTAGTTTATGCGGAGACGCATCACGTGCGGTCTTCTATGCTTTGTCTTGCATGTTATCCCTGCATATTACAGACACATGTGGTGCGCCTCTGCAAAACACCTTTTATTAAGCAGCATTGTAAAGCTGTAACGTCGTCCCTCCGTCAAGGGGAATCACACTTCGGCGGACGAAAGCAGACAGATTTTATCAGCTACGGAATGTAATACGTTTTTTACAAACTACATGTTGCCCTGTAGCTTCAAAAGATTTGCAGAATTACATTCACATGAACTAAAGCCCCGGAAGATATAACAATCTCACAATTTTTAGGCTGTAAACAATAGTCCGTGATTGTTTTTAGCCACCGACTTTCTCCAGACTGATGGACACCTCAAAACCACTCCTTCGTTTTGCATGAATCTCAAATCTCCCGTCTCAAATCTCATATCTAAAGCATATTTTTACAGCCATGAGTATCAGTGTCGAGGCATTAACAAAGGTTTACGGCGTACAAAAAGCTGTTGATGGAATTAGCTTTACTGCCCAGCCCGGTGTACTGGGCTTTTTAGGCCCTAATGGCGCAGGTAAATCAACCACCATGAAAATCCTTACGGGCTTTATTCCGCAAACATCAGGTACGGCGTCGGTATGTGGGTTTGATGTGGCTAAACAGCCGCTTGAGGTTAAGCGCTGCATAGGTTATCTGCCCGAAAGTAACCCGCTGTATACGGATATGTATGTGAAGGAGTCGCTGGGCTTTGTCGCCGGCATCCATAAAATTCATGAGCCTGCCAAACGTATTGCTGATATTATTGAGCAAACAGGCCTCGGCCCCGAGCAGCATAAAAAGATAGGGCAGCTTTCAAAAGGTTACCGCCAAAGGGTAGGCTTGGCACAGGCTATGCTGCATAACCCTGAAGTACTGATACTTGATGAGCCAACTTCCGGCCTCGATCCAAACCAATTGATAGGGATCCGCCAGTTAATCCTCGACCTTGGTAAAACCAAAACCATCGTACTTTCAACCCACATTATGCAGGAAGTAGAGGCCGTGTGCAGCCAGGTGATTATCATTAATAAAGGAACTATCGTAGCCAATGATACCCTCCAGCAACTCCGGAAAAACAACGGCGGCAAATCGCTAGAGGAGGTGTTTATCAGTCTTACCAACAATTAAGGTTGTGGCAGAAGGGAGGTTATGAGAATTAAGTTTGCTTTAATTATCTCTATTTTGCTGGCAAACAGTTTTTACGATCACAAAAACAACGAGGTAGATTTTATTGAAATTGTACATATAGGGTGGGAGGACAAGCCTGTTAAAACTGTTTTTATAAGTGATAAAAAGATTACCGCCGAATCGGCAATGAACATTGTAAAAATAAATGGTAAAAAACAGCCTCGCCAGTCGCAGGAGCCGGATTCATGGAAATTATCAAACGGTTTTTGGAAATCATTGATTATAGATAGCAGAACTTTTGAAATGAGTATTGATTTTATCAAACAATACAGTTCTATTGCTTACAAATCCAAGGCCAGTCTCAATAACATAAGTAATGCAATATTGGTGGGCCATAAAATATATTATCTCTCTTATAGTCAACGTACTTCATTCATTAAACAATTAATAGCGTTTCTTGAAGCTAAAAAAATGCAATAGCCAAAGCGTAGATACTATCAGAGTTTATTTCGACAGAAATCAATATTAACCTATTGCTTATTTTATATTTTCTTCATAATTATTAGCCGGGCAATATTGTATTTTCGGCCCGATATGAAAAAACTATTATTGCTGTTCCTTATCCTCCCTGCTTTTAAAACCTATGCCCAGGATGTACCGAAATCTTCAACCGCCTTCAGTGCCGGTGTTGAATTTGGTATTCCATCGCGCAGTTTATATAACGTAGGTGTTGGTGCTTCGCTTAAGCTGGAGCAGCCGGTAGTAAACCCGGTAAGCCTTACGCTCACAGCGGGGTTCAGTAGTTTCTTTCGCAAAGATTCGCCTTTTAACAACGGTCATTCGGGCGGTGATATCTTTGTACCGCTAAAAGCAGGTGTACGGTATAATGTAGGTTCGGGCGTGTTTTTAGAGGCCGAGGCAGGCAGCGCTATCGAACTTAATTATGACGAGCGCAAACTGTTCGCCTTTTCTGTTGGTCCGGCAATTATGATCCCTACCGGTACCGATAACCGCAATTTTGAATTGGGCTTGAGGTACGAAAGCTGGTCGGCTCATACCTTGCAGCAAACAGCTATCAGGTTTGCGTATCGGTTTGGGAGACAATATATTTTTTGCAGCAATATATTACTAAACGGCGTATTATCGTTATATAGCACTGCTAAACTTTTTATCACATGACTAATAAACCTATCTGCATCACATTAATTATATTATTTATTGTACTTTCATTTACCGCCAAAGCACAGCAGGGCAAACAAACATCGTTAAGCGTAGGCACCGAAGCTATTATACCGATACGCGACAGTTATGCCGGGTCTGACTTTTATCCTCAAACAGGTTTAGGCATAAATTTAAAGCTGGAAAAGCCGATAACTTCTGCCTTTCATTTTACAATAAGTACGGGTTTGGTGTTTACCGAATCAGACCCGCGTTATTTATATTTTAATGTTAATCAGGGTTATTCAAGCAACAGCTCAAACGCTTTTTACGACGACAGCTTTCATAGCCTTTACGCTTATTTGCCATTAACTGCCGGATTTAAATATTACTGGGCAAAATACTTTTATGTAAATGCCGAAGCCGGCAGCGCTTTCAGCATCAATAACAGCGCACGTACCTCGTTTATATATGCAGGAGGGGCAGGGGCTGTTGTGCCTATCGGCCCTCATCACGGACTTGACTTTGGGTTGCAGTTTGAAAGAGGTTATAAAAATGTTGATCACGATCGCCCTGTCAGTCAGCTGGGTTTAAATGTTGCATATAAGTATAGGTTTTAGAATTTTGTAGTTGTCGGGCTTCTGGCCACAGATGGCCGGTTCTGGAAACGGACGGGCAGAGGCTTTAGTAGCAGATATTTAGTGGCAGTTGCAGTAGTGTTGCTCTATAAAAGCCTGAGATTACTCCCCCACAAGTTCAAGCGTCCCTCGCTTAAACTACGCTTTAACAGGAACGTCCACGCTTTCCGGTTTAACGTAGGTGTGGACGCTTGCCTTATTTAAGGTTCAAGCGGAGGACGCTTAAACTTGCCATATAACTAAATCCGAAATCGAAATTCCGAAATCCGATATCAAACTGCTTCTTTGCTTTAGCGCAATATTGTTGTAATTTCGGCGCTCAATACAATATTTTATAACGTGCTGAGCATCCTTAAAAAAGAAATAATATCCTACCTCAGTTCGCTGGTAGCCTATGTTACTATAGGTGTGTTTTTACTGGTGCTTGGCTTATTTTTATGGGTATTTCCCGATTCTAGTATCCTGGAATATGGCTATGCAGGGCTCGAAAGCCTTTTTAGCACTGCCCCGTACCTGTTCATGTTCCTGATCCCGGCAATAACCATGCGTTCCCTTGCTGAAGAGCGTAATGAAGGCACTTTTGAGCTGTTGTTTACCCGACCATTAAAAGATTGGGAGATAGTAATGGGCAAATACTTTGCCTGTTTGCTCATCGTGCTTTTTGCCTTGCTGCCCACGCTGGTTTATTACTATTCGGTAAGTGCATTGGGCATGCCGCAAGGCAATATTGATACAGGGGCTGTAATAGGCTCATACATCGGGTTGTTTTTATTAGGTGCTGTATTTGTGGGTATAGGTTTGTTTACCTCATCCATTACCAGAAATCAGATCATTGCCTTTACTATATCCGTTTTCCTGTGTTTCTTTTTTTACAGCGGATTCGATTCTATCAGTCAGCTGTTATCCCTGCAGGACCTGGGATTGCAGAGTTTAGGCATAACCCAGCATTATGAATCGGTAAGCCGCGGTGTGCTGGATACCCGCGATCTGACTTACTTCATCATCACCACAGGCATTTTTATATGGCTTACGCTGTTTGTGCTTGCAAAGCAACGTCAAAAAGGGTTGGGCGATACTTTGATGATCAGTGTGTTAGGGGTTTTGTTTCTGTTGGGCATATTGTCATCATTTACTTTCAGCCGTCTTGATTTTACTGCCGAAAAGCGTTATACCTTATCGCCCGTCAGCAGGCAGATCATGGATAAGCTGCCGAAAAAGGTTAAAGTGGTAGTTTATTTACAGGGCGATAATCTGCCGGGCGGCTTTAAGCGCCTGCAAAGCGCTACCCGTGATATGCTGAGCGATTTACAGGCTTACAGTCACGGCAAAATCCAGTTTGAGTTTCGTGACCCATTGAAGGGTTTAAATAACGATCAGCAAAATGAGCTGATCCAGAACATGGCCGCCGAAGGTGTTGAACCTACCAACCTGAGCGTTAAAACAGATAACGGTGTAACGCAAAAGCTCATTTTTCCGTCGGCGCTGGTATCGGCAGATGGTAAGGATATCCCGGTAAAGCTATTGT
This sequence comes from Mucilaginibacter gossypii, assembly GCF_017569325.2. Taxonomy (NCBI): domain Bacteria; kingdom Pseudomonadati; phylum Bacteroidota; class Sphingobacteriia; order Sphingobacteriales; family Sphingobacteriaceae; genus Mucilaginibacter; species Mucilaginibacter gossypii. The sequence continues at coordinate 4,575,623 of NZ_CP071878.2, read as the reverse complement.
TAAGCCGTATTGGTCTCTCGCCCGATGAGGTACTGAATAACTCTATCCAAAATCTGGAGTATGCTTTTTCATCGGCCATAAAGAAAGCTGTTAACGGAGGACGACCGCAAATAGGTTTTACCGAAGGGCACCATGAACTAACCGACCTGCAACTAAACGATGCCATGAAAACCCTTGCCGATGGCTTCCAGGTGGGCCGGGTTGATTTGAATGCTATCTCCACCGCCGATTTGCAAAAGATCAAATTGCTGGTGATAGCCAAACCCGATCAGAAATTCAACGAGGTAGAGAAATTCAAGCTTGATCAATACATCATGCACGGAGGCCGGGTATTGTGGACTATCGATCAGGTAAGCGCCGAACTGGATAGCCTTCGCGGGCATGGTGGCGAGCAGCTGGCATTCCCCAAACAGCTTAACCTGGATGATCAGCTTTTCCGTTACGGTATCCGTATCAATTATGATCTGATTGCTGATATGAATTGCTCACAAATTCCTATCAGTACCGGAAATGTTGGCGGGCAGGCGCAGATCCAGATGCTGCCATGGCTGTATTACCCGGTATTTATCCCGCTAAGCAAACACCCGGTGGTGAAAAATTTGGATGGTATCAGCAGCGAGTTTGCAAGCACTATCGATATCCTCGATACCAAAAATGTAAACAAAACGGTACTGCTAACCTCATCGCCTTATAATAAAAAGCTAACTGCCCCGCATATATTATCATTGCAGGCTTTGGAGCAGGAGCCAAATCCTAAAGAGTTTCAAAGCACACCCAAAATAACCGGCCTGTTATTGGAAGGTAGTTTTGTAAGCGACTGGCAAAACCGCCCGCTGCCCGAAGGACTTAAAGAGCAGGTTGCCATAAAGCAACAAAGCGAGCCTACCAAAATGATAGTGATTAGCGATGGTGATGTTTTAAAGAACCAGGTAGGCAGCGATGGCTCACCTTACCCATTAGGTTACGATCATTATACGCACCAAACCTACGGAAATAAAAACCTGCTGCTCAACATAGCCGATTACATGACCGATGATTCGGGACTGATAGCCCTGCGTACCAAGGAAATTAAGATCCGCCTGCTGGATAGGGCAAGAATAAGGGGCGAGAAGGTGCTTTTCCAATATGATAAATTCAACATTAGAATTGCTATAAACGAAAAAATGTATTGGCAACTGGTTAATACCATTGCGCCGCTGGTTTTAGTGTTAATATGTGCTATTTTTCAACATTATTTACGCAGGCAAAAGTATGCCCGTTAAATTTTCTATTTTTGATAGATTAATTACAACCATATGAGATTTATTGTTTCTACCTCAACATTACTCAAACAACTGCAATCGGTAAGTGGTGCGTTAAGCAGCAGTACTGTGCTGCCGATACTGGAAAACTTTTTGTTCGAGATAAAGGATGGGAACTTGACCATTTCTGCTACCGACCTGCAAACCAGCATGACCACCTCTTTGCCAGTTGAGGCTAAAGAAAACGGAAGGATTGCTATCCCGTCGCGTATATTGTTAGAGACCCTGAAATCATTACCGGAGCAGCCTGTTGCTTTTTCGGTTGATGATAAAACCTTCGCCATTGAAATTAATGCCGGTGATGGTAAATACAAACTGAGTGGCGAAAACGGCGAGGATTTTCCAAAGATTCCTGTTGTTGAAAACGCTTCATCAGTAAACCTGCCTGCTTCAGTTTTGGCCGAAGCTATCAACAAAACCATTTTCGCGGTAAGTAATGACGAATTGCGCCCGGCTATGACAGGTGTTTACTGTCAGCTTACAACATCGGCACTTACATTTGTTGCTACCGATGCGCACAAGCTGGTTCGTTACCGACGTAAAGATGCAAAGGCTGCAAGCACTACATCATTCATACTGCCTAAAAAAGCTTTAACCCTGCTTAAATCATCATTACCAAGCGATGATGTAAATGTATCTGTTGAGTATAATTCCACCAGTGCTTTCTTCAAGTTTGGCAATATTAACCTGGTGTGTCGTTTAATTGACGAGCGTTACCCTGATTACGAGGCGGTTATTCCTCAAAATAATCCTAATAAATTAAATATCGACAGGCTTACTTTCCTGGGTTCGTTAAACCGTGTGGCTATTTATGCTAACAAAACCACGCACCAGGTAAGGCTTAAAATAAATGGCAGCGAGTTAAATATTTCGTCAGAAGATATTGACTTTGCTAACGAGGCCCACGAGCGTTTAAGCTGCCAATATGAGGGCGAAGACATGGAAATTGGCTTCAATGCAAGATTTTTAATAGAAATGTTGAAGAATTTAAGTTGCGAAGAAGTATCTTTGGAAATGTCGACTCCAAACCGTGCCGGCTTATTGCTGCCACAAGGCGGAGATGAGAATGAAGATGTGCTGATGCTGGTTATGCCGGTGATGCTCAATAGCTATGCTTAAGTGTAAACTTAAATTATAAATCCAAAACTAAGTCCGGTAACATAAAACCGGACTTTTTTTGTTCAACACCCAATACCAAAAATTACAGTAAGCAGTTATAGCTTATAATTGTATATGAATATAAAGGTTAAAGTTTTATTGTTGATAGCCGCGGCAGGTTGCTTTGCATCGTGCAAAAAAAACAACGATAAACCCGATGTGGTTGATTCGTCAACATCATCGTTAAATGTTATTAATGCTACTTTCAACAATGTTAACGTTTATCTTAATGGCACAAGGGTAAACAATACAACAACTTTTTATCCGGGAGGTACGCTTGGATATATTACTGTTAAAGCGGGTACACAAAACTATTCGGTTAAGTTGGATGGGCCTAATAATCCCAATCCGCTGTTTAGCCTACCCCTAACCTTAAGTAAGGATTCGGTGTATTCATTTTACATAGCCGGCAATTCAACAGATCAGGTTTTTAAAACTACCGACATCATAGCTGCAGATACAAATAAGGTACCATCTGCTAAAATAAGGTTTGTAAATGCTTCGCCGGATGCCGGGAATATAAGCGTGCATTTTGAAGGTACAACTGCTGCCTTAGATACCGAAAAGGTAAAGGACCTTGCTTTTAAAGGTACCTCGACGTTTTATTTGGTAACGCCCGGAGAGCACAATATGGCGCTGCATTCGGCGGCGTTTTCGGGCACTATTGTAAGGGATACAGTGCAGCTTGTAGGAGGAAAGGTGTATACCTACTACGGTTTTGGTAATAAAAGCACAGGCCTGGCAACCGGCCTGTTCATCAATCAATAATTACATTAATGGCTAATAAAAATAAAAGCAAGGTACTGGTTTCGTTTTTTATAGTTGTGCTATGCGGACTTTTCATCTGTGCTGTTTCTTCGTGCGGTAAGGGGGGCAATGCATCATCAGTAGGCCTCAATACCCAGTTTCAAATCGTTAATTTAAGTCCCGATATCCAGCCGGTATACCTTTATCAGCATTTTATCAGGTATAATACCACTACCTATACTTATCCAAACAGTTCGGGATATTTTTACCTTTCAACACTTGAACCGCCGTTACAGTTACGTACAGCTACCGCGGCGCCGGTTATTTTGCTGCAATTTGATACTACGCTTAAAGCCAACAGGAAATACACGATGTTTATAACCGGCTTCAGAAAGGATAGTTCTTTTGTTAGTTCATTTATACTATCTGATAGTACCGGTTTGCCAGCCATAGGTAAAGGAAAAGTAAGGTTTGTGCATACTTCACCCAATACCTCAGCCCTGGATCTGCGGGCTAATGACACCCTTGTGGTTAGAGGTACTACCTTTAACAAGGTATCTAAATACGTTGAACTTACTGCCGGTAATTATAACTTTACCATTACCACGACCCGAACGCCCACGACAATAGAAACAACCCTGCAAAATGTAACTATACAGGACGGCCGCGCCTACACCATTTATACCAAAGGTATTGTTGGCAGCGCCGACTCATTGGCCTTTGGAGCGGGGGTACTTACTAATAATCTGCTTAGTAAGACACTTCAGTAGCTGCGTTTTGTTTAATATTTATATTTTTGGGCAAAATTTTAGCCTGTGGAAGTAATAAAAAGCATAATCGACTTTATACTGCATATTGACAAGCACCTGGTACAAATAACCAGCGCTTACCAGGGATGGACCTACCTGATCCTTTTCCTGATCATATTTGCCGAAACAGGTTTTGTAGTAACTCCTTTTTTACCAGGCGATTCACTGTTATTTGCGGCTGGCGCGTTAATAGCCGGTGGTAGTTCGGGTTTGGATATCTGGCTGCTGGGTATCATATTAATTGCCGCTGCCTTTATCGGTAATACGGTGAATTATCTTTTAGGCAACTATTTAGGGCCTAAAGTTTTTAAAGAGGAAAATAAGATCCTCAAGCTGGAATACTATCTTAAAACCAAAGCTTTTTTTGATAAACATGGCGGCAAGGCGGTGATTTTTAGCCGTTTTATGCCTATTATCCGCACTATCGCACCTTTTGTGGCCGGTGTTGGCAGGATGCCTTTTTTAAAGTATAGCCTTTATAACATCGTCGGCGGTGCATCATGGATCATTGTGTTCCTGTTTGCGGGTTACAAATTAGGGCAGGTACCGGTGATAGCTAAAAACTTTTCGCTGGTAGGGGTGATCATCATCCTCATCTCGATATTGCCACCCATTTTTGCCGCTATAAAAGGCCGTAGTGCCAAGGTTTCTGAGGGGCAATAAAAAGCTGTTTCAACGTTTCAAATATCAAAAGCCTGTGCAGGATATAATTCCCGGCACAGGCTTTTTGTTTATTAAACAGGATGGTGGTTTATTCAATCGCCATCGGTAACCACTACATTAAAGCGACGACTTCTGGAAAACGGCGTTTTAGATTTATCTGAAAATCCGGTTACTTCCAGCTCTACTGTGTAACTTCCGGCCTCGTGCGTTTCATGTATAGTACCGGCGTACCCACCTTGCTTTGCCGCTGACAGGATACTCCCGCCCTTTATGTGCGGCAAAAGGTCCTCCTCCGTCAACCGCTGCCTGTAAAGCAGATCGAGCTTCGCCAAATCGGGATGTTGTATAGTGTCCATTGTTTCTTCAGGCAGCTTTATGTTTTTAAGGTCTGATGCATAAGCTTTAATTGCGCTATGCTGACTTAGTTTGGGACGGGTAACCAAAGCACGTATTTGTTGTCCGGTTATCGGCTTTCCATCATCCGTTAAATGTGCATGATAAGTAATAGGCTGTCCTTTGCGCACAACAGAGGGTGCATCAACTGTAAGCTGAAGCGGAGCGGCATTGCCTGAAGGTGCATATTCAAAGGCACCGCCTGTCAGGCCCTGCGGGGTTGTACCGCCATACATGATCTGGATATACCATAGGCCTACCGCCGGGTTAGGAATGTTAAAAACCACATAGGCCCCTCCCTGTAAGGTAGGCATTGGTGTAATTACCACGCCGGCCGGCGTTACAAGTGTTACACTTAATTGATTAAGTCCGGGTTGGCCATTTGTGAACGTATAATTAGGATCACTCCATACAACCGAAAACTGTCCAAGGTCGTTGCCTGCGGATACGGTGGCCGGAATCAACAGGTAATCATAGGCCTGGGCTACCTTGTATCCGTTTGCAAGTAATTGTGCAGCAGGAGTTTGCGCCCTGATCTGGTTGTAAATTTGCATCATGTTGAAAACATAGGGGGCATAATAATACTGGCCGCCGCTCTGGGTTGCAATTTGCTGCATTAAGTTTTGGTCAGACGCCGGCCCCATTGCACATGAATATACGGGAGGGGTGCCGGCTGGTAATGGCAGGGGATTGGTGCCGCAGTTTTGATAACCGTCAGAAAGCAGCACAAGGCCTTTATTTACACCGGCAGGAGCACTTGAAAGCATATTTACAGCGGTTTGAAGCCCCCCTCCCATATTGGTGCAGCTTCCGGTGAAACTTAGGTTTTGTACAGCTGCAGCTGCTGTAACCGGTACGGTAAGGTTTTGATCAACCTGTGTCAGGTTATAGGTTACTCTTCCGTTGGTGTCGTAGGATGCCACACCAATATAATCGCCAGGGAGCGCATTGTTCAGGAAAGCTTTGGTATCGATGACTGTGATTGCGACATAATTTGAAGATGTCATGCTATATGAAGTGTCTACCACAGGTATAGCGACAACAGGTGTTGAAGTTGGCATGGCTTTATGAATTAAAAGAAGGTGAAACATTAGTTGATTGGAGAAGCTGACCGCATGCGGTATTGTATTTAAGTGAAAGTATGGTAAGCTGAGTAGCCCATACAATAAAGCCGGCAAGTATGGCGGCTGCTTCCAGGCCTGTTACTATGGCTATTACTTTACGAAGGATCCAGAATAAGGCATACCATCCTGCGGATGTCAGCACAAACTTGATAATGGTCCACATAAGTCCCTGCTGATATATTACACCTACAAAACCAATAGCGGCTGTGGCGCTGATTGCTTTTCCGGCCATTGAGCTCATGGCATTCATTACCGTTTGATTTGCACGGAGCAGATTATAAATACGCGTGGCGATATTGCCGGTGGTAGGTGCCAGCCCCACAGCCTGAAGGAAACCTACAGTAAGCGCAAAGATGAATTGGATCCACCAGAGCGTACAGTCTGATTCGGCGCCTATAGCCCCTTCGTAAACGAGCATGTCTGCCTTTACACCATGGTAAATAATACGGGTTATGCCATTGGTATCGGTGCGGGTAAAAACGCGGGACAGATTGGCATTTTCGTCAAACATTTGCCGGGCTTTTTCATAAGCGTTATCAAACTGCTGGCGAAAGCCTTCTGTTGCCGGGCCTCCGTTTTTACTGCCGAACCAATCTTCAAATTGTGCCCAGCTTTCCTCTTTATGATCTTCGGTAAAAACTTTGGGCTGACTGGCAAATAGGATATCAGTAGGCGGCGGTACAGGCGTTTCTACGTTTTGATTGAGATAAATAGCGTTGATGGATTGTGGGATGCCCAAAAGCGCAATCTGCTCGGTAGTTAAAACGTTTACGGTTTGGAGCTGCTGCACAGCACCGTTATCCAGTTCAAGGGTTGATTTGTCGGTTGTATCTATCGGCGGGTTAACGGTGAAATCAAAATTTGAAATTAAACGGTTATCGGTTATCACGTCATTGTACATCCATTGAACAATTTCTGATTGTTCCAAACATACATTCCAGATGCGCAGGTTTTGGATAGAACCGCCGAAGTTGTCGATGATATTTCCGTTCGAATCATATTGAGCGCCTACGAGTACATGCCCGTTTGGAACCGCGGTAACCGGCGAAGGAAAATAATCGATAGCCTGAAGGTTACCGTTTACGTACAAGCTAAGGGCTTTAACATCGCTATCATAACTTAGTGCAAAATGATAATAGCTTAGCGGCAAAACTGAGGCTGCTGATGCTAAAGAAATACTGTCGCTGTTACGCTGGCCTATAACCTGGTTGTTTTGATAGCTTACTTTGTATTCCCATGCGCCGTTCAGGCCATAACTTAACAGGATACCGTTGCTGCTGCTGCCCGGGAAGAACCAGCCTTCAATGGTATAAGGGGCGTTTCCGGGAATGCTGTATTCGGGAAAGGAGCCGCAATCAACATAACCATCCGCTCCCAGTACAACAGATGGAACATTGAACGCGTATTGTACATTGTTTTTGAAATTAAGGGCTATATTATTTCCGGAACTGTCTACCCCCGGCATTTCCGAAAAGTCGCTGTAAAATATAAGGTTGGGATTTTGGACAGCGCTATAATTATTCACCTGTACCGAATCATTAAGGATATCTTCAGCGTCGCGCACGCTATTCCAGATCATAATCCTTCCAAGCTGGCCCTGTAGGTACCAGATCGGGCTACTCTGCTGCATTACAGCCCCCAGCAGCATATTGGTACCGCTTGCAGGCAGCGTTCCCGAAAAGGTGCTTTGCGCAACAGCCACGCCATCAACATAAAGCGATAAGCTGGAAGTTGTACCATCAAATACAGAGGCCAGGTGGTGCCATTCGTTGACAGTGATGGGTAAAGTTGATTTGATCAGATACGGTGCGATGCCTACATAGGCGTAAACATAACCGGATTCAAGAAATAATTGGTATTGTCCGCCAACCGCATTGTCAACATTGCCAACTACGGATTGAAATCCGTTAAGGCTCGACACGTTTACCCAGGCCTCCAGGGTAAAGGAGGTTAAATTGTTTAGTACGGTTGGTGTACCGCAATCTACATAAGCGGTGTTTCCGAGTTGCAGCACACTTGATGCCCATCGTGGTGCTAAAGTTAAATTTGCCATAAGATGATAGTTTATAGATGTAAATATTCAGTGATATAAAACGCCAGTCACTCGATATGGCCTCCTGTTTATTTAATTCTCTATTAGGTTTAGGGCCTGTGGCTAAAAGGGGAGGTCAAATCAACTTCCTGATTGATTTAACTAAGTTAGGAGGGTTGTAAACCGGGTAATAGCGTATAAATACCTAATGGAAAAATTGCGTATAAATACCATGATAACGGGAAATGAAGCAGATGAGGCAGGAATATTTTTAATGATTGATTATGCTGCCATGTTACGATTGTTTCAGATAAGAAAGGTGATAGCCGGCGTTATCCCTTTCGCTGTTTTCGTGGAGCTGATGCGGAGAATATAAAGAAGGCAGGGGAAGGCTGCCGGGTTTGATTGTTAACTATTTTATTATTAATGCTTTGCCTGATCGGTAAAGCATTTCTTCTTGCCGAAGCTTTGCCTTTTGTTCGATGCTTAAAGGCTGTGCGATAAGCTTGCTCTGGTCCGGCTGCCCTGCATCAACCCAGGCCGAGTACCAGAAACTACCCACGGAAAGAATAGATGCCCGCATTTGCCTTGCCACCATCCCCTTCAGCATTTTGTGATAAGTCAGGCTATAGGCCACGGAGTAATCGGTAATTTGTTTTTTGCCATGCTGTACCAACGCGTACTTTTTGTCCTGCGGGTAGGTTTTGTTCAGTATGCGCTCAAAGCGTAAAACCGTATCAACGGTTTTGTAAGTAGCCTTGCATATACGGAATGCTTCGTTCAACGGGTTTTCAATATACCGGGCCTTGCCAACGTAGTAATTATAATGATTGGCAAATAACTCGGGCAGGCGGCTTTCCCAAAGGGCATGGATGCCGGTTTGCCCCGTAAGCTGGCCGTTGTAGTTTTGGGTTAGGTGCAGCGGTACGTGTGCATCGGCAATATAATGCCCTAAATAGGCAGATGCATTAAGGATAGCCGTTGTATCATGGGCTTTCAAAGCCCGTACCAGCCTATAATACTGGTACTGAATGGTCCAGGGAACAGTGCCGTATTTAATGATGGTATCTTTTGAGTATTTGGCAACGGCATCCTTCCATTTTTTAGGCATAGCCTCAAAGGGTTTTTTGCCATAACGGTCGGCATCAAAGAAATGGCGTGGCGCTTCTGATGAGTCAACATAGCGGCGTTTGTCGGCGCTAACGGCATGTTCGGTTATATAATCGATATTGCATCTGTAAAAATCTGCCATGGCCTTAGGTAGCGTGAAAACCGCCAGCCGGTTAATACGATAATGTGCAAAGAATCCCCATGATGAGCATAACATGATTAAACAGGTACCAGTTATGCTTAAAATTATGCGGCGGTTCATGAGGCAAAGATGCAATTAAAGGGGGAGTTTTAAATTATACTTCTCCCTTAATTGGCTGCTTACCTTATTGGCTTCATCAATAATACTCTCCGGGAAACCGACGCCTTTTAAAACAGCGATGCCATTTCGGTTTTTGAGCAATCCCTCTTTAATTTTATAATCAAATACCAAGCGGTCATCACCAATCACTTCCTCAAAAGAGAAAACTTTGTAATCGCTGCCCAGTAATTCGGCTAGTTCCAGATCGTGTGTAGATACAAAAACGAAGCTTTGATTGTGGATAAAGTAGCTTAGTACGGCTTTCGCGGCGGCTATCCGTTCAATGGTATTTGTACCCCTGAAAATTTCATCAATGATTACGAGGCTGTTTATGGGTTTGCTGGCAATGGTTTGTGCCACTATATTTTTAACAGCTAATGCCTCGGCCTGGAAATAGCTTTTATTATCGCCCAAATCGTCGGTCATATCAATGCTGGTAAATATTTTGAGCGGAGGAGCCTGGTATACTGTAGCAAAACTGGTGTTAATGGTTTGCGATAGCAAAGCGTTTATAGCAATAGCCCTGATAAAAGTGGTTTTACCCGACATGTTGGAACCAGTTACCAAAATGCCTTGTGTATTATCTATAGCGATAGAATTTGACACGCAGTTTTCAATAAGCGGGTGATAAAGATTTTTAATAATGATATGAGTATTGCCGGTTGTAAGTTGAGGTTTGCAATAATGAGCCGCGCCATCACGTACCGATTGGATGGAAATGGCAACATCAACCTCAGCCACCGCTTCATAAACAACTTTAATGTCACTAAGGTATTTGTTTACCTTGGTGATGGATTTTATAAATACCAGCGGCTCAATAAGCAGGAACATTTTCAGCCATTCGGTAACCAGGTAGTAAATATCGGTAGGGTCAATAGCGGCTTTATTTTGCAGGGTGATATAATTTAACGAATTTTTGAGTTTGCCCATATTAACCATACTGAGGCGGGTATTTTCATTATCCCTGAGCAGGTTGTGGTTCTTAAGCCAATTTGATACCTTGAATAAAACCAACAGCTGCGGTAGCGAATGTGTGTAGTTCAGCATCTGGGTTTTATTACTGTAATGAATAACTACATTGGCTATCATTAATACCAGCAATAGCAAGAGCATAAACTGGTTAGGAACAATAAAAAGGCTAAATGCCACTCCAATGATCAAAAACGGCGCTATGCTGATATAAAAATTGCCAATTGCCGGAAACATGGAATGATGCGGTTTCTTAAAAAGCTCCGGTAAGTAGTAGGCATCATTGTTCCCTAACTCAGATAATTTAAGCTCGGCCGCCTCTCTCAATTCTTTATCGACGGTGACATTGCCGATCCGCTGTTCAAGCGTTTCAAAATACGCTTCTGAAATTTGCGGGGAGTTTAATTGCTTATATAGATATTGTTGCCCGGGTTTTGAATTGGTACGGTCAATAAATTCAAATACGCTGTCGATGTCAAGGTCGGTGGCCGTATCGGCAGAGATCCCGCTTGAGCCGCCATAAGCTGTAAGGTAGGTGCTGATCGGTTTGAAATTTCTGCTTGTAATTATGGGTTTGCCCCAGCGTTCTTTTATTTCGGTAAGTTTCTTTTTTTGTTGGGCTTTGCTTTTTAAATGGCTTATTAAAATAAATATAAAAGGCAGCAGTATTATAATAATGATCCAGTATATCATGTTTAAGTAGTATTAATAAGCCACTGTGTTTGCTAATTAGATAATACCCGCGTGCAATTGTTTCACCGATACGAAATAATGTTGATCTTACAGTTTCCCCGAATAAACCTTCGTATCGTAATTAATAACGATAACGCCATCCTGCTGAAATTTATCAAAAAGTGCATGCAAATCGTTAATCATTGGCCCGTACCCCTCATCGCCACGTGCAGGCATGTATGATGATGACAGCAGCCTGCCTTTTAATCCTTCAAAATCAAATACCTGTTTATTGGCGAATATTTCCAGTTGAACGGGTTGCGGCTTAAAGAAAGCAGCGATATGTTCGGTATCGATGTTGCGGTGATCAACCTTTACGTAATCGCGGGCATGTTTTACAATGAGTTCATCATATTCCTGTTCAAAGGCCGATGTTGTTTTTCTTTCATTCCAGATGAGGGCAACAATGCCATCCGGTTTCAGGATCCTTTTAAATTCAGCACAGGTTTTTACGGCATCAAACCAATGAAAAGCCTGTCCGGCTATAATAGCATTAATGCTATTACTCTCGATGCCGGTATTTTCTGCAGTGCCGTTTCGGGGGATAAAACCGTTATATGAACCGAGTAACTCGATAGCTTTTTCGCGCATCTCCAAATTTGGTTCAATGGCAATTACCCGGTAGCCTTTTTTCAGGAACAATGCGGTAGAGATCCCTGTACCTGCACCAATATCGGCAATGAGCTTATCCTGTGTTAAGCCGTAAGCGTCATGTAAAAACTTAACAAGTTCGTCGGGGTAGCCGGGACGGTATTTTACATAATCTTCAACCCGGTTGCTGAACCTAGTGGTGCTGTTGGTAACCATAAACGCAATAGTTTTAATTAATAGTAACGCAGCAAAAATCATTGTGTTGTATAAACACTTCGTGAATGCGGGGTTAACAGCTTGTTAATTTGAGAGGTCTTCACGTCTTAAGGGTTCAGGTAATCAATCACATTATCAACCTAATCATCCTGAAATATAAATCAAAAAACCACTTGCATATTAAATTTAATCGCTCTATATTTGCAGTCCTTAAAATAAGTAGAAAAGAATAACAAGCTATACGAGATGGCAAATCATAAATCATCATTAAAAAGAATCAGGGCAAACGCTGCGAAGCGTCTGCGCAACAGGTACCAGGCTAAAACAACCAGGAACGCTATTAAGAAATTAAGAAACACTACTACCAAAGCCGATGCTTCTGCACTGTTGGGTAAAGTGATTTCAATGCTTGACCGTTTAGCTAAAAAGAACGTTATTCACAAAAACAAAGCTTCGAACAATAAATCAAAGCTTACTAAATTTGTTAACGGCTTAAGCTAATCTCAGCTTTTAAAATATACCGAAGGGGATAGTGCACCAACGCTGTCCCTTTTTTTGTTTGGCGCTTTTTCATACTTTAATGCCGTGGAAAACTACGAAAGCAAGATCAGTATTAAATCATGGGCTGAGGAAGACCGCCCGCGTGAAAAACTTAGTGGACAAGGGCGCCGCGCCCTTACCGATGCCGAGCTGATCGCCATCCTTATCGGCTCGGGCAGCCGCACCGAAACCGCGGTTGAACTGAGTAAGCGCATCCTGCGCCATTATGATAACGACCTGAACAAGCTTGGTAAGGCTTCCATAGCCGAATTATCCAAATTTAAAGGAATAGGGGAAGCCAAAGCTATATCTATTATTGCCGCTCTGGAGATCGGCCGCCGCCGTAATGAATTTGAATCGGGTGCCATTGAGGTGATCACGTCAAGCAGGGATGGGTACAATATTATGCGCCGCCATTTGATGGACCTGAACCACGAGGAATTCTGGATCATACTATTAGGCCGTTCCAACAAAGTATTAGGGAAGGAGCTGATCAGTAAAGGAGGTTTGTCGGCTACGGTATGCGACCCGAAGATCATCTTTTATTCAGCCCTGCAATACCAGGCCAGCGGCCTCATACTGGTGCATAACCATCCGTCGGGTAACCTGAAACCCAGTAACGAAGATATCCAGCTCACCAAAAAAATAAGCGCCGCCGGCCGGATGCTGGACATGGGCGTGTTTGATCATTTAATCATTACCGACGCCGGCTACTTAAGTTTGGCCGATGAAGGGTTGATGTAGTTTTAATTTGAAGATTTGAAAATGAGGCGATTTGAAATTGACCTAACATTTTCAAATCTTCAAATTGGATTAATTTTTAAATAAAACACCTTTTACCTTTCGCCTTTAACCTTTCAGCCTAAATCGTATCTTTGCCGATTATCATTTCGGAATAATGAAAATATCTTATAACTGGCTTAAAGAATTTATTGATACTGATAAAACGCCCCAGGAGATTTCTATCATCCTTACCGGAACCGGTTTGGAGGTTGAAAGCCTGGAAAAGGTACAGGCTGTTCCCGGCGGACTGGAAGGCCTGGTAATTGGCTATGTGAAAGAGTGTGTTGACCATGCCAATTCTGATCACCTGCATGTTACCAAAGTTGATGTTGGCGGTGCGGAAGACCTGCAGATTGTTTGCGGCGCTGCTAACGTAGCTGCCGGGCAAAAAGTGGTGGTTGCTGTAGTAGGTACTACTGTTTACCCAACCGGCGGCGAGCCTTTTGCTATCAAAAAATCAAAGATCAGGGGCGAAGAATCTCACGGGATGATCTGTGCTGAGGATGAGATAGGTTTAGGATCCAGCCACGCTGGTATTATGGTATTGCCGGATGATGCACCTGTAGGTACTCCTGCTAAAGAATACTTTAAGCTGAATGACGATTACATGTACGAGATAGGCTTAACCCCTAACCGTGCCGATGCAGCTTCGCATTTAGGTACTGCAAGGGATATTGCCGCTTTCCTGAAAATAGGTATTCACAAGCCCGATGTAAGTGCGTTTAAAGTTGATAATACAAGCCGTACTATTGAGGTTATTGTAGAGAATGAGCAGGCATCACCGCGCTACTCTGGTTTAACCATCAGCGGTGTTGAAGTTAAAGAGTCGCCGCAATGGTTAAAGGAGCGTTTGGCTGTTATCGGCGTGCGTGCTATCAATAACATTGTGGATGTTACCAACTATGTCCTGCATGAGCTTGGTCAGCCCTTACATGCTTTTGATGCAGATGAAATAACCGGCGATAAAGTGCTGGTAAAAAATTATGCCGAAGGTACTGTATTTAAAACTTTGGATGATGTTGACAGGAAACTATCTGCCGATGATCTGATGATCGGTAATGCTGAAGAGCCTATGTGTATAGCAGGTGTATTCGGCGGTGCAAAATCAGGCGTTAAGGAATCAACTAAAAATATTTTCCTGGAGAGCGCTTACTTCAACCCGGTATCTGTTCGTAAAACTTCAAAAAGGCATGGTTTAAAAACAGATGCTTCATTCAGGTTTGAGCGTGGTACCGATCCGGACATGACCGTTTTTGCTTTGAAACGTGCGGCATTGTTGATTCAGCAGGTTGCGGGTGGTGAGGTGTCGTCAGAGATTTCTGATCATTACCCAGCCCCGGTTGCGCCGTTTGCTGTGGAAATCACCTATAATACCATTGATAAGTTGATTGGTAAAAAGATTGGCCATGATGAGATCAAAGGTATTATCACGGCGCTTGATATTAAGATAGTGAATGAAACTGCGGATTCATTATCATTACAAGTGCCTCCATATCGTGTGGATGTTACCCGCGATGTGGATGTGGTTGAAGAGATCCTGAGGATATATGGTTATAACAACATCGAAATCCCTACACAGATCAGGGCATCCCTAAATAACTCCATTCGTCCGGAGAAAGATACTGTTCAAAATCAGCTATCTGATTTGTTGAGCGCAAATGGGTTTAACGAGATCCTGGCCAACTCGCTTACCAAATCCGCCTATTCGGATAACCTGGATACTGCCGTTAAGATTCTGAACCCACTGAGCAGCGATCTGGATGTAATGCGCCAAACGTTGCTGTACTCTGGTTTGGAAGCCATAACCTATAATCAGAACCGCCGTAGCCCGGATTTGAAATTTTACGAGTTTGGTAAGGTATACAAGCTGGAAAATGATAAGTACATCGAAACACAACGTTTCAGTATTTTCATCACCGGGGCTAATACTGCCGAACAATGGAACCAGAAATCAAAGCCTGTATCATTCTATAATATCAAGGCTGTGGTTGATGGTATTTTGCAGCGCCTGAACATCAGTAACTTTACAGTTGAGGATGCAACTTGCAAAAAAATGTCGTTTGGCATTCAATACATGTTGAATGGTAAGCAATTGGTGAAATTTGGGTCGGTAGCTGCAGCTTCTTTAAAAAAGGCGGATGTTGACAAAGAGGTATTTTATGCTGATTTTAATTTCGACCTTGTGCTGGCAGCTATCCGTAAAAATAAGATTGTTTACCAGGAGGTTTCAAAATTCCCGGCTGTTAGGCGCGATCTTTCTATGCTGATAGATCAAAGCGTATCATTCGGTCAGTTAAAGCAAATTGCACTGCGCACCGAGCGTAAATTGCTGAAGGAAGTTGATGTGTTTGATGTTTACCAGGGCGATAAGCTGCCTGCGGGTAAAAAGTCATATGCTTTAAGCTTTATCATCCAGGATCTGGAAAAAACGTTAACAGATAAGGCAATTGATTCTATTATGCAGAAATTAATTTATAATTTAGGAAAAGAAGCCGGAGCGGAGATCAGGAAGTAATTTCGGATTTCGGAATTTCGATTTCGGATTTAGAAATTAAAATTCAGTAATTCAATAAATCAATAATTCAGTAATTGAAGATGCCTTCATTAGCAGAGCAGTTAAATAAAATTGTAGATAAAACCGAGCGCCTGATTGAACTGTGCGCTGCTTTGCAGGAGGAAAATGACCTTTTAAAACTGGAAAGTGAGGCACTTACGGTAGCTCTGAACGCCAGTAAGGCCAAGACAAAAGAACTGGAAGAAAAATTAAAAGTTGTTAAAGTTGCCAAGTCTTTTTCTGAAACAAATGAAAAAAGTGTTGACATTAAGCAAAAAATTAACGACTTTGTGCAGGAAATAGATAAGTGTATTGTATTATTGAAAAAATAGTACAAAAAGTGAAAAGCTCAAATGGGAGAAATCTCAATAAAAATAAATATTGCTGACCGTGTTTACCCCTTAAAGGTTAACATGGAGGAAGAAGAAATAATACGCAGGGCGGCTAAGCTGATCAACGACCGGATAAAAGAATATCAGGAAAATTATGCGGTTCGGGATAAGCAGGATTTACTTTCAATGTGTGTGCTGCATTACGCAACATCATCATTGAAGGCGGAAAAGAAAGTTACCGTTGAGGATACAGAGGTGACTGAAAAAGTTTATCATTTAGATCATTTGTTGACCGAATTTTTTTCGAAGTAATAAACGTTCTTTACATAAATATACAAGAGCACATTAAGATTTAACCGCAGTTAAATTTTAGGTTTCACTATTAAAAACTTAACGCTTCAATATTAAGCGGATCAAGAGGCATGCGTTAGTTGCGATTAACGTTAACCAACCCATGGTCCCCAATATCCGAAATGAGGTTTTAAATACATGATACTTAAAAATTAGTTGCGGTTTTTTTATTTACATACATATATAACACCACCAAACCTAAAATGGACATATTACTATACGTCATCATCGGCCTGCTGGCAGGCGCCATCATTGGCGTGCTCATAGGTCGCTTCCTATTATTAAAGCTTTTTAAAGACCAGGAAACATCGGCTCAGAATAAAGTGAAAAAGATCTTAAAAGACGCTGAAAATAATGCCGAGATCCTGAAGAAAAACAAACTGCTTGAAGCCAAAGAGAAGTTTTTACAAATGAAAGCTGAACATGAACAGGAAGTAAACAATAAAAACAATGCTGTTAACCAGCGCGAAAATAGTGTTAAACAAAAAGAGCAATCATTAAATCAGCGCCTGGAAAATGTTAACCGCAAGGAGAGCGAACTTGATAACACCCGTAAAAATCTTGAAAAACAAACCGAGATAGTTGTTAAAAAGCAAGACGAGGTAGAGCATCTTAAAAATCAGCACATTCAACAGTTGGAAACCATCGCCGGCCTATCGGCCGATGATGCCAAAAACCAATTGGTTGATACCCTGCGCGAGGAAGCCCGTACCAAAGCGATGATCCAGATCAAAGATATTGTTGACGAGGCTAAGCTTACTGCTACTAAAGAGGCTAAGAAAATAGTTATCCAAACTATTCAGCGTACTGCTACCGAAAGCGCTATCGAAAACACAGTGTCTATTTTCAATATTGAAAACGACGAGATCAAAGGACGGATCATTGGCCGTGAAGGGCGTAATATCCGTGCACTTGAAGCCGCAACAGGTATCGAAATCATTGTTGACGATACCCCCGAGGCTATTATCCTTTCGGGTTTTGACCCGGTAAGGCGCGAGATAGCCCGTTTGGCAATGCACCGTTTGGTTACCGACGGACGTATCCACCCGGCACGTATTGAAGAGGTAGTTGCCAAAACCAAAAAGCAGATAGAAGAAGAAATTGTTGAGATAGGTGAGCGTACTGTAATTGATTTGGGTATTCATGGTTTACACCCCGAACTGATCCGGATGGTTGGCCGTATGCGTTACCGGTCATCATATGGGCAAAACCTGTTGCAGCACTCACGTGAGGTTGCCAATTTCTGTGCCACCATGGCTGCCGAACTTGGCTTGAATGTTAAAATGGCAAAACGTGCCGGCTTACTTCATGATATTGGTAAAGTACCTGATGATAATCCTGAACTGCCTCACGCTATTTTGGGTATGCAACTGGCCGAAAAATACAAGGAACATGCTGAAGTTTGCAATGCTATAGGTGCCCACCATGATGAAATTGAGATGACCTCAATGTTATCGCCGATAATCCAGGCTTGTGATGCTATATCAGGTGCACGTCCGGGTGCACGCCGCGAGGTTGTTGAAAGCTACATTAAACGTTTGAAAGAACTTGAAGAACTGGCATTGTCATATCCTGGTGTTGAGAAAACATTTGCAATACAGGCGGGCCGGGAGTTACGTGTGGTTGTTGAAAGTGAAAAGATCAGCGACGCGCAATCAGAAGTTTTGGCTGCTGATATTTCAAACCGGATCCAGACAGAAATGACTTATCCTGGTCAAATTAAAGTTACCGTTATCAGGGAAACCCGTTCGGTAGCATTTGCCAAGTAATCATTATAAAATTAAACGAAACCCTTTCGGCACAAAACCGAAGGGGTTTTTTATTTTTACAGCGTGGCAGCAAAAGCAAATACCAAACAAAAGGCAGCAGTTAAAACTACTGCAAATATTGATGAACGCCCTGTTGATCGTTATTTCAGGGAATATGAAGAAGCTCACCAGGATAGGGTTAACAAAATCATACACTATGTCTGTATTCCAACTTTGGCATTTAGTCTCTTTGGATTGATCTGGGCTATTCCTTTTCCTCATTTAGGCTTTTTAGGGGCCTACAATGGCTATTTTAACTGGGCTTCCTTTGTTATAGCTATTGCCATCTACTTCTATTTAAAGCTATCGCCAATTATATCTTACTTCATCCTGTTTATTTTATTAGGATTTAGTTACGGTATAATGGAGCTTGTAACCTGGCAGCAAACGGGAGGGCCCGTTATGTGGCTATTATGTGTTTCTGCGTTTATTCCCTCTGCAATCGCGTTACTTATCGGCAATAGCCGTGAGCCGCAGTTTGCAGCAAACGGACTCAACATTAAATCATTAGCCGTAGCGCCCGCATACTTGCTGAATCAATTGCTCAATAAGTTGAGAATCAAAAATTGATTTTAATTATTTGCGTATTAAGTATTTGTTAAAATGCTCGTTACCGTTGCCCTTTAAATACTATATAATAGGGGCATTTTTTAGCTGTGACGAACATAGTTGTGTAATTTAACTCCTATAGGCGATATATAGAAACTTAATACTTTGGTGTATTTATTTTGTATTTTATTGATAATCAGTATTTTTTTATTGGTTTTCAGGGGCCTGTGTCAGGTAGAAAAGAAATCATTAAGTAGTTGTTAATATAATAATCTGATGTTAATGTAGAATTAACATTGGTAGGGCAATTTTGTGCAATAAAAATTCACAAATGAAAAAGCTCTACTTTATTATTTTAACACTAATAATTATTGGGGTTGGGGGCGTTGCAAACGCTCAGATCACCACCTCGGTACTTACCGGTAAAGTTACAGATCAAAAAGGTACCACTCTTCCGGGTGTAACCATTACTGTACTTAATACCAGCACAGGTACCAGGTATGGTGCACAAACCAACGGCGAGGGCCGTTTCTCGGTTAATAACATTAACCCGGGTGGTCCTTACACCGTAACCGCTACTTTTATCGGTTACAAAAAAGACGAAAAAAGCGACCTTACCCTCCAGTTAGGCAATGCTACATTAAACTTTATATTGCAGGATGAAACTACAACCTTGCAGGAAGTTAAAGTAAAAGCATCTGCTGGTCCGGCTAAAACAGGTGCAAGTACCCGCATTGGTCAAAACCAGATCCGTACTGCTCCGTCAATTAACCGCAGCTTACAGGATTTAACAAGAAACACCCCTCAAAGTAACAATAACTCGTTTCAGGGTACCAACTACCGTTATAACAACGTAACGCTTGACGGTGCTATCAATAACGACGCGATTGGTTTTAGCCCTTCATTAGGTGGTCAGAACAATGCTTCAGGCCAGGTAGGCAGCAGTACCCGTACGAGCCCTATCTCTCTTGATGCTATCCAGGATATCCAGGTTTATGTTGCCCCTTACGATATCAAAATCGGTAACGTATTAGGTGGTAGTATAAACGCTGTAACCCGTAGCGGTACAAACGATTTTAGTGGCGCTGTTTATGGTTACGGTCGTGGCTCATTCATGGTTGGCGCTAACAATGCCAAAGCTGCTTTAGGTGGCGATGGTTCAAAACTGAACGATTTTCATGATTATCAGGGCGGTATCCGTTTAGGCTTCCCTATTATTAAAAATAAATTATTCTTCTTTACCAACGAAGAAATTGCCCGCAGGCAGGATCCTGTTATCCGTGGTCTTGATCACAACGGCGCGTCTAATATACTAAGTCAGGCCGATGGTGATAAATTAGTTACTGCTTTTAAAACATTTACAGGCGGTTTGGATCCGGGTACATATAACAATACCACGATTTTCTCAAACTCAAACAAATTCTTTAACCGTTTGGATTGGAATATCGATGATCATAACCAGTTAACTATCCGTAACAATACCATCAGCTCAAAGGCTACTAACTTAGAGCGCGATCAGCAAAACTTCCGCTTCAGTGGTATTGATTACACTTCACATAATAACTCAACTTCAACCGTTGCCGAGTTAAAATCAAGATTTAACGGTAACCTGAGCAATAGCCTGGTTCTTGGCTATTCAGCTGTTCACGATTACCGTGATCCTAACTCAAACCCTGCTTTACCGCAAATCGAAATCACCGGCCGTACTCCTGGTACAACTATATTCATGGGTACCGACCGCGAGGCTGCTATATTTGATATGCACCAGAAAACAGCTGAGTTTACTGATAACTTAACCTGGACAAAAGGAAAGCACACGTTTACATTTGGTACGCACAATGAGTTTTACAACATCACTTATAACTTTGTGAATTCGTGGAATGGTCGTATTGCTTATAACAGTATTGAAGATTTTATTAATAATGCTCCAGCACGTGTACGTGCCAACTTTAACTATACTGATAACACACGCGATTATATCTTAGCGCACCCTTCAGCTCAGTTTAAAGTTAACCTGTTGAGCTTATATGGTCAGGATGATATTCAGTTAACTGATAATTTCAAATTGACAGTAGCTTTACGTGCTGATTATGCTGGTGTACCAAACAAACAGCCATTGAGTGATAAAACAACCAACGCTCCGGTTGATCCAAACTACGGCACTACCTACACCTATACCAAACCTAAAGATATCAAACAAAATTACCTGGGTAATATAGAGTGGAACCCACGCGTATCATTTAACTATGATGCAAACGGTGATCAAAGTGTTATTTTGCGGGGTGGTAGCGGCTTCTTTACTGGTCGTGTTCCGTTTGCATGGTTTGGTTATGCGTTTTATAACAACGGTGCTACTTACGGTGCTTATGATAAAAAATCATCTGCAGGTCCGTTTACAGCCGGTACTAACCCCGTGCAAGCGCCATCTAATGGTGGTTTAAACTTTGTTAATCAACAAGGTAACTTTAATACTGGTTCTACCGGTTCTACCCAGGTGGATATGATTGATAACAACTTCAAAATGCCACAGGTATGGAGAAGCAGTTTAGCTGTTGATTATACAACGGACAACCAGTGGAAATTTACTGCCGAAGGTATTTATACCAAAGTTATTCATGACTTGAAATTTCAGCAGGTAAATACTAAGGATAGCGTAACTTATTATCCTTATGATACCCAGCACCAGCAGCCTATATTTATTAACAAGGGAATCAACTCAAAATATACCAATGCTTATTTGTTATCAAACACAAGCGAAGGTTACCGTTACAGCGCCACTGTACAGGTAGCAAAATTCACCCAGTTTGATCAGCAGAGTGCATTAAACTTCTCAGTTGCCTATACCTATGGTCATTCAAAAGATGTTACCAATGGTATCCGTAACTCAATGGAGTCTAACTGGCAATTGAATCAGGCTTTGAACCCTAATAATCCGGGTTTAGCCAATTCAAACTTTGATATCCGTCACCGTATCGTATCAAACGTGAACTTTAAACATGATTGGGATGCCGGGCACAACTATACAGCTAACTTCACTTTCTTCTTTAGCGCGCAAAGTGGTAACCCATATACCTGGGATACCTATCCAAACGCTATCGACGGAACAGGTCAGCAATTAAGCTTGGCTTATATTCCAACCAGAGATGAGGCAGCTAAGATGATTGTTGATCAGGTGAAAAATGGTGTGGTAGTACAAACTGCTGCACAACAGTTAGCTGCGTTTAATGCGTATGTTGATGCCGACAAATATTTAAGTTCACGTCGTGGTCAGTTTACTGAACGTAATGCTGCTTTTACACCTTGGAATAATCAATTAGACTTCCGCTTTACTCAAGACTTTAAATTTGGTAATGGTAAACACAAGCAGATGATCACATTTACTTATGACATCATCAATCTTACCAATTTATTGAATAAGAGCTGGGGACAATATTACTTCTCAGCAAACACATTCAACTCTTCAGCAAGTGTTGGTTTAACACCAGTAAGCAAACTGCCTGGAGCATCCGGTGGCCCTGCTTTTGTTAAAAACGGTAATGTTGCATCATACCCAACTTACAACTTCACTAACCCTGGTATACCATATTCTGTTGATTTGTTCGCTTCACGCTGGCAAATGCAGTTTGGTGTACGCTACAGCTGGTAATTGTAAAACAACATATAGTTAATAAAAACGCCCCCGATAAATATTGGGGGCGTTTTGCTTTGGGTAATGATTTAATATCGCTATAAAAAAAGAGCCGGCCAGCCGGTGTCTCTTTGTTTCTATGGATTGAAGATTTACTACAAGTTTTTACCAAGCTTATCCAGTATATCCTGCGGTACTTTTTCAAGATCGAGTACCAGGAAACCGTCTAGGCAGTCGGCAAATTTAGGGTCGATGTTGAAGCTGATGATCTTAGCGTTTAGGGCAATGTACTGACGGAGCAATACCGGTACTTTCATGTTCCGGGTTTCCACCTCTGATATCAGGTTGTCGAGACCTTTAAAGCTGTCTTCACCGGCCATGAGCAGGTCGGTATCAATTTTAGCAAAATCAACCTTGAATTTTTTGCGCGGTTTAACATATTGAGCCATTTCATGGTCAAAGTGGTTGCGGTTTATATAATCAACAATGAGTGATTTGGAAAATTTTGAAAAGGAATTACTGATACTTACAGGGCCAATCAGGTAGCGGTAACGTGGATTATCGATCAGGAATTTGAGGATACCTTTCCATAATAAGAATAGCGGTAAAGGTTTGGTTTGATACTCCTTGCGGATCCATGAACGGCCAAGCTCAAGGCTTCGGCGCAATACAGGTATAAACTGGGTTTTGAGCTTAAACAACTCGTTTACATAAAATCCTTTTTTGCCGACACTGTAAAATATTTCGTCGCCCAAACCAATGCGGTAAGCGCCTACAATCCGTTTGGCTTCAAAATCCCAGATGAACAGGTGATGATAATAAATATCGTACTCATCAAGGTCGATAGCTTTGTTTGTACCTTCACCAACTTCGCGGAAAGTGATCTCGCGCAGCCTGCCTATTTCCCGTATCACATTAGGGATGGTTGACGTCGGAACGATGAATACCTCGTAGTTCTTCTCAGTCCAAACCTTATAGGTTTCGCGAAGCGGCTCAATTTCTTTTTCAAGAATGGCACTATCTATTTCAGGAGAAACCTCTTCGGCTTCGCGTTTGATCTTAAACAGGTTTCGAGGGCTGAAGATTTTTTTTTCCTCTTCCAGGCCGGTACCTAAAGCATAGGTACGTGCGCGCAGAAAGTTAAGGAGCTTAGTGGTATTGGTATACTCCGGAATCTCCGTTACGTTAATGGGCTTACCTATCCGTAGTTTAATGGTATGCCCGTGTTTATTAAACAACTCTGACGGTAGCTTGGCTGTGCGCAGGGCAGGGTGCAATAAGCTGAGCAGATTAAACAACAGGCCGTTGTTACCATGAAAATAAATAGGAACCACCGGCACTTTGGCTTTAGCAATGATCTTACCTACAACCGGGTGCCACATACGGTCGGTCACCTGTTTTTGCTCAACTTTAAAGGTTGATACCTCGCCAGCGGGGAAAATACCTATCGGGGTGCCCTGTTTCAATAGCTCAAGGGTGTTTTTTAGGCCGCTTATGCTTGATGAATGTTCAACATTTTCAAAAGGGTTTACCGCTATAAAATAGTCGGCAAGGTTGGGGATTTTTTTAAGCAGGAAGTTGGCCATCAGTTTTGAATCGGGGCGGGCCATGCACAGGATTTTTAATAACACCATACCCTCAATACCACCGTATGGGTGATTGGCTATAGCGATAAATGCCCCGTCTTTAGGTATGTTACGGAGCTCTCGTTCATCAAACTCAACATCAATACCACAACCTTCTAATATGGCATCAACAAACTCAGGGCCTTGCTTGGGCTGTGCCTGGGCAAACAGGTCGTTAACCTGGTTTATTTTCATTAGTTCCATCAATAAAGCGGCCAGGCCCGGCATTTTCAACTTATCCAGTTTGGTGGCTTTGGCAAACTCTTCGGTGGTTATAACTTTCATTGTTTTTAATAGCAGTATGTTTTAACAAATAAATATCCTAAATTTTTATTTAATTTAACGCCTGGAACATATTATAAATGAGGCCGCAAATTAAAAACTACCTGTCTGTCACTAAAAAAGAGTGGAACGGTATGGTAGTGTTGATTGTTTTAATTGCAATGGTTTTGCTGGCTCCTTATATGTTTCAGGCAAACCGCAAAGATAATATAATAAATTTTAAGGCTTTTGATAAAGCGATAACGGATTCCGATAAAACGGGCGATCTTACGGAAGGGGACGAAGTTTCTGCCGGTAATCGCAATGCCCGGCTTGCTACACTCTTTAAATTTAATCCCAATAACTTACCCCTTGCCAGTTGGGTAAAACTTGGCCTCACTGAACATCAGGCAGAGGTAATTAAGCATTATGAAGAAAAGGGCGGACGTTTTTTCACCAAAGGCGATGTGCAAAAAATGTACAGCATCAGCCCGGCGGAGTATAAACTTCTTGAGCCCTATATTATCCTGCCCGATGGCCCCGCTTATTACATAAATAAAACCAAACCAGGCGAAGTGATAGAGATCAACACGGCCGACTCGGCGAGGCTTACCATGATCCATGGGATTGGCCCTGCATTTGCCCGGCGTATTGTTCATTACCGGGAGCGGATAGGCGGGTTTTACAATAAAGAGCAGTTGAAGGAGGTTTATGGCATTGATAAGGAAAAGTACGGCCAGATTGAAACCGGTATTGCGGTTGATGGCAAACATATCATTAAGGTGAACATCAATACGGCTACCTTTAATGAACTTAAGCGCTTCCCCTATCTCAGCTACAAACAAATGGATGCCATTGTAGCTTACCGCGATGAGCATGGTAACTACAATGATTTGACCGATCTAAAAAATATTGCGATACTTAATGACGGAATTTTGCGTAAAATTGGACCTTATTTAGTTTTCAAATGATAGCCCAGCAAATTAAAGCAGCCATAAGGGATATTCCCGATTTTCCGAAACCGGGAATTGTTTTTAAAGATATCACGCCCATATTGAAAGACCCCGGATTATGCGAAAGCATCATCGATGCTTTTGTTGAGCAATTGCAGGGAACCCGTATTGACGCGGTGGCCGGTATCGAAAGCAGGGGCTTCCTGTTTGGGCTCACACTGGCAACCAAATTAGGGGTGCCGTTTGTACCCGTGCGTAAAGCGGGTAAGCTGCCTTTCACTATAAAACAAAAAGCTTATAAGCTGGAGTACGGTACCGCTACTATTGAATTACACACAGATGCCTTTGAACCCGGCCAGCATATATTATTACATGACGACTTGCTGGCTACCGGTGGTACGGTGACTGCAGCCAGCGAACTTATTAAGGAAATGGGCGGTATAGTTGCCGGTTTTTCCTTTGTAGTCGGGCTTGGTTTTTTGAATGGAAAAGAAAGGATTATACCTATTTGTGATAAGCTGATAGTACTGGCGAATTATTAAGCCCGTAACAAAATGGGCTATCCATTTTGTTGATTTTTTTGTCGGAGGGTATGGACAACGCTTGTCCTGCTTACAGTTTGGTTGGTAATTGCGGGCCTGTGCGGGACCGCGTTAGGGATGGAAGTGTAAAGCCCGCAGCGTGCGAATGACTTTGCAATGGGGAACGCGAGGACTTGTAACGTTACAGTCCGGGCCGCAGGCAACGCCCATATTATAAAGCTGATCGAAATGGAAATAATCTTTAACTTACAAATTGTAATTATCAATAAGCCAAACTAAAAAGCCTGCTCTTGTAAGTAGGGATTACTTTGCCGTTCCTCAACTTCTTTATTTGTTTTCAAACTAACAGTAAGGATTATTTCTGCAACGTTTGATATTTATTCCCATTCGCAGGGTCGAGCTTTAAAAATAGGTTCATGGCAGTTAACCGTTCCTGGTTATCGGCCTTGCTGTAAATGGAAACCAGTTCATCACTTTTTGCTGTGTAAAATATAAGCGGAAGCATCGCACCCACACGCTGCCGGTCTATTTGCTGTAGTAAAGGCAGCAAGGCATCAATAGCTTTACGGCCTTTGCTTACATTATCGGCCATTAAATCAAGGCCGTTGCGGTGATAATCATACAAAAAGCTGCGCAGCGGGTTATATAGTTTATTATTCAGGTTTTCGGATAACCAGTAACGGTTTACATTGCCATCAAACGCTTTCCAGCCACCATATGATGATGTTTGCGCATTGGTTACGATGGTCTGTGCAGCTAAAAAATATGGCGTGCCGCCAAATTTTGAAAACGTGTCATAATCAAGACCGATAATAATGTTGGCATAAAAAGCCATGATCGAACTTAAATTTCCCTGAAAATTTTGATCGGTATAATCAATAGTCTGGCCCTCGGTATAACTAAAGCTAATATCTTTATCATTAAGATTTAATAGGGTAGAGGTATAGGATGTGCCATAAACCGGTCGGGACGATTGTACTTGCAGTTCGCCGGTAAAATTACTGCTGCCATCCCAGTTGGTAATGTTCAGCACAAAATTGCAATCTATTCTCTCCTGCGGCAAAATTGGATCAGCACTCCATTTGCGGCCGTTAAGGAAATCCTTCATGGCAGTTTCCAACGTTTGAAAAACGCGCTTATTCGCAACCTGTATCTTGGGCGATAACACTTGTATACGTGCATTCAGGTCCTGGGCTACAGTCCGGCAGCAAAGAAACATCAGCAAAGTATAAAGCAGCAATCTTTTCATCCGTTTATCAGTTGGGCAACTTTATTGCAAATATCGCGGGCTACTGCTTCCTTGCTTTTCAGCTCGAAGGTAGTTTTCTTAAGCTCACGATCAATAATGGTTATCTTATTGGTATCGCCTGCAAAACCGGCACCCGCGTCATTAAGCGAATTTAGTACAATAAAGTCAAGGTTTTTCTTTTGCAGCTTGGTTATCGCGTTCATTTCCTCGTCGTTGGTCTCTAAAGCAAAACCAACCAAAATTTGTCCTTCCCGTTTGGCCTCGCCGAGCGTTTTTAATATATCAGTGGTTTTCTTCAGTTCGATACTGAGATCGTCGTCTTTTTTCTTGATCTTTTGAGTTGCTACATCAGCCGGGGTATAATCGGCAACGGCAGCGCTCATAATGCAAGCCTTCGCATCGCCATAAGCGGTTAAGCACGCCTCTAACATTTGTGCCGCCGAAATAACATTAACCCGTTTTATATTTTGCTGCTTGCTGATTTGCGCAGTAGGCCCGGTCACTAAAGTAACATCGGCCCCCATCAAAGCCAGTTCATCCGCGATAGCAAAACCCATTTTGCCCGACGAATGGTTGCCGATAAACCGTACAGGGTCTATAGCTTCATAAGTTGGCCCGGCGGTTACCAATATTTTATGACCGGCTAAACGGAGTTTTTTTTTTGATTCAGCTTCCAGGAAAGCAACAATTTCTTCAGGTTCGGCCATCCGGCCTTCACCATGCAAACCGCTGGCAAGTTCGCCGTTACCGGGCGGAATCATGATGTTATCAAATGATTGCAGCCTGCTTACGTTTTGGCGGGTAGCCGGGTGCAGCCACATATCCAGGTCCATAGCCGGAGCAAAATAAACAGGGCACTTGGCCGAAAGATATACCGCGCTAAGCAGGTTATCGCAAAGGCCGTTAGCCATTTTAGCAAGGGTGTTGGCCGTGGCGGGGGCAATAACCATCATATCGGCCCAAAGCCCAAGTTCAACATGGTTGTTCCATTCGCCGGTATCGGCCTTAAAATAATCAACCAGCGCCGGGTTTTTTGAAAGCGTTGATAGTGTAAGCGGTGTAATAAAGTTAGTGGCATCGGCAGTCATCACCACTTTAACGTTAGCGCCAGCTTTAACCAGCAGCCTAACCAGCAGTGCCGATTTGTAGGCTGCAATACTGCCGCAAACTCCTAAAACAATGTTTTTGTCTTTAAGCATAAGCTCAGATCCGCCAATAGGCGAAAGGATAAATATAGGCTAAAATAGAAAAAACTCCCGATAGGGGAGTTTTTCACGATATAAATAAATTTCCGAAGCTGCTTTTTTAGGAGCCGAGAGACTAAACTTCTTTAGTTGGGTTACGGTAGTATACTTTACCATCTAAAAATTCCTGAACGGCAACTAATGACGGTTTAGGTAATTTTTCGTAGTACTTTGAAATTTCAATTTGCTCACGGTTTTCAAATACTTCTTCCAGGTTATCATTTGATGATGCAAATTCAGAAAGTTTCTGGTGAAGCTCTTCTTTAATGTTGTTCGAGATCTGGTTTGCCCTTTTTGACATAATCACAAGCGACTCATAGATGTTCTCTGTTTTGGTATCCAGCTCGCGTAAATCGCGGGTTACAGTGCTGCTGGCTGCTGCTGGTTTATTACTGTTGTTAGCTGTCATATCTTAATTTAAACTCTTTAATATATCTTAATTAATATGGTATTTTTTGCGGCTGATTTTTTTCAGATGGCGATGTTGTTGTTACGGTATCTTTCTTTAAAAGTTTCTTTGCGGTTTTTTCATTGCTCATTGCTTCGGCAATTAAACGCTGCGCCTGTTTTATGCCCTGCTGGCTGTCTTTAACATATGCCTGAGTTTCGTGCAGGTATTTGCTGTTCGGATATTTTTCGGCAAACTGATCGGCATAAGCTATAGCCTGTTTAAAACGATCTTCCTGTTTGGTTTCAAAGCTATGGTAAGCATACTGATATTGCGCTTTAACAATAAGGTATTCCATTTCCTCGCCGTATTTGGTATCAGGATAGTCGCGCAGTGCATTGTTGAACGCAATCACTGCCGATTGATAATCGCTGATGGTTAAATAAAGTTTGGCGTTGGCGTAAGCTTTGGTTTCTAATTTATCGCGCAGATTTTGTATCAGCTTGCTGGCCTCGGCCACACGGTCGCTTTTTGGATAAAGGTTAATAAACAACTGCAAAGCGTCGATAGCTTTTAACGTATTATCCTGGTCAAGCGAATATATCGGCGAATCAAGGTAGTAGCAATAAGCAGAGAAAAAGCGGCATTCCTCAGCTCTTGGGCTTGAAGGATAGGTATCGGCGAATGTTTTAAAATGATATCTTGCCGATGTATAATCTTTTTGTTTGTAATACGTAAATGCGTAGTAATAAAAAAGATCTTCTGCACCTTCACGGCCACGGTATCTCTCCACCAGCACCTCAAATAAACCTAAAGCTTTGTTGTAATCCTTTTTATTATAATACTTAATAGCTTCTTGGTATTTTTTAGCGTAATCGTTACTGGCTTTTAACTTTTCGTATTTGCTTTTACAACTGCCAAACGTAATAATTACGATAGCTAAAACACTGGCTAATAACGTTAGTTGCTTTTTAAACATTCTGCAAAGATAGTTAATAATATAAATCAATCAATTTTTATTTAGCTGCTAATATATAACGACGCTTTGGCTCAATGCCTATATATAAAGCGTATTTAACATCTTTTAACTATTGCGGGTTTTGATGTGGTGTACTTGCTAAACTAATAGGATTAAAATGGTTGTTTCTTATATGATAAAGGTCGGTTTTTGAAAATTCATTAAAGTGGAAAGCCATACGGTCTGGGCGATGTTAATGATGTATTCAGTGAGATTGATTGCGAATGCTTCGCGTTTCAATATTATTAAATGGCGACACCAGGCCATATACACAACAAAAGGTTTTACTTATAAATCTCTCTAAGTAATTTGATAATGACATTGGATGATGATATGGCCAGCTTTAGTAAATAACAGAAAATAAAAGTATATAAATTAAAGAATCGGCCGGCTGCACCAGAGGTGCAAAAGGGTTGCAGCGGAAAAAATATTTTGGTGCGCCGGCGGCATACAACTACAGTTTGGTTAAGCATCATGCTGGTGGTAGTGAATGTTGCTTGATTTCAGCTTTACTATTAAATAAGATTTGGGCGTTGCCTTTGGCCGGGCTATCCGCTCATACACCTGCGGGCATTACGCTCATTGGCCGGTATCCGCTTCAATCCATAACGTGGATACTACATTAGTAACCCGCTTTCGTTAATATTTACTTCCCGTCTAACCCAAACTAATAATGTATATATAGCAATGGAGCTCCAATGTCAGTGTATCCATAGTTTGAGCGTGTATTATTAGTATAAAAGCGTTGCACTATGTAATAATAGAAAGATAGGGTATACGTATTAGAGTTGTTTTTGGCTCGGAGTGGCTTATTATATATAGTATAAACAAATGGTAAACGATAGTTTGTAAGCGGCTGGGAGTAGAAATAAAGAGCGTAGTAAAGTTTTTAAACGAGAGTATAAACTTTTTCTCGTTGAGGAATAGTTAGTTAAGGAAACATTAAGGAAAATAGTAAAGAATAATTTGGAGAAGGCGTAAAAGTGGCTACCTTTGCAGCCCGCAAACGAGGAAGCGAGTTAAGCGGGGTTAGTACATTGAAAAGGATAGAAAAGTAAAGGAAAAAAAGATTAAAATCTTTTTGTGGGAATGAAAAAAAATCCACACCTTTGCAGCCCGCAAAAGAGGAAAAGGAGAGAGAGAAGCGGGTCTGAAACTTTGAAAAATAAAAAATAAAAAAGTTTTGGAAATAAGAAAAGGTTTTCTACCTTTGCAGACCCAAACGGAAGGGAGCTTGAAAGAGCAAAAGAAGTTGAGGCTGAGCGAGTTCAGTCAATAAAAGAAGGAAGAAAGTTAACAATAGTTAATGAGTAAAACAAGAGAGCCGAAAGCGATTTTCGGGGAAACAAACTGACAAGTTAAGCGATGAAGATTGCGACGACATAATAGCTGATTCGGATGATGAAGCGAGCAAGTTCTTTTAAGAAATGGAAATCATGTAGCGTAACGGGAGATTAACCAAAGCTAAGGCAGAGGAAGATTGAAGAGTTACAAAAAGAAGAGAGACTGTATAAAGATATATAATACAGATTCTATTAATTAATAATAGGGTCAGTGGTTAAACAAAGCATTTTACAATGGAGAGTTTGATCCTGGCTCAGGATGAACGCTAGCGGCAGGCCTAATACATGCAAGTCGGACGGGATTTGGGAGCTTGCTCCTAATGAGAGTGGCGCACGGGTGCGTAACACGTATGTAACCTACCTTGATCAGGGGGATAGCCTCTCGAAAGAGAGATTAAGACCGCATAACATTATGATATGGCATCGTATTATAATCAAATATTTATAGGATCAAGATGGGCATGCGCAACATTAGCTAGTTGGTGTGGTAACGGCATACCAAGGCGACGATGTTTAGGGGATCTGAGAGGATGACCCCCCACACTGGTACTGAGACACGGACCAGACTCCTACGGGAGGCAGCAGTAAGGAATATTGGTCAATGGACGGAAGTCTGAACCAGCCATGCCGCGTGCAGGAAGACGGCCCTACGGGTTGTAAACTGCTTTTGCAGGGGAATAAACCCCGGTTCGTGAACCGGGTTGAATGTACCTTGAGAATAAGGATCGGCTAACTCCGTGCCAGCAGCCGCGGTAATACGGAGGATCCAAGCGTTATCCGGATTTATTGGGTTTAAAGGGTGCGTAGGCGGCTTTTTAAGTCAGGGGTGAAAGACGGTAGCTCAACTATCGCAGTGCCCTTGATACTGAAGAGCTTGAATGTACTTGAGGTAGGCGGAATGTGACAAGTAGCGGTGAAATGCATAGATATGTCACAGAACACCAATTGCGAAGGCAGCTTACTAAAGTATGATTGACGCTGAGGCACGAAAGCGTGGGGATCAAACAGGATTAGATACCCTGGTAGTCCACGCCCTAAACGATGAACACTCGATGTTGGCGATATACGGTCAGCGTCTAAGCGAAAGCGTTAAGTGTTCCACCTGGGGAGTACGCCCGCAAGGGTGAAACTCAAAGGAATTGACGGGGGCCCGCACAAGCGGAGGAGCATGTGGTTTAATTCGATGATACGCGAGGAACCTTACCCGGGCTTGAAAGTTAGTGAATGTGACAGAGACGTCACAGTTCTTCGGAACACGAAACTAGGTGCTGCATGGCTGTCGTCAGCTCGTGCCGTGAGGTGTTGGGTTAAGTCCCGCAACGAGCGCAACCCCTATGTTTAGTTGCCAGCATTTAAGGTGGGGACTCTAAACAGACTGCCTATGCAAATAGAGAGGAAGGAGGGGACGACGTCAAGTCATCATGGCCCTTACGTCCGGGGCTACACACGTGCTACAATGGATGGTACAGAGGGCAGCTACCTGGCAACAGGATGCCAATCTCTTAAAGCCATTCACAGTTCGGATCGGGGTCTGCAACTCGACCCCGTGAAGTTGGATTCGCTAGTAATCGCGTATCAGCAATGACGCGGTGAATACGTTCCCGGGCCTTGTACACACCGCCCGTCAAGCCATGGAAGCTGGAAGTGCCTGAAGTGCGTAACCGCAAGGAGCGTCCTAGGGTAAAGTCGGTAACTGGGGCTAAGTCGTAACAAGGTAGCCGTACCGGAAGGTGTGGCTGGAATACCTCCTTTCTGGAGCAGAATCTCTGATAGACTCGGAACTGTTACCTACATGATATTTCTTAAAACACAAACAAAAAGACAAAAGGAAACCCAGAAGATGAAGCCATCTGTGGAATGTGCAAACGAAAGTAAGCACAGGACAAGTGGCAGTAAGCAGTGGCAGCAGCAGTAGGCAGAAAAGTCCTGCAAACTGCAACTGATAACTGCAACTAAAAACAACTAGTCCTGTAGCTCAGCTTGGTTAGAGCACTACACTGATAATGTAGGGGTCAGCAGTTCAAATCTGCTCGGGACTACTATAAAGGCAATTAGCGAGTTAAGGAATTAGTGAGTTAGTGAATTGAAAAGCAATCACTAATTCAATAAATCACCAAATCACTAATTAATTT
This sequence comes from Mucilaginibacter gossypii, assembly GCF_017569325.2. Classification (NCBI taxonomy): domain Bacteria; kingdom Pseudomonadati; phylum Bacteroidota; class Sphingobacteriia; order Sphingobacteriales; family Sphingobacteriaceae; genus Mucilaginibacter; species Mucilaginibacter gossypii. The sequence goes on along the minus strand of NZ_CP071878.2, from coordinate 4,542,177 downwards.
ATCCTTCGGGGGATTAGCTCAGCTGGCTAGAGCACCTGCCTTGCACGCAGGGGGTCAACGGTTCGAATCCGTTATTCTCCACCAAGTATTCTACAGTAACTATAATATAGGTTACGCTACAGATGAAAACTAACGTTCTTTGACATATTGGAAGAAGTAATTGAAAACAAGAGAAAACAACAGATAGGAAGTTGTTGAATTCAAGACTTCAAAGGTAAATAAGTAGTAATACTAATGAACCAATGAACTAATGAACCAATGACGGACTAAAATAAAGACATACCTTGCGGCGCAAAAGGCGCAAGAGTAGAAGAAAGTAAGAAAGGGTACACGGGGGATGCCTTGGCTCTCAGAGGCGAAGAAGGACGTGATAAGCTGCGATAAGCTGCGGGGATTAGCAAATATGAATTAATCCGCAGATTTCCGAATGGGGAAACCTAGTTATTTGAAGAATAACTGCATAAATGCGCTAACCTGCCGAACTGAAACATCTAAGTAAGCAGAGGAAGAGAAAACAATAGTGATTTCCAGAGTAGTGGCGAGCGAAATGGAAGAAGCCCAAACCTGTTATGTTACGGCATAGCAGGGGTTGTAGGACCACAACATGAATATTAAAGAGAACCGGAACGGGGTGGGAAACCCGGCCATAGAGCATGAGAGCTGCGTACGGGTAATTGATAGTAGGATAGTGGTATCCTGAGTACCGCGAGGTCGGAGACGCCTTGTGGGAATTTGCCGGCACCATCCGGTAAGGCTAAATACTCCTGAGAGACCGATAGTGAACCAGTACCGTGAGGGAAAGGTGAAAAGAACCCCGAACAGGGGAGTGAAATAGAACCTGAAACCGTGTACTTACAAGCGGTCGGAGCCTGGCAACGGGTGACGGCGTGCCTTTTGCATAATGAGCCTACGAGTTACTCTTCCCTGGCAAGGTTAAGTGTTTAAGACACGGATCCGAAGCGAAAGCGAGTCTGAAAAGGGCGTATAGTCAGGGGAGGTAGACGCGAAACCTTGTGATCTACCCATGGGCAGGTTGAAGGTGCCGTAACAGGTACTGGAGGACCGAACCGATAAACGTTGAAAAGTTTCCGGATGACTTGTGGGTAGGGGTGAAAGGCTAATCAAACTGGGAAATAGCTCGTACTCCCCGAAATGTTTTTAGGAACAGCCTGGCGGTTGAGTTATAAAGAGGTAGAGCTACTAATTGGGTGCGGGGGAGTCAAATCCTACCAAATCCAGATAAACTCCGAATGCTTTATAATATACGCTGGAGTGAGGCTATGGGTGCTAAGGTCCATGGCCGAGAGGGAAAGAACCCAGACCATCAGCTAAGGTCCCTAAATTATTGCTAAGTTGAACTAACGAGGTCCGATTGCACAGACAGCTAGGATGTTGGCTTGGAAGCAGCCATTCATTTAAAGAGTGCGTAACAGCTCACTAGTCGAGCGATCGGGCATGGATAATAAACGGGCATCAAGCAGTATACCGAAGCTATGGATTCATATTAATATGACTGGTAGGGGAGCATTCTATTATCCGGCGAAGCAGGAAGGTAACTGACTGTGGAGGGAATAGAAAAGCAAATGTAGGCATAAGTAACGATAAGGCGGGAGAGAAACCCGCCCACCGAAAGACTAAGGTTTCCTGATCAACGCTAATCGGATCAGGGTTAGTCGGGGCCTAAGGTGAAGCCGACAGGCGTAGCCGATGGACAACTGGTTAATATTCCAGTACTTTTTATTACTGCGATGCGGTGACGGAGTAGTGACACTGACGCGAACTGACGGAATAGTTCGTTAAAGGCTGTAGGTATAGAGTTTGTAGTTAAGTACGCAGACTTTGCTGAAAGCTGATAGTACACCAAATCTTCGGACAAGGTGATAGTTCAGGTAATCAGACTTCCAAGAAAACCCGCTAAGCTTCAGGTAATAAAAACCCGTACCGTAAACCGACACAGGTAGTCGAGGAGAGAATCCTAAGGTGCTCGAGTGAATCATGGCTAAGGAACTCGGCAAAATGGCCCTGTAACTTCGGGAGAAGGGGCGCTGGCAGCAATGTCAGCCGCAGTGAAAAGGCCCAGGCGACTGTTTAACAAAAACACATGGCTATGCAAAATCGCAAGATGACGTATATGGCCTGACACCTGCCCGGTGCTGGAAGGTTAAGAGGGGATGTTAGTCGCAAGGCGAAGCATTGAATCGAAGCCCCAGTAAACGGCGGCCGTAACTATAACGGTCCTAAGGTAGCGAAATTCCTTGTCGGGTAAGTTCCGACCTGCACGAATGGTGTAACGATCTGGGCGCTGTCTCAGCCATGAGCTCGGTGAAATTGTGGTATCGGTGAAGACGCCGGTTACCCGCAACGGGACGGAAAGACCCCATGCACCTTCACTATAGCTTAACATTGATATCGGATACAGGATGTGTAGGATAGGTGGGAGACTGTGATCCGGCTTCGCTAGGAGTCGGTTAGTCAACGTTGAAATACCACCCTTTCTGTATTTGGTGTCTAACTCTTCAAAGAGGAGAACATTGTTTGGCGGGTAGTTTGACTGGGGTGGTCGCCTCCAAAAAGGTAACGGAGGCTTTCAAAGGTAAGCTCAGTACGCTTGGTAACCGTACGTGGAGTGCAATAGCATAAGCTTGCTTGACAGTGAGACAGACAAGTCGAGCTGGGTCGAAAGACGGATATAGTGATCCGGTGGTTCTGCATGGAAGGGCCATCGCTCAAAGGATAAAAGGTACGCTGGGGATAACAGGCTGATCTCCCCCAAGAGCTCATATCGACGGGGAGGTTTGGCACCTCGATGTCGGCTCGTCACATCCTGGGGCTGGAGAAGGTCCCAAGGGTTGAGCTGTTCGCTCATTAAAGTGGCACGCGAGCTGGGTTCAGAACGTCGCGAGACAGTTCGGTCCCTATCTGTTGTGGGCGTAGGAAGTTTGAGTGGGGCTGACCTTAGTACGAGAGGACCGGGTTGGACTAACCTCTGGTGAATCTGTTATGCCGCCAGGTGTACTGCAGAGTAGCTACGTTGGGAATAGATAAGCGCTGAAAGCATCTAAGTGCGAAACTAGCCACAAGATGAGACTTCCATTGAGGGTCGTAGGAGACTACTACGTTGATAGGTTACAGGTATAAAGGTGGTGACATCATAGCCGAGTAATACTAATTGCCCGAAGCTTTCTTCAGATAGAAAAACGTTCACTGGTTCATTTGTTCGGTAGTTCATTGGTAGCAATATCGTAGAATGAGGGATAAGTGAGCCGGTGACAACAAAAACAACAAAAGCTGTTGTTTTCTCTTACATTCAATCACTTCTTTCAATAATATGTCATTTGTAAAATGTTCATTGGTTTCATTGATGTCATTGGTTCATTAGGGCTAAGCATGGTGGATAAAAGAACAGGAAACAAATAAAATAATAGGTTCGATAAAATGAACATTCATCAGTAAGCTCATACCAATGAACTACTGAACGAATGAACAAATGAACCAAAAGAAATTCAGGTGCCTATATCGGCGGTGTCTACCTCTTCCCATTCCGAACAGAGAAGTCAAGCCCGCCAGAGCCGATGGTACTGCGGTAAAACGTGGGAGAGTAGGTCGGTGCCACCCTTTATCACTTTCAATAGTGCAATAATCGCAAAAGCCTTAGCTAATAACTAAGGCTTTTTGCGTTTATTGGCCGTTTGATAAGCCTGTCATACTCTCCATGGCGCGCTTCAGCGGCAACAAAAAATACAAGTTAACACGCATACTTTTTATTGTGGTAATAATAACTTACAATCATTTTTTTATGTTTGCGCTTCCAAAAATAGCCCCATGGAATTTGAAAAATTAGCAGCCCAAATTAAAGCAGAAATAGCAAAACTGGATACCACGCCCGAGCTTGATAAAATCAATAAGGCTTTTGACGAGAAGATCCGCAAGGTGGAGGAAGCCCGTCGCGAAAAGCTGGCTACCGTGCCTGATAATGCCGTAGAACGCAAAAAACTCATCGCCGCGCTTGAAGCCCTTGGTGAAAAGTATGTTGAACCTGCTAAGAAGAAGAGCAAGGAATAAGGGATTGGTTTTGTAGAAGGATTTAAAAGGTCTGCCAGGGTTTGGCGGGCCTTTTTTGTTTGTTGGGGTGTCTGGTTGTGTGGGGGGAATGGTGGTTTCGGAGCATTGGCGCTTACTTGTATTGTACTGTTCAATTTTTGAAAGTGTAAACACCTGGTGTTTTATTGTAAAATTGAACGTCTGATAATCAGTGTGTTGTAAATTGGTAAATCTGTTAAAAATCGTGATTTGAACAACTTGTATTTGATAATCAGTGGTTTATGTAAATTGGTTTTTGAACGTTGAACACCCGGTTTTTAAAAATTGAACACTGACAAAATGCTGTCACCATTGGGGGGCTTTTTAGTGGGTAAATTTGAGTGCCTTTCATGATTGCCGGCAGGTTGGCGGCAAATAACGATGGATGTTTCGGGCTTTTGAGCGGCCGGACAGGGGCGCGACAAATTATGGACCATACTGTAGAAAAACCCCTGGTTATTCAAATGATTCAAAATGAGGTGCGGGAAGCGGCGGCTAAGCTTGGGCGAAAGGGAGAGGTTATGATGTCCGACCCGGATGCTGTGGTTGAGCTGTTTGATATTTACCCGGCCAATGAGTGGATGGCCATGGAAACTGAACACGAAACGCCGCAAATGCTGTTTGGCAACTTCTGGCTGGAAGGCGAGCTGTGCATCCTGTTTGCCGATACCAATATGGGCAAAAGCCTGCTGGCTGTGCAGCTAGCCGACAGCATTACCCGGGGCGAACCCATTGCTCCCTTTACGCTTGGGGCCGAGGCCTCGCCGGTGTTGTATATTGATTTTGAGCTTACCGGCAAGCAGTTTGAACAACGCTATACCGACGGCCAAAACCGTTACCAGTTTGCCACCGAGTTTTACCGCGGCGAATACAACCAGTTTAACCGTGCAAGCTCGCATTATCAAAAGCTGGACAGGTATGTGATTGAAGCTTTAACGCGGGGCATTAAGCGTACCGATGCCCGGGTGCTCATCATTGATAATATTACCTGCCTGCGCAACGGAACCGAGAGCGCCGGGGCTGCCCTGTTGCTGATGAAGGAACTGAAAAAGCTTAAAACCCGCCATGGGCTGAGTATCCTGGTGTTGGCCCATACGCCTAAGCGTAACCCGCGGCTGCCGCTGAGCCGCAATGATTTGCAGGGCAGTAAAATGCTCATCAATTTTTGCGACAGTGCCTTTGCCATGGGCGAAAGCCACTCCATGCCCGGCCAGCGCTATTTAAAGCAAATTAAGCAGCGCAGCACTGCCGAAACTTATGGTGCCGACAATATATGCCTTGCCCAACTGGAACGGCATCAAGGCTTTTTAAAGTTTGTTTTTACAGGCAATGATTGCGAGAAAAACCACCTGCGCGACGCCTCGAGGCAGGAACGCGAACATATGCACCGGGAGGCTAAGAAATTAAGCGATGAAGGTTTAAGCCAGCGGCAGGTGGCAGAGCGGCTTGGGATGAGTGTGGGAAGTGTGAATAGGATGCTTAGGCCCTACTAAATCTCCCCGACAGGGGACTTTAAGGCCTTAGGCTGGCGCACGCGTGTCGTGGCCGTTGCACAACGAATACTTAGACAACAAATAAGTATTCGTTATCTAATCACTTTCCTGAAAAACCTGATTATGTGTAGTAAAAACGGGAGCTTTTAAATGCTTCTAAAAGGCTCATTATTACCTGCAAGAACGACTTTCCTTCATATTTAATTAACTTTTTAAGATTGTAAGCGATTCCTGCCATCAACATGCATTTATTGGCTAATTCTATTCCAATTGTATTTACTTTTCTCATTCCCAGGTACTCAACCAGCGTTCCAATGACAGGCTCCACTGTGCTTTTTCTTATGACCATCATTTGTTTGCCATAGGCCTCGTTTAATCGTTTGTGCATGTCGTCAAACAGCGGCTTAGAAAGCGAATTTGTAATTGTTTTATAGGTTGATTTTTTGAGGCACTGTTTGCGAACAGAACATACCGCACAATCGGATCGTTTACTCATATATTCTTTAGAAACGCCGTGATGATCCTTATAACCAATAAATTTTAAGCTATTACCCTGACTACATTGGTATGTATCATTTTCAGCATTATATGTAAAACCCTGCCGTTCTGACTTGTAAGTGCCTGTGTTGGGGATATATCCGGTAATTCCTCTTGAAACAAGGCTTTGCAATACAGTTGAACTGCTATAATTAGCATCCGCAATTACTTCCTTTACCTCCAAACCATGATCTCCGAGATTGACACAAACTTTATCAAGCACTGTATCAAGACATTGGTTGTCCTTTTTGTCTGCATGGCAGGCTCCAATGCTTGTAATCACATAGCTGGATGTATCTACGCTAAGCTGACTGAGATAATTTAACTTAGTTACCTTGCCCGGTTTTACAGACATTCTCGCATCCGGATCAGTAGTACTTGCCCGGTTAGCATTACTGCGCTTTTGTGTTTTTTGCCTTCCTGATTTATCGGATAAGTGATCATCTCCTTCAGTTGCCTGACCTTCTTTTAACTGGTCTGTGAACACCTGTCCATCCTCTAAAATATCCTCAACACTACTCATTGATGCATTCGCTTTTACAAACACACTATCAACTGCCTGTCTTTTGCCGGTTAACATTCCTTTGTCTATGCACTGCTTTAATACTTGTTTAAATAATTGGTTAAATATGTCTTCATCATAAAGCTGACGGGTACGACTTAAAGTAGAATGCCAAGGCAATTCTTCGTCGATATCGTAACCAATAAAATAAAGAATATCAAGGCGCATGGATGATATGTTAATGATGCGCCTATCACTTGGCTGATTCTCCAAATAGCCTACGAGTAATAACTTAAAGAAAACAACCGGGTCAATACTTTTTTGTCCGTCTTTTCCGTAATACTTAGCGGTAGAAGCATATAAAAACTGAAGATCTAGTGTTTCTTTCAGCTTTCGGTATATGTTGTCTGCCGGAACACGGTCGGATAATTGGAAATTGGTAAAGAGTTTCTCTTGATAGTGCTTCTTTCCTTGCATGTCATTAAGATACTAAAAACCAGTATCTTAACATAAATTATTATAAAATAACTGGCGCGTTGTGCAACGGCCACGTGTCGCGTGTGCCTTATCGGATTTATAAAAATGGTTCTGGGTAATCTCGTCTATGTTTATAAACGTTATAAAAGTATATCACTGCTAAAATAAACCATATAGTTTGAAGGAATGCGATTTCATAAATAACTGATGACAAAATGTGAAAAACTCGATAATCTATATCAGCGAATTCCTTTATCGGCACTATATCTTTCTTTCCTAAGTGTATAGCCAGATATTTAAATAACGATCCAAGCATAAAACATACGGCTGCTATTATACCATTTATCGCCTTGTCATTAATCCTTTCTTTAAGTCCTTATATTTTGGATCATCTAAAGATCGAGCCCAGGAAAAACAAGAATTTGACAGTGCTAATAGCACAACAAACCCAACATTAGAAATTGATATTGTATCATATTCGCTATTCATTAGTACCCCGACCATTAAAGTTGCAAGTCCAATGAATGATAAAGCCCCAACTATAATTTGTAATACAACTCTTAAAGCAAATGCTCTTCTTCGTGAATTTTCAGACATTCTTATTTCACCAAATAAAATATTGCAATTTACGCTAATTCCGATTCGATTTTGCATAAGGGGCACATGCGACAAGCGTGCGCCAGCGGAGGGTTATGTTTAAGTTTACTTCTTAATAATCATACTGCAAATTAGAATAACTTATTTATCTCTATGAACATTTTCTCGAAATTATCAAGCGTATTAGCCGAGAAATAGGATTTATCTACGCCAAGTTGATTTAGTTTGTTTGCCGGTTTGTAGTGGTTGAATCTATCCTTTCCGATAACTTTGTTAATTTGTTTTAGTATTGTATCTATTGATGAATCAAGGTCAGTTATTTTCACTGTTGGAAACTCTTTATCAAAAGCTAAATTGAACAACTTAATATATTCTTCTTTACTAAATAAGTCTTCAATATCTGCTGTTGACTTGCCATTGTTAGCAAATTCATTGAAAAATCTAATATGCTTATCCTTGATTATTCGCTGTTGAATTAAATCTGAAACTCTTTGTTTGCCTTTTTGGTCGGTGAAGGTGTCGAGAAGGCTGGCTACAGCTAATTTAGAGCCCCGTAAGAGAGATATAAATGTGGTTACTTTATCCAGTCCACCAACTGGAACTATAGTTATAGTATCCTTTAAACCTGTCCTGTTCTCCGTTTCAAGAATGTTGGATAACACGGTTAGGTAAAGTAAATCTGCAGGGCCTTCAACCAATAGATTGTTTTTAGAAACAAATAAATTTTGCGCAATATCATATCCCAATGCAGCCTGTAACGGAAATAATGTATTTGGATCTTTTTCTTGAATGCTATCAGAAATAATCGTCCCTTCGTCAGTTTCCAAAACTGTTCTAACTCGATTTAATTTATCTGATTCAACCATGAAAGGCGAATGCGTAGTATAAATTACTTGATATTTTTTAGATAGGTCTTCAAAAAATCTTAATAAATCCGCCTGTGCAGAAGCGTGTAAGTTAAGTCCAGGTTCATCCAATAGTAAAATATAATCGGATTTTTTGTCAGCTTGAATTTTACTAAACCATATAATAAACGAAAAAAACCAATTAAAGCCCTTGCTACGTCTGTCCAGCGGTAGCGTGATTTTGTGCCTTTGACTTTTAACTCGAATGTCAAGGTATTTTAAGCCATCCTTATCTTGAATCCTAAATTCTATGTCTAAATTTTTATTAGTTGACCAATATTTAAAAATCTCGCTTGTTATTTTATTGGACGATGCTTCGAGTAATGCTATATATCGCTCATAGTCGGAAGAACTTAAAATATCCTTTATATCAATCCGCGCCAATTCTAATAAAGCCTTAGCTGTTTTGTGTCTTTCTTCGTTCGCTCCGTTATTTAATTCGTTAATATTAATTTTTCCACCTAAATGATAATAATCATCGAAATACCAAAATTTTGGCATATGAGGTTTTATGTAAGTGGAGAAGATATGATATCCTAAAAAACTATTTCCCCAGCCTGATGGACAAGCATCCATTATTTTTTTTATCTCCGCTTTAAATGCTGGAAAATCGGTATCACTTTCTAACGGCACAATGGCAGCAACATCTTTTAATGAATTTACAGCATTAATCGCTTTTTTTGTATCAGATGCAAGCGCTAAAGTTTTTAATTTGTCTTCTAAATATTTTTTTTCATTACCTGCAATACCGCTGACGGTGCTACTTCCTTTATAATGATAAGTGAAGCTGAAAATTTTAGTTGTAAAAACCCCTTTTCCCAAATCATTACTAATAGTATTTAATAATTCGTCAGATAAAAGATAAGTACAGCTTAATATTTCCTCATCCTCACCGCTGTTTTCAAAATCAACTAATTTGTTTCGCGGATAATCTTGTGTAATATCAAACTTGAAGTCTTTATCAGAGTTAAAATAATTGGTTTTTGCAATTGCTTGTAAAAAGCTTGTTTTACCTGATTCGTTCATCCCTACAATTGTAGTAATGTCGGGCTCTATTTCAACACTTTGGCTTTTTAGAATGCTTTTGTATTTATTAACAGTGACATTAGTTAATTTCATTAACATAGTTTAGGATTTGGTTTTTTGAAATTTAATATTCAAATATATAATAATTAATTCCTTTTAATCATCGTATACGTCGTCGATAATTTATCAATGACGATGAATTGAATACCGAATTTTACTGCGATTTGGCGCTTATTCCAGCCTTCTATTTAGCAATGGCTAATTTATCTTTTTTAATACAGAATTTCCACGCTTTTGCCGGCGCTGCATCCTCGTGCCGGTTGGGGGGAGATCACATCAAGCACAATACCTTTTGTTTATATTTCTTTTATTTGAATGTAGTGTAGACTCCGCCCCACAAATCAGTTTGGGTAATTGGTTTTGGCTTTAGTGCTTCGATGTCGTTTAGGCTTTGAAATGGTATGCCTTTTAAAAAATTGTCGACATTGGCGTAGTCATATTCAAAAATATATTGTTCTGAATGCAAAAATAATTCAGGGTATGCTAAAATACATTCAGTATTTTCAAAGTTAGAACATACTGGGTAAAATGTTTTTTTATCTAACGTTAAAATGGCATCTACTTTTTTGGTAAAGCCAGTCATGGCAATCATATAATCTTTGGAAATCCATTGCCTTGCCATTCCGTAGTCTTTCGGCTCAAAGCCCAGTTCTTTAGCCTTTTCGTGTAAGGCTGATTTTTCTAAGTATGGTTGCATTTTAATATTGAATTGCAAAGAAGTCTCAATATCGAAACTTAAAAATTCCACGTTACTGCTATCTAATACTTTTAAAATCCTATTTACTTGTGCTTGCTCCGTTTCTTTGGTTAATATTTCGCCCACTGTAATTGTTGAGATATAAATCTTTCGGTCGTTTTTTTCTGCACTTTGAGACGTACATAGATATGTAAGTAGCTTTTTAACAAATAATATATAAGGGTCTTGAGAACCATTTTTAGCACGAAATAGTGCTAAAATTAGACCTGTGTCTATTAATATGGTTTCCCAATCTCTAACATTCTTTTTATCTACTTGCATATATACTATTCAGAATATCTTCTATCGTATGGGTGTTTTTTAATATTTTAAGTTCAATCGCATCACTATCGTTTAAATTATCTATTAGATTGCCTTTACTTACTGCAGTAAAAGAAAGTAACTCCGAATTAACTATATGTCCATCTGTAGACGAACGTTTTTGTCTTAGCTCTATTCTTAATTTATGTGTTCCATAAAATGGTTTTAACTCTAAATCTTGATCTCGGGATATAAAAATTTTATATCCTATTCCGTCAATATATATGTGTTTTTTAGCACTTGTTAAGGTTGAACTTCCCAATTCAGATAAAATACCATAAACCGTATCGGTAGAATAGTAAAAACTTGCTATTTGCTTTTTGCCGATTTCATTTATTGCGGCTACCTCTTGATCGTTTTTATCATACGCGGTTAAAAAATACTTACCACCTAAAATAGCTTTTAGAGAGGCCGCATATCTCTTTTGTTCAATTGGAAGTGAATCGACATCCAATTGTTCTATGTTTTTATGAACAGTTAAAAAGTTCTCGTAAAGCGCATTGTCTCTTGTGTAAAAATCAAGTGCATAGCAGTTGCCTCTAACATTCCCTAATGTTACTTTATGCTCTGTGCCGTTATCGATAGCACAGTAAAGATTTTTAAGAAAATCGCCAATTTTGTCCAGTCCGATACCGTCTTCTTCATTCAAAGAATGGGCTTCATCATCTATCTTAATCGAAAACTTTATCATGGCTTAACAAATATATATATAACGTTTAATTATCTACGCTAAATATATTAAATAGTAAAACTAACTAATAATCAAATGGTTAAATGTATTTTGTGGCAAATTTGGAAGATAGGTGCTTTTCATAAAGTATAAACCAAACATTTACATCGTTATTGCCACGAGTTCAGGTACAAATACAATATACGTAAGGCATTAGATACAGTTCGCTTTATTGAAAGCCCAAAAAATGTTAATGGCAAACGCTTGTGCTCACTTAATTAAGTAAATTTGTGTATGACAAAAAGGCGACGAACTTAAAAAGAAACGTTTAGAGAAGTACGAAAAAAGCGAGTTTAAAATACATGGTACTTTTGAAGAGGTTATAAAGGCTTCGTTTCTTGGTAAAGCTTAACCAAAACCGGGCGACAAACTGAAGTCTTTAAAGGCTAGAAAAGAAGCAGCATTAACAAAAACAAGTAGTTGACATCAATTGTGACTTATTTTATGCATAGTTATATTCAATTGTCACCGTGTATTGTTTCAAAAGTTAAACATGCACTCGGGCTACCCAATAGACATAAAGGGAATAATAAACGATGCTCTCAAAAATATTGGATAGATGTATGTAACGAAGTTGGCGCGAATCATAAGTGTTCTCAAGCAAAAATTGAAAATGCAATCAATTTATTTACTCAATACATTATAATATAATCTTTGTCCCAACCTTTGCTACCGCAAGCAAATTCAATGATAACGAACCACACGCGAGGACGGTTGCGGTAGCAAATCGCTGCCGCAAGCCTCCCGGCTTGGCCCGTATGCAAGGTTAAACGGTGAGCAAAGTCGCTTACCCTGGCCTCATAAGAAGAAACTTAAAAAGCCGTCCTCAACTACCCCTTCCCCAAAACTGACGGACAAACCATTTTTCATCCCCTTTCGGGCCCCGCGCCCGAGCCACGTTAGGGATTGCAGCGGAAAACCCACAGCCTTGTGCAGGCCTGCGCGCGAGGCCAAGGCGAAGATTTGCAGCGTAAAGCCCGGGCCGCAGGCAACGCCATTATTTTGATTTCGGAATTGGGATTTTCGATTTCGGATTTAAGGTATGGAGAAACGGGTGTTATGCTGAGTGTTTAAATCCGGGGCTTCTGAAGGAGAAATGACATATCCACCACGTCATTGCTGAGTTACGAAGCAATCCCCAGCAGGCAGATAAAAGACTTTATTCTATAAACTTACATCGTCGCGCTCCTGGCCGCGCGGGGCCGGTTACGTTTTTCGCTATTGTTCATTTTTTAAGGTGCTCAAGAAGGCTCCGCCGTTTGTCTTGCCACAAAAGTAACCAAAAAGGCTTGCAGCAGAGAGGCTTCTTTGCGCACAACCTGGCCCCATAGCCATCGGCGCGGCCTTCACCCTGCAAAACGAACAGAACCACGGGCTGCAATTATTTTGCCTCGATTCGCACGCAATGCCTCCGCTTCTGCAAAAACTTGCTATGCCCCTGCAGCCGCACCGCCCAGCATCGTTCTGCTCGTTTTCACCCGAAGCTGATCTGCTGCGAAAAACCACATTTTTTATCTTGTCATGGGTAGCTCGTCGAAGTATGGCGGGCAGGCCTCTGCGCGCGAGTCTTCGACAGGCTCAGACTGACTGGCCCTCTTTGGTCATTTCCCCTTCAGAGAGGTCGCTGGATTTAAATCACTCAGAATGACAGGCGTTTTTTAAACATGTTATGGGTAGCTAAGTCGAAGCATGGTGGGTGAGGCCTCTGCGCGCGACCCTTCGACAAGCTCAGGCTGACAGGCCTTTGCACTCAGGTTGACAACATTAAAACGGGTGTCATGCTGAGGTTCTCGAAGCATGGTGGGTGAGGCCTCTGCGCGCGACCCTTCGACAAGCTCAGGGTGACATGCCTTTGCACTCAGGTTGACAACATTAAAACGGGTGTCATGCTGAGGTTCTCGAAGCATGGTGGGTTAGGCCTCTGCGCACGAACCTTCGACAAGCTCAGGCTGACAGGCCTTTGCACTCAGGTTGACAACATTAAAACGGGTGTCATGCTGAGGTTCTCGAAGCACGGTGGGTGAGGCCTCTGCGCGCGACCCTTCGACAGGCTCAGGGTGACAGGCCGCTATCACTGCAACTGCTGCTGCCACTAAAAAACTAACTGCAAACTGCCCACCAAAAACTGCCCACTGATTACTGCAACGTCACAACCTTATACAAAATCCAGCCGTCGGTTTCGTAGGCGCGTTTGTAGTTTACGCCGCTGTTGAGGCGGCGGATTTCGGGGATGTACCGGTCGCTGAGCTGGGTGTAGCCGGTGAAGGGGTTTTTGGGGGTGGCTATCAGGATATAGTCGTCGTATTTGTAAGGGGTTTCAATGGCCGACAGGAACGAGTTGAGCTGGTAGGGCAGGGTTAGTTTTTTGATATTGTTGGTAAAGGCCACAATGGGGTATGATACGGCATCGTCCATGAGGATGTGCGTACCATCGGGCAGGCTATTGATATAGGCTGCTATTTCTTTGCTTTCGTTTTGATCGGTATTAGGTTCCAGCCGGCTAAGGGTGGTGATGAAGCGGCGCTCGTCGGTAATGAGCGAGTTGGTTAAAAAGGTGTAGCCGGTATACAGCTGCAGTACCATTACAAAGGCCAGGCCCAGTTTAAGGGGCAGCATATTTTTAATGGTACGCACCTTAAATATGATACACAGCAGCGCCACAAATAAAAATATAAGATAGTACTGGTAGGTGAGGAACAGCTTATCGTACTTAATGTGCAAAAACTCTACAAAGGCAAACAGGGTGAGCACGGTGAGCACATGATAAGTGCTTTCGCGCAGCAGGTACAGGCCAAACAGTATCAGCGGACAAAAATAAATCACCCTTAATGATACCAGGATGCTGAGCTCGGGCAGCTGGTAGTTTACGGCAGTGGCGGCGGTATCGTAATTCAACTTATCGACCAGTACATTCCAGGTGGCCAGGGGGCTCTCCATAAAGTAGTTATAGTCGCTGGCGTGGGTTTGGTTAAGCAGCTTGTAGCAAACCAGCGATACCACAGGCAGGATAAACAAGATGACATAAATGGCAAAGGTTTTATTAATAAGCTTACGCCTTAACGACGGACTGTTAAAGCTCATGAACAGCCTGAAAATGGATTCCTTTTCGCCCAGGTTAAGGCTGGCCAGCGTGATGGACAGCACCAGCGGGATAAAGAACAGCGTAAGCCAGATGAATCGGTAATCGCAAAAAATGAGCAATACCAAACACATGCTGGCTATGGATACGTGGAACGTGGTGTTTGAGCGGTAAAACTTAAGCAGGTTAAGGAAAAACAGGTACACGAAGATCACTACCAGGTAAATGGCTTTGCCCGAGCAGGCCATGTAAATGATACCGGGATGCAGCAAAAATAGCAGGGCTACCATGATGAGGTAAAAATCGTCCTTCACCCTGATAACAAACGAGCGCGAAATAAGATAAAAGAAGCCCGCCGTACCCAACGCCGATGCGATGACCGGGGCGAGGTAACTGTTTATTGACGAAAATATAAGCGAGGAGTAAAAGGGCAGCAGCGGGGCGGTTAAGCCCATTACCTTAAGGCGGTTGCCCAGCCCCTCAAACACGATCTTTGTTTTTTCGACATAAAAAAGGCTTTCCTGGTTATAATAGCCTAAGTGGTTAAGGTATACGCCGATAACCAGGTACCAGGCTGCCAGCACCAGGGTAAATATAAACAGGTATGTACTTTTGGCAATTTTCATTTAATAACGTTTGTGGGGTTATTAACCTTACTTAAACCGTGGTTGGTTTTTTCCCAGTAAAACGGATTGGTGATAAGCTGGTACAGGCCCATATAGGCTGCTACCGAATGCATGAGCCAGTAAACCGGGTTGGCTATGGCAAACAATATGAGCTCGAAATAGCGGCGTTTAAACACGGCCATCATGTTGATATAGATCATGAGGATATTGCCCACCATGAGGTTAAATATCGACATGAACAGCACCCAGTCCGGAAACAAATTGCGGATGGTTGAAAAATCAAATATGAGGTAACAGATAAAGATGATGAGCAGCACCGGGTAAATTAAAAAGGTGGCTGATGTGGCGCCGATGAAAAAGTTAAAACCCAGGAAACCGCGAAAGCCTATTTTACGGATGAGGGCCGGAGGGTTGCGCATGTGCACCAGGTAGGTTTGCATGTAGCCCTTTATCCAGCGCGAGCGCTGGCGGATCCAGTTCCAGAAGTTGTTGTTAGCTTCTTCATACGTGGTGGAGTTTACTATGGCCACCTTGTAACCTTTGGCGTAGGCGCGTACACCAAGGTCGGCATCTTCGGTTACGTTAAAGGGGTCCCAG
The DNA here is from genome assembly GCF_017569325.2 of Mucilaginibacter gossypii. Taxonomy (NCBI): domain Bacteria; kingdom Pseudomonadati; phylum Bacteroidota; class Sphingobacteriia; order Sphingobacteriales; family Sphingobacteriaceae; genus Mucilaginibacter; species Mucilaginibacter gossypii. The sequence continues at coordinate 4,526,411 of NZ_CP071878.2, read as the reverse complement.
GCGCCAAGCTCAATCAGCGCGTCCATTTTAAAGTGATTGCTGGTGCCGCCCAGCGGGATGGGGATATCCAGCGTATCCAAACCGGGCAGCATATAATCAAACCAGTACGAATACTCGAGCGTGAACATCCGGGTAAGGAAGTTTTCGTTGCGGTTAAAGTAGTTTAGGGCGCTTTGAATGCAGATATAATTTTCGGGCAGCTTGTTAAACAGGGCTACCACTTTTTTAAGCTGATCGGTATCGGGGATATCCTCGGCATCATAAATGGTGAGGTACTGGCCCCTCGAAAAATGCAGGCCGTAGTTGCAGGCCTTGGGCTTGGTTTTAGGCATGTGGAAAGGCACCACAATAACTTCAAAAACAGAGGGGAAATCGAGGTTTTTTACGGCGTTTAATGTTTTATCATCATCTTCTTCAATAAGCAGTTTGATATCCAGCTGCTCGCGTGGATAGTCGAGGCTTTGCAGGTTCCAGATGAGTTTTTTGATCAGCTTATCCTCCTTGTAAACAGGCAGCAGGATGGTGTATACAGGCAGCTCCTCGTTTACGATAGTGCGCAAATCATTTTTGGTGACGGCCTGGTGTAGCTCGAACCGGGAGCCTACCAGTGCCAAAAATAGTTTGAAGATAATGGCGATGAGGAAAAACGAGCTGATGATTAAGTTAATGGAGATGGATACGTTTTTGAAATTGAGGAACAGGCCGATGGCGGTAATGCCCCACAAGGCAAAAATGAAAACCAGCTGTGATGTGGTGAACGTTGTTGAGGCCGAGCTTTTAGGGTCGCGCTTAAGGAGCTCGAAAACAGATGCCTTAACATATTTTTGCCCGGTAAGCTTGTGGCTTAGCCAGGTGATCTCCAAATCGGATGCTACGATAACTTCGGGTTCCATGTCATACGTAAACCTTACAAAATCAAGGAAAAGTTCATTGCCGGGGTCGGCCATGATGGTAACCACCTTGTTGTTTTCGATGCGGAGGGGGAGGCCCAGCTGGTCGTTGGCAAATTTAAGGTCAACCTGGTCGAGGATTTTCTGGTCGAAGGCTTCCTGGCGGATCTCGGCAAAGTGGTAGCCCGCGTTGCCTAAGGCGCGTTCATAGTTTTTGCGGGAAACATAGCCGAAGTTAAGGGCTATTTTGAGGTATGACATACCCGATCTTTCCGAAAAAGCATGGATCTTTTCCTGGTCGGCCGGCGAAATAAATCCGTGGGCAACCAAAATTTCAGGAACAGAAATACTCAATGTATCCATATTAGGTGTTTTATAACCTCACCCCCCGCCCTCTCCAAAGGAGAGGGAGCTCTTTTTTTTAAGCCTTCTCCTTTGGAGAGGGCAGGCGGTTTGTCATTGTATTTATGATGATGCCTTAGCCTCACCTAAATCCTCTCCAAAGGAGAGGACTTTAACTTCATTTTTCTTAAAACCCTCTCCTTTGGAGAGGGCAGGGTGAGGTACTAATCGTTAAACAGATCCTGCGATTTTTGAACTTTTGACCGCACATACAGGAACGAAAGCAGGATCAGGATCAGGATGCCCAGCAAAATGTACAGGTTATAGCTGTCCCAGAAACGGGTAAGGCCGCTCTTGGTATCGATGTACTCCAGGTTTTCGCTGGATTTGTTGATGTTGAACAGGTATTTGTTGGAGTTAACATCCGAGATACAAACATTGCTTGACAGGGTTGAAAGCTGCTCGGTAATGGATTTGGATACCGCCAGGAAAGCTTCAGAAACATGCGTGCCGGTAGCGGTAAGCACCAGGGTAGCATTGTTGCTTACGCCGTAAAATATTTGCGCCAGGCCGTTTGATACCGTATCCGACAGCGAGTAAACCGGGCTATTATTATCGGTGTTGTACAGCCTGAAGTTCCTGTCGAACTGGATAGGGGCATCGCGAAACTCCTTAAGTACTTTATCATCTTTTGATAGCAGGGCTATGATATTGTATTGCTTCAGATCAGTTGGCTTCAAATCTTTCGAGTAAACAAACTCGGGGAAGTTATTGGCGTTGATGTTATTGTTAAGCTCGTAAATGATCTCGCCCATAGCACCGGCGGCATATTTGGCGTATTCCTCGCTTACCACAATTTTGGTGGTGCCGTTGTTAAAGGCCTCGGGATACTGGTAAAAGCTCAGGTCGCTGGTGATGAAGGGGTTTTTTGATTCGAGGTATGATTTGTCAACGTCAACTTCGGCAAAAAAGTTGGTGAAGCTGTTTTTACAGTTGCCGTTGGTTGGGTAAAACCTGAATTCGGCCTCCAGCGTATTGTATTTATGGTGCTGGTAACGGTTAATGGTGATAGAGCTGTTCAGCTTGCCCGATGCATCCAGTTTTTCGCTGCTGATAAGTAAGCCGTTAAGGTATATGTTGAAGAAACCACGGTCGCCGGGGGCAAGGCCGCTGTAATTGGCAACAAACCGGATCTCCACTTCTTTAGGGGTGAAGCTGAAATCACTGTTTTTAAAGCTGTAAGCGCTCTTCAACGAGCCAATGCCCGACAGGAAGTCGCTCACACCGCCAATTTGCTTTAAGGATAGCTTTGAACGGTTTTCGTCGATAGTTTTAAAGAAGGTGTTTTCGGCCTTGTTGATCAGCAGGTAATCGCCATAGGTTGAGTTCAGGATGTTCATGTTGCCCAGGGCGGTAATGGCCTTTTCATAACCTGTATCATCGCCGCCGGTAACAAACAGCACCTCTTTAGGGGCCTGCTCCTGCGATACGGTTTTAACCGGCACCAACCGGCCTTTTATATCAACCATGTGCACAATGGTATCAGTGAGCAGGCTTACTGATTTATGCAGGTAGAATAAACCCTGCGTATTTTGCGGGGTAACTTTTACCAATGCGCGCGCATCGGCAGGTAATTTATCAATGGCGCCTACCCTGATGTAGTTACGAACGCTATCGGGCAGTTTGCTTTCTTCGTAAACGGCTATTTCACGTGTTTGGGTCTTTTTTAACCTTGAATAGGCCCATGCTACGGCCTTAAGGTCATGCAGGCTTGGGTTTGACGGGTAAACGATAGCTTTTTTAGAGTCGAAGCAGTTGCTGATATTTACGTTATCAAAAAAGTTTTTATTGCTTTTAACCAGCGACAGGTATGAGTAGTTTTTGATCTTTAACCACATCGCCGGGTTATCCAGGTCCTTACACTGATCATCGGTAATGGTGAGCAGGGTTTTGATCTGGATCTTGAGGAACTTATCGGGGCTCAGATCGGCACGGCTCAGGTTAATGATGATTTTCTGGATCGAATCGGGGCCCAGGTGGCTGCTGTATGCCGGTTTGTTATTAATAACCAGGTTGATATACGAATGCGATTTTATCAATGCCTGCGACGGTTCAAAAAATAGAACCAGTTTACTGCCATTCATTTCAATCAAAGGGGTGACCTTGAAATAAAATGAAATAGCGCCGCTCATGCCGTATACCACGTCATCGTCATGGCCGTAGGCTTTAAAGGATGCAATGCTGTTGCCCTGGGCCTGCGAAGCCGTGTTGAATAATAGGATAAAGGCTAATAAGGTAAAAAACTTATTCATTGATATCAATATTAATTTATTACGTAAAATTCTACTCTGAAATAATTACCGTTGTCATCACTGCGGTAGCTGAGCTCGCCGCCCATTTCCTGTGTCATCAGCTTGGCAATTGATAAGCCTAAACCCAGGCGGCTTTCGGTAACGCCCGATGTATCGTTAAGGGTTTTAAGCTTGTTGAACATCATGTCCAGCTCCTGCTGGCCTATGGCTATACCTTCGTCAATGATCTCGAAAACAAAACGCTGGCGCTGCAGGCTGGTTACTACCTTAATGCTGTTATTGGTTTGCGAAAATTTGATGGCGTTTGATAGCAGGTTTTGAAACACCTGGCCGGCAAATACTTTGTCGAGCCGCACGTTGAGGGGCAGCTTCAGGATATTATCAACCAGGTGGATGTTTTTCATGAGGGCCGTTTCATACAGGCCTTTAAAAATATGCATTACTTCAACGTTGATATCAAAGATCTCCATGTTGAATTTCATATCCGGCGATTCGATCTCCTTAACATCCATGAGCTTGTTAAGCATATACTGCATCTTATCAGCCGATTCGGCGATGTAGCCCACAAATTCTTTCTGGTCGGTGCTCAGCCTGAAATCCTCCTCCCTGATCATGTTGTTGCTCATTATAATAGAGCCGATAAGGTTTTTAAGGTCGTGCCCGGCAATATTGATAAAGCTGTTCTTCTGGCTGTCGAGCTTGCGGAGCTGCTCATACTGATGGTCGATGAGGTTGTTTTTTTCGTTGATATCCTTGTTTTGCTGTTTAAGCTGTTCGTTTGATTTTTCGATCATGATCTGCGCACGCACTTCACGCTGGATCACCTTATAGCGCGCCCCGGGTATTAAGCAGGAGATGCCCGAGATGATAAAAAAGATCTGCCCGCCGTTACTTAAAACCAGGTCGAGGTTGTATTCGCTTAACAGGTTAAAGAAAATAGCCAGTAACAATAGCGCCATTAAGGTTTGGATGATGGAGTTTAAGGGCTCCCAAAAAACCTGCAGGTTAAAAAACAGCAGGGTGGTAGCAAACAGCATAAAATAAATGGTCAGGAACTGAATGTTTACCAGGTTACATAATATAGCTGCCGTTACCGAAAGCATAAAGAAACTGATGTGCAATAATATGCGGTAACTAAATTGTTTATGCTGAAAATAGCTGAACAGGCCGTATATAATAAGGATAGTTATAATGCGGATAATAAAAAACTGCAGCCAGTAGTTTGTAGCGTAAATAAAATCAACAATACTAAAAAGAGGGTACAGGAATATAATTGTCCAGATTATATTATTGGTTTGGTACCATGCTTTTTTGGAGGTCTCTCTAATTAATTCTTCGTTGGTAATTTGAACAAACATTATTTGTTATCTTGAATTGTAATTAAAAATTAAGGCCGCTGTTTAAATTAACTCCGTTTAATATTGGTAGACGAAAAATATTCGTTATACGATAATTTAAACAGGTTTGTTGTTACTGTTGCCTACAGTAATAATTGCCGTTGCAAAAAGCCGTCCAATTCCCCGGCAAGTTCGGGAAGTTGCTTTTAAACTATGCTAAAGTTTAAGCAAGGACATCAGTATTTTATGGCTTGCACAAATCCGGAACGAAAGCTCAGCGGCCCAAACGTTATTAAAAAAAAACGATTTTATGCTGTTCAAAAAACTGGGCTTCAAAAGCATCAGGCTACCTGTAGCTTTTACTTCCTTTTGGCCCGGCGACAACTGCGCAGCTATTTACCTATATAGATAAAGTTGTTGAGCAATGCAATACTTACGGATTTAGGTTAGTTATAGATTATCATTACGGCCGCTTAAATGATAATAATTACCTTACAGAAACAGCCCTGGTAATTGATTTGTGGCTAAAATTAACTAAAAGGTATAAAAACGCAGATTATAATAACTTGTTTATTGAGGATTATAATGAACTGCCCCATATTAACCCCAAACTGAGGAAAGTTGCCGCGTATAATATTGTTACGCTTATCCGTAGGTTTGATAAACAACGAACCCTGATTGTAAGTGCATCAAACTATAACAGCATCTATGAGCTAAGCAGGTTGTCAAGGCTGGCCGATGACCATATCATCTGCACTTTTCACTTTTACGAGCCTTTCTTTTTATTCACCAGAGCACAAGCCGGGTAAGCGACCAGGTTGCAACTACCGGGGTATCATTTCCATACAATGCGGAAAATTTTCCTGCACTTAATCAAAAAGCAAAAAACACCCCCGGCGAAAGCAATTACCAGACTTATCCGCGAGATGGTAACAAACAATCCATAAATGATAAGCGGCAAATTGTAAAAAAAACGGCCCCTGAAATAGATGTGCCCATTATTGCGGTGCCTAAAGGATCTATAACAAATATGCCGATGCAGATAGCCGCTGCCCTCATATTAAATCTGTACGCGGGGCTTTAAATGAGCTTGATATTCCTGGCATGCTTTGGGGTTATAACAGTAGTTTTTCAATGTTTAACGGCAGGCCGGTTACGAGAAAATTATCCTTGTGTATGGAGGACACAATTAGCGCCGTAAGTGAAATTTTAAACATTAATGTTACAATTTTATTACCTTTGCTCACTAATATACAATTATGAGATTTTTTGAAGAAAAGCGCAGAGAAGTAATGGTGCATATCGAAAAGTTCATGTTAGAAAAGATACATGAATACCTGAAACCGATTGATACCATCTGGCAGCCGTCTGATTTTTTGCCCGACTCTTCAAGGGACTCGTTCTTTACTGAAATTAAGGAATTGCAGGAAAGCGCCGCAGGTCTTTCATATGATCTGATCGCCGTTTTAATTGGCGATACCATTACCGAAGAAGCGTTGCCTACTTACGAATCATGGCTTACCATGGTTGAAGGGGTATCTGACAATGAAGAAGGCGGCTGGATGAAATGGACCCGCCACTGGACCGGTGAAGAAAACCGCCATGGCGACCTGCTTAACAAATACTTGTACCTGTCTGGTCGTGTGGATATGCGCATGATGGAGATTTCCACCCAGTACCTCATCTCTGATGGTTTTGATATCGGTACCGGTCATGATCCTTACCGTAACTTTATATATACCTCTTTCCAGGAGTTGGCAACCAATGTTTCGCACCGCCGTGTAGCATCACAGGCTAAAAAATACGGCGATCCGCTGCTTTCAAAAATGTGCGGTGTTATCGCATCTGATGAAGCCCGCCATGCCAAAGCTTACAAATACTTTATCGAAAAAATATTTGAGGTAGATCCAAGCGAGGCTATGGTAGCTTTTGAGGATATGATGCGTAAAAAGATTGTAATGCCTGCCCACTTCCTGCGTGAGGTTGGTTTAAAGGTTGGGCAAACTTTTGGCCACTTTACCGATGCCGCACAGCGTTTGGGTATTTATACCGCTATCGACTATGTGGATATCCTGAAAGAGCTTTTGACCGACTGGCATATCGAAAGTATCACAGGTTTGGACGAAGCCGGCGAAAAAGCCCGGGATTACGTTGTAAACCTTCCCGCCCGCTTACTGCGTGTAGCCGAGCGCATGAAAAACCCAATGCTCGAGTATAAGTTTACCTGGATTAACGGGTAGCTTTTTAAGCTTAAAGCTAAAGGCCGAAGGCCTAAAGCTTTCCTTGCAACCGGGTTTTAGGTTAGTGCTTCTTTTTCAGAGCTTTTTGCTTTAAGCTTCTTTCCTATAGCTTTCTGCTTTAAGCCTTCGGCTTTCTGCTTATTAATGGCTTTTAGCTATCCCGTTCTATTTTATACCCCGGCTTTTTATACCCATCGGCAACATAGTTTTCGGGGATCTGGATGTGGCTTCCATCGCGTACAGCTGTAAAGTGCGGTGACATGATCTCCATGCCGGCTTCATTAAATTTATCCTGTATGTTTTGATACAATACCGAATAGATCATGGCCATTTTGCCGGGCTGATCCGTATAAGCGTTTATCTGGTAACTCACATTAAAATCATTCAAAGCGGTTTGCAGTACAAACGGTTTTGGATTGGCAAGGATCCCCTCTGTTGCTTCGGCCGCACTGATGAGCAGATTGTGGATGGTTTCCCAGGGGGCATCGTAGCCAATAGTAACACTGGTATTCAGTATCAACCCCAATGTTTTTGACGATGAAGTATAGTTAACCGTAGCACCGCTTAAAATGGTAGCGTTGGGCACGGTTACGTCTTCGTTTTTAATGGTGCGCACGCGGGTAACCAGCAGGTTTTTTTCAATTACATCGCCCATAATTTCGCCAACTTTTATGCGGTCGCCAATTTTAAAGGGGCGCATATAGGTAAGCACAATACCCGATACCATATTGGCAATAGCCGACGAGGAACCTAACGAAAACAGTACGCCTATAAACACCGTAACTCCCTGGAAAACTTTAGACTGCGACCCCGGCAAATATGGAAATATCACCACAAACATAAACGCATACATCAGTACCCGGATGATATTGTAAGTTGGGATAGCCCATTCAGGGTAAAAGCCTTTTAAAGCGATGGCCCCGTTTGCTATTTCGGTAGCTATAAATTTTACCAGCTTTACAATATACCGGGTAACCAGGTAAATAACCGTTATGGTAAGCAGGTTGGGTATAAAGTGAACAATGGCCAGCAGGATACTTTTTAAGGGGTTAACCACAAAGCCGATCAACTGTGTAGCGATAGGCTGCGACGAAGGGAAGATATAAAACAATACGGGCAAAGCCAGGTAAACCAGCAGCAGGATAACGAGCAACCGGCCAATATTTACAAGTCCGCTGATAAAAGGAAGCAGGCGTGAGGCGTAAGCCACGGGCGCCCCTTTGGCTGCCAGCTTTTCAACCCGGCGTTCCCAACCCAGTATAATCTTTAATTTTATCCACCTGAAGCCCTTGTTAACACTCCAGATCAGTAAAATCAGTAAAATAACAACCGCCACGGCTTCGAGCACGTTGATGATTAATTGTTTGGGGCTGTTGCTTTCAAAAACATTGCCCAGTTTGTTTTTTAGTATGGATAAGTAGCTTGCTGCCAGCTGCGGCCGGTTCAGTTCGGAGTAAGAGGCATCGGTATTATTAACCCCCATGATCATCTGGCCGTTGTAGGTTATTATCGATACAGACGTATCGTTTTTAAGCGTTAACGAATCCGGGTTAAAATCTATCCGGCTCATCAGGGCCTTAATGCGTTGGGTAACAATCCCGGCGCGCTCTTTAGGATCAAACAATCCCTGCGGGGCATAAAATTTAAACAGGGTATCCCGGTTAATGATCACAGGTTCGCCGTTTTTTTCAGGGAGTTTTTGTGCCTGTGTGGTAAATGCAGCAAACAGAAAAAGGATGAGCAGGCTATAAATTTTAGGCATAGGGATGTTTTTCTGTTAAAGCTAAAAATTATTTAGCGGAAATAAGAAGCTGTTTAAAGTGGTTGAATATCATTTACCGGTAGATAAAACTTCATTACCGTTGGTTTTAACCAACGGAATAATGAATAGCGATAAAAGGGCTTCAGCCTAAATTCGCTTGCCTAATTGGGGCTAAAGCCAGGACCTTTAGCTTTTTTGCCGTTGGTTTTAACCAACGGCAATGAATATTTTGCATTTTTAAACTGCGTAATGCTTAGAACTATCATCCTATTTAACAAATGGAACAGAAACCATGTTTTTGCGAACGAAGTAACCGCACATGAATAGCGCATTGTATAACAAGCGATTACTTCGTCGTCTCTCTTTTTAACGTATTATTCTTCGGTAAATCAAAACTTTTTACCCCTCCTGTACCAGATCCGTCCCCAAATTACCGGCAATTTTGCTGAACAGATCGTTTAGGATCGATTCGACGGTGAGCGAATTTACGTCATCAACATAATGTTCATTCCGGGTAATCCAAAGTTCGTTACCGTTAATCGCAATGCTGAACAGTGCGCTTTCATAAACAGCAGGCAACGAAATTTCAACCGCCCCGCCTTTGCGCTCAACGGTGAAATTTAATTCGCTTTTTCGTTGCTCATGAAACAGCGGGTTAAGTTTTTCGTGCAGTAACTGGTATAACTGGTTAATGTCGGTATTGGTATGGAGGGTGATGATTTTCATAATTTGGTATATTAGCGATGTATTAAATAGTACAAAGTTGAAGGAGGGATTGTTTGGAAAGTATTTTCCCGGATGGTTTTATAAATTCTTAAAATCAACGGTGTCATTACCAACAGGGTGGTGCGGGGCCGCGTTAGGGATTGCAGCGGAAAACCCACAGCCTTGCGCAGGCCTTCGCGCATTGGGCAAGGCGAGGATTTGCAGCGTAAAGCCCGGGCCGCAGGCAACGCCCATGTTATAAAAAAGAATAAAAATACACACTTAATATCAATGACTACAATCATGTCATTATAAGCGATAGCGCGGGAACCGCGTAGCTATGCTCAGCCAACCTTGCAAATTGTACATGTTGGCTACACGATTGCCGCGCTTCGCCAATAACATATTTTAAAAACGCTACACAAAACATCACCATATATGAACTACAAATTATTAGGCCGCTCGGGCCTTAAAGTTTCTGAATTATGCCTGGGCACTATGGGCTTCGGTACCGAAGGCGGCTGGGGCGCCGAAAAAGATACCAGCTTTGCCATTATGGATGCCTTTGCCAACGCAGGCGGCAATTTTATTGATACCGCCAATGTTTATAAACTGGGTACCAGCGAGAAGATTATTGGCGAATACCTGGGTAATCATGACCGCGATTATTTTGTGCTGGCTACCAAGTACACGCTAAAGGATAATACTACCAATCCTAATGCATCGGGCAATAACCGCAAAAACATGATGCGTAGCGTGGAAGAAAGCCTTAAACGCCTCAAAACTGATTTTATTGATGTGCTGTACCTGCACATCTGGGATAATATTACCCCTATTGATGAGGTGCTGCGCGGGTTGGACGACCTGATAAAACAGGGCAAAGTAAACTACGCGGCTATCAGTGATACGCCCGCGTGGGTGGTATCAAAAGGGAATACCCTTGCCGAGCTGATGGGTTGGAGCCAGTTCATTGCCTTACAGGTTGAGTACAGCCTGCTGGCCCGGACTGCCGAGCGGGAGCTGATACCGATGGCAAAACACTATGGCATGACGGTTACCCCATGGGCCCCGCTGGCAGGTGGTGCTTTAACCGGCAAATACCTGCGCGGCGAACAGGGACGTGTAAAACCGGAAAGTAACCGCCGTAACGACAGGGCAAAAACTATTACTGAAGCGGTTGTTGGCATCGCCGCTGAATTAGGGGTATCCGAAAGTCATGTTGCCCTGCAATGGATGATGGACAGGGATTTTAGCTGTATCCCCATTGTGGGCGCTACCAAAATTGACCAGTTAAATGATAACCTCAAGGCCATCGATACAAAATTAACTCCCGAACATTTTAAAAAGCTGAATGAAGTAAGCGCTATTGAATTAGGTTTCCCCGGCGATTTTTTTAATGAGGATGCTGTAAAAATGAACAGCTTCGGCGGGTTTTATGATAGGGTTGAAAAAAGGTAATTATCCCCTGCATTATATAAAAATTGTCATTTCGACTGAGCAAGGGCTGGTTTGAGCACTGGGGCAAAGGAGAAATCTTATACGTGGTATACAACGTTGCTACTTATCTACAGCATGGCGTATAAGATTTCTCCTCACCAGCCCCGCGCTTTCCCCAACGGGTTCGTCGAAATGACAATTGGGTATTTATTATTCCTCCTAAAACCGCTTCAGATAATTTTTACTGATCAGCTCGCCATACATGATCCCGCTGTGCTGGTCCATAGCAAACCAGGGTGAATCATATTTTAATACCTGAATATTTTGGGCCGGCATAAAACTTTGCGCCAGTAAAAATTGCTTTTGATGAGCGGCATTTTCTACTACCTCAAGCACAATAAAACAATGCCCGGGCGAGCCCCCACGGATGAACACATCACCTGGTTTTACATCCTTGGGGTTAGTTACAGTTTTTAATTCTTTTTGCAGGGACAGGGTACCCGCATAACTGAATACCAAATTCATGTAATTTAAAAATGCCGGGTACGAATAATCGGGTTTGGCTTTCAATATCCAATGGTCGTTTTTGTAGCGATAGCCTTTAGCATAATGTTCATAATCGCATTTAAAACCGCTGGTAAAGTTGAAAGAAATTTCGTTGTATTTTTTTTGCTGATAAAGGTATTCGCCGCGTAAGCGCATCACCGCGTCGGCACATTGCTGCAGGTCCTGGCTGCCTATGCTCATGTCAATAACCGCAGCGGTATAAACATCGGTACGGGCAATATCGCCTCTATAAGTTTTGGTTGGTGTGCCCGCCGGCTTTAAAGGTAAAGCCTGCAGCCATGCCCCGAAACTGCCGGGTGACGCTGCTATACGCTGATAGCCTGCCGGTACCGCGAATCTTTTAATCACGTTATCCGGAGGAGCAATGTTAATATTCAAAAATAAGAGCAGGCAGGTGATCAGGATTTTCATAACGTTTTGGCTTTTTTTAGCTGTTCATAAGGGTTATAAGGTACAGGGATGCCATCCGCAAGCTTGAATGCTGAAAAATGCAGGTGAGTAGGGGAGCGTTTTTTGTAGGCGTTATAGCCGCTGCGGCCTACTTCGGCTATTTTTTGGCCTTGCTTAACGTAGTCGCCAGGTTTTACAAAAATCTGGTTATTGTGCGCATAGTACGTGAAAATATGGGTTGCCGGATGATAGATCCAGATAAATTTGCCTCCCCGCATATTGCTGTTCGGTTCCCATTGATTGGTACAGGCTATTACCCAGCCATCATCTACACTAATTACTTCAACAGGCTTACCGGTACGGTCATCGATGCAATCCTGATTTTTATCATTAATAAATATATCGTGTGCAGGATGGGCCCCGTGTTTGTTGCCGTCAAGATAGCGGTAGCCCTTATCAAAGTACCCATTACCATGGGTGCCGCCAATGGCGCTGCTTTTATAGCCTTTTAAGGGGAATACCCATTGCGTTTTTGGAATGATCCGCTCAGCACGGATCATTTCCAGCATGTTAATTCGTTTTAACAGGGTTTCAAATTGCTTTTGAGCTTCCGTTTTTTTGACACCACCATTTAAAACCAGGTTATTAAAATCATTGAATTTGGTAAACGCAGAAGTATTACGCTGAGCTAAAGCCCCGGTGCTTATCAACAGAAAAGAAAAAAACAGGACAAGTTTTTGCATAAGGTTTATAATCAATAACATTAACTAATAAGCGGGTGAAATATTGTTATCCTATCCGGATATCATATTTGTTAAGCAATCCCGGTAAACCATGAAGCGAGAACTTTGCTTTTTTGATGACGTTATCATCCGGATCGATGATGAAGTTATAGGATGTGCTCAGGTCGGCGTTTTTAAGGATGGTACGACTGAAGAAAGCGTTTTTAAGATTACAGTTAATGAATTTACAATCGCTCAGGTCAGCCTCGGTCAAGTCGGTTTCCATCATGGAACAATCGGCGTAGGTAGCCTTCTTGTTCTTCTTTTTATAAAACACGGCATTATCTAAAATACAATCCTCAAAATGTACCTCGAACAGAAAGTCGTTAGCCTTACCAAAGTTTACGCCGCTTATTTTGCAGTGCTTAAAACGAATGTTCTGCAAACCGGTATTGCCTAACTCTGCAAGGAGCAGGTTGCAGGTGTCAAACAGGCAATCAACAAAAGTAATGCCCGTGAGATGGGCGTGGGCGAGGTCACAGTTGATGAATTTACAGTTTTCGTAAGTGGCGCCGTTGAGCTGGCTGGCGGTTATTTTGGTAAAAGTTTGATCTTCGTAGAGTAGGGATTGCATGGGAGCAAATGTAAAATGTTAAAGGGAATGGGATGGTTTCCGGTCTCTTTAAATTAAAGAAAGATGATCAACCACCATGCTTACCGGATTTGCATGGCGTACAAGATTCTCTTTCGCACCTATGCGCAACCTTGCTCCGCTCAGTCGGATGACAACGGTTTATATCAATGTTTCTTATACAACTCCACCTTTCTGTCGTCTGGATCAACAACTACTGCCATAAAACCAAAATCAGTTTGTGCAGGTTCAGATGCGAATCGCAACTGGCTTTCTTTTAATAATTTAATTACCTTATCAAAATCTTCTAATTCAAAACCTAAGCGCAGGTTTCCATCCGCTTCAGTTTGATTTTTTGTAAGCGGATATATTTCAATCACCGTCCCATCAACAATAGCTGAATAATGATATGGGGAATTGCCATGCTTATGATAATCAAAGCTAACTCCAAGTAGCTGATAAAAATAAACCAGCTTTTGCATATTGGCAGTTCTTATAACTAGTAATTTTAGTTTCATTGCTTCAATTCTTCCTCTTCGGCAATTTAATCAATCCTGATCTGTACAGATCAATCGCCTCATTTAAAATAAACCGGATAGTATCAACAGGTAAATCCTCTTCCGGATTAAAAATCATGATCTTGATCCGGGCGCGGTCTTCAAATATTAAATCGGGATAATGCAGGTGTTTGCCCTCAACCATGCCTAAAAACGGTTGTTGTGTTTTTTTATGGATCCACAGGTAGCAAAACATTTTGCCTTTATAGCAAAAGAAAGGCATGTTGTATTTCCATTCGGCGGTAATATCGGGGTGTTGCGCCAGGATAATATCGCGCAGGGCTAACAGGCAGCTCCGGTTAGGTTCATCTTTGGTGAGGTAGAAGTGGTCGATTGGAGTGAGTTGCATAACCTTATCATTCAGCCATATTGTTCAGCACTTCCAAAAACTTTTCCGATGGATAAATCTCGATATTATTATCTTCTATTTTATATCGTAGTTGTTCAAAAACACCATCCTTATACCAGATCAGATTATTGCTAACCCCTCCGGGCCCCTGTTTACTCATATTATCAACGATGGGGATAATCGAAGTAACAGCATTGACAACCGCTAATGTTTCAAGCGGATATATAATTGCAGCATGCCTGTCAGGTACCCCGATAATCGCTCCCCAATCGCCAACAAGACTTTGTTTCTCCAGGTCAAATACAATATTCGGTGCGAAAAAATGATCGCCCTGGGCAAGTAGGACTTCAAATTCGCCTATTTTCTCCCTCGAAATACTGCACGGATATTTCTGCCTTACATTTTCAACGCCTTTTTCAAACAGCTCATCGTAGGTTTTATTCCATTTTTCCGCTTGCTCAGGTGTTATTGTCTGAATTGCATCCGGCAAATCAAATACTAACACCTTCGCTATTTCGCCTGCAATCATGCTATAGATCTTATTTTCTTCGCCTCCGTATTCCAGGTAGCCTAAAGGATAAAGGCGGGTGGCAAGATATTTCTCTATCGCTTCGTAATCGTCAACGATCTCGTTAAAATCCTTATCGAACAGATAAGTCCTTATCAGTGCATCAAAATGGCCGGAAATTAATTCATAGTAGTTTCGCCTCTCGTCTTGCTTGCATAATTGTGCAACATTTGTTAAACCTAAAATATTCAATCCAAAATCATTAGGCCCAACCTTTATTGAAGCATCATCTTCTATCTTGTAACTGATGTTCTTCTTGTAAAAAAACTTATCAATTGCTTTAATAAAATCCCGGTATTCAGTGTCACTAAAAAAGGAAGCCCATTTGGGTGCTACAACATTATTACGAGGGCGTTTAAAAAATGAAAACATATTTAGAATTTTATGTTAAAGATGCCGAACTTTTTTCCATCCACAAATAAATTAACTACAACTACGGGTTTCCTCCACCATTATTTTGACATTCGCCTACCCAACCTTCCCCTGCAAAATCCCTATCTTTGCGGCAACATAAATTATCATCTATGCTTAAAGGATTTTTTAATGTTCCGGCACCGGTAAATGAGCCCGTTTTAAATTACGGTCCGCGGAGTTTGGAGCGTGTGGCGCTTAAGGCAGCTTTAGAAGCCGGTCGTGCCCAACAATTAGATATACCTATGTACATTGGCGGCAAGGAAGTACGTACCAACACCAAGTTGGAAATTCGTCCGCCGCATGATCATAAACATTTACTGGCTACCTTCAGCGAAGGTGATGCAAGCCACGTTACCGCAGCCATTGATGCTGCCCTTGCAGCCAAAGCCGACTGGGAAAATCTGGCCTGGGAACAACGTGCTGCCATATTCCTGAAAGCTGCCGAACTGATAGCCGGCCCATACCGTGCCGAAATCAATGCAGCCACTATGCTTGGCCAGTCAAAGAACGCTTACCAGGCCGAGATCGATTCGGCTTGCGAGCTGATCGACTTCCTGCGTTTCAACGTGGAGTACATGACCGAGATTTACAAACAACAGCCGCCGGTATCAGGCAAAGGTGTTTGGAACCGTGTAGAACAACGCCCGCTTGAAGGATTTGTGTTCGCGCTTACGCCATTCAACTTTACGGCTATTGCCGGGAACCTGCCTGCATCTGCAGCCATGATGGGCAATGTAGTGGTTTGGAAACCTGCTTATACGCAAATCTACGCTGCTAACGTGATCATGAAGATTTTTAAAGAAGCCGGCGTACCCGATGGCGTTATCAACCTGATTTATGTTGATGGCCCGGTTGCAGGCGAGGTGATCTTTAACCACCCTGATTTTGCGGGCATCCACTTTACCGGTTCAACCAAAGTGTTCCAGAACATCTGGCAAACAATTGGTACCAATATCCACAAATACAAAACATATCCACGTATTGTAGGCGAAACAGGTGGTAAAGATTTTGTACTTGCCCACCCGAGCGCTAACGCCGATGTGGTAAGCACTGCCCTTGTTCGCGGCGCTTTTGAATACCAGGGACAAAAATGTTCGGCTGCTTCAAGGGCTTATATCCCGGCTTCATTGTGGCCTGCGGTAAAAGCAAACATGCAGCGTGACATTACTTCGTTTAAAATTGGCCCGGTAGAAGATTTTGAAAACTTCATCAATGCCGTGATCACCGAATTGTCGTTTGACAAACTGGCCAAATACATCGACGCTGCTAAAGCCGACGAAGGTGTTGAAATTGTTGCCGGCGGTAACTACGATAAAAGCAAAGGCTGGTTCATTGAGCCAACTGTGCTAAAAGTTGAAGACCCGTATTACGTAACTATGTGCGAGGAGCTTTTCGGCCCGGTACTAACAGTATATGTTTACGAAGATGATAAATTTGATGAAATCCTTGAGGTTGTAGATAAAACATCTATCTACGCGCTTACAGGCTCAATCATTTCGCAGGACAGGTATGCTATTGAAAAAGCTACCACCCGTTTACGCAACGCGGCAGGTAACTTCTACATTAATGATAAACCTACAGGAGCGGTAGTTGGTCAGCAGCCATTTGGCGGCGCCAGGGGATCGGGCACTAACGATAAAGCCGGTTCAATGATTAACCTGTTACGTTGGGTATCCCCACGAACTATCAAAGAAACCTTTGATCCGCCAAAGGATTACAGATACCCGTTTTTGGCTAAAGAAGTGTAGCCCCCCGGCCCCCTAAAGGGGGAGGTTAAAGAAAGACTTTATATTAAAAAGCCTGTTTCTCAATTGGAAACAGGCTTTTTCTTTTGCACCATTCCTCCCCCTTCAGGGGGCCGGGGGGTTACTTAAACTTAAACACAGCATCCATTTTCTCATTGCTGGATGTGCTTACTTTCATATCGTTGATAAGGCCGGTGCTGAGGCTGTAAACCCAGCCGTGTACCGAAAGTTCCTGCCCATTTTTCCAGGCATTTTGCACGATAGATGTTTTGCAAAGGTTGTTCACATTTTCTATCACGTTCAGTTCAACCAGGCGGTTACTGCGCTCGGTTTCGTTTTCAATGGCGTCAAGCTCATCGGCATGTAAGCGGTAAACATCTTTGATGTGGCGCAGCCAGTTATCAATCAGGCCAAACTGGGTATTGCCCATGGCCGCATTAACACCACCGCAGCCGTAGTGACCGGTAACAATTACATGCTTCACTTTTAATACGTTCACCGCGTAATCAAGCACACTCAGCATATTCATGTCCGAGTGGATAACCATGTTGGCAATGTTACGGTGCACAAAGATCTCGCCCGGGGCGGTATTGGTGATTTGGTTGGCAGGTACGCGACTGTCGGCGCAGCCTATCCAAAGTATAGGAGGCTTTTGCCCGTTAGCCAGTTTATCAAAATATAGAGGATCTTCGGCTAAAGCACCTTCAATAAATTTTTTGTTTCCTTCCAGTAAGCCTTCATAGGTGATATGACTGGTATCATGAATTTGAGCACACATATATTTAAAAAATTGATGTTTTAAGATGCGGTTTGACGTTTTCTGCCTGATGCAAACATACGGCTAAGTTTATGCAAAGCAAGCGGCGAAACATCATAATACATAATGGTAAGCAAAATAACAGGGATAAAATAAAATATGGCAAACTCATACAGGTTAAAGAAGTATCCGCCTGCCAGTGCGCCGAACAGGTAAAAGCCAAGCACAGTAAACCTGATCAGTATTTTATTACCGGCGGCTTCCGTATTTTTGGTACGCGGATGGAACCATTCGGCCACCTCACTGCCCAGGTCGGTAAATAAACCGGTTAAATGACTCGATTTGATCAGGCCGCCCGAGATATTGGAAACCAGGCTATTCTGCAATCCCATCGAAAACAAAATAGCGCTGATCACAATTTCGCGCTCCATCTGTGTTTCCCGGTAAAAATTATG
The DNA here is from genome assembly GCF_017569325.2 of Mucilaginibacter gossypii. NCBI lineage: Bacteria > Pseudomonadati > Bacteroidota > Sphingobacteriia > Sphingobacteriales > Sphingobacteriaceae > Mucilaginibacter > Mucilaginibacter gossypii. Next base: position 4,508,231 of record NZ_CP071878.2, on the reverse strand, counting down.
CCCGTAAATGGCAACTCCCAGTAAAATAACAGCTTCAATTACCATTGGGGTGGAGTTTGCCCGCCACCTGCTTTTATCATCAAATGAGCGTACAATAAAACTGGATACAAAAGCCCCGGCAAAGAACATTAGCAGCCAAACTAAAAAGATGATCATCTGGCGGTAGTTCTGTTCAATAATGTGTTTGGCGAGGTTAGCCACATGCCCGGTAATATTTGAGGTAAAAGCCAAAAAAGCCAGCATGCCCGCCACATTGGTAACGCCTGCTACAAATGCCGTTGATGAGGCCAGCATCAGGTTTTCTTTAAGGGTACGTTGTTCTTTTACAGCTTTAAGCATAGATATTTCACGGCAGGGGTTTCTGTTAAAATTACAAAAAACTTAACCGCGTTTATATAAGCTTGTTTGATGCAAGGGATAATATTTTAAACGAATTGGGAATAAATATAAAAATTGTCATTTCGACGATCAGTATGCGGGGGAAAAGCGAGGGGAGTGAGGAGAAATCTTATACGTGAACTATGCGCATCCACTTTACAGGGCGTAGAAGATTTCTCTTTCGCACCTGCGCTCTATCCCCACGCTGCTCTATCGAAATGACATTTTTTATTAAAGATTTTTAAGCCCTCCCTTCCGGGGAGGGTTTGGGTGGGGTGCTAAAAAAAATCCCGGCCACTTCCTAAGAGCCGGGATCAACTTAACAATCAAACCTCCCTACGCCCCTTACGGCGTCGGAAGCACTGATCAAATTATATTTTAGTGTGCTGCTACAGCTTCAACGTCAAGCTCGTATACGTAGCCTAAATTATGAGGGCTGCTGCTGCTAACTTTCAGATCTTTAACCAGGCCGCTGCCCAGGTCAATTACCCAACCGTGTACTTCAAGGTCATGACGTTCTTTCCACGCGTTTTGGATAATGGTGGTTTTACACAGGTTATATACCTGCTCGGTAACGTTAAGCTCAACCAGGCGGTTAACTTTGGTGGCCTCGTCGGTTATACGGTCAAGTTCATGGCTATGCAAACGGTACACATCCTTAATATGGCGCAGCCAGTTATCAATTAAGCCAAATTGTTTGCTGCTCATAGCAGCGGCAACACCGCCGCAGCCGTAATGGCCGGCAACAATAACGTGTTTTACTTTCAGTACGTTAACGGCATAGTCAAGCACGCTCAGCATGTTCATGTCCGAGTGTACGCATACGTTGGCAATATTGCGGTGCACAAACACTTCGCCGGGTTTGGTACCGGTTACTTCATTAGCCGGTACACGACTATCTGAGCAGCCTATCCACAGCACTTCAGGACTCTGACCTTTGGCCAGGTTCTTAAAATACTCACCATCCTCGGCAATTTTACGCTCAACCCAGGCGGCGTTGTTTTTAATTAAAGCACTGTAACTGCTTGACTGGGCCAGTTTAATATTGTTTGTATCTATTACGGCTTTACCGTTTGTTTTTTCTTGTGTTGACATTGTTTTTCGATTTTTTAGTTAGGGTTATAAACCAGTTCTTTTAAAGGAGGTACATCGTACTTGTCCTTTACTTCGTTCAGTTGCACAATAATGCCCTTGGTATAGGCATTGTGCTTGTAATTGTGGATGATCTCCAGCACATCCGGATCGATATACCTTGAGTTTGATCCGTCGATCACCACTTCGGCGCCTTGCGGTAAGCTGGTAAGCGTTACCTGTATGGCAGCCTTGTTCAGGAAGGATACTTCCTCGGCCAGCTTAATCCTGATAACTTTTTTGCTGCCGTTCTTTTCCAGATGATAGAAATAAGGGTTACGCAGGTTGGTACGCAGAATATAAAAGATCCCCACCAGCATCCCTATGCCCACACCAATAAGCAAATCGGTCATAACAACGGCTACAATGGTAACTACGAAAGGGATAAACTGGCTCAAGCCCTGGTGCCACATGTGCTTGAAAAGGCTTATACGAGCCAGTTTATACCCAGTCATAAGCAGGATCGCTGCCAAACACGACAGCGGGATATGGTTAATTAAAGACGGTATCGCCAGTAAAGCAACCAATAACAATATACCATGCAGTATGGCGCTCACTTTAGTGCGGGCACCGGCATTTACGTTTGCCGACGAACGAACAATTACTGCCGTCATGGGTAAGCCGCCAAGCATACCGCTAACGATATTGGCCGTTCCCTGTGCAAGCAGTTCGCGGTTAGTGGGCGAGATACGTTTGATAGGATCTATTTTATCTACAGCCTCCAGGCTCAGCAGTGTTTCTAAACTGGCAACCACCGCAATGGTGAAGGCCGTTATCCAAACCTGCTTGTTGCCTATCTGGCTAAAATCTGCCGATTTAAACAGCGCAAAAAATTCGGCACTGCTGTTCACCAGCGGTATGCGTACAAACTGCTTATCAAGCAAGGCAAGGCCTGTTCCGGAAAACGCGAGGCTTAGCCCGATACCGGCCAGTACCACCAATAAAGGAGCCGGAACTATAGCCAGCTTTTTGAACTTAGGCCAGTAAATCATAAAAGCCAGGGATACCACGCTGATGATCACCGCGCCATAGTTTATCCGGGCGAAGGCCCGTGTTATACCCGAAAAAGTGTTATGTTCATCAATTTGGCGAAAGCCCTCATCGCCCTCAAAATCGGCATCATAGCCAACCGCGTGCGGAAACTGCTTCATGATCAAAATAATACCTATCGCTGCCAGCATCCCCTCAATAACCGATGACGGGAAGTAATTGGCAATGGTTCCGGCTTTAACAATTCCAAGTATGATCTGGAAAACACCCGCCAGTACCAGGGCCATTAAAAAGGTTTCGTAAGCGCCAAGCGTAGTAATGGCGTTAAGTACAATTACTGTTAAACCAGCCGCAGGGCCGGCCACACTCAGTTGCGAGCCGCTAAGCGTACCTACTACTATACCGCCAATAATGCCTGTTAATACGCCTGCGAAGAGCGGCGCTCCCGATGCCAGCGCTATACCTAAACACAGCGGCAAAGCCACCAGGAATACAACGACACTTGAAGGAATATCCCTTTTTAAATTTTTGGGCAGAAAATATTTTTTTAGGTTGAGATTGCCCATAGCAGCCTCACCTTGCTTGATTTGCATAAGAATGAAAATTGAGTAAGATTGTTAAAATGAATTAAAAAGCATTGCTATCCGGATAGGGAAGTATCCGGTTAAATTCACCTTATGCGTTTGGAGGGGGTGTAGGAACTACAGGGTGATAAACCTGTTTATATAATGCGTTTTCCTGGTTGTGGAGAACTTTGGTTTCGGCAATAAATGTGATGAAGTTTATGGTATGAAGGTCATACTCATCGAAGATTTTTTTCTCCTTCACAAGGTCTTTTTCGGGGCTGTCTTTTTCAGTTTTGCTTTCCTGCTCCAGCTGAAGGATCACCGCACTTACCGTTTTATTATCAAGATATAAAAAAACAGGTGCAAGCGAAATGCCCATCTTTATTACAAAGACGGTCATGAACAGCGCCACTACCCATATTTTATTGTTCCTGATCTTCATCAACACAAATATATAAAAATCCGTTATTAAACCACCAGAATAAGTAAGCAAAAGCTATTCTTACAATATAATTACTATTTTTAGACAATTACTAACAACCTGAATTGTGGATAAAAAGCTTGATCTGTTAAGGCTAAAACGTCATGAAGCCATGCAGGGCGGAGGCCCGGTACGTATTGAAAGTCAGCATAAAAAAGGAAAATTAACGGCACGTGAACGTTTACATTTTTTATTGGATGAAGGCTCGTTCCAGGAGATAGGGATGCTGGTTACCCACCGCTCCATTGATTTTGGCATGGAGAAAGAAAAATATCCCGGCGACGGTGTTGTTACAGGTTATGGCACCATAAACGGACGGCTCACCTACGTATTTTCCCAGGATTTTACAGTGTTTGGCGGCTCGCTTTCCGAAACCCATGCCGAAAAGATCTGCAAGATCATGGATCTCGCCCTAAAGAATGGCGCTCCCCTTATCGGTCTTAATGACTCGGGCGGTGCGCGCATCCAGGAAGGTGTGGTATCCCTTGGCGGTTATGCCGATATTTTTTACCGCAATACCATGGCATCGGGCGTTATCCCGCAAATCTCGGCTATTATGGGGCCATGCGCAGGTGGTGCTGTTTACTCGCCTGCTATTACCGATTTTATTTTGATGGTTGAGCATACCTCATACATGTTTGTTACCGGGCCTAATGTAGTAAAAACGGTTACGCATGAAGTGGTAACCTCCGAAGAACTGGGCGGTGCCAATACCCACGCCAGCAAATCGGGCGTTACTCATTTTGCCTGTGCCAATGAAATAGCCGCCATTCAGCATATCAAAAGCCTGCTGAGCTATATGCCTCAAAATTGTGAGGATAAAGCTCCTGCCGCTCCCTACGAAAACGGCGACGAGCTTAGGCCCGAGTTAAACACCATCCTGCCATCAATAGCCTCACAACCCTATGATATCCGCGAGGTTATTGATCATATCATCGATAAAGCTTCGTTTTTGGAAGTGCATAAAGATTTTGCTGAAAACATTGTGGTGGGCTTCGCGCGCCTGGCAGGCCGCAGTATTGGCATAGTGGCTAATCAGCCCGCTTTTTTGGCCGGGGTATTGGATATCCATTCATCAACCAAGGCTGCCCGTTTTGTGCGCTTTTGCGATTCCTTCAACATTCCGCTGCTGGTGTTTGAAGATGTTCCCGGCTTTTTGCCCGGTACCGACCAGGAATGGAATGCTATTATCACCAATGGCGCTAAACTGTTATATGCTTTTTGTGAAGCCACCGTTCCGCGTGTTACTGTAATTACGCGCAAGGCTTATGGAGGCGCTTATGATGTAATGAACTCCAAACATATTGGTGCCGATATGAACTTTGCCTGGCCATCGGCCGAGATTGCGGTAATGGGAGCCAAAGGTGCCGCCGAAATCATTTTTAAACGCGAGATCACGAAGGCCGAAGACCATGAAGCCAAATGGCTGGAGATGGAACAATTATATTCAGATACCTTTGCCAATCCCTACCGTGCTGCCGAACGCGGATTTATCGACGAAGTTATTGAACCTGCCGAAACGCGCATTAAATTGATCCAGGCTTTTAAAATGCTGGAAAATAAAGTAGTGAACAACCCAAGGAAGAAACACGGGAATATTCCACTGTAGATTTGGGAATTCGGATGTTCGATTTCGGATTTATTTCTTTTTTATTGTAGATGCCGTAATTGCCTTTCTGGCTGTTTACTGGCGCAAGTATGTGCGGCCGCCAGCGCCGTGATTATTTGTGCCTTCGGCAATAGAAAATCAGATTTGTTTACCTTTGCGTTTCTAATTCCGAAATCGAACATCCGAAATCCGCAATGAAAAATATCTCTATCGAACAAATCCGTCCCGAGCTTACCTGGCGGTTAAGGCAACGTATATTATACCCCGAAAGCAAGCTGTACGAAATGGAGATGGAGGAGGATAACCACGGGTATCACTTTGCTGCATTTAAAGATAATCATATCATAGCGGTAGTATCACTCTTTAATAAAGGGAACGATTGGCAGTTTCGCAAATTTGCTGTTGATGAAACCATGCAAAACATGGGAATAGGCCGTGCGGTATTGCAGCATATTACCGATTTTGTCCTTGTAAGCGGGGGGACCCGCCTGTGGTGCAACGCAAGGTTATCGGCCATTCCATTTTACCTCAAAGCTGGTTTTATTCACACAGGTAATTTCTTTTCAAAAAATGGTTTCGATTATGAGATTCTCGAAAAAGAACTTACTCCTTCTCTAAATCAGGAATAATTGCAGTCGCCTTAACGTTTTGTTGTTTTTCGTTCGATAATTTTGCTGCCTTTAAAGCTTCTTCAATGTCGCCCTGTGCTTCATATAACACCGCCAAATTGTAAGCCGCATGGCTGGCCAGTTTAAGATCGGGCCCATCAATAATTGGATTCAGTATTTTAAAGGCCTCATTATATCGCTTTGCTATCATGTGGTTAATAGCAACCTTCAAGCTGTCGTTATCAGCATATAATTGCCGCTGGTTAGTTAATGTAGATGGCAGATAATCCTTTATCGCATCAATAGCCGCATTACCTGCCGACTGGCTTATGGCCGCACCATTGCCTTTTACCGTAGGATGTACAAGCAAGGCAGCAATTATACCGTAATAACGGCTCTCCGAATGAAAATCCTTCGCTTTCCCTCTAAGAATTTTAAAATACTTGCCGTTGCTTTCGTATAAAGTAAACCTTGTATTAACCACCGTGGTATATACTTCCATGGTATCAACAAGCTCTACGGGGATATCGGCACTAAGCGAGTCAAGCGTTAAAACATAGTTGGCATTGTATTTTTCGGCAAGTGTTTTTATTGGCGTGGTATCTGCAATCAAATTAACGGAGTCGACAAGTACTGTTGTTTGGATGCGGGGCAGCATATCAAGCTGTTTGGCTGCCATTGCAATAGCGCTGTAAGCGCCGCCCTTAAGTACAGCTCGTTTGCGTTTATTTTTATTAGCTACCGAGTCAACAGTAAACCTGTTTACTACTACAACTTTGGTTTCGTTATGCCCCAATTCCAGTTTAGGGGCGTAATTAACCGGTACTGTAATTTCATAATTTACACTGCAGGCTGCCAAACCCATGGCAACGAGCACACAAATGGCAAATAAGTTTTTCAAGGTATTTGTAATAAGGTTGGTTTAGGTTTTGAGGACTTTACTCTTTCATCAAATCAACAATAATAGCTTTGGCAAAATCATTGGGCTGTTTCTGGTTCGAGATCTTGGCCACCTCAAGTGCGGCCTCGATATCGCCCTGCGCCTCATATACTACGGCAAGGTTGTAAGCTGCGCGGCTGGCAAGCTTCAGGTCGGGCCCGTCAATAAGCGGGTTTAATAGCTGGAAAGCCTTATCAAATTTACCGGCTTTGATCAGTTCTACCGAGCTGCTTAGCTGGTCGCCATTGGTATACAGGGGCCTGTCATGATAATCGGTGTACGGCAGGTAATCCTTTAGGGCATCCAATGCCGAATTACGGATAGCATCAAATAACGGCCCGCCATGGGCAAGTAAGCTGGATGCATTACCATAAGGATTATTATCATTTATTTCAGCCTCACCGTTTAGCTTTTTAAAGTAGATGCCATTGGCTTCGTAAAGAGTAAAGCTGGTTTTAACCACCGATACCCGGTAAACCGACGGTACGCCGTTATAATAATCCTGCTCCAATTTGGTTTCGCCTTTAAAATCCTCAAACGCGAGCACATAAGAAGCGTTGTATTTTTTTGCCAGAAATTTCACCGAATCGGTATTGGCGGTAAAGTTAACCGAGTCAACCAGTTGTACAACTTTTACACCGGGCAGCGCATGCAGCTGTACCGCTGCATGGTTTATAGCGGTATAAGCGGCGGCTTTAAATGTAGTTAATACGCGTTTATTGCGGTTACGGGTCGAATCGGGCATGTAGTGGTTAATGACCACGATGGTTGTTTTTGCCCTGTTAAAATTCAGCTTCGGCGCGTAATCAACCGGAACATTTACATATTGAGGAACGCTGCATGCCGCTAAAAAACATGCCGCAAATAGGATACAAGTTAGCCTGAATAGTTTCACCTTATTAAAAATTAAATATCGCGGAAAGGTATAACATAAGCATGAAAGCTTTATGAAATAACCGGTCATTTTTGTATCAAAACAAACCAGTGCCTTCCTTGTGACTAAATATTTTCAAAAACGTTTAATATTGATTTTATATAATTGATATACCGCTTATATCCGGTTTAATTTTAGTGCAATGTCATGAGCTTTATTATATTTGCTGTATTACTACATTTAGATTGAAAACATTAATTCAATATGGCTAAAAAGAAATCTGACGCGCCACAGCATACTTCCGTTGTAAACGAAACTTCACTCGCGTTTTTTGAAAAATATATCAACAACCCCTCACCTACAGGTTTTGAATGGAAAGGCCAGGAGCTTTGGCTCGAATACCTGAAGCCCTATATTGACACTCATTATGTTGATAATTATGGCACCGCGGTTGGTATCATCAATCCCAAAGCCGATTACAAAGTAGTTATTGAAGCTCATGCAGATGAGATTTCATGGTTTGTGAATTACATCACTAACGATGGCTTAATATATGTTATCCGCAATGGCGGCTCCGATCATCAGATAGCGCCTTCAAAACGCGTAAATATCCATACCGATAATGGCGTGGTTAAAGCTGTTTTCGGCTGGCCTGCTATCCACACCCGCCTGGGCGGTGATAAAGAAGAAGCGCCTACCCTTAAAAATATCTTTTTAGATTGCGGTTGCACCTCAAAAGAAGAAGTTGAAAAACTGGGTATCCACGTAGGTTGTGTTATCACTTACGAAGATGAATTTATGGTGCTTAACGACCGTTATTATGTTGGCCGTGCGCTTGATAACCGCGCAGGCGGCTTCATAATTGCCGAGGTTGCCCGTTTACTTAAAGAAAACAATGTAAAACTTCCTTTTGGTTTATATATAGTTAACGCGGTACAGGAGGAGATAGGTTTACGCGGTGCCGAAATGATAGCGCATAAAATTAAACCCAATGTGGCTATTGTTACCGATGTTACGCATGACACCCAAACGCCAATGATTAACAAAATTACCCAGGGCGACTTAGCCTGCGGTAAAGGCCCTGTTGTATCATATGCTCCGGCAGTACAAAACAACCTGAATAAGCTGCTTATTGAAAGCGCTCAAAAAGCGGGCATCCCGTTCCAGCGTCAGGCATCATCCCGGTCAACAGGGACTGATACCGACGCCTTTGCTTACTCAAACGACGGCGTGCCATCGGCATTGATCTCATTACCTTTACGTTATATGCATACCACCGTCGAGATGATCCACAAAGAAGATGTTGATAACGTGATCCGTTTGATATACGAGTCGCTGCTGAATATCCAGGCCGGCCAGGACTTTAGGTACATCAAATAACAAAAAGTACAATTTGTAAAACAATAAGGGCAAAAATCCATTCCTTATTAACATTAATTATAAAATAGCTTTTAACAAATACCCCCGATACTATCTATGAAACCAACCTTACTGATATTGGCCGCAGGGATGGCCAGCCGTTATGGCAGTATGAAACAAGTTGACGGCTTTGGCCCCAATGGCGAAACAATTATTGATTATTCAATATATGATGCTATAAAAGCAGGCTTTGGCAAGGTGAGTTTTATTATACGCGAAGAGTTTGCCGAAAACTTCAAGGCGATTTTTGAGCCTAAGCTTGCCGGCCGGATCGAAACAGACTATGTATATCAAAGCTTTGATCTTAAGCCATTTGGTATTGATAAAGAGATTGAACGTGCCAAACCATGGGGAACAGCCCATGCTGTGTTAGCGGCCCGCAACCAGATCAACGAGCCTTTTTGTGTGATCAATGCTGATGACTTTTACGGCTATGATTCATTTGAAAAAATGGCTAAATTTTTAACCACCGACGTTAAAGACGACCAGTATTCAATAATCGGATACCAGATTGACCGTACATTATCTGACTATGGCTCGGTATCGCGTGGTGTTTGCAGCGTTGATGATAATGGTAACATGGTTGAAATTAACGAACGTACTGAAGTTTATTTTAAAGAGGACGGCAGCGTAGCTTATAAAGATGCAACCGGCGAACATCCGCTTGATAATGAAACACGTGTATCGATGAATTTCTGGGGATTTACACCGGCTATTTTCAAGCAAAGTGAGGATATGTTCAGGGAGTTTGTTGCTGCTAACGAAAACAACCCGAAATCGGAGTTCTTTATTCCCCTGGTTGCCGATAAGCTGATCAAAAATGGTACAGCCTCTTTTAAGGTGATCCCAACCGGTGCAAAATGGTTTGGGGTTACTTACAAGGAAGATAAGCCAATAGTGCAAAAATGTATCTCCGACCTGGTAACAGGCGGCGTTTACCCCGAAAAACTTTGGGACTAATTAATATTTGCTCCTTCAAACAAAAAGCTCCCGTTCCAACCGAACGGGAGCTTTTTGTTTGATATGGCTTCCTAAATTAGTCCTGGTAAATAAAGAATGTTTTTTGATCACCGTCTTCATAAACGTGCAGGGTTTTCTTAACCACCTGGTTATTGGTTTTAACTTCCATAATGTAATCACCATCTTCAAGGTTGGTTAAAACATAACCCCTTTCAACATCGGTTTTGGTTGATACAACATCTTTTAGCAAAAGTTCATTTTGTTTGCTGTAAACGCGTATAAATGAACGGCCGTTTTCTGATTTTGCGAGCGTTAACTTAACACCGCGGTCGTGGTCAAGGGCTTTAAAGGTAACAACCTCTTTAGCTTTAGGAGTTACATCGGCGGCTTTAGCTGCTGTAGTAGCAAATACACCTGCGCTTAATAATAAGAATAATGCTGATAATTTTATTGAAGTTTTCATGATTTTGAGCTTTTAAGTGTGTTAAATATTTTGTGTTTGTTATTTTCAATGATCAAATGAACAACATTAATTTTAAGTGCTAAAAAGTGTTATACCAGCACCGAAAAGATATAGACCAATACCCGGAAGTATTCGGCAAACACCAAAAACATGCTAATTATCAGTGTTTTACAAGTTGGTCGAAAATTAAAGGGCGTTTATCGGGCAGGAAAGCGGGTTGGTCGTTTTTGGGGGTGAAATAGAAAAATCCATGCAACGTTTTTGAAGCTCAATTAACAACCATGTCGTTGCGAGGAGCCGCAGGGGAAGAAGCCCCTGGAGCGACGTGGCAATCTCGTAGCTATACAGATCGGACTTGCATTGGCTACGAGATTGCCGCGCTGCGCTCGCAATGACATGGTTTCTATTTGTTTTCCAAAGCAACTTTCCCCTTCCCAATACCTATGGTTACAAACGAGCGAGAGTTAAATGAAAAGAGGAAAATCCGTTGACGTTTATCTCAAACTCACATTTAACAAAACCAACCTAACCAAACAACGTTGCCTTTAAGTACCTTTATCTATTCCGGGTACCCCACAGGCATGAATTTAGAAATTGCAGGTAACGTACAGGGCTTTAAACAACAGGATGGTATTTTAACAATTAAAACCGCCGAAGCCGAAGCAAGGGTTTATATCTATAGCCCTACAATTATCAGGGTGAGCATCAGCAAGAATTTTAACCCGGATGATCCTTCCTTTGCGGTAATCAGGCAGCCACTGGCCGATTTTGATTTTGATGAGTCATCGGCCAATATTGATATTACTACACCAGCCTTGAAGCTCAGTATTCAAAAATCGCCTTTGAGGTTCAACTTTTTCACGGCTGCAGGTATCTCGCTGAGTGAAGATGACGCCCGCTTTGGTACAAACTGGCAGGGCGAACGGGTGATCTGTTATCGCCGGTTGTTTGAGGGTGAACGGTTTATTGGCCTGGGCGAAAAAACCGGTAACCTCGACAGGCGTAGCGCGGCCTATGTAAACTGGAATACCGATGCGCCCAACCACACGCCCGAATCCGATCCGCTTTATAAAACCTTTCCGTTTTTTATAGGATTGCACAGCGGGCTTACCTATGGCCTGTTTCTTGACAACACTCACAAAAGCTACTTCGATTTTGGTGCATCCACAGATGAGGAAACAAGCTGGTTCGGTGCCGATGGAGGCGATTTGAATTACTACTTTTTCGGGGCACAAGGTGTTGCCAAAATAATTGAAGATTATACCTGGCTTACCGGCAGGATGGAAATGCCGCCGCTCTGGAGCCTGGGCTATCAGCAATGCCGATGGAGTTATATGAGCGCCGATGAAGTATTGAACATCGCCCAAACCTTCCGCAAAAAACAGATCCCTGCCGATGTAATGTACTGCGATATCGACTATATGGACGATTTCAAGATATTCACCTGGAACAGAAAAACTTTCTCTAAGCCCAAGCAAATGCTTGATAAACTAAAGGCGATGGACTTTAGGCTGGTTACCATTGTTGATCCGGGAATTAAGGTAGAAGAAGGTTATAAGGAATACGATGAGGGTATTGAGCAGGATTATTTTGGCAAATATCCCGACGGCGAAAATTATACCGGCTATGTGTGGCCGGGCCGCTGTCACTTTCCAGATTTTTTCAGGGAAGAGGTACGCGAATGGTGGGGAGCAGCCTTCACCGCTCTTACCCAACCCGGCGTTGAAGGTTTCTGGAATGATATGAACGAGCCTGCCGCCTGGGGGCAAAATATCCCCTGGATAGTAAAGTTTGGAGATAAGTTTATGCCGGAAGTGCGTAATGCCTATGGCATGCAAATGGCCCGCGCCACTTATGATGGCACAAGAAAGATCATGGGAAACAAACGGCCGTTTGTACTTACCCGCGCGGCTTATTCGGGCACACAACGCTATTCGGCCGTGTGGACGGGCGATAATACCGGCACCGATGCCCATATGCTTTTAGGACAACGGCTGGTAAATAGTTTGGGTATTACAGGAATGAGTTTTGTCGGCGTTGATATCGGCGGCTTCAGCGGCAACCCTACACCTGAGCTCATGGTGCGCTGGAACTCATTGGGCGTATATACCCCAATGTTCCGCAACCATGCCATACAAGGCAGTAAAATGCGCGAGCCATGGGAATGGGGTAAGGGTAATGAACAAATCATTAAGAAGGACATTGAACAACGGTACAAACTCCTGCCCTACCTGTACAGCAGCTTTTATCAATCAATCCAAACCGGCCTGCCGGTAAGTCGCACATTAGCCATTGAGCATAGTTTTGACGGGAATGTTTTTGATGAGCGTTTTCAAAATGAATTTATGTTTGGCGACGCGATGCTGGTTGCTCCTGTTGAAAGCACTAAACTAACCGAAGATGTTTACCTGCCTAAAGGCTCGTGGTATAGGTTAAGCAGCGATAAGTTTTATGAGGGAGAACAGATTGTTAATGTTCAGGCGCCGCTAACAGATTTGCCGGTATTTGTTAAGGCCGGCGGTATTATCCCCATGCAAAGTGTTGTACAAAGCACCAATGAAAAAGGCGACGGTATATTGCAGGTACACGTATGGAACGGCAGGGAAGCAAATAGTTTTATTTATTATGAAGACGATGGCGTATCATATGATTATGAGCAGGGTGTTTATTATAAACGTGTTATCAGTTTCAATCCCATAGAAAAGAGCCTCAGTTTATCATCAGTTGAAGGCTCATTTAAATCGAGGTTTACGCAGCTGAAATTTGTTTTGCATGGTTTTGATGGGGTTAAGCTTCAGGAAGAAATAATAGAGAATAAAAGCGGAGAGATTGAAGTGAAATTATAATTGTTGTTTCATTTCTTTGAGCAGTGATCGAGCCAGTCTTATGGTTTGTAATACGCGGCGGGAGAGGGGCTCAGGCGCTCTAAACAGGCTGGCCTGCCATTCGGCCTCAGAGAGGTATGATAGTTATAGAAAATTTAAAGAATGGCAGGCTCCAGCGGAGTCTGCTAATTGTGGACGAAACATTGGCTAACCTTTTGCCCTTACTCATCGTTCAAAATGGGTATGAACAATATTATAGTTTTTCTGCTCCTAAATATTTTCAAAATTTCTTTAATTAATTGATAATAAGTTAAATTTGCGCGGAATTAAAATCCTAAACATGAAACACAAGTACAAAATTATAGTATTGCTGCTTGCCGGTATTACTGCCATTTACACTTCGTGCCATAAGCTTAACATGGCGCCTAATAATCAAAGTACAGTAAGTAAAAAAGAAGCGAGTGTGCAAATTGCGCAAAGCCTTGTTGGCATTTTTAACCCCGAAAACGGCGGGTTTGATTTTAAGAGCGGTTTAAGTATGCCAACCGATCTATCCCTGAACAAAAAAGGTAAGATCAAAGTACAATCTATTGACCCTCAGCCACAGTGCGGCGCCAAAATGGATACTACGATAGCATTTAATTTAGATCAAAGCGATACCTCAAAAATTGATATCTGGGCTAAGGTTAAATATGAGCTTACCTGTACTAATGGAGTGCCTTCAGGGGTTACCGCTAATGATAGTTTAAATATGACTATGGCAGGCAGCGGTTTTACAATGGTTTTAAAAATGGGTGAAAACCTGATACTCAGAAGCCTTAATCCGGGTGTTGAACACGCGCAATACTCTTTTGATGGCCCTGTGAATTATTATGCCAGGGTTAACTACACCAAACCTACAACAGACCAGCCAAATGTTGAAGGCACGTTTAACTACAATTTTAAATCAATTGTTGTTGATCCAACAAAAGACCCAGATTTTATTTTAAGCGGAAGTGCTACCTTTTCGAGTAAAGGAAGTATTGGAAAAAATGTCTGGAACTATAAAGGGACGATAACATTTTTAGGGGGACACAAAGCTAAGATCACTATCGACGGTACCGTTTATAATGCCGATCTGATGACCGGCGAAGTTAATTAAATCGTTTTTAAATATATGTAGAGCCCTGCTCCCTAACAGGAGGCAGGGCTTTTTGTATGCTATGGTTTTTCAAAACGGCATGCTTTTTATCACCTGTGTATTTGATAAAAAAACGGGTAATATTTTCTACGTATTTTTCCCCGAAGCGGGGAAATCAGGTAGTGGGTGTGTTTTGTGTTCCGTTGCTATCAGCAGTATAAATCTTTAACTGTTTTATAAAAAAGGAAAATGAGCCTAAAAACACATATCCCGGCCGTTTTTTTTGCGAATTTTTTACCTGGTGGTATGCTTATTGCCAAATGAGGCAAAGAGATCTAAACTTTATCTTATACGTTTATGAAACTAAATCTACGCAGTGTATTACCTTTATTAACAGGTGTGGCTATTCTTTATTCGGCCTGTACAAAAACAGGAATTAATGTAAAACCTGATCCATCAACTGTAAAAGCAAGCGATAATGTAGCCAGTTCGGCAATTGCAGATAACCTGGCAAAATCATTGGCCGGTTCATTTGGAGGGGCCAGCCTTAACGACGGTGTTACCCCCTCAACCAATGCCTCATCAAAGCTTAAAGTACAGAGTACATATAGTTGCGGTTTTTATATTGATACCAGCCTGAATCGAGTATTTAACCAAGGTGATACTTTAAAAGCAACCAAAACAGGCGGTACCAAATATTATTTTATTTGTGACGGCAACAAAACTGTCGGTTACGATTCGGTTGATTCATTAAATACGGTAGGCAGTGGCCCGGGTTATTCATTCGTTTACAATATTGTGCAGAAATATAAGGTTAGGGGACTTAACACCAATAACTCAAACTTCTCGCTTGATGGCCCTATGAAAGCCTATGTTGATAACGAATACACCAAATACAAAACGTTTAGCAGGGTGCATAATACCTACGTGTTCACTAACCTGTATGTACATGGCAACGATAAGTTTGATATCAGCAGCGGCACAGCTGCTTTCCGTTCGGAAGGAAAAACAAACGGCGGCGGCTGGGATTATAGCGGCACCATTGTTTTCCTGGGCAACCACAAGGCAAAGCTAACTTTCCTTAATAAAATTTTCTTAATTGATTTACTAACCGGTAAATCAACACCTGCATAATCACAATCTTTCAATCAATCAATTATGCCCTGTGCCGGTTTCCGGTACGGGGCTTTTTTGTGCCTGAAACAATAACTTATTATATTGCCGTCTCATCCTGTTGCTCCCCCTTTAGGGCGCCGGGGGATCAATCATGAAACGCCTCTTATCAAACCTAACTTTCCAGGTACTTATTGCCATTGCCCTTGGGGTAGCGGCCGGCTTATATGTTAAAGGTTTTGCCCCGACTGCCGAACTCATCAGCAAAACGTTCATCAGTCTCATCACCATGCTGATTGCGCCTATCATATTTTTAACCATTGTGCTGGGCATTGCCGGCATGAGCGATATGAAAAAGGTGGGCAGGGTAGGTGGTAAAGCTTTGTTATATTTCGAGATCGTAACCACCTTCGCGCTTGTCATCGGCGTTACCGTAGCCAATATTATTAAGCCTGGTGCAGGTTTTGAAAACCATGCTGCAAAAATGGATACCGGCAAATTAGCCGTTTACGAAAAAGCTGCCGCCGAAATGCACTGGGGCGATTTTATTGCCCATATAGTCCCCTCAAATATGTTTAAAGCTTTTGCTGAAGGCGATATTTTGCAGATCCTGTTTTTTGCGATACTGTTTGGTTTTGGGTTAAGCCGGATGGGTAAAAGTGGCGAAGCGGTTATTCAGCTATTTGATAAGCTTTCGAAAGTGTTTTTTAATATCATGAAGATAGTGATGAAGGTGGCGCCGATAGGGGCTTTTGCAGGGATGGCCTTTACGGTGAGCAAATATGGCATCCAAACACTGAAACCATTGGCTCTGTTGATGGGCTCGGTTTATCTGACCATGTTCCTGTTCATATTTGTGGTATTGAATATTATTTGCCGGCTGTTTAAGTTCAGCCTTTGGGAATATCTGAAATACATCAGGCAAGAGATCCTGATCGTGCTTGGTACATCCTCATCCGAATCTGCTTTACCTGCTATGATGGAGAAAATGGAGAAGTTTGGCTGTTCAAAATCGGTTGTTGGTTTGGTGATCCCCACGGGGTATTCTTTTAATTTGGATGGCACTACGATTTACTTGTCCATGTGCGTGATATTCCTGGCGCAGGTGTTTAATATCCCGCTTTCATTAGGGCAGGAGTTAACGATTATCGGGATCCTGATGATCACTTCCAAAGGAGCAGCAGGTGTAACCGGAAGCGGTTTTATTGTGCTCACCAGCACGCTCACAGCCATCAAAATAATCCCGGTTGAAGGGCTGGCGATATTAATAGGGGTCGACAGGTTTATGTCGGAAGCGCGGGCCATTACCAATGTGATTGGCAATGGTGTGGCGACAATTGTGATTGCGAAGAGTGAAGGGGAGTTTGTTGCCCAGCCCGCTGAAAGGGGAGTGAATGAATAAATCGGACATATATATTATTAACAATTTTGAAAGTGCTGGTATTGTTAACTGGTTTGACATTTACTGCGATCAATTTTATCCCGGGTATTTCTGGCGATAAAGTGAAACTTAAAAAAGCCGGGATTATATTTCTTACTACGTTTTTGGTGTTCGTTTTAATTACAGCGGTTGAATTTTTGATTGCATTTAATTAGTATTTGTCCGCGTTAAGGATGGCAGTGTAATGATTTCGGATTTTGTCTGAACCGGGATTTATAGGATTTTTTTGATTTCCGGGATTTCTCGTCCTGATTGTTTAAATCCTGTAATCCATTGAATCGCATGAATCCAGGTTCAGACAAATGCGTTGGATAGTAACGGATACCGGCCAATGAGCGTAATGCCTGCAGGCGTATGAGCGTATAGCCTGGGCCGCAGGCAACGCCCATATTGATTTTTATATAATACTTACCTACTATTTATGTCTGGATACCTGTTGAATGATATTTATGATGTGCTTGGTCATTTAAAACTGCGGAGGGCGATGTTTTTAGGGAATGAACATACGTTTCAATCGCTTGATAGTTTTGTTACCGGTTATACAATCGCTGCAAGAGAAGAACAATTACGAAAAGATAATTTACCCCGATTTACTTATTTCAGCACCTGGCTTTTAGGTCATTTAAAGAAACATTTTGGAGAGGGTGGGGGATGGTATTGGCAAATCAATAACCGAAATCCAGATAATGATAAAAAATGCTTTGAAGAGTTTTTTTGCTATCTGGATCTATTTAAAAAATCTGAGGTTAGTATACGTTCAATGGCATTAAATAAAGAAGCTATCGAACACTATAAAATCAGACATGCAGGCAGGGTGATGGTTACTGAGGATGGCTATGGTGCTGTTCAGGAAGCAACAATTATGTATCATCCGGTAATAGTGAAGTGGATCAGCATGGAAAATAGCAAAACCGTATGGCTTGAGTTTATAGATAAGGACGATCAAACTACCGATCATTTATGGTTTCTTAAAACAAAGCAGGCCGAAGAGGCGCTTAAGGATAACTTTGGAATACTCACAAATCCATGGACGGAAACTAGCGACAGGTAATTAAGTAATTTTATGCAGATATGCTAAACTTCAATTGTACTGAAACTAACCACATTTGAGTCTTAGCGCCTTTGCGTGACACAACTGAATATCGTACCCCGGCCTTTAAAAGTCACTTTTATGTTAACATATAAATTTAGATTACAATAGGGTTTGACATTCGGGCAAAAACTTTAGCTTTGCCGTACTAAAACGAAAAAACCAATGAGTGTACTCGTAAATAAAGATTCAAAAGTTATTGTACAAGGTTTCACCGGTAAAGAGGGTTCATACCACGCTGAGCAAATGATTGCTTATGGCACTCAGTTAGTTGGTGGTGTTACACCAGGTAAAGGTGGTCAGACCCATTTAGACAGGCCGGTTTTTAACACGGTTAAAGATGCCGTTGTTGCAACCGGTGCCGATGTATCCATCATTTTTGTACCTCCTGCTTTTGGTGCAGATGCCATTATGGAAGCTGCTGAAGCCGGCATTAAGGTTATTGTTTGTATCACTGAAGGTATCCCTACAAAGGATATGATCGCGGTAAAAGAATATCTTACCGATAAGGACGCGCGCCTGATTGGTCCTAACTGTCCGGGCATCATCACTGCCGATGAGAGCAAAATTGGTATCATGCCGGGCTTTATTTTCAAAAAAGGTAACGTTGGTGTGGTTTCAAAATCAGGTACTTTAACTTATGAAGCGGTTGACCAGGTGGTTAAAGCCGGTTTGGGTATCACTACAGCTATCGGTATCGGTGGCGACCCAATTATTGGTACGCCAACCAAAGAAGCTGTTGAATTATTAATGAACGATCCGGAAACTCATGGTATCATTATGATTGGTGAAATTGGCGGAAACATGGAAGCTGATGCTGCCCGCTGGATCAAAGCAAACGGGACTAAACCTGTAGTTGGTTTCATCGCAGGTCAAACTGCGCCTCCGGGCCGCCGTATGGGCCACGCGGGTGCTATAGTAGGTGGTGCCGATGATACTGCTGCTGCTAAAATGAAGATCATGGCCGAGTGCGGTATCCGTGTGGTTGAGTCGCCGGCTGAAATTGGCGCTGCCATGGCAGAAGAATTGGCTAAGTTAGCTTAATGCTTAAGGCGCAAAGCCGAAAGCGAAAAGCTTTTTAATATTGAAGATCCCGGTCATGATTTGGCCGGGATTTTTTAGTTTAAGATGATTACTTCTTAAATCTCAAAAAACATGTCATTGCGAGGAGGAACGACGAAGCAATCGCATGCTATACAGGGCGGTTATGCCTAGCCACGCTGCGTTTGCAATGATATATTTTATTAACAGTATTCAAATGGATGAAATAGCTCAAAGCGATAGGATTCTGCAATTCAGATTCAGACAATTTTTCCGTATCTATGTATATGGTCAAAAATCTACTTAAGTCAGTCTTATTCATTTCGTTAGCTGCGGCGAGCTACTCATCTATGGCCCAACCCTACAAGCCCGCAATGTTTACTGATCCCGACAGGTTAAAAAAGATCCAGGCTACTTTCCCTGTCATCGATCAGCTTTATAAAAAATATGCTGAAGATAATCACTGGCCGGGATTGGTGTATGGCATTGTGGTTGATGGTAAACTGGTGCACAGCGGTGGTTTAGGGTATACCGATATTGATGCCAGGATCAAGGCTGATTCATCGTCGGATTTTCGGATCGCCTCCATGACCAAAAGCCTTACCGCTATGGCTATCCTAAAACTCAGGGATGAGGGCAAGCTAAAACTGGATGATCCGGCTTATATTTATATCCCCGAGATGAAGAGGTTGAAATATTTGACCAAAGATGCTGTCCCTGTAACCGTAAGGCATCTGCTTACGCATACAGCAGGTTACCCGGAAGATAACCCATGGGGCGACAGGCAACTTGCAGTTAGCGATGAAGAACTCCTGGCGCTATACAAAAAAGGCATTTCATTTTCCAATAATCCTGGTCAGGGCTATGAGTACAGCAACCTTGGGTTTGCTACGCTGGGATATATCATCAAAAAAGTATCGGGCAAAACTTACGAGCAATACATCACAGATAATATCCTTAAACCGTTAGGTATGACACATACCTATTGGGAATATACCAAAGTGCCCAAAGATAAACTGGCGCATGGTTACCGCTGGCTCGATGGTAAATGGGTTGAACAACCTTTGTTGCATGACGGGGCTTACGGTGCGATGGGCGGCCTGATCACCACTATTGAGGATTTTAGCAAATACATGGCTGTACATATGGATGCCTGGCCTCCGCGCGATGATGTCGAAGCCCTGCCTGTAAAACGTAGTTCTATCCGGGAAATGCAGTACCCCTGGGATGTGAATTATTTAACTGTAAATGCCAAAACAACCACGGGCAGACCATGCCCCAATGTCAGTGCCTATGCCTACGGTTTACGTTGGGCAAAGGATTGTGATAACCGCGTGTACATTGGTCATACAGGGGGCTTACCGGGTTTCGGCAGTCAGTGGAATATCTTGCCGGAGTACGGTGTGGGCGTTGTTTCATTTGCCAACCTGACCTATGCCCGTGCTGGTTATCCCAATAACCAGGCTCTGGATACTTTACTGGCTCTTTCTGGTATAAAACCACGGCAATTGCCGGCATCAGCCATATTAGAGCAACGTAAAAATGATCTGCTTAAGGCCATCGCTGATTGGAGCAAGGCTAAAGAAAGCGGCATTTTTGCTGATAACTTTTTTATGGATTATTTCCCCGATAAACTTCAAGCAGCCGCAACTGAAGCTTTTGCAAAAACAGGCAGAATAATAAGCACAGGCAATGTGGTGCCCGAAAATCAATTACGTGGCTATTTTATTATCAAATGTGAAACTGGAAATATCAAAGTGAGTTTTACACTTACACCCGAAAACCCACCATTGGTGCAGGAGTTTCATTTTGACATTGTGCAATAGCTTGTACTTAATTCGGTCGTTTAAATTTAAGCTCGTTGTAAATGCGGGCGGGTTGCATAGTTACACTGGTTTACCAAGTTGCTTTCGGCTTTGAGCATTTTGCTTACAGCAAAAAAAATCACGTTTTCTGCTTTTTCTTCTTCGCCGCCGGGAACAGCACATTGTTTAATATCAGCCTGTAGCCGGGGGAATTGGGGTGTAGTTTCAAATCTGTCGGCGGATCATTTACAGCGTGCTGATAATCTTCAGGGTCGTGGCCGCCGTAAAATGTCCATTGGCCTTTGCCGTATTCGCCGTGAATGTAACGGGCTTCGTTGGCGGTTTTCATTTCGCCCATAATGGTAACGCCGGGTTTGAGCATGCTTTTGTTGTAGGCCGTGGTTAAGCCCATAAAACCTTTTATTACTTTGTCATGATCCTGCGTAAGCATGCTCGGCACAACATCCCATTTGGCCGAAAAATCAAACAACGTAAAGAAATCCCGGGTACGATCAACCTGGCGGGTGGTGGTAACGTCGATATTGCTGAAGGAATGCGAAATGGGGTTCATATCCAGCGTAAAATTCTGAAAGGCGAACGTTTGACTAAAATCGAGTTTGGATTGCGCGTCCTGGTCGGCAGCATCACCGTCGAACATACGTTCGCAGATATCTGTATTAGCAGCCGATAGTGCAATGTCAAAAGTATCGGTACCTGAGCACATGGCAAACAGGAAGCCGCCGCCTGCGCAAAAATCTCGGATGTTTTGGGCTACGGCCAGCTTCATTTTTGATACCTTGCTAAAGCCCAGTTTATGGGCCATGGCCTCCTGGATTTTGATATCATCGGTATACCATTGCGCGTAACGGAAGGCGCCATAAAACTTGCTGTATTGCCCTGTAAAATCCTCGTGGTGCAGGTGCAGCCAATCATACTTAGGCAGTTCGCCGTGGATCACCTCTTCATCGTAAACTACGTCGTACGGAATTTCGGCATATTTTAAAACGAGGGTAACGGCATCATCCCAGGGCAGTTTGTTTTTTGGCGAATAAACCGCCATTCGGGGCGCTTTCTCGAGTTTAACCAGGTCCATATTTACCGATGGATCGCTTACTTCGGTAATAATTTCGTTTGCTTTGGCGTCGGCAATAACTTCGTAGCTCACCCCGCGGATCTTGCACTCTTCCTCAACTTTTTGGCCGTACTTCATCATGAAACTGCCACCACGATAGTTGAGCAGCCAGTCGACTTCTTCGCCGTTTTTGAGCACCCAGAAAGCTATCCCGTACGATTTGAGATGATCTTTTTGCTCATCATCCATAGGGATTAAGATAGAAGCGGCCTTTGACGTTAAAGGTAAAAGGTAAAAGGCGAAAGGTAAAAGGAACTTTAGCTTTATAAGTAAAAGACGAAATGTAAGAGGTGAAAAGTTATTGCCTGATGAATTATTCACGATCCTTGTTGATTTGTTTACTGCCGGGTTATCAAATGTAACGAATAAAGGGCTAATGTATTTTAACCATTTTTAACACATAAGGGCTTCTGGCTTTATGCATGTTGTTTTAGTTTTATGGCGTTGTTAAATCCGGGCCTTAAATGAGTTTAGCTGTCATCGTTAGAAATAATTTCCTTGTAGCTGTTTTGTTAACGTGCTTTTTACCTGCACATGCTCAAGGCAGTGGTGCAGGAATGAGGCTTAATCGTGATGTGCTAATAAAAAGGCTAACCGAGGCTGATAAAGACCTTGTATTTAAACAAGATACAGATATCAGCCTGCTGCCCAATTTTGTTGCTGTCGATGCCAACGGAAGCAGGGCTCAATTAATCGGTAAGCCCGATGAGCTGATGATAGTAAAATGGACTTACGTTTTTACTGCCGACGAAAAAGTGAACCTTGCCGAACTGCAAAAACTGGCCTGGTTTGCTAATACTTTAGGTGATCAGGAAGGACTCGACTGGTTTTTTGCCCAATTGGCCGAATTGGGTAAAGATTATAAAAAGCCGCTTTCGGAAATTAAAATGTTTGATTCAAAAAGAAAAGGCGAGATTAGTTATTCGCCAAAAGAAAAAGTACTTACCATGACTTTTACACCCTGGTAAGCTAAATTGGTATCTGCTCGAATTATCTGCGGAGATTTCATGTTGATTGAAAAGCATATCTATTATATTTTTATAATAGGATAACCTTACTGCAAAAAATGGAACTATCGAAATACAAAAATCTGCTCAATCAAGTTGAGGCGATTGCCACCCGATATAAAAAGATCGATGAACTGACTGGAGAGAGCTTTAACGTTTTTAGAATATTAAAGCTTGAGTCTTCTGAGGTTAGAATGCATTCGGCCTTTATTGCAGAACTATTAAATCCAAAAGGAAGTCATGGGCAAAAGGATACTTTTTTAAAGCTATTTATAAATTTATTTTGTTTCAAAGGCAATCTTTTAGACAGCATGTCGTGTAAGGTTAAAGTAGAAGATAATATTGGAAAAATAAGTGACGATGGTACCGAAGGTGGTAGAATAGATATCTCAATTACTGATAAGTATAATCACCAAATAATAATCGAAAATAAGATTTATGCAAGCGATCAGAAATTTCAACTTACACGCTATTTTAATTATTCAATTGATGCTGACATCGTTTATCTTACTTTAGATGGGAAACTTCCTTCTGAAAGTAGTAAGGGGCAATTGGAAGAAGGGATACATTATAAGTCCTACTCTTATAAACAAGATGTAATAATTTGGTTAGAACAATGCCGCAAAGAAGTTTCGGTCTACCCGATAGTAAGGGAAGCCATAACACATTATATTAATTTAATTAGGCATTTAACAGAACAAACCCAAAATCAAAATATGCAAGAGGAACTAAGCGATTTATTAAAGCTTCATATTGAAACTTCATGGGCTATATCAAAAAATTTAGATAAAGCATGTCAAAAAGTTTCAGAAGATTTTGGTAAGAAAGTTGAAAGCGAGTTACACAAGTTAGGTGTGGAAAGTCATTACGATATTAATTTTGAAAAGCGTAATAGCGGTATTTGGATTTGGAAGCCAGATTGGGAATATCTGAATATCGGATTTCAATTTCAGTACTATGATAAAGATATGATTTATGGCCTTTTTGCGAAGCAAGATCCTATAAAATTTCCTATTCACGACGCACTCAGGTCAAAAATAAAAAAGGTATTCAGCGGTTACTTAAAAGAGAGTGATTGGTGTCCTTGGTTTAGAAAACTTGATTCTCCATATAATAATTGGAATGAATTAGAAGCTTGGCAGGCAATTCTTGATGGCCGGATGGCTGACATGATTATTGAAAAGGTAAAATATCTTCTCAATTTAACTAATGATATTGAGTTATAAAGATGATTTACATTCAAGGTCTTTCGTCCTTTAACCTTTTTCTTTAATCCTCAATTTTATTACCTTTGCCAACTGTTTTCAAAAAAACAAAAACATGAGCAAAGCAATAATCAAAACCGAAAAAGGCGACATGACCGTAGAGTTTTACGATCAGGATGCCCCTAATACCGTTGCTAACTTTAAAAAATTAGCAAAATCAAACTTTTATGATAACGTGATATTTCACCGTGTTATCCCTAATTTTATGATTCAGGGCGGCGATCCAACCGGTACAGGTGCTGGTGGCCCAGGCTACAAAATTGATTGCGAGCTTACCGGCAACAACCAATACCATGACCGTGGTGTGCTTTCAATGGCACATGCAGGCCGCAACACTGGTGGTTCACAGTTTTTCATCTGCCACAATCGCACAAATACTGCCCACCTTGACCGTAACCATACCGTTTTTGGTAAGGTGATTGAAAATGTTGACGTTGTTGACGCTATTCGCCAGGGAGATAAAATTTTAGGAATCGAAGTTATTGAAGATTAAGTGAGTAGTTGATGAGGTGAGTAGTTTATTAGCTAAACATAATAAACTACTCATCCAAGCAGCACCAACAAAAAATATATGAATTTACAGGGAATTGTATCGGTATCAGGAAAACCGGGTTTATGGAAAGCTTTGGCACAAAATAAAACCGGCTACGTACTGGAGAGTTTAGATGCACAAAAAACAAAGCTGATAGCTAACCTTTCTACAGCTAAATTAGCTGCTTTAAGCGAGATCACCATTTTTGGTGTTGAAGACGATATCAGGTTAACTGATGTGCTTGAGCGCATGAAATCAGCATCAAACATACCTGATGTTAAAGCCGACGGCAAAGCATTACGTACCTTCTTTTATGAAGTAGCGCCTGATCATGATGAGGAAAAAGTTTACTCATCAGACATTAAAAAGGTAATAGCCTGGTTCCAGATATTAAAACCGCTTCCAATTTTTGAAGAGGCCGATCCAACCCAGGCACCTGCCCCGGTTGCAGAAGAGCCGGTTGCCGAGGCAGTAACTGCTGAACCGGAAGCCGAACCAACAGCTCCAAAAGCAAAAGCTAAAAAAGCCACAAAAAAAGCCGAATAATCGGCTTTTTTTGTGGCTTAGTGGCGCCGTCTATTGTAACTAATTTTTAGTTGCAAATGGGCGGCGTTTTTATTAAGTTTGTACTTAAGTCAATTAATTGGTTGAAGAACTTACCCGTAGATCTGTAGAAAGGAATTTTAATTATGATAAGTACGGAAATATCAAAAAATGTCAAGGCAAGAAAAACTAATAGCTCGTATGCTATCTATTCCCAAAGATTTTACCTGGGATGAGCTAATCAAAATACTAAGCACATTTGGCTTTGAGGAGTTAAAAGGTGGGAAAACAGGAGGATCAAGAAGAAAGTTTGTTGATGCAGATAAAAATATTATCAACCTTCACAAACCCCATCCTGCCAATGTACTAAAAGAATACGCAATAAAAGACGTTATTGAAATTCTGAGATTAAAAGGATACTTAAAAGATGAATGATATCTTGCAATATAAGAACTATTATGGATCGGTGCATTTCAGCGCTTCCGATGAAGTTTTCCACGGTAAAGTTTTAGGCATCAATGACCTGGTTAATTTTGAAGGGACATCGGTGAAAGAACTTAAAGCTGCATTTGAGGAAGCCGTTGAAGACTACATTGATACCTGTAACGAAATTGGTAAATCGCCGGATAAAACATACAAGGGTACATTTAATGTTCGTGTCCCTTCTGCCCTGCATAAAGAGGCTTCAACATTTGCGGCAATCAACAACATCACATTAAATGAGTTTGTTAAAATGGCGATGAATTTTGCACTCCATCGAAAAGAGCAGCTCATCAAAATATCAACTAAAGGGGATGACGAATTAATTGGGATTGCATAAAAAAAGCCGAATAACCGGCTTTTTTTGTTTAAGATATATTTTACTTCTTAGCTAAATAATTAGGATTGGGGATAAAATCTCCTTCAATTATTCCACTTGAATCCACTTTCCAGGCGCCTTTGATAGCTTGCGGCGGCACGTTTACATCATGCTCAAATGTGGCGTCTATTTCATACACCCAACCGTTAGCATGATTCAACGCTTCTTTTATAGCGCCGGGTGCTGGCCTTCTTTTTAAAAGTGGTGTTTCCTCTGGAGTAGCAATGTCGGCGCAGACTTGT
Organism: Mucilaginibacter gossypii; assembly: GCF_017569325.2. Classification (NCBI taxonomy): domain Bacteria; kingdom Pseudomonadati; phylum Bacteroidota; class Sphingobacteriia; order Sphingobacteriales; family Sphingobacteriaceae; genus Mucilaginibacter; species Mucilaginibacter gossypii. The sequence goes on along the minus strand of NZ_CP071878.2, from coordinate 4,481,797 downwards.
TTCGCGGTAAATAGGTTTTTGAAATTATACATCCATCGCATCATAAACAATTACCTTTTCCCAAAGATGGCTGCAGTTTTTAATAAACTCCAGGTGGATAGGGTGAGTTTGATAGGTTGCCTGTCCGGCCAGGTCGCTGAAAAACATCAGCTCGGATACCGCCCAGGAGTTATCTACTACGTCGCGTTTTTCGGTACTGGCTACAATACCTACGCGGAGCTTACGCACGGTTTCAATTTTGGCAAGGGTTTTAACACCCGCTACCAGTTTATCGCGATCTTCTGTTGATCCCGGATTTTTAAGCCAGAAAAATACATGGTGAACTATTGGCCATTCCTCTTTTTGCTCTTTCAGCGATATTGCCGATGCTGTAACTGTACCTGCAGCCAGTGCCGCTGTTGTGGTTATGAATTTTCTTCGGGTTGATTTCATGACAGGTTAAATAATCGCTTTCAAGGTAGTAAGAATTATTTAAAAACGTTTATAAGTTGTTTCAATCAAAACACATCCAAAATATAAAGCAGCACAATAACAGGCAGCACATTTAAAAATATTACAAGCCCGATGTTCTGATTCTGCACATCTCTTTGCGCATAACGGGACAGGAATATCATAAAAATGATGTAGTAAATAATCGGAAAAACGAATATAATGGAAAGCAGTAGTCCCGCCGAGCTCATAAGCTGGCCCCAGCCCAATATAATTGGCCATATTACCATCCCGACGATTTCAAGAAAGGTGATAACGGATAGTACTTTTAAGGTTTGGGCTTTGCTCATTTTAAGGTAATTGTTTACCTTAAAAATAAGAAAATGAGGAATTTTATGAAATAGGAAAAACTAACCTACAAACACTCCGGCTGCTTACACCCTTCTTCCGAAAATTCGGGTTCAAAAGTGCTGTGGCTGATATCCAGATGTTCCAAACGGTGACGAAGGTCATGCTTGATATTATCAAAATCGGCCATAGCTTCAGGCTTGATCACCAGGTGGGCAGTAAGTGCGTTTTCGGTAGTGCTGAGCGCCCAAACGTGCATATGGTGAACATCAACCACACCTTTGGCTTTTTTAAGTTCGGCTTTGATCTTATCAAGGTCCATTTCGGCAGGTACGCCGTCCATTTCCAAACGGAGGCTGGCCGTAAGCAGGCTCCAGGTGCCGCGTAATATCACAAAACCTATTATCAGGCTCACTGCGCTGTCAATCCAGTACAGTTTGGTAAAGTATATGATAATACCAGATATCACCACACCAAAGGATACTATGGCATCAACGGCCATGTGCAGGTAAGCGCCTTTAATATTGAGGTCGGTATCTTTATCTTTAACAAACAGCCAGGCTGTAAAAGCGTTAATGCCAATGCCTATAAAAGCAACCCAGGCCATGGTGCCGCCCGATACTGTTTCGGGGTTCATGAAGCGCGTAACCGCTTCATAAATAATAAAACCAACGGCTGCAAATAATATTACCGCGTTAAAAAAAGATACGATGATGGTCGACCGCTTATAGCCGTAGGTATACTTACTGTTAGCGCTTACTTTGGTGAGTTTAAAAGCAAGCAAGGCTAACGCGAGGGAGGCCACATCGCTCAGGTTATGGCCGGCGTCGGTTAACAGGGACAACGAGTGTGTAATAAAACCTGTAATTGCCTCAACCACCACAAACACCGAGTTAAGCACTATGCCCCAAATAAATGCCGAATTTAAATGATCAAGTTTAGGGGCATGGTCGTGATGATGGTGCCCGTGCGAATGTGAGTGTGAATGATCGTGACCTGCTGACATTTAGCAAAGGTAGGGAAAGATGTGCAGATGTGCAGATTATGGATGTGCAGATTCATGTGTTGTTCATTTTTGAACCTTGATTAACTTGATTTTAGGATTTCATGAATTGGGCTATGAATATAAATTATCAGGCCAATTCATGAAATCCTAAAATCCTATAAATCATGGTTCAGTCCTACTCATGATGATAAGGCTCACCCTTCATAATGGTATAAGCCCTGTACAGTTGCTCCACAAAAAACAGGCGTACCATCTGGTGTGAAAATGTCATGCGCGAAAGAGAGATCTTGTCGTTAGCCCGCTGGTAAACGGAGGTATCAAAGCCATAAGGCCCGCCGATGATGAATATTAAATTGGCAGATGTGGTAACTTCTTTTTTATTGATATAAGCCGCAAACTGGGTTGAGGTAAATTCAGAACCTTTCTCATCCATCAGGATCACAAAATCCAATGGCGTTATTTTTTTAAGGATCAGCTCGGCTTCTTTGGCCTTTTGCTGCTCGGGGCTCAGGGCTTTGGTGTTCTTCAACTCGGGGATTTCGGCAAGCTCCAGTTTGGTATAGTGTTTTAGCCGTTTTACATATTTATCAATGCCTTCCTTTAAATAGGCATCCTCTGTTTTTCCAACCGTAAGGAACGTGATCTTCATATCTGCAACAAATAAACGTTTATTTAAAATATATGTGTTTATTTTGGTTGAATTTATCTGCACATGGAACAAACAATTATAAACGATTATACGCAAAGGGCAAGCCTCGCCGCTGCAGAAGCGGCCAAATATAAGAAGCTTGCCAATACCTATTCACTGCTGAGGCTCGGCATTTTTGCCATGGTGGCTGTAACTATAGCCTTTGCCATTCACTTCGATAATTTTAGTATTATCGCCATAGCCTTTGTATTGCTGGTTTTTGCCTTTGCCTGGCTGGTAGCGCGACAAAGTGCGTTTGAAAAGCAGAAACAGTATTATGACGATCTGCAGCAGGTAAATGAAAACGAGATAGGCAGTATCCAAACGCACGGCAATATCTACAACGATGGCGCACGCTACGCTAACGATAAACACTTCTACACTTCCGACCTGGATATTTACGGCAATGCCTCCTTATACCAACTCATCAACCGCACCGCAACCACGCCGGGTAATAGTAAACTGGCGGGTTGGCTCAATGCTCCGGCAAGCAAGCAAACAGTATCGCAACGACAGGAAGCCGTTAAAGAAATAGCCGCTAAGAACAGCTGGAAGCTCGACCTGCAAACGCGCGTTATATTTGCCATAAAGCAGGATGTAAACCAGCTTAAAAACCTTTTCAAATACCTGCACATTCCGCTCGATATGCCAGGCGAAAAATGGCTTGCCGCTTATACCAAAATAGCGCCTTACCTGTTTACGGCGTTGCTGGTAGTCGCTTATTTTTATTCGCCGGCTAAGCTTGCGGCCATCGTGGTTGGCTTGTTTAATATGGGGGTGGTGTTTTCAAAAGCAGCCTACATCAGCAAAGCCGATCTTATTGCCGGTAAAATAGGTGATACTTTATCCAACTATGCAAATGTATTTAAGTGCATTGAAGACCAGCAATGGCAAGCTCCCTATAACAATATATTAGCACAACAGCTTAAAACAGATAAAACATCGGCTAAAATAAAAGAGCTGGGAGAGCTGATCAATAAGCTTAATTATCACCTTAACCTATTAATTGGCTTTGTACTCAACCTGTTTTTTTTGTGGGATATCCGCCAGATCATCGCCATTGAAAACTGGAAACGGCAAAACCAAGACAGCCTTGAAGCCGCCTTTGATGTCATTGCCGATTTTGAATCACTATTGAGCCTGGCCGGTTTGGCTGTAAATTACCCGGACTGGTGCTTTCCTGTTATTGACGACAGGCAGGGCTATACCCTTACAGCTAAAGCCATTGCCCATCCGCTTATTGATGTAGCCAAACGTATCGAAAATGATTACGAACTGGATAATACCTTTAAAGTTGACATCATCACCGGATCAAATATGGCCGGCAAGAGTACCTTTTTGCGTACCGTGGGCATTAATACCGTGTTGGCCTTAAGCGGTGCACCGGTTTGTGCCAAAAGCATGCAGGTTTCGGTGATCACCATGATCAGTTATATGCGCATCAAAGATTCGCTCAATGAAAGCACATCGACTTTTAAGGCCGAGCTCGACCGTCTGCAGATGCTGCTGGCCGCGGTCGAAAATGAGCCGAAGGTGTTTTTCCTGATAGATGAAATGCTGCGCGGTACCAATTCGGTTGATAAGTACCTCGGCTCAAAGGCGGTTATCGAGCAACTCATCCGCAAAAATGCGGTGGGTATGGTAGCTACTCACGATTTACAGATAGCCCATCTCGAAACCAAATATCCTGATTACGTACGTAATTTTTATTTTGATATCCAGGTAGTGAACGGCGAAATGCTGTTTGATTACAAGATCAAGCACGGTGAATGCAAAACTTTTAACGCCTCACTATTGCTTAAACAGATAGGGATTGAGGTGGACGCGGAATAGAACCGGGATTTTGTCTGAACTCGAATTAAACGAATTTTAAGAATTTATCGAATTTTAAAATTCTGTCAATTCAATGAATTCAACAAATTCGAGTTCAGACAATCCTGGTTCAGAAAAAGAGCCGGAAGCATTTACGCTTCCGGCTCTTTAGTTTTTTCTTATATTCTGACTCTAACAGTCTTGACTCTTAAAGATTATCGGCCTCCTGTCGGTGAACCGCCGGCACCCTGGTCGCCTTGTTTCATGTCATCATTGTTGATGCCTTTTTTCTGTTGATTAGGATTGCTGAAGCTTAATTTACCGAAGCTGTAGCTAAACGTTACACCAAACGAACGGAATGGGAACGCAAATTTGCTGCTTTGTGTAAATGTTGGCGTTTTTATGTCGGTATTAAAGTTTTTGTAAGTATTGAATGGCTCAATGGCATTAATACCCAATGCAAGTTTCTTTTGCATAAACTGTTTTTTAAAGCCAAAGCCCATAATGCTGAACGATGGGTTTGAGCCCTGAATGGTGCGGCGTGCCGAATTTTCAACAGCAAATGCCTCAGCTATAAAGTTGTTTGGCAGTGTAAGCTGAGCACTTAAAAATGCGTTGTACTGCACATAAGTATTGGTTTGTGTTTGCTGGTGCGTAAACTGGTCAATAGCGGTTGGCTTATAGGTGTAAGCGTTGATTTGCCCGCGTATGGTTAGGATCTTGAACGGGGTTACCGAACCAAAAAAGCTTGCGCCATATGAGTTATTTACGCCAATGTTTTGATAGGTAGTTAAAGTAGCGTTCTGATCACCATTAGGTGGCAGGTTTTCAACTATACCTTCAATTAAGCCTGATGTATGCTTATAATAAGCAGACAGGTTGATCACAGACGATTTTATGAATGTGTTGTAACCCAATTCAACTGTTTGCGATATTTCGGGCGCTAAGTCGGGGTTACCAACTGTTTGTGCTGTAATATTGCTCCTGTTAACAAACGGGTTCAAAAACTGTAAGCTTGGGCGTGTTATACGCTTGCTATATGATAATTTGATAGTTTGAGTAGGTGTAAGTGCCTTTTGAAAAGTTAAGCTTGGTATAAACGTATTATAGTTTTGATCAAAAGGGCTAAGATTTTGAGCACTATTGATTGGCTCGCCGTGAATATCCGTATTTTCAAGCCTTGCACCTGTCATAATGGAGTAGCCTTTAGGCAGAGAGAAAGTTAATACGGTGTAACCGGCCCAAACTGTTTGATTATAATTATACCTGTTTGAGTTTGGATCGCTGAATACAAAACCGCCGTTTCCGTCCGGTACAAAATAATCCGAAATACTTTTTATCCTCCTGATGATGTTTTTACCACCGGCTTCCAGCTTAAGCAGTTTGCTTACAGGTAAAGTATAGTCGGCTTGTATAGTATACTCGTTGTTTTTACCATTAATATTGTTTTCAAGGGAATCAAACACCGCCGAATACAAGTTAGTATAATCGGTAACAATTTTGCTATGGCTCCATTGTGCAGACAGGTCCAATTCATGACCTTCTTTTTTAAATTTGTGTGTGTAATCAATGTTCCAGTCAAAGCCACCAAAACTATTGTGACCGCGACCATCAGAAGTGTAAGACTGATCTTTGGTGTGATCAAAATAATAAGTTTGATTTGTGGTTGACAGCGAATGCGGATCAAAACCACCCTGATTTAAACGGATAGAAGTACGTAAGTTGTTGTACGCGTTAAAATCATAGCCAGCCGAAACAGAGCCTATTACGCCGTGACGTTTAACGCGGCTGGTTCCTGTAGATGTTTGCTCATAGTGTTTGGTAGGGTCACTGTAATTAAAATTCTGATCGCTTGAGGTAAGCGAGGTTTGAGGCCATGTTGCGTTACCACCGGCGTTTGCCGATAAACTAAACCTGTTGTGGTTATAGTTGATATTGGCGTTGCCGTTGTTTTGACGTGTACCAACACCACCGCTGATTGAACCGCTGATACCTGAAACATTTTTTTGCTTGGTAATTATGTTCAAAATACCGGCCGAACCTTCTGCATCATATTTTGCCGATGGCGAAGTTACCACTTCGATACTCTTGATCTGGTCGGCGGGGATGGTTTTCAACACATCCGATAGGCTGGCAGATGTAGCACCGGATGGCTTGCCATTGATCAATACACGTACGTTCTGGTCGCCGCGGATGGATACGTTACCATTTAAGTCGACAGCAACCAAAGGCACTTTCTGTAACACATCGGTAGCGTTGCCGCCAGCGGCAGTAAGATCTTTCTCCGCGTTATAAACTATCTTATCGATCTTGTTTTCGATTAATGCGGCCTGGCCAACTACCGAAACTTCTTTAAGCGCGTGTGAGCTTGGGGCCAACAGTACCTGGCCAAGCTTAGCATCTGGTTTTGATGGGGTAGTGGTTACCTGGTCAATATATTTAGTTGGGTAACCTATAAAAGAGATAGCCAGCTTATATACGCCCGGCTTTATATTGTCCAATTTAAAGTTACCTTTTTCATCGGTTACAACACCGGTAATTGGCGATTTGCCTCCGCTGCGATATAAACCAACCGAGGCGTAGTCCATTGGTTTTTTGGTTAGCGAATCAATGATAGTGCCTGATATTCTGCCTGTTGTTGTAGGTCCGCCGCCGCCCACACCAAACTGGGCCTGAGCCGATAACGCGAAGCAGAATAATGCAATAAGTATGTAAAAACGTTTCATTTAGTATTATTTTGGTAATTGGAGGCGAAAATACTTTAAATGTTACATGCTGAATTTTTATTTTTTTACAAATAGTGCATTTGTAATGTATAAGTTACACTATTATGATGTAACCGGGGATTTTACAATGGGGGATTAAAAAGAGGGATTTGCAATGAGGTGACAACGATATAAAAACCATGTCAATTAGGAGTGATAAAACTTAGGGAAGATTTACGAAGTTTTGAAACTTCGTAAATCTGGATTCAACACCGTTTTTTAGGAAAGGCACAAGTAAGCCAGGACCGGGACAACTTGTGCCAGCAGATGATTCAATACCAATTATCAGATTTTACTCTGTCGTTACCCTCAAATTCAAGGTGTCGGCTTGCATAGCGGTAAAAATACCGAGGCCGTTAACAACATTGGTTGGGGTATTTACCAGGTTTTGTGAGCTGCCGCGGGTATTGCTGGTTAATATATTAATGTATTCGTCGTTTACCCTTAGCAATATTACTTTATAAACCCCGTAGTATTTGAAAGTGGTTTGCGTTATGCTGTATGTAGAGGCACGTTCGGTATTGATTTCGAAACTTGGGTTCCTATTGTTCCGCACTGCAATGATTTCAAAAGGATTACTATCGGTGTTTTTGAAAAGCAGCATATGCTGTAACGAATCGGGGTTTGTCCAGGTAATTGTAGCACGCACCTTATCGTTATAAGCCTGATCAAGCGTATTAGGCTCATGGAATACACTGTCGGTTAGTTTAAATCCAACTGGTTTGCCCGGCATCACTGTTGACGCGCTCACAGCCACATTATTATAAGTAAACTGCATGGAGTAAGTTTTACCGGCAGTTACGAACGAGGCATCGCTGTAAGTGTAAGTTCCGTTTGTTCCTTCGGTAAGTTTTACCGTCTGTGTACCATTGCTTACATCAATTGTCAGCCCGGTAATGGCCGATCCATAAGTAGCAGTATCCGTCAGGTCTTTTTGCTGGTAAACTTTTACCGAAAGCGGTTGGCCGGCAACCAGGTAAGCTTCAACAACCGGTTTGTTTACCGCATCAGTATCAGAAGAATTTTTTTTGCAGGCCGATGCCATCATCAGGCAGCCGGCTATTAGTGCAAAAAATGTATATCGTATGTATGTTTTTATTTCCATCTTAAGCTTAATGTAACGTTAGGGGTAAAGCCGAGGTAGTTAACATCGGTAGTGATAACCTGGTTGTTCTGCATTTGGTATTCGCGGTACCAGGTGTTGGTATGATTGTAAACGTTAAACAGCGACAAGCCTATAGAGCCTATTTTATGCCCGTCTATCTTCAACAGATCATATGACACTGACATGTCCAGCCGGTGATAAGCCGGCAAACGTTCGGCATTTTTATCGCTGATGTTGAGGTAAGTGATGCTGTTGCCGTCAACGGTTTTAATGGTATAGCTGGATAGGGGGGCGGTGTAAGGATGTCCGGTACTGAACAGGAAAGTGGCAGCAAAATTCCAGCGCTCGTAATGGTACATGTTGATGGATTTAAACTCATGGCGCACATCCTGGTCGGCAGCATAATAATCATTGCCAAAAGCCGAGAATTTATTCTGGGCCTGGGCAAGGGTATAGCTGATCCACCCGGTATAACGCCCCATTTTTTTCTGCACCAAAAATTCAACGCCTTTGGCACGACCGGTTCCCTCATAAAAGTTTTCAGTAACGGTTTGCGTTTGATTTTGGTTAGCCTCTATCCTGAAACCGCCGCCCGCTGGCTGTGTTTGCCTTACAGTGTACTGGGTAAGGCCGCTCAATGTTTTGTAGTATCCTTCAACGCTGAATAAAAGCTCGTCTGTTTCGTAGCTGGTGCCCAATATGAAATGTCTTGACCTGCCAACGGGGATATTGCTGTTGTTTGATAGTACCCAGAAATTACGGTTCCCGGCTAAAATATCCTCGCGGATCACCTGGTTTTCAAACTGGTAAAACTGCCCGGTTGCGCCTTTTATGGTAAATTTATCGGTAAGGCTATAACTTGCCGACAGCCGGGGCTCAAAGTACGGTTTGGATGTAGGGCCGAAATAACTGGCCCGTAAACCAGGCTGAATATGAAATTTATTGTTTGGGTCGATAGCCAGCTCGGTGTAGAAACCCGCTAACATGGCATTGTTATGCTGGTTGATGAGTTTGCTTGTATCGTTTTGGGTATACTCATAATCTATTTTTTTATAGGACGCAAAACCCCCGAAGAGCAGCTTATACTTGTTGCTAACTGTCCATTCCCACTCAGATTTATAGCTTACATCCTTCAGGTTGTTGGTTTCAAGCGTGCCATTGCTCAGCGTATGTGAGATGCCGTTGGTATCGATTTGTGAAAAGCCCGAAGTACTGCGGTTCCTGTCGTTGAAATAGGATGAGTAGGTGATGTAGTTGTTGGAGTATAGTTTCTTATTCCATTGCCTGAACCATTTGATACTGCTGCCCAGGTTGCCGTATTTGGTATAATCGGTTATGTTGATACCGCTGCTGCCCGACGACAGGAACGATGGCAGGCCCAGTTCCCTGCTGTTATCTGTTTTATCGGTACCTGTGTACAAAGTCCATGATACTTTATCTTTTTGATTGATGCTGTACGTGTACTTGGCATCAAAATCATAAAAGTAGGAGCTTGGGGTAATCTGGTTAGCAAAACCGCCGCCGCCAAAGCCTCCCCGGCCACCACCACCCGGACCGCCGCCCTGCGTGGTTGATGTTTGATTAAACTGGTTAAATATCTTGTTGTAAAACGGCCCCTGGTATGAGCGCCTTACTGCTAACAGCAAGGTCGATTTATCAGAAAGCGGCGTTTCCAGGTAACCGCTTGCGCTCAGCAAACTCAAATCGGTACCGATGTTGGTTTCGTTCTTGTTACCCTCTTTTCCGTTGAGTTCGGTAACGCTCGAAAGCCTGCCGCCATATTTGGCCGTAAAGCCGCCTTTATATAATTGCACATCCTTAATGGCACTGGCATTGAAAGCACTGAAAAAGCCATACAGGTGATCAACCTGGTAAATGGTAAAACCATCCAGTACAACCAAATTCTGGTCGGGTGTGCCGCCGCGTACATATGCACCTGATGATGACTCGTTGGTACCGCTTACGCCGGGCATCAGCTGGAAAGCCCGCAGCACATCCTTATCGCCCATGGTTGGCAGCTTATCTAAATTGGCCGGCGAAAGCTGTAACACGCCAACCTGCCTGCTATCGGTATTCATAACGCCGCTTTTTTTACCCGTAATAGTAACCTCGTTTAAGCTGTTGAGCGATGAATATAACCCACAGATCAGCGGCGAATTCAGCTTTTCGCTACTCAGCCTAAAATAGTCCGTTTGGTAACCTGTATAGGAGACCTCCACTACCGATGTATCTGAAGGTACCCTGAACATGGTAAAATAACCATCGGCATTGGTCATAACGTTGAGGTCGGTCCCCCTGATCTTCACCGTAGCCGATGGCAGCGACTCGCCTGTTTGCTGATCAATTACCCGCCCGTTAATACTCACCAAAAAATGTTTGGGTTTGGCTTTGGGCGCTTCAATTTCTTTAGCCTTTACCGCGTTAGATGCCTGCAGTGACAACTTGTTGAGTTTTTGCAGCCGCGCCAGATCGTCGGTGTTTTGGAGGATGTAGATAGTGCCGGTTGATTCTATCCAGTAATGCAGGTTGTTTTCATTACAAACCTTGGCAATTACATTTTTAAGCGGTTCTTCAAAAAAGTGCTCCACAACGTCCATCTCATGTAAAGGCTCCCGTTCAAATACTATGCGGACTTTATAGTTCATGGCCAGTGTATCAAAGAGCTCATCAAGCGGGCACGAAAAAAAATGGTTAACTACAATCTTTTTTAGCTTTTGTTGGGTTTGCTGACTATGGGCCACCGTACCGCACAAAATCAGGGAGCTTATTAACATTAGGGAAAGTTTCTTCATGTAGGGGTATGTTTTCTTCGATGCCGAAAATGCACCATGTTTTGAAGCGCCTCAAATAAAATCGACCATGGGAGGTTTTCTGTAGACCAGATGCCCGGATGTGTGGCAGGGGGATTTTGCTTAGTAGCAGTTGTTAGTGGCAGTTGCAGGAATGGTGAGGTTTTGCAGGCGAACTATAATTTCCTCCCTGGCGAGGGGTGCTGCTGGAATGTGTAGTGGCAGGGAGGGTTTTTTATGCTTTTAACACAATTGCATGCTGCCTAAACCCCTCCCTACACCCACTGTGTGCACACATCTTTAATTCTTCTATTATTAATTGAAAAACGATGTCATTTCGAACGAACCATGAGGGAATGTGTGCGTCGGCAGGTGAGGAGAAATCTTCTACGCCCTGTTTTTAATCGCGTAAATCTGCATATCGTATAAGATTTCTCACCCTTGCCCCGCAATTTCCCACCCTTCAAGGGTTCGAAATGACATTTTCTTTTAGTTGAAAGATGTGTACACAAAGTAGCTCCCGGTGGGAGGGAATCGCGCAATTCTGCCCTCTTTTTTTCTTCCAATCATTGTACGTAGGTAACGAGTGGCTGCGGAAAAGATAAGTAGCTTACCCCTTCCCAATCATCCTGTTGATTACATCGCGATATCCGTCGCTTAAAGGTATCTCGGTGTTGATGAGTTTGATACGGGCACGGCGCATTTGGGATACATGGTCGAGGTTAACGAGGTATGATTTATGTACCCGGAAAAACTGGTCGGGCGGTAATTGCAGTTCAATAGCTTTGAGGCTGATGCGGGACAACACCGGTTTTTGCTGATTGATGAGGTGAACTTTTATATAATCTTTAAGTCCTTCAATGTATTCAACCTGATCAAAACTGATCTTAACGAGGTTATAATCGGCATGCAAAAAGAAATAGTTTTTAGTGGTTGGCTGCGGCACATAACTGCGACGAAGCTCATATAAGTCGAGCGCTTTGTGGCAGGCCTTCAAAAAGCGGTCTAAGGGTACAGGCTTAACCAGGTAGTCAACCACATCAAGTTCAAAACCTTCAACCGCAAATTTTTCATAAGCGGTTACAAATATCACCATGGGCTTCTGTGTCAAGCTCCTGATGAGTTGTAAACCATTGATGCCGGGCATGTATATATCACTGAAAATAAGGTCTATCTGCTCCTTTTGCATGGCTATGATAGCCTCGCCCGCGTTGCGGCAACGCGCCACTACCTGTATGGTATTTACATGCTTCAGGTTGTCTTCCAGCAAGTCGAGCGCAAGCGGCTCATCGTCAATTATTAAACATCGCATCATTTAAGTTCCAGTTGCAGCATAACTATATAAGCCTGCTCGTTTTTGTTGATATATAGATTGTGTTTGCCGGGGTATAACAGCTCAAGCCGGCGTTTAACATTAGCCAGACCAATACCCGAGGCGTTATCCTTACTGTATTCGGTTGGGTTGTACACGTTTTGTACGCTGAAACGCAGGTTCTTTTCGTCGGTAAAAAGTGTGATGGTTATAGCCGGCGCATCAATATCGCCCGTGCCATGCTTAAAGGCATTTTCTACAAAGGGGATCAGCAGCATGGGTTCAATACTTTTTTCGGGAGCTTTGATATCCGAGCTGAAGCTGATCTTTACCTGGTCGCGAAAACGGAGCTGCTGGAGTTCGATATAACTGCGGAGGTAGTCTTCTTTTTGGCACAGCATAACTTTTTCGGCATCGGTTACATAAAGCATATAACGGAGCAATTTAGAAAGCTGGATGAGTGTAGGTTCAACTGCCGAAGGGTTTAAACGTGAAAGCGCTACCGCACTGTTAATCACATTAAAAATAAAATGCGGACTGATCTGCGAACGTAAAAATGCCAGTTCAGAGATCAGCGAAGCATTATCAATGTCCTTTTTTTTATTGATGGCTTTAAACTGATCGGCCAGGTAGTGATAAGCAAAGCTGCCGGCGGTGACAGATAATAAGGGGAAAATAACCAGGAACGGCCCCGGAGGGCGACGATGATGCCCCATCCAGGGAAAATGAGGCACAGGGAAATAATGTCGTACTTCCATTAGTATTACGTTGAACACCACAAAGGAGGCAAGCAAAGCAAAAAAGTAAAGCCAGATATTATTTTTTAAGATCCTGGGAATAAGGAAAAACGCATTCAGGTAAAATTCGGCGGCGAGCACCAGGTTAAAACTGATAATGTGCCCTGATGAAAAAGCAGGCTGCGGAAAGCCGCGCATATCCGGCCTGGAAATGATGGGCGTAAAAATGATCAATGCCCAAAATAACAGGTGGATACAAATTTCGATAATAAGCGCCGGCTTTATCCGTTTAAACATATCATGCTAAGGTAGCCTCATTTTAAACCCGCACTCAATGTAATAGACGATGGGGCAAAATGTGCCGACGAAAGTACGGTATCTGTTGTATGGAACCCTAATTTCAGGTGCTGCACAAGGCATATTTAACATCTATTAACATTTAAAGGCAGCTAATTGAAAACAAGCAGTTTCGTTGTATAAAACGGAGGCATTTTCCGTTAAATTTGTTTAACAACTAATTACCTATGTCAATAACCAAACCTATCCTCCGAATTTTTGATTATGATAAAGCCATTGAATTTTATATCAACTGGCTTGGCTTTAAAACCGATTGGGAGCACAAACCCGAAGGTGTACCGGTATACATCCAAATTTCCCTGCGCGATTTAGTGCTTTACCTCTCCGAACATCATGGCGATGCGAGCCCGGGCAGCCATATAGCGATCGATGACTTTAGTGAGCTAAGGGATTACCACGCCCACCTCATCGCAAAAAAATACAAATATAACCGCCCAGGTTTGGAAGTACCCGAATGGAATGACAAGGCTATCATGATGACTGTTCATGATCCGTTTGGTAACCGGTTAACTTTTAGTGAGGAGTTGAAGGGATAAGCCTGTCGATCTCTTCACATCTTTAAAAAAAAATGTCATTTCGATAGAGCAGGGGCGGACTGAGTAGTGGGGCGAAAGAGAAATCTTTTGCATCAGACTCTACAACTATGGCTGTAAATGCAGGGTGTAGACCGTTTTAGCGCAAGTGTTGTGTGGTTGGCTGGAGGGGGTGCTCACTTGTGCTTTCTTTATACTTTTATAATTGTATTTAACTATTTTCAGTGCGTGAGTACAAAATATAAATTCGCTAATCCGGAGGGGATATACTTCGTGACTTTCGCCGTTGTTCATTGGGTCGATGTTTTTACAAGAAACATTTATCGTGATATCTTACTTGATAGTTTTCGTTACTGTATAAAGGAAAAGGGTTTAATTATTTATGGGTTTGTTATTATGAGCAATCATGTTCATTTGGTCATAGGCAAAAAAGGGGATCAAAGTCTATCAGCCATTATGCGGGATATGAAAAAGTTTTCATCTGTTAAAATCATCAGGGAAATTATAGAAAACCCGGCAGAGAGCCGAAAACTCTGGATGCTTAAACTCTTTGCTGACACAGGAAAAGCAAATACAAATAATACCCACTATCAGTTATGGCAACAACAAAATCATCCGATAGAAATTGAACCACACTCAAATATGTTTGATCAAAAGTTGAATTATATTCACCAAAACCCTGTTAAAGCAGGATGGGTTAACGAACCTTCAGCATATGTTTATAGTAGCGCCGCTAATTATGAAGAAAAGGGCGGCATTTTGGGGGAAGTTGAAGTAGCACATTGATATTATTAGTTCCAGAAGGCACAAGTCATCCACCCTCATGCCAGCCACACAAGACTTGCGCCAGAAAATGAGGATCTTTATTAATTATAAAACGTCCATGAAACGCCGAACTTCAGGATGGCATCCTGTTGTGGGTAACGGTTAACTGTGTAATAGCCTTTACTCCAGGCCCGCTGGTTGATGTAATCATAAGCAACAAACAGGTTGGTACGCTGCAGGGTTGCTTTGAAAAATACACCAAATATCGGATAGGATGAAAACGTTACGTTCGCGCCGTTATAAAACTGGCCCAATCCCGGGGCATATGAAGGGGCAACATATTCTGTATTATACCTTCCATTTATACCCATACTGGCATGCAGCACATTAAGCAAAACCCTATTAACATATAAGCTGCTGTAAGCATATACTTCCGGGGTACGAAGCGTGTTTTGATAATCGGTTTTTTGGTATACCACGTAATTATCAAAGTGCAGGCTCCGGTAAGTGAAGTTTTTACCCAAACTTACTTTTAACAGGTTGATAGAGTTGTTAAGCTGAGCCGGGCGCGCATCGGTACCGCCATCCTGGGCTGTAAAATACAGGTAATTGCTGATCAAAAAGTATTCGGCTTTTAAATCAATTTGCAGGGCATTGTTAATGTAGTTGAACGAAGCGCTGGTTGTTTTTTGATTACTGAAATCATTATGAAAAATATAATGATTAGAGATCCAGTTATTATAAACCAGCGGAGGCGAGCTGTTTTGTGAATAGGCTTCTAAAACGATCTTGCCGGTTTTTTTGCCGCCTGCCAGGGTAAGTTTGGCATCATATAAGTAATTACCAAAATCGCGGCCCTGGGCAATCTGCCTGAAATCGGCGTCGAGCGCAATGCGGTCGCTAAAGCGATAACCCAGTTTGGCTTTCAGCGTAATATCCTGGAAAGTGTTGTGCTGTACCTTGTCCTGGTGAACGTATTTTACACCATACTCGTTTAGGGTGGTATCGCTAACATATTGGTTATACGAATAAAAATCGTGTACAAGCCCTAAGTCAAGCTTAAGCTCGTTCTTTACAAATTTTACCGATTTACTTCGCAGATAAAAGCTATACGAAAACTCATTTTGAATATGCGTGACGACTGTTGAATCCCTTGACCGGTTATTGCTGTAATAATAATCGGGGAACACATTATAGGTATCAACACCGCTTTGCTTATACAGGTACCTGCTGTTTGATACATGAAGGGTATGCGATACACGTTGGGTAGGGAGGATCTTTGAATTGTCTTTCCCCTTATTCAAACTATCTATCCGGCCTAAATAATAAAACTGTTTAATGTAAAGGCCCTTATCGTTCCAGTTTTCATAACTATACGGTAAACGTACCGCTGCCCTGTCTTTTGAAAAGGCGTTATTTACATTGGTACTCGTAAACACCGAATCGTTGAGAATGCTGCCCGTTTCGGGGGCTTTAAGGTTGTTAAACAAAAGGTTGGCCAGCAGGTTATATCGTTTGCTTTTTGATTCGTACCAGGTAAAAATAGAAGCATTCAAATCGCTCACGTTTTGGCCAAGCACGTTGTTAAAATTGTAGAAACCTCTTGATCCGTTGAAATTGAGGTTAAAACCAATGTTCCAGTTAGGCTTTATATTTTGGGTATGGATGATATTGAACAGTTGAATGGCCGAACCACCAAAGGCGTTGTACAAGGTAAGCTTGGTATAGGGTACGCGTGTGTTATAGTAATTGATATCCTGGGGCTTTAATGCGTAAATATCAAGCGCATGCAAGCCCAGGTCAAAGCCTATGGTCCTGCTGGGCTCAAAAAGCAGAGGCCGTTGTGACAAACCAATATTACCCAAATGAATACGGGGACTGCGGGGATCAATAAGCGGACTATAGATCTCAAAGTTGGTGATCCCGGTATCAATCGGAAACAATTGTGTACTATCGTTCAGCAAACGCTCGTTAGTAACGCGGATAAATTTGGAACTGAAAACTACCGAGTCCTTTTTGTTTTCCTCTTTACGGCGCAAACTGTCCAGAAGCTGGTCGTCGGTCATTTGTTTTTCCTGCTTGCGGGCAGTATCACGGGTAGGCAAGTTGCGCGGGTTAGTTCGGTTTCCGTACTGCGCAAAAGCAGCCTGTACCGACAGGCACATCAGCAATAAAAAAATATATTTGAGCTTTTGGTGCATTAATTACCGGCTATCAGTTCTTTAAGTATCTGGGTCATTTTGGGTTCGGCTTCCTGCGCAATAGCAATAATCTCTTCCAATGTTATGGGCTTAAGCACTTCCGGGAAGCCTTCATCTGTTAATACCGAAATAGCGAACGTCGGGATCCCCATGTGGTTAGCAACAATAACCTCGGGCACGGTGCTCATGCCAACGGCATCGCCGCCAATGATACGCAGGTATTTGTATTCGGCACGGGTTTCCAGGTTAGGGCCGGTTACGGCTACATATACTCCTTTATGGCAGGTAATGTTATTTTTTTGAGCGATGGCTAAACCCTTTTCGATCATATCATGACGGTAAGGTTCGCTCATATCCGGAAACCGTGGGCCAAGCTCTTCATAATTGCGGCCAACCAGCGGGTTTTGAGGCTGCAGGTTAATATGATCTTCAATGATCATCAGGTCGCCCTTTTTAAAATCGGGGTTAAGCGAGCCGCTGGCGTTTGATACATACAGCGTTTTAATGCCCAGGTATTTCATCACCCTAACCGGGAAGGTGATCTGCTGCATATTGTAACCTTCGTAATAATGCAAACGGCCCTGCATGGCCACCACTTTAACGCCTGCAAGGGTACCAAAAATCAGCTTACCCGAGTGAAACTCCAGTGTTGAGATAGGGAAATCAGGAATGTTGGAATACATGAGTTGTTTTTCAACCTCAATTTCTTTTACCAGACCACCAAGGCCGGTACCTAAAATTATACCCACTTCGGGTTCAAAATCGCCTATCCGGTTTTTGATATACCGGGCGGTGCCTTCAATATTGTCTAACATATGTTTGTACTAATTCGTCAAATTGTTGTTGCCCGTTATTTAAAAAACTAATGCCTATGGGCAGCACCAAAATGGGCAGTTTTTTAACCATCGCAAGCAGGTCCTGTTCCCCTAAACGCTGTGCATCCTTTTCTGTTGTGATGATCACTTTTTTTTGTGATGCACAGGCCGAAAATTCATCGGCAAGTTTACTGATATTTTTTAAGCTAAAACGGTGATGGTCGGGATAATTATGATGAACAACCAGGGGTGTTTGCTTTTTCAGATGCGACAATAACGGTTTTGGATTAGCTATTCCCGTAAGCAGGAAAACCGTGGTTTGATCGTCGATGGCATTTGTAACCGGGGCCCCATAGAGAGTTTGGGCTGGCAGATAGTTTATGGTGGTAAAAAATAGCGACTGGTGCGGATACGGTTTGATCCGTTTAATCACGCGGGCTTGTTCCAGATCGGTAAGCGAAGCCGGACATTTACTGATGATGATGACATCCGCCCTTTTGCGCCCGCCGAATGGCTCGCGCAGGTTACCCGCCGGGAGCAGAAAATGGGGTTCGTTAACACGGCTGTAATCAAAAAGCAAAATGCTCATGCCCGGTTCAAGCGCACGGTGCTGGTAGGCATCATCTAAAATAATAACATCATGATCGTCTTTTAACTGCTCAACGCCATCAACCCGCTTTTCGCAAACGGCAACATCAAGATCCGGGAATTTATGTTTGAACTGTGCAGGTTCGTCACCGATATCCGAGGCTTTGCTTTCGCCAGATGCCAGCAAAAAACCTTTGGTAATACGACCGTAGCCCCGGCTAAGCGTGGCAATTTTATAATTGTCCTTCAACAGTCTGATCAGATATTCGGTCATGGGGCTTTTACCGGCGCCGCCAACATCCAGGTTGCCGACTACGATCAGCGGCATGTCAAAACCAGTGCTTTTGAAAATTCCCCGGTCATAACACCAGTTGCGAATAGCCACAGCCAGGGCATAGATCAGCGAAAACGGGATTAAAAGCCAGCGGAGGAATTTCATATAGTATTTCTCAACCCGTCATTGTAAAGAACGAAGCAATCACGGGTTTGTAAGACCGCTTTGTATAGTTTGCGATTATTTTGTGTTTTGCAATGACGTTTACTTCGTTTATTTTTGAAGAACAACAAAGTTACTATTTGAAGCTGATTTATAGAAGTTACATATGAATTGTAGAACTACAATTTTTTCAGACTGATATAATGACAAGTACATTGGATTCGTTTATACACCAAAATTTCCTTTACCTTATGAAGCAGGCTCAAGATATTCAGATCATATTTAAATGTACAAAAACAATAGACGATCTTACTGCCTGTAACAGCGATAGATATTCTGCCGGGTGCAACAAGATAATAAACGATCATAGGGGAGTGGGCGGTGTCAATATTCTCGGGTCTGTAAACAATGGAGATAAAATACACTGTGGGGTATTTGATAAACAAAGTATAACTTATACGCCGCAACCACAATGGCAACGGTGGCTTTCTGTCGGACTAATTGCATTAGGGTTGACTACGTTAAATAGAGATGTTTTTGCTCAGGAAAAAGTTAGAGCATCGGCCGGTGATACAACCAGGATAAAACACCAAGCTACCGTCGACTCCATAAAACAACCAATTACTGCTGTGGGATTTGTACGGTTACCGCCAGAATACGTTGGCGGTATGTCCCGCTTTTATGATTACCTTAAAAACAACTTAGACGCTGTATCAGTTAGTAAAGAGCAAAGTACAGTTGTCAGATTTAGCATCGAAAAAGATGGTACACCTGTTAATGTTAAACTCGTAATCGAAGGGAATAATAATGTGGATAGGCAACTGGTCAGACTTATCAAGAAATCCAGAAAATGGAAGCCCGGAATAGATAACGGACAGCCTTTAGTAGTAGATTATAATTGCATCGTTAGGGTCTATCCTGGAGGTGAGTTTGATGTCAATGTTGAGCGGGTAAGGTAGCCGGTTGCACGATGAGAAAGTCCCCTACGCTATCACGCCAAACTGCTTCAAATGATGTGTAAAATGCTTTCCGTGCCATATGATCCACTCATAATAATCCATAGGGCCAAAGGCGCCGTGGATCACTTTAACATCGGAGGTATTAAAATACCTGTCGAACGTGTCAAGTTCTTTCATTAGCTGATTAATAGCTGTTTCCAAATTGGGGTAGATTAAGGTATCCGCCAATTCTTCCAAAAAAATATTACGGGGTATTTCTGCATCGGTATAAATGGCGGCGTGTTTACGTGCAGCTGTATTATCATCCGGGCCATCCCAGGCTGGTATTTTTACACCGTTGGTATACTGAACCTGGTCAATAAGGTGTTCAATCATTTGCTGCGGTTTCATTTTGCCCCAAAGTGGCGCTGCTTCGGGCCGCAGGTTGAGCATTAAGCGGTACAGCACTTTGCGGTTGGTAATATCAACAAAATGGTTCATGGGCTAACGGATGTTTTAGCAAATATAAACGAGTGATTGCCTGTTATATTAAAATTTGTATTTTCATTTTTTAAATTGCTATCACATGAAACATAAACTTACCTTACTGTTGTTGACATTGTTAGCAGCACCGGCATTTGCACAAACCGACAGTAAACTCACCGCTAAATTGAATGAAGCTGTCAAAGATTTTCAGGGCCAGGTTGGCATTTATGTACATAATTTAAAAAACGGCAAAACGGCGGAGATCAATGCAGATACGCTGTTCCCTACAGCCAGTATGATCAAAGTGAGCATTCAATGCGGGGTGATGGATAAGATAGAAAAAGGTGAGCTGAAGTATAATCAAAAATTAGTTTACCGAGACTCATTGCTTTATGCAGGTGAAGATTTGCTGGGCTCGTTCAAAGATAAAGACACTGTACAATTGAGTAAAGTGGCTATGCTCATGATCACCATGAGCGATAATACCGCAAGTTTGTGGCTGCAAAAGCTGGTGGGCGGCGAATATATCAACAACTGGCTCAATCAAAATGACTTTAAGGTAATGCGGGTAAATTCACGTGTGCCGGGCAGGGAAGCTATCCGCAAGATCTATGGTTGGGGAGTAAGCACCCCCCGCGAAATGTGCCGCCTGTTTGCCATGATACGCGAAGGTAAGGCGGTAAGCCCGGCAGCCAGCGAGCGGATGTACCGTAACATGGGCCGCGTTTACTGGGATGAGCACGCGTTGTCGCAAATTCCGCCTTATATACATACTATTTCCAAACAGGGAGCGGTTGATGAATCAAGGTCAGAAACCGTGCTGGTGAATGCCCCGCATGGAGATTATGTGTTTTCGATCATTACTAATCATAACAAAGATACCAGTTGGACACCCGACAATGAGGCTGGATTGCTGATCAAAAAAGTATCGGCCCTGCTTTGGCATTATTTTGAACCTGGAGATAAATGGCAACCGGCACACGGAGTTGATAAGTTTATGTTGAATGAGTAAATAATTTTAAGGCATTGCTGCTTCTCGTAGCGTAAAGTCTTGAGAGAAAGTCATGAGACATCTGTTTTTAGCATCCGGATAAAACGATGCAGACACCATTCTGAATATACTGTTAAATTAAGGTGAAAAAAATATGAGATTTATATAAATGGATGTTATATGGTGCAAAAGAATTAAATTGTAACAAAGCCCATGAAATTATTAAAATCATGTTTATATTTACAATTCAATTACGGGTATCCAAACCCGGATTTGTGATAAGGTTTAGGTTTAAAGCCCCATGCAGCGAGTGCTATGGGGCTTTTATTTTAAGTCATACTCAAAAAACTTTAAAACTAAACTTCGTAAGTCTGCGCGTTTGCACTGCTAATTGCCACTGTGCACTGCTGGCTTTTCCTCATGGCGTTTCACTAAACTCTTCATCCACACTTTCGCGTAAATCATACAGTAACCATTGCTTACCGGCAATTGATCGTGTTTTTGACTGCAGTAGTTTAATGAAATCGTTAACGCCTACAGGTTCATTGCCGTTTCCGTGTATGAGCACAATACTGCCATTTTGGGGTTGTTGGCCTTTAGCCAGCCATGCATCGGTACCAACCGGGATCAAGCCGAAACCGGTAATTCGGTATACCAGTTGCTGATCAGATACCAGGCCCGGGAAGCGGAAAAATACAGATGGTAATAGCCCATTACGCAGCATGGCCTGTTCTGTTTCCAGTACTTCATAACTAATATCTGTTCCTGGTTCAAGTAAAAAGTTTTCTTTAAGCGGAGCTTTCAGGCTAACCCGGTGATTGAAGGAATGATTGATCCAGGTGATGTAGATCTCACGGTTAGCCTGCATTTGTTTTAGCCAGGCCAGGTCCTGCGGGTGCTGGCGCATCCAGATGCCGGTTATGGAAAGCGCTATTGGTACAGGGCGCTCTACTTTTTTAAATTCGGTGAAAATGTCGGTGAAGATGCGTTTATCCAACGGGCGGTGCGATGGGCAAAGGTCGGCGGTAAGGCTGATGCCGGTTTGTTTGGGGATTCCGCTTTCGATGCCTGCGTCCTGGATGTTGATGGATTGCTTTTCGGCTTTTGCCAATGCCTTTTGATAGGGCGTGCTTTTAAAAAACTCACGCGCCTGCTCCATCGTCATGGGTTTGATCTGATAAAAGCTGCTTTCGTTTATTTTGGTTTCGAGGGTTTGCGGGTTCACCATCAACAGGTAATTGCGCCCCTCATTATCAAAGCGGCGAAGGATCATCCAGTCTTGCGGATAATTATGCGCCCAGCCATAGTAAACCTTGTAGTTCCCGATTTTGCGGTAAACGGTTTGCGCTGATGTTTGCTCAATAAAAATGGTAGAAGTGCAAAATAGCGCGAATATTAAATTAGTGAATGTTTTGTTCATGAGGTTTTGCATCCCAGTTTTTGCCGGCAACAAAGGTACTGACAACTAATATCAGCATAAAAATGATAATAAAAGTCAGTACATAATGATCGAAAAGCAGGCGTTCTGAAGGCAGTGGCCCCGGTTGTTGTCGGTCAAGCGCAGAAAGGGGAGGATAAACTGTCCATCCATCCCCCGCATGAGTTGTATGCTGTTCAAAAAACAGAACTGTTTTGTAAATATTAAAAGTTGAAAGTATTAAAGACAAATTGCTTATTATCAGGATGATATTTATGTGTTGCTTTTTAAAACGACTGGTTAATGACCGGATCAAATAAACGATAGCTGTAAGCAATAGAAACGGAAATAAAGTAAAATCTATCCAGTTGAATGGAAGTGTGAAATAGGTGTCATGCAGCGCTATGTCGAAACTTGAATTTCCCCAAAAAATACCCAGCAAAAAGCGTATACCAAATGCAATAAATAAATACAGTATTATCAATACGATCAGCTCGGTGATAAATTGTTTAGGCTTCATGGTTTAAAGTTAAATATATCCGCCAATTTATCTAAATGATCTATAACTTTGAAGTATGACCCGTCTATCTGTCAACATCAACAAAATAGCCACCCTTCGTAATTCGCGGGGGGGCAATAATCCCGACCTGATCCAGGTTGCTAAAGACTGTGAACGTTTTGGCGCGCAGGGAATAACGGTGCACCCCCGGCCCGATGAGCGCCACATTCGTTATAACGATGTGTTCGAACTTAAGAAAATTGTTACTACAGAATTTAATATTGAAGGCAATTGCCAGGAACAAAAATTTATCGACCTGGTGCTTGCCAATAAACCCGAGCAGGTTACCCTGGTACCTGATGTTTTAGGGCAGATCACTTCAAATCATGGCTGGGATACCATCACCAACTATCATTATTTAAAAGATATGATAGCGGTATTTAAAGAAGCCGGGATCCGTGTATCTATTTTTGTTGATCCAATACCTGCAATGGTTGAGGGCGCAGCCAAAACCGGTACCGACCGTGTAGAACTTTATACCGAAGGCTATGCTACTCATTTTCCGCAGGGGAAAGAACTTGCTATTGCTCCTTATATCGAGGCAGCAAAAGCGGCTCAGCAGGCTGGTCTGGGTCTTAACGCCGGTCACGATCTGGATTTACATAACCTGAAATATTTTGCAGAAAATATACCCGGCCTGCTTGAGGTAAGCATTGGGCACGCCCTGGTAAGCGATGCCTTGTATTATGGTTTGGAAAACACTATCCAAATGTACCTGAGGCAATTATCGCTAACGGATAATGCTTAAACTGCCCGATAATAAGCCACAGCCCGAGCTGAGGTTAATGATATAATAATAGCTGCCCGTAGGTAATGGTTTGCCATTATAGGTGCCGTTAAACGGGTGGCTGTATCCTATGGAGTTAAAAATATTTTTGCCATAACGGTTAAATATTTTTACGGTGGCCGATGGATAGTTTTCCATTCCTGCTATCTGCCAGTAATCATTGATACCATCATTATTGGGAGTAATTACATTGGCAATATTAAGGTTTGAAAGGCCTACACTTACATCAACCTTTGTGCGGGTGCTTTCACAAGCGTTGCTAAAACGGCTTATATAATAACTCCGGTTGGCGGTAACGTTTACTTTAAATTTGCCATTGGGTTCCTCATCAAGTGGAGTAGTACTGGTTTCACTATCATAGAGCCTGTAGGTTGACGTTGTTGCCGGATTGCTAACAGGTATAACGGTTTCGCCCGGACCGCACAATTGAAAGCTGCTTATTACAGGCGGATCGATAACAAGCTCCTGGTTAAGCAGGGTAATGTGATAGGGCACAGCGCAACCGTCCGGATCGATGGTTAGTGTATATGTTCCGCCGGGAAGCCCGTCGATATCCAGTGTGTTGCGTATTACATCTCCGGCTTCATTTGTCCACCTTAATGGTGGTGTACCGCCGTTTGTATTGATAAGCTTTAAATTACTGATGCTGCCATTTGCTGCATCGCAGGAAGCATTCACTTTTTGAAGCCCTGAATCATCAATGCCGGGATTTGAACTGGTTAAGGTTATGGGGATAGATTTGGCAAAACAATTTCCGTTATAGCATTTGGCGTAATAGGTGCCAACGCCAACACCCTCCAGTTTTGGGCCGCCGGATTGTACTAATTGATCCTGGTCATTATACCAGTCAACCCCGATAACGTTCTTTAAGTTTTGCAGGGTGATTGATCCGTTGTTTTTAAAACAAGTAGGATTAACCTTCACATAATCGGCGGCCGACGTCGAAATCACCGGTTGGGTAAATTCGGATGAGCTATTGTTAAGCGTAGCATTTGCCACCAGCTTTTTATTGTGAAAATCGCCAGTAAACTTCCAATTACCCGCTGCGTCTGCAACAACCGTAACCAGGTATTGTACCGGGTTACAAACAGAGCAATCTGTGTTGTCGTTATAAATGTAAATAGCAGCTCCCGGCGATGCCGTTCCTGAAAATTCTGCAGCACTGTTTACAACTATATTAATGTTGGGAATGGCTGTGCCACTTGATATCAGGTATGGTGTTGTATTGCAGGAAATACTGTTTTTGGCTATAGTAATATTGTTTGATTCGACCGCATAGAAAGCGCCGCCGTCATTACTAAAGATATTGATATCGTTATCATTATCATCGCCAATAAAAGCATTATTGCATTTAAATAAGTACATACCCGAATTACCCGGTATACTGCTTTGCTTATTACGCATAAAAGTGAAGCTGTTTACAGATATAAACTGAAATTGTGTAGAACAAAAATCATTGTCGGCTACCTGCGTATTGCTTCCCTGAAACCGTACAAGTATGGATGCCCCGTTTACGCGGTTGTCCTGCCCGTTCACATCAAGTGAAAGCGAGTTGTTGATAAATTTATTATCGGTTCCATTTAGGGCTATCGCGGTAGCAAAATAGTTTCTTTCTTTGGAGGTAGGGCCACCCACTAATGAGTTATCGGCGGTTATATCAAGTGCATACCCTAATTCAACAACATTTGTTCCCGATTCGTCATAACCAATAAAATTTGATTGGATATTGATATTATCATTATTCTTTGAGTCGGTTAGTGAGTTGGTGCCGCAATACACACCGTAGATGTTATCGCAAAAAACATTTCCTTTATCCGGTGCGCCTATGGTAATATTGGTACAATCGTAAGCCGATACAGCGGTGAAAAGCAGGTTGCCGTTAAAGTTTATGAGTTTGCTGCTGTAACCTTTTATGCATAAGCCATATATTTCCACATTGGTAACTTCGGTCATCAACAGGGCTGCTGCCTTAGTCCCCGGAAAAGTATAGCTTATATCGGGTATGATATAAACCCTGGCGTCACTTCTGCCGAGTTTGGGTGTTGGCTGTGTGCTGCCGTCGATAATTAAATTAGAGGTAACCTCGGGGAGCTGCGTAAAAAGTGTGATGGTCACGCTGCCCGGCAGGTTAAAATTAATAACATCCTGCTGAATTGTGCCATTGGCGGCTGCCTTAGTAAGGGCCTCGCGCAGTGTGCCCGTTCCTGCATCGGCATTACTCGTAACGGTAAATACCGAGGCCTCTGCATTTAAACAGGTCAGCAATAAAAATAGCGTAAACAGAAACAACTTGTGTTTCATGGCTGCAACCTAATCTGAATGTTAGTTTATAAATTGATTTGGGCAATAAACTGGTTTGTTAGTATTGGTTGATATTGCCTGCCAGTAAGTTACGGTTTTTGTTTAATATCCTTTATAATATAATATACCCGCCGCAAAAGAAGCGGCAGGTTAGTCATGATGTTGTTAAAATTTACCTGATCAATGTAAGGTTGCCAGATAGCAGCTTACAAGGAGTATTGAGGTTAATGATGTAATAATACACCCCCGAAGGCAGCAGCCAGCCATTAAACTGCCCTGAAAATGGCGTGGCGTACTCTTTTGATTCGAACACCCTTTTTCCGTAACGGTTAAAGATCTGAACTAAAGTGCCGGGGAATTTTTCAAGGCCTTCTATCTTCCAGTAATCGTTTATACCATCGCCGTTGGGGGTTATGGTATTGGAGAATTTTACATCGACCAATACAACTTCAATATGTGTTTTGGTGCGCGGGCTTTCGCATGACCCTATGCTGTATGAGATATAATAATCACTGGTTTCGGTTATTAATACTTCAAAATTGCCGGTATTACTGGTTTGAAGCGGTGTTGTTGATGTAGCATCGGCATATAAATTATACATGCCTGTAGTTTTGTTTAAAACAGACAGGCCCACTTTTCCGGGCAGGCAGATCCGTTGGTCGTTTAATACCGGTGCGTCTGGGATAAATTTTTGGTTGCCAACCTCCTTGCTGAATGGTAACGGAATTGCACAGGTAGTGTTATCAGTAACTGTCAATGAATAAGTGCCTTTGCCAACATTTATTAAATCTTTATCGTTCCCCACGGTATTGCCGGTGGCGTCGGTCCAGATAAATTTATATGGAGGCACACCGCCGGAAACATCAATGCCCGTAATGCTGCCCAATAGCTGGTCGCACTCATCGGGCTTGGCTACCGGGGCATTATTCGCCGAAAATTGTAGCAAAGGGGTTGCCTGTATTACCCAGGTACCCAATACAGAAGCACATCCATTTTTATCGGTTACATGAAGCGTATATGAACCGGGGGCGGCGTTTGGAACATCGGTACCGT
This sequence comes from Mucilaginibacter gossypii, assembly GCF_017569325.2. Lineage (NCBI taxonomy): Bacteria > Pseudomonadati > Bacteroidota > Sphingobacteriia > Sphingobacteriales > Sphingobacteriaceae > Mucilaginibacter > Mucilaginibacter gossypii. The sequence continues at coordinate 4,454,579 of NZ_CP071878.2, read as the reverse complement.
AACTTACTGTTGTACCGGCTGCATCAACCCATTGATAAGAACTTGGCTTTATACTTCCCTCAAAATCAATATGCAGGCTGCCATTGTTGAGCCCGCAGGTAGTAGGTGTGTTAATAAGGTTTTTAATGGTAAATACCTCGGGTGCCAAACGGTTAACTGTAAAATAGGCGTCGTTGCTGCATTGCGTATGAGTATTTAACGCGTTCAGCCGGTATGTGCCGTCGGGGAGGGGAGAAATATCCAGGTTTGCAGGGTTGGTAGGCATTGGGTTACCTTGTGGATCGTACCATTGAAATTTATCGGCGTTTGGTGCTGAAACCCCGGTTATAGCACCGTTATTTTCACCGCATTTCGCTGGGGTTATAGCCCCGCCATAAAAGATTACCGAATTTGTTTCTGAAATAGGGATCGGCGGGGTAGAATAAGGACTGCACTCACTTTGATCCATCAGTACGAGGGTATAGGTACCGCCTTTGACTCCTACCAGATCTTTTGAAGTACTAACGGTTTTGCCCGTGGCATCCAGCCATTTGTAGGTAAGTGTACCTATCCCTGAGGGGATGGGTGTAATGTTTTTTATGGCGCCGTCGGCAACCCCGCATTGAGCAGATTTTACCGAAATGGTCGAGAGGTCATAATCGGGGCCCGGTTTGGCTTTTATAGGTGGCGTAAGGGTTGATGTTGCCGAACAGCCGGCCTCGTCCTGAATAGTTACAGTAAATGAGCCTTCGGGTAGGTAGGGGGCCTGGGTATTGGCCACTACGTTGCCGTTCTTGTCCTTCCATGTAAAAGTGAGATTGCCTGCACCACCGGTAAAGTTTACGTTAAAAGGGAACAGTTTTTGGCGGCATTCCGGAACCGGAACAATTACGTTTTGGATCTTGATCCGAAGATCTTTTATTTCAAAAAGTTGTGTTACCTTCTGGCAGCCACCCGGGTATTGAACCGTGAGCTGATAGGTGCCGGGTAAAAGGCCCGAAACATTCTGACCATCTTTTATTGCTGTAAGGCTGCCGTTCTGCTCCTTTTTATCCCAGTGAAATAATAACCCGCTTCTGTCTTGCTTTATGGTGATGCTGCCGGGGGTACAGGTATAATGTTTAACAACTATATCATCATCACGTATTACCAACGATGAAAACGGAGAAGTGTTGTTACTACCATCGGTAGCAGTGGCTATTACTGCTTTGGCGATACTGCCTGAATATGTCCATTTGCCGCTCGCATCCGACTGAACGGTGGTAATATAGGTTTTGCCCTGACATATAGTTCCGCAATCGTCTGAGAAGAAAAGTTCGATAGCCGAGTTTGGTGTAGCTACTCCCGATACCGCTGTACTGCCAAAATTGAGCACCTGCACAAAAGGAACGGTGTAATAATTACTCATGATGCTTATGCCATAATCTTTATTACAAAAAATGCTGTTCCGGGTTATGAGTGTATGCCTGCTGTTAAGGGATTCAATGCCATACTGATTATAACCAATGTAGTTTTTATTTGCTGCATTCGGCCCTCCAATGGTGCCCGACGAACTTTCGCCAACCCTGATGCCTTCGCCGTTTCCCAGATCGGCCGTGCCGGTTATATCAGTACCTATCTTATTACCTGTAATATTAAATGTAGCCTGCTCAATAGCGATCCCTGCAAAACGTTGCCCCGAAATAATATTGGCGCTGATATTAGCCGTAGTATTAGTAGCATTGATACTGATGCCATAAGCCTTCATAAACGCGTTCTGCTGAAATATCGGGATGTTTTTAAAATCCTTTTTGCCGGTATAATCAGTGCCTATTTTGTTATTTTGAATATTGATAGTCCCTGGCACCACAGTAAAATTGGACGTGTTGCCGATACCGATGTTTACAGCGTTGGCCGATATGATGTTGCCCATATTGGCATTTGCACCACCTATGTTAACAGTTTTGCTGATGAAAAGGTTCAATCCGTCAAAATTGCTGGCGGCTGTATAGCCGTCGTCAAGTAAACCGATTATATTGCTTTGAATGCTTGCATCGGCAAGGCCGTTAACGTTATAGTAGTTTGAATAATTAACAATACCATTAAGGTTTCCGCATATAACGTTGCCTTTGCCCGGCGCGCCTATTATGATATTTGAGGCATCACCTAAAATATAAATACCCGAACCCTGGTTAAAATCGGGATTGGAGAAGTTGGTGATCTTGGCAAAGTTGCGGATATACAGGCCGTAGATCTCAATGCTTTTTGCTACCGCCCCTCCCGAGTTTGGATCGCCGTTAATAAAAAGACCGCTGAAATTTACAGGTGTTATTTCAGGCTCAATGATAACCCGTGCATCAGATACGCCAAAAGCTATGCCAGCTTGACTTGTGCCATCAATAACAACGTTAGATGTAATGGCAGGCAACTGGCTTCTTAGCCTGATGGTTCTATCAGATACGAGTGTTCCCGGTAATTTAAACTGGATGATGTCCTGTGTTGCGGTACCGTTAGCTGCTGCATTTGTTAAGGCTTCGCGAAGTGTTCCGGGACCGGCATCTATATTGCTGGTTACTATAAATGTAGCACCGAGGGCCACATTGAAACACAAGATCGATATGAGTAGTACTAAGAGTGATAATTTTTTGATAAACATTGATTTAGGTAATCAGCTGCAAAATACACTTTTTTGCTGTAAGTACACTGTGAATATTATATTGATCAGATGGTTATTATACAATAAATAACATCAAAATGGTGAAATGCTGTATAGTTACCTGATGATTGACAAACTGCCTGAGAGCAAATTGCAGCTTTTACCGAGATTTAAAATATAATAGTACACTCCCGAAGGAAGTTTGGTGCCATTATAAGTCCCGTCAAACGGTACGCTATACCCTTTTGATTCAAATACTTTTTGCCCGTACCTGGTAAATATCTGGACTATTGCCTGCGGATAATTTTGAGCATTGTTTATTTTCCAGTAGTCATTTTTGCCGTCTCCATTAGGTGTGAACGCGTTTGGGATATCAATAGCAGATAAGCTGATGGTTATTTGCGCCTGGGTTCGTTCGCTTTCGCACTGGCCGCTAACCTGGCTTATATAATAAGTGCTATTGGGATTTGCTTTGATTTTGAAGATGCCATTGGTTTGTTCATCCTGGTATTGAGTGCTTGTTTGCGAATCATAAAGACGATAGGTATTCCCGGCAGATGGAGAACTGACGGATAGCAAAGCTTCGCCCGGGGCGCATAATTGCAAAGGGGCAATTACCGGCGCATCCATGCTGCTGTTTTCATTTAAAACAGTATAAATGCGACTTGCCATAACGCCGCAACCGCTGGCGTCCTGAACCTGCAGCGTGTAATCCCCGGCACCGACGTCTGTAAGATCTTGCGACGTAACCAAATGCTCACCGGCTACATTAAGCCATAAATAGGTGTAGGGTTGTGTGCCGCCTTTAACCTGAATGTTTTTTATACCCCCCGTATTTAATCCGCATTGATCATCGGTACGGGTTTCTGAGTTTGCCACTATTTGCAGGGGATCAATTTCGTTAACGGTAAAATCATGCGGATAAAGTGTTTCGCAGCCGCTGGCATCGGTAAAGTAAACTTTATAAGTGCCGGGTTTAAGGCCGTGCGGATTTGCATCTGTGCCCGCGGGTTGGCCGTTGCCATCAATCCAGCGCATGGTTTTAACCAGGGGATCAGTTGTAAGGGTGATGGAACCACTATTTTGGCCGGAACAACTGTTAGTAACGTTAGCCGCATAATTTGGATAAACAGTAACAGGAATAGCATCGATAGTATAAACCTGGCTTGGTTTGCTGCATCCAAAATCATTGCTTGCTATAAGCTGATAACTGCCCGCGGCGGCATCTGCCAGATCGGGGCTTGAACCGGCTTGGTTATTGGTAGCAGTATTGATCCATTTATAATGCGTTGCTCCGGGAGCGGTTATTCCTTTAATACTGCCGTTGTTTTGGCTACAAGTGGCAGGGACGCGTGTGACACTGTTTTCGTTAAGCGTTATGCCGTTGGTTTCGGGTATGTTGATCTCAGAAGAATATATCTCTCCGCATTGACTGTCGTCGGTTACTTTTAATGTATATACCCCGGCAGGTTGGCCAGTCAGGTCATTGGTGTTGGCAACTTCCTGATGTTGGGCATTGAGCCAGCTGTATTTTATATTGCCGGCACCTGTGACAATAATGTTTTTAATGGAACCTGTAGATTGGCCACAGGAGGTTGATCGGATATCGGGATGCGATTGATCGATATTGGGGCCATCAACACTTTTAACAATTATAGGAGAAATGGTTTGCGGGCAGCTGCCATCTAAGTTTGTAAAAGTAAATGTGTAATTTCCTGCAGGTACATTTGAAACCTCTGTACCATATACTGTGCCGCCCATATTTGCGCCATGCCAGGTAAGGATAGCAGGTACATTAGTCTTTATACCCCAAATTAATCCATTAGACGAACCACAGGATGCAGGCTTGATGTAAATATTGCTTGCATCAACAACCAGCGACTTATCTACTATTTGATACTGCTTTGTAAGTTGGCATGGGGTACCTGTGTTTATTTTCAGTGTGTAATTTCCAGCGGGAACATCTTTCAAATCAATTGAGTTGCCAACTGGTTGGTTTTGTTCGTTATACCAGCTAATGCCCGTGGTATAAGGCGTTTTGATTCCGGTGATAGATCCTTTGGCTGTACAAGTGAAGTTGGTGATTATCGCTTTCGAGTCGTCAATCTCCAGCCCGGTAAATAATCCTGTTAAATTATTAAAAGTTGCCGAAGCCATAACATAGCCATTTACAGGTCCGTTAAACGTCCACTTGCCATTCGCATCTGCCTTAACCGTTGTGAAATATTTTTTTGGATTTGGCAAGTTGCAGCTACAATCGCTATTAAACAGCTCAATATCCGCATTGGGTGTGGCTGTACCGGCTACCTGGTTATCTGATACAGAAGTAATCTTAACCAGTGGAAGCTTATCTCGGTTGTAACTCGTACCTGTTATCTCATCCACACAAAATATACTATTACGTTTAAAAGCATATTTACCATATGAGCCATAATCAATTCCCAATCCGCCATAAGCAATCAGATTTTTTTGAGCAGGATCGTCGCCCCCAACTAAAATATTGGCACTAGCTCTTAAAAGAATATCGCGCATAGATGCTATGGTATTTGTGTTAGCGAGATAATTTATCGTTCCCGTAGGATCGGTGTTAAATGAATTGCCCTGTATCGTAACCTGGCCACTCAAGTCTGTTACACTTAATAAAATACCAGCATATTCATCTACAAAAATATTATTGTTTATCACTGCGTTAACCGGAATCTCGTTGCCGGGAGAAATGACCCCTTGCACTACCAAGCGTGTAATTTGCGAGAAAAGATTTAGAGGTACTCGTTTTGTTCCAGTGTAATTTGTTCCGAATTTATTGTAGCTTAAAATTAATTGGTTGTTTGAGGGATTTTCAAAGCTCACATCCATTTTAAAAAAAATATTGCCAGTAGTGGGCGATCCGCCAACCGTTACATCGTCGCAAGAAATCCCCACATGGCCTCCTCCTGCTTGTTCTCCGGTTATGTCTGTTCCAGAATTGTTATTTTGATAAATACATACTTTACCAGTGTGTATACCAACATTTGCACCATTTATAATATTGCCCTTTGTGGGTGCTCCTACGATAACTTTATTAAAATTGCTTATTCCTATGCCGGCACCTCCCCATCCAGTCGAGTCGCAATTTATCCATAGGCCATAAATCTCGAGGAAACCTGCGCCATCACTACTCAATACACTTAGCTGATCTGGATATACAAATTTAAAGGTGATCTGAACCTTAGCGTCACTGATGCCAAATTTAGTACCTGGCTGCGTACTGCCGTCAATGACCAGGTTAGATGTCATTGGGGGCAACTTTGTTGCTAACGAGATCGTCCTTCCCGCTTCGCTCAAATCCAGTAAATTAAAATAAATGTAATCTTTTTCCGCACTGCCATTAGCCGCGGCTAAGGTTAATGCTTCGCGCAAGGTACCCGGCCCCGAATCGGCATTGCTGGTTACCGTAAAAACAGCTGAAAAGCTTTTAAAGCTGATGAAAAGAAAAATAGTGATAAAGAGTAAAACTCGCCTGCCCGTCATGTTTAGGTATTCAAGAGCCAAATTACATTTTTTTCCTGTAAATGCATTGTCAATATCATATTAGCTAATTGTTACTCATGTTGCAAAATCGTACCTTTGCGGTAAATTTAAGAGGGACGATTAATTCATGAAGTTGAATACAACCTATCAGGAGCAGTTTCAGTCGAGGCACATTGCTCCAAGCGCGGCCGACACGGCCAAAATGTTAAAAACCATCGGTGTAAGTACGCTTGATGAATTAATAGAGCAAACCATACCGCAAAAGATCAGGCTTGCCAAACCGCTTAACCTGCCCGCGGCAAAAAGCGAGTTCGATTACCTGAACACCTTAAAGCAAACGGCTTCAAAAAACAAAGTTTTCAAGTCATTCATCGGCAAAGGTTACTATGATGTAATTGTACCGGGCGTTATTCAGCGCAATATTCTTGAAAACCCCGGATGGTACACGCAGTACACCCCATACCAGGCCGAAATTGCACAAGGCCGCCTGCAGGCTTTGCTAAATTTCCAAACCATGGTTATTGACCTTACCGGTATGGAAATTGCCAATGCTTCATTGCTTGATGAAGGTACTGCCGCTGCCGAGGCTATGTTTATGCAATATACCTTGCGTAAAAATAACAACGCCAACGTTTTCTTCCTTTCTGAAGAAGTGTTCCCGCAAACTATTGATATCTTAAAAACCCGTTCAGAGCCTTATGGCATTGAGCTAAAAATAGGCGACCATCGTACGGTTGAGTTAACCGACGATATGTTTGGCGCTATTGTACAATACCCTGCAGGTAATGGCGCGGTTTATAACTACGCCGATTTTGCTGCAAAAGGTCATGAAAAAGGGATTAAGCTTACCGTTGTTGCCGATATCATGAGCCTTGCGCTATTAACCCCTCCGGGCGAATGGGGCGCCGATATTGTAGTTGGTTCATCACAACGTTTTGGTGTACCGATGGGTTTTGGCGGCCCTCATGCCGCTTTCTTCGCTACTAAAGAAGAGTATAAACGTTCTATCCCGGGCCGCATCATCGGTGTTACTATCGACAGCGCCAATAATTATGCCCTGCGCATGGCCCTGCAAACCCGCGAGCAGCACATTCGCCGCGATAAAGCTACCTCAAATATCTGCACCGCACAGGCACTGTTAGCTATTATGGCTGGTATGTACGCCGTATATCATGGTCCGGATGGGATTAAAGCGATTGCCGAAAGGATCCACGGTTTAGCCGTATTAACAGCTAAAACTTTAGGACAGCTTGGTTATGAGCAGCTTAACGAAGCGTACTTTGATACTGTCAAGTTTGATGTAGCACATCTTGCAGGCCCTATTCATTCTGAAGCGTTGAATAACGAAATGAACCTAAACTATGAAGGTTCAATAGTTACTATCTCTATCGATGAAACAACTTCGGTTGAGGATATCAAAACCATAGTAAGGTTCTTTGCCAAAGTTAAAGGTAAAACATTTAACGATGTTGATTTCGATGGCGTTAATGCAAGCCTTGAAACGGTTATTCCTACAGAACTTCAGCGTACCTCTGCATATTTAACGCACAGCCTGTTCAATACCCACCGGTCTGAACATGAAATGCTGCGTTATATCAAATCACTGGAAGCGAAAGATCTTTCGCTTTGCCACTCTATGATAGCTTTAGGCTCTTGTACCATGAAACTGAACGCTACCACCGAAATGGTACCTGTTACCTGGGCCGAGTTCAGTAAAATCCATCCATTTGCCCCAACCGACCAGGTTGGCGGTTATATGCAGTTGTTTGATGAGATCAACAATTGGCTAAGCGAGATCACTGGTTTTGCAGCCATGAGCCTGCAGCCAAATGCCGGTGCGCAAGGCGAGTATGCCGGTTTAATGGTAATCCGCGCTTATCACAATGACAGGGGCGATAGCCACCGTAATATTGCTCTGATCCCTTCATCGGCACACGGTACCAACCCTGCATCTGCAGCTATGGCTGGCATGAAGATAGTGGTGGTTAAGTGCGATGATAACGGAAACATTGACGTTGCAGACATGCGCGCCAAAGCTGAGCAATACAAAAACGAGCTTTCATGCCTGATGGTTACTTATCCATCAACTCACGGCGTATTTGAAGAAAGCATTATTGAAATTTGCGAAATTATTCATGAAAACGGCGGCCAGGTTTATATGGACGGTGCTAACATGAACGCACAGGTAGGTTTAACCAGTCCGGCCAATATCGGTGCCGACGTTTGTCACCTTAACCTGCATAAAACATTCTGTATCCCTCACGGTGGCGGTGGCCCAGGCATGGGCCCAATTGGTGTTGCTAAACATTTGGTTCCTTACTTGCCTGGTCATGCTGTAGTTGATATCGACAGGGGGAAATCAATCCATGCAGTATCTGCAGCGCCATGGGGCTCTGCATCTATACTCATCATATCACATGCTTACATTGCCATGATGGGTGCCGAAGGCTTGACTAACGCTACCCGTTATGCTATCCTGAATGCCAACTACATTAAAGCCAGGTTACAGGAGCATTACCCTGTACTATATGCTGGTGCTAATGGCCGTTGTGCGCATGAAATGATCCTGGATTGCCGCTCATTTAAATCGGCAGGTATTGAGGTTACGGATATTGCCAAGCGTTTAATGGATTATGGTTTCCATGCGCCAACTGTTTCGTTCCCGGTTGCGGGTACGGTAATGGTTGAGCCAACCGAATCAGAGCCTAAGCATGAGCTCGACCGTTTTTGCGATGCCATGATCTCCATCCGCCATGAAATTGCCGATGTGGTTGATGGTTTATCTGATAAAACAAACAATCCGTTAAAAAATGCGCCACATACTGTAGCTGTAATTACCGGCAACGAGTGGGAGCATCCTTATACCCGTCAAAAAGCGGCATTCCCGCTGCCTTATGTTGCTGCCAACAAATTCTGGCCTTCGGTGGGCAGGGTTAATGACACTTATGGCGACAGAACGCTGATCTGCTCATGCCCTCCGCTCGAAGAGTATGAGTTTGAAGAAAGCGTGATTGAATAGATTTTAAATCAACCCTCCCCTAAACAAGGAGGGTTTTTATTTTTCGCACAAATATATATTATGAGTTCAGCTAATCCCGAAGGTAATTCAAAAGTCTCCCCCTTTAGGGGAGATTTAGAGGGGCTTATCGCCCAAACACCACAGCCGCCTTATTATGCGGTAATATTCACATCGGTACGTACCGGTGTAGAGGAAGGCTATGGCGATATGGCTAATGAAATGGTTGAACTGGCGCGGCAGCAGGAAGGTTTTCTGGGCGTTGAATCGGCGCGTAACAATGTTGGAATTACGGTGTCTTATTGGCAGTCGGTTGAAGCTATTAAGAATTGGAAAGCTAATGCCCGGCACCTGTTTGCCCAGCAGCAGGGGCGCGATAAATGGTACCTGAATTATAAAGTACGCATTTGCCGGGTGGAGCATGACTACGCCTTTTAAATTCAATGGCTAATTTCTGTCCTGTATTTTTTTGAACTTTATTTAAGTGGCCAGATCAAATGAAATATTCACGCTGCGGAGCCGTTTAAATGTATTGTTTTTTATAATTTACAACTATAAGGAATATAACTTTTTGAATCGTGGTCTCGTATAAAACAACGCGCTTAAATTTTAGATATGAATATTAACAATAAAGCCATAAGTGTATTACTGGTTGATGATGATGAGATAAATAACTTTATCTCCATAAAACTGATAAAGAAAGCTTTACTTAATACAGAAATTATGGCCTGTCTGAACGGAAAATATGCGATTGAGCAACTTTCTGATATCCAGAGAAAAGACCCTAATAAACTGCCCGATTATATTTTGCTTGATATTAATATGCCCATTATGAATGGCTGGGAATTTTTGGATGAGTATAAGCGCCTCAACCTTGATCCCCTGGGCAAAAGCAAGATCTATATTATTTCATCATCCGTTTTTAGCAACGATATTAACAAAGCGCGTTCATATCCGTTGGTTAAAGATTTTATCTCCAAGCCGCTCAACGTTGAAAAGATAAAAGAACTTTTTGAGGTAGCTGCCGAAAATTAAACCGGTTTAACCTTAAAATGGTCTCCTTCTGTTTCAACGGTTCCGATAGTGAACGATTTAGCATGGTAAAACAGGCATTTCCATCCTTCGGCGGCAGCCTTTTTACCATATTCTTCGCGCAGCATCATAGCCTTGCGGCCGTCCATATCGTATTTGGCTATGAATTTCCTCAACAGTTGCTCTGGTTCGGGAAGCTCATCACCGCCAAAAAATACTTTTTCGCCTTCTATATCAAACCAAAATACCTGATGCGCCGGGCAATGACCACCCGAATGTTCATACCTGATGCCCGGTTTAAACTCACCGCTGCCTTCAACTAAAGTTATCTTAGCTCCTTCGGCCTGTAACGCTTCAAATATTTCAACATGGTACGATGAGCCTTTGCCGCTGATCCCAAACTCCCATTCCTGTTTATTGATCACGTGCTCGGCCTGCGGAAAGCTGGGTACTAATTTACCATTCCGTTCAACTACCAAACCGCCTGAGTGGTCATAATGCAGGTGAGACATCATCACCAGGGTTACATCATCCGGATCGAAACCCGCATTACGGATGTTTTGGTGCAGCATGAGCTCGTCGCGGGTATCTTTAAAGCCAAGGCCGGTATCCAATACAATCAGATCGGTTTTTGTTTTGATTAGGAAGGGGTTAACGTGAATGAACAACGAAGCCGGGCGGTCTTTGGGGTTATCAGTTTCCGGGTTGAATGGGATAAATTTCTTGGTTGCATCAACCGAATATGAGCCCTCACCTAAAGCAAAAAATTCCATAGTAAACGTAGTCTCAGATTTTGAATGTACCTTTGGCTCTTTAACAGAGCATAAGTATATTTACTGTTTCAAGCTGCAAAGATATGAATAAACGTTGGGCGCTAAAGGATAATACAAACCATGATGATGTAATAAAATTAGCAGCCCAACTCAACATTGATACCGTACTAAGCGCTATGCTTGTGCAGCGTGGTATTACCACCTTTGAAGATGCCCGCTATTTTTTCAGGCCCGATCACCGGCATCTGCACGATCCATTCCTGATGAAGGATATGGAAAAGGCCATCCTCCGTATTGAGCAAGCCATAGCAGCAGGCGAAAAGATCATGATCTACGGTGATTACGATGTGGATGGCACCACAGCTGTCGCGCTAACCTACAGTTTTTTCAAAAAGCTGTATACCAATATTGAATATTATATCCCCGACCGCTACAAAGAAGGTTATGGGATCTCTACCCAGGGAATTGACTATGCTGCTGAGCACGGAATCACCCTGATCATAGCGCTGGACTGCGGCATTAAATCAGTTGATAAAATTGACTATGCCAATGAAAGAGGCATTGATTTTATTATCTGTGATCACCACTTACCAGGCACATCTATCCCGAATGCGGTGGCAGTGCTTGACCCTAAACGCGAAGATTGTGAATATCCATATAAGGAATTATCCGGCTGCGGCATTGGCTTCAAGCTGATCCAGGCCTATGCCGAAAAAAATAATATCCCAATTGAAGAAGTAAACTGCTATCTCGACCTGGTGGTGATCAGCATATCCTGTGATATTGTTCATATCACAGGAGAGAATAGGGTGCTCGCACACTTCGGCCTGCAAAAAATAAATACTGACCCATGTATAGGCGTTAAAGCCTTGATGGAGATAGCGGGCAAGACAGGGACATATACTATATCAGATGTAGTATTTTCGCTGGGCCCGCGGATTAATGCCGCCGGCAGGATAGACGACGCCAAACATGCGGTTGAATTACTGATAGCCACTGATAAAGATATTGCCAAAGAAAAAAGCGCCATGATCAATGTGCGTAACACCGAACGCAAGGGGCATGATCTTACCATTACCGACGAAGCGCTTGGCATGATAGAAAATGACGAGGTGTTGATTGCCCGTAAATCGACGGTGGTTTTTAATGAAGATTGGCATAAAGGGGTAATAGGTATTGTGGCGTCGCGACTTACTGAAAAATACTACCGACCAACCATTGTGCTTACCCGTTCAAATGGGCATGTAGCCGGGTCGGCACGTTCGGTTTTAGGATATGATCTGTACGAAGCGCTTTGTGGCTGCAAAGATCTGCTGATCCAGTTTGGAGGGCATAAGTATGCGGCCGGCCTTACCATGGCCCCCGAAAACCTTGAAGCTTTTATTGAAAGGTTTGAAGAGGTGGTAAGCTCTACCATAAAACCCGAACAATTGATTCAGCAAATACAAATTGACGCCGAATTACGTTTAAGCCAGATAGAGCCGAAATTTTTCAGGATCCTGAGTCAATTTGCTCCTTTCGGGCCTGAAAATATGGCGCCGGTTTTCATAAGTAAAAATGTGTATGTTAGTGGTAACGCCGGTTTGGTTGGCGGCTCACACATTAAAATGAGCGTAATGCAGGAAGGATCGGCAGCATTTGATTGCATAGCCTTTAACCACGGCCAGTACCTGGAACAATTAAGGCCGGGTGTTCCGTTCGAAATGTGCTATTCGATAGAAGAAAATGTTTGGCGCGAAAGAAGAACGATACAGTTGAATGTGAAGGGGATAAGGTTTAACCCCCTCTAAATCTCCCCCAAAGGGCGAGACTTTTAAATTAAAGCCCTCTCCCTAGGAGAGGGTTGGGTGAGGTAATCAGGGTAATCCATGAATCCCGGAAATCATGGTTCAGACAAAAAATGATACTAAGAGCAGATAATTTAGTTAAGAAATACAAGCAGCGTACCGTTGTTAACGACGTGTCTTTTGATGTGGCACAAGGTGAAATTGTTGGTTTACTTGGGCCTAATGGCGCAGGTAAAACCACATCATTTTATATGATAGTAGGTTTGATAAAACCTAATGAAGGTACTATTCACCTGGATAATCAGGACATAACGCAAGATCCGATGTACCGCCGTGCCCAAAAAGGGATAGGCTACCTGGCGCAGGAAGCCTCGGTATTCAGGAAGCTTTCGGTTGAGGATAATATTAAGGCGGTGCTTGAAATGGGCGATATGTCTAAAGAAAAGCAAAAAGATAAGCTGGAAGAGCTGATCGATGAGTTTAGCTTGCACAAAGTGCGTAAAAACCGGGGCGACCTGTTATCGGGCGGTGAGCGCCGTCGCACAGAAATTGCCCGCGCGCTTGCTGCCGAGCCAAACTTTATCCTGTTGGATGAGCCTTTTGCAGGGGTTGACCCGATTGCGGTAGAGGAGATCCAGGCGATGGTGGCCAAACTGCGTACCCGCAACATCGGTATATTAATAACCGACCACAACGTGCAGGAAACGCTATCGATCACCGACCGCGCATACCTGCTTTTTGAAGGTAAAATATTAGAATCAGGCGTGCCCGAGGTATTGGCTGAGAATGAAATGGTGAGGAAAGTGTATCTTGGGGCAAACTTTGTGCTTAAAAGAAAGGTTTTTCCTCAATAATAACCCTATGACCCTCTTTAACTCCGTATTTACCTGGTTCATGAAAAAGCGTATCCACCAGATAGAGCTTTTTATGAAGTACCCTAATGAAGTGCAGGAAGAATGGTTTGAGCAACTTGTATCGGTTGCTGAAAACACGGAGTGGGGCAAAAAACACCATTATAAAAGTATCGAAAATCTGGGCCAGTTTAAGGAGCGCGTCCCCATACAAAATTACGATACGTTAAAGCCTTACATTGAGCGGATGCTTAAAGGCGAAAAAAATGTGCTGTGGCCTTCAGAGATCCGCTGGTTTGCGAAATCATCGGGTACTACCAGCGACAGGAGCAAATTTATCCCGGTAAGTGAAGAAGCGTTGGAAGAATGCCACTTTAAAGGTGGCAAGGACCTGCTCACCATTTATTTCAATAATCAGCCTAACGCCCGTATGTTTACGGGGAAAATCCTGACGCTCGGGGGCAGTCACCAGATCAGTCAGCTAAGTCCGGATACTTCCTTTGGAGATCTTTCGGCGGTGATCATGAAAAACCTGCCCATGTGGGCCGAGTTTCACCGTACACCGCATTTAGACATTGCCCTGCTCGAAAATTTTGAGGAAAAGATTGAGAAGATAGCCCATGCTACTAAGGATGTTAATGTTACCAGTATCAGCGGCGTACCCACCTGGAACCTGGTGTTGTTTAAACGCATCCTGGAGATCACCGGCAAAAATAACCTGCTTGAAATTTGGCCCAACCTGGAAATGTATTTCCATGGCGCGGTGAATTTTACACCTTACCGCGAGCAGTTTAAAAAGCTTATCCCTCATGAGGATATGTATTACCTCGAAAATTATAACGCTTCCGAAGGCTTCTTTGGCATACAAGATACCAAAGAGCCCGGCGATATGCTGCTGATGCTTGATTACGGTGTTTTTTACGAGTTTTTACCCATCGAAAACCTTCACGATGAAAACCCTGAAACACTTACTCTTGATGAGGTGGAACTAAACAAAAACTACGCGCTCATCATATCAACCAATGCGGGCCTGTGGCGCTACATGATAGGGGATACCATTAAGTTTTCGTCGCTTTCGCCATTCAGGATCCAGATCACGGGTCGTACCAAACATTTTATCAATGCCTTTGGCGAGGAGGTAATCATTGACAATGCCGAACGTGCATTGGACGAAGCCTGCTCGCAAACAGGCGCCATTATCAGGGAATACACCGCAGCTCCCGTATATTTTAACGGCAATGAATGCGGTGCCCATGAGTGGATTATTGAATTTGAAAAGAAACCGGCCGAGTTTGAGCGTTTTGTTGACCTGTTGGATGAAACCCTGCGCCGCATCAACTCCGACTATGACGCCAAACGTTTTAAAGACCTTGCCCTTCGCCGCCCGATAGTTCGTCGCGCACCTGATGGTACTTTCTTTAACTGGATGAGGGAAAAAGGAAAATTAGGCGGCCAGCATAAGGTACCACGCCTGGCTAATGACCGGGAATATGTTGATGCTATTTTGAAAACGATGGAAGGGGCTTTTCAGAATCAGGACTTTAAGAATTAAGAAGCAAAAAGAAAAAGGTTAACGCAGGCCGGAGGCCTGGGAATAGTTACCACTCGGCTGGAGCCGAGCGGTGGCGGGAAAATAGAAATAAAATAAATAAACAAACACGCTGACGCTCGGCTCCAGCCGAGTGTCGACTATCAAGCGGCCTCCCGGCCGCCGTAGCGCAAATAAGCCTAAATCATGTCAGAATTCAGAAAAGCCAATACAGATCGCCCGTTTTTTGTAACCCTCACGGTAGTTGGCTGGATAGATGTTTTCACCCGGTCTGAATATTGCGAAGAGTTTTTAAATAACCTGGAATTTTGCAGAAAAAACAAGGGCTTAAAGGTGTATGCTTATTGTATAATGGTTAGCCATATTCATCTCATAGTTGAATCTGAGGAAGCAAAACTTCCGCAAATTATAAGAGACCTCAAAAGTTATACAGCTAAGCGTATTATAGCATTGATAACTGATAGCCATACGGAAAGCAGAAAAGAATGGCTGCATTATATGTTCAGATATTATGCAAATGCTACTCAGCAAAATAGTGAATATCAGTTTTGGCAAAAGACAACGCATCCTACCGAGCTGATAACAGTAAAAGTGTTTGATCAGAAGGCAGATTATATTCACAATAATCCTGTTGAAGCTATGATTGTGAACGATCCTGTAGCTTATGTGTATAGTAGCGCTAACCCTGATTCTGTGTTTAAGGTTGACGAGTAGCAGTTAATTGTTTGGGCTGCGGCGGCCGGGAGGCCGCGAAATAGTCGACACTCGGCAGGAGCCGAGCGTCAGCGTTAAGTTGATAAAAAATTAAAATAAAAAAGGCCGGCGCTCGGCTCTCGCCGAGTGCCAAACTATCAAGCGGCCTCCCGGCCGCCGAATTTTAACTTTTACAAGCCTCCCAAATCTTCACCGCCTCCACGGCCTCTTTCACATCATGTACCCTCAAAATATTGGTACCTTTCGTCAATGCAATAGTATTTAAAGCTGTAGTACCATTCAACGCCTCTTTCGCCGTATTCCCCAATAAACCGTAGATCATCCTTTTACGGGAGATACCAGTAAGCACAGGTAAACCCAACATATTAAACTCATTCATCCGGCTCATCAGTTCATAACTATGCTCCGCTTTTTTAGCAAAGCCGAAACCTGGGTCAAGGATCACATCATGTACCCCAAGGCGTTTTAATTCGCTGTATTTCGAGATAAAATAATCAAACACCTCACCAAATACATCGTCATATTCGGCCAGTTGGTTCATGGTTTGCGGAGTGCCTTTCATATGCATCAAGATATAAGGCACCTGCAGGCGGGCAACAGTAGCAAACATATCACCATCAAGCATGCCGCCTGATATATCATTGATAATATGTGCGCCGCCTTTTACAGCCGCTTCGGCAACCTTTGCCCGGAAGGTATCTATCGACATAATAGCCTCCGGGAATTGGGCAGCAATAGCTTCAACAACAGGCAATAACCTGTCCGTTTCTTCCTGAACCGAAATATCAACCGCTCCGGGGCGTGATGAATACGCGCCAATGTCTAAAAACGTTGCACCATCAGCGAGCATTTTTTGCGCCTGAAATAGGGCTTCATCAACGCCGGGTTTGCGGCTATCGGCAAAAAAGGAGTCGGGTGTGATATTGATAATGCCCATCACTTTTGGCGATGAAAGATCAATCAATCGGCCCCCGGCATTAAGTGTAACTTTTTTACGGAAAAATGTATTTTTAGTCACGGTTAGTTAAGTGTTGCAAAGTTATAATACGGCAAAGTTAACTAACTTTACAGGCGCAGGCTTCAAAACCTCCCAACATTTAAGCTTTACAACATTACAACAAACAAAACACATCATCTTTTGACTAATACAGCAGCAGAATACGAAGGCGTAATTAATATATGTAAAGGCCTTTTCATGAAAAAGACCCGCGACTACGGCACCGCATGGCGTATCCTCCGTCCGCAATCCATTACCGATCAGATTTTTATTAAGGCCCAGCGAATCCGCACTTTAGAAGAGAAGAAAATTTCAAAAGTGGGCGATGATATCACCGGCGAATACATCGGTATTGTTAACTATTGTGTGATAGCCATGATGCAGCTGGAATGCGGCCCCGAAATGTCGACCGAGCTTAACCCTGATCATGTGAGCCAGATGTTTGACGAGAAGGTGAATGAAACCAAAGAATTGATGTTTGCCAAAAATCATGATTACGGCGAAGCATGGCGCGATATGCGCATCAGTTCATTGACAGATCTGATACTGATGAAACTGCTCCGCGTAAAACAGATAGAAGATAATCAGGGCCTTACAGAAGCTTCAGAAGGTGTAAAAGCCAACTACCAGGATATGCTGAACTATGCCGTTTTCGCGCTGATCAAGCTTAATATACATCTGGGCAAATAAAGCTTATGAAAAATACATCATCAAATAGCGCTGTAATATGGATCCCACGCTTATTGGTGGGCTTGTTGTTTATATTTTCGGGAGCGATCAAAGCCAATGATCCGCTGGGCTTTTCGTATAAGCTGGTTGAGTATTTTGAGGTTTTTCATATAACTTTCCTCAATGGGCTAGCGCTTACGATGGCCATTGTGTTATGCGCGCTTGAAATGTTGCTGGGTTTCGCCTTGCTCATTGGTGCCCGCGCTGTTAAAGTTGCCTGGGGATTGTTATTGCTGATCATCTTTTTTGGCTTCCTTACATTTTATTCGGCTTTTTTTAAAGTGGTGCAAACCTGCGGCTGCTTTGGCGATGCCATTCCCTTAACACCATGGCAGTCCTTCAGTAAGGATATGGTTTTGCTTGCTTTGGTGCTGGTATTGTTTGTAAAGCGCAAAGAAATTAAGCCATTATTTAGCGCGAAGGTTGGCGATAAGTGGCTGATCTGCGCTGCCGTAGTTTCGGTTGGCTTCGGCGTATACACCTACAACTTTTCGCCGGTCATTGATTTTTTGCCATACAAAATAGGTGCTAACCTACCCGATGAAATGAAGATTCCGCCCGGTGCACCTCTTGACGAGTTTGAACTTACCTATCACCTCAAAAACAAAAAGACTGGCGCTACCAGGGTGATGAACGATAAGGAATACCTTAAAAGCAATATCTGGAAGGACGCCAGTTGGGAAGTTGTCGGTGACCCGGAAAACCGGCTGGTAAAAAAGGGATATGAGCCTAAAATTCGTGACCTGGCTATCCAGGATGAACAGCGGAACGATTATACCAAAGAATTACTTTCGAGCCCTTTTTATAGCCTGTTCATTGTAGCTTATGATTTGAGCGAAACAAATAAAGATGCGATCAATCGCTTAAACGCATTGGCCATTAATTTGACTGATAATTATAATATCCGTACTGTACTGCTCACCTCAAATTCCGCAGCCGATGCCAAAGCGTTTGCCAAAGAGCATAAGCTGATCAGCGAAATCTTTTATGCAGACGGTGTTCCGCTGAAATCAATGGTGCGTTCCAATCCGGGCGTTTTGTTAATTAAGAATGGCACCGTTATTAATAAGTGGCATTATCATTCGGTGCCTAAATACGAAGACATAGTAAAGGAATACTTACAGAAATAACAAAATGATCCCCTACCTGCTCCGCAAATTAATGTACGGGCTGGCAGTAATGCTGGGGGTAGTGTTTGTTGTTTTTTTCCTGTTCAATATTTTACCTGTCGACCCTGCCCGTATGACCCAAGGGCAGCGTGCCGACGTACAATCGCTTCAGGCCGTACGCAAAGAGTTTGGGCTGGATAAACCGGTCCCGGTGCAATTTGCCTATTATCTGAATGATCTTTCCCCATTAGGTATCCATCTTAATACGGCTGACGAGCAACAGCGTTACGGCTATGTAAAACTATTCCCGGTGAGCAAGAGTAAAGTACTTGCACTGAAATGGCCTTACCTGAGACGTTCGTACCAAACCCGTAAGGATGTAGCCTCGTTATTGATGGAAGTGATCCCGAATACATTGGTGCTTGCAGCTGCCGCTATGATCTTCGCTATCATTATCGGTGTTTTTTTGGGCGTGGCAAGCGCGGTGAATAAAGATACCTGGATTGATAAACTGGCTATTAGTTTTTCAACACTGGGCATTTCTGCCCCTTCTTTTTTTGCCGGGATTATCATTGCCTGGATCTTTGGTTTTGTGCTAAGTAATTACACGCATTTAAATATGTCGGGCAGTTTATATAGCTATGATCCTTTTAAAGGGGAGGTGATTACGCTGAAAAATCTGGTACTGCCGGTAATTACTTTGGGTTTGCGCCCATTGGCTATTATTGTGCAGCTTACCCGTAATGCGATGCTTGATGTTTTGGGGCAGGATTACATCCGAACTGCCAAAGCGAAAGGATTAAGTAACCGGACGATTATTTACCGTCATGCACTTAAAAATGCCATGAACCCGGTAATTACCGCCATTGCCAACTGGTTTGCGTCGCTTTTGGCAGGTTCGTTTTTTGTGGAATACATTTTTGGTTATAACGGATTAGGTAAAGCTACTGTTGATGCTTTGGAAATGTCGGATTTTCCGGTGGTGATGGGCTCTATATTGTTTATCGCGTTTATATTTGTAGTGATCAGTATCCTGGTGGATGTTATCTATGTTTGGATTGACCCTCGGGTAAAATTAAGCTGAAGAAATTTTTATGAAATATTTTATTGTGGGCTTTATGGGCTGTGGCAAAACAACATGGAGCCGCAAACTGGCCGCCAAATGGGGCTACGAATTTGTTGATCTTGACCATGTGCTTGAAGCCAAAGCAGGCATGAGCATAGCCGAATATTTCTCATCTTTTGGCGAGGATGCCTTCCGTAAGCTGGAATCGGAGGTACTTAAGGAAACTGAATACGCTGAGAATGCCGTAGTATCAACAGGCGGTGGATTGCCCTGTTTTTTCGATAATATGGATTGGATGAACACCAACGGCAAAACGCTCTACATCAAATTATCTCCCAAAACCCTGGCCGACAGGCTGGAGAACAGCAAAACAATACGTCCGGTATTGCAAGGGAAAAAAGGTGATGAACTGATTGAATTTATAACAGGCAAACTGGCCGAACGTGAAGGTTTCTACCTGCAGGCAACAAATATTGTTGAAGGGATTGATATGTCGGTTGAGAAGCTGGAAGAGGCGCTGGGGGCGAGTATTTAAAGAGCCTTCTTTTTGCGTTAGGGATTGAAACGGATACCGGCCAAGTGGCTAATGCCTGTGCAGTATGAGTGCAAAGCCCGGCCGAAGGAACGCCCAAAATTAAGAATATAAATCTTCATTTTGTCCTTTTAATTTATCCCAGAACTCTTCTGCAGAAACAGTTCTGCCATTTTCGGCATCGGCTATACCTGCATCAATATGCCGTTTTTCAGCTTCAGATAAATTTTCCCACCAGTCTCTTGTATAATTAATCTTTTCTGCCATTTTTAAATTATAAAAACCAAGAAGAGGAAAGTGTCATAACCTTTGCGTTGCTGCTCTGCTTATGCCGGATTGCTTCGTATTTCTTACAGCAATGACGATCTCTATAAAATGATTTATTGAATAAAAACCAGTTGAATAAGACAGAATTCATCCTACCTCAAATAAACCGCATCCTCTTCGCCATCTTCTTCATCAAGCACTACATCAACATGTTCTTTAATAACGGTTGAAAGGGCCACACCGGCAAAATCCGTAGTGATAGGGAAACTTTTATGATTACGGTCAACCAATACCGCGGTACGAAGTTTCTTGAGCGGAACATCTAAAAACACACCAAAGCCATAAGCAAGGGTTTTACCGCTGTTCAGCACATCATCAACCAGTATCACCACTTTATTACTGCATTCTTCTACCTCAAAATCAATATTGGCGCTTAAGCTGCTGCTTTGTTTTTCAAGTTCGATAGTAAGCAGGCGGCTTTTGAAAGGCGCAATGCCATCGAGGATGGTTTTCAGGCGCTCGGCAATGTGGTTGCCACGCGGCAGGATACCGGCTATCAGTATTTCATTCTCGTCAAAATTATCCTCCAGTATCTGGTAGGCCATCCTGTCGAGCTTTTGCTGGATCTGTTGCTTATTTAGTATGAGAAGCTTTTTTTCAGGCATTTTTATCAGCATTATTTATTGCTCTTTTTAAAGGAGCTTTTATGCGGAAGCAGGATTCAACTAAAATAGTCCATTCCATATTGCGTCTTCGGGAGAAGGGGCCGCACGTCTCAAATTTATATAAATAAAACTTACTTAGCGTAAGGGAAAAACACAAAGTTTGCGCCTTCGGGAACCACTACAAATACGCACATAAATTGGTACGGATCTTTGTAGCTGTTAATAAAGCGTTCTTTCAGTACAGGCTTTATAACGTCTCGTTCTACAAATTCTTCCAATGTAGAAGCATGAATACTCCATTCCGAGTTTAAATCATGACGATCAAGGATTAATTCGCCTAAACTAAGTTCGTGCTGATGAGCTATAAAAATAGGGTAGGAAGAAAGACCTTCGTTCATGATCTCCTCAGATACCTCTTTAATTGACTCGTTAAAATATTTTAGGTCGCGCTCCAAACTTATCAGTGGACTATCGGCCGCCGGTTTGTTGCGTTCATTTCCTTCGTTAAGCAGTTCTTCAGGGTTCATGACCGTTGATTTTTTTGATTACGCTGATTTTTTTAGGGGATTACACCGATTTTTTGATTAAGATTCTATTATCAGCAAGCCGATAACTATGAACCATCAACCATGAACTATATACTTCTCAAAACAAGCAACACCACATTCTCCACGTGCTGGGTATGCGGAAACATATCTACCGGCTGAATTTTAACCGTATCATATTTTTCTTTTAGCACCAACAGGTCACGGGCCTGGGTGGCGGCATTGCAGCTTACATAAACAATTTTAGGGGCTTCAATTTCCATTAAGCGGGCTACTACATCAGGGTGCATGCCTGCACGTGGTGGGTCGGTAATGATCACATCCGGTTTGCCATGCTCAGCCACGAAATCGGCCACCAATACATCTTTCATATCACCCGCATAAAACTTGGTGTTGGTGATATTGTTAATGGCCGAATTTACCTTAGCATCTTCAATAGCAGCTGGTACATACTCAACACCAACAACTTCACGCACGTGACCGGCAACAAAGTTGGCAATGGTGCCGGCGCCCGTGTAAAGGTCATAAACCAGTTCATCGCCTTTAAAACCCGCGAAATCGCGGGTTATTTCATACAGACGGAGTGCCTGTACAGAGTTGGTCTGGTAAAATGACTTAGGCCCTATACGGAACTTGATGCCATTCATTTCCTCGTGGATATATTCGGGGCCTTTAAAGGCTACAACATCCTGGTCAAAAATAGTATCGTTCTTTTTCTGATTTACGATATATAACAATGAAGTTATTTCCGGGAAACGGGCGTCAATATGGCTCATCAGGTTATCGATCTCGCTTTGTTCCGCGTAAGCGAAAACCACAATAACCATGATCTCACCGGTTGATGAGGTGCGTACAACCAAATTGCGGAGCATACCGCTGTGATTACGCAGATCGTAATACGTATAACCCTGTTGAATGGTAAAATCACGAATTTCGTTCCGCAGGTTGTTTGATGGTTCGGCTTGCAGGTAGCAGTGGTTTACATCCAATATCTTATCAAAACGACCAGGGATGTGAAAGCCCAGGGCATTCATATTTAATGTACCGTCCTCCTTGTTTTCGCCATCGTAAAGCCAGCGTTTGTTGGAGAATGTAAATTCAAGTTTGTTGCGGTAATACCTGTCGGCAGGAGATGGGACGATAGGCATTATGCCATCAACGTTGATCTTGGCCAGGCGACTTAAAGCATCGACAACCGATTTTTGTTTGAATTTAAGCTGAGCCTCATAGGTCATGTGCTGCCATTTGCAGCCACCGCAGGTGCCAAAGTGTTCACAAAAAGCTTGTGTGCGGTATTCTGAAGCTTGTTTTAATTCGGTGATTTTCCCCTCGCCGAAGTTTTTCTTACTCCGGTACACTTGTACGTCGGCAATATCGCCGGGTACGGCCTTATCTACAAAAAGAACAAAATCATCTGCCTTGCCTACGCCTTTGCCTTCTTCGGCAATGTCAATGATCTGTACGTTCTCAAAAAACTTTGGTTTGTTAGCTTTACTCATCAGGCTGCAAAGTTAACCCTATTTATTTAATCCTGAAAATGGGAGGAGAGAGACAAAAGAAAGCCGGTCGCCTTTAAAAGACGTTGCGATCTTAAAGCAGGATCTCTAAGCAAATAAACTTAGCAGATAGTTAACCACATTATCGTCAACGGTAATATCTTCTATCTCAAATTGCTCATCAATCAGGTCGGAAAGTTCTGTTAGTTCGCGGCTCATAAAATAAAAAATTACTATGCTAACATAGTAATTTTTAAACTAAAAACCAAATCGGTATAAGGTTTAATTTATAATCAGCAAAGATTTCATAAATCTTTGCTGATTGGTATATGCAATGCTTAATTTTTATCCCAGTTTATCTTGCGCGAAAAATACATTAGTACAGCTATTATAATAAACAATGCGATGCTGCCAACCATTAAAGCGAGATCTTCGAGTTGAATGATCACAAAGATGAAGGCATAAAACACCGCTAAAATAAAGGCGAACAGTAACGCCGCCTTGCCGTTTTTGAACAGGGATGATATAAATATGGATATAAGTGCTATGGTTGATACAGATGCAATTAGGTAAGCAAAATTATAGCCAACCTGCTCTGAAAACGATAATAGCAGTGTGTAGTAAATAACCATAGCCGCACCAATCAGTATGTAATTGAACAAATGTATCGGTTGCTTGCGGATAACCTCGGTTAAAAACAAGGAGATAAAGGTGAGCAGGATAATGAATATCGCATACTTGCTGGTACGCGTGGTTTTTTGGTACTGATCAACCGGGAGACGGAGTTTTACCCCAAAGGTGGCATCTTTAAGTTTTTTGTCGTTATCCAACGTTTTTTGCTGACCGGTCCACTGTTGTGGGAATGGCCGGTTATAATACATCATACGCCAGCTGGCGCTAAAGCCGCTGGTATCAACTTTAGCGTCATCGGGGAGGAAATTGCCATCAAAGCTCGGGCTGCTCCAGTTGCTATTTACCCGCACATCGGTAGTTTTACCCATTTGTAAAAAGCTCAATCCTTCACTGCCTTTCAAATCAAGCGTGAAATCAAATGGAATTTCGTTATTGTTTATTGCTGAAAGATCAACACCGGCTTGCAAACCATTGCCAAATACGGATTCAAATGACGGTTCGGCGTCAAGTATGGGTTGAGTTGTTTTTATAACCGGGTTGCTTTTCAAACCTTTCAGGTCGCTCACACTAAATTCAAATCTTGCTTTGTTTAAAAGGAGCTGGTTTATATTTATACCGAGTGAGGAGAGATCAAGCCTGGCAAAATTACCGCTTACTTTTACCTGCGTATTGTATACCGCCACGTCAAAAATGCCCCGGTGCCTAAGCTGTGTTGTAAGGCCTGCCTTAATGTGAAGGTTGTCGGGCAAAATGTACAGGTTTTCTATAGGCGCCTGCTTAGCGGTGTCGGGCATATTTATTCCTTTTTTATAAGGGATAACCAATATTGGACCTTTAATGATCTGACTGGCCGACCAGCTATCTGATACCTCTTTGGCCGTTTCACCCTGTCTGGCTGCACGTTCGGTTACCAGGTTTTGGACGAAGGCTGATGGAATTAAGAGTAAAAGCGCCAATAGCCCGATAAAGATCAATTTAAATGTTGCCGACTCCCTGAGCCAGCCCAATGTTGTTTGTTTTGGTGATTGTTCCTCTATCATGATTGTTTAGATATAAAGTACTTTGTATTTCAAAGTGTATAATTAAAAAGAAGGGGCTCGTTGTTAAACCCAAAACAAATATAGCGTAAAGTACTTTGTATTTCAAAGTAAAAAATAGAAATTTTTACTCAAATAGTCAAAAACTGTTTAAAGGCCGGTCAGATAGCTATCAAATAAATTCATTGCCGTTGACTTTAGTCGACGGAATTATTGCGAAAGACAGAAGGCTTTAGCCGAAATACACCTTGGATTTGGGCTGAAGCCCGGCTATTTACTCCTTTAATCCGTTGACTTTAGTCAACGGCAATAAGTAGGTCGTTCTTTAGGTAGTTTTTAATTGAAAGGTATTCTTAAACCGAAACCGCAGCCTTAACCAGATAAGGCAGGATGTCTTTCTGGAAAGAAACAAAATTCTTGCGCACGTCCGAATCACTTACCGAGGTAAAGGCGAAGCTGAACACGATGCTTTTGCTGCACTTGATCAGAAAGCGTAAGCGCTGCTGATAAGTTTCGTGCTTGCGGATACCTGGCAATTGGATAAATGATGCCATAAGCAATTCTTCCAGCTCATTAGAGAGATTTTTTAAAAAATCCTGGGAATTGGTTGATTCGCGGATAAAATCCCAGCCAATAAACTCGTTACAAACGGTGTAGGAGAGGCGGCAGGTTTTCATGATGAGGTTATTGAGATAAACCTCTTCATCAATATCATTCCAATTGCTTTGTACCAGGTCGTCAACACTGGCTTTGATGTAGTCCATCAGCAGTACGTGCAATACGGCCTCTTTGCTATCGAAGTATTTATAGATGGTTGCCTTGGCAATTTTTGCCTTTTTTGCAATCTCATTAACACTGGTTTTATGGTACCCGAATTTGCGGAAAAGTTCCTGTGCCGCCCGCTTAATACTATCTTTTATTTTGTCGGCTTCCATTAATTAGTTACTTGAATTTCAAACTGGGTAACAGCTACCCTATAGGTTCTTAATGCCTTTGTTGCCGGGGCTTTTACCGGAGTGCCATCTTCAAGGCTAAACTTTGAACCGCTGCAGGGATCGGTTACCGTAAAGCCTGTATTGTCAATTGTTACGGCGCATTTTTTTTCGGGCTGATAGCTGCTACATCGGTCGTAGGCGGCATAAGTGCCGTTCACTTTACGGTAAATGATCAATCCGGACACACCATAACCATTAATGGCCACCGCGCCGCCCGCAACGTTAAGGGGGCTCAATGCCGGTGTGCCCAACGCGGCCTGGAAATTAACAGGTACGCTCGGGACATTATCGGTTGCTTTTCCGCACGAAAAGCAACCGATAACTACCAATAATATTATAGTGAGTTTCCTCATAAAATTTCAGTTTGGAACTGTTTGAGGAAACGTACGTCGTTTTCTGAAAACAGGCGCAGGTCGCGGATCACATATTTAAGATTGGCAATACGCTCCATACCCATACCAAAGGCAAAGCCTGTATATTTTTTACTGTCGATACCGCAATTTTCCAAAACGTTAGGGTCAACCATACCGCAGCCTAAAATCTCTACCCAACCGCTGTGTTTACACATGTTGCAACCGGCACCACCGCAAATGGTACACGAAATATCCATTTCGGCTGATGGCTCGGTGAACGGGAAGTATGACGGACGGAAGCGTACCCTTGTACCTTCGCCATAAAGCTCCTGTACAAAGTGATAAAGCGTTTGTTTCAGATCAGAGAAAGATACATTCTCATCAACATACAAACCTTCAACCTGGTGGAAAAAGCAATGTGCACGGGCTGAAATTGCCTCGTTACGGTAAACCCTGCCCGGCATAATTGCACGGAACGGTGGTTTGCCGGCTTCCATCATCCGTACCTGTACCGATGAGGTGTGGGTACGCAGCGCAATATCATCTTTACCATTATTCTTTTTAATAAAGAAGGTATCCTGCATGTCACGTGCCGGGTGCTCTTCCGGGAAGTTCAGGGCCGAGAAGTTATGCCAGTCGTCTTCAATTTCAGGGCCTTCGGCAACAACGAAACCTAAGCGCTTAAAGATATCGATGATCTCGTTACGCACCAATGATAACGGATGGCGTGAGCCAACAGTAAAGCCATCGCCGGGTAAAGTAAGATCGATTTCGGATTTCGAATTTTGGACGTCGGATGTTAAATTTTCCTTCAGTTCGTTATATTTAGTTTCGGCCAGTTGTTTAAACTCGTTAAGTACCTTGCCGAAAGTGCGTTTCTCTTCCGGACTAACGCTTTTAAACTGCTCAAAAAGGTCTTTAATAATACCCTTGGTGCCTAAAAATTTAATACGGAACGCTTCCAGTTCGTCGGCATTAGCTGGCGAAAAAGCATTGATCTCGGCGGTATATTGGTCTATCTGAGCTTGCATTATAATGTATTTAAAAATTGTTCGGCTGTTAAAACCGGTATGGTTGAGTTTTTATAGTCTTTTATATTTCGGGTGATGATGGCGTCGCAATTATCTTTTTGGGCGATGTGAAATTGAATAGCGTCTTCAAAATCCGTGATATCACTTGATATAGCTGTTTCTATTGCATCGAATTCAAAAGGCAACACTTTTGCAGAATTAAACAGATTCTTTAAATTCTCCTTGGCTTTCAATATCCCAACCTGTTTCCTCAACACGTAAACTATGTTTGCTATCACCAATGAGGAGGTTCGCAATTCGATATTTCTTTTTATGCACTCAATTAGCAGTATCTGAGTGTGAAAGAAAAAAGGTTCCCTTTTCAAAAACATGTCCAGTAAAACATCGCTATCCAGAAAGAGGCGTTTATATGCCATATTTCTCTTTGAAATATTCGTGTTTCATATCATCGTAGCTCATATCCGGATTAGGATCCTTCACTATACCTGTAAGTTGTTTGATCCATTCAGGTATTTCCACATTTTTATACTTCTCTTTTATCGGATCGTCCTTTTTTTCCTGCTCTGCTATGCCATCAAGAAACTCCTGCACCAGTTTGGATACACTGGTGTGTTGCCGTTTTGCATACTCCTTAACAAGAGACAGCGAATCGGCCTTGACACTCAAAGTTAACTTTGTACTTTCCATAAAAAGGAATTATATCTACAAATATAAAAAAACTACGCGTGTTATTTAAGCACTCCCAGTTCCTTACCCACCTTAGTAAACGCTGCGATAGCTTTATCAAGGTGGTGCATATCATGCGCTGCCGAGATCTGTACCCTGATCCTTGCTTTACCCTGCGGTACAACCGGATAGTAAAAGCCTATTACATAAATACCTTCGTCAAGCATTTTGGCTGCAAACTCCTGGGCCAGCTTGGCATCATATAACATAACCGGGACTATAGGATGCACGCCGGGTTTAATGTCAAAACCAGCTTCGGTCATTTTTTGACGGAAGTATTGCGTATTGCTTTCCAGTTTGTCGCGAAGCTCTGTGGTTTCGCTTAACATATCCAGTACCGCAATTGAAGCACCGGTAATTGCTGGCGCCAAAGTATTTGAAAACAAATACGGGCGCGAGCGCTGGCGCAGCATATCAATAATTTCTTTACGACCAGATGTAAAACCACCCGATGCGCCACCCAAAGCTTTACCTAATGTACCGGTGATGATATCAATCCTGCCCATCACATTATGATGTTCATGCGTACCGCGGCCATTTTTGCCCATAAAGCCCGAACAATGGCTCTCATCTATCATGACCAGCGCGTTGTACTTATCGGCCAGGTCGCAGATTTTATCTAACTGGGCAATGGTGCCGTCCATGCTGAAAGCGCCATCGGTAACGATGATTCGGTGACGCAGTTCCTGTGTAGCTTTTAATTTTTCTTCCAGGTCGGCCATATCATCGTGTTTGTAACGGTAGCGTTGGGCCTTGCAAAGGCGCACGCCGTCAATGATCGAAGCATGGTTCAGTTCGTCAGATATAATAGCGTCCTGATCGTTAAATAAAGGTTCAAACACGCCGCCGTTGGCATCAAAAGCCGCAGCGTAAAGTATGGTATCTTCAGTGCCCAAAAATTCAGCTATCTTTTTTTCAAGCTCTTTGTGTATGTCCTGTGTACCACATATAAACCGTACAGACGATAAACCGTAACCATGCGTATCCATGGCATCTTTGGCGGCCTGTACTACTTTGGCATTACCCGATAGGCCGAGGTAGTTATTGGCGCAAAAGTTAATTACTTCGGCACCGCCCTGAACAGTAATATCGGCGCCCTGGGGCGAAGTAATGATCCGTTCCTTTTTGTATAACCCGGCGTTTTCAATTTCGGTTAACTCCTGTTGTAAAACCGGCTTTAGTGTATTGTACATAGCATGCGTGTTTTAAAGAGGGCAAAATTAAGCATTCGCGGGCATTTGATAGGGTTTATTAAACCTTAAATAATTATTAACTGAATAATAAAACATTTTTAAGCCATAACACATTACCCATAAGTAACATATGAGAAAATATATACTACTATTAATCACTGCTTTTTGCGTAATAAGGGCCTCCGCACAGCAATCACTTTTAACAGGGAAGATAACCGATAAAAATGGACAGGTTATTCCATTTGTTTCTATTTATATCCGCAATTCCACCTATGGTACAACGGCCAACGAAAACGGAATTTACCAGTTTAAACTTGCCCCCGGTACCTATAACGTCATATATCGTTATGTTGGTTATACTGAAAAGATTGAAGAGGTTACCATAGCTGATCATGACCAGGAGCATAATGTACAAATGGCCGATGAAGTATTTGCCACCAACAGGGTAGCCGAAACCTATCGTAAAAACCGGGATGCTGCCGATACCATCATGAAACAGGTGCTAAAAAAACGCAAGTACTATATTGAGGAAGCTACTTCGTACTCCTGCGCGGTTTACATCAAAGGAGTGCAAAAATTACTGAGCGTACCTAAATCATTGTTGGGGCAGGAGGTAAGGAAAACGCTCGATCTGGATACAAACGGTAGGGGGATACTCTACCAGTCCGAATCAATATCTGAATACAATTTTCAAAAACCAAACAAAGTACGGGAGATTACTATCGCCAACCGGATGGCTGGCCAGAATACAGCATTTGGCTACAAAAAGGCATCTGATCTACAGGCTGATTTTTACCAGAATGTATTTACTATAAACGGGTTAGCTACCCGTGGCTTTGTTTCTCCGGTTGCTTCATATGGTCCCAGGTTTTATAATTATAAATTGCTGGGAACTTCTGTAGAAAATGGCCATACCATCCACAAAATCCAGGTGATTCCGAAACGCGGGCATGGTCAGTATTTTCAGGGCGATATTTATATTGTTGACGGCGACTGGCGCATTTACAGCGTTGACCTGTTTGTTGAAAATAAAACGAGCAACCTCAATCTGGTTGATACATTAAAGATCAGGCAGCAATACGTAGCCATAACCGATAGCGTATGGATGCCTGCATCAACCCAATACAGTTTTAAAGGGGCCGTTTTCGGATTTAAATTTGGCGGATATTACGCCGCTGTTTATAATAACTACAAAATCAACCCGACATTTCCTGATAACTTTTTTACCGGTGAGATTCTGAAAATTGATACGGTAGCTAATAGTAAAAAGCCGGGCTACTGGGCCGATGCAAGGCCCATACCTTTAACCGCTTTTGAGGATCGTGATTACAAAAAAAAGGATGCCTTTGAAGAATATAAAAAGACGGACGCCTACCTGGATTCGCTTCAGCATCATAAAAATCATATTAATTACCCGGGTTATCTGATTTTTGGTTATGCGGCCAGCAATAAAAGCAACAGGGATTCATTATACATCTTCCCATTTATACAAACCTTTTACTACAACACGGTTGAGGGCTTTGGCATTAACGCAAAGGTAAGCTATATCCGTACAATTGATGATTTTCATTCATTAACCGTTACACCGGCTGTTCGCTACGGTTTCTCCAATAAGACCTTTAGCGCTAATATGGGTTTTGAGTATAAGAACGATCCTTTCCATAACGCTAAGTTTTATGCTGATTTTGGGAGTGATGTGCTTGATCTTAACAATGTAGGCACGCGTTCGTTATATTTCAACACGCTGAGTACGCTTCTGAGCGAAAATAACTATGTCAAATATTACCGAAGCCATTATGGCGATTTTGGCTACCAGCGCGAAGTGCTAAACGGCGTGTTTTTAAAAGGAGGTTTGTCGTATTCAAGTCGTTCACAGTTGTATAATACGTCTTTTAGTAAGATAAAGGACATTAAGGACCGCCAGTTTACATCAAATAACCCATTAGCCCCGCCGGGTACTCCGGCTGATGACCATTCTTTTTTGTTTCCGGATAATCAGGCGCTTGTATTTAACGCGTCGGCTACTTTTACTTTTGATCAGCGGTATGAAACACGGCCCACCGGCAAGTTTAATCTGCCTTCAAAATATCCAACCTTAACGGTAAACTACCGCAAGGGATTTAAAAATATTATTGGCTCGGATGTAGATTACGATTTTGCTTCGGTTGATCTTTCACAAGACCATATCCGCGTAGGCCTTTCGGGCTATTCATCATTTAAAGTATCGGGCGGAGGCTTTTTTAATAACAACAACCTGTACTACATGGATTATAACCACTTTTTAGGTAACCAGGGTACCACTTTTGATCCTACCTATGTAGGTAGTTTCCACTTCCTGCCTTTTTATACCTACAGTACCAACGGTGCGTTTTTAGAGGCGCATTACCAACATAATTTTGCAGGTTCACTATTTAATCATATCCCGTTGTTAAGAAAGTGGAAGCTTGAAGAAATTATCGGTGCCAACTACCTCACCACGAAAAATAACCGCAATTACCGCGAGTTTTACGTAGGTGTACAGCGCCTAATTTTCCGTGTTGACTACGGTATCTCCTACGCCGGCGATAAAAAATACATCCAGGGCTTCAGGATCTTTTATGGGATAAGATAAGTTTTTAAGGTAAAAGGTTAAAGGCGAAAGGTAAAAGGTTTTTTGCCTAAGGCAGAAAGTCCTAGCTGCCTTTCGCCTAAAATATTGCAGCTACCTTTCGCCTTTAACCTTTTACCTTTCGCCTCATTTTGAGCTTTCAGCTCAAAAACGTATCTTTGCGCCGCTCATTTAACACTGTTTGCAGCAGTATCAATGATTTTATGAAAATGTATAATACCCTACTATACTATTGTTATTCAACAATAGCTAATGCGGAGCAATTTGCTGCCGATCATTTAAAATTTTGTAAAAGTTTAGGTTTAACCGGGCGCATTATTGTGGCCGATGAAGGGCTTAACGGTACTGTTTCTGGTACTGTTGAGGCATGTAAAACCTATATAGATACCGTACACGCCGACGAGCGTTTTGCCGGTATCGACTTTAAAATTGATGAAGTAGATACGCCTTCCTTTGTAAAAATGCATGTGCGTTATAAATCAGAGATTGTACATTCAGGTCTTCGTGATCCGAATCTGATCGACCCGAAACAAAAAACAGGGAAACACCTGGAGCCGAAAGAGTTTTTGGCGATGAAAGACAGGGACGATGTAGTTGTGCTTGACGTACGTTCAAACTATGAGCACTCATTAGGCAAATTCAAAAACGCGGTAACCCTTGATATTGAAAACTTCCGTGATTTTCCGGCCATGATCAATGAGCTGGCCAAGTACAAGGATAAAAAGATCCTGACTTATTGCACCGGTGGCATCAAATGCGAAAAAGCATCGGCCTTATTGTTGCACGAGGGGTTCCCGGAAGTGTACCAGTTGCATGGTGGTATCATTAAATATGGTAAGGAAGCCGGCGGCGAGGATTTTGAGGGCAAATGCTATGTATTTGATAACCGCCTTTCGGTTGATGTAAACAGCGTGAACCCGGTTGTTATTTCAACCTGTTTAAATTGCGGCAAAACCACACCAAAAATGATCAATTGCGCCAATCCCGAGTGCAACGAGCATTTTACCCAGTGCGATGAATGCGGAACCGCTATGGACGGCTGCTGCAGCGATGCTTGTAAAGAGCATCCGCGTAAACGGGTTTATGATGGTACCGGGTATTATGTAAAAGTACCTCAACCGGTAATTTGAGTAAAAACAAACTGCAGCCAATAGCATAACAGCTGTGGCACAATTAATTATATAAAGCTTACCCTCAAGGGTAGGCTTTTTTATTTTGTCGGGTACAAACACTACTTTAGCAAATTGAGCCGCTACATCCTATGCGTAAAACCCTGTTTATTATTATCGTTCTTGCTTTTATATCGGTTTGGCCCGCGTGGTCGGTAGATATTAAGAGCGTAGGTGTTCCGTATGTGCAAAATTATACAAAGGCCCTTTACCAGTTTGGTAACCAAAACTGGTCGGTAACGCGCGATGAGCACGATATCATGTACTTTGGTAATGCCGAAGGCCTGCTCACCTTTGATGGTAAATACTGGCAGCAGTACCACATGCCCAATGGCTTAATTGTACGCTCAGTTAGTGCTGATGGCAAGGGCAGGGTGTATGCCGGTGGATACGGTGAATTTGGCTATTGGCATAACGATGGTAAGGGCATTTTAAAATATACCTCACTCGTTAACCTGGTACCGAAAAACTTTTTACCGGTAACCGAAGAGATCTGGAAAATATATTGCGATAACAACAGGGTGCTTTTCCAATCATTCGGGGCTATCTATATTTATTCGGCTGGTAAAATTGAAGTTGTAAAAGCGCATGAGCCGTATTTGTTCCTTTTTAAATGTGGTAGCCGCTTTTTTGTAGAGCAATTAACAAAAGGGCTTTTTGAGCTTAAAGGTTTAAAGCTTGAATATATTGAAGGCAGCAATATTTTAGGTGCAAGTGGTGTGTTATCTATTTTGCCATTTCAACACGGTAAATATCTCATCGGTACGGCAAAAAATGGTTTATTTATCTACGATGGTAAAACAGTTAAGCCATGGGTGAGCCAGGCAAATGATTTTTTAAAAACCTACCAGCTGAATAATGGCGCGGCCACTGCCGATAAGTATTTCGCCTATGGTACCATTCTTAATGGTATTGTGATCGTTGATACTGCCGGTCGTGTAGTGCAGCATATCAATAAAGCAAGCGGTATGCAAAACAATACGGTGTTAAGCCTTTATACCGATGCCAGCCAAAACCTTTGGGCCGGACTGGATAATGGTATCGATAGAATTGAGGTTAACTCGCCTTTGTATTTTTATTTCGACAAAACCGGCAAATTCGGTACGGTTTATTCAAGTATCATTTTTGATAAAAAGATATATCTCGGCACTAATCAGGGACTATTTTATAGCGATTGGCTGCCCGATAATCATAACAGCCCCTTTCAAACATTCGACTTTAAACTGATCCCCGGTTCGCAGGGGCAGGTGTGGGATTTGTCCTTACAGGATAATAGGTTACTTTGCGGCCATAACGACGGAACCTACCAGGTAAACGGAGCTTCGTTAAAAAAGATCTCGGATGTAACAGGCGGTTGGACCATTAAGAAAATGGCCCCCGATATGCTCATGCAGGGCACTTATACCGGCCTGGTGATCTACCGGAAAGATGCCGCTGGCAACTGGCAATTCAGCCATAAATTAGCGGGTTTCAGTGAACCTTCACGCTATGTTGAACGTGATGCCAAAGGTCAAATTTGGGTAAGCCACGCTTATAAGGGTATTTATAAGCTCACTTTAAGCGCCGATCAGCGCACTGTGGTATCGCACGTTTATTACGACCAAAAACATGGTTTGCCGGGTAGTTACAACATTAATGTATTTGATCTCGACAACCGCACGGTTTTCTCGTCAGATTTGGGTTTTTATGTGTATGATGATATTACCGACAGGTTTTATAAATATCAGCAGCTTAATAGCAAACTGGGCACATTTGCTACCTCAAGTAAGATCATTAAGGCCATAGGCAAAAAATACTGGTTCATTAACCAGGGCAGGGTTGGTTTGGCCGATATGTCTGTTACCGGGAAGCTAACCATCGATACCAACAGGTTTTCAATCCTGAACGGACAGATGGTACAGCATTATGAAACCATTAACCGTATCAACAACTCAACCTATTTGATAAGTGTTGATGATGGGTTTGTGATATTAAACGATGCAGATGCTCAACTGCCCAATAGGATCAAAATACCTGATGTTTTGATCAGGAGGATAGAGAATGTTACCGATAAGGTATCGTTGATAACTGAAGCAGCAGAACAGAACAATAACATTGAAATACCTTACGCCGAAAATAACATCCGTATAAGTTATTCTCTGCCTTATTATACCCAGGCTAAAATCAGGTTTCAGTATTATCTGGAAGGCTATTCGCATCAATGGAGTGAGTGGATGCCGCAAAGCCAAAAGGAGTTTACGAATCTTAACCAGGGTACTTATAATTTTAAGGTGAGGGCTAAGATCAATGATCAGTACCAATCTGCCGTTTCAACAATAACTTTTACAGTATTGCCGCCATGGTATGCCGGCAAAATAGCGCTGGTGTTTTATGTATTGCTGGCTGTATTGCTATTTTATGTGATCAGGTATTACTACGGGCTTAAATTGAAAAAACATCAGCAGCAGATTCAACAAAAGCTGCAGAAAGAGAAGGAAGAATTTTTGAAGCAGGAAGCTATTGCAAATGAGCAGCACATCATCAATATAAAGAACGAGCAGTTGCAAGCCGACCTGGCCAGTAAAAGCCGTGAACTCGCAAATTCGGCCATGAACATAGTTTATAAAAATGAATTGCTGCAAAAAATAAGCGACGAGTTAACCCACCTCAAGGGGGGCGACGGTAAGAAGCTTGCCGACGAGCAATTGCGCCGTATCCAAAAAGTGATTGATGAAGGCATGAGCGATGAGCGTGACTGGAACATTTTTGAAACCAGTTTTAACGAAGCGCACGAAAATTTCTTTAAAAAATTAAAAGCCGGTCACCCCGACCTGGTGCCAAATGACCTTAAGCTATGCGCGTACCTGCGCATGAATATGAATAGTAAGGAGATAGCGTCACTGCTCAACATCTCTTTGCGGGGTGTCGAAATTCGTCGTTACCGGCTGCGCAAAAAGCTCAATCTGGAGCATGATAAAAACCTAACCGAGTTTCTCATTGAGCTTTAATACTACATCATTACCTCTCATCGTGTCTTTAATACATCAATCCGGTGTAGCCGGTTGTGTAGTATGTATGGTATATGCTTTTTGTATGTATATATTTAATTGTCAGTTCATTACAGATTAATAAAATTGCTCTTGAGAAAGTATTTTTATGATGATGTATTAATGTTGAGTATCAATATTTGTTAAGAAAACATTATCTGTTCAGCTTTGTAGAATAATAAACCAATTATTTCTAATCCGCTTTTTATTTAATTAACCACTATGAAAAGAATTTTTACTATTTCAGGGTTGATGTTATTGCTTCTTTTTTCTTTTGACGCTGCGTTTGCACAAAACGTTACAGTAAAAGGAAAAATAACCGACGCTGCTACCGGCGAAGCCTTGATAGGCGTATCGGTACAAGAAAAAGGAACAACTAACGGGACCCAAACAGATGTTAACGGCCTTTACTCAATTAAGGCATCAAAAAATGGAATCTTAACCATTACTTATATCGGTTATGCAACCAAGTCTGTACCGGTAAACGAACAGACCACATTGAATGTAACGCTGCAGGCACAAGCAAACGAATTGGCACAGGTTGTTGTGGTTGGTTACGGCACTCAGCGTAAGCTTGATGTTACCGGTTCGGTAGCATCGGTAAAAGGTACCGAAATTTCAAAACAGGCTTCGGTAAACCCAATAAGCGGTTTACAGGGTAAGGTTGCCGGTGTGCAGATCACCAACAGCGGTTCTCCGGGCGCTTCACCTGCGGTAAGTATTCGCGGTTTAGGTACTGTATTTGGTAATGTAAGCCCATTGTTTGTGGTTGACGGGGTTTGGTATGATGATATCAGTTTTCTTAACCCGCAGGATATCGAGAATATCTCTATTTTAAAAGATGCCTCAAGTACTGCTATTTATGGTATCCGTGCAGCCAACGGTGTTGTACTGGTTACAACCAAGCGCGGGGTCAAAGGCAAACCTGTTATTAATTATAACGGTTATGCAGGCTGGCAGTCGGTTACCAACCAGGTAAAAATGGCTAATGCTACCGAGTACGCAACGGCTATTAATGAGCTTTATACTTCTAATAACGTAAGCCCGGTATTATTCAGCGATCCGGCAAGCTACGGAAAAGGTACTGATTGGTATGGGCAAATCTTACGCAATGCTTTCGTAACAAATCATGAACTTTCAGTAAGCGGAGGCACCGAAAAGGTAACATACCACCTTTCATTCGGTTACCTTGACCAGGATGGTTTGGCTAAAACAAACAATTACAGGCGTTACACACTTCACTTATCAAACGATTTTAAACCTGTAAAAGGGCTTAAATTGGGATATACATTAAGTGGTTTATCCGGGAAATCGGCCGATGTAAACGGCGGAATTTTCCATCAGTTGTTTGGTGTGGCCCCAACCTTACCTGTTTATTATAAAGATGGTGCTTATGGCGATCCTAACGATTACCATACAGGTGATGGTAATAACTATAACCCGCAGGCTACACTTGATTTTTTCAATCAGAAATCAAGAAACATGCGCTTTACTTACAATGGGTATGGTGAAGTATCTTTTCTCAAAAACTTTAAATTTAAAACAAGCTTTGGCGGCGATATAGGTCAGGCCGAAGTTAGAGGATACACTCCGGTTTATGCCGCCACATTTGCACAAAAAAGCCTTGTATCAAACCTGGATGTTAACCACAGCGAAACCCGTAACTGGATCTGGGAAAACACACTTACCTACGATGTGAAAATCAAGGATCATAAAATAACCGCTTTATTAGGTTACAGCGCGCAAAATTATCGTACCAAACAGTTAGATGCGCATGCGCAAAATGTACCTTACGTTGGTAGCGGCAGCCAGCGCGGTTCGTTCCCTGATACGGCTAAGGTAACTTATTACGCTACTCCGGGCTCGCAGGTATATACCCGCGCTTTGTCGCAATTTGCGCGTGTTAACTATTCGTTTAAAGATAAATATCTCTTAAACGCCTCTATACGCCGCGATGGTGCATCGCAGTTTTACGGCGACCATACCTACGGGTACTTTCCGTCGGTAGGCGGTGGCTGGGTTATCACCAACGAGGATTTTATGAAAGATCAGAAGGTGTTTAACACTTTAAAATTACGTGCCAGCTGGGGTAAAGTAGGTAACTCAGGTGTACCTATTAACCCGAGCATCCTAACCGTATCTGCCGATCCTTACTTAACAGCGATATTTGGCACACCTCAAACAACGTTCCCTGGTGCAAGCGTTAACACAGTAGTACCGCCAACTATATTTTGGGAAAAAACCCAATCGACCGATTTTGGTATAGAGGGTGCGATTCTTAATAGCAAATTATCGTTTGAGGCTGATTATTATGATCGTAAAACCAAAGATGCCATCTATCCTCTTCCAATACTTGGATCGTTGGGTACAAATGGCGGCGTAGTGCTTGGCAACCAGGCTACCATCCAAAACCGCGGCGTCGAGTTCTTGTTAAGCTGGAAAGACCAGGCTACCAAGGATTTTTATTACAGCATCAGCGCTAACCTTGGCATTAACACCAATAAAGTGTTAAATGTATTATCAGGAAATATTCCTATTTACCAGGGCGGTAATGGCATTGCCAATGGTCAGTTGGCTACCCGTACTGTGGTTGGTCAGCCCATCGGCGAGTTTTATGGTTACCAGGTAACCGGTATTTTCCAAACGCCACAGGAAGTTGCGGCATCAAAACAAACCAGCGCCAAACCTGGCGACTTTAAATACCAGGACACCAATAATGATGGTGTAATTGATAGCAAAGACCGCGTAGTTTTAGGTAGCCCGCTGCCAAAATATAACTACGGTATCAATACCTCGTTCACTTACCGAAACTTTGACCTGGCTCTGGATTTTCAGGGTACTGCCGATGTAAGTGTTTATAACGCCAATATTGCTTACCGTTTTGGTAACGAAAACTTCACCAAAGATTTTTTTGATCATCGCTGGCATGGCCCGGGTACTTCAAATACCTATCCATCAGTAAACGTGGGCTCGACAGACAATGCAAAACCTAACTCATTTTATGTAGAAAGCGGTGCCTACTTCAGGCTCAGAAATGCGCAGTTGGGTTATACCTTGCCGGGCAGCATCTTAAGCAAATGGAAAATTCAAAAAGTCAGGCTGTTTGCCAACGCTCAAAACGCCCTTAACTTTTTCGGCTACAAAGGCTTCAGCCCCGAAGTTGGCGGCTCTATAGGCAATATGGGTATCGATGCTAATGTATATCCATTATACGCAACCTACAATTTTGGTGTTAACGTTACTTTTTAATCAATATAAAGATGAAAAACAGTAAAAAAACTTTATTGCAAAAGGCTGTTATTTTAGGCCTCGTTGCATCCGCAATATCATTTCAGGCTTGTAAAAAGAGCTTCTTAAATGTGGCCCCGGCGGGTAATCAATCTGCCACACAGTTTTGGAAAACACAGGATGATGCTACCAAGGCCGTAAATGCCATGTACGCAAACCTGCGCGAGTGGAAAAACATCGCCTTTGCCCCGATAGCTGTTGAAAGCATGGGATCGGACGATGCAGAAAAAGGCAGCAGCCCTACCGATGCTACCTTTATGAACAACTTTCACAATTTTACGGTTACAGCGGGCGAAGGCCAGGTTTCCGATTTTTGGGCAGGTCAGTATCAAACCATCAACTTCGCCAACCAAATACTGGGCAACGTGCCCGGCATAACTATGGATCAGGGCCTGAAAGCAAGATACCTTGCCGAAGCCAAATTTATCCGCGCTTATGCTTATTTCAGGCTGGTACGCGCTTTCGGTGATGTGCCGCTGCGTTTATCGTTACCCAAAAATGCATCTGATTACAACCTTCCACGTACTGCAAAGGCGCAGGTTTGGGCAGCTATTGAAAGCGATTTGAATGATGCGGCATCGGTTTTACCGCAATCATACGCTTCGGCCGATATAGGACATGCTACCAAAGGCGCCGCGCTTGCTTTACATGCAAAAGCAGCCCTGTATCAAAAAAAATGGACCGATGTGGTTACCTATACTACCCAGGTAATGGGATTGGGTTATTCGCTGTATCCTGATTATGAGCAGTTGTTCCGCACTACGCATAAAAATAACCAGGAATCTATTTTCGAGGTACAGTGCATGCTGGTACCTAATAACCCGGATGCTTCTAATTCTCAGTATTCGCAGGTACAAGGCGTACGTGGCTCAACAGGCGGCGGCTGGGGCTTTAATGTACCAACTGCCGATCTGGCGGCTGCCTATGAAACAGGCGATCCACGCCGTGATGCTACCATCATCTTCCGCGGTGAAACTACGCCCGAAGGTGATAAGATCCCGGCCGATGGCGATAACCCGATGTACAATCAGAAATCGTATGTGCCATTTAGCCTGTATGTATCTGGTTTTAACGAAGGCTGTCAGCAAAATAAAATTGTTTTGCGCTATGCTGATGTGTTGCTGATGAATGCCGAAGCCAATAATGAGTTAGGTAACTCAGCACCTGCCTTAGCATCGCTTGAGTTGGTTCGCGCCCGCGCAAGGGCCGGCAACGCGGCTATATTGCCTAAGGTAACAGTTACAGGACAGGCCGATTTACGCGCCGCTATTTACAAAGAGCGCCGTGTTGAATTTGCTATGGAGTTTGACCGCTATTTTGACGTGATCCGCCAGGGACGAGGCGCTGCCGTATTTGGTTCACGAGGCTGGAAGGCTGGCAAAAATGAGGTATGGCCTGTGCCGCAAAATGAAATTGACATTAGTGGCGGCACCTTAACACAAAATCCGGGTTATTGATCATCAAAAATTCAGCAACAATGAAATTACTACTTAACAATAAAATAAAAGCAATTCTGCTGGCCGGTGCTGTAGCGTGTGCCGGGATTACATCGTGCCAAAAAAGCTTCGACGCTAAATCGTACGCGCCGTCAAAACCGTTGCCAACTTATGGCGGTTACAGCAGCAGTAAAGATATCGAGCCGGCCAGCCTTGTGGCATATTACCCATTCACAACCAACCTGGCCGATAGCATTGCAGGTGGTACCGGTGTAGCCACCGGAACCAGTTTTGCCAAAGGTTTAAACGGTAACGGCTTAAAAGGAGCAGCCAGCGCTTACGCGCTTTATGATACCCCTGCCGGCATTAAAGCGTTGAAAAGTTTTACTGCCAGTATCTGGGTGAATATGCCTCAGAACAACGCCGCCATAGGTTTAATGGATATTCAAAATGATCAGCCCGGCGGTGCCGGTTTTTGGGGCAGCCTCGCCATATTTTTCGATAATGGCGGCTCGGCATCAAAAGGTGTACTTAAGGTGCATGCCTTTAACGTAGCAGGCAGCTCGGCCGGTGTTGATGGCTGGGAGGGTGGCTACAGCGTAGATGATCCATGGAATAAATGGATCAACGTAACCGTTTCGTTTGATGCGGCAAGCTCAACCATTTATGTTTATTACAACGGCGCGCAGGCTGGTAAAAACACAGTTACCGGTTTTGCACCGATGGATTGGAGCAAGGCTGCGAAAATGGTATTCGGTACTTTACAGTTTCAAACCACGCCTTCGCTTACCGCAAATACAGGCGCGCAGGGTTGGGCAGGCTATGTTACAGGCACTTTAGATAATATCAGGTTTTATAATAAAGCGCTTACAGCATCGCAGGTTTCGGCCCTGTACAACCTCGAAGCTGCCGGAAGATAACACACAGTTGATTGATTTGGGTTGTCCTGCCTGGGGGCAGGCAACCTTTTTACACCCTCTCTACAATGATGAATACTAAAAGCAATTTGGTATTTGGAGCCATCGTTTTGTTTTTTGCCTGCGGTAAAAGCTCAAAAAGCAACCCCGATCCGGTTACCCCTGTGTCATCGTCATTTACTTTCAGCGCACTTAAAGTTAATGGACAGGCCAGCGGTTTCAGTTATACAAACGTAAATGCAAAGCCGGCTATAGCTATTTCATTTTCAACCCCGCTTGGCCAGGCTTCAGTAACGGGGAGTGTTAGTCTTGCTACTAAAGCCGGAGCAGCTGCAGCGTATAGTGTGGCTTTTCAGCATCATGATAGTACCGTTGTGATAACACCTACGGGGCTTTTGCCCATTACGCAATACTCACTTAAAGTTTCAACGGCTTTAAAATCTGCAAAAGGCAGTAATCTGCAATCGGCACTTGAGGTACAGCTTACTACCGCAATAGACAGTACTGCAAAGTTTCCGACCATAACCGATGAACAATTGCTTGATCTGGTTGAAAGGCAAACACTTAAATATTTTTATGATTTTGGCCATCCCACCAGCGGCCTTGCCCGCGAACGTAACTCATCGGGCGATGTAGTTACTTCGGGAGGGTCGGGTTTTGGCATTATGGCTATTGTTGCAGGTATAAGCCGCGGCTATATCTCTTACGCCGACGGCCTGGCCCGGATGCAGAAAATAGTAAGCTTTTTAAATACCAAAGCTCAAAAGTTTCATGGCGCGTTTCCGCATTGGCTAAACGGCGCTACAGGTGCGATAGTGCCATTCAGCACGCAGGATAACGGGGCCGACCTGGTTGAAACATCATACCTGATGCAGGGATTAATCACTGCCCGACAATATTTCAGCTCGGCCAATGCAGCCGAAACTCAATTGCGTGCAGACATCAATACTTTATGGAATGGTGTGGAGTGGGATTGGTTTAGGCAAAATGATCAGAATGCGCTGTACTGGCATTGGAGCCCAGATCAGGGCTGGGCCATCAACATGAAAATAACCGGTTGGAATGAGGCTCTTATTGTTTATGTACTCGGAGCGTCGTCAACAACACACAACATCCCAAAGACAGTTTATGACCAGGGATGGGCAGGTAGCGGCAGTATTAAAAATGGTAAAACCTTTTATGGCGTAACCCTTCCGCTTGGGCCTGACAGGGGAGGACCATTGTTTTTTGAGCATTACTCATTTTTGGGTATTAACCCAACAGGTTTAACAGATGCTTATGCCAACTACGAAACGCAAACCAAAGCTCACGCCATGATCAATTACAACTATTGTGTGGCTAATCCCCTGGGTAATGGCGGTTATAGCGCCAACTGCTGGGGATTAACAGCGAGCGATATTGACGGAGGGTATACGGCAAGCTCACCAACTAATGATGTAGGGGTTATAGCGCCAACTGCCGCAATTGCGTCATTGCCTTATACGCCAACCCAATCGATGGCTGCCTTACGCTTTTTTTATTATACCCTTGGTGATAAGTTATGGGGCCAATATGGCTTTTATGATGCTTTTAACTTAACCAACCCCTGGTTTGCCAATTCGTACCTGGCTATTGACCAGGGTCCTATCGTGGTTATGACCGAAAACTACAGAAGCGGGTTACTCTGGAGACTTTTCATGAGCGCGCCGGAAATAAAAACGGGAATGAAGAATTTAGGCTTTAGCGGACCAAACTTATAATGTGATTAATGATATATTAAATGAAAAAACTAATATTATCCTCCTTGTTAATGATGCTTGTACTGAGCGCCTTCGCCCAAAAGCAA
The DNA here is from genome assembly GCF_017569325.2 of Mucilaginibacter gossypii. Taxonomy (NCBI): domain Bacteria; kingdom Pseudomonadati; phylum Bacteroidota; class Sphingobacteriia; order Sphingobacteriales; family Sphingobacteriaceae; genus Mucilaginibacter; species Mucilaginibacter gossypii. The sequence continues at coordinate 4,411,090 of NZ_CP071878.2, read as the reverse complement.
ACAAAAAAAACAGAAGACGGCATTAAGCCTGTAGGTATTATCAAAAACCTTACGGATAGTGCTTTGCTTGATGTGGTGCAGCGCCAAACATTCCGTTATTTCTGGGATTTTGGCCACCCGGTTAGCGGCCTTGCCCGTGAGCGCAGTAATACTTCTTTTGATTACGGTAACGAGGTGGTAACTACCGGTGGTTCGGGCTTCGGTATTATGTCGCTTATTGTGGCTGATAGCCGCAAATGGATCACCCATGAGCAGGCGGTTGACCGTATGGTTAAGATCGTTAACTTTTTATACAAGGCCGATGCTTTTCACGGCGCTTTCCCGCACTGGTTAAACGGCGAAACCGGTAAAGTGATCCGCTTTGGCCGTAAAGATGATGGGGCTGACATTGTGGAATCGGCTTATCTTTTTCAGGGTTTATTGTGCGCGAGGCAGTATTTTACTGCCGATGATCCGAAAGAACGCCGAATCCGCGATGTGATTAACTGGATGTGGGGCGAAATGGAATGGAACTGGTTTACCCGCGATGGCCGCGACTACCTTTACTGGCACTGGAGTCCGAACAATGGCTGGGCCATGAACTTCCCGATCCACGGTTTTAACGAATGTTTGATCACTTACGTGCTTGCCGCATCTGCCGAACGTTACCCCGTTAGTGCCAATGTTTACCATAATGGTTGGGCGCAAAGCGATTTCTTTAAAAACGGCAGAAATTTTTATGGCTTTAAATTGCCGCTTGGTTTTGATTATGGAGGTCCGCTATTCTTCTCGCAATATTCTTTCCTCGGCCTTAATCCTAAGGGATTAAAGGACGAATATGCCGACTACTGGGAACAAAACAAAAATCACACCCTGATCAATCACGCTTACTGTGTTGATAATCCTAAAAAATTTAAGGGCTACGGTGAAAATTGCTGGGGATTAACTGCCAGCGATAACTTTGAGGGGTACAATGCACATTCGCCAACTAACGACCTCGGCGTAATTACGCCTACGGCCGCGCTATCCGCATTCCCATACACCCCGGAATATTCGATGAAAGCGTTGCGCCATTTTTATTATGACCTGGGCGATAAGATCTGGGGCGAGTATGGCTTTACCGATGCCTTCAGCGAATCGCATAACTGGTACGCGAAATCCTATTTGGCCATCGACCAGGGCCCGATCATTGTGATGATTGAAAACTACCGGACAGGTTTGCTCTGGAAACTTTTCATGAGCTGCCCCGAGGTTCAGGGTGGTTTGAAAAAACTGGGTTTTGAAAGCCCCGCTATCGTGAAAAATTAATTCGGCATAAAAAATAAACAAAAGGCCGTTAAAGAGGTTAAATTTGTTTTAAGTCAACGGCGGTAATTACGCCGGTTGTAAAACAAAGAAGTATTTAACCCATGATCAAAACAATACGAATTACAGGAATGCTAAGCTTACTCTTAGCATTCTCTTTTTTAGCCAAGTCCCAAAATTTGACCTCGTTTGATAGGGGCAGCTTTATTTTTAAAGTAGACACACTACCATACCGAATTTTATTTCCAAAGCATTTTAATCCGGGTCAAAAGTACCCTTTATTGTTTGTATTACACGGTTCGGGCGAACGGGGAAACAATAATGAGTCGCAACTGGCTTATGGGGCACAACGGTTTTTGCAGGACAGCTGCAGGGAGTTATACGAGTCCATCGTTGTTTTTCCGCAATGCCCGGCAAAAAGTTATTGGAGCAATGTAAAGCAGGTTACGGATTCGGCAACCAATAAGCGCAAATTCATTTTTCAGGAAGATGCACCGCCAACAATGGCCATGATCATGCTCATGGGGCTTGTAGACCAGTTTTTGGAGAAACCATTTGTTGATAAGCATAAAGTTTATGTGGGGGGCCTGAGCATGGGTGGTATGGGGACATTTGAAATCATTGGCCGTGAACCTAAAGTATTTGCAGCAGCCTTTGCCATTTGCGGCGGCGATAATACGCTGAACGCGAAGAAATACGCTAAAAAAGTTCCGCTCTGGATCTTTCACGGTAATAATGACCCGGTAGTACCTGCTGATCATTCGCAGGTAATGGTTGATGCTATTAAAGAGGCGGGAGGCAAGCCGCGGTTTACGCTTTATCCAGGTGTAGGGCACAATAGTTGGGACAACGCGTTCAACGAGCCTGATCTGTTGCATTGGTTGTTTTCGCATAGTAAGTAGAGGCGGGTAACATAAAAATCATATCATTGAGGAGGGAAGACGAAGCAATCGCATGCTATACAGGGCGGTCACGCTAAACAAAATGAAAATTGCTTTAAAAAAAATGTCCTTTCGATTGAGCAGAGGTTGGCAATAGCGCTGGGGCGAAAGAGAAATCTTATATACCACGCAAGTCCGATAAGCATGTTTGCTCAGCAGGGAGTATAAGATTTCTCACTCGCTCCTCGCTCGAAATGACAATAAATTTGTTGAAAGTTATCGACCTATTCGTCCCCTTCTGATTTCTTGGGAAGATTTTTGGCGTTAAAGCGTGGCTTGAATCCCAATTTAGGTGCCGGAGTTTCTTTAGCCGGCGACTGAGGTTCTTCAGTTGGCGTATCCTCTTTTTTATCTTCTGCGGATGCTTCGGCTTCAGGAACTGTCGGCTTCATTGCAGCTGCATTAAAGCGTGGTTTAAAGCCAAGCTTTGGTGCGGGAGGTTCAGAACCCGGTTTTACTTCTTCAATCGTTGGTTGCGGAATCTCGGCTGATGGTTTTGCCTCCTCAACTGGTTGTTCCGATTCAGCCGGTTTAGGGTTCATCATAGCGGCGTTGAAGCGTGGCTTGAATCCCACTTTAGGGGCAGGTGCTTCGGTTACCGGCGTTTGAAGCTCTTCAGGCGGAGCATCCTCTTTTGTCTCTTCAGCAGGCGCTTCATTTTCTACCGGTTTGGGTTTTACCATACCGGCATTAAAGCGTGGTTTAAATCCCATTTTAGCTGCTGGTGCATCCGCAGGTGGAGTTGTCGGAGTGTCTTCCTTTTTGTCTTCTGCCTGTGTTTCTGTTTCAGCTGGTTTGGGTTTTACCATGGCAGCGTTGAAACGTGGTTTAAAGCCCGGTTTGGCAGTTGGTGCAGGTGTTTCTGTAGCAGGAGCCCCAGCTTGTTGTTCCTTTTCGTTTTCAGGTGATGCTTCGCTTACTGCTGGTTTAGCTTTTGCCATAGCCGGGTTAAAGCGAGGCTTGAACGTTGGTTTGGGGGCAGTTTCAGGGGATGAAGCTTCTGACGTTGGGGGTTCAACTGCCCGTTGTATAGATTCTTCGACTGGAGCTGCAGGTTTTGGTGCAGCCGGACGGAACTTCGGCGTAAAGCCAACTTTGCCCGGCGTAGCGGGTTCTGTTAAACTTTCGGTTATGGTTTGTTCGGCAAGCGCGTTTTTGATATGTGCTTTTTCGGTTTTAACTTCAAGCGGAACCGGGAACCGCCGCCTTAGTTTATTAAACCAGTATTTTTTGGTATGGTCAAAACTTTTTTCGCCCATTTGTTCAAAATGGTCTTTAAATTCAGAAAACAATGCCGGTTCGCCCTGTTCAAGCGCTACAAGGTCAATTCTTTTCTTCTTTAAAAATTCTTCAAAAACCATTTTTGTTTAGATATGAGATGTTAGATATGAGATTTGAGATAATTGAAGGTTTAGAGCCTTGTCTCATATCTCACGTCTCATATCTCAAATCTTATAGTTTTACATCCACACCCAGCTTGTTAAAACGGATGCCTTTTTCGGTTTGGCTCCAGTCTTCACGCTCCTCATCGGTAGCGTTTAATAACTGTGGAAACCATTCCAACGGGAAAGCCTGTGGTTTGCCACCATCAGTTTCCACAAAAAGAAGGCCGTTGGCAAAGGTAACCTTTACTTTTTTCTCTCCTTTACGTGTGTTGAATAGTGGCATGATGTTTCTTCTTTATGTCATTGCGAGGAGGAACGACGAAGCAATCGCATGCTGTACAGAGCGATGATGCTTCTGTGCGATTGCCACGCTATCGCTCGCAATTACATGGTGTTTATTGTTTGAGTGGAACTAAATCCGAAATCGAAATTCTCAAATCCGATACCAGAATTACTCCGCCATATTATGGTAAACAGCCTGCACGTCGTCGTCTTCTTCCAAACGGTCAATCAGTTTCATAATTTCAGGAACCTGCTCTTCGCTTACAGCATGGAATGATTGCGGGATACGCTCCAGCTTGGCCGATTTTACTTCGATACCCATCTCTTCTAACGCTTTTTGCATTTTACCAAAATCTTCAAAAGCTGTATGGATTACCGCAATATCGTTGCCATTTTCATCGGCTTCAACAAATATTTCTTCCAAACCTGCGTCTATCAATTCAAGTTCAAGCTCTTCCAGGTCGCGGTCGCCCGGCTCAAAAGTGAAAACTGATTTACGGGTAAAGATAAAATCAAGCGAGCCGGTTTTGCCTAATGAGCCACCGTACTTGGTAAAGTAGCTGCGTACGTTGGCAACAGTACGGTTAGTATTATCGGTAGCGGTTTCAACCAACACGGCAACCCCGTAAGGCGCGTAACCTTCGTAAACAAGCTCTTCGTAATCTTTTTCGTCGCGGCTGCTGGCGCGTTTAATGGCGGCTTCAACACGGTCTTTAGGCATGTTTACAGCCTTGGCGTTTTGTACCGCGGTACGTAAGCGTGAGTTGGTGTTAACATCGCCGCCGCCGGCTTTTACAGCCATTACAATTTCCTTACCTAAACGGGTAAACTGCACTGCCATTTTGGCCCAGCGCTTAAACTTTCTTTCTTTGCGGAATTCAAATGCTCTTCCCATGTTTTTTTAGTTCATTGTTCATGGTTGATAGTGATAGATCAACCTTGTTGTATTACAAAGCTTTGCCTTATAAAGACAAGGCGGTAAATATAATATTTGTTTATATAATGACGGATAAAAACCTTTATCCTTTCGCCTTTAACCTTAAATTATCGTTTTCAAATTGGTCAACATGTCGGCCACCATTTTTGGTAGGTCATATTCCAGTTTCCAGCCCCAGTCGTTTTGCGCGTAACTGTCATCTATTGACTTTGGCCAGCTATCGGCGATGGCTTGTCGCGGGTCGTTATTACTGTAACTGATTTCAAATTTAGGGATCAGTTTTTTGATTTCAGCCGCCAGTTGTTCGGGCGTAAAGCTAATGCCGGCCAGGTTATATGATGAGCGGATGCTGATCTGTTCGGCAGGTGCATCCATCAAACTGATGGTAGCCCTGATGGCATCATCCATATACATCATGGGCAGGGCAGTCCCTTCTGCCAGAAAGCTTTCATAGCCGCCCGTTTTTAATGCCTGGTGAAATATATGTACGGCATAATCGGTAGTGCCGCCGCCCGGATTGGCTTTCCAGCCGATCAGGCCCGGGTAACGGATACTGCGTACATCAAGACCGTATTTATTAAAATAATATTCGCACCAGCGCTCGCCGGCCAATTTACTAAAACCATAAACCGTGTTAGGATCCATTACACAATACTGCGGTGTATTATACTGCGGCGAATGCGGACCGAAAACCGCTATTGAGCTTGGCCAAAAAACTTTACTTACTTTAAACTCAACTGCAAAATCAAGCACATGCAGCAAGCCGGTCATATTCAGGTCCCAGGCCATTTTGGGTTTTTGCTCGCCTACTGCCGAAAGAATGGCAGCCAGCAGGTAAACTTGTGTTGGGCGGTGCTTATCAAATATGTGGTGCAGGTTGTCTTTATCAAGTACATTGATTAATTCAAATGGTCCGCTGCTGCCACGCATAGCATATGTTGGGCTGTTAATATCCGAAGCTATAACCGTTTCGGCCCCGTGGATATTTCTCAAAGCCATTACCAGTTCGGTACCGATCTGGCCGTTAGCGCCTATCACTAAGATCTTTTCGCTCATGCAATATTGAGTTTACCGCGCAAAGGTAGGGTTTTTAGGTGAGTGGTTAATTGAGTTGATTAGGTGAGTGGTTGTTTTGTTTTTAGAGATTACGCCGATTAGGGGATTGATTACGTAGATTTTTTTGTTTGGCTGTTGCTTGAATGGTTACGGGTGCTGCGTTAGCGATAGTAGCGGATACCGGCCTGTGAATAAGGCCTAAAGGCGTATGAGCGTATAGCGCGGGCCGAAGGCAACGCCATTATTCTGAACCTGGATTTTTACGATTTAAGGATTGTCAGGATGTTGTCTGAAACTCCAATTAAACGAATTGTTTGAATTTCTGAAATTTTGCAGGGTATTCACTTAATTCTAAAAATTCCGGTTCAGACAAATTAATCGTTTTTTAGAAGTCACAAGTCAGCCACCCATTAGGCCTTCGCTCAAGACTTGCGCCAGTAAGGGAAAATTTTGATTCAGACAAACAAACCACTCACTTCATCAACCCAATCAACCACTCACCCCAAAAGAAACCCGATAAAAACCATAGACTTAATATTTTCAGGATACCAAAAAAATGTGCATATTTGAGGGTTTAACTTTTAAAACACATAATTAATTAAAAACAGGCGCTGTGAAGCAGCCTGATACATTTCAAAAACAATTTAAAAAATGAAAGTCGCAGTAGTAGGTGCTACAGGATTAGTAGGCACCAAAATGTTGCAGGTTCTTGCAGAACGCAACTTCCCCGTTACAGAATTAATTCCCGTAGCTTCAGAAAAAAGTATTGGTAAAGAAATTACTTTTAAGGGTAAGCAGTTTAAGGTGGTTTCTGTTGAGGATGCGATTAAGATGAAGCCGGACGTAGCAATTTTCTCGGCCGGCGGAAGCACTTCATTACAGCAGGCTCCTTTATTTGCAGCTGCTGGTACAACTGTTATTGATAACTCATCGGCATGGCGCATGGACCCAACAAAAAAATTGGTTGTACCCGAAGTAAATGCTGATGTACTTACAGCCGAAGATAAGATCATCGCCAATCCAAATTGTTCAACCATACAAATGGTAGTGGCTTTAAAACCATTGCACGATAAATATAAAATTAAAAGGGTGGTAGTTTCAACCTACCAGTCGGTTACCGGTACCGGTGTTAAAGCTGTTGACCAGTTATTTAACGAGCGTAAAGGTATTGACGGACCGAAAGTTTACCCTTACACTATCGATTTAAACGTGATCCCGCAGATTGATGTATTTACCGAAAACGGTTATACTAAAGAGGAAATGAAAATGATCCTCGAAACCAAAAAGATCATGGGCGATGATAGCATTAAAGTAACTGCTACCACCGTGCGGATCCCGGTTATGGGTGGCCACTCGGAGTCGGTTAACATTGAGTTTGCAAATGATTTTGACCTGGCGGAAGTTCGTGAATTATTAGCTAATGCTCCCGGCATTGTTGTGGTTGACGATACTGCTAACCTGAAATACCCTATGCCGCTCGACGCGCATGATAAAGATGAGGTATTTGTAGGCCGTATCCGTCGTGACGAAACCCAGGACAATACACTTAACTGCTGGATAGTATCTGACAACCTGCGTAAAGGTGCAGCTACCAATGCCGTGCAAATTGCCGAGTACCTTGCTGCTCAGCACTTGATTGGCCAGCCGGTTGAGGCATAAGTAAATGAGAAAATATAGGCCCCATAGCACATATGCTATGGGGTTTTTTTGTGAAGAATATTTCTTAAATTTGAATATGAACGAAATATTTTTCCTTGTTGAAGAAGCGATAGAGGGCGGTTATAACGCGAGGGCAATCGGCGAGTCGATTTTTACAGAAGGAGATACGCTTGATGAGCTAAAAGCCAATATTCGCGATGCTGTCCATTGTCATTTTGATGAAGATAAGCTTCCTAAAATCATTCGGCTCCATTTGGTTAAGGAGGAAGTGATAACCGTTTAATTTTTCTGAAAATAGCTATGTCTCCAAGAGCTCCCCGTGATGTTTCAGGAAAAGATCTGATCAAAGTTTTATTGAAATATGGTTACGAGGTTATAAGACAAACCGGAAGCCATATCAGGTTATCGATTACGCTTAATGATGGCGTAAAGAATATTACCATCCCAAATCACGATCCTATAAAGTTAGGAACACTTATGGCGATCATCAATGACGTTGCGGAACAGCTGAAAATTAATAAAGAAGATATTATCAATAAATTATAGGATAGGGATAGTCGTTTGATTATCCCTATTTTTATGCTGTAATATTTGGGTATGAAAGCCTTGAACCTGATTGTTATTTTCTGTTTTATCACATCGGTTAAACTCTTCGCGCAAACACCGCAAGTTATTGAAGCCGACTTACTCAAATCATTTAAAAAGATAGACTATTGGGATGAGCAGCAAGGCAAAGGGAATGAAAATGCGGGCGATTCCCTTATTAAAGCCAATGATGCTTTTAGTGATAAATTAAAACGTTATACAGAAACCTATCCTTATACTATAAACTTACCTTTTAACTCGCTAAAAAAAGCGCAACTTGATATTTTCACTTCGGCGGATGGATTGTTCAGGATCTACTCGTGGGATACATGGACTGGAGGCACTATGCACATTTGTGCCAACGTGTTACAATACAAAGCCGGCGATAAAACAAAGTCATCTTTGATGAACAACCCAGGGGACGGCGGCGCTCCTTTTTATTCAAACTTATATACTTTCAAAGCCGGCGATAAAACTTACTATTTTGGCATTTATGGAGTTATTGAATCATCAAGATATGCCGGTACCGGGATCAGGTTATTTGCCATTCAAAACGGTGTTTTGAATAATGATGTAAAGATCATTAAAACGCAATCGGGTTTTCATAATGAAATTTTTTATGAATATGATTTTGGATCAGTGGTTGATCTGCCGTTTGAAAAACGGCCGACTATCACTTTTGATCAAACAACGCAAACTATACATGTACCGTTGGTAAATGCCAAAGCACAGGTTACTTCAAAATTTATCAAATACAAATTCAACGGACGGTATTTTGAAAAAATAAAAAGCTAAAAAACAGCTAACTGGCAATCATCGTAACAGAATGTCTGCCGGATTTGCTTTTTTTGTGTATCTTGTTTACCGATGAAAACCTTTAAGTTAATAATTGTTTTCTGCTGCTGCTTTTACTCAGCAAATTTGTTTGCTCAAAGTCCGCAGGCTATTGAGGCCGATCTGTTACGGATTTTTAAAAGGGTAAACTATTACGGCTCCCACAAAAAAGAGTGGAAAGCAATTGATTCATTAGAAAAAATGAACAAGATCTTTGGCTTTAAGCTGAAGTACTATACCTCCAAATATCCCGGAACCATTAACTATCCCTTTACCGAACTGGTGAAAGAGCGGGTTGTGATAGCCACATCTGCCGATGGTTTGTTCCGTACTTATTCCTGGGATACCAGGCTGGGCAGCACCGGCTATGATTTTGACAATGTTTTGCAATACAAGGTTAGCGGCAAAGTATCGTCATCGCTTAAAATGGATTCCGTTGGCAAAAAGCATAACCCGGTTTACTGGTACTCCAAAATTTATACGCTTAAGGCCAATAACAAAGTTTATTACCTGGCCGGATATAATTCGGTACGTTCAAGTGTTGATGCTACCCAGGGCATCCAGTTTTTTACTATCGAAAACGGGAAGTTAAACGGTACCGTGTTACTGGTTAAAACCCAAACCGGCATGCATAGTAAGTTGTATTTTGATTATAACTTCCTTTCGGTAGTTAATATGAAAGTGATCCCGACTATTTATTATGATGCTAAAACACAAAGCATCCATAGTCCGTTAGTTAATGCAAACCGAGAGGTTACCCGCGACTATATCGTATATAAATTTACAGGTAAGTACTTTGAACGGGTAAAAAATTAACTTTGCCCCATGATCTCTTTTGCCCACCGTGTATTTATGGAAGTTGCCGCCAACCTGAGTTTCAGTAAGGCAGCCCAGGTACTGTTTATTACACAGCCGGCCATCAGCAAGCATGTGAAGGCGCTTGAAGATCAATATAAAGTGCCCCTGTTTGAGCGTAAAGGCAACAGTATCTTATTAACTGAAGCCGGAAATAAGCTAAATGAGTATTTACAGCAGGCAACAGAGATAGAGCGGAAGGTAGAGTATGATCTTTCGGTGTTAAGTAATCTTTCGCAGGCTGCCGGGCATTTGCGTTTGGGCGCAAGTACAACTATTGCCCTGTATATTTTACCTTCGATACTTTCTGGCTTTCAGCGCGAGTACGCCAATGTTGATGTACAGCTTGTAAACCGTAACAGCGAGTACATCCTGAACGCTTTGTTAAATCATGAGGTTGATATTGGTATAATTGAGGTTGATAACAAACTCACTACCGTATCATACAAGCCTTTTATGAGTGATGAGGTGATCCCCGTTTGCTCTGCTAAAAGTCCGCTGGCAGGCAAGTCATTAACATTAAAGCAGTTTGTAAAAACACCTCTGGCCGTGCGTGAACGAGGTTCGGGCACGTTGAATGCTGTATTAAAAGCCTTGTCTGCTTTGCATATTAAACCGGCCGATCTGTCGGTAAAGATCCGCCTTGGTGGTACCGAGGCTTTGAAAAATTTCCTGCTGGCCGATCAATGTCTCGGCTTTATGCCGCGCCCATCTATCATCCGGCAGTTGGCCGAAGGTGATTTGGTTGAAGTGCCAATTGAAGGTTTGAAAATTAAGCGTGATTTCTTTTTTATCCGCCGTAAGGGGACTGAGGATTATGGACTGACGAGCAATTTTATAAACTACGCATTGCAACATATCGGACGATCGTCTGAATAATTAAGTACGCAAAAACACAAGGAAAGAAAGTTGTGTTTTCGCGTTTCCGGGAACAAATTTATGGAGCCTAATCAAGATAGGTACTAATCAAGCTGTTATAACCTCTTTTAAAAATTCCGAAACTATCCCTGTTCTGGTCTGTATTTATATTGTATTTAATTTTTATAATCATTAATTAATAAATTATAAATTATGGCAAGTTTAAATGGTCGTAAGGTGGCAATCCTTACCGAAGAAGGATTTGAGCAGGTTGAATTAACGAGCCCAAAACAAGCCCTTGAGCAGGCAGGTGCAACAGTACATGTGATATCACCCAAAAGCGGAAAAATCAAAGCCTGGGATAAAACTAACTGGGGTATCGAAATCAATGTTGATAAACAGCTTAATGAAGTAAGCCCTGATGATTACGATGCGCTGGTTTTACCTGGCGGTGTGCTTAATCCCGATAAGTTGAGACAAAATAAAGATGCCGTTGCCTTTGCATCTGCGTTTTTGGATGAGGGCAAGCCGGTAGCGGCAATATGCCACGGCCCGCAATTGCTGATAGAAACAGGCATGATCAACGGCAGAAGGTTAACGTCATATCCATCTTTACAAACCGATCTTAAAAACGCCGGTGCTGATTGGGTTGATGAAGAGGTGGTGGTTGATAATGGCCTGGTAACAAGTCGCCGCCCTGACGACCTTGAAGCATTTAACCGCAAAGCTATTGAAGAGATTGGCGAAGGCATTCATCATGTGTAGTTTTTGAGCCGGGATTTTTATAGGATTTTTGGGAGTACAGGATTTTTCTCTGGTTTAAAGAGATCCGATCAATGTGATTGCAGTTTATAACATTTGACATTAGTTGGATTTTTCTAATCAGGTCAGAAAAAATCCTGTTAATCCTAAAAATCCCCCGAATCCCGGTTATCTTTACCCCATGCCTCTCCCCAAAAAAGCTTTAATTATTGGTGCCGGTATAGCGGGCATTGCGACAGCTATCCGCCTGGCGGTAAAAGGATATCAGGTTGAAGTTTATGAAGCTAATAGTTACCCCGGTGGTAAGTTAAGCCAGTTTGAGCAGGATAGTTACCGCTTTGACGCCGGGCCGAGCCTGTTTACCATGCCGCAATATGTTAACGAGCTTTTTAAGCTGGCGGGAAGAAATCCGTCTGATTATTTCAGGTATCAAAAGCTCGATGTTGTTTGCAGATATTTTTATGAAGATGGTACGCGTTTAACCGCTTACGCTAATGCAGGCAAGTTTAGTGATGAGATACAGGAAAAGACAGGAGAACCTGCTGCAGCTGTAAAGCATTACCTTGATAACAGCAGTACGGTCTATAACGTTACCAACCACGTTTTTTTAGAGCGCTCCCTGCATCGGTTTAAAACCTATCTGCGCTGGGATACCGTCAAATCAATATTCCGGTTTGGTAAGATAGATGCCTTTCGCACTATGCACAAGGCCAATGAGGTCTTTTTCAAGGATAAAAGGATAGTGCAATTTTTCGACAGGTATGCAACCTATAATGGTTCAAATCCTTATAGCGCACCGGCCACGCTGAACGTAATCCCGCACCTGGAGCAGCATTTCGGCGCTTATTTTCCGGAGGGTGGGATGTATGACATAACTTCTTGCTTAGTGGCGCTGGCCGAATCATTAAGTGTAAAGTTTTACTACAATAACCCGGTAGCAGAAATTGTATTGCAAGGACACAAAGTAAAAGGGATCAAGACGAATGATGGAGTAATTGAAGGGGATCTTGTGGTATCCAATATGGATATCTGGTTCACCTATCACAAGTTGCTAAGCAATTATCCCAAACTTCATCCTCAAAAAATATTAAACCAGGAGCGAAGCAGTTCGGCCCTGATATTTTATTGGGGGATCAGGGATCAGTTCAGGGAACTTGACCTGCATAACATTTTTTTCAGTGCTGATTATGAGGCGGAGTTTAATCACATTTGGAAGGAAAAGGAGATTTATCATGACCCTACCGTTTACCTTAACATCAGCTCCAAATATAAACCAGACGATGCTCCCGAGAGTTGCGAAAACTGGTTTGTGATGATCAACGTACCTGCTAATACCGGGCAGGATTGGGATGCACTGATAGCCGGGGCGAGGGAAAATGTATTAAATAAGTTAAGCCGTTTGCTAAATAAAGACATCCGCAAACTTATTGCTAATGAAAGCATCCTTGATCCGCGGAGTATCGAAAGCCGCACGTCCTCATACCAGGGCTCCCTTTATGGTACCAGCTCCAACAGCCAGTTTGCAGCATTTTTACGGCATGCCAATAAATCGTCTAAACTAAAAGGTTTATATTTTTGCGGGGGAAGCGTACACCCGGGAGGAGGGATCCCGTTGTGTTTGCTGTCGGCAAAAATTGTGAGTGAGTTGGTTGGTTAAGGGAGGAAGATTGGAGTTTAACTTACCAATATCCCTCCCTTTGGCTATCGGGCGCCGGTTTAGCATGGCATAACGGATATGAATGGATTTATAACTATCAGCTCCCCTTCCTTTTCCTACCGTTATAATTTGTTATGGTTACCTCTGCTGTATTAGCATCCAATTCCAATATCCTTGACGATTGCGATAGATAGGTTGATCCATAATAAAATTCAATATGCTTTTTGCCTCCGTTCTTGAGCGTAATATCAGCATAAAAATCATCGGGCTTTAATTTAATATATCGCCTGGCAGAATTAGCGCCCGTTTTCCGGAATACTTTAATGCTATCCTGATTTTGGGTAGCTACTAAAACCCTGCCTCCTTTAGCCGATTGTACACTTGCCAGCCCTTTACCGTCGCCCGCGATATAAATACCGCTATTAGCTACTGATAGCGGAGCAAAGCTGCCTTTTCCATTGCCTTTCATATATAAACCCATAAAAGCATCGTGCCTCCCGGTAAAAGGTTCCATACCAAAGTCGTTACCAGTCATTACCAGGTCGAGGTTGCCATCGTGGTCAACATCTTCAGCTATTATGCCGTACACCGGGGCCATTTGTGCATCTTGCGGTAATGCACTGATACTAAAAGTACCAGTGCCTTTGCCGGTGATAAGGCTGGTGTTCATATCTGTAGCTTTAAGTACCACAGCACCTGCTTTGTCTTTTTCGCTCCAAAGATCATTCATTGTCGCATGGCCAAAGCCGCGATAGCTTGGATATTTTTTGCGGATGGAGATCACCTGGCTGATGAGGTCATCGCGGGTATGCATGGGGAAGGGTTTCTGTGAGCCGTCCTCATCCTTCAAAAAGCAAAATATCATGGCATCGAAGGAGCCGTTACCATCCAGGTCTTTACCCATAATGGTCATGGGCTGTTCAAATGATGCTTTGTAGTTTGAGTTTTGGCCCAGGTTGCCGGCTACGTAATCAACGTTGCCATCGTTGTTAAAGTCACCTGCAACTATGCTGTTCCACCAGCCCACATGATCATCAATTCCCGATTTGATCTTGCTAAGGCCATGGCCGGTGTTTTTGTAAAAGGTAACCGGCATCCATTCGCCAACCACCACCAGGTCCGCCTTGCCATCCTTGTCAAAATCCGACCAAAGCGCGTCGGTGATCATGCCGCCATGTATCAGGTCGGGGCAAAACTGGCTGGTAACATCGGTAAATTTACCGCCATCGTTCCTGAGTAAATGGCTAACGGGTGATGAAGGATAAGCGCCTGAAACCGATCTTGAACCTACAAAAAGGTCCAAATCGCCATCGCCATCAAAATCAGCAGCACGTACACATGAACCGTTATCATATTCCACGGGCACCGCGGCAAGGTCGCGGGTGAAATGGCCTTTTTTATCGTTGATGTAAAGCCTGTCCTGAGCCGTGGTATGCCCTTTCTGGAATTCGTAACTACCACTTGCGATATACAGATCGGGGAACCCATCGCTATTGGCATCAAACAATAATGCACCCATGTCTTCCTCTTCTTTAAAATCTTCGTGCACAAAACGGTTGTTATCCATAGCGAAATGACCGGTTGCATCCTGCATAAAAAATACCCCTTTGTTACCTGCTGAACCTCCTATAAAAAGGTCATCGTAACCATTTCCATCCACATCGCCAACAGCAATAGCGGGCCCATACTGACTTAGCTTGTGCGGCAGGGTAGGCTGTATATTATAATCGATAGCGTCTTTTTCCTGGTGCACATATTTTATGCCTGTTTGGTTATTAACCTCCTGAAACACCGGGATGATTTTGCCGGATGCGTATGTCGGAAGATAGCCCGACGCATTTTTGTATTGCATTGTAAGCGTTTGGTTTGCCTTAACATTGGTGAGCAACTGGGTTTTACCATCGGGCCAGCGTATCCGCAATGAGTCGACAGATGTAGTGGCCCCTATGCCAAAATGCCCGCGGGCATCATCTGTACTCATATAACCGCGACAAGGTTGCTGGTCATAAAACTGCTGCTTGCCTTTGTAATAGATACGGACGGTAGAACCAATACCTCCAATATTTTTGCTGTCGCCCTGTAGTGCAACAGTTAGGCAGTTGTGATCTTTGGCTACCTGCGTTTTGCTGTTAGCGGTGTTTTCATAAATAAAAGCATCGTCATCAATATTATTGATCACGAGGTCAAGATCGCCGTCATTATCCAGATCGGCGTAAACACCGCCGGTTGAAAAGGTAGGTTTCACAATTCCCCAGTCTTTCGATTGATCTTTAAACAAATACCCGCCCGCATTCCTGAAAGCATAACTCGGTGTTTTTACAACCGGAAATGAATCGGCAGCAGCTAAAGTAGTATTCTCTTTAACTGTACGGCCCTGATCGTTACTGTACAGGGCGTGATCAAGGTCCGTAACGTCGCGGGGATAGCCGTTGGTGATCATCATGTCACGATAACCGTCGTTATCAAAATCGGCCACAAGAGGTGTCCAGCTCCAGTCGGTTTGATAAACACCGGCCTGGTAAGCTATTTCGCTGTATTGCGGATGGCCGGCGGGTGTTTGCCCCTGATTAAGCTGCAGCACATTGCGGATGTACTGGTGCTCGTATTTAAATTTGTTATTGTTGATATAGGTGATATAATTATCGCCTACAAGCATGGTTTTTTTACGCACGTTTTCTTCGGGCAGCATCTCTAATGATACCAGGTCGGCCTTGCCATCATTGTTGATATCAACCATATCCGATCCCATTACCGACCAGCCCGTGTGTTTAAAATATTCGCCCGCGCGGTTGCTGAAGGTGCCGTTTTTATTGTTCACCCATAATACATCGTTCGATATAAAGTCGTTACCAACATAAACATCCGGCCAGCCATCGTTATTCACATCGCATATGGAAACGGAGTTGCCAAAACCTTCTATCAATATCCCTGCTTCTTTGGTTACATTGGTGAAGGTACCATTACCATTGTTACGGTAAAGGCGGTCATTATTCTGTGCGCTGCCATCGGTTAATTTAGGGCGATAGGCCACCGGCGTTTCTTTGCCTAAAAAGTTGGTGAGCAGGTACATGTCAAGGTCTCCGTCATGATCGTAATCAAAAAATACGGCTTGTGTGCTGTAGCCGGTATCCTGCAGTCCATAGGCTGCTGCCGATTCTTTGAAGGTTGGCACGCCATCTTTATTAGTTGCCTGGTTGATGAAAAGCAGGTTTTTGCGATGGTTGGGATCGCTTTTAAACGATGAGCAGACGTATATGTCCGGCCAGCCATCGTTATTGATATCAACTACTGATACACCTGCGTACCAGTCGCCATTACCGGCTACACCAGCTGCATCGGTAACATCTTTAAAAGTAAGTAAGCCTTTGTTAATGTATAATTTATTGGCGACCATGTTGCCGGCAAAGTAAACATCGGGCAGGCCATCACGGTTAAAATCGCCGATACCAACACCGGCGCCATTGTACAGGTAGGGGTGGTTAAGGATGTTGATACTGTCACTTTCGGTAATGGTATTTTTAAAATCGATACCGGTTTGTGAAGCCTCGAGCAGTTTAAAGAGCGTTGGGCCCGATGACTTTTTTGAACATCCGGCACCAAAAAAAAGTAACAATAAGGTAGATAGTTTAAACGCCTGGGGTAAACTTTTTATCATGCAGATATGGTTAATAATTGATTGATGGTTTATGCTTTGGTTAAGCTTTAACTTATTGGTTATAATGCAATAAGCCAGTGTAAAGAAAACGGATTTTACAATTCCTGTTTCTGCAAATTGTATCAAAAGTTAGTTAATTACTATCGGGCCATACTTAAATATTGATTAACTGTTAGCTTTGATCTGAACCCCTGATTTGAGGGGCAGACCAATTAAACTGATCAAGCCTTTGCTGTTTCATCATGATGAAGAGACTATATTTTGCCCTTATTGTTATTATAACTTGCTCATCATGCGGCAAAAAAAGCTGGGAAAAACCAGCCGAAAACCCGGATTTTATTCACCGGTCTATCAAAGATGTTACTGATGTGGTAAGGCATGATATTTATTCGCCGCCGGTTGCCAGTCGTATTTATGCCTATATCAGTGTGGCTGCATATGAAGCTGCGCGAAATGGCGATGATCATTACCAATCGCTTGAAGGGCAACTGAAAGGGCTCGACTCGGTACCTAAGCCTATAGCCGGTAAAAAATATTGCTTCACGTTATCGGCATCGCATGCTATTTTAACCGTTGGCAAGATCCTGGTGATGAG
Organism: Mucilaginibacter gossypii; assembly: GCF_017569325.2. Taxonomy (NCBI): domain Bacteria; kingdom Pseudomonadati; phylum Bacteroidota; class Sphingobacteriia; order Sphingobacteriales; family Sphingobacteriaceae; genus Mucilaginibacter; species Mucilaginibacter gossypii. Next base: position 4,393,745 of record NZ_CP071878.2, on the reverse strand, counting down.
TGAGGGCAGGATAGAGGGTTTTCATGACAAACTGATGCAGGAGTTTAAAAATACCGGCATGCCCGATAGTGTTTATGATAACTCGATAGCGTACGGTAAACTTATTGCCGACAGGATCATAAAATGGGCGGGTAAGGATAACTATAAACATACCCGCTCATTATCAAAATATGATGTGCAAACAGATGACGCAAGCTGGAAGCCCACCCCACCGGCCTACATGAAAGGTATTGAACCGCACTGGAACGAGATCCGCCCATTTTTGCTTGATTCGGCACAGCAATTTAAACCAGCTCATCCGTTTACCTTCAGCAACATTCCCGGTAGTAATTTTTACAAGCTGGCTATGGAAGTATATGATACAGGCAAGCACCTCACCGATGATGAGGCTACCATTGCTACTTTTTGGGATGATAACCCCTTTAAGGTGAATATCAACGGGCACACTATGTTTGCCACAAAAAAAATCTCGCCGGGAGGGCATTGGATCAATATCACGGCGCTGGCTTGTCGTAAGGCTAAGGCCGGTTACGTGAAAAGCGCTGAAGCTTATGCCTGTATAGCTGTAGTTATTGCAGATAGTTTTATAAACTGCTGGGACGAAAAATACCGGAGCAAGGTGATCAGGCCCGAAACTTACATTAACCAGTATATTGATCAAAGCTGGATGCCATTGCTGCAAACGCCGCCTTTCCCCGAGTATACCAGCGGGCATAGTGTTGTATCTACCGCGTCAGCAGCCGTGTTAAGCAAATTATTTGGCGATGAATTTTCGTTCATTGACTCTACAGAAATGGAGTTTGCTATCCCCGCGCGCAATTTTAAATCCTTTAAAGCCGCGGCCGAAGAGGCTGCTATCAGCAGGTTTTATGGTGGTATCCATTATATGCCATCCATAACTAACGGTGTAGATGAGGGCGATAGGATAGGGCAATTTGCATTAACTAAACTACATACTAAGAGGTAGCCGGAAGTATGGGAAGTAACTTTTTTAGCAAATTCATAAAGGCATAATCAAGGCGAATTTATAAGTAATTAAAAGGTTATTTTCCATCAGTTGAACCTTTAGTCGAGGGGTAATTATGGGACAATTTATAATATTAAAACAATAAAGCAACCATTTGTATGAACATTTAAGTTATGAAGATCTGAAAGTAAATAGTCGATACCAATAACTGCTGCGTAGTTAGGTTGGTAGAAATAGAATAAAGTCATTGAATTATTAACGTTCCATACAATGTATAACTATCCTGTTTGGCGAATTAAAACACACGCTTAAACCATGTAAATACATAATTAACCTTTTTACTATCTTTAGCCATACTTATTTCCTCATTAAGGTTAGTAAAAGCCATTATGAAATTAGCCATCGACCATAAAAGCCCTATTCCTCTCCATATACAGGCCGAGCAATTGCTTCGCGAACTGATCAAAGATCCGGTTTACCAGGCGGGTAAATTATTACCTAACGAGGTAGAGCTGGCAAAAAAGTTGGCTATATCCCGCACAACACTGCGCCAGGCTATTAACAAACTGGTTTACGAAGAACTGTTGATCCGCAAAAAGGGTTTTGGTACTAAAGTTGCCAACTCCAGGATCAGTTCAAAATCAATGAACTGGCTCAGTTTTTCGCAGGAAATGAAAGCGAGAGGTATTACCGTAAAAAATTATGAGCTGCATGTAAGCTGGGTATTTCCTGATGAAAGCACCGCCAGCTTTTTCGATATCAGTACAGAGAAAAAAATTGTGAAAATGGAGCGGCTACGGGGCAGCAGCGACAACCCTTTTGTTTATTTCATATCTTATTTTCACCCGCGCATAGGCCTTACAGGCGAAGAGGATTTTAAACGCCCGCTTTATGAAATGCTGGAGGAAGAATATTCTACGATAGCAAACCTGTCAAAAGAAGAAATCAGTGCGCTGGAAGCTAATAAGTTCATAGCCGGCAAGCTTGAAATTGAAACCGGCAGCCCCGTATTATTCAGAAAAAGATTTGTTTACGATCAGGGCGAGCGCCCCATGGAGTATAACCTTGGCTATTACAAGGCCGAAAGCTTCGTATACACTGTTGAAAGCCGCAGGACCTGATCCTGAATACTTATTGGCAGTGACATAGAACCAGGAAACCCTCTTTAGAATCAGTTGATGTATGTATATCTTTTAAATATTAATTGAGAATCGAAGAAGATGTCGTTTCGAGCGAACACGGGTGGGGCAGCGCGCAAGAGTGAGGAGAAATCTTCTACATTGTGCTAAGCTGCCATGCAAAGTTTATAGCTCGTATAAGATTTCTCACTCGTTCCTTGTTTCGAAATGACAATTGTTTTTATTAGACGAACTCAATAGCCAGGAGGGGTACAGCCACCTGTCACTTAAATTTAGCAGCATTGTCTTACTGACTAAGCGGAAGAGACGTTAGAGCTATACTATATTTTGCAAAAAAACCGGCAGTTTTTAAATTATTGCAATTCATTGCCAATTATCTATAAACCAATCGTTATCTATAAAAATATACCAATGAAAATAAAATTTTCATATTAAGATGACAATAAATGTAAAGATTACACGTATATTTGTAACATCATGTGAATGGCTGACAGGCAGCGCCACCGGTTCGACTCCGGGTTTACATCTCTTCTCATAATTTAGGTTTATAATTGGTTAGAACGCATTCCTGCCCATCAGGAGTGCTTCTTTTTTTTATGCCCTTTTTGAAGCGGAAGGCGGAATACTTAAAGCAGAAAGCTTTTGAACTTGTTACCCATTGTTCCCGATAAATTCTTATATATAAATATCACGAAAAATATTAAAGTGCTTTTTGGGTGTCCTGTGTCGTATTATTACCATGCTTAACATCCTTTACACATCTAAAGCCAACGTGGTTTGTTGCCGAGCGATATTCGCCTTTACCTCTCGAGCCTACCATATAGCGGGTGCAGTACTGGTCGGTACATAAAAATGAGCCGCCTCTTTGAACCTTCTTTTTTTGCCCCGGCTCCTGCGGATCTGAAGAATCAGAAGGCCCTTTAGGATTGCGCGCAACCATATTAGGATTAAAACTATTATAATAATCATTTCGGTACCAGTCAGCACACCATTCCCATGCGTTGCCGGCCATATCATACAAACCGTAAGCATTCGCCGGGTATTTTTTTACCGGCCCCAGGCCGGTTTCACCATCTTCGGCATTATCATGATCAGGAAAAGATCCCTGGAATGTGTTGGCCATCCAGCGTCCGTTCTGTTTTAACTGGTTGCCCCAGGGATATAGTTCACCGGCTTTACCTCCTCTTGCTGCAAACTCCCATTCGGCCTCTGTGGGCAGGCGTTTTCCGGCCCATTTGGCATAGGCAGCAGCATCTTCCCAGGCTACCTGTACTACCGGGTAATCTTCTTTACCTATCAAGTCAGAACCCGGTCCAAGCGGGTGTTTCCAGTCGGCCCCGTTTTGGTACGACCACCAGTGCGAAATATCATCTAATTGCACTTTTTGATGCGGAGGCGTAAAAACAACCGATCCGGCAACCAGTTTTTCGGCCGGAACCCCGGGAAATTCTGCCTCGGTGGGTTTTTGTTCAGCCACGGTTATATAGCCGGTAGCTTTTACAAATTTGGCAAACTGGTTATTGGTTACCTCGGTTTTATCCATGTAAAAACCATCAACAAATACCTGGTGAACAGGCCTGGCATCGTCCATGGCTTCCATACCGCCATCGGTCATACCCCTTGGATTAACCCCATCCATGCTAAAGGTACCACCAGGAATCCATGCCATATCCTGATCAGCTTTATTGGCAGATGTACCGTTCAAGTTAACTATTGTGGGTTTAAATGCCTCCCCGCCTTGCTGCATGTATAAAATGCTGTCTTCCCTGATCATCCCGTTTTTGGTACAGGAAATGGCCGCTTTAACTTTAAATCCGGTGGCAGAGGCATTTGCCGCGGGCCTTGAGCTTGTACTATCGGTTGCGTTCTTGTGCTCTGCGGTGTTGCAGCCTTCAAAAACAAAGGGCAATAATGAAATGGCTGATATTTTCAGTAGAGTAACTGGGCGAAATAGGCTGAGCTTAGTTTTCATCAAAAACAAACTTAATGATCTTTAAAATAAAGCATGTGGATACTTTGGTAGAACACGCTTTCCAAATCGAAAATTTACGTCATCGATTCCCGTCTTTCAAACAAAATCCGAATTTTCCTTACTCAAATCCCTAACTGGAAAATTATATTTTTCAATGAGTTCAATTTCGGTAAAGGATAGCCCTCGCGGATTAATAAACAATTCGATAGTGCAGTCTAGATCTTGATATTTCCCTATAAGATTTTTCGATATTGCTTCTGTAACGCCAATAGAAAAAACTGATGTTTTAGACCCTGCCTCCAGCCATCCCGAATTATGCGTAAGGATACTATGAAGTTTTTTCTTAAAACTGATTAACTTAGGATAGATAAAAGCAAGGTCATGCACATGGATACTCCTCGCCGATTCAATTTGGATACCATTCGCTTTTATGAAATTATCGATATAATCAATAACAACCGCATACTCATCTATTTCCCTTTGTTTGATAAAATCGCCGTGCAAAAGAGCTTCGATAGGTGTTTTGCGATCATAAAAAAACCTAGATTTTATTCTATTAAGCAGGCCAGGATAGATGTTTGCAATACCAAACGCATGCAACAAAGATTCGATTTTCCTGAATCTTAAAAAACGGGACGGGTTAGCCTGTAACGATCTTAAATTCCAATCATTTGAATTGGGCGTCATTTCAATAAACTCAAAAACTTCATTCAGCAATGTGATTGCGGTGTAGGTTTTTATATTGGCAGTCATTGATCAAACGTGATATATTTAAGTCCAGGCAACTTATATCCCGACTCGTTAAATATAAAAAACCTCTTAATTATAATAGCAAGGTTGGCATAATTAACTGTCCATTTTTATACTTTTATACGCCATCTACTATCATTTTATTCGGACTTATTAAAATGAACCGAAAACGCTTCATATCCTCCTTAGTCACGGCCGGCGCCGCTTTATCAACCTCAGGGGCATGGTCGGTTACTCCAACAAATCCCTATACTAAAGCCCGTCACAAAATCCCTCCTTATTTGCAACCCGGAGATACCATAGGCATTATTAGTCCATCGGGATATATGAGCCTGGCCGACCTTATGCCGGCTGTACAACTTATACAAAACTGGGGCTTTAAGGTGCAGATTGGCGATAACACCGGCAAAAAGGATTTTATATACGGAGGAACAGATGAAGAACGCGTGGCAGACCTGCAGCAGATGCTGGATAACCCCGAGATTAAAGCCATTATGTGTGCAAGAGGGGGTTACGGATTGGTGAGGATCATTGACCGACTCAATTTCAAACAGTTTAAGAAAAATCCTAAATGGATTATCGGCTTCAGCGACATTACTGCCCTGCATTGCCATATCAACCGGAATTTTGGTATTGCAACACTGCATTCAAAAATGTGCAACAGTTTTCCTGATGACTGGGCAAAGGCCGATGCTATGCAGATAGCCACTATTCAATCCATAAGGCAGGCGCTTACCGGCGAAAGCCTTAATTATTCGTCACCTGCTTGCCCCCAAAACCGCTCCGGAAAAACCGAAGCCCTATTGGTTGGCGGTAACCTGAGCCTGATCGCGACGCTTTCGGGTACGCCGTCTGACCTTGATACGAATGGAAAAATCTTATTTGTTGAAGATACCCATGAACGCCTTTACAATATCGACCGCATGTTCTGGAACCTAAAGCAATGCGGTAAACTTTCGCACCTGGCCGGGCTAATTATAGGAGGCTTTCAACTAACGCCCGATATTGAAGGCGAAGAATTTGGCCACAGCATTTATGATATCGTTACCGAAAAAGTAAAAGACTATGACTATCCAGTTTGCTTTGATTTTCCGGTGGGTCATCAAAGAAACAATTTCGCCCTTACATGCGGGTTAAGGCACATACTTGAGGTTGGAACGGAAGGAAGTGTGCTTAAATCTGTTTAACCTTTATTTCAGATTTTCATCAAAATCAATAAACAGATCGGCTTTATCATTATCATAAATACCACCTGCTATAATGCTTTGCCCGGTTGTTCCGGGATTGTTTCCCTGGCCCAGCGGCCATGAGCCTTTTGAGTTGGTAACCCCAAATCCGGCATAGGAAGCTGCCTGCAATGCAAAATCGGTACAGTTATTTTTTGACAGATGATACTCCAATCCGTCATATAAGCGGGTTAGTTTCAGGATCCTTTTAAACCGGCGCTCGGTTATAAACTTGCCCATTACTTCATCCCACTTGTGCGCCTCGTCGTTTTTAAAAGTGCCCGAGGTTTCCGGCTCCCATGGAGTGGCTGAAAATATATTGTCCTTTTTAGGATAAAATCCGAAGGAAACAGAAACCGAGCTTGAATCGGCGTTGTACTTGATGAGGGTGATAAAAGTATGACCGGTGTTGGTCCGTACAAATACAGTCGGTTTACCCGGTTTTGGTTGTTTTACATGAAATAACAATGCGTAAGCAGCCGCTTTTTTACCATCATTAAATGTGTTCAGGATGCGGTTATAAGTGATAGACTTGCTCTTTTTTTCTTTTTTATCTTTTAATTGAACCGGCGTGTTTACAAATACCGAATCGTCATTTGCACTGATAGCCAACAATCCGCTGTTTAAATGTAACTGCCGGCTGGTTGTATCAGCAATAACAGAATCCGGCGCAGCGGGTACAAGATCACTCCCCGCTTTTTTGGATACCATCGCCTTAAAAAAGCACTTCATGGCCAAAGGATACAAATGCAGCCTGGCAAATACATTGGCAAGCTTATAATATGATTTAACTTTGGCCTGGTTATAATTACTTTCGCCGGTATTGTTGGCCGATAGCTCTTTTAAATAGCTCAAAACCTTTTTGCGACCGGCATGGGTATCCAGCTCACTTTCCAGATCAGTTTCAAAAACCGCATTGGCTTTATCAATAACAGATTTGTTTGATACCCCCGCAAGCAGTTTGGACGAATAACTGTCATCAATTATACTATGGGCAGATGTATCGGGCCGCAGGTTGAGCTTATATCTTACCGAAGCCGAGAACTGGGCCGATGCAGGAAGTACAGATAACATAGAACCAATGACTACAAAGGCGCTGAATAAATATTTTGTACGATAAGCGGTCATGATCAATTTTAAGCTTGTGATAATTGTTGTGTTACAGATATAATAACGGGTAGGGGAGCGGTTACGATTTACCGGCAACAACAATAACCTTGCTGGTTATAGCTTAAAAAACGAAAACGGGGCAGTATAGTTTTCATATCAATACAAACGTAACAATATTTTAAATAGTCTACAAGTTTAGTAGACTATTTTATTTAAACTTGCATCGCAGATATAACTCATAAAAATAATGGATCAGTACGCTTTAGTTACGGGAGCAGGTAAAGGCATTGGGCGGTCAATGGCTATATCGCTGGCTCAAAAAGGATATAACCTACTGCTGGTTTCCCGGTCAGAAAATGACCTCATTGCTTTATCTGCCCAAATAAAAGCCGACTTTTATGTTCAGACTCATTATCTCGCGATTGATCTTTCCGGTGCAGGTGCGGCCCTCCGGGTCTTTGACTGGGCTAAAAACTTAGATGTACCTGTATCGATATTAATAAATAACGCGGGGCATGGTGCGTGGGGAAATTTCGATGAGCTGGATCTGAGCGCACAAACCCGGATGATGCAGGTCAATATGAATGCCCTTACCGAGCTCTCCTATCATTTTATCCCGCTTTTAAAATTGCAGCAGCGGGCTTTTATCCTCAATATATCCAGCACCGCGGCTTACCAGGCTGTACCAACGCTGGCTGTATATGCAGCCACCAAAGCGTTTGTTTTATCATTTAGCCGGGCTTTAAGATATGAGCTTAAGGAAACGCCGGTATCAGTAAGCTGCCTTTGCCCCGGCCCTACAGACACAGGCTTTGCCCACAGTGCCGGTATGGATGCCCTTGCTGAGCTTGCTGCAAAATTCAATATGACAGCTGATGAGGTAGCCGCTATCGGCATCAAGGGAATGCTGAAAAAGAAGGCCGAAATAGTACCCGGATTTTTAAACAAGCTTTCGGCCGTAGCGGCAACACATGGCCCTAAAAATCTGATTGAACATGTAACAGCAGGGCTTTACAAGCATTAAAAAATATTTTCATAAATATTTGGAGTGATTAACAATTTGTTTACATTTGTATTAATCTACTAAAAAGATAGATTTAATATACATTGAACAATACGCGCAACATATTATTTGCATCCTCAATGCGAATGCCCTTCATAACAAGGGTCATGTGCAGCTGTTGTTGTTAATTTCCCTTAAAAGGACCGGCTCCTTTCTTACCCTGCCGCTTAAGCGGTAACAGCGTTTACAAATCCATTTTTAGGTTACAATAATATCTTTCCACCACATGGCAGCGTCATATCAAAAATTCACCTTAGGCTCAACAATTACGCCCGAACAAAAGGCTTTTTTTAATCAGCACGGCTTTATCCATTTCAAGAATTTCATCAAGCCCGAAACTGTTACCGACATCATCAATGCATCAAAACAGGTTGAAAACACCTGGATAAATAATAACACCGAAAAGGTTAATGGTGTACCCATTAAATATGGTAAAGACCTTGACGGGTCGCCTATTGTGCAGCGTTTTGCTTTTATTAATCAGCACCATAACCTGTTAAATGAATTCACCAAAGATCCGCGTTTCGAGGTATTACTTAACCTGATAGGTGAAGGATCCCGGCTGGGAACTGATGAAAAAGACGGCATGGTTTTTAACCACTACGTTAACGGCCCCGAAAGCAGTTTTACCAAAATGGGATGGCATACCGATGGCCTGCGCGATATTTTTCACGGCCAAAAGTTAAACCCGATGCTGAATGTTGGGATTCACCTGAGCACTTTAAAACCGGAGAATGGCGGTTTACGCATCCTGCCCGGTACACATAAGCAAAACCTTTACCAGATGCTTTTCCGTAAAAAGTATTTCCTTGACCATGATACCGACGAAAATGAGGTAGCTATTATCCCCACTGCGGGCGACCTGACCATACATGATGGCCGCTTGTGGCACCGCGTAGCCCAGTCAACCGTAATTGGTGAAGCAAGCCGCCGCAGGGTAATATATATCCCCATTATTGCAGGCAAATATGAGCCAAAGCATGCCGACAGCCCTACCGCCTTTTATCAACGTTTTGCAAGTATTGTTAAGTAAAAATTTATGTTAATTGCCTTATTCATCAGCTATCTAATCCGCACCGGGAAAATTGCCGCCCTTAAAAGTTTCTTTACAGAACGGGCGTTGGTTAAAGTCCCTGTAAAATAAAATTATGTCATTGCGAGGAGCCGCATGGGTGAGAGCATCGGGCGCGACGCGGCAATCTTGTAGCTATGCCGTTATGCCGTTGTTGGTGTTGTCACCAACAACTTTTCATGCCCGGTTACCCTTATAATCACGAAATTATTATTTGCCCATGCAACGCAATAATTGCATGGCGCAGAGTTGTTGGTGACAACACCAACAACGGCGTAGACTATAAAAGCGATGTCATTGCGAGGCGCCGCATGGGTAAAGAGCATCTGGGGCGACGTGGCAATCTCGTAGCTATACAGATCGGATACGCATGGCTACGAGATTGCCACGCTGTGCTTATAATGACATTTTTTATCTGATTCTTTACTTCAACCAAACCGTTTGCGTGTAAGCACCATCAACGGCGGCATCCCAAACTTCCAATCGTGCCCATTTGCGGCCTTTCATGTTCAACACTTTGTTAAAAGTTTTTGTGCGGAAGGCCTGGGTTGAGGTTAAATCGATCCGCTCACGGTAAACCTTTTTACCATCACCTGAAATGATTTCAGCAAAGTTGAGCGGGAATGTCCAGCTGGTTTTAAAACTCACAGTGCATTTGCCATCAGCCGGAAGAGTAATGGTTTCGCCTGATGAATGGCCATTCACTGTAAAATCTTCGATTAAAACTTCGCCGGTGGTAGAGAAAAATTTGCCTTGCTCCAAAACATCAAGCACCGGCTGCCAGCCATTTTTATATTGCGGCTGTTTGGCAAGTTTCAGGTAGTTTACATTGAGATGTGCGTACATTTCGTTTTCAGGTTCGATGCTGAACAAGTCTGCTTCGGAAAGTATTTTCTTTTTCAGCCCCCAATTATTCATATCATCCATCAGGTCAAATACCCGTTTACCCAAACGCGGTTCGGACAGATCGGCCGGTAAGGCTTTCCAGGCTGCGCCCAAAAATCTGTCGGACAGGTAAAAATCTTCCTTCTTATAAGCATCCGGGAAACCGGTTGATCCCTTTGTACGGGCATGCGCTGTCCACGCCAAACCATTTTCGGCTTTAAGCAGGTTCAGCATATCGGCTTTGTCACCAATGTGGTAAACTTTGCTATGTTCGGCATCGGTACTTTCAAAAGGCGTACCCGCCTTGCGCGACATGATCCAGTAAACCGGCTTAGGGAAAAATGCCAGCCAATGCCCGCCGAAAAACTCATTAGGCTCCTCGCCGGGCAGCAGCAAAAAATTAGAATCAGACAAGCGGTTACACTGATCAAACAGCGCTTTTAATTCTTTAAGGCGCTGCTCATCCGGTCCTTTAGGGTGCGCTGTGTAATGAAACTCAGCCAAATGAACTATGTTGATGCCTTGACGCTTTAATACTTTTACAAACGATGGGCTATCAGGCACAGGCTTACCCGCCAGTACAACGCTCATGATAAACTCGTTATGAAAATGGCTGGCCATGGTTTTATAACCCGGCAAAGGTTTGTAACTGTCATCATGGGTAAATTGCTTAACATTCGTCAGCAAAGCATCTGGGCCATCAGTTCCTAACAGACAAAAAAAGTTGAGCCGTTGTTTGGTTCCCGGAGGGGCATTAAACCAGGGCACAAAACGTTTATCACCCTGTAACTCCTGCCGGATACCAAGGCCAAAACCCGGAAGCAGGTTGCGATAATTACTGCCATACCATACAAATTTGAGATTAAAGGCTTCATCCAAAGGATAAAAATACTGGTGCGGCGCGGGAAACACGGCTATGCTGCCCTTATCGTTGCTCCCGATGATAGTACGGTATTTTACAGCAAGATTTTTAGCAGTATCAGGCTTACTGACATCTTCTGTTTGCAGGTGTTCATACACGTCACTGTAATTGACAGCTTTAACCGGGTTGGTTTTCGCTACCAAGCCGGCATCATACAAAATAGCTGTCGAATCAATTTGGGTTGATACAACTGCTGCAACGTTAAATAAGGGTTGCCCGTTGTAAAGTGTAATTTCCAGATCGCCCTTAAAATTGGGGGCTTCTAATCCGGGTATGGTAATTACTGTTCGGGTGCCTTTGTTGCTTACGCTGATGCCCTTTTTATGAAAATCTATTTTGTATGAATGGTGAGGTTTCAGCGGTACTTTATCAAAAAAGATGTTCCAGCCGTTTTGAGAGATGAGGTCACGCTTACCTTCTGTAAGGATAAACTGCGGATCGATATTTTCAATTATCGGCTTGTAAATACCTCTTTTACTTAACTGTACGCTGGTAAATAGCGGTTGGCCATTTTTTAAATTTAAAACAAGTTTAGCCTTGCTGTTAATCCCTGCCGGCCAGGTTACCGTTACGTTTGCGGTATTTGCCATTACACTTACGCCGGCTGCCGGTTTAAAGTTTTTATTACCTGATACCTGCGCCTGAACTTTAAAAAAAGCCAGCGACAGTAATCCGCAAAGTGCAAGATGTTTTAATTGATGAACCATGTTGTATTTATTTAGTTACTACCGGCCAGCCGTTTTGATATTTGATAGGGCTGGTACACATTACCCTTCCCTTTTCCTTATGGGCTATTTCAATTGCATGATAAGCTATAAATTTGTTTCCCTTTTCGTCGGTAAAAATAGAATTATGACCAGGAGCCGTGTAAACAGCATCTTTAACCAATATAGCGCTATTGAGGGTTTTATCACTTTCACCCAACCTTAAAAACGGGCCAAGCGGATTATCGGCCTTCGCTATCATAACCGCGTAATTGGCACCGGCACCACAACAATTATCGCCCGAATAATACAGGTAATAGGTCCCGTTATCATAATCAAGCCATGATCCTTCAACCAAATTGCTGTAACTTTTATCCTTGCCCGGCTCAACCACAACTGTTGGCTGTGAACCTTCTTTAAAGTCCGACCAGTCATCTTTCATTTCCTGTACCCTCAAAGGCTGGAAGTCCGATCCCCAGTAAAGAAAATGTTTCCCGGTTTTAAGGTCAACAAAAGCTTTTGGATCAATACAGTGAAAACTCGGGCCTTTCATAAATGGTGTACCCCGGTCAGTGAACGGGCCAAGCGGGTTATCAGCATAGGCTATCCCCATCCATTTGCCGGTCAACTCATTGGGATCGGCGGAAAAGAACATGACGAATTTGTTGAGTTTGGCATCGAAGAAAACATCCGGTGCCCAAAAGTTTTGGGTATTAGAAGCCCATGAAGGTTTTTGAGGCAAAGCGTCACCCGCATATGTCCAGTGTTCATGATCGGTTGACCAGGCCACCTGGATATTGATCATCTTTCCATCACCACCCGGCGATTGGGTTGCGTAGGCATAATACTTGCCATTGTGACTGATCACTGTAGGATCGGGGAAATCCCTGTCAAGCACAACGTGGATAAGGCCGCTATAGGGTGCTGACTGCTTAGCTGGCTCAACTTGCTGAGCATGGCTGCGGCAGGCGGTCATAGTGCCGAGCATGCCCAGCATCAGATAATTAAAAAACTTCTTCATAGGTGTCATTGGTTTATAACTCGGACCAAGACTTACGAAGTTTTTAAAACTTCGTAAGTCTGTAATAAACCTGCATTTCAGGTGATAAGCAGATTTGTGTGATAGGTTAACGCGGGAGACGAACAGGAATGGATGCGTCTATATTTAAAACGGTGGTTTCAGCATTCGGAAATCATCTGCATATCCGCACATGTGAAATTCGCACATCTGAAACTATCTTTCGGTCAATTTCTTGATTAGGTTTGTTTCCTCCGGGATGTAGGCAGTACCATCCTTACGGAAAATATCATGGAACCAGAGTTTAGGTTCTTTGCCATCAGGCATTGGGGTATCCCAGGCGTAAATAGTATTGGTTTTACCGCTTACAAAACCCCAGTTTATAGCACCCACATTTTCTTTTTTTAGCATTGGTAATACTGTGCCAAACAGACTATTGCGCGGACGGGCCATATATTCGGTACAAATTAAAGGGCGACCGTTCATTTTCAAAAATTGTACTGTTTTCAGATGATCACCTTCAGGCGTATAATCATGATAGGTTACAACATCCGAATTAGCTATCTGAAACTTGTTCAAATCCTCCAGGTCCCAACGCCAAACACCGGCACTAATTGGTTGACTCGGATTTACCTGTCTTGCCCATTTAAACACACTTTTAAGTAACGGTAAGGTTTTGTTCCCTTTATCCGAGTTGCCCGGTTCGTTGTACAGGTCCCAAAGCAAAATGCGTTTATCATTAGCGAAGCGCTTCAATACATCCTTTACATATTTTTCAAGCACAGGAGAGTTGGCTGCGTTATCAGATGCAGGCTGTCCCGGATCCTGCATCCATCCCGAATTGTGAATACCCGGTTTTGGCTCTGGTTGTTTACCTATTTTAGGTACTTTATTCCAGCAGTCATCAAAAAATACAAACATGGTTTTTACGCCGTGTTTACTTGAAATAGTCAGGTATTCGTCCATGCGTTTTTTGAAACCTTCCGGATCCTGTTTCCAGGCTAAATGGTGCAGGAAAACGCGCATTACATTCATACCAATCCCTTGCGCATAGCCTAATTCTCTATCTATCGTTTTTGGATCGAAAGTATCGGCCTGCCACATTTCCAACTGATTGATGGCCGTACTTGGAATAAAATCGGCACCAACCAGCCATTGCTGCTGCGCATACCATGTTTTTGCCTTCTCCTGCGACCATACCTGCGCCGGCGCTTTTTCCTGCGCCATTACCCTCATCCCCAATGGCATTGCTAAAGCAAGCGCCAATACCTTTAATTTTGTTTGCATTTATAAATGTTTAATAGTTTAATTCTTTCCTTTTTAACTCCCCTCTTGAGAGGGGGCGCATAGGATAGTGTGATGGTAGAGGTGTGTTTCTTCAGCGTTTATTCGTCGCTTTGTTAAACACACCCCTCCGCCCCTCTCAGGAGAGTAATAGCCCATCAAGAGGCAGTAGCCATTTTGTTAATTAAAAAGTTAAACACCTGGTTATTGCCTCTATTGTTATATTTAAATGTGAACTCATTCAGGTATGATTGCAAATGTCTGAGCGATACTTTATGGTATTGACCATATATCCCCCGTTTTAACAATGTCCAAAAGCCCTCAATCGTATTGGTGTGATACTCTCCCCGGGCATACTCTTCTTTTTCCTTGTTTAATACCTGATGTTCACGGAATATTTTATTTAAACCGGCATATCCACCAAAGCCGTCCGTTACAATAGTAGCATCTGTGCTCACTGATTGTTCAACAATGGGTTTGAGCGTTTTCCCATGTGCCTTATCTATGACCTGAAGCTTTAGACGGCCATCCCGCTCCAATAACCCAATCACGGGCTGTTTATCCTGCATGCCGGTGACCTGCAAATTATTATCGCGCCTTTCCTGCCGCTTTTTCTTTGAGTGATTGGCTTTTTTACCACCTAAATAAGTCTCATCTACCTCAACAATACCCTTAAACAAACCGCCATCCCCGCCGTCCCGCATGGCTTCCCGTATCCGCATCTGCAAATACCAGCCTGTCTTACGATTGCATCCCAGATCCCTGCTTAACTGACGTGCAGATAACCCCTTTTTCGCATTCAGCATTAATGAAATAGCCAAAAACCATTGCGGCAAAGGAAGTTTGGTGCCCTCGAAAACAGTGCCGACCAAAACGCTATAGCTGCGGTTACAGCTATTGCAAATATGCCGTTGGCTTTCCTGGCGCTTGCTGCTCCGTTTGCTGTTGCAATACGGGCATTCTGGCAATCCTTGCCATCTTAATCCTTCAAGATAGTCTATGCAACTGGACTGATCTGGAAAACGCTTAATCGTCTCTATGATATTCATTATCATAAATATACAAATTATTCCTGCCTTTTCATGGGCTATTACTCTCAGGAGGGGAATCGCACATTCCCTTGCCTTTTACTTTTTATTACACACGCCGCCGCTCGGCTCCAGCCGAGTGGCAATTATCCCAAGGCCTCTGGCCTGCTGCTCCAAATTCGGCGGCCAGAGGCCGCTTAATAACTGCCACTCGGCTGGAGCCGACCGGCGGCTAAGATTTGCTTATTTATTCTTTATCACTTTTCCCTTCACCATCCATATCTCCGTTCCATTCCCAAAGGCATTGGTTGATGTAAGTGCAATGATGGTATCATCATTAAGCACACACAACGAGTTCCAAAGCCCGTGTTTATCAACCGGAATATTGAACGGTGCTGGTACACTCATAAAATTTTCAGCGTCGCTATTCCCTAAAGCTACCTGCATACAAGCCTGCTCCCAGTTATGGTTGCGGTTTTGCGTACTTTGATAGGATAGTACTGTTTCGCCGCTTAGCAGTTGCCTTAAAAAAGGCGCTCCGGCGTAAACTGTATCCTGCAATTTGGGTGTGAGCGCGTATGTGCGTTCGGTATCATCGGGGCCAACCGTTTTTTTCCAATTTTGGCCGATGCTGTTGCGGATGATAGACGGTTTAAAAGTTGCACCGGCATTATCCTCTATCGAAAAAGCAATTTCATTTTTTCCTTTCAGGATGACGGGTACCGGCATACCATCCCTATGGCCCGGCCTGAAAGATACAATTTGAGGCTGTTTTGTCCAGTTTAAGCCGTTATCCTTCGACCGGAATATGGAAATATTTTGCTCGTTTGATTTGGTGTAGACACCCTCGTTTGAAAAGAACAACTGGATCTCGCCCGATGGCAATTGAATCTGCGATGGCTCCCAGCAGCCATCATCAAAATTATAACGAGCCTGATAAATCAGGCGTTCATCCGTCCAGGTTTTGCCTTTATCGTAGCTCTTTTTTGTGCAGATGGCAAAGTGTTTGGTTGTATCCCAAGCACCGTTTACTTTATGTGGGCGAGGGTTGTATGATGCCAGTAATGAATGGTCTTTCAACTCCAGTATCTCGGGCACTGCCATGTTTACGCCCGGCACTGGCCGGGTAATTATTACAGGAGGCTTCCAGCTTTTACCTAAATCAGTACTTGTAATGCATTCAATACCTCCGGCACTTTCATAAACACAAAACAGGTTGCCATTACTCAACTGGATCATGCGGGCGTAATTGCCGTTTTTGCTCCCCACCTGTTTTAAGGTGGTTTGATCCCAGGCAATGGTTTTATTGTTAACGGCATAGTGTTGCCCCAGAACCATCACCGGGGCAAACACACCCATTAACCAAATGAATATCTGCCGCATAACCAATTATATTTTCTATATTTTTGTCGATAGTTATTTGACATCGGCCAACCAAAAACCGAATGGCTTATCCCTGTCGCAAATCAATGTTTCGCCGTTAAACTCCAATTCGGCAGCATGGATGGATGTGCGCTTGGTTGTATAGCTGTAGGCACCATCGGCATCAAGCCCACCATCTTCAAAATGCTTTTTACGACCGGGGTGGGTAAAGTAAATGATATAAGCATGGCCTTCACTTACTATCACATCGGCGTGAGCTCCTGTTGGTGTATCTTCCGGCCGATGACCAGGCTTATCCAGCACCAAGCCCTGATGCTCCCAGGTTTTGGCATCTTTTGATCTGTAGACACGCTGACCTTGCCACTCATCGGTAATCATCCAGTAATAATCTTTAAACCGGAAGATCTTTGGCCCTTCATGTGCGCGGCCTTCAATAGCAGGTTTATCATCAGCTTTCCAGTTTACCAGATCATTACTTTCGGCAGTCATGGTGATGCTGCCAAGCTTTTGATCCTTGTACCACATATGCCATTTGCCATCTGGCAGTTTCATGAGTGTTGGGTCTATGATGTTATGATCGGGCAAGTTCAGCGGCCCCTCATATTTCCAATCCCATAGGTTTTTACTGGTGTAATGTACCAGGTGCGAATCGCCGCCCCACTGGCTGTACACTCCGGGGATATATACTACAAACATGTGGTATACGCCTTTATCAAAAACCACATCGGGTGCCCAAAAAGTGTTTTGACCTCGCTCATGCTCCAGGTTCAGCGCACCACGATAAACCCAGGTATGCCCGTGATCCTTCGAAGTGGCAACACCAATAGCGGTACCGTAACAAAATGCTACTCCCGGCGATTGTACGTTGGCCCGGCGCTGGGTATATAACATTGTCCACTCTTTTTCGGCTTTGTTATAAACCAAAACAGGATCGGCAGCGCCATCGTAAATCGGGTCGCGGTACAGCGGTGATGGGGGCTGATTTTTAACCTCAGCATCCTGTGCCAGGGCGGCAAAACCAGCCATCATCATTAAGCCGCATAGTATTCCTTTTATCATGGATGCATTTTTCATTATTCAGCAACCGGAAAAGCCGAAATCCTTAACCTTGCGCCTCCCATAGGCACCAGCGTAAGCTCTTTAGCAGGTTCTGCTGTTTTCACCGGACTTTGCGGCAATACACCACATAAGCCCGTTTCATCAATTTTCCAACCGGGTAGCTGTTTTCCCTTAGCTTTTAATTCAATAGGCGCATTAGCGTTGGTAAAAGGGTTATTATCCTTTGGCCATGCGCGGTGAATAACCTCTATTGATTTTTCAGGGTGTTGCTCATCTATCAGCAAACCATAGTTCCATGGCGATGCAGCGTAGATATTGTAAGAAGGCCATTTTTGAGGATCGGCACCCGGCTGCCAGTGCGAATCGCCCTGAGCATCTTTCAGGTTATCTCCTTTGGTATATTGCTCTTCTATTTTCAAAGAATAGGTAAGCGGGCCATAGCTAACACTTACGCTATTTTTGTTTTTAGCCCATTCCTTCACCTTAAGCTGCATTGGCAACTGAAGCGTTACTTTATCGCCATTTTTCCAGTTTTTAGCTAAGCGGATATAATCGCCTGTTGAGGTATTTACATCTACAGCGACGCCATTAACTTTTACCGATGCGCCTTTGCACCATTCAGGTATGCGCAGGTAAAGCGGAAAATCAACTGCTTTAGGTGTAGTAACCGTAAAGTTGATCTGATCTTGGAAAGGATAGTGGCTTGTTTCTGCGATGCTTACCGCAGTGCCATTACCAACTTTTGCGTTTACCTTACCTTCGGTATAAAGCAAGGCGGCAACGCCATTATCAGGAGTAGCCATCCAGCTGTTTTCGGCATAATATACCCAGCCTGCGGCATGGTTATGCTGGCAACAGCGGCTACCAAAAGGATTCATCATTAAAAACGGACCTTCATTGGCAATGCCCGGATGGTGGTTTTTACCATCACTCACCACCATGTTAGGTGCAGTTAGATAACGTAAAGCACGATAATCGGGCATAAAGGCAGCCGGGAAGGTATTGAAAGCTACGTCCTCGCAATTCTCTGCCCAGAAACGGTCGCCGGTATTGCCCAATAACATCTGGTCGGATGTCATTTGCTCTACCAAACCACAGGTTTCTACTGCCTGACGCGGATCATCATAACCTTTACGGGCATTTTCATCAGCACCGAACATACCGCCCGGAACCTGGCCATAGATATCACGAATCAGTTTGAAATCGTTATAGGTAGCATCCAGATCTTTTTTATCATGACTTTGCAGGTAATAAGTTGCCGGCTCACGGAAACACTGAGCTACGTTAACATTATGCCAGTTGGGCAGGTTATTAGCCTGGCGCCAGTCGGCTGTATTTTTGTCAAGTTTGGTAGCTAAGTCAAGCAAAAACTTATCGCCGGTGCGGTTATACAGCCAGTAAACGCTTAGCATGTTATCGCCGCCGCGGCTGTTTTCCCAGTAATCTTCCAAAAATTTATTATCAGGCGTAGCTAACTCATACTTAAAGTATTTTGTCATGAAAGGGATAACGCGGGGATCTTTGGTGTATTCGTAATATGATTGCAGGCACCAAAGCATCGGCATGTTAGTCCAAAGGTCGCGATTACCGTTATGTTCAACCGCCGGACCAAAATCACCGTTGTCACGCTGATTATTCAATACTGCATCAATCCAAAATTTGGTTTCGGCAATCATCTTTTTATCCTTCAGCGTGTAAGCTATATCGGCATAACCTTTTAGCCAGTAGGGAAGTTCTTCCCAACCATATTCACCTTTGCCCTCTTTGTTAAGCCAGGCATTGTTGGTTTTTGAAAGCCATACGCTGATCTCGCCCAGGTTACCTGTTAAGCCGTCGCGCTGCAGCTCCATCATTTTTTTGAGCCAGCCGCCAGCTTCAATGCTACCTGTAGGCAATTTGGTAAAATATTGCCTTTGCAAGGGGGCGCGGTTGTTTATATAAAAAGCATTCGCGCCTTTGTTATCAACCGTTGTTACTGTGGTTGCTTTCACGCCCTGGGCATTCACAGTTGCAAAGCCCGCACAGATCATGGCCACAGAAAGACAAACTTCCCTGCGTATTAATTTTATACTGTTTTTTATAGTCATTACGTAAAGATATTATTTCACCAGGGCAGGATCATACAATTTGCTATTGGCTTTTTGTAACAATTCAACAGGCATTTTAATAACCTTACGGTCATAAGTCATGAAGCCGTTCACTTCGCCCTCCACATCTGTTGTTTGTGTATATACTGCTGCCGAAAGACCAACCTTAATCAACTCCTGTAACCTGTCGGTAAAGGTTGAATATCTTTTAAACAGGTCGTCGCCGTTTTTGAAGTTTTGATACCCCCAGTTTTTGTTAGCCTGCCAGGTATGGCCGTCAACCGGCCAGCCCAAACCACCAAACTCGCCAAGTACCACGGCTTTGGTTTTACCGAAAATCTCGGGACGTGGCATAGCAGGGTGCGGATAGTTATGCAAATCGACAATGTTACCGGTATCGTAGAAGTTGCCACCGCTGGCACTGTTCACCAAACGTGATGGGTCTTTTTTCATCGTCCATTCGGTGATCTCCACGGTTTTAAACTGGCCCCATGCTTCGTTAAACGGTGTCCATACCACAATGCATGGGTAGTTGTATAATGAGTTCATGATTGCATTCCACTCTTTACGGTAGTAGCCTTCAGATTCGGGAGTACGCTGCTGATCGGTAGCGCCGTCAAGCACACCCGGGCGATTTTCCCAATGGTTACCTAAATCGCCGCTCGGCATATCCTGCCAAAGCAGCATACCTGTTTTATCGCAGTAAGCATAGTAACGTGCAGGTTCAACTTTAATGTGCTTACGGATCATGTTAAAGCCCATTTCCTTAAGCTTATCAATATCAAAGCTCATGGCCTCATATGTTGGCGGGGTGTATAAACCATCAGGCCACCAACCCTGATCAAGCGGGCCATATTGAAATACAAATTTGTTGTTCAGCAACATACGCTGGATACCATTAGCATCGGCACCAAGCGAAATTTTACGCATAGCAAAGTAGCTGCCTATTTCGTCAACCGCTTTGTTATTGCGGATAAGGGCAACTTTCAGGTCATACAAAAACGGATCGGTAGTTGACCATAAGTGCTGATCTTTGATATCCAGCACGGCGGTTTCGCTGGCATCAATCGTTTTTTCGGATACAAGGGTTTTGCCGGTCCAGGCGCTGATCTTCAGTTTATCGCCCGGCTGGCTATTTGAAACTTCGGCAGATACCGATAGTGTGTGATCGTCAATGTTAGGGGTTTGTTTGGTGGCTTCAATGTGTGTTTTAGCTACACCTTCCAACCAAACAGTTTGCCAGATACCGGTAACAGGAGTGTACCAGATCCCTTCGGGCTTTTTAACTTGTTTACCACGCGGCTGCGGACCATCGTCTGTTGGGTCCCATACGCTTACGGTAATTTCTTGCTTTGAACCGCCTTTTAACAAAGGGGTAATATTAAATGTAAAAGGATCAAAGCCGCCTTCATGGATACCGGCACTTTTACCGTTTACAAATACTTCGGTACGCCAGTCAACCGCACCAAAATGCAGCAGTACGTCTTTACCTTTTAATGTTTTGTTTAAGCTGATGGTTGTTTTATACCACAACATGCTATCCTTGCCCACCGTTTTACCCACTCCCGACAGGGCAGATTCAACCGCGAAAGGAACCAATATTTTTCCTTCATATTTGGCAGGCCCTGTGGTTGCTTTAGGCACTATGGCATAGTTCCATAAACCATTGAGGTTTTGCCAGTTGCCGCGTACCAATTGCGGGCGCGGATATTCGGGTAGGGGTGCCTTAGGGTCAACCTTTTCGGCCCAGGGGGTTGTGATCCTGTCTTTTATCAAATGCCATTCGCCTTGCTGTGCATTGGCAGATAAATAGGTAGAAATAAAAAGAGACAGGCAAAGCGATAGTTTCTTCATCAGTTAAATGGTGTGTAAGGATATTATGTTAATTTAAATTATGCAGGGATATAAAAATGGCCCCCACCGCAACGGCAGGGGCCGGTAATTTATTGTATGGTTATTTTTGACACTGGTGAGAAAACAAGATCTTCAACACCGGCAATTTTTAAACCAATACGTGCAAATACATAATTCTGAGTAGGAGTTATAGTAGGCACGTCAAAGCTCAAACTCAGGTTGGTCATACTTGTAATGGCAGAACCTGCAATTGATGGCGGATCGCCATCACCTATACGGTAACCACCTGACACAAACTGTGTTTTGTTAACATATAAATAAACACGATCGATGTTTTTTGCATTAGCATCAGTGATTATTTTCTGTATATCAAAAGTAGCTGTTACTTTTCTGCCGGTTGCTGTAAACTTGGCATTTTGTACCAGGTAATAAGGGGTTACCTCAATATCAACTGTTTGGCTGCCTTTTAGGTTTACGGTTAAACTATCGCGGGTGCCGGCCGGTAACTCTTTCCACATAAAGGGGCCCTGGTTTGCAGGGATAGTGAATTTGTAGGTACCATCAAACAATAACTGCGCATAGTTACCATCGGGATCAAAGGTTCCCTGTATGGCCGATTTTGTTGCAAAACCTGGTTGATATATTTGGTAAGGGACAGCGTTATACTCAACGTTTATAGCTTCGCCTTTGTAAACCAACCTGCCGCTCAGTCTTGATGTGGGCGCATCGTAATTGTCTTTCTTACAGCCCGAGGCAGCAAGAAAAAGCCCGATTAAAATATGATGAAACTTGATTTTCATAAACACTTTTCTTTAACTCTTATTGATTTGGTTGTTTAACAATTTTCGGGTTTGCTGCTATAACATCGTCACCAATGCGTGAATAGTAGTTACCCAACAGGAACCTGTTTGAACCTGTAACCGGCGATGGTTTTGTTTCCTTAAATATCCACTTTCCGTTGTTAACATCACCCGGATTATAATATTTATATGGCCACAAGCCAAATGGTTGCGTACTACGTTTAGTTGCTTTACCAATATTAGTAACCAGGTCAGCAACTGACATTGAGTTACCATCCCAAACGGCATCAGCAATTCTCCAGCGTTTCATATCAAATAAAGTATGACCTTCAAAAGCAAGTTCAACACGGCGCTCATGAACAATACGGTCAAAATAATTAGCTGCGGTAAGCACCAATGGAGTAGTAAGGCCAGCCCTTACACGCACTTGGTTTAAGTAGCCTGAAGCCTCTGCATAATTACCTAATTCGGCATCTGCTTCGGCAGCGTTCAGCAATACTTCGGCGTAGCGGTAACGGATAAAGTTAACATCACTACCACGGCCACGGCGACCAGAACCTACAGTTGGATCAAGGTATTTGCGGATATAAAAACCGGTTTGAGTACGGAATTCTGCGCCGTTAACCGGGCCATCTTTACCTACAACCTGTACTTTACCCAAGCCCGGAACATCCTGTGTAATAGTAGCATCGCTGCTTGATATAACAGTACCGTTACCTAATTGATAACCTGCATATACCTCGGTACGTTTACCTTTAAACAATCCATTAGGCAATAATACAGTACCGGCAAGCCTTGCATCCCTGCCAGCAAACATATCTAACTGATCGGTATAGTAAATAGGGTTACCTGATCCGTCTTTAGTTGCCATTGGGGCATAAGTATTGTCAAGCTTTTCAAATGCCTCAACCAGGTTTAATGACGGGTTTAACCTGCCTGCGTCCAAACCTTCGTCTGAAATTGAGAAAGGTTGGTCGTTGGTGGTGAAGCCGTGTGTTTTACCACCGTTGGCCTTGAAATCCTCAACCCAGATGGACTCCGAGCTGCTTTTATCAAGGAACAAGTTGGCAAAGTTATCGCTTAAATCAGGTAATTGTTTGTAAAGCGAATAATTACCAGCTGTGCCAGATATAATCTCTTTAGCAGCAGCAAGCGCTTTAGTGTAATAACCGGTAGCAGCACTGGCCGGGATACCTACTTCTCCGCCAGGCAATGAAACCTGAGGTGTTGTGGCACCATACTTAGCTATTGAAGCAGCATATAAAGCAGCCCTTGATTCCATAGCCAATACAGCAGCAGGGGTAGCCCTTGATTTTTCAGAAACGTTAACCGGTAATAAACCTTTTATTGCTTCTGCCTCGCTGATGATAAAGTCATAAACTTCCGACTCTTTTGCACGTGGGATCTGTAAAGCTTCAACGTTGCCAGAGAAATCGTAGTTAAGCGATTTGGTGATCAATGGAACCCCGCCCATTCTTTTTACCAGCTCAAAGTAATACTGAGCGCGTAAAAAACGGCCTTCGGCAATAAACTGGTTTTTCTGTGCATCTGTTAACTTGGTAGCGGCAGTAGCGCGCTCAATAAATAAGTTCAGATCACGAACATATTTATAATCCCATGTACCCCATGAGCCAAAATCCCAGCCTGTACGCTGTACTATATAATAGCTGCCATTTTCTGAAGGGAACGATTCGCTGAAATCAGCAAATGATGCCCAGCCGTTATCCAGGCCAGAAAAATCATAAACACGGTTATATAGGTCAGCAAGAATGGAAAGTACAAGGTTAGGGTCGGAGAATGCGACATCTGAAGTTACCACCTGCTTGGGCGGTACATCCAAAAAGGCACTGTCTTTTTTGCAGGCACCTGTAACTAACAGGAGTGCAAATGTTGATATAATGGTTGTTTTTTTCATTTGGTTTAAACTTGAGGAATCAATTAAAAGGTTAAATTAACACCAAAGTTGAGCACCTTGCTCTGTGGGAATTGTAACCCGTTATCATCCGTTGTTTCAGGGTCAACGCCAAACTGTTTCAGGTTATCAAACGAGAACATGTTGTAGGCGTTAACATAAAAACGCGCTCTCTTGATCTTCACTTTTGCCAGCAGTTGGGTAGGTAATGAATAACCTAACTCCAATGTACGCACCCTCAGGTATTTTACACTGTGCAGCCAAAAAGTTGAGTTACGATCATAGTCACTGTTGGTAGTACCCGGGTTAACCCTGTTGGCAGGATATTTACCCGGCACCCACGCACTGTTTATATCAAACGGATCTGTACGGTGGTACCTGTCTTCAAATATGGTATTCAGGTTTCCATTGTTTTGGAAAGCCCACCTTGTTTCCCAGTTCTGGAACCAGGTATAGCCTGCACCGCCTGAAAAATCTGCATGAAAATCAAAGCCATGATAGGCAGCGCCCAATGTTAAACCAAAGTTGATATTTGGCTGTTTACCATAACCGTAACCAATAGGACGTGTATCATAACCGTCAATTTTACCGTCGCCGTTCCAGTCTTTATACATTAAATCTCCCGGAAGCATTGTCCTGTTACCCTGACCATCGTTATTGATTTTGTAATTGTTAATCTGTTCGATTGATGAGAACTGACCAACAACTGTATAACCCCAATCGATATTAGCGTAACGGTTTATCGCCGAGCCAAAATATTGCTCTAATGAGTTACCAAAATATTCGTTCCTGAATATTGATTTCTGACGGGAGTAAGAAATGTTGCCACCGATGTTATAGCTTACTTTTCCAATCCTGTCGTTCCAGTTCAACGAAAACTCACCACCTGATTGTGAATCACTGCTTGAGTTTTCTGCAGGTAATGTATAACCTACTTCCAGCGGCAACACCAATTTAGATGGCGGGCCAGCCAAGCCAGTACGTTTACGGTAGAAATAATCAACAACACCACTCAACCTGTTGTTAAGCATGGTGAAATCCATACCCACATCGGTCATTTTACTTTTTGACCATGAAATATTGGTTGTTACCAAACCTTTATCAGTTGAAGTAACGATAGCATTACCGTCAATAATAGCGGTACCTGCGTTATAGTTGTAACCCGGCAGGTAAGCATACGGGGTTACGATCGGGTTATTAGCGTTATTAGGATCGCGGTCATCACCCAATACACCATACGATGCACGGATTTTCAAATCGTTCAGGAAGCTGTTTTCACCAAGAAGCTTCTTCATGAAACCTTCCTGGGTAATACGCCAACCGATAGATCCACCGGGGAAGTAACCTACACGTTTATCAGGAGCAAACAGGTACGAAGCATCCCTTCTGCCAGATAATTGCAGATAATATTTGTTATCGTAGTTATAATCAATTCGGCCGATATAACCTGTACGGGCTTCTTTGTTGTCGCTGTCCTGGTACTGATCTGCGGTTGGGAAGTAAATAAGCGGCAGGTTGTTTGATACCGGTGAAGCGTGGATCCAGTTACGCAGGTGCTGTAGCTCAATACGTTCAGAAACAAACGTAGCACCTATGGTGTGTTTACCAAAAGTATTGTTGTAGTTAATTTGCCATTGGTAAGTTTTAGCAAATTCTTTTTTCTGTTCACGTTCGCGCCAAGGGTTGGTACTACCACCGGTTACATCATAAGTATCAGTTGCAGGGCGGTAAGTATACGCGTTATAAGTATATTCCTGGTTATTTAACAAATAATCAGCAATATAATATGAGTACAAACCTTTTACCAATAAGCCTTTAACACCAGGCACCTGGTATTCCGCACCAAAATTGGTTTGTAAAACGCGCCAATCACTGTGATATAAACCCGATAGCTTTTTGTTAAGGAAAGCATAGTTTGACTCGGTGTGACCGATATCATTCAAGTAAGCCGGATTATCATTAGCATAAGGGCGCTCAAGCGGCGTATTTCTTAAAACGGCAAAGCGGGCAAGGAAGTAATCATCACCTCCCGGTACGCCAGGATTTTCGCGGGTTTCGATACGGCCGTTAACGTCCATGCTTACCTTTAAACCGTTGGCTACTTTCAGCGATATGTTAGATTGAATATTTGAACGATTAAAAAGGTATTCTTTACCTAACTGAGAGTTTTGATGCAGGTTAGTTGCCGATACATAGTAGTTTAATTTATCGGTACCACCGGTAAAGTTAATATTGGCTGAGTTTTGAGGGGCATTATTATTGGCTTTCAAAACATAATCGCGCCAGTTAAAGCTTTGGTAACCTTTTTCGGTACCGGCTTTATATTTGTCAAGATCGGCCTGGGTAATAGTAGTTGAACCGTTGCTGTTAACCTGTGCATCAGCTAAATAACGCATGTAATCATACGAATTGGTCAATACGTTAGGGAAACGATAAAAATTTTGGTACCCGGTATAGGCATCGATGTTGATCCTTGATTCGCCCGAACCTTTTTTGGTTGTTACCACAACAACACCGTTTGCCGCACGTACACCGTAAATTGCAGCAGATGCGTCTTTTAGTACCGCGATGCTTTCTACGTCGTTAGGGGCAAGGTTGTTAAATTGACCCTCGTCCTGCTGGATACCATCAATTACGAATAGAGGCGCGCCCATATTACGGATCTGGATGGCGGCGCTGGCACCCGGTCTGCCTTCTGACTGCCTGAAGGTTACACCCGGAATTTTACCGGCAAGTGTGGTACTAACGGTTGAACCCGCGTGCACACGATCAATGTCCTTACTGGTTACACTGGAGATAGCACCTGTAATAGAGGCTTTTTTCTGCGATCCGTAACCGGTAACAACAACTTCCTGTAAGGAAGAATTTGTTTCGCGAAGCCGAACTTTCAATGTTGTTCTGCCTTGCAGGGCAATCTCCTGTTTGACGAACCCGATGTAAGTGAACGTTAATGTACTGTTTGCATTAGGTACATTGATTGAAAAGTTACCCTGCGCATCTGTCGTTGTTCCACCCTGCGTGCCTTGCACCCTTACCGCTACGCCTGTCAGGGCCAGGCCGGTGGTGTCTGTCACGTTACCTGTAACCTTAATTTTATTTTGTGCGGATGCACTAAATGAAAAAAGGAAACTGGTCATGATGAAAAAAGCGATTAGCATTACTTTGGGGCTCCATTTACTGGGCGGCCACTGCACATGAGGGTTCCCCCCATGCCTGAGTAGTAAAAATTTTCTCATAAATGATCTATTAATTGGTTAAGTTTTGATTTTAAAAATGTACAATTGACATATCTAAAATCATGTTGTAAAGAAAAAGGATTTTGGGCCCGGCGCTTAACCAAATCATATCAATACTTAGTCAAAAAGTATCAATTTTCGGGAGAAGGGAAACGCTGCAACAGATTGGTTATATTTGCGTTAAGCTGATTATTTTGAAACCACTATACATATTTCTATTATTTTTTACAGTATCATGCGGTATTAGCAATGCCCAGACCTACTACTTCAAGCATTACCAGGTTGAGCATGGTTTATCGCATAATACCGTTTACTGCAGCATGCAGGATAGGCGCGGCTTTTTGTGGTTTGGCACTAAAGACGGCCTTAACCGTTTTGATGGTTACACCTTTAAAACGTTCAGACATAACCCCGCGAATAAAAGCACCATCTCCAACAATATGGTGCATACCCTGTGCCTTGATAAAGAAGGTACACTTTGGATAGGTACCGACGAGGGCCTTGATAAGTATGATCCCCTGTCCGAAACATTTACACATATCAATACAGCAAACATTAACGGTGTGCGCAGTATCACCTTTGATGAACATGATAATTGCTGGTTTGTGGCCGGAGCTTCATTAATAAGATATAACACTAAAACCGGCGAAAGAATAGATTACTGGCCTTCGCAGCATTTTGAGGCTACGTCTGTAGTTATAATTAATGGTACAGTGTGGGCATCTTCGTCAACGGGCGCAGTGGAGAAACTGGACCAGGCGAGCCGCACTTTTACCGCTTACAACGTATTTAAGCCAACTGATAACGTGACTTCAAAGTTTATTGAGAAGATTTATTATGCCGGTAACAACAAAATATTTGTAGGTACCAATAGCCATGGTTTTAAGGAGTTTGATGTTGAAACCTATACCTATAAGGACCTGCTTAACTACAATCCCGATAAAACGGCTGTTTATGTACGCGATTTTTTAAAATACAGCGACACTGAATACTGGATAGCCACTGAATCGGGCGTATTTATTTATGACTCGGTAAAGGGCACATTCCTTAATCTCAGAAAGCATTTCAATGATCCTTACTCTATATCGGATAATGCCGTTTATTGCCTCTGGAAAGATTCGGAAGGCGGTGTTTGGGCTGGTACTTACTTTGGCGGCCTCAATTATTACCCTAAACAGTATTCAACCTTTAACAAATTTTACCCCGACACTGAGCCAAATTCCCTTAAAGGAAACGTGGTGCGTGAAATTACTAAAGACATATACGGCAACCTGTGGATGGGGACCGAAGACAACGGATTAAACAAATTGGCTCCGGATAATACCTGGACGCATTATACCCCCGGCGGAAGCGCCAGCATCTCCAATACCAACATCCACGGTATATTAGCCTTAGGCAATGAACTGTTTATAGGCACTTTTGAACGGGGACTGGATATCATGAACATTAAAACCGGCAAGGTTGAACGCGTTTACCTGGCCGGTAACCGAAATAATGATCTCAAAAGCAACTTTATAATTTGCTTTTGCAAAACCCGCGGCGGGCTCATTTTTGTTGGTACTACCCGTGGCATTTACAGGTATAACCTGGCAAGCAAGGATTTTACCCTGATAGATAAATTACCCCCATATGATTTCATTTACGCCATAACCGAAGACCATATGGGTAAAATATGGGTTGGTACGGTAAGGGATGGTATTTACTGTTACAATCCGGCAAACAACACAAGCACTAAACTAAACTATCGGTACCCCGTTAAAAACGTGCTTAACACCACCACGGTTAACGGCGTTTTTGAGGACAGCAACCATAAATTATGGTTTGCTACCGAAGGTTTGGGTTTATGGAGATACGATCCCGACACCGATAGCTATAAGTTTTATGACACCGATAACGGCTTTCCGAGTAATTACATTTTCAGGCTTGAAGAAGACAGCCATAAAAATCTATGGATCAGCACTACCCGGGGGCTGGTTTGCTTTAATGATAATACCGGAAGCATCAAAATTTATACAAAAGCCAACGGTTTGTTGAGTGACCAGTTTAACTACAACTCGTCTTTTAAAGATGCCGACGGTACCATGTATTTTGGTTGTGTACGTGGTATGGTTAGCTTTAACCCTGCCAGTTTTAAGCAAAATTACTTTGTAGCCCCGGTTTATATAACCGGTTTCCAGGTGCATAATAAAGAGATCTCTGTTAATGGTGCCGATTCACTATTAAAACAATCTATCATAACCACAAAAAAGATCAACCTTAATTATAACCAATCCTCATTTAGTATTGATTTCGCGGCGCTGAGCTTTCCATCGCCCGAAATGACCCAATATAAATACACGATGAAAGGTTTGGATAAAGGCTGGACCGAGCTTAAACGCAACCGAAAAGTTTACTTTACGCAACTGCAGCCCGGTCATTATACCTTTGTAGTAAAAGCGGCAAACAATAACGGCACCTGGACCCAAAAAGAAACAAGTATTGAAATTGATATAGCGCCACCTTTTTGGGAAAGCGTTTGGGCATACATTGCTTACTGCCTGTTGTTTTTACTAACAGGTTACTACCTGCTCAGAAGCTATCACCGTAAAACCCGCGAGAAAAACAAACGTATTATCGAAACCCTTGAAAACGACAAGGAGAAGCAGATCTATAATGCCAAGATCGAATTTTTCACTAATGTGGCCCATGAAATCCGTACACCTTTAACGCTTATTAAAGGGCCAATGGAAAAAGTGATCAGGCGGGCGGAGCAAGTCCCGGATATTCAGAACAACCTGAAGATCATGGAAAAGAATACCAACCGGCTGCTTGATCTTACTAACCAATTGCTTGACTTCAGAAAAACCGAAACCAATGGCTTCAGCCTAAGCTTTGTTAAAACCGATATTATGGATCTGCTTGCCGATACCTTTTTGCGGTTTAAACCTATGGCCGAACAAAAGAACCTCAGCTATACCTTTATACATCCGGTTAAAACCGTTTATGCTTATGTTGATATTGAGGCATTTACCAAAATTATAAGTAACCTCATCAATAATGCCATTAAATACAGTACATCGGTTGTAGAGATCGAACTGCTCGATCATGCGGAAAACGACCCCACCTTTACCATCGAAATAAGGAACAGCGGGCACCTGATCCCTTATGAAATGCGTGAAAAGATCTTTGAACCTTTCTTTAGGATGAAAGAATCTGAAAAGCAAATTGGCACAGGAATAGGGCTTTCCCTGTCCCGCTCGCTGGCCGAATTGCATAAAGGTTTATTAGTGTTGAATAAATCTATTAACGATTTTAATATATTTAACCTTACTTTGCCTGTTCACCAGGAAAAAGAATTCGACCTGTATATTACCCCCGATGAATATGAGCAGGCAGACCTAAGTAACAGAGAGGAGAATATTGACTTTATGAAACCAGTTATACTTTTAGTGGATGATAACCCGGAAATACTTGATTTTATTTCGGATGATCTGAGCGACAAATATTCGGTTATTAAAGCCCTTAACGGACAGGAAGCGTTGGATATGATCGCCATCGAGAACATCCAGCTTATTATAAGCGACGTAATGATGCCGGGAATAGGCGGGTTTGAACTATGCAAAACCATTAAAACCAATTTCGATTACAGCCACATCCCCATTATACTGCTTACTGCAAAAAATACCCTGCAAAGTAAAATTGAAGGCCTGGAGGTTGGTGCCGATGCTTATATCGAAAAACCGTTTTCGCCCGAACATTTGCAGGTGCAGATAGCTAACCTGCTTATTAACCGTAATAAAATTAAGGAGCATTTTGCGAGCTCGCCGCTGGCACATATCAAGTCGATGGCCTACTCAAAACCTGATGAAAGCTTTTTGGATAAGCTAAACGGTGTTATCTACAAAAACATCCAAAACGCCGAGCTTGATGTTGAGCAGATAGCTAACCTCATGAACATGAGTAAGCCAACGCTGTACCGCAAAGTTAAAGCTATATCCAACCTTACTATTAACGAGCTTATCAATATCACCCGCCTCAAGGCTGCCGCGCAATTACTGGAAGAAGGGGATTATAAGATCTACGAAGTAGCCAACATGGTAGGTTACAGTTCTCAATCACACCTGGGCCGTAATTTCCTGAAGCAATTCGGTACAACACCCACTGAATACCAGCAGGCAAAGCGCAGTAAAATAAAACAGGTTTAATCTTACCTGGATGGACTATCAGGCTAAGTTAGCGGCAATGGTCTTTATATAATAACACCGGCGTCCGGGAGGGTAATTCCACTCAGTTATAAGCTGCAAGCCTTTTGCATCGGCGATGGCCCCATGCAATCATGTGCTATTAAAGCAACCCTCTTTTTTACAATTCTTGTTTATTACCGAAGCCCCAGAACGCTGCAAGCGGGTGATTTAATTGTGCGGGCAACAATATGTGAAAAAATAACGTAGAACTGCCGGTTCCGCACAACAGGGAATGGTTGATTATCAAAACTCTTTCAGATTAATAAATGGGAAATAACAATTACTTACTAAGCATGATAGCTGGTATGCTGGTAATATCATGCTTCGCGTGTTCAAAAAGTATAAACAAAATTGAGACACCGGCAAGTTTAATTCCGGAGCAGGATGGAAAACTGAAAAGTTTGAAAACGAAGCCGGTAACTACCTATACTTACACCGTTAAAACTACCGAGTGGATGGTTGACGGTACAAATATCCCCGCGGGGGCTATAATATATATCCCCGCCGGTGAACGTGGGGCTTTGCTGCTTAAAAACTTTAAAGGAACAGCCGCCGCTCCAATCTTAATTGTTAACCAGGGCGGAAGGGTGTCATTCACTACAGAAACTACCGCCTCGTATGCATTTAAGACACAAAACTGCCAGTACTTTAAGGTAATGGGAAATGGCGTTTCCTCAATTAAGTACGGGTTTGATATGAACGGCGGCAATATCGGTATGACGATGGACTATCTGAGCTCGGATTTTGAGATCGCGAATGTTGAGGTGCGTAACAGCGGGTTTGCCGGGATCATGGCAAAAACCGATCCAACATGCGACGCTGCAACCTGGCGGGGCAATTTTACCATGAGTAATGTAATAATTCATGATAATTACGTTCACAAAACAGGAGGGGAAGGCCTTTATATAGGAAATTCTTTTTATCAGAATGGCGTTTCAACTTCCTGCGGTACGGTTTTACCTCATGATGTCGTGAATGCCAGGATCTACAAAAACCTTGTTGACTCTACCGGTGCCGAAGGGATCCAGGTTGGCAGTGCTACGTCGGGATGCATGATCTATAGTAACACCGTTAAAAACCCGGGGATAAGTCCGTTTGCTTCTTATCAAAATAATGGCATACAGATAGGAGAAGGTACCGGCGGTCAATGTTATAACAACCTGGTTAAGAATGCACCAGGCAATGGTATCATTGTTCTTGGTCTTGGGGATAACCAGGTATTCAATAATTATATTATTGACTCAAAGGCTTACGGTATTTTTGCTGATTCACGGTATACGCCAGGCCCGAATTTTCAGTTTATCAATAATACCATTGTGGGCTCTGTTTTAGGCGGTATAAAGTTAAACTCTGAAACTATCCCCATGAATACCGTTATTAATAATGCTATCATACAATCGGCATCAGTACAGCCGATAATTTTAAAAAGCACCAGCGTTAAACTTACCGAATCAAATAATTATGTAAATACAGATGTAAGCGTTTGCGGGTTTGTAAATTATAACGGAGATGATTTTCATTTACAACCGTCATCGCCGCTTATCGATCAAGGGGCAAACGTTTTATCATACGGCATAAAATTTGATTATTATGATGCTGTACGCCCATCGGGTACGGCTTTTGATATTGGGGCTACCGAGTATTAATATGCAATACATCAGGCGTTTCTGTCTGGGGTAAAGGGAATTCCTTTAAAAGCAAAAGGGATGGCAGTGCTGCCGTCCCTTTTGCTTTTAAAGTTTTAGCCTTAAGCTTTGTGCATTCGGCTTTTAGCTAAAATCATGGGCTTACTATCATGCGCAATGGTGCCAGATTGTTGATCTGAACAAAGTAAACACCGGTCATGTATGACCGGGTTAACTGAACCCCAAGGTTACCGCCAAAACCACGATACCTGCCGCTTTGCATAACCTTGCCAAAATTATCCCGGATAACCAGGTTGATCTCTTTCTGCTCCAGGTCGGGCGTTAGTTTAATGTTGAAGCTGCGTGCAGCCACCGGGTTTGGGTAGATCACATTGTTTTGAACAGTACCGATAGGTGCGCTGTTATCCTGTACAATACCGGTTTTTTGACCTATGGTTGAAGCCAGCGAATTGCTGCTGAGCAATGTAGGTTCCGTTCCATAAATCAGCTGATCTTTATAATAAACGGTAATATGGCTGTTAAGCGCCATAGCAGCTTTAGCAGCAAACGAATAATCATTGGCCTCGTTAAATGCCGACCAGTCTGTTTTATTAACCTGGTATTGAATGTTACCGGTATTGCTTAAGGGGTAAAGCGAACCGGCCGATGGATCGATGGTTAATTCAAGATAGGTGTCTGCCCCGGTTAAAGGGGGATTTAAAGTAACAAACCGGTTGTTGATTTTGCTGTTGCCCAGTTTGGCGTAGCTTACCGAGAAATTCAATCCTGCTGTGCCTTCGCGGCTAAACCAGTAACGAACAGATAAATCGCTGTAATTCACAGGCACGTTTCCGGTATTGTTAAGCGCCAGGTAGGTACTGATCGTATTTCCAGATGTGCTTTGATTTTGGTTTTGATAAGATACGGTAAAAGCCGTGGTAGCTGTAACTGCAGCCGGCTCGGTACCGTAAATTAACTGCCCGTTGCGGTAAAGGGTGATATGGCTGTTTGCAGCATAGCTCCCGGTGTATGGCAGGTATGAATAATCGTCGGTCTCCGAAAAATTTGACCAGTCCTGGTTTGCAAACCTCGACTGAATAACCCCGGAATTGCCGCCTGCGCTGAGCTGGCCGTTATTCAGGAAACCATATTCTATATAAGCCAGAGCCCCGGTGTGCGGGTTGGGTAACTGAACATATTTCATGGTAACGTTACTGTTCCCCATTTGGGCATAATCAATCCATGAATTGATCCCGGCATAATTTTCCGCGGTAAACCAATACCTCATGGTCAGCTCGTTTAAATTAATGGCGACCGAATCCTGGTTAACAATTTTCAGAAATGGCTTAATGAGATTGTTTACAGGCTGGTTGTTGTCCCCGTCGGAGTATTGTACCTGGACATTGTATGGCAATACGGTGAAGGCTTTGCTTGAGGCTGTCGTGTCAAAACGAGCGTTGCCACCTTGCTGCGCTATGATAGTACTGCTGCCCGCACCTACAATATGCAGCTTGTTATTGATTACCGTAGCTACGTTTAGGTTTGAACTGGTGTAAACAACCGTAAGCCCGGAAGTAGCTGTCGCATTCAGGCTGATATCTGCATCGCCAGGCCTGCTTAGAGGTAACGCGGCAAAACTGATGCTTTGGCTCAGCTTGTTAACGGTAAGTGTTTGTGTAACCGGTGATGCCGCAAGATAATTAGCATTCCCACCCTGCGAGGCGGTGATCTCGGCCGTACCCGCACCGGTGATGTGCAACTTTGTGCCCGCTACCTGAACTACCGTACTGTCCGAACTGCTATAACTTACCGCAAGGCCAGAACTGGCTACAGCACCGGCTATAAAATCGCTGTCGGCAACTGTTTTTGCAGGGATCGCATTAAACGTAACAGTTTGTGCTTTTTGGCTAACGGTGAGGTTTTGATTAATAGAAGTAGCTGCTTTAAAACTGCTGTTTCCGGCCTGGGAAGCAGTGATGGTTGTTGTTCCGGCCGCTTTAATGTGGATGGTGCCATTGATCACACTGGCAACAGTAGTATCTGAACTGCTATAGGAAACCGCCAAACCTGATGAAGCTGTCGCCGGGGGCACAAAATCGGCATCGCCAAATGTTTTTGTGTTGATGGCGGCAAAGGTTATTGTTTGATCGCCCAATACATCGGCAGCAATTTCGGTGCTGCTTAATGCCCTACCGTAGATCTTGAAATTATCAATGGAGCCTTTGAACATCGGATCGGCAAACTGCGATTTGCCCAGATAATTTTGCATGGTGCTACCGAGCGCCGATGGTTTGATGGTAATGTTTGTTGAGGAGGCAACTGATGTACCATTTACGTAAAGTGTAGTAATGGTGCCCGCCCGGGTTACCGCCAGGTAGGTCCAGGTATTTAGCGGGAAGGTGTAATTGTAATTGATATTCTGTTCTGCAGCCGAGCCATTTTTAGTAGCGTAACGAATGGTTGACTGCCCGTTGGTAACACCGGCCTGTACCGTAAGGAACATGTATTGGGTGGTGCTTGAGCCAAAGTCAAAAACACGCATCCAGGTACTTATGGCGTCCATCCGCACCCAGGCAGATATGGTAAAATCGTTCAAGGTACTGAAAATACCGGCAGGCAATGTTGCATAAGCGTTCGCCGAACCATCAAGCAGCAAAGATTTTCCATATTTACCCGCAGCACGACTTGCTGTTGCCGCGAGTGCAGCATGATTGGCACCCCAGGCATCAATGCCTTTGCTGCCGCTTACCTCATCAAATTGATAAAAGTCGCGTTGCCCGGCATTGGGTTTAGCAACCGCTTCTGTGCTTTTGGTACCTTCGCCGGTACTGTCTGCAGGGGCTATAACATAAAAATAGGTTGTGCCATTGCTTACATTGCTGTCGGTGAAGGTAAGGTTACTAACTGAGCCAAGTGTGGTATATGGCCCGCCGGAAGTTGTTGAACGTTTAACGTTATAACTGTAGCCGGGAAGTGATTGCCATTCAAGGATGTTTTTGGCATCGCCCGCGGCAACTGTCAAAGAGTTTACAGCACTGCTAAGTACTGTGAGTACTAATGTCGAAGTACCTGTTGTACTGCCGTTGCCTGCCGACAGGCTTACATTAAAGGTGCCTGATTCCGTTGGTGTTCCTGAAATTTTGCCTGATAAAGAATCAATTTGTAACCCGGCCGGCAATCCGCTGGCCGAAAAATGGTTGGGCGACTTAATTCCGGTTACAGTATAAGTCATAGGTTTTCCTATCAGCGTGGTATCCGTTGGCGCGCTGGTGATAATTACCGGTAATGGCCGGTCGTCCAGCAGCACAACGTCATTGCCCGTACCGCCTTTATAGCTGATGCGCAGTGTAAAACTACCAACAGTTACCGGGGCAAGTTCGGGCAAGCCTTTAAATGTACCGGATATTGCCGCGCTTCCGGTGTTATCAATGATAGTGAACGAACTTCCCTGGGTCAGGCTTGTCGAGTCGATAGCCGTGATCTGCAGTTTAGGCTGGTTCACTAAATTAACAACGGCTGTACTTACCTTATCACTGGTGGCCGAACTGGTGCTTAATTCTACCTTATAGGTTGCATCGGCATTCATGGTGAGGGTGCCCACTTTTATGGTGCCTATGGCCTGGTTACCGGGTGCCAGTACCGCGCCTGAACCCGAACCGGTACCGATAGTAACCGATGCTGTGCTTTTGCCACTGCCGCCAAACGTGCCGGCCGTTGCAACCACCGGACTGGTGAATGTGCCGCTGTTAGGATCGTTATTGAGCAAATAAGTGCCGTTTTTTATCGTCGTTGTTCCGGAATAAGCCTGGTTACCGGTAAATGTCAGAATAGCTGTTCCAACTTTCTCTACGTTCATACTGCCGGTCATCGTTCCGCCGTAGGTGGTAGTTATGTTCAGTGCACCGATGCTGATGGTTGGGCTGCCGCCACCATCTGTACGGATAGCACCGCGGCCGCTTAACGCACCAAAACTGATAGTGCCGGTAGGGAACATAATGCCCTGGCAATCATTACCGTTGGCGTCAAGGTTCCATGAAGCATTCGCGCTGCCTGATTGCGGCACTTCAAAACGGGTACGTGAGTTGCCGCTGCGTAATTTGGATACAAAGTAACCCGTAAAGCTGCTGTTATCGGCAAACAAATGTAAACCGGCATATACGTTACCATCCTGAATAATTGTTCCGCTGCCGGTAAGCCGCCCGTAGAGGTTCAGTGCATTGCTGGTTTGGTAAAAATAGCTGGTTTTGCCGGCGGCAATTTCAATATCGTTGTATAAGGTAGCATCGCCGTTGGCCGAAAAAAGCGCGCCGCCGTTCATGGTTATTTTTCCGGTACCGAGCGGGCCTGATGTAGGGGCGGAAGGCGCTCCTGTACTTGTTCCCGATACTTCCATGCCATAAACCGGCGGCCAGCTTTGCCCGTTTCCGTTGAGGATAGTACCGCCGGAGTAGGTGTTGTTGCCCCCTGCATACAGGAACCCGATACCGTTCTTGAGCAGGCTGCCTGAGCCTGTTATTTGCCCGGTTAATGCTACGGTGCCGCTCACGTTGGGTGTGTTTACATTAAGTAATGTATCGAGTGTTACAGGCATCTTCAGGGTTTGGTAGCCAGAACTGTTATTAACCAGGTCATTTCGCAAATGAATTGCTGCGCCGTCAATGGTATAGCTGCCGGCGTTTGCATTAAACTGAATTCTCGAGGCTACAAGATTTGGGATGTCGTTGGTCAGTACGGTATCTGCACTGTTTTGAAAAGTAATAATGGCTGGATTAACAGGTGTCGCGTTTTCCTGCCAGTTGCTGGCCAGGGTAAGCGAGTCGGACTCGGGCTGCTGGCTCCATGTTGAAGTGCTTGAGCCGGGTACGCCAAATGTTTCGGCCGAATTGGAGCTTTCTTTGGTTTGGCCCACAGATGAAACAACATAGTAGTATGGGCTTCCGTTGCTTACATTCAGATCCGCGTATGCCGTAGTTGAAACATTGACTACAGTAGTATAAGGACCGCCGCTTATCGTAGCGCGTTTTACATTATAAGTAGCCGCCCCTGCTGCTGCATTCCAGCTCAAGTCAACCTCCTTGTTTTTATTAACAGCTGCAGGCTGCGCCGGGGCAGCCGGTGGTACTGATGAAAAAATAATATTTGAGTTTCCGCTTTCCAATGTTCCGGCAAGCGCGGTCACTACATAATAATTGTTTACCTCGGGTACAGGGCTGGCATCAATATATGATGTGTTGGTTATGTCTGATTGTATAGTGGTAAATGGCCCGGTGGATGACGACGACCGTTTTACCGAATAGCTGGTAGCATTGGCCGAAGCTACCCAGGAAATATTAATTTGTGTAGCGTTAACAACCGCTGCCGCAGCTGAAGCGGGCGCTGCCGGCGCCTGGTTATTGACCACATTCAGCATGAGGGTTGCCGTGCCGGTGCCGCTGGCATTAGTGGCGGCTATGGTAATTTCGCTTTGCCCTAACGCGGTAGGCGTGCCCGAGATGATACCGGTGGCCGCAACAATGCTAAGCCCCGATGGTAAGCCGGTGGCACTATAAGAAGATGGATTAGCACTGGCTATGATGTTATAACTGAAAGGCGCACCACTGGTAGCTGTGGCGGTGGTAGCACTGCTAATCTCCGGAGACCCGGCCGGTGCAGATTGACTATAAGCCACATTACTGAACGTGGCCGTATTTAGCGCCGAGTTATTACTGGAAAGGGTATAAAATCCGGCATACAAATCAGTGGGGAAACCTGTTGCAGAATACCAGCAACCGAGACCGGTCCAACTAATGCCATCCTGCGAATGGTATGTAAATATGCGGGTGCCTACACGCTCAATTTTTAACCACCAGGGGGCTTTGGGTTGGTAGTGGTTTCCGGCACCGCCTGTTGCTTTAAGGAAAATATCATAAAAAGCCGAACCGGGCGCCAGCGATTGGCGTAGCATGACCCCGCAACCACCGGTATTTAACGACATATTCTCAACTTTTACTACCAGTCCGGCATCGCCGCTAATTTTCTTAAAATTAAAGCTAAAAGCATTACTGGTAGAAGTTCCGGCGCCTTGAAGTGTCCAAACCCCGTTATTGTAGGCAGCGCTGCCCGCCAACCCGGTATTACCGATATCAATATTGGTAAGGTTGCTCACCGGCTGAACATGGTCAGCAGGATAATATACCTGGGGCAACTTAACCGCGGTAGATGTATCTGATGATTTCAGGTATAAGAAATTGCCGCCGGCCGGAGAATAATTGGTGGCACCGGGCTGCATTAATGCGGCTCTCATCCTGTCGGTATTAGGGGTAGGTATTCCCTTGCGTACAGCATAAGCGCTGTAAATAAGATTAGTCATGTCGCCGACCCTTGCTCCGGGCTGAATCCCCCAGCCGGTCCAATAACTTGCATAGCCCCCCAGCGGGATAAAGGTCATTGTTGCTCCGTCGAAGGCGTATTTATGATACAGTTCACCGATAGCCAATACCCGGTTATCCAACTCGGCAAACATATCTGCACCTTGCTTGTAGGCAACTTCTGCGCCCCAGGCCAGTGCGGCTGCCTGTACGCGCCAATGGTCGTCGCGGCCCGAATCTCCTACTTCACCACCGGGCAACGAATTGCGCATACCTCCGCCGGCATCCATCCGGTACACTTCCACCGCCTGGTTAAACCGGGTGACATCATCACAAAAAACGGATGCGGCAAGCGCTATTTTTAACTGGAGAGCTCCTTTATTCGCATCGCGCAAGGGGCTTGGCACCCAGGAAGTAGGGAATAAAACATTAGCAAAATAATTTTTTACGTGCTGTGTGTTGGCTGCGGTCCAACCGGGAAAAGTACAACGAAGGATTTCAGCACCTACGCCCCAATACTGGGCATAATCGCCAATATCCAGCATTGATTCTCCGCCGCCCCAGGTAGTATTGGTTACTGCCCAGGCATCGAGCAGGTTTGTAGCTTTGCGGGCATAAGTTGAGTCGCCTGTAAACCACCACATCCAGGCCAGGTTGTGAACAGCCTGCATGTCTTCAATCCAGGCACTGTTGTTTAGGTTTGGCGCCCTTGTAACCGTTGCAAAAGGCCCCTTTTGCCCATAGCCCAATTGTGAATGCGAGT
This sequence comes from Mucilaginibacter gossypii, assembly GCF_017569325.2. Taxonomy (NCBI): domain Bacteria; kingdom Pseudomonadati; phylum Bacteroidota; class Sphingobacteriia; order Sphingobacteriales; family Sphingobacteriaceae; genus Mucilaginibacter; species Mucilaginibacter gossypii. Next base: position 4,353,316 of record NZ_CP071878.2, on the reverse strand, counting down.
CGTTTTTAAATGCATTATAACCGGATAGCCATGGTTCGTGGCTAATGTTGGCTTTCAATTGATCCAAATCGGCCCGGTTAAAGGCTACGCCAGGATGGACAAAAGGTTGGGCGCATACACCCATCGTGACAAACATCGACAGCGAAAACAACAGCAGCCTTATCTGCCGGTGCGTACCTGTCAAGTAATTACAAAGCGTAAAAAGTTTTTTCATGGTTTAATTGTTTAGGTAAACATATTTACTGCCGTTCCGGTATGTTTGGAAGTCGTTTAAGGGCGTGGAACAAAACAGTTTTATAATCGGACACACCAAAGACAATGACTGCTGTAAATGATACTCACAGCAACGTGGTGTTTCTTGAAATTTTTATGACGTTAAAGCGCTTGGAATAAGCTGCTTTGTGTATAGGTAAGTATTGTAGAAGTAATTAAAGATTCTTTCAATTCCTTTCTTGAGCTATTGTCTGTACACCCCTTCAATGATTTATTATCAATTGAAAAACGATTGTCATTTCGACGAACGCAGCGTCGGGAAAGTGTGCTGGGGGAGGAGAAATCTTCTACACCATGTCCGCGAGCTTTTCACGTTACTTGGCATATCGTATAAGATTTCTCTTTCGCTCGCTCAGGCCTCCACAGCTCTATCGAAATGACATTTTCTTTTAGTTGAAAAGAAGTGTACAAAACAGTAGTTTCCCAAGAAGGGAATCGCACAATTTAATACCTTAAAAATATTAGTGGAGATATAAAAGATTGCACACAAGGACAGGTAGTCAATCTTACCCTCAATCCTTGCGCAAAAATTGGATCTCATCCACATGTTCACCCACAAATATGTTAGCCATATCGCTTGTTTTATAAAAGCCGGGTTTGCCCGGCATTTTATCATAGATCAGGATACCGTTTATCTTCAGGTTTTCAAATATAACGTTCCTGATGCCGCGTTTGTCATCGTAGCCGGCTATAACAGACATATTAGCCTGCTTCCCGTTATAATTAACATTCCGGAACAGTATGTTCTCGATCCCCAGCCCGGGAGAGGTGTTATATTTTCGGTTGTACATCACTCTTAAATTAAACAGTTGCCCTTTGCGGATATCCTCAATCTCCACGTTTTCAAAACTGGCGTTCCTGATCAGGTTGCTGTCGCCGGCATTAAGTGATATACAGCCCTGGTAATCAAGCTGGTTTTCGTTATGGTTAAGTACGGTTATATTTTGAACCCGGATATTCTGTAATGTGTCCGGGTGGTCAGTGTCGCCGTGTGTTCCAATCAGCAGGGGATGGGCTACATCTGCCCATAAAATCGCGTTGTTAACTGTAATATCGGAGGTATTACCGTAATAATTCCAGCGGTGACCGTAAATAGCGATACAATCGTCAGAGTTTCGCATGTATATATGATCGAGCTTAATATCCTGACTGCAAAAGATGTCGATACCATCAGCATTACCGGTTGCACTGAAAGCTTTAAAATTACTTATACTCACATGCTTTGATTCGCCCATTAAAATAGAATAACCCTTTGGGAGCTCAATAATCCCGTCAACACTGATGTTATTGGTGTTCTGGATGATCAAATGATCGTTCCTGAATTTTGAGAATGTTCCTGTAGTATTTTGGGGTTTAACGCTGTCGCCCTGTACCGGGTGTTGTGTAAGGATTCCGCGGCCGCAGATCCTGACGTTCTCTGCATGATCTATAACAAATGAGCCTTCAACAATAGCGCCGCCGGCCACATACACGGTTTTACCCGAGGGGATCACCATCCGGCCGATTTTATGGATGCCCGGGCCGAAATAAAGCATTTGCGCATCAGCTTTTGTGGGACGGCTGTTTTCTATAGGATTAGCAAAAATCTGCAGGTTTTCAAAAATGTTGCCGTTTACCTCTAACGAAACATATTGCGAAGCGTTTAATTCAAATTCCACAACGTTGCCTTTAACCTCGGGCTTGATGCCGTATGCCGTAGGTCTGATCCTTACTTCTTTGATATTCCCCAGGTTTAGCTTAACCCGAAGCTTTACCGAACCGGAACAATCAAAATAAGTAAAAGCGGTTTTTTTAATAATGCGCTGCGCGTCAAAACGAGCCGCGACATCGGCTGTATATACATCTAAGGGCTGCCAGTTGCCTGTGCCCTGCCGCACATCTACTTTAATTGTATGATTAACTAAGTTACTTTCGGGTGCTTTATAAGTTATGATTTCTGCCTTGACTGTTTTTAATAAAAATACGACTGCACATGTCAGTGCCAGGAATTTGTTCATAGAAGTTTTTATAGTGTATAGAGGAAGACAATAAAGGCGGATTCTCATACTCAATAAAAAACTATATCGAAAAAATAACTGCATTTGCCGGAGATAATGTGCCCTAATGAGGTATCTTGGATAATTTGAACTAAATCACTAATCTCTTTGAGTATATTTAAGAGCATTGCTTGTCCTTATACTGTTGTTGCCCCGTATCCTAAACAATGAAGAATAAATACCTTTTTTTTGCCTTTTTTTTAGCCTTTTCTCCCTTTTGCAATAATGCTGTGTCCGCAAAGCAAAAGGTTGTTGCACTGCTTTATTCACCAGATAACCGTACGCGGGCGCAATTTTCACTGGATGAGCAAGGGCAGCTGTATTATCGGTTAATTTTCAATACACGGTTAATTGTTAACTGGTCGCGTTTGGGGATCGAAACTACCGGTTCTTCATTAGTTCAGGGTATCACGTTAAAGGGATCGGCCAAAAAAGAAATCAATGAAAAGTTTTTGTGGCCGCTGGGGGAGGATGCCAGCCTGGTAAACCATTGTAACGAGCTCACGCTTCATTGCACCTCTGGTATAGGTAATTATGATATAATCGTAAGGGTATATGATGGAAGCCTGGCGTTTAGGTATGTCTGTAAGCAGCTTGGTGATAGCATTGTACAACTTAAATCGGAGCTAACGGAGTTTAACCTTGCAACAAGCTATCGCATTTACCAGTATCACGAAGAATCTGTTTTCCGGCCGGTTATGGTCGATTCATTGCCGGGTACCAGTGACCTTCCTTCAACGCTTACAGCCGCACAGTCATATATAAGTATCGGCGAAGCCGATAACCGCAATTACACCAAATGCGTATTGGTTCACGGCAGCCGCCCCAATAGCCTGTCGTTACAATTTTATACGGATACCATTTACCGCGACCATCGCGTTCAGTCCGTTCGGAAGGATTCGTTGATCCGGTTCACCGATAGTCTCATTACTCCCTGGCGAACCATTAGTTGCAGTAGTACTGCCATAGGTTTGCACGCGTTTAGTGAGCTTAATCTAAAACTGGTTAAACCGCTTAGTAATGAGGTGCCCGATTATGTAAAACCCGGAAAGGTTTTCAGGGTACCTATCAATACGCAGGGCGCCCTTGATGGAATTGATTTTGCTCAAAAAATGAACTTTCAATACATTTTGGTTGATGCAGGCTGGTACGGTGCCGAATTTCGAACTACCTCTGATCCTACCAGATACTTACCTGATTTCCACTTGCCGGATATCATTGCCCATGCCCGGCAAAAAGGCATCGGCGTTATTTTATATGTAAATTATGTGGGGCTCAAAGCTAAGATAGATACCATATTGCCGCTTTATAAAAAGTGGGGAGTTAGCGGGCTAAAGTTTGGGTTTGTAGATGGCGGCACGCAGAAAGGCCTTGCCTGGCTTGATTCGGCCATGAAAAAAGTAAATGATTATGGCATGGTACTCAACGTACATGATCATTATAAACCCACAGGTTTGAGTCGCCGGTACCCGTATGTGCTTAGCCAGGAAGGGATCAGGGGCGATGAAAACAGTCCCGATGCTTTCCATAATACCGTATTGCCATTTACGCGTTACCTGGCCGGCCCTGCCGATTTTACCTTTTGCTACCCCAACAAGGTGAATGATTACCGTAAAAATATCCGGGTAAGCAAAGCCCAGCAAATGGCCCTGACCATTGTATACTTTGACCCGTTGCAAGCAATTTTCTGGTACGGACGGTCGCAGGATTACCGGGAAGAGACGGATATTGATTTTTTCAAATATGTGCCCACGGTATGGGATGAAAGCAGATATGTGCAGGGAGAGATAGGCGAAGGCATTACCGTAGCACGCCGTAAAGGCCGTACCTGGTACCTGGGCAGCGCTGCCGGTCTTCAGAAATGGAGAGGAAGCTTCAAGCTCGATTTCCTGGAAAAAAATCAGGTATACACCGCTACTGTTTATGGCGATGACGGACAGGGCGGCATACAGGTAAAAAAGGTTGAGCTAAGGCACAATGATGCTTTTGTTGTTGACCTGGATGCAAAAGGGGGCCAGGCCGTTATCATAAGACCTCAAATAAAGTAAGGGGCGGAGATGTTGTTGTGCGGCATTATTAATGATTGTGTTAGTTTGACTTAAGGAGGACCCGGCTTTGGGCGAAATGAAGAAAAAATTGGCTTTGAAAGATATTGCTGCCGCGTTAAAAGTGTCAGAAGCATCTGTTTCCTATGTTCTTAATGGCAAGGCGAGGCAATATGGCATCAGCGTGGCGCTGGAAAATAAAATACTGAGGTTTGTTGAAAAGGTAGGTTACCGGCCAAACCGGCTGGCAGCCAGCCTGCGGACGGGAAAAAGTAAAACGGTGGGCATGATTGTGGAAGATATCAGCGATCCTTTTTTTTCGGCCATTGCGAGGGTTGTGGAAGAGCATATTTATAAAGAAGGTTACCGCGTTATTTATGGCAGTTCTGAAAATTCGACCGTTATTGCCCGCGACCTGCTGCAAACTTTTAAAAATTACCAGGTAGATGGGTACATCGTCGCACCTACTGCAGGTTTGGAAGATGATATCAACCAGCTTGTAAAGGAAGGTTACCCGGTAGTGGTGTTCGACCGCGCCTCGCCTGATCTGCAATGTTCCAAAGTACTTGTCGATAACTTTCGCGGCAGCGAGACTGCGGTTTTACATTTGATAGATAACGGCTTCCGTGACATTGCCATGGTTACGCTTGCGGCCGGGCAGGATCAAATGAACGAACGTGTTAACGGTTATCACGCGGCCCTCCAAAAACACGGGCTGCCGCCTATCCTAAAAGAAATTATATATAATGAAGATCCACACAAAACCATCCAGAACCTTAAAAGCCTCCTGAAAAATAAAAAGGATATAGATGCCATTTTTTTTGCGACCAACTATCTCGCCTTAAGTGGCCTGCAGGCCCTGAAAGAATCAGGACTGATAATTACCAGAGATATTGGTGTTGCTGTATTTGATGATATTAACAATTTTGCCCTTTTTAACCCGGCCATAACCGCTGTAGCCCAGCCAATTAAAGAGATCGGGCTCAGGGTTACAAAAATTTTATTGGAAGAGCTTCAGGATAACCACATAATCGATTCGCAAAATATTTTATTGAAAACCAAACTGATCATAAGGGATTCATCCGCAAGGTTACTGGTGTAATTTATCCGAAATAAAAAAATTAAAAAAATGAGTATCAAACCTGTTTGGGATTGTCTTTGTTGTAACTCTCTCCTAATAAACCGTCCGGTTTAGCTAAGTTGGTTATAATAAGGCTTCTGAAAGGAAGCCCTTTTTGTTAAGGATAAACAGCAGGGAATATTGAGGAAAATGATCGGTTGGGGCACGGATATAATCCTTGTTCTTTATTTGTCAGATAATTATATTTTTGTTTTGAGTAAAATGTTACAGGGTGCAGACATGATAGTTTATCGATTTATGAAAAAAAAGCGAAACGAAGCGGAACCCTTAGAGCTATTTCAGATAAAGAATCCGAAAGCAGACGAACAAACGATCAAAAAAAGCTGGAATTCAATAGTTCAGAAAATAAATCAGGACCCTAAAAAGAAGCGCCAGGAGTAATGTTTAACCTGACGGGACAGTTTTTGAAACACAAACCAAATGTTTCGCGGCACTTATATTCAAATTGAGCAGTATTCAACAACCGGCATCCTCCTATATGCGGCTATTTAAAGCGGCCACACGTTGGTGTTGTGTAATTATTTTAGGAGCACTGATTTTAAACAGCAATGCCGCGGCGCTTGCTTTACCCAATATTCAGCGGCTTGGCCTCAAAGACGGGCTTTCCAACAGCGAAGTACGATGTATTTTCCAGGACCATTCAGGCTATATGTGGTTTGGCACTTACGACGGCTTGAACCGTTTTGACGGATATGACTTCCGTATTTACCGCAATCAGCCCGAAAAGCAACATTCAATTATTCATAATTTTATTAATTGTATTGCAGAGGATGCGGCCAATAATTTATGGGTAGGTACGCGCCAGGGCATAAGTATCTTAAACCCGGTAACTGAAGAGTTTTCTCCGGCATATGCAATTTTGGCCGGCAAAGAAACACCCGTGACATCTTTTGTAAGGGACATTAAAACGGACCGCTCCGGGCGTATTTTCATTGCCACTCTTTCCAACGGCCTTATCGTTATGGATAAGGGCAAACGAACCGGCCATGTTATACCATACTATGATAACGGAAAAGCTGTACATGGTTATAACGTCAGCGCGTTGTATGTGGGGCCAGGCGACCAAATCTATGCGCTAATCAGCGGCGCGGGCCTTTTTACATATGATGCGGTACACGGTACTTTGAAGTTACTGAACACTTCGGTCACCGGCGCTACCTGCATTTATCCGGAAGGCAATGGTTTATGGGTAGGCACAACCCAGGGCCTGCACCATTATGATTTCAAAACTGGGCAATATGACTGTCTTTTTGATGAGTTTAACGGGCCTTTCAAATCGGGCAGGATAACGAGCCTGCAAGTCATGCCCGATAGTACACTTTGGGTGAGTACCGATGGCGGCGGGATCCAGATCATGGATAAAGGACGCGACAAGATTACCTATCTGCCTGCGGGGAGTGACGAGCACTCACTTTCAAGTGATGCTGTTTATGCTTTATTTTTAGACCGCGAAGGCAGAAAGTGGATCGGTACCTTACGGGGCGGAGTAAATGTTATTGATGAGGTAAAAGAACGTTTTGTAAATATCAGGCATAATGACCTGAACGCCAATAGCCTTATCAGTAACTTTGTTAAATCGTTATATGAAGCCCCCGATGGCAGGCTGTGGATAGGCACCGACGGCGGCGGATTGAGCATTTGGGACCGGCAGGCCCATCGCTTCACTAATTTTCGCCATGATGCTTCACAGCCGGGTACTCTAAGCTCGAACTTTGTAACCAGTATTGCCGGGGATAGGGAAGGCAGAACCTGGATTGCCACTTATGGGGGCGGGATTAACCTGTACCAGCCGGGTTCCAATACATTCACTACATTTCGGGGTGTAGACAGGCAGGGTGCTGCCAGCCGGATAGTGTTCTGGTGCCTGTACCTGGACCATGCTGGAAATCTTTGGGCTAGCGGCTTACAGGACGGGCTGTTTCTATATGATAAGCATAATAACCAATTCAGGTTGTATGACGCGGCTCTGACCAATATCCTTTCAATGGGCGAAGACCTTTTGGGAAACCTTTGGGCAGGAAACTTTGAAGGTGTTTATAAGATTGATCAAAAAAGCAACGCACATAAGTTTTATCCGGTAGGTAAAGCGGTAAGATCAATGCAGAAAGCAAACAACGGCGACATGTGGTTGGGTACAGAAGCCGGCTTGTTGTATTTTTCAGCGTCTAAGGAAAAAATAATTCACCACTATACCACCAGTAACGGACTTAGTAATAATACGGTACTGGCCATTTTGGAAGACGCGCAAAAGCGTTTGTGGCTAAGCACTTACAACGGGCTTTGCCGCTTTGATCCCAAAGCTGTTAGTTTTACCAATTTTTTTGAAAGCGATGGCCTGGCGAGCAATGAGTTTAACTTTAACGCTGGCTTAAGGCTAAACAATGGTCAGCTTGCGTTTGGGGGGATCAATGGTGTCACGATGTTTCATCCGCAGGCAATCCTGCCCCTGCATGATATCCCCAACATTGTTATAACTGATATTAAAATTAACAATAAGCCCATAAGTACTTATCCGGACTATGTGAAGACGGATGCCGGGAATGTTATCCGGTCGTTAGAAGTTCCTTACGATCAGGCATCAATAGCCGTTAGTTTCGCAGCTATCGAATTTACCGCGCAGGATAGGATCGGTTACCGTTATATGCTCCAGGGCTGGGACAGGGGATGGATTTACGCAGGGAGGCAACGTAATGCGCTTTATACCCGTTTAGAGCCCGGTACGTATACATTAAAAATTAACTGTACTAATGCCGAAGGGCAATGGATTAGCCGGGAAATCCATCTTCATATCATTATTTTGCCGCCCTGGTATCGTACCGTCTGGGCCTACCTGATTTATGCGATGTTGCTTGCGGCAGTTGTTTACTGGTACCTGCGTTATAGGTTTAGGGAAACACGGCTTAAATATGAAGTACAACTGGCCAATGCCGCCGCTGAACACCAGCGCGACCTGCAGGAAAAGGAACGCGAATTGAATGACAGGCGCGTAGAGTTTTTCACGGGTGTTTCTCATGAGTTTCGTACGCCCCTTTCGCTCATCATCAACCCCTTAAGGGATTTGCTTGCGAAAATTGGCCCTGAGAACCGTGCGGAACTTAATATTGTTTATCGTAATTCAAGGCGCCTGTTAAGCCTTGTTGATCAGCTGTTGCTGTTTCGTAAGGCCGATTCGGGCGCTGGGATCCTGCAAATTGCGCCAATGGACATTACCCTTGTTTGCCGGGAGGTATTTTTATGTTTTGTGCAGCAGGCCAGGCTTTCGGGTATCAGTTTTGAATTAAACGTGCCGGAAGAGCCGGTACTGATTTACGGAGACAGGGAAAAGATCGAGATTATCCTGTTTAACCTCATATCCAATGCTATTAAATATACGCCGGCCGGGAAAGCCGTGTGTGTTGGCCTGCAATCGGGACCGGATGAGGTGGTGATCAATGTGATTGACAATGGACCCGGAATATCTCTGGAAGCGGGGAAGCATATCTTCGAAAAGTTTTACAGGTCAAATACGCATGGACAGGCGGCAAAAGGAGGCTTTGGGATCGGCTTATTCCTGGCCCGCCAGTTTACCATAGATCACGGCGGCTCATTAACGTTTGAAAGTGGGCCGGGTAAGGGCTCTGATTTTTGTTTAACCCTGTTAAAGGGTAAAGCTCATTATTCGCCGGATGTGGCAGCGGCAGCCGATGCCGCTGATTTATCGCCTTTGCTTCGTGAAATGGTGGAAGACCAGCCGGCGATAGCTGAAGCCAGCCAAATTAATGATATTGATTTTGAAGCTGATAAGATTTTTACCGACAAGCAAAGGATCCTGGTTATTGATGATGACAGCGAGATCCGGGCTTACATTTGTTCCATTCTTGAAAGCCGTTACAGGGTTTACGAGGCAGATAATGGTTTGACCGGTTTACAGAAAGCGAAAGAAAAGCAACCCGATCTTATTATCTGCGATGTAATGATGCCTGGTTTAAATGGCATTGAACTTTGCTCAACCATTAAGCAGGACCAGCAATTGAGCTATATCCCGATGATTTTACTAACAGCCAGTTCATCTGCCGAAAATAAGATCAAAGGACTGGAAAGCGGCGCCGATGACTATATTTCCAAACCTTTTGATAAAGATGTACTGGTTGCGCGTATTGCCAATCTGCTGCAAAACAGGAGTAACCTTCAAAGCTATTTTTATAATACCATTACCCTGAAATCGGTTAACGTCACTATTTCGGATGAGTATAAAAACTTCCTGGAAAAATGTATCGAAATAGTTGAGCAGCATATTACCGACGAAAACTTCAATATCAAAATACTGGCTTCAGAGATCGGCATGAGCCATTCAAATCTTTACCGCAAAATTAAATCGCTGTCGGGTCATACCGTTAATAGCTTCATCCGCTACATACGCCTCAGAAAGGCGGCTGAGCTGCTGATCCAGTCGGATATGAATGTTAATGAAGTGGCCATTGAAACAGGCTTTAACAGCATTAAATACTTCCGCGATCAGTTTTTTAAACTGTTCGGCGCTAACCCATCAGACTTTCTTAAGCAAAAAAGACCTGTATTTAAGAAAAATAAAAACATAATTAATTTATATTGAGTTATTTATATGTATTCTATCCATTGCTTAATCAATTGAGTAAATTGATAAATTGCCGAATTTATACCGCATAAATGACCAATTTGAGTCCCATCTGCCGAATAAAATCTATTCATATTAGCTTATATAAACCAGTTATTAGAACCATAGGCAAACTTACTTAATCGATTATGTAAATCGGTTTTTCAGCTTAGGTTCCTAAAGTCGGTAACGACCAATTGAAAGAGAAACCAGTTTTTAAAGCCAATATGAACAATTGTAACCAGCTAACTACATGGTGGGAAGAAGCCCTCCAGGGAAATGTCAAATCTTTTGGCAGGATACATGACGAACTGTATTCCGGTTTGTATTTCTACCTCTATAAAATTATCAAAGATGAGGATGCAGCCCAGGATGTTTTACAGGAACTGTTTATAAAAATGTGGGAGCGGAGGATAACATTTGGGCCTATTAAAAATGTTAAATACTATTTCTTTAAATCGGCACGGTCACTTGCCATTAATTTTTTAAAGGCCTCGCGGCCCGAGTTTGTAGGCTTATCCGCAAGCCATGATATCGATATTGTTTTTTCGAGGGAAGATGTGCTTGTTTTGGAAGAAACCGGGAGAGAAGTGGAGCACATGCTTGCCCTTGCCTTGAATACCTTGCCAAAGCGCCAGAAGGAGATGATCTTTTTAAGATATTTTGATAATTGGAATTACGATCAGATTGCTGAAGTAACGGGGTTACAATATCAGTCGGTAGTTAATCATGTACACAGGGGCATCAATCAACTGCGTATTAAACTTTCTGAAGGCAGTAAGATTGCCACAACCGAACTGGTGCTTTCATAAAAACGTATATAAGATTTCCTGACCTTCAAAAAAAACACCGAATGATTAAAAAAATACTTTTAAAAAGAATAACCATGGCTGTCATGACTTTGCTGATTACAGGCCAGGTATATGCACAGCATCAAAAAATCATAAACCCCGGGGCAGTTTGGCCCGATAACCGGGGAGAACATATCCAGGCGCATGGCGGAGGGATTATAAAAATAAAGAACACATACTACTGGTATGGCGAAGAAAGACGGCGGGGACTGGATTCAAATAAACGTTATGTTAGCTGTTATGCGTCAAAAGACCTGACGAACTGGACATTCAAAGGCGATGTTGTTCAGATGACCGATCCCGAAAACCTGGGGCGGCGCTGGGTTCTGGAAAGGCCCAAAGTTTTCTACAGCAAAAAGAGCCGGCAATATGTTATGTATTTCCATCTTGACAATGCAACTTATAAGTTTGCCCGGGTCGGCATCGCCGTAAGTGACAGCCCCGACGGTGATTTTAAATACCTGAAAAGCTTCAGGCCCCTGGAGCATGAAAGCCGCGACATTGGCCAGTTTATAGATGATGATGGTACGCCATACCTTGTTTTCGAAGACCGTCCGCTTGGGTTTCATATCGTCCGGCTTTCCGATGATTGCCTCAGTATTGACCGGGAAATGTGCCTGATAGCCGAGCATATGGAAGGCGGGGCTATAGTGCATTATAAGGGCCTTTATTACGCCATAGGCTCCGCGCTTACCGGCTGGAAGCCCAATCCTAACCGGTATGCCACAGCAAAAACCCTGGAAGGCCCGTGGTCGGAGTTTAAAGACATAGCGCCGAAGGAAAAAAACACATATGGTTCACAATCTACCTTATTGCTTAAAGTTAGCGGGAAGAAGGATACGACAGTATTGTATCTGGGAGATATCTGGAAACCGAAAGAACAATGGGATTCCCGGTATTTATGGATGCCTGTTCAGATCGGGGATGGTAAGCTTTGGCTTCCTGAGCCGGCTCCGTTTAAGATCGACGTGAAAAACGGCACTGCAAATTAATCAGGCATTTTCATGCAATTCATTCTTCATAAGGTTAGTTAATAGATTAAGGGGCAGGGGTGCCCCTTTTTTCGTTCCATCAGGGTGTCTCGCAGATTTAAATGGACTTCACATTACCCGGTACTAATACCGCGCCGTTTTTTGACCGGTAAAATTGGTACCGGTTAGCGCCCGCTGATTTCCATTCATTTTGTTACAATCAAGCTGGTGATCTTCGCCCATGATTTAATAATGTATTAATATTGGTGGTCTACTTTTACCGGCATATCATTATCTTATGTAACTAAAAAAAATGCTCTGCCTAATCGTTTTGCTGCTTATCTGCAGCAAGTTCGTTCGGGCGCAAGATCTCGCCGCTATTGAAAATAAACGGGTAAAATTGCCCAATGGGTGGTCATTAACACCTGTTGGCAAGAGCCTTCCCCTGGGCGATCTGCCCCTGAATATCGCGGTGAGCAAAAGCCATCATTATGCCGCGGTTACCAATAATGGGCAGAGTGTTCAAACCATTCAGCTTTTAGACGCACGTACAGATCGTGAACTGGACAAAGTACTGATCAGCAAAGCCTGGGGAGGCCTGGTTTTTAGTGCAGACGAGCAATCACTCTACGCCTCAGGAGGTGACAATAACTGGATTATTCGTTACGCCATCAATAATGATAAGCTGCTGGCAGCTGATACCATAAAACTGGGCGAAGCATGGAGCAAAAAGCCCAATTCGGCGTCCATTTCACCTACCGGGCTGGCCCTTGATGATAAGCGCGGTGTTTTATATGTAGTTACCAAACTGGATAACAGCCTGTACCTTATCGATCTCAAGACAAAAACAGTCATTCAGCAGGTTAAATTGGGCGCAGAGGCCTATACCTGCCTGTTATCGCCCGATATGTCAAAATTGTACATCAGTCTTTGGGGTGGCGATAAGGTAGCCGTATTTGATACAAAAGAAAATAAGCTCACAGATGCCATTGCGGTAGGGGATAACCCCAATGACCTGTGCATTTCCCGGAATGGAAAATACCTGTATGTAGCCAACGGCAACGACAATACAGTATCGATAATTGACGTGCGCAAAAGTAAAGTACTGGAAACACTGAACACCGCAGTATCACCTACGCCGCTTAGCGGTACTACCAGTAACTCGGTAGCCCTGAGTAAGGATGGTAAAACATTATACATTGCCAATGCCGATAATAACTGCCTGGCCGTGTTTAATGTAACAAAGCCGGGTGCCAGTCAGTCGCTTGGTTTTGTGCCCACGGGCTGGTATCCCAGCGTTGTGCGTGTTATAGATGATAAATTATACGTAGCCAATGCTAAAGGCTTTTCGTCGCTGCCTAATCCGCATGGGCCTAACCCGGCAGCCAAAAGTCAAACCGTTGTACTGCATGGAGGCGATCCATTCAGGCCCGCGCGTACAGAATATATCGGCGGCGGCTTATTAATGGGGACTTTGAGCATCATCCCCACGCCAACAGAAAAGCAGCTGACGGTTTATTCGCAGGCCGTAGTTCGTAATACGCCTTATCACCGGGAACAGGAAACAGGGGCTTATAGCGAAGATGGCAACCCCATTCCGGCTAAAGTAGGATCTGCATCGCCAATAAAGTATGTTTTTTATGTTATCCAGGAAAACCGGACGTATGACCAGGTACTGTCAGATATGCCGAAGGGCAATGGCGATACAAGCCTGCTGCTGTTTGGCAAACGGATTACGCCCAATCACCACGCTTTGGCCGAAAACTTTGTGCTGCTGGATAATTTTTATGTAGATGGCGAAGTTAGTGCCGACGGACATAACTGGAGCCTGGGCGCGTACGCTACTGATTATATGGAAAAAAACTGGCCTACCAGTTATGGCGGCCGCGGCCCGGGTGCTGTAGGCCTCACTGCAAAAAATAAGCTCTACATCTGGGACCAGGCCAACCGGTTCAACGTAACTTTTCGTACTTACGGCGAGTTTATCAATGCAGATAATACGCCGCAGATACCTATACTGAAAGACCATTTTACGAAAGCCTATCCCACCCGTGACCTGCGTGACCCTGATACCTTGCGGTACCAGGCCTGGGAACATGATTTTGACTCGCTGATGCGCAACAATGCCTTGCCGCGGCTAAATACCATCCGGATGCTATCAGACCATACGGAGGGCACCACCCCGGGCAGGCCTACACCCTTTGCCCATGTGGCGGATAATGATCTTGCTGTTGGCCGGCTGGTGGAGCATATCAGTAAAAGCCCGATATGGGAAAACAGCGTGATTTTTATACTCGAAGATGATGCACAGAATGGCCCCGATCACGTTGATGCTCATCGTTCGCCTGCATACATGGCCGGGGGATTTGTAAAACGTAATTTTGTTGATCACACCATGTATTCCACTTCGTCGATGCTGCGTACTATCGAGCTGATTCTCGGCCTGCCGCCTATGACCCAGTATGATGCCTCGGCTACAGCCATGTGGCGTTGTTTTAATAAAACGCCCGATACCAAACCATTTAACAGCCTCCGTTCAAATATTAACCTTAATGAACTTAACCCTAAGGGCACAAAGCTTGCAGCAATGGCCAGGGGGCTTGATTTTTCGGCAGTTGACCGGGTACCCGACCAGATCATGAACAACATGATATGGAAAGCGATTAAAGGAGAAAATGCAATTGTGCCCACGCCTGTACGGGCAGCCTTTGTAAAAGCCGTTCAAAAAGCAGACGATGATGATTAGCATAAGAAAAGCCTGATAAGGATGAATGAAAAAATTATCCAATCATTTTTATCAGGCTTCCCGTTTCATCAGAGGTTTGGAGATTAGGTTAGCTCATAAAAATTGACGGTATTTCACCTGCAAAGTGATTTACCACCTGGCCTATCGGTTGACTTAAAGCTTCAAAAACTCCGATGGGACTGTCAGGTTAGTCCCCGCTTCAACAATTCCTGAAAAATATTTTTCATCAGTTTCCTCTCCCCAAAACCACTCTGTTTTAACTAAACCTATAATTCATACCCAATACCAAACTGTTCTTGATTTGCAGGCTTTTACGGGCAAACCAATCTCATTTTTTATACGTTATTTTGTAGTAACCAATTATAAATGTATGGATACTTTGTTAACCGATACCCCCTCAACAGGCGGGTATGATTTTGCTATGAACGAAAATCAGCAAATGGTTGGCCAGATGGCCAAAGACTTTGCCGAACGTTATATTAAACCTCATGTAATGGAATGGGACGAAGCCCAGGTTTTCCCTATCGACTTGTTTAAACAATTGGGCGAGCTTGGCATGATGGGCATTTTTGTGCCCGAACAATATGGCGGTTCCGGTTTCGGCTATTTTGAATATGTAACCGTGATCAGTGAAATAGCCAAAGTTTGCGGTGCTATAGGTTTATCGGTTGCCGCCCATAATTCGCTTTGTACGGGGCATATCCTTGCCTTTGGCAATGAAGAGCAAAAGTTGAAGTGGCTGCCCAAACTGGCCACTGCCGAATGGCTTGGCGCCTGGGGATTAACCGAGGCCAACACCGGTTCGGACGCGCTGGGTATGAACACCACCGCCGTTTTGGATGGCGACCATTATGTAGTGAACGGCTCAAAAAACTGGATAACCCATGGTAAATCGGGCGATGTGGCGGTAGTGATGGTGCGTACAGGCAACAAGGGCGATTCGCACGGGATCTCAGCGCTGGTGATTGAAAAAGGTACGCCGGGTTTTACCCATGGTAAAAAAGAAAACAAGCTGGGTATGCGTGCTTCAGAAACCACGGAGCTTATTTTTGATAACTGCCGTGTACCAAAGGAAAATTTGCTGGGTGTTGAGGGAGAGGGCTTCAAACAGGCCATGAAAGTGTTAGACGGCGGCAGGATCTCGATAGCGGCGCTTTCGTTAGGGATTGCAAAAGGTGCTTTTGAAGCGGCGGTTGCTTACGCCAAAGAGCGCCGCCAGTTTGGACAGCCTATTGGTAATTTCCAGGGGATAGCATTTAAGCTGGCCAATATGGCTACCGAAATTGAAGCAGCCGAACTGCTGATAATGCAGGCCGCTGATCTGAAAAACCGCCACCTGCCGGTCACAAAACAATCGGCCATGGCTAAATATTTTGCCTCTGAAACGGCGGTTCGCACAGCCACCGAGGCTGTTCAGATCTTCGGTGGATATGGTTATACCAAGGATTTCCCTGTTGAGAAGTTTTATCGTGATGCCAAACTTTGCACTATAGGCGAAGGCACCAGTGAGATCCAGAAGATAGTGATTAGCAGGGAAGTGTTGAAAGGATAGGGAACCCGGTTATTCTGCCTGTAGTTATTGATTTACAATTATATTATTTGTAAACCCTCTGTATGTAAAACATATAGAGGGTTTATTTTTTTGTATTTTAGAGATTCTTCTGAACATACCCTAAAATGCTTTATAAAAGTTCTTTTTTGTAGAGACGCATCACATGCGTCTCTCATAGGGCAAGCTGCTTTTTAGAGCGTTACTATACATCTTGAATTGCAAACGGGAGACGCATGTGATGTGTCTCTACATTAAAAAATTAATGTTTTTAAACAGCTATCTTACAATTCAAATTTAGATAAGCCTACAAATTCCTGGATCCGGGCGGCTATTTCCTCTTCGCTAAGGTTTCTTAATCTTTCTGAACCAAATTTTTCAACACAGAATGAGGCCAGGGCCGAACCAAAAATGATGGCGTTTTTCATGTTGTTGAAATTAACGGTGCCTACTTTAGCCATGTAGCCAATAAAGCCGCCTGCAAAAGTATCGCCAGCGCCAGTAGGATCAAATACTTCGGCCAATGGAAGGGCGGGGGCACTAAAAATCTTATCTTCATGGAACAGCAATGCACCGTGCTCACCTTTTTTAATGATGATGTATTTAGGGCCCATGGTTAATATTTTGCGGGCAGCTTTAACCAGTGAAAACTCGCCGGATAACTGGCGGGCTTCGGCATCGTTAATGGTTAGCACATCCACCAGCTGGATGGTTTTTAAAAGCTCATCAAGGGCAATATCCATCCAAAAGTTCATGGTGTCCATTACAATAAGCTTAGGGCGGTTTTTAAGGCGCGCTATAACTGTTTGCTGTACCTGCGGAGAAAGGTTGCCCAGCATCAGGTATTCGCAATCCTGGTAACTATCAGGGATAATGGGATCGAAAGCTTCCAATACATTAAGCTCAGTTACCAGAGTATCGCGGCTGTTCATGTCGTTATGGTAACGCCCGCTCCAGAAAAATGATTTTTCGCCCTGTTTTATCTGCAGGCCTTCAGTATTAACGTTGTGCTTTTGAAGGTCCTCAATCTCGTGCTGCGGGAAATCATCGCCAACAACCGCAACGATTTTTATTTTATCATAAAAGTAAGAAGCACCCAAACTTGCAAAGGTTGCAGAGCCGCCTACTATTTTATCGGTTTTACCAAAAGGGGTTTCAATGGCATCAAAGGCCACAGTGCCAATAACTAACAAACTCATGTAAAGATATTTATATTTTTTCGCCGCAAATATTGTGAAAATTAAGGGATAATCATTCATTGTTGCTGGTTTGTGATGCCAATTTTCATTGGAGAAAACATAATTTAAGCTGGTTCAGAAAACTGGCAGCTGAAAAAAAGGGGCTTTGCAGAAAGAATTGCCATCGCTAAAAAAATGCTGTAGTGTGTCTTTGGGTTTTAAGTAGCACATAATCAGGGGCTAAAAAAGCCTGTGAAAAATAATTAAAATTTTTTTTAATAAAAATTGTGAAATATCCGATGAGTTTTTACCTTTGCCCCACTCCAAACCGGATTAGATTCCTGAGTAGCTCAGCCGGTTAGAGCATCTGACTGTTAATCAGAGGGTCGCTGGTTCGAGCCCAGCCTCAGGAGCAAAAGCCTCACAGACATGTGAGGCTTTTTTTATATCTATATTCTGTAGATTACTTTGCAGGTAATGGTCAATGTCACCATTTAACAATAACTGCCGCGCTTTTCTGATCCAACTTAGTGACAATTTAATTGGGGATTCCTCGAATTTAGATACAAAACATGCGAAAATGAGACGATATGCGTGTATTTTGACACGATATGAAGATATCCCGGCATCACTTTCACTTATTTTTACGATCTGAATAAGACTTCAATTATATACTGTTCATGAACCAATCTAACCGATTTAAGTCATTGGTCTTGCCGGCATATACATGCACAGGAAAGAAAAACGCCCGCTGAACACCGGCAACACCTGTTTTAGCATCCGGCCCAATATCGACCAACTCTAATCTTATACATGGACAATAATAAACTGATCACCAAGCCGCATTATCCGATACTGGATGGCTTACGCGGTGTTGCAGCCATTATCGTAGTTACCTTTCACCTAACCGAACCATTGGGAAGCGGTCATCTGGATATCATAGTTAACCACGGGTACCTGGCTGTCGATTTCTTTTTCCTGCTATCGGGTTTCGTTATGGGCTATGCTTATGACGACCGCTGGCATAAAATGACAATCGGCAGTTTTTTTAAACGCCGTATCGAGCGACTTCAGCCTATGGTAATTCTCGGGATGACATTGGGTGCCATAGGTTTTTATTTTACAGATTCTACGCTGTGGCCGCTCATTCATACCGTACCAATTTGGAAGATGCTACTGGTAATGCTGATCGGTTATACCATCCTACCAGTACCGCTGTCTTTGGATATTCGCGGCTGGCAGGAAATGCATCCTCTTAACAGCGTAGGATGGTCATTGTTCTTTGAATACATCGCCAACATTCTTTATGCGGTTTGGATAAGAAAATTTTCAAAAACTACATTGTCGGTTTTAGTATGCGTTGCAGCTGTAGCACTTGCGCACCTGGCTATCACCAATGGAGATGTCAGCGGCGGCTGGACACTTAACGTGGAACAGGTGCGCGTTGGCATTACCCGCACCATATACCCATTCTTTGCCGGCCTGTTGCTTTCACGTATTGCTAAACCAGCCCGCATCAGGCACGCATTTTTATGGTGCAGTGTTTTAATATCGATAGTAATGTATATGCCGCGCATCGGCGGTGCTGCCCATCTTTGGATGAACGGGATCTACGAGTCCGTTTGCATTATTATCATTTTTCCGCTTATCGTTTATCTTGGTGCCGGCGGTAAGGTCCATACCCAAACGGAGAGCAGGGTATGCAGGTTTCTCGGCGATATATCCTACCCTCTTTACATGGTGCATTATCCGCTGGTTTATTTTTACGTAGCATGGATCAGCAATCATAAAGGCGTAACCATAGTGCAGGCCTGGCCTTATGCTTTAGCTATTTTGATTGGTGCAATTTTCCTGGCGTATATTACTTTGAAATGGTATGATGAGCCGGTTCGTAACTGGCTGCAAAAAAAACTTGGCTAAAAAGAGATCTTGAACAAAAGCGGCCTCAGCGTACCTTAACAGGCAAAGCATTAAAAGCAATAAAACATGGCCTGAATTTCTTAAATTCGTAGCATAAGAGATAAAACTTACGGTAAAGGAGGGTCAGCAAAATTAATATTGAGCAAACTTTCGAAATACCGGTTAGCAAAGCGTTAAGTGAACAAAAGCATTCAATTTATCTATAAAAAGCATAATACCTTACCACCTATGAAAATAACACGCGTTTTTATGTTTTCCTGCCTCCTCATATTAGGCTGCGCCGGGCCGAAAAAACTGGCTGACGCCGGCAATGCCGATAAAGGCTGGACGAAGCTGTTTAACGGGACCGACATTAACGATTGGTTTGTAAAGATCAATCATCACCTGGTTGGCGAAAATTATGGCAATACCTTCCGGGTAGAAGATGGCATGATCAGGGTTAGCTATGATCAGTACAGCGATTTCAACGATCAGTTTGGTCATTTGTATTACAAAACCCCGTTCTCTTACTATCACCTGCGGTTTGAATACCGCTTTGTTGGTAAACAGCAAAAAGGCGCACCAGACTACACGCTTCTTAACAGCGGCGTCATGTTTCATTCACAGGATCCCCGAACTATGCTAAAGGACCAGGATTGGCCGATATCGATAGAAATGCAGTTATTAGGCGGCCTGGGCGACGGGAAACCAAGGCCAACAGGAAATATGTGCTCGCCCGGCACCGATGTTGTTTATAAAGGAAAGGTTTCGCCCGACCATTGTATCAACTCTACTTCAAAAACCTATGACGGTGACCAGTGGGTAAAAGGCGAACTGATTGTTCAGGGCAACAAATTAATTACCCATATTATCAACGGCGATACCGTACTTCAATATTCAAGGCCTACCATTGGCGGCGGCGTGGCACATGGCTATGATCCTAAATACAAGCAGGATGGCAAATTACTAAGCAGCGGCTTTATCGCTCTGCAAAGTGAAGGGCAGCCCGTCGATTTCAGGAATATAGAGATTAAACAGTTGCCGGATACAGACCGGTAGGTTGTAAACAGAAGCCGGGTTTGTTAATATTTCTCCTGAGTTAACAATAGCTGTTAAATGGGCAAAAACAACACGTTATACGAAACTATTTCCCGTAAATACCCGTATCACAGGCAAGCAGTACTAACTTAAAATAAGCTCCCGGTAACCCGGAATTATCATGAACGTTAAAGGCGGTTTGGTCAATATAAATTCTTGCCCGATAGAACTTATTAAGACTAAATTCCTGAAACCAAATTAATAAGTTCCGCAAGATAAGAGCATTTATTTAGCCGCTGCAATGCTTGTTTTGGCTTATAACATCAACCGATTAGAAATACGATAAAACTAACCAGCAAAATAATAATGAGGCCAATATTGCTTTTTATCTGCTGTTTATACCTGCTTTTTCCCGGATTATCCTATTCGCAAACACCCGCCCTTAAATTTAAACAGCTTAGTACAAATGAAGGCCTGTCACAGAGCCATGTAATAACCATTATTAAAGATAGCCGTGGTTTTATGTGGTTTGGCACCGAAGATGGCCTTAATAAGTACGACGGTTATAAGTTTACGCATTATAAGCACGACCAGAATAATAAAACAACCATCATCGATAACTATGTATTAGCTATAACGGAAGACAGTTATCATAATTTATGGATTGGAACCGAAAGCGGGCTTGACAGATTTGACCGGGCCTCAAATACATTTATCCACTATTCCAATCATTTAACTTTTGCTGTACAGTCTGTTTTTTTGGATAGTAAAAAAAGGATGTGGTTGGGCACCAGCAAGGGTTTATATCTGTTTAATGCTGCAAATGGTTCATTTAAAAGATTCACACATGCCGCGAATGGCACAAACAGTATAGCTAACGATTTCATTTACCAGGTTACCGAGGATAATAATGGCTGGTTATGGATAGGTACCGATGACGGGCTTTACCATTTTAATCCACAAAACGGTAAGTTTATTGGTTATGTTCATGATCCTGCAAACCAAAACAGCATCGGCGCCAGCTGGGTAAAGGCGGTATACAAAGATAGCAAAGGCAATATTTGGGCAGGTACACATGGAGGAGGCCTGGCATTATATAACAATAAAAATAATTCGTTTATAAATTTCAAACACGACCCTGATAACAGCAACAGTATTTGCCATAACGATATTCTTTCGATACTCGAAAACGGCGACGGGAAACTCTGGATAGGGACCGAAAATGGCGGCATAAGTGTGCTCGATTATCCGGCCAATAAATTTACTTGCTACAAATTTGATGCAAACGACCATCACAGCCTGAGCAGTAACTCGGTTTATTGTTTATATAAAGATGATACGGGGAATACCTGGATAGGCACTTATTCGGGCGGTGTTGATTTTTTGCCTGGCTTTGGCGATAAATTCAGTTCCTACAGTCAAAACCCCAACAACCCGAATAGTTTGAGCAACAACAACGTGCTGGCCATCTCCGGTGATGATAGTGACGAAAATATTTGGATAGGCACCGACGGGGGCGGCCTTAATTTATTTAATCGCAAGAAAAAGACCTTTGTTCATTACCTGCATAGTGATAATAACAGCAACACCATAAGTAATAATTATGTAATGGCCATAGTGCCAATAAATAAAGATGTTATTGGTATTGGTTATCATATTGGCGGGTTTGACCTGTTTGATAAAAAAAAGGGAGCCTTTACACATCACATGCCCCAGGCAAATAATCCGCGTAGCCTCTCCCTTTCAGATATCAACAATATGTATAAAGACCGTGACGGCAATATATGGTTAGGGACCTGGAAAGGGGGCCTTAATCATTATAACGTAAAAACCGGTCTCTTTACACGGTACAGGAACAACCCGGAAGATAACAACAGCATAAGCAGTGATATTGTTACAGCAGTGTTTCAGGATAAACAGGGCAATATGTGGATAGGCACTGATGATAACGGGTTGAATGTATTTAACCCTAAAACAGGCCGCTTTACGCACTACACGCACGATGAGCGGGATAAACGCAGCTTATCAAACAACACTGTCGAGTCGATTATCGAAACCGATAACGGTGATATATGGATAGGTACCAACGGCGGCGGCCTTAACCTGTTTAACAAGCATAATCAAACATTTACTATATACACCGAAAGAGAGGGTTTGCCCAATAATGTGATCTATGCGATTTTGAAAGACCGCAAAGGTAACCTCTGGTTAAGCACCAACAAGGGGATCTCCCGGTTTAATCCCAAAACAAAAGCCATTAGAAACTATGACATTTCTGACGGGTTGCAGGGAGATGAATTTAAAGGCCATTCGTGTTTTCAAACTGCCGACGGGGAAATGTTTTTTGGCGGCGTAAACGGCTTCAGTACTTTTTATCCCGATAGTTTAAAAGATAATGACTTTGTCCCTCCTGTTTATATTACCGGGCTGCAGATTTTCAATAAGGAGGTAAACGCCGGGGCTAAAAACTCCCCGCTTCAAAAAGATATCAGCGAAACAGACTCCATAAACCTATCTTACAAACAGTCGGTACTTACATTTGAGTTTGCGGCCCTGAATTATACCATTCCCGAAAAAAACCAATATGCCTACAAGCTGGAAGGGTTTGATAAAGATTGGAATTATGTTGGCAATAAAAGAACGGCCACTTATACCAACCTTGATCCGGGTAGTTATACATTCAGGGTTAAGGCATCAAATAATGATTGCAAATGGAATAACAAAGGCACATTTATCATCATCAACATTAAGCCTCCTTTTTGGCTTACCTGGTGGTTTAAATTAATTGTAGCGTTAATTTTTATAATCAGCGGCCCGGCATTTTATCTTATCCGTACACGTTCTATATTAAAGCAAAAGGCCGAGCTTGAGCGCCAGGTGAAAGAACGTACCGGGCAGCTGGCCCGTGCCATAGAAGTTGAAAAAAAATTAGCCCTCGAGGCCGAGGAGGCTAACAAGGCTAAAAGCATATTTTTGGCTACCATGAGCCATGAGATCCGCACACCTATGAATGGGGTAATCGGGATGGCGTCGTTACTGGCCGAAACTCCTTTGGATGAAGAGCAGCGTACTTTTGCCGAATCTATACAAACCTGCGGCGAAGACCTGCTGGCGGTGATTAACGATATTTTAGATTTTTCGAAAATAGAATCGGGCAATATGGAGCTGGAGGAAAAGGATTTTAGCCTGCGTACCTGTATTGAAGAGGTTTTTGATGTTTTTGCCCTAAAAGCCGCCCACCTGAAGCTGGACCTGGTTTACCAGATTGACTATGATGTACCGGCGCAAATTATTGGCGATAGTTTAAGGCTTCGCCAGATCCTGATCAATTTAATCAGTAACGCTATCAAGTTTACCAAAAAGGGTGAAATTTATGTAGCCGTGCATTTGCTCAGCATATCAGATGATAACCAAATCGAATTAGGCTTTGAGATAAAAGATACCGGCATTGGTATTTCTGCCGATAAGCTGCACCGGCTATTTAAAGCATTTTCGCAGGTTGACTCATCAACCACCCGGCAATACGGAGGTACCGGCCTTGGCCTGGTTATAAGTGAACAACTTGTAAAATTAATGGGCGGCAAAATCAGTGTAGAAAGTGAAGTTGACAAAGGAAGTACGTTCAGGTTTTCTATTCACTCGCAAAAAAGTTTACTACAGGACCCTGTACAAATAAACCATACCATGCAGGGTTTTGAAAAGAGCGAAATTTTGGTTGTTGATGATAATGATACCAATTGCAGAATTTTAAAGGCTCAACTGGAGCAGTGGCAACTAAGCCCGGTAGTAGCCAAATCAGGCGAACAGGCTCTTGAGATCCTGGCGCAGCAGCAGCATGATTTTAAGCTTGTTATTACCGATATGCAAATGCCCTTTATGGATGGGATTGAACTGGCAACCTTAATACGGGCCAAATACCCCGAATTACCTATAATGCTGTTGAGCTCCATCAGCTATGTTTTCCATAAAGATAACCCCGGTTTGTTTTGTTCTATACTAACCAAACCTGCAAAACAGCATAACTTATACAAGCACATTATAAAGGAACTTGGCAAGCATGTAAATTCTGTCACTCATGAGTCGCTGCACAGCGATACTGCAAATCATAAACTGCCTGATAATTTTTCAGAAAGTTACCCATTGAGGATTTTGGTTGCCGAAGATAACCAGATGAACCAAAAACTGATCATGAAGATATTGAGTAAGTTAGGATATGAAGCCGCTTTGGCAGCAGACGGCCTGGAGGTACTGGATTTGGTTAATAAAAAAACATTCGATGTTATTTTAATGGATGTACAAATGCCCAAAATGGATGGCCTGGAAGCTACGCGAATAATAAAGAAGCGTTTCCCGGAACGGCCTTTTATTATAGCGATGACGGCCAATGCCCTCCAATCCGATCTGCAAATTTGTATAGATGCAGGTATGGACGATTATATAAGCAAACCATTTAAATTAGATGACCTGGTTAAAAAACTTGTAAAATGGGCAGGGAAGAATACAAGTACCACGTAGCCCTGAAACAGCAGGATATAACAAGTTGAATAAAATTGCAAAATATCAATGAAAATTATACTTTTGCAATCCCCAACCGGACAACACTCCTGAGTAGCTCAGCCGGTTAGAGCATCTGACTGTTAATCAGAGGGTCGCTGGTTCGAGCCCAGCCTCAGGAGCCTTAATGGGCAAGCACGAAAAACGGTCGCTTGCCCTTCTTTTTTTGTGCCTAAAGTGCTGATTGACAAATATGTAATGTTGAAAAAGTCATTCGTTTTGGCGGTTTGATGTCGTAGTTCTTCAAAAGTAAACTTTTCGGGGTACATCGAACCAATTATTCCCCTATTTTCGCAATAAGTACTTGATTTGTAATAGATATCGTCAATTCTCGTCAGATGATTAATAGCTTGCTTTGCAGTTGGCTCAACATTCACCATAAGCCCGTTTGGCGATCAATGCCTCTGAAAGCTTTATTTCCAGTTTTTCAATAGCTGCCTCGCTTTCCAATTTGATGATTTTAAAATCCGAACCGTCGATATCGCCGCTCAATAACAATTTCCGCGCTTATTTAGGATCATTTTATATAAATAAATACCGATAATTTATTTGGCATTCTACGTCACATAATGAGGTTCAGGGAAGTCTGTTTAATACCATGAAAAGACTTTTTACACTTATAGCTTTGGCGTGCATTTATAATGTGGCAGCCGCACAGGGAACTTATAAGAAACTGGATAGTTTGTTCAGTAATCAATTGGATGCAGGTTGGCTAAATGGAAATGTTTTGATCGCTGATCACGGAAGGGTAATTTATAAGAATTCATTCGGTTATGCTGATATTCCAAATAAAATACCTAACACTGATAAGTCAGCATTTTTCCTTGCCTCGGTAGCAAAAACAATTACCTCAACAGCAGTTCTGCAATTGGTTCAAAAGCGGCGGGTCAATTTAGACAGTCCATATAAAAAATACATCCCTGAATTTCCTTACCCTGATATTACAATCAGAAATTTGCTTTCGCATACCTCGGGTTTGCCAAGAGACAAGGAAGAAATCTTCGATACGGTTTTAAAGGTACAGCCCGCAAAAAAATTCAATTTTCGTGACATAATCCTCGTTTTGCAGCAATATCCCAAGCCGCTGTCCTTTAAACCTGGGGATCAGTTCAGCTATTCTAATATCAACTATAACTTACTTGCCGTTTTGATTGAAAAAATATCAGGTATGAATTTTGACGCCTATCTAAAAAAGTACATATTCGGCCCAGCAGAGATGACAGGTTCTTACTTGTGCAATCCTCGAACCGCTCAGAAAGCTGATGTTACCAAACGTTACTCTTATCCTAAACACTATTATCCGCATCTCATACAGGCTGATTCAATTCCAAATGATACAAGCTACACCATATTTTGGGGACAAGGAAATGTTATCAGTACAACAACCGACCTGCTGAAATTCGACCAAGCATTGTATCATAATAAACTGGTGAACGAACAGTTACTGGATGAAGCCTTTAAACCAGCCATACTGAACAATAAAAATGAAGTGGTGGCGGGAGGAGGTGTCTCTTACGGTTTAGGTTGGTTTATTTTAAGAGGTAAAGGGCCTGATAAGATCGTCTTTCATACCGGATACATCGAAGGCTTAAGAAGTGTGATCATGCGAAACCTGTCAAAGAATCAGACGGTCATTATTTTGGATAATGCCCAAAGTTTTACCAATTTCATTACGGCTTCAAATGCCATCAGCATTCTAAATAACACCCCGCAAGAGAAAGTTAAAATATCCATAGCCGACAGGTATGCAAAAATTCTATTTGAAAAGGGAGGAGACATTGCGGTAAGCAGACTTGTACAAATGCAGGCTGATACTTCACACTTCCGGTATGGTGTACGCGAAATGGATACTATTGCAAACGAACTGCTGGCCGATTCTTATACAGATAAAGCTATAGAAGCCTTCAAGATCAATCTAATATTACATCCGGGCGATCCCGAAATGTACACCAGCTTTGGTAAGGCACTAAATAAAGCAGGAAAAAGAGAAGAAGCTATTTTAATGTATCAAAGGGCACTGTCTTTAAAGCCTGATGATAAGACTATAAAAGATAGTCTTACTAAATTGGAACAGCGTTGACGTTGATTGACTGAATCTCAACGTCCAATCCAAATGTAGTTTTAGTGCATGTCAAACTTTCATAAGTATAAATGTTGTCCCAATAACACTCGACTCTCAAAATTGATGGTTCGAAAATCGCACATTATGGTTCATGAAAAATGCTCTAATTCATTCAAAACGTACATTTGATCCAAAAGGTGGTTCGAATTCCGCCCAGTTAGGTGAGCAAAGCCTCACAAACAATTGGGGCTTTTTTATTTGATACAACCCGGACTGATCCATTAAATTCAGATCTCTCGTTTCCTGAAACCAAAAGGTTCAATAGCTTTGCAATCCAACAAAAAGGTTAATTATTATGGAATACTCAAAAACCTATATTGCAAAAGATGAGCATATAGATGTACAGGAGATCATGGATGGTTTATATTATCCGTTTTATATGGAATATTGCAGGCATGATTATATCAGGGAAATATTGGGGTTTGATTTTGAAACCGAAGCTAAAAACGGCATTTACATGGTACTGTCAAACTATAGCATCAGCTTTCTCAGATCACTAAAAAAGGGCGATGAATTTAAAGTTACCTGCACCTTATATACTGATAAAGGGGGCTTACCCAAGCTGCACTTTAAACAATCAATAATATGCAACAATAAGGTAATGACCAAGGCTGTATTTACGGGCACCTGTGTGCCGGCAACTGGCGGCAGGCCGTATTTACCAACCTCGGTATTGGAAAAAATAAAAGATGCCCCTGTTCTTGAAGATTAAGCGACCGGTAGAGCACCGGTAATATTTATACAAAAGAGGCTACCTGTCGATAGCCTCTTTTGAGATTGCTTAAAGCCTGAAATAACCGATGTATTATGAACCGGCCTGCTGCAACTTAGCATTTTATACAGCGGCAGGGGCTGCGTATGTAGCCGGATAAAGTTTACGGAACATCAGGTAGGTAACCGTTACCATGATAAATGCAACGATGGCATCTATGGTGGCAGGAAAACTGAGTACGGCGATTTTAGACAAAAAAGCAAATATAATATCGAAGAAAATACCTGCAAATACCCATTCTTTTAATCTAAGCAATCTGTTAGGTGTTAAAAGAACTGCTACTCCCGATAGTTTAGCGACACCAAGAATATAAATAAAGTGTGGAGGATAGCCCAGTTTTAAGGTGATATCCCACACAAACTGGTTTTTGGTCAGCTCGCCAAATCCGCTTGCTGCAAACCATAATGAAGTCATTGCTGTTCCTATCCAATAGATTGTTTTTACTGTTTTTGTTGTCATGATATGTAGTTTTGAGTTGTTTGATGGCTCAAAATTGTGGCAAAATCAACGGAGATCTAACCACTTTCGGGATGAAGCAGACAAACCGAGCTGCCGGCCGGACAATCCGGGCCCCAACTTGCATATGTCATTGATACAAACTGCTTCAATATGCTAATTGAAGCCTGCCATAAAGCTTTTTGTCCTG
Source organism: Mucilaginibacter gossypii (assembly GCF_017569325.2). Lineage (NCBI taxonomy): Bacteria > Pseudomonadati > Bacteroidota > Sphingobacteriia > Sphingobacteriales > Sphingobacteriaceae > Mucilaginibacter > Mucilaginibacter gossypii. The sequence continues at coordinate 4,324,883 of NZ_CP071878.2, read as the reverse complement.
TCGATAATGGTTGTAGCGATCCTGGTGATAGGCGTATAAACCAAACACGACGGGGGCGGAAAGACGGGTTTTATCCTGCAGTTAAATGGATTAATATGCAATGCCCGGGCCTAATTTTTCAATGTTTGAAATGTCCGGTTCAGGCACTTCTTTGTCGGGTTAAAGCACTTGGGCTCAACGATGATTGCACCAGAGGAGCAAAAGGGTTTTAGAAAGGCAGACAGGTGTGAGCATCTGCTTTTAAGTAAACAAAAAAACCAGGATAGGAAATGCGTTTTTAACATTTCCTATCCTGGTTACTGTGTTATTTAAAAAGAGGGATTATTTATCTGGCAAAACTTTCGGCTTCTATAATAGCGTCAGCAAAAGCTTTAGGGGCTTCCTGCGGTAGGTTGTGGCCTACTCCCCCGGTAATAGTGTGATGTGCATATTTACCTTTAAAGCGGGCAGCATAATCAGCAGGCTTAGGATGAGGAGCACCGTTGGCATCGCCTTCAAGGGTTACGGAAGGTACAGTTATAGGAGGCGCGGTTGCTAATTTTCTTTCCATGTCATCATATTTTGCCTCACCTTGGGCAAGGCCCAGGCGCCAGCGATAATTATGGATCACGATAGCAACATGGTCGGGGTTGTCAAAAGACGGGGCGGTTTGCGCGAAAGTAGCGTCGTCAAATTTCCACTTAGGTGATGCTGTTTCCCAGATGAGCCGGTTAAAGTCACGCCTGTTTGCCTCGTAGCCCAATTGGCCGCGCTCGGTACTAAAATAAAACTGGTACCACCATGATAGTTCTGCTTTGGGCGGCAATGGTTTTTTATTTGCTTCCTGGCTGCCTATCAGGTACCCGCTTACCGAAACCATTGCTTTGCAGCGCTCGGGCCATAATGCCGCCACGATATTTGCTGTACGCGCGCCCCAGTCAAACCCGCCAATAATTGCACGGTCTATTTTCAGGGCGTCCATCAGCTCGATAACATCGGTAGCTATTGCGGCCTGTTGCCCGTTCCTGAAAGTTTGTGCCGAAAGGAATTGTGTTGTGCCATGGCCGCGCAAATGAGGTACAATAACCCTGTAGCCGGCTTTGGCAAGTATGGCTGATACTCCAGTATAGCTATGTATATCATATGGCCACCCATGAAGCAGGATAACAGGCTGTCCGTTTGCCGGGCCGCTTTCTGCGTAGCCAATATTAAGCAAGCCTGCATTTATCTGTTTGATCGAGTCGAAAGAAGCTGTAGAAAAAAGAGTATTGTTTTGCTGTGCCGGTGAATCTATCTGTTTGGTTTCTGCTTTAAGTAAACCGAGACCGCCTAACTCTGCTGCTGCAACTGTTAATGCGGAGATACCAAGAAAGCGGCGACGGCTGAATGTTGTTTCGTTGTTCATGTTTTTCGGATTGGTTTGATTAATAATTCGCTTTTAGATGCTTTCCTCATCATCGGGCATAACAAAAGTACACCAGCACCAGGATTATGGAAGTGGTTGATGCATGAACCGGACAAATGGTGACTTCAGTTGGACATATTCCCCGCCAGATTTGCCATTATCTGAAATTAGTTGGAAGTGGCAGTGATGGTTGGAGCGCAGTAACGACTAATCCTTACGTTTTACAGTATGGCCAGGTTGTTTATACCTCATTATTTTGCTCGTGCGTGTAACAATTAGCAATGATTGCTGTATTTTGCTGAAATTTTTTTGTTAATACGCTGTCTGAAAATGAAGTTCATCTCCAAAATTGCAAACCGGTTTATTTATATAATTTTCTTGTTGTTTCCGTGGCCGGTTTTTGCCCAAAACCTGGTTAAATATGTACAGCCCATGGCCGGTACAGCTATTGCCACTACAGCTTCCGCACTAAAACATGGACAGGCGGCTGATACGCGGTTTGCCAACACTATTCCCGCGGTTACTGCCCCCTTTGCCATGACACAATGGACACCCGAAACCGAGAGCGGCGAAACCAAGTGCGTACCTCCATATTATTATAAAGACAGCCTGTTCAACGGCCTCCGTGGTTCGCACTGGTTAAGCGGTTCATGTACGCAGGACTATGGCAGCTTTACCATTATGCCCATCACAGGCAAGCTAACAACAGCTAATTATAGTGCTGCATTTAAACATGTTGATGAACTATCGTCGCCGTACCTTTATAGCATAAATCTTAATCAGTATAAAGTGAATGCTGCGGTAACCTCCACAGAGCGTTGCGGCATGATGCAGTTTACCATGCAGCAGGCCGACAGCCTTTATTTATTGATCAAAGCTAATAGCGATTATCATGAAGGCTTTGTAAAAGTGGATCAACAAAAAGGCGAAATATCGGGTTATAATCCTGCTCACCGTATTTACCAGGGATGGGGGAAAAGCGCAGGTTTCAGCGGTTTCTTTGTGATCAGGTTTGAACGGAGTTTAGGTAAAACGGGCACTTTTGATGGCGATAAAATATTTATTGCAGATAGTATCAAAAACGATGCTGGTACAGGGGTTTATGCCGGATTTAAGCTCAATAAAGGCGAAAAGCTAACGATCAGGATAGGCACTTCGTTTGCCAGTTTGGAAGGCGCCCGCAAAAACCTGCAGGCCGAGATGCCGGGGTTTGATTTTCATAAGATGGTAGAAAGCAGCAGGGTAAAATGGGAAAAGGCCTTAGGGCAAATCAACATTTCAACTAAAAATGAGCAGGATAAACGGATCTTTTATACGTCATTTTACCATGCCATGCAGCATCCGCGTCTTTTTAATGATGTTGATGGCAGATACCCCCGTTTTGCCGGCGATTATCAAATTGAACAATTATCAGGCGGCAATTATTATGATGATTTTTCGATGTGGGATATTTACCGGGCACAGTTGCCGCTGTTTGAGATCCTGAACCCATCTTTAATGAATAACCTGGCAAAATCACTGATTTTGAAAGGTAAACAAGGCGGGTGGATGCCTGTTTTCCCCTGCTGGAATAGCTATACATCCGAAATGATCGGCGATCATACGGCTTCTGTAATCAGTTCGGCATATTTAAAGGGGATCACTGATCTTGACGCTAAAGAAGCTTACCAAATTTTAAGGCATAACGCTTTTGAATTACCTGCCAATCGCGCCGACTATGTAGAAGGCAAGGGCCGCAGGGCATTGGATAGTTATTTGAAATATCAATACATCCCGTTAGAAGATAGCGTACGCGATGCCTTTCATAAAATGGAACAGGTGAGCCGTACAATGGAGTATGCTTATGATGATTACGCGCTGGCGCAATTTGCAAAAGCTTTAAAAAAATCTGCCGACTATATCACGCTCACCAAACGGGCAAAATATTATGCCAATGTATTTGATGCTACAAGTGGCTTTGTTCGCGGCAAGCATGCTGATGGTACATGGATATCCCCCTTTGATCCTGATAAAAAGGCGACTTATATTACAGAAGGTACCGCACGTCAATACACCTTTTATGTACCGCAGGATGTACCCGGTTTGGCAAAGTTGATGGGTGGTGCGAAGAAACTGGAACAGTCGTTAGATAGCCTGTTTGAAAAAGGCGAATACTGGCATGGCAATGAGCCGGGGCACCAGATCCCTTTTATGTATAATTACACACCATCGCCATGGAAAACGCAAGCCGCCGTACGCAAGATCCTGGCGACAGAATACAGTGATGGTCCGGGTGGTTTGGGAGGAAATGATGATGCCGGCCAAATGTCGGCCTGGTATCTGTTCGCTGCGATGGGTTTTTACCCGGTAAACCCGGTTTCGGGTGAGTACCTGTTGTGTTCACCTTTGTTTGATAGAATTGCTATCACGCTTCAAAATGGCAAAAAGTTCGAGATCATCTGTCATAAACCGGGCCCCAGATCAATGTATATCCGCTCGGTAAAATTGAATGGTAAAATAATGCCTAATAATTTTATCCGTTACAACGATATCAGCAAAGGCGGTAAGCTCGAAATATATCTGAACGATCAACCGGGAAATAACTGGGCAGTTAAACCATTAAATCAACCTAAGGGGATGTGATAAATGCGCAATCCCGCGTTTTTTATTCCTTAACCCAGAAATGTTCATTGGGCAGATTAAGTAAAAATCAGATGACGTAGGTGCAGTTTACCCGGAAATATGTAAATTGTCATAAACCAAAAAACATACCTATGAATTCTCGTCGTGATTTTTTACAAAAGTTGGGTTTATCGGCCCTGGCCCTGCAACTTGCGCCATACTCAGGATGGGCGGCAGGAACAGATAAAACCGAACAGGTTTATGACGGCCCGGTATTGCGCGTGGCTATTATGGGACTTGGAGGCTATGGAACCATAGTTGCAGAAGCTATGCGGAAATGTACCAAAGCTAAACTGGTTGGGGTAATTAGCGGAACCCCATCAAAAGTTAAAGCATGGCAAAGCAAATATGGCATCCCCGAAAAAAATTGCTACAACTATGAGAATTTCGACAACATCAAAAATAACTCCGATATCGACGCGGTATACGTTATTACACCCAATGGCTTGCACCACGATTTTGTGATCAGGGTAGCTGCAGCCGGTAAACACGCTATATGCGAAAAGCCAATGGCCGTGAATGCCAAAGAGGGGCAGGAGATGGTTGATGCCTGTAAAAAGGCCAATGTAAAGCTGTTGGTTGGCTACCGGATGCATTTTGAACCAAAAACACTTGAAGTGATCAGGATGAGGCAAAACGGCGAGTTTGGGAAGATCAGGTTTTTTCAGGGGCAATGCGGGTTTACCATCGGCGATCCCACACAATGGCGGTTGAATAAAAAGCTTGCCGGTGGCGGCTCTATGATGGATATTGGGATCTATGCCATCAACGGATCCCGCTATATGACCGGTGAAGAACCGATATGGGTTACCGCCCAGGAAACTAAAACCGATACGGTGAAATTTAAAGAAGGGGTTGATGAAACCATCCAGTTCCAGTTCGGCTTCCCAAGCGGGGCCGTTGCGTCCTGTCTGTCAACCTACAATATGAACAATCTCGACCGATTTTTTCTTGATGGAGAAAAAGGCTTTGCCGAAATGCAGCCTTCTACCGGCTACGGGCCAATTAAAGGCCGCACCCATTTGGGCGAGCTTAACCAGCCCATTACCACACACCAAACCGTGCAGATGGATGAAATGTGCGAGATTATATTTAATAACAAAAAACCGGTAGTACCGGTAAACGGCGAAGAGGGAGTGAAAGACCTTAAAATTATTGATGCCATTTACCTTGCTGTTAAAACCGGGAAGAAGGTGGAGATAAGTGTTTAATATTGTTCAAAGGTAAAAACATACGTATGTGCCGAATTTATTTCGGCACCTCGCTGGATATTCACGCTTGCCAGGTTTCACAATTAATTCTTGCATACCTGTCCGTCGCATACTTTGGAAATGGGGTGCGGAAATAAATTCGGCATGACGGTTTTGCTTTTTTTGTAACCCATTGAGAAGCCTTTGCAGTAAGGAAATTAATATTCCACCTGCTATTGGCATATTTAGCCGAACCTGTAACAAGCCGCTGGTATGCTCATCTAAATATAAAAACTTAGAAAAAACATGAGCACCAAAGAAACATTTTCAATTAACGGTGAAGCGTTATTGGGAAAGATAAAAGAGATAATTAACGAAGGTAAAGCCAGCAGGATCACCATTTCAGACAAGCACGGTAAAGAGCTAATGACTTTTCCGTTAAGTGTTGGTCTTTTCGGGATGATCCTGGCACCGGTTTTTGCTGCCGTAGGTACCCTGGCCGCACTGGTTACGGAATGTACTATAACGGTAGAACGAGAAGAGGAAGACAAAGAAGATACCCCCAAAGAATAAGGTATCTTCACAATATGATCCTGCGAAACTAAAGACCTGAAACTTCAGGTCTTTAGTTTAAATTCTCATTAAAAAAATCTATAGTCCTTTTCCAGGCCAGTTCTGCCGCGGCCTTGTCATAACGTGGAGTTGTATTATTATGAAAGCCGTGGTTTGCGTTTTCATAGATATAAGCCTGGTATTTTTTGCCATTCTCTTTAAGCGCTTTTTCGTATACCGGCCAGCCATCTGTAATCCGGGTATCCAGGGCCGCGTAATGCAGCAACAGCGGCGCTTTAATTTTAGGGACATCCTCAACAGCCGGCTGACTTCCATAAAATGGAACGGCGGCAGCCAAATCGGGAACACGTACAGCCATCATATTGGCAATTCCTCCGCCAAAACAAAAGCCTACAACACCTACCTTACCATTGCAATCTTTATGGTTTTTCAGGTATTCATAGGCAGCTATAAAATCTTCCTCCATTTCGCCTTTATTTCGTTTGGCCTGCATGGTACGCCCTTCGTCATCATTGCCGGGATAGCCGCCAAGCGGTGTTAGCGCGTCGGGTGCAAGGGTAATAAACCCTGCAAGGGCAGCTCTTCTTGCCACATCTTCAATATAAGGGTTTAAGCCCCGGTTTTCGTGAACTACCACTATGCCACCCAGTTTCTTCTTTGCATCTGCGGGCTCTGATAACAGGCCTTTAATTGTACCGCCGCCTTTGGGCGAAGGGTAATTAATATAGCCCGATTTTAAACGTGGATCGTCGGATTTTACCTGTATGGCACCCTGGTAATCGGGCATCAGGAAACTCATTAATGCGGTTACGGTCAGGCCGCCCACTGCATACATGGAGAGCTTTTGCACAAATGAGCGCCTGTCGAGGCGGCTATGTGCGTAATCATCATACAGGTCGAACACTTCCTGTTTGATATCTTCTTTGCTGATTTGGTTCATATTTCCGGAGGCTTTGTTCAAATTTACCGGTTAGGTTTTGTTTAGGGTGTAACAGTCTCGTTACCGGTAATGTTTTTTGTGTTGATTGCCAGGCCAACCACCGTTATGGCCGAAATGTTTACCCGCTACGGGACGCCTGAAGAAAAGAAAGAAATTATCGTATTAATAAATGCAGAACGGCACTAACGGCACTGTTTATATTGGCGATCTGGAAAGCCCAACCGGCTAAATAAACCTATAGAACAAAATATCCAAAAAGTTGGAAAAGTAGCCCTGAGCGAAGTACAAACCAGAGGCATACCAAAAGATTACCTGAACCTTTCATCTTCATCACCGGGAGCGCACATCGATGCAGGTATCTTTATAAGGTAAAAACAATTAATGTGCTTATTTAATGCAGATTTAGATCAATGCCCTTTTCCAAAGTTTTTTTCACCCGCTTCAACAGCAATATCAACCCGGTTTTCGTCAGGCGGTTTAGGGCATGAGTAGCCGCTGCTGAAAGCGCAGTATGGGTTGTAGGCTTTATTGAAATCTATAACAATCGAGCCGTTTTTAATGTCTTTGGTAGTAAGGTCGATATAGCGGCCTCCGCCATAGGTTTCAGAGCCGTTGGTAGCATCGGTAAAAGGCAGGAACAGGTAATTGCTGAAAGCAGGGTTTTGCGACAGGGCGATGCTTTTGTAAATGGTTAACTGCATTGGTTTACCCTTAAGCGTAAACGAAAGTTGTGCATAACGTACATATTGGCTACCTGCACCGCTGAAGGTAGGTATAATAAAAGTTGATTGATTAGTCAATAATTCAGCTTTAGCAGTTACGCGGTAGATACTATCAGCATCATAAAACCTTAAAAATTGCAGGTCATCCTGTTTAAGCGGAGATCGCGGGTCTTTTAAAAAATCATCCTTATAATTTTGCCTGAAGGCAGCAATTTGCTCTTTATGAGTTTGTGCAAAACTGTGTTGGCCAATGAAAAAGATAAATAAAAGGACAATGAAATATTTCATGTGTGGTGCAGGGATTAGGCTCAAAGATAACTTAGATACAATTCAAAAAAAAGCGTCATTTGCGAAGCACGAAGCAATTCCAGGCTTCTGTCCCATCAGGGTCTCTCGCAGAGGACCCTGATGGGACAGACTGTGACGGGAGACAATAACATAACATGCGCCAAACAGGCGTACTTGCTTGGCGAAGACATCAGGGTCCTCTACGAGAGACCCTGATGGAACGTAACTTTACGAGCTACAAGCCTTTTGCACCTCTGGTGCATCTGTCCTTGGGCAATTAATACATGTTTATTAAATTGTAAAATCCCCCAGAAGGAGAACAGGTTTGTACAAAACGTCACAGCCCTTACCCGAACCCGAGAGTGGTTCAACTTATCAGGATTACCCAATTTGATTATTGATTTTATGGGAAAACTTAAATCTGCGAGAGATCCTGATGGAACACAAATGAGTTTATGATATGCTGTATGACGTTAAATCACCCCTTCAATAAAAAACTCATTGATCCCTTCAACATCACTCAAATGGGTAGTTATCCGGCTAATCTTATTATCAGTAATATCGCAAACTATGGCTACCTGCTCATCCAGGATCAAATCGCCACGGCTGGCAGTATTGTGAAGCGACAGGGCTACACTATCCAATCCGTATAAAATGTGGTTTAATTGAACCATTACCCCAAAATCACGCAGCTGACCGGCACGTTTAATCACGGCATCGGCACCGACAGCAGGACCCGAAAGCAAACTTGTTCCCGGCAGGGTCCAGGTCACATCATTGGCAAGGGCCGGGCGCATGAGCTCCCAATCACGATTTTTTAGTCCTGTTAAAAACTTATTTGCTAACTGGCCTTTTACTTCTTCGGTGGTTTTCATGATGATATGTTTAGCTATTAGTTAAGAGGTCAGCGGCAGGAAAATCTACCGGAACTTCGGTGTTGGCAAATACATAGTTAGTGTACACACGTATGGTAATAAAGGCAATAAGGTCCATTAAAGCGGCTTCATCAAAACCGGCTTCGAAAAAGTTATTTTGTAAGGTTTCATCGCCTTTACCTTTATTTTCAACAATTGATTTGGCTAAACCAATAATGGCGTTCAGTTTATCATCAGCTGTATGGCCTCTCCTGATATCCAGGGTTTGTTCTTTAGTAAAACCGCGTTTCATGGCCAGCATACTATGACCGGCTAAGCAATAGGCACAACCGTTTAGCTCCGAAACGATAAGGGCAATGGCTTCCCTTTCTTTGGGGGTAAACACGCTTTTGCTCATGTCATCTTCCATATCCATAAACATTTTAAGTGCAGGTGCCGAATAGCCCATGGTGGCATAAAGGTTAGGTACTTTACCAACGCGTTTTGTGAAGGTATCAAACATTACCTGCGCTTCGGCACTTACCTGTTCGCGGGTGGGAACATTTATAGTTTTCATGATTATACTATGGTTTAATATTATTTACTTGTTGTTTTACGTTTAAGATAAAGTTGCGCGGTTTCGCTCATAGTGATGATGGCACCGCCAAGGATCACGACATCTTTAATAACCAAACGACCGCGGCCTGACAGGTATGGGAAGCCCCATTGGTTATCGGTTAAATGTGGTACCCAGCTTTCGGGCGTGGTGACCAGGAAGGAAAGCGTGCCCAAAGTCATGATAAATACCAGGATACTGGCAATCATGCTTGGTATTGGTGCAACTTTATAAAGCGCAACCAATATGCCCAGTGTTACCAGGAAAATACCCAGGCCAACAGAAAAGCCATAAGTATTATTTTCGATATGCCATTGGTGGTTGGCAGCAATCAGTTCGCCTTCTTTATTGATGTGTTTTTTGTATTCTGTTGGATGATTGTAAAAGAATGACATCACCGGGCTGTTGGCCACAAAGGGTACAACGCCATCGGCTTCGTAAGTGAAAAATTTAAGCCCGCCTATCCAAAGGAATACGACTACGATGCCGAAACGGACTGCTTTTTTACCAAGCTGATCAAGGCCGGCTATGGTATTTATGATTGAAGTTTTCATGTTGTTGTTTTTTGATAAAGCAAAACTACAACGCTATGAGCCCCGCAAACATGGACGAAACGGGGTTTTATTTGTACAAATCCGCGACGATGGAGATGCCTGTTTTATCGCGAAAAGTTTGGGGCGATACTTTGGTGAACTTTTTAAATACCCGGCTAAAATAAAACTCATCCTGGAATTTAAGGTTATAGGCAATTTCTTTGATGCTTTGCCGGGTTAAATGGAGCTGTTTCTTTGCTTCGAGGATAAGCCGTTCCTGGATAAGCTGTGATGGTGATTTGCGAAAGTATTTGGTACAACGCCGGGTTAAATTATCAGAAGATATGGCGAGTAACGAGGCATAATCTGATGGTTTATGCAGGTCAAGATAATGCTGGTTAAGCAACGTCCGGAACTTTTCCATTATTTCATCTTTTTGGGGTTTATCCTCACCGGTACTGATGCCATTTATTTTTATGCTGCTGGCCTTGGCCAAAAAAAGCTGCAGGTAGGCCCGCAATACAATTTCGGATGGTTGCGGCTGCATAAATTCGTCGTTCATCTGCATCAGTAACAGCTCAAACACTTTTACATCCTGCGGGGTAAGCGCAACTATTGGATCAATATAGATGTTGTTAAATAATAACCCATTGCAGGCTACTTCTTCACGGTGGTACTCGATACAATAAAAATCACTGTGAAATTGTAAGATATTGCTTTTTATTGCGCGGCACTCGTCTACATAAATAATCTGCAACGGGGTTGAAAACAACAACACCGGGCCTGTAAAAGGGAATGCCCCAAAATCTGCATGAAAGATACCCGACCCCTCAGGAACGAGGTAAACGGTATATTCAGAAAACTGGGCAGGCGTACATAGAATATCTTCCCGTACATCCTGTAACCCAAGTAAAAATTCACCTGCTTTATCGCGGATTGCTTTCAATGGCCAATGATTTATGGCACTAATATAAATATACTCTGCTTTTTATAGCGACAACGACTTTTATGAGGCCGAGTTTGCGCTCAAAAATTACAAAACATCAATAGATGCTGCCGTTTGTTGACAGCTTTTATCAAGCGGGTTTAAGCGTTTTTCGCTTGAACTATAACCCGCTATTGTTGGTGACAACACGAACAATAGCGGGGGCGCTTAATCGTGCGAATGTTAAACACTCACTCTAACCAACTCCTCTAAAACTCCGCATAAGGTATCAATCTCCTCCTCAGTATTATAATAATGCACGGAAGCCCTTACAATATTATTTAAGTGGTTTTTATTCATGTAAATGAGGGTTGAAACCGCCTTGCCAACTGATACGTTGATGTGCTTTTCGGCCAGCTTGTTTTTTACCGTTGCGGCCTCCATGCCATCTACCGAAAAAGTTACGATGCCGCATAACTCATCGCCAAAATCATGAACGCTTACGCCGTTAATATTTTTTAGTTTTTCGCGTAATAAGCCAGCTAAATATTGCACCCGCTGCCAGGTACGCTCAACGCCTATGTTGAGTGCATATTCAACCGCCTTGCCAAGGCCAAGAGTTAAGGCGCGGCTTTTTTCATACACCTCAAAACGGCGGGCATCATTGCGCGGTTTAAAATCAGTTTCGGTTACCCATTGGGTAGTGAAGCCGTCCATGAAAAACAGCTTCAGCTTATCCTGAATTTCTTTGCGGACATACAGAAAGCCGGTACCCCTCGGCGCCCGCAAATACTTCCTGCCGGTTACGGCCAGCATATCGCAGCCTATTTCCTGCACATCCAGCGGCACATGGCCCACGCTTTGGCAGGCATCAAGCAGGTACAAAATATTGTGTTTGCGCGCTATCCTGCCTATCTCTGCTACCGGGATCATGCTCCCTGCGGTTGAGGGGATATGGGTTACGGCTATCAGCTTTGTCCGGTCAGAAATAGCATCTTCCAAAGCCTGCAGCCGGAAATTACCCTGATCATCATTGGGGATTACTTTAAACTCAACACCCAGTGTTTTTTTAGCGTGCAGCAAACCTATCAGGTTGGTTACATATTCCATTTCGCAGGTAATGATCTCATCGCCGGGTTTAAAATCAATGCCGTTAAAGGCAAGCCACCAGCCAATACTGGCGTTTTCAACAATGGCAATTTCATCCTTGCGGGCGTTGATGAGTCGGGCTATGAGGTTGTAGGTGTTTTCAAGCTCTTCGCGGTATGTGTACTCGGTTTCGTAGCCGCCGTTTTGCGCTTCTTCGTACAGGTAATCTATCACGGTATCAACCACCACATCGGGGTGCAGGGACGAGCCTGCATTATTGAAGTGGATGGTTTTTGTTGTGCCCCGGGTTTCGGCCCTTAGTTGCTGTACTTCCTGTTCGCTTAGTATATTTTCCATCAGGTTTAGTTATTTGTGAAATTTATTTCCATCATGATATCCGCTCGTTTGTAGGTGCCGGGCTCAACTGGGATTTCGGTAAAGCCCAGCTTACGGTAAATGTGAATGGCATTTTCAAGCACTCTGTTTGAAAATAGTACCAGCTTTTTTACACCCAGTTCACGCGCTTTATCAATACCGGTTTGACATAGAAACTGACCGGCGCCAGCTCCGCGACTGTCTTTATCCACCGCCATTTTGGTAAGCTCGTAAACACCGTTTTCTATATATCGCAGCGCTACGGTGCCAATAATTTTTTGGTTCGAAGTGATAAAGTAAATGCTGCCGCCTGTTTTAATGATGGCCTCATCGGGGTTTTCCAGCACCCATTTATCAAAAGGTTCAACGCTAAAATACTCTTCAAGCCATGCTTTGTTAAACTTTTCAAAATAGAGGGCATGTTGTGGCTGATAATCGATAACCTGTAGTTCCATGTGCTTAATTATTTGATCATTACAAAATAAAAACATCCGGCAATAGAAAAACAGATGCAGTTTTATTAATTTTGAGCATAACAGATTTTGCATGGAAAGCATTGCTCATACTGAGGATTACGATTTTTTATACGCACAAATTGCTGCCCGGATTGAAAAGCAGATTAAGCAAAATCTGCTTAAGCCCGGCGACAAGCTGCCGTCGGTAAGGATGCTGAGCCAGGAGCAGGGTATTAGCATGAGTACAGCTTATAAGGCCTATGTTGAGCTGGAAAACCTGGGTTTGATAGAGGCACGTACCAAATCGGGCTACTATGTAAAATACCTGCCCGCCCGTTTTACCAGCGTGCCCGAAACCAAACCACCGCTTAAAAAGGTTAAACAGGCCAGCGTTGCCGAAATGATTGCGATGGTTTACCGCAACATGTCGGAAGACAGCGTTTTGCAGCTCTCGCGCTCATCGCCGCCGCTCAGCCTGATTCCGCTGGCAAAGCTCAGTAAATCCATGATGGAATCTATACGTAATAGTCCATCGGGTAATATCACTTATGAAAACCCGCAGGGTAATATTGCTTTGCGCAAACAGGTGGCTAAAAACGCCTTTAACTGGGGTGGTAATATTACCGAAGATGATGTGATCACAACGCAGGGCTGCCTGGAAGCTTTAATATTTTGCTTAAGGGCGCTTACCAAGCCCGGCGATACCATTGCTATTGAAAGCCCTACTTATTTCGGGATTTTCAATGTGATGCTCAGCCTGGACCTGAAAGTATTGGAAATTCCGGTGAACCCCGATACCGGCCTCGACCTGGAATACTTGGAACGGGCTATGAATGAAGTGCCAGTAAAAGTATGCCTGTTTGTTACCAATTTTAGTAACCCGATAGGGGTTTGCATGCCCGATGAGCGTAAGCAGCAACTGGTGCGCCTACTTGCTGAAAAGCAAGTTCCCTTAATTGAGGATGATATTTATGGTGAGATCTATTTTGGAAAAAGCCGTCCGCGCACCTGCAAAAGTTATGATAATGATGGCTGGGTGATCCTTTGTTCATCGGTATCCAAATCAATAGCGCCTGGTTACCGGGTAGGCTGGTGCGTTCCGGGCAGGTTTAAAGAACAGGTGCTGAATATTAAAATGATGCATTCCATAGCCTCGGCCACACCTACACAGGCAGCCATTGGTCATTTTTTTGAAACCGGGCGATATGACCTGCACATGAGGCATTTGCGGAAGGCGTTATATACCCAGTGCCTGCGGTATACCCAGGCTATCGCAACACACTTCCCGGCAGGTACAAAGATCAGCAGGCCACAAGGCGGCTATGCGCTTTGGGTCGAGCTGGATAAAAAGGTAAATGCCTTTGAACTGTACCAATTGGCAATAGAGCAAAGCATCAGCATAGCTCCCGGCCAGATCTTTAGTGTAGACGGGCGGTTTACCAATTTTATCCGCATTAGTTTTGGTTTAGCTTTTGACGAGGTGGTTGAAGAGAGTTTTAAGGTGTTGGGGAAATTAGTGAATGGCCTTATATCCTGAACTACAACATCACCAAATAAACTTAATTTTTTCTGAATGGCTGATTAGTAATAAATTAGTATTTTATATATGGTTATGCCAAATAGTTATCTATAAGGCATTTATTGAATTTTTTATTGTATTTTAAGTTCTGTTTTTAAAAGACGGCAGCACGTTTTAATGGTTATCCCCTTTATCATGAAATTTAAATTTTTACTGCTATGTGTTGCTGTTGTTTGCGTGACAGGACAGCTGCGTGCGCAATCTTCAGCCTCATTGCAATCGCAAATTCAAAAAAGCAAAGCTGATACCGGCAAAGTGAAGCTGTTGCTTGCTTTAAGCCGTGTTATCCTGCTCAAGTCGGGCGCGGGAGCAAAGGAAACAGATAGCTCTTACCGGTTTATGAAACAAGCTGAACAATTAAGCATTCAGCTTAATGATGTTAAAGGGCAGGGGAACGCTGCGTTGATGGCAGCAATGATCAGCAATAAAAAAGGCGATCATAAAGGCGGTGCTGCATTGGCCCAGAGGGGGTTTGATTTTTTTAAGTCGATAGATGATTTGCCGGGTATGGCCGAAGCTTATGTCATTATTGGGCAGCATTATGGAAATGAAGGCCAGGACCTGGATAAAAAAATAGCCTATTATCAAAAAGCCATTGATATTTTTCGGCAAGCGGGTTTAAAGGACAGGGAAGCTACAGCTATCGTAGATATGGCCGATCTGCAAAGCATAAAAGGATCATATGATATTGCTGTTAAAAACCTGCGCACGGCATTGGCAATATACCAATCGATAGGGAAAAAAGACCTGGACGGTTTGTACAACCTGCTTGGCGGCTGCCTTACCTTCCAGGGAGATGCTGATAACGCCCTGAAGTATCAGCTGAAAGCGGTGAGGCTTGCCGAAGGTCGCGGTGATACCAGTTTGCAAATGTGTACAATATACAATCGGTTTGCCCTTTCGTACTATACGCTGCATAAATTTGGCGATGCCATAATTTATTTTGATAAGGCTGTAAAAATTGCCCAAAAATATAATGACACAGCTTCAATAGTTGTAATAAACGGTAACCTGGCCATGAGCTACTATAAAATGGAACAGCCCGAAAAAGCGCTTGCAAGGCTGCAATTGCTCAAAAATATGAACCTGTTTACAACAACGCAGGAAAGATTTGAAAACTACTATGATTTTTGCCTGGTTTATTTGAAGCTTAAACAGTATAAAATGGCCAAAGTGTACATCGACAAAATGGAGGCGCTAAAAAAAGATGCAGGGGCAAATTATACCGAGATGTTAAGGTCATATATTAATTATTATATCGCCATAGGGCAGTATAATAAAGCGTATCCCTACTTGCAGGAAAATGAAAGTTTTTATCAAAAAACAAAGGTGCTGCCTTTTTTGGCACAGAACCAGCTCAACTGGTTCAAGGCCGACTCGGGGATGGGCAGGTACAAAAGTGCTATTAAGCATTATCAGCGCTACAAAATGCTTACCGATTCGGTTTACCTGGTTAACAATGCCAAGCACACCTCCTTTTTGCAAATTGAGTTTGATACGGATAAGAAGAATAAAGACCTGCAACTGCAGGCTAAGGATATCCAACTGCTTAAAAACAATGAGCAGTTGCAGCGCAGCCGGTTTTTAGCAGCACAGGCCGATCGTAATTTGCTTATTGGAGGCTCGGTAATGCTATTGCTTTCATTGGGGGTTGGCTATAATCGTTATCGTTTAAAGCAGCGCAGCAATGTACGGTTACAGGCTCAGCAAAACGAAATTAACAAGCAAAACCAATCATTGCAGCTGTTGAACAGTAAACAGGAAAAATTACTTAATGAAAAAGAATGGTTGCTCAAAGAGGTACATCACAGGGTTAAAAATAACCTGCAAATTGTGATGAGCCTGTTAAGCACGCAATCGGCATACCTGGAAAACAACGCGGCCATTGAAGCCATCACTGAAAGTCAAAACCGGGTGCAGGCCATAGCGCTTATACACCATAAATTGTATAGTGCTGATAATGTGGCCAGCATTTATATGCCATCATACGTAACCGATCTGATCCGCAACCTCACCGATTGTTTTGACTCGGTTACCCGTCGTATCAGGTTTGAGCAGGTGGTTGAACCCATTTATCTCGATCTGACCCAGGCTGTTCCGTTCGGCCTGATACTTAATGAAGCCATAACCAACGCTATCAAGTACGCCTTTAGCAGTGAAGGCGGGCAGATCGTCGTCGCGTTGAACCGCGTAGGCGAAGACGGAGTGATATTAACCATTGCCGACAACGGAAAAGGGCTGCCGGCAGGCTTTGATCTTAAAACAGTAACCTCATTGGGTATGGAAATGATGAAGGCCTTAAGTAAACAACTGGGTGGCACTTTTAAAGTTCAAAATAAGGCGGGCGTTACTATCAGTGTTGAATTTAAAATTGAGAAAGTAAGGCACCATAGCGAGGTAGAAAGCAATTTCTTATAATGATCTCTATTTACAATGTGTTGTTTCCGCGTGTTTAAATGATTCGTTGAGTAATTGCCTGAGCACAGTATTATCTACATCGGTCAGTTTAACAATATGCGTACAGCCGCCAATTTGCTTGTGCTTACCTAATTTTTGCAGCAATTGTTCCTTGCTTTCGAAGCCTGGAAGATAGAGTGTTAAAGAACTTTTACGGGGCGAAAAAGCTATAAGCGGCGCGTCACCTTCACGGCCGCTTTCATATTTGTAATGATAACTGCCAAAGCCTACAATGGCCGGCCCCCACATTTTTGCTTTGTGACCGCTGGCTTCTTCCATTAGCGCGGTCAGCTTAAAGCTGTCGGCCCGTTTGGCTTCATCGGCAATGGTATTGATGAAATCGCTGACGCTTGCTGCGGTTTCCGTGGTTTTATTGGTGTTTTTGGCCATGGCTTAAGCAGGATAAAGGTTAAAAACGATATATAAATATATCACGAAAATTTTATTTTATCCCACAGTTTATTGGCGACAACCTGCCGGATCACCTGCTCGCGGTAATTGCGGCTTATAGGGATGCGGTGCTGACCGATAAAAATATCATTTCCCTCAATACCATCAATTTTACCGGTTGATACGATGTAGGATTTATGTACGCGGATAAAGAGTTTGTTATCTAAATTTTGTTCAAGGCTTTTGAGGTTAAGCAGCGTGATATATTTGCCTTTGGCGGTAAATATGGTAACGTAGTTTTGCATCCCCTCAACGTACAGGATCTCATCAAAGTAAATCTTTTCGTATTTATTACCGCATTTGATAAAGAAGTAGCCTTCATCCGCTTCCGTTTTTGGTGCGCCGGGCTGGGCCCAATTGTTAAGCAGGCGGTGATAATCTTTAGCCTTATTGGCCGATTTAAAAAATCGGTCGAACGTGATGGGTTTCAGCAGGTAATCGAGCACATTGAGCTGGAAGCCTTCAAGCGCATAGCTGGGGTAGGCTGTAGTGATGATCACCATCGGCGGTTTCTGCATGATCTTTAAAAAATCAATGCCGTTCATTTTCGGCATCTGGATATCCAGGAATATCAGGTCGATAGCCTGATGGTCAAGTAGCTTGATCAGCTCGAGCGGGTTTTCGCAGGTGCCGGTTAAATTCAAAAAATCAACCTCGCGTACATAGCTGGCTAATCCTTCGCGGGCTAAGGGCTCATCATCTATTATTACACAGTTCATCATAGTGAGGCCATTTGAAAGGTTGCGGATGATTGTTCCAGTTCGGTTAAAGTTAATTGCAGATGTACCTCAAAGCGGTCTCCGGTATTTTGGATCTCCAGCTTATGAAGATCGGGGTAAATCAGGTCAAGCCGGCGCTTTACATTTTTCAGGCCGATACCCCCATAGTTCACAAGCCCGGTTCCCGGGTCGTTTGATGCGCTGTTGGCAACATAAAAATTGAGCTGATCGTTTTTCAATCCCAATCTAATCGCAATCCAGTTAGGGTGCTCTGCGTCTTTGGATACATGCTTAAACGCGTTTTCTACAAAGGTCATTAATATAAAGGGGGCTATGCCTAAATGACCGGGCATCGGCTCATCTGCTTCAAAGGTAACATGCACATTATTGTTTTGCCGAAGCTTTTCCAGCTCGATAAAGTTTTCGAGATAGCTAAGCTCTTTTCCTAAAGAGATTTGCTGGTCGTTGCACTCGTACAACTGGTACCGCAGTAATTCAGAAAATTTGGCCAATGATGCCGATGCCATACCGGGGTTTTTATGGATCAGGAAAAATATGGAGTTGATGCTGTTGAACAAAAAATGCGGGTTAAACTGGTATTTCAGGAATTTAAGTTCGGTTTCCAGTTTCTCTTTTTCGAGCAGCTGCTGGCGGTGCTGGGTTTGCAGCCAGTTTTTGGTGAGTTTGATACTCATACCCAAAGTCATACTGGCTACGGTAGAGGGGAAGGAAGTATTATAGAAACTCATAAAATTGCCCGGATCAACGCCAAACATTTTTTTTACTGAGCAGCCTGCAAAAAAAGCGCTTAAATAATAGCCGCCGTTAATAAGCGATGATGTGCCGATGATGGTTAGCGAAAGATAAATTACATATTGGGTAAGCCGCTCTTTTTTCATAAACCGCGGCATTAAGAAGTAAAGGTTAAAATATACCGCCAGCGCCTGGAAAACTACATAAGCCAGGATTTTGACACTATAAGCCGAAAAAAACATGGATTTGGCCGCTGCCACAGGGTTAGCCACCGCTATGGTAAACCAAAAATAATGGTACACACACCAAAATGGGATGTGGTACAGCTTGTATTTAAACAGCCAGTTTTGGTTTAATGTATCAACGGATAAACTGTTCATATTAAATCGTAATAATAAAAAACAAGTGTCATGGGTAGGCTCTCGAAGCATAGTGGGCAAGCCTCTGCGCATGTCCATCGACAGGTTCAGGACGACACCCCAACACTAAATATATTTTCCCTGTGCCCTCAGGGTCTCTCGCAGAGGACCCTGAGGGCCGCCGCCCTACCCGAATTGAAAAAAGCGAACCTGCGTGGCGTAGGCATCAGGGTCCTCTGCGAGTTTAAGTTTACCCACAAATTGCTTGTCGTTTAACCAGCAAGTCGTCGTGTTTTGCCCCTCTGGGGCAAAGGGTATTCTATAACTTTACGAGCTACTACAAACCTTTTGCACCTCTGGTGCATCTGTCCTTCAATTAATACATGTTTATTAAATTCTAAAATCTCCCAGAGGGGGAACAGGTTTGTAGAAATTTTCAATATCCTACCTAAAGATACAGCAATTGCACTGATTTATATTTCGTTATTGTATCAACCTGCACAAATAATTGACCAAATGCAGGCTTTAACTTATAAGCCGTAAAAAAGGCAGTATAGTTTTGGTTTTAAACCGATTAACCCGCTTCTGCGTATCTCATCAATTATCTCATGTCACTCATCATTCATGTTTTTTAAAGTTTAAAGCACTGTTTTTATTTGCCGGCATAACCTCCAGAAAGGTTACACACGCCATATGAAAACTTTATGCATCAGCCTGTTACTTATTTGCCTGGCACAAATAGTAAATGCCCAGGTGTCGGGCAGGGTTACCACAGCCGGCAGCCAGCCCTTGCCATATGTCACTGTATCGCTTGTCAGAACTGCAGATTCATCTTCAGTTAAAAGTATGCTTACCAATGAACAGGGAGGCTATAATATTGCGGATGCCCCTTCCGGTAATTACCGGTTGCGGTTAAGCAGTATCGGCTATCAAACCTGGTTTTCATCGCCTTTTGAAATCAGCGGGAACAAGGATGCAAAATATCTTGCTGTTATTGTGATGAAGGAGGACACCCGGCAATTGGGCGAGGTGGTAGTGCGGGCAAATAAGCCTTTGTACCAGCAGCGCAGCGATGGCTTAGTGGTAAATGTTGAGAGCAGCGTGCTTACGAAAGGCAGTACGGCCCTGCAGGTGTTGGAACGATTGCCGGGGGTAACTATCGATCACCGGGATAATGGTATTGCCCTGAACGGTAAAAGCGGGGCTACAGTAATGATCAACGGCAAGCTGGTGCGTATGCCGCTTGCCCAGGTCATGAATTTGCTTAATGGTCCCAGTGCCGATAATATTGAAAAAATAGAACTGCTGAGCACCCCGCCCGCCGGATACGATGCTGAAGGCAGTGCCGGCATCATCAATATTGTAATGAAGAAAAGCAAAAAGCAGGGAACAAACGGCTCCTATTCCTTAACCGGCGGTTACGGCATGGGCGAAAAAGGCACTGCCGGCATCAACCTCAGTCATAATACTAAAAATATCAATCTGTACGGCTCCTACACGTTTCAGCACGACCGGACCTATACCGATCTTTTTATTACCGGAAGTCAGTACATGCCTTTTATCGGAGGTAATGCCGAGGTAGAATTTTACACAAAAACCAAAAGGATCAGCAATAATCACAATGCCACCCTGGGTACTGATATTCAGCTTGATCCTAAAACTACCATAAGCGGTAACCTGAGCTATAACAACAGCCATTCGCCCACTTATACATACAGTAACGCGGCGTATAAGATCCTGCCCGATTCACTGCTCAGGTATATTGGGCATATTAACGGGAACGCGCACTGGGATAACCTCACCAGCTCGCTCAATATTGAACATGTGCTGAAGGAAGGGGAGAAGATAAGCATGGAAGCCGATTATATCCATTATGGAAATAACAGTCCAAGCGAAGTTAATACGTCCTTTGTAAACAAATATGGCGAGCAGGTGTACGCCAACAACAGTGTAAGCGCGCAAAGGCAACGCGGATTTGCCAATACGGCCATCAACGTAGGCGTGTTTAAAGCCGATTATGCCAACCAGCTATCACCCTTACTAAAACTGGAAACAGGTATTAAAGGAACGCATACCGGCAGTTCAAGCTCATCGGGTATCGAAAGTTTTAATAATGGGGCCTGGGAGCGTAATATGCAGACCGCTGCGAACATATACATGAAGGAAGATATTGGCGCGGCGTATCTGTCCCTTAATTGGCAGCTTGGTAAAAGCATAAGCCTTAATACAGGAGTACGTTATGAATATTCCTATACCAATATGGATAACCCACAAACCGGCAGCAACATTGTAGACCGTAAACTGGGAAAGCTGTTCCCCACAGTGCTGTTTACCAAAAACCTGGGTGACCGATCCGAACTGCAGCTGTCTTACACCAAAAGGATCAGCCGTCCATCATATGACGACCTGGCCTCATACTTTGCATACAGCGACCCTACGGCGGTTTACACCGGCAATCCTTTTCTTAAACCAACCATCACCAATAATATAAAACTGGGCTATAACTATGGCGACTATAGCTTTTCCCTGCTTTACAGCCGGGATGATAATGCCATAGCCCGCTATCAGCTCAGCGAAAGCCCAGCGCACGATATTTTGTTCATTTCGCCACAAAATCTGCCGTATCAAAACTACTTTACCTTGCAGGCCAATGCGCCGTTTAAAGTAAGTAACTGGTGGGAGATGACCTATAGCTTTGTTGGCGGCCTAAGACAGTTTAAGGAGGATTATACTTTACATCCGTTAACCAAATCATACTTCGGATATTCCTTTAATTTTAACCAGTTGTTTAAGCTGCCCGGCAGCTTTTCGGCAGAGGTATCGGGGCAGTACAATTCCCTGTCGTATAATGGCACAACGAGGGTTGATGGTTTTGGGCTGATCAATGCCGGGATCAAAAAAGAGCTGAAAAATAACGGTGGCAGCCTGCAATTATCAGTGGCCGATGTGTTCAGTGCTGCGCAGATCCATGTGCGGTACGGCACACTTACACGGGAGGCTTTTGACATAAAGAGCAATGTACTTGTCAATACCGAAACCAGACGTTTCCCGGTAATTAAACTTACTTATTCAAAGTCGTTTGGTAGTACAAGACCGGCCGGCCGGGGGAAACCGGAAAGCGGTTCAAAAGAGGAGAGTAAAAGGATGAGGAGTAACTAAGTCATCTGTTTTATTCCCTGGCATTCCTCGCCGACGGCTTTAACCCGAACCTGCGTTGGCCTACCGCTTATGTGTTTTCCTGTACTTTGACGGCGACATGCCAATCAGTTTGGTAAACAGTCTTGAAAAATAATAAGGGTCGTCAAAGCCCAGTTCTGAGCAAATTTCCTTAATGCTCCTGTCGGTAAAGTACAAGTACTGGCAGGAGGTTTGAATCTTAAGCAGGTTAAAATAGTTAATAGGTGATGAGCCTGTTTTTTGTTTAAACAGCCGCAAATAATGTGATGCCGAAATTCCCTGCTGTTTCGCCAAATGCATCACTTCAAACTTTTGACTAATGTGTTTTTTCATATAAGCGATGGAGTTGCTCACAAAATCGTTATCATAATCAACCGGGTTGGTTTGCTTATAATACACCATCGAGGAGATAAAATTGAGCAGGTTGATGTTAACAATCTCCATTTCTTTTTCATGATAGCTGTGTTCAAGCACGGCGTAGACCTGTTCGTACAGCTTAATCCGGCTGCTGTCGTAGGGAACGGATTGTACCGCAGGCTGCCCGTTTTCGAGCGAGCGCTCATAGATCAGGTGCGAATTTAGCCCGCTGAAGTGTACCCAGTAAATGCTCCAGGGATTGATTTCCGAGCTTTTATAACGGTGTGCCACATTACGGGGGATAATGAAAAAAGTATTGGGTTTAAGGGTGTGCCCTTGGCCCCCCAAATAAACATAGCCTTCTCCATCAACACAATAAAGAAAAATATATTCGTTACTGCCTGTACGGCGTTCACGGTCATGAAAGGCCGCCTTGGGATAATAGCCGATAGCGGTAAGGTAAAAGCCTTTGATCAAAGCATTGCTGGTAATGGCTTTTTTTATGTTTGGTGGCAATACGATCATTTTTTGACCGATAAAACCTTCTTTGATCCGTTTTTTAGGTTCGGCTATCGCATTCATAACGCTGCTGTATAACTGGCGATTAAAGGTATTTATTTTTTTTATCCCGGCAAGATTTTAATAGCTGCCAGTAAATGATAGTATTATCCATCACTTTTTAAAGAATATCCATTTTTTTAACACCTGTTTCATAGTAGGTTTACCAAAACCAATTAGGGCTAAAACAAGTCAGGCAAATTACCTGGCTGTTTAATGAAGCTGATAACTTATGAACAAACAATTTAAATATCTGAACGTACATGGCTGTTAACACCACAACCCGTTTATGGGGGCAGCATAACGGT
The DNA here is from genome assembly GCF_017569325.2 of Mucilaginibacter gossypii. Lineage (NCBI taxonomy): Bacteria > Pseudomonadati > Bacteroidota > Sphingobacteriia > Sphingobacteriales > Sphingobacteriaceae > Mucilaginibacter > Mucilaginibacter gossypii. Next base: position 4,301,561 of record NZ_CP071878.2, on the reverse strand, counting down.
CATAACGTTTATCTTTTCAAAATTGAAAACGAGAGCGGGGCCTATGTTGAGCTTACCAATTACGGCGCGGCCATTGTATCAGTTGTGGTGCCCGACAGACTGCAGCACTTTGAAAACGTGGTGGTTGGTTTTCCTGACCTGAGCGGATATTTAACCGATAGCTGCTACATCGGCTCAACCATAGGCCGGTACGCCAACCGTATCAGCAGGGTAAAATTTCAGCTCGAAGGCGAAACTTTTCACCTGGATGCCAATGAAGGTAAAAATTCCAACCATGCCGGTAAAAGCGGTTTTAACTATAGGGTGTTTACTGCCGAAGCTTTTGATAATGGTGTAATGATGACCCTGACCAGTCCTGATGGCGATGGGGGTTATCCCGGTAAGTTGGAGCTTATGGTTATCTATACCTGGAGCAATGATAATGAGTTGCTGATCAATTATAAAGCTACTACCGACAAAGCTACGATAGCAAATTTTACCAATCACGCTTACTTTAATTTATCGGCATTTAAAAGTAAGATCTATAACCACAAGCTTACCCTGCTATCGGATAGTATTGTGGATTTGCACGAAGACTATACGCCGAGCGGTGCAATTATACCAGCCGGGCAAAAGGCTTTCAATAATAACAAGCTGGGCGATAAATTTAATATAGATGAAAACCATGTTGAAGGCCTTAACCTGTTTTACATTATCAACAGGGGAACCAGGGAGAACGGCTTAACTTATGCCGCTCTGTTAACCGACGAAGCATCGGGCCGTACCCTTAAAGTTTATACGGATTATCCCGGCGTGTTCCTGTACACCGGTGATTATTTAAGCAGCACTACGCCTATACATACTGGCCAGGGGGCGAAACCTTTTGATGCGTTGTGCCTGGAGTGTCAGCATTATCCGGATAGCATCAATCATCCTGATTTTCCGCAGGCTGTATTGCGGGCAGGCGATGTATACAATCAAAGTATTTTATACAAGTTTGGCACCATATGAAGCTAAAAGCAAAAGGCTGCAAGCTAAAGCGGAGATTTTAAGGTGAGTAATACACCTGTGAAATTAATAACAGAAGTTAATTAAAGTAGATTTATACAGAGAGAAGAAACTAACCAATATCAAATGACCATCGATTTTAAAAAAGAAGTAAAATTTAACAGCGGCTATATTATAGGGATCTCCTTTATATCGGCACTGGGCGGTTACCTGTTCGGCTTTGATTTTGCCGTAATATCGGGTGCGCTACCGTTCCTCCGCAAGGAGTTTGCGCTTGACCCTGTTTGGGAGGGCTTCCTTACCGGTTCCCTGGCGCTGGGCTGTATCGTGGGCTGTATCATAGCCGGCCGCATTGCCGAAAAATACGGCCGTAAACCCGGTCTCATGGTTGCGGCGTTTATTTTCGCGGTATCGTCAATAGGTATTGCCTTTTCAACCGGGCTCACTTATTTTATCATTCTGCGTTTTGCAGCGGGCATAGGGGTAGGGATGGCATCAATGCTTTGCCCCATGTACATTGCCGAAATTTCCCCGGCACAGGTGCGCGGGCGTAATGTAGCTATCAACCAGCTTACCGTGGTATTGGGCATCCTGATCACCAACCTGTGCAACTATTTTTTGGCCGACAGCGGCGATAATGCCTGGCGCTGGATGTTTGGTTTGGGCACGGTACCTGCCGCGATATTTTTATTAGGGGTTATAGCCCTGCCCGAAAGCCCCCGGTGGCTGATCAAGGCCGGTCGGCACGCTGATGCCGAAAAGGTACTTTACAAAATAGGCTCCGAAGAGTTTGTGACTTCAACACAGCAGGCTATTGAAAAATCGCTTACCGGCGCAAAAAAGCAATCGTACCGCGCCGTATTTGAAAAAAGCGTACGCCCTGCCGTATTGATAGGCATTACGCTGGCTGTTTTTCAACAGTTTTGTGGCATCAATGTAGTGTTTAACTATACTTCAACCATTTTTGCCTCGGTGGGTTCAAGCTTAAACCAGCAGCTGTTTGAAACTGTTTCTATTGGTATTGTTAACCTGGTTTTTACCCTGCTGGCTATGTGGCAGGTTGATAAGCTCGGCCGTAAGCCATTGATGCTCATTGGTTCATTGGGCTTATCCATATTTTATATTGTATTGGCTTACCTGCTGCAAAATCACTTAGCGGCCGGGCTGGTATCCATATTTGTGTTGCTGGCCATCAGCACTTACGCGCTTTCACTTGCACCTATAACCTGGGTACTTATTTCAGAGATCTTCCCTAATAAGATCCGTGGCGCTGCATCAACAGTGGCCATTGTATCGTTATGGGCTGCCTATTTTATATTGGTGTTCACCTTCCCTATACTGGCTAAGGTGCTGGGCACTTACGGGCCATTTTATATGTACGCGGTGATCTGCTTTTTAGGCTTTTTGTTTGTGCTTAAAAAAGTGAGAGAAACCAAAGGCCAAACCCTTGAAGAGTTAGAAGAAAATTTAGTAAGACATTAATAATCATAAGCCACATGAATAATTTGTATGTAAATGTTTGGGAAGAGAAGGTAGTTATCCCAACCTACGGTATAGGGAAGCCCGATAAAAACCCCATGTTTTTTGAAAAGCGCGTTTACCAGGGTAGCAGCGGCAAGGTGTACCCTAACCCGGTTATCGAAAAAATTTACGACGAAAAAGAAGATAAAGAATACGAAGGCCTTTACCTCGAAAATAAATACCTCAAAGTACTCATCCTGCCCGAGCTTGGCGGCCGTATCCAGATGGCTTATGACAAAATCAGGGAGCGCCATTTCATCTATTATAACCAGGTGATTAAGCCGGCACTGGTAGGGTTAACCGGCCCCTGGATTTCGGGCGGTATTGAATTTAACTGGCCACAGCACCATCGCCCAAGTACTTTTGAGCCGGTTGACTATAAGATTGAAGAAAATGCCGATGGCAGCAAAACTGTTTGGGTTAACGAGGTTGAGCGCATGTTCCATACCAAAGGTATGGCCGGTTTTACGCTGCACCCGGATAAGGCTTACATCGAAATAAAAGCGAAGCTCTATAATCGCTCGGCCCTGCCGCAAACCTTTTTATGGTGGGCTAACCCGGCTGTAAAGGTAAATGACGATTACCAGTCGGTTTTCCCGCCTGACGTGAACGCGGTGTTTGACCATGGTAAGCGCGACGTATCAACATTCCCGATAGCTACGGGTACTTACTATAAAGTTGATTATTCGCCGGGTACAGATATCTCAAGGTATAAAAATATCCCGGTACCAACATCGTACATGGCTATCAACTCCAATTACGATTTTGTAGGCGGATATGAGCATGACAGTCAGGCTGGTTTGCTGCACGTAGCCAATCATCATGTATCGCCCGGCAAAAAACAGTGGACCTGGGGCCACAGCGATTTCGGCCTGGCCTGGGACAGAAACCTAACCGACGAGGATGGCCCGTACATTGAGCTCATGACAGGTATGTTTACCGATAACCAACCCGATTTTACCTGGTTGATGCCGCACGAGGAAAAACATTTTACCCAATACTTTATGCCATACCGCGAGCTTGGCGTAGTAAAAAATGCTACCAAAGATATCCTGCTGGCACTTGATTATAAAGAGGGCAAACTACTATTGAAAGTTTACGTAACCGGCGAGCAAAACAACCTGAACATCAAACTGCAGCATGATGGCAAAGTATTATTGAGCGAAAAAGTTTGCATTGTACCAGAACAAGTTTATACCCGCGAGATAGCCGTTAAGGATATTAACGAGAACCTTTTGCTGCTTACCGTACACTCGGCAGCGGGCAAAGAACTCATTAAATATGATGCGGCAAGCAATAAGCTTAATAATATCCCTGAAGCTGCCAGTCCGGCCCTGCTGCCTGCCGATGTAGAAAATAACGAGCAGTTGTTTTTAACGGGCCAGCACCTGGAGCAGTATCGCCATGCTACTTATAGCCCGGTGCCTTATTATGAGGAAGCTTTACGCCGTGATCCAAAAGATATCCGCAATAATAATGCTTTAGGTTTATGGTATTTGCGTCGCGGACAGTTTGCTAAAAGCGAGCCTTATTTCCGCAAGGCGGTTGAAACCATCACCCAGCGTAACCCTAATCCTTACGATAGCGAGTGTTATTACAATTTAGGTTTGGCGTTGAAATTCCTCGGCAAAAAAGAGGATGCGTACAAAGCGTTTTATAAAGCTACCTGGGGCAATGCCTGGAAAGATAGCGGCTATTTTTCGGTAGCACAGATCGACCTGGAAAACGGCGATTCCGAACTGGCGCTTGATCACTCGCTGTCGTCATTAGATAGAAATGCCAATAACAGTAAAGCCTATGTTTTGCGCTCGGCGGCTTTCCGTAAGCTCGGGCGTTTTGAAGATGCTGTCGAGGTAGCTACAGCGGCAATAAAAAGGGATGCGTTTAACCTGGGCGCTCTGTTTGAGCTGGTTTATGCTTACAAAGCTTTGGGTGATGAAGAAAAAGGCACTGCCACCCTTAATGAACTCATTAAACTATCGCGCGGTTATTACCAAAATTACATTGAATACGCACTTGATTACGCCAATGCCGGCCTGTACCAGGAAGCTGCAGATTTGTTGAATTATGCGGTGAACGGTGATGCTACCAGTCCGATGGTGTATTATTACCTGGGCTACTTTGCGTACAGGTTAGGCAATAATGAACAGGCTTCTGCATGTTTTAAACAGGCCTCAACTGCCGATTCGTACCTGTGCTTCCCCGATAGGCTGGAAGAGATCAGCATACTGAAACTGGCCGCTGAGCTTGTGCCCACCGATGCCAAAGCACCTTATTATTTAGGTAACCTGTTTTATGATAAACTGCAATATGATGATGCCATCGCGGCCTGGGAAACATCAGCAAAACTGGACGATACGTTCCCAACCGTATTCAGGAATCTGGGTATAGCCTATTATAATAAACGTAATGACCCGGCAAAAGCTTTAATTTGTTTTGAAAAAGCCTTTGCGTTGGATCCCGCCGATGCCCGTGTACTGATGGAACTCGACCAGCTTTACAAAAAGCTGAACTATTCTGCAGAAGCACGACTGAAATTTGTTGAAGCTAACCTGGAGACTGCCAAACTTCGTGATGATGTTTATTTAGAGCGTGCAACGCTGTATAACTTTTTAGGCGAGCACCAAACCGCGTTTGAACAGGTGATGCAAAGAACATTCCACCCATGGGAGGGCGGCGAAGGCAAAGCTTCGGGGCAATATGTTGCCGCCCTGGTTGAAATGGCCAAGCAAAACATCCGCGATGGTAAATATCAGAAAGCTGTTGAACAGCTAACCCAGGCGCAAACCTACCCACATAATTTAGGCGAAGGCAAACTATTTGGTACGCAGGAAAATGATATCTTTTACTGGCTGGGCCAGGCCCACGAAGGGTTGCAGCAAACTGAACAGGCTAAGGCTTATTTTGAGCAGGCAGCCATAGGTTTGGAAGACCCGACAGCGGCTGTTTTTTATAACGATCAGCAGCCGGATAAGATCTTTTATCAGGGTTTGGCAAAAAAATGTCTGGGTGACAGTACATCGGCCGAACGAATCTTCAAAAAACTGCTTAATTATGGTATCGGGCACATGGATGATAACGTAAAAATTGATTACTTTGCCGTCTCGCTGCCAAATTTGCTCATTTTTGAAGATGATCTGCAGGTAAGGAACCGCGTGCACTGCTATTTTTTACAGGGACTGGGATACCTCGGTTTACGTGATTTTGAGCAGGCACAAAAGGCCTTTACCGAGGTTCTGAAACTGGATGCCGGGCATTTTGGGGCGAGGATACATCAAAACATGATAAACCAAATTACCGAAGCAGCCGGTTAAACCCAAAAATCACACGTGAGAACTACTCAAACAAAAACTTTACCACTGGGCCTGCTTTTCGCAGGCTCAATGCTGTTTGCCGGCAGGGCAGCAGCGCAGCAAGTAACCATTCCTGTTGAAACACAGCACAACGCTATTGTATTACAAACCGATGCCGAAAAGCACCTCAACATGGTATACCTGGGGGCAAAGCTTGCCAATTCAGCCGAGTATGCAGGCATCTCAAAAATGTACAAACAAGCCGATGATTCGGGCGTACAAAACGATGCTTACACACCATCAGGTTCAGCCAGTCTTGGTGAGCCGGCTATTACAGTTACTCATGCGGATGGTAATAAATCATTAAACCTAACCTACGTAAGCCATGCGGTAAGCAAGGTTGATGATGATATTTCATTACTGGTAGTAACCATGAAAGATCCTGTTTATGATTTTGAGGTAAAGCTGTACTACAAAACCTATTTTAAAGAAGATGTAACTGAGCAATGGTCGGTGATAAAACATAACGAAAAGGGGATAGTAACGCTTGATAAATATGCGTCGGCCAATTTAAACCTGAAGGGTAATACTACCGGCGGTTTCTGGCTGAAGCAATACCACGGCAACTGGGCTATGGAAATGCAGCCCGAAGAAGCCCGTTTAACCCACGGTATTAAAACAATCGACAGCAAACTGGGTACCCGTGCCAACCTGTATGAACATTCGATGTTCGCCATATCAATGGATAAACCTGCTACCGAAGACGAAGGCAAAGTGCTTTACGGGGCTATGGAATGGTCGGGAAATTTCAGGATTGATTTTGAACTGGATGTGGCCAATAACCTGAAAATTATTGCAGGTATTAACAATGCTGCTTCCGAGTATCATTTGAAACCAGGTGTTGAATTTACTACGCCAGCTTTCCTTTACACTTACTCCGACCACGGTAAGGGTGATGCCAGCCGTAAGCTGCAAAGCTGGGCACGCCAATACAAAATTGTTGATGGTAATGGTTCAAGGCTGACATTGTTGAACAACTGGGAGTCGACTTACTTTGACTTTAATGAGAGCAAGCTTGCAGGCTTGTTAAAAGATACAAAAAAGCTGGGTGTCGACCTGTTTTTGTTGGATGACGGTTGGTTTGGCAACAGCCACCCGCGTAACGGCGATAATGCAGGTTTGGGCGATTGGCAGGAAAACAAGCAAAAGCTTCCAAATGGCATCAGTTCGTTGGTAAAAGAAGCGCAGGCCAATGGCGTAAAATTCGGCATCTGGATTGAACCGGAAATGGTTAACCCTGCCAGCGACCTTTACAAAGCCCATCCCGATTGGGTAATTAAACAGCCGAACCGTCCTGAAAAGTATTTCAGGAACCAGTTGGTGCTTGATCTGGCCAACCCTAAAGTACAGGATTTTGTATTTGGCGTGGTTGATAACCTGTTCGCCAAAAATCCCGACCTGGCTTATATCAAATGGGATTGTAATGCGGTTATTTATAACGCTTATTCAGCTTATTTGAAAAAAGACCAGTCGCACATTTATGTTGATTATGTGAATGGTTTATACAATGTATTGAAACGCGTTCGTGCCAAATATCCTAAAGTACCTCTGATGCTTTGCTCGGGCGGCGGCGGCAGGGTTGACTATGGTGCACTGCAATACTTTACAGAGTTTTGGCCAAGCGATAACACCGATCCGCTGGAGCGTGTATTTATCCAGTGGGAGTATTCATTCTTCTATCCGGCTATCACCAGCTCAAACCACGTTACCGATTGGGGCAAACAACCCATCAAATTCCGTGTGGATGTGGCCATGATGGGTAAAATGGGTTTTGATATTGTGATAGGCAAATTAAGTGAAAGCGAGCTGAGTTTCTGTCAGTCGGCGTTGAAAAACTATGATGCATTAAAAGATGTGATCTGGCACGGCGACCAGTACCGCTTAGCTTCGCCATGGGATAACGACGCGGCATCTATCATGTACGTAAGCGACGATAAATCAAAGGCAGTAATGTTCAACTACCTGGTGAATAACCGATACGGCTCGGGTACCAAAGTGCCCGTGCGCCTGAAAGGCCTCGACCCTAATAAAAAATACCGTGTTAAAGAAATTAACCTTTATCCGGGCGCGGGTTCGGTTTTAGGCAAAGAGGATTTAACTTTTACCGGCGATTTCCTGATGAATGTGGGTATTAACCCCGGAAACAGCGCTTATCACACCAGTGTAGTGCTGCAGTTGGAAGCGATTTGATAAAATCGATTTGATATTATATAGAAGCTCCGGAGCATTAATTGTTCCGGGGCTTCTTTTATTTAGGGGGTTGCTCAAAGATATGTCATCAATCGCTGCAGCAAGGCTTTGCCCCGTGCCCCCTTTTTTGTTTGTCATGTTGAACGCTGAGCAAATCGGCTACTTGTCCTGTGGGGTGCCGAAACAAGTTCGGCATGACGACAGGGATTTATAGCCTGTTACCTCAACTTCTTCGTTATATCAAAATGTTCAACACGTGTTGCGGCACCCAGCGGTAGTTTGCTACAGGCAGAGTAGAAAATATAATCCTTATCCTCAGTAATACCCGGTAGCAGTTTATTAATAACCTTCCCAATCTGCGTGTTCTCGCTTTTTACCGCGTTGGTATCGGTAATGTTTACTTTGGTTGTATAATAAATTACCGGGAACCAGCCATGGCTGTTTTTTTGATTGCCAATCCGGAATACCCGCGGTTCGCCTGCAACACCATCAATTACTACCGGGAAACGGTATTGTTTTACTGTTGCCTCGGCAGCATCCTGGAATAATTTGCCTGCATCGGTATCGTGTTCGTAATGCCAGTAGTCGTTAGGTGCGGTACATTGTAAAGCAAGTTCAAGTGTTAAACGGGCGTCGGCAAAATGCTGTTTATTGTATTTCTTTTTTCCCAGCTCATAAAGCTCCGGGGCTGTTTTGCCGTTAATTTTATAAGTATTTACATTTACCGAGGTTAGTTTCCAGCCGTAATCGTATTTGGCATACAGTGCGGTAATCATTTCCTGGTTAGGCGGGTTTTTATCCTTTGGCAAAAAAAGCACCATGTACATTTCATGGGTAATACCATTATAGATCATTTTATAGCTGTTAATGCCTGCCGACGGATTGCCTATGGTATCTGTACTGCGGTGCTTATTTACAATGTAATATTCGTCGTAAATATCATAGTCGGCAGTTTTAACAGCGTTGCCTACTAACTCTATTTGCCTTAGATTTGACTTGTCGTCCAGCATCTCCCGCGATTCCATATTGCTGATATCATCACTGTTGCCGGTGCGGAGATCATGGAGCAGTTGTTCGTTAAGTTTATGGAAATCGTCGCGTTTACCGCCGGTAATCTGGTCGTTTCGCCATGCTCCCGGCTGTTTAATACAGCTTTGTAACGATAAGGCCAGTAAAGTAAAGGGGATGAGTTTAATTGTGTTTTGGTATAGGGTTTTCATATTACCCGTAATAATATGAAAAAACACTCAGTTGTACTATTGCTACCGGTTTATGAATAACAAAGGTTTTGCATAATGGGATATAGCGGCTGTTTCACTTTAAACATGTGAAATCTGGTTTGGAAAAGTTAACATTACTGACATTTTGCTAAAGAATCCTGCCAGTTTATGTTAAATATTTATGGGTATCATAAAAAATGGTTTCTTTTGAATTTGGCTTTTCACAACCTGTGGCTATATTGCTTTTAATTACCAAATGTGTTGCGTTCCCGTACAAGGGGAACTGAAATTTATATGGAAAACTTCAATGAGATTTTTGATCTGGAATACTTCTTTCGCTTGTCGCCCGATTGGTTATGTGTTGCCGGGTTTGATGGTTACTTTAAAAAAATTAACCCGGCTGTTTCCAAAACTTTAGGTTATACCGAAAGCGAACTGTTTGCAAGGCCTATCGATTCATTTGTTTATCCCGAAGACAGAAGTATCACCGCCAGTAAACGTGAGAGTATAAAGAAAAACAATCCGCTGTATAATTTTGAAAACAGGTATGTAACCAAAAGCGGAGAAATAGTATGGCTTTCATGGATCTCGATGCCAGTACAAAAACAGCAGCTGGTTTTTGCTATTGCCAGGAATATTACCGACAAAAAGAAACTGGAAGAATTTAGCAAAGTGTCACTCGTATCGGTAAAAAATAACGAAATTGAAAGAGGGGCGGAGTTAAGTACACATAATCTAAAGCCAATCAGTGAACTTTCTATTGCCGATCAGCTTTGGCTTTATGAGCTTGAAACGCTGGTAAGAAAATATATTGGAAAAGTTGATTTGATCATTGTATTGTTAAGTAATGAAATGGGTTTAAGTGAAAGGCAACTGCACCGGCGCATAAAAAACACTACGGGTATTACTCCCAATAATTATATCCGGCGAATCCGTTTACTGATGTCGATGGAGGCAATTAATAGTGGTAAATACCGTACCGTGGCCGAAATATCGTATATAGCAGGGTTTGAAACCCCGGCTTATTTCCGGAAACTGTTTAAAGAATTTTATGGTCGTGATATAGCCGAATTTTTGCAATAGATATTAAGCCGCTACCCTCTTACCTGACCCTTTTCATCGGGAATTGTATTGCCTTTTGTCTGCCTTTCTTTGTCCCCGATATTTCGGCCACCAACGAGTCGTTAGTGATTTGGGTATAGGTTATTTTTTGCGGGAAATCATGTTCCGGGTTTTCAAATATTAGGTGTTTATTATCTGATGAAATAAGTGTAAAAATTACCGCTTTTCCGTCGTTTTGATTTTTTATCGTTGGGATATAGTAAAGCTGGCCTTTATGTTGCTCCATACGGATATGTTCTGATGATACCGTATCTGCACCAGTCAACGAATAGCTTCTGCCGATAAAGGTGCTGTCGTTAAGCTTTTTCCATGTTTCAATATCCACTGTTTTTGCCGATTGATTTTTCCAGCTGCCGATCAACCATTTAGCATGCGTGATAGGCTGGTTTTTTTGCTGGCCAAAAATGCTATGAGCAGAAGTAATGCATAATACAATAAGTAACTGCAATTTGAATTGGTGGAGCAGGGTCATGAGTGGTAAATAAGTAATTGAAGTTACAAATTGAAAGGAGGAAATCCAAAGCCTGAGTGACGGGTTCGGCTAAAGCCGAAGCTTCATTTTAATTCTCCGTCACTTAAAAGTGACGGCAATGAAGTTGTAATGATATTTTATGTCTGTTTTTGATTCATTGCCGTTGGTTTTAACCAACGGGTATTTAGTGAACCGAGCTGGCTTTAGCCTAAATTTTAAACGAGATAGTGAGTATTCATTTGTCGCAAATACACCCGTCATTTGTCGCGTGTATAACCTTGCTTTGGCGTTCATTTTCAGCATCTTTGAATAAATCAATAATGAATCATGGAAAACTCAGCAAATAACAACCCCGAAATCATTGTTATAAAAGAAACTCAAAAGGTACTTGATGTTAAATGCGCTCTGCTTAATGGTTCAAGCTTTGAGCAAATGATGATGAACAATGCAAGCTTTAAGGATGTTTGTATAACTGGGCTTAAAATTGAAGATGCCAACCTAAGCGATCTGGAAATAAAATATGCCCAACTTGGAGGAGCTTATATCCATGATATAGGTATGCCGCCCGAAGGTCATCCGGCTTATGATCCTGCTGCGAAACAACGCCCCCTTAAATTTGAGAACTGCGACCTGCAGGGCAGCACAATAACCGATTGCAACTTAAGTGGTGTTGATATTACCGATTGCGATTTGAACGGTATGAAAATTAATGGGATTGATGTGGATGAACTGCTGAGGGCGTATCAAAAGCAGGGGATATAGTAAATCTGCATGGCGCATACATCAGGGTCCTCTGCGAGAGACCCTGATGGGACGGTAAGAAGATCGTCATTGCGAGGTACGAAGCAATCGCCGACTTTACAGGGCAAATCTGCATAGCTGCTCTGCTTATTGGGGATTGCTTCGTACCTCGCAATGACGCTTTTTTTGTTTATCACATTATTAGCTTTCGGCTTTGTGCATTCCGCTTTTAGCTTTCAATTATTTAGCACTTACCCACACATTATCCTTTTTATTGCTGTCTGGATCATAGGTAGTACCAAGTACAATCTTTTTAACCGCTTTTTTTGCAGTGAAATTAACTGTGGTTGTTTTGTTACCGGTACACCAAACAGCAATACTTTTGTGTATAAGTTCGGTAGTGCCATCGGTATAACTAATGGTTAGGTTAACGGGGATGGGCTTACTGCCAACTTTAGTAATTGTGGCAGCATATTTTAACCCGGCGTTAGTCACTTTGCTGATGGCCAGATCCGTTACGCCATTATCAAAAAACCAGGCTTTCCAAAACCAGTTAAGGTTTACGCCCGAACCGGTGTTCATACAATTAAAAAAATCGTAAGGCATAGGGTGTTTGCCATGCCATTGTGTAATATAGTAATGCAGGGCTTTGTTAAACAGTTCATCGCCAAGCATATCTTTTACATATAAATAGCCCAGGCCTGGTTTGGGATAGCTGTCGGTAAAACCGGCAGGGCCTGTGAGCATTGGTGTAAGTGTCATTACCGGCACATCAACCTCGTGGCCGGCGCTTTGTTCAACAGCGGCAACACCATATGGATCCACTATGGAAGGATCAATCTCCGGACTTACCAGCCATTCGCCGATGGTTGCCCAGCCTTCATCCATCCAACCGTATTTGGTTTCGTTAATACCCATGTAAAACGGAAACATGGTATGGAAGATCTCATGATCGGTAAGCTCAATGGCATCGGCCTTATCTTCCAGCGGATTATCATTCACCATCATCGGGTACTCCATTTGGTCTAACCCATCAAAAACGGTTTCATGCTGGTATGGATACGGCCATTTCGGAAATTTGTAGCTCATCACCTCAACCGTTTTGCGGGCGTAATCAACTACCGCATAATAGTCTTTATGCTTTTCGTTAAACACTGCATCAACACGGGTACGCCTGCCGGTTTTCGGATCAACCACCAGGCTCGATGCTTTCCATAAATAATGGTTGCTGGCAGCAAAAACAAAATCGGTAACGCTATCGGCCTCAAACTTCCAGGTGTTAGTTGGATTATTTTTGGTGATGTTGCCCGATTTGATATCATCTTCGGTAATGATATCCGTTACCTTATCACTTGCGCCGGCATTGGCGATGCGTTTAATGATCCTGCTGTCGTAAACGTCGTCGGCGTTTTTCAGATCGCCTGTTGCCCAAACTTTATAGTCGCCGGGTATGGTGATCTCCGCGCTGAAATGGCAAAAATCGTTATAAAATTCCTGTGAGCCAACGTATGGATAATCGTTCCATCCATCAATATCGTCATAAACTGCTACGCGCGGGAAGAAATAGGCAATGAAGAATGCACCGGTATCAACTTGACCAGTACGGATATGTGAGCCCTTGTTTAATGTATATGCATAGCTGATATCAAAATGTACTTTTTGCTTTGGAGCAATAGGGGGAACACGCTGCGTCATGTTTGTGCCGTTGATACGGCGGGTTTTAGCGCTGTCGGGTGTTTTATTATCTATGCTAAGGCTTTTGATCTGTACCCCATCGGTAAGGTCACCTGCCGAAACCTGCATTTGACGTGCCACGCCTTTTTTATACAAGTTGGGATAGAGCTTAAATTGCACCCTTTTTAACGTATCGGGACTGTTGTTAACATAATCAATACCAACTGTTCCGCTTAACAAGCGGGTTTTGGGGTCGAAATTTATTTTGATCTTATAGTCGGCCGTGTTTTGCCAGTAGTTTTTGCCGGGTGCTCCGGTTGTGGTGCGTGTTCCTTTGGTGTAGGTTTTTTGCAGGTTTACAGCTATGGGTAGGCTTTGCTGAGCCAATGCTGCAGTACCGCTTAATAATAAAGCAAAAGGCAATAATTTTTTAATACTGATCATTTATGCAGATATATATGAGTTATATTTGAGGTAAATATAATAAACCGTTACGGAACCCGGTAAGCGATAATTTTGTATCGCCGGTATGTTACAGGGCAAATCAACTCACGGTTTGAGTAATTTATCCATTTATATAAATAGTATCCATGACTGCCGAAAAAATGATCATTGTAACCGGTAAGCAATACCTTGAGCTTAAACAAAGTTTAGAAAGCGGCGAGGGGCTTACCTATAATATAGGTACTGATAAACACCCCGAATTGGTTAAGATCACCAACATTTATATGGACACTGATCCTGACTTTACCCGCAACCCGCGCCAGTTTGCCCGGATGCATGAAGACCTGAACGTGCAGGTGAAACTGGAGTATGTAACGGAGTAGATAAAAAATCGAACAAACCAGGGATGGGTTTTGTGTGTTAGGAGGTGAGGAGAAATCTTCTGCGCCCGGCTTTTACAGGTTTAGTTGTAAAGCCTGATGTAGAAGATTTCTGTTTCGCGCCATTACTCACAACCTGCGTTGCTCTGTCGAAATGATATTTTTTTAATAAAAAGATGTCTATTTTTAGGCCATGCATCATCCTGAAGATAATCCCTGGAAAATAACATCTCAAAAAGACATTTACGATAACCCCTGGATCAACGTTACCGAATACCAGGTGATTAACCCTGCCGGTAATCCCGGCATTTATGGCAAAGTACACTATAAAAACCTGGCTATAGGTGTTTTACCTTTAGATGAAGAACTAAATACCTACCTCGTGGGCCAATACCGTTTCCCGTTAAACCAGTACAGCTGGGAAATGCCCGAAGGCGGCGGTCCTGAGGGAACAGACCCGCTTGATTCGGCCAAACGTGAGTTACTGGAAGAAACCGGTTTGAAAGCTTCACGGTGGACAGAGATCCAGCGCTTGCACCTCAGTAATTCGGTAAGCGATGAACTCAGTATATTGTACCTGGCCCGCGGTCTTGAACAGTTTGAAGCCGAGCCTGAAGAAACCGAGCAGTTGATTATCAAAAAAGTGCCTTTTGCTGAAATGTACCGCATGGTTTGTAATGGCGAAATTACTGATGCCATGACTGTTGCCGCAGTGCTTAAAGTACAGTTGTTACTAACAGAAAACCGTTTGTAAGTTACCGCTTTGCCGAAAAAAATATAACTTCGCCTACTGATGAAAAAGTTATTAGGATATATCCTGTCGCCTATTGCCATAATTGCCTTTTTTTTAGCCCTGGTTATTTTTCAGCCCATCCAGTGGATCTGCTTTCGTTTTTTTGGCTATGCAGCGCACAAACGTTCGGTTGATATCCTGAACTTATGCCTGTTCCGCACCTTTTATATCATTGGCGATACGGTGACTTTCATTAATAAACAGAATTTGCCGATGGACAGGCCAATTATATTTGTGGCCAATCATCAAAGCCTGCTCGATATCCCCCCGCTTATTTATTACCTGCGTAAGTATCACGCCAAGTTTGTTTCTAAAATAGAACTTACCAAAGGGATCCCATCCATCAGTTATAATTTGAAACACGGCGGCGGTGCTAATATCGACAGGAAAGACTCCCGTCAGTCCATGACCGAAATGACAAGTTTAGGTGAGCGGATGAAAGCCAATAACTGGTCGGCAGTGATCTTTCCGGAAGGTACCCGTTCCAAAGATGGCGTAGTACGGTCTTTTCAGCCGGGAGGTGTTGCCATGCTGCTGAAAAAATGCCCCGAGGCATTGCTGGTCCCTATCGCCATAAAAAATAGCTGGAAAGTTGTACAATATGGCTTTTATCCGCTTAATACTTTTATATCCATGACCTGGACGGTACTTGAACCCATTGAGCCCGGTAAAACCCCGATTGGCGACCTGGTATTGGAAGCCGAGAACAGGATCAAGGCTGCGCTGTCCTGATTTCGGAATTCGGAGTTTCGATTTTGGTTTTTTTATTTACCCTAATTGATATCGAATGCCGCTGTTGGTGTTGTCACCAACAGTTTCTTTTCCCTCGCCTGGACGAAGTTTTCCGTCCCATCAGGGTCTCTCGCAGAGGACCCTGATGATCTACGCCATGCCAGCTGCTATGTTTAAAGTAGCCTCACCGGTCTTACATGGTTTATGTCTGTCCAAAAATTCCGATAATCTATTATGGTTAAAAATTCATGAGGCTTTGCAGAATGATAAAAGGCTGCACTGCTATGTGGGTATTTAATAAAATCATCGCATAATAACCATTTTCCGGATACCGGATTATGATGAATATAATCTATTTTTTTGATAGAGAAAGGCCGTAGAGTATATGGGCTTGGCATCAAATGACTGTTCAAAAACTTTATGCTTTTGTCCTTTGTTTTTTTCTTTTTCGGTACATGCCGCCGAAAGTTGATTAAGAAGGTCGATTTTGCCTGATGCTGTTAGCTTTTTTACAAGTTCATAAGCCATAAATCTTTTGCCATTACTAATTATCTTGTTAAGCCCTACTTCTGTATCGGGCATTTTAATAATCAGATGAACATGATTAGGCATCAATACAAAAGCATGAGTTTGCACCTTGTAATTCTCTGCTATAAATCGAAGCCAATCATATAGCATTTTATACGATTGTGTGATTTCGAATAAAGGAATCCAATTATAACAGGTAAAAGTTATAAACCAGGTCTCGCCGGGATCATTGTGTAAAGTTCGGGTAGCCATAGTTAAATATAAAGATATTTATGAATCTAAATATGATTGCCAACCTCAGTGTCCTCTGCGAGAGACCCTGATGATCTACGCCGTGCCAGCTCTTTCCTGGTCGAAGTTTAGCGATAGCGTAACTTCATCCTAAAATAAGTTAAGCTTTCGGCTTAACTATACTATCAATTTACTTTTTCGCTTCCGTAAGCAGAATGCTTGCCCTGTTTTGGGACGAAGTTATGCTATCGCTAAACTTCGACCAGTAAAAAACTCCTTCCTCTTTAATTTCGAAATCCCAAACCCGATATTCGAAATGTAACCAACCTGTTAATAATCAGCTAAATGTTAACAAATAAATCACATGTTATTTACGTTAATATGAAACGTTATCGCTTATTTTTATAGACCCATAAAAGAGGTCGCCTAAAATTTACCTAAAATAATTTTTATGACCTGGAGAAAATTCAGCGGCGAAGTAATCCAATCGCCCATTATGGAAGAGGTTGAAAAGGCAATTGAACGCGAAGCCCTCCTCGGTAACAAGCTTAAAGTATGTATCGGCACCGACTCACAAGTTAAAGGATCTATAACGGATTTTGCGACGGTGATCGTGTTTCTGCGCGAAAAACGCGGCGCTTTTATGTTCATACACCAGGAACGCACTTCGCAAAAAATGAGCATTAAAGAAAGGATGCTGAGCGAAGTGCAAAAGTCTATCGACATTGCTTACAAGCTTTGTGATTTGCTCGACCTGTATGATGTGGAGCTTGAGGTACATGCCGACATAAACACCAACCCGATGTTTAAAAGTAACGCGGCCCTGCACGAGGCTATGGGTTACATCCTGAGCATGGGTTTTGTGTTTAAGGCCAAGCCCGAGGCTTTTGCAAGCTCATACTGCGCCAATAAAATAGTGCAGTAAATTTGCCGAAACCCAAAGCGTGTATCTATATTTGATATTAAAACATATCAGATATACCTATGTCGCCACTTATTGAAATCAACGACCCGGCTTTAGCCGCACAGGATACTATTCTTATTGATGCCCGCGGAGGGCAGGACTCTTACCAGCGTTACCTGGCAGGCCATTTAAACCACGCCATCTACGCCGACCTTGATCAGCACCTTACCACTAAACCCGATGACCCGGCCTTTGGCGGCAGGCATCCGTTGCCTAATATACAGGAGTTTGCTGTATTGCTGGGCAACTGGGGCATCACACCTAAGAGCCACGTAGTGGTTTATGACGACAAGTCGGGAGCGTTTAGCGCATCGCGTTTGTGGTGGATGCTGCGGGCAATTGGTCATGAAAACGTACAGGTAGTAAATGGCGGCTTACAGGCTGCTAAAGATGCAGGTATAGCATTGAGCACTGAAGTTTATACCCCGGTTGCCGTTGATCCGTACCCGGTGACACACGAATATGCAAATACTGTTGAGATAGCGGAGGCTGGAGAAGCTGCACAGGATCCCTCACGACTGGTAATTGACGTACGCGAAACACCACGCTACCTGGGCCAGACAGAACCTTTGGATTTGATAGCCGGCCATATCCCCGGTGCTTTAAATCTGCCTTATATCAACAACCTCGGTGCCGACGGAAAGTATTTACCCGCCGATGAGCTGCGTAACGCTTACGATGCCGCAATTGGCGATGTAGCGCACAGCGAAGTAATAGTTCACTGCGGATCGGGTGTCACAGCCTGCCATACCCTGCTGGGCATGGATTACGCGGGCATCAGCGGCCCAAAGCTTTACGTGGGCTCATGGAGCGAATGGTCAAGAAGGGATTTGCCGATAGGGAAGGAAGAAAGGTAAATTAAAATAAAATGCGATTGCTGTTAGGAACGACGTGATCGCACAGAAACATAGCAGCTTTAAATCAAAACTCAACTTATAACTATTTTTTATCCCATAGTGAGAACATACGTTTTAAAAAAAGAACAATCCATTCCGATCAGCCTTGATCAAGCCTGGGATTTTTTTTCGTCGCCATTAAATTTAGCTAAAATCACACCCAGTGATATGAGCTTCGTAGTAACATCTGATTATACCGCTGAGACGAAAATGTACCCCGGAATGATCATTACTTATAAGATCTCGCCGTTATTAGGTATTAAAATGGACTGGATGACAGAGATCACGCATGTTGATGAAAAAAAATATTTTGTTGATGAACAGCGTTTTGGCCCTTATGCATTATGGCATCATCAGCATCATTTTAAAGCAATAGATGGCGGTGTACACATGACTGATCTTTTACATTATGCTATTCCTTATGGCGCAATAGGAAGATTTGCAAACACTGTTTTTGTTAAAGGGAAGGTGGAGCAGATATTTGATTATCGTACCAAGGTGATTGAGGAGATGTTTGGGAAATTATAAGTAACTGCCGCGGGTTTAGCGCAGCGTAACCCGTGGTATAGCATGGTGTAAGCTTTCAGCTTACCACTCTCCGGCTGAAAGCTGGAATCACGGTAACCACGGGCTGAAAGCCCGCGGTAGATTTATAATTTAATCCTCAATTACTCCCCAACCAACACAGCTTCCTCTTCAGCAATCTCAACCTTTTGCCTGCTGAGTGTTAACGCAAACAATGCACCGGTTGTAGCCATGATCACGCCAACAATTTCGGGCGAGGTAAATCCCAGTCCCCAGGCTATGGGTAAGCCGCCAAGGAAAGCTCCTAATGCATTACCGATATTAAAAGCAGCTTGTGTAGCAGCTGCGCCAAGCATTTCGGCGCCTTTGGCGGTATTGATCATTAGTGTTTGTATCGGTGAACCAACTGCCATTGAAAGACCACCTGTTATGAATGTCATAACGAGGGACAGGATTTGATTTTGCGAAACAAAGAAGATTACAACCAGCGATATGGCCATAGTGATCATCAGTATTAAGCAGGCTTTTACAGGGGAAGCTTTATCCGCCAGTTTACCGCCAACGAAATTCCCTACAACCATCCCAAGGCCTGCCAAAATCAAAACATAAGGCACGCTACTCGCCGAAAATTTGGAAACTTCGGTCATGAGCGGTGCTATGTAGCTTATCCATGCAAAAAGCCCACCGGTACCAATAGCAGTAAGACCGATGATAAGCCATGCCTGTTTTTTTCTGAAAAATGAAAGCTCCGAGCTGATGTTTCCAGCATTATTTGGAGCCAGCTGCGGCAACCAAAGTTGGATAAATGTTAACGTTAATAAGCCTATCGCTGCAATCATCCCAAAAGTATAACGCCATGAATAATGGTGACCAATATAAGTACCCAGCGGAACGGTGAGCAGATTGGCGATGGTAAGCCCGGCAAACATAATGGATATGGCCTGGGCTTGTTTTCCTTTTTCGGCAAGGCGGGTGGCCACTACCGAGCCCACACCAAAAAACGCCCCGTGGGGCAATCCGGCCAATAGCCTCGAAAACAGCAAAACGTAATGATTAGGGGCAAATGCCGAACATGCGTTGAATACCGTAAAAATGATCATCAATACTGTTAAAATCTTTTTAGGCGGATAACTGCTGGTGAAGGCAACCAGTAGCGGTGCTCCGATGACTACGCCTAATGCATAGGCCGAAATAAGGTGTCCTGCAACCGGAATGCTGGTGTGAAAATCATTGGCAATATCAGGCAGCATCCCCATCATTACAAATTCGGTAGTGCCTATGCCGAGGCCGCCTAAAGTTAGCGGTAGTAAACTCTTTTTCACGTTGTTGTTTTATATTAGATGATATTAATGCCTGCTTCCTTGTATGCCGAAAGTTCTTCATTGTCTGGAGATACATCGGTAATGATGGTATCCAGTTCTGTTACCGGGCCTATGTAATAAGAATCGGCTTTATTTATTTTTTCTAAGGTGGATAAAGCGATAGTTTCTTTAGATACTTCTATCATGGTTTTCTTGATCTCGGCCTCTTCATAATCCCTGGTGGTGATGCCGATGGCAGGGTGCACACTGCAAATCCCGAAAATGCAAAGATCGGCCCGGATATTCCTGAAGGCATTGATGGTTTCATGGCCGATGGTAGTAAAGGACGATTTATACAGACGCCCACCGGCAAATATCACCTCAACCGTTGGATGATCTTCAAGCGCACTTGCAACCGGGAAACTGTTGGTAACTACGGTGATCCTCAAGTCATCTGGCAGGCTTTCAGCCACAGCTAAGGTTGATGTACCGCCGTCAAAAAGTACAACCTGTCCGTCTTTTAAAAAGCTCAACACTTTTGATGCGATGACTTTCTTAGAGGCAATATCATGCTTTTCCCTCGCGCGGTAATGGTGCGGAATGGGGGAGTGGGCAACCGCGCCACCCCTTACTGCTGTTAACAGCTTCTGATCGGCCAATACTTTAATGTCGCGGCGTACAGTATCTTCCGAAACATTGAGTTTTTCGCTCAGTTCGGCAAGCATAACTTTGTTATCTTTTGATACGTGATCTAAAATGATCTGGAGTCTTTCTTCTCTTACCATGTTTGCAATATAATGCAAAGTTATAATTTATTTGCAAAATATTGCAATAATGTTTTGTTTTGCTGCATGAAATTGCAAGCAAGAAAAACTATCGCCATCGATATGGACGGCGTTATGGCCGATGTCGAGCCGCAGCTGATCAAATATTATGAACAGTTGTACGGCATCACTACAACCCTTGAGGCTATTGATGGCTTATCACATGCCGAGGCTTTCCCATTGGATGCTTCAACGAAGGCTTCGTTGAATTTACCCGGATTTTTCCGCACACTACCCGTTATGCCGGGCGCTATTGAGGCAATTAAAAAGCTGATGGAAGATTACGAGATATACATCGTATCGGCCGCTACGGAATTTCCGCTGTCGTTATTCGAAAAGTTGGAATGGCTTCAGGAGCATTTCCCGTTTATCAGCTGGCGTAATATTGTGCTGTGTGGCGATAAAAGCATCATTCATACCGATTACATGATAGATGACCATTGTAAAAACCTTGACTATTGCAACGGCAAGGCCATCATGTTTAATGCGCATCACAATAAACACGAACGCCAACATGTGCGGGTTCACAATTGGGATGAAATATTAAACCTGTTTGAAATGGAAAAAACCTCTGCAGATTTAGCATAGCATAATTTGCAGAGGTTTTTTGATAATGACAACTATCGCTTTAAGCTTTTGCCTTCCGCTTTTATAGGGGCTATTTCGTATCTATCCGGTAATTAAGTGATGCCGAAAAGCTGGTGCCCGCGCCGGTATTGCGCCCGGTAATAAAGGTGCCGCCGGTTAAAAACAGCGACAGGCTTTTGGCAAATGCATGGCCGTAGCTTAGCGATACCTGGTTAAAGGCAAAATTTTTACTGGCGCTTGGGTTTACGTTAAAATCCTTATTGATACTGGTAGCATAAAAGCCGCCTACACTTAAGGAAATTTGCTCGCGGAATTTTTTATCAAGCGTTAAGCCATAAGTGGCATTGTACCTGTCCTGGAAAACGCTTTCGTAACCAAAATATTCGCGTACACCGTTTTCGAGAATGAAGAATGAGTTTTTACCAAACAAATGCCCGCTGCCTGCAAAGGCCAGTTTAAGTTCGGCCCCTTTTTGGTTATAGCCCAGCGCGGTGTTGGTGTACATGGGTAAAATAGCCGTACCCTGTAAGCTGAAGTAATATTTATAATTGATATTGGCCAGGTAGTACCTGATACCCACTTCCAGATCCTGGAAACCTGAACTTTTGCTGGTGCCCAGATCTGTACTAAAGGTATTCATTACATAAGGTGCCAGTACCGACAGGGTAAACCTGCGACTTAAACCAACTTCCGAATATAAAGAATAGCTCCATGAACTGAACTTACCGTTATTGGCAAAGGCACCTTTATGGCTGTCGGCATCCCAGGCTTTATTGGCAAAAAAGTAAGTTGCCGATGGCGATAGTGAGATCCTGCCCGGCCTTACCGGGAACCCTCCGGCATAACTTTTACCCGTAGCAATGGCGAATATTACTATCCCAATAAGCAAATATTTTGATAAAGTATTTTTCAAGGTCATGTGTTTAAGATTTTAAAAGTTTTAAAACAAACCGAAGGTATCGCGCATCCAACGGCCCTCATAATCTTTGTATACCTGGCTCACCTCATGTGCAAGGTTTTTAAATACCATTACGTGTTTATCAGTATTCATTGAGTTAAATACCGCGTAACCATTGGCGGGCGGTACGTAGGGGTCTAAAAGGCCCAAGCCTAAAATTGTTGGACATTTTATAGTTGTTGCAAAGTTTTTTGCATCGTAATAATCAAGATTGTTTAATACCTGGTTAAAGGTTACGCCGGGTTTGCTTAAAACATATTTTTTAATATCGTTAATGGGCCATTCAACAGCGCCAACCAAATTGCGGATATCGCTCATGATGGGGTTTTGTGCCGAGCAAAGGTTTATACGATGATCGACGCCTGAAAGCGCAAGGGATAAATAACCGCCCATACTACCGCCGGTTGCCAGGATCTGATCGTGTCTTAAATTGGGCTGCGCGTAAATAAAATCAACAGCGCGTACGCAATCCATAATTACACCGCGCATTACGTATTTGTTTTTATCCTCAATATGGTAGGAGATAAAGGCATCCCGCTCGGTGTGGATCACATCGCGGCTGGTACCTTGCCCACGGGTATTAAGCGTGATGATTACCAGGTCGGGGTCTGACCCTACTATAGGGTATAGTTTTACCTGGTAGCCGGGTAAGCCAAGCAATACCGAAAACTTTTTGTTTTTATTTTTACTAATGGGTACCGTCATGTAACCGCGGATGGTAAGGTTATCCAGCGATTTCATCTCTATTTCGTAAACCTTGCGGTTTTCGGTGTTCATGGATGGTACTTCGGTAATTTTGTAATTGGGTTTCACTTTGGCCAGTTCATCTTTGGCGGTTTGCCAAAACTGGTCAAAATCGGCCGGCCGGGCATATTGCGACCGGATTTCATCCGGCCTGATCCCAAAAGCGCGACGGGTGGTATCGTCATAATCGCTCACATTGATCATCATGTTAACCTTGTAAAAACCTGTTTTTAGGTTAGGCACCTCAAAATCATATTTGGAAGTGCTTTTTTTGCTAAGGTTTACCGGCTTTGACAGGGTTTTAACAATTTGCCCATTTTCGGTGGTGATATTGTATGATATGCTGCCTTCCTGGTTAGTATCATAAGTGTTTTTAATTTCAAAGCTGAACGAGGCCGTTGAACTGAATATACCATCCTTATTATTGATAGTTAATACCGTTGATACTTCATCATCACCACCGCTTTTGTCGGTATTCTCCGCCGGATCTTTTTCGGTTTCCTGGGCCATGGCCGGTAGGGCGGCGCACCAGGTCAGTAAAGCGAAAGTAATGATCAGTAGTTTGTTAGCGTTTTTTAGCATGTTGTAATTAGGCTTTGATCTTAGCTGATTCATTTTCGGGATTGCGTGCTTTGTTTTTAATCAGGAAATCAGACTTGCGGATATAGTGATTAAGCGGTTCTTCAATTAATTTAAACAGCGTTATGGAAACCATATTTAAAACGATAAAGGCGTACAAAAGGTTTAAACTATCATACTCAAAAGGCGAATGCCAGTCGACACCCCATTTATCATAAAGCTCAAAAACATAATCGTTAAGACTGTTCATGCCCTGATGGATAAAATTGTACATAAAGCCTAAGTGGATCAGGTAAAATATGTAGGAGCTTTTGCCCAGCAGTTCAATAAAAGGGTGTGCTAAAAACTTTTTGAGGAGGGTAGTTTCGGTGAGCAAGCCATAAAAGAAGATTGCAATCGAGGTAGCCAGTAGATAGTTATTGGTTATAATGCCCCAGGGATTATGCAAACCGGCTTCATATCCTTTCGGGATAGTTAACGTAGACATGATCCACACGCAAAAAAAGATCAGGAAAAAGCCCAGGTAAGTGAACTTTTTTTTGCTTGTGCCATCCAGTTTTTGTTTGCGTACTATGAGCGCCAGCTGAATGCCCGCATAAAACTCAAAGCATCGGCCCAAAAAGGTGTACAGCATCATGAACGTAAAGTTGCCGAAGAAGCCGAACCAGTTTACATGACTAAAGATGAATACCAGCAAAGCCCCTAAACCGGTAACCGCGATAGGCTGGATATAAAACTTTTTGTATTTAGTGGCGATAAGGAAAATAAATGGCGCCGAAAAGTAAAAACATTCTTCAACCGTGAGCGACCAGCCCTGGGCAATGCCCGTAAACTTAAACTGGTCAAAAAAGCCGCGCACAAAAACGATGTTCATAAAAAACATAACCACCGGGTTTTGTCCTGCTGTTACTGTTTGGTTTTGGGTAAAATGATAAGCTATGAACGCGCCAATGGTAAGCAAGGCATACATGGGATAGATGCGCGCCACCCGGTTTTTAAGGTATTGCAGAAACCAGGCTTTTGTTAATTTAAAACTATCAAAATAACGAAATGCGATCAAAAAGCCCGAAAGCACAAAGAAAATAGTAACCCCGATATGGAACTCGTTAAAGAAACGTTGCACAGAGTGGGGAAATTTCTCATCAAACACATAGGCAAAATGCGATATGAAAACCAGGTAAGCCGCCATGGCCCTTACACCGGTTAACGCCGGGATATAATTGGATTGTGCTCTTTGTGACAAAATAGACGTATTTAACTTTCAGATGAATTTAATTATACGTAAATGTTTGCAAAAGGGATACCAATGTTTAGAAAGTAACAGCTGACAAGTGGTGATATTTTAAGTTGCAGTGGCAGTTTTTAGTTGCAGGGGGAAGAGCATTGATTTGCTTATTCGTTAAACCAGAACCGGGATTTGGGGAATTTGCCGGATTGATGGATTTTACCTGAAAATCCGAGTAATCTCTCGCCGTTGTTGGTGTTGTCACCAACAACTTCTATTTGTTCAATACATCATATTCTAAATGTTGTTGGTGACAACACCAACAACGGCAGAGAGGGAATCGCACAAACCCTCGTTTTTTCTGAAAAACTACCACGGCATAAAAAATCCTGACAATCCTCAAATCCTATAAATCAAGGTTCAGACCACTTCCCTGCACCACACCTCTGCTCAAAATTCTTTGATCAATATAATATTGGATCTCTGATTTTTTCAAACCCCAGTTGGGGGCGATGAGGAGTTCGCGGTCGCTGAGACCGAAGAGGCGCTGGATCACGATATCCGGGCGAACAAGCGGTAACAGCTCGCACAGAAAATCGGCATATTCGTCAATACCAAACAGGTGGAAGGGTTCGCGTTTGTATTTTACGCCCATTACCGAGCCTTCAACAATATGAAGGTGGTGGAATTTTACAAACTTGATCTGTTTAAAACGGTTGATCTCGTCGGCATATTTCAACATCATTTTTTTGGTTTCCCAGGGGAAACCGAAAATGGTATGCACGCAGATATCCAGTTTTGAATTTTCGACCAGGCTCAGGGCTTTCACCAGTTCTTCGTGACTACAGCCGCGGTTAATCTGGTTCAGGGTATCGTTATAGATACTTTCCATCCCCATTTCCAGGTCAACATCAAAACGATCGGTATAGCTTTCCAATAAAGCAATCTTTTCCGCATCGATACAATCGGGCCGGGTACCTACCGAAAGGCCTACGATATCTTCGGTGCCGTAGCTCAGGGCTTCATCGTACAGCATTTTGAGGTAATGCGCCGGGGCGTAGGTATTGGTATTGGGCTGAAAGTAAATAATAAACTTATCAGCCTTGTTGCCTTTACGGGCGCGTTCCATACCTTCTTCAACCTGTTGGCGTACTGTGGGGGCGTTACGGCTTACGGAAGGCGTAAATGAATCAACATTACAGTAAGTGCAACCGCCGTAACCCTTCGACCCATCCCGGTTGGGGCAGGTAAAACCACCATCAACAATTACTTTAAACACGCGATGGCCTTTGTATTTTTCCTTAAGCCATGGCCCGTAGTTGTTGTAGCCTTTTTCCCAGGTTGTTATTGTTTGCATTTATGATTTCACCAATTTTTGGATGAAGGCACCGATTAACAGCTGTTTTCACCGATCAGCGGGCAAAGATAATGAATTTTGATGAGGGAGAGGTTTATTGTTAGGAAGCCTTATATAGAACGTTATGTACTTTATATTTAATTGACTGCCCGAGGATACACAATATTAATTATTATTGTATTATAAATAATCTAAATTCCAAAGCGTGTTACACATAGGCTCAACGCTCGAAACAATTGGTTTACTTGGTGTATATCTGTGTAATATTCCGCTATATATTTATAAAATACTGCGTGCAGTGTTTACAGGGCAACACCTTCCCAGCTATCGGTATCTCTTTTATATACCTCAATGGCTTAACAATTATGTGAAGTTTTTTGGTGGAGGAATGCTGGTATTGTTTTTTGTGCTGATTGCGTTTTACAAATAGGATTTCCCGCTTCTTCTTGCAATTCAGCGTTTACCCAGCGCTAAACATCTAATTCACCTTTAAATAAGTTTTCTTATAAGTGCTCAAAATCTCAGTTATTTTGGATGGGGCCCGTTTTTCAAACAGGTGAATGATCCATACGGTAATACGCAGCATCCTAACGGGGTTAACAATGCCAAGCCCCAGTTTATTGATATCACTATCCCTGCTGGCAATCTGCTTAGGATAAGCATCCCCGTTACGGGTAAACAGGTCTTCGGCAAAGCACCAGGCGCCATCGCGGGCATTGCCAAGGGCAAACTGGATGAGGATAGAATTATTTTGCGCATGCAGGCCCGCCAGTGACAGCAGCGGCGAGATCCGGTTCAGCTCGCTGATCACCTCGTAAGTAAGCGCCGAAAGTATAGTATTGATGGAATTAAAATCATTATGGACCTCGGTTAGCGGCTGGTTAAGATTTCGCGCTACTTCTACAACAGCAACACCCAAATCAAGGTTGATATGGGCGTTCATACCAATGAGCAGGTGCTGCAGTACCAGTCTCGACGGTTTATCAAAAATACTAAAAGCCAACTCCCACGACTGTGAGCAGGGGTGTTTTTGCTGCCAGCAATGATAAGCCATAATGTACCTGTTGGCGAAGATCACGTCCAGCTGTTCCATGCGGGCAGGGTTTTCAAACTCACCGTTCTGGATGCCTTCCCTTACCTTGCAGGTAACCTTATGGTACAGGGCTGCAAAATACCCCGCCCGGCTGTCGGTTTTTATAGCGTCGGCAATAATGGCCTCTAACTGTTCAATAATCTGGTTAATAGTTTGGGCTGGTGCAATAGGTTCCATAGCAGGCAGATAAGTCCAGGTAAATTAATTATTTTAAAGATATGATTTTTGTTGGTCGAAAAATCAGGTAATATCGTTATTGGGTGCTATTGGTAATTTGTGTATTTTCACAGCATTGTATACCAACAACACCTGAGCTTTATGCGCAAATTTTTTACCCTCCTGTTTCTGTGTGCTGCCTTTATGGATGCAGGTGCCCAGCAAAAAAACGTACTTAGCCGATGGAACCCCGGAAGCTATTACGACCTGCAAAACAACAAAATAACCGGCTTTATTAGATGGAATGTCCCTAATCGTAGTCTTTTCAAAGGCGTAGGTGATGATTTTCTGTATCGTGTTACTGTTGATGGCGATAAACAAAAGATTAAAACTGCGCAGTTTAGGGCTTTTGTAATAGGGATAGATAGCTTCGTAGTATCGCATAATAAAGACCTTGAGCTTTTTCCTATTTTGCTGGTGCTTATTGATAGGCCAACCAAACTATATGTACGCCTGCGTTATAATCAAACTGCTGTGGGAGGCTTTGGTAGCGGAGCCACCATGTTTTACTCCAATCTTGACAGAACTTATTACTATGGCCCGGATCCCGACAACGTTACTGAGCTCGACCGCCAACATTTTATTGCAGTTATGAGCGATATAGTGAGCGATAAGCCGAGACTGGTGGAAAAAATCAAGAACAAAGATTACCGCAAAGTCGATATGGAGGACATTCTTGACGAATATTATTTTGAACGGAACGCCCAAATAGCTAAAGAGGAGGCAGAGAAGAAAAGTGAAGAGAAAAACAAGAAGAAGGGAGAGGCAAAAAATGTTGATGAATAACAATTAACGGCTAAATAGTGTATTGATAGTGAAATATGTTTTTAATTGTAGCGAAAATTTGCTGGTAATAATAATAAATTAATAATGTTTATTCCTTCAAGCGATGAGATTTATAAAAGTGCTTTAAATGTACTAAAAACAAGCTTTTTAATAAAACCATAGCCCGTTTTATACGTACTAATTATAGTATTAATTAATTATTCACCTAAAATTAAACACTATGATTACGTTATTATTGGCATTAAGCGCAAGTGCATTATGCGGTTTTTTTGTTGCGCACAGTACAAAGGAAAATGAATGTTAAATGTAATAGACTAAACGGGGTAATTATGTGAAAAGGCTGATCAGAGATGATTAGCCTTTTTTTGTTGGATAAAAGGCTTAGTTAATGTCTTATGGCTGGTGCACGCGTGTCGCGTGTATCTAATTTGCTTATAAAGATATGCAGATGACAAGGGATAATGGATTATCGAGCATGCAGGCACATATATAGGCAAGCATGACGTGTTACTTAGCATGTGGGACACACGCGACACGTGGCCGTTGCACAACGCGCCAGTTATTTTATAATAATTTATGTTAAGATACTGGTTTTTAGTATCTTAATGACATGCAAGGAAAGAAGCACTATCAAGAGAAACTCTTTACCAATTTCCAATTATCCGACCGTGTTCCGGCAGACAACATATACCGAAAGCTGAAAGAAACACTAGATCTTCAGTTTTTATATGCTTCTACCGCTAAGTATTACGGAAAAGACGGACAAAAAAGTATTGACCCGGTTGTTTTCTTTAAGTTATTACTCGTAGGCTATTTGGAGAATCAGCCAAGTGATAGGCGCATCATTAACATATCATCCATGCGCCTTGATATTCTTTATTTTATTGGTTACGATATCGACGAAGAATTGCCTTGGCATTCTACTTTAAGTCGTACCCGTCAGCTTTATGATGAAGACATATTTAACCAATTATTTAAACAAGTATTAAAGCAGTGCATAGACAAAGGAATGTTAACCGGCAAAAGACAGGCAGTTGATAGTGTGTTTGTAAAAGCGAATGCATCAATGAGTAGTGTTGAGGATATTTTAGAGGATGGACAGGTGTTCACAGACCAGTTAAAAGAAGGTCAGGCAACTGAAGGAGATGATCACTTATCCGATAAATCAGGAAGGCAAAAAACACAAAAGCGCAGTAATGCTAACCGGGCAAGTACTACTGATCCGGATGCGAGAATGTCTGTAAAACCGGGCAAGGTAACTAAGTTAAATTATCTCAGTCAGCTTAGCGTAGATACATCCAGCTATGTGATTACAAGCATTGGAGCCTGCCATGCAGACAAAAAGGACAACCAATGTCTTGATACAGTGCTTGATAAAGTTTGTGTCAATCTCGGAGATCATGGTTTGGAGGTAAAGGAAGTAATTGCGGATGCTAATTATAGCAGTTCAACTGTATTGCAAAGCCTTGTTTCAAGAGGAATTACCGGATATATCCCCAACACAGGCACTTACAAGTCAGAACGGCAGGGTTTTACATATAATGCTGAAAATGATACATACCAATGTAGTCAGGGTAATAGCTTAAAATTTATTGGTTATAAGGATCATCACGGCGTTTCTAAAGAATATATGAGTAAACGATCCGATTGTGCGGTATGTTCTGTTCGCAAACAGTGCCTCAAAAAATCAACCTATAAAACAATTACAAATTCGCTTTCTAAGCCGCTGTTTGACGACATGCACAAACGATTAAACGAGGCCTATGGCAAACAAATGATGGTCATAAGAAAAAGCACAGTGGAGCCTGTCATTGGAACGCTGGTTGAGTACCTGGGAATGAGAAAAGTAAATACAATTGGAATAGAATTAGCCAATAAATGCATGTTGATGGCAGGAATCGCTTACAATCTTAAAAAGTTAATTAAATATGAAGGAAAGTCGTTCTTGCAGGTAATAATGAGCCTTTTAGAAGCATTTAAAAGCTCCCGTTTTTACTACACATAATCAGGTTTTTCAGGAAAGTGATTAGATAACGAATACTTATTTGTTGTCTAAGTATTCGTTGTGCAACGGCCACGACACGCGTGCGCCAGCGAAAGGCCTTGTGGGGAATGTGCTGAATGTCGTAAAATCATTTCAACTTCTCACCAGCAAAAAAGGCAACACAAAAATGTGATGCCTTTAAATTAAGCTTAGCCGTGCTACTTAACTACCGTAACTTTCAAAAAGGTAGCCTTTATATTAGTATTTTGCTCCCCACCCGTATTTTGGTCATTGAACAAAGCTTCCAGTTCATGTTGCAGTTCGTCAGCTTTATTATTTTTTTCCGCAGCTTCAAAGGCGTTCATAGTTGGGCCATAGTAGTTTTTGAAAACCTGAACAAAGTTGGCCGGCGCGTATGGGGCCTTAAACGTAAAGGATTCTTTGGTAAAAGAAATATTTTCTTCATTTATACCGGCACTTTTAAAACGTTCTGTAACGTTTGTTTCAATACCCCATAACATCGGGCTTACAAAACCTTCGGGCGGTGGCGGCGTATAGGCCGAACTTATCTTAAGGATCTGTGCCACCAGGGTAGGGTCGCCGGGTATCCAGTTACCCATGATTATCCTGCCGCCGGGCCGGGTTACGCGCACCATTTCTTTAGCTACGTCAAAAGGTTTTGGAGCAAACATTGCTCCGAAAATGCTAACCACAGTGTCAAACGAACCATCTTTTAATTCGTGAAGGTCGGTCGCGTCTCCCTCATAAAACCTGCATTGACCCAGTCCTTCGGCCTTTGCCCTTGCGTTACCTGCTGCAACAAGGTTAGCGGCTATATCAACGCCGGTAACATCTGCGCCCAGCCTGGCTTCCGGTATAGCGGTTGTACCATCACCGCAACCCAGGTCAAGTACCTTCATCCCTTTGGTTATTCCCAGTTTATTAACCAGTTCCTCGCCGCTTTCGCGCATGGTAGCTGCTACCTGGGTGAAATCACCCTTTTCCCATAGTGCTTTGTTTGGGTTCATATTTTTCATGGGTTTAAGTTTTTGATTTGTATTGTGTTATGTTTATGATATTGAAACAAAGTTAATGAGAGCGATAAGAATATTTTTGTCTGAAAAGCCCAGAATAATGACCTAAAAGTTCAAAATAATTAAATTAGCTTATAGTATTGCGTTATGAATAATTTGTATGACAGGGTGCTGCAACACCCCAACTATTATCGTCAGTTTAACTGCAACGAGTCGCTGATCACTGTATTCAGCTGCCCCGCCGAAGCACGCCTGATGAAGAACAAATTTTCGCCGCTCTGGACCCAACACAATTACCTGTTTTACGTAGTGGAGGGTAGGAAGATTTGGCATACCGCCGAAGGGTCGTACGATATTGGTGCAGGTAGCTGCGTGTTTATCAGGAAAGGGGCATTCGTACTTGAACAATTTTTTGACGAAGGATTTTGCCTTGTACTCTTCTTTATTCCCGACGAGTTTATTTGTCAAACCCTCGGCCAAAAATTTAGCGCACCTGTAAAAAGCGCCGGGCACAGGCAGGTGATCACCTTGAATTCCAGCGAAACCCTGGCGGGTTTCTTTCATTCCATGGCTTCTTACTTTGCCGAAGCCAGGGAACCCGCGCAATCCCTGTTAGAATTAAAATTTAAGGAACTGATCCTAACTATAGCGGATAATCCCGTTAACAGCGAATTGCTCTCCTACTTTTGTTCATTGGTGAACGAGCCCCGCGCAATAAGCCTGGAAAGGGTAATGACAGACAATTACCGTTACAATTTAAAACTGGAGCAATTTGCCCAATTAACCAACCGCAGTCTTTCGGCATTTAAAAGAGATTTTCAGGCAACCTTTAACAGTACGCCCGGCAAGTGGTTATTAGAAAAGCGCCTGCAATACGCCAGAAGCCTGCTGAGCATGTACAGTGAAAAAACGATAAGCGACGTGGCTTTTGAAAGCGGATTTGAAACCACAGCCCACTTCAGCAGATCATTTAAGCAGCGTTTTGGCGTAACGCCCTCCTCGGTGGGCAGCAGTTAGATGTTTTTGCAGGTGCGAATGAAATAAAGCCTGTTGATTTTGATATGTTGCCAAAGGGCCTGCCCGGGACAATATACCTTTTGGGCAGGTTACCAACCGCCGGTTTATCGACGTATATTTATTGCATAGGTCAGGATTTGCTTGCGGTGGCGGGGAGGCATGGCTGATACTTTAATGTAATGCAGATGCATTGTTTTATACCTTGCATGTGGGCTACAAGGCACAGCCTTGCGGCAGCGTTCCCGATTTTTTGCTACTGAAAGGCTTGGTAAATATGCTATGTCTCGAATTTGGCTTGCGGTAGCAGGGGTGACAATGATATTATTTGGTTTACAACTGTGAACTAAATAATATCATTGTCAACATCAGTTTTTTCCTTAGTAACAAAAGATGTAAAATTTATAGTGGGAAGTAAAACAGGTTCAAATCCAGAATTAATCAGTAGGTATGAAATATAGGCTCTTAGAAAAGGAAACCCAATTGCTGGGGCGTTAATGTTCGGGAAATGGGACTCTTTGAATTCAGTTGTTATATCTTCTTCTGTAGAAAACAAACATTCATATTGTATCTTAAGATCGAATTCAGAACTATTACTTACTTCTAATTTAAATAATATCGAAAATGACCTTAGGTTTTCATCCGGGAAAATTTTATCAAACTTTAAATCGTATATTCTTGAAGTTTCAGAATTTGGTTCGTTAGGACTACCTATTAAACTTAGTTGTTTGACAAATAATTTTTCAACGGTGATTTGCATGCGTAAAGCTAAATAATATTATATAAAAAAAGCAAGGGTTTTTCCTTGCTTTTTTGGTAGTGGTGTACTAAACAATCCGTTATGCCCAAGTGGGTGGGCATATGTTGTAAAGTATGATTTGTCTGGGGGGCATGTTTCCAAAACATATCCTCTTTGAACAAATTCTTTGACAATTTTTTCCGGGGAAACATTGTCAAAATAATTATTCATTTTTTCCCTAATTGCTTTTATGTCCATGTAATTTGTCCTTTCTTTATTAACTTCATGCTATAGGGGTATATGAAATCTTCATCCCCTTGTTGCACACAAAACATTGTAACATTTGGAACTCTCGATTGAAGTTTTGGTGCTAGTGTTCTTAGTTCAGCATATTTTATAAACACGTTTCCAATAATAACTTTCAAATCAAGGTTTTGTTTCATAATATCAAACACATCACTGTCTTGATAATCTTCAACTTTAATTCTCTTGTTTGCTTCAAAAAGCTTTTTTAACAAGGAGTCTCTGAACTCGTTAAATAATTTCAATCCCTCGTGCAAAGTTAAATCTAATATTTCGCTTGGTGCAATCTTAAATTTACACTCTAAAATCATCCATTCAGAATATTTAAAAGACTTTGTATTACCATCCCAAGCTTGATCTATGGCCCACGCTTTAGCAATTTGATCAATAGGTAAGGTATTAATCCCTTCAGCAAAGAAATAGCATCCACTTCCAAACCAATGAACTCGCCCCTTGCTTATTTTAAGAGACTCTTTATCAATCAACGGCAGTAAATCTAAATTAGTACCATGATAACCTACCAGATCTACCAATTCTTCTTCAATAGCCATTAATTACAAATACAAATATCGCCACGAATATAAAATTAATTACTATTTAAACGTCATCTTAATAGACAACTGCATAAATATTTCTGACAACAGTCAATACTTCTATATTAGAATGGCTATAATTTATCCTAATAATTATAATAAGTTTATGATGAATATAAGCAACTCGTTGAAAATGTATTTTCATCAAATCGATTAAGTTGAGCGTTCCAAAATATAACATTGGTTTGATCGCTTTCAACCCATACTACTGTCATTGGGGGGATACCTGAATTAAGATAAACAATGTCTCCCGTTTTGAATTTTGATTCTGTCATTGTGAATAGGTTTTATATTTGTTAAATGTAAGTATTTAAACACTAAACAAATACTTTATATGAAAATATTTCTTTGGTGCATAACTATATAGATGCCATTATTAGGCTACATAAGTTAATGAGCTGGCATGTTTTAATATAAAAAAACGTCATCCCCGATACTGCAAGCTTCCCTCGTGGAGGTTAAACAGGCTAATAACGAAATGCAAAGACTTCCCGACCATCCCCCGCTGCCGCAAGCGTCCTCGTGGCCGTTGCACAACGAATACTTAGACAACAAATAAGTATTCGTTATCTAATCACTTTCCTGAAAAACCTGATTATGTGTAGTAAAAACGGGAGCTTTTAAATGCTTCTAAAAGGCTCATTATTACCTGCAAGAACGACTTTCCTTCATATTTAATTAACTTTTTAAGATTGTAAGCGATTCCTGCCATCAACATGCATTTATTGGCTAATTCTATTCCAATTGTATTTACTTTTCTCATTCCCAGGTACTCAACCAGCGTTCCAATGACAGTAGCAACTGAAAAATCCCTTCCTATCCTAACTGGCGCGAGTATGCAGCTCCGGCAAAGCGTTGGCGTACTCGTGACTTTTGCTAAATGCATAATCGGTTAGTAGAAGAGTCACGAGTACCCCACATCTCAACCCAACCCTGCATACCCGCGCCATGATATGCCTTAAATAATAAAACTATCCTTCCGCAACCCCCAACACCCTGTTCACCGCCGATAAACTCATCTCCAACCGCCCGGCAATCTGCCTTTGGCTCAGGCCTTGTTTATGAAGCGCCAGCGCATCTGCGGCCCGGCGTTGCCGTTCTACCTGGCTGTAGCGGCGCAGGTGTTTAACCTCATTATCGGTATGGGAAAATACAAACTGCAAAAAGCCGTTTTGCCTTTCCAGCCGGCCCAGGCATACGTTATGGCTGCCGTACATTTCGGCGGTGCTGCGTTGTTTTACCTGCTTGAGGTAGCGGTAGCCGGGCAGGGTCTGGCTTTCGGCCATGGCGAAAGCGCTGTCGGCAAAGTTGATGAGCATTTTGCTGCCCTGGAGGTCGTTGCGGGTAATAGGCAGTGAAGGGTTGCGCTTGGGTGTGTGGGCCAGCACCAGGATGCTGAGGCCATGGCGGGTTTTAAGCAGTTTAAGCTGTTTCATGAGCGAGAGGGCCTGGCTGCTGCGTTCGGTACCGTTGCGCAGGCAGGTAATATTATCAATAATAAGCACCCTGGCATCGGTACGTTTAATAGCGCGACTAAGCGCGTGGGTAATAAATTCATCAAAAGTTTTAAAATCTTGCGGCAGGCCGGTCATCTGGTCAAACTCGCCGCGATAAAAATTTTCGTGAAAGGTGTGGGTGGCGCTGCCGTCGGTATAGCGCTGTTCAAATTGTTTGCCGGTTAGTTCAAAATCAATGTAGAGAACCGGGCTGGGCTCGGCATCCATTTTAAAAGGCGTAATGGCCTGTCCGCGGGTAATGCTGTCGCCCAGTTGTACGGCCAGTAAACTTTTGCCCATGTTGGTATCGGCAAACAGGATGCATAGCTCGCCCTCAAGCCAAAACTCGCCAAACAGCATCCGGGGCGTTTGGCGTTCGCGTTCCATCGCCATCCATGTACTGGCCTGGTGAATAATAAAGGCATCGGGAATGATAGCGTCAGGGTCATAAACCCTCGGGCGAATCCCTCTTTTAGCGTCTCTTCGCGCCGCCTCGCGTACATCGGCGCGGATCATTTCTACAACCAGTGGTCGTCCATTTTTTTCAATCATAGCGTTATGTCGTTGATAAATTAATGCTCAGTGTTTAGGGCAAAGTCGTAGTTCCCGGGTAAAGCGGCATAAGTGTTCAGAAGAAATAAAAAAAGCGAAGGATTGCGCGATTCCCCTCTTGAGAGGGGTGTGTTACTCTACGCGCAACTTATCGCTTGTATAACACATACCTGCTCCCGCTTTTTTCCAACCCGCCCTCTCTCGAGCGGGGAGTTTGATGCGTTTAAGCTGAATTAACCTCTTAAGTTAACGGCTATGCTCCTAGGGGAGGGAATTAAAAATCTTCCGAATATTTACAGCATAACGGGAAGAAACCCGACTTATGGCTTCCGGCTTAGAAATATTGACTTAATGCCCCCGGGGAAATTTTCATAAGCCTCTCCAAAGGAGAGGGTTGTGCGAGGCCCAAATTTAGCTTTAGGTTTTTGCAATATTGGTGGCGCTGTTTTGTCAGTACCTGCCGGTAAAATGGAGGGTTCAAATAAAAATGCCCAAAAAACAGCAAAAAAACGTGAAAAATAAAAGATGAAAAACGCGGTTGAACTACTGCTTTAATGAGCGGTTAAATTTACTGGTAAAAAGCTTTAATTGTTGATAATCAAATATTTAACTATGTTTCACCAAAAATGCTAAATAGTTGATTTTTAAGGTGTTTCATGAAAAGCCTGTTTCGCGTTCTGGCTCTCAAAAAATGGAACACTTGTGATTTTTAAAAAAAGAAGGGATCAGGAAATTTCACTTTTTTTTCGGGAATCAAAAAAATGGGACACCTCATTTGTTACAATTCCGGGGTGCAGGCTAAACACCACTTTAACTTGTAATACAATACTTATAACAAGGCAAACCAACCATGCCGCAAACCATTTAAGCGATAGCCGGGTACTTATAATGGCCTTAAAAAAGAATATCGTCATTACCAGCAGGGAAAAAGCCATGGCGTAGGTGAATTGCTGCCAGCTGCTTACGGGTATATATCTGAACGCATAAACAGAAAACATGGCGCAGCTTCCCGCCAGGCTGGCAAACGCCGTACGCCTGATAAATAACCATTTGTTTTCTTTAAGTAAAACCATTGCCGCAATCGTCATCACTATCCATTTAATGGCTGCAACAATGTTGGATAGCAATATGGCATCTGGAGTTACCACATAGCCAAACTTTTGTTCAATGAACCATGCCGTTATCATAACTGATACAGCAAAATAAATAATAGCGGTTACGGCATTACGGGTATTAGTGGGCATTAATTAGGTTCGGGGGATTTTGGGTGATAAATGTATGTATTTATAATTTAATTAGGAAGGAGCCTCACCCTAAATCCCTCTCCGGGGAGAGGGGCTTCAATTCTCCCCAACCGGGGGAGATATAGAGGGGGCTTAAACAACAATAGCGACAGGTAAGCCCGCCGCTATTGCGTATATTATATAGGTGTAATTAATTACAACCCGAAGGCTGCTTTAACCTTATCAACATGATCAAGCTTTTCCCAGGTAAACAGCTCAACTTCGCGTTCCAACTTGCTGCCGTCGTGGCCAACAAAAGTTTTGGTAACTATTTCGTTAGGCCTGCCGAAATGGCCGTAAGCCGCGGTTTCGCTGTAAATAGGGTTACGCAGTTTAAAGCGGGTTTCAATGGCGTATGGGGTCATATTGAAAATACCTTCTACTTTTTTGGCAATGTCGCCGTCATGCAGGTCGACCTTGGCGGTGCCGTAAGTATTTACGTAAATACCCATTGGTTGCGCTACGCCGATTGCGTAGGATACCTGTACAAGCACTTCATCGCACAAACCGGCGGCAACCAGGTTTTTAGCAATGTGGCGGGTAGCGTAAGCAGCCGAGCGGTCGACCTTTGAAGGATCTTTACCCGAGAAAGCACCACCACCATGTGCACCTTTACCACCGTAGGTATCCACAATAATTTTGCGGCCGGTTAAGCCGGTATCGCCATGCGGCCCGCCGATAACAAATTTACCGGTTGGGTTGATGTGGTACTTAATATCGTCGTTAAAAAAGTGGGCGTATTTAGGATATTTAGCTTTAACACGCGGAATCAGGATACTGATGATATCGGCGCTGATTTTGGCAAGCATGGCCGGTTCGTCGTCAAAATCATCGTGTTGAGTTGATATAACGATGGCATCAATACGCTGCGGCTTGTTGTCGTCGCTGTACTCAAGCGTAACTTGCGATTTTGCATCCGGGCGGAGGTATTTGATCTCATTGTTTTCGCGGCGGATGGCTGCAAGCTCAATTAATAAAGCGTGGGCTATATCAAGGGCAAGCGGCATATAGTTGTCGGTTTCAACAGTGGCATAGCCAAACATCATGCCCTGGTCGCCGGCGCCCTGCTCTTCTTTGGCGGTGCGGTCAACCCCCTGGTTAATATCGGGCGATTGTTCGTGGATGGCCGATAGCACACCGCATGAACTGCCGTCAAACATATATTCGCCTTTGGTATACCCGATCCTGTTGATCACCTCGCGGGCAATCTTCTGTACGTCGAGATAGGCTTTTGATTTTACTTCGCCGGCTAAAAAAACCTGGCCTGTGGTTACCAGCGTTTCGCAGGCAACTTTCGATTCGGCATCAAATGCTAAAAAATGATCAATCAGCGCGTCCGAGATCTGATCGGCCACTTTATCCGGGTGACCCTCTGATACAGACTCTGAAGTAAATAAATATGACATAAAATTTAAATAAGTAAAGTAAAAATCGACTGGGAGGGTTTTAAGGCGGATCGGGCAGTAAAAAGAAGCATGGTTTTAGCACTTTTTTACGTGGTTGCAATCCGGCTCCGGTGTAAAAGGGAGCATTAAATCAGTCCACATTCGGGCGGTAAAAATAAAACAAATTTCACAAAGCCGAAAATACATTTACTTTTGACGATTGAAATAATATATATAGTTGAAACGGAAAGCGTTATTTATAATAAACCCAATTTCGGGCGGGAAGAAGAAGGACGGGGTGCCTGAACTGATTAAAGATACTGTTGATGCCGGTGTAATGGAACCGGTTATAGCGTTTAGCGATGGCATAGCCCATGCGCGGGTAATAGCGGCCGAGGCTGTAGGCAAATTTGATACCGTGGTGGCCGTTGGCGGTGATGGCACGGTTAATGAAGTGGCTTCGGCCATTGTAGATACTGATACATCGCTTGGCATAGTACCATTTGGCTCAGGCAACGGGCTTTCGAGGTTTTTAGGGATCCCTATGGATACAAGGGATGCCATTAAAAACCTTGCCTCGGGCCGTACCGAAATTATTGATTCGGCCAGGATTAACGGGCAGCCGTTTTTTAATATGGCAGGCATGGGGTTTGACGCTCACATCAGCGAGATCTTTTCGCATGGTAAAAAGCGCGGTTTTATCAGTTATATAAAATCGTCGATAAAAGAGGTGGTTGGCTACCAGCCGCAAAACTATCACCTGGATATCGACGGAAAGAAATATGATTATAAGGCATTTATGCTCAGTATAGCCAATTCTTCGCAATACGGCAATAATGTGCATATATCGCCCAAGGCAAGCCTGCAGGATGGCTTGCTGGATGTTTGCGTGATAAAGCCTTTTCCGCTGTGGAGGTTTCCGGAGATGAGCATGCGTATGCTGATTAAAGCAACCGAAAGCTCAAAATACGTAGAAATTATCCGCGGTAAGCAGATCCTGATCAAAAGGGAGCACGCCGGCCCTATTCACCTGGATGGCGAACCCCAGGTGGCGGGTAAGGGGATAGATATTAATATATTGCCAAAATCATTAAAGGTTATAGTTGGCCCGTCATTTAAAAATTGATCAATATGGCTAAGAAAAATTTTACAGGCGTAGTTTACTCGACCGACCCCGATTTTCAATACCAGGAAACCGGTGGGGGAGGGGCCGAAACATTGCCGCCACAGCAGCAAAATCTTAAAATATATCTTGACCGTAAAGGAGGCAGCAAACTGGTTACGCGCATTGCGGGGTTTATTGGCGCCGATGCTGACCTGGAAGCGTTGGGGAAAAAATTGAAATCGAAATGCGGGGTTGGTGGCTCGGTTAAAGATGGCGAAATACTGATCCAGGGCGATTTCAGGGATAAAATACTTGTATTATTACAAACCGACGGGTATAAAGCTAAAAAAGCCGGCGGGTGATCTGAAAAAAAATAAACAATTATAAACCGATAGTTTAACAAACTTATTTGAAAGAAGCATTTTTAAACAAAGTGCACAACTATCTGTTACAAAGCTTGCATCATAGTTAAAAGGTACAGATACCTTTTATAAACTTAAAAAAACGGGCTATTTTAGCTTGGTAACACAAATTTTATGTGTTATCACTTGCTATTTTTAAAAAAAATGGTTTTCATTGCATATAATTGTGTTGGTAACACACAATAAAATTGTAATGTTGCGTTTATATTCACCAACAATACACAGAATGATATTCTGTATTAAAAAATTGTAAAGAATAACATAAATGGTTTTTTTAATTCAATAAAATTCTATTTTTGTTATTCCCAACAAACAGCGCATTTTAACTAACTTATAAAATAAACAAAAACAAAAACTAAAAATTCAAAAGTAATGGCAAACGCACCAACAAAACCAACTACTCCTGTTAAGAAAGAAAGCTCAAGTGCATCTGGCATGTTTGCTTCTTTAACCATTCCAATCTGTCTTATTGTTACAACCTGTATCTTTATATTCATTTTAGGTGATCCAAGCCACTTTAAAGGTGGTGATGTTAACGCTTATCCAACAGACATTTTCGGCACAGTTCACAGTGGTGGTGTTATCGTACCGGTGATCATGGGTTTCTTATTAATGGTTATCGTTTTCTCTATCGAGCGTTTCATCGTTATCAGCAAAGCTTCAGGTACTGGTAGTGTTGATAGCTTCGTAAGGAAAATCCAATCTCTTTTAAATGCCGGTAACATTGCAGGTGCTTCTGCAGAGTGCGACAAACAAAAAGGTTCTGTTGCTAACGTTATCAAATCAGCACTGAAAAAATACGGCGAAATGGAAGCTGAACCAAACCTTGACGTTGATCAAAAAACTTTAGCTATCCAAAAAGATATTGAAGAAGCTACAGCTTTAGAAATGCCAATGCTTGAGCAAAACTTAACTATCATCGCTACTTTGGTATCTATCGGTACATTAACCGGTCTGTTAGGAACGGTTGTGGGTATGATCAAAGCGTTCTCTTCATTAGCAACTGCCGGTGTACCTAACCAGGTTGAACTATCTGCTCACATTTCTGAAGCCTTGATCAACACTGCATTCGGTATCAGTACTTCAGCTATTTCAATTGTTATGTACAACGTATTTACATCAAAAATTGATAAGTTGACTTACGCTATTGACGAAACAGGATTTAGCATTGTACAAACATTTGCTTCATCTCACAAAAATAAATAAGAATATATTAGTGCTATGCCTCATGCACAATAAGTTAGGGGCAAGATAGTTAATACTGAAACACTATATATTTTTAAGAAATTTAACATGGCAAGGATAAAAGTTCCAAGAAAGAGCACCGCAATTGACATGACCGCTATGTGCGACGTGGCGTTTCTGCTGCTTACTTTCTTCATCATGACCGCAAAAGTAAAAACCGAGGATCCGGTACCTATTGATATACCAAAGTCTTCAATCCAGCAGCCAGTGCCTGAGTCTGATTTTGCTACAGTATCTGTAGGTGATCAAAAAGCTTTCTTTGGTGTTGAAGGTGTTGATATCCGTAAGGAAATGTTGAACCAGATGGGTTCGATATATCATATGACCTTTACCCCTGAAGAGCAAACACGTTTTTCATCTATCAATTCATTTGGCGTGCCAATGAACCAGTTGAAACAGTTTATTGCTTTATCTGCTGATCAGCAAAAGAAATATGCACAGCCGGGTATCCCGAGAGACTCTGTTTCGGCAGAGCTTACCAACTGGATTCGCCAGGCCCGTATAGCTACCAAAGCCTTACACAACAAGGAACTTCGTTTAGCTATTAAAGGTGATAGCAAAGAGGAATATCCGGTTATAAAGGATGTTATCGGTATTTTGCAA
Organism: Mucilaginibacter gossypii; assembly: GCF_017569325.2. Lineage (NCBI taxonomy): Bacteria > Pseudomonadati > Bacteroidota > Sphingobacteriia > Sphingobacteriales > Sphingobacteriaceae > Mucilaginibacter > Mucilaginibacter gossypii. Next base: position 4,259,359 of record NZ_CP071878.2, on the reverse strand, counting down.
AAGCAAAAAGTTAACAAGTTTAGTTTAATTACGGATTTGGGCAGCGCCGGTGGTGCTCCAAAAAAATAAAAGACCATGGCAGAATTAGATACCTCCGGGGGAGGCAAACATAAAGGCGGTAAGGTTCGCAGTAAGAAGCAATCAACCCGTGTAGATTTAACCGCGATGGTTGACCTGGCTTTCTTGTTGATCACCTTCTTCATCATGACCACTACACTCGCTAAACCAAAAGCGATGGACTTGGCCATGCCTGATAAGGATGAGAAAACGAAAGATCAGATGGATATTGCCGCTTCTCGTTCGATGACCATTTTATTGGGAAGCGACGATAAATTGGAGTGGTACATCGGCGAGCCGGGAAAATCAGCGCCCACAATTGACAATTTTGGCCCTAACGGGTTACGCAAAACGTTAATTGAAAAAAGCAAAGAAGTACAGCAAAAAACAGGCAAATACATGTTTGTTGTGATTAAACCAAGCGATAAATCAAAATATAAAAATATGGTTAGCACGCTTGATGAGATCAATATCGCCAATATCCAAAGCTATGGTATTGTTGATATTTCAGCACCGGAGATTGAGTTGCTTAAAAAAGACGGCTTGTACAACGATAATAAATAATATTAAATAACGTTATAAACTTCCATTAAAGCCTTAACAGATGTTAGGATCAAAATTAGACATACTAAAGCAGGAATGGATCGACGTTGTTTTTAGTAATCGTAATAAAGCCTATGGCGCTTACGAGCTAAGGAAAGAGAATTCAAAAAACACCAGCAAGTCGTTGATCATTGCTATTGTGGTTTTTGTATTTATAGTTTCTTTGCCAACTATCATCAACAAGATCAAAGGTCTTATCCCAGCGAAAGACGAAAAAGTGAAGATAACAGACGTGGTTCTGTTACCTCCGCCACCGGTTGACCAAACCAAAAAACCACCTCCGCCGCCACCTGAACCGCCAAAACCAAAGGTAGACCAGGTACGTTTCCCTCCTCCGGTTGTAAAACCAGATAACGAGGTTAAGGAGAAAGATCCACCGACAGTGAAAGAGCTTGCTGTTGCCGATCCGGGTCAAAAAGACCAAAAAGGTGATCCTAACGCCGACATCAGAATTGATGAGCCGGTAGGTAACTCAGACGTTAAGCAGGTTGTTGAAGCCGATCCTAATCAAATCTTTACTTCTGTTGAGCAAGTTCCTGAATTTGCCGGCGGTTTGGAGAAATTTGGTCAGTATTTGAGCAAAAACATCAGGTATCCGGCCGTAGCCCGCGAAAACAATACACAAGGACGTGTAATTTGTACATTCGTTGTGGAAAAAGATGGTTCTTTAACCGATATTAAGGTTGTAAGGGGCATTGGCAGCGGTTGCGACGAAGAAGCGGTTCGTGTATTGAAAAATTCACCAAAATGGAAACCGGGTATACAAAACGGTCGTCCGGTTCGTGTACAATACAGTGTTCCAATCAGCTTTACTTTAGCATCTGAAGAATAAGTAATGCCATTTAATTACAATAAAGAGCAAAAATCGCCCAAAAGGCGGTTTTTGCTTATTTTAGGAACTGCTGCATTTATTTGCTTTGTGGTTTTAGGTCTCATGATCATGTTTTGGGACGCGCTCCCGCTGCAATTGCAACATTATCAACGTTTACTTTTCGGTGCGTTTATTATAGGGTACGCGATTTTGAGGTTTTCGAGATTGTTTAAGAAGGATCAGTATGAAGATTAAATTAGGGGTTGTATATGTATTGGTTTTAATTGTTTTAATAGCCGGTTTACAGGCTTGTAAGCAAAAACAAGTAAAATCCGTACCAACCGACAGCTTCAACGCCGGAAGAGCAAATTTCGTAGCCGATGAATCTTTTTCGCCTATAGTAGCACAGGAAGAATATGTTTACAGAAGCCGGTACCCCAACGCCGACCCGGTATTTATTTATAAAACAGAAAACCAGGCTGTAAATATGTTGTTAAACGACAGTGTTAGGCTTGCGGTATTATCGCGCAGGCTTGATACCGCGGAGCGTAATATAATAACCCGCCGTACATTGAGTGTTGAGGAAGTACCTTTTGCAGTTGACGCAATTACATTGATAGTTAATAAGGCGTCGAATGATACCGCTATTACTGTCGCTCAATTAAAAAAGGAGCTTAAAGGCCAGGGGGACGGAAATAAAACTATAGTTTTTGACAATCCGAACTCAAGTTTGGTAAGGTATTTGAAGGACTTCTCTGGTAATAAGGAGTTTAAGCAGAAGAATATATACGCGCTTAAATCAAATATCGAAGTTATTAAGTACGTAAGCGAACATCCTGATGCATTAGGCATTATAGGCTTTAGCTGGATTAATAACCCTGAAAAAGAGTACGCAGATTATGTTGAAAAAGTGAAAGTTGTAGGGGTTAGAGATGAAGGAAACAAGCAGTATCCAAATGAATATTTTAAACCTTCGCAAGAATCGCTTGTCTTAAAACAGTATCCCTTGAGCAGGAGTTTATATTTGATCAATTGCTCAAGTAAGAATGGTTTAGCAGCGGGATTTGTTACGTTCCTGGCCAGTGATGTGGGGCAACGGATAATATTGAAATCGGGTTTACTACCTGATTCAATTCCCCCGAGAGAGATAATTTTAAAAAAGTAAACTATAACTAAATAAAGATGAAAATGATCAGTAAAATAGCTAAGGCTTCATTAGGACTGGTATTTTTAGGTTCATCATCAGTTTTTGCGCAAAGCCTTGCCGACGCCAAAAAAGCTATTGACGCCGAACAATATCAGAAAGCAGAGTCGATGCTCAAAACGCTTACTACTACTCAGCCAACCAAAGATGAGAATTTCTTTTATCTGGGTTGGGTGTACATTAAACAGGACTATGCTGATTCGGCGAAAGTCGTTTTCAATAAAGGTATTGCCGCAAATCCAAAATCAGCATTAAATTATGCCGGTTTAGGTGCTGTTGCCCGTTTAGATAAGGATAATTCCGGTGCAACAACTAACTTTAATCAGGCTGTAGCTTTGGCAGGTAAGGACGCAAAACCTTACACATATGTAGGTTTATCATATTTGCTGCCTACTACTACCGATAAAAAAGTTGCGCCCGCGGACGCAGATGCTGCTATTGCAGTACTGACTAAAGGAAAAGCTATTAATGCGAAAGATGTTGATTTGCTTATCGCTTTAGGTGATGCTTACCGCTCTGTGTTAAAGAGTAACGAAGCGTACTCAAACTATTCTGACGCTTCTACGCTTGATCCTAAAAACCCGGCTGCTAAGGTTGCAACCGGTGTATTGTATAAATTTGCTAATAACTTTGATGGCTCTGAGCAGCAATTTAAAGACGCATTGGCTATTAATGCCAACTATGGCCCTGCTTACCGCGAATGGGCTGAGACTGATTTGCGCTGGTCTTTAACAGATCCTAAAATGGCTTCAGCTAAAATTAAAGAAGCTGTTGATCACTACAAACAATACCTGAGCTTAACTGATCAGTCGGTAGAATCTCAAATGCGTTATGCCGACTTCCTGATCCTGGCTGGTGATTATAAAACCTTACAACAGGTAGCTACTGATTTGTCAAAATCAGCAAGCACCAATGCAAGGGTTTATCGTTACCTGGCTTATGCCGCTTACGAAAACAAAGACTACCAAAACGGTTTAACTGCAATCAATACCTGGTTCCAGAAAGCTGATCCAAAACGTATCATCCCTCGTGACTATTTATATCAGGGCCGTTTGCAAATGGCTACAGGTCAGGATTCGGTTGGTATCAATACTTTGAAAAAAGCGTTAGAGCTTGACAGCACTCAAACTGATGTTTACGGCGAAATTGCCAAAGCATTATATCACCAGAAAAAATATGAGCAGGCAGGTGATGCGTATCGCCAGGTTACTTTGAAAGCCGGCCGTAACGTAAAATTGACTGACTATTTTTACGAAGGTATCAGTTACTACTTTGGCTATGATGAAAAGAAACCAAATGCCGATTCGTTGCTTGTAAGGGCAGATTCAGCGTTCAGCTATGTGAATCAGAAAAGCCCAACCACAGCCGACGGTTACCTATACCGCGCTTATGTTAACGATATGAAAGAAAAAGATCGTAATAACATTGCTGGTTACGCTAAACCGTTCTACGAAAAATACATTGAGCTGGTAATTGCTAAAGGTGCCCCGGACGAAAAAGCTAAAAAGAGCCTTGCCAATGCTTATGCTTACTTAGGTACTTACTATGAGTACAAAGAAAAAGACGATGCTAAAGCGACCGAAAACTTTACCAAAGCCAGAGAAAATGATCCGACCAACAAACAGGCGGTAGCTTTCTTCCAACGCAAAGGTGGAGCCGGTAAAAGCAAATAAATAAACTTTAATTGATATGAAAGGCCTCTTTTAAAAGAGGCCTTTTTTGTTTACCCAATTTAAAGAATTGACCTGGAACAATAATTTGTAATCAAGATTAGTACTGAATTGCAGAAATGATTAACAACCTTATAAATCACACTTTTTTATTATTAAGGCATTAGTATATTTGCAGCATGGAAGCACAAAGTTTACCGGTTAATTATTTACCCATCATATTTCAAATGGTGGTTGCTTTAGGGTTTGTGGTAACAACAATGTTTGTAACGCACAAAATAGGGCCCAAAAGAAAAACAAAAGATAAGCTGACCCCTTTTGAGTCGGGTATTGAGGTGGTGGGTAATGCCCGTACACCAATTTCCATTAAATATTTCCTGGTAGCCATTTTGTTTGTGCTGTTTGATGTGGAGGTTATTTTTATGTACCCCTGGGCGGTAAATTTCAAGGCTTTAGGTACTACCGGTCTTATTGAAATGTTTATTTTCATGGCGACACTTCTGCTGGGTTTTATCTACGTAATAAAAAAGGGAGCTTTAGATTGGGATTAAGTTTAGATTGATTCTAAATATACCCGCTCTATACCTGTAGTGTACTTTTTACATCGTTATTATTGTAAATTTGCTGCTATTATCCACATTTAGTGGTGATGGTTTTTCTATCAATTTAGTTCAATGAGTGATATTCAATTAGTTGATGCCCCTGCCGGAGTTGAAGGCGCCGGGTTTTTTGCTACCTCGCTTGATAAAGTAATAGGCATAGCACGCTCAAATTCATTATGGCCTTTACCATTTGCTACTTCGTGCTGCGGTATTGAGTTTATGGCCACCATGGCATCTCACTATGATCTTTCACGTTTTGGTGCCGAGCGTTTGAGCTTTTCACCACGACAGGCCGATTTGTTGATGGTTATGGGTACCATAGCCAAGAAAATGGCTCCTGTACTGCGCCAGGTATACCTGCAAATGGCTGAACCCCGTTGGGTAATGGCTGTTGGTGCATGTGCATCAAGCGGTGGTATATTTGATACTTACTCGGTTTTACAGGGTGTTGACGAGGTGATCCCGGTAGATGTTTATGTACCAGGTTGCCCGCCAAGGCCAGAAGCTATTATCGATGGTTTTATGAATATTCAGGAACTGGTTAAAACGGAATCACTGCGCCGCAGAAATGAGCCTAAGTACCAGGAGTTATTAGCTAAATACGGAATTCAATAATGGCTAAAATACCTAACGAAGAGCTTATTAAAGCTATAGCCGATAAATTTGATACTTCAGTAACGGTTGTTGGTGAACCGTATGAACTGCTTACAGTTGAAACTGGTCGTGAAACAATCATTGATCTGCTTACTTTTCTGAAAACGGATCCGGCCCTTAAATTCATTTTCCTGACAGATATTACAGGTATCCATTACCCTGAACAGGAAAAGCCGATAGGCGTTATTTATCACCTGCATAGCCTCACTACCAATACCCGCATTAGGATTAAGGTATTTTTGGCCGATGCTGATGTGCATATCCCAACTGCTACGGTGCTTTGGGATGGTGCAAACTGGATGGAACGCGAAACTTATGACCTTTTCGGGGTGCTATTTGACGGTCACCCGGATTTGCGCAGGATTTTGAACGTAGATGATATGACCGCTTTCCCAATGCGTAAGGAGTTTCCGCTGGAAGATCCTAACCGTGTTGACAAGAAGGATTTCTATTTCGGAAGATAATACATAGATAGAAACAAGAAATTGAGACATAAGAAACAAGAAATAGGAAAGTAAGAAAGGGAGGAGAAGTTTCCCGTCTTGACTCTTTATTTCTTGATTCTTGACTCTAAAAATTCCTGACTCTAATTAATAATACTGATGCAAAATCATCCTGTATATACAGATAACGATCCGCAAAGCGAGCTATCAACCCTTAACCTGGGGCCAACTCACCCTGCTACCCACGGGGTGTTTCAAAATGTGCTTCAGCTTGATGGCGAACGCATCGTTAGCGGTGTATCAACCATTGGTTATATACACCGCGCATTTGAAAAAATTGCCGAGCACAGGCCTTTTTACCAGATAACCCCGCTTACCGACCGTTTAAACTATTGCTCATCGCCCATCAATAACATGGGCTGGCATATGACAGTTGAAAAGTTGTTAAATATCCAAACTCCAAAGCGCGTTGATTACCTGCGCGTAATTGTGATGGAGCTTGCCCGTATAGCCGATCATATCATTTGTAACGGTGTATTGGGTGTGGATACAGGCGCGTTTACAGGCTTCCTGTACATGATGGAGCACCGTGAGGCTATTTATGAAATATATGAAGAAGTTTGCGGATCGCGCCTTACGACCAACATTGGCCGTATCGGTGGTTTTGAGCGTAACTTCAACAGCCGTGCATTCGATAAGCTGCGCGCATTTTTAAAGAACTTCCCTAAAACCCTTAAAGAGTTTGAAAGCCTGTTTAACCGTAACAGGATCTTTGTTGACCGTACCAGGGACGTAGCTGCTGTTAGCGCTGAAACCGCTTTGAGCTACAGCTGGACCGGGCCGCTTTTACGTGCTGCCGGTGTTGATTACGACGTAAGGGCTATGAACCCATATTCATCATACGAAGACTTTGAATTTGAAGTGCCGGTAGGCGACAATGGTGATGTTTACAGCCGTTTTTTGGTTCGCAACGAAGAAATGTGGCAAAGCTTAAGGATCATTGAACAGGCTTTAGCCAAACTTGATAAAGAACCAAGCGATATTTTCCACGCTGATGTACCTGAATTTTACCTGCCTCCAAAAGAGGAAGTATATAATAACATGGAAGCTTTGATCTATCACTTTAAAATTGTGATGGGCGAAATTCCAACCCCAACTACCGAAGTTTATCATTCGGTTGAGGGTGCTAACGGCGAGCTGGGCTTTTACCTGGTTAATGATGGTGGCCGCTCACCGTACCGTTTACATTTCCGCAGGCCAAGCTTCATCAATTACCAGATGTATGCACCAATGAGCCGCGGTATGTTATTATCAGATGCTATTATTAACATGAGTAGTTTAAACGTTATAGCCGGAGAGTTAGATGCTTAGAGTTGACGAAGCTCAGGAACCGGTTGAATTTTCGCCGGCACTGATCAGCAAATTTGATGAAATAGTTAGCCGTTATCCGCAGGGGAAGCAAAAATCAGGCTTACTGCCGATCCTTCACCTGGTACAGGCCGAATTTGGCTGGGTAAGCGCGCCCGCGATGGATAAGGTTGCCGAATATTTAAGCATCCTGCCTATTGAGGTATACGAGGTTGCTACATTTTATACCATGTACTTTTTACGCCCGCAGGGCAAGTACGTGCTGGAAGTTTGCCGCACAAGCGGTTGCTGCCTGGTAGGTGCCGAAAAGATCATGGATCATATAGAGGAAACCCTTGGTGTAAAAGAAGGTGAAGTTACTCCCGACGGCTTATTCAGCTGGAGAGGGGTAGAGTGCCTTGCCGCCTGTGGTTTTGGCCCCGTATTGCAAATTGGCCCTGAATATACTTTTTATGAAAACCTGACCAACGAGTCGGTAGATAAATTGATCAGTGATTTAAAAGCGAAAGCTAAGAATTAAGTTATGGGACGGAAATTACTTTTAGAACATATAAACGTACCCGGCATCAACACATTTGATGTTTACCGTTCAAAAGGTGGCTATGCTTCTGTGGAGAAAGCATTGAAAACCATGTCGCCTGAGGCGATTGTTGAGGAGGTTAAAAAATCGGGCTTACGCGGTCGTGGCGGTGCGGGTTTCCCTACCGGTATGAAATGGAGCTTTTTGGCTAAGCCCGAAGGCGTTGCGCGTTACCTGGTTTGTAATGGTGACGAATCGGAACCTGGTACTTTTAAAGACCGCTACCTGATGACTTATATCCCTCACTTGCTGATTGAGGGCATGATTGTATCAAGTTTTGCGCTTGGTGCTAATACATCATACATCTACCTGCGCGGCGAAATGATGCCACAGGTAAGGATCCTGGAAAGAGCTATCGCTGAAGCAAAAGCAAAAGGTTTCTTAGGTAAAAATATATTAGGTACCGGTTACGATCTTGAGCTTTACGTTCAGCCAGGCGGTGGTGCTTATATCTGCGGTGAAGAAACTGCTTTATTGGAATCATTGGAAGGTAAACGCGGCAACCCTCGTATTAAACCACCGTTTCCGGCTATTGCCGGTTTATATGGTTGCCCTACAGTGGTAAACAATGTTGAATCTATAGCAGCGGTTGTACCTATCATTAACGAGGGTGGCGACGAATATGCTAAAATAGGTATCGGTCGTAGTACAGGTACTAAGCTCATCTCAGCTGGTGGTAACCTGAAAAAACCTGGGGTTTATGAAATTGAACTCGGTGTACCTGTTGAAGAATTTATTTATTCTGATGAGTATTGCGGTGGTATCGCCAATGGCAAACGCCTGAAAGCTGTTGTTGCCGGCGGTTCATCAGTGCCAATTTTACCGGCTAACCTCATCCTGAAAACTATCAATAACGAAGCCCGTTTGATGAGCTATGAATCATTATCAGATGGTGGTTTCGTAAGCGGTACCATGTTGGGTTCGGGTGGTTTCATCGCTTATGATGAAGATGCCTGTATTGTACGTAATACTTGGAATTTCGCCCGTTTTTATCACCACGAGAGTTGCGGACAATGTTCGCCTTGCCGTGAGGGTACTGGCTGGATGGAGAAAGTATTACATCGCTTGGAATATGGCCATGGCAAAATGAGCGACATGGACTTGCTGGTAGATGTATCTAAGAAAATAGAGGGAAATACCATTTGTCCGCTGGGTGACGCGGCAGCATGGCCTGTGGCCAGTGCTATTCGCCATTTCAGGGATGAGTTTGAATGGCACGTAACTAACGCCAGCGAAGCAACTTCAAGAAACTACGGTTTGGCACATTATGCTGATCCGTTGAAAGTTGCAGAGACGGCGTAAATATATAACTATATGTCATTGTGAGCGGAGCGTGGCAATCTCGTCGCATGAAAAGAATAGCTACGAGATTGCTTCGTGCCTCGCAATGACATAGTGGTTTAGCTTTTAAAATTGATTTAGAGGCGAAGAATTTTAGAAATTAACAAACGACGTTATTATTAAATGTCAATGAAAGTAACAATAGACGGAATAACCGTTGATGTAGAACCCGGAACAAGCATCCTGAACGCTGCAAGGCAAATAGGAGGTGATATTGTTCCGCCTGCAATGTGCTATTACTCTAAGCTGCAGGGTAGCGGCGGTAAATGCCGTACCTGTTTGGTTAAGGTTACCAAAGGATCAGAAAAAGATCCGCGCCCTATGCCTAAACTGGTGGCTTCATGCCGTACCGGTGTTATGGATGGGATGGAGGTACAAAATATTACTTCGCCTGAGGTTATTGAAGCCCGTAAAGGCGTGGTAGAAATGCTGCTGATCAATCACCCGCTTGATTGCCCTGTTTGCGACCAGGCCGGCGAATGCCACTTGCAGGATCTGGGCTTTGAGCATGGAGCAGCTAAAACTCGCTATGAATTTGACCGCCGTACATTTGAAAAGATCGACATAGGCGACAAAATTCAGCTGCACATGACCCGCTGCATCCTTTGCTACCGTTGTGTGTTTACTGCCGATCAAATTACCAATACCCGTTTACATGGCATCCTGAACAGGGGCGATCATTCTGAAATTTCCACATATATCAGCAAAGCTGTTGATAACGATTTTTCGGGTAACATGATTGACGTATGCCCGGTAGGTGCTTTAACTGATAAAACTTTCCGCTTTAAAAACCGTGTTTGGTTTACCAAGCCTGTTGAAGCACACCGCGATTGCGATAAATGCTGCGGTAAAGTAACACTTTGGTATAAAGGCGAAGACGTGATCAGGGTAACTGGCCGTAAAGATGTTTATGGTGAAGTTGAGGAATTTATTTGCAACACTTGCCGATTCGATAAAAAGAAAACTGCCGATTGGGTTATTGAAGGCCCACGTAAAGTATCTCACCACTCTGTGATCAGCGCTAACCATTACGAGTTTACACCGCTGCCAGTTGTTAAAACCAACCCGGTACTGATGGAAGCTAATAAAGAACAATTTGAAAGGGAGACCCGCTTATAATGGAAACTACCGATTTAATATTCAGGATCGTACTGATCGTTGTGATTTTCGCTATCAGCCTGGTTGTGGCTATGTATTCAACCTATGCCGAACGTAAAGTTGCTGCATTTTTCCAGGATAGGATAGGCCCTAACCGTGCCGGTCCGTGGGGTATTTTACAACCCCTTGCCGATGGTGGCAAGATGTTTTTGAAAGAAGAGATCATCCCTACCAATGCAACCGGCTTCCTGTTCATTGTGGGTCCTTCACTGGCTATTTTAACTGCTTGTATCGGTTCGGCTGTTATTCCATGGGGATCGGCTATCCAAATTGGCGGTCGTACGTTTGATCTGCAGGTTACCGATATTAACGTAGGTGTACTCTACATTTTTGGTGTGGTATCATTGGGCGTTTATGGTATTATGATTGGCGGCTGGGCTTCCAACAATAAGTACTCATTATTAGGCGCTATCCGCGCAGCATCACAAAATATCAGCTACGAAATTTCGATGGGTTTATCCATCATCGCATTGCTGATGCTTACCGGTACCTTAAGTCTTAAGGAAATCGCGGAGCAACAACATGGTTTTGCCTGGAATGTTTGGAGACAGCCACTTGGCTTCCTGCTGTTCCTGGTGTGTGCTTTTGCCGAAACCAACCGCTCACCGTTTGACTTACCTGAGTGCGAAACCGAGCTTGTAGGTGGCTATCACACCGAATACTCATCAATGAAATTAGGTTTTTACCTGTTTGCCGAGTATATCAACATGTTCATTTCATCGGCAGTAATGGCTACCCTGTACTGGGGTGGTTACAATTACCCTGGTATGGATTGGGTTGCGGCTCACGCCGGACCAACCATTGCACCGCTTATTGGCGTTGTTGTATTATTTGGTAAGATATTCTTCTCTATCTTCTTTTTCATGTGGGTGCGTTGGACTATCCCGCGTTTCCGTTATGACCAGTTGATGGACCTTGGCTGGAAAATATTAATTCCATTGGCCATCACCAACATCGTGCTGACAGGCGTGATTAGTACATTACTTAAATAGATTGGAGTTTTTAAAAAATGGAATCATTAAGCAATAAACGAAAAGTACTGGAAGTTAAGCCACTCAATTTTTTAGAGCGTGCTTACCTGCCGGCCATTGTGGGCGGTTTATCCACTACAATGAAACACTTTTTCAAAAAGCCGGTAACCATCAGCTATCCTGAAGAAAAGCGTGAATTTTCAGAGAATTTCCGCGGCATGCACTCGCTTAAACGCGATGAGGATGGTAGGGAGCGTTGTACAGCCTGCGGCCTTTGCGCATTATCGTGCCCGGCAGAAGCTATTACCATGACAGCTGCCGAACGCCAGAAAGGCGAGGAGCACCTGTACCGCGAAGAGAAATACGCTGCTGTTTATGAAATCAACATGCTGCGCTGCATTTTTTGCGGTTTATGTGAAGAGGCCTGCCCTAAGGAAGCTATTTATCTTGACGGTGATATCGTACCTGCCGACTACTTAAGGAAGGATTTTATTTACGGTAAAGACAAATTAGTAGAAGCACCCTTAAATCAATAAAGAAGTTTTATACCTTTGCCCTGCCTAAAAGGGTAAAGGTATTTTGTAAATAAAAACATGAGTACATTTTACTTCATCGCATTTTTGTCCATATTCTTTTCGATATTGGTAATCTCGGCCAAAAATCCGGTACATAGTATCCTTTATCTGATCCTTACCTTTTTTACTTTCACCATTCACTACATTTTGCTTAACGCTCAATTTTTGGCGATTGTAAACTTCATCGTGTACATGGGCGCTATATTGGTATTGTTCCTGTATACACTGATGCTCATCAACCTTAACAAGGAGTCGGAGCCTGTAAAGCCTTTCATGGTTAAAATAGCTGGTGTTTTTGGCGGCGGCATCTTGGCTGTAGCTGTTGCATCTTCACTTAAACTGATGGGCGCATCAAACCCGGTATTGTTACAAAACCCTGATCTGGGCCTTGTAAAAAACTTAGGTAAAGTATTGTTCAACGAATTTTTATTGCCATTTGAAATATCATCTGTATTGCTTTTATCAGCTATGGTAGGTGCGGTATTATTGGCTACTAAAGAAAAAGAACCTAAAGCAGCATAATGGAAAGTTTAACAAATACTATGCACGCCGTGCCGCTTAATCATTACATATTGTTAAGCACAATCATTTTTGCTATAGGCGTAATGGGCGTATTGATCCGCCGTAATGCCATCGTGATCTTCATGTCGGTTGAGTTGATGCTTAATTCGGTTAACCTTTTGCTTACCGCGTTTTCGGTATACAGGGGTGATGCAACCGGGCAGGTATTCGTGTTTTTTATCATGGCGCTGGCCGCTGCTGAAGTTGCAGTTGGTTTGGCTATTATCGTGATGATCTATCGTAATACAAACTCAATTGATATCAACGTACTGAACAGGTTGAAATGGTAACAGGTATTTCCGATTTCGGAGTTTCAATTTCGGAATTGTAATAGCTGATTAGTAATAAAACAAACGTTGTTGCCTCTTTCCCGCAATAGCGATTAGATAATTAAAAACGTATAACGTAACGCGTAAAACGTACAACATCGAACATGGATAAATATATCTGGCTTATTCCAATACTACCGTTAGCCGGTTTTGTTATAAACGGACTTGGCCGTAATTCATTATCAAAAAGTGTAATTGGCTTTATTGGCAGTTTGCTTGTACTGGTATCATTTGGTTTAAGCATTGCAGCTTTTTTCCAGGTAAAATCAACCGGAGTTCCTATTAATGTCAACTACTTTACCTGGTTTGCGGTTGGGTCATTAAAATTTCCTTTCGCATTTCTTATAGATCAGTTAAGCGCTATCATGCTGCTGATCATTACAGGTGTTGGCTTCCTAATCCACCTGTATTCTATTGGCTACATGCATGACGACGAAGGTTTCGGGAAATTTTTCGCTTATCTCAACCTGTTCGTTTTTTTCATGCTGCTGCTGGTTTTAGGTTCAAACTACCTCATCATGTTTATTGGATGGGAGGGCGTAGGTTTGTGCTCATACCTGCTTATCGGTTTCTGGTTTACCAACCCTGATTATGCAGATGCAGCGAAGAAAGCGTTTGTAATGAACCGTATCGGTGACCTTGGTTTCTTATTAGGCATCTTCACCATTATTTATGTTTTCGGTAGCATCCAGTTTGCAGAGATCTTCCCGAAGGCAGCTGTTATGAAATCAGGCGCTGGTCCACTGTTTATCATTACCATTTTACTATTCATTGGTGCCTGCGGTAAATCTGCGCAGTTGCCGTTATTTACCTGGTTGCCTGATGCGATGGCCGGCCCAACTCCGGTTTCGGCTTTGATCCACGCTGCTACCATGGTTACAGCCGGTATCTATATGATTGCCCGCTCAAACATATTCTACACTTTATCTCCGGATACAATGGAGATAATTGCTTATGTAGGTTTGGCAACGGCCCTCATTGCGGCACTTATCGCGTTAACGCAAACAGATATTAAAAAGGTATTGGCTTATTCAACTGTATCTCAATTGGGGTATATGTTTTTAGGCCTGGGTGTTGGTGCTTATACAGGTGCTTTCTTTCACGTGTTAACACATGCTTTCTTTAAAGCTTTATTATTCCTTGGTGCAGGCTCTGTGATCCACGCTATGAGCGGTGAACAGGATATGCGCAAAATGGGCGGCTTAAAAGGCAAGATCAAAACTACATTTACCACCATGATGATTGGTACTGTAGCTATTGCCGGTATTCCTCCGTTGGCAGGCTTCTTTTCAAAAGATGAAATATTAGCACATGCTTACGCGCATAGCCCTATATTTTGGGCCGTAGGTGTATTAACTGCTATGTTAACTTCATTCTATATGTTCAGGATGATGTACCTTACATTTTACGGAAAGTTCCGTGGTACTCATGAGCAGGAGCATCATTTACATGAATCGCCTCCAACAATGACTATTCCGCTTATCGTATTAGCTATCCTTTCAATTGTAGGTGGTTTTATAGGTGTGCCGGAAGTATTACACGGACATCATGAACTGGCACATTTCCTTGAGCCTGTTTTCCATAAATCAAACGAAATTTTGGGCGAGCATCATTTGTCCGAATCACTTGAATACGCGTTAATGGGCACTTCGGTAGCATTGGCTTTAGCTGCTATGGCTTATGCCTATATGAAATATGCTAAAAATGGCAGCGTACCTGTTGCTGATACTGAAGAGCGCCCGGCACTTACAAGTCTGTCATACCACAAGTTTTACCTTGATGAACTTTATGACCTGATTGTTCGCAAACCACTCGACTGGCTTTCAACCTTCTTCTATAACATCATAGAGCGTTTAGGTATCGATGGTTTGGTGAACGGGATTGGCAGAGGAACAATTGAAACCAGTAAAGGCCTGCGCCTGCTGCAAACCGGTAACGTAGGGTTCTACATATTTGTAATGGTACTGGGAATTATCGCGGTATTAGTGTATAGCGTATTTGGATTAACTAAAATATAAACGATAAGCGTTTAGCAACATAAAAATGACCGTTAGTATATTACTTTTTTTGCCAATAGTTGCCGCTGTTATAACTGCCCTACTTAAAAACGGGATAGCTAAACATGCTGCATTATTTTTCTCTGTTGCCCAACTGGTAATAGCGCTTATATTTTTAAGCAAGTTTGTTCCGGATGCATCAACCCAGTTTGTAATTGATGTGCCATGGATCAGCAGTTTTGGAATTTACTTCAGTGCCGGTATCGACGGGATCAGTATGATCCTGGTTTTGTTAACCACGGTGCTTGTACCATTAATTATTTTAACAACCTATCAGCATCAATACAAAAATGAAGGTGCCTTTTATGGTCTCATCCTGTTTATGCAGGCTGGTATGCTGGTTGTATTTACCGCCCTCGACGGATTTTTGTTTTACGTTGGATGGGAAGCGGCATTGATCCCGATCTACTTCATTTGTGCCCTTTGGGGAGGTGAAAACCGCATCCGTATTACCATTAAATTTTTCATCTACACCTTTGCCGGTTCGTTGTTCATGCTGGTAGGCATTATCTACCTGTACCTCCAATCTCCAGACAAAACTTTCGACATCCACAATTTTTATAAAATGACTTTGGATGTTAAACATCAGAGCTGGATCTTCTGGGCATTTTTTCTGGCCTTTGCCATCAAGATGCCTTTGTTCCCTTTCCATACCTGGCAGCCTGATACTTATACCGAAGCTCCATCTGGCGGTACCATGATGTTATCAGGTATCATGCTTAAAATGGGTATTTATGGTGCTATCCGCTGGATGATCCCTAATGCCCCGCTTGGCTTTTATCATTTCCAGGCGTTGGCCATGATCCTTGGGGTTATAGGTGTAGTTTATGCTTCTATTATCGCCTTTAAACAAAAAGACGGAAAACGCCTGGTGGCCTATTCATCAATAGCACACGTTGGCCTGATAGCTGCAGGTATTTTTGCCTGGAATATTGCCGGTGTTCAGGGTGCCATGATTCAGATGCTTAACCACGGTATTAACGTTGTTGGTATGTTCTTTATCTGGGACATCATCAGCCGCAGGCTGAACACCCGTGAGATAGATCAGCTTGGCGGTATCGCGAAGGTAGCCCCTAAATTTGCAATAGGTTTCCTGATCATATTATTAGGTACAGTGGGATTACCACTTACTAATGGTTTTATTGGCGAGTTCCTGTTGCTGAAAGGTGTATTTGATTTTAGCGTACTGCACTATGTAAACCTGGTACTGGCTGCCGTTGCGGGCCTTACCATCATTTTTGGTGCGGTTTACATGTTACGCCTTTATAAAAACGTAATGCAGGGCGAAACCAACCCGCTTACAGCGACTTTTGCTGATGTTAGCGGTACTGAAAAGTTAACGTTGTGTATCATTTGTGCCCTGGTTATTGTATTGGGCATTTATCCTCAGCCTATTCTGCATATTTCTGAAGCTGCGGTAACGCAACTGGTAAATCAGATAGGTTCAAAGTTTACAATGTAGGTTTAAGATTTTAAAGAAAAGAATGAATACTATAATCATCATATCTGTTTTACCTATAGTGCTTTTGTATTTAGGGTTATATAAAGCGCAAAAAGCTTTATTGCCTGTTACCGTTATAGGATTACTGGCTGCTTTAGGTTTTGCAATTTGCCAATGGACTTCAAAAGATACAGCCGAACCGCTTTATACCGGCATGCTGTTATTCAATAATTTTTCGGTTGTTTTTTCAAGCGTTACCATTATATCTACCATCCTGATTGTATTGTTGTCGAAAGGGTACTTTGAGCGTATCAGCAGGCACGCAGCCGAGTATTATGCTATTATCCTGTTTTCACTGACCGGTATAATTGTAATGGTGTCGTTTAATAACCTGGTGATGCTGTTTATCGGTATCGAGATCATGTCGGTTAGCTTATACATCCTGGCGGGTATTAAAAAGAGCGATTTTGCTTCAAATGAAGCTGCTTTGAAGTACTTTTTAATGGGTGCTTTTTCAACCGGCTTCCTGCTGTTTGGTATGGCCCTGTTATACGGATCTTCAGGTTCATTCAACATGGATACCATCAGGGAGTATGTAATCAACCATCCGCATATCGATCCTATGTTTTATACGGGCATAGCCCTTCTTATAGTAGGCTTATGTTTTAAAGTAGGTGCGGCTCCGTTCCACTTCTGGACTCCCGACGTATATGAAGGGGCACCTACGCTGATCACAGCTTTCATGTCTACTGTAGTTAAAACAGCAGGTTTCGCAGCATTCCTGCGTTTATTCTCGGCTTGCTTCCAACCATTATCTGATTTTTGGACACCGATATTACTTGTTATCACTATTATTACCTTATTTATAGGCAATATCACCGCGTTGTATCAGCAAAGCTTTAAGAGGATGCTTGCATTTTCAAGTATCTCTCACGCCGGCTACCTGTTATTTGCAATCGTGTCATTAGGCGCTGCCTCAGGTAATTCGGTATTTGTATATGCTACGGCATACTCGATAGCTTCAATCATTGCGTTTGGCGGTTTAATATTAGTACAGCAACAAGGTGGAAGTGATAACTTTGAAAGCTTTAATGGTTTGGGTAAGAAGAACCCGTTCCTTGCCTTTGTGTTAACTGTAGCCATGCTTTCATTGGCGGGGATTCCGCTTACTGCAGGCTTCATCGGTAAATTCTTCATGTTTTCGGGAGCGGTGAGCCGTTATCATATCGGTTTAGTTATTATAGCTGTGATTAACGCTATCATTAGTATCTTTTACTATTTCAGGGTCATCATCGCCATGTACTTCCGTACCGACGAACGCGCAGAGCTTACTGTGCCGGTTTATTATAAAGTAGTATTCGCACTTTCAGCTCTCGCCACAATCCTTATTGGTATTTATCCCGATCTTATAGCCCGTTTCATATAATCGGTATTGATAACTGCAAATTGATATAATATTTGTAGTTTTACAGATATAGTGAATGGAAAGTTTCTGGGAATACCTTCAAAATTTAACTGACGCACAATCCATAATAAGCAGGGGTGGTTTTTATCTCTTGCTTATTGTTGTTTTTGCTGAAACCGGTTTATTCTTTGGTTTCTTTCTGCCCGGCGATTACCTGCTGTTTATGGCTGGTTTATTGTGTGCCGCTGGTAAAGTTGATGTTTCTATAACTACGCTGGTATTGTCATTGATAGGCGCCGGAGTATTAGGCAATTTTACAGGCTATTGGTTTGGTTACCGAACGGGGCCGGTATTATTCAATAAAAACGACTCACTATTTTTTAAGCGGCGCTACGTAGTACTGGCCAGTGAGTTTTACAACAAACATGGAGGGATGGCGCTTATTTTAGGGAGATTTTTCCCTATTGTTAGAACATTTGCTCCTATATTTGCAGGTGTTGTTAAGGTTGATGTTAAAAGATTTTCAGTTTATAACCTTATTGGCAGCGTAGCCTGGGTATGTGTATTTACGCTGGGCGGTTTTTTTTTAGGGCGAAGGTTCCCTCAACTGCAGGATTATTTGCAATACATTGTACTGGGATTGATTGTAATTACAACAATTCCGCTGGTTATTGCTTATGTTAAAAAGAAACTTCGTGAAAAAAACGAAAAAATAGATTAGTTAATAATTTTATATACTATATAATAAAGATAAATGAGTACTCTGCATCCATGGCACCAGGTTTCACCAGGTGATAATATCCCTGAAATAGTAAACGCTATTATTGAAATTCCAAAAGGATCAAAAGCGAAATATGAAATTGATAAAGAATCAGGCTTACTGAAGCTCGATCGTGTATTATTTTCATCTGTAATGTACCCGGCTAACTACGGCTTTATCCCTCAAACCTATTGCGATGATAAAGATCCTTTGGATATCCTTGTACTTTGCTCAATTGACGTTTTCCCTATGTCTATCATTGAGGCTAAGGTAGTAGGTGTAATGCACATGGTTGATAATGGTGAGCAGGATGATAAGATCATTGCAGTGGCTAAAAATGACATGTCGGTAAATTATATTAACGACTTAAACGAATTGCCTCCACATGCCATGACCGAAATTGTTCGCTTTTTTAAAGATTACAAAAAATTGGAAGGCAAAAACGTAACCATCGAACATTTGTTAGGTGTACGTTATGCCCATAAAGTGATAACCGAGAGTTTGGAGCTGTACAAGTCTACGTTCCCTGTGTATCAATCATAAATAAATGGACCCCGCACATTACGAGATTAGTTTATTTTACATTTTCGCTACCATGTTTTTGGTTTTACTCAATGGCTTTTTTGTAGCCGCGGAGTTTGCCATGGTAAGGGTTCGGGGTTCGCAAATTGAAATTAGGGCCAAAGGCGGCAGTGGCGTAGCCAAAGTTGCCCGGGGCATATTGCATAATTTAGATGGTTACCTGGCTGCCACACAGCTGGGTATTACCATTGCTTCGCTGGCGCTCGGTGTTGTAGGTGAGGAGGTTGCCACTAACATCGTTATCCGCGCTTTCCTGAGCGTGGGCATAACCCTTTCTCCCGGTTATATCACGGCCAGTCATATCCTGGCTTTTAGCGTTATTACCATCATGCACATTGTTTTTGGTGAGCTTGCGCCTAAATCGTTAGCTATCCAAAAATCGGTACGTACAGTGATGGCTGTTTCATTGCCACTCAGGTTCTTCTTTGTAGTTTTTAGGCCATTTATATGGGTACTTAATAATTTTGCAAATTTCATTCTGAAATTATTGGGTATAAGCACCGTTGAAGGCAGTGAAACCCATCATAGTTCGGAAGAACTGCAATACTTGTTGGAGCAAGGTAAAGAGACCGGCGCACTTGACTCAAATGAGCACGAACTGATCCAGAACGTGTTTGATTTTAACGAGCGGGTGGTAAAAAACATCATGGTACCACGTACCAAAATCTCGGGAGTCGATATCGCTTCAACCAAAGAAGAGCTGCTGGATATGATCATCAACGAAGGTTATTCGCGGATGCCGGTTTATGACGATGTGATAGATAAGATCATCGGTATTGTACACGCCAAAGATATTTTGCCACTACTGGCCCGCAATGAAGAGATCGTACTGAAAGATATTATCCGCAAACCGTATTTCATCCCCGAAACCAAAAAGATCAACGATCTGATGGCCGAATTGCAGCAAAAGCGTATCCAGATAGCTATTGTACTTGACGAGTTTGGCGGTACCGCCGGTATGGTTACGCTGGAGGATATTGTAGAAGAACTGGTTGGCGAGATCCAGGATGAGTATGATGAAGAAAAGCCGATTGTCGAAAAGGTAAACGAACGTGAGTTTATAGTAAATGCACTTGCATCTATTTATGATGTAAATGAGCATTTACCGCATGATTTACCTGAAGATGGCGACTTTGATACCGTGTCGGGCTGGCTTGGTGATATCTTCGGAAAGATCCCCGATGTTGGTGAGCAAAAAGAATCCAACGGGTACAATATCACCGTACTGAAAAAATCTGACCAGAATATAGAATCAGTTAAACTCGAATTACTGATAAATGAAGAAGATGCAGTAGATTTACATTAATCTGCTTATTCATAATGCAACTTTTTTATACACCTGATATTGATGCCTCGCATCCCCAATATTTTCTGAGCGAAGAGGAAAGCAAACACGCTATACGTGTACTGCGCCTTGAAACAGGCAGCGAGGTACAATTGATTGACGGAAGAGGAGGCTTATATACCGCTCAGATCCATGATGCACACCCTAAGCGTACCATTCTAAAAATAACATCGGTAACCACCGAATTTGAAAAACGTAACCATTACCTGCATCTTGCGGTAGCACCAACCAAAAATATCGAACGCCTGGAGTGGTTTTTAGAGAAAGCTACAGAAATAGGTATTGATGAGGTGTCATTAATTATCACCCAACGGTCGGAACGTAAGGAAGCCAAAACAGAGCGTTTAAATAAAATTATTACGGCGGCTATCAAGCAATCCCTTAAAGCATATCACCCCATATTAAATGAGCCGGCAACACTAAATCAGCTACTTGATAAACCTTTTGAGGGGCAAAAATTTATTGCTCACTGCGAGCCCGGAGAGAAATTTAATCTGAAAGACGAAATAACTCCGCAGGGGCGTTATTTAATATTGATAGGCCCGGAAGGGGATTTTGCTCCGGCTGAGATCGATAAGGCTTTACAAAACGGTTTTAAACCGATATCTTTAGGTACAAGTCGCCTGCGTACGGAAACGGCTGCGCTGGAGGCTTGCTTTGAGGTGAATTTTTTAAACAGGTGATGAAAAGAATAAGGTTAGCATTGGTTGTTTTATTTGCAGCTATAGCAATGAGCAGCTTTAATGCCCCTGCCTATAAAATTGCACGCCTCAAATACAGCGGTGGCGGTGATTGGTATGGCGACCGTACAGCGTTACCTAACCTGATCAAATTCTGTAACGAAAACCTCAAAACCAATTTTGATGATGATGATGAGGTGGTTGAAGTAGGCAGTGCTTCTTTATTTAATTATCCTTTCACTTTTATGACAGGGCATGGTAACGTGATCTTTTCCGATCAGGAAGCCCGTAACCTGCGTAAATACCTCACCGGTGGCGGCTTTTTGCATATCGATGATAATTACGGGCTCGACCAATATATTCGGCCGCAAATGAAAAAAGTGTTTCCTGAGCTCGATTTTGTTGAGCTGCCGGTAAATCACCCCATTTACCATCAAAAATATGCCTTCCCGAATGGCCTGCCCAAAATTCATGAACATGACGGCAAGCGTGCCCAGGGTTTTGGTTTGATATATAAAGGCAGACTGGTTTGCTTTTATACCTATGAGTGCGATTTAGGCAATGGCTGGGAGGATTATGGTACCTATGCCGGCGATACCCAGGAAGCCCGCCAAAAAGCTCTTAAAATGGGCGCAAATTTAATTCAGTATATTTTCACTCAATAGTAGCTGCTCTTACCTGAAGCTTTCACACGGACACGGTGATTCTTTTTAGCACTATCAGTTTAGGGTTTAATTTACTCGTTGCTGTATTGCATGTGAAATTATACAGGATTTATTAAAGGTTTTATATAGAGCAATTGAATAATAATAAGCTTTTTGCATTTTGCTTTCAGCTTATATATAATATGTTTAGCTTTATACCAATCCCCTAAACAAATAATAAATAAACCGCTTATCCTCAAATCCAAATCCTATGTATAAATTGAGTATTAATGAACGCTACAGTATTGAAGCTGAAAGAACCGTTGCTGCAGGCTTACTTATTAACGGGGTTAAAAGTGAAGCCGATATTAAACAGTTAAGGCCGGGAATCTATCATGTTATTGAAAGCAACCGCTCATACAATGTCGAGATAGTTAATTTTAACGGTGACGAAAAAAATGCTGAAATAAAGGTTAATAATCATATTTATCATATCACCGCTAAAGATCAGTTTGATATATTACTTGATAAGCTTGGATTTAGTGATTTAAACAGTGCCAGGATTAGTGAAATAAAAGCCCCCATGCCAGGTTTGGTTTTAAAAGTATTTGTAAATAAAGGAGATATCGTAAAAAAAGGTGATAATCTCTTTGTGCTTGAAGCCATGAAAATGGAAAATATTATCAAATCGCCGGCCGATGTTGTTGTAGAAAAGATATTAATAAAATCAGGAGATAAAGTTGAAAAAGGGCAAATCTTAATGTCGTTTTAACTAAGTGTTATAGCTTAAATATGCGATAATAACATTTTTGCAATGAACTGAACGTAATTTTAAGGCTTTTGTTGTTTCTGCACATTTTTTTTACGAACTTACTTTCTTAATTAACAATATTAACTTTTATGAAGAAACATCTACTAACAGTCATGTTACTGTTTTCTTGTATGGCTATGGTTTTTGCTCAAAACCGGGTTATTACAGGTAAAGTAACCGACCAGAAAGACGGCTCGCCCTTACCGGGAGTAAGCGTAACCGTAAAAGGAGTAACAGGAGTGGGCACCCAAACCGACATTAATGGAAGTTACAAATTAAGTGTACCTGCTACCGCCAAAGTTTTGGCTTTTAACTTTTTGGGATACCTCCCTCATGAAGTTTCAATAAATGGAGCCAACGTAAATGTGCAGTTAACCACCGATTCAAAAGTGCTTAACGAAGTTGTAGTTGTAGGATATGGTACACAAAGCAAGCGTTCGTTAACAGGCTCTGTTTCAAAAATTAAGGGCGGCGATATAGAGAATATTCCTGTACCAAGCCTTGAATCGGCTATACAAGGCCGGAGCCCTGGTGTGTATATCCAGGCCCAAAATGGTAAATTAGGGCAGGGCATCCAAGTCAGGGTACGTGGTGCATCTTCTGTATCAGCGGGCAGCCAGCCATTATACGTTGTTGATGGGTTACCGATCACCGTAGATGATTTTTCAAGTAACGGAGCATCCACCAATCCACTTGTGGATTTGAACCAAAATGATATTGAGTCTATTGATATCTTAAAAGATGCTTCTGCTGCAGCTATATATGGTTCGAGAGCATCAAACGGTGTTGTTTTGGTTACCACAAAAAAGGGTAAAGCAGGTTCAACAAAAATTACTTATAACCAATATTATGGTTTTAGTAAGCCGACCCGTGAGCGTGAATTTTTAAACTCAAAAGAATATCTAAATCTTGTTCAATCAGCTGCTGTTGCGGGTGGTTTGGAAAGTTATGCGAAGACCCGCTTAATCAGGTATGCAGCAGGAAATACAGATTATGCAAATACAAGTGTAAATACCAATTGGCAGGATCAGATTACCCAACATGCTCCGGTTCAAAACTATAACCTCGTATTTTCGGGAGGAACTGAAAAAACAAAGTTTTACATATCTGGCACGTATAATGATCAAAAAGGCTGGATACTGAAAAACCAGATCAATCAATACAGCCTACGTACAAATATCGAAAATCAGGCTAACAACTGGTTGACAATTGGGGCTAATTTGAGTGTTTCGCGTACGCAAAACCATCGTTTGGATAATGACAATGCTTTTTCTACTCCTGAGCAAATCGTAGCCTTGTCGCCTATAACGCCAGTAATTGATCCGCGTACCGGTTTATTAAGTGGTCAACTTGACCCGGCTACGGGATTACCTAATAGTAATTTTCCGGTATATTTTAATCCGCTGTTAAATTCCGAGAATAGCTATTTCATTACTACTGACTACAGAAATCTCGGTAATGTTTTTGGAGAGATTAAAATATTACCGTCTTTGACTTTCAGGAGTGAAGTTGGAGTTGATATTTTAAATTCAACTGAGGATAATTATTCAGGTAGCTTGACAGCGCGTAATTCAGGTACTAATAATGGAGTAGGCTTTAACTCATCCATAACTTCCATTAATTTCAATACCAATAACTTTTTGCATTTCTTAAAAGATTTTGGAAAGAGCACTATTGACGCGGTTGGCGGTATGACTTACCAAAGACAGCAAAACGATCTGAATTCATTAAATGGTGAACAATTTCCAAGTGATGCTTACAAGAAATTAACCAGTTCGGCAAGTATTACCAGCGCTTTGTCTTCTTCAACAGCTTATTCATTGCTATCTTATTTTGCAAGGGCTAATTATAAATACCATGATAGGTACCTGTTATCAGTAAGTGGTCGTATCGACGGATCTTCGAGGTTTGGCGCTGATCACCGATATGGTTTCTTTCCTGCAGGTTCTGTTGGGTGGATAGTTTCTGAAGAAGGTTTCATGAAAAAGCAGAGGCTGATATCCGACTTAAAATTAAGGGGTAGCTATGGTTTAACAGGTAATTCCGAAATAGGCAATTTCCCTGCACGGGGGCTGTATACAGAGTTTGGCTACGCTGGTGTTGCCGGTGCAAGGCCTACACAATTACCAAACCCCGATTTAAAGTGGGAAACTACTGCCCAAACGGATATAGGTTTGGATATAGCTTTCCTTGGAGGTCGTTTAGCAGGGCAGTTTGATGTTTATCTGAAGAAAACAAAAGATCTGCTGTTGAATGTACAGGTACCGGCAACTTCCGGATTTACTACCATTACACAAAACCTTGGCAAATTGCAGAACAAGGGTTTGGAAATCCAAATAGATTCAAAAAATCTTGTGGGTAAAGTAACTTGGAATACAAGCTTTAATATCTCATTCAACCGCAATAAAATTACAGACCTTAAAGGACAGATAATAACCGGTAGTGGTGATGCTGTTAACCGCGCTATGGAGGGTCAGCCTTTGGGCATATTTGTAGCGCCGGAGTTCGCCGGTGCTGATCCTGCAAATGGTGATGCCTTATATTACAAAAATGCCGATTTAGGCAACGGTAAACGAGACCGTACCAAAACTAATGATTATAACCAGGCGGTTCCTGTTGTAGTTGGTAATCCGAATCCTAAATATATCGCAGGCTTAAATAACAGTATCAGTTACATGGGTATAGATTTTAGTTTCCTGATACAATCAGTTAATGGGAACCAAATTTATAACGGCGGTGGCCAGTACATGTCAGTTGGTTTTAATAATGGTTTTGATAACCAAACCCGTGATCAGCTGCAGGCCTGGACTAAGCCCGGACAAATTACCAATGTACCCCAAGCTCGTTTGTTTGGTGGAAATGGTGTTAATCCGAGCTCAAGGTTCTTGGACGACGGTTCATATGTGCGTTTGAAAAATGTTGTGTTAGGGTATAACTTCCCGAAAGCTTGGATAAGCAAGATTAAATTATCGAGCTTAAGAGTTTACGCTCAAGCTACTAACCTGGCCACCTGGACAAAATATAAAGGCTGGGACCCGGAGCTTAATTCAGATGCGTTTTCAGGAAATATTACTCAGGGGTATGACTTTTATGCAGCACCTCAGGCTAAAACTATAACTTTTGGGATAAACGTGGGATTTTAATTTAAGCTGAAGAACAATGAAAAAAACTAAATATACAATTATAGCATTGAGTACATTAGCAATGCTATATAGTTCCGGCTGCCAAAAGCAACTGGATATAAAACCCCAGGATTCTGTTGAGCAGGACCTTGCAATTAAAACTTCAAAAGATGTTCAGGGCGTACTTGTTGGTGCTTATACGGCCGCCGGCTTAAGGGGCCTATATGGAGGCCGGTTTCAATCAACCACCGACTTTTTAGCTGACGATGGCGACTTTTCATATTTCGGAACTTTTTCAGAATATACCGAACTGGCAAATAAAGCGATAACCGTTAATAATATTTTTGTTGAAGGTGTTTGGGATAGCGGGTATAATGCTATTAACGTGTGCAACAACGTTTTGGCCAACTTAAATCTGGTTGATGCTGCCAATAAGGACAGAGTGGAGGGTGAAGCCAAGTTTTTGCGGGGGATGATCTATTTTGATTTGGCAAGGGTGTTTGCTAAAGCATGGAATGATGGAACGCCGGCTTCAAATCCGGCTGTACCAATAATATTAACTCCAACAACTTCAATCCCTGGTATTCAGAAGCCTTCACGCAACACAGTTGCTGAAGTTTATGGACAAGCCATAAAAGATCTTACAGACGCCGAAGCAAAACTGGATACGTATAAAACATCATTCGCTAACTCACCCGATGCTTCAGCGGTGCTCGCGCGGATATATCTCACACAGGAAAAATTTGAACTTGCCGAACAGGAAGCTACTAAGGTAATAAGTTCAGGTTTATACTCTTTGGTACCTGTTTTTAAGGACGAGTTCCAAAATTATGAACAGGCGACACGCGTATTCAACTCAAGCGAAGATGTATTTGCTATCCAGATATCACCTCAATCAGGTTTTAATGCATTAAACGAGGTATTTGCAAGTGCTGATTTTGCAGGCAGGGGTGAAACCGTAATCAACGACCAGCACTTCGCCCGATATGAACCGGGGGACGCAAGGGCTGATGAGTTTTATAATGATGGGGATAATTACACCGCTAAATTTAACAATAAATTTGGTAACGTGATTGTGATAAGGCTTGCCGAAATGTATTTGATCAGATCAGAAGCCAGGTCACAAAAAACTGCTCCGGATTTTACAGGTGCTAAATCTGATTTGAATGTTGTAAGGAACCGGGCTGGATTAGCCAACACAACGGTTGCAAGTAATAAGCAGGCCTTGCGCGATGCTGTAAAGCTTGAACGTCGTGTGGAACTGCCTTTTGAAGGTTTCATGCTATTTGATTTAAAACGGTACAAAGGGAGCACGGTTACTACAGATGAAGACGGGAATGTGGCAGATACTTTTGAGTGGAACTCGCCAAAACTGATCTTCCCGATCCCGAAACGCGAGCGTGATGCTAACCCCAACTTAACACAAAACGAAGGGTATCAATAACAATTGTATTCTTTTAAATGTTTATATCCCGGTGGTAGTTTATCGCCGGGATTTTTTGTTGTAACCTAAAAATTAATGAAAGCTAAATTAAAATAAACCATGGAAGATCAACAAATACTTACCGCCCTGAATGCCCACTGGCAAGCCTCGGCAGCCGGGGACATACACGCAGAGCATGAGATCTACCATGATGATGTGATCTGTGATTATCCCCAGTCGGGCGAGCGGATTTTTGGGCGCATTAATTTACAGGCCTTGCGCGGGCATCATCCGGGTAAGCCATCGGGTTTCCGTGTCAGGAGGATGCTGGGAAAAGGTGATACCTGGGTCACGGAATATACTATTAACTATCAGGAGCAGCTGGCTTACACGGTAAGCATTATGGAGTTTCGTGAGGACAAGGTAATACATGAAACACAGTATTTCGCGGATCCCTTCGAAGCCCCGGCCTGGCGAAGTCAATGGGTTGAGCCGATTGACGGATAGCCCATTGTTGAGCAAGATCTATACTGATTGGTGATAATGCATTTTGGTTAAACAAATAAGGCCTCTCATTACTGAAAGGCCTTATTTGTTTCAAATATCTGTTATAAAAATTATCGTGTTTTAAACGGCTTAGCTTTTTTAACCGGGTAATGTGGTTTGCCATTAGGGTTAATTTCAGGAGCGCCAACCAAGGTCATTGCACACCGGAAACCAACCTCTGCACTTGCCTCGTCCTGATCCATAAAACGACGGGTAGCAGGATTTAGCCAAAACGCCATATCGTTCCATGATCCGCCTTTGTATACTTTAGAATGGTCGTTAACCAGTGTGGTTGCACCGTAAAGAGCTTTATTAACTTCGTCTTTTTCGCCCCTCGCATCCGGATTGTAAGCTTTACCCGAGTTTTTAGGTAGCAATGAATCAGCCGGCAATGAACCTGTTTGAGGAGTAGTTGCAAGGGGCGCGTTTGGATTGGCGCTTTGCGCGACGGTATTCTGTTGCTGTAAAGCTAAAAGTTCGCTGTATTTTAGCTTCTTATTAGCATGTGCGGGATCTTTGATTGGCTTGCCGTATTTATCTTTTGCATAAAGTCCTTTGCTTGGATCTGCAAGGCGTTTGTTTGAAAACTCATTACCACGGAAAGGGTTAAAATCTTCAAACTCCTCAAATGATGTTTGGCGGTAGGTATCAGCAACCCATTCGTTAACATTACCCGCCATGTTATATAAGCCAAAATCATTAGGTGCATATGAACGTACAGGGGCGGTAATGTCTGCCTTATCGTTCAGGTAACCGCCAACACCGGCATTGTCACCGTTGCCGCGTTTAAAGTTTGCCATGATCAGGCCGCGTGTTTTCTTTTTTGCCGAACGTACACCCATACCGTTCCATGTATATATTTTGCCATCATCGATATTTTCAAACTGGGTGTTTCCTGCAAGGGCCAATGCTGCATATTCCCATTCGGCTTCTGACGGTAGGCGATATGCTTGCTTAAGGATCCCATCTTCCATACGTACAGGCCTAACGGCTTTGCCGCCCTTACCTGTACCTGCCTGGGCATTAGGGCTCAGGTTAGGCATCATTTTTTTACCATCAATGCCTGCCCCGGTCATCTGGCCGTTCAGGTAAATATCAGTATTAAAAGGTTGTCCGTTCGCTGCAATACCGGCGTCACCGCCACCACCTTTTTTGCCCATATCTTTCCACGCTACCATTTTTCCGGTTTCGCGTAAAATATTTTCGTTGGTACGGTCGGTGCGCCATGAGCAATAATCCTGTGCCTGGTCCCAGGTTACGCCTACAACAGGATAATCCTGAAAAGCAGGGTGACGCAGGTAGTTATCTACATATGGCTCATTATAAGATAAGGGATGGCGCCAAACCAATGTATCAGGCACCGCATTGTAATATAACTCGCGATCCTGCGGGAAAGTAATGTTTATCCAATGCAGGTAATCAAGCCAATCCTGATTTGATACTTCGGTTTCGTCCATGTAAAAAGAGGGTACGGTAACCCTGCGGCGTACATTATTATAATCGTAAGTTATGTCCTGGTCGGCACTGCCGCCCATAACAAAAGTACCACCCTCAATAGGCACCAGTCCGGGGCCCGGAGATGGATGGCTTTGCCTGAAACGCTCATAACCGCCGTTGTTTTTATCGTTATAAGTTATACCCGTTTTTTGCGATTGCTCACGTTTACTGCAGCTACTCATCACGGCACCTAAAGCCAACAATCCCAGAGCAGTTTTAGTAAAAAGTATTTTCATATTTTTACAGTTATATTAAGTGGTAAATTTATAAAAAAATGGATACAGTGCTTATGCTAATGAACCATTATTTAGAAATAAATACTACAATTATCGGGGGTTTTAACGAAAAATTAATGAAATTAGTTGCGTTGATTTAAATTTTTGATTTAACTTTCAGCAAAAGTGCAGACTTGAAAATGTGAAGCAAGTCATGGTCCTATATTTATAAAATACAAATTGTTAAAACCTAACTCCTACAAATGAAGTTTTTTACATTTCGAGGCTTTGCTATTATTACCCCATTTTTATTGCCACTTGCTGCAACTGCGCAAACAAATCCTAACGGAAGTAATATCAATGCAATTCCTACCGAAGTGCCTTTTTTAAATATTTCACCTGATTCGCGTTCGGGGGCTATGGGGGATGCAGGCGTGGCTTTGTCGCCGGATGTAAATGCAAATTTTTGGAATCCGTCAAAGCTTGCATTTTTAGAAAGTAATGATGCGTTGTCTGTATCATACAGCCCCTGGTTAAGGCACCTTGTTCCTGATATCAGCTTATCATACCTGAGTTATGCCCATAAAATTGATGAGCGGAATACAATAGGCGCTTCGCTCCGCTATTTTAATTATGGTTCTATTCCGCTTGCCGATGAAAATGCCAACGATCAGGGTAACTACACGCCAAACGAGTATTCGTTAGATGTTTCATTTGCCCGTAAGTTTGGCGATAACTTTTCATTAGGCCTTACCGCGCGGTATATTCATTCAAATATATCAAGTATCGCGTTTGCTACGAGCTCAAGCCAGACAGCCAAAGCAGGCAATGCTTTTGCGGCAGATGTTTCATTGTACTATACAACGCCCTATGGCGATGGCAATACTTTTGCATTTGGAACACACATTTCAAATATTGGTACAAAAATCAGCTACAGCGATGTGGGCAACAAGTATTTTTTGCCGGCCAACTTGAAATTAGGTGTGGCTAACACCTGGCAGTTAGATGATGTTAATGAGTTTACAGCAACCTTTGACATCAACAAACTGCTGGTACCAACCCCGCCCCTGCGCGATCAGGATGGTAAGATCATCAAAGGCAAGGATGATAATGTATCGGTGCCGGCGGGTCTTTTTCAATCGTTTGGCGATGCACCGGGTGGTTTCAGTGAAGAGCTGAAAGAGATCAGCTTTTCGCCGGGTGTTGAATATTGGTACAACAAACAGTTTGCTGTACGGGCAGGCTATTTTTATGAAAACCCCAACAAAGGCGACAGGCATTATGTTACCATGGGTATTGGGTTTAAGTACAGTGTTTTTGATTTTGATTTTTCGTACCTGGCAGCCAGCCAGCAAAATAGTGCCCTGGCCAATACTTTGCGCTTCACTTTGTCGGCAAATTTTGGCGGTACAACAAATGCTTCTAAAAGATAATGGGTAAAATTAAGGTAGGTTTTGGGTTTGATGTGCACCAGTTAAAGGAAAATCACCCGTTTGTTTTAGGCGGGGTTAAACTTGAGCACCACGCTGGTGCTTATGGCCACTCAGACGCCGATGTATTGTTACACGCCATTTGCGATGCCCTGCTGGGGGCGGCAAACCTGCGCGATATAGGTTTTCACTTTTCAAATAAAGACGACCGTTGGAAAGGCATCAGCAGCCTGGTCCTTTTGCAGCATGTAGTTGCCCTGATCAAAGAAAAGGGTTTCACCATCGGCAATATTGATGCTATGGTATGCCTTGAAGCGCCAAAGATCAATCCGCATATCCCTGCAATGAAAACCTATATAGCCGAAGCTGCGGCTATTAGCGAAGAAGATATTTCCATTAAAGCTACTACCAACGAGCAAATGGGTTTTATCGGTAGGGAGGAAGGCGTTGTGGCTTATGCGGTTTGTTTGATTGAAAGGGGATAAGGAAGCAATCTGTAGTTACAAACTAAGGTCATAGTCGTTCGAAGTCTCCGACTTCGGACAGCGGAATTGAAAAGAAAATGCTATTCGAAGTCTCTGACGTCGAATCTGTTGTAGTTTAACTACAGGCTCTTTTAATTCTAACTATAATGTTTATACAACAAATACACAATCACCGCAACTATTGCCACGCCAATTACCATATATATCGGCTGCGCTTTTTTGCTTCCCGAACCATCAACTTTCACATTACCCGTACGCTTAAGCACTCCCCATCCGCTCAATTCGCCCTTCAATGCTTTTCGTAGCGATTTAAACAGCACGTAATACATTAACTGCCGCCACATAAAACGCTGCGGAATGATATAGATGAGTTTCTTGTAGTCTTCCTTTTCCATCCGGAAAGCGATGATACCTACTATAAAATCAACCACCACAAATGCTACGTAATAGAGCAGCATCTTTTCGGGTTTTTCACCGAACAGGGCGAATAGCATCATCAAATCTGCCAGAGGGGAGAACAGCGGCAATATGATCTGGAAGATAAGGATGTTTGGCATTCCCACCATCCCAAAGAACTTGTACTTTTTGTTAAACAGCGCGTCGCGGTTTTTCCAGAAACTTTGCATCACACCAAAACTCCAACGGAAACGCTGTTTAAGCAACATGTTTATCGTCTCCGGCGCTTCGGTATAAGCAATGGCTTCGGCGCAGTTACGCACTACGTAGCCTTGTTTCAGGATACGCATGGTAAGGTCGCAATCCTCGGCAAGAGTATCATAGGTGAACCCGCCGGCCCGGAAAATAGCCGATTTACGGAATGCACCAATAGCCCCCGGTACAACCGTAATACTATTGATGAGGTCAAACGCCCGGCGGTCCATGTTTTGCGCGGTGATATATTCTATTGACTGCCAGCGGGTGATGATATTGGTTTCGTTGCCAACTTTAACCGTTCCGGCTACAGCGCCAATTTCCTCATCGGTAAAGTAGGTCATGAGCTGGTACACGGCATCCGTTTTAAGTTGGGTATCGGCATCAATACAAACCACAAAATCATTTTGGGCATGGGTTATACCAAAGTTTAATGCTGATGCCTTGCCACCGTTTGGTTTGGTTAGGATCTTGATGAGCGGATTACCTTTATAGGCGGATTCTACAACCTCAAATGTTTTATCTTTTGATCCGTCATCAACAAAAATAATCTCGAATGATGGATAATCGGTTTTAAGCAAGCTTTGTATTGTTGCTACTGCGTTAACTTCCTCGTTGTAAGCAGGAACTATGATACTCACCGCAGGCATCACATCGGTATTGCGATCAAGCTTTTTGGAGTTTTTATCCACGCTTCGCTGCCTTACAGCCAAAATGCCAATAAGTACAATGCGGCCAATAGCCAGGAATATAGCCGACAGGAATATATAGATCAGCGCCCAGTTTATATAGTAATAACCATGGATAAAAACATCATAGGCGGGCCCGAAAATGCCTGTGCTTGGATCTGGTTTAACCGGCGGCATCAGGTCATCCTTAGTTTTGCCCAGTACATCGGCAATGGTGGTAAACTGGTATCCTTGCGATTTAAAGTAATGAATGATTGCAGGAAGGGCTTTAACGGTTTCTTCACGGGTATCACCTCCTGCATCATGCAGTAATATCATCGATCCGTTATCTTTTTGCCTTATGGTGCGGGCAATAATACTATCGGCAGTTACGCCGGGCTGCCAATCCCAGGGATCGATAGATTCGCCGATGGTGATATAGCTTTGACGGCGGCTTTCTGCAACCGGAATAACCTCGGCAAGGGTTTGCGGCTCGGCATCGGCATTAAATGGCGGGCGGAACAGGATGGTGCTTCGGCCGGTTACCGATTCAATAAGTTTGCGCGTGGAGTTAAGCTCCAGGATCACCCTTTTTAAGCTGATGGTTGAAATATCGGGGTGGAAAAACGTGTGATTGCCTATTTCATAGCCTTCTTCGTATTCGCGCCGCAGCAACTGTATGTTTTTTTCGGCCATGGAACCCACAACAAAGAATGCTGCCGGTACCTTTTCGGCTTTAAGTATATCTAAAATACGTGGGGTAAAATCGGGGTCGGGGCCATCATCAAAAGTTAAAACTACTTTCTTGGGAGCATAACCATACCTGCGGATCACATATTTAGTGGGAAGTTTTATATAATGCTGATCGAGAATAGTAAATGTAGATGTATCCATTTTTACATCAATTACCCCGGTGGTAGGAGTGGTAATGAGGTCAAGCACCTCGCCATCACCATCGTAGTCAACATTTACACGGTTGTTTAAACCTACAGATGTAAGTTTCCGCATATCCACACCTGTTTTTTTCAATGAGTCTATCGACAGGTTTTTCTGGAAAAATGTCCACAAACGCGGATCTTCGGCACCTAAACGCCATAAAGCCACGCCGCCGGTGGCCCAGTCGTCGGCCATGCGGATTACGTTAAAGTTTGTTGCCGCGTCTGTAAAGTAAATGGTATGGTCAAGGCTGTCCTTGTCCATATAAGTGAAGTGTAAATTTGCCGAATTTGGATCAAAGGTGATCTTGCTTTTTTGCTCTTCGGCGGTACTGATAGCCTGCTGATAACCTATAGTTTTACCTACACTGCCTTCGGGCCAGTCGTAGGCGCCGCCTGCGAATGTTAAAATTATTTTTTCTGACGGAACTTTCGAACATACATCATCGAGGATTTGCTCAACCCAGCGCTGATTTGAAAGATCGCCGGCATTGGTTGCTTCATAATGTTCATCAATAGCCATGATGAACAGGAAATCGTTTACATGCTGGAGCTTTGTGATATCAAAACTTTCATCCTCCGGCACTACGTTTTGAGTAACCAGGAAACCTTTGGCATGCAAGGTTGTATAAAGCTCATTTTGAAAGGCTATGTAATTTTTACTGTTTCGGTCCCTTAGCTCATCAAAATCAACATTGACACCCTTCAACTTGTTTTTGGTAAGCGAGTTAGCTATGCTGTTAATAAAATTACTACGAAGTGTTTTATTGTTAACAATACGGTCTACATCTTTAGTATCATAGCCGCCATGTGTGTTGTTGTAGTTTACGTAGTTTGACAGTGACACAATAATCGGCTTGTTGTATTTTTTATTGAGGTTCATCAGCCCGGTATCGAGCTTGGTTACAACGGTATCAGTTTTAGGTAATATAGAAAAGCCTTCGCTCACTACCATATCCAGGTGGCCAATATTCACCACCAGCGAGTTATAAGCCTGTGGTTCCCACGCACGATAAAAAGCGGCGTTTATACGGTCTTTATTATTAGGTTGTTTAAGCTGGTGTAATTTTTTAGCCCTCTCAAGTGCTTCTATTTCAGATTTTTGAATTTTGAACGATTTGAACTTCGTTGACTTTTTTAATTGCTCGAGCTCCTCCCTGGTCATTTTTTTGGGAGCAGGGTTAAGATTGGGAAGCTCGGGGTAATAGGTTGACCGGATGGTAACAATAACGGCTATTATACCAATAATCAATGCAGCCAGTAGTACACGGCTCAACCATTTAAAACGGTTCCACCTACCGGGATTATCAGCCTGAAAAACTTGCTTGCTTGATGACATTAAGAAAAATTACTTTATTAAAAGTATAGGTTACTTATGAAGATTGTATGAAATAAGAATTGGGCATTATTTGGTGGTTTTTCCGGGTTCGATACCTGAAAAATCAACACCGCATTTGCAATTGCCGCCGCAGCTTTTTTTAGTAGTAAGCGCCCTGTACATCATACGGCCAATGTAAAAAACAGCGCCTGCAAAAAGTATCGCGATAATGATGATTTGCATATTCATAAAGACAAAATTAAGCATTATTTAATATATACGTACAGACAGGGTAATTAGTACAAAGTTTAACGGGGCATAAAAGCAACCGTGCCGCCAACCCAGTTGTAATCTTTATTATAACGTACGCCTATCATTTTTCCACGGCTTAACCGTGCAAGGTTTGTTGCAAGTGTGGGTTTTTTATCCCCATCGGGCCAGAGATAAAGCAACCTGATCTCGGCCTTTACGCCGCCTTCCGGCGATTGCACAACAGGCTCGTAATTCACCTTTTCCTGTAAGATCCAGTTTTCAGGATCTGTAATGGTTTCTATGTCTTCCTTACTAATATCGATAATCACACCCTGACCTGCAAAGGAGAACAATGGTTTAAGCACATAGTTTTCCAAATTAGCAGGGATTTGCTTTAATTGGTGCAAAAACTGTGTTTGGGGAATGTAATCGCCCGTTAAAAAAGGCATAGTGAATTTGCTGATGCGATAAAACCAGTTGGGATGAGTGATCCATTCAACCTCAAGGGGCTGCCTGATATCGGCCACAGTGGTGAAAATATCCGGATCACCGGCTATTTCATCAAAAATAAGGCGATTGTAGATGCGCTTAATTAGCTTCTTTTGATCGCCTGCCATGTAATAAAGCTTTTTGCCATCCTGGATCAGGTCGCTCAACGATACCACCGGCGTACCAATGTATTTTTGTGTGAGATAAAAATCAACTGCTGTTTTTTGTTCTGGGGCGTTTACGTCCATTAATACAACTTCATCGGACTGGTAAGGGCCAAGAATAGTTTTTTTGAGCAAATCGAGGTAACTTTCCTCCTTCAGTCCCCCAAAAAAGATGGTTTCATCCGCGGGGATATCATAAACCTCTTGATAAGTATCTCCCAGATGCACCTGGAAACTGTAAAGTGAAGGAAATCCCTGCAATTCAATAAGTTTTGGCACGATATTACCCTGCTCATCTTTACAGATCCCAAAATCAAGTGCGATAAAATGAGGATGATCATTTTCATTGGATACCCGCCAAAAATCAGGTATGGCCCGCTCTGTAAGTTCTTTGAAATTGGGCTTGAGGATAGTATCAACAATATCATTGCCGGCGGAGATAAGCTTATCACGGAAATCAGCAGTTAAAAAAACGGGGGTTTCCGCAACACGGAAAGGAACGGGTTCTTTTAAGTCACTATTGAGTTTATCAAGAAACTGGCTGTACTTTCCTGTGCTAAACTTTTCGTTGAATACTTTTCTGATTGATGGATTCATGATTAACCCCTCTAAATCTCCCTTTCATGGGAGATTTTCTTATTATAATTTATAATAAACTATTTATTCTTCTTTAACCTCTAAAAGCCCTCTGCTTTTAGGGGAGGGTTGGGTGGGGCTAACCGCCATATCCAAAAAATTAGGGATCAGTGTACGCTGAGTATACGTTATTTTATCCGGATCGTCGAGGCGTTCAAGCATCTCATGATATTTAACCTCTCCGTGCTCGCTGATCACTTCGCCCTTTTTTTCTTCGCGAAGCAACATCCCCTTCATCCCTCCGGCATCGGCTTCGGGGTGAAATTGTGTAGCAAAGAAATAATCATTATACCTGATGGCCATCATCGCCCTTGGCAAATCAACATGCGGCCGTTCTTTTTCTATAGCCACCAGTTGCATACCCAGCTCTTTAAAGCGTTTTTCATCCGGGTTGATTACCTGCCAACTGCGGGAATCAACAGCGTAAAATGGTTCGCCTAAACCTTTAAATAATTGCTCGTTTAATCCAAACCTGGTTTTATTTACCGGCAGTACGCCAAATGACGGGGAGCGCCGCATATTGATATCGCCCAGCTTGTAATGACGGCACATTAACTGAAACGAGTGGCACACAAAGAACACATGTTTTTTGTTGCTGTTGTTGGACAGGTTATGATCTTCCAGCTTATCAACCAGGTTAAAGTATTTCTTCTCCCATTCGGTACCTTCTGTTTCCAATGGGTTACCCGGGCCTCCGCTTGAAATATAAATATCAAAACCGGTGCCCGGCATCTCGCATTTACGGCGTACATCAAAGATCTGGTAACTTAAATTTAAGTTGTGTTCAGCTCTGTAACGTTTTAAAATGTCCTGGAAACCACGCATTCCCTCGTTCGCTATCCCATCATACAAGTCAAGTATGGCTACTTTTATTTCCGGTTTCTCAGTCATCTGCTGCATCTTTCTAATATTATCCTTGCTTTAGGATTTCGTATTTACCAATTTAAAATAATTGTCATTTCGACGAACCAGTTGGGATTAAGCGTTGGTTGTGAGGAGAAATCTTATACAATATGCGCTGAGCAATTATGTATTTGTATGGTGTATAAGATTTCTCTTTTGCCCCATCGGCTCAGCCACGGTTGCTTTATCGAAATGACGTTGTTATATAGTCGCTGAGGGGGCTTACAAGCCCTTCAATGTTTGTGAGGTGATATAATCCACCACGTCGGCAAAGTTATTGTTTTGCTGATAAATAGCCAGCTGCCTGTCGGCTCCGGTGCCATGCTCCAGGATATTGTGTACATATTGAAGGTCATCGCGTGAGCCAAGCTCATCAACTACATCATCTACAAAATCAAGTAGCTCCAAAATCAGCGAACGGGTGTTTACCTCCATTTCCTTACCAAAATCTATCATTTTGCCGTCGATACCGTACCGGGCTGCACGCCATTTATTTTCGTTAATGAGCGCGCGCGAATAGTTAATAAACTTCATGTTTTGAGCCCTGAGCTTGTACAACTTGGCACATAAAGCCTGGAATAAAGCGGTAAACGCAATGGTTTCATCAACCAGCATAGGGCAGTCGCAAATGCGGAACTCAATAGTTTCAAAGAAGGGATGTACCCGGATATCCCACCAGATTTTTTTGGCGTTATCAATGCAATTGGTTTTTACGAGCAGCTTTATGTAGCGGTCATACTCCTCTATACTGCTAAAATAATCGGGGATACCGGTGCGCGGAAACTTATCAAAAACCTTGGTACGGAATGATTTGAAGCCCGTGTTCCGCCCTTCCCAAAATGGTGAATTGGTTGAAAGGGCATACACATGCGGCAAAAAATAGCGCACCTGGTTGGCAATGTGAATAGCCATATCGCGCGACTGGATGCCAACATGCACATGCAAACCAAAAATGAGGTTGGAGCGGGCCGCCTCCTGCATCTCATCCACAATTTCAAAATACCTGGGGTTATCGGTAATCAATTGATGCTGCCAGTGCGAAAACGGGTGTGTACCCGCGGCGCCAATTCGCAGACCAATATCACCCGCCAGTTGCGCTACCGTGGTACGAAGCTTACTTACCTCCTTGCGGGCTTCCTGGGTATTGCGGCAAATATGTGTACCCACCTCAACCACAGCCTGGTGCATTTCGGCTTTTACCTGGTCTTCATGGATTTTTTGGGCTGCATCCACAATTTTTTGCTCATGCGATTTTAGCTCCCGCGATACCGGGTCAATCACCATAAATTCTTCTTCAACACCTAAGGTAAATTCGTTCATAATTGGTTAGGGTTATTACTTAAAAAAACGGTTGTCATTTCGACCGTAGGGAGAAATCTTATACGAATAGCTTATTGCGCGTACAGGATTTCTCCCCGTACCTCGTTCGAAACGACAACCCTTTTATTTATTTCTTAGCTGCCTTTTTAGGCTTAGGCGCTGCTTTTTCTTTTACGGCGGTAGCTTTGGCAAAAGGCTCTTTTACCACCGCGGTTTTTACTGCCGTTTCGTTCACTGCGGCAGCTTTTACCGCCGGTTCTTTTGCTATAGCTGCTTTTGCTGCGGGTGCTTTGGTTGTTTTGGTTTTCTTCGGTTTGCCCTCGTCTTCAATAGCATGGTCAACCACAGCCACGGAAACATCAGCTTTAACAGCCGCTTTTTTTGCAACTGCTACCAACGGCATTTTTGCAGCCGAAGTTTTTACAAATTCGCCCCAGGTAAGGTTGTCTAAGCCGTCTTTTTGTTTTTTTGCGCGTTCAATGGCATAATCGGCGGCTGTTTCAACCACCCATTCAAAGTTTTCCTGGCCTACGCTGGTAACTTCGGCGTCGGGGGCGGGGTTACAAAAATCAATAGCGTAAGGTATGCCATCGCGAACGGCAAACTCAACCGTATTGAAATCGTAACCTAAATATTGGTTTAGTTTTATGACATAATCTTTAATGGTGTCCAATAGCTTTTTAGATGCAGGTGCTTTACCATGCTCATAGCGCAGGTGGTGAGGGTTGCGCGGCTCATACTGCATAATGCGCACATGCTTGCCGCCAATGCAATAGCAGCGAAAGTAATCGTCAAAAACAATCTCTTCCTGCAGCATCATTACATGTTGTTTGGTTTTATCGTATTTGCTGAAAAAATCTTTCTCATTTTCCAGTTTATAAACTTCTTTCCAACCGCCGCCGTCAAAAGGTTTCATATAGGCAGGGAAACCTACATAGTTGAAAATGCCATTCCAATCTAACGGGTAGGCCAGGTTGCGGAATGATTTATTGGTGGTATCATCAGGCAGTTCCTTTGATGGCAGAATTACGGTTTTAGGTACAGGCACTCCGATTTTTACAGCAAGGGCGTTGTTAAAAAACTTTTCGTCGGCACTCCACCAAAAAGGGTTGTTGATTACCGCTGTACCGCAAATAGCCGCATTTTTTAGGGCTGCGCGATAGTAAGGCACATCCTGCGAAATCCGGTCGATGATCACAGCATAGTCAAGCGGTTCGGCCTGCATTACTTTATCGAGCCGTACAAACTCGGCACTGATGCCTTTTTCTGCTTTTTGGTTTACACGGTCAACAAATGCCTGCGGAAACGAATCTTCCTGTCCGAATAAGATGCCGATTTTTTTCATGATAGTAGGTGTTTATATGTTTGTTTTTCTTTGGGTTTCAGGTTGATGTAAATCCTGCTCTTTATTTTTCCATTTTTTAAACTCTTGCCTTTTATTTTCTTGTTCCTTGAATCCTGATCTCTTGTTTCTATTTAATCGTTGATAAATAATGCGGGAACATTTCGCGCCAGATGGGCCAGTCGTGATTGGCAAAGGGGCGGATATCCAGCCAGTGTTTAATGTCTTTTTGTTTTAAAATGTTTGAGAGCTGGATGTTATATCCTTTGCATATGTCATACTCGGATGTGCCGAGAACAATGTTCATTTGCCAAAGGTCATGATGGTTGCTGCCCGGCAAAAAATCGACCGGGTTGTTATAAAAAATGTTATCATCATAATAACCATCAGTAAACATTTTGATATCAAAAGCGCCGCCCATGGTAAACAAATGCCTAACCTTTTCAGGATGTTTGAATGCGAAATTGGCGGCATGATAGCCCCCAAAACTACAGCCGGCGAGAGCTACGTTGCCAACGCCTGTTTCGTGCATGGCCCAGGGGATGAGCTCGTTTACCAACATGCGATCGTACCCTGCATAAGTTTTGGCCCTGTCGGCCGGGTGAATGCTTTTGTTGTACCAACTGCGGTCGTCGATGGTATCGGGGCAATATATCTTCACCAGGCCATTGTCAACAAACCATTTTACACTCCCGATCAGGCCAAAATCTTTGTTTTGATAGTAGCGGCCTTTGGTAGTAGGGAAAACGATCACAGGATAACCGCGGTCGCCGAATACCAGCATTTCGAGGTCGGTGTTGGTGTTGGGTGAATGCCAGCGGTGAAATTTTTCGGTCAAAGCTTGTAGTTTTTATAATGACTGTAAGTTAGGAGGTTTGTTTGAAAAAGGCAACAGCCTGATAATATTAATCCTTAGCCGCCAAAAAGTAAAAAGTATAGCTTATTTTTGCGCCCTTAATTTTAATTTAGAAAGAGATGTACCCGGGTTGGCTTGATACTGAAATGACGATAACCGAACATGAAATAAATATAACCTCTGCGCTGCTTGAGCGGGAAGTGACCTTAACCATCCTGAAGCCGGAAGACAGTGATATCGCCGAACCGCTAAACATGCTGCTGCTTAATGACGGACAGGAGCTTGAGAACCTGGGACTAAAAAATACGCTTGAAATACTATATAATACCAATCGCCTTAAACCGGTGCTGGTTGTGGCTATTCATGCGGGTGGTGACCGACTTGATGAATACGGCATTGTCGGCAAGCCAGATTTTAAAGGCCGAGGTACTAAGGCTGGTTTATATACTCAATTTATAAAAGAAGAGTTGCTGCCGCAATTACAAGCTTTGACAGGCTTTAATGAGTTTGATATAACAGCTTTTGCTGGTTTTTCGCTTGGTGGTTTATCTGCTTTTGATATTGTTTGGAATAACCCGGTGTTATTTGATAAAGCGGGCGTTTTTTCAGGTTCGTTTTGGTGGCGGGGAAAAGACCTGGCCAAAGGCTATACCGATGCCGACAGGCTGATGCACCAGGTGATCAGGGAAACCAAAACCAAGCCGGCTATCAATGCCTGGCTGCAAACCGGCACTAAAGATGAAACCAGTGATCGAAATAAAAACGGCATTATTGATGCCATTGACGATACCATCGACCTGATTAAAGAAATGGAGATTAAAGGCTTTAAACGTCCTGAAGAAATTCGATATGTTGAAGTAGTAGGAGGTACCCATGATACAGCTACCTGGGGAAAAGCGATGGCTAAGTTTTTGGTTTGGGCTTTTGGAAGATAACGTATAGTTTTTGTAAATCAGCTTAATTAAGTTTAAGAACATGGTTAGTGTTGCACCTATAAAAAAGCTTGATCAATTG
The DNA here is from genome assembly GCF_017569325.2 of Mucilaginibacter gossypii. Taxonomy (NCBI): domain Bacteria; kingdom Pseudomonadati; phylum Bacteroidota; class Sphingobacteriia; order Sphingobacteriales; family Sphingobacteriaceae; genus Mucilaginibacter; species Mucilaginibacter gossypii. The sequence goes on along the minus strand of NZ_CP071878.2, from coordinate 4,217,441 downwards.
CCCCCTGATTTACAAACTCAGATAGAGAAAGATGTGGATAGGCTTTTGAAAAAAATTACTAATGCTGAATTGGTAAACAGCGATCAAACTATAAGAGGATATGGAAGTTTAAAAGGGAAAATTTGGGTGTCGGAAGACTTTGACGAACCGCTTGAGGATTTTAAAGATTATATGTAATGCAATTGCTTATAGATACACAAGCAATTCTTTGGTTTCAAGCTTCTGATGACAGACTATCTAATACAGTCAAGCAATCAATTGAAAACCCCGATAACCAATGATATATAAGCATGGCATCACTATGGGAGATGGCTATCAATGTTGCTTTAAAAAAGCTTAATATCGAAATTGGTTATGGGAATTTTTATAGCTATTTGATAGGGAAGCAATTTGAGGTTCTTGATATAGCATCTTATCATTTAAGTAAATTAATATCTCTGCCTCATCATCACGGAGATCCTTTTGACCGCCTTATTATCTCGCAGGCTATCTCTGAAAATCTTACGATCATTTCCGCTGATCAACCCTTCAAAGCCTGCCCTGCAAGCTTACTTTGGTAAACTCAATGTTAATTGTAAACAATAACCGCTAAATGCTTTATAATCTCATAATTTAACCTTACCTTTGCGCCAAATTTAGAGAGGCATTTTCATGCAAAAAATCAGAAATATTGCGATCATCGCGCACGTTGACCACGGTAAAACTACTTTGGTTGATAAAATCCTGCACAGCTGTGCCATTTTCAGGGACAATGAGCAAACCGGAGAGTTAATCCTTGACAACAATGACCTTGAACGTGAGCGTGGTATTACCATCGTTTCAAAAAACGTATCTGTAAGGTATAAAGATGTTAAGATCAACATTATTGATACCCCTGGTCACGCCGATTTTGGTGGCGAGGTTGAGCGTGTATTGAAAATGGCCGATGGTGTATTATTACTTTGCGACGCTTTTGAAGGTGCCATGCCTCAAACTCGTTTCGTAACTCAAAAAGCTTTGGCTTTAGGCCTTAAGCCAATTGTGGTTGTAAACAAAGTTGATAAAGAGAACTGCCGCCCTGAAGAAGTTTACGAACAGATTTTTGAATTATTCTTCAACCTTGAAGCTACCGAAGAGCAGCTGGATTTCCCGGTTATCTACGGTTCATCAAAACAAGGCTGGATGAGCACAGATTGGAAAAAACCAACGGAAGATATATTCCCGTTGATGGATGCTATCCTGGAAAACATTCCGCCTGCACCTATCGCTGAAGGAACACTGCAAATGCAGATCACTTCGTTAGATTATTCATCTTTCGTAGGTCGTATTGCTATCGGCCGTGTTGCCCGCGGTACTATCAAAGAAAACATGCCGGTGTCGTTGGTAAAACGTGATGGCACTATCCAGAAATCAAGGATCAAAGAACTTTACACTTTCGAAGGTTTGGGTAAAGTAAAAGCTACCGAAGTAAAATCGGGCGATATCTGTGCTGTAGTTGGTATTGACGGTTTTGATATCGGTGATACCATTGCTGATTTTGAAAACCCTGAGCAATTAGAGGTGATCAAAATTGATGAGCCAACCATGAACATGTTGTTCACCATCAATAACTCACCTTTCTTTGGTAAAGAAGGTAAATTTGTTACCTCACGCCACGTACGCGACCGTCTGTACAAAGAGATGGAGAAAAACCTGGCACTTAAGGTTGTTGAAACTGAATCGCCTGATTCATACCTGGTTTATGGCCGTGGCATCCTTCACTTGTCGGTATTGATCGAAACTATGCGCCGTGAAGGTTACGAGTTACAGGTAGGTCAGCCGCAGGTTATCGTTAAACACATTGACGGCGTTAAATGTGAGCCGGTTGAAACCCTGATAGTTGACGTACCTGGCGAAGTTGCCGGTAAAGTAATTGAACTGGTAACACAACGTAAAGGTGACCTGTTGATCATGGAGCCAAAAGGTGATTTACAACACTTAGAGTTTGAAATTCCTTCACGCGGTATCATCGGTTTACGTAACAACGTATTAACTGCTACTGCCGGTGAAGCTATCATGGCGCACCGCTTTAAAGCTTACGAGCCATGGAAAGGGCCAATCCCTGGCCGTTCAAACGGTGTATTGATCTCGATGGAAAAAGGCAACACAACTGCTTATGCAATTGACAAACTGCAGGACCGTGGCCGTTTCTTCGTTGATCCGGGTGTTGATATTTACGAAGGTCAGATCCTTGGTGAGCACATCCGCGATAACGATTTGGTGATCAACGTTGTTAAAGGTAAACAGTTAACCAACATGCGTGCATCAGGTAGTGATGACAACGTTCGTATTGCACCGGCTATCAAATTCTCGTTAGAAGAATCGATGGAGTATATCCAGGCTGACGAATACATCGAAGTTACGCCGCAAAGCATGCGTTTACGTAAAATCTACTTAACCGAAAACGAGCGTAAAGTAAACGCTAAAAGGTTTGTTAATCAATAATTTTCAATAAACAAGTATATAAAGCCCTCCGGTTAACCGGAGGGCTTTTTACTTATCAGCTTACCGTTATAAACTACTTTGCCATTTAGTTCGATGGTATAAACATACACGCCTGCCACGAGATTTACGGGGATGGTGTTTTGTAATTCATTGATGCTTTTAACCAGGGTTAACTTACCGTCGATGCTGTATAGTTTAAATTCGTAATTATTGATATCGCCGCTGATGATATTGATTTGGCCGGCAACAGGGTTGGGGTATATAACAAATTGGTTGGGCTGTAAATAAACAGCATCGGCTATGTTGGAGTAAATGATATCGCCGTTAATTGTGGTGAGTTTTGCCCGGTAATATTGTTTGCCCCGTCGGGGATTATTGTCGGCGTATATGTAATCCACCGCTGTACTAAGCGGGATTGTATTTAAAGTAACGTATTGGCCCGCAGCTGTTGTTTTTTCCCAGGTGATGGATTTAAGATTATAAACGCTGCCCAACTGCAGGTTGAGCACAATGGTATTGTTAACCACGTTTGCCAGTAGTGTTTTTACATAGCAGCCAACTCCCTGCGTGGTAGCATTAATGGTATAACTTTTTAGGCCTTCAAAGCTATTACCTGTGGCGCTCACCGCAAAATAAGTTGAAGTTTGTTGTTGCGCGGGTATAATGATGCTGGTATCGGCTGTTGATACAAGTTTTTGAAGCAGGTTATCTTTAATTGTATAAATGTTGTAGCCTATGCTTCCTGGCTGGGGTTTCCATTGCAGGAGTGTGCCACTGACGCAATTATACCCTATATCAAGTGTTAAAGGCTTTGAAATGCTGAACTCCGCGCTGGTAAAAGTTTGCCCCCCGATATCCATTTTAAGCATGGTTTTGGTAAAAACATCGGGCGTTGTCCAGGTATAATAGCGGTTTTCAAGGGTGGCATTATTAATGGCCTGCCAGGTTTGGCCATGATCATAGCTAACGCTTATTGTGCCCGATGTGGTATTGAAAGAGCTTTGCCATCTCAGGTAATTATCCTCGCCGGCAAAAAGCTGGTCGCCAACCGAGGGGTAGATCCATTCGAACAGGTTTGATATGGTCTCCTGATGAGCAATATGAAATTTTTGAGCACTGTTAGTAATCCTTCTGCCTTTAACATGCACTATGTATGTGCCGGCTGCCGGGTTTTGTAAAATTACCTGTTCTGCATTGTTTAAGGTATCTGTTCGTCTTTTTGCCGGGGCAGATAACGAATCGGCAGAGGGGAAGCTGCTGAGCACCCATGGTAAAATTTGCTGCCCGGATGGTGTGGTGACAGTAAGATCGAGATCATTTACCAATGCCCATGGTGCATTAACAGCTGCTGCGGGGTCATTCCAGGCTAACGAAACTTTAAGCTCCCTGCAATTTACTGGGACAGTTATGGAATAGTCTGTTTGTGTAGCATTGCTAACCGAACCGGTAAAAATGCGTTTTTCATTGATGGTGCGTAATGCTTCCAATGCATTCAACGAACCATAGCCTGTTTTATGGTTGGGGCCGGATGAGCCTGTTTCATCGGCCGAGTTGATGAGTACACTTTTTATAAGCGCGGCAGATGGCATCTGTTTGTATTGCGTTCTATAAGCTTGTTGCAGCAAAGCTACCGTGCCTGATACCAGGGCTGCCGCGCCAGACGTGCCATCTTCACCATCCGCGATCAATTCGGGTTTGATGCGGCCATCGTATGCTGGGCCGGCCGAGCTTAAGGATTCGGGGACACCCGTCCTGCCGGTACCGCCAACCACCAATACATTTTTAGCCTGCTTAAAGTCGCCGGAGAGATTGGCTACCCCGCTTATACCGCTGTAAACTCCGCTTTCAGGTGCCGAATTGCCGATATTGCCCGATGAAAATACATGCACCAGCGAATCATTTTCAAAAATCTGCTGATCGTAAGCGGCACTTTCGGCCCCGTAATAATTTTCAATGCCGGTACCGTACGAGTGGTTTTGCACCGAAATCCTGAATGATTTAAAAATGGCGGCGCTATCGGGCATTAATTGTGCAAAAGATGATGACGTGAAATTTACTTTGGGTGAAACTCCCAGGCCTTTGATATAAGAGTTGCCGTTGCCGCCTATGAGGGTTGCCATGGTGGTAGCATGGCCCGATGTGATATCAGAGGCTTTAAAGGATGTAAAGCTACGGCCTAACAGGTCGAGATCATTATCATAGCGGTCTTCTTTTACCGAAATGTTAATGCCGGAGCCGGTTATGCCCGGAAAATTAGCCACTATGGCCGACATGGTATTTAAACCAAGATCAATATCGCTAATGGCAAGTTCTGCATGAGGTTGGCGCACCTCATTGGCAAATAAAATATAGTCCTGCTGAAGTAAGGCAGGCAGGTTTTCTAATTTGATGTTAAGACGTATTAGGTTGCCGGTTTGACCTGTAATGGCTCCGGATTGTTGGATGTGGTTGATAACCGTGTCATTGACAGCGGTAACGGCAACCTCAACGGCTTGTGTGCGTGCCGGATGCTGCTTCCAGTTCTTCGCAAGGTTATCCGAAGCTTTCCAGATGGGGGAAGCGGCGCTGTTATTTATAATATTAGCATCGCTTTTGATAGCCGAGGCTGATGATACTACATAATAGTTATAGGAAACCCGTTTGATGATATTGTATTTCCGGTTATCGATATGTTCCGGATCTTTAAATTTTACAAGGTAATACTGGTTGGAATTTTTTTGCGGAGATAAAGATGTTGCCTTATAAAGTGAAACAATTGCCTCGTCGCTCATGTGTTTTTGTGACCATGACACTTTAAAGCATAAAAAAAGGAGTAATACGGTAACAGGTATTCTTTTTGTCATAGGCGGTAATATGATCAAACCAATAAAGGGGAGCTGCAGCATCCCCTTTATTGATAAAGCTATTTAGTTGAAATGTAAAAAACAACTATAGGCGCTATTAGTATAAATAGTTTAACGCTATCTGATCATTGGCATTAAACGTACGGTCGGTACCGCTTGAGCAGGCTAACATCCATGAGCCGGCATCTGCCTTGGTTGGTGTGCCCGGAATGTTGATAGCGCCTATGCCTGCCGAACCTTCGTTTACATGTCGGCCGCCGCAGCTGAACGCGCGGTTCATATAGTCGGTATGACGGAAACCGATACAATGGCCCAATTCGTGTTGAATAACTGATGTTACATAACCCAGATCAGGGTTTGTGCCATAAGCTTGTTCGTTGGTGTTCATCTGGATCTGGTTATACGGGTCGCCCGATGAAGTCGGGAAGCCTGATGAACCTAAGGTGATATAACCACCGCTTGGCCCCTCGTTAAAGCCGATGATGTCGATTGTGCCGCCGCTGCTAACCATTTGAAATTTAAGCGTGAGGTTTAAAGCATTGTAACGTGCAACTGCCGCGGTAGCCGCGTTAAGGTAAACAGTAGGCAGGTTTGTAACTGAGACGGTTACTGTTCTGGGCAGATTTTTAACCAGGTTTGTGGTACGGTACTGCTCAACATCGGCAATTCTTAAAGTAGGGCTGGTGCTTGCTTCGGCTAAATTGGCTTTAGTGAGCAGGATATCACCTTCAACAAGATAGCCATCGCCCTGCCTGCGCACTTCATCTGTGCTGAACCCTAAGTTTGTAATGCTTTTCAGTACATCATCCGGGATAGCGGTTGGGCTGGTGGTTGTAGTTTTGGCAGCCTTGTCTTTTGAACAGGAGAATAGTACAGAGATTCCGACAAGCACGCTTAGTCCGATCCCTAATAATAGTTTTCTTTTCATTGTTTTCGTTACGTTTTAGATGTAAAAGAAGAATTAATTTCAGCAGCCGGCCAGCGCTTTTAACTTATACGCAATATATAAATAAAATGTTATGGATTTAATAATAGAAAATAACAAAAAAATATTCTTTTTAGGAATTATTATCTTTTTATTTGATTAATATCGAAATTATAATTGTCATTTTGACTATTATGGCAATTATAGCTTTGTTTTAACCGAGCGGGTGTTTTTGGGAACAAACCCTGTTAATCAATTAAAATTTACCTTCGGATAGATAAGGTACCGCGTTTGCTTGACAGATTTTTTTTTAGTTTTAGCACCCGTTTCCCATAATCAATAACGGCTTTATATTTCATTAAAATATCTCCGCCCAAAACACCCAGTACCTGCGGGTGCCCCATTTGGCCGTAGGCCGTATTAATGGTGGAAAGATCCAGTACAGCTACTTCAAATTCGGCTATAGGCAAGTCGCCGATGTGGAGGTCACTTACTGTTGCGGTAAAAGATTCCATGGTATTAGTGCCGAGGCCCGTGGAGAGTTTATCGCTGGCTAAGATGTTCATGGTTTCATTGGCTTCGGCAAGCACCGTTTGATCAAACGCGGTTTTTGACGCGCCGGTGTCCAGCACCATGATAAAAGTTTTTTCAAACAATACGACTTCAACCAGCGGGTGGAAACCGTCGTCATGCAGGTCGATAATACGGAGCGGGACAGATATAATCATTGCAGGTATGCCAATTACAGATGTGCAAATGTGCAGATTAAAGCAGTGATTATTATTGATACTGTTGGAAAAAAATGCAGCGGGAACTTCAAGATTAATTAAACGCCATCTTTCATGGCATGATCTTTCAATTGTGATAAGGTTTAGGCTTTAAAGATCACCAACAGGGAAGTTAATTTTAACAAGGCCTTTTAGTTTCTTTATAGCGCTAAATTAGCATTAACCATTAAGCCCTGCAATACTGAAAAAGTGGTATATCAGATTGCGCGAAATTTATTAATAGCTTCTACTTTATTTTGTACCTGTAGTTTGATGTAGGTATTGCGGATGTGTTTTTTAACGGTTCCGGTAGAGATATCAAGGCGATCGGCGATTTCCTTGTACTGGAGGCCGCGGGCCAGGTGGTTAAGTACTTCAACCTCGCGGTCCGTAAGGCTTTCGGCAGCAGGGGCAGGCGGTTTATCGGCGTCGGCATTGAATGATGCTATGACCCTTCTGGAGATATAGGCGCTCATGGGCGAGCCGCCGGCCGCGATTTCGATAATGGCGTTCCTGATCTCATCGGCCGAAGATTCTTTGAGCATATAGCCGGTTGCGCCGCTCTTTAAGGATTCAAAAATATTGGTGTTGTCGTCGTTGATGGTGCACATCAAAAATTCGGCATCCGGGACAAAGGGCTTGGCCCGCCGTATAAATTCAATGCCCGACATGCCTTCGAGGTTTATATCCACTATAAAGATATCCGGTTTAAGCAGATCAATTTTTTTTAATACGGCTTCGGCATTGGGATAAGAACCAATTAAAGTTACGCCGCTCATATCATGAATAATCTGTTCCAGCCCACGCCGGTAGTGTAAATTATCCTCTAACAAAATTATCTGGAGCATGCTTTGCGGTAAATATAAAATGCTAATTTCCTAAATTATCCCGGGTTTCTTAATACCTATTATGGGGTATACGCTAAAGGTTTAGTTTAAGGCTGATGGATGTGCCTTTGCCGTGGGCGGTATCAATTTTGAGTTCGGCGTTCAATCTTTTTGCCCGGGCGTAAATATTCCGGATGCCCATGGTTTCGTGTTTGCGCATATCAGGGTCAAACCCGCGCCCGTCATCACGGATGCTGATCTGCAGCCTGTTTTTGTAAAGGTTGATTTCCAGAAACGCGTTTTGTGCCTCCGAATGTTTGACAATATTGTTTAATACTTCCTTAACAAGGAGGTATACCTGGCGCCTTTTTTCGCCGCTGATGGTAACCGGGGTTTCGCTAACGGAGGTATTTACATGAAGGTCAATATTGCTGTATTCAAATATTTTAATGGCTTGTTTATGAATAAAGCCGGCCAGGTTGCTTACTTCGTCGTTTTCGGCATCAAGGCTCCAGATAATTAATCTTACCTGGGTAGATATATCGGTAATGGCTTCATGAATTGCGTCTATCTCCTTAAAAGCGGGTTGATCGGCCGTTTTGCGGCTGAGCAATTCGGTCCTGAGCTTAATGCCGGAGATGCTTGCCCCTAAATCATCATGCACCTCACTGCTGATCCGCTGTCGTTCGCGCTGCAGGGCAAGTGCATTTTCATAGTCCTTTTTTTGTAAGCCGATGATGGATTGATAATATTTCCGTACCAACAGGAAAGCGATGATTATGGCACTTAATACTGCCACCACCTGCAGCCATAACTGTTGGTACCATAAAGGCATAACGTCAAATTTAAAAATAAGCGGCTGGCTTAACTGGTTAAAACGGTCGGCAGCCACGGCTTCTAACTCATAGTTTCCGGGGGGCAGCAGGTCGAACCGTTTTTCGCCGGAAGGCGCGACGCTCCAATTTTTATCAACCCCCTTAAGCCTGAAGCGGTATTGTATTTTACCCATACTTTTGTAGGATAGGGCAACGCAGTTAAATATAACAGGCCGGCCGTAAGTAAAGCTGCTTTGAGTTCCGGGTATCCCGTCGTTAATCAACACCGGTTTAGGCAGGCTCGTATTCCCTAAATTTTGAGTGACGGCTATGCCCTGATCGGTGGCTATATAATAATCATGCCCGTTCTGCACTACATCGGCCACGTTATCAGAGGGGAGCCCGTTACTGGTATTGAGCAAACTTATGCGGTAATTTTGATAATGATTATAGAAACTGATAATGCTTACACCGTTTGCGGTACAGACCCATAAAGTATTGTCATCTGTCCATACCAGTTTACGGATATCGCCTGAAAAAATAGCAGGAGATCTAAATTGAACAATTTTTTCGCCGGCCAGCAAAAACACCCCCTTTGCCTCGGTGCCTATCGCACATACTTCATTATTTGATGCCAGGCATTTAACAACATCAATCCCTTTATTGGGCAGTATTTTGGCGTAATAGGGAGTTTTGCTTGTGTTAGGTGTAAACTTATATAATCCGTAAAGTGAACCTATTAGCATGTTATTTTTATACCATGCAAGAGATGTCAAACGCAGATTTTCAAAAGCATAGCCTTGTTTATGCTTGAGCTGACCTGACGATGCAAGAACGGAATTTTGTGAAATAAAACAGATTTCTTTATCGGGCCGTTGAGCAATTCCTTTTATAGGGCCAAAGAAGTATTTTACAGAATGCCATAACGCCGGGTTCTTATTGGAAATATCCAATCTGAATAAGCCATTATCGGTACCAATCATGAGCCTGTTACCCGGAATTGTAAGCAGGCTGGTTATCCGGTTAAAGTCAGACCGGTTTTGATTAATGGATATGGTGCCTGTTAATGACGATTGATTTGTCCCAAGTTTCATATAACTCAGTGTGCTTAAAACATGCCCGGCAAACAGGTAACCTCCTGCAATACCCAGTTTTAAAACATCTTCATTGGCCAGCCCGCTTTCTTTGTTAATGATTTTTATTTCGGGATTGGTACATAGAAAAAAGCCTTTGTCATAGCTGCCAAACCATAAATTATTTTCCCGGTCAATAACCGTAGCGGTAGTGATGTTATTATTAAGGTAATTTTTCCGTTCGCCGGTAAGATAGTTAATAATGTAGGTGCCCTGTTTTACCGTTGTAACGGCAAACGTATTTTTGCCGGTAAGATACACTGAAGTTACGTTGCCGGTAAAAAAGATTTTATTGAGCGGGATGATCCCGGTTTTTTGATACCGATAAACATGTACCCAGTCTTTAGTTATCAATAGTAAATAATTTTGATGTAAAGCCAACCGGTAAGGTTTGATATTGTTATTGGCGGTTTGAAAACTTAACTGGCCGGCCTTAAGCTCTTCTTCGAGGATGTCAAGGTCGTTTTCAGATAGGGTGATCTCTTCTCCGTCAGAACCATAAATGTACCCGTTCAAATACCGGATAGCATGTCTTTTCGATTTTAACTCTTCAAAATGATATACTTTGGTACTAAGCCTGTAATTTACACAGAGCTCATTATAGCGGTTAAAAAAGAAATTGGCGAAGGGTAAAACGATTACTTTTTGAGATGAGTTAAGCTTATGTATAAGCCCGTTTTCATAGTAACATACCCGGTAATTATTACAGTAAAAAAAAATCCGGTGATAATTGTCCTCGGCAATCCTGAAACACTCATTGTTTTCCAGCCCATCGGCCGATGTGAAGTTTTTAAAGTGCTGGCCGTCGAACCGGCTCACGCCTTTATCGGTGGCCAGCCAGATAAAACCCCTGCTGTCCTGCATTAAATAGTTAACCCTTGAACTGGGCAGGCCATCAGGGGCGCTATAATTTTTCAGGTAAACTAACTGATATGGAATGTCGGCATATACCCGGCCCGGGAATAGAAACAGTGCTATTATTAGAAGTTTAAAAAAAAGGCTTTTTAGCGGCATTCTATAATTTGTATACATCGCTGCTTTTATCAATATGCAATGATACGGTGTATGGCTTTGTTTTGTTGTATCACCGATAAATTTAAAAAGAAATGATTTGTATTTAAATACAGTTTGAAAACGGCGAGGGAGCCGATCCAGCGTAAAACAGACGCGTATATGTATGATTGATTGCCTATTAAAGCAAACAGCACAATAGCTTTTGGCTAATTGTGCTGTTTGACGCTATGCTATATGCTAAGCTTAACTTTCGTTATATTTAGACTGTAAAATTAAAACGGATACCCGATTGCCAGGTTAAACACACTCCGGTTAAAGTTGAAATCCCAGCGTGGCTCATTAACACGTACATATGGTGTACGAAGAGGGATACCTAAATCTGTACGTAATACCAGTACGGTTAAATCAAACCTTAAACCAAAGCCGGCATCAACGGCAAAATCATTTAAGAAGCTTTTGGTAAACACGGCGCCCGGCTGTGATCCGTTGGAGTGCAGTAGCCAGATGTTACCCGCATCAACAAATAAAGCTCCGCGTACTATGCTGAATAGCTTTGGCCTGTACTCAATGTTAGCTTCTATCTTGATATCACCAGATTCATCGGCAAGGAAGCCGCCTGTGCCTACACCGCTGCTTGGGTCAAATGAACCCGGCCCTATGGCCCTTGCCCTGAAACCCCGTAAGCTGTTAGGGCCACCAATAAAGAATTGCTGGCTATAAGGTAACTGTGTTGAGTTGCCATAGGGTAAACCTACACCCACAATAAGCCTGCTGGCTATAGTGCTGTTTTGCCCTGTTTTATGAAAATACCTGATCTCGTTTTCGAGTTTCACAAACTGGTTAAATATGGCGCCGAACAATTTTTTAGGTTTTCCACCGGCACTATCTGCACCGGTAACTAAGCCGTAAATATTGTTTGAAAGGCTGATCTTTCCATTATAATAAAGCGTATTGGTACGATAATCCTCGTTGGTATTGGTATAAGTGAAGCTATAGCTTGGGCCCAGGATGAACTGTTTATCGATAACATGCTTTAAGGCTGGGTTTACCGGAACGTCTTTCCTGTCGATACTGTCTTTATATTTCTGCGACACGCTCAGCGGATTTACAAACTGAAAATTGATGAGGTTAAGCTCATGTGACCGGTGTTCTGTTTCGCGCCACTGATAACCGAATGATAAGTTATATGAATTTAAGTTATAGAGTTTTTGACGGTTTACTATTGAATATCCCAAGCTCAGATTAGTATGCGGGATATAGGCATCGGCCGCTTTTGGGTAGATAGGTCCGATAAAGCGCGGCCATGAAAGCGTTGTCTGGATACCGGCCTGATACACATTATAGCCTGCATTTTGGCCCCCCACCTGAACATCGGTACTCCCAAAAAGTGTTACCTTTAAAGCCTCGGCACCTTTAAAGGCGTTACGATTAAGCCAGTTTAAATTTACCTGTGTACCAGTGTAGTTAGCCGATGTGGTGCGGCCTAAAATATCAAGCGACAGCGATTTCTTTTTGTATTGGGTTAAAAAATAATAAACATCCAGCTTCGATGAATCGGCAGATACATCTTCAAACCTGTTTTTAACAAATTTATACGGACCCAGATTAATGAAGCGGTTAAGCGAGTTATTATGTGCAGTACGGTTGTAAACCTGGCCCGGGCGCATCAGCACCGTATTGGCAAAAGTATAGGTATGTACGGTGTTACGACGCTCAACAATATTATACCATTTATAAAAAACAGCTTTATCCTTCATCAGCGAAGTATCTCTTAACGAGTAACTCGGATACACATAAATATTGTTGATGGTATAAATGTTTTGGGCGCGTCCAGGTGTTTCATTTTTAACAGCCACAAAAATATCAACCTGATGCCCGGCTATAGTGCTATCCACGTGCATGATCAAATGTTCGGGTGAGAAATAATAAAAGCCTTCTTCTTTCAACCGGGCATCAATACGCAGGCGTTCGGTTTTAATAACATCAAGGTTATATTTATCGCCGACTTTTAGCAGCGTCTTTGCCGATGTTCCGGCTACTGCGGTATCGATAGTGCGGGTACCCTGCGGAAATACCACCTTCCGGATCTTATAGCCAGGCCCGGTTACTGCTGTATAAACCGCCTTGGCAACTTTTGATGTTGGCTTTTTGCTCACCGTATCGCCGCTTACCTGCGCCTGAAAATAGCTTTCATTTTGCAGCCTGTTTTGAAGGATCTTGCTGTTTTGATCAAGGTTAACCGAACTAATAAGCACAGGAGGCTCACCCTTTTTATTAAGCCAGTGGGCAAGGCCTTTGGTTTTATTGGTTTTTGTTTTAAAGTACAGCCACAATTTAAAACGCATACCTAATATGGTACTGTTGGGTATAGGTCTTAATAAGGCGCCAAGTTCCTCACTCAAGGCCTTTTTTTCGCTTTTTTTCAACACCGAGTCTTTGATTACTACCTCGCCGCCGGTGTATAACTTTTGACCTGGCGCCAAAAGCTTGGTGGTACTGCAGGCACTGAGTAAAACACATGATGAAAGCAGTATATATTTTAAATGTTTGGTCATGGGCTTAGTTTGAAGTAGTTTGCGGTTTGTTTTCCTGTTGCTGCTGCATGTTCTTTTGCTCCAGCGCTTTATCTGCCTCGTCCTGTTTTTCTTTTTTCTCCTTTTGTTCCTGCTGGTACTGGCGGCGCAACCTGCGTTCTTCAGGGGTACGTTTGCGGAAGATCTCGCGGAAGCGGTTATAATCAACCGTCAAGGTAAAACCTACGCCTGTTTCAATGATCTGCCCCTGTATCACAATAAATTCGTCGCGGCGGTAAGCACGCAGGGTGTAGCGGCCGTCTTTACTTAGTTTATAGGCTATGGATACGTCGCCCGCGATGTTCGATGCTTTTTGACCGGGTTGATTTCCTTCCAGGTTAAAATTATTGCCAACACTTACGGTAAGCCTGTCATTCAGGAAGCGCTTGGACAGGCCAACGTTGAGGTCGGTACGATTGGTGGCCGTGCCCGATGAGTAATCCTCACCTGAGGTTAAACCGAAATTCAGATCAACTCCTGATATTAAACTTCCTGCAAGCCTGTTTAACTGGTCAGATAACAGGCTGCTTACGCTGTTACGGATGGTGCCCTCCACGGTAGTACCCGCACCCTGGCTTTGCAGTGGATTATCTCCAATAAAGTGCCCCAGTACAAGTACACCTAATACCTGCTTGTTTAGTTCGTTAGGATCCTGGCGTATCTGGGTAAGGCGGGTATTAACCGTACTTACCACATCGGATGACACAGAATAAGAACTGTCTGGCAGTACAATGTCAAAGCTGATAGTTGGTGTGAGCAGCTGATCTTTCAGGTTAAGGTTAACATTGAAAGGTAGCTTTTGCTTATACATCGTACTATTTTGCGCATCCGAAAGCTGGTTTGAAACCAGGTCAATTGGTGGTACATTGGCTACGTAAATAGCGGTAAGATCAATATTGGCACTGGTTGGGTCTCCAGTCCAAACAATAGTACTGCCTTTTTTAAAGTTAAAAGTGCGCTTAACAGTTGCATAGGCCAGGTTGTACGAGCCTGAGTTAACCACATAAGTACCGGTAAGGTTTATTTTGCCGCTTGGGTCAATGCCGCCATTCAGGCTGGCCTCGCCTTTAAGGTGTACGATATCGCCGTTTCGCTCATCAACTACAATAGTAAACGCAGCATTTTTATTTACGTTGATAGTTGCAGAAACATCCAACCCTGTAACATCCGATTTTTTGAGCGAATCCAGTTGCCTGGCCAGCAGGATGGAATCCATTTTAGGGGCATTTTTATCAATAAAGTCAACCACTCCCTTCCGGTCTTCCAGCGCCGGGTCATTGGTAGGCAGCACAAAAGTCATATCGGTTTTGTCGTTAACAGTAAGGTTGGCATCAACCACCGGCTTAGTCATATTGCCGCGGACCTTGATGCGGGTATCCACATACAGTTTGCCGTAGTAAAGTTTGTTATCGGCCTGGGTTGAGTTAGTAACTCTGAAGTTATTGGCATTAATATCCATGCCGAAGGCAAAATCGGTGTAAGTTTTGGTGTAGATGCTGCCGCTTACCACGGCCTTGTTGCCGGTCGAATCAACCAACGTAAAGTCATTAAAGCGGATCCCTTCGTTGTTGAACGTAATACTTTCCTGCGGCATCCTGAAATAGGAGTTAAGCATAGCCACGTTAAAGCCTACTTTGTTAAAGTTGATATCTCCCCGTACAGAAGGCGCATCTGTAGTGCCTGATATTTTAAGTGCTCCGGTAATATTACCCGTGGCATTACGCAGGCTACCAAAGCTAAATCCCTCGATGCTCTTCATGCTCAGGTTCACGATATTCAGGTCGAGATCAAAACGGCTTTCGGGCGTGGTGTAATACGTTCCATTCAAATCAACCTGATTGCCTTTGCCGGTAATGCTCATTTGAGCGGCGTAGGCATTCTGCGTTTGGTTATTTACTTTGAGGGCTATGTTGCCCACCGTATCGCCTTTAAAATTAAAATTATCAACGTTTATGGCAGCGGTAAATACAGGACTGGTTTGAAAGTTGCTTACGGTAGCATCACCATTAATGATACCACCCACCTGTAACGAGTCCTGTTTGGCCATTTTAGTAAGCGCCTCAATATGGAAATTATTGAACTTGATATTCAGCGGGCTGTTAAACTCTTGTGTGCTGCTGTTAACGCTAAGGATCTGGTTGTTGTTGCTAATAGTGAAGTTATGCGCCAGGATTCCTTTTGGCCCGTATTGTAAAAAGTTATCATCGCTAACTGCCCATGGTAAATAATCCAGCAATAAGCCATCTTTATTAAAGCTAAACTGGTATTCATTTGGTAACAAACTGAAAGTACCTGCTATTCGGAAACGTTCTTTTTTCGCTGCATCGCGGATTTGAACGCTCAAGCCTGCTTTGTTATCCTGTGCGGCACCTGAGATGCTGGTATACAACAGATCGACAGAACTTCCAACCTTCACTTCATCAACCGAAAAATTATAATTGAGCGCATTATTAGCAGTGTTAATGTTAAGCGATGCTTTGTTAACTGTGTTGGTGCCGTAAACAACTTTTGGTATGGAGCCTTTAACAACAAGTTCGCCGGTTTGACTATTAAAGCTGCCGTTCAGTAAAACAGGGTCAAGCTGTTTCAGGTCGGGGGCAAACTGGGTAAGCAATGGCGTTTTAACCAGTTTGGCTTCAAACGTAAACTGCTGCGGAGAATATTTAACCACAGGTGCGGGTTTGGCTTTTATCGTTTTGCCGCCTTTAGTTTTAACAGCTACTTGCTGCCCTCCGGCAATAGCAGTGTTGAAATATTTATTGATCACATCCTGCAGGGCCGGGGTTATCTGGGTAAGTTTATACTTACCGGCCATGTGGGCGCTCATGACAGCAGTTTTTAAACTAAGCGTACTGCTGTCGGCACTGGCTGTAGAAATGAGGCTGATAGTGTCCATCCGGATGCGCTGGCCTTTGTTTACTACCAACAGGTCGGTTGCTTTAATATCGGCGTTCAGGTAATCGGGATCGGCAGTTGGTACATCAGCCACAATCTTGCCATGAAAACGCATATCGTCCTTGACAAAATTCAGGTTTTTGAGGTTGATGCTATCCACACTTAACGTGGCCTTAACTGCCGGGTATTTTTTGTTGAGATTGGCTTTAGCATCCAGGCTGAAATTAATGTTAGGATCCTTCATTGTCGCTACAGCCGCATAAGCGCCGTTGCTTGATGTACCTTTCATTACCAGGTTTTGGTAAGTGTAGCCTTTAACATAAGCTTTTGCAATATTGCCGTTAAAAGCTATGCTTGCCTTTTTAGGATCCAGGCTGGCACCTTTTAAATTAGCATTCATGGTAATGCGGCCAACCATTTGCGGTTGTTTGGTAAGCGCGCCAAGGTTAAGCTCGTTAACTTTAATATTGGCTGTATAAGTTGCCGTGTTTTTGTTTTGCCCATTCTTCAAAGTCGCAATCAGATCAACAGCGCCATAGCTCGAGCGCAGGCCCATTTTGGTATTAAAGCTGTACATGCTTCCTTTAAAACTACCTTTCAGGCTCATTTTTTCGGGAATACTCACATTTGGCGGAATGCTGCCCGCCGGAGCGAGCTTAGCGATGTCATTGCGACTCGTGCTGAAATCGGCAATATTAACATCAAAGGTGGCCTTATTTACATCGGGCAGGCCTTTCATTTTGGCCGAGGCCTTGATATGCGTACTGCTTAAGCCGGTTACTTCCAGGTTAGGGATCTCGAGGTTGTTTACCTGCCCACTCACCCGGCCGTTGATTTTGAATACCGTACCCGGTGACGATTTAAAGGGTTCCATGCTGGCCATGCTTGGCATCAGCAGTAAAACATCCTTTAGACCCAAACGGCTGCCATCTAAATTGGCATTGATACCCAGCGCGCCAATGTTTTTGGTGATGGCATCAATAGAAGGGTAACGTACCTGTACCGACTTTTGTAGTGTGGTATTCGGCGTTTCCAGCAACAGGTCGTTCATATAAGCATTAGTTGGCCCGTACAGGAATGCCGTATGAAACTTATTGATCTTTAAACCGCTTTTTTCGGCAAAGGTAAAGGAGTTAATTTTGCCCGAAATGGTATCAGGGCTATAGGAAATATTTTCAGCTTCGGCATTAAGGCTGCGGATGTCCATATGGCCAAAATCGAGACCTTTAAGGATAGCCTTCTGCGCTTCATTATCGAACTTAATATTATCGTTAGTAAAAGTTACTTTTCCAATTGTCGCCCGCCAGGCAGATTTGGTAGGAGAGGATACCAGCGTATCCAGTTTTTTAATGGTTTTAACAACTTCTTTAACCACAGTTTTAGGCTTGGCTAAACTAAGGCCTGCTT
Organism: Mucilaginibacter gossypii; assembly: GCF_017569325.2. Taxonomy (NCBI): domain Bacteria; kingdom Pseudomonadati; phylum Bacteroidota; class Sphingobacteriia; order Sphingobacteriales; family Sphingobacteriaceae; genus Mucilaginibacter; species Mucilaginibacter gossypii. The sequence continues at coordinate 4,199,779 of NZ_CP071878.2, read as the reverse complement.
TAGTATCACTCAGTTCGATGCTTTTGATGCCTACCTTTTGATTCTTTAAGTCTATCTTGTCCATCTCCACCAAAAACTTGCTTAGGTCCACCTTGGCACCCATTTCGGCACTTTGGTAATCGACTTTGATTTTGGAGATATCGATCACCCCTAAATTCAAATCCATATTCAAAGGTGTGGTAGCGGTATCAGGTGGAGGGATGGCGTTGGTCGGCGATTGGATGATCTTAGCATTTACATCGCTCAGGGTAATTTTCGGTATGGTGAACTTCATCTTATCCATATCAAAATCCTTAACGCGGGTGTCAAAATGGCCAAGCAAAAACTTTACATCGTTGCCGGTAATGGCATCCTCGTATTTTATGTTGATCTTATCGAGAACGATCTTATCAACAGAAAACTTCATGGTTGATGTAGTATCGGTAGGTTTTACTTCTTTCTTTTGTTCGCCAACAAAAGCCTTGATAATGTAATCGAAGTTAAACACACTGTCGGCCCCACGGTTTACATTGGCCGTAATGCCCTGTAGGTTTACCTCGTTTACTTCAACCTGGCTGTGCAGCAGCTTGAGCATGCTGATATCAACCTTTAATCTTTCGCCGGCTATGAGGGTGTCTTTTTTCTGATCTTCAAAATACACGTCCTCCAAAACTAACAGTTTAGGCAGGCCAAGGCTGATATGGCCAATCTTAACTTTGGTGTGGATTTTATTCTGTAAAAAAGTTACGGCTTTGTCTTTCGCGAAGTTTTGAACAGCAGGAACCTGTATCAAAATTACTACAAGGATAACCAGCAGAACTACACTTACCAGTATCCAAAGTATCGTTTTAAGGGTTATTCGTAGTATTTTTTTCAATTGTATTTGTATTTCAAAGGTGAAGATGCTGTTGATCAATATAAACAAATAACATGCTAAGTATAGCAGTTTGCTGTGTGTTGTTGTATAATTTACAAAATGGGGTGGCTTTAATTAAATTTCCACAGCGCTACTTTTTAACAGTCTACATCCCTAACTTGTTTTAACTTTGTACCTCATAAAGATTTTGTTGAAACGGATTTACTATGCCTGATTTTTCACACCTCCACGTACATACCCAATTCTCCCTGCTTGATGGGGCAGCCGATATTTCCAAGCTGTATAAAAAAGCCGCTAAGGATGGGATGAAGGCCCTTGCTATTACCGACCACGGCAACATGTTCGGCGTATTTAAGTTTGTAGCCGAAGCCGGTAAACACAATGTAAAACCCATTGTAGGTTGCGAGTTTTACGTGGTTGAAGACAGGCATAAAAAGCAATTTACCAAAGAAAATAAGGATGTTCGCCGCCATCAACTGATGCTGGCTAAAAACCCTACGGGCTACAAAAACCTGGTTAAGCTATGCTCATTGGGGTATATGGAAGGGCTGTATAGCAAATGGCCTCGTATTGATAAGGAACTGATCTTAAAATACCACGAAGGTATCATTGCTACTACCTGTTGTATTGGGGCTTCGGTACCACAAGCTATTTTAAGGGATACGCCCGAAAATGCCGAAAAGGAGTTTAAATGGTGGCTGGATTTGTTTGGTGAGGACTTTTATATCGAGTTACAGCGTCACGAAATCCCGGAGCAGCAAATTATCAATAATGTGCTGCTCACTTATGCTAAAAAGTATAACGTAAAAGTGATTTGTTCAAACGATTCTCATTACGTAGATCAGCAAGACTCAAACGCGCACGATATTTTGCTTTGCGTAAACACAGGCGATATGCAAAGCACCCCAATAGCTACCGACGAGGAAGGTGGTAAAGGCTATCGTTTCGGTTTCCCTAACGATCAGTTTTACTTTAAAACACAGGAGGAAATGGGCAAGCTGTTCCATGACCTGCCCGAGTCACTGGATAATACCAATGAAATTGTTGACAAGGTGGAGGTGTTAAAGCTAAAACGCGATATCCTGCTGCCTAATTATGTAATTCCTGAAGAGTTTAAGATCCACAAAACACCCGATGCCGATACTTTAAATCAATGGGAATACCTGAAGCACCTTACCTTTATGGGCGCTAAGGAGCGTTATCGTGATATTAGTCCGGAAACCGAAGAACGCATCAATTTTGAGTTGTTCACCATTCGTACTATGGGTTTTGCAGGGTACTTCCTCATCGTGGCAGACTTTATAAAGGCTGGCCGCGATATGGGCGTGTTCATTGGCCCGGGACGTGGTTCGGCGGCTGGATCGGTAGTGGCTTACTGTACCGGGATCACGAATATTGATCCGATGAAGTACAACCTCCTGTTTGAGAGGTTCCTGAACCCCGACCGTAAATCGATGCCCGATATTGATACGGACTTTGATGATGCCGGTCGCCAGCGGGTTATTGACTATGTGGTTGATAAATATGGCAAAAACCAGGTAGCGCAGATCATTACCTATGGCTCGATGGCTGCCCGCACCAGTATCCAGGACGTGGGCCGTGTATTGGATATGCCACTGGCCGATGTAAGTGCCATGAAGAAACTGGTGCCTGAAACCCTGGGTATCACCCTCAAAGATGCCATTGAACAGGTGCCGGAACTAAAAGAGATCCTGAACGGTAACGACCTAAAAGCACAGGTATTGCGTGAAGCCGAAAAACTGGAAGGATCGGTACGTAATACCGGTGTACACGCCGCAGGTATCATCATTGCCCCTTATGACCTTACCGAGATTGTACCGGTAGCGACAGCAAAAGATTCGGACTTACTGGTTACCCAATATGATGGCCGCGTAATTGAGGATGCGGGTGTAATTAAGATGGATTTTTTGGGTTTAAAAACCCTTACCATTATTAAGGATGCCCTGCGCATGATCAGGCAAAATCATGGTGTGGTGATCGATATCGACTACATCCCGCTTGATGATATTAAAACTTATGAGCTTTATCAGCGCGGCGATACCAACGGTACTTTCCAGTTTGAAAGTGATGGTATGCAAATGTACCTGCGCGAGCTTAAGCCCGATAAGTTTGAGGATTTAATTGCCATGAACGCCCTTTACCGTCCGGGCCCGATAGAGTATATCCCAAACTTTATTGCCCGTAAGCATGGCCGCGAACCGATAGTGTTCGACTTGCCAGATATGGAGGAATACCTGGGAGAAACCTATGGTATTACCGTATATCAGGAACAGGTGATGCTTCTGTCGCAAAAGTTAGCAGGCTTTAGTAAAGGTGATGCCGACGTTTTGCGTAAGGCGATGGGTAAAAAGCAGATTGAGGTACTGAACAAGATGGAAGCCCAGTTCATGGACGGGGCGATAGCTAAAGGCCATCCAAAAGATAAGCTTACCAAAATCTGGACGGACTGGAAGGCATTTGCTCAGTATGCGTTCAACAAATCGCACTCTACATGCTACGCTTTCGTGGCATACCAAACAGCTTACTTAAAAGCACACTATCCGTCAGAGTACATGGCGGCGGTTTTGAATAACCAGAACAATATTGAAAAAATTACCTTCTTTATGGAGGAGTGCCGCCGAATGGGCGTTGAAGTATTAGGGCCGGATATCAACGAGTCGGACATGGCGTTTGCGGTGAACAAGCGTGGCCAGGTACGTTTCGGGTTAACCGGTGTAAAAGGTGTGGGTGATAAAGCGGTGGAAAGTATCATTGAAGAACGTAATGCTAACGGCCCGTTTGAAACAGTATATGATTTTGCAAGACGTTCCAATACCCGCAGTGTCAACCGTAAATCGTACGAGAACCTTGTTTATGGTGGTGCGTTTGATGGTTTCGGGATTCCGCGTGCACAGTTTTTTGCCAAAACCGAGTTGGGTACATTAACAGGTGTTGAACGCCTGATCAAATATGCTAACGATTATCAGAATGTACAAAGCAGTTCGCAATCGTCATTATTTGGCGGTTCGGTGGCATCATATGTACCGGAGCCTGCTATGCCCGATGTTGAAGAATGGCCGCTGATAGAAAAGCTGAAGTACGAAAAAATGGTTATCGGAATTTATTTGACCGGTCACCCCTTGGATAATTATAAGGTTGAACTTAAACGTTTTTGTAACGCAAATATTAGCGATCTGAAACTGATGCAAAAAGCCCGCTCGGGCGAAGGCGGCGAAGATGTAACTGCGGCGTTTAATGAACTACGCCGTCGCGGTGAGTTAAGGATAGGTGGCCTGGTATCAAGCGTTCAGCATAAAATGACCAAAACGGGTAAGCCATTCGGTACCTTTGTTTTTGAAGATTACAATGAATCGTATGAGTTTGCGTTGTTTGGCGATGATTATGTAAAGTTCCGCAATATGATGATGGAAGGCTACTTCCTGCATATTAAAGGAAACATTGAAGAAAAGTTCCGCCAGAAAGATAACTGGGATTTGCGCATCATGGTGATGGACCTGCTATCAGAAATGCGGGATAAACTTACCAAATCATTAACTGTTTGCATTGATGTACAAATGCTCAACAGTAAACTGCTGGATGATATCCAGCACATGATAGATGATAACAATCAAAAGTATCCAGTTAAAAATTGTAAGCTCCGTTTCCAAATCAAGGATAGGGAAGAGGTTATGCTTGTTGAACTGTCATCTAAATCATTCAAGGTAAATCCAAGCGATGATTTTATGGCGGGGATACATAGTTTGACTAATGAGGAGCCGGTGCTGAGTTAAGGTAGTTATGAAGCTTGATATAGTTAAATTTATAGGTTAAATTTGTTTAACAAGTGATCGTTATTATGGAAACAGAAGTTATTAGGGAAAGACTGCAAGAGTATATCCGTTTTGCTGACGATAAAAAAGTAGCCGCGATATATACCATGGTTGAGAGTGAGATACAAGATGAGCTTGATTTATGGGAGGATCAGGATTTTTTAAATGAAATGAAAAGCCGCGTAGATGATTATGAAAGTGGCAGAGTTGTTGGAATTCCCTGGGAGCAGGTTAAGAAAAATGCAAGAGCACGGTAGTTCTGATGAGATATAACATTGAATTACTTCCGAAAGCCGAAATAGAATATCAGAAAGCATACAGGTGGTATGAGGAGCAATTAACCGGATTGGGAGATCGTTTTGAAACCTCTGTTGAGCGAAAATTAAATAGTATAAGTAATAATCCTCTTTTTTATCCTAATAAAAGCGGGAAAATACGGGAATGTAAAGTGGATGACTTCCCTTTTTTGATCATTTTTAGAATTTACTCTGAAAAGGGTCTCATCTTTGTTTATTCAATATTCCATACCAGTCGCCGTCCTGGTAAAAAATACAAGAAAAGCCTGTAGAGATATCGTTTTACAACATCTACATTTTACACTTCCACTTTCACCACCTCATCATCCTGTTTCACTAAAGTATAACAAGTATAATCAGGCTTAATTACTTCGCCATTAGCATTAGTTACAGTCATGTAATGGCTTCCCCATCTTTCGAGGGTGTAAAATATAGATGATAGTTCTTCGCCGATAGGGGTGAGGGAATATTCAACCCTTGGCGGTACTTCGGGAAAAATATGGCGGGATACTATGCCGTCTTCTTCCAGTTCGCGGATCTGTTGCGAAAGCATCTTTTCGGTCATGCCGGGGATGGCCCGGTTTATCTCGCTGTAACGCTTCTGACCGCTTAATAATTGGTTTATTATACTCAGTTTCCACTTACCACTAATCACGCTTAGGGCTGCTGCCATAGTGCAGGAGTGATCGGAATGTCTGTTTTTTGTCATAATGAAAAAGGCGATATGTCGATTGCATCAAACCGGTCCATAACCTACCAAAAAGTATGTTGCACACAAAATGGTGCATTCTTGTGGGTAGCTATAACTCACTGTACCTTTGATGTATCAATAACAAAGATAATGAAAAAGTTACAAGGAAAAACAGCAGTAATAACAGGCGGCAACAGTGGTATAGGCCTGGCCACAGCACAAGAATTCATCGCACAAGGTGCAAAAGTGATCATCACCGGCAGGAACCAAAAATCAATCAACGAAGCAATTGAAACACTTGGTGCTGATGCTCAAGGTGTAATTGCAGATAGCGGCGACATCAACCAGGTTAAGCAATTGGGTGAAAAGGTAAAAGCTATTGCCGAAAAAATTGACATCGTATTTGTTAATGCAGGTATTGGCCAGTTCAATTCAACTGAGCAAATGAGCGAGCAGATGTTTGATGATATCATGAACATCAACTTTAAAGGTGCCTACTTCAGTATTCAGCAATTGTTGCCTTTAATTAATGATGGCGGCTCTATCATCCTGAATACATCAATTAACGCACATATTGGTATGGCCGGAGCAACTGTTTATGCAGCAAGTAAAGCAGCATTGCTTTCATTAGCTAAAAACATTTCGGCCGAGTTGTTGCCACGTCGCATCAGGGTTAACTCTGTAAGCCCTGGTCCGGTTGTAACACCTTTACACACTGCCGATAAATTAGGCTTAACCCAGGAACAATTGGAAGGCATGGGTTCCGAACTGATCAAACAGATCCCTATGGGCCGTTTTGGTTTGGCCGAAGAGATTGCCAAAACAGTAACCTTCTTCGCATCTGACGATTCAACATTTATTACCGGTGCCGAATTGATTGCTGACGGCGGTATGGCTACTTTAAAAGGTGCATAAACCCCTCTAAATCTCCCCTGAAGGGGAGACTTTTAAAAACCTATCTTCCGTGAAAATTTGATCAAGATATAATTCATGGAGGCATGATAAATTTATTAACTGATGACCGGCGGCTGTGGCTTCCGGTCATTTTTTGTTTTGATGAGGTAAATAATATAACTGAAGATACCAATAGATAAGGCGACTACCCCATCAATGAAAATGCCGCCGAAAAGTACGGCCATCTCGGGCATACCACATCGCCCGGCCGGGTGAGAGGATGAGGGTGGTGGTGGCGGAACAAGATACGGAAGGGCTGCAACTGTTAACGCTATGCCCAATCCCCATGACAATACGGTACTGCCTATTATAGGTAATATGATCCGACCCTTTATCCTTAATGATGAAAGGATCATTTGTACAACCGGGGCAATAAGCCAAATTAAAAAGATAAGCATTTCGATATAATTATATTGCTGCCTTTTCTTACATTAATTTATAGTACGTTATAAAACTACAAACTCCAATAACCGGAACTATAAAGCCTACATTTAAGATACCTATTGATATAAATATAGTGCATCCTATAGCACATTTGATATCGGCAGGTACGCTATATAGCGAAATCATAAAAGAAAGGGTGGCTAAGCCTGCTGCCAGCAAAAGCGACAAAAATATAATTATGGATAAAGGCAATTTGATTTGACCGTTTATCCTGCGTGATGATAGCTTAAACTGGAGTATCGGCGTAAAGAAGTTAAGTAACAGCGGGATAATAATCGTAAACATAATTCTATAGCTATGTGTTAATTAATACCCCCAATGTTAAAAAGTAACCCGCCGCTATAGTTGTAAATATGCTTTGGAAATAGGTAATTTGTGTTAATACGTCATGTCGCAAGGTGGTATTTAAGGGTGTAAATGCGACAAATGGTCATGCCTGCGTTAAGGCTGCGTATTATAATAATATAATTGTCACATTGTCAGTAGTACACTTGTGGCAAGCAATTTGAATAGCATATATTTGTAAGTACAAAATTTAAAAAATAGAAATCATGGCTTTAGAAATAACTGATGCAAACTTTGACGAGCTTGTCCTGAAATCAGACAAACCGGTATTAATTGACTTTTGGGCAGAATGGTGCGGTCCGTGTAGGATGGTAGGTCCGGTAGTTGAAGATATTGCAAAAGAATATGAAGGCAAAGCTGTTGTTGGTAAAGTAGACGTTGACAACAACCCAGGTATATCTGTAAAATACGGTATCCGTAACATCCCTGCCTTATTGTTCTTCAAAAATGGCGAAATTGTGGATAAACAAATTGGTGCTGTGCCAAAATCAGTATTAACTGATAAACTTGCAAAACAGTTAGCATAACTCAAACAGGCTTATTTAATGCTATTCACTGTAGCATTAACACAACATATATTAGTGAAAAAGCGTTGCAATTTTGCAGCGCTTTTTTTATGCCCTATATTAGCCTATGCCCAAATTAAGTGACGATCAGCAAATAAGACAACTGGCCAATCTGGAATTGCTGGCCCGGCAGGTGGTTGAAGGTTTTATTACAGGCTTACACCAAAGTCCTTTCCACGGATTTTCGGTCGAGTTTGCTGAGCACCGTTTGTACAACAACGGCGAATCGGTAAAAAATATCGACTGGAAGCTGCTGGCCCGTACCGATAAACTGTTTGTAAAGCAGTTTGAAGAAGAAACTAATCTTCGTTGTTTCCTGCTGCTGGATACATCATCGTCCATGAACTTTCCCGAAACTGGTACCAATAAACTTCAGTTTTCGGTTTATGCTATAGCATCGCTCATGTATCTGTTCAAAAAACAGCGCGATGCGTTTGGGCTCTGTATGTTTTCGGACAAGATAGACTGGATCAGTGCGGCAAAATCAACTACAACGCACCTGTTTTATTTATATGCTGAGCTGGAAAAAATGTATGCCAGTCCAAAGGCAAACACGCAAACCAATATCACCAATGTGCTGCATCATATAGCCCAGGAAATTCACCAACGCTCGTTGGTGATCATTTTTAGCGATATGCTGGAAAATAATCTGGATGCCGAAAAACAGCAGGCTTTGTTTGCTGCTATCCAACATTTGAAATTCAATAAACATGAAGTGGTGATTTTCAACGTTACCGATAAGCAAAAAGAGCTTGAGTTTAATTTTGATAACCGCCCTCATCATTTTATTGATATCGAAAACGGTGACGAACTGAAAGTGAACCCGGCCCGCATCCGCGACGCCTACAAGGCATCGTTAAAGGAGTATCGCCATCAGCTGGAGTTAAAATGCGCACAGTATCATATTGATCTGGTTGATGCCGATATCCATGAAGGCTATCATCATATCCTGAACACTTACCTGGTTAAGCGGAATAAGATGATATAAGAGATTATTTTGTAAAAAAGGCGTCATTGCTTCGTACCTCGCAACGACGGTAGTTTTTTGATTGGGTTTTCTTGAAAACAAAAAAAGGCCATTCCCATCTGGAAAACGGCCTCTATAGTTAAATAGGGGATCTACTTACAAAATAAACTTTGTAAATGTATTGATACAATGTGAAGATTAAGTGAAGTCAAGCTCGCGGTTAAATATGAGATAGATACTGGTACCCCTGTCTTTTACCGAATCTATTTTTACCCGGATGCCATGAAAAGCGGTAATACTTTTCACAATAGCTAAACCAAGGCCGTAGCTTTCCTTTTCTTCAGTCTCAAATTTTTCAAAACGGTTAAAAGCGTTTTCTATTTGTTGTTGGTTCATCCCCACACCTGTGTCTGTAATTTCCAGTATATAAATATCTTCCTTCAATTCATCGGCAACGGTAATACTGCCTTTGGGTTTATTGTATTTAATAGCATTGTTTATCAAATTGAACAATAGGGTATGCATTAGGGGGCGGTTACCCATAATGGAGTAGATGTATTTAATGTTATTGTTGAAGGTGAGATGCTTTTCTTCCAAACGATCTTCCAGTTCTTCTTGTATCTCCATAATTACACCTGCTATCATCACCACATCGCTCTTGGCATACTGGTTATTTTCAACTTTTGATATTAGCAGCAGGCTATTGATGATAGATTTAAGCCGGTTTAATGTTTTCAGCGAGGCGTGCATTTTGTTTTCGCTGGCTTCGCTGAGTTCTTCCTGCAATAAAATATTCTCCAGCCGCGAGCTGATAATTGATATGGGCGTAAGTAACTCATGCGATACATTGGCAATAAACTGTTTTTCCAGAGCAAACAGGTTACTGATCTTTTTCATGAGTGTGCTGATACTGTCATCAAGCAGTTCGAAATCCTGTGTGGTGGTCTGGATCTTTTCATAATCAAAGTTCATAGGATCATTTACTTTGATCAGCTTGCGGTCGATGATCTTATAAAAGGGGGCAAGCAAAAATTTGGTAAACACCAGGTCGCTTACCAGCGTGAGGGCGAGTGCTATTATCAATGTCAAAAGGGTAAACCTTTTAATGATGGATTTTAATTCCTCAACAGAGGTAACCGCTACGCCAATTTCAAGTAAATAGGTATGGTTATTAAAATTAAACTGATGAGTAAGTATGCGATAAGTTTGCGTTACACTTTCATTAGTTCGGATTTCTGTAGTAAACTTTGCATCTTCGATAACTGTGGGTTCAAACTTAACCGGTTTTATAATAATAAATTCCTCTTTTAAAATATTGTAGTCCTTATACGTTCTTTGAGTTGATAGATAGCCATTGATCTCTTTTGAACTTAGGTTTTTGAGTATTTCCTTTTCATCATCCTCCAATCTAAGCTCAACATGGTCATAAGAAATTTTTTCGATAGAAAGCAGGATAAGCAGGCCAGTGAAAAGTATAATGGCTAATTTGGTTAATGTATTATAAAGGGCCAGTTTTACCTGTAATTTCATGAGGCTGTCAATTTCAGATGTTGATACGGTAGCCGATGCTCCTTACGGTTTCAAACCAATCTATAGGGATATATGCCGATAGCTTTTTACGCAGGTTTTTAACGTGCACGTCCACAAAGTTAGAGTCGGAATTTATTTCCAATACATCGCCCCAAACATGTTCGGTGAGGTTGGTGCGCGATATTACCCTGTTTTTGTTTAGCACCAGGTAGTTGAAGATCTCGAACTCTTTTTTGGTGAGGGTTATACGCTCATCGTTGTAAGTAACGGTACGGTTTTGTATGTTGATCTTTAACCCTTTTACATTAATGTCATTACTCTCCAGGCGGTGTTTGCGGCGGGTGATGGCGTGCATGCGGGCTAATAGTTCGTTTAATGAAAACGGCTTTGCCAGGTAATCGTCGGCACCCTGTTCAAGGCCCGATACCCGGTCGTCAACAGCGCCGCGTGCGGTGAGGATAATTACAGCATCTTCGCGCTCGTTCATGCCTTTCAGCATTTTAAGCAGGTCAAAGCCGTCACCGTCGGGCAATCCCAGGTCAAGCAGGATAAAGTCATAATTGTTTACGAAGATTTTTTCAGATGCCGATTTTTTAGTGCGGGCATGTTCAACCGTAAAACCTTCGTGGCTTAAAAATTCATCAACCTCAAGCGCAAGGCCTTTTTCGTCTTCAACAATTAGTACGTTCATAATTGTGCATTTACAGGAACTATCAATAAGGGTTACAGGATCAAGATTATTCACGGCGGGCAAAATACCGTACCGAAGATTAATAAAGTATGAAGATAGGCTTTTATAGCGTCCTGTAAAGTGCCATTTTTTTAAATCTTGCGTTTAAATTAAAAAAGCGCAAATCAATTTGCGCCGATTGGTGTTACAAACTAAAAGCTACCACTTCATTGTATGAGACTTTCTATCGAACGCAAACCCATCCGGGTAAATCCAGATCCGAAACGTGTAATAGCAAGATTTTTTTTTAATGGGAACGATCGCGCCAAAGAGGTTATTGAGCGTGTAATGTTAATCAGCGAAGATGATGCTTTTGGCATTGTATCGCCCTTGCTGCAGGAATATTCCAAAAGGCACCGTAATATTACCCGGGTGCTCAACAGGCATTGCAGCAAGCTTAAGCCTTTGTTTTTAGAGCTCAATATTGATTTTGATACGCTTACCGTTTACCGAAAGCTGCTCATTGGGTCTTATTTTACGCATGAGTATTCAATAGAATCGGCTGCTTTTTTTAATCCCTCGATAGTTGAAGATCCCGACCAAACTGAGCTTGAAGACGGCCAGCGCAGGGTGATCATCAGTTTCCGGGCGGTAGGCGAGGGGCATATCTCTTCCATAACTTTTCGCCGGGCCTTGATAGATAAGGATAACAACATCAGCATACAACCTGCGGGCAGTTACATTGATGAGGCCGAAATTGTGAGGAATGCCGTTTATAATAAAAAGCTTTTTTTTGAAAAAGCTGCCATCACCCAAATTAATATTGATGTTATAAGCGAGCTGGAATCAAAACTCGATCATCATTTTGAGTACGCCAACCTGCGCCGGATCATTATGGATTCGCAAAAACTGCAGGAAGACGATATGAAGCGGTTGGAGTATGATAAAGTGCTTTGGCTTGCAGACTCCTATTATGAAATTGTTTTTTCATTGGATACAGATATTTCCGACAGGGTGATCTTCCCGATATCCGAATATGAACGTAAGGGTATTGAGGATGCCCGTTTTGTACAGTTTACCAACGATGACGGCAGCAAACTATATTACGCTACCTATACAGCTTATGATGGCTCGCTGATTATGCCTAAGCTGCTGCAAACAACCGACTTTTATAATTTTAAGATCATGCCTTTGTACGGAGCCGGTGCACAGAATAAAAACCTGGCCTTGTTTCCGCGCAAGGTGAACGGCAAGTATGTGATGATATCGCGGATAGACGGCTGCAATAACTATATCATGTACTCGGATAAGATCAATATTTGGGAAAAGCCGGTGATGCTGCAACAGCCTAAATTTAGCTGGGAGTTTGTGCAGATAGGTAATTGCGGCTCGCCGATTGAAACACCCGATGGATGGATCATGATAACCCATGGCGTTGGTCCCATGCGCCGTTATGTGCTGGGTGCAAGTCTGCTTAAACTGGATGACCCAACGGTTGAAATTGGCCGCCTGCGCGAGCCTTTGCTGATCCCCAACAGTGATGAGCGGGAAGGCTATGTACCTAACGTGCTTTATTCATGCGGGGTAATTGTACACAACAATAAACTCATTATTCCATACGGTGTTTCAGACTCATCAACTGCCTTTGCAGAAGTATGCCTGGATGAGCTTTTGAAAAAGCTTAAAGCCTTTATTTAAGCGCGCAAAGCCGAAGGCTGAAAGCTTTGTGTTTGAAAAGCTTTCAGCCTTGAGCTTTCAGCTTTTAGCTTATATTTATATTGTTGATTATAAGTCATTTAACTTTCATGTAAATCTCATAATGTATTATTAGTTAAAACTTATTCTTCTTTTTCAAGTTAAATAAATATGAAAAAGATAATTTTAAGCTTAAGCATAATACTGTTTTCGCTTACAGGTTTTAGCCAGGCACTTAAACCTGTAAAGATAGATAGCCTTGTCACGGTTTCATTACCCGAAGGCTTTACTAAAAAGGATACATTAGGCCAGCAGATATACCAGGGTAGTGCATCATTAGGTAATATTCTTGTTTTACGCGTGCCAAATGCTAATACAAAACCTTTAAACAAGGAGAGCGACTTGAAAGATGTATTTAAAACCTACATCAAAGGCATTCAAAAACAATCTGTTAATGGCAGTGTAATGTATCCGCGTGATACCACTATCGGTAAACTGGAAGGAAAGGTATTCACCCTCAGGATTGATAACAGCGGCTCAACCGGCGAATCTCCGGAGTTAAGAAATTTTATCCTGCTGTATACCCAGGACGTAACCTATACTTTTGAATATAACTATCCGGAGCAAAGACTTGATCTGGCAAAGGCCGAACTGAAACAATTTTCCAGTTCTATCAAAATCGCACCTACTTTAGATCGCCGCGATCAGTATTTGTCTGACGCAAAAGGCATGTCCGCCCCGGCCAAAATAGGTATTTATGGTGGCGGCGCCGTTATAATACTGATTATCGTATTAACCGTGATCAAACGTAAAAACAGTCAGTTGGAAGCTGGAGTTTAATTAGCGACAGGGGCTTTTTTGAATACGTTATCGAGCAGGCCCCGGTTCCATTTGGCCGAATTGATGAACTGCTTACCATCAAGCCATGTTAGCCAAAATATAGTAACAAACACACCAATAGCCGAGCCGGCAAGCACGTCTTCATAAAAGTGCTCGGTTAAATAAATTCTTGAATAGCCAACCATTATGGCAACAAACAAGGCTGGGATTCCCCAGCCTTTGTTTTTACAGAGGTACGTTATGACCAGCGCGGCAGAAAAAGCACTCACCGTATGTCCGGACGGAAAACTGTATTTCTCCAATATATAAACACCTTCTACGGTATGTACCCTGCTCCACTGGCTGGCAAAGTATAGCTTTGGCCGGGGGGCGATATAAATGTATTTAAGGATTTGTGCCGCGACGGATGTTATGGCATAGCTGGAGGCCATTAACAGCCAGCTGCGGTAGCTGAATAAAAGCATAGCAAGTGATACTATCACGGCTGTGGTGCCGTCGCCGATATCTGTAACATAAGGCTCAATGGTATCAAGCCATGGGTGGTGCCAACCATTAACCGTAAAAAAAATGGCTTCACGGGTAAATAGCAGTTTGATAGTCAGGCAGGTGGCTAAAAGGATAAGGTAAAGGATAAAAAAAGGGCGGATCCTGTGCAACACGTCTTTTATTCCTATCTTCATGTTGCAAAGTAAGCATATACTTATTCAATGCAAAAAAATGATTAATTTTGAGATTGGTTAGCACTTATTAATTAAACTACATGTCGAAAAGTATCTTTCGTAAAAAGTCGGTAGCAAAAATTTTAAATGATGTTGAATGTGGTTTTAGTGATAGTGAGCATCCCGGTACAACGTCATCCCAACTCAAAAAAGAACTTAACGTAAAAGACCTCACCCTCATGGGCATAGCCGCCGTTGTGGGGGCAGGTATATTTTCGACAATTGGCGAAGCCTCTTTCCACGGCGGCCCTGCGGTTTCCATCCTATTTATTTTAACCGCTGTTACCTGCGGCTTTTCGGCTCTTTGTTATGCCGAGTTTGCCTCGCGTATCCCGGTTGCGGGCAGTGCATATACCTACGCTTATGCCTCTTTTGGTGAATTGATAGCATGGATCATTGGCTGGGACCTGTTAATGGAATACGCCATTGGCAACATCGCGGTAGCCATTTCCTGGAGCGAATACTTTGTAAACCTGTTGGAAGGCTTTCATATCCATATGCCCAAGTTTCTGACTATGGACTATGTTTCGGCCCTGCGCGGGCATGAGCAGGTTCATGCAGCAGGTACAAATCTGGCTGATATCAGTGATAAAGTAAAAGCAGAAGCATTGGCCTGGGATCAGGCGCCGGGCATAGGCGGTTTTAAGCTCATTGCCAATTTACCGGCCCTTTTAATTGTTATCATCATCACCTACCTTGTTTATATTGGTATCCGCGAAACAAAAAAGGCCACCAATGCCATGGTGGTTTTAAAGATAGTGATTGTTATAGCGGTTATAGTGGTGGGTTTTTTTTACGTAACACCTGCCAACTGGCACCCGTTTATGCCTAACGGTTTCAGTGGTGTTATGAAAGGGGTATCAGGGGTGTTTTTTGCTTATATCGGCTTTGACGCCATCTCAACCACAGCCGAAGAATGTGAAAGGCCCCAGCGCGACCTGCCCCGCGGCATGATCTATTCGCTGGTGATTTGTACAGTATTGTATATCCTGATAGCATTGGTGCTTACCGGCATGGTAAGTTATAAAGACCTGCAGGTTGGCGACCCACTGGCCTTTGTTTTTGCAAAGGTGGGCTTAAATAAGATTAGCTATGTGATCTCCATTAGTGCAGTTGTTGCTACGGCGAGTGTATTGCTGATATTCCAGTTAGGCCAGCCCAGGATCTGGATGAGCATGAGCCGCGATGGTTTATTGCCTAAAGCATTTTCACGTATCCACCCAAAATATCAAACACCTGCTTTTGCCACGGTAGTAACCGGTTTTGTGGTGGCTATACCGGCCCTGTTCATGAACCTTACCGAGGTGACCGATTTGACCAGCATAGGTACCCTGTTTGCATTTGTACTGGTTTGCGGCGGTGTACTGCTGCTGCCGCGTGAAGAGGCTGTTAAAGGCAAATTCCATTTACCATATGTAAATGGTAAATTTATTATACCAATTATCACACTGGTGATTTTAGGCTCGGTTGCCTGGTTTAAACCGGCCGCGCAGGTTGAAATGATGCAGTTTAAGAAGCTAAAAGACCGTAGCGATATCATTGATAACATGGACAACAATGACAAGCTGAGCCTGCTTAAAACTACCAGTCAGCTTTATAACGCTAATGTAACTGTCCAGCCCGACTCGGCTAAAAAATATTTTAAGGATATAGAAGAGGATAAATTCAATACCGCACTAAGGCAAACGAACGATATCAGCGATGCTAAGAAGTATTATTTAGGTTTTGACGGCTTCCTGTATAATTTCCCTAACTATCTTTTCTTTATACTAATCATTATTATAGCGGTTTATAGCTTTATTAAAAACTTCTCGCTCATCCCTGTTTTGGGGCTGATGAGCTGCTTTTACCTCATGACCGAGCTTGGCTATACCAACTGGCTCCGGTTTTTGATATGGCTGGTGATTGGCTTAGTGATTTATGCCACCTACAGTTATAAAAACAGCGTGCTGGGGAAAGAACCCAAAACCGCTTAAAACCTATGTGGAACTGCCCCTTATGCGAACGTGAATTTACCGCTACCAACCAGGTGCATTCATGCCGCGACAGGGAGCTATCGGAAGCGCTAAGCGGCAAAACGGCCCATACCATAGCGCTGTTTGATCATTTGGTTGACGAGTACCTGCAAATTGCCGAAATTAAAGTTTATCCTACCAAAAGCATGATTGCATTGGGAGCAAGGATAAACTTTGCTTATGTTACCCAATTAGGTAAAAACTTTATTGATGTGGTATTTTCCTTTAAACAGGTTTATGACGATAACCTGTGCTTCAGCAAAATAAAACAAGTGCCCGGCACCGATCAATATAATCACTACTTCAGGATGTATTTTAAGGAAGATATTAATGATGAGGTGCGGAAATATATGCGGATGGCTTGGGAAAAAAGTAAATAACTATATAACTATCGCAGGCTTTCAGACTGTGGGCAGCATAGTGTAAGCTTTCAGCTTACACACTTGAGCTGAAAGCCCGTAGTAGATTGAAAAACAAAAGCCTCCCGTTTCCGGAAGGCTTTCAATATTAAAGGGGGAATTTAATTAACCCGGTGAATTTCAATTGCCTCAGGTATAGCAAGCACCAGCGGCACTTTCTCTACCGTTACAAAGCTCAGGTCGAGGCCGAAACCGCGCTCTTCGGATAAACTCACTTTTTTAAGCTGTTTGTAGTAATCCATTATAAATCTTTCGATGAATGACAGGTTGTGTGAGCGTGAGAAGATCTTTTCGATCACCACAAAACGGAAATCACCGACAATTTTATGCCTGTTCAGTGACTTGTAGGTGCTGGTAATATCAACCTCGCCTTTTTTAACCAGATCTTCCACTACTTTCCTGAATAGCAGGTTTATTTGCTGTTCAACGCGGAAACCGAGCTTAAAGTCAATCCTGATTAGTTTGTTTGGTACTAAATGGTCAACTTCGTATTCGCGTTTGTAAGGTTCGTCCACTACGTCAACGTGTACCAGCCAGTAAACATCGGCACGTTTAGGCTGCTTTTGAAGTATGGAATAAACAATTTTTGATTCAATTTCTGAATTGAAGTTGGCGCTGGTTAAATAAACCAACTGCGAAGCATATTTAGGCACACTTTCGTCGGAGCTTAACTCCTTTATAATGTCAAAATAGTCTTCTATCTCAACAAACTTCACATAGCGGTTCCTGATCTTGCGGGCAGTATGCCAGGTCCACATTACAGTAAACAGCACAAAACCTATCGACAGTGTAAACCAACCTCCATCTAAAAACTTATGCAGGTTACCGGTAAGGAAGGTTCCTTCAATAAGCAGGTAAACCGCCAAAAACGTATTGATGATATAATTGGGTACTTTTTTGCGTTTCAGGAATTTGGATACCAGTATGGTGGTCATGAGCATGGCTACGGTGATACTTAAACCGTAAGCAGCCTCCATTTTATCCGAGTGTTTGAATATTAGCACCACACCTAAACAACCGGCCCAAAGCAGCCAGTTAACGCTGGGTACATATAGCTGTCCTTTTTGCTCTGATGGATAGTTGATCCTAACTTTTGGCCAAAGATTAAGCCTTACAGCTTCGGCAATGAGCGTAAACGAACCTGATATCAGCGCCTGGCTGGCAATGATAGCCGCTACTGTAGCTATGCCGATGCCATATATCAGGAACCATGTTGGCATGATTTGGTAAAAGGGGTTTTGAGCATTAAGGTCCATAACGTGGCCGTTACGCTGTAGCAACCAAACTGCCTGGCCTAAATAGTTTAGGATAAGACAAATTTTTACATACACCCAGCTTACGCGGATATTGGCTTTACCGCAGTGGCCAAGATCGGAGTACAATGCTTCGGCACCTGTGGTACACAGAAACACGGCACCCAATATAATGAAGGCGCCATCGCTTGAACTCGACGTAAGCAATTTAATGGCATAGTACGGGTTTAACGAGCGGATGATCCATGGATCATGTACGATATAGGTAACACCTAAAAAGCCCATCATCGTAAACCAGACGAACATGATAGGCCCGAATGCCTTACCTACCAGTGACGTGCCGAATTGCTGTATGATAAATAAAGCGGTAATAATGGCCATTACCACATATACAGTAGGCAAGTTAGGGTAATAGGTTTGCAAACCTTCAATAGCCGATGATATGGTAATTGGCGGGGTAATAATGCCATCGGCCAAAAGGGCGCAGCCCCCTACTACCGCCGGTATAATAAGCCATTTTGCTTTACGCCGTACTAATGAAAACAGCGAGAAAATACCGCCTTCGCCCTTGTTATCCGCCCTTAGGGTTATCACCACATACTTTAAAGTGGTTTGCAGGGTTAATGTCCAAAAAATGAGCGAAACACCTCCAAGAATTAACGTTTCTGAAATTTGACGCTGGCCAACTATAGCCTTGAATACGTATAATGGGGAGGTACCAATATCACCGTAAATTATTCCTAAACTGATTAGAAAGCCCGCGGCCGACAGTTTATGCAGATCTTTATGATTTGACACTTTTATGATTTAGAGATGGCAAAAATATTAATTTTTTTGGTTAAACCATTACAATGATTAAACGTATAAGGAAATTATGTGTCTATTGTACAATAAGGCTGTGCATTTTGTTAAAATTTGTTAAAAAGTTTTACAAAAACACTAATATTTAATGGGATGAGGGCATTATTTATACTTTTGTAGAATCATACTAAATAATGAGGCGAAATTTTACATATTCTTATGTTTATACCTATACATGGGTCGTGATAATTGCGATGGCAATTTTCGTGAACTTCGCCTTTGTTGCCGATGGTCATTCGCTAAAGTCTGATACCGTGTATCTTAGGGGTAAAACTAAAGCCGCCAAAACGTCTTATTTAAAGAATGGCTTGCACCTTTCGCTTCCTCCATTAAAACCCGCTGTTACTTCAAGTGTAAAATTGAATGTATCCCGGCCCGATGATAAACTACTAAGCGATGTGCAATTGTACCCCAACCCGGTAACCGACCAGATCAATCTTAAGTATTCCATTTCGCGTAATGCCAACGTAACCATTAAAATAATGGATGTGCTGGGCAACGATATTTCTACTCTGTTTTCTCAAAGGGTTGAATCCGGCGATCATAATCTGAATTACCCGATCAGTAATAAGCTGGTACGTGGTTTTTACTTTGTCCGCGTTGTTGCCGGCACCGAATCTGTTATCAAAAGGATTTCGGTTATTAATTAAATTCGATTAAACTTAATTTTTTCATTTTTGACTACCCCAGCGGGGCAAAAGGTTTGTAGCAATTGAATGAATCCCATTTTGGGCGTGCCAGAGGTACGCAACTTGCCTGCGTAAGTTTTACTTGAGGGGAACGTCAAATTATTAATACAACATTATAAACCTTCCTCCCAAACCCATCAATTTTTTTAGCTTTGGCGATTATAGCGTTCATTTATGAAAATTATTGCCATTGGCCGCAACTACGCCGAACACGCCAAAGAACTCAATAACCCGGTACCCACAACGCCGGTTATCTTCATGAAGCCCGATACGGCCTTATTAAAAGAGAACAAGCCTTTTTACCATCCCGATTTTTCGGAAGATGTTCACCATGAAATTGAATTGGTTTTGAAGATCAGCAAAGAGGGCAAGCACATCAGCGAAAAATTTGCCGCTAATTACTATGAAGAAATTGGCTTAGGTATTGATTTTACCGCGCGTGATGTTCAGGCACGCCACAAAGAAAAAGGCCTTCCCTGGGAACTGGCTAAAGCCTTTGATGGCTCGGCGCCCATCAGTACTTTTGTGCCTAAGACCAAGTTTGAATCTGTTTACGATATCAACTTTAAGCTGGATATTAACGGCGAAACCCGCCAGCAGGGCAACACCCGCGATTTGCTTTTCTCGTTTGAGAGCATCATTGCCTTTGTTTCAAAATACATCACCCTAAAAAAGGGCGACCTAATATTTACCGGCACCCCACCAGGTGTATCAAAAGTAAAAATCGGCGACAGACTTGAGGGATACCTCGAAGATGAGAAAATGCTCGATTTTTACGTTAAGTAAGCATGATAAAAAAAATATTGGTTACAGGCGCAATGTGTTTGGCGCTTTATTCAAACGCATTTGCTCAAAATATTATACAAAGCAGGGCTTACCCGCAAAACTATTTCAGGTATCCGCTTGATCTTACGCCGCCCACTACAGCCGGTTCATTTGGCGAGTTAAGGCCGTCACATTTCCACTCCGGGCTCGATTTTAAAACCAACCAGCAGACAGGCTACCCCGTACATGCAGCTGCCGAAGGTTACATATCAAGGGTACGTGTTCAGTTTGGCGGTTTTGGGAGGGCTATCTATATCACCCATCCCAATGGGTATACTACGGTTTACGGTCATTTGCAAAGCTTTAGCCCGGCGGTTATTGACCTGGTAAAGAAATACCAGTACGAGCACCAAACCTTTGAAGCTGATTTTAACCTTACACCAACACAGGTGCCGGTAAAAAAGGATGAGGTTGTTGCTATTTCAGGAAATGCCGGTGCATCGGCCGGGCCGCATGTGCACTTTGAGATCAGGGACAGTAAAACAGAGGAAACCATCAATGCTCAGCTATTTGGTTTAACCATTCCTGATAAAGTGCCACCTACAATTACCGCTATTGGTATCTATCACCTCAACGGAAAACCGTTCAGCGAAAAAACACCTAAAGAGTTTTTAGGCGTTACGGGCTCAGCAGGTAATTATCATCTCCTTAAACCACAAACGCTGGAACTAAGCGGTAACATCGGATTCGGGATTAATACCAGCGATATGAACAGCACGTCGTTTAATCATAACGGCGTTTATTCAATAGAGCTAAAACTGGATGGCAAAACCGTGTATACCTTTGCGGTTGAACGTTTCGCGTTTGATCAGACCCATGCTATCAATGCGTATATAGATTACCCTGCATTTGAATCATCCCACAGGTGGATGCAGAAATGTTTCATTTTGCCCGGCAGCCGGATTTCATTGTATCCGCAATCGGTAAATAACGGCATTATTACGTTTGATGATAACGCGACGCATGATGTGGAGTATATTGTAAAGGATGTGGCGGGCAATACAGCATCGCTTAACCTGAAGGTTAAATCATCTCCGTTTACAAACCCACAGCCTGTAAAACCTACCGGTACTATGTTTTACTATGACAAGCGGAGTGAGTTTAGCAACGACAAAGTGAAAGTGGTCATTATGCCGGGTAACCTTTATGATGACCTTGATTTTCAATATTCAGCATCAGCCAAACCTGCAGGTGCTTATTCGGCCGTGCACCATATCCATAACCGGTTAACGCCCATTCACGATAACTATGAAATCTGGATCAAGCCCGATGTTGACCTGGGTAAGTACACTGATAAGGCGGTTATTGTAAGTTCTTGGGGCGGCTGCCAGGGCGGTTACTTTAAAGATGGCTATGTGATATCGCAGGTGAGCGCTTTTGGCGACTATTATATCAAAGTAGACACTGTGCCGCCCGTTATCCATCCGCTTAATATTAAAAATGGCAGTAATATGAGGGCTGCGCGCAGTATTAACTTCAGGATGAGTGATAATTTATCAGGAATTAAGAGTTATACCGGTACCATTGATGGCAAATGGGTGCTGATGGAGCACGATTATAAAAGTAAAATATCAAGTTACACCTTTAATAGCGATATTGCACCCGGTAAACACGTGTTTAAGTTGACTTTAGTTGATAACAAGAATAATTTTTCGGAATTTTCCGCCGATTTTTCCAGATAAGTACCTAAATAAGCCATGACAACATTAAAAGAAGGCGATAAAGCTCCTGCTTTTACCGCTAAAGATCAAAACGGCAAAGAAGTATCCCTTGCCGATTACAAAGGGAAAAATGTGATCCTTTACTTTTATCCTAAAGATGATACCCCCGGCTGTACTGCCGAATCATGCGATTTTAGGGATAACTATCAATCACTTTTAAGCAAAGGTTTTGAGGTGATAGGGGTAAGTACCGACGATGAAAAATCGCACAAAAAATTTGAAACCAAATACAGCCTTCCATTTACCCTGATAGCGGATAATGAGCTTAAAATTGTTGAAGCCTACGGTGTATGGGTAGAAAAGAATATGTACGGAAAAAAGTATATGGGTACAGCCCGTACCACATTTATAATTGATGCAGAAGGGGTTATTACGCATGTGATCAGTAAGGTTGATACTAAGGCCTCGTCACAACAGGTGCTCGATCTTGTAAAATAAGTGTTAAAAACACAATCAAAATAGCTACTTTAGCAGTTCCTAAATTCCATTAATGAAAGCAGACTTACAAACATTAGAAAAAACCGCGTCACAAATCAGGCGCGACATTGTACGCATGGTACATGGCTGTCAATCAGGCCACCCGGGCGGCTCATTGGGCTGTACCGATTTCTTTACCGCATTGTATTTTTCGGTAATGAACCACGATCCTAAATTTAATATGGATGCAGTTGGCGAAGATATTTTCTTCCTGTCAAACGGCCATATTTCCCCCGTGTTTTACAGCACATTGGCACATGCCGGTTATTTTGATAAAGCCGAACTGGCAACTTTCCGTAAACTGAACGCGCGTTTGCAAGGTCACCCAACCACACATGAGCATCTTCCGGGTATCCGTATTGCTTCGGGTTCATTGGGCCAGGGTTTATCGGTAGCTATCGGCGCTGCATTGGCAAAAAAATTAAACGGTGATAAATCATTGGTGTTTACCCTGCATGGCGATGGCGAAATCCAGGAAGGCCAGATTTGGGAAGCTGCGATGTTTGCCCCGCACAATCATGTTGATAACCTGATCTCAACTATCGATGTTAACGGTCAGCAAATTGATGGTCCAACCAAACAGGTACTTTCATTAGGCGATCTTCGCGCTAAATGGGAAGCTTTTGGCTGGGATGTATTGGATATGAAAGGTAACGATATGGCGGATGTGGTTAGAGTGCTTGAAGAAGCAAAAAGCCGCACAGGTCAGGGTAAACCGATCATGATCCTGATGCATACCGAAATGGGTTACGGTGTCGATTTTATGGTAGGCAGCCACAAATGGCACGGTGTTGCACCAAATGATGAGCAGCTTAAACTGGCGTTAGATCAGTTAGA
This sequence comes from Mucilaginibacter gossypii, assembly GCF_017569325.2. NCBI lineage: Bacteria > Pseudomonadati > Bacteroidota > Sphingobacteriia > Sphingobacteriales > Sphingobacteriaceae > Mucilaginibacter > Mucilaginibacter gossypii. Next base: position 4,176,279 of record NZ_CP071878.2, on the reverse strand, counting down.
GGAAACACTGGGCGATTATTAATTCACCCCCTCCGGCTCCCCCAAAGGGGGAGAGTTAAAGACATCAATTTTATTATTACGATTTAATGCCAATCCCTCTCGATTGCAGGGGGAATTTGAACAATGAAAAAATACACTTACACAGATAAAAAAGATACCCGCTCGGGCTTTGGCGCCGGGTTGCTGGAAGCAGGCCAGAAAAATGACCAGGTTGTTGCTCTTTGCGCCGACCTTATTGGTTCGTTAAAAATGAACGATTTTATTAAAGCATTCCCTGAGCGTTTTGTACAGGTAGGTATTGCCGAAGCTAACATGATTGGTATTGCTGCGGGTATGACCATTGGCGGTAAAATTCCTTTCACCGGTACTTTCGCCAACTTTTCAACAGGCAGGGTTTATGACCAGATTCGTCAATCGGTAGCTTATTCAAACAAAAACGTTAAAATTTGCGCTTCACACGCCGGTTTAACTTTGGGCGAAGACGGTGCTACCCACCAGATTTTGGAAGATATAGGCCTGATGAAAATGTTACCAGGCATGACTGTTATCAACACCTGCGATTACAACCAAACCAAAGCCGCTACTGTTGCTATTGCTGAGTATGATGGCCCGGTTTACTTACGTTTCGGCCGCCCGGTTGTTCCGATCTTTACCGATCCCGATCAAAAATTTGAAATTGGTAAAGCGTGGATGGTGAACGAAGGCGCCGATGTAAGTATCTTTGCTACAGGTCACCTGGTATGGCAGGCTATCCTTGCAGGCGAAATTTTAGCTGAGCAGGGTATCGATGCCGAGATCATCAACATCCACACCATTAAACCGTTGGATGAAGAGGCTATTTTGAAATCAGTTGCCAAAACAGGCTGCGTAGTTACTGCCGAAGAGCATAACCGTTTGGGTGGCTTAGGCGATAGCGTTGCCCAGGTGCTTGCAGTGCACAATCCATCACCACAGGAGTACGTAGCTGTAAATGACAGCTTTGGCGAAAGCGGTACACCTGAACAGCTGATGACCAAATACGGCCTGGATGCAGATCATATTGTGGCAGCGGTGAAAAAGGTGATAGAAAGAAAAAACAAAAAAGGTTAATTAAACCTTTAACATTAATAAAATTCTAAAAATGTCGGTACAGGTTGAAGATTCAGAGATATTAAGCAAGTTTCAGGACGAAAAAACCCGGAATGAGGCATTTAACCTGTTGTTGAAAAAGTACCAGCAAAAAATATACTGGCACATCAGGCGCATGGTTGTTGATCATGACGATGCTGATGATCTGGTTCAGGATGTTTTTGTAAAGGTTTGGAAAAACCTGGCTGGTTTCAGAAACGACGCGCAACTGTACACCTGGATGTACAGGATAGCATCCAACGAATGCATTACTTTTTTGAATAAGAAAAAACAAAAAAATAATGTTTCGTTGGATGATGTTGCTTATGAGCTGGCCGATACGCTGGCCGACTCAACCTATTTTAACGGCGATGCAGCGCAGCGGAAGCTACAGGAAGCACTGCTTACCCTACCCGAAAAACAACGGCTTGTTTTCAATATGAAATATTATGAAGACATGAAGTATGAAGAAATGTCGCAGGTTTTGGGTACCAGTGTGGGGGCTTTAAAGGCTTCGTTTCACCTGGCAGTCAAGAAGATAGAAGCTCATTTGCTTGGTAGGGATTAATTTTTTAATTTACGTTAAACCTTTTAGCACTATACCAATCTATAGTTGTGTATGAAAAGCGATATGGACAATAGGGAATGGCTGGATGATTTCATCGCGCTAAAACAGGTTAGCAAAACTAACCCGTTCATAGTGCCTGAAGGCTATTTCCATGAGTTAGCGCAGCACATTACAACACGTATATGGCTTGAGGGATTAAAAAACTATCCATCTGCAGGGTATACCATACCCGAAAATTACTTTGACGAGCTAAGCAGCAACATCCGGAGCCGTATAAATATTGAGCGTGCTTTTAGCGCCGGTGATTCGGGGTTTACCGTTCCCGAAAATTATTTTGATGAGCTGAGCAGCAATATTCAAAGCCGTATTGTGGTGGATGAAGCCATGAATGCGGGAGAGGGCTTCACGGTGCCCGAAAACTATTTTGACGAGTTAAGCAGCAATATCCAAAGCCGTGTAGCGGTGGAGGAGGTCATGAACCTGGCTGATGAAGGCTTCACAGTACCCGAAAATTACTTTGATGAACTGAGCAGCAACATCCAAAGCCGTATAGCGATTGAGGAAGCCATGGGCGATGAAGGGTTTACTGTTCCTGAAAATTATTTTGAGGAGCTAAGCGTCAATATTCAAAGCCGCATAGCAGTTGAGGAAGTAGTGAATGCCGAGCACGAAGGCTTTGTTGTACCGATAGATTACTTTAATAAGCTTAACCAGCGAATCCTGGATAAAACAGTTAATGCTGAAGTTGTAGAAGAGCAGGAGTTTGATAATGTTATAAGCATTAACAAAACTAAACCTGTACAGAAAAAAGGAATGGTGAGGAGGCTTTGGTTGTCGCCAACCATCAGGTATGCTACAGCGGCCTGCTTTGCTCTGATATTAGGTGTGGGTGTTATTTTCAGGGGAGATATCCAGGCGCCGGATCATAACCATTCTTACTTGCATGAGCAGGTATCATCGGTACCGGTTGATGAAATAAAAAGCTATCTTCAGTTACATATGGATGCAAGCGATACCCGTACACTGATAGATGCAAACCAAAAAAGCAACACAAGTAATGCAGACGAAGATCTGTCGGATTATATAGATAATTAAACAGAGGAAAAAATTTAATGAGTAAATTGATCAGGCATATTTGTATTGTGTTATTTGTTATGGCAATAGGCTATGAAGCTGTGGGGCAGGTTAACCGCTTTGTTCCGGCTCAAACGCCCTCAAGGCCCCAACTTAACCCGGTACGCCCTAATGGCAACAAAAAGGGCGCTATGGGTAAAAGACTTGAGGCTGCCCGTAACAGGTATATCAGCCGCCAGCTTGATCTTACTGATGAAGAGGCTAACAAATTTTGGCCGCTTTATAATCAGTACCAGCAGGAGCTTACTGCTGTACGCATTCTGAAGCGTTTAAATAACTCCACTTCATCAACCAACGGCACCGAGCAAATAGATAAGGAGATCTATTACGAAAGCCAGCTGGTTGGGATTCGTAAACGCTACCGCGATTCCTTTGCCAAGATCCTTCCGCCCGAAAAGGTGAGTGTCTTGTACAAAAGCGAACAGGAATTTAACGATGAGCTCATCAAACAACTCAGCGAACGCAGCGAGAGAGCGGGGAATTAATTAGTGATTTAGTGAATTATTGAATTAGCGAATTTTAAGTTCGCTTTTTTATTTGTGGCTTATTGAACGAAATGTTGAATTTTGCGACGATTAGGCAATCACTAATTCACTAACTCATTAATTCACTAATTGCTATGTCTACTCTTCGCCAGCTTTTTTTAGCCAATAACGCGCAAACCACTAATTTTCCTTTATTGCTTGAATTTGAGCGGGCCGAAGGTATTTATATGTACAATGCGGAGGATAAACCCTATATCGATCTGATCTCAGGCATCGGTGTAAGTAGCTTAGGCCACAGCAACCCTTATGTTATTAATGCAATAAAGGAGCAGGTTGATAAATACATGCACCTGATGGTTTACGGCGAATATGTGCAAACGCCGCAGGTATGCTTTGCCGAAAAGCTGGTTTCTGTGCTGCCAGATAACCTGCAGTCGGTATATTTTACCAACTCAGGCGCTGAAGCCGTTGAGGGGGCATTAAAGCTTGCCAAGCGTTTTACAGGTAGGCAGCAGATTGTGGCTTGTCTTAACTCATATCATGGCAGCACACATGGTGCATTGAGTGTTATGGGCAATGAGGAGTTTAAACAGGCTTATCGTCCTTTATTACCGGGCGTAAATTTCATCCGTTTTAACAACCCGGAAGATCTTATGCTGATAACTGAAGAAACCGCCTGTGTGATTATCGAAACCATCCAGGGTGAGGCTGGCATCCGTGTGCCGGATCTTACCTATATACAGGCTTTACGTGCCCGTTGTACCGAAACTGGTACGCTGCTGATCCTGGATGAGATTCAGGCCGCATTCGGGCGCACAGGCAAGCTTTTCGCGTTTGAGCATTTTGATATCGTACCAGATATCCTGTTACTGGCAAAAGCTTTAGGCGGTGGAATGCCGATAGGGGCGTTCATTTCATCAAACCAGATCATGGATGCGTTAAAGGAAAATCCGATCCTTGGTCATATCACTACCTTTGGCGGGCACCCTGTATGCTGCGCGGCGGGCTTGGCTGCGCTGGAGTTTCTGCTGGATAACAATTTGGCAGCTACCGTGGCCGAAAAGGAAGCTTTGTTTCGGGATTTGCTTGTACACCCCGCCATACAACAGGTACGCGGCAAAGGCCTTATGATGGCTATCGAACTGGAAAACTTCGACCTTAATAAAAAAATAATTGATCGCTGTATCGAAAACGGTGTAATAACCGACTGGTTTTTACATTGCAGCAACTCCATGCGTTTGGCGCCTCCTTTGATCATAACACATGACGAGATCAGGAAAGCTTGCGATGTGATTATAAAAGCGATTGATTTCTACACCAATAAATAAAAAATTCACCGCCTCTTTGTCATTTCCTTTAGATTAGCTTCAACAAAATAATAAGGGTTATTATTATTGTTGAAGCTTTCTTTTTGCTTCTTTTTCTTTGTTAATAACCTTAGATTTTGTGGATAAAGTTAACAGCGGTAAAGGCGCATTATTGTCATTTCCAGGCTTGTAGGCCTATCGTTCGATTTACTCCTTTACCGCTTGTTTTAAACTGTGGCATCAAATAGAAATTAGAGTTTACGAGGCTCATTAGTAAGGAATTGATGTAGTTTAAAACATGTTAACTGTTTACTAACATAAACAGGGTAAAGATATGGAATTTGAATTTTTCATTGGCATCGATGTGTCCAAAAACGAATTGGACTTTGCTGTCCAGCAAGGCAGCCGGTTTTTATTCCACCAGGAAATTGCTAACGCTCCGGCAGCAATCAATACATTTCTCAAGGAGTTGGGAAAGCTTCTTGGGTTCAGCTTAAGCAAAGCTATTTTCTGCATGGAGCATACTGGTATTTATAACAACCATGCTTTGGCTTGCCTGCATAAAAAGAAGGCACATATTTGCTTAGAAGCAGCTACCCAGATCAAGAACTCATTAGGGAATATCCGGGGCAAGAATGACAAGGTAGATGCCATGCGCATCGCCTGGTATGCTTATAAGGAGCGGGAAGGACTGCGTTTATGGGAGCCTAAGCGCGAAGCTGTGCAGCAACTTGCCCATCTTGCAGCTACCCGGTTACGGTTAATAACTGTTAAAAAACAGTTGAAAGTGCCACTAAAAGAGCATGTATCTTTCAGTCCCGGCAAAACCAGCAAGCAGAACATACAAGCCTGTAGCCATTCCTTAAAGGCGATCGAAGGGGACATAGCCAGGACAGAGCGGGCTATTGAGGAAATTATTAAAGCGGACAAAGAATTAACCCGGATATTCAAACTGGCAACTTCAGTAAGTGGCATTGGCAAAGTAACCGCCGTACAGGTCATTGTTACTACCAACGAATTCAAGGATATTAGCGACCCTAAAAAGTTCGCTTGCTATTCAGGCGTAGCACCGTTTACAGATGACTCCGGTAAGCTTATTAAAAAGGCAAGGGTATCGCATATGGCCAACAAAAAAGTCAAAACGCTCCTACATCTTGCCGCTATAGTTGCCATACAGCATAACCAAGATCTAAAACGCTTTTACGAACGTAAGGTATTGCAGGAGAAAAAGAATAAAATGAGTGTCATTAATGCAGTTAGGAACAAACTCATATTACGCCTTTTCGCCTGCGTCAACCAAAACAGACCTTACGAAAAAAATTATCAAAAATTAGTTGCTTAAATCATAGAAATCGAACGAGGAACGAGGAGAAATCTTATACGAGCTGTCTGCGGATATACAGAATCGTTTTGCATGTCGTATAAGATTTCTCTTTCGCCCCGGCGCGCAATCCCATCGCCGCTCTATCGAAATGACAACTTTTATAACAACTTGTTCTTCCTTGTAAATTGCCTGTTACAACCCCTTCATAATTCATAAGGATTATAGTTTGAGTTAAATTGGTATGGTTTGTGTATTTATAGCAATGCCTATAAAAACAATGCTTTCGGTGTCCTAAAGGCAATAAGTAAGGTCACTGATGCATCTTTTTAAGGTCACCCTGCTTTTACAATTAATTAAATGTTGTAAAACGACTATCAAAGCATCTATACACAATCAACATATGAAAATAGCATATATATCAACCTATCCCCCCCGCGAATGCGGTCTTGCAACATTTAATAATAATTTGATGCGTGCCATCAGTTCAAATTTTCCTGAAAGGCACACCTTAGCACAAAATGGTTTTGTTGTGGCACTTAATGATTCGGAAAATCTGCAGGAATATGAATACCCGGAGGAAGTTAAATATATCATTCGCCAAAATCACCAGAAAGATTATATCCGTGCGGCCAATTATATCAATACCAGTAATGCCGATGTATGTATTATGGAGCATGAGTTTGGCATTTACGGCGGCGAAAGCGGCATTTATATTTTACCGCTGATTAATCGTCTCGAAAAACCGCTGATCTCTATTTTACACACGGTATTGAAAGATCCGAGCTATGTGCAGCGCATCATTATTCGGGAAATTGCCGAGCAATCATCAAAGGTTGTGGTGATGAGTAAACGTGCAGTAGATTTCCTGACCAATATTTATGAGATCCCTGCCGATAAGATCCAGATTATAGAGCATGGCGTACCTGATGTGGAAGCCCCTGACGAAAATCCGGTTAAAAGCTTATCGTCTTTTAAAAACAAAAGGGTGATGTTAACCTTCGGTTTGCTAAGCCGCAACAAAGGTTTGGAAACCGTAATAAAAGCATTGCCTAAAATAGTAGCGAAACACCCTGATGTGATGTACGTGGTATTGGGTAATACACATCCCGGGGTTATCAAAAGTTCGGGCGAGGAGTATCGCGATCACTTGAAATCGCTTGCGGCGCAGTTAGGCGTTTCGAAGAACCTGGCATTTATCGCCAAGTTTGTTTCCGAAGAGGAATTGGTAAACTACTTAACTGCCTGCGAAATTTACGTAACACCATATTTAAACGAAGCACAGATCACCAGCGGTACGCTATCATACGCTGTTGGTGCAGGTGCAGCAGTAGTTTCAACTCCGTACTGGCATGCTACAGAATTGCTGGCCGAAAAGCGCGGCAGGTTATTTGATTTTAAAAATTCGGAAGCGCTGGCCGATACCGTTATTGAATTGCTTGATCAGGACCGTGTGCTGAACGAGCTGAAAGAAAACGCTTACCAATATGGTCTGCATTTACGCTGGCCGGTTATTGGTGCCGAATTTATTAAGGTGGCGCAGGAATCAATGGTTCGCTATGACTTTAGTGACAAGATTCTGCGTAATAGCATTGTTGATCCGGAGATCCTGCCAAAGTTCAGCTTGACCCACGTATTGCGGCTAACCGATGATACAGGGATTGTACAACATGCCAAGTATGGGATCCCGAATTTAAAAGAAGGTTATTGTTTGGATGATAACGCCCGTGCGCTCATTATGGCACTAATGGCTTATCAGCGTAACGGGAGCCGGGAAGCATTTGAGCTGCTGCCTATTTACCTGAGCTATATCCACTACATGCAAACTGATGATGGCAACTTCCGCAACTTCCTGAGTTTTGACAGACGCTACCTGGACGAGGTTGGGTCGGAAGATTCATTTGGCCGTACCATTTGGGCTCTTGGTCATTTGATTGGCTGTGCGGCCAGCAATTCATACCGTGAATTCGCCCTGGAGATCTTCCATAAATCGGTGCCGCATTTTTCAGCGCTGAAACATTTAAGGGGTGTGGCCAATACTATAATTGGTATCAGTCTTTACCTGCAGGTTTACCCTACAGACGAGGGTATGGTTAAAATATTGGCCAACCTTACCCAGCCATTAATTGATGCCTATAACAACACCCAGGCTGATGATTGGCAATGGTTTGAGGAAAAGATGACTTACGATAACGCCATCCTGCCGCTGGCCTTACTGCACTCATGCGAGATCACTGGCAATGAAGAGGCCAAGAAAATAGCTTTGGCAACTATGGCTTTCCTTGATCAGCTTACTTTATCAAACGGATATTTAAGTCCTGTTGGTAATGATGGCTGGTATTACCGTGGCGGCACATTCCCTACATTTGATCAGCAGGCTATTGAAACCATGGCTATGGTGCTGATGCATTTCCAGGCATACCAGATCTTCAGGATACCGCAGTATATTGAAAAAATGTTCCTGAGCTATAAATGGTTCCTGGGCGAAAATACTTTGCGGGCACCGCTGTATGACCATGAAACCAAAGGCTGCTGCGATGGTTTGCTGCCTGGCGGCATTAACCGTAACCAGGGAGCTGAAAGTACATTGGCTTATCTGATATCGCACCTTACGGTGTTGAAAGCCTTTGAGCTGGAATATGAATACAATAAATACGGCCAAAAAATGCAGATCTGTTAAATGAAGGTAGCTGTATTAGCCCCTGTTGCCTGGCGTACGCCGCCCAGGCACTACGGGCCCTGGGAGCAAATAGCATCAAACATAACCGAAGGGATCATCAAAATGGGGGCGGAGGTAACGCTCTTCGCCACGGGCGATTCGATAACCGCGGGTAAACTTGATGCCATTTGCGAGACGGGTTACGAGGAAGACAGAACACAGGATGCCAAAGTGTTGGAATGCCTGCATATCAGTAACCTGATGGAAAAGGCCGGTCAGTTCGACATTATTCATAATAACTTTGACTTTTTGCCGCTTACATATTCAGGCCTGATTAAAACGCCGCTACTTACTACCATTCACGGGTTTTCATCATCAAAGATCATCCCTGTTTATAAAAAATATAATAGCCGGGGGCATTACGTTTCTATCAGCAATGCTGATCGCAGCCCTGAGCTTGATTATTTAGCCACGGTATACAACGGCCTCGATACCCGTGATTTTCAGTTTTATGAACAGCCGGATGGTTACCTGTTGTACTTCGGCCGCATCCATCCCGATAAAGGAACTGCCGAAGCTATCGATATCGCCAAAAAAAGTAAACGGAAATTACTGATAGCCGGTATAGTTCAGGATACAAACTACTTTAAGGAAAAGATAGAGCCATTGCTTTGTGCTGATGTGGAGTATATAGGCCATGCCGGGCCTGATAAGCGCCGGGAGCTTTTAGGCAGAGCTTATGCACTGTTGCATCCCATCAGCTTTGATGAACCTTTTGGCCTGAGTGTGGCTGAAGCAATGCTGTGCGGTACGCCGGTCATAGCTTTTAACCGCGGCTCGATGCCAGAATTAATCAAAAACGCACAGACCGGCTTTTTGGTTAATACGGTTGATGAAGCCGCCGAAGCAGTTGGCTGGCTCCGTCAGATTAGCAGGGCTGATTGTTATGACTGGGCAAATTCACAGTTTTCGAGCGATAAAATGGTGAAGGATTATTGGGAGTTGTATAATAGGGTATTGAATTAAAAGCAAAAACTGCCGCGGCAGACAGGTATAAAACAACAAAAGCGCCAGTAGCACTTTTGTTGTTTATGAGAGAAAATTTTAATTTAATTTATCCAACTCTGATTTAACAAACTCAGCCAGTTCTTTTACATAGGCCGCGCTAAAGTCAAACTTGATCCCTGCGGTTTCGTAAATCTCTTTAATAGTTTTAGTGTAACCGAGTTTAAGGGCGTCTAAATATTGTTGCAAACCCTTTTCCGGATTTTCTTTGTAGTTTTTCCACACAGCTATAGCTCCTAACTGGGCCATGCCATATTCGATATAGTAAAATGGCACCTCGAAGATGTGCAACTGTTTTTGCCAAAGATTTGCTAATGCTTCGCGATGTTCGCTCCAATCGGCAAAACCCGCGCCGAATGGTTCAAAGATCTCGATCCAGGCGGTTGTACGGTCGGCATCGGTATGGTCGGGGTTGGTATAGATCCAGTGCTGAAACTGATCGACAACAGCTACCCAGGGCAAAGTTTTCAAAACATCAACTAACTGATCACGTTTGGCGCGTTTAAGATCTTCCTCGTTATCAAAATACACATTCCAGTTATCCATCGAGATCAGCTCCATCGACATGGAGGCTAATTCGGCAACTTCGGATGGGCAATGTTTAAAATCATTCAGTTCCAGATCGGCAGTAAGGAAAGTGTGTACCGCATGACCGCCTTCATGTACCATAGTAGTTAAATCGCGGAAGGTATTGGCCGAATTCATGAAGATGAAAGGCGCGCCGGTTTCGGCCAGCGGATAGTTGTAACCACCCGGAGCTTTGCCTTTACGGCTTTCCACATCAAACAGGCCGTTATCTTTCATGATCTCCAAACGTTCGCCTAAATAACGATTGATGTTGCTGAAGCACTGGATAGATTTCTCGATCAGGTCTTCGCCATTTTGGAATGGTTTAAGGGCTGGCTTGCCAGAAATATCCACATCCATATCCCATGGCTTAAGCGTCGGTAAGCCCAAAGCCTCGCGGCGCTTTTCGGCCTGGGTTTTTAGAATAGGTACTATTTCGGTTTCGATAGCTGCATGAAAAGCATAACAATCCTGCGGGGTATAATCGAAACGGCCTAAAGCCTGGAACATATAATCGCGGAAATTTTCAAAACTGGCGTTTGTTGCTACTGTGTGACGAAGCTTACGCAAATGGTCGAAAAGTTCATCGAGTTTGTCTTTATCCTGTAAACGGCGGCTGGTGATCTTTTCCCAAACTTCCTGGCGTTTAGCACGATCAGTGCCTTTTAAAAATACGGAGGCTTGTTCTAAAGTAAATTCCTTATCATCAACATGAACAGACATGGAACCGGTTATAGATTGGTACTTCTGCTGTTCCACCTGGATTTCGGTTTGTACCGGGATATTTTCCTCGCGGAAAAGTTCCAATGCTTTTTTTACGGCCCGTAAAAAAATAAAATATTTTTCGCCATCTAGTTTATCAACAAACGCGCTGGCAACCAGCTTTTTGTTCAGTTCGTTACTATATGGAGCAATTTTGGGCTCAATTTCGGTAGCAAAGTACTGGAACTTTTGAAGCAGGTCTTCGCTGGTGGTGTCGCAGGTCATGCGGATATAGCGCCATGCGAAATCTTCTTCCAAAGCTGCTTCCAGCTCACTTTTATCGCGCAGCCATTTCTCCAGTTCTTCAACTGAGTGGATTGGACGATCTAATAATTCTTTATAAAAAGGCTCAAGGGTTTCCCATTTAATATCAAGGGAAGCCGGGATATATGTTCTTGTTTTTTTGTGGATCATGATTTTTAGATGTGCAGATATGCAAATATGCGTATTTAGTCCGTAAGTCCGCAAGTCGGAAAAGTCCGTAGGTTGGAATTAAAAAGAAGATATTCCTATTAAAAAAGCCCGAAAGTTACATCTTGACTTTCGGACTTGCTGACATCGGACTTGCCGACAAAAAAACAACTTTCGGACTCACCCTTTATGAAGCGTTTTCGATATCTCAGTTATCGCATCCTCGTAGCTTGTTGGTTTAAAGTTGAACGCTTTCTCAAATTTGCTGCTGTCGAAAATATAATCGTGATCGTACTGGTAATACATCTCCACTGTACCCATTACCACCTTTTTAAATAAACCGAACAGCCACAGCATTACTTTATTAACGCGTGTATATTTTGGTTCAACTTTATAAATCTTGGCGGCAATATCCAAAAACTGTTTACCGGTGATGGCCGGCGGAGTAGGGAGGTGCCAGATCTGATTGCCGCTATTGGGATTTTGACCAAGCATAAACATAGCTTTACCTGCATCGGGCACGTAAATAAAATTGTGTTTACAATCCGGATTGCCTATCCATTGCGCGTTTTGTTTTTTGGCGTAATTGCTCAGCACCATCATATCAATAAAGCTGTTGACCGGGGCGCCATAAAAATCAGGTGCGCGGGCTATGGTTGCGTTGATATTGCCGGCTTTAACTTCATTCATGAGCATTTCGGCGATGCCCGCTCTTATTTCGCCTTTAACGCTGCTGGGTTTATACGGGGTATCTTCGGTCATGGAGCCGTTAACCAGTCCGTACATGTAAACGTTATCAAAAAATATTAAACGGGCACCGGTGGCTTTGGTAACATTGATCACATTTTGCATGATCACCGGCCATTGCGCCCGCCAGATGTCTTTATCATAAACCAGGCCGGCAACGAGATAAATTACTGTCGATCCTTTTGCTGCCGACAGTACTTCATCGTAATTGAGCAGGTCGGCTTTTTGCCAGGTTACTTTATCATTATTATTTGTGTTAACCAGTTTGCGGCTAACTAAACGGATGGTTTCGTTATGGTTGATTAATTCTTTGGTGAGGATGTTTGCTACCGGACCGCCGGCTCCTAATATAGTATGCATGATCTTTTTTCGTTTTGTGTATTACAAAGGTATGCTGCCTTTGTAAATCAAAACGTTAACAAAAGATAAGGAATTTCACCTCTCCTAAATCCTCTCCAAAGGAGAGGACTTTAAAATGTATGCTTTTTCTCCCTCTCCTTTGGAGAGGGTTGGGGTGAGTTTTAAGCGCTTATTTTCATGATCCTTCTCCTGATCCGCGAGAGCGAAACCGGAGTGATCCCTAAATAGTTGGCAATATAATGCTGGGGGATGCGGTACAAGGCTTCGCCACCTGTTTGTAAAAGATCGGCATAACGTTCTTCGGGCGATTGAGTGATAAAGGAAGTAATACGTTCTTCGTAACAGATGAGATAGTGTTCGGCTGTTAATCTCCCAAAACGCTCCATCTTAAAACCAAGAAGCTCATTCATGCACGCTTGTTGTAAGTTTTTGTGGCTTAAATTTACGATTACCGAATCTTCAAGTGCCTGGATATAGTTTGCAGCCGGGGTGCGGGTAAGGAAACTTTTGTATGAGCTTAGCATTTCATCTTCAAAGCTGAAATAGCCGGTTATTTCCTCGCCGTCTTTAACATGATAATAGCGTACGGATCCTTTTACCACCAGGCCGATATGATCGCATACTTTACCGGCCTCTACATAAAACCTTTTCTTTTTTAAGGCATCTACCGTTAGGTATTGCGATAAAGCCTGCCACTCTTCATCAGTAAGCGGAACATATCTTTCAAAATACTGCCGAAACTTTTGGAGGGCGGTTAGTGAATCCATATCCTGTCGAGCAAAAACAATACAGCAAATACTACGCTGGCAATGCCATTGGTAGTCATAAAAGCAAAGTTAACGCGGCTCAGGTCGTTTGGTTTTACAAGCAGGTGCTGGTAAACAAGCATGGCGCAAAAAAACGCGATACCAATGTAGTACAGGAAGCCTACCTGAGTTTCAAATGCCGGCATCATGATAAAAACAGCCGAAAGCACATGTAAAAAGGTAGATAGTCTTAAGGCGTTCACTTTACCTAAATACGCCGGGATAGAGTGCAGGTTTTGGCTTCGGTCAAAATCTTCATCCTGCAGGGCGTAAATAATATCAAAGCCGCTTACCCAGCAAAGTACGGATAGTGAAAAGAATATAGGTGTAAGGGCAAACTGACCGGTAACCACTAAGTAAGCGCCGATAGGAGCAAGCGATAAGCCCAATCCCAATACCAAATGGCAGAGCGCGGTAAAACGTTTGGTTGCGCTGTAGCCCATTACCACAAATAAAGCTACCGGCGATAAAAAGAAACAAAGCCTGTTAATGAACCAGGTAGCTGTAATAAACAGCAGGCAGTTGATAATAACAAATGTTAAAGCAGCTTTTGGGCTGATCCGGCCGGCTGGGATATCGCGCTGTTTGGTACGTGGGTTTTGAATGTCGATATCCCTGTCAAGGTAGCGGTTAAAGGCCATTGCCGAATTACGGGCAAATACCATACATAAAACCATCAAAACCAGCTTTAGCCAGTCGAAATGATACTGGGTTGTAGTTACTGCCAAAAAGAAGCCGATAAATGCAAACGGCATGGCAAAAATGGTATGGGCGAAGGTTACTAAAGATAAGTATTTTTTCATGATATTCGGCTCTCCTCTTGAGAGGGGTAAGAGGTGTGATCTACTTCGTTGTCTTTAAATTTCTCTATATTTTGCTCAATTGTTCTTAAAACGTTGAACATGTCTTTTCTTACTTCCAGCTCAGTAAAACGGATAATTGTTAAATCGTATTTTTCGAGTTCTTGCTCACGTATCAAATCCAGTTTATATGTCTCTTCGTGGTTATGATATTGGCCATCGATTTCTATTATCAAATTTAGTTCGAAACAATAGAAATCTACAATATAATTTAACAGAGGCTTTTGGCGATGGAAATCATATCCACGACCTTGTTTGCCTTTTAACTCTTTCCAGAGTAATATTTCGCCAATTGCACTGTCATTCCTTAATTTCCGGGCCATCTCTTTTAACCGGGGATTGTATGGAATGATTGTGCGGGGCATATTGCTCAATATTAAAAATAATTAAAAGCCCCTGTGCGATTCCCCTCTCAAGAGAGTAATAGCCCATCAAGAGGCAGTAGCCATTTTGTTAATTAAAAAGTTAAACACCTGGTTATTGCCTCTATTGTTATATTTAAATGTGAACTCATTCAGGTATGATTGCAAATGTCTGAGCGATACTTTATGGTATTGACCATATATCCCCCGTTTTAACAATGTCCAAAAGCCCTCAATCGTATTGGTGTGATACTCTCCCCGGGCATACTCTTCTTTTTCCTTGTTTAATACCTGATGTTCACGGAATATTTTATTTAAACCGGCATATCCACCAAAGCCGTCCGTTACAATAGTAGCATCTGTGCTCACTGATTGTTCAACAATGGGTTTGAGCGTTTTCCCATGTGCCTTATCTATGACCTGAAGCTTTAGACGGCCATCCCGCTCCAATAACCCAATCACGGGCTGTTTATCCTGCATGCCGGTGACCTGCAAATTATTATCGCGCCTTTCCTGCCGCTTTTTCTTTGAGTGATTGGCTTTTTTACCACCTAAATAAGTCTCATCTACCTCAACAATACCCTTAAACAAACCGCCATCCCCGCCGTCCCGCATGGCTTCCCGTATCCGCATCTGCAAATACCAGCCTGTCTTACGATTGCATCCCAGATCCCTGCTTAACTGACGTGCAGATAACCCCTTTTTCGCATTCAGCATTAATGAAATAGCCAAAAACCATTGCGGCAAAGGAAGTTTGGTGCCCTCGAAAACAGTGCCGACCAAAACGCTATAGCTGCGGTTACAGCTATTGCAAATATGCCGTTGGCTTTCCTGGCGCTTGCTGCTCCGTTTGCTGTTGCAATACGGGCATTCTGGCAATCCTTGCCATCTTAATCCTTCAAGATAGTCTATGCAACTGGACTGATCTGGAAAACGCTTAATCGTCTCTATGATATTCATTATCATAAATATACAAATTATTCCTGCCTTTTCATGGGCTATTACTCTCAAGAGGGGAACCGAGAAATACCGGCACTTCAAAATTTTGATTTACTGCATCAATAAACTCAAGTATCTCTTCGCGGCCTTGCTGTGTTTCTGACGATGTGATAAAAAACTGTGGCATTTCATCAAATGTAGCCAACAGGGCTTTTTTAAACCGGGCAATAGTTTGATCGGTTTTAATGTTCGATTGTTTATCGGCCTTGGTGAATACCAGCACAAATGAAAGACCTTTTTCGCCAAGCCAGTTGCAAAATTCAAGGTCGATCTTTTGTGGCTCGAGACGACTGTCTATCAACACCATTACACATTGCAGGCTTTCGCGCTTGTCCAGGTAAGTATGGATGAACTTATCCCATTTGGCTTTTTCCGTTTTTGATGCGCGGGCATAGCCATAACCGGGTAAATCAACAATGTACCAGCTCTCGTTGATCAGGAAATGATTGATCAGCTGCGTTTTGCCGGGAGTTTGCGACGTTTTAGCAAGACCCTTTTTACCAGTTAATGTATTAATAAGGGATGATTTGCCCACATTTGAGCGCCCGATGAAAGCGTACTCCGCTTTAGCTGGTGGAGGTAACTTGCTTACCTGGCTGTTGCTGCAAATAAATTCGGCCGATTTTACGATCATTCTGCAAAGGTAGTATTTTTACTTAATGCGTTCATTGTGGTAATAGTATGGAGTAAATAGCCATTGCTTATTTATAAGCTTGTTTTACAATAGGAAAACAAAAAGTAGTGCAATAATAATTAAATTTGATGTTTAAACATGTAATTATATGAACGATTATAAAATACCCGCCCAAACCCGCATTGGTCACGTACACTTAAAAGTAAGCGACCTGCAAAAATCTCTTGATTTTTACTGTGGTTTGTTAGGCTTTGAAAAAATGGTGATGTACGGCGATCAGGCTGCATTTATATCTGCAGGTGGTTATCACCATCATATTGGCTTAAATACCTGGCATAGCAAAGGCGCTTCACCAGCCCCGGAATACGCACCGGGCTTATACCATACTGCCATCTTATATCCCGAAAGAAAAGACCTGGCCATTATACTTAAAAGGCTGATTGATGCCCGTTACAATATTACAGGAGCATCTGATCATGGTGTATCTGAAGCCATCTATCTTAACGATCCCGATCAAAACGGGGTTGAGCTCTACTGGGATCGCCCCAAAGAACAATGGCCTGTAGATCAGGAAGGGAATTTGACCATGTTTACCCGCAGGCTGGATATAGAAGATTTACTGCAACTGGCTAATTAACAGATAAGAAGCAAACAAAAAAACTCATTGTGGGTTATATATTCAACGGGGGATTAAAAAGATAATTCATCTTTCCCGGTCATTGGGAGGCGGAACGGCGAAGCAGTCCTCTGCCGGCGATATTGCATGGTTGCCTGCTGTTAAGGATTGCTTCGTACCCCCAATGAGTTTTTTGATAAAGATAAAACTGTTGCGCGAAGGTACGAAGCAAAAAATTATAAATATTATAATTCCTTTATTTTGATGCTCCTGAAATAAGCTTTATGCCCATGGTCCTGTAGTGCAATCAACCCGGTTTTGGCGTTGCCATAGTCGGGATAATCTTTCCATTTACCTTCGGCTTTTTTCCTTTTCCAGTCGCTGGTCCAGGCTTCAAAAGCTAAAATCTTTTTGCCGTTGAGCCAGTGTTCAACATGTCCGTTATTGAAAATAATTTTACTGGTGTTCCAGGTGCCAACCGGGGCTACCTTTTTTGAAGCGTTTGGCAGGTACATGGCATAATCACAGCCAGTTTTTTGCCAGTCTTCCAGTTTTTCGGGCCAGCCTGTATCGTCAATGATCTGGTATTCGGGGCCGGTTTCATAGGGGCCATGGTATTTTGGATCTTCAACCACATGGTATATTACACCGCTGTTACTGCCTTTTTCTATCTTCCATTCCCATGAAAGCTCAAAATTGGTGTAAGCTTTATCGGTTACTATATCACCGCCGGTATCACCCTGTGCGGCGCCAAGGCAAACCAGCGCGCCGTCAATAATAGTCCAGTTTTTTACCGGCCCCTTTTTGTTGAACCCATGCCAGCCCTTCAGGGTTTTGCCATCGAAGAGATTTACCCAGCCACCTTTTACCGGAGTGGCTTGTTTAGCAGGTTTGTGATTATTAACAGGGATGCCTGAAGTGTGCACACAAACCAAGCCTGCGGCAGCCAGTACCAAACCCAATTTTTTAAACTGTTGTTTCATAATAAGGTATTTGCGGTGAACTATTATTTCTTGATAACCTGCATTTTTTCCGGATCCCAGAACATGGGCGTATTGTTATAATAGCTATCGTTACATAACAGGGCAGGGGCTGCCGCGCGATAGCCAAAAATTGCGTCTTCGGTTACCTTGCCTTTATTGCGGATAGCGGTAAAAAAGTTCACCATATGATCATACGGCCCACCTTTGTATCCTTTTTCGGCATCATACGTGATTTCTTCGGGCGGTAGCATTTTTTTGCGTTCGGCATAACCGCTACCTGCTTTTTTGAGTTTATCAAGATAGAATGGATCATCAGAATCCATCACTTTATTGCGTTTAAGTGTCACTTTATCCCATGTTATATCCATTGAGCCTTCGCTGCCCACCAGTTTAAGGTAAGTTGTGCCGCTGGTGCCATCCACAAAGTTACACCGTAACGAAAGGTTAAAGGCCGGGTGTGCCTGTGTTTTACCATAATCAAAAGTGCCTAAAAGTACATCAGGTACTTCGCGGCCATCATTCCAGAAACGTAAGCCGCCGGATGCATAAATTTTATTAGGGCCAACTGAATCGGTTATAAAATGCAGGCTTGAAAAAAGGTGAACAAAAAGGTCGCCCGCCATGCCTGTACCATAGTCGGTATAATTTCTCCAGCGGAAAAAGCGTTTTTCATCAAACGGACGCTTTTTGGTATTGCTGATATAAGTTTCCCAATCAACAGTTTGAGGTGAGGCATCTTCAGGGATCGGGTATTGCCAAACCTCAAGCGGCGCGCGGCGGGCCCAGAAACCTTCGGCGTAGTTTAATTCGCCAATGGCTCCGCTTTTTAATAGCTCATGTGCCTTTTCATTGCCTAATGATGATACCCCCTGGCTGCCTACCTGGAATATCATTCCTGCTTCTTTTTGCGCTTTGATCACCGCCGGCCCTTCGGTAATGGCATGAACCATCGGTTTTTCGCAATACACATGTTTACCGGCGTGCATCGCATCAACAGAAATTTGCTGGTGCCAGTGATCTGGTGTGGCAATGATTACGGCGTCAATGTCTTTACGGTTCAGGATCTCTTTGTAAACCCGGGTAGTAAAAATGTCGGCTCCCCAGCGGGTCTTGGCATCTTTTAAGCGACCGTCATACAAATCGCATACTGCTACCAGTTTAACACCGGGCACCTGCAGGGCGGTGATGGTGTCCTGGGTACCCATACCACCAGCGCCAATGAGGGCGATGTTTACCTGGTCATTAGGGCTGTTGCCGATGAGGCGTTTTTGGATGGAAAAAGATTTGGCCTGGCTTTGGCTGGCTAAAAAGCCCGATCCGGCAGCTACGGCCGCGGTTGCTGTGGTTAGTTTTTTAATAAAACTGCGGCGCGAGGATTCTTGTTCGTCTTTCATAAGGATAAGGAAACAAATTTTAAATGTGATTTGCCGGGACTACCGGCCGAAATTGGTTTCTAAAAATAGTGAATTGACTTAACATTTACATAATTAGCGCAACTTAATATCGATTTAGTAACAGCGAGGAGCATAGGCAACTCAGCTGGTCTACACTTAGCTGAAGAAAGAAAACCTCGCTTTGCGAAGCAGAGAGGAGTGACGGGCGCAGCGAAGTAGGGATGAGTTAACTTGTCAGCCCTGTTTCAGTATTCACTTTCAGCTTTCTTAATATTAAAGCATTCACTATACAATCATTATCTTTGCTGCGATGAGCAAAACCATAACACCGTACCATGACGAGCAGGCTACCAAAAAAGAACAGGTAGCAGATATGTTCAACAATATATCAAAAACCTATGATTTCCTTAACCATTTCCTGTCACTTGGTATTGATATCATTTGGCGTAAAAAAGCCATCAACGAATTAAAAAAGGATAAACCAAAACTGATACTGGACGTTGCTACCGGCACCGGCGATTTTGCTTTTGAGGCTTTATCTATCCTGAAACCTGAAAAAATTATTGGTGTTGATATTTCAAGGGGGATGCTTGACATCGCGGAGCAAAAAATAGCGAAACGGGGTTTGAGCGATAAATTTGCTGTAAAACTGGGCGATTCGGAAAAACTGCCGTTTGAGGGCGCGGAGTTTGACGCTGTTACGGTTGCCTACGGTGTACGTAATTTTGAAAACCTGGAAAAAGGCCTTGCTGATATAATTCGGGTGCTAAAACCCGGAGGAAAGGTGGTGGTGCTTGAGTTTTCAAAGCCTAAAGTATTTCCGGTAAAGCAGTTATATAATTTTTACTTCAGCTATATTACCCCGGGTATTGGTAAATTGTTCAGCAAAGATGCAAGAGCATACAGCTATTTACCGGAGTCGGTAGCTGCTTTTCCGGATGGGCAGGCTTTTGTGGGTTTGATGGATAAAGTAGGCTTTAAGAATACCAAATGCAGGCCTTTAACGTTTGGTATCTGTTCAATATACACCGGTATTAAATGATTATAAACCGTTACCTGCTTGTAGTTGTACTTATTTTTAGCAGCAATTTATTGTTTGCGCAGCATGTACCGGCATGGGGTGGCGGCGCCGATCAGCAGGATCTGAGCTTTGGTTTCAGTTTTACTTACGTAAGCACCGATTTTAAAATTGTTAACCAGCCCAATTTTCGCAACGCGTTTTTAGATGAGAACGGTGTGCAGGTTAAAGGGCCGCTTAACAGCATCAGCTCAAAAAGTTCACCGGCTTTCGGAGTAGGTTTTTTGACCCGGTACAGGATCACCGAGCACCTTGAGGTACGCACCACACCATCATTAATTTTTGCCGACAGGGCTTTGCATTATTCTTATGTCGATCCGTCGGAAGATGTAGATAAAAAAATACAAACCACTTCGGTGGACGTTCCCCTGCAATTGAAATTAAAATCAGACAGGTTGGGCGATTTCAGGGCTTATGTTGTAGGCGGCCTGAAATACACCCAGGCCATAGGATCTAAGAAAAACGCGGATGCCAATCTTGACCTTTCGGAGAAGCTGGTTAAAAACGTAGGTGGCTTTGCCTCGTATGAGGCGGGCGTGGGTTGTGATATTTATTTTGAATTTTTTAAGCTTTCGCCCGAGATTAAGATCTCCAATTCGTTAGGCAACGTGTTGATGCGTGAGTATAACCCCTACTCGGCGCCCCTCAGCAGGTTGGGCTTACACACCATTATGTTTAGCTTGATTTTTGAGTAGAATGTAATTTTCCTAAATCTCGTGCTCATTTATAATGAGAGCGTAAAATAGACTTGCGTTTTCAACCCGATATTGGGGTGGGTAAAATCCTCCCTTTCAAAAAACATCCTTACTCCCAACCGACAATATTTTAAAGTAAAAAACATAATTTCGCTGTTTATAGTTATCAATATCTATGAGTAAGATTGCCTTAATTACAGGAGCTACCGCCGGCATTGGCGAGGCATGTGCACACGTTTTTGCCCGCGAAGGCTATGACCTTGTATTAACCGGTCGCCGGTTAGATAGGTTGGAGAAACTGGCCAAACACCTGAATGATAAGTATAACGTAGAAGTTGCGGTTTCGTCATTTGATGTGCGTAACCGCGAAGATACCATTAACAACCTGGAAGCTTTGCCGGCCGAATGGAGGAAAGTGACGGTATTGGTTAACAACGCCGGTTTAAGCCAGGGGCTTGATCCTATTCAAAAAGGCAGTATTGATGATTGGGAAACCATGATTGATACCAATATCAAGGGCCTGCTGTATGTAAGCCGGGTGGTATCAAACTGGATGATAGAAAATGGTAAGGGGCACATTATAAACCTTGGCTCCATTGCCGGTAAGGAAGTTTATGCTAACGGAAATGTATATTGCGCTACCAAACATGCAGTTGATGCTTTAAATAAAGGTATGCGGATTGACCTTTTACCCCACGGTATTAAGGTAACGGCGATACACCCGGGAGCTGTGGAAACCGAGTTTTCGGAGGTGCGCTTTAAGGGTGATAAGGAAAGGGCCAAAAAAGTTTATGATGGTTTTAAACCATTGGTGGCCGAAGATGTGGCCGAAACTATCTGGTTCATTGCATCACGACCGGCACATGTTAACATTAACGACCTGGTTATCATGCCTGCAGCGCAAGCCAACGCAGGTACGATATTTAGGGGGTAGGAGGGAAGTCTGAAGTCGGAAAGTCAGTAAAGTCCGAAAGTAAGACAAGGCTGCTTTATTAACCAAACAAATCCTTCGGACTTCCGGACATCGGATTTCCGGACTAAAAAGAAAAACTTCCGGACTTTCCGACATCGGAATTCCGGACTAACATAAAACATATGTCGTTAATTACACAAATAGACCAGGACATTAAACTGGCCATGCTTGCCAAGCAGGCAGATCGTTTACAGGGGTTGCGTGCCATCAAATCGGCATTGCTTTTGGCTAAAACCGAAAAAGGCGCTGCTGATGAACTAACCGAGGATGCTGAAATTAAAGTATTGCAAAAGCTGGTAAAACAGCGTAAGGAATCGGCCGATATTTATAAGGAGCAAAATCGCGACGACTTGTACCAGGTGGAAATAGCCGAAATGCTGGTTATTGAAGAATACCTTCCGCAACAAATGAGCAAGTTTGAAATTGAAGGCTACCTTGAAGAGCTTATTGGCAGGATAGGCGCTACATCCGTAAAAGATATGGGCCGCGTAATGGGTATGGCCAGTAAAGAGCTTGCAGGCAAGGCCGATGGTAAAACAATATCAGAGGTGGTTAAACAGTTATTAGGTTAAGTTTTTACCATTTAATAGTACAGCGTTTTTTTGTGCAATGTTGTGTTAATGTTAATCTTATTAATAAAAGCTTAACATTACTACATTGGTAAATAATTACTATACTTGCTAAATGTCGTTCGTAATAAACTAATTTTACAGCGGAATAACAGGAATTTGTACTGAAAGCGATTTTGGTATAAGATAAGTTTGAAAAATTAATTTTTAATATTTTATATGGAGTTCGTGCTTAAAGAGGAACACGGTTTTAGTTACATCGATGAGGGCGAAGGAGAGGTGCTGTTACTGCTGCATGGTTTAATGGGGGCGTTGAGCAATTGGGATGGTGTTATTAATGAGTTTAAATCAAAGTACAGGGTTATTATCCCCATGCTGCCTGTTTATGACATGCCGCTGATTAGTACCGGGGTAAAAAGTTTATCGAAATTTGTACATAAGTTTATAAAGTTTAAAAAGCTTAGCAATATTACCTTATTGGGTAACTCGCTTGGTGGGCATGTGGCATTAGTTTATTTAACCACGCATCCCGAAAACATCAAGGCTCTTGTTTTAACTGGTAGCTCGGGCTTATATGAAAATGCTTTCGGCGGCTCTTTTCCGCGCAGGGAGAGTATTGATTTTGTGCGCGAAAAAGTGCAATTTACATTTTACGATCCGGCTATTGCCACCGATGAGTTGGTGCTTGATGTTTTTCAGACCATTAACGACAGGCATAAGGTGATCCGCTTGCTGGCCATGGCAAAATCTGCCATCAGGCATAATATGAAAAAAGATCTGCATAAGATCACTATCCCGGTATCTTTGATATGGGGCCGTAATGATAAGATCACCCCGCCCGAGGTAGCTGTTGAATTTCATGAACTACTGCCCGATTCGGAACTTCATTGGATTGATAAATGCGGACACGCCCCTATGATGGAGCACCCTGAAGAATTTAATACTTTACTTAAACAGTTTTTAACTAAATTAGAGACCAAAGTAAATGCATAGATGATAGCACTTGACCTGATAGCTGACTCGATACCGCCGGTACACACTTCTGATACCATTCAGAAAGTGCTTGACCGTATGATTGAGTTTCGCCTCAGGCATTTGCCTATTGTAAATGAAGAACAGTTTTTGGGTTTGCTTGCCGAGGATGACCTGATAGCCGAAAGTGATTATCAAACACCCATAGGTGCACTGGCCCTTTCGTTGGTTAATCCCTACGTGCTGGAAGATCAGCATATTTATGATGTTATCCGCCTGTTTTATGAGCAGCAGCTTACCATTGTACCGGTGCTTGACGCAAAAAGCAACTATCTTGGGTTGATATCTATTAACGCCATTACAGAATATTTCGCAAAAATAACTTCAGTATCGCAACCGGGAGGCATTATTGTACTGGAGATCAATAATAAAAATAATTCGCTTGCGCACATGGCGCAGATAGTTGAGTCAGACAACGCGCAGGTTCTGAGCTCTTATGTTCAGTCCTTTCCCGATTCAACCCGGATGGAAGTTACCCTTAAGGTTAACAAGCAGGATATTTCGGCCATAACTGCCAGCTTCCTTCGGTATGAGTATGATATCAAAGCTACCTTTAATCATACCGATATCAACGATACCACCCGCGACAGGTATGATTCGCTCATGAATTACCTTAATTTGTAGTATTAAGTCCGAAGTCTTAAATCATTAGTCCGAAGTCTTGAGTCCGCTATGCATGACTTTTGCATAATTTAAACTACTGACTTAAGACCCGGAACTTCCGACTTGTTATGATTTCAGACCAAATTATAAGCCTGCGCAAACATCACTGCATCATAATTATTTTTCAGGTGCAGTTTGTTTTTGATGTTTTTACGGTGCGTTTCGGCAGTAGCCGGGGCAATGAATAGCTTCGCGCTGATCTCGGCCGAGCTCATACCCATGGCAATATATTTCAGAATCTCTTTTTCGCGCCGCGTAAGCGTTAAAAATAACAGGTTATTATGGCGTAAAAAAGCGATCTCATCCATAAGCCTGTTTACCTTGGTGGTAATATGATGTACAGGATCAAGCCTGCTGGCAATGGTTAACAAATATGCAGCATCGCCTGCTTCATTGCGTGCAAAAACTTTGGTATTGCTCACAAATAATTGCCATTCGGGGTTATCAGGTACACGTACCTGCTGAAAATAGGATACCTGCTCCTGTGTTTTGCTTTTTATCAGGTGCAAAATTTTGGGTACGTATTCGTTGCTGTCTTCGGTGTTAAAATATTTAACGTGATATGTTTCAGGGCCCATGGCCTGCAGTTCATCAAGTGTGGTACCCAGTATATCGAGACCTACACTGTTCATATACACTATCTGCAGCGTTTCAACCTCATGAATTATTAATGCAGAAGGAAGGTCATCAGCTATTGACTGTATATCCGATAGTTTTTGGGTAAAAGTTTTATCCATCAATAAAATAACCGTTGTTTAATATTGGTAAGGTAGGCCAAAATAGTTAAACTTAATTATTTTACTTTGAAGTTATTTATCTGTTAGCGCAATTAAAATGCCATTATTAGGAAATATAAGCAAACAATAGTGCACAATTTACCATTATAAGAAAAATGTATGATGGGTGGGTTGTAGAGTTTAGTTTATGCCGGTATTAATTATTTATGCCTTGCTGCAATTAATGTACTTTCAAAGTTCGATATTCGCTTTTTTAAAAAATGAAAATAGCAGTTTACGGCAGGCCGTTTAATGAGCCATCTGTTTTACCTTTTATACAGCAGGTTTTTGATAACCTTGCATTGCATGGCGTTGATATTTATGTACACCAGCAACTCCACGAATATTTGCAGGATAAACTAACCACAGTGCAATATAAAGTGTTGCGCCCCGCCGAAACCTTAAAAGGCTTTATTGATATTTTTATAACGCTTGGAGGCGATGGTACCCTGCTTGATACGGTTACCTTGATTCGCGATTCGGGGATCCCTGTTATCGGTATAAACTTTGGCCGCCTGGGCTTTTTGGCCAGTGTTAATAAAAGTGATATTACGGCAGCCATTCATGCCGTGGTGAACAGGCAGTTTACCTGCGATTGCCGCGAATTGCTTACCGTCGACTCGGACCCTAATGTTTTTGGCAGCAATAATTTTGCCCTTAATGATGTAACCATCCATAAGCGCGATGATGCCGCCATGATCATTACCCATGTGTTTTTGAACGATGAGTTTTTGAACTCATACTGGGGTGATGGTATTATCATCTCCACATCAACCGGCTCAACGGCTTATTCGTTAAGTTGCGGCGGGCCCATTATTTTCCCGCAGTCAAACAGCATAGTGGTAACCCCGGTATCACCTCACAACCTTAACGTGCGGCCTATAGTGATCCCTGATACCAGTAAGCTTTGTTTTGAGGTGGAAAGCCGCAGCGCTAATTATATCATCTCCTGCGATTCGCGGACGGAAGTTTTAGATCAAACAGTTAAGTTTCATGTTCAAAAAGCCAGTTTTCAGTTAAATTTAATTCGCCTTAGTAATGAAAGCTATTTAACTACGTTAAGGAATAAACTGCTTTGGGGCCTTGATGCCCGTAATTACTAAATTTGATTAATGCCTAAATTTTTACTTTTTGCCATATTCTTGTTTTTAACTTATCAGCTGCAGGCCCAAACCTGGGAAATAGGCGGATCGATAGGCGGTGCAGGGTACATAGGTGATCTTAACCCCAATAACCCTGTTAAAATAAGCGGCGTTTCGGCGGGTATCTTTGGTAAAAGAAATTTTAATGGCTATTTTTCAGCTAAACTGAATATTGGTGTTGGTAATATATCGGCTTATGATAACCGGTCCGGCTACCAGCAGTTTCGTGATCGTAACCTTAACTTTAAAGATCAATTGCGGGAGGTAAGTCTTATCGGCGAGTTTAACTTTATGAACTATATCCCCGATGCCGGACGAAACAAATACACCCCTTATATATTTACAGGTATTGGTATTACATCTTACGCGCCGCGTGCACAGGATTTTAACGGGCACGAGGTTGGCTTAAGGCAGCTAAAAACCGAAGGTCAGGCTAAGCCTTATGGTAATAACACTGTCGTAATTCCATATGGTTTAGGTATCAAGTATAATTTATCCGGTAAGTTTACAGTTATGGCCGATATGGGCTATCGATATGCATTTACAGATTACCTGGATGATGTAAGCGGTGTATATGCCGATAAAAGCAAAATGACCACGACCGGCGCTTTACTTTCTGATCGTTCGGGCGAAAAAACCGGCAATTATATTGGCACCGTTGGTTCTCAGCGCGGCGACTTTAAATCGCATGATACCTACTTCTTCCTTAACTTTACAATCTCATTTACTTTTGTAACAGCAAACTGCTACTTCTAATTACATCAGGCCTAACAAGTGTTGTGGATTTATTGCGTCTCTTTAGATAATAATTCAATATTTAATTCGTTTTAAATTTAAAATACAATATTTAATTCTGTTTTTATATTGTATTTTGTAATTTAGTATTGTACTGATTATTAACCTAAAATCTTTAAAGTCATGGCCGAATTAAACTCATCTCCTCAAAATGGCGGCGGAAAGCACAAACGCAAAAAAATAAACGCCCGCGTTGATCTTACTGCAATGGTCGATCTTGCATTCCTGCTTATTACCTTTTTTATCATGACCACCACGCTGGCTAAACCAAAAGCTATGGATTTGGCTATGCCAGATGACGGCGGCGACGGAATGCCGGTTCCGGCAAGCCGAACACTGACTGTTGTTTTGGGCAAAAATAATAAGGCCATGTATTTTCTGGGCGAGCTTAAAAATCCGATCATTGCACCTTCGGTAACCGATTTTTCAGCCAATGGCATTCGCAGGGCTATCATCGAAACCAATAAAAAAGTACACGACGGCTCGGGCAAAAGCATGATAGTATTGGTAAAACCAAGCGATAAATCGCAATACAGCAATTTGGTGAGTACGCTTGATGAGCTGGCTATTACCGGCATTCAGCAATACGCTATAGTTGATATTATGCCCGCCGATGTTGACGCGCTTAAACAAAAAGGAATATAAAAGTGTAACGCAATTGTAAGCAAATTTACAGGTGGTTTTTTGAGGTCGGCAGCTTTCATTATCAGGCAGATAATGGCTACCGGCTTTTTTATTTTTTTGAGCTTTAAACCAAAAATTATGAAAAATCATGGTTTTGATAGCTGTTTAGGCAGTTTTAATATATTATTCGCAATAACATTTTCTTTTAGCGAGGGATACTAAAAAAATACAAAGTAAGTTTTACCTTTGTACCCTGAAAAATCCGTCAATTTGCGTGGCAAAACGGCGGATGCAGGTAATTAATAATTGATTAGTCTAACAACCGAATATCGCAGACCATAGTATTGATGAAAAATTTTACACAAGTGTGTTTGTACAGGGTGGCTTTTGATAAGGAGTAATATGGATTATTTGGATCAGATTGATTTGTCGAGACTACCACAGCACGTAGCTATTATTATGGATGGCAACGGGCGCTGGGCGAAAGGGAAAGGCAAATTAAGGATATTTGGCCATCACAACGGTGTAACATCTGTTAGGGATGTTGTTGAGGGGGCCGATAAATTGGGTATTAAATATGTCACCTTATATACATTTTCGTCCGAAAACTGGAACCGCCCCAAGCTGGAGGTTATGGCTATTATGGAGTTAATGGTAACCACTATTCATAAAGAGGTTCCCGGCTTTATGAAAAACAACATCAGGCTAAATGCCATTGGCGATCTGGACACACTGCCCGAAAAATGCCTTCGTGAACTTAATAATGCTATTGAAACAACAGCAGGTAATACCGGTGTTGTGCTTACGCTGGCTTTAAGCTATAGCTCGCGCCGCGAAATTGTACGGGCTGCAAAAAATATAGCCATAAAGGTAAAAAACGGCGAGTTGAATGCGGAAGATATTAATGAAGAGGTTTTTGAACAAAACCTTTTTACAGGCGATATGCCAAACCCCGAACTGCTGATCAGAACCAGCGGTGAATACCGTATAAGTAATTATTTATTATGGCAAATTGCTTACGCCGAGTTGTATTTTACAACCAAATTATGGCCCGATTTCAGGAAAGAAGACCTGTATGAAGCAGTGATTGATTTTCAGAAACGTGAGCGCCGTTTTGGCTTAACAAGTGAGCAGGTGAACTAAATTTTTACTTTTAACAAATTTTAACAACTGTATAAATTATTTTTAGCCCACTAAAATATTCGAATGTATAAATTTCTTTTTGCTATTCTTTTCTCGGTTTTGGCTACTACGGCTTTCGCCCAGATATCCAATGGGCCGAGGCCTACGCTTACAAAATCGATACCTGCTGATAGTTTAAGTTATCTTAATCCTAAAGATTATATTATTGGTGGTATTTCTGTTAGTGGCGCAAAATATCTTGATAAAGACATCCTGATCCAGCTATCCAAATTAACCAAAGGCGATCGTATCAACCTGCCGGGCGAACGTAATGCCGAGGTAATTAAAACCTTATATCAACAAGGTTTATTTGATGATGTGCAATTGAACATCACCAAAATTAATATGGATACCATTTACCTGGAGATTGCCGTGTTGGAGCGTCCGCGTTTATCACGCATGCACTTAACCGGTATTCGCAAAGGCGAAATTGAAGATGTTCAGAAAAAATTGAACGACCGTGTAGGCAAGATCGTAAATGAAAACCTCATCAGCACAACAACTGCTATCATAAAAAAGCATTTTAACGAGAAAGGTTTCTTAAACACTACCGTTACCATTACCCAGCGTAAAGACCAGGGTGATGTTAACAGCGTTATACTGGATGTTGCCATTGATAAAAAGACCAAGGTTAAAATCAACGATGTTATTTTTGAGGGCAACAAGGCATTTAGCACCGGAACCCTGCGTGGTTTTTTAAGTAAAACCCGTAAACGTAAATGGTATAACCTGTTTGGCTCAAAGAAATTTAAACAGGACAAATACGAAGAGGATAAACAAAACCTGGTTGAAAAAATGCAGGCCAGGGGATACCGTGATGCCGAGATCCTGAGCGATTCCGTATGGAAACATGACGATGAAACCGTAAACGTAAAGCTGAAAGTATATGAAGGCCCTAAATATTACTTCGGTAATGTTAAGTTTTCGGGTAATGCCAAGTATACCACCGATTTGTTAAACAGGATCCTTCACGTTAAAAAAGGTGACGTATTTAGCGAAGATGAGCTGAACAAGCGTTTAAGCGGCCCGACTCCGGGTAACGATGACATTTCATCGCTTTACCTTAATGATGGCTACTTAACCTTTAATGCCGATCCGGTACAAACAAGGGTTTATAACGATACTGTAGATGTTGATGTGAGGATTTATGAAGGCCCTCAGTATACGATTAACCGCGTTATGTTAAAAGGTAACGACGTTACCAACGATAAAGTGGTAATGCGTGAGATCCAGACAAAACCGGGTCAAAAATTCAATAAAGACCTGCTGATCCGCAGTGCGCGTGAAATTGGCCAGTTGGGCAACTTCGACGAGCAAAAAACCGAACCTAAACCAACCAACATCAATCCGCAGGATGGTACGGTTGACTTGGTTTATAACGTAGTTGAAAAACCTTCAGACCAGATCGAGCTTTCGGGTGGTTTTGGTGGCGGCCAGTTGGTAGGCACATTGGGTTTAACCTTTAATAACTTCTCTATCCGTAATATCTTCCACCTTAAAGCTTACAAGCCACTGCCAAAAGGCGATGGTCAGAAACTGAGCTTAAGGGGGCAGTCGAGCGGCCGTACCTATCAAAACTTCTCGTTCACATTCTCCGAGCCATGGTTAGGTGGAAAAAAACCAATTTACTTTGCATTGTCTGCTTATACACAGGGAAGTTCAACAGGGCAGTATTATCCAAAAACAAGCCCATACTATAACAAATTGCGTATTAACGGTTTGGGCGTTACATTGGGTAAACGTTTAAAATGGCCTGATAACTATTTCCAGTTAAACTACTCACTTAACTTTGATCATTACAGCCTTGATAACTACACCGGTTACCTGTTTACCAACGGTACCTCTTATAACATTAAGTTAACCCAGGAGTTGACACGTAACTCAATAGATGCGCCTATTTTCCCAACCCAGGGTTCAAATATTAAATTTACGATACAGGCTACGCCGCCTTACTCATTATTTAATAACATCAATTATAAAATAGCCACCCCCGAAGATCGTTACCATTTTGTTGAGTACTATAAGTTTAAATACGATGCACAGTGGTTCTCGAAACTGGTAGGCAAATTTGTATTGATGTCGCAGGTTAGGTTTGGTTTCCTTGGCCAGTACAATCACCAGGTTGGCCCATCACCGTTTGAACGCTTTAAATTAGGTGGCGACGGTATGCAGAGCTACCAGTTTTTACAGGGTAGTGAGATCATCGGCTTACGTGGTTACCAAAACTTCTCGATTGTACCCGAGGGCTCAAACGAAACTCAAAATACAAACACCGGTAGCGCTATTTATAATAAATACACGCTGGAGCTTCGCCACCCGGTTATTGCAAGCCAGTCGGCAACAATTTTCTTGCTCGCCTTTGCCGAAGGCGGTAACGCGTGGAACCAGTTTAGCCAGTTTAATCCGTTTAATGTAAGGCGTTCGGTAGGTGTGGGCGCAAGGATATTTTTGCCTATATTTGGCTTACTGGGGTTAGATTATGGTTATGGCTTTGATAAAATTCCGGGGCAACCGGATGCAAATAAAGGCCAGTTCCATTTTACAATTTCTCAGAGTTTATCCGGCGGATTTAATTAATTTGCGTACCGAATATATGAAGAAGATAATTTTAGTAGCCTTTTTAACGTTAACTGCTTTTGCAGGCGCTTATGCGCAACGTTTTGCTTATGTTGATTCGGAGTATATATTAAAGCACATGCCCGAGTATGCCTCATCACAAAAGCAATTAGCTGCATTATCTGATCAGTGGCAGAAGGAAGTTGACGGCCGTTTTCAGGAAATCGACCGCCTGTATAAAGCTTACCAGGCCGATCAGGTGCTGATGACCCCTGATATGAAAAAACGCCGTGAGGCCGAAATTGTTGACAAAGAAAAGGCCGCGAAAGATTTTCAACGTCAGAAGTTTGGTCCGGATGGTGAGCTTTCGCAAAGAAGCACAGCGCTGATTAAACCAATTCAGGATAGGGTGTCTAAAGCTGTACAAGCAATTGCCGAAGGCGATAACCTGGATATGATTTTTGATAAAAACAGCGAGGTTATTATGTTATATGCTAACCCGCGGTATGATAAAAGCGCGGATGTTATAACCAGATTAGGACTAAAACCCGGGGTATTTGCTAAATAATTTGAATTAAAATAAATCGAACTATTATTTAAACACAGAAAAAGGAAAATGAAAAAACTATTTAAAGTTGCCTTAGTTGCAGTAGGTTTGTTATTTGCGGGCAGCTTTGCAAATGCTCAGACTAAGATCGGCCACATCAACTTCAATCAGCTGATTGATATGATGCCCGAAACTAAAACTGTAACTGCTTCGATCCAGGCTTATCAAAAAACATTTATTGATCAGCTTACTACAATGAATAATGAGTACCAGACAAAAGGCCAGGACTACCAGTCAAAAAGGGCAAGCATGACCGATGCTGTACGTACTGCTAAAGAAAACGAGCTTACCGATATTCAAAAACGTATGAATGATTATCAAAACAATGCCCAGCAACAGGTTGATGCAAAAAGGCAGGAATTAGGTAAACCGCTTATTGATAAAGCTACCCAGGCAGTACAGGCTGTAGCTAAAGAAAAAGGCTATGCTTACGTATTAGATTCATCACAGATCACCTTATTGGTATCTCCTGATGCTGATGACCTGATGGCAGCTGTAAAATTAAAATTAGGTTTGAAATAAGAATACAAAAGACATAAAAAAGCGCCCTGATTAAACGGGACGCTTTTTTTATGTTTGCCATTTAAATTACCCCATTGTTATTTTAGCCGGGTAAGGATAGCTGTCAAATGTTCCTGTTCATTGTAAGCTCTCCTGAGGTTAGTTCATGAGCAATTTGCTGATACACGTTATAAAAACAAACAGATAATTATTATCCATTATTAAACACAGGACACAAAACAAAATGAAAAAACTATTTAAAGTCGCCTTAGTTGCAGCAGGTATGTTGTTCGTGGGTAGTTTTGCTAAAGCGCAAACAAAAATAGGTTATGTTAATTTTAGCCAGGTTATTGACCAGATGCCTGAAACTAAAACTGTTTCTACAACATTACAGGCCTATCAAAAAACATTCATTGATCAGTTAACCACTATGAACAATGAGTTACAAACCAAGGGTGCCGATTTGGAAAAAAACGGTTCAACTTTGACAGATGCTGCCCGTTCAGCAAAAACTTCTGAATTGCAGGATATTCAGAAACGCATGAACGATTACCAAAACAATGCTCAGCAACAAGTTGATGCTAAAAAACAAGAATTAGGCAAACCCATTATTGATAAAGTTAGCCAGGCTGTACAAGCGGTAGCTAAAGAAAAAGGTTACGCTTATGTATTGGATTCATCACAGGTTAGCATGATCGTATCTCCTGCAGGCGACGATCTGATGGCTGCCGTGAAATTGAAATTGGGTTTAAAATAAAATCACCTTTAAGTAAATTATACAAAAGCGCCCCGTAATTACGGGGCGCTTTTTTTATGTTTGTATATGTCAAATCAACCAATTGGTATTTTTGATTCGGGTTATGGCGGGCTAACGGTGTTCCGTTCTATCATTGAACAACTGCCCGGCTATGATTATATTTATATGGGCGATAATGCCCGTGCTCCCTATGGTAACCGCTCATTCAGCACCATACACCAGTATACCTGGGAATGTGTGCAGTGGATGTTTGACCAGGGATGCCCCTTAGTGATCCTGGCGTGTAATACGGCATCGGCCAAGGCATTACGTACCATTCAGCAGCAGGACCTTAAACAGATAGATGATCCGTCGAAAAGGGTATTGGGCGTTATCCGCCCTACGGCCGAGGTTATTGGCGATTATACTAAAACCAAAGAGATTGGGGTGCTTGGCACAAAGGGCACCGTACAATCTGGCTCATACCTGCTCGAGATCCAGAATTTTTTCCCCGACATAAAAGTTTACCAGCAGGCCTGTCCGCTTTGGGTGCCGTTAATTGAAAACGGGGAATACGATAAACCCGGTGCAGATTTTTTTGTGCAGCTGTACCTGGATCAAATCATGGCGCAATCGCCCAACATCGACACCATTTTACTGGCTTGCACGCATTATCCTATTATCCAGGACAAAATAAAAGCACATTTGCCCGAACGCATTAATGTTATAGGGCAGGGCGATATCGTGGCTAAAAGCCTTGTTAGTTATTTAAACCGCCACCCCGAAATTGAGCAAAAGCTTAGCCGGAACGGCGAAAATAAGTTTTATACCACTACCGATGATACTGCCGATTTTGACCATCATGCCTCGCTGTTTTTCTCGGCCCCGGTAAAATCAACGTTTATATCGGCAAATGATTTGGTGAAGTGTTGAACCTTGATTTTTATGATTATAGGATGATCATGATACAGAGCTTCAGGCGTTGATATATCAGGCAATCCTTAAATCAGGTAAATCATGGTTCTCCTATCAACTTAATATATAATTTAATCATTCTAAATAACTCAACATTTAGTAAGTTTGCACCCTTAAGCAAATATTCCTGTTGAACTATTATTTTACATATTTTATTGCAGCAATCGGGTTGTTCAGTTTTTCGGCCTTTTTCGCTTTATTCGGTGTATATGCCGAGCGTAAAATATCAGCGTTTATACAAGACCGGCTCGGTCCAACGGAAACGGGAAAATATGGTTCGCTGCAAACGCTGGCCGATATTTTAAAAATGCTTCAGAAAGAGCTGATCGTCCCGGCCGCTGCCGATAAATGGTTGTTTATGCTGGCCCCGGCCGTAATATTCATAGCCGTATACCTCGGTTTCGCCGCGCTACCCTGGGCCCCCGGACTTATCCCTTCAAAGACTAATATCGGCCTGTATTATATCTTCGCCATTATTTCCATCGAAACATTGGGCATCCTGATGGCAGGCTGGGGATCAAATAACAAATATTCTATATTGGGTGCCATGCGCTCGGCAGCACAGATCATTTCGTATGAGATCCCTGCCGGTTTTGCCATTATAGCTGTTGTGATGATAGCACAAACGCTGGATTTGCAGCTGATTTCGGCCCAGCAGGGTATCCTGGCGACAGAAAAAGTTAAATTCGCTGGGTTTTGGGACGTATCTCAAATAGGTGGTTTTTTTAGCTGGAACATATTCCGTGCACCTCATTTACTCATCGCATTTGTGATCTATTTTATAGCTTCATTGGCCGAGAGTAACCGTGCACCTTTTGATATCCCCGAAGCAGAGTCGGAACTGGTTGCCGGTTTCCATACCGAGTTTACCGGGATCCGCTTCGCGCTGGTATTTTTGGCCGAATATTCGATGATGTTCCTGGTATCCATGATAGCAGTAATATTATTTTTAGGTGCCTGGAATACACCGCTGCCTAATATAGGCGGTGTTAAACTGGCAACCTGGACAACGGGGGTAGCCTGGGGGATATTATGGGTGGTAATAAAAACATTGGGCCTGGTGGGTGTTCAGATGTGGATCAGGTGGACATTACCCCGCTTGCGGGTTGACCAGCTCATGAACCTTTGCTGGAAAGTATTGACCCCGGTGGCTTTCGCTTGTATGCTGATATCGGGTGTATGGAGGTTGTGGCTGATGTGATTTTTAATTTCGGATGTCGGATGTTCGATTTCGGATTTGGAAAAGTTGAAATATAGAATTTATTAAAATATAAAATAACGGATTTAACGGAGAGAAAGGCAATATCCTGGCAATCCTAAAATCCTAAAAATCATGGTTCAGAAGGTAATAAAAGCGTTTACAACGGCTTGGAAAGGTTTAAGCCTTACCATCCGGCATCTCTTTGAGGGTAACGGCAAAAGGGAGATTGTAACCGTGAGCGATAGCAATTACTTTAAGCAACTGGAGCATGGCACCAACACTATTCAATATCCTAAGCAACAACTGCCGGTACCTGAAGTGGGCCGGTACCAGTTGGATGTGGAAATGGACGATTGTATTGTATGTGATCTGTGCGCTAAGGTTTGCCCGGTTAATTGTATTGATATTGAATCGATCAAGGCTACGGAAGCTATCGGCCAAACATCCGATGGTACAACCAAACGTCTGTATGCTGCCAAGTTTGATATTGATATGGCCAAATGTATGTATTGCGGCTTGTGTACCATCGTGTGCCCAACCGAATGCATTACCATGACTAACCAGTATGATAAAACCGTTTTTCAGCTAAGCGATCTGGTTTACCAGTTTTCGGATATGACGCCCGAAGATGCCGCCGAAAAGCGTGCCCTTTTTGACAAACAGCAGGCCGAAAAACAGGCTGCCAAATTAGCCGCCATGAAACAAAAGGAGGGTGGGGCATGACCTTGGTTCGCTTACTGTTTTATACAATGAGTTTTATTGCTATTGGCTCGGCGCTATATGCTGCTTTAAGTAAAAACCTGGTCAGGAGTATTTTTATATTTTTTGTGACCTTGTTTGCATTAGCTGGCTTGTATGTAATTGCCCTTGCCGATTTTGTTGCCGTAACGCAAGTGGTAATTTATGTGGGAGGCATTTTGGTGTTAATCCTTTTTGCATTTATGCTTTCTGGTCGTGAAACGCTAAATGTGATAGAGCAACACAAAGGAAAATTCATTAACATGGCTAAAGTACCGGCGGTTATACTGGCTGCGCTGTTTTTAGCGGTGATTGTAAACATTATCCTTAAAGCCGATGCTGATAACCTGCCATGGGT
Source organism: Mucilaginibacter gossypii (assembly GCF_017569325.2). NCBI lineage: Bacteria > Pseudomonadati > Bacteroidota > Sphingobacteriia > Sphingobacteriales > Sphingobacteriaceae > Mucilaginibacter > Mucilaginibacter gossypii. The sequence continues at coordinate 4,139,931 of NZ_CP071878.2, read as the reverse complement.
AAAACAGGCCATCGCACAAAAAAAGGAGATAACGCCAATCTCTTCAACTATAGATAATATAGGCGTTAACCTCATGACCACCTACCTGCTGCCTTTTGAAGCCATTTCTGTTTTATTGCTGATGGCTTTGGTAGGTGCGGCACATTTATCACGTAAGGAGGGCAGGGCATGATCTCGTTAACCGATTTTTTACTGGTAGGCGCGTTATTGTTTTGCACAGGCATGTACATGATTGTATCCAAACGTAACTCGATACAAGTATTAATAGGTATTGAACTGATGCTGAACGCCGCCATTTTAAACCTGGTAGCTTTTGGTAAATATGATAAGCTAAATAACGGCGGACAGGTGTTCGCCTTGTTTGCTATTGTGCTGGCCGCGGCAACAACAGCGGTTGCGCTGGCCATCGTCCTGAATGTTTACCGGCGATATAAAACCATTGACCCAGATGAGATTAAAAATTTGAGGGATTAAAATATTGTAGAGACGCATAATTGCGTCTCCCGCAGGACAAGCGGAAATGTACATTCGGAGACGCAATTATGCGTCTCTACAGAGAAGATAAAAAAACTAATTGGGCACCGCGCTTTTACATACCGATCAAACCATCATCAGCTACACCATTGCAGCTGTGGCTTTACCGTTGGCGGCCTCGATCATCAACTTTTGCCTGCCGGTAAAAAGTAAAGCAGCGGGCTGGATTTCAACACTGGCCATTTTGGTGGGTTGCGTATTATCAGCCATTGTGTTTGCAAGGGTGTGGAACCAGCAACCGCTGCACACCCAAAAACTATGGTTTACCATTGGCAACACCAAAGTCTTCGCAGGCATCCTGCTTAATAATCTGTCAGCGCTGATGCTGCTGTTGGTATCGCTGATTGCCTTGCCAGTTCACATCTATTCCACTGCTTACATGAAGCATGACGACAGGTACAGTCGTTATTTTACCTACTTAAGTTTCTTTTGTTTCAGCATGCTGGCTTTGGTGGTGGCGGATAGCATGGTGTTGTTCTATGCTTTCTGGGAGCTGGTGGGCTTTTCATCATACCTGCTTATCGGTTTCTGGTTCACTAAGGATAAAGCCGTACAGGCCAATAAAAAAGCCTTTATCATGAACCGTATCGGCGATATCGGTTTGCTAAGTGCTATCATTATCATTTTTGCCCAGTTTCATACGTTTGATATTGATGCCTTATTTGGACAACATGGACTTGTTAAGTTTATGGCGCCTGATAACGGGCAATGGGCTTTTGCTCCTGATAGGATGCCTTCTAATTATGGCTCTGTTTGGACACGGGGGGCAATGACTACATTACCCGCGATATGGCAGTATATAGCCTGCGCCGGGATCTTCCTTGCTGTGGCCGCAAAATCGGCACAATTCCCTTTGCATACCTGGCTACCTGATGCCATGGAAGGGCCGACGTCAGTTTCGGCGCTGATCCACGCGGCTACTATGGTGGCTGCCGGTGTATTTCTGCTGGGCAGGGTTTATCCTTTGTTTACCGATACGGAGTTAACGGTTCTTGCTGTAATAGGTTGCTTTACCGCTTTTATGGCCGCCACAATCGCGCTTACGCAAAACGATTTGAAACGGGTGCTTGCTTACTCAACCATATCGCAACTGGGTTACATGATCCTTGCGATGGGGGTTGGAGCTTATGGCTCTTCGCTATTCCATTTGGCTACGCACGCTTTCTTTAAATGTTTATTGTTTTTGGTGGCCGGGGTTGTGATTCACGAAATGCAACATATCAAGGAGGAAAATAACCTGGATATCGACCCGCAAAATATTCAGTACATGGGTGGCTTGCGTAAAAAGCTGCCATTAACTTTTATTGTGGCAATTGTTGGTTCACTGGCGCTTATAGGTATTCCGCTTACTTCTGGCTATCTGTCAAAAGATGGCATCCTGATCCAGGCGTTTGAATGGAGCGAGGGTAGAAGCGCATGGCTTAAACTGATCCCGGCAGGTGCATTATTTACCAGTTGGCTTACTGCCTTTTACGTATCAAGGTTAATAGTGAAAATATTTTTCGGAGAGTTTCGCTTGTTGAAACATCACCCTGACATTAAACTACATATCAGCGATGGTGGTTGGCAATATCGTGTGCCATTGATCCTGCTGGCGGTTTGCAGTTTGTTCCCCTTATTTTCGCTTAATCCTTTCTTTTATGAAAAAGCCTGGCTATTCGAAAGCTTAAAACCTGCCGAATTCATGGCCCGCGAAAATATCTACCATACCATTATTCCGATAGGGGTGAATATCTTAAGCGTTTTTGTAATGTACGCGGCCTATGCTATCTACGTAAAAAGAAATACGTTCTCGTTTCCGCAAACCGGCTTCTTTTACCGCTTATCCTATAATCAATGGTATTTGGATAAGATCTATAAAAAAGTAATCGTAAAACCTATACTTGGCCTGGGTAAAACCTGCTTCTGGTTCGACAGGAATATTATTGACGGACTCATCCATTCAATTGAACGGCTGAGCAGGGCGGTGGCAGACCTTACCGCCTGGTGTGATAAATATATTGTCGACGGATTTTTGCATTCAATGGCTGCATTAGTGCAAAGTATTGGCAATTTTGCACGTAAATTTCAAAATGGAAAAGTGCAGTACTACCTGTACAGTATGCTGCTCATTGTGTTGGTACTCTTTATTTTAAAAATACTGATCTGAATTTAATGAACCTACTAACCCTACTCATATTTATACCTGTACTGTTTGCGTTGGTGATCGTATTGCTGCCATCGTCGGTTCGGGGGAGTTTTAAATATATTACCCTGCTGGCTACGCTTTTGCAGCTGGGTATCAGCATCGCAATCTACCTTAACTTTAAAACAGGTGCGGCAACAGCAGGTATTAACCATGAAGACCAGTTTCAGTTTGTACAGAAACTGCCATGGATTGCCCTTAACCTGGGCAGCATGGGCAAAATGCAGATAGATTATTTTGTAGGGATAGATGGCATTTCGGTAACCCTATTGGTAATGTCGGCACTGGTGATGGTGGTTGCTACGCTGGCCTCCTGGGAAATCAAGAGCAATCTCAAAGGTTTCTTCCTTTTGTTTTTGCTGTTGGATATGGCCGTGATGGGTGTATTCTGCGCTTTGGATTTCTTCCTGTTTTACCTGTTTTATGAGCTCATGTTACTGCCGCTCTATTTCCTGATCGGGATGTGGGGCGGTGTACGCCGGGAGTATGCGGCCATCAAGTTTTTCTTGTATACCCTGTTTGGTTCGGTGTTTATGCTGCTGGTGATGGTTGGTTTATACCTTTCTGTAAGCGATCCGGCAACAGGAAGTCATACTTTTAGTATTATCCAGATGATGAATCCGGCTAATTATGCCCAGGGTTCGGTATTCTCGGCTGCCGCGCATCAAACCATATTGGGGATGCCCGCACGCACGGTTGGCTTTGTAGTGCTGTTTATTGCCTTTGCTATCAAGGTACCCGTTGTACCGCTGCATACCTGGCTGCCCGATGCGCACGTTGAAGCGCCTACACCGGTATCTATCATTCTTGCTGGGGTATTGCTTAAAATTGGTGGTTACGGCATTATCCGTATCTGCCTCGGGATTTTCCCGGAGATAGCTTCTTCCGGCGCTTTTTGGCTTGGGTTGATTGGGGTTGTTTCGATATTATATGGCGCCTGCAATGCGCTGGCCCAGCGCGATCTGAAAAGGATGATCGCTTACTCATCGGTATCGCACATGGGTTTTGTGTTACTGGGCATTGCCTCGCAAACTGCCGAAGGTGTAAGCGGTGCGGTAATGCAGATGGTAAGCCATGGCTTTTTATCGTCGATGCTGTTCTTTTTGGTGGGTGTAGTTTATAACCGCGTACACGACAGGGATATTTATCATTTCCGCGGATTGGGCACCCAGATGCCTCAATATACGGCCTTTGTTATGGTAGCATTCTTTGCTTCCTTAGGCTTGCCGGGCTTTTCGGCATTTGTGGCCGAAGCATTTACACTGGCGGGTACATTTAAATCGCCAACGGTTAACGGTTTGCTGGCATACTGGATGGCCGTTTGCGGTTCGGTAGGGATCCTGTTGGGAGCAGCTTATTTTCTGTGGACACTGCAGCGCATGTTCTTCGGAAAAGTATCACTTAAAGGCGGCGAGGTTTGGAAAATAGCACTTACCGATGTAAGCATCCGCGAAAAGCTGGCATTGATACCAATGGCTGTTGCTGCGCTTGCTTTAGGTTTGATGCCATCGTTGGTATTTGGAAAAATCAATGATTCGGTACTGGCATTGATACAGTTTTTACAGGCTAAATAAAAAAATAGTGTTTCAACATAAATTCATTTATGGAAAAGTGCATACACCTGCATCTTTTATTTACGTTGTCCCCGGCAACCCGGGCATAAGCGAAATAACAGATGGTATGTATTTAACCGAAGGAATTATGTTTAAAAAATTATCCATTGCCGCAGCATTACTTTTTATCACTGCGGCAACCAGGGCCGATGAAGGCCAGAAAGTAGCCTCCAAAGTTCAAAAAGTAACCGTGTTTTTGAACGGAGCACAGGTAAGTCGCACCGCATTGGTCAATATCAGCCCCGGCACATCAACGCTGGTGTTTGAAAACCTGTCGCCTGGAATTGATGTGCAGAGTATCCAGGTAAATGCAGGCGGCGATTTTACCATTCTTTCGGTTAATCACGAACTTGATTTTGCCGATAATGACATCAGGCAGAAAAATATACAGACTATCGAGGCGAATGTAAAACTGGTAAGAAACAAAATAGCCTTGCAAAATAACATGCTCTCTATTTACCAGGAAGAAGCTAACACGCTGGCTAAAAACCCGGTGAGCAATGGTACTAATGTTGCGCTGGATCCGATTAGACTGAAACAGACACTCGACTTTCAGACAGCTCGCTTAAATGAGATCAAAAAGAATCAGCAAGCCGTAAATGATCAGATAGATTTGTTTAACGACCAGCTGGAAGATTATAACAAACAAATTGCAGAGATTAACAAAGTAAGTGTTAAAACTACCAGCAATGTTTTGGTGACAGTATCGTCAAAAGTTCCATTACAGGCAAATTTTACTTTAAGTTATCTGGTGCGAAACGCCAGCTGGTTCCCTACCTACGATATCCGTGCTAAAAATGTGAACAGTCCAATAACTATCGTTTACAAAGCCAACGTGTCGCAAAAAACGGGTGAGGACTGGAAAAGCGCAAAGCTTACCTTATCAACCGGTAACCCAAGCGTAAATGGGGCGAAGCCCGAGCTTACGCCTACCTATCTTACCTTTGGTATGTACTATTCAGGTACTGGTGTTTCAATAACTAAAGTAATGGGTAGAGTAGTGAGTAGGGATGATAACAGTCCCATCCCTGGTGTAAGTGTCAGGGTAAAAGGTACATCAATAGGGGCCGTAAGTGATGCCGGTGGAAATTACAGCATCCAGATACCTAACGCCAATGCTGTGCTTACTTACAGTTTTATTGGATATGAGACATTAGAAAGGCAGGCCAATGCGCCAATGATCAACGTGTCGCTAAAGTCAGCTTCAAACCAATTGAATGAAGTTGTTGTAGTTGGTTATGGTGAAGTTGAACATAAAAGGGATTTGACTGGTGCTGTTGCGAAAATACAAGATAAAAATATAATTAACACGGTTCCTATCGAAGTAAAAAAAGAAGAAAACCAAACCAATATTGAGTTTAATATCGCCAACCCTTATACGGTGCCAAGCGATGGCAAACAATATGCCGTTGAAATTAGCCAATATAATATTGATGCTACTTATCAGTATTATGTAGCGCCTAAACTGAGTACTGATGTGTATCTGACAGCGCAGCTTACTAATTGGAATAAATACAGTTTTCTTTCGGGCGAGGCCAATCTGTTTTTTGAAGGAACATACATTGGCAAGTCGCTGATTAATACCGATGCTACTACCGATACACTGAACCTTTCGTTAGGCACTGATAAAAATATTGTAGTTACCCGTACATTGGAGAAAGGTTTCGCTATGCGCCAGTCATCAGGTTCCAACCAAAAGGAAACCCGCAATTGGCTTATCGATGTGAAAAACGGGAAAAGCCAGTCGGTTAATTTATTGGTGGAAGACCAGGTACCTGTTTCGCAAAATAAAGATATCGAAGTAGAGGCGCAGGAAACATCTGGCGCAAAACCTGATGCAACAACAGGTAGGGTTTCATGGAATTTCATGTTAAATTCGCTCGATGAAAAGAAGGTGAAACTAAAATATCAGGTTAAATACCCCAAAAATCAATCAGTAATAGTACAATAAAATATAAATGCACGATCTGCTCCCCCATATATCAGCTCAGTTAACCAATGTTTTTGGCAGTATACCCTATTTCATGCCCGAAATTTATTTAACCGGGCTGTTTTTGGTAGTGCTGATAACCGACCTGATATTTGGGCGCAGATCTGTAAAGCTTTGTAAAATTATAGCCTGTACGGGCTTGTTACTGGTGCTGTTTAAAGACCTGCAGCAGGTAGCCCTGATCCTTGACGGCGATCATGTTATTTTCGGCAGTATGTTACTGCTGCGCAGGTCGGCGGTATTTTTCAAGATCATTATCGATCTGCTATCGTTTATCCTGCTATTGAATTTTACCTGGGATGATAAGCTGAAGGCGCATCCAAAAGGCTTATCAGACCTATATACCATTTCCATAGCATCTATTTTAGGTCTGCATTTAATGGCCATGGCTATTAACCTGCTTTCTGTTTATCTTGCCATCGAGATGGTATCCATAGCGTCATACCTGATGGTGGCTTACCGGTCTGAAACTGCTTTGAGTACCGAAGCTGGTTTAAAGTACGTACTTTTCGGCGCGGCATCATCGGCTGTCATGCTATACGGGATCTCGTTACTGTACGGCTTCAGCGGCTCGCTCGATCTGCTGGGTATTGTAGCCCAGTTGCCTAATGTAAACCCGGTGAGTGCTTCATTTGCTTTAGTACTGGTGCTGATTGGCATAGGGTTTAAATTATCATTTATGCCGATGCATTTTTGGGTACCCGATGTTTACCAGGGAGCGCCCACGCCGGTTACTGCATACCTGTCAACCGTACCCAAGATAGCAGCTTTTGCATTGCTGGTAAATGTGATGCCTTTGTTCCTTTTTTCGGCCGACTGGAAGGGGATTGATTTTAGTATTGTTTTATCAGCCATTGGTATCGTTACCATGATAGCCGGAAATTTTGCGGCCGTTTTGCAAAGCAACGTGAAAAGGATGCTGGCCTATTCAAGCATCGGCCATACCGGCTTTGCTTTAATGGCGGTAGTTACCTTTAATTTACAGGGCTTATCATCATTAACCTATTACCTGGCCGTTTACGCGCTGGCCAATATCGGGGCGCTGGCACTGGCATCATACTTCAGCAATATTGTGGACGCTGAAGAGGTGGAAGCTTACAAGGGCCTGGGCTTAAAATACCCTGTAGCCTCGGTTTGTTTTGTTATTATCCTCATTTCTTTAACAGGGATCCCGGTTACTGCTGGGTTTACGGGTAAACTATTTGTGTTTTCGGCGGCTTACAGCGCCTATGAGCAAACACACAGTATCTGGCTGTTGTCGCTGATGATAACGGGCGCTATAACCACGGTGGTATCGTTGTTTTATTACCTTAAAATTCCTTTGTATTTATTTCTGAAAAGAACAGAAAATGCTGAAGTTGCCAGTGAAAGATCTTATAATTTACTTGTTTTAGCTATTATTATTAGTTTTCTGCTCGTTTTATTGGGGATTTTCCCGAATTCTATCCTGAAATATCTGTAGTAGTTGTTTTTTTTAACAAAAGTCAATTATTTTCTTTTGTTTTTAGAAAAAACACTAACTTTCATGCCGATTTAAAACATATTTTTTCTGAATAAATGAAGAGGTATTTCCCTTTTTTCCTGATCTTAATTATACTTTCCCTTACTTTCATTTTTCCGTCGGTTGATTTTAAGGATTCCGGTCATCCCAATTTTAATACGGGCGATATAGCCTGGATGCTGATGTCGACGGCGCTGGTTTTGATCATGACACCCGGTCTTGCGTTTTTTTACGGGGGAATGGTTAATAAGAAGAATGTGATCTCCACCATGCTGCAAAGTATTATTTGTATGGTGATCATTACGGTAATGTGGGGGATCTTTGGTTTCAGCCTGGCCTTCGGCGATAGCTTTTATGGCCTTATCGGTAACCCCGGAACTTATTTCATGATGAAGGGCATGTTAGGTAACGCCACCTGGAAAGCCGCTCCAACCATTCCGTTGTTATTATTTGCCATGTACCAGTTAAAATTCGCCATTATTACCCCGGCGCTTATTACTGGTGCATTTGCCGAGCGCATCCGTTTTAACTCGTATATTATTTTCCTGGTACTGTTTTCTATTTTCATATTCTCGCCGCTGGCGCATTGCACCTGGCACCCTGATGGCATATTGGCCAAATTTGGTGTGCTTGACTTTGCAGGTGGTACGGTAGTGCATATGTCGGCCGGATGGGCTGCCCTGGCATCGGCCTTATATTTAAAACGCCGTAACGAGGCTAATCATTCCCCGGCGCGGATTACCTATGTAATGATAGGTACGGGGTTGTTATGGTTCGGTTGGTTTGGTTTCAATGCCGGTTCGGCTTTTGGCGCAAACGCTTTGGCGGTTACCGCTTTGGCAACCAGTACCACTGCTTCGGCAGCTGCAGGTGTTACCTGGATCTTTTTTGATATGCTGCTTGGCCGCAAACCATCTGCAATGGGTACCTGTATTGGCGCTGTTGTAGGTTTGGTGGCAATTACGCCTGCCGCCGGCTTTGTATCGGTGCCGCACTCGCTGGCTATCGGTATCATATCGGCTGTGGTGAGTAACCTGGTTGTGGAATGGCGTACCCGTACTTCTATTGATGACACGCTTGATGTGTTCCCTTGTCACGGCGTTGGCGGTATGGTGGGGATGCTGTTAACCGGCGTATTTGCCAATCAGCATGTAAATGCTAATAATACAACAGGTAACGGTTTGTTTTTTGGCGAGACACACCTGTTCCTTGTACAATTGGTAGCATTAGTGTGCGTATCGATATTCGCATTCTTTGGTTCATTATTATTGTTAAAGATCACCGACATGATCTCGCCGTTAAGGGTATCGGCCGAAGAAGAAGAACAAGGTCTTGATATCAGCCAGCACGGCGAAAAATTATAATCACGTATTTCCAACCAATCCAATAAATCTAATGAAATTCCCGGCCGCAAGGCCGGGTTTTTTGTTTTAAGGGGTAATTAAAAATATTAACGCGGGTTTAAGCGCCCACGATTGAATGACTTTTTAACAAGAGCGTACACGCTCCCTGATATTATGGTAGGCGTGACGCCATTAGGGAGAAAAACTTAAAAACCTCCTCTCGAGAACGGGCGCGGAGAGGGAGCCTCTTTTTACGCCCTTATATAATAAAGCAAAAGCGTACCACAGGCAAATGGTTCACAATTCACCAATTTTAACTCTAAATCATTTTTTAAAGGGTTAAAGGTTTGTTGTCCGTTACCAATCTCAGCAGGGTTTACAAGCAAATAAAACTCATCAACCAAATCATGTTGAATTAAGGATGATACAAACGAATCTCCTCCATAAACAAGGATGTCATGAGCGCAAAAGGGAGAAAAATAAAGCCCCTCTTTGCGAAGCAAAAAGGGGCAACACGTACAGCGATGTAGGGGGAGTTAATACATAGCGGTTAGCGCTACGCAAAAACTTTCTTACCCATAACTTCAACCGCTTTATGCGTAACCGGGTCAACCCTTTTTATGTGGATATTATTAACCGGTTTTACCACCAGCGGGATCTTTTCAATGCGTGTTTCACTGGTATCAAGCCCAAAAGCTTTAGCTTCTGACTGGGCCAGTTTTTTAATGGCAAAATAGCTGTTAAGGATAAAGCTCTCCGATACGTTGAACACGTTATTGTACGACAGGAATTTCTCCATGATCACAAACCTGAAATCGGCAGCCATATTGTATTGTTTTAATGATGGGTAATTGCTGGAGATATCAATCTCGCCACGTTCAACCATATCTTCAACTACTTTACGGAACAATACGTTTACCCTCGGCTGGATCCTGAAGCCCAAACGGAATTCTACGCGGATGACTTTGCCCGGCTCAATTTGGTCAACACTGTACTCCATAGTGTATGGCTCGTCGGTGCGTTCAATGTGCACAAACCAATAGGTGTCGGCACGTTTAGGACGGCGGCTCATGATGGAGTAGATGATCTTTTCTTCAATTTGTTTGCCATTATTGGCTTTGGTAAGATAGATCAGGTGCGTAGCGTATTTGTTTATGGTAGTATCATTGCTCAGTGCGTTTAGTAATGGCAGTTTCTCCTTGATGTCGGTAAAATGAAGGAAGCGGTTATTGATTTTACGGGCCTTAAACCAGGTGTACATCGTAAAGATCAGACCAACTTCAAATCCCACAAAAAACAAACGTTTTAGTATTTTAACCGCGTTCGCTACAAAAAAGGAGAATTCGACGGTTACAAATAAGCACAGGATAATGGTAACCAGCCATACAGGCCAGTGCTTTACATAGCGCATAAAGTAATACATTAAAATGGTAGTGCTAAGCATAGCAATGGTGATGCTGAATCCGTAAGCAGCCGTCATTGCGCTTGAGGTACGGAAATAGAGCGATACCAGGATGCAGCCGATACACAGTATCCAGTTGATGCTTGGAATATAGATCTGCCCGCGGATATTTGACGGGTATTTGATGGTGATCCTTGGCCAAAAATTCATGCTTACCGCCTCACTGATTAGCGTAAATGAACCACTGATTAAAGCCTGGCTGGCAATAATGGTTGCCAGTGTAGCCAAAGCTATCGCAGGTAGCAGGAAGAAATGGGGAACGATTTCAAAGAAAGGGTTAACGCCGGTAAAGTTCTTACCCGGTGCTTGTGACAGCACCCAGGCGCCCTGCCCCAGGTAGTTTAATATCAGGGTTGTTTTCACAAAGATCCAGCTTACCTGGATATTGCGCCTGCCGCAATGGCCCAGGTCGGAGTATAGGGCTTCGGCGCCAGTGGTACATAAAAATACCGCGCCTAACAACCAGAAGCCTTTAGGATGGTCCATCAGTAAATGGGCGCCATAATAAGGATTGAGAGCTTTAAAGATAGATGGGAAATGTGTTATTTGTATAGTGCCTAATACGCCCAGCATAATAAACCACAGCAGCATAACCGGCCCGAATGCCGAACCGACCACCTTGGTGCCAAACTGCTGAAAAAAGAACAGCAATAAAATGATGCTAATTACAATAATGAGGATCAGGTTGTTGCCGGGGACAATAACGGTTGAAAATGCCGGTACTAAATTTAAACCTTCAATGGCCGAGGTTACAGAGATGGGTGGGGTAATGATACCATCGGCAAGCAAAGTACCTGCGCCAATTATAGCAGGAGTAGCCAGCCATTTACCGTAACGCCTTACCAGTGCGTATAATGAAAAAATACCGCCCTCGCCTTTGTTATCAGCCTGCAGCGTAATAACGATATACTTAAAAGTGGTTTGCAGTGTGAGTGTCCAGAAGATACAGGAGATAGAGCCTAATACCAGCGCGGGGTTCACCTTACCGCCTTCAACCAACAGGGTTTGAAAAACATAAAGAGGAGAGGTACCGATATCGCCAAAAATAATGCCGAGGGTAACGATCATACCCGCGAAAGTGAGTTGCTTAACGTGCGAATTCATGAAATGTATAAATTGTTAGGGGAAAAAGAGGAGATGATACCAGCTGCAATGAAGGAACTTATTGTCCGTTTTGTAAATTTTGCTGTAGCAGCGATAAACAATGCCATCGTAAATTTATTTTGTATTGTGAGGCCACATGGCCAATAAACATGCCACAACGTTTTTTGCTTTATTTACAGGCTTGTGTTATAGGAGTTTATCAAAATGAGAAAGATTTTCTCAATATGAGGAAAAGCTATCAAAATGATAGGTTTTATCATTCTGATAGCAGAGTGGCCCATCGTGTTTTATGGTATGTAATACAGATATTTGAACATGGACCTATTTAATAATGACCAGCTGAACCTGTTTGGTGCGCCAAAAAACTTATTGCCTTTTGATGGAGAGGTATTGCTTTATCCCCATTTTTATAAGGAAGATGTATTTACGCGGCTGGTTGAGGAAACACCATGGAAGCAGGATAAAATGAAGATCTACGGCAGGGAAGTGAACTTCCCACGGCTTACGGCCTGGTACGGAGAGCGCGATGAAGTATATGTATATTCAGGTGTGGTAAATGTGCCGGTTAAGTTTAGCCCGCTGCTTAATAGCATTAAGCAGGCGGCGGAGCAGCAATGCGGTCACCGGTTTAATACAGCGCTGCTTAATTATTACCGTGACGGCAGCGACAGTATGGGCTGGCATAGTGATGATGAAAGCGAGCTTGGCGGTAACCCTGTCATCGCTTCGGTATCGTTTGGCGCTTCGCGGGTTTTTCAGTTTAAGCATAAGCGGCAAAAGAATGCTAAAGTATCTGTCGTACTTAACAACGGCGATCTGCTGATCATGCAGGGGCAAACGCAGCATCATTGGCTTCACCAGGTACCCAAAACAAGCAGGATGCTGGGGGCGAGGATTAATATAACGTTTAGAAGTATTGGGTGAAGATTTTTTGCTTTGATGATGTGGTTGGTCAGAAGGCGCAATTATGAGTCCCTGCACAAAAAAACTGTTTTGTAACATCCCAAACAAACCGCTATCTTACATTAACATTACTGACCTTATGAAAACATCTTTATTATTATTTGCCGCCTTTTCGGCCTTAATAACAAACGCCAATGCACAAACCGATTTGCCAACCGATAGCGGTACCTTTTTTCTGCATAAGTTTGAGCAACACATTGGTAAGGAAACCTATTATGTGCACAAGTATAAAGATGCCGTTCATTACAATATCAATTTTAAGTTTGTTGACCGCAGTTCGCCGGTGCCGCTTACTGCCGAGTTGAAGGTGAACCCCGTAGCCGATCCACTGGAATTGACTATAAAAGGCAATACTTCAAGATTTTCGACCATTGATGATAAAATAACTATTCGCGGAGGCGAAGCTGCTATCAGGGTTAACGATTCATCCTATACACAAAAAGTACTGCCGCTCAGCTTCCCGGTAGCGGGCTATTCGCCGGGCACTGTGCAGCAGGTGCTCATTCAATATTGGAATAAACATAAACAACCTGCAAGTATCCATACACTGCCATTTGGCGCGGTACGGATCAAAAAAGCAGGTATTGATCAGCTTAAGTTTAACGGTAAACCGCTCACGCTTAACCGGCTCACCATAAGCGGACTGGTTTGGGGTAACGAACTGGTTTGGACTGATAATGAAGGTAAACTCATATGCCTGATAACTAATGACGCGGAGGGTGACAAACTGGAAATGATGCGGGTACCTTACGAAGAACTGTTACCGCAGCTCATCAGTAAGGCGGCTACTTATGGTATGGAGCTATTTGCGGAAGCGGCCGCACCAACAGGTAAAGCAGATAAGATAATAGCTATTACCGGTGGCAACCTAATTGATGTAAACACCGGTGTAAGCATCCCCAATGCCATTGTTTTGATAGAAAACGGCATTATTAAACAAACGGGCAAGGTTGGTGAGGTTAAAATACCGGCAGGGGCTAAGCTTATTGACGCCAAAGGGAAAACCATTTTACCAGGCTTGTGGGATATGCACTCGCACTTTGAACAGGCCGAGTGGGGGCCAGCCTATCTTGCAGCAGGTGTAACTACCGTGCGCGATTGCGGTAACGAATTTGGTTATATCAACGCTATAAAAGCCGCTATTGATGGCGGCAAAGGCGTGGGCCCCAACATCATTAAAGCTGGAATTATTGACGGCAAAGGGCCTTATGCATTGGGGATTATCCAGGCGGATACTAAGGAAGATGCTATAAAGGCAGTAGACCGTTATAAAGAAAATGGCTTTCAGCAGATCAAGATCTATAGTTCGGTTAAACCGGCTATAGTTAAAGTTATTTGTGATGAGGCACACCGATTGGGTTTAACCGTAACAGGCCATATCCCGCAGGGCATGACCCTTCAGCAAGGCGTTGATTCGGGGATGAATATGGTTAACCACGTACAGTATGTGTATTCAATCATGAAACGGGATAAGGACAGGTCGGTTATTTTCGATGATTCGGTAAGTATTGCGGCTATTAAGTTTATAAAAGACCATCACGTGGTAATTGATCCTACCATAGGTGTTTTCGAGCTCGCCTTCCGTAATGTTAAGGATGATATAACCAAACTGGAGCCTAATTATTATACCCTGCCGCTGCCGCTCCAGGCATTGTTTAAAAACATGGGCGAAGAACCGGAAAAGGCCGCTAAGCTGAAACCTTTGTATGAAAGCATGAAGAAAACCGTTAAGGTATTGCATGATGCCGGAGTTACTATTGTTGCAGGCACAGATATGGGGTTCCCCGGCTATAGTCTTGACCGCGAACTTGAATTATATGTTGAAGCCGGTCTTACCCCGGCGCAGGCTATCAAAACAGCAACGATAACACCGGCAATGGTGATGGGGCTTGATAAAACAACAGGTTCGGTTGAAGCGGGAAAGCAAGCCGACCTTGTTATTATCGATGGTGATCCGCTGCGTAATATCAGGGAGATCAGGAAAGTATCGGTAGTAATAAAAGAAGGCCGGATCTATGACCCGGTTAAGCTGCACCAGATGGTTGGGTTTAAGAAATAGGTGTGTGGTTTATTGGGTTGATTATGTTAATGTTTGGTTTTCAGTGCGATAGCTACTCATTAAATCAGTCATTCACCAAATCAACCAGGCAATCAATAAACTACTAATTTATGACAATAGATTTTACCGATACTTCATTTTAAAATGATACCTTTGCAGCCTCATTCCGAATCATGAGCGATCAGATTAAACATGAATGCGGTGTGGCATTTATCCGCTTACTAAAGCCACTATCTTATTATCAGAAAAAGTACGGAACTGCACTGTACGGCCTGAACAAACTTTATCTCTTAATGGAAAAACAACACAACCGCGGCCAGGATGGCGCAGGTGTTGCTACCATTAAACTGGATATTGAACCGGGCAAAAGATACATCAGCCGTCACCGCTCAATGGCCTCAAATGCCGTTGCCGACATTTTTGAATATATCCAAAAGAAATTTGCGGACATTCAGAAAGAGACCCCCGAAAAAATGGCGGACGCTGAGTGGCTTAAAGAACATGTTAGCTTTACCGGCGAGGTTTTGTTAGGGCACCTGCGCTATGGTACCCATGGCAAAAACAGCATTGAAAGCTGCCACCCGTTTTTGAGGCAAAACAACTGGATGACCCGTAACCTGGTTATTGCCGGTAATTTTAACATGACCAATGTTGATGAATTATTGCAACAACTTTATGCATTAGGTCAGCATCCAAAGGAAAAGGCCGATACGGTTACTGTGCTTGAAAAAATAGGCCACTTCATCGATACTGAAAACCAGGGCTTGTTCGATCAGTACAAACGTGAGGGATTAGATGATAACATGGAGATCAGTAAGCTTATAGCTAATGATATGGATGTTGCCAAGATCCTCCGTAAATCGGCCAAGAACTGGGATGGCGGCTATACTATTGCCGGGATCCTTGGCCACGGAGATGCCTTTGTAATGCGCGATCCGGTGGGTATCCGCCCGGCATTTTATTATTATAATGATGAGATCGTTGTTGCGGCATCTGAACGCCCTGCTATCCAAACGGCATTTAACGTGCCTATGGAGGAGATCAGGGAAATTCGTCCCGGCCATGCGTTGATCGTTAAAAAGAATGGTAAAATAACCGAGGATATGTTCAGCGAGCCAAAAGAAAAGAAAGCCTGCTCTTTTGAGCGGATCTACTTTTCGCGCGGCAGTGACTCGGCCATTTACCGTGAGCGTAAGCAATTAGGTCGCCTGCTTTGCCCGCAGATATTGGATTTTGTTAATCATGATATTAAAAATACGGTATTCTCTTACATACCCAACACCGCCGAAGTTGCCTTTTATGGTATGGTTGAGGGTATGCATAAGTATGTAAAGAAATATCAGCACGAAAAACTGCTTGAGCTTGGAAGCGACATTACCGAAGAAAAGCTTACCGAAATATTACAGGTAGCCCCAAGGGTTGAAAAAATAGCCATTAAGGATGTTAAACTGCGTACTTTCATCACCCAGGACGCGGATCGCAGCGAAATGGTGGCCCACGTATACGATACTACTTACGGATTGATCAGAAAAGGCACCGATACCTTAGTAGTATTGGATGACTCAATAGTTCGTGGTACTACGCTGAAACAAAGTATCCTGAAAATTCTTGACAGGCTTGGCCCTAAAAAAGTTGTTGTAGTTTCATCTGCTCCGCAGATCCGTTACCCCGATTGTTATGGGATCGACATGTCACGTATGGGTGAATTTGTGGCATTTGAAGCAGCAATCAGTTTGTTAAAAGAGATGGGCAGGGAAGATGTGATCCTGGATGTTTATCAAAAATGTAAAGACAGCCAGAAACTGCCGAAGGAAGAAGTTGAAAATTATGTGAAAGAGATTTATGCCATGTTTACCGATCAGCAGATCTCTGACCGTATTGCGCAGATCATCACACCTAAAAATGTGAATTGTGAGGTACAGGTAATTTATCAAACCTTAGATAACCTGCATATTGCCTGCCCTGATAACCTTGGTGATTGGTACTTTAGCGGTGATTACCCAACGCCGGGTGGTAACAAGGTTGTTAACCGCGCCTTTGTTAACTGGATGGAAGGTAAAAACCAAAGAGCTTATATGTAATGCCCCCTAACCCCCTAAAGGGGGAATGATATACGAGGCGATGAGTTTTTCATCGCCTTTTTTGTTAATTGATCGTAGGTGAAATTATAAATGAGACTTGAGCGATCAATATCATTATAAAAAAAAACTTCAAAAAGAAGAATGAAAAAATCCTTAAACCAGTAGCCATAAATCGCTTGTTTTGTTCGGTTGTAATTCGGTTTATTCTTTTTATTACTAAATAATTAAACCAAAAATGAATAAGGATCGGCGCGAAGGCAATAATAGTTATTGGGGCAACAAAACCGAACGGTAAAAGGAAACTCGGGTTGAACAGGTGTAATAGTATAAATAGAACTAACGTTGCGCCAATCAAATTAAACTGGGTGTTGCTGAACCAACTCTTTTTATGAAGTTTCGAGTATACCAGTAGATCGGTCACTATTGCGAATAGCAAGTAGGCGAATTTGAGTAACATTATGATAAGGTTTAAAAATGGCTAAGGTTGAAATATGTAACTATTTACGATCCTGCCGGCGCTGCAAATACAAAATGCGTAACCAGCTTATCAATCAGCACCAACGAGGCAATAATAAGCGCAATGCCGGCAACCTCATTTAAACGGTGAATAAACTTAACCGAAATACGTGCCCGGAGTTTATTGGCATAAAAAGCTTTGAGGGTATCCATACCAAACTGGATGATCAGTATGGTTAAAAACATAACAGCTATATGAAACGACCTGTGCGGGGTGCCCACCAGGAATGTTGTACTGGCCGCGCCGATCACCACCGTCCAGTGGAAGAGGAGGGTAGGGTTAAAAATGCACATCAGGAAACCTTTAAGTATGTAACCAAAGCGGTCGGCGCCTGATGGTACTTTATTTTCATAATTGATCTCGCTTTTCTTGAACATGTAATATAGGCCAAGCGCGAATAATATGGCGCTGCCTACAACGCCTGCTATAACTTTGGTATGGTCAGATACATCGATATATTGCGAACCAAACAGGATTGCGCCCACAAAAACCACATCGCTGCAAACCACACCAAGGGCAAGCGAAACACCGGCATGAAACCCTTTTTCGATACTGGTTTTAATGAGCGCAAAAAAAACCGGGCCGGTAATAAATGTAAGTACTAATCCAAACCCGATACCCGAAACAATGGCTTTTATCATTAAGTTAAGCTTTGTTCTTTTTTGAACATTGCGAATATGCAATTTTATCTCATAAACAACGAAAGTTAAAATTGTGATTTAATTTATTTAAAAAAGACCAGAGAGTTTTACCAAAATTGAATTATGTTTAGAAATTCAAAAATCAAATCTGTACAACCTATTTTAAAATGGAACAAAACAATGCTAAGAACTACGGCACAGCTTTGTATACGCTGATTACCGTGTTTTTCTTTTGGGGCTTTTTAGCCGCCTCCAACGGTATTTTCATACCCTTCTGTAAAGAGCACTTTCACCTTACCCAATTTGAATCCCAATTAATTGACTTTACCTTTTATGGCGGATATTTCATTGGTTCATTGATACTTTATTTTGCATCACAAGCCAGTAAAGTTGATATTATGAACAAGTTAGGTTACAAAAATGGTATCATTTTAGGCCTTGTTGTTTCGGCGGTTGGTGCATTGGCTATGATCCCTGCTGTAGCTTCGGGCGCGTTTGGTTTCATTTTGGCTGTATTCTTTATTATAGCTGTTGGTTTTTCGTTACAGCAAACGGCTGCAAACCCATTTGTTGTTGCATTAGGGCCTCCTGAAACCGGTTCAAACCGTTTAAACTTTGCAGGCAGTATCAACAACATAGGCGCTTTATTAGGCCCTGTAGTTGTAAGTGTGGTATTATTTGGTTCGGCAACCGCAAAAACTGCCGCGGCAGATGTTAAAATATCATCAATCAATAACCTATATTATTTGTTGGCTGGCTTGTTCATTGCTGTTGCTTTGTTCTTTTGGTTTTCGAACCTGCCAAAGGTTACCAGCGATGAAAAGATCGAATCAAGCTCAAAAGCAAATACACCATTGCTGGTGATGTTTGTAGCGTTTTGTTTGATACTTGCAGCCGACCCTATCAGCAAAGCTATAGGCATACCAAGCCAATATTTTGTATATGCTTCGTTAGCTATAATCGTATTTACACTGATAGGTACCATTTTCGCCGCTAAAAAGAGTAAAGAAGGCTGGGGCGCTATGCAATACCCGCAGTTAATATTGGGTATGCTGGCTATATTTACCTATGTAGGTACTGAGGTTACTATTCAAAGTAACATGGGTTCATTATTGAAGACCCCTGAATTTGGTTCTTTTGCTGAGTCGGACATTGCTCCATATATTTCATTATACTGGGGTAGCTTAATGATCGGGCGTTTTGCGGGGTCTATTGATGCGTTTAATCTTTCAAAATCGGTTAAATATGTTTTATATATTTTAATCCCGTTCCTCGCATTCGGCATAGTGCTGCTGGTAAATGTTTTCTCGGGCGCTAACGTAAGCCACCTGTACGCTTATGCAATTTGCGTGGCCATCCTGATCGTTGCTTTCTTTATCGGTCAGCAAAAACCAACCCGTACTTTATCGGTACTCGGTTTGTTGGGCGTAGCGTTCATGCTTGCAGGTTTATTTACTACAGGCAAGGTAGCTACCTTCGCGTTTATCAGCGGTGGATTATGCTGCTCAATTATGTGGCCATCAATTTTCTCATTAGCTATTACAGGTTTGGGTAAATACACCAGCCAGGGCTCGGCGTTTTTGATCATGATGATTTTGGGCGGTTCGATCATCCCGCCGCTGCAAGGTAAAATTGCCGATGGTGCCGGTAATGTTGTTCCGGGTATGAGCGGTATCCACTTCTCATACATCGTGCCTGTAATAGGTTTCGCATACCTTGCTTATTTTGCTTGGAAAGTTAGCCGTGAGCTCCGTCATCAGGGTATCGACCTTGACCACGTTGAAGTTAAAGGCGGACATTAATCTTTTTAGAAATTAGAGGTTGGAGATTAGAGGTTAGGCCTTTAATTTTCAACCTCTTTTCTTTTTATAATAATTTTAACTAATCTCAACTCTTTAACCTCCGATCACCGATGACAAAACCCAGCTTCGATCAGATTTTTATGAACCTGGCCACTGATCTGGCCGAGCGGTCGCATTGTGTTAAAGCACATGTTGGGGCGGTTTTAACGCGTGATACGCGGATTATTTCCATAGGCTATAACGGTCCGCCGGCTGGAACACATAATTGTGATGTGGAATGGCCCGAAACAGGTTGTGCGCGCGATTCAAAAGGCAGCTGTTCACTTGCCCTGCATGCCGAAGAAAACGCGATACTTTATGCGGTAAAAAACGGGGCACGACTTGAAGGCGCTACGTTGTATACCACGCTGTCGCCATGTTTGCCTTGCGCAAGGCTCATCTATTCGGCGGGTATAACCCATGTGTATTACGATAAATCTTATGCCGAGTATAAAGGCTTAGCAAGCGACGAGGGGGTAGATTTTTTAAACAGGTTTGGGGTTAAGGCGGAGAAGTTTAAGCAGAACCATGATTCACTTGATTAAAGGATTTCCTGATACATATCTGAATCATGATTCACTTGATTAAGGGATTTCTTGATAGGCTTTAAATATCAAGAAATCCTTAAATCCTAAAAATCATGGTTCATTACTCCGCAACAAACGGTTCAATATGGCTTATGGCAAACATCAATTGCTCATCCTGGCTTAGGTCGGTGTTGTCTAATATAATGGCATCTTCGGCGCGGGTAAGGGGGCTTTCCTCGCGCGTGGTATCCTGGTAGTCGCGGTGTGCCAGGTTATCAAAAACCTCTTCTAAAGTAATGTTAGGATTGGTTGGTAATAACTCTTTATATCTACGTTCGGCGCGGATCTTTGGATCGGCAGTCATGAACAGTTTCACCTGGGCATCCGGGAATACTACCGTACCGATATCGCGGCCATCCATAATAATATTTTTAGAGCGGCCTAAACGCTGCTGTTGCCTTACCATGGCAGCGCGCACTTCTTTTATAGCTGCTACCGAGCTAACTTTATCGGCTACGTGCATCTGGCGGATCTCTTCAGACACGTCCTCTTCATTTAAGGTAATAAAGGTTTTATGGTTTTGCGTATGAAAATTAAGATGGATATTATGCAACGCGTCCGCTATCTGGGCATGATCTTCAAGATCAATATTATGCCTTAAAAAGTATAAGGTTACGGCACGGTACATAGCGCCGCTATCAACATAAATAAAATGAAGCTCTTTTGCTAAAGCTTTTGCCAGGGTGCTTTTCCCGCACGAAGAATAACCATCAATGGCTACTACGATATTGTTGTTCATAGAGCTGCTAAAATAGCAAATTATTAGCAAATGGCCCGATAGCGGTAACTCAATAAGGCTTATTTTTGAAGATGAATTTTAACAAAGCCGATCTCCAAAAGGAAACGAGCTACAAAACATCAAGAAGTGGGGGAAAGGGCGGCCAAAACGTAAATAAGGTTTCGAGCAAGGTTGAACTGTTATTTTCAATAGGTTCGTCCGCTTTGTTTAACGATGATGAAAAGCTGCTGCTAACCGAAAAGCTGCAGACCAGGCTTAACAAAGATGGTTACGTGCAGGTAATATGTGATGAAGAGCGAAGCCAGTATCTCAATAAAGAAAAAGCAATTGAAAGGTTAACAACGCTGCTAACAAAAGCCCTTCAAAAGCCCAAAGTGCGTAAACCCACTAAAGTGAGTAAAGCCGCAAAAGCGGCAAGATTGGACAGCAAGAAAAGGCAATCGGTAAAGAAGGAGAATAGGAAAAGTGATTTTGGTGAGTAGTTAAGCGAACTCTCTAAAGCTATGTCATTGCGCAGCGTGGCAATCGCATACTCTACAGAGTGGCAATGCTTCCGTGCGATTGCTTCGTTCCTCGCAATGACATGATGGTTCAGGTAGCGGTTCTTCTAATCACTAACCTCCAACCTCTAATCTCTTTATTTAAACCTGTAAAGCCCGGTAATTGAACCCCATTGGTGCGAGCGGAGCATTTCCTTAGTGTCTTTGGTATGGAATATTGCCGCTATATCAAAAGCGAAACGGCTGGTTGTAAAAGCTACACCTACCTGTTGGCTAAATATAAACGGTTTCTTTTCTGAAACAACTTCCAGGCTGTTTGGGTCGTCATGTTTGCGGAACAGGCTGCTCTGGATGGTTGCATCATAACCAACCAAATTGGCTAAAGGCTTGTAGTAAAAAAAGATCTCGTGCTTGTGCAGTAATTTTTCCTCACCGCCGGTTGATACCGTACTTTGGGTACTGATGGAATTGAACAGCTGGTTGAAATTTCCCAGACGTACCATACCCCCGGCGCCAGCGCCGGTAAAGCCGTTACCCAGGTTGGCATATGAGCTAAAGCTCAGGTCAATCCATGAGGAACGGGCCAGCAGCTTATTATACTCGGCCGAAAGATTGAGCTCTACATCATTTTTGACCTGGTATTGCCAGCCGTTAAGTTTGTAAAAACCGAAAGTATTGTGAATAAGCTTCTGAACAGGTTCGCCGCCCGCGGCCGGGCCTACCAAGCCTATCTGGGCGCCAAGCTTCAGGTTACTTTCGTTTTTGTAAAGCAAGTTAAGTGTTGAGCCTAAATAAGTATACGCTGCAAACGGCCTGTCAATATCAAATGGTCCGCGTACAAAGCCCGATTGGGGGTTGAACATTTTTTGCCCTAACTCAAATCCTAAAACTTTGTTTTGGAGTGAATTTTCGGACGGTTTTACGGTTAACGCCTTTCGGTAGTAAAAGAAAATACCATTGGTGTAATACCTGTCAGATCCCTGACCAAGGAACGAATCATTGTCAGTTTGAATACCAAATTCATGACCGCGGGTTTGTGCAAATAAACAGGTAGCGCTTAACAGGCATACCAGTGTTAAAAATAGTTTATTAGGCATTGGGGTTTATATAGTATAATAGTATATATGTGCGCTAATATATAAAAAACCCGATGCAAATAAAGCAGTTATAAATTTAGGGAATGTTACAGTTTAAAATTTGGTTGATGAGAAAGAAATGAATTAGGGTTTTACTAAAAATAAAACGAAATTTAAAAAGCAAAGCAAGCAACCCATAATCCCATATTTTATATGAACGTGCAGCAACAAACCGAAGAGTATATTACCAGCCAACCCGAACCCAAACGTGGTGATATGCAAATTTTACATAGACATATACTTCAAATATTACCGGGATGTAAATTATGGTTTGAGGACGGCAGAAACGCTGAAGGCCGGATTGTTAGCAACCCTAACGTGGGATATGGATCTTACACCATAAAATACGCTAACGGAACAACCAGGGAGTTTTTTCAGGTTGGTATGAGCGCCAACACTACGGGGATCTCTATCTACATACTTGGTATTAAGGATAAAAAATATTTAGCCCAAACCTATGGAAAAGAAATAGGCAAGGCGAGCGTGACAGGGTATTGTATTAAGTTCAATAATTTAAAAGATATAAACATTGATATACTTGAAGCTGCAATAAGGGATGGGGTTGAGATTACAAATGAAAATTAAAATTCGAGCCGCGAACACTATTTTAAGTTGGGCATTATGTTTCGATACCTTGTCATGAAGAACTTCTAAAACAAAAAAGTTTTACAGCGCATAACTGTAAAACTTTTTTGTTTTATGCCGGGAAATAGCCCTGCTTTAATTAATTGCTGCTTTCTCGTCTTCTTTAACGGTAAGATTTATTGGATTTTTAACCTTTTCGTTAAGCAGGGCCAGCGTTATCACATCCCGCATATCGGTAA
This sequence comes from Mucilaginibacter gossypii, assembly GCF_017569325.2. Classification (NCBI taxonomy): domain Bacteria; kingdom Pseudomonadati; phylum Bacteroidota; class Sphingobacteriia; order Sphingobacteriales; family Sphingobacteriaceae; genus Mucilaginibacter; species Mucilaginibacter gossypii. The sequence continues at coordinate 4,116,311 of NZ_CP071878.2, read as the reverse complement.
CGTAATGAAAGCTAAGGTCTTTGATGTAATCTTCCTTAATTTCCAAAATGTCTTTTTGGTTCGATTTGCACAGGATGATCTCTTTTATGTTGGCGCGTTTTGCAGCCAGGATCTTTTCTTTGATACCGCCTACAGGCAAAACCCGACCCCGGAGGGTGATCTCGCCCGTCATGGCCAAATTGGGCTTTACTTTACGCTGTGTAAATGCCGAAACCAGTGCTGTAAGCATGGTAACACCCGCCGACGGGCCATCTTTAGGGGTAGCGCCTGCCGGTACGTGTACATGCACATCCCACTGATCAAACAGTTTAGGGTTGATGTCAAAATCGGCAGCATGCGCGCGCAGGTAAGCGAGGGCTATAGTTACCGACTCTTTCATCACATCGCCAAGACTGCCTGTTAGTGTTAAGCGGCCTTTTCCGGGGCTTAAACTGGCTTCAATGAACAGGATGTCGCCGCCTACAGAAGTCCAGGCCAGGCCTGTTACAACGCCTGCTACGTCATTGCCTTCATAAAGGTCTTTATCAAAAATAGGTGCGCCCAGTATCTTTTCAATATCTTTTTTACTTACAACACTGTTGTAAGGCTCTTCCATGGCTATGTTCTTAGCCACGCCGCGCACAACCGAACCTATCTTTTTCTCCAGTGAACGTACCCCCGATTCGCGGGTGTAATCAACTATCACCTTTTCGATAACATCTGCTTTAAGACTTACATCTTTTATTTTTAAGCCATGTGCTTCGCGCTGTTTAGGTACAAGGTGTTGCTTGGCTATCTCAATTTTTTCTTCAATGGTATAGCCGTTCACTTCAATGATCTCCATCCTGTCTAACAAGGCAGGCTGGATAGTGCTCAGCGAGTTGGCGGTAGCAATAAACATCACGTTTGAAAGGTCGTAGTCCATTTCAACATAGTGATCAGAGAAGGTGCCGTTTTGCTCGGGGTCAAGTACTTCAAGCAGGGCCGATGATGGATCGCCCCTGAAATCGTTGCCTACTTTATCTATCTCATCCAAAATAAATACCGGGTTTGATGCGCCCGCCTTTTTTATCGACTGGATAATGCGGCCCGGCATAGCACCAATATATGTTTTACGATGACCCCGGATCTCCGCTTCATCGCGGATTCCGCCTAATGCCATGCGCACATATTTACGGCCCAAAGCTTTGGCTATTGATTTACCTAACGATGTTTTGCCAACCCCCGGAGGGCCAACCAAACAAAGTATCGGAGCTTTCATGTCGTGCTTTAATTTCAGCACGGCCAGGTATTCGATAATGCGTTGTTTTACTTTATCTAAACCAAAGTGATCTTTATCAAGGATCCTTTGCGCACGCTTAAGGTCAAAGTTATCTTTGGTAAACTCGTTCCATGGTAAATCAAGCAGCAGTTCAAGATAATTGATCTGAACCGAGTAATCGGCTGCTGCGGGATTGGTACGGCTCAGTTTTTCAAGCTCTTTGTTAAAATGATCTTTAACTTCCTTTGCCCATTTCTTTTTGATGCCACGCTGGCGCAGGCTCTCAATTTCCAGGTCGGGCGTATTGCCGCCCAGTTCTTCCTGTATAGTTTTTAGCTGCTGGTTAAGGAAATAATCCCTTTGCTGTTTGTCAAGGTCAACGCGTACTTTGGTCTGGATCTGGTTTTTTAATTCCAGCATTTGCAGGTCGAGCGTTAAATGCTCAAGCACAAGGTTGGCACGTTCGCGCAGGTTGGCAATTTCAAGCAGGTGTTGTTTAGCGGTCATATCAGCGTTCATATTTGATGATATGAAGTTGATCAGGAACGATGTGCTTTCGATATTGCGGATTGCGATCCCTGCTTCACTCGGGATATTTGGCGAAAGCTGGATAATATTCATGGCCATATCCTTAATGGATGATACCATGGCTTTAAACTCTTTATCTTCCTTGATTTTTATCTCATGAAAGGACTCAACTGTGGCTTTTATATAGGGTTCGCTCTGTACTTCTTCTTTTAAATAAAAACGTTTTTTGCCCTGGATGATAACGGTGGTGTTACCATCAGGCATTTGCAGCATTTTTATAATGAGTGCTATAGTGCCAACTTTGTTAAGCTGGTTAAAAGTAGGGTCTTCAATCCCCACATCCTGTTGCGAAACCACCCCAATCATGCGGCTGCCTTTATTGGCATCGCGAATTAGTTTTATTGATTTATCCCTGCCAACTGTAATTGGGATCACAACACCCGGGAAAAGTACAGTATTGCGCAAGGGTAAAATAGGCATTACATCGGGCAGTTCCTCATTATTCATCTCCTCCTCATCTTCCGATGACATTAGCGGGAAAAATTCTGAATCCTCGTTTATAACCGGTAAAGCATTTTTAAAATCAAACGGATCGAAATTCATTATTATATTTTAGTAGAATAAAACGTCATGTTGTCAGCCTGTAAGATAGTTTCTACTTCAATTACAGGTTAAATTGCGATTATCAATCGCACATAACTATGGTTCAAGAGCTGTGCCAAGTTACGATAATAAATAGCAACAATTAATCTGGTGATTTAACGTACTGGTTACATGTTTGTTACAAATTTGTAAAACGAATTGTAAATAAATAAGATTTTATTGGTAAAGATGAAAAAAAGTCATAGTATCGCTGTGCTTAAATTATTTGTATGTGTGAAAAATTTTATATAAAACCACAATATAGCATAATAATTTAGGGTATTAATAGTTAATATTATACCATTTTTGTTTTACCAGTAATCCGTTTAATGAAGTTATCAGTTATCCTGCCCCTTCTGATCATGTCTTCGCTCGAGTCGGCTATAGCACAAAACGCTTATGTACGGCTCGGCCAGCAGGCGCTCATGGATGGCGATTTCCGTTCGGCGGTGTCACACCTGGAAAAGGCGTGCATAACTGATTCAACAAATGCAAACGCTATGTGGATGCTGGGCTACTCATACTACCACAGCGATAATTACAAAAAATCGATACTGGCATATACCAAGGTAATTGCCGTAAAGCCGGCCGATGCAACAGCTTATTATTACAGGGCAAGGGCAAAAAGCTACCTCGGGAGAGACAGCCAGGCTTCAGCGGCGGATAAGGAATTGTACCTGTTAGGCGCTATTGTGGATCTTACAAAGGCCATTTCTATTAACAGCGATCTCAGGGATAACAAATACTACCAAAACAGGGGCATAGCTTACCGCGACTACGGTATGTTTAAATTGCAGGCGACATCTCGTTTTTATGACAAAGCAAGGGGAATAAACTCGTTAAAAGCTTCAGTTGCCGATCTGGAAAAAGTACTGGCAGATAACCCGGGCCGCATGGACATTTCCGCACTGATCGATCAGTCAAAAGAGAAACTCATTCAGGCTACTACAGGGGTTAATACTTTAGTGAAGCAGCACTAAATCCGATTAAACTTTCTCTTTTACCTTTTAGGCAGGGTTCCCTGCACTTTGTAATCGTTCCGGCCCATCAATTTCACATGTTGTGTTTTTTGGATCAGGTAGAGTGAATCGGGAAAATAACTCAATTTTTCGTTGGTTTCGTACAGCAGGTTTTTGGTGTGGTTATAGATCAGGATCCACGCCACTTTATCGCCGGCTTTTTTGATGATGATGCGGCGGGTTTTAAGCTCTGGTGTGCGGGCTTTATAAACAATAGCGCTATCGCTTGTGCTAACCGTATAACTGTTTTTCCAGGCCGGGCGGTTAATGTCCGACTGGATAAACAAATTAAGCTCCTGGTTCCAGTTGCCAATATGTACCACTTTGGTTTCGGTAACGCCATTGTGGGTAACCGTTTTGTTTACCGCAGGGTTTAGCCTGGTAAGCCGTGCCGAATCGGCCCTGAAAAATTCTTTCAGGTCAAAGTAAACCAGTTTGGCACCGCTTTGCCTGTTATCGGGCCGGCAGGAATATAAATTTGCTATTAACAATAAAAAGCCGCCCATCAGGGCGGCTTTGCTTATGTTTTTTGGATTACACCAATACATTACCAGTCATTTCGGGAGGGATGGCAACACCTAATATACTTAATATGGTTGGCGCCACATCGCCCAGTTTTCCGTCTTTTACCTCTTTAACATCCTTGTCAATCACGATACATGGTACCAGGTTGGTGGTATGTGCCGTATTGGGCGACCCATCTTCGTTGATCATGTAATCGGCATTGCCATGGTCGGCCAGGATAATAAACGAATAGCCGTTGGCCAAACCTGCTTCAACAACAGCTTTGGTGCAGCTGTCGGCAGTTTCGGCTGCTTTAACCACCGCGCTAAAAACACCGGTATGGCCAACCATATCGGTATTGGCAAAGTTAAGGCAAACAAAATCAGGCCAGCCGGTTTCCAGTTCCGGGATAATGGCATCACGGATACCGGCAGCACTCATCTCAGGCTGCAAATCGTAGGTGGCAACCTTTGGTGATGGTACTAACAATCTTTTTTCGTTGGCAAACTCTTTTTCCCTGCCGCCCGAAAAGAAGAAGGTTACGTGCGGGTATTTTTCGGTTTCGGCAATCCTGATTTGTGATTTACCTGCATTTTGCAGGATCTCGCCCAAAGTTTTGGTCAGATCTTCTTTATTGAAAACAACCTGAACATTCTTAAACGTTTCATCATATGGTGTCATGGTGATGTAACGGATAGCCAGCGGGTGCATGTTGTATTCGGGGAACGACTTTTGAGTTAACGCGATACTGATCTCGCGGCCCCTGTCGGTCCGGAAGTTAAAGCAGATCACCACGTCGCCATCTTTAATCACGGCTAAAGGTTTTCCTGCGTCATCAACAGCAACTATCGGTTTTACAAACTCATCGGTAACACCTTCAAGGTAGGAGTGTTTGATGAGCTCGGTAACGTTTTGGGTTGATGTGCCAATGCCATTAACCATCAGGTCGTAAGCCAGTTTAACACGCTCCCAGCGGTTATCACGGTCCATAGCATAGTAACGGCCTATCGCCGAAGCTATCTTAGCGCCGGTACCTGCAATATGCTCTTCAAGTTCGGTAACAAAGCCCAAACCAGATTTAGGATCGGTATCGCGGCCATCTAAAAAGGCATGGATATATACATTGTTAACGTCCAGCTGTTTTGCGGTGTCGCAAAGGCCTTTCACGTGACGAATATGCGAATGTACACCACCGTCAGATACTAAACCGATAAAGTGTACATCTTTATTGTTTTGTTTAGCGTATTCAAACGCATCTTTCAATACGGGGATAGTTGGCAGCTCATTGTCATCAACTGCCTTATGAATGCGGCCAAGTTCCTGGTAAACCACGCGGCCTGCACCAAGGTTCATGTGACCAACTTCCGAATTGCCCATTTGCCCGGCAGGTAAGCCTACTGCTGTTCCTGAAGCTTCAAGCTTTGAATTTGGATATTGCTTAAGCAGGCCATCAACAAAAGGAGTATTGGCAGCCAGTATAGCGTTTGATTGATCGTTGCGGCCATAACCCCAGCCATCAAGTATTATTAGTGCGAGTTTCTTTTTGTTTTCCACAATGCAAATATAAAGGCAACTGGGTACTTTATATATAATTTTTTAATTTAGGTTAGCAGCCTGAAATAAAACTTAAATTATACTGTTAGTGTTTATTATACAGTTTTAATGAACACAGCTTTTTAGTTTATTAAAAAACGAGTAAACACTTAACCGCTCTTTGTAACTTTAGCACCCATTAGTACGTTATTATTGTATGAAATTAATATACCTGCCGTCGTTTATTTTTTTACTGCTGCTCCCATATGTCTCATCGGCAGATGCTATAGATAACGTGGCCAATCTTTTAAAAACAGGTAATACCAAAGAGCTTTCCAAGCTATTTGCCAATAATGTTGAGATCACCATTATGGAAGACGAGAATGTTTACTCGCAAAACCAGGCTACAGTTATACTGGATAAGTTCTTCGCCCGGAATAAGCCTAAAAGTATTAAGCTGTTACATAAAATAAATTCGGGGGGTAATTATCATTTTGGTGTTTATATTTTGAATACAGATAAGGGCGAATTTCGGGTTGCAATCACCCTTAAAGACACGGGTAAAGGTACTAACGTTGTTGAGCTGAAGATTGAGGATGAAAAGGTGAAATGACGTAGTTCATGGACCATAGTTAATGGTTCATAGCACTTGTTTGGGGCTGAACCGTTTTCATAGTCAGAGATTTGCCATGAACCATGAACAATGAACCATTATCTTTACCGTAATCAATCCCCTCCATTTAAAAATTGTTGTTACTTTTGACACTCAAAAAGTACACAATTGGATAAAGAACTAATACACCAGTTTATAAATAATGCTTTAAGTGAGGATGTGGGCGATGGCGATCATACCTCGCTTTCAACCATCCCGGCCGACGCTACCGGTAAAGCAAAACTTTTAGTTAAGGACGAAGGAATACTGGCCGGTGTTGAGCTGGCTGCCGAAATATTTCATGTGGTTGATCCAAACCTTAAACTTAACCTGTTTTTGCAGGACGGAGCCCCGGTTAAATATAACGACATAGCTTTTGAGGTTGAGGGTAATTCGCGCAGTATTTTGACCGCCGAGCGTTTGGTACTAAATTGTATGCAACGTATGTCGGGAATTGCTACAAAAACCCAGCAGATAGTTGATTTGCTGAAAGGGACTAATACTAAAGTTTTAGATACCCGTAAAACTACTCCGGGGCTTCGTTATCTCGAAAAATGGGCGGTACGCATAGGCGGAGGCGTAAACCACAGGTTTGGTTTGTACGATATGATCCTGATCAAGGATAACCATGTAGACTATGCCGGTGGAATAAGACAAGCTATTGAAAGCGCTAATCAATATTTAACCGATAGTGGAAAAAAACTTGCCATTGAAATTGAGGTACGTAATCTTGATGAACTGGAGCAGGTTTTACAAACCGGCCGGGTTAACCGCATACTGCTTGATAATTTCAATTTTGATGACCTGCGGCAGGCTGTTGGTATAATACAGGGGCGTTATATTACCGAAGCTTCTGGAGGTATCACCATTGATAATATACGTGAATATGCCGATTGTGGGGTCGATTATATTTCTGTCGGGGCGCTTACTCATTCGGTTAAAAGCCTTGACCTTAGCCTGAAAGCCGTAAAATAGGGTAATTAAAATATCAAATAACACATTGTTAAACAAAGTTTAGTGGTAAAAGCGCTGTGATTAAAACGCTTTTACCGCTTCAATTTTGTAATATTGCAGGAGAATGATAACCGTTTACTCTGTTACAGCACTTATAATGGCTTATCTGTGCGGCTCAATACCTACGGCTGTTTGGATTGGTATGGCTTTTTACAATGTGGATGTACGCGAGTACGGAAGCGGTAATGCAGGTGCTACAAATACTTTTCGTGTGCTTGGTAAAAAGGCGGGCATCCCCGTGATGCTGCTTGATATATTTAAAGGCTGGGCAGCAACAAACTTCGCTTATTTCATTGGTGCATCTGCTACAGGTGCCATCAATTCAACCGCATACACTAATTATGAACTGGCCTTAGGCATAGCGGCAGTTATGGGCCACCTGTTCCCTATTTTTGCAGGTTTCAGAGGCGGCAAGGGCGTAGCAACTTTGTTTGGAATGATTTTGGCTATACATTTTCATGCTGCTTTATTATGTATAGTGGTTTTTATAACGGTGTTACTGATCTCAAAATATGTGTCGCTTAGCTCAATTGCAGCTGCCTTTACTTACCCTATAGGCGTTACATTTGTTTTTCCGACACCTATACGGTCTATAGTAATTTATGGCATGTGTATTTGCGTACTTGTGCTGGTAACCCACCAAAAAAACATTGAACGTTTAATAAGAGGCAAAGAATCGAAAGTTAATTTTTTTAAGAAGAAAACAACAGCTGCCTAATCACCATGAAAAAGTTTAAACCTTTATTAGTCCTGATAGCCATCATGGCTGTCTTTTCCTGTTCAACTGTGCCGCTAACCGGCCGTAAACAATTAAGCCTGGTTGGCGATGCCGAAGTGAACCAGTCGGCAGCGGCAAGCTATAAGCAACTGCTTTCCGACCCTAAAACTAAAGTGGTGGCCAGCGGTGCCGATGCGCAACGTGTTAAAACCATTGGTAACAGACTGGCTGTAGCCATTGAAAAATACCTCAAAGAAAACGGTTATGGCGATCAGTATAGCTTTAATTGGGAGTTTAACCTGATCCAGAGCAGTGAAGTTAACGCATGGTGTATGCCTGGCGGTAAAGTTGCGGTTTACAGCGGGTTATTACCTGTAGCCAATACCGATGCCTATCTTGCTGTAGTTATGGGCCATGAAATTGGGCATGCCATTGCCCGCCACTCGGCCGAACGGATCTCGCAGGAGATGTTGGTACAAGGGGGCGGACAATTGGTAGGAGCGGCGACAAGCCAGCAGTCGCAGGCTACACAAACCGCCATAAGTACTTTATATGGTGTTGGAAGCCAGCTGAAATTGTTGGCGTATTCCCGTAAACAGGAATCAGAAGCCGACCGTTTAGGTTTAACTTTTATGGCTATGGCCGGTTATGACCCGCACAATGCCATTGCCTTTTGGCAACGTATGGCAGCCCAAAACAAAGGTGGGGCACCGCCTGAATTTTTAAGCACTCACCCTGCCGATGCTACGCGTATTGCCGATATCCAGAACCTCATACCCGAGGCTATGAAATACTATAAAAAATATTAATCATTTTAGTAGGTCCCGCTCGTAAAAAAGGCGGGATTTTTCTTTTTATGGCTAAAAGCGAATTTTTAAAAGCCCATTGGAAAAACCTTGTAATGCTCAATTACGAGGTTGATGCGGCAATATTAAAACCTTATACGCCGGCAGGCACGGTGCTTGACCTGTGGGAAGGAAAAGCGCTGGTAAGTATGGTTGGTTTCATGTTTTCGGATACCCGGGTACTGGGTATTAAATGGCCCTGGCATGTAAACTTTGAAGAAGTTAACCTGCGATTTTACGTGCGATACTTTAATGGTACCGAATGGAAGCGCGGCGCTGTTTTTATAAGCGAAATAGTACCGAAAAGCATGATAGTGCTTATTGCCAACAATCTTTACAAAGAGCATTACCGTGCCCTGCTTATGCGTAGTTCTATCACTTCAGCTGCAGATAATCACACCCAATTTTTATATGAGTGGAAGCTAAACGGCCGCTGGAATAAACTTGGTGCCACCGCGAGTAATGAGTTAGTAAATATTAAAGCCGGTAGCGCAGAAGAATTCATTTTGGAACATTACTGGGGATATAATAGCTTAAGCCCCATAAAAACCATGGAGTACCAGGTTGAGCATGTTTCATGGCAAACGGGTTTGGTGCGCGAGTATGTTTTTGATGCTGATGTTGCCGCACTCTATGGTGAAGCAGTTAGGCCGTTTTTGGAAAAAGAGCCGGTTTCTGCTTTTTATGCGGTCGGGTCGGATATCGTGGTGCGAATGGGGGAGAAGATAGTGGTGGGGAAGTAAAGAGTTATGTGAAAAGGAGTGATGCTTCGAGTCTTTATGGTAAACTTATGGAAGTGAATTATTAAGCATAATGATCTGCCCCTCTGGGGCAGCCTTTCAATTTCTTAAATTTAAGTTAATGATATCGCTTGTAGCAGTAATCTGATCCGTTCCGAGTTAGCAGTGCTTTAAATCCTTATTAAAGCAACTATAATTAAAGAATCCCCCATCACCCCGTCGTCAAAAAAAATAATCAGTTCATTAATAATCACGTTGTTTGCTATTTTTGCCACCCATACAATTTTTGATACATGGCAAATTACAACAACCGCATTGCACAGTTAAAAATCGAGATCCATCCTTTACGCGATCAGCTTATCAGTCACGAGCTTTATAAAAATATTACATCGCTTGATGAGCTTACCGTTTTTATGGAGCATCATGTGTTTGCTGTTTGGGATTTTATGTCGTTGTTAAAAGCTTTGCAGCAAAAGCTTACCTGCACTGTTACCCCTTGGATGCCTACAGGCAATGCCAATACCCGTTACCTCATCAATGAAATTGTTGCCGGCGAGGAAAGCGATATCGATGAGCAGGGAAACCGTGCAAGCCATTTCGAACTTTATCTGCGTGCCATGCAGCAGGCCGGCAGCCAAGCTGAAGGGATCAACAATCTGTTTAACGAATTAAACTTCGGTAAGCATATTGATGAAGCGCTGATCATTGCCAATATTCCTGTTGCCGCCCGCAATTTTGTGCAGCACACATTTGACGTTATCGATACCAATAAAGATCATCTGCAAGCTGCAGTATTCACTTTTGGCCGCGAAGATTTGATTCCGGATATGTTTGTAAGCATAGTAAAAGAGCTGAGCCAACAATTGCCGGGTAAGGTTGATATATTGTTATACTATCTTGAGCGCCATATAGAAGTTGACGGCGACCATCATTCCCAACTGGCCTATCAAATGACTGCCGAACTTTGCGGCGATGATGACAGCAAATGGGCCGACGCGACTGTTGCTGTTAAAGAAGCATTACAGGCGCGCATTGCACTTTGGGATGGGATTTTGGAAGCGATTAAAGTACAGGAAATAAGTTCCCTTTAACCATATGCCGGTAGGAAGGTCATTTTGACAGAGCATGGTTAGGGATTTTCTTTCGCTTCCTAACGCTCGTCCTTTTCTTAGCTCTATCGGTTTGCTATCGTAGTATATAAAAATACCGCCGATTCTCCCAATATTACCTGGTCGCCTTCACTTAGGGGATGGCCAATTTGAGTGGAATTGAGTTTGATCATCTTACCATCAGCCGCAATATGGATCTTGGTTTTATTGCGCGGAGGTACGCCGCCTTCATCAGCAAAGATCATGAAGCGCTCGCTTTCGCCGTCCCATTCAATATGGGCATGCTGCCTGCTGATGTATTTATTACTTTCGTCCCTGCTCTCTCCCGGAAAAACAAATTGATTTAGCCTGAACGATCCATTTTCGGTAACAGACTTTTTATCCCTCCCAATGTAAAGTTTGGGGTCTGTTGCTTTAATCAGGTATTCTTCTTTTTCGGCCTCACCACTCAGGATGCGTAAATAGGCTGTAAAGGAAGCTGCATTGTGTGCAACCTGCTTGCGGGTATTCATGATAAAGGCTGCATCCAGGTCGGGAATCCTTTTCGCTTCCGCCGGGAGCTCATCGGTGAACTCAACATCCAGCGTCCAGTCAGAAGGTAAATTGATGTCAAAATCGTCGGCTATTTTTTGAACCTCGTTTTTGAACAGCGCTTTATCATGTACATAAACCGCACCCTCATAAATAGGCTTGTCCTCAGCATCGGCAACTATAAAAAGCTTCAGCTCTTTAATATGGCCGCCTTCTCCACCTTCTATCTTTTGTAACGATTCTTTAATGAAACGTAATATAGCTTCACGTAAGCTTTTTACATCCCAGGGTTGTTTTTCGCCGCTTCTTTTAAATAAACTAAATGCCATTTGCTCTTCCTTTCTGCTTAAACACTATTCTTCGGTAGTGGTTTCCGTTTCCATGCTTTTTATATAACCTTTTTTCAGCAGGAAAGGGATCACATGATTGCCGGCCAGGTGTACCGCGTCTGATGATCCGCGGGTTGATTCTATCCGGATACAAACCACCATATAGCCACTGCCTTTTTCTTTTGGTGCAAAGAAAACATACCAGCCATCGTTAACGCTCTGGTTCCTTACAATACGTTCCGGCGTACCGGTTTTGCCCGCTACCTTGATGCCTAATATAGGCGTTTTAGGCGCACTTTGCTCAATCATATATTGTTTTAACAAAGCAGCATAACGCGGATCTTCGGCCAGCTTGATACCGCTTTTTACAGCCACTGTTGAATCGGCAATTTTTAGCGCGTACCTGTTGGGCAGTAACATACCGTCATTAGCCACACCTGATACCAGCCTCGCTACCGCCGCAGGGGTAGCAATCAGCTCGCCCTGCCCCCAGGCCATACCCGAAATACCTTTAGCCCTTGTTTTATGGATATTGTTAGGATCGTACCGTGGTTTGGTATTAAATTCGGTTTTACGCCATAAGGTGCGCCATTTATCTTCCTGGGTGGCGTTCAATACCGGTTTATTATAATAGTAACCGCCTACACCATGTAAAAACATCCCTGTTTTAAGGTAAAGCGTTGCCATGTACTCTTCCAGGTGTTCCTGGTTGGCCAGTTTAATAAAATATACGTTGTTTGATTTGGCAATGGCGCGCTCCATGGTGATCATCCCGGTTTCGTCGGGCTCGATGCCCTTGGTACGGATCCGCTCCTGGGTGCTTACATGATATTGTATTGCAGATGCAGCGATGCCTAATTTATTAAATGCTGACATCGCCGTTAAAACTTTAGCCGTTGAACCGGGCTGACTGGCATAGGTAAAACCCAGATCGGTAGTGGTTAACCAGGTAGCCAGTTTATTCTGATCGGCCAGTGGCATAGTCAGCTGGTCCCAGTTATGCACAGGAGGCAGCGGGTATTGTGCCGATGTAAGCACATCGCCGGTGTTGGATTCCATGATAACTACCGAAACCCTGTTATCATACAGTGAAGTATCGGAAGCGATAGATTGCTGAATACTGGTTTGCAGATCGGCATCCATCGTAAGCTTTACATCGCGGTTTTTGTTTTTGAAAGCTTCTACCTCCGGGCCGTTGATATCACTTACAAGGAGATTGGCTAAAGCGCTGTAGTCTTTTTTAGCTACGGTCATTTCTTTCATTCCGCGGGGCAGGAACCGGTCTTCCTGGTAACGTGATGCCTTCACATTATAATTGGTGATAGGCATATGAAACCCGCGAAGTTCGGCGGCATGCTCATACTCGGCAAAATAACCGTTGGTGCTGCCATTAAATACCCCGGTGTTTTGATCGCCCGTCCAAAAAAACGTTTGCTCTTCAAAAGGATAAAACCTATCCAGGCGCTTATGCATAGCCGAATCCAGGTCATAATGCAGCATGCCCGAAGCGCTTAATTTGTTCTTTTGTTTTTCGATAAGTTCGGGTTTGCTGGTAGCCAGGATAAGGCCGTTACGGTCATATATAGTACCGGCCTGCAACCTGTTCATCAATATAGCGATACGCGGGTTATAACTAAACATCCGCAGACCGCTTTTATCGGCAACCAAAGCAGGCTTTACAACCCATTGCTTATTATCTGTTGTATAGCGCGATACATTCACCACCAATAATACCACCCCGGCAAGCGCGGCTGCCAATGCAGGTACCAGGTTTTTATCCTGCTGTTTGGTGATATAGTCCATTTGCACTGCTGTGCCCCTTACTGATGAGACCGACAGCAGGAAGCCCGCAGCCAGCAGATTTATTACCAATGATGAGCCGCCATAACTTTCAAAAGGAAGGGAAACGCCGGATAATGGCAATGCCCCGATAGAGCCGCCCGCAATCAGCAAAAACTGCACAAAGGTACATACCCCGATACCTGCACTTAGGTAAAACAGCAGGGGCATCCCGGTTTGCCTGCCTATGATGATGGAGCGGTGCAGGTACAACAAAAACAAGATGAACACCGCGGCCATGCCGGCCCAGCCAAACTCTTCGCCGATTGATGGCAATATCATATCGGTATGTGCTTCGGGGATAGTTTTGGCAAAGCCCTGCCCAACACCTTGTCCGCTTACCCCTCCACTGGCCATGGCCCAAAGTCCGTTAGCTACCTGGTCGCCGCCGTAAACTTCATTATTCCAGGCGTCCTGCCAAATAGCCTTACGCTCAACCAGTCGTTCCACCGGACCGGGGATAATTTTATCGAGCCCCGGAATTTTATCGATGGTTAAAAAAGCAGTGATCACCACGAGCGCCATAATGGCCGATTCACTCAATCTCCTCCGCCTGAAAAATACTACGCTCCCAAGCGAAAAAAATGTGATGCCTGCGCTAAGCCATATATTATCAAAAAACCAGGTAGTGAGCACAAATAGCACCACAAAGCCCGCCATATACAGGAAATCGCCCCGTGAAAAAGAGAACAGGATAATGAATGTAAAACAGATCACCATGGCCGGGCCCAGATCGCCTAAAACCAAAAACAGCAGCAGGGTTATTATTGTGGCGATAAGTGCAAAAGAAAAGAACGACCAACGCTTGCTCCAGCTGGCGTATTGACTGATGAATTTTTCGTTGGTGGCAAAAAATCCGGCAAGAAAAATAACAATGAGGTATTTTACAATTTCGCTTGGCTGAAAACCCAGCAGGTTAACTTTTACACCGCTACCCTCGGGGCCGGTACCAAACAAGATGGTGGAAAACAGGATGCCCATGGCAACAATAGCCCAGGGCCAGCCGTTGGCAGCGCTCCTGCTCCATTTAAAAACAAGCAACCGGTAAAAGCCCGAGTCGGGGTTAAGACGGCGAAGGTTAAATAGCTGAATGATGCAGATCCCGGCCATGCCGATGCCCAAATAAACAAGCGTATCTTTAGCCAGGAACCTATCGCGCAGCGGGTCTTGCAGGCTTAAAAGCGTAAGGAACGAGATACCGGTAAGCATCATGATCAGGGGTAAAATGATCTGATCGGCATCGGGGTACCGGGCGCTTAGTAACAGGTGTACAATGATAAAACCGGCAAAAAAACTGCCAGCTATGATCCAGTACCACATATTAAACTCCTCCTGGTAGCGCACGATAAAGGCACCCTCTTTTTTCAGGATGTTAAAGTCGCGGGTAGAGAGCAGCTTGATGCTATGGGGTGCCTGGCTAAATTTAAAACTTACATCTTTGTCCAGCTCGTCAACGCCCTGCGAGCGGCCAAACTCAAAGCCGGGCTGCATGGGCAATACCGAAAATGCTTTACCGGTTGGCAATTTGGCAAATACAAAGCGCCCTTGCTCATCGGTACGGGCAAAAGCTGTTAGTGACTGCAGTACCTTCTTTTTCTGATCGTTAAGTACATACAGTTTTTTGTATGATGAGGCATTTTCTGAAAAAGATGTTTTTGCTCCCGTTTCTTCATCACTGAAGATACTGTCGCGGGGCAAAATCATGGTGAGCTTTACCAGTACACCGGGCACTGGTTCGCCTTTGTGAGCTATTATACCTTTAATGCTGTATTCGCCAAGGTTGAGATCGGTTTGAGCGCCCAAAGCAGGAGGATTTTTCAATTCCTGCTCAAAGCGGATGGAATCATCGCCGGTATAGCCTAAAAGTGTGCGGGAGGTAAGTACGCGTTTCTTGAAAGTTTCACCGCCTTTTTCAAAGGCCTCGTCGGCATTTACGTAGTATTTGCGTTTGTTAAGCTCGCCGGTATTATCTACCAGGTCGCCGGTTGTTTTACGCGATGCTATTACCGATTCAATGTAATCAACATCCCTGGGATCATCGAAATAATAACCTTTTTTAAGCAGCGCCTTTACGTTTTGAGCAGTATTGGGCGAGTTAAGGTTTACGATGGTACCGTCCTTCAGGCGCTTATCAACATCAGTGAACTTAAGTTGCAATACGCCGAAAAGCTTCACAAATAAAACGGCCAGCAATATGCCTGTAAGCAACAGGAACAGCCGTTCCATTCTCCTGCCGGGTACTTTGGGATTTTCCTGGGCCATTTATCAGTGGGTAGCTTTAGTTGGAACAGAATCAGTTTTGAACATGCTGCCAAACAACCTGCCCGAGATGTATTTTTTATTAGGGAACATGTACAATGCCTGGACCGGTGTTAAGCAGTTATTGAACTGCACATTTTTTAGCACCAGGGCATCGTTGTGTGTTACGATAGCCGTACCAAAGCCGTCAAAAGCAACGCTATCCAATACTACATATTTACAATTAGCAGCCAGCGCGATAGCCGGGCCCGAATAGGTAGAATCTTTTTTAAATACGACGGCACCCTTTATTTTAATATACAGGCTATCCTTATTGATATGCAGCGTATCGCTCAGCACAATAGGCTGCTGAAAATCAGCTGCCGAAAGTAACAGCGTATGGCCTTTTAATTTGTTAATAGTATCCTGAAGCTTGAGCTCCACCGCATTTTTAATATGCTGAGCTACCAACGTATCTGTTTTTTTAGGAATAGCAGCCTGATCTGCATTCTTTTTAAACTGCCAGATAAATCCACCTAAAAAAATAAAGCAAAGCAGGGTAAGTATAGCCACTGTGCCGCCATTGCCTTTGGTTTTTACCACAGGATCAGGCTCTTCCTGCCTTTTTACCGGGGCGGGCGCAATCGCTTCCGGCTGTTCGGCAGCTTTTACAGCAGCCACCACTGGTTTCGTGGCACTGTGTTGCTTGCGCTCCTTATCGTTATGTACCAGTACCACGGTCACATTATCTTTACCCCCACGGTTATTGGCTGCATCAATCAGTTTTTTACCTTTTTCGGGCAGGTTATCGCTGCTGGTAAGGATATTGGTGATCTTGCTTTTATCAACCAGGTCGGTTAAGCCGTCGCTGCAAATGAGCAGGATATCGCCCGGCAAAAAGGGCGAGTTACCAGTCTCTACAAAGTCGGGATCCTGGCCTATCTGCCCGGCAAAGCCAAGGGCTTTATTAATTTCATTGCGCTTGGGATGGTCCATGGCCGCTTCCTCGGTCAGCCGGCCCGAATCTTCCAGGAAGCCTACAAAAGAGTGATCTTTCGAGATCTTGATCAGCGAATAATCGCGCAGCAGGTACAGGCGTGTGTCCCCAACGTGGGCATAATAAAATTTATTGTTGATCATATCAACCACGGCCAGCGTAAGCACACAGGCCATGTTTTCAAGATCTTTGTTCTGTACTTTTTCGTCGTAGATCCGCTGGTTGGCAATAGTAAACGTATTTACCAATAGCGGTACAATATCGCCGGCTATATATTGCAATTGCTCCAGGATGGTGGCGCGGGCAATTTCGGCAGCTATTTCGCCCCCGGCATAACCGCCAACCCCATCAACCACACAGGCAATGATAAAATTACCATCACCAGATTTTTCGGCAATAAAAACGTCCTCGTTATTTTGCCTTTGCCTACCGGTATCTGTTATCCCGAAAAAATTATTTGCCATGGTTTTAACTGGATTTTTTTATGTCGATAAAATGAGCTACCAATAACAGCACACATATTGCCAGCAGCCCTATTGATAATACCTGTGACATTATGGTTCGGGTTTGAATATGTTAATACCTACTATGCCATTGAGCAGGATCCTGGAGTTGAACGGCAGCTCAACCCATTGCGGCGAGTTCACGTCGCTTCCGGCCACTTCCAGCTCATTGATCAGCGTGCGCTCGCCAAAAGAAGCCATGTAAAACTTACCATCGGCTTTATTTAGCCTGATGCGCAGGTGCGGGGTGTTCACCCATTCAGACGGTACCTTAAACACGGCCTGCTCGTCCCTTTCCTCATCACTGCCCGATACAACAATATCATCATCCTTGATCAGGTACTCCACCTTGCGGCCAACAAACTGCTTATCGGGCATAATGGTTTCCAGCCGGGCCAGCACCTTGGTTCCGGGCTTAACTACATCTTTTTCGTTGTGCTGCAGGTCATTAGCATAAGGCAATTCGTAATAACCCTCGCTGTAATATGTAAAGCCTTTTAAAACCTCATTGCTAATATCCAGCGTTTGGGCAACACCCGTTTGGCGTGGAATGAAGGTAACCCGCAGGTTCTCCTCTTTTTTAGCGCTTGTGCCGGGCAGCAGTTTACCTATAAAACCCTTATCGCCGCGTTTATAGTCCGGGTGCGATACCAGCCTGAATACCCATTTTGAGCTTGAAGGTTCCACCTTTTTGCCTACTTCCTGGTGTTCGCGCAGCAGCTCATAAAACTTCTTTACCGATTCATTAACGATAATGCCGAACAAGCCAGAGCGGTTATTTACAAAATCCTGGTAATCTTCCTCGTTAAAGCTGATGATAAATTCATGGTAAAAAACAATCCTGTCGGCAAAGGAAAGCTGATTGATCGATTCCTTGAATTTTTCGATGATGTATAAATACACATCATCGGGCGTTAGCGCTTTTATTTTTACAGCCTCTTCGTTTACTGGTTTGCCGTTTGGTAAAAACCAGTCCTGAAGGCCTATCCGTTTCCAAAATGTTGATTTAGGTTCCATTCTGTATATGCTAAATCATTAAAAGTTTAAATTAGAGGTATCCGCTTTTTTCACACTATCGCGATAAAACTGCGTATCTTCCTTTTGTTGTTTTGCCCGTTGTATGTTACGCAATATCGAATCGGCGGTTGAATCAACTTCAGGCGGAATATTGCTCTCATCTTTGTAATCACTGGTCTTAAGCTGCTGTACAGAGTCTTTTTTTTGGGGTAGGATAATTTTATTACTTGCGGCCGAGTCGGTTGCTTTTTTTGAAGGCTTAAACAGCCTGCTAACCACCCCATTATAAATACGCCCGCCAAACTTATCCATCACCACTGCCGAAAACACGGTGAAACCGCAAAGCAATATCATGAACAAAACAAAAATTGGCTTTGACATGCGTACGACTTTGTTATCAGCAGGTGCATCGCTGATTACCTGTGCCGGTTGCTTGTTCTCGTTTTCCTGGTAATATAAAACGAGGCCTTGCAGGCGTTCATTTTCCTTTAATAAAACTTCGGTGTTCCACGATTCATCAGGATTAGTTTTACTAATGGCTCCTATGCTACCCTGCATCAAAGCTTCCTGCAATTCAATGCCGTTGGCATACCGGTTATTGATGTCTTTTTGCAGGCATTTAGCCACAATCTGTAATAACCAGGCCGGAACCTGCATCTGCATTTCTTTTTTCTCGTCCGACCAGCTTTCGGGCAGGTTTTTGCGGCGCAGCTCCATTACATCAGGCATCTCCGACTCCATGTGGGCCAGCATCACGGCGTTGCGTGCTGTTTCGCCATTATCTTTTAGCGGGAAAGGCACCTGCCCGCCAATCAATTCATACAGGATGATGCCGTAGCTGTACACATCTGTTTGGAAATACATCAGGCCTTCATTTTGCTCGGGTGCCATAAATTCAATGGCGCCCGCATGACGGATACTGGTACGGCGCTGATCATCAGACATGGCCGAAAGACCAAAGTCAAGCAGCACGTAGTTTCCGGTATGTACGTTGAACTTTACATTATTGCTTTTGATGTCGCCGTGCTTTACCGAAACTTTGTGACAGTGCGATAACGCGTTTGCCAGCTGATCGGCCAGCTTGATGATCTCTTTAATGCTGAAGATAGCCTCATGGGGTGGTTTCAGCAGGTCTTCCAGATCGGGGCCATCAATATATTCCATTTCGATAAACGGGAACGAACCACTTTCGGTAATGCCCGAATTAAGGATCTTAACCACATTTGGGTTAGGCTCTTCGTTTACCTTTTTTAGTTTTTCGACCTCGTTCTGGAAATTGCGAAAATTTTTATCGTCGGTGCTTTCGGTGTGAATAGGAGTGGGCAGGAGTTTTACCGCTGTGATAATAGGCCCATAGCGGCGACCTTTATAAACAGAGCCCTGACCGCCCGTTCGTAAAGCCCCCATGTTTTCCAAACCTTCGGTAATAGTAAATACTTTGCTCATTGAGTTACACTTGGGGAATGAGTATTCGTGACAAATATTAAAAACTTTTTACTCAACATAACGCAGGCATTAGTGTTTGGTATAAAAATATAAAAAAATAACCGCTGATTTGGGTGATTTCGTTGATTGCGCTGATTAACAATTCTGTCTGAACCCGAATTTATTGAATTAAAAGAATGGACAGAATGCTCAGCAAATTCAATAAATTCCCTTAATTCAATAAATTCGAGTTCAGACGACCATAGTTCATTAATTCACAATTATCTCATCCACCATTAACCATGCCTTTGCCCCGGGAATATACCCACCAGGGGGAATAATGCCCTTGTTAGTTGCTTTAACCCTGATATATCTTGCCTGCTGTGTTTTGATGTTTGCCCTTACAGCGTTGATGCCGTTATCCGGGAAATCAGTCTGGCGGTAAACTTCGGTATAATTGCTTCCATCTGTTGATACCTCAAAGGTAAGCAGCGTTGGCTCCCACATTTTTTGCCAATGGTATTTTAGGATGTTGATACCCAGTTTTGATATGCTTTGCTCGTTTCCAAGGTCAACTACCGCTTCAAGGTCATCGCCACTGAAACCATACCATTGCCCGTCATTATAAAGCTTGCTGCCGAAGATGCCGTTCACTAAACCAAAGGTATTGCCCGGATTAAACCCTCCCTGCGGCTGGTTTTTAAGCGTTACCGTTTTGCCAATGGCTTTATGAATGCTAAATGATTTTTCATAGGTTCGGCCCTGCTGCCTGCCATTATTAAAAACAGCTGCTTTAATAATGCCTGATGATGCTATTGTAATTGCACCTGTGTAACCTTGGCTGTTTAAGCCCGGCTCAGTACCATCTGTTGTATAAAATATTTTAGCGCCGGGTAAAGTTGTTTGGAGATTTAACGCTACCTGATGATTAGCTGTTTCGATTACAGAATCGGTGATCTCGTCAAATACATCAGCCGCGTTTATATTTAGCTTTTCAAGCAAATGCTGCTGGTACCTCAGCCGTTTCAAAAAATCCGGATAGCTTTTATTTTTCTTCGAACTCCAGGCAACTTCGGCCAATGCCAGCATTCGCGGGAACAATTGCCGCTCGGCCTGTGCGGGGCTGGCCATGTATTCGCTCCAGGCATTGGCTTGTACGCCTTTGATATATTTTGCTTCCTCGCCGCTTAATTCATTAGTTATTGGTTCGTAATTATAGACCTTGCTTAATGGCGTGTAACCGCCGCCGGCTAATGGCTCGGCCGGGTAGAGGGACTGGTAGTAATCCAGGTATACATATTTTTCGGGCGTCATGATGGCATCATGATGCTGTTTGGCGGCGGCTATTCCACCCTCTTCGCCAGTCCAGCTCATTACGGTTGCACCAGGGGTAAGCCCGCCTTCCAGGATCTCGTCCCAGCCTATGATCTGCCGGCCTTTACTGTTCAGGTATTTTTCCATGCGGCCGATGAAATAACTTTGCAGTTCCTTCTCATCTTTCAGGTGTTCCTCCTTAATGCGCTGCTGGCATTTGGGGCAGACCTTCCATTTGGTTTTAGGGCATTCATCACCGCCGATGTGAATATATTTTGAAGGGAACAAGGGCAGTACCTCATTCATCACATTTTGTAAAAAGGTAAACGTTTCGTCATTGCCGGCGCAATACACATCATCAAAAATGCCCCAATAGGTAGCGGTTTTATACGGCCCGCCGGTGCAGCCCAATTGCGGATAAGCGGCCAGCGCCGCCAATGCATGGCCCGGCATTTCAATTTCCGGTATTACGGTAATGTGCCTTTGGGTGGCATACTTTACAATTTCCTTAACCTCATCCTGGGTATAATAACCGCCATAGCGTTTACCATCAAACCTGTGCGGACTATCCTTTTTGTGGCCAATGATGGTTTCATCGCGGTAAGCCGAAATGCTTTGCAGTAAAGGATATTTTTTTATTTCGATGCGCCAGCCCTGGTCATCAGTTAAATGCCAGTGGAAGGTGTTGATTTTGTATAATGCCAACAGGTCTATCCATTTTTTGATAGCTTCTGGCTTGAAAAAATGACGGCTTACATCAAGGTGCATTCCGCGATACGCAAAACGGGGATAATCGGTAACAGTGTAACCTTTAACCGTTATTTTACTTTTATCGATATCTAACAATTGAATAAGCGATTGTAAGCCATAAAAAACACCGGCTTCATCATGCCCGGTGATGATTATTTGATGAGGTTTAACCATCAAGGTATACCCTTCGGGCTGGCTAATGCTTTTTGGATCGAGCTGAAGCCACAAATTTGATGTAGCCTTTTTGTGATTTACAAAAGGCTCGGTTTCATGGATATCTCTTGCCAAATTTATGTAATGCCTAAAAAAAGTGACATTACTTGCTTTAATACCAGGACCTAAACCGATGACAAACTCCCGGGGAAACGTATAGTTTATATTGTCACTTTTTATTTTGACCGGCTGAGGTATGACACCCTGTTTATAGATCTGAGCTTTACCCGGCAAAGCAAATGCAACACACAAAACAAAAGCAACAGTTTTTATGGGTCTGGAGAAGAATAAGTTATAACTGATCATCAATGTAAATGTAAAACCGAATATACTTTTTTTGCCGAAAGGCGGATAATGAAATCGTTTAATAATAAAAAAACACTCCCCCGTTTTTCTTATCCTACATCAAGTGCCGCCGGCGATTTTGACCGTAATTTTGAATCATAATAACACAGCAAGTATTAAAATATTTAAAACAAGGAAAACAATGGAAAACACTATAAACGGCATTCACCACATCACTGCAATTGCAGGCAATGCCAAAAAAAACTATGATTTTTATACTCGTGTATTGGGCTTAAGGTTAGTTAAAAAAACTGTAAACTTTGATGATCCTGGTACCTATCACTTATATTATGGCGATGGCAATGGTACTCCCGGCTCCATCCTTACTTTCTTCCCCTGGGAAGGTATCACAGCAGGTCGCCGGGGCGCAAGGCAGGTAACTGAAATTGGTTATTCGGTACCTGAAGGTAGTTTGGATTTCTGGTTGAAAAGGTTTGAAGACAACAATGTGATCTACAACAAACCGGCCGAAAAATTTGGTGAGCAGTATCTTACTTTCCTTGATCCTGATGGTTTGAAATTTGAGCTTATCGTTCCTAAAAAAGCCGATAACCGCACACCATGGGAAACTGCCGAAGTAACTGCTGCCAATGCAACCAAAGGTTTTCACAGCATTACCATTACATCAAATAAAATTGAGGCTACAGCCAAAATATTAACCGGTGTATTAGGCTATCGCTTACTGGAACAACATGTTAACCGCTACAGGTTTATTACCGATGCTGTCGACAATGCAGCTATAGTTGATTTGGTGGAAGTTCCGGGAGAAGTTGCCGGTCATGTAGCAGGTGGTTCTGTTCACCACGTAGCATTCCGTGTACCAAACGAAAAAGTATTGATGGAATATCGTGAAAAGATAGCCAACCTTGGCTTGCATATCACCGACAAAATAGACAGAAACTATTTCTACTCATTATACTTCCGCGAACCAGGTGGTGTTTTGTTTGAGATAGCAACCGACAACCCAGGCTTCGCGGTTGATGAACCAGCCGAATTATTGGGCACAGGTTTAAAATTACCTGCACAGTATGAAAACCTGCGCGGCGAGTTGGAAAAAACATTACCATCATTAGTTTAATCAAACAGATGTACAGGCACACAAAACAGGTTGTTTCGGCGGGAGTTCCCGCCGAACAGGCCAAAAAAGCCATCATTATGCTGCATGGCCGCGGCGCATCGGCAAGCAGCATGATCTCACTTAAAGATCATCTCGAATTAGATGGTTACGCTATCTATGCGCCACAGGCCAATCAACATAGCTGGTATCCCTACAGTTTTATGGCCCCGGTGCAAAATAATCAACCGGCACTTGATTCGGCCCTTGAAGTGATTGACGAACTGGTTGAGGACCTCAGGCAAAAAGGAATAGCAAAGGAAAATATCTATTTCCTTGGTTTTTCGCAGGGCGCATGTTTAACGCTTGAATATACCGGCCGAAATGCCGGCAGGTACGGCGGGATTATCGCTTTCACCGGCGGATTGATAGGAGAGGAATTGGTTAAGGGAAACTATAAAGGCGATTTTAACAATACCCTGGTACTGGTCACCACCGGCGACCCCGACCCGCATGTACCGGTTAGCAGGGTTAATGACAGTGTTGAAATATTAAAAGAATTAAATGCAGATGTAACCCTCAAAATATATAAAGGCCGCCAGCATACTATTTCCCTTGAAGAAATTGTGTTGGCAAACGAAATACTGAAGAATTGATTGTTTTCAAAGTTGAGTGTTTAAGAGTGGAGAGCTGCCCGGAGGGGCGGCTCTCTTTTTTTGCCGGATAGCATTGACCAACCTGTATAATAAATAAGTTATGCCTATGCTTTTGATAACCTTTGGGTTATTTTATATTAATAACCGGTAGTTTGAAATGATGGTTAAGTGATTCATAATTAGCGTATAAGCTTATTTTTACTTTTTAAATATATTAAATTAATATTTAAGTAATTTTAGCCTTTGTTTCCCGGACGAACTTAATTAGTAAACTATGCCCGACAAAATTGTGATGAGCGATATGCAGCTCATTAGCCGGTTAAAGGCTGATGATGAAGCGGCGCTTACCATGATTTACAGGAGATATTGGGCTTCACTTTTTAAAGCGGCTTATAATATCTTAAAAGACAGGCAGGCATGCGAGGATATTATCCAGGAACTGTTTATTAAGCTTTGGGATTGCCGGGCCGAAGTGGAGATCAATATATCGCTTAAAGCCTATCTGTATGCATCGGTACGTTACGGGGTTTACAGGCAAATCCGCACAGGTACGCCCGTAAGAAGCGAGATTTTTGACGATCTGATTGAGCGCCTGCACACCCCAGCTACCCACAACACCATTGAGCACAAAGAACTGCTACTGCAAATAAACCAGGTGATTGATACCCTGCCCGAAAAATGCCGGGAAGTTTACAAACTGAGCCGCGAAGAATGCCTTAGTCATAAGGAAATAGCCCTGCAGCTAAATATATCCACTAAAACCGTCGAAAATCATTTAACCAAAGCGCTTCGCCAGTTGCGCGGCTCGTTAGGCTCCGCTTTTATCCTGGAAGCGTTGATGTTTTTTTTAGATAAATAGCATCAAATGAAATCTTAGCTATTTAAAAATGTAAGATATTTATTGCCGTTGGTTTTAACCAACGGTGAAATAATTCGAAAAGTCTGGCTTTAGCCCAATTATGCAGGTGGGTTTAGGCTAAAGCCCTCTTTATCGCTATTTAATATTCCGTTGGTTAAAACCAACGGCAATGAAAATTCTATTGAGTGATTAGATATTCTGATTGTTTTTAAACAGCTTTTTGCTGGATTTTTTTGGGGGAATAATTGATTTTTCGGCTAACATTCGTTTGTTAAAGCTTATTCATAAAATATTTTAATTTTTTTTCATTTCGACGTAGGGGATACCCCCGTTTTTTTACTCTCCTTATCAAAACCACATTTGTGCAAAAGGAAGAATTTTTACAACTGATAGATAAATACCTGGCCGGGCAGGCAACTGCTGCGGACAAGGAACAGTTGTTGAATTTTTTTGAAAGCTTTCAGGGTGATACCGACGAATGGGACGAAATAGTGCTTGGTGTAAAGCAGGAACTGGAAGACCGCATGTTAACTAATATCAGGCAGGCGATAGCCGAGCCGGCATTTAACGCGCAGCCCCGGGTTATAAAGCTGCACTTTTTCAGAAATGTGGCCGCCGCAGCTATCATATTGCTGCTATCGGGTACTGCTGTTTATCATTGGTGTATTAAAAATGAACAGCAAAAACTGGTGGCTCAAAACAAAGCAATTGTAAAGCATGACGTTGAGCCTGGCGATAACAGGGCTGTTTTAACCCTTGCCAATGGCTCCAAATTGATACTCGATTCGGCTAAGATCGGCTTGCTGAATCAATCGGGTAACACCAGTATTAATAAAACGCAGGATGGGCAGGTGGTTTACACCGCAGATAAGGACCAACAGCAAAATGGCCCGGTTGCCTATAACACCATTAGCACCCCTAGGGGCGGCCAGTACCGGGTAGTGCTTCCTGATGGTTCAAAGGTTTGGCTTAATTCGGCCTCATCTTTAAAATTCCCTACGGCATTCACTGGCAATGAACGGGATGTTGAACTCACCGGTGAAGGATATTTTGAAGTGGCCAAAAATAAAGCGAAGCCTTTTAATGTAAGGGTTAAAGACATTAAAGTGGCCGTACTTGGTACGCATTTTAATATTATGGCCTATAATGATGAGGCCGCTGTTAAAACCACCCTTCTTGAAGGATCAGTGAAATTAACACAGGGTAATATAAGT
This sequence comes from Mucilaginibacter gossypii, assembly GCF_017569325.2. Classification (NCBI taxonomy): domain Bacteria; kingdom Pseudomonadati; phylum Bacteroidota; class Sphingobacteriia; order Sphingobacteriales; family Sphingobacteriaceae; genus Mucilaginibacter; species Mucilaginibacter gossypii. The sequence continues at coordinate 4,090,483 of NZ_CP071878.2, read as the reverse complement.
AATTTACTAAAGCCCGGTCAGCAGGGCATTATAAATGATAAAAACATTAAAATTATTGATGTTGATACCGACGAGGCGGTGGCCTGGAAAAATGGCTTCTTTGACTTTGAGCGGGCAAACATACAAGATATTATGAAGCAGCTTTCGAGGTGGTATGGTACCGAAGTAATATACGAAGGTAAAATACCTGATGATGAGTTTGTAGGTAAGATCAGCAGGGATGTAAAACTATCGCAGGTATTGCACATCCTTGAATTAAGCCACGTGCGTTTTAGGATTGAGAACAAAAAAATAATTGTTACGCCTTAAATACCGGCAGCTGATTTTTAACTGCTAAACCCAAACTATGAAGAAACACTGACGATATAATCTCAAAATATTCCAACCTAAGCTCCCCTTATCTAAATCAAAGAAAAGCCGGAAGCGCTGCAACGCTTCCGGCATAATGAATTGGATCAAGCTTTCCTGAGTTTTCAATAACAGATTTTTTTAACCCAAACATCACGAAGTTATGCATTTAAACTTTACTGGTAAAGTATTTAGTGCCTTTGGTACACATTCAAAACTGTTTTTGACGATGAGATTAACCGTCTTATTACTAACTCTCGGCTGCCTGCAGCTAAGTGCTAAAAGTTTTTCACAATCCATAACCCTGAATGCGAGGGGGATAGCACTTGATAAAGCTTTTAAAGCAATTGAAAAGCAAAGCGGCTATTATTTCTTTTACAGGTATAAAGATATTTCAAAAACCAAACCGGTTAATCTTTCACTAACTAACGCTTCATTACAGGAGGCGCTGCAGCAATGCTTTAAGGATGAGCCTCTAACGTATGTTATTGATGATAAAAATATCATTGTAAATAAAAAGAAAACGCCCGATGTAAGCACTGCCCAGGTACCCATAACCATAAGCGGTATTGTGGTAGATGATAAAAATCAGCCGTTACCGGGTGTTAATGTTAAAGTAAAAGGCACCAATGTTGGTGCCATAACCGGGGTGGACGGTAAGTATTCCCTAAATGCCGAAGATAATGCAGTTTTGGTATTTACATTTATCGGTTTTCAAACCAAAGAAGAACCGGTTAATAAAAGAACAACTATCAACGTTGTTTTAAGTGAAGATAACAAGGAATTAAAGGAGGTAGTTGTTGTAGGTTACGGCAACCAGGAGCGTAAGGATGTAACGGGTGCTGTTGGTTCGGTAAAAATGGGCAATATCAAAGAGATCAAAACAGCGAGTCTTGATTTGAAACTGGCCGGCCAGCTTGCGGGCGTAACCGTAAACCAGGTAACCGGTACTCCGGGTGGTGGTGTTTCTGTAAATATACGCGGCGCCGGTTCAGTGGGTGCCGGTGATGATCCTTTATATGTAATTGATGGTTTCCCCATTTCTCCGGGGTTTGATCAATATCAAAATCCTTTAAGTACCATCAATCCCGACGATATAGAAAATATCAGTGTATTGAAAGACGCTGCTTCTACAGCTATTTACGGTTCGCGAGGGTCAAACGGTGTTATTTTGGTCACTACCAGGAGGGCGAAAAAAGGCGAGTCGTCAGTAACGGTAAATACTTCAACAGGTGTTCAAACCATATTGCCCAAAAGCAAATTAAAAATGATGACCGCCGAACAATACGCGCAGTGGCGTATTGAAGCTTTGCAGGATCTGGATAAAGTGAACGGAGTGCCGTTCAGCATGGACCAGGTGCCTGAGGCGTTCAGGAATCCAAAAGCACTTGGCAAAGGTACTGATTGGTATGATGCAGTTACCCGTAATGCGCCTATGCAAAATTATGATGTTACTGTTTCAAATGGTACCGATAAAGTACGCTCTTTGTTTTCATTGGGATATTTTGATCAGCAAGGTACGGTGCTTAACACCGGATTCAGGAGATATTCGGTAAAAGTCAATATGGATGCCGATCTGTTTAAAAATGTTACGGCCGGTCTTAGCATCGCTCCAACTTACAGCCAGCGTAAATTACAACAAACAGACGGGCATTTTGACCAGGCTGTATTAAGCCAGGCCTATCTTGAAAGCCCGCTTACGCCGGTGAAACAGCCCGACGGTTCATATACCAATGTGGTAGGTTCGGAGGGAAACGGGAATATCGCAGGCACAGCACTTAACGCCAATCCGGTAAGTGAGCTGGTTAATACCACTAATAAGTATTCACAATTCCGTACGTTGGCTAATACATACGTTAACTGGGAAATAATTAAAGGCTTAGATGTAAAATCTACTTTTGGTATTGATTATCAGAATAGCAATGGCGATTACTTTCGCCCGTCGTTTTTAGGAAGCTTCCGCATTCCCAATAAGGACGGAAACCAGGTTAAAGCTATAGGATCATTTAATTCGTCTAATTCCTTCAACTGGCTTAGCGAAAACTCCGTAACCTACAAAAAAACGTGGGGCAGTCATACATTAACTGTTTTGGGCGACTATTCAATACAGCAGGAAACCAGTCACTATCGTTTAACCTATGGCACCGGTTTTCCCGACGATGTAGTCCGTTCGGTAAGGGCCGCTACCATTATCACAGCTAATGCCGGTGACGAGGAATGGAGGCTATTATCGCTGATTGGCAGGGTGAACTATGCATATAAGGATAAGTATTTATTAAGCGCCTCCATACGCCGCGACGGATCGTCAAGGTTTGCACCGCGGCACCGGTGGGGAACTTTCCCTTCAGTATCGGGCGGCTGGCGGATCTCTGACGAATCATTCTTCCCAAAAACAAATGTGATCGATCAGCTGAAATTCACAGCCAGCTACGGTCACGCGGGTAATAACAGCGTGGGTAACTACGACTATGTAGCCGCTGTAGACGAAACCAATTATACTTTTGGCGGAGCACTGGCTCCCGGAAAGTCAATTACGGATCTCGGTAATGCTGAAGTTGGCTGGGAAACAACCAAACAGTTTGATGTAGGCATGGACCTTTCGTTATTTAAAGGCCGGGTTTACTTAATTGCCGAGTATTATAACCGCTTTACCGAACGGTTACTGCAATATATACCCGTGCCGATAGCCTCGGGCTACGGATACGCGTTATCAAATGTTGGCAACGTGCGTAACCGCGGCTTTGAGTTTACGGTAACCACCAAAAACATAGTTAGCAAAGCTTTTAACTGGAGTACAGATTTTAATATATCGTTAAATCGTAATAAGGTTATAAGCCTTGGCCCTACACCTCAAATCTATGACGCGCCCCGGAATGACAACCCAACCAGTATTACACTGGTAGGGTTGCCGCTTGGGCAGTTTTACGGATATATTTTTGAAGGTATATTCCAAAGCCAGGCCGAACTTGACAAATACCCGCATTTTGAAGGTGAAAATGTTGGCAATATCAGGTATAAGGATGTTAATAATGACGGTGTTATTGATGGTAAAGACCAGGTACCTATTGGCAACCCCTGGCCTAAATTTGCATTTGGTTTTAACAACCACTTCAGTTACAAACAATTTGACCTGAACATTATCTCGGCCGGCTCGGTAGGGGGGCATGTGTTTGATATGTACAAACAGTTTACAACCAATTTGGATGGTATTTTTAATGTTGAGCAAAGTGTTATAAACCGCTGGAGATCACCGGAGCAGCCGGGGGCCGGCATATTGCCTACTACTACTTCAAACACTGGCCTTGCCCGCGATTTTTATCCCTCATATTGGGTAGAGAGCAACTCGTATTTAATGGTGAAGAATATTGATCTCGGTTACAATTTCAAAACAAAATTCAGCAAAAACTTCAGGGTATACTTCAGCGCTCAAAATGCCATCCTGATTACAGGTTATAAAGGAGGCAGCCCCGAGGTCGGCATTGAGGGGCAACAGGGTAACCGTTCGTTATCACCCAATGTGAATTTTACAGGCTATCCTGTTTCGGCAATTTACACATTAGGTTGTAACGTGACATTTTAGTGGATACAGCGATTTTTGAAAACACAATTGAGCAACATTAAGAATCAGAAGACATGAAAAAAAACATATACCTTTTTCTTAGCCTCGCAGCTATTGGTTTTTACGGCTGTAAAAAGGATTATCTTAACCTGCAACCCACAGATACTCAAAACAGTGCCAACTTTTTTAAAACAAAGGCCCAGTTTGTTCAGGCTATTAATGGTGCCTATGCCCCTCTTCAGGGTTTATATAACGGGTCATTTTGGGCAATGGGCGAAATGCGGTCTGATAATACTTCATATGAATATGATCCTTACGATCGTTCAGGCAACAATAAGGAGGAGTTGGATGAGTTTCGCGAATTGAATAATAATGATATTGTGCAGGCGTACTTCAGCTCCTGTTTCACCGGTATCGGCCGCTGCAATGTTATCATCAATCGCTTGCCGGCTGCCAAGCTTGATGCCGCCACTACCGATACCATAGGAGGGCAAGCTTTATTTTTACGGGCGTTCAATTATTTTAACCTGGTACGTATGTTTGGTGATGTACCGCTGGTGCTTGTCGAGCCAAAATCGGTAGGTGATGCTTATGACCTGTCCACTAAGTCACCGGAAGCTGCTGTTTATACCCAGATCATCGCGGACGCCCAGGCCGCGATAGCTAAACTACCTGTAAAATACCAAACCACCGCTAATAAAGGCAGGGTAACCAAAGGTACTGCCGAAACCATGCTGGCCGAAGTTTATATGACCCAAAAGAAATTTGATTTAGCCATACCACTGTTACGCAGTGTTATATCGTCAGGGGCCTATAACCTTAACGCTAATTATGCGGATAATTTTGATATTGCTAAGGAAAACGGCCCCGAGTCAATTTTTCAAATTCAGTATATTGAAGGCCCTAACGGCCTGGGGGCTGATTTTATAGATACTTTCATCCCATGGGATTACTATGATAATGATGTTACCGGCTTTTACATCGGTAACAATGCTCAAAACGGCTGGAATATCCCTACTCAGGACCTTGTCAATGCCTATGAAGAAGGCGATAAAAGGAAAGATGCTTCACTGATAAACTTTACATCAGATGAGTACGGCATCGATCTGCCTTTCATAAAGAAGTATCAGAGCATCGGATCGGTACAAGGCATTACCGGCAACAACTTCCCGGTTTATCGTTATGCAGATGTTTACCTGATGCTTGCCGAGTGTTTAAACGAACAAGGCTTTGCAGCAGGTGGCGATGCTTTCAAATATCTGAACCTGGTTAGGCAGCGCGCGGGGCTTGAACCTAAATCAATGGGTAATGCCAATCCCGACTTGAACGTTACCAGCCAGGAGGAGTTCCGTGCTGCCATAGCACACGAGCGCCAGGTTGAGCTTGCGTTTGAAAACCACCGTTGGTTTGACCTTTTGCGCACCGGCAAGGCCGTTGAGGTAATGAAAGCACATGCTATCAGCGAACGGGCGTATAAAAATAGCTCATGGCAAATTAATTCTGCTGCCTATAGCAATATCCGCCTGCTGTTCCAGTATCCTTTAAATGAAGCAAACCTCGAACATTAATAATGTTACATGGCCAGGGTGAAACTTTTACCCGGCTATATTACGTTTATAGGTGTATATTGCGATGAACGCACATTTTGTGGGCAGGCTCGATGAAAAATTTCAGGTGCATATCAAAACAATATTGCTGTTAAAGTTTATTTAATAGCATGAACTATTAAAACCCCAAAAAAGGTATGTGTAAAAAGGTATGCACACGCGTTATTATATTGTTTTTTTCTTTTCTGCCAATAATTGTACAAGCACAAAAAGTGCCGCCTGTTCCTCCGCCGTTCCGGGTTGATAACCTGGTTTGTGAATACAAAATAAACCCCATCTCTGTCGACGATGCCGTTCCCCGTCTTGGTTGGAAACTAATAACCCGGGATCGCAACATTCAGCAAATTGCCTATGAAATAAGGGTAGGCAGTAATGCCGTATCCTTACTGAAAGGTAAAGACCTGCTCTGGACCTCGGGAAAAGTTAACTCCAATGAATCGCTGCATGTTTACTATGGCGGCCCTGCGCTCGCTTCACGTCAGAAAGTTTACTGGCAGGTACGCGTTTGGAATAACCGGCAGCAGGTTACCCCATGGAGCATGGTTAACTCATGGAAAATGGGCCTGCTTAAACCCGCCGACTGGAGCGCCAAATGGATAGAAAATAATTACCTGTCGGATACTACCGGTGGCCCATGCCCCATGTTCAGGAAAACATTTAAGCTTGATCATAAGGTACGTGCGGCGCATTTATACATTACTGCCCACGGTTTATATGAGGCGCAATTTAATGGTAAACGAATTAGCAGCGACTATTTTGCCCCCGGCTGGACGAGTTACAATAAACGCCTGCAATACCAGGTTTATGATGTAACTGCCGACCTGCTAAAAGGCGATAACGCTGTTGGCGTAACCCTTGGCGACGGCTGGTACCGTGGTTATACCTATAATCGAAAAAAGAATGTGTACGGCACCAAGCTTGGTTTGCTTTTTCAGTTAGAGGTGGTGTATACCAACGGTAAACGGATACTCATTAATTCGGATAAAACCTGGAAGGTAGCTTATGGGCCGATCCGTTCATCATCATTTTTTGATGGCGAAGTTTATGATGCCCGCAAGGAGAAGAAAGGCTGGTCGACCATTGCTTACAAAGATTTAAACTGGGATTCGGTACGCACCGTTGATACCGTTAAAGAAAATTTAGTGGCCACATTTGGTCCGCCGGTGCGCAAGCACGAAATGTTTAAGCCGCTCAAAGTATTTACCACTCCTGCGGGCGAGCATGTGGTTGATTTTGGGCAAAACCTGGTTGGCTGGGTGCAGTTTAAATTAAAGGCAAAAGCAGGCGATACGGTAAAGCTGTTCCATGCCGAGGTTTTGGATCAGAAAGGGAACTTCTACACAAAAAACCTGCGTACAGCCAAACAGGAAAACGTTTATGTTTTTAAGGGCGATAGTATTGAAACATTCGAACCTCATTTTACCTTCCAGGGCTTCAGGTACCTGAAGGTTGAAGGATATGAAGGCCAGTTGGATTCGACCAATGTGGTTGCCTTTGCCTTGTACTCGGATATGGCGCAAACGGGTATGTTCTCTACCTCTAATCCACTCATTAACCAGTTGCAGCATAATATTCAATGGGGGCAAAAGGGCAATTTTATCGATGTACCTACCGACTGCCCCCAGCGCGATGAGCGTATGGGCTGGACGGGCGATGCCCAGGCTTTTTCCCGCACCGCTACCTTCAATATGGATGTGGCCGGATTTTTTACCAAATGGCTAAAAGATCTTTCGGCCGACCAGCATAAAAACGGCGCGGTGCCCTATGTGATCCCTAACATGCTGGATAGCGCTTCGGCAGCAGCCTCAGGATGGAGCGATGTGGCAACTATTGTCCCCTGGAATATTTACCTGGCTTACGGCGATAAAAAGGTATTGGAAAACCAGTACCCAAGCATGACCGCCTGGGTGGGTTACATTACCCGGCACACCCGAAACGGCCTTTGGGACACCGGTAACCACTTTGGCGACTGGCTGTTTTACGCCGGTACCGACTATGAGGATGGCGCCGCCCTAACCGATAAAAACCTGATAGCGCAGGCTTTTTATGCTTATTCAACTCAGCTGGTTATTAATGCCGCTACTATATTGGGTAAGGAAGATGATGTTAAAAAATATACCGCGCTGTTAGCTGATATCAAAAAGGCTTTTCAGGCAGAATATGTTACACCTAACGGACGTATGATCTCCGGCACACAAACATCATATGTACTGGCCCTGAACTTCGACCTGCTGCCCGAAAACCTGCGCGAATCTGCCGCCAAAAGGCTGGTAAATAATATTGAAGATTATGATGAACACATTACAACAGGCTTTTTAGGCACGCCTTATATCTGTCATGTGTTAAGTCGTTTCGGTCATACCGATATTGCCTATGACCTGTTGATGAAAGAATCATACCCATCATGGCTTTATCCCGTAAAAAACGGGGCAACTACCATATGGGAGCGCTGGGATGGCATAAAACCCAATGGTACTTTTGAAGATCCGGAAATGAACTCCTTTAACCACTATGCTTACGGCGCCATTGGCGATTGGATGTACCGTGTTATAGCAGGGATCAATACCGACGAGAGTAGCCCTGGCTTTCATAAAATAAATATCTTCCCGCATCCCGGCGGTAAATTGACCAATGCCAATGCCGAGCTGGAAACATTATACGGAAAGGTAAAATCGGCCTGGAGTATTGATAACGGTATTTTTACCCTTGATGTAATTGTGCCGCCAAATACTACTGCCACGGTCACCCTACCGGCGGTTGATGGTCCGGTGACAGAAAGTAATATTGACATTAACACCAATAAAGATATCGCTAACATCAAACCGGCCGGCGGTGATATGCAGATGGATGTGGGCTCGGGTACTTACCAGTTCAAATACATTTTAAAAACCCATAAAAAAAATAGCTAATAGTACTGTAATACATAGCAACTATGGTAATCAATCAGCAGGAAGCGCTTAAAAACACAGGTACAACAAAGACAAGCCGCCCAAGACTTTTGTCGCTTGATTTTTTCAGGGGATTTACCGTAGCTGCTATGATCCTGGTAAATGACCCCGGCGATTGGGGCCATATTTACTGGCCGCTTGAACACTCCAAATGGAACGGCTGTACCCCAACAGACCTGGTGTTTCCCTTCTTCCTGTTTATGGTAGGCGTATCTATCGTATATGCCATGGAAAGTAAAAAAGCGGATATAGCTAATCATAACAAATTGCTGTTATCCATCCTGCGCCGTACGCTGTTTATCATAGCCCTTGGCGTTTGTTTACCACTGATCAACGATTTTCAATTCGCGCATCTGCGTTTTCCCGGTGTGTTGCAGCGCATCGGGCTTGTATTTGGCATAACTGCCTTGCTGTACGTTAAAACCGACATCCGTACACAGGTAATTATCGCTGTAAGCTGTTTAATAGGTTATTTTTTATTGATGACGCTGGTACCTGTACCGGGTTTCGGTACACCTAACCTTGAACCGGCAACCAATTTGGGCGCCTGGATTGACAGATCGGTATTTACCGAAAACCACCTCTGGAGTTCATCCAAAACCTGGGATCCGGAGGGTTTGCTTGGGACAATCCCATCTGTTGCTACCTGTTTGTTAGGTGTATTCACCGGTACCTGGCTCAAAATGGGCAAACTTAAAACCAGTGCTGATCTGCTTAAAATAATGGGAGCCGGCATCGTATTGATCATACTGGCTTTGATCTGGAATCCATTTTTTCCAGTTAACAAACAATTGTGGACAAGCTCATTCGTGTTGCTTACTGCCGGGCTGGCTATTAATATTCTTGCATTGTCATACTGGTTTATTGATATCAAAGGGAATAAAGCCCTGCTGCCGCCATTTTTAGCGTTCGGGCGCAATGCTATTGCTGCCTATGTTTTGGCCGATATTATCCCGGCTTTAATAGCTGCCATCCCGGTAGGTAAAACCAATTTATGGTCGTTCACTTATAATCAGTTATTTGTGCCATATCTCTCGCCCGAAAACGCTTCACTGGCCGGAGCTATCCTGACTGTGCTGATCATTTTTATCCCGGTTTGGATCCTCTACAAAAGGAATATTACCATTAAGGTATAATCTTTATTCATCATCTACCGAAATGAAGAAAACACCATTTTTTAAACATATTTTACTGTTCACCTCACTGCTTTTATTGGCAATAACGGTAAAAGCACAGTTTCATATCATCCCGCAGCCGGTAAGTTTAAAAGCAGGGAAGGGTAGTTTTATTTTAGGTAACAATGCGGTGATCGGGGTTAATAAAGAGACCGAACCAATAGGCAAATACCTGCAGGATTACCTTAATCAAAACTACGGCCTGCAAACAACGGTAAAAGTTTTTGAAAAGATCCCTGCTAAAACAGCCATCAGGTTAAACAATGTTTGGTCGAACGCGGAGAGTGCCTACACCATGAATGTAAACCCTGCATCGGTAAGTATCAGCGGTAGCGGGGCTGGTGTTTTTTACGGGGTACAATCACTAACTCAGTTGTTGCCGACAGATAAAACTGCGCCCCTAAAAGTTACCGCCTGTACCATAGCCGATCAGCCACGTTTTGGCTGGCGTGGCCTAAGCCTTGATGTAAGCCGCCATTTTTTTACGGTTGATGAAGTAAAAAAATACATCGACGTAATGGCACATTACAAACTGAATGTGTTTCATTGGCACTTAACCGACGATGAAGGCTGGCGCATCCAGATTGATAAATATCCGCGCCTTACCGAAGTTGGTGCCAGGATCAGCTACTATGCCAAACGCGGCGAATTCCGTAAGCTGGACAACCTGATAGATGACGGTCGCGACGGGTTTTATACCAAGGATGAAATTAGGGATGTGATCAAATATGCGCAGGACAGATTTGTGACCATCCTGCCCGAAATTGAAATGCCGGGCCATAGCGAGGCTGCTATTTTTGCTTACCCGCAACTGGGCTGCCAGGATTCGACAGGGGCTAAACACCGCGTGCGGATGCTTGATCCGAGTGAATATACTTTCAAATTTATGGAAGATGTGCTGACAGAAGTGATAGCACTGTTCCCGAACCAATACATTCACATTGGCGGTGATGAGGCCGAAATGGCCGATTGGCTCAAAAGCCCTACAGCAGTTGCCCTCATGAAGCGCGAGCATCTGAAAAGCGAAAAGGAAGTGCAGAGTTATTTTATTAAACGGATAGAAAGGTTCCTGCTGTCAAAAAATAAGAAGTTGGTTGGTTGGGACGAGATTTTGGAGGGTGGCCTTGCCGAGTCAGCGACAGTAATGAGCTGGCAGGGCGAAGCAGGAGGGATAGCTGCCGCCAGGATGCATCATCATGTAGTAATGACGCCGCTGCCATACATGTACTTTGATGCTCCGCAGGCTAACGAAGATTTGGAACCGATAGGCTGGAACCCGCCGGTTACCTGGCAAATGGTTTATAATTATGAGCCGCAGTCGAAAGAACTAACCAATGCCGAAGCCGAGTATATCTTAGGTGCCCAGGGCAATATCTGGAACGAAAAGGTGCCCAACGCGCAGCACCTGCAATACATGGTTTACCCCCGTGCCCTCGCCGTAGCCGAACTCACCTGGAGCCCGAAGAATGAAAAAGACCTGGAGCGCTTTGGCTGGAAAATGAAAAACCAGTACGGCCTGTTTAAGTTGTGGGATTTCAACGCCCGTCTGCCTGATATTGACGGCGTAGGCAACGTAATTACCAATAAAAGCCGGTTTAAACTAACGCTGAGCTACCCGCTGAAAGGAGCTAAAGTTCGGTACGCGTTAAACGGCAAAATGCCGGATGCCAATAGCGTGGCTGTACCTTTCCCGGTAAACATTAATGTACCCTTAAAAGACAGTATCGGTTTAAGAACCTTCACCACCTGGACATTGAATGATCAGCACATTCGCCAAATGGCCAGCATCAGGCGGGTGAATATCAAGCCTGCACATGAAAAAGTTGCTAACCTCAAACCCGGAATGGCTTACGAGGTTTTTAAAACGAGGGAACGCGATATAGATAGGCTGGGAAATGAAAAGCCAACGGAAACCGGCGAAACAAGCCTGATTGTACCCGTTAAAATTGCAACCGAAGGGTTTATCAACTGGGTTAAAATTAAAGGCTTTATCAAAATAGACAAGGAAGCGGATTATGAATTAACTACCGGTTTTGAGGTTAGCCCCGCTTTGTTTTTGGATGAAGTACCGGTAATTAGACCCGGGCTGAACACTTATGTAGAACCGCAAAAAGCTTTATTACATTTGAAAAAAGGCGTGTATGCTTTAAGCGGACATTACATGGCTGATAAAGCTAATGAGAATCAAACCCTGATAGAATTGAAGGTAGCTGGAGGGGAAAAGCTTTATCCTAAGTTTTATTTGATGCATTGAGGGGATAAAATCGGTTTCTATGCAGTTGTTGGCGACAACATCATAAGTGTACGGAAGATGCAGATCAGTTGAAATTATTGGTTTAAAAAGCCATGTCATTGCGAGGAGGAACGACGAAGCAATCTCGTAGTTATACAGACCGGACATGCATTGGCTACGAGATTGCCGCGCTACGCTCGCAATGACATGCTCTTTAACGTCCCATCAGGGTCTCTCGCAGAGGACCCTGATGTCTACGCCACGCCGGTTCGCTGTTCTGAATATCCTGGTAGATGTTTAGAACGCAAAGAACCTCAGGGTCCTCTGCGAGAGACCCTGAGGGAACATGATGAAAATATGCCGTTGTTGGTGTTGTCACCAACAACTCCTATGATTTTTATTTTCTGAAATGCCGCATGAAAAGTTGTTGGTGACAACACCAACAACGGCGAGAGGACAAGCAACGATGCTTTGCATGTGGGAGACGCATGTGATGCGTCTCTACATTTGAAAATTAAATATCTGGATACTATGCAAAAGAAATTATGCCTGTTTACCGCGTTTGCTTTTGTAATAAGAATGGCCGGCGCGCAGGTTTATAAAGACCCCAAGGCACCTGTGCCTGTACGCGTGAAAGACTTGTTAAACCGCATGACATTGGAAGAAAAGGTGGGCCAGATGAGCATGAACTCGTTAAAAGGCTCCATGCAAAACCCAATTGCTTATGGCGTTTGTGAAAGCCCTTTTACCAATATCAATGATATAGCATCACGCTCAATCGCTGCAAAAAAATATGCTAAAGAAAAAACAAGACTTGGTATCCCGCCTATCCAAATAGGCGAATGCCTGCATGGGCAACTGGCAGCAGGCGCTACCATCTTTCCACAGGCTATAGCGCAAGGCAGCACCTGGAACCCGGCACTGATTGAAAAAATGGGTTCGGTGATCGCTTATGAAGCGTCCTCGTCAGGAGTTGACCAGGCGCTTTCGCCTTTGTTCGATCTCATCCGCGACCCGCGTTATGGCCGTAATGAGGAATGTTATGCCGAAGATCCATATCTCGTAAGCAGGATGGGTACATCGTTTGTAATTGGGATGCAGGGTGATCCTTCGCAAACAATAAACGGTATTGGTAAAGACAAAGTAATGTGCACGGCCAAGCATTTCGCGGCCTACAGCATCCCTGTGGCAGGTATCAATTTAGCCCCGGCATCAGTAGGGGAAAGGGAGCTACGGTCGATGTTTTTGCCGCCTTTTAAAGATGCCGTGCAAAATGCAAATATTTACGCTGTAATGCCTGCTTACAACGAAATTGACGGCGTGCCTGCACATGCTAACCATTTCCTGTTGCAAACCATATTACGGGAGGAATGGGGGTTTAAAGGCTATGTTTTTTCGGACTATGAAGGTTTAAAACATTTATACACTTTTCATTATATTGCTAAGGACGCCGAAGGCGCTGCTCCAATTGGCCTGAACGCCGGAGTTGACCTGGAAGCGCCAAGCCCCGATGTATATAATAAACTGATTGGCCTGGTGAAAAGTGGAAAAGTAAAAGAGGCGTTGGTTGATAGCGCTGTTGCCCGTATCCTTACTATAAAATTTAAAGCAGGTTTGTTTGAAAAGGCATTGCCCGATACATCAGCGCTAAAGAAACGGGTACACACGCCTGCTCATATCGCCCTGTCGCAGCAGATAGCCGAGGAATCGATCATCCTGCTTAAAAACGATAAACAGCTTTTACCGCTCAATATGAACAGCCTGAAATCGTTGGCGGTTATCGGCCCCAATGCCAACCAGGTTCAGTATGGCGATTACAGTTCAACCCGCGACAGCCGCTCGGGCATAACAGTGCTTGATGGCATAAAACAGTTGACCGGCAATAAAATAAAAATCAATTATGCTAAAGGCTGTGCCCTGTCGGGCCAGGACAAAAGCGGCTTTGCCGAAGCCATCACAGCAGCAAAAAACAGCGATGCTGTGGTTGTAGTTTTGGGTACCACCAGTGTGGTATTCTCCGGTGTTGGCTGGAACGGGCATGCACCCGAAAGCGAGCCTAAAGACCCATTCACCTGCGGCGAAGGCTATGATGTAACCGACATTGATCCCGATGGGGTACAACGTGAACTGTTGCAGGCTGTTTATAAAACAGGTAAACCTGTAATTTTAGTACTGGTACACGGCCGGCCGCAAAGCATCAGCTGGGAAAGAGAGAATATCCCGGCTATTGTGGAGGCCTGGTATCCCGGCGAAAGGGGAGGCAATGCCATTGCCAACATCCTGTTCGGCAAGGTAAACCCATCAGGCAGGCTTACGGTATCTATCCCACAGTCAACCGGGCATATCCCGGTTTTTTATAATCATGTGGCATCCAACAAAGGTTTTTATCACAATCCGGGTTCAACCGAAAAACCGGGACAAGACTATGTTTTTTCATCGCCGGATGCGCTGTTCCCCTTTGGTTATGGATTGAGCTATACTTCATTTAAATATAGTAAACTGCAGGTATCGGCAGCGTCGTTCGGAAAAAATGAGACTATAACGGTTTCGGTAGATGTAACCAACAGCGGCAGCATGGCCGGTAAGGAAGTGGTACAAATGTACCTGGGCAATAAGGTAAATTCGGTAACTACGCCTGTAATGGCCCTCAAGGGTTTTGACAAGATCAACCTTAAACCCGGCGAAACCAAAACAGTTAAATTTATTGTAAAACCCGAAGATATCGCTATCTGGAATAATCAAATGAAACAGGTAACCGAACCCGGTACATTTGATGTGATGATAGCACGCTCGGCCGAAGATGTTGTGTTAAAAAAGACAATTGAATATAAATAGTAAAAGGTCATGAAAAAGTTGATTGCCGTTTTATTAGTGTTGACTTTGGCTGTTGAGGTTAATGCGCAATCGTATAATAAATACGTAAACACCTTCATTGGCACTTCCGCAACCGGGCATACCTTTCCGGGCGCTACGGTGCCTTTTGGTATGGTTCAGCTTAGTCCTGAGACCGGGAATTTTGGTTGGGACTACTGCTCGGGATATCGTTATGAAGATAACGTGATCACCGGTTTCGCGCATACCCATTTAAGCGGTACAGGTGGTGTTGATTTAGGAGATGTGCTGTTTTTTCCCTTTCAGGGCGATCAACCTCAAAATTTTCAAAGCAAATTTTCTCATCAGGAAGAAAAAGCATCGCCCGGTTATTATGAAGTGATTTTGGGCGATAACAATATTAAGGCTCAACTAACTGCTTCTGCCCATACTGGTTTGCACCGGTATACTTTTACAAAAGCCGGTAAAGCACATTTGCTTGTTGATATGCAAAGCGGACTGGTTGATAGCCCGGAGCAATTGGCTGAGCATGTTTCTGACGGGGAGATCACTATCGATAGCAAAATAACTATCAGTGGTTATGCCTTCACCAGCCAATGGGTAGATAAAAAAGTATATTTCACGGCTGTTTTTAACCGCCCGTTTACCGGACAGCATTTTATTGATGGCGATAATAAACGCCGCTTAATATTGGATTTCGATCTGAAACCCGGTGAAACTATTGAAGCTAAAGTTGGGGTATCGGGCGTAAGTATTGCCGGTGCGCGTAAAAACCTGCTGGCCGAAACACAGCACAAAACATTTGAACAGGTAAAAACGGAAGTAGCCCGTACATGGGAAAATAATCTTGGTAAACTTAAAGCCAAAGGCAGCAAAAAAGAGAAAATAGCATTTTATACCAGCCTGTACCACGCCTTGATCCAGCCTAACAACATTGCGGATGTTGACGGTCAATATCGCGGGGCCGACAGCCTGGTGCACCGATCCGCTGATAAAGTTTTCTATTCTACGCTTTCATTATGGGATACTTACAGGGCCACCCATCCACTGTATACTATTATTTGTCCTGAAAAAGACGGGCAAATGGTAGAGAGCATGTTACAACACAACGACGTGGCAGGTATGCTGCCAATCTGGACGCTGTGGGGTAAGGAAAGCTACGCCATGATCGGTAACCATGCCGTACCGGTAATTGTAGATGCCGCGCTGAAAGGGATTAAAGGTTTTGATCGGCAAAAGGCATTTGCTGCCATTAAAAACACGCTCACACATAATAAAAATCCAAAATACGATTGGAGCCTATATCTGCGTTATGGCTACCTGCCATCAGATACTGTAAAACGCGAAGCTGTTTCCCGTACACTGGAGGCCGCTTACGACGATTGGTGCGCCGCTCAATTAGCCAAGGCGCTGAACAAACAAAGTGACTACAATTATTTCATCAAACGATCTCTGTTTTATAATAGCCTGTTTGATAAAAGTACGCGTTTGATGCGTGGCCGAAAATCAAACGGCGAATGGGTACAGCCTTTTGCCAATTTAGATAGTGGCCAACTGGCCATTGGTGGTGACTATACCGAAGGCAATGCCTGGCAATATACCTGGCAGGTTCAGCATGATATTCCGGGTTTGATTAAACTCATGGGCGGCAAAAAAGTATTTTCAGGCAAGCTGGATTCATTGTTTACTATGGATTCAAAAGTGTTTGGAAAAGGCTCAACGCTTGATGTTACCGGGTTAATAGGCCAGTATGCACATGGCAACGAACCTAACCATCATGTGGCTTATTTGTACACGCTTGCCGGGAACCCTGCCAAAACCCAGGAACTGGTAAGGCAAATTGCCGACCAGTTTTATATAAACAAACCCGATGGCCTCTCTGGCAATGATGACTGCGGACAAATGTCGGCCTGGTATATCTTTACTGCTATGGGTTTTTATCCCGTTAATCCGGCAGATGGCCGTTATGTTTTTGGTGCGCCGCTATTAGATAGGGTTAGCATTGCTTTACCTGGCGGCAAAAGTTTTGTGATAGAAGCAAAGGGGCTATCCGAAGAGAATAAATATGTGCAAAACATCAGCTTAAATGGTAAACCTTACCCCAAAGAATATATTACACATAAGGATATTATGAAAGGGGGGAAGCTGGTATTTGTGATGGGTGATAAGGCGAAAGCGCCGGTGTTTTAAGGCTTTTGAGTTCAAGCGCCCACGCTTACTATTTGTTAGATGTGAGCGTGGACGCTCACGCTTTGAGATGGTTTAAGCGTCCACGCTTAAACCTGCGTCATTAAATCAAGACCTGGTATTGATAAGCTAATACCGGTCCAACGTTTATACTCTCCACAACTTTCCATTCCTTCAACTCCCTTATAAACTCCGGCTTTTCATAGCCCGAATCAAGAGCAGCCTGTGTATAAAAATCAGCCTTAGCAGGGTGCTTGGGGGAGCAGCCGTTAAACAGATAGCCGAAAGCCTGCTTAGCCAATATTGTCTTACTGATGCCAATGCAATCATCAAGATGGATGAGGTTCACTGGCGCGTCACCGTTAGGGATCTCCTTTTTACCGGCAAAAAACCTGCCGGGATTGCGTCCGGGGCCAATCAATCCTGCAAAACGGATAATGGTTGTTTTAAAGCCATCCTCAGCACGGAAAAGGTTCTCAGCTTCAAATAATATCCTGCCGGCTTCTGTATTGGGCTGTGGATCGGTTTCTTCATTCACGTGCCTGTTGTTATCGGCATAAACCCCGGTGGAGCTGACGAAAATCAATTGCTGTATAGCAAACCTTTTTATGGCATGGACAATGCCTTTAACCTTCTGTAAAAAAATATCACCCTCACCGCTGCGGCTTTTGGGCGGAATGGCTATCCACAAAACATCGCAATCAAAAAAATCGGCATCATATATTTCCTCACCCGGCGAAAAGTTTACTACATAGGGCCGGATGCCCAAAGCAGCCAAGTTATCCATTTTTGCGGTAGAAGTGGTTGAGCCTTTTACCTGCATGCCATCGGCAATTAACGCTTTAGCCAATGCGCTGCCGTACCAGCCGCAGCCTAAAATACTGATCTTTGTTTTACCGGGCATGTTATAAAAATAATGCTTTGGCGCAAAGGTAATTAAATAATGATAAGGCGTTTGGCTGCCGTTAATATGCTTTTGTTTTAAACTTTTTGGGCATAACAGGCGTTATTGGTTTATGAAGAAAGAGATCATTGCAACCTCTGTAGCATTAGGTTTAACTGCTTTAGCCTTACAGGCAACCCGCTGCAAACCGCTTGAAACTGTTCCTTATGTGGATTTGAAAAAATATGTTGGTTCCTGGTTTGAAATTGCCGCTTTCCCGCAATGGTTTGAGTCGGGTTGCACTTTTACTTCGGCAGCCTATGGTTTAGCAAAAGATGGTAGTATCATTGTTAAAAACCGTTGTATAAAAGATAATAAGATAAAAATTGCCGAGGGCAGTGCTGTTGTTGCTGATAAAACAAGTAACGCAAAGTTGGAAGTACAATTTCAGTGGCCATTTAAAGGTAAATACTGGATCATTGCTTTGGCTGATGATTACAGCTATGCCATGGTAGGGCACCCGAATAGAAATTACTTATGGATCCTGAGCCGCCGTTCAACACTTGATGAACAGATCTATAATCAGTTGGTGGTGCAGGCAGCAGGACAGGGTTTTGACGTAAGGAAACTGGTGAAAACGGTGCAGGTGTAGGTAGGTAAAAAAGTGTCATTGCGAGCGTAGCGCGGCAATCGCACGGAAGCAGGGCCACTCTGTACAGCATGCGATTGCTTCGTCGTTCCTCCTCGCAATGACATGAAAAAATTTACTTTATCTCCTTTATCTTAATAACCAATTTCTTCACCTTATCATAACCATCAACCTTGATATTAGGCCGGTGACCATCGCCCGGGAAAAACAGGAAGAATTCGTTGGGAGTGGCGGTGTAGTATTTACCCTCGCCGCTGTAGTTGGCACCGTCTTTAGCCGGGTCATAGGGTTTGGTAACGGTAAGGCTTTCAATAGGGGCAACACCGATCTTTTCTTTGCCTTTGATCACATATTGCAGGTCGATATAGTTTTGGTGTGATTCCCAGGCTGATTGTTCAAACTCTTTGGAAGGGCCTTCAGTAACGGATGCATAAACATTATCGCCATCTATAGGATATTTACCGGGAGCTATCTGATCAAGATTGCGTTCGCGCAGAAATTCAAAAGCCTTATCCCATACCATTTTATTGGCGGCATATTGTTTTGCAAATTCGAGGTTATTGGTTGAGGAGTTTAATTTAAGCTTTAACCCATTAGCCCAGATGCGGCTTTTTACCCATGTTTTTGCGCTTTTAGCTGTAAACTCCTGCTGCTGGGCATTAGCAATGCCCGCAATAAGTAAAAAGACGGTTAGTAGCGCGATGTTTTTATAGGCTGCTAATTGTTTCATAGTTTATAGTTTACCGGTTATTGAATTGACGTTGCCCTGGTTCGGCAGCTCATTATGTACCAATAATACAAGCTTAATTAATTAAAATGATGTATGATCTGTTAAATATTTACTTTAACGTTATAGTTTAGGTTTTATTAGTGTTTAGTAATCGTGTTATCACTATAACGTTGGAGTGAAAATAAGGCTTAAATGACTTTTGAAATCGTTTATAAGATTGTAGAATTGTATTTATTAACAAAAGATTTTCTAAAACAACATTTGCTTTGAAAACAATACACAGCGTCCACCCAACGGATTTTAAAAGCTACGATACCACTACCATACGCGAAAGATTTTTGATAGATAAACAGGTTCAGCCCGACCAGATCAATTGTACCTATACCCATTACGACAGGATGATTGTAGGTATGGCCAACCCGGTAAGTAAAACACTTGAGCTGCCAAATTACCCAAACCTGCGCGCCGAATATTTTTTAGAGCGCCGCGAGATTGGGATCATTAACGTAGCCGGTGCCGGTGTAGTAAAAGCCGACGGACAAGCCTTTGAAATGAATAAGCTTGATTGCCTGTACATTGGTAAAGGAACCAAAAACGTGACTTTTGAAAGTGCCGATCCATCAGTGCCGGCTGTATTTTACCTGCTGTCATCGCCGGCACATGCGGTATATCCAACAACCCTGCTTACCCACGCTGATGCGGTTAAGGTTGAGCTGGGTTCGGTAGCAACGGCAAATAAACGCACTATCAATAAATATATCCACCTGGAAGGTGTACGGAGCTGCCAGTTGGTGATGGGCCTTACCATATTACATGAAGGCAGTGTTTGGAATACCATGCCGGCCCACGTGCACGACAGGCGTATGGAGGCATATTTTTATTTCGACGTACCGGCAGGCCAAAAGATTTTTCATTACATGGGCGAAGGACAGGAAACAAGGCATATCACCATGGATAATTATGATGCTGTGGTGTCGCCGCCGTGGAGCATCCACTCGGGCAGTGGTACGTCAAACTATAGCTTTATTTGGGGTATGGCAGGCGAAAACCTGGATTATACCGATATGGACGCTATAGCTATAACAGATCTTAAATAATCATACAATCAACCTTAAAAATATAGTTTAAGTGGAGAATCAATTTTCATTAGCCGGTAAAGTAATTGTAGTAACCGGCGGAACAGGCATATTAGGCAAAGCATTTATAGATGGTATTGTTGAGGCGGGGGGCGCGGTAGGCATTCTTGGTCGTAATGCCCAGGTAGCAGAAGAGCGTGCCAACGCCATAAATGCAGCCGGCGGCAAAGCCATAGCACTGGTAGCCGATGTAATGAACGAGGCCGAACTGGTAGCCGCCAAAGATAAATTGCTGGCAGCTTTTGGCAGGATAGATGGCCTGGTGAACGGTGCGGGCGGTAACATGCCCGAGGGGGTTTTACAGCCCGATGAGGATATTTTTAAAATGAATATCGATGGCATGAAAAAAGTAATGGAGCTGAACCTTTGGGGTACACTGATCCCTACACAGGTTTTCGGCGAAGCCATTGCCAAAACAGGTAAAGGCAGCATTGTTAACATATCGTCAATGAACAGTAAGCGAGCTATAACCAAAGTGTTAGGTTATAACATGGGCAAAGCCGCAGTTGATTGCTATAATCAATGGTTTGCGGTTGAGCTGGCTAACCGTTATGGTGATGCAATAAGGATGAACGCTTTGGCACCGGGTTTTTTCCTTACCGAACAAAACCGTTACCTGCTCACCAAACCCGAAGGCGGTTATACCCAAAGGGGCGAACTGGTGATCAAACAAACGCCGTTTAAACGCTTTGGCCATGCCGATGAACTGAAAGGAGCACTGGTATGGTTGCTGAGCGATGCCTCGGTATTTGTAACCGGTTCGATGATCTGCGTTGACGGCGGGTTCTCGATTTTTGGTGGAGTTTAGCGGAATAAGATAACTAAGGTCATCCCGAATTTATTTCGGGATCCCATTGTTAAGGTCAGCTTCATACATGACAGTTACTTGGCGAGTGAGGTGCTGAAACAAGTTACCCATGACAACTTAAAAAAAGGAGTGTCATACTGAGCCTGTCGAAGTATGGCGGGCAGGGTCTCTGCGCACGAGTCTTCGACAGGCTCAGACTGACAGGCCCTCTTTGTCATCTAACCTTTAGAGGCCACGGATTTAAACACTCAGCATGACCGCTGAGATATATGGCCGTAAAGCTGGGCACAAACACAAGTGTTCAATTTTTTAAAAACAAGGTGTTCAATTTTTGATCTTGTAAAATATTAACTTGTTGATTATCAATGGACATGTGTTCGTTTTTGCTAAAAAGGTGCTTTTTGCTAAAGTTAACATATTGATTATCAGTATTTTTTTTTTGAAAACAAGTGAAAGTGTTTACACCTAAAAAAATTGAACACCTGAAAAATAGATAAAAAAGTTAATTCTATGGTGATAACACCTACCGCAGGCTAACCAAATAATAAAGCTGCTATGAAACTAAGATTATCGCTCATCACGCTATTTATCCTTGCAGGCTTTGCCGCAAGCGGCCAAACCGTAACACTCGATTATTATTTTAACCACGAGGTGCACAAGGGCGTAAACGGGCAACCGGAACGCTTTCATTATCTGTGGGATGAAACGGACAACAACGGTTTCAAGATTTTTGGCGAGGCTTTTACAAGCCGCGGCGCTAAGCTGGATACCCTTGGTATGGCACCTACATTGGAAAACCTGAAAGGTTCATCTGTTTATATAATTGTTGACCCTGATACTAAAAAGGAGAGCCCGAACCCAAACTATATCCAGGAAGATGATATTGAGCAAATTGCTGCCTGGGTAAAAAAAGGTGGTGTGCTGCTGATGATGGCTAACGACAGCGTTAATGTGGAGCTGCCTCATTTCAATAACCTTGCTGCAAAATTCGGGATGCATTTCAATAACGATCTGCAAAACCATGTAATTGATGATGCTCATTTTGAGGATGGTGCTGTCTACGTAAAAAACAATCCGGTATTGAAAACAGCTACTAAGGTTTTTATGAAAGATGCCTGTTCGATAGGTTTAGCCGGGACTGCCGTACCTGTACTTAAAAATAAAGATGGTGCTACGATCATAGCATCTGCCAAATATGGTAAGGGGACAGTAATAGCTGTTGGCGATCCGTGGCTTTACAATGAATATGTGAACGGCAGGTTGCCTGCCGGGTATGAGAATGACAAGGCAGTGAATGATGTCGCCCACTGGCTGTTGAAGCAGGCTAAGAAGTAACTATATATGAAAGTCATTTCAAAACGAAGAACGAGTGAGAAATGTGTTGTACGTCTGCATTGTGGGGTGTAGAAGATTTCTCTTTAACCCTATGCTTGTTGCTTCCTATATCTATATGACAATTTTTATTTTGTGAAAAAGACGCGTACATACTCCAGGACATAAAATTGAGATTGGTATCATCGTCACCCCAAATAAGTAGTATAACCAAGGGTAGCATTGGCCCCTGCCTCGCCGATAACCAATTTTTGCGAGGCAGGATCGGCAAGGAGGTTAAATTGCACGTCGGTGCCTAAAGGTATAAAGTAGGATAATAATACATCAATAGCTTTTGCAGCAGATGTGCCGGGCAAAAACTCCAGCATCAGGGTGGCGCTCACGGGGCCTATGTTCATGATTAATTTTCGCTCGGCCTCAATAACCTGCCCGGCAATAAAGTTTACGCCTAAAGTACCGGCGCCAAGGGCTGTTCCGCCATTTGCAGTGGTATCGTTTTTTTGCTTCGGGTATACCGTTTTGTAATGCAATGATAAAGGTACATCGAACATCATATTAATGATACTGCTTACAAAATTTATATTATTGCGCTGCTCATGTATTACAGGTAAAACATGTATCAAAATAAGCATCTGCTTTTTTGTAAAACACTCAAACTCCTGCCATTCCTTTAAAAATATATTGATCAGCTCATCGTATTCATTTTTTTTGTCGAGCCGGTTTTCATAAAGCTCGACCAGTGTTCTGAAATAGTTAAGCTCGGCCTCAAATGGGGCAAAAAAGCGGCGGGTTTGTTTTTCTTCTTCGCGGCGGGCTTTAATATCTTTGATCATATCCTCCTCGGTGATCATCACACTCGAAGCAGGCGGCCGGTGAAACAATCCCTCGGGCAGCATATCATAAAACCCATCGCGGTTAACCCAAATGGTGGTTACCGGTTTTTTACTTTCAGTTTTTTTATCAGCTGTTATGCCTGCTATCTCCTTATCATAGGCACGCTTTTTAGGGCCTTTGGGCAGTATTATTACATCACTGGTACTAACCATTTCATTTTCAATAATTTCGGCCGCTATAGATGCTGCTTTAAAGTCAGTATCAATTTGATTAGGCTTTTTTATTCTCATTTGTGATTTAAATAATTGATGCTATCCAAAACAATAACCAATATTATCGGTAATTGATTATACTAAATTGAAATTTATATAAGATAGCTGCCCGGCCTACATATTTAATACTCATGAACCTTAAATCGTTTTTTATAAGTTATCTGATAGCTCCTGTCCTGTTCTTCATTGCCGCCCTGATCATGTCGGTGGTGAACAAGAAAAACAAATATCTAAGTAACAGGCGCCTTATCATCACTTTACTTTTAACGGCGGTTATATTGGGAGTTCCGGGTTTTTTGGGCTTTTTAGGTATGCAGTTTATGCCGTGGGGGTACTTATTTTGCCAACTGATATATTTAGGTATGGGTGTATTTTACACCTGGCTTGCAGGCAAATACCATGAAGATCAGTTTCTCGATAAAAAATGGTTTTTCCTCGTGGCTTCTTTAATATCATGCTTGCTGGGGATGTTTCTTTTCAAGTTGGCATTTAACTGGCTTAATGATATGCAATATGGTCTGTGGGCTTCAACCAGTATCCTGATATTTTTATTACCGCCGGTTTTTTGGTGGGGGTACATCGCCTTTTTAAGCATCCCGCTCGAAATTTACAAGGTTTGGCAATATCCCCGTACGCCTGAAGAGATCAGCATGGAACACCTGGATTTTGACAGGCTGATGGTGCTCGAACTTGATCTGTATAAAAGCACCGACGATCCTGAACCGCTTAAAGTAAAGGCCAAAGCACCGCCAAATATGAACTTTGGCCAGTGGTTTCAAAAGTTTATTGATGATTATAATCTTAAATTTCCAAAATCAACGGTGCAGTATAAGCTTAATAATAATGAAAGCTATAAGTGGATCTTTTATATTAAGCCGTCGTTTTTTAAGCAACGCCACTTTATCGACCCGGACCTTAATATTACAGAAAACCGGATAACCGAATCGGTAACCATATTTGCCAAACGTGTATCGGAAGTGGTAAGTGAACCCGCCCGTACCGGTGACCAGGCCATTTACCTGTAAACTTTATTAAAACAAAAAACATGATCAGCCCATTAAAACATAAACCTGTGAACTGGATAGATGGAATGAAAATTTCCAGCGCACATTTTGTTAATACTGATAATTTTATTCATGATATAGTACGCGATGCCAATTCGCTGCCGCTCAACAATAATAATTTCGGGCTGCTTCCACCCGCACAAGGGCAAAGCTCATCGCTGGATATCCAGATCACCGAACGGGCATCAGGCCAGGTGCAGGTAACTTTAAACCAGTGTAACGCCATTACTGCCGAAGGTTTCAGGATTGATATTACCCGTGCCGAACAACCGTTAACATTTAGCCATTACTTTGGCCAGGAAACTATCAATGAAGCATCAGAAACCTATTATGTGCTGCTTACCGTAAACCCCTTTGAACGTGTACCCTCAGGCACACCCGACCCGGAAGAACAGCCCATCCGCTATCCCGATATCAGCAAACATTACGATATCACTATTTTGCCGGCTTCACAACTGAACAGCATGGGGGCGCACTTTATGGAGGTTGGTAAATTTGTACGAAGCGGAAGCACCTTTCAGGCTAATGTAAGCTATATCCCGCCATGTACCTCGCTGATAAGCCATGCCGGCCTGATGACCTATTATGAAAATTTTGGGGCACAGATCAACAACCTTCAGCTGCTTTCGTTCCGTATTATTGACAAGATCACGTCGAAAGATTCGGTATCTACTATTGGTAAAAATGTAAAGCTGCTGTGCGATAAAATGCTTGATTATATCGCGAGGATTTATTTTTCATACCGAAACCTGATCTATCTTCAACCACCTGTCCAATTGGTTTCCTGCTTTTCAGAAATGGCACACCTCTTTTTCAGTACCGTTAAAAGCATGCCGGGAGCAGAACGGGAAGAATTGCTTAAATATTTTTATGAATGGAAGGATGTAACACCCGGCAATTTTGAAGAGCTGTTAGCCCGTTTGATCGAAATAGTTTATAATCATCATGAAATAAACTCGTCAATGACAGCGGTTGATGAGTTTATGCGGGTAATTGTTGCCCTGTGGAATAAGCTTAGTACGTTAGAATACATAGGCCAGCGCAAAGAGAACATTGTAGTTGCCGAGCAGCAAGCCATACAAACCATTCAAACTAAACGTACCTGGACATTGCTTGACTAAGTGCCGTTAAAGATTTCAATAAATAGATGCCTGCCGGTTCCATATATTGCGGCAGGCACTCATCATAAACCAGTATTGTTTTATTACCGGCTTTCGGCACCCGCCATTAACAGTTGTTCCAATATTTCGGTATAACCGCGCTCACTGGTGTAGGCCGCATCATTAACCAAAACCTGCGGATGGATAAAAGTATTGATGAGCAGCAGATCGTAAGCCAAAGTCGTCCCGGTTTTTTCAATGCCCTGCAGCAACAGGCCGAAAACAGCCTTACTCGCCTCGACCTAAAATATTGCTCATATATTTTAATGGGGCTTGATACCAAGGAAATAGCTAACCGCCTTGGCGTTGAGCCAAAAAGTATCCGCATGGCCAGGTACAGGCTTAAACAAAAACTTAAATTAGGATCTTGACCAATTTATTGGCAGTGCTGGTTAACGTAAGGTACAAGTGCAGGTGAACGCTCTCAATATTAGCAAAAAGGAATAATACCTTATTTATGAATTAATGTTTAAGTAGTAAGCATTTGTCAACTTGCGTGATTACTTTCCGATACAAAACTTACTAAAAATATTCTCCAGCAAATCATCCGTAGTAACAACACCTGTGATCTCACCGAGGTAGTGAAGCGCCTGTTTAATATCCATCGACAAAAAATCGGAAGTTATGCTGCCATCAATACCGCCCAATACCCTTACAAGCGCCTCTTCAGTTTTTTGTAAGGCTTCGAGGTGGCGGATATTAGTAACCAGGGTTTCGTCACCACTGAGCTGGTCTTTTACGGCAGACGAGTAAATCTTGTGTTTCAGATCGTCAATATGTCGTTTTTCTTTGGCGGAGATAAAAATAATGTCTGGAAGTCCCAACGGCTGGAGGAGGGAGGTAGCAGAAGTGGATAGATCCCGCTTATCAAAATTCTGATTAGCAAATAAATCTGCGAAGCTCTTTTCGGACATCCCGGCTTTCTGACTGTCGGACTTATTTAGCAGATCTGCTTTATTGGCTACCACTAATATGGTAACTCCGGGCTTTTGCAGGCTGGCAATATCATTGTTCAGTTCTTCGATAGTAATCTCCGCAGCATCAAAAACATAAACCAACAGGGCCGACTGGCTGATCTTTTCCATGGTGCGCTGTACGCCTATCTGTTCAATGGCGTCGGTAGCTTCCCGGATACCGGCAGTATCAATCAGCCTGAAATTAATGCCCTGGATATTCAGCACCTCCTCAATCGTATCTCTTGTAGTACCGGGGATGTGGCTTACAATAGCACGCTCCTCATTGAGCAGCGCGTTCAACAAGGTTGATTTACCGGCATTCGGCCTACCTGCTATCACCGTATTGACCCCATTTTTAATAGCATTTCCCAATTCAAACGATTGGATCAGCCTACCTACTATTTTAGTAATTTCATGGATCAGATTTTTCAGTTGGTCACGGTTGGCAAACTCTACATCTTCCTCAGCAAAATCGAGTTCCAATTCAATGAGCGAAGCAAAGTTTACCAGTTGCTCGCGCAGGGCCTGTAACTGAGTGCTGAAGCCTCCGCGAAGTTGTTGCAAGGCCACCTGCTGCGATGCTTTAGAGTTGGAGGCGATCAGGTCGGCCACAGCTTCGGCCTGGCTCAGGTCGAGCTGACCATTGAGGAATGCCCTTAGGGTAAATTCGCCGGGTTTGGCCGACCGTGCACCTTTTTTGATGAACAGCTTAATGATACTTTCAATAATATAACCCGAAGCATGACATGAAATCTCAACAACATTTTCGCGGGTGTATGACCGCGGACCAACAAACAACGATACCAGCACCTCGTCCAAAATCAAATCACCATCGGCAATACTGCCGAAATGAATCGTATGCGATGCCTGTTTGCTCAGGTCTTTGCCTTTAAAAACACTGTTGGCTATGTTTATGGCATCAGGGCCCGAAAGGCGAATCACAGCAATGGCGCCCACACCGTTTGGTGTGGCAAGGGCAACTATGGTATCGGTATTATCTGTCATTTTTTAGTTGATAGTTAATGGTTCATAGATCATAGCCTAAGCCCGCCTAATTTACCAAAGTGCAAAGGTCGTTATTTCGTGGTGATTTTTCTCACCTGCTCCTTCTAATCCATCTCCATATGACTTGAACATGAAAAACGCGGGCACACCATGAACTATGATCCATGAACCATTAACTAAAATCTTTACCTTCGCAGGCAATTATGGTAACTTTTTTTGAAGCTTCGCTCGATACTATTTCGGTACATCATGTTGATAATCAGTCGCAGGAAGAGATGTATGCCCTTTCCGAACAGCCGTTAGAATTGAAGGATGAGATTATTCCCAACCTGCTTATGCAGTATTTTCTGAAACCTTTTGAAAAGGCTAACGAGGTTTATCACCTGATGCACAGCAGTGGCGACCTGGAACTAAACGAGCTGCACCACTTTGCCACACAGGTATTTGATGACAACACTAAGTTTCATGAGGCATCTGAGAAAATAGCGAAGCATTTGTACAAGGTTACCAATCACCCTAACATTAAAGGCGGCGAGCTTTATGTGGTTTACTTTAATAAAGTGCAAATTGAAGGCAACCCACTGGATGCCATCGGTATCTTCAAGTCGGAAAACAAGGAAACTTACCTTAAAGTTTACCCGGACAAAGGCGGTTTCCAGGTTGATTATGAGCAGGATGCCATCAATATTAATAAACTGGATAAAGGTGTACTAATCTTCAATATCGAAAAAGAGAACGGCTACAAGGTTGTTGTGGTTGATAAAACCAACGGCGGACAGGAAGCGGCGCGATTTTGGAAGGATGATTTCCTGCAATTAAAGATCCGCAACGACAGCTTCAATCAAACCAACAATACCCTGGGCATTTACAAAAACTTCATCACCGAAAAAATCGATGAAGAATTTGAGATGAGCAAGGCCGACAAGATCGACCTGCTAAACCGCTCCATGAAGTATTTTAAAGAAAAGGAAACCTTTGATATGGAGGAGTTTTCGAACGAAGTGATCGGTAATGAACAGGCCATCGAATCATTCAAAACTTTCAAAAACCAGTACGAGCAGGAATTTGACAGCCCTATTGCCGATAATTTTATTATATCAGAAAACGCGGTAAAGAAGCAGGCCCGTGTTTACAAAAGCGTTTTAAAGCTTGATAAAAACTTCCACATCTATATTCACGGCGATAAAGAACTGATTGAGAAAGGTTTTGATGATGGCCGGGCGATGAATTATTATAAAGTTTATTTTAGGGAAGAGGCGTAGGGATTATTCTATTTTAGGTTTATGGGTAGATCATTGGGTACAACATAACCATTCTTTCTTGTAACTTTGGTTAACCCTTATTGCAGATGGATCTTAAAATAAAATCCCAGATATCTCAAACGACAGTTTTACAAACTCAGGCTATAATTGAAAAAATACTTTTTCAGCTAAACGAAAAAGAATACCGTTTAATAAATGAAACGGACAAATCAGTGAAATTTGATATAAGTCAATGGCAGTTGCGGTGGAACTTTGAACCGACAAGATTAGATGGTGGTGAATTCGAAGTTAGTACTGCCGATAATTGTACAATGGTTAGTTTAACTTACTATAACGACTTGCTTATACCACTAATCATGTTAGCAGCGTTGAGTACTCTTCTCCTCATTGACGGTCAATATGAAGGTATCATATTTTTTGGTGCATTTTATTTAATCACAGGAATCATTCATTTAATAACTTCAAAAACAAAAGCGAAAGAATTATTAAATGACATATTAGATATAACTACTTCTGATACAAATCAGTCAGATGAAAAAAAGGATATAAATTAAGCATTACGAAACTTTGGGAACTTTGCAAGTTTATTTCAATAATAAAAAATAAAAGGCATTGAATAAACCTTTGTTTTTCGTCAGAGTCATACCTACATTACGAAAAATAAACTTAATCACATGTCTGCCTTAAAAAACTCAATTATAAGCCTGTCAATTCTACTGGTATTCTCCAGTTGTAGTGTAAAACACTATACCATAGGGATGAGTGAAAGCGAATTTAAAAATTCAGAAAAGTATAACCTGGAGTTAGTTGAAGAAACCTCAAAACATGCAGTTTACAGGCGAATAGCTTCTGCAGATGCACAATCAAAACCACTATCATATCATTATTATTATTTCAATAACGGTACATTGGTGCGCACAGAACTTGTTGATGCCCCTAAACCAGGTATTGTAGTTTTGGGTAAGTAGAATGCTAATATTTAAAACTGTACGCCCCAGCGTTCTTCTATCCCCAAACCAAACAAGGCAAAATCATATTTAACCGGATCGTTAGGATCGAACCCGCGGAGTCTTTCGGTCAGTTCAACGGCCGTTTGCCAGTCGGTTTGTTTTCGGGTGATAAGATTGAGTTTGCGCGATACCCTGTCAACATGCAAATCAAGCGGGCAGATCAGATCGGCCGGTTTGATGCGGTTCCAGATGCCAAAATCAACGCCGTTATCGTCCTTCCGCACCATCCAGCGTAAAAACATATTCAGCCGTTTGCAGGTTGATTTTTGCGATGGTGATGACACATGTTTTTTAGTACGATGTGGAAAATCGGGCAAGGAAAAAAAGTATGAGCGAAAATGATTTAAAGCAGCCTCAATAGCTTGAACCTTTGTCTCCCCCTTCAGGGGGCCGGGGGGCATAAACGCATCCTCCAACGATTCAAACCGTTCATAATGCTGCCGAAAAAAAGCGATGAAATATAAAGTATCCACATCATTAAAAGTGCGGTGCTTGAACTTTAACAGCTTTTTCAGATCAGGCTCTTCATGATTGATGATGAAATCGTAAGGCGCGCCATCCATCAACGTAATAAGTTCTTTGCATTTTTTGATAATGGTAACCCGCTGTCCCCAGGCCAGTGTGGCAGCCCAGAAACCCATGATCTCGATATCCTGCTTTTGGCTAAACATGTGCGGGATGGTTACCGGATCATTCTCAATAAATTCGGGGCGGTTGTATTGGGCAACTTTCGCGTCGAGGAACGCTTTGAGATTTTCTGTCATGAGTATTTACAAAAACGCCATTGCGAGGTACGAAGCAATCCCAAACTATACAGAGCGGCTCTGCCTGTCGGGGATTGCTTCGTACCTCGCAATGACGCGTATTTTTTAATATAAAGCTTAACTTAAAGCTTGCTTAATATCCTCCAGCAAATCTTCGATATCTTCTACACCTACGCTCAGGCGCAGCAGGTTATCAACTACGCCTGCTTTTTCACGTTCGGCTTTAGGAATTGAGCCGTGGGTCATGCTTACCGGGTGATTGATCAATGATTCAACTCCTCCTAATGACTCGGCCAATGAAAATACTTTAAATGACGATGCAATGCGGAAAGTCTCCTTCAGATCGGCGTCTTTCAATACAATGGAGATCATGCCACCAAAATCGCGCATTTGTTTTTTAGCGATATCATGGTTAGGATGATCGGTAAAGCCCGGCCAGTAGATCTTTTCAACTTTGGGATGATCTTTCAAAAACTCAGCTATTTGCCTTCCGTTTTCGCAATGGGCTTTCATGCGTAAGTGCAGGGTTTTGATACCTCTCAAAACGAGGAAACTATCCATCGGTCCAGGAGTGGCTCCGCAGGCGTTATAGATGAACCAGAGCTTTTTATAAAGCTCTTCATCGTTCAGCATCAATGCACCCATCACCACATCACTATGGCCGCCAATGTATTTGGTTACCGAATGCATTACAATATCAGCACCCATATCTATCGGGTTTTGCAGGTATGGCGAAGCGAAGGTATTATCCACCACAAAAAGTAAATTCTTCTCTTTCGTGATCTTACCTATAGCTTCCACGTCCACAATCCGCATGGTTGGGTTAGTAGGTGTCTCTATCCAAACCAATTTGGTTTTATCATTCACATGGGCACGAACAAGCTCCGGATCAGACAGATCCAAAAAGTGGAACTTGATGCCGTAGTTAGCAAAGATCTTAGTGAAGATCCGGTACGAACCACCGTAAAGGTCATTACCGGTAATAACTTCATCGCCGGGCGCAAGCAGTTTCATCACCGCATCAGTAGCGCCCATACCGCTCGAAAACGCCAGGCCAAACTTTGCGTTTTCCAAAGCAGCCAAACAATCTTCCAGCGCTTTACGGGTAGGGTTGGTACCACGCGAGTACTCATAGCCCTTATTATCTCCCGGCGATTTTTGCCAGTAGGTTGATGTTTGATATATCGGCGTCATAATAGCGCCGGTAGTTGGATCGGGCTCCTGCCCTGCGTGTATAGCTTTAGTTGCGAATTTCATGAGTGGTGCTGTAAGCACGGTCCATAGTCGATAGTTCATGGACCATAGTAAAAAAACAATTACTCATAGCTATGGACTATCGACCATAGACTATGGACTTTACAAATCTAATACGCCCTCGCAAATAACACCCGCTGCGTCGATGGCTTACCGGTGAAGATACATTTACCTTCTTCCTGTTTATTATCCAAAGGTATGCAACGGATTGTCGCCTTAGTTTCCTCTTTTATTTTTTGTTCGGTTTCGGATGTGCCGTCCCAGTGTGCACTGATAAAGCCGGGTTGTTCATCGAGCATACGTTTAAATTCATCCCAGGTATCAACTTCGGTGGTATTTTCAGCCCGGAAATCGAACGCTTTTTTGTAGATGTTATTTTGGATCTCCTCGAGCAGGCTTTCTATTTTACCGGAAAGGCCTTCCTGTGTGGTTGTTTCTTTTGTTTTAGTATCACGACGGGCCAGTTCAACTGTTCCGTTCTGCATATCACGGCTGCCTATGGCTACGCGTAATGGAACACCTTTCAGTTCGTATTCAGCAAATTTAGCTCCCGGGCGATGGGTGTCACGGTTATCAAATTTTACAGAGATACCTTTAGCCTTAAGTTCCTTTTTTAACGAGTTAACATAGGCGCTGATATTATCCAGCTCTTCCTGGTGTTTATAGATAGGCACAACTACAACCTGAATTGGTGCAAGTTTCGGAGGCAATACAAGGCCTGCGTCATCGCTGTGAGCCATGATCAATGCCCCAATTAAACGGGTTGAAACGCCCCATGAAGTAGCCCAAACGTGTTCAATTTTATTCTCTTTGTTGGTGAACTTTACATCAAACGCTTTGGCAAAGTTTTGTCCTAAAAAGTGCGATGTACCAGCCTGTAAGGCTTTACCGTCTTGCATCAAAGCTTCAATACAATAGGTATCCAAAGCACCGGCAAAACGCTCATTAGCAGTTTTACGGCCTTTTACTACCGGCAATGCCATCCAGTTTTCGGCAAAATCGGCATATACGTTCAGCATTTGCTCGGTTTCGGCTACCGCTTCTTCAGCCGTTGCATGCGCGGTGTGGCCTTCCTGCCATAAAAACTCGCTGGTACGCAAAAACAAACGGGTGCGCATTTCCCAGCGCATTACGTTGGCCCATTGGTTAACCAGGATAGGCAGGTCGCGGTATGATTGGATCCAACCCTTGTAAGTGTTCCAGATAATAGTCTCTGATGTCGGACGGATGATGAGCTCCTCTTCAAGCTTGGCTTCCTCGTCAACAATAATATTTCCTTCGCCATCATTTTTGAGGCGGTAATGGGTTACAACAGCACATTCTTTGGCAAAACCGTCAACATGGCTGGCTTCTTTACTAAAGAATGACTTAGGTATTAAAAGCGGGAAGTAAGCGTTGCTGTGACCGGTGTCTTTAAACATCTCGTCAAGTACCGCCTGGATCTTTTCCCATATTGAATAACCGTACGGTTTAATGATCATACAGCCTCTAACCGGCGAATACTCGGCCATGTCAGATTTAATTACTAAGTCGTTAAACCATTGCGAATAATCTTCGTCTTTACTAATAACACCTTTGCTCATATTGATTGGATAGAATTTGGACTTGTGTAATTGTTGTATATTGCTGCCAAATTTATAAATTTAAAACTTATTTGACCTTGCACTTTTTACTTACCTGTATATGAAACGGAACATCGCGATAGGAATGTTTATTATCGGTGCCATGGCATTGAGTTCCTGCTCTACAACCAAGCTTGCATCAAACCAAAGTAATGACAACGTTTATTTTTCTGATGCACGAGCGGGCGATGAACCTGTTTATGCACAACAGCCGGCTTACAACCAAACCCCGGTTGCAGAGGATGGATATAGCGATGACGACGATGATTACTTTTACTACGATGATTATTCGGCACGTATAAACCGTTTCAGTTACTTTTCTCCTTTCGGCTATTATGACGACTTTTATTCGGCGTACAATAACTATCCTTACTACAACTATGGATTGAGCTATGGTGGTTTAGGATATTATGGCGGTGCTGGTTATTACAACGGCTGGGGATTGGGTTATGGAGGCTACTACGGCGGCCTTGGCTTAGGATTAGGTTATGGATACGGCGGTTATTATGGTGGCTGGGGCTTAGGCTACGGATATGGTGGATACGGCGGTTATTACAGCGGCGGTTACGGATACGGTGGATATGGCGGTTACTATGGTGGAGGCTATGCTTCGTCAGGTACAGCGCGTCCTTATCGTGGTAATGGCAATCCTTTTGCAGGCAGCGGGCGTCGCCCTGTCAGCAGTGCCACTTCCGGTATAGGCTACATTCCCGGAGGGCGTAACAGACCATTGGGCAGCAGAACGAACACTTACAGTAACGGCAGCAGCAATAGCGGAAATAACAGTTATAATAATAACAACGGCACCCGCTATGCACGCCCGGCCCGTACGGACGCGGCGCCTACCCGTGATGCACAGCCGGTTTACAGACAGCCACAGGTTGAACGTACATCACAGCAACCATCGTATACCCCATCACCAAGCTCAAGCGGCGGCAGTTCACGCAGCACCGGCAGCAGCAGTGGCGGCGGTGGCGGCAGACCATCAAGACCATAAACCTAAATCTTATATTTTATTTACCTGAATTTTATGAAAATCAAGTATTTACTAAGCATAATTGCTATAGTAGCAATTACTAAAGATAGTTTTGCACAATACTCACAGGATGCCATCAGGTTTTCAACCTTTCAAACCGGGTCAACCTCACGTATCAAAGCTATTGGCAACGCCGGCACAGCCGTAGGCGGCGATTTAAGCTCCGTTAGCGGCAATCCTGCCGGCTTAGGCTTTTTTACACACTCGGAGGTTAGTATTACCCCTGAGTATGATAACTCCAAAATAAGCTCCAGCTTTTTTGGGCAGGCAGGCAGCGCCAACCGTAATGATGTGAATATGAGCAACGCTGCCATCGTATTTTATCAGCAGCTAACTACCCGTGGGCGCGACAAAAGCAAAGGCTGGCTAAGCATCAATTATGGCGCGGGCTACAGCCGTACCAATAACTTTTATGAAAACGTCGCTTACGGCGGTACAAACCAAACCAGTTCTATTTCTGATTACTATGCCGGTATCGCCAAGCGCGAAGTATCTCAATATGGCAGTGTTAACCCCAATGGGCTCGATGGCTGGGCATATGATCATGTCCTGATCGATAATTTTGGCCCTGCAACTGACCCGAATTCGTATGCAAGCACAGTGAATGTTCCGGTAAGGCAATTGGCGGGGATTACCCGTACCGGCGGCCAGTCGGAGTTTAACCTTTCGTTCGGTGCCAATTACAGCAATAAGCTTTACTTAGGTTTGGGACTGGCTATTACAGATATCAGGTATAATTCGCATGCCAGGTTTACCGAAAATGGCAATGCCATTATAACCAACGGCGGCAACCCTACCGACTTTTCATCCACTTTTGCGCAAGATCAAAGTACCAAAGGCTCGGGCTTCAACGCCAAATTGGGTATTATTTATAAACCCATACAGGCCTTACGTTTAGGTTTTACATTTACCTCGCCAACGTTTTATAATATTGATGATTCATATGCCGAAGGGCTTGCCACGCAATATACAGGTGGCAAAAGTTATCAAAACGTATCCGAACCATATCAGCTAAGCTACAATCTGCGTACGCCGTTAAAATTAGCAGGTGGTGCGTCTGTTTTCATAGGCAAATATGGTTTCATAAGCGGCGATGTTGAATATATCGATTATACCACTACCCATTTAAGCACTAATGACAGCTACACGGCCGATGGCGACAACAGCGATATCAAATCACTTTACCGCTCAACAGTGAACCTTCATGTGGGCGCCGAAGTAAACGTGAACAGCCTCGTTTATCTGCGCGGCGGTTACAGCCAGCAAGGTAACCCGATGAAAGACCTTGGCAGCGATATTAAAACAGTTAGCGGCGGCATAGGCTTTCATTTTGGTGCTTATTTTGTTGACGCTACTTACGCCAGGGTAACCGGCAAGCAAACCATTTTCCCTTATGAGGTAGGTGCAACCAGTCCTTTTGTCGATTTGAAAAAAACTAACAACAATGCATTCCTTACTTTAGGGTACCGCTTTTAACCGTTGATTTTTTTGATTGATTACGCTTATTGCGTTGATCTGTTGTACAGCCTGTCTTTTCGCTACGAAAAGACAGGCTGTTTCATTTAACGTATATCGTTGTGCCGTTGTTGGTGTCGTCGCCAGCAATGCCGAAAGAGTCAAAATGTGCTATTATCAGCGAAATCAACGTAATCAAAAATATCAACGGTCAAATTAAGTAACTTGCCATTCATAATTTAAATTGACCATGAACAAAAATCTACTTAAAAGCACCGGTTTGTTGGTGCTATTGACTGGTATCGGCATTAATGCCCGGGCGCAGCAATCAGCCGAAACAAAAGCATGGGTAGCCAAATCAAATGAGTATACCAAAATCATTATTGATCTGGATAAAAAATACTCGCCCGAATACGGATCATCACAAGGCCTGGCCGAGTATGACAGCGACATCGCTGTACCAACCCTCCAAAACATCATGGCCGAACGCAAGGATGAAGAGGCCGTTGTCGCTAAACTTACCGAAGCCCTTAAGACTGAAAAAAATACTTTTATTCAACAGGATATCAATATCATTATAACCCACCTCAAACTGGGTTTTCGCCAGCAGGACTTTGAGTTGAGCCGCCAGGTCCCTTTTTTAAATGCGTCCTCAACCATTTACAGCGGGCTGGAAACACTGCTTGACGATCAAACCCCCGAAGCCCGTCGCCAGGCAGCGGTAATGCGTATCCGTAAATATGCAGGACTGGAAAAAGGTTATAAACCATTGACAACCATTTACAGGGAACGTCTGCAGCACCAGATGGACGGCAAAAACATGATCTATCCGTCAAAGCAACGCATGGAAACCGATCTGTCGCGCAATGCGAGTATCGTTAGCGGCATCGCCGAGCTTTGTACCAAATACAAGGTGACCGGATGGGAACAACCCTATGCAACCCTGAAAAAACAACTGGAAGATTATGACAAATGGGTAAAAGCAAATGTACTGGTAAAAGCCCGTACAGACTTCAGGCTCCCACCCGAAGAGTATGCTATGAACCTCGAAGCTTATGGTATAGATATTCCCCCTGCGAAAGTAGCTGAAATGGCACATGCCCTGTTCAATCAGATCCAGGGCGAGATGAAACCTATTGCCGGGCAGATAGCCAAAAAACGTGGCCTGCCATCAGATGACTATCGGGCTGTAATTCGTGAACTTAAAAAAGAACAGATCCATGGAGATTCTATTATTCCGCTGTACGAGCAGCATTTAAAAGATATTGAAGGCATCATTCGCGATCATCAACTGGTAACGCTGCCTAACCGCCCGGCTATTATCCGTTTAGCTACAGCCGCCGAAACCGCGCAGAGCCCCGCCCCGCATATGGTGCCACCGCCGTTCCTGAACAATACCGGCCAGCGCGGTGTTTTTGTGCTGCCATTAAACATGCCCGCATCACCCGGCGAAAAAGCTACAGACAAGTACGATGACTTTACTTTTGATGCCGCCTCGTGGACCATCATTGCCCACGAAGCAAGGCCGGGCCACGAATTACAGTTTGATAAAATGGTAGAAGAAGGGGTATCACAGGCACGCGCCCTGTACGCTTTTAACTCAACTAATGTGGAAGGCTGGGGCTTATATTCCGAATATATTACCCGCCCTTACATGCCTTTAGAAGGCCAGTTGGTATCGTTAGATTATCGCTTGCTCAGGGCCGCGCGTGCGTTCCTTGATCCTGAGTTGCAGGCTGGTAAGATAACCCAGCAACAGGCGCTTGATGTATTGATGAACGATGTAGTACAATCGCGCGCCTTTGCCCGCCAGGAAGTTGAGCGTTATACCATTAACGCTCCCGGCCAGGCCAATAGCTATTTTTATGGTTTTACCAAAATGATTGCCCTGCGCAAAGATACCGAGGCTGCGTTAGGCAACAAATTCAACGCTTTGCATTTCCATGATTTCATCCTGTCGCAAGGGATCCTGCCGCCGGCATTGATCCGCGAGGCGGTGATGAATGATTTTGTGCCGAAAGAGAAGGCGTTGTAAGATTTTCTATAAAACGCAAAAAGCGGGATATTTAAAAATCATCCCGCTTTATTGGTTATTTACGATGTCGCGATAGAGCAGGGTGGGCAAGCGGGACAAAATAATGCAGCTCGTGATTCTGCCCGATTTGCAGGGCCCGTCGCTTAATAACAAAAGAACACAAGGGCGATGACGGTAACAATATGTATATCTTACTCCGCAAACACCCTATAATTAACATCCATTACGCTCCGGCTTTGCAGCTTTGATTTTAGCAGCTCAAGCAGCGTGGCCCATTCCGGTGCCGAAAGTTCATGATCGGCCGGGGTTATATAAATATCGGTTGTTTTAATAAAACCTTCTTTGGGATTGGCTGAGATACTTACGCCTTTGCTGACGCGGATGTTTTTGATTTTTGTTCCAAGCTCATATCTGCAGAAACTTGTTAGATCGGCAAGGGTAACTATGCGGTCTTTAGTGGTGAGGCCGTATTTATAGGCTTGGATCCGCTCGGAAGGCCCAAGGCTGTTTCGGCCGCCAGTGGTCGTGGTAAGGAGCCTTAAACTATCCGGCTTAAGTTTAATGGCTTCTGCCTGTTGTAGCTTTGAGCCTTTGCGGATGTTGTTGGCATTGTCGGCAAGTGTTGTCCAAAAACTGAGGTATAACATGGCCGCTTTGTTTGCCGGTTTTAGTACCAGGTAATTTACCAGTTCATGATTATCTTTTGAACTTTTGGACTTTTTTTCGATAACGGAGATATTCTGCTCCAGTGTTTTTAGGGCCGTTGTTAAAAAGTCGCTTCCGTATGCGGCAAAGGCCGCTTTTTCGTCGCGAAGCAGCTCAAACAGGTATTCGATAGTTTGCCTGGCGTTACGTGCATCAAAGCGCTCGGCGCCGCCGTTCCTGATGGAGTAACTGCCCTCATAATTAATACCGGCCTGGCTATAAGGGATCTCGTTATACCGAACGTCATTGTCGTCATGCAGCTCATGGATTGATAAAAAGTGATCATAAGCGCCTGGTTTTATAGGGATGATATCGCTGATCTCTTTGATCCTGAATTTTTGTTGGTGAAGCCGCCTGCTCATTACCGGGAAACAGTTTAAATGTAACTGTAGTTCATCAATGGCATTTGCCGGGATTGCTGCCGGGAATACGATCTTGAACCACAGGCAGGGCTTAAGTGCTTTCAAATCCTGCTCGTTAAAAAACGACAGCAACTCAACCGGATAGTTTGCTTTGAAGGCGGTAATATTGCTTAGCCGCTCATCGGTAAGCGAAATAAAATGATTGTTGTAATAGGTCCTGACGTCGCGGGTTATAAGGTTAATGATATGCTGATCATAAAAAACAGGTTTCTGATCGTCGGCTTGTTCATCAGCGTAAATGAGGCCAGGTTCAGTATCAAGCTGTGAACCATCCAGATAAAATTTAGTTACCTGGAGCAGGCTGTAAAAATCGGTATTGCTGATGTAAACAGGCCAGTCGAAATAGATTCCTGCATTTTTAAAAGTATTCAATGCTACTGCTGTTTCAATGCCTATCCAAAGGGTGTTAGGTTCGCCAAAAGCACCAGCGCGGACGTTTACCAATGTATTCTTCTGCTCAGTTTCAATATGTTCCTGCAGCCTGGCCCCGTTGAAGCTGTATTTTATTTCGGCATTAAATACAGTGGTAGCCCCTGCAGGTGTAAAATAAATGTCCAGTTGTTCCGGGCTGGTTTTACCAACCTCCGCTGCCAGCTGTTTCCGGAAATAAAAATGATTGCCGATGTTCAATATTTCTGAAGCCTCGATGGGGTTACCTTTCAATATGGCATGGGCAGGAAGGGGAGCCGTTAAATAGTCGGAGGCCAGGATCCTGGATATTTTGTTCAGGATGCGATGCTCCAGGTTTTTAACATCGTTGTTTAAGTTGAACAACTCGGTGCTCAGGGCTTCAATCAAGAGCTTTACCAGCGGATCAACATCATTTACGTTTTGAACGCCCCAAAACTCGGTAGCGTTCTTCAGCATGCGGTTCCTGATCTCTTCTTTTGAGTTATAAAATATAGTGCTCATAGGTTTATGCTGATAGCGGGCTTAAGAATAAAGCAGTTTTGAACAAATATGTTTCGCCGGTTTTGTTTAGTTTGCCTTTAATAGTAATATCTACTTTCTTTTTTATTTCGCTCACATTGCGCAAGGGGTAAAATTTGTTGATCTCGGTAATGTTCACGCCGATATCAATATCATAGATCCTGTTTTCAAATTTGCTGATAGAACGCAACAACGATTGCCTCAGCTTTTCTTCCCAAATAGTCTCACTCATAATGAGTTCAAAATCCATATCCCAGATCTCGCAGCCAAATTCGGGGTTGTAACGGTGCTCGCCAAAACGGGTAAAAATAATGAGTTCGATGTATTGCGATATAGACGCACCAAGGTCTTGTTTATCAAGGTCCTGGCCATTATTGATATGGCTAAAGCGGAGCGGTTTTGAATAAAGCGGGTTTAGCATAAATGATATTATTGGATTGCGTCTGTGTTAAATTTTAACTTTTTATAAACATTTATTTTCAAAAATAGTTGTAGATATGTTTTATTGGTTACAAATAGTTGATAAAGTATTGATTTTTTGATAATTATTACACTATTGGTTAATTAATAAATATGAGTTAAATATTATAAATGCAGCTTTTTTAGCTGTAAATAAACCGAACCGATACTATAATATTAGATGAAACCTGTAAACAATAGCGACCTAAACCGGGCTTATCGCAAATTCATGATGTACCTTATTACATTACTGGGTTTTGCCATCATTATCGTTTACTTCTTTTTTGCAACCTCAGGCCGTGAGCTTGAATTATTAAATGCCCGCGTTAAAAAAACAGATCAGCTGATAGCGCTCCGTACCGATATCAATAACAGCTTTGAATTGATCCTGGTGCGCATGCAGCAACTCTCGCAGTATGCAAAAATGAACTCGCAGGAGCTTAATAACCAAACGGTGCTGCTTAATGATATCCAGGAGAGCAATCAGCATATCCGGGAGCGGCTGCAAAGTAACCCTTACCCGCTTAAAAGTTTTGAGTTGTATAAAAAGCTTAGCAACGATATTGAAACCATTGCCAGCATCAAAGATTCGCTTTTTACCACTCGTTTCCAGATTGAAAGCCTTCGCTCACAGTTAGAGTCGTGCAGCCGGGTAAATAAATCGGCAATTAACCAGTTAAACCATCACTATCCGCATTAATAAGCCATATGTTAAAATTTAGTTTAAAAGAACGGAGAGAGAAATTCCTGTTTTTCATGGGGATGTTTTTAGTAACGTCGGTGATATTGTGCGTGGCTATATTTTATAATTATGGCAACGAAGGGTTAGTATCAAAAAGCGAGTTTGCTAAAAAAGTAAACGAAGAAGAGCAGTTTGAAAGCCTTGTTACCGAAGCGTTACCAACCGTTGATACAACGTATCATAAAATAGTAAAGTTTAACCCCAACGTGCAGGCCGTTTTTTTGGAGAATGATATCAGCGGTTCAATAGGTGCCATAAAGTCATATTACAACCGCCGCCCATATGATGCGCGGTATAAATGCTTTATCCACGCTTCAAAACTGTTGCAGGCACTTTTTTATGATAAGCGCGAACTAACGGGCAATTATAACGATATCAGGAACATAAAAGGATCGGTTGATGACTGCCACACTGCACAGCGGCAATTGCAGCAAAACATGAGCATGGCCCGGTAAGCATCATCATACATCTATCATATATAACCTAAGCAAAATGAAAAACGATTACAACGACGGGAGGCCCGTCGATACTAACCGGAACACCTACACCTTTCTATACATTTTTACTGGTGTAGTTGTTATTGCCGGTATCATTTTCCTGCTGCGTAGTTCATTGTTTGAAAAGAGAGTGATCAACGCCCGTATCCTGAAGGATGAGATAGCCCTGAACGAGCACCTGGTTTACTCGGATAATACGGCCAATGCAAAAAGCTGGCTTTGGGAGTTTGGCAATGGCGATAAATCAACTCAACAAAACGGGAGCTACCACTTTAAAAAAACAGGCGACTATATCATACGGCTTACCGTTGACGGCAATTTGACGCAGCAATTCCCGGTTAGCGTAAAAGATAGTACCCCAACCATAGCTGCCGATACCCTGATTACAATTAACGGCCCCACACAGGGGATTGTAAATGAACAGGTAAGGCTTGAGGCGCAGGGTAATGCCCGGATTTTTGAATGGTCGTTTGGGGAAACCGGCCGGGTGGATGTTAAAGGACCAACTGCACTCTACACCTTTCACAACCCCGGTACCTATTTCATCAAACTGAGCACGGATAAAAGCAGGCGCCCGGTCTATCACCGTATGCGTATTACCAATCCCGATTCAACATTTGCCAACCAGATCGTAAACCCTGGTGAAAGCGAGCGCCGTGTAATCGATGATATCAGGGCACACCTGCAGGCCATAGCCAACGGCGGTGATTTTAACCGTCATTATTATTACCTGGTTAGGAGGTATTTCTGCGGAGATGAGAAAGTTACCGTAAATCTTGAAGATAACGGCGAAAGCAAACGGACTGATTTTTACTCCTACTGTATGCGGTTAACTTTTGGAGGTGGCATCAGTGTTGACGAAGCACAGGTTACCCTAAAGCCAAAATCAAACTGCTCAAGTATGCTTTCGGTAAGGCAGCATGCAACCACTGCCGCTCCCGAAAAGAGGCCCAGATAATCCATTTTAAAACCTATTTGCATCAACCAACATGAAAAATATATTAAGCTTCGTTTTTTTAACCTGTATAGTAATTGCGGCCCGGGCGCAATCGCCGGTATCGCTTGGCAAAACGGTGGTAACGCTACCCAAAGCTTTTGAAAAACCTGATGAGCGTACCAGCATTTACAATACCGACGACCGTACTTCCTTGCCGTGGATCGTATTTTCGGACAGGGCCGAAAATTATACATATACCTCGCCAGGCGGAACACTGGTAATGAAAAAAATAAGTTTCATGGAACCTTTTTATGTAAGTGAACAAAAAAACGGTTTTATAAAACTGATTAAGTACCAGGCCGGCATGGTACAAGGTAAAAAGCTTACCAATAAAAAAGGCTCGCAAAGTTACGGATGGATCAGCATTTCAAAGGTGTTGCCCTGGCAGTCTGCTTTTACCAGCACAAACGGTTATCCCGAAAAATATATCACCATTATAAGTGGTGCCGGTCCGCTCACTATGCCCGATTATTATTATGACAAAACTGATTCGGCATACATTTTTGCCGGGCCCGATCAAAGCCAGAAAAAAACCAAAGTGGCGCTGCACAATGTGGTTTATGTATACAAAAAATCTGACGACGGAAAAAAAGTATTGGTAGGGTCCGATCCACAGTTGATTGCCGATAATGCAGCTGGCAGTGTTTATGGCTGGATAGCCGCCGACGCCGTTCATAGCTGGGGCGATAGGCTATATATCGGGTCGGCAAGGGAAAACCAGCCATTGATCAATGATTCTATTGCAAGATATATCAACAGTTCCCTCAAAACCAATAATAGCAAGGGAGGTACGGGCTATTTTGCTTTTGACCCCTTACTGGCCGATAATGCTCCCTTGTTATTGAGCATGCCGGTAAGCTCATCTGCTTCGGGTAATCTTAGCCTCGGCTTCGCAACCGATGTTTATGATAAAAGCCATAACAGTGTGCTCAATATCAAAGGCGGGCATTTAGCATATAAGGATTATCTCAAGATCCGCAACAATGTTCACCACGTTAACATTGTGTTTGTGGTTGATGGCGGTAGCCCTATGCGCAATTATTTTTCGGGTATTACCAGTACTATTCAATCATTTGAAGATATTTTTGATGCGCATGCCAGGGGTAACCAGGTTAGATACGGGGCTGTAGTTTACCGTAACGCGTCCGGCTGTCAAACAGGGGGTATCCAGTCAA
Source organism: Mucilaginibacter gossypii (assembly GCF_017569325.2). Taxonomy (NCBI): domain Bacteria; kingdom Pseudomonadati; phylum Bacteroidota; class Sphingobacteriia; order Sphingobacteriales; family Sphingobacteriaceae; genus Mucilaginibacter; species Mucilaginibacter gossypii. The sequence goes on along the minus strand of NZ_CP071878.2, from coordinate 4,046,400 downwards.
CCCCGCTTAGCGCCGATTATCGTAACCTGGTAAAATACCTCGAATCACAGTCAACAGTAACAGGTAACTGTGCCCCGGTGATAAGTTCCCAACCAGTTTTTGACGGTATTCGCACGGGGTTAAGCCTGTTTGGCAATCATCCCGACGAAACCAACCTGGTCATCCTGATTGGTGCCACCGGTGCTTTAGATCGTAATTCGGCAGGGGTTAATACGGTGGCCAGTCAGATAGCGGCCGCCAACGCCCGCTTGTTGGCTATCCAGGTATTTAGCGATTACAACCCTATCTACAATGATTTTGTAATCCAGGCAAGACAAATTGTATCACAATCTGCGGTAAAGCTGGCCGATTATAAAAAACAGCGCATGGTGAATGGAGAAGGCCTTACCAACGTGCAGCAATTCAATACATCACTGTCCGATTCGGTTTCTTTTTACCTCGATTATCCTAAAAAGAGCCTGATCCAGGGCGCTGTGGTGTTTCCGCCCAAGAGAGTGGTAAAATCAAACCAGGCCATGAGTTTGGCAGTTGAACGCCTGATGCGCGAAACCGATTATGATATCCGTAACCAGATCCATACGCTCGACAGCGCATTCAGGCTTACCGGGCGCGAAAACCGTTATGTACAGCCGCTGGTTATGCAGCAGCAGGGGCAGCCATCAACCGATTTGGGAAACAATATGCCGCATAACGCTTTCAAATATTACCTCAGCGCCGAAGCACCAAGAAACCTGGTAAACGAAAGCAAGGGGCAGCTGCAATACCTGCTGATATTGAACGAGCAGGATTATAAGCAGCTAACAGATCTGCTGTCGCTCATGATAGGCGAAAACCTGCAGCGGGACGCGTCCGATTATCGCTCAAAATTGGTTGATAACTACGTTGATATCGCTGCCAAGCATTTAGGGCTTAACTTATCTGGCGGTGATATTAAAGACATGACCCTGGCCGATTATTTTCTGCGGGTTACCAGTTTACCCTTACCCGGCAAAAAAGATTTCTATAATAAAAAGGTGAATGATCTTAAACATAACGATGATATGCCGCAGGCGCAATTTGAGGCATATATCCACTATTTGATCCATAGCAGTGATGTTATTAAACAGGCTGCTATTACCAACCAACACTTTACGTCAAACGGCAAAACCTATTATTATATAACCCAGGCTAACCTGCAATAGCATATGAACATAGTTAATTTAAGCGAGTCGGTGAAAACGGCGGTGCGGGTAGCGCAGTCATTAGCCAAAGAATATCACCATAAGGAATTCGGTCCGGCGCACCTTTTAAAAGGCTTGATGCACCAGGAAGTGGGGTTGAAGAATTTGCTTCAATCCATCGGGAAGGACACGGCTTACATAAGCGATTGGGCCGAAGTGCGCATTGAAGATTATTCGGCCGCGTTAACCGTGCCCGACGAAATGTTAGGTAACGACCAGGTAAAGCAGGTATTTGAAGAAGCCGATAATGTGCGCATAAAATTAGGCCAGGATTTGATTACGCCCGTTTGTGTGTTGATTGCGTTAATAAAGCCCAATGTGGGTTTTGATGCTAACCAGCTAAAATCTTTCCCGGTAAAAGAACGTGAGTTGCTGGATATTTATTTGAGTAATGAGGATGTTAACCATGCGGTAAATCCCTCTGCGCAGGCCATAAATGGCAGCGATGCACCCAAACAAACAACGGCATTACTCAAATACTGTGTAGACCGCACAAGCCTGGCCAAACAGGGTAAGGTAGATCCTATCATAGGCCGGGAGCGCGAAACACGGATGGTGATGGAGATCCTGAGCCGGCGCACCAAGCCCAATGTAATGATCACCGGCGATGCGGGCGTTGGCAAAACAGCCCTGGTTGACGGGTTCGCGCTTAGCATTGTAAACGGACAGGTACCGGCGTCGCTTAAGAATGTACAGCTTTTTGAACTTGATCTGGGTTCATTGATCGCGGGGGCATCCTATAAAGGAGAAATTGAAGACAGGTTAAAAAACATTCTGCGCGAGATAAAGCAGTTTGAAAAAGCGATCCTGTTCATTGATGAGATCCATACCCTGCTCGATAATAAAGGGCCGATAGGCGGCGGTGTTGGCAACCTGCTGAAACCGGAGCTTGTCCGGGGCGAAATAACGGTGATTGGTGCCACTACCATCGACGAATACCGCAAAGTGATTGAGCCCGAACAGGCATTTAGCCGCCGGTTTGAGGTGCTGCAGGTAAATGAGCCCGATACACCTACAGCTATTAAAATGCTTAAAAAACTGGTGCCCCAATATGAGGAGCACCACAACTTAAAGATAGACGATAACACAGCCGAAGAGTGCGTTAGACTGGCGCAGCGGTATATGAAAGACCGTCGCCTGCCTGACTCTGCCTTCGACCTGCTTGACCGTACCATGGCTGCTATCCGTTTAATGAACGATACCACCGATACAGCCCTTTCCGAACTCCGCACCGAACTGAACGAATTAAAAGCACTGAATGATGCGGGTGATTTGATCGGAGCATACAAATGGCTTTACACCCTGTATCGCAATAAAATAAGCGCGGTGTTGTTAGGGCAGCTGGAAGATGAAACCCAGGTTGATACTTTTGAAACGCCCGATGAATACATCGCTTACTTTGAACGTAATTTGAGCCGGCTTGAGGAATTGGCTCGAAATAAAACTGAGGTAGTAGATAAACATGATATTGCTGCTATTATTTCCTACAAAACAGGCATCCCCTTAGGCAAGATCCAGGCGCAGGAGAAAGAAAGGCTTTTGGGTATGGAAAGCTTCCTAAAAAAACGGGTTGTTGGGCAGGACCAGGCGTTGAAAGCCGTATCTGATGCCATACTCGAATCGCGGAGCGGACTGAACAAAAAAGGGCAGCCCATCGGCTCATTCTTTTTGCTTGGCCCAACAGGCACCGGTAAAACGGAGCTGGCCAAATCAATAGCCGAGTTTTTATTTAATGACGAAAAAGCGATGATCCGCTTTGATATGTCGGAGTTTAAGGAGGAACATTCGGCCGCATTGCTGTATGGCGCGCCGCCGGGCTATGTAGGGTATGAAGAGGGCGGCTTGCTCGTAAACAAAATAAGGCAGCAACCTTACTCGGTTGTGCTGTTTGATGAAATTGAAAAGGCTCACTCATCGGTATTTGATATCTTTTTACAGATCCTGGATGAAGGGCATATGCACGACAGGCTGGGCAAGCAAGGCGATTTTTCAAACGCGCTGGTGCTATTTACCTCGAACATTGGCAGCGAGTGGGTATCTGAGCAAATTAGCCGGGGGCATATGCCTACATCAAACCAATTGATGGAGGTGATGGCCAATAAGTTCAGGCCGGAGTTTTTGGCGCGGTTATCAGAGATAGTACCCTTTGCACCTATACATGAAGAAAATGTAGTACGCATCTTTGAGATCCAGCTCAAAAGCCTTATACAGGCGCTTGATAAAATGGGCATAAACATGCAGTTAAGTGCCGAAGCAAAAAATATGCTGGCCTTAAGCGGTTTTACACCCAAATATGGTGCCCGGCAGCTATCGGCGGTGATCCGTAACCAATTGCGCAGGCCAATATCACGGTATATTATTTCGGGCGAACTGAAAAAAGGAAATACTATCGCTATAGATAAAAAAAGTGATGATACTGAATTATTGTGGAGTATTAGTTAAGTAATTTAACTGAAATACATACTGTTAAAAACAATTTTATAGTTATTGCATTATAACATAAACACTTTCATACTTATCATTTATTAAATAAAGCTATGTTTAATTACGAAATAGGGGGAAACGAAACAAAAGTTGATTCCTCAGAAGCATTTGGTGAGATAGCTCCCAATAAAACTTTGTTTATTCAAAAATTAACTGATAATGAGCCGCTGAGACCGGAGAAGGTTGAAGGACTTAAAAATGTTGAAGAGGTTTTTGCTCATTACAAGCCAAAAGTAAGTGTTGAGCTTGAAAGAGAAAACGGATCAAATGTTACCGAAACCCTGTACTTTAATAATCTTGGCGATTTTGCACCAAAAAACCTGGTACAACAAAGCAAATACCTGCATAAGCTTAATATTCAGCGCGAGATGTACCTCAATATCATGAAGCAGCTGAAAACCAACAAAACGCTGAAGTCAACCCTTGATAACGCCGAAACCAAACAGGCCTTTATTGAGGCGTTAAAAAATATAGTAACCGAGCTTGACCAATAATTAGCTAATCCTAAACATTTAACAACACGATCATGGCAACACCAAACGAGCAGATCCTGAATGAAAATTCAACAGACCAGGCTCTTAAAATAAAAGAAAGAAGCGGCGCGGCATCCTTATCAACCAGTTTAGATAAACTATCAAAAGTTGGTGGTTTTGATTTGCTGGAAGCTACTATTGATGGCCTTCAAAACCTGAACCCCGAACGCAAAGCCCGTAAACAGATCTTTTTAACTGATGATGAGAAGAAAGGGGAGCGCGAAGAGCTTAAGCTGAAGCTTAATCAATGGATAGAAGCTTTGGAAAGCGGCGAATCGGTTAGCGATACTATTCAGAAAAGCGCCGAAAAACTGCAAAGCGTTGAAGAAAACCTGAACAAAAATTTACTCAATGTATTGGAAAGCACCCGCGAGCTGGAACAGGCTTACCGCACAGTGCATTTGTTTTATAAAAACACCGAACAGGATAAGCTGAAGAATGTGGTATTAATGAATGCCACGATCGATCAGTTGAAAGAGCTTGATAACCCACGCTTTATTGAATATGCTGCAAATGAACTTAAGCAAAATTATGACAGGCTGGATCTTCGTCAAAATTATTCAATCCTGGTTGTGCCCGGCTACCTTGGCTCAAACAAGGTAGTTGAACGCTGGTCAAAAATAGCCTATGATAATAAAGTAATGCTGGTGACCGATTTTGCGGATCTTGAACAACCGGATGATGTAATTGACCTGTTTACATCTGCTAATTTAACTGGCGGCGATGCCTTTAAATCAAACACCATCATGACCTGTAACTGGCTGGTAGGCCGCGGCAAAGTTGCCGAAGCGGGTGAAGAGGATGACCTGTATATCCCCGGTTCAGCAGCATTGGCGGGTAAGATGTATTATACGCTGATGTCGCAGGTTACCGCCGGTAAAAAACACGGTGCGGTTAACGAGGTGGATGGTGTACGTTTTGACCTCAAAAAGAGCGAGATCTCACACCTGGAGCGCATTGGCCTGGTACCTATGGTGAATGAGTACGGCAAGGTAATGGCATTCTCGGCCAAAACTTTGTTTAATGGCGATAATATCGGTTTACAAACCTATTCGGTAGTGAGGGTATTTGATTATATCACCAAAGTATTATTTGACTTTTTGAACCGCCGAGCTTTTGAAAACTGGACTTCAAAAACAGAGCAGGATTTGCGCTCGCAAATTGTGAAGTTTTTGGATAACATCCAGGGGCCCGACAGGCTTATCGAACGCTTTAAAATAATCAGGTTTGAGCGCGATGAACAGCAAAAGGACCGCATTCACCTTGATATCAATATCACGCCATATTTCCCGGCTAAAAGCTTTGTGGTGAAGCTTGACGGGCAAAAAGGTGAGGATGCAAGCCCAACCTGGAACAGCGAATATAAACAGCAGTAATATTGGAGCACACAGCGTTGTGAAGTGGTAATGAATCCCTTTTGAAATAAGGAAGCACCTACTGGAGCGATATCGGATATGTGCAAAACAATATATTGGCTCCGTAGGTGCCTCCTGTTAGGAGGCGGGTTTTAAAAGCAATATTCACGTTAAACCAGCGCTGTGTGCATTTTAGGTTAATTTAACCGGAGGCCTAACTTTATTTATTGTTAAATAAGGTTTATGTTTGCATTGATGAGGCAGCTATTGATCATTAATGCAGATATAGATAAAACACCAACCACAGCGACATTGATCAATGCCTACAAAGAAGGGGCCCAGGCCGCCGAATCTGTAGTAAAAGAGATAGCCATCGCCGACCTTAAATTTAATCCCAACAAGCAATTCACGCTAAGCAATAACGAGCCCGAGCCCGACCTTGTGCAGGCTGTAAACGCAATAAAATGGGCATCGCACTTGGTGATATTTTGCCCGGTTTATAAAGATTCGATCAACTCGAAAATTAAAGGTTTTTTTGATCGCGTTTTCATGCCCGACCAGGTTTTTATCAGCGGCGCGTCGGTTAATTTCAATGGCCGGTCAGGACGTGTGGTTTCTATATTGGATGAAGCTGCCTGGCAGGACTGGCAGGTTGATATGAAGCCAACCTACCTGGCAGTAAAAAAACTAACCCTCGAAAAGCGCGGCATCAAGCCTGTGCACACCAGTACCATCGGGCATCTCTACAACCTCGATAATGAGTACAGCAAAAAGTGGATCCAAAAATTATATTCTTTTGGGTTAAAACTTATTTAAATAAATATTTAATATTTTCTCCAAACAATAAATTAATTACATTGTAGTTATTAAAGTAATGCGCAAAGCATCTACTTTAAATTATTAACCTCTTAAAATTTATCATTATGGCTTTCAAAGCAAGATTAAATTTTTCGGGCAAGGACTACGATGTGCTCACTTGCTCCTATGCATTAAACCGCGATGTAGACTCAAAAGGACGCCCGTCCTCAGGTATTTACGGCGGTACTATCGATATCGAGATCGAGTCGACTGAAGACACCTCCATTATCGAATCAATGGTTAACAACCAGTACAAACCGATCGCCGGCACTTTGCTGATCAAAAAATCTGAGGAAGACGCTAAAATGAAAGAGCTGTCTTTTGAAGATGGCTACATCGTAAAGTATTCTGAAGGTATCGACATTACAGGCGCAACTCCAATGAGTTTGAAGTTCGTAATCTCGGCCCGCAAGTTGAAACTGGGAAGCGCCGAGCACGTGAACGATTGGCCAGGTAGAAACTAAGCCCGGCCGATTTTGTTATCAGTTTGTGCCGAAGGGGCACTTAATTTATTTATCTACTTAAAACTTTATTGATCATGGCTTTCAAAGCAAGAATTAGTTTAGGATCGAAAGAATTCGACGTGCTGCAATGCAGCTATTCATTAAACAGGGACGTTGATTCAAAAGGCCGTCCGTCATCAGGTGTATATGGTGGTACTATCCAGGTTGAGGTTGAATCAACCGAAGACACTTCGGTTATCGAATCGATGGTGAACAGCCAGTACAAGCCAATTCATGGCACTATCACCTTCAAAAAATCTGAAGAAGATGCCAAAATGAAGGAGCTTAATTTTGAGGATGGTTATATCATTCAATATAATGAGGGGATATCGATTATCGGTAACAACCCAATGTCGTTAAGCTTTGTGATATCGGCGCGTAAGCTGAAAATAGGCAACGCCGAGCACGAAAACGACTGGCCTAAATAATATATCAGTACAATTGATTTGTACTGTCTTTTAAAAAGATACGGAGGAGATAGTAACATATTTTCCTCCGTGTTCTTTTTACAGCTTTTGTTTAGGTTCAGTTATAAACCTTATGAAAAGAAAGAAGAGAATAATAAACCCAGCCTTACCCACTACAAAGAAAAAGGTGAAAAAATCGTCGGTTCCAACCCCCATGGAATACGTGCAGCTTTTTAATACCTGTGTTATTAAAAAGGAAAAAATCGCTGCTGTCGATAAGATCATCGATGAAAAGGTAACCGTAAACCGCCCCCGTTACGAGAGCATTTCAAACCTGGTACGCCTTGGTACTAATGCGCCGTCGGCTGCCGGAAATAAAAATCTTTTCGCATCGGTGTATACCCCTTTTTTTGATCGTTATAACACCACTCCGCTATCATTAAACCCAACCGCGGCCAATGCCAAACCCGAAAGCGTTTTGGATATCATGACCAAACCGCAGATGACAACCGGCCTTTTGGGAGCTAATTTTTTTGACACCGGGAGGTTTACCCCAAACGATCCGTTTTCGTTTATGAACCTTTTTGGCGGCGGCGGAGCTATCCCCTGGTATTTTATAGCTTGTGTACATTATATGGAGTGTTCGTTCAGTTTCAAAAAACACCTGCACAACGGCGATCCGCTTACCGGTTATACGGTACAGGTGCCTGCCAATCGCCCAAAGGTGGGTCATGGCCCTCCGTTTACTTTTGAGGAGAGCGCTGTTGATGCTATTAAACTGATGAAGTATGATAAGGTAACCAATTGGAGCCTGCCGTTTATTTTGCAAAAGCTGGAGGGATATAATGGTTTTGGTTATAATAAAAAGGGCATTCACACGCCTTACCTCTGGAGTTTTTCGAACCAGTATGTCAAGGGCAAATATGTCAAAGACGGTGTTTTTGATGCCGAGGCGGTATCCCAGCAAATGGGCGCGGCAGTTATCCTTAAACGGATGGAAGACAGGGCACTAATCAGTATTCCCAGAAATTAACCAATGAACAGGATTAATAAACATATGGTATTGTTACTGCTTGCTACCGGGTTGGCAGGTTCGGCCGTTGGCTGCAGCGGTAACCCTAAAGCCCCGGTTGCTGATACTGTCAAAACCATAGCTAAGTCGGCCTCCCGAACTGTACATAAATCGGCCCTTACCGATGAACAGTTGTTCCGAGCCTGCCTGAAACAGTTTAAAGCCGCTGCCCTGCAAAGAAATAAAAAGCAACTGGCCGGCATGTTTTACTTTCCGTTGCAAACAACACCCCAATGGTCGAACGAAGATTTACGATCTGCTACGATTAACCCTGCTGAGGGACTGGTGAGCGGGGCAGAATATCCACAGTATGAGCCTGCTATATTGAGTGCTGACGTGCTTCGTCTTATACCCAAAAGTACCGAAGACGATCTGTCGGAGATTGATGCCGCTACAGACGAAAATTATTATAAAGTTATTGCAAAAGTTACCGATAAAGGCAGTAAGCTTTACGAGTTGCAGCAACAATATGAGCAAAAAAATGGCAGGGAAACATCGTACGGGTTTGTTTTTGGCAAAGTTAACGGGCAATATAAAATTATAAGTTACTACAGCCCATGGCCTGTTAAAGGTTAATGGATTTTATAGCCGAATTATGGAAAAGAAACTAAAAGTAGATATCAATATTGAAGGTACCCAGATCACCCATTTCTCTACCTTTAACCTTGACCAGCGTTTTAATGAGCACCATACTTTTCAGCTCAGGTTTAACCATGATATGGTTGAAGAGTACAACGCTGTTACGCTCGAAAACTCAAAGGACTTTATTGGCAAAAACATTACCGTGCAGTTTGGCACAGCCGATAGCGGCGAAAATAAATTCAGCGGTATTGTTACCAAGGTAGAGCTTTCGCAAAGCCATGGTTTTCATGGCGATATCCTGGTGAGCGGCTTTAGTCCGACCATCCTGATTGACCGGGGCCCCGACCTCGGCTCGTACCTTAACAAAAGCCTGAGCAGCATTATTCAATTAGCTACCCAGGATGCACCGGCAAACGATCTGAACCTCAATATCAAGCCAACCAATACTTCGCCTATTGATTATATCATTCAATATCGTGAAAGCGATTTTGAGTTTATCAACCGTCTTTCGGCCGAGTATTACGAATGGTTTTATTACGATGGTGCTAAACTAAATTTCGGTAAGCCCGATAAGCTGGAGGAGGTTGCTCTTATTTACGGGCGTGATCTGCATAGCCTGCAATATGCAATGCAGATAGCGCCTTTAAAGCATAATAAATTTGCTTACAACCCCAGGCAGGATGAACTGCTTTCGTCGGAGCCGCAAGGCTCTTCGGGCAGCACGCCGGACCTTTCGCATGCCATCAGCGCATCAAACAAAGTTTTCAGCAAAGTTTATAATGAACCACTGGCTGTTAGGGTAAATAACAAAAAAGAAATAGATGATTATGTTAATAACCAGCAAAAAGCGCTGATATCCGAATTGGTTACCATTGTAGGCAATGGCGACAACCCCATGGTGGGCCTGGGCAAAATACTTAATGTAAGCATGAGTGTAAGGGGTACAGGGGCTTTTGAATTGCAGGATTTTGGCAAGTTCCTGGTTACGGCGGTTTATCACCAGATCGACGGTGTTGGCCATTACCAAAATACGTTTGAAGGCGTTACTGCCGATACGGAGCGTATCCCGGTTGCTGAAGCCGAAAAACCCAACCCGGATATGCAGCTGGCCGATGTTACCGACAATGCCGACCCGGATGGGCATGGCCGCGTTAAAGTAAAATTTAAATGGCAATGTACCGCGAATGATGTTACCGAGTGGCTCAGGGTAGTTTCTCCTGATGCAGGCAGCTCGGATAAAGTAAGCAAGAACCGCGGGTTTGTTTTTATCCCTGAAGTTGGCGACCAGGTGCTGGTAGCATTTGAGGAGGGTAATATTGCCCGCCCAGTTATTATTGGCAGCATGTTTAGCGGTAGAACAGGTACGGGCGGCAGTCAAACCAATAAAACCAAAGCGCTTACTACCCGAAGCGGCAACACCGTGATACTGGACGATAGCAATGGCAGCATTAACGTTAAAGATCCCAGCGGTAACGTGGTAACCCTTAATGGCGACGGCACGGTAACCATTTATGCGCCAAACACCTTAACGCTGGTATCAAAAGATATTAACATTAACGCGGGTAATAGCATTAATATAACATCATCGCCGGCTAAAGAAGGCGGGGGTGACGGTATTATCAATGTTACAGCCAAAAAATCGATATCGGTAGCGGCACAGGATGAAGGTATCACTACAAATGCGAAAAAAGATATTGCCTTTACCAGCGAAACCGAAAGTATCAAACTCTCCGCGTCCGCCAAAGACATCACTTTTGATGCTGCGGCCGGCAAACTTTCATCAAGCAGCAAATCGGCCGAGATCAGCTCGACCGACAAAATGCATCTCAACGGCGGCAGTCTTGCGCATATTATAGCGGGCGATGTTGAAATTAACCAATCATGATCATGAATATATTACCGGTAAATACAGCTCAAAGTTCATGGTACCAGCTTAGCTCATCCAACCGTACCATAATTGGCACAAAAGTACTTGAGTTTGTGCAGGACAGGTGGATTGAAATAAAACTCATTAGCCATGACGATAAGCAACGGGTTTATGAATATACCCTGCTTGATCAAAATATGGATGGCTCTGCGCTGATCCATGAATGGGCAGCAGATATGGAATGGTTCCAGTCGCCGGTACAGATCATAACAGATCTGGAAGGGAAATTTATCGGCATCAATAATTTTAATAGTATCGCTAATTGCTGGCAGCAGGGCTTCCGGTCAAAAATTGCCAAAAAATATCGTCAGCAGGATGGTATCGATGTAATGCTGTCCGAAACAGACAAATTGCTGCAGGATCCTAAACGCTTTCTGCAATCATTTATGGGGTACAGCCATTACCGGTGCTTTTTTCAACCGTTTTACAGGGAATGGCAAGCCAATGAAAGCTCTTCCCTGATACTGAAAGGTTTTTTCGGCACAATTGACCTGCCGCTCATCATCTACAGTTTTACCGAACAACATGGCAACACCGTAACCATAACCAACGAAGCCGAGGTTGACGAAGAAAGGTTTGAAAGACCTGTGTTAGTGAGGATGCTAAAAGACCTTACAAATACCTATAACCTGAAGGTTGACCTGCAGACCGAGATGGAAGAGATTTACAAATTTGAAAACAACATACTACAGGAGGCCGATTTGTTTTTGCAATTACATGTGCCCTCATTTTATACTGTTGTAACGGCACATCAATGCAGGCGGATTGAACAGCATGAGCTTCCGAAGGAACGCGTTGATAAGAACGAGTTGAGCAACAGTGTACTGCATGTATAAGGCTGAAGGTTTAGTACTCACAAAAAGTAATATCCGATGTCAAAAAAATATATTCCAAACAATAGCTGCCTTAAGTGCGATAAAGGGTCGGCTCCTGTGCGGTTAAAGGTAACGCATCATAACAACACGAAAATTTATGGTGAGTTCCTGGCCAGTGAGGCCGACATGGTGCCGGGTGAAAATATTTTGCCCATGGGCAGGTGTTCGGTAACGGGTGGCAGCTGCAAATTTGATCCTATTTACTGGGACAAGACCAATAAAGGTGTTAAGGTTAACGGCTACAAATTATTATTTGAAGATGCGAACCTGTTGTGCAAACAAGGCGGCAAAATAAGTGTTGACTTTAATGCGCCAGGCGGTATGAGCACAGCTGGGGCGCTTGTTACGGGTGCCGGTGCCGGAACGTTCAACTATGGTTCGTACACCAACACCCTCGATATATTGCAGCGCGGTACCATTTATGATGTTGAAAACGGTAAGATAAGCCTGGTACGGAGCAACAGCGAAAGTGATTACCGCAGGCATGGTAATTACGGGGAGATGAAGGACAACGTTTATCATCGGCAGGAAGGTTTTCGCGATGTAAGAAGCGACCACCCTGTAATTGATATTGATAAACCTACGGCTTCGGGCATTGACGGGGCTTACGCCAAAGATAATGGGTATAAAATTACAGACGGTAAATACAATACAGCATCGATACAAAATACGACAACCGGCCGCGAGTTAAGTGAGCGATGGACGCGAAATCACATCGACAATAACGGGGCTATAAACCCGGCAGACGAAGCAGGAGTTAGACTGGCAAATACAGATGGCAGCCTGAACCGCGAGGTGATCAGGGTTAAGCCCGACGGAACCATGCAGTCAGAAACTATAAACTCCAACGGCTTTAAAGCTACCCGCGGGCAAAGTGAGGCCCTGGAAATAAAAACCAGCAGGGCCGGCAATTTTATGAATGGTGTAAGGTCGTCCATGCTCAATTCAAAACCTCTTACAGCCTTGTCCGAATCTAATTTTTCGCAGGCGGTACGTAATAGCAGAATTGCCACTGGCGCAAATGACGGCCTGTTTAAGGCAAGCCAGGCAATTGCACGTTCTCCTGCTTTAAGTGTGGCTGGCAAAGTTGCCGGCCGGGGGCTTATAGTTGTTGGTATCGCCCTTGATGCAGTAAGTATCTATTCGGCGTATGAAGAAGAGGGCGGTTTTGGCAAAAAAACAAAAGGAGCGGTAGGCGGTGCTGCCGGTGGCCTTGCCGGCGGTATAGCAGGTGCCGAAATAGGTGCAATGATAGGTACTGCTATATGCCCCGGGGTTGGTACAGTAGTTGGTGGTATTGTTGGCGGGGTTATAGGAGGCCTGGCCGGAAGCGGCATTGGTAAATCAATTGCAGGATGGTTCTCATAAATTTAAACAGCTTATAAAATGGGTTTTTTTGATAAATTATTTGGCGGAGGTGGAACCACGGCAACACCCGAAACGCAGTTAAGAGCAGAATATAAAGACGTTGCTTTCTTTAAAAAAATGTTTGATAAGAAGCAGTCGATAATAAAAATGTACCAGGAACAAAATGTCACCTTAAAACAACAGGAAAAGTTTCGCCCGATAAACAACTGGGTGCTTGCTATGGAACATCTTGACCTGGTTTATTTAAACTATTCTATCGGGAATGATATCAGCCTGTGTTATAATGAATATATAACAGCTGCCGGATACTATGGCGAAGGCTGGGATGCCGATGCGTTTTATGCCGATATGATTGATATGGTGGCTTTAGGCAGCTTACTGAATGTACCTGATGAAGTATATGAGCCGGTTATTAATTATATCCGCCAGTCGGATAGTGGTTCCAGTTACCCAACCTGGACACCGGATGCCTTATTATGGTATATCATTAACACCAAAAAGCCGGGGAGCGGCCCGCAGCCGGATACGCTTATCACCGAAGCTTACAGGGATATTTATGATTTAACAAAAATGCCTAAAGCCGATGCGGAGCGCGAAATGAAACTTTACCTCGACAAATGGTACAGGTTGCATAAAGACGATTCATGGTATGAAAACCACAAAAAAGAAAGCTCATATAAAGGTTACTGGAGTTGGGAAGCCGGCGCGGTAACTAAGATAATGGGACTTGATGATAGCGGTTACGCTAATCATCCAAATTATCCTTATGATATGGTGCACTGGTCGGCTTCGTAATTGCGCGGTATCAAATAAAATCACCATAAACCGGAGTTGCTTTGAGTTTAAATGAAGAAATCCGGTCCCCCTTTTTTAGCCGCTAAAATTTACGCAAACGTTTCTGGGAACGTTTGCGCGGTTTTTGTTGGGCAAATTCTTTTTTTTATTGCCGTCAGCCTTTAATCTTGTTTAGGATTTAATGTTCCTTCACCAATTATAGGGCGATAAATAGCTGTTTTAAAATAAAAACATGTCGGTAGTAAAAACAAGGATAGGGATAGCGGTTTTGCTTTTGGCGGGTTGCTTCACATCGCGGGTACAGTGTCAGCAGTATTCCTGGCAACATTTGCCGCAGGTAAATAAACCTGTATTTAAAAAGGATACCATCAACATTTTAAAATATGGCGCCAAAGCTGATGGCATTACGTTAAATACAACAAGTATCAATAAAGCAATAAGCGCCTGCAGCGCCAAAGGGGGCGGGGTAGTACTTATTCCGCAAGGCTTGTGGCTAACCGGGCCGCTGGTGATGAAGAGTAATGTAAACCTCCATGTAAGCCGGGCGGCGCTGCTCCAGTTTACTGATGATAAAACGCAATATAAACTGGTTGAAGGCAATTATGAAGGCCATGCCGCTGTGCGTAATGAATCGCCGATATCCGGCACCAACCTTACCAATATAGCCATCACCGGCGAAGGGATCATTGATGGGCACGGCGAGGTTTGGCGGGCCATCAGCAAAGACAGGCTTACTGAAGCTGAATGGAAAAAACTGGTAGCATCGGGAGGCGTAGTGAGCGAAAATGGCAGGTCATGGTACCCTTCTGAAAGTTATGTTAGCGGACTTAAAGCACCTGGGGCAGGTGTTGTTGGCAATGGAAAAACCATAAAGGATAACGAACCTTTTAAGGACTTTTTCAGGCCAAATATGCTGGTGCTTACCAATTGTAAAAAAGTATTGCTGCAGGGCGTTACACTTCAAAATTCGCCCGCATGGAATATCCATACTTTACTATGCGAAGACCTTACCGTACAGAACGCAAGGGTCAGGAATCCCTGGAATGCTCAGAACGGTGACGGTATTGATGTAGAATCATGCCGGAATGTGTTAATTGAAGGCAGCACTTTTGATGCCGGAGATGACGGCATCTGTATTAAATCGGGCCGGGATGAAGAAGGCCGCAAACGCGGTAAGCCCACTGAAAATGTAATTGTACGGAATAACGTGGTTTACCGTGCCCATGGCGGTTTTGTGATAGGAAGTGAAATGTCGGGAGGGGCACGTAATATTTTCGTATCAAACTGTACATTCATCGGTACGGATATCGGTTTGCGTTTTAAAACTACACGCGGCAGGGGAGGCGTAGTTGAAAATATCTTTATTAAGGATATTGCCATGAAAGATATCCTTCATGAGGCTATTCTTTTTGATATGTACTACGGAGGTAAATCGCCCGGCGAAGCAGATGATATAAATGACCAGGCTGTTGTGCCGGTAACCGAAGCCACACCTTCATTTCGCAAGTTTTATGTAAACAATGTAGTGTGTAACGGCGCCGAAAAAGCGCTCATGATCCGGGGGCTACCCGAGATGGGGATTAAGGACATTCATATAGAAAACAGTACTTTCAAAACTGTTAAAGGAGCAGATCTGATAGAAGCACAGAACATCTTTCTGAAAAATATCCATCTCGAAAGTAAAGAAACTAACCCACTTATCAATGTTCAAAACAGCAGCAACCTTACGTTTGATCATATTACCTATGGCGATACAGAGTTGTTGTTTAAGATCAGCGGTAAAAAATCGCAGCAAATAAAATTGCTGAATACGGATGCCGCCAAGGCTAAGAACAAAGTTGAGTTTGCTTCAGGAGCAGCCGAAAATGTAATAACCGGTTCAAAATAATGAAGAGAGCGACGCTATTGATATGGATTGTTTTTGCACCGGCATTATTGCTGGCGCAGGCTGTTGTTTATCCGAAGCGCTTTACTGTAGCGCAGGATGGCAGCGGCGATTTCAAAACCATTCAGCAGGCCGTAAACGCTGTTCGTGACCTGTCGCAGCAAAGGGTTAGCATTTACATAAAAGCCGGAGTATACCACGAAAAACTGGTAATCCCCTCCTGGAAATGTAATATAGAACTGATAGGTGACGATCAAAATAAAACCATCATCACCAACAGCGATTTCTCGGGCAAAGCAAACCCGCAGGGTAAGGATGCCTTCGGAAAAGCCGAGTTTACAACCTATACTTCGTACACGGTTTTGGTGCAGGGTAACGATTTTATCGCCCGGAATTTAACCATAGCAAATGCCGCAGGCCCCGTAGGACAGGCCGTGGCTTTACATGTTGAGGGCGACAGGTGTGCCATAATTAATTGCCGGCTGCTTGGCAACCAGGATACGCTTTATGCCGGTACCGAAAACAGCCGCCAGTTTTATAAAGACTGTTATATGGAAGGTACAACCGATTTTATTTTCGGCGAAGCCACTGCGGTTTTCCAAAACTGTGTGATCAAAAGTCTCCGAAACTCTTTTATTACGGCTCCCGCAACTACACCGCGACAGCGATTTGGTTTTGTGTTTTTGAACTGCCGGCTTGAAGCAGCTGATACCTCTGTAACAAAGGTTTACCTGGGCAGGCCCTGGCGGCCATACGCCAGATCTGTTTTTATCAATACAACAATGGGGAGCCACATCTGCGCTCAGGGCTGGGATAACTGGCGTAACCCGGAAAATGAAAAGACCGTTTTTTTTGCCGAATATAAAAGCAAAGGAACAGATATAAGCAAGCGTGCGCCCTGGTCGCGCCAGTTAACTGAGGCCGAAATGAAAAAATATACATTGAATAATATTCTTGCCGGGAATGATAACTGGGAGGTAATGTCAATAAAATGAGCTGTATAATGAAGAAAATATTATTGTTATGTGCTTTCCTGTTCGCGGACCTGGGGCTCAGAGCTCAAACACTGCCCTGGTCGCAGCGAATGGCGAATACCGCTATTCAGATCTGGAAGGATTCGCTGCCGGGCACTAACTGGTCGTACGACCAGGGGATTGTGTTACAAGGGCTGCAAAGCGTTTGGCGGCAATCGGCCAGGAGTGAATATTTTACTTACATCCAGAAATCGATAGACAGGTATGTGGGGGCAGATGGAACCATCCGCACTTACAAGGCTAAAGATTATACTTTAGATAATATCCTTTCCGGCCGGAGCCTGTTGTTTTTGCAACAAGTATTAGGTACTGAAAAATACTACAAAGCTGCTTCGTTACTTCGCAAACAACTTGACGAACAACCAAAAACTCCTGAAGGTGGTTTCTGGCATAAAAAGAGATATACTAATCAGATGTGGCTCGATGGCTTGTACATGGCCGAGCCTTTTTATGCCGAATATGCTTCCGTTTACCATGAGGATGCGGACTTTGATCAAATAGCCGATCAATTTATCTGGATGGAGCAGCATGCGCGCGATGCTAAAACAGGTTTGTTGTATCATGCCTGGGACCAGAGCAAAAAAGAACGCTGGGCTAACCCGCAAACCGGTCTTTCGGCCAGTTTATGGGCCCGTGCCGATGGCTGGTACGCTATGGCACTGGTTGATGTGCTGTCGTATTTCCCGGCCAATCATCCTAAACGAGCGGCACTCGTTGCCATTTTAAAGCGCCTTGTGGTGGCTATACAAGCTTGCCAGGACCAGGGCACAGGTTTGTGGTACCAGGTACTCGACAAGGGTAACAAAAAAGGTAATTACCTGGAAGCATCGGCTTCGTGCATGTTTGTGTATACGTTGGCTAAAGGTGTAAGGGAAGGCTATCTGCCTCAAAAATATTTGCCTGCTGCCCGAAAAGCTTATGATGGCATCATCAAAAACTTTATTGAAACCGATGCCGATGGACATGTAAACCTGAAAGGCACGGCAGGTGCTGTAGGCGTAGGCGGTGAACCATATCGCGATGGCAGTTACGAATACTATACCGGAGTAAAGACTGTCACCAATGAAACCAAAGGTGTTGGTTCATTTATGCTGGCCAGTGTAGAGATGGAACGTTTAGCCGATCTGAATGCAGGTAAAGGCAAAACCGTACTTTTAGATAGCTATTTTAATAACGAATATCATAAAGATGTTACCGGTAAAAACATCCCGTTCCACTACAAGTGGGAGGAACAGGACAATAACGGATTTTCGCTTTTTGGGCGGATCTTTAATAATTACGGATTATATATCCAAACTTTAAACGAAGCACCTGATGATGTCAATCTCAAAAAAGCTTCGGTTTATGTTATTGTTGACCCCGATATCCCGAAGGAAAACCCGGACGCTAAATATATCGAAGAACCGCATATTAAAGCTATCAGCAACTGGGTTAAAAATGGCGGCATACTGGTTGTTTTAAATAACGATACCGGTAATGCCGAATTTGTACATCTGAACAAGCTAATGGCCAAGTTTGGTATCAGCTTTAACTTAAATAGTATTAACAGGGTGGTTGGGCGTAACTTTGAGCAGGGAGCCATCAATATCCCTTCGGATAATTCCATCTTCAAGACGGCGCGCAAGGTTTATATCAAAGAGTTGAGTACCCTGCAGCTAACCAAGCCCGCTGTGCCGCGGTTAACTAACGGCAAAGACATCATCGTGGCTACCGCCAAATATGGTAAAGGCACTGTGTTTGCCGTTGGCGACCCTTGGTTTTATAACGAATATACAGATGGCCGAAAGCTGCCGCCCGACTATGACAACTTTAAAGCAGCCAACGATTTGGTAGGCTGGCTGGTGAAGCAAATTCCTCAAACAAAAAAATAGTAACTTATTACAATTCAAAAGAACATGATATTATCAAGATATAACCTCAACAAAACAACTGTACCGGCGGCAGAATTACCTCCTGCCAATGTATTCGATCTGCCCGAAAAGGTGCTGCAATTTGGTACCGGCGTACTGTTGCGTGGCTTGCCCGATTACTTTATCGACAAGGCTAACCGTGACGGAATCTTCAACGGCAGGGTTGCGGTTGTTAAATCCACCGACAAAGGTTCGACAACGGATTTCGATATGCAGGATGGTTTGTACACCATTTATTCAAAAGGCATTGAAAATGGCGAAGAAGTTAATGAGCAGGTAATTTGTTCGGCGATCAGCCGGGTGCTTTCAGCCTCAAGCGAGTGGGAAGAGATCCTGGAGATAGCACGAAGCAAGAATTTACAGGTCGTTATTTCAAACACCACAGAAGTTGGGATCCAGTTGGTGAAGGAAGATGTACGTAAACATCCGCCGGCATCATTCCCCGGCAAATTGCTGGCTATTTTATATGAGCGTTACAGGGCCTTTAACGGAAGGCCCGATACCGGTTTGGTGATCATCCCAACCGAACTGATTATTGATAACGGTAAAAAACTGGAAGCCATTGTTTTAGAGCTTGCCCATTTAAATAAACTGGAGCCAGCTTTTATGGACTGGCTGGAGAGTAGCAATAGTTTCTGCAATTCGTTGGTGGATAGGATTGTGCCCGGCAGGCCGGATCAGCAGTTAAGTGATGCCATGGAAACCGAGCGCGGTTATACCGATAACCTCAGCATCATGTCCGAAACCTATAGTCTTTGGGCTATCCAGGGCGATGAGAAAATAGCCGAAGTGCTATCTTTTGCCCAGGCTGATAACGGTGTTGTAATTACGCCTGATATTGAACTGTTCAGGGAATTGAAACTCCGCCTGCTTAATGGTACGCACACCTTGAGTTGTGCTGTAGCTTATCTTTCAGGCTTTAAAACAGTTAAGGAAGCCATGGACGATGCGCATTTCACCAAATTCATCACTCAACTGATGTTTACTGAGATCATGCCATCTATCCCATACCAGATTGATGAAGATGTAGCCCGTGATTTTGGTAACAAGGTGCTCGACAGGTTCCGCAACCCCAACATCAGGCACGAGTGGCTGAGCATTTCGGTGCAGTACGCTACTAAAATTAAAATGCGGGTTATTCCGTTATTATTGAACTATTACAAACAAAACAATAAGGCGCCTCAAATGATGGCCCTGGGTTTTGCAGCTTTTATCCGCTTTATGCAGATTACCGAGACGGCGGATGGTAAATATACCGGAACAGCACATTCGGATAATTACGCGGTAACCGACGACCAGGCACCTAATTTAAGCAAAGCATGGAACGGCGCTGATGCAGAAACAGCGATTGCAGCTATCCTTAAAAATAAAAGCCTTTGGGATACCGATCTAACAACGTTACCCGGCTTTACAGAAGCAGTGACAGCACAGTTTAAGCTTATTAACGAACAGGGAAAACTGGAAATAAGTGCCATTTAAATAGGAGGACAGATGAAACAGAATATATTAAAAGTGCACCCTGCCGATAATGTGCTTGTAGCACTTACCGATTTGCAGGCTAATGAACAGGTTGCTTACAAAGGTGAAACTTATATAGTAAAAGAGTTGATCCCGGCAAAACATAAATTCGCTATGGTCGAGATTCCCGAAGGTGGCGAAATTATCATGTATGGCGTATTGGTAGGCAAAGCGCAAAGCCTGATCCCGGTAGGCGGGCTGCTTAGTACCGCCAATGTAAAACATGCGGCAAACAGCTTTTTAACAGGCCAAAGCCATACTGATTGGCACAGGCCTGATATCAGTAAATGGGAAGGCAAAACATTCAACGGCTATCACCGCGGAGATGGCAGCGTGGGCACAGCGAATTATTGGCTGGTTGTACCCATGGTGTTTTGCGAAAACCGAAATATTGAAGTATTGCAGGAGGCCCTGGTAAAACCTTTGGGTTATGGTCGCAAAAAAACATATGAGATCAAAGCGCAGGAGTTGATAGGTAAGATCAAAGCCGGCGCTGAGATAGATGAGGTTTTATACACCGAAATAGGCAGCGATACTGCTCAAAGCGCCGGTAATAAAGTTTTCCCTAATGTTGATGGGATTAAATTTCTAACGCATACAGGCGGTTGCGGGGGTACCCGACAGGATTCAACTGCGCTTTGCGGTTTGCTGGCCGGGTATATTACGCACCCTAACGTTGCAGGTGCAACAGTGTTAAGCCTTGGCTGTCAGAATGCCGAAGTAAAAACACTACAGGAGGAGATCAATAAACGCTCGCCGGAGTTTAACAAACCACTTTACATTTTAGATCAGCAGAAAACAGGTAAAGAAGCCGATTTAATGGAGCTGGCTATCAGGCAAACACTTGCCGGTTTGATGCAGGCTAACCAATATACCCGTAAACCGGCTCCTTTAAGTAAACTGACCATCGGTTTGGAGTGCGGGGGGTCGGATGGCTTCTCTGGTATTTCGGCAAACCCGGCTATTGGTTATACTTCTGATTTGTTGGTGGCCATGGGCGGTTCGGTTATTTTAGCCGAGTTCCCGGAGCTTTGCGGTGTGGAACAAAACCTGATTGACCGTTGTTTGGATAAAACTAAAGCCGAGCGCTTTGCCGATCTGGTACGTACCTACAGCCAACGGGCCGAAGAGGCCGGTTCTGGTTTTTACATGAACCCGTCGCCGGGTAATATTAAGGATGGCCTGATCACTGATGCCATCAAATCTGCCGGGGCAGCCAAAAAAGGCGGCACATCGCCGGTTGCGGATGTGCTGGATTATCCCGAAAAAGTAACACAGCCGGGGCTAAACCTGTTGTGTACCCCGGGTAACGACGTGGAATCGACCACGGCCGAGGTTGGGTCGGGCGCTAATATCGTATTGTTTACTACCGGTTTGGGTACGCCAACCGGCAATCCAATAGCTCCGGTTGTAAAAATCGCAACTAATACTGCATTATTTAACCGAATGAGCGATATTATTGATATCAATACCGGTACCATTGTAGAAGGTGACGAAACCATTGAGCAGGCGGGCGAACGCATCCTGGATTATGTGGTAAAAGTAGCCAGCGGCGAAATTGAAGTTCACGCTGTACGCCACGGTCAGGATGATTTTATCCCATGGAAAAGAGGAGTTTCACTTTAATTTGATATTTATTTCTCCGTATTCGTGGAGACACGAACACCCGGTAGATGAGCATAAATAAAACTTCATTGCCGTTAGTTTTAACCAACGGAATAATGAGCCGCGAAAAGAGGGCTTCAGCCCAAATTCGCTTATAGAGTTGGGCTAAAGCCAGAATATTTTAGTTTTTTTTACCGTTGGTTAAAACCAACGGCAATGAATATTTTGCATTTTAAACAGATTCTAAGCATAAAAAAAGATAAAAGCCTGAATTTGAGTTCAGACTTAGCACTACTAACTTAACACTAATGAAAATACTAACCTGTACAACACCCGGTCAATTGGATTATGGCACTGCTGATGTACCCCAATTAAAACCGGGTAATGCACTGCTTAAAATAAAACGAATAGGGATTTGCGGTACCGATCTGCATGCCTTTGAAGGCACTCAACCCTTTTTTAGCTATCCACGAATTTTAGGCCACGAACTTGCGGCCGAACTGGTTGAAGCCGGCGATGCCAAAGGTTTTGAAAAAGGTGAGGCCGTTACTTTTATCCCATATTTCAATTGCGGGCATTGTATCGCCTGTCGCTCGGGCAAACCAAATTGTTGTGTAAATATCCAGGTTTGCGGTGTACATACTGATGGCGGTATGGCCGAATACCTGCAGGTCCCATCACACCTATTGGTTCATGGCGAGGGCTTAAGTTTTGATGAACTGGCATTGGTTGAACCATTGGCCATAGGTGCACATGGGGTGCGGCGGGCGGATGTAAAACCGGGCGAATTTGTACTGGTTATTGGCGCCGGCCCTATAGGTTTGGGTATTATGGAATTTGCCCGCATTGCAGGAGCAAAAGTCATTGCTGCCGATGTGAACGAACAACGTCTTAATTTTTGCAGAGAAAATTTGAAGGTTGAGTATACCATCAACGTAAAAAACGAAGATGTGAATGAGCGCCTGAAAGAGATCACCAATGGCGATATGCCTACCGTGGTGATTGATGCTACCGGTAACCAAAAAGCTATAAACGGCGCGTTTTTGTACCTGGCGCATGGCGGCAGGTATGTGTTGGTTGGTTTGCAACGAGACGAACTTATTGTAAGTCACCCCGAGTTTCACAAACGTGAAAGCACCTTGATGAGCAGCCGCAACGCTACCCGCGAGGATTTTGAACACGTGATCCGTTCCATGAAAAATGGTTTGGTAAACCCGCAGACCTATATCACCCACCGGGTAACTTTTGATGAAGTAAAAGATCAGTTTGAAAGTTGGCTTAACCCGGCGAATGGTGTTATAAAAGCAATTGTGGAAGTATAGGAAGTTGTTTAAATAAATGTAGAGACGCATAATTGCGTCTCCCGCGGGACAAGCGGCTTTGTTGGAGACGCTTTTGCAATCGGCTCCTCCTCCGGGAGACGCAATTATGCGTCTCTACAGAAGAAAATTAAATGATGATAAAGAAGACTTTTTTTACCGGGTTCTTTTTTTGCGTGATAGGAAGTGCTTTTGCGCAACAAAAGCATGTGTTGGGTTTTGATAAACTGAAAACCTATGTGAACGGCTTTAATAAAACCGATACCGAAACGGTAAAGAACTACGTCACCAATGACCATGCTTACGAATGGCTGGCCAAAAATGTACCTTTATTTGATTGCCCGGACTCGGCCATTCAAAAGATCTACTATTACCGGTGGTGGACTTTCAGGAAACACTTGAAACAAACACCCGATGGCTTCATTTTTACCGAATTTATAACGCCGGTTAGCTTTACCGGCGTTTACAATAGTTCAAGTAGTGCGCTTGGTCACCAAATTTATGAGGGGCGCTGGCTGCATGATCCGCAGTACATCAATCAGTATATCAACTTTTGGCTATATGTTGATCCTAAGCAAAAGAAGCCCCATTTGCATGCGTTTAGCAGTTGGATAGACGACGCGGTTTACAATTATTACCTCGTAAACCTTAATAGAAAATTTGTTGAACAAGCCTTGCCTTTGCTTAATACTGATTATTATGTTTGGGAAAAGGAAAAACAGCTGCCTTCCAAATTGTTCTGGCAGTTCGACGTGCGCGACGCGATGGAGGAAAGTATCAGCGGTGGGCGCAAAATAAAAAATATCCGGCCTACCATTAACAGCTATATGTATGGCAATGCCGTGGCTTTGTCAAAAATGGCTGCGCTAACAGGTAATGATTCGTTAAAAACAAAGTATACACAAAAAGCAATCGAGTTGAAAAAACTGGTACAGGATAGTTTGTGGAACGACAGCGCATCCTTTTTTGAAGTACGTAAACCCGACGGGCATTTTGCCAATGCCCGCGAGGAATTGGGCTTTATCCCCTGGTATTTTAACCTGCCCGATGATAAACCTGTTTATGCCAAACAATGGGATCAACTAACCGATATCAAAGGTTTTAACGCTCCATGGGGCATTACCACGGCCGAACGCAGGCACCCTTTATTCCGTACCCATGGTACCGGGCACGGCTGCGAGTGGGACGGTGCGGTATGGCCTTTTGCCACTACGCAAACATTAAAAGGCCTGGCTAACCTGCTTACGGCTTATCAAAATAAAGGTGCGATGACACCCGGTATTTTTTATAATGAACTGCATAAATACGCCCTTTCGCACATTAAACGGGGACAGCCTTACCTTGGCGAGTACCAGGATGAAAAAACAGGTTACTGGCTTAAAGGGGATAACCCAAGAAGCAGCTATTACAACCACTCCGGTTTTTGCGATTTGATCATCAGCGATCTCGTTGGCCTGAAACCTCGTGAAGATAATCTACTCGAAATCTTCCCGCTTATCCCTAAAAATCAATGGAAATGGTTTGCGTTGGATAACGTGCTTTATCATGGGCATACCATCAGCGTGGTATGGGATAAAAACGGCACTAAATATCACAAAGGCAAAGGTTTTATCATTTATGCCGATGGAAAGATGATATCCCGGAGTACGCAACTGAAGCATGTACTGGTGAAACTCCCGGGTTAAATCCTGACTCATTTTCTCTCATTTATTGGCTTGTTGCGTTTAATGATGGTAATATCGTATAGTAGATAGAGAAAATATTAGATGAAATTGCAGCAGCGTACTGATATTTTTGAATACGATACAACCAATTAAGTTCAAAACCCGAGAGCAGGTTTAAGAAGCTAATTCGCTTCAAATGTTGAAAACCGGCTCTGCGTATGCCTGTCTAAATACCAATGAAAATGAAGCTGTTTAACCGTTGCCTGCTGCTGTTGCTCATATTGATCTCTTGTTTTCAATCTCCCTTACAAGCACAAGTTCAATCAAAAAAAATAACCATTGTTACTTTACCCAAGCACCATGCAAGGATAAGTTATGGTGTGCAAAAGTTAACGTTTGCTTTAAAAAACGCAGGTTATTCGGTTACTGAACAACCCTACAAAGGGGCGCTTCCTTCCGGTAACACCATAATTGTTGGATTGCTCACCGATGCCCCGGTTAAGAAACTGGCTGGTGCTGCAAATAACAACCCCGGAAAAGAAGGCTTTATCATCAATGATAACGGCCTTAAAAATAAGCTGCTGATCGCGGGTGCCGATAATTCCGGCGCGCTTTATGGCTGTCTTGAACTGGCAAATAGGATCAATTTAAACAAAAAACTCCCTGTAAATATCAACCTGCATGATCAGCCCGAAATGGTTTTGCGGGGGACTTGCATCGGTGTGCAAAAGCCCGCTTTACTTCCCGGTCGCGGCACTTACGAGTACCCTTACACGCCACAAAATTTCCCCTGGTTTTATGATAAAGCTTTATGGATCCGCTACCTGGATTCGCTGGCGCATAACCGTATGAACTCTTTGTATTTGTGGAATGGTCATCCTTTTGCTTCATTGGTGAGGGTAAAAGATTATCCGTATGCTGTTGAGGTTGATGATGCTACTTTCAAAAAAAATGAAGAGATCTACAGTTTTTTGGCCGAAGAGGCTGATAAACGCGGCATCTGGCTTATTCAGGGTTTTTATAATATCATTGTATCCCAACCATTCGCCGAAAAAAATAACCTGAAAACGCAGGACAGGAACCGTCACATTGTACCCGTCATTGCCGATTATACCCGTAAATCTATTGCTGCTTTTGTACAAAAATATCCGCATGTGGGTCTACTGGTTACGCTGGGCGAGGCCATGGAAGGTGTTGGCCAGGATGATATTGATTGGTTTACGCAAACGATTATTCCGGGCGTAAAAGACGGATTAAAAGCCCTGGGGCGCACAGATGAGCCGCCGATTGTGCTCCGTGCGCATGATACCGACGCACCTGCGGTGATGAAATACGCCAAACCTTTATATCACAACCTGTACACCATGGCCAAATACAATGGTGAGGCACTTACTACGTATGAACCACATGGTCCCTGGGCTGATCTTCATCGCACTTTGAGTAATATCGGTACCGTACAAATAGAAAACGTCCATATCCTTGCCAACCTGGAGCCTTTCCGCTATGGATCGGCCGATTTTATTCAGAAATGTGTGCAGGCCATGCATACCGTTTATGGGGCAAATTCCCTGCACCTGTATCCGCAGGCATCCTACTGGGATTGGCCTTATACAGCAGATAAAACTGATGGTAAGCGTCTGCTGCAGTTGGACAGGGACTGGATCTGGTATAAAGCATGG
Source organism: Mucilaginibacter gossypii (assembly GCF_017569325.2). NCBI lineage: Bacteria > Pseudomonadati > Bacteroidota > Sphingobacteriia > Sphingobacteriales > Sphingobacteriaceae > Mucilaginibacter > Mucilaginibacter gossypii. Next base: position 4,019,807 of record NZ_CP071878.2, on the reverse strand, counting down.
TCGCGCTACGCCTGGGATAGCAAGAGGGACAGGGCTAGCGAAATAAACTATTGGTCAAAACAACTGGCCGATAAATATGGATGCGACCAGGCTCATGGCGAAGCCATCTTAAAAGCTTATGAACAATCAGGCAATATCTCACCCGAGTTGTTGCGTCGTTTCGGGATCACCGATGGTAACCGCCAAACCATGACTTTGGGGATGCTGATGAGCCAGCTGGTTAATCCTGAAAAGTACGGTTTGTTTTCTTTGCTCTATAACTCCGAAGGTCCGGTTGGTGAAATGATGAGCGAGTACGCCGAGAAGGAGTGGAAACAACAATCACATATTGGCGAAACACCGGTTAAAGTTATCGATAGTGTAATAGTGCAAGGGGAAAAAGCTGTTGAGGCTATCGACGAAGCATCTGCACAAGTAACTAAAGATAAAGTCGAGTTTGCCCGCTTAAAAAATGATATGTATTGCTATAACGCAATGGCCAATAATTATGCTTACAAGGCAAAAGCAGCCTTATGGGTGTTGCGCTATAAATATTCGGATAATGTTGCCGATCTTGAAAAGGCTTTACCCGAGTTGCAAACCAGTCTGGATTATTATAAGCAACTGGTGAAACTAACTGAAAATACTTACCTGTATGCCAACAGCATGCAAACCAAACAACGCAAAATCCCGGTTGGAGGCAATGATGCCAAAATGAAAACCTGGGCCGAGCTTTTGCCGGTTTATCAAAAGGAACTGGATAATTTTAAAAGAAATATCGATTCATTGAAATCGCCTCAAACACAGCAAAAACAAAAGGAGGTTGTAGTTTTGAAAGACGCACTTGTGAAGTTTGAAAATAGCGGCAGTAGTAGTTATCAGGTAAATTCAGGCGAAGTGGTATTTTCTGATACAGCAGCAGCCATCAAAAATATCGCAAAAGAACTTGCAGGTTTAAAAGGGATAAAGCTATCTAAAGGAGATCAGCAGAAGAACGGTACAACAATCAGTTTTAAAAATGATAGACCAGTAAAGGTGCTGGTTGGTTTTTTCAATAGCAAAATGCCTCAATACCTGCCCGAGCCGCAATTGGAAACGGATGCCAGCGCCAATGATTATGGACAAGCTGATATTAAAATTGCCAACGCTATCCAAATTGATGGTTTCCCGCCGGTAAATATCCATACATATACCTTTAAAGCGGGTTCAAATACGCTTACTTTAGGTAAAGGTACTGCATTGGTTTTAGGCGTTGTTGATGCGGATGCCAATGTGCCGGTGTACGATGCAGGTTTGAGCAATGAAGGTAATATTAAAGATTTACGCTGGCTTTTTAACTGATATTTATGAATAGCAGGAAGGGTTTATTTATTGTAATATTGATGTTGGGGTTTGTACAAGCTTTTGCTCAGCAACCCCTTAAGCTTTGGTATAAACAGCCGGCCCAAAAATGGACAGACGCTTTACCCATTGGCAATGGCCGCATTGGGGGCATGATTTACGGCAGCGTGGCCGAAGACCATATCCAATACAACGAACAAAGCCTATGGACAGGCGGCCCCCGCGATTATAACCGTAAAGGTGCCGTGAAATATTTGGAGCCTATACGCAAACTCCTCGCCGAAGGTAAGCAGGCCGAAGCAGAAGCCATGGCGCAGCAGCATTTTATGGGGATGAAGAGCAATGAAGCCACTTATGCGGTTGATTCGGCGAAATGGTTCAATATGATGAGCTCATACCATTTACCGCAGGACGTGCTATTTCATGATAATAACCTTAGAACTATCAATTTGCCAATTGAACAGGGCTGGGAAATAACACCCGGTTTTGAAGGTTTGGATGGAGCAGTTTGGTTTATTAAGCATTTTAATATTCCTTCCGGTTGGAAAGGGAAAAATATCGTAATTAGTTTAGGCAGGATACGTGATATAGACCGGACCTGGCTTAACGGAGATTACATCGGCACAACATCGGGTAACGCTTACAGGAAATACATTATCCCTTCTGATAAGGTACATATCGGCGAAAACAGGATCGCTGTACAGGTAGTTAATTTTTACGATAAAGGTGGACTTACAAGCAACGCTAAAACTTTATCTGTTTATCCTGAAGGGGAAGAGAAAAATATGGTTAGTCTTGCGGGTGCCTGGCGGTATCAGGTGCAGGATGATAACCCTCCGGCTTGTCCCCGTTACAATGCCGATTACCAGCCCTTTGCTGATTTGTACCTGCAATTTCGCAAACAGGATGTAACTGATTATAAACGCGATATGGACCTTACAAACGCCACGGCTCATGTAAGCTACAAAGCCGATGGCGTTACCTACACCCGCGAATATTTCAGTAGTGCGCCTGATCAAGTAATGGCCGTACATCTTACTGCTGATAAACCCGGCAAAGTTACACTGAAGGTTTTATTAAGCACTCTGCATAAAAACTACATTACCCGTAAAATCGATGATCACACGCTTGCGTTGTCTTTAAAAGTAAAAGACGGCGTTTTACGTGGTGTAAGCTATCTGCATATACAGGCAGCAGGTGGAAAGGTTGTAGTCGATTCAAAAAATATATCGGTTACCGGAGCTAATGAGGCTACATTTTACCTTACAGCGGCAACCAATTTTAAAAACTATCATGATGTATCGGGTAACCCGGAGGCTATCTGCAGAAAACAAATTACAGCGATAGCCACTAAGAGTTATGCAAGTATCAAAGCTGCTCACATCAGGAATTATCAACAGTATTTCAATACTTTTTCCATTGATTTAGGTAAAGGAGAAAACGCCGAACTACCGACGGATGAGCGGATCCTGAAGTTTAGCCAGTCGCCCGATCCTTCGTTTATTAGTCTGTACGCGCAATATGGCAGGTATTTACTGATCTCCTCATCCCGACCGGGTGGCGGTCCGGCGAATTTGCAGGGTTTGTGGAATAACCTGCTTACACCACCATGGGGCAGTAAGTTCACCACCAATATTAACCTCGAAATGAATTATTGGCCTGCCGAAGGACTTAACTTATCGGCTTGCAGTCAGCCGTTTTTTAGTATCGTTGATGACCTTTCCAAAACCGGGCATGAAACGGCGGTTGAACACTATGGTGCACCGGGCTGGGTATTGCACCATAATACGGATTTATGGCGCGGCACTGCATCTGTTAACGCATCCAATCATGGCATTTGGGTTAGCGGCGCTGCCTGGCTTTGCCATCAGTTATGGGAGCATTATTTATACACAGGTGATCAGGATTTTTTGCAAAAGCGGGCTTATCCCGAAATGAAAGGTGCCGCGGAGTTTTTCGCCCACTTTTTAGTGAAAGATCCTAAAACCGGCTATCTCATCAGCACGCCATCTAACTCGCCGGAGCATGGGGGGTTGGTTGCGGGGCCAACGATGGATCACCAGATCATCCGCGACCTGTTCAAAAACTGCATGGAAGCTGCCAAAGTGTTGAATATCGATAAGGCTTTTGCCGATACATTAAAACTCAAATACAGCCGGATAGCACCGAATAAAATTGGCAGATACGGCCAGTTACAGGAATGGCTTGAAGATAAGGACGATACCACGGATACCCACCGGCATGTTTCGCATATGTGGGGTGTCTATCCCGGCACTGAGATCTCGCTTAAAACTCCCGAACTGTTAAAGGCCGCCGAACAATCTATGAAATACCGTGGCGATGAAGGCACTGGCTGGAGTATCGCCTGGAAAGTAAACATCTGGGCGCGGATGCACGAGGGAGATCACGCTTATTTGATGTTAACTAAACTACTGTCGCCCGCGGATGTAACCTCGGGTAAGGAGAAAGGCGGCGTTTACCATAACCTGTTCGATGCGCATCCGCCGTTTCAAATCGACGGCAATTTCGGCGGCGCGGCAGGTTTAGCCGAAATGCTTTTACAAAGTCAGGGTGATGTTATTGAATTGCTTCCAGCTTTGCCAACTGCATTACCGCAAGGTAGCATCAAAGGTATTTGTGCAAGAGGTGGTTTTATGCTGGATTTTGAATGGCAAAATGGTCGGTTGAAAAGCCTGCAGGTAATCTCCAAGCTGGGTAAAACTTGCCGGTTAAACTACGCCGGAAAGATCATCAATATTGAAACTCAAGCGGGTAAAAGTTATCGCTTTGATGCCAATCTGAAACAATTGTAGAGATGGGCGAAACTCAAAAATATAACAGCGAGATCGCAGAAAAAGAACTAAGTGTTTTGGGACTGTGTGATTCCCCCTTAAGAGCTACCGACATACCTTTTTAATTTTATCATTAATAGAAAAAATGTCATTTCGAACGAACCAGGGTGGGATTTATGCGTGGGAGGTGAGGAGAGATCTTCTACGCCCCGCTTTTACAGGTATGGTTGTACAGCCAGATGTAGAAGATTTCTCTTTCGCTCCACCTCTCAGCCTGTCCCAGCTCTATCGAAATGACATTTTACTTTTTTTGAAAAGGTGTGTACACACAGTGGCCCTTGAGAGGGCAAGGGTGTCTTTCCCTTTTTTTAAACTGATCGCCTCGCTGCTGTTTTTGCTCCTTTTTTCTCGTAGTTCCCTTTTTGCACAGCGTAATGATATCTCATTAAACACCAACTGGAAAAGCATTGCCGATGATAATAACCCAAAAGCTAATGCCGGTTTTGAGCAAACCGGTTTTAATGATGCTAAATGGGAAACGGTAAATGTTCCTCATAACTGGGATACCTACGGTGGCTATCGCCGACTGAAACATGGCAACAGGCATGGCACCGCATGGTACCGCAAAATATTCCCGCTTGAAAGTAAACAAAACGATAAACGTTATTTCCTTTGTTTTGAGGGCGTTAGTTCTTATGCTACAGTCTGGCTCAACGGTAAACAGGTTGGCTATCATACGGGCGGGCGCACGTCATTTACCATTGATGTAACGGATGCTATCAAAGCAGGCAAACAAAATCTGTTATGCGTTAAGGCTGATCACCCTTCGTTTATCAAAGATTTGCCATGGGTTTGTGGGGCCTGTTCGGATGACCCCGGTTTTTCGGAAGGTTCGCAGCCGATGGGTATTTTCAGACCGGTGCATTTGATGGTTACCAATGCTGTCAGGGTGGAACCTTTTGGCGTACACATCTGGAACGATACCACCGTCCGTGAAAAATCGGCTACGCTTGATCTCGAAACTGAAGTTAAAAACTACAGTGGTAAGCCATCTGCAATAACCGTGACAAACAACCTGGTTGATGCCGCTGGCAAAACTGTCGCGCAAGCAAAAGCAAAAAAAATATTAAAAGCCGGTAAGGTTAATACGGTAAGTCAACAATTTTCCGATGTTAAAAACGTGCAACTATGGACATTAGAGAAACCTTACCTGTATCATGTAGTAACGGAAATTTGGGCCGATGGAAAATTGATTGACAGAACTCAAACCTCTTACGGTATCCGGTGGATTAGCTGGCCCATCGGCAGAAATAATAACGACAATCGTTTTTATCTCAATGGCAAACCTGTTTTTATCAATGGCATTGCTGAGTATGAACACCTGATGGGTAAAAGTCAGGCTTTTGAAGCCGAGGAGATCAAAGCCAGGGTAATGCAGGTAAAAGCAGCTGGCTTTAATGCTTTTCGGGATGCTCATCAGCCTCATAACCTCGCCTATCAGCAGTATTGGGATAAGCTGGGCATTTTATGGTGGCCGCAATATTCGGCACATATCTGGTATGATTCGCCGGAGTTCAGGGCCAATTACAAAGCTTTACTGGTTGATTGGGTAAACGAACGGCGCAACAGTCCTTCGGTGATATTATGGGGATTACAGAACGAAAGCAAGTTACCGGCTGATTTTGCCCGTGAATGCAGCGATATCATCCGAAAGCTTGACCCTACGGCCTCATCGCAACGCAAAATAACCACCTGCAATGGCGGCGAAGGTGCCGATTGGGACGTGCCCCAAAACTGGACGGGCACTTACGGAGGTAATCCGCTCACCTACGGCGATGACTTGAAAAAACAAATTTTAGTGGGGGAGTACGGCGCGTGGCGTAGTTTAGGTTTACATACCGAAGGCCCTTTCAATGCAAACGGGCCCCTGAGTGAAGATCGCATGACCCAATTGATGGAAACTAAAGTCCGCCTCGCCGGGTCTGCAAAAGATCAGGTAGCCGGGCATTTTCAGTGGCTGCTCTATTCGCATGAAAACCCCGGTCGCACACAAGGCGGCGAGGGACAGCGTGAGCTCGATAGGGTAGGGCCAATTAATTACAAAGGCTTGTTTACGCCCTGGGGGCAACCAACCGATGCTTTTTACATGTACAGGGCCAATTATGCGCCAAAGGATAAGGAGCCGATGGTTTACATTGTATCGCATACTTGGCCAAACCGCTGGCTTACTCCGGGCAAAAAGGATAGCATTATTGTTTACTCCAATTGTGATGAGGTTGAGCTTTTCAATGATATTAACCACGAATCTTTAGGCAAAAGAAAGCGGAAGGGCATAGGCACGCATTTTCAATGGGATAGCGCGGATATCAAATATAATGTGTTGTACGCCGTAGGATATGTTAATGGCAAGCCGGTAACACATGATGAAATTATGCTGAACCATCTGCCACAAGCACCCCATTTGCCAAAAGAGAATCCTGCTATCCTGAAACCCGAAGCTGGTTACAACTATTTGTACCGCCTCAATTGCGGCGGACCGGATTATGCCGATACCTACGGCAATACCTGGATGGCCGATAAACACCAGGATAATCAACACCAACCCGGCTCCACATCATGGACGGATGATTATCCGGGTATGCCTCAGTTTTTTGCCAGTCAGCAACGCACTTTCGATAGAATTGGTAATACGGCTGATGATGCCTTGTTCCAAACATTCAGGTATGGTTTGAATAAATTGAAATTCAACTTCCCGGTGCCGGACGGTGATTATCATATCGAACTATATTTTACCGAACCCTGGTATGGCACAGGCGGCGGGATGAACTGCTCGGGCTGGCGTTTATTTGATATAGCTGTGAACGGCAAAACCATGATCCGTAATCTGGATATCTGGAAAGAAGGTGGGTATGACAAGGCACTTAAAAAAAGTATCACTGCGCATGTTACAGGAGGGATGCTAACCATATCTTTTCCAAACGCTGCAGCCGGCGAAGCAATCATATCTGCTATTGCTATCAGTACTTTAAACAAAACAGTAAAGCCACAACAGGCAGGTAATGGAATAATTAGTCAGCTACAGGGAAATAATAAATGGGTAGTAAAAAGCTGGATGGACATCGGCCAGAAACAATACACCGATGCGGGGGGAACCTTTAACGATCTGCCGCCAATATTTTACGGGGCCGATTGGATAAGCACTGCTAATTCAGCCCAGACGCAAACCGGTTCATTTATTTTAAATGCCGATGCTGATGTTTATGTTGCTATGGATGTACAGGCATCACAAAGGACAGATTGGGTTGCCGATTATGAAAACACCGGTTTATTTGTAAAAAATGATGCCAATGGAGGGGGGCGACTGGCTGTTTACAGGAAGCGTTTTAAAAGGGCTGACGTAGTTAAGTTAGGTGAAAATAAAAGCAGGTTCATGTACACTGTGGTGGTGGTGCCTGTTACTTCGCTGCAACCTGCTACCGATCTTCGTAAAACCGTAAGCTATAAAGCGGAGACGGCTGAAATAAAAGGCGATGGCTTAATAGCCGACACCCTGAACGGAAAAAAAGTAATTAAATTTAACAGCGTGGCAAGCGGCAGTGTGGCATTCGCGTTAACACCGGGTGTTGCCGATCTGTACGCCTTGCGCATAAAATATTATAACCAGAGCAATCAAACTTTTACGGCAAAAATGCAATTACTGGCCGCCGATGGTACGGTGATGAAGGAGGAGGAACTGAGTTTTAAACCGCTTGCTAAAAATAAATCTGGCACGGTTGTAACCAATACGGGCACAAGTATCAACGCGGGGAATTATAAGCTGGTGATCACGGGCATAAAAGCTGATGGTTTGGCTGTTTCGGGTATCGAAATGCAATAAAATATTAACATGAAAAAAAGGATCAGCCTGTTGCTTTTGTTACTGCCCTTCGGCGTTTTTGCTCAAAGCCTGAAGGTGTTAAACCTGCAATGCGAGTATAAAACCAATCCGCTGGGAATCGAATCGCTTAAGCCAAAGTTAAGTTGGCAAATACAAAGCGATGCCCGCAACACCATGCAAACCGCCTACCGTGTTTTGGTTGCTGACGATGCGGCTAAACTGGCCGGCAACAATACCGATGTATGGGATTCGGGAAAGGTGCCATCCGGTGCGTCGTTGCAGGTTTCATGTAATGGTGAGCCTATGCAGGCAGCAAAAACTTATTACTGGAAGGTAATGGTTTGGGATAATCATGGTAAAGCATCGGCATGGAGCAATACTGCCAGCTGGCAAATGGGCCTGCTCTCAAAAAAAGACTGGAACGGTGCCGAATGGATTGCCTATGACAAGTTACCCGATTCATCAGTCATAGTACCGTTTTATCACGGTAAAGGGTCCAAAAAGTTAGGTGCATCCAATGATGTTTTGCCTTTAATGCGTAAAGGATTTAATGTTGATGGCAAGCTAAAAAAAGCCACGCTTTATTTATGCGGATTGGGGCATTTTGAGCTAAGCCTGAATGGTAAAAAAGTTAGCGATCATTTCCTTGATCCCGGGTGGACAAAATATGATAAGCAGGCACTATATGTGCTTTTTGATGTAACCAGTCAACTTCTTTCGGGAAAAAATACTATTGGCGTAATGCTTGGCAATGGATTTTATTACATTCCGCGGGATAAACGTTATCGCAAGCTGACCGGTGCCTTTGGTTATCCTAAAATGATTTGCCGGTTGATGCTGGAATATGATAACGGCAAGGTAGAAAATGTTGTTAGTGATGGCTCATGGAAAACGGCACCTTCGCCGGTTACTTTCAGCAGCATTTATGGTGGCGAGGATTATAACGCCAATTTGGAACAACCGGGTTGGAATACCAACAATTTTGACGACTTAAAATGGCGAAATGTTGTTAAAGTAGATGGCATACCCGAATTGAACGCGCAAATGGCCGAGCCATTGAAAATTATGCAGGTGTTGAAGCCTCAAAATAAAAAGCAGCTTGCTAATGGTGTATGGATCTATGATTTGGGCCAGAACTTTTCAGGAATCCCGCAAATTACTGTGCAAGGCAAAAAAGGAGATACTGTACGTATTATCCCCGCCGAATTGGTGAATGAAGATGGGAGCGCTAACCAGAAAGCTTCCGGCGGTCCACATTATTACGATTATGTGTTGAAAGGTAACGGCGTTGAAACCTGGCACCCCTTGTTTACTTATTACGGTTTCAGGTATTTGCAGGTACGGGGTGCTGTAACTCAAGGTGAAACCAACCCTCACCGGTTGCCCGTAATTGTAGAGATTAAAGGATTGCACACCCGTAACAGTGCCGAAACCGTGGGCAATTTCGCCTGTTCAAATGAGCTGTTTAACAAAACGTTTAAACTGATTGACTGGGCCATGAAAAGTAATATGGCCAGCGTATTTACCGATTGCCCTCACCGCGAAAAACTTGGCTGGTTGGAGGAAGCACATCTGGTTGGCAGTTCCCTGCATTACAATTATGACATCGTAGGTCTGGCACGTAAGTGTATCAACGATATGTGTATCTCCCAAACAGAAGATGGGCTGATCCCTGAGATCTCACCCGAATATGTAAAGTTTGATGAGCCTTTTCGCGATTCGCCTGAGTGGGGGAGCAACGCGGTGATCCTGCCATGGTATGTGTACCAGTGGTACGGCGATAAAGAGGTGCTTACGCAGAACTATGATATGATCAAGCGATACCTGGCTTATCTCGACAAAAAATCGGAAAACCATTTGTTATATCAGGGCCTGGGCGACTGGTATGACCTGGGGCCGAACCCGCCCGGTGTTTCGCAGCTAACTCCCAAAGGTATTACGGCTACTTCGCTTTACTATTATGACCTGGATATAGCCGGAAAAATAGCAACCTTGCTTGGCAAAAACGATGATGCCGCATCATACAAAAAACTCGCTATCGAGGTTAAACAGGCTTATAATCAAAATTTTTTTAATGCTGATACCAAACAATATGGTACCGGTAGCCAGGCGGCTAATGCTATGTCGGTTTATGCCGGCTTGGTTGAGCCGCAATATAAAGCAGCTGTAGTGAATAATATCGTAAAAGATATCCGCAGCAGAGGGAATGCCCTTACCGCAGGAGACATAGGTTATCGTTACCTGTTGCGTGTGCTGGATGACGAAGGCCTTTCGGATGTGATCTACGATATGAACAGTCGTGCGGATGTGCCGGGCTATGGTTATCAACTGGCTCACGGTGCCACTGCCTTAACCGAATCGTGGGCAGCATTAACTTCGGTATCCAATAACCACTTTATGTTGGGGCACCTGATGGAGTGGTTTTACAGTGGTCTGGCCGGGATCCGTCCGGCAGATGATGCCATCGCATTTAAAAAAATCGAGATCAGGCCCGAAACTGTGGGCAATGTAACCTGGGCTAAGGCTAATTATAAATCGCCTTATGGCAATATTTCAAGCAGTTGGGAGAAGGGGCGGGGGCAGTTTAAACTGGAGGTAAGTATCCCGGCAAATACTACTGCAAGTATTTTTCTGCCAGTAAAAAATAACGCAGTTATTATGGTAGATGGGCAAAATATCAAAACCCGTCATGATATCAAATTTGTAGGTTATCACGATGGGAAGGCAGAGATCAAGGCTGGCTCAGGCAACTATACATTCATCGCCAAATAATATTAAAACAAAAATGAAACACATTTTTAAATCATCTGCACTCCTTATCTGTACTTTGTTACTACTTAGGGCACATGCCCAGGAAGTACCCGAGAAGGTGATGAAAGATATTTACGAGCAGGTTAAAACGCCTTACAAATATGGCTTGGTGATAGCTCCGGAAGATAATAGCCAGAAGACTGATTGCCCTACGGTTTTTCGCCAGGGTGACAGCTGGTATATGAGCTATATTATTTTTAACGGTCGCGGATACGAAACCTGGCTGGCCGATAGTAAAGACCTGCTGCACTGGAAAACACGAGGCCGCATCCTTTCATTTTCGGATGATACTACCAAATGGGATAATAACCAAAAAGCGGGCTATGTCAGCTTGCAGGATTATAAATGGGGCGGCTCGTACAAGTTGCAGCAGTATAATGGCAAATATTGGTTATCGTACTTCGGCGGGCAAAGCAAAGGCTATGAGAAAGGTTTGCTATCCATAAGTGTGGCTTCTACCGATAAAGATCCGGGTACGGTGCATGAGTGGCAAGGGTTAGATCATCCCATATTATCAAGCATTGATAAAGATGTAAGCTGGTGGGATAACCATACGCAATACAAACAAACCGTGATCTGGGATAAAAAGAAGCTAACTGGTCACCCGTTCATTATGTACTACAACGCCAATGGCGACAGCGTTAATAAAAAACGTGGTGCCGAGCGCATTGGCATGGCTGTGTCTGATGATATGCTGCACTGGAAACGTTTTGGCAAAGACCCGGTATTGAATCACGGTGACGGCATTACCGGCGACCCGTACATTCAGCAAATAGGAAATGTATATGTCATGTTTTATTTCGGCGCTTTCTGGAAAACCGGCGACTCAGGCGTGTTTAACCGCTTTGCCTGCTCGTACGACCTGGTGCATTGGACTGATTGGACAGGGGAGAAGCTCATCCAATCGTCCGAGCCTTATGATAATATGTTTGCCCATAAATCATGCGTGGTAAAATATAAAGGCGTGGTTTATCACTTTTATTGTGCCGTAAATAAAGCCGATCAGCGTGGTATAGCAGTAGCTGTTTCAAAAGATCTGGGTAAAAGCGAGCTGAACTTTGTTGCTCCTCCTGTTAAGAAAAGCAAAACGAAATGAGGTTCCGTTATCTATATACACTGTGTTTAATATTTTTCGTGGTCGGTTTTGTATCTGCGCAAAGCGTACGCAAAACGGAAAGCTTTAACTCCAACTGGAAGTTTTTTTTAGGTGACGATTCGACGGCGAACAATGTAAAATATGATGATAGCCGCTGGCGAAAGCTTGATTTGCCGCATGACTGGAGCATTGAAGGTAAATTCGACAGTAAAAATCCTACTACACAGGCCGAGGGCGGATTGCCAGCCGGCATTGGCTGGTATCGTAAAAGCTTTTTGATCCCTGCATCATCAAAAACAAAAACTATTCTCATTGATTTTGACGGCGTTTTTCATAACAGCGAAGTTTGGATAAACGGGCATTATCTGGGCAGGCGACCTAACGGCTATATCTCATTCAGGTATGATTTGACTCCTTATCTTAAATTCGGTACACAACAAAATGTGATTGCCGTTCGGGTAGATAACAGCGATCAGCCTAACTCTCGCTGGTATACCGGTTCGGGCATTTATCGTAATGTATGGCTAACTACCGTTAATAAAACCCATCTGCCGCAATGGTCGTCATTTATAACTACGCCGCGGGTTGATCATCAAAAGGCAAATGTCAATATTCGCACAGTTTTGCCGCGTTCAATTAATTCAAAGTTTAAGCTTAAAGCGTCTGTTCTGGATGATAGGGGTAAGATTGTTGGATCTGTCGCCACTGCCGTAAAGGACACTGTAATTCAGCAAAGCATCCGGGTGAACAATCCTCAACTATGGTCAGTGAAACATCCTTATCTGTACAAAGTAAAGCTGCAACTGATGGCTGGTGATCAGGTTATTGATGATTATATCGCCACTACAGGTATCAGGTATTTTAATTTCGACGTAGATAAAGGTTTCAGCTTAAATGGTGAGCCGATGAAAATTCTTGGAGTATGCTTGCACCATGATCAGGGAGCTTTGGGTACGGCTGTTAATACCCGCGCTATCGAACGTCAATTACAGATCTTGAAAGACATGGGTTGCAATGCTATCCGTACATCGCATAATCCTCCCGCGCCGGAATTACTCGACCTATGTGATAAAATGGGTTTCCTGGTGATGGACGAGGCTTTTGATATGTGGAAGAAGAAAAAGAGCAAACACGATTACCACGAGGATTGGGACAAGTGGCATGTGAAAGACCTGAAAGACCAGGTTTTACGCGATCGTAACCATCCGTCCATTTTTGCCTGGAGCATTGGCAACGAAATCAGGGAGCAATTTGACAGTACGGGTGTAAGTATTGGTCGTGAGCTGGTTAAAATTGTAAAGCAACTGGATAATACCAGGCCGGTTACATCAGCATTGAGCGAAGCCGATCCTAAAAAGAATTTCATCTACCAATCAGGTGCGCTTGATTTGGTTGGTTTAAATTACCACCAGGAAGTTTATGCAGATTTTCAGAAAAACTACCCCGGTCAAAAGTTTATCGGTACCGAAAATATGTCGGCCCTGGCAACCCGGGGGCATTATGATATGCCGTCGGATAGTATCAGGCGCTGGCCAAAGGACGGTAAAACCCCGTTGAAGGATGGTAACGCCGACTTCACCGTATCATCGTATGATAATGTTTCGGCCTATTGGGGCTCAACGCACGAAGAGACCTGGAAGATCATTAAAAAGCATGATTTCCTTTCTGGACTTTTCGTGTGGACGGGCTTTGATTACATCGGCGAACCAACTCCATACCCATGGCCCGCCCGCAGTTCATATTTTGGGATTGTTGATCTGGCCGGTTTCCCCAAAGATGTTTATTATATGTACCAAAGCGAGTGGACAAATAAACCGGTTCTGCACCTGTTACCACACTGGAACTGGAAGCCGGGACAGATGATTGATGTTTGGGCTTATTACAATAACGCCGATGAGGTAGAAGCATTTTTGAATGGCAAGTCGATTGGTATAAGGAAGAAAACCGGCGATGATCTGCATGTAATGTGGCACGTTAAATATGAGCCAGGGGTATTGAAAGCCGTATCGCGCCATAATGGTAAAGTAGTTATGACTACGCAAGTAGTCACAGCAGGTGAGCCTTACAAAATACAGCTAAAAGCAGATCGCGATAAAATCAAAGCCGATGGTAAAGATCTTTTGTACATTACCGTATCTGTTTTGGATAAAAACAACGTTCCGGTGCCCGATGCTAATCAGTTGGTGAAATTTAAAGTAACTGGGCAGGGAATACTAAAAGGTGTGGATAACGGTTCACAAACAGATCTGGAACCTTTTGTATCTGATCAGCATCACCTGTTTAATGGTTTGGGATTGGCTATTATTCAATCTAAAGTTGTTGCCGGGGAAATTACCATTACGGCTACGGCTGGTGGACTGAAACCGGCTCACTTAATTATTGAAAGTAACCGTATCGCTTTACAATTACAAAAATAAAGAGTGAATATGAAGTCCTTATAAATAGTTTCAGGTGTAGTTTTTATAATTATAGGAGTTCTTTTCTTTATCTTTTTAAGAATGCTGAATGACCCGGAAATTGAAGGTGAATCTGGAAGGATCGGTTTAGATACATATTTCATTTCCCTTATCCCCATAACAATAGGTCTGATTATTTTATTCTTTAAAAAAAAGTGAAAAAAAAAATTGCAGCCGCCGCTTGGCTCCGGCTGAGTGGCAGCTATCAAGCGGCCTCTGGCCGCCGTAAACAAGTGTGGTGTATACCGGCCGGAGGCCGGAGGCCGGAGAATAGTTGCCACTCAGCCGGAGCCAAGCGGCGGCGTTTTTTGTTTGTATATTTATTTGTTGGTGATAATATCCTACAATAGCAGGCGAAAATATTACAGTAAAGGCTAACAGCAGTACGTTACATTTGTTATGCAATTTATAAACCATAACATTAAATTTACTGTACTACCCGATTAACGCATGAAAGTGTTGCCCGTGTTAGATTTTACGATTATAGGTATTTACCTAATAGCTATGGTGCTGGTGGGTTTTTATTTTTCGCGTAAAAATAAAAATGCCGAGCAGTTCACCGTTGCATCTGGTTTAATACCGGGCTGGGCTATCGGCTTATCAATTTATGCTACTTTTTTAAGCAGTAACACCTTTTTGGGTGTACCCGGCAAAGCCTACGGGGGCAACTGGAACGCTTTTGTGTTTAGTTTATCTATGCCAATAGCGGCCTGGATAGCCGTAAAATATTTTATACCATTTTATCGTAACACCGGCAATATTTCAGCCTATACACATTTCGAAAAACGCTTTGGTCCATGGGCCAGGGTTTATGCAGTTATTTGTTTTTTGCTTACGCAGATAGCCCGCATGGGATCTGTATTTTTTGGCATAGCGTTAAGTCTGCAGGCGCTTACCGGTCTGTCTATGAAGACCATTATGGTGGTAATGGGAATCTCTATTATCCTGTACACAGTATCAGGAGGGATCAAAGCTGTGATCTGGACAGAAGTGGTACAAGCCATCATCAAAACCCTGGGTGCCCTGTTGATCATTTACCTGGTAGTAAGTAGTATCCCTGGCGGCTTTGATAAGATCGTAGAAATTGGTAAAGCTGATCACAAATTCAGCCTGGGCAGTTTTTCATTGAACCTTACCGAACCAACTTTTTGGGTGATCCTGTTTTACGGGTTCTTTATCAATCTCAACAACTTTGGGATGGATCAAAATTATATCCAGCGTTATCATGCGGCTAAATCTACAAAGCAGGCCGCCAAATCGGTATGGCTTTGTGTTGGTATTTATGTGCCTGCATCTTTCCTGTTTTTTGTCATAGGCTCATGCTTATATGCTTATTACAGTCAACACCCCGATCTGATCTTAAGCCTTAAACACCAGGTAGCTATCGAGCGCCTGCCTGCAACGGCTTCGGCAACAGATGTTTCGGTATTTATGAACAAATTAACCCCTGCCGATTACGGTGATAAGATCATGCCGCATTTTATGGTTACCAAAATCCCGGCAGGACTGGTTGGAATTATCGTAGCCGCTATTTTATCAGCTGCCATGAGCACCATCAGTTCGGGTATGAACTCATCAGCTACTGTTTTTACCATCGACATTTACAAACGCTACTTTAAGCCGCAACTTAATGATAAAAATACATTGAACGCCCTGCACATTGGTACCGTACTTTTTGGCTTTGCAGGTATGGCGGCAGGCATAGCCATGATAGGGGTAAAAAGTATCCTTGATTTATGGTGGCAGCTTTCGGGGATTTTTGCAGCAGGCATGCTCGGTTTGTTTTTGCTGGGCATTATCAGCAGGCAAACCCGTAACCATGAGGCCATCATTGCCAGTATCATAGGTGTTTTGGTGATCCTTTGGCTTACTTTTCCCACCCTTATCCCCGAGCAATACGCGGCCCTTCGCAGCACATTGAATACCAATATGATCATTGTAGCCGGTACATTGGCTATTTTTTTAACGGGGATTTTATTAACAAAAACAAGGCAGTTAACAGTTTAACAATTATAAAAATGGAACAATCAAAAAAGGGTTTTATCCCGGTAATGTTAACGCCTTTTAAAGATAACGGTGCTATTGATTATGCAGCGCTTTCCCGCTTAACCGAAATGTACCTGCGCGCGGGTGCTGCCGGTGTGTTTGCCAATTGCCTCTCGAGCGAAATGTTTGAACTGACTGGTGAAGAGCGGTTAGCAATTATCAAACACGTGGTTGAAACTGTTGACGGCGCTGTTCCTGTTGTAGCTACCGGTACCTTTGGTGGCCCGGTTGAAAAACAAGCTGATTTTATAAAGAGGGTGTATGATACCGGCACTTCAGCGGTAATTGCCATTACCAGTTTACTGGCCGATGCAAATGAGCCGGATATTGCACTTAATGATCGCGTTTTTGATCTTTTTGATCAAACAGAAAAGATTCCTTTAGGATTTTACGAATGCCCGGTTCCATACAAAAGGTTATTATCGGCAGAACAGCTTCATCATTTTGCAGCAACAGGCAGGGTAATATATCATAAAGATACCTGTCTTAAAATTGACGAGGTAAAACAGAAATTGGAGGCAAGTAAAATTAACTCAGCTTTTGGTTTGTATGATGCTTACATGGTTCACGCGGTTGAATCGCTGAAAGCAGGTTCAGCCGGGTTGTCATGCATTCAAGGGAATTTCTTCCCTGAGCTTATTGTTTGGTTATGCAATCATTATGCCGATGCATCGCGGCAGCATGAGGTTGCCATGGTGCAGGAATTTTTAACCGAAAATATGGATGTGATGCACAATGTTTACCCGGTAATTGCTAAATATTATCTTACCAAACGCGGTTTGAAAATATCTACCACCACCCGGCGCGATGTTGGCTACTTTTCGCCAGCTATCCGCAATAAGATCGAGGATCTGTATAGTAGTTATACTATGTTGCAAAGTGAGATAGGTATTGATTAGTCTTAAGTCGAAAGCCTTAAGTTCTAAGTAAGAAGTCATGATTTGACTCAAGACTTTCGACTAAGGACTTGAGACTTAACAAAATCAAGCAGATATCGCCTGCTTTTGTCCTTTAATATAACGGCGTTTATACTCAAGCGGGGTCATGCCGGTAACCCTTTTAAAGTGACGGTAAAAGTTTGAGATATTGTTATAACCGCACTCAAAGCACAAAACCTCGGTGGGTAATTTGTCCTCAATCAAAAACCGGCAGGCATGACTGATCCTGATCTCGGTTAAAAAATCAAAATACGTTTTCTTGGTCATCAGTTTAAAATACCGGCAAAAGGAGGTGACACTGAGGTTGCCAATGGCCGCTATTTTTTCCAGGCTGATCTCCTGTTTATAGTTGGCCAGCGTATAGGAGCATACTTTATTAAGGCGGATAGTATCCGATTCGTTTGATTGGTGGAAGTCGCTGTGCGATAATGTTATCGGTTCAAAGTCCTCGTTTTCGGCCAGCACTTTAAGTATCGATAGCAGGATAATGATCCTGTCGAGGTTGGTAGCTTCAGCCGCCTGCCGCATCAGTTTGGCCAGCTCGGTTCTTGCTTCACCCTTAATTACCATACCACTTTTGGCCTTTTCAAAAAGCTTGGGCAACATGAATGCTTCGGGTAAATTTAACAAATAACGGCCAAGGCAGTCGGGCAAAAAATGGATCACGATCACCTCAACATTCAATCCAGATTCGGGCAAAAAATATTCATCCTTGCAGCGCCAGCAGTGTGGTAGGGCCTCTCCCAGCAATGTGATTTCGCCTGGCGAAAAATTGCTGATATTATCACCAATAAACCTAACCCCTTCGCCCTTTATTACGTAATGTAATTCAAGCTCGGGATGGTAGTGCCAGATACCCCGGAAGGTGGGCAAAATATCATGCCTGATACTGAATGAATTTTGCGGTTTAACCGCAACCTTGAGAAAATGGGGCTTCATTTTGTAAAAATCAATAAAGATTAGCAGGTGAGCGGACAAATAAGTATGCGTCGCGCTGGTTTATATTTTAAAAGTAGTAATTTTTAATCAAACCCAATTTGCACGAATGTAATTTTCTTTTGACAAAAAATTAGCCTAACACGAAAAGCGGGTTATGGTAAGATTGTATAATAAATAGATAAATACAAATAGGAAAGGCAAAGGCTAACCATTGATATTTGTTAAAGCAACTTGTAAATCAGGCTGCAGGATACCAGGAAATATAAACCAATAAAATTAATTATACTTTTTATCAGGCTTTTAGAACTGACAGGATTTTAACAGTTGATTAATTGTGATATGAACAATTAATTGCGTAAAAAACGGCAGGATACTATATACTTTTTTTAAGGGCTTTTATAAAAACTGTAAAGAATTTAACCAATTGAAACAACCATGAAGCACTTTAAATACATAGTGATATTGTTATTATCAGTTGCGGGCAGCGCGGCTTTAGCGCAGGCACCTGCAGATAACAACTACATAAAAGTTATAACCGAACGTTCAAACAAAATTGTTACAGGAGTAGGCATCACCGACTCTGTAAAATTTAAGAAAGTGCGTGATATTGTGGTTGCCCAGTACAGTGATTTGAACACCATTTATGATGCGCGTAAAGCGAAAGTAAATGATATTAAAACCCAGATGCCCGATGATAAAGCAGGTGCCAATGCCAAAATCGCCCTTGTAGATAGTAATGTGGCTAAACAGGTTAAAGTGTTGCATACATCATATATCAAAAAACTGAACAAAGTATTAAGCGCCGATGAGGTTGATAAGATAAAAGACGGCATGACCTACCGCATTTATCCAATCACTTATACCGCTTACCAGGATGAAATACCTACCCTCACCGAAGAACAAAAAAGCAAAATTAAGGGATGGCTGCTGGAGGCGCGGGAAAACGCTATAGATGCTGAATCATCAGAAAAAAAGCACGCCTGGTTCGGCAAGTTTAAGGGCCGCATTAATAATTACCTATCCGCACAGGGCTACGATATGAAAAAGGAGGGTGAGGAGTGGCAAAAACGGATCAAAGAGCGGCAGGCAGCAAAACAATAATTTTTGAACTAACCTAAATATCCCGGTATCATGAAATAAGCTTTAGCCGGGCAAACCAATTATACCAATTAATTAACCTGATCATGAAAATTAAATTATCAAGTTTATGAGAAAACTTTTCCTCTTACTTTCGGTGTTGCTGTGCTTAGGCAGCGCGCTAAAAGCCCAGGACCGTAATATAACAGGTACGGTTACGGACGAAAAAGGTGCTCCGCTGCCAGGGGTTGCCATCCAGGTAAAGGGCAGTACTACAGGTACTATCACCAATGCCGATGGTAAATATTCAATTAAGGCTACTAACCTGCAGGCCATTGTAGTTGGGGCTAAATTTCTTGGATACAACTACCAGGAAAAAACACTGAAAATTGGCGAAATGAATGCCGACTTTAAAATGCTACCATCACAAAATGCTCTCGATGAGGTTGTGGTAGTAGGTTACGGTACTCAAAAGAAGGTACACTTAACAGGTGCTGTTGCCGCGGTGGATATGAAAACCATCCAGGATATCCCAACCACTAATCTTGCTGCCGCGTTACGCGGAACCAATGCCGCGGTAAGTGTTACCGGTGGTATTGCAAGGCCGGGCCAAAGTGGAACCATTACCATTCGTAACCCTGTTTTCCTGGCAAAGAATGGCGGTAGTACAACCCCTTTATACATCATTGATGGTGTGCAACGCAGCGAAGCAGATTTCAACTTGCTTGATCAAAGTGAGGTGGAGAACATTTCGATATTGAAAGATGCAGCCGCTGCCATATACGGTATTTTAGGCGCGAACGGCGTTATCGTTGTAACAACCAAACGCGGCCAGGCCGGCGGGCCAAAGGTAAGCTTCAGCTCATCAGTAGGTATTGCTGATGCTATTCAATTGCCAAAAATGATGTCTGGCTTGCAAATGGCCACCTATTTGAATGATATTGAGCAAACCAGGTATAACCACACTATAACACCCGAAGGTTATATCAACGGCGATTTAAGCAATAAAGACTTAAAATATTATACGCCTGATGAGCTTGAGTATTTTAAAGCTAATAACCAGAATTTCCTGGAGCAGGCATTTAAACCGGCAGTAACCAGCAGGAACGCGTTGAGCATAACCGGCGGTAATGATAAGGTTACCTATTTTGCAGGTGCTAACTATGTTAACCAAAACTCTAACTTTAAAGGGGTAAATACCAATCGCTTTGGCTTCAGGGCCAGTGTTGATGCAAAAGTGGCGAAAGGTTTAAAACTGTCATTGTCCTTGAGCGAAGACCTTGCTAAAAGCAAAATTTACTGGTACAAACTTTCAAGCACCAGCGAAAGCCCGGATAACGACTTTCTGTCGCTTAACCAGGCACCACCATGGCAAAAATATTTTATCGACGGGCATCCGGTATATTTAGGAACCAGTAATAATGATAACCTTAACTTCTTTGCTGTTCAAAATTCCAATAACTATACAAGTAACAATAATACTGTATTTAATGGTTTAGCCAATTTGAGTTACGAAATTCCTGGCATTAGCGGGTTAACTGCCAATGTAAGCTACAACCGTAATCTTAATAACGCCTTTAACAAGCAATATGGCTCAACATTTTATTATAACCAATATTCGGGCGAAGGCGACAATAACCATATCCCCGGAGGAACAGTGGTAGGTGTAAAAGCGATAAAAAATGGGGATAGGGTCCGTCTTACCCCAACAATGGCCGATAACTACCAGTTCAATGCAAATCTTACTTACCACAAAAGGTTTGGTGCGCATGAAATTACAGCGCTTGCCTTGTATGAGCAATATGAATCATACAGCGAAGGTGTGGCGGCTGAGGCCGACGGTGTAATTGTAGGCGGAAAAGATAACCAGACATTCACCATCGGCGATCAATCGTCAAACCAGGCCACAATGGTGAAGGAATATGGCCGTAAAGCTGTTGCAGGCAGGGTAAATTATGCCTACGCCGATAAATACCTGGTTGAATTGGCCATGAGGGCGGATGCTAATACCAACTTTGCACCGGGCCACCAGTGGGGATATTTCCCTTCGGCTTCAGCAGGCTGGGTAGTTTCAAAAGAAAACTTCTTTAAATCAGTGAGCTTTGTTGATCTTTTGAAATTCAGGGGTTCGGTAGGTTTGTTGGGTTCTGATAATACACCGTCATTCTTATACGCGGTTAACTACCAGTTTGGTACCGGCAACAAAGGCGGTGCTGTTTTTGGCGGCAATGGCGACAGGGGCCTCGGCGCATTGCTAAATATCGCTATCCCGAATGCTAATTTAACCTGGGACCACGACCTGAAAACAAACTACGGTTTAGATGCCGCTTTCCTGGGTAACCGCTTATCAGTTTCGGCCGATTATTTCTGGGAGCACCGGTATGATATGCTTGCATCGCTGAACACTTCAGTTCCGGTAACTATTGGTGCAGCGCCATCTGCCGAAAATTATGGTATCGTCAATACTTTCGGATACGAGATCTCTGTAAGCTGGAAAGACAAAATTGGTTCTAATTTTAGCTATAATTTTAGCCCGTTCTTTTCCTGGAGCGATAATAAATACATTAAATACGATATCGCTGCAGCGCAGGTGGGTACCATTCAGGATTTGACCGGTAAATCAAGCGATCAGGGAACATTGGGGTACAAATCACTCGGTATCATCCGTACACAAGCCGATGCTGACGCGATCATTGCAGAAAGGGCCGCAGCAGCCGGTGGCGCGCAAAACGTTAAGATTTTTGGTTACGTGCCTTCACCTGGTATGATCAATTACGTTGACAAAAACGGCGACGGTGTTATCAAACAAAACGATCTCAACGACCAGTTTTATTTAGGTAAGAAATCATCAAACCACTACAATCTTGGTCTGAACTTTGGCGGTGCGTATAAAACATTAAGCTTAAATGTGGTTATGGGAATGAGCTGGGGTGGCAACCAATCAATTGAGAGCGCGGCCATTAAACAAGCTACTGCTAACCAGAACAGGCCTGTATTCTGGGCCGATCACTGGACCCCATCTAATCCAAATGCTAAATATCCCGACCCTTATTACTCGGACGATGTGAGTGCTACAAGTGATTTTTGGTTTGTTAGCCCCTTCACCTGGAATATCTCCAGTGCTAACTTAAGCTATACCCTGCCTGCATCCATCACCAAAAGGCTCGGAATGTCAAGCATAAGGGCGTATGTGGTAGCTACAAACCCAATCAACTTTGTAAACCCGTTCCCCGAACATTATCGTGATATTTCATCACCATTTGGGGCATATCCCAACTTACGCACAGTATCTTTTGGTTTAAACTTAGGCTTCTAAACTTTGAAAGACATGAAATTATTTAAAACCATATTTGCAGCTTTGATCGTATCAGCCCTGTTTACAAACTGTAAAAAAGTGCTTGATAAGGAAGATCTCACACACAGCACCCCCGGCCAGATTTTTAATGACTCAACGGTGGCTATTTTGAATATCAATTACCTGTATACAGCAAACCAGCCCGGCTGGTTTGGCGATACCGGCGGCGCTATTGGCAGTGGCGGCGACAAATGCGACGAATTTTACAGCGATAACGCGTACGTAAAAGGCACGGTCACCATCGAAACTGTTGGTGACATCGGAACCTCGGTGAATATCAGCAATAACTACGGCCGGATCCGTAACATTAATCAAACCCTGCAGGACCTCGACGCCAGCACCTTGCCTGCCTCTACCAAAAACAGGTATAAAGCACAGGCATATTTTTGGAGGGCTTTCAGGTATTTCGACCTGGTAAGGCTATATGGCGGCGTGCCGCTGGTATTAAAACCGCTTGATGCTATTGGCCAGGACGCCAAAAACGCGGCACTTTTGCCTCGTAACAAAACCTCGGAATGTTTTAAACAAATTGTAAGCGATCTGGACAGCTGCATAAAATACCTGCCCGCCAAATGGAGCGGCAGCGATTACGGCCGTATTTCATCGGCTGCCGCGGCTGCGTTTAAAGGAAGGGTGTTGCTAACTTATGCAAGTCCTCAGTTTAACCCCAGTAATGATGCAGCCCGCTGGCAAGCAGCTGCGGACGCCAATGATAAGGCAATGCAGATATTATCTGCTAATAACTACGGTTTAAACCCTTCGTATGATAATATGTGGTTTACCGAAAACAGCAGCAACCCGGAGGCAATATTGATAACAGGTTTTAATACATCATCAACCGATCAAAACCAGAATAACAATACCTATGATAACGCGACTCGTCCGGCCTATTTAGGTACTAAAGGCGGTTCCAATCAACCTACATGGGATATTGTAAAATCATACCCGATGCTTGACGGAAAAGCACCAGGTACCTCCTTAAAGTATACATATGATGATGCAAAGTTTTTTGATAACCGCGATCCAAGGTTTAACAAAACTATTGCCTACAACGGTTGTAACTGGCCTATAAACGGCAATAGCTCTTATCGCCTGTGGACTTATTTTTATTACAATAAAGCGGATGGTTCCGGTGTTAAAACCACTGAACCGGCATCAGCAACAGGCTCAGGTTTCTACCTGCGCAAAGCTATTGACCCTAACGTCAGTGTGGCAAATACACCATATGTTGGTACAGATTGGATGGAGATCCGTTATGCCGAAGTTTTATTGAACCAAGCCGAATGTGCCGCCGCGTTAGGTAACGTAACTACCGGTTATACCAATATAACAGCTATCAGGAAACGTGCCGGTATTGAAGCAGGTGCCGATAATCTTTATGGTTTAGATGCAGGCATGAGCCCTGATCAGATGATCAACGCTATCATGAATGAACGTAAAATTGAGTTTGCCTTTGAAGGTAAACGCTATTGGGACCTTCGTCGTCGTAAACTGCTCGAAAGCACATTGAACGGCACAAAAAGAACCGGGCTTACAGTTACCCTCAATAACAACGCAAGCGGTAAAGATTATCTTACCGGTACAAGAGATGCTTTGGCAGCTACATCATTGGATGCCCTGTACAGCACATCTTTCACCGTTAAAACTAAAACTATGGATTCTTATAACATTGCGGTTCAGTCGGGCGATTACTTTTTCGGCATCCCTTCGGCGGCATTGTTAAATAATATCAATTTACAGCAAAATAACACCTGGGGTGGGCCGTTTGATCCGCTTCAATAATAAATTAATTGAACGATGGGTGCCTGCTAACCATTTAACAAAAGAATATTACGAATACAAATATGAAAAAACACACAGCTTTATTTTTAGTAGCAGCGGCATTGGGTTTAGCTAAACCGGCTTTTGCCCAATACCCTGAAGTGCCGGAGAAGGTTAAAGCAGAGAGTGAAGCTTTGATGAAAGAGGCTACCCGTCGTTCAGATTCAGCATGGGCGGTTGCCCTGCCCATTATCCAGGCCGATCAGCGCCGTGGCAAAGTATACGTACCATGGGCTGCACGCCCGACCGATTTGCCGCAGGCCAAGATCCCGGCTTTTCCGGGTGCCGAAGGTGGTGGTAAGTTTACCTTTGGCGGCCGTGGCGGTAAGGTGTATGTAGTTACCAGTTTGGCAGACAATGGCCCTGGTACTTTGCGTGAAGCTTGCGAAAAAGGCGGCGCGCGTATTGTGGTATTTAATGTTGCGGGCATTATCCGCATCAAAACACCGATTATCGTGAGGGCTCCGTATATTACTATTGAAGGCCAAACTGCTCCGGGTGATGGCGTTTGTATTGCAGGCGAATCATTTTGGGTGAATACACATGATGTTGTGATCCGTTATATGCGTTTCCGCCGCGGCGAAACCAATGTTGGCCGTAGGGATGACGCTTTAGGTGGCAACCCGGTAGGTAATATCATTGCCGATCACGTATCTGCAAGCTGGGGACTGGACGAAAACTTTTCCATGTACCGCCATATGTTTGATCCGGGTGATGGCTCGAAAGAAGAGAAGCTGGGTACCGTGAACATCACTATCCAAAACTGTATCTATTCAGAATCATTAGATTACTGGAACCACGCTTTCGGTTCAACAACAGGCGGCGAAAACAGCTCATTAATGCGTAACCTTTGGGCAGATAATACCGGCCGTAACCCATCTGTTGGCTGGAATGGCGTATACAACTTTGTAAACAATGTGGTATTTAACTGGCACCACCGCTCAATGGATGGCGGCGATTATACTACCAATTACAATGTGATCAATAACTACTTTAAACCTGGTCCTGTTACACCTAAAGATGAGCCGGTTGGTCACCGTATCCTGAAACCGGAATCGGGCAGGAGCAAGCTGAAAGAAAAAGTATTCGGTCGCGTTTATGCATCAGGTAACATTATGGAAGGTTATCCCGAAGTTACCAAAGATGCGTGGAACGGTGGCATCCAGGTTGAAGGCCCTGGTGGCAAAGAATTGCCTGACGCCGGTCAGTATAAGGATTATATGAAATCGGATGTTCCGTTCCCTATGCCCCCGATGACTATCCTATCGGCAAAAGACGCCTTTAAATTTGTTATCGCTAATGCCGGGGCAACGCTGCCAAAACGCGATCCGGTTGATGTGCGCATCACCGAGCAGGTACGTACCGGTAAAATAACTTATAAAGAAATGAACACCGATACTGCTTACCAGTTTAAAGTGCGTAAATTACCTAAAGACTCGTATAAACTGGGTATCATCACTGCTCCATGGCAGGTTGGTGGCTATCCTGAATATAAAGGCACGCCTTACAAAGATTCGGACAATGACGGTTTGCCCGATAGTTGGGAAACAGCTCATGGCCTAAACCCTAAAGATGGTAACGACTCGGCCCTGCCTGCAAAAAATGGCGGTGGTTATACCAATATCGAAGTATATTTAAATACAGTAGCCGCTAAAGGCGAAAAGAAATTGGCTTCGTTAAAATAATAAAGACACTATAATGCGGGGATTGAGGTTTACAAGGATTTATATTTGGGTTGGTTTAATGACTGGGGGGATGCTTTTGCATTCCCCCTTATTTGCGCAGGACAAAAAGAAAGCTCCTAAACCACTGCCCCCCGTTGCTGCCGATAAAAATGGCAAACTAAACTACATTGCAGCGCTTAATGGCGACCGCATTCCTGATTATTCATACTGTGGGTATATGGCTTCCGAAAAGCCAATCCCTTTTGTAGCTGTAAAAGTTGTGGTGCCTGTAAAAGCAGGTGACGCTACACTGAGGATCCAGGCTGCCTTAGATTACGTAGCTGGTTTACCTGCGGATAAAGATGGCTTTCGCGGAACGGTATTGCTTAACAAAGGGGGGTACCAGGTTAATGGTAGTCTCAAAATTAAAGCATCCGGCGTTGTCTTGCGCGGTAGTGGCATGGGCGCCAACGGTACCACATTATTTGCAGCCGGGACCGACAGGGAAACCTTTATTCATGTTACCGGTAAAAATGACCGGCAAACATCCAAAGAAATTAAAATTACCGACGCCTATGTACCGGTAAATGCCAACACTTTGCACATTGCTGAAGGTGCAGGCCTAAAAATCGGCGACCTGGTGTTGATCCACCGCCCGAGCACACAGGCCTGGATCAGTACCATCAAAACCGATCATTTTGGTGGCGATTTAACAGCCCTGGCCTGGAAACCCGGCGAACGGGATATTTACTGGGACCGTAAGGTAACAGCAGTAGATGGCAATGCCATAACCCTTGACGCACCTTTAACAACAGCATTGGATACTGCATACGGCGGTGGTTTGATAGCCTCTTACCAATGGTCCGGCAGAATTGTGCAAGTGGGGATCGAAAACTTAAAACTGCAATCAGCTTACGATGCTTCAAACGCAAAAGATGAAGCCCATCGCTGGATGGCTATCACAATGGAAAATGTTAGCGATGCCTGGGTACGCCAGGTAACCTTTGAGCATTTTGCAGGTTCGGCAGTATTTGTTGGTGTTACCGGAAACCGGGTAACGGTTGAGGATTGTAAATCGCTCGCGCCTGTTTCAGAAATAGGGGGGCAGCGCCGTAACACATTCCTGACTATGGGCGGGCAAAACCTTTTTCAGCGTTTATATTCCGAACAGGGCTTTCATGATTTTGCTACCGGGTATTGCGCGCCGGGGCCAAACGCTTTTGTTCAATGTATGTCGGTAGGTTCGCTGGGCTTTAGCGGTGGCATCGACAGTTGGGCCTCAGGCGTTTTGTTTGATATCGCCAATATCGATGGGCAGCCCTTAAGTTATATGAACCGGGGGCAGGACGGACAAGGTGCCGGATGGAGTGCGGCCAACAGTCTGTTCTGGAATTGTACCGCAGCCCGTGTGGATTGTTATCAGCCGCCAACGGCTCAAAACTGGGCTTTTGGTACCTGGGCGCAATTTGCCGGTGATGGCTACTGGAGCACGTCAAACAGCACTATCAGCCCAAGAAGCTTTTATTATACGCAACTGGCTAACCGGTTGAATAAGGATATAACTAAACAGGCTGATATCCTGTATCCGGCTACTGAACCATCAAGCAGCCCGACAGTTGAGCAGGCAGCCGAACTGATGGCCGCTGCCCGCAAACCGGCTGTTACCATGAAGGATTGGATAGATCAATCGCCCAAAAGAAATTCTATCAGCATTTCATCGGCAAACGCCAAAACTATTGATGAAATAGGATATAAACGCCCGGTTGTTGCTGCATTGGCACCCAAAATGAGTGTCACGAACGGATGGCTCACCCGTGGTAATGTGGTATTAACAGGCAGGCATTTTGAAACCCCATGGTGGAACGGTACTGTTCATCCCGATTATACAGAAACGGTGGCCAAACCAGCAATCTCCCGTTGGGTACCCGGCCAAACCGGCACCGGTTTAACGGATGATCTGAACGCGGCAACCGACTGGATGCAGAAGGGTAATATTGTAGTTTTTGAACATAACTACGGCTTGTGGTATGATCGCCGCCGCGATGATCACGAGCGTATCCGCCGGATGGACGGCGATGTTTGGGCTCCGTTTTATGAACTGCCTTTTGCCCGGAGCGGAAAAGAACTGGCCTACGACGGCTTAAGCAAATACGACCTGACCAAATACAATACCTGGTACTGGAACCGCCTGAAACAATTTGCTGACCTGGCTGATGAGAAAGGTTTGGTACTGGTTCATCAAAACTATTTTCAACACAATATTATTGAGGCGGGGGCGCATTATACTGATTTCCCCTGGCGCACGGCGAATAACATTAACGGCACCGGTTTCCCGGAGCCTGTACCTTATGCCGGCGACAAACGCCAGTTTATGGCCGAGCAGTTTTATGACGAAACCGACCCGGCAAGGCGTAAACTTCACATTGCCTACATCAATAAATGTATGGACAACTTTGCAGGTAATACCGGGGTGATCCAACAGATTGGAGCGGAATTTACCGGTCCGCTGCATTTCATGAAGTTTTGGGTGGAAACCATTAAGCAATGGGAAGCCACGCATAAAAAGAAACAGATTATCGCTTTAAGCGCTACAAAAGATGTGCAGGATGCTATCCTTGCCAACCCGGCAACGGCTACGGTTATTAACGTGATCGATATCCGTTACTGGTACTACCAGGCTAATGGAACGGCTTATGAACCCATCGGAGGTCAAAGCCTGGCCCCACGCCAGCAAGCACGGATCTTTAAACCAAAGGCGGCATCATTTGAGCAGGTTTACCGTGCGGTACATGAGTATCGTACCAAATACCCGGATAAAGCAGTATTATTTTCTGCCGATGATTACGACCGTTTTGGTTGGGCGGTATTTATAGCCGGAGGATCATTGCCCGTGCTGCCTGCCGGAACTAATAAAACGTTCTTAACTGATGCAAGCAGTATGAAACCTGCCGAGCTGCCGGGTTCGCCTAAAGATCAATGGGGCTTAGTCTCATCAAAAGGATATATCGTTTATAGTAATGGCGGTGATATTCACCTTAATTTATCGGCTGGTGTTAGTTACAAAGCGCAATGGATAGATCCTAAAACAGGCGAGCTTTTGCCTGCTACAGAAACGATAAAAGGTGCTGCTAACACAGAAATTAAAACGCATGGGAATGAGGCTGCCATTTTGTGGTTGAACCGTAATTAAATAAAGGAATAAAAAGGGGGCTTGGGCGATTCCCCTCTTGAGAGGGGCGGAGGGGTGTGTTTACAAAGCGGCAATGAATATTGAAGAAACACACCTCTGCCAACGCTCAGCCCAACGCGCCCCCCTCTCAAGAGTAATAGCCCATGAAAAGGCAGGAATAATTTGTATATTTATGATAATGAATATCATAGAGACGATTAAGCGTTTTCCAGATCAGTCCAGTTGCATAGACTATCTTGAAGGATTAAGATGGCAAGGATTGCCAGAATGCCCGTATTGCAACAGCAAACGGAGCAGCAAGCGCCAGGAAAGCCAACGGCATATTTGCAATAGCTGTAACCGCAGCTATAGCGTTTTGGTCGGCACTGTTTTCGAGGGCACCAAACTTCCTTTGCCGCAATGGTTTTTGGCTATTTCATTAATGCTGAATGCGAAAAAGGGGTTATCTGCACGTCAGTTAAGCAGGGATCTGGGATGCAATCGTAAGACAGGCTGGTATTTGCAGATGCGGATACGGGAAGCCATGCGGGACGGCGGGGATGGCGGTTTGTTTAAGGGTATTGTTGAGGTAGATGAGACTTATTTAGGTGGTAAAAAAGCCAATCACTCAAAGAAAAAGCGGCAGGAAAGGCGCGATAATAATTTGCAGGTCACCGGCATGCAGGATAAACAGCCCGTGATTGGGTTATTGGAGCGGGATGGCCGTCTAAAGCTTCAGGTCATAGATAAGGCACATGGGAAAACGCTCAAACCCATTGTTGAACAATCAGTGAGCACAGATGCTACTATTGTAACGGACGGCTTTGGTGGATATGCCGGTTTAAATAAAATATTCCGTGAACATCAGGTATTAAACAAGGAAAAAGAAGAGTATGCCCGGGGAGAGTATCACACCAATACGATTGAGGGCTTTTGGACATTGTTAAAACGGGGGATATATGGTCAATACCATAAAGTATCGCTCAGACATTTGCAATCATACCTGAATGAGTTCACATTTAAATATAACAATAGAGGCAATAACCAGGTGTTTAACTTTTTAATTAACAAAATGGCTACTGCCTCTTGATGGGCTATTACTCTCTCAAGAGGGGAACTGATAAATTTATAATTATGCTTAAAAAATCTACCATATTAATTGCCATTGCTTTATTGCTTTTTTCATTCAAAAGCGATGATGTAATGCCGCGTTTAAGCATATCCACCAACCACCGCTATTTCATGACCGGGGATAAGCCATTTTTTTGGCTGGGTGATACCGGCTGGTTACTGTTCTCTAAGCTGAAAAGGGAAGAAGCTGAGCAATATCTGGAGATCCGCAGCAAACAGGGTTTTAATGTGATTCAGGTAATGGTAGTGCACAGCATTAAAGAAACCAACGCCTACGGCGATTCAGCCTTAAGTAATAAAAATATCGCGTTACCAAAAACAACTCCCGGCAATACTTTCGGCAAAGGAAACGAGTATGATTATTGGGACCATATTGATTGGATCATCACCAAAGCCGCCGAAAAAGGTTTATACGTAGCCCTGGTGCCGGTTTGGGGATCAGTTGTAAAAGAGAGTCATATCGGCGCGGAAAAGGCAAAAATTTACGCTGAGTTTTTAGCCAAAAGATACCGCGACCGTCCAAATGTGATCTGGATGAATGGCGGCGACATCGCAGGTTCTGATTCGTTGAATACCTGGAAGGCTATTGGTAATACTTTACATGATGTTGATGGCACACATCTGATAACTTACCATCCGCGCGGCCGCACACAATCATCAAAATGGTTTCATAATGAAAACTGGTTAAGCTTCAATTGCTTTCAATCCGGCCATCGTACTTATGCGCAGGATACTTCTAAAAAAGATTTAAGATACGGCGAAGATAACTGGCGTTATGTAGAAACAGACTATAATCTATCACCCATAAAACCAACGCTTGATGCGGAGCCATCGTATGAAAAAATCCCTTACGGATTACACGATACCAAGCTACCTCGTTGGGCAGCTGCCGATGTGAGGCGTTACGGCTACTGGTCGGTTTTTGCTGGAGGTTGCGGATATACGTATGGCGATAACGACGTGATGCAAATGCATAAGCCCACCGATAAAGACAGCGCTTATGGTTCCAAAGGATATTGGTATAATTCAATTAATGATCCGGGAGCAAAGCAGATGATTTATTTGAAAAAGCTGATGCTGTCACGCCCGTACCTTGATCGTGTACCTGATCAATCATTGATCGCCGGTAACAACGGCGTAAAGTACAACAGGCTGATCGCAACCCGCGGAAAAAGCTATGCTTTTGTTTATACCTATACCGGCCGCGAGATCAATATCAACGCTGATAAACTGGAGGGCACGAAGCTGAAAGCATCATGGTTTAACCCGCGCAACGGGCAAACTACGGCTATCGGAACCTTCGCGAAAGCAAAAACAATAAAATTTAAGCCACCCGGCAAAGTATCAAATGGTAACGACTGGGTGCTCATTATTGACGCGATATAACAGTGAACAAAGGAATTAAACATATCACTTTACTATTTGCCATTGCGCTGGTGTTTTCATGCAAGGCCGGTAAAAGCGTGTACCTTTTTACGTCGTTTCACGAGCCGGCCAATGAAGGTTTGCGCTTTTTGTACAGTAATGATGCTTACCACTGGAATGCTATCGACCACATTTTCATTAAACCGGAAGTTGGCGATGCCAAGATCATGCGCGACCCATCCATAGTCCAGGGCCCCGACGGGGTTTACCATTTGGTATGGACAACCGGCTGGAAAAATGATAACGGTATCGGTTATGCCAACTCAAAAGATTTGGTCCACTGGTCGACCGAAGAGCATATTGAAGTGATGGCCAATGAACCAACCGCGGTGAATGCCTGGGCTCCGGAGTTGTTTTATGATGAGGGTAATAAGTATTTCATCATCGTTTGGGCTTCAACCGTACCATTTCGCTTTCCGAAAGGGCAGGAGGATGAAAATAACAATCACCGCCTTTACTACACCACAACCAAGGATTTTAAAACTTTCAGTCCGTCAAAGCTATTCCTTGATCCGGGATTCAGTGTAATTGATGCCGAGATTGTAAAGCGGGCCAAAAATGATTATGCGCTGGTGATGAAGGATAATACCCGGCCCAACCGCAATATCCTGGTGGCGTTCAGCAATAATCCGCTTGGGCCATATAACAATTATACGTCAAGGTTTACCGAGCCATACAGTGAAGGCCCAAGCATGACCAAAGCGGGCGATAACTGGCTGATCTATTATGATTCATACCGTTTAAAAAGATATGGTGCTATGCGTACAACCGACTTTAGAACTTTTACCGACCTGGCCGATAGCGTAAGCGTACCGGTAGGGCACAAACACGGTACTATTTTTAAAGTCACCAAGAAACAGCTTGCGC
The DNA here is from genome assembly GCF_017569325.2 of Mucilaginibacter gossypii. Classification (NCBI taxonomy): domain Bacteria; kingdom Pseudomonadati; phylum Bacteroidota; class Sphingobacteriia; order Sphingobacteriales; family Sphingobacteriaceae; genus Mucilaginibacter; species Mucilaginibacter gossypii. Next base: position 3,987,023 of record NZ_CP071878.2, on the reverse strand, counting down.
AGCTTTTACAGGCAGCCGGGCAAACCAAAGCAGCTAAACATGAATAAGTTCATCAGCATATTGTTTTTTATATCGATGGCCGGAGTAGCCAATGCACAGGATACTGTGCATTACAGTGGCAATACCTTAGCCAATGTCGATTACCATCACGGGCAGCTAACCCCGGTGATAGGCGTGCACAGCAAACAGATCTTCAGGGCAAACCGTGAACATCCGGAACTGGCCGATGGTTTCGGTTTTACTTATAACCATGCCCCCATGCTGGCCTATTGGAACAATACTTTTTATGTTGAATACCTGAGCGATAAGGTAGGCGAAAGCGTGCCACCGGGTCAAACCCTGCTCATGACCTCAAAAGATGGCGAAGCATGGTCAAAGCCTACCGTGATTTTCCCTCAGTATAAAATTCCTGATGGAACTACCAAAGAGGGGCACCCAGGCGTGGCGAAAGACCTGTATTCGGTAATGCATCAGCGTATGGGGTTTTATACTTCCAAATCAAAACGCTTGTTGGTGCTGGGTTTTTATGGTATTTGTTTGGATGGCCATGATGATCCTAATGATGGTTTGGGTATTGGTCGCGTAGTGCGTGAAGTATTGCCGAATGGCAAATTCGGCCCGATCTATTTTATCCACTATAACCCTAAATGGAATGAGAAAAACACCTCGTATCCTTTTTATAAAACAAGTAAAGACAAAGGTTTTGTACAAGCCTGCGATGAACTGATGGCAAACCCGCTGATGATGATGCAATGGGTTGAGGAAACCGACAGGAAAGACCCGCTGATCCCACTGCATAAGGATTATAAAGCATTTAACTTTTATCACTTACCCGATGGCCGCGTGGTTGGCTTATGGAAATACGCGCTTACCGCTATCAGTACTGATAACGGCAAAACCTGGCCGACTAATGCTTCCCGTGCACCGCGTTTTGTAACTGCCAATGCTAAGATCTGGGGGCAGCGCACATCCGACGGTAAATACGCTACGGTTTATAATCCTTCGGAGTTTCGCTGGCCGCTGGCTTTGTCTGTAAGTAAAGATGGATTGGATTATACCAATTTGTTATTGGTTAACGGCGAGATCACCACTATGCGTTATGGCGGCGCTTATAAATCATACGGGCCACAATATACACGCGGCATTGAAGAGGGGAATGGCACCCCGCCCGATGGTAAGCTTTGGGTTACTTACAGCATGAACAAGGAGGATATCTGGGTATCATCAATCCCGGTACCGGTAACCGAAAAAGCGGATGCGCATGCCAATGAGGTCTTTAACGAACTGACAGTTGGTAAGGAATTGGAAAAATGGAATACTTACAGCCCGCAATGGGCTCCTGCCGCTATCGACAAGTCACCTGATGGCGAACGAGCCCTAACCCTAAAAGATAGCGACCCATTTGACTTTGCCAAAGCAGAACGTGTTGTGCCTGTTTCTAAAAAATTAATGACCGATTTCACCATCACTGCAGGGCAAAACAATGCAGGTATGCTGGACATCGAATTTCAGGATGAAAAAGGCACAGCTGCTATCAGGCTTACGCTTGACTCGGCAGGGCAATTCAGGACCAAGGCCGGGTATCGCAACAAAAATTTTATGATGTATGAAGCCGGTACGCAATATCATATTGTGATAAAGCTAAATACTGATACCCGCTTTTACACCGTGAATGTTAACGGCAAAGATGTGCTTACAGGCCTGTTTTTTGCCCCGGTGCTAAGCGTAAACCGGGTGGTGTTCCGTACCGGGGATATCAGAAGGTTCCCGGATGCTGATACGCCTACCGATCAGGATTTCGACCGGCCAAACGCCGGGGAAGCCGCGAAACAAGCCGTTTTCTATATCAAATCATTTAAAACAAGTAATTACTAATGATACTGCGCCTGATAAAATATTGTTGGTTGGCGATTTGCCTGGTAAGCTCCGGGATTGCCGGGGCGCAGGTTGTTTTGCCCAAAGTATTGGGCAACAATATGGTATTGCAGCGTAATGCTCCGGTGCCCGTTTGGGGTACCGCATCGCCGGGTGAAAAGGTAACGGTAAAGTTTGCTAAACAAACAAAAACCATAACTGCCGATGTGGCGGGCAAATGGTTGGTAAAGCTTGACGCGATGCCGGCCTCTGCCAAACCCGCAACGCTGACCATATCAGGAAAAAACACTATTCAACTGCAAAATATACTGGTGGGCGAGGTATGGCTTTGTTCGGGCCAATCAAACATGCAGTATGAAATGCGCAAGAATAGCAAAGTGAAAAAGCCGGATACCAGTACGGCAAATTCGCCTGTTGATGAGCTGGACCGCGCGCATAACCCACAGATCAGGATCTTCCTGGTTACGCAGAAAAATATGTTGAAGCCAGATTCTACCCATTCGGGATGGAGTGTGGCCGAAGATTCGGCTTTGAGGGCTTTTTCGGCGGCGGGGTATTTCTTCGCTAAAAACCTGCAGCATGATCTGAAAGTGCCGGTAGGTATTATTTCATCGGCAGTAAGCGGCAGCAGGATTGAGCCCTGGGTATCGCAGGAAGGTTTTGATGCCATCCCATATTTCAAGGCCAACAATATTAAGATTGATGGCGATCCAGGTAAGTTTTATGCCAAAATGATTGAGCCTGTCGCTCCGTTTGCGCTAAAAGGTTTTTTATGGTACCAGGGTGAAAGTGCCTGTTTTTTAGGCGAAACCATCAGCTATACTTACAAAATGGAAGCGCTGGTCAATAACTGGCGTAAGCTTTGGGGCGATAAAACATTGCCGTTTTATTACGTGCAGATAGCGCCCTATTACTATACCCAGGGAAAAGGCCCTGTAACCTATACTCAGTTTACAGAGCCCGAATTGCGCGAGGCCCAGGCTGCAGCCCTGCAGATCCCGCATACAGGCATGATCATCACTACCGATCTGAACGATGACCTTAAAAATATTCACCCGCCATTTAAATGGGAGGTAGGCAGGAGGCTTGAACTACAGGCGCTTGCCAATACCTACAAACAACGGGTAGTTTTTTCGGGCCCCGTGTATAAAAACATGAAAATAAATGGCGACAAGATCATCCTTGAGTTTGATCACGTAGGTGCCGGCTTGGTAAGCCATGACGGTAAACCGCTCACCGATTTCACCATTGCCGGTGCCGATGAGAACTTTGTTACCGCTACTGCCACAATAAAAGGAAATACGGTTGAGGTATCGGCTACATCAGTTACTAAACCTGTAGCCGCGCGCTTTGCCTGGTCAGAGACCGCTCAGCCTAATTTTTATAATAAAGATGGTTTGCCTGCTGCGCCCTTCCGCACGGATAACCCACTGAAATTTACTTTAACTGCTAACTAAATATACTAATGAGATCTGCCTGCTTTAAAATATGGATTGCTTTACTGTTTGTTATCAACTGGTCGGCAACCCATGCCCAGGAAACACAAAAGCTGTTCCTGTCGGGTACGGGGAGTAATCATACTGTAAACTGGCAGTTTTATTGCACCGCTGGCAACAATTCAAGCAAATGGACTACCATTCCGGTGCCATCAAACTGGGAGTTTCAGGGTTTTGGCAAGTACAATTATGGGCTTTCGAAAGATAGTTTAAGAGGCAAGGAGCAAGGGCTATATAAATATGAATTTAATGTGCCCGCGTCATGGCGGGGCAAAGCTATCAACATTGTTTTTGATGGCTCCATGACCGATACGGAGGTGAAGCTGAACGGCAAATCCGCCGGGGCAATTCACCAGGGATCATTTTACCGTTTTAAATATGATGTAAGCGCTTTGCTTAACTACGGTAAATCCAATTTATTAGAGGTGACGGTATCCAAACACTCCGCCAATGCATCAGTAAACGCAGCCGAGCGCAAAGGTGATTTCTGGATCTTCGGCGGCATTTTTAGGCCGGTGTTCTTGGAGGCTGCCCCTAAATCGCATATCAGCTATTTTGCTGTTGATGCCAAAGCTAACGGTAATTTAAAAGCACAATTGCGATTGGCATCTGTAAAAAGCGGCACGGTAACAGGGCAGGTGTATACCATGGCAGGGCAAAAGTTTGGTGTTCCTTTTTCCGTAAAAGTTAATGGAGGCGATACCGTTGCTAATATCAGCACGAATATTGTTTCACCAAAATTATGGTCGCCGGAGTTTCCTAACCTGTACAATGTGGTATTTACGCTGAATGAAAATGGTAAGCCCGTTCATATCGTAAAGCAACGCATCGGCTTCCGTACGGTTGAGCTGAGGGAACACGATGGCATTTATGTAAATAACGCTAAGATCAAATTTAAGGGCGTAAACCGTCATTCGTTTTGGCCAACTACGGGCAGGGCCTTAAATAAAAAAGTAAGTATCGGGGATGTTCAACTCATGAAAGATATGAACATGAACGCGGTGCGGATGTCGCACTACCCGCCCGATGATCATTTCCTGGACGTATGCGATTCATTAGGTCTTTTTGTACTGGACGAGCTTACCGGCTGGCACCACGCCTATGACGACGTGGTTGGTTCGAAATTAACTAAAGAAATGATCGAAAAAGATATCAATCATCCATCCATTGTGATCTGGGATAATGGTAACGAAGGTGGTTTTAATTTCAACCTCGATCATTGGTTTGATGAATTGGATATTCAAAAACGTCCCTTGATCCATCCCTGGGGCATCTTCCGCGGAACAAATACACAACACTATATTAATTATGACTACGGTACCAATACAGGTATCAACGGTCACGATATATTTTTCCCGACCGAGTTTTTACACGGCTTGTACGATGGCGGCGGCGGTGCTGGGCTGGATGATTTCTGGAAACAGATGTGGCACACCCCGATTTCGGCAGGTGGTTTTATCTGGGATTTTGCTGATGAAGCTGTGGTTCGCACAGATAAAAACGGCGAGTTGGACAGCGATGGTGACCATGGCCCCGACGGCATTGTAGGCCCTTACCACGAAAAGGAAGGCAGCTATTATGCTATTAAAGAAATCTGGAGCCCGGTTTACCTCGAACCCCGCGAAATAACGCCCGCGTTCAACGGTACACTGCGTTTAGAGAATAGATATTCCTATACAAATCTTAAACAATGTACATTCAGCTATAAGCTGACAACGCTCAATGGCACTGCTTCAACAAGTAAAACCGGTACTATAGCTTCGCCGGATGTTGAGCCCGGACAGTATGGGAACCTGCAGTTACAGTTGCCTAAAGACTGGCAAAATTATGATGTGCTATATGTTTCAGCTTTTGACGTAAATAAGCATGAGCTGTTTACCTGGAGTTTTCCGGTAAGTAACCATGATAAGATCACAAACCGAATTATTACAAAAACAGGTGGAAGTAAAGCTGTAATTACCGAGACCGATTCGCTGTACAAAGTAAAAACCGGCAACGGGATCGAGCTGGCGTTTAACCGTAATTCGGGCATATTGGTTAGTGTGAAAAATGCTAAAGGTGATATTCGTTTTAACAACGGGCCTGTTTTGATTGAAGGGCAAGATCAAACGGGTTTTGAAAAGCTCACCTATCATTATGAATTTGATAATCTGGTGGTTGAAGCAGTATTCCCGCCCAAAAAATCTGAACCGTTATTGAAGTGGACTATCTACCCATCGGGCTGGGTGCAGCTTGATGTTAAATACTGGCCAATAGGGGAGGATGCTACATTAATGGGCATTAATTTCTCCTTCCCCGAAAAAGATATTAAAGGCATTACCTATATGGGTGATGGCCCTTACCGGGTGTGGAAAAACCGCATGAAAGGTACATCACTGGGCGTATGGGATAAAACCTACAATAATACTATAACCGGGCAGGGTAAAGTTGTTTACCCGGAATTTAAGGGCTATTACTCCAACCTGTACTGGATGAAACTGCAAACTACCGGGCAGCCGGTAACTATTGTATGCAATAGCCGGGATGTGTTTATGCGCCTGTTTACTCCGGCTAATCCCAAAAATGTATACAACACGGCCCCGGCTTTCCCATCGGGTGATATCTCGTTTATGCATGGCATAACGCCGATAGGCACCAAATCACAAAAGCCTGAAAAACTGGGTCCGGGTGGACAAAAGAACCAATATTTTAATTACGACAGGAATATAGAAGACGCGCTTTCGCTGAACCTGTATTTCGACTTTTCGGGTAAATAATTGATGAAAGGGTTAGTCACACATATCGGTTTGGCTGTGGTGGTTATTCTAACTTGCCTGGGCAATTGCTATGCAGACGCGCGTATCGGTTTACAAAACCTGAAATGCGAAATGCTGAACAATCCTTTGGGGATTGGCACCGCTAAACCCCGGCTAAGCTGGCAGATTACCAGCGATACACGGAATACCAACCAGGTAGCCTATCAAATTTTAGTAGCCTCAACTCCCGAAAAACTAACAGCAAACCAAGGTGACCTGTGGGATTCGCACAAAGTGAATTCAACTGAAACCATCATGGTCAACTATGCGGGCAAACCGTTGAGCAGTCGCGCCGAATGTTATTGGAAGGTTAGGGTATGGACAAATAACGGTACAAGCATATGGAGCCAATCGGCTAAATGGAGCGTGGGCCTTTTGAACCCGGCAGATTGGAAAGCAAAATGGATAGGTTATGACCGTGGGTTTGCCTGGGATAGTGTTTCCAAATTTTCCCGGCTTTCGGCAAGGTATTATCGCCGTGGGTTTAGTTTAAATAAAACGATCAAACGCGGCACTGCTTATATAGTTGGTTTGGGTCATTATGAGTTATATATTAACGGACATGCTATCGGCGATCAGGTTTTGGCTGAAGCACCTACTGACTATACGCAGTCAGTTAAGTACAACACCTTTGATGTTACAGATCGTCTGAAACAGGGCGATAATGCCATTGGAACGGTATTGGGCAACGGCCGCTATTTTACCATGCGGCCAAAATACAAGCCTAAAAAGATCAAAGAATTTGGGTTCCCCAAAATGTTGCTACAACTGGAAGTTGAGTATACCGACGGATCAAAGCAAACTATCATAAGCGATAACAACTGGCATTTTACAGCCGATGGCCCCATCCGCACCAATAACGAGTACGATGGCGAGGAATATGACGCCACCAAAGAGTTTCCGGGATGGAACAGTGCGGGTTTTGACGACAGCCAATGGCTTAAAGCTGAATTGGTGCAGGCTCCCGGAGGCAAGCTTGACGCGCAGATGAACGAATCGATCTGGGTAATGGATACCATCAAACCTGTCAGCATTAATCAGCTTAAAAAAAATGTTTGGATCCTGGACATGGGTCAAAATATGGCGGGCTGGGTACAGATGCGGGTAAAAGGAAACCGGGGGGATAAAGTAACACTTCGTTATGCCGAGACACTGCAGCCCAATAATGAACTTTATGTAGCTAACCTACGTGATGCCAAAGTAACCGATGTGTATACGCTTAAAGGCGGGGCGGAAGAATTATGGCACCCGGTATTTGTGTATCATGGTTTCAGATATGTGGAGATCAGCGGTTATCCAGGTAAGCCCGAGTTGGCTGATTTTGAAGGACAGGTGGTTTACGATGCCTTGCCAACCATCGGCCATTTTGAAACATCTAACGCTATCGTCAATAAGATTTATCATAACGCTTATTGGGGGATCCAGAGCAATTACAAAGGGATGCCGGTTGATTGCCCGCAGCGTAACGAGCGGATGCCATGGCTTGGCGACAGGGCGGTGGGCTCGCTTGGTGAAAGCTTTGTATTTGCTAATAGTAATTTCTACGTCAAATGGCTGGATGATATCGCACAGTCGCAAAGGCCGGATGGAGCCATCCCCGATGTAGCGCCCGCTTACTGGAATTATTATAGCGATAACATGACCTGGCCCGGTACCTATATTTTGGTGGCCGATATGCTTTACCGCCAGTTTGCCGATAAAGCGCCAATCGAAAAACATTATACCTCCATGAAAAAGTGGATGGATTATATGCGGGTTAAGTACATGAAAAACAACATCGTCACCAAAGACAAATATGGTGACTGGTGCGTACCGCCCGAATCATTGGAGCTGATCCACGCCAAAGATTCATCATTGAATACTGATGGGCAGCTGATAGCTACAGCCTATTACTTTCACTTATCCGGCTTGATGGAAAAGTTTGCGACGATGCTCCATAAACCTGCTGATGTACAGTTTTTTTCTACTATGCAGCAAAATTTAGGCAAAGCTTTTAACGACAAGTATTTTGATAAAACCACATCAAAATACAGCAACAATACAGTCACCGCCAACCTGCTGCCATTGTATTTCGGGATCACGCCAACGGCCAATAAACAAGCTGTGTTTAAAAATATAGTTGCTAAGATCAACGAAGCGCATGATCATATCAGCACCGGAGTTATCGGTACCCAATGGCTTATGCGCGGGCTTGCCGAATTTGGCCGCCCAGATCTGGCCTGGAAAATAGCATCTAACACCACTTATCCGAGCTGGGGTTATATGGCCGAAAGGGGTGCTACCACCATTTGGGAGTTATGGAACGGCGATACTGCCAACCCGGCCATGAATTCGCGTAACCACATCATGCTGCTGGGCGATCTTATAGCCTGGTTTTACCAGGACATAGCGGGGATAAAAACAGTTAATGCAGGCTTTAAGCAAGTAGTTATGCAACCGGCAATTATTAAAGGCTTGGATAGAGTCAATGCCTCGTACCAAACAGCTTATGGTCTTGTGAAAAGCAGTTATAACAATACTACGAGCAGTTTTAACTGGCATGTTGCCATACCGCCAAACAGTTCGGCACTGGTTTATGTGCCTGCAAAAGCTATGGATGAAGTAACCGAGGGCGGGAAGAAAATATCAGCCATAAAAGATATCAAGCCGGTGAAAATGGACGGCGGGAGAGCGGTGCTCAGCATTGGTTCGGGTGATTATGATTTTGAAGTAAAATATTAAAGCAACATTGATATGAAAAAATTAAATAGGATGGGTGCAATGCTGATAGCTTTACTATCGCTGTCGGGCACATTGAAAGCCCAGGAACAACAGGTAACTAAATCCGCTCTATCTCCGGAAGCGCAGGCCAAAGCCGATGCAGAGGTTGAAAAGAAAGCTACGGATTGGGTTGCTTCCTTATCACTTACCGATACGGCGAAGGCTTCCCACGTAAAAAATGTGATAGCAACGCATCTCAAAGCCATCCGCGACTGGAATAACAGTCATTCTTATGAATCAGTTCCGGCAGGTATTGATCCGGCTACGGGCAAAGCTTTGAGCACCATGGACAGGCAGGTCATCATAAACTCTTCGCTGCCAAAATCGGTACACGAAAACCTGATGACCGGTTTGCGTAACGACCTCACCGAAGAACAGGTTGAAGCCGTACTTGATAAATACACCATCGGCAAAGTGGCCTTTACACTGTCCGGTTATAAATCCATCATCCCCGATCTTACACCAGTTGAAGAAGCTGCAATCCTGGCTAATCTGAAGCAGGCCCGCGAGCAGGCTGTTGATTTTAAGAATATCAAACAGGTATCGGCCATTTTTGAGATCTACAAAACGAAAAACGAGCAATATCTTAATAGCAACGGCCGTAACTGGCACAAGCTATACGGCGATTATACCAAAGCCATCATCGCAAAAAAAGCTGCTGATAAAGCCGCAAAGGATAAGGCTGCCACTCAAAAATAATTGTACTATGCTAAGAAAGATCTTGTTCGCCGGTGCAGTAAGCTGCTTATTTATAATCAACGCCTTTGCCCAAAATCCATGGCGCAAGGGGATTGTGAAGGATGAGTTTATATACGATAAAGCGCCATACCCGGAATGCCATGCAGCAACTATAGCCGAAACCCCGACCGGCCTTGTTGCCTCATGGTTTGGGGGCACCAAAGAGCGCAATCCCGATGTATGTATCTGGGTGAGCCGTTTTGTTAATGGCAAATGGACAGAGGGTATCAACGTAGCCAACGGCATCCAGAACGATACTTTACGCTATGCCTGCTGGAACCCGGTGTTGTACCAGGTGCCCAAAGGCGAATTACAGCTTTACTACAAAATAGGCCCAAGCCCGGCAAAATGGAAGGGTTTTATAAAAACATCTAAAGATGGCGGCATCACCTGGTCGGAGCAAAAGGCTTTGCCCGATGGCTTTTTAGGGCCGATCAAAAACAAACCGGTACTGCTTAAAAACGGCACGCTGTTAAGTCCGGTAAGTACCGAAGGCAAAGCCTGGCAGGTGCATTTTGAAGCCACCAAAGATTTCGGCAAAAACTGGACAATGATAGGCCCAATCAGCGATGGTAAAGATTTGAAAGCCATACAACCCAGTATTTTAACTTATAAAGATGGCCGGCTGCAGGCCCTTTGCCGCAGTCAGAACAGGGCGATATTAAGCACATGGTCTAAGGATGGCGGACAAACCTGGTCGCCTTTGGAAAAGACCAGTCTGCCCAATAACAATTCCGGTACCGATGCTGTGACTTTGAAAGATGGCCGTCAGTTATTGGTTTATAACCACGTTTTGCCGCCAGGAAACCTGGCTAAAGGAGCCCGTACGCCTTTGAACGTAGCTGTTTCTAAAGATGGTGTGACCTGGTACGCAGCGTCGATCCTGGAGGATTCACCTATCAGCCAGTATTCTTATCCATCGGTCATCCAAACTTCGGATGGGATGGTGCATGTGGTTTATACCTGGCGCAGGCAAAAGATAAAACATGTGGTTATTGATCCTTCAAAATTAGAGATGGAGGAAATAAAGGATGGTATTTGGCCAAAGGTGGATGGTTATACGCCGCCGGTACCGGTTGGGGAGACTAAGGATTTGTAAGTGAAATAGACTCTGAGGGGCAAAAAAAGCGTCATGCCGAACTTGTTTCGGCACCCCACAGGACAGGTAGTCGATTTGCTTAGCATGATCGCTTAGCGAGTGGGGTGCTGAAACAAGTTACCCATGACCATGATTTGGTTAATTGTTTCAATGTAGAGACGCATAATTGCGTCTCTCGTAGGACAAGCCGGCTAAAAGGGGGGAACGCCTGATTTGCATGCGGGAGACTCAATTATGCGTCTCTACAAAATAAATAAAACAATGAAAAAACTGATCTATATACTGGTAACCTGCCTCATCGCCATGAGTTTCACTGCCCACGCGCAGCAAACTACCGATGCCATGTTCAGGAAAACCCTGAAGGAGGTGCTTGATGAAGTGCAGGATAAATATCATGTAAAGATCAAATACACCGCTGCCCAGGTTGAGGGTAAATGGATTAACTATGCCCAATGGCGTTTCAGGCCCAATGTGGATACTACGCTGGCCAACATCCTCACTCCGCTTGATCTGAAAGTAAATAAGGAAGCTCCCGGCAGGTATAAACTGAAAGAATATGAATACTTCCGCTGGTCGGTAAGTGATGGCTGGAAAGAGCTTGACAGGATAGCCGCCCAATACCACGACCGTGATACCTGGGAACAGCGCAAGGCCATTTTAAAGCCGGAGCTCTACAAGGCTTTAGAGTTATCACCCCTGCCCGCTAAGCCTGCGTCAAAACCAATCATCACCCCTAAAAGAATCTTTGACGGTTATTCGGTTGAGAATATCGCTATCGAAATTTTGCCGGGTTTGTACATCAATGGTTCGCTGTATAAACCGCTGAAAATTAAAGGTAAGATCCCGGTGGTACTAAGTCCGGATGGACATTGGGAACACCAGCGTTACCGTGCCGATTGCCAGATCCGTTGTGCATCGCTGGCGCGGATGGGGGCGATGGCTTACAGTTACGACCTTTTTGCCTGGGGCGAATCTTTGCTGCAATTTAAGGATGAGGATCACCGCCGCAGCCTGGCGCAAACTATCCAGGCACTTGGCGCTATCCGGATCCTGGATTATGTGCTTTCGCTTAAGGAAACCGACCCTGAGCGGGTAGGGATCAGCGGCGGATCGGGTGGAGGGAGCTATACCGTTTTAATTAGCGCCATGGATGACCGGATCAAGCTTAGCGCTCCGGTGGTGTCGGTGTCGTCATATTTTTATGGAGGATGCCCTTGCGAAAGCGGAATGCCTATCCATCAATGCGGCAACGGAACAGATAATGTAGAATTGGCCGCTATGGCTGCACCGCGGCCGCAATTGCTGATCTCCGACGGGCAGGACTGGACCGCTAATATGCCCGAGCATGATTTTCCTTACCTACAAAAGATCTATGGCTATTATGGGGTTACAAACAAAGTAGAGAATGTACACTTGCCCAATGAAGGCCATGATTTCGGTCCGTCAAAAAGGGCTGCGTTGTATGCTTTCGTAGCTGAAAATTTCCACTTGGATCTTAATAAAATTAAAGACAGCAGCGGCAATTTCGATGATAATAAAGTCACCATTGAAAAAGAACCTGCCATGTATGTATTTGGCAATAAGGGCGAAAAACTTCCTGCCAATGCCATAAAAGGTTTTGATCAGTTAGAGAAAGTATTCGCGCAGGCCACAAAAAAATAAGTTATGAAAAACAGGTTGATATTAAGTTTATGGATAGTGATAATGGTATGCACCCTCTTTATTCCTGCAATGGCTCAAACCTCATCAAAGCAGCGCTATAAAGTAGCGGTAGTTGATTTGATGATCCTTAAACGGCAAAAGTTGGGTGCATTTCAACTGGCTAAGGAGATTGGTGCTGATGGTGTTGAAGTAGATATGGGCGGGCTCGGCGACCGTGAGACTTTTGATAACCAGCTGGCCAATGATTCGATCAGAAAAGTGTTTTTGAACAAGGCGAAAGAACTAAACCTCGAAATCCCATCCATGGGCATGACCGGCTTTTTCGCCCAATCATTTGCCGAGCGGCCAACAGCGGTCAAAGCTGTTACCGACTGTATCAACACCATGAAACAAATGGGGGTTAAAGTGGGCTTTTTGCCGATGGGGATAAAAGGTGACCTGGTGAAGTTTCCTGAACTGCGACCCGCGATAGTTTCCCGCCTGAAAGAGGTTGGTAAGATAGCTGAAAAGGCCGGCGTGGTGATTGGTATTGAAACTGCGCTGGACGCCAAAGGAGAGTTGCTGCTATTGAAAGATATTGGCTCTCCTGCCATCAAAAGCTATTTCAATTTTGAAAACGCCATCAGAAACGGCCGCGACCTGGATAAGGAGCTTCAAATATTGGGTAAAAAATACATCATTCAGATCCATTGTACCAATGATGATGGCGTTTGGCTGCAAAATGACCCTAAAATCAATTTGGAACATGTAAAAGCCACTTTGGATAAAATGGGTTGGACAGGCTGGTTAGTGATTGAACGCTCGCGCGATGCCAAAGACCCACGGAACGTTAAATGGAATTTCAGCGCCAATACCTCATACGTAAAATCAATTTTTCAGGCTAAGTAATTAACGTAAATGAATATCCGCCGCATAGTTGTTTTGATATTGCTGTTAAATGTTATTTTGACAGGTAGCCTCTTTGCGGCCGAAATCTGGGTTTCGCCTAAAGGCTCCGATACAAATACCGGCGCCCGCGAACAGCCGCTGGCAACTGTAGCCATGGCCATCAGGAAAGCCCGTGAACTGAGGCGGTTAAACGATCCATCAATAAAAAGCGGTATTCATATCAAAGTCGCGGCCGGACTTTACAGGTTAGATGAACCATTATTTATCCGCCCGGAAGATTCAGGTACTGCTGATAGTCCAACCATTATAGAGGGTGAGGGCATTGGTAAAACTGTTTTAAGTGGTGGCATTAAGGTAAGTGGATGGCGTAAAGTAAATTATGCCATCCCCGGTTTGCCGGCAGAAGCTAAAGGCAATGTTTGGGTTGCCGACGGGCCCATTATAGGCGATGAGCCATTACAATTCAGACAACTATGGGTGAATGATGAAAAGGCTGTTCGCACCCGGGATACCGAAGCTCCGCTCATGAACCGCATCCTTTCCTGGGATCATAAAACCCAAACCTGTGTAATCCCATGGTCTGCTTCAGCCGATACCGCTCACCTTAAGGGTTTGGAGATGTTTATTCATCAATGGTGGGCTATAGCCATTTTACGGGTTAAAGCAGTTATGGCAATGGGCGATAGCGCCCGTTTATCATTTTATCAGCCCGAAAGCCGGATCCAATCAGAGCACCCATGGCCAGCGCCCTGGATCTCCAAAAAAACAGGTAATTCAGCCTTTTACCTCAGCAATGCCATCAGCTTTTTAAACAAGCCCGGCGATTGGTATCACGACCGCAGGACTAATAAAATTTACTATATCCCCCGCAAAGGTGAAGATCTGCGAACAGCCACCGTAACCATTCCGCAATTGGAAACATTGGTTAAAATGCAGGGCACTGTTGATAACCCTGTTAATTATATCAGCTTTAAAAATATCAGCTTTGAACACAGCAGCTGGCTTCACCCGTCAAAAGAAGGTTTGGTGCCGCATCAGGCCGGGATGTACATGGTGGATGCCTACAAATTGAAAACTCCCGGCACACCGGATAAAAAGGGATTGGAAAACCAGGCATGGGTTGGCCGGCCAAAGGCAGCGGTTGAGGTGGCTTATGCATCACATATTGCATTTGATGGCTGTGGTTTTGAACATATGGCTTCAACCGGACTGGATTTTCAGCGCGGTACACATAGTGATGTGGTTAAAGGCAGTCTGTTTAAAGATATTGGCGGCACAGCGATTCTTGACGGCGTTTATTCCGACGAGGCACAGGAAGTTCATCTGCCCTACAATCCAACTGATAAACGGGAGATCTGTACTAACGATACCATCACCAATAATTTAATTACCGATGTAACCAATGAAGACTGGGGTTGTGTTGGCATAGGCGCGGGCTATGTTAAAGGTATCAGCATAACACATAATGAGGTTTGCGAAGTAAACTACTCCGGCATCAGTATGGGCTGGGGATGGACTAAGACTATTAACGCCATGAGCGATAACCGCATCATAGCCAATAAAATCCACCATTACGCCCGCAATATGTATGATGTGGCGGCCATCTACACGCTATCGGCACAGCCCGGCTCGGTTATCAGCAATAATTACATGGATAGCATTTATAAAGCGCCTTACGCGCATGACCCACAGCACTGGTTTTACCTGTATACCGACGAAGGTTCGTCATACATCACTATCAAAAACAATTGGTGCCCGGCTGATAAGTTTCTGAAAAATGCTAATGGTCCCGGTAATGTTTGGGAAAATAACGGTCCGCAGGTTGATGCTGCCATCAAGCAATCAGCAGGTATAGAACGGCCTTATCAGTATCTGTTTCAATATCGTCATGTAAACCGGGGTAACTGGCCCATCAATCATAAAACAGAATGAAAATATATAAAGCATATATCGTGTGGTTTACAATGGTTTTGTTGTTGCCTGCATTTCATGTAAAGGCAGCTTCAAATCCTTATACTATTGTTGAAGTGACTGGTCCGCAGGGTAAGCAACTCGACTACGCCCCGTTGTTGCATATTGCCCGCAAGCAGGGATTACCGGCTTCGGCGGTTTACGGTTGGGGTAACCATCTCATTGTTTATGGCAAGCATTTAAATTCAGCATCTATCCAAAAAAGCGCTCGGGCAGCATACCCTTCGTGCCAGGTTACCGTTTACAGCAATCCGTTTTATGATTTTAACCGCAGGCTTCGTTGTGGTGGCAAAGGCACTGCTAAACGATGGGATAACATTATCCTAACCGCAAATCTTGTTGCCGACGAACACCTGCAGCAGGAATATGTCGATTATCACGCCACACAGTTTAAAAACTGGCCCGAGGTTTCTAAAGGGTTCTGTAACGCGTGTTTTCAGCAATTGCTTGTATTCAGGAACGGGCGCCGGTTGATGCTGGTGATCAGTATCCCAAAAGGAAAAAAACTTGAGGACCTCAATCCTAAAACCATCGAAAATAACCCGCGGGTAAACGATTGGAACAGGTTGATGAAGAAATACCAGGAAGGTGTGCCCGGCACCCGGAAAGGTGAGGTATGGGTGTTTTTTAAACAGGTAACGGACAATAGCGACACTAAACGATCATTATAAAATGAAAATAGGAATATTAGGATTAGGCGAAGGGCGCAGCACCATGTCGGCAGTATTGAAAAGCGAAAAGCTTGAACTGAAAATGGTATGCGATATGAATATTGAAATGTGCAAACACCGCGCGGAGGAGTTTAACTTTCATAACTATACCACCAGCTACCAGGATATGCTCAATGATGCCGAAATAGATATCATTGCCATTTATACGCCCGATCACTTGCATGCTGAACACGTTAAGCTGGCTTTATTGCACGGCAAACATGTGGTATGTACCAAGCCTTTTATCGATGATTTGAGTAAAGCTGCCGAACTGCTCGAACTGGTTGAGCAAAGCGGTAAGAAAGTATTTGTAGGTCAAAGCTCGCGCTTTTTTGAGCCGATGAAAAAGCAGCGTAAAGATTACGAGGCTGGTTTAATAGGGGATTTGATTACTGTGGAGGCCTATTACCATGCCGATCATCGCTGGTTTTTAGAGAAGCCATGGTCGTTGCAGCAGGCATTTAAATGGTTGTACGGAGGCTTAAGTCATCCGGTTGATTTTATTCGCTGGTATTTGCCGGAGATTGAAGAGGTAATGGGCTATGGCATGCTAAGTGCTAACGGTGCCAAAGGCGGTTTGAAGAACCCTGATACTATGCATTTTATTTTTAAAGGGAAGGATGGCCGTATAGCCCGCGTAAGCGGTTGTTATACCGGTCCGGTGCAACCCGTTACCCGCGACAGTGAAATGAGCTGTATTTTACGTGGTACCGAAGGCTGTAGTCAGGGCGATTACATGGACCTGCGTTATGCAATTACCGATAATACCGGCGAAGAACGCATCATTACCTGGGAACATAAACTGAAACACTACTTCAGGTTTGAGGGCAAAAGCCATCATGCCGGGGAATATCAAAATTACCTCGAATACTTTGCCGATAGCATCACCGAAGGCTATACCGCTTATCCCGATATTAAAGAAGGTATTGGAACTATCGCCTTGCTTCAGGCTATGGATCGGTCATTACAAAGCGGTAAACCCGTAAAAGTTGATGAGATCCTGACCGAGTTTAATTTAACCGTAAATGAGTTAAGCGCATGATATTGGGCATGAGCAATATCGTATCACGCCTCACACTGTTGGATTACTCGGTGGTTGCCGTGTACCTTGTTATTTTAATGATAATTGGGTTCCGGGCCAGCTTTAGTAATAAAAACAAAACAGACGAAACGCTTTTCCTCGCCAATAAATCTTTAGGTTGGGCGAGCATTGGCTTTAACATGTGGGGCACCAATGTTGGGCCATCCATGCTGCTGGCCTTTGCCAGTATAGGTTACAGCACGGGCATAGTGGCCGTCAACTTCGACTGGTATGCCTTTGTTTTCCTGATGCTGCTCGCTTTGGTATTCGCGCCTAAATACATAGCGGCCAAGGTATCAACCATGCCCGAGTTTATGGGTAACCGTTACGGCGATTCAACCCGTAATATTTTGGCCTGGTACGCGCTTATCAAAATGCTGATCTCATGGCTCTCCTTAGGTTTGTTTGCAGGTGGGTTTTTAGTTAGGCAGATATTGGGCATCCCCATGTGGCAATCGGTTATTGTGCTGGTGTCTTTCGCGGGTTTATTCGCGTTTACCGGCGGTTTAAAGGCTATAGCCAAGGTAAACGTTTTCCAGATGTTACTGCTTATCGGCGTATCATTAACACTCACTGTTTTAGGTGTAAGTAAGGCGGGCGGGTTATCAGCGGTATTCCATCAAACACCCGTAAATTACTGGAACCTCATCCATCCGGCAAGCGATGTTAAATATCCATGGTATGCAATTTTGCTGGGCTACCCGGTATCGGCTGTCGCTTTTTTCTGTACAGATCAGGCTATGGTGCAATCGGTATTGGGTGCAAAAAACCTGGAGCAGGGGCAACTTGGTGTTAACTTTATTGGGTGGCTTAAAATACTATCGCTGCCCTTGTTTATCCTCACCGGAATTTTGTGTTTTATCCTGTTCCCGCATCTCAGCGATCCGGCATTAGCTTACATGACTATGGTTACCAATCTTTTCCCTCCGGGGATGAACGGATTAGTTATTGTGGTATTGATAGCGGTTTTGATAGGCACCGTTGGCTCGTCCTTAAACTCATTGAGCACCGTGTTTACCATGGATATTTATGCTGAAAAGATCAACCCCAACGCTACTAATAAAGACCTCATCCGTGTAGGGCGATACACCGTAATAGGTGGCTGCCTGTTTGCCATAGGCATGGCGCTGGCTATCGACAGCATTAAAGGCCTTAATCTGTTCGATGTATTTCAATCAGTATTGGGCTTTATCGCACCGCCTTTGGCCGTAGTTTTTTTGCTTACAGTTTATTGGAAGCGTACTACCCGAAAAGCTGTAAATATTATTCTTTCTGCGGGTTCGGCTTTTAGCTTGGGTACGGGGGTGGTTTACCTGTGGGTGTTACCGCCAGATAAGTACAGCTTTTGGCCGCATTACCTGATGCTGTCGTTTTTCATATTTGTTTTCCTGGCGGTATCTGCCGTTTTGATCTCGCTGCTTGATAAAGCACCGGCTGTTTATGTGGCCGATCAATCCGAAACAGAAAATACTGCAAAGCCTACCCGGCGTGTAAAAATAGCCTGGCTGCTGCTCTCGATAGTCATGATCGCTTTATACCTCATTTTTAACGGACATTAAAATGCATAAAATATCTACCCATATAAAATTCAACAAGCCTCGTGTACTTATCGCGCTGTTAAGTTTTATGTTTTGTGCCGATATGGCCAAAGCGCAAAAAGCTACCTGGATCTGGTATCCCGGCGATTATGAGGTATGGCTCAGTAACAGGATGCAAAACCGCCGTACCGAACGCGGCGCTTTCTTCCCGCCATTCTGGAAACTGGACAGTCACTACGTATTGGTTGATTTTCACAAGGATTTTACGCTCGCTTCTCCCGAAACAGTTGAATTGGCTGTTGAAGGACAATACAATGTAAAGCTTGATGGTAAGGCGTTAGCGGGTTACCCTAAAAATATCCATGTGCCGGCTGGCAGGCACAGGCTTAGTCTCAAAGTTTATAACCAGGCTGCTGCTCCGGCCATTTTTGTGAAGGGGCAGCAACTGGTGTCAGATACCTCGTGGCTGGTAACTTATGAAGATAAAGAATGGATTGATGAATCGGGTAAAACCTCAGATATCTCGGCCACAAAATATGTGAACGCCGGTAACTGGAACTTTGATTCGGCGGATAAGTTGCCTTCTGCATTTCGTTTGCCTACGGAGGAGCATAAGCCGGGAAAAATCGAACGGAAGGAACATTCCATTTTGGTTGATTTTGGAAAAGAAACCTTTGGTTATGCCAAGCTTATCGGCTTAAAAGGCAAGGGGAATGTTAAACTCTGCTATGGCGAATCAAAAGAAGAAGCGCTGTCCCTAACCAATTGCGAACTGTTGGATAGCGTTTATATCGATCAGCTTCAGAAAGCCGATTATACCATGGAGGGTTCACGTGCTTTCCGCTACATCAATGTATTATTTGATGATAATGTGAATGCCGATGATGTGTCCATGCTTTACGAATATTCGCCGGTTGAGCAGCGGGGGAGTTTCAAATGTTCGGATGAGTTGATCAACAAGATCTGGGATGTTTCGGCCTATACCCTGCACCTGAATACCCGCGAATTTTTTATCGATGGGATCAAGAGGGATAGGTGGATCTGGTCGGGCGATGCCTATCAAAGCTACCTCATGAATTATTACCTGTACTTTGATTCGCCAACGGTAACCCGCACCCTGTATGCACTACGCGGTAAAGACCCGGTGACCAGCCATATCAATACCATTATGGATTATACTTTTTACTGGTTTATGGGTATTTATGATTACTACCAATATACCGGCGATAAAAGTTTCATCAAACAAATGTACCCGCGCATGCAAAGCCTGATGAGCTATTGCCTGCAGCGCCGTGATAAAAACGGCCTGATGGAAGGCTTGCCTGGCGATTGGGTATTTATCGACTGGGCCGATAAACTCAGCAAAAAAGGCGAGGTAAGCTTTGAACAATTACTACTCTGCCGTAGCCTCGAAACTATGGCTTTATGCGCCAATATTATGGATGATAAAACGGGCAATGATCAATACCAAAAACTGTCGGCCGACTTGAAATCGAAGATCTTCTCCCTGTATTGGAATAGCGATAAACATGCCTTTGTGCATAGCCTGGTTGATGGTAAGCAAAGTGATAATGTAACCCGCTATACCAATATGTTCTCGATATTTTTTAACTACCTCAATCCCGGCCAGCAGCAGGAAATAAAAAAATACGTACTGCTGAATGATAACATTCAAAAGATAACTACGCCCTACATGCGCTTTTACGAGCTGGAAGCGCTTTGCGCCATGGGCGAGCAAAGCTATGTGCTTAAAGAAATGAAGGACTATTGGGGAGGCATGCTCAATTTGGGCGCTACATCTTTTTGGGAAGAATACAATCCATCCAAAACGGGTGCCGACCGCTATGCCATGTACGGACGTCCGTTTGGTAAAAGCCTTTGCCACGCCTGGGGCGCGAGTCCGATATACCTGTTGGGCAAATATTATCTCGGCGTAAAACCAACGGCACCAGGTTATCAGCAATATGTTATTGAGCCTAAATTGGGTGGCCTGCAATGGATGGAAGGTAGTGTGCCAACTGCCGATGGGGATATCAAAGTATCATGCAGCACCAAACAAATTAAAGTAAGCGGCAATACCGGAACAGGCCTGCTACGTTTTGCCAGCACATCCAAACCTGTTTGCAAGGAGGGAGAATTAATCGCAAAAGGTAACGGTACCTATGAGCTTACCATCCAAAAACAAAAACAGTATACTATAAACTATAGCGCAAAAAAATGATGAAACGGCTCTTATCTTTCCTGCTTTTAACAGCATTTTCATCAACAGGGCTTTACGCGCAACTGGTTGATAAAACACCTGCGCCTATCCCCAATGTGCCTGCAATTTATGATGCCGAACCCTGGGAAAATCCTTTGGTTGATGGCATAAACCGGGATGCGGCACGCGCTACAGCATATTCATACAGTAGTATTAAAGATGCATTGGCTGGCGACAGGGAAAAATCGGGCAGGATGTTATCGCTGAATGGTTACTGGGATTTTAGCTACGCGGCCAAACCGGCCGATGCGCCAAAAGACTTTTATAAAAGCAGGGTAAGCGGCTGGAAAAAGATCATTGTTCCCTCAAGCATTGAGATGCAGGGTTATGATAAGCCCATTTATAAAAGTGCGGTTTATCCGTTCCGCCCGGTTAACCCACCCCATGTACCGCAGGATTATAATGGTGTTGGCAGTTATCAGCGCACTTTTACCCTGCCAGCTAACTGGAAGGACATGAACATTACGTTGCATTTCGGCGGGGTAAGTTCGGGCTTTAAGGTTTGGCTCAACGGCAAGTTTTTAGGTTATGGCGAAGATAGCTTTCTGCCGTCGGAGTTTAATATTACCCCATACCTGCAAGCAGGCGAAAACATTGTATCTGTACAACTGATCCGCTGGAGCGATGGCTATTTTTTGGAAGACCAGGATCAGTGGCGCATGAGTGGCATCCATCGCGAAGTAATGCTTTTGGCCGAGCCGAAATTACGGATTGCTGATTTTCAATGGCAGGCCAAACTGGATAAGCAATATAAAGACGCCATTTTCAGTATTCGTCCACGGATCGAAAACCTGACAGGTAAGGCTGTACCCGGATATAAAATTGAAGCAAGGCTTTTCGACAGCAATAATAAAGAGGTATTGCAAAAGCCTTTGGAAAGAAGCGTTGAAAGTATCATCAACGAGATTTATCCAAGGTTGGATAACGTGAAATTCGGCTTACTGGAAACTACACTGAAAAACCCCGAAAAATGGAGCAATGAAAAACCAAACCTCTATACGCTCACTTTATCTTTAGTTGACAGCACTGGCCAAACGCTGGAAGTTAAAAGCTGCAAGGTGGGCATCAGGAGCATTGAGTTTAGTAAGGAAGATAGTAAGCTGCTCATCAACGGCAAAGTAACCTATTTGTACGGCGTAAATCGTCCCGATCATGACCCGGTAAAAGGAAAGGCGCTATCCCGCGAAGATATCCTGAATGATGTGCGTACCATCAAACGTTTCAATTTTAACTGTATCCGCACCAGCCATTACCCGATGGATCCGTACCTGTATGATCTGTGCGATGAGTATGGGATACTGGTCATAGACGAAGCCAACCTGGAAACCCATGGTCTTGGTTCAAAGCTAAGCAATGACCCCATGTGGACCGGCGCTTACCTCGACAGGGCTACCCGTATGGTAATGCGCGATAAAAATCATCCGAGCATTATTATTTGGAGTTTGGGGAATGAGGCCGGCAGAGGGCCAAACCATGCGGCAATGGCCGGCTGGATCCATGATTTTGATATTACCCGTCCGGTACATTATGAGCCTGCACAAGGTACGCCACAAGCCGAAGGATATATCGACCCGACCGATCCGCGCTATCCTAAAACCAATGATCATTCGCACAGATTACAGAACCCTATAGATCAGCCTTATGTAGATATTGTAAGCCGGATGTATCCCGGCATTTATACTGCGCCCTTGCTGGCCAATCAGCAGAATGGCGATAACCGCCCGATATTTTTTGTAGAGTACTCGCACGCGATGGGCAACTCCAATGGAAACCTAAAGGAGTTTTGGGATCAATGGCGATCGACCAAAAAGGTTATTGGCGGAGCCATCTGGGAGTTTAAAGACCAGGGACTATTAAAACATGATTCGACAGGTAAGGCATACTATGCCTATGGCGGTGATTATGGTGAACGTTATTTTGACAATTTCACCATCAAAGGCATTGTAGCATCTGATGGTCGCCCTAAACCTGCTATTTACGAATGCAAGCATGTTTTTCAGCCGGCGGTTTGTGAATTGGTTGATGCCGATAAAGCAACTATTCACATCAAAAACTGGCATAGTGTAGCTTCACTGGCCGATTATAATGTTAGCCTGCAGTTGAGGGAAGACGGCAATATTATCCTAAAAAAACAAATTCCCCGTATCAGCCTTGCAGCCGGGCATGATACCACAATCAGCATTAAACAATGTCTGCCCGGTTTAAAACCCAACCACGAATACCTGGCCGATATTCACTTTACCCTTGCCGAAGATAAGCCTTGGGCAAGCAAAGGTTACGGAATAGCAAGTGATCAGTTTCAACTAACGGCGCTTAAAACATCCACTGCAAACGCTGAACGTAAGCACTATCCGGAAACAAAACTGGTTGAAGATGATAAAGCTTATCATATCAGCGGGAAAGATTTTGAGATTGGCATCAGTAAAAGTAACGGTGCTTTAAGCTCATACCTGTACAAAGGTAATCAGCAGATATTTGCGCCTTTATTGCCACATTTCACCCGACCGGTTACCGATAATGATCATCGCGGCTGGAAGATGGAAAAGAAACTGGCGGCCTGGTTTAAAGCGTCACCTGTTTTGAAAAAATTCTCGAGCCAAAAAACTGAAGATGGTGCGGTTGTAATTACAAGCCTTTATTCAATGCTTAATGATAGCGCTTCGGTACAGGTGAACTACACTATTCGCGGCGATGGTTTACTGAATGTTGCTTATGCTCTTGATGTTAAACCGGGTTTGCCAAACCTGCCTAAGGTTGGCATGCAAATGGGCATTGCGCAGGCCGATAGCAATATCAGCTACTTTGGTAGGGGGCCTTATGAAAACTATATCGACAGGCGTACAGGCTCGGAAGCCGGCATATATTCGCAAAGCATTAACCAATTCATGGAACCTTATGTAGTTCCCCAGGAAAACGGCAACCGTACCGATGTACGCTGGATGCTGCTGCACCATACAACAGGTGGTTTGCTGATCACCGCCGATAGCCTGCTGAGCATGAGTGCCTGGCCTTATACCGAAGAGAATATTCAAAAGGCGAAGCATACCAACAAGCTAAAGGATGCAGGTTTTATTACGCTGAATATCGACCTGATACAGATGGGCGTAGGCGGCAACGATAGCTGGTCGGAAGTGGCCGAGCCATTGGATCAATACCGTATCCCGGCCAAAAAGTATCAATACAGTTTTTACCTGAAACCTTATGAAGGTAAACCGGATGCGGTAGGTAATACCGCATATCAGATCAAATTTAACAGGAAGCCATGAGGAAATACGTTTTTATAATTTGCTTTTGCTGCCTGTTGTTACCTGGGATAGCCCAACAGCGGAAAGCATCGCTCTTAGACGATGGTTTGAAGCAGGCCTTTTTGCATCCACCCGAATCGGCAAAACCATGGGTGTTTTGGTACTGGATGCAGGGCGCTGTAAGCCGGGAAGGAATAACTGCGGATCTGCAGGCTATGAAGCAGGCCGGAATAGCGGGTGCTTATTTAATGCCCATCAAAGGGCCTGCTAATCCGCCGTTTATTACCCCATCAATTAACCAGCTGAGCCCGGAGTGGTGGGCGATGGTAAAGTTTACCATGCAGGAAGCCGACAGGATAGGCCTAAAACTGGCTATGCACGACAGCGATGGTTTTGCGCTGGCCGGTGGCCCCTGGATAACACCGGAGCTTTCCATGCAAAAGATAGTATGGTCAAATGTTGAGGTTGAAGGCGGTAAAGTTTATCATGATACTTTACCTGTTCCAAAGCATTATAAAAGCTACTATAAAGATATTGAAATATTGGCCTACCCATCGTTGCCCGGCGAGGGGCAGAGTAGCTATGACGAGCATCCGAAGGTGAGCACCAGCGTACCAAATACCGATGTACAGTATCTTGCTGAAAAAGGAGATCCCAAAAGCTTTACAAGCAACGAACAGTGCTGGCTGCAGCTTGAATTTGAAAAGCCATTTACCTGCCGCTCGCTTGTTATCCATACATCGGCAAGTAATTATCAGTCGCAAAGGTTGCTGCTTGAAGTGAGCGATGATGGTAAGAACTTCCGCCCGCTGGGCAGGATGGAGCCCCCGCGTCATGGCTGGCAGGATGGCGATGCAGAGATCACAAATGCCATCGCTCCGACTACAGCAAAATATTTCAGGTTTACTTATGATAAAGAAGGCTCTGAACCGGGAGCCGAAGATCTTGATTTTGCTAAATGGAAACCTACGCTGAAATTGTCGGGCATTGAGTTGTTGGGTGAGCCCCGTGTCCATCAGTATGAAAGTAAAACCGGCGAGGTATGGCGTCTAAGTAAACAAACTACAGATGCCCAATTACCGGCTAACCTTTGTGTAGATAAAAGCAAGGTCATCAATCTTACTGATAAATTAGGCGCAGAAGGTAAACTGAACTGGCAGGTACCGGCGGGTAATTGGACTATCATCCGTATCGGGCATACTTCAACCGGGCATACCAATGCCACTGGTGGGGGAGGTATTGGTTTGGAGTGCGACAAGTTTAACCCGGAGGCTGCCAAACTACAATTTGATAATTGGTTTGGCGAGGCTATAAAACAGGTTGGGCTGGATTTGGCCAAACGGGTTTTTAAGATCTTTCACGTGGATAGTTGGGAGTGCGGCAGCCAAAACTGGTCGCCGGTTTTTGCTGCTGAGTTTCAGAAGCGGAGAGGGTATGATTTGTTGCCTTATTTGCCATTAATGGCCGGCGTACCTATGGAAAGCGCTGGAAAATCCGAAAAGGTATTAGCAGATGTAAGGCAAACCATAGCCGAGTTATTGGTAGATAATTTCTACGGTACCATGGCTAAGCTGGCGCACGAAAAAGGTTGCACATTTACTGCCGAAAGCGTTGCCCCAACCATGATGAGCGATGGCATGCTGCATTACCAAAAGGCAGATATCCCGATGGGGGAATTTTGGTTCAGGAGCCCTACGCATGATAAGCCCAATGATATGCTGGATGCCATTTCGGGCGGGCACATCTACGGTAAAAATATTATCCAGGCCGAGGCTTTTACAGAGTTGCGGTTATTATGGGATGAGCACCCCGGAATGCTTAAAACTGCTGCCGACCGCAACTTTGCCCTTGGCATAAATCGTTATGTTTTCCACGTAAATGTGCATAACCCCTGGCTTGACCGTAAGCCGGGTATGACACTGGATGGTATCGGCCTGTTTTTTCAGCGCGATCAAACCTGGTGGAAGCCGGGCAAGGCCTGGTTTGATTATATCAGCCGTTGCCAGGCTATGCTGCAACAGGGGCATCCCGTTGCCGATATCGCTGTTTTTACCGGCGAAGAAACACCAAGCCGCGCAATTTTGCCCGACAGGTTGGTTAATACCCTTCCCGGTATCTTCGGCACCGGACGTGTGAAGCAGGAAAAGGAGCGCTTAGCCAACAAAGGTGTGCCAATTATCAATTCGATTGAGGATGCAAGCCATTCGGCTAATATGGCACTGCCCGAAAGTTGGATAGACCCACTGAGAGGATATAACTACGATTCTTTTAACAAAGACGCTTTACTGCGTTTAGCTACAGTAAAAAAAGGCAGGATCATTCTGCCCGGCGGGGCAACTTATGCCATGCTGGTAATACCCGGTGTAAGCCAGATGTCGCCTCAGCCATGGCAGTTATCGGCAGAAGTAATAAAAAAGCTTCAGCAATTGGTAAATGAAGGCGCTACGGTTTTATTAGGCGATCAGCGAATGATAACCACTTTAGCTAAAGGCGCCAAGGCCAAATTACTCACCGGCCCTTATCAAAAAGAAACGTTTGATGAATTAGGCGTAAGTCCAGACCTGATCGCGACAGACTCCGTTGAGCAGCCTGCAAAAGATATTGCATGGACACATCGTAGCGCAGACAAGCTCGATATCTATTTCATTTCCAATCAACAGGCTTTAAATCGTACAATTAATTTGTCATTAAGGGCAACAGGCCACGTTCCTGAACTTTGGGATCCTTTAACCGGTGAAATAAAACAGTTGGGCAATGTGAACAAATCCGGTCGTACAAATATCAGTCTTGATTTAGCTGCCAATGGATCTGCTTTTATCGTTTTTAGAAAAGTTTCTTCAATTGCAAAAAGCGCTGAAGATAAACAGGGGCACTTTAAAAGTATTCAAACTTTTACAAACTGGCAGGTACAGTTCGACCCTAAATTTGGCGGCCCTGTGAAATCAGTAATGTTCGATAAAGGTGATGATTGGTCGCGCAACGCCAACGATAGTATAAAGTACTATTCAGGAACAGCGGTTTACAATCATACCTTTAAGTTTACCGGAAAAACTGGGAGCAAAACCTATCTTGATCTGGGCAATGTTGCCAACCTGGCCGAAGTGTATTTAAACGGTATCAATTGCGGCACAGCCTGGACATTTCCGTATCGGGTAGATCTCAGTAAAGCCATCAAATCAGGCGAAAATAAAGTGGTAATCAAAGTAACCAACACCTGGGCTAACCGCCTGATGGGTGATCATGCCCTGCCCGAAAATAAACGTATTACATGGACAAACGCGCCTTACCGTTTGGAGGGCCGTTCGCTGTTACCGGCTGGTTTGCTCAGCCCGGTAAAATTGCTCACATCTATCCCTTAATGATATGAAATGGATTTTTAAATATATCGGAATATCATCGTCCAGGTCATTGCTTTCCCTCGATATGAAAACACTGTATAAATACCTTATCATCACAGTATTGGTAATTGCCGGCAGCAAGCTTAATGCCCAAAACAAAGCACTGGTAAATACCAGCCAAAGTAACTACGCCAAACTGAGCAGCCTTGATATGGGTGCGGTACAATGGACAGGCGGTTTCTGGGCCGACAGGTTCAAAGTTTGCCGTGATACCATGATCCCCAACCTGTGGCGCGTTTATACCGATCCGAAGATCAGTCATGCTTACCGCAATTTCGAGATAGCCGCAGGATTGGACACCGGCTCACACGAAGGGCCGCCATTTCATGATGGTGATTTTTACAAATTGTTTGAAGCGGTAGCAAGTATGTATGCTAACACACATGATCCCAAACTTGATGCATTGATGGATAAAACTATAACCGTTATTGCCAAAGCTCAGCGCGCGGATGGCTATATCCACACGCCAACCCTTATTGAAGAGCGCAAGAATAGCGGCAAGGAAAAAGCTTTTAACGATCGCCTTAATTTTGAAACGTATAACCTTGGTCACCTGATGACTGCCGCTTGCGTTCATTACCGGGTTACAGGTAAAACTACTTTGTTGAAAGTGGCTGTTAAAGCCACTGATTATCTCTACAAGTTTTATAAAACGGCCTCGCCCGAACTGGCGCGTAACGCTATTTGCCCCTCGCATTACATGGGGGTAGTGGAGATGTACCGTACCACCCGCGATCCACGATACCTGGAACTGGCTAAAAACCTGATAGACATCCGTGGCTTGATGAAGGATGGTACCGACGATAACCAGGACAGGACACCTTTCCGGCAGCAAACGCAGGCGATGGGGCACGCGGTGAGGGCCAATTATCTTTTCGCCGGTGCTGCCGATGTGTATGCCGAAACAGGTGATACAACCCTGATGCATACTTTAAACATAATGTGGAACGATGTGGTTAACCGCAAAATGTATATCACCGGTGGCTGCGGTTCGCTTTATGATGGTGTTTCTCCCGACGGCACGTCTTACAACCCCAACGAAGTGCAAAAGGTACACCAGGCTTACGGGCGCGATTACCAATTGCCAAGTTTCACAGCGCACAACGAAACCTGCGCCAACATAGGCAATGTACTCTGGAACTGGCGCATGCTGCAGGTAACCGGCGATGCCAAATATGCCGATGTGATGGAACTGGCATTGTATAATAGCGTACTTTCGGGGATTAGTCTTAACGGGCGTAATTTTTTATACACCAATCCGTTGGCTTATTCGGATAGTTTGCCCTTTAAGCAACGCTGGTCTAAAGATAGGGTAGGGTATATCAAACTTTCCAACTGTTGTCCGCCCAATGTGGTGCGTACCATTGCTGAGGTAAGCGATTATGCCTACAGCGTATCGGATAAAGGGTTGTGGTTTAACCTGTATGGCAGCAACACCATAACCGCTAAATTGAAAGACGGTACACCTGTAAAATTGACGCAAACAACCAATTACCCATGGGATGGAAAGATCCATATCAGGTTTGATGAAGTACCGGGTAATAAAGCCTTTTCTGTGTTTTTGAGGATTCCGGGTTGGTGTAAGGGAGCAAGTATCAAAATGCCCGGTCAGTCGGTACCGCAATTAGACACTACGCCTGGAACTTATACTCAAATTAACGCCGTTTGGCGAAAAGGAATGACAATTGATCTCGACCTGCCGATACCGGTGACCCTAATGGAGGCGAACCCACTGGTTGAGGAAACCCGAAACCAGGTAGCCGTAAAACGAGGCCCGGTGGTTTATTGCCTGGAATCGGCCGATCTGGCTAAGGGGCAAAAGGTTTTCAATGTGGCGCTATCAGCCAGTAATGAGCTTAAACCTGAAATGATCAGGATAGATAACAGTGAGATCATGAGCCTTGTTGGCAAAGCTGATCTGCGCGACGAAAACAACTGGACTAACCGGCTTTACAAAGAAGTATCCACGCCAAAACAAAACGCTGTAGCTATCAGGCTGATCCCATATTATGCCTGGGGTAACCGGGGACATGTGGATATGGAAACGTGGATGCCGTTGGACAGGTAGTTTCGAGGCCAAAGGTAAAAGGCCAAAGGTGAAAGGTCAAAAAAGCTTCACGCCGCCGCTCGGCTCCCAGCCGGATGGCATGAAATATCGATATTCACCCCCGCAATTTTGGTGGCATTATTTTGTCAGTGCTATTTATAAATGAGGTGATCAATTCCAAAAAGCCTGAAAACCTTTAAAAAAACAAGAAATAAAAAAGTTTTTTTAAGGGGGTTAAAACCACTTGTAATAAATGAGAATATAAAAAAGTCCGTTTTTAGTACGATTAAGGCGGTTTTTACAAAGTGCTGTAAAAACGACTTGTACAATTAGGGTTAATTTGCCTTCCATTTTGTTAAAAAAATTAAAGGCATTTAAAGGGGGTAAGTTCTATTTCTTTAAAAGATTGTTGGCTTTAAGTACTCGTAACACTTCGGTTAGATCAGCTTCGAGGTTGTTAACCTTTTTGTATAGTTCGGTTGGGGATTTGAAATTGAATGAGCCATGCCAAACAGCGTACCACACTTCCAATATATCTTCCGGGTGTATCTCAATATTGGGGTACAAATTGCGGTTATCTATGGCATCTGATTTGGCTATGATATAACCGTACTTTTCTACTCTATTAAGCAGTCTTTTAACTAAAACGCCTGTTTTAGTTACTATTATATGCACGCGATCCTCGCGGATATAGTCCAATTTTTCAACCCACTGCCCTATTATCATTTCTTTATTTTCCAGCGTCGGGTACATACTGTCGCCCTCTACTTCAAAAGCCCGGTAAGTGCTGTTTGATAAGCCAGGCAGTGAGAACGACGGCAGGTTTTCGATAAATTCCGGGTCGCTGTAGCCTACTAAATAACCAGCAGCAGCTTTAACCGGGACATAAATGATGTTTTCATTTCCCTGTTTATCTACCGTGATGATTTGAGGCTGTAAAATGACAGTTGGGGGGTCAGTTGGGGGGTCAAGTTTTGCACGTTTGCTTGTAGTACCCTTGCCAGTGGTGGCAGGGGTATTTGTATTTAATGTAGCTATCGACTCGTGCAGGTGGTTGTTTTCGGTTGGGGTATCTGTCGGTTTTTCCTCCGTTTTTAGCATTTCCCCTTTCCCGTTTATGACCCAAAGTATGTCTAATTCAGGATACTTGTAGTTAATCCTCTCCAATACGTCAGAATTTATGGTCTTGGTCTTGTCCAGATAGCCATTAGAAAGGTCTACGGAAGCGTAAAACTCGCGTTTACTAATGCCCTTATAACCAATAAATTGTAAAATTCTGTCGATGGATGCCATTTATTTTAGTAAATAATCTACAATTCCCTTGCTTATTTAGTAAATACTCTACATATTTGTGTCCGCAAAGGAACACTATTATGACCAAAGATAAAAATATAAAATCCACTTGTAACAAAAAATCTACAGCGCTGGTGTTACCTGCACCTACGGCCAAACTCATTGCTGAAATAGTTGGTGTATCACCCAGCTATGTTAAAAAGGTTCGCACCGGCGACCGTACGGCAGATACCCCAGCCACCGACCTGGTTAAATACTGTAATGAATTGCTCATAGATGGGCAAAACGTCCTACTGCAAAGCGTAGGTGAAATAATCGAAAAAGAAAAAGCCCTCATCAATAAATAATTACCCTCAACCCTCAAAATCATGAAAAAGCTAATTAAAGAATTTACAACCATCCCTCAAGCAGTTAAACGCAACCAGTTTACCGCTATTCAGACCGTCATTTCGGTGGTTATTGTCGCCACTATCGTATTTGGCGGCCTTGCACTTATCGCACCTGATTTACTAACGAAACATTAATACCCCTTACAGACTGGCAGCCACCCCCGGTTCGAGGCCGGGGCTTGTAACACCCTAATTAACCAAATGAAGTACAACGAAGAAAATAACTTATGCTTAGAACATGCCGAATACCTGGCATGTTTCGGGCTTCATAGTTATAAGAACCATAAAAAACGCGGCGAAATCAAAGTATATGGTCGTGGCTGTAATGAAAATGGTGTACTTATCGACTATGAAAGCCTGCCGCCCGAGCGCAAAGCCATAGTTAAAGAAAAATACGGCAACCCTTACGAGTACATCGTAAAACAGCCGCTTACCGATTGGGTAACGATCAACTGGAACCAAAAAGCCTTCGACTTTTACAATAACACCAACGGCAAAGGTTACACCCTGCCAAACGGGCTAAACCTGCCCGAAAAATACCGCGACAAATACACCAAAGCGGCTACTTATATCGATGCTATAAGCCATTATACTACCGATAAACAGGCTTTAAAACGTGATTTTAACATAAAAATGGCTGCCTTTTGGTCGATTGTAGCCGATGTAATTAAGGCCGAGAAAGTGGGTTTACCCCCCAATGAAACCCGCCTAAAAGAGAAGATTAAGGCCTATAAAGCGCAAGGATTCCCCGCTTTGATAGAGGCTTACCGTTTTGGCAACGATAACAGCAAAAAGGTTAAAGATCAGGAGGCCGAAGATACTTTAATGAACCTGATAGCGCTTGATAACAAGCATGATGATGTCGTTATATCGCAGGCCTATAACATGTGGGCTATCGAAAATGGCCGCAAAACCATTACTCCGCAAGCTGTAGGTTATCGCCGCCGTGAGCATTACCACGAAGTAGTTATGGCGCGCGAAGGAAAAGCGGCCGCCTACAACAAATACAACAAGCAAATTAAACAAGCCCGCCCAATGGCACCGCTAATGCTGATAAACAGTGACGATAACGTTTTAGACTTATACTTCACTGAAACCACTTACAGCAATGGCCGCAAAAATACCAACCGCTATTACCGCCCGGTGATGTACGTGGTTATAGATGCCCTAAACGATTATGTTTTGGGTTATGCCGTAGGTGAAACGGTTACTATCGAACTGATAAAAGAAGCCTACCGCAATGCTATGGCTCACATTATTGAGCTTACAGGTGGTGCCTACCTGTGGCATCAGATCAAAACTGATAAATGGAGCATCGACCCGGCATTAAAAGGCGATTTAGCTACATTTTTAAAGATGGGTGGCGAAACGCTGTTTTTCACTGCCTCTGTAGCGCAGTCAAAATACATTGAACGTGTGTTTGGCAAGCCGCTGCATAAGATACTCAAAATGTATCCCAACTATTCGGGTGCCAATATCACCGCGCATGGCGCAAATGCCCGACCAAATGCCGAAGCGCTGCAAAAACGTAGTGCCAGCTTCCCCGATAAACAGCACGCGCCTGCTGTTATTGAAATGACCATAAACCAGTTACGGCATAGTCTTATGCCCGATGGCGAATTAACACGGCAGGAATATTGGCTAAAAGCTTTCCACGAAAGCCAGTTAAGCCAAAGCAAACGGTTAAGTGTAGAACGTAAAATAGAAATATTGGGCGTTAAACATCAGCTACGCGACCCGCGCGAATCATTGCGCCTGCAACCTGCCGGGCTTAACTTCCAGCTAAACAATATCAAATACAGTTTTGATATACCGGCTAAGTATTTCCCCGAATGTGTAAACAAAAAGGTTGATGTGTACTATGATCCCGCTGATATGAGCCAGGTACTTGTAACAGATCATAACGGTATCAGGTTTGTAACCAGCCAATACGTTTTGCAGCCTTCGGCGGTAGCTGATATGCACGACGGTCACGGCCAAATGCTTCACGACCGCAAACAGGAAAAGAAGGCCATTACCCAAAAGCTTGAAGATTTTGTTACCAGCCGTCAGGAGCGCTTACAACGCGCCGAAATCGATGCGCAAAGCATTTTACAGGCCGGTGTATTGGTAAAAGCCATTAACCACAAGGCACAAAAGCAAATAGGCGGCTATGAAGATCAGTACGACGATGTGCTGATAGAGCATAAAACAGCCCCGAAAGCGCCAAAAATAACCCAAAGTATTTACGACGAAATGTAAAAATAAAGGCCGGAAACCCTCACGTATCCGGCCAATTAAACCACTTAAAAAGCTAATTAAAAATGGATTTAAACACAAAAGAACTAATTAGAGCCGAGTTAAACAAACATGTGTCTCACTCGGGCAGCCAAATGCGCTCATCAAAGCAATTAAACGTATCAAACGCTACAGTTAGCAAGATACAGGCCGGTAAATCAGAAGGGTTAGGCGATGCCATGTGGACAAAGCTTGCCAAAAACTTAGGCATCAGACTTGACGAAGTTTGGCACCATGCCGATACCCGCCCGGCTTTAAAATTACAGGGCTATTTTGACGATGCCCGCATGCATGGTAATGTTTTTGGGTTGGTGTGTACCCCCGGCAGCGGTAAAACCGATATGCTTGATACCTATGTGAAAAACCATAAAAATGTTTTTTATGTGAAGGTTGAGCGCCACATGACCGAAAAAGAACTGCTGGTAAACCTGCTGCAATCAATGGGCGTGAAAACCAATGTTCGTTCCATTTACGATTTAAGCACCCTTGTTAACGAAAAGGTTAACCCCATGACACAGCCAATAATCATTCTCGACGAAATGGAAAAGGCTAAAAATGGGCTGCTATACCTGTTCATTGACCTTTATAACAGGCTGTGGAAACGTTGCGGCATTGTGCTTATCGGTACCTATAATCTGAAAGACCGGATTGAAACCGGCGAACAGCGCGGCACTGTTGGCTATAACGAAATATTAAGCAGGTTGGGTGGTAAGTTCATTGAAATACCTACACCAAACGCCGACGATGCCATATCCGTTGCCAAAGCAAACGGCGTTGAAGGCCGCGAAGCATTAGCCTTTATATCAAATGGGGCGGCTGTTAAACAGGGTGTGGTAGATATGCGCCGTGTTGAACGCCTGGTGCATGCCTGGAAGCAAAAACAAGCGGAGTTAGAAGATCAGGAAAATGAGGAGGCGGCAGCATGAGAGAACTATGCTTAGTCGCCATTCATTCGAGGCGGCACGTCGACTTATCCGACCTGAAAATAAAACTCATGAGTGATGAGCCTATAGTTAAAACTAAACCTAATGACTGCCTTAGTATGACTGCCCATTATATCTACGCATCGTTAACGTTTTCAGCCAACTAACATGAACCAAATAAAACAGCAAATCACCATACAGCAGGCCACCCGCCAAAAGGTTATGCACCTGCTTGAACTTACCGAAGTGCAGTACGGTAGTATTGTAATGTTTGCCGCTTATGACTATTTGGAAGCACAAACCGGCGATAGTTCATTAACCAAAACCCTGCAAAGCAATTCACTTTTTTGGGCATGGTGGCGCAATCACTGGCATAAAACAGATATGGCCTTTGTAACAGAATGCGAACGCCTGGTAGTTGCCGACGATGGCATCCGCAAACGCGATTTAGCCGAAAAGATGCAGCTATACGATGCCATGCATAACCCCGAAACATTTGAGTTTACCCCTCATGCCTCAATACTAAATGAGGCTTTTAAAACTGTAAAACCCTTAATTAAACATATACTGTAAATGAACACCGAAACAATACAACCTCAAACAAAATCCCTTTCCCTTTTGGCAAAGCAGGCCGCCGACCAGTTGGGCGTAATGGTTGACGAATTAAAGGACGTTAAAGACGACCGCCGTAAACCAACAGAGCGCCGGTATATCACTTTCGCCCTCATGGAAAAGGCAGGCTATACGCATCAGGATATCGCCGACTTTTTTAAGATGAACCGCGAAAGTATAACCAAAGCCCTTACTAAACTTGATAGCTGGCTAAAGATATACGCCGACCTGCGCGGCGACTATTCGCGCCTGCTTTTAACCATCCTTTAAATGCCTTTAATATGGTTTTAAAACACACACATCAGCAGGTAGCAGCGCTTATGAACATGTTTCACAATTTCGTTTTAACCAGCCCGGTAAAGTCCTTAAATGAAAAGCTTTTGCAAATACATATGATAGGGATTTACCGAAAGTTGCGCAGTCAGTTTGAGGGCAAGCAGCGCAAGTCGTACAGCCTTCATTTAAACGAAGCCGAAGCGATAGCCTACCAATTGTATTGGATCATGGTTCAACTACCCGAATCGTATGAGTTCAATTTTATTCGCGCCCATATGGCGCAAATAGAGCATGAAATGACAAAGTACAACTACCACCCATCACCAGTAACTAAATATTTAAATCAATAAAACGTATGACAGCACTAACCATTAAACAACAGAAACCAGCCGATAAAAAATGGCTAAACGAGGCGGGCGATTTGATACCATTAGACAGGATCAGCAAAAGCGAACGCCTTGCCGAAGCCAAATTATCAGTATTGGCAAAAGAGCGGTTGGCATTCCGTACAGCCCTCGAAAAGCATAAAAAGAAATGCTTTGACGTGGCATTAGAGTTATATGCAGCCTTCCTAAATGAAAACGGCGGCGTGAATAACAAAAGCAAGGGCAAAGGGAATATTACCCGCTACAACTTCGACAGGTCTATCAAAATTGAGATCAATGTAAACGAGGCTATAGCCTTTGACGAAGAATTATTGACACTGGCTAAAAACAAACTGGATGAAATACTTAACGATGGCCTTTCATCTGCAAGCGACTGGCTTAAAACTATCATCATGGATGCGTTCAGCACCCGCGACGGCAGATTAGACAGTAAGCGAATTTTAGCCCTTTTACGCCATGAAGAAAACATACCCGATACACGGTATAAAGAGGCTATGGCCTTTGTAAGGAAAGCCATTCGCAAGCCAAAAAGCAAACAATATTTCAGCCTTTACGTGCGCGACGAAAAAGGCGACTATGTTGACGTTCACTTAAACTTTTCAAATATATAATCATGCCTATAATTATAACACTCCAAAAAATGGGCGATGGCTCTTATAATGCCAATCTCATTACACCCGACGATACAAATGTGGTGTTGCTAATTAATGTTCTAAGAAAGCAGGCTGATAGTTATTCTCGGCACTTAGCAAATACTTTGTTACGTGAACAGCCTGCCAACGTAACCGAACGCAGCGCGACAATTACGACAGGTGAACTTATCAGGATTTAACCACCCGGCAGGCAGCCACCCCGGTTCGAGGCTGGGGCGGGTACTATTAATCACCTTTAAAACCCTTTTAAAATATGTTAAAGCTATTGACCAAAACACGTTTTTTAATACAACTAACCACCACGCTAACCAAATCAAAAAGCCAGGTGGTGTATATCGCCGGCAAAGTAACCGGCCTGCCGGTAAATGAGTTTCAGGCCAAATTTGCTGCCGCTAAAGAGAAACTACAGGCACAAGGTTTTAGCGTGCTAAACCCCTGCGATTTTATTGCACCCGATGAGGATTGGAAAACAGCCATGCGCAAAGCTACAACCCTGCTAAACATGGCCGATCATATTTATATGCTGCCCGATTGGCGCGATAGCGCAGGGGCAATACTGGAACATAGATTGGCGGTAAAGTTCGGACTTAATACCATGTACGAATAATGGAGCGCAATACCCGGACTATAGCGGAAAAGCTACAGATAGGCGACCGCTTTTACAAGGCAAACGATAAGCAAAAAACAGTTTGCCAAATGGTTGAGGGGGGAGAAAAGAAAACAGAATACCGCAATTCTAAGCTATGGTACCTGCCGCCAAACACGCCACCCCAATACCCAAAAGCAATAGACAAAAACACAGAAGTAATTTTTTTAAGACACACTAATAATTGATGGATACTATAGGAATGTTTCAAATGGGTCAAAAGACCTTCGACAGGTTGGAACTTGGTAGCTATTGGAAATCGGTAATAGGCACACCCGAAAAAAAGTGCAGCATGATAATTTATGGAGATAGCGGTAATGGTAAAACGTCATCTATTTTAAGGCTATTAAAAGATTTGTGCGATAGCGGACTGCGGGCTACTTACATAAGCCACGAAGAAGGCATCACCGGCTCTATGCAGGACGCTTTTAAGCGTGAGGGTATTATCGATAACTATGGAGGTAAGATCATACTTGCTGCTAATGCCACCTTTGAAGAAACGTACGAGTACTTTAAAAAACGAGGCAGCCCGGAAGTTTGCGTAATTGACAGTATTGATTTTTGCGGCTTGACGGTAGATCAGTTTAAACAGCTTGCAAAGCTTAAAAACAAAATCATCATCCTGATATCATGGTCGGACGGCAGCAAGCCTCGAAGTTCAACAGGCAAAGCATTGGAGTATATCGTAGATGTTAAGCTGTTTATCAAAAACTTTATGATATGGCCGAAATCCCGTTTCGGCGGCAATACACCTGCCCCGGTGTGGGAAGAACGCGCCCGCTTGCTAAACGAAAAATACTTTGCCCGTTTAGATAAGGCTAAACTACAAGGTAAAACCGCCAAAACCCTGTTTGCTGAGGATCAAAACAAGGCCGTAATGGATGCAATGGCTATGGTTGACCCTGTTGTATCTGATATGATCGCTAACGAAACCGCCGAAAACGCGCCCGAAAAGGAGGGGGTATTTGCAGATGAGTAAGTACATTTTAACGTCAGATCACTATACAGGTGGTGTAGTGTTTGAGTATAATAATGCCGGTTTATTGGTGTTTTACAGCGTTTTAGATGCCGAATTGAGCGAAAGGGAATTGGTTACCCTGCTGCAAAAACTACCCCGAGAGGAAGGCGATATCTCCAAATTAAACGAGCGGCAATATTTCAAGGTGCTTAACCTGTCGGAGGATTTGAGTTGGGAGGCATTTATAGAGGAGTACGGCAAGAAAATACACCCGCACCGCTGTATACCATACTGGAACAAATTAAGCGATTATAAGAAGCTAAAACACAAAAAGGGTATAGCGCCGTACCTCGCTTACCTCAAACGTAACCCCGGCGTAGCGCAGGCTAACCCCGAAGGATTTTTAAAACGTGAATATTATAGAACAGATTGGAGCAAAGAATCATGAATCAAGATACACAACCCGACAAATACAAGCCCCTTTACGAGGCATTTGAGCATTTGGCCGAAGCATTAAAAATTGTTGGTATAACAAGCCTTCAAATTGATACCGTTAAAGATGAAATAAAATTTGAACGCGCGGCTTATCTAAACCCGATAGCATTAATTGAAATGCGTGACACTATGAAGCCGCTGCCGTATTTGGTAGATATTGACAACCGCCCCGCTTTTAGTTTCGATGCAAACCCGCCACACATGGCATATCCTGAATATCATGACTAAAGAACAAATCAAAAAAGCCCGCACCTTAATAGCTAAGGCCGGGCTTACCGAAGAAAATAAAAAGGATTTGGTGTACAGCTTTTCAAACGGCGCAACCGAAAGCCTTACCGCTATGGGCTATGAAGATGCTCAGGCGCTATTTACCCACCTCGAACAGTTGGTAGGGCAGCCACCCAGCGAAGCCGATAAAATGAAGCGTAAAATTTTAAGCCTTGCCCACGAAATGCATTGGGAACTACCCGGCACTACCAAAGTGGATATGGCAAGGGTTGACAATTGGTGCGAAACGATGTATAGCGCCCCGCTGGATGGTTTGTATTACCTCGATCTTGTGAAGGCAGTTAGCGCGTTTAATCAGGTTTATTTAAAGTATTTAAAGGGTATTTAAAGGTTATGACAATAGAAGTAGCAAACGAAGCGGCCTTATTAGTTACGAGGCTGGAAGAAATTAAAAACGTAAGGGCGAAAATACGTCACGAATATACCCAAAATAAAGACTGCAAGCCGGTAGCGGATATCGCCCTGCAATTGACTGATAGCCTTGAGCGGATTACAAATAAACAAATAGCCGACCTATAACCATGAGAAGGGTTAATAGATACACATATACACCTCAATGCGCTGAAATGCACCTTTTAGTAGAAATGATTTACCGTGGTCGTAAGTTTTTTAAAGCTAAAATGTACGATTTACATGAGTTAAATATGCATATACCCCCACCTGTTCAGGTGGTTTTATTGCAGGTTTTAGGCTCAAAACATGTAACAAAAGGGCGCAATACAGTGCATATTTATGACCTTCTTTGCGTACCCGGCTATGAAAACCGAATAGTTATAAGCCACCCCGACTACGCTATTTACGATAATGAACCGATGGTGATTATTGAACTTGAAAGGGGGAACAATTATCCAACGTATACGGAAATAGGTTAAAACAAAAGAGACGATGTTTAAAAACATCGTCTCTTTTGTTTTAAGATTTTGATTTCTCTTTAATAAAATTGCCCATTAGATCAACATTTGAATAAGATGATGCTTGTTCAATAAATGACTTTTCATTTAAACATCTTGTTGATTCTGAAACCCAAAAATACTTCTCATTCCCATTTGCAGGAACGATACCTGTTGTGGCATTGCCAGTTTGCGTTTTTAAAATTGTTGTTGTCATAAAATGGTTGTTTAGGATAGGTGGTATTTTATATTTTTCTCATTCAATAATCCAGTAATAGTTTCAGAGTGAACTCCCCAACCAACGTGTAAATATTGATTGTTTAAATAGTCGGACTCTTTAGTTTTTGTTGTCGGGTTGCCAAATTCCAATCTATAATGCCTTGTCTGACTTTGTATAGCCCATACATTACCCTCAACATCAAAAGTCGGGCCACCACTTTGGCCTCTTAAACCAGGCGAAGATGTTTCTACAAATTTGTAAGGATATGGGCTGCCATTGCTGGGTATATTAACCTCTCGAGTATATATGCCTTCAAGTGGGAAAAAAGGCACAGGAACGCTTCCGGGAGGAAGGTTAAACCTCTGTGCCGCTTCATCAAATGTTGGTTCAATTATATGGAATGGAAATCCCATTTTACACAAGCTCGAACCCGGCTCCATCTTGTGCGTTGGATTTTTAAATTTAGGATAGAGTTTGATTGATGCAGGGTCAAAGTTTAACAATTGGCCAACAGCTAAATCAACGTTTGCATTAAAATGAACAGTACCTAATTGTACTCCATCGAACCCAAACCAAGCTGATGTGTTGACAATCATATCCGGAGATAATCGCAACTGATTAAGCTTGTTTATCATCACATGTTTCTTTAATGATTTATCGTTTTCAATTAATTGTCTCTGCTCTTTAATCGCCTTATACTGATTTGAGGCATTGCTTAAACTTACAATTGATTCTATTATGTGCCAGGCAGTAACAAACCAACCTTCCTCATTAATAATCACCAACGAACCAATTCCTGAACTACATTTTCCATCATGTCTTTTAGATGAAATTATTACTGGTTTGGTGAATTCACGCGCCAAACTACAAGCTGAAGCAAACATCTGTTAATTAAATTTAGTGATAAAGTCGGTGAAAGTACAATTTTATTTTATTTGTTATCAATATTTTATATTTTTTTACGCATGATAATAGTTTAATATTTTCTTGCAACCTCAAGGATAAAACTCGGAAAAGCCCTAACCTTGTAAAGTAAAAGTAATTGTACTATCGAAGTGCTGCCTATCATCTAAAGGTCGAAAATTTAAGATTCACGCAGGCACGAGTTACATAGTACGCCAGTAATGGCTTGGCTGTATTCTTTTCTGTGAATTAAGCTTTGCCCCACTTTAGCGAGGCTCTGTTGTTATCCGAAGTTGATATAATATTATAAGTACCCTATTGTGATTTTACTTCGGTGTGGAAAACTTGCACGTTTAACAGGTAAAATTAAGAATTAAAAGGCCTGACTATTAGCTATATTTGCCCTGTAGCACTAAATGAGAAAAAGCCAGTAGTTTCAGCTACCGGCTCTAATGTAAAGTCCAACGTGTGTTAGTCTCGAAGATCAATACAAAACTAATACATATATTCGGAATATAGGCATCAATATTAAAATTAAAGATGGTCTGCTTTACGAAACACTTAGTCATATAACAAGTGCTACGGTCAGTTATGGACAGGGAAATTATTCTGTTTGGTATGATGATCGTTTTGGAGGCGCTAAAGGTAGCTGATAAGTACCTTGACAGACGTAAAGAATAACGTACTCCAACACATGCTAAAAGCCTCCGACTATCGGGGGCTTTTTTTATCAAACGCTTGCTAAGTTATGGGAGTGAGCCCACACACCGGCAAAAAATACAAACAAGATTACGGCTATTACAAAACCAATAACCTTCCATGCGACGTCAAAAGGTAAATGACCAAACACTTTTAACAATTTGTAATTGTTAGACCTTCAAGGTTAAAAACGCTTTCTCGTACAGATTGCAACTCTGTTGACAATTCCTCTATAGTCTCATTTCTCTTTAATACTATAACATTCAAGTCTTCAAAGTTCTTTTTTGATTGGATCAATAATTTATGCATCTCGTGATATTGAGCCTCCCAATTTGTTTGAACTGGTTCTGTGCGCTGAACGTCCGGGATATGGTCGTTTATAAAATCTATATAGCCTTTTAATAATTGCCGAAAATTTTCTTTGACCTTTGTGTTTTCAGTGACTACAACGTCGTAAAAGTTAAGATTTTGCGCGTTAAACACTTGATTGCTTGCAGCACCGAATATTTCAGTTAAATCGGAAATGGTTCTTGCTTTCCAAGCGACATGATTGAAGTTATTGTAATTAAAACCGCTCAAATCATTGATTCTATTGCTTATAATTTCAATTGCCTTTTGTTTTGATGTTAAAATTCTTGCCATACAATATTCAAGTTAAGAAATAAAACCAACTTAAGAAACCAACATTTTCCTGTAACCCTATTCCCTCATCCCCGTAAAAGCCCTAACTTTGTAAAGTAAAAGAAATTGTACTATCGAAGTGCCGCACATCATCTAAAGGTCGAAAATTTAAGATTCACGCAGGCACGAGTTACATAGTACGCCAGTAATGGCGTGGCTGTATCTTATTTGCGTGAATAGGGCTTCGACCCCCTTGATGGGCTTTAAGGTATTGGCTGCGTCATTTTTTTTATGCCCCGCCCGTACTTCTACCTATTAACCTTTAAACTAATTTTAAATTGATTAACCGGCTGGGTTTATGGTAGCGTTTGAAACTAAAGAGAGAAAGATTATTATTACACTTAGTGGCGATACTGATGATTATGTACACCTGTATAAATCATTACTGCATTTGTTAGGCAACCAAAACCCCGAAACCCCGCCGGGTGCCAACGAAATGTACACCATCACCAATTTATTGAGCGAAATGCTGCCGGATAGCAGGCAGTTAAGGTAATGTGTGCTACTTTGTTTTGCTAAGTTTTTAGGTATTGGGTAATTTTATGGCACCTGATTAATCTATGGCGCTCGGTAAACAATTAGTAGCAAGTATCCTTTCTGAACCTCTTAAACGTAGCACCGTTAAGCACGTTAAAGGCGTGTTTAAATCCCGTAGGGATCATGATATCGTGTGCCGCTTGTACTATCACTACAAAATAAAAGGCTTGCAATACGAACGCGCTGTAGAAGAATTAAACCATGAGTTTTATTTAGGCGAAACCACCATTTCGCAAATCATTATGGAGGAACGCGACACCCTCGAAAAACTCAAAGCAGATCAGGCCGACCGCAAATACCTGCAAAAACTTATCCCGCATTTTAATTGGTACTAATAGTTTGATATTCTTTGAAAAACGATTATTTTACATCGTTAAATTCAAAGAATATATATGTCGATTTACATAGATTTTGATACTATTGAACAAGAATTAGTAAATTATTTTAGTGACTTTTTTGATACCATGCGTTTCGCGTTGTCCCCTCGAAAGGACGGATTAACAATGACTGGCTTTCGGGATGGTAAGCAATACCAATATACTTTTGGACAACAGGAATTTGACTATGAATACAACACCAGCCGCTTGCACCATTATTTAGAAAATGTGAAAGGTAGCTGGCATATTAAATATTAATTTTCATAAAATGGATGTATACGTACTAATAGAACACACAGACAAAGGCGAAGAAGTGCGGGGTGTTTTCAATAACGATCTTTCGGCAATGCGTAGAGAAGCCTATTTTAAAGGAGGCGAAGATATTAGGAAGTTCACAATCAAGAGATTTACCTTGCACACGCAAGATATGGATTAATAACAATTTACTAATTAAACTTAAATTTTATGGCAGAAGAAACAGAAAAAATCGAATCAGGCGATGTAGTACAACTTAAGTCGGGCGGCCCCAAAATGACCGCGGAGTCTCATGGAAATTCCGGTTGGCATTGTAAGTGGTTTGATGGTACAGACTTAAAGCATGGAACATTTTTCGCAAAATCACTGATTAAAATTGTTTAAAATAAGACGCGTGTAAAACAAAAGAAAGCCGCTTAGTTAGCGGCTTTCTTGTTAAACAACATTTGGTGTTACTTCCAAATCCGGCCGCGGCTGCGGTGTTTTTACCTTCATGGCCGTGTTATCTGTAAAGCCAAATGCATAACGCAAAACCCTTACCCTTACATTGTCCTTACGCCGTTCGGTTTGGGCGCTTATGCGGCTTAATGGGTTAAAATACCGCTCATCGCTCCACCCGTGCAATAGCTGGTTAACCCGGTGTTCTAAATTGAAGTAACCTAAAGCGTTTATCTTGTGGCTGTCATTTTGGTAGTAGTGTGTTGCTGCCGTGTATGCTGCCACTGCCAAGCGTACTTCCAAAATACTTTCCCCTTGCTGGCTGTATTCGCTATTGTCGGTATAGCGTATTTCTACCGGGTCAAATAACGCGCAGGGGAACTTAACCGGGCATAGCTGGTCGCTGTCGTCAAATTCAAGCTGCCCCATATCCTGATCTATAAACTTCAATTCGGGCAGGGTGGCTAAACGCGCCTGCACGGTTAAAAATACATTTGCCAATATGGCATCCATTGTTAATTCGCTCATGGTTTTATGCGTTTAAAATCTTTTTCATATCCTTTTCAAGGTCGCGCCTGATGGAGTTTTCCAGTACGGGGCTGCCGTGGCCTTCGTATGGCATAAACTGGCGTTGTGGCATTTGCGTTTTCATTACCCGGGTGTGTGACCTTACCTCACTTTCGCCGGTTTGAGTTTTAACAAATTTGGTTTTACGTGCGCCAGGTGCGCTAACT
Source organism: Mucilaginibacter gossypii (assembly GCF_017569325.2). Lineage (NCBI taxonomy): Bacteria > Pseudomonadati > Bacteroidota > Sphingobacteriia > Sphingobacteriales > Sphingobacteriaceae > Mucilaginibacter > Mucilaginibacter gossypii. The sequence continues at coordinate 3,942,530 of NZ_CP071878.2, read as the reverse complement.
TCATCACGGTAAAACCGTCTGCGGGTATAGGCGCTAACGTGTACAGTGGCGTTTATGGTTAAGCCTTCGTTATGAGCCTTTGCATAAGGGACGTTGTTATAAAAATAGACTTCGCCCCGGCCGTTGGTGGTATAGTTAACGCCACGCCTTAAACGGCCTGTCACTATCAGGTTTTGCCCCTGTCTGCGCTTGCCAGCAATGCTTTGTTTGTCTTTCCATTTTTTGAAGGTTGCACCCTGCCAGCCCTGCGCCCTGAAATTGCCATCAATAAACCGCAGCGTTTTGCGCACAACCATTGCCGGGGCTATATCGTTCACATACGTGGCGATCTGCGCAGCCTTTCGGCGGCTTGTCCTGACAAATGCGGCACTATCCATTGTTTTATAAAATATTTTTATATTTGTACTATAAATAAGCCGTTTATGCACCGGCGGGGCGCTGTTTGGTTAGCCGCTGCCGGAACTGTGTAAACGGCTTTACTTTTTATATTTCAATATACCTTTCCGCATATTGGTCAAAGCGCCAAAATTCGTTCGCCCGTTTTTCTGCACTTCATAAGCTGTGATGGCGGTTACGTTACTCCGCGAATCAGTTACGATAACTATCGGGCAGTTTTTATAATACTTGATGTATGCCGTTTGGATGCTGCCACGTATTTTATTGCTCCATACCTCATCGGGGTTTTTAAGAATATCCGGCAACTGCGGCATAAACCTGTAGCGGTTATCTTTATTTTCCTCTAAAACATGGTTACGAAATCTGTTATCCATCGTTACCGTAATGCCGTCACGGGCAACTATATCAATGCTTTTACGCTGCCCGCCTGCCAAATCTGCCCACCATTTGTTAGCCTCGTCTTTATTTTTTGCCTCGGTATACGACGGCAGGTTAATGGTAGCGTAAATACGTTCGCCGGATGGCATGTTATAATTTTTTTCGGCATCGAGTTCGCGCTGTTTGTTATTGCCTAAGTTTTTAAAGTAAGGGTGGCCGTCGGTAAAAATCACCTTGTTTTTGCCGGGATTGTTTTTAAAATACGGTTTGATATCGGCGGCCTTTTCTACATTATTGATATGGTCGTCGGGCGTTGGGGTGTCGGTGTCTGCCGCCGGTATCAGTTTACAATGGCATTTAAAATGCAGCGGCGGGCAAAGCCTGTTTAGTATCGGGCTATTGCTGGGTATTATCATCCTGTCGAAGCCGCCGCAAATGGGGCAAACGTTTTCCCCGCCGGTGGTACTCCATTCCAGTAACTTAAACTTCATCAACCCCGGCCAGCTTGCACCAATCTGCGACGATGCCACCGCCATTTCGTATTCAGCTTCGAGGTACGTTTTGTTATAAAGTGCGTCAACCTTTAAAGCCCGTTTCTCAAACTCTTTATAAGGCAGCACCTGACCTTTGTCATCCAGTAACAGCCGGTTGTACTCCTTAAGCATGACAAGGCTTTTAGCGCCGCTAAATGCATATATATTGTGATCAAAATAAGCTTTCAGTGTATTGCGTTCGTCGTCTGATGCAAATATTTTACCGCCCAAACCTTCGGTAACAGCCCCGGCCAGTTTAGTAGCCAGGTTGTTATAATAGTCGGGCTGGATACTGCCCGGCTTCAATTCGCCGCTGTGTACATGCTTTAAAAAGTCGTTAAGTATGTCGCGGTACCCACCGGCCAGTTTTATAGTAGTTGGGGTACATTCGCCGCAATCGCAATCATCGCTATACAAATCCTTTAGTTTAATATGCCCCGTCAACTCCGGGGCTATCCGAAAAAATCCATCATGTGCAAGGCCAGCTTTTCGCGGAAACTAAGCTTCATACCACCCGGCTTTTTGTCCTTTTTTGCCTTTTTATCAGGGGGGGTATTTGCACTTTCTTCGCCGTCGTTTTCCTCCGAAACCTGCGTGTTTTGCGCATTAAAGGCCTTTTGTGCGGCTTTTTCCTTCATTTGCGCATCATAATCGGCGGGCTTTGGCATTCCGGTGCGTTTGTAGATAAAATCATGGTCAACCGGCATACCTAATTGGGTCGCCATTTGCACGTAAACGTTGATTTCGTCGGTAAGGGAAAGCTTTTGTTTTTGTTCGGGTATAATGAACTTACCGCCCTCGTAAGGCAGTCCGAACGCTTTCAATATTTTGCGGAAGCGGCTGTTTAAGATGCGGCGCACAAAGTCGGTATCCGTTTCGCTTTTCTTTTCGTCCTGCTCGGAATGTACTTTACCAATGGCATAGCCGGTGCGTTCGCTCGTGCCGGACGTTTCGGTACTGCCCAAAAGCGCTTTGGCTATTTGTTCATCCAGCCACCTTTCAAAGCCTTCCTGTAACGCGCCGGTGGCATTGTTTTGGTTAGGCACAAATTGTACTTCCGTACCCTTTGGCCTTACTAACCGGCCATTGTTGCCCATTTTCTCAATGGCATCTAACAGTAATAAGCGTTGATCTTCGTCGTAGCCATCCCACTGTGCATCTAAAATCTGATTGCCGAAAACCTCAACAAACGTAGCCCAATCACCTAAACCGCCTCGTTTATAAATGGCGTATTGTGCTGCCGATAGCAGTAACCCCAAATCTTTTTCCTCCCCGGCTTCCAACACGGTTTGGGTAAATATGCCGTCGCGGATGCTGAAACCTTCATCATCATATTGCCGGTAAGCAACCATACCCAGTTCGGGGCGCATGTGCCTGCGGTCAAACTGTGTAGCTGTCATTTGCCAGGTGCCTTCGTCATCTTTGAAAATATTACAGTCAACCATGCTGTAGCCCCAAAAGCGGCTATCTATAATTTCTTCAAGCAGTTTGGCAAAGCCCAAACTATCTATTAACTCATTAATGGCATCAACCGGCTTGCCATCCTTATCAACGTATTGCCACCCGGCGGTAGTTATGGCATCGCGGCGCTTGCCGGTTACACTGATTACCTGCGCATCTAATATCACATCAAAGTACAGGCTGTAAAGCAATGCCCGGCGTGGCACCCGCGATTCGGCACTTCGTGTATAGTTGCGCCATTTTACGATGTCCTGATTTTCGCGGACAATTGGCATTATATCCAGCTTGGTTATAGCTATGCTGGGTTGTGTACCGTCGGCGGTAACGGTAGGTTTTTTAGTTATGGCCATGTTTTAAAAGCTATTTAAAGGGGTATTAAAAATTAAAAGTGGTTGCCGCGTTTCGGGTTACTACTCATGTGAAAAAAGGTGGCCTTTTCGGGCGGCGCAATTAGCGGCCATCCGCGCGGTTTAACTTCAGCTGCCTGCACACGACGCAGCCACACGCGGGCGGTTGCGGCATCGTCCCTAATTTGCTTTACGTTTTGGTTTGCAGGACATTTGCGGGTAAGCCATTGCAGGGCAATGGCCGTCAATGAGCCAACTAAAATAGGGTCGCGGTCATCGCCGGTACGTGCGAAAAGCGCATCAACATCGTACCTGTCAAAATATCCCTGCGCTTCGCCAATGGCTTTGTTAATGGCGGCCGTTACGTCATTGTCGTTACCTTCGGTTATAGCGTCTATATCTTCGGTGTATATGTCGGTGGTTAAATCTGCTTTGGTTAAGTATGGCATGTTAATATCGTTTCGGATTTTTGGGTGGTCTGATAACTTGCATTTTTGATAGGCCGCCAGTAGCCTTGTTGTTAACTATCCATACGCCGCCCTCAACGGCATCGGGGCCGTCATCATGTGCGCGGCTGGTAGGGGATAGTGCTAAAAACTGCCCTTCCATATTGTCCATGTGTACGGTGCCTTTTTCTTCAATATTGAAGTACAGGCGCGGTACTACATTCTTTTCAATATCTTCCCTGTTGAGCGGTTCAAGGTTACTTTCAATCCGGTGGTATTTGTCCGGCTTGTCGCGGTCGTCGGCTTTTGGTACCAGCTTAAAGCCGTGTTTGGCGTTTGACTGTGCCAACTCCTGAATAAACATTTCGTCTATCCACGGCCATTCTATATAGAAGTATACCGGCACCTGCCCGTTAACCCACTTATATATTTCGTAGTTCCAGTCGATCATTTGGGCGGTTGACACCTGGTCGCAAAACACACGTATTACGTGGTACTCATCTTTCCAGCGCCCTATTAACACAGTGGCTTTGAAGTCGCCTTTCTTTTTATATGAAGGGTCGGTATAGGCTACTAAATACTTGTACTCTTTGAGCGGCCGCATTTTTTTGTAATGCAGCTTTTTAAACACCTTGCCAGTAGTTATAGGGTTGTTATAGTATTCCTTTTGCTGGGATACATAGCTTATTTTTGATAGTACCCGGTCTATCAGCGGTTCGGTGTTTTTGTTAGGCCATGTAGAATTACCGTCCTTATCCCTTATGTTAATAATCTCAAAGTAGTCGGCCATTTTGATAGCCTTATTGATGCAGCAATTTTCGGCAATGATGTTACCGCAAAATATCACCTGCATCGGGTTGCTGATAGAGCGGGTAGCATACACCGCTTGCTCAAACCAGTCCCATTTCTTATCAATGGTGTCGGGGTTTCTGCATTCTTCGTCGGTGTCGAAGTCATCCATGATAACTTTATCCGGCCTCACTTCCTCGTTACGCGAACCACGGGGCGATTGTCCTGCGCCAATTGCCAAAAACGAACAGCCCTTTTTGATGATAAACTGCTTTTCGCTCCAATCGCCAAAGTTTTCCTGTTTGCCGTAATCGTTAATAAGGCGCTGGTTGTTTTCAAAATTCAGCTTGTACGGCTTAAGCAGGTTTATCGCGGCAGTTTCGCTTGAACTAATTAGCAGGATGGATTTTTTTAAACCAGTCATCGCCTGGTATATTGTTTCCATCATGGTACGTGCAGACTTGGCAAGTTCCCGGCTCCATGCCCTTACCTCATACCATTCACTATTGTAAATAGCCCGGCGGCTGGCGGCCTTATGCCACGGCATAGGTTCGGCATAGTAGTAATTGGGGAAGTAGTATTTAAACCACTTTTCTTCATTACCCTTTTTCTCTAAATCTGCCTTGCGTTTAAGCTTGTCGGCTTCGCTCTCGTTAACATCAATTACGGTAGCACGGAGTAATGATTTTACATACTCATCCCATTTATCAAGGGCTTTTTTATCCTCTGCTAAAGCCATTAATAAAGCGATCTAATAAAACCATCAATTATAGGTGCAAGGGTTTGCGCCTTTTCTAATGACACAGTACGGGCAAAATTTAGCAGGGCTATACATGCGCTTATTGCTTCGGGCTTACTGGTTTTAGTTTCCAGTTCTTTGATATCTTTTATCAGCTTGCGCCTTACGTCGCCTTCTTTGCTATCAGCATATCGCTGCCCGGCTGGTTTTTTCCTGATGGCCGCGTTTAACTCCGACAATTCATCAAGCAAATAACTCATTTGCTCCTGCCGGGTAAGTACCAAATTTTTCTTTTGCTTTTCCCAAAGCCCGTCGTTTTCGGCCACCCATTTACCTATAGTTTTTTCAGATATACCCGTTTTTGCAGCTATCTCTTTTTGCGAAAGACTATCATCAATAAAATACCTTTTTGCCAGTTCCTTTAACCTTTCAAGGTCGGCTTTGCTTTTCCTTTCAGCCATGTTTTAGGGTTGATTTACACCCAAAATTGCAGGCTTTTTTACCTCTTATATAACCGGGTAACTGGATGATTAACGCAGCTTTAATCATATCATAAAACTGCTTTAATCATTCAGAAACGCGGTTTTTTATGGCCGAAATACCGCTGTACGTTTGTCCCAACGAAGCCGATAAAAGGTTATGAAAAACTAAAAAAAACAAACATGAAAAAAAGGCAATTAACAGGGGCGCTGGCGTATTCAACCGAAAAAAAATGAAACGTACGACTAAGCGGTATGTAATCACGACCAGCGGCCTTAATTGCTACAAGTATCGCGTGATGTCGGATGGAGGTGACTGGGTGCAATACCTGAAAAACCCCATACTACTGTGGATGCATCAACGGGCATTTAGCAATGATAAAAGCCAAATTCTGCCGCCGGGTTGCGCTGTCGATATTCAGTTGAACGGCGATGAATGGAGTTGCTATTTGGAGTTTGACGAAAACGACCCTTTTGCAATGCAGCTATACAACAAGTATGAAGCTGGCATTTTAAACATGGTATCGTTGGGTGCTATCCCGCTCGAATGGACAGAAGATCCTTCCATGATGTTGCCAGGCCAAACCGGCCCCACTATTACCAAGTGGAAAGTAACCGACATCAGTTGCGTGGACATTGGCGGCAATGATGACGCGTGTGCCTGTCAGCTATACGGCCACGACGAAAAAAGGATTGAACTATCCGGGTTGGATAAAGAAGGCTTTATCAAACTTTTCAACTCACTACAACAAATTAAAAACGACGATAACGACAACATGAAACTAATTCAACTGACAGGCGCAGCATTGAACGGCATTTTGCTTTCGCTTAAACTGGATGAAACCGCCACCGAAGTACAGGTGCAAAAGGCCGTGGCTGATATGATACAGCTAAACGCATCACAGGCAACAGATATCAACACGCTTAAAAGTGATAAAAAGCTTTTGCAGGATGAAGTAAAGCAACTTAAAACCGATCAGGACGAAGCCAAAGTGATTAAACTGGCCGACGACCATAAAAACAAATACCTGCCAGGTCAACGCGAAAAATATATCCGTTTGGCAAAGGCTGATTTCGACGGTACTAAAGAACTGCTGGAAGGTATGCCGGTGCTGGAAACGGTAGAGGAAAAATTGAACAGCGCCAGCGGAAACGACGCCACCGAAGTGAAAGAACTGATTAAGCTAAGCTATGACGATCTGTGGAAAACGGGAAAGTTAGAACGCCTTCAAAAGCTGGATCAACAAGCCTATTTAGATAAGCGCGCCGAAAAGTTCCCGGTAAAAACCGATAAAAAATAGCCTTTAAACAACCTTTAATACCCCGAAACAAATACCCCTATTAATTAACAAAATGAAAAATTCAAAGCAATTTTTAGTCGCCACAATTGGCCTCATTCTTTTTGCCTCGCTGGGTGTTAACGCCTTTGCGATGGCTGCCCATACCAGCGCGCTTACCGCGACGGTAGTTGTTGGCGGCGCTGGCTTGGTGTTTTATAAACTGTCAACGCTTCAATCCAATAAGCCGTTTGCCCACACCGCCGGTGTGCAGGTTGAAATTTGGGCGCAATATATCATCGAACGCTTTTGGCGTGACAATGGATTTATGAAACGCGCCTTTAGTGATGATGATAAAGTATTAGCCGGCAAGGTGGTGCATATCCCGCAACCAGGTGCTAAACCATCGGTAACTAAAAACCGTGGTGTGTTCCCGGCAACGGCCGTAAGGCGTACGGATACCGACATTGTTTACGTGCTTGATGAGTATACTACCGATCCAACCCATATTCCTGATGCCGATAAATATGAACTGTCATACGACAAGATAGACAGCGTTTACGGCGATCATGCTGGTGAACTGGTTGAATTTGTTGCCGATGACATTATTTTAAAATGGTTGGATGAAAGTGTAAGCAATGTAACTAAGCTTTACACCACCGGCGGTACAAATGCTACGCAAGTGGCCGCCTCTACTGATTCGGCTACGGGCAACCGCTATGCTGTACACCATCTTGATTTGAAGGCATGGCAGTTGCAGTTTAACAAAAACAATATCCCTAAAGCAAACCGCCAGGTATTGTTTGAAAGTAACATGCTTGACCAGTTTACTTCAAGCTTAGCGGATAGCCAGTACCGCGACTTTTCGCAATATTATAACGCGGAGGAAGGCATCATAGGCCGCATGTATGGATTCGATATCCTCGACCGTAGCAACGTGGCAGTTGCTAATGCCGCTCATGCCATCAAGGCGTTAGGCGCTGCCGGTGCTGCCGGTGACTGTGCCGTATCGTTGGTATGGCAAAAAGATGCCGTAGCCCGCGCGCTGGGTGATGTTAAGTTTTTTGAAAACCCCGACCGTGCCGAATACTACGGCGATATCTATAGCGCATTGCTGCGCATGGGTGGCCGCCGTCGCAGGGCTGATAATTTGGGCGTGGGTGCCATGATACAAGGCACACCGGCTTAATCTCTATCTCTGATAACCCCTAATCAACATAAGTAAGTAAACAAAAGAACCCCGCGCCTTAATAGTCCCCCGATACGATCAGGGGCGGCGCGGGTTGATTTAGGACAAATGAAAGACTGGTTTTACAAAATGCTTGCGTCGTATGATTACGACAGCTTCACCAACTTTTTTCAAAGCATCGCACCGTCGTTTAAATATTGCATAACCCGGCAATTGCTTTTGGTAAGCTGCACATTTCCCGGCCTTGCATGGTTTTCGGCTTTCATTCCGCAAATTCCTTTAGCACTCGGTATCCAGGCGGCTGCGCTGGTAAGTATGTTATTGGCCTTCGTGGTTGAACTGGTAAGCGGCATTGTGGCTTCACGTATCCGAAAAGAACCGTTTAGCAGTTTCAGGCTTTCGCGCTTTACACTAAAAGTGTTCATCTACCTGGTGCTGATAGCCATTCCTTACCACTGGTCGCAAAACTATGCTGCCAAAGGCGAAACGGTAATGGCTGTATGCTTCGACTGGCTGCAAAACTTCCTGATTATCCATATAGCGCAGGAGAACATAGTATCCATACTTGAAAACCTTGCGGTTATTGACGGTAAAGACAAAACCGCATGGATCAATAAAATTAAAGACAAAATAACTTCACTATGGCCGTAACCAAATATGCTATAAGCCAACGCGGGTTAGACCTCATTAAATCATTTGAGGGCTTAAAACTTAACGCCTATCAGGACATTGCCGGTGTGTGGACTATCGGGTATGGCTGCACGTTTTACGCCAACGGCAAGCGCGTACAGCCTGGCGATAAGCTGGTAAATAAAGAATGTGCCAGCGATTTGCTTGCTGTGATATTGAAAGATTTTGAACGCACGGTTAACCGTGTTGTCACAGTGCCACTTAATCAAAACCAGTACGATGCCCTTATAAGTTTTCATTTCAACACGGGTAGCCTGCCGTCAAGTACGCTGCTTAGAAAACTCAATGCGGGTGATTTTGGTGGCGCGGCCGCTCAATTTGATTTATGGGTTAAAGTGACCGACCCTAAAACCGGCAAAAAGGTAACCAGCGATACGCTGGTTAAACGCCGGGCTAAAGAACAAAAATTATTTACAACCTCCATTTAATAACATGCCAACAATACTGAAAGCAATAGGCGGCTTTTTTGCAAGCCTGCTAAAAAAACTTACCGGCAACAATAATGTAGCCGTCCAGCTACCCGCCGACCTGCCCATTACCACCGCCGAAATTGACCTGGTTATAAATGTGGTTAACAAAGTAAAATCCGTTGTTAATAACCCCATTATAGGGCTTATCATCGATTTTACCCCTACGGGCATTGACAACGCGGTGCGTGACAAAATCAACCAGGCAATACCCGCATTGCTTACCGGGTTGACCTTCAGTAAAGGCGTGCTGGGTGCCGACGGTCAACCGCAACAAATTACCGATTTGCTTAATAAAATCAAGTTTTCGGACGATCCCGACAAAGATGGCTTATACCACGTGTTGGCTGCCCGGCTTATCGTAGTAGTTAGCGACGGTAAAATCACCTGGAGCGAAGCCGTTAGCGTGATAGAGCTGTATTTCAAACAAATTTTCATTACTCAATAATCATAAAATGAAACTGACAGTAATTACAACCGAATTTTCAAAAGCGCTGGAAGAAAGCGGCGATTTGCATAGTGCGGATTTGAAAGGCCTTTTCGATACCCACCCGTCGGTAGACAAATTTTACCTTACCTCTGATGGGCAGGCCTTTTTTGCCGAAAATATGGCCGACAGCCACGGACAAAAATTGAGGGTACGCGATTACATCGAAGTAACCCGCGATCAGGTGTTTAAAGCCGACGAAGCGCCAAAGGATGCACAGCCAGCGGATCAGCCACCGGCAGATGCACCATCAGTGGTTGAAGCGCCGAAAGATGTGCTGCCAGCGGATCAGCCACCGGCAGATGCACCGCCAGCGGTTGAAGCGCCGAAAGATGCATTGGCTATCGCCTTCGCCACCCCCGAAGCCGAAAGGACACCATACCAAAAAGGTTTAATAACTAAAGCAACAAAAGCAACCGAAGGAGGCGCTAATTAATGAAACCAGGTGTAAATGTGCAGCTGGCCAATGGTCAGTTAGGTGGCAGCACTGCCACCAACGATAATATTACCGGGGTAGTTTTAACCGGCGCTGGTACTGGCTTGCTGCCATTGCTCACCCCCGTAAAAGTTGTAAGCGTTGATGATGCCGTATCTAAAGGTATCACCCAGGCAGCGGAGCCGGAAGCGTACCAGTTTGTAACCGAATTTTACAGCATTCCGGGTACACGCGGCTGTCCGGTTTATATCATGCTTGCCGCCAATACAACCACTTTAGTAAGCCTTTGCGATGTAACGTCAAATACCGGCCTCAAAAAGCTAATGGATTTCGGTAACGGCGAAATTAGGGTTGTTGGGGTAGCCCGTACCCCGGCAGGCTCTTATGTGCCTGCCGTAGCTAAATTCCTTGATAGTGATGTGGCGTTGGCCGTGCCAAATGCAAAAGCATTTGCGCAGGCGATGTTTGATGCACACAAGCCCGCAAGGGTATTGCTTGCCGCGCGGGTTAACGATGTAACAAACGCCACCGTGGATAGCCCGAAGGCGTTAACAGCTAACAATGTTGGGTTTGTTATTGGCGGCGCTCAAAACAACGGCGTTACCTCATTGGGATTAGTGCTGGGGCGTATTGCCGCTACTGCACCGCATGTTAACATCGGTAGGGTTAAAGATGGCGATCTGCCTATTAGCAATTATTTTATAGGTAATCAAAGCATTTTGCCAAATATCGAGGATCCTACAGCGCCGTATTACAGGCAACTTGACCAGCTAATTGATTTGGGTTATATCACCGTTAAAAAGTACGACCAAAAAGGCGGCCTGTTTATCAGTAACGACCCAATGGCCTGCCCCGAAACGGACGACTATAACGCTCTTGCCTTCGGTCGCGTGATTGACAAGGCTTCGATTATCGCCTATCAAACCTATGTTAACGAGATTAACGATGACGTTGATTTAGACGATAACGGCAACATTGAGCCGGTAGTGTTGAAGGCGCTGGAAGCATCAATGGCTAATGCCCTTAACCTAAATATGGCCGAAAGTATGAGCGGAAGCCCGGTGGTGTTTATCGACGATACCCAGCAAATCACCCAAACATCAACGCTTAACGTTAACCTGGGCATTCGCCGCAAAGGGTACACCAAATTAATAAATATCAAACTGGGTTTTTATAACCCGCAAACTAACTAAGCAATGGCAAACTATGTAAACAGTCAGGAACTGGAATGGAAACACGCCCAAATTGCGGTTTTAGGTGTTGTCATTCGTGGTTTACGTGGCTTCAAATACAAAAAATCAACCGATAGCGAACACCTGTTTGCTGCCGGTGATGAGGCTGTGGGCATCCAGTCAGGCAACAAAAAGTGTGATGGAAGTATCAAGCTTCTAAAGTCAGAAATCGACAAACTTAACCAGGCTGCCCGCGATGCCGGGTATGATGACTTTGCAGACGTGCCTTACCAGCTAATCGTAATTACTGTAAATTATAAAGTGGCGTTTGGCCGTAAGCAGGAAACTGATATCATATCAGGTGTAAAGTTCACCGAATGGGAAAAAGCAATGGAGCAAGGTGCTAAGATGATGGAAGTGGATGTGCCGTTTTTAGCCCTAAGTGTAAAGTCCCTTTAATCCCCTTTAAATACTATTGAAAACCCTTTTAAACCTGTTTTAAAGTGAAAGCAAAAGATATTATGCCGCGTAGTGCGGCAAACGTAACCGCCGAAGTGTTGGAGGCGTGGAAAAAAGAATACCCTGCGGGCGTTTTTGAACTGGTTGTAAACAGCGGCGAATTTGAAACTACTACTGAAGAAGGTAAACCGCCTGTTAAAATGCCGATCCCTTTGTATAAGGGTTACGTGCGTAAGCCAACCCGCGACGAAATGCGCGAATTTACGTCAAAGCAAACCGACCCGGTTACCTATACCGAAATTGTATTAGATGCGCTTTGGCTGGGTGGTGATGAGGCAATCAAAACCGATGATGAAGCCTTTTACAGCGTAATGCCGCAAGTGCAAAACGTACTTGATATTAAGAGTTCGGAGATAAAAAAATTGTAGAGGCTGCCCGTGGTGATATTGAGGCGAACTATTTAGGATATATAGACACTTCAATAGCTTACTACACCACTTATAACCCCTCTGAACTATCCGACGAACGTTGGGCAGAAGTTTACATGCAAATAAAAGATATACGGCAAAGAGAAGCCGCACAAACGCAAAGCAATGGCTAACCTGGTTGAATTTCTTGTAAAAATACGCGACCTCGCTTCGGGGCAAATGCGCCAGTTGGCTACCAATGCCGACGGCGCATTTGCCCGTATGACCACGCGCATGAACCGCATCGGCATGTCAGCCGATCAGCTTAACGCACGTATCGACCAGTTAACCCGCACCCGTGACATCTCATTAGATACCCGACAGATCAGACGGGCTAATCAGGAAATAGCCGACCTTGAACGCAGGCGCGACAGGATCACCAACCCTTCGGGCGGCGGCGGTGGTATGGGGCTTGTTGCAAAAGGTCTGCTTTTTGGAGGCCTTGCCGCCGCTGTAGCACTGGGGGGTGATGCCATTAAAAAGGGCATGGAACGGCAAATGGCCGGTACAAGCTTCCAGGTGATGGCAGGTAATAAGCAGGGCGATCAGTTACACAGTAACTTGATGGGCTTTGCAAAAGACACCATCTACGGAAATGAAGTTTTTGGGGAAGCTAAAACTATGTTAGGTTTTGGTATTGCAGCTAAAAACATCATGCCCGATTTAAAAATGCTGGGTGATGTGGCTATGGGCGATGCCGAAAAAATGAAAAGCCTTAGCCTGGTGTTTTCACAAACAGCGGCAGCCGGTAAACTTACCGGGCAGGACTTATTACAATACGTTAACGCTGGTTTTAACCCGCTACAGGTCATAAGCGAAAAAACAGGCCGCAAAATGGCCGACCTACGTAAAGATGTAGAAAAGGGCAAAATAACGTTTCAGGACGTTGCCGGGGCTTTTCAATATGCTACGGGGCCGATGGGTAGGTTTCACGACGGCATGAAACGCATGGGTGAAACACCAACTGGCAAAATATTAGCCTTTCAGGGTGCATTGCAAACGCTGGCCGGGACTATCGGCATGGGCTTACTGCCGGTTGCCGCAGGTATGATTGATGTGCTTAACTGGCTGGGTAGTAATCAGGGTTTAATGTATGGTATTGCTGCCGGTATTGGTGCTATGACAGTTGCATGGGGCTTATATACCGTCTGGACACAAAGGGCTGCAATTTGGCAGGGTATATTAAACGCCATTGCATTTTGGCCTATTGCGGTTATAGGCTTATTAGTCGGTGCCGTAGTTTGGCTGGTTAAAAGTTATGACGGTTGGGGCAAAAGCATTAAAGCCCTTTGGCAAATTATAAAGGACTTTTTTAGTATGGTTGGGCTGGCATTTAAAGAAAGCTTTCAACAGTATTTGTACTGGTTTGAGTTGTTTTACCTCAAGGCTAAAAGTGTGTTTCAGTTTGTAGGCCAGCTTATCAGCAATACCGTTGAGGCTATGAAGCTGGCGCTAAGCGGCGATTTTTTGGGTGCTAAGAAAGTACTTACAGCCCATATAACTACCGATGCTGATAAAGAGATTGATGCGCTAAAAAAAGAGCGTAGCGCCCAGCATGCGGAATACATGAAAAGCTTTGGCGGCCACATGCAAAATATTGCCAACTCATGGAAACAAGTTGGTTTAACGAAAGCTAAAGATACCGGCGGTAAAAAATCAAGCTGGATGGATTCATTAACCGGCGGTACTGTCGGTACCACAGGCGGCGGTGTTCCTGCTGGTGTTCAGGATTCGGCTAAGGGCATTGCGGGCGGTGGTGTGCGTAACCAAACCATCAATATTGCAAAGTTGGGTATTGATGAACTTACGTTACATGCCGCCAGCGTAACCGAAGGCGCTGCCGAAATCCGGGCAATATTTATCCAACTGTTTAACCAGGTCATTAACAGCGGAAACGCAGCCGTAAACCCTAACTAATGCCACCATCATACGCTAATCTTAACACCGTATTTGATATAGCTGATATTTTTAAACAGCTATATGGGTATAAGCCTGCGCATGTGCCAGGCTTCCCGCCTTCGCCGGTTAATAGCGAGTTTGCAAGCATTCAGCCAGCTACCCGCAAAACAACCAATATTTACGGCACGCCGCTTTACGGGCAATCTGATATGATAGGCCGCGAAGTGTTTTCGCCCATAACAATAGAGGTTGACGGTGTAGATTATTACTTCCCTTTTGCGGTTATCGGGTTCGACAGGGAGTTGACGGTGAAAGAGGTTGAAATGTCAGAACTGGGCGGCACAGCAAAGCAGATCATAAATAAAAAGGATTGGGTAATAACCATTAAAGGTTTTTTGATAGGTGATTACGACCAGTTCCCCGATGACAAGCTTAAAATGCTTAACGATGTGTTTGATTATGCAAAGCCTGTAAGGCTTAAATCAGCCACTTCAGATATTTTTCTGCACAACAACGATCAGGTACTCATTTATAAACTATCAATCCCCGAAAAACCGAAAATTATTGGGGTGCGTGATTTTGCAATGCAGTTAAAAAGCGATTCAATTTTTACCCTTTATTATCAAAGCTAAAATGGCCTTTACACTAAATAGCATTAGTAAGATTGGCCGCTACTCATTCAGGGGCGGTATTAACGACCTCGTGATAAAAAAAAACGTTCACGTAATTATTGATACCGCTGTGCTTAAAATACCAGGTTTGGGGCAGGTTATCCCGATAAATAGTGCTATCAATGATGCGCTAAATGTTATTGGGCTGGGTAGCCAACAGGTAGTAAAAAACACACCCGCCAATAGTGTTGAAACGGCGAAGCTGTTTAAGGAGGGCGACCCGGTGGCCTTTGACCTCGGCTACAATGGCGACCTGCGTAATGAGTTCAGGGGCTTTGTAAGGCGGGTTAATTTAACTACGCCGGTTACTATTGAAATGGAGGGTTACGCGTGGCAATTGCGAAACCAAAACATATTAGCCAGTTGGAAAAAAACCACACTTAAGGAGGTTTTAACCCGGATTATTCAAGGTACTGATATTGTGTTAAGCCCGGATATCCCAACCATTACCCTAACCAGCTTTTACATAAAAAACGAAAGCGGTTTAAAGGTGCTGGAATACTTAAAAGACAAGATGCTTTTAACCGTATACTTTGATGACAATGTGTTGTACGCGGGCATTGAGGAAGGCCGTAACACCGCCGATATAGCCGGAAACAAAAGCCTTACAGGCCTTGCCGAAGTTGTATACAATTTAGGCTATAACTGCCCGGTAGATCAGCCCGACTTAAAACAGCGGTTAGGCAGCGATAATAAAGTGCGTGTAAGGCTTAAAACCCGTGGCAAAACCGGCAAACATGTGCTTTATGAAGCTGGCGACCCCGGCGGCGCTATAGTTGAAAGGATCATCCCGTTTAGTGATGACAAACAGTACCTGCAAGATCAGGCGGCGGCATACCTTAAAAAGCTGAAGTACGATGGATACGAAGGCACAATAAGCGGCTTGCTACAGCCATTTTGTAAACCGGGCTGGAAGGCTGCAATAATGGATAAAAGGTTTGCCGGTGCGCGTGCCGGTACTTATTTCGTTGCCGGTACCGAAGTGCGTTTTGGGGTAAACGGTGCTGAACGCAAAGCACAGATAACGTATCGTTTGGATGGATGAGATAAGTAAACTACGCCAGTCGTTTTTAGATCAGGCACACGCAGGTGGCCCCGTTGGGTTTTACGATGCGGAAGTAACGGCGGTTGACAGCGATTCCTTTACATGCGATATCATGTTAAACGAATCGCCGCAATATGAAGTGCGTTTACGTGCCGTGGTTAGCGAAAACAACAGCATCGATATTTTACCAGCCGTAGGCGCTGCCGTTGTAGTAGGAAAGCTGGGTGATGATGACTATTTAGTGATAGCCTGCGATAAAATAACCATGTACCAGGTAACAACAGGTACAACAGTAATCAGGCTGAACAGTGAAGGCGTGCTGATTGGTAAAGGCGACGAAACTCTTAATAAAATATTAACCGACCTGGTAAACGTGGTAATAGGTATTGCAGCGCCGAAAGATATGGCCGCTTTAACCTTACTGCTCGACAGGATTAACAACCTTTTGAAGTGAGTTTAAATACAGCACAATTTAAAGCAGACCTAAAGGAGGTTTACACGGCCACCTATCAAAGCACCGGCAGCCGCGACGATGCTTTAGATGCTTTTATTGATGCTTTTGCCGATAAGGTTGAGGCTTATATCAAAACGGCAGAGGTGGTCTATACAAGTGGTTTAACAGCCGGTGCAAACCCGGTAGTAGGAACATTTAACGGCGAAGTACGATGATTGATTACCTGATGAATGATAACGACGACCTGCTAATCAGGAACGGCGATTTTGTACGGGGCGAAAGCAACCAGCAACAGCAACGTAAACTATTGCTGGCCGAAAAGGGAGAATATAAGCAAGCGCCTACCGCCACAGTCGGCACCTTCCAGTTTTTAAACGACGAAGGTGATGTGCAGGGCGAAGCGCTTTTAAGAGAAATCCGCCTGCGTTTTAGCGACGACGGCATTAAAATACAATCAATGGGCTTTGTTAACGGCCTTTTAAATATTGTGGGTGATTATGCCAAATAGCAAAATAGTTAAAGCAGGGCAAACGCTGGGCGATATAGCAGTGCAATACGGAGGCACAGCCGAAAACAGGTTTATACTGGCTGCCTTAAATGGTATCGGGATTACCGATGCATTAACATCGGGGCAGTCAATTGATGCAGGCGATGTAACTGTTTTTGCGGTGGCCGATTACTTCAGAAAGTACAATATAAGCCCGGCTACATCGGCCATGCAAATAGATGTGTTAGCACCCGAAGGCGTTGAGTTTTGGGCAATTGAATATGATTTTATAGTTAGTTAAAAATGGCACAAACGGTAGATTACTGGTACAATCAAATTATTACTAAGGTAAACGGCGATATTGTTTTAAGCGACCTCGACCATACCAGCGCCGTAGCTGATTATAAGCTTTGGGCTTATATCATAGCTTATGTTGCATGGACAATTGATGTGTTGTTTGACCTTCGCGCCGCCGAAGTTTCGGCTGTTATTGATACAAAAAAGCCGCACCGCCTTACCTGGTACCGTGACCTTGCATTAAGGTTCCAATATGGGCAGGCCTTAATACCAGACACCGACCAGTATTTAAACGCTGGCCTCGATGCTACGCAGATTGCGGCGCAGCAAATCATTACACAGGCCGCTGTAGAAGAATTGGCAGACGGCTCTATGCGCATGAAGGTTGTAAAGCTTGTTGATGGGGATTATGCGCAGCTTAATGATGCCGAAATGCTGGCATTTAAGGCCTATATAGCTGACACTAAAGATGCAGGTGTTAGGATTAATGAAGATAGCCTGCCGCCTGATGCATTGAAATTGGTTATTGATATCTTTTATGATCCGCTGGTATTGGACAGCATTGGCGCACGAATTGATGGCAATGCCACGGAGCCGGTTAAAGATGCTATTAAAGCCTATTTAAAGGCTTTGAAGTTTAACGGGGAGTTTGCTAAAACAAGGCTTTCAGATCAGTTACAGGCGGTCGACGGCGTAGTATTGGTTGGCATCCTTAGTGCGCAGTCCCAGTACGGTACACGACCATTTACAGAGATTGACGAACGGGTAATACCCGATGCCGGTTATCTGCGTGTTACCGATGATGGTTTTACTATTAACTATCGCCCTTATGCTTAATTACGATAGGTTATTTGTAGTAAACTATAACAGGTTAATACTGGATGAGATACCCAACTTTAAGCGTAAGCCTGTTTTGTTCGCCTGGCTTCGGGCGCTTTGCAGTCCGTTTGTTTTGATATACAACCGCCTTGTAGTTAAGCGTAATGCCGATTTATACAACCTTGCACATGATGGCCGGGTGTTTAGCCTTCGCGCACTGCTTAACGATAGGTTTGATGCAACGGAACGCCGTATAACAATTACAGATGGTTTTGCCTTCGACCGGGTTTACATCTTTCGCCCCGACGAAAACAAACCGCTTTACCTCGGTACAGTACCATTGCATAACCCAGGCGACTACGGTGATACCGGCGTTGACTTTATTGTAAACGTGCCATACGCCGTCAGCGTTTCCCCGCAGGACATTATAGAAATGACAGCACTTGTAAAATATTACAAGCTGGTTAGTAAACGATTTTTAATATACCGTACAGCATGAACAGATACGACTTTACTCAGCCCGGCGGCTTTCCGTTCGATCAGGGCGTTATGGAATTTATACAGGACTGCATTAATACGGCAGCTTCCACGGCAACGCTTGCCGGGTCGCTGGCGATCCTTTCAGGCTGCGCCGTAGCCGGTGGCTCTGTTAGTAATGGCGTGGTGGTAATCAATGGCGAAATACTGCCGTTTATTGGCGGTGTTATATCTGCCAAAGTGATTATACAGGAAACGGCGACAGCTATCGCCTATCAGGACGGAACGCCACGCACTGTAAAGTACCAGCGGTCAGCAAAGTTTGGCGACGATGGTGTGACCAATTACCTGTGGGTTAATTTCAAGCGTAACACAGCCGAAGGCGTACTGGCAAGACTCGACAGGGTTGAAGGATTGTTAAGGCCGTTTAGCGGCGCTGGTGGCGCGGTTTGGTGGAAGGGTGCAATTGCTGATATTCCTGCCGGGTGGCGTGAGGTTGTGGATATGCGGGGTAAATTACCGATGGCTGCCAAAGCGCCAGTCGCCGGTGTTCGCCCGGTCGGGTTTGACATAGGCAACGAAGGGGGTAACGAAACACATACTTTAACCCCCGAAGAAGTGCCGGAATTTGAAATTAGTATACCAACTACCGGGTATGCAGACATACACGGCGCGGCCGATAAACTCGTAGGACATTCCGATACACCTAATGCCCCGGATATTGTTATAACCGTTAACGCAGGCGGCGGCCAACCGCACCCGATATTGAACCCTTACCGGGTTGGATGCTGGATTGAACCGATACCCGGATATTTTAATTAAGTAAAACCTATAATACCCCTATAATGACAAGAGCGCAATTAAAAGACTTTTTTAAAAGAGGTGCGAAACCAACCGCCGGGCAGTTTGCTTCGTGGATCGATTCATTTTGGCATAAAGATGAAGATACCATACCTATCAACAAGATATCCAACCTTTCAACAACGTTAGCCGGTAAAGTATCCAGCGAAGATTTGCAAAATGAAGCCACAAACCGTGCGACCGCCGACGATAACCTGCAAACGCAAATTAATGACCTTGCTTCGGGCGGAATCGGTTATACAGCCGAAAACGTTGCAGAAAAAAACCAGCCTAACGGCTATGCTGGGCTTGATGAAACCGGCAAGGTGGCCGCCGCACAGTTACCCAGCTACGTAGATGACGTTTTAGAATTTGCCAATTTCGCAGCCCTGCCAGCAACCGGCGAAGCGGGAAAGATTTATATCACCACAGACAATAACAACGAATACCGTTGGAGCGGCTCTACATATATTCAAATTGTTGCGTCACCCGGTACAACCGATGCAGTACCCGAAGGTGTAACAAATAAGTATTTTACTGTAGCAAGGGTTTTAAGTTCCGTTTTAACAGGCATCGGTTTTGGAACATCAACAGCAGTTGCGGCCACCGATACCATATTACAGGCTTTCGGCAAACTACAGGCTCAAATCACAGCGCTGCTTAAAGTGCCAACAGGCGGTACCGCCGGGCAAATATTGGCGAAAGTGGATGGTACAGACGGTAACACGCATTGGATAGACGCGCCGACTGGCGGCGGCGGTGGTTCGTCTGAACCGTCCGGGCAAATAAAATCTTTCAGAGTTGATTACGGCGCTGTAGGGGATGGTGTAACGGATGATACGACAGCGGTGGCAAATGCTTTAGCTGCCAATAAGAGGATATTTGATAAGGGTGATTTCTTGGTTACTGCTTTTGATAATACAAAGGGGGTAACTATAGATGGCGATGTCAGGATTTTAAAGCAGACTACCTATCTTAAACAGCAGATCAATAGTTATGCTGATAAATATCAAAGAGTATTTGGTGAGGAGTATTTATCATCATTTCACAAAAAGCTATTAGCTAAAACAGCTGTTAAGGTAATTCTTTCAGGAGATAGTACAACCGCTGGAACAGGTGCAAGCTCAAATACATATCACCCGGATGTACTTCTTAATCAGATAACTTTAAATAATCGTATTAACAACGTAACTTATATTAACAGTGGTATAGGAGGTCAAAATACTAATTATTGGCTATCGACTTCTTTAGCGACAGATTTGGCTCAAAATCCTGATGTGTATATTTTACGCTGGGGCATCAATGATTCATGGGTTGTAGGAACTCCTGAAGCTAATGCTACTGCTTTTTTAAGCAGAATGGATACTGGGCTATCTACTATCAGGGGTACAACGGGGTTTGACTATCAGCATTTAGCAATTATTATCCAATCGCAAAACCCTACGACAGATGATGCTAATGGGCATCAGGGACAGGTTTTTAATGAGCTTGTTAATAATGGATTACGATCATTGGCGAGGAAATACCAATGTGTTTTTCAGGATATATATGGTATTTTTCAAGATAGCGTACATGGGCAGGATTACTTAACAGCCATAAATTCATCGCTGCCAAACGAATTAGTTCACCCGCAAGATCCTCTTTATTTAGCGATGGCTAATAAGACATTTGATGTGTTGTTTCCGGGATATTTTAGAAGTAGTGGTGTGGTTGATGCCGGGCAGTCGGGACGTTTGTTTTCAGCGTTACCAGCTGCGTATAGCAGGGGTATTACACATGAATATGTTGAATCATCTAACGGGTGGCCCATAAGTGGATTGCTTATAACTCATCACCTTAGTAATGATATGTATAGGCAAGAGTTGGCGTCTTTTGATGGAACCAATAACGGCAAGTTATACGTTCGTGTCGGATGGTCGATATCGGGATGGCAGTCTTTTTACATTTTGTCCCCCGTTCCAACGGCACTTGTTTATGATGGTACACCGAGTGGAATAACACTTTCTAAATTGCCCTCTGCATTTCCGACTGGCATATGTACTGATTATGTTTTATCGGGTGATGGCTGGCCGATTAATGGAATGGTGATAACTCATAAATCGAGTATTGGTACCGTTAAACAGACTTTGTCTTCTTACGATAGCGCGACAAATGAATATGTAAGGGTTGGGTGGACAGGTTCTTGGCAAGCTTGGAAGCAGGTGACTTTGACATAGCCTGTATAGTTCGCCAAGCCATGATTTGTACGTTGTTCTCATGCCGTACAAATCATGTTTAAAGAAATAACATTAACTAATTTATAATTATAAATTCGCATAAGAATTATAGATAATTAATGTTTAATAATAAGTTTAAAAGAAGTTTGCTGATAGCTTCATTATCACTCAATATTTTATTTGTATTGTTTTTTGTAGGTAAACGGCTATATTATGGCAATTGGCTGTTTTTTCACCCTCTGAAGCCCGCTGATACCGAACAGCGCTGGTCAAAATTTTTAAAATCAAAATCTAATAAAAATGAGATTATTTTCTTAGGAACGAGCATTACAGAAGGGTTTAATGTTGAAAAAGGATTTAATAATCCGTGTGTTAAGAACATGGGGTTTGCTGGCAGTATATCTGAAAATGGTATACAAGTAATTAATAGATTAATTTATCGTAAACCCAAAAAGCTTTTTATTGAATTTGGGATAAATGATTTTAGATATGCGATACATACAGATACTGTTACCGCTCATCTTGTTGCAATGATCAACTTAATAAAAGCTAAATCACCGGGTACAGGCATCTTTATTGAATCAGTCCTCCCTACATCTTTAGACACTTTAAATGCAAAAATTGTAAGGTATAATAGGTCTGCCAAAAGTATTTGCGATAGTTCTAATGTGACGTTTATTAATTTGTATCCCGAGTTCTTAAAAGGCGATAAGATAGACCCCGATCTTACATTGGATGGTATCCACCTTAATCAAGCGGGGTACTTTAATTGGCGGAGGCTTATAAAAGGTTTTGTTAATTGAATTTCTTTTGAATCTTAAAGCCCGATTAAAACTTTTTTGAGGCTTTAAGATTTACTGCGCATGTCAAAATCACGTTAAAAAATATTACAAGTCGTTTTATTTTTACTTACAAGTGGATTTTGCGATTTTATTTTTTACCTGTCTTTGAAATAAGGAAAGTTTACTCTTTAAAGTTTTAGTCATTGGTAATCAGGTATTTAATGGTGTTTCGGGTGGATTGTTATCTATTTGATTGTCAGTGTGTTTCATTTTTAAGGTGTTCCGCGTTTTCACTCTCAAAAAATGGAACAGTCTCTTTTTACAAAAAAGAGCAGCGGGAGTTTTTTCAATTTTTTTTTGAGAATCAAAAAATTGGGACACCCTTTTTGTTACAAATGAACGAGGGAATTATTGGGCTAACATCATTGTAATATCCTTCCTTCTATCTTCGGGGAGAACTTTTAAATCAACCATCTTTCCATCCTTTAGTGTGGCCTCAACAGTGGTATTATAAGGCGCATGAAGTTTAAAATGTACATCCCAATCCTTTGGCCATGCCGGGAACAACAGGATCTTTTTATCATCTACCTGCATCAGCATTTCCTGTAAGCCGATCATGCCCGATCCACCCCAGTTATGATCAGGCGTCCAGTCGAAACCCGGTCCCCAAAATGCCGGGAAACGCCTGCCCGAGTTTTTGAGTTTGAAGGAGGTCAATTTGGCCGCTTCATCGGTAAGACCTAAGCGCGCTGCAAAAATATTATCCTGTTTCCAGCCTATACCACTCCTGAATTTGGCTACAAGGGTGTCCAGCCTCCATGTATTTAAAGCTGTCTCTAATTCCGGTTTACCTAAGCCATAAATGCCCCATGGAAATACCGGGTAAAATTGAGTGTTCTCTTCATTGTTAACCCGCTCCCATGATTTTGCAGGGGTAAGGGTTTTATGACCGTCAATCTCAGCAAAAGTGATAGGGGGGATGCGTTTTAACAGGCCTTCTAATTTGGTACGCTCTTCTTTATTTAAATAGCTATCCGGCAAGGCCAGCATCCGTTTGGTGATAGTTTGCAGGGCCGCTATGGTTGAGTTGGAGTTATAAGCCATTTTGAAAGTCTCGGCAGATGAGCCGGGATAGAGCACAAGATGCCCGTTGCCGTCCAATGCTTTGGTGCTACGCTTGCGGGAAAGGTATTGATAATGTTCATCAAAAAAAGTGAGGCAGCTTTCAATAAAGGGGATGTATTGATGGATGTCGTCGCCTTTGTAGCGCTCGGTTTCCAGCATCATGAGGCAAAACTCAAATACGGTGTCCCAGGTATATTCAAGCCAGGCGTTGTACTCTAATCCCTTGTCAAAATCGACCGGACGCTTCCAGGCATATTCGGCACTGTTGGGCAGACCGAAATTCTCCACCTGCTCGGTGAAGCAGGCGCCATTGTGCCCCCAATAAACCTTGCTGCGTAATTCAGCGTTTTTTAAAGAACGGAGATAGAAATCAAACTCCGGTTTCATCATGTCAATATCGCCGCTTTTAAGCATCGGGAAATAAACCAATCGCTGGTTTTGGGCAGTCATCAAGCCTCCGCCCCAGTTACGGAAATCGGGTGTAAAGGCGTATTGTGCATTTACAAAAACGGGATCATAGGTGAATAGGCCACCATTAAATTTGGTAGGCATTTGTCCGTAGGCATTGCAGCCTAACATGTACCTGAACAACTGGTAGTTTTTTCCGGTTTGCCAGGCTGTGGTATCATTGTCAGGCTTGTTAGTATTGATGTAGATAAAACTTCTGTCCCAATATTGTTTCCACCAGTCGGCTGTTTTTTGCCACGCGGTTTTGTTATTGCTTTCAGCTTCTTTAAGTACTTTGTTGAGGCCTTTCTGCCATTCATCTACAAATGCGGTTTGTTGGGTATTGAGATAGATCTCGATATCCTGATTGGTTGCAGGTTTAATGCTCTCCAATTTCCATCCTTCAAAATCGGTGTTGAGGTATTGGCCTTTAGTGTTGCCGGCTGCTTTCAGGTTTTTGCCCTGCATCAGCCCGCCAAAGGTTAAATTTTTAAGCGGGTTGTACATCTGATCCTTAACCGCATCCATCCCCTGTTGCTTTACCGTAACATCAAATATGGTAGAGTCAAGGTTGTGGTGGTAGAACTGAATGGCATTGCCTTTAAACGCGATGTTATCCTTCAGCGTTTTTACATCATTACGTGGGGCAAACTTCCAGGAGCCCTCGTTTTTTTCCAGGCCTTTAACTTCCCTATCACGATAGCGCCAGCTTTCAAAAACAGCTTCGGTTTTAATGACTTTGTTGCTGCTAATGTTAAGGTGGATCACCGGGCGGTAAACATCAACCCAGAGCTTTATTTCGGCTTTTAAATCGCCGTTTTTTCCGTTGATGAGTATTGAACCACTTTGAAGTTTTAGCTCCTGTTTAAAATCATTGCCATCAAAAGGATTGGGCGATAGCCTGACCCTTACCCGGCCGGGTTTGAGCATGGCATTATTTTCGTCAAAAGTGCCACTCTTGGCGATGTAAAAAAGCAGCTCGCCTTTTTCAACCCATACGTTCAGCCCTATATCGCCGCCTCCGCAGGGCATCGACTGGCCTGAGTTTTGGCTTTGGCTGGTCCACATTTCATTGTATTGTTCAATGCCTTTTTTTTGAGCTAACGCGATATTACAGTACAGGAAGCAGAGCAGCAGGAGTTTTTTCATAATTACCAGTCGTCGGTTCTGAATGAGGAAACGGGGAGCCCGTTGGTACCGAACAGATCGCCCACAACAAAATCTTTGAAGGCGTATCGTACAGCCACAGGCTCTTTTACCAAAGGTGAAGATACAATAATTACACTGCCCGATATCATGGCTTGGGCGGGATAGAACATTTTGTCTTTACCGGCTATCTCAAAGTTTTGAATGGGCTTGTTGAATGAGGTCAATCCATTTTCTGCATGTTCAAACTTGATGGTAGCCCTGTTGCCATCAACCGTCATTTCTTTATAGAGCGGACTTGCATAATCGAAACCTTTAATACCATACGTTTGCGCCAAGGCCAGGTAGGCTAACCGCGTGCCGATAGGTTCTTTGCGCGGAGGGTGGATGAGTGCCTGTTCGCCCACATCAAGCGAAACGGCCATACCACTGTTAGGTATCGTTTTTAACGATTTTCGCTGAGCATCGCGCAGATAGGCCGAATTGTATTTACCCCCGCTATTATAAGGCGGAAGCTGTGCGTAATCATACGGGGCTATCTGCATATAATAAAAAGGGAAATCACCTTGCTGCCAAAGCTCACGCCAGCGTTTTATGAGGGCGGGGAAAAGTTTTTCGTATTGATCAGGCCGGTCATAGTTTGATTCGCCCTGGTACCAGATACAACCTTTAATGCCGTAACCAATCATCGGGTTCAGCATGCCATTGAACAGGGTAGTAGGCGTGCGCGATACTGCTTTGATAGAGTCTGTTTTACCCGGGATTTTGATCTCCGGGAAGTCTTTTAACCCTTCCGAATCCATCCAGGCTTCGGCATTCGAGCCAGCGTAACAATCACTGATCAAACCGATAGGTACATGAAGCATCTCATTTAATAATCTGCCGAAATAATAACTTGTAGCACTAAAGTTGGAGACAAATTCGGGGGAGGCGACATGCCATTCTGATGGTTTGCTATTGTCCTGTACTTCGGTTACTGATGAGTGGGGAACGGTGTAAATATGGATGTTGGCGTTAGATGATTTAAGTATAGCATCAACAGAACCGCTTATGGGCTGACTTTTATAACCCTTCATCGGGATCTCCATGTTTGATTGACCGGTGCAAAGCCAAACTTCGCCAATAAGCACGTTGTTTAGTTTGATGGTATTACCATCGCTGATAGTAACGGTATACGGGCCACCGTAAACCGGGGTGCTTACTTTAACAAGCCATTTGCCATTGGCATTTACTTTAGCTTTGTAACTTTTTTTGTTCCATGAAGTATTGATGGTAACCGTTGAACCAGCCTTGTCCCAACCCCAGATTGGGGCCGCACTTTGTTGCTGCAGAACTACGTTGTCGGTAAAAATGGATGCCAGTTTTACTTGTGCCTGCGATGATATAAACAGGAGCAAACACAGGCCTGATGAAAGTAATTTTTTCATTGCTATAAATTATTTGGTAAGCTTTCCGGCTCGCTTAGCCTCAATCCATCCGCTGAAAAGGAGGTTTTTATTCAACTCGGGTTTAGGGAAAAACAAGCTGGCCACATAGCCTACTATGATTACCACCAGGTGACTATACACCCCGAGCATGTATTTATGCTGATTGAAATTGTACCTGCCTAAATCAAGCAAGATGTGTTTGTCCGTACCCAAACCAATTTTAGTTGATGTTAAAAAAGCATAGCCCGTAAACAGGATACAGGCAATAATACCTATGTTCACCCCTTGGCGATTGGCGCGGCTGCTGAACAAGCCCAATAAAAATATCCCGGCAATACCGCCTGAAAATATCGCGTAAAGGGTAAAAACAATGCCCAGCGCACCTTCGTCGCCGGCAAGCAGGTAGAGGGTGGCTATGCCCATCGCTCCAAATCCGGCCAGTACTACTATCCATCGTCCTGCTTTTAAATATTCTTTGTCCGATTTATCAGGCCTGAACTTTTTATAGTAATCTTCCACGCCAATGGCCGAAAGGCAGTTGAGATCGGCCCCGAGGCTGGAGATCGCCGCCGAGATCAGCGCAGCTAATATCAATCCTACAACCCCGGTAGGCAATTTACTCATGATAAAATAGGGGAAAACTGCGTCGGCTTTAATGCCTGCCGGTAGGGGATTTTGTTGGTAGAAGGCAAATAAAGCAGTGCCGATAAACATGAACAAAGCCCATAACGGTACTGTAAGCGCCACACCTAATATCGATGCCCTGATAGCCGCCTTATCGGTTTTGGCTGTAAGATAACGCTGTACCATAGTTTGATCGGTGCCGTATTTTTGGATGGCGTAAAACACACCGTTTATGGCCATTACAATAAATGTGAGCTTTTTGAAATCCCAGGAGTAAGGGCCAAAGTTGTTTTTGTGATTTACGCTGGCAATATGCCAAAGCTCGGGAAAGCCGCCTTTGATTGAACAGATGAGGATGATAAATGAGGCTATACCGCCGCCTATCAGCAGAAAACCCTGTACCACATCTGCCCAGATTACGGCCTCAATCCCACCAATAAGTGTGATGACGATGATCACAAACCCTATCACCCAGATAATGGCAAATGTGTTGGTGTTAGTCATGTTGGAGAGTGCCAGTGCCAGCAGGAAAAACACCGTACCCATTTTTGAAAAATGGGTTAATACAAAACTGATAGAGCTGTAAAAACGGGCAAACAAACCAAAGCGTTTTTCAAAGTACTCGTAGGTGCTTACGCCTATAACCTCTCGGTAAAGTGGGACGATAAACCATACCATCAACAGCAATACAATAGGTACCATTAAGCCCTGAACAAGCAGGATCCAGTTAGAAGCAAAACCTTCGCCGGGATAGGCCAAAAAGGTTACACTGCTAATGAGCGTTGCCATTAACGACATGCCTATTGCCCAAGCCGGGATAGAACCGCGCGATACAAAATATTTTTTGGTAGAATTTTGTCCTTTTGAAAATTTGAGACCGATGGTTAATGAAATGGCCAGTGCCAGGGCTATGATAATATAATCTGCCAGGTGCAGGGTTTCATGTTTCATATGCAGGTATAATTATTGGTTGCCCAAACGGGGGCAGGCCAGGGGTAGCTGCCGGGTTTTAAAGTTAAACATAATTGGTTATTGCCCGCTATGCGCATATGAATAACTCCGGGAGCTATTAGTTTTGAGGGATATAATTTTTCAATGTTTAAACGCTCAAGTATGGCCCAGGCCGTGGCGCCGCCCTCAATCAGCAATTCGTGAAGATCGGTGTGGTCAATAACCTGTTTTACAATATCCGCCATTTTGTGGCTCAGCAATACCGGGTCTACCTTTATATCCTTTATAAAATCGGGGTTAATGGCAATGATGGCATTATTAGCGGCAACAATGCTTGATGCTACATGGCTGGCAAACAGCGCATGCACATTATCGCCGCTGGTTTCGGCGCAAATGGTTGCCGCAGGTACATAATGCACCGGGATATTGTTATGCTTGCCATCTTGAATATTCGGCTTACCCTGAAAAAAAGTGCTGCCAAATACGAACAAACGCCTGCCTGTGGTTTCGGGGTCAGGGGTTTCGATCTTTTGCGGTGATGTTAAGTATTCAAGTAGTGTGGTAAACAAATTTGCTGAACCCGCCAAAAGCGTATTGTTATCTGTTTTGCTGATCCAGTATTTAAGATCATCCTCGTTTTCAGCCGCTCCTATAATAATTCCCGTAGATGGAAATTTGTCTTCTTTTTTTATTAATGAGATACTTTCATCAGCTCTCAATAATTCAACAATATTTGAGCTTAAGGCGGGGAAGGTTGGGTCGTTGGCGAAATCACTCAGGTGAATAGGTTGGCCATTGTAGTGAAATGTATCGCCTATGACTTTTTTTGAATGGTGAGGATTGCCGGGCACAATCAGAGCTCTTTTTAAACCAGATGCCGTTAACTGGCTTAGCAATTCCTCAATAATGTTCCCCCGTAAAACGGAATCTATCTTCTTGAAAAGAAACCGGGGCTTTAACCGCTGTAATCGGATGGTAAGATCATGAACAATATTCTTCGCTTCATTTACAGCCAGTGAACGGGTATCGGTAGCGATAACAAGCAGGTCGGCATCGCAGTGTTCATCAACAGTGGTACTCACTTCGGTTCTTAACCCGTGATTGAGGCCTATTCCCGCCAGCTCGGCGGCCCCTGTTAAATCATCTGCAATTACAGCGATCATAGCTTATACTTTTATCCGGTTTTTGCTCAACTGTACCGCCGACTCAATTGCCAGTATCATAGCATCGCTGCTGGCCACACCCTTACCTGCAATTTCAAAAGCTGTACCATGATCAACCGAGGTGCGGATAATAGGCAATCCCATAGTAATATTAACACCTTTTACGCTGTCCATTTGCTGTTTTTCGGCGTTCCATTTAAAGCCGGTAAGCTTAAATGGGATATGCCCCTGATCATGGTACATGGCAACCACGCCACCATAATAGCCGGTTGATGCTTTGGAAAATAAGGTGTCGGCAGGTACAGGGCCTTCCACATCGTAACCTAATTTTATAGCTTCCTGTACAGCGGGAAGGATCTCAAAATCATCTTCGGTACCAAACAAACCCGAGTCACCTGCATGCGGGTTAAGCCCGGCTACACCAATCTTCAGGTTTTTTTCTCCAAGGGAAATAAGGCCATCCTGTAAAAGTTCGATTACTTCAATAATGCGGTCTTTTTTAACCAGGTCACAGGCCTGCCTTAGTGAAACATGGGTTGATACGTGGATCACCTTCATGTTGTGTTCCACCAGCAGCATGGCGTATTTTTTTGTGCCGGTATAATGCGCGTAAATTTCGGTATGCCCGGCAAAATGGTGCCCGGCTTCGTTAATGGATTTTTTGTTGATAGGTCCGGTCACCGTTGCATCAACATCGCCAGCAAGCGCCAGTTCAATCGCTTTTTTAACTGCTTCAAATGAGGCATTGCCTGCCATTGCCGATATCTCACCAAACCGCAACTGTTCCATATCCACATTTTGCAGATCAAATACATCAGGCTTGCCAAACTCAAAGTTTGCGTTGCGGATATCTTTTATCGAGTTGATGCGTGCATCGAAGCCCAACCGTTTTACGATATCGAAAAATACACCGGTATCGCCAATAATCACCGGGCGGCAGATGTCGTATAATCTTTCCGTTAACAATGCTTTAACGGCTATTTCAGGGCCAATACTGGCCGGATCGCCCATGGTTATGGCTATGATCGGTTTTTCGGCTGTCATTGGTAAATCGGTAAGCTAAGATTTTCAACATTAAGCATACGCTGCAGTTTTCTTTGCAGATCTTCAGCTTCGGCTTCAGTAACCTGCAATAAAGGCGGCATCATGTAAGTACGGCACAATCCTGCGCTTTGCATTAGTGATTTTAATGCTGCCAATGATTCGCCCAGCAGGCGTTTGCCCTGGTAAATATCACCTATCAGGTTGGAATGCCTTTGTAGTTGCAGCGCAGCGGCTTCGTCGTTATTATCTGCAGCAACTATCATTTTGTAATAAATATCCGGGAACAGGTTTCCTGTACTTGGCACCAGGCCGTCGCTGCCGGTAAACAGCGCGTGGGCAGATTGCGCCCCCCAACCCAAAAAGTGGCTAAAATCGGCCCTGTCGGCCCATAATTTAAGCGAATCCTTTAAACGCTCGTGATTCCGCTCCGAATCTTTAGTCCCAACAATATTTTCGTGGTGACTTAATTCGTCGAGAAGGTTTAGGTTGATAGATACGTTGGTTGTAGCCGGAATGTTGTAAACTATCAGTGGGATAGGTACTTCATTGGCCAGCGTTTCAAAGTATGTTTTAATTTCGTATTCAGTTAAAGTGAAATAGGCAGGTAAGTGTGCTACTGCAACGTCAATACCTTCGTCGGCACAGCGTTTGGCAAGATCAATTGAATCGGCCAGGCAATTGGATGAAATACCTGCATAAAGCAAGCGGCCGGGTTGCCTTATAGAAACAGCACATTTAATGAAATCGAGCTTGAGCTCGTTTGATAACGACGCTGACTCGCCGGTAGTTCCCAATATGAACGGTACGCCGCCGTAGTTAAAGATGCTGTCGAAAATTTTTTCAACCGCTTCGTGGTCAAGTTTGTAGTTGTCGGTAAGTGGCGTAATTGATGGCACTACCAGGCCATTATATTTCTTTTTTAGTTTCATTAGTATGTTTTAATAAGCAGCCTCGTAAATGTTAACGGCATCATCTATCTTTATTGGTCGCGGATTGTTTTTAAGCAAGCGCGCAATTTTCATGGCATCGGCAGCCATTTGCGGTATGGTGTTTTTATCTATGTCTATTTCTTTTAAGCTTGCAGGGATTCCGCATTCGCTGATCAACTGACGGATTCTTTCTACACCGGCATGAGCCGTTTCAAAATCATTGATACTGCTGTTGCAACCCAACGCACGGGCAACGGCAGCATATCGTTCAGGTGCGGCAGGGATATTATACTCCATTACAAAAGGTAGCAGCAAGGCATTTGATAAGCCATGGGCAATATGGTACATGCTGCCCAACGGGTAAGAGAGTGCATGTACGCCTGCTGTGTTAACCGGCCCCAAACAAAAGCCGCCCATCAAACTGCCAATTGCCAATTGTGTACGCGCATCCTCATCTGCACCATCATTTACCGCTTTAACCAGGTTGCCGGCTATAAGCCTCATCCCTTCAAGGGCATACATATCAATAAGCGGATGTGCATATAGGTTAGTGTAAGCCTCAAGGCAATGCGTTAACGCATCAAGCCCTGTTGCTGCAGTAACTTCTGCCGGCAGGCTGATCATCAAAGCCGGATCAATGATCACTACATCCGGAACCAGGTAAGGGCTGATAATACCTTTTTTCTGGTAGTCTGTATCATCTATCAATATAGCATTGGGGGAAGCTTCACTGCCAGTTCCGGCTGTTGTGGGTACACAGATCAGCTTTTTAGATCGCTTTTTAAGCAAGCCAATTCCCGTGATATCTGCCAGGGTTTGGTCATTATCAAACTGCGCAGCTATGAGTTTAGCCACATCAAGCACACTGCCACCACCAATACCTATGATCATATCTACTTCAGTATGTTTTACAGATGCAAGCAAATCTCCAAAATCCTTGAACGAAGGCTCCCGTACTATGGAGGTATCAACACGAGCGTTAATCCCTGCTTCTTTAAATTGAGCCAATAGTGGTTCAAGTTTATTTAATAGCGGACTGATGGTAATAATTAAAGCTGATTTATACCCGCCGCTGATAACATCACCGGTTAATTTAAAAAGCGAGTTTTTGCCAACAATTACCTGGCCCGGAAACCGGATAGTGATGTCGCGATAAGGATGTACAGTTTGCGGCATATACTTATATATTAATAATAGCTGGCCCTGGTTAATTGGTTTTGATATAAAACAAAGATGGATAATGCCGCCTCCCATTTTTATCCAACCGTTATCCAATTATTATACGATATTATCAAAAGGGATATCTGCCGGTAAGTTATTATGATATGATCTGCCTGTAATTGGCTTTAATAGGTAGTTGGAGTAGTAAATAATCGCTAAAATACAGGGAGACGGGGCATGACAGTTCTGTAACTAAAGGCCGGTAACTTAGCAAAAAGTTGAATATGAGGTTATAGGGCCAAGTTTATATGGGCTGTTTATCTTTTGATACTTTTATTTATCGGTGGTTAAACTGCCGCATCCTAATTATAAATCATCCGGCTAAACCGCGGTATTTTTTAATATTTCCGTTAACCAATTAAATACACATCCTCATGAAAAGCGTGAAAACCTTAGGACAATTTATTATAGAGAAACAAGCTGATTTTCCATTTGCCAAAGGCGAACTGTCAAGGCTTTTGCGGGATATAGGCATTGCCGCTAAAATTGTTAACCGCGAGATTAGTAAAGCGGGACTTATCGATATCATAGGCGAAACCGATTCTGTGAACTCCCATGGTGAACGTCAGAAAAAGATGGACGTTTATGCCAATGAGCAATTCATTTCGGCATTGCGTAGCGGCGGCGAATGCTGTGTTGTTGCCTCTGAAGAAAATGACGAGCATATCCTGATAGAATCAGAGATCTCAAAACATGCCAAATACATTGTTGCTATTGACCCGCTGGATGGTTCATCAAATATTGATGTAAATGTGAGTGTGGGTACCATATTTTCTATTTATCGCCGTAAGTCTGTTGAAGGCAAAGCTATACTGGATGATGTACTGCAGAAAGGTACTGAGCAGGTTGCCGCCGGTTATGTTATTTACGGTTCGTCAACCATGCTTGTTTATACTACGGGCAAAGGGGTTAACGGTTTCACGCTTGATCCATCAATAGGGGAGTTTTGCCTGTCGCACCCTGAAATTAAAATGCCTAAGGATGGCTATATCTACTCAATAAACGAGGGATACTATACCCACTTTCCTTTAGGGGTAAAAAAATATATCAAGTACTGCCAGGTTGAAGATGTAACTACCAGCCGTCCGTACACTTCAAGATATACAGGTTCAATGATTGCCGATATTCATCGCAACCTGATCAAAGGCGGAATCTTTTTATATCCAACTACTGCGCAATATCCAAATGGCAAACTGAGATTGGTCTACGAATGTAACCCGATGGCCTTTATTGTTGAACAGGCAGGCGGTCTGGCGTCGACAGGTTATGAGCGGATCCTGGATCTGGATGTTAATGAGCTTCACCAGCGCTCGGCTATTTTTATCGGTTCGGAGAATATGGTTAAGCGTGCCGAAGATTTTATGCTGGCCTTTTCTTCGCAGCAACCATCTATAACTCAACATAAACAGGTTATTTAGTCATTAAGAACTTCTGTTCATAGTGCATCTGTTATTTGGATTGATATATGAGTAATTTTATATGTATTATTATAAAAATTAGGTAAGACTAATTTTTTTTATTTGTTTTGTATATTATTTATGATGTGCTAAAACGAATGAAAATATTATCTCTACTATTCTTTTTATTAATGCCTGTGATGGTTTTCTCCCAGCGTGGTTCACTTAGGGGCAGGTTAACAACCGGCAGCGAACCGCTCTCTTTTGCTACCGTTGCACTTTCAGGAACTTCTATCGGGGCTACTACCAATGATAAAGGCTATTACCATTTAAAAAATGTTCCGGCAGGCACATACACAATAGTATTCTCTAACATTGGGTATGTTACTGAGCGCCATAAAGTGAGTGTAAAACCTGATGAAGCAATTTCATTGGATGGCAATCTTCAGGAAAGCAGCTCCAAATTAAATGAGGTGACGGTAACCGGCGTTTCACGCAAAACTGAGTTGAGGAGTAACCCCATTCCCATCGCAGTAATGACCAAGAAGGAAATGGATCAGAATGTGAATAATAACATTATTGACGCCATTGTGAAAGGAGTACCGGGTGTTAATGCGGTTACTACCGGGCCCAATATTTCAAAACCATTTATCAGGGGATTAGGCTACAATCGTGTTTTAACTTTGTATGATGGCGTGCGCCAGGAAGGGCAGCAATGGGGTGATGAACATGGTATTGAGATAGACCAGTACGGCATTGGTCGCGCCGAAGTAGTGAAAGGGCCGGCAAGTTTAACCTATGGCTCAGATGCATTGGCAGGCGTGATCAACATGATCCCTTACCTGCCGGTTGGCGAAAACAATGTTTTGAGAGGTGATTATACCGCCGATTATCATACCAATAATGGCATGATCGGCACCTCGCTGGGCTTGTCATACAAAAAGAACGACTGGCGGTATGCCTTCCGGGCAACGGGAAAAGTGGCACATGATTATCACAACAGTGTTGATGGGTATGTTTACAATACCGGTTTCCGTGAGTTCAATTTATCGGGTATGGCCAGGGTTGATAAAAATTGGGGATACTCACAAATCGCAGCAACAGTTTACGATAACCGGCAGGAGATTCCCGATGGCAGCCGCGATTCATTGACAAGGCAGTTTACCAAACAAATAGCCGAAAGCAGTACCGACAATATCAGGAACAGGCCGGTTGTAAGTAATGACGAGTTAAGATCATACAGTATAACCCCGCTGCATCAGCGTATTCAGCATTATCGGATCTATTCACATAATGAATTTAAATTGGGCGAAGGCAGCAGTATCGATGCTTCACTTGGTTTGCAGCAAAGCGTCCGCAGGGAATATAACCACCCTACATTGGCCGATCAGGCGGGCTTGTACGTGGTACTTAACACACTTAATTACGATTTTAAATATAACCTGTCTGCTATTGCAGGGATAGAAAGTACCCTTGGTGTAAACGGCATGTACCAAACTAACCGCAGCAAGGCTGCAACAGATTTTCCCATCCCTGATTATAACCTGTTTGATGCGGGAACTTTTTTCTTCGCCAAAAAAACTATCGGAAAAGTTGATATCTCAGGTGGCATCAGGTATGATAACAGGCACATCCGCTGGAACGATTTTTATGTAGGGCCAAACTCCAAAAACGGGTTTGAGCAGCATGTTAAATTACCGGATACGGCGGATGCTCATTTGCAGTTTCCGGCGTTTAGTCATGTTTATCAGGGTGTTTCGGGGAGCTTAGGCATAACTTACAATATCAGCGAACGCTTATTGTTTAAGGCTAATATTGCCCGTGGATACCGCGCCCCTAATATCACCGAAATCGGTTCAAATGGGCTTGACCCCGGCGCGCATATCGTATATTTGGGCAACCGCAACTTTAGCCCCGAATTTAGCTTGCAGGAAGATCTGGGCTTCATCGCTTACCTGAAGGATATCGATCTGATTGCTGAGCTGTTTAATAACCACATCAACAATTACATTTATCAGGCTAAACTTACTGATGCCATTGGCAATCCTGTGGTGATTGTACCGGGTAACAGCACTTATCAATACCAGCAAAGTAGTGCCCGCCTGTACGGTGCCGAGTTTACGTTAAATGTGCATCCACAAAATGTGAAATGGCTGGCTTTTAACAATAGTCTGGCTTATGTAACGGGAATCAACGGCAATAAACAGCTTATTGATGAATCTAATGGTGCTGCTAAATATCTGCCGTTTATTCCGCCGCTGCACGTCCGGTCGGAGTTTAAGGCGAGTTTGCAGAAAGCATATGGGGCTTTTTCTAAGATTTACTTTAAGGCCGAAATGGATGCTTATGCTACGCAGAACCGGTTCTATGCTTTGGATAATACAGAGACAGCTACGCCCGGCTATGTCTTGTTTAATATCGGAGCAGGCACTACCATCAAAAATAAATCGGACAAACCTGTTTGCGAGCTTTTTTTGCAGGTTGATAACTTGTTTGATAAAGCCTATCAATCAAACCTTAACCGTTTAAAGTATTTTGAGTATTACCAGTCGTCGCCAAACGGACACCTCGGCATTTATAATATAGGGCGGAATATTAGTTTTAAAGCTGTTTTCCCTTTTTGATTTATTTTCAATGAAATATGCCTTTTTTTGTTTTTATTGCCTTGAGTTTGTGAACATCATGTAAGCGTGCGATAATAACGTGCCATCAGGGTCTCTCGCAAAGGATCCTGATGTATACACCGAGCAAATTCGCCGTTCTGAATGCCCTCGAAGAAGTATACAACGCGGCTGAACCTCAGGGTCCTCTGCGAGAGACCCTGAGGGGACATGAAGGATATGATCGGTGCGACAACGATTCGGAATTCATCGATTGACGTTCTTAACTCAACAATCATAAAAACATCTAAAGTAAATGGTTTATAAAACAAAGGTTTTCATCTGTATGCTACTGTGTGGCATATGCGGTGGGATGATCAGCGCTCAGGCACAGTTGCAAGTACCGGCTTCTTATGCTTTAATTAAACGGGTGGTGCCCGGTTATGAAAAGAATTTTATTGTTCAACCGCTTTCTGAAAATGAAGCCAAAGATGTTTTTGAAGTAGAAGGTGCTAAAGGCAAAATTGTACTCAGGGGCAATAATGGTATCGCAGTGGCGTCGGCCTTATACTATTATCTCACCGAATACGCACATTGCCAGATCACATGGAACGGTACAAATCTGAACCTGCCTATAAAGTTACCTATACCAGCTCAAAGGGTTCATAAAACTACGCCTTACCAATACCGGTACTATCTTAACTATTGTACCTATAGCTACAGTATGAGCTGGTGGGACTGGAAACGGTGGGAAAAGGAAATTGACTGGATGGCGCTGCACGGAATCAATATGCCGCTGGCAATAACCGGGCAGGAGTATGTGTGGGATAAAGTTTATAAAGGTATGGGCTTTAGCAGTAAAGATATGCAGGACTTTTTTACCGGTCCGGCGTATTTTGGATGGTTTTATATGGGCAACATAGATAAATGGGACGGCCCGCTGCCCGCAAGCTGGATAACCAGTCACCGGGATTTGCAGATCAAAATATTGCAGCGCGAGCGCGAACTTGGTATAAAACCGGTGCTTCCTGCATTTACTGGTCACGTGCCGGCATCGTTTAAAACACATTTTCCCAATGCTAAACTAAAGCAAACCAACTGGAACAACGGCTTTGCCGATACTTATATCCTGGATTCGGAAGATCCGCTATTTGCAGAGATCGGTAAAAAATTTATACAGGAACAAACCAGGGTTTATGGTACAGATCATCTATACTCTGCCGATACTTTTAACGAAAATGAGCCGCCCTCAAACGATCCTAAATTCCTGTCAGAACTAAGCGCAAGGGTTTATGACGGCATGAAAGGGGCCGACCCGAAAGCTGTTTGGGTAATGCAGGGCTGGCTATTTTTCAGCGATCGTAAATTTTGGCAAAACGAGCAGATCAAGGCATTGCTGAATGCAGTGCCCGATGATCATATGATAGTGCTTGACCTCAATACCGATTACGAACCAATATGGAAGCGTACTGAAGCATTTTACGGCAAACCCTGGATCTGGAATATGCTGCATAACTATGGCGGTAACAATAGTTTGTTTGGCAGGATAGAGGCGGTAGCAACGCAGCCGGCGCAGGCCCTTAATGATCCTAAATCGGGGCGTATGGTGGGAATTGGCTTAACGATGGAGGCTATTGAACAAACCCCTGTGCTTTATGAATTAATGACGCAGCATACCTGGCAAAACAAGCCGATTGACCTTGATCAATGGCTGCCGGAGTACTTATTTAATCGTTATGGTGTAAAAAGCAAGGATGCGCTTGATGCCTGGCAAACGCTACGGGGTACCGTATTTAATGGCAAGGATATCCGTGACGGGGCCGAGTCGATCATTACCGGCAGGCCAACGCTTGATTCGGCCGCAATATGGACACGTACCCGTTTAAATTACAATAGGAAAGACCTGCTGCCAGCCTGGGATAAAATGATTGCAGCTATACCTGAATGTAAACAAAGCAGCGGTTTTAACTATGATTTGGTTGATGTGACCCGGCAGATGCTGGCTAACTACGGTCGGCTGATCCAGTTAAAATGGATCAAGGCATATCAAGATAAGGATGAA
This sequence comes from Mucilaginibacter gossypii, assembly GCF_017569325.2. NCBI lineage: Bacteria > Pseudomonadati > Bacteroidota > Sphingobacteriia > Sphingobacteriales > Sphingobacteriaceae > Mucilaginibacter > Mucilaginibacter gossypii. The sequence goes on along the minus strand of NZ_CP071878.2, from coordinate 3,904,195 downwards.
AAGGCTTTTGATAAATATACTGCCGAATACCTTAACCTGATAACCGATATGGACAGGCTGCTTGCTACCCGTAAGGATTTTATGCTGGGTCCCTGGATAGCCGATGCCCGAAACTGGGGGACTACCCCGGCCGAAAAAGCACTTTATGAAAAAAATGCCCGTAACCTGATAACACTTTGGGGCGATGCCAATAGTCCGCTGCATGAATATTCATGCAGGCAGTGGAGTGGATTGCTCAATGACTTTTATAAAGTGCGCTGGCAAAAATTCTTCGATTTATTGAAAGGATCATTTAAAACCGGTAAAGAACCCGATTTTAAACAATTTGACAAATCGATAAGCAATTGGGAATGGCAATGGGTTAATGCATCCAAAGCGTACCCTGTTGTTCCAGCCGGAAGCAGCACTGCTGTTGCAAAACAGCTTTATGAAAAATACAGGACAAACATGGGTAACGATCTTAAGTAATGGATACATCAACAGCTAAATCTGCAACTACTATTGTAAAGCCGGCAAGGTTATTATCGTTAGATGCCCTTCGTGGTTTTGATATGTTTTGGATCATGAGTGGGGAAGGGGTGGTGCATGCCCTTGCTAAAGCCACCGGTTGGCCGCTTATGGTATGGATGTCGGGACAACTGCATCATACCGAATGGAATGGCATCACCTTTTATGATATGATCTTTCCTTTGTTTTTGTTTATTGCCGGGGTTTCCATGCCTTATTCAATGGGCAATAAAGTTGATAAACATGGGGTAGCTCACCCATATCTGTTGCCGTCCTCATCCAAAGGCGAAATTTATCGTTCCATGTTCAGGCGTACCATTATTCTGCTGTTTTTAGGGGTAGTTGTTAACGGCTTGTTTAAGTTTAACGGTTTGGAGAATACCCGCTTTGCGAGTGTACTGGGGCGTATCGGATTGGCCTGGTTTTTTGCAGGTGTAATTTATCTGAATTTCGGTACCCGGGGGCAAATTTTATGGTTTGGTATTTTGCTGTTTGGCTATTGGGCTGCAATGGAGCTAATTCCGGTGCCTGGTTACGGGGCAGGGGTTTTAACCATGAACGGTAGCCTTGAATCTTATGTTGATCGTTTATTACTTCCCGGTCGTCTGCATGATAAAGTGCATGACCCCGAGGGCATATTATCTACCATTCCCGCTATTGGTACAGCCATGCTGGGGATTTTTACAGGCCAGTTTCTGAAGTTTGAATCTGCAAAATGGCCGATGTGGAAAAAGGGAGTTTGTTTATTTGCAGTCGGTATTTTATTTATCGGCTTAGGGATGCTTTGGAATCTTGCTTTCCCTATCAATAAACGCTTATGGACAAGTTCATTCGTGATGTTTGTAGGTGGCTGGAGTCTGGTTTTCCTGTCGGTATTTTACCTGGTGATTGATGTTGCCGGATACAAAAAATGGGCATTTCCTTTTGTGCTTATTGGTGTAAACTCTATCCTGATCTATTTGGCATCAGAAGGGATGGTCGATTTTCAGCATACAGCCAATTTTTTCTTCGGGGGAATTATCAGCCATCTCGCACAAAGCTGGCAACCGGTATGGGCAGCAATATCCATTGTTGTTGTACAGCTTGCTTTGTTGTACTTTTTATATCGTAATAAGATCTTCCTGAAAATATAAATATAAAGTAGTTTTTTGAATGTAGAGACGCATAATTGCGTCTCCCGCATGCAAGTTAGGGCGATTTACTCCATTACAAGGTGGCCCGTCCTTTGGGAGACGCAATTATGCGTCTCTACATAAAAATATTTTAACCAAATTATCCAGTTACTCAGAATCACTTTTAATCGTAAGGCGATTGGAAAAAAATAATTGAGATAAAATCGTATTTAATTCGTTAATTGTTAAAATAACACTTAATATTGAATTGTTTTTACCTTCATTATGACCAAGCGCATACTTTTCTTTTTTACACTTGTTTTGATTGGCTCAGCTTCGCGTGCACAAAAGCAAATGATCCCAAATCCAATAACCGGGGGATACTTCGCCGATCCAACTATTGTGAAAGATAAAGGCCGCTATTTTATTTATGCCACAATTGATCCCTGGGGCGATAAAGAGCTGGCCGTATTGGAGACTACCGATTTTATTAAGTTTACGAGGCATCATATCAACTGGCCTACCAAACAAGCCTGCACCACTCCAACCTCGCTCAACGAAATGGTTTGGGCGCCATCTGTAGTAAAAGGAAAGGACAACAAATTTTACATGTATGTAGCTGTAGGCGGTGAGGTTTGGGGAGGCGTAAGCAATACACCGCTTGGCCCCTGGAAAAATTTAAAGAGCGACAATACGCCTATGGTAAAATCTACAGATTATCCGCAGGTGCATAATATCGATCCGGATTGCTTTATTGATAGTGACGGCAGCGCTTATTTGTATTGGGGATCGGGGTATAAATGGATCAACGGGCATTGTATGGCCGTAAAGCTAAAGGACGATATGGTTTCGTTTGACGGAGCGCCAAAAAATATCACCACGCCGCATTTTTTTGAAGGCGCACATATGGTTAAACGCAATCAAACCTATTACCTCATGTTTTCGGAGGGTAAAGCCATTGATGCAACCTACCAGGTAGGGTATGCGAAAGGAAATAGCCCGCTTGGGCCTTTTCAGGAGGATGAGCACCGGGTTATATTGAATACTTCTGCGGATAGTACCGTGATTGGCCCGGGCCACCATACCACTTTTGTTGAAAAAGGACAGCGCTATATTTTATATCACCGCATTTTTCCGCAAAAGGAATCCTTTGTATTGCGGCAGCTGTGTCTTGATAGTTTAAATTTTGACACAGATGGAAATATCAAAAAGGTAAGTACAAAAGGAGTACAAAAGTTTAATTAACCCTATAACCTGTTGTGATGAAAAAAATAGCCTTTACAGCGCTGTTAGTAATTATGGTATTTACCTGGCTTGGAGCCTCTGCACAGCAAAAAGGCGATGCCGCAAAGCCAAGAAAGATCAGTCCTGACCTTTTCGGGATTTTTTTTGAGGATTTAAGTTATGCGGCAGATGGAGGCCTTTATGCCGAGCTTATTCAGAACCGCTCATTTGAGTATAGCCCGGCCGATAACCGCGACTGGAATTCGATGACTGCCTGGAAATATCAGACGGATGGTTTTGGCTACGGTACCATTTCTGTAGAAACTGCTGCCCCGGTTCATCCCAATAACCCGCATTATATTTTACTTGATATTCAGGATGAAGGGCAAAAAGGAGTGGGACTTGAAAATTCAGGGTTTGATGGGATCCCTGTAAAGGCGGGTAAAAACTATAACTTTTCAGTTTTTTTAAATGCAATTTCAGATCAGTCTTTACCTGTAAAAGTAGCTCTTGTTGATCGGAAGGGTAAAGAATTAGGTTCTTCCTCATTTACAACATCTGATAAAGGCTGGAAAAAATACGCCGAACAGATTCATGTGAATTTTGATAACGATAGTGCTAAACTGGTATTGCTGATTAAAGCAAAAGGAAAAATCGGGATAGATATGGTGTCATTGTTCCCGGAAGAAACTTTTAAAAATCATAAAAATGGATTACGGGCCGATCTGGCACAGGTTATTGCCAATATAAAGCCAAAGTTTATGCGTTTTCCCGGCGGCTGCCTCACTCATGGTGATGGTATCGCCAACATTTATCGCTGGAAAAATACCATCGGCCCGGTTGAGCAAAGGGTAGAGCAACGTAATATCTGGAACTATCACCAAACAGCAGGTTTAGGTTATTTTGAATATTTCCAGTTTTGTGAGGATATCGGGGCAAAACCGGTGCCGGTGCTTGCGGCAGGCGTAAGTTGTCAAAATTCGGGTGGAACCTGGAAAATAGGAGGCACCGGACAAAAGGGTATCCCGATGGAAGAAATGAAAGCTTATGTACAGGATGTACTTGATTTGATAGAATATGCTAATGGGCCGGTCACTTCTACCTGGGGCGCAAAGCGTGCCGCTGCAGGTCATCCCGCACCTTTTAACCTGGAGTACCTCGGCATCGGCAATGAGGATAAGATCACCGGCGTATTTGAAGAACGGTTTAGGATGATTTATGATGCAGTGCACAAAGCCCATCCCGAAATTAAGATTATTGGTACGGTTGGGCCAAGTCCGAAAGGCGAAGATTTTGAAAAAGGATGGAAGTTGGCCGATCAGCTTTCGGTTGGCATTGTTGATGAGCATTATTATGAAAAACCGCAATGGTTTTTGAAAAATACCTCACGTTATGATTCATATAACAGGTTAAGGTCAAAAGTTTATATAGGCGAATATGCTTCCTGGGGTAATACCTTGTTTAATGCCTTATCAGAAGCGGTTTACATGATCAGTTTAGAACGTAACGGAGACGTGGTTAGAATGGCGTCATACGCGCCGCTTATTGCCAGGATAGGCCATACATCATGGAACCCGAACCTGATATATTTTAATGGCACTCAGGTTTTCCCAACGGTAAACTACTATGTTCAGCGGCAGTTTGCCGTTAATTCGGGCAATGAGTATTTGCCGGGTGTAATAAAAATGAAAGGCGAAAAAACTGTATTGGATACCACGGCAGGTGTTTCAACCGTGCGCGACTCTGCGACTGGGGATCTGATCCTGAAAATTGCCAATGCCGGTAATGCTCCTGTTTCGGGAGAGGCAGATCTGTCAAAAATTGGTCAACTACCCAAATCGGCAACGCTTACTGTTATTACAGGCAATCCGGAGGTGAAGAATTCTGCCGGCAATCCGCAAGCTATCGTCCCTCAATCATCAGTAATAAAATTGCAAAAAAAGTGGGCTTTTACTGTTCCTGCCTATTCATTGACGGTTGTCAGAATTAGCAGCAGAGAGATGGAAAAGCACAAATAATTATCCTGAATATTCGAAAATAACAAATCAATTATACATGAAAAAAATAGTTTTACTGGGCGTTTTAGTCAGCTTTTATACGGCGGTTATAGCACAGTCGCAGCAAAAATTCAGTGCTTATCTCTTTACTTATTTTACAGGCAGCAAAGGCGGCGAAGAAATTCGTTTTGCTTTGAGTAACGATGGGTATCATTTCCGTGCGCTGAATAACAATCACCCCGTTTTAAATTCAGCGGATATCAGTGCTACCGGCGGCGTTCGGGATCCGCATATTATGCGAGCTGCCGACGGTAAAACATTTTATATGGTTGCCACAGACATGAACACCGAAAAATATGGCTGGGGACCGGATTATTCTATGGTATTGCTCAAATCAACCGACCTGGTACAATGGAGCTCGAAAACCATTGATATCACCAAACTTTATGAAAAGTTTGCAGGCGTGAACAGGGTATGGGCACCGCAAACCATTTATGATCCGCAGAAGAAACAGTATATGATCTACTGGTCGATGCGTTTTGGCGAAGAGGCAGACAAGATCTATTATGCTTATGCCAATAAAGATTTTACAGGTCTTGAAACCGAGCCTAAACAGCTTTTCTTTAAGCCGGATGGCGGTGCCTGCATAGACGGCGATATTGTTTACAAGAACAATAAATATTACCTGTTTTTTAAAACAGAAGGATCGGGTGCAGGTATAAAAATAGCGGTATCAGATAAGCTAACTTCTGGCTATGTATTGCGTGATAAATACGTACAGCAAACCAAAGACCCGGTAGAAGGGGCAGGTACTTTTAAATTAAACGATGGTAGCGGTTATATTTTGATGTATGATATGTATACCCAGGGTAAATACCAGTTTACCAGGACAACCGATCTCGAAAACTTTAAACTGATTGACGATGAGGTATCCATGAATTTTCATCCGCGCCATGGTACAGTGATGCCAATAACTTCAAAGGAAGCGGCGGCATTAACTGCGAAATGGGAAACGCCTGAAGATGTCATACTTGCGCCGTTAAACAAGCAGATTAAAACTATCAATATCGTTTTAGATACGGCGAACCATAAAGTTCACCTGCCTGTAATACCGGGTACTAATTTAAAATCATTTGATCCCCGGTTTACCTTGTTCCCCGGCGTTACTATCAGCCCTATAAAGCCGCAGGATTTTACCAAAGGCCCGGTTAAATATTCGGTAACCATTGCAGGTAAAAAAACGCAGGTTTTTGAGGTTACAGCCCAGGAAACCCATAACCCGGCTATTGCTGGATACTATGCCGATCCGGAAATCCTGTACGCCGAAAAAACAGGCAAGTTTTATATCTATCCAACCAGCGACGGTTTTGATGGCTGGTCGGGCAAGTATTTCAAGGCCTTTTCTTCGGATGATATGGTTAACTGGAAAGACGAGGGTAAGATTCTTGATTTACCGCAGGACGTGAGCTGGGCAAAAAAGAATGCCTGGGCTCCTTGTATCATCGAAAAAAAGATCGGCAATGAGTATAAATATTTCTACTATTTTGCTGCGGCTCAAAAAATAGGAGTGGCGACGGCAAATGATCCGGCAGGGCCGTTTACTGACTCGGGTAAACCTTTGATAGCACAATTGCCTGAAGGTGTTAAAGGCGGACAGCAGATTGACGCCGATGTTTTTGCCGATCCGCAAACAGGCAAAAACTATTTGTACTGGGGAAATGGTTATATGGCTGTAGCCGAGTTAAACGATGATATGATTTCGTTAAAGCCAGGCACCACCAAAATCCTTACACCTTACGCTCATTATAACGAAGGCACCTATGTGTTTTACCGCAACGGTACGTACTACTTCATGTGGTCTGAAAATGATACCAGGAGCCCTAATTATAGCGTGCATTATGGCACTTCTAAATCTCCATTGGGGCCAATCGAGATTCCTCAGCAAAATACGGTTATTGCCAAAAATGCTGCTAAAGGCGTTTACGGAACCGGCCATAACTCAGTTATCCAGATCCCGGGTACAGATGAATGGTATATTGTTTATCACCGGTTCAATTATCCTAAAGGCATTACCATGGGCGATGCCGCAGGCTACAACCGCGAGGTTTGTATTGATAAAATGGAATTTGACGATAAAGGGTTGATTAAACAGGTTACGCCTACACATGAAGGCATTAAACCTGTACATGTGAAAAAGTAAATGCGGGTTATTGAATGATAATATGGCTGCCATGTGAACGAGTTGAAGGTTCACATGGCAGCTTTTGTTTTATATAAAATCTATGCAAATTAGTTAAACAGATATTGCCTTTAAGCTTTATGCCTTCCGCTTTAAGCTACTAAAAATATGTTCCGTTTTTTACAATTTGGGAACTTGGTTGTATCCTATATTTGTAATCATGGTTTTCAAAGAGCTGCTTCCGGAGCCAAGGCTACAGCCTTACATTAAGTGCTTCTATCTGTATGAATCTGATTCGGACAGAAGCTACGATGATATTGTGTTCCCGAGCGGTACCATGGAGGTAATCTTTAACCTCGGTGCCGGAAATTGGAGATCAAAGAAAGGCGATACATTTTTTACCACTCCTCCTGTAGAGCTCTGGGGGCAGATCACTAAACCCTTAGCAATACAATCGGTAGGGCGAAATATCATGCTGGGCTTCCGCTTTTACCCGCACTCGGCAGCTTATTTTTTTGATGAAAATGTATCAGAATTTAACAACGAAATTGTTGATGCCACGCACGTATTCGGACCTAAATTAAGAACGCTTTATTTAAAATTATTGGAGACCGCCGACCTGAATGCGAAGGTGGCCATGATTGAAGATTATTTGCGGAGCCGTTTATCGGCGACCGAAAAAAAGTATTCGAAGATCAAATTTATCGGGGATATTGTCAGCAGTCTTAAAAAGAATTACAGCGGCGATAATATCCTGTCCATTTCCAGCCGTTATAACATTTCCTCACGGCACCTTAATACCCTTTTTTCGCAGTATACAGGTTTACCGCCAAAATTATTTTACAAAATAAACCGCTTTCAGCATAGCCTTAGCCTGGTTAGCGCTAATGAAGAAAAGCTAACGAATGTAGCCTACAGCGCCGGTTATTTTGACCAGGCACATTTTATAAAGGAATTCAAGCTTTTTACAGGTTTTACACCTAACTCATTTGCTGCTCAGGCGTCGCCTATAAACCAGGCCCTGGCGGGTAGTTAATACTCTTCCGTTTTATACAATTTTGGGCTATTCGAGCTACATAGTTTTGCTGATATAAAAAAAACAACAAAATGAAATCAGCAAAAACACCACAGGAAGTGCACGCAGTACTTGCGGCCGCTTTTAACACCAAAGATGTAAATGTAGTTATGAATGTGTATGATGCCAACGGTATTATTTTTCCGGAACCGGGAAAAGAAGTATCAGGCAGGGCCCAGTTTGAAGAGGCTGTTAAAAGCATCTGCGCTGTGCCCGGAGTAATGGAAATCAAAACAGTTTACTGTCTGCAATCAGGCGATGTAGCGGTCGGCCGATCGGAGTGGAGCATTACCGACAATGGCAAAACACAGATTGCCGCAAAAGGGATAGAGTTAATGAAACAACAATCCGACGGCAGCTGGAAAATTGTCATCGATCATGCATTTGGAGCTGAGGCTAATCTCGTAGCCTGATTTAGATTCAGAAACAATAATGGCCGGATTTATTCGGCCATTATTGTTTCACCTTTCACTAATCTCTTCCGTTTTATACAATTTTTAGAAAAATGCTCAAGCTAATTTTGAGCATAAAATAAAAACAAGAACATGAAAAATAGATTCAATGAATTTTTAGCCCTGCATCATCAAACCGAACCTTTACAAATTGGCAATGTATGGAGTGCACAAAGCGCCCAGGTTTATGATAAATTAAATTTTAAAGCAATCGGCACATCAAGCGCGGCTGTTGCCAGCTCATTAGGCTTTGCAGATGGCGAAGAGATGAGTTTTGAGGATTACCTTTTTGTTGTTAAACGCATAGCTGCAACAACATCAGCCATGCTAACAGTCGACCTTGAAGGTGGTTATGGCGAAACACCGGAGGCTATCTGCAGTAACATCACCAAACTATATAATATCGGTGTTGTGGGTATCAATATAGAGGATTCGATAGTGGTGAATGGCCAGCGAAGTATTGTTGATGCCGTAGGCTTTGCCACAAAACTTAAACAGATAACTTCATTGTTAAGCGCCACAGGGGTAGAGGTATTTATAAATGTAAGGACCGATTCCTTTCTGCTTGGTTTACCTAACGCACTGGAAGACGCTTTGACCCGTACTAAACTTTACCAGGGTGCAGGTGTGCATGGTTTATTTTTTCCGTGCATTACCCAAATAGCAGATATTGAAAAAATAACGGCCTTATCGCGCCTCCCGGTTAGCGTAATGTGTATGCCCGGCCTTCCGGATTTTAAAGCGTTACAAAATGCGGGCATTAAAAGGATTAGCGCAGGCCCATTTTTGAATATGAACATCTACCGGTCACTGGAAAATTTGATCGAAAAAATAACAGCCGAAAATAGCTTTGCGGCCCTTTTTAACGGGACTGCCAGTTAACAGGCGAATAAAAGTGCTAAATAATTAAAAACCTAATTGCCTTGTTTCACCTTATTATAAGGTAGTTTAATAATCTGCAAAATAAGTTTAGGTTAAAGTCCCGGCAGCGAACGTTAGGGACTTTTTGTTGTTATGGAACTTATCTTCAAAAAGTTTCAGCTAATCCAATCAGTAAACAAATTCTGTAAATAAGCCTGCAGAACTTTAAAGTGTTAATTCATTTTATTGCAATAATTATATAAAGTCTATGGTTTTAGTAGAATTTATATATATTTGCATCGTCAAATCGGTTCTTTGAATATTTTAATTATCAAGAAAGACTGAGGGAAAGGCCCTGTGATGTCTTAGCAACCTGTAAGCCCACTGTTATAAAGGTGCTAATTCCTGTCTGCCCAAAATAGGGTAGAAAAGATAATGTAATACGCTATGGCCTTGTATAGTGCAAGGTGTTGTATACTTCTTTTCCCTCTTCATTTTTCTTGCTAATTAAAATATTGAAAATATCACCGGGATGATATTACGGTTTAACCTGTATAGCAATGAACATTAAACAATTACTTTTTACCTGTTTGCTTTTCATAACAACATTGCCGGCTGTTGCGCAGACCACCAAGGCAATTGATCCGACAGCTGACGACCGCGGTTATATCATAAAAACCGGTGATCTTGCTCCTGCCGATTTTGAGCTCGTATTGACCAATGGTACAAAAACTTCTTTAACGAAGTTGCGTGGTAAGGTGGTTATCCTGCAGTTTACCGCAAGCTGGTGCAGCGTATGCAGAGAAGAAATGCCGCATTTGGAAAAAGAGATCTGGCAGACTTATAAAGATAAAGGCCTTGTTTTAATAGGCGTTGACCGCGATGAACCGCTCAACAAAGTAAAAAGTTTTCACCAGGTCATGAATATAAGCTATCCGTTGGCACTCGATCCTGGTGCTGAGATTTTTGGCCGGTTTGCCAGCAAAAAGAGCGGTGTTACCCGCAATGTGGTTATCGATCGGGATGGGAAAATTGTTTACCTCACCCGCTTGTACGATAAACAGGAATTTGCATCCATGTTAAAAGCTGTGGACGCTTTGGTAAACAACAAAACAGCGTCTATCAATTAAAAAGAATCTATCAGTACTTATTTAATACCCGTTTTATGAAAACAGAATCTACTTTTTTACACAAGAAAACTTTCGTTTCGGAAAGCCAGTCAATCTGCAAATCCTTCTGTCTCAATATGCAAAGCATGCATTGTTGCTGTTAATCATTTACAGCATGCATGGTGTTTAAATGCGGGCTTGCTGCAGCTTGTCTTAGCTTAATAATTACCATCCCCTAATCAATTCTTTACAGTTACGATAGGCTTATGAGCCGGGCAAATTATGCCCGCTAAGGCGATAGCCATGTCTTTTGTACTGGTAAAGGCATCAAAAATTAATCTCAATTATTAATTATCATGTTAAAAATTTACAAGCTATTACTGGCAATTATATTGCCTTTTATTCTCGTCCAGACGGTTGCGGGGCAATCCGTTAAAATTAGCGGAGTGGTAACCGCCAAATCCGATGGGTTGCCGTTGCCGGGCGTTAGCGTATCTGTTAAAGGTAAAACCACGGGTGCACAAACCAATGTTGATGGTAAGTTTATCATCAACGCCAATGTTAATGATGTGCTTAGGGTTAGCTACATTGGCTTTACAACCCAGGAGATCCCGATTACGCAAGGAATAACTACCTTAAACGTGGTTTTGGTTGAAGCACCAAATTCTCTGAATGAGGTAGTGATAACGGCCCTCAATATCTCAAAGGATAAAAAATCGCTTGGATATGCAGTACAAGGGCTTAAATCGAAAGATATCTCTGAAGCTAAGGAAACCAATTTTGTTAACGCGCTCACAGGTAAAATTGCCGGTGTGCAGGTTACCAACAGCCAGGGCGATATGGGCTCATCCCGTATCATTATCCGTGGAGAAACGTCTATCTCACGGGAAAATCAACCTTTATTTGTAGTTGACGGGGTTATTGTTGATAATAGCCAGTTTTTGGGCACTAATGGTTCAAGAGATTTCTCCAATGCCATTTCTGATTTAAATTCTGAAGACATTGAATCGGTAAGTGTATTGAAAGGCCCGAATGCAGCTGCGCTTTATGGTTCACGTGCAGCCGCGGGTGTTATCCTCATCCGCACTAAAACAGGCAAAGGGGCAAAAGGATTAGGTGTTACTATAAACTCCAATACCAGCTTTTCAAACGTACAGGTATTGCCCGAATATCAAAATCAATATGGTCAAGGCTCAAATGGGAAATTCAGCTATGTAGATGGTAAAGGCGGCGGCGTTAACGATGGTGTTGACGAAAGCTGGGGCCCTGCTTTGGATGGTTCACTGATTCCACAGTTTTATTCAAATGGGCAGGCCGTACCTTTCGTGGCACACCCCGACAACGTAAAAGATTTTTTTAAAACCGGTGTAACACTCAATAATGGCATTGCTATTGCGAGCAGCAGCGATAAAAGCGATTTCAGGTTATCCTATAATAACCTGCACCAAACCGGTATTGTACCCAATACCTCACAAGGCCGTAACTCTTTTGCTTTAAACTCAAGCTATCGTATCGACAATAAATTGACCGTTAATACAATTGTTGATTACAGTAAAGATGATGCTGATAACCTGCCTGGTGCATATGGAAAACGTGCAACCAGCACCATGCTGCAGTTTACCTGGTTTGGCCGCCAGGTTGATATCAACAGGCTTAAAAATTACAAGGATGCCAATGGTAATACCTTTAACTGGAATAATAGTTACTATAGCAACCCATACTGGCTGGCTTATGAAAACACAGTAGGCCAACACAAAAATCACCTGATAGGTAGTATCGAGCTGAATTACAAAATCATTGACGGTCTATCAGCAAACTTCCGTACCGGTACCGATTATTATAATGACCGGCGTAAGATTAAAGTAGCCTACGGCACCAATGGAACACCGTTTGGCTCATACGAAGAGGATGCTTACAGCGTAAACGAAAATAACACCGAAGCCAGGTTGCAATACACTAAAAAGCTGAATAACGATTTTTCGCTTGATGTATTTGGTGGTGGTAACATAGCTGTGAGGACGACCGAAAATAATGATCAGTTGGCTCCGAAACTTGCAGTTGCTGGCTTGTACACGCTGAGCAACTCCCGCGATCCACTGGTCTCTACAAATTACTATGGGAAACTTAAAACCTATAGCTATTTTGGTTCGGCACAGCTTGGTTTCAGAAATTACGCGTTCATCAACTTCACAACCCGTAATGATTGGTCGTCAAGTTTACCGGCAGATGCCTTGTCATATTTCTATCCCTCCGTAAATGGCAGTTTAATATTATCTGAAGCATTAGGCATTAAAAGCGATGTACTTAGTTATGCTAAATTAAGAGGTGGGTGGTCAAAAGTAGGTAAGGCGACAGATCCATTTCAGTTAATTAACGTTTATACATCTTCAAACCTCTTTGGCTCAAATCCGCAACAGAGTATATCTAATATTGATCTGAACGATCATCTTAAGCCTGAAACCACTACATCGGCAGAGGCCGGTTTTGAATTAGGCTTTTTCCATGATCGCGTACATTTAGATGTAAGTGCTTATAACACCAACAGTATTAACCAGATCCTAACCGTACAGGTAAGTTCATCAACCGGTTTCAGCCAAAAAGTAATAAACGGTGGCCGTCTTAATAACAAAGGTATCGAGGTTCAGTTAGGTGTTACGCCAATTAAATCAAATGGATTTACCTGGGACATAAATACAAATTACTCGTTAAACCGCAGTAAGGTAGCTTCGCTTGATGCCGATGGCCGCTTACAGAGTGTGGTATTAGGCACTGATCGTACAGTGCAGGTTTTAGCATCGCTTGGTCAGCCTTATGGTGCTTTGTATGGTACCGCATACACACGTAATGCTTCAGGTCAGATTATTATCGACGCTAATGGTACACCTGTATTTAATACCACCAAACGTTATTTAGGTAAATTCACTCCAAATTGGTTGGGAAGCATCAATAACAGCTTCTCCTACAAAGGGATTAACCTGAGCTTTTTGGTTGATGCACGTTTTGGCGGATCCATTTATTCAAACACCAACCGTACAGGTACTTATACCGGCGTGTTGGCTTCTACCTTACCGGGCCGTGGCGCTGCTAACGGAGGCTTAAGTTACTATTACCCGGGCAACAATACTTCGGCTGCTGCTGTGCAGGTTACCGGTGCAGCCCCTGGGGGTGTAACCGTTTATAATGATGGTATGATATTTAAAGGCGTTAAGGCCGATGGTTCGCCAAATACCACTATTATCCCTGCGCAATCATATTACAAAGGCTTTACCAATATTGACGAAGCATTTGTTTACGATGCCTCATACATCAAGCTTCGCGAAGTAAAACTGGGATACTCTTTACCTGCTAAATGGGTGAATAAGATTGGTTTCCAGGGAGCTACATTTTCGGTAGTTGGCCGTAACTTGTGGATCATCCATAAAAACGCACCGAATATTGATCCGGAAACAGCCTTTAATGCAGGAAACGGACAGGGCCTCGAAGATCTTACCCTGCCTACCGTGCGTAACATCGGTTTCAACGTAAACCTTAAATTTTAAAACATCATGAAACTTAAATATATCAGCATATTATCTGCCGCGGTTTTATTATCGGTAACATCGTGCAAAAAGGATCTGTTAAAGATCAATCAAAACCCCAACGGCTCACAAATAGCACAGCCCGACTATTTATTAACCGCAGCCACCAAAGCAACGGCAGATACCTATTGGGGTGTAGCCAATAACATGGATGCCAGTCTGCTTTTTGTGCAGTATTGGTCTAAAATTCAATACACCGACCCCGACAGGTATATTTACGCCAGTAGTGCGTTTGAGGAGCTGTGGAGCACGGGCTATTCAAAAAGCATTGTAAACCTTAACCAGATCATCAAACTTGCCGATGCCCAGGGTAATACCAATTATAAAGGCGTTGCACTGGTACTTCGTTCATGGGCATTTAGCTTATTAACAGAGGCTTATGGGGATATTCCTTACAGGCGGGCCACCAATATTGATCAGTACCTTACCCCGGCTTATGACACCCAAAAGGATGTTTATTTTGCTTTGCTGGATGACCTTAAAGCTGCTCAAACGGCGCTTGATCCATCAGGCAAAGCTATAGCAGGAGATGTGATCTATAGCAACAATATTGCTTCATGGAAAAAGTTTGCCAACTCGTTAAGGCTTCGCATCGCCTTGCTCATTGCCGATAGGGAACCTGCAAAAGCTAAGCAAGTATTAGATGATATTAAGACCGAAGGCGGTTCATACATCAGTTCGAATGTCGAAACCGCGCAGTTGGTTTATTTAGATTCGCCAAATCAAAATCCGGTAAGCAACCTGTTTGATACCCGTGACGATTACCGTATCAGCAAAACTATAGTTGATAAGCTGTTTGCACTTAATGATCCCCGCTTATCAATATATGCCGCTAAAACACAGGATGTAACGCCTCAAACCTATGTTGGCTTGCCAAACGGTTTGTTGGTGGGCGATGCCAGCAATTACGGCTTCACCAAAACTTCTAAACCAGGCACTTATTTTCGTGCACCACATGCCCCTGCTGTAATATTAAGCTATGCGGAGAGCTTGTTTGACAGGGCAGAGGCTGCCGCTCGCGGTTTTACTACCGAAGATGCCGCTTCATTATACAGTCAGGCGGTTGCTGCTGCGTTGGCACAGTACAGTATTGCTTCGGCTGATATCGCTACTTATATAGCGCAGCCGGCAGTGCAATATGATGCTTCTAATTATAAAAAATCAATAGGCGAGCAAAAGTGGTTAGCGCTGTTTGGCCAGGGATTGGAAGGCTGGACCGAATGGCGCAGGCTTGATTATCCGCAATTACAGCCGGCAGTTGCAGGTACACTTAATGGTAAAATACCGGTAAGGTTTATTTATCCGGGAACAGAGCAATCGCTGAACAAAACTAATTACCAGTCGGCAGTAGCAGCACAGGGAGCCGATGCGCTTACTACCAAGCTTTGGTTTGATGTAAACTAAACAAGTGTCACTTCGTAAAATAAAACGGGTTTCTCCAAAAGGAAATCCGTTTTTTATTGAAAATAAAGCTGAAATTTGCGGTATGGCTTTGGCCCTGTTTTTAGGATTAACAAAAAATAACAAGAAATTCCGGAGATCTGCGTGTCTCATCAGGAAGATTACAACAAATTATAGCGAGTGAAGATAGAAGAAACCGTGATTTTGGTTGATCGCGATGATCAGGAAATTGGCACTATGGAAAAAATGGAGGCGCATCTTCAGGGGAAGCTACACCGTGCGTTTTCAGTTTTTATTTTTAATAAAAAAGGAGAGCTCCTGTTACAGCGACGCGCCGAAGGCAAATACCACTCGGGTGGTAAATGGACAAACACCTGCTGCAGCCATCCAAGGCCCGGCGAACTCACATTTGCAGCAGCCCATCGCAGGCTACAGGAGGAGATGGGAATGGCCGCCGAACTTAACTTTGTATTTTCTTTTGTTTACTGTGCAGCTATCCAGGACGATCTGGTTGAAAATGAATACGATCATGTGTTTTTTGGCATCACTGATGCTTTGCCGATCCCTGACCATGACGAGGTCTCCTCATTTAAATACATAACGATGGCCCGGCTGGCAGTCGACCTGAAAGAAAACCCGGGCGATTATACCAGGTGGCTCGCCATATGTTTCGACGAGGTAATGGATCATTATCAGCAATTACAGATCGCTGATGGGTTGTGATCGTCGTCGTAAATAACGCCGGACTGATAATTTGCTATAGCCCGAATAAACGAATCTTTCCTTATTGTAACGGCTATTTTACATTTTTGTAATATTATTGTTTACTTTACAATTAATTAGGTAGCTTTAATCTTCCAATTATTTGTGTAATTCACAGCCTGCAACTTGTTAATGAAAAAGGGATTCTTTTGCTGCATTGTTCTTTGTTTGATCATTTCCTCGGCCCATGCCCAGTCGCCCATCAAAAATAAGATCCTCAATTATTCTTTAAAAAATGGTCTTTCTTTTGGTATTGTAAATAGCATTACACAGGATGATAAGGGTTTTATGTGGTTTGCCACCAATGATGGCCTCAATCGTTTTGACGGTACAACTTTTAAGATTTTTAAATCGCGCCTGGGCGATTCAACTGCGCTGGCCAGTAACTATGTACAAAAAGTTTTGTGCGATGTTCATGGCAGTATCTGGGTATCGTCAAGAAACGGCCTCAGCAAATTTGATAGCCGTACAGAAAAGTTTATCCATTATAAATTCACCTCTAACAGGGCCGTCAAAAACGATATCAGTAATATCATTCAAAGCCATGATGGTAATTTATGGATCACATCTTATGGGCAGGGCTTTTCTTATTTCAATACCAAATCGGCAAAGGTTGTTAATTACACCCAAGCCAATTTATCCCGGTTGTCAAGTAACAGGGTGCTCTGTTTGTACGAAGATTCAAGGGGCCTGGTATGGGTGGGTACACAGGAAGGCAGCATCAATGTTTTTAGTCATAAGGATGGTGTAATAGCCAACCTTGCGGGCATAGGCCCTCCAATAGCCAACCTGCCGGGTACCCGGATCAATGACATTTTTGAAGATCATTTTCACAACATGTGGATAGCAACCGGAAGCGGGCTCGGCTACTACAACAGGCAATCAAATAAATTTACCTTACTGCAAACCAGTCAGCAAGATATTAAAAGTAAACGATACATATCAGTTATTGAGGATAGCGATAAACAATTGCTTGTAGGTCTGCAGGATGGCGGTCTGTTTAAAGTTAACATCGGCACAAGCCCTAACTACAACATTAATAACTTTTTTCTTCAGCCGGTAACCGGCGATGACGGATATTACCTTACACAGCGCTCTGTTCAAACACTTTATATAGATAAGGATAAAAATGTTTGGGTAGGTACCTATGGCGATGGCATTTACATGGTGAGCAGCATTAAGGAGAAATTTTCAAAGATTGCTAAAAAGCGATATGGGGCCAGCGGCGAAAGCTTGGTAAGGTTTTATGGCCTGTGCCAGGATAGCGACGGCTTTTTATGGCTGGGCACTGATGGCGAGGGGATTTACAAAACCAGCCATAACGGCACCCTGATAAAGCAATACAAAGCAGATGGGCAACCCGGCAGTATTACCGATAATGCCATTTTATTCGGCTATACCGATCAGGATGGTAATTTATGGTTTGGTACTTATGCAAAGGGGCTTTTGCAGTATAACAAGAAAACAGATTCGTTTGTCAACTACGTACACAGCCAGGCAAATAACAAAAGCCTGGGTGGTAACGACGTACGGGTTATCTACCAGGACAAGCATAAGAATTTATGGATTGGCACCAACGGCGGCGGCTTGTGCCTGTTTAATGCCGTTACAAAGACCTTCACCAACTATACACCTGCCAATAGCGGCCTCACTTCATACGATGTAAGATCAATTGCCGAAGACGATAAAGGTAATTTATGGGTTGGTACTTATGGCGGGGGACTTGATTTTTATAACGCCGGGCAAAAGAAATTCAGCAGGTATTTTAAACCCGCCGATGAAAAAAGCAATTTACCAGGTCAGGTGATATTTTCACTCCATCCCGACAAACAACACAGGTTATGGATAGGAACTGAAGGCGATGGACTAATTTCATACGATCTTCAAAACCGGGTTTTTAGAAAATTTAATGAAACTAATGGTCTCGCTAATAATACAGTATCGGCCATTAAGGAATCATCCGATGGTTCATTGTGGCTAAGTACCAATAAAGGCTTATCAAACCTTGATGTACGGAATAACAAGATCTTAAATTATGATCAGTCGGATGGGTTACAGGCCGGGCAGTTTAACGCAGGGTCTGTTTTGTTTGATTCGGCTAATGGATTGATGTATTTTGGAGGAACAGAAGGGCTTAACTTTTTTGACCCTGAAAAAGTAAATCAAAGCGACTATAAACCAAAAGTTATTATAACCGGATTACAAATTTTTGGTAAGCAGGTTGAAGTTGGCGGGCTTGACAAGGACCGTACAGTATTGCCCGAAGCCATTAACCAGGCAAGGCAGATCACATTACAGCCCGATCAGTCGGTATTTTCTATCCAGTATGCCTCGTTAAATTATACCTATCCGGATAAAGGCGGGTTTGCTTATAAACTGGATGGCCTTGATAAAACCTGGAACTATGTTGGCGATCAGCGGCTTGCGACTTACCGCTACCTTGAACCCGGAGAATATACGTTCAGGGTAAAAGCATCCAACCAGGATGGCTTGTGGTTTGATAATTATGCCACCTTACAGGTTAAGATCCTGCCGCCCTGGTATAAAACCTGGTGGGCTTATTTAATTTATATAGCAGCAGCAGGGGTTGTAACTTATTACTATATACTTTACAGAAACCGCCAAACCAGGCTTAAATACGAGGTTAAAGTAGCCCAGCTTTCGGCCGAAAAAGATAAGGAGCTTAACGAGCGTAAACTTTCTTTTTTTACCAATATTTCGCATGAGTTCCGTACACCATTAACGCTCATCATCAACCCGGTAAAGGATATGTTGTTCGGGAAGGGCGAGGTTACTGATGACGCTGGCAATTTGCATATCATTTATCGCAACGCACGGCGTCTTTTGAGTTTGGTTGATCAGCTTTTACTGTTCAGGAAAGCCGAAAGCGACACCGATAAGCTTAAAATAGTAAGGCTCAATATCGTATCCCTTTGTCATGAGGTGTTTTTATGTTTTAGTCACCAGGCACGTACCAAGCATATTCAGTTTGATTTTGTAAGTCAAAGGGATGCGATGGAGATTTATGCCGACAGGGAAAAAATGGAAATAGCTCTGTTTAACCTCATCTCGAATGCGTTGAAGTTTACACCGGAGTATGGCATAGTAACTTGTACAATAGCCGATTTTAACGATAAAATTACCATTGAGATAAAGGATAGTGGCTGTGGAATAGCCGAGGGGACCGGCGATCAGTTATTCGGCAAGTTTTACCAGTTGCAAAATTCGGCGCCAATGGCAGGCGGTTTTGGTATCGGGCTATATTTGGTTAAAGCATTTATTGAAAATCATAAAGGCAGCATCGCTTATAGCAGCCAGCAGGGGCAGGGTACGGCGTTTCATGTATCGCTGTTAAAAGGCCGGGAGCATTTTGGGCAGCAATTTGTTTTTGAAGATGTTGCCGAAACTTCGGTGTTCCTGGATGAGCTGATGGAGAATAAGGGTGAATTAGTCGCCGTTGAAGCTGAAAACGCCGTCGCAGCCAAAAGTTCTGAGGCTTTAAGTTCCGATACCAAAACCATGCTGCTGATTGATGATAACCAACAGATCCGTACTTACCTTAAACAAATTTTTAGCGGCGAATTTGAGATTTTTGAGGCCGATAACGGCACGGATGGTCTGGAACTTGTTTATCACCTGGTACCCGATATTGTGATAAGCGACGTAATGATGCAGGGGCTAAGCGGTATTGAGGTATGTAGCCGTATTAAGGAAGATCCTGTGTTGAACCACATCCCCGTGATATTGCTTACCGCCAGTTCCTCGCCCGAAATAAAGCTTAAAGGTATTGAAGGAGGGGCGGACGATTATATTAGCAAGCCTTTTGAAAAAGAGATCCTGGTGGCCCGTGTTAACGGGATCCTGAAAAGCAGGAACAACCTGCAGAAGTATTTCTATAATGAAATAACCCTTAACAAATCAAACGATCTGAAGATCTCGCAGGAGTACAAGGAGTTTTTGGAAAAATGCCTCCAGATAGTTGAACAGCACTTAACCGACCCGGATTTCAGCATTAAAACACTGGCTGCCGAAATAGGCATGAGCCACTCTAATTTGTACAAGCGGATCAAATCTATTTCCGGGCAATCGGCAAACAGTTTTATCCGTTTTATCCGCTTGCGTAAGGCTGCCGAAATATTGCTTACAACCGATAGCACAGTTTACGAAACGGCCTACAAAGTGGGCTTAAATGATTTGAAATACTTCAGGGAACAGTTTAATAAGTTGTTCGGGATAAACCCTTCTGATTACATTAAGAAATATCGTAAGCCATTTCACAACAATTACAACGTGAACCGGGATGTGATTAAGGAGAATTAATCGTGTTTATCGGTTGGTTGATTCACCTGGTTCATACCTCGCCGGACCAACTTCCCTTCGCCTTCAGTTTCACAGCAAAGAGCTAAGAGTGGTTTTTGTGGCCCTTCTTTACAAAGTAACGAGGTCACGACAACCGCAGCAATGTTTGGGGGCTAAATACTACAACTTATTTTTGTCCCCCTGCCAGTATTGATTTACCCCCTCTTTAAAAAGTGCTCCAAACGCTGTTTTTAAGCGCTTTTTTATGAAATACCCCCTGTCTTATTCAGAATTTACCCCTCACTCATTTTTGCTTTAAAACGCAATTTAGCCCTACCAATAACCAAGGTTTAAACCAAACTTTTGTACTGTGTATAAATAATAAGGTCAAAATGGGGCGGTAATTTATCGATGCCGAATCCACTTCCTTGTTTTTATGCGCCTCGCTTTGCAAGGTTTAAGCCGATTAAAAAACCAATTTTTTAAAACCATATGAAACCAAATTTACTCGAAAAGGATTCTCCCCATCGGAAAAGATCACCCCGCTTTTTCGTAGTTGCGGCCAGCATGGCCGTTGCTTGTTTCGCTACAGTCCAAATGCCGGTAATGGCTTTTGCGGGTACCATTAATGAACAGCGCTTACCTGATGCCAGAATTAGCGGTAAAGTAACCGACGAAAAAGGTGAAACATTACCAGGTGTAAGTGTATCCTTAAAAGGGACTTCAACCGGCGTGGTGACCGATATTAAAGGTAACTTTAGCCTTAATGTTCCAAACGCTTCATCGGGCACACTGGTGTTTAGCTACATTGGCTACACATCTCAGGAGGTTGTTCTTAACGGACAAACTACAATCAATGTACAATTAACAGCCGACTCAAAATCATTGAATGAGGTGGTAGTTGTAGGTTACGGTACTCAGAAAAAGGCAACCTTAACAGGCTCCATTTCGCAGGTAAAAGGTGCCGAACTGGTAAAAAGCCCTCAGCCTAACTTATCTAACTCAATCGCCGGTCGTTTCTCGGGCGTTATTGTTAATAATCGCAGCGGTGAGCCTGGTTATGACGGTTCAAATATTACCGTACGTGGTTTGGCAACAACCGGTAGCAACAACGTACTTATCGTAGTTGACGGTATCCCGGGCCAAATAGGTGGTTTGGAAAGGCTTGATCCGAACGATATCGAAAGCATGTCGGTATTGAAGGATGCGTCGGCTGCTATTTACGGTAACCGTGCTGCAAACGGTGTTATCCTCATCACCACCAAGCGTGGTAAAAGCGGTAAGCCGACCATCAATTACAGCTTCAACCAGGGCTTTGCTTCACCAACCCGTTTGCCAAAAATGGCTGATGCAGCAACTTATGCCCAGATCATGAACGAGATTAACCTCGATTCAAACCCGAACGGTGGCCCGAACCAGTCTTACACTGCCGATCAGATCCAGAAATTCAAGGACGGATCAGACCCGTTAAACTATCCAAATACTGATTGGGAAAAGCAAACGCTTAAAGGTTCGGCATTGCAAAACCAACATAGTCTTTCGGTTTCCGGCGGCGGCGAGGATGTAAAATACTTTGTATCATTAGGTACACTTTACCAGGATGGTATTTACAAAAGCGGTGTTACCAAGTATCACCAATATAATTTCCGCTCAAACATTGACGCAAATGTTACCAAGCGCTTAAAGGTAGGTTTATCATTATCTGGCCGCCAGGAAGACAGGCAGTTCCCGGTAACAGGTGCCGGTGATCTTTTCCGTTCTGTGTACAGGGCTAAACCTATTGTAGCAGCATATTATCCTAACGGGTTGCCAACAACAGGTATCGAAAATAATAACCCTGCTGTGCAGGTAACCGATATTGGTGGTATCAACAATAATCCAACACAGGTTTTCAATGGCATTTTGAGAGGTAGCTACTCCCTTCCGGGTATCGAAGGCCTTTCATTAGATGGTTTCTTTTCAGTAGATAAGTCTAATGCTTTTGATAAAAACTTCAGCAAGCCGTATAATCTTTACAGTTATAACTCAACTACAAAAGTATATACTCCGGTAGTTGTTGGTGGTAATAATAGTAAGCCAACATTGTTCGAATCGCAAAATAATCAATCGCTTATTACCTCAAATATAAAGTTGAATTATGTGAGGAAATTTGGTTTGCATGATATCAATGCCTTTGTTGGTTATGAGCAAAGTAAAAATCACCTTGAGTATTTTGATGCTACGCGTTATAATTATCTTTCATCACAACTGCCCGAACTTTCACAAGGTGGTAGCGCAGCTACTGATTACCTTAATTCGGGTTACAGTTCAAACTACAACCGTCGCAGTGTGATCAGCCGTTTAGCTTATGCTTATGACGAAAAATATCTGTTTGAAGGCCAGTTACGTGCAGATGGTAGCTCGATATTTCCATCAGGAAAACAATGGGGCTACTTCCCGTCAGCTTCAGTTGGCTGGAGAATTTCGAAAGAAAACTTTTTTAAAAACAGCGTTACCTTTATCGATGATTTGAAACTGAGGGCCTCTTACGGTTCGCTGGGTAATGATAACGTGAACGGTTTCCAGTATTTTGATAACTATGTGCTCGTTAATAATGGCTTTGTAGCCAGTGCTCCGGGCAGTGGCTCAAATACTATTCAGCCAAACGTAAACCTGGTAAAGCTTGCAAATCCTAACATTACCTGGGAAGTTGCAAAAAAACTGGATATCGGTATCAACGCTTCGTTTTTACATAACTTCACAATTGAGGCTATCTACTTCCAGCAAAAAAGGTCTGATATCCTTGCTGCCAGGAATGCATCATTGCCAGGTACATCAGGTATCGTAAACCCTTACGGTTCCGACCCATTAGTGCCATCCGAAAACATTGGTAAAGTAAACAGCAACGGTTTTGAAGCTACGTTGGGCTATAACCATACCGGCCATGAATTTAGCTGGGGTGTGAGCGGTAATATTACCTACGCTAAAAGTAAGATCATTTTTATTGACGAAGCCAGCGGTACTTTAAGTTATCAGCGCCAAACTGGTCGTCCATTGGGTACGTCACTGCTTTATGATGCCATTGGTATCTTCCGTACACAGGCAGATCTTGATGCCTATCCGCATGTAACCGGAGCCAAAGTAGGTGATCTGAAATATCTGGACTACAACAACGATGGCAAAATCACTGCTGATGACCAAACCCGTACCAAATACGGTAATATTCCGCAAATCACCTATGGCTTTAGCCTTAACGCAGCATACAAAGGGTTTGACCTTGCAGTATTGTTTGCAGGCCAGGCACAGGTTAGCCAGTATGTTTTGCCTGAGGCAGGTAGCATAGGTAACTTCTACAGCAGCTGGGCCGATAACAGGTTTAGTGCTACGAACACTAACGGAACCTATCCGCGTGTAACCGACCGTGCATCAAACGCCATTAGTGGGGGGTTATATAACAATACCTTCTGGCTTAATGATGCCTCGTTTCTGAGGTTAAAGAATGTGCAGTTAGGCTACAATTTCAACGCACCTTTCCTGTCGAAACTTAAAATTGGAGGTTTAAGGGTCTATGCAAGTGCGTTTAACCTGTTCACCATTACCAAAGTGAAGGATTACGATCCCGAAGGAACCAGTGGCAGCGGACAATTTTATCCGCAGCAGAGAATTTTGAACTTAGGTGTTAACGTGAAATTTTAATCAGACGACATGAAACTACAATATAAAACCCCGCTATATTTAATGGTATGCGGTATGATGGGCTTTACAGCATGTAAAAAGAGCCTTTTAGATGTACAACCTACCGACAGGATTGCTACATCTGCCATTGAATCGGATACAGCCGTGTTTGAGGCTTATGTAACCAATCGCTATATCGGCGCTAAGCTTCAGGACAAGGAAGGTGACGGATCAAACCCTGGTTTTGGCCGCGGTTTTGAGTACAGTATGTGGAGCTCTTTAACCGATGAATCAATTTATAATAATGATGATGCTACCTGGCTTATTCAAAGAGGTCAGCTTGCGCCCGAAAACTTAGGTGGTGCAGGTGTACTTTGGGCCCGCAGCTACCGTAGTATCAGAGAATGTAACTATGCTTTGAGCATATTGCCGAAAATAGCAATGAGTGCCGGACATAAAACACTTATTGAAGGTGAGCTTAAATTTATCAGGGCTTTCCGTTACCAGGATTTGATTCGTAACTACGGTGGTGTTGTTTTGATAGGCGATAAGGTTACCCAGCTTACCGATAATTTGCAGGATCCATCGCTATTTAAACGTGCTTCAATCAAAGAGAGTATCGATTACACTACTACGCAGCTTGATGATGCCGCTTCAAAATTGCCGTTGAACAATGATGGTAGCTGGCTTTTGGGTCGTGCTACAAAAGGCGCGGCGTTGGCTTTAAAATCAAGGCTGAAATTATATGCTGCAAGCCCATTGTATGCTGCAGGTACCTGGGCCGATGCGGTTACCGCCGCACAGGCAGTTATCAGTTTGAATAAATATGGTATCTACACTGGTGGCTATAATAATCTGTTTTTAGTTAACGAAACCAACGAAACCATTTTTGAACGTTTATATACTAAAAATGCAAACCATACGCACCTTGAAATAGCCAACGGGCCAAATGGGTACGGCGGTTGGGCAGGTAATACACCGCTGCAAAATTTGGTTGATGATTACGAAATGGATAATGGTAAAG
Organism: Mucilaginibacter gossypii; assembly: GCF_017569325.2. Classification (NCBI taxonomy): domain Bacteria; kingdom Pseudomonadati; phylum Bacteroidota; class Sphingobacteriia; order Sphingobacteriales; family Sphingobacteriaceae; genus Mucilaginibacter; species Mucilaginibacter gossypii. Next base: position 3,878,961 of record NZ_CP071878.2, on the reverse strand, counting down.
CTATTACCGATCCAACATCAGGTTATGATCCGACACACCCTTACGACCACCGCGATCCAAGATTTGCAGCTACTGTATTATACAATGGTGCGATGTACAGGGGCCGGGCTATTGAATCTTTTATTCCAGGTGGTAAGGATAGCAAAGACGGAGCAGATAACTGGAATACTACCAAAACAGGTTATTACCTCAAAAAATATATGAATGATGCATATCCGCTTCAAAATCCGTGGGGTAACGCGGGCTTCCAGCCATGGATCTATTTCCGCTATGCCGAGATCCTGTTGAATTTTGCTGAAGCAGCTAATGAAGCTTACGGACCAGATGTGATCCCTTCCGGTTCAAGCTTATCTGCACGTACTGCTATTAACCTGATCCGTTCACGTCCAAGTGTTAATATGCCTCCTTTGGCTGCAGGTATGTCACAATCACAGATGCGTGATGCCGTGCGTTACGAGCGTCGTGTGGAGCTGGCATTTGAAGAGCACCGTTTTTACGATGTACGCCGCTGGAAAATTGCGGATGTTACCGAAAATAAACCGGCTGGTGGTGTAATTATCACTAAAGATGCCAATGGCAACTTTGTTTACACGCCAAAAATAGCTTTGGATGGCCGCTCTTTTGCAACCAAACATTATTGGTTACCGATACCAAGGAGTGAAATCCAGGCATCAGGTGGTCAGTTACAACAAAACCCTGGTTACTAATAACCAATATTCCGGGGGAAGAGTTTCTTTCTTCCCCCCTTTTTTCCTTCCAATTATAACCTATAGCAAATTATGAAGAACTTAAATATTGCATTAATAGCGATGTGTTGTTTGGTGGCCGGGTGTAAAAAGGATATCGTATCAGTAAAAAAAACATCAAACCAGGATGAAGTAAAAACAGGAGATAAAACAGTCACTTTAGATTCAACACCGGCAAGCGCGCTGAAAGGCGTTAACTGGGCGGCCGATGGTGATAATTTTAGCGACGGGATACTGGTATTAAGCGGTTTAACATCTGCTGATAGTTATGCCACGGTATCGGCTAAAGCTGATGCTGTATTAACAGGCATACAGGCTAATACAGGGGCAAATACAGTAAGGCTGCCTGTAAACTATTCAACCGTATCGCAAACCTGGTGGAGCTCTTACACAGGTGTTATTGATAAAGCATTGAGCAAGGGAATGAATGTCATACTGGGCTACTGGGAAGCCAAATCATCCGAAGATGGTAAGATAGATAATACCACCGAATTTTGGTCGATGTGGCAAACCATTGTAAACAAATACGGCAGCAATGCCCACGTGTACTTTGAAATATTTAACGAGCCGCATGGCTATTCTTTAACCGACTGGACAACTATTTGCGCCCAGTGGTTAAGCAACTATCCATCTGTTCCGCAAGGCAGGATCCTCATTAGCGGTACTTCCTATTCGCAGGATATTACCGGGGTAGGTGCCGATAGCCGTTTTTCGGGTTGCTTGCTGTCAATACATGATTACACCTTTTTCAGCAATGGCACACTTACAACAGCCTTGCAATGGGAAAATCGCTTAAAAGGCAATATCGGCGCTTATAGTAGCCGCGCGGTTCTTACCGAGTTTGGTATCCCGATGACAGGTGGTAAAAATTATACCGGCGCTATTGGCGGTGACCAGGAAATAGCGTACCTGCAGGGATTAACCAACCAGGCACGAGCCTACGGCATGGGCGCGGTTTACTGGCCGGGCGTACGTACCGGCGATAGCTATGCCATTCAACAACTGAACGGTACAGGTACAAGCCTTACTGTATCAACTACAAATGCATCGGGGTTAAGCCGCATTAAATATGCCTGGGGAGTAGGTGCCGGTGGTACCGATACATTTTATACCGGTGCATACTACAGGTTTTTAAATGTTAACAGCGGCCAGGCACTTGATGTTAATGGCGGCTCAACTGCCAATGGAGCAGGTATCATACAATGGCCTCAAAACGGGGGCAATAACCAGCAATGGGTTGTTGCTGCCAACGGCGGCAGCTATTACAAAATAACTAACCGCAACAGCACTCAGGCGCTTGATGTTAACATGAGTTCAACTGCCAATGGCGCGGGCATTATACAATGGCCGTGGAACGGTGGCAACAACCAGCAATGGCAGCTTACTGCTACCAGCGATGGCATTTATAAAGTAATTAACCGTAACAGCGGGCTTGCGCTTGATGTTAACGGCGCATCAACCACAAATGGTGCAGGCATCATTCAGTGGCCTTATGGCGGCGCTACTAACCAGCAATGGCAAATAGTGCAACAATAATATTGCAATAAAAACAGCGCTAAACAGTGCTGTTTTATTTGTTGATTTAAACACGATGATAATAAAAACTACTATAAAAAAAATACTGCTGGCTGCGGCCGTTTTGGGGATTAATATTCCTTTTGTAAGCGGCCAGGGCAAAGAAGTAACTATTGATATCAATTTTTCAAAAACGCATCAAACCATTAGCAATTTTGGTGCGTCGGATGCGTGGGCATGCCAGTTTGTGGGTAACTGGCCTGATGATAAGCGCAATAAAATTGCCGACCTGCTTTTTAGCCGGGATACCTATGCCGATGGTTCGCCTATAGGCATAGGCTTATCATTATGGAGGTTTAACATTGGTGCAGGCAGTACCCAGCAGGGAAACGAAAGTGGCATTAAAGACGAGTGGCGTCGTGCTGAATCGTTTTTAAACAGCGATGGCAGCTATAACTGGCAAAACCAGGCCGGGCAGTTGTGGTTTCTTGAGGCTGCCAAAAAGCGCGGGGTTAAGCAATTTTTAGGTTTTAATAACAGTCCGCCGGTGCAGTTTACTATTAATGGTAAGGCTTACGCTACCGTAGGCAAAGTTAATATAGCACCGGATAAGTATGATGCTTATGCCGTGTTCCTGGCTAAAGTTGTAAAGGGAGTTGAGCAGGTATGTAAAGTGAAATTTGACTATATAAGCCCGATAAATGAACCCCAGTGGGATTGGAGCGATGGCGGTCAGGAGGGTGCCCCATATAATAATGCCGAGGTAGCAGGATTGATACGGGCCATCAATAAAGAATTTATCAATAATAAGATTAGCTCAAAGATTTTAGTTGGTGAAGCAGGAAGCATCAACTATTTATTCACCAAAGGTGATAAGCCAGGAAAAGGCAATCAGATCGTAGATTTTTTTAAACCGGGATCGGCTAATTATATAGGCGATCTCCCATCTGTAGCCAAAACTATTTCGGCGCATAGCTATTTTACTACTTCGCCAATGGCATCGTCAGTAAAAGCCCGTACTGCACTGGCCGATAGTGTGACAACTGTTAAAAGACTTAATTTATGGCAATCTGAATATTGCATCTTAGGAGATAACGCGGGCGAGATAGATGGCAACAAACGTGATTTAGGTATTAACGCGGCCTTGTATTTAGCATCGGTGATCCATACCGATCTTACAGCGGCCAACGCGTCGGCCTGGCAATGGTGGACAGCTATTTCGGCCTATGATTATAAGGATGGCCTCATCTACATCGACAAAAATAAAACCGACGGCAATTTTTACGGCAGTAAAATGCTTTGGGCCATGGGTAACTACAGCAGGTTTGTTAAACCCGGAGCTGTGAGGGTTGATGCTGAAGTTTCATCAGTAGCTGAGGGAAAGCCCTTGCTGGTATCGGCATTTAAAAATGGAAAAAACTTAACCGTGGTTATAATTAACCAGGGTGCCAATGAGGTAAGCGCGGCATTCCATATGGATAATGCTAAAGTTCAGTTTACATCATCCTATTTAACATCGCAGGTTGATGAGCTTAAAGCCGGTAAAGTAGCCGGCGATAAGAATGTTGTTCCGGCACGTTCCATTGTTACGTTTACAGGTGTCATTAAATAGCAATTTATCTCTCTATCATCAAATGAAAAATAAAAAACATCTGCTACTTTTTGTACTTGGCATGTTAATGCTACCTGGCTTACTTAAGGCGCAGGGCATTGGTAAGCCGGTTTTATTTAATGCGGCATGGTCTTTCCACAAGGGCGATATCGGCAAGGGGATCAGCGGGATCGCTTCCGAAACGCAATGGAGAACTGTCGATCTGCCGCATGACTGGAGCATTGAAGACCCTTTTAGCGACGAATGGGCAAGTGCTACCGGTTATTTGCCCGGGGGGATTGGCTGGTACAAAAAGAGCTTCGCCGGTAATAATGCATGGAAGGGGAAGCAGGTTTATATTTATTTTGATGGCGTATATAAAAACAGCGAGGTATGGATCAACGGGCATTATTTAGGTAAACGTCCAAATGGTTTTATTGCGTTTCAGTATGAGCTGACCAGGTATCTAAATTTAACCGGAAAAAATACGATAGCTGTAAGAGTAGATCACAGCGAGTTCGCTGATTCAAGGTGGTATACCGGCTCGGGTATTTATCGTAATGTATACCTGATAGTTAAAGATCCTGTACACATTGCCCCCTGGGATGTAGCATTTACAACGCCTGATGTTTCGGCAGAGAAAGCTACCGTAAAAGTTAAGGTGAGTGTTACCAACAGCAACAAGGTTGATGCTTCTGTATTAGTGAAAGTAAACCTGCTTGATGAGAAAGGAAAAGCGGCTATTGCCCTCCAAAAACAAATAAAAGCAAAACCGGGAGTACACGAGGTTGAGTTTGAGAAAGAATTATCGTCCCCCCAACTATGGGATACCGAAAAGCCCGAGCTCTATAAATTACAGGTTTCACTTAGCCGCAATGGTAAAGCATTTGACGAGGTAACGCAATCTGTAGGGATCCGCGGTATCCGTTTCGATAAGGATAAGGGTTTCTTTTTAAATGGTAAAAGCACCAAACTTAAAGGCGTTTGTATCCATGATGATGCAGGCGCCCTGGGTGTAGCCGTTCCGCAGGAAGTTTGGGTACGCAGGTTGAAATTATTGAAAGATGCAGGAGTAAATTCGCTCAGGTTAAGCCATAACCCTCATGCCGATTATTTATACGATTTGTGCGATAAGATGGGCTTTTTAGTAATGGACGAAGCTTTTGACGAATGGGAGGTAGGAAAAAACAAATGGGTAGCAGGCTGGAATGTTGGTACGCCATCCAAAAACGGATACCACGAATATTTTAAAGAATGGGCAGATCGGGATGTAGCTGATATGGTACTGCGAGCGCGTAACCATCCATCTATCATTATGTGGAGCATTGGTAACGAAATAGATTATCCCAACGACCCGTATACCCATGAGGTGTTAAACACCGGCCGCAACCCGCAGATCTATGGTAAGGGCTACCTGCCTGATCATCCCCCGGCAAGCGGTTTAACACCGATAGCCAAACAACTGGTTAAAGCTGTAAAAGCCGTTGATCAAACCCGCTCGGTAACTGCCGCGCTGGCCGGTGTGGTGATGTCGAACGAAGTTGGCTACCCTGATGTATTAGATGTTGTGGGCTATAATTACCAGGAATATAGGTACCCCGAAGATCATAAAAAATACCCCAACCGTATCATTTACGGCAGTGAAAACGGCATGCAAAAACAAGCCTGGAACGCTGTAGACAGTAATGAATATATTTCGGCCCAATACCTGTGGACTGGTATAGATTACCTGGGTGAAGCCGGCAAATGGCCGCAGCGCAGTAACGGAGCAGGACTTATTGACCTGGCCGGCTTTAAAAAGCCTGAATATTTCTTCAGGCAAAGTCTTTGGTCGGACAAGCCCATGGCTTATATAGGTGCACGTCCTATAACCGGGACCGATGACAAAGGGATCTGGAGCCACCGTACTGCCGAGCCTGTTTGGAATTGGCAATCTGGCAGTAAAGTAAAAGTTGATTGCTTTACCAATTGCCAGGAAACAGAATTGTTCCTGAATGGCAAATCTCTTGGTAAACAAATAAGCGGCGCCGCAAGAGGGCAGGTTCCATCATGGCAGGTTGACTATGAGCCGGGCGAGCTGGTTGTTAAAGGCTACAACAACGGTATTGAAGTATGTACCAATAGCATAAAAACAGCCGGCGATGCTTATCAACTTAAAATTGTAGCTGATAATACCCTGTTTAGCCTTAACACCAAAGGCTTGAGCCAGATCGAGGTTTACATTACCGATAGAAATGGTAACCCTGTATTTACTGCTACCGATGAGATAACAGTAACAATTAACGGCGCGGCTAAACTATTAGGCCTTGAAAGCGGCAGCAACAGCAGCCATGAAAGCTACCAATCAAATAAACGTAAAGCATTGCATGGGCGCTTATTGGCCTATGTACAAACTACAGGCAAGCCTGGAGTGGTACAGGTTCAGTTTAGTGCCGGTAATCTTAAATCATCAACTATAACATTAACAGTAAAATAGTCAACCCCCTTATACAAATAAAAACTAAAACCCTGCATTTTTTCAATTTATGAAACTTATAAAACTACTGTTCCTCTTTGTTATCCTGTTTGCATCAGCAAAGCTGCAGGCGCAAAATGCCAAGCATACTTTTGCTCTTGGCGATACCACATTTCTGCTTGATGGTAAACCGCTGCAGATCATTTCAGGCGAAATGCACTATACCCGCGTTCCGCGCGAGGCCTGGCGCCAGCGTATGAAAATGGCCAAAGCAATGGGTTTAAATACTATTGGCACCTATGTTTTCTGGAATGTTCACGAACCACAGAAAGGGCATTATGATTTTACAGGCAATCATGATATAGCTGAGTTTGTTAAAATAGCAAAGGAGGAAGGCCTTTGGGTGATACTGCGCCCAAGCCCGTACGTTTGCGCCGAATGGGAGTTTGGTGGCTATCCTTACTGGCTTGAAAAAGAGCAGGGCTTAGTGGTGCGCAGCAAGGAGCCTAAATACCTGGAAGCTTATAAAAAATATCTTACCCAGGTAGGTAAGCAATTGTCGCCACTGTTGGTGAACCACGGCGGCAATATTTTAATGGTACAGATAGAGAATGAATACGGGTCGTACGGTAGCGATAAAGATTACCTGGCCCTTAATCGTAAAATGTTTATAGATGCCGGTTTTGATGGACAGCTTTACACCTGCGACCCTGAACCAGCTATAAAGGATGGTCATTTACCGGGCTTGCTGCCTGCTATAAACGGTGTCGATGATGTAGCAAAAGTTAAAAAATTGATCGGCGAAAATTATAATGGCAAGGGCCCTTATTTTATTGCCGAATGGTACCCGGCCTGGTTCGACTGGTGGGGAACCGCGCATCATACTGTACCGGCGGCTAAATTTATCCCAAAGCTTGATTCGGTATTGGCAGCAGGTATTTCCATTAACATGTATATGTTTCATGGCGGCACAACACGCGGTTTCATGAATGGTGCAAACTATAATGATCAAAATCCTTATGAACCGCAAATCAGTAGTTATGATTATGATGCCCCGCTTGACGAGGCAGGTAACGCTACAGATAAGTTCATGAAGTTTAGAGAGGTGATCGCTAAACACCTACCTGCAGGTGTAACCCTGCCCGATGTTCCTGCTGCTAAGCCTGCTATGGGTTTGCCTGCAATTAAATTTACCAAATCAACCAGTTTGTTTAATGTGTTGCCGCTCGCAAAGGCCAACAATACTCCGCTTACCTTTGAAGACCTGAACCAGGCTTACGGTTTTGTGTTGTATCGTACAACCATTAACGGCGGCAAATCTGGTCTGCTTAAATTGAAAGACCTGCGCGATTATGGCATGATCTTCGTAAACGGTAAGCGTGTGGGGATCGTCGACAGGCGCAAATACCAGGATAGCTTAATGATCAGCTTACCAAAAGGAAAGGTAACATTGGATATTTTGGTTGAAAACCTTGGCCGCATCAATTTTGGGCCTTATCTGCTTAAAAACAAAAAGGGTATTACCGAAAAGGTACTTTTTGCCGGTACTGAGCTGAAAAACTGGAAAATGTATTCACTGCCTTTTGATGATATCAATAAAGTGAAAACAAATCCGGCAATTAAAAAGGTTGCAGCTAACAACACACCGCAATTGAAAAAAGCAGTTTTCAAGGTTGATAAATTGGCCGATACCTATCTTGATATGAGTACATGGGGTAAGGGTATTGTTTGGCTCAACGGACACAACTTAGGCCGCTACTGGAATTGCGGTCCTCAGCAAACCTTGTATGTGCCGGTTGAATGGCTCAAAAAAGGTAATAATGAAATTACCGTACTTGAACTGATAAAACCATCAGAAAATACATTAAATGCGATTGATCACCCTGTTTTGGATGTTTTAGGGAAATAGGGTCAGGGTAGCCAATTAAAAGGAGGGCGCTGTTACTTTAAAGAAAAAGTAGCAGCGCCCTCTTTTATTATATTACAAGTTTTGAGCTAATCAGCTTTAGCATGCTTTAACAGGTGTACACCAATAAGGTATGGCATTATGAAAGGGATGGCAGGTATAGCAACAAGGTAACCGGCGGTGCCGAATGGCTCGGGCCAGTAGGATGGTAATACAACCAGCATCATGCCGATTAAACCGAAGATGATATAATACCGGCAGGCAACCGGATTAAAACGCCCGGTGACTTTAAGTGAAACGGCAAAAAATACGGTGCCAAGGTACATCAGTAATACTTCGGCTATACTGATCACATAAAATAAACTTTTTATTGGCCCATGCAGGTCCGGGCGTTTGGAAACACCTGATTGTATAAACACCCGGAATGCATCAGTTAGGTAATATCCCCAAAAAGCCATGTTGATGATAAAGAGTGGCAATGAAAGATTAATCGCTGCTGAAGCCATTACCGAATATAGATTTTCGCCTGCCGCCTGTAATTTTACTTTCAATAATGCAGAACCAAGCGCAAACAAAATACCGCCTGCAATGAGTATAGTATACCGGATCTGCTGCTCTGCAGCAGCATTTACCCAACCTTGTAAAGTAGCAGGTGGTGGCCCCATTCCGGCGAAAATGGAAAATAATAGCCAGGGTGCAAATAGTAATAAAGCTGTGATTACCTGCTTCTTTATCTCCTGGTTATTGTTTCGGAGTTGATAGCCACCTAAATGCCACGTTGCTGCTACCATTAAACAGGCGTTAACAACCCAAATTGGCAAATAAATTTTATAACTCACATGGCCTATCCCAAATCCTATAGCTACAACTGCTAAAGGTATAAGGCATAAGTAAACCAGGCTCAGTTTTTGTTTAAAAGCAAGCCACTTCATGATAAGTAAGAAGGTATATAAATTAACATCAGAAATAAATTATTTGGTAAAAATGATGGTTGCGTCGGCTAAAACTTTTTATAGTAATCAAGCGGGGGGCCTACACGTTCAAAGCCATGTTCCTTTCTGAACGCGTCAAGCTCGGCTTCGGATTTACCTTTCATCAAACCATCGCTCAATGCCTGGAAACAAGCTTCCATTTTACCGGCCGGCTGAAAGGTAATCAGCATTTTAGCTGGTGCGCCATCGCCTATTTTAGTAAAAGTGTGCGGAACGCCCCGCGGTCCAAATACACTGTCGCCGGGTTTGGTATGAAATAGCTGATCTCCTACTTTTATTTGAAATTCACCTTCTAAAATATACCACCATTCGTCCTGCTCATAATGTACATGTAGGTTAGGCCCGCCTTTTTTAACCCGGGTTGATTCATAAACATACATATCACCATCAGTATCTCTGGTTGAAACTTTGGTATAGAAAGTATCACCATCAAATAAGTGCATTGAATTTTGAGCGCGATCTGCTCCTGCATCGATTTTAAAGCCTTTCTTTTCCCTGGTTTTGAAGAGGTTATTGGCAACTCCATCAAATGGAATAGCTAAAAATGTGGCAGCGCCGATCAAAGCGCGTACAAATGTATTCCGTTTCATATCGGGTTGTTTTGATTATGAATGTTTTTTCAGAAGGTTTACAAAGAAAGATCAACGGGAGTGAAAATACTTTTGAGTTTGTTACAAATACTTTCTGGTTCGTTACATTTTAAACCTGTGTGTCGGGCAGTAGATTGTACTTGCTATGCCTTGTTGTGCTTTAGGCAGTTCGCCGCCGTGGAAAAACCCAAGCGAGTGATTGAAATGGCAGTGGCATCGAAAAAAAATAAAGCGGGTACATGGAAAACCAGCCCCGCTTTATCTAAAAACATTTTTAACAGTGATTAAGCTGCTGCGTTTTTCTTTTCAGTAACTTCTTTACGGATATCCGTAGCTAATACTTTTAACTGTTGCATAGCGTTACGCAACCTTGTACCGGCAGCTTTGTTGCCTTTTTCATAAAAGCTTGCCGCATCAGCTTCAGCTGCTGCGATTACTTCTTTCACTTTTTCGAAATTTATCATTTTTTTATTTTTTAAGGCCGCAAATGTAGGGAATATAAGTTTATAGGTAAAATGGGCTTTTTCATACTTAAAGTATTCCGTTGCGGTGTAATTAAAATAGTAAAGCCTTTCGCATAAACGGAAAGGCTTTACTGTTATTATGGATAACAGGAGGTTATTTAACCGCCCATTCGTGGATCCCGGAAGAATTATCAACCGGTAACTGAATTTCCATCCGTAAGGCTGTAGTAGCAACTGGCTCAAAAGTAACTACGTTAAAGCTATCTTTACTTATGGCGTAGGGTGTAGTATTTTTAACAGGAACCCACTGCCCGTCTTTTTTATACAGGATCTTGTACGATACCGGGATACGGCAGCCACCCCATGGGCCGTCATCGTACCAGTAAACTTTCGATTCGCTTACGGTATGTTCGGCATCAAAATCATATTGCACAAACTCATTGGTGTTTTTGGCGGGCCACCAGTGCAGGTATGGGTAGTTGGTATCTTTGGAATCGGCGGGTTCATACTGATCTTTTATGGCAGCAAACATCCTTACGTTTTTTAACGACGCGCTCACTTTGCTGGTGCTGGCAATGGTAGGTGCCGGTTTTGGCCGCACTGCCGAAGTTTCATAAGGGATCCAAACGGTCATTTCGCTGGGACCGCGATTGGCCCAGGCATAGTAGGGGATAGCCTTCACCATTTGCTCGGTTTGTAAAATGCTGTCGGTTTTTAGTTGGCGTTTGGCGCTTTTTCCTTCTGCGCTGATTACATCAACACCGTTAAGCAGGTCGGCATGATAGTTGGCATCGGCAATGGCGTTTTTATCAATTAATATGTTTTGTACCAGGCTATCCTTGTTATCAGGGCCTTCAAGGCAATAAACGATAGGGCCGCGCTCAAAGGCAAATCTGCCACGGTCGTCTTTAACCTGTTGATTGGCCAATACCTTTTCGGTTTCCATCGGTAATAAAAGTGAAACCTTATCGCCTTTTTTCCAGGTGCGTTTTAAAACGGCGTAGCCTTTTTCTGTTTCAAATGATTTTGCCTGCCCGTTGATCATCAATGTAAGCGGGAAAGACTTCTTATTCATGAAGGTATACAGATCGCCGGGTACAGGTTGTTGTTTTGCCCAGCCCGGGATACGTACCCTTAATGTAAATTCACCCACTTTATCGGGGTTAACAGTGATATCCACCCTACCTTTCCATGGGTAATCCGTTTGCTGTACTATGTTCACGTTACCCTCAGTAAGTTTGATATTGCTTGAGTTGCTCATGAACAGGTTAACGTACAGGTCGTTTTTGTTTTTGGCATACACATAACCCGGTAATGAAGGTAAAAAGCGGGTCATGTTACTGATACAGCAGGCACAACTGATCCAAGCGCTGCGCTGGTGCTGGAACATGGAAGCCAGCGGATTTGGATAGAAAAATCTGTTACCACTCAACGAGACGCCCGATAACAGGCCATTATAAAGCGTACGCTCAAGCACATCAATATATTTCGAATCGCCGTGCAGCAGGAACATCCTGTTGTTCCAGTAAACGTTGCCAATGGCCGCACAGGTTTCTGCATAGGCCGACATATTAGGTAATTGATATGCCTCGCCAAAAGCTTCACCTGCCCCGGTTGCACCGATGCCGCCGGTGATGTATAATTTCTTGGTTACCACATCGCTCCAGATATCATCTATGGCTGCCAAATATTTGGTATTACCTGTCAATGCAGCAATATCGGCCATGCCGGTGTACATGTAAGCAGCCCGTACCGCGTGCCCTTCGGCTTCATGCTGGTCAACTACCTTTTTATCGGCCTGGTTGTAAGCATCTCCTTTTGGGCCGCGTACATCTAAAAAGAATTTGGCAAGGTCGAGGTATTGTTTGTTGCCGGTAACCCGGTACATTTTTGATAAGCCGATCTCCACAATCTGGTGGCCTGGATATTCCTCAATTTTGCCCGGCCCGAAAGTTTTAACAAGTAGGTCAGCATTTTTTATGGCAATGTTGAGCAGTGTGCGTTTACCGGTTGCCTGGTAATGTGCTACAGCGGCTTCGTAAAGGTGGCCTGCGTTATATAGTTCGTGGCTAAGGTCTTCTTCCTTTTCCCAGCGTTTGGAACCTATCCATTCATGCGGCTTTTTGGCGTTAACAGTCCTGAAAGTGTATAGATAGCCATCCGGCTCCTGGGCCGCGCCAATAATGGAGATGAGGCTATCAATGGATTTATCAAGCTGCGGGTTCCTTTTATTCTGCATAGAATAGGATGCACCTTCAATGGCCTTATAAACGTCTGTATCATCAAACGGAAACTCACTTAGTTTATCGCCATCCAGTTTTTTTGCCGCACGTAAAAAGTTATCCATACGCCCGTTTGCCTTACATTGCGCCAGTACATACGGAATGGTAACGGTGGCATTTACTTCCATTTTGGGCTGCCAGAAGTTGTCATTTACATGTACGCTGGTGAAGACAACAGGTTGAATAGGGTAATCTTTTTGCTGTGCCAATACCGGACTTGTAAGTGCAGCCAGTGAAAAGGCAAGCGCACCGGCAACTTTTTGTTTATTGATCATGATATTCAAGTTCTTTTACTTTAAAATTAGTTTTTAACCATCCGGCTGCCGTAAACCGGGCCTGCGCTGTTCTCTTTTTGCGGCAACAGTTTTACGGTTACTTTTTGTTTGCCTTTTGTCAGTTCAATAGGCAAGGTGTAGCTGATATCGTAAAAACGGCTCTCTTTATATTGGTTCAAATCTTCAGAAGCCAATTTAACGCCATCAATCAGGATGTCAAATTTTCTGCCGCGGTTATCCATGCCCCAGTAGCTGTTAATCAGCGTGTTTTGTGCATTGGCATCAACCTTCATTTCGTATTGCAGAAAGCCTCCGTTCTCTGTCGACCGCCATTTCTTTTGGTGATCTTCGCCTGTAGTGGCGTTTTCACTGCTGAAGTTATGATCGCGCTCGGGCTGCATTTCGCCTACACGCAAAATATCCATGGTGCGGGCTTCGAGTTCCTGTTGTTTTTTCCTTTGTTCATCATACGCTTTTTGCTGCACAACCCAGGCCTGTGGTGTAAATACGTCCCAGTAAACAGAATAGTATTGATTTTGGGTTTGATTGAATGGGATCAAAGTAACTTCTTCGGGTTTTGAGATATTCACCGTGCGGAAACTTAGCTGTTTTTTATCAACCATTTGCAGCCATTGGTTAGGGTCAGTTTCGCTGGTTACAAAAACCGGAACACCTTTCAACGGATCGGGCTCTGTATTGCCTAAAACACCAGCCAATAATACCGGGCCGTAAAATACCGCGCGCCTGTTGGCATTGTCGGGCATGGCTTCGGTATAAAGTTTTTCGGGTGTTGTAAACTCAATTTTATCGTTGTTGCTCCATTTGCGGTTTAGCACAATATATCCCTGATCATCAGTGGCAGCATTTTGAGTTTTCCCGTTAATGCTGATGGTTGGGTTGGCAGTCCATTTTGGTTTACGGATGCGGATAGCCATGGTAAGCGGCTTTTTGGTGTTCACCGTAAATGTGATATGATCATCATTAGGGAAACTGCTTTGCTGCTTCACCGATAAACCTTTTGATGCCCAGTTAAGTACTGAGGGGATGAACAGGTTTACATATAAGCTGCCGTCGGTACCTTTAAAATAAATACTTTCGTTGTATTTAACATGGTTTTCCATGCCCGAACCAACACAGCAGGTAAAGTCATCAAAAGGGGTGCTGTAATGCTTGGTGCCGCCCATTCTAAGTGGTACAAAGTAGCACATCATCCCATCGGTGTGGTTTTGCGATGCAAGGATATGGTTATACAGCGCTTTCTCGTAATAATCCATCAGCATGGCCGAAGGCTCAACCGCAAACAAATGCCGGGTTAATTTCAGCATGTTGTAGGTATTGCAGGTTTCGGTAGTGTTTTCTGTTAGCTTATCGTTCAGTTTGTCTGCATCGCTCAGGTATTCATAATTGCTGTTACCTCCTGTTGCGTAGGAATGGTGGTTAACAATGGTTTCCCAAAAGAAATCGGCTATAGCCTTGTCTTTTTTATCGCCGGTAAGCTCGTACCTGCGTGCACTGGCAATGATTTTGGGGATTTGGGTGTTTGAATGTTTACCCGGCAATATATCCTGTTTTTGAGATAGGGGATCGAGGATCTTTTTATCATAGAATTTATATGATAGCTCCAGGTATTTTTTATCCCCATTAATAGCATAAAGATTAGTTAATGTTTCTGCCATACCTCCATATTCACACAGCAGCATTTTTTGCAGTTTCTCGTCATCAAGGTTTTTGATGGTTTCGCCTGTCCAGTTGGCCATACCTTTGCATACTTTTAAGGCTTCGGCATTATTGCAATATAAATAGGCATCAAGTAAACCGGCCATAATTTTATGCACAGTATACCATGGCGACCAGCCACCGTTCAAATCGAAGCCACGGGAGCGGATCTCGCCTTTGGCAACCTCGGCCCAGATAGTGTCTTCTTTGGGGATTGCGCCCACGTAACCTGTTTTACGGGCTACCTGGCATTCGTCAAGTTCTTTAACTATATAGTTTACGCGTTTCAAAAATTCAGGATCCCGGGTTGATGCGTAGTGCATGGAAATGGCCGACAGGTAATGTCCTAATGTATGCCCTGCTAAACCTGACGATTCCCAGCCTTCGTACATTTTACCTTTAGGTGTAAGGCCCGAATGCGAGCGGAAAGCCGAAAGCAATCTGTCGGGCTCTATAGATAGCAGATATTTAACATCAGCATCCATTGCCGTTTTAAAAGGGCTTTCCAATAATTGAACGTCCTTTAAATTAAAAGAATAGGCTTTAACCGGAACTACCGGTTTTATCTTTACCCGGGTATCGTTCAATTCGGGTACGTAGGATTGTGCCTGGATAGTTTGTGCCCCTGCTAAGCAGGCTACGAGGCATAAGTTCAATTTAAACCACTTTTTTATTAGCATGATATGTTTGTGTAACGGTAAGAATAACTTTCAACTAAATTAGTGTGCTTTGCACAATTATTTTGAATAATATTTTGCAGTTGATAGCAGGATTTTATCCGTTTTTTTAACGTGCAGGTTATTTACAGTGAGTTTATTAACGATACTGCGAATTAACTATCAATATATTAACGTTTTAACGGGTTTTTATATAAATATAATATCAAATTAATGCTATTGTAACAGTAATGTTAAGATACGGGCAGTATTGGCAAATTTCATAAAAAAACAAGGGGCGGCTCGCAGATAGTTTTACGTGTCTGAAATACAGCATGTAATATATAGTTTTTAACCCCAAAATTTAATTTATGAAGTTTAAACAATTACTAAAGAGGTTCATTTTGCCTTTACTAAGTGTGTTTGTGTTTTGTTACAGCACCTACGCGCAAACAGTAACATTAAAAGGAAAGGTAACCGACGAGAAGGGCGAGCCCATAGTTGGCGCTTCCGTTAAAATAAAAAATACAAGCGCCGGCTCTGTTACCAACGGTAGTGGTATGTTTAGCCTTAACTATACCGGGCAGGGTACACTTATGGTAACCGCTATTGGTTTTGCAACCCAGGAAATTAAGTTAACAGGACAAGCTCAGGTTAATGTAGCTTTAGCCGAGGATAATAAACAGCTGAACGAAGTTGTTGTTACCGCTCTGGGTATAAAACGCGACAAAAGGATCTTAACTTACAGCTCCCAGGAGGTAAAAGCCGAATCGATTGCGCAGTCAAAAGAGCCCAATCTGGTAAATGCTCTTGCCGGTAAGGTATCAGGCGTGCAGGTTACAAGCTCATCGGGTACGCCGGGTAGCTCCGCAAGGATCGTGATCAGAGGCGCAACTTCATTTTATGGCGAAAATGGACCCCTAATGGTTATTGACGGGGTTCCTGTTGATAATGCTGAAACAGGTAACCTTAACTCCGGCCCGGGCACAAATAGACTGGCTGATATTGATCCCTCTATTATTGCCAGTATGAACGTGTTGAAAGGTGCTGCAGCAACGGCCCTTTATGGTTCAAAGGGTGCGAATGGTGTTGTTATTATTACCACTAAAAACGGCGCTTTGAATCAAAAGCCGCTTATCACTTTTTCGTCCGACTTTTCTTTTGAAAACCCGTTGTTGCCTCAAATTCAAAATAAGTATTCGCAAGGTACAAACGGTATTTATTATGATGGCGTAAATCAAAAAACAAGTACATCATGGGGTGCGCGCATGGACACCCTGAAAATAAATGGGCAACCCGCGAAAGTTTATAACCAGTCTGATCTGTTTTTTAAAACCGGCCACACGTATAATAATACTGTTAACATCGGCGGTGGCGGTAACAATTCTACTTACCTGGTTTCGTACTCTAATTTTAACCAGCAGGGTACGGTGCCAACAACTAAATTTTTGCGCAATACTTTCTTCGCTAAATACAGTGCGCAAGTGCTCAAAAACCTGACTACCACATTTCAACTAAATTACTCCAATTCACAAAATGACAGGTTGCCGGAAGGTTATGCGCTGGAAAGCCCGGTTTGGACAATTTTTACAGCGCCGGTATCATATAATCTGCAGCCTTATTTAAATGCAGATGGTACACAGCGGTTGTATCGTTTCTCCAGGAATAACCCTTATTGGGTATTGGATAATATCAAGAACCATTCGGGCGTTAACCGGTTTTTGCCAACTTTTACTGCCGATTATAAACCCCTGTCGTGGTTAACTATTACCGAAAGGTTTGGTGCCGATGTTTATGCCGAAATGGACAGGTATCATGAATCAACCCAGTCGGTGTCAAACCCCAATGGCAGGCTGGTTGATCAGAACCTTACTTACCGCCAGTACAATAATGATTTATTAATCAGTGCTAACAAGCAGTTTGGCAATTTCAATGTGGATGTTGTGCTGGGTAATAACCTGATCTCTACCTATGGTGAAAGTACATACGCAAATGGTGTTGGCTTAACTGTACCCGGTTTGTATAATATGGCTTCCGCATCAACAGTTAATTATAGTGAAGGCTCATCATTGCAGCGAAAAGTGGGTTTCTACCTGCAATCAAATATCGAATATAAACGTTTTCTGCTATTGTCATTAACCGGACGGTACGATGGTAACTCTGTACTTTCAATAGACCACAGCTTTTATCCATATGGTTCTGCTGCCGGTAGCTTCATATTCTCGGAGTTTTTTAGCCCCGAATTTTCAAAGGTCATGAATCTGGGCAAGGTAAGGGTTTCATATGGTACCGTTGGTAACGATGGCAGCATTGGTGCCTATAGCTTGTTAACCCCATATAATAAAGCAACTGTCCGGAACCTCTCTTTCCCTTATAACCAGCAGGCTGGTTTTTTAATCAACGATGTACTGGGCAATCCTAATCTTAAAAACGAGCGTATCAACGAGTTTGAAGCAGGGTTTGAGGCGGGTTTCTTTAATAACAGGATCAGTCTTGAGGCTTCATTCTACAATAAAAAAACAAATGGTGGTATCATACCTACTGTGGCGCTTCCGCCCTCAACAGGGTATTCTGCAACAAGTGTAAACTCTGCAGTAATGCGTAACAAGGGTATTGAAGTATTATTAAATGTAAACCCGATAAAAAGCCACGACTTTAACTGGGACTTTACTTTAAATTTTACACGTAACAGGAATAAGGTATTATCTATTTATAAAGACCTGTCATTGATTAACATTGGCTTTACCAATGTCGTTATTGGGCAGCCTTACGGCGTGATATATGGTACCCGTTATGCTCGTAACGCTGCAGGTAAGTTATTGATTGACGATTCGGGGCTTCCATATGCCGATGATAACCAGGGTATAGTAGGTAATATTAACCCTAACTGGCTTGGTGGTATTAACAACAACTTCAGGTATAAACAATTCAATTTCAGTTTCTTTTTTGATATCAAACGCGGCGGCGATATTCAAAATAATGTTGATGGCTATGGCTATTTCTATGGCACGCCAAAAGTTACTGAAAACCGTGGTTTAAGAGTAGTTGATGGTGTAAATGCAACTACAGGGCAACCAAACACAGTAGCAGTTAACGGTCAGGCGTATTATCAGCGCGCAAACGGTGTGCTGGAGTCTGTTATCCAGGACGGCAGCTATGTTAAACTGCGTAATGTGAGTTTGGGTTACACTTTAAAGCCATCATGGTTAAGTAAAAGCCCTTTCAAATCGGCAACATTTAGTGTAACGGGCCGCAACCTTTGGATCCATGCACCGCACTTTACCGGCGGCGACCCGGAAGTTAGCTCATTTGGTTCATCAAATGGTTCACAGGGGATCTATTCATTCTCAACCCCAACCTCAAAATCAGTTGATTTTAGCTTGAAAGTTACCCTATAATTTAAATCACTAATAAGAAATTGTCATGAAAAATAAATATATCACGTTAATAACATGCGCGTTGGTAAGCTTTACGGGCTGTAAAAAATACATTGATGTAAACCACGATCCCAACAGACCTATCGATGTTAAAGAATCACTGATCCTGGCCCCGGTTGAAGCTGCCATATCACAAAATATCACCGCCGGCGGTAACCTTCCGATAGTAATACAGCAATACCTGCAGGTCATAGCCTTAAACCAGGTGCCGCCAAATTTTGGCACATACCTCATGTACCACCAGGATATGGATACCGACTGGTATAACTTTTATACGCAGGTAATGAACAACCTGGTTCTGCTAAATAAAAAAGCCGAGGCCGATGGTAATGCGAATTACGCAGCCATATCAAAGATTTTGCTGGCTTATACACTTGGCTCGGCTACTGATGTTTGGGGCGATGTTCCCTTTTCAAAAGGTTTTCAGGGTATTGCCAACGTTACACCAACTTATGACAGCCAGGAATCTGTTTATGCGCAGATCCAAACCCTGCTCGATAATGCTATTGCCGATATTGCCAAAAGCAGCGCTACCGTGCCAACCGGCGATGATTTTTACTACACCGGTGATATGAGCAAATGGAAAAAGGCGGCTTATACATTAAAGGCGCGTTATTATATGCACCTCACTAAAGCACCCGGCCATACGGCAGCAGCACAGGCACAGTTGGCACTCACTGCCCTTCAAAATGGCATGGCAAGTAATGACGATGATATGAAAATGCCTTTCGCTGGCGGGGCCGGAGCGGAAAATCCATGGCAGCAAAACTTTTTGCCGGGTTCAACGCTGGTATTGGCATCAACATTTGTTGACGGTTTTGAAGCCAGGAAAGACCCGCGCAAATCAAAAATGGTGGCTCCAGCAATTGAAACCGGATTGTATACCGGACGTGTGATCGGCTCGGACGATATTGGCAGTTTGGAGGCCTACTCATTAGGTGGCTCTTTTTATGCAAGTACAAGTTCAAATAACTATATTGTTACTTACTCGGAGGCATTATTTTTAAAAGCTGAAGCTACATTTGTAATATCCGGGGCTACCGCCGCACAACCGGTTTATTCGCAGGCGGTTAAATCGCACATGTCAAAACTGGGTATTGCCGATGATGTTGCGGATAGTTACTTAACTTCAAGGGGAACGCTTACCAGTGCCAATGCCATGAAGCTCATTATTGAGGAAAAGGTTGTAGCTAACTTCCTGTCGATGGAGAATTATGTTGACTGGAGGCGTACGGGATTCCCGGCTTTAACCAAGGTGAAAAACGCCTTGTCGGATATCCCACGCAGGGTGTTGTATCCTCAGTCAGAAATGACTTCAAACCCGCAGCCGCAGCAAAACGCTAAGCTTACCGACAGGGTTTGGTGGGATGCGCAATAGGCGTTATTTAGCAGGCAATACGCGCGATTTTGACATTATTGGTTAAAATACGGTTATTGTCTGCTAAATTGTTAAATAAACTTATTTAATACTATTTTTAGTTTTGTGAAAAATAATATACAATGATAACTTTTGATTGGAAAGGTGTACTCCCTGCAGTAACTACAAAATTTACAGATAATGACGAACTTGATTTTGATGCTTTTGATATAAACCTGAACGCCCAGCTTGAGGCCGGCGTTGACGGATTTATATTAGGCGGCTCATTAGGCGAAGCAAGCGTTTTAAGCGATGACGAAAAATTCGCGCTGCTTACACATACTGTTGAGTTTGTAAAAGGAAAAGTACCTGTTATACTGAACATTGCCGAGCAAACTACCAAAGCGGCTGTTGCTTACGCCCAAAAAGCATTTGATAAAGGTGCTGATGGCCTAATGCTGTTGCCGCCGATGCGTTATAATAGTGAGGCCCGCGAAACGGTCGCTTACCTTACTACTATTGCAAAAAGTACCGAATTGCCAATCATGATCTATAACAATCCTGTTGATTACAAAGTTGAGGTTACTTTAGATATGTTTGAAGAGCTTGCTGCTTACGATAATATCCAGGCGGTAAAAGAATCAACCCGTGATATATCAAACGTTACCCGCATGATCAACCGTTTTGGCGAAAGGTTCAAGATTTTTACCGGCGTTGATCCCCTGGCTATGGAAAGCCTTGTGATGGGTGCTGATGGCTGGGTTGCCGGTTTGGTTGATGCCTTCCCTAAAGAAACTGTTGCTATTTACCGTTTGGTTAAAGCAAAACGCTACGACGAGGCTTTGGCTATTTACCGTTGGTTTTTACCGGTACTTGAGCTGGATATCCACCCTAAGTTGGTGCAATATATTAAACTGGCCGAGGTTGCAACCGGTATTGGTACCGAAAATGTACGCGCACCACGTTTACCATTAATTGGTGCAGAGCGCGAAAAAGTTCAGAAAATTATCAACGATGCACTTGCCGCAAGGCCTGAGTTGCCTGTAGGTAGCTGGGGGAAATTAACCGAAGTAGCGTTATAATAACATATGGCAAGTAAAACTTTCTTTTGTGTTGACGCCCATACCTGCGGTAATCCCGTAAGGTTGGTGGCCGGCGGTGGTCCCACCCTTAAAGGCGACAACATGAGCCAGAAACGTCAGCACTTTTTAAAAGAGTACGACTGGATCAGAACGGGCCTGATGTTTGAGCCCCGTGGTCATGATATGATGTCGGGGAGTATCCTGTATCCGCCTCACGATCCGGAAAATGACGTTGCTGTTTTGTTTATCGAAACAAGCGGTTGTTTACCGATGTGCGGTCACGGAACTATCGGTACTATCACGATAGCCATTGAAGAAGGGTTGATTCAGCCAAAAACTCCGGGTATTGTGCGGATGGAAGCACCTGCTGGTCTTGTGCTCATTGAGTACAAGCAGGAAGGCAAAAAGGTAACCTCGGTGAAACTCAGAAATGTGGCCGCATATCTTGCTGCAACTGATTTAGAG
Source organism: Mucilaginibacter gossypii (assembly GCF_017569325.2). NCBI lineage: Bacteria > Pseudomonadati > Bacteroidota > Sphingobacteriia > Sphingobacteriales > Sphingobacteriaceae > Mucilaginibacter > Mucilaginibacter gossypii. Next base: position 3,857,432 of record NZ_CP071878.2, on the reverse strand, counting down.
GTTGAATGTCCTGACCTTGGCACACTTACTATCGACGTTTCGTATGGTGGTAACTATTACGCCATTGTTGATCCTCAGCCTAATTTTAAAGGTATCGAGCATTATACAGCCGGTCAGCTGATTGCCTGGAGCCAGGTGTTGCGCAAACGTATTAACGAAAAGTACCAATTTGTACATCCGCAGGATCCTACTATCAATACCTGTACGCACATCCTTTGGGCAGGTGCTACCTTATCGGCAGATGCAACTGCACGTAACGCGGTATTTTATGGTGATAAAGCTATCGACAGGTCCCCTTGCGGAACCGGTACATCAGCGCGTATGGCGCAGTGGTTTGCCAAAGGTAAATTGAAGGTAGGTGAGTCTTTTATTCATGAAAGCATCATAGGCAGTAAATTTACCGGCAGGGTTGAAGATGTAGTTAAGATCAATGATATCGATGCTATTATACCAAGTGTAGAAGGCTGGGCCAAAGTATATGGCTACAACACCATCAAGATAGATGATGACGATCCTTATGCTCATGGTTTCCAGGTGATATAACAATATCCACGTTCCCTCAGGGTCTCTCGCAGAGGACCCTGAGGTTCCCGCATTCTAAACATCTAATAAATGGTCAGAACGGCGAATCTGCATGGCGTATGCATCAGGGTCCTCTGCGAGAGACCCTGATGGGACGTTATTTTTTAATTAAATAATTTTCTAAATAAAGCTTTCGGCTTTCCGCCTTAAGCTTTCAGCTTAAAATAAAAATGGCAAAGGTGCTGATAATAGGAGGTGGAATAGTAGGACTTAGTTCGGCTTATTACTTGCAAAAGGCCGGGCACGAGGTTACTGTGCTGGATAAAGGCGATATGACAGATAGCTGCTCATATGGCAACGCTGGTATGATAGTGCCAAGCCATTTTATCCCGCTGGCAACTCCGGGTATGGTTTCGCAGGGTATTAAGTGGATATTTAACAGCAAAAGCCCGTTCTACGTAAAACCATCCTTAAACCCCGAACTAATTTCATGGGGATTGAAATTCTTAAAGAAAGCCAATGCAGCACACGTTGAAAAATCGGCTGTTCCTTTAACGGAACTTTCTCTGCTTAGCAAAAAGCTTTATGAGGACCTGAGCAAAGAGCCCGGTTTTGATTTTGACCTGGTTGAAAAAGGCATCCTGATGTTTTATAAAACCGAAAAGGCTGGCGAGGAAGAAGCACATATGGCCGAAAAGGGCAGGGAATTGGGCCTGGATATGGCGGTGCTTAGTGTTAATGACTGTAAAAAGCTGCAACCCAAGCTTGAACTTGATGTGTTGGGCGCGGTACATTACCGTTGCGATGCACACCTTTCGCCAAATAAGCTGATGGCGGCTTTGATCAGGCACCTGAAAACCGTTGGTGTAAAATTGCTTACCAATAAAGAGGTTACTAAAATTGAAACCAAAGGTGGTAAAGTGAGCAGGGCATTGGCAGACAATGAAGAGTTTACTGCTGATGAATACATTATTGCGGGTGGTTCATGGTCGCCGGCTATTGGCAGATTGTTGGGTTTAAAGATCTTGCTGATGCCGGGTAAAGGTTATTCTTTCAATGTAAAAGATAATAGTGAAACCATGCATATCCCGGCATTGTTAGCCGAAGCAAGGGTTGCCATAACCCCAATGAATGGTGGTTTACGTTATGGTGGTACCATGGAACTTGACAAGATCAACGATCGTATCAACATGAACCGTGTAAAAGGTATTGTAGAATCAGTGCCAAAATACTTCCCGGGTTTAAAACCTACTGTTCCTGAACAAAAGGATATCTGGTTCGGTTTCCGGCCTTCATCTGCAGATGGATTACCATACATCGGCAGGAGCAAACAATATAACAACCTTACTGTGGCTACCGGGCATGGTATGATGGGCTTGAGCCTTGGCGCGGCAACGGGTTTACTGGCAAACGAAATCATATCTGGCAAACCAACCTCTATTGATATTAAAGAATTTGCTCCTGAAAGATCTTAATTTAAACAATTGATAACCCTTCTGGCATGCCGGAAAACGGAACCGTTCATTTACCCCTGATGAACGGTTTTTTGCGTTATAAGAGTCTGTTTTATTACTTGTATCATAAAAAACAGATTAAAAAACGGGTTTTCTGCGTAAAATGCATGGTTAGTGTAAAATGTACAATAGTTGTATTCTGTACAATTAAAAATATTTTATTCGGTCAAATGGTGGCTGTTGTGGCTATAATTTCGATTTTAATTGTTTATATAACATTTAATTTACTTTCTATTTGTTGGATAAAAAAGGGTTTTTCGGTCAATTTTGGCACCTGTATCAACCATAAATTATCAAATATTGCCCGTATTTTATCCTTTTAACTTCATTTATTAGCAAATTAAGTTAAGTAATTGTAAATTCAACAAGTGATAATCAAGTAGCAGATGAAAGTTTTACAATTTACTATCCCGGTTCCGCACGATAAAAGTGTGATAGCAGAAAAGGTTAGCTTGCCTTACCATTACCCCTACCTGCACCGTCATAAAGAAATTCAGCTTACATGGATCCAGCAGGGCGAGGGGACTTTGATTGCAGGAAATAACATGCATGATTACTCTGCAGGCGATTTGTTTTTAATTGGCGCTAACCTGCCGCACGTGTTTAAAAGTAACCCCGAATACTTTGCGCCCAATGCCAATAAACAAATAGAAGCGCTTACCATATTTTTTAACCCCGAAGGCGCGTTGGCTCCGTTGTTTAATTTGCCTGAGCTAAAACCCAGCCTTATATTTATGCAGCAGCACCAGCAGGGCTTTAAAGTACCGCACACTGTTGTTGATAAAGTATCGCAGATCATGATCGCGCTGCAAAAGGCTTCAGGTCCCGATCAGCTGATCCAGTTTTTTCATCTGCTTAAAGGGCTTACCAATATCAAAAGCAAATTGGATCCTTTATCAACCTATGGCAACCTGCCGGGCATAACCGAAAATGAAGGGATCAGGATTGGTAATATCTATAACTACATTATGCAGCACTATAGCGAACCCATTACACTTGAGGATGTTGCTAAAGTTGCATATATGACTCCTGAGTCGTTTTGCAGATATTTCAAAAAGCATACCGGTCATACTTTTATCTCATTCCTGAACGAGATCAGGATCAACGAGGCCTGCAAAAAATTGATCGCTCATAAATTTGAAAGTATCAATACCGTAGCTTACAAATGCGGCTTCAAGAGTATTACCAACTTTAACCGGGTGTTTAAATGCGTAATTGGTAATTCGCCACGCGGTTATCTCGACTCATATAACAACAACCTCATCAGCCTGAACAGGGCTGCAAGCTAATAGATGCTTTAATTTTCTTACCTCAAACCACCATTTATCGTGCTAATTAATACTAAAACAACCATAAAAGGTTTAGCCCTTTATGTCCTTACTATTGGTACCCTAACCGCTAAAGCGCAAACCGCTCCTGCCGGTAATTTGTATGAGCAAACCAGTGAAATAGCCGGTACCATTATCAGGTACGGGCAGGATATGAATGCCATTCGCGACTTTTATTCGCCGTATAACGTTAATGAGCGCGGTGAAGATCAGTATAAGCAGGACGTGCTTAATTCGCCCGAACAACGCAAAAGGTTAATAGAGGTTGATAATGATTACCTGAAGCAACTGGAGCAGACAGACTTTAACTCCCTGAGTATTTATGGCAAGGTTGATTATATCCTGCTGAAAAAACGCATCAACTTTGATCTCAAAGATCTGAAGAAAGAAGATGACCTGTACAGCCAGGCTGCAAAATACATTTCATTCGCCGATGAGATCTACGCGCTCGAACAAAAACGCCGCCGCGGAACATTTGTTGATGGCGAAAAAGTTGCAGGTGACCTGAACAAGATCTTGAAAGAACTTAAAGCAGATACTACGGCATATCATAAACTTCCTTCGGTGGATATGCCTGTGGCAAAGGTGACCAAAGCTGCATTAGTGGGTTTAAAAGGCCGCTTAAAGGACTTTTTTGGTTTTTATAATAAATATGATCCATCGTTTACGTGGTGGGTGCCTGAACCCTACAAAGCACTTGATAATGCGCTGGACAGGTACAGTGAGCTGGCCATCAGCAAAGGAAAGCTGAACACCAGCCAAAAAAGTGATAGTAGTGGTATAAAAGGTGTGCCTATCGGCAGGCAGGAGCTGATCAACCAGTTACAGGCCGAGATGATCCCTTATACGCCCGAAGAGCTTATCAAGCTTGCCAACAAAGAGTTTGCCTGGTGCGATAAGGAAATGCTGAAGGCATCGCAGGAAATGGGTTTTGGCAGCGACTGGAAAAAAGCCCTTGAAAAGGTAAAAAACAGCTATGTACCGGTAGGCCATCAGCCCGAATTGATTGTTAAATTATACAACGATGCCCTTAGCTTCATCAAAGAACGCGACCTGATCACGATACCGCCATTGGCCGAAGAAACCTGGGGCATGGTCATGATGTCGCCGCAAAGGCAATTGGTTAATCCGTTTTTTACCGGTGGCAAGGAAATCAGTATTTCGTACCCAACCAATACCATGCAGTACGACGATAGGCTGATGAGTATGCGTGGCAACAACCCTTACTTTTCAAGAGGAACCGTGCAGCATGAGTTGATCCCGGGTCATAACCTGCAGTATTTCATGAACAGCCGCTACAAGGCCTACCGCCAGGATTTTGGTACCCCGTTTGCAATTGAAGGCTGGGCTTTATACTGGGAGCTTTTGTTGTACGACAAAGGCTTTGCTAAAAGCCCTGAAGAACGTGTAGGCATGCTGTTTTGGCGCATGCACCGTTGCGCCCGCATCATATTCTCTCTTAATTATCACTTAGGCAATTGGACACCACAGCAATGTATCGACTTTTTGGTTGATCGTGTGGGTCATGAACGCGCCAATGCCGAGGGTGAAGTAAGGCGCTCGTTTGAGGGAGGCTATAGTCCGCTTTACCAGGTGGCTTACCTGTTAGGTGGCTTACAATTAACAGAATTGAGGAAAGAACTGGTTGACAGCGGAAAAATGACATACAAGCAGTTTCACGATGCTGCCATCAAAGAAAACCTGATCCCGGTTGAAATGTTGCGGGCAACATTAACCAACCAGGCATTAACTAAAGATTTTACAACAAGCTGGAAGTTTTACGATTTCGGAAGCAAGTAACTAAATAAATCAATTATTAAATAGCATTGAAGTAATGCTATCAGCTTTAAGCCTTATGCTTTCAGGGAAATCGCTTTTAAAATTGCCAATTGATACGGGGCTCCGATGGAGCCATTTGCGATAGATTGATCCGCTATAAACAGGATACTCCTAACGGAGTTATATAATACCCCGGAGGGGTAACGTGTTTATAGCAGATTTCAAGTAAATTTTATGGCTCCGTTAGGTGCCTCGTATTTTAAAGCGATTTCCCTGCTTATGCCTTCTGCTTGTAGCTTTCAAAAAAAAACATTTTTATGGAGAACAGCACTTCTTTTAAGCCTTCGTTGCGGTTGATGGATGCCACCATGCTGGTGGCGGGCAGTATGATTGGCTCCGGTATTTTTATTGTGAGCGCCGATATTACCCGCAATGTGGGCAGTGCAGGCTGGCTGCTATTTGTGTGGCTTATCACCGGCTTCATGACCCTTACCGCAGCCTTAAGTTACGGTGAACTGAGCGCCATGTTTCCAAGGGCAGGGGGGCAGTATGTTTACCTGAAGGAAGCTTACAGTCCGTTAGTAGGTTTTTTATACGGATGGAGTTTTTTTACGGTGATCCAAACAGCTACTATTGCGGCCGTGGGCGTGGCCTTCGCTAAGTTTACGGCCTACCTGATCCCTCAATTGAGTGAAAGTTTGGTTGCTGTAGATCTGGGCTTCGTTACCGTATCTCCGGCTCAGCTGCTTTCAATCCTGGTGATCGTATTTTTAACTTATATCAATACCCGCGGAGTAAACAGCGGTAAAATTGTGCAAACCATTTTCACCATGGCCAAACTGCTGAGCTTGTTGGGCTTAATTGTGTTTGGATTATTCTCCCTGAAAGCTTCGGTATGGAACGAGAACTGGAAAAACGCCTGGAGTATGCATAGCCTCAGCGCTAATGGCTCCATTGCTTCGTACACCACCATTGCTGCCCTGGGCGCAATAGCGTCAGCCATGGTGGGCTCCATATTCAGTAGCGATTCATGGAATAACGTAACTTTTATTGCCGGCGAGATTAAAAATCCGAAAAGGAATATCGGGTTAAGTTTAGCGCTTGGTACATTGATCGTGACGGTGATTTACATATTAACCAATGTAATGTATACCGGCGTGCTTTCCCTGCATGATATTGCCAGTGCCGATAAGGACAGGGTGGGCGTAGTTGCTTCGCAGCACATTTTTGGCAGTTCGGGTACGGTGATCATTGCGCTGCTTATTATGGTATCAACCTTTGGCTGTAACAACGGGCTCATCATGTCGGGCGCGAGGGTTTACTATTCAATGGCAAAAGACGGGCTTTTCTTTAAAAAAGTAGGCACGCTTAATAAAAACTCAGTGCCGGGTTTTGGTTTGTGGTTGCAGTGTGTTTTTGCCTGCTTGTGGAGCCTGAGCGGTAAGTACGGCGATTTGCTGGATATGATCTCCTTTGTGGTGGTGGTTTTTTATGTACTTACCATTATCGGGATCTTTATCCTCCGCAAAAAAATGCCTAATGCCGAGCGACCTTATAAAGCCTTTGGTTACCCTGTACTGCCGGTTATTTATATCATTATGGGCATTGCTTTTTGTCTGTTACTTATTAAATATAAACCTGCTTATACTTACCCAGGCTTGATCATTACTTTAACAGGCATCCCGGTTTATTACCTGATAGGCGGCAGCAAACAACGCAAAACCGCCGAACTCCCGGTTGAAAGTTTATAGACCAGGGACATTCTATTATCTTAATTCATGAAAAAGATCTTATCACTGCTATGGCTTTTAACTATCGCCATAGCAGCTTTCGCTCAAAACGGAAATTTTATTAAGCTGAGCACTGCAAAATTCTCTACCGGGAATGATGCCGCCTGGAAAGACGCCGCTTTCAACGATATGCAGTGGAAAAGCATCAAAGTTGGCGACGTATGGCAGGAGCAGGGCTACCCGGATTATCATGGCTTTGCCTGGTACCGCATCCATGTAGTTATCCCATCTTCATTAAAAAAGCAAGCAGTTTGGAGCGATAGTTTGCGGGTATTCCTTGCCCATGTTAACGATGTTGACGAAACTTATTTTAACGGCAAACTCATCGGTAAAACAGGGGCATTCCCCGAAGATAAAGGTGGATATATAAGTAAATGGCCTGCTGTGCGTAATTATTGCGTTGCGGCAAATGATCCGGCCATTAAATGGGACGGAGAAAATATCATCGCCATAAAAGTTTACGATGGTGGCGGGTCGGGCGGTATTTTTATGGGAAACCCCTATATTGATATGCTGGAAAAATTTGATGGCATCGTTTTTACCCAAACCGATATCAGCTTTCTACCCAACGCGCAGTCTGTCCGGAAATTAACAGTGGGCAATAGCTTTAAAAGTAATATCGTTGGTAAGTTTCATTACAGGATAGTTGACGAAGTGACGGAAAAGACAATCGCCGAAAAAACAATCGCTGCTAACCTTCCATCCCTGGGCAAAGAAACTTATACGCTTACCTTCCCGCACCGCGAAGGTATCAAACTGCTTTACGAGTTTACCGAAACAGCATCCGGCAAGACCAAAACCTTTGCCGAAATAGCGCCGTATTTGCTTAGTCCTAAAGCATCTTTAAAACCAATGATTAATGGCGCTTCGGTTTTAGGCGTTCATCCTGGTTCACCGGTACTTTATAAAATTGCGGCAAGCGGGCAAAAGCCGTTGAAATACATGGTTAAGAATTTGCCTCAAGGTTTATCGTTGGATGATAAAACGGGGATTATAACCGGCGCTGCGCCAAATGCAGGAGATTACAAATTATCAGTTTCCGTAAGCAATACTTTAGGAAGAAGCGAACGAACCCTTACCATCAAATCGGGCAGGTTATTAGCGCTTACCCCGCCCATGGGCTGGAACAGCTGGAATTGCTGGGGATTAAATGTAAGTGATGAAAAGGTAAGGCTTTCGGCTAAAGCTATGGTTGATAAAGGTCTTACTGATTATGGTTGGAACGCTATTAACGTGGATGATGGCTGGCAGGCACCCGCAAGGCAACAGGACGGAGAAATAGCCGCGAACGAAAAATTTCCGGATATGAAAGCCCTTGGTGCGCACCTGCATCAACAGGGATTAAAGTTTGGCATTTACTCTTCGCCGGGGGCTAAAACCTGCGGCGGATACCTGGGCTCGTTAGGGCATGAAGGGCAGGATGCTGCCATCTACTTTAACTGGGGCGTTGACTATTTAAAATACGACCTGTGCAGCTATTCGGACCAAACGGCAGGCGATACAACACTGTTTGCACAACAAAAGCCATACATGGTCATGCGCGATGAATTGGCAAAACAACCACGGGATATTATTTACAGCATTTGTCAGTACGGCATAAAAGATGTTTGGAAGTGGGGGGCGCAAATGAATGGCAACCTATGGCGTACAACCGAGGATATTACCGATACCTGGGAAAGCCTATATGGTATCGGCTTCAGCCAGATAAATAACGCCGCCTATGCCGGTCCCGGAGGCTGGAACGACCCGGATATGCTCATTTTAGGCAGGGTAGGCTGGGGCGAAAACCTGCACCAAACCAATCTGACACCTTACGAACAGTATACCCACATGAGCTTATGGAGCCTTTTATCGGCACCGCTGCTTATTGGTTGTGATATGGATAAGCTTGATGAGTTTACCTTAAACCTGTTAAAAAACCGGGAGGTTATAGCCATTGATCAGGATGTGGCCGGCAAACAGGCCTTGCGGGTGATCAATAATAAACAGATCCAGGTTTGGGTTAAGCAACTGGCAGACGGCGGCAAGGCTATAGGCATTTTCAATCTTGGTGAAAAATACTCAAAGTATACGCTTGATCTTAACAACATCCATGTGGGCAAGGTTAAAACAGTGCGGGATCTCTGGCAGCAAAAAGATATCGCCAAAAATGTTGCTGCTGTGTCTTGCAACATCCCGCCGCATGGGGTAAGGTTTTATAAATTGATGTAAACAAGACGTTTGCCTATGTGTTTAGTATCTAACTGCTTGACCGTTTTTTAATCTGTTTTGAAGTTGTGCTGTGGAAATAAGATAAAATCCTGCTATAACTGGGTAGGAATCTTCAGCCGACATCATAAAAGGTTAAATATATTTGCTTGCGCAAAATAGTGGCGTAAGCCCTCGTTTTTTAATAAAATATCTGTCATGGCTAACAACTTTAAAGAAGAAAGCACCGAAGAAATAAATATCATCATGCAGCAATCGCAAAGCGCGTTTGAGGCTTACCAAAAAACAAGTGCCGAACAAAAGGCCCTGTTTTTAGAAGCTATTGCTGATGAAATTGAAGCAATAGGCGATGCCCTGCTACAAAAAGCATCCGAAGAAACTAATCTTCCTTTACCCCGTTTAACCGGCGAGCGAGGCCGTACCACTGGTCAGCTACGTATGTTTGCCGGGATGCTGCGTGAGGGAAGCTGGGTTGAGGCCAGTATCGATACTGCCCTGCCAAACAGGCAGCCATTACCTCGTCCCGACCTTCGCAAAATGCTTGTTCCACTGGGGCCGGTAGTTGTTTTTGGTGCAAGTAATTTTCCTTTTGCGTATTCAACCGCAGGTGGCGATACTGCAAGTGCATTGGGTGCAGGCTGTTCGGTAGTAGTAAAAGCACACCCCGCTCATGCCGAAACTTCTGAAATGGTTTACCAGGCTATCAAAAAAGCGATAGTGAGCAGCAATATGCCTGAGCACGTTTTTCAACATGTACATGGCACTTCGTTTGAAAGCGGCAAAGCATTGGTTCAGGCCGATGATACTGCTGCTGTTGGCTTCACCGGTTCAACCGTTGGTGGTTTGGCCCTGCTGCAGTATTCGTCAGAACGTAAAAAGCCTATTCCTGTGTTTTCAGAAATGGGCAGCATCAACCCGGTTATATTTTTACCAGATACTTTGAGCAAAAATGCCGCCGATCTGGCTGCGCAGTATGCCGGCTCCATTACTTTGGGTGTTGGTCAGTTTTGTACCAATCCGGGCTTAATGCTGGCTGTAGAAGGTGAGGGCCTTGATAATTTCTATAAGCTGTTGGGTAATGGCATTGAAGGCATTAAACCAGCCAAAATGCTGCATGCCGGCATCCATTCGGCTTACGAAAAAAAGAGCCATGCTGCTTTGGAGCAGGAAGGCATAACGAGCGTTGTAAAATCAGCTACAGAGGCTGTTGACATCGAGGCACAGCCAACCATCGCCCTGGTAAGCGCCGAAACTTTCCTTGAAAATCACCTGTTGCATGAAGAGGTGTTTGGCCCATATTCATTAATGGTAGCTTGTAAAGACGAACAGGAACTGATCAAAGTTTTAAAATCGGTATCGGGACAACTCACTACCACAGTAATGGGTACGGACGAGGATTTTGCGGGTCATTCCAACTTGTTGCAACTATTGCCGACTATAGCTGGGAGGGTATTGTTCAATGGCGTACCAACGGGTGTTGAGGTTTGCGCAAGCATGGTGCATGGCGGTCCGTTCCCGGCCACTACCGATAGCCGTTTTACTGCGGTAGGCATCAATGCAGCTAAGCGATGGGTACGCCCGGTTTGCTACCAAAACTGCCCTGATGCATTATTGCCTTTAGCTTTACAACAGGCCAATCCAACAAATATCTGGCGCTTGTTTGATGGCGAATGGAAGAAATAGTGAGCCGTTAATCATCATCAGATAATCAAATTTAAATTATACTTGCACATGCCGGTTCCTCAACAGAGCCGGCATGTTTAATTTTGCATTATGAAACTTCAACTTTTTGATCAGCAGGTTTACGTACAGCGCCGCAATGTTTTAAAACAGAGCATGGGTGCCAACGGTATCATCGTTTTGTTAGGGAACGAGGATAGCAGCATGAACTATAAAGACAACACCTACCTGTTTAGGCAGGATAGCAGCTTTTTATATTATTTCGGACTTGATGTAGCTGGTTTAGCAGCTATCATTGACACCGATACAGGCGAGGAAGTAATCTTTGGCAACGACCTTACCATTGATGATATTGTCTGGACAGGTACTCTGCCATCTGTTAGTGAAATGGCCGCGCTGGTTGGCGTTTCGCAAACAAGGCCTTATGCCGATATAAAGCATTACATTCATAAGGCGGTTACCGGCAGTCGCCCGGTTCATATTTTGCCGCCTTATCGCCCCGAAAATAAAATCAAACTGGCCGATTGGTTAAACACCAGTCTGGAAGATGTGGCCGGTCGTGTTTCGTTGCAACTGGTAAAAGCGGTTATAGCCCAAAGGGTTATCAAAACTCCGCTTGAGGTTGCCGAGATAGAGAAAGCCGTATCCATCAGTGTTGACATGGAACTGGCAGTAATGAAATATGCCCGTCCGGGTATCAGGGAGTATGAACTGGTAGCCAAAGCGCATGAAGTGGCTATAGCCAACGATTCACGTTTAGGTTACCCGGCAATCATCACCAAACATGGCCAAACGCTGCATACGCATTACTACGGTAATATCCTGGAAGAGGGTGATATGGTACTAAGTGATATCGGCGCGGAAAACGCCATGCACTACGGTGGTGATTTGACCCGTACCTTCCCGGTAGGCAAGCAGTTTAGCAGCCGCCAGAGGGAGCTGTATGATGTGGTTTTGAACTCGATGGATCATGCTATCAGTATGCTGAAACCCGGCGTACGTTATAAAGATGTACATATGCAGGCTTGTCAGAAACTGGCCGAAGGTCTTAAACAGGTAAACCTGATGAAAGGTGATCCTGCAGAGGCTGTTGCAGCCGGAGCACATGCTATGTTTTTTCAATGCGGCTTAGGTCACATGTTGGGTATGGATACCCACGATATGGAAGATTTAGGCGAGCAATACGTTGGCTATACCGATACCTTGAAAAAGGAAACTGCTGTTTTCGGTCTAAAATCATTGAGGTTAGGCCGCGAACTGGAAGCAGGTTATGTGCTTACCGTAGAGCCGGGTATCTATATCATCCCCGAACTGATAGACCGTTGGCAGGCCGAAAAGAAATTCGCTGAGTTTATTAATTACGATGTGTTGAATACCTATCGTGATTTCGGCGGCATCCGTATCGAGGATAACTTTTTAATAACCGATACAGGTAGCCAGTTATTAGGTAAATATTTGCCTAAGTCCCGTGAGGAGATTGAAGCGTTGAGAGGATAGAGAATAAATAAGAGTGATATGGCGCATAGTTGACTCACCCGGTCTGCGCTATGCCGGACCACCCTCTCTTCGCCTTTGGCGGAAAGAGGGTAAAGGAAAGAAGAGTAAAATCCCCTCTTTACGCTTGGGTAGAGAGGGGTGACGAGCGCAGTGATGTCGGGGTGAGTCGATACGGCGTTTAATTCTTTACTCGTGTCCAATCATGGGTATTGTTCTAAAGAGATGATTTTTTAAATCCTTTGTTCGTTTAGTTTCTTGAGCTAACAGCATTCAACTTCAACTGAGCTCTGGATTTAGAGGTAACCCTGTCTGTTGTTTAATAGATTGATTGTTAGTTGTTTATAGATTTAAAATCGAATTTCTGTTAACCCTGTTAACCCCGTCGACTGCCTTGTCGGCCCAGGCGTAGACACTTCCTGATTTTATAATTCAAGCGAAGAACGCTTGGACCTGCGTGAAATTTCATAAGACATTAACCAAACAAAAGGGCCCGCATCCAAAAGGCGCGGGCCCTTTTGCTAAATGCCTGCTATGATGTGTTAATTTATGTAAATATAAACGGGTGGTGTTAGGTAACTTTACGCAACACTATAACTTATGACAAGGTACCACCAATATTTACTGTTAACGTTTTTTTTAGCAGCTGCAGGTCAATCAGCCAAGGCTCAGCAAACTAAAGCTACTCCATATTACCCCACCCACGCAGAAGTACTGCAAAACTACAAAGCAGCCGATGTGCTTGATTCAGCCTTAAAGAAGATCCCGCTTATTACCGGCATCAGGCCCAACTGGCAGGCAGGAGGCAATGAATTCTGGTACGTTAAAAAGATTGCCAATAATCAAACGGCTTATGTTTTGGTTAACCCTGAAAAAGGAACAAAGAAAACCATTTTTGAAAGTGCCCAGCTAAGTAATGAAGTAAGCAAAGCAACAGGCAAACCTGTAAAAGATGGTGGCTTCCGTATTGAAGATATGTTTTTCAGTGCCGATAAAAAGCAGGCAACATTTAAAACAGGCGGTACCTGGCTCAAGTGCGATTTGGGCACACTGCAATGCATTAAAACTACCGACACCGTACATCAAAGTTATGATAACGAGAAACCGCTGCAGGAGCGCCATTACCGTTGGGAAGGTGTTAGCGCCGATTCTGTATCGCCCGACAAACAATGGGCTGCTTTTGTAAAAGGCGGAAACATCATCGTTAAATCGTTAAAAAACTCAACCGAAATCAAGTTAACTACGGATGGTAATTTAGATAAGCCTTACGGTGAGCTTACATGGTCGCCGGATAGTAAACATATCGTAGGTTATCGCATTGACCCTAAGAAAACAAAAGAAGTTTATTACTTGCTCAGTTCAGTACCAGGTACCACAAGAGCGGTGCTGAAATCACATGAATATGATCAGCCGGGCGATGAATTTACCTCGTATCAGCAATATATATTTAACGTCACTGATAAAAGTGCGATAAAAACCGATGCAGAAAAGATAGATTTTTTTGGCGCCCCTCGATTGCATTGGCGCGATGGTGACAGCCGCTATTTTACTTATGAAAAGGCTGATCGTGGTCACCAGCGTTTCAGGGTTATTGAGGTAGATGTTAACACCGGTAAAACCCGAAACATCATTGATGAAAAAACAAACACTTTTATTTACGAGCAAAGAATCTTTACTTATTACGCCTCCAAAACGCATGAGATAGTGTGGATCACCGAGAAAGACGGCTGGCGTCATATTTACCTGGTTGATGAATTGAGCGGTAAAGAAAAACTGGTAACCAAAGGTGATTGGGTAGTGCGTGATATTGATAGTGTGGATGTTAAGAAAAGGCAGATCTGGTTTAAAGGAAGCAGTAAAAATACAAGCGAAGATCCTTACTTTATGCACTATTACCGCATAGGTTTTGATGGTAAAAACCTTGTTGACCTTACCCCCGAAAAAGGTAACCATAGCCTAAGCTTTTCGCCAGACAGAAAATATTATATCGATACGTATTCAGAAGTTAATATTGCTCCCCGCATTGTGATCAAAAGCAATGCCGGCCTGAAAACCGTTATGGAGCTTGAACATGCTGATTTGACCGGTCTTTTAGCTACCGGCGTCAAACTCCCTGAGGTGTTTGTTGCCAAGGCGAGGGATGGCAAAACCGATATATGGGGCGTGGTATATCGCCCGGCCAATATGGATCCCAATAAGAGCTACCCGGTAATTGAAAATATTTACGCCGGTCCGCAGGATTCATTTGTGCCTAAAAGTTTTTCCGCTGTGAATGAGATGCAAAGCATAGCCCAACTGGGTTTTATAGTGGTGCAGATGGATGGCATGGGCACAGCCAACCGTTCAAAAGCTTTTCATGATGTATGCTGGCATAACCTTGCAGATGCCGGTTTTGCCGATCGTATTTTATGGATGCAGGCGCTTGCTGCCAAATATCCACAGGTTGATATCAGCAGGATAGGTGTTTACGGTACATCTGCAGGCGGACAAAATTCTGCTGGTGCTTTGTTATTCCACCCTGAATTTTATAAAGCTGCGGTATCTGCCTGCGGCTGTCATGATAATCGTATCGATAAACAATGGTGGAATGAGCAGTGGATGGGCTACCCTGTTGGGCCGCATTATGAGCAGCAATCAAACATTACCAATGCCGGTAAATTGCAGGGCGATTTGATGCTGATAGTAGGTGAGGCCGATAACAATGTTCCGCCTGAGTCAACCTTCCGTTTTGCGGATGCGTTGATCAAAAACAATAAAATGTTCGACCTGCTGGTGGTGCCGGGTATGGGCCATAGCGATGGCGGTCCTTACGGTCGTAAAAAGAAACGCGACTTTTTTGTAAAGCACCTGCTTAACGCAGAGCCGCCTGCAAGAAACACGGATGAGTTGGCACATAATTAAATAAAATCCTCTACAGGTATTTTAATATTTGATAAAGGGTAGTTAGCTTTTGGCGTTGTGCCTTCAGCTTTTAGCTTTACCTAGGTAACAAGGTACAATGCATAAACTTCAATTAACGGTTTTTCTTTTCTGGTATATGTGTTTGGCTGTATTAAACAGTTTTGCACAGCAACAATCAGCAACAGTGCCAGGTAATGGTAATCCCATTATTCCCGGCTACTTTGCCGACCCAACTGTACGCAAGTTTGGCGATACCTACTACATTTATGCTACCACCGATGGCAACGGCGGGGGGCATGGCCCATCACAGGTTTGGACATCCAAAGATTTTGTGAACTGGACCATGCATGATATGAACTGGCCAACCTCCAATTACTATTGGGCCCCCGATGTTATCAATGGTAACGATGGTAAGTTTTACATGTACTACTGCCAGCCGGTTGATATCTATGGAGCATCGTCAGCAAGCCCTACCGGGCCGTGGACACCCCTAATGCCCGATGGAAAATCAATGATCCCCAATTATTTTATCCCAGGGGTGATTACGCTGGATGGACAAACCTTTAAAGATGACGACGGCAAGATCTATATGTTTTGGGGTACCTGGGGCATCTATCCTGATCATGGTTGTGGCGTGGGTTTGCTAAATGCAGATATGCACACCTTTGCCAAAACGGCAAAGATTCCGAATACCATTGCCAAAGATTTTTTTGAAGCACCTTTTATGTTTAAACGTAAAGGCATCTACTATTTCACCTACTCGTCTGGTTTTTGCGAAGATTCTACCTACCGGGTGCAATATGCCATCAGTAAAACCGGGCCGATGGGGCCGTTTGAGTTCGGCAAAAATAACCCGGTGCTGAGTACCAACAGTGATGGCACTATTCACGGGCCTGGGCATGAGTCGGTAGTGCAGGTTGGGGATGATTTTTATATGGTATATCACCGCCATAATAACCCGCATTCAAACGGAGGTTATCACCGGCAGGTTTGTGCGGATAAGATCGTGTTTGACTCAGATGGCAATATTGAAAAGATTGTTCCTACCCATCTTGGCGTTGGGCTATTAGGAAAAAGCACCATTAATGCTCCCGACGAAGCTTATCAAAAAAAGGTCACTGCCTCATCTTTTTACAACGAAAATTATAAACCCTCATTTGCGGTTGATAATAATAATGGCACCTTATGGAAACCAGCAGATAACAGTCGTAGCCCTGCCTGGATCACCATCGATTTAGGTTCGGTAAAAACGGTACAACAGGTTTTGACCCAATTTGAATATGTAACATGGTACTATCAATACCTGGTAGAATCATCGGTAGATGGTAAAACTTGGAAGTTGTTTGCTGACAGGAGGGAGAACAAACAACATGGTTCGCCGATGGTAGATTCAGGAAATGCCCAGGCCCGCTTTATCCGCTTAACAATTACCGGCACGGAATATCCGGGGCTATATAAAGCGATTTGGAACGTGAAAGTTTATGGCGAACGGGTAGTAACCGGAGATCTTACTTCTGCCGATAAAAAAGAAATATCAAAAGCTGTAGCTCCAAACGAGAAAGAAGGTTTATTGGTAAACCTAAACACCGATAATCTTCAGGCGGGCGAAGCTCTATCTCAATGGACTAACAACGGCGCGTTGGGCGGTAGTTTTACTGCAACTGGTAAACCTCCGGTTATTGATATTATTGCAGGTAAAAAAGCTGTGGTGTTTATTGGTACGCAGTCGCTTGAATCAACGGTGGCGGTGCCCCGGTCGCTTGCAGGTAATAACAGTTATACAGTATGGTACGAGGTTTATGTCGATCTGATCAAAGACGAAAACCCGGTATTAAGCTGGACAAACGGCGAATCGGATCATCGCAGCGCTACTTTTGGTTTCGGAAGCAATAAAACAGCCGGTGCCGTACAACATTTTGGCGTTTCCGACTTTCAATATAAAACAATGCCTGCAGCCGGCAAATGGCACCAGGTGGTTGTTACGTTTGATGGCTCAGTTGAAAAACTATTTGTCGATGGCGAGCAGAACAATACAGAAAACAAGATGCTGTTTCTACAGCTTGCAGATAAATTTATTATCGGGGCAAAAACAAATCGTTCAGCATATTTTTCAGGCGCTATTTCGTCGCTTAAAGTTTATAACAGGCCAATGGCCGATAGTGTCATAAAACAATGGGCTCTGCATCCTACAAAATCTGATATTGCCCTTTACCTCGATGCCGCAAAACTTAATTATGGCCGGCTTCAAAAATGGACAAATAACGGCGATGCAGGCGGGGCTTTCTTATCTGCTGAAGGGCAGGGAGCAGAAGTAACGGATATAAAAGGAAAAATTGCTATTAGTTTTAATGGCAACAGCCCGCTTGTATTTAATAATTTTGTTGATATTAATAACAAAAAAGGTTATAGTGTAGTCTTAAGTGTTTACCAAAACGCATCAACGCAAAGCGGCGCGATACTGAAATCACAATCGTTGAAAGGGGCTTTCATCAATGCCGGTAAATATCTGAGTGCGGACCAATGGCACTATGTCATAAAAACTGTTAGTGGCAATGCCTCTAAATTATATGTAGATGGTGCTATAATAGCAACAATATCAAATACAGATAAGCTCACCGGCAAGCTTTTACTGGGCGATGGTTTTAATGGTGCGGTATCTAATCTTGTGGTCTATAAACATAGCTTATCATCAGCAGAAATTAAACAATTGAGCCTGGGTTGGAAACAGAACTATCATCCGCCTATAGCAGGTTCGTTTGCATTTAAAGCTGCTCCGACGGCTGTAACACCCGGCATGGTTGAAATGGAGGCGCCTGCATATGCTTCTGTAAAATCAAACCTCCAATATGATTTTATTAACGAGACAGACAACAGCAAATCAAGCGGCTGGCAGGCTGATCCGCATTATATCAGTTATGGGCTTTCGGCTAATAAAAATTATAGCTACTCTTTTAAAGTTAAAGACAACTATGGTAATGTAAGTTCAAAAACTGCGGCATTGCCAGTGAGTACAGCTTCGATCTTATTTAATGCCGTTGCAGATGGGTTTACAATTAATAGAGACTTTGTGCCTAATGGTGTAACCGGCACTATATGGAATGGTTTGATAGGCGGGGACAAGCCGGAGAATAAAGTATCTATCAGTGATAGTTTGCTTACGTTGGAATCAAAAGGTTCAAACTGGGATGGGAATTTGCCTTATGGGCCATTTTTATACAGGAATGTTTCGGGTGATTTTGTGGCCGAAGTAGAAGTAACCGACGTAAGCGGTTTAAAGGAAAAAAAGGTGGCCGGCAACAGTGATATGGGATTAATGGTACGGAAAGTCAAACAACCCGGTACTGAAGGAAGCGAAAACCTGATCCAGAACAGTATTTTCCCGGCCTGGAACTGTGGCAATATGCTCACCAATTTTAAAACCGGCGACCGCATGCAAACCAATACTCAAACCGGCTGGAATTACAACCGTTACCTGCAGATCCAAAAGTCGGACGATGTGTTTTACATCAGAAGCGGCAACGACGGCATACATTGGACCGATCTGCCCGGAAGCCCGGTTGTTAGGCCTGATTTAATTGGTGCTGATCTGCAAATCGGCCTTTACCATAGTACCTACGGGCCGCACCGCTCGTATGTTAAATTCTCCAATTTTAAACTCATCAGCAGGAAATAAATATGTAATCCGCTGTTTGGGGCTCTGAAACTAAGCAAGTAAGCCATGTTTAATTAAAAACATGGCTTACCAACAGCGCTATAATCTCGATTGTTTAGTGGATAGGCAGGACTCTGACAAATGTACCCGACGCATTAAAAATTAAAGCGTATTTGGTATTGTTTGATGTAATCAATACAACGTAACCTTGCAGGGTTCCGCCGGGGCTTTCAGAAAATGCTTTATCAAATACGTAGCCCGGATAAGTAGCAGTAAGATAAGTGGTAATAGCAGCCGGTAAGTTAGCTTCAGCTACTACAGCATGTTTTAAATCGTGTTTTTCTATCTGAATACGTTTTACAAGTTTGCCTGCCGCGGTTACCGTTGTTGAGTAAAGTACCCCGTTCTGGCTTATCAAAATGTATACGTTATCAGGTGCGATAGAGGCATGCAACAAAGTATCTGTTGGATAGGTTGTTGAAAAATAGTTGCTCACAGCAGTAGGAAGGGCCGAAATAGCAATGGTATCGCGGTGTTTACTGTCACGATTATCAAAGAATCCGCCTAAGTGCCATCCTGGTCCTTTAAGGTCAACACCTTCGCGTTGCTCAAGGATGCTTACAAACGTACCAGCAGCAGTGAATTTGAGGCCAACCAAAGCGCTGTTGTATCTGATAACTACAATGTAGTTGATAACTGTTTTAGTACTATCAGTAATGGAGTATGCTTTTTTGAATGTATAACCGCTGTAATTGGCTGTAAGGTAAGTGCCAATAACTGTAGGTAATGTGCTAAAAGCAACGGAGTCTTTGGTATCATGCTTGCCATAGCAGCCAACCATATAAACGCTGTCGGTAGTAGTTCCGGACGATGCAAGGCTAATAGCGATGGCGCCGGTTGATGTGACGGCTGATGACGAAACGCTGCCGGCCGAAGCTGATTTTGAAGCGTTTTCCTTTTTACATGATGCCAGGCCGATTATTGTGCCGACCATCAATAGTGAGGCGTAAAATGATTTCATTTTCATAGAATTAATTTAAATTGATAATTAGCGCTGCCTTTTTTCGGACAGGTTTAATTAAAATTAATTTGGAAAATCGGGTCGTCGGGAAATGTGTCGACAAACAGCGGATTTAAATCGATGTATGAGGACCAATGTAGAGACGTATCACAGCGTCTGCTATATGCAAGTTACCTAATGTTAAGCGCTGTTAGGTGTGCTTTATCTCGCGAGAGATGCATCAAATGCGTCTCTACATAAAATGTTTTGTTAGTTTTTTTAGTTACACCTGGCTAAGCCATCAGTACTCGAGGCATCTGCAGGTTTAATGATCAGCGCTTTTTCAAAAAAAGGTTTCGCATCAGCTTTTTTTCCAGCCATAAGCATCGACCAGGCCAGCATGTGGTTGCCGTCATAATCAAAAGGGTAAAGCGTTACTACTACTCTGAAAAGCTTAATAGCGGGTTCGTATTGTTTGCGGTTATAATAAATTACGCCTCCCCAATAATTAGCCTGCGTGTTTTGCGGGTCTATTTTCAGGATAGCAAGATATTGTTCCAGCACTCTATCCCAGTTTTGCAAAAAAGAGAGCGGCTTTATATAACCAAACTTAGCCTCAATAGCGCCAGGCTTCAGGTTAACTGCTTTTTGATAATAAGTTTGCGAAGCAGTGTAGTTTTTATTGAGGTAATGGAGCCAACCCAGCCTGATGGCTATCTCATAATTATTTTCCGAATAGTAAGGATAAATATCGGCAATGGCAGCAACGTAGTTTTTGTTTAATTCATTGGTATAACTGTTGTGAAAAGCTTTTTGAAGCACCACATTTGTCTGTGCCTGCAATTGTGCTGCAAATACAAATAAAAAAATGGGAAT
Source organism: Mucilaginibacter gossypii (assembly GCF_017569325.2). Taxonomy (NCBI): domain Bacteria; kingdom Pseudomonadati; phylum Bacteroidota; class Sphingobacteriia; order Sphingobacteriales; family Sphingobacteriaceae; genus Mucilaginibacter; species Mucilaginibacter gossypii. Next base: position 3,836,688 of record NZ_CP071878.2, on the reverse strand, counting down.
AAACGTCTTCTTTAAAATTTCCATGTTATACCTAACGTAACAGAGTTTTGGTTATAGTTAACAGCCCGGTAAATGTCTGTTTTCTTTTCATAAAAGTAATTTAAATTCAATAAGGCATGGTTACCTAACTGATAAAAAACGCTTTCACCGCATTTAAATTTTGTAGGATCGATAGCGTTATACACATAAAGCCCGTCTGCATCCAGGTAATCATCCTGGTTGCCAAAAGTAGCGACTGTTTCCAGCCACGTTTTATTTAATACTTTAAATCCTAACGACTGACTATAAATGAAATGAGTTACTCCGCTTAAATTCAGTACCGATGCCCTGCTTGTGGTGTATAGATTCAAGTTTCCCAGTGGATAAAAATCCACTTTGGCATTATATTGTTTTAGGGTTTTATTAATGAGTTTGCCAAAGTTAATATCGCCCTGCAAATCAATGTAACGGGTATCATATTTTACTCCTAACAGCCCAAGGTTGCTTTGGTAAATATTGCTCCGGTAGCTGGTATGTAAATAATGGTAAGCGCCAAGTAAACTGATGTTTTTAATAAAAGAATATTTCGCTTTAGCATAATATTCAAACTGGCGGTCGGTTTTACCTGTTTGATTAAAGTAATCAATATAGCCCGATCTGAATATATTCTGTTTGAAAAACATAAATGATTGGTCCAACTGCAAACGCCACGATAATCTTAAACCGATACCCGCGCGTTCAAAAAAGCCGTTGTCGCGTTCGTTGCTATTAGGCAATTTTATGCCACTTTCTAAAACAGCATCAGTTAAACCAAAGGTTGATAACTTGATAGCACGCAGGGTTGCAGTGTCTAAATGCGATGCATTATAAAACGCAGCGTTATTGTTGTTGATGTAGGTGTTGCAGTAGTAAGTATATAAATATGCAGTGACATTTTGCGGTTCTTGAAGTAAAACCTGGTTAAACTGATAAATGGCAGCTTTGTAATTGCTGGTAAGCATATAAGCGTATCCTGCCTTAAAGCGTAAAGCGGGCGAGTCTACACTATCGGCAACCGATTGATTTACAAACCTGATAAGTTGTTTCCAGTTGCCAGCATTGTACAATTGTTCGGCGGTACTATCGGCCGTAGCAAGTTTATTATCTTGTGCACGGGTTACAAGAGCAGCAAATAGCAAGGCAAAAAGTATGGTTAATTTTCTGTACTCCATTGTGCTTCAATATGCTGACCGTTTGTATTTATAATGAAGGCTTGCAGGCTGCCATGATCAACAAAAACTGTTGATTCGGCAAGTGGTATTGTTTTACCTGCAATTTCCTGGTATTGTTTGGATACAATATTTAGCCCTGTTTTTTTTAGCTGGATCCCGCTTTTATATTTTATGCTGATGAACCGGTAAAAAGGCGCAATGAAATCCTGCAGCCAAAGCAATGTTTTGTTATGAGTAAGTGATACCGGGAACTCATCATTAGCCTGGATATATCCTGCATCGTTAAAAATAACTTTATATGCGGCAAAGTAAAAATAATGGAGGAGCGATGCTTTATCGCCATAAAAGCTCGTGAAGTAAAACATAGTGCCGTTATTAATAAAATAAGCAATGGCACCGGTTGTTTTGCTGTAGATGTATGACTGTCCTAATTCATCTTTAAAAACTTCCCATTCTTCGGTTACGCCGTTTTCATTAACTAATTTAGATACGAAGCCCGGTTGCAGATCGAATGCTTTTTTGAGCGGTGCATTGATTTCGGGGTTGCTTATTAATTCGTTTTCATTTGGGATCCCGTAGCTTAAAAGGCTGCTTTGACCACCTTTTTTGGTAAAATAATATGCGAGCGGATAAGACAATGTCTTAGACCCTATATAAGGGGTAGCCTGCAACTGGAAATGCAAATGCGGCTCTGGTGAGCGGCCCGAATTACCGCAAGACCCCAGCAGGTCGCCTTGTTTTACAATATCGCCAGGTTTAACTTTTATCGAGTTTTTTTTGAGGTGCGATAGTTTGGAATAAAGCCCCGCGGCATGGCGGACCACTACCGTATTACCCCAGTTTTCTTTCAGATTTTCTTCGCCAATATCATTATCTTCTACATGGTTTACAACCAGTTCTACAACGCCATCGCCGCAGGCCAGTACCGGCTTATTAAAACAATAAAAATGTTCAGGAAGGGTACCGGGATGCTGAAATGTTTTTTGTTCATCATCCGTAATCACAAAATCAAGCGCCTGGCCCCATTCGCCTTTGTGGGTAATGGCACCATTGTAGCCCTGCGAAACCGTCCAATAGCCCATAAACGGCAAATTGAGCCTCATGTATTTCAGATCGTTCAGCCTGTTTTGCAGGTTTAAAACATGGTAAAGATTTTTTTCGGGCGAGTAATGCTGTGCTATGGTTAACTGCAATTTGGGGTGATGACCGGTCAACTTTAAAAAATAAAGCAGGCTGATATTTAGCACGCAAAACGGTAACGAAAAAACAGGCAGCGCATGCAAGGCCATGAGTGTGGTAAGGGCATTAATGAGTATGAAACCCAAAGGGACGCAAACAATTGCCAGCAGGTAAGAGCGTAACGATGGGATGGTGAAAAAGCTGCTTATAGCCATTGAAGCCATCATTAAATTGGCACCAAGGTGGTAATAGCTGATACCCTCGGGGTAGGTATTTGTGATGTTGTTAAACCCGCAGGCCGTTAAAAAGCTAATGATAAGCAGGCTGAATGCAATGCGCGAATGCACAAGTATCCCCATAGCAATAAGTATTCCGGTTATGATATTATGCTGAAACAGAATTGCGCTCAATGAACGGAAAAATAAGCTCATCAGTTTGGGCAACGTTGTGGCAAGATAACCTTCGGCGCCGGCCAGGTTACCCGGGCCGGTGTAAATTTCTTCGAGCAGGGAGCTGCTTTTTTGTGATAATCCAGTGTTGAAGATGCTGTTGGATGCCAGCAATACAAGCCAGAAAACCAGGATAAACGGCAGTGAAAGTATAGGTAAACCCGGTTTACCCATGCGCTTTGACATAATAATGGTAGCAAGCACTACCAGGCAACAGGCAACCGCCAGCCAGGTCACAAACATTAGATTAACCTGGAAAAAAGCACCAAATGCTATCCCTAATAATAAACAGTTAAAGCTGTAAATTCCTACCCGGTAATCTTCGTTATCCTGTTTTAACAATTTTGTTATCAGCAAAGAGAAAATGACACAACTCAACCCTGCAAAGCCGGATACCGGATTGAAAAATGATACCAGCAGCAAAATAATCCCCAATACCCGGTTTTGAGAAAAAAACAGAACCGAATAGGAATTGATGACGGTTTTTATGAATGCTGGAATTTGCTTCACTTGTTGTTATTTAAATGAGCGGGTACTAACTCTGGTTCGGCAGTATATTCCAATGTTTCGTTTTTGCGGATGAGATGCGTACGCAACTTCTCGTCTATCAACACAACAGCAGGCCTTAAAGTGATGAATTGCATCCATTGGGTCATGTTGTAAGCGCCAACCTTGTGCACTACTACCTGGTCGCCGGGATTTAGTAGGGGCAGGTTAATGCTTTCCCTGATCACATCAATGTTCATACAAAGCGGTCCGTATATCACCATGTTTTCGGTATGTGCAGCAAAATCCTGGGCTGGGCTTACCTGGTGTTCATACCAAAAAGATGTAAACAGGATATTGACCCCAAAATCAACAATGGCGGCGCCTTTGCCATTGGCTAAACGTTTGTTGGCGATAACAGTGCCCAGCAGGTAACCGGCATCATCTATCAAAACACGCCCACTTTCCAATATCAGCAGCGGCAGATCATCATTGGCAAAGCCAAAATTGAGCAAAGCCGAAGTTATGACTTCAGCAAAGTCATCAATCGTCGGCACGGTATCATTTCCCGGCAGGTAAGCACCTTTCAACGTATTGGTTGAGGGGAAGCCGCCTCCCAGATCAAGATATTCTATTTTATGATTAAGCTCGGTCTGGCAGCGAACAGCCAGTTCGGCCAGTTTATTAGCTGCTATACCATAAGCATCGGCAGAGAGCATATAGGTACCGATATGGCAATGCAAGCCCACCAATTGCAGACTTCCCGAGCCTGTGATCTTTGTAACTGTCGACCAGGCTTCTCCATTTTCATAGTTAAAACCAAAGCGGTCCCAAAGTGGGTAAACGCCGGTATCCATATTTATACGAATGGCCACACGCGGTTTATTGACCAGGTTTTTACTTAATGTAAGCAGTAGGTTAAGCTCATCGAAATGATCAATATGGATCAGCGAATCATGTTCGATGGCCAGCTGTAAATCATTGATGGACTTGCCCGGTCCGTTAAAAATGATCTTGTTGCCAGGTACGCCATTACCTAAAGCTTTACGATATTCAAAGCCTGAAACCACCTCGGCCCAACTGCCTTCCTGGTGAAAAATCTGACAAACGGCGTTGAGGTAATTGGTTTTGTAGCTCCATGCAAATTGTACTTTTGGGTAGCGGGTGCTAAAAGCGCGGTATGCAGCCCGGTAGTTTTTGCGGATCTGTTTTTCGGACAATACGAACACCGGCGAACCGTAGTTTTCGATCAGGCTTTTAACCGAAACGCCATCGATACTTTTAACGGGCTGCAAACCAGTGCGGGAGCCGAATTTGTTAAGGGCGCCGGCCTGTAGTTTTTTTATATATGGTTTCTCGTATGGCAGCTTTTCCATCGTTATAAATTATAATTCGCCAAACGCCGAGATCTGCTGAAAATCGGCGATGTCGGCGATATGGTCCCACGAATACCGGACAAACAGTTTGCCGGCCTGGTAATCGGCATAAGGCTCAACGCTTTCACCCATCGCTATTTTAGCTAATGCCGCAGGCTGGTTTTGGCCTGCGGCGGCAGTTAAATAAACCCATGCCGGAAACCGGGGGTTAATTTCCAATATGTATAAATGCCCTTCTGCATCGCTCATGACCTCCATTTCGTAGCCCCCTTTCCAGTTGCTTGCGCGGGCAAAGTTGTTGGCCAGTTGGGTAAGCTTGTCATCTTTAATTGTAACACCCGCCCAGGCTTTCCCTTTATCGGTAATATAAAGCTTGCGCATAGCCACCAAACTGATATTGCCGCCATTACCATCCCCAAGGGCTGAGATGTTGATTTCGTTGCCCTTGATGTATTGCTGCGCTATTATCGGTACGCCCCAGGCTGCATACAATTGATGAAAGGCTTTCAATGCCTGATCCATCGTGTATACAACATAAGCATCATAAAACTTACCTTTTATTACCATAGGAAAGTTGAATTCATCAGCCGCTTTTTTAATATCATCGGTTGTGTAAAGCTTATGATCGGCGGGCACATAAAAGCCATTTTTTGTGCCAAAATTTTTTAGGTTCACCTTATCTCTTAACGCCAGTTGCTGGTGTGTTGGGAGATAAGTTGCTATGCCCATTTGCTGCAATTGCGGCGCTATCTTTATAAAATTGAACAGCTCGGAATCAAAGTTGGGGATAATGAGATCAAGCTTTTCCTGTCCGTTGATATATGCCAAACGTTCAACAAGGGCTGTCGTACCTTCGGTTGGATAGGGGACCTGGTAAGTTTTGTTTACCTGATCCCGCAGGTAAATCCCGGGCTCCAGCGACTCATACGACAGTCCAATTATGCGCAAACCATCTCTAAAACACTCTTTTAAACAACGGATGACTGCCATCCCCGGCCCCGGATTGTCATTTGCATTAAGCCCGGTAACAGCAATACATAAATTAGCGTACTTGTTTGCCATCATCCTTAAATTTCGAGCAGGTTTGCTTCTTTTAGCTGCAGCATCCAATTATCCCAATCTCTGTTAAGCTGGCTTTCGCTCACCTCGTATCTGCTCAGAATATTCTGCTTAATATCATCTTCTGTTTTGCCGCTTTTCATAGCCTCAAGCAGCTGTGCCGCCATACCGTTGCCGGAAAATGAATCGCCGGTGGCAGGGTTAAAAATAAACCCGTTTTCGCTGGTGGCTATGTTGCTCTTGAGTTTCATTTTATAAGTGCAGGGTTGTTTAATTAATAAAAGCTAAACTTAGCAGGTTTATATGAGTTTACAAAACCAGCTTCAGGATGCCATCAGGTATTCTATCCTTGATGCAAGCACTTCCATATCCAGCGGTTTTACAAACAAGGCATCGCATTTATAGGAGTCGGCCTGTGCTTTTTTTGTTTTAAAAGCGGTTACAATAATGATAGGTACATTGCACAGCTGCTTATCGTCCTTAAAGTCCCGGCAAACCAGTTCACAATCGTTATCTACCAACAAATAATCCAAAATGATCAAATCCGGATTAATCATTTTAGCTTTATCATATATAGCATTAGGGTCAAAAGTTAAATGCACATTAAAATCACCATAGTACATAATGTCATCAATTACCGATAACATCCGGCTGTTTTTATCAAGTACTAAGATGGTTTTTTTATCGCCTGCTGTTTTCATGACTTTAGGGATTAGTATCAATTTTAATAATATAAAGTTGCGGCTATTTAAGGGGCTGTAAAATAATGTGTCGTTCAACGCCTTTAATGTGCCGATGAATTGATTATTTGTGCCAGTCTTTGATAAAATCGGTATAGTTTGTACCTACAGGAAGCTCTACGTTGGTTAGTTTTACCTTGCGGTTGTGAATAGACCTAATCTGATCACGCGCTACCACGAAGCTGCGGTGGATGCGGATAAATTTTGATGCAGGCAGTTTTTCAATTGCACTTTTCAGGGCCATCAGTGTTAGTATGGGTTTGGCTACGCCCAGCATATGGATCTTGATGTAATCCTGCATGCTTTCAATGTATTCAATGTCTTTAATGTTGATCTTGATCAGTCTGTATTCTGAATGCACATACAGAAAATCGCTTTCATTTGGGGTATCGGTATGTTTGTACTGGTAATAGCCAATTGCCTTTTGAACCGCTGTGCCAAAGCGCAGGTTATTGATCGGTTTCAGCAGGTAATCAACCGCTTCCAGTTCGTAACCTTCATACGCATAATTTTTGTAGGCAGTGGTAAAAATAATCATTGGCTTATCAGTCAATGATTTTACCAGGTCGATACCGGTAATATCAGGCATGTTAATATCTATGAACAGCACATCCACCTTGTTCATTTTCAGGTATTCCCCGCCCGATATGGCATCCTCAAAAGTATTAACCAATGTTAGCGCGGGATATTCGGCTACATATTTTTCAATTATTTGAAGGGCCAGCGGCTCATCATCAATGGCTACACATTTTAATTGCATAATAAACAGTTTAAGCGTTAATCTCCAGTTCAACAATGTAATCACCATCGGCCACGCTAATGTCAAGCCGGTGTTTGTTAGGATAAATATGTTGCAGGCGCTGGCGGTTATTGGCAATGCCGATCCCTTTCCGTTCGGTGGCAGGTCGTTTTTCGAAAATGGTATTTTTACAGATGAACAGCATTTGGTTGCCGTTTACCCTTAAGCAAATATCAATAACTGATGGCTGGTGTTTACTTACGCCATATTTAAAAACGTTTTCAATAAAGGTCATCAGTATCAGGGGCGGAATTTTTTGATTGTCAATCTTGCCCGAAACTTCAAAATCGAGCTTTGTTTTTTTGCCGAGGCGCAGGCGTTGCAGATCGATATAATCATTGATACAATCAATTTCATTTTGCAGCAAAACAAAATCCTCCGTTACCTCATCGGTTACATAGCGCATGATGTTAGAGAGTTTCATGATGCTCTCGGCAGTATGCTCGCTATTGGTGACCGATAAGGCATAAATATTATTCAGCGTGTTGAATAAAAAATGAGGATTGATCTGGGCTTTAAGAAAAGAGAGTTCGGCATGGGCTTTTTCGGCCTCGGCACGGGTAACCATCTGCTCGGTAAGCTGCCATTTTTGAACCGTGGCAATGGCAACGCTCAGCCCCATCACAATGATAAAAATAAATAAGCCTACCATATCAATATTACCGGATTGATGAATGAAGATAATTCGGTTGGTGGGTTTAAGGCTGGGGTCCTGCATCCGCAGATCCTCATGCGGCAACGGGCCAAAAGGCATATTTTGCTGATCAGGTGCTGAGCTGTCAATTCCGGTTGGTGTAATTTGCGGTCCTATAGACTGCGGATTGGGGGCTGTTGTTGCTACTGGTTTATTCCCTTTAATGAGATTGTGAAGAAGCAGGTTATCAAAAGGCTGCAAAAAGTAAACACAGCCTGAAAGTAATAGCACAATAATCCCATACCAGAGATATTTTTTACGGAACACGAACTTTGGCACCAGGTACCAGGCGTTCAGGTAAAACATAAATATATAGGTGAGACAAAACAGCCAGTAGTAAGGCGAAAACAGGACGGCATAGGTGCCGGCGCTGCTTTGCTGTGTGCGGTTCATGAATAATAGCGGGAACCCTAAAAACACAAGCCAGCCTGCAGCATGAATGAAAAAAGTGGTTGCTTTTGAGCGGATCATTTTATTTTAAGATTCTTTTATTCATCAATGCCGGAGCTACTGGCTGGCACATATTTTAGCATCTAATTTAAAAAAAGCACCTGTACATTGCACAGGTGCTTCATCTTATACGAAAAAAACTATAATTCAGTGTCCCTGCTTCTGAATTATAAATCAAAGGTGAAGATGAGCGGTAGTTTTAACAACCATGTGTCGGTGAACCGGTAAATTGTATAGATGAACGGGGGGAGCGGCGTGTTTTACCTAAAATAGGGATGCGTAGATAGATAAGAAAGCCCCCTTGCACTCGCTGCTTGGGGGCTGTCACCTAAACCTTATCACTGATCAAATTATTATTTGATGGTGTAAAGGTAGCCCTGAGGTTTTAATCTGAAATTTTGTACCGACGAACGGGGTAATTGAATGGATGGAGGGGGAGTTTTGGATATTTTATGAATTTAATCCAGCGTTTTTATTAACATTGATTATAATCCAACAAATTATGAAGCTACTTCTTACATCTGCCGGAATCAGCAACATGAGTATTCAAAATGCTTTGGTAGAGCTGTTGGGCAAACCGGTTGCCGAAGCGAACGCCCTTTTTATCCCTACCGCGATATATGCCATACCCAATGGCGGCGACATAGTACGAAGGGTTATTTGCGGGTCCTTAGGTGATCCCTTTTGCCAATTGGGTTGGAAGTCGCTGGGCTTATTGGAACTTACCGCCTTACCCAGTATCAAAAAAGAGTTATGGGTTGATATGCTCCGGGAAACCGATGTTTTACTGGTAGGTGGCGGCGACTGCCAGTACCTGACCTATTGGATGCAGCAATCCGGGCTGGCGGATCTGCTGCCCTCGCTTTTACAAAAGATGGTATATGTTGGCTTGAGTGCCGGTAGTATGATCATGACCTGCTTTGGTACTACCTATGGCAACCATATCCTGCCGGCTGATAGCGATAAGTCATTAAGTTTTGTTGACTTTGCTATCCACCCGCATTTGGATCATGAGTGGTTCCCGAATAATTCGCTGGACAATATTGAGAAACTGGTTGCTTCCATACCAGTACCATCATACGCTATTGACGATCAAACCGCAATTAAAGTGACTGACGGAGCCGTCGAGATTATTTCTGAGGGGCATTGGAAATTATTTACTCCCCGAGATTATGGCAGGCCGCTAAAAAATATTTAATAAATCCCTATTTGAGGCACATACCCCGCACTGAACATGTTCACAATTGACCGGGGAGTTAGTACTGTGATTATATCCACATTGGGCAGCCTTATTCCTTTTAGGTATCCGGCAGGGCTCCATAAATACAACTGGTTATCTTTGAGTAAATGTGATTTGCCATCATAAATTACAAATGTGCCGTTGGGCAGTGCTTTTAGTTTTTCTTGATAGGTAACTTTTGACTTATCAGCTGTAATGCGCTCTGCCTGCAAAATGTCATCTATTTTGGCTACCGGTGTTTTCATGTCAAAACCGTATTGAGGGTTGCCTTTTAGCCAAAACTCTTTAAATCGTTGATGATCCTTATACCTGCATTGAAAACAAGGCCGGTGCCCTGCTGAAAATGCCGTGGCTTCATCAAGGAAGAAGAGTTCAGTCCAGCGGTCGGGCTGCATGATTTCCCGGTGTCGGCCCCTGAACTCCAAAGCGCAGGTTATCCAGGCTTTAATTTTGAAAGCGCGTACAATTTCCTTGTCCTCATTATGGATTACGCCCCGGTTACCAAGCCAGGCACCCCGCGCTGTTGTTTTAATAAGTTGTCCAAATGGATTTACACGGTTCTGCAACATGTTATACGTTGTTTTCAATGGTCAGGATCAAAGTCACATCAATCTGTTTAAGACAGCGCGTCATGAAATATAATGCCCAGGCTATGGCGCTTACCGCTGTGAACCGGGCTTACGCCGTGCTTCATATTTACCCTGTAATAACCTTTACTTCCCTTTACTGGCCTAAAGTTAGTGGTAAATAAAACCATATCACCCATGCCAGGGGTAAGTACATTAACTTTTGATTGCGCCCGCGGAATTTGCTCGGTGATTACAAATTCGCCGCCGGTATAATCTCTGTTGTGTTGATCGAGCATGAAAACCATTTGGATGGGGAAATATACCTCGCCGTAAAGGTCCTGGTGCAGGGTGTTAAATCCGCCTTCTGTGTATTGCAATATCAGGGCTGTGGGTTTGGTTTGCCCGGCTTCATGGCTTAACTGTTTCATTTCTTCATGGGTGCCGGGGAATTGTTTGTCAAAACCAAGTTCATTCATCCATTTATTGGCCACAGGTACGATGTACGGATAAACGCTCTCCCTTAAATCGGTTATAATTGCAGGAAGCGGGTATTTATAGTATTTGTATTCGCCGTATCCAAATCTGTAGCGCTCCATCCTGACGGTTTTACGGTAAGCATCTGCGTCATAATAGCTGATCAATGTATCGCAGTAGCGTTCACCTAAAACCTGTTTAACAATTGCAAAACCGTTGTCATGTAATGTTTTATTAATTTGATCCCAATCAAGATTTTTGATACGATCTTTAAGTGTTTGTTCCGGTGTCATTTTTGTTATTTTGAATAGGATCAAAGCTATGGTTAGGCAGATTGGCAGGCAATCCGATTCTTGCGGAATTTATACTGTCGGTTCCATCGAAGAAAAAGTATTAAAATACATTATCATGAAGATTAAACTTAAACGGGTTTATGAACCTTATACCGAGGCAGATGGCGTTAGGGTTTTGGTGGACCGCCTTTGGCCGCGGGGGATAAAAAAGGAGGACCAACGGATTGACAAGTGGTTTAAAGATGTAGCTCCATCTAACGAACTAAGAAAATGGTACAACCATGATCCTGAGAAATTTGAAGCCTTTAACCAAAAATACCGCACTGAAATTGAGGGTGCAAAGGCTTTGGATAAATTGGTAGATTATATCAGACAGCATAAAACGGTGACGCTGGTGTTTTCTTCAAAAGAGCCGAAATTAAATAATGCGGTAGTTTTAAGCAAGATAATCGAAGAGCATATCGCCTGAAAACTCCGCAAGAATCGGATTGTTGAGCATAGACGAGGCTGGTACTTTTGTGTTATAAATACAAAAAACACAATTGAATTTATTAAAAAAAGGCTTTATGAAAACTCAACAAGAGATAGATTATACCCGCATAGCCGACGCGATTGGCTTTTTCAGGGAGAATTTTAAGGCACAGCCTAAACTGGACGAAGTTGCGGAACATGTTAATTTAAGCCCCTTTCATTTTCAACGGATGTTTAAGGATTGGGCAGGGGTAACCCCAAAACAATTCCTGCAGTATTTGAGTGTGGAGCATGCCAAGGAAATCTTGAAACATGAAGACGCGAATGTTTTTAATACCGCGCTGCAAACAGGTCTTTCGGGAGGTGGCCGGCTGCATGACCTTTTTATTAAGGTAGAAGGTATGACCCCCGGCGAATACCGTAACGGCGGAGCCATGCTGCATATCAACTATTCGTTTGCAGATACACCTTTTGGTAAGGTGATCGTAGCATCCACTGCTAAAGGGATTTGCCACATGGCGTTTGTTGATGAGGGCGAAGAGAAAGCATTGGAGCAACTGAAGATAAGTTTTCCTAACGCGGTATTCAACCAGTTAGTTGACAGGATCCAGCAGAACGCTTTATTTATTTTTACGCAGGATTGGAGCCGTTTGGACGAGATCAAGCTGCATTTAAAAGGGACCGATTTCCAGATCAAGGTGTGGGAGACGTTATTGAAAGTACCTCCCGGCGGATTAACCACTTATGGCTCACTTGCCAAAAAAGCAGGCAGCGAAAATGCTTACCGAGCAGTCGGCTCAGCGGTGGGTAGTAACCCCGTCGCATTCCTGATCCCCTGCCACCGGGTAATCAAATCAACCGGCGAAATCGGCCAGTATCATTGGGGCAGTACCCGTAAAAATGCAATAATAGGCTGGGAAGCAGCGCTAAAGGAGCGGGTTGAATAAGGTTTGTGAGCAAGGGGGATATGCAATTGCCCTCAAGCGTCCGCGCTTACATAGCAACGCTAAAGTAAGCGTGGACGTAAACATAAAAATGAGTATGTCCCGTTTTACAGATCACTGGAACAACGCATCAGTGTGGAGTAAAGTGCCGGGCTCATCAAAAACTGTGTCTGCAGTTACCGCATCTCCGAACCTGTTCGCCAGGAGAGCCAGCGGGCGAACAAAATAGAATTGCCTGCGAGGAAAATTTTAAGCCACAACCTGCGTTATTTTAGCTCACCTGTCATGATTAGCTGAATGCGTAACACCATAAAAATCACCTGGTATTTTTATAAGTCGATGTTGTTATGGTGCATGACCATCAACATGATCTGCATCTACTATTTGTTTCGCGGAGAGGTTAATATTGTAGAATCATACATTTTTAAAATAATGAGTTATGGTTTAATCATCGGCTTCCGGTATTATAATTACAACTCAACTAAAACCTTCTTCTACTTCCGTAATGCAGGTTACGGGATCGACAAGTTATACCTGTACGCCCTTACGTGCGATGCCCTGGCCTACGGAATACTGCTATCACTCTTAAAACTGGTAAAATATTGGGTCAGTATATTTTAAAAACCGACAGCGTTCACCTCGAGTTTGATGGACGCAAAATTTTACAGGATATTTATCTCGATTGCCGCCAGGGCGAGGTGGTAGGTTTGCTTGGCCGCAACGGCTGTGGCAAGTCATCGCTGCTGCGGGTTATTTTCGGTAGCCTGAAGCCAACTTACAAGCACGTCAGCATCGACGATAAACACATTTATAAAGGTTATGACGATGGTCGGGTAGCTTATTTGCCCCAGCACAATTATCTGCCGCAAAATATAAAGATCCAAAGCCTTGCTGGTACCATTATCGACCCTCAATTTACTGATGAATTTACCTCATTGTCAATTTACCAGGATCATCATCACAAAAAGCCCGGCCAGCTATCCGGCGGAGAACTCAGGCAATTGGAAACCCTGATGTGTATTTACAGCCGGGCAGATTTTATATTGCTCGATGAGCCATTTACTCATGTTTCGCCGGTGCAGGCAGAAATGTTTAAGGGTATCATTCGTAAATGCGCTAAGGTAAAAGGTATCATTGTTACCGATCATCAGTATTATAATATCCTTGACGTGGCCAATAGAATAGTACTAATTACCGACGGGAGCACCAAAGCCATCAACAGCCCTGATGATCTGATCAGGTACGGGTACATCGGTCACATTATTTAATTGTTAGACTGTGTAACTTAAGGCATAAAATGAGGGTCTATTAGGTATAGTATTTAATACGATGCCTAAGGTTTATCTGTTGATCTTTTTTTTAGTTTTCTGTTGCTTCAGTGCGGCGGGCGGCGAGAAAGTGACTATCAATGGCATCACCTTTAAAAGTGCAAAACCCGATCCTGATCCATCACCAACCGGCGATTTTAAAACCTTGGTCATCCCCATAAAACGAGCTGGTAACCTGATTGTTATTGAAGCCCAGATCGATACCCTTGAAGGTAATTTTGTGCTGGATACCGGCGCGCCGTATCTGGTTTTAAATGAAACCTATTTTAGGGATCTGCCACACGTAGCTGAGCAGGAATCTGCAGGAATCAACGGAGTTGCCGGCAGTTCTTTTACTACTTATATCCGTAATTTTAACATCCTTGACCTACATTATCCAAGGCTCAGGGCCGATGTTACCGATCTGTCCTCTATCGAAAACAGTAAAGGGATCAAAATATTGGGATTGCTGGGTACCCGCTTATTTTCAGATTTTGCCATTACAGTCGATCTGTTCCGTAATACACTATATATTCAAAAGCTTGACGAAAACGGCAATATCCCTCCGGCTGAGAAAGTATTTCACGACCGGTTTATGGTAAGCCCTTTCCGCATGCTTAATGATGTTATTTTAATGAAGGGCACTGTTAATGATAATTCGCTTTGGTTCGCTTTTGACAGCGCAGCAGAAACCAGTTTGCTCGATTACAGGAGATCAAAAAAGCTAATGCCCGATATGGAGGTAGTTAGCCGCTCAAAAATTATGGGGATTGGCGGTACTTCTATCGAGGTGATCTATACCCGTTTTGATAACCTGGTTGTGGGCGACCGCAAGTATATGAAAAACCGGATCCTGATCACTAATCTCGAAAAAATGGGGAACGCTTATGGTTACACAATAGATGGTGTATTGGGTTACGATTTCTTTGTAAGGGGCATATTCACCATCAACTTTGTTAAAAAAGAATTTGAAATGTACATTTACAATAATCAGTAATGAAAAGAGGGGCCTATATAGTTATTGTTTTTTTTGCGATGGTTTGCATGGCTTTGTCTGCAAGCGCGCAAAAACGCGGTAAGCTGGTTATGGGCGGCGATAACCTAAGGCTGCTTATTGATATGCGGTCGACTAAAACGGAGGTCGATAGTCTGCTAAAAAAGGCGGGGTTAAAAGGAGCAAATGCCGCCGCGATTTTAAAAGGCGATTTCGCCGCACTGCAAAAAGACGGCTGGGCAATGGCCGGAAAACGGGGAAATATAATAGAGTTCGACAGGCCGCTTGAGGTCCTTAACCTGAACCCGCAAGTTACTCCTTACCTGATAACTACTAAAATAGATAACAATGATAATGAGTCGCCGGGGTATCCGGCTGATGTTAGCTTCGGTATCAATAACTTTGCTAAAATCACCGTTCATGAACTACCATCTGGATTAACCCGTTTCTTTTTGCCCGGTTATGCCCAAAGTAAAAGGGTACTGTTATCAGGTAACTTTAATAACTGGAGCACCCTTAAAGGTATCATGGCCAAAACCGACAGCGGTTGGATTGCCGACATAAAGCTGAAACCCGGCAAGTATGAATATAAATTTATTGTGGATGGCCATTGGACCAGTGACCGTTATAACAACCTGGTGAGCGATCATGACGATAATTCAATATACTTTCGTTATAACTACACTTTTAAGCTGAACGGATACGCCAATGCCCATAAAATAACACTGGCAGCGAGTTTTAATGATTGGGACGCTAACAATATCGTCCTCGAGAAAAGTCCCAAAGGCTGGCAAAAACAGCTTTACCTGCACGAAGGCACACAGGCGTATCGTTTCCTGGTTGATGGCAAATGGATCACCGATCCAGCTAATCCTAATAAGATCCAGGGCGCTGATGGATATACCAACTCAGTGCTGAACCTTGGCGAAACGGTTGTATTTAAGCTTGATGGTTATACCAATGCAAAGAAAGTGTACGTTGGCGGAAGCTTCAATAATTGGGAACATGGCCTGATCCCGCTTACCAAAACCAAAACGGGCTGGGCATCGTCCTTAATTATTCCGCCGGGCAATTATGGCTATAAGTTTGTTGTGGATGATAACTGGATCACCGATCCCAAAAACCCTCGTAATATGATGGAGGGCGGCGTTGTTAATTCATATATTTCGGTGAAGCCCAATTATACGTTTAAGCTAAGCGGCTTCAGTAATGCTAAAAAGGTTCATTTAGCGGGCAGTTTTAATAACTTTGATGATTTTGGTTATACACTTGCTTTTAACGGTAAAGAGTGGACGGTAAGTGTTTACCTGAAACCAGGCAAGCAACTGTACAAGTTTATTGTGGATGATAAATGGATGATAGACCCGGGCAATAAACTTTACGAACCTAACCAATATAATTCGGGCAATTCCGTTTTATGGATCGAGTGAGAAAAGAATCGAGAGATAAGAACCAAGAGATAAGAGCCAAGAGGTCAGGATCAAGAGAAAAGAATTAAGAAGCGGGAAAATATTAATAAAGATCTTGATTCTTGCAGTATTGTATCTTGATTCTCACAGTCTTGCAACATGATTCTGGTATTCTTGAATCTTGATTCTTATATTCTTGCATTTTGACGCTCACCTCGTTATATTAGCTAAAATACAATATTTTTATGACCATCCCCATATACCAAGCCGACGCATTTACCGATAAGCTTTTTGGCGGTAACCCGGCGGCAATTTGTCCGCTTAATGAATGGTTGCCCGATGTTACCATGCAAATGATAGCCATTGAAAACAACCTTGCCGAAACCGCTTTTTTTGTGAAAAATGGGGATGGCTACAAATTGCGCTGGTTTACGCCCGAGTATGAGATAGATCTTTGCGGGCATGCTACCCTGGCATCTGCTCATATCCTATTTTCGGAGCTGGGATATGAGGGAGATGTAATTCATTTTGAAACCGTAAAGGCCGGAACGCTAATTGTAAAGCGCGATGGCGATAAATATACTATGGATTTTCCGTCGAGGCCACCTATCCCAATTGAGGCTCCAAACGGATTGGCCGAAGCGCTTGGTGAAAAGCAGCCGGTAGCATTTTTGCGCTCGCGTGATTATTTCATTGTTTATGAAACCGAGCAGGATATCAGGGAGCTTACGCCCGATTTCTTCGCCATGTCAAAAATGGATACGGTAGGGATCATAGCCACCGCTCCTGGCGATAACTCTGATTTTGTTTCACGCTTTTTTGCCCCCGGCGCAGGCATCCCCGAAGACCCGGTTACCGGATCGGCACATTGTAACCTGATCCCGTATTGGGCAAAACGCCTTGGTAAAGATAGCCTCCATGCCTATCAGCTTTCGGCCCGCCGCGGCGAGCTTTGGTGCGAGCTTAAAGGTGATAGGGTATTGATGAGCGGTAAAGCGGTTACTTATCTGAAGGGGGAGATCAGGGTTTGATTTCTTCCTCATGTTATTGCAGGGAGGAACGACGAAGTAATTGCACAGAAGCATAGCTGCTCTGTAAAGCAAGCGATTGCCGCGCTGCGCTCGCAATGATTAACTACATCAACCTTTCACCTTTAGCCTTTTTCCTTTCACCTCAAATCAAAATATACTTTCAAAACTCAATTATTTATAATTACTTTGGAGGTTTGGACTTTGCAAGGTACTTAACAAATTAAATGCAGCTTACCCGTTTAGAAATCAAAGGCTTCAAGAGTTTTGGCGATAAAATAACCATCAATTTTAATGAGGGCGTTACCGCTATTGTAGGCCCTAACGGTTGCGGTAAGTCAAATGTTGTTGATTCTATCCGTTGGGTTTTGGGTGAGCAAAGCACCCGGATGCTCCGTTCGGAGAAAATGGATAACGTTATTTTTAACGGTACCAAAAGCCGTAAATCGGCTAACCTTGCCGAAGTTTCCCTCACTTTTGATAATACAAAAAACGTACTGCCAACCGATTATTCGCAGGTAACACTTACCCGTAAGCTTTACCGCACGGGCGAAAGCGAATACCGACTTAACGATGTACAGTGCCGTTTAAAGGATATTACTGATCTTTTTTTGGATACGGGTATCGGCTCCGACTCCTATTCTATCATCGAGCTCCGGATGATCGATGAGATCATTACCAACAAGGAGGGCTCACGCCGTAACCTGTTTGAGGAAGCATCGGGCATCTCTAAATACAAGCTCCGCAAAAAGCAAACTTTCAGTAAGCTGAAAGAGACAGAGGCCGATTTGGCCCGTGTTGATGACCTGCTGTTTGAGATTGAGAAAAACCTCAAATCGCTGGAGAACCAAGCGAAGAAAACTGAACGATACTATCGTCTCAAGGAGCAGTATAAAACATTGAGCATTATGCTGGCTTCGTTCAGGATCGTGGCTTTCAGCGAATCATTAAAAAAGATAGAGGAGCAGGAGCTAAAGCATAAGGCCGAGAAGGGCGATATCGTAGCCCAGATTGATACTTTGGAAGCGACTTTACAGCAACAAAAGCTGGATAGCATCACCAAAGAAAAAAACCTCTCTGTTCAGCAAAAAACAACCAACGAGTTTGTTTCCAAGATCCGCGCTTACGAAAGCGAAAAGAAGATCAAGAATGAACAGTTGAAGTTTCAACAAGATAAGGAATCGCGTCTGACTGAAGAGTTAGAACGCGATAAAAACCAGCTGAACCACGTTTTATATAACATTAAACGCTTAAATGAGGAAAAGGCCACCGAGGATGAAGCGCTGCAAACGATCCAAAGCAAACTTTCTGATTTAAAGGAGGCTGTTGACGAATTACGTGCACAACAAACCGAAGCCCGTAATGAGCTCAACGAGCTTAATAATATCAATACCCGCCTGCAAAACCAGGCTTACAAAGCTGAAAAGGACCTGGATATATTACAAATTCAGCAACAGGCTTTGGAGCAGGAAAGCCAGCGTAATATGGAAGATACCACCAATAAAGAGGTGGAGCTTTCGCACTTTAACCAGGTGGTTGCCGAGCTGCAATACCGCAAGGAAACACTCGATGATGAATTTCAGCAGGCTGTTGAGTTTGAAAATAAGCTAAAAGAACAAATTGCCGAAACCGATGTTGAGTTGAACTCGGTTAAGGATACCATTATAAAAGAGAGCCGTCGCCTTGATGCCAAGCAAAACGAATACAACCTTACCAAAAGTATGGTTGATAGTTTGGAAGGTTTCCCGGAGTCAATCAGGTTCCTGAAAAAGAATGCCGATTGGGCTAAAAATGCACCACTGTTTAGCGATGTGCTTTTTTGTAAAGAGGAGTTTCGTGTAGCTATTGAAAACTACCTGGAGCCGCTCATGAACTACTACGTAGTTGAAAGCTATGACGACGCGGTGAAGGCTATCAACCTGCTCAGTAATTCGGCTAAGGGGCGTGCAAACTTTTTTGTGCTGAACAATTATGCTGATGAGGTAGCTGCGCAGGTTAATTTTGAAAGAACAGATGCCGTACCGGCCCTTGGGGTAATTGAGGTTGAGAAACGTTACCTGCCGCTTTGTAATTACCTGCTTAAAGGTGTTTACCTGGTTGATGACGATAAAGAAGGCCAGATCAATAACGAAACTTTACCGCAGGGCGTTGTGTTAATCGGCAAGAGCGGTAAGTTCAATAAATCAAAACATACCATGGCCGGTGGGTCTGTGGGTTTGTTTGAAGGTAAAAGGATCGGGCGTGCTAAAAACCTGGAGAATTTGGCTAAAGAGATCCGGGGAATAGAGAACCAGGTGGGTTCATTTCGTACGAAGTCTGAAGAATTACAGAACAAGCTTGCAGCTTTACGTTCGTCAACCAAGGCAGCTGAGATCAATGAACAGCAACAGATCCTGAACCGTTTAAATAACGAGTTGATCACTGTAAAAACCCGCCAGGAGCAATATCAAACTTTTATTGAAAACAGCCTTAACCGTAAAGAAGATATCGCCCGCAAAATTACAGGGATCAAAGATGAAATGGCTGCCTTGCAGCCGCAACTGGCCGAGCTGAAAACCCAGCGGCAGATCCAAAGTGATTTACTGGCCGATAAGCAGATGGCTTTTAACGAGCTGAACGAATACGTTTCCGTACAGTCAAACGCCTACAATCAGGAAAACATCCGTTTTCATCAGCAACAAAATAAGGTATCGGGTTTAATGAAAGACCTTGACTATCGGGATACCCAGCAGGAAAGCCTTGAAACACGTATAAGGCAAAATAGCAGCGAGCTTGAAAAAGTAAAAGTTGCTATACAGGAAAACCTGAAACTGGCCGATAACTCCGACGACAACCTGCTTGAAATGTATGAGCAGAAGGAAAACCTGGAAAAGGCCACACAACAAGCCGAACAGGAGTACTATCAATGGCGCGGCCTCATCACCGAAAATGAGAGTCAGGTAAGCTCATTGAGGCGCAAAAAAGAAAACAGCGAAGTTATTGAGAATGAGCTGCGCGACGAACGAAATAATTTAAAGATAGACCTGAACGCGCTGAAAGAGCGTCTTTCGGTTGAGTTTAATATAGATATTGAAGACCTGCCGGAAAGCGAAGTACCCGAAGGTGAAAGTGAGCAGGACCTGCGCGAGAAAGCCGAAAAGCTAAAAAAACAGCTGGATGATTTTGGCGCCATAAATCCGATGGCGGTAGAGGCTTATAACGAAATGAATGAGCGTTATACTTTTATCCAGGCGCAAAAGAAAGACCTGAGTGAAGCCAAAGCATCATTGCTGGCTACCATACAGGAGATTGATGATACCGCGAAAGATAAGTTCATGACCGCGTTTATTATGGTGCGCGAAAACTTTATTAAAGTATTCCGCTCGCTGTTTAATGAAGAGGATTCATGCGATCTGATCCTGACTGATCCTGATCATCCGCTCGAGTCAGATATCGATATCATCGCGAAGCCAAAAGGTAAACGACCATTATCCATCAACCAACTATCGGGCGGGGAAAAAACCCTTACGGCAACCGCTATACTTTTTTCGCTGTACCTGCTTAAGCCTGCACCTTTCTGTATTTTTGATGAGGTTGACGCGCCGCTTGATGATACCAATATTGATAAGTTCAATAACATTATCCGTACCTTCTCCAAAGACTCTCAATTCATCATTGTATCCCACAACAAACGAACTATTGCAAGTACAGATGTTATTTACGGCGTAACCATGGTTGAGCAGGGGATTTCCCGCGTTGTTCCCGTTGATTTAAGGGAGCTGGCTGATTAGAGCTTAAAGCCTAAGGCGGAAAGCTAAAAGCTCGCGCCGTTGTCACCAACTACGGCAAGCTTTAGCATAATAAAAAAGGCGAAAGGCTTTTCAGCCCTCCGCCTTTAAATGATACGGAAAAATTTTATTTCTTCTTTTTAAACACCGATGGTGTTTTAAGCATCAAACCTTTTACTTTGCTGCGGGTGAACCTCTGTTCCATCGCACGTTTCTGATCGGCCGAAAGTACGTTTTTTGAAGAGGTAGCCAGGCTTTGGGTTGTTACTGAACCGGTTTTATACTTGCCGGTAGAGATATAACTTAGAGCCTGTGCTAATAAACCTTCGGTAGGGTCGCCGAAATCTTTGGTCAGATCGTCGACAGCGCTAACACCTTTATAAATGCCTTGTCCTGGTGTCATACCGGTATAATAATCGCCATTGTTTGCCGAATTTCGTGTGGAGAACATTGGCATATACAATTGGTATTTATTGATATCAATACCATAAAAACCAACAGGCTTGCCATAGGTGACAGAGCCGATCAATTCAACATCCAGTTCAGGGATCAGGTTATTAATGGTTAACTCACTTGCTGAAGCAGTACCGCTACCAACTATAAAGAATATCCGGCTTAAATTAAGTGACCCTTGTTTTTGGAAATTAACAGTTTGGTTGCTTACCGAAAAAAATCCTTTGGGTATTTCGTAAAGGTTTTTAAACAAGGTATAGTTATCGTTTGTAAGCTTATCATTAAAATAAGCTGTATACATCTTAGTGCCGTTCTTAGCCGATGGTACTAAAAGGTTATCAAGGTATTCTGCAGTTTCTACGGATCCGCCACCGTTATACCTTAAATCAACGATCAAATCGGAAATGCCAGTGAAGCTGTTTAAGGCCTCTAATATTTTAGGACCGGCATTGGTTTTATCAGTAAAAGAATTAAAAACCATGTAGCCTGCTTTTTTGCCCGAGCCGGCGTCCAGTGTTTTATAAGTAATAACAGGGTTTATGGTATAGTTAGCAGTATTAAGCGTTACATCAACGGTAGTATTATCCGGTCTGGCCAATGTCATGCTGATAGTTTTGCTGTATGCATAGGCTTGTATTACAAATTGGGTAGTCGAACCTCCGTCATCGTAAGCAAGGTCGGTACGCCCATTTATTTTGGTGATCTGATACCCGCGTTTAATACCTACTTTATCAGCAGGTGAACCAGGGTATACATATTTGATCCTCAGATCCGAACGCGTAGGGTAGAATACCGAAAAACCGAAGTCGCCGCCATTACCGCTCAATTCATTTGATACCGATCCATCATCAATAAACGAATATTTGGCCGTGCCGGTATTATCATAATATTCGTACGGTTGAGAGCTTGCCGGATTTATGGCATATTGCGATAAATGGTCAACCTCGCTGCTTAACCCGGTGATAGTATCAGTACTGACATAATTACGGGGCTGAAAGTTTTTATAGGTTGGAAGCTGGTTGTACCACAAATAGGTTTCCTGTGGATATAAAAAAACAGAATCTCTTATACGATCAAGTGCGGTACCGGTGCTTGGCGGGCCGGTAGTACCATCATCGCCGTTACTAATAGGTTTATTTTTTTTACAGGCAGATATCGATGCAACGGAAATAAGGGCTAAAAAGTAAAATATTTTTCTCATACACTTGAGTTTAAGTATTAAAACGCCTTGTTAGTAAGTATGTTATAGGTAATACTATAAAAAGTCTTCAACACTGATACAGTCAATGCCGCTGGCTTCGGCACAAAGCTTATCTGTTTCCGAATTTTCAATCATCACTATTTCTTTACGCTGGAGGCCATGTTCCTGAATAAGCAGGTTAATTACATCTGGTTCGGGTTTTGGTACGGTTTCTTCGGTAAAATAGCAGCGGAGATATTTTTCCAGCCCGTGCCATTCGGTTTGTTTAATTTTATTTACCTGTTCCTGAACATTGCCGTTAGTTACAATAAACAATTTTTTGCGGTCGACCACAATATCCTGCATTAAGGTAAGTATATTTTGATATAAAAGCAGTTTTAGCGGTAATTTGGCAGTTAAAAGCAGGTTCTCAAATTTATCGCGGTATTGTTCGGCCACCGGGAACTGCTCCGTCAAACGGTTAAATGCGGCATCCTTCCCTTCAGCTATATACGTATCCGTTAACACTTTGGTTGCGGCCTTTGCATTTATCAGCTCAATATATTCAAGCATGTTTGCAAACAGGTAATAAGCCTGAAAGTAATAATCCTTTGCCGGATAAAGCACATTATCTAACTCAAAAATAAAAGCTGTTTTACGTTTATCAATATCCTTATAGTCCATTAAGCAATTACGTGTAGGTTTATATCGTATTCTTTAAAAAGGGTTTCGGCCTTTAGTAAGAGCGTAGTTTCATCAGGCCTTAATAAATAAACCGAATCGATGCTCTTATCCAGGCAAAGTGTTAGCATTTCATGTGTATAACTTGCCGAAGCTGGATTGGGCAACAATATCATTTTGCCCGTTTTGATCATAAAATCAGGCAGGTCCATATGATCACCCAAAATAATATTTTTTCCTTCCAGTTTGTTTTTGAGCTGGTAGGCTTGTGCCGACGTGGCGGCGGTAATTAAAATGCTCATATAGCTATTGACCGTTAACAATTAAACCATCCCTCATTGTAACTGTGCGGTCTGACAGGTTTGCAAGATCTTCATTATGAGTAACAATTACAAAGGTTTGCCTGAAATCATTCTTCAACTTAATAAATAATTCATGAAGCTCGAGCGCGTTTACCGAATCAAGGTTGCCTGAAGGTTCATCGGCAAAAATAAGTGCCGGATTGTTGATTAACGCGCGTGCCACAGCTACCCTTTGTTGCTCACCGCCTGATAGCTGGTTAGGTTTATGGTGCAACCTGTCTTTCAAACCCAAAAGGTCAAGCAACCCGGCCGCTTTTTTTTCTGCTTCAGATTTTGATTTTCCTGCTATAAAGGCCGGGATGCAAACGTTTTCAAGAGCGCTGAACTCGGCCAGTAAATGATGAAACTGGAATATAAAACCAATCTGCCGGTTCCGGAAATCGCTTAGTTGTTTATTGTTTAGTTTGTTTAGTTCAATATCATTAATGGTTAAAGTGCCAGAATCTGGCCGGTCAAGGGTACCTAATATGTTAAGTAACGAGCTTTTTCCGGCACCTGAAGCACCAACGATGGTTACGATTTCGCCCTTTTGTACCTCAAGGTCAACGCCCTTTAATATTTGTAACTGTCCGTATGATTTATGGATAGATCTGGCTTTAAGCATTTGGCAAAGTTAACGGATTAGCTGGATTTATTTTGTTGGGATTGCACCGATTGATTTATGATTTCACCGATTTTTACCGTTGATGATTCTTGATTATGTTGACACCCGATTTTTCTGATTTGACGAACATTCAATTAATCTTAAAATCCTGTAAATCCTGATTCTGGCAAAGAGCTGTATGAGATGATTTAAGCAGGCTCTCAACTGAAAACAAATTGTACCATTTTTCCTTTGCTGTGTTGCGCCTTAGTTTGCTTAATATTCGATTCCCCATGTTTCTTGTACTTTGTAAATACAATGTTATTTACCCGGATAAGGGCAAATAAACTGAAACAAGGTGTTTACCGTTTCAAACAAAATTGTAGCTTTACCGCAAATTCTTCAAAACATGAATATTCACGAATATCAGGGTAAAGCTATATTAAAAAGCTATGGCGTTAGAGTTCAGGAAGGCATTGTAGCCGATACTGTTGAGCAGGCTGTTGAGGCTGCCCAAAAATTGAAAGAAGACCTGGGCTCAAGCTGGGTAGTGATCAAAGCACAGATCCACGCAGGTGGCCGTGGTAAAGGCGGCGGCGTTAAGCTTGCCAAAAACATCGACCAGGTAAAAGAACATACCGGCAATATTTTAGGTATGCAATTGGTAACTCCGCAAACTGGTCCTGAAGGTAAAAAAGTTAAGAAAGTTTTAGTTGCACAGGATGTTTACTATCCGGGCGAAAGTGAAACCAAAGAGTTTTACATGAGCGTATTGCTTGACCGCGCCCGTGGCCGCAACATTATTATGTACAGCACCGAAGGCGGTATGGATATTGAGGAAGTTGCACACTCAACCCCTGAGCTTATATTTAAAGAAGAGATTGACCCTAAAGTTGGTTTACAGGGCTTCCAGACCCGTAAAATAGCCTTTAACCTTGGTCTTGAAGGCGAAGCATTTAAAGACATGACCAAATTCATTGCTGCTTTATACAAAGCCTATGAAGGTACCGACTCATCGCAATTTGAAATTAACCCGGTTTTAAAAACCTCTGATAATAAAATTTTAGCTGTTGACGCTAAGGTAAACCTTGACGATAACGCGCTTTACCGTCATCCGGATTACGCTGCAATGCGTGATACCGATGAGGAAGATCCAACCGAGGTTGAAGCCAGCAAATCAAACCTTAACTATGTTAAGCTTGATGGTAACGTAGGCTGTATGGTTAATGGCGCCGGCTTAGCTATGGCTACTATGGACATCATTAAAATTGCCGGGGGCGAGCCTGCCAACTTCCTTGACGTAGGCGGTACGGCCAACGCGCAAACTGTAAAAGCTGGTTTCAATATAATCCTTTCAGATCCTAACGTAAAAGCCATCCTGATCAACATCTTCGGTGGTATTGTTCGCTGCGACCGTGTTGCGCAAGGTGTAATTGATGCTTACAAAGAGATCGGTAATATCCCGGTGCCAATTATTGTTCGTTTACAGGGCACAAACGCTGCCGAAGCAAAAGAACTGATCGATAACTCAGGTTTGAAAGTTTACTCGGCAATATTGCTGAAAGAAGCTGCCGATCGTGTTAAAGAAGTTTTGGCGCTTTAATTCTTTTTAGAGATAAGAGGCTGATGATTAGAGATTAATTGCCAGCCTGTAGATAAAAAAGGAGGCTATATCACATTGATACGGCCTCCTTTTTTTATAAGGGTACCATGTCCCCTAAAAGACTATAAGTCACTCAAGAGGTCAAGTTTTTTGGCGTTATATTCTTCCTGCGAAATAAGGCCATTATCAAACAGGGTTTTTAGTTTTTTTAGTTTTTCGGTAAGCTCATCAGGCTTTGGTGATGCAGGCGGAGGTGTTTCCTGTACAACAGGAGCAGGGACAGCAACTGGTGCAGGCGGCGTTGCAGGTGCGGCAGGTGCTGTGTACCCATTTTGTTGAGAAAAGGGTTGCGGAGATGCCGGTGATACAAAAGCGCGGGCAGGCGAATTTTCCAGCTGGATAGCACCTGATTCGGCACGTTTTTGTTCCAGGTCGCGCTGACGGCGGGCTTCACGCTCAACTTCCTTACGTTCCTGGGCATACTGGTATAATTTACGGCCCTGAACTTTAGGCAGGTAATCAACAGCCATTTCGGCGCCACCGGTGGTTTTTACGCTGAAAATGGAGCCGATAATTTCTTCCTTGGTATATACGTCAACGATATCTTTCCAAACAAAATCAACAAACTTGATAGATAGCCCCAGGTTAGCCGGGGTAAAAAACAGCACACGTTTGTTGGTAATAGCTATACAATCAGGAAAAAGGTTTACCAGCGGCTTTTTCTGAACGGCAATGTAGATAACCTCTTCGCCTGAAGAAAGCAGATCCACAAGGCGTGAATAAACCTTTTCAACTGTTTTAGGGTCCTGTTCCTCGTTTAAAAATTTCTCAATCATATTTTTAGCATTTATGATGCGCGCAAAAATAACAATTATACCTGTTAAAGAGTCAAGAATCAAATGTTAAGAATCAAGTTTTCCTGAAACATTATTCCTGACGTCTTGATTCTCAAATGGTATTAAGCAATCAACAAATTACATCCGCGGATGTCTGACTGGTCAAACCGGCCCAATACTTCAAAAGAGCCATCAGGGTAAATCCTGCCCAAATCCTGCGTAGCAATAAACGCGCAGGAATTGATATTGGCCAGGTCAATAACGCTGATGCCGCCTGTTTTACCAGTTTGTAACGTACTGAGCGGATCGTTAGTATCCCGGATGATGATCTTCATCCATGGCGGGCAATTGAAAATGCCGTCGCCTTTGGAGTAAGCTTGTGACAGCAGCTCCGTCATTCCATATTCCGAGTGGATCTGCTTTACACCAAAGCCTTTGCCTAAAATGGCGTGCAGCTCCTCGCGAATCATTTCCTTACGGCGGCCTTTCATCCCGCCGGTTTCCATTACAACAAGCTCGGGAAAGTTGACCTGGTGGTTTTCAATAAAATCGAGAAGGCCGAAAGTTACGCCAATTAAAAGCGTAGGCTTCGCGGCATCCTGCTGTTTTTTAAGTTGATGAAACAGCTCGTCATGATTGTACAAAAAGAAACCGCTATCCGGATGATTTGATTGTTTAATGAGATCATCAACCATGTAAATGAGCGACGAACCTTCGCGCTCCAGGTACGACGGGAGCAGAGCCAGTACGGTAAAATCCCTGATATCACCATAAAAAATATTGAAGGCACGCCGAAAGCTTTCCTCATACCAGGTTTTATCTGTAACCTGGTGACTGCTGGTGATCATCCCGGTGGTACCTGAACTCGTAAAGGTTACCTCAACGGGCGCATCGGTACTTAATATAGTATGTGACTTAAAAAACTCAATAGGTAAAAATGGGATCTGGCTGTAAGATGTAATTGATGATGGATCAATTTTCAATCCTTCAATAAACTGGCTGTAAACCGGGTTATGCTGTGCCTGGTAGTTGAAAACCTGCAAGGCAGCGTCGTTAAATTGCTCTTCGGTGCTGATAGAAAATATTTCCTGTTTACCTGGTTTGTCCATTGAGGGCAAAGATAAGGAAATGTGCAGATGTGCGGATTTCAGATGTGCAGATTATCTGAACCGGGATTAACCCGATTTTTGGGATCAACGGATTTGCTTTCAAACTATTTATTGGCATCTGGGTAATCCTTAAATCCTATAAATCCCGGTTCAGAAACTCCGCAAGTTTCGGGTTGAAACGCTTTGTTTATCGCGCGAACTTTGATCTATCTAAAAACAATAATCATGAACACATTTAAAATTGTACCGCTATCAAAATCATTCGCCAAAAAAATAAGGACAACCATGACCGACGATTTTGGAGGCGAAGTGGTTGAACAACTGGCTACCGGGCTTGGGCCATGCCGGGTTTCACTTAAACCCTTTGACCGTAATGTTGATAAACGCCTGTTGCTAAAGCACTCGCCTTTTGAAATCGAAAATGCCTATAACCAGCCGGGACCTATTTTTATTCACGCTGAAGATGTGGAGGAGTACAGCGATATTTATCGTTTCCCGCCGGAGATTAAGGCTAATAAAAAGAGTTTCCCGTTGTCGCTCATAGGTTACAGCAAAGTGCAGCAAATGGTTTTAACCCGGCTTGTTGGTGATGCCGATGTTGATGAACTGATCAGCGAAATATTTGCCGAAAATGACAATGTTGAATATTTGCATGCCAGAAATGCCCAGGCATGTTGTTTTATATGCAAAATTGAGCGTGTTTGACGTTCCTATTACATAAAATTAAAAAACAAGTACGTGTTTTGGGGGTTAGTTAAATATTGAATATATAATTGATAATATTAATCATCCATCCCCATGAAAACATTAAAATTCTTGAGACTCCCGGTTTTGTTAGGTCTCTTTTTTGTAATGATATCGGCAAAACCGGCCGATGACAGCAAGCAGACAGAACGCATCCATAATTCGTCAAATGTGTTGAAAGAGTTTGCCAAGATGAAGGAAAGCATCCCGCATCAGCTATTGGAAGAATACGAAGGCATTGTTATTATTCCCAAACTCATCAATGCCGGATTTGGCATTGGCGGTAAACGTGGTAAAGGCGTAGCCATGGTGAAACTGGATAATGGCAAATGGAGTGATCCGGTATTTGTTACCTTAACAGGCGGTAGCTTTGGCTTACAAATCGGCGTACAATCCGTTGATCTGGTGCTGGTGTTCCGCCATAAAGGTGTATTAACCAAAGTCAAGAATGGCGATTTTACTATCGGTGGCGATATTTCTGCAGCAGCCGGCCCTGTTGGCCGCAGTTCGACTGCAAGTACCGATTATAAGCTGCAGGCCGAGGTTTACTCATACTCACGCAGCCGTGGTTTGTTTGCCGGGATAACCATCAATGGCTCAAACCTGGGCATAGATAAGGATTCAAATGCTGCTTATTATGGAGCCAAAGCCACCTCGCAGGATATTTTTGCGCAGGCAAGCAGCAATACCGAGGCGGTTAAAACATTAAAAGAAACATTGGCCGCGTTTTAAAAACAATGCGCTGATAACAAAAATACCCGGCTAAATCCGGGTATTTTTGTTTTAATGCTTTTGAAATGCCCGTTTAAGCAATAACCCCGAAAGTGCCGACATTCCACCCACTAAGCCTCCTAAAATGCCGGTTAAAGCTAATATATAACCCCAGTCAGGCAGATGAAATAAGTGGGCTATCCTTGTAGCCATGATATGGTCATTGGGTATGCTTTTAAAGAGAGCCAGTACTATCCACACCATCAAAACCGCTATAAAGGCTTGCCAGAAAGAACTTTTTGCTGTTGTGCCAATAAAAAGAGCCGTTAAAAATGATATGACTGCGACTATCCACCAGGGTAAAAAATATCCGCTGGCAAATGAAAGTATAAGTATGATGAAGAACAACATGGTGTTATTATTTACCGGTTAATGTATAAGTTGATTTAATGCGTGGTGACTGTTCACTTGCCGATTGCATGAAGAGCAGTTCTTTTAACTTTCCCTCGTTCCAGGTTTTGAACATATCATTATAGAAAAAACTGCCGGGATTACCTGATTCGCCGCCGGGAAAAATACCGTAACCTTTTACTTTGGGACCCATTTGCACCACCATACGCCATGATGGGCCATGCCCGTCATGAAGGGCATTAACTGTTGATGCTGTGCCACCCGATTCAAAATTACCCGAACCAAAAGCCGGTTGACGTGAAAGGCTCGCTATCTCCATTCTTTTAAATTTACCCCATTGCCAGTTTGCTCCGGGTTTACCACATCTGTCGGTAATTTCCTTTACCGCAGCTGCAAAAGCTTTATTAACGATATCTGCTGCGGTTTCCTTTGCTGGTGTGCGGATGTCATCAAACCATTTGGAAGTTGGCTCATTAAGCAGTAGCTTTTCTGTGCGATCTACAGAAGGGAAATTGTTTTGCAGGGTTTTATCTGCAAAATCATCCCCCCACACAGCATTGTACAATTGCGACCACCAATTGGTAAACACAGTAGCACCTATTGAATTCGGTGCGAAATTTTTGTCCCACATATTGATTTGATCATAAGCGCTAAGTTGTGTAGCATTAAGTTTAGTTGGGTCGATATATTTAAGCAGGGTTGGTAAAATGTTCTGTGCCCGGATACTGTATACATCTGTTTGGAGTTTACGCATACTATCAACGGTGGCATTAGTCATAACGGCAAGTCTGTCATTAATACGTTTACCGCGTTCATAGGGCGCAAATGACCAGTTGATATAATAAGGATAAGAAGTATCTGTTGATGATTGATTGGCCGAGCTTACAAACCCACGAGCAGGATTTTTAATGGTGGGATCCTGCTCAAATGGTACCCAACCGTGCCAGTCGTCGGCAGGGTCGGTTCCATCTAAAATAAATTTCCCCTGGTCTTTGTATTTAAGCGGGTATTTACCGTTTGGGGTTATGGCGATATCGTCTTTACTGGCAAAAACAAAATTTGAAGCAGGGGCGCTGAAAAAGGTAAGCGCCTTGCGGTAATCGTCATAGTTTTTGCCTGTATTAAGCAGGTACATAGCCATCAGTTCATTGGATTGTTCGTGCGCTATCCACCTTAAAGAATGCCCAACCGGAACAAAATCAGGGCCATCGGCTTTTTGAGTATTGTTTTGATACACAACCGGGCCGTGGTGAGTATAAACTACTGTATCATAAACCGGTTTCTGACCGCGTACTTCAATTTTTTCAATACGACGGGTAGTTTTATTCCATTTGTTATTGTACCAGTATTCCTCCATTTTGGTATCCCTGAATTTTTCCTGGTACCAGTCCAATACGTCGGCATCAACATTGGTAATACCCCAGCTAATGTTATTGTTAAAACCTAAAATAACACAGGGCGCACCCGGTAATGATACACCATAAACATTTATACCCGGCGCCGAAAGCTGTACCTGGTACCAGATAGAAGGTAGTGTGAGGTTAAGATGCGGGTCATTAGCTAAAATAGGATACCCGCTTGCTGTTTTACTGCCCGCTACCGCCCAGTTATTGCTGCCGATACCTTCAACACGGGGTTTAGTATTTGTACTATCTGCCATGCCGGCTAAAAAATTAGCGGATGGTTTGGGAATGGGCAATGTTTTAAAATAATCCCATTTTGTGCCTGTAGGTATGATAGGATCTTCGTGCATAGGATAATCGGGAAAAAGATCATTTGTAGTGGCCGGGCCAAATTTGCGCAGAATATTGGTCATTGCAAATTCGTTTGAGCCGCCGGCCAATGTTTCCGACATCAGCTTAAGCAAAAAGGCGCAGTTGATAGGTTTCCAGTCTTCGGGGGCATAGTTAAGCAGTTTAAACTCTATGGGGTAACTCCTCGGGCTTAGCTGATGGATATAACTGTTGATGCCATCGGTATACGCCAGGATCATGTTGCGCTCTACTGGATCGGCCATCATTGCCTTTATTGTTTTTTCGGCGCCGTAAACCATTCCCATGCGGCGGTGATAGCGGTCAATATCCAATACTTTGGGGCCAATAACTTCAGCCAGCCTGCCTGCTGCCTGCCGGGTTTGGATATCCATTTGCCAAAGACGGTCGGTTGCGGTCATGTATCCCTGGGCAAAGTACAGGTCGTGCTCGTTCTGTGCGAAAATGTGTGGGATATGATTCTCATCAAATTTAATGGTAACCTTACCATGTAAGCCTTTAATTTTCAGGTCGAGCGTTGGCAAAATGTGCTTGCTTTCGGCATTTTGCCAAAAACCATCAGCCGGGCTCAGGAATTTTCCTAATGGTGGAACGAGGCTTATTTTAGTTTGCAGTGCCCAAATGAGCAGTAATGTGAAAAAGATAGATATGAATGCTTTGGTAAACTTCATTGCTTGGATGATGATGCCCCTAAAGTTAACCATTTAGGCTGCATATTCAAGTCTTGGCTTACGCTTGCGATAATGTTTTTTAGGTTTAGGAGTTTGAAGTGAGTCTGTCTTAGGTTGTTTCTTTTCCCGGCGAAAATCCCAGGGCGGGGTAGGGTTGGCATCCTGCCATAAACCAAGTTTATCTTCGCGGGCCTGTTGTTCCAGAGCAGCCAGTTCGGTGTTTTTGGAATAGGCTTTATACTGCCAGGCGTAGCCGTTTTTTACCAGCGCATAATTTACATTAGTGCCATCGATAAGTACCACCTGCGCAACGGTACGGCCGTAGCGATCATGCTCGTTGCCAATTAATTTTACCTCTTTACCAAAACACAGATCGGAAGTGAATTTTTTAGCCGCCTGTCCAAAGGCCTGCGATTTTTCGGGGCAGTCAATTTCGGCAAGCCTCACAGTAATCTGCTGGTTATCGCCGGTAAGCAAACCCAAAGTATCTCCATCTTTTATCTTCACAACTTTATAAAGATTGGCATCGGGTTGTTTGGTATTATTGGGATTACAACCGGCAATTATAAGTAATATGAGGACGAGTAGGGCAGCGTACTTTTTAAATATCATATATTAATGTGCAGATTTCAGATATGCAAATATGAGTATCTGAAACAGGTTAAAGGGTTTATCGGATTTGACAGTAAGAAGATTAAACCGGATTAAATGAAAAGCATTAAAGGATTTGACCGGCAAAAATCTCGGAATCCGAAATCTTCTCAAATCTCGGTTCTATTTCGCATGCAGGCTCAACGCATTTCCGTCGGGATCCTTAACAGTGGCAAAGCGGCCCCATGGGGTTGTGTCAACATTGCCTACTTCAAGGCCTTTGGCTTTAAGGTCTGCTATATCTTTATCCAGGTCGTCGGTTTTAATTACAAGGCCGCGTACACTACCTGCAGGCATTTCCGGGAACCAGTTTACCAGGGTGATGGAAACAGGCGAGCCCGGAAATGCCATCTGGATCCAGGTTTGTTTTTCAAAGTTAGCTTCAACTAATATTTCAAAACCGATTTTTAGGTAAAACGCTTTGGCTGCCTGCTGGTCGGTTACGGGGATGGAGATAATTTCAATTGCTTTCATATATTTAGCTTTGTTTGATGCTAACGGGTTGGCTTAGCCCTGCATTGATTTTCAAATTTATCTTTTAAAATACACAATTGAAACAAATTAACATCGGCACCATGTCGATGTATGTGTATCGAATCCGACGGGGGCACTGTAATAAAGTCCTTTCAATCTTGTAAGTCCAATTAAATCCCGGTTCAGATAAAATTGGAACATTAAAGCATTAACTTTGCTGATTATTAACTTAGTCTTAATAATTGCCATTATGAGCAAATTTACCATACCTGATAAAGTGTTGTACATATGCGTAGGCAGCAAATGCGGAAAACGAGGCGGTAAGGACATGTACAAGATCGCAAAATCGTACATTAAACATCATCACGGGCCCGAAGAGTTGGAGGTAATTGAAACCGAATGCACCGACAGGTGTAAATATGCCCCTGTGTGCAGTATCCAGCCCGGCAACACCTGGTTGAAAGAATATCACCCTAAAGAGGTGTTGAAGTTGATGGATCTGATTGAGTGATGTCTTCCAATGGTGCCGTATCATAAGCCCCGGCTTTGTAGGGCTTGGACAGCGCTATTAAAATTCACTAACTTTGCGCCGAATCAAATTACATTACCGGGCCCATGGAAAATTCAACGATTCCCCGTATGCCATTGGAAACGTTCGCAACGGACAACTACCAGCAGCCATTACTCAACGTAGAGCATTACCCGGTTGATTCGCAATACTTTGTCATTCAAAACCGGGACACTTACCCGATTAAGGATTATATATCGCCGCACCGTCGTAAATTTTACAAGATCTTCCATATGACCCGGGGCACTGGAGTTTTGACCATCGGCCTTCACCGCTACGAAATGGGGCGGAATGAGATCGCTTTTCTCCACCCCGACGAGATCATGTCCTGGCAAACCACTTCAGCAGAGACTGGCGGACATTTCTGCCTGATTCATCCCAACTACTTCGGGCTCGAAGCTGACCACGTGCTTCAGTTGTTCCGGCAGTTCCCGAACTTTGAGACTGATAAGGCGGTGATCCAACTGACCGACGAACAGTCGGCCACGATCAACGGTTATTTCGAAACCATGCATCGGGAAGACCGCGGTAACAGCGACGATAAAAAGCAGGCAATTTTATTACAGTTGCAGATGCTGTTGCTCGAAAGCCGGCGCGCTGGCAAGAACCTGATGCGCACGAAGGCTTCGGAAGGTTATAGCTATATCTACCGTTTCTTATCCTTACTGGAATCATCCTTTCAGATACAGGAACGCGACTCTTACGTTAAGCTTAAAACGGCGTCTGAATTTGCAGACCAACTGCATGTGCACCCCAATTATCTGAATTCCCTTGTTCGCAATCAGACAGGAAAAACCCTGCGGGAACACATACAGGATCGTCTGATCCATGAGGCCAAATCCTTGCTCGTGCAAACCGACTGGGGTATCAATGAGATCAGCGACGGACTTGGCTTCTCCGGCCAGGCCGCCTTTACCTCCTTATTCAAGAAAAAGGCCCTTGTTTCCCCTTCAGAATTCCGCAGAAATGCGGCTGTTTCAACTCATATTTGAAACTCACAAATATTCCTGTGATTCGAATAAGTCCCTTCAGGCCCTTCCTGCGCAATTTTGTACCATACAATTAATAATCAAGAAAATGAAAACACAGAAAGTATGGTTCGTTACAGGAGCCTCAAAAGGATTAGGTTTAAGTTTAGTAAAACGGTTGTTAACTGAAGGCTACAAGGTAGCGGCTACTTCAAGGGATGCAGAAGCCTTACGTACCGAGGTGGGCTACAGTGGCGATGATTTTCTTCCGCTGCAGGTGAACCTGACCGACAATAACAGTGTAGCCGAAGCGGTTACTGCGATAGTTGCTAAATTAGGCACGATCGATGTAGTTGTGAATAACGCCGGTTACGGGCAGCTCGGCACATTGGAGGAACTGTCCGACGACGAAGCCCGCAAAAACTTCGACGTCAACGTATTCGGTTCACTGAATGTGATCCGTAATGTAATGCCGATATTCCGCGCCAGGAAATCAGGTGCGTTCTTTAATATTTCTTCAATAGCCGGTTTCCTGGGCACTTTCCCCGGATGGGGTATATACAACGCCACTAAATTCGCGGTTGCCGGCTTCACCGAAGCACTTTCGGCTGAAGCAAAATCACTGGGTGTAACTGCCACCATCGTTTACCCCGGCTATTTCAAGACCAATTTCCTGCTGCAAGACTCATTGCACACCGCAGCAAACCCGATCAATGACTATAAGGAAGCCCGCGACCTCGAAGTGATCCACAACGAACAAGTCATCGGCAACCAGCCCGGTGACCCTGAAAATGCGGCTTTAGCCTTCATCGAGGTGGCTGAAATGCAAGAGCGTCCGCTGCACTTATTCCTGGGTTCAGATTCATTCGGTATGGCGCAAAACAAGATCGAAACCGTTCAGAAAGACCTGGCTGCTTTCGAGAGTATCAGTAAATCGACCGATTTCAGAAAATAAGCTTTTTTCTGACTTCCTTTTATAAAAAGCCGGCCAGTAATGGCCGGCTTTTTGGTGTTTGCAGGGTAATGCCGAAGGTATCATATGAAAAGGAAAGAGCCACCAAAACAAAAAAGACCGCATCATTTGATTTACGATACAGCTTCCTTAAAAGTAAGATGTTAAAAAAATGCCTTTCGTTTTATCGAAAGGCATTTCGTGTGGAAACCTCTCCCTCTGGAGAGGGCAGGGTGGGGCTTAAGCCTCACTATCATATTTTATCTGACCAACGTGCTTGTCAATCTGCCATCTGCCGGTACCTTCTTCGCCGATAACTTCAAACAGTTCAAGGGCGCGGCGGGCTTTATATTCTTCTTCGCGTTGTTCTTTCAGGAACCAGTTCAGGAACTCCATAGTAACAAAATCCTGTTCTTTCATGCAGCGCGCATATATGTTTTTGATAGCGTTGGTAACGCTAATTTCCTGGTCGAGGGCGTCTTCAAACACTTCGCGGAATGAATTATATTCCTGTTTAATGCCGGTTACCTCAGGTGATACAGCATTGCCGCCCATATCAAGGATATATTTATAAAATTTTAGCTGGTGATGGCGCTCCTCTTCGGCTTGTTTAAAAAAATATTCGGATGAAAAATCATAACCGTTGCGATTGCACCATGATGCCATAGCCAAATATGCTGACGACGAAAATGCTTCTTTTTTAACTTGCTGATTTAAAAGCGCTTCGATATCTGATGATATCAGGCTTTTTATGCGGAGTAGGTCTTTCATGGTCTTGATAAATTAATGTTATATGTCTTATCGCAGGATAATTATATACAATAATAATGCTGTAAAGGCATATTAGTTTAATTTAAAGACAATATGAAATTAATCTAAATTGTGTTGATAATTAGTCTAATTACAGTGAGTTGCTGTAAAGGCGGTCATGGATAATGTGGTTGAGTTCCAGCATTACAAAAGTACCTTCTAAAAGATCTTTCAGGCTGATGATCTGAGCCAGTGAAAGTACATAACAATGATCGCAGGCGCAGATGAAAATGATCTCCACGTCGGGATCAGTAGTGGTGTTCAGCAGTTTTTGCTCAATGTCGATAGCATAAACCGCTTTGCGTAATTTTAAGAAATTGCGATGATCAAACCGGGCAACCTTACCGGCGAAATCGACATACCAGCAACGCTCTGTATCACATTGGTAAACAGCACCAGTCTTGGTGCTGAAAACGTCGGTCCATAAAGTTAGTTCGGTGGTCGCAATCATATAACGGATACAAATATTGGTATTATTTGTAATCAATCCAAATAAAGATAGAAAATTATTTTTCACGCGAATGATTAGCGTGCGGCTCAAAATTTATTCGAATTACACCAATCGGGTAGTAAAAATCAATTCGCGTAATTCGAAACAAATTAGTGTGAATTATTTTTTTTCATACAAGCAATTAATTTTATTATAAATTTGGAACGTGGTTACGGGCTTAATCCGAAATCGAACCAATTATCCTTTTATCATTTTTTATATGAGAAAAACCTTACTATCCGCCTTATGCTGCTTGCTGGCTGCTTTGGGTGTAAAGGCACAAACGCCTGCACTTGAGCGTGTTGAGCCCATGTCCTGGTGGGTTGGCATGAGCAATCCCAACCTCCAACTGGTTGTGCATGGCAACAATATTGCCGCCCGTAATGTAGTGCTTACTTACCCCGGTGTAAAGCTTAAAGCAGTTCATAAAGTTGAAAATCCGAATTATTTATTCATTGACCTGAAAATTTTTTCATCGGCTATTCCGGGAACGTTCCCGATAAAATTTAAGAAAGCAGGCGAAAAAGACCTTACGTATAGTTATACACTTAACAAACGCGACAGATCTGCAGGCAGGGCGCAGGGCGTTACCAGTAAAGATCTGATCTATCTCATTATGCCTGACAGGTTTAGCAATGGCGATGTTGCCAACGACTCATTTGATAACCTACGTGAGCGAGGCATCCACCGCGATTCGATGTTCAGCCGCCATGGGGGTGACCTTCAGGGGATCATGAGCCATTTGGATTACCTGAAAAATTTAGGAGTAACTGCAATCTGGCTTACACCCGAAATTGAGAATGACGAGCCAAGCGCTTCGTATCACGGGTATGCCGTTACCGATTATTATAAGATAGATCCAAGGTACGGCACTAATAACCTTTACAAAAAGTTTGTGGAAAAATGCCACAGCATGGGGCTTAAGGTTATTAAAGACCTTGTACATAACCACGCCGGTACCGAAGGTTACCTTATACAGGATATGCCAATGAAAAGCTGGGTACACCAATGGCCAGCGTACACCAAATCAAACTTCAGGGATGCGGCTGTGATGGATCCGCACGCCTCGCCAATGGACCGCAAACTGATGCAGGACGGCTGGTTTGACCACCGCATGGCCGATTTAAACCAAAATAATGTTTACGTGCAAAACTACCTTACCCAAAACCACATTTGGTGGGTGGAGTATGCGGGTATCGACGGTTTCAGGCTGGATACTTATCCTTATAATGAACCTGTTTATATGGCCAAATGGGCAAAAGATGTAAAAGCCGAATTTCCGAAGCTTTCCATATTTGGCGAAACGCTGGTATGGTCTGCCGCTAACCAGGCATTTTTTACGCAGGGCAATACGGTTAACCGGGGTTTTGATACCCAGCTACCGGGCGTAACCGATGCTGTTTTAAAAGATGCAATTTATGAAGCTATTAATGGTAACGATGGCTGGACAGACGGTGTTGGTCGCTTGTATTCGGTAGTGGCTCAGGACTTTCTATACCAGGATGCCACCCGCAATACCATATTTATGGATAACCACGATATGAGCCGTTTATTATCAATGGTAGGGGAGGATATTACCAAATATAAATCGGCTATGGCTATGCTGCTGACCATGAGGGGCGTACCTCAAATGTATTATGGCGATGAGATCCTGATGAAAAACTACTCGAACCCCGATGGTCTGGTACGCGAGGACTTCCCGGGCGGCTGGGCCGGCGATAAGGAAAATAAATTTACTGCCGAAGGCCGCAGTAAAAAAGAAAATGACGCTTTTAATTATGTGAGTAAGCTGGCTAATTACCGCAAAAGCACTACTGCTCTGCAAACAGGTAAAATGATGCAGTTTGTGCCCGAAAAAGGTATTTATGTTTATTTTAGATATGATGCCCAAAAAACGGTAATGATCATGTTCAACAGCAGCGATAAGGAACAGGAAACTACTACAGCACGGTATTTTGAGTGTATTGGCGATGCCAAAACAGCAAGGAATATACTAACGGATGAAATGATTGGACTGGATAAAGTCACTATACCGGGCAAAACAACTTTAGTGTTAGAATTAATACCCGGTGTTACCCATTAAAATAATATCTTAGGGAACTAATTCCCTGTGTTTTACCAAAAAAATGAATACAATAAAAGCCTGTATTTTTGACCTCGACGGTGTAATAGTCGATACCGCCGTTTACCATTATAAAGCCTGGAAAAGGCTGGCCAATTCGCTTGGCTTTGATTTTACCGAACATCAGAACGAACAGCTGAAGGGCGTAAGCCGTGTACGTTCGCTGCAATTGATCCTGGGCTGGGGCGGCGTT
This sequence comes from Mucilaginibacter gossypii, assembly GCF_017569325.2. Taxonomy (NCBI): domain Bacteria; kingdom Pseudomonadati; phylum Bacteroidota; class Sphingobacteriia; order Sphingobacteriales; family Sphingobacteriaceae; genus Mucilaginibacter; species Mucilaginibacter gossypii. The sequence continues at coordinate 3,797,426 of NZ_CP071878.2, read as the reverse complement.
ACCAAAACAGAGGCCGAGCAGGAGCAACTGGCTACCCTGAAAAATACCTGGTATATGGAAATGGTAAACCAAATGAAACCCGAAGAGATCCTGCCTGGTGCCAAAGAGTTTTTAACAACCTGCCGTGCGGTAGGTCTTAAAACCGCACTGGGTTCCGCCAGTAAAAACTCAATGACCATATTGGAGAAAATTGGTATCACCGATATGTTTGATGCGGTGATTGATGGTAACAAAGTAAGTAAAGCCAAACCAGATCCCGAAGTATTTTTGGCGGGTGCACAGGCCCTGGGCGTTTTACCTGAAGAATGCGTGGTTTTTGAAGATGCCATTGCGGGCGTTGAGGCCGCCGTTGCCGGTGATATGAAAGTGGTAGGCATCGGCTCATCCGATGTACTTAAAGGCGCCAACCTGGTTATTAAAGGTTTGGACGAAATGACTTTAGATAAATTGTATAAACTATAGCTCCGGCCAACCCTCCCCTAAAGGTTGAGGGTTTTAAAACGGGCGTTATTAATTAAACTATTAACTATTAAATTCAAGTCTCACCCTTTAGGGAGAGATTTAGAGGGGGCAAATGAAAAACTATATAAAAGCTGATGAGTGGAAGATAATTGAAGAAGGCTTCGATCCTCATTACAATAAAATTTCTGAAAGTATCTTCAGCTTAGGTAATGGCCGCATGGGCCAGCGCGCCAATTTTGAAGAAGCTTACAGCGGTGATACCCTGCTGGGCAACTACGTAGCCGGGGTTTACTATCCCGATAAAACCCGTGTAGGCTGGTGGAAGAATGGTTATCCCGAATATTTTGCTAAAGTGCTTAACGCGGCCAACTGGATTGGTATTGATGTGGTAATTGACGGCGAGCAACTTGACCTTGCTAAATGCGAAGTATTCAGTTTCCGCCGGGAACTAAATATGAAAGAAGGTTACCTGAAGCGCGATTTTCGCGCTAAAACAGCATCGGGTAAAGAAGTAAAAGTGGAGGCTATTCGCTTTTGCAGCATGGCCGATGATGAAACAGGTGCTATTAAATATACCCTTACGCCGTTAAATTTTAGTGGGGCCATCACCTTAACGCCTTCAATTGATGGAGATGTGGTGAACAAAGATTCCAACTATGATGAAAAGTTTTGGGACGAAGTAAGCAAGGCAACACAAACCGATGGCGGTTATATCGTAATGCGCACCAAAAAAACAGGCTTTGAGGTTGCTACAGGTATGAAATTTAGCATCCTTCAAAATGCTGAAGTTATTGAATTAGCTACCGAAGCCATCAAAAAGGAAAAATATGTAGCTTCTAAAATTGATCTGCCGGCAAAGCGGGGCGAAAGAATCAGCGTGATTAAATATGCCGCTAACCTGTCATCACAAAACTATAAACCCGAAGAGTTGGTTGAGCAGTTAAACGCTACATTAAATCGTATCAGCGCCAAGGGTTTTGAAACCATGCTGGCCGAACAAGCTGCCGCCTGGGCCGAAAAATGGAAACATAATGATATCATTATTGATGGCGATGTATCTGCACAACAGGCTATCCGCTTTAATATATATCAACTTAACCAAACCTATACTGGTGAGGATGATCGCTTGAACATCGGCCCCAAAGGCTTTACCGGCGAAAAATACGGGGGCTCAACCTATTGGGATACCGAAGCTTATTGCGTGCCTTTTTACCTTTCTACAGCTCCGCAAAAAGTTACCCGCAATTTGCTGCTTTACCGCTACAAGCAATTAGGCAAAGCTATCGAGAATGCCCAGCTATTAGGTTTTAAAGATGGCGCCGCATTGTACCCTATGGTTACTATGGATGGTACCGAATGCCACAACGAGTGGGAAATCACTTTTGAAGAGATCCATCGTAATGGGGCTGTCGCTTTTGCCATTTACAACTATGTGCGTTATACCGGTGACGAAGCTTATTTAGGCGATTACGGTTTTGAGGTATTGTTAGGTATAGCCAGGTTCTGGTCGCAAAGGGTTAACTGGTCGGAGGACAGAGAACAGTATGTGATGTTGGGTGTAACCGGGCCAAACGAGTACGAAAACAATGTAAACAATAACTGGTATACCAGCACTATTGCAACCTGGTGTATGCAATATACTGTTGATGTTGCTGATAAAATAAAGTTGGCTGATCCGGAAAAATATGCAGCGTTGGTAAGCAAGCTGAACCTGAATGAGGAGACTGAATTTGGCCGTTTCAACGATATCATCCAAAAGATGTATTACCCATACGACGAGAAACGCCAGGTGTTTTTACAACAGGACGGCTACCTGGATAAAGAGCAGATCCTGGTAAAAGATCTGCCCGCGTCAGAGCGTCCTATCAATCAAAAATGGAGCTGGGACAGGATCTTGCGTTCATGCTACATTAAACAGGCTGACGTACTGCAGGGAATTTACTTTTTTGAAGATCAGTACAATATAGATACTATTCGCCGCAACTTTGATTTTTACGAGCCGCGTACTGTACATGAATCATCATTATCACCATGCGTGCACGCTATTTTGGCTGCCAAACTCGGCGATGAAGCCCGTGCTTATGAGTTTTACCTGCGCACGGCTCGCTTAGATCTGGATGATTACAACAACGATACTGATGATGGCTGTCATATCACCTCAATGGCTGGCACCTGGATGGCTGTTGTTGAAGGTTTTGGCGGGATGCGTGTAAGGGATGGCAAGCTGGTATTTCAGCCGTTCATTCCCAAAAAATGGTCGTCATTTTCGTTCCACATAGGTTTCCGCGGTGCCTTGCTGAATATTAAAGTGAGCAAAGAAGGTGTGCAGATCAAAAACGCTTCGGATGTGGAAACAACAGTGCTGGTTTATGGTAAAGAGCAATTGGTGAAAGCCAATGATGAACTACTGGTTGAAGCGTAATGAAAGGCAATAAGATCTTTACCTGTTTTATTGCTGCAACAATGTTGCCCGTTATTACGTTTGCACAGGTAAAAACACATCATACAAAAAAACGCATGGAACAAACTACCAACCATAAGCTCATCATATACCAGTTATTGCCCCGCCTGTTTGGCAATACCAACACACTTAATAAAACCAATGGATCTATTGAGGAAAACGGTGTAGGCAAGCTGAACGATATCAACGATAAGGCCCTGCAGGAGATAAAGAAAATGGGCTTTACCTATGTTTGGTACACGGGCGTAATTGAGCACGCTACCATGACTGATTATTCGCAATATGGTATTAAAGCCGATGATCCGGATATAGTGAAGGGCAGGGCAGGTTCACCTTATGCAATTAAAGATTATTACGATATCGATCCCGACCTGGCAGTTGATGTTAAAAACCGTATCGGCGAGTACGAAGCGCTTATCAAACGCAGCCACAACAATGGTTTAAAAGTATTGATGGATTTGGTTCCAAACCACGTAGCCCGTACCTATGGTTCGGACATTAAACCGGCCGGGGTACGTGATTTTGGTGAGGATGATGATAAGAGCAAAGCTTTTAGTCCAACTAACGATTTTTACTATATGCCTGGCCAGCCTTTTGTTGTGCCGTCGGGCTATAATCCCGGAGGTGATGAATTCAAAAGTCTGATGAAGGATGGTCATTTTGATGAAAACCCAGCCAAAGCAACCGGTAACGATGTTTTCAGCGCTGCACCCTCAATTAATGATTGGTTCGAGACTATGAAGCTAAACTACGGGGTTGACTATATGGATCATCGCCGTGGTCATTTTGATCCGATTCCGCCGCTTTGGAACAAGGTTTATGATATTCTGCATTACTGGAGCGAAAAAGGTGTGGATGGTTTCCGTTGCGACATGGTTGAGATGGTGCCGATTGAGTTTTGGGGTTGGGTAATCCCTAAGCTTAAAGCTGGGCATCCTGGGATTATTTTCGTTGGCGAAGCTTACGACAAAGGCAAATACAGCGATTATATTAATAAAGGCAAGTTTGATTATCTGTACGATAAGGTAGGCCTGTATGATGCTATCAAACGCCTTACCCGCGATGAGCACAATTCATCAACCTGGGAAATCAACGCTGTTTGGAACCACGATAGCAAAGGCATTGACGAGCACATGCTCCGGTTTATGGAAAACCACGATGAGCAGCGCATCGCTTCAAATGATTTCGCAGGTAACCCATGGTTAGCCGTACCTGGCATGATCGTAACAGCCACTTTAAATACCGGCCCTGTAATGGTTTACTTTGGGCAGGAAGTAGGAGAGCCGGCTATCGGTAATGAAGGGTTTAGTGGTAACGATGGCCGCACTTCCATATTTGATTACTGGGGTGTTCCGCAGCATCAAAAATGGGTTAATAACCACAAGTACGATGGCGTGAAATTATCGGCAGATCAACAAAAGCTTCGTGGCTTTTACTACAACCTGCTTACTGCAGTGCACAATAGTGAAGCTCTTAAATCGGGCGCTTTCTATGAGCTGATGATAGCTAATGAACATCAGCCGGGCTTTGATACCCGTTTATATATCTACGCCCGCTATACCAACAATCAACGTATATTAGTAATAACCAATTTTAACCGGAGTGAGCGTAAACTAACCGTAAAGCTTCCGGAAGACCTGTTAACAAAATTAAACCAAAGCGGCCATAAACAATTTACCGACCTGCTAAGCGGCGCTAAATTCAATACCGATGATATACGTAGTGGTGTTGAAGTAAGCCTGCCCGCCATGGGCGGATTGTTGCTGGAGTTTTAACCGCTTTCCTTAAGTTGTTTATAAAATAAAATTTCGCTACCGCTCGGCTTTGGCCGAGTGGTAGCGATGTTACGGCCCAGTGGCCGCAGTGGATTAAAAAGCCAGAGGCCTGAGGATAATAGCCACTCGGCTCCAGCCGAGCGGCGGCGAATGAATGATGATCAGCGATTCATTACCAATGAACTATTGAACCAATTAACCAATGAACAAAAATAAACCAACCATCGCGCAAAAGCCACGGTTAAGCTTTTGGCAGATCTTTAACATGAGCTTCGGCTTTTTGGGCATCCAGTTTGGTTTTGCCTTACAAACGGGTAACGCCAGCCGCATCCTCCAAACCTTTGGTGCCGATGTGGAGCATCTGTCGTGGTTTTGGCTGGCCGCGCCTATAACAGGCATGGTTGTTCAGCCTATCATAGGTCATTACAGCGACAGGACCTGGAACCGTCTTGGTCGGCGCCGCCCTTACTTTTTAACAGGCGCTATTTTATCGGGTTTGGCATTGTTTTTTATGCCCAACTCATCTATGTTGGCAGCGCTGATCCCGCCGATAGTAGTAGGCGCTGGCATGCTCATGATTATGGATGCTTCATTCAACGTAGCTATGGAACCGTTCAGAGCTTTGGTGGCTGATAACCTGCCCGATAGCCAGCATACTACCGGTTTTTCCATGCAAACCTGTTTGATAGGAGTAGGCGCTGTAATTGGTTCATGGTTACCTTATGTTTTTGCCGAATGGTTTGGAATAGCCAAAACAGCCGATCATGGTATTGTGCCTAATAATGTGCTGTATTCATTTTACATTGGTGCCGCGGTTTTAATAGGAGCTATTTTATGGACTGTAGTCCGCACTAAAGAATATCCCCCCGAAGTTTATGCAACTTTTCATGAAAAGGACGAAACGGTATCTGGGCATAAGGGCGGTTTGTTGGAGATCTTCTCCGACCTCGTCAACATGCCTAAAACCATGAAGCAGCTGGGATTGGTACAGTTCTTTTCCTGGTTTGCACTTTTCTCTATGTGGGTATTTACAACCCCGGCAGTTGTTGATCATGTTTACCATATCCCGGCAGGGGACACTTCTTCGGCAGCCTATAATGATGCCGCCAACTGGGTAAATGTATTGTTTGGTGTATATAATTTAGTATCGGCAGTGTATGCTTTGTTATTGCCGCGCATAGTAAAAAAACTGAGCCGGAAAAAAGCGCATGCGTTTTCATTAACTATGGGCGGTTTAGGGTTAATCTCCGTATTCTTTATTCCTGATCCCCGTCTGCTGATCTTGTCAATGATTGGTGTCGGTTTGGCTTGGGGCAGTATCCTTGCTATGCCTTATGCTATTCTATCAAGCTCAATACCAGCCAAAAAGATAGGCGTGTACATGGGCATTTTTAATTTCTTTATTACTTTTCCGCAAATAGTTAATGGCATTATTGGTGGTCCGATAGTGAAGTATGCATACAGCGGGCATGCCATTTATGCTTTGGTGATGGCCGGTATTTTTATGTTCCTGGGGGCGATAGCCGTTCTTTTTGTTCAGGATGGTAAGAAAATTCAAATAATTGAAGCTGCAAATTGAATAAAAATTAAGGATTTGGCACGGTTAATGGTTTTTCGTTAATTCAATTATTGTATATTGCGTAGTAAGTACACTTTATACATCTTTGCAGAAGCCACTAATTTGTTTGAATGGAAAGTAATACCCCAAATCCGGAGTTGATAACCAGTAAGTTAATTGAAGCAGAAAACTTACTTGAAGAAGAAGAGGAATTTCACCATCTTAATAACCCTGCCGATGGTATTAAGCCGGTTGTAAAAAAGTATCTCGGTGTACCCAATCATGCCGATCAGGTGGGGAATAAGTTCTACTTTACTGATGGCGATGCTAAAGTTGAAGTAATAGTTGTTACCGACGAGATTATCCGTGTAAGGCTTGCGCCGCATAGTGTTTTTTTAGATGATTTTTCATACGGGGTACCTAAGCTGCCCACCAAGGCGGCAGGTTTTACTTTGCATGAAGATGATAATGAATTTCGGGTATCTACTTATAAAGTGAATTGCCATATCCGCAAAAAGGATTTCTTTATCTCTTTTTCAGATAGCAGCAACCATGTAACCAGCATCGATGCTGTGCCAATGCACTGGGAAGAGAACGTGCAGGCGGGCGGTTATTATGTGTTTTGCACCAAAACCTGCGCACCCGACGAAAGCTTCTTTGGCTTAGGCGATAAACCAACCGAATTTAACCTGCGAGGCAAAAGGCTAAAAAACTGGAACACTGATGCCTACTCGTTTCAGTGGAACCAGGATCCTTTGTACCGCAGTATCCCTTTTTACATAAGCGTAAACGAGGGTATAGCACACGGTATCTTTTTTGATAATACATTTAAAGCTCAATTTGACTTTGGCGCCGAAGACAGGACTAAAACAAGTTTTTGGGCAGATGGCGGCGAACTGCAATATTACTATATCCACGGGCCGCACATGATGGACGTGGTAAAAAGCTATCACACCTTAACCGGTACACACCCTATGCCACCGCTTTGGGCGCTGGGTTACCATCAATGCCGCTGGAGCTATTATCCTGAAGCTAAGGTTAAGAAGATAGCCAAAGGTTTCCGCGAAAACCAGATCCCATGCGATGGTATCTATCTGGATATCGATTATATGGATGGTTACCGCTGCTTTACCTGGAACCGTAAGTATTTCCCCGATCCTAAAAAAATGATCAGCGAGCTTGCGGCTGATGGCTTTAAAACGGTGGTAATTATTGATCCGGGGATCCGTGTGGATGACAACTACGAGGTATTCAGGGAGGGTAAGGAGAAGCGATATTTCTGCCGCCGAAGCGATGATTACTTTATGGAGGGCCACGTATGGCCAGGCCGTTGCCAGTTTCCTGACTTTACCAATCCTGAAGTACGCGAATGGTGGGGCGGTTTGTTTGACGAACTGGTACAAATGGGCGTTGCCGGTGTTTGGAACGATATGAATGAGCCTGCTGTATTTGGTGCCGGTACCTTCCCTGATGATGTGCGTCACCAGTACGATGGTTACCGTGGATCACACCGCAAGGCGCATAATATTTATGGCATGCAGATGGTACGCTCAACCTACGAAGGCTTGCGCAAGATCATGAAAAACAAACGCCCTTTTACTATTACAAGGGCAGGTTATTCAGGTGTACAACGCTTTTCATCGGTGTGGACCGGTGATAACGTAGCCTCATGGGAACACCTGAAGCTGGGTAATATCCAGTGTCAGCGCTTGTCGATATCGGGCATTCCGTTTTGCGGTACCGACATTGGCGGTTTTAGTGGTGAGCCCGATGGCGAACTGTTTACCCGCTGGATTCAGATGGGCACCTTTTCGCCGTTTATGCGTGCGCACTCGGCAGGTGATACCAAAGAGCGCGAGCCATGGAGTTTTGGCGAACCATTCACTGCCATCAACCGTAAGTTTATCGAGTTGCGTTACCGCTTGATCCCTTACCTGTACTCCACTTTCTGGGAGCATCACCGCTATGGTTTCCCTATTTTGAGGCCGATAGTGATGCATGAGCAGGACACACAGCTAAACCACTTCCGCCAGGATGAGTTTACATATGGTGATAAGATCCTGATTTGCCCTGTAATGGAACCGGGCCAGATCAAACGCAACGTATACCTGCCTAAAGGTAAATGGTACAACTTCTGGACTCACGAGGTTGTTAACGGCGGCCAGGAAGTATCAGTAGATACCCCACTTGAAACCATGCCTCTATTCATTAAAGCAGGTTCGGTAATCCCTGAATACCCGGTAATGCAGTATGTTGGCCACAAAGAGATTGAAGAAGTAAAGCTGAATATTTACTATACCGATTATGAAGTAAATTCATTCCTGTTTGAAGATTACGGCGAAACCTTTGCTTACGAGCAGGATATTTACCTGGAGAAAAAGTTTGTGGTAAATGGCAGCAGCAAAAATTTAACCATTGATCAGAGCCTGGAAGGTTTGTATACCCCACGCTATGACGGCTATCATTTTAACTTGATAGGTTTGCCGTTTACGCCATCAAAAATAAAAGTAGATGGCAAAGAGGTAAAAGAATTTCAACTAAATGATGATAAAACGGTAGAGTTTAAATACAGTAAAAACTTTAAACATATTGAAATAAGCAGATAGTATTTAGAAGAGGTTAAAGCTGAAGGGCAAAAGGTTAAAGGTAGCTGTAGCCTTGTAAATCAAGAAAAAAAACCTTTATAGCTTTGCTCACGTTAAGGCTATCTCATTAAAACGCCATTGCTACTGCAATGGCGTTTTTTGTATGAATTCGAATTTATTGGATTAGATGAACGGACAGAATGCTTAGTAAATTTAATAAATTCTCTTAATTCAATAAATCAGTTCAGACAAGTTATCCTGTTAATTCTCAAATTCGGTAAATTCTGATTCAGACAATCTTCCCTCCAAAAATAAATCTCCAAAACCCTGCATAATATATTAATCCTGTTATATTTGATTACATATAAACCAAACTCATTCCTGTGATTTGGGTTATTTACTAACACCCTAACAGGTTATCTATATCATGGCCAAAAAAACAACTAAAACCGAGAACCCCTTACCGGATACAAAGCCTGTAAAGGAAAAAAAAGCCGTCACTAAGGTCAAAGCCGATAAAGTAACGCCTGAAACAGGAGCCCCGGAACATAAAAAAGCAGTTAAAACAAAAACAGCGGCTGCCGAAAAGCCTATCGTTGCAGAGAAAGCTGAGCCGGTTAAAACAAAATCGACTGCTGCTGAGAAGCCTTCAGCCGTTAAAAAAGCTGCGCCGGTTAAGTCGAAAGCGGTGAATGCCAATAACCCGACAGAAATTACCCCGCAACCTGTAAAGCTTAAAGCCGTTGAACCATACAGCCGTTTTACGGATTTTGATATCAGTTTATTTAAGTCGGGCAAACATTATAAGCTGTACGAAAAACTGGGCTCGCATGTAGTGGAATATCAGGGTGTTATTGGGACTTATTTTGCCGTTTGGGCTCCAAACGCACAATACGTAGCGGTAATTGGCAACTTTAACGGCTGGAACCGCGGTTCGCATAGTTTGAATGCCCGCTGGGATTCATCGGGTATTTGGGAAGGTTTTATTCCAAATGTTGGCAATGGCGAAACGTATAAATACTATATCAAATCATCAACCGGCGAAGACCTGGAAAAAAGCGATCCCTTTGCTTTACGCTGGGAACTGCCGCCGCGTACTGCCTCTATAGTTGCTGATACTTTTTATGAGTGGAAGGATCAGGATTGGATGCAGAACCGTCATGAACATAACGCGCTCGACAGGCCATATTCGGTTTACGAAGTGCATTTGGGCTCATGGGCGCGTAATCCCGAAAGTCCGGACGAGTTTTTAACTTACACTCAGCTTGCCGAAAAAATGGTGCCTTATGTAAAGGAAATGGGCTTCACCCATGTGGAGTTTATGCCTATTATGGAACACCCGTATTATCCGAGCTGGGGTTACCAGGTAAGTGGTTATTTTGCAGCGGCATCACGCTACGGTACACCACAACAACTGATGTACCTGATTGAAGAATTTCACAAAGCCGGTATTGGCGTAATCCTGGATTGGGTGCCTTCGCATTTTCCGGGAGATATCCATGCGCTGTATAAATTTGACGGTACACACCTTTATGAGCATGCCGATGCCCGCAAAGGTTTTCACCCCGACTGGAAATCATATATTTTTAACTACGGCCGAAACGAGGTAAGGGCTTTTCTGATCAGCAACGCTCTGTTTTGGCTGGAAAGGTATCATGCCGATGGTTTACGCGTTGACGCGGTGGCCTCAATGCTGTACCTTGATTATTCGCGCAAGCATGGCGAATGGGAAGCTAACAGGTATGGCGGTAACGAAAACCTCGAAGCTATATCATTTCTGAAAGAATTTAACGAAGCTGTTTACAGCCATTTCCCATCGGTACAAACCATAGCTGAAGAATCTACGTCATTTACCGGCGTTAGTCGCCCGGTTTATTTAGGCGGCCTGGGCTTTGGGATGAAATGGATGATGGGCTGGATGCATGATACTATCGATTACTTTCATGAGGATCCTATCCATCGTAAATATCATCATAACGAAATAACTTTTAGCACCATATATGCCTTTACCGAAAACTTTATGCTGCCTTTCTCGCATGATGAGGTTGTTTATGGTAAAGGTAGTATGTTACGCAAAATGCCCGGCGATGAGTGGAGGCAATTTGCTAACCTGAGACTGATGTACGGATACATGTTCACACACCCCGGTTCAAAACTACTCTTTATGGGCGGCGAATTTGGGCAGGGCGATGAATGGGATTTCGGCAAATCGTTACAGTGGCATGTGCTGCAGTATCCAAATCACCAGGGTATTAGCGAAACAGTTAAGGCGTTGAACCATTTATACCGTACAGAGCCTGCGCTGTATGAAAAAGCCTTTTCGCACCAGGGTTTTGAATGGGTTGACGGCGGCAATGCCAATGATTCCATACTGGTTTACCGTCGGATGGGGCATGACACTAAAAACGATCTGATGGTCATCCTGAACATGACCCCTGTTGTACGCCGTGATTATCGCATAGGCGTACCTGCTGCCGGTAAGTGGAAAGAGATCTTTAATTCGGATAATGAAAAATACTGGGGCAGCGGCATCATCAATTATGAGCCTGTAAATAGCGATCAGGTAAGCTGGCATGGCAAAAGCCAGTCGATCAAAATTACGATACCGCCGCTTGCGGCTGCGGTATTTAAACTGGTACCTGATGTGCCTGCTAAATATGAATTGAAACGGTAAGCAGCTTTGAAAGACTTACGAAGTTTCAAATACTTCGTAAGCCTTTCAAAACCAAGTAAACAAGTTGAGGATGCCCTGTTGTTAGTATGTAAATAGCCTATGAACCCCAAATTCAAATATCTTTATCTTATAGGTGGTATAGTTGCCACGATATTGTTTATTGTGCAAATTGTGGCTACCTATCCAAAGCCTAATACAGTTGGGGTAATCCTTGGCGCTTTGCCCGCTTTGGCCTTGTTTTACTTATCGTACAAGGCTTATCATGTTAAAAAGGATAATGAGCTGATGTGAGATAAACTTAGATATTAGAAGGCATTTCTATCTTCCTGCAATTACCACGCTCTGCCTGTAGTAATATCTCTTTTGTTTATTTTGTCCAATAATCTGTAAGGCGGACCAGGTACCTGGTTTATAATTAAGTTATTTAACGATTTTTGCCTGGATATAAAAATCAGGATCAATAGCTAATGAGTCGACAGTAGGAAGATATTCTAATTTCAGTGACTGCCAGTTCGTTGAGGGGGCAATCCAACGTTGATCAATCAATTTGATTTTAACGGGCATGGTAAAACCGGCTATACAATTTGTAAATCTGTATTCGAAGCTTTTTCCATCAATTTTATATTCCAATATAGGGATCTGTGTGGTTCTTAAATATTGGTCAAATATCTTGCTAAGATCTTTTTTGCTGACCTTACTGATATGGTTTTCTATCTGTGTCGAATTTACTGATTGGTGATAAAAGCTTCTGTTAAGCGCTCGTAACACTTCCCTGAATTTATCGTCATTATTGATAATAGCCTGTAACATGTGGATTAAAACCCAACCCTTCAGATAGGCGTCTTCACCTCCGTCTTTAAAAATATTGTCGGGAGAAATTACCGGAGCCTTGTTGCCTATCCGATTGGAGGTCCTGCTCAAAAAGAAATCGTGGGACGCTTTTGGCCCGTAAGGATCGGCGATAGCCAATTCCTCCGCATAGCCGGCAAAGCCTTCCTGTAACCAGCCGTAGGCAGGATCATTTGCTGTTATGTTGTTGCCAAACCATTCGTGCGCTGTTTCATGAACCACCATCCGGTCGGTTTTTTGATCCCAATAAGTTAGCCGTTTGGGATTAAGGCCAAAGCGACCCAATCTAAACTTGTTTCCATAGCCGATAGCGCTTTGATGTTCCATTCCTATATACGGTGCTTCAACCATCTTAAAGCCGTCGCTGTAAAATGGGTATGGGCCAAACCAGTGCTCAAATGATGTTAAAGTTTTTCGAACTTCGGCAACCAGGTAACCTTTTACCTTTTCCTGGTTATAATCCAATACCCAAAAATCCAGATCAAGGTTACCGCGTTCGCCGTTAAATTTTTCACTTACATGTTCATATTTTCCTATATAAAAGGTAAGCCCATAATTATTTATAGGATTGTTCACTGCCCAGGTGTAGCTTGAGGTGCCATCTGTATTTTTAAGTTGCCGCTGAAGCCTTCCATTTGATACCGCGACTAATGTATCTGGTGTAATTATTGTAACCGAAGCTCCTTTATCGGGTTTATCGCCAATGTAAACCTTACATGGAAACCATGCACTCGCGCCTGGCAATTGACAGGCTACAGCCATCCATGGTCTGCCTACAGAGTCCTTTTGCCATACCAAACCACCATCCCATGGAGGGTTAACTGATTGTTTTGGTTTGCCCGAATAGTAAATCGTAATGTTTTGAACGTTATTTTTTGACCGTTGTAGGGGCTTTACAAACCATGCGTCGCCGTTTTGTATAAAAGATAACTTTGCGTTCCCCGTTTTGATACTATCTATTTTAAGAGGCGATTGGAGATCTATTTGCATGAGCCCGGTGTGTTTATTTTTAACAATCTTATATTGAATAATATTGCTACCGCAGATCGTTTGATTAATGTAATCTGGTTTTATGGTCAGATCATAGCGCAGAACATCCCACCAAGTCCTTTCTGGCGTTATCGACCCTTTTAAAGTATCCTGGTGCGTTGGCTTGATTTGCCTATCGTTTTGTTGTGCAATTAATTTGCAGGTTAACAAGCTTAGGATTATAAACGTAAATGTTTTTTTAGTCATAGATAAATATCCTGTAGGGCGTGATGTATAGTTGGTTATTGCCAACCTTGAGCCACTAAAATAGTGAAATTTCACTTGCAGGAGCTTTTATTAAACGTCCCAACGACTTATAAACCCCCACCTTTAATTTTCAATCGCGAATTTCCAAACCAATCCACAATCGCACAATTACTGTGCGAAAACGAACAGTTTCGTTGATTGATTTTGATTCAAGTTACTTATAATCAGTAATTTAAAAATAAGGCACGCGATTAGCTGAATTGGCAGGTATAAACCATTACAATTATGCTTAAAAATTACCTGCTGGTTGCTTTTAGAAACCTTTCAAAAAACAAAGCTTTCTCCGCTATTAATATAATAGGGCTGGCTATTGGCATGGCGGCATGCCTGCTCATTTTGCAATATGTTAGCTTTGAGCTTAGTTTCGATGATTTCCACACCAAAAAAGACCGCGTTTTCCGGATTAATCAGGACAGGTATAACAATGGCAAGTTAAGTACTCAATGGGCCGGCGGGGCTTTTGCACCCGGCACAGCATTTAAAAATGCGCTGCCCGATATTGAAGAATACGTAAAGATTGTAGGAGCAGGGCAAACCATAGCCAATTACAGGGATCAGAAAATGGTGATCCGGAATGTTTACTATGTAAGCGATGCATTTTTCAAAACATTTTCTTTCCCGCTAATAAACGGCGACGGAAATACCGCACTTAAAGAACCCAACACCGCGGTAATTACCCGGCAAATTGCCGATAGACTTTTTCATGGCGTAAATCCCGTGGGACAAACCTTGTATATTAATACAGATAAGCCGCTTAAAATTACCGGCGTAATGGAAAATATGCCTGCCAACACGCATATGAATTTCGATATCATGCAATCCTACGCTACGCTGCTTAAAGAAAATCCGCCTAATAAAGATTTTAATCTCGATAATGCCTGGCTGAGTGACGGCTGCACAACTTACCTGCTGCTTAAACCGGGAGTTGATCCGCGTGCTTTGGAAGCTAAGTTTATCCCTGTAGTAAAAAAAGCTTATGATAAATATCCTGGTACGGGCGAAGGCGGCATTTATACACTTCAGCCGGTAAAGGATATCCACCTGTATTCCAACAGGATGCTGGAGTTTCAGCCCAATGGAGATGGCAAGTCGGTGTACCTGCTTTTGGGCATCGCTATTTTTGTGATCATCATAGCATGGATCAACTATATCAACCTGGCTACTGCCCGAGGTATTGGCCGGGCTAAAGAGGTTGGGGTGCGTAAAACTTTGGGCTCGGCAAAAGCACAGTTGATTACCCAGTTCATGTTGGAGGCCATGATGCTTAACGCCATGGCTATTGGCCTGGCATTGCTTATCATTATGGCCTGTTTGCCTGCATTTGCCAATATTTCCGGCATGCAGATGGGTTTTACGTTATTTGCTAAAGCAACTTTTTGGTTGGCTGTTTTGGGAATCTTTGTGTTGGGCTCATTCTTCAGCGGTTTTTACCCGGCCATTGTATTATCGGCGTTCAGGCCGGTTGAGGTGATGAAAGGCAAGATCCTGGCATCGCCAGGGGGAGTGATATTACGTAAGGCAATGGTGGTATTCCAGTTTGCTGCGTCGATATTTTTACTGATAGGATCGCTTACAGTGTTCAAACAACTCAAATACATGCAAAGCCAAAAGTTAGGGGTAAAAATAGATCAAACACTGGTCATTAAAGCTCCGTTGGTTAAGGTAGATTCGTTTTACCGTAGCATGAGCTCATTTAAACACGAATGCCTGGCGCAATCTGCCGTTAAAAGTGTAACCGTATCTACTTCTATCCCCGGCGAACCTGTGCAATGGAACGCTGGCGGTATTAAGTTGGTTGGCTCCGATCAAAGCACAAGCAAACAATACCGCATTATTGGTGCCGACTATGACTACCTTAACGCTTATGATATCAAACTGATAGCCGGTCGTAAGTTTTCGAAAGAGTTTGGAGATGAACCACATAAAGTGATATTCACCAAAAAAGGGGTTGAACAGTTAGGCTTTAGCAAACCTGCCGATGCCCTTGGCAAACGCATCGATTTTTGGGGACAGGTTTATGAGATAATAGGAGTGGCTGATAATTTTCACCAGCAATCCTTACATGATGCCTACGATTCCATGATCTTCCGTTGTATCCCTGATGTTCGGGGCCCGGTATCGGTAAAGGTAAGTACAACCAATATGCCGCAAACCATCGCCGACTTAAAGAAAACCTGGGCCAGTTTTTTCCCAGGCGACCAGTTTGATTATTTCTTTTTAGATCAGCATTTTAACGAGCAATACAAAACTGATCAGCGCTTTGGGCAGGTGTTTGGCGTATTTACCGGCATCGCCATTTTTGTGGCCTGTTTAGGCTTATTTGGCCTCGTATCATACACCATTGTACAGCGCACCAAGGAAATTGGCATCCGCAAGGTACTGGGAGCTTCGGTAAACAGTATTTTAAAATTGTTGTATAAAGATTTTGCCCTGTTGGTAGTAGTGTCGTTTGTAATTTCGGCACCAATAGGCTGGTACGCTATTCATCAATGGCTGCAAACATATGCTTTCAGGATGGATATTAACCTCTTCCTGTTCGTTATTCCATTCTTCCTGGTATTGCTGGTTGCCTTTTCAACAGTCTCGTTTTTGAGCGTGAAAGCAGCGCTGATGAACCCGGTAAAGAGTTTGAAGACGGAGTAGTAAACAAAAACACGTCATTATAAGGTACGAAGCAATCGTACGAAAGCACAGTCGCCCTGTATTGCGTGCGATTGCTTCGTCGTTCTTCTTATAATGACATGTTTTTATTTCAGGGCAAGGGGATTTCGGCAGGGGCAAACATTTACAAGGTACGTTCAGCCAATCCCCAAAAGAGAGGGTTGGCTGAGGTTTTTTCCTATCTTTGCCCTAAAAGCAGATTGAATATGACCGGAAAATCGCCGCAGGAATCATACACCATCATGAACGAACTGGTATTGCCCAATGATACCAACACTTTAAACAACCTGATGGGTGGTCGCCTGTTGCATTGGATGGATATTGCCGCTGCTATTTCGGCACAAAAGCACTGTAATAGAATAGTGGTGACCGCGTCGGTAGATAACGTATCGTTCCAGTCGCCGATAAAGCTGGGTGATGTGATCAGCATTGAAGCAAAGGTTACCCGCGCGTTCACTACTTCGGTTGAGGTAAGGATGGATGTATGGGCGCAAAACATTCCATCCGGTACTAAAGTAAAAAGTAATGAGGCCTATTATACCTTTGTTGCTTTGGATAAAGATGGCCAAAAGACAACTGTGCCCGAGCTGGTACCTGAAACGGATAAAGAGCGCGCATTGTATGAGGGGGCGCTTCGCCGTCGCCAATTAAGGTTAATATTAGGCGGAAAAATGAACCCAAATGATGCTACTGAATTGAAAGCGCTTTTTTTTGGCGACCAGTTGCCACCTAATCTTGGTGAAGAAATAAAGCAGTAACAAATTTCCCGGCGCATTGTCTAAATGGTTTAAACATTAAAACTACTGCCATGCGATATTTTCTGTGCTTTTTACTGCCACCGCTTGCCATCCTCACCACCGGCAGGATAGGTGCATTTATATTGAATATATTTTTAACACTTTTCTTCTGGATTCCGGGCGTGATCCATTCCATCCTGGTAACCAGCGATTATTATGAAGCAAAACGTCACCGGCAACTGATGCGGGCGACAAGGCGTTACCGTTGGTAACCTTGATTCGCTTGATTATAGGATTCCCTGATGTTTTGATTGAGGTTGTTTAGGACTATTCTATCAAGAAATCCTCAAATCCTAAAAATCATGGTTCAAAATTATCATATTTGCCACGATGCAGAAAGGTAAGCTATTAATAATTGACGACGAGGAACGCCTCCGCAACCTGCTTGCGCGTATTTTACAGCTGGAAGGCCATGAGGTAATTACTGCGGCTACAGCCAAAGAGGGGCTTAAAAAACTCCAACTCGAAAGCATACAGGTGGTATTAAGCGATGTTAAGCTGCCTGATATTGATGGTATTACCCTTTCCGAAACCATTAAAAAAAACTACCCAAATACCGAGATCATTGTTTTGACCGCATACGGCACTATTAATGATGGCGTAAAGGCCATAAAAGCCGGTGCATTTGACTATATCACCAAGGGCGATGATAACGAAAAGATCATCCCGCTGGTAAGCAAGGCCATGGATAAAGCCCTGCTACAGCAAAAGGTTGCAGAACTGGAAAGTAAGCTGAATGATAAGTTTGGTTTTGACAGGCTCATCGGTAAATCAACGGCTATCAGCGATGTAATTAAGCTTGCCCAAAAGGTTGCCCTTACCGATACAACGGTACTATTATTGGGCGAAACCGGCACAGGTAAGGAGATTTTTGCCGAAGCCATTCATCAGGCCAGCAACCGCAGTGCAAAATCATTTGTGGCGGTAAATTGCAGCGCATTCACTAAGGAATTATTGGAAAGCGAATTGTTTGGCCATAAAGCAGGCTCATTTACCGGGGCGGTAAAAGATAAAAAAGGACTTTTTGAAGAAGCCAACGGCGGCACTATATTTTTAGATGAAATTGGTGAGCTTGATCATGACCTGCAGGCCAAGCTGCTTCGTGTGCTTGAATCGCAGCAATTCATTAAAATTGGCGATACTAAACCCACCCAGGTTAACGTACGGATTCTGGCAGCTACCAACCGTAATTTGCTCAACGAAATCAATGACGGTCATTTCCGGTCGGATTTATATTACCGCCTTTCAGTATTCCAGATCACGCTGCCGGCCCTGCGTGAGCGCAAAAAGGATATCAAACTGCTGGCCGAATACTTTATGCAGCATTTTGCCCTTAAAGTAAAAAAACAGGTAAATACGCTAAGCGATGAGTTTATAGAAAAATTGGGAGCATATCCATGGCCCGGTAATATCCGCGAGTTGAAGAATATTGTAGAACGTGCGGTGATCCTGACCGATAGCAATGTGCTTGATGAGAGCCTGCTGCCTTATGAAGTTCAGCAGCAACAGGTGAAAAGCGGTGCGCCTATTTCGGCATTTGATCTTTCATCTGTAGAGAAACTGCATATTCAACGGGTATTAAACCATACCCACGGTAACCGTGCAGAAGCAGCGCACCTGCTTAATATTGGCGTGGCTACGCTGTATAGAAAGCTGAAAGAATATAATTTGGAATGATTTCGGATTTCGGAATTTCGATTTCGGATTTAGTGAATAAAAAGTTCTTTCTACGCTGACGCCCGGCTCCGGCCGGGTGTCGACAATCAAGCGGCCTCAGGCCGCCGTACACAAGCCGGAGGCCTGGAGATATTTGCCACTCTTGAGATCATGCCCATCTGCCAAAGGTTACGTTATCGCTACTTCCTGTAGCTAAGACCTTCTTCAATCCCACTTTGATAATCAGCTATCAAAATGATAGCCCAATTCTCCTTAAATAAATAAAATAATGTTTCTGTTGTTATATAAATAATTAATAATCAGTTATTTATATTGATAATAATTTTCTTGGCATCCGCTTGGCAAAGCCCTTTGCAAAAACACATAAAAATGGATGCTTTACTCACAATCGCTTACCTGGCCACATTTGTAGTGGTATTCTGGATCTTTTTTAAATCTGTAACGTACTTCGAAAAAATCTAAAATCATGGCAGCATTATTCATCGTAGCAATAGCCGTGTTCATTTACATGGTATACGTACTTCTCAAACCCGAAAAATTTTAAAATTAAACTATGAACACTGAACTAACGGGTGTAATTTTCACCTACCTGCTCACCTTAGCCATCGCCATTCCCCTTGGCCGCTACATAGCTAAGGTATTTAAGGGCGAAAAAACCTGGCTCGATTTCCTCGCCCCGCTTGATCGCCTCATTTTCCGTTTCAGCGGTATTGATACCAAACGGGAAATGAACTGGAAACAGCACCTGCTGGCCCTACTTACCATTAACAGCGTTTGGCTGATATATGCCTTTGTTTGTTTAATGGCACAAGGTCATTTGCCGCTTAACCCCGATGCTAACCCCGGACAGTCGCCTGATACAGCTTTCAATACTGCCATCAGCTTTTTGGTAAACTGTAACCTGCAGCATTACTCGGGCGAAAGCGGTGCTACTTACTTTACACAGCACTTCGTATTCATGTTCCTGCACTTTGTATCGGCTGCTACAGGTATTGCTGCGCTGGTGGTTGTTTTCAGGGCCATGAAAGATAAGGTTACCGATAAGCTGGGCAACTTTTGGGAGTATTTTGTAAAATCAATCACCCGCATATTATTACCTATCTCATTTGTGATAGCTGTGATCTTCGCTTTTAACGGCATGACTACAAGCTATGCAGGTAAAGATACTTTCATAAGTATGCAAGGCGACACAGTTCATGTCTCCCGCGGACCGGTTGCTGCCATGGTTGCCATTAAACACTTAGGCACTAATGGTGGTGGTTGGTTTGGCGCAAACTCTGCACACCCTATTGAAAATCCTAATTACCTAACTAATACTGTTGAGCTGGTGGCCCAGTTGATCATCCCTATCGGTTTGGTATTTGCATTGGGCTTTTATCTCAACAAAAAGAGATTTGCCTATGTAATTTTTGGCGTAATGACGCTGGGGATGCTTTTGCTGATGATCCCGACCATCAACGCCGAGCTTAATGGTAACCCTGCCATTGCTCATATGGGCATTAGCCAGCCAACAGGAGCTATGGAGGGTAAAGAGGTACGTTTTGGGCCGCTTAACTCTGCATACTGGAGTATCATGACAACCATAACTTCTACCGGTTCAGTAAACTCCATGCATGACAGTGCTATGCCGGTATCCGGATTGTCAATGCTTTTAGGTATGATGATCAACTGCTTTTACGGTGGTTGCGGGGTTGGTTTCCTTAACTTTTACATATTTGTGGTAGTAGCCGTGTTTATATCCGGTTTAATGGTAGGCCGTACACCCGAGTTTCTGGGTCGTAAGATAGAGGCGAGGGAAATGAAGATTGCTTCGTTGATTGCACTGCTGCACCCTTTTATTATATTGGTAGGCCTTGCAATTTCGTCCTACTTTATTGTACATGTTCCCGGTACCGACTGGGCTGTCAAGCCATCGGCCTGGTTAAATAATCCCGGCAACCACGGTTTTTCCGAAATGCTGTATGAATATTCATCGGCAGCAGCCAACAACGGTTCGGGCTTTGAAGGTTTGGGCGATGGTAATATTTTTTGGAACTATACAACAGGTATCGTCATGATATTGGGTAGGTTCCTCCCAATTATTGGTCCGCTGGCTATTGCAGGCTTATTGGCTAATAAAAAGAATATTCCTGAATCGGCTGGTACTTTAAAAAGCGACACCTCAACTTTTGGGTTGATGATTTTCGCGGTGATCGTAATTATCGCTGCCCTGTCATTCTTCCCGGCACTTGCTTTAGGTCCTATCGCTGAACACTTTTCACTTAAATAATCATGAACTCAACTCAAAATACATTGTTCCAGGGCGATCAGATGAGGGATGCTTTAAAACAATCTTTTATCAAACTAAACCCTCGCGTCCTGTTCCGTAACCCGGTGATGTTCACCGTGGAGATAGGTACGGTTGTGATGCTCATTGTGAGCATATTTTCACTGGCCAATAAAGGCCAGGGCAGTTTTGCCTACAACTTTACAGTATTTGTTATATTGTTGTTAACCGTTCTGTTTGCCAATTTTGCCGAAGCTATAGCCGAAGCACGCGGCAAGGCCCAGGCCGAGAGCCTCCGTAAAACCCGTGAGGAAACACCTGCACGCTTACTGGTTAACGGCAAGGAAGAAAGGGTGATGTCATCACAGTTAAAAAAAGGCGACGTATTCATTTGCGAAGCCGGCGATAATATCCCAACCGATGGCGAAATCATTGAAGGTATCGCTACCATTGATGAATCGGCTATTACCGGCGAATCTGCCCCGGTGATCCGTGAGGCCGGCGGTGACAAATCATCTGTTACCGGTGGTACCAAAGTATTATCCGACAGGATCAAAGTATTGGTAACCACCCAGCCGGGCGAAAGCTTTTTGGATAAGATGATTGCGCTGGTAGAAGGCGCATCCCGCCAGAAAACCCCTAACGAAATTGCCTTAACTATTTTGCTGGCCGGTTTTACGCTGATCTTCGTTATCGTGTGTGTTACCCTGAAGCCATTTGGTGATTATTCAAATACGCCCATCACTATAGCCGCTTTTATATCGTTGTTTGTTTGTTTGATCCCTACAACTATCGGTGGCCTTTTATCGGCCATCGGTATTGCCGGGATGGACAGGGCTTTACGCGCCAACGTGATCACCAAAAGCGGTAAAGCTGTTGAAACAGCAGGCGACTTAGACACTTTATTACTGGATAAAACTGGTACCATAACCATTGGTAACCGTAAAGCAACCAGCTTTTACCCAACAGCAGGCGTAAACGAGCAGGATTTTGTAATGGCATGTGTGTTAAGTTCACTGGCCGATGAAACTCCCGAAGGTAAGTCGATAGTAGAGCTTGCCGAGCAGGGCATGCATAAACTTAAGATCCATGCACCGGCCGACTCGGTGTTTATTAAGTTTACTGCCGAAACCCGTTCAAGCGGTTTGGATACACCCGATGGCCTACGCATCCGCAAAGGTGCTTTCGATTCTATCCGCAACATGGCCATTAAAGCCGGTAACCAATTCCCTGCGGATGTGGAAGAGAATGTTAAAAAGATCTCCTCAAACGGTGGTACCCCATTGGTTGTATCACAAAATGAAAAGATCATGGGTGTAATCGAGCTGCAAGATATCATCAAAACCGGTATTGCCGAACGTTTTGAGCGCTTGCGTAAAATGGGGGTTAAAACAGTGATGGTTACCGGCGATAACCCGCTTACTGCCAAATTTATTGCCGAAAAAGCCGGTGTAGATGATTTTATTGCCGAGGCGAAGCCTGAGGATAAAATGAACTACATTAAAAAGGAACAGCAGGGCGGTAAACTGGTAGCCATGATGGGCGACGGTACAAACGATGCCCCCGCGCTGGCCCAGGCCGATGTTGGCGTAGCCATGAACAGCGGTACACAAGCCGCAAAAGAAGCGGGCAACATGGTTGACCTGGATAACGACCCAACCAAGCTGATTGAGATTGTGGAGATAGGTAAACAGCTGTTGATGACTCGTGGTACTTTAACAACTTTCAGTATAGCAAACGACGTGGCTAAATACTTCGCCATTGTTCCTGCTTTGTTCATGGTATCAATGCCTGCACTAAAGGCGCTGAATATCATGGACCTGCACAGTCCGCAATCGGCTATACTTTCGGCGGTAATATTCAACGCTATTATTATTCCGCTGCTGATTCCGTTGGCTTTGCGCGGTGTTGAATACAAGCCAATTGGTGCGAGTGCGCTCTTACGCCGTAACCTGCTCATTTATGGGTTAGGCGGTATTATTATACCTTTTATAGGCATTAAATTAATTGATTTAGCTGTTTCAATTTTTATATAGATGTGAGATGTTAGATATGAGATTTGAGACTTTTTGAGTTATAAGTCACGCATTTCGTATCTAACAAAATCTCATGTCTCAAATCTCATATCTCAAATCTAAAAAGAAAATGAAAACATATTTGTTGCCATCCATCAAGCTTACCTTAATACTGATAGTATTAACAGCAGGCATCTATCCTTTAGCTATAGCCGGTATAGGTAAATTTACCCCGGGTAAAGGTGATGGTGAAACCATTACATACAAAGGCCGTGTAGTTGGCTACGCCAACATTGGTCAAAAGTTTACTAAAGACGAGTATTTCTGGGGCCGTCCATCAGCAGTTGATTACAATGCTGCCGGCTCAGGCGGTTCAAACAAAGGCCCGTCAAATCCTGATTACCTGAAACAGGTTGAAGGCAGAATAGATGATTTTCTGAAACACAACCCAGGCGTAACACGCTCACAGATTCCTGCCGAACTGGTTACGGCTTCAGGTAGCGGTTTGGATCCTGATCTTTCGCCAGCAGGCGCAAAAGTTCAGGTTGCCCGTGTAGCTAAAGTCCGCGGTTTATCAGTTGATGCCGTAAACAAACTGGTTGATGAGCATACTGAACAACCTTTGTTAGGTTTGTTTGGCCCTGCTAAAGTGAATGTATTGAAGTTGAATGTGGCTTTGGATGGGGTGAAGAAGTAAAAACCAGGCTGCCGCAGTTTTAGCGCAGCTCAAATCCTCGCCGGGGTTGGCAATAATTAGTAACGGCGAGGATACAAACACAATTTGGGTTACCAATAAGGAACCCGGAAATTTTAATACATACTTAAATGAAATTTTTCCTGCTATTGATATTTTCGATGCTAACCTGTGCTTTTATAGTTAAGGCTCAGGATACGGTCAAAACCACATCCGATGCGCCTTTGGTGTTTTATGGCTCGGTTGATACCTATTTTAAATATGATTTCGCAAACAGGGGATCGCAGATCCCGACGAGTTTTGCAACGGATCACAATTCAATTTCTATCGGGATGATAGATCTGGGTTTAAAGAAAAAGGTTGGCAGGGCCGCTTTTGTAGGCGAGTTATCATTTGGTCCGAGAGGACAAAGCCAGTCGATACCAAATGGATCTGATGGCGATTCGTATCATATTCAAAACTTGTATGTGGCTTATGATGTAACAGATAAATTTGTACTTACTGCCGGATATATGGCTACTTGTATAGGTTATGAAGTTGTGAGCCCGGTTGGCAATTTTAACTACTCAACCTCTTACCTGTTTACCAATGGCCCGTTTCAAAACGCAGGTTTTAAAGCCGCATATTCGTTTTCGGATAAAGTGAACGTGATGGCCGGTGTGTTTAATGATAATTGGAATTATTACCGGTCGTCAAATCAAGTAAACAGTTTTGGCGCTCAGCTAATATTAAACCCGGTTAAGGGCTGGACCGCCTACTTAAACGTAATTACCGGAGGGATTGTAGGCACCGAGTTTGATTTAACAACTGCCTATCAAATAACAAACGCGTTTAAGCTGGGCCTGAACGCGGCCGACTTTTCGGCAAACAAAGGTGTTACCGGCGGTTTTTCGGGCGTAGCTTTGTATCCGCAAATGGCAGTTTCAAAATACGTTACACTTGGTTTAAGGGGCGAATATTTTAAGCATAAAACAGGTACTTATACCGCAATTGCAGGGCCGGCAAATGGTAAATCGGTTACAGCGGCAACGCTTACGGCTAACGTTAAAGCAGGCCCGTTAACATTAATACCCGAGGTGAGATTGGATCACGGATCGGTAGAGCAGTTTAAAGCACGCAATGGTGATCTGACAAGGTCTGCATCACAGTTTGTGCTGGCAGCTGTTTATGGGTTTTAGCAGCAATTAAATGCTTAGGTATTACAGCAGATCCAGGCATCGTGGCTAAAGCATGTGCAAAGTGAACGGAATGCCTGACCGGCATGGAACACCATAAAAACTAAAGGAAAATTCAAAGGCGACTTATGAATGAGGACACTAAAGAGCAATCTGTAGAGCATTTCCTGGAGCTGATTAAAAAATCGCGGCGGGGAAAGTTCAAGGTTTATATTGGCATGAGCGCCGGTGTTGGGAAAACCTACCGGATGCTGCAGGAGGCCCAAACCTTGCTGCGCAATGGTATCGACGTGAAAATTGGCTACATCGAAACCCATAACCGTAAAGAAACTCATGCCTTGCTGAAAGGTTTGCCTGTAATACCCCGCCGTAAACTGTTTTACAAGGGGAAGGAGTTGGAGGAGATGGACCTGAAAGCTGTGATAAGCCTGCGCCCCGAGGTGGTTATAGTCGACGAGCTTGCCCACACCAACATCGAGGGCAGCAGCAATGAAAAACGATGGCAGGATGTACTGGAGATCCTGAATGCAGGCATTAACGTGATCAGTGCGGTGAATATACAGCACATGGAGAGCCTTAATGAAGAAGTGCAGCGGATAACCGGAGCTACCATCAATGAACGCGTACCCGATAAAGTTTTGCAGTTGGCCGATGAAGTGGTAAACATCGACCTTACCGCCGACGAACTGATTGAGCGCCTGAAGGAAGGTAAGATATACGACGAGAAAAAGATCCCAACCGCGCTGAGTAATTTTTTCCAGGCAGAGCGGATTTTGCAGCTGCGCGAGTTGGCCCTGCGCGAGGTGGCCCACCAGGTGGAGCGGAAGATTGATATTGAAGTGCCTAAAACAATTAAGCTGAGGCCCGAGTTGTTTTTGGCTTGCATCAGTACCAATGATGAGTCGGCTAAAGTTATTATCCGTAAAACAGCAAGGTTATCGTCATACTATCGCTCCAAATGGTATTTACTATATGTGCAAACCTCGCGCGAGAGCAGCGATAAGATTAACTTAGCCGCGCAAAGGCACCTTATCAATAATATGAAGCTGGCCACGCAATTGGGCGGTGAAGTGCTGAAGGTAAAAGATGATAATGTGGCCCGTACCATTTGGGAAACGGCCGAAAAATATGATATCACCACGATTTGCATTGGCAAGCCGCGGTTTAAATTTTACCAGCTTATCATGAAAACAGCGGTGTTTACACAGCTACTAAATAAAATGTCGAAAACTGATATTGACCTTGTAATACTTTCATAGCCATGACAATAAAAAATAAACTCCGGGCAGGGATAGGTTTCCTGTTTGTACTGGCAATAATTTGCTGCGGAATGTCGATATATTTCCTAAACCGGTTATCTGCCGATGCAGGAGCCATATTGAAAGATAACTATAAAACAGTAAAGTATATGCAAAATATACTTACTGCTATTGATTCGCGCACCGACAAACTATCGGCCGACCAACAAAAAACGATAAATGACAATTTGGTATTGCAGGAGCACAACATCACTGAGGTAGGTGAACTGCAACTTACAGATTCCTTGCGGGCTGTTTTTGAGAGTTTAAAGCACGGGAGCGATAATAAAATAGCCGAAAGTGATTTACGCAATCGCTTGCACAAGCAGGTGTATGGAATAATGAAGCTCAACATGGATGCTATCGCACGGAAGAATGATATAGCTAACACAACTTCAAAACGAGGGTCGTTGCTGGTGGCATTTTTAGGCGCGTTTTTGTTTTTAGTAGCATTCAGTTTCGCAGTTAATTTCCCGGGATACATCGCCAACCCAATTAAGGAGCTTACTGCCCGCATTAAAGAGGTATCAAACAAAAACTATCACCAGCAAATTCATTTTGAATCGGACGATGAATTTGGCGAACTGGGCCAGGCTTTTAATAACATGACGCGCAAGCTTGATGAATTTGAAAATAGTAACCTGGCCAGCATCCTGTTTGAGAAAAAGCGAATTGAAACTATTATCAACTCCATGCATGATGCCATTATTGGCCTTGATGAAAAAGGTGTTATCATTTTCGCCAACCAGGTGGCCTGCAACCTGATTGGTATGAAAGCCGACCAGCTTAATGGTAAATATGCGCCAGATATTGCTATTGAAAATGATCTGATGCGTAAATTGCTTGTTAATGACCAGGCAAAGCTTCGGATCTTTGCTGATGAGCGCGAAGGTTTTTATTCGCGCGAATCCTTATCGGTAAGCAGCAGGGATAAAGTGATAGGTAAAGTGATTATTCTGAAAAACATTACCGAATATCAGCAACTGGATGAGGCCAAAACCAATTTCATTGCTACCATATCGCACGAGTTGAAAACCCCCATCTCATCTATAAAAATGAGCTTGAAGTTATTGGAAGATGAGCGCATAGGCGAAGTAAATGCCGAACAACGCCAGCTGATAGGTAATATTGACGACGATACCCGTCGCCTGTTACTCATCACAGGCGAACTGCTTGACATGGCACAGGTTGAAACCGGCAAGCTACAGCTTAACTTCGGCAGTACGCACCCTCAAAATATTGTGGATTATGCCGTAAAAGCCATTAAGTTTATAGCCGACCAAAAGCATGTGGAAATTAAAGTGAAATGTGATGAAAGTTTGCCAAAGGTACATGCCGACCTGGATAAAACTACCTGGGTACTCATCAACCTGCTCTCCAATGCCATAAAATACAGTCACGAAAAATCAACAGTTGAGCTGGTGGTTAAAAAACGTAAGAACGATGAGATAGAGTTTTCGGTAACCGATCATGGTAAGGGGATAGAAGAGCAATATCTGCCCCGTTTGTTTGAGCGTTATTTTAAAGTGCCTAATGCTACATCCGAGCAAAGTGGAACAGGTTTAGGCCTTGCCATAGCCAAGGATTTTATTGAGGCACAGGCTGGAAAGATTAGCGTGGACAGCGAAATAGGTTCGGGCAGTACATTTTATTTTACATTAAAACGGGCGATAGCTGCGGCGTAAGCCATCGCCATTTTAACATAATTACCATCCGCCTTTAAACCCTTCGGTTAAGGCGTGTTGGTAATTTTTCATATCAAATGAGTATAGGTACGGCGCCTTATGCGCGCCGCCTTTACGTGGCTCTTCAGATCGGTTCAGGATGCCGAAAGCTAAGATCCTGCGTTGAAAGTTACGCCTGTCTAACTTTTTACCTAAAATTGCTTCATACAATTTTTGCAACTCGGGCATGGTGAATTCTCCCGGCATCAGGTTGTAACCTATCGGTTGATAGTTAAGCTGCAGGCGTAAGGCATCTAATGCACTTTTATAAATATTTTCATGGTCGAGTTGCATTTCGGGCATGTCATCCAGGTCGCGCCAGGCACAAAGCTCCGAAAACTGATCGGGGTGGGGTATAACGCCAAAAAAGTCGACCAGCGCATAATAGCCTATAGATATAAACCGGCCTGAAAACCAGTTTTGTTCTTTTGGCAGCATATCGGCATACATATCGTTATGAACTTTTGAACGGTCGGGATCGCCAAATACACGAAACTGCTGTAGAAATATTTTATCTAAACCGGTACGTTCCTGCAAGATCCTTACAGCGGCGTTATCTATCGGTTCTTCCTTAAGTACAAAACCGCCGGGCAGGTACCACTTCTCTTCGTCATTGGTTTTTAATAGCAGCACTTTCATTTGCCCTTCGTGAAATCCAAATACAACACAATCAATAGAAATGTGGTTTACATAGTTTTTGCGGGCATCCTCGCTGTACTGAATAAGTTGCTGTTTGCTTAACATTTGTGCTATTGTACAAATAAAGTTTGATTTTTTAATTATAATATTTACAATTGTGTACTTAATACACTATGCGGAATGCCATAGCATATTGCTTTAAAAATCATCAAAAATATTTAAGGGTACAATGAAATACCCTGATTATTAGTCATATTTGTTAACCAATTATTTACTACCCATATAACTTAAAAAATGAAGAAGTATTTTTCAAGCCGGCTTGTCATAGCCGTGATGCCATTTTGCGTGGCATTGACACCCTTTAACAAGGTGCTGGCACAGGCTAAAACCGAAGATGCGAAAATGAACGCCTATGTAAAAGGCCTGATGAGTAAAATGACCCTTGATGAAAAAATAGGGCAGCTAAACCTGGTAACCATCGGAGCAGCAACAACAGGATCGGTAGTAAATAAAGGGGTTGAAGAAAATATTAAAAATGGATCAATTGGTGGAGTGTTTGGTGTTTGGGGGACAACGCAAACCCGCCAGATTCAGGATATAGCCGTTAAAAACTCAAGGTTGCACATTCCGCTTATTTTTGGTTTGGACGTGATCCACGGTCACCGTACTATTTTCCCTATCCCGTTGGGCATGTCGGCAACGTGGGATATGGGCTTGATCAAACAATCGGCACAAATTGCAGCTAAAGAAGCAACCGGCGAAGGTTTGAACTGGGTGTTTTCGCCAATGGTTGATATTGCCCGCGACCCACGCTGGGGCCGTATTTCTGAAGGTTCGGGTGAAGACCCATGGTATGGCTCGCAGGTGGCAAAAGCTATGGTACAGGGTTACCAGGGTACCAACATGAAAGATGCCGATGCTGTGATGGCCTGCGTTAAGCACTTTGCACTTTATGGTGGTGCAGAAGCCGGTCGTGAGTATAACACAGTGGATATGAGCCGCATTAAAATGTACCAGGATTACCTGCCGCCATATAAAGCAGCAGTTGATGCAGGTGCGGGCAGTTTCATGAGCTCATTTAATACTGTTGATGGTGTACCTGCAACAGTTAACCAATGGTTGTTAACCGATTTGTTAAGAAAACAATGGGGTTTTAAAGGTTTCGTGGTATCTGATTATACCGCAGTAAACGAAGTGACAGATCACGGCCTTGGCGATTTGCAAACGGTATCTGCCCTTGCCCTGAAAGCCGGTTTGGATATGGATATGGTAGGAGAGGGGTTCCTGAAAACATTGAAAAACTCGCTTACACAAAAGAAAATAACCCAGCAGGAAATTGATCTGGCCTGCCGGCGTGTATTGGAAGCTAAGTACAAATTAGGTTTGTTTGATAACCCTTATAAATCAATGGATGCCGGTAAAGAAGCTAAAGAAGAGTTATCGACTGCGAACCGCGCTGCTGCACGGGAGATCACTAAACACTCCTTTGTATTGCTAAAGAACGATAATCAGACACTTCCGCTTAAAAAAGGCGGCAGTATTGCCC
Organism: Mucilaginibacter gossypii; assembly: GCF_017569325.2. Classification (NCBI taxonomy): domain Bacteria; kingdom Pseudomonadati; phylum Bacteroidota; class Sphingobacteriia; order Sphingobacteriales; family Sphingobacteriaceae; genus Mucilaginibacter; species Mucilaginibacter gossypii. The sequence goes on along the minus strand of NZ_CP071878.2, from coordinate 3,767,274 downwards.
TGGTAGGCCCGTTGGCTGATAATCACCGCGATATGCTGGGCACCTGGGTTATTGCCGGCGAATGGCAAAAATCGATAAGCGTAATGGAAGGCATTAAAAATGTGGTAGGTAACAATGTTGCCATTAACTATGCCAAAGGTGCCAATATAACCGAAGACAGTTTGTTTATTAAAAGGCTGAACTTTGGTCCCGGTATGGTTTCTTTAGACGCTAAGCCGGCCGACGAATTGTTGAAGGAAGCGGTTGATGCCGCCAAAAAATCGGATGTGATTGTGGCTGTGGTCGGCGAATCGCAAAGTATGTCGGGTGAATCGTCAAGCCGCTCGGATATTGATATTCCCGAAAGCCAGAAAAACATGCTGAAGGAACTTTCAAAATTGGGCAAACCAATGGTGATTGTGCTGTTTAACGGTCGTCCGCTTACCTTAACCTGGGAAGATAAGCATGCTAACGCGATACTTGACGTTTGGGCGCCCGGCACCGAGGCCGGTAACGCCATCGCCGATGTATTATTTGGCGACTATAACCCGGCCGGTAAATTGACTGCTACATTTCCGCGCAGCGTAGGCCAAATACCTATTTATTATAACCACAAAAACACGGGTAGGCCATACAAAGGCGGTCCTTCAAAATTCAGGTCAAATTACCTTGATATTTCAAACGATCCGCTTTATCCGTTTGGTTACGGCTTAAGCTATACCACCTTTAACTATAGCGCTGTTAGCGTAAGCAAAACCAAATTAAAAGGTAATGAAACTTTAAAGGCTACTGTTACTGTTACCAATACCGGTAAATATGCAGGCGAAGAAGTAGTACAATTGTATATAAGTGACCCTGTGGCAAGCATCAGCCGTTCGGTAAAAGAGCTTAAAGGTTATCAAAAAATAAGCCTTCAGCCGGGAGCATCAAAGCAGGTTAGTTTTACTATTACTCCAGAGCAACTGAAGTTTTATAATACGCAGCTTAAGTATGACTGGGAACCAGGCGAATTTGTAGTTGAAATAGGAACCAACTCGGCCGATACGCATAATGCATCGGTTTGGTGGGCTAAATAGTGCCATTTAAAGTGTAATACATTTTTAGCACTTTGTTAAAAATGGTAAAGGTATTTTTTGACGCACGAAAATATCTGAACGGCACCGGTAAGTAAAATTCACCGGTGCCGTTTTGTTTTGGAAAAAATGTGTAAAATGTTATATAATGGCGTGAAATCGATTGTAATAAATGTAATCTGAACATTTATTGTTTGGAAAGTATTGCTTGGGTAAATGTATATTTAACATTTATTATTGTATAATTAATAATAAATGTTGACCTGACAGTATTTGCAAAGTATAATGATATTTTAACACTTTGGTAAATTATGGCAAGGAGGGCCCGCACATTAAACTAAGGGCAAAATATTTGAGATAACAGCTCGGTTGCGTTAATATTTATTGTTTCAACAACTTTTTTGCACCAGTTACAGAATAATAGCAACACTTTTACAATACGATATTTTTAAAAAAGTAGGCCATGTGTTAGCAATGTATTAATGAAAGATTCTCAATTTGTAATTTTAATGGATAAATCGACCTATAAATAATTAATTTGTAAATCTACCTATTTTACTTGTGTATACAGTACACACTAATTACATTAGTTCCATAGCCAATATAAATTTCTGTTTTGGCAGAAATCGTTCAAAATCTAATATTATTATAACATTTTAACTTTAATGTTGCTTCATTAGCAGGAGCATAAAAAAGGTGATTACACGGATAAAAAAAGTTAAAAAAAATATACGAGAGAAGTTCATATGATAAAACTTTTACATTTTTTACTTTCCAATACTTCATCTCCCATTAATCTGTTTAACAGAGCTCATCTCACAATCGCTCAGTTCAAACAGGCTACCTGTAAGTGTGCAATTTTCTATTTTAAAACTTAGCAATACCAATTATCGACTTAAAAGCTTAAATCAAATATATTAATCAACTAAATCTCAATCTCATGTTTAAAAGTTTACTCCTAAAAGGAAGATACTTGGGTTTGCTGCTATGCTGCCTGGTATCTTCATTGGTAGTTACAGCCCAAACAAAGTACAAAGGTAAGGTTATCGGCTCGGACGATAAGTTACCTGTTGTTGGCGCTTCCATACGCGTCAAAGGTACAAGCACTGGTACTGTAACTGATGTTAATGGTGAATTCACCTTAAGCCTTAGCCCGGGCAATACGCTGGTAGTATCTTACATCGGCTATCAAAGTACCGAAGTTAAGGTAGGCACCGATGTAAACCTTCGGGTTACACTGCAATCAGGTAGCAGTACATTGAATGAGGTGGTGGTAACCGGTTATACCGCTCAGCGTAAAAAAGATATCACCGGTTCGGTATCGGTGGTTAACGTTGCAACCATGAAAACAGTACCTGCATCAAACACAGCCAGCTTACTTCAGGGTACTGCAGCAGGTGTTACTGTAGTTAACTCAGGTAACCCTGGTGCTAATACTACAGTTAACGTACGTGGTGTGGGCTCTATCTTCAGTACAGCGCCCCTTATTGTAATTGACGGTGTTCAGGGCTCATTGAACGATATCAACCCTAACGATATCGAATCAATGCAGGTATTGAAAGACGGTCAGGCATCAATTTACGGTGTGCGTGGTTCAAACGGTGTTGTGGTAGTAACAACCAAAAAAGGAAAAAGCGGTGCTGCAACTATTAGCTATGATGCTTACTATGGTACGCAAAGGCCATTAAAAGATGGTTTTAAACTGGCCGATACCAAAACGTATGTAGAGGCTATTTATCAATCATACAAAAACAGCCCCAACGCTGACGGTTCAAGCCCTCTGGCAGGAGGTAACCCACAATATGATCCTGGAAAAACAGGTACCTGGACAATTCCAGACTATATTACACCAGCCGGAGCTCACGTAGGTGACCCAAAAACTGATCCATCAACTTATCTCTTAAATCCGTTTACTACCGATAACCAGATCACCCGTGCCAACAAACAAGGTACCGACTGGTTTCATGAGGTGTTTAAGCCAGCTCCGATACAGAGCCATAATATTACAGCAAGCGGCGGTAACGATAAATCAACTTACCTGATGTCAATAAGCTATCTTAATCAACAAGGTACTTTAATTGATACCTACTTCAAAAGGTATGCTGCCAGGATTAATACAAATTTTGCTGTTGGACCTCATATCCGTGTAGGTGAAAATGCTTATATTTTTTATAAAAGAAGCCCTAACCTTAGCAACAACCAAAACGAAGGTAACGCTATTTCATACATCTATCGTGAACCACCTATTATCCCGGTTTATGATATTATGGGCAACTTTGCGGGCACTCGTTCTGGTAGTTTAGGTAACTCAAGTAACCCGGTTGCAGTTCAGGAGCGTTCAAAAGATAACAGGAACAATAACTGGGATATAACAGGCAACGTTTATGCCGAAGCTGATTTTCTGAAACATTTCACCATCCGCACCCAATTTGGTGGTACGGTCGATAATTACTACTACTACTACTTTACTAAACCTGCATATGAAAACTCAGAAGGTAATACTTCAACCAACGGTTTTACTGAAGTAGCAGGCTACAACAGCCAGTACACCTGGACTAATACCTTAAACTATAAACAGCAGTTTGGTAAACATAGCGTTAATCTATTAGCTGGTTCTGAGGCTATAACTACTTACAGACGCGGTATCCGTGCAGGTGGAGGTAACTACAATATCTCATTTGACCCTAACTATGTAACCGTAGCCAACGGTGCTAACCCACCAAGCAACGGTGTTGATCAGCTTTTTGATTCAGGTTTGCTTTCGTATTTCGCAAAATTGGACTACCAGTTTAACGATAAGTATATCTTAGGTGCAACAGTTCGTCGTGACGGTTCTTCATATTTTTCTCCAGGTCATCAATGGGGTACTTTCCCTTCAGTAACCGCTGGTTGGAGGATTTCCAAAGAGGCATTTCTGAAAGATGTTAGCTGGCTTAATGACATGAAGATCCGCGCAAGCTATGGTAGTCTTGGCTCACTTGCCGGTGTTGAAACCCGCTTAAGTAATGCTTACAGCTTATACGCCCAGTCAAACGGTAATGCCAATTATGACATCACTGGAACTGGTAACTCAACTGTTACAGGTTTGTACAGGATACAACAAGGTAACTTAGCTACGTCATGGGAAACTGATAAGATCAAGAATATTGGTTTTGACGCTACTTTGTTTAACAATAAATTCGATTTCACATTTGAATATTTCCAGAAATCGGTTACAGGTTTGTTATTCCAATCAGGCGATCCTTCAATAGCACTTGCTCCCGCTGCCGTTGCAAACTTACCTTATGTTAATGGTGGTAACATTAAAAATAAAGGTTTTGAAGTTGTTGCCAGCTATCATGGCAATTTCGGCAGCGATTGGAAATATGATCTGAGCCTGAATGCAAGCCATTACTCAAACCTTGTTACCGATTTGAATGGCCTTAAATACCAGGATCGTAACAGCGATGGCTCAACACGTATCCAAAACTTTGTAAGGTTACAGCCAGGGCAGCCTGTGGGCGAATTTTACGGATATAAAGTTATCGGCTTATATCGTGATGCTGCTGATATAGCTGCTTCGCCAACCGATGTTAACGCAAGGCCGGGTTTATTTAAATATGCCGACGTTAACGGTGATGGAAAGATCACCTCTGATGACAAAACATTTATAGGTAACCCTAACCCCAAATTTACAGGTGGCTTTACATTCAACGTTAGTTACAAAAACTTCGATCTGAATGCCTTTCTTTATGGTTCATTTGGTGGCAAGATCTTTAATTACATTAAATACTGGACTTATTTCCCACAAGTATTTACCGGTAACGTAAGTGCCGATATATTAGGTCCTAAAGTTTGGAAACCAGGTGCTGATAACAGCCAGGCAACTATCCCTGTATTAACCCGTACAGCTAATGCTGATAACACGGGTGATCCAAATTCATGGTACCTTGAAAGCGGTACCTATGTTAGGTTGAAATCATTGACATTAGGTTATACCGTTCCAAATTCGCAAATCAAGGCTTTGGGTATTAAGAGATTAAGGTTTTATTTGTTGGCTAACAACTTGTTCACTATTACGAAGTACACTGGTTTAGATCCTGAGTTACAGCCATCAAACCTAAATAACAATACCAGTTTTGGTATCGACTTTGGTAACTACCCTGCCGGGCAGAAGATATATAACATTGGTGTTAACGCCTCTTTCTAATATTGAGAAATTTTTAATATAAAAGTTATGAAAAAAATTCAAATAAAACTGATCATACCAATAGCGTCGCTGTTGGTGTGCCTGGTGTATGCGTGCCGTAAGGATATGCTAAACAGGCCCATCCTGCAAAGCTTAAGCCCGAACATCGTTGCCAACAAAACTGGTGTTGAAAGCTTACTAATTGGTACTTATTCACTGTTGGACGGTGTAGGTGGTAATGGCGGCGGTATAAACGCAGCCGGTTCAAACTGGTTATTTGGTAGTGTTACTGCTGGTGATGCCTATAAAGGTTCAGAGCCATCGGATGGTGGTAACGATATCTTGCCGGTAGGTAATTTTACTTATTCTACCTCGAATCCGTACATCAGAGACAAATACCGGCTTTGTTTTAACGGTGTTAGCCGGGCTAATGACGTTTTGCGCACACTTCCGTTAGCAAAAGATATCAGTGCCGATGATGTAAAAAGGATTACCGGTGAAGCTCGTTTCTTAAGAGGATATTACTACATGGAACTTAAGAAAATGTACAACATGATCCCTTACATCGACGAAACGCAAACAGATGCCAACCAGCCTAATGATAAGGATATCTGGCCGAATATAGAAGCTGACTTACAGGCAGGTATCGATAATATTCCTGCCCTTCAATCGCAAAAAGGCCGCGCGAACAAATGGATAGCTATGGCATATCTCGCCAAAGCAAAAATGTTTCAACACAAATTTGCCGAAGCTAAAGCGTTATATGACAACCTTATACCTAATGGTACCAAACCAAGCGGCGACCACTTTGCATTGAACGATAACATGCAGAAGAACTTTAGCCCTCAGGCTGGTCAAAAAAACAGTGTAGAATCGGTATTTGCTGCACAATCATCAGTTAATGATAACTCAGGCGGTAACAACGGTAACACCGGCGATGAGTTGAACTTCCCTTACAACAGTGGGCCTGGTGCTTGCTGCGGTTTCTTCAACCCATCGCAATCATTAGGTAACTCATTTAAAACAGATGGTGATGGCTTACCATTGTTTACCACTTTCAATTCGGGTAAAAAAGTAAGCGGTAAAACTGATCCTTACACTGGTACTTTAGATCCTCGTATTGATATCACCATGGGTCGTCCTAACATTCCTTATCTTGACTGGGGCAATCCTCCGGCAAGTTGGATCCGTGACCCTACAGATGGTGTTTTCAATCCACGTAAAAACGTTTATTCATCTGCCGAAAAAGGTACTAATTCAAGTACTGAAAACTACTGGGCAGCCAATGAGGTTACCTCAAACAACATTAACTTAATGCGTTGGAGCGATGTCTTACTGATGGCTGCAGAAGCTGAAGTAGAAGTTGGAAGTACTGATAAGGCTTTAGAATATGTAAATATGGTTCGTAACCGTGCTGCAAATCCTGTTTGGTGGGTATATAAAAATTCAGCATACGATCCGTCAAAATCGGAGTATACTACAAAGACAACCCCTGCTGATAATTATTTGGTTAAACCATATCCTGCCGGTGCATTTGCCAATAAAACTTATGCCCGTACAGCTATCCATTTCGAGCGTAAACTTGAATTGGCGATGGAAGGTCAGCGTTTCTTCGATTTACAACGCTGGGATCAAGGTACAGGCAGCATGGCTGATGAAATCAACGCTTTCTTCGCATACGATATTAACGTTAACTCACAGCTGAACGGTGCTCACTTTACTAAAGGTAAAAACGAATATTACGCTATACCTCAAAGCGAGATCGACCTTTCTGGTTCAAAAGGGGCCTCAAAACTTAAACAAAACCCTGGTTATTAATTAACCATTGATTTTAAATATTTAACTTTAGGTGGAGATAATTATCTCCACCTTTTTTTATAGTTTACTAACCAATAATGAAGTATACCCTTCCCCTTATATACCTGGTTGCCGTTTTACTTTGTGCCTGTAAAAAAGCTACACTTTTTGAACAGGTTCCTTCTTCGCACTCGGGTATTACCTTCAATAATAAAATTGTTGAAAATGATGCCATAAACCCGCTTACCAAACTTAATCTATACAATGGCGGCGGTGTAGGCATAGGCGATTTTAATAATGATGGCTTGCAGGATATTTACTTTGTTGCCAATACCACATCAAACAAACTTTACCTTAACAAAGGTGATATGAAGTTTGATGATGTTACTTCAACTGCGGGGGTTGGCGGCAGCGGCGGATGGGGCCGGGGAGTGGCTGTTGTTGATATTAACAACGATGGCCTTATGGATCTTTATATATGTTATACTTTACTTGATGATGCGGTTAAGCGCACTAACCTGCTTTATGTAAACCAGGGAGTGGGTAAAGATGGTATACCGCACTTTAAAGAAATGGCCAAGGAGTATGGTCTTAATGTAAGGCTCCACTCAACTATGGCATCGTTTTTTGATTATGATAACGATGGCGACCTGGATATGTACCTTACCGTTAATGAGGCTGTTGCCGGCGATAATCAAAGTACTTTCAGGCCGATAATAACTAATGGAAGTCACCGGAGTACCGGGCAGCTTTACCGCTGCGATTGGGATCCGGCGCTAAAACACCCGGTTTATACCAACGTATCCAAACAGGCAGGCATTGGGACCGAAGGCTATGGACATGCTGCCACCATTGTAGATATTAACCGAGATGGCTGGAAAGACATTTACGTAACCAACGATTTTTTAACCGATAACATTTTATACATCAATAACGGCGACGGCACTTTTACAGATAAAGTGAAGGAGTATTTTAAGCACACCGCCTTCAGCTCCATGGGGCAGGATATTGAGGATGTAAACAACGATGGTCTTGCCGATGTTTTCGAGGTCGACATGAACCCCGAGGATAACTACCGTAAAAAGATGTTCATGCCGCCTAATAATTACCAGATATTTCAAAATTTCGACAGGTATCAATATCAATATCAATACACCCGTAATACTTTACAATTAAACAACGGCCCGCGAATTGGCGGTAATGATTCTATTGGCGACCCCTCATTTAGCGATGTGGCTTTTTTAAGTGGTGTTGGACAAACAGACTGGAGCTGGGGACCCATGATAACCGATTTTGATAATGACGGGTATCGCGATATTGTAATAACCAATGGCTATCCCCGCGATGTAACCGATCATGATTTTATAACTTTCAGGCAAATGGCCTATTCGATAGCGTCAACCCAACAGGTGCTTGACCAAATCCCGATTGTGAAAATACCCAACTATGCTTTCCGCAATACCAATGGTGTGCAGTTTGAAGATGTAACCCAAAGCTGGGGGCTTGGTGCTCCTTCGTTTTCAAACGGATGTGCCTATGCCGATCTGGATAACGACGGCACCATGGATGTGGTTATTAACAATATTAATGATGAGGCATTCATCTACAAAAATACTTCCCGTAAAAGCGCTATAAACAGTAGTAACTACTTCCACATACAATTTCATGGCGGCCCCAAAAACCTGAACGGTCTTGGTGCTTTTGCCGATATTTATTACGATCACGGCAAACATCAATATTATGAAAATACACCTTACCGTGGTTATTTATCAACTATACAGGATATTGCCCACTTTGGCCTGGGTAACATATCTCTGCTCGATTCGGTAGTTATCCGCTGGGATAACGGTAAAAAACAGGTGCTTACCCATGTTAAAACTAATCAAACACTCCAGGTTAAAATTAGCGATGCGAAGCTTGATTATACCAATAAACAGCCCTCTGTTGATAATACCACATTGTTCAAAGAGGTCACTCAATCGGCAGGAATAACCTATAAACATAATGATCAGGATTATATCGATTTTAATGTTCAGAAACTGCTTCCGCATAAACTGTCGGAATATACGCCGGCCATAGCGGTTGGCGATGTAGATGGCAATGGTTTGGACGATATGGTGGTTGGGGGTACTACAATGTATCCCGCTCAATTACTATTGCAGCAGGCCAATGGCAAATTTATTCAGCGCGATTTAGTGCCTCAGCCTAAAACTATAGTCCCGGTTGGAAATCCCAACGATATGGCACATATGATATCCCCTGTAAGAGTGAAGGACGAAGGCATGCTGCTTTTTGATGCCGACGGCGATGGCGACCTTGATCTGTACGTTGCCAGCGGCGGTTATGAAAGCGAGCCCGGTTCATCAAATTACCAGGACAGGCTTTATGTTAACGATGGTAAAGGCAACTTCAAACTGCAACCCGATGCCCTGCCTAAAAACTTTACCAGCAAACTGTGTGTAAAAGCAGCTGATGTAAACCGCGATGGCAAAATGGACTTGTTTATATCCGGCCGTGTGGATCCCTGGAACTATCCTAAGCCGGTTTCAAGTTTTATTTTGCGTAACGATTGCAAGAACGGCGTTATCAAATTTACCGACGTATCCTCATCATCGGCAAAAGAGCTGAATAATATAGGCCTGGTTTGCGACGCCACCTTTACCGATTTTAATAATGACGGATGGCCCGACCTGATTCTTACCGGCGAATGGATGCCGATCACATTCCTTAAAAACGATCATGGCATATACAAAAATGTAACGCAAAGCACCGGCGTTGAAAATAAGCTTGGTTGGTGGAATACAATTGCCTCCGGCGATTTTGACCACGACGGCGATACAGATTACATTGTAGGCAATACCGGTCTCAATACTTTTTATAAAGCAACCGATCAATACCCGATTTATATTACTGCCAAAGATTTTGATAAGAATGGCAGCTACGATGCTTTCCCTTCTGTTTTTCTGAAAGATCAGCAGGGCCAATTGCAGGAATTTCCGGCTTTCGGGCGCGACGATATTGTGAAGCAAATGATCAGCATGCGTATCAGATTCCAGAATTATAGGTCATTTGCAACAGCAACAATGGATTCGGTGATAACCCCCAAAATGCGTGAGGGGGCATTGCGTTTAAAAGTGAACTACCTGCAATCGGTATACTTACGCAATGACGGGGGAGGGAAGTTTACGGCTATTCCGCTGCCGGTTGAAGCGCAAATGTCTGAACTATGCGGCATTACTGTTGATGATTTTGATGGAGATGGCAACCTTGATGTTGCACTTAACGGCAATGACTACGGCACTGAGGTTGCAACTGGTCGTTATGATGCTTTTAATGGTTTATTGCTAAAGGGAGATGGCAAAGGTGGCTTTAAACCGCTCAGCATTATACAGAGCGGTATTTATATTCCGGGCGATGGCAAGGCTTTGGTGAAGCTTAAAGGAGCTCGCGGTAACTACCTGTTGGCAGCTACTCAAAATCGTGACAGGATGAAATTGTTCGAATTGAAACGGCCGGTTAAAACCTATAATCTGCAGCCGCTTGATGCATTTGCAACCATAAAATACAAAAATGGTAAAACTGCTAAACAGGAGTTTTATAATGGTAATTCTTTCTTGTCGCAATCGGGCAGATTCATTAATATTGATGATAACATGGCATCGATAACTGTAACCGATAGTTATGGCCATCAACGTAATGTACCAATTAAATAAACTATTATAAATGAGATGCTTTAAAATATTTATAGCCGTTGCGGGTTGTGCCCTTGTTTTAGGTTGCGGTAGTAAGCCTAAAAAAACACCGATGATGAAAGATGCTGATGTTATACATAACAACATTGATCAGCTTACGCAGGTTATTATTTATGATGTGTTCAGCCCTCCCGTAGCAAGTCGTATTTACGGATATACCTCGCTGGCTGCTTATGAGGCAATACGTTATTCTAATCCCGAATACAATTCAATTACAGCTCAGCTGCGGGGCTTTGGTAAACCTCCCGAACCAAAGGCAGGGGTAAAGTATAATTATACGCTTGCGGCTACATCAGCGTTTTTTGCAGTAGCTCATAAGGTTACCTTCTCTATCGATTCGCTTAAAAAATATGAGGCCAGGGTTTACGCCATGTATAAAGACAACATGGACGATTCAACCTATGCCCGCTCAATGGCATTTGGCGAAAAAATTGGCAAGTACATCTTAAAAAGAGCAGCAGTTGATAATTATCCCCAAACCCGTGGCAAGCCAAGGTTTTTAGGGAACGATAATCCGGGTAACTGGCATCCCACTCCTCCCGATTACCTGGATGGTGTTGAGTTTTGCTGGGGTACTATGCATACTTTCGCCGTTGACACCTCAACCATGTTTCCTTTGCCGCCGCCACCTGCTTTTAGTGAGGATAAAAACAGCGAGTATTTTAGACAAACAATGGAGGTGTATAACCAAAGCAAAAACATTACGCCCGAGCAAAAAACTATTGCAAAGTTTTGGGACGATAATCCTTTTGTTATTGAGCATAATGGCCACATGATGTTTGCCAACAAAAAAATCACCCCTGGTGGTCACTGGATCGGCATAACCGCAATTGCCTGCAAGCAAACCCATGCCGATGTAATAAAAACTGCGCAGGCCTATGCGCTTACTTCAATAGCTTTGTTTGATGCTTTTATTTGCGGCTGGCAGGTTAAATATGAAACTAATTATATAAGACCGGTAACCATTATCAATGATAAAATTGACCACGACTGGCTGCCAATGCTGCAAACACCACCATTTCCTGAGTATCCGAGCGGCCACAGCGATATCAGCGGTGCATCTGCAGTGGTGCTTACTCATTTATTTGGAGATAATTTTGCCTATCAGGATACCAGTGACCTGCGTTATATAGGTATGCAGCGCCATTTCGATTCATTTTTGAAAGCTGCCGACGAAACTTCAATAAGCAGGTTTTACGGCGGTATCCACTTCCTCAACAGCGTTAATCAGGGCGCTGTACAAGGAAAACAGGTAGGCGAATACATTTGGAAAAAATTAAAACTTAAAAATTAAGGGCTGAGCTATTTTATGAATTTTAAAAAAAGCTTATTAACCATATCATACCTTTTTTCATTTTCTGCAATATTAGCTGGTTTAACGCTCATTAATAGCTGCAAGCGTAAACCGGCATATCAACCTTATAAATTTACCGGGGATGTGATAGTTGATGGTAAAAAACTGGTACAATTAAAGTGTACCCGCTGCCACTCGTTAGTGCCTGTTGATGCATTACCTAAAGATGTTTGGCTTAACCACACGTTGGTTAATATGGCCCCGCTGCTGCATATTTCAACTTATGGCGGTTCGTCATACTATAAGGATAATCCGCTTGATACTACCGGCGCCACTATTGCCGAATGGACAGCCATTTTGGAATATTATAAAAAAGCTGCACCCGATACATTGCTGCCGGCTAAAAAACCAATCCCATTAATAAATGATTGGGCTGGTTTTACACTTAGAAAGCCTGCACGGGTAGGTTATACCGCTTTTACTACTATGCTTGCTGCCAATGTAACTACAGGGCGTATGTACAGTGCCGACGCTGTGGATGAAAAATTGTATGCCTGGAACAGTAATTTAAAAATGGACTCCCTCGCCAAATTTCCATCAGCCGCAGTTGGGGTTAGTTTTGACAAGGATAGTGCCGGGAATAATATAGGCTTTTTCGCCTGTATTGGGCGTATGGCACCGGTTGATTTTCCGAATGGTAAAGTAGTTAAAGTGAACCTTGATGCGCAGCATGTTAATAACGAGCAAACTTATATTGCATCTGATTTACCCCGGCCTGTTGGCACAATAACAGGCGATTTTAATAAGGACGGTTTGCAGGATGTTGTAGTTTGCGGTCAGGGCAAGTTTAAAGGAGGCGTTTACCTGCTTAAGCAAAATAAGGATCATACGTATGAGCAACAAACCATTTATGACAAGCCGGGCGCTGCACAAGCTTTAGCCGGCGATTTTAATAATGATGGCTGGACAGATGTAATGCTGTTAACCGGAAGCGGTGATGAAGGCCTTTGGTTGTTGTTGAATGATCAAAAAGGAGGATTTACAACCCGGAACCTGCTGCATTTTCCGCCGGTTTATGGTTCAAGCAGTTTTCAATTGGTTGATATGGATCATGACGGCAAACTTGACCTGGTACTAACCTGCGGCTACAACTACCGTGATTCGAGGATTCTGAAGCCTTACCACGGCTTATACATTTTTACCAATACGGGCGACTGGAGCTTTAAACAACGCTGGTTTTACCCTATAAATGGTTGTACAAAAGCCATTGCCGCTGATTTTGATGGTGATGGCGATATCGATATTGCTACGATAGCTTTCTTTGCCGATATGAAAAATACGCCTGCCGAAGAGTTTGTTTACTTTGAACAGGCTAAACCTTTAGATTTTAAACCTCATGCTTTACCGATTAGCAACCTTGGCCATTGGATGTGTATGGAAATGACCGACCTGAACAAGGACGGCAAACCAGACATTGTATTAGGTAATTATGCAGATGGTTTTATGTTCCAGGATGGTTTTAAACCTAATTGGGATCAGCACCTGCCACTGATAATGCTTGAAAATCACACCAAAAAGTAAAGCGATACCGAGCTGTATGAGGAAAGTAGGAGGGGTGAGCATAATAGAACGAAACGCATTGTTGCTGACTATAATATTCGCAGCTGTTGTTATTGCCGCATTGAATAGTTGCGGCGATAATGAACCGAGCGACGAGGACCTTTTGGCCGACGCAAAAAAAACGGCGTTCCAACATTGCGGCAGCTGCCATGAACCCCCCGATGCTTCTTTACTGGATAGTGCCACCTGGGACAAGCACATATTACCGGCCATGGGAGCAAAACTTGGCATGCGCCCTTTTATGGACCAGTATATAGCAGGTCCGGGGGCCACGCTGTCTCTTGCTGACTGGACAAAGATTGTTGCGTACTATAAGTACGCCTCACCCAAAAAACTAAAAATTCCCAAACCGGATGCCCTGCTCGATTCGGCTATATTTTCGGTGAAAAGGCCTGCTAATGTTGATACTACATCTGGGGAGGCCATGACCACCATGGTTAAGTTTAACCCTGTCGATAACCATTTTTATACAGGCGATGCCGGTAATAAGCTTTATCGCTGGAGTAGTGATCTTACAGCTACCCTGGTGAAAAAATTCCATTCGCCAATAACCGATGCTACCTTTTATCAGTCGGCAACCGAACCTAACAGCGCCGTAGTTACCTGCATCGGGATCCTTCCGCCTAATGATCAACTCAAAGGAACCTTAACACATATTAATCTCGACAAAAAATCAAAAGATACCACCCTAATGGCCGATAGTCTGCCACGCCCGGTTAAAAGTGCGGCGGCCGACTTTAACAAAGATGGCCTGATGGATTATATTAGTTGCGGTTTTGGCCGCGACCGGGGTGGTTTGTTCCTATTACAGCAACAAACTAATCATACATTCAAAAGAAAGATCATCCGTGCAGTTCCTGGTCCTGAAATAGTTTATACCGGCGATTTTAACGGCGATGGCTGGCCTGATATTGCCTGCCTGTTTGCCCAGGCCGATGAAGGGATCTGGCTGTTTCTGAACGATAAAAAGGGAGGATTTACTACCCAAAATATCATACGTTTTCCATCGGTTTACGGGTCGAGCAGTTTCCAGTTGGTGGATGTTAACCACGATGGTAAACTTGATATAGTTTACACCTGTGGAGATAACAATGATTACTCGCCTATATTTAAGCCCTATCATGGAGTTTATATATTTACCAATCAAGGCAACTGGAAATTTATACAAACCTACTTTTGCCATATCAACGGCTGCTCCAAAGCAATAGCCGCCGATTTTGATAAGGACGGAGATCTTGATCTTGCTGTAATAGCTTTCTTTCCTGATTATAAATATCATCCTACCGAAGGTTTTACCTATCACGAGCAGGTTAGCCCGGGCAAGTTTGAAGTACACGAGGTTCCCGTTAATTTATTAGGTCGTTGGATTTCGATGGAAGCCGGTGATATTGATGGCGATGGCGATACTGATCTGGTTTTGGGCAATTTTTCGGTAGGGGCCCAGGGCCTCATGAACCAAAAGGATTATAAACCTAATTGGGACATGTACGAGCCGATTATTGTACTGCAGAATAAAACGATTAAAAAGTAGGGTTTCATTAACCGTTTTAATAAGGACAGAGGTTGTCTTGATAAGAAACTGGTAAATTGATTACTAAAGCCCCAAAACGTATCATTTGTACAACAAATTGATAAATAAGTACCGCTGTATCTGGTTGTATGTTAAGTAGTTTTACCATACTTATTTATTGATATACTAAATGAACAAAAGTATCTGCTCAGCTTTAGGTGTTATAGCTGCCTGTATTTTACCTGCCTTTGTTTTGGCACAATCAGGAGTTGTAAAACAGGTTAAATTAAGCAATTTCGATTTGCAATCATCGGCCTTGGTAAATGCAACAGGCACTGAACTTTCCAATACACAATACCACTCGCCGGTGTATTGGTTTCCCGTAAAAGTACCATCAACAGTACTTACCGGACTGGTGGCCAATCACATCTATCCAGATCCATACCAGGGTCTTAATAATATGCTGATCCCCGATGCCTCCGACCAGTTTAACAAAGAATATAACCTGGAACAATATAGTCATCTGCCTAATGACCCTAACCCATGGAAAAAGCCTTATTGGTACCGCACTACCTTTAAAGTGCCGGCTGCAGATAAAGGCCGTCGTTTTCAATTGATCTTTAAAGGTATTAACTACCGGGCAGCTGTATGGCTTAACGGCAAGCAAATTGCCGACAGTACCCAGATGGCTGGTATGTTTGCTGAACATAACCTTGATGTAAGCAATATAGTTAAAGCTGGGGCTGAAAATGCCCTCGCCGTGAAAATTTACCCGCTTGATTATCCGGGATATCCTGCAAAGGAGCAGTTGAAAGCCCTCGGCCCGTTTTATGAAAATGGCGGCCCAACGGGTGATATCGGCAAAAACGTAACTATGCTTTGTTCATCAGGATGGGATTGGATCCCGCCCGTGCGCGACCGTAATATGGGGATCTGGCAGCCAGTGTTTTTACGCACAAGTGGCGCGGTAACTATCGGCAGGCCAAAGCTGATTACGGATTTGCCAAGCCTGCCTGATACCGGTACAGCCAAGCTTTCATTAAACCTGACATTAACCAATAATACAACTGCAACACATGGCGGTAAACTAACCGTCAGCATAAAGCCCGAAAATTTTGCAGGCGCACCGGTTCAGTTTAGTCAGCCAGTCGTTGTACTTGCTGGTGCCGAAAAAGCGGTTGAGTTAAACGCTGATAAGATTAGCCAGCTGATAATCCATCAGCCTAAATTATGGTGGCCTAATGGTTATGGCAAAGCAAACCTGTACCGGATCCGCATGCAGTACGCTGAAGGGAATACTGTGAGCGATGATACCACTTTTGTTTTTGGCATCCGCAAGGTGGCTTCAAAAGCCGAAACTACAGCCAATGGTTTTGTGCGCCGTAAGTTTTATGTTAATGGGAAGGAAGTGCATTTGGTAGGTGGCGCCTGGGTACCGGATATGATGGTGAACCGCGATTCGGCCCGTTACGATTATGAGATGCACCTGTGCCGTAACGCCAACGTAAACCTGGTACGTATCTGGGGAGGTGGTGTTACCGAGCCGGATGCTTTCTGGAATGCTGCCGATAAATACGGGCAGATGGTATGGTCAGACTTTTGGATTACCGGCGATACCCAGGGTGAATTTAAAGGTTCGCCTGATTGGCCGCTGGAGGGTAACGTATTCATCAAAAACGTAGAAAGTACCATCTACCGCATCCGCAACCATCCAAGCTTATTGGTATGGACAGGTGGCAACGAAGGCCATGCCCGTAAAGAGCTATATGATATAATGCGTAATGATATTATCACTTTAGATGGTACACGTCCCTTCATTCCAAGTTCGTCGGGCTTTGCCAAACTGCCGGAAGGCTGGAAGGGTTCGTGGCCTGATGATATGCCGTCGGGCGTTTATAGTGGTGGCCCATATGAATGGAAAGACCCCAAAGACTATTATAAACTGGCCGATGCTGCTAAAGACTGGGTGTTTAAAGACGAAACCGGCCTGCCGTCACAACCACCGTATACAACGCTGCCAAAGATCATCCCTAATTTGGTTTGGGATACCAATTTGCCATTCCCGCTTAATAATTCATGGGGCTACCATGACGCGGCAACCGGAGCCGGTAAATATGATAAGTATTATGAAGAAATGACCAAAAGGTATGGCAAGCCAAGTAGTATCGTTAATTTTTCGGACAAGATGCAGCTCATGAACGCTTTAGGTTACCAGGGTATTTTTGAAGCTGATGGCCATAAACTGAACGAAACCGGCGGCGTTATGCTCTGGAAACTAAATGCGGCCCTGCCAAGTGTAATATGGCAGATCTACGATTGGTACCTTGAACCTAATGCAGGTTACTACACCATGCAAAATGCCTGCGAGCCTATCCACATTCAGTATAATTATGATAATTCATCAATAGCAATCATCAACCGTACACACCATGCCACCGGAAGCTTAACTGCTACGGCCGATATTTATGATATCAACAGTAAGCTGATTAAATCAGAAAAGGTTGGCAATGTAGGATTGGCGCAAACTGGTGTTAAGGAAGTGATTCAGCTCAAAGATGCACTTGCCGCTACCAAAGGCGTAAGTTTTGTAGTGTTGAACCTGACTAATGCGGCAGGTAAAACCGTATCACATAATGTTTACTGGCTATCGGCCACTGATGACTTTAAGTCATTAAACGATATGAAACATGCACAGGTGCAGGGAAAAGTGATCAAAGCTGAAAAAGGATTAAGCGAAAATAAGTGGACTATGCAGTTTACCAATAACTCCAATCAACTGGCATTCTTTGTCCGCCCGCAATTGATGAAAAACGGCGAGGAGGTTATGCCAAGTTATTGGACTGGTAATTACTTTAGCTTGGCACCACATGAAAGGATTATAGTATCGGTAAGTGCCCCGGTAGCCAAATTAGGCGCGGCAAAATCAACCGTATTACTCGAAGGCTGGAATCTGGATAAGCAGGTGATAACATTGCCCTGAAATTTTTAAAACTTAATATGTTCGCAAAGGCGCGAAGACGCAAAGTTTTTTCTTAGCGGCTTCGCGCCTTTTTTGCTATAATATTAATAACAAAACCGTAAGCTTTAAGCTTTGTGCATTCAGCTTTTAACTTTTTTTAAGTTAAATTTTGTTTAAGAATGACTTACTATACAGGTTCTGTTTTGAAAATCTGCTTATCTTGCTCAACGCATTTTACATATGGAAAATACAGATGTAATTATCATAGGAGGGGGAGCCGCGGGTTTGATGGCCGCCCGTACGCTTGCCAAAGCAGGTAAAAATGTTGTGCTGCTTGAAGGCCGAAACCGGCTTGGCGGTCGCATTCACACACTAGAGCATGGCACATCATTAGAGCCTGCCGAACTGGGTGCTGAGTTTATTCATGGCGATTTGCCCATAACCCAAAGCTTGCTTAATGAAGCTGACATTAAATATACCCATGCCTCCGCCTCTATGTGGAAATATGAGGATGGAAAGTTTATAGCCGAAGGGCACGTTATTGAGCATTGGGACGAATTTCTGGAAAGCATCATGCAACTGAAGCATGATATGAGCATTGAAGCGTTCATGCAGCAGGAGTTTTCGGGCGAACGATATGGAGGGCTCCGGGAATCGGTGCGGGGCTATGTATCGGGATATGATAATGCCGATCCTAAAAAAGCCAGTGCCTTTTCTATCCGTAAAGAGTGGCAAAATGAGCATGAGGATGCGCAGTATCGTGTAGAAGGAGGTTACTGTACGTTAATCAGCTATTTGGCAAATGAGTTTAAACAGGCAGGTGGGCATATTTATCTTAATGCCGTTGCAAAAGATATTGACTGGGGCCAACATCATGTTACAGTAAGCACTGATATTGGGATAACCTACCAGGCCCGGCAGCTATTGATTGCCGTACCGCTCGGAATTTTACAGGCTGAGGTCGGGTTGAAGGCTACACTGAGTTTTGACCCCCCGGTTGATTATTATATCAATGCCTTAAAATCGCTTGGCTTTGGAGCGGTGATCAAGGTGTTACTTGAGTTTGACGAAGCATTTTGGTATAGTGATGAAACCCGGCAAATGACCGGTGCCGATCTCGAAGATATGGGCTTTCTGTTTTCAAATAAAGCAATCCCCGTTTGGTGGACCCAAATGCCGGTACATCGCCCGCTGCTTACCGGTTGGCTTGGTGGACCACCTGCTGCCGCCCGTATAAATACCAGCGACGAGGATGTTTTGATAGAAGCACTCGGCTCCATCTCCAATATTTTTAAGATAGATATCGCGAAACTGAAAGAAAAACTCCTTACCTGGAATGTAATCAACTGGACTGTCGATCCGTTTTCGAGAGGTTCATATAGCTATGATACCATAGAAACAGCCGAAGCACGAAAGATCCTGAGCCATCCTATTGGCGATACCTTATTTTTTGCAGGCGAGTATCTGTATGAAGGAACGGCAATGGGAACTGTTGAGGCGGCTTTGACGAGTGGGTTGAGGGCTGCGGAGATGTTGTTGGACTATGAATAAAAAAATGTCAATGACATGATTGTAGATGCTATTGTCCCTTCCAGTAATTTCCACTCACAATAATCATATCCAACATTTTGATAGTATTATCGTAATAATCATAATCCTTCAGTTTAAAGGCTATTAGATAATCCCAGACTTTATTAAGCCACTGCTGATTACTTTTGTCAACCATGGCCGATACCGTAAATGGCGCTATAAAACTTAAAGCTTCGAAGTATCTGCCTTTAATATCATTACCTTCAAGCGTATATCCTGCCGAAATATTATCCGGATTGCCATCAGTAGTTTGCGTGATCCATTGATTTATTGGACTAACAAAGCCTTTAGCGCGTTTATCGCCATATAATAAATAATCGGTAGCTATGCGCCACGGTACCCTGCATGCATTGTAATTATAATAACCATCATACTTTGATTCCATGTAGTTGGGCCGAGCAGGCCGGGCTTTAGTCTTTATTCCTCTGATAAAATCGGGCACCAGGCCTGCGCCCGGGCTGTAGTTTTTTTGCAGATAGTTAAATAAGCGATAGTTTTTATCAATAGCTTTTTGCCATTTACCGGTTTTTGAGGCGCTTTCAAATGCTTTGAAATTGGCAGGCATAAAATCAGATGAGCGCATATCATAATAATCTTCGCTATCTCCGTCGCTGCCATCGCTTAATAAAACAGAAAACGTTTTAGGATTGATTTCGTAGTGCATAATTGCCGCCATAGCGTTCCTGGCTTCCTGCAGGTAGTTGATATGGCCTCTGCTTCCCCATTGCTTATCAGCTAACAGAAGGGAGTATGCTATATCTATATCGCCGTCGGTGGCGGCATCCCGGTCGTGGTTTTTACAGTTCTTTAGCTGGGCCCAGGCCATTAAATAAGGAGATGCTTTGGCTGGATGGGTTTTATAATATTGATATAAACCATCATAAACGGTTTTTGCCTGCTTATCGTACCCGGCCATCAGTGCGGTAATCACCATGCCATAGCCTTGCCCTTCGGATACGCATTCTTTACCTGGCTTTTCAAACCAAACATAAAATTGATTTTTATCGCAGCCGGGTTTAATGTACCTGTGTTTCCATTGATCGTAAAAAGAGGTTACCTGTCTATCAAGCTGTTGCTGATTGATGTGATTGGGTTTTATTGTACCGGCAGTATACCGGCTATGTTGCGGAAACGGCCTTAATGCAACCTGTGCATGAAGGCCGTTTAGTATAAATAGCGAAAATAGCAGCAGGCTATATCGCACGTAGTTCGGGGTAAGCAGCAACCTCTTCAACATCATTGCACAATAACTCAGTTTTGCAGAAATGGTTCTTAAGGCAGCTCAAAAAGTTCTGAATTGCCGGTGTATCCTTACAGGTAGCGGCATACCACGTGCGTTTTGCAATACTGTGGTGCAACGGTTTTGTAACAATGTGTTTACCGGGCAGGTACGGCTTCACAATCCAGTCGGCCATAACGCTTATTCCGAGACCTGCATTTACCATCTCAATAGTGGCATCTGTGTAGTGGATGCGACTCAATGTTTTGGGCTTTACATGCTGTTCTTGGATGAGTGTTTCGATGATCGGAGTTTCCTGGTATGAGGGGTCATAAAGAGCCAGGATTAACTCCTGATCCTGGAAGTCGCAGATGTCAATAACGGCCTTTTTTGCTAGGGGATGATCGGCCGGTAAAATACATATCAGGCGGTCTTCAAAAATGGGTTCATACACTATCTGAGTATTCACCATTTGTGTGCGCACAATACCCAGGTCAAGGTCGCCCCGCATGAGGTATTCAAGTGGTCGGCGACTAGCATCTGAAACTATATTTATGTTAATATCAGGCCATTGGCTTTTGAAATCTTTAATTACGCCGGGTAACCAATGATATGCAGTATAGCATTGCATACTAATATTAAGCTTACCGGTTTTGCCATTTTTATAGTTGTTAATATCTTCTTCAAGGGTGCGTATTTCGGCCAATATTTTTTCCGAACTTCGTAGGAAACGATAGCCCACTTCGGTTAGCTGAAGCTTCTTTCCCTGGCGATGGAACACCTCTATGTCCAGTTCTTTTTCCAGTTCTTTTAACTGGTGGCTCAGGGCCGATTGGGTTAGATGTAAAGCGCTTGCTGCTTTGGTCAGCGAACCCTCTTTTGAAATGGTATCAACTAACCTGAAATGATGTAATGCAATATTCATTATTAGTTTTGCTAATGATTTACACAAAATTAATTCATTTTTTTCATGAATCATATAGATATACATTTGCTGTGTATAAAATACACCTCATGTTAAACACAACTTCAAAAAAATTACTCCTGTTTTTTTTGAGTGTTTCATATGTCTTACACGTACAAGCTCAGCAAAAAGTCCTTTCCATTAAGGATGCTGAACAAATGGCCCTTGCTAACTATGCTTCTATTAAGTCGAAGGCAAACCAGCTTAACGCCTCTAAGGCATATCTCAAAGAAACAAAAACGGAGTATCTGCCGGATGTAAATTTCTCCGCGCAGCAGGACTACGGAACAGTGAACGGCCAAAACGGACCCTCGTATGGTTATCGTGGCCTGTCGGTGTCCTCATCGGGGCCAGCTTTGGCCAAACAGAACTGGAACGCTGCATTCGGCGCTCTGTATTTAACTAACGTTAGCTGGGACTTTTTCGCCTTCGGCAGATCGAAACAAAGGATCGGCGTACAAAAAACCATCGTATCGCGCGATGAAACTGATCTTGCACAGGAGCAATTTCAGCACCAGGTACGCGTTGCAGCCACGTATTTAAATCTACTTGCTGCACAACAGCTTGCCAAGGCGCAGCAGGATAACCTTAACCGTGCTATGGAATTGCAAAAAGTAGTCGTAGCCCGCGTAAAGAACGGCTTAAATCCGGGTGTGGATTCATCCTTGGCCAACGCCGAAGTATCTAACGCCAAGATCGCGCTTACCAATTCGCAGCAAACGGTACAGGATCAAAGTAATCAGCTATCTATTTATTTAGGAATTCCCGCCCAGGAATTTCAATTGGATAGTGCTTTCATTACCAGACAGCCCAATAACCTGGAAACTTTGAGCGCTGTTGCCGCAACCGATCACCCAACTTTGAAGTTCTATCAAAACAGGGTAAACGTGAGCGATCAACAGGCTAAATACCTTCGCACTTTCGCCTTGCCAACCTTTAGCCTTTTTGGTGTTTACCAGGGCAGGGGCTCAGGCTTTAAGCCGGACTACGGCACTAACCAGGATAGCTACACCGGCAGCTACGGCGCAGGTGTTGATCCAACCCGTTATAACTACCTGTTTGGGATTGGCATGGTGTGGAACTTTACCAGCGTTTTCAGGACCCACTATCAGGTACAATCGCAAAAGTTCACATCAGAACAACTGAAAAACGATTACGAACTGGTTGATAAACAACTGGAAGCACAGCGCAGCTTGGCCGAAACACGCATAGGCAACGCTCTTAAAAATGTAAACGAAGTACCGGTTGAAGTTTCGGCCGCTAATAACGCTTACATTCAAAAATATACACTGTATAAAAACGGACTATCAAACATAGTTGATTTTACACAGGCGCTTTATACCCTTAACCGGGCCGAGGTTGACAAATACATAGCATTGAATAACGTATGGCAGGCACTGCTGTTCAAATCAGCAGCTACAGGCGATTTCGGGATATTCATCAATAATTTTTAACAGTTACACACATATACAATGGGAATGATAAAAGGGGCGCTGCAAAAACCAATTACCATATTGGTTATCGTAGCCGGGCTGTTCTTCTTCGGTATAAATGCGGTGCGGACTATCAAGATCGATATATTTCCCGATCTGAACCTGCCGGTTATATATGTATCGCACCCATACGGCGGTTTCACCCCAAACCAAATGGAGGCTTACTTTGGTAAGCAATATGTTAACCTGTTGCTTTTTGTATCGGGTGTAAAAAGCATCGAAACAAAAAACATACAAGGCTTAACGTTAATAAAAGTTACTTTTTACGAGGGTACTAATATGGCCCAGGCCGCGGCGGAGGTCACGAGTTACACCAACCGCGCCCAGGCCAGCTTCCCGCAGGGGTCGCAGCCGCCCTTTATTTTGCGCTTTGATGCCTCAACGCTGCCGGTTGGTCAGTTGGTGTTGAGCAGCGCCACTCGTAGCAATAACGAATTGCTGGATTATGCATTGGTTTACGTGCGTTCGTCATTTACCTCCATCCCGGGCCTTGTTGCGCCTGCACCTTTTGGTGGTAACCAACGTACTATCCTGATTAAAGTCGATCCAAACCTGTTGCGCTCGCACAATTTAACACCCGACCAGATCGTGGCTGCCCTGCGCGAGAATAACCAGAACACCCCTGCAGGTAACGTGCGTGTAGGCGATTACAACTACCTTGCACCTTCAAACACCACCATAAAGAAAATCCCGGATTTTGGAGATATCCCGCTTTATAAAAATGGGATCCAAACTGTATTTATGAAGGATGTTGCCACTATAGAAGATGGTGCCGATATCACCAACGGCTATGCACTTATTAACGGTAAGCGTTCGGTTTACTTGCCAATCACCAAATCGGCCACGGCATCAACCTGGGAAGTAGTGCAAAACCTGAAAAAAGCATTGCCAAAATTCCAGGCCTTGCTACCCGATGATGTGAAGCTGTCGTTCGTGTTTGACCAGTCGGTTTATGTAATTAACGCGGTAAAAAGTTTGGCCGAAGAGGGCGCGATAGGGGCGGTACTTACCGGGCTTATGGTATTACTGTTTTTAGGTGATAAACGAGGAGCGCTTATCGTGATCCTTACTATCCCCACCTGTATTATCTCGGCTATTTTCTTCCTGTCGCTGGCACACCAAACCATCAATATCATGACGCTTAGCGGGCTTTCGCTGGCAATAGGTATTTTGGTGGATGAGTCGACGGTGACAATTGAGAATATTCACCAGCATTTTGATATGGGCAAGCCGAAAGCTTTGGCTATCTGGGATGCCTGTAAAGAGATCGCATTCCCTAAATTGCTGATCCTGTTCTGTATCCTGGCGGTGTTTGCACCTGCATTTACCATGAACGGGATTCCGGGAGCATTGTTCCTGCCGTTGGCGCTGGCTATCGGTTTCTCGATGATCGTATCTTACTTCCTGGCGCAAACCTTTGTACCAATTATGGCCAACTGGATCATGGTAAACAAACATGAAGACCACAGCCATAAAGACGGGTTTGCACTGGAGGATGAAGGTGAGCCATGGGAACAAAAAGAAAAAGCCATGAAGGCTGCCCTTGAGCATACAGGCGACGAGGTAACCCGCTTTGACAAATTCAGGGACAGCTTTATGCGCCTGATGGACCGCATGCTGCCTAACCGCAAGATACTGGTAACGGTTTATGTAATCGTTGCCTTTGGCCTTGCTTTCCTGTTATTCAATATCATAGGCCGTGACGTATTGCCTAAGGTAAACTCAGGTACCTTCCAGGTACGTTTGCGGGCTGCTGATGGTACCCGTTTAGAGCGTACAGAACTAATAGCTGTTAAGGCGCAACATATATTGGGCGATATTGTGGGTAAAAACCACATAGCTATAACTTCGACATTTGTTGGCTCGCACCCTTCATCATTCTCAACCAACCCTATCTATCTGTTTATGGCTGGTCCGCAGGAGTCTGTGATGCAGGTGAGTTTAACGGAGGATTATAAGGTTAATCTTGATGACCTGAAGGAAAAGTTCAGGCATGAGATGGCAAAACAGTTACCCAACGTTAAATTATCATTTGAGCCGATTGAATTGACTGATAAGATCCTGAGCCAGGGTTCGCCAACTCCTATTGAAGTAGCCATCACCGGTAAAAACAAAAAGCAAAATGTTGAGTATGCCTTTAAGGTTATCAATAAACTGAAAGATATCAAATACCTGCGCGATGTGCAGATAGGCCAGTCGTTCAATTATCCAACCATCGATATTAATATCGACAGGCAACGGGCCGCACAGCTTGGGGTAGGTTTAAATGATATATCACGTTCATTGGTAGCTTCAACCTCATCATCAAGGTTTACCGAAAAGAATAACTGGATTGATGAAAAATCAAACTTAAGCTACCTTGTGCAGGTACAGGTACCAGAATATCAGATGGCCAGTTTGAATGATGTTAAGGAGATCCCTGTACTGGCAAACCAGGCCCGTCCGGTTTTGGGTGATGTAGCTGATGTTAAAACAGGTACCACCTTTGGCGAAAACGATAACGTAGGCGCTGTGCCAACATTATCAGTAACGGCAAACATCAACAAAAAGGATTTGGGTACTGCAACCAATGATGTGCAGAAAGCCATTGACGAATTAGGCAAACCACCGCGCGGTTTAACAGTTGAGATGCATGGCATGAGCCAAACCCTTACCGATACGCTTAATAGCTTACAATCGGGCTTATTGGTAGCCGTATTGGTGATCTTTTTGATGCTGGCTGCAAACTTCCAGTCGTTCAAAATGTCGATGGTGGTATTATCAACTGTACCGGCTGTTTTGTTTGGTTCATTGCTGCTGGTAAAAATCACCGGCGCTACGCTTAACCTTCAATCATACATGGGTATGATTATGTCGGTGGGTGTATCTATTTCCAACGCAGTACTACTGATCACCAATGCCGAAGAGTTACGTAAACACAACGGCGATGCATTAAAATCAGCCCGTGAAGCGGTAGCATTACGTCTTCGTCCTATTTTGATGACCAGTTTGGCCATGATTGTGGGTATGATCCCGATGGCATCCGGCTTAGGTGAAGGTGGTGATCAAACCTCACCGCTTGGTCGCGCCGTTATTGGTGGACTTATCGCATCAACTTTTGCTGCGCTGCTGATATTACCATTAGTTTTTGCCTGGGTACAAGGTAATGCCACTACCCAATCTGTTTCATTAGACCCGGAAGATAAAGAAAGTAAATTTTATGTCCCTTTGCACCACCATGAATAAGCTAAAAAATAAATCAATACTGCTGCTTGCCGTTTTAGCAATGGCAATAGGCTCATTGAGTGCCTGCCACTCGGATGATAAAGAAAAGAAAGAACAACAGGAAGAGCAGGAGCAACAGGAAGCTGTTGAAACGCCCACTGTACAAATTGTGCCGGTAACCAAAGGCAGGTTAAGCAGCAACATCACCATACCTGGTGAGCTGATCCCTTACCAACAAGTTGACCTGTATGCCAAAACCAACAGCTATGTTAAAAAGCTTTTGGTTGATATCGGTTCGGAAGTACATCAGGGTCAATTATTGGCTGTGCTTGAAGCGCCGGAAATTAACTCGCAATTGGCGGCCGCGCAATCACGCATCAAACAATTTGAGGCGGTTTACTTTGCCAGCAAAGCCACTTATGACAGGTTGGTAAGCACCAGCAAAACGCCGGGTACTGTTTCACAAAACGACCTGGAGCAGGCTGAAGCTAAAAAGAATGCTGATGAGGCTAATATTGACGCCGCTAAATCCGGCTTAAAAGAAGTATCAGCTAATTTGGCTTACCTTGAGATCCGCGCCCCGTTTGACGGTGTGATCACCAGTCGTAACGTTAACCTGGGTGCCTATGTTGGTCCGGGTGGTAAAAGTACCGATCCGTTGTTTACTATACAGGATCAGGGCCGTTTACGTTTGGTAGTATCTGTACCTGAAGTATACACAGGTGCATTAAGCAACAAAAGTGAGGTCAATTTTACCGTAAGGGCTTTACCAAGTCAAAAATTTACCGCCCAGGTAAAACGTATAGCAGGCGCGCTTGATGAAAAATTACGCGCCGAACGCCTGGAGATGGACGTTTACAATAAAGACAAAAAGCTGCTTCCCCACATGTTTGCCGAAGTAAGTGTACCATTGCCTGCCGGCGACAGTACTTACGTAGTACCTAAAACAGCCGTAGCAACTTCAACAGAAAAGGTTTTTGTAATTAAGGTTGTTGATCACAAAGCTGTTTGGGTTGATGTTAAAAAAGGCCTGAGCAACGGCGATAGCATTGAGATCTTTGGTGGCGACCTGAAGCCTGATGATAAGCTGGTAAAAGCAGCCTCAGATGAGATCAGGAACGGATCAACTTTGAAATATTAATAATTTGAAGGCCGATTAGATTCGGCCTGATGGATAGTGCGAAGGGATAAAAGAGCCCGAAAACTGAGAAGTTTTCGGGCTCTTCTTATATAAAATTATGTCATTGCTAGGAGCAGAAAGGGAAATGAGCCTGGGTGCGACGCGGCAATCCCGTAGCTATACAGAGCGGAAACGCATTGGTTACAAGATTGTAGCGCTTCGCTCAGCAGTGACATGGTTTTAAATTATTTAACCTCCGCCTGCAACTTCTTAATAATGCCCGTCCCCACAGCATCCGTACTTTCAGCAGCGTTTGATAATACAATCACAGCAAGCTTTTTATCGGCATTAAAAGCGAGGAAGCTGCTACTGCCGTAAGTGCCGCCATTATGGAAAATGTATTCTACGCCATCAACCAAGATGATATGCCAGCCAAGGGCTATTTTGGCATCTTTGCTGTAGGTGATCTGGTGTGTTAGTTCAAAAGCCTCTGATAGCTTATCAGTGCCATTAGCCATGTTAGCCTTTGTGTATGTCAGCAGGTCGTTTACTGTTGAATGAAGGGCTCCGCAGGCGGCAAGGGCGTTAAAATCCCAGGCTACTGTTGCATCGCCGTACTGGCTGTATACTTTGGTGAAGTGGGGGAGTTGCAAAGCACTTAAATGCTGTACAGTGTTCTTTATCCCCAATGGGCTACAGATCACTTCCTGCACCATCTGATCAAATGTTTTGCCGCTTACTTGTGACAATATCGTTCCTAATAAACCTACCCCTAAATTGGAGTATGCGTATTGCTCTCCCGGTTTGCTGTTGAGTTTGCAGGTTTTCAGATAACTATACAGCAACCGTTTATTATAACTTTTATAGGGATTTGCTGCGCTGGCCGAATCAAACTGGAGATTTTCGGGGATCCGGGCCAAACCGGATGTATGATTACTTAGGGTTTTCAGCGTAATATCATTCAACGCCCCATTGGTTTTTACGGAATCTGGCAGGTATTTGGTGATAGGGTCTGTTAGTTTTACTTTGCCTTCGTTGGCGTAATATGCCAGCAGGGTAACTGTAAACGTTTTGGTGATGGAACCGATCTCGAACAGCGTATTGGCAGTTGGCAGCTGGTTGTTGCCGCGAGCGGTTTCCCCGTAATTGTAGGTGCCGGTCTGGCCATCTTTTAATATGCCTATACTAAGGCCTACTGTATTTACTTTTTGAATGTAAGGACGGGCAATTTCTTCAACCTGTTTGTCCATAGTGTTGAGTAGTTTGTTGGATGTAGGTACCTGTGTTGTTTTATCGGCATTAATGTCTTTATAAGGCTGGAACAGGAAGAGTTCTATTTTATTACCCGCATCGAGGCTCATAAGCAGTTGTAATGTTGCCGATTGAAATACCAGTTTGTAGGTACTTACCTTATTGTTAACAAAGCTGATCACCGTTGAACCTTTTATTTCATTTAAGGGGAACAATTGTTGCTCGGTAAGACTGCGGAACTGGCCTGCACTTACGGCATGCCTGAAATTTGGACCGGTTAAGGTATAAATGGAGTCGGCCTGTTTGGCGTTGAAGAATTTTTTCACCAGCACGAATACCGAATCGGTTTTATACTGCTGATGGCTTTGAGCAAAGGTTATACCCGGAGTGAATAGAAGTAAGATAAAACAGAACCTGAGTTTCATGAAAAGTAATTCGTGTTTAACTAAATATCATTTAGTCTTTAGCCTGAAGAAAAAAAATAGATTTATGACTAAAGACTACTGACTTAAATATCCTGGTAATCCTTGGCAAAGTAATTATCAGCCAAAGGATCGGTTAGGCGCACAAAACGTTTCTCATTGTATTTCCATTTCATACGGAATATGATAACGGCAATACCTGCCCCGATTATATAATTGTAACCAATAAAAGCAAACATATCGCCGGGTTCGGCAAGTAATGTGTGCATGTCTTTGCCCTTGAAAATTAGCCAGGCTATACTTGTGATAAGGGATATAGCTAACCCGAAAATAAACCCGCCGTCGATGATACAATAGCTCCACATACCGCGTTTGCGTGAGTGCTCCCACTTTTTCACGAAGCTGATGTTGTCGATGTCCTCTTCGGTGAGGCCACGGGCTTTAAGCTTTTCGGTCTGGGTTAATTTATATTGATAGCGATAATAACCCTGTATAAATGAGAACGGGAAAAATAAAAGGAAGATGATATTGTTGTTATCGTAAAAATACAGTGCAACAATAACGGCAAGATAAACCAGTTCGGTTTTGTAAGTATGTTTCAGATATGTTTTAAAATTGAATTTCATACCTGAAACATGCTATTTATATAGTTGGTGTTTGTCCGGCCAGCAGGTAAAGCACTGCCATACGTACGGCAACACCGTTTTCTACCTGGTCAAGTATTATTGACTGTCTGCTATCGGCCACATCGCTGGTGATCTCCACGCCGCGGTTGATAGGGCCGGGGTGCATTACGGTAATCTCCTTATCCAACGAATCTAAAATGGTTTTATTTAGACCGAACAGCATGGTGTATTCCCTCAAAGAAGGGAAATATTTAATATCCTGACGTTCTAATTGGATGCGGAGCATATTGGCCACATCGCACCAGTTAAGCGCTTTGATAAGGTTGTGTTCAACCTTTACACCTAACGAGCCTATGTATTTTGGAATAAGCGTGGTTGGGCCGCAAACCATTACTTCAGCGCCCAATTGTTTAAGGCAAAGGATGTTGGAAAGCGCCACACGCGAGTGCAGGATATCACCTACAATTACCACTTTTTTGCCAGCTACATCGCCATATTTTTCGCGTATAGAGAAGGCATCAAGCAAAGCCTGTGTAGGGTGCTCATGAGCACCATCGCCGGCATTTACAATTTGTGCTTTTACGTGTTTTGACAGGAAAATGCCCGCGCCGGCATAAGGGTGGCGCATTACCACCATATCAACCTTCATGGCAAGGATGTTGTTCACCGTATCAATCAGCGTTTCGCCTTTGCTTACTGATGATGACGATGCCGCGAAGTTGATCACATCAGCCGAAAGTCTTTTTTCGGCCAGCTCAAATGATAAACGGGTACGGGTTGAGTTTTCAAAGAAAATATTGGCAATGGTAACATCCCGTAGCGACGGCACTTTCTTGATCGGCCGGTTTAAAACAGATTTAAAGGTATCAGCAGTTTCAAATATCAACTCAATATCTGCCCGGTTCAAATCTTTTATACCTAATAAGTGTCGTGTGCTCAGTCCTGCCATCTCAGTTATTTTCCTGTTATATTTTAATCCTTGTTGTGTTATTAGTTATGTCATTGCGAGGTACGAAGCAATCGCGAACTACGCGGGTTGCTCTGTATAGTATGCGATTGCCGCGCTATCGCTCGCAATGACATATTATTAATTCTATTACTCCTGTACTTCCGAAACAAGCACTATCTTGTCCTCGCCGTCTGTATCTTTCCAGCTAACCACTACTTTTTGTGACGCGATAGAATCAACCTCAATGCCCACATAATCTGCAGAGACCGGGATGTGGCGCGAGTAACGACGGTCAACCAAAGCCAGTAGCTCTATCTTTTCCGGTCTGCCAAATGCCTGCATGGCATCCATTGCGGCGCGGATGGTGCGGCCTGTCCATAGTACATCGTCCATCATGATCACTTTTTTACCTTCAATAATAAAATCTATTTTAGTTTGATTAGGCACCAGTTGTGATTCACGGCGGCGGAAATCGTCGCGGTAAAAGGTGATATCAAGATCGCCTTGTAATATGTTTTTATCCGGAAGGATTTTTCTGAGTTCCTCTGCAACACGTTTGGCTAAATAAATGCCGCGCGGCTGAATACCAATTAATACTGTACTTGAAAAGTCGTTATGATTTTCAATTAACTGGCGACATAAACGTTGTATGGTAATTTGAAACTTTTGTCCGTCGAGCAGTGTTAGATTTTGCATCGTATGGGTGGATTTGGGCAAAAGTAATAATTTGTTTTCAGTTTTGGAGGATGAGTTTTGAAAGTGGGGAGTTTGAGATTTATCATCCTGAGGAACGAAGGATCTTCTTCGCCCTGGATAGCCGCTCTGTATCTCGCAGAAGATTCTTCGCTATCGCTTAGAATGGCATGTGTTTTTGGGATAAATGGATTATTTCGATAATTTCTCCAACGCCAACATCGCTCTTTCGGCATCCTTTTTCGCCACAAAAATATGATCATGATAATAGGCGGCTACAACGTTACAGCTGATATTTTCTTTAGCCAACGCGGTTGCAAACGAGGCAGTAAGGCCGGTTGCTTCCAGCGACGAGTGGATTGTTAAAGTAATCCACGCAGCAACGTAGCTGTACCCGAGATTTAGGTTATCTGCGGTTTCTTTTTTAAGGATTAGGGTTACCGCTTCCTGTTCTTTAAAAAAGGCTATGATGTCATCGGTATTGATGTTGTTTAATGATGTAGTTGTGCAATAAACATAATCGCCTTCATTAAGCACAGGTGTCATGTTTTTTATCAGGGTGTTGAGGTTGGTTTCTCCGGTGGCCATTATTTATTATATTATCGTGGGTAATTTAAAGCTGGCAAAACCATTCCTACAGCTATGAATACAGAAAATCCAAATAATAGGCTTAGTACGGTAAGATGCATAGAGCTATCGTCCTTTGGCGATTTTGAAAATGATTCCCTTAAATAAATCATTCTTACTATAAATCCTGTGTAGCCTAAGGTGGCTATTACAAGAGAAAATGAAATAACACTCACATAAATAGCGAAAGGAATCATCATACGATTGAAGTTTAGACCAAACATGATAAAAACAATAAGTAACGTTAATAAAAGTAAGATACGGGTAGTTTTAAACGTAAATGTATCTATGATAAAGGTTTTCATCCTATAAATATAAAATTAATAGAGCAAAAAAAAGCCCCTCCGGAAACCGAAGGGGCTTATATAAGCTTAAGCTAAAATTATGCTTCTTCTTCAGAGCTGTTAGCAGCAGGTGCAGCCTTGCGGGCTTTGTTTTCAGCACCTTCCATTTGCTCTTTTAATTGAGCTAATACGCTAAGATCGCCTAAAGTTGATTTTTCAACAGAATCTTTCACTTTTTTCACCGCGTTAGTAGCAGCTTTTGCTTCTTTTTTGCGGTTTTCAAATTCCTGTACGCGGGCATCAGCGCGGGCTTCTTCCCAGATACGTGAGTGTGAAATAACGATACGTTTGTTTTCTTTGTTAAATTCAATGATTTTGAATTCAGCAGCTTCTTCAGCTTTTAAGCTCTTACCGTCTTCTTTAACCAGGTGTTTGGTTGGCGCAAAGCCTTCAACACCGTAAGGTAAAGCTACGATAGCACCTTTGTCGGTTACTTTGATAACAGTACCTTCATGGATCGAGTCGATAGTGAAGATAGTTTCAAATGTATCCCAAGGGTTTTCTTCAAGCTGTTTGTGGCCTAAGCTCAGTTTACGGTTTTCAACATCAAGTTCAAGTACAACCACGTTTAATTTTTCACCAACTTTAGTGAATTCGTTAGGGTGGTTAACTTTTTTAGACCAAGAAAGGTCAGAGATGTGGATTAAGCCGTCGATGCCGTCTTCCAGTTCAACAAATACACCAAAGTTGGTCATGTTTTTAACTGTAGCTACGTGCTGAGTGCCAACTGCGTACCTTTCAGCAGCGTTTTGCCATGGATCAGGAGTTAATTGTTTAACACCTAATGACATTTTACGCTCTTCGCGGTCTAAAGTCAATACTTGAGCTTCGATCTCGTCACCAACTTTCAGGAATTCCTGAGGGTTGCGCAGGTTTTGTGACCATGACATTTCTGATACGTGGATCAAACCTTCAACACCAGGGATGATTTCAAGGAATGCACCGTAATCAGCAACGGTAACGATTTTACCTTTAACTTTTGAACCAACCTGAATTTCTTCAGAAAGGCTTTGCCAAGGGTGAGGGGTTAATTGTTTCAAGCCCAGAGCAATACGTTTTTTCTCGTCATCAAAGTCAAGAACAACAACGTTGATCTTTTGATCCAATGCCAAAATTTCGCGTGGGTGCTCAATACGGCCCCATGAAATATCTGTAATGTGCAGTAAGCCGTCAACACCACCAAGGTCAATGAATACACCAAAGTCGGTAATGTTTTTAACGGTACCTTCCAATACCTGACCTTTTTCAAGGCGAGCAACAATTTCAGTTTTTTGGTTTTCCAGATCGTCTTCGATAAGCACTTTGTGCGATACCACAACGTTCTTGAATTCGTGGTTGATTTTAACAACTTTGAATTCCATAGTTTTACCTACATACACATCGTAATCCCTGATAGGTTTGATATCGATCTGTGAGCCAGGTAAGAAGGCTTCAACGCCCATAATGTCAACAATTAAACCACCTTTAGTACGGCTCTTAACAAAACCGGTGATGATTTCATCGTTATCAAGGGCTGAATTAATGCGCTCCCATGATTTTTGAGTTTTTGCACGTTTGCGTGAAAGTACTAACTGACCGTTAGCATCTTCCTGCGATTCAACAAAAACGTCAACTTTGTCACCGATCTTCAGATCAGGTGTGTCACGGAATTCTGATACTGATACTAAACCGTCTGATTTGAAACCTACGTTAAGTACAACATCTTTGTTGTTAACGTTAACAACAGTACCGGTGATGATTTCGCCTTTGGTGATAGAGCTGAAAGTTCCATCATACAATTTCTCAAATTTCTCACGGTCGTCATCGCTGTAGTTACCAAATTTTTTGTCGTCAGCATCCCAGTCGAAATCTTCGCTTGGTGTAGCTGCAATTTTTGATTTGATCTCTTCGATAGAGATTGAATCAGCTTCTGATTCAATAGTTTCCTTTTCGCCAGACGCGTTCACTGTACCCAGTTCAGCTTCTTTCGCTTTTAATTCTTTTTCTGCTTCTTGTTTTTTTGCCATTAAATAATTTTTCTCCTTTTCCCAATTTGTTAATTGGGACTGCAAAGGTACGGATATATTTTATTGAAAAAAGAAATTTTTTAATGTTAATTGCTTATATTTTAGGTGTTTTTATAGGGTTTTAGGATTGTTGAGCAAGTGAAAGTTAACTTAAGGAGGGATTTTACGTTGAGTAAACCATTTGATAACATCGTTTGGTGTGTTATCTGCGCTATAAATTAATGAGTTATAGCAAGTAAAATTTTACGCCTTATCACTCAATTTACCATCTATCTCTTCAAAAATCTGCATAAAATCATTCAGCATTTCTTCGCGGTAACTGCTCAATATTTCGTCCATTATCACCTCTTGCTCTGGTGTGAATGGGTTTTTCCAAACGCGCATACAGATCCGTTTTAACGCGTAGGCAATCTGATGGGTTTCGGCATAGGTATGCAGGTACTGACTTTTTTTAAAGCCTTCGTAAAATTTAAAGAAAACGGCAGTATCCTCAAGCCCGGCAAAGGTTAAAAAGCTTCTTATTTTATCTTCCCGGCAACCGGCTAAATGATCGTAAAATTCGGTAACGCTGATTTTGCCGGTGGTAAGCAGCAGGTTATCGATAATCAGCTCAAGTGCAATATGCCCTAAAAAAAATGGTTTTACCGGCGAGTTTATCAGGGCAGGGGCCAACAGTTTTTTGAGCTCATGCGAACGGGTGGTAAAAAAAGCAGATGAGTGAAAATACCGGTCGACATCAAGGTGCTTGTTCCATCCGGATATGATCGAATTGACCTCGTTATCAGTATGGTGCAGCTTTTCGGGATGAAGGATAATGTTTTTATCGGCATTCTTCAACAAGTCGGGCAGCACCGTTCCCAGCACGTGGTAACAGTTGGTAGTATCCCTGTCGAAATAAAAATGCGATAAAAAATTCATAAGCCTTGCCTTGCAAAATACCCGGTTTTGCTCAAGATACAAAATATAAGTAATTATTTGAAACAGATTTTACCTGTAGTTAACCTGTTATAGGCACCAATCTTTTCATGTAGCAGACAATTAGATCGAATTGCACGAGTTTTTCAGAGGGTGTCTAAATTAGTGTATCAATTTCATTTATATTTGCACCTTTTTGAAACAGAACTTGATATGAACTTTGTTGAAGAATTACGCTGGCGCGGCATGTTGCATACCGAAATGCCCGGAACCGAGGATATGTTAAATAAAGGTATGGCTTCGGGATATATCGGGTTTGATCCAACTGCCGATTCATTGCATGTTGGTCACCTTACCCAGATCATGACCCTTATCCACTTTCAGCGCGCGGGCCATAAACCTTATGCTTTGGTTGGTGGTGCTACCGGTATGGTAGGCGATCCGTCGGGCAAATCGGCCGAGCGTAATTTATTATCAGAGGATGTGCTGCAGCATAACCTGGAGGCCGTAAAAAAGCAGCTTACCCGTTTCCTTGATTTTAATACCGGCGCCAACAGTGCCGAAATGGTAAATAATTACGATTGGTTCAAAAACTTTACTTTTCTTGATTTTATCCGTGATGTGGGTAAGCACATTACAGTTAACTATATGATGGCCAAAGATTCGGTGAAGAAACGTTTGGAAGGCGACACAGGTATGTCGTTTACCGAGTTTACTTACCAGTTAGTACAGGGCTATGATTTTTACTACCTGTGGAAGCACCATAACTGCTCGTTACAAATGGGTGGCAGCGACCAGTGGGGCAACATTGTAACCGGTACTGAGTTAATCCGTCGCAAAGACAGCGGCGAAGCTTTTGCCCTAACTACTAATCTGATCAAAAAAGCCGACGGCACCAAGTTTGGTAAAACAGAAAGCGGGGCAGTGTGGCTTGATGCCGAACGTACCTCGCCTTACCAGTTTTACCAGTTTTGGTTAAACACTACCGATGTTGACGCTAAATCATACATTCGTATTTTTACCTTGCTTGATCGTGAGGTTATTGAAGCGATGGAGGTTGAGCATGATGAGGCGCCGCATACCCGAGTATTGCAGAAAGCACTGGCTAAGGATATCACCATCCGTGTGCATAGTGAGGCCGAATACGAAAAGGCAATAAAATCATCAGAGTTTTTATTTGGGAATATCGGGATTGAGTTTTTGAATGAGCTT
Organism: Mucilaginibacter gossypii; assembly: GCF_017569325.2. Taxonomy (NCBI): domain Bacteria; kingdom Pseudomonadati; phylum Bacteroidota; class Sphingobacteriia; order Sphingobacteriales; family Sphingobacteriaceae; genus Mucilaginibacter; species Mucilaginibacter gossypii. Next base: position 3,730,487 of record NZ_CP071878.2, on the reverse strand, counting down.
AGCGATGCGGAAGTGTTAGACTTATTTGCCGGTGTACCTAATTATAATATAGCATTGAGTGAACTAGAGCAGGGCATTAATGCTGCTGATCTTTTAGCTGCTAAAACAGCTGTTTTTGCCTCAAAAGGCGAGGCTAAAAAGATGATACAAGGCGGTGGTGTTGCTATCAATAAAGTTAAAATAGGTACTGCCGATGATGTTTATAATGCAGATGCTTTGATTGGCGGTAAATTTATTGTAGCACAAAAAGGTAAAAAGAACTATTTTTTGATAGTAGCAGAATAGATTAAGTGATTATTTCATAAGGCGTTGGCATCATTAGCATTGCCATGAGTTAATGATGAATTACTCAATGAAAAAAGCGAGAGGTTTCATTTTAACCTGTCTCTTTTTTTATTGGCATTAATCTTGTAAATGCGACAAATGGTAATTATATTTGTACATATGTCGTACAAATCAAAGCCGGATGCTAAAAATGAGGTTAACGAGCCCATGGCAGCTTATGTTGTTCAGGGAGCTATGCCTTCGTTTTATAGTTTATTGAATGGCTCAAAACAGGTAAAAGCATCCTCTGATTTTGATATCATCAGTCTGGCGCGTAAGGGCTTCCCTAAAAGTGCCTTACTTTCCCTGGCAAAAAAAATCTCCCTTAATATCCAGGAGCTTGCCAATATACTACATATCTCCGAGCGTACCTTACAGCGTTACGAGGATGATGCCATCATCAGAACCGAATATGCCGAAAAGGCTATTGAGCTTGCACGGCTTTATACCCGTGGTGAGGAGGTTTTTGAATCGATGGATAAATTCAAGATCTGGATCAAAACGCCGTCGTTGGTTTTCAGAGGTGAGGCGCCGGTTACTATTCTGGATACATCTGCCGGCTTTGATATGGTTTTCAAGGAGCTTGGCCGTATTGAGCACGGTGTTTTTGCCTGATGATACTTTACCGCATTGCCAAATGCAATTACGCTGCCGATCTGAGCGGCACCGGAGCACGATTATATGGCGGTCGCTGGAATAGCGAAGGTAAACCGATGCTTTACCTTGCTTCCTCCAGATCATTAGCGGTGCTTGAGGTGTTAGTGCATTTGGATCCGTTGATAATTCCGGGTAATTATTGTATAACCGAAATTGAAGTGCCGGATAGTAAAATAATCACTGTGGAGGCTGAGCAATTACCTGAAGACTGGCGTGATTTATCCGGTCCGGTAATTTTGCGCCAACTTGGCGATGCCTTTCTTAAAAAACAGGAGTATTTATTAATGAAAGTACCATCGTCAATTGTCCCTGCCGAATATAACTATCTGCTTAACCCCTTGCATCCCGATTCTTTTGGAGTGAAACTTTTAAAAAGAGAACCTTTTAGTTTTGACAGGCGGCTTATTTAGCCATTAAGTCATTTTGATAAATCGTCATTAGTCGTTGAGGGGCAGTCATTACATCGCAGCTAACCATACCAAAGAAAAAAGCCACCAGTTATATAACCAATGGCTTTTAATATCTCTTTTTAGATTGTGATTAACCTAAATATGATTTCAATATCTTGCTCCTTGAAGTATGGCGCAAGCGTTGCAGTGCCTTGTCCTTGATCTGACGCACGCGCTCGCGGGTTAAATTAAATTTCTCACCAATTTCCTCTAATGAAAGCGGGTGGTTAGTTCCTAAACCAAAGAACAATACAATGATCTCGCGCTCGCGCTCAGTTAAGGTTGATAGTGAACGTTTGATCTCTTCAGATAATGACTCATTGATCAGGATCGAATCGGTGTTTGGCTCCTGGTTTTCCAGTACATCAAGCAATGTATTCTCTTCACCCTGTACAAACGGTGCATCCATTGATACATGACGGCCCGAGTTACTCAGTGTGTCGGAGATCTTATCAACAGTGGTCTCTAATATATCAGCAAGTTCTTCGGGCGATGGTTCGCGCTCGTACTCCTGTTCAAGCTTTGAAAAAGCCTTGCTGATCTTACTTAACGAACCTACCTGGTTAAGTGGTAAACGCACAATACGCGATTGCTCGGCAATAGCCTGCAATATCGACTGACGGATCCACCATACAGCATATGATATAAATTTAAAGCCTTTGGTTTCATCAAAACGCTTGGCGGCTTTAATTAGGCCGAGGTTGCCCTCGTTAATTAAATCGCCCAGTGTGAGGCCCTGGTTTTGGTATTGTTTAGCAACAGATACAACAAAGCGAAGGTTAGTTTTGGTTAAACGCTCCAATGCCGCCTGGTCGCCCTCGCGGATCTTTTGCGCTAAAATTACTTCTTCTTCGGCGGTTATTAGGTCTACCTTACCAATCTCGTGAAGATATTTATCAAGCGATTGCGACTCGCGATTGGTAATGGACTGCGTTATTTTGAGTTGTCTCATCTATTTAATAAACCTCTCTATTCGTTATATTCTGAATAGAACGTGCAAAGCTAATATTTTGTTTCTAAAATAAAACATATAAATCAGAAATAGCAATACCAGTGTAAAATTTTATATTTAAAATTTTAAATTTATGTATATCGCATAAAATTTATTGTAAAACAATAAATTTATTTTGTTATTTAATAAATATTGTTTTTATTTGAATTGAATTAATATCGTAGTGTAATGAAAAAGGTACGTGCCCTGCAAATACTTGTTTATATAGTGTTTGGTTTGTTTGTTTTTCAGAATATGGCTGCCGATTTCTGGCAGGGGGTTAAGGATGGATACAATGATGGAATGGGTACAATAGATGGCGCTAAAAGATACGGGCCAACATTGCAAGCCACTATTGACGGAAGCTTTATTTCGCAAAAAAATGGGGGCGAAATGAAGATAGGTGAAAACTATACTTTAAAGAATATAATTATAAACAGTGATATAGTAGTTAATAATGATAATATATCTGTAAGCTGGCCATTAAACGCGATTGAAACTGGGCTGATACTTATTACAACTCTGATAGTAATAAGAATAGCCTATCTTATTAATAAGGTTATTGTAAATATTGTAGAAGGTACTTTATTTGAGCAGCGATGTATTAAGCTGATCAAAAGCACAGGGATGCTGTTATTACTGTTTACATTGACTGATTATATAGGGCAGCAGGTATTCTATCAGGTGTTAATAGCTAAATTGCATGTGCCGCTAAAAATCATCAATACATCTGCATTTAATTTTGGCACGCTGGTATTTGCTATCTTGATATTTATCCTGGCCGAAGCATTTAAGCAAGGGGCGAGGCTTAAAGAGGAGCAAGCTTTAACTATTTAAGTCATGCCGATAATAGTAAATCTTGATGTGATGATGGCAAAACGAAAAATGTCATTAAATGAACTGAGCGACAGGGTAGGGATCACCATATCAAACCTTTCTATCCTAAAAACAGGCAAGGCGAAAGCCATCCGTTTTGAAACACTCGAAGCCATATGTAAGGCGCTTGACTGCCAGCCGGGGGATATTCTGGAATACAAGTGAAAGGTGAAAGGTGAAAGGTGAAAGGTGAAAGGTGAAAGGTGAAAGGTGAAAGGTGAAAGGTGAAAGGTGAAAGGTGAAAGGTGAAAGGTGAAAGGTGAAAGGTGAAAGGTGAAAGGTGAAAGGGATTATGTTAAATAGAGGTTGTCAAATCTCGTCTATGTTCTCCGCGGCCCGTTCTTATTAATAAACCGATAATCCGGCAAATCGTATAAATTCTGGTTCAGACAAAAAAAGCCGCCCTCAACAGGCGGCTCTCTTCATTAACTATAAAAGCTATTAAACGCTTTTCTCTGCTTTAACAACCACATGAATGCTCATAGGGTGTTTGTTCATTTCTTTTTGAATCCTGGCGCTGGTTGCAGCCGAATGGCTGTTCAGGTGCGGGGCAATAACCAGTGAAACTATCGACATTAACTTAATAAGGATGTTCATGGATGGGCCTGAAGTATCTTTAAACGGATCACCTACAGTATCACCTGTTACTGATGCTTTGTGCGGTTCCGATTTTTTGTAGAAGATCTCGCCATTGATATCACAGCCTTTTTCAAATGATTTTTTAGCGTTGTCCCATGCACCACCTGCATTACTTTGGAAAATCCCCATCAATACGCCCGATACGGTAACACCGGCCAGCAAGCCGCCTAACACTTCGGGGCCAAAGGCAAAACCGATGATGATAGGGGTGATCAGCGCTATTAAACCAGGGGCAACCATTTCGCGGATAGATGCTTTGGTAGATATGGCTACGCATTTTTCGTATTCGGGTTTACCCTCGTAAGTCATGATGCCCGGAATTTCGCGGAACTGGCGCCTAACTTCTTCTACCATGGCCATAGCAGCCCTGCCCACCGCCGCAATAGCTAAAGCAGAAAAAATGAACGGAATCATTCCGCCAACAAACAGACCTGCCAGTACGTTGGCTTTATAAATATCAATATGTTCAATACCTGCAACACCCACAAAAGCCGCAAATAAAGCCAGTGAAGTTAATGCTGCTGAAGCAATGGCAAAACCTTTACCGGTAGCAGCTGTAGTGTTACCAACAGCATCCAGGTTATCCGTACGGTGGCGTACTTCTTCGGGCAGGCGGCTCATTTCGGCAATACCGCCGGCATTATCCGCAATTGGCCCAAAGGCATCTATAGCAAGCTGCATGGCCGTTGTTGCCATCATACCGGCAGCGGCAATAGCTACACCATATAAACCGGCAAAATAATATGACCCATAAATACCCGATGCCAAAACAAGAATAGGCAACACGGTTGATTCCATGCCTACAGATAAACCGCCGATGATATTTGTAGCGTGACCGGTTGACGACTGCCTGATAATACTCAATACCGGGCGTTTACCCATGGCGGTATAGTACTCGGTTATAATCGACATTAAAGTACCTACCACCAGGCCAACCAATATCGATCCAAAAACACCGTTTTTTGTAAAAGCTACAACACCTAATTTTAACTGACCTGTTGAATCAATATCTCTTAACATGCGGAAATCTCCGTCAGGCAATATCCATTGCACTACAAAATAAGTAGCTATAGCGGTTAATACAATAGAGGCCCAGTTACCTATATTTAAAGCGTTTTGTACACTATCTGTCTCTTTTTTAATTTTTACAAGCGATGCACCAATAATGGAAAATATTAACCCTAAGCCGGCGATAACCATTGGTAATAAAACTGGCCCTATGCCTCCAAAGTGGTCTTGCAAGGCTTTTCCGTCATTTCCAACCAATTCACGCCCTAATACCATGGTAGCAAGCATGGTGGCTACATATGAGCCAAAAAGGTCGGCACCCATACCGGCAACATCGCCTACGTTATCACCTACGTTATCGGCAATGGTGGCCGGGTTGCGCACGTCATCCTCGGGGATACCGGCTTCAACTTTACCAACAAGATCGGCACCTACGTCGGCCGCTTTGGTGTAAATGCCGCCGCCAACACGGGCAAACAGCGCTATGGATTCTGCACCTAATGAAAAACCGGCTAAAACGTCAAGCGCTTTTGCCATAGCTTCGCCGTTAACACTGCTGCCTGCTACTTTAACAACATAAAACTGATAAAAAACAATAAAAAGCGATCCTAAACCAATAATAGCCAAACCGGCCACACCCAGGCCCATTACGGTTCCGCCGGTAAACGATACTTTTAAAGCTTGTGCCAAACTGGTCCGTGCGGCCTGTGTGGTTCGTACGTTAGCTTTGGTAGCAATACGCATCCCCAGATAACCTGCAAAGGCAGATAGAAACGCGCCTATCAGAAATGATATGGCAATAACAGGACTTGAAGTAGCAACCGTTGTGCCCGACCATGCCAGCAAAATACCGGCAACCACAACAAATCCGCCTAATATTTTCCATTCGGCACGTAAAAAGGCCATAGCGCCATCTGCAATGTAACCGGCAAGCATGGCCATGTCGCCGTCACCGGCGTTTTGTTTGGTAACCCAGGCGGCTTTAATAGCCATAACAAGGATCCCGATAAGCCCCAAAACAGGAATTAAATAAATTAAATAATTGTTCAGAAAATCCATATCACAAATTTGGTTTAATAAAGTAGTACTGCTTGGTTTAACAGTGTGTAATAACAATTGGTGATTGCAAAATAGTAATTTTATTTATTTACTATAGTGATCGTTAATATTAAAGTTTTTTGAATAGTTTAGAGATTTAAACCCTAAAACAATATATGGCGAAAAACTCATCGCAACCAAAAATGAAACATGAGCTTAGCTTGCTGGACGGTACCATGCTGGTATCAGGATCCATGATAGGCTCAGGTATTTTTATTGTTAGTGCAGATATTACCCGTAACGTTGGCTCGGCTGGCTGGCTGATAGCTATCTGGGTTATCACCGGTTTCATGACCCTTACCGCGGCCCTAAGTTATGGCGAATTGAGCGGTATGTTTCCCAAAGCTGGTGGCCAATATGTATATTTAAAGGAGGCTTACAACAAGCTCGTCGCTTTTTTATATGGTTGGAGCTTTTTTGCAGTGATCCAAACGGGCACTATCGCGGCGGTGGGGGTGGCTTTCAGTAAATTCACCGCCTATTTAATACCTGCTTTTAGCGAGGATAATATATTATGGAAGTTGCAAACCGGGGCAACATCAACGGGTGATGCGAAGTTTTTTGCTATAAGTGCCGCCCAGGTGGTATCTATTATATTGATCATTATCCTTACTTATGTAAATACCCGCGGGGTAAAGGGCGGAAAGGTTATTCAAACCGTTTTTACTTTAACCAAGCTTATCAGTCTTTTTGGTCTTATAATTTTTGGCCTTTTTGCTTTTAAAGCAGATATATGGCATGCCAACTGGACAAACGCGTGGGATTTGCATAACCTAAATAAAGACGGCAGCATTACTACTCTCACCACAGGTACAGCACTTGGCGCTATTGCCGCAGCCATGGTTGGTTCTATCTTTAGTAGCGATGCCTGGAATAGTGTGACCTTTGTTGCCGGCGAAATGAAGAACCCGAAACGCGACGTTGCTTTAAGTATGATGTGGGGTACTATCATTGTGACTTTTATTTACGTGATGGCCAATGTGGTCTACACTGGCGTATTGTCATTACATGAAATTACTGTTGCCGATAAGGATAGGGTGGCTGTAGCTGCTTCACACGTTATTTTTGGTAACGTGGGCACTTACATAATTGCCCTTATGATCATGGTGTCAACGTTTGGCTGTAATAACGGTTTGATCCTTTCGGGGGCGAGGGTTTATTACACTATGGCCAAAGATGGTCTGTTTTTCAAGAAAACAGGCAGCCTGAATAAATTTGGTGTGCCACAGTTTGGTTTATGGATCCAGTGCGTAGTTGCCTCGTTACTTTGTCTGAGTGGTCGTTATGGCGATTTGCTGGATATGATCTCATTTGTGGTAGTGGTATTTTATGTACTGACTATATTGGGCATTTTTATTTTACGTGCTAAACTCCCTGATGCCGAACGTCCTTATAAAGCTATAGGTTATCCCATTTTGCCTGCACTTTATATTGTCATGGGGATTGCATTTTGTATTTTGTTGCTTGTTTATAAACAAAGCTTTACACTTATCGGGCTCGGAATTGTGCTTATAGGTTTACCGATATATTATATTTCGCAACGGAACGTTAAAAAACAGGATGAGGCGCTTACTGGTAATTAGTTTTTTATTTATAGGAGGATCTGTTGCGGCGCAAACGCTTCAGCAAAAAATATCAAATGCTTTCGGCAGGTTGCAGGCGGATAGCCAGTGCAATTATGCTTCAGTATCATTAACCGTACTTGATGCCAAAACCGGGGAACAGGTGTTTGGCGGTAACCCTAACATGGGTTTGGCTACCGCTTCAACGCTTAAAACCATTACCAGTATTACGGCTTTTAATATTTTGGGTCCCAATTTTCAATATCAAACGCAATTAGGTTATACCGGCGAGATTGGGACCGATGGCACCCTGACCGGCGATATCATCATTAAAGGCGCCGGCGACCCAACCCTGGGCAGCTGGCGTTATGAGCAAGCCAGAGAGGGGCATGTATTGGCCCTTATGGCCGATGCCTTGCGAAAGGCCGGTATCAAAAAAGTTAACGGTCGCATCATCGGCGATGACAGCATTTTCGGTACCCAATCCATTCCCGAAGGCTGGATCTGGCAGGATATCGGCAACTATTACGGAGCCGGTACATCGGGCCTTTGCTGGCGCGAAAATCAATTTGATATAAAGCTGCGTACGGGTGCGGTTGGTAGCCAGGTTGGCATATCGCGTACTGTTCCGCTGATGCCATACCTTGCATTTAAAAGCGAGTTGACAAATGGTTCTGCCGGATCAGGCGATAATGCTTATGCTTTTTTACCGGTTGGCAGTAAAGTAATATATCTGCGCGGTACTTATGCTGTTGATCAGGATAAGAAAAGTATTTCGGCCGCTGTCCCTGATGCTGCTTATGATGCTGCGTTGCAGCTCAATGATACGCTGAGGAGTTTAGGTATCATTATCGGTAATGAGCCGGAATCAGCCACTACTTTGAGCGCTAAAAACCTGCTATTGCCCGTAATTGCTAAAAATCTGGCAACTATATCATCACCAACTTTAAGCAAAATAGTTTACTGGCTTAATCAGAAAAGTATTAACCTTTACGCTGAGCAACTGCTCAAAACCATAGCCTGGAAACAGGGACGCAAGCCTACAACGGCAAATGGTGTGGATGAGGTACAAAAGTTTTGGGCGGCCAAAGGGATAGATACCCGCAGCATGAATATTTACGACGGCAGCGGCCTTTCGCCCGGTGACAGGGTAACTACGTTAACGCTGGCCCGCATCCTGCAATCGGCAAAGAAGGAAAGCTGGTTTGCTGATTTTTATACAAGTCTGCCGGTTTATAATGATATGAAAATGAAAAGCGGTAGCATCAACAATGTGTTGTGCTATGCCGGTTATCAAACCAAAAACGGGCGAGAGCTTTGTTTTTCTATCATGGTTAATAATTTCAGCGGCCCGAGTCGGGGTATAAAGGAGAAAATGTTCAGAGTGTTGGATGAATTGAAGTAGTAAGAGTTTAAAGGAATAATTTTGATGATTTGACGTTATATAGTGAACTTAATACTATAAACCTCATCATGAAAATATTAACCTTAGCTCCCCACAAACCTATTGCCTATGCTCCTGGATTAATTAGCCTGGTTTTATTTCCTGTGCTTTGCGTGCTTTTCTTTCACCAGCATAAAGTGTTTACACAGCGGAACTGCATTGATTTGGTGATGTTTGATCCTTCGTGGCCTAAACTGACACCTACAGAACATAAGGTTAGCTTTCCGCCTGATAGAAGTTATATCGATGTTAACCTCAATGGAAATCCTGCGAGTGACAGATCATTGCTTGACTTTGCCCGTATGGAGATCCGTACCATGCTTAAAACCAGGAATACTACGCTTGGCATACGCTTTCATTTTGGCAATAAATCGCAATATTGGACATATGTAAATGCGCTTGATATTTGTTATACTGAAAAGGTGCAGTCATGGATGGCTTATCAGGATTATATTTACGTTGTATATGTAAAACACCGATATTAGTACAAGTTGAAGAACATATAAACCAATGAAAAAACTCAATATCCTTTTACTTGTGATAGCATCATTCGTTGCCTGCAAAAGCAAAACCAGCTCAAATGATGATGTCCAGTCCATCAAATTTAAGTTCACTGAGCTTGGCCGCGAAACGCAGTTCAGGATCACCTGCGATAAGTTTGATTACTACTTCCCCGAAGGGAAAGAAAAAAACTTTAACAAAAAGCCGGGAATTGATAGTGTTATGCAATTGCTAACCGGTATGAAGATGGTGAGTGACGGTACAGAACCGGACGTGCGCGGTAAGATCTATATTACACGCACTACCAAAACCGTTGATACCGTATGCGTTGGCGCTAAAGCACTCAGCTACAAAGGTACAACTTATGAAACGCCACAGGAGCTGTTGGTGTTGATACAAAAATAGGTTGCACAAGGGTGCAAATGGTTTGTTGTAATCAAGCCATTGCTTAGGGAATGAGCAGGATCATCTAAAAATAGCAGCGGTCAGTTTTTCATTTTGGCCAGCCGTTCGGGCGAAAGCACGGTGATCTGGCTTCCTTTTTTATCGATTAGGTTTTCATCTTTAAAATCGGTAAGGGTACGGCTCACAGTTTCAGTTGCCACACCGGCCATAGCAGCAAGGTCTTCCCGCGAAATTTTGAAATCCACACCCTGCTGTTTATGCAGTCGCACCAGGGTATCGGCCATCCTTTTTCGTACTGAGTTATACGCAAGCTGCAATAATTGCTCTTCCCTGTCGCGGATATGATTAGAAAGCAGTTTGATAAACTCACGCGCAATATCTGGATATAAATTGAGCAGGTTATCCAGTTGGTCTTTCGGGATCAGGCACAGCTGGCTATCCTCCAGGGTGGTTGCTGTATCTGTGTAAGCCTCGTTCGAGAGCATGGCATTTACCCCAAGGTATTCCTCGGCAGAGTGGATGGCGGTCATCAGCTCACGGCCATCGTTTGCCAGTTTAACGGTTTTGACTCGGCCTTTCAATATCAGGTACAAGCCATTCCCCTTATCACCATCGTAATAAATTACCTGGTCTTTTTTAAACAGGCGCACCTTGCGTTCGCTAATAATACGTTTAAGTTCAGTGAGACCGCTGTTCTTCGATACAATTGAGTTTAGATTTTCGAGAGATTGACTATAAAAGCTTTGCTGGGCAGTTTTTTTCCTGAGCCTGCTTTCAATGGCGTTCAGCAGTTCAATATCATCAAAAGGCTTGGTTAAGTAATCATCCGCACCCATTTCCATGCCTTTACGTTGGTCAATCCGTTCGGCCTTTGCGGTTAAAAATATAAAAGGTATGGCGGCGGTTTCGGGGTTTTTATTCAGCATAAATAAAACGCCATAACCATCAAGCTCGGGCATCATGATATCGCAAAGTATTACATCGGGCAGGTTGTTAACAGCCAGTTCAATACCGGTTTTACCATTATCGGCTTCAAATACCGTGTAACCGGCTAACCCCAGTATTTCTACCACGTTTTCGCGGATATCGTTGTTATCTTCGATGATCAGGATTTTTTGGTTCATGATGTGGAAAATGAAATGGTAAATGAAGTACCCTCGTTTACGTTACTTTGAAAATCAACCCTGCCGTTCATAAGGGCAGTGTACCGGGCCACAATATTAAGGCCTAAACCGGTGCCGGGGATATTGCCTGTATTGTGCGCCCTGAAAAATGCCTCAAATAAATGCTTCTGGTCACTTTCAGGAATGCCTATGCCATTATCTTTTACGGTAATGGAACAGCCGGAAGCATTTATTTCAGTACTAAATTCAATAAAGCTGTCTTCGCCCGAATATTTGATGGCATTTGTGATGAGGTTGATGATGCAGTTTTTGAGCAGGTTAATATCGAGGTAAACCATACTATCCGTACCTGTATGCTGATAAAGGATATTTTGATTTTGCTTGGCCATAATCTGCATTTCTTCAGTTAGCTCTTCGGCCAGCTTGACCAGGTCAAACCTGGTGTATGAAGGTTCAATACGCCCGGCTTCCAGTTTTTCGAGCGAGAGAAAATCATTCAGAATGGTAGTGAGGTTGCCAACGGCATTTTTAATTTTATTAACATGCTTGCTGATCTGCAGGCTGTGCAAAGGCTCGGCATATTTATCGATGAGCGAGGCTGATAATTGAACAGCGCTTAGCGGCGTACGAAACTCATGCGATGCCATGGATACAAAACGGCTTTTCAATTGCCCCAGCTCTTTCTCTTTTTCGAGGGACTGGCTTACTTCCTCCTTGGTTTTTTGCAGTTCAAGAACAAATTGTTTTAAGGAGAGAGTGCGTTCCTCTACCACTTCCTCCAGGTGTGATGTGTATTCCTTCAGCTTATCTTCAGCTTCCTTCTCACGGCTAAGGTCGTGTATAAAGCCGGCATATATTTTACGGCCCGAAAAATTTACGTCACTAACCCCAAGTCTGAACGGGAATTGGGTGCCGTCTTTACGTAAGCCTGTTACTTCACGACCTATACCAATGATATGCGGTTTACCGGTAGTTTGATATCGATTGATATAATGATCATGCTCCTGCCTGTAAGGCTGGGGCATCAGCATCGATACATTTTTTCCGATAACTTCATGAGGTTCATATTGAAATAACTTGCAGGCCGATGGGTTAATAGATTCGACTATCCCCCGTTCATCGATAGTAATAATGCCATCGATAGCATTTTCAATAATGGCTTTTAATAAGGCAGCATTTTCCATAGATGAAGTTTGAAAGATTTATCAGCTTTTGCAAATATCAAATTTGATATGGATTTTTTACACCCAAAGATGGTATATCTTAATTTAAATCAAAATTTGGCCTGTTTTGTAAGAGGAAAGTTACCGGTAGTTAACTTTGAGTTTATCTGCTTAGGCGTTATTTGCGCCTTGTTAAAAAACAGCTCAATGAAAAAACTCCTGCTACTAACTATGCTTGGATTAGGCGGCATAAGTGCCTTAGCGCAAACCCAGGCCCCTGTTAAAAATGCCCCGACAGATTATGTAAAGATTAAAAACTACGGCCTGCTGGCTTTATTTGAGCAGGATGCCGAAGTAAGCAATTTACTTAAAAACGATCCTGAACTGGCACAGCTCACTCAGAAAAAGCTAAGCGCCCTTAGCACTTCTCTTACTGATTGTAAAGACGCGGCGTGCTTAGTAACTGCTGTAAAACTAACTGATGATGACATCAAAACCGTAAGCGACCGGCTTGAAGTGTTATATAAAACAGCCAATGCGCTTAACAGGATGGTTAAATCGAAACTGCTCCCATCAGGCTTTTATAGCTTGTATAAAAAACTATCGCCAGAGCAATTGCTTATAAAAGCATGGGAGCAGGACGCAGGTAGTATCAATTATACTATTGGCGTTTATGCTGAAGGTAAAAAGCCTAATTATCCGCAAATAGACTCTATCAGCTACAATATTAAATCGAGGGCATACTTCACGCTGATGTACGATGCCTCCGCTACATTGTTAGGCGATATTAAAGGAACAAAGCTGTTTTTCGAACCCGCTATGCAAGCAGCCCTGCTCTATCTGCAGATCAACGAAAGGCATGATCCTGCCAATTACGAGCCGATGGAGCTAAACGCAAACAAGGCCGCGGTAACACGTGTAAAAACCATTAAATGGGCCGATTATCCTTATTCAAATATTCTTGTACCCGGTGCTGGTCCGGATAATTTGACATCGCCATTGAGCGGAGAGGGGATGCTGCGTTGCAGGCTGGCGGTACAGGAATATAAGGCGGGCAAAGCCCCATTTATCATTGTATCGGGCGGCAATGTGCATCCATATAAAACAAAGTATAATGAAGCCGAGGAAATGAAGGTTTATTTAATAAAAACCCTTCACATTCCTGAAAATGTGATCATCATTGAACCTCATGCACGTCATACCACAACAAATATGCGTAACAGCGCGAGATTGCTTTATAAATATGGTATCCCTGCCGATAAGCCCGGCATTGTGGTAACCGATAAATCACAAACCGATTTTATAATGAATATGGATGACCGCTGCCAAAAGGAATTGAATTATGTGCCATACAAATTGGCCAAGCGTAACTCCGAAACCGAAGTTGAATATTACCCGGTTGAAGAAGCCAAACAAATTGACCCTGACGAACCACTTGACCCCCGTTAGAAACTGAAGGCAGAACGCGAAAAGCTTAAAGTTATCGTCTGATCACTAATGTAATTACTTTATTTAAACTTATGCAAAAGCTTACTTTAACTATAATAGCTGCTATTTTAGGCATTGGCAGCATCACCACCGGCACGATTGATCATAAACTTAACCGTGCCATAACAATCGACTCGTTGGGTGCCTGCCAGGGCATTTCGTACCAAAACGGCCGCATATTTTTATATGGTGACAGGGAAGTTGGAATGATCCGGGAGTTTAAACTGGAAAATGACGGCCTGGTATATCTGCATAAGGAATATAAGCTAACCCAAAACGGGCAGGATATTATTAACCACCCTACCGGCATAGCCTATAACAATGATAGAGGCCCAACTTTTATGGGCAACTCTATCCGGTTGAATGCGGCGGGTAGCCAGTGGAGAGCGGTTATTTATAATGTAAACTGGAAAGGCTTGCTTAAAACCGGTACGCTTGATGGTAACTTAATTAATACCATTGAGGATGATGCCTGTATCCAGGGCACCCGTCCGGAATATGTAAAATATAATAATAAGTGGTATGTAGCCACTGCCGATTATGGCGATCATGGCAACGAAGTGCGTTTATACGACCCTGAAAAGCTGGCTAAGGCCAAAAGCACTAAGGAACCTGGTGTGCTTTACAAAAAATTTACATGTACACCCTGGGTACAAAATTTGTTTTGGAAGGCTGATAAAGGCATTTTAGTGCTGATTCAGAATAAGCTTGAGGGCAGGCAATGGCGGTTTACTTATGTTGATCTTAAAAAATCAATTGAAGCCGGTAAACAGGTGGTGCTAAGCCAGGTTGATAGTATTGACAGAGGCGATGAGTTGGAAGGTTTTTCCCTGCTCGGTGGTGGTGAGAAAGGGATAGCCGTAACCTCCTCACGGAAAAATAACGTGAATTTTACCACTACTTCATGGTAGTATTAAACAATGGGCTAAAGTAAAAAATCCTGCAAAGAGGCAGGTGTTTTTCTATTTTTTGTTTAATGTAAATTTAACACTAAGGTATCCTTTGGTTAAGATAACAGGTTTAGCTTTGCTGTCATTATTACAATATTAATAACTCTATATTAATATTATTTAATGATAGTGCAATAATAATAATTAAATTATTAATCTTTGGCTCATGTCTTTAAAAATATCGCCTATGTAACATAACTTCAACTTAACATCGGGCCCGGCGATAAAACTAAGAACCGGTGAATGCGCTAACACTCACCCGGTCCGGGATAATTGTCAAATAACTCAAAAGCGGTCCAAGGCTTTAAGTCATTTCTTTCAACAATCAATTTTAAAAATATGAATAAAAAGATTAACCCAAATCTTTTGAGCAGGTTTTTTTTAATTCCTGTATTGTTTTTACTGGTTTTGCTAAAACCTTTTATCTCAAATGCTTCGGTAAAAAATATAGTATATAACGCAACCCAAATCACGGGTATTGTTACCGACGAAACTAATCTTCCGTTACCCGGTGTATCAGTTCGGATCAAAGGGACTGATAAGGGTACCGCAACTAACACAAACGGTAAATATACCATCTCGGCCGATGAAGGCGCCGTGCTGGTTTTTAACTTTATTGGTTATGAGCAGCAGGAAATAACTGTTGGCGGTTCATCAAACATTAATGTTAAGATGAAACCAAAATCAAACATGCTTAACGAAGTGGTAGCCATCGGTTACCAGTCTATTCGTAAAAGTGATGTTACCGGCTCTATTGCCAGCGTTAAAGCCAGTGACCTTAATCTCTCCGCTCCTTCGTTAGGACAGGCCCTTGCCGGTAAAGTATCAGGTGTACAAGTATCTCAAACCAGCGGTGCACCATATACAAGCACTAAAATCAGGGTAAGGGGCGTTGGGTCATTCAATGCCAGCTCTGATCCCCTATATGTAATTGACGGTTATCCGGCCGGTAATGATATCTTCATTAACCCTGATGACATCGAAAGCATCGACATTTTGAAAGATGCTGCATCTGCCGCTATTTACGGTTCACGCGCATCTGGCGGTGTAGTATTGATCACTACCAAAAAAGGTAAAGAAGGTAAAGGCCGTTTTGAATATGATGTACAGACCGGCGTTGATCAGCTTGCCCACAAAGTAAAATTGCTTGACGCCGATCAGGCAGCACTGCTGGTTATCGACGGACGTAACAACGCTTATCATGACCTTTGGGTTAATTCAGGCCATACCTGGAACGATGCCATGTATTCGGATAACAACGTAACCCGCGTTACTAACGTTGGTAATTCGGGCAGTGTGAGCATTCCTAACGGCTTATATGATTTTGCTTCACAAACCCCTATTAAACAAACAGTACATACCGATTGGCAGGACGAGCTTTACCGCAACACGTTTTTCCAGAAACATACCTTGTCTTTTTCAGGAGCATCGAATGGTATTCGTTATTATGTAAGCGGTGCGTATCAAAACCAGCCAGGTATTATTCAATCAACAGGTCAGCAACGTGTTAACTTTCGTACAAATATTGATGGTGATGTCAGTAAACGTATCCATATTGGTGCAAACATAGCTTATACTCAAAACACCAACCAGGAAACACAGGAAGGCCGCTTTGATCATAGCCCAATCCTTGGCGCCCTGATTTATATGCCTTACCTGCCTGCTTATAATGCAGATGGCTCTTTACAAACCAACGTAGAAGCTGCCGGTTCATCACAATACGGCTATCAGAGCATCGAAAATCCTGTAGCACTTGCCGAGCGTATTAAAATTAATAGAAAGGGTTACCGTAGCACTTATAATGCAAACGTTACTTATAATATTTTGCCTGGTTTTAATTTTAAAACCAACCTTGGTACACAAACCTATACCGAAAAATACGATTACTACTACCCAACCACGATAAGCAGTGGTGCGTTCCCTCCGGGATCTCAGCAGTCAATACTGGCGGCCAATGCACAGGCATCAAACCTTGTTAACGTTGACAGGTTGGCTGAGTTTACGTTGAATTATACCAAACAATTTGGTAAACACCACTTTGATGCGTTAGCCGGTTACACTGCGCAAAAAACAACCAGCGATTACATCAGTGTAAAAGCAAACGGTTTTCAGAGTGATTATGTACCAGAACTTTCAGGTAAAGGTGCCGATGCAGCCTTCTTTAGTTTAAACTCGGCTTCTAAAAGTACTTATACGTTATTGTCATATCTTGGTCGTGCAAACTACAACTATGCGGGTAAATATTTCTTAACCGCATCGTTTCGTGCCGATGGTTCTTCTCGTTTCGGACCGGCAAATAAATACGGTTATTTCCCTTCTGTGGCCGCAGGCTGGAACCTTTCTGACGAGTCTTTCTATCACAATTTCCTTGGCGAACAGTCAACAGTTAAGATCCGTGCAAGCTGGGGTAAAAGTGGTAACTTCAATATCCCTAACTACGCTATCGCACAAACCCTGGCCAGCCCGGTTGGTGCAGTGTTAAACGGTGGTATTGCTACTGCTACATACGCCGGCGGTTTAAAGGATCCTAAGCTAAGCTGGGAAACAACCTCACAATATAACTTTGGTGCCGATATTGGTTTATTTAACGGCCGTTTACAGGTTATCGCCAACTATTATTTAAGTTATTCATATAACCTTTTGTACAATCAGCCAATTTCGGCAATATCCGGCAGTACTACTATCTTAACTAATCTGCACGACTCAAGGATCCGTAATACCGGTTTTGACTTGCAGTTAGATGGTAAGATAATTAATACAAAGGATTTTACATTTGGCGCGAGCGGTAATATTTCATTAAACCGCAACAAAGTAGTTAAACTGCCTGCTCAAAATACCCTCATCATCAACGGTGCCGAGCGTTCATACCTTACCAGTATAACTACCCAGGGCCAGCCTATCGGTATGTTCTACGGTTTCCAGGTTGGTGGTATAATCAACGCTTCTAACTATGGTAAAACTGCTCCATCAGCTTCTCAAACCAACCCTGCCAAAATTGGCGACCTTTGGTTTGTTGATACCAATAAAGACGGTGTTGTGAATGATGCTGATAAAACCATTATCGGTTCACCATATGCTAAATTTACTTACGGCTTCGCCCTTAACAGCACTTACAAACGTTTTGACTTCGGTGCTTCATTCAACGGTTCTTATGGTAATAAGATACTTGACGGCCAGGATTATTATTTGTACAATGGGGAGGGTTCCGGTAATCAGTATGCTAATGTTGCACAACGTTATCGTAACGAAGCTGAACCAGGGGACGGTTCATTTTACCGTGCTTCACGTGCCGGTACGCAAAGTAACAGTACCCGTTTATCAACTTTTTACCTGCAAAGCGGCTCATATCTGCGTTGTACCAACCTTACTCTAGGTTATACCTTGCCTGCCTTCCTGCAGCAAACTTTAGGCTTGAGCAAAGCACGCGTTTTTGCCAGCGTTGTGAACGCATTTACCATCACCAAGTATAAAGGTTATAACCCCGATGTGGATTATAACTATTCAGGCGCTGCTTCAAACAATACTCAGCCTGCCAATCTGGCCCCGGGTATCGATTATGGTACTTACCCGCTGGTTAGATCTTATAACTTAGGTGTTAATGTTACTTTTTAATGAATTTTTTAAAGAGATATTGAGATGAATAAAAAATTTGTAGCCATTGCCTGCCTTGCAGTTGCAGTGGCGATAAGCCCGTCTTGTAAAAAAGACTTTTTAAATGAGAGTGACCCCAACGCTATAACGGTTGATGCCAGCTATAAAACCCCTAATGATGTGTTACTGGCTGTAAACGGTATTTATCAATCGTTACGCAGTGGCAATAATGTAGGCGAAAGCAGTGATTTGTGGACAGATCAGCGTTCGGATGACACCGGTACTCAGGATAACCAGTCAAACGCAGGCGAACCTTTTCAGTTTGGTAATTTTTCGATACTGCCAAGCAATACCTATCTTAAAAGTCATTGGGTATCGCTTTATGGTACTGTTACCCGCGCTAACGTGGTGTTGTCGCATATTGATGCTGTGCCGTTTCCGGATAATAGTGTAAAGTTGCAATACATTGCCGAAGCCAAATTTTTACGTGCATTTACTTATTTTGAATTGGTGCGCCTTTGGGGGGATGTACCGTTGGTTACTAAGCAATTATCTTATGCTGAATTGCCTGCAGCTACTTTCCGCGAAAAGCAGGCCGTTGTTTATCAACAGATAGTGGCCGATCTGACAGATGTTATCAATAACAGCCCGCTCCCTAACCTGCAAGCTTCTACCGGCAGAGCCTCAAAAGCGGCTGCTAATTTCCTGTTGGGTCAGGTGTACCTTACTATGGCAACTACCCAGGATCAGGCTAACCGTACAACTAACCTTACCAATGCCAAAACATATCTAATGAATGCTTATAATATGCGTACTTTTGGCACGCTAAACAGCATCCCTTATACTGATGTTTTTGATGTCGCAAAAAAAACAACATGTCCGGAGTTAATCTTCCAGATAGTAAATATTCAGGGTGATGTTAATTATAGCTCTTCAATTGCGGCTAATTTCCAGGCGAAGGGTGAGACTATCAACTCGCAAAAAAAATCATCAGGTGCTGGTTATAATGTTACTCATGATTTGATTAATGAGTATGAAACCAACGATCCCCGCATGACTTTCTCTGTTAAATATGCCAATGATCCTATTGTGAAAGACTGGTTTGTTACTAAATTCAGGGATGTGAGCACCAGCGCCGGCGTAAATGGCTACGGCGGTAACGACTGGATCCTGATGCGCTATGCTGATGTGATCCTTTCCCTGGCCGAAGTTAATAACTACCTTGGCGACCAGGCTGCTGCTATCGGCTTCCTTGACCAGGTACGCACACGTGCAGGTATGCCAACTTATGCTGTATCAATGACTAACAGTGATTATGCCACCAAATACCCAACATTAAAGCTGGCTATTTTGCATGAGCGCCGTGTTGAGCTTGCTTTTGAGCATCACCGCTGGTACGATTTGTTGCGTACCTTTAACGATGCAGATCTGGTAGCTTACTTCAAAGCAAAAAAACAAACTGATTTTGGTTTGGCTTCATTGGCAAACTTTACCACTAAAGATCGTTATTACCCGATTCCGTTTGATGAGTACAAACTTGACCCTGTTAAGATGTACCAAAACCCGGGTTATTAATACTGGTGTTATATAGAAGGAAGCCGCCTCGTAAGTCAATTATGAGGCGGCTTCTTTTATCATCTGTTAATGGGTATTTATCAAATTCAAATAACATTTCTTTTATGTATTAAGTTTGTTTTGCCTCCGGAAAATATAAAGTGTTGATATACTGCAAAACTTTTGTTTGAGTTTTGTAAGAACTGATTTACCAGAAGCAAATAGTGATGTAGTTATCATTAAGTTTGTGTAGCTCATCAAAGCAAAAAAATGAAAACGGTAACAGTAGAAGATTTTTATAAAAATGCCGCCGAGCGTACCAACAGCACGGTGGGAGACCTGCTTCCGGCTGATATCAACAAGGAGATAGGGCATTTTAATGTATTTAACCTTAGCGACATCATCGCTATAGTAAAAAAAGACCCTACCCATGTGCCTTACAATCGCAGGCTATATTACAAGATAAACCTGGTAAGGGGCCGAAACATAGCTGAGTATGCTGATAAGGTGATCGATATTGAAAAAAATGCGCTGGTATTTGGTACCCCAAAAATCCCTTACAGTTGGAAACCACAGGATATGGAACAGTCTGGCTATTTCTGTATTTTTACTGATGAATTTTTGGTGCAATCAAAAAGTGGGGTAATATTGGATTCATTGCCTATTTTTAGTCCCGGAGGGTGCCCTGTGTTTATGCTTACTGATGAACAAGCAGAGGAGATCACACTTGTTTTTAGGAAGATGCAGCAGGAAATAGCATCAGACTATCTGTACAAGTATGATCTGATCAGAAATTATGTGCTGGAATTGATTCACTATGGCCAAAAATTGCAGCCTTTTACCAATTATAATAACAGTCATAATGCATCTGCAAGAGTATCATCCCTGTTTATTGAGCTGCTTGAAAGGCAATTTCCAATAGCGTCACCCGATCAAAAGGTGATCCTGCGTACTGCTAAAGACTACGCCGACAGGCTCGCTGTTCATAGTAACCATCTCAATAAGGTATTAAAAGAAAGCACCGGAAAAACAACCACCGAACATATAGCCAACAGGCTCATCCAGGAGGCCCGCATCCTGCTCAAACAAACCGACTGGAATATATCGGAAATAGCCTATAGCCTGGGCTTCGGGCAGTTGTCGCATTTTTCAAACTTCTTTAAAAAGCAAACATCGTTATCGCCGGTTGAAGTACGGAATTTGGTTGGGTGAGGGCTGGCTGCCGATAATTATCTAAATGTTAAAAATGATTGTCGTTAATTTAAAGAGAAACTGAGCCTATATAAAAAATCGTTGATCATTTGAGCGACAGATTAAATGAATTTACCTTGAATAATGGGTATAGGTTTGACAGGGGTGAAGCTAATGATTATGAATAATATCGCAATCGACACCAATATTCTGCTTTACGCCTCATGATTTTTATCCCAAAAAAGCTAAAAATAATAAACCCATTTAAGGCAAAAGGATAATAATATTTCGAAGTAATTATCCCATTTACAACTCATCATCCTGAGTTAAAAGAAAAAGTTTATCATGATTGATAATACTGATCTTTTTGCCATTTGTGCTAATCAGTTTTTCCTGTAACAACTCGTTAACTACCCTGAAAACGGTTTCGTAAGTGGCGCCGGCGTATGAAGCCAGGTCCTGCCGGGTAAGTTCTACATCAATATGGCCTTCCGGGTTTGTACCAAACTGATTTTTGAGGCTTATGAGTGCCTGGGCAACGCGGCCCTTTACCGGCATATGCGCGAGATTACGCATTTTGCGTTCAGCCTCCTGCAGTTCGTCGGCAAAAAATAACATTAGCTGGTAGGTAAACTGAGGGTTTACTTTTAAAGTAGCTTCAAAAAACTCCATATCAATGTAGCATATAATACCTGCTTCCAACGCTGTTGCCGAAATAGGGTAGTGGGTGGCATGTTTACCCAACACACGGTGACCAAAAATGGCACCCTTATTGGCAAAGCGAATAATAAGTTCTTTATCCGGCCCCCATTTTTTATGAACTTTTACATTGCCTTCATAAACAAAGTAAATTCCTTTCACCGGGTCGCCTTCACTGAAAATAACCTGTCCTTTTTTTACATTAAAGTTTTTTTTGTTGGCTGCAATTGCAGGCAGCCACTCTTTTATACAGCCCTTACATAAAAGACAGGTTTGATTATCGCACTGGATATTTCTTTTCATTCAAATCTTGATCAATCAGTCAATGTTTTGTTGTAAAAATATCAATGAAAATTGTATTTTTTATCAAAACAATGAATTTTAATTGATGAATTTTTATATAATTATTGATTTATATGATTTTAACAATGATAAATCATGTTTTTTGTTAAGCGAAAAGATTAATTATACTTTTTAAGGTTTATTTTAAGCGTTTATTTTGTGTGTTTATTAATAAACGGGTCTTGTTTTAAGAGGATGTGCAAAATGCGATGGCTAATTTTAAAAGAGCCTCATATTATCCCATTCTTTACAGCAAACATTACCAGCCCGGCGGTATTGCGTACGCCCACCTTATCTATCAGGCGCTGCCTGATCCCTTCAACCGAGCGCGGACTAAGGAATAGTTGTTTGCCCATTTCATTGGCAGTTTTTTCGGCACAAATTAATTTCAGTACATCCTGTTCCCGTTCGGTGAGTTCAACGCCTTCTTTAAAGGATGGTTTGATATTACCTTTTATCACCAATTTCTTTAAAAGTGCGTTGCTTACTATATTGTTAAAGTAATAGCCTGTTTCGTGTACCGAATATATCGCTTTCCTGATTTCTTCAGCTTCTGCGTTCTTTAGCAGATACCCGTTGGCGCCAATCTCCATTAAATGAATTACGAACTTTTCGTCATCGTACATCGTCACCACTAAAATTTTCATATCAGGATACTTCTTTTTAATGTGTTTGGTAGCTTCCATGCCATCCATAACAGGCATTTTAAGGTCCATGATAATTACATCGGGCATATTGGTTTCAATGCCTTTTATCAGGTCTTCACCATCGCCGGCCTCAAGCATTACTTCCAGGTTCTCATCCTGGGTAAGTCCAATTTTGAGGCCGTCCCTGTATATGGTATAATCATCGGCTATGGCAATTTTAATAGGTTTCATCGCCTTATTTTTGATTGTTATAATGGTTAAATAGTAATTGTTCGGGGGATGCTGATATTAATGTAGTATCCCTCGGGCTTGTGATTGAATGATACCTCGCCTTTCAGCAAAATGATGCGGGTTTGGATAGCTTTGAGGCCAAGGCCCTGTTTATTAAACTTCAGTTCTTCATATTGTGCATGGCTAAGCCCCTTCCCATTATGAAAAATACTAATGTTTAAAGCATCGTGGTTATAAGTTGATGTGATATGTATTTTTTTAGGTCTGGCATGTTTAAGTATATTGTTCATTAACTCCTGCACCATGCGGTATATGCTAATATCATTTTCATTAGCCTGGGTTGTATATGAATCATCAAGATCGGTGGTAATAAATATGAGGTCGTTATTTGTTATTTTCTCAACAAAATGCCTGATTGCTTCATTTAGCCCGAACTCTTTCAGAATACTGGAGTGCAAATTGTGCGAAATACCACGCACCTGTTTAATGGCCATGTCAAGCAGCTCCTGTCCTTTTTCATACCTCGGCTCATTGTTTTTATCAATAACGTTGATCTTTACTCCTTGTAGATGCAGCTTTGATGCCGATAAAATGGCGCCCACTTCATCATGCAGCTCTTCGGCAATACGATGACGTTCAGTTTCTTCACTGCGCACAGCTGCCTCTATCAACTGGTTTTGCTGGGTTTGATGCAGCCTTTGTATTTTTTGCTGATACTGGTATTTCTTACGCTGAAAAAATATAAAAATGAGCAATATACTTGCGAATAAGGAAAGCATAACCGCAATGCCCATAAAGAGCAGGAGCCTGATATCATCATTCGTTTGTTTCATATAACCCTTTCGCTATAAATACACATAAAATGGTATAGGTGAAATTGTGGATGTTCCACAGGCTTATGGCAAAGTTGTGCAGACGCAGCGTGAGTTCATTGTAGAGCAAAAAAATGAAAAAGTTTACAGTGTAGTAAATACCCAGGCCGGTTACTATCCAAAAGTCGGGCTGTTTCTTACTGGGTTCTTCATCGTCGGTTATTTTAAACAGGTAATACTGCATACAATAAAACATCATAATTACCGCTTCAAACGATAGTAATCTGCTGCTCAATTGTCCGTAATCAAAAAAATTTTGATAAAAGATGAAATTGATAAGTACAAACCCTAAAAAAATATACGGCGCTATCCTTTTTGTTTTGGACAAAAACTGCTGGTTTAACTTTATAAAAAAAGAGCTGAATAATAACACCCTGATTATGGAGTGTATATTATACAGATAATTATTGGTGTTGTATGGATGCGGTAAAATTGTTTTAAGCTTCCATATGGCGTCAATAGTTACATTAATTGCCAGCGCTGTCCATAAATATATAACAACAGGTTTGTTAAAAACTGGTTGTTTTTTCTTCAAACAAAGAATGGCCAGGGGAATGAGCAACGCCCAAACCTCCGACCAGTCAGATATACCTTTCATTAGCTGTTCCACTTTGCAGCAGTTTTGTAACGCTATTACATTTTTGCCGGAGGTGATGGATTTGAATCAACATCCCCGGTGTCTGAGTCGCGGTAATCAATAGGTACACCGTTTTTTATAAGGCTGATGGCGTATACAAGGTGCTGGTTGGAAGCTATGATCTTAGGAGTAAAAACCAGGAAGTCATAATCACGTTTTTTTCCGCTATCGGTTGAGATAATCGCCATAATAGCTTTTTTGGTTAGATACGTATTGCCTAAAACCACCGGGCCGGTTAAGTTAACCAGCGTATCTTTTGTAATAGCCAGTGTATCGGGATGCATCGGGTTAAGATAGCCTCCGGCTGTATCCAGAATATATGATACAAGCTGATATGGCTTTTTAACGTCATCGATCTGGGGGCTGTAAAACTGAAAAACGAAATTGTCAGTTTTGGCCGAGTCGAGCCAGTGATTAACCTGTGTAGCGGTGTACTTTACCTGGGCAAATTTGGTAGCCTGCCTGCATGAAGTCATGGCAAAAAACAAGCAAATAGTAATCGCGGCAGCGATTGGTCTGAATAAGTTAAAAGGTCGTTTTTTCATGATATAATAGGTTTAATATGCAGGTAATATAGTTGTATTGTTTGTATTTTATGTTGGTAATAATAAATTATATAAGTGAGAAATTATTTATACTACTGTGAAAAAATTTCTCACTAATTATTTATTGTTCGCTTCGTTTTCTGCTGATTTTCCTATACCGCAAAGTTAGTAGGTGTGAAATAGTGTGAAAGGGTGTTTTTATGGTTTGTATACGTATAAATACTTATTTTTTTTATTCGGTATTTTTTCTCTAATAAGCCTGTTTAAATAAGCGGAGGTTTGTATTGTGATAAGCGAATAAGAAAAACCGGTTAAGAAGCGCTTCGGTTCTGTTCGCTCTGATCAAAGGAGCTAACCCGAAAATCCTTTAAAGAGTAGGGACATTTATTTATCCTAATAACCTTTTTAGTCATGGCAATTAACAGTGAATTTGTCTCCACCTCGCAGGAGATCATCAACATCCAGGTAGTTATCGATACCGATGCAATTACTACCGATTATCCAAACCCAAGTCAGGATCCTAACAATCCAACAGGTTTGCCGCATAACTATATGTATATGGTTGCTACCCGCGGTAATACCATGACCGGATCTGGCGGCGCCGACCTTAACATCAAAGCTGATGTGGGTGATGTTATACGCTGGTATGCAGTATCAGAGTACGGTAACTTTGATTCGGCTGTAGTTATTTACAAGTTAGCATGGTATGCGCAGGATGTAGTATTTGATGGTGAAACTTTCAATGTATATACGCGCACAGGCATTTTGCCAATTAATGGTACCGCTATTCCGGTTGGCTTTTCTACTCAAAATTTTTGGTTTAACCAGGCTACTGTAATTAGCAAAGGCACCGAACAATACAACGTGCAGTTTGCACTTTATGTGCGCCAGCGGGGCGTTGATAATCCGGTATTATTTGGTTACTATTACTGGGACCCAACCGTTACCGTACAAAGCTAATCCAGCTTAAACCCGAATTAAAAGAACAGGCACAAGCCTGGTTTATCATCACATGATGCCGGACTTGTGCCTGATTTCCATTAAACGGCTTTAAAGCTTTTTTATTTGGTTTTACCACTACCTCCTTTACTGTCATCTCCCTCGGGTTGGTCGGTTGGTTTTTCATTTCCAACGGTAGTTGAATCATGTTGCTCTGTTGGCTGGTCTTTGGTTGGTTCGGTAGCCTTTAACCCGGCATAAGTGCCAGCACTGATACCCATCATCAGCAATATATTGTTATCAAAATCGGGAAGTAGATTTGATGATACGGTTTTTTGTATAAAAATTAGCCCGAACAGGATATTGAACAGCACGTTTTGAAGGCGCTGGATATTGATGCTGGTCCTATCTGATAGGATATCGTGAAAAAAGCCTTCACTATGTGCTTTGGGATCAATCTCCGTTTTGGTTTTTTGGTCATTTTCGATAACCTTGCCCGTAGCCATAGTTGCAGCGCTAATGCCCAGGATAGCCAGCAGTGAGCCTGGGATATCAGGAAGTGCCCCCGTTTCATTACATATATACAGGTAGGTGACCGAAAAAATGACCGTCCAATAAAGAAGTTGTGTGCGGCTCAGACTGTAGTATAAATTGCTGTCATCTTTTAAAATATTGTTTTGTAAGCCCATAGCCAGGAAGCCGGCCATAATAGCGGCCATTATCCATACCCAAACCCGGTTTATTTTCTGTTTAACCTCAAGTTGTGTTTTTATTAATCCTTTGGTTATGTAGCCACCTGAATAGCCCACCGAAAAATAAACCGGGATGCGGGCTTTATCGATGGATTTGCTGGCTAAAAACTGCACGGCCAGGTTCTGTACCGACTCGTCTATTTTGAAATACACGATCTTTTCGTAGTCGTTATTACTCCAAAAAGCAGTTTCTCCTACTTTGATATCGTCAACATACAGGGTTTTGAACGAATCGATTGGGAGTGTAGTTTTGAGCCTGATAGCGATGATCTCATTTAACCTGGCCGAATCTTTTCTTCCACTTAGGTTGTAAATATTTAATATAGAATCAGGAAGAAGGGCTTTAGTTACTGAATCTTTTTTAACCCTGTTATTTTTTACACTATCGGGGTTTGCAGGCTGAGCATGAACTGCTTCAGAGAAAGTAAGAATAAAAAAAACAGCTGTAAATAGTTTAAAAACTTGTTTTTTTAAACAGGGGTTTAGTAACAGCAGTGAAGCTATTACAGCTAAGCATAACAGGAAGGCCATCGGTTTAATAATTGTTGCCTACTCTTTGATCCCTTTTTCGGCACACAGGTATTACTGGTAATCAAATTTAAATTAATTGCTGAACAAAATGAATACCTAATATCAGGTATTTTTATTTTTAATTAATTGGTAATAAGTTAATTGCAGTATTGTTGGCTGCTTTTTATTAATAGTGATTTTTAATGTAAAATCCCCGCTATTGTATAAAATCGGCAACAAAAGGTTAATATATCATTATACTGAGCCCTTGTCACAGAGGTATTTTTAGCCGTGCAAATATCTTGTTGCATATTACCGGTTAATCCATTATCCTGATGAGATCTAAATTTACCTTCACCGCGATTATTGCTGCCTGTTGTTTACTGCCCTGTTTTTTGTATGCACAGGTTAAGCCTGCTGCAAACTTAATGAAGCTTAACGCACAGGAATATCTTGAATATAAGGGCATAAACGTAATGCTTGCCCATGATTTTTACCCTGAGGGGCACCAGGGTGGGGTAGGCATTATTCAAAACGGACAGCGTGTAGCTACCAATGGTGATATCAGGCTGGAGCCTACGCCGGGTCAATGGTCGCCTATACCCAAAGTAGGTAAGCGTGTGGTTAATAAAGCTACCGGCGAAGTAAGCGTACGCATGGAGTTCCCCAACCCGGATATGAACCGCCATGGTTTTAACCCTATTATCTATCCGGATCTGAATTTTGCTTATAATATTCGGGTGGTCCCTGCGGGAAAGGCGTTCAGGATCATTGTTGATTTGGATAAGCCATTGCCCGACAATTGGATAGGTAAAGTAGGTTTTAACCTGGAGTTATTCCCGGGGATTTTGTTTGGCAAATCTTATTACATGGATAAGCAATTTGGCATATTCCCTCAACAGGCCGATGGACAAACTTATATCGACAAAGAAGGTGAAACCCAGGTTATGCCCATGGCCGAAGGCAGAAAGCTCACTATTACGCCCGAAACCGATTTGCAGCGCATGACTATCGAAAACCTTTTGGGCGGCAGCCTGCAATTGTTAGATGGCCGGGCCAAGCATAACAATGGCTGGTTTGTAGTACGTTCGTTAGTGGCTAAGGGCGCGTCAAAAGATGCTGTAGAATGGCTGATAACTCCAAATGCTGTAGAGGGCTGGCAATCGCAACCGGTAGTTCAGGTATCGCAGGTAGGCTATCATCCCGCGCAGCAAAAAACTGCAGTAATTGAACTGGATAAAAATGATAAAAGGGTATTGCCGGTTTCGCTGATGAGGATAAATGAAAACGGCGGACTAATAACCGCTTTGAAAGCTACACCCACCATTTGGGGAGATTTTTTAAGGTATCATTACCTGCAATTTGATTTTACAAAGATCACCACACCGGGTATGTACTTGGTGAAATATGGCAATTATCAAACGGAGCCATTCCAGATCAGCACTGATGTATTTAGAAATGATGTATGGCAGCCAACGCTTTCATATTTCCTGCCTATACAGATGTGCCATATGCGGGTTAACGAAAAATACCGAGTATGGCATGGCTTATGCCATATGGATGATGCCCGAATGGCGCCGGTTGATTCCAACCATTTCGACGGCTATATTCAGGGGCATAGTACACTCAATAAATATAAATCGGGCGATAATGTACCATTTCTCGACCGCGGTGCATGGCATGATGCCGGGGATTTTGACCTGCGGGTTGAATCGCAGGCAGAAACGGTACATGGGCTTACATTAGCTTATGAGGCTTTCGACGTAAGATATGATAACACAACTATCGACCAAAAGAACCACATCGTTGAAATTCACCAGCCCGATGGCAAACCGGATATGCTGCAACAGATTGAGCACGGTTTATTAGCCATTACAGGAGGCTACCAGGCCTTGGGACGTTTTTACCGTGGAGTTATTGAGCCAACCATCAGGCAGTACACCATTTTGGGTGATGCCGCCAATATCACCGATAACACACCTTTTGTAACCAATGCTTCAAATATTAATCCTGTATTGAAAACTCCCGCGGCGGCTGATGACCGCTGGGTGTTTACGGAGGAAAACCCTGGCCGTTCGTTAGAAACAGCCGCCGCCTTGGCTGCTGCAAGCCGTGTAATGAAGGGATATAATGATACACTTGCTACGCAATGCCTGCAAATAGCACAGGAAGTTTGGAAAAACACACCTGACCAGACTTTGCGCCATCGGGTTGCTTTGGCGGTAGAATTATTCATCGCCACAAAAGATAAAACCTATGCCGATTACCTGGTAAACAATACCGATGCGATAGCCAATAGTATTGATAATACCGGCTGGCTGGTTGGCCGCACCATGGGGTTGATCAATGATGCAAATTATCATGATAAAATAACCGAAGCAGTAAAAAAACTATATGCTCAAATTCAGCTGCAGGGAACTAAAACCCCTTATGGAGTTCCGTATGAACCCAATATTTGGGGAGCGGGGTGGGGTATCCAGAATTTTGGTTATAAACAATACTTTTTATACTCCGGTTTTCCGTCTGTTTTTAGCGACACCTATATGCTGCACGCCATTGATTTTGTGCTGGGCTGCCATCCAGGTTCTAATACAGCTTCGTTTGTATCGGGCGTAGGTTCAAAATCAATGACAACAGCCTACGGCTTTAACCGGGCCGACCGCTCATATATTCCCGGTGGTATTACCTCCGGCACGGCGCTTATCCGGCCTGATTTTCCCGAACTGCTTAACTGGCCTTACCTATGGCAACAGGGCGAATACGTTTTGGGCGGTGGCACAACCGACTACCTGTTTTTAGTTTTAGCGGCCGATCATGTTTTAAATAAAAAGTAAGCTTATGAAATTGAAGATCACTTTGCTATCGGCTTTAACCAGCGCCGTGTCGATTGTATTTGCCCAAAATAATCAGGGCGAAAAGCAAAAGATAGCGCATGAAATGCAAATCTCCATGGTTGATGAACTGCTTAAGCCCTGGTACCCGGCCGCTATTGATACTGCCGATGGTGGCTTTTTAAGTGCTTTCACCTATGATTTCAAGCCAACAGGTAACCAGGATAAAATGATAGTGACCCAGGCACGCCACGTTTGGAGCAACAGCAAAGCCGCTGAACTTTTCCCCGCAAAAAAATATTATATAGAGGGGGCCCGCCATGGCTATGAGTTTTTGCGTGATAAATTGTGGGATAAGCAATACGGGGGCTTTTACATTTTTACGGATAGACAAGGCAACCCCAAACAGGGTGGTTTTGCTCCTAAAGAAGCTTATGGTAATTCTTTTGCAATTTACGCGCTTGCAGCATATTACCAGGCCTCGGGCGATACCAGCGCATTAAATTTGGCTAAGCAATGTTTTTGGTGGTTGGAAAAACACGCTCACGATCCGGTTTATAAGGGTTACTATCAGCATATGCAGCGTGATGGAACACCAATTGTGAGGGATGCAAACATAAAATCTACTGCCGAAACGGGTTATAAAGATCAAAACTCATCCATCCATCTGCTGGAGGCGTTTACCGAATTATACAGCGTGTGGCCGGATGAATTGCTTAAAACCCGCCTGAAAGAAATGTTAATGCTGGTGCGTGATAAGATCACTAATGATAAGGGAAATCTTATCCTGTTTTTTCAACCCGATTGGACACCGGTATCTTACCACGATTCTACCCTTGCCGTTTATAAGCAGCATCATAGCCTTGATCATATTTCGTATGGGCACAATGTAGAAACGGCTTATCTGATGCTCGAAGCTTCACATGCTTTAGGTATTGAAGGGGATGTCAAAACCTTGCAGGTGGGCAAAAAAATGGTTGATGATGCGTTGGATAATGGCTGGGATAATAAAGTGGGCGGTTTTTACGATGAGGGCTATTACTTTAAAGATAAGCCCGGACTTACCATTACTGAGGATACCAAGAACTGGTGGGCGCAGGCCGAAGGGCTCAACACGCTGCTCATTATGGCTGCCAGGTATCCGCAGGATAAGCACCAGTACTTTGAAAAGTTTAAAACCCTGTGGCAATACACGCAAACCTATCTCATTGACCATGAACACGGCGACTGGTACCAGGGCGGCATAGATAAACAACCACAGTATAAAACAGCCCTCAAAGGCCAGATCTGGAAAGGAACTTACCATACTTTCCGCGCGCTGATGAACTGTGTGATGCAACTTGACCCGGATAAAATGCCACCCACCGCGCCAAAGCAGGTAATACTGGTTAAAGCTACCGGTACTTTAAAATGGGAGGCATCTAAGGATAATAAGCGGGTGCTGGGCTATAATATTTACAATAAAGGCAAACGGATGGGTTTTACGCCGTTAAATTATTTTGTGGTGGACAGGAGTTTGGGGGGTAAAGGCAAGTTAACGGTGAGAGCGGTTGATTTGGCGGGTAATCAGTCTGCTTTGAATAAAGCTTTTTAATTTAATAATCAACAGCTTATGGCAATGTTATTGTGAGTTGGTTAATGTTCAAATTTCTTGATCAGGTCTTTATTAGGGTGCACTTTTGCTTTCAGCCTTCAGCTTTTGAAAGTGACTACGGTCATTTTTTTAACGCACCATGATCATGTTACAGGTAAACTGTATCAGCCATCTTTGTATCATTAAAAGATAACAATCATGGCAACTTTAAAAATAAATGCTCCTGAATGGACCGCTGCAAATACCAGTACCGTTAACACCGCTAATACTAAAGCCGGCAACAATACATGGAATAAGTTAATGGCCTTTGCCGATAGCCAGGCACCTAATAAAACAGTTTGGTTTATGTTTTCACTTGTTTCACAAGGTGTGCTCTTTTTACCTGTACCTGCTTTCCTGCTGTATTATTACAATGCTCCGATACTAGTACTGGTAGTAACTCTTGTGTTATTCTTTGCCAACATAATAGCCGGAATGGGCGGCTCCGGTATCCGTACACTGCTTGGTTTTTTCGCGTTCAGCGTTCTGGTCCATATTACCATGTTGCTTGTATTTATGCTGTAATATAGCTTATTGACCCCCTGATTTAATATGTGCTGAAAAGTCGCCGGTTTGCCGGCGGCTTTGTTGTTTTAAAAAGGAGTGGATAGGGAATGAGTCAACAAAAAGGGGATTGTGCTGTGCACAATCCCCTTTTTGTATTTTGTAAAATGTAATTAAGCGTAAGTAACACTTAAAGTAATTGGCACGCTCAGTGCTTTTGAAATAATGCAGTTAGCTTTGGCGCCTTCGGCAATTTCTTTGAATTGTTCTTCAGAAACACCATCAATTGCTGATCCTTTTATTTCTAAATGGATGCCTGTAACCTCTAAGGCTTGCATATCAAGGTCAAGAATTGCATCGGTAGTTAAATCATTAGGAGTAAAGCCTGCCTGGGTTAAAGCAGCGCCAACAGCCATAGTAAAGCAGCCTGCATGAGCAGCAGCTAATAACTCTTCGGGGTTAGTGCCGATGCCATCGGCAAAGCGGGTTTTAAATGAATACTGGGTTTTGTTTAATACAGTGCTCTGGGTAGTGATCTCTCCCTGGCCAGCCTGTAATGTACCATTCCAATGGGCGTTTGCTGTACGTTTCATAGCGTGTGGTTTTTGTTTTTTGGTTATTTAGTCCATAGACCATAGTCTATAGTTTTATTATTATTTAATCCATAGGCATGGTCAATGGTCCATAATTTATAGTCTTAATAAGTGCAGCTTCTATGGACTATCGACCATAGACTATCGACTATTGACCAATCAATGCCATTTAGCGCGTTCATACTGAACAGGCCATTTTATTTCCTCGCCAAGCTCATGTGCCGCGCGCAGGGCAAAATGTGGATCACGAAGCATTTCCCTTGCAAAAAACACAAGATCGGCGCGTTCGTTTTCTATAATTTCATTAGCCTGGTCCGATTTGGTGATCAAACCTACCGTACCTGTAAGTATACCGCTTTCTTTTTTAACTTTTTCGGCAAATTCAACTTGATAACCCGGTGTTAACGGGATTTTAACATTTGGTATGTTGCCGCCTGTTGAGCAGTCAATCAGATCAACACCTTTTTCTTTTAAAATACTGGCTAATGCAACAGAATCACCTGCCGTCCAGCCTCCTTCTACCCATTCGGTCGCCGAAATTCGTACAAACAGCAGGTTCTCTTCAGGCCAAACTTCTTTAACACTTTCAATTATTTCGAGGAGTAAGCGAATGCGGTTTTCAAAGCTTCCGCCATATTCGTCTGCACGTTGGTTACTGAACGGTGAAAGAAATTGATTGATCAGGTATCCGTGTGCACCATGCAATTCTATCACTTGAAAACCGGCGTCAACAGCCCGTTTAGTAGCGGCTTTGAAATCGGCTTTTACTTTTTCAATGCCCGCTTTATCTAAAGCTATGGGTGGTTCTTCATTTTCAAAAAAGGAAATGGCACTTGCCGAAACACTTTGCCAGCCGTTTGGCTGATCGGCAGGGACCTGTTTGCCGCCGTTCCACGGCTCCTGGTGACTTGCCTTACGCCCTGCATGGGCCAGCTGTGTGCCCGGAACAGCGCCCTGAGCCTTTATAAAATCAGTAATCTGTTTTAGTTTTTCAACATGTTCGTCTTTATACAAACCCAGGTCGGCGAAGGTAATGCGCCCTTCGGGTGATACAGCGGCGGCTTCGGTGATGATTAACCCTGCACCGCCTGTAGCAAAGCTGCCAAGGTGTACCAGGTGCCAGTCGTTAGCAAAACCATCCTGGCTTGAATACTCGCACATAGGCGATACTACGATGCGGTTTTTTAGTTCGATGTTTTTTATTTTAAGGGGAGAGAATAGTGTAGACATGTTTTTTGTTTTTGCAAATATGCGTACTAACAAGCAGTGTGTATGTACTGTTTTTGTAAAATGATATTGCAGTGAGAGGAAAGAAGCGTTTTGCGCCTGGAGGAATTGTCCGGATCAGAATTACAGAATTATTTAATTTTCAGAATAAGGTAATTCTTTAATGGCACGGGTTGAGGTATTTACTAAAACGTTACATTTACCGCCATGTCTACCATTACTGCACGCCTGGCAACTTTTAATGATATTCCCGAATTGCAGGGGCTGATCGCTCTTTCTGTTCGTGGATTAAGCACTAATTATTATAATCAGCAGCAAATTGAAAGTGCTATTAAGTACATTTTTGGAGTGGATACCCAATTGGTTACCGATGGTACTTATTATGTAGCCGAAGTAAACGGCGTTACCGTAGGCTGTGGCGGCTGGAGCAAACGCAATACTCTTTACGGTGGCGATCAGCATAAAGAAATTGAAGACCCATTGCTTGATCCCAATCATGATGCTGCCAGGATCAGGGCTTTCTTTGTTCATCCGGACTATGCCCGGAGGGGTGTAGGTAGTTATATTATAAAGGTTTGTGAAACTGCTGCGCAAAACAACGGCTTTAAAAGCCTGCAATTAGGAGCTACGTTGCCCGGTGTGCCGCTTTACGAAGCTATGGGGTACAAAGCCATGGAAAATATTGATCAGCCGATGCCCGATGGGGTAATATTGCCCTTGGTTAAGATGTTTAAGGTTTTATAGTTATGGGTTTCATATTAAACCCTCCGTTTCAGCGTTATAACTTAAAGGCAAGCCCGCAATCATGCCCAGGAAAATATTGACGGTAATAATCTTATTAATGGCTGTTACCTTAACACAGGCGCAAACTGCTGAAGATACCTACAACAAATACCTCGACTTTAACCTGGCACGTTTACAGGGAGAGCAGGATAAGGCAATGGACTTGTCCCGGCAAATTATGCAGGATACGGCCAAGCTATCAGTCAAAGTAAAGATCAATTTTTTCAATTCACTGGCCAGGCTTTATGAAGATGATAATCAAAGTGTAAATGCGATACCCTTATACGAGCGCGTAGTTGCTGCCGAACCTGATTATTATGTGGCCCACCGGGCTTTGGGGTACTTGTATCTCAAAAATATCTCCGATGCTGATAAACCTTTAAATAGCCCATCTACAGATGCCGAATACGTTAAGGCTGTAAAAAAAGCCCTGCCTCAATTGGAGAAGGCACAGGCCTGCGATGCTGACGACAATACTTTAGCCCTGATCAAAACGCTTTATAAAAACATAGGTGATGATGCCGGGTTGACTGGACTGAATAACCGGTTAAAGATTTTGAAAGGGAAGTGTGAGGATATTTTGGGTGATTAATAATATATATCAATAGAGAGGAGCTTGCCGGGATAGTGCCATAGGCACGACGTGACAATCTCTTCGCTTGTAAAGGTGTTATGTTTTGAAATCTCTGTATAGCAAGCGATTGTCACGCTATCGCTTGCTATGACAAGGTTTGGTTAGCGCACCCTACTTTTGCCTAAAGCTATCACCAATAAACGCTAATGCATCGGTGATGCCGGTGCGCCAGTAGGTCCAGTTGTGGGCTCCGTCGCGGATGCGAAATTCGTGTGGCACTTTCTTTTCTGTAAGGGCTATATGCAGCAGGCTATTCCCTTTGCTTAGCGCGTCATCATCACCGCAATCTATCCAGTAGCGCACATTTTTCAGATCATCGGTTGTTTTGCTTTGTACCAATCCCAGTATAGAGTTAGCCTGCCAGGTAGCATTAAGACGTTCTTTTCCTTTAAGATCGGGGCCAAATACCTTGCTATATACATCCTTCCAGCGCTCGTCGGGTATCGCCATAAAATCATCATCGCCACGTACCGCAGCACTCAAAGCCGCTGCTGCCGAGAACATATCGGGATGTTTAAGGCTATATACCAATGTGCCAAATCCTCCCATGGATAAGCCCGCCACGCCGCGGTATTGTTTTGTACCTTTTATACGGTATTCTTTTTCGATAGATGGTATAAACTCCTTGAAAAAGAAGTCCTCATAGTTTAGTTTGTCCTTGTATGCATTGATAAAGAAGCTTGTGCCCCCGTCGGGCATTACAATGATCATCGGTGGAATGGTACCATCGGCAATAGCATTATCGGCATAGCGGTTAACTTCACCAAATTGCAGCCAGCCAGTATGGTCATCCCCATAACCATGCAGCAGGTATACTACGGGGTAGGTCCGGTTTGATGTTTCATAGTCGGCAGGGAGGTATACTGCGTATTTTACATTATGATTTAAAATATCGCTTTTTATATATTGCTCTTCAATCACCTTGCCGGTAGTTTGCGCAAATACATTTGCCGAAATCAGCAATAAACAAACCAGCAAAATCCTTTTTATAATACTCATATTCTAATTGATTCAATTAATCGTCATTTACACATCCGCATATCTGAAAACAGCGCATCTGCTACTTTTGCCTGAAACTATCACCAATAAATTGCAGTGCGTTGGTGATCCCTGTACGCCAGTAGGTCCAGGTGTGGGCGCCATCGCGCATGCGAAATTCATGCGGTACATTTTTTTCGGTAAGGGCAATATGCAACAGGCAGTTGCCTTTGCTCAGAAAGTCGTCGTCGCCGCAATCTATCCAGTATCTTACAGATTTTAACTCATCGGTAGTTTTGGTTTGCACCAGGTTTAAAACCGAATTACTTTGCCAGGCATTGTTAACCCTGTCTTTCCCCTTTAAGCCCCGGCCGTAAAGCTGTGCAAATATTCTTTCATAAGTATCATCAGGAGTGCTTACGAGCTGATCGTCAGGAAATACAGCGGCACTTAAGGCCGCACCGGCTGCAAACAGATCGGGATGTTTAAGTGTATAGATCAGTGTTCCGTAACCGCCCATCGAAAGCCCTGCAATGCCCCGGTATTTTTTTTCGGCCTTGATGCGCAACGCTTTTTCAATATGAGGCATAAACTCTTTGATGAAAAAGTCTTCATATTTTTCCTTACTGTCATAAGAGTTGATGTACCAGCTCGAATCGGCATTTGGCATTACAATGATCATCGGCGGGATAGTGCCATCGCTAATAGCTTTATCGGCATAGCGGTTAACTTCGCCAAATTGCAGCCAGCCGGTATGGTCGTCGGTATAGCCGTGCAGAAGGTAAACTACAGGGTAGGTGCGGTTGGCCGTTTCATAATCCGGAGGTAGATAAACTGCGTAGTTTACATTGCGCTTTAAAATTTTGCTTTTGAGGTTTTGCTCTTCAAGCACCTTGCCCTGCTGTGCAAATAAATTGAAGCCGCTTACCAGTAGCAGGAATAAAAAAACGGGTTTAAGTATTTTCATAGTGGATGTTTCAGGTTTAAAAATCAAGGGCCTTTCCCTGCTGAGGATATACCAAGTTTAGGTTCAGTTTATTGGCAGCTTTTAACTGAGTTTTGATTTTGCTGATACTTGTCATTGGCGGCTTTAAATGAGTTACTACAATGTTTAAGCCTTTTATAGCATCTGTGCCGGTAAACGAAGCCAGTTTATCCATCTCGGCCATTAACCATTTTGGCGTAAGGTGACCAAACAATGTTTTATCCGGCTGCTCATTAGGGAAAGATACCTCTATTAAAATAGCCTTTAATTTTTTACTTTTTATCAGCGGAGCAGCGGCCTGCCACAGGTTTTGCATGTTGCTGCTTTTTTCTATCTCATCGGGGCCGGTATCACCTAAATAAAGCAAATAATTGTTATTGCTATTCACAAAAAAAGCAGTACTGGTTAAATTGGAATGACTGAGCGGGAAAGCCCGGACCTTAAGCTCAGTATTTTCGATGGCTGTTTCGGTGCCGGGTTCCAGTACTTTATAGTGATATTTTTTCAGTGCCGGTGTTTCACCCTGGTCGGAAAAATTGGCCCAGCTTTTCCATGAAAAATAGTGCGTCTTTATCGTTTCAATACAATCATTAAGTGCATAGATGTTTTTGGTGCTGTCCTCGGGCGAATTAATGATAAGCCCGGCAATATGGTCAAGATGTGGATGGGATATAAAATAGCCTTTAATATACTGCCTGAGCACAGCATTGCCGGGTACATTAAAGCTTTTACACGTTACAGCTTTTTCAATTCCATAATGTATTGTGCCTGCATCAAGGCAGATGTAATTATTGCTGCCTGTGGGTGCGAGCATATAGGCCGATAGGTTACTTTCATCAATACCTCCCAGTACACCTAAGGGTACCAGCCTGAAAGTTGAGGCCTTTGGAGTTTGTGCAACCAAAATTACAGGAAAAAGGAAAATATATAAAAATGGCAGTAATTTATACTTGAGGTTCATTTCAGGCAGATTTAGCTTTAGTATGCTACGCTACTAAATTAAGGATATGCATAAATAATTAAAGTAAAATGCCGCCTGTTTTTATGAACAGTCACATTACATAACGCGTTTTAAGGCATCGTTCACAAAAAAATTTGCGAACAGGAAGCCAAAACAGGGTGATTTTTAATAACAGGCCGCGCTTACGCCTGGTTTTTAAAGGCTCATTACATTTTTTACACCTGTAAATAGTGCGTGGCGTATATCTTACAATTTCCATTGTTAGGGGGAGCAACAGTTTCTGCAAAATTAAAGTTCAGTGTATTTAAACGAAAGGTTACAGGTTTGGGTTTGCCTTTTTTGAGAATTTATTCTGTTTTCATGGTCTTCGCAGCAGGTTTTTTATATTCATAATCGCCACCTAACAGATACCCCCACGGTTTAAGTGTTTCAATGCGGTCAAATATGATCTTGAATATAGCAATAACAGGAATAGAAAGGAACATGCCCGAAAGGCCCCAGATCATTTCGCCTAAAATAATGCCTATGAAAGAGATGAGGGCATTGAGCCTAACCTTTGAACCAACTATAGTGGGCAGCAAAAAATTAGCATCAACTGCGTGAATGCCTATAACACTAACAGCCACCGCTACAGTGTTACTGATACTGCCTGTAGCAAAAGTTATAACAGTACTTAAAAGCAAGGCAGTGAAGATCCCGATGTATGGAATAATATTGAAAAGACCGACTATAATGCCCAGCAAAGCGGCATATTTTATACCTATCATCCAAAAAACAGTAATGGCTACGCCGGCAACTATTACCATCTCCAGCAGCAGGCCTAAAATGTATTGCCTCAAAATGCTTTGAATATTTTCAACGATATCCATTACTACATGCTCGTTTTCGTCCCTGAAAACCCATACTATAAAACGAATGAGCAAACGCCTGTATAACAGTATAAAAAAGGTGAAGATCATGATGAATACATAAAACAGCATGATTGATGAGATGGCCCCAAAAGTAGTGCCCAGTACATCAGTGCCCGACTCCATGAGTTTTTTGGCGGTGTCATCAACATAGGCCATCTGTTTGGCGGCGTTAACATGAAACGCATGTTGGATCCATTCCTGCAGGTCCCGTATGGATTGTGTAACCTGTTTTTTAAGCATTGGCCAGTCGTTAGCCATGTTTGAGATCTGTGACCCTACCAGGTAGAGGATCCCCCCAACAACACCAACCAATAATAATATAGAAACCAGCGATGCCATACTGCGGGGTAATCTCAGCTTATTTTCCAGAAAATTACAAACGGGAAGCAACAGTATGGCGAAAATAAAACCAAAGATCATGGGATCAAGCAGATCCTTGCCCATAATAATCAGGTAACCTAGGGCCATAAAACCAATAAGTACTAAAGCAAGACGTTCGTAAAATGGAGCGATGAGTTTTTTTGTTGGCATATGGGGCAAATGTAGGGGGATTTATGATGGCTTAACACGTAATTACTTCAGAAGTTTGAAGATAAGTAATAATCGGGAACAGACAGGATGAAAAATGCGAAAGGTTTAAATCATGCCGGATTGAGCAGCAGTTGTAGTTTTAAGTAGCAGCAGGACAGTTGGTGTACTTGCTATTACAGTCGTTAAAGCTGTTACCATATGCTGCAACTGCCGCGCAATAACTGCTACTAAAATTGTCGCTGTTATTATTAAAAGAACTACTACTGATTTTTATGTTTTGGCAAATATTTTGCATTGTAATATTATCATTTACTTAAAAAGTAACATTATGGCAAAGTATTCAGAAAAAGCCGGAGAGAAGGTTGAGAAAACCATGCACGAAATGAAGGAAGGCAAGCTGAAAAGCGGCAGCGGCAAAAAAGTAACCAGCAAAAAGCAGGCAGTAGCTATAGGCCTTTCAGAAGCGCGAAAAGAAGGTGCCAAAGTGCCTAAGAAGAAAAGTTAATGGTTAGTTATAAACCGGAAAGAATTTCGGCACCTGTCGAAGTTTGATGAATTTAAACACCATACTTCGACAGGTTTTGGCCTGATTTTTTTACTTCTTTAATGTAAACGCGTCGATGATATCCATCAGCGTTACAGCTTCATCAATGGAGCAGGGGTTAGGCCCTTCGCCATTAAAGTAAGCTACTATTTTGGTTATGAAAGGCTGCTGGATATGTTCGGGATGAGTGAAAGTTAGGGTGTCTTCTTCACTATCAGTTTTCCAATTGATGTAATTGCCAAAAAACGGGAAGGTGATTTTTCCTTTTGTGCCGATGATCTCGCAGGTATCGGTGGTTTCACTTTCGGCTACATTAAAACACCAGGAACCGTTAACCACTACTTTATTTTTAAATAAGATCTGCCCGCAAACATGATCGTCGGCAGGTGTTGAGTTTGATTGATTGAGCGAAAAACCATGATACATTTCAGGCTTGCCGAAATAATACAGCATCAAATCGAGCTGATGCGGGGCAAGATCATGGAAGTAGCCGCCGCCTGATAATTCGGGCTGTACACGCCAGTTGCTTTCCACGTCGGCAATCAAAGTTGGTTTGCGGCTTTGCCACATCCTGATCTGCACGGTACGGATCTCGCCAATCAACTGCGTGTCAATTAATTCTTTAACCTTTAAAAACATAGGTAAAGCCCGGCGGTAATGGGCAACCGTAAGTTTTGAACTGCTTTCCTTCACAGCCGCTGCCATAGCCCTTGCTTCGGCCGAATTACGGGTGACCGGTTTCTCGACATAAACGTTTAACCCTTTTTTTAATGCGGTAAGTGCATAATCGAGATGAGACGCGGGAGGGGTGGCTATGTAGATCGCGTTTAGCTCCTGGTCGTTCAGTAATTCGCTGGCGTCGCTGTACCATTTGCCTACACCATGGCGTGCAGCATAATCGGCCGCTTTTTCTGCATCGCGGCGCATAACGGCCGTAAGATTACTTCCCGCCACTTTTTTAAATGCAGGCCCGCTCTTTTTTTCAGTTACGTTGCCGCAACCTATAATACCCCAGTTTATCATTGTTAGCCCCTCTAAATCTCCCCTAGAGGGGAGACTTTAATTTTTATTTAAGGAAAGATATTAAAATTACTTGTCGAAAAGAATAGAAATTGGCGCTCCACCATAGTTCCCCCTTTAGGGGGTTAGGGGGCCAAAATTTCTTCTATCCTTGCTAACTCCTCTGCCGAAAACCGCAGGTTATCCAAAGCTTTTAATGAATCGGATAATTGTTCGGGCCTGCTTGCGCCTATCAATACAGATGTTACGCGCTCATCTTTCAGGATCCAGGCCAGTGCCATTTGGGCCAGCGACTGTCCCCGTTGTATTGCCAGGTTGTTCAACTCCC
Source organism: Mucilaginibacter gossypii (assembly GCF_017569325.2). Classification (NCBI taxonomy): domain Bacteria; kingdom Pseudomonadati; phylum Bacteroidota; class Sphingobacteriia; order Sphingobacteriales; family Sphingobacteriaceae; genus Mucilaginibacter; species Mucilaginibacter gossypii. Next base: position 3,688,835 of record NZ_CP071878.2, on the reverse strand, counting down.
TGATTTGCCTTAGGCGTTCGTTCGTTATATGACTTTTTTGAAGGAAACCGGTCGGTCGGGCAGCCCTTGAATCTTCGGGGATGCCATGAAGGTATTTATCCGTCAATAAACCTTGCGCCAGTGGTGAAAAGGGGATACAGCCTACGCCTTCGTTACCTAAAACATTCAGCAAACCGCCTTCAACCCAACGTTCAAACATGGAGTATTTAGGCTGATGGATAAGGCACGGTGTGCCAAGCTCTTTGAGTATTTTGATAGCTTTCGAGGCCAGTTCGGCAGGATAGTTGGAAACACCAACATACAAAGCTTTTCCCTGGCGAACAATGAGATCCAACGCAGCCATGGTTTCCTCAAGCGGTGTGTTTGGATCGGGACGGTGATGATAAAAAATATCCACATAATCAAGCCCCATGCGTTTAAGGCTTTGATCGAGACTGGCTACCAGGTATTTTTTCGAGCCCCAGTCACCATACGGGCCCGGCCACATAGTGTAACCGGCTTTGCTTGATATAATAAGTTCGTCGCGGTAATCGCGGAAATCTTCTTTCAGGATCTTTCCAAAATTCTCTTCGGCCGAGCCGGGAGGCGGGCCATAATTGTTGGCCAGGTCAAAATGGGTAATGCCGCTGTCGAAAGCGAGATGCAATATCTTACGGTAATTATCAGCAACATCAACGTGACCGAAATTATGCCAAAGGCCTAATGAAATAGCCGGAAGTTTGATGCCACTGTTGCCACAGCGGCGATATTGCATTGTTTGGTACCTATCGGCAGATGCTATATATGTCATATTTTTAGGTAAGGATCGGGCCGTAAAAATAGAACTTTAGGTAGATTAATAAAGGTATTTTTGACTTTACTGAAATTAAATTATGGCATGGCTACTATATCATTAACCTGCATCTGATGTTTGGCCCAATCGCGTAGTAACTGTAAAAAAGGGAGTAATTCCCGGCCTGTATCGGTAAGGGTATATTCAACCCTTGGAGGTACTTCAACATGCACCTGCCGAACGATGAGGCAATCATCTTCCAGCTCACGCAGGGCCTGGGTAAGCATTTTAGAGGTTACTCCTGTTACAGTGCGCCGTAACTCGCCATAACGCATGGTGCCATTGCGTAAACGCCACAGTATGCGACCTTTATATTTGCCGCCTATCCGCTGAAAAGCGTAGTCGATACCACATCTTGGAGCCTCGTGTTTTGATTTTTTATCCATCAATTTTAAATAATATAACTGATTTATAGCATGGTAACTTTTTAGTAATCAGGCTACTTTTTTGTGCCTTATTGCTAATGGAATATAGCAAATATAACTTTGCTGCATGAAATATAAATCGCTTTTGATCCTGATGCTGTTTACCATATGTACGGCATCGGCACAGAACAAACCCTCTGTTCATAATTTGACCGGAACCTATGAATTGGTAACAGTTGATAATATTGCTGCCGACGGTAGTCGCACCCATCTTTACGGTGATTCGCCGAAGGGGATCTTTGTAATTGATGCCATGGGGCATTACGCTTTACAGATCTACAGTGAAGGCCGGTTAAAATTTGCATCGGGTGATAAAGCTAAGGGTACCGACGAAGAGAACCAAGCAGCGATAAAAGGGTGTAACGCTCATTATGGTACCTATAAAGTTGAAGAGAATAATATCATTTTCAATATAGAACATGCATCATTCCCAAACTGGGAGGGCACACAGCAAAAACGCCCTTTTACAATTTCGGGCGATATTTTTAAGTACATTGTACCTGCGCCAACTACCGGTGGAGCGATAACAGGGGAGGTGGTTTGGAAGAAACTGTCTGAATCAGAATTTACAGGATTTAAGAATTAACAGCGTGTTTTACTTCAAACCCAGATTTAAATGGTTGAAGTAACAGGAACCTGTCCTATTTCTACATCAAAATTTTGAAAATCTTAAAATTCTGATTCAGACAACCTCAGCCACCACAAAAGTGCTGCCGCCTACAAAAACAAGATCATCATTAGCTGCATTTTTTTGTGCTAATAGCAATGCCTCTTTTACAGAAAGGTAGGCTTCACCAATTAAACCATGAGCCCCCGCCTGTGCTTTCATGCTTTCAGCGTCCAGGCCTCTTGGAATGTCTGGTTTGCAGAAATAATAAGTAGCATCTTTAGGCAGCAGTGATAACACTTTGCCGGTGTCTTTATCATTTACCATCCCGATAACCATGTGCAGATGTTTGTAATGAACAGAAGCAACATTTTTCATCACTTCCTCAATGCCATCGGGGTTATGCCCTGTATCGCAAATGGTAAGCGGGTTATGGCTTAAGGTTTCCCAGCGGCCATGTAAGCCGGTGAGGTTTTTGACCTGCCTTAAGGCTGTTTTGAGGTGCTCACCGGTAATTACAAAACCCTGCTCGCGTAATTCATCAACGGCAGATAAAACGGTTTTTACATTTTTAAGCTGATAGGTACCGGGGAGATCAAGTGCTAAGTTGTAACCCTTAAATTCAAAGTTCTTACTTTGGATGCGCAGTTCCAATAATTCGGCATCACCTTTCGCCTTTTGCCTTTCACCTTTCACTTTTTCAACAACCCACTCTACTGATGCAAACCGAATGTTGCTGTTAGTTTGCGCAGCTTTATCGATAAACACGTTTGATACCTCCGGTTGTTGTTCACCAATGATCACCGGGATGCCCTGTTTGATGATGCCTGCCTTTTCGCCGGCTATAAGTTGCAGGGTATCGCCAAGCATGTTCATGTGATCCCAACCTATATTGGTAATTACCGAGAGGAGAGGAGTGATCACATTTGTTGAATCCAGCCGGCCGCCCAAACCTACCTCAATAACGGCGATATCTACCTTTTCTTTGGCGAAAACATCAAAGGCAAGAGCAACGGTCATCTCAAAAAAGGAGGGGGCTATTTCATCAAAATCGGCCCTGTGATCTTCAACAAAGTCAACTACAGTTTGCTCGCTGATCATTTGTCCGTTAATGCGGATCCGCTCGCGAAAATCTTTGAGATGGGGTGAGGTATAGAGCCCTGTTTTGTAACCGGCAGTTTGTAAAATGGCGGCCAGCATGTGCGATGTTGATCCTTTGCCATTAGTGCCGCCTACGTGCACACTTCTAAATTTATGCTGCGGATTATCCAACCGCCTGCAAAGCTCGAGCGTATTGGTAAGGTCTTTCTTAAATGCCGAAGCCCCGTCCCGTGTAAACATGGGAAGCTGGGTATAGAGGTACTGTAGGGTTTGTTCGTAGTTCATGGTTCATGGTTCATGGTTCATGGTTTGAACCACTACTTTACGAGGCAAAAATAGTACTGAAGCTTACTAAAAGACAACGGGTAAATGTAATATTATTTCGACATCGCTATAAACCATGAACTGTGATCCATTCGCTTTTCCCGAATTAATTTACTTTAAACACAAAAACAACGGTACCCTGTTGCTGATCGGGGGCGTTATCAAGCGGGTTAAGTTTGGAATTTTTTACAGCATCTTCGCATTTTTGAAGCAAGCCGGCATCTGATATGGTGGTACCACGAGCACCAGCACGGGCATACGTAACGTTGCCATCTTTGTCAACCCTGATATCAACTACAATTTTACCGCTTTGGCGGTTGTCGTCACTTACAGAGGGTCGGCTCACAAAGTTACGCTGTGCCATATTCAGGCTGCCGCCATTACCCGATCCTGTACCATTATAGTTATTGGTGAGTGTAGTACCCGTAGTTTTACCCTGATTGCCCGGAGTTTTGCCTGTGCCATCACCTTCACCGGTACCGGTTGATGCTTTGCCTTTGTACAAAGCATTTTGGTTAACGGTAGGTTTTGCCGGCGGTGTTTTTACCGGTGGAGTAGGGGCAACATTTTGACTTGGTTTTTTAGTAGGCGCGGCCACCTCTGGGGCATCCTCGTTATTTTGGGTAACTACCGTTTTTTCGCTGCTTTCGGGCGTTGGTTTTTCTTCGGTGGGTTTACTTTCGGTAACTTTATCCGGTTTAGTATGGTTGGCTTTTTCTGCTACCGAAGGTTCTTCGGTGCTCATGTAATCATCGCCCATACCTTCATCAACCGTACCGTAGTTTACCAATATGCCGCCTGTTCCGTTCTCTTCAACCGGCGGATTTTTGAATACGATAAAATAACATGCCGCTATCAGCACAGCCATAATAATGCCTGTTGCTATAAATGCTTTCGGATAGTTATTTTCTTCCCTGTACTCCATTTTTATAATTAGTGCAATTTTTTAATTAGCAGTATTTTCTTAGCTGCAGTTCTTAGTTGCAGTGACAGTAGCGAGTAGCACTTTTTTATTCTTATCAGTAATCTGTTAAAACTGCTGCTAAAAACTGCAACTGCTACTTAAAGAACAACTGCTACTAAAAAGAGTGGCAGTTTGTTTAAAAGATTACGGTAACTTACTGCAATAATCTACTATAAACTTTAAACTCAACTGCCACGGTTATCCCTTAGGTTCTGTCGCCAAAACCAGTTTAATGTTCAACTTTTGTGCTACGTCCATTACCTGTACCACATCCTGTATGGCTACAGTTTTATCAACATATAAAACTATGGTAAGTTCGGTAGCCAGGGTTTTGTAACCCGCCAGTGTAGTTTGCAGGGCATCCACCGGGATCTCCTTTTTATCCACGTAGTATTTCAGGTCTTTGGTTACGGAAACAGTTATGGTTTTTTTAGATACCGACTGCCCTGTTGATGACTTAGGAAGCACCAACTTAATAACGTTAGGGTTGGTAACTGTTGATGCTATAAGGAAAAACAGCAGCAGAAAAAACATAATATCGTTCATTGCCGACGTATGTACTTCTGCCGATGCGCCCCTGTGTCGTTTTCTTAAATTCATTTGCTCGGCTCCTCTAACAGGTCAATAAATTCAATAGCATCGGTTTCCAGCTTTAGGATCACCTTATCAACCATCATATTTAAAACGTGGTAGCACACATAAGCTACGATACCTACAAACAAACCTGCGGCTGATGTTACCATTTTTACGTATAAACCGCCAGAGATTACACCCATGCTGATGTTATCGGTTTTTGAGATATCATAAAAAATCTTGATTACACCGGCAATAGTACCAAGGAAACCAAACATCGGTGCTATACCGGCTACGATACCTAAAATACCAATGTTTTTTTCCAGTTTCGATACCTCAAGCTTACCAACGTTTTCAATAGCCCCTTCGATATCTTTTATAGGGCGACCAATGCGCAATAAGCCTTTTTGCAGCATGCGCCCAAGTGGTGTGTTGTTGTTACGGCAAATAGCAATGGCCGATTCCAAATTGCCCGAGTGGATACTTGAACGTACCTGTACCATCAGGTTTGATTCATCACGAGATGCTTTACGGATAGTAAAGTAACGTTCAAAAAATATTACCAGCCCCAGTACAGCTAAAATACCTATCGGGATCATTACCCAGCCACCCTTGATCAACAGGTCGCCAAAGCGAAGTTCTTCAGTTGGCAGTGCTGCGGTTGTTACGGCGTGGTTTGCGGTATCTGCCAGGTGTTTGGCGGTATCTGTAATTTGCTGAATTAATAATAAAGTCATTTCGTGGAATCAGTAATTTGTTTTGAGTATGTGTCTTTAGTTATTTTTCCTTGTGATATGAGTTTTTTTCTCACGGCTTCTGCTTCCCCAGATGAGGAAAACCCTCCAATTATGATCTTGATCCGCGGACCGGTTCCAGGTCCTTTCAGCAGGCGGGCGTCAATTCCCTTGCTTTTATAATCTTTAACGGCCTCATTGCTTTTGGTTACCGTTTTAAACGATCCTAAAAATATCGCAAACTCAGGTTGTGCTACGGTATCTGTTTTAGCTGTTGGTTTATTTAACGCTTCAACAGGTTTAGAAATTGTCTTTGTCGTATCAGCAACCGTTGGAGTGGAATCCTTTTGGATACTATCCGGCTTAATTACGGGAGCAGCTTTGGGCTTTTCAACCTTTGGTTGTTCTTCAGGGCTGCCATTGTTAAGATGTAATAGTGCGGGGTTATATTTATATACGCCAAAAGCTGCTGCGGCAAGTACAACCACTGCAATTACTATTATAACCCAAATACTGATACCACGCTTAACTTCTGGTTCATCATCAATATACTCAGGCTGCTCAACAACGGCCGCGGCTGTCGGCGGAGGTGTATAGGTTTGCTGTAAAGGGATGGCCGTAGGCAAGGGCGGCGGCGGAGGTGTAGGGGGCACGTAGTTAACCTTATTAATGGTTACCGGAGTAAGGCCAAAAAACAAAGGATCGCTGCCCGGCGCCTGTTCCTGCGGCCTGAAAGCGATTTTGCCTTCCTGCATGTAAAACCAGCCTAATTGGGCAAAAGGTACTTCATGCAGCGCCAGTTCCTGCTTAAGGCTGTTAATGTATTTTTCGGTGAAATATTTGGATGATGCCAGCGAGATTTTTTTCTTTTCGGCGATATGGCGTGTCAGGACCTCATCGTCTTTAATCTCCTGGTCAAAATGCAGTTCATGACCGGGCGGATAAAAAGTTGCCTGTACATCATCATAATAGCCATTTACACGCAGGCGCGAAAAGCAGCCCAAGCCAGGTACACTTATTTCGGTGTACCGACCGAGTAGTTCGCTTAAATAATTGGCTATATCCATCCGGTAAAAATACGGTTAATTTTAAAACATCAAACAGGACTTAAAACGAGTACCCTACGCCGCCAAAGATATTAAATCCGTAGTTAGAGTAGTATAACCAATTTTGATACGAACTGCTCAGGATATTGTTAGCCTGCGCAAATACCGAAAACTTGCTGTTTATCCTGTATTCTACGCTGCCGCTCAGGTCGCCAAAGCCCTTAATAGGCTGTTTAATCTGGTTGTAAACCGGGCTTCCCGGGGTAGAAGTTGGTGCCAATACCAATAACCTGTCGGTTGTTGAGCCGCGGATAAGTAACGAGCCTGTAACAGTCAATTTGCTGTCGATATGTATTGCAGTACCTGCAGTTAATAAAAATTTAGGCAAATTCCATGGCTCACTTTCTTTAGCCATTTGATAGTCTTTTATTTCAACGCGACCGAAAATGTTAAAATCGTCTGTTGCTTTAAAATCCAGCTCGCCGTTAAAGCCGTTTACGCGTGTTTTGCCATCATCATAAATAACAGTGAATTTGTTGCCTTCGGCGTTGAAGTTACTCACCATTAAAGGCATGTTTTTAATACTGTTGCGATACACGGCAGCTTTGAAGCTTAAGCCCGGAGCAAGCGTACCTTTTAAACCGGCACTGATATCCAGCTGATCAACCGAGTTTTTGATGTTGATGTTTTGGCCAAGGAATGGATTGATCATGGCAAAATCGTGCAGTGAAGAGCGGTTAACATCACCTTTGGCTTCCACAAACAGCCGTACATATTTAGGTACCACCTGTACCTCAAGCTTTGCTGCCGGGAAAATGTAAAACTTGCCAAAGTCGCCAAACTCTTTCACAATGTTAACTCCCGCGTCTATCTTGTAGTTAGTACCCTGAAATTTGATGTAGGGGTTAACCCTTGCAATGTTATTACCAAGACTGTATAGACTGTCTTTTTGACTGGCCAGGTCTAACGAAGCGCTTAAGCCTGCATAAAACTGCTTAACAGTTTGATTTAGAAAGCCTGAAATAACTACATTGTTTTCACGTGCCTGGTAAGCATTGCTAAATGCGTATCCTTTTAACTTTACAGCATAGGTAAAGTCGTTTTCAACGTCTTTGTAATTCTTTGCCAGTTCAACCTCGCCGCTTATGGTATTGAAGTGCTGTTTTGTCGGCACAAAATTGTTGTCGGGAGCATCCTGGTTGTAACCGTAAAAATAGGTGCCTAAACGATTGTAGTTGATGCGGCCTGAGATATTGTTATCGCCAATGATACTTTTACCGAAAACACCAACGTCATCGCGGCTTTGGGTTTGTTTTTGCAGTGAGCCAGATTGTGACAAATGTTTTATGAAACCGCCAAATTGTAAAGCCTCATCCCGACCGTTGGCAAAATAGCCTTCGCCATAAATGGTTTTCAGGTTGCCAAAACCAACTTTAGCAAAGTTGTTGGTTAAAACAGAATCCTGTTCTGCAGGCCTTTTCATTGGGTCAAGCTGCCTGATCTCGGAGTTTTGCTCCTGGCGTTTATCAAGCGGTGCATAGGTTAGAGGTGCTTTAAAGGGCACTTTATCTTCCAAATCGGGATTACGACGAATTTTTACTGCATCGGCAAGTACCGGTTTATATGCTGTGGTTACAACAATTTCTTCAGATAAGCTGCCGCCATTGGCAGCGTTATTAGGGTTATTGCCTCCACCTTTTTTTGTTGTATCCTGTGCAGTTTTTGCAGCAGCATCGCCTAAACTTTTACTATCGGTAGCTTTTTTAGCTATAGGTTTTGGCGCGGCCTTTTTAGGAGCCGGTTTAACGACAGTTTTTTTTGTCGCAGTTTTTACTGTTGTTTTTTTGGTAGATTTCTTTGTTTGTGCCTGGGCAGGAACAAAGTATAATGCTATTATTAAGGTAAGCAGCGTATATGTGTATCTTGAGTTCATTGCTTGTCTTTTTTTATATTACTCTTTGTTACTGTTTGTTAGTTGTATCGGGCTGGGCAGTTTCTTTGGTGCCTGCGGCAGGGGCTTTGGTTTTGCGGCCGCTCAGTTTATCCAGCTTTTCTTTAGCAGTAGGTAATATGTCGTCATCGGCTTTATAGTTATCAATGATACTTTGCAGGGTTGCTTTTGCCTGGAAGGTATCTTTTAAGCCCACATAGGTGTCAGATAACAAAATGTATGTTTTGGCTACCCAGTAATCGTAGTTTGGCATTTCCTTGGCCAGGTCAAAACACATTTTTTGCGCTGTTTTGTAACGGCCTTTTTCATACTCAATAAGGGCAAGGTTGTAACGGGCTTCGGCAGCAGCAACGGTTTTAGTGTTGGTTGCAGTATAGGTGAACTGCTTAACAGCAATGGCGGTATCGCCGGTTGCGAGGTAAGCTTTACCCTCGTAAAGACCGGTTTTAAATTTATCTTCCTGCGATGTTTTATCATTGGTTTTAACAAGCTCTGCGTATTTGATAGCGTCGTCGGTCATTAACATTTCCGAGTAGCAGTACATCAGGTTGGTGATGGCAAAAGTATAGTCGGCCTTATATTCGGAGTTGGTTTCCAGGCGTTTCAGGAACACTACGGCTTCGTTATATTTCTTTTGCTGCATGTATAATTTAGCCATGCTGATCAATGCTTTTTCGCTGTAGGCGCTGGTCCAGTCATTAAGGATCACATTGTAGTCAACAACGGCTTCGTCTGTGCGGCCTAATGCAGCTAAACCTTGCGCGCGGATAAAGCGTGCCTGTTTTTCGTAGATCTGTTTGCCTGGGAACTTATCGAAATAAGCGTTTACCGCGCTTACAGTACCCTGCCAGTCGCCTTTAAGGTAAAGGTTGTTGGCTGCGGTTATCATGATGCTTTCCTGGTCAGACGTGGTATAGTTACCAATAGGGGTGGTACCAGCATAATTGATGAATGTTTGGGCATCGCCTTTATCGGTATAGATCTTTTCAATCTGTTTTAAAGATTGTTTTGCCTCATCGGTTGATGAGTAATCCTGTACTACTTTTTTAAATGATTCAACAGCAAGGTCATCATTGCCTGCGTTATAATCTATCAAACCAATGGTAACCAGCGCACGCGGTACATAACTGCTGCGCGGATATTTCTGGATCATGGCATTCAGATCGGTTTTAGCTTTATCTCCGTCTGTTTTCAGGAAATAGGTGTAGGCAATCTCAAAAGATGCATCATCGGCATAATCTGAGTTAGGGAACTTGTTCAGCACATCATTAAGGGTACTGATCTTAGTATCTAACGAGCCTTGTAACCCCTGGATCATACCACGCTGAAATAAGGCGTAATCTTCGCCCTGGTTGTGCATGGCTATAATGCGGTTGTAGTAGTTCATGGCATTGCCGTAGCTTTTCATTACAAAGTAGCTATCGGCCAGGCGGGTGATGGCATCATTTTGGGTATTAACGTCTTTAACATCACCCTGTAAAAACTTCTCAAAGTAGTTGGCTGCTTTTTTATACTGCTCATCGCCAAAAGCTGCATAAGCTAAAGCATAGTTGGCGTAGTTAGAAACATCAGTTTCCTTAGCTTCAGGCATGCTCAGGAATTTCTCAAAATTCTCTACCGATTCGCCGTATTTACGAACCTCGAACATGGCCTCGGCCATCCAGTAAGTAGTTAAGGCTTCAGTTTTGCTATCAACCGGATCTTTTAATGAACGAAGGAAAATACCGATGGCATTTTCAAAAGCACGCTCATTATAAAACTCCAGACCGCGGTAGTAAGTAACTTTTTGATAGGCTAAACGTGCACTCTGGCTTTTATTAGGGATGGGCTCCAGGATCTCAACAGCTTCTTTATAGCTGCGTGAGTTTAGTAATTCTTCACCCAATAATACCTTAACCTCGTCAATACGTTTTGAACGTGGGTATGTAGCCAGGTATAACCTTGTGGCACCTAAAGCTTGCAGGTTAAAATCGAGCTCGTATGATAGTTTGGCATACTCATAAAGGGCATCTTCCTGCAATTGCTTATCATAATCAAGCTTGGAAGCGTTGAGGAACGCATTACGTGCGCTCTGTTTGTTGTTCATTTTCAGGAACACATCGCCAAGGGTATAGTTACCGCTTTGACTGTAAACATCGTGTTGTTCAACCAGTTTTTCCAGTTCGCTGGCAGCTTTGGCATAGTTGCCTACTTTATAATAGGTATAACCCATTTGGTAGCTGTCCTGCGTGTTTTGGGTACGGCCCTGATCCCGGTCTTCAAAACGGCCATAATACTTCACCGCGTTGTCATAATCAGCCTTGGCAAAGTACGATGCGGCGATGATACGCAGCATTTCAGTTTCGTTTTGCTGATGTGTGCTGTTTACAATAGGAACGGCGTAGTTGAGCACATCGTCATAACGCTTATCTAAAAAGTAAACTGCCGAGATATAGTAAGGATAGCTGTTTTCGTATTTCTTTGAGTTTTTAAGCTTTTCAAAGTTTACCAAGGCAAGATGATAATCCTTGTTCAGGTAAGCGATGTAGGCAAAATAATAAGTAGCATCTTCGGTAAACTCGGTGCGTTTGTTTTTAACCTCGCCAAAAAGCAATTGGGCATTTTTGTTGTCTTTTAGCTCAAAATAGGCATAACCCTTGCGAAATTTATACTCGGTATTGTCATGGCCGTTAAGCTCGCCTGCCTCAACCTTGTTAAACCAGCGGATAGCGTCTTCATATTTACCTTGTTTAAAATACGATTTACCAATCTGGAAAAAAGCCTGTTTGGTAAGCGGATTTTCAGGGTGTTCTTTTATAAAACGGAGAAACATGCTTTCGGCATCATCATTACCCAGGTTAAGGGCGCAGAATGCTTCATAATACTGGCAGTTTTCTTTAGTGAGCGATAGCTCGGTTTCAAACTGTGGCTGGGTGCTTGTTTTAATTTTGTAAGCTTCAACCAGGCGAAATTGTTCGGCCGCCGAAGCAAACTTTCCTTTGTCCATCAAATCAATAGCCGCATGATAAGTGCGGTAAATTTGAGTGGAAGGATTTTGCTGGGCTCGTGCTGTTGTAACTAAAAATACGGGAATGAGCAGGGTGATGTATCTTGTTTTGATCATAAAGCGCATACTAACGATAGTGCGAAAATAGCTAAACCAAAAAGAGGCTTTTCACATTAGAAATTAACATTTGTGGATAACACTTCTTTTAACGAAGGTAATACTTAAGATAATATCCATGTGGAAAACTTTAAAATTGTTGAGTACTGCCGTGGTACCGGCTATGGATAATCAAAAGTAATAATTACACGTTAAACAGTGCAATTTATTTGTATTTTGAGCATTATAATACCCTGGGGGCGGCGTGCCCCATCCATTATTTTTACCAATTATGAATAGCGTTCTTAACAGAGGGGGATTGTGGTTGCCGGTTATTTTGTACATGTTGGTGTTTTGTCCGTTAAATTCAAAAGCACAAAAAACAAATGCCGAAATTGTTTTAACAAACAGGCAGTTAAATGATAAACCGAACGAATTTTATATCGCAAATGTTACTGATGAACGGCCCGACCGGAGTGCCGTCGCCTGGTTATTATCGGCCACAGGTAATTTGCCGGCAGTAAAACATGAAGTTGATTTACAGGGAGGCACAGCAACAGCTGTTAAACAATTTGCTGATAATGCTATCCCTGTTAATAAGATGTTACGCCCGGTGGTCATCCGCATTAAGAAGTTAAAGCTTACTGAAACGGCAATGGCCGATGGCAGGATAGAAGGCCGGCTTGACATACAATTGTGGTTTGAATTGAAAAAAGCTGAGGACAATGTGCATTTGATTGATTACCCGGCAGCTACAACATACTATCGCGGCGCGGGGCAACAGCACGATACCGGGGCGCTGATAAGCCGGGCCCTTGAAGCAGGACTGGTGTATTTTAACAGATGGATGAATCGTGAAGCGGGCACTAACATCAAACTGGCTAAGGGAGTAAAGTTAATTTTTACCGATTATTCGGAACAGCCGGAAGGCGATACCATCTACTACTCGGCTAAACGGCCTTTAACCTGGAATGACTTTCAGGATAAAGCCCGGGGCGAAAAGTATGTTGCCGAGGTGCAGCCAAGTTTTGGTTACACAGAACAGGTAGAAGTAGTGAAGTCGGTAGTAGTAGTGAAGATAAGCATGCGCGTGTTTTTGCCTAAAAGTGCCGCCTGGGTAAAACCGGAAGGACGTACAGACTATGCTCTAAATCATGAGCAGCGGCATTTTGATATTGTAGCGGTAATAGCCGGGCATTTTAAGAGAGCCCTTATGACCATGAAACTCCCGGTTGATAACTATGATGGCTATATTAATGTACAATACCTTGACTCTTACCGTGAAATGAATCAGCTACAAGATCAGTATGATAACGAAACCAGTCACGGTACAAACCAATACTACCAACAGGAATGGAATATGAAAATAGATGGATTTTTAAGAGATTAAGACAGGATACTCAACACGCCCGAGCCCGGGGGATAAATAGCATATAAATGAATTTAAATTCGTGGATGTCAGCATAATGTTACATGGCATAATACATCCTTATACTGTGCAGGACTTATTTTTCTTATGTTTACTCTCCTTTATATAATTGGATTGTTAATTTTAGGATCATAAGCAAGGGGGCGAAATGAATTTTGGCGGAGTTACCATAAAGGATATTGCTAAAGAGTTAGGGATCTCACCGTCAGCGGTTTCCAAGGCGCTTAAAGACAGTCATGAAATTGGCGAAAAAACTAAGGCGCTTGTACTGGAGTGTGCTAAAAGGCTTAACTATCAGCCCAATCTTAACGCTCAAAGCCTTAAACGGGGCAACAGCAAATCTATCGGCATTGTGGTTTCAACTATTGAGAACCAGTTTTTTTCGCAGGTGATCAATGGCATCGAATCAGTAGCACACAGTAAGGGATATAATGTGTTTATTACACAAACCCATGAATCGTATGAGCTTGAAATGCAAAATGTACGTCACCTGACTTTTCGCTCCATTGATGGTTTGCTGATCTCCCTCTCAACCGAAACCCAAAATATTGATCACCTGAAAAACCTGCATGAAAAAGGTTTGCCTATTGTTTTCTTTGATAGGGTAAGCGATGAAATTGATACGCATAAAGTAGTGGCCGATAATTTTGCCGGGGCATATAAAGCCACAACACAATTGCTTGAGGCAGGATACCGTAAAATAGCTCATATTACCAGTTCGGTAAACGTGTCCATTACCGCCGAACGCTTGAGGGGATACAAGGATGCACTTGAACAACATGGTATAATACCTGATGAAAAACTGATCAAGTACTGCCCGCATGGTGGTAAAGACCTTGCCGAGATCGAAAACGCGCTAAGTGAATTGTTTTCTGAAAGTAAACCCGATGCTATCTTTACAGCCTCCGACAGGATCACGACTACTACCTTGTCCCTTCTTCATAAATTAGGCTTCCGGATCCCTGCTGATATCGCTTTGCTCGGCTTCACCAATACCCAACTGGCCGAAGTTTTAAACCCGCCGCTAAGTGCTGTTTATCAGCCCGGTTTTGAAATGGGAAAAAAGGCAACCGAAATGCTGATCAGCATTATCGAGAGCAAGCGGCCTGTGACAGAGTTTGAAACTACCGTATTGCCTACCCGGGTTTTTATCCGCAGTTCCTCTCAACCGGTAAAAGCTTAATATTAAACACCTGATTGGTAATAAATGTATGCTTGACATTTGTTGTTTTTGTGAAAACTTTTACAGATTTTTAGCGCATTATAAACCACGCTAAAACCTTTCAGCCCTATGAAAAAAATATTCACTGCCTGTTTGCTGCTGCTTTTATTTTACAGCGCGGCAATTGCACAAAATACCGGCGATAAAACTTTTACCAACCCGTTGTTGCCATCAGGCGCCGATCCCTGGGTGATCTGTAAAGATGGGTTTTACTATTATACCAATTCAACAGGGGGCAATATTGTTATCTGGAAAACAAAAGATATTACTAAGTTGAGTACTGCACCTAAGAAAGCTGTTTGGGCGCCGCCGCCTGGTACAGCTTATTCCAAAGACCTATGGGCGCCCGAACTCCATTTTATAAATGGCAAATGGTATGTATATTTTGCCGCGGATAATGGCGATAACAATAACCATCGCATATATGTACTGGAAAATAGCTCGGCCGATCCAATGGAAGGTACCTGGGAGTTTAAAGGAAAAATAGCAGATAGCACCGATAAATGGGCTATTGACGCTTCGGTATTTGAAAATAACGGTGGTTGGTATATGATCTGGTCGGGCTGGGAAGGAGACCATAACGGGCAGCAGAATATTTACATCGCTAAAATGAAAGACGCTATGACCATCGGCAGCGAACGCGTGAAAATATCGAGCCCGGCTTATCAATGGGAAACCAATGGCGATCTGCATGATGCCGGTAACCCGGCACATGTAAGCGTAAATGAAGGACCGGAAATTTTGAAGCATAAAGATAAGTTATTCCTGATCTATTCGGCCAGCGGCTGCTGGACTGACTTTTATGCATTGGGCATGCTTACCGCTTCTAAAAATAGTGATCTGTTGAACCCTGCCTCATGGATCAAAACGGAGGAGCCGGTATTTAAGCAATCGCCGGAAAACAGCGTTTACGCGCCCGGTCATAACTCATTCTTTAAATCGCCAGATGGAAGGGAAGACTGGATCCTGTACCATGCCAACTCAAACCCTAACGAAGGCTGCGGTAATAAACGTTCGCCGCGTGCGCAAAAATTTACCTGGAATAAAGATGGTTCGCCAAATTTTGGTATGCCAATGAAAGATGGACAGTCGTTGACTGTGCCGTCTGGAACTAAGTAAAGGGAGACTGCTTTAAGACACAGTTAAAAAAAATCGTCATTGCGAGGAACGAAGCAATCCCCGATGGGCAGAGTCGTTCTGTATAGTTCGCGATTGCTTCGTACCTTATAATGACGTGTCTGTAAGAGATTCATAATCAAGCTGCTTTTTGGAGTGTAAGACCAAGTTTTTGCGCTTCTTTTTGCAGACGGCTGATCTTTCTTGCCTTTTGAACCTCTACATCTTGC
The DNA here is from genome assembly GCF_017569325.2 of Mucilaginibacter gossypii. Taxonomy (NCBI): domain Bacteria; kingdom Pseudomonadati; phylum Bacteroidota; class Sphingobacteriia; order Sphingobacteriales; family Sphingobacteriaceae; genus Mucilaginibacter; species Mucilaginibacter gossypii. The sequence continues at coordinate 3,673,199 of NZ_CP071878.2, read as the reverse complement.
TGGACTTTAGTGACATCGTAGGCTTCCTGTTTAAGTACCATATTATAAAATATCACGGCTATTTTCCTGGCCACTGCTTTAATAGCTTTTGCCTTTCCCTTAGTTGCAGCTAATTTTCGGTATTGCTGCCCTAACGGCCCCTTGCTTTGCCACAGGCAGTTTGCCGCCAACCTGAAAGCCTGCGTAGCCGGGTTGTGGGTGATCCGTTTTTCATAGCCTACGAGCTTGCCTCCTGTTATTTTAGGACGGGGTGACAGGTTTAACCAACTTGTAAAATGGCCTGCGGTAGGCCATTTGCTCATCTCAGGCCCTGTTACTGCCAGTATCGTTAGCAAGCCGATCTCATCCAAGCCTTCCACTGCTGTCAGGTCCACGCCCAAAATTGCTACCAGGTAATCTTTTAAGTTGATATGATATTGATTCTTGCGGACCATGCCTTGTTTCTTTGAGCTTTTTATCTCCGGTGCCAATAGTTTAAGCGTTTGTTCGATGTGCTGTTCGTAATAAAGCATCTGCTCTTTAAAAAAGTCGTATGCCTTTAGGCTGCCCCTAAGTGTATTGATCTGGCTGTCCCGGTAGTCTCCCTCAAGAGAATGGAGCAATTCCTGCTGACTTGCTTTCAGCCGTTTATGATCGATACTACAAAGCAGTTTTTCCGGATCTGAGATCCCTGAGCAGATCATCCGCAAAAGCTTCATGCCGCATACACCTTCAATATCGCTGATCAGGTGCTGGAACTTGATATTCATTTTGGTCAGGGTGTTTTGGATACGGTTGAGTGTATCGCTTTTTTGGTCCTGGCAGATCTGCCTTTCATGGATATATTGCCGCAGGTCCTGGTAACAGGCCGGAGCAATATGTGATTCGCGTAAAAGACCATGGGTAAGCAGCTTATGCAACCACTGTGCATCATTAATATCCGTTTTTCGTGCCGATACATTCCGATAATGGCTTGGGTTGATCATCACCACCTTTATGCCCCGGGACTCAAGGATACTATGCAGGGGCATCCAATAGTTGGCGGTTGATTCCATCGTTACGATCTCCACCTTTTCCCCCTGTAGCAAGTCGGCCAGTTTATTAAGACTGGAGGTAAAACTGTCAAACTGTTTCAGGTGGATCTGATCCCTGGAATCAGTGTAAGATACGACCATGAGCATACTCCCTACATCGATCCCGGCTGATCTGGGGTAAAGAATCCCAAATCGTTCCATCTTTTTTGAACCTGCAGGAGTTCCTGCCCCCTTCTTCTTTTTGTTTTGTTTAGCTTTGCCCATATTTTTAAAAAACAGGGCAAACTCTGCCGCTTTAAAAAGTCTAAGCTTAAAAGCGCGGTAAACCACCAGTTGGTCAGAACTGGTGGTTCCCTATAATGTTTTTTGCAAAAAGCGACAGTCCCAAACTCGCAAGCGGGCTCTTAAAGGCCCCAAGGGTTATACGGGGTGTGTAGTTTGCCCGATGTTCAAGACAAATATCTTACTTCTCATCGCAATGCATGTCATTTCATTTTTTTTCAGGGCTTCCCTGATGGTTACTCGCAATGACGTTCTTGTTATAAGCACACAATTTTCTTGACAAATGTCAATTTCCTTCTTATCAAATGTCAATGTACAGGTTATAGTGTCGCGGTAAATTTGTATCAACAAAAGAACGATACAAAATGTCAAAAACAATTTTTATAACCGGAACAAGCACAGGATTTGGTAAATTAACCACTATAACCCTTGCAAATGCAGGCCATACCGTAATAGCAGGTATGCGCGGAATAAATGGCAAAAATGAAACTGTAGCCAAAGAGCTTTCAGCCTTGCCAAATGTTGAAGTAGTTGAGGTAGATATTACTGATGATAATTCAGTTAAAGCTGCTTTTGAATATACATTAACCAAATACGGCCATATTGATGTGTTGGTGAACAATGCCGCAGTTTCAGGCTTTGGCGTACTGGAGGCTTACTCACTCGATCAGATCAGGCAGATGTTTGAAGTGAATTTTTATGGAACCCTGCGCACCATCTTTGCGGTTTTGCCGGGGATGCGTAAAGCTAAAAATGGCCTTATCATCAACATTACATCGGGTGCAAGTGGTCATACCCTGCCGTTCATGATTCCTTATCTTGCATCAAAATTTGGGGTAGAAAGTATTACCGAAGGTTTAAAGGATGAGCTTGCACAGTTCAACATCGAGAGCGTTAGTATCCAGCCGGGCGTATATCCAACCGAAATGAATAATGGCAGCAAAACAGGTATCCATGCCGATAAACCGGAAGTTATAGCCGAGTACGGCGAGGCCTCAGCACAGCAATTTAACGCTATGGGCACCGCGCTTTTCAGCAAAATGGCCGAGTTTAACATGGACCCGCAAACTATTGCCGATGGTATATTGAGACTGGTTGAAATGGAAAAGGGCACAAGGCCTCTACGCTATCCGCTTGATGCAGTAGCGCAGGGTACCGACCAGGAATTTATTGATGCCCGCGCCGCTATCAAAACAAAATGGTTAAGCAAATACACCGCATAACCTAATTATAAAAATATGACCCGAACAAAAGCAAATATCCCCGGATAAAGGAGATATTTGCTTTTATATGTTTGAGCAATTTAAAGAGTACATTGGCCAGAAAGCAACACTCACCGAAGCTGACTATGCTAAAATTGAAGCAGTTTGTATTTTTAAAAAACTCCGTAAAAAGCAGTATTTATTGCAGGAAGGCGATGTTTGGAAGTATAACGCTTTTATAACCAAAGGCTTGGTTCGATTTTACAGCGTTGATGAAAATGGCCGCGAAAACATAGTAAGCTTTGCCAAAGAAAACTGGTGGACCGGCGACCGTGCCAGCCTGCTTACCGGCGAGCCTTCTAAAAATAATATTGATGCTATTGAGGATACAGAACTGATACTGATTACCAAAACAAACTTCGACAGGCTTTGCCATGATATACCGGCTTTTAACGATATGGTTAATGCCATCCTTAACAAAAGTTTCATTACCAGTCAAAACCGCATTCACTCGGCTATTGCTTTTACTGCCGAGCAAAAATACCTTGATTTTGTGCAGAAATATCCCGATCTGTCGCTAAGGGTGCCACAGGCGATGATTGCATCTTACCTAGGCATTACACCCGAAACCTTAAGCCGTGTACGAAAAGAAACTGTAAAGAAACATTAACCCTGAAACTTCATCAGTTCAATGTTTTTCTTTTTCATGACTTGCAATACCGTTTTACCGTATTCCGTAAAATATTGGTGCCGTTGTAACAGGCTTAAATTAAGGGCATGCCATTCTTCGTCGCTATACTGCTTATCCAAATGTACTTCCCATTCCTGTTTTAAATCATGGGCAAAATCCAGGTAGTTTACAGATGCCAGGTGGTGCATATCGGCATCGCAAATAATTTGCTGGATAAGGTTTTGGGGCGATTGCGGTAATTTGGTGGCTTCAATACAATCCCATACCTGTTGTATGAAATCATTATTATAGTGGTGCTGCATTAAAAAAGTACCGGCAATGATCATGCTGGTGTCTTCATGGCCGTTATAATGATAGAGGTAGCCTGTATCATGAAACCAGGCAGCTATTGTTAAAATAGTTAGTTCCTGCTTTTTTAATTTGCAGTGTGCTGCAATTTCTGTTGCTGCGTTAACAACGCCCAATGTATGTTTAAGGTTATGAAAGTACATGGTTGATGGTAGGTTTTCTTCCATCAGCGACGTGACATAGGCAGCAGCCCTTTTTACTATACTTATTGCAGGCATAAGATAGTTGCGATACTACCCTCATATTCTGTAGGAATTCTGGATAAATATTAACCGGCCAAACTCTCAACAAAAAGATGACACTTTTATCTTATTTGTGTAAACATGGATTTTGCGTTTTTAAGCGGGATTTTAAACCTGTATTTTAGATGCATAAATGTTGATAGATGAAAAATACACTTCAAATAGCACAACTTTACTTGCGCTTTGCTTTAGCTATTGGTTTTTTGTTGCCCGTGGCAGATCGCTTGGGTTTCATGGGGCCGGCAGGGCAAAATTCAGTAAGCTGGGGTAGTTGGGATAATTTTGTGGTTTATACCAATACGTTGATGCCATATCTGAGCCGGTGGATGGCAGGCGTTATGGGTTTTTTGGCAACAGTGGCCGAGGTTTCAATAGCCATCATGTTTATTGTAGGTTTTAAGATTCGTACGGCGGCTTATGCAAGTTTTGCTCTTACGCTTACTTTTGCCCTTTGCATGACCATATTTTCAGGAATCAAGGCTCCTTTTAACTATTCGGTTTGGGCCGATAGCGCGGGTAGTTTATTACTGGCAAGTATAGCCACTTATCGCTGGAGCATTGATTTTATATATGATGAAGCTTAATGCATGTTAAGGCTTTTTAGTATTCAGTTACCTTTGAAGGTATCAAAATAACCGCTTATCAAACCTGGGCTTATTTCATCACTAAGCAGGCCTATATAATTGTCGGGCCGTATTAGCAGGTATAAACCCGATTGTACCCCTAATTTTTGCCAGCCTTCATTAAGGGGTAAATTAACTACTTTGATGTAATTTATTAAGTGAACAGGAATTAGGCTGTCGTACCCAATGCTGCCAATACATAACAGGTGAAATTTGGGTTCCATGAGCAAATGATAGATGCTTTGTAGTTTGCCGTCAATAGCGGTCATAACGTAGGGGCACCTGTCGCCGGCACTAAATTTTAGCTTCTGTTTAATAAACTGCAGGGAAAGCCGGCTTTTTCTGTATGAATACCAAATTTGGGACAAGATCCTGAAAATCCGTTTTGAGATCCATTGGGTTGACAGTACGAGGCGTAAAATATTGGGCATAACGTAGGTGCGTAACTGATATAAGAACCAGTTACAGCTTGTCATGAAAGCAAATATTTTATCGGTAAATTTCATAAGCCATTGGGCAAAAGGGTACCGTTCGTCATGATATGTATTAATAAGTTTATCGTCAGCAACACCTTGCAGCACCAGGGCCAGTTTCCAGGCCAGGTTATGTGCATCCTGCAAGCCGGTATTCATGCCCTGTCCACCTGCGGGACTATGAATATGTGCGGCATCGCCCAATAAAAAACATCGGTTTATCCTGAACCTGTTAACACAGCGGTGATGTAGTTTATAAACTGAAAACCAGTTTAATTTTTCTACGTTCAGCGACAGCTTAATATTGGCCGTGATCACATCTTTAAGATCATCAAAACTAACATTTTCTTTGCCTTCAAAACCTTCGGGCAGGGTACCTAAAATGCGGTAATTACCATTGCCATACATTGGGAAAAAGGCGCAGAAATTAACACGCGACAGTGATGCGATGAGCTTGTTTGCGGGTTGCAGCCAGCTAAGCTTTACATCGGCAACAAAAAATTTATTTTGGTAGGTGCCTCCCTCAAAATTTAATTCCAGTTGCTGCCTTACCAGGCTCGATGAACCGTCGCAAGCCAGCAAGTAGGAGGCTTTAATACTTATTTTGCTGAACGGATCACTTTTATCGTAAAGGCTGGCCACTACGTGATCATCATGCTGTTCAAAACTAACCAAACTGGTTCGCCACAAAACGTCACGGCCTGTAGCTTTCAATTGCTCGTAAAGCAGTTCCTCGTTTTTAAACTGTTCAAATGCCTGCAGGTTGGGGAAATCGGTGAGTCCGTTACCTGCGTTGGTTGTTTCGAGTGTTGCTTTTTCCCGGCCATTCATATAAATGGCGAATTTTCCAATCACCTGTCCCTGTTGCAAAACAGTATCAGCCAAGCCCATTTGCTGATAAATTTCCATGCTGCGGGCTGTAACCAACATAGCCCGCGACTCATGAGTAGGTGCGGGCTTGGTATCGATAATAATAAACTCAACGTTAAAGCGGGCCAGCTGGCAGGCGGCCATTAAACCGGTTGGCCCGGCACCGATAATAATTACTTGTGTATGCACGATGTATTACCGGTCTTAAAAATATGAAATTAATTGGCAAAGCGCAGGCATTATTGCACTATCGCCAGTAATTATTAGCTGCAGCTATGGTGGCAAATTCGGTTGCAACTGTTTGTCCTACGGCAATGAGCATCGCTGGGTCTTCGGCGTAAACACCTCTTAGCTTACCACGAATTTCGGCGTCGGGCTGGGTTACCTTGATGATGAGCCGGGCCATTTTAATTGCAAGTTCACGGCCTTCCTGTGGTGTTGCTGTAATTAGTGAGTCGCCTGGGATTAGTTGTACTGTTTCTGGCATGGTGATAAATTTAATTAGTTATAAAGCTGATTAATAGGTTTTTGATGCGTTGTTAAAAAACAGGTTGTAATATTGTGCCCTTTTTCTTAAAATCAGAAAAGCTTATACCGGTAGTGTTTTTAAAAAATTTACTGAAATGGGCCAGGTCACAAAAGCCCAGATCGTATGCAATTTTTTTCATGCAGCTATCAGGGTGTATGGCCTGCCGTTTTGCCTCGGCGGCAACCCTTTGTCTGATGTGATGACCGGCCGGCTGGCCTGTTAGCTTTTTGACCACCTCGTTGAGGTAATTGGGGGTTACCGCTAACCTGCTGGCATAATCGGCAACCATTTTATTCTCCCTGAAGTTTTTATCAAGCAAGGTCATGAAGTTTTGCAGGATGGCAGTATTTCGCGATTGCTTTGGCGCTTGCTCCGAGTCCAGCTGGCGTGAAAGATAAATTAGGAAAATCTTGAAATAACGCTTCAATATCTCGGATCGGTAAAGGTTATGCCTACTGTATTCTTTAAGCATTATTTCGCTGATATCAATCATATCTTTGGCCAGTTCACTGCTTATGGTGATGATCTGCGTTTGGTTAAACATTTGATAAATGGGGCTGTATACAGGCTCCCTGCCGTAATCTTCTATATCTAAAAACGAATCGGTAAATGAGATGACATACCCTTGCAAACTGCTGCTAAATTTAAGATTATGCAGCCGGCCGGGTTTGATCAATAGTAATTGATTGGGGGTAACAGCTTCTTTTTGCAAATTGAGCCTGTAGTAACCGTTACCGGCTGTTATCCAAATCAGCATAAAATAATCGTTAGGAAGGTCAATGCCGTTTTCTTTGATCCACTCAATGGCATGGATCTTAAAAGGAAAGCAGCAGGATGCTTTGTCAAAGTGTAGCGGAGCAAAATCGTTAGCTTGTTTCATGGTTACTTAGTTTAAAGCTTGTAATACATGTACCGCAACTCTAATTTCGTGCCGTTGTGTTTACTTCATTGATATTCAGTTATTTGTTGTTTTTATAAGCGCTGCTTCTTAACGAAATATCATTATATTCCTGATGGGAAAGCGAAATATCGTCCGTATATATCCTTAACCGCCTAAGCCGTGTACTATCACCGGCAAAAGCGGGCGCGCCGATATGCTCAAGCTAAATCTATTGAAAAAACATTTATTAGTCGGGAGAAGGGATGCCGATATTTTTGTTCTGCTTCAGTCATCCTACATTCACGAATAAAAGAGCTTGAAACTGGTAAGTTTGATGCTTAGTATTTGATTATTAATCATATAGATTAATATTTGCTTTTATTGCAAGGTGGTAATACAATACATAATTTATACATCAAAATCCATATTTAATACATTGATAAGGTTTGGGCATCATATTATTTTTATAAGTTGAATTTGAGGACATGCCTATTTGTGTATAGGCATGCATTGTGAACAGGATTTTTGGTTTAGGCCGGTAATAAAAATAATACCAAGTGAATATCAATATAAGCTTATCCCGGTTTTATTGCAAGCTGACGTTAACAGGCTTTTTGCTTTTGATATCCACAAACTCGCCGGCGCAGCGTTACGATCATATCTCCCAGGGTGTTTTGTGGGCAAAAAGTAGTTCGTTTTTTATGAGGTGGGATCTTATAATTGTCGGCATTGTTGCGTTGCTTTTCGTTTTGGGGGGTGCTTGTGTTGGTTATTGGCAAAAGCAAATAAACGGTAAACGGTTGCAGCTAAAGGAGAAGGAAATCAGCGAGCAAAATCAAATGCTGCAGCATTTAACCGCGGATAAAAATCGTCTGCTTGATGAAAAGGACTGGTTACTGAAAGAGGTGCATCACCGGGTAAAAAATAACCTGCAAATAGTGATGAGCCTGCTTAATACCCAATCGGCATTTTTAAAAAATAACGCAGCGCTTGCCGCCATCCGTGAAAGCCAGAACCGCGTACAGGCTATAGCGCTCATCCATCAAAAATTATATAGCAGTTCAAACGTAGCCTTTATTGATATTGCTGTTTACATCAGCGAACTGGTTAATTATCTTGCCGATTGTTACGACGCTCATGAACGGGGAATCAGGTTTGAACAGCAAATTGAACGTGTTAAAATAGATGTTGCCCAGGCAGTACCTGTTGGCCTTATGCTCAATGAAGCTATTACCAACGCTATTAAGTATGCTTTTCCACACAAGCGTGGTTATATAAACATCTCGCTTGATACACTTGATGATAATAATATCATGTTGAGCATTGCCGATAATGGTATTGGCCTGCCACAGGGTTTTGATATTAAAGAAGCGTCGTCATTGGGTATGGAAATGATGAAGGCCCTGAGCAAGCAGCTTGGCGGGAATTTTAAAATGGAAAATAGCGAAGGCGTGGCAATAACCCTGGTTTTCCGTGCCGAAAAGAATTTCGGGAATATCGAAAATGAATACTATCCTATATAGTATTAACGTCTCATTTGTATTGGGCCATATGTAATTTGTACTACTGAAACCATAATTAGTACATTGATTTCGGGTATCTCCGGCCCGAACTTTACATTGTTAAATAACAGTTAATAATTAAGCATTAATTAATTGTGCGATAAACGTGTAAAGCCCTCATGCTATGAAAAAGTTTGTTTGTTTGGCAGTTGCCTTCTTTACAAGTGTGTTGATGTTTATAGCAGCAGGTTTATTTATTAAGCTTAGCACAAGTTTGATGGAACCCCTGGTGCCTGCCAGGTTTTTCATAATCGTGCTTTATAGTATATGTTCATTGAAATTTGCTTTGCTGGTTATTATGCTTATGCCGGACAAACCTGTGCTTAAGCAAATGAGCATCGGTTTTATATCGGCCGATATGTTTTTAGTGCTACCGGGCAGCGTCACCTGTATTGCAATAAGCGTGCCTGTGCCGCTTATTGCAATACAGGCATTACTCCTGCTTTTTTACATGGCTTTGCAAGGTCGTTTGTGGCTTTATAAGGTCAATGAAAATACTATTGAAAATGAATTGATGGCATCACCTATTTAATGAATGACAATATGCATCACTATGATGAACAATTGATTAATCTCATTATTGATCTGCAGGAGCGGGGCTTTAATCACGATTTTGTAATTGAGAAAGAATATATCAGGTGCTTACAATACAACGAGCTGATTTCGCCCGATGATTTTGATATCCTGGAAACCTATCACTGCAAATCATCGGGAAAGAATAATGATTGCAGTTTGGTGTATGCCATTCGGTTAATTAACCATGACATGAAGGGCATATTAATGAGCGATTACGGGGTGTACATTAAAGGGATGTCATTAAGCTTATGGTCAAAATTTAATAATGTAATCAGGTTAAATCTATCAGTAATAAAATAAAATTTAAGAAAAACATATCCAAATGAACAGGGAAATCAGAAATATGGAAAGCCGGACGGGGCTAATGCCTGAACACCCCATAGGAGCAGCATACATAGGCAATTGGAAAATCCAGCTCCGGTCAAATAAGGTATCCTTTTGCCCGCGAATGCGCAAGATGCTTGAGCTATCAAAGGGATATGATGAAAATATCGAAGAACTTTTTGGGCTTGTTAAACCCGGGCAGTTGAGCGGACTTATCCATGAGTTTAAGGTTGCCTCCTTTAATGGAACCAAATTTGAAAAGCAGGTGCAAATTGTAACCCCATCCGGTACCGAAAAATGGATCCGGCTTACAGGTGTTTTATACTCACGCCGGTGGGGTACTGCCGAGCAAATGATTGGTACCATTGAAGATGTTACCCAGAAAGTTAACGAGGACTGCCTGAGCATGGCTATTTTAAATCATGAACTGCGTGCGCCGTTAACTATTATAAAGCTCAATACCCAGTTTTTAATTAACCATCTTGCACTCAGTATCAATAAACAACCAGTGAGGTTGCTGAACATGGTTGATCAGCATATTAACGGGATGACCAAGTTGATTGATGAATATTTATCACCATCAACCGGCGAGGACAGATCAGCACAGCTCAATTATAGCCTGTTTGATATTAACGACCTGGTTGATACAGTGCTTGGTGAAATGAGGATTCTTTATCCCGGGCACCGCTTTTGTAAATATCCCACTGCCGATAGCATTTTGGTTAGGGGAGATAAATACAAGATTATCCAGGTGCTGATCAATTATTTAACCAACGCTGCCAAATTTTCGCCGCCATGCTCACACATTAACATTAATATAGACTGTAACGAAAATGATGTTGAAGTATCGGTGCATGATGAGGGGGTAGGGATTAATGAGGAAAGCAGCCAGGCGCTGTTCCAGAAGTTTTACCAGTGCAATCAAAAATCGATGAGGCAAAAAAACAGCAAAGGCCTGGGTTTGTATATTGTGAAAAGCATTATCCAAAAACATGGCGGTACAGTGAAGGCCGAAAACGGAAAGGATGGAGGTGCTGTATTTTCTTTTAGCTTGCCGCTTAACCAGCAAAATAAATTTAACAGCACCAGCCAGGAAGCAATAAAACTAATGGCATAAACTGTCAGGTTTAAGTAAACGAAACAATAAAAGATATTTATATCTTTTATTGTTGATTTAAATAATTACTTTTGCTTTATAAAGCAATGGGAATATTTTCAAAAACATGTGAGTATGCGGTAAGGGCGGTATTTTTTATAGCCCAGCGCACCGCCGACGGTAGTAGGGTTGGCATAAAGGAAATAGCCGTAAACATTGATTCGCCCGAGCATTTCCTGGCTAAAATACTTCAGGATTTAAGTAGAAGAGGTATTATTCAATCGGTAAAAGGGCCCAACGGCGGTTTTTATCTTGATGCACAAAGCCTGGCCCGCCCGCTATCCGACGTGATAGAAGCGGTTGATGGCGGTGGTATATTCAGGGATTGTGGTTTAGGATTGAAAGAGTGTTCATCAAAAAATCCATGTCCCTTACACCATGATTTTTTAGATGTAAGGAACCGTTTACAAAACATGCTTGAATCTATCACCATAAGCCAGTTCAATGAAGATTTGAACCTGGGAATTGTAGTACTGAAAAAATAAACCAGCCCGCCAAAAAGGTTACAGGCGGAGGCAAAATCAATCAGTTTTTAACGAATAAAATTATAGACGTATCTAAATAATTAAAATATAAAAAGGTATTAATATATTTTATATGAAATTCAAAATCTACTTAACCCTCAGCCTTATCGGCATGCTGTCGATCCCCGGCACAGCTACCTATGCAGCCGATGTATTGAAGCCCGATCCAGCTTTTAATACCGGTGCCTGCATCATGATTGCAGTTACCATTTTCTTTTTGTTGTTACTGCTGCTTTGGCTTATCCGTTTGGCCCGTAGCCTCAAATATGATGAAGCCGCACAGGAAAAACACGGCGATAAATGGATTTTCAGGCAAATAAACAGCCTGGATGCTCGCCAGCTTGATCTGTTAATAAGCCGCAGAAACCATCGTAAAAAAGCTATTAACAAAGCAAAGGGGGATAATAATGGCTTTACAGCTGTTATAGTATTATTGCTTGTACTTTCAGCATTATCCACCCAGGCACAAACACCGGCCGAAAGCAAAAATGTATTAACCAGTCCCGGTATGATCATTATGCTTACGTTGATCTTTATTCCGCTGGTGGTGACAGTTTTTTTGGTGGCTTTAAAGATCCGCAACCAGGCTGCCAAAACCCGCTACAGCCGTGTAAAAAAGGAAACCAGTGAATTGGCTGATGTTGTTGATAATGACGATACTGTATATGAAGAACTTATTAAACGCAAGCACGCGCTTAACTATCGTTTAACCAACAATGAACTTGCCGGTACAATTGGGCCGGAAGACTCTAAAGGTATCCTGCTGAATGTTGATGAAGTTCATGGCCCGCGTTTTTTTGCATCCAAGCGCAAAGCAGCACCCAAGCACCAAACCGACCCTAAACTGGTAAAGTTGATTATGTGGTACCTTGGAACCGCTACGTTGTGGTTGGTGCTGGGTACTTCCGTAGGTGAGTATATCGGTATCAAATTTGTATCGCCCGATGCAGATCATATCAGCTGGTTAAGTTTTGGCCGGTTAAGGCCTGTACATACCAATATGGTTTTCTGGGGCTGGTCGTCAATGGCCATGCTGGGCCTTGGAAATTACGTGGTTAGCACGGTTAGTAATACGGTAGTTTATAGCATCAAACGAGGATATTATTCGCTCATACTCATGAACACTGCTATTATCATAGGCAGCGGTATGCTCATGGCCGGTATTAACAACGGCGGTGGCGAATACCGTGAATATATATGGCCAGTTATGGCGCTTTTTGCCGGTGGTATTGTAGTAAGCCTCGCTAATTACATCCAAACTATAGCACAGCGCAAAACTAAAGAGATCTATATCTCCAACTGGTATATCGTTTCGGCTATGATGTTTTTAACGGTGATTGTAACGGTAGGCTATCTGCCCTTTTACCAGGACGGCCTCGGCGAAACCATTGTGCAGGGGTATTATATGCACCAGGCCGTAGGCATGTGGTTTATGTTCTTTAACCTCGGATTGGTTTACTACTTTTTACCACAGCAGTTAAATACGCCTATTTACTCTTACAGTTTAGGAATATTGGCCTTTTGGTCGCAGATTTTATTTTATACGCTGATAGGTACACATCACTTTATTTTTAGCTCAATACCATGGTGGCTGCAAACCGTAGCTATTGTAGGCAGTATGGGGATGTTGATCCCGGTATTTTCTGGTACCACCAATTTTATCATGACCTTCAGGGGCAATTTTAACAAGATTGGCAGGAGTTACACACTGCCATTTTATATCGTTGGGATCCTGTTTTACTTCACCGGTTCCACACAGGGGACGGCAGAAGCATTCAGGGAAACCAACCTTATCTGGCACTTTACCGATTTTACCACAGCACACTCGCACCTTACCATGTACGGTATTATTGCCTTTATGCTTTGGGCCTGTATTTATACGATAGTACCAAGACTTACAGGTAACGAGCCTAAACAGGGCTTAGTTGGTGCACATTTCTGGCTGGCTTTGATTGGTTTATTGTTTTACACCATTCCGCTCATGATAGGTGGCACGCTGAAAGGTATAGCCTGGCGCGATGGGAAACCATTTATTGATAGTGTAGTGCTTATGGCACCTTACTGGCTATGGCGTGCCATTGGTGGTTCACTGATGTGGGCATCGCACCTGGTTTTTGCCTGGAACATTTATGTGATGTTTTCGGGGGATAAAAGCGATCCCGATATCAGGAAGGAAGTTTTTGAGAAGCTAAATACTATACCCGCTAACGCTGAAATCTGATAGCCATGGAAATCTATAACAATCATAAAAAGCTTTTTACTGCCGCGTTATGCTTCTTTGTGTTACTTACATTTTTTGTAGCGATAGGGCCGGCATTCACCAGTCAAAATAATAATGCGCCATTACCTGGCAGTAAGCCGCTAAACCGGCTTGAAACAGAGGGTAAAGCAGTATTTATTGCTGAGGGATGCGTGGCCTGTCATACCCAACAGGTACGTAATGTGGATATGGACAAAGTGTGGGGTGCACGCCCCAACATTGCTGCCGATTACGCCAACATTACCCGTACTGATGTTTGGCGCAATACAGCAACCCTCATGGGCTCCGAACGTACCGGCCCCGATTTAACCAACGTAGGCACCCGCCAGCCAAGTAACGATTGGCATTACCTGCATTTGTTTAACCCGAGGTCGGTAGTGGCAGAGTCAGTTATGCCATCATATGAGTGGCTGTTTGATATAAAGGATTACGCATGGCCAAATGATGTAATTGTTAACGTGCCCGATGATTTTAAAAAGGGTATAATCGGCAAAATTGTGGCCACTCATAAAGCTGTGGCACTTGTGGCCTACCTGCGATCGTTAAAAGAAATTACCCTGCCTGATGGTAAACCGGTACCGATATTTCTGTATGGAAAAAGTGATGCTGAAAAAGCTGTCGCTACAACTCCCGGCAAAGGTGTAGCCGCCAAACCGGAATTTGATGGTGCTGCGCTTTACGCTACCAATTGCCAGTCGTGCCACCAGGGAAATGGCGAAGGCCTGGTTGGTGCTTTTCCGGCGCTTAAAGGCAGTAAAGTAGTGCTTGATGACAACCCGGAGGTGCAGGTAACTATCATCATGAAAGGCTATAACGGTCGTGTAAGTGAAGGTTACGGTATAATGCCCGCAGTTGGTACAAACAATAACCTAAAGCCCGAGGAGGTGGCTGCCATAGTGAACCATGAACGTAGTAACTGGGGTAATAATTCCAAAAAAGTTACTGCTGACGATGTGAAAAAGATCATAGCCACATTTGGTAAGCCCGAAACCGTAATTGCTAAAAAGTAAAACAACAGAAACCTAAAAAATGAAAAAATACATCATACTGCTGTTCTTGCTCATCCTTAAACTGGATGTTATAGGTTGTGAGGCCTGTAAAAAACAACGGGCCGGTGGCTTTGGGGGCATCACCCATGGTGCCGGCCCGGATAGCAACTGGGATTATCTTATAGTTTTTGTAATGGTGGTAATTACGCTGTATGTGCTGATTGCAACCATCAAATGCTTTATAAAGCCCGGCGAAAAGAACGAAGAACACATTAAACGGATGATTTTAAACGACCTTAAACCATGAGAGAGCAAAGTTTAGTAACCCTGTTTATTGATGAGGACCCGAAGCCGATAGGGGAGTTCCCTGCACCGGTAACCTTTGATCTGGATACCCGAAAATTAACCGATGGTAATCATGTGTTAAAAGTAGTAAGCAAAGATCACCAGGGTAAGGAAGGTATAAAGCTAATTCCCTTTGTGGTGCGTAACGGCCCGGCGATAGCCATTGAGGGTTTAAAGAAAGATGAAATTGTAGAAGGCGTATTGCCGTTGATGATCAACGCCTATGGTAAAGGCGATCAGAAAACTTTTATGTTGGCAGGCAGCGAAACCCCGCAAAGTATCCCTTGGTGGCTAGTAGTAGGGATTATCCTGTTTGTGGCCTGGACAGGGTATTTCATTATCACATCGCTGGCGGTGAAGCTGTAGTGGAGAGATTAGTGGTTGGTGATTAGAGGTTGGGTGAGTTGAATAAATCTTAAAGTGAACTAATCTCTGATCTCAAATCTCTATACCCGGCGTTAGGGATAGTAGCGGATACCGGCCTGTGACTAAGGCCTGTGCAGTATGAGCGGATAGCCCGGGCCGCAGGTAACGCCCCGTGATTTTGGATATTAGATTTTGGATTTTTGATTTATTGTATTGTAAATCAGTAGTATTTGAAATAGGAATAATAAACGCGACGTCATCCCGAACTTGTTTCGGGATCCCATAATGCAGGTGACATATAGCAGGTGAGGTGCCGAAACAAGTTCGGCACGACGGAGGTAGAAATAAAACAGATAAATACACACTAATGAATGATATACAAGACATAACATCAATCAAGCTACTGGTTGATGAATTTTATACCAGGGTGCGGCTTGACGGATTATTGGGACCCATTTTTGCCGAAGTTATAAAAAACGACTGGCAGCCGCACCTTGATAAAATGTACGCCTTCTGGAATGCTGCATTGTTTGGTGTTCCAGGGTTTAAAGGTAATCCTTTTGCGAGTCATGCGCCGCTACCTATCGGTAATGCTCATTTTGATCGCTGGCTGGATCTGTTTAAAGAAACTGTTGACGCGCACTTTGCCGGTCCTATGGCCAATGATGCCAAGAACAGGGCGGGCTTAATGGCGGTAATGTTCATGAGTAAGCTGGCCAATATGAAGAGTGGATCAGGAAGAGTTATTATGTAGCCGATATTTCCAGATATAAAAATCAAATGTTATGAAACAACTTGAAGTAAACGAACACTTCCAGGTGGTTAAGGTTGAGCTTACCGCAGGTGCAAATATGAAAAGGCACATAGCTACTTCAGATGCCTGCCTGATTGTAGAGGAGGGGAACGCCCTGCTCATCTACGCTGGCGAAACCTATGAACTTGGCAAAGGCGAAACTTTTCTGATCCCTGCCAACGAGCAGCATATGCTTAAAATAATCAATGATTTTAAGGCCTGGATTGTACTGGCTAACGGTGCGCAGATCAAATACCTTGAAGCTGATAACATTTACATTAATTGATATGATTATAGAACAAGTGCGGGGGCAAATGCCCTTAGCTACAGGGCCGATAGTTAAAATACTAAAACAAGGCAATGGCTATAAAGTGTTAGCAATAGGCCTGAAAAAAGGAGCGGTTTTAAAGGAGCATAAAAGTTCCGTACCTGCCACGCTGATAGTAACCGAAGGAAGCGTATTGTATAAAGAACATGAGCGCTCGGTTGAGTTGATGCGCGATACTGATTTCGAAATACCAATAAATGTGCTGCACAGTCTGCTGGCCCTTGAGGATAGTATTTGCCTTTTGATACAGGGTTAAACAGGCACAGCAATTAATTATAAATATATACTGTTAAAATGATGATT
Source organism: Mucilaginibacter gossypii (assembly GCF_017569325.2). Classification (NCBI taxonomy): domain Bacteria; kingdom Pseudomonadati; phylum Bacteroidota; class Sphingobacteriia; order Sphingobacteriales; family Sphingobacteriaceae; genus Mucilaginibacter; species Mucilaginibacter gossypii. The sequence goes on along the minus strand of NZ_CP071878.2, from coordinate 3,656,520 downwards.
ACTAAAGAACAAAAAGAGCTGGTTAAAGCCACGGTACCTGTATTGAAGGAGCATGGAGTATTGTTAACAACTCATTTTTACAACCGGATGTTTACTCATAACCCCGAACTTAAAAATGTGTTTAACATGGGCAATCAGCAAAACAGCAAACAACAAACCGCTCTTGCCATGGCTGTACTGGCTTATGCCGAGCATATAGAAAATCCGGGCGTGTTAATGCCCGTGCTTGATGGCATTGGTCAAAAACATACAAGTCTTGATATCAGGCCTGAGCATTATGCTATTGTTGGCGGTCACCTGATTGCCTCAATCAGCGAAGTATTGGGCGATGCCGCTACACCCGAACTGCTTGAAGCATGGACTGTTGCCTACAATCAGCTGGCGGCCATTATGACTGGCCATGAACAAAACCTTTACAGTAAACAAGTGGCTAAAAAAGGTGGCTGGACAGGCTGGAGACCATTTGTGGTAAAACAGAAAGTAAAAGAATCGGCAGAGATCATTTCCTTTTACCTTTATCCCGCGAACGGTGGAGCGGTACCGGATTTTACGCCCGGTCAGTTTTTAAGCGTGCGTTTGTTTTTGCCCGAGCTTAACCTGTTACAACCCCGTCAGTACAGTATTTCAAGTGCGCCTAATGGTGAGTATTACCGGATTTCGGTTAAACGCGAAGCTGGAACTGAATTGCTTGCCGATGGCATGATCAGCAACCGCCTGCATAATTTTGTTAATGAAGGTGATATCATCGAGGTATCTGCACCGGCAGGTGGCTTTGTACTAAATGGTGATGGTGACCACCCAATAGTTTTCATTAGCGGCGGCGTTGGCCAAACCCCATTAATGAGCATGATGGAAAGCCTGATTAAAAGCGGCAGTAAACGACCTAAAACCTGGGTCCACGGTTGCCGCGACAAAAATGTACATGCCTTTAAAGAAGTTATTGAACATTGGGAAGGTAAAAACGAAGAGGTTAAAAAGCACATTTTCTATAACGATATTGAGGAGGCAACACCTGATAATTTTTATGAAGGCTGGGTTGACCTTAACCAACTGGGCGACGAGATCTTTGAGCCAAACACCGAATACTACATTTGCGGCCCCGCAGGTTTTATTGAGCTGCATTACCGCGAACTGGTTAAAAAAGGGATCGATAAGCAACTGATCCATTTTGAAGAGTTCGGCCCGCAAACTTTGCAGTTGAACTAAAAGCAATTGTTAATTGGTGCTGAAGCAGGCTATTTTATCAAAAACTACTTCAGCATCAATTAAATTATCCAACATAATTATCCTTTCTTTAGCGTTACTATGCCTTCATTTGGCTGAGCCTGATAGAGTACATAGGTACCGTGCTGATCTTTAGCTGTGTTAATCTTTTTGCTTTTTGAACCCTGGGTCACTGTTGCATTTGTCCAGCCTGGTGATACGTAGGTTTTGAGCGTTAACGGCAGATAATACATTTTGCCATCAAGGCTATGGCTTACTTTTACCTGTATTATGTTTCCTGTAGTTGAAGCATCGGCTTTGCCGTGCTCACGTTCGCGCATGTAGCGGGTTACATCGCCAAAAGTTGCTACCCATAGTTTGTCGTTTTTGCTTTTGATGTATTGGAAATATTCATCGAGCAGGGTGCTGGGCAGGGCTTCGTAACCCATGCCGTCAATCCCATGGAAAACAAGTACCAGCCAGGTATTGGTATGATTAAGCGTAGTATCAACCCAAAGTTTCATCATAGGTAGCGGTGTTTTGGTAGTTGCCCCGCGCTGCCATTGAATATAATCTTTATCCGTTGAGCCGGGTGTTTGTTTGCTGGCGCGGTCAATTTCCTTTAGCCATGGCTCGGGCATGCGGTTACGCAATGCCGGATATATTTTAAGGGCATAGCTCATTACGCGGTCGTTTTCAAAGCCGTAAGGGCACTCTGCCGAGAATGTATGTTTAGGGCCAAGCTGGGCCAGAATATCTGCCTTGCTTTTTTCCAGTTCCCAAAGCAGGTTCTGCTCATCAAGCCCGGGCATGCTGGGGTGGGTAATGGAATGACTGGCAAACTCATATCCTTTGGCTGCATCTTTTCTGAAATCATCCCAGGTTGAACCTACGGATTGTTTAAACTCATCGTTGGGTTCGTAGCCGGGTTTTAATTCGCCATTGCGGGCTTTGGCATAAATATCATCAAGTACTTTAAACGCTTTTTCTTTTTTACCGCTATCGTACAAACTTCCGGCCTGCGTATGTGAAGCGATGGTACCCTTGTAACCTAAATACCCTGTGGCAGAGCACCGCTCAAAAAAATTCTGATCATTAGTTGGAACCGTTGCCGATTCTTTGATGATCTCCTTTACCGGGCGGCCAATAAATTTCCCATGGTATTTGGATCCGGGGATAGATCCGGTAATGATGAAAAATGTGGCCGGCATTTTTAGGCGTTCCATCACAGGGAGGGCTTTTCTGAACTGGTTCATGGAGCCGTCATCATAAGTAAGGGAAACAGCTCCGGTTTTGCCGTATTGCCATTTAGTTATTTCGGTTGTACCCGCTTTGGTTTGGGCATTGCTTTGCAAGCTTTGCAGGCCGATAAATGCTGTGAGCAGCAGGGTTTTAATTAGTTTATGATTGGTGGTTAGCATAACTAAAATTAACTTTTTAAATTAATTTACAAAGTAATATTGCTGTTTCAATTGACTGGATAGGAAGGTCCGAAAACTATTTATGGAAAAAGGTTTGTAATTGCATCTTAAGGGTAGAGTGATTGATCAATCGTTAAAAAACGTTAAAATTTAAGCTATGGATATTTTATATCTTGGTATGCCGTTTAAACATCAACCAAAACCATTATCCCGCATGTTATCAAAACTTGCTAGAACCCTTGCCTGCCTGCTTGTTTTAAGCTTGATTATTTCTGTTAACCTGGTATCAGCACAGAATAAATATGATGCGCTCAGTTTCCGGATCGATTCACTGGCAGCCGTAGGTTTGCCCAAATCAGCATTGAAGGAAGTTGATAAACTCGACAAGCTGGCCCACGATGAAAGTAATGCCCCACAACAGATCCACGCGGTAATTTATAGGATGACTTTTCAGTCATATATTGAAGAGAATGCATTGGTTGTTATTATCACCCGGTTAAAAGCTGATATTGATAAAGCGAAGTACCCGGCAAAACCCGTATTGCAATCAATGCTGGCCGAAATGTACTGGCATTATTACCAGGAAAACCGTTACAATTACAATCAGCGAAGCCGCCTGGAAACACCCGGCGATGACTATACCAAGTGGGACCTGCAAACCATCATTTCAGAAACATCAAAGCAATACCGGCTGTCACTTGCTGATGTCAAACAGTTACAGGCCACACCAATTGGCACTCTTGATGGTGTTTTAAAGGGCGATAAAAGCATCCGTTATTTACGGCCTACACTTTACGACCTGTTGGCACAACGGGCCTTTGAATTCTTTTTAGCTGATGAACCGGAGATCATCAAACCTAAAATGGCTTTCTCCTTAAATGATCCTGCTTTTTTTGGTGCTGCCCGTTCATTTATTAAGCTCAATATCAGTAGCGCAGATACCGCTTCGTCCTGGTATCAGGGAATTAAGTTATTACAGCAGGCATCCGCGTTTCATCTGCATGAAAATAATATTGAAGCCATTGCCGATCTTGAACTGCAACGGCTCAGGTTTTTGCATGATAAATCCACTTTGGTTAATGCCGACTCGCTATACCTTTCGGGTTTAAAACAAACAGCGGCCGATTTTGCTGCTAAACCAATAAGTGCCGAGGCCTTAGTACAATTAGGACGTTACTATCAAAATCATGATAGTCTGGTTATGGCATACAGCTATTATGAAAAGGCTAAGGGGGTATTTCCCAATAGTATAAGTGGAAAAAATGCCGTGGCCTACATTCAAGAGTTAGAAAAACGGGCCTTATCAGCCCAGGTTGAAGAGGTATATGCTCCCGGTAAACCACTATTGGCAAGCTTGCAGTATGCTAATGTTAAACAAGCTGAATTTGTAATATATGGTATTACCGACGCGCAAATAGATCAGCTAAAAAAAGACAACAAGCAGGATGAAGAAGAGGAGTTAACGATTACCAAAAGGGTATACGATTTTGTGAGTAAATTAAAGCCCATTGAAGCCGGTAACCTTTCACTGCCTGAGATGCACGATTATAAAGATCACCAGACCGAATTTAAAATAGCTCCGCTAAAACCAGGTAATTATATTTTAATGGTTGATGACTCCTCAGTATATAGATCATCGCTGACGGGATTAGCAGAGTTCAAAGTTAGCGGATTGGCTTATGTAACCCGGCAAAGGCCTGATGGCCTAAAAGAGATTCGGGTGCTGGACCGGGATAGTGGAAAGCCACTAAAAGGCATTAAGGTTAATGTGTACAATACTTATAACAACAAGGGAAAAACAATGCGGAACCCTATTAGCAATGGTGTTTCGGATGTTGATGGTGTGTTTACTTTTTCATGCCGGGAGAATCATTTTAATGCAGATCTATCAACAGTTGGAGACAAACTGATGGTAATGCAAAGTTATCTTTTGGGTGCTGTCGAAACCCAGCAAGTTGCAGCAAAAACCATTGAACGTACCATTTTATTTACCGACAGGCAAATCTATCGCCCAGGCCAAACGGTTTATTTTAAAGGTTTGCAAATAAGTACCTTGAACAATAAAAGTAGCATTGTACCCAATGAGCAGGTTATTGTTAGTTTATTTGATGCCAACAGGCAAAAGCAAGGTATCCTGAACCTCAAAACCAATGAGTACGGTACGGTAACAGGCTCATTTATTATACCTCAGCAAACGCTGGGTGGTATGATGTCTGTAACTACCGATCATGGTTCGGCTTTGATCAGGGTTGAGGAATACAAGCGGCCAACTTTCCAGGTAACATTTTCGCCGGTTAAGGAAACTTATAAGTTCAATGACTCTGTATGTATAAAAGGTAAAGTTACCGCATTTTCTGGTTACGGTCTTTCAGGGGCTAAGGTAGCTTATCATGTTAAACGTATTGCTGCGTATCGACCTTATTATTTAAAAATGATGGGGGATAGTTTTGAGGATGCTAATAATGTTGAAATAGCATCAGACACCATCAAAGCAAATGATAATGGCGAATTTAACTTTGCTTTTAGAGCTTCGGCAAGCGATGGGAAACTTCCGGATATGTATAATTATAACATAACGGCTAATGTAACCGATGGCAGCGGTGAAACGCAATCAGCCAATACGATTGTTAAGGTAAGCAATAATGTACTTGACCTGGAATTAAGGGTGCCCGAACAGTTATCTGCAAAAGATCAAACTATTATCCCCGTAAAGCTTAGTAATATCAACGGGCAACCACAAAATGGTTTGTTAAATGTAAAAGTGTATTCGTTAAATCGGCCCGACGGCGTATTTAAGAAACGGTTGTGGGATGAACCTGATCAATACCTGATGACCATTGATGAATTTAAAACCTTATTTGCAGGCTACGCTTATAAAAAGGAAGATAAACAGGATACCTGGCAAATAAATAAGACAATTATTGAAGCCGATGTAAAAGTTAGCGATACTACAAATAGTCAGTTTGATTTAGCGGGGTTAAAGCAGCAGCCAACCGGTGTTTATAAGCTGATTATAAATGCAAAGGATGATAAAGGCGATACCACATCACAAACCTATTATATAAAGGTTAATAATGAGCCGGGCAAAGCACCCGATATGGATAGTTGGGCAACTACCATCAACGATAAAATAGATAAGGCCGGGCAAACTGCCGAATTTTGGCTGGGCATAAGCAGGGAAAGCCATATCCTGGTCGAAAAATATGAGGGGCCTAAAATGCTGTCGTCAGAGTGGCTTACCGTTGGAGGCGATCATCAACAGAGTTTAAAAATCCCTGTGCCGGCAACCGCCAAAAATAATTTTGCGGTTCAGTTTTTAATGCTGAACGATAACCGCTTGTATCGTAGCTACACACATATTAAAATAAAAGATACTGCATCGGCATTAAAGATCCGCTTGCTTACTTTCAGAGATAAGTTACAACCGGGCGAAAAAGAACAATGGAAATTGCAGGTATCTGCCCCCGGTAAAGAAAAAAAAGAGGCTGAGTTATTGGCAGGCATGTATGACGCCTCGCTTGACGATGTTGCACTGCCTCAAACATGGGACCAGCAATTGCCTGTATACAACTACGACCCCGATTATTTTGATTGGCGAAGTTTTACAGAATTTGTAATTGCGATTGGCACAGCCACTTTTGATCAGGCCCCATACTATACGCATATGTTGAATTTTGATTACGAAACGCTTAACTGGTTTGGCTATAGTTATTTTGGCGGCGATAATTATGGTTATAATACTTATACCGAATCAGTAAAAGAATATAAAAAAGGATCGACTAAGAATAAGCAGATCGAGGCCTTGTACATCAAAAATGCCGCGCTTGTTAAAAATGGATATATAGTAAGTGGCAGGATTTTAGATACCGACGGCGAGCCGCAGGATAATGTGAAGATTGCCATTAAGAATACCAGGATCAGCACAATTTCCAATTCGTTTGGGTTTTACAAAATCAAAGTGCCTCAAAATGCTACATTAGTATTTAGCAAAAAGTATTTCACTATCAAATACGTTAATTTGCCGCAAAATGGTTACGTGTACATTGCTTCTACAATCAAGTTTCCTCCCCCGGTTACGAGTGATGAGTCGGTAGACAGCAGTGATGTGAAACAGGGACAGTTAGAGCCACCTGCGGTTAGCGCATTAAAAGGAAACTTGTATGGTTATTCTAACGCTGTTGGTTTTAATGCCCCTGTTGTAAAACCCGATGCAGAAGTATTATACAAAGGCGATAACGTTGTTATAAGGGAGAAACAAGTCGGTAAGTTTTCGATGCATTATGATGAACTCCGGTCTGATCCGAAACCAATCAACACCCGCAAAAACTTTAATGAAACAGCTTTCTTTTACCCGCAACTCCGTACAGATGAAAAAGGAGAGGTATTGATTGAGTTCACCATGCCCGAGGCTCTTACCAAATGGAAGTTCAGGGCTTTTGCGCATGATAAACAATTACAGCTTGGTTATACCGAAGCCGAGGTGGTTACACAAAAGCAATTGAGTATAAATGCCAATATGCCCCGCTTTTTACGTGAAGGTGATACTGTGGTCGTTTCCGCTCGGTTAGCTAATCTCGAAGGAGAACCATTAAAGGGACAAGTGGAGTTACGGCTCTTCAATGGCATTAATATGCAACCTGTAGAACTATTAACAAATAAAGATGATGCACAACAAAAGTTTGAGATCGGCGCTTCGGCAACTAAATCAATTTCTTTTAAACTGGTAATCCCGCCCGGGCTTGATGCACTTACTTATCGTTTAACAGCTGACGCGGGTAAATACACCGACGGTGAAGAAAATACTATCCCGGTATTGCCAAACCGTATGTTGGTTACCGAAAGTTTGCCGATGATGGTAAGGGTCGGGCAAACTAAAACATTCAATTTTGATAAGCTAATTAACAATAGCAGCACTACGTTAAAAAGTAAAACCCTCACGCTGGAATACAGTCAAAATCCGGCCTGGAATGCAGTGCAGGCCATTCCTTACATGATGGAGTTTCCGTATGAGTGTTCGGAACAATTGTTTAGCCGTTATTATGCCAATAGCTTGTCGACAGATTTGATCAGTAAAATGCAGCTGATCAAGCAGGTATTTGATCAGTGGAAAAGTGGCGACAGTAAAGAATTGCTCTCCAATCTCGAAAAGAACCAGGAATTAAAAACCACACTGCTCGAAGAAACGCCATGGCTGCAGGATGCCCTTAGCGAGTCGGAGCAAAAGAAAAGGATAGCCCAGCTTTTTGATCTCAATAAAATGAGCTACGAAATGAAGGCTAACCTGGATAAACTGAAACAAAAGCAATTACCGAACGGCGCTTTCCCCTGGTTTGGGGGCAATTATGCCGATGATTACATCACCCGCCATGTTTTGGAAGAAATAGGACAGCTTTATCATCTGAAGATAGCCACAGCTGATAATAAAATATTAAAAGAGATTGCCGGCAAAGCGCTTGGGTATATGGATGCCGGGCTGATAAAACAGGATAAAGAAGAGAAGAAACAAAAGGACTATCAAAAAAGAGAGATTGGTTACGATGAAGCCCATGCGTGGTACGTGCGGAGTTACTACACTGATAAGCAAATGGAACCGGCGTTAAAATCTATCTTCAATAATTATCTGAAACGAGCCGAAGATCAATGGGTAACGCGAAGCATTTATGAGCAGGGGATGATAGCCCTTACCATGGTGCGTAACGGCAAACCATTGGTTACAAAGGCCATCATTAAATCGTTGATGGAAACGGCACAAACTTCGGACGAAATGGGTATGTACTGGGGAAAAAACATGGTGGGTTATTACTGGTACCAGTCGCCAATTGAAACGCAAAGTTTAATGATAGAGTTGTTCACTGAAGCTGGTAATAACGCAAAAGCGGTTGAGGAAATGAAGATCTGGCTTATGCGCAACAAGCAAACCAATAACTGGAAAACCACCAAAGCAACTGCCGCTGCAGTGTATGCACTGCTATTAAAACAGGAAGACTGGCTGCAAGGTGGCGCTGCATCTGAAATTAAGCTGGATAATAAACCGCTCGCTGAATTAAAACCGGAGGTTAAAGCTGATGCGGGTATTGGCTACATAAAAACCAGCTGGATTGATGATCAGGTAAAACCTGCATTGGGCAAGGTGGAGGTCAAAAATAACGGAAAATCCATCAGCTATGGTGCTATGTACTGGCAGTACCTGGAGCAAATGGATAAGATCAACCCGTCGCAAACGGATATCCATTTGGAGCGTAAGTACTTCATCAAAAAGCAAACAGATGCAGGCCCCGTATTGCAGGAGGTTGATGTAGCGCATCAGCCTAAAACCGGAGATTTGCTCAAAGTGGTGGTGTATTTAAAAGCTGGTCGTGATTATGAATATGTGCAGCTTAAGGATCTTCGCCCGGCAGGTACGGAGCCTATAACGGCTTTATCGGAATATAAATACCAGGATGGTTTATCATATTATCAGGTATCTAAAGATGTAGCAACCAACTTTTTCATTAGTTATTTAAACAAAGGCAGCTACGTATTTGAATATGAATTGCGGGTAACACAGCCTGGCAATTTTTCAACGGGGATTACCAGTATCCAATGCATGTATGCGCCGGAGTTTAATGCGCATAGTGAGGGGAGCAGGGTGGTGTTTAAATAGAAGTTTTTTTTAAGCTTTTTGTCGTTTCGATAGAGCTTGGGGGGAATGAGTACAGGGGCAAAAGAGAAATCTTATGAGCCCGGCTGAGCGGTTTTGCAAAGTCCGCTTAGCAGGGTGTATAAGATTTTTTCCTGCGGTCGATGACAAGGGATACGCGAAAAAAACAGTTAGATGAATTGAAAATTAGCTGATAATATTATACAAAAGGGGGGTAACACTTTTTTTGTATAAAAAACGATTAATTATCTGATTTTTAAATATATATGTAAGTGTTAACCCTGAATTCTGTTAACCCTGTTAACCCCCTTTGTTAGTAAATCCAACTCAAACTATATATCACTTATTAACTGAATAAGAAAAAAACGAGGCTAATCCTGATTTGTGGTACAGCTTCATAGTATATTCGATTCAAAGGATAGAGCAGCGTTTAATAACAAAAAAACAGCCCGAAGTTAAAAACTCCGAGCTGTGGGCGTGATAAAGCAGTAGGTATTAAGCTTTTTTAAAAATGCTTGATATATAACCAACTTCGGCACGTTCAGGTGCCCGGTCGATATAGATCTGACGGTCTTGCGGTGCCCAGGTTTCCAATCCATCAACATAGCGGTTATACATGCAAAATGCGGCAGCAATTAATACGGTATCGTGGATCTCTTTATCATCCGCGCCTTCCGTACGGGCGGCTTCAATTTGTTCAGTTGTTACATGTTTTCCACCTTTTTGTACACTGCCGGCAATAGCCAACAGCGCTTTGATCTTGGGCGAAAGATCAGCTGTAGAAAAATTAGCTTTGATAGCATCTATCTCATCAATAGTGCAGCCGAGGTAATGCCCGGCTACTGCGCCGTGCACATTCTGACAAAAGAAACAATCGTTGAGGTAGGATACATAGGTTGCTATCAGTTCCCGTTCTCCGCGCGATAGCGTGTTATTATCATCGCGAAGCAATTGCTCGGCGAGGGCGTTTAATGGCGCCTCAGTCTCAGGACTGTAAAACATTAAACCGCGGATGCCGGGCAGATCGTTATTTAATTCTATATGTGCCATATCTGTCAGGTTAAATTAATGTTGAGGCTGTGGTAATACATAACCTTTAGCCATACGTTTACCCATTTCGGCGTAAGCTTCGGGATCGGTAGGGGTAAGGCTGGCAAGCCCGTCAACATAGCGGTTAAACATGCTGAACGCGGCTGCTATCAATACCGCGTCGTGAATTTCGCGATCAGTAGCTCCTTCTGCACGTGCGGCGTCAATGTCTTCCTGCTTTACTTCTTTACCAAGGATCTGTACTTTGCCGGCAATATTCAGCAAAGCTTTTAGTTTGTTGCTGATGGGGGCTTCGATCATATCGCGCAGCACTTCGTCAACAATAAGGGCGTCATCTTCATAAAGGCAACGGGCGGCAGCGGCATGACTGCTGTAACAAAATGTGCAGTTGTTGCGGTATGATACATAGGTGGCTATGAGCTCACGGTCGGCCGGACTTAAGGCTGATTCTCCTCGTAATAACACTTCGGCCAGTTCATACAAATACTGACCGGTTTCGGGCCTGAACATTACCAGCGAACGGATGCCCGGAACGCCTTCGGGTACATTGATGTGTGCCATATTTTTAATTAGTGAATTAGTGAGTTATTGAATTAGTGTTTTTTTAATTTTCTTCTAAGCTTTCGGCTTTAAGCTTTCAGCTTTTTGCTTTTTCCTCGCCTTCGGCTTTCTCCCGTACAAATAATACTACCAGTAAGCCAATTATAAATACCAGTGAAAAGATGAATAGCGAGTTGCCGTAACCTCCCAGGGTTGATACCAGCACGCCTACAAATAAAACCGCAGTAGCTGTAAATATGCGCCCGATGTTGAAGCAAAAGCCAGTTGCAGTTGCTTTGATGCCGGTTGAAAATAATTGTGGAATATAGGCTGATAATACGCCCTGGCTCGCCCCGAAAAATAGGGCCAGTGTGATGATCTCGATGTAAACTGCTGCACTGAACGTGGCATTGGTTTTAAACAGGATAAATGACATACCCGCGCAAACCGCGAAACAGATCACCATGGAGCGCCTAATAGATAACAGGTTAACAAGCCATCCTGAAAAGAAACCACCGGTTAAACCACCCATTCCCATACACATCATGCTCAGGCCGCGTTCTTTCGCGGCATCATGGTCGGTAATCAGGCTTTGCACCCAGGTAGGCAGCCATGAAAATATGGCCCATAAACCTATCAGCATAGTGCCAAAGGTTAAGGAGCCTACAATAAGCTCGCGGCGATGGCTTTTAGAGAGCAGTTTATTCAAGGGATTTTCGCGGTTGACGATATCGTTACGGTAGTTGAGCCAGTTTTCAGATTCATTCAAAACCAAAGAGCCTATCAATGCCAATGCAAGAGGGATCACCCCGACTAAAAAGCCCGACCGCCATGATGATACAATAAAGTTGATTAGCCCTGCAGAGAAAATACCTACCGGGAAAGCTATGGAAAGAATGCCTATGATTACAGCTTTGCTTTTGGCAGGCCAAACTTCGCTCACTAAGGTGATGGAAGTTACCAAAACACCGCCTACACCAAAACCGCTGAAAAAGCGGCAAAGCAGCACGCCCCACCAGGTTGGCATCATCCCGGTCAAAATAGTGAATATGCCATAACTGCCAATAGCCAGCAACAGGGCTTTTTTGCGGCCCATTTTATCGCTGATAACCCCCCAGGTAAAGCCGCCAAACGCCCATCCAAAAATGAAAATGGCATTGATATACCCGCTAATGGCGTTGATCTCATTGGCAGGAACGGCACCCTGAAGGTCTTTTATCACAACGGGCAGGTAAACCGACATCAGCGTTGAAACGGAACCACCTAATGCAGTGCTAAAAAAACAGATTACAAACAGCGCCACCCTGTATGCGGCGCTGAGGTTAGTTTGAGGTTTTACAACCTGCTCTTCAATTGCTAAAGTGCTCATGTTGTTCTATTTTAAAAGGTCATCAAATACTATTGAAACATAATAAATGGCGCCAATTGCCGGCGAACCATACGATTGGTAAATGCGGTTGTTGAAGATATTGCTGCCTCCCAGTTTAACGGTTGATTTTATTTTCGGAAGCTTTTTGCTGAATTGCAGATCGACAACTGAATAAGCATCTACGCGGCCGGGGCGGGTTCCATTAAATGTACCATACCAGTCGTAAGCGGTTTGCCAATGCCAGGCGGCGTTAAAGCCAAAATTATTGATTACGTTGCTATTGCCAAACGTAGCGTTAGTGCTCCATTTTGGTGTATTGAAAGCCGCAATATTGTTAAGATTAGCGTTGCGAAGGTTAAATACTGATAAAGTTGCGTTACCACCCAAAGCGTAACCGCCGTTAAGCAGGTATGTTAAACCGGCGCTTGCTCCCTGGGCCGATACTTTATCCGGTGCGTTGGTATACAACTGGAAGGCGTGAACCTTACCGTTAGGAATATCAGTTGCGGAGGCTGTGGTAACCTGGCCATCAGAACCAAGAATTGGATTGCTGGGTTGAATAACCACAGTATTCAGAATAAAGTTGGTGTAGCTGCTGTAATAGTAGTTTACGTCAATCAGTAATTTATCCATCATCAAGCCTTTATAGCCCACTTCAAATGCTTTTTGCTGCTCTGGTTTAATGTAGGCTACGCTTGCTTTTTGGAGCAGCCCTTTGTTTTGTTCGATAGCCTGTGGGAATGGCGTACCGCTTTGTACCGCCTTGCCAAACGCAGCGCCAAAAGCACTTACCGATGACGAGGTGAACGAGTTTTCATAAACGTTTAGGCCCTTGCTGTTATTAGGCGCACCACCCAAAATAGTGATAGGGCCTACGTTAAGGTGGATAAACTGATCAACCGGGGTTGGGTTCCTGAAACCGGTTTGATATGATGCCCTGAAGTTTGAGGTTTTATCAACCGTATAAACTGCCGAAACACGAGGAGTGAAGCTGCCTTTAAAGTTTTCGTTTTTATCATAACGGATAGAAGCTGTTAGTTTCAGGTTGTCATCAAACAGTTTTTTGCCGGCTTGTAAAAATGAGCCGTACTCTTTAATGGTTACACGATTTACCTTATCATCAAACAAGCTGCCGTTGGTAAACATCCTGTAATTGCGGAAACTGCCTCCGGCCAAAAGCTCAAACACTTTTATGGCGCTGGTAAAATCATACTGGCCTTCAGCATGGTAAAATTTACTGTTACTGAAAACGCCCGCACCGCTTAATCCATAATTATGAATTGATGCATTCTTAGCATTGTTAAATTCTGTTGTACCCGGTAAAAAGCGACCCTGGTCAGCGAAAGTCCTTGCAGCGGAATTGCTGTTTGGTGTAACGCCACTTACCGAACCGTTAAATGCTGCGGCATAGCGGGTAAACCAGGTATCATCGGCTTTATCAGGTGTTACGGTGTTGCCATTAAGGTCTTTTACCCAATCGCGGTTAATGAACTGAGCCAGTGAGCGGGTATTGTATGAGTCGTGTGAATTTTCTTCAACCGAGTAGCCGCGAACGAAGAAGTTGCTGCCTTTTAACTCAATCCTGTGTGTTTGCAAAACAAAGTTATTCAGGTCGAAACGGCTGCTGCCTGTATAGCTTGCAGTACCGCGACCGTAGTTGTATTGGTAGATTGCCTCCAGATTATTGTTGAAGCGGTATTGTAATGCGCCGTTAAGTTTAAGGCTGTAAACGTTGTAGTTCATTAGGTCTTTTTCTTCATAACCAGTTCTGGAAACAAGGCCAATTCCCGGTAAGGTTTTTGTAACCTCATCTCCATAAATGTTAAGTGCATCGCGGCCAGGGTTATTGGGGCCGCGCTGAGCGGCTGGAGTTGATGCGCTTACGTCGGTATAGTTATCGGCATACCAGTCGCGCCCGGTAAGGTATGAGGCGTTGATTTTAAACGCGAATTTATCATTGAATGCTTTGGCATAACGGGCTGCAAAGTCATATAAGCCCTGCGGCTTAACAACCGATTCGCCAAAGTGGTTGAGACCGCTTTTTACCTGTACGGTTAATCCCTGGTATTTAAACGGATCTTTGGTTTTAAGCGAAAGTAAGCCGTTAAAAGCTACCGGACCATACAATGCCGAAGCCGCGCCCGGAATAACTTCCACACTTTCGATATCAATATCCGAAGCGCCAAAAAGGTTACCTACCGAAAAGTTTAAACCGGGGGTTTGATTATCCACACCATCAACCAGTTGTAAAAAACGGCTGTTACCTGTGCTGTTAAAGCCGCGTGTGTTGATCTGTTTGTAGGTTAAACTGCTGGTAACGGCTTCGAGGCCTTTCAGGCTCTGTAATCCATCGTAAAATGTGAATGAAGGGTTTTCCTTAATGGCCTTAAGGCTCATTTTTTCGATACTTACCGGCGATTGTAAAATGCTTTGGTTGATACGGGTAGCCGATGATACCACCTCATTAAGCACAATTGCCTTTTGTATTAGCTTGACGCTGATATTGTTATTGGCAGATGTTATCTGGCTTTCCTGCACTTCAAAGCCTACTGCCGATATAATGATAGTAAAGGGCAGCTTCAATTTATTGGCATTTAAAGTATAGTTACCCTTTGAATCAGTAGTGGTGCCTGTAAGTTTTCCTTTAACAGCGATACTTGCGCCGGATACAGGTTTGCCTGTAGCTGCATCGGTAATGTTGCCCGTTATTTTAATGTCCTGTGCAAACAGGTTTATTGAGCTGAGCAGTAATATGATGAATAAAAGTTTTTTCATTGTGATTGGGTTTTACTTCAAATGAGGATTAGGGTTATTTTTTTAAATGATCATAGCCTTGTGGCAGGCGGGTATAGCCATGGTTTACTAATCGCTCGGCCAGTATGTTGTAATAGCCGGCATCAGCAGGTAAGGCTGTGGCCAATCCGTCAACATAGCGGTTGTAATAGCAAAACAGGGCAGCTATGAGCACGGTATCATGGATCTCGATATCGGTAGCTCCGGCAGCTTTGGCACGGTCGATGGCTTCGGTAGTTACATTCCGGCCATTTTGGGCAGTTAGCTTTGCAATGGTAAGCAAAGCTTTCATTTTTTCGGTAACCGGGGCAGTTTCAATGTTTTCCTTTACTTTTTGCGCTGTTTCAGCTTCACCTGCAAGTAGGTCGGCCGCGGCGGTGTGAGCGGTAGTGCAAAAGGTGCATTGGTTGTTGTGTGATACCACTGTGGCGATCAGCTCACGATCGGCTTCAGACAAGGTTGATGGCCCGCGCAATAAAAACTGTGTAAGGTTACGGATAGGTTGTGCCGCTTCTTTGGCATACTCCAGCAGGCCGGTAATGCCCGGCAAATGGCTTTCAAGTGTAATGTAAGGCATTTTAATAAATTGAATGTTTATAGGTTGGGAGAGGATGTATCGTCTGGAGATTACTAATCTTATCGATATGTTGTTATTTTCATAACTCTTGAGCCACGAATAAACTATCGACAGAAATAAATAATAACACAGCGGTAGAGTGGCACAGCCGCTACCCTAAGAAATGAACTAAAACAGGAGAAGATTAACAAACGGCCTTTGGCGGTTGCTCGGGGATATCCTGGTGAGCAGGAATTAACTGTTGAACTATGTGAGCAACAATTTGTTGAGTATATTTTATAGGGCAGCCAAACTCAAAATGTACAAAAGTGAAATTGAGGTTATCCTGCATAATTATTTTACCAAAGGGTACATGCTCCTTTTGCGGTACCGGGTTTTCTTTTATATCCTTTGCGTTAATAATGTTTTTATCGGCCAGCTGGGTGGTTTCGTAGTTTGGGATGCACATCAAATAAATTGCGCGACTGGTTACGCGCATTTTTTGATAATTGTAGCTGTTGTTGCCAAACCGGATCTGCCCATGAATATTTTCGTAGTTTTTCCAGTCGGTTATCCCAGGCATGTTTACCGGGATTACTACCTCGGTAAGGTCTTTCACATTGTAAAAGCCTTTGGCAGTTTGTTCGGCAAAGTATTTATTGCTTTTGTAAACCATGAACTGATGCAATGCCAGTTGCCCGCCTATATTAAGCAGGTGAAAACCGAGCAGCATTAGGGCAATAAACTTCTTCAATTGGTTTACGAACAATGAGTGGCTTAAAATTGCTGTTTATAAACGCAGTATCCAAATTTATTTAGAATAATTACGCGTAATGTGTAGCTGGTTTTCTTATTCTTTACCGGTTGTGATTAAAAGTTTCAATAGCTCTCGTACTGGTTGAACTTTCGGCTTAAAGAATGTCTTGTTCACGACATGGCTTGTCCGGTTCACATAGTTAGTGATAGGGCACCGGGCGATATCAGGGTATCTTTGAGCATACAAAAAACAAAAATTAATTAAATAAATAACACAATGGAAACTATTGAAGAATCAGGTATCAACAAGATCAAGGTTATCGAAGATATCTCACCTAATAAAATCGACAAAGTATTATATACAGGTAAAGTTCGTACCGTTGGCGGTCGCGACGGTGGTTCATCTGTTAGTACCGATGGCCAGTTGGATATCAAACATTCAACTCCCGGAACCCCTAAACCAGGCACTAACCCCGAGCAATTATTTGCAGCAGGCTGGTCAGCATGTTTTGAAGGTGCCATCGGTATTGCTGCTGCTAAAAAACGGATTGCCCTTCCTGCCGAACTGGCTATTGATGCAGAAGTGGATTTGGGTATTACCACAGGTGCATACTTCCTGCAAGCCCGTTTAAACGTTAGCTTACCAGGCCTGGATGTGGAAGTTGCCAAAGCATTAATTGAAGAAGCACACCAAACATGTCCTTATTCAAAATTGACTTACGGTAATATCAATGTTGAGATCAATTTAGTATAATTCGCCCCCTCCGTCCCCCTAAACGGGGTACTTTAAAAGTAACAAAAACGCCTTCCCAATTTAATTAGGAAGGCATTTTTATATTCAAGAAAACTAAAGTTTAAATTTCTATACTCTCGCCAATACCCGGTAAAAATAATTTTAAACCGACTTTTTCAAACTCACTAACAGCTTCGTCTTTATCTATTTTAATAAAGCCAAAGGTATCATAATGAACCCCCAAAACCTTATTGGCCTTAACAAGCTTTGCCGCTTCAATGGCATCTTCAACGCCCATCGTTAACATGTCCCCGATAGGGAAAACCGCGAAATCGAGATCAACCCATTTGGCCACCAGTTCCATATCTAAGGTGAGACCGGTATCGCCGCTGTAATACAGATTGCCATCATCAGTCTTTAAAGCATAACCGCAGGCCACGCCTGCATAGCTGCCATCCGGAAAGCTGGCCGAATGTTGGGCGATGAACGATTTTGCCTTGCCAAAATCAAAAGTCACTTTACCACCCGGGTTTAAAGGATGCACATTTTTAACGCCCTTTTTGCTGAAGTAATCATACACCTCATAAATACCCACAACCATAGCGCCTGTACGGTTGGCTATAGTTTCTACATCCAAAATATGATCGTAATGCCCGTGCGATACAAAAATGTAATCAGCTTTAATTTCATCAATATTGATGTCCTTAGCCAGTTCGTTACCTGTAATAAAGGGATCAAACAAAATGTGTTTACCTCCGGCTACTACCGAGAAGCATGAGTGACCGTAATAGTTGAGTTTCATTGGTTTGTTTTTTTATGTTAATGATGATTAGTTTAAGAGCGGAGTTAAGGCGTTTAAGACAGGCATTGACAATAGCTTAAAATGATCGTAGGCTGTGTAGGTAAATTTACCTGTTACACGGTTTATTTTGGGATGTAGAAATGTCATCTTTTTTGACATGATAGTATCAGCCGGGGAATAAGCTATGTACGAATCAGGTTTTTTGTTAAAGCCGTTAAGAAGCATTTTTTTCGCTTGATTTTGTTTACCGGTGATAGCACCCGACAACCTGAATTCCGGCGATAATTGTGAAGCATCAAAGTGGCCTATTTGGGAAGAATAGTTGCGTCCACCCGCCGGCAGGTTTATTTTAAAAGTAAATGCCTGCTCGGTACAATTTAGTTCGTTTGCCTGGGCATGAACCCCAATGCTTAAAAATATTGCTATGGCAATTAGCAGTAATGTTTTCATGATAGTATTTGCTTAAAACAGGATCGGCCCTGCGAAGGGCCGATCCTGTTTATGTTAGATTAAACTATTCTCTGCCGGTTTTTTTCTCTTTTCCCGAACGCAGATCAATTCACAATCCTGCGGGTTATGTTCAAACGGTGCCCTTGTAAGGAATGATAAAGAGAACAGTGACAAGAATCCCATTAATAACCGGCCTTGTTTCAACTTGCTCATGATTTTTGAATTTATAGTTGTTATATTTTGGCTACAGCTTCATTGGTTAAAACTGCTTTTGTTGCGGTTAAAACCTCACCATTATCTTTGTTTTGTATAAAGCCTACTACTTCCCATCCTTGCTGGTTAAATTCTTTAGGGATATTAATAGCGGTTTTACCTTTCTTTGCCTGGTTTATGGCGATTGTTTTTAGATCGCGAACTATCTGGGCGTGGGATAAAGTTCTGCCTTCGTTTTCACCTTTTGCAACTTTGCTAATAGCCGATTTTTGTACAATGGCTATCAGTAGATTTTGGTTATCAGTATTATCGGATAACTCATAGTTTACAGTTAACTTATCGCCGTTTTGTTGCGCCTTAAGGGACACTTGTGCGGTTTGGTCAGTTGTTAAGGCGCTGGAAATAGCTGCGCGCAGTGCTGGCTCATCAGAGCCTACCATCTCAGTTTTACCATTAACTATAACTTGAGGTGTATAAACCTGGGCATTTAAATGGTAGCTATATTCTTTTTGGCGTTTTGAAAACATGGCATTGCTGAATACATCTTTCCAGCCGAGGTTATTCCAATAGTCCACATGGTAAGCCAATATGTAAACGGGTTTGTCCTGTGAATCTTTTTGTATTCTGGCCAGCAATTCATCAGCTGGAGGACAGCTTGAGCATCCTTCTGAAGTGAACAATTCTACCAAGGCAAAACCTTTTCCTGGAGTGGCGTTTTCAGTTTTAGGGGCATTTATTTTACGATTAGCGTAAGCTGCAGTAGCAAGTGCCAGTGCCACGGTACCAACACAAAAGCTAAAAATTTTTAAGGTTTTCATATTTCTTGATTTTTTATTTACTTCAAAATTATACCCTAAATAGCCACAGAAACAGCATAAAAAAGCCCAACCAGACATATCTATAGTTCAGTTGGGCATTTGTTAAGTCGAAAGTCTTAAGTTCTAAATCTCAAGTCGGAAGTCTTGAGTCAGAAATCGTTTTATTTAGAACTTAAAACTCAAGACTTCAGACTTAAAACTATCTATTCTCGAGCCAGCTTAAAAATACCGGCGCTTTTTCTTTATTGATGAGTAATTTCTCGGGAGTTGGAATGGTTAGTTTCACAAACAGCTTACGCATAAAATAATGCTCCACCTCTTTTATCGCACTGAAGTTAACTATGTATTGCCTGTTGAGCCTGAAGAACTGATCGGGAGAAAGCTGGCTGCTGATCTGATCAAGCGACTGGTTAACCACATATTCCTGCTGATCAAAAGTCATGATGGTCGACAATTCGTTACGGATGTAAAAGAAAGCGATATCATTGGTAGCTATCGTGATGTACTTATTGTTTTTAAATACCAGGAAGCTTTTTTTACCTGCCGGAGGAGTAATCTGCGATAACAGGCTGCTGATATCCGGCTGCGAGCCTTGCTGAAAGAAATTTCGCAGTTCGTCTACCTTTTTAAAAGCATCGGCAATATCTGTTTTTGAGAAAGGCTTGAGCACATAATCAACGCTGTTGGCCTTAAATGCCTCTAACGAATATTCATCAAACGCAGTGCAGAAAATAATAGGGCAGTACACCTTTACCAATTTAAAGATCTCAAAACACAATCCATCCGAAAGCCGGATATCCAAAAAAATAAGATCGGGCTGCCTGTTCTCTGAAAGATAGGCAACCGAGCTTTCAACGCTCTGAAGCTTCGCAATTATTTTTGAGTGCGGCCTTAATTCTAATATGATACCTTCAAGCGAGCGGGCCGCTTTTAGTTCGTCTTCAATGATGATAATGTTCATGTATAATAGGTAGTTTAACTTTGAATATTTTATCTTCAGATATGATCTCTATGTGTTTATCAAGCAGGTGATCGTAGCGTAGATTAATGTTCTTAAGTCCAACACCTGTTGATGGTTCTTCAAAGCGCTTTGGTTTTATTTCGTTTTCCATAACGATGTTTTCACCTTCAGCATAAAGCTTAATATGCAACGGATGATCCAGCGATACCACATTGTGTTTAATACAGTTTTCTATCAATAGCTGCAGCGTGAATGGGGGGATTAGCGTACCGCGATATTGTTCATGTATAGTATTAGTGAAAATAAAACCATCTTCAAACCTGGCTTTAAGTAAAAAATTGTAAGCTTCTACAATTTCCAGTTCTTCGGATAAATGAATAAGGTCTAACTTGCGGCTTTCAAGCGTAAAACGATAAAAGTTGGAGAGTTTCAGGATGAAATCAACCGAGTGTTGGTCATTGGTCTCAACCATCGCCTTTAGGGTATTGAGACTGTTAAACAGGAAATGCGGGTTGATCTGCTGTTTCAAAAGTTCATATTGTGCGCCAAGGTTATCGGCCTTGATGCGTTCCAGCTCAACGTTAACCTGCTGGTTTTGGTAGTTCTGGTACAACAGGTTTATCAGCATATAAAATACGAGGTTAATAAGTATACCCCTTACCTCAATCATCAGCATTACCGGGCCGAAATTTAAATGCGTTAATATCAGTTGCTGTATGTAGGCTAAGGCCAGCATTACCCCCATGCCTATCAGCAGTGTTGTAAGGAGCCGGGAATACGAGATGCTTTTATTCAGTTGTTTATTGCCCGATTGCTTTGGCAGCGTATAGATATTATAGTACCATACAAACAATGAAAAAGAAGCGGTAACAGCCGAATTCACTGCCGCTTCAGCGGGTTTAAAATGGCGTTCGGCTATTTGGGGAACAGAGGCCAGCAGGCCAAGGAAAATTGAACTGCTCCATATAATTCCGGGGGAAATTTTAAATGTAGTGTTATTTTTCATTTACTGTAAACGGGTTTACGGAAATACGGACAGTTGCCGGGCAAATATAGAGTTAATTACGGCCTGTGAGCCAAATCCACCTTCATGATGCTGAAAGGGAAGCTAATGTTAATCTGTTTTGACCAAATGCCACAATTATTTCCGTTTACTGCTAAAATATAATAGGTTTCAATATGGAAATATGGGTTTATGGTACAAGCGGACATCTTATCGCCTGAATTAGACGTTTTAAACCGCGAATAGTACGACAATATAATTGCAGACAATCGGTTTTAGGCGATGAGCAGATCGGGGCTTCTTAAATCAACCTAAAATAGCTTTGATCAAGATTTTTTACTTAAAATTGTACATTATTTCAGTTAACTGTTCCCGTTAAAAGCAAGCCGCTCAACATTGGAGATTAAAGAACTTATAGATTCTATTCATTACAACAATGATGAATCTGCCTTTAATGAATTGTATAAGCTGCTGATCAATAATCTTAATCAGTTTGCCTGGTCCTTTTTGGGCGATAAGGAAGCTTGCGAAGAGATCATCAATGACCTTTTTGTAAATATCTGGACAGGCCGCCACAAGCTTAACAAGATCTCGAACCCTAAAGTATACTTTTATGTGGCTATAAAAAATGCCTGTCTTAACCATATCCGAAGC
Source organism: Mucilaginibacter gossypii (assembly GCF_017569325.2). Lineage (NCBI taxonomy): Bacteria > Pseudomonadati > Bacteroidota > Sphingobacteriia > Sphingobacteriales > Sphingobacteriaceae > Mucilaginibacter > Mucilaginibacter gossypii. The sequence goes on along the minus strand of NZ_CP071878.2, from coordinate 3,634,558 downwards.
AACACCTCAAAAAGAAACCGCGACGCTCAACTTGCCGAAACCTATTATTTTCATTTATCGGTTGATCCCGCGCAATTGCTCATCAGCAAAGAGCTGCAGGCCGGAGTTTTAAACGCTGTAAACAGTTTGCCGCCCCGTTGTAAGCTCATTTTTAAAATGGTTAAAGAGGATGATCTCTCCTGCAATGAGGTAGCCGATATACTTGGTCTCTCTAACAAAACCGTATTTGCGCAGTTGGCCATTGCTTTGAAGAAATTGGATGAGGCACTTGGGAATGGTTAGTATCAAATTTTCGATACTGTTTCCAATGCCTCGTTACTGACGTTTTAGTTCATATGTATCGTCCACGTCCTGTAGCAATAGTCGCTTTCCTCCGTCGTCGAAATGAAAGAAAAAGCCGAACGGTTTATTCCAGAATTCATTAAGTGAGATAGGGGTAAGTTCAAAGTCTTTGCCTTTTACAGAACTTACTAACGTGCCGTTTGCAAACCTGTTAGTTATTTCTATCCCTGAAGGTGCGCTGTACTTCCCGGTAAAGTCTGCTAAGTGAGCGCTGTCTGCCTTAATAGGCTTAAAAGTTTCCAGCGTATCTGCAATATGGAAACAAGCTTTAAAAATATGGTCGAGGATACGGGCTTTTGGGAATACTTCACCATTGGTGCAGTAAGCGATAGCCAGGTCCGATGCCGGGTAATATTGAACAGAACTACCAAACCCTTCCGTTTTTCCGTTATGGCCAAAACCTGGATGTGCCGCAGAGCCATATGGAAACATGCCCTTTCCGTAACCGTCGCGCATTGTTTTCATCAAATTCAGGCTACCGGCGCTGATCAGTTTGCCTTTAAACAATGCGCTGATGAACTTGCATAGATCTTGAGGTGTGGAAATAAGTGCGCCGGCCCCTCCAAAATTATCGAGGTAAACTGCACGGTCCGGTTTCCAGGCGCTATCGAAGTATTTGTAAGAAATCGCTTCGCCCTTGGCAGGCCCTGCCTTTTCACCGTAATAGGTTTGTTTTAATTTAAGAGGGCGAATGATTTTTTCGGTTACTACCGTTTTATAGGGCTTGCCGTAAATTTTTTCAACTATATAGCCTAAAAGTAAATAATTAGAATTGTTGTAGTCTGCCTTCGCATCCGGCTCAAAATCTGGCTTTTGTTTTTTGATCATCGCAAGCAATTCCGCTTGTGTGTGGGGCTTGTCTTTCCATGTATCAAAATCCGTATTGTTTGTAAAGCTGGCCAGGCCGCTACGGTGTCCCAAAAGTTCGGCAACCGTGATATGGCTGGCGTTTGGCAGATCCGGGAAGAAGCGACTCAGCGAATCTGTTAGAGCTAATTGATGTTCATCAATCAATCGATAGGTAAGTACAGCAGTAAACAACTTGGTGATGGAGCCAATTCTATATTCTGTGGCCGGATTTTGATCTTTGCCAAAAGAGTGTTGATAGATCAATTGGCCATTTTGGCTAATGGTCACATTCCCAATAGCGAGATCGTTAGCTGTAAGATACTGGAATAGGCTATCAAGCCGCGTACGGTCAATTTGGGCATTGCTTAAAAAAGGTATCAGCAAGACGCTTACAAGCAAAAGAAAATATTTCATATACTAAGATTTAGTTGTGGGACGAGAGATGACCTAAACAAGTTACAAAAAAAGATAAGGTAAAAAGGGGGACTTTTGGATAGATGCAGATTGGGCTGTGTTTCATTGCTCCATTTCATAACAATCATCCCCCTCAAAAAAATATTTTAATTTCTTTTAGGAAAAACCTGGGGTAGCCGTGTCCTTAATGCAGAATACCAATTACTATGAGCAAATCCAGGTTTATTGAGTTAATGGCCAAAAGCATGGGCAAAACTGCCAGTGCTGAAGAATTGACCGAACTCGACATGTTTCTTGAACAATTTCCCGACTATAAAAAAACGTACAATGTTACCAATGCTTTAAAAGGAAACGGCACTGAAGCAACAGAAACAAAACCGGAAGAGATTAACGGAAACCTGGAGGAAATCTGGAACCGAATTAAAAGCTTGAACGAAAATTCGGCGAATGATACTAAGATAAAACCAATGTTCAGGTGGCAATGGGTTGCTGCAGCGGTACTGGTGCTTGTTACTACAGGCGTTTTATTTTATAACAGAGCGGTACAGCAGGATACTTTAACCGCCGAAAACATATTACATGAAATTCGTGTGCCTTACGGTAAAACCGAAAAGCTCAAACTGCCCGACGGAACACAGGTTACACTAAATGCGGGCAGTACTTTTTCGTACCCCGAGGCTTTTGAAAAAAACAGCCGGGATGTAAGCCTTACCGGCGAAGGTTTTTTTGAGGTAACTAAAAATTCTAAGAGACCTTTTCTGGTACATACTGCCAGACTTGTTGTAAAGGTATTGGGAACCATTTTTAACGTAAAAGCCTATAATAACGATAAAACTGTAGAAACAACATTGCTAAAAGGTAAAGTACAGGTTGAACTAAAAAACAATCCCGAGAAAAAGATCATCCTGTTGCCTAACGAAAAGCTGATTGTTATTAATAACCGGGAACCACAAAGTGTAAAACCCAAAGAGGGAAAAATTGAATACCAGGTAACCGAACTGCCTGATGTTAAGCCGAATGAAGTGAAAGAAACAGCCTGGGTTGATAACCGCATCCTGTTCACCAACGAAATGTTTGAAGACGTGGCTGCTCAAATTGAACGCAAATACAACGTGCAGGTTGTGTTTGAAGATCGGGCGCTTCGTACCGAGCAGATAAGCGGTTTACTTGATAAAGAAACGTTGAAGGAAGCTTTAGGCATTATTGAACTGACCACGCCGTTCAATTTTAGGGTTGATGGACAAATGGTTTACCTTTCAAAGAAAGATAAATAAAACAAAATAAACTAACTAACCACTTAATTAACAGCTTATGATATTGAAAACTTACCTGTCAGATTCCTGAAACATCCTCAAATAAACAAGGGAAGAGCTGCCACTCCTCCCCGCAAACAAATAGGATTTTATTAACGGAGTAAGCTATTGTAACACAGCACTTACTCCATCCATTTATTTTCAAAACAAATGTAATGAAAAAAACAAGAAGGGTGTTCCCGCTTCGTGGCGCGCCCGTGTGTCTCAAAGTTATTTTGCTGATGAAAGCAGTATTTTTATTGGTCATGGTTACCTGTGTGCAAGTTTCTGCAAAAGTGTACTCACAGCAGAAATTTACACTTAACCTAAAGCAGGCCGAAGTAAGTAGTGTCCTTACCAAAATTCAAAAACAAAGTGATTACCGTTTCTTTTACAACTATGCCAGTATTAAAAAGTTGGGCAGGGTTGATGTGGATGTAAAAGACGCAACAATTGATGAGCTGCTTGCCGTTATTATTGATGATAAGCTTTCCTACAAAATGAATGATGATCATGTAGTGATCATCGCCAACCAGGAGGATGCCAAAAGCCTTGCCCTTATAAAAGGAAAAGTTGTTGATGCCAAAGGCGAACCGCTTATTGGTGTAAACATTAGGCTTCAAGGGACTAACCAGGGCACCACTACCGATGCAAATGGTAATTTCAGTATCGATGCCCCTGTAAACGGTGTGTTGGAAATCTCTTATATCGGGTATGAAAAGAAGGTTGTTACAATAACCGGAAGCCAAACTTTAAATATCACCCTGGTTGCCTTGCCATCTGCCTTGACCGAAGTTGTGGTTGTTGGTTATGGTACCAGCAAAAAGGTTGATGTTACGGGTGCAGTAGCAAGCGTTAAAGGATCGGATATTCAAAACTTGCCTGTTAGTACAGCGGCTCAGGCTTTAGATGGTCGTGCAAGTGGTGTAAGTATTGTTCGTAACGATGGTTCACCTGGCGCTGCGCCGAGCATCAGGATCCGTGGAACAGGTACAGTGAATGATGCCAATCCGTTAATTGTAATTGACGGTGTACCTACCAGTAACCCTGACGCGTTAAGTGACATTAACCCTAATGATATTGCCAGCGTTGACATTTTGAAAGATGCTTCATCAAGCGCTATTTACGGTACCCGTGCTGCAAACGGTGTAGTTTTGGTAACCACAAAAAGAGGTACCTATAATCAAAAGCTTGCAACAGCATTTAATTTCTACAGTGGTTTTTCTAACACAACTAAATATCTTAGCCTGTTAACTGCTCCACAGCTTTATCAGCTAAAAAGAGAGCGTTATACCAATGATGGTGTTGCTATTGACGCGCCATGGGATGATAGTTATTATGCTACACAAAGAACCGACTGGCAAAGGGCTATTATGGGTACCGGACATGTAACCAATGGCGATGTTAGTATTCAAGGCGGTAACGATGCTTCAAACTATTACTTTTCAAGCTCTATTTATAATGAGGATGGTATTATTGATAAAACCAACTTCAAACGATACAGTACACGTATCAATTCCGAGCATAAGATAACTTCGTGGTTAAAGCTGGGAGAGAACGTTCAACTGACCTACGGTAATAACAATGGCTTTGATAACAATAATTCGCAAACAGGTTTGATATTTTCGGCTCTGCGTTTTAACCCGGCTATACCACTGGTAAATCCTGATGGTACTTACGGTACATCAAAGGCTTTTGCTAATCAGTTGGGTGATATCAACAGTCCCTATGCTACTATCCAAATGGCCGACAGGTACACTAAAAAGTACAGGGCATTGGCCAACGCGTTTGCTGAAATTACCTTTTTAAAGGAGCTGAAATTGAAAGTTAACTATGCCTTTGACGGTACATTTATCCGCAATTATAATTTTAGTATCGCAGATAATAATCAAACAAGGCCAAATCCAAATTCTACTTTAACCCAATCTGAAGAGGAAGTATCGTCACAGTTGCTTGAATCTTTTCTTACGTATGATAAGGTGTTTGGCAAAAATCACGTAACTTTTACAGGTGGTTATTCTTATCAAAACTTTAAAGATTACGGTTTTAACGCTCAAAGGGTTGGTTATGACGATACCGATCCCGATCAACGGGTGCTTAACCAGGGCAATGGCCAATTCAATTCAAATATCTTGCCTCAGCCATCTTCATTACAGTCGGGCTTTGCAAGGTTATTTTATGATTTTGACAGCAGGTACCTGGCAACCGTTACTTTTCGTGCAGACGGTTCTTCCAAATTTGCGCCCGGCAAACAGTGGGGGTACTTTCCTGCATTTTCCTTGGGCTGGAGAATTACCAGTGAAAAATTCATGAAAAATATCACCTGGGTTAATAACTTGAAATTGACGGGTGGTTATGGTGAGTTGGGTAATCAAAATGTACTGCCTTTTCAGTATCTAAGCTTGATCAAAATTGGCAGTACTTATGAAAATGGTGGTTATGCCTTTGGTGGCACGGGAGTAAGTGGTGCAGCTGTTACAAGTATTGCAAATCCGGATATTACTTGGGAGCGTACTGCTATGACCAACATTACCCTTGATGCTGGTTTCCTGAATAACCAGTTAAATACCACACTTACGTATTTCAATAAGAATACTAAAGATATGTTGATATCACCGCCGGTAGTAGGTTCAGCGGGTTCGGTAGCTATTCCAAATCAAAACATCGGTACAATGAATAACAAAGGTGTCGAAGTTGAAATTAACTATCAAGGCGGCGATAAACTAAAATATTCATTCGGTGCCAATGCTTCGTTTATCAAAAATAAGGTAACTAAACTTAATGGAGAAGGCACTTTCATTGGTTCGACAGTTTACGGGCGTTCAAGCCAGGAAATCTCAAGAACATATCAGGGTCAGCCGATAGCTTCTTTTTACGGATGGAAAACAAATGGCCTTTACCAAACCCAGGCAGAAATTGATAACGATCCGGCGCTTAAAAATGATTCGCGTAAGGCTAATATCAAACCCGGCGATGTGCGCTTTCTGGATTTAAATGGCGATGGCCAGATTGATGGTAATGACCGCACCAATTTGGGCAATCCAAATCCTAATGCTACAGTTGGTTTGCAAGGCAGTCTTTCATACAAAGGTTTTGATTTTGCAGCAAACTTTACCGGCGTATTTGGTGTAAGCCTTTATAATGCCGATAGGATGCAAGGTATTGATCCAACCTATCCGTTTAATCTTTATGCCGAAGACATGAACCGCTGGACAGGGGCGGGCACAAGCAACTCGATCCCGCGTATGTCATTAGATCGTGCTAACGACAATTATCGCACATCCGACCTGTTTGTCGAAAGCGGGAATTACTTTGCCCTCAAAAACGCCACTTTAGGTTATACTTTACCTGCAAGCTGGGCTAAAAAAGCAACACTGAAAAGCGTAAGGTTATATGCATCAGGTCAAAACATATTTTTTATAACCAATTATAAGGGATACACGCCTGAGCTTGGTTATACTAACGGCAACCTGCAGCGTGGGGTTGATGTGGCCCAGTATCCTACGGTACGTACAATTACATTCGGTATAACTGCTAAACTTTAAAATCATGAAATCGAAAATTACAATATATATGGTTATAGGGCTGGCGTTACTCAACAGCGCCTGTAAAAAAGCACTTGACCTTAAACAACAAGGGGTTTATACCTCAGATAATTATTTCAGGAACGAAGTTGATGCTGTAAATGCGGTTTCCGGTATTTATAGCCTTTTGGAAGAAGAGGATTATGTTGGCCACGCGGAGGCTACATTTGATGTTCCATCTGACGATTACTGGCGTTCAGGTGATCATAGCGAAGATGAGGGCATTGAGAACTTAACTTATGATGCTTCAAATGCTGCCATCAGGTATCCATGGAAATGGAGGTATGAAACCATTAACCGGGCAACCAATTGCATCATTAACATCCCAAAGATCACCGCAATATCTACCGATATTAAAAATCGGAGTATGGGCGAAGCTTATTTTTTACGTGCCTTTGGCTACTGGCGTTTAATGATCATTCATGGCGATGTACCTATCATTACCGAAGATGATTACTCAAAACAAACTTTTAATGTTCCAAAATCGCCAATTGAAGAAGTACGAAAACAGATCGAGTCGGACTTGTTGAAAGCGGTGGATCTTTTGCCTGAAAGCTATGGCTCTGCCGACCGCGGCCGTGTAAGCAAAGGAACTGCATTGGGCTTATTAACCAAGCTTTACATGTATTGGGAAAAACTTCCTGAGGCAATTGCAACCGGTCAAAAAGTGATTTCCAATTCACATTACGCGTTGGCTGCTAACTACGCCGATAATTTTACCCGCGCTAATGAAACCAGCACCGAGTTGCTTTTTTCGATCCAGGCTGTACAAACCGTTGTGCAAAATGACTTTACAGTTTATTACATTCCAAGATCATGGAATGGTTATGGCTTTAGTCAGCCATTACAGGGACTTGCCAATGAGTTTGAGGCAGGTGATCCACGTAAACAGGCTACTTTATTAAGCGTTGGCGACAAGGTTGATCTGGGTGATGGCAAGGGCTTGACAACGTTTACCGCCGATCTTTCTGCTACTGGTTATGCATTTAAAAAGTACGCTGTATTTAATACTGAAGCTGATGGCGGCGGAGTTGACCACAGTTATGCTGTGCCTCTAATGCGTTCTGCGGATATTTATTTATTAGTTGCCGAAGCCTTGATCCGTACACAAGGTGCCGGAGCTGGTGACGCTTTGATCAATCAGATCAGGCATCGTGCATCTCCGTTGTTAAAGCCGGTTTCCGGAGCAGGTATGAAAGAGCTGATCCACGAGCGTCGTGTTGAGCTGGCTGGTGAAGACCAACGTCACCAGGATTTGATGCGTTGGGACAAAGCCAAAATTGTGGATATAGCTGCTATTTATAATCTGGCTGTTTCCAAAGCTCCGCTTGATCAAAACAAAACGGTAACCTTTGTTCGCCCTAAAAACTATTACTTCCCAATCCCGCAGGTTGAGATTGATAAAAGTAAAGGTGTGTTAGTACAGAACCCTAATTTTAAATAATTATATCATTATACCGGCGACAGGGGTAATTTCCTGTTGCCGGTATTTATTCCCGGCATTGGCCGGTTTTTAACTATCTGTTGATGAGAAAGTGTTTACTTGTTGTTGCTATTATTTCATTGGGTTTTAAAGCCAATGCCCAGGTTGATCAGAAAGCCTCGTACGATTTTATTGAAAGAGTAATTCCCGGCAAAAGTAATTTGTTTGCTGTTGAGGCTATCCCCCAACAAAACGGCAAAGATGCGTTTGAGTTGGAAAGCCGCAACGGTAAAATTGTGTTGAGGGGTGACAATGGACTTTCAATAGCATCAGCATTAAACTACTATCTTAAAAATTATTGCTTTTGCGATATCGGCTGGAATGGCACTAATCTTAATTTGCCTGCTACCCTGCCTGTGGTTAAAGGTATTATCCATAAAACCACGCCTTATCAATATCGCTACTATTTAAACTATTGCACGTTTAATTACACCATGGCCTGGTGGGATTGGGAACGCTGGCAAAAAGAAATTGATTGGATGGCTTTGAACGGTATTAACCTGCCGCTGGCTATAACAGGTGAAGAAGCCGTTTGGCAAACTGTTTATAAAGAAATGGGCTTTACCGATAAGCAACTGGATGAGTTTTTTAGTGGCCCCGCTTATTTTTCATGGTTCTGGATGGGGAATATCGACGCCTGGGGCGGCCCGCTGCCACAGCATTGGATGGACTCGCACAAGGCATTACAGAAAAAGATTTTGGAGCGTGAACGCTCATTTGGGATGACACCTGTTCTGTCGTCATTCACCGGCCACGTGCCGCCATCATTTAAAGACAAATTCCCCGGTGCCAAGGTTAAAAGAACCAACTGGGATGCCGGTTTTCCCGATGTATTTATACTTGACCCCGACGATCCGATGTTTGAAACCATCGGTAAAAAATATATAGAGGCACAAACAAAAGAGTTTGGTACCGATCACCTGTACTCGGCCGATACTTTTAATGAAAATGTGCCGCCAACAAACGATTCAACCTACCTGGATGGCATGAGTAAAAAGGTATTCAACTCCATGGCCGCTGCTGATCCTAAAGCAATCTGGGTAATGCAGGGCTGGATGTTCCATTATAATAACAAATTCTGGCAGCCGCAGCAAATTAAAGCTTTGCTTAACGCTGTACCTAATGAACAAATGATAGTGCTTGACCTGTACAGCGATGCCCACCCGGTTTGGAACCGTACGGAAGCTTACTATGGTAAACCATGGATTTGGAGTATGCTGCAAAACTTTGGCGGTAATATCAGCCTTTTTGGTCGTATGCGCCATGTAGCTGCCGATCCTGCCATAGCCCTGCACGATCCCGAATCAAAAAATATGCGTGGTATTGGTGTTACTCCCGAAGGTATCGAACAAAACCCTGCACTGTTTGCACTAATGTTGGAAAACGTTTGGCGCGATACCCCGATTGATGCCGATAAATGGGTTGCAAATTACGCTCAACGCCGTTACGGGCAGGTAAACAGCCAGGCCGGTGAAGCGTGGCACATGCTGTTAAATTCGGTGTACTCAGGCGGCTTAACAGAAGGCGGCCCAGAATCGATTATTGTGGCAAGGCCAACGTTGAAAAAATATATCGATAGGGTGCTTACCAAACTGGATTATGATCCCATGCAACTGGCTAAAGCATGGACATTACTTATCAATGCGGCGGACAGCCTGAAACAAAGCGACGGTTTTCAGTATGACCTCGTTGACGTTACCCGGCAGGTTATGGCTAACTATGCAAGTCCGTTGCAGCAAAAAATAGCGCAGGCCTATCAAAATAAAGATCAACAACAATTTAAATTATACAGTAGCCAGTTTTTGGAGTTGATGGATGATATGGATGCTTTGCTAAGCACCCGTAGAGATTTCCTGTTAGGCAAATGGATCAACGAAGCCAGGGCTAACGGTGTGACCGACAAAGAGAAAAACCTGTATGAGTTTAACGCACGTGACCTTGTTACCCTTTGGGGCGATAAAGAAAGCGGCCTGCGCGAATACTCAAACCGTCAATGGGCTGGTTTAATCAAAGGCTATTACAAACCACGCTGGGCAATGTACTTCGGTTTGCTGGATAAGTCATTATCAACCAAAACCGACTTTAATGCCGAAGCTTTTGACAAACAAGTAAAAGATTGGGAATGGCAATGGGTAAACAAGCATGATAATGCTTACACCGACGCAGCAAAAGGCGATGCCGTTGAAAAATCAAAGCAATTGTTTGCGAAGTATAATGCGATGATTTTGGGGACGCGATAAGAAGTTTAATAAAAACGATGTCATTTCGATAGAGCAGGGGAGGAATCGAGAACTGGGGCGAAAGAGAAATCCTATACGCCCTACAAGGCACATGCATAGTTTAATGGAATGGCGTATAAGATTTCTCCTCACGCTACGCTTAGGCCATCACAAGTTCGTCGAAATGACAGGAGTAAAAACATACAGATAAAGACTTACGAAGTATTTCAAAACTTCGTAAGTCTGGATTTTTGAAAAATCATGAGAATACGCTATACCATATTAACATTTATCTTATTGCTAACCGCTTTTACATCAGCCCACAGCCAGGGCTCAAACGATTATATCTTCCCAGCTACAGCAGTTGCTAAGCCTTATATCGATTTTGATAGTAAAGGCTTTATAGTTGAGGGTAAACGTACTTTTATAGCATCGGCTGGATTGGAGTACTCTCGCATACCGCACGAACTTTGGTATGATAGGTTGATGAGAATCAAACGGGCAGGCTTCAATTGTATTGAGATCTACACCATCTGGAATTTTCATGAAGAACAGGAAGGCAAATTCAACTTCAGTGGCGACCGTGATTTGGGCAAATTCCTGGATATCGTAAAGCAACTTGGTTTATACGCCATTGTGCGTGTTGGCCCGTATTATTGTGCCGAATGGGATAACGGTGGCTACCCGATATGGCTTAAATTTAAAAAAGGTCTGCGGGTACGTGAAGACAATAAACCATTTGAACAATATGTAGATCGCTTTTTTGACCATCTTTTGCCGGTAGTATTTAAAAGGCAGATCAATAAAGGTGGCGCAGTAATACTGGTTCAGTTGGAAAACGAACACCCTAACGGTTGGGGAACTATAATGCCTGATGGTTACTTTAAACACCTGCAGGCAAAAGCTTTGGATCTGGGTATGCAGGTGCCATATTTCTTCAGTGGCTTACACCATGCCAGCGATCCGGCCGGTAATGGAAAACTGGATGACGATAAGCGGCCAAACCCATGGTTCTCTACTGAATTCTGGGCTGTTTGGTATTCACAATATGGAGCGAAGACGGGAGATGCTGAGCTTTACGACAGGCGCACCTGGAAAATCATCGCGCATGGCGGTAATGGCTATAACTACTATATGGCGCACGGTGGTTCAAACTTTGGCTATACCAATAATGATGAGGATGCGGCTTCATATGATTATGGCACAGCAATAGGCCAGGCCGGTGATTTGCGACCAATCTATTACACTTTTAAGCGTGCTGCCTGGTTCTCGCGTAGTTTCCAGGATGTATTGGAGAACAGCGCAAACGCTTCGGAAACATACAAGGGCATTACTACAGATATTGCGGTGAAAGTAGCTGCACGTACAAGTGCGGCAGGTGATCTGATATTCCTGGATAATCCGAGTTCATCTAAGGTAAGTACCTTACTAAGTATCAAGGGTAACGAAGGACTATTTGCAGGTAAAAAGATCAGCGTGCAGCCTAAAGAGATCTATCCTTTGGTGCACAATTACAAGCTTAATGATGAAGTTACGCTTGATTGGGCGCTTACCCGTGTATTCGGTATTGTTAAACAGGCTAATACCACAACGATTATTGTTGATGCTGAAGCCGGTGAGCCAGTGTTGCTTCGTTTCAATACCGAAGAGAAAGCTTCATCAGCAAAGGCTTCGGTAAAAATCGATATCAATAATGTGCTTATCGATGAGCAAATGCCGGCAATCGCGGAAAAGGTTGTTGAATATAGTTTTAACGTTGGTTCGCAAACTGTAAGGGTTTTAGCCATGAATCGGGTCTTAACCGATAAAACGTGGATTGTTGGCATTGAAGACACAAGCTATATCATCACAGGATTAAACTATGTTGGTGATGTATCGCTTAAAAATGAACAATTAAAAGTTACGGCAGAAACGCCTTTAATACAAAATGCAGGCCAGAAGATAATGTTATACACTGATGGTAAAGGGATCGCTTTCAGTGTCGACGCGCAAGAAGGGAATCAGCCGCGGACTATCAGTCTAACTAACTGGCAGTATAAAGACGCGTCCATTAATGCTGCTCCAAATGTTAATGCCAGCAGCTGGCTCAAATCAAAAGATCCGCAGCCAATGGGAGCGGATGACGATATAACTGCCGATGCCTGGTACCGGGCTTCGCTAAACGTACCATCCAACGGAAAATATACCCTGCAGGTTAAAGGAGGGGGCAGGGGACAGGCGTTTATTGATGGCAAACCTGCTGCTAAATGGAAATTGAACGATAATGAGTTAACGATTAATCTAACCAAAGGCAAGCATAACTTAGCTGTTTTTGCAGCGCATGACGGGAGGGATAAGCTGGCCGCCTATCTGGGGCCGATTGATGAGGTTGATAGCAAAGGGCTTTTCGGTAACGCGTTGATCAAAAAAGGCGGACCGTTTATTTCTGAGCTTAGCGACTGGTATTTTACCAGGGCCAATAAAAAGGATGATGTAAAACAAGGACCACCGGCGTTTGATACATCGGTATACAAAAAGTATAAAATAGGCAATGATGTTTTCAACCTGAAAGAGGGTTATGCCTGGTTCCACACAACCATTCCGCAGCAGGCTGCAGGTACTTCAAAATTAGCAGTGCTGTTTAAAAGCGTTGACGAAAACGCCACCGTATTTATTAACGGTAAACAAGTAGCCCATCATGACGGCTGGAACCAGCCATTTGAAGTGAACATTACTGATGCAGAAACCTTAAAACACCCGGTTGATCTTAGCCTTTTTATTGAAAATTACTCAAATGAAGGGGGCATCGATCAATCTGTAAAAATCAATGCCATAGGTGATGCCACAGCGGTAATCAACTGGCAATTAAAAGGTGGTCCGGGTGATGCGCAAGCTGTTCAGGGCTGGACAAAGCTTGGTGCGGCCAAGCAAACGAAAAATGCTCCGGTCTTTTATCGTACAACTTTCAATTTACCACCATCGACAGGAAATACGTTCATTTGGCGTTTTGATCCGGTGGGATTAGGACATGGCTCCGTTTGGGTCAATGGTCACAACTTAGGCAGGTACCCTGAAAAACTGGATATGAAAAGCCTTTATATCCCCGAATGCTGGCTTAAACCGGGTGTAAACCAGGTGGTGGTTTATGACGAAGACGGCAATAGTATCAATAAAACCCGTATTGTGGCAGAAGGAGCTGCAGGCCGGTTAATCAAAGAAATTTCAATACCCCTTAATTAATATAATTGCAAAAATGGCTGCAACAACCGAAAGATTTACCGCGCTCGATGTTTTCCGTGGTATGACCATTTGCTTCATGATCATCGTTAATGCCCCCGGTTCGGGGGCAAACGTATGGTTGCCGCTTGATCATGCACCCTGGATTGGTTTTACACCCACCGATCTCGTTTTTCCATCCTTCCTTTTTGCAGTTGGCAATGCGCTTAGTTTCTCTAAAAAGAAATTTGAAACTGATGCCGCTTTTATAGGCAAGATTTTTAAGCGCACTGTGATCATTTTTCTGCTGGGGTACCTGATGTATTGGTTCCCGTTCTTTCACCGTGAAGCAGGTAGCTGGGTATTTAATCCGCTAAGCCATACCCGTATTATGGGGGTGCTACAACGGATTGCTTTGTGTTACTTTTTTGGCGCGTTGATAGTTCATTACTGCCCGCAAAAAACGGCCGTTATCATATCTGTTTTACTTTTAATTGGCTACTGGGCATTCCTGATATTTTGCGGCGAACCGGGTAAAGAGTATACCATGCTTGGCAACGCAGGTACCCGGTTGGATATTGTATTGATGGGCAACAACCATTTATATCATGATAAAGGCGGCCCCATAGCTTTCGACCCGGAGGGTTTACTCAGCACCATGACGGCCATTGTTAATGTGATTGGCGGGTACCTGGCCGGAGCGTTTATACAGCGTAAGGGTAAAAATTATGAGTCGATTGCGCGTTTGTTCATGTGTGGGGTATTGCTGATAGCTGCTTCATTATTCTGGGCACAGTTTTTCCCTGTCGCTAAAAAACTATGGACAAGCTCTTTTACGTTGTTGACCATCGGTATCGATCTTTTACTATTAGGCTTCATGGTATTTGCCATCGAAATAAAAAAGATTAAAAACGGAACGAACTTCTTCCTTGTTTTCGGTCGAAATTCATTGGCTATATATCTGTTGTCGGAGCTGTTGCTAACAGTATTTCAAACCATTTGGATAAAACCACAGCTAAGCTTTTATGATTGGATAAACCAGGTGTTTTATCAAAAGATATTCCCCGGTGCTTTGGGTACACTTGTATTCGCACTATGTTATATGATGCTTTGCTGGCTGGTAGCATATCTGCTTGATAAGAAGAAGATCTATATAAAAATATAATATCTACGTAGAGACGCATCACATGCGTCTCCAACTAAAAAGTCAACGTTTTATTATCAGATGCTGAAGACCGCATATGATGCATCTCTACAAAACATAATTTAAATTGAAGTCATTATCCCGTATCGTTTTCGCCTTAGCCGCAGTTTTATTGGGCAGCAACCTTTATGCCCAGCAAATAAACCATCTGCATGATGTTGATCCGTTTATCGGCACGGCACTGAGCAATGTGCTTACCAAATGGGGTAATAATGGTGGTTGTTATCCGGGAGCTGTTGCGCCATCGGGCAGCGTACAACTAAGTCCCGAAACAAGAACTACAGGAGCAAGGGGATATAACTATACCGATAGCTCAATTTATTATTTCAGTTGTTTTGGCCACATGAGTGGCTTCCCCGAAGGTTCGTCCGGACATTTCTTTGTGATGCCATTTAATGGAAACAATATTTTTGAGCCTGGTAAATCAAATCTCCGTTTTTCGCACAGAAATGAAATGGCTGCTCCTGGCTATTACAAGGTAAGTTTTGACGGTAAACAGATTGTCGCCGAAGCTACCGCTACGGCAAGAACAGGCATGTTTCGGTTTATGTTCAATGGGAACGCTAATCCGCAAATCTTTATCGGTAATGCCGGCGAAATTCAGGTGGTATCAAATAAAGTGCTTCATGCTTCAAATGCTAACGCGGTAATAAACTTTAACCAAGGGTACACTGATAAAAAAGAAGTTAAAGGCGGCTGGCTGTTTACTTTCAGCAAAGCTCAGGCAGGTGCCACAATTATCACTTTACAATTAAGCAAATCATCGGTTGGTTACCCCGGGGCACAGCATAATATCGATCAGGAAACAGGTAGCCTTAGTTTTGACGAGATACGCGCCAAAATAAATAGGGAATGGGCTAAGCTATTATCAATCGTTGATATAACCGATGATAATGAGCAGAATAAAAGGGTGTTTTACACAGCACTTTATCATTCATTATTGCTGCCGTGGGTTGCTGATGACGCTGATGGCAGTTACCGCGGTACAGATGGTAAGGTCTATCAAAAAACAGGGCAAAACCAGTATGAGGCTTTTTCTCCCTGGGATACATTCCGGTCGTTACATCCTTTGCTCACTTTGCTATATCCGCAAAAGCAACAGGATGTGATCTTGTCTATGTTGGATGTATACAAGCAAAGCGGTCACCTTCCTACCGAAAGTATGACGGGCAACCATGCTGTTCCAATTATTGTTGATTCCTATTTGAAAGGGATTGTGGGCTTTGATAAAGATTTTGCTTATAAGGCTATGAAGAAAGATTTGGTTGATGGGCCATTTGTTCAGTCAGACATGGAAGTTTATCACCAAATGGCCTATGTCCCCTTTACCCGGCCCGAGTCAGTTACCCGCACGGTTGAGTATGCCTATGATGACTGGGCGCTGTCGCAATTCGAAGATAAGGTGATGAATGATAAGCCGACTCATCAGTTATTATCAAGCAGAGGTTTTAACTACCGCAATCTTTTAAATAAGGACGAACTGTTTATGCTTCCGCGTAATGGAGATGAGTTTAAGCTTCAACCCGGCACATCGGGTTATAAAGAAGGCGACAAATGGGTATATTCCTACTTTGTGCCTCAAAATGGTAAAGACTTGATTAATATGACGGGCGGCAATGAGCAGTTTGCCGCCCGTTTGGATTCAGCTCTTCGCAATAATGTTATCCTCTTTGATAACGAAACTGTTTTTCACTTACCTTATCTGTTTAACCAGGCCGGCAAGCCACGGTTAACACAAAAATGGGTGAGAGATATCATGCTCAATAGGTTCAAGGCTACTCCCGGCGGCTTGCCCGGTAATGATGACCTCGGTTCAACATCCAGCTGGTATGTTTTTAGTTCACTGGGGATTTATCCTGCGTGCCCGGGCAGGCCGATGTATGCCATCGGTGCACCATTGTTTAAATCTGCAACTCTTTATCTGCCAAATGGCAAAAAAATCGTCATCAGCAGTAAAAATTCAGCATTGAAAAATAATTATGTACAATCGCTGCAGGTAAATGGTAAGGCCTGGCAGCAGTTGATCCTGCCGCATTCGGCGTTGATGAGCGGGGGCACGTTGACTTTTAACATGGGTAAAGAGCCGGGTAGTTGGCCCGTGAATAAAGATCCAATTGAACTTTCAACCACACAAAAAAATACCGCTTTTAACATAGTGAATTATTCTGTCAGTAAAAAAAGTGTGGTACCGGATGAGCCGCTTGTAATAAACTTCAAACTTAAAAATACGGGCAGCAAGGGTATCAAAACAGTAAAATTGTTGGTTGACGGAAAGCCCTACGCTTATAAGAATTGTTTGGTGGAGCCCGGACAAACCCTTCGGGACTCTATTGAGTTTCGCCTTTACCCTGTGGGAAAAACGGTACTGAAGCTTGATAATACGCTACCGTTGATTGTCGAAGTGAATCTGCCTGCAAAACCGCAGGGACAAGCTTTTAAAATATCGGGGCTGGAAGTAAAACCGATGATCAGGTTGAATGAAAGCCAGGAAATAAAATACCGGATAAAAAATACTGGCGGATTAAAGCAAACCTTTATTATACCTGTAATCCAGAATGATTCGGTTGTTTTTACCGATAATATTAAACTTGATGCCGGTGAAGTTAAAACCATTAGTCATCATATAAAAGCTTCCAAAAACGGATTTGAATATGTGAGGGTCGATACGGCGAAAACTATCTACAAGGTTTATGAAAATGCTACAGAATCATTATTACTTGATTTCGCATCGATAGTCCGTGGTAAGATAGTTGCTGATAGTTCGGGCTTTCATAACAACGGAAATGTTATTTCATCTTCAGTAACGACTACTAATGATAAATTGTTATTTAGCGATAGTACTTATGTGGAAGTCCCAAACTCACCAGCTTTGGACAATATGGATGAATCCATTACTATGATGGGATGGGTTTACCCGATGGGCAATGAGAAAGGTCTGGTTGATATCATTACCAAAGGCGATAACCATGTATTGCAAATGACGGATAGCAAAACCCTCACTTTTTTTGCCGGCGGATGGGGCAGGGGAGACTGTACCGTAAACCTTCCTGCCGATTGGAAGCAACACTGGCACCACATTGCGGGCGTGTGCAACGGCAAAAAGCTGTATGTTTATATCGATAGTGTTTTGGCCGGAACCACGCTGTTAGATGTAACCGCTGATCTGTCGGTAAATAACAAATGGACGTTGGGTCGAAACGAAGAGTTTCCATCAGAACGCGTGTTTCACGGCTTTATGGACAGAGTAAAAGTATTCAAAGCCGCATTATCTGCTGATGATATCAAAACTATCGTGTCGTCAGAAAAACAGTAAGCCGGTAGAAGTGTCTCCTACGTTTAAGAATGATATTTAACAATCTCTAACTGGCTGTTGATGCCCTTGCTATTAATTGTGATGGCATTATCAGTTCCTGCTTGGCTTCATTAAGCCGCCCGGACAGACGGCCGAAAAGGATTTCCGCTGCCTGCTTCCCCATATCATACGCAGGTTGTAAAATAGTAGTAAGCGATGGATTAAGTATGGCCGCGGTAATTTGATTGGTAAAGCAAACAACTTTTACATCACGAGGGATCTGTAGTTTCAGTTCATCGCAAGCCAGATAAGTTGCGGTAGCCAACTGCTCAACTGTAGCTATGATACCATCTGGTTTAACGGTCGTCAAATGCGCTTTGATCATATTTACGTTTTCCTCCGTATATTTATTGGAGCAGGTTACTATTCCTGCATCTTTAACTACAAACCCATTTTCAGTTAAAGCGTTGCGATATCCTTGTTCCCGGGCGGTTAAAATAGAAGGATATCCACTGATGGTAACCAGTGAGATGTTTTTACATCCGGCTTGCAACAAGTGTGTGGCTGCGTTGTAAGCGCTATTATAGTCGTCGGTTACTATTTTATCCGCAGTAATATCCTCGCAAACCCTGTCAAAAAAAACTATGGGGATGCCTGTTTCCTGTAATGTTTTAATATGTCCGGTATCCTGGGTGCTGCTGGCTACCGACATAATGAGGCCATCAACGCGTCCGCTGGCCAGGTCGTTAAACATGGATGCTTCCCGTTCATAACTGTCATGGGTAAGGTAGATCAGCGCATGGTATTTTTTTGGCGCGACAATACTTTCAATGCCGTTAATGGCCTGGCTAAAAAAGCTGTCGGCAATTTCGGGTATAATGATGGCTATAGTATTGCTGCTTTGTTTGCGGAGACTGCTGGCATAAGCGTTAGGTACGTAATTTAAACGCCTGGCAGCTTCCATTACCCTCTGTTTGGTTTCAGGACTTATATCATAGCTATCGCGAAGCGCTTTGGATATGGTTGCGGTTGAAAGGTTAAGTTCTTTCGCAAGCGTTTTCATATTCACCTTATCGTTCTTATTACCGCCGGTCATTTTTTGTATTGGTTATGCTTAATTGTGGAGCAATATAACGAAAAAAGATGTTCAGTAGTTTCGACGCGACTCAACCTGAACGGAAGAAGGGCGTCTATATGTTAAAACAATATTGGGTACGGTTTAAATGAGAAAAGGCACAATTTCTTGTGCCTTTCGTGATCCCGCTGGGACTCGAACCCAGGACCCCAACATTAAAAGTGTTATGCTCTACCGGCTGAGCTACGGAATCTTTCTTTAAATTTTTCGCTTACTAAGGCGTGGCTGTTTAAAGGCAGCTTTTGTTTTTAAATAAAAAAGCCTCTTTTCAAAGGCTTTGTGATCCCGCTGGGACTCGAACCCAGGACCCCAACATTAAAAGTGTTATGCTCTACCGGCTGAGCTACGGAATCATTCTTTAAACTTCTTTGGTTCGGTTAACCGTTTCCGTTTAAAGTGGTGCAAATATAGGGTTCTTAATTATTCCCTGCAAGCTATTTTTTAAATTAATGTTAAGGTTTTTTTAAGCCGTTAAAAACCAGTAAACTACAATTTTAGAACGGCTATTTTACCGCTATTCCCGGCTAATAATACAAGCTTACCGTGTTTTGCCCTACGGCAAACGTTAAAACTTGTGCTATCTATTTGTTTCCATGTTTGGCCACCGTTTGTTGTAATATTGCTCCCGGGTGTGCCTGTAGAAAGAAATATCCCGGATTTTATGTGCTCAACACTTGATTGAAAACCTGCCGGCCCTGTTTGTGGTGGTGTAAATGTGAGAGCAGGGTGAACCGCCTGGATAGTTGCCACTGAATCTGTTTTTTTATCATTGGCATAATCACCCCCGACAATGATGCCGGCATTTTGCCCTATCGATATTGAAAAAGCGCCTTCACTGCTTTTTCCATGTGTAAGTGGAAGGTTTGAATACTGCCATTGATCATTGTGAGGCTGTAAGGAGATAAGCCTGGCGTTGCTACCCCCTGAAACGATGTATATCGCCTCTTTGCCCGATACTCTGAGGCACGTGCCACTTGCGGCAAACGATGCCTCTCCCGGCAGTGAATTTGGGGCATTATTCGACTCGTTCCAGGTTTCACCGCCGTCTTTGGTTTCCAGTAATAAAAATTTATTGTTGATCGGGTCGCCCAAGATGTAGCCATGAAGGTTATCGGCAAAATCCATGGCGTCTAAAAAATAGGTGGTATCCGTTTTTCGATATTTTTCATGCCAGGTTTGTCCGCCATCAACCGTTTTTAAGATGAGGGATGGCGTGCCCGAACTCATGATTACGGCCTCTTTATCGTTGAAAGCTTCAATATCCCTAAAGTCGGATTTTTCATAGCCCTTTATTTGCTGCCAGTCCCAGGTTTTGCCGCCGTCGTTTGTTTTGGCGATGTATCCTTTGCTGCCGCTTATCCATGCCGTATTATCATCAACTACAGATAAACCACGGATGCTTGTTGGCTTATCCTGTTGTAAAACGGTAATAGTTTGGGCTTTCAGGACAGAATTGAACCACAAAGAACAAAGTAAGGTACTTGAAATAAGAATGCGGTTTAACTTCATTACGTTTGATATAAAGTGTTTTATAAAACCTAAGTTAGATTTTCAAAGGCCGTTAAACAACATAATATTGATTTTTTAATTTATTAAGTTGCAATTTGCCGGAAACGATTATATTTGCACGCTTGTTAATAAAACGATAAGCCCGGATGGCGAAATTGGTAAACGTTGCGGTCTCAGAAGCCGTTGAGAATTGTCTCTTGAGAGTTCGAGTCTCTCTTCGGGCACGCCTTTTTTAAAGTAAGAAAAATTAGAATGTGAGAATTGAAAGATTCTCACATTTTTTAAAAGCCCAGGTGGCGAAATTGGTAGACGCACCATCTTGAGGGGGTGGCATTCGTAAGGATGTACGAGTTCGAATCTCGTTCTGGGCACCGAAAATACCGCGAAAGCAGCCAGTAATCACACTTTTTTATCTAACTTTACAAAACCGGGTGTAAATCGGGTGATTGCTGGTACGTGGAGAAACTCGTACAGGAGCAGGTTTATGAGAAATAAATTACCATATAAATTGCCTACTATTTGCAGGTGTAAATCAGGCGAATGGTATCTTCAATATGCATATGAGTATCCTGAGCAACCAGGCAGATACAAGACTTTTAAGGTTAAGGATGGCATCAATCGGATACATGATCCAAAGTTAAAGGAAATGGCTGCCCGTGAATTGCAAGCAGATATTACTTATTGGCTTGAAGTTCTCAACTACAATCCTTTTGAAGAAAAAAAGGATATCATTAAGCAGGCGATGGCTGAGATTAAAGCCAAATCAACGCCTCCACATTGGACCCTTTCGGAAGCTATTGATAGATTTAAAGCCAATGTTGTTAAAAAGAACTTAAGCAAGCGTACAAAGGAGACATATGATAATTATTTATCTAATCTCATAGCATTTTTAAATGAGTTCCCAGATCATGATGTGCCGGCAAATTCTTTTACTGAATTTGATCTTATCTCTTTTCTCGATGTGGAGTCCGACGAGTTGGATTGGTCCCCCAGGACTTATAATAATTATATAGGCTTTTATCAGACTTTTTTTAATACGGTTAACAAATTGGAGAAAGCAATAACCCGTAATATAAAGTATGAATTTAGCCTGACAGGAGATGAATACAAAACATCCAATAGTCAAAAAAACAAGGCCTATTCGGGTGAATTAAAAACAATCATAAAAGAAGAGCTTGTCAACAATCAAAACTTAAGTGATTATATAGAATGGATCTATCTTAGTTTGATGAGACCCGCTGAAATACGCGCATTAAGATTTATTGACATTGATAAATCGAAAAGACAAATAAGGATTATTGGCAAAACAGGCGACAGAATAATACCGATATCTGACCAGCTATTGAACTTAATTAAGAAACGACAGCATCGGGCACATACCATAAATGATTTTGTATTCGGCATGGCTGGCGAGGTTTCAGCTATACAAATAGGAAGAGATTATTTCCCTGAAAAATATGCTGTAATAAAAAAACAGTTAGGGCTGGATCATAATTACACCCTATATGCCTGGAAGCATACAGGTGTCATTGACATGATTTATGCAGGTTTTAGCGATAGAGATATAATGATACTATCCGGACATAAAACAGAAACTGCTTTTGCAGCATACAAGCGCGACCTAATTATAAACGAAAATAATGTAATGAAAGGAGCAACTATTAATTTTTAAAGGTGTGAATAAAATACCCTATTTCGATATTTATGTAGGTGACAATGTAGAAAAAGTATGGATACATGTCCCTCTTGGTATCGGAAGTGATATATGGCACATCAACATCAATAACTTTTTTTGTGGCTCTGTCATTAAAAAAGGAAATAAATGGAGACAACTGCACAGCAATAAGCATGAGTTTACCTCCGATGACATTGATGCTATTGGCGAAAGGATTGAAGAGTTCTGTGCAGCTGGTACAGATTAGCTTTTTTTAACCAGATAGTATTGAAATGGGTGCAGCTTCACTGTATCATGATTGGGCATACTGTAATACTCAGTGTGACCGCTATAGGTTAATTTCTTCCAGCATATGACAGGGATGTTGACCTTATCAGGACCTATTTTACCTAAGGATCCTGAAACTCCACAAACAATATGCACCGGCCCGCGCATCGCAAGTTTTCGGCAATAGGTTTCAAGGTTTTTCCAGGTATCCCTGTTCAGTGCCGGCCGCTGAGGGACCATGTTAGAAAAATAAAAGCACTCCAATTCCCCAACGGGGTCGCAGCTGTTATCCTGCGCAGGCATTTGGTGTCCCTGGTCATAACCACTTTTTTTGTAATCTTTATTGAGATTAGTAAATGGCACATCAGGATCTGCTTTAAATTCATTTAACCGTTTTAAATGCCCCTGGCACATCAGCATCGACGGTGTTAAATCCCAAACTACACTATCTGGTTGATGAGTTGATTGGTTATAATAGGTGGTGTAAAGCTTGTGCTTGATAATTTGTCCAAATGAATATGTTCCACATACCGATAAAATGATCAGGAGGATAGTTTTTTTCATAGCCGCGAATTTTATGTATTAGCCTTTATAAACTTCTGATAAACGAACTCTACCAGCCCCAATGCCAGTGTTGGCCAGTTAATCGCGCCGCCGGCAATAATTATGCTAAGCTGGCCACTAACTGAGGTCCAAAGGTTATCCCAGGCACTATCCTGAAGGCCTGCATTTACTTTAGCCTGCAGCTGGTCGATCAAGTCGGCGCCATCTTTAACTGTTAAGCCGAGCTTCCCGCCCAGATCATTTAATAATTTATCCGCGGTCATGCTGTCAATTCCAATTTTACCAGCCTCATCAATGATAGCCTGGTAGCCTTCGGTTAAAAATTTCTTGATGATTTGTCCAAACTGGCCTGCCTGGATCAGGGACTGTTGCTGATCTTTAGGCAGCTTATCAAAAAATCGCTCTACTGCATTAAACAGGAACGGGAAAATGCTTTCTAAAATTGATTTTAAGCTCATGATGTATGTGTTTAATCTTGTTTTACTTCTGTTAATACCAACTGGCCATTAATCCATTTTTCGGTATAAAATCGGATGCCAGATGCAGTAATTCGTTTTTTTAATTGGGGATGAGCCAAAAAGCTGTTTCCCAAAGAATCAAACTTTAACAATAATGCTTTTTGACCGTCACCCAGATTATGCAGGCCTTCTGTTTGGCTGCTATCAATATTGTTTTTTATGGTCAGCTGCCTTTCAATTCTTGCTAACCTAGTGTTTGTTTCCTGCTTATCCTTTAAAAAATCGTCATAGCCGGCCCGGATGCTCCATACCGCTGTGGCCAATGCACTGATAAACCCGATGAGACCTAAAATAAATATCCTCATCTCCGGCCAACCGATGTGAATTTGATTGTTTGCGACTCTGAATGTCATGATGCTGTTATTGCTTTTAAAAATGTATTATGATATCCGGCAATAGTAGCCGCAACGTCGGTACCGTTTATAATCCTCCTGGCATTCACAGGATCGTTTGTTTTATTGTTGAAATAATCGCTCAGCTTCTTGCCAGTAAATGATCCATCTGTCATTCCGGTAATCATTATTTTGGCCGAGATGTCCGGCTGCAGGGCTAAGTCTGGATTATTCAGAAGATCTATGTGCAGCTTTCTACCCATGGCCAGGTAGTTTTCATACCAGGTAAGCTGAACATATCCGCGGCCATAATACAACTGATCTGGATTAGTGTAAGGTACCCGGTGACCCGGGCCGCCACCCATTTTAAGTTTACTACCATATGGCAAACCTTTACCGCGGCCGTTTTCACGAACTGGCTGCATCGTTTTTGCAGTTTCATGAAAACAGGTAGCCAGAATGTAGGCAATATGCCTTTCATCCGTCAATACCTTACAGGCCGAAAGGATTTTTTCAATCCCATCGACCTGTGCCTGTGTTAACTTTCCGCCAAATAGCGGTCTGATAGCATCATAGTTCATTATTTAGGATCTATGGTTTTAGGTGGGTTACCGCTAACGTTATAATCCTTAGCAGCGGCAAGGCCTCCGGCTGCGAAAAGAGTTGTTACACCCGTAGCTACGTTTTCAGATACGTGATTAGGGAACACCAGGTGTAAAACCTGTGGTAATACAGCCAATATAGCCGCAAGAGTTGTTTTCCAATTTTTCATATTATTGTTTATTTTATTTAAAAAGTGACCAATCAAATGATACAGTGCCGGTTATTGCCGAAGTAAATACCACGTCAAAAGTAGTAGTGGTTTTATTGGTTACGTAATATGGCGCTGCTGCTAATAAGGAAGTAGGGGTAACATTTATTTTGTAGGCTGTATTAGCCTGTGTACTTCCTATGCTTACCGTAAACGTTGTTTGGGATGTTGCAGATGTTGAGTAACTACTTGACGGAAAATCTTCGCGTAAAGCTACACTACCACCGTAAGGAGGCATATACCAAAAAACATTTGAAGATAGCGCCCCTACATTTAGCGTGCCGTAATTAGAACTGGAATTATCATTGAATTGATACCCAAATGAATTAGTAACCCCGATCCCGCCATTAAAAACAGAGGCCCCATTAAATATTTGAGAGGCTGACCATGTATTTACAGTTCCAAAAATGCTGTTTAATTTTGTCTGTAATTGTGCCCGGGTGTACCCATTAGCTTTAGTAAGTAATATTGATACCGTATCGTTTGCAAAAGTTACTGTGTTTGCGGCTTGTGTTATCGAAATTCCCGTACCTGATTGAACCACAATAGCCTTTTCTACCATTTTGCCGCCGGATGCAAAACGCATACTATCTAATGTCGTTCCGGTGGTTCCCTGATATGAATTTGTAATTGAAAATGTTTTATTTCCAATAGCATTTACTGAAGATCTTTCAGCGAAAACAAAAGCATCGGTAGATATTTTATTACTATTATCCCCTGCCGCTTGCGTAGTAGCTGTTGTGCCATTAGGCAGTGCTGTTAAAGTGGTTATGTTTTTACTCGCATCAGTTCCTAATATAGAACTTGCTGTTTGCGTTGAAAAATTAACAGTTCTATTAAAGGTGACAAGTCCATTACTTATAACTACTTCGTTAGCCCCTGAATTATTGTTTAAATTAAACAAAAATGAACCTGACCCTGATTGTCTATAAAATGCAACATCCCCAGCAGCTGTACCTGTTATGTATTGATTAGCACTGGCGGCAACGCCAATTGTAAGTTCTGTAGCAGTACGGCCAATTTGAATATCTGATCGTAATGAGCTGGATCCTGATAGGCTTTGAATAGCCTGAACGTTATTGCCAAATTGGTTTAAAAACAAACTTCCACGATTAGTTACACCATTAAAGTTAATACCATCATGGCTAAGTATATTACCCCTTGAGACAACATCGGCCAACGACTGCGTAGCATTATACTGGTCAGGTGTAGTTTGTGGAACGGATGTCTGTACTTGGTAAGGTCGCATCGGGTAATCCATACCCGATAGTTTTTGTGAAATTTGAAACACGTAAAGATTTGGCGAATATGTATAAGTACCGCCGGTTGTCAAATATTTGGTATTATCATTGGCAACGATAAAATATCGAGTTTGGTTATTGCTTTGAATACCTAATATTGCCGGGTGCATTGGTGGCGATGCACCATTGTTAATCGGCGGGGCAAATGTTCCTAACCGGCCTCCGCTTCCGTCGATATTATAATAATAAATAGCGTTCGTGTTAAGCCCGGTTGACATAAAATATGATTTCCCGCCGAATAAAACAACCTTATTGCCCTCCCGCCTTACAAGCGTATCCTCGGTAAACAAGGTTGTCGTAGTAACAAAATCCTTTGTCTTTATTATATTGACTTGTTCTGAAACCGTTGAGGAGTTTATTTTACTTAAAATACCATACCAATACCCGTTTTTGCGTACAAAAGAAGCGTCCAAAGTACCAGCCCCAGGATATGGATCGTATACCTGCATACTGTCTATAAGGTTAACCCCTTGTAAGATATTCTGCTTAATACCGTGCCGATACATTGTTTTTAGGTTATTAAGGCTACCGGCTATTACTGTGCTATCAGCATAATTCCCGACGAAGTAGCTAAAGGTATTGGTGCTGTCGTTGTAGATGATCTGCGGGCTATAATCACCACAAATCTTTGCACCATTTTTCCTAAATATAATACCTGAATTATCAATATGGCGGGTAGATAGGTCAAGTGAAATAACTCGTACCCATGAGTTATTATAAGCTAATCCAGTTGTAGCTCCAAAGCCGTGAGCCGTCGAACTGAAAAAGGCTTTACCATTTGAGATATAAGGACTGCCATTAAGCGTTGTTACGAGATTGTAATCAGATGCACCGAGACCCTTCCAGTAGCCAGCTTTTATAGATTTAATGTGAATTGTGGTAGATGTTGTATAGTCAGAATTAATTCCGATTGCAAAACGCCAATTTTTGAACGTGGTGGTATCATTTGAGTTAATATATGAGCCGACATTCATCTGACCGGCGTACACGTAATTACCATACGCATCTTTACGGTAAGCATTGATATAATCGTTGTTAAACGTAAAATAGTAAGTGTAGGAACTTCCGTTAAAAAAAGCTGGTGTCGTGCTATTTGTAGAAGTATTTGAAACACCGTTAATGATTGCGTAATTTTTATTATCGGTTCCCACGATATTACCGCCAAGCGTGCTGCCAATAAAATTATCAGAAGTGCTGCCATCCTTAATCATTCCATACCTTATCTCGGCACGTGTTCCTGTGCCTCGCACATAAGCTGTATCAATCGTAACCTCAAGGCATCCAGCACCCGCTTTAATGAAATTACTTAGCGATATATAAGCCACACCAGTACCGTTTTTCACTACTGTTATACCACCTTTATAGGACGTTACAGTTGCAGACGTGGCCGAAATATTGGTTACTTTGAACTTGGAAACATCTTTAAAATGTTCTTCCCGGTTAAAGTTATGAAGTACAAGATTTGGATTATCTTCAACATTTCCAACCAATGGAACCTTATCATAAGCGCCGTCGTAAGTAATTGTGGAAGGGGAAATAGTTCCTACCGGCGCAGTATATAAATTATATGGCTTCACAACATTCCCTGTATCAGCCTTGCCAGCGGATACGGCATCAACATAATCTTTACTTGCGAAAGTATTAGAATTATAAACACTGTCGAGATTAACCCCACCTTGTACAGTGAACGTGCTGTCAGAATTAATATAAATCTGCTTTTTGGTTCGAGAATTAAAAACGAGGCTCTGCGGCGTTATCTCTTTATAAGGAGACCTGCCAGGTGCAATTGTATATACGCCAGACGAATTAGCTACCCACACTGTTTTATTTGCAAGGTCGTATATTTCATTAACCCCAGCGCCCGCAAATGATACATTGGTAAACTTAGCCGCAGCCTGTGACTGCGAAGCAAAGCCATACCTGGTTGAGCCCCTAAACTTATTTAAAACAGTATCAGAAGCAAGCGGCACTACCAATGTGTACGCTAATGATCCCTTACCGCCTGGTGCATCGGAAAAGTTACTTGTTGAAGCGTATAAAGTATCGTTACGCATTATTAACTGTAGGTCTACTGTCACGCCCGACCATCCCGCAGTAGTATTATATAAGCCTGGCATTGAACTGCCATTTGCTATAATTTTTTGATTGGTTTTTCTATAGTTGTACCAAATAACAAATGATTGCGTAATATCGTCCCTGTTCCGGATTACTGTCAATGTATATTGCTCTGGTATAGTAGGGGAAGTAACATCTATCGGCCAGTTGAAATCGCCTGAACTCATGCCATAGGCTTTATTTATAACCTGTTTGCTCGTTTCTGTATACCCAGCGATTAGACCAATCCTATCGTTATCTGCATCATTAGCCGATAATGTTGCTTTAAATGTATACGATGGAACTGCTTTGGGTGAAATAAGTCCTAGTAGGCTACCTGAATTATTTGTGTTGTAAAAAAAGTTTCCAGGTGTATCGTAGAGCCATGAATTAGACTGCTGGGGGTTAACCAATAAGGTATCGTTTAAAGACTGGTTAGTAATATCACCTGATCTTCCGCCATGAACTATATGTTTAAATGTTGAATAAATAGTAGCATTGCTTACGTAAGTTGTTTTTGCACTGTCCAGCTCGGTAGCAGTAGTAACATAATTACCAAAAGTAACCTCTGGCTGTGTTTTATAGGTATTTAAATTATCGCCTGTTAGTTTTATTGTCTCTCCTGACTTACCGAATGGTAAGATAGTTTTTGCAACGCTATCAAGTTGAAATCTTGTTGGTATATATCCAGCTGGCACAACGCCAACCCTGCCACCTGCAGCAGGCGCGGTTACCATGATCTTATTGCCGGATAACGCGCTAAAATCATCTGGGTTATTAAGGTTAAATGAATTATTAAAGTTAAAAGTGCCTGCATTAAAAGTAGCTCCATTATTAAAGTGATTCAGCATGTTCCACAATATCTTAGAACCATCCCAATAAGCTGATCCATTTGTTGATGATATTTTGTAGTTGGTATTGTTCCACATCAAAAACGGAGTGGAAGTGCCGGCAAGGCCATCGGGTGAAATAATAGCTGAATTATTTAAGTTAACGTCATCGTTAAAATTAACAGTGCCATTAAAATCGTTTGTTCCATTAAAACTGTTGTTTCCGGAGAGTTTGGCTGTTAAATTAAAAAGACTGTCAATATAACTTTTGGATTGCACGCTTCGCTTATTGGCAAGTTCAAGCCAGCCATAGCCCCTAACATAAACGCCAACTACCGTATCGCCTGCAACCTTTAACCGCATGTGTCCGGTACTGTCCTGCGCACCGGCTAATGTAAAACTATTGCCATGCGGAATAATCATGGTTTTAAATTTCACATTCCAGTCAACGATGGTATTGGGTCCGTTAGGGGACCGGACGTAATCAGGCTTTTGCGCGAAAGCGTTTATTGTTATAAAAATCAGGATTAAGTATAAAGAGATCCTTTTCATAAATTACCTATGTAGTTTGTAAATACTGTTAATCTGTAACCTTCAACCAGGTAAAAGCCTGGGATTACTATTGTAAATGATCCGTTCACCAGATTGTATGTGATATCTCCTTCGTGAAGGAACGTCGGAATTTGATCAGCGTAAACGCTGTAGTTACTTAGGCCTAATAACCTGCTATCGGTGTAAACAAAATTGCCATCACCATCGGCAGATATATTGGGGTTATCTGGATACACATAGAAATATCCGTCACGATGGGCCGGTTGATCCGGCACAACCACTACCGGCGGCACTACCTGTGGTGGTTGTGCCGGATAACCAGGTTCTTGAACGTTATAATACGTAGCACCTGTTGAACTGGCAGCGGTAGCATAATTAACTTTTGATGTGCTGTTGCTGATATAGATCTTCTCATCAAAAACGAAGGTATCATCCCATTCAAAAGGGGTGCCTGCAACCGGTATGGTGTTCACTCCAGGATAACCGTTATCCTGCATGAGTTTAAACAACTGATCGAGTGATCCGTAAGTCATCAAGCATACATCGTAAATGTTTTGCCCCTGTAACGATCTGTATTTTTGAATCATACTTTTGTTGCATTCGGTTGTACCACTAAATTACCACTGGCATCCCGGGTTACTGAAGGGTTATTAACCTGGTAACCGTCGCCCTGCAGGTTGATCTTTATTGATCGCTCTAACACTTGTTCCTGCCCGCTGGAATTTTCATACTGGAAAAGTCCTACACCATCTGCAGGGTTTTCCTTCCACCAGCCTGGGAATGCTGCTATCGTATCTATAATGTGCTGCTCGTCGCTTTCGGCAAATACAAAATCGCCGGTTGACGGATCGATATACAGATCATTATTGAATAGTGCTACATCAAAGTTGAGTGCCATGTTTAACCTCTTCGTTTTCCAGTTCTTCCCTTATGGTAAGTATCAGCGGGGCAAGTGGCGGCGGGGCCAGTCCTCCAACCTTTGTATTTAAAGCGTTGTAGGCATTTTCAAGATTATTGAGCTTGGTGATCAATGCCTCGATCTTGACCAAACCGCCAAACTGTTCTCCCTGAAGTGATATCCCGCTTAAAGTTACCAACGATACTTTTGATAGTTCGCTGAACAGAGCGATGTACGGTACATTTCTTTTTGAATAGCAAACGATCACGGTTGAACCAACAGCCGGTTCAAGCAGAAAGCCATCTTCAACTTCGGCCATCAATTGCACATTGGTAATAGAACTTGCTGTTTTGCCGCCAAGTGGGGTGCAGGTGCAAGATCTGTTTTCCGAATCAACTGAATTAACGCCACACACAACCATGGTAGCAAAATCCTCATTATAAGTGCCAGCCATTTGGCTGATTGCTTTTGATATTTCCCTATCCATTGTTAATTAAATTAATCCTATAATCCAGTTCAATCACCTGGCGCATGCCATTAACACCACCGGAATACTCTACGCTTTTTACTTTGTAAGTGCCTACACGATCCTTGATAGTATCATCCTCAATTACTACATTATCTCCATGCTTTACATGTGGTATCCCAAAAACGGTAAATTTGCCGCGAAAGCCATCATAGTAATATTGCTTTAATTGGGCTTTGGCCTCTGCTATTAATATATTTGGATCAGTGATGTTATTATAGTAAAATTCGTGTCGCTCGCCTTCTGTGTTCTCTGCGAATTCAAGATGGCTTCCAGGTAGCTTGACCTGTGCGCGGAACTTGCCATTTTGATAGGTAGCCAGCACCTCAAGCTTTTCTGTTTTGGTTTTAGCGTGGCCATCTCTCGTAGTGCCGCCTTTAAGAACTTTATTAGTCGATGAAGCCAAGGCAGATAAAACAATATCATCCTTCCGCTTGTACACCAAGTCGTCATCAATGATGTTTTTCTGAAATGCGAACTTGTGTGTTCGGGCTTCTGAATCGATGTAAACCTCAGATCCTATTCTTAATTCGTTGCCACGAAAGTAAGCAAACATGTAATGTTGCTTACGAAGTTCTTCCAATACCTGGGCGATAGTATTATTGTTGATCCTGAAATCAATACCAATGTTAGTTTTAGTAAGGGCATTAACGGTAAATGACAATCCAGCATTTTTAAATAGCTCTCGGATCATGTCTTCTACATTGTACTTTTTATATGCAAATACACCATTATCTCCACCCTTTGCCGGTGTTTGTTTAAGTATCCACATATTATCTTCACATTCTAACTCAAATGGCGATTTACTGGATACTTTAGTAATAAATCCCTCAAACTTCACGGTAGTATCAGTTATTTCTTGATTGTCTTGATCATATCTGTATCCGCTTATGATTTGAACTTCATCGCCGCGTAAAAAGCTGGGTATCCCTTCAAATCCGGACAGGGGAGTATTTATATTTCCGAGGGGAAATGTTCTCCCATTCCTGTCGATACAGTAAATATTTTTAGGTAGTTTAATTTTAGCTTTGTTAGTCAAATTTCGCCAATTATCATTGGCTTCCCACTCGCAAACGAAATCAAATATCAATGTTCCATCTCTGGTTGGAAAATCATCAGTTGGCAGTCTCTTGATGTTTATTGTGGTTATTGAAATATACATTATACTAATCTTACCATTAATTTAGAATCCGAACTTGCATCAATTGTAAAGGGCTGATATGAATAACCGCCTTCCTCCGGGTTTATGCTGAAATCATCGATAGTGATATTGTGTATGTCCCATAGGTTTAAGAACCATGAAACAACAGCAATAGATTTATTTGAAATCAGCATGTTTTTTAAAGCGGCAACTTCCTCCTTAGGGTAATGACCATTGGTGCCGGTAATTACTCCATTGATCGTGATAACGTAGTCTCCCATGCCATTGTATTCCTTAACGGTGCCGGACCTGCCTTGGATAGATGTTTTTACAATGTTTTTCGTCTGGCTAACACTAATCAGCACTGTCACCAGTGTTAGTGTATCAAACGTTTTAATCACGCCATCTTCGTTTTTAAACTCTCCGGCCAAAAATGTTAAATCAGCCATTACCGGCGTGCCCAGTTGAGACCTGTAGAGTTCTTCATCCTGTGTAGTAACCTGGCTGATCTGATATTCATTCCGCGGTGCATGAAGGATTTTGAGATTTTGCATGCCAAACGTGCGAACCAGCTGCGAGCCGATAACTGTCGCATTTTGAGTAAGTACTATAGTCGCCTGCCTTAATGAAGGGTTATTGGTGATCGGATTATCGATCAGGTCGTTTATTCCTGCCATAGCCTATGTTAGTTTTTATTCCCATTTACATGTTATTAAATTTTAGAATTATTTATTTTATTCCCCTGCTACAACTTGACTATCATTCACTGCGCTGGTTAACGCTTTAGTAACAGCATCCTGAACCTTACCCACGCTTTCTTTGAACGTGGTTGACTGGATCTTGATATCCTTTACCAGATTGCCTATAGTGATGTGAATGTTAACGGTTTTAGACCCCGTTACCTTTGTTGATGTAGGTTTTGTTAATGGCCCTGATGGGGCGGTTGCAGCCCTGTCTGCTTTTGGTTTAGCTGTTTGCCTTCCAATAGCAGTGCCTTTTTGGTCTTCCAGTTCTTTGCGGTGACTTTCAGCCATGCTTTCATCATATCCCCGATTGAACGCTCCCTTAATATCCTTAACACCGTCAACAGCCGTTTGGATGCCTTCTTTGATCATGGCAGGGTTAAACAGATAGAGGCCTATAATGGCTTCTCCCAATCCTTTCATGATGCTCCATAGATCCTTTGCAACCTCACCAATACCGGCTAATACTGCCCGGAATGTAGAAGAATGTTTATAAGCTACAACTAAACCTCCTATAAGAAGTCCAATACCAGTAATAATGAGACCAACCGGATTTGCAGTCATAGCGGCATTTAATAGCCATTGTGCTGCTGTCAGGGCATATGTGGCTACGGTTAATGCCCCTGTGATCACTGCGTCAGCCGCTAATGATATACCATATAATATTACAGTTGGATTAGCTATAAGGTAAGCTGCTGTTGCTGCTCCAATACCTATTGCTGCTCCTTCGGCAAAATCCCTAACAACAATGAAGGCAGATTTGACAGCTTCAATCGCTTGAGGTAATTCCTTAACACTCCATTCCCAAAACTCTTTTAGCGTATCAATCCCCCGGATCATATAATCCATTACGCCTATGAACAATGGTTTAAGTTTTTCACCCATTTCAAGCTGCAGCTCTACATACCTATTATTGGTATCATTCATCTTGGCTATCAAGCTCTGTGATGCGTTCTCTAATCCGCTGCTAAAATGTTCTTTCAGCTGTGCCGAGAAATTCATCAGAAATTGATTTGAAGATATCTGGCCTTTAGACATTGCTTCATGAAACTGCTGTGAATTCATGTGCATAGACTTTGCAGCCAATTCCATTGCCCCTGGTAAAGCAAATGCAAGCATTCGCATTTGCCGCGCTTGAACAGTGCCCAACTCACCAATTTCTTTAAGGGCAAAGGTGACATGACTAAACTGCTCAGGGGTTTGGTGCAATACCGTTGATGCTATCGATATTCCGTCAAACACCTGCCTAAGCTTTGCCCCTTCAATACCAGTACCGTAAAATCCTGCCTGCATTTCAGCAAAACCTTCATAAGCCTGTTTAATTGGAATATGAAGATCATTAATAGATTTCTTTATAAAGTCAATATTTTTCCCCGCATCTTCTGATCCCAATGAAGCATACTTTACCATGTTAGTATAACCTTCAAATTCAGCTGTGACATGGGCCAACTCTGTGCCAAACTCTACTACTTTATGCAAGGCAAATGCAGCGCCTAAAGCAACTCCTATTTCAGCCGCTTTATCCCCTAATTTTTCAAGTGTAGACTCGAATTTATTAGCATTATCGTCAGCGGTTTTTAATGCAGGGCTTACCAGGTCATTAAGCGATATCTGATATTGTACGTTCTGATCTGCCATATTAAACAGTTTTCATTTCTCCGCGCTCGGTTAAACAGAATTTTAAGGCTTCAACTTCCTTATAAAACTCTTCATCACTCATCGTGTCCGGGTTTAAACGAAAATGAGAATAGTACTTTAGGCGGGCTGCCCACTTACTATCCTCACTACTATCGTCTGTGATGACGAAACTCTCGATTAGTTTTTTTTTGTGTTATTAGTAGCCAATATCAATAAGTCGCCACAAAACTTTGAAGCGCCCATATAAAACTTATCATTTTCAGGAGCTTCGCTTAAAAACCTTGGATCAGTTTCTTCACGCACTACACATGCTTCGAACATTTCCGAACCAGCGGTAAAACCCATGCCATTATATGTTTTATCCATGGCCCGGCTCTTTATTAGCCTGTTTGGTTCCCGGATGAAGGCCACAAGTTTATTGTCTTCGGTGCCATCGATAGCGACAAAGGCATGAACTTTAACGTTCAGTTGTGCACTAAGATCATCGGCCTTTTTATTAATTGCTTCGTAATCGGTATACTTTGTCATTATAACTTTAATTACTATTAGTAATATTATTTCTCAATGCCGCCAATCACGAGGGGTACGGTGATCATTAATTTGGTATCACCTTGTGATGCGTCGAAACCATCTTCCATAAACTCAACGCTGCGCAACACATGTTTTTCAGGTTGGATGCGTGAACCATCGAATACAATAGGTATATCGAATGGAGCTATCTGGAATGGATCACGGTTAGGGCTGGCTGCAATGATGCGTTGCCATTCGTCCTGATACAACTCAATTGATCCCTCATATTCGTAATTGCCATAACCACGGCTCACAGGCTGAGCACCCATGCCGTAGTTATTTTCCTTTTTTTGCTTGCGCTTATAAGAAATCTTTGTGATGCCGACAACCGGAACGCCGAAAAGGATCAGGGTGACATTTGCCCAACTGTAATTTATGCCATTTATAAGTGTGGTTGCCATGTTATGATAATGAAGTTGTGTAACCTATTGGAACCTGTATTTGTCGTGCAACACCTTCCTGAACTATTTGAACAGATATGATGATCTTGCCGGTGGTCAATACGTTTTGAGCTGTGTCGATCTGAACTCCGTAAGCCGATATTTCGGTGTCGCGAACCATCTGATCGAGATTGGGAGTGGCCAGGCTTTCAAGATAAGCTACTGTATTGTTTGACAGCGTGCCGTCGGCATTCAGTTGTAGCGGACCAGATAGGGCAGGGAGCAAGCTCGAGTAAATACCCCGGATCGCTTTTTGAATTGTCCTGTTGTCTTCGCCATATGCATAATCAGATGAAACTGATGCAGCCATATTGAAGCTGTTGAAATATGAACCAGCTTGTCCAACAAATTTACGCAGGAATACATACCGGTACTGATCGAGTAAATCAAGCAAGTTATCGGTGATCGATGCATCGCTGAATAATTTACCATTGGAAAAAGCCAGCGTCTCACATTCTATTCCATTGCTGATATTGAATTTCTGAACCCAAGCGATGCTTTCGTTTACCTTGGCAAATGCAATGGCTCCCAATTGAGCGCCCAATGTAGTGATTGATTTTCCGGTAACCTGGTATAGGTAATTACCTAAAGCACCTCCATCCTGAGCAATACAAGGGCTAACCTCATAGTTATTCAGGATGTTTAAATCAGTTAATGTGCTGATATCGGTTGTTCCGGATAGATCAGCGCCATATATGGCAATCAATGGCTTTTTCAAGGCTTCAAGCGTAAGCAATACATTTTGAATGGTCGTCATATCAGCAGTGCTGAATGCAGCCGAATCTTTGTAAATACCTACCTGTCGTATAGTGCCAGTTGCAAAGTTCTGGATGGTATTGATCTCCTGAAAGTCATAAGATCCGCCTGGTATTGCAAAGATACCTACCCACAAAACACCCTTCGGTTGGAGCCTGAAGTATTCTGATATGTGGTAATGGTAAATTGCATTACGAGACGCTACACCACCTGTAAACTGAGTTAAAGTACCCGCAATAGTACCAACTATTGTTACCACTATTGGAGTTCCCGAATTAAGGAATATACCTAATCCCGGACGTGCAGTAATAGTAACAGTTCCTGTAGCTGCTGTGGCGCTATAACCATGCACGGATGTCCCGCTATTGATTATAGCTGCTATGGCCGCACCAACAGCGGTGGCTGTAGTTTGGCCTGCGGCTTTGGTATAGGTTCCCAGATCGATTACATTACCGCCCGGTTCGTTAACCTTAATATTGATGGTGTCCCCGTTTGAACCAACTGCGGTTACCAGGTATGAGCCTATCGCTTTTGTTTCATCAGAGTAATCAGATTTGATACCAGCAGACTCTGCATCTGAAACAGAAAGAAATTTATTAATCCTATTACTGGTTGTAAATCCGGATGGCAGCGTGCCCGCATAAAAAATAAGGCCGGAAAAGTGGTCCTGCCCGGCCAATGGCCTGCCTAAACCACTGCTCCCCTTTACAAAGGTAATATTTGGTAATGCCATGTGATGTTTGTTGTTAATTATGCAGAAACAGATCGGCCGCTTTCAACCCAGCCGGTACCATTAAACCTGAACGCGATGTAAGCGTATTTGGCGGTAGTTACCGATAATGTGCCGGTAGGCAAGAAGCCTGTACCGAAAGTTACCACACGTGTAGTTCCATCAGGTGTCAAGTAAAACTCAACCCCATCTCCAACAAACGGACCGTTATTCGCATCGTTGGTTAACGGATCAGCAACATTTATGCTGAATGTAACTACTCCGGTCAATGTTGCTGGTTTGATTATGGTACGTGCAACAGATCCTTTAACAACAATAGCAACAGTTGCAGCAAATGCAGGGGTCTGGAAATCGTTTTTTAAAATACGATCAGTATTGTCGTCCTGGGGCAATCCTGTAAATCTTGATATGCTGCTCATTATGCTTGTTGGTTATTGTTTTTTGTTTTGTCGGCGCCGGCTTTATCAGCTGCTTCCTTTTCTGATTTTGCTTTTTCAGCAGCTTCAGCATCGGCTGTAGCTTTAATTTCTACAAGCAATTCTGCTTTAAGCTGTTCTTTGATTTTAGCGATGTCATCAGCTGACATACCCGGCGTTGCAGCCGGAGCATCTTTTTTGACTTCAACAGCTGGCTCATGCGTAACCCTCATTTTAAGGATTTCCTCCCGGCTAAGCTCTTTATCATAGCCTGCACGTTTATGAAATTGCCATTCGCCATTTTCATTGACGTAAACCGTTTTAAGTTGCGGATTGGCAAGTAAATGTTGTTTTAAATCGTTGGTCATATCGTTATATGGTTATGCTCCGTAATAAACCGTTTCATTGTTCCAGCCAATCTGAACATCGGCTTTCATCAGCATTTTGATGAAATACAGTTCAGAGTTAGCCTGAAGCTGCCTTAATTGTAAGCCTTCGTCGGCTATCGAGTTAAGGCCAATCCAAAGGTTGCTTTCCATGGTAGGCATTCCTTTGGCAATAAAGTAAGTGTTGTCCGGGAAATCGGCGATCTTCTCAACTTTTCTGCCCTTGAAAGTGTCTTTACCCTGCTGTGTGATATCAACACCTTTGTAGGTTTGGTTGATTTGGCTTTGATCATAAAGGTCATAGGTTGCGTAAGAGCAATAGAACTTCATGTTCGGATCATAACGTAATGCGTCCTCGATCATGTTATATCCGCGTAAAAACTCAGCCTGGATATTGCTTGCTGTTAGAGTAGTAGGGGAACTAACTACTGCTGTGTCGGCAGCCGATTTTGCTTTTTTCAAAAAGCCATCAAAGTATTTATAAATTGATGATAAAGTGGTGTCCGCATTCCAGATCAGTTTATTGAAGTATTTAGCATGACGTTTTAATACTTCCTGAACTACAACACTCTCAACTGAATAGGGAAGGGCCCTGTCAATTAAGGTATCGTTTAACTGGGTCGCGTACCAGTGATCTTCAAAATCGCGCGGGTTAAACTCCAGGTATATCATGTAATCTTCAGGCAATAATGTTTGCCCGGTTACGGTCATTTTACCCTTGCTGGTCGGAGTAGCTGCGCGGTCCTGAATCAGATCTTCGTAGTTTGCATCCCAGCGCGGAATAGTGAATTTCTTTTTAATACCGTCTTTAACATAAACATTGCCTCCATTTACGGTATCGGCACCTGTTATAGATTTAACGATAAACTGCGATGCGGCTTCGCCGGCATACGTGGTGTCATTAATTACAAAACCGTCTGGCATGATTATTTATTTTTTTGGGTTTCTAATTTGTTTGCGATTACGCCCATCTGGCCAGCGAAGGTGTATTTGGGCTTTTCATCTTTGCCCAGATTGATGACCGGGGCAATTTTATTTAAAGGAAGAGCCTCAAGTTGATCTTTCACGATATCAAAACCACCTTCTGCTTTAGCAAGTTCAGTGTAAAAACTAATTGTTTTTTCATCGTTTTTGATACGACCGGCTTTTGCGAAACCTTCAACCATGTTTTTGCACTTTTCAGTTAACATAGCGTCTTCAGCTTCCTCTTTTTCCTTTTGCAGCGCATTCTTTGCGGCTTCCACAGAATCCTTTTCTTTTTGGATTTTGTCCTTTTCTTCTTTCATGGAGTTTTTCTCTTTTTTGAGTTTCTCCATTTCGTCTTTAGCATCGTCAAGCTCCTTTTGCTTCGCCTTGACTCTGTCTTCAGCCGCTTCCAGATCCGATTTGGCTTTGTTCTGAATATCAGCGATAGCAGATAAGATGCTATCTTCGCTGGCATCCTGATTCAGTCCCAATTTATTTGCAACCTTGATCATAATTTTATTTTTAGGCTTTTCAAGTAATTTGTTTAATACTGCGTTAGCTTGTTTGTGAAAGTTTGAAACCTCACCTGGTTCACCCAGCATGGTCAATCTTTTTTTATTGTGATCAGCACTTTTCCTTACCTCATCACACAAACCATATTGAAGAGCTTCATCTGCGTAGATGAATGTCTCTTTCTTCATCATTGTCAGAATTTCCGCTTCTGGCTTTCCACTTCTGGCTATCATTTTGGCTATAGAGCCTTTCATGATATTAAGTAACTTCTGATCATCTCCCCCATGTGGATTGTGGTACATTAACCAGCTATAGTCCATCATGATCCTTTTGCGCCCTGCCTGAAATATCACACCGGCTATGCTGGCAGCCATTCCAAGACAAACAGTATCGACTGGTGTTTTACTTAGTAGTATTGCTGAATTGATATTGTAACCATCATCAACATTACCGCCAGCAGAATTTATCCAAACTTCTATTGAACGCGGCTTCATGGCATCTAAGGCCATTAACTCTGCCTGAAAAAGAGAACCATCAATCCCATTTAAAGTAGTAGGATCAACGCCAATATCATTATTTAATAACATGACAGGCGTTTCCGCAGTAGGGTCAACGGTATATTTCCATTCCATTGATATAAAAGTATAGTGTATTTAAAACATAGACCTTGATGTACGTTACATTTAGTTTTTGCTTAAAAAAGGCTCCGTGAAATTTATTTGAAAAAAGATGAGAAATAACAGGCCTACTGATGCTATAAAAACGTTATACCCAGACCTGAAGCATACTGGTTACTCTAAAGTTTGGCATAAACCTTAAAAACTCATCAAAGCTCCACCCGCAGTTGTTACCTTCATACACAAAGCCATCGTAATAAACCCACGAATACCAATATGGCTCTTTGATGTCATTTCTGACACATCGCATCATGCATGGATATTGCGTATTAGGATCAAACTTTTTAAACTTAGGATTGACATTAAACCCCAGTTTTCTAAAAACCTTAACATAAACCTGTCCATTCCACATATCCTTTTTAGGAGATGCAGAAACTATCTCCTGAATTGTCAAGCCTGTAAGAATGGCTATTATTCTATGGTGCCCATTTTCGTACCATCTTCCATAGTCTAATTCATACATTTTTGTTGTAAATTGAGTCGACATACTTCTTAATTGTTAATGAAATTTCTTTCGAACTTACCATATCGCATTGCAATTCTATTTCCTTTTTGCGCTTAGCAGGAATATCATAATGTGGATGTATGTTGCCAGTTTTTCTGTTCTTGAAACTATAAAAGCATGAATTTATATTTAGCATGCTGGCCATTAAATGCAATCCAGATATAGAATATGGGATGCATATTAGGTGTCTTTTACCATCTGTTAAATATCTCATTGTAAATTAATTAAAAAAGCCCGGTAAACGGGCGCTTCCGGGACTTTTAACCAATTATAAACCGATGAATTTAAGAAGACATTTTGTTTGGCAGCCCTCCCAGCATCACATTTCACAATGTAATACTGGTTAACTGTTTTCGCTTATCGCTACTGTCCGTAATGTTATAGTGGCCGGTTCACATACTCTTTAACATAGCCCCGGCAATTTACACCGGGGCTTAATCAGCTTGATACCGTTCCTGTATCTGGCGCTAACCATCAGTCTTGATATGTCCTATTTGATGTTGTTGTGGGAGCAGGACTCGAACCTGCGACCTTCGGGTTATGAGCCCGAAGAGCTGCCATCTGCTCCATCCCGCATAACAAATATAATTACTTTAATTACCAATAGTAATATTTTTTACAAATTTTTTGATTTGCTCATCAGTTCCTCGATATCCCTTTCTGGCATACCATCGAAAAAGCTCTTAATTGCTTTGCCTACAAGCTCACTAACGCTGACACCATCAATTTTACTTGATGCCATTAGTAGTCTGTGATACTTTGGATCAGGATAAGCAGTTACCTTTCTTTCGAGTGCTATAGATTTTCCCATATTAGAATGTTCTGTAAATCCTTAATCTAACTTTATACTCTGGTTTATTTTCATGAGAGCCGCCTCCGCCGACATTGATTGTTAGGTTTAGGTCATTGCCGGGACTCGTCCCAGCATTACCAACAACTCTAATACCTGCTCCTCCTATGTCCGCGTAATTAACTGTTTGAATTGTTAATCCAAATTCAGGTATCTGTCCGGCTGTTAGAGTAACCTCGTTGCTACCTCCTGTGCCTCCGATAGAGCCGAAATCAGGATCGTCCTTTTTGAAACCAACTATGAAAAGTCCACCGTCGGGATCAATATTCCAGCCTATCGTTAATGGATGAATCCCTTCACCTGTGGTAGTATCGAAATAAGATGGCAGTAGTGTGTTTTGATTGCTCACTCCATTTATCGGCGGCATCATCCACTCAATAAACTGACCAATCCCACCTTGAGGCCTATATTTTAGATCGACCATGTTGTTGTAATCTCCAATGCCGCTGCCGGCAAGCCCGGCACCCATTACAACTTTCCTGATCTGGTGTACGTTTCTGGTTATTCCATCAGTAAACTCGACACCATCTGCCTGTTGGCCGGAGTAAAATGAAGTAACAATAATTCCCCGGGCAACATTGGAACCAGATATCGAAAATACAGCGGCATCAACAAGAAATATCTCTCCATTATAAAAAACAGATCCTGCTGATATATTGTAACTACTTCCGCTTCCAGAGTTAACAAGACCATTAAGAATATAAACTTTGGTAGGGTCATAATAATTTCCGAAGAGGCTTTTGCCCAACTCGCCTATAGCTTCCTGATAAGCAAATTGAATATGTTCTAAAGTGCCTGCCTTTACTGGCATGGCATTAGTTGTTGAGATTGGCGAGGTATCTAACTTTCTCATGAGTATGTTTCTATATTATAAGTTATGCCGGCTGTTACGTATTGATCCGCAAAGGACCTTACCACTCCATCCCGGTTGGCATCATTGTTGGCTAATGAATTGTAAAAATCAACCTGCAGGTTAATGGTGAGATTAGGAATAACCCCAAAATCATATTCGTTAACCACAAACTCGTTTGACCTGTCTTTATAAATCACAGAAGAATTCTCTGGAGTATATCCAACAACAAATGGTGAAACTGGTTGCGGGTTTGTAGTAAGATAGATATCACTAAGCCCCGTACCTGGTTGCCGGAAAGTGGTATTAAACCATCTATTTAGAGCATATTCGAGCACTATCTTTTGTCCATTGTAT
This sequence comes from Mucilaginibacter gossypii, assembly GCF_017569325.2. Lineage (NCBI taxonomy): Bacteria > Pseudomonadati > Bacteroidota > Sphingobacteriia > Sphingobacteriales > Sphingobacteriaceae > Mucilaginibacter > Mucilaginibacter gossypii. The sequence goes on along the minus strand of NZ_CP071878.2, from coordinate 3,592,134 downwards.
GAAAGTCGTTCGTTAAGACCGATAAAGTTATCTTGAACCTTATACCAAGATGCTGAAACCGTGGGAAGGTCGTTGTTATTCCCGATCAATGAAACATATACGCCTTTTTGATATTGCACATAAGACCCATATCCGTAAGTTCCAGCAGCATACAAGGGGGCTGTCGAACCATTTCGATAGCCATCAAGCAAATTGTCTCGTAAAAACTGAACGGTTGACTTAAGCAAATTCTGTACCCAATGAACCGTTTGAGGGTATCGCTTGTCGGGTGGTAATAATTCAATTACCTGTTGATCCGTATTGATATCGTAAATAGTATTGCTCATTATTGAACTATCAGATTAAGGCTATCGCTTAATGTCTCGCCGGCAGTATCTTCCAGAATTATATAACCAGTAGTAGTATTCCAAAGCCTTGATACCAATTGATTATTAAGTACCAAAGAAATGCTATCTGCGAAAGCTGATGAATTTGGCCTTGCTTTAACGTTATTCAAAACAACATCATTTACGCCAACCACATTTTTTAGCACCAATTCTATATCACTCATTAACACAGCACCTCCAAAAGCTATATGATAAGCCTCGTTTGATTCCTGAGTAGATAGATATGAGTTTAGGGCGTTAGTAAGACTCTGTAGTATTGTAGCTGCATATTGACCATTGTAATAAATATCTGCATCGATATACAGACGATCTGGGTCACCAGAAGTTACCCGGTAATCAATACCAGCAGTTCCAATAGTATTGATATAGCCTTGGGCAGATGCTATCATACTTGAGTCTAATGCTTGAGGCGGCTCTAATTGAGCCAATTTGATTAGAACATTGTTTGACAAATCAGTTTTAACAGAACACCTGGTAATGATACGTTTGGTAGTATCAACAGGATTATAAGTAGCAACATTATCAATATATTGAATAATTTGCGGTACCGTAGCATCATATTGAAACTTAAACATTTTGTCCTGAACCCACAATCTCGAAGCAGCTGCAGCCTTGGCCGCCGTAGTTTCAACATTATCTTTGAATACATCAATAATACTTTCTAATATAAAACAGGCTGTTGCGAATATTCTTGTCCATAAACGCCATACAGCACGTTTAGATGTGCTTAGCGTAAATGGGGGGGTGGATGATGAACCATTAAGTATAGGATCTGCCTGCACATCTGTAATGATAGCTGCCTGAATCGTATCTACTGTCCTTGCCATAATTAAATTTTTGGTATTCTATATTCGCCTATGCCCAGAATAGAAAAGCCTGGTATGTTATTAACTTTTTCAACGTCAATTTCCAGATCAGTAGGAGGGGTACTATCAATATACTTACCACTTACCGGATCATAAGGGCTGCCTTTACTGTCTATAAAGTGACATTTAAAATCAATCTCATAGACATATACACTTTTGTGATTGTAATTTTGTTGATCTGTTACATGCACAAGTGCACCGCAACCTGTAGGTTCAAAGTTTGATAATAAAGATACAATATTGTCTCGCAAATCAAAAATACCTAAGTCCTGCCCAAAGGTGCCATCAGCTGAATCTGCAAGCCAGTGTCCAATATGAATCCTGAAAACTATATCGCTCACATCAAATCCACATCCTATGCGATTATACTCTGATGGGTTAATAACCTCAACAAAAGCAGCGGGTAAAGGGAAAGCTTCGTGATCTCCAGAATCAAACTTATTGAACTGGTCGTTCCATACCCGGGCAAACAATGATGTTGACTGATTGTCCATGTTGATCACTTGCATTGTAGTTAACTTTGCAAGTACATCCGTTATCGGTGATTTTATTCCAGACATTATGCTGCTGATGTAAAAGCTTGTTTTAAATAATTATCAATTCTTCGTCTTAATATAGCTCTTAACTCCGGACTATCGCCCATGTATCTCCGGGATACCATCTTTTCGTTACCATAGTTGACGTATTTAGCATAAGGAACAATATTTTCATTCATCTTCAGCGTTACAGTAAAATTATACGCTGAATAGGTAATTCTGGCACGGCCGGCAAGATTTGAAACTTCTCGTCTTAAAAATCCTGTTTTGCCCTGCAAAATGGGTTTAGTTCTTCGACTCAGCCCTTTAAACTTTGGATACTTGTATTCCGGTGTATCCTTTATTCGCCTCTGAACTTCCTTCCATGGTGTTCCATTCCAGCCTTGTTGGCGAAACGATTTTAAAAAATAGTTTTGAGCATCATTTGCAATCAGCCTGGGTAGGTCCCGCTTGATTGCTTTGATGTTCTTGATCACCTGCTGAAAGTTGAATTTGCTCATCTTCTTTTCGCTTAGGCATCTGAACAATAACAGCATCCTGTTCAGGAACAACGGACATATCATCTTCATTTAAGTTAAATGAAAAGCGTATTGCGCCTGTATTTGGATTTTCTGTTATTCTTATTTTTGTCATGCCACGAATGTACAATTAATTCATTAAATACACTTTAGGTTTTCCATCTGCGACTAATTCGTGGTATAGTGGCTTAACCTGCAGAGAACTTCCTTGAGTGACGATCACATCATCAAACTCGATTTCACCATTACTTAAGTCGTAGGCTGGTATCTGCTCAAGCACATATCCTTTGAACATGGTCCAGTGGATAAAATCCAAACGGATATAAGCTACCTTGCGGCCTTGTTTCTCGTAATGGTTAATGCAAGCGGCAACCATATCAACGGCGATATTACCGGTTTGCTTGTAAGGGCCTTTCTTTTTTTCGCTCATGCTGATTTTAATAAAAAAGTATCTTTTCTTTTAGTATCCGAATGTTTTTGTATATATCCCAGATCGAGCATTGCCTCAATACTGTCATCGTTTACGTTCACAAATGGGAACCACTCGGGATTATTATGCCCGCAACAACACCCGGTTGTTTGTATTCCTAAATCCCAAAGAGTTTGTATTTCATCGACAATACACGGATCAAGACAGACACATGGTGATAAGCCATCAGCTATCCGGCGAGTCTTGTCTTTTTGGCTATCCGGAAGTTCGATAACTACTTGTTGGAAGTACCGCTCTTCATTAGTCATATTTGGTTTACAGTTGCACATCTTTATCTGGTATTGGTAAATTGAAATTGTTTTTAGCAAACTTTTTATCCTCTTTAGGTACATCGAAGTAAGGATGATGCTTATTGAAAACTTCGCCAGTTTGACCGGGGTTATTCCTGAATAAATCTGGTATCTTGTCCATATTAGGTTGTAATTGTTTAAGAAATGTCTCATCACTCGCAGGCTCGCTACTGTCATAGCTTTCCAAAATGCAAAAGCAACCAAAGTGAAGCAGGGGGCTGGCTATTTTCCATATCTTATCGCCAACTGGCGCGGTAAGGCCATCGAAAGGGTTACATATTGGACAAGGCTTACCGTTGGTGCTGAATTTTAGCATCGGCAATATATCCTTGTTGGCCTCAATATCCTGCCACCGCTGCGCTTGCTGTGCCTGGCCAACGGTAGTTTTATGTTCAGCTGCAAGCCAATCTTCATTGTATTTCCCGTAAACAGCCTGTGCTTCGGCTTTATATTGACTGAGCGGCTTCAACTTGCCATTTTCATCGGTAAGCAACTCGCCGGCTTCTTTAACAAACTGAAATGTTTTCGCGCCGGAAAACAAGTATATGTTTTCCCTAAGATCGAGCAATGTGTCCAAAACTTCACCTTCAAAATCGGCTAAGTCTCCACCGAAACCTTCATATAGAGCGGTCTTTAAATAATCAGCAATAGCTAAATACAGGTCTTTAGGTAAATTACGGTCTGTAATTGTGCCATCATGGATGCCTTTAAGCAGATCCTCTATTTGTTGGTCAGAGTACTGCATGTTTAGCTATAAAGTTTTTTAAGTTTATTTTTTATCTTATCACTCACTTTTTCAGCAGATGCAGGCTCCTTTTTATCATCTTCATTACCTGGTAAAGCCTGCGGCGCCGGAGTTGGGATAATGGTTGTCGGTATTCCAGTTCGTTTCTCGAAATAAGCAGCATCCATTTGCAGCCCAGCGTTTTTCATTACTTGGGCGATGTCTGCGGTTGCTTTGTTGCTGGTATCTTCCCGGTTTCTGGTTTCGTTAACTTCATCGTCATTCTTAAATTTCCATGTACCCTCCGGAATGATGAAACCAAGGTTCCTCATTTTTGGGATTAGCTGATTATTGACAATCTCTTCGATACGGGTACCATCTTCACTTTGGGTTTCACTCAATGCAAGGCTGGCGGGAGTTTGATCTCCCTGCGTAGCTCCAAGTTTGCCGGGTGTACTATCTAAAGCATCTGCATGACCAAGCATAAGTTTACTGATCTTGGCCTCACACCTCTTTTCAAGATTATCATAACCGTTCCATCCTGTACCTGCCAGTGCAGCTTCCAGAAAAGATATATCATCAGTAGGATCGGTAATCGCATAGCCATTGCTGCCCATGTTACGAAGATCTTGCTCTAACTGGCCGCGCTCATCTTCATCGGTTTTATTGGTTTTGGCCCATACATATGGCATTGAATAACGCTCTACGAAATCTCCATTGAAACCGAGTATATTTCGCAGGAATATTTCATAAAGGCCTATGGTGTAAAACAGGCCATAACCACAAGGGCTTGCACCATCATCGCTGGTGGTATCAACATAGACATGCCAATCGGCAACGTCATTATCCCTGAAATCTTTACCTTGATTGGCATAGATGTATGAAGTTACGTTAAAACGATCTGGGCTTACATTCCAACGTTTAACCAGGTTCAACTCCGGAAATTCGTCATTAACGACATTGCCAAGCGCTATGAGACTGTAGCCATAATCTTCGGCATCTATCGAATAAATCATGAATTTAGTAAACCAACGTTTTTTAAATAGATTAGTGATATCAACAATTTCTTCACCGTCGTCACCGAAGAAACCAAACTGCCTTTGCGTAGTAAGCCTGCGGCGTTTTCTTACACATGCCTTAACATGCCCGTTCAGAGCGGTATCCAAAAACAACCTCTGCATTTTTACCCTTTGAGGGTAGTATGCAAATTCAGCCTCAGCAATTGCCTCACGCCACGACCTAACATCTTGTTTGATACGGGTAAGCTGTACCGGAGCTATGAAGGAAGTTAAATTTTTCTTGACATTATCGGGAAGATTACGCTGACCCTGCAATCCTGTATTTGAAACTGCGAGCCCATTAGTTGGCGTAGTTACTACCGGCAAATTTGAATGTTTGGTTTTTGCCATTTCAATAACTGTTATTTAGTTTGGTATTGCCGCCGAAGCGTATTCTGTGGCCCTGGTTAGGCTGTTTAACCGGCAAGTTAGGCGTTACGTTGCCGACAGCAGCATCCTTCAGCCATTGGATCGCCATATTGTAATTAAACACCCTTAATTCAGGAATGTTATTGGGGCTAATGCGTTGATGAACATAGAAAAGTACGATATCGATGCAGGTTTGAACCATTTGTTGCGATCTGTTATCGCCTTTTGTCCACAAGGCATTGGAGATTTCCGTACCGGCAGGGATGCTGAATGACGAACCTGTTCCCCATTGTGAATTTGGCTGGCCGTTAACCAGGTAGTCAGGAAAATAGTTGATAGGAGGGATGCTTGACTGCTGGCTGTATTGAATCCTATCAGGATATGAACTTGATGACACTGCAGTATAAGTTTTTCCCTTCCAGTAAACCTGATCATCCGTGTTGTAAAACGTATTGATGTTGAACATCGGTTTTGGTAAGGCGCCGAAATACTTGTCGTATTGCCTCCCGATCAATATCCATTTTGAAGGATCGAAAACTCCTGTAGTGGTAGCATTTGCGCTGTATAGATTACCGTTATAAGTTGCTAAGTCGCCGGCAGAATAGTTAGTTGATTGCAGGAAACCGGGGGCATCAAGATAAACACGATCTCCGGCATTGTAAATTCGGCTGATGTCCCAAATCATCGTATCAGTAAATTCGGAAGATGTATCATATTTCTGCACGAGGTATGATATACATTTCTCCTGGGCCGTTTGCTGCCATTCATAAAGGATACTATCATCGCTCCCCGTTACTTGAGCAAGATTCAAACTTTGGATTTGTTTCCGATAATCTGGTAAAATTAGATAACTCATATTATTAATTTAATTACCAATGGTAATAATCAATAGCTGTTTTTACTTATTGCCCGGCCGCTTACAACCTTGACTTTCTTGCCACCTCTTAGATACTCCTGGTATTCATTTGCAAATGCAACTGTAATCAAATATCGCTTAGCATCACTTGGGTGTCCAAACTCTTCATATTGCACTTTGGTAACCGGATTTGTCTTTTTAGATTTCTTAAGCGTACCATCACTATCCTCAAGCGCGTACTGGTAATCATAAATCGACTTGTTACATTTTGTGCCTATTTCAATCGAAAGGCCCGGAATATTACCCGCATAAATTTCGTTTATGAATCCCCCGCTCTGAACAATAGAGGGGTTAACGGATTGCATACGTAAAGTTGGAGAATAATTTTGTAAGTTTTGTATAATTTTGGTGAAAAAGTTCTCTCCCTTTTCCAATTTCGTATCTTCTTTGATTGATGTGCGGTCTCCGTACACAAAAAGACCTTTAACGCGTTGTTGCGGATATCGCTTAATAAATTCAGCGCTCACATGACTAACCCGGTTTCTCGGGTCAGGAAGACATATCTCATCAATTTGAATAATTCGTTTTAAAACAGAGTTATCCGACTGCTTTTCATGAATGATCTGCCATATGAGACATGTCAGGTAAGGGTTAACGTTTTCGTCCCAGCTAATGTGTAAAGGATGATCTTCATCCCAAACGGCATTAACGATATGTGTGTTGGGGTTGAAGTCTTTCCAGAACTCACCGCCAACTCGAAGTTTACCCCAGTTGCCTAAGCCGTAAATCTGGTAATAATTGTTGTCACGTATTTTGTCATGCTCAAAATCATCTATTACATGCTGATCCACGAAACCACCAATTTGAACCAATTCTCCTGCTTCGTTCACGGCCCATCGGCCAACAATGAAGCAGTTATCGAGGTAGTTCGTTTTCATAACTACCAGGTTACCCTTTTCATTTACCCACATTCCAGAGATATCGCTATCTTGCTCAATCAGATTTTCAACATCGAAAATTTTTTCCTTGATCCAATGTTCTTCACTGATTGGGTTGAAAATACAGATGATTTGCTGGCCAACCTTACCACGAAGACGTTTCCTGATCTGCTTTAGGTCAATCTCGTCGAACTGACTTACTTCTTCCATAATCACTCGTTTGAACCTTGAAATACCCTTGATTTTTTCACTATCATCAAGTCCTCGGAACCGGACGTATGAGCCGGTAACAATGCATTTGATAAAATTCTGCTGAATAATGAAAAGGTGCTTAATGCCCCAATCTGCAATTATACTCTCGAAATCTGCAAAGATACTGTCCTTGATGTCGACAGCAAACTTGCGTAGTACCAAAGCATTTTCATTTTCCCCGGAAAGCATTTTAACGATCTGCAGCTGTACTACCGAATAGGTTTTACTTGCGGATGAGCCGCCATATAACCAGATGTAGCGAATCAACAAATTATCAAATGCCCTAAGCAGGTGCCAATAAACGTTGTTGAACAGGTTAGGATTAAAATCAATATCAACGACCTTAGTCTTCTTCTTTGGTACCATATCCAATCCTTATGGTGGTGCTTCCGTCAATGGTGCCAGAGTGCTCAGTTCTATCTTTGTAAACCTCTGGTTTCTTGCCCTTAAGCAAGAATATCAGCAATGTATCTGAAAATTCCTGAACCTTACCAACCAGCTTTCCATTTTGAAAAATAGGCTTGGTGGTGCCGTGATAGGCCCGGCGCTGAGCCTCATCCTCAAGCATGTCAATCCCGATTTGAACAGACTTATCATAAGCCTCTTTGAAAGCAACATCTTTTTCGAGCCAGTCATAAATAGTTCGCCTCGGCACTTTCGATTTCTTGCAAGACATCGTGATATTGCCTGTGGCCTCAAGCTGCAAAAGAAAAGCGGCTTGTAAAGCTTTTTTATTGTTCTTAGTTCGGAGATTGGCCATTTTTTAATAGTGCGGACGGTGCAATATACAAAAAGTAAAATTATAACTTTAATTACCAATAGTAATAAAAATTAAAAATAAAATTGCCTGATGATACAGTATCCGGTTTTCAACCTTGGATGAGCACCGGCATATTGTTTGTAATCGAGATTGACCTTTTCAACTTTAAGTTTGTTTGGGTTCTTGATTGTTTTAACCATGGAGGCATGACCAATGTGAAACTTGGAGCAGAAGATGCACTGATAGCCAACCATTTCGATTCGCGTATTTCCTTTCATGCATAACCTGGCGGCAGCTTGTGAAGCTTCAGCTTTGCTTTCATACTGGTCTTTGCCGTCGCATGACCGTTCTTTTTCGAGTCCAAGTTTTACAGTGAGCATAATTTTTTTATCAGGTCAAGTGTTTTGAGGGTCGTTAATTCGTTTGGTTCGACAGATATCAGTTTCCATCCGTTAGCCTGGGCAAGGTTAGATTTTTCCATGTCACGCTTGATACCGGTACCTGAACTGTGACCGCTGTTTCCTTTGGCCCATATGCCACCGTTTACTTCGATGGCAATTTTTAAATGTGTCGAATTCGACATAATTGGAACAGCATAATCAAACCGGTATTCGCGTTCAGTGCTGAAGTAGAACTCCGGCCAGACATCGAGGTTAAGTTCTTGCTTGATGAGCTTGATGAATACATCGGTTTGTTTTTCTTTGTTTGCTATGTTGCGGGTATCATCAATCCAGCCTGTTTTGGTGTGAGTAGTTCTTGGCTTTCGCTTTTGAGTTGTTTCCAAAATGGAAAGTGTTGCGGCTTGGCCGGGTGGATATAACACTCCCTGATGCTCCACATAACCACGCTTCCGGCAATCATCGATGATGGCTTTTGCTAATGCTCGTTTCATTCAATTTCTTTTTTAAGCTTCCATCCTTTGGGATTTTTGTGATATTGCATGGGATACTTTGCAGGTATTTCGTAACCTGGTTTCCTTTTGGCCCGGCGTTTGGGTTCTTTTGGATTACTCATGGATCATTTTTGGGAATCGTTAAGTCTGGGAATTGTTGATTGGGTAATTTTACTTTTTGAGCAACAGCGTTACCGAACTTGTTAGCGAGCTGCTGGGTTATGCTTTCGATCGGCTTCGGTTCAGTTTGAGCAGGTTCTGGCTTGAAATAGCGAACAAACTTTCCATGATCATCTTTTTCAGTTTTGTAACCATGGTTATTGATCAAGTGTTTGCCGTATTGCTGATGATCAGAAGGGGATAATTTCCTGTCAAGATCTGCATCGTAGTAATCGGGCCATGCGCGAGAATTTGATGCAGGTTTCGTGCTGCCTGCTGATCCGTTATTTTTTTCTATTGAAATCCAATATTTGATTTTCGAGGTCAGATTTTTTGGCCAGTTATTTTCATACTCATCAATAAACTTGTTGGTTTTTTCAGTACAAAATTCATTAGTCCAGTTACGGTCTGAGCTTAACAATTTAAACAACCCTAAAACCTCATCAAAAACAGAGAGAGAGGGAGAGTTCTTTACTCTCTCTTCTTTTTTATTCTTTTTTATTCTCTTCTCTTCTCTTCTCTGCGGCAAACTTCCTGTAACATCTATGCATTCTTCCGGAATAATGTCAGATTCTTCTGGAATTAATCGGTATTCTTCCTGAATAATATTATCGCTTCGTTTTGAAATCTGGCACATATTTTTAAATCTACTTTGAATAGATTTTGACGTTATGATACCAAACTTAGTCAATAATGAATTGTCGAAAAGCTTAATTAAGCAGCAGTAATTTACAATATCGAGCACACGCTGTTCCTGTAAATCCCAGTATTCTGCAATGTCGAAAGCCACATTAGCATCCCATTCAAGATAATAACCTTTGACGCGGTACAGCTCGTTCAAAATGTGATCGTAAACACATACTCCATCGCATTTAAATTCCTTCTTCAGGCGTTTAATCTTGATGTCCTGATACCTATCAGTATCGTTTCGATAAAAGGCGAAGCCCTGTTTTGCGTTAGCCATGGTGGGTAATAAATGGGTTAAAAAGGTGGTTCATCATCAATGTCATCAGACTGATTAATACTGATATCAAAGTTTCGGTTAGGTGTTATGCCGGCGAACGGGTTTGGTATAGCTGGTGTCGTTGCAACCGATGGGAGGTCATCCAGGTTCTCAAACTTCACGTACTTACCTACAAACTTTAACGGCACGGCCCCGGTCTCCCCGTTGCGATGCTTAGCAATAATCACCTCACCAATCCCGGCAGTAGGGTTACCATCTTCATCCTCTGTCAAGCCGTAATATTCGGGCCTGTAAAGGAAGAGTACCATATCGGCATCCTGCTCGATAGAACCGGATTCACGAAGATCAGATAACATTGGTCGCTTACTCCCGCCCGGCCTGTTCTCTACGGCCCTGCTTAATTGCGATAAAGCAAGCACAGGCACATCAAGCTCTTTTGCTACCGACTTCAGGGCCCGGCTGATACTGCCAATCTCCTGCTCCCGGTTGCCGCCGCCAAATTTATTATCAGGCGACTTACCCTGCATTAGCTGCAGGTAGTCCACTATAATCAACTGGATATCGTGTTGTGACTTTAAACGCCGGCATTTCGCCCGGAATTCAAATATAGTTAAAGAGGGCGTATCGTCAATGATAAGTTTTGAACGTTCGAGCCGTCCGACACTGTTGTGTATTTTTTGCCATTCAAAGTCCTCAAGGTTTCCCTTACGGATTTTCTCCTGCTCAATTTCGCTTTCCCCGGATACCAGACGGTTGACGAGCTGTACCGAAGACATCTCTAAGGAGAATACGACCACTGGCTTATCAAAATCAACCGCGGCATTTCGGGCGCAGCTTAATACAAAAGCAGTCTTCCCCATGGCCGGGCGTGCAGCTATGATCACCAGGTCGCTTCGCTGCCATCCGGAAGTAACACGATCCAGTTTTGTGAACCCGCTTGGTATACCGGTGAGGCCGTCCTTTTTATCCTTGAGGGCTTCGATATTGGCCAGTGTTTCATGCAATAAATCATCCATCATGCGGCTGTCGCGTTTGAGGTTATTCTGCCCTATGTCGAATAAATTCTTTTCGGCAAGGTCTAACAGCTCGAACACATCAGAAGTGTCCTCATAAGCCACATTTATGATATCAGTTGCAATCCTGATCAGTTCACGCTGGATATGCTTCTGCAAAATTATGTGTGAGTGAAACTGAATGTTTGCAGCCGATGCAACGCGCTCTGTGAGTTGGGTGATATAGTAAGCCCCGCCAATCATTTCAAGGTCACCTGCCTTGCGTAGTGCAGCCGTAACCGTTAAAATGTCTATTGGTTCATTCTTCTCAAATAAAGTTTTGATAACAGCGAAGATCTTGCCGTTATTGGTTTGGTAAAATACTTCAGGTTTGAGCAGGTCGATCACTTCGGATAGCGCGTCGCGTTCAAGCATGAGTGCGCCCAGTACGGCCTCTTCCAGGTCGGTAGCCTGCGGTTGCAGCTTGCCGCCGTGGTACGCTGGTGTAGTAGGAGACAGGCGTGTTCGCCGGTCCTGTGAGTAGGGACGATTTGTATTATTATTGCTCATAATTATTTCTTTTCATTTAAGTCAATACCCCTATCTGACCAGCTTTGATCCTGAATTAACCGGTAAGTCCTTACTACAGCGAAGTTTAATAACTTGAAATAGCCAATATTTATCCCATAAGGAGTTGTCTTTAACTTAGATAAAACAACATTCTCAATATCAATAGCGGCGATGTTGGCAATTTCGTTTTGATAAATAAAGTCAGCTATGGCACCCATGGCAATGTTTGATATGGTCAGCTCCGGGTGCACCATTTGATTATATAGAAGTTCGATATCCGATATTTCATATCCTATGCTGCCATTGAGGGTAACTGTTTTAAAATCTTTCGAGGTTAATGTTTGCATTGGCATACTGATCACACGAAGCCTGTCGCACTGAATATAAACAGTGTCTAAAAATGGGATTCGAAAATGAACGCCACCCGGTAGCAGCTTCTGATATTTGCCAAATCTTACCCTGATGCCTTGTTCCCAAGGTTGCACGACTATCCAGAATTTTACGATGTTTAATAGATAATCGATTAGTCCTTTTATACTTTCCATTGTTTAAATAATTAGTTTACCTTTCAAATAGGCCTGCACGGTCCTCGAAACTTCGGTGATTGATATGCCGAGTTTCCGGGCAATTGCAGGCTGTGTGTTTACTTCATCAAACTTGTAGGCGATGATGATGGCCTTTTGGTCACGTGTAGCCGGCATGCGATATCTCGGAAGCATAGGGTCAAGTTTAGCTTCCATTGCTTCGTAATACTTATCAAGCAAGGCAAGATGTACTGCAATACGATCATTTAAAGCCTCACGTTAATCGATCAGTTTGATCCATGCATCAGTATCACGCACAGCCTTTGCTTCGGCGATATCAGCGGTTAGCTGTTCAAGCCTGGCAAATAGGTATTGACTGATCAATGTGATGGCTTCGTAGTTCACTCTGGTAACTCAATATTAAGATGCACTCGTTTGTTGCCGGGTATCCATGTATTGGTAGATGCCGTTTTTAAATACCCATTCAAAGCTTTTTCAAGTCGTATCAATTCAGGGTCTGGCTCCCAATTTTCATGTACGTTGTCTTGTTGAAGGTCGCAAACATCGACTTCGTGAAAAGATGTTGGAGTACAGATACAAAGCTTTAAATCAGAAGGTTTTAAATCTTCTCTATCTTCACATTACATGATAATATCATCTTCACTAAAGAAAAAGGTATCACTATCCCAAATACACAAAGGAGTTTTGCCATCCCACTCAATCAATTCAAGCTTATTGAAATTTTCGCTGTCTATTTTTAGTTCGCAGCTTGTACAGTGTCTTTGGTAAGTATAATCTTTTTCAAATTCTTTACCGCATATTAGGCAATCTGCATGGGTAGCCAATTGATCTTTGCTTATTCGGTCTGCCCAATATATGGTGCCGTTGACTTCAAATGTATTATGCTCCCGCATAGCCTTTCCTTCAACAATATCCTTGAGGTTGATTTTAGGATTTGGATTTTTTAATTGTGAATTTTTCATGTTATTTATTTTGATTGTTTATTCTTCTATTACAGAAAGTGATTGCAGGTTATCCATAACCTCTTTAACCTGGCTAAGCGGAAGGCCAATGAAGTAATGGAAGACACGGTAAAGCTCACCGGCATAATCTTCCACAAATTCAGGATCTGTTACCTTAAGCTGAACGCGCGGGTTGGACAGCAAATGTGTTTGAATAGCCTGGGCATCTTTTGCGATGCGTCCGGCAAACATATTAGCCTGCGGGTTTTTGAAGTTCACATCCATGTCGGCCATGTGTTCCATTTTGATTAGTTCAGCCATGATCAACATGAACTGAACGGAGCGCTGGATTCTGTTCGCACGCTCGGGTGTCATTACTTGCTTTATCATCTTGATTTTTTGTTAGCAGCCCATCTTTTTGAAGTATTCGTGAAATACGGTGAATACTCCTTTATTCCAGAACCCCCACCATCTGATGTATTTAAACCTAATTATCAATGTCCATGCTGGCTTTGCATTAATCAGTTCAACGAAATGAACATGGGAGGCTTTGCGGTAATACGGGATCAAAGGATACATTCTTTGCCTGTTAAATAACGGTAGCCCATCACCTCCGATAGCTCCGTTATAAGTGCAATCATTATATCCACGCCAGATTGGGATTGTTATAAAGTTCCAAGGATGATCGTGCAAGCTACTGTTGTCATCACTCCTATGAAATTTATGAAGATAAACAGCAAATTTACTCGACGATAAAAATTCCCACCTTGTTAGGTATGGACTGTCGTAATCTCCCCTGGCTTCACACCCATAAATGATTTTCTTTTTGATTAATTTAAGTTTCATTCTCCAAATTGTATTAAAGGTTGAATAGATCCATCTGAGTAAACCGTGTCCATTGGCGTATCGGCGGTAGGCTCATCGCCGGTCCACTTATTCGGCCATAAGTTTTCGGCCCAGCATTTGCGTATGAAAGCCTGCTCTTCATCGTTCAATAAGTAAACTGCAGGCATGTCTATTTTTGCCGCCTCAATGTTGATCTCATTTTGAATAGACAGTATTTCATTAAATGCCCACTCGCGCGCTGCCATTGTGATAGGGCCCATGCGTTGTTTATTCTTTTCGTTATTATCTTCGAGTCCTGTCTTGCGCAATCTGTTTTGTGGTTTGCGTAATTCCCTGTAAATCGGCCTTAACCGTTTCAAAGGAGCCAGGTATTGCCATTTAGGCTTTTTGAGTAAGTTGTCAAGGGCTGTATCCTTATCGGTTAATGGGCATCCCATGCAACCGGTGCGTGCATTCAATTCTTCCGCTTCATCACCACCGTAAGCGTCAGCAATAAGTTCAGTAGAAAAATCTCCATATTCTGGCAATGGTGCCCAGTGTTTAAGCCACTCCCAAACATGACATACACGCCAGTGAAGTATAGGCGCAAGCGTATCACACAATGACGTAGGCAATGTTTCCTGATACCATCCTTGTCCACATTCGGCACCATTTTTTGAGCATGACATAATAATTCTCTGATCACGAATCGCGCTTTCACCCTGCCTGACACCAGTTAGCATCAATACCTTTTCACCTAATGAACCCACGAGTGTTTCAAGAGCATGCTGCATTGGTTCTATCTTGATACGCGATGTACACCATCGAAAGGTTGCATTATTGGGAGGAGGCACACCCCGTCCAATAATGTAAGTTAAAAACCTATTTTCCATTGAGGCCATGACAACTTCAACCTGATAACCATGTTCGGCCAATTCTTCCATGATTTTTTGAGCTGCATAAAACAGTGGCGTAAGTTCAAGTCTGGTATCAGCGTACATGATATAAATCTTCTTCGGAGCTTTCACTTTGCCCGATAAGATGCTCCATACGATGAACGTCACAAGCGTTGTACTATCTTTACCTCCGCTCCATGCTACACACCAGTAATTATATTTAGGTCCGTATGCACTGAGTGATTGCCAGCTTAATTCAAAGCTATCTGTCATTTGTAGGCGATGGCTGATGCCTTCAAATAAATTAGTTTGTACAGTCTTCATGATAAACTTTCGACTACCTGTTGAACTAACCATTCCATCACTGGCGGAGTAACCGCATTTCCACATTGTTTAACCTGGTCTTTGTTTCCTCCAAGAATTACATAATCCCGCTCAAAAGCCATTGCCAACTTTATTTCATTCGGCTTAAGCATTCTGTAATAGCAATCTTCAATATTTGGCGTTTGGTAGTTAACCATTGATACGCTGTCTTTAGTTGGTATGGTCGGTATAGATTCTGTGAAGTGCTTAACCGTATGACCGCCGTTATGATAAGATGTAAAAAATGAGTTCCAGGCTTCAGTAGTAACAATACCTGTTTTTGCAACTGTTGTTTGTGCTGGTATTGTACCGGTAACTGGTTTTGAATATTGATTATTTTGATTATCCACTATTAACGGATATGTAATCAAGCTATCTCGCTGCTGTGTGTTTCGCGTAGCCATTACATCGGTAACGGATGTAGAACGTGACGGATTGGGATCATAATTACCATCAATAATAAATGCTGGTGGCGTGCATACTCCCATCGTTTGGCGTGTTGCCTGTGTATGTAATGCATCAGCAGCTGATACTGAATTTTTTAGATTAGATGACTGTTCGGCCTGAACAATTACAGGACTGGTAATGAGCTTAATCCTCGGATCACAATCTACAGTGTTGATTACTTCACTTGATTTTTTTACTCTAAAATCTATCCCTGTAGTATGTTTATCATTTATCAGGAATGGATTAAATATTGCCTGTGAAGTAAATGTTGTTTGGGCAAACGTAGGGTTGTCAACTGCTGGCCTTATTACCCCACGTGCTTGGTCTGAATAAGTTGCGTGTAAAACGAGAGGTTGCGGTCCAAATTTATCTAATCCAAAATTTATTCTTTTTGTAGTATTAGGCGCCAACGGCTTTTCCCTGTCGCCAATACGCTGGCCCAAATCAGTCCAATCTATACAATTAAAAGCGGCATAATAATATGGCTCAACTATGTCGCCATGCACCGGGCATCGGTAAACGTATTGCCCGTTTTTAACACCATACTTACCGTACTTCTTAGCCGGGTTCTTAAAAGATTGAATAGCGTGCACATCCTTTCCACACTTAACACAATAAGCTGCCGGTGTATAATCAAGTTTAGGCGCTTTGTTGCCTTTTTTCCAAAAAACAACATACATCCTGTCCCGGCTTTGCGGCGTTGGGAAAAAGTGCATAGAGTTTAGGTAAACGCATTTGTGATCATAACCTAACGTGTGCATTGTACCTAACCAGTTGTCGAATAAATTCCATGTTGTTTTTGCCTCAACAACATTTTCAACTATCACAGCTTCATAGTTATGATATTCGGCAAAGCGCGGCACATCCCACATTGTTGCGCGGGATCGTTCGGTTGCCGGATCTATCTTTCCGCTGTCAAATAGCTCCATAGCTTTTTTCTCCGACTTGTGCCTATTACCTCCAGCAGGTGATCGTGTTGTGCATTCAGGAGATATAACAGCTATAGTAGTCCGGTAATATCTGCGAGGATCACAAGCTGAAATATCAGTACAAACGTGTGTTGTCTCTGGGAAGTTGGTATTGTGCGTTTCAATTGCGAGCTTCCAGTGATTCATTGCCAGTTTAACTTCTATGCCACCACCGTTTTTGTTTGCCAATGCTCGTACGCCCTGTGAACTTCCACCGGCACCGCAAAAGAAATCTGATACTGTTATATGTGATGACTTTCTCATGCTGCATCCTCCGCTTGAATAGCATCAAACAATGTTGGTATACTCATCTGATGCTCGGCGGCCTTGCAGTAGTGAGCACCATCAACGAAGTAAGATGAGTTTAGCTCTATCCCATAACCGATACGTTTTTGAAGGATTGCCCGGTAAGGAACCGTCATCAAGCCGCCGAAGTAATCCAGCACGATATCACCTTCATTGCTCATTTGATTGATCACGCGATCGGCGATATCAAACTGCATCGGACATATATGCATCTCCTTGCCCAGACTCCATTGTGATCCGTTTAGCGTAAGCATACGGGTGATATCTGTCCAGACTTCATCAGTCCAGCTTTGTGGCTGCAATAACATGAAACCAGGGGGCAGCTTGCCCTGGACCTCAAGTGATTCTGCTATCTTCACGATCTGTTCAAAGTCCCATATTTCTTTCAGTGAGTAATCCCTGAACAGTTTATAGATGGCATCATGGGCCAGTGTAGCGATTTCGGCAGAATCGAGCAGACGATTACCAGAACTACGGGTGAAGCCATGTGCGTCAAACTGCCAGCGAGACCGACTATAGCCTTTTTTGTGAGTATAGCCATCTTGCTTATTAGCAGATATTTTCACGCTATCATCCAACTTCATTGATTCTTTACAGATTGGACATGTATATTCCCACAATGCATCAACATTATCATTGAGAACTTCCCAATCTTTAAATGGACTTGTAGTATTGCAACGAGGACAAGATGCTGTATCTTCTTTCGACTTTAATACCGGGATGTCTGCATATGCATTCGAGTTATCACTTGGCGGTTTCCTGAACAATAACAAATACTCCGGCATTCCGACACCCATCTTCGAACCGTCTTTACATTGCTCTGTCCAGCCTAACCGGTAGGTTTGGGCGTTTTCTCTTACTACGTCGGTGACGATAGTTTTCATGCCGATATACGCGAAGCCATGACTGGTAAAGTGATCTATACAATCTTTATGAAATGGATAAACAGTTTGAAAGCCTAACCCATTTAGGCCGCCAGGTATGATACGGTCCTTAACATGAATTGCCGCGATACGCCCTGGCATCAGCACGCGGAAAACCTCCGGCGTAGAATAATCCATCTGCTGGAAAAACTCTCGTGTATTCTCTGTATGACTGTAATCAGAGTAGTTTGGAGAGTATTCATACTGATTAGCAAACGGGATAGAGGTAAGCACAAGGCCTACAGAATCTGAAGCGATGCGCGGCAATTCTTTGACGTTATCGTTTTGTACGATGGTGTAACGTTCACCTTTTATTTCGACACGCTCAACGCCAATTTTACGGGTAAGGAGCTGTGCCATGGCAGCCTGAGAAAGGCCGAATTTTTTAATAATTTCAGTCATTTTTTTAACCATTACATTGTGTTGTTGCCATTTGCGCTCAAGCTGCTTCCTGATTTGGCGTTCGGCCTCGGTATAGATCAGATCAATACGCACCTGGTTCTTTTGGCCGAAGCGGGCTAAACGGTGGATAGATTGAATGAAGTCGTTGAATTTGAAGCCTATTCCCAGGTATATGGCCCATGAGCAAAACTTTTGAAGGTTGGTACCCGAACCAATCATGCATGGCTTGCCGCCAAGCTCTGCCAGTTCACCTTTTGAAAATGCAGCTATGATCACTTCTCGGGCATCAAGATCCTGTTTGCCGAAAACTGTTTTGCAGGTAGGTATAGCCCTTTCGATGGCCATTCGTTCAGGCTCCAGATCATGCCATAGGATACGATGAGCGGCAGGATCTTCATCACGCAGCTCAAGTACTTTCGCCAGCCTGCTTGTTAAGCTCTCACGTTTTTCTTTGGCGCTACCCGAAAGGCCGATAGCTGTTTCTGCGTACATCTTATATTGCCCGTTCTTTTCGGTACCAGCTTTACTGTGATCGCTTGGTATCTCGTGCCAACGGATATCCAGCGGCGGCATATTGTAGCCAATATCATCAGATTCATTACCGGTAAGATCTGATGGTTTGCTAACAAACAGTGCCCAGCTTGCAACCCATAACCAGAACTCTTCCTCTTTGTGGGCATAAATGGTAAGTTTGTCGGCCTTGGTGCTATCACGCTTAAAGAAGCGTGTTTTGGCCTGCCCAACGTCCATTACACCCAGAAAGTCTGCATAGGCCAATAGCTCGATGTAGTCGTTAGGTGATGGTGTAGCAGTTGCAACAAAACGATATTTTACCCTTTCAGCACCGCGGGTATTACCTTTCGGACCCTCGTCTCCTGTAAACAGGCGCATGAATTCACGGAATGTTTTTGACCCGCCAAGGCCTCGCAACACACTGCCTTCGTCAAGTGATACAGCATCGAACTCGGCAGGGTCAAGTTTACCATCGCGCACGGTTTCATAATTGGTCAGATAGATGCCTGTTTCGGCAGCTTCTTCGATCTTTCGTATAAACTTTGGCGGCGTATCCCATCCCAGGATATTAATAGCATCATTGATGAATTCCTGCCTAACACCAAGTGGGCAAATGATCAAGCCACGGCCACCAGTATCGGCAATGATGATTCGGATAGTTTCAAGTTGGGTAACAGTTTTGTGTAAGCCAAATGCAGCGAAACAGGCGCGCCGACCTCCTTCAACCAGCCATTTTACCATGAGTCTGTTATGTGGCTTTAAGGCCTGGTTGATCTGGCTGTCTGAAACTTCGAAGCCGGCGCTTTCGGCGAGCTTAACTTTCGACTTCAGAAAGTCCTCATATGATTGTTTAATGAACTCCATAATTTTCAATATTACTTTAATTACTATTGGTAATAATTTAGACCGAAAAAAGATTCATAACCTTATCTATAAAGTTCACCTCGACATCATCTTCATTGCCGGTAACCGTATTGGCGATATCTCTTTTGGTCTGGATCAGTTCGTAGTTCCACTCATCGATAGTGTCCTTACCAAGAAAATAAGTACACATCACATTGGCATGCTGTCCGAGCCTATAGCATCGGTCTTCTGCCTGGTCCATAATGGCTGCGTGCCATCCGAACTCAATGAAACAAACCTGCTGCGAAGCGGTGAGCGTGACGCCCACACCTGCGGCTTTAAGGTTACAGGCAGCTACCATGCAGTTTGGATCGGTTTGAAACTTATCGATATTCTCCTGCTTCCTGCGATCATCTTCGGCACCGGTAATCCTCACTGATTTAGGGAAGCGTTCCTGAACTGCCTGTATGATCTCGGTAAGGTTACAGAATACTACTATCTTTTGCCCGGATTCAATAACGTCCCTGATGTAATCAAATGCATCAGCCAGTTTACCGCGGGCAGATATGTTCTTTAAAATGCCAATGCGAACCATCACTTCGCCTTTCATACTTTTTTGAACCTGTTCGTCGGATAACAGCTTTACATTACGCATGTAGCTCTCAAGATCTTTCTGTGCGTGGATGTATTCCTTCCGGGCGTGATCGCTAAGCTCACAAATCACCACCTGCCTCAATTTATCAGGAAGATACTTCTTGATCTCCGGATCAGTTTTGTTGCGACGGTAATAACAGATCCTGTTCAAGTGATAATTTAATTCAGCCAGGTTAGAAGCACCCCGCGGACCCGAGCAATAATGCTGTTCAAAGTACTTGTAACCGCCAAATTCGTGCAGGCGGTTGATCACTGCTAACTGGCTTGCCAGATCGATTGGGCTGTTAATTACAGCAGTACCGGTAAGTGCAAGCACAATATCCTTACCGGCCGTGATGCCACGCGTGAACTTGTATTGTTGCGTTTTTGAATCTTTGATCCGATGAACTTCGTCAATAACTACCGACTTGAATAACTCAATATTCTTGTTGAAAGTGATATCTGAAATTTTAGGGCGTTTACCTTTAGGCATTTCTTTAATGCTTGTTACGAAGTATTTCTTTAAACTTTCGTAATTCACGATGAATACCTGGGCAAGGCCGGTCCGGTAATATTCAGGCCATGTTTTCAACAGCTGCGGGGCCAATACCAAAGCCTTGATATAAGTAGCCAGTTCAAACTCACGCTTCCAGTTAAGCTTTACCGATGATGGGCATATCACCAATGAAGGGAATACACTTTCACCTTGTTGATGAAATCCGGCCAGTGATACTACAGTCTGCATGGTTTTGCCGAGGCCCATATCATCACCAATGATAAGCCGCTTCTTTTGCATGATATATGCTACACCTGGCTTTTGATAGGGCCGCATTTCCCGGCGCGTAGGGATATCAATGGTTAATTCAGGAAGAGGGGAGATGTAATAAACATCATTACTTTCCTGTGCCGGTACATAGCCAAACTGGATATTATGCCGCTTTGCAAAACGTTCAACTTCATCCCGGTGCTGAATTGGTACTGTCCATGATTTATCATGATAAATGAATTGACGATCAGGCAGCGCCTTAAGTGCGGCCAATATTTTTGGCAGGGGCTTACATTCAATTTTATAAAAATTGCCCTGTTGCGTTACTGTTCCTAAGCTCATTTATAAATTAGTTGTAGGGTTGTATTTCCAGAATGATAGGCCACCTTTGACATTTAAAATAGGAGTTTCATACTTTACTGGATTAGCAAGTACCCAATTCCAAACTCCATTTTCGGCCCATAGAGAGGGATGATTTTGCACACAATCAACAATGTCAACTTCTCCTATGATAGCACTATAATTGAATTGTTCGACAGCGGTCTTTATGTTTAAAGACAACATGTCCAATAATTCTTGTATTTCATCAACTGGCTTCTGCGAAGCATGGATATAAACCCTGCCACGAAAATTAGTTTTCCAGGTTCGATTTTCAATATCCTTGATTCCAGACACAATAAGAGCTGCCCAAGGTTGTTTTACACTTAATGCTTTCATTGTTAAATTAAATTGTATTGTCTATAACTTCTACTCCATATTGCTCACCGAGCTCAATAGCTTTTTTGCATACCCATTTGACTGGGCCTCGATATCTGGATATCATTGTTTTGTATTTGAATATCCAAAGCCTTTTTTCTTTGGTGACAGTTACCTGGAAATGTCCAGCATACTTGTCAAAATTGATTACTACCTGGTACATAGCTCAAAAATCTATTGTGTCAGGATCTGATTTAATATGAGTAATCAGGCGCTGCTCATGTTTATGGGATATGAATTTACCCACAACCTGCTGACTGATAAACTTGCCAATTGAATCAGCAGCCTTGGCAGCATTAAGAAGTTCAGTACTTACGTTATTGTAAACATAAGCTCCGGTACCGCCCTTAAATTGAACGAATAACCTGCCATTCGTATAATCAGTGCCAAAGTAATCTACGTTACTTGATGGCTTTTGATGTATGGAAAAATCGAACAGACTGTCATGGACAGCGAGTTTTTGACCATTAAGGTCAATAGTGTTTTGGTTTTCAGTATTCATGGTTTTACGATTAATTTTTGTTTTTGGTGATTCGTTAAATAAACCGGGCACAGCCTCGCGCCATGCGCCGGTTCAACCTAAACCTTATCACAATTGGGGACCTTCCCCGTCACAAGAGCCGGACTCGAACCGGCATCCAACGGCCTACACCCTGTACTCCAGTGCTCGCGTTGCTGATTTTCGACATTGACCACACACCAGCTTAAAAAACAAAGATTTCTCTTTACCGGGCCCGAGTTTGCACGTCACAGGGGTCGAACATTTCGAGCAGCACCCTGAAGTGATGCCTTTAGTGCGGCGCATGCTTTTTTTGCGCTTTCCAGCCGCCCGTTCCGTTTTCCTAATCGTTTATTCGACATAGTTTGTCTTTTTGCTCATTCATTTTTGCGTGTTATCTGCCTACTATAGACCAGGCATATCCAATTCTGCCATCTTGTGATGTTGCTGTTTTGAGGATAACAGCCATCCTTAGTCATTATTCCGGATTCTCGTCGCCATCGTTACCCTCAAAATCAAATTCTCCCTGAGCTGATGGAGCAATCTTCCCATCAAGATATTTATTGACTTCATCAGAAACGTGAGCTATCGTGGCCATCAGTTCATCTCCGTATTCGTAAGGATCATTTTCATCCATGAATTTGGTGAATGGAGCCGGCAGGTTCATGGTCCTGTTGCGTGAAATTTTCTTTGATCCAAAAAGCGAAACACCTTCACTATCACCGGAGCCGCCAATGCTGTAACTAAGCACTTTGAACTTATTAATGATTTCAGGATCACCATCGACCTCAACCAACGTCTTTTCAAAGGCTTCCCGCTGATCGCAAATAATGGCGAGGTGTACGCGGAGCATATCAAATGCATGCAAGGCATCAGGATGAGCAAGCTTTTCACCTTCGTAGGTTGAGTTACCGGATGTCTCCAGTACAACTTCCCCGTTTTCAAGGTATTTTTCGATGAGTGTAAACTCAACATAGATGCCGCCGTTCTTGGCAAGCTTGGCCTTGCTGATAAGCCTTGTGACTTCTTTTCGTGTGTTTTCTAATACTTCTGGCATTTCGTTATTGTATTTATGTGAATTTGAAAAAGAACTGTTTTTCGTTAAATGGTATCTTCACTATCGTACTTATGAAAGGGAAGTCTTCTTTGCTTAACTTCTCAAGATCTTCCTTTAATACACCTGAGCCTGTAAACAGCACCCTGGTCTTTTCTTCATAAAGTATCTGCAATGTGAGATACTCATTCCTGTTAAATTTGCTATCGCCTACCCGGTAGTCGAGAACTGTCACTGGCTTATCCAGTATTTCTTCGATTGTTATTTTTTCACCGGTCAGGTTTTTTGATCTCACCCCCAGTGAGCTGAATGTTTTGATTGTAGTCATAGGTTAATTTCTT
This sequence comes from Mucilaginibacter gossypii, assembly GCF_017569325.2. Taxonomy (NCBI): domain Bacteria; kingdom Pseudomonadati; phylum Bacteroidota; class Sphingobacteriia; order Sphingobacteriales; family Sphingobacteriaceae; genus Mucilaginibacter; species Mucilaginibacter gossypii. Next base: position 3,568,493 of record NZ_CP071878.2, on the reverse strand, counting down.
GATAAGATGAAGGCTATTACAGTGTTTTGCCCAGCCCATATAACTGGCTAATGATTCACGATTGGGGCGGCGTTTAATCATTCGTGCAAAACTTTGCTTGATTGATTTTCTTAATAGTACATGCGTATGGAAGTGAACATATCCAACGAAGTCGATACCACGATCTTTTACCGGGAATACCTGGTAGTTATCCTTAACTGTAAGTTTTAGGTTATGATCAAGGTACCATGTTATTTGTGAGAGTAATCGGTGCAGATATGGTTTATTATCCGAAAGTATAACCAGGTCATCAGCGTATCTGAAATAGTATTTAACTTTCATCACTTCTTTCAACCAATGGTCGAAATATGTTAAATAGAAGTTTGCAAAATACTGACTCAGATAGTTACCTATAGGCAGACCGTCGGCACTATCAATTATCTCACCGAGTAGCCACAAAAGATCATTGTCTTTGAACTTACGTTTTAACAGACATTTTAAAATTTCATGGTCAACGGATGGATAGAACTTTTGTATATCCAATTTCAAACAATATGTTGTACCTGAAACATCCTTTAATGCTGATTTCAGCTTATTTGATGCTGCGTGTATACCTTTGCCTTTGATACAGCTGTAAGTATCATTAGTAAACATTGATGTAAAAATTGGCTCCAAAATATTCATAACAGCATGATGTGTAATTCGATCTGGCCAGTAAGGCAGCCGGTAAACATCGCGCTCTTTAGGTTCGAATATTTTGAATGTTGAATAGCTTGATGTATTATATGTTTTATGCTTCAACATAGCATGCAGCAATAAAATGTTCGATTCTTTATTCCTATCATGAGCAATAACACCATATTGCTTTGCCTTACCCTTACGAGCCGTGGCATCAGCAAGCTGCAAGTTTTCGATGCCGTAGATTTTAGGATATAAATTATTTAATCGTTTCATTTTGCCTTTGGGTTTAAGGTCGTGTTCCCGGCGTGAACCGGTACCAACGCCATTTTACGGTTTGTTGTTTTTTGCCATGCTGGCAAGGTCTGCGCCGCCTATAATCTTTATCCAGTGGTGCGAACTGACATTCGTATTCGTATTCCAGTTATCGTAATTCGTGTTCGAGAAGCTGAAGCCTGATCAACGAACGAACTGACAGCCAAAGCGGCGCACAACCCTTTGATTTTTATTTGCTCTTTTCCTGCTCAATAATTAACCAGGCTGTTTCAAACAGATCTGCAAAGTCAGTTCCGATGTAAATTGCCGCATCATACGTTCCAACGACGAGGCGCGAACCGACAGTCGTACGCGTAAACCAGAAATCGTAATGCGAGTGCGAGAAGCCGAAGCCCGAGGGTTTAGAGTCGTCTCTTTTGATCCATTGCCAAACACAGTACTTGTATTGTCTGCCATCGCCCCAATCTGCTTTCCAGTTACCGTTAAGTTTGTTATGTGCTTCAATCACTTTTGTGATTTTATAATGGGCAATCAAGGGATCAACATCTCCCGCAGGCATGCCGGCCTCAACCATTCCATCACGTAATCTGTCAAAGTCAATGGTTTGTCCCAGTGCTTTAAGGGCATGCTCAACACTTTTAATTTTCTTCATGATGATTTAGCTTATCGGTGAAAAATAATCGTTGTAGTAAGGCAAAAGAAGTTCAGCGCCCTTTTCGCAGAGTTCTTCGGTTCGATATTCGAGGCGCGAACCGACACTCGTATGCGTATACCAGTCATCGCAATACGTGAACGAGAAGCCGAAGCCCGATTTGTTAGGTCTCCAAACTGGCCAGTAGTGCCATTCAGTCCCGTTATAAACAGGAACCCATATTACTCCGTCTTGCATGTTTATGTATCGGATACATATTATAAGCCTGTCATAGGCATCGGATGATACTTTATCAGTATCAGTGCGGTCGTCCAGTTCTGGAACTGGTGTTTTGCCTAACTTCTGGCAGGCTTCTAAATAAAATTCTTGATGTGGTTTCAACATTGTTTTATTGGTTAAGAGTTAATACAAATGGTTTATAGATAGCGGCGAATGTTCGGCCAGCGTACATGGCCAATTCAGCTGATTTAAAGCAGAGGCGCGAACCGACAGTCGTACCCGTATGCCAGCCATCGTAATCCGCGTTCGAGAAGCCGAAGCCCGGGTCTCTGTTGAATACAGGTAAATACCAGGTCTGATTGTTTTTAAGCTCACCCTCGTTAAGGCTTTTAGCTATAAGTTTAATCCGTTTATAAGCTGCCTCGTCTTCGGTGTCATTCTCAATCATATCTGTGAATTCATCTGCGGTTAGGCCATTGTCTTTCAATACGTCATCAAAAGTTTTGATCCTATCGGTAACTTTGATAGGAACCAGAACGCCTGGGAATAAATCCTGCAGCAGTTTCTTGCCGGATGCATCAGCTGATTGGTAAGCTTTTTCAGCATTTTCTTTCAGCACCTTGAGTTTTTCTTTCTCTTTTTCCATTGTTGTAGTTATTGGTTGTTATAAAATTTTTCAGTAACACATCTCTTTTTGCACATTGGACAGATGCCGGTGTTTTCGGCATTGTGCTGGGCAAATGGTCCATGAACCTTGCAGTAGTAGAGCGTATAATCTTTCTTGCCCCTATACTTTGTTATGATCCATTGATTGCATGCTAACTCTGTCATGCCGCTAATTTTAAGTCTGACAACAGCATCCAGTATTTAAAAGCGATCTCTGTAAGCTTTTCCATGCCGCTTTTGAATATTTCACTTTCACGGGTAATGGGCACTTTAAATACCTTAAAGTTCTTTTTGCTAATGAAGATCAGCATGTCCTTTTGTGATCCTGACAGTAGCATGTATAATGCCCGCTGTTGATCATAGTTGAAATGATACAAAGCTTCCCTACATTGTTTTTCGGTTTCGCAAGCAGTACTTTTGATGTCATCACCAAAGCCCATCATTTCAAACCACCTGTCAAACTTGCACCTCATGTTCAGGCTGAACTTAAATCCATGATAATCGAAGTCAACTCGCCCAATGAATATCTTTTGAAAGGATGCCATATCGTGTGTTTGATTGCAATAGGTATCCTTATGGTAAGATCTTTTCATTTTTGAGGCCTGTTCCATTTCATCAGCCGAAAAGGTGATTCCATTGCATTCACGATTATAGAAGTCTACTTTGTCAGGCTCGGTGATCATGTGATCAATCAAGTTGCCAAATGCATAGGCCTTCTCTTTATCACCAGGCTTATAACCTCCGTAAAGAATTTCATGAAGGTTAAGCAAGTCGCTGTTGGATACCTCCGGTCGGCTGTAATATGGATCGGTGTTCATGGCTGTTAAGCTGCTTTATTGGTTGCGATAGCTTTGTAGTCATCCTCGTAGATTACATGCTCATGATCAATCTTCTCTGATGTTTTGTTGGCATGTTTCTCACAGAAAGCTTTCATCTGGTTACCAGTCTTCTTCATCGCATCTTCGATGTTTAGGAATTGGCCTTCTTTCTCAAACCAGAACAGGAATATTGCTCCAAGGCCTGCAGGTGACAGCACTGTGATTTTATAGCTTTGCCTTGCGGTACCGGTATCTGATTTTACCTCTGCCAATTGTGCAGCCGAATCAAACAGGTTGTTAGTGTTAGCTATGTTTTGCTGCAATGAAACCTTTTGCTGGTCCTGTTGCTTAGCAGATTCTGCCTGCTGGCGTAAGCGTAGTTCGTCATCTTCCTGACGCTTTTTAGCGGCAGCTTCGAGTTCAGCTTTTTTGGATGCATCAGCTTTTGCTATAGTTTCAAGTTCACCTTTCTTTGATGCTACCAGGTTAAGCAAATGTCTTTGGTGTTCTTCCATGTTTTCACGGAAGTTGGCGCTTAACTCATCATACAAGGCGGCGCGGGTGTCAAAAATTATCGGCGCAAGATCTTCCTTGGTCAAATAAACCGGAGATATGGATACCGATAGTTCGTTGAACTTGTCTCGAGGGTACAATAACTTCAGTTCTTTAATCGCATTTACTACAGCATCAAGCGTTTCAAGCGTGGCATTGTTGAGTTTATTAGTATAGAATGTTTTAAACTCAAGCAGCTTATTTTGATATGACTCCCTGATCTGGCTTTCAGCTTTTGCTTTAGCATCAATCTTTTCTTTGGAAATAGCCTGGTCCTTTAATATCTGCTGTTCTTTAGCTTTCGCATCATCAGCTTTTTTCTTGGCATAGTCATTCCTGATGTTCTGTATTTTGCTATATACAGAATCTGCTTTTTTAGGATCGATTTTGCCTTCTATTGCAGTAAATGCCGATTTAATTTGATCCATTAACTGGGTAACAGGTGATCGCCTGGTATTCATGATGGACAATGCCTGTTTAGCTTTTACCTGCCAGTCATTTAAAGCTGCATCAAGGTCGTCTGTCATGCTTGATCCTTCAATGGTATCAATAAAAGCATTACCGGCATTAACGCATTTTGAAAGCAAGTTTTCATTGGCAGTCAGTATACCACCAGCGTTTTGCATAGTGATAGATATTTCTTCTACTTTGATAAGTGAGGTTTCCGGTTGTTGTGTGGCTGTTGACATTTTGTAATGATTAAAAATCAGGTTCGTCAGATGTATTAATTTTTATAGTGGTAGTTTCCGTAGCGTGTTGATTTTGCTCTGATAGTGCTGCGTCAAAGTCATTTGCTGCCTGATTGGTTACCTCAGTATAAGTGGTGTCCTGGATGCCATTACCTGAATGATCATTCGGGTTAAATCCATAATCTACAGGGCTCTGTTCGCCATTTGGCATCTCGGCCAATGGTTCAAGGTTGCTGAAATGCCCGGTCTGTACTTTAGGATAAGCTGTTAAGGCATGTTTCAATGTTTTAGCCATTAGGAAACCGGTATCTATCTGTCCGTTGTTTGAGGTATAAAGCGCATTAGCACTGCCGCCATTGTTCCTGGCAGAATAGCCCTTAAGCCTTTCAATGGCAGTAGTATCGAGGTATGGCATTTCATAGCTGCCATCCGGGCGCTCAATCCTAACGAAGCAAGCAATTATTTTGGCTTTAGTATCGTTGTTGAAATTTTTATCATATTCCTTAACAACCAATTTGCCTTTCTCATTCGTACCAACTTTGAAGTGATCGCCTTCGTAAACTACAACTGGATCATCGGCGTATTTGATCTGCCCGGCGCGCATCCGAAGCTTAAGCTCACCATAAGGTGAAACCTGAAGAATGGCTCGTTTTTCCCATATGTCGGTACCATTGTCATTCTTACCAACTTTAAAATTTCGGGTAGTGATGTAGCAATCAGGCTTTGTGCCCTGTTCAAGGCTATGCCCATTAACATTAATATCAAGGAAGCAACCGTAAAGGCTAAGGGGAGAGCACTCACGCAGTTCTTTCTTTTCTGAAAGCATCTTTTTGTAATTGAATACCTCTTTATGGTAGATCATTTCACCTCTGTCGGTTCCACTGATCTGATTGTGAATAGCAATGAAGCGATCTTTTACAAAATCAAGTTCAGCTATCTCGGCCGGCTTTGCCTGGTTAAGCAGAGCGACCACATTTGTAACATTGTTTGTTGACATCGTTAATAAAATATGATGATGATAATTAGTATAATAGCTACAGCTATGCAGCAAAGTTTCTCTCTCTGAATCCGGCTGTCGATGAATTCATCAATTGGATCTGTATGAACCCTGTGTTTCATCGTGCTGGAGTGTAAATGATTTCATTGGCGTCACAAAGCAAAGATTCAGTGGCTATGATGGCATCAGCTGCGAACGTTGCGTTATATAAAGTATCTGTTGCAAAACGCAGATGCATTTGCCATGTATTGAAATCTGTTATCGGTCCGAGTTCTTTTTCAGTAGGCCGAACGGTTGTTTGACAATTCCTTACACGAAGGCCAACATTCGGGTAGTTTACTACGATCTTGTTATCCTTGTTTTTCATCTCGTCTATCTTTCAAAAGATCCCTGATCAGTATGGATATTCCCGCCGTGCATACCAAGGCCACACAAACCCAGTATACTTTTAAACCTATATCAAGCCACGGCATGACACACCTCGCTTTCTGGCAGTACAGCCGCTTTGATGTAAAATGTATTGATAATGGCCGATGGCTGATGAGCGGTAAGAGGCAGCTTAAGCTGTTTGATGATTCTCAAGGCCATTGTTGCCGCCGATTTAGCCTGGCTCGCATTTGGTAACCTGTACACCATTATATCAGGATATACATTTACACTCATTAAACCCAATGTAGTTCGAAGCGTCTCGAAATTTGGATTTACAGTTTGGTTTGTTAAATTTGTCCCATTCATGTGATCGATTGTTTAATTGGTCATTTAAGGATTGCCCTGGTCTCAAGCAGGGCTTTTCTATTTTACCATCATTTCACGATAAGTACTTTCAAGACACCTGCCCGCATGTTCAGCGTGGGCGCGTGAGCGATAACTAAGGCGCGAACCGACAGACGTAGCCGCATCCCAGGTAACGTAATCCGAGTACGAGAAGCCGAAGCCCGAGGGCACATCTAAATCGAAATATGGTATGTAAGTACTGGTGTAAGTACCAGGTATCCATTCATCGCCGTTATCTTCAAGATTGATAGCTTTCGCGAATGTTTCAATCTTAGCTACTGCATTAAGAAAAGTCTGTTTTCCATTATCCGGGTTAGCGTAAGGAAGATCTTCCTTTGCATCAATGCCCAATACCTTGCAGGCATCTTCATAAGTTTTAATTTCTTGGTAGTTCATCGTGATTATGTTTAAAATTTTATTGGTTACTTTCTGAATTTTGGCATCCATCCTGGGCTTATCTTTTGAACTTGTTTAATCAGCTCTAAAATCTCGGGATCTTTTAAGGCTGTTTGGAAATCAACAAACTGCCTCCGCCTTAACTGTGTCTCCATGTCAGTATGATAAAGCTGCTTTTTTGTTGGCTTTACCACCTTTTCAGGGATGACTAACTGTGAGTGAACTACGCGCATGGCTTATATCATTTTAAATACCGGAAGCCAGCCTGGTTCACCTTTTTGCATTTCGCATATAAAATCAGCATGCTTCATAATTCCTTTCAGATAGCCATTTAATTGAGCTTTCTGTGAGGCATTCATGTTTGTGTCAACCGGCATGTTTGGGTTGTCAATGATCCAAATACCGTTTGCTGGATTATGATGATTTAAAATGCTCATTGCTTTGTTTATTATTAATTCTTATCCTCTTTACGCCACAATCTGGCTTTGCCTTTCGGCTGATCTTTAGTAGAGATTTTAAATCTCTTATTGCTTGTAGCGTGAAACTCCGTGCTTATGAATGAGGCCATCGACCTTCTTTTCTGACTCGGGAAAAGGAAGCTGTCTCCGATTTCCATTTTGTCTATTTTCGAGTACTGCGTTTCTTCCGCAGGCAGCGGAACGTTTTGTTCAATTAATATATCCATTGTATATCACGGTTTGAGTAGCCCAAATGGCTATTTCGATTTTATTGCTGAGGCCTGTTTTGCGCCTGATGTTCTGGAAATGTTTTTTTACAGTTTCCACGCTGATGAAAAGCTGATCGGCAATAACCTTGTCGGCGAGCATAACCCGTTTAAACACTTCCATTTCAGAAGGGCTCAACGTAACACCATTTTTGATCTTGATGCCACTCTGAATAAAGTGAGAATGAGAAGTTGATCCGCACTTATCACAAGGCACTTTCGGATTGCCTCCGGTACCTATAATAGGGTTGAATAGCGGTATTGAGTTTCTGAAAGCTGGGGTAGGTGCTGTGTTTATCATTTTACTACTTATTGAGTATTGTAATGGCTTTAGTTATATTTACTTTTGTTGTGTGTTTGTTAACTAATGTTTAGCAAATGTAATTGAAAAAGTTCCAATATTCCAAATAATTCAATGGAATTTTTATTTAAAAAATGGAAGAATTAATTAATAAGCTGATTAATAGCGATTTAAAATACGTAGAAAAGCAGACTGGTATCCCATATGATAGAATGTATAAGTGGGTAAAAGGCAAATCTAAACCCAAAATGGGAGATTATCAGGTATTGGTTGATTTTTTCGATGGAAAAAAATCAATTGAAAAAGTTGAAAATCCCCGATTGGAAGCTGTGCCGATTAATCTCCACCCACACCATGATGATGATGAAAGTGGAGATTCGAAGTATGTTTACTCTCCAGATGGATCAATGGGTATGCGAGTTAAGATAGTGCCGGCTAAGGCACAGGCTGGTTATTGGCTTGGTCACGCAGATCCAGAATATTTTGATGAGTTCGAAACTGTTATTATAGATGTTAAGCAAAAGCATCGTGGTACATATATCGGCTTCGAAGTCAGGGGCGATAGTATGATGACAACTGATCCGGAATTAATGGAGCAAAATATTTACCCAGGATGGCGTGCTATCGGCCGAGATTTACCAAAAGACAAATGGACTTATAAATTACATACTCATCATTATGATAAATGGATAATAGTACACCGCGATAAGGGGATTTTGATAAAGCAAATAACAGAACACGATGTACAACAGAGAACAATTACCATACATTCATTGAATCCAGAATATAAAGATGAGGTTTTGAAATTGGAAGATATAGATCAGATTTTCAGCGTTGTTCAAACGCTTCCTAAGCAAAGGAATTAATAATCAATATAATATGAAGCATATAATAGCTATAACAGTGCTGTTTTCGTGGAGCCATATTGCTTTAGCGCAAGATCTTCGTAAAGATGTTATAAATGTTGATACGTCGGATGGGCACGGATATACAGTGTTTTTTTGGTCAAAGCCGTTTACAAAAGAAGTAATTGAGACATTTAATAATGCACCATTAATCAACGGCAAAAATGATAAAAGAGAAGATGTTTACAAGAAAGTAAACGAACAATTCTTTAGACAGGAGTTTATTCCGTGGACCAGAGCTGTTGCAGTAATGGATAGCATGAAATCAATTGATAGGCAATGGAGGTTACCATCTATTTTTGAATTGGAAACAATTTATAAACAAACTGAAAAATCAAACAAATCAAAAGGATTACTACTCGGCAGTCTTGATTGGGAAGGGCTTTATTTTTTCTATTGGGCTACAAATTATCAAAGCAAATTAAATAAAAACCCAAACGACTGGATAAGAGCCGCTGGTGTAAATGGAACTCAATTCGGGATGCACCCTTTGATTGGAGATGATTTAATTAATAATGAGCCATCACCAGGGGAAAAAGAAAAATTTAAATTAATACTTATTAAACAATATTAAAACTATGAAGGGAGCAAGATAATGCCGCAATTACAGACAAGGGAACCTAAACTATCTGGCGAGGCTGCCAGGCTAAACATAATATTTAAAGATTACAATGGCACACAGGAGGACTTTGCAAAGGAGTTCGGGCTTGGCCAGTCCATGATAAACCAAATGCTTAAGGGGCATAAGAAAATATCTGTCAAAGTAGCAAAAACAATTTGCTTTAAATGGGGATACTCCGCCGCGTGGTTCTTTACCGGAGTCGGACCCAAGAAAGAAAAGACAGATAAAGAAAGTAAACTTATCACCGAGATCAGCATGCTGCGAGTTGAGAATGACATTCTCGTTAAAAAAGTTCAAATGCTCGATGCCCGGATGCAAGCATATGAAAAAGAGATCAATGAAGTGAAAAAACTACTGTCAAGCCGGGTATAAACCGGGTGTAAAAACCCCTGAATTTTTAAATGGGAAAGTATAATAAACGAGAAAATAAGCACAAATCAGAAACCTCTCCGAGTTCGAATCTCGTTCTGGGCACACCGCTTAAACAATGTATTTAAGATCTCTTACCCTCTTTTAAGCCCCGAACTTCCTGTTGCAGCACATTGACTTGTCCTTCAAGTACCTTTAATCTGATCTCATTGATCCTGCTTTGTGTTTCCTGCGACGAGCGGATATCTTTAATGTCGCCTTTCAATTGGAAGTAGCCTGTCATTACCGAAACAACAATACTTACGGTGCTGGCTATGGTGACTATCATATTCTTTATGGTAATGCCCCTAATCTCTCTGTGTTCAAATGTTGTCATGATGTAGATATATTTATGAATGATTGTAAGAAGCAGCTGTGCTGTTATATGATCTTTGAATTGAACGAGGCTGTAACTTCTGATACCTTAAGCAACCTGATCTTCTTATTCTATATTTGGAGAAAATTCAAGGATGAAAAAAGCAACATTGACCTTATGCGTCGGTGAAAAATATATAAAGCTGTTTGATGAATATTGCCGAAGCAACTGGACTGACTATTGCGCTATGTTGGACTTTGATCTTATTGTTATTGATACCAACTTAGATACATTGGAACGTTCATTAAAGCGATCTCCGTCATGGCAAAAGCTTCTAATTTTTCTCAACCATGGTCAAGTAAATGGATCAAATGTGTGGGTTGATACTGATGTAATTATAAATACAAACAGCGCGTATGATATTACAAATGAAATACCGTTGGAAAAAGTAGCCAGTGTTGATCAGTATGGCTATTCCAACAAAAGGAATAATTGAGATATCATTTAAAAGGGGCTTTAAATGTTAGTAAAAAAGTCAATTAACGTATTTGTCGATTAGTCGCCTCCAGTTGAAGTATCCAGCAGTTGAAAGATGTGTACCGTCAATTGTTAAATCTGGGTCTATCTTATTCCCTTTTAGAAAATCAGGATAAAGATTTATATGTATGTTATGGAGATGTTGACCACCCTGTTCCGGGCCAAATTGACCACCGGGTTAGCTGACTTTTGAGTTGCAGCAAATGCTATAAAAGCATGTACAAAAATAGTTATTTAAAAGGTAATTCCATTAGTGGCTGTTTTCCGGTTCAACACTACGTTTTCTTCTCATAGATTCTCCCTTCAGTTCGATACGGTGTGCATCATGAACGATCCTGTCCAGGATCGCATCAGCAATCGTTTTTTCACCAATTACTTCAAACCATTTACTGACCGGCAATTGTGAGGTGATGATCAGCGATGTCTTTCCATGCCGGTCCTCAATGATCTCCATCAGGGCAGCTCTGCTTTGTGCATCAAAAGGCTGTATACCGAAGTCATCCAGTATCAGTAGTTGCTGCCGTTCGAGTTTGGCGATCTCCTTGATATAAGAGCCATCTGCCTTTGCCATCTTCAGTTTAGCGAACAGTTTGGGCGTACTGGTATATAATACCCGGTAACCCAATATGCAGGCCTGGTGGCCTATAGCAGAAGCCACGTAGCTTTTACCGATACCTGTGCTGCCAGTGATCAGCAGGTTCTCGAAGCGGTCAATAAACGTACAGTCCGCCAGGCGCATGATCTGGTTGCGGTCGATGCTTCGGTCGGCATGATAATGAACGTCTTCTATAGCCGCTTTATAGCGGAACTTGGCATAAAGGATCGTGCGTTCGATACGCCTGTTTTGCCGGTCATCCCATTCGGCTTCTACCAGGTGGGCCAACAGTTCGTCCGCTGTATAATCATTCGTTTTACCGGTTTCTATGCTGCTTTTAAAGGCATGGAACATGCCGAAGAACTTCATCTTCCGCAGTTTGTCTAAGGTGCTTGTATTCATGTTATTGTTGTTTTAAATGGTTATTTGTAATAGTCTTCTCCCCGGATATTACCGTGATCTGGCATTGGCAACTCATTGGCAAATAAGCTTTCCTCATAGTTATCCATCTTGTTTTCGAGTATGGTTTGTATCGTTTTATAGTTATAGACGCCATAACTCAATGCCCGCTGACAGGCCACTGTTAATCGTTCATTCCCTGCTTTTTTAGCAAAGCCAAGTACCCCCAGGCAGGACTTGTAAGCCTGTTCAGGGTGTTGTTTACGCTCCAGTATTTGGAGGATATACAGCCTTACATCCTCGTGAATGGAGGCTGCCCAATCCAGGAACATATCTGGTGTCCAGTCACTTTTAAAGCGGTGGGTGCTGGCCATGTGCTCTTTGTCTGTGGTATAGCCATAAGGGTTTTTATTGCGCTTGTGCAAGGCGATACGCTCATAATTGGAGTAGATCTCTACGGTAGTGCGGGAGTATAACAGTTTGACCCGCTTGCCGATATAGCGATAAGGGACGCTGTAATAATGCTTGTCCGGGCCGAGGCTAACGTGGCCATTCTTAATTACCCTGGCCTGGAACTGCTTTTTGAACTGGTAGCGCAGGACAGGCAGTGGTGCCAGGGTTTGGCGCTCTATCTCTTCAAACTGTAGCCTGCGGCTATAGTTGCGGCCCTTGAGCATCTGTGTGTTGTGAACCTCCAGGGCCTGCCAGATCGCTGTATTGAGTTCTGTTAAAGAGTGGTAAACATGCTTGTTTAAAGGTGCATAGATCTTGGTATAAATGATCTTAACGGCACCTTCTACCAACGCCTTGTCACGCGGGCGGTACGCCCGCGCTGGTAGAATAGTTGTGCCATAATGGTCTGCAAAGTCTTCAAATGTTTCATTCAGTGTAGGTTCATAGCGGCTGCTTTTGGTTACTGCAGCCTTCAGGTTATCCGGTACAATGGCGGCAGGAACGCCGCCGATAAAGTGCAGGGTATTCTCGTAGGCCGCTATAAAGTCTTCCTTTTGCTGGCTCATAACGGCCTCTACATACGTTAACTGGCTGGCACCCAGAATAGCTACAAAAACCTCTACAGCCATGATCTCACCGGTTTCCTTGTCCGTATAGCTCATCTTTTCACCGGCAAAATCAACATATAGTTTATCACCGACCTTGTGGTCCATGTGCATGGTCGGATTTACCCTGGCCTTCCATTGGTTATAATAAAAGCAAAACTGGCTGTATTGGTAGCCGTCAGGAAACTCTTTAAAGTAAGCTTCCCATAGCATCTGCCGGTTAACGCCAGTTCGTTTGAGTTCTTTATCGACGTGGGGAAAGCAGCGCAGCATGGACTGCATACGTGCGTTAGGCGGGTGTTCTTTGCTCTTGCCGAACAAATCTTCCAGCTCTTTGTCGTTCAGTGCGTTAACCTCTTCAAAGGTAAAGCCGCTGTCATTAAAAGCTGCGATGTACTTTTTTACTGTGTTTCTTGATGCATCGGCCTGGGCAGCTATGGTCATTAGGGGCCGCTGCTGGCTGTACATCTTTAGTATCTTTCTGATCTTACTCATGCTGATTGTTAAGTTGGCCATGCTTTACGAAGGTGTCTTTGCCCTCAAAAGATGGTTACTTCTACAGCATTTGCTACGCGTTTGGGGTGGTCAATTTCCCCCGGAATGCACTGGTCAGTTTCGCCCGGAATGGGTGGTCAGCTTGCGCCGGAATGGAGTGGTCACATTCATCAGAATCTCCAGCTATTGCTTCCAACTTCTTTTGCTCGTTTTGGGCATCTTTTACTACTTGAGCCCGCCGATTTTCGGCTTGCTTTTTCTTTTCCCTATCGGCTGTTTCACTTGTGTTTGGTATACCTCTTGACCCTTCGCCAGCGGCACCCGGATTTCTGTTTAGTACGTCCATCACTTTGTCCCAAAATGTAAGGGAATCATCGTCTGACTTTAATTTGGCTTGCTCTGCTTCATAAGCTTTTTTTGCAGCATCCTGAAGTGCTAACTGGGCTGCAGCTTTGTATAAGGTCATTTTTATATAGGCGGGCCCATCTTTTGTTAACTTGTTCTCAACTTCGGCCAATGATGATGCCTTGCCCATTGTTTTTCCCAGCGTTTCATTATATTGATTCAATACATCTTTTTTTCTTAAGAAAACCATTTCGGGCTAAATCGACATTTATTTTTAACTCATCTAATTGCTGTATAGCTTTTGAATAGTCGCTACTGCTGAAAGCTTTATTTAGTGCATTTAATTTAAGTGTAGCGTCATTAATAGCATCTTTTCCTTGTATGAGAGATGCAACCCATTCCATTATTTCCGGGCCATAAATAGTTAATATAGTTAGACCAGCGCTTAATATATTGGTGAATGTAAGAAAGCCTGCCCTTACGCCTTCAATGATATTTTTCCATATAGAAAATGTGGATGAAAGTGTTGATAAAGTTTCCTTGAATGCATTGCCAGATTTTGCAGCTGCCTCATTTTGTTCATTCAATTTTTTAATTGAGTCTGTTAATTTGTTAAGGTCTTTATCTAAGGCATGCACATTGTCTGAGACATTTTTTATCGGTTTACCAAGGTTACTTATGCTGTTCTTTAAATTGATAAACGCCTGGTTGTATTTTTCGATCTGCTGAATGGAATTATTCATGTCCGAAAATATCGGGTCATCATTGGATGAATTTGTCATTTTGATTATTAGTTTTAATTATGTTTAGGTAAAAAAGTAGCCGCTGATATTAAACAAAAAAGTCTTTTTTAATTTGATGGCTTAATGCTTGAAATTCCATTTGGCATAATTTAAAGATTGATTTACTTCAGAATGATTAGAAGAATCTGTGGTTATAGCGAACCGTCCGAGCTATGGCTTAGGATATTAGGATGCAGAACTGATTATCAACAAAGTTGTGTGCAGCCTTAACTAAATAATCAGGCGATATTTATTACTGTAGCTTTTTAGTTATTTTAGTAATGCTTTCTATTTTGAAATCAAGTTTAGGGTTTGAGAAAGCATAATCCTTATCATCTCCATTACTTGTAAACTCAATATCCCCCGTTTTATTTTTCTCAAATGATCCGGTTATTAATACTCTATCACCTTTTAACAAATCTTTTAGCTTATCTTTTATGATGGTATTGTCTGGTAGTACCCTGGCAGATAATACTATATTACTCAAATCTGGGTATTTTTGGTCGTCGTCTAAGTAAATCTTTGGCGTAACAAGTAAAGTTGCCTCGATATAATCAACGGGGTAACTTTTTAATTCAATTTGATAAAGAGTAGCCTGCCATTGCACAGCTTTCGCATGCAAAGTATCCACAATCAATTTAGCTACCTGAGCATGTTGTTTATCATATATTTCATTTTTTTTTATCGCATTTTCTTCTCCGGAATAGAGAGAATCAGCTACATGAAATTTATTTATTAACGTTAATTCCTCAGTCGGTCGGTCATCTACTATTTTAACAGGAGGAGTGCAACTTGCTATAATTAATAACAACAACAGAAGGTTATATGATTTCATCAAAGTGATAATTTAGATTTTGCTAATATTATTGGTAAATATAACATTTACACTTTGGGTTGCAAATAATATTTGAAAATAAAAAAATGTTAACCAAGCTTTACTAATTCTACTTTTGTCGGCTGTCCTTTACGCCAGCTATCGATTTTGTTGATATAATAATAACAGCTGTCCTGCTCCAGATAAACCGGAATAAGCAAATCAAGTTCCATGATATCGCGCGGGGTTAGTAAGAAAAAACGTACCACTTTTTTGGTTTGGGTGAGTATCTTTTGCAGTTGCGGATAATAGTTTGTTTTTAAACCAGGCTGCATAGCACCGTTAACTCCCGGTTTATCGCTAAAGCACAGGTTAAATTCACCATCCGGTTTATAAAAATAAGGCACCGATACAACATCATTTATCTCTACTGTTTTCTCTCTATCGGTAAATTTTACTGTAGGGTAGTTTTTAAGACTAAGCAGGTTTAACTTTTGATCTATCAATATTCTTGGCGATGTGCCGATACTAAAATCGTTGTTATCGCTGTCAGGATCGAGTTTTTTGATTTGAGCTATGGTTCCACCGGTAAAAGCCCGGTTAAGGGTAGGGGCAAATTGGCTTTCAAACAGATCTGCACTGGTCGGCAAGGTCTTATCTTTAACTATAATTTCAGAATCGGCCAGTTTTTTGGGTAATACGTTATCGTCATCCTTGTATTTCATGTAATTAACCTGTGCATATCCGCCGAGTTGAAAACTTATGGTTTTACCCTGATCAATACACTTGCTTGTCCAGTTTTTTGCGATTGGAATATTGGAAACAATATCTGCAAATGAATTAAAGGACACGGTGCGGGTACTGTTATCTGTTTGGCATACAATGCCGAAACGTTGCAGCGTATCCTTCAATAAATCTTTCTGACTTATATCCGGAAAAATGCGTTCGCATTGTACCTGCTGGCCATATAAAACCGGTTTCTGATCAACATCGAACCTAAACACAGCGCCTTTATGAATAAATACGGTGGTGTTATAACGGTGCAGGTGGTAAGTGATGAAAATCGAATCTCCTTTATTAAGCTCGAAATCGTATGTGAGCTTTAAATTCTTAACCGGTTCTGTGCGCTCACGGGTATTAGGCGGATAAGCCTTATCTGTAAAGTTGATGGTTTGCTTTGCCACTTCGCTTGAATGGCCGTTTGCATCACGATAGTTTATGATGAGTTCAAAATACCCGTTATCGCCGGTATTGGCCACGCCATGCATGGCTAAGTCGAGAATGAGGCTTGCTGTGCCGTTAACCCGCTCTGTTGCGTGGTATTCCTGAAATCCAATTGGTAAAGTTCTGTCCGTATTATCATTGGCATGCATACCTAACTGCCCGCCATCAATTACAAGTTCGTTATTTGTAACGTACAACATCGATGCTGATTTACTCAAACCTTCAACTGAGTTCTGAAAATCGGTACCATGTTCAAACTCGTCATTGGCAAACTGACAAATAAGTTTAGGGTATAACTCATTTTTAAGCTAGGAGCCTGTTGCTTTATAACCTGTGTTTTTGATCATTAGTTCGATTGCAGTTTTAATGAAAAAACCTGGCCGCATGGTATACACATCCAAAGGTTTATCAAAATCAACCTCATTTATTGATCCATAATCAACAACGGGCCATATCCAGCCGTCTGTCTTTTTTTGTGAGGCGATAATAGTATCCAGATTCCAGGGATGGTCAAAAGCCTGCCACGGCAGGTTTTTTCCGGAATTTGATGTGAGACTGCTGCTATCGCCCATATCATAAATCTTTCCTTCCAACGCGTCAAAAAAATCAACGTTACCGCTTAGTATGGTGATGTTGGCCATATCCTGTTCAATGCTGTTAAGCACAGCTAACCCATAAGGGATGATTTCAAGCCCATCCTGTATAATTTTAGCCTGATAATTATCATAGGGCAGGTTTGTAGTAAAAGCTACCTGATCCGGAAAACCCAGAATTTGACGGTTACGTTGCGTTAGCGGGATCTTAAACTGGTTGCTGGTATTGCCCTGCTGGTTTTTAACTTCGGCCAGGTTATTGATCTGGAAGGTAAGCGCAATGGGGCTATCATCAGTTAAATCAACCAGTTGGTCATTAATATAAAGTTGTATCTGATTCATGAAATTAGCAAATGTTAGTTGTTGATTGCTGTTTAAAACAATTGGTTTATTATCAATAATTTATTTAAGTTTATGATCCCGACCAATTAACCTGAAACAGCATTCAATGCATGTAAAGTATCTTTTGATAATTGCCATATTGGTATGTTGCCTGGTATCATGCAAAAAAGATGATAAGGCTGCTAACCCTGTAGTTACTATTACAGGTAGATGGTACCTGAAAAAATATCATACCCGCAGTTATAAAAACAATGTACTGTTCAGAGATACTGCCCGTACAGATTACTCGGTTGCTGATTTTGAAATTTTTAATAATGATGGTTCAGGTTATACGTCAAACCGCACTCCGTCGGGCGAAACGGCGCTTATTAAATATCAATACACTTTGAAGGATAAAGTATTAACCATAAGTAAAACAACACCGGCATTTTATGAAGGCACTTACACCGTTAATACACTTACCGAAAATGCACTTGAAGTAAGTTATGAAAGTAGTATAACTGTTGATGGTGATTATTACTATGGGATTGATAACATTAGTTTTACGAAAGAATAGGGCGGTTACTGGCTTTGAATATTTATCGACGGCATGTTGAATGTTATGCTAAACGGGGCCTGCCCGTTGCGGGTTTCATATTCGCTGTAGGTAGCGGTATTTATCACAATGGTTTGCCACCTGACGGGATTTTTATTTACCAGCATCTGTACCTTTGGCGAATATTTAATTGACTGCAGCCCGCGGATATCATTTACAGAAAGATCTTCGGCCATAACCTTCATTTTTTGACCTGCGCTTTTGCTGATCACATCTTCAATTCCTTCCTGGGTTTGCCAGTTTTGTACAAAGTTTTTAATGATAACAGCATTTTGAACATCCAGGCTTATTTCCTGGTTAAATACAAAACGATAGTAATTCCAGGAACCACTAAGCCCGATCCATCTCAGGTATACTGAATTATCATCAACAGCATCATCTATCCGTACAGTTTGTGCTTTGGTTAACGAATGCGAACCGTTTTCATCATCATACCTGATCTGGATATTGAAGTAATAGGCCACGGCCGGGAAGTTTGCATTAACCATAAGCTGGTGCAGGCCGGCTGGACCTGTTAACGGCATGATAAAAGATGTCCGGTTACCGATGCTAAACTTGCTGCCATCTTCATTCAGGATCCATGAATCATCCTCATTTTGCAAATAATCGGGTTGTGAACCACCGGGTAACGGGTTCCGGTTAATATCAAGCAAGGTAAGCAGGCAATAGGGTTGGAGACCGGCCATCTCATCGGTGCAGACGAACCCAATATCGAATGGGTACCCTGCCGAATATGCAGGTTCTTTAAAATCTGTTATCCATTGTGCAGGTGAGTTAACGTTTGGTACATAAGCTGCAAGGTTGCCGCCATATTTATCCCCGAGCTGTTTGGCCGCATAAACCACATAGTACGGATGCTGAATTTGACTGAAACTGCTCGTAAATCCTTCGTTTGAGCCATTATCATAATGCTGGGCGTACTCAACCGTATAAGCGGCGCAGAGATTGGTATCGCGATGATCAACCTGGTTATAATCGCTGCTGTCGGCCGGACGCAGCAAGCTCTGTAAAAAGTTTGACAGGTCTGCTTTTATTAAGCCAGTATTATCCGGCCGGTTTACTGATTTTATGGTAGATAGGTTATTGGTAAGCGGATCGGTATAGGTAATGCGGGTATGCAGCTCATAATATGGGCGCATACTGTTGATGTTGATAAAACCGGTAGTTTCACCGTTTATAAAAGGCGTGTCTATCACTATGCTATTAGTGCCAATTACTTTTTCAATAGTATAAACACCTTTATATGCAGTAGTATTTATATAAATCTTATCCCCTTCCTTTACTTTAACCAGCCTTGTATTGGTGTCTTTAAAATTGGCGTTAACACTGATGCAGGCATGTGCTTTTTCGCTGTCGGCTGTTATGTTGTTAATCGTGAAATCTTTTCTTTGATAGGTAAACACAATAGGGTTGAACGCCGCGCTCCAGCGTGACATATATCCATCGGGGAGCATTACCGAAGGATCGCCGGTTAGCAGATTGGTGGATGTTGAAATACTAACCTCCGCGGTGTCTGTACAGCCTAAAGGGTTACTGTCTTTTACAAGTATGTGTTTTAATCCTCCGCTTAGGTTTGTAAAAACAGGAGAAGCCTGCCAGTTTACACCCAGATCGATACTGTACAATATGGATGCAAAACTTGAGGTTGCGTTAACGGTGATTTGGGCATCAGCAGCTCCCGGAGCCGACTCGGTCTTGTTGATATCTATATAATTTATCTTCAGATCACAAACAGAGAGATTGGGGGAAGGATTGTCACCGGCTTTGACAGCGATTATGCTGAACGATACATAGTTGCTCCGGATCATATCGCCCTGGGGGCTGTATTCATAGTCTCTGATGACGCCCGAATAGAGCGGGAACGATTGCCCGGCTACGGTAACTGTGTAGTTAGCTGTAAATCCGTTTTCGTTACGCTGATAGGTGACCTCGCAGTTATTGCCATTGGTGGGTTGCCTGGTATCGGCATCAATAATGCTGATGAATACATCGCCCTGATCGATTTGTCCCCCGTTTTGGTCGGGGTAGGTTGTTGAGCTGATGGTTTCATTAATAGTGGCTGTTATATTCATTTTTTATTGGTTAGAATGAGGGTTTAAAAAACATCAAAATACATGGCCGATAACGTTATGGTTAAACCAATACCGGTGGTGTTAACATCAAACTTGTTATAAACCGGCACACATTTGGCTTTTTGTCCTGCTTTAACCCTGAAGTACCGGCCTTCGCCTTCCCTGTATTTTGAGGCTTTTACCACAAATTGGTTAGCCATTTGCAGTGCCTGCGATATATAGGTTTCATTTTCGGCTGTGAACTGTCCAAAATCTGTTTTGAACAAAAACTCCATATAAACGGTAAACATATTATCAACCGAGCCATTAATCTGCGGACTTACCTCAATAGGCTGAAGGGGGTAAAGAAATACACAGGGAAAGGTGATATCATCTGCAAGGGTATTCAGTTCGGCCTGGGTGCCATAGGCAAATGCCGGGTTGCCATTAAGTGTTTGTACAATAGCTTCTATTTGGTTACGCATAATAATTCAGGCCCCAATCCCTGGGTTGGGGTGGTTTGGTATTTAATAGCCTTGCAGGGATAAGGCGCTTTAAGTTGTAGTTTGAGATAGCTCGCTATATCGTTTTTGATATTCGGATTCGGTTTTGTTAAGCAGCAGTTTGGTAAGCATGCGCTCATATGGCATACTCATGATGAGGTCCCATTTGGTAATATCTCCTCCAGCCAAAGAGTTTACAGTGTTGATGTATTTAAATTTTTCGAACGACTGGATCCCTGCCTTTTTTTCCAATACGGTAGGAGCCGATGCCAAAAGCTTATTCTCGGCATCGATAAGCTGGGATAACAGGTAAAAAAATGCTTTGAGATGGGCAGTGCCTCCGTTACCCGTAGCTTTTTAACTTCATCCATAAAGCCCTCTACCTCATATTCGTCATATTTTTTACCTGTTGCCCGGCAATAGAAGTATTGCGCCAATACCTGACAGCAGGCGTTTAATGAAGGATTAAAATGTTCCTGCCAATCATCTTCGCCATGGGTTTTTATATGTGCATTTATTTCTTCGGCTATGATATCGCGGGCTGCCATAAAAGCGCCAGCAGGCTCAACCGAAAGGTTTTGCATTACTTTTACCTTTGTTTTTTGGAATGGTGCCCCGCTGTCCCCAGATAGCATAAAAATTACCTCTTTGGGGATCTCGTTACTGTTGTACAGGTGTTTAATCTGGTAGGATAAAGAAAGCACGGCATCGCCAAACAGGTGCAGATCATCATAGTTTTTGATGTTATGAAGCTCAATAACCGGGATGCCCGAAAGTATGCTGATGGCCTCCAAATCTGTTATATCGGGTCGGGCTTGCAAATCCATTAGTTGGCCCAGGGTTACTTCATTTAATTGCGTTGGTATCCGGACCCGCAACTTGCCCTGGGTTGTTTTTAATATTTGTTCTGTCATATCTATTTAAGCCTGTATCGGTTTTGTGGTTTTTGATTATGGATGTTTAGATCAGCCCGTATAATGCCCCTGTTTGTTGAATACTTTGCTTGTGCGGCAGGCGTGATTGAAGTTTTCCGGTACCATTTATTTTAGTTTATTAAGGGCGATATATCTTAAGGGGTCTATCAGATGGTTCCATGAGTCAACCGGTTCATTGATAGTTTTGCCGGTTACATCTACGCTCCATTTATAACGGTTAAGCTCGTTGCGCAGGTTTGTACTATTGCGGGTTATATTTATTTTGTAGCGTTTAAGGATATCAATAGAGTTTTTAACACTATCGGCACCTTTTTTTGCAGCTGTAACACGCCACCCCAGGCGTTTTAATTCTTCTATTGATTTGGGTTCTGCACTATCTGCAATAATTTCGCAGTTAAAACCTACACCGGCTTCTTTTAATTTTGAGGAAATATCTGTGTTGGTGAGGCCTGTTTTGTAGAGTAACTCGTTTACCCACAATTCGCCGTTTTGCTGGTATACTTCAATGCATCCGGTTTCATCATTAGTAAAACCAAAATCTAACCCCAGGGCTATCAAACGGGCATCGGCCGGGATAGATTCGCAGATATACCAGTTGTCAAATATAAGCCCGGTTATTTTGCCGGTTAAACCACGGGCGTATACTTTCCATAGTTCAATATCAACAGTTTTTAACGCTTCTATTTTGTCACGTACTTCCTGACCTAAAAACGGGTTATGCCGATGGTCGGACACGATAAGTTGTACCCCCGGTTTACCAATTAAGTGCTCATGTACCCAAAAGCCGGTATTGGGGTTATAGTCAATAAAAATGCGCTTTTTGGTGCGCAGGGCCAATTCTGTATATACATCCCATGTAAGGCCATTGGCTTCGTTGATAAACAGGTAATTGCGCTTTCCGGATTTTGCGTCCTGTCCGTTGTCGTAGCTTTTAAACTCAATTATGCTACCGTTGAGAAACTCGAAAATACGGTCGCTTTTATTATAGCTTTTAATTTTTGCCTGTAATACCGGCGAAGAGCTGTATATATTTAGAGCATCGCGCAGGGCGCCTGCTTTAAGGTTAGGGATATCCTGCCCGACTATGGTGATCACCTGTTTGGGGTTTTCGCAGGCAAGGCAAAACAGCGCCTGCTCAATGGCAAATGTTTTACCGCTGCTGGTGCCTCCCTGGTTAATTACCACATGCGCGGTTGAAAGATAATTTTGTTTGAACAGGACAGAACAGTGAAAACCTTCCGGTTCTTTAAATGGAATGTCGGTGATTATTTCTTCATCGGTCATTGTTACTGATTTTAATCTGATAGCTGAGGTTGCAAACGGGTAACAGGGTTATAGTTTTACTTCTTTTTCGCTACCGGCAGGGGGAGGGCCGGAGCTAAAGACCTTTACTGTTAAAATGTTCCCTGCTTCTGTATTTGGTAATTGATCATGTTTTTCGCTCCACCCCATATTTTTTAGCGCGAACATTGCCCCGGTTACATTTTGGTGCAGATGGGCTTCATAGCAGGCTTCTACGCGTAAAACGCCCTGTTTAACTGCCTGTGAAAACGGGCCGTGCTGTACATATGTATAAAACTCCTGCCGGCTGCTAAAGCCAAGGGCAAGGGCCAGCCCTGATAATGTTGCAGGTTCGGGTTCACGGTCCCAAACCTTTTGTTCAATAGTTTCTGCATTGTCTTTACTGTTTTTTACCGGTTTTTGTTCAATATGATATTTCCCCTTTATATAGGCGAAATATTTGTCAATAAGCCGCTCAACCTGGGCGACGTTATTAAAGGAAGATATATCAGGCTTCATTATGTTTTGAATGCCGATTGGCATAAAGGAATAATCAAATGTCGGGAATATTTTTCACAATTACTAATTTTATTGGTAATTTTTTATTTAAGCAGATGTAGGCGGATGGGCATAGCGGTGGAATGAATAAAGTGTAAATATTTTCTTTTTTAATAGAAAATATTTACATTTGTGTATGAGCAAAGCAATTAAACGTAATACAGCTATTGAAGGCCGGCAAGGGCAGGCTGCATCACGCCCTTATGTATTTACCGATGCGCCTATGCAGGTTTTTAATGATCTGCTGATGCCTTATGAAACCTATTTTAAATCGCCTTTGGCTAAGCTTGGGGCTATAAAACAAGGGTTGCGTTCAAATTCCATCACTGATTTATTAAAGGTAACCGGTGCTACTCAAAGTGATATTGCCAAATGGTTGCATATAACCGAGCCTACTTTGCGTAAGCATTTGCAAAGCACACATGAGCTAAACCAGGGGCTGAGTGAGCACATCATTCAACTGTTTGAGCTTTTTGACAAAGGCCTGGATACCTTTGGCTCCCTTGATGAGTTTAAAGGCTGGCTAAAACATTATAATCCGGGTATTGATGCTATCCCATTTGATTTGCTCGATACCATAACAGGCATTGGTATTGTAATAAGTCAGCTTATCCGTATTGATTACGGTGTGCTTGCCTAAAAATAATTATTGAATTAATGATTTAGTGAATTATTGATTGCATTTTTAACGCAAATTTATGATCACTAAATAGGTTATTAATCTTTCCTTCTATCTTTTGAACGTTTACCGGATAAGTCAAACCAAGTATGCCCATGACCGCAAAGGCTCAGGAATTGACGGCCGATGGAATTCATTGGGACAATATATGATCTATACAGGCGGTTCACTGGCTCTTTCATGTCTTGAAAAACTGGCGCACTCGCCTGGTACTGCTTTATATGCCGGTGATTTTTCAGTTATTATATTTCAGATACCGGATAACCTGCCTGTTTTTGAAATCACTGTAAACAAACTCCAAAAACTTAATGCCAACTGGCACAAGGTAATTAACTACCCGGTTACTCAATTGCTTGGTGATACCTGGCTTCGTAAAATGGAAACGGCCGTATTAAAAGTGCCATCGGCAATTATTGACCTGGAGTATAATTACCTGCTTAATCCGGCCCATCCCGATTATAACAAAATAACTATCAGCAGTGTAAATAAGTTCACTTTTGATCCGCGGCTTAAAGTTCAATAAAATCTTGTACAAACAAATAACTTAAATAATTATTTTATAATTGCACGGATAAACCTTTACTTTTCCTGCATCGAATAATTATAATGGGTATTAATAAAACAAGCATTTTAATTTTTGCAGGCCTGCTCATAAGTATCAGAGTACACGCCCAGGATAAAAGATACATCCCGATAGGGCACACTAAATATAAAGATACAATACTGGTTACCCATCCCGACACTACTTTTGAAAAAGATATATTTGACGTTATAGGATCCATTTTTGGTGAAAGCAAGAAGCCCGGCAAAGTTGATTCTGTAACTTCAAAACCGGTAATATCAATTATTCCGGCTATAGGTTACACTTTACAAACAGGGCTGGCGGGTACTATATCGGGCAATGTGATTTTCAGGTTAGCACCCGATACCCGGATCTCCACTATAACGGTAAACCCTGCTTACACTCAAAATAAGCAGGTGATCGTCCCCATCCAATCAAACATATGGTCGAAAAATAATAAATATGATTTTATAGGCGATTTCAGGTTTTACAAATATCCGCAAAGCAGTTTTGGCTTAGGCAGTAATTCTGACAGGGATAATGAAAATCCCCTGGTTTATAGTTTTTTTCGTTTTCATGAAACTGTTTTGCGCAATATAACCGGAAATTTTTACGCCGGTTTGGGATATATTTTTGATGACAGATGGAATATGTACGAGAAAGGGCAGTTAAACGGAAAAACGTCCGACTATGAAAGGTACGGCCCTGTTAGCCGCGCTATATCAACCGGGATAACGTTTAGCGGGCTCTATGACAGTCGCGATAACCCGATCAATGCGTCGCGCGGATTTTACACC
Source organism: Mucilaginibacter gossypii (assembly GCF_017569325.2). Classification (NCBI taxonomy): domain Bacteria; kingdom Pseudomonadati; phylum Bacteroidota; class Sphingobacteriia; order Sphingobacteriales; family Sphingobacteriaceae; genus Mucilaginibacter; species Mucilaginibacter gossypii. The sequence continues at coordinate 3,543,376 of NZ_CP071878.2, read as the reverse complement.
TCATTACAGTACCGGGATAATTATACTTTTTTAGGCAGTACAACTGCCTGGCGCTCTTTAATTGTTGATGTGCGCAAATACTTCAGGTTTCCGGAAAGCTCGGATAACGTGCTGGCCTTTTGGTCATACAATTGGCTGGTAATTAATGGTCGGCCGGCATATCTCGACCTGCCCGCTACAGGGCATGACCCGAGCTTTACTACCGGGCGCGGATACATACAGGGTAGGTTTAGAGGGGCGCAAATGGTTTACTTTGAAAGCGAATACCGGTTTAAAATAACCCGTAATGGCTTACTTGGAGGGGTAGCTTTTGTAAACGGCGAGTCGTTTTCGGCGGCACCGGGTACGGCTTTGCAAACTGTGCAGCCCGGTTTTGGAGCCGGTTTAAGGGTTAAACTGAATAAGGTATCCAAAACCAACATAGCCATTGATTATGGTTTCGGGCGCGAAGGGTCAAAAGGCTTGTTTATTAATGTGGGCGAAGTGTTTTAATTGGCCGATATTGATTTGATTAACAGTATATTGTCTGTAATTTGTGTTTTAATTTTTACATTTTGGATGGTGAAAATTCCTGAAAATAGGCCGTAGCTTGTCCGTTTTTTGCATTTTTATTAAAAGTGCATTACCGCGCATAAACCGGCAACTTTAGCATGACTATTGACGTATATTCATATAAAGGTTAAAAAAAGTTAAAAAATTAATTCGTTTAACCATATTTAATGAAATTTGTAATTATTTATTGCTATGTTTATTCGCCAGTAAGCCTATGATACGTACCAGTTTTACTAAATGGTTTGTTTTACTAAGTTTATCCATTTCGGTGGCTTTAACTTCCTGTCAAAAAGACGAGGAAGTGAAAGATATCAGCGCGGTTAAAACATCAGGCAGTAAGGACAGCGTATCATCAGTAAACATTATAAATACTCCGGGTAATTTTCTTGCAGGTAAAGGTACTTTAAAAGTTACCATCGAAGATTCTACTTACACTTTTGATGCCAGCCAGGATTCAATTGCATTCATAAACGTGCATAATGGCGATAACAAATACTTTGGCATCACAGCAATCAATAAGGCGCATAACATGAGTTTTGGCATCAGCTCGTTAGGATTGGCTTCGGTGAAAACCAGCAGCGACGTAGCCGGAAGCCAGTTTTTATTTAAGGTTGATGAAAAAAAACCATTACTTCAATATACCCTGACCAAATATGCTGGGCAACAGGATTTTGGTAAGATTGATATAGATCAGTATAATCACGAAAATATGATTGCTAAAGGTACTTTCTTTACCTTTTTAGCTAAAGACGATAAGTCTGACTCTCCTTTTTACCGCGTTGAGGGAAGCTTCGAGCTACAACTCAAATAAAATCCGGTTCTGTTTTTAACATTTGGTTTGGAAGTTTTATTCAGTAATATGAAGGTAAAAAAGCCATTACCTAATCATCATTAGTGCCCGGAGAGGCAGGAATCCGGCTCTTTTTTTGTACCTTTACGCAAATTTTAAAAACATTGATGAAAGTATTTATTGCAGGTCTTCCTTTAGAAGTAGATGAGGCCGAATTAACAGCTGTTTTTGGTGATTTTGGGCCGGTTAAATCGCTCAGGATCATTAAGGATCGCGAAACAAAAGAGAGTAAGGGTTTTGGTTTTGTGGAGATGGTTAACGAGGATGAAGCGAAAGAAGCGATACGTTGCATGAATGGAGCAAGTTATTATGGCCGCAGGATCACGGTTAACGTAGCCGAAGATAAAGGTCCTGGCTTTAACGGCGGTGGCCAAAAAGGTGGCTTCAGACGTAATTAATACCAACTAAAACATTATTCTTCTTTTTAAAAATATTAGCCGGCTTAGTCCGGCTTTTTTTGTTTTTGCAGGTGAGTGGAATTGTATAGCTTAATCATGTTAAATTAATTATTTGATTAAGAGTTACCGGAAAAAGCTTATTTTAGTATAGGCTATTAATAACTGATAACCCATTGAAATAACCATATTACTATACCTTACCTACAGTTTGATGATCAATTATATTTACATTTATTGTGCTCCGCACCCGTGGACTCCTGAACTTGATGGCAATTTAAAGTAGTTGTAATGCGCCGCAATTTTTTGAAACCGGCAATAACAGTACTTGTGCTTTGGCTTGCAGCTTTTTCAGCTTTTGGCCAGAAACCTGATATTACCTATACTACCCCAAATGTTTACATTATTGGCGCCGCAATACCGGCATTGAATCCCTCAAATACCGGAGGGGCGGTACCTGCTACAATTTATGGCGAAACCAAGGTTATAGCGGGCACAGGGCAGTTTGGCAATGCAAATGGCGATGCAGCCACTGCGCAATTTAAATTGCCGTATGGTATAAGCATGGATACCGACGGAAATACTTATATAGCTGAAAGCGGCGGAGGGATCCGCATGATAAGCGCCTCGGGACAGGTTTCGTCAATAGGCACCGATGCTCTACCCGGGCCACCTTTTAATGTACCAAAGCTTAACAACCCCCGTGGTGTAGTTAAGGATAAAAGCGGTAATTTATTTGTTGCAAATTATAGTAATCATAATGTACTAAAAATTACTCCTTCTGGGATAGTTACTGTTTTTGCGGGTATTAGCCAAGCTGGAACTGCTGATGGCCCAGGTAATGTAGCAAATATCATTAATCCTAATGGTATTGCAATTGACAAGGATGATAATTTGTATGTGTCAGATGGGAATAATGCAATCCGTAAGATTTCTCCGTCCGGGTATGTATATACGCTTGCGGGACAGCCTGCAGCGGGTACGTTAGATGGTATTGGGCCTGCTGCAAAGTTTAACAAGCCGGCCGGGCTTGTAGTTGATAAAAACGGAAATATATTCGTTGCAGATCAGGGTGGTTTTGTGATCCGTAAAATTACTCCTAACGGGCAGGTTTCAACAATAGCGGGTAGTGGTAACTTCGGAACGGGCAACGATGGAGTCGGGGCAGCAGCTAACTTTCAATATCCTGTAGGGATAACAGTTGATGCTTCCGGTAATTTATACGTAACTGATGGCGGGGCGGGCACTGTGCGGCGAATTTCGCCTGATAGGGAAGTTAAAACTATAGCAGGCGGAGGCTCGGTAGGAGTCGATAGCGGGGTTGGCAATGAAGTCCATTTTAGCAGTCCGAGCGGTATAACAATTGGTCCTGATGGTAATTTATATGTGGCCGAATATGGTAAAAATTCTATCAAACGGGTTATAGCAACCGGATATACGATAGATAAAGCTTTACCCCCCGGCTTAACCTTTGATCCACGCACGGGAGTCATCACCGGTACCCCAACTGTACTCTGGCCCGCTACTAATTATACCGTCACTGCATATAATGCCGGCGGCAGCAGTAAGTTTATTTTGAGTATAGAGGTTGCTGATGTGGCAAGGCCTGTTATTAGTGGCAGCAATGTTAGTGGTATAATTACCACCTGCTTTGGCTCGGCATCTGCAAATTATCAGCAATTTACAGTGTCGGGAGTTAGTCTTACTAATAATGGGATTGTTATCGCCCCCGCCAATTTTGAAGTGTCATTGACACCTGGTGGAGGCTACGGCAGCACTATTATTATACCGCTTGCCGATTTAGAACTGCCACCTGATGGAGACGGGATTGCAGTTTATGTTCGTTCCGCAGCGACCGCACCTGCCGGCGACCTGGCAGGCGATGTGTTGCTTAAATCAACAGGGGCTGTAGATGTTCATGTGCCGGTAAATGGGGGCGTAAAATCGATTGTGACGCCGGAGGTAAGCATTAATCAACAGATTTTAAGTTGTCCCGGCGAACAGGTAATACTTGTGGCCTTATCAGCAAACGGTGGTGACCATGCCAATTATCAGTGGTATGTAAACGGAAGTCCTCAGGGTGCCAACAGCGTAAATTTTATAAGTTCTGAAATTAGCAGTAGTGATGTAATAACGGTTACGCTTACCAATAACACTGATTGTACAAGTACGCCATCTGTTACTTCGGCTCCGGCATCACCCATGTATATACCGTTAACACTCCCAATGGTTACGGTGGAGCAGCCAGATTTGGCTTGTCAGGGGCGGTCGGTCACATTTGTGGCAAATACCCATGGCACCGAAGTTCCCAATTCTGTTTACCGCTGGGAGATTAATAATGTCGATCAGCATAATAACAATAAAACATTGCCGGCACCCGCTACTATCACGACGGCTGATAAGGTAACTGTTACGTTGACCAATGCAAGCGATTGTGGTCCTCTGAGTGCTACTTCAGCTCCGGTATCGCCTGTATATAAGCCATTGGTAACACCAACGGTAACAGTGGAACAACCTGACTTGGTTTGTCCGGGCCAGTCTGTAATTTTTGTGGCTAATACTAATGGGAGCGAAGGTATTAACCCTGTTTATCGCTGGCTGGTTAACGGTATCGCACAAAATAATGGTGGAAAAACGTTTCCGGCACCTGCAGCTATTACTGCTGCTGATAAAATAACTGTTACCCTCATCAATACCAGTGATTGTACCGATAACCCGGCCGGTGTAACTTCTCTTCCGGTATCGCCTGTATATAAGCCATTGGTAACGCCAACGGTAACAGTGGTACAACCTGACTTGGTTTGTCCAGGCCAGTCTGTAACTTTTGTGGCTAATACTAATGGGAGCGAAGGTATTAACCCTGTTTATCGCTGGCTGGTTAACGGTATCGCTCAAAATAATGGTGGAAAAACGTTTCTGGTACCTGCAACTATTACTGCTGCCGATAAAATAACTGTTACCCTCATTAATACCAGTGATTGTACCGATAACCCGGCCGGTGTAACTTCTCTTCCGGTATCGCCTGTATATAAGCCATTGGTAACCCCAACGGTAACAGTGGAGCAACCTGACTTGGTTTGTCCGGGCCAATCTGTAACTTTTGTGGCCAACACCAATGGGAGCGAAGGTATTAACCCCGTTTATCGCTGGCTGATTAACGGTATCGCTCAAAATAATGGTGGAAAAACGTTTCCGGCACCTGCAACTATTACCGCCGCCGATAAAGTAACTGTTACCCTCATCAATACCAGTGATTGTACCGATAACCCGGCCGGTGCAACTTCTCTTCCAGTATCGCCTGTATATGAACCTCGGATAACTCCGGTTGTAACTATTTTAACATCGGGTGTTTATCCGGCTTGCGAGAGTAATAGCCCATGAAAAGGCAGGAATAATTTGTATATTTATGATAATGAATATCATAGAGACGATTAAGCGTTTTCCAGATCAGTCCAGTTGCATAGACTATCTTGAAGGATTAAGATGGCAAGGATTGCCAGAATGCCCGTATTGCAACAGCAAACGGAGCAGCAAGCGCCAGGAAAGCCAACGGCATATTTGCAATAGCTGTAACCGCAGCTATAGCGTTTTGGTCGGCACTGTTTTCGAGGGCACCAAACTTCCTTTGCCGCAATGGTTTTTGGCTATTTCATTAATGCTGAATGCGAAAAAGGGGTTATCTGCACGTCAGTTAAGCAGGGATCTGGGATGCAATCGTAAGACAGGCTGGTATTTGCAGATGCGGATACGGGAAGCCATGCGGGACGGCGGGGATGGCGGTTTGTTTAAGGGTATTGTTGAGGTAGATGAGACTTATTTAGGTGGTAAAAAAGCCAATCACTCAAAGAAAAAGCGGCAGGAAAGGCGCGATAATAATTTGCAGGTCACCGGCATGCAGGATAAACAGCCCGTGATTGGGTTATTGGAGCGGGATGGCCGTCTAAAGCTTCAGGTCATAGATAAGGCACATGGGAAAACGCTCAAACCCATTGTTGAACAATCAGTGAGCACAGATGCTACTATTGTAACGGACGGCTTTGGTGGATATGCCGGTTTAAATAAAATATTCCGTGAACATCAGGTATTAAACAAGGAAAAAGAAGAGTATGCCCGGGGAGAGTATCACACCAATACGATTGAGGGCTTTTGGACATTGTTAAAACGGGGGATATATGGTCAATACCATAAAGTATCGCTCAGACATTTGCAATCATACCTGAATGAGTTCACATTTAAATATAACAATAGAGGCAATAACCAGGTGTTTAACTTTTTAATTAACAAAATGGCTACTGCCTCTTGATGGGCTATTACTCTTGCGAGGGGGCGGATCAAATCTTTACAGCCACATCGCCTAATGCGGGTAGTAACCCAAGTTATCAGTGGCAATTGAATCATGTTAACGTTGGCGAAAACAGCGATAAGTTTACAAGTAATACCCTGAAAAACGGTGATTTGTTAACCTGCACAATAAGCAGCGCTGCACAATGTACCATGCCGGGTACCAGCAATGAGCTTTCCATTGAAACTAAAGCACTGCCTACTGTGGCATTTAACGGAGAGCTTACTATAAAACGGGGTGAAAGTATTGTCTTGTCCCCAATTAAATCAGATGGTGTTATAGATTATAGCTGGTCGCCTTCAGTAGGGTTAAGTAATTCAGCTATCTTAAGCCCAACTGCATCGCCAACGGCAACTACTGTTTATACGCTAACTGTGTCAACAGCTGGCGGGTGCCAAGCATCAGCCACCATCAAAGTTAACGTGCTTGAACAAATGGTTATCCCGAATGCTTTTACCCCTAATGGCGATGGCGTTAACGACACCTGGAGCATAGCCGGGCTTGCCGCGTATCCAAATTGCACCGTGAATGTGTTTAACAGATATGGCGCCGGAATATTCCGTTCGGTAGGTTATGCTAAAAATTGGAACGGATCTTTTAATGGGTACGTGCTGTCGGCCGGGACTTATTATTACGTTGTTGACCTTAAAGATGGTAAGAAACCGCTGTCGGGGTATGTAACACTTTTAAAGTGATATATGCAAGCCGGCGCAATTAAGTAACTTATTGTTTATGAAGCTTGTGCCAGTGAATTGTTAACATCGAGGTTACTAAGTAAGCTGTCAAGCTTGAGGTTAAATTCTTTCAATTTGATATCGCCTTTTTCAAAAGCTCCTGTTAAGCGTGTCAACTCCTGTTCAATACTCGTTACAATGGCATTGTTTGTATTAGCAGCATTCTTTTGTAAATCTTCAATTACTTCTATTTTATGTTCTGCAGCTTTAAGCAGGTATAGTTGTTGCACATCGGCGGTTATATGACTACTATCGCCAATTTTTGTGTTTTGCCGTTTGTTAAATTCAACTAACATTATGGCAGCAATAATAGCCGCGATTACCAGTATCATGATAGGTTCCATCTTCTTCTCTTTTATTACAACTTTATCACTCCGGCAGAGGCCTGCGGTTTATAATTACTATAAATATAATTGAATAAAAAATAAACTAAAAAGGCATTGTTGATAAAATGCCCATTTGTGAATAACTATTGAGAAATGGTTGTGAGTTTTGTGTAAATATGTGAAGCTTTAAGGAAAAAGGTTAGATATACCGGGTAGCTGTTGTAGGTTGTTATTGTTTGCTATTGAGCCGTTTTTCGTAGCACAGAAATCTTAAGCCCGGCCTTATATCCAGGCTAATCTCGCCCGCCAAAACATAGCCCAGCTTTGGGAACAGCTTTTGCGTTGCCAGGTTTGCAATATTGGTGTCAATTCGTAATATATTTATTCCGCGCTGTGTAGCTTCATGTTCGGCCTGCTTGAGAAGTGCCGTTGCGACGCCCCGGCCCTGGTAGTTAATGTTTACAGCAAGCCGATGCGTAACTATAACGGCTTCGCCGATATCAAGCCCGGCCTGCGCATATTCTGCATCCTGATCGGTAGTTATGGCAGCTACACCCGCAATTGCTCCTGTAGCTTCGGCCACCCAAAGTTGGTTAAGGTTAATGTCCTCTGTAAATACTTGTTTATTGGGGTAGTCATCATCCCATTGAAAATTACCTGCTGCCTTCATGCCAGGTATTGCGTCAGCTACAAAAGCTAATATCTGCGGTATATCATTGAGGGTAGCCAGATTTTATCTGTCAAGCAAATTGTAATTAAAAATAACGAAGTTTTAAGCTATGATAGCTTGATTTTTGTAATAAATAATCGGCTTATTTCGCTGTGGCCCGTTTTATAATACTGTTTGGATGTTAATTTATAGGTATGATAACCGCTCACCGGGCAGGCAACAATGGCGGTTGAATTTGTTGTTCTTTTAATAAATTCTACCGCCATGCTGGTTAATGGTTATGCTTTTTGTGGATGTCTTTAACAAGGCAAAGTTTTTTGATGTCGGCTACTTTTATAATAAATGGGGCATATTTGAGCCGGTTGCCAACCATTTCGGTTGTATTATCTGAATGTGCAATTACTTCATCAGGGCTATCCCCTGCAAGCAGGCGTTTATACATTCGGTAATCTCCCCACTCGATGTAATAAACCTCGCCGGGCAGGATCTTTTTGTCATGAATTATTTTTAGTGCAACCCAGCAGCCGTTTTCAAGATATGGGTACATACTGTGCCCCCAAACCGGAAGTGCGAAATCGCAATCCTCAATGCCCGGGAAATTCATATGACCAACCGGCTGTGAATCATTAATGTCGTTATATACTTCTACGCCTGAAGCGGTTGCAGAAATTTCATACATAGGTATGCCCTCACTGTGTTTGGATACAGGCTTTGATTTAGAGAAATTCTGTTTTTTGTCTCCGATTATGTATTCTTTGTATTTTTCTTTAAAAATACGGAGTTTTTCTGGGTCTATGTTCTGTCGGCTCTTTATTATTTCAGTGATTGAGCTTGGCGAGTTAAAGCCTAACGCTTCAGCTAATTGAGCATTTCCGTTAAAAGCTTTTCCCTTAAGCTGATTGTAAAGTATGATAAACTCCAATGTTTCGGGCCGTACAATCTTTATTTTGTTTGGTTTTATCTCGTCTTCCATGATGAAAATAATTTAAAGATTTTTCTTGATTATAATAAAGATTATTCTGTATATTTGTTTCGTTGATAAACGCTAATGTAAGTCAAATTATTTACAAATCAAAATGTTCGTTTCGTTTTATAAAGAGTATTCTTTTGTTAAGTACGATGTTCTGTAATTTAAAATCAAGAAATAATATCAATAAATAATCAATATCATACCACCATGTATATAGTATTTTCGGCCCTGCGGCAATTGACAGGAAGTAATAGCAATCAAAATAATCGAGATACTTTGAATGAACATGAGGCTTTGCAGCGCTTTGAGGGTTACAAAACTGCATGTGAAAAATATAGAGATGAAATTGCTGCTATCCAAAAGTATATGCCGGGATGGATGCCCGCTTTTAAACGGTCATAACCTGGTTGCAGGTATTACGGCCTTAAATTCTCAATTAAAATAATACGAAATCAATACACTAATTATCATGATAAAAATTTCTCAAAAACTTAAAAGCCAGCTTTGGTGGCTTATTATATCGGTTGATTATGATTACAGCCGGATAACTATTGCCGAACACGATATTACCGATGAAGTGCTTACTTTGTGGCTGGAGGATAAACAGGATTTTAAAAACTCAATTGATGAATGCCTTCAGGTAGATATCCGGATCCGTGACCTTGCCCGGATCATTAAAGCCGAAAATCTGAATAGTTACGAGGGTACCAAATTACACCCAACCAAAAACTTTGCCTACAGGGCCCGCATCGAAATTAACACCCCCTTGCAATGGTATAAAGAGGACGCCTCGTCACCCGAACAGCAATGGACCCGCGAAGCTGTATTGAAAGCTTTGCTTACACAACTTGTAGAAGAGGGTGCTGCAAGTGATTATGCGTATTAAATTAGCTATAAAATATGCTGTTTGGCATTTAATTCATAATTGACCATGTTGTTAAAATTGCTTTAAATACCGTTTTACAGGCTTGAGATCATTCACCGTCTATTAGTTGTGGCTTTTACTTGATTGGCCATAACCAGGCAAATCAATCGTAATAACCCGGCATTTATTACCAAGGTATTTTACCTGATTGTTAAAGTAACTTTTGTTAATGCGTCGTCCATGTACAAAAAGCAATGTGGTATCACCTTTGCCTGTATCTGTATAGGCAATGTTAACGCCATGGTTGCTGATTTTTACGGCAGACTTATCAATAGCGTTTTTGTTTTGCGGGTGCTGGGTACAGGCATACCACAATCCAATTGAGGTTGCCAGTGAAAACAATGCGGGTAACTTTTTCATACAGACAGATAATTATATGCAGCAGGTTCGCTATATAAATATCCGTTTATGAATAGGTTGCAGCAAATGTTTAACTTATTTTAACAAAGCGATCATTGTTGCCTGAAGGAGGGCCGGGATGCAGGTCCCGACGCTATTTTACTTTTACCAGCTGTTGTTCTTTTTCAATATGCTCAACCAGCTCCAAATCTTCGCTAACAGCTTCGGCTTCCGGACTTGCGTAGTTTAGTTTGCGGAAACGCCACTGGGCAAAAGCAGGTTCCTGGAAGCGGTTTATCAGTTTAAAAAATTTGGGGAAATTGTGTACTTCTTCCAACAACAGGCCGGTTACAATACCATTGTTATCAAGTATTTCGCGTATGGTGTATTCCTTATCTTTGGTGATCCAAATCTCAAAGTCCTGCCGTATTTCAGTCATCTTTTCAGGATCTATTTTGTCATTTATACAAATTACCTTATCGCCCGGTTTCATAATGATCGCAATTTTATGTATTTCTTTTGTTAAGAGATTGTGAATGTAAAGGTCGGCTTTTTATACATATTTTAAAATTTGTGCGCGGGGATTTTTGTGTTAGAAAAATATTCGAAAAAAGTTTTAAATATTATGCAACCTTATTTTATTGGCTTCGTATTAAAATGTATAATGAATGTTTAATATCAGAGCTTTATATGGATTATTTTTATTTGTTTATGATAGCGGGGCTCGGACTGGTATTTGTTATTTTACAGTTTGATAAGCAACAACGCAGCAGGGTTAACTTATTGCTGAAAAACGCGAATGATGTGCAGCCGTTACTGATGAAACGATGCATGGATCAAAAAATAAGTAAAATTAATGCCGGGCTCAGTGCTGATACCTGTCATACGAATATTCGTAACGATGCGAAGCAAAAAATAGATGCAAACCTGCAACAGATAGCAGATGAGTACCATGCAGGAAAGATCAGTTTGCCGGTTTATAATGATAAGCTTGGCGAGCTGCTTGAAAATTTAGTAAATAAATAATTTATGGTTTAACCTGAGTTTATTTTATTGTCATATATAGTTTTTGTTGGTTAGTTTTACTTTAAGGTCATCTGCTGTTGGGGCATTTGACCTTTTTTGTTTTGGGTGCTTGTTCAATAAAGCAATTATATATTGCATGGATAAACAAAATGATTATTATTGCAGTCACTTATGTCTGACGAAGCGATTATAAAACGGTTAAAGGTAGTTGTTAAAGAGCACGGCGGCCAGCTGGGGCTTGCCGGGGCCATTGGTGTTGATCAGGGTTTCATTAGCAAGGTGATCAACAAAAAGCAGGATATTAGCTATTATCTTATCCGCAAACTCTGTTTCCAGCTTAAATACTCGCCCGAATGGCTTATTCTTGGTACAGGCGAAAAAATAATCAATAAACCCGAATCGGCCAAGCTTATTACCGAAATGCAAATGATGCGTACCGAGGTTGATATTTTACAGGCCCGTATGCGCGCCTACGAAATGGAATTGAAAGAGCTACGCGCGCAATTACATATAGAAGATAAGAAGGCGGTATAGCCACTCCAAGTCCGCGTAAATGTAAAAGCCCCTTTCGGGGCTTGGTTGTTATTTATAGATCAGTTAATAGTTACTTATTATACGAGTATTGTAAATGAAAAGTTATTGTTATTTGCAATATTTTATAATGAAATCAGATGCTTCTTTTGCGCCCATACTTAAAGCTTTATTCATATCGGCGCAGCCGCCGGTTTTATCATCAAGTGCTATTTTTGCAAGCCCCCTTTGTAGATAAGCACGGCCATTTTTCGCGTCAAGGTTTATAGCGGTATTACAGTCCAAAATTGCTCCGTTCAGATCTTTTAAATTTATTTTGGCGGCAGCCCTGTCAATATATAGATCAGGGTTGTTAGGGGCAAGTTTAAACACGGCTGCAAAATCTTCTTTCACTCCCTGGGCGTCCCCGAGACTACTTTTAGCAATACCGCTATGCGAGTAAGCTTTTACATTGGTATCGTTCATATAAATGGCATTATGATAATCATCGGCAGCGCCGGCATAATCCTTCATAGCCATTTTAGTATCGCCCCTGATTAAAAAGGTTTCGTCGTTTGAGTAAATTGACACGGCACGGTCGAGATCAGCGAGGGCGCCTTTATAGTTTTTAAGTTTGGCTTTTACAAAACCCCGCGCTTGCCATACTAAAGCGGTTGAATCTGATAATGAGTCAATTTTTAGTGCGTTGCTCAAATCGGCTATGGCACCGTTGTTGTCTTCAGCGTCTGCTTTGGCCAGGCCCCGCTTCAACAATAGTGTGATATTTTTAGAGGCTTTAAGTACACCGGTATTATAATCGGCCATGGCCCCTTTTGCATCGCCGGTGGCGGCTTTTGCTTCACCCCGATAAAGGTAAAAATCAGCATTTGCAGGGTTAAGTGCTATAGCCTTGTTAAATATTTGTACGCCATTGTTAGTGTATTTATAAAAATTATTGATTTTACCCAATCGTGAATAACCATTTTGTTGTTGCGGGGCAATACTGATCAGTTTTTCGAGGTCAGTTACAGCTGCGGCATAATCGCCCAGTTTGGTTTTTTCAATGGCCCGGTTTAAAAAGGCATAAGTATAAACCGGGTTTATAGCAATGGCCTTCGTATAGTCGTTAATAGCAGCTAACGGAACCCCCAAATCGCGATAAGCATCGCCGCGCGACAGGTAAGCTTCATCGCTTTTACTGTTCAGGTTGATTGCTTTTGTTAAATCGGTAATCACTCCCGCGGTATCCTTCATGGCCATTTTAGCTTTGCTTAAGGTTACGTAAGCACTTATGCTGTTAGGGTTTATTTTAATTGCCGAATCGGCATCGGCTCTGGCGCCTTCGTAATTACCTAATGCCAGCTTTGAAAATGAACGGCTTTGGTATGCATCACCGTTTTTGGGGTCAAGGGCAATAGCTTTGTTAAAATCTTCCAACGCGCCATGATTATCTTTTTTGTCGCTTTTAATAATTCCACGATACAGGTACAGATTCGCATTCCGGGGAAATTGAGCAATTGCCTTGTTGAAATAATCAAGAGCGCCATTTGAATCGCCCAGGCTGCTTTGGGCATTGGCCATGTAAAGCAAAAGGTTTTTAAGGTTGGGGTTGATAGCGGCCGCTTTTTTATAATCATCAACCGCGCCTTTAAAATCATTTAGTTTTGCCCTGGTATTTGCCCGGTAAAAATAAGCTTCAGCGTTATCGGGATTAAGCGATAGTGTTTTGGTATAATCAGCAATAGCGCCATTATAATCGTTTATGCTGGCCTTGCTGCCTGCCATGTATTGATAGATTTCGGCGCTGTTAGGGCTTAGTTTAACAGCCATATTATAATCAGCAATGGCTCCGGTAAAATCGTTATTATTGTTTTTGGCCAGGCCCCGGTACTTGTAAAGATCGGCGTTATTTGGTGTAAATTGAAGTGCCGTGGTAAAATCGGCAATAGCGCCGGTATAATCGCTCATATTACTTTTGGCATTGCCCCTGTAGTGAAACATGTCTGCAGTTTTAGGTCCTAACGCTATCGCGCGGTCAAAATCAATAATGGCGGCCTGATAATCTTGTATGGCAGCCTCTGCATTGGCTTTATACAGGTAGGCGTTGGTTAAATCGGCTTTTAGGACAATGGCCTGAGCATAATCATTAATAGCTGCTTTATAGTCTTTGAGGTTGCCATATGCATTGGCCCTGTAATAAAAAACGTCTGCGTTTTTGTTGTTTAATTCTATAGCACGTGTAAAATCTTGTATGGCATCTTTGTAATTCCTTACATTGGCTTTTGAGTTTCCCTCCTGGATATATTTACTTGCTGTTTGGGCAAGTGAACATAGCGGCAAAAAAAGTAGAAATAGAATTTTTTTCATGAACACGGCAGCGGTTTATCAAATATCAATAAAAAACTGTTATTGACTATGGCAAAACTTATACCATAATGAAATATCTTATAACTGATAAGAAAAGAGTGGGGGGGATGGGCATTGGGGATAAAATTGGGGCGTAAAAGCCCCAATTTTAAAGAGTTTAATTACAACCGGGCAGGACTATTCCTTTATTTTTTAATCAATGATCAGGAAAAAGAAGCTTCGTTTGTCCTGTCCTGATTCCGTTTTTTTCCATATGCTATCGCGGCTGTACAAAGCGCAATGCACACCAATAATGCTACCTCAATTACAACGTGAATTACCGGAACCTTGCCAGGGAAGTTTGACAGCAAAATACCTGCATCCGGAACCAACAGACCAACAAGCGGGAAGCAAAAGAACATTCTCAATATTATTAATTTTTCCATAATTATTAACATTTAGTATGACAATGCTAAGGTACGTATTATTTCTTTGTAATTTAAATAAAATTGCATTCATTTAATTGAAACCTCCAAAATCAGCCAGGTAACTATTTTGAAAGCATCTTTATAAAATGCCTCTTCAATTTATAGTAATTATTAATTAAGTGATGATAGAACATTGCATTCCCGGTTATTGTTTTAACGTTCGTGTTTTTTATAGATTTTTTTAGGATGATACAAGTTTTTAGCCTATACCCGAAAGGAATAAAAATAAATTTTTAAATAAGCGAACGCTCACTTATCTTTGTGTTGAAATGAGGCCACGTGACGAACATAAAGAATACCAAATACGCCAGAAGGCGATAGAATTGATAGTGGCTGAAGGTCTTGACGGTTTTGGGGTGAATAAGCTTGCGCGGTCGGCAGGGGTATCACCCGCTACTATCTATATTTATTATAAAGATAAAGAAGAATTAATAAGCAGTATTTGCGTTGGTGTAGCCGAAAAGATGATGACTTTTAGTCTTCAAAATTTTTCGCCTGATATGGATTTTACAGATGGGCTGAGGGTACAATGGCGCAACCGCCTCGAGTATTTCATGCAATGTCCGTTAGATATGGAATTTATTGAAATTATGCGCTATACCCATTTTTATGAAAAAGTAACTGCTATGCTTACTGTTAATTTTGGACAGGTACTGGGCGCATTTATGCGTAATGCAGAAGAAAAGCAGCAACTGATACCACTGCCTTTTGAGGTTTATTGGGCAGTAGCATATGCGCCGCTTTATCAGCTTATCAAATTTCATAATCAGGGCAACAGCTATGTGAATAGCAGTTTTAAATTGGATGATAAACTGATGGAACAAGCACTGGGGTTGGTTTTAAAAGCATTAAAGCCTTAATAATTATGTCAGCAACAACTATTAAACTTAATCATGTTAATTTGTCGGTGACCGATGTTGCCGCCTGCTCTAAATTTTTTGAGCAATATTTTAACTTTAAATGTACCGGTGTAAAAGGTAATAATATGCTGGCCGTAATGGAAGGCGAGGATGGTTTTATCCTGGTGCTTATGGCTGATACCTTTAACCGGAATGGCAATAACAGTTACCCCGATGCTTTTCATATCGGTTTTTTGGTTGACAGTCATGAACAGGTTGCCGAAGTTTATGACCGGCTGGTAAAAGGGGGAGTAGCTGTAACGCAAGCCCCTGCGCCTTTGCGTGGCGGTTATGGGTTTTATTTTAATGCTCAGGGTAACATATTAACAGAGGTTACTTGTTTAGCTTAATCAGTTTAATAATTAAGTATTAAATAAAATAGTCAACTTATGGTACATGCATCAGCCTATAAAGATCCGCATCACGTGATGCTTTTTTTTCAAGAGATTGACAGCCTTGCGGATAACGAACAATGTTTAGTTGATAGAAATGGTTATTACGATGATCTTAAAAGCAATGGCAAAGTTGTTATAAGCGGTAGTTTCTGGAATCAGGATAGAAACTTTGTAATAGTTTCTGTTTCAGATGATAATGAGCTTGTGCAGATTATTGAAAACGATCCCGCGATAAAACAAAATGTACTTGAATTGGTAAAAGCAATGCCTTTTTAACCCTTTTTTGAGGGTGAAAATACGTAGTGTAAAATGGGTTAAAATACGGGGTGCGTCACGCTTGTATATCTGTATACTACACAATATTTTTGGGTAAACGGATTGCCCATGGAGCCTTTTAAACTAAGAGTTAATAAGCGGACTTATAAAATCATACCTTCGGTTGTTAATGAAACCACTTTCAGTGTATTAAACTACTCGGCTTTTTACACCATAACCAGGTTAACAAAAGGTTACTGGGAAATTATCGAGCATCGTTTTGGAGATCATCTAATCCCTCTGCAGGAAATAGGCCGCTCAATTGAGGAATATTATAAACTCTGATACTGTTTAAATCTTACAAAACTTTTCATTAACCATATCGAAAATATTTATTGCTTTTTAATAAATATTATTTTTTTTTACTCTTTAAAGTTTTAAATTAGGCGTATTCGACTTATCCCTCAAAATATTATGGAAAAATTAGCAATTTTAAGAATGTTTGCCGGCTTTCCATTGTTCGGCTTATTACTGCCTGATATTTCTACTTTTATAGTTGGTCGTTTTCAAGATATTTCGCCGTTTCATATATACATTGAATGCTTTTTATTTCTTTTTATAATTGCTTGTACATTGGGCATAGGCTATATCCGGAAACTTGGCGACAGGCCAGGTTCGCAGTTGCAATAATAAATTACGGGCCTCGGCCGGTTATCGTAGTTTTTAACATTAATCATTATAAACCAAATATATTGTTTAGTACCCTTAAAGCCCTGTTGCCCGGTTTATTTAGGCCGGGCTTTTTTGTGGCTTTACATGTTATGAAATTAATTTAGTGTTCGGGGTTAACTTTATTTTTTTATTTTTACGGGTAAATGAACCCTAAACACCATTATCTAACTTCTCCCCGTAAGGCGCACTTACTCCTCATGAAAAAATCAGCTGTCTGTTTTAAGATATTTTTAATAGTTATACTGTTTTGTTGTTTTAATGCTGCTATGGCCCAGCATCATTCAAGCCGGGCATTAACGTATGGTGGGGGAGGCAGTGGCGCCGTTAATTTTAGCGATGGCTGGGGCATAGCCGCAGGTACAGGTGTTGATATTCCGCAGGGCAATTTTAATTATACCTTTAAGCCTGCCAATAGTTTTAATGCCAGCGTTTACAGGTTCTTAGGCCCTTTTACAGCAAATCTGAGCGTAGGGTACATGAACTTTAAGCCCGATGAATATTTAATTTCAGAGGAAGTTGAAGGTACAGGCTCAACTGCTAATACGTATTATGCGGATATGCCCGTAATTGCCGCGTATGGTGGTGCTGCTTACAATATTGATATAGCCGATAACTTCCGGGTATATGGCGGTGTGAACTTAGGGGTATATTTTACTGATTTTGCTGTAGGTTATGAAATTGACGGCGTAGATCCATTTGTTTATGATAAATGGTCGCAATCATTATATTATGCTCCTAAAGTAGGGGTGATATTTCCGATAACTCCTAAGTTAGGGGTCAGCATCGAATCAAAATATAATTTTTTTTCCCAGAAACTAACTTTGGGCGATGTTTCGGGAAAACAAAACTGGAACTCCCTTTCGCTTGGTGCCGAACTGGTTTTTAAATTCTAAATTGTTATAAATAATAGCATAACAATTTACAGCCGCTGGTGTTATCAATCTCAATTTATTGATATTTACACAAAAAATTGTATTGATGAAAGGCTTGCGCACTGTTACATTTCTGTTTATATCCAACACCTTTATGACATTTGCCTGGTATGGGCACCTTAAGTTTAAAGAGTACGAATGGGGCAAAAACCTAAGCTTAATAGCCATTATACTTATAAGCTGGGGCTTGGCATTCTTTGAATACCTGTTCCAGGTACCTGCTAACGAAGGAGGCTTTAAGGAAAACGGCGGCCCTTTTACCCTGGTTGAATTAAAAACCATTCAGGAAGCCATTACCCTCACGGTATTTATGATATTCACAACTCTGCTTTTCAAAAATGAAAAACTGGGCTGGAACCATTTGGTAGGTTTCGGGCTAATTGTGCTGGCGGTATTTGTTATTTTTAAAAAATGGTAATTAACTAACACTTAGGTAAAGCGGTCTGAATGATACGCTGTAAAACTTACCGCCCGCTTCCCGTTTTCATATTTGCTGGACTACCTGCTTTCTTAATCCTGGCTTATTGGGATAACGCAGATGCTGTTTACATTTGATTAATAGCTTGTAAACAACTCAATAACAATATGGAAATAACTTATAAAACCGGTACAATACCATCCGCCCGGCAAGTGATAGAACTTTATGATACAGCCGGGCTGAAACGCCCAACCCATGACGAGCAGCGGATTGCCAGGATGTACAAAAACTCAAACCTTGTGGTAAGCGCCTGGGATGGTGATAAACTGGTAGGCATATCTCGAGCGCTAACCGATTTTTGTTACAGCTGCTATCTTTCAGACCTGGCGGTTACTAAAGCTTATCAAAAAGAAGGAATAGGCAAAAAGCTGATTGAACTAACTAAAGAAGCTATTGGCGATGAAACTATGCTTTTATTGCTTTCGGCCGCAACAGCTATGGAGTATTACCCTAAAGTAGGCATGGAAACTGTTCATAACGGCTTTATAATACACAGGGTAAAATAAAATAAGGGCAGCAGGGATATAAATGTTGCCTCCTGCCCTCATTTATTTTTAGTTCCCCTCCAAATTATTGCGGTATTGCTTTAGCGCTGTTAGGATTGATCGTACAATTTCGTTTTGTCCGCTGGCCGAGTTCAGATATGCTTCATCAGATGGATTATTGATAAACCCGGTTTCCACCAGTACGGCAGGCATACCGCTTTGTGCTAACACCAAAACACCCTGTTCCTTTACACCCAAACTATGCCTTCCATTGGTTTTGCGGAACTGGTTATCAACCAAATCGCCAAACTGGATGCTTTGCTTGCGGTATTTTTGCTGAAACGCGTTAAGTACAATAGTATTTACCGCAGCGTCATCGCCATAGCCGTTATATTTTTCTTTGTAATCCTTCTCTATAAATATCGAAGCATTTTCGCGCAAAGCTTCACGCTGCTCCTGGCTGCGATGAAAGCCATAAACAAGCAGCAAGGTCCCCCGCGATGATCCTTTTCGCTGGGGCGATGAATTACAATGAATGGAAATGAACAGGTTGCCGTGATTATCGTTAGCGATATCGGTACGTTTGTGCAACTCAATAAAAACATCGGTACTGCGGGTCATTACTACTTTAATGCCGCTCATTTCATCATTTATGGCATCCCTTAACTTTTTGGCGATACTTAATGAAACGTTTTTTTCCTTTGAATAAGCCCCGTGCGATCCGGGGTCTTTTCCTCCGTGCCCGGCATCGATAATAACCGTTTTAAACTTAAAATGATTAGGGGCTGCTACGGACTGTTGCCCGAAACACCTGGCGACGAAAAGCACGCATAGCAAAGAAAAAAGCGAAGTAATTATTTTATACTTTTTAGGAAAGGTAGCAGGCATGAACATATATGTATACAGCTTTATAAACATTCATTCTATAACAAATAATTATAGGTATGATATTGTTTTAACCGTATGGTTTAAAAAGCGCTTTGTTAAAGTGTGCAAATATAATACATGTTTGATTTACAGCACTATCTAAAAAATAATAGCTGTGCCAGGCAACGGAAGTTTAAACTATGTATTATGTACGTATATTTAATGAACTTAAATCGGGACGATCATGATGTTAAAAAAACTGTTGTTAGCTGTACTGGTATGCCAGGCATTTATGGCCTGCAGTCAGCAAAAAGGTATTATTTATGGCGATAATGCCGCTGCCGGTAAGTATTATGATGTTAGGGGGATAAAGCTTTATACCGAAGTTTATGGTAAAGGCAAACCCCTGTTAATGATCCACGGTAATGGGGGCAGCATCAGTGCTTTTGAAAAGAACATACCCTATTTTGCTAAAAAGTACAAAGTTATAGCTGTTGACAGCCGCGCGCACGGTAAATCTGCCGATCCGCGCGATTCACTTACTTTTGAAATGATGGCCGATGATTTTGCTGCCCTGCTCGATGTAATGCATATCGATTCGGCCTATGTGATAGGATGGAGCGACGGCGGCATTAACGCGCTGGTGATGGCTATGCGTCACCCGGAAAAAGTAATCAAACTGGCCTCTACAGGTGCCAACCTCTGGCCCGATTCTACAGCGCTGATCCCTTCTTTATGGAAGGATATGGAAAAGGAATATGCCAGCAAAAAGGATTATCATTTTATCACCGCCAAAGAAAAGAACGCCAGGAAGGTGTTTATGCTTGATTATAAAGAACCCCATATTAAACTATCGGCATTGAAAACCATTAAATGCCCGTCGCTTATTATTGCCGGCGACCATGACCTTATCGTAACAACACACACCGTTCAGATAGCCGAGAATATTCCGAACGCTTATTTATGGATCCTGCCCAATTCGGGCCATGGCACACTGGTTGAACATGCCGGTGATTTTAATAAAAAGGTTGACGATTTTTTTGAGCAGCCATTTCACCGGCGTTAAAGGAATATAAAAATGGGGAGGATATAGTTGGTTATAAGTTCTTTAAAAAAAAGATGGCCCGGGTGTTACGCCGGGCTATCTCACATAATTACTTTAATTTAGTAAAATCTCAATTATTGTTAGGTAACAATTTTATTTGCCTTAGGTTTTATAAAATTTGCGTTACATAGGCTTTTGGTGCAAAATCACTATAATAATTACGGCCTGCTGCCGTTTTCACAATAACTCAACCGTAAGCTAACCTGCAGCTTTTACTGTTTAAGTAAAGTAATATGGAATCAAAAAACCAAAGGCTGCTTATCGACACGCTTTTAGCTATCTCATTTCTTTTAATAGTTTTACTTGCCGTAATTATGGTTTTTCAGCCCGGTGTTTATGCCAATTAATATTATCTTTATCGGCAAGTAAACCCAGATGAAAAACCATGCTTAAACCCGGCGAACATATTGAAGGTACACCTGCCGAACTGCAGGCCCTGCTTGACAATGATGCTGAAGCCCATGCGTTTTTTGCAAGCCTGTCCAAATCATACAAACAAGGTTATTGTGATTGGGTAGGTTCGGCTAAACAGGAGGCTACCCGTAAAGTAAGGGCCGATAAGGCATTGATCATGCTCCGTAACAAACAAAAAACCTTAAAAACCTAAGTATAAATCTTCCCGGAAATAGTTTACTTTTCTTGTAAGTTCTACTAAAATGGTAGTATATTGTCATCCGATTTCAATAAAAACATGTTTAAACATTTATTTTATTTGAAGTCCGGATCATTTACATACTTTTGAGCCATAAATCAAAAACAAAAAAAAGAAATTAAAACGATGAAAAAGATTTTTATCCTGTTAGCAGCAGCATTCACCTACACGGCGGCATCAGCACAAACTACCTGGACTGTAGACAAAGCTCACTCAAACGTTAAATTTACAGTAACCCACTTAATGGTATCTGATGTTGATGGTATTTTTAAAAACTATGATGCAACCATCACTGCCGCTAAACCTGATTTCAGCGACGCTAAATTTCAGATCAGCATACAAACGGCCTCAGTAACTACAGATAATGATCAGCGCGATAAACACATCACAAGCCCTGATTTTTTTGATGTTGCTACTTACCCAACTATTACTTTTACCAGCACCGGTATCACCAAAACATCTGATAAGCACTACAAACTTACCGGTAACTTAACTTTACACGGTGTAACCAAACCGGCTTCATTTGATTTATGGTACCGTGGTACCATCCAAAACCCAATGAGCAAAGCTGATGATGCAGGTTTCCAGTTAACCGGCACCATCAAACGTTCTGATTTTAACTTCGGTTCAAAATTTGGCAACGCTATGGTAAGCGACGAAGTTGCTATTAAAGCAAATGGTGAGTTTGGCAAAGCCAAATAAATGCAAAAATATATTAACAGGAACGGCGCGGATAACCCGCGCCGTTTTCTTGTTTTATATGATACAGGCAGTGGAAGATCTATGCTTGGGAATGCAGATACTGCATTTTTAATCCCTGTTTTTTTTGATAGCGGATTATTAAGGAGCAAATGCTAATTATTGAAATAAGGGCCGCGCTTGCTACGACATGTGTAAAGGGTACTTTAAACTCCGGATTGATAAGCGTTTCGGTTATGTCAGGAATGATGATTGCGATGAGGGGCAAGCAGGAGAATAGCCTCAGGAAACCAAGTTTTTTCATAAAAAAGTGATAATGGTATTTAGCGCAAATAATGCGCTGCAAATATGTCACTATGTTTCTTTTTATAAAATACCCGTTACACGGTATTTTTACAACCTGAATTGGTAATTTGCTGAGCAACTGCTTAGCTTTGAAAGAAGCGCCGGTAAAAAGAGGGAGAAAAGAAGATCAGCTTAGGCCTTGCGGGAAAGCAGTTGTTTTAGGGTATTAAACCACAATTGATTTTTAGCCCCAAAAAGAGTATGATCAACAATAAGATATAAGGTGATAAGCTCTTCTTTTAGCCTGTAGCGTAATCTTAACGGCTGCCAGAATAAACCATTGTTCCGTACCATCGAACGTTTGTAAAGCTCGTCAAAACCTAAATATAACTGCTCAAGGCTATCAAGCGGGATATGTTCATAACTATCGCCGTCAAGTACAAGGCTTTTAGGGGTAAGTATAATTTCGCCGTTATAATGGTGTGGTGGCGGGGTAAATGCAAATAATGCTCCTCCGTCATTTGCCAACCCTAATGTGGCCAGGTCATAATCGTGACTCCACATTACCTTTCCAATTCTCAATATCTGCATGTTATAAACTTCGGTATTTTAAACGGCAATTACAACAGATTGTTATCATTGTAGTTTCATTTTGTTACAATAATGTTAAAACCCCTTATGGGTTACCATATCATGTGCTAAACAGTAAAATCCCTATCTTTGATTTACAGGAAATATTTTCCTTTTATTAAGTAATTGAATAATATCAATAATCAAGTTATTAGCTTAAAGCTTTGTGCATTCAGCTCTCAGCTTTTATATAAATAATATGGCTACAGAAGTTAAGTGCCCAAGTTGTGGTTTCGGTTTTCCGATAGAGGAGGTAATGGCCGAGGAGTATAAAAAAGAGCTCAGGGTTAAAATGATGGATTATACCCGTCAAAAAGAAGAAGAATACCGCAAAAAGGATGAGGAGTTTTTAAATAAGGAGCGCCAGCAGCAGGCAGCCTTTGAACAAAGGCTTAACAACGAAAAAAAGCAATTGCAGCAAACGCTTGAAGACAACCTGCGTAAAACCATAAGCCAGGATTTTGAAAACCAGCTTGTACTTCTCAAAAATTCAGCCGCTGAAACAGAGGAAAAACTAAAACTATCACGCCAGAAAGAGCTGGAATTTTTGCAGCGCGAGAAACAACTGCGCCAAAAGGAAGAGGAAATGGAGCTTGCCGTACAGCGCAAGCTGCAGGAGCAGCGGAACGAACTTACCGATCAGATCCGCAAGCAGGAAGCAGAACGCCACAGCATAAAAGATACCGAATACCAGCTAAAGGTAAAAGAGCTTGAAAAACAGCTTGACGACCAGAAGAAACTGGCCGATGAAATGAAGCGCAAAGCCGAGCAGGGTTCTATGCAGCTGCAGGGCGAAGCCCAGGAGTTGATACTGGAAGAGTTATTACGCAATTATTTCCCGTTCGATATCATAAGCGAAGTAGGGAAGGGTGTACGCGGTGCCGACTGCGTACAAACTGTGCGTAACCAGTTTGGCCAGGAGTGCGGCCGCATTATTTATGAAAGCAAGCGTACCAATGCTTTTTCGGCAGACTGGATCGAGAAGCTTAAAAAAGACATGCGCAGCATGGGGGTTGATGTAGCCGTTATTGTAACCCAATGCTACCCAAAAGGCATGGATTGTTTTGGCGAGCGTGACGGGGTTTGGATTTGTAGTTTTGATGAGGTGAAGGCAGTATCCTACATTTTAAGGGATGGGGTGATGAAATTATCAAACCTGGCCAAATCACAGGATAATAAAGGTGATAAAATGCACCTGTTGTATGATTACCTTACCAGCAGCGAGTTTTCAGAGCAATGGAAGGCTATTCGTGAAGGATATATGAGCATGCGCCAATCCATTCAGCGCGAACGCGATGCCATGGAAAAACTCTGGAAAGCCCGCGAAAAGCAATTGGATAAAGTGCTGCTAAGTGCCGCTCACATCCGCGGCAGTATTGAAGGGATTGCGGGGAGTGATACGATTCAGCTTAACCTTACCGATGATGAGGATGCGTTGCTGTTGGAGTAATTAATGTAGTTTCAGTCGGTCATATGCTATCGCGAACGTCGCCGCTTGTGGTTATCATGCAGTGTCATGCGGATTGCTTGCAAATTGATAACCTGAACCTCGGCTATAAGTGAAGGCCTGGAATCAAATGTTCTTAATTACCGAAGGATGATATTTTGTGAGTTTTTGCCGCCCTATTTTGGATAGTGCACTTGCATGGCAATTATTTTGATCGCCTTGTCAGTATATCAATTTTTGCGCTAAATACAAAGGCATGAAGCAGGGCGATATTAACTCAATTAATCATATTATAAACAAAGAAATAGACAACACTCATAACAAACCTGCCAATAAAAATAGCTTTTACTTAAATTAGCTGTTTTCATACTGAACCTTGCCTGTACATCCAAATGAAAGTTAATTTTATTAACGGTTTAATTTTACGCTCGGCTGCTTTGTCGTACAGGCAAAAGCTTGATAAAAAAAACTTGCGTACATTGTGGGATAACAGGCTAATCAAGGAAAGTATTTACATAGCAAGTAAATCGCTTTATAATGAACTGGATGCTTTTTTTGCAAATGGGCAGCAAACAAAAGCTAAAGAAGCTCAATTACTATCAAGTTTTTATAAATATATGGCCCGTATGGCAAACCGGGCTACGCCGTTTGGACTGTTTGCGGGTTGTTCGTCAGTTTACTGGGGGGATGTTAATAAAGTAAAACTTACGGCAAAGTTCAGGAGACATGTAGTGCCCGACGCTGTGGTGAGCTTTTCGCTTGCCAAACAAATTGAAAATGCCAATCAATTATCTGCAGGATATAAGCTAAATAACACCCTTTATAAAGTGAGGGACGATTTACGATTTATTACTTATCAAATTATTGATAACCAAAGGGTTTACCAGGTGAGCGCCATTGCCTGCAATGAGGTGCTTGATGACATAATTACCGTTGTTGGTGATAAAATATGGAATAAACAACAACTGCTCGAAAAATTCCAGGATTTTGAGCCTGATGATTTCATTGTGTTTATTAATGACCTTATTGAAGGACAATTGCTAAAGCCGGCATTTGAGCCGGCAATAGGGTATGATTTTCCGGTCTTTTTGCAAAAGACTGATCATCTGGAATTAAGGGATACCATTAATGAATTGGTCGGTTTGCTTAATAAAATTAATAATGGAGATGCAGAAAGCTCAAACTGGTTTTCGTTATATACCGCTATTGAACAAATTAATAATCACATAACCGGCAGGGAGCTTAAAGACCAGGTACATGTAACCAGGTTTAACGAGTTGGAGAGCCGGGAGCTTGACCAATCATTGCAATGGAAAATAACTAAGGCGATTGCATTGCTTAATAATATGAGTGCCGTGGCTGCCAATAAAAGGATTGAACAGTTTAAAGGCAGGTTCAGGAAAAGGTATGAGGAGCAGAGCGTACCGCTGCTGGAGGCATTTGACACCGATACGGGAATTGAATACGGGCAATGGTATGAGCATGAAACCCTTTTTACAGAAGGGTTGTATACCGGAAGAGAAGGGGGGCCTTCATGGGTGGATTATACAGAGATAGATTTTAAAATGCTTAATCTGTTAAACCGCGCCAAAATTGAAAAACAGTATAAAGTTGTAATACCCGATAATTTTGCCAGGGAACGCAGTCCGGATCATTTGCCATTTTCCATGTCGGCGGTTTTTCAGCTTTTTGAAAACGATATCGTATACCTGGAGCGAGTTACCGGGCCGGGCGCATTAAGCATGATAGCACGGTTTGCAGTTGGGGATGCCGAAATTTATAAAACAGGTTTAGAGATAGCGGCAAAGGAGATCGCAAACTGCCCGGATGCCCTGTTTGCCGAAGTGATCCATATGCCCGAAGAACGGATCTTAAACGTCATGATGCATCCGCCTTTCTGGCCCCATGAACTGGCTTATATTGATGATGCCAAGGGAAGTTCGGTTTTGAGGCTTGACGATATCTACATAAAGCTTGAGCAAGGCGTTTTTAAATTGTTTTCAAGAAAACATCAGCGGGAAGTAGTTCCGCGCTTAAGCAGTGCTTATAATTATAACAGGTCGCAGCACCCCATTTACACCTTTTTGTGCGATAACCAGCATCAGCGGGGCAATGGCAGCTTAAGTTTTAACTGGGGTGCACTTTCAACAGATTTTGTGTTTTTTCCGCGCGTTGAAACCAGCTTTGGCGTTATCCTGCACCGCGCCACCTGGAAGTTTACGCCCGCTATTTTAGATGAACTTTGCAAGGCTGAAAAATTCAACGATTTGTTTAATAGCTTTAGGGATGAGTGGTTGCTGCCCGATAAATTTTATATTATAAAGGGCGATAATGAATTACTGATTGATACTGCAAATGAAATTAGTATACAGGTATTTGCAAAGGAAATAGCAAAGCAGTCCCCGGTTTTGATTTTATCTGAGTGTATTCACCTTCAGCATGAGGCTATTGTACAAGATGTGGATGGCGATCCTTATATGCACCAGTTTGTTGCACCCTTCCATTTCGATAGGCCTTTGAAGCCCCCATATTTCCAATATATTGAAAATACACTTCAGCGTAATTTTTTTCCCGGCAGCGAGTGGTTGTTTATCAAGCTATATCTCAGCAGTAATATCGCCAACGAGGTGCTGTTAAAATTGGATGAACTGTTGAGCTATTCGGGTGCTGTTAAAATAAAGCAATGGTTTTTTATCAGGTATCATGATCCCGATAATCATATCCGGGTTAGGATTAATTTACTGCACGAGAATGATTTTCAGGAGGTTTATATGGCCGTTCGGGAGGCACTGTCACCATTTTTAACCAGCGGACAGGTACATGTTGTGCAGCTTGATA
The DNA here is from genome assembly GCF_017569325.2 of Mucilaginibacter gossypii. Taxonomy (NCBI): domain Bacteria; kingdom Pseudomonadati; phylum Bacteroidota; class Sphingobacteriia; order Sphingobacteriales; family Sphingobacteriaceae; genus Mucilaginibacter; species Mucilaginibacter gossypii. The sequence goes on along the minus strand of NZ_CP071878.2, from coordinate 3,516,204 downwards.
CCTATGTACGTGAGCTGGAACGCTATGGGCAACAGATTGAACAGGCCGAGGGCCTTTTTTGCATTGAAACTTCATTTTGCTGCAGCGTATTCAGGCTGCTTGAAAGCAACCGCTATGATACGGAAGACTGGCTCCTGATTTTTTGGCTGATCAAAGATTACCTAAACCTGATGAGCAATAACCTAAACGACCAACTGCAATTTGTTGAAAGGCAGCAGGCTTATTTTTTTGCCGAATTTGATGATAAGGCGGTTAAAATACAGATTGATCAGTTATATAGAAAATATCATGGCAGCCTTAATAACCTGCTTTTAGCATATGATGACCTGCTTCGGCAAAAAAGAATGCAGGTAGAATTACTGCTGCAAAACTACACTATTGATTGGAATGCGAAGTTTTTGAGCAGCGTGATCCACATGGCAGTTAACCGCTATTTTAGCAGCCGGCAGCGCCTGCATGAGTGTATCCTGTACGGGATGCTCTTAAAGTTTCTTAAATCAGAAAAAGCCCGGAAAGGGAAAGCATAGCTTACTTAAACATCTTGTTATTGAGCAGTGCGAAAAAGCTGTCGCGATAGGTAACCCCTATGGGGATCTTTTCTTTGATCTTATCAAAGATCACCATGTTGCCATCAATAGCTTTAATGCGTTTTAAAGCGATAATGTACGATTTATGGGTCCGAGCGAAATTTTCCTGGGGCAGGGTGTCAACCAAGGTTTTCATGCTCACCAGCGAGATATGCCGTTCATTTTCTGTAAAAACCGAACAGTAATTTTTAAGCCCTTCTATATAAATGATATCCTCAAAGTTGATACGTACAATTTTACCGTGATCCGTTTTCAGGTAAAATGAGTCGGGCTTTGGCTGCAGGTCAATTACCGGCGCTGGCTTATTAGATGAAAGCAGTATTAGCTTATCAAGGGCTTTTTGTGAAGCCTGTAAAAACCTGTCGAAAGCGAAGGGCTTAAGCAGGTAATCGAGCACATTGTTTTCAAATCCCGCCAGCGCAAATTCACTAAAGGCTGATGTTATGATGATCTCCGTGCTTTTAGGCAGCATTTTAATCAGGTCGATACCTGAAAGCTCGGGCATGTTTATATCAAGAAAAATGAGGTCAGTCGCTGATCCTTTTAAATACAATAATGCTTCAATAGGATTGGTAAACGTTTCGGTAAGGTTAATGAAAGGCACCTTTGATATAAAATCGCTTAAAATATCAATGGCATAAGGCTCGTCCTCAACTATAATACAGTTAATTACTTTCATGATACTTTAAAGGCATGGTAAGTTTGCATTCATAGCTGTTGTGCGTTTCATCCACCAATAGTTCATATCCGTCCCGGCCATACTCGTCCGTTAATCTTTCGCGAATATAACTTAATCCTATCCCGTTCGACTGTACTTTGTTAACGCTGTTATTGTTTTTATAATTAAGCGAATGAAAATGCAGCATCCCATCTTCAACAGTAATGCTCAGCACAGCCTCCTTGGTACTTTGATTGAAAATGCCGTGCTTAAACATGTTTTCGATAAGGGTAATTAAAACCAATGATACTACCCTATACGGAATGACACCGCTTTCGATACTTATCTTCATAAAAAAAGCTTTGCTGCGGTCTTCGTGAATTTTTATGAAGTCTTTGATATAGGCAAGCTCACTTTCAAGACTGCTAAACCCGTCCTCATTTTTGGTTAATGCATACCGCATAATGTTTGACAGCGTAATAATTGACTGCCCAACCTCGGGAAGCTTTTTATAGGTTTCCGCGTATAAAAAGCCAAGCGTATTAAATACAAAATGCGGGTTAATTTGTGATTTAATGACGTTTAGTTCGGCTTGAAGGGCCTGTTTTTCTAATTTTTGCTGTTGTTCAAGCATTTGCAGTTTTTCCAGTTTGTGTTGTGCCGCCTCTCGTTCTTTAAGCAATACCTCTTTAGCAAAACCGTAAGCTACGCCCATTGTGCCAAAGTAAACGGAGCGCATAACAAATTGCAGGATGCGCATAGGTGTGGCTGCCGTTTTAAAGGTTCCATTTCCTAAAATAATAATTATAAATGCTTTTAAATAGGCCGAAACAACAACAATACCAATAACTGCAATAATAGTTGCAAGCACTACCGCAATCTTTTTTTTGATGTTTCTATCAAAAAACTTGTATGAATTCCAAATGCTATAAAACACAAATGCATTAACCAGGAACGCAAAAAAAGTATTAAAGAATTCGACGCCCATGCCCGCGAAGTAAACGATTACTTCTTCATAAAGAACATACACAATCCAAAAAAGTAAATGCTGAAATATTGCTTTTAGAGTTCTCTTTTTTAGTGTGAAAGATTCGTTGGTCATTTTTTTGTCACTCTTAAATACGGTTTTGGTCATTCAGAAAAGGGCATTGGTACTAAATTTTTTTTACGCAAACGTCTGTTAGCCACATTTATCCTGTCACAGCTAAATAATCAATAATTAACAATCATTTAAAAATTTAAAATTATGAAAAATCATGACAAAACTTCTTTGCCAAAGATCCAAATTAAACAGATACAGGTTTTAAATAAAGCTTTAACTGCTAATATGATAAAAGGCAATTTTCCTGGGGTGTTTAATCACGCTAATGGTACAACTACTGATACTATGACTTCGGTTCCTACCGGATTTTAAGGTTCTTGGCGTAACCGGTTAGCCGGCTATTAAAAGGCAACTATAATGAAAACAGCAAAGCTTTCCGAGCTATATAAATTTTCATCAAGCCTGATGTTCAGGTTTCCTGCATTTGATTGCGTGGAAACAGTTGATAAAGAAACCATCAGGGCATTCACAAAAGATGAATTGTTTATGCAGGCGCTTTGGCTTACCTCTAAAGACTTGTATGAAGCGGTTTTACATATAGATGATATTACAGATGCGAAAAAACTGGAGAAGCTTGAAATAAGCTTAGCCAAATTTATTAACAGGAGCGCTACCGGCACCAATCCATCAGGGTTATTTGCCGGTTGCGCTCCTGTTACCTGGGGGAATACGACCGATTTACAGCTTGGTAATGCTTACCAGCATGTAAGGCTTAATGTTGCCGCAGCGGTTAATTTGAACGGCCAAATTTTAAACAATCGTGTCATACGGGCATTGTTAAGTTACAAGGTAAATAAAACAATGTATACCTTAAACGGGACCTACCGTAAAATTGACCGTCAAACTGCAAACTGTGGTAAATACAAAGCATCGCCGGTAAAGATATCTGATGATCTGCGGGTGGTTATCGGGTTTTGTGAAAACGCCAGGACATACAATTCGATATGCTTATTTATAACGCAAAAACTTGGCAAAACTCCGGAATGTGCCGCTGCTTTTTTGGATCAATTGATTAAAAACCAGGTTTTGTGGAGTGAGCTTGAACCGTGTATTGAGAGCGGGGAATACCTTGACCAGGCCATTGGCATTTTTACCCGGCTGGCATACCAAAGTGCACAGGCACAAAACTATTTATCAAAACTGAAAACCGTTAAGCAGGTGCTGACCGGCACCGATAATGTAATTACAAAAAATAATAAGGTTGCTATGATTTTGAAAGATTTGCCAGGTGATGCCTCACAGGGGACATTACTGCAGGTTGATTATTTTAGGCAGGCAGATTCGGCTACGCTTGATAAAGCTTATGCTGATAAATTGCTCGATGCCATTGATCTGCTTAACCGGATCACACCCAGGCACCAAAGTAAAAACCTGGAAACGTTTATAAAACGTTTCCGCGACCGCTATCATGAGCGGGAGATTTTGCTAACAGAAGCGCTTGATCCTGAAAAAGGTATCGGCTATGCCATAAACTGTTATACAGAACCATCTGGCTTTGCAGCTGATAAGGAAGATCTGCAATATACCAGTGCTGTGAAGTGGCTTATCGGACAAATTGTTAATAACCCCGGGCAGGAAATTATCCATTTGCAAAAGTCACAGTTTGACAACGTTAAAGCTTACGATGATGAGTTGCCCCCAAGTTTTTCGGTAATGTTCCGAATTTCGGGCCATGATGAGCCCTTGCTGTACCTTGAACATTGCGGATGGCCGGCCGGCACTGCTATGTTTGGCCGTTTGGCCAATGCCGAGCGGAATTTTGGCCAGATCCTTGATGAAATAGCCGAAACGGAAGCCCGTATTTATGAGCCGGCCATAGTTGCCGAAATTGTACACACGCCTGATGACTGCTTAGGGAGCTTTACCTATGCACCATATCGGGATTACCAGTTTCAAACGCCGGTAAGCACCGGTGACCAGGAAGTTAATATAACAGATCTGCTTGTATCTGTTAAAGGAAATAATGTTTTGCTGCGTTCGGCCAAATTAGGCAAACGGATTATCCCCCGCTTAAATACAGCATATAATTACGGTATGACGGCCTTACCTGTGTACCGGTTCCTGGCCGATCTGCAATGCCAGGATTCAAAATACGAGCTTGGGTTTAATCTTGACATATTACCTAAACTTGGGGTAACCAAAACGCCAAGGGTAGTTTATGAAGGCGTAATATTAGCCTTAAAAACCTGGTACATCACCAATGCTGATTTACAGCAGCTGTTAAAAGAACTGGCAGTTGATTACAACGAAGCATGGGCGAAGTTTGTTAAATACTGGGATCTGCCCGAGGCTTTTGTTTTTACAGATATTGATAGTGAATTGGTTGTACATACCAACAGCAGGCTTGAGGTTGCTGCATGGCTTTCGTCATGCAAAAAAAAGGATGAAATTATTTTAAAGGAATACATTGGCGAACGCGATAATATCATGCTTAAAAAGAAGGATGAAAAGCTTACCGGTAACCAGTTTGTCGCTGTTTTAAAACGGGGCGAAAAAGTGGCCGGCAAGTATACCGGTATGGGGCCGCTTAGTACAAATGCAGCTAAACGCCAGTTTTTCCCGGGTGATGAATGGTTGTACGTAAAACTGTATTGTGGTATTGAAACTGCCGAGCATGTGATAGGTAATGAGCTGATACAGCTAAGCAAAAAGCTTTACCATGAAGACTTGATTGATCAATGGTTTTATGTACGTTATGCTGATCCTGAACCTCATATTCGTTTCAGGGTCCACCTTGCTTCTGTATTTGCATTGGGGAGGGTAATTCAAAATATTAACAGTTCCTTTTCGGCCTTAATTAAATCAAAGCAAATCTGGAAGGTGCAGTTTGATACCTACGAGCGCGAATTGGAACGTTACGGAGAAGCATCGATTGAGCTTGTTGAGCAGTTGTTTTTTAATGATAGCCTTGCCATAGCCAGTCTTATATCAAGAGCGGATGTGACTGAAAACTTTGAAGAGCTGAGGTGGCTCTGGGGACTGTTATCAATTGACAGGCTGTTGAATGATTTTGATTTTCAGATCGAACAAAAGAGCGAGCTTATTGAGCTGGTTGTAGCCTCATCATATCCGGACGTTAATTATGATAACCTGCTTTCAAAGCAACTGACTTTTAAATACAGGCATTACCGCAACAAGATTGAGGGCCTTTTTGCCGAAGGTGCCGCGGTTGCAGGCAACGACCTGCTCAGGTACCGGAGTTTAAACAACAGACCGGCAGCTTTATTGCTCGCCGAGCTTATTTCATCCGAAACGGTACCGCAGGATCTGAACCTGCTTGTGATCAGCCTTATTCAAATGAGTATGAACCGCTTATTTAAAACCAGGCAGCAGGCTCACGAGCTGGGCGTGTACGATTTTCTGCTGCTTTATTATAAATCAGTTTTGCAAAACAAAGAAACGGATTACAACAATAAATATATTGGCGGGGTTGTAAATGATTACATGACAGGCAGGCCGTATCTTCAATAAATAATGGTTAAGTACCCTGAAATACTATTTTAACCTTCCCTACACAAATCTATTAAGCCTTCTGCTAACGCGGAAGGCTTTTTGTTTTATATAAATGTTTCGGTCATTATTTTCTTAATAAAAGTTTAACAGAAATTCCAGCGGCCTACCAATATTATAAATGTATTTTTAACCCCAAAATTACCTGAACCCGGGAGGTAGCTTTTATATTATGGAAAGAAGATCAGCATTAAAAAATATAGGCGGCCTGCTTCTGGCACCTTCATTAGCACTTGGCAATACAACACCGGCTGCAAAGCCATCATTGCGAATAGCCCACATTACCGATGTGCACCTTAAGGATAAGTTTGATGCCCCTGCCAGGTTTACCAGGTGCCTCCATCACCTGCAGCAGCAAACGCCAAAGGTTGATATGGTATTAAATGGCGGCGACATTGTTTTTGATATGAACAAGGAAAACATCGGCACCATCAATGATCAATGGAAGCTGGTGCAAAACATCATGAAAAATGAATGCAGTTTGCCCGTTCATTATTGTTTGGGCAACCACGATATCTGGTGGTACGAAGACGACAAGGCCCAGGCCATCTACGGAAAAAAATACGCTTTGGATAAGTTACAGCTTGTAAAGCCCTACTACAGTATGGTTAAGAATGGCTGGAAGGTTATTGTGCTGGATAGTGTGCATTTAGATATTGATAATACCTGGTATATAGGCAAGCTGGGCGATGAACAGCTTAACTGGCTCAGCGATGAGCTGAAAGCTACGGACGCCAGTATGCCGGTAATGGTTATGTCGCACATACCGATATTGACGGCTTTACTGATGATAGAGGATGATATTGTAAACAAGTGGACAATGCTTGGCGGCGATATGCATACCGATACGGCTAAGATCATTAACCTGTTTTACCAGCACCCCAACGTAAAGTTATGTGTGAGCGGTCACCTGCACATGCGCGATAAGGTGGTTTATAACAATGTTACTTACCTATGTAACGGCGCCGTTTCCGGTGCCTGGTGGGAGGGGAACCGCCGGGAAACAGCCCCAGGCTATGGTTTGATAGACCTGTATGCCGATGGTACTTTTGAAGAAAAGTATGTGAATTATTAAAATATAAAAAAGGGGCAGGCTAAATCAAATAGCCTGCGCCATAGCATATATATGTTGGTTGTTTAGAGCTGGAGAATACTTTTAAACTTTTCGGCATAGTCATTAAGCTGTGTAATTATTTGACCGCATAGTTCTTTTTGGTTGCCGTTTTGAGTAATGGCTGCCATATTATTGAGAAGTTGCATACTGATCTGCACATCGCGCGGACTTAACCGGCCTGTATCTTTTTGCAACTGATGGTAGTTATAATCAAGCTGATCGGTTAGGTAGCTGTTAACACTTTTGATCAATTTATTACCCAGCTTGGAATAGTCCAACTTATACGAGGTATCGGCCATTGTTATTTTGCCTTGTGCCGTCATAAAGTTAGGGTTGATATCAGGCATCACCTCTTCATATTTGTGCAGGGTATTAAGTGCCAGGTTACGATGGCCTTCTTTCAGTAATGTCGCCGACAGATCAGAAAAAGCAGACACCATTTGCGGAAAAAACATGGTTGTCGATTGCTGATCAAGGTATTTGGCTGTTTTGAAATTGCCGAACTTAAACTTATCCATCATGTTGCTGTACATCACCAGGCTGTTGATCTTTGAAAGCTGATCTCTTAACGATGAATCAGTTTTGAAAGGCAATAGGCGATAGGTAAAACCTTCCTGGTACAAATATGGCTGTAAGCCAACCATGCTTGTTTGCCCAATAGATGTAGTGAAACAAATTGGCCGTTTCCAGTCGTTATGGGCAAGTATATCTATCATGGCAAGGTTTTCTTTGGCGATATAATTGGGAGGGAATTTCCATTTCATGGTATCCGTAAGTAAGCCTTTTTGCTCGGGCGTGATCACCTTATTTTTCATTACATCATCAGCATTAACTGCCAGCTTGAAGTTTTTGGTAGGCAAATAATTTTCGGTTGTGCCGTTGGTGTACTCAACGTGAGTACGTTTATCATCCGAAGTGATAAAGTCAAATATCTCTTTTACATCAACATAGCCCGGTATTTTAGCATCATTATACCTGATCACATCACGGGTACCCAGTTTGTATTTATCAAAGCTCATGGTGATAGGCAGTGCATCAGCCTGGTTTATTTTACGCTGCATTTGCCTTACCGACCAATCGGCGCTTAACAGGCTCAGGTTTACGATGCGTACATCGGGCCGAATGTTTTCTACCTCCTGGTCATACCATAGCGAGTAGGTGTCGTTATCACCCAGGTCAAATAAAATAGCATTTTTAGGGCAGGACATGAGGTAATTGTAAGCCATGTCACGCGCCGCCATTTTGGTTGAGCGGTCGTGGTTTTTCCATTCTTTACTTGCCAGCAAAACAGGGCCAGCAATTGTACAAATAATAAAAGCGCCAACAGTGGCAAACCTCGGGCTGATCTTTTTGGGCACCATGTCAATCAGCGCTATCAATCCTAAACCAATCCAAATGGCAAAGGCATAAAATGAGCCCACGTACGAGTAATCGCGTTCACGGGGCTGTACAGATGGCTGGTTAACATATAATACTATAGCCAACCCGGTGAAAAAGAATAGCAACGTTATTACCAGCGCGTCTTTCTTTCGCTTTTTGAAATGGTAGAGCATGCCTAACAAACCAGCCACTAAAGGCAGTGCATAAAGCGGCGTATAGGTAACATTATTCAACACAAACTTAGGCGTATTGGAGGCGTTGTTGAACAAGCCTGATGTCCAGTTGCCACCAATACCGTTCATATTGGTTTGACCTTCCATATCGTCATCGTTATAGCGGCCAACAAAATTCCACATAAAATAACGCCAGTACATCTGGTACATTTGCCAGCTGAACATCCATCTTAAATTATCCGAAAAGGTAGGCGTAGCGTTATCGCTCAACTGCAGCCAGTCGCGGTAAAACTGGGCATCCTGGGCGTAGGTGGTATTCTCCTCTGTCGACCACATGCGGGGCAGAATGCTGGTGTGGTCATAAACATAATTGGGCTTATTATAGGCTACCTCGTATTTCGTCTTTCCTTTGCGGTAAAGCGGTGTACCATCGGTAACATCCGTTATTTTGGCATCGAAGTAAGGGCCCTTAAGCAATGGTGTTTCACCGTATTGGGTACGGTTAAGGTATTCATACATCGTAAAGGCATCGCTGGGGTGGGAGTTGTTAAGATTGGTACCTGCCGATGCCCTGATAGGGATGTAAACAAAAGAGCTGTAACCAAAATAAACAAACACAATGCAAAGCAGGCTTATATTTAAAAGATGTTTCTGCTTGCGGATGCTGTACCGGATCCCGGCGATAAGCAAGCCGATGATCAGCAAGAAAAAGAACAAAACGCCGCTGCCAAAACCAAGTCCAAGACTGTTTACAAAAAACAGATCGAACCGGGCGGCGAGGCCAATGGTATACCCCCTGATGCCAAACTGAACAAAGGCCAGGATCAGGATGCTTATAGCGAATGCCAAAAGCCCGCTTTTAACACTGATGTTTTTATGCCTGCGGAAATAATAAACCATTACCAAAGCAGGTATGGTTAATAAATTAAGCAGGTGAATGCCGATAGAAAGGCCGATTACATAAGCTATAAAAACCAGCCACCTGTCGGCACGTGGTTCATCGGCAACGGCATCCCACTTTAAAATAGCCCAAAATACTACTGCAGTACATAATGACGACCATGCAAAAACAATGGTTTCAACTGCCGAAAACCAAAAGGTGTCGGTAAAGGTAAATGCAAGGGCGCCGGTTAGCCCGGCACCCATTATTTGTAAGGTTTGGGTTGTATTAACAGGAATATTTTTTATAGCAAGGAGTTTTTTGGCAAGGGCGGTTATGCTCCAGAATAAAAACATAATGGTAGCCCCGCTGGCCAATGCCGAACCCAGGTTGGTAAAGTAGGCAACTTTTGTCCTGTCGCCCATCGAAAGCAGTGAGAAGGCCTTACCTATCATGGCAAAAAGAGGGTAGCCCGGTTGGTGCGATACCTGTAGTTTGTAGGCGCAGGAAATAAATTCGCCGCAGTCCCAAAAACTTACAGAGGGTTCTAAAGTAAGGATGTAAGTTAAGGATGCAAGGGTAAAACAAAGCCAGCCCAAAAGGTTATTGATCTTGTTGTAGCTCATGATAAAGTGTAAAAGTTTTTTTCAAATAGTTAATACCAAATTAGGGCTTAAAATTGGTAACGTATTGAAATTTAACACTTTTAACATTTGTTAACACTTGGGGGGCTGAAGTGTTAAATGGTTGTTAAAACAAACCCTTCCCCCAAATATGCGTTAAGCATAGGTGGTTTTTATGCGGAAGCTAAACGATTTGTTTTATGAAGATTGAAAAGTTTTATGACCAGGTTTATATATGGGTGATTCGCTATGCACCCAGTTTTTTAATAGGATTGGTAGTTTTGTTTATAGGCCTTTGGCTGATTAATATGTTGTTGAAATGGTGGCAGGGCCATATGCAAAAAAAGGAAATAGATCCTACTATTAAACCCTTTTTGCAGAGCCTTGTAGGCGTTGTATTGCGTGTGTTGCTCATTTTAGGAGTTGTACAGATCATGGGTGTGCCCATTACTTTGTTCACTGCACTTGTTGGTGCTTTTGGTGTAGCAGCCGGTTTAGCGCTTTCAGGTACTTTGCAAAATTTTGCAAGCGGTGTGTTGATACTGCTGCTCAAGCCCTTTGTTGTGGGCGATAATATCATAGCTCAAGGCCTTGAAGGAACGGTTATCGCTATCCAGATCTTTTATACCATTGTTAAAACCTTTGATAACCGAATAGTTATTATGCCTAACAGTAAACTCTCAAACGAGGTGATCATCAACATCAGCAGGGAAGGCACCCGCAGGCTTGATATCGAGCTGAAGTTTACCAATAATATTGATTTTAATGAGGTGAAGTCTGTCATTAACTCTTCTATCGATAAATCAAAAAATATATTGGAAACTCCGGACAGGAGGATAGGTATTGCCAGTTTAGATCCTGATGGTTATCGTGTAGGAGTTAATGTTTGGGTTCATGCGCATGGTTTCCAGGATACCAAGCTGGCCGTACAGGAAAATATTTTGCAGGATTTGAAAGCTTCCGGGGTTAAAACACCAGGTTTATAAAATATTTACGCATGGATAATTTAGAAAATAAGATCACGGTGATTGTTGAAACGCCTAAAGGCTGCGGCCATAAGCATGATTATGATGCCATCACCATTCAGTTCAGGCTTAAAAAACTACTGCCGGCCAGTATGGTTTTTACATCAAGCAGGGATAGCGCTCATCGCCCCGAGAAGAAAAAAGCGTAATGTTATCATTTATAAAAGCGCCTTTGCTTACCAGGCAAAGGTGCTTTGCGCTTCTAAATTCTGAAGAGCTATTTACTACATTATAATGAAACTGCCATTGTTTTTTTGGCATCGGCTTCAGCCCGGCTCATTTGTTTAATATGCTCACGATGGTTCATGCCCCATTCGCGTAATTCCGAAACAACCTTACCAAGCGTATCGGCATATTCGGTACGTTCATAAATTACAGTTACCGGTGTGGTATCATAAACAGTCCGTTTAACAAAGCCATTTAGTTCAAGCTCCCTTAACTCTTTCGAAAGTATTTTAGGCGTGATGCTTTCCAGGTCGCGCTGAAGTTCCTTAAACCGTTTAGGGCCGGTCATTAGGCTTACCAGCATTGGCAGCTTCCATTTGCCGTTTACTACATAAAGCGTATCGCGTACTGCTGTTACAGAAGCTTTGCAGGTCTCTTTATTGTGAATGATTTGTTCGTTGTTCATACTCGCTATCCTTAACGATACCGGTATCCTTTAGGATAGTAGTATCTTTTTAATAGCAAAGGTAGCTAAGTTTGCGGTAAATAATTCATTAGATGAAAGCAACTAAAATTTTTTACTGGATCCTGAGCGCTATTGTAGCATTGATGATGGCTTTTTCATGCTATTCATACTTAACGAAGCCCGAAATGGCTGCAGCCTTTCATCATTTAGGCTTCCCTGATTATTTTAGAGTTGAACTGGCAATAGCCAAGCTTATCGGTGCAATATTACTATTGGTACCAGTGCCTGCCAGGTTAAAAGAATGGACTTATGCGGGATTTACTTTTGTATTTGTTTCTGCGTTTATAGCACATACCGCATCCGGCGATCCGGTAGCAAACCGTGTGATGCCGTTGGTGTTTCTGGCGATTTTGGGAGGATCGTATTTTTTTTACTATAAAAAGCAATAATAATGTCTATAATAAAATAAGCACCCAAAGACGCAGAGCCGCTAAGAAAAAGCTTTGCGTCTTAGCGGGCTTTGCGTGAAAATGAACTTTCAACAATTTTTTGCGGGTTTAACACACTTACGGCACCAGCAATTTCTCAAACTCCGTGCTATCGCCCTTAAACACATTAAAATCCACAACATGGTTAATGCCGTTAACATGGGCCTTATCTGAGTGCTGCCAGAATTTCCAGTTAGTTTTATTAGATACAAGCAGCTTGGGCTGGTAATAATGGGCAATCCAAAGGGTATAACCATCAAAATAGCCTTCCAGGTAATCCTGGTAAAATTTAAGGTTAGTATAGATGATGGGCTTAATCCCTGTACGGTTTTCAATGGTTTTGATAAAACTCTCCAGCTGTTCGCGCATCTTTTCAGGACTGGTACGATACAACCTTTCTATATCCAACACCATGGGCAGGTCGCCTTTTTCGGTTTTTACCGTTTGAAGGAAAAACTTAGCTTGCCATACGCCACTTTTTTGCGGAAGGAAAAAATGATAAGCGCCGCACATGATGCCTGCCTTTGGCGCTTCTCGCCAATTACGCTGAAAATATGGGTCAACACTTAATACACCCTCGGTAGCCTTGATAAATGCGAAGCTGATATGGACATCACCCTCGCGCATGGCTTTTACCTGTTTCCAGTTTATACGGCCCTGGTATGAGGACACATCAATGCCATATACGGTATAGCCATCGGGGATATGAATGGCAAAATCCTTGTATTTACGATAATGCGTATCCTCTCCTGCATCCATGATCCATCGCCAGGTAGCGCTGCCAAATTTTAAAATATAGCCATAATAAAAAGGCGAAAACAGGATGAGCAGCAAAGCGCCTACAGCCACTATCCACTGTGTGGAGAAATTGGCCTGCTGTTTTGCTTTAACTACCGGCTTTTTACGGGCAGGAGCTTTCTTTCTTACAGGTGTTTTCTTTTCAGGAGCAGGCACGGGGTAAAATTACGAAAACGAACCGTTGATTAGGGATGATTACGTTGATTGCGCTGATTTTTTTGATGATCAAAGCGGTCTTCGAATCTAATTGTGTTAAGTAAGCTAATCAAAATCAACACAATCAGCGAAATAAAAAAAATCAACGGTCAGGTTTGACATTGTGCTGATAAAACAATCTCTATATTTGTAAGGTAAACTTATAAGTTTAACTAATTAATTATATGAGCGACGAAAAAGAGATTCAACTGGCTTCGGAATTGAGGTTTATTATAGGTAGGCTTAGTAAAAAGATCAGGAAGACTTCGACTACTGCCGAAAAACTTTCGCTTACCGAGCGGTCGACCATGGCGCTGATCTTTCAGCATGAAGAAATTCTGCCCAATGAGTTGGCAGCTATGGAGAAGATCACCACACAATCCATGTCGCAGATCCTGAGTAACCTGCTCAACCTTGGGTTGATCAAAAGGCGTATCTCCGAGCTGGATAAGCGTAAGGTGATCATTTCACTATCGGAAGCTGGGATCAGCCTCATCCACAAATCCAGGAGTGAAAAAGACGAGTGGCTTAACCGTGCGCTTGAAACTACCTGTACTGCCGAAGAGCAGGCAGTTTTAAAGAAAGCCCTGGCACCCCTGGCCAAACTTGTTGACTTTGATTAATTAATGAAAACTGACAGAAAGAGATAGATGAGTAAGATAAGTACATTCAACGCTTTTAAAAGCCGCAACTATCGCCTGTATTTTGCCGGGCAGTCAGTTTCGTTACTGGGCACCTGGATGCAGAAAACCGCTGTTAGTTGGGTGATCTATTCGCAAACGCATTCCAAGTTTATGTTGGGCTTAACTCTGTTTGCAAGTTTGTTCCCTTCATTCCTGTTCTCGTTTTTGGGTGGTGTGGTTTCTGACAGGTATAACCGTTTTAAAGTACTGCTATTTACACAGGTGGCTTCAATGGTACAGGCTGTTTTACTCACTGCGCTGGTGTTTTTCGGATATTATTCGGTTTGGGCCATCATGGCATTGACTGCTGTTTTAGGGCTGATTAACGCATTTGATGTTCCGGCAAGGCAATCGTTAGTATACGAAATGGTTGATGATAAATCCGACCTGCCTAATGCGCTTGCCCTTAACTCTTCCATGGTGAACCTGTCGCGGTTAATAGGGCCGGGGATAGCAGGCCTGATTATTGAAAAATTCGGCGATTCGGTTTGCTTTGGGGCTAATGCATTAAGCTTTATTGCGGTAATTGGCTCATTGCTGCTGATGCGTTTGCCCGAATTTACTCCCAAGCCCCACGGCAAAAACGTGCTCGCCGATCTGAAAGACGGCTTTGAATACATTCAGCAAACGCCCACTATAAAGTTTATGTTACTGATGCTTGCTTCAATAAGCCTGCTTGTACTGCCTTTTAGTACGCTGATACCGGTTTATGCTAAGGATATATTTAAGGGAACGGCGTCAACATTTGGGGTTATAGATAGTGTGATAGGGCTTGGTGCTTTTGGCGGCGGCATTTTGCTGGCCTCATTAAGTGCCGGTACCGATCTTAAAAAGATCCTTGCAGTTAATACAGTAATATTTGCGGTGGGGCTGATCGCATTTTCACATATGCACAACTATCCCGTGGCGCTGTTTTTTTCGGCTATTATCGGTTTCGGTATGATGTCGCAGGTTACCATCGGTAATACCATTATCCAAACTACTGCTACTCCCGAAATGCGAGGCCGGGTAATCAGTTATTACGCCATGTCTTTTTTTGGGATGCAGCCGCTTGGCGGTTTGCTCATTGGCGCAGTTTCGCAAAAAATAGGCGTACCCGATACTGTTATGGCCGAAGGAATGGTAGCACTGCTGTTGGGTGTTTTACATTTTGCTTTTTTACGGCGCAGCAGGCTTAAAAAGAAAGCGATGGCTGCCGTGCAGCAATCTACCGAAGCAATTTCTTAACCATTAAAACAATCAAATTATCATGATAACTGCACTTGATCAAAACACGGCACTCGTACTGATAGACTTACAAAAATATATTGTACAGCTTTCATGCGCGCACCCCATGGCCGGCATCCTTGAAAAATCGGCAGCGCTTGTCGAAGCCTTTCGTAAAGCAGGTAAACCCATTGTTATTGTTCATGTAGAACCTATAGGTGCGGCTTTTAAAACAAGGCGTGATAACAATAGAAACAGCATGATCGAACTCCCTGCCGATTGGAACGAAATAGCTCCTGAAATTAAAACCGAGCCAACAGATATTTTTATCACCAAAAAAACCTGGGGCGCTTTTTATAATACGGGGCTGCATCAAGAACTGCAAAAAAGAGGCGTTACACAAATTGTACTGGCCGGAGTAGCCACCAGCATAGGTGTTGAAGCTACAGCCCGCTCGGCCAACGAATATGCCTACAATATAGCCTTTGCCAGTGATGCCATGACCGATATGTTTGCCGAAGCGCATGCCCACAGCTTCAAATACATTTTCCCGAGGATAGGGGAGGTGGGTACTACTGCCGAGATTATTGAGAAGTTGGGATAGATAAGGGTAAGTGTATAATAGGACGCACCTTTGCTTTGTATCTACCCTTAGTAGGTTGAAGAACCCAGACTTACGAAGCTTCAAAAATTTCGTAAGTCTTATTCTTCTGGTCATCCATTCTTTGTGGTTCTGTTTCGGCGAACAAACAATCTGCGTGCAATAGGCATTTATAGTTAAATTAGCAGTGTGGATATTGCTACTAAACCGCCTATGAAAAAGATCTCCCCGCTTAAATTCCTGGTAGTTTTAATTCATTTGCAGGGCTTATTTATTTGCTTCACAAACAACGCTTTTGCCCAGGCGGATTCGGCGAAAGTCACCGTAAATAGTCCTGCATTTATCTCACCTGCTGTTCAGCGTTGGGACGACCGTGTCATGATCGATCTGCAAAATCAACGCACACATGGCCAAACAGGTTTTTTCATGTTCCTGAGCAAAAATGTTTTGTATGGCGATATCGGAATCCCGGCGGGCTTACTGGTAGGAGGTATTGCAAGCAATAACAAAGAAATGCGCCAAAACGCAGGTTATGTGGCAAGCAGTACGGCCATATCATACGGCTTTATGTTGTTGATAAAACATTTGGTGAAGCGACCGCGGCCATTTATTCAAAATATCAATATTACACCTGTTTACAGGGCAGGTGGTACCTCATTCCCGTCGGGGCATACTTCATCAAGCTTTGCCACAGCTACAGCTTTATCGGCTGCCTATCCTAAGTGGTACGTCATTGCGCCATCTTTCTTTTGGGCGGGGGCCACAAGTTATTCAAGAATGTATTTAGGTGTTCACTATCCTACCGATGTGGCTGCCGGGTTAACATTAGGTGTCGGCAGTGCCGCGGCTATGTCATTTTTGAAGAAGTAGAGGTAATTTATGTCTGAAAAATTTTTAATTATGATTTAACTGGTATCTTTAGTTATCAAATTGCCGGATATATGATTGCTATACTTGATTTTTTGTTTGGATTATTACTCACCGACTGGAGGCGTATCCGCAGGCTTAAATGGAACCGGAAAGATTAGATGGAAGTTTTTCATTCTGATTATTTTAATCCAAAAAAACGCAATACGTTGAATTTCTTTTTGGTATCAATCAAGGCATCTTCCTGATAAACTTCAATGTGAATTTTTTTTCTGTCATTGACAACTACACCCGTATGGTTTTCAATATTGGAAGTTATGCGTTCGAACTTATTAAGAGCAAGCATCCTTTCAATTATCCTTACACCATCTGCGTACTCGTCATAAATGTCTATAGGTAAGGGAAAGTAGTTTTGAGTTGATTTAATGAACCTTGTGAAAAAATAAGGATCTAAATCGCCAAATTCCAATCCAAACACAAGCGGGACTTCTATTATTTGGCCGGACCTTTTGTGCTCGAAGCCACAATGAAAACCATGTAAAAAATAACGCCATTCTTTAATTATTCCACTTTGTTTTTTATTAGCAAAAAACGGGCTAAATGAACTAAGCGGGAACTGTGGATTGATCTCAATACCTAATTTTGAAGCTAACTTATTGATCAATAATTCAGATAAGGCGCGGTAATCTTTTGCGCATTGTTCGAAAAATAGCTGATTGTCGTCGATTTCTTTATCCGTTAGCAGTTTTGCAATATTTATTTCAGGCTGAGTTGCATGTATGTAAACTTGAAATCCCTTAAGATCATTTTTTAGTTTTTTGCCAATTTCTTCTCTTTGGTATTGCAAAGTTTGTTCAAAAATCAACCTTAGTCTTTTTTCACGAGGTATTTTGCTTATTACCTCTAAAGAAGGAATCTGTTTGACTGAACCTATTATTAGCGTTTGGGTTATCCTATCCACTGTTATTATAAATGAACTGCAGTAACATTTAATTATCTGCACTTATAGGTAGCTAAAATAAGTTATTTGTTCGATGCACGTCGCACACTTAAATAACCTCATAGTGTTAGTAATGCAGATATAATTTGAAGGGAAATTTCTCCTTATTTGAATAAAGTGATATCTTGACCTCAATCATTCTCATAGCTTGCCATAAACAACGGCGAATGATAAACTATAAAAAATGAATACAAATATTGATCAAAACGGCTCAAGAAAGATAGGATTAGTGTTGTCTGGCGGGGGGGTAAGAGGGGTGGCCCATTTGGGGGTGATGCAGGCCCTAACCGATTATGGTATCAAATTCTCGCATATCTCGGGCACAAGTGCAGGCGCAATAGCTGCGGCTTTTTTTGCAGAGGGATATACCCCAAAAGAAATTTTACGCGTCATCAAAGACAACAGCCTGCTTAAATTGCTGCGCCCGGCATTTGGCAGCAACGGTTTGATCTCAATAACACATGCCAGGGTATTGATTAATAAATATATTCCGCATAATTCCTTTCAAAGCCTCAAAACACGTGTTACCATTCCGGCGGTTGACCTGGGCGAAGCAAAGCTGGTTTACTTTACCGAGGGCGAACTGGATATCGCAATTTTGGCTTCCTGCTGTTTGCCCGGTATTTTTAAGCCCATTATGATTAATAATCATATGTATGTTGATGGCGGGATCCTCAATAATTTCCCGGTTGAGCCCTTGGTAGGCAATTGCGACCTGATTATTGGCTCATGCTGCAACCATTTGCCGGTAGTTACAACTATCAAATCATTTGGGAACCTGGTTGACAGGGCTGCTATGATAGGAATTAACGCGAACCTTAGCTCACATAAAATGCTGTGCGATATAGTTATTGAACCGCATGGTTTGGGAGGGTATGGTATTTTTGATACCGACGCGGCCGAGGAAATTTATATGATAGGCTACGAGGAAGGCTTAAAAACCATCCGTGCTAACGAAAAATTAAAGGAGATCACCCTTTCACAAAAAAGGTAAAACTGCTTTGGAAATGGTATTACAATGTGACGTAAAAATTAAGATATAACTATGAAAAAAGTAACTGGCCTTGGAGGTGTATTTTTTAAATGCGACGATCCGAAAGGTATGAACGAATGGTATGTCAAAAACCTTGGGCTGCCTTCCGGCGAATACGGGACAACGTTTGAGTGGCGGCATGCAGATGATCCGTCAAAAATAGGGTC
Organism: Mucilaginibacter gossypii; assembly: GCF_017569325.2. Taxonomy (NCBI): domain Bacteria; kingdom Pseudomonadati; phylum Bacteroidota; class Sphingobacteriia; order Sphingobacteriales; family Sphingobacteriaceae; genus Mucilaginibacter; species Mucilaginibacter gossypii. The sequence goes on along the minus strand of NZ_CP071878.2, from coordinate 3,497,483 downwards.
CACCTCATGGTGTACGTTCCCGCAGGATACCAAATATTTTAATCCGTCGGCCAAGCCGTTTATGATTAATTACCGGGTAGAAAATCTTGTTGCACTGGTAGACGAATTAAAAAAAGATGGGGTAACCATTATTGACGAGATTGCCGAGTATGACTATGGCAAGTTTGTTCACATTCTCGATCCGGAAGGGAACATTATTGAGCTTTGGGAGCCAGGCGATGAATCGGAGCCGGATAATGCTGCAGAGTGATTTTAGTCTTAAGTCGAAAGTCTTAAGTTCTAAGTCGGTAGGAAAACCCTGCTTGTGACTTGGAACTTAAGACTTTCGACTTAAGGCTTTAAGGAAACTTAACCCCGTTATAATCAGATATATTCACCTGTGGTATTGATGAGTTGTATTTGTCATTAATAGCCTTGATAAATTCATTGGCAACAATGGCATATCCGCGTGGTGTAAGGTGCACCCCGTCCAGCGAAAACAGGCCGCCGCTGATATAGTTGGAATTAACGCTTACTCCGTCAACCACCATCCCGTTCAGTTTAACATTTTGCAGAAAGGTATATGCATCAAATACAGCCAGGCCTTTTGCTGCCGCTATAGATTTTATGGTGGTGTTATAAGAAGTTACATAATCCTCGGTAAGGGCAACCTCCTTTTCGTCAAGTACATATTGGTTATCTATCGGCGTATACGGCGTTAAACCGTAAGGCAGGTTGCCAACAGGAGTTGCAACCGGCTGCCCGATCTTGCTCGTCGGAAAGGTAAGTACGATAAGATCGTTAGGCGTTGCTGCGCGCGGCGCATAAGTACTGCCCGAAACCAGAGCGTTAATATACAATGCTTTTGCATTGGGGTTGGCTTTTTGCACGCCGGCCAGTATTGCAGAAACGGTGATGGTATTAAAATAAGGTATTGAGGTTACATCGGGTACGGTTGCAACTACGCCTTTCTGTCCCTTGGCAGTAAGGGTGTTGATCAATACATTATACAGGGCAGCAAAAGTATTTTTGTCTGTCAGCACGTCGCCGGCCCCTCCGGATGTGGCATAGCCTAAAGCGTCATTATTTCCCAGCCAGTTAGAGAAGAAAGTAAAGGGCTTGGCCATAACAAAACCAAGATAGGTGGTGGAGTTTGTTGGCGCGTTGCCCGGCAGCAAGCGTTCAAAATACCCGTTAAGGTTACCATAGGGCGCGTAAGTGATGTGCATCAGCTTAATGCCGGGTACGCCATAGTTATTAATATCGCCCGTATATTTGGTATAGAGGGTAACATCTCCAAAACCGGGTACTGTAAGTTTCCCACGTATGGCCAGGTTAGTAGTTACCGGGGTTGTAATCGGTGTGCCATCGGCATTAAACCCGGTGAGTGATAAATAGCCCGATCCGTTTGCCTGGGCGGTGCTGAATAGCGGCTGCGTAAATGCGCCGCCGCCAACCGATTGCATTTGCTTGCCGATGATGCTGGGATAGGATACCTGCTGACCTGCAAGGTATAAGCCCCCATCAGCATAACCGGCAGTGAGCGAATTACCCAACGCAATGTATCTTGAAAAATCAACAGAACCTGCGGACGGCTTTGGCGTATGGATTTCGGGCTTGCAGGCACCTAATAACAGTAACCCTGCAACAATATAAATATGTAATTTAAACGTTTTCATGAACTGATTTCTTTAAGGATTACCAATGATAGGCTAATGAGATACCTGGTATATAAACATCGGTTTTAAATGTTCCCGATAGCTGCGATTCGATATTGGTTTGGGTGCGTTGCATCAGGTGCTCGTACTCAAAGGAGATATCTATATCGAGGTGATTGGCTACGGTATAACCTAAGCCCAGGGTACCATAAACCCGGTTGGCATCCGGAGCTTCGGGAGTTACATAGCCATCTAAAACAGCGGTGCCGCCATAGCCACCGCCAAAACGCAGGGCCAGTTTATCGGTAGCCTTATATTGAGCGCCCCCGCGCAAGCTAAACGCCTGTTGGTAGTTCCGGGCGGAGTGGGTGTCCTGTAATACAGCCGTATTGTTTTTATAATCAAACGATAGCGTTTTATAACTGTCCCAGTTAACCAGGTTAACATCCATGGCCAATATCCATTTGCTGCTGGGGTAAAAGCCGAAACCGATGGAGTTAGTGGCCGGTAAGGGTATGGTTGAACTAAAGGTATTGGGCTGAGGGAAACTGCTTTGCAGCGATGCAGGTACAGTAAAAATAGCGTTCCCTGCCGAAATTGTGGTATTTACCTGCGACCGGTGTGTGATCCCTATGGTAATACCTGCTTCTGTTTTGAAGTAAACGCCCGCGTTCCACCCGTAGCCTTTGCCGCTGCCTTTCAACCGGGCCTGCCCTGGGTCGCCGCTACCGTTTGCCAGTGGGATGGCCCGCGTCAGATCAACGCTGCCATGGTTGTAAACGAAGCCTCCGCCAATGCTCACCCAGTCGGCCAGTTTTATACTTAATGTTGGCTGAATATAAATGGCTTTCAGGTCGAGGCTTTCCAGTACATATTTGCCTTGCCAGGTATTGCCCCAGTCGGTTAAGCCGCCAAAAGGAGTATAAACACCGAGTCCCAGTTTCCAGAAGGAAGATTTGGGCCCCCATACCGCATAAGCATGGAACGGGGTAGCAACTTTATTAGAAGTATGGTCCTGTATTGAGGTTCCGGCGGGGTTGAAAACAGATTTGAACAGTAAAGGGCTTATTCCTCCCTGTATGTAATTTTCGGGCAGCATGGCTACCGCGCCCGGGTTAAAAAATACGGAAGCGCCATCCTGTACGATACCCGTACCTGTATGGCCCATTCCTATTTGCTTTTGCCCCCCCAGGTTCACCTGGAAACCCTGGGAAAAAGCTAACAGCGGCGCTGCGGTGAGCACCAATAGTAGAATTTTTCTCATAAAAATATAATTGGTTCGTGACAGGAAATTGTTTGTAGGTTACAATTTGAAACTGTCAGGGATAAAATTAGTTTGGATTAAAAAGAAAAAAAGGGCTATAATGCGGAGATATTAGTCAAAAAGTCGGATAAAGCTTATTTTTAATATCAGATAAGAAAATTGCTTTACAACCGTCTTTAATAAATACAATAGTTAAAATTATATATCTAAACTATATGAATAATAAAGTTGGACAATTAAGCCTGTCAAAATTTGCAGATCTTTATGCAGACAAGCTGGCTGGTGCCGATTTTTTTGTTGTTGACGAAAAGCAATTATTGAGCCTGAGCGAATATCCTTATCGTTCGGACGGTTATATTATAGGCATTTGTACCCGGGGCACAGCCAAAGTAGAAGTAAACCTGCAGGTTTACGATGCACGGCCGGATGCCATGCTTCTGGCAACCCCCTTTCATGTTTTGAGGATCTACGATAGCAGTGCCGATTTTTTATGCCGGTTTGTTGTTTTCAGCAAAGCCTTTCTAATCGAAAATAATGCTAATAGCCATTTCCTTGAATCATTCAGTTATTTCAACAGCGCGTCTATCCCGGTAATTTATCCTGGCAATGCCGATGCCAAAATGATCCTGGAAATTTATTTATTGATCCAGCGCAAATTAGCGCGCGAAGGGCATCCTTACGATGTTGAAATATCCAGGAGCATTTTGATGACACTGCTTTATGAAATACAGGCCATTTACGAAAAGCAACACCTGATAATAAAAGGTAAACAAACCAGGAAACAGGAACTAAACGTGCTTTTCCAGTCCCTCATTTTCCATCATTATAAAGAACATCGCAGCGTGCAATACTATGCCGACGCGCTGTATGTATCTCCCAAACATTTAACTGAAACCATTAAGGAAGTAACCGGGAGGACCGCGGGCGAATGGATAGACGATGCGGTAATATTGGAAGCCAAAGTATTACTGCGAAATCATGAGATCAGCATTGCCCGCGCCGCCGAGAGCATCCATTTCCCCGACCAATCTTCGTTTGGTAAATATTTTAAAAAGCATACCGGCATGTCGCCTTCTGATTACAGGGCGATATCTGCGCATTGATTGTTTATTAGTTAATTAAGTAATAAAAAAAATTTCATTGCGAGCGTAGCGTGGCAATCTCGTAGCCAATGCATGTCCGATCTGTATAGCTACGAGATTGCTTCGTCGTTCCTCCTCTCAATGACATGGGTTTTTAAACCATCATTCCCAGTCGATCTTCAGGTTTCGGACACCAACAGTCTTTTTCCACCCTCCCATTCTCATCTTCTTTCCGACTTTTTGACTAATATCTCCGCATTGCTGCCCTTTCTTTGGCTTCATAATGCCTCTAATTTTACTCCTGATTATAAACCAATAAAACTTTATGAATGCCACAGAACCGATGAAAGCCATAAAAGGAGGGGAGTTTCTGATCAGGGAGACTTCCGCGGAAAGCGTTTTTATTCCTGAAGAATGGAATGAAGAGCAGTTGATGATCGCCGAAACATGTACCAATTTTTTGGCACAGCAGGTAACACCAAACCTTCAGCGTATTGACGAGCAGGAGGAGGGGTTAATGCGCCATTTAATGGACGAGGCAGGCGCGCTTGGATTGTTAGGCATCTCCGTGCCCGAAGAATATGGTGGTTTTGGTAAAGATTTTAAAACTGCCATGCTGGTTACTGAAAAATTAGGGGCAGGTCACTCATTTTCGGTTGCTTTTTCGGCTCATACAGGTATAGGTACCCTGCCTATATTATACTACGGTAATGATGCCCAAAAGCAAAAGTACATCCCCAAGCTGGCCAGCGGCGAGTGGAAAGGGGCCTATTGCCTTACAGAGCCTGCCGCAGGCTCAGACGCTAATTCGGGTAAAACCAGGGCAAAACTTTCTGCAGATGGTAAGCATTATCTTATCACCGGGCAAAAAATGTGGATCACCAATGCCGGTTTTGCCGATGTGTTTACGGTTTTTGCCAAAATAGATGATGATGAAAACCTGAGCGCGTTTATTGTTGAAAAGGATTTTGAAGGACTTTCGTTAAATACCGAAGAACATAAAATGGGGATCAAGGGCAGCTCGACACGCCAGGTGTTTTTTAACGACTGTAAAGTGCCGGTTGAAAACCTCCTTTCCGAAAGGCAGAATGGTTTTAAGATAGCAGTCAACATCCTGAATCTCGGCCGCATCAAATTAGGCGGCGGCACCGTTGGGGCCAGTAAGGATGTGATCACCTCATCGGTACGTTATGCCAATGAGCGGGAGCAGTTCGGTCGCGCTATTTCCAAATACGGGGCGATAAGATATAAACTGGCCGAACAGGCTATCCGTACTTACGCGGCAGAATCGGCCGTGTACAGGGCCAGTCAGAATATGGAGGAGGCTACAGAAATGTTAATTGCCTCCGGGCTTGACGAAAACAAAGCCAAACTGAAAGGCACTGAGCAATTTGCTATAGAAGCCGCAATCCTTAAAGTTCATGCTTCGGAGGTTTTAGATTATGTAACTGACGAAGGTGTGCAGATTTACGGCGGCATGGGCTATAGCGCAGAGGCGCCAATGGACAGGTCGTACCGTGACTCGAGGATCAACCGGATTTTTGAGGGCACCAATGAAATTAACAGGTTGTTAACTGTTGATATGATGCTGAAACGCGCCATGAAGGGTGAGCTTGACCTGATGGGACCGGCTCAGAAAGTAGCCGGTGAATTGATGAGCATCCCCGATTTTGGCGCAACCGAAGAAGATGGCCTGTTTACTAAAGAAAAGAAATACATAGCCAATTTTAAAAAGGCCATATTGATGGTAGCCGGTAGCGCTGTTCAAAAACTAATGATGCAATTGAGCAAAGAGCAGGAAGTATTGATGAACCTGGCCGATATGCTGATAGAGCTTTATGTAAGCGAATCGCTGCAATTAAGGGTAGAGAAATTGGTTGGCTTAAGAGGAGAAGAAGCGTGTAAGGAACAATTGGATATGATGCGGGTGTACATCAATGACGCGGCCGAACATATTGCGAAATCGGGTAAAGAAGCACTGAACTCATTTGCCGAAGGCGACGAAAGAAGGATGATGCTCATGGGACTAAAGCGCTTCACCAAAACCGACGACATCAATACCACCCAGGCACGCAGAAATATCGCAGCCAAATTGATTGCTGAAAATAAATATTGCTTTTAGTGCTTCATCACTTTTTTAATGTTGTGGTAACACATCATTTCAAACAAAAGAAAATGTCATTTCGAACCCTTGAAGGGCGGGAAATAGCGGGGCAAGGGTGAGAAATCTTATACGAGATGCAGATTTGTGCGGGTTACAATAGGGCGTAGAAGATTTCTCCTCACCGGCTGGGGCACGCTCTTCAAGGGGTCGTTCGAAATGACATTATTTTTCCATTAATAATTAAGTTATTAAAGACGTGCACGAAGAGGAAAATCGCACGATCCCCGCTGTTATTTTCCGAATAATATCAACCTAAAAAACAAAATTCTGATAATGAAAATATTAGTGTGTATAAGCCAGGTGCCGGATACCAGTACTAAAATTGTATTAAAAAATAATAACACTTCTGTTAATAGTGATGGAGTTACTTATGTGATTAACCCATATGATGAATGGTACGCGTTGATTAGGGCTATCGAATTAAAAGAAAGCGGTATCGCCACCGAAATTCATTTGATAACCGTAGGTAAGGCCGATGTAGAGCCCGTGATCAGGAAAGCATTAGCCCTGGGCGGCGACGAAGCCATCCGCATTGATGCAGAGAGCAATGATCCTTATGAAACCGCTCATTATATAGCCGAATATGCTGCCGGGGTTGGTTATGATCTTATTTTATGCGGCAAAGAGTCTATCGATTACAATAATGGAACTACAGGCGCCATGCTGGCCGAGTTACTTGACCTCGATTACGTTGGTTTTGCAACCTGGATCAGCATAGAAGCCAATGCTGCTGCGGTAAATCGTGAAATAGAGGGCGGTGAAGAAACAGATGCCTGTAATTTACCGCTGGTTATTTCCTGCCAGAAAGGTGTTGCCGAAGCCCGCATTCCCAATATGCGTGGCATCATGGCGGCACGTACGCGTCCGTTAAAGGTCATTACGCCTTCAGGAATAACTGCTGTAACCGAAATACTGTCATATGAATTGCCGCCTGCCAAGGCCGGTATCAAGCTGGTAAGTCCGGATGATATGGATGAATTGGTGCAGCTGCTGCATACCGAGGCTAAGGTTATATAATGTCAATTATTATTAAATGTAGAGACGCATAATTGCGTCTCCCGAATGCAAATTATGGCAATTGAAAAAGATAAGTAAAGCCGCTTGTCCTGCGGGAGACGCAATTATGCGTCTCTACCCGAAAAAACTTAAATAGTTTTTAAACAGTTAACTTCTAACTAAAAAAACAAAAAAATGTCTGTAATAGTATTGGTAGAACATACCGGAGGAATTATAAAAAAGCAAAGCTTTGAGGCTGTGCAATATGCCGCTCAAATAGCCCCAAAAATGGGCACTACGGTAACTGCCGTTGCTTTAGGCAGCGTTACCGAAGCTGAAATGGAAAACCTTGGCCAGTACGGTGCTCAAAAAGTGCTGCACGTTGCCGATGGCCGGTTGGACGAGTTACACTCAAGGGCATATGCCAGCGCGTTAATATCCGCAGCACAAAAGGAGAATAGTAAAGTAGTTGTAGCCCTTCATGATATCAGGGGCAGGGCGGTAGCGCCGCGGATAGCTGTAAAATTAAAAGCAGGCCTGGTAGCCGGGGCGCTTTCATACCCTGATACGGAAAAAGGCTTTGTAATTAAAAAGGCCGTGTTTTCGGGAAAAGCATTTGCCTATGTAAACATTTTAAGCGACGTAAAGGTGATTATGCTGATGCCTAACACATTTCCACCTCAAAAGCAGGAAGGTAAAGCAGTTGTTGAGCAACTGGATGTAAGCTTTAGCGAAAAGGATTTTAGTGTGAAAGTTAAATCGGTAAATAAAGTGACAGGTGAAGTACCGCTTGCGGATGCCGAGCTGGTTGTTTCGGGAGGCAGAGGTTTAAAAGGCCCGGAAAACTGGGGCATACTGGAAGACCTGGCGAAAGAGCTGGGCGCTGCTACGGCCTGCTCGCGCCCGGTAGCCGATTCGCACTGGCGGCCGCATCATGAACATGTGGGCCAAACAGGTGGCACCGTTCGTCCAAATCTGTATATAGCGGTAGGAATATCCGGAGCTATCCAACACCTGGCCGGGGTTAACGGTTCAAAAACTATTGTAGTGATCAATAAAGATCCCGAAGCTCCGTTTTTTAAAGCAGCCAATTATGGGGTAGTTGGTGACGCGCTGGAGGTTTTGCCTCGACTAACGGCAGCAGTCAAAAAGTTTAAAGAACATCATCAATAAATAATCAGGGCTATGGAGTTTTTTTATGAAGGACAGGTGCTGTGGTCGCAGATAGACTCGAATCAGCACATGCGGCATTCTGCATATGCCGATCTTGCAGCACAGGCACGCATCACCATGCTTGAAAGCCTGGGTTTAAAACTGCCTACACTTTATGAATACAAAATAGGGCCTGTATTATTCAGGGAAGAAATGATTTACCTGAGAGAGATCGGGATCAATGAGCAGATCAGGGTAACCTGTGAGCTTACTAAATCCCGGCCTGATGGTTCCCGCTGGGCAATCAGGCATGAGCTGTACCGGGGCGACGACGTCAAAGCTGCAATCATAAATGCCGAAGGTTCATGGATAGATATGGAAAAGCGTAAGCTGGCCGTATTGCCGTCGGAGCTAAGCCAGATGTTTATGAAGGCGCCCCGCAGCAGCGATTATGTGGAAGAGGCCAACCCGGCCTGAAGCAATTTAATATAACAATTAACCGAAACTAATAATCAGCATTAAGCTTTATATAATTTATCTATGACCGATCTGAAAGGCACTTTTGAAAGGGCCGTTAAAGAGAGTAAGGAACTACCCTCAAAGCCCGATAATGAAACATTATTAAGTTTGTACAGTTTATATAAGCAGGCAACGGAAGGCGATATAAATACAGAAAACCCTCCGGGCATGTTTGATTTTGTAGCTAAAGCAAAATATGATGCCTGGTTAAAACAGAAGGGCACTACCGCTGATAATGCGATGCAGCAATATATTCAGCTTGTAACGCAATTGTCAAATAAAACCAGCTAACTTTAATTCCGAAATATTGACAAATGTTTCCGCCGTTTAGACCTTTATAAAGCACCGCAGAAATAGATATTTGTTTTTATAAACCATCCCGGTATCGGGGATATGATTAGAATCTATTAATTCACATAGATAATTAAATAGTAATAACCAGGCTATTAGCTTTAAGCCTTGTGCATTCTGCTTTTAGCTTTATATAAACCATTTTATAATTCTACTCTGTCTCTTTTTAGGTGGCTTCTGATATCCGTATTGATATTAGGTAAATGCGACAGAGGCCCTAAAAACCGACTTGTTTTTAACTATAAAAAACACCTAAGGCAATGTCAGCATCAAAAAAACATTTCACCCGTTTTGTATTAATCCTGCTAACCATTGTGGCGGTAAGCATCAACGCAAAAGCGCAAACCGATAAAATTGAAGGTTTATGGTACAACGACGTAAAAACCGCCAAAATCCAGATCACTAAAGAAAGCAACGGTAAGTTTTATGGTAAGGTGGTATGGCTTAAGGAACCATTAAAAGATGGGAAGCCGAAAGTTGACGAAATGAATAGTGACGAAAAATTGCGTTCAAGGCCCAGGCTGGGCTTACCCGTATTGGCTGATTTTGTGAAAGATGGCGATAACAAATACTCGGGCGGAACAATTTACGATCCTAATAACGGCAAAACGTATTCCTGTAAAATGACCTATAAAGGTAAAACCCTGGATATCCGCGGATACATTGGTATTTCGCTTTTCGGGCGGACAACAACCTGGTCGCGGGCAGAGTAAAATAAAGATAAAGAGTTTTAATAACACAAGCAGATACTAATGAATGCTAAACGAATTATAAAAAAGGTTGCAGTATTGGGGTCGGGAGTAATGGGCAGTCGTATCGCCTGTCACTTTGCAAATATTGGCGTACAGGTACTGTTGCTTGATATTGTACCCAAGGATGCTCCGGCAGATAAAAAAGCGCGGAATAAAATTGTTAATGACGCGCTGGACTTCGCGTTAAAGTCAAACCCTTCGCCCATCTATCTCAAATCATTCGCAAAACGTATTACAACCGGCAATTTTGAAGATGATATGCCCAAAATTGCGGATTGCGACTGGGTTATAGAGGTAGTTGTGGAACGGTTAGATATTAAACAACATGTGTTTGAAACAGTAGAAAAGTACCGGAAACCCGGCACACTGATCACTTCCAATACATCCGGTATCCCGATACATTTAATGGCCGAAGGTAGGAGCGATGACTTTAAAAAATATTTCTGTGGTAGCCATTTCTTTAACCCTCCCCGGTATTTAAAATTACTGGAGATCATTCCCACAAAAGACACCTTAGCGGGCGTTGTGGATTTTTTGATGGACTATGGCGCAAAATACCTGGGGAAAACTACAGTATTAGCTAAAGATACGCCGGCATTTATCGGTAACCGCATCGGGGTTTTCAGCATCATGAGTGTGCTGCATTATGTGGAGCAAACCGGTATGACGGTTGAAGAGGTTGATAAACTGACAGGGCCTGTAATAGGGCATCCTAAATCGGCTACGTTCCGTACCAATGATGTGGTGGGTTTAGATACGATGGTGCACGTTGCCAACGGTCTTTACAAAAACGCACCCGATGATGAGGCAAGGGAACTATTCAAAATTCCTTCATTTGTTGAGGGAATGCTAAAAAATAACTGGCTGGGCAGTAAAACCGGCCAGGGTTTTTATAAAAAAGAAAAAGGTGAAGGTGGAAACCAGTTTTATGCGCTCGATCTGAAAACGCTTGAGTACAAACCCTCTCAAAAAGTAAAATTCGCCTCACTTGAAACTACAAAGGCGATTGATAACTTAAAAGATAGGCTCAGGATCCTGGTTGCGGCAAAAGACAAGGCAGGTGATTTTTACCGGGCTACCTTTTATCAGTTATTTGCTTATGCCAGTAACCGCATCCCCGAAATAGCCGATGAACTTTATAAAATAGATGCTGCCACCAATGCTGGCTTCGGCTGGGAACTGGGCCCATTTGAAAAATGGGACGCGCTTGGTGTTGAGGATACGGTAAAAGCCATGGAAGCCTTGGGAAGCAAACCGGCCCAATGGGTATATGACATGCTTGCGGCGGGTGCAAAAAGCTTTTATAAAATAGAAGATGGCAAACGCCTGTATTATGATATTCCGTCGAAAAGCCACAAGGTAATTCCCGGTACCGAAGGCCTTATTTTGCTTAGTAATATCCGGGAAACAAATACGGTGTGGAAAAACAGCGGTACTACCATTACCGATATTGGTGATGGTATCCTGAACCTTGAGTTTCATACCAAAATGAATACAATAGGCGGCGAGGTGATTGAAGGCATCAATAAAGCCATCACCCTTGCCGAGGCAAGTTACAAAGGCCTGGTTATATCAAACGAGGGTGCAAATTTCAGCGCAGGGGCCAATGTGGGCATGATATTCATGATGGCCGTTGAGCAGGAGTTTGATGAGCTCAATATAGTGATCAAAGCCTTCCAAAATACGATGATGCGCATCCGTTATTCATCGATCCCGGTGGTGATAGCGCCTCATCAAATGGCCCTGGGTGGTGGCTGCGAGATGTGCCTGCATGCCGATAAGGTGGTGGCACATGCCGAATTATATATGGGCCTGGTTGAGTTTGGTGTTGGTTTGATACCGGGAGGTGGAGGAACGAAAGAGTTTGCCTTGCGCCTTTCAGACGAACTACAGGAAGGTGACGTAGAACTCAATAATTTTCGTGACCGTTTTTTAACCATAGGTCAGGCAAAAGTATCTACTTCGGCTTATGAGGCATTTGAATTTGGCTATCTTAAAAAGGGCAGGGACATAGTGGTAGTATCACGCGAGAGGTTACTTGCCGAAGCTAAACAACAATGTCTGCAGATGGCGAACGAAGGGTACATACAGCCTATTCCGCGCAGAGATATCAGGGTGCTGGGTAAGCAGGCCCTGGGTTTGGGTTATGTAGGGGCCAATACAATGTACAGCGGTAATTATATCAGCGAGCACGATGTGAAAATTTCGCAGAAACTGGCTTATGTGCTTTCGGGCGGCGATCTGTCCCAGCCTTCAATGGTGAGCGAGGAATATTTGCTGGGGTTGGAGCGTGAAGCCTTTGTTTCGCTTTGCACCGAAAAGAAAACGCTTGAACGGATCCAATCCATTTTAACAGGTGGTAAAGTGTTAAGGAACTAAATTTTTTAAGTATAAATCTCAATAAAATGAACGCATATATAGTGGCAGCCAGCCGCAGCGCTGTTGGAAAAGCAACCCGGGGCGGGTTTAGGTTTACCCGTCCGGATACGCTTGCGGCAGATGTGATCAGGCATCTGCTGGCATCGGTGCCTAATGTTTATAAAGAGCAGATTGATGATGTAATTGTAGGCAATGCTACACCCGAAGCCGAACAGGGATTGAATGTTGCGAGGCTGATTTCATTAATGGCGCTTGATACCGATAAAGTACCCGGTATGACGGTGAACCGCTATTGCTCGTCGGGGTTGGAAACAATTGCGATAGCATCAGCAAAAATACACAGCGGCATTGCCGATTGTATTATCGCGGGCGGTGTGGAAAGTATGAGCCTGATCCCGATGGGGGGCTGGCGCATTGTTCCTAACGCCGATATTGCCCTTGCCCATCCCGATTATTACTGGGGCATGGGCCTTACTGCCGAAGCTGTAGCTAAAGAATATCATATTGGCCGCGAAGAGCAGGACCAGTTTGCTTACAATTCGCATCAAAAAGCCATCAATGCTATTAAAGAAGGCAAGTTTAAAGAAGAAATAGCGCCGGTAAATATTGTGGAAACTTATGTAGATGAGAGCGGCAAAAAAGCGAAAAGAGAGTTTAAGATAGATACGGATGAAGGTCCGCGCAGCGATACCTCAATTGACGCGCTGGCAAAGCTTAAACCGGTATTTGATGCAAAGGGCGTGGTAACTGCCGGCAATTCGTCACAAACCAGTGATGGGGCGGCCTTTGTCATGGTAGTTAGCGAACGTTTTATGAAACAGAACAACCTTAAACCCATAGCCCGGCTGGTTAATTACGCCGTTGCAGGTGTGCCGCCGCGGATCATGGGGATAGGTCCGCTGGTGGCTATCCCCAAAGTGTTGAAAATGGCAGGGATGAAACAGCAGGATATTGACCTGATAGAATTGAATGAAGCTTTTGCTTCACAATCACTGGCGATAATAAAGGGGCTGGAACTTAATCCCGAAATTGTAAATGTAAACGGAGGGGCTATATCACTCGGCCATCCGCTTGGCTGTACCGGGGCCAAACTTTCTGTTCAGCTTTTTAACGAATTAAAACGGCGGGAGAAAAAGTATGGTATGGTTACCATGTGTGTAGGCACGGGGCAGGGCGCGGCGGGTGTATTTGAACTGTTGTAGGAATTTACCTTTATCTAAACCATTTCAAGCATGGAAAAGGCGACAAGATTGTTTGATTGCATGATTACCCAGGCTAAGGAGCCTAAGGTAGATCTTTTGAATGCGAAGGAGAATGGTTCCTGGCGGTCATACAGCACCCAAGAAGTGCATGCCATGATCAACCAGCTATCCGCAGCCCTGTTGGCCCTGGGCGTTTCGGGCGGTGACGGCACTACCGAAGGCCGCGATAAAATAGGTTTGATAAGCAATGGCAGGCCCGAGTGGATTATAACCGATCTGGCAGTACAGCAAACGGGAGCCATACTGGTCCCGCTATACCCTAATACAGGCACTAAAGAAATTGAGCAGATCCTGAACGAGGCAGAAGTTAAATATGTATTTGTAAGCAGCAAAGATTTATGCGATAAGGTTAAGGAAGTTCATTTAAGAATCGCCTCGTTAAAAGGCATATTTACTTTCGATAAGATCGATGGCTGTGATTACTGGGGTACATTGCTTAAGCCTTTGCAAGAAAGTTATCAGCAAAAAATACAGCAGATAAATGATCAGATCACCGAAGACGATGTGGCAACCATCATTTATACTTCGGGCACTACCGGCCGGCCAAAAGGGGTAATGCTTACGCATAAAAACATCATGACCAATGCCTCGGCATCCGGCGATATTCTTAGCCGGATTCCGGTTACAGAAAAACGTGTTTTGAGCTTTTTGCCTCTGAACCACATTTTTGAAAAGATGTGTACCTATGTTTATCTGTATTATGGCTTTTCTATTTATTACGCCGAAAATATGGACACCATAGGCGCAAATATGAAAGAAATAAAGCCTTCACTTTTTACCGCTGTGCCCCGCTTGCTCGAAAAAGTGTTTGAGAAAATTATGGTGCAGGGGCAGAAACTAACCGGTATTAAAAGGAAGATCTTTTTCTGGTCGGTAAAACTGGCCGAAGCTTATGAAATTAATAATACCAGCCTTCGGTATAAAATTAAACTGGCCATAGCCGATAAACTGGTTTACAGCAAATGGCGTGCTGCTATAGGTGGTAATATAAAAGCTATAGTAGTTGGCAGCTCGGCCTGCCCCATTAAGCTGGAAAGGATTTTTACAGCTGCAAATATTGTTATTATGGAAGGTTATGGGCTTACCGAAACATCGCCTGTAATTGCTGTTAACTGTTATGAAAAAAGCGGGAGGAAATTTGGCACCGTAGGTCGTTTGCTAAGCGGTGTGCAGGTGAAGATAGCCGCCGATGGGGAGATCCTCTGCAAAGGCCCTAATGTAATGCTGGGCTATTATAAAAATCCTGAGCTTACGGCAGAGGTATTGGAAAACGGCTGGTTCCATACCGGGGATATAGGCGAACTGGACCATGATTCGTTCCTGAAAATAACAGATCGTAAAAAAGAGATCTTTAAAACCTCGGGCGGTAAATACGTGGCCCCGCTACCCATCGAAAATAAGATGAAGGAAAATTATTTTATTGAGCAGATGATGGTTGTTGGTGCGGAAAAGAAATTTGTCGCGGCGCTCATTGTACCATCCTACACTCATTTAAAACCCTGGTGCAAGGAAAATGGTATTGCTTTTACAACTAACAATGAGTTAGTTAAAGATGCGAAGGTAATTGAATTATATCAATCCATTATCAATAACTATAATCCCGAATTTAACCATGTTGAACAGGTGAAGAAGATCACCTTGCTTCCCAACGAATGGTCGATAGATAGCGGTGAACTTACCCCGACAGGTAAAATGAAACGGAAAGTGATCACCGAAAAATACAAAGCCGAGATAGATAAAATGTATCTATGCCAAGTAAGTGAGGATCCAACTCTTGTAAATTAATTGATGAATACATTTCAAACAACAATACAGGGCAGGCTGGTTACAATTTCGCTTGATAGGGGCCGCTCAAATGCCATTAATCATGAAATGGTTAAAGAACTGGCGGCCTGTATCAAAACATTGGAGCATGATGACAACGTGGGCGGGGTTATTTTAACCGGCAAGGAAGGCTTTTTCTCTTCCGGTATCGACCTGATTGAGGCCTATGATTATGATGAAGCGCAAAGCCGCCAATTTTGGGTGGATTTTTTAGCCTTGCAAAATACTTTAGCCGCTTTCAGGAAACCTTTGGTAGCTGCCATTAGTGGTCACAGCCCGGCTGGTGGCTGTATATTAGCTATTTGCTGCGATTATCGGGTGATGGTCGAAGGCGCATTTATCATCGGTTTAAATGAAGTTCCGGTTGGTATTATCGTACCTGACAGTGTTTTTAGCTTGTATGCCTTTTGGCTTGGCCAGCGTAAGGCATATCAGTATTTGCTGGAGGGTAGGCTGCTTAAGGTAAATGAAGCATTGGAAGCCGGGCTCGTTGATGAAACTGCTGCGCCGGATAAGTTAATGAGCGCTGCAATAGAAAAGGTAATGGCCTATATAAAACTGAACCCGGTTACCTGGACGGAAAGTAAATTGAATTTGCGAAAGGAGTTGATAGGGAAACTCAAAGCCGACCAAACCGATACCCTGAACAAAATGCTAAAACAATGGTGGGCACCCGAAACCAGGCAAGGCCTTCAAATGATGATCCAGAATTTAAAATCAAAAAATACAGCTGTTAAATAATTGACGATGACAGATCCTAAAACTTCAAATGATGCTGCAAATCCAAACGCCGCAACTGCCGGTGGAATGTTAAGAGATGACGCTTTAAAAGGAAAAACCATCATTGTAACCGGCGGCGGAACAGGTTTAGGTAAAGCAATGGGGACTTACTTTTTGCATTTGGGCGCTAACCTGGTAATTACCAGTCGCAAATTGGACGTACTGCAACAAACTGCAGCCGAAATGGAAGCCGAAACCGGGCGTAAAGTATTGCCAATAGCCTGCGACGTGCGGAAGTATGACCAGGTTGAAGCAATGTTGCAGAAAGCTATCGAAAGATTTGGGCAGGTTGATGCACTATTGAATAACGCGGCCGGTAATTTTATTTCGCCTACGGAGCGTTTATCGGCAAACGCGTTTTCGGCTATCATTGATATTGTTTTAAAAGGTTCGGCCAATTGTTCTCTGGCTTTGGGCAAATATTGGATCAGGGAGAAAATGCCCGGAAATATCCTGAATATCATAACCACTTATGCTTTTACAGGTTCGGCTTATGTTGTGCCCTCGGCCTGTGCAAAAGGCGGTGTGCTGGCCATGACCAGGTCCTTAGCCGTTGAGTGGGGCAGACATGGCATCCGTGCCAATGCAATTGCGCCGGGCCCATTTCCCACCAAAGGCGCATGGGAAAGATTATTGCCCGGAGACATGGCCCAAAAGTTTGATTTTAAAAACAGGGTGCCGCTTAAAAGGGTAGGCGAACACCAGGAGCTGGCTAACCTGGCCGCTTTTTTGGTGTCTGATTATTCAGGATACATTAACGGCGAGGTGATTACCATCGATGGGGGGGAATGGCTGCAGGGTGCCGGTCAGTTCAGCGGGCTCGAAATGATACCGGATGAAATGTGGGATGATATTGAGAAGGCCACGAGGTCGGCGTGAGGGTGGTAATCGATCAGTAATTGAGTGTGTTAATTACCGATCTGAAGAAGTGAAGTTGTCAAATGCATTCTTGCCCTCTTCAAAAGCTTTTAGGTCTTCCTCTGTCCAGGTTGAAACCTGAGATATTTTCTTCCTGTATGCAGAGGATTGCGGTTTAATTTGTTGTTGTATAGTAACACCAAGCCCCTAAGTATTTGTAACCAAAATACTTTTAGTATCGGGAATATCCATTACTAACCTCTCCAAGCTGGCCTTGTTGATTTGCATCCCTTTTCTAAACGGAGCAGTATCTGCAAAGGTATATGGGGGAATACCTTTAATATTTACTTTCAATCTACCATTTAAAACAACATCATGAACATTTACTATCGGATCATCATAGCCGTCTTTTCCGGTGTCAACAACAAGCGACTTCTTTTTTAAAGCCTTCGCTGCCTGGGCATCAAACTGTAGTAAACCACCTCATGCGGATATTATGAGGTGGTTTTTTCGTCCACTTAAGCTGTCTTGCGATGGATGTTCCTTTTATTTTTTCTACGGCGCGCTTGGAAGATATAGATCGAAAAAAAGCGAAGAGGCAGTAGTACTACTTCGTATGGTGTCGAAAACATACATTGAGATCGGTTAAAATCAGTTTGAAACAATAAAGCCATCGAAGACTTTCTATTAATGCAGTATATATTGATGCTTAAAACAATTTTATATTACTTAATTCGATAGAGATAAACAGCGGGGCAGGAACAAGGGCGGTATTATCTTCGTTCCTTTTGTAAACATGCCTGCTTGTTGGGAATTTAATGCCTTGAACTTCGGTATAATTTGCCACATAATGAACAGATGCTGCATTGTTGAGAATCTCAACATTATAGTCATGCCTCTTGAACAGGCCCGACTGATCGATATAGAATATCTGTTCCCTGCAGTGTGTTGCAATGTTTTCCGGGAAAGTGACATGCAGCCGTCTTAATACCTCACCATTTTCAGTCCATGGCCCCAACTCTTTCACTTTATATCCAGGTTCCGCTAAACAAAACGGTGTGTTCAAATAAGTCCACATGGCGTAGCCTGTGAAATAGGTTACCTGAAGTTTTGACCAGGGTGTTTCTGTTACATAGTCTTTAAAGCTGTTTCGTGGAAAATACAATTGATCGACCAGTGCGTCCTTTTCATCTATGATGGCGACTTTGTTAGTTTCAAAGGTATTATGCCAACCTTGATTTATAAAAGGAGAGAACGACACATGCTGTTTTGTAGTACTCAACAAGACATTAATGTCATCCATAATACCAGGGACCTGCTTAAATGCCCAGGTAACGCCCCCAATTTTAAGATGTGCAGAAATATTTTCAAACTTTTTCCAGTTATCCAAGCCGCCATGGGCATCAATGGTAAATTTTAAGAGATCATTCATATCGTGAGTTAATTTAATTTGCAATCTGAATAAGCTATTTTTTTTGTTGTTGCTTTTTGCAAGTGCAAATATAAATCTTTCTACTTGTTATTTGCAAGTAGAAAGATTTATGGTGGTGGTTTTTCTCTTACTAATGGGTTTTTATACTTACATTTGCACTTGTAATCAGCAAGTGAAATGCTTGTGAAGTTTATGACGATATCATGAAAAAGATAAAGAAACGTTCTGCCTGCCCGATAAGTTTTAGCCTGGACTTTCTCGGAGATAAATGGACGTTACTGATCGTCAGGGACATACTGCTTAATAATAAAAATACTTTTGGCGAGTTTTTACAGTCGGCTGAAGGTATCGCAACCAACGTATTAACAGATCGCTTAAAAATGCTGGAAACCGAAGGTTTCATCATGAAATACCCCGTTCCTGGCAAGGCCAGGGTGGCCTATTGCCTTGCAGAAAGAGGCATTGCCCTTATCCCGATTATTATGGAAATGGCGATATGGGGAGTGTCAGAGAATAACACGGAAATAAAAAAAGAGTTAACGGCAGCCCTTAAGAACGATAAGGAGGCCGTCTTATCAGGATTAGCAAAGAAACACCTGGCGATGTACGAACAAAGGAAAGAATCAAGGATTGAACCCGATCAGGTAAACGTTTAACGATCAAGTATCCTGGGCAGTGCAGTCATTTTCACTCCTCCGCCATTGGCAGTACGTTTTCATTAGTTGGATAACCGGCCGTGATATCTTCCGCAGTGCTTTTATATAAAATCAGGAAATAAAATCCATTTCCTGTGCCGGGATAAGTATAAACAGTGTGCCTTTAAAGAGAAAATCCACAAGGAACAGCGGCATCGCGTCATTTTGGCTACTATAAACTGCAATACGGCCACACATCGCAAATAACTCCTGCCGATTTTTGTACGGTAATATTTAAGCAAAAAATGAGAAAGACAATTTTTATTACCGGGGCATCTTCAGGGCTGGGTAAAGCCACTGCCAAATTATTTCAAAGTAAAGGCTGGAACGTTATCGCGACAATGCGCAATCCCGCCCTTGAAACAGAACTTACTGCATTACAAAATGTAACCCTGCTGCCATTAGACGTTACCAATTTGGAGCAAATTCAAAGTACCGTAAAAGAAGCAACCGGCCAACATGATATCGATGTGGTATTTAATAACGCCGGTTATGGCCTCGTTGGCGCGCTGGAAGCTTTTTCAGATGAACAGGTGGTAAGGCAGATAAACACAAATTTGCTCGGTGTCATCCGCGTTACGCAGGCTTTTGTACCCTATTTCCGAAAAAAGAAAAGCGGGTTGTTTATTACCACAACTTCTATCGGCGGCCTGGTGACCTTTCCTCTCGACTCGATCTATCACGCAACAAAATGGGCGCTGGAAGGCTGGAGCGAGGGTATGTCCTATGAACTGGGGCTTCACAACATCGGTATCAAAACCATTGCGCCGGGTGGTATCAAAACTAACTTCGCGGGTGAGCCATTAGATGTTGCCCGCCACCCTGCCTATGAAGAAGGATTGGAAAAGCTGTTTAACCTGATGAATCCTGCCAATTTTGAACCTGTGGAATGGATTGCAGATGTGGTATATGAAGCTGCTACAGATGGTAAGCAGCAGCTGCGCTATGTTGTAGGGGCATTTGCCAGGCAGTTGTATGAAAGACGTTTGGAAATCGGTTCTGAGGTAGCAGTACAGGAGATGAACAAAATGGTCTTCGGAGAATTAGTAAATTAGCCAAATGAGGAAAGAAGCCAACAACCCTTTGCGGATAGATTCTATTTCAGCACTGCACAGGATGCTGGGCTTACCTAAGCCATTACATCCGTTAATAAGTCTGGTGGATAATACAAAAATGGTGGTAAATAAAGCGCAGCTGAACAGTTCTTTTCTCTTCAACTTTTATAAAATTTCTTTTAAGAAAACGCTGAAAGGGCTCATCGGCTATGGACTGGGCCATTACGATTTTGATGAGGGCGGTATGGTATTTACCGCCCCCAATCAATTGCTCTCAATTATTAGCAACGACGAAGAGTATGAAGGCTTCTCATTGCTTATCCACCCGGACTTTATCAGGAACTACCCGCTGGATAAAAAAATCAGGTCGTATGGATTCTTCTCTTACGAAACGAATGAGGCCCTGCACCTGTCTGATAAAGAAAAGACGATTATTTTAGGCGTTCTGGACAACATACAGCAGGAATTAAACGGAGCTATTGACGATCTCAGCCAGGACTTGCTAATCTCTTACATCGAGGTGCTGCTCAATTACAGCAACCGTTTTTACAAAAGGCAATTTATTACCCGCAAGGCGGTAAGTAATGATATGCTTATGCAGATGGAAGATGTATTAAATGACTACTTTGAAAAAGAACAGGGATTGGATAAGGGACTACTGACTGTAGAATACCTGGCGCAGCATTTACATGTCTCCCCACGGTATTTAAGTGATATGCTGCGTTCCCTTACCGGCCAAAATGCACAGCAGCATATACACGAAAAACTGATAGAAAAAGCAAAGGAATATCTTTCGGTTTCCCATTTAACAGTTGCAGAAATAGCCTACCAGCTGGGTTTTGAGCATCCGCAATCGTTCAATAAAATATTTAAAAGAAAAACCAATGTAACGCCCCTGGAATTCAGGGCCTCGTTCAATTAAAAAGCCAGTAAATGGATATCAGATTATTTATAGAAGAGTGGATTAAACTGGGCAATGCTTTCGATACGGATGCATACCTGGAAAAGTACAGGGCCGATGCAATTCTGGACGACCCTTCTGTTGGGAGGAAATTTATCGGCCACAAAGGCATCCGGGATTATTTTACCACTTATTTTATAGGATATAAAACTCAGACCCGGTTAATGAAGCTGGACATCCACGGTAACGAAGCGCATCTGGAAGTGGAATTTACCGGGGAATTTCCCGAGGGGAAAATCGGCGGTACTTTTGATATTATACTCAGAGATGAAAAAATCGCAGCAGTAAAAGCAGCGCTTATTTAAGCAGTAAAACAATAAGTTGCGATTTCGGCTGCAAACCTGTGATCAGGCTGATTTAAGCGTCATTTACCAACCCGGGCGATATTTTTAATATTTCCTGATTGAACTGGTATGTTTTAAGGATCGAGGCTTACTGGTGTGTAGTTTAATTAACACAGGTAAGGTTAATTTAATGGTTGTATAAAACACGCTAAGGAAGCCGGCAGTAACGCATGAAACGTAATAAAAAAAATTGTGTTGTTACTACTTGTGCTTTTTTATTGATAGATTCGGGAACTAGCTGGAATCTATGTCAATGTATCTTAAACTTGATGATCAACAACTGTTGCGATTATTGATTAATGGTAGTGAAGACGCATTTGCAGCTATCTACAACAGGTATTGGCGAAAACTGGTTGCGATAGGTTATAGTCATACTAAAGACAGGTTTTTAGCTGAAGAAATTGTACAGGAGGTTTTTCTGAGTATCTGGAACAGACGGAATGAACTAAAAATAGATACGGTAAGTAGTTACCTGGCAACAGCCATAAAATTTTCCATATTTAAACATATTGCAACCAATAACCGCCGTCAGAGAATTTTATCGGCCATGCCGAACGCAAGCTTAGTGGAAATGACGGATGAGCTTGTGCATGCCCGCTTTTTGAAGGAATATATAAGCGGCGTGGTAGAGGAGATGCCCGAAAAATGCCGCCTGGTTTATAAACTAAGTCGCGAAGAAGGGCTAAACGTTGGCGAGATCTCGCAAAAAATGAACATTGCCGAAAAAACGGTTGAAGCACATCTGTCTAAAGCGCTTAAAGTGCTCCGCCTCAATTTGAAAGAATTTATGGTATTGGCCATATTTCTTCACAAAATTTAACATCGCCCAGTTAATTTTGTTGTTTATCGCGTCTTACCAAAGGTTTGCTCATTAAGTTATTTTAAATAAATATTAAAATTTTTGTTTTTTGACTAAGGGTAACTTCATAGTTGTTGTACATCCTGTTATAAAAAACAAAGATGGAAGACGAACACCTGCAGTCGCTTGCCAAAAAATATCTTTCCGGCACGGCTACCGAAGCCGAAAAGGCCGAGTTGCATACCTGGTATAGACTTAAGGAAGGGGAAGATCTGATATTGCCTTATCTTGATCAGCGTGAAGAAGCGGAAGCAAGAGAGAGGATGTATAAAAACCTGAAGCAAAAAATGGATAATGCCGATGGTGAACAGCACCGACCTAAAACACTTAAATTCAGGCTGGCTGCTGCGGCTATCGTGTTGCTGGGTATTGCCATGTCGTTTTATTACCTTAACATATACCACTCTGGCGGGCAACTACGGCTTGTAACAACCAAAAGCGGCGAGCATAAAAAAATTGAACTTACCGATGGTACTTTAATTTACTTAAGTTCAGAATCAAAGCTTTCATATCCCGTTGCCTTTAAAGGAAATACCCGCGAGGTGATTTTAGAAGGAGAAGCTTTTTTTGAGGTAGCTAAAGACAAATCAAAACCCTTCATTTTGCATACCGGTAAGTTAACTACAAAGGTGTTGGGTACATCATTTAATGTGGATGCTATCCTGTCACACCCTGATGTTACCGTGGCACTTATAAGCGGTAGGGTAATGTTTTCTGACGGAAATGCGCAAGCTGTACTTAAGCCCAACTTCCAGGTAGTATACAATAAATCAAAAAAACTGCCACGGATTGAAACAATCCCGGATTCGGCAGCGCTTATTGGCCGCCATAAGGGCTCATTTGAATACAAGAACACCCCGCTTGAACAGGTAATTGAAGATCTGAACCGAAACTTTAATACTCACGCCGTTGTAATAGGCGCTGTTAAAAACTGCACCTTTTTTGGCCGTATTAAAGAGGGCGAAAGTCCGGAGCAGTTTCTTAACAAGTTAGGAATAATTATGGATGCTACGGTAACCGGTAAAAATGGCGGTTATGTTATTAAAGGAAAGGGAGGAGGTTGCCGTTGAGCTAAGTTATCTACTTTAAAACAATCTTCAGCAGGCCCGGCAAGGCCTGTCCTGAAGATCAAAAAATGTCATTCGTTAAAGCAGTACTTGAAAGGTTGGAGCCAAAAGTATCTGCAATTTTTTTAAACATTTTATTTAGTGAATATATGAAAAATAATGTGCCCTGCCAATGGGGCCGCAAGTGTACGCTTTTTATGAAATTGAGCACATTAATGCTTTTATTATGCAGCACTGCGTTTTCTATGACTCGCGTTGATGCAAACGGGCAGGAGGTCCTGAAAAAAAAGATCACTGTATACGTTAAAAATAGTCCGGTTTCTGATGCGCTCGAGAAGATCTCCGCCTCATCGGGGGTTAAGTTTACTTATAATGGAGCGGTAAGTAACAGTACCGAAAAAGTATCGGAAAAAGCGGTGAATATTGAACTTGGCATTGTACTTAAACGGGTGCTGGCTAAAACCGATTTTACTTTTATCGTACTCGACGATGGCGAAATCCTTGTTCGGTATGATGATGCTAAAAAAAATACCAATTCTGGTAAAACGTTTTTTCAGCGAATTGTTACAGGCAGGGTCACCGATGAAAAAGGCATTGCGCTGCCCGGTGTTTCCGTTAAAGTTAAAGGAACAGACAGGGGTGGTATAGCCGATGCTAAGGGAAATTACCAGATCCAGATTAATGCAGATAGCGAAATTTTGGTTTACAGTTTCATTGGCTATAAGAACCAGGAAGTAGCCGTTACGAACAAAAAGGTTATTGATATACAAATGCAGCCCGCGGCTGATAATGAACTAAAAGAAGTAGCGGTAGTAGCTTATGGCACGCAGAAAAAGGTAAGCCTTGTAGGCGCACAGTCAACTATTGATATTGAAAACCTGAAACAGCCTGTTTCGGATGTTACCACCCTGCTGGCCGGGCAGGTTGCCGGCGTTATCGGCGTACAACGTTCCGGCGAACCGGGCCGTAGCAGTGCCGATATCTGGATTCGTGGTATATCAACCTTTACGAGCAGCTATCCATTGGTATTGGTTGATGGTATTGAGCGCTCTATCAATAATATCGAGCCTGAGGATATTCAATCTTTCACGATTTTAAAAGACGCGTCGGCCACTGCGGTTTACGGTGTTCGTGGTGCAAACGGTGTTATCATTGTACAAACCAGGCGTGGGGTAGCCGGTAAGCCCAAAATAAACGTCGATTTTTATGAGGGTATAAACTCATTTACCCGTATCCCTAAAATGGCCGATGGCGTAACCTACATGAATATGGTTAATGAGTCATTAACCACCCGGGATCAGCCTGCCAAATACACGCAAACCTATATCCAAAACACCAAAAACCAGGTTGATCCGCTGTTGTATCCGGATATTAACTGGATAGATGCCGTTTTTAATAAATACAGCCACAACAGGCGCGCTAATATCAATGCCAGCGGCGGGGTACCAAGTGCCCGTTACTACGTTTCGGCAAGTTATTATGATGAAACCGGCTTGCTTAAAACAGATGAGCTGGCCAAATACAATTCAACTATTGATTATAACAGATACAATTTTACCAGTAATCTAAACCTTGAGCTTACAAAAACCACCAAACTTGATTTAGGTGTACAGGGTTTTGTGGGCAAAGGGAACTATCCTTCAGTTTCGGCCAGCGATATTTTTGTGCAGGCCATGATCGTACAGCCTACGGCTTTCCCCATTATGTATCCTGGCGGTTTTGTTCCGGGTGTAAACCCCAACGGCGATCAGCGAAATCCATATGCTGATTTAACTACACGGGGTTACAGCACCACGTATTCGAGCCAGTTATATTCAAATGCCAGGCTTACGCAGGACCTGAAATTTATTACACCGGGCCTGAGTTTTACGACCATGTTTGCTTATGATATCAACACATCACACAGCGTTAACCGCAGCAAGCGTTTGGATACCTATTTTCCTGATGCAACAACACCCTATAACGCCGACGGATCGCTTAACCTGATCAAAACATATTCGGGCACAAGTACATATCTTAACTTTTCGGAAGCAAGCGGCGGTTACTATAAAACCTATACCGAATCGTCGCTGAATTATGACCGCACTTTTGGCGATCACCATGTCGGCGGCCTGCTATTATTTAACCAGCAGGATCAAACCAATTATCCGGGGGGCTCCTTTGCAAACTCAATTCCTTACCGTTACAGGGGCCTGGCCGGCAGGGTTACCTACTCCTATAAAGACAGGTATTTTGCCGAGTTTAACGTAGGCTACAACGGATCTGAAAACTTCTCGCCCCAAAAACGCTACGGCTTTTTCCCGGCCTTCGGCGTGGGCTGGCTTCTGTCCGAAGAGAAATTCTTTGAGCCGCTGAAAACAGCGTTCTCCATGTTTAAGATCCGTTACAGTAATGGTTTTGCGGGTGCTGATGACGGCGGTCCGCGTTTTGACTACCTTACTTTTTTAACAGATGGTGCCGATGGTTATACATTCGGTCTTAACCGACAGGGTGTAAGCGGAATCAATATTACCAATTATGGTGTAAACGTGACCTGGGCAAAATCACACAAACAGGATCTCGGCTTTGATATACGAACGCTGAATGATAAGCTCTCACTTACTGTTGATTTGTTTAAAGAACACCGCACGGGTATTTTATTGCAAAGGCAGGCCGTTCCAAGTTTTGTAGGGCTTGCAAACTCGCCTTACGGTAACTTGGGTATTGTTGATAATAAGGGGATTGATGCCAGCCTACAGGATAACATGACTATTGGCAAGGTTAATTTAAGCATTCGTGCAAACGTTACTTATAACAAGGATAAGGTGATAGAAAACGATCAGCCCATACCGCCGTATCCATGGATGAACCGTCGCGGTAACAATGTACTGGCTAATTACGGTTATATAGCCGAGGGTTTTTTTACCAGCCAGGATGAAGTTAACAAAAGCGCGGTACCCGGTGATAAAAGCAGCATAAGGCCCGGCGATATCAAGTATAAAGACTTGAATAACGACGGTGTGATTAACGCTTATGATGTTACTAAAATTGGCCGCGGCGATGTGCCTTCGTTAATTTACGGAGCCGGCTTTACGGTATCGTACCTGAATTTCAGCGTGGGCGCTTTTTTTCAGGGTACAGGCCGGGCTGACAGGTATATTTCAGGTAATGCTATCCAGCCGTTTTCAACCAATGGCGGTGTAAGTAATGCCTATGCCAATATTACCGACCGATGGACACCCGAAAGCCCCAATCCCAACGCGTTTTATCCACGCCTGGCATTTGGCGATGCCGCGAACACCAACAATACCCAAACCAGTTCATTCTGGATCAAAAACGTTCAGTTTGTAAGGCTTAAAACATTGGATGTTGGGTATACGCTGCCTAAAGGTTTGTTTAATAACCTGGGTTTAAAAGGAGCAAGGGTATATGTAATGGGGTATAACCTGTTCACCTTCAGTAAGTTTAAATTATGGGATCCAGAGCTTAATACAGGCAATGGAACGTCTTATCCTAATACTAAAACGTTGTCGCTAGGCCTTAGCGCGCAGTTCAATTAATACTAACTGTATTTAAAAGTCAGGTATGAAAAAAATATTAATAATGTCTTTCTTACTATCCTTGGTAAGCATGAACTTTTCTTGTAAAAAGGGATATCTGGACCAGGTTCCGGATGATAGGTTAACCCTTGATCAAACGTTCAATAACCGTAATACGGCATTGAAATTTTTGGCAAATATATACTCTAATATGCCCGATGAGGCTTCGCAGCGTTTTGCCGGTTTCGGTAATACTGTAGGCCAGTGGACGGGTGGCAGCGATGAGGCTGAATATGTTTGGGGCTTTGTAACCAGCAATAATATCAATAATGGTACTTATGATGCTTCAAGCAGCCTGATCAGTGGCTTCTGGACTTATTTTTACCAGGGGATCAGGAATGCCGGAGTATTTATGGATAATATAGATAAGGTGCCAGACCTTACGCCCGATCTTAAAACGCAGTACAAGGCCGAAGCAAGGGCGTTGCGTGCTTTATATTACTTTTATCTGTTGCGCATTTATGGGCCTGTGGTTATTATCGGCGATAAAACCATCGCTCCGGATGCATCTTTTAACGATGTTCAGTTACCCAGAAATTCATATGATGAGTGCGTAAGTTATGTTACTGCCGAGCTTGATCAGGCGGCCAAAGACCTCCCTGCATTGCCTTCTAATGATAATAATTATGGACGTTTTACCAAAGGTTTTGCATTGGCCATCAAATCTGAAATGTTATTGTATGCTGCCAGCCCGCTTTACAATGGCAATACCGATTATGCCCCTATGAAAAATGCCGATGGCAAACAACTGATCACTCAGCAGCCCGATGCTAATAAATGGAAGCTTGCTGCAGATGCCGCTAAGGAATTTATTGACCAGTTTGTTCCGGCGGTGTATGATCTTTATCGTGTAAATGACCCAAGCGGCAATTATAGCCCGTATCTATCATGTCGTGATGTATTGTTAAAAGATTGGAACAAAGAAGTTATATACGCCAATATTGGCGCAGGCGTTACGAACCGGCAGTACGAAACAACCCCATACCATCAGGGTGCAGCTGACGAAGACAGGGGGGCCGGAGGTCTGGGCGCTACCCAGGGTATGGTTGATGCTTATTTTATGGCCAATGGACGTGCTATTGATGATGCCGCATCTGGCTATCAAAAAACTGGCTTCTCAGATTTTAAGGCACCTTATGATGATCAGTCAAGAAGTACCTACAATCAATGGGTAGGGCGCGAACCTCGGTTTTATGTAGGCATTACCTATAACGGCAGCGAGTGGCTTAATAAAAACTCAGGCAATGTGATTACACAACTCTGGAATACCGGTAACTCGGGCCGCAACACCGGTGGTAATGATTATTGCCCTACCGGATACGTGGTGCGAAAAAATATGCCACCAAGCGATAGGACACAAGGCAACCGCTCATGGGTAATGTTAAGGCTTGCCGAAATTTACCTCAACTATGCAGAAGCGTTAAATGAAAGCAATCCGGGCAACGCCGATGTGCTGACCTATATTAACCTGATCCGTAACCGCGCCGGCATCCCCGAATATGGCAAAGGTGTCCCTGCACCGGTAGGACAGGAAGCCATGCGCCTGGCCATCAGGAAGGAGCGGCAGGTAGAACTGGCATTTGAAAACAACCGCTTTTTTGACGTAAGGCGCTGGAAAATTGCCGAAACTACGGAAAGCGGGCCAACCTACGGATTAAATATCAGTGCCGACCTGCCCGATTTTTATAAAGTGGTGTCGTTCGAAAATCGTGTTTTTTCTAAAAAACACTACTTCTATCCATTGCCGCAAAATGATATTAATAGTGATAAACTATTGGTGCAAAATACCGGTTGGTAAACTCATTGAAAAAAGCATACCGGTAAAGGCCATTTGAAATTGGCTTTTGCCGGTATAAAAAGCAAATCATCCTGTTTTAAATAAACAAATCCTGGTTGCCGTGCAAAAGCGCCGTAGCGCAGGATGTTAGCACATTGTTATGAAATTTATCAAATATGCATCATTACTGGTGGTGTTTTTCCTTACACATATTTTAATCAGTTCGGCAACTCAGTTCAGCTCCGGCGACACGCTGAAAAGCCCTGCCAAAAACTGGAAAGAGCATTGGTTTGAGCACGACCTTATAGTTTCGCGCACTTATGCCGATGCTAACGTGGTTTTTTATTATGATGATAACATGTACCCTTCAGTAACATGGCCTTATAAAACCATGTCGGCTGTTTGGGCTTATGTAAAAAAAACATACGGAGCATTCGGTACTGATCCCCGCCTGTACGTGGTGTTGCACCGTGTGGTTAACAATAAGCTGGGCGGCGGGCACCCTGCATCGTACTTTGATGCCAGTCATGATCATCACAATACCATTGATTGCGGGCTTGATGACTGGACAGGCTCTGAAGGGCAGCAAATTGGGATGCCTGTTCATGAGGTAGGGCACATTGTTAGCGGTGCCAGCCACGGGGTAAAAGGCTCGCCATCGGATGCTTTATGGGGTGATAGCAAGTTTATGGAAATTTTTAACTATGATGTACTGAAACACATTGGCAGGGAAGATGAAGCCGGCAGGGTTTATAAACAAATGCAAACCCAGTATGATGATTTCCCCCGCCCCCAGTCGCAGTGGTTTAAAAACTGGTTCTACCCAATTTATCATAACTATGGCGAAGCAGCGGTATTGAATAAATATTTTGGTTTGCTTGCCGATTATTTCCCGCAAAAAAATAAGGAGTACACCAGGGACCTGAACTGGGGCGAGTTTATACATTTTTGGAGCGGTGCCGCCGGTGTAAACCTCAAGACGCAGGCATCTGTAGCCTTTGGATGGAGTGATGAATGGGAAGCGCAGTTTATTAAAGCGCAGCACGATTTTCCGCAGGTTAAATACAAATAAGTTTAACAGTGAAAATGCTGATAGACCGCTGGCCAATTTTTTTTAAGAAAAGACCGCTGCCTGGTTGTAAAGACATTTAAAAACATTAATCATTAACTCAATTAAAAAATGAAAAAGATCTTAGTGAAATATTACCCGGTACTGATGGCCCTGGTAGTATTAATCAGTTCATGCTCAAAAAACGACGATAATTACGATTACCGGAAGATGCCAACTTCGGTTGAATTGCCTATAGCGGCGCATGCAGGCCCCGCATCGTTTGATAATGGCGGTTTTAAGTATAAAATATCTGAAAGCATCAGCGCGCAGCCGCAGTCCTTATCCACTACTGTGTTACTGTCTGCAGTAAAACCGCTTACAAAGGCCTTAACAGTTACCCTTCAGGTTGATATGAATGCCGTTACCAGTCTTAACGCGGCACACAGAGCCCTATTTGTTGCCGATAGTACCGAGGCGGTAAAAAACGGTACTGATCTGCCTGATCGTAACAGCGCACAATACGCCACCTTTGTACCTTTGCCATCAAGCGCTTATAATGTGCCAGCTTCAACCGTAACTATCGGGGCCGGACTTTTATCGGCCAATCATAATATCAACCTGATTACCTCGGGCCTTTCGCTTAGTACTAATTATATGTTGCCCCTATCTATTACAGATGCGCAGGGCCAGGCTATCAATTACTATAAAACAGTATACTATATTATTGGGATAAAAAGTCAGTATGAAGGCACCTATACAGCAAATGGTTCTATCGCTTTTCCTGATCCTTCAATAAACAGATCATGGACTAACAGAACTAAAACTTTAACAACCATTAACGGAACAACTGTACGTTCAGAAGCGGCAGACCTTAGTGGAAGTAATTACTACATGTATTTAACGGTAAACGCCGATAATTCGGTAACTGTTAAATCGGCTCCTGAAGCCGCTAACCAAACTATCCAAAATAATGGTGTATGTATTTATGATCCGGTTACAAAAACCTTTAGACTAAATTACAAATACGTGGGTGGCACCGGCGATCGGCGAATCAGTGAGAGCATCAAGTTAAATTGATACTTAAAAATGCAGTAGATAATCCAAATGCATCATCAGAAACGTTATTCGGTGAAAATACCAGCTATGTGAACATGTTCGTTTAGCCGCAACGCTGGCATGCAAGACGTTATCGGTCCGACTACGATATTACCCACTTGACTGAAACCAACAGGTTGAAAGGCCTTTAGATACCCTCTAAAGGCCTTCGTTTTTAGGTGGGTACAACCAAGATCCTGTCCCGCAAGAGTTGCAGAAATTGTTCTGTGGTTATCTGTACGCCGGGCGCCTTGTTTTAATAATGGGGCAACAAATGTTGAGCCCTTTAATAGGTTTTCCCGGTTATCTCAGGCTATGAAGGGCTACGTTATTTTATTAAAAACGTACGCTGCCTGTGCGGTTTTATTACAAATGAATATGGGGAAGTTTTTATAACTATTTATTTGTTAGTTAGTTATTTATTTGGAATGACGATTGAGTTAATTGAGCACGTGAATCATATTCCTATTATATGACCTTTTACGATCTGGCATCCCTTGGAACCTTGTTTACCGGGCTTACGCTTGCTTTGCTGTTGGCAGCCAAAAGCACTGACCGTAGCAGTAATTTATTTTTAAGCTCTGCGTTAGTTACAGTCGTATTGAAGACCAGCGGACTGACGCCGGTTCTTTTGCCGGCCCTGGGGCCGCTGTTGTATTTTTATGTGCGGCAGCAAACCTGTCCCGGGCAACGGTTCAAACTAATAGATCTGCTGCACTTCTGCCTCTTGCTGCCTGCATTTTGGATGCCGGCATGGCTGGTATTAATTTCGGCCATTGGCTACCTCTATTTGTCACATCGTTTGATCAGTATTTTCTATGACCGGATACAGCCGGTGCTGATGGACCGGCCCAGGCTTACTTTTCGGCGGCTGGAACAGTGGCTTTTATTGCTGGCTGTGCTCTGCCTGCTCTGGTCATTTTACCCCATCTTCGGTTTTGCCGTAGCTTTGGTATTGTTCGGGATGGCGGCCGGTGCAATACTGAAACCCCTTGGATCGGTGCAACCACAACCAATAACGCCGGACATGCCGGATGCCAGAAGTAAAAGCCGTAAACTTAAAGAAGCGGTAGCCGCCGGCCGCCTTTATGAAGATGCCGAACTGACCCTGGCTACCCTGGCGGTTAAACTGGCGATGCATCCGCATGACTTGTCCCGGATCCTTAACCTGGGGATGAAAAAGAATTTTAATGATTTTATCAATGAGTTCCGGGTACGCGAAGTGGTCCGGAAAATGCAGGATAGCAGCTATAACCACCTGACCCTACTCGGCATTGCCTTCGGGTCCGGGTTCAATTCCCAAAGAACTTTCAACCGGGTTTTTAAAGAAATGACCGGAAAGACCCCTGTGGAATACAAAAACAACCTGAAAAAAGAATGGCCATTTGATAAATTGGCCATTCTGCCGCATAGCAGGCCAGTAATATTGCGTTCGGAAAGTCCGCCAAACCGGGTTCCCGAAAAATTAAACCGCAATCGTATGTTCCGCAATTATTTTAAAACCGCATTCAGAAACCTCCGGCAACAAAAGTTGTACTCCATCATCAATATCGCCGGTTTAAGTATTGGGCTGGCCTGCGCCATGCTGATCATACTGTATGTTCAGGACGAAGTAAGCTACGACCGCTTTCACCAAAATGCCAGTCAGATCTACCGGATTGATAAGCAAACGACCAAAGATGATAACAGTGTCTCCAACGGCAGTTATACCGGTTATTTCCCCGGTCCGCGTTTTGCTGCAAAGATCCCGGAGATACAAAGCTTTGTCCGCTTTCAACCGGCGCAGGCAGATATTAAAATCGGCACAGATGTCAATTCGCAGGGTGTATGTTTTGTCGATGCTAATTTTTTTTCGGTATTCAGTTTTCCTTTACTTAGTGGTGAGGCAGGTTCCGTATTAACCCAGCCCAATTCCGCGGTAATTACCGAAGAAATGGCGAAAAAGTATTTTGGCCGTTCAAACGCCGTCGGCCAGATTATCTCCATCAAGGACGACAGCGTATTTAGACCCTGCATGATCACAGGGATTGCCAGGAATTGCCCGCAAAATTCATCCCTCAAATTCCAGGTACTGAGACCGCTGCATGTTCCCGCTGCAGCCGAAAATAATAATGCTAATTGGTTTAACTCATTTCTCAGCACTTTTGTCGTGCTATCTCCCGGCGCGGATATTAAAGCTGTTGAAGGAAAAATGAACGAGGTATTTGTATCAGATGCCGGCAAAGCCATTGGGGAAATAAAAAATAAATATCACGTAAAAAATATCGGTATAGCTTATTTGCTGGAGCCGCTTACTGGTATTCATCTGGGTAAGATGGTGCCGAACGAAAACGAAATACTCCACGATAAAAGTAACCCTGAATTTGCCTATATTCTTTCGGCCATCGCCCTTTTTGTGCTGCTGAGCGCCTGCATCAATTTTGTTAACCTTACCATAGCACGTTCGGTAAAGCGGGCAAAAGAGATCGGTATCCGTAAAGTGATCGGCGGCACCAGACAGCAATTACGGCTGCAATTTTTAAGCGAGTCTTTTCTGCTTTGTTTGATCGCTTTCACCGTTGCGCTGGGGATCGTTATAACGATATTACCGGTATTTGGCGGGTTAGCGAATAAAGTGCTGTCGCTTACTTATTTGCTTAATGCAAAACTGGTGAGCTGTTATATCGCGCTTTTTGTGCTCACCGGTTTACTGGCCGGGTTTTATCCCGCTATCATTTTGTCCGGTTACCACCCGGTCAAAACATTGTACAGTCGTTTTAACCTGGCCGGGAAAAGTTATTTACAAAAGGCCTTGGTCGTCTTTCAGTTCGCGCTGGCTTCTTTTTTAATCATAGGCGCGATCACCATTTTTTTACAGTTCAATTATCTGACTACACAAAGCCTGGGTTATGATGATCGTAATTTGATTACGGTTGACCAATTTCCTTTGACCCAAAGTGAAGCGGTTTTGATAAAAAAGAAATTGATGGAGAACCCTAATATTGTGGAAGCTACCCCTAAAAATGGCGGTTATAATAACAATACAGTAAAAATAAATGGTGATCAGCAGATTAACATCGCTGTTGAAACAATAGATGCTGACTATTTACCGCTCCTTCGTGTACCCGTTATTGCCGGAAGGAATTTTTCAGCTGCCTATCCGTCGGATCAGCTAAAATCAGTCTTGATCAATGAGGCGTTTGCCAAAGAAGCCGGTTGGAAGCACCCCGTTGGGCAGCAAATCAACACCTTTGGTAATGAGACGTACACCGTTGTAGGCGTGGTTAAGGACTACCATTATCAGCCTTTGACTGAAAAAACAGGCCCGCAGCTTTTCACCATGAATCCGGCAAATAGCTTCGGTATGATGTACATTAAAATCAAGCCCGGCACGGAGACCGCGAGTATCCGGTTCATCGGCCGGGTATTTAAAGAATTGTTCCCGCTGAGTCCTTTCGTTTATAACTTTAAACAAGACCAGAATAAGCAAAGTTATGCAGCCGAAGCCAGGTGGAAAGCGATTATTTTATTCAGTGCTGCACTTACTATCTTTATTTCCTGCATCGGCTTGTTCGGCTTATCTGTATTAGCCGTTGAGAAGCGGGTCAAAGAGATCGGCATACGCAAAGTGCTTGGAGCTTCAGCAGGCAACGTAGTGGTAATCCTCTCAGCGGATTTTTTTAAACTGGTCGTTATCGCGCTCGCCATATCTATTCCGTTTGCCTGGATCGCGGCCAGCCAGTGGCTGCAACATTACCCTTACCGAATTATACTCAACTGCTGGTTGTTTGTATCCGGTAGTGTATTGGTTATACTGATCGCCCTGATCACTATCAGTTTTCAATCTGTCAAGGCAGCGATCGCCAACCCGGCCAAAAGTCTACGAACGGAGTAAATTATTTACCATTTCTCAGTTTACTTGCCTGCTAAATACCTCGAAGAATTGAACTAAAGCAGCTTAATGATGAAGAAAATTATGTTCCTGATTTTGTTGGCCCCGGTGCTTTGCCGGGCACAGCATGTTTATCAAACAGACTGGAAGAATTTTTGGAAGATGCGCGATAGCGTATCAGCCAGCCCTGATACAGCCCGGCAACTTGACGCGGTTAACCGTCTGTATATCGGCAACGCCAGTGAAGGTCTGAAAGCGTTCATGCGTAATAAAGACGGCCTGGACCGTAAATGGTTGGCGTTGCTCAGGAGCAATCCCGGCTTTTGGGATATCCTGCAAAGAAAGCAATTCATGATCTATGCTGCCGTACGAAAACTGGAAAGACAGATCGCTCGCTTTCAAAAGCTATATCCCAGACTGAAGCCCGCACAGTCCTATTTTATTGTTGGTTTACGACAGCAGGGCGGCACGGTCCGCGGCAATCTGTCGCTCATCGGGTTGGAAGTCGTGCTGAACGATCCTGAGATGACGGGCGATCAGTTGGTACGCATGGGGATCCACGAGTATACCCACACGCAGCAAAAGCGTCCGGATTTTCAGCATATCAATGTACTGACTTCGGCTATCCGGGAGGGGGCCTGCGATTTTGTGGCCAAACGGGTAACCGGCATCCCAATGAAAACACCTTATATGGCTTACGGTTCCCTGCATGAAAAGGAAGTGTGGAACTCTTTCCGACAGGAAATGTATACTCAAAATAATGATAACTGGGTGAGTACCGGCCAAAACCCGGCGTTGCCCGCGCCCGACCTGGGCTACTTTATCGGTTACCGGATATGCCAGGCATATTATGACCAGGCAAAAGATAAAAAAGCAGCGCTAAAGGAAATCATCGAATTAGATTACGCAAACCCGGTAGCAGTGGACGATTTTTTCAAACGTTCAGGTTACCGATGCGGCCGATCGGGTAACTGACCCACGATTTAAAAGTTTTGAATGGTGATAAAAAACATTTTTGATAAATTCAACAAAAAAGCTGCTCAACTTAACAGGGGCAAGTAATTTGGGTTTTGAAAGTTTTTTAAAAAATGCGTTTTTAGCCTTTAAATGCAAAAAAAGCCCTTAGCAATACGCTAAGGGCCTCCAAAACAAGTTTTCCTACAAGGGCTCGAACCTCAATCTTCAGAGCCAGAATCTGACGTGCTACCATTACACCATAGGAAAATAAACAGAACATCTGCCACTTAAAGTGATGGCATTTTATTTCGTGCAAATATACGAAATATGCAAACCTGTGTAAACCCCGTTTTAAAAAAAGCCACATCCGGATTGTCTCAGATGTGGCTTTTTTACAGTAGGATTATGTGCGGATTAGTCCTCGTTCACGAATGAACGCAGCATCCAGGTATTTTTTTCGTTGAATTGCATGAAGCGGTTGATCATGTCGTTTGTGCCATCGTCTCCGGCATCGGCGGTGATGGTCAATATCTCGCGTTCCATTTTTATCAGCGCAGCCAAATCGTCAATAATAGCTTTCACCATCAGGGTATCCTTTAAGCCGATGGTCTGGGTCTCTTTGATGCTTGATGTTTCAATATAATCTTTAAACGTGCTGATAGGAGGTTTGCCAAGGCTCAGGATCCTTTCGGCAAGCTCATCAATAGTAACCAGCGCGGCAGTGTACATCTCTTCAAATTTCAGGTGCAATGTAAAAAAGCTTGTGCCTTTAACGTTCCAGTGGCAGCCGCGCAGTTTTTGGTAGTGGATATGGTAATTAGCCAGCAGGTCGTTCAGGTGGTCAACTACGGGTTTTACTTTAACTTCTTCGAGGCTTATTTCTTTAGCATTCATAAATAAATTTGATGTTTTAAGTGTAACATGCCTTTGCGGGCAATGTTTGGCGAAGGTAAACAGTTTTAATTTTAATGAGCATATTTGCATTCTCTATGACTTCGCTTTTTCCCTTCATCAGCAAAACTTGCCAGTCCCCGGTTTGGCGTATGGAAATTGACGAAAGCAGCCAAACGCTGTTCCTCGAGATCAGGGACCATGCCGATAAGCAGGTTAGTTTTTCGGCCCTGAACCTGCAAAACGGTGAGGTTTATTTTGAAGGCTTAACTACCCCCGAGCGCTGGCTTACCGGTATTGAAGCTGCTTATGGTGGCGTATTATTACTCCATAATTACCAATCGGCCACGGGGCCGGTACATAAGGGCTTGACAGCTATTGAAGCTACAACAGGCAAGGCATTATGGAGCAATTTCACTTTAGCTTTTGATCATCTGTCGGTAAATGGCCCTGTAGTTTACAATGCCCAGCTACAACCAAAGAAATTATTTTTACTTGATGTTAAAACCGGCAATGCACTAAGAGGATATGAGCCCGTGCCTGATCAACCTCTAAATAATCAGATCATTAGCCCTGAATTGGTACCTGCAGCGGAAGTAAATAGTTTATATTTACCGCTCAGTGTATATGCAAATGCGGTTCATTATATCAGCTACAATAGATTCAGAATTGTATCTTTGCACACGCTTTTGCAGGAGCATCTTGAACAGCACTTGTTTGTATTTAACGAGGAGGGTACCCTTTTGTATCACGATTTGTTACATAACGCTATACAAAAAATGCAACCCGAGGCGTTTGTACTACATAATAATCAGCTCATCTATTTAAAAAACAGATCGGGCTTAATAGTGTTGAACTTGTAAATTACT
Source organism: Mucilaginibacter gossypii (assembly GCF_017569325.2). Lineage (NCBI taxonomy): Bacteria > Pseudomonadati > Bacteroidota > Sphingobacteriia > Sphingobacteriales > Sphingobacteriaceae > Mucilaginibacter > Mucilaginibacter gossypii. The sequence goes on along the minus strand of NZ_CP071878.2, from coordinate 3,459,961 downwards.
GTATTATAATTTATTATGAAATTTAAGATTTTATTATTGGTCGCTCCCTTACTCACACTCTCCCTATCGCTTTTTGCAAACCCTGTTGTTGACTCAATTGGTGTTGAAAACCTGAACGGCAAAAAAGTGATCGTTCACAAGCTTGATCCCAAAGATAATTACTACTCTATAGGCCGTCGCTACAACATCAGCCCTAAAGCTATTATACAGTTTAATAATAACGCCCCGCTTAAAATTGGCGGTATTGTAAAAGTACCTACCGAATTGCCGTTTTCGGGCGAAGCTGCCGCGCAACCGGCAGTAACTGCACCTGCAAAACAAGCAGCAACAAATCCTGCACCTGCACAACAAAAACCGGTTACCCAGGCTCCGGTTCAGCAAAACAAACCGCAGGCACAGGCTCCGGTTAGTTCGCCTGCCCCTGTAATGCAGACTGCTGCAAGCAAACCACAGCAGGCTGCTGCCGATACCGTTAAAAAAGTAAGCATGCTTAATGTGCAGCAATACAAAGTATCGGCGGGCGAAACCTTGTTTTCTATCGCCAAGCGTTTTAATACATCTGTTGAGGATATCAAAGCACTTAATAAACTAAGCTCTGATTCTGTAACTCCTAACCAGGTTATTAACGTGCGTACCGGTTTACCCCCCGAAGAAGCCAAACAGCCTGTAATGCAGCGCGATTCGACCTCGGTGGCTGCACAGCAGGACACCACCGGCGATCATGGTAAAGCTAACCGTTTTGGCCTGTACGAGAAAGTTGAAAAAGGTGTAGCTACCTGGATGGATGACGCCGGTTTAGATCCTAAAAAGGAATTGGTACTGCACCGTACAGCACCAATAGGCACCATCATAAAAATTACCAACCCTATGAACAATCATACCACCTTTGCAAAGGTTGTTGGCCGTTTTACCGATAACGAAACAAACAAAAATGTTTTGATCATCATGACCAAGAACACTGCCGATGCTTTAGGTGCTTTAGATAAACGTTTCCAGGTAAATATCAGCTACGGCAGCCCGAATGAATAAACCTTATATTATTGGAATTGCCGGCGGAAGCGGCTCGGGCAAAACCTTTTTTTTAAAGTGCTTTTTAGAACATTTTACTGCCGACGAGGTGAGCCTCGTATCGCAGGATGATTATTACATCCCGGTAGCACATAACATGACCAAGGAGGAGAACAAAGAATATAACTTTGATCTTCCTTCAACTATTGATCATCAACATTTTCAGCAGGATATCAGCAAGCTTTTAAATAAGGAAGCTATCCTAAAACAGGAATACACTTTCAATAACCCCGATGCTATCCCCAAAATGATAGAGATCAAGCCTGCACCTATTTTGATAGTGGAGGGCTTGTTTATCCTGCATTTTAAAGATATATCGGAGCTGCTTGATCTTAAAGTTTTTATTGATGCCGATGAAGATGTTGCCCTGCAGCGCCGCCTTAAACGCGACCTGATAGAACGCGGCTACTCGCATGATGATGTGATGTATAAATGGATCAACCACGTGGTGCCTGCCTACAAAGAATACCTGCTGCCCTACAAAGATGAATGCGACCGTGTGATCACCAATAACACCCACGTTGCTGAGGACATTATGGTGATAACGGAAGAGATTTCAGCTGATTTGAGGGGACGTTTATTTTAAGACAGATCGCCTAAAATCTCTTTCAGTGCTTTGTCGTAATCGGCTTTGGTAATAACGCCGGCATCAAATTGTTTGTATAGTTCATGCAGCTTCAGCGCTTTTTCGGTTATATAACCAGGATAGCCGGCTTTATAATAATCTAAAGGCGCTTTTTCCTTTTCAAACGACCAAATAAGCGCCCAGATCCAGCCGATAATAGTCCAGCCCAGAAACAGGTTTAACAGGAAGATCAATTTAAAATCGGCTTTTTCGCGGGCTATTATAGCGGGTATAAAATACAGCAGCGCGGCAATTGCCATGCCCATCATTCCAGCAATGCCAAATATGAAATTCATGTTTTAAAGATAGGAGTTTCTTTGAGGGATGCTATAGCGTTTTACTAAATCGTCATTGCGAGTAACCATCAGGGAAGCCCTGAAAAAAAATGAAATGACATGCATTGCGATGAGAAGTAAGATATTTGTCTTGAACATCGGGCAAACTACACACCCCGTATAACCCTTGGGGCCTTTAAGAGCCCGCTTGCGAGTTTGGGACTGTCGCTTTTTGCAAAAAACATTATAGGGAACCACCAGTTCTGACCAACTGGTGGTTTACCGCGCTTTTAAGCTTAGACTTTTTAAAGCGGCAGAGTTTGCCCTGTTTTTTAAAAATATGGGCAAAGCTAAACAAAACAAAAAGAAGAAGGGGGCAGGAACTCCTGCAGGTTCAAAAAAGATGGAACGATTTGGGATTCTTTACCCCAGATCAGCCGGGATCGATGTAGGGAGTATGCTCATGGTCGTATCTTACACTGATTCCAGGGATCAGATCCACCTGAAACAGTTTGACAGTTTTACCTCCAGTCTTAATAAACTGGCCGACTTGCTACAGGGGGAAAAGGTGGAGATCGTAACGATGGAATCAACCGCCAACTATTGGATGCCCCTGCATAGTATCCTTGAGTCCCGGGGCATAAAGGTGGTGATGATCAACCCAAGCCATTATCGGAATGTATCGGCACGAAAAACGGATATTAATGATGCACAGTGGTTGCATAAGCTGCTTACCCATGGTCTTTTACGCGAATCACATATTGCTCCGGCCTGTTACCAGGACCTGCGGCAATATATCCATGAAAGGCAGATCTGCCAGGACCAAAAAAGCGATACACTCAACCGTATCCAAAACACCCTGACCAAAATGAATATCAAGTTCCAGCACCTGATCAGCGATATTGAAGGTGTATGCGGCATGAAGCTTTTGCGGATGATCTGCTCAGGGATCTCAGATCCGGAAAAACTGCTTTGTAGTATCGATCATAAACGGCTGAAAGCAAGTCAGCAGGAATTGCTCCATTCTCTTGAGGGAGACTACCGGGACAGCCAGATCAATACACTTAGGGGCAGCCTAAAGGCATACGACTTTTTTAAAGAGCAGATGCTTTATTACGAACAGCACATCGAACAAACGCTTAAACTATTGGCACCGGAGATAAAAAGCTCAAAGAAACAAGGCATGGTCCGCAAGAATCAATATCATATCAACTTAAAAGATTACCTGGTAGCAATTTTGGGCGTGGACCTGACAGCAGTGGAAGGCTTGGATGAGATCGGCTTGCTAACGATACTGGCAGTAACAGGGCCTGAGATGAGCAAATGGCCTACCGCAGGCCATTTTACAAGTTGGTTAAACCTGTCACCCCGTCCTAAAATAACAGGAGGCAAGCTCGTAGGCTATGAAAAACGGATCACCCACAACCCGGCTACGCAGGCTTTCAGGTTGGCGGCAAACTGCCTGTGGCAAAGCAAGGGGCCGTTAGGGCAGCAATACCGAAAATTAGCTGCAACTAAGGGAAAGGCAAAAGCTATTAAAGCAGTGGCCAGGAAAATAGCCGTGATATTTTATAATATGGTACTTAAACAGGAAGCCTACGATGTCACTAAAGTCCAGCAAGATGTAGAGGTTCAAAAGGCAAGAAAGATCAGCCGTCTGCAAAAAGAAGCGCAAAAACTTGGTCTTACACTCCAAAAATCAGCTTGATTATGAATCTCTTACAGACACGTCATTATAAGGAACGAAGCAATCGCGAGCTATACAGAGCGGACTTGCTTATTGGGGATTATTAATAATTGTAATTTGATTTTTATAGGTATTAATGAGCTCCCTACGGTCGGTTGTCTTCGTGCTTTATGATGACGTCATTGTAAATAATTGATTATCAAGTTGGTTTTTTGGGCCTGTTTTGTGATATGGGCGTTGCCTGTGGCCCGCGCTATACGCTCATACTGCACGGGCATTAGCCACAAGGCCGGTATCCGCTGCTATCGCTAACGCGCCAGACACACCATCGCTAAGATATATTTTATACGTCATCACGGTGTTTTTCAGGATTTCCTTGATGGTTACTCAATGACGTGACTACAGAATTATTTCCGGCACGTCGCCTTCAATAATGAGCTTCCCTGCCGTAGCCTGTTTAATTTCTTCAACACTTACTCCCGGAGCCCTTTCAATAAGCCTGAAACCACCTTCGGGCAAAACGTCAAATACACCCAGCTCCGTCACGATTTTTTTAACGCAGTGTACGCCGGTGAGGGGAAGGGTACACTGGGGCAGCAACTTTGATTCGCCCGCTTTGTTTACGTGCTGCATGGCTACAATGATATTTTCGGCCGACGCTACAAGATCCATAGCGCCACCCATACCTTTAACCATTTTACCGGGGATTTTCCAGTTGGCTATATCCCCATTTTCGGATACTTCCATAGCGCCAAGGATGGTAAGGTTTACCTTTTTAGCCCTGATCATCCCAAAACTCATGGCCGAATCAAATATGGCCGATCCTGGCAGCATGGTGATGGTTTGTTTGCCTGCATTAATGGTATCCGGGTCTTCCTCCCCCTCAAAAGGGAAAGGTCCCATCCCCAATAAACCATTTTCGGATTGTAATACCACATCCATGGTATCCGGTATATAATTGGCTACCAGCGTTGGGATGCCAATGCCGAGGTTAACATAATAACCGTCTTTTATTTCTTTTGCAATTCGCTTTGCGATGCCTTGTTTGTCAAGCATGATTTTCTTTATTAAATCATGTCATTGCGAGGTACGAAGCAATCGCATGCTATACAGGGCGGCTATGCCTCTGTGCGATTGCCACGCTACGCTCGCAATGACATGTGGCGTTTTATTAATTATGTCATTGAGGAACGAGGCAATCGCTTGCTATACAGAGAGACTTGTATAGTCGCTCTGCCAATCGGGGATTGCTTCGTGTCTCGCAATGACGTGGTGTTTGATATTTATTGTTTACTTCTCACCGTTGCATGCTCAATTCGTTTTTCGTAGTTGGCCCCCTTAAAAACCCTGTGTACATAAATACCCGGTGTATGGATATGATCCGGATCAAGTTCGCCGGGTTGTACCAGTTCTTCCACTTCGGCAATGGTTACCTTACCGGCCATAGCCATTACCGGGTTAAAATTGCGCGCGGTAGAGCGATATACCAGGTTGCCCATGGTATCGCCTTTCCATGCCTTTACAATGGCGAAGTCGGCATTAAAGGCCATTTCCATTAAATAATCTTTACCGTTAAAGTTGCGCACTTCCTTGCCTTCGGCCACTTCGGTGCCAATACCTGCGGGGGTGAATATGGCGGGCATGCCGTAACCGGCGGCCATACAGCGGGTGGCCAGCGTACCTTGTGGTATCAGTTCCACTTCAAGCTCGCCGCTTAGTAACTGGCGTTCAAATTCGGCGTTTTCGCCCACGTACGATGAGATCATTTTTTTTACCTGGCGCTGCTTCAGCATCAGGCCGATGCCGAAGTCATCAACCCCGGCATTATTGGAGATACAGGTGAGTTGCTTAACCCCCTTTTTTACCAGGGCGGCAATGCAATTTTCGGGCAATCCGCATAAGCCGAAGCCGCCCAGCATAAGGGTCATACCATCGGAAATGTCGCGGATGGCCTCATCGGCACCACTAACTACTTTATTCATATATTATAATTGGTTGCTATAAATTTAAGTAAAATAAGCCTGAAGCTTATGGTTATGTAGATAACTTATTAGGGCAGGTTTGTGTTTTATGAATGTAAGCGTATTACATTGTTTTAACTTAAGCTTTTGAAGGATGGAATGGAAATGGGCGATCGGGGCCACAAGTCAGCTCTGCACCACCCTGCACACAAGACTTGCGCCAAAAGAGTGTAAACAAATAACGGAAATAAACTTATGTCATTGAGGAGGGACGACGAAGCAATCGCATTGCTATACAGGGCGGCCCTGCGTCCGTGCGATTGCCACGCTATCGCTTATAATGACGTGTCTGTAAGAGATTCATAATCAAGCTGCTTTTTGGAGTGTAAGACCAAGTTTTTGCGCTTCTTTTTGCAGACGGCTGATCTTTCTTGCCTTTTGAACCTCTACATCTTGCTGGACTTTAGTGACATCGTAGGCTTCCTGTTTAAGTACCATATTATAAAATATCACGGCTATTTTCCTGGCCACTGCTTTAATAGCTTTTGCCTTTCCCTTAGTTGCAGCTAATTTTCGGTATTGCTGCCCTAACGGCCCCTTGCTTTGCCACAGGCAGTTTGCCGCCAACCTGAAAGCCTGCGTAGCCGGGTTGTGGGTGATCCGTTTTTCATAGCCTACGAGCTTGCCTCCTGTTATTTTAGGACGGGGTGACAGGTTTAACCAACTTGTAAAATGGCCTGCGGTAGGCCATTTGCTCATCTCAGGCCCTGTTACTGCCAGTATCGTTAGCAAGCCGATCTCATCCAAGCCTTCCACTGCTGTCAGGTCCACGCCCAAAATTGCTACCAGGTAATCTTTTAAGTTGATATGATATTGATTCTTGCGGACCATGCCTTGTTTCTTTGAGCTTTTTATCTCCGGTGCCAATAGTTTAAGCGTTTGTTCGATGTGCTGTTCGTAATAAAGCATCTGCTCTTTAAAAAAGTCGTATGCCTTTAGGCTGCCCCTAAGTGTATTGATCTGGCTGTCCCGGTAGTCTCCCTCAAGAGAATGGAGCAATTCCTGCTGACTTGCTTTCAGCCGTTTATGATCGATACTACAAAGCAGTTTTTCCGGATCTGAGATCCCTGAGCAGATCATCCGCAAAAGCTTCATGCCGCATACACCTTCAATATCGCTGATCAGGTGCTGGAACTTGATATTCATTTTGGTCAGGGTGTTTTGGATACGGTTGAGTGTATCGCTTTTTTGGTCCTGGCAGATCTGCCTTTCATGGATATATTGCCGCAGGTCCTGGTAACAGGCCGGAGCAATATGTGATTCGCGTAAAAGACCATGGGTAAGCAGCTTATGCAACCACTGTGCATCATTAATATCCGTTTTTCGTGCCGATACATTCCGATAATGGCTTGGGTTGATCATCACCACCTTTATGCCCCGGGACTCAAGGATACTATGCAGGGGCATCCAATAGTTGGCGGTTGATTCCATCGTTACGATCTCCACCTTTTCCCCCTGTAGCAAGTCGGCCAGTTTATTAAGACTGGAGGTAAAACTGTCAAACTGTTTCAGGTGGATCTGATCCCTGGAATCAGTGTAAGATACGACCATGAGCATACTCCCTACATCGATCCCGGCTGATCTGGGGTAAAGAATCCCAAATCGTTCCATCTTTTTTGAACCTGCAGGAGTTCCTGCCCCCTTCTTCTTTTTGTTTTGTTTAGCTTTGCCCATATTTTTAAAAAACAGGGCAAACTCTGCCGCTTTAAAAAGTCTAAGCTTAAAAGCGCGGTAAACCACCAGTTGGTCAGAACTGGTGGTTCCCTATAATGTTTTTTGCAAAAAGCGACAGTCCCAAACTCGCAAGCGGGCTCTTAAAGGCCCCAAGGGTTATACGGGGTGTGTAGTTTGCCCGATGTTCAAGACAAATATCTTACTTCTCATCGCAATGCATGTCATTTCATTTTTTTTCAGGGCTTCCCTGATGGTTACTCGCAATGACATGGGGACAATTGATTTATAGGTTTTATTAAAACAAATAGAAATTAATTTTATTATTAATTAATATATCAAATAAAAACCTATGGAATTACGAGATGACGAGTTCAGGAGCGACGAGCTTAAACGCCACGAACATGAAGAAAACAAACCCAATGCTTACCGGGTGGATGACGACAATAATGAGGACGAAAAAGACCTGAAACGAAGTTATCTGTTTGGTAGCTCAGAAATGAAAAGCCCCAATGACCCAGGTATGGAAGGAAACGGTATGGGAGGCCAAAACTTTGGTCAAAACAATATCACCCCGGCCGGTAACGATAAAGACAATCCGTCACAAATGGCGGGCAATAATAACGAATACTTTAACCGCACCCAGCCTGCCGAGGAACATCCCGAAAACAGCAATTTTAAAGATCCTAACCAGGCAGGTAACGCCAACTACGGCAATGTGATCAACGTGTCACAAAACGGCCGTTCGGATGAGGACAATGGACAAACGGAAACCAGTAATAGCAAGCCCAACCCGCAGCAGCAATACCAGGAAGGAACTGCCGACGATGACGGGGATGCCAGCAAAAAGCAACAAACCAATATTCCAGGACCTAATGAGCTGCCTGATCAGCAGAAGGTAGGGGAGTAAGGTAAAATTTTATGTCATTGCGAGGAGCGAGTCGGAATGAGCCTTGGGGCGACGTGGCAATCTCGTCGTTTTGCAATACGAAAAGCATATTTGCCCTGTATTGCTACGAGATTGCCGCGTTACGCTCAATGACATGGTTTTATATTTTACCACTTAACCGTCTTTTCCATAAAAGCGATCAAATCATCGGCCATAGCTTGCTGCTCTTTCAGGCTCGGATGCCCCGGCGTATTTTTATAAGGAATAAAGTGCGTGTAAATGCCTTTATCATTTAAAGCAGCAACGGCCTTCTCAATATAACCCGGCCATGGCGAACCTGCTTTGGTTGCATCCATGCTGCCCAGCGCGCAAATGATCTGTGCTTTAGGATATACCTTGCGGATACTTTTTACAAACTCTTTATAAGCTTTAATGATCTGCTCCGGCTCGGGGGCTTTACTGCCAAAGCGCTCTTTAAACTGTGGATTGCTGGGTTGGTTTACAATCCACGAATCATTTTGAAACAAGTTGATCACTACTACATCGGGCGTATACTTTTTGAAATTCCAGGTGCTTGTTGGGTCTGTTGGATCAAGGCGGTTATACATTTCGGGCATAATGAGCGGGAACCAGCTCACGGTAATGCCGATCCCACTTTTAGAGGTGCAAACATACTGTGCATTAAAGTGACGGGCAGTAAGGGCCGCGTAGCTAAGGTAGCCGTTTTCATAAGGGGCGCTGCCACGATCCTGCCCGGTGGTGTCCTCATCGGCATAACCGCAGGTAATGGAGTTGCCGAAAAATTCGATCTTACGTTTTTTAGCCTCTGGTGCAGTTAATGCAGTAGCTTCTTTGGCCAAGGTGAACTGATAAAAAAGGGTTTTGCCTTTGTCCCATTCGGTACGTTTAAACAGTTCGAGGGTGTGCTTACCGCTCGGCAGGTTCTCAGCGAGTGTATAAGCCTGTTTGGTATTATCAAGGTGAATGGTGTTTACAACCTTGTCATCAACAATGATGGTAAAATAGTTTTCGCCCCGTTCATCCTGCATCACAGCCGATGCGCCGGTTCCGTCAAAACTAATTTTTAATGATGAGCCCGTCCAGTAAAGTTCGGCAGCTTCATCAGTTTGATTGATCCGCCCGGTGTAGCGGATGCGCTGATCTTTGCTCTTTAAAATAATATTTTGAGCAAGACAGCTTGTTATTGAACCGGTAAAAGCAATGAAAAATACAAGAAAATATAATCTGCGCATCTTTATTAGGGTTTGGCCGCCCTAAAAATAGGAAACTTATGCAAAATCAATGCAGCAAAAAAATCTCCTCTATGCCTATGCCGTTGTTGGTGTTGTCACCAACAACTTCTATTCTTTCAATAAATTATGTTTTTTAATTACGTTACCGTTAATAAAACTGGTAAACAAATTTTGTTGGTGACAACACCAACAACGGCGGGGTTGCCCTAAAAATAGGAAACTTATGCAAAACGCGGATAAGTCATTGGCCTATCCGTAAGTATTTGTTAAGAAATTATCATTCAATCGGCATCCCAAACTGCAGCAGGTAGCCATTATAATCAAAAACGCCGAACTCGCGCATGCCGTAATTAAAATCTTCAATAGGGTAGCAAATTACTGCCCTGTCTTTCAGTTCGCTCCACAATAGATCAACTTTATCTGTCCGGATATAAAATGAGCCGGTAAATTTGGGCACGGTGAACGATGCATTATCAACAGGCAAAGCAAGCATGATTTCGATATCATCACGGCTTACAGTGGCCCAACCCCAGTCCTCATCATAGCCAATGCAGGTAAAACCAAGGTTATTAATATAAAAATCAACACTTTCCCGTACCTGCCGGGTGTATAACATAGGAGCAATAGATTTTAATGACATAGTTTATTTGAAATAAGTTAAGGTTGAATCGGTAAATTAATGCTAACAAATCGTGAACCGTCATTGCGAGGTACGAAGCAATCCCAAACTTTACAGAGCGGCTATGCTAATCGGGGATTGCTTCGTACCTCGCAATGACGAGGCTTTTATGATATTTTAACGTTATGGTTACTTCAAATATACATAAGTTATTCCATCTCCGCCACGATCAGCATGCTCATCTTCCATGCGGTCAACCTGTTCATATTTTTTGAGGTATTGCCTGATCATTTTGCGTAAAATTCCATCGCCTTTACCATGAATGATCTTGAGGTTGTTAAAGCCCATCATCAGTGCACGGTCAAACAGTTTTTCAATGGCGTGAAGCGCATCTTCGGTACGCTGGCCACGTACGTCAATCTCCGGACTAAAACTGGCCATGTCATTGGTGTGCGAACTGAAATTTCGCCTGATCTCTTTAGGTACCGATGATTTGGAAACTTTAATCACGCGTTTCTTTTTAGCAACGGTGCGTAAATCGCCAATGGCAATTACTACATTCTCCTTGATGATCTCTATCACCTGGCCTGTAGTTTCCGAATCGGTGAGTTTCACCCAGTCGCCCGGTTTTAGCTCCTCATCAACAGGGGCAGCAGGTTTTGGCGCCTCAGTTTTAACGGTGTTCTTTTTAAGCTCAACATTCAGATTTTCGCGCAGCTGCTTTGTTTTTTCTTTATCGGCATTGCTGCTCTTTATTTCGGAAATGGTATTTTCAACCAGCTTGTTTGCGTTCAGGATAATGTTCTTGGCCTGATCCTTGGCTTCCTTAATCAGTGTTCGTTTATTTTCTTCGAGATAGCTTTTTAACTTCTCGTTTTCTGCAAGCAGCTCATTAACCTTGCGTTGTTGTTTATCCAGTTTTTGTTTGGTTTCAAAAATAGAACGCTTTTCACGCTCCAGGTCAACCAGCAGGGTGTCCACCTTTTTCTGCCCTTCGCTTATTTTGTTTTTGGCCAGGTTAAGCACGTTTTGCGGCAAGCCTATTTTTTGGGCGATCTCAAACGCATATGAACTTCCGGGCTTGCCAATCTCCAACTGGTACAGCGGCCTCATCTCAACGTTATTGAACAGCATCGAAGCATTTTCGATCCCTTCCGTATTGCTGGCAAATATTTTAAGATTGGAGTAATGGGTAGTTACCATGCCCTTAACCTTTTTTTGGTTAAGGGATTCCAACACGGCCTCGGCAATCGGCCCGCCAAATTGCGGATCGGTACCGGTACCAAATTCATCTATCAGAATGAGAGTTTTACCGTTCGCCTGCTCCACAAAGTTTTTCATTTTTGACAGGTGGGCACTGTACGTACTCAAATCACTTTCTATCGACTGGTCATCACCGATATCGACAAAAAGCTGTTTAAATACACCTACAACACTGGCTTCATCGGCAGGGATGAGTAAACCAGCCTGCACCATCATCTGTAATAAACCAACGGTTTTCATACAAACAGATTTACCGCCCGCGTTAGGTCCCGATACCACGATGATGCGGGTACCTTCATCTATTTGCATATTGAGTGGGACAACCGTTTTTTTCTCGGCCTTAAAATTCAGGAACAACAAGGGGTGACGGGCATTGTATAATTTAACCCTGGCCTCGTTTATCACCTGCGGCATTTCGGCTTCAATATCAATGGCAAACAGCGCTTTGGCACGCACAAAATCAAGCTTGGTTAATAGGCCATGGTACGAGAGCAGCAAAGGTACATAAGGCCTTAACTCGGTAGTTAAAGCGGTAAGGATTTTTACTATTTCGCGGCGGCGTTCAAATTCCAGGTCGCGAATGCGATTGTTGAGTACAAATACCTCTTCGGGCTCAATGTAAACTGTTTGGCCCGAGGCCGACTCATCGTGTACAAAGCCTTTCAGCTTGCGCTTGTTTTCGGCCAGCAGGGGGATCACCAGCCTGCCATCACGCACCGTTAGTGAACCATCGGCAGCCCAGCCGTTTGATGTGGCATTTTTAAAAACCATATCAATCTTTTTGCGGGCTTCCTGCTCGGCTTTGGCAATGCCGGTTGTAATTTCCATTAGTTCGCGCGAGGCGTTGGGCCTGATCTTGCCTTTCTGATCAATTACGGCGTCTATCTTTTTAAGGATTGCCTTTTCAATAGGCAGGTGCTCAAAAAGGGCTTCAAGGTTAGGGTACAAGCCTTCACGCTCGTTAAAATAGGCAATAACGGCAAATACCGTGGTTAACGAAGCCTGAACCTGGTAAAACTCTTCTTCGCTTAAAAAAACGCCCTCTATACGGGCTTTATTGGCAAGGGACTTTATATCGAAAAAATGCTGGATGGGCAGGGCCTCATCATTAACCAGGATATTCTTAAACTCGTTTGCCTGGCTCAGGAATTTATGGATCTGGTCGTAATTGCTCATCACCTGGATCTTGTCAACCATTTGTTGACCCATTTCGCTCAGGCAATGTGCTTTTATCAGTTCTTTTATCTCGGTAAAACCCAGCTTATCTACACTGTTTTGGGGGTAAAGCATCAGGTTATGACTTTAAGTTTTTTAACGAATCGGCTTTGCGGGCTTTCTTGCTTTTGCGGGGATGGAATCTCCTTGCCGAGTCGGTTTTTAGTTTAGTTTTTAAATTTTTCAATGAGTCGGCTTTGCGGGCTTCCGTGTTTTCATGCGGATGCATTTTTCTTGCCGAATCTATTTTAGTTTTAATATTTAAGTTTTTTAGCGAATCGAGCTTACGCGTAGCCTTGCTCTGTTCTGTTTGCACTTTGGCAAGCGAATCGGTTTTACTTTTAATTTTAATATCTACCTGGTCATAAATGGCCAGCAGTTTATCGGGCTGCATGGCGTAGTACCGCATGCTGCGGTTGAAATGCGCGGTATCGGTATGCAGGCGCTGAAACATGGCAATATATTTACCCGCGCCGTATTTATACAAACTATCGGGTATCTGCGTGGTATTATACAGGCTGCCGTCGATGATGTGCATTTCGGTTAACACCGCTGCCATAGCGTCGGGTTTGAGGACATCGTTGGGAATACTTTTGCCATTGCAGGCACATAAAAAAAGTGCTGCAGAAAAAAACAAGGTTATATATTTATGCATTCAGTAATTTAGCGGCTGATTAATTAAGCAAATTTACGGATAAATGAGCATTGCAGATAACATCAAAAGCTTAAAAAAGGAAACGGAAGCAGATAAGGTAATATTATTGGCCGTATCAAAAACAAAACCTGTCAGCGATGTGCAGGAAGCTTATGACGCAGGCCAGCGCCTTTTTGGAGAAAATATTGTGCAGGAGATGGTTGAAAAATATGAGCAACTGCCTAAAGACATCGAATGGCATTTGATTGGTCACCTGCAAACCAATAAGGTAAAGTATATAGCGCCTTTTGTAAGTATGATCCAGTCTGTTGATAGCCTGAAGCTTTTGCACGAGATCAACAAACATGCTGAAAAAGCCGGAAGAATAATTGACTGCCTTTTGCAAATTTATATAGCCGACGAAGAAACCAAATACGGACTGGGCTTTGATGAAGCAATAGAATTGCTGCGCTCTGAAGAGTTTGCTGCAATGAAAAACGTTCGTATCCGTGGGTTGATGGGTATTGCTACCAATACCGATAACGAAAAGCAGATTAAAGAAGAATATTACGAACTGAACACCTTTTTCGAGGGCATAAAAGTGAGTTATTTCCGGAAAGAGGAAAGCTTTGATATCCTGTCGATGGGTATGTCGTCTGATTATAAACTGGCTATTGAGCAAGGCAGTAATATGGTAAGGCTGGGCAGCACGATATTTGGCGGCAGGGTAATTAAGCATTGGAAAAATAATTAATTAGCCCATCATGTCATTGCGAGCGCAGCGCGGCAATCGCACGAAGGCATAGCCGCCTTGTGTAGTATGCGATTGCTTCGTCATTCTTGCTATGGCCGTTGTTGGTGTTGTTACCAGCAACATGTTTTTTGCAATGAAATTTGAGTGTTCAATTTTTCAAAAACGGGTGTTCAACTTTTAAAGTTGCAAAAAGTTAAGTGGTTGATTGTCAGTTATTATGCGTTCATTGTTGCTTGAATGTGCAGTGGGTGATAAATTAAATATCTCATTATCAATTAGTTTTGTTTTGAAGGTAACTATGAGTGTTCACACCTAAAAAAGTTGAACACCTGTTAAAATAAATATGAAATTGTTGGTGACAACACCAACAACTGCGAAGCGAAAAGATAAAAATGAATAATACAGAAAATAAAATTGAAAGTCAGCCCCCTCTTCAGGGGGCCGGGGGGCTAATTATAAGGGAAGCCATTCAAACCGACTGTCCGCGCCTGATGGAGCTGGTGCATGAGCTTGCCCTCTATGAAAAAGCCCCGGAAGAGGTTACCGTAACCCTGCAGCATTTTGAAGAAGCCGGGTTTGGCCCTAACCCGGTCTGGAAAGCTTTTGTTGCCGAAGTTGACGGCCTTGTGGTTGGTTTTGCCCTATACTATATCCGATACTCCACCTGGAAAGGCTTCCGCATGTACCTTGAAGATCTCATTGTAACTGAAGATATGCGTGGCAAAAAGATCGGCAAACTACTTTTCGACAGGTTGATCCAGGAAGCTAAAGAACGAGGTTTCAGCGGTATGGTTTGGCAGGTACTTGACTGGAATGAACCGGCCATTAACTTTTACAATAAGTACGGCGCGAATATTGAGGCGGGCTGGTTAAATGCTTCGCTTTCAAAAGAGCAGTTGTTAAACTACTAATACTATACCTATGAAAAATCTGTGCCTGGCGTTTTTTCTGGCGATGGGATTATCATCGTGTCAGTGGGGTGTTCCTAATAAAATTCCCGAGAAGTCATTTGATACCTTGCGTTATGCTTATAAAGTAATCAAAGCGCGGGCGGCAGATTGCGGTGCTAAGGCCGATAGCGCCTGTACGGTAGTGAAAATTAACTACCCTGTTTTTGACAGCGCCAAAACTTTAAATGATACCATAACCCGTAAGCTTACATCGATGTTTGCTATGGACGGTAAAGCCGACACCAGCCTGGAACTGATGACCAAAAAGTTCCTGAAATCATATGATGATTTTAAGAAGACTAACGCGCGGTCGGGAATGTTTTTTACGCTGGATGATTCTGTTAAGGTGATCCATCAGGATTCGAGCTTAACAACGCTCGAAGTTCGGGGTTATTCATATACCGGCGGCGCTCATGGCAGCACATCTGTCGGCTTTATAAACTGGGATACCAAAGCCGGTAAAAACCTCAAACTTGATGATATTCTTGTTGACGGGTATCATGATAAATTAAATGCCGTTGCCGAAAAGATTTTCAGGAAGAATGAAAAATTAAGTGATACCGCATCACTCGCCACCAATTATTTTTTTAAGGATAACAAATTCGCGCTCAATACTAATTTTTCTATTACGCCACTCGGGATTAAATTTTTGTACAATCAGTATGATATTAAACCATATGCGGCCGGTATTACCGAATTGTTTATTCCATACGCACAGATCAAATCATTAGTACAGCCGGGTTCGGTTGTAAGCCAATTCATTAAATAAATGCTTGTTTTTAAATTCGGAGGGGCATCAGTTAAAGATGCCGCGGGTGTTACCAACCTTGCTAATGTTGTAAAACAATATACTGGTCAGCAATTGCTCATCGTGGTATCGGCCATGGGCAAAACCACCAACGCGCTCGAAAAGCTTACCAAAGCCTACATGGAGCAAACCGATGATATGCACGGGATCTTTAACGAAATTAAAGAATATCATTACAACATCCTGAGCGGATTATTTGAACCGGGCCACCCTGTATTTGATGAAGTTGCCAATACCTTTGTGGAAATTGACTGGGCCATTGAGGATGAGCCACATGATAGCTATGATTTTGTTTATGACCAGATCGTATCCATTGGCGAACTGGTGTCAACCCGGATAGTTAATGCCTACCTGAACCAGGTTGGCCTCAAAAGTAAATGGCTTGATGTACGCGGATATGTGCATACCGATAATACTTACAGAGAGGGTATAGTAGATTGGGATAAAACTAAAGCAAGTATCAGCAAGGATCTTCCAACCTTACTTGAAAAAAGTATTGTTGTAACCCAGGGCTTTTTGGGCGGCACCTCCGAAAATTTTACCACCACACTTGGTCGCGAAGGGTCTGATTACACAGCATCTATATTTGCAGCTTGCTTAGGTGCCGAATCGGTTACTGCCTGGAAAGATGTTCCAGGCATCCTGAACGCCGATCCGAGATTTTTTGCTGATACGGTTAAATTTGATGAGCTCTCCTATACGGAAGCCATCGAAATGACCTATTATGGCGCCAGTGTCATCCATCCAAAAACCATCAAGCCGTTGCAGAATGCACGGATCCCATTGCTGGTAAAGCCGTTTACAGACCCATCTTCGCCCGGTACAGTAATTAAAGAAGATGGACATAATCAGTTTACCAAGCCGGTGATCATCCTGAAACAAAACCAGGTATTACTGTCAGTATCAGGTAAGGATTACTCTTTTATAACGGAAGATCACCTTAGCGATGTGTTTCGCCTGTTTGCTCAAAACAATGTTAAGGTAAATGTGATGCAAACATCAGCATTAAGTTTTTCGGTTTGCTTTGATTTGAACGAAGAGCGTTTTGAAAAGTTGCTGAACGGCCTAAAACAAGATTTTAAAGTGAAATATAACGATGGGCTAACGCTCATTACTGTACGCCATGACGGGGCGAATACCATTAAGGAATTAACCAAAGGCAAAACTATTTTGCTTGAACAAATTAGCAGGAATACGATACAGGTGGTGGTGAGGTAAAAGTCAAAAATCTCACTTTATCAACATTCGTCAGTGTTCAAATACCTGCTTTTAGCGCCAAAAAGCTATATTTGGGCATGAAGGCAATCAACACGATCAGGGATTCAGCAAATATCGGACTCGGGATTTTATCGGCGGCTTTTGGTCTTAAAGGTTTTTTATTATCGAGCCACTTTATCGACGGAGGTGCTACCGGGGTATCCATGCTGATATCTGATATAACCTCCATCCCCATATCTGTTTTGATCTTTGTTATCAACGTGCCTTTTTTGTGGATCGGTTACCGGAAGCTTGGGCTTTGGTTTGCTATTAAAAGTACTGTGGCCATTGCTTTGCTTTCATTATGCCTTGCAGTAGTGCAATTTCCGGATGTTACTCATGATAAATTACTTACCGCGGTATTTGGCGGCGTATTTATCGGTACCGGCAGTGGGTTGGCCATGCGTGGAGGAGCCGTGCTCGATGGCACTGAAATAGCTGCCGTATTGGTGAGTAAAAAAACACAACTGCTTAAAGTGAGCGATTTTATTTTGTTGCTCAACGTCTTAATATTTGGGGTTGCGGCTTCGGTATTGGGTGTTGAACCGGCTATGTATTCAATATTAACTTATATGGCGGCCGCCAAAATGATCGACTTTTTGCTGAATGGTATTGAGCAATATTCAGGTATTACCGTTATCTCAACCAAGAGCGATGCTATCCGCCGGGCAATAACAGTTACTCTCGGCCGCGGTGTTACCATTTACCAGGGGAAAAGCGGTTATGGTAAAGACGGGCATGTTAACGATCCCCGCGATATTGTATTCACTGTTGCTACCCGTTTGGAAATCCCATCGCTAAAACAAACTATTCTTCGTATCGATCCCAAGGCCTTTATTGTACAGCAAAGTATTGATGATACTACAGGCGGGTTGTTGAAGCGCAAGAAACTACATTAAGAAGCTAAAAAAGAGCTTAAAGCCTAAGGCTGAAAGCTCAAAGCAGTTTTGTATACGGGAAAATCGGGCTTTAGGCCTTAGGCTTTCCGCTTTAAGCTTACAATACGCTTACCGGGTGCTTATGATCATCAATGGCAACAAAGGTAAAAGTGCCGGTGATAGCTTTTTCGCGTACAAAGGAGTACATTTCTTCAATATAGATTTCAACCAAGACTTTTAGGCTGGTATTGCCGATATGGGATATACGGCCAACAAGTTCAATGATGGTACCCGCCGGGATAGGACGGTTAAAGTCGATCCTGTCGGATGATACGGTAACCATTTTTTTGCGGGTGAAGCGGGTGGCCGTAATGAAAGCTACCTCATCCATCATGGCCATTGCCGAACCTCCGAAAAGCGTATCGTAATGATTAGTGTCGCTCGGGAACACTGTTTTGAATATCCGTGATTCGGCTTCTTTAATTCGTTCTTCAGTAGTCATTGAATTGAATTTTAACTCCCTCTCTTTTGGAGAGGGTTGGGGTGAGGGTGCTTATCTCAATTTACCCCATTTTAAATAAGTAGCGCCCCATGAAAACCCAGCACCAAATGCTGTCAGGATCATGTTATCGTTCTCTTTAAAATCTTCTTTGTAATCCCACAACGCCAGCGGGATAGTGGCAGCTGTGGTGTTACCATAACGGTCGATGTTGATCTTAACACGGCTTTCAGGTAGGCCCAAGGCATCACCTACGGCGTGTATAATGCGGTAATTGGCCTGGTGGGGTATTAGCCAGTTAATATCATCTATGGTAAGGTTGTTACGTTGCAGCACAGATGTGCAGCTTTCAGTCATCCCTTTTATGGCAGCTTTGAAGACTACGCGGCCATCCTGGCGTATGTAGTGCAGTTTGCCGTCAATAGTTTCTTCAGATGCCGGGTTCATAGAACCTCCGCCGGGTACATATAAATGTTCCCTGCCGTGCCCATCTGTTTTAAATACACTGTCAATAACGCCAATATCTTCGGTAGATGGTTCAATCAATACCGCGCCGGCGCCGTCGCCAAAAAGGATACAGGTGTTGCGGTCGGCATAGTTTACAATGGCGCTGTTTTGATCGGCACCGATAACTATTACTTTTTTATAACGGTTGCTTTCAACCAGGCTCGAGCCAAGGGTAAAGGCATAAAGGAAACCACTGCAGGCCGCATTAACGTCAGACGCCCAGGCATTGTTTAAACCACATTTATCACAAACGATGCTGGCGGTGGAGATAAGCAGGTAATCGGGAGTTGAGGTGGCTACAATAACACAGTCAATTTCAGAAGGATCAACTTTGGCATTTTCAAGTAAATTTTTTACTGCAAAGGCAGCCATATCTGAAGTAGCCAGTGTTCTGTCGGCGAGGATCCTTCTTTCTTTGATCCCTGTACGTGAAACTATCCAGTCGCTGTTAGTTTCAACCATTTTTTCTAAATCACTGTTAGTTAAAATGTTGTCGGGAACATAGCCGCCTACACCGGTAATCACCGCACTGCTTTTTAATGCCATAAATATTATATACTCTCAAAAAAACATGCAAAGATAGAGAAATTTGACGGTTTAAAGTTGTCATGCAACTGTATGTTTATACAATCTTATCTTCCTGCGCACCGATAATTTGCTGTTTATCGACACAAAAAGGCAGCTAACCGACACATGTTTCAACACTGACTATGCCGCTTTTACTTTTGAATCAACAGATTAGGTTAAACTTAAAAGCAGAACATACAATGGAAAGAAAGAACTTTTTAAAAAGCCTGGTAATCGGCGCAGTGTCATCGTCGGTATTGGTTGAAGCCTGCAAAAAGGATGCTGATACCGCCACAACTACTACCACTTCATCTTCCGGCAGTACCTCGGGTTCAACCGACACAGGCAGTTGCAGTGTTGTGCCTACCGAAACGGAAGGTCCATATCCAACACATTCGCCTGCTTCATATGTAAGGAGCGATATTACCGATGGCCGTACCGGGTATAAACTTACCGTGAAAATTACAATCAACAACAGCAATAATAGCTGTAGTGCACTTTCCGGTGCGCTGGTTGATATCTGGCATTGCGATGCGGAAGGCAATTATTCTGAATATGGCGGCAGCGGCACACAATCAACAAATTATACTTCCGTACATTTTTTGCGTGGCAGGCAAACTACCGATTCAAATGGCCTGGTAACTTTTACTTCTATATTTCCAGGTTGGTATACGGGCAGGGCTACGCATATTCACGTTCATGTGTATAACTCATCGGGTACATCATTGAAAGTAACACAGATCGCTTTTCCGGAAGGTAATGGCACTGCCCTGGCGGCTGTTAGCGGTTATGCTAAAGGCATGAGCGGATATACGTATAATGCCAGTGATAATGTGTTTAGCGATGGGTATACGCTTGAAACTGCTGCTGTTACCGGTAGCACCACCGCCGGTTTTGTATTAGCTATCAGTTTAAGTGTACCTGCTTAAAAAAACATTTGTTTATAACGGAGCGCCGGCTGTCGCCGGCGTTTGTTTTTTGAACCATCATATGCAAAAGCGCGTCATCATTTTATGTTATCGTAAAATCATCGATATCCGGTCAGTCAAGCAATGGGATAAGCTGGTCTTTGAAAGCACCTACCTGGAATTTAAAATGCAGGCCCAGAACTTTAGCCAGGGAACAGCCTATACTTCCTATGCCGAATTGTTAAGAAATGTGCCCAATGCCCAGCGTTTAACCGGTATGGTTATACCATCGGTTACAGGATATATTCAGCAGCTTGGCGGTATTATGCCCGATATTTTAAACAATGTTGGCAGGCGGTTCCTTACGTTCAGCAAGTTTCAGCTGGAGATCATCAATTCGGATATTAGTGATAAGGATAAACACCAGGTGGCTGTTAATTTTTATTCCGAACCGTTGTTTTGGCATGATACCATAGATAATTACCTGCTCATATCCGCTCAACAGGCCGAAAATCAGTTAAATGTCGAAAATAATTGCATATCTACCAACCTTATGCAATTGCAGCCGTATATAAACATAACTTCATTGCAATATCACAATTAACATGGAAAAGATCTCACCGGGACAAATACATTTGGCCGACCAGAGAGGTTTCAGCAAAACCGCAACTCTGCGTCGTTACAGTAGTTTCAATTATGGTAACTATTTTAACGAGCATCGTAAACCCTTTGGCAGCCTGGAGATATGGAATGATGAAATGCTGGCCGGTAGTAGTTCAATTGATGTAGCTGTCGAAAACTCGGGCTGGTTTGTTTTAATGCCGGTAACCGGTGAGTTGTTGTTAAAAAGGGTAAATGGAGATATCCGCCTGATTGATGTTGGAGAGCTGTTTGTAGGTTATGCTGTTGCCGGTGAGCGCCTTGAATTAACTAATCTTTATAAAAGCGATTGGATCAATTATATTTATTTTCAGCTAAAGGATGATGAGGTTATAGATCTACCGCGCGACGCCATTTTTAAATTTGATATTACCAACAGACAAAATGAACTGATCGACCTGGTCCCCACCAATGGAATGCATCCATTTCGATTGCATGTAGGGGTATTTGGCGGGAGGGCTGATGCGCTTTATCAACTTCAAAACTATAGATCGTTGTTTTACGCATTTGTGCTTGCCGGGGCTTTTGAGTTGCAGGGCCGCCTGATGCATGAGCGTGACGGATTGGCGTTATGGCAGTTGGAAGAGGCTGATATGGAAGCGTTAAGCAATAACGCGGTGATTGTGATATTGGAAATATTAAAATAAATCACCTGTTGTAGAGGCGCATTATTGGCCCCTTCTGTAATATACAGCCAACCCCTTACAAAAAGGGTACCTCATTAATTTAACGAGGTACCCCGCTAATCAAGATATTTCTCATTTAAATTGCCATACCACCCGATGCTTCAATACGCTGGCCATTAACCCAACGCGCATCTTCAGTACAAAGGAAAGCTACTACACCGCCGATATCTTCCGCAACACCTGGCCTGCCCAATGCAGTTATGCTGCTTACCATTTTTTGGGTTTCTTCGCTATTGCGCAAATGGCCGCCGCCAAAATCGGTCATGATGGCGCCGGGGGCAACCACATTAGCTCGGATACCTCTTCCGCCGAGTTCTTTAGCCAGGTAACGGGTGAAAATTTCTACCGCGCCTTTCATGGAAGCATAGGCCGAAGAACGCGGAACGGATACCCGCGTCAAGCCGGATGATACATTGACAATACCACCGCCATCAGCCATCAGTGGGATTAGTTTTTGAGTTAAAAAATATACGCCTTTAAAATGCACATTCAATAAATCATCAAAAAAATCCTCGGTAACATCGCTAATGGCGCTGTAACCGCCTTGCCCGGCATTATTAATTAAAAAGTCGATATGATCGGTGCCGAATTTATCCGTCAAAACTTCGCGCAGTTTTTCGGTAAATGCGTCAAAGCTTTTAATTACACCAGTATTGAGTTGCAATGCAGCAGCCTTTGCGCTGCTTTGTTCTGCAAGGTTAACCACCTTTGCTGCTTCCTCTGTATTGGTATTGTAGGTTATAATAACATCTATTCCTTTTTCGGCAAGCCTTAAGGCCATGTCCCGGCCTAAGCCACGGCTGCCGCCGGTAACCACGGCAATTTTATTTCTGTTTTCCATTTCTTTTGTTTTGATACAAAAGTAAAACAGATAGGAGAGGAAGGGTTTGGATAAATCAATCCATTATTTACAAAATTCAAATAATGGGTAAGATATCGGCGCTTTTAGTAATTGTATAACTGTGGTTTAAATCTTTTAGCCAGATAGCCGGTAGCTTTTTGCGGGTCAATATCGGCTATAATTACACCGGTTGTTCCATAAGCCTGGTAAACCACACACGTACCATCCGGCGCTATGACCGAACTTGCTGATTCCGGGTAAAGCGAACCATAATTAGAACTGGCAAAGTAGATGGTGTTTTCCAGCGCCCGCATCATCATGGCTTTTTCGTAATAGGGGTTTGCCATACTGCCCCATTCGGTAAGCAATACCCCATCAGTATTACTGCCCGAAAAATGAGGGTGGAAAACAATGTGCGCGCCATTGCGTGCCGCCCATCTTACCGATTCGGGATAACGGAACCCTTCATGACAAATGGTAATGCCAAATTTTAAGCCATTCACTTCAAAAATACTTCTCTGGGTACCCGGAACCCAAATGGCGTCTTCCGATGGGTCTAATTGATTTTTAGTTTGATATCCAAGCACGTTGCCGGTTTTGGATATTACATGTGCAATGTTTAAAAGCCCGTCTTCGCTGTACCAGTCCATAGGCATAATTACCGCAATATTATTTTCGGCGGCCATCCTGCATACTTTATCCAGCGCCGATCGCAATATTGCCGGTGATGTTGGCTCCGGATCGGCTATCATACCCGGATATGCAGGTATATATGATTCAGGGAAACAGATAACCTCTGCCTGTTGTGACGCTGCATCTTTAATCAGCTTTTCGGCTTGTTGCAGACCGTCATTAATTGATTTCGGAAAAGGCGGGGTGGCAATGGCTATCTTCATGCGGTGTTAATCTATATGCTAAATTAAAGGTTTGCGAATATCTGTGGTTAATATTTATCTCCTCATGTGTCACTTTTTTATTTCAACCCATGCTTGGCCGATATTTATAAAATTATCATTGTACATTTGTAGAGGAGATCCTCTACAAACTCAATAAATCATCATTCACACTACTTAACGTTTACTACTATGATTGAAACTAAAGCGTATGCTGCGCAAGATGAAAATACACCGCTTGCCCCCTGGACTTTTGAGAGGCGCGAAGTTGGTGCTCATGACGTACAGTTTGATATTTTGTACTGCGGCGTTTGCCACTCCGATTTGCACCAGATCAAAAACGACTGGTTCCCCGGCATTTTTCCTATGGTGCCCGGACATGAAATTGTTGGCCGCGTAGTTAAAGTTGGCGAGCATGTAAAAGGTTTTAAAGTTGGCGACCTTGCCGCCACCGGCTGTTTGGTTGACTCATGTCGTACATGCGAAAACTGTAAACGCGACCTTGAGCAATATTGCCTCAATGGCAACTCGCAAACTTATAATGGCCTTGAACAGGATCATAAAACACCTACTTATGGTGGTTACTCAAACACCATTGTTGTTAATGAGGATTTTGTGCTGCACCTTAAGGAAGGAGTTGATCTGGCCGCCGTTGCCCCGTTATTATGCGCCGGCATCACAACCTACTCGCCGCTAAGGCACTGGAAAGTAGGCAAAGGCCATAAGCTTGCCGTGCTTGGCTTAGGTGGTTTAGGCCATATGGCGGTTAAATTTGGTGTTGCCTTTGGTGCCGATGTTACGGTATTAAGTACATCTCCTAAGAAAGAAGAAGACGCTAAAAAATTAGGTGCTCACCACTTTGTGGTAACTACCGATCCAAAACAGGTTGAAGCAGCTAAAAACTCCTTCGATTTTATTTTGGATACCGTATCGGCCGAGCATGACTTTAACATGTACCTATCGTTATTACGTACCGATGGTGTTCATATCTGCGTAGGTGTTCCCCCTAAACCGGCTGAGATTGCTGCGTTCAGTTTATTGGGTGGCCGTAAAAGTTTAGCCGGTTCGGGTATTGGCGGTATCAAAGAAACCCAGGAGATGCTTGATTTCTGTGCCGAAAATAACATTGTTTCGGATATTGAAATGATTGATATCAAGGATATTCACACTGCTTATGACCGTATGGAAAAAGGCGATGTGCGTTACAGGTTTGTAATTGATATGGCTACGTTGTAAAGTAATTTATAATTGATAACAGAAGGCCGTGCGGGAGCATGGCCTTTTTACTATAGTCATATTTACACCCTTTAAAAGTCGCTTTAGCCCCCTGCATACGAACGAGCACCGGTTTAATTTTGATATAAAAAATATAACCACTGATATTATGAGAAATTTAGTATTGTTTATGCACATTTCACTCGACGGTATGGTTGCCCGCACTGATGGCGCTATGGACTGGATCAAAGTCAGCAATGAGCTGTTTGAGTATGCCAACGCCCGCACACAGGTAGCTGACACCGCCCTGTATGGTCGTAAAACTTTTGAAATGATGGATGCCTACTGGCCAACAGCAGCCGATGGGCCAAACCCCTCAAAACATGATATTGAACACGCTACATGGTATAATAATACACTTAAGTATGTAGTGTCTGAAAATGCTGCCGGACAAAATACCGATAAGATTAAATTTATCAGTGACGATGTAAAGGCGCGGATTTCAGACCTCAAAAAACAGGAAGGCGGCGAGATCATCATGTTCGGCAGCCCCGGCCTTGCCCGTTATTTGATGCAGGAAGGGTTGATTGATGAATTTTGGCTGTTTATAAACCCGATAGTGCTTGGCGCCGGTGTTCCGTTGTTTCCTAATGCGGAAATAAAACTTAAACTGGAAAAAAGCACAACTTTCGCCGATGGTGTTCTCGGGGTGCATTATATAAAAGAGTAGTGTTTTGCAGGTAGATATCTTACCGTTATAAAAAAAACTGCAACCCGAGGCAACGCCTTTGCTAAAATGGTAGTAATCATTATGTACACAAACATATTACTACATGAAATTACTATCAAAGCTAACAGCAGCGGCCCTTGTGACAGGAACACTGTTTTTTTCAAATACGGTAAAAGCGCAAACCACTCCTGCAAATGCGTTCCGTTTAGGTTTAGGAATTGAAACCGGCTTGCCTACAGGTGTAGCAAAAATTGGCACTACTTTTACCTTAGGTGGTACAGCCCGTTTACAATACGGTATAAGCAATAGTTTTGCGCTTACTTATACTATGGGCGGGTATCATTTTTTTCAGAAAGAAAATCCTGCTACGGGTAAACGCTATCCAAGCTATGGCGAAATTCCGATTAAATTTGGTTTCAAAGAGTTTTTTGTACCAAGTGTATATGTTGCCGGCGAAGCAGGTATCGCTTACGAAAAACTGGAAGAAGGCTGGGGCCCGCACAGACTTGATCTTTCGCCTGGTATAGGCTGGGCCAATAAAACCTGGGATGTAAGTGTACGCTATGAAAACTTTTCGGGTGCTAATCAGGATCATTTTGGTATGGTTGGCCTGCGTTTAGCCTACGGGTTTGCTTTATAATTTCGCACTTAATGTAACGATTAACTAATATGACCTAACAAACACCCGGGTTACCCGGGTGTTTGTTAGGTTGACTGGCCCTCTTTCGGTTATTACCGGAGGAGGGTTTTTGTTTATTTTCGGGTTGACAGCTAATTATTTTATCCTGATTTTAGGAACGAGAAACCTAACCCGTTTTTTTACTAAACATCACAAGTTTTGCAGCTAACAGAAGATCAGATATACGCTCTCGCACCTGATGAAGCTTCAAAAAAAGCAGGTCGTGATTTGGCTAACCCGACCAAATGGGTAAGCAAAGGTATTAGTGAAGAAGCCCTTTGGGGCGAATGCCAGGGCAGCGGCAGCAAACCTTACCAAACTCAGGTTGATCTTGGCGCTATCGCCTTTAAATGTTCATGCCCCAGTCGTAAATTTCCATGTAAGCATGGCTTAGGCTTAATGCTTTTATGTGCGAGGCAACCAGGCTTATTTGCCAAATCAACAATGCCTGCCTGGGTAAGCGACTGGATAAACAAACGAGCCGAAAAAGAAGAAAAAAAAGTTGAAAAGGCGGCCGAAAAACCTGTAGATGAAAGCGCTCAGGCTAAACGTGTACAGGTACGTGAACAAAAAGTAAGTGCAGGGATAGCCGAACTAATGGTTTGGATCAAGGATATTGTACGCGGCGGAATTTTAACCATCCCCGAAAAAACGCCGGCTTACTGGGATAACATGGCCCGCCGTATGGTTGATGCCCAGGCATCGGGATTGGCTGGTATGGTGAGGAACCTTGGTGCTACCAACTTTTGGAACGAAGGCTGGCAAAGTGGCTTCATAGATAAATTACTCCAATTATATTTAGTTGCAGAGGGGTACAATAACATTCAAAATATTGACCCGGATTTGCAGCAGGATTTACGCGCTGTCATAGGTTTCACCACCAACCAGGAAGAGCTGCGGGCGCAAACAGGTGTAAGGGATACCTGGCTTGTTATTGGAAAGGAAAGTCGCGATGAGCAGCAACTGACCATTGAGCAAAACTGGCTTTACGGTTTAAAAACCAACAGGTATGCGCTGGTGCTGCAATTTACGGTTAAAGGGCAATTCCCGCCGCTTAACTTTTCGCCGGGAATATACCTGGATGCTACCCTGGTGTATTTCCCGTCGGCCCTGCCGTATCGTGCTATCGTTAAGGATTATAATATCATAAGGCAAATCGATAACGTTAACATAAAAATATTTGCAGGCTGGCAGCAAGTTGCCGGTTATGAAACCATACTAAACAGCCGTTTGCCATTTCGCAGCGAAATGCCCCTTGTTATAGCATCGCTAACACCGGTTTTTTACCAAAAGCAATGGTGGCTACAGGATAGCGAAGGCTGCCTCTGTAAAATATCAGCAAGTTATACCAACATCTGGCAACTGATTGCCATAAGCGGAGGCGACCCGGTAAACATGGCCGTCATCGGTAGAGAAAATGAATATCGCCCGATTGGCGTTTGGCATCAAAATAATTACAAAAGTATCTGATGAAGGCCTGGGAAAGTATCATAAACACCGCAATGCTGGGTACTGATAAACCTACACCTGCTATTGCTGATTTGCCGGAAGAAGTAGCCCTGATCGCTAATGTGATAGAGGCCTCAGCAGGCTTAGATAAAGAAGAACGCTACCTGCAAAAAGCTGCTGTGATCTACAATTACAGGCAATCGGGTTTTGTACCCTTTCAAAAAAATGATCTGCCGGCTAATAAAGCGCCTGCAGAAACAAGACCGTACTGTTCACCCGAAGCCGCCGGGGTTTTGAACGCCATATTGGGCGAGGAGAACGATCAATTACTACAATTGTGGTTAATGCAATGCTGTAAATCAGGGCAATTACTATTGCCTGATGTATTGCCGGTCGTATTTGAAAAAGCACAAAAGGAGATGGCATTGCGCAAAGTTGTTATTGAATGCAGTGGTAACAGGGGAGTTTGGCTTAGCAAAATGAACCTTATGTGGAACTGGTTTACTACTATAGCCGATGAGGAACTATGGCAAATGGGTACGCCAGCCCAGCGTTCAGAAATATTGAAAAGCTTAAGGCTGAGTGAGCCCGCCAAAGCTTTAGAATGGCTGCAGCAAACGTGGGAGCAGGAGAATGCAGCCGGTAAATTGGAATTGCTTAAAGCCATGAAAGTGAATAGTAATGCTAATGACCTGCCATGGTTGGAGGGCTTGCTCAACGAAAAAGGGCAAAAGGTTAAAGATGAAGCTTTGGCCCTGCTCAAAAGTATTTCTGGTTCGTCGGTTGTTAAACAGTATCAGCAGTTGCTACGTGAATCTGTATCGCTAAAAAAAGAAAAGGCCTTATTAGGTTTAACTACCAAAACTTCCATCCAAATAAAACTTCCCGCCGTAGTTGACGAAAGCATCTACAAATCGGGCATCGAAAAATTATCGGGGCCTAAAAGTACGGTAACTGACGAAAACTATGTTGTTTATCAGCTCATCAGCAGCGTGCCGCCTGCGTTTTGGGAAGATCAGTTTGAAGCAACGCCCATTCAGATAGTTGAATATTTTGAAAAATATGCACCTGCTATGGTACCGGCTTTGGCCAATGCGGTAGCAAAGTTTGGGCAAAAGAATTGGGTGCCGTTTTTTCTCGGGCAAAATATGTTCTATCCGGATTTTGTTGAAATGCTAAGCGGCAGGGAACAGGAAAAATACCTGCTGAAAGCCCTGAGCAGTGATCCGCAAAATACAATTGCTCATGCCATCCGCATTAGTGATGAATGGGGCACCGAGTTTGCGGTTTCGGCCTTGCTTAAAATGGCTAACTGGCCTTACGAATATAATCGTGGTTTTTTTACCCGGTATATCAGCCTGGTCCCTGTCGGGGCTTTGAAACATGTCGAAAACATTACATCACAGCAGGTTAACCTCCAGCCAGCCTGGGATAAAACCCGCAATCACTTAATTAATTTACTCAACTTAAAACAGCAAACGCTTAAAGCCTTTAACGCATAAAAACTTTAACATGTCACAGATATTACGTCAGCATGCAGAGCAATTATTTGCACACGAACTGGAAGAATTGAAAAAGCAGGACGGTGATAAGCGTCCGGTCAACTGGGTACTTTCTCCTCAATCGGTAGTAACCTACCTGGTTGGCGGGAAGCTGAAGAATGGCTTTGAGGTTTCGCCAAAATATATTGGCAACCGCCGCTTAATGGAAATAGCGGTAGCTACGCTTACAACAGATCGTGCCCTGTTATTATACGGTTTGCCCGGTACAGCAAAAAGCTGGGTGAGTGAGCATTTGGCAGCGGCTGTAAGCGGCGATTCAACCATGATTATCCAGGGAACAGCCGGTACCAGTGAAGAGGCCATTCGCTACGGCTGGAACTATGCCCGTCTGATAGCACAGGGCCCATCGCCGGATGCGTTGGTAGAAACGCCAGTAATGCGCGGGATGAAAGAAGGCAAGATAGTTCGTTTAGAAGAGCTCACCCGTATCGGCGCCGATGTGCAGGATACACTGATCACCATTCTTTCTGAAAAAATGCTGCCCGTGCCTGAGCTTAATATCGAAGTGCAGGCCGTTAAAGGTTTTAATATCATAGCCACAGCCAATAATCGTGATAAAGGTGTAAATGAATTATCAAGCGCGTTAAAGCGCCGTTTCAATACCGTCATCCTTCCCTTGCCTGATTCGGTGGAAGAGGAGATAGACATCGTACGCCGCCGGGTTGAAAGCTTTGAAAAAGTAATGGAACTGCCGGCCGAACCGCCGGCATTGCAGGAGATCCGCCGGATAGTGACCATCTTCCGTGAACTTCGTGCAGGCGTTACGCTTGATGGCAAAACCAAGATCAAAGTGCCGTCAGGTACCTTAAGTACTGCCGAAGCTATCTCCGTTGTGAACAGCGGTTTATCAATGGCTGCTTATTTTGGCGATGGACAATTGAAGGCAGCAGATCTTGCCGCGGGCATTATCGGTTCGGTAATTAAAGACCCGGTGCAGGATAAACTGGTTTGGCAGGAATACCTGGAAACTGTAGTAAAACCACGTACCGATTGGGCCGACATTTACCGTGCCTGCCGCGATCTGTAATCAAAAAACCTTAAGCCAATGGCAGTACATATTTTAGGCATAAGGCACCACGGGCCGGGTTCGGCGCGTAACGTGAAAGCTTTTCTGGAAACGGTTAGGCCCGATATTGTTTTGGTTGAGGGGCCGCCGGAAGCTGATGCCATGCTGCAATGGGTAAGCAACGAAGGTTTGAAACCACCAGTAGCGCTGCTTTGCTATCAGCCGGATGACCCGCAACGCTCGGTATTTTATCCCTTTGCCGATTTCTCGCCCGAATGGCAGGCAATTGTTTATGCCCGCAGGCAAAATATCCACGTGCGTTTTATGGATCTCCCTGCCGGTAACCAGATGCTTGTTGAAAAGGAGCAAAAGGTTGTTGAACAACAACAAGAGCCGGATACAGATCAGATCAATAGCGAGGGACAAAGCCTTGAGCAACTCTATAAAAGTCCGATAAGTTACCTGGCAGATGCCGCCGGCTTTGCCGACGATGAAAAATGGTGGGAGCATACGTTTGAGTACCGCAATAATAACGATGAGGTTTTTGATGCGGTATCTGAAGCTATGCAGGCGCTCCGCGAGAGTTTTCCTAAAAAGGATAAAAAGCTTGAACAGATGCGCGAAGCATACATGCGCCGTACTATCCGCCAGGCCGAAAAGGAGATGTTTCATACCATAGCGGTAATCTGTGGTGCCTGGCATGCGCCTGCCTTGCAATGGAAATCATCGCAAAAAGATGATAATGAAATACTGAAAGGGCTGCCAAAGGTAAAAACAGAGTGTACCTGGATTCCCTGGACTTTTAACCGTTTAAGCTTCCGTAGCGGTTACGGTGCTGGTATCAATTCGCCGGGGTGGTACAACCATATCTGGAACCATCCGCATGATGATGGTACCTTGTGGATGGCCGAGGTGGCACAACTTTTCCGTAAGCAGCAGATGGATACCTCCGTTGCCCATATTATTGAAGCGGTAAGGTTGGCCGGTGCGCTCGCTTCACTGCGGGGTTTGCCCAAAGTAGGGTTAGAGGAACTGAATGAGGCCACGCTGAGCGTGCTTTGTAACGGCGAGAGCATTTTGCTAAAACTGGTACATGACGAATTAATAGTTGGCCACCAGATAGGCGAGGTGCCGGTTGAGATTCCGAAACCGCCGTTGCAACTCGATATCGAAAAACAACAAAAGAAATTAAGGCTGCCCGCAACAGCTGATTACAAAGATTATACACTCGACCTGAGGAAAGATACCGACCTGGAGCGGAGTATCTTCCTGCACCGCCTGCAATTACTGGGCATTAATTGGGGCAGGCAGCAATACACCAGCGGTAAGGGTACTTTTAAAGAGCAATGGCGCCTGCAATGGGACCCCGGCTATTCGGTGGAGATTATTGAACGCGGCAATTTGGGCAATACCGTAGCTGAAGCGGCCGCGAATAGCGTCCTCAACCAGGCAAAAGAAGCAAGGGAACTGAAAGTTATAGGCGATCTGCTTGAAAAAACGATTCCGGCAGAATTGCCGGGAGCCATTGAAGCGCTGATCAGTCAGCTTAATAATCTGGCTGCAGCCTCTGCAGACGTTATCGAAATGATGGAAGTAGTGCCCGGCCTGATAACCGTGGCAAGGTATGGCAATGTACGCAAAACAGATGCCGAATTGGTGATCAGCATTATCAATAGCATTATTACCCGCGTTTGTATCAGTTTGCCCAATGCCTGTATCGCTATTGATGAAGATGCCTCTCAAAAGCTGCTGGAACTGTTTTTTAAACTGAACGATGGCATTAACCTATTGCAGGATATGGGCATAATTAGCATGTGGCAGCAAACGCTGTTGACTATAGCAGCTAATAAAAACACCTCGCCGGTTATAGGAGGATATAGTACCCGTTTACTGCATGACGCCCGCAAATTGGAGGGCGATCAACTGATGCAGTATTTCAGTTTTGCTATGTCATCGGCCACGGCTCCGGTCATCGCCGCAGCCTGGCTCGAAGGCTTTTTGAAAGGCAGCGGTACTTTATTGTTGCTTGATCAGGACCTTTGGCAGGTGATCGACAATTGGGTAGCCAGCCTTGCCGATGAGGTCTTTATGCAAGTGCTGCCTTTACTGCGCCGCACCTTTGCCAATTTTACCAATCCTGAAAGGAGAAAGCTTGGCGAAAAGGCCAGATCCGGCGGTGGGACGGGGCATCAGCATACAAATATCAGCGCTAATTTTGATGCCGAAAGAGCTAAGCAAGGTTTGCCGGTTATAATGCAATTATTGGGTTTAACCATAAATATTAACGACACAAATGGAAATTGAACCGGAGCACCTGCGCAAATGGCGGTTAATACTGGGCGGTAATCAAAATGAAGGCACCGGATTTAGCCTTGATGATGCCGACCTTAAGGTTGACCGCACACTTGAAGCTTTGTATGACAGCGATAGAACCGGAGGCCTCGGTGCATCATCACCGAATGTAAGCCGTTGGCTGGGGGATATCCGTACCTTTTTCCCATCAAGCGTAGTACAGGTAATGCAGCAGGATGCATTAAAGCGCTTGAACCTGACCCAAATGCTGTTTGAAAAGGAGATGTTGGAAAATGTAGAGCCGGATGTTCACCTGGTAGCAACTTTGATGACATTGAGCCGCGTTATTCCCGACAAAACAAAAGATACCGCCAGGCAGGTAGTACGTAAAGTTGTTGACCAACTGGTAAAAAAGTTAGCCGAGCCCACGCGCCAGGCCATAACCGGTAGTTTAAATCGTAGTGTCCGCAATACAAGGCCGCGGCATAATGAAATAAACTGGGGGGCAACTATTCTTAAAAATCTTAAGCATTATCAACCCGAATATCAAACTATTATTCCCGAAACGAGGATTGGTTACGGTCGTAAGCGCTCATCATTAAAAGATGTGATCCTGTGTCTTGACCAAAGCGGATCGATGGGATCATCAGTGGTTTATTCGGGGATTTTTGGAAGCGTTATGGCTTCTATCCCAGCTGTAAAAACTAAAATGGTGGTTTTTGATACCGCCGTTGCCGATTTAACTGAAGAATTGACCGACCCGGTTGAGTTATTATTCGGCGTGCAATTAGGTGGTGGCACGGATATCAATGCAGCTTTAACCTATTGCCAGCAAATAGTTACCCGGCCTACGGATACCGTATTGGTGCTCATTACCGATCTTTACGAAGGAGGTAACGTTGCCGAAATGCGCCGTCGTGTGATAGAACTGGTTGCGGCAGGTGTGCAGTTGGTAGTATTGCTTGCTTTAAGCGATGACGGCTCACCATCGTATGATCATGGCAATGCACAGTTCCTGGCCGATATGGGTGTGCCCGTTTTTGCCTGCACACCCGATAAATTTCCTGATCTGATGGCCGCCGCGCTCACTAAACAGGATATTGGTATGTGGGCGGCCAGGGAAGACCTTATTATAAAAAAGTAGAGGATTGGCGATTTTACCGATAAACCACCCACCTATACGCTCGATACTTTATCAAAAGTATTACGGTTAGGCAGGCTGGAACAATTTTATAGTTTGATAGATGCTGTTTGCTTACCAGCTAAACTTTAAAAGAGCCACCCCTTGCCTTGGTAACAATACAGTGGCACCTGCCAGCCCTGATTTAGCTTGTAGCGTAACCTGTTTGCCAAACTGTTGTAATTGCCCTGCTTTTTCAAGTTCCTTAATTTGCGTAGCTGTAGGTTTTTGCGGTGAACCCATCTTTTTCCACACTTCGTAGGCATTGCTATGCTCATCATCTATGCGGTATTGAGTTAGTTTTACAAAGGTGGGTGGCAGGTGTCCTATCTTGATCTTTACGGTTTTCCCTGCATCGTGCAGGTCATCATCATGGTAGTTCCACAGCAATACGGTCATTTCTTTTTTATCTGCGGCTGCCAAAGCACCAATATCTGTATTATTTCCCCTGATGCTTGAATCAGCTACGGTTTTAAGCGAATACATCTGGTCGCCGGTTACTTTCAGGCGTTTGCCTTTCATCATGCCCAGCATCCGGAAAACGTTAAGTACCGGCTTATCAACTCCGTTTGTAGCCAAATCGCGGAAGCCATAAAACCAGGGCTGGTTTTCAAACTCGAACGACCATGATACGGAGCCCATAAAATTTATACCTAATGAGTCGGCCAGTTGGTATTCGCGGGCTATGGAAGCTGCTGTATAGCTCGAATACATGGTGCCATTGCGGTAAGCATTTGAGGGATTGGTAGCCATACCGCAGGCCGCGCAACCTTCCGGGTCCGATTCGCCTATCACTATCGGGGTGTTTTTAGTTTCGGGATATGATGCTACAATTTTAAAGCCTTCTCTGATATCGCGGATCTGCGGGGCCATGTTCATACGCACCCGGCCATTGATCAGCGTAGGCTGCCCTTTGGCATGGAAAGAGATCACATCAATAGGCGAACCTATTTTGCCTGTTGCATAGTTGGTGTCGGCAATGCAATGTTTAATGAATGCGTTCAAAAACTTCATCCCGCCGGGACTTGAGCCACCTGCAACTTCTGGTCCGCCCACGTGCGCGGTAGGCAGGGCACGTTTTACGCCATGGGCAGCATAATCATACAGTTTAAAGAACTCTTTCATAGTACCTTTCCAGTAGCCTATGTTTGGTTCGTTCCACACTTCCCAGTACCAGCTTTCAACCTCGGTTTGGCCGTAGCGCTGTACACAATGCTTTACCCATTGATAAATAAGCTCTTCCCATTTATTATAATCTTTGGGAGGGTACGCCCATCCTGTGTAAACATCATCATAGTTATCGCCGGGTTTCCAATAATGGCGATAAGGTTTGGGGTGGGTTGACAAGGCCTCGGGCATAAAACCTATCTGGGCATAAGGTTTCATGCCCAGTTTAATGTAAGTGTCGAATATGCTGTCAACCAGGTGCCAGTTATAAATAGGTTTGCCGCTGGCATCCTCAGTATAGGCATTGGTTGATCCCCACTTTAACGCGGCTGTGCCATCGCCTGTGGTAAGCAGGTTGTGCACACGCATGCGTACCGGTACCGGGCTCAAAGTGGCCAACTCCGACAAAAGTTTACGGCCATCCTTCATGTAGGTATAGTTAGGCTCATCGTGGCCAAACCATGCCCAAAAGGGGTACATATCGCCAATTTTATTATTTAGGCTGATGGTGATATTGGCCTGGTCCTGGGCAAAAATGCGGCCGCTGATAAATAATAAAAGGCAGGGGACAAGTTTGATGATCTTCATTCAGGTAGTTTGGTGGTTTATAAGGAGTATAGATCAAACATAGGTAATTTTATTTATTGTAAAAAGAACAATTAAAATGCGGGCATGGCCTTTCAATCAATTTTAAATCACGTACAACATATTTAACTTAATTTACGTTAACAGCGTGTTAATTTATTGTTTACGCGCTTCAGAAATTCTACAGAATTAAATTGTATAATTGCTGCTATCAGCGCTTAATAAGGGGGATTTCTTTGCAAAAGTTCAGGTTTTATTTTATTTCGATGCTATTGGCAGCTTCGTTCTCGCTGTCATCATATGCCCAGGTTAAGGATACATTACAAAAAGATGCTGTAAAAAGGGATTCTTTGCAGAAAGATTCGGCCAGGAATATCCTGACATTGCCCGATACGGTTAAGCATCTTCAAAGTAGGTTTCCGTCATACATACCGCCCGCGGCTTTTATCACTTATGGCCTGTTATCGTTTAAAGTGGGATTTATACGTAATATTGATTATCGCGTACGGAATGATATGAACAAGGATCATCCCGGCTTCCATACCAAGGTTGATAATTACATGCAATACGCGCCTATAGTGTCCGTTTATGCGCTTAACCTGGCTGGTGTTCATGGTAAAAATACATTTATAGACCGTACTATGCTGCTCGTGCTTTCTGAAGCCATATTTGCCGGTACCACTTTTGGCTTAAAACGTGTTACCCACCGTGAGCGGCCCGATGGCTCAGATAAGTTTTCGTTCCCTTCAGGCCATACCGGTAACGCTTTTGTTTCTGCCGAGTTTATGGCCCAGGAATATGGCGACCGGTCGCCCATATACGGTGGTGTGGGCTATGCGTTTGCAACTACCACTGCTATTTTGCGTGTATATAACAACAAGCATTGGTTTAGCGACATCATAGCAGGAGCTGGTTTTGGTATCCTGTCAACCAAAGCGGCTTATTACCTGTACCCGCTTATCCGTAATGGCGTATTCCGTGGGGGAAATGAGAAAGGGAAAAACAACAACTCTTTATTGTTGCCAACTTACCAGGACGGAAGGGTTGGATTAACCTTCGCCAAGAGTTTTTAAACAACTGATCTTATATTTATAATTTGCAACCACCTTAATATTAGGGTGGTTGTTTTGTTTTAGAGGAATTTTTTTTCAAGAAAAATAACTTAGCTATTGTAACGTACGTTTTTAATGCATATCTTTGGTTTATGAGTTTGTTTAAAAAGGATATTACTGCTGATTTAACGCCAACCAAAACAGAAATGGACGTTTTGCAGGTGTTGTGGCAGCATGGCCCGTCGACAGTGAGGTTTGTGCATGATAAGCTTAACGAGCAAAAGGAAGCGGTAATTTATACAAGCACCCTTAAGCTGATGCAGGTAATGAAAGAGAAGGGGATGCTTAATCGCGATGAAACCAATATGAAGCACGTTTACAGCGCCGCGGTTGAGGAAAGCAGGGTGAAAGGTAATATGCTTGGCCGTTTTGTTGATTCGATGTATAATGGTTCGCCGAGCGATTTGATTGTAGCCCTGTTGGGCAACGACAAAACATCGGCCGAAGAACTCAGAAAAATAAAAGAGCTGCTCAAAAACATGGACGATCAATAATTAAACTTTACAGATATGTACCTGCTCCTTAACACCAACACCATTTCCCACAACCTGATACAGGCTTTTAGCTGGATGCTGATCCATTCGCTGTGGCAGGGGCTGTTGTTGTCGGTTATGAGTGCGTTGGTGATGTTCCTGACCAAAAAAGCAAGCGCGGCAGTAAGGTACAACCTGGTGCTTGTACTGTTTTTACTGTTTATAGGGAGCTGTCTGTTCACTTTTGTTTGGGAATGGAACAGGCAACCTGTAACTGCGGAGTTTGGTAATGCTATAGGTAATCGTGCATCGCAGCTATTAAACCTTAATGCTGATCGGATCCGGAATTTTGCCAATACCTGTGTCGGTTATTTTACCGTCAATGCACCAATGGTTGTGCTGCTGTGGTTTGTGTTTTTCCTGTTCCGCTCTGTAAGGATGATGCGCGGGCTCATATTTATCCATACCGCCAAACACAGGCAGGTATCCGAACCTGTCGGGTATTGGAAAAACAGGGTTGAGCTGCTTTGCGAAAAACTGCAATTGAAGCGGGCTATTCGGCTGCTTGAATCGGGTTATGTGAAAATACCCATGGTTATCGGGCACCTGAAACCGGTAATCCTGATCCCGGCGGGTTTATTGGCAGGGCTGCCGCCCGAACAGGTTGAAGCGGTGTTGCTGCATGAACTGGCCCACATCCGCAGGCATGATTATTTCGTTAACTTTTTACAAACCATTGCCGAAACCGTATTTTTCTTTAATCCCGGCTTATTGTGGATCTCGTCCCTGCTTCGGGATGAGCGGGAAAACTGCTGCGATGATATCGCCCTCGCCCAAACAAAAAACAAACGCGATTTTATACAGGCATTGATCAGCTTTAAAGAACATTCGCTTTACGGTGCAAATTATGCGGTTGCATTTCCTGGTAAAAAGAACCAGTTGTTGCAAAGGGTAAGCCGCATCCTTGGTAATAAAAACAAAACGGTAAGCCAGGGTGATAAAGCATTTTTGATAAGCGGTGTTGTTATCCTTTCGGCAATAATAGCTACGGCGACCATCGCACAGATCCGGCAAGTTAATAATCCCGGTAATAATAAAAATTATGTGTATAAACAGGAGCGGCATATCACACCATCTGCAGGTGTACAGCCGGTTGCACCCGTTAAATCTTTCGATAAACCCAAACACCCAAAGCACAGAAACATTGCAGTAGCTCAAAAGCCTGTTGCTGCAAATGAAAATGTGATTATGGCTAATGCTGAGCCGCGTTCTCCACAGGAGCAGCTTGAAGCTGATGCGAAGCTCGCAAAACAACGGGCCGAAAAAGAAAGCCAGCAAGTTTCGGCCGATAAAACCGAATATAACCGCGGGCAGGAACAGGCCCGCCGGGATCAGGAACATGCCAAAGTAGATCAGGACCAGGCTCGTCGCGACCAGGAGCAGGCCAAACGTGATCAGGAACAAGCCATGCGGGATCAGGCGCAGGCTAAACTTGACCAGGAACAGGCCGAAAGGGACCAGGTACAAGCTAAGCGCGATCAGGAGCAGGCGCGCCGTGACCAGGCACAGGTAAGTAAACCCCAAACAGAACCTATAAAAAGCAAAGTAAGCATTCAGAATTAAGCAGGTACATTTCTTATTTGGTAGTTAGAGCAGAGGTGCACCCTGCTTTATTGGCCGGACTATGTAATAATCAATTATGTTAACAATCAATTTTTAAACTGCCCCTGGGCGGAAGGGAAATCTATTGCCCAAATTTTAAACTATTAAATCAACAGAAAAATGAAAACCAATTATTTAAGAAGTGCCCTGTTGCTAATAGCGGCAACGGCATTAACAACTGCTGCAAATGCACAGAAGCCTGGGAAAAAAACGGCCTTCAACTCTTATAAAAATTACGACACTTTTGATGGTAAGGGGCGGGAACGTATCCAAACTGACTGGCAGGGGAAAACTTACCAAATGGAGTTGGCTAACAACAAGCTGGTAGCCCTGGCAGTCGACGGTGAGATTATCCCATCAACCCAATGGAATGAATATAGTACGGTTATAGCGGCTATCCGCGAGCAGATCAGGAAAGACAGGATCCAGGCAAAAAAAGATCAGGCACAAGCTAAACGCGATCAGGAACAGGCAGAGCGAGATCAGCGACAAGCAAAAGTTGAACAGGAAGATGCCTCGCGCGACCAGCAACAAGCCAAACGCGATCAGGAGCAGGCATCTAAAGATCAGGTACAGGCTAAACGCGACCAGGAGCAGGCTTCCCGCGATCAGGAGCAAGCCAAACGTGATCAGGAACAGGCCAGCCGAGATCGGGTACAAGCTAAACACGACCAGGAACAGGCGCACTTAGATCAAATTCAGGCCAAAAAAGATCAGGAACGCGCCGCCGAAGATCAACGGCTGCTAAAACAGATGACAGGTGATTTGGTAGCTGATCATATTATTCCCAATGAGGAAGCTTTGCATGAGCTTTCATTTAACGGCGAAGAACTGATCGTAAACGGTAAAAAACAGCCCGATAGTGTGTTTAAAAAATACAGTGAAAAATATCCCCGCTTTGCACAGGGCAATACCAGTTATGAAAATGGCAAACGGCAGTTTAATGGCTTGCATATTCATAGGAATTAAGTATAATGCAGATGCTATAACCTTAAAATCGTTAAAGGCAAACTAAGGGCGTCATTGCTGTGAGGTACAAAGTAATGACGCTTTTATATATTAAATGCATGAGTTAAAGTATTAAAAAGTAAAGCTAAGTCAGCTCGCCAGTTACTTTTTCAAACTCCTCGTCCTCAATTTACTCAAAAACTCGGGCGAGATCCCCAAATACGAGGCTATATAATGCTGTGGCACCCTTTGCGGGATGCTGGGGTAGCGATTAATAAACTCCAGGTATTTTTCCATAGCGGTAGTGGAGATGGTTTTAAACAATCGCTTTTGAACCACGGTAAGGTGCCTTTGCAGCATTAGCCTGAACATGCGTTCCAGTTTGGGAACTTCGTTAAGCAGCTTTTCTTTTGAGTCGCGGGTAAGGATAAGCAGTTCGCAATCTTCCAATGTTTCAATATTCATGTGGGCAGGGCTTTGATCCTGGAAGCTGGCCAGATCGCTTACCCACCAGTCTTCAATGGCAAATTGCAGGGTTACCTCTGCGCCGTTCTCATCAATGATGTATTCGCGGATGCAGCCCTTGTTTACGTAGGCTTCAAAATTACAAACGTCGCCGGCAGTAAGCAGGCGGGTTTTTTTAGGGATCTTCCGATATTCCAATATCTCATTAAAAAGGGCTGTTTCCTCTGCAGTTAAACTAACTGACCGTGCCGCGTAATCATTGATGTTTTGAAACATGGCTCAAATATAAGCGCGGTTAGGGTTATACCCGCAAACATCGGGGTGCTAAATAATTTCATTTCTTGTTCCAGTTCAATGGATTTTTATGATAGATAAGTCAATTTTGCCTCTTATAATTTTTATTAATCAAATATGACCTATCTACCCAATCAAAACCGTTACCAGTATATGGAGTACCGCCGTTGCGGTAACAGTGGTTTGAAACTGCCGGCAGTATCGCTTGGCTTATGGCATAACTTCGGCGGTATCGACAGCCTGGAAAATGCCCGCAATATTTTACGTTTGGCCTTTGATAAAGGCATCACCCATTTTGACCTGGCCAACAACTACGGCCCGCCGCCGGGCTCGGCCGAAGAAAGTTTTGGCCGTATTTTTAAAGATGATTTTAAAAACTACCGCGATGAACTTATTATTTCAAGCAAAGCCGGATGGGGTATGTGGGAAGGCCCGTATGGCGACTGGGGCTCAAAAAAATATTTGGTAGCCAGTTTAGATCAAAGCCTTAAACGTATGGGGCTTGATTATGTAGATATTTTCTATCATCACCGTCCTGACCCTGAAACCCCCATCGAAGAAACTATGGGCGCGTTGGATCTGATAGTGCGTCAGGGCAAAGCTTTATATGTTGGGATCTCAAGCTATAGCGCTTCCGAAACAGAAAAAGCTGTCGCGGTGTTGAAAGAACTTGGTACGCCATGTCTCATCCATCAGCCTAAATATTCCATGTTCGACAGGTGGGTTGAAGGTGGTTTGCTTGATGTGCTGGAAGATAAAGGTGTTGGCTGTATTCCGTTTTCGCCACTGGCCCAGGGTTTATTAACCAATAAATACCTGAAAGGTATCCCCGAAGGCTCGCGGGCTGCAGCTCACCGCGGCAACGGCGCCATTGACGAAGATGCCATTACCGAACAAAATATAGCCAAAGCCGCAAAACTGAATGAAATTGCCCTGCAGCGTGGTCAAAACCTGGCGCAAATGGCATTATCATGGATTTTGAAAGATAAACGCATCACTTCGGTGTTGATCGGTGCAAGTAAGCCGGAGCAGGTTACTGACTCTATCGGTTGTTTAACCAATACTTCATTTAGTGATGAAGAGCTGAAGCTGATTAACCAGATCCTGGCATAAGACTACCAACTTCGATATCGTAATCATTTGTTGTTAGCCTTCGGTTTAAACCGGAGGCTTTTCTTTTTTTATTACCGGTCAGTTTATTACCTTTGCGCCAGTAATAACAAAAACTCTCAAAAATTTGAGCCATGTAATCTCATTAGCATAAACGTTTAATGAGCTTCCCCATCCCAGGGGAGGAGGTGAATTTCTATTTCTTTTAATTAAAAATTTTACAACATGGCTATATCAAAAAAATATGGTCGTACGTATCATTATCCGTTTTCGCCGGGCACAACCAGTGATGACAGGATACAACACGACTATTGGAAACACATACAAAAAATACCCACGCTTATCCATACTGAAAAGCTGGATGGCGAGAATAACTGCTTATCGCGGCACGGCGTTTTTGCACGGTCTCACGCTACGCCAACGGTTTCTGCCTGGACGGAGAGCATCCGTAGGTTTTGGCAGTTGATCAAAAATGATCTGGGTGATCTGGAGATCTTCCTTGAAAATCTCTACGCTGTCCATTCTATCGAATACCGGAACCTCGAACATCATTTTTATGTGTTCGGGATCCGCGAGCATGACCGTTGGTTAAGCTGGGAGGAGACAAAGTTTTATGCCGCAATGATCGGCTTGCCAACCGTGCCCGAACTGGGCGTTGTTCATTTGCCTGTTGAGCAGTTAAAGTTTGAGCATGATGTTTTGGCTCTTACCAAAAGCAGGGGGACTTTTGAGCCTTATGATGTGTTGGACGGAAAACCTGCAACCATCGAAGGCATAGTATCCCGCAATGCGGATGGATATGCAGCAGATGATTTTGCGTATAATGTATTTAAATATGTAAGGAAAGGGCACGTTAAAACTGACCAGCACTGGACACGAAGCTGGAAACGTGCACCATTAAAAAATGAAGGAGGTAACTATGTGGGCCATTACTAAAAATAAAGACTGGACATATCTCGAAACCCGTTTTGATTGGGTACAACGGATGAAGGATGTACCGCAGGATGCCATATACCATGCCGAAGGCAATGTTGCCATCCACACCCAAATGGTACTTGAAGCACTAACTGCTGAGCAAATTTATAAGGAACTGTTAGCCCAGGAACAGGAAATACTTTGGGCAGCTGCTTTGCTGCACGATGTTGAAAAATATAGCACGACAGTAATTGAGCCGGATGGACGGATTACTTCAAACGGACATGCCCGTAAAGGAGCTATGGCAGCCCGGCAGATATTGTACAGGGAAATACCAACGCCTTTTGCTATACGTGAACAGGTGGTTGGGCTGGTGCGTTATCATGGGCTGCCACTTTGGATATTTGAAAAAAGCGACCCGGTAAAAGCCCTGATTATGGCAAGCATGGAGGTTAACACGCAGTGGCTTGCTCTGCTTGCCCGTGCCGATTTGTTGGGCCGAACCTGCGAGGACAAGGATGAAATGTTGTACAAAGTGGATTGTTTTGAAGCTTTTTGCCGGGAGCAAAATTGCTGGGGTGTTGCCCGGGCATTTACAAGTGATGAAGCGAAGATGTATTATATGCAGCACGAAGATGGATATGCAGATTATGTACCTTTTGAACAGCCCGTTAACGAAGTGATATTGATGAGTGGCTTGCCCGGAGCAGGTAAAAATACTTATATCCAAAAGAATTATCCTGATATGCCGGTAATATCACTCGACGATATCCGTGCAGCAAAAGGTATTTCGCCTACGGATAAAAGTGGTAATGGTATAGTAATACAGGAAGCCAAAGAACAAGCCCGCGTGTTTTTGAGGAAACAAAAAGGCTTTATCTGGAACGCTACCAACATTACGCGGCAAATGCGTTTACAATTGATCGAACTATTTGCCACTTACAAAGCCGCGGTAAAGATTATTTATGTGGAAGTACCCTACGCCGGATTACAAAAGCAGAACAGGAACCGCGAAGCAGCCATACCGGATGTTGTGTTGGAAAGGCTGATTGATAAGCTGGAGATCCCGGCCCTGTGGGAAGCACATGAGGTTGTTTATAGTGTGGATTAAGTTAATTTAAAATTAAGCGCCGCCAATCCTGGCGGCGTTTTTACCAATCCCAGTTGGTGCTACGCTTCTTGTTGCTTTCGCATACGCCATATAAAACCATCAAGTACATAATGGGTTGATTGTGGCAAGGCTAAAAGCGGAACGGTTAAGGCCAGGATCATATCGCTGTTAATGGATGGTAACCCTGCAAAGATCCTGAATACCGAAACGTGCTCTTTCCAGATAAGGCCATCCCAAAGACCTTCTTCTACATAAGCAAACAAAATAAGCAGGCCGATAAATGAAAGTACCCCGTATTTGCTAAAGGTAAACTTCATAAACCTGGTTCGGTAGCTTTTTTGACCGGTAAATTTTTTCTGCTCATAAAACCATACTAATGCCATGTACGGAATGCCATGCGATACCACGTTGAGCGTGGTGAAAGCCATATCGCCATTATAATATACAATCCCGAAATACCACGACAGGAACGTGCCAAGCACCACCATGTTTTTGGGTAAATTAAACTGTTGTTTTTTAATGTAAAGCCATACTTCCTTAATGATAAACAGCGCTATGCTAAGGAGGTAGATGACTTTGGCGGCTATAAGTAAACCATCAAAATGGAATAAAACAAAATCCCCGTTAACAAACCAGTTGAAGTTTTTTTTGTAGCCTGCAAAATGCCAGTATAGCAAGGGATATATGGTAGCTATATAAATAGCTGTATTGTCAATATACTTTAATAATGATGTTTGATTTTCCCGGCGCGAGTAAATGCGCAGAAAACCATACTGTTGCCTGATGAAGTGATAGACGG
Organism: Mucilaginibacter gossypii; assembly: GCF_017569325.2. Taxonomy (NCBI): domain Bacteria; kingdom Pseudomonadati; phylum Bacteroidota; class Sphingobacteriia; order Sphingobacteriales; family Sphingobacteriaceae; genus Mucilaginibacter; species Mucilaginibacter gossypii. The sequence continues at coordinate 3,415,779 of NZ_CP071878.2, read as the reverse complement.
CAAGGTAAGCTAATAGCCGCCAAAAAAATATACCGCCGGCCAGGTAAAGCATCACACCACCTATATAACAAAACAAGGGAACAGCTATCAGTATATGCGGCTGCTTTTTAAATTCGGGCGGATTAAAATAAGTTCTGTAAAGGGTGCTGTAAACATGGGCTACATCAATCATTACAATCAGCACAACCCAATACTGCACCGGCATAAGCGCTGAGTTTTTAAATTGTGCCGGAAAAAGCGCTACGGTAAGCAGCGCAATAAATGGAGGCGACAGGATGAAGACCCCATCGGTAAGGCTATTCTTTACCCATGGTTGGGTACCTGTTTTAAGCTGCTCCATTGTTATGTTCAATAACTTGCTGTGCTGCCCGGATGCCCTGGTGAAAGGCCTCTTCAAAAATGGAAATCCCGCTTAGATCGGTATGCGCAAAAAAGATTTGATTATTGATAGCCTGCTTTGCTTGTTGGCGGTTACTGCCCCAAATATAATTTACCGATGGTGCTATCATGCCATGGCCCCAAAGCCACATATCGGCCTGTTCAATATGCCCGGTTATGCCGGGGTGCATTTGTTCCATTTCGCTTACCACTATATCCAGCCATTGTTCATACGTGCGGGTATAGGCGGCAAGGCGGGCCAATCTGGGCTCTTTATCGCAAAGCGGTAGGTAGTAGGTGATGACCTTTTTGGCTTCTACCAGTTTTGTGTCCTGCTGGTCGGCATTTACATAACCTACTGATGCCGTGTTGTAAGCCACATTATCCCAGCAAAGCACCATGCCTTTAGCTGCAGTGGGGATTTCGTTAACGGTAAGGTTGGCGATGAGCCATGGCGAATAATGCAGCTTACTTGTGTCAAAGCCCGGTCGTGCTATGTTTTTAAGCAGTTTTTGATTAACAAATTGAGGCGATGCCATGATCACTTTGTCAGCATGGAAAACAGCAGATGTATTTTGTTTTAGATCGAGGACTTTTACTGCAACTTTACCGTTGTTACCCAATTGAATATCATACGCTAAATGCGATGTATGGATGTGATCTTTAATGGGCTCCCGTAGTTTTTTCATTAACCAGCCGTTACCCTCGGGCCAGGTGATTACTGCGTTGGGATCGGCATTGGCAGCTGTTCCTTTCCTGGCCGAAAAATAATGCAGGCCGGCCCAGGCACTAACATTCATGGCCGGTGTACCATAATCATCCTTGCAGCAATAGTTTAGGTACCACAATAGATAGGGTGAGCTAAAGCCGTTTTGTTGTAAGTAGTCATGAAAGCTTATCCTGTCGAGCTTACGGTAAGTATCATCTGCCGAGCTGTTATCCAACGGGATATCAAAAGCGTATTTGCCATCGTTGCCCCGGGCATTTTTGAGCTGGGCTATCAGGTTGAAAAAGCGAATGACCTGTTTGCGGTCATTATCGGTAACACCAAAATCGGGTACTATGCCTTCCTGCCAGTGGCCGTTGATGAGCAGGCGTTCTTCAGGGTCGAAACAGAGGTAAAACTCGTTGTAAAAGGGTTGCTCTTTTTCATCAAAGTGGGTTATTACGCCATTCTCCTGTAAAAAGTCTACTAATGGTTTATCGTAATTATTTACAATAGGAATGTAATGAGCACCCAATGGGTAAGAGGAAACACTGTTTGTGCCAAAGTAGGCGTTGCCGCCGGTATGGTCTTCCAGTTCCAGTAATTTAAAATCTGTTTCTCCCTGTTTCTGTAGCCATCTTGCGGCCGATAGCCCGGAGATGCCGCTGCCGATGATCAGTGTTTTAACTGATTGCTGCGAGGATGGAATTGGCATAGGCAACTTATCGCGCAGTGCATGACCCGCTTTTGCGTTCGGCCCCGAAAGTTTACCTTTTATGTGTGCATAAGCCGGTTTACCACCACCTATTTTACGGATGCACCCGTTCAAAAAAATAGCGCCTGTTACCAGGCCAGCCTGCAACAGGAATGACCGGCGGCTTAAAGGTTTTACGCCAGATGAGCGGTTATAAAACAGTCGACCACTCATCTTCAAAGTATTTTACTAAGATCTGGTTGTTTAGCTTGTTTACCTGCGCCGGTACCCGAGCCATATCCTTGGGGAAGTAAAGCATTTGCTCAAGACATTGTTTCGACATAAAGCGCAAGCCCGGCAGGTAATGATCTGGTACCTTATAAACAGGTTTGCTCATGGCCATGATATAGCCCCATTCGCCAAAAGATGGTACATAGTTGTGGTATGGTACTGTATGCAAACCAACAGATTGCAGTGTTTTTTCAACCGTGTAGTATGATTTTGGAGCTACATATGGTGATGTAGACTGCACCACCATAATGCCATCGGGTTTAAGCAGGTGTTTAACAATAGCATAAAAAGCATTGGTGTACAGCTTGCCTACCGAGTAATTTGATGGATCCGGAAAGTCGATAATAATGGCATCATAAACTTTACGTTGCTCGCGGGCCCATGAAAAAGCATCAGCATTAATAACCGTAACCTTGGGTGAAAGAAATGAGCGGTTGTTCAGTTTCAACAACATTTCGTTGGTGCGGAACAGTTTGGTCATTTCCTTATCCAAATCAACAAGGGTAACGGTTTGAATTTGTGGATATTTCAGGATCTCGCGTACCGCCAGTCCGTCGCCTCCGCCCATTACCAGCACGTTTTTAGCATCAGGCAATGCCTGCAATACCGGGTGGATCAATGCTTCATGATACCGGTATTCATCAACCGAACTGAATTGCAGGTTGCCGTTGAGAAATAGCCGCAGATCGCGCCCTTTTTTGGTGATGATAATGCGCTGATATGGCGTGCTTTTTGAAAATATAATGGTGTCGCTGTACGTTAAACTTTCGGAAAAATTAGTGATGGTGTTGGCGTATATAAAGCCGGTTAATAACGCCACAAGGCTAATCATAGATGCGCTTTGCAGGTATTTAGCCCCTTTAATTTCATGTTTAAAGTTGATGCAGGTAATCAACGCCACCAGCACATTCAACATGCCAAACAAATAGGCGGTGCGTACAATACCCAGGTAGGGGATAAGCAGCAGCGGGAACACCAGTGATGCTATCAAAGCACCAATATAATCGAATGTGAAAACCTTTGATACCAGGTCCTTAAATTCAAACCTGTCTTTCAAAATTCTCATTAACAGAGGGATTTCCAGGCCAACCAATATCCCGGTGATGGAGATAAGGCCATACAGGATGATGCGGAATGAACTTACACTTTCAAATACCAGGAAAAGGATTGACGAGCTCGTACCGCCTACAAGGCCTACCAATATTTCAATGCGGATAAACCAGCCTAACAGGTTTTTATCAAAATATTTGGATATCCATGAGCCCAAACCCATCGAAAACAGGTAAACACCAATAATGGTTGAAAATTGGGTAACCGAATCACCAAGAAGATAGCTGGCCAAGGTACCTGCTATCAACTCATAAATAAGGCCGCAGGTGGCAATTATAAAAACCGAAACGAGTAATAATACGGGGAGTTTTTTATTCATGTCTGTTATTTGTGATAAAACCTAACCCCATAACCCGAGTGCGCTACCGTACCATGATACCCTGCATTACGTTCTACATCATTACCTTGCCAAAAGGCTATGCCATTAAATGCATCGAAAGTAAAATACACTACTATCAGTGATGCTATAACTATATATGCTATGTTTGATTTGATGAGTTTCATTCGTCGTCGTCTTTTTGATAAGGTGAAAAATCGCTGTTCATCCAGCGGTTAACTTCAAATCTGCGTGCGCGGTACCAGCAATACAGCGGATAAAGGCACAGTATTAAAAATGTGATCAGAATATTTCTCCACAAAGTCACACTTTCGGTAACCTTTACATCAAGCGAATTAACCAAACTTGAACCCGAATAAGGATACATGTTGATATGGTATTTGCCCGGGGGTATTTCTGAAAGCAAAACAGTTTCCTGTAAGCCGCCTTCCGACCAGCTTTCGCCGTCCTCAACACCGTGATAGTATTCAATGTCTTTGGTAAGGCTCCAGGTTTGATTGTCTTTTTCGCTTACCAGTTCAATAGTTGTGGAAAGCCAGTTGTTATCAACTTGCGATGATAGTTCTATTTCCAAAGGCACCGGGCCATCTTCTATTTTAAATGTTGGCGTTTTGAATGATTTAAATTCAAAGTTGCCTGCGCTGTCAGGCTTTACATTTGCACCGGCAGTGTCCCGGGCAAATGAGTCAATGGCTTTGGCGCTGTCCTGTAATATGTTACCTATAGCGGTAGCTGTACTATCGGTTGTTTTATGATCCCCAGTAACCATAACACTTTTTCTTTTTGCAGTATCTGCAGGCCGGGGCGGTAAATCAAGCGAATAGCTATGTTCAAGTAAAACTGTTTCGGGCCGCAGGTATCCAACCCAAAGTTGTATCGATAAAAAAGCGATAATGGCAATGCCGCTTATCATCAAGGCGCCATTCCAGCGTGCCCTGTGTTTGGACGCCTGGTTTGCCCCAATACCAACTTTTGAAGGAAAGTTACCCAATGAAATTTTAAAAGCAGCTGCGATCTCTTGCTCTTCAATGTATTCGCCAAGATACCAGTCCTCTTGTTGGGTACGCTGATTTTGCTCCCATGTTAGTAAAAATGGTGGCCTGATGTATTCATGCGCTTTGATCCTTTCGTCGCGGATATCCCAGTCAAATTCTCCGATGAGCGAGTGAATTACGGGGCGGTAAGAGTTAAAAAGGTTAAACTCAAGCCCCTGGTATAAGGCTGTATTTTCGAGGCTCTTTTTTGATTTTTCAAGATCAGGAAAAAAGCTTATGCCTGCAATTAGCGACCAGTGCCCATCAAATTCGGCCAAAAAAGCGTAGCCTTTGGCGTAATTGTAAAGCATGTATTCGCGCCATTGGTATTGGTTGTAGGCTGCTTCCTTCTTTTCGATATAGGCTATCACTTTATACTCCACATCGCGGAGCAGACCTTCGGTACCTATGGGCAAAACAGGTTTGTTTTGAATTGAAACAAGGCGGTCTTTAACGTAAGGTTTACCATCAGTGCCAAATAACAGGTAGGAGTAGCATGAAGGGCAAGCCGCTGCCTCACAAGCAATATGATCATATAGTGTGATGGGCTTGTGGCAATTAGGGCAGGTAATCGAATCCGAAAAAGGAAATGCTTTAGGGTTTAATGTGGCCATGCTATCTCTTTATTTCGTTTTTCTGTAGTTCAACGCCTTCAAAAAAGGCAAGTACGCTGCTGTATAAAGCACGTGCCTTGTCATCATTTTCGCGCTGGTAATTAGAAAGGAACACATCAAATGTAGCTGTGCCATATTCGGGCCAGGTATGGATAGACATGTGCGACTCTGTAAGGCAAACAACCGCAGTAAAGCCGCCACCCTCAAAATCATGATAAACTTCACCAACCTTATTTAGCTGGAAGCGGGTAATAAGCTCATCGAATAATTGATGACAATCTGCACTGGATAACAGTTGGCTATGTTTAGCAGATGTAAATTCAGATAAAATGTGAAGTCCAGGTTTGTAGGGCATTAGTGTAAATAAATTCGGAACTAAATATATGAAAATATTTATTGTACCTGTTTTTTGATTTTATTCCCCTGAAGCGGTTAATTGGGATGGGAAACATTAATTTAAATCAAAAAATGCGTTGGTTTATTATTGTTTATTTGACAATTAAAATTAATATTAAGTACAGGTAAAAGTCAGGCAGTTGGATTTTATGCTATTTGAAGGCGTTTTTTAGCTGTTGTATGTTTTAGTTGGATAAAACAATTTAGCATACCGTATTTTGTAAAGGCAAAAAAATATTTTAATTGTTTTTTGAACAATTAAAATAAAATGTCATATCTTAGATTTTAATTAGGGCAATGACTTTGCTTTAATGAAGACCAATAGCCAATTATATTAATTTAACTATACAAGAACTGTTTCACGGTTTTTGATCAAAGTAAATACAACCGATAAGGAGATGCTGGACACCGAGATTAGGTACTTACTTAATGATATTGCTTTAAACAGCAGCAGGGCTTCCTTTAAAAGGCTGTACCTGGCTTATTATGGTAAATTATTTAACCTGGCAAAATCACTGGTAAAGCAGGATGAACTGGCCGAAGAAATCACCAACGATGTTTTCATGAACCTTTGGGGGCGCCGGGCTTCTATTGCGGAGATCAATAACCTTACTTATTACTGCTATACATCGGTTAAAAATAAGTCGCTTACCTGCCTATCCAAAAATCAGCTTAAAAGCGTAAATATTGATGATATAAACGTAGACGTTGCCGATTCGGGCGCTACAGGTGAAGACAAGCTGGTTTATGAAGATCTTACCAAACTCATCAATACTACTTTAAACAAACTTTCCGAACAATGCCGCCTGGTTTTTAAGCTGATAAAAGAGGACGGCTTGAAATATCGCGAAGTAGCCGACCTGCTCGATATCTCTATAAAAACGGTTGAATACCATATGGGCAACGCGTTGAAAACCCTTGCGCAAGGGTTAAAAGACACCGAAAAAGCGGCGATGCCTGCCAGTCCCGAAAAAATTTCAAAAAATATTTGATCTGCCCACTGGGGTATCCTGATTATTTACAGTCTTTATATATAGAGCTGTAAATAATGATCAACAACATCTGGATACTTATTGGTAAAAAGTTAAATGGTGAAGCTTCGCCCGAAGAGTTACTTGAACTTGAACAACTGTTGCAGCAACAGGAAGCCGCCGGTATGTACCCAATGGATGGACTGGAAGCGATCTGGAAAAATGATCAGCAAGCAAGCCAGGATGAAAAGCTGTTAAGCAAATGGGATGCTTTTGAAACCGAACTTGATGTCATTGAAGAAAAAGAGGCTGAACAAGCCGCTCAAATTATCTCAATCCAAAGCAAAAGAAAAAAAAACGGGATCATTAAACTGGGATCGTTATTAGCTGCCGCATGTTTGATGCTGGGCATATTTTGGTTTACCCGCAAAGAAACTATCACTACCGGGAAACCCAATGAAATAACTGCTCCTAAAAACGGCATCAGCAAAATTCAATTGCCCGATGGCAGTCGTGTTTGGCTTAATATGGGCAGCAAGCTTACTTATAATAATGATTTTGGCACCGAGGAAAGAAAAGTATCCCTGGTGGGTGAGGCTTTTTTTGATGTTGTTAAAGATCCGCAGCACCCTTTTGTAGTTACTACCACAACTATCAGTATCAGGGTGTTAGGTACTAAATTCAATGTGCGTTCATATAATAATGATAAAACATCCGAAGCCGCACTCATTCGCGGTAAAATTGAACTTACCGTTTTAAAAAATCCCGAAAAAAAGATCATCCTTAACCCATCAGAAAAAATTACGGTGATCAACAACCAGGAACTGCAACTTAAAAGTAATACCCCAACATATAAGATAGCCGAAGAAACTCCGCTTATAGCACTGAGCCGCATTCACCAGGCCAAAAAGGATACCTTGCCGTCAGAAGCCTTATGGCTTGAAAATAAACTGGCCTTTGACGCTGAAGATTTTGAAAACATCGCCCAAAAAATGGAGCGCAGATATAATGTGAACATCGTTTTTGAAAATGAAGATGTAAAAAAGCTGCGCTTTACGGGGAAATTTCAAAAAGAATCGATTAATAAGGCTTTATTGAGCCTGCAGAAAACGGCGGCGTTTCGTTATAAAATTGACACTAACCAAATTGTAATTTATTAATTAATAAACCTTTATGAAAGAGCCTATGCGTAAATAAGTATCAAATCTGAAACCATAAAAAATGGGAAGATGTTCCCGCATCCCCCCATTATAATGTGGTACAAGTTAACTACCAGTCCTTCTATAAACCAAATAGTTAAAATAACCTTAATGCTAAATTATGAAAAAAAATGCACACCGCATTAACCCATTGCGGCTGAACCAATTTTTGAAAGTACTTCTTATGTTTAAATTTATCTGTATCCTGGTACTCGCCTCCTCGTTGCAGGCGTTTTCAAAGGGATATGGTCAGACCCGCATCAACGTTAATTTTCAAAACATGCCCCTGAAAAAGGCGTTAAAGGAAATCGAAAAAAAGTCTGACTATCGCTTTTTGTATAACGACGATATGTTGTTGAAAAACGATATGCCCGCCAGTTTAAATACAAAAGATGCATCGCTTGAAGAGGTGATGAAAATTGTACTTAGCAATACCAACCTGAGTTATACGCTGGGTGATAATAACCTGGTTATACTTACAGAAAAGGGCAAGGCAATGGCCCCCGGTACTGTGAGTGGTAAGGTAACCGATGATGAAGGCCTGCCTTTGCCTGGCGTTACTGTAAAAGTAAAAGGGACGAACGTAAGTGCACAAACCGACGTGCAGGGCCGTTATAATATAAAAATACCCGATGTTAACACGGAAGGTGTGGTGCTTGTATTTTCATTTGTTGGCTACACTTCACAGGAGGTGACAATAAGTGGCAATTCGCTCATCAATATACAGTTGAAAGCAGCATCCAATTCTTTAAACGAGGTAATTGTGGTTGGATACGGCACACAGAAAAAGGAAAATCTTACAGGTTCGGTTGCTGTGGTGAACGTAAAGGACGCCAATAAACGTGTAACTCCCGATGTTGCAAGGGCCTTGCAGGGGCAGGTTGCGGGCGTACAGGTAAATGGTTCAGGTGTACCGGGCGAAGGCGTTTCTATCCGGATTCGTGGTGTGAGCTCGCTGATCAACAACAACCCGCTATATATCATTGATGGTGTACCAACTATGGAACCTTTCGATTTCCCTACAACTGATATCGAAAGCATGCAGGTAATTAAAGATGCGTCGGCAGGTGCCATTTATGGTTTCCGCGGTGCCAATGGTGTGGTTATCATCACTACTAAAAAAGGCCGCAACGGCGCCATGAAGATCAACTACAATGGTTATGCAGGCTTCCAGAAAAATCCAAAAACACTGTCTGTTACTGACAGGGTAGGGTACCAAAAAATTGCCAATGCTGCCGAAACCAATGCTGGCTTATCATTGGCTCCGGGCAATGATCCGTCATCAAGCAAATTTATCAGCAACGTAAATACCGACTGGCAAAAATCGGGCTTCAGAACAGGCTACACCCAAAGCCATGACCTTGGCTTATCCGGCGGTAACGAAAACATGAGCTATAACGTCGCCTTTGATTATTTTAACCAAACCGGCACAACCGTGTCTGGCCCTTCATATACGCGCTATAACCTGAGTGGTAATATCCAGGGTAAAAAAGGCATCGTGTCTTTCGGTACTAAGTTTGCCTATACCGAAGGCGATTATAACAATCTGGCATATCCACATTTACATGGTACAGGTAACCAGATAGTTGATCTTGTTACAGCTATCCCTACCATGCCTATTTACGATCCTAACCGTGTTGGTGGTTATGGCGGTGTTGATCAAAATACCCAAAGGGCCATCTCTTTGAATATTATTGGTGTAAATAATTTGTTAAACAGCACGGGGCAACGCAATCGTATGCTGGCATCGGCATGGATGGAGATTGAGTTTATCAAAAACCTGAAATATCGTCTTAACGCAAGCTATGACCGTAACGATTTCAAGAACACTTATTTCGACCCTATTTATGACCTGGGCTGGTTTTATCCCAACACAACGGCTTACTACAGCGATGCCCGTGGTAATTACTATACCGCCCTTGTTGAAAATACGCTGAGCTACAAATTCAATATCAAAAAGCATAATGTAGAATTACTGGCAGGTACGGCTTATCAAAAAGATAAGAATGATAACCTTACCGGTATAGCCTATAATCTGCCGCAGCCATACCTGTTTGCGTTTGATAATGTGAGTAACACTACCGATAAAACAGTATTTGGCAACAGCAACGAGCGTAAATTTTACTCGCCAATATTTGGCCGCGTAAACTACAACTATGATGATCGTTACCTGCTAACCGCCAATTACAGGCGTGATGGTACATCGCAGTTGCCAGCGTATAACCGCTTTGGTAATTTTGCCGGCGTATCTGTTGGCTGGAATATCAATAAAGAAAAATTCCTGCACTTGCCCGAAGCTATTACCCAATTAAAATTAAAGGCGGGATACGGTACACTGGGTAACGTAAATGCGCTTGCATTTTACCCATACCAAGCCGTTGTAAATGCCAATGCCAGTTATGTATTTGGTAATACATTGGCGCCTGGCGCAACCCAAACACAGGTATTTGACCAAACTAACAAGTGGGAGCAAAAACGTACCACCAACGTTGGTTTGGATTTGAGCCTGTTTCAGGATCGGTTAAGCTTTTCGTCGGAGTATTATGTTAACAAAATTATAGGCATTCTTTTACCTGTGCCAATCCCGGTTTCCGTAGGCGCTATTAACACTCCACTGGTTAATGCTGCTTCTTTTACCAATAAAGGTATTGAGTTTACGGTCACTTATCGCAGCAGGGATAACGGTCCGTTCAATTACACCATCAGCGCAAACGCTTCAACGGTTAAAAATAAAGTATTATCCTTAGGTAATGGCGGTAACCCAATTTACGGTGCATACAGCAAAACAGCTGTTGGCGGTGAGGTAGGCGAGCTGTATGCATTTAAAACCGAAGGTATTTTCAAAGATGCAGCAGATGTAGCGGCTCATGCCACCCAAACAGGGGCAGCCCCGGGCGATGTTAAGTTTGTTGATACTGATCATAACGGCATCATCAATGATAACGACCGTGTTTACTTAGGCTCCGCTATACCAAAACTTTACTATGGCTTTAACTTCAGCGCTAATTATAAAAGCTTTGATGCATCAGTATTTATACAAGGTAACTATGGCAGTAAAATAGCCAATGGGGTGTACCAGTCTTTAATGACAGGCCAATATACCAATGCCAGCACTGATGAATTAAATTACTGGACACCAACTAATACCAACACCAACGTGCCCCGCCCTATCATAGGTGATCCTAACGCCAATAACCGCAATTCGGACAGGTTTATTCAGAGCGGCTCTTACGCCCGCCTGCAAACCGCGCAATTGGGTTATACGCTCCCAACAAGTTTGCTGAACCGTACACATGTGATCAGGAGCTTGCGGGTTTACCTGTCTGGACAAAATCTGTACACCATCACTAAATACAAGGGCTTCGACCCGGATTTTATTAACGATGGTACCATTAACCGCGGTTTTGATTATGGTTCGTTCCCTAATCCGCGCACTTTACTGGTAGGCTTACAATTAGGATTATAAAAACTGATTAACGATTTAACATTATTTATAATGAAAACGATATATACAAAGGCATTATTAACGCTATTGTTGGTAGCTGCATTTGCCATGGGATGCAAAAAGAGTGATTTAACCACAGTAAACCCTAACGCACAAACCACCCAAACGTTTTGGCAAAATGCCAGTGATGCCGTAAAGGGAATCAATGCGGTATACGGCAGTTTAATCATTGATGGTTCATACATGCGCTTTTCGCCGATAGTGGAAAACACAAGGGGCGATGATGCGACAAGCTATAGCCCCTGGGACCAGATCTATAACATGGGTAAGTTTAATATGCAAAGCACCGGTGCCGGTGTGCTGTTTTCATGGACAGCCTACTACCAGGGTATTTTACGCGCAAACGAAGTGCTGAAATATGTACCCGCCATTAATATGGATGCCGAACTGAAGAAACGTGTATTAGGCCAGGCTTATTTTCTGCGAGGCCTGTACTATTTTCACCTGGCCGATTTTTATAAAAACGTGCCTATGCCGTTGGTTCCTGCCGGCTCAAGTGCCGATTATTTCCAAAAACAACAACCTCAGGATGTAGTTTGGGCGCAGGTGATCAGCGATTTTAAAGCTGCCGAAGGCATGCTGCCAACAACTTACAGCGGCTTATCGCCCGATGGACAGATTGGCAGGGCTACCAAGGGAGCAGCAGCGGCGTTTCTGGGGAAAACCTACCTGTTCACAAAAAAATATGCGGAAGCTGCTGCCGAGTTCAAATCAGTTATTGATATGGGTACTTATAGCCTTGTGCCTAATTACTACGATAACTTTTTTGCCAATAATGAAAATAACTCCGAATCGATTTTTGAGGTTCAGTTTTCAAGGGATGCCGGAGGTACTGATCTGGGTTGGGGAGGCGATCCGTCATCAGGATGGGGCCGTACATCTGCCCGTGCCATCACCTTTGGCGCAGCGAGTTTTGGTTTTACAGATGTGCAGCCAACGCCTGCATTATACAATGAATATCTGCAGGAAAAAACAACCAGCGGCGGTGTCGACCCACGTTTGGATGTAACTATGTATTACAACAAACCCGGCGAAAAATTATATAACCAGGATTTTTCCGCCCGCTACGCCGGCAGCTCCTCATTAAATGCCCTGTTTTGCCATAAGTATGAAAACGGCGACAGCGGCCAGGCCGATGAGTATGACTGGAGATCAGGTATCAACGAAAGATTGATGCGTTATGCTGATGTACTGCTGATGTACGCTGAGTGTTTGAACGAATTGGGCCAGACAAACGATGCTTATCAATACATCCAGCGGGTACGCAGCCGTGTTGGTTTGCCAAACTTAGCTACGGTAAAACCGGGCATGAGCCAGGCTGAGATGCGCGATCAGATAGGTCACGAACGTTTCCTGGAGTTTTCGTTGGAAGGTCACCGTTTTGATGATATCCGTCGCTGGGGCTGGTTACAGGATGCAGCTAAACTGGCCTGGCTAAAATCCCGCGACCCGGAATTTAATACCTATACCGCAGGTAAAGAGTATTTGCCGATACCGCTTAGCGAAGTGCAAACCAATGTTGGTTTGGTACAAAATACAGGGTATTAGCCCCATCCAACCTTAGTTAACAACCCTTGTCATTTCGATAGAGCAAGGGGGGACGAGCGAGGGGGCGAGAGAGAAATCTTGTACGATACACAAAGCGGATAAGCAAGTCCACAAAGTATGTAGTATAAGATTTCTCGCTATCACTCGAAATGACATGAGTTTTTAGATAAGAACGAGACGAACACGACGATGAATACAGCGAAAAATCTATATTTAATAACCGCATTGACAACAGTGCTGTTTTCCTGCTCAAAAAAGGAGACACCTGCACCAGCTAAAACGGATACTACCACAACTCCACCGGTAACTACGACGTTTGATATCAACAGTATCAGTGATACTTATGCGGATATTGCGGCATTTACCTATTATCCGAAGTGGACAGTGTATAACGTGCATGACCCATCCATTAAAAAGTTTGGTGATTATTATTATTGCTATAGTACTGATGTAGCTTTTGGTACTGATGTAAGGCCGGGCCTGCAAATCCGCAGGTCGAAGGATTTGGTGCAGTGGGAGTATGTAGGCTGGGTATTTTCGTCATTGCCGGCACAGGGATCGGCCTATATTACGGGTAAAGGCGGCACGCCTTATAACGCCTTATGGGCACCTTACGTAATGAAGGTGGGTTCGGAGTACAGATTGTATTATTCGCTTTCATCGCCTGTAGCACGCCTGAGTGTTATCGGTATGGCAACGGCTTCATCGCCTGACGGCCCCTGGACGGAGAAAGGCCTCGTTGTAACATCAGCCAATGATGCCAGTATCCAAACCAACGCTATCGACCCAACGGTAATAACTACAACAACCGGCGAACAATATATGTATTATGGCTCGGCCTGGGACGGGATCTATATCCTTAAACTTGACCCTTCAACCGGCCTGGCGGCCAGCTCGGGCGATAAGGGCAAGCGCATAGCTAACCGCGGTTTTACCGGCGGCAAATACAATGGTAACATTGAAGGTGCGGAAGTGATCTACAACCCCGATCTGAAAAAGTATTTCCTGTTTATCAGTTATGACTGGCTGCAAACCAAGTATAATGTTAGGGTAGGGAGGGGCGATAGCCCGACCGGTCCGTTTTATGATTATAACGGGCATGACATCAATACCAATGAAGATCATGGCCCCATGATCCTTGCGCCATACCAGTTCAGCAACCAAAGCGGCTGGCAGGGCACAGGGCATTGTGCAGTGTTTGACAACGGTAGCGGGCAATATTACATGGCGCACCAGGGCAGGCCGGGTATTAACTCGTACTTTATGGACCTGCACGTTCGTAAAATATCATGGACAACCGACGGCTGGCCAATAGTATCGCCTGAGCGCTATGCCAATGTTGCTCAAACAACTATAGCTGCGACCGATGTGGCAGGGACCTATGAAAAAATCACGCTGAATTATCATGTTGTACCGGGTTATGGTACCGAGCAAACCAATCCGGATTTCCAGGTTTCAACAACCTTTAAACTGGATGCTTCCGGTACTATTGATGGTAACGCTGCTGATAAATGGACATTTACCGCTCCATGGCTTGAGCTTAAATACAGCAACGGCGATAGTTACAAGCTAAAAGTTGAACGTGAGCGCGACTGGGAAAACAAAATAACATCAACCCTGATATTTACCGGGTTGGATAACCATGGCACCGCCATTTGGGGAAAGAGAAAACAATAGGTTTGTTTTTATATAGGTTGGTAGCCCTTCGGTTTAATTACCGGGGGGCTTTTTTGTTTAGATTCTTAGTATGATTGATTGTTAATTGTATAACGGAGACAAGTTTTTATTCATAAAAAAGCTATTTTAGGAGCTGCTATACTTTATCGCTAATAATCTTCGGTATTGAATTATGTCATATCTTATAAATTAAGTTGCGTTCGGGTGGATTATCTCATTTGATTATTGCTTTTTCATTTTCTTAAGTTCCGAATGTCACGTTTTAAATATTGGTTGTTTTTTTTGTTAATGTTTTTGGGTTCATCCAGGTGCTTTGGATATGATCCTGATATTGGATTTCATCTCGTAAATCATTTATTGAGCGGAAAAAACGTCATAAAAATAAAGAAAGACGCAGTTGATAATTATTTTTGGGCGCTTACACAGAACAATGAGGTGTACCGGATTAATGGCTCAACGTATTCGATTGACGATTATACAGCGAGCTTTTCAGCATATCGCAATTACAAGTTTATTGATATAGCAGGCTATTCGTCAAATGTAGTAGCTATCGCAACCAATACAACTAACGTTATATTGTACAATACAGGGGCTTATAAATTAATTGGAGTTGCGGATGGCTTAACTGACCCGGTAATATCAATAGCCGTTAACTACCATGGGTTTACAACCGATGGAGATTTCATTATAGGCACAAACAACGGACTGGGCCGGTTTAGACGAGCGACAGGTGTGTTGGATTATGAACGTTTTCAGAAAGCTATTGACGTTCACATATTTGAGTCAAATCTCAAAGGGGTGATAATGACATCTAATCCATTTGTCCTTGAAGACCCTTCAAGATATCCTGTTGAAATTGACCTGTCTCAAGGTGGATTTTATCGGGAACTATATAAGTATCAGCAAACAGGTAGTACCATAAATACGGCTTTTTACACACAATTTGATGTATTAGGCCTCGGCTACAACTTTAACGAATATTGGGGCAATGAAAAAGGACTTTATCAGCAACCTGATCTTGGCGAAAGTTTTTTTCACTATCTTGATAATATACCTGTTAATAAGATAAGTGATATTTATGGATTTCTTTCTTTCGGGTCACTATACAATGGCGATGGCCAAGTTATAAAACAGAACCTGCTAATTGGAACGGACAAAGGCCTGTATTATAGTACTTCTGTACATGGTAATGCTCCAAGTCAGAATTTTGCGAAGCAGTTTTCGTTGTTTCATTTTGATCCATTGGGTAATATAAAGATTAACGATATCAGCGTTAATACCAATGCTATAACTACAGACGATATTCAGCATAGTTGCGAAAGTGACGTATTTCTTGGAACTGTAGATGGGGTTTATATACTAAAACCGGATTATGCCACTTATTTGCGTGGCGATGAACAGGTAAATGGACTTTTATTTGATCTTCCCAATGCCTGGAATATTACACAAACAAGCATTTGTACGGGCTCTTCAATAAAGTTATTATTATATAATTATTTGGCCAATAACAATATCCAATGGTACAAGAATGGTGTTGAGCTTGTAGGTAAAACAGGTACAGAGCTTGAAGTTAGCGAGGATGGTGATTATTATGCTGTTTTATACAATTCATGCGAGAATGTACATCTGTCAACCAACCATTTAAAGGTAGTGGCTTCGTCAAAGCCGGTATACAGTTTTAATTATCCCGATGTAATTGAGTCTTGTAACAGCAATCCTGTTAATCTAAAAGTTGATGATAATCCAGCCTATCAATACCGATGGTACACTAACGGTGTTTTAAACGGAAATATCACGCCTGCATTTACAGCATATCAAACAGGAAAATACAAAGTTGAAGTGAGTTCATGTGATGGTACCTGGGTGCCGTCAAAGGAAATAAGTATTATCCTTGAGGACCTGCCTGATGTATCTGTAACCCCCGATCAAAGCTTCTATTGCGAGGGCAGCCTGGCGCAACTTTCGGCCGGTATTGCAACGGATCCGTCATATGTGATCAGTTGGTTTAAAGATGGTGTTGAGCGCGTTGCCGACAGAAATAAAACTACCATCTCAACTAACCTGCCCGGGACATATACCGTTACAATAAAAAGTGTTTCCGGTACTTGTATTAAATCGTCTGCACCATACCAGCTTTCATTTATCACGGCTCCTGCATTTACTTTTAATTATCCGGATGAGTTGCCTCTTTGTAATAGTGCTTCGACTGTTTTGAAGGTAACCGGTGATCCTGCATACCAGTATAGGTGGTATACCAATGGTATTTTAAATGGGAATACAGCCACCGAAATGAATGTAACTCAAAATGGTAAGTATAAAGTTGAAGTTAGCTCTTGTACCGGTAACTGGGTTCCGTCCAAAGAAATAAAAGTTGATTTTATAAATCTGCCTGATGTTCAGATTATGCATGATAAAAATGTTTATTGTGAGGGGAGCGATGCTATTCTTTCGGTTAATATCCCTTTGGATGCAACGTATGATATCAGCTGGTTTCGTGACGGTGTTGAACTTATAACCCAAAAGAATAAAGTAAGCATTACAAGTAATCTATCAGGTAATTACACGGTAACGGTGGCTGACAAAACAGGTGCGTGTTCAAAATCGGCTATAGCATATTCGCTTGCGTTTGTTTTGGGGCCGGTATTTACTTTTAACTACCCTGATAATTTACCTCTTTGCAGTAGTACCGGTAATGTACTTAGAGTTACAGGTAGTACCACTTATCAATACCGCTGGTATAAAGATGGTGTTTTAACAGGACAAACAGGTAGTGAAATACCGGTAACTCAAAGTGGGAAATATAAAGTTGAAGTGAGTGCCTGTGTCGGTAGCTTTGTACCATCAAAAGAAATACAGGTCGACATTATAAATGTACCTGCCCCATCTGTTACAACTGATAAAATGGCTTATTGTACTGGCGATCAGGCTACCCTGGATGCTGGGATATCGCCGACTGCGGATTATGCAATTACTTGGTTGCTTAACGACGTTGCGAAGGTTGAATGGCAAAACCAGCGTAAAGTAATAACAGATATTCCTGGTAATTATATTGCGATGGTAAAAAGCACACGCCTTGCATCATGTGAAATAAAGACATCAGGAGCCAGTATTACTTTTAATCTACCACCTGTTGTGCATATTGTTAAAAGCACGGATGCTACCTTATGTGAAGGTCAGGGTGTTGATTTACAAGTTAGTTATACCGCGGGACAAGTGAAATGGGCAACCGGCCAAACTTCTGATAAAATAACGGTAAATACAGCCGGTAACTATCGTGTGGCTGTTGTTTCTCCATCGGGTTGTGAAGGAGATGATAGCATCGACCTTCAGTTTTTTCGCAATCCTGTATTGAATTTAAGTGATGTTACGATATGCACATTTAAGCAGGAAACAGCAACTATAACCGCACCTGCCGGATATGTGAAATATGAATGGAATGGTATAGCTGGCAGCAACGTATATACAGTTAATAAAACCGGTAATGTATCATTAAGGGTTGAAGATGCAAATGGCTGCAAAACAACGCAGGAGATAAACGTTTCTGTCAAGTGCCCGGACATTCATATTGCTAATACGATAACCCCCAACGGAGATGGGAAAAATGATACCTGGAATATTACCGGGTTAGAAGATGATCCCACTGCTACCGTTAGCATTTATAACAGATATGGCAAACAAATATTCAATGTAAAAGGAACTATTACCCCCTGGGATGGATCTTATTTAGGTAAAAAACTACCGGCCGGTACTTATTACTATGTTATCGCTGCGAAAAATGCCGGGCAAAAATTGAGCGGGTGGGTAAGCATCATTTATTGATGACTGATAATCAGACGTTGAGATTATAATTTAAAAAAAATAATCCATTGTTTTTCTGTTACTTATTCGTATCTTGAATTTACCAAATTAACCTGAGTATTTATGAAAAGTGTAAAGCATATCCTGGCCCGTAAGGGGAACAATGTTACTGCAGTACCTGCTGATACCACCGTGTTTAACGTGTTGAAACTGATGGCCGAAAAAAACATCGGCTCGGTAGTGGTAACCGAAAATGGCAGGTATATGGGCCTGATGACGGAGAGGGATTACTCCCGTAAAATCATTTTAATGGGTAAACACTCCGACGAAACCACCGTCGGCGAGATCATAAGTACCAATTTCCCGAGGATTACCCCCGAATCATCAGTTGATGAATGCATGCTGATCATGAGCGAAAATAATATCAGGTATTTACCGGTGTTTGATGTGGCCGATCAGCTATGCGGTATTATTTCAATGAGTGATGTGGTGTACGAAACTATCCATTCGCAACGGGAAACCATTGAGCAATTGCACAGCTACATCCAGTCAACTTAAGCAAAATGCTTTTGGATTGCTGATAATAGTTAACAGGAGATTTGTTTTTGCATAAATTAATCAAAGCAAATATTTAGGTTTGTTAACCACTCCGTTGTTATGAGGCAACCTCTTGTTTTCTTGTTTTTTATTTTAACTTCTTCTTTTGCTTTTGGTCAGCAAACGTTTGATGCTTTTTGCAATGATTTTGTAGCCGGCTACACTAAATTGCATTTGCCCCAACTGGAACTAAGCTACACAAGCGGATTAGAACATATCGGCACCGCCGCTGATGTGCAAAAACAGTTAGCTTTTTTTGAAAAAGTTAAGACTGATTTATCAGCCTTCAAAGCAGGTCAGCTCAGCGAACCGGAAAAAGTAGATTATCAGCTGATCAGCTACGAAACCGCCCTTAATTTAGAGCGGATTAAACTTGAGCAGGATTGGTTAAAAAATAAACCTGCTGTAATCCCCACAAGCGGCATTATCACTATCCCCAACGGCAAAGCCTGGTATGCCTACCTGCTAAAACGTTGGACCAGCACCCGCGCCACTCCTGATGAGATCTACCAGTTTGGCCTTAGCGAACTGGCCCGCGTTCAAAAGCATATCGAAGCTATCCGCCAGCAAACCGGGTTAAACGAAGATGATTTTTATAAGCACCTCAATGATCCGTCCTTTTTTATCAGCGACCCGAAGTTAGTTCAGCAAGCCTTCGAAAATACCAAAGCGGTCATTTATGCCAACATACCCAAACTTTTTAGTAATACCAGCATAGCCCCGCTAAAAATTGTAAAAGGCGAAAACAGGCAACTGGCACAAACGCCCGGCTATTACGATAATAATGCGTTTTACTATAATCTTTTTGATAAGCCATACAATAAGCGGCAGGTCGACTGGCTTTTTATGCACGAGGGAGTTCCCGGTCACCATTACCAGGCGGGTATGGAGGCACAAACCAAAACGTCGGCAGTGCAGCAGCTTTTTTATTATATGGGCTTTGCTGAGGGTTGGGCGGCATATACAGAAGAGTTGGGCAAACAACTTGGCGTATACAAAACGCCATATGATGAATTGGGCAAATGGGAATGGGATATTGTACGCTCTGTTCGCGTACCGCTGGATGTCGCCCTCAATTATTACGGCTGGACAGATGAACAGGCGCTGGCCTTTTGGAAAAAGAATATCTGCGGGCAGGATGACATTGCTATGCGGGAGATAGCCCGTATGCGCCGTTGGCCCGCACAGGTAGTAACCTACAAGTACGGGGCATTACAAATACTGCACTGGAAACAGGAGCTGCAGCAAAAGCAAGGCGCTAAGTTTGATATAAGGGATTTCCATTCACGTGTGCTCGACCACGGCTCGCTGCCATTGTTTATGGTGAAGGAAAACGTGTTTAAGAAAGATTAAATTTTTCGTACTGCAAATCAGACGTTTAAAGCTGCTGGTGTATACACAATTAAAAAAGAAAATGTCATTTCGATAGAGCAGGGGCGGGCTGAGCGTTGGAGCGAAAGAGAAATCTTTTGCATTAGGCTCTGCAACTATACTTTGAAAGGCAGGGCGTAGAAGATTTCTCCTCACCCCGGCGTTCGAATCCCTCCCTTGGTTCGTCGAAATGACATTTTTTATTGAAGATAAAGTTAAAAGGATATGTACAGACTATAGCGTTTAAAGATAGCACCAGAGGTGCTAAAGGGTTGTAGAATAATTATTAAAGGGTTTTAGCGTGCCTGAGGTACGCAACTTCTGCGCGTTTTACGGTAGCCTAAAATCCTTTGTTCAGCAGCTCCTGGTAACAATCTATATACTGGCCCACGTGGATGCCATCAATCAACGCGTGATTTACATGCACGGATACCGGCATGGTGCGCTTACCATGAT
This sequence comes from Mucilaginibacter gossypii, assembly GCF_017569325.2. NCBI lineage: Bacteria > Pseudomonadati > Bacteroidota > Sphingobacteriia > Sphingobacteriales > Sphingobacteriaceae > Mucilaginibacter > Mucilaginibacter gossypii. The sequence goes on along the minus strand of NZ_CP071878.2, from coordinate 3,395,097 downwards.
GTTCTGTCATTTTACCAAACGAAACCTTAGGGCAGCTATCCATAAATGAAAACATGCGTGCATGTGACAGTGAGGTGAAATTGATCCAGGGTAGCGAAGAAAAACGGATTACATTGTTTAAAGCCTTGCGTTCAAGCAGGTTGTTACTTTGTACCCGTTCAATTTCCTTGTTGGCGTCGCGGGCAAAATCTTCGAACAAGGGATGAAAGGGCCATTCACCAAAGCCAAACGTGCCATTAGCCCGCGGAACTGTTGAGCTGGCATCAATCTGGTCGTAAATAAAAACATCATTGCCCTCCATACGATATTTGAAAGGCTCAATAATTTGCGAGGCAGCTAAAGACTGATACATGGTATAAAGGAAAAATGAGATCCCGTTATCCTTCACAAACTTATAGGCGGCTGTTACATCAACGTTTACGTTTACGCCATAATAGGGCTCCTCAAACTGTTTAAAAAAGTTGTAATGCTCTTTCCTGGTCCAATTTTCAATATCTATTTTTTGTTTCATAACTATTGCTGTTGCAATAATAGGGATATTAAGTCGGAAGTTAGAAGTCGTAAGTCTTAAGTCAAAAAGCAAATTTGTGGCTTAAGACTCATGATTGCAGGTTAACTTTTGCTTAATTTCGATAAACACTAATCTGCTTTCAAATGTCATCAGCAATAAACAATTCCCAATATCAAAAAGCCGAAGTTTTTAAAGCCCTGCATGAACGTGATGGCCTGTTTGTTATCCCTAATCCCTGGGATGCCGGTTCGGCTAAGATTTTAACAGGGTTAGGTTTTGAAGCTTTTACTACTACAAGCGCCGGATTGGCCTATGCGCTCGGCCGACCGGACGGGCATGCGATGATCGGTCGGGAGGAAACGCTTGATAATGCATTGGCTATTATCAATGCCACACATTTACCGGTAGCTGCCGATTTGGAGAATGGTTTTGGCGATACGCCGGAGATTTGTGCCGAAACTATCTTAGCCGCAGCGGGAGTGGGACTGGTTGGCGGCTCGATAGAGGATGCCACAGGTAACGACCGTGATCCCATTTACAATTTTGAGCTTTCGGTTGCGCGGGTAAAAGCAGCTGTTGAAGCAGCGCGGAGTTTGCCTTTTCATTTTACGCTAACCGCCAGGGCCGAAAATATGATCCACGGGAAAATAGACCTGAAGGACACCATAAAACGCCTTGTTGCTTTTGCCGATGCAGGTCCTGATGTGCTTTTTGCGCCAGGCCTCAAAACGAGGGAACAGATAAGCGAAGTAGTGAAGGCCGTAGCCCCCAAATCAGTAAATATTGTACTTGGCGCAGCAGGTTTTGATATTAGCTTCAATGAACTTGCCGACCTGGGTGTAAAAAGGGTAAGTCTTGGTTCGGCATTGGCAAGGGCTGCTTTGGGCGCTTTTCAGCGGGCCGCTGTTGAACTTTCACAGGGAAGTTATGGTTTTGTAAATGATGCTGTTCCTTATTCGGAATTAAATAAGATTTTTGGAAAATAATCGAATCTGTTTCCTTGATTTAACCATGATGGTTTTTGAACTATTTTAACTTTTGGTCATGCCATAACGCGGTAATTTTCAGCGTGTAAAACCTGTTCACGTTGAATTATCAAAATACCATTTGGTATATTGTTATATCTTTGCGCCGATTTTAATAAAACCATCATGTTAAACAGAGTAGTTATAACAGGTCTGGGCGCTTTAACACCGCTTGGAAATAATGTAAAAACTTATTGGCAAAATTTAATTGCCGGTAAAAGCGGCGCTGCCACCATCACCCGTTTTGATGCATCATTATTCCGTACGCAATTTGCCTGCGAACTGAAAGATTTCAATATCACAGATCACCTGGATAAAGCAGAATTAAAACGTACCGATACCTTCACCCAGTATGCGCTTGTTGCAGCCGATGAAGCTATCAAAGATTCGGGTTTTGATTTGAGCAAAATGGATCCCTTTGATGTTGGTATAATTTGGGGCAGCGGACAAGGCGGTATGGAGACTTTTGAGGAACAGGTAACTGAATACGCAAAAGGTAACGGACAGCCAAGGTTTAGCCCTTTCTTTGTGCCGAAGTTTATTTCAAACATGGCTTCGGGCATGATCTCTATCCGTAACGGTTTTATGGGGATCAATTATACCACGGTTTCGGCCTGTGCTACATCCAATACCGCTATTATGGATGCCTTTAACTACATCCGTTTAGGTAAGGCTAAAATTATTGTTACTGGCGGTTCAGAAGCGCCTATTACGCCTGCTTCCATTGGAGGTTTCAGCTCAATGAAGGCTATGTCGGGCCGTAACGACGATCCGCAACATGCCTCAAGACCATTTGATGTCGACCGTGACGGTTTTGTTATGGGCGAAGGTGCAGGTGCCTTAGTATTGGAAGATTATGATCATGCCGTTGCCCGTGGTGCTCATATTTACGCAGAGGTAACCGGGGCATCTATGACTGCTGATGCCTACCACATGACAGCCACGCATCCGGAAGGATTAGGTGCTGCCCGTGCCATGCAGCAGGCACTTGCAGAATCGGGTTTAAGCATTGAGGATGTAGATTACCTGAACATGCATGCTACATCAACGCCGGTTGGCGATCTTTCAGAGATTAATGCCCTGCTTGCGGTTACCAAAGGCAAAGCAACAGATACTATTATAGGTTCAACCAAATCCATGACCGGCCACCTGTTGGGAGCCGCCGGAGCTATTGAAGCTATCGCAGCCATAAAATCAATTGAAAATCAAATAATACCACCAACAATCAATACCACAACTTTAGACCCCGCTATTCCGGATAATTTGAAGTTTGTATTGAAAGATGCCATCGACCATAAAGTGAAAGTAGCCATGAGCAATACTTTTGGCTTTGGCGGGCATAACGGGATAGTTGTATTTAAAGCAGTATAAAAGCCATTGAAGCCTTACGAAGTTTTTAAACTTCGTAAGGCTGAATTTTTTAAACCGCTACGGCAGCAGTTTCCATGTTTTAAGTTCTTCTTTGATCACTACCATTATTTTGTTGGTTACCATACGGTTTAGGATCACTTTAGCGCCTATCCATAATAAGCTTTTGGTGAGCCAGCCAAGGTCTGCCACATTAAGCATAATGGTTTGGATACGATCTTTCAAGCCGCTGCTAAACCTGTCGATATCTTTTTCTTTAAGCGTGGGCCAGTTGGTACCCGAACTGAATTTAATATCGGGAAATTTGATATCTTGTTCAAATACCGGGATGATTTGGTAGCTATCGTTTTGTGTCGATTTAAATCTGGCCAGATCTGCATTAGCATAGCCATCTTTAAAAATGGGGTTAGTGGTAAGTGCTTTGGCTGGTATGGTAAAGTAATCACGCAAAAAGATCTTACAATTGTGCCGGCCTAAAAAGAAATCATGTACCCTGAATTCTTTATTTAAAAATCCGCTAAAACCGCTCAACGCACCACAGGCAATGGCTTGTTCGCCGGTTAGGTCTGTCGATTTGCCATCAGGCGTATCTACACGGCGCGATGGCGTGATCAGGTACTGACCTGCGCAATCATCATCCATTGCGTCTTTAATATTAACCGCTTTTGAGCGCATTTGCGATAGCATGGATGATAGCGTTAAACCTATCACGTTTAATATAGCCCGTGATTGCGAAATTGGTTTTGGCGGTTGGGTAGGAAAAGGTTCAATCATCAGTACGGTTGAAACAAATTTGTTAAAGTTGTTATAATCAACGCTCGGTTGGGCTGTAAGGTCGTCTAAAACACTGCGTACTTTATCAAACGGCTCGTTGTTGATCATACCACCGTCGACGTTCAGGGTTTGATAACCGCCTGCATCAATTGGAGCATTGGTTAAGTAGTTGCTTAACCATGGGTTATTGTTAACATATTGGGCGTCGCGTTTAACTATCCTTGATTGCAACCCAACCGGAAAGGCGCCGGTAGCCATTGCTGCGTCGGCGGCTATATCCGTGTTAATATTATTTTTTAGGTCAAGCGGCATCCATCCGTTATTATGCCCGGCAATGGCGTTTTCGGTAAGCTCAAAGCATGCGTAATCATTGTGGATGCGCATATTATATTTGGTACGCTGTGAAGATGACGAATTGAACGGAACATTGTAGGCGTAGCCCTGCAGGTTTGTAAGCGTGGTAAAGATCTTTAAACCGGGTTTAATATAAGTGGGCAGCGGTTGCCATTGTTTTGGATCGGCGGTAACTACCCGTTTGGCAACATCATTAATAAAATCAGAATTAAGTGCAGATATTACACCCGAGCTTTTGATGTCGCTGGTATCCAGCATTTTTGTAAACATATCAGCCTGAACGAGGTCAACCCAGGAGTGATAGAGCTTGTTTTCGGGATGCTCGGCTAAAAGATCTCCTGATGGCTTGTCGATATGGGTTATCGGGTTGTTAAGGGAGGATGCGGCCATGATACTGGTCATACCGCCTGCCGACGCACCGCCCATTACCGGGATCTGCACTTTGTGCGATGGTACGCCTGGCTCACTGCGGTGCTTGTCCCATTCGGCTAATGCCTGAAGCAGGTAATCAATAACGCCTGCTGTGTAAGCCCCGGCAGACACGGCGCCGGCCATACAAAGTCCTACATAAAATACTTGCTGATTTGAAGTTTTATCTGCTTCCATGAGATAGATATTAGGTTGGGTTGCTAAATTTAAAAAAATGACCGCACAAAATGATACGTGAAACTACGTGAGTTGATAGCGGGTTTTACCCGATCACATTGCTTTATCGGCTTTTTGCGGTTTGGGATGTTCCCTTGGTTTAAGTTCCCGGTCAATAATTTGTTGTTCAAAGTTTTTCTCGTCTTTGCGGTCGGTTTTTACTATCCATACTATTAATGTTATTAACAAGGTTATTACAATGCCTATTGTAAAATAATTGATTTGCATGTTTATATATTTGGTTAGCTAAATTTACCCCGGCTGTATTAACTGACAATTAAATTTAAGCATGAAATAAAATCAGCCACAAACCCTGATTCATGATTGGATAGGATCTAATAAAAAAATACACTATGCAGGCCCATGTAGCCGCATTACTCTTGCAGTTAAAGATCTTTGAGGCTGGCAGAAGTACAAATCCTGAAGCATCCGGCTGAAACTTTCTGGGGCGGTTATGCCGGTTTTATTGGCCCCCTGAAGGGAATTGCTGGGAGATCTGTTATAATCCGTATGTTGAAAAATGATGAATGCTTTAAACCTATAGTTGGACATGAATATGGTCGTCATGCCTTACCGCACGGCATCCATGAAATCGTAGCTTGGGTGTTTGGATGCCCAGACGATTTTTTAAATGAGGTTCGATAAATATTTTATTGATGACATATTGCGATGCAAAGAGGGTTACAAGTGCCTTTGTTCGTAAACTATCAAAAGTAAAATTAACTTTATTGCTCTGGGGAACCATTTTAGTCAAAAAGCTGTACTGCCAATAACCCTTTATCAGGCAGGCCTGTGTTGTGTTGATTTCACCGGCGCGCGGCTCTTCACTAATTCCGTATCCGATTGGCGAAGGTGTTTTATCGGTTTCTAAGCCTGTTTTGTTATCAATATAAAAAAATGCAAGATCGAGTTTTTTACCATCGTTATGACTCAGGTGGGGCATAAGCGGAAACCCATTAATGAACGGAAAGCTCGCGTCAAGATAATTCAGGGCACTTCCCGGATATTTATGGTTCATTTCGGCAGCTACGGCAAATGCAGCCTGCTTAAGTTGTGGGCGAACATAATTACGATTGAACAGGCAGGTTAGCCGGTTTAGCGGCTTTAAATGATTGATTTGGGAGAAGGGGAGCGGCACCCTGCCCGAAAGTCTGGCAAGCGGAGGTACAATTAAAAAAGTGGTAAGGCAATATAACACCATAAAAACTACAGCCTTGGTGATTTGGCGGTAATATTTATTATTTAAGGTTTTGTTGATTAGTTTGTGCAGGCTAATTGAAATGAGATAAACCAGCCCACCAATTTGTGTAAAAACAGTGAGCAGGCAAAACAATAAAACGATGATTATGGGTTTTACTATTTTCAATCGGGATTTAAATTTCAATTTAGCGGTATCGTAAACCAAAAAGTACTGCCTTTGTCCACTTCGCTTTCAACCCCCATTTCGCCGCCGTGAAGCTCAATGATCTCGGCGCTGATATATAAGCCAAGTCCAAGCCCTGAATATTGAATACCCGAAGTATCAACCCGGTAGTAGCGTTCAAATAAATGCGGGATGTTTTCCGGTGGGATTCCCCGGCCAAAATCCTGTACCGATATTTTGGCCATGTTGTCCTGTTTACTGATATTGATGACAATCCGGTTGCTGTCGGGCGCATATTTAACCGCATTGTTTACAAAATTAACAACAACCTGGTCTATCCGTTGCCTGTCTGCGTATAGTTCCAGATCGGTGTCGCCTGTAAGCTCAAGTTCATGCGTACCTGCAAGCCTCACGTGGTCGCAGCATTCATTGATCATTTGGGCTGCCAAAAAATGTGTTTTATGAAGTGCAAGCTGCCCGGCGGTAATTTTTGAAACGTTAAGTAAGCTATCAACCAGCTGCTGCATTTTATTCAGGCTGCTGTTGCCTCGGTTAATAAACTGAGGGATCTTATCAGATGAGGGATCAACCTTGATCAATCTGTCGAGCAATTGCATGGACGCCTTGATCGATGTCATCGGTGTTTTTAGCTCATGACTGGCAACGCTTATAAAATCATCTTTTTGTTGTTGCAGGTGTTTAAATTCGGTTATATCAAGCAAGGTGCCCAGAATACGCAACGGTTTGTTTATTGAACCATAATAAACTTTGCCTTGCGCCCTGATCCAGCGTAAAGAGCCATTTGGCCAGATAATTCTTGCCTCATAAAAAAGTTTTCCGGTAGTAAGCGCGGTTTTATGAGCATTATTGCGTAGCTCAAGGTCATCGGGATGCAGTGCTTTCAAAAATAAATCGCGGGGGGCATCTCGGCCAACTCCAAAAATAATGTTAAACCTTTCAGATGTAAGTATCTCTTCGGTAACCAGGTCAAGATCAAAGGTGCCTATTTCAGCAGCTTCAACGGCCAGCCTGGCCCTTTCTTCAGCTTCCTCAATTTTGCGGCGTGCAAAAACTTTTTCAGTTACATCAATGGCAATTACCATAATGGCGCTTATCTCGCCGTCAAAACCTTTAACAGGTTCATAAACAAAATCAATAAATACCATTTCGGGTACGCCATTGCGTACAAGCAGCAGTTTATGCTCCTTGGCAGTAATCGGTTGCCCTGTTTCAATAACATTGTCCATTACGGGGGCATACAATTCGGCCGTTTCAGGGATGGCTTCCCAAACGCCCCGGTTTTCCATTTCTGCACGTTTACGGCCTACCAGCTCAAGATACGAGTCATTCACTACTTCAATTACCAGGTTATCGCTGTTTATAATGCAAATGCCCACGGGTGCTTGCCTCACCATGTTATACAAGGTATGCCTGCTCTCTTCCATAGCCTGTCGGGCATGTTCAATTTCGGTAACATCTGTCGAGAAACAAATAACGCCAACTATTTTACCGCGCGAGTTACGTACAGCCTGATAGGTAAACTTGTAATAATTAATTTGCCGTTTGCCGTTAATTATAAATTCGGCAGGTGCATTGTTGCCGTGATAAGTTTCGCCGGTACGGTATACTTCGCTTATGAGGCTGCTGAACGGCTGGCCCTGAAGGTCGGGTAGCGCCTCGTCAAAAGGTTTTCCAATTATCGACTTATCTTTCCCCCATGCCTTTAAGGTAGCATCATTGGCTATGGCAATGAGCTTATCCGGGCCCATACACATATACACCGGAAAAGGCGAGGCCTCAATAATGCTTCGGAAAAAGTTTTCAGTAGGTTCCAAGTTATGGCGTGGTTTTATTCGGTAAAAGATGCTCCCAAAAATAAAAATATTTTCGTACAGATTTAAATATGCAGGGCAGGTTCTGTTATGGTTTATTGATAATTAAAGAATTATCTGCACAGATTTTCAGATTAATTGCAGATCTGCTCAAAAAGTGCAAAAAATGATCTTTATAGGCGAAAGACACCAGCTTGCTGTATGGCCGGGTACGGTTGCATTGCTTAGGTGTGATAGGCATATTTTTTTGATCAAAGCCTACCCACATTTGATCAAAAAAATATCACAAATGAAAAATAAATTTTTATTGGCATGTATAGTAGGGTTATTATCTGCCAGCACCATGTATGGCCGTACGGCCGCCGAAACAGGATACGCCGGCGTGATCCGCGATTTCATTGACAGCCACATGACCTCCAACTTTAAAAAATTAAAATCAATAATGAGTGACAATTCTGTATTGAAGTTACCCCGCGGCGAAAAGGTACTTGTACAGGAAAAAGACGACCTGGTAAGCATGATGAAAAAGGATGCCGGTACCCAGCAAAATTGCCAGTCGGGTTACGAAGTGCTTGCCAAAAGCGATGCCATGGTAATTGCACGGGTTGATTTTAATTATGAAAACTGCGCACAGCATGATTACCTGATCATCGAGAAAAATGAGCGGCAGGACTGGAAAATTACCCAGGTTTGTAAAATGTTTGAGGACATAAAAACACCTTTAAATAACGACAATTCTGTGGTAGCTAAAAACTAAATTTTACTTCCTTAACCGACAATAATTAATCACCCTATTGGGGTGATTTTTTTTATTTTAATTAGCTTTAATTTAACTTTTTAATTGTACCCCCATACAGGTAATTTAATTTATGTTTTTAATTGAATAAGCTATCGCGTTTCCCCGTTTTTCTGGTTTTGTGTTTCCTGGCAGGTATGCTATTGTTTACAGGCCGGGCCCATGCACAGAAATACATTTTTGCGCACTATGATATTGAGGATGGGCTCATCCAGTCGCAAATAAACAAGCTATCCATGGATACCGATCATCGTTTGTGGATAGGTACATTTGGTGGCGCCTGCCGTTTTGATGGAAAGGATTTTACGGCTTATACCCGCTTAACAGGTTTACCTGATAATTACGTTGCAACCGTTTTTTCGGATAAAGGGGGCTGTACCTGGTTTGGTACCATGAACGGGCTTGCAAGGCTTTATAATGGGCGGATTATAAAGTATAAACCGGATATACCGGTTAAACGCTCTTTTGTAGGCAACATAACCCAGGATGTAGAGGGAACTATCTGGGTTACAGCTGCAGGGATGTTGTTCAGGGTGAAGAATGATAAGATGCAGCATGTCCCTATTAATGATGATCCTGATATTTTTATCACCAGTTTGGCTGTTAATAGTGCAGGTTCGTTATATGTGTCTGTTTACAAAAAGGGTATATATCGCCTTAAAGGGCAAAAATGGGAGCATGTAATTGATATTGATTCCCAATATAGTGAGCAAATTATCAAAAGGATTTTTTTCGACCGTTTTGATAAAAGCAAAACTTATCTTCTAACCCGATCGGGTTTGTTATGCGCCAGGAATGGTATGGCTAAACCACTGGATGCAAAAAATATTACCGGAAAAATAAAAGGTCAGTTATTGTGCATTGAACAGGACGCTGATGCCAATATTTGGCTGGGTACCGATAATGGAGCCTATTGTATTATGAATGATGGTGTGATCCACTATAACTCATCAAACGGACTTACCGATAACTCTGTCCCTGATATTTATTTTGATGCAGATAAAAACTTGTGGCTGGGCAGCCTTGGCAATGGCCTTTACCGCTGCGAAGGCGACAGATATACCGTTTTTGATCGTACACAGGGTATCCCCGAATCAAAAATAGTAATGTCGGTGACTGAAGACTGGAACAAAAATGTTTTAATGGGGATAGATGGAGCCGGTCTTTTGCGATATGACGGGAAAAAAACCAGCGAGGTACCTGTACCAACCGGTTCGCCATATTTAAAGGGGGTGCAGAGTTTATATACGGATAAAAACGGCACTGTTTGGATTGGTACCGGGCAAACCGGTTTATGGCAGTATGATAAAAAGGGTTTCAGGCAGGTAAAAAACAGTTCATCTTTTGCCTGTAATTTTATTACTGCCGATGATAATGGTACTATATGGCTGGGCACGTCAATGGGCAGCTTCTACTACCAAAACGGCGGGCTGAAACAATTGGAAGGTATTCCTCCTTATTCGTCCGCAATGCTTAGCCTGGGGCGCGATTCTATTTTGATAGGCACCCAAAACGGTGTTATGCTTGCTGTAAATAAAAAGATAGTTTCGGGGTTTAAACTTAAATCTTTCCCGGCAACGGCTGTTTACAGCATGATCCGATATCGCGACCTGCTACTGGTTGGTACAGATGATAGCGGGTTATACACCTGGGATATGACAACCGGGGCGGTAAATATCTATAATGTTGATGACGGGCTCAAAGCCAATAGTATTTACAGCCTTACTGCTGATGAACGTAGCCGCCTTTGGATGGGCACCGGCAGGGGAATTAACCGGATGCAATACGACCCTGCAAAGAAAACTTTTTGGGTAATTGATAACATAGGCTCAAAGGAGCCGGTGGTAGAGGCCAACCAAAACGCTATTATGCACCGTGGGCACGAGGTTTGGATCAGTACAACCAAGGCTGTTATGGTGTATAATACCATGACAAAAATGGTTCCCGCGCCGCCGCCGCATGTGTTCATCAAATCGGTACAGTTGATGAAGGAGGATGGCGAAAAACGCTCTTCAATTGACCTTAATGACTGGGCCGAGCTTAAACATAATCAAAATCATTTATCGATATCTTTTCTTGGTGTTTACCTCAAAAATCCTGACGCGGTATCTTACCAGTATAAGCTGGTTGGGCTGGATAGTGCTTTTAGTTCGCCCATGCGCAATAATGTGGTCAATTATCCTTCGTTGCCGCCCGGTACATATACTTTCAAGGTAAAAGCCATAAGCCCCGACGGGCAGGTATCGCCGAAGATGGCCAGTTTCAGTTTTGTGATCATTCCGCCTTTTTATCAAACTTTTACCTTCAGGTTATTAGCCATTATATTTTTAGTTCTGCTGGGTTTCGGGGTACAAAATTTAGTTCATCAGCGTAAAATAAAACGTCAAAAGGCAATTGAAGCCATGAAGCGGGAAGAGAAATTAAAGATCCGCCAGCAAACAGCCGAAGATTTTCATGACGATCTGGGTAACAAATTAACCCGGATCACCGTCTTATCAGAAATACTGAATGCCAAAATAGATAAAGAGCAAGCGGATCAGCGCGGAATTGTGGATCAAATAAAGCAAAACGCGGCATCACTATACAACGGTACAAAGGATATCCTATGGGCGCTCGACCCTAAAAGTGATAACTTATATGAAACCCTGAACCATATCCGCGAAATAGGGATAGAGGTTTTTCATGATGTACCGGTTGATTTTGAGTTTGCTGCCGTTGATGAAGATATACAGCTGGTAAAACTGCCTATGGAATACAGCCGTAACATCACCATGATATTTAAGGAACTGTTAAATAACATCCTTAAACATGCCGATGCCGGACAGGTAGTTTTTGAGCTTGATCAGAGCGATAAAAACGCGATAGCACTCCGGGTTACCGATGATGGTAAGGGGTTTGATAGCAGCGCTGCCCATCGCGGCCGGGGGATCAATAACATTAATGCCCGCGCAAAACGGATCAATGCATCATTGCTCATTAATTCGGAAACAGGTAAAGGCACATCAGTAACATTAAAGTTTAGTAAAAATCAGTTAAGCAATTAAGCATGGCCCGTAACATTAAGGTAAGTATTATTGAGGATGATGAAACCCTGCGCGATGGCTATGCCTTTTTAATTGGTGCTACCGAGGGCTATGATGTAATAAGTACCTATTGTTCATATGACGAGGCTGCTAAAAAAATAGCTGCGGATAAACCCGATGTAATCCTGCTTGATATAGAGCTGCCCGGAGTTAACGGCATTGATGCTATACCCAAATTAAAAAAGCTGTTGCCCAACTGCTATATCCTAATTCTAACTGTTTACGAATCTGAAAAGCAGATTTTTAACGCGCTGGCCAACGGAGCATCGGGCTATCTTACAAAAAACACCCCGTCAACCAAGATCATCGAATCGATAAAAGAAGTACGTGAAGGCGGCGGCCCTATGAGTATCAACATTGCACGCCTGGTGATCCGCTCATTTCAAAAAAACCAGGAATCGCCCTTATCTAAGCGAGAAACCCAGATCCTGGAGTTGATAGGCGAAGGCAAAAGCCGTGGTCAGATTGCCAATGAATTGTTCATTGACCTGGAAACAGTACGCAGCCATATCAAAAATATCTACCTTAAGCTTGATGTAAACTCCCGTGCTGATGCCATTAAACTGGCCAGGCAAAATAAGTTGATATAGGCTTAGAGGGTGTTTGAGGAGGGGCGCAGATTTTCGTATATAATTAAGTTGGCGAAAAATGATGGTGACAACACCTACTTTGGCAGCGCTAATGTGGAGAAATGTCATTGCAAGGAACGAAGCAATCGCATGTTATATAGGGCGGTTATGCTTCCGTGCGATTGCTTCGTTTTTTATAATGGTGTGATTGTAGATTATTAGCTTTTTTTTGATTTGTTTCGTAATATGGGCGTTGCCTGCGGCCGGGCTGTACGCTCATACTGCACAAGGCCTTAGCCACGGGCCGGTATCCGCTTCCATCCCTAACGCACCCCATGCACCATCTCTAAAATATATCTTAGAAGCTGTTTAAAAACGGTTCAACATAATTCTTATGGCAGATAAATGAACGATGGCAGTACTTGTATTGTTAAAACGCTCATAATTCTTAGCGGCTCTTCTGTTAGTATCGATCCATGCAAATGTCCGTTCTACGATCCAGCGCTTTGGTAATACTTTAAAGATGTGTAATTCGCTTCTTTTTATTACCTCAAAAGCTATTTTGAATTTGTTTTTCACTTTATCGATTAGCGCGCCCCGGTAACCATTATCGGCAAATATTTTAATGATATTGTTCCATGTTTCAAATAGCTTAGCGATTACATCCATCGCTCCGTCCCTATCCTGAACCGAAGCACTTTGAATAACCACAGCAAGCACCATCCCAAGCGTATCAACAATAATGTGACGTTTGATCCCTTTTATTCTTTTTCCTGCGTCAAAACCCCTGCTTTCGCTGCTTACAAGTGTTGATTTGATAGATTGAGCATCAATTATACCAACCGTTGGTTGCTCGGTTTTCCCTTGCTTTAACCTCGTTTGCTGAACGAGGCTCTCCTGAATTACTTCAAAGATCTCCTGATTTTTCCATGTGTTAAAATAGTAATAAACCAGTTGCCAGGGTGCAAAATCCTTTGGTAGCATACGCCATTGACAGCCCGTTTTTACCAGGTAAAGAATACCATTTATGATTTCTCTCAGTTCATAACGACGGGTACGTTGTGTATCAAAGTATTTTGATATAAATTGCCATTGGCTATCGCTTAAGTTGCTTGGGTAATTTGTCATACTAATTGGGTTTGTGGTTATTCACAATTAGTATTTATTCAAGCTATCAGCGATGGCCTTTTTATCAACTTTTCAACACATAACATTTTCTTTCACCCGTTTTTAAACAGCTTCTTAGATTTCATTAAGACTTTTTCTGGGGGGCGCTGACGTTACAGCAATGACATGTTTAATCACTAATAGCTGTTATCGTCCGGTAATAAACGCTCCAAACCCTACTAATTCACAAATCCCCCAAATAGGGGGATACTATCCCCCCGCGGGTAAAGTACCTTTGATATGTTAAGTAGTTTTAACTGACCGGCTACTGTAAACCCGCTTCAAAAATTATCCTGTTTGCTGCCCCTGGCTAACAGGTTGGTTTCCATCATTAAAATCTGGTTTCCGTTAGCTACTGTAAAATGAAATTGAAATATATACCTGTGTATACAGCCGACTTTGAGGGGCAAATTGATTTTTATACTCAAAAATTAGGTTTCAAAATAACAGGTACAATGACATTTTACGAAGGCAGGGAAAGCACGGTGATCCAGTCGGATAAATTAAATGTGGCGTTGCTTGTAACTAATAATGACAGCAACAGTGATAAGAGTAATATTATCATTAACACTGCCGACTGTTTAAACGATTATCATGTGCTCCGTACGGCCGGCGTATTTTTTTGCAAGTCGCCTGCATATTTACCAGCCGGACTGGCAGCCGAATTTTTAGACCCGGCGGGGAACAAATTTATGTTACTGGAAGAAAGAAATTATAACGAACAATAAAATCATATCACAATGGACTATTCAAAAGTATTACGCAACAACAACAAGATTGTAAGCCGTACCGGCGGTCAGAGACAGGGGCCGCAGTATACTTCAGATTTAAGCCTTCGCTTTGTATTAAGCGGTAATGAACGTTATGATATTGGCCGCAGGCATTTGTCCATATATCCCGATTCGTTCCTGATCCTGAACAGGGGTACACAATATTCAACCGACACAGATCTGGGCCAGCAGGTACAATCATTTGCCATCAATTTTGATCAGCAGTTTTTGCAGGATTTTAAAGATTGCTGGACCTTTGACAATGACACTTTGTTAACTAAAGGCTATGATAACGGCAAAATACAGCCCGAGTTTAATGAAACTATATATCCGTTTGCGGGCGATATCAAGTACAATGTATTTCACCTGAAACAACACTTAGACAATGGCATGCAGGATGAAATGCTGATTAACGAATACCTGCACCATACGCTCATCAATTATTTTCATATTTATAATGATGAGATCTGTAAAAAAGCCGAAAAGCTCGATTTTTTAAACCAGGGTACCAGGGTTGAGATCCTGCGCCGCCTTAATTTGGCTAAGGAGTACCTGTACAGTAATTATAATCAGAATATTAGCCTTGAAGACCTTGCTGAACATGCCTGCCTTTCGGTTAACCATCTGTTGCGCACATTTAAGCAGGCCTTTGGTTTAACGCCGCACCAGTTTTTAATTCAATTGCGTTTAAAACGGTCATTAATGTTGTTAAAGGATACCCGTTATCCTGTAAATGAAGTAGTTGGCATGGTGGGTTTTGAATGCCCAAGTTCATTTATCAGGCTGTTCCGTACGCATTATAAAATAACGCCTTTAAAATACAGGCAGTCAGCATGATATGAAAGTAATTTTTGTGTGCCAAGATGGTGCTTTTCACACATGTAGCACGTATTTAACACACTATGTTTGCAGTACCAGATAGTTTTTTGTTAAGGATATTTGGTCAGTTAATAGTTAATGAAAAAGTCAGTAACGCGAGGTCACTGACTTTTTGTTTTTGAGGGTAGGAGGATGAGGAGAACATAAAAATGACATTGAATGATGGTCCTGTTAAAAAAATATGCGAAAATCAACATTTGCCTTCCTTGCTGTAACATTCGCAAAAAAACATCGTCTCTTAAGTTAAAACCTACTGCTATGAAATTTTTTACCATACTGGCCGTTACCGGCGGATTGTTTTTTACTTCGCTCCAGATAGAAAAGACTAACATTGCGGGCGTTAAACACAAAAACAAATGCTGCATGAACGCAAAAAAATCAAAATGCCCGCTTGAATGCAAACGGGCAAAATCAGCTAAATTGAACAGTTAAAAACGATACAGGGTTTCATCCCCTCAAAAGGCGTCCGGCGATTAAAGGGGAATCTGTTGCCGGCGCCTTTGCAGTGTTTATTAGTTCAGTTCAAATTTTAATAATTCAGCATCTCCTGCTTTTAGCAAAACGCTTTTTGTGTTTACGTTAGTGCCTTGCAGTAACGATTTCGCATTTGGTGCTTTTCCGGCCTCCATACCAATCCTTTTCGGGTCGATAGTATACACTTTATCAGTTTCACCATAATTAAACAGGGCCAGGTAAAAGCTGTTGCCAATTTTTTGCGTAAACTGCTCGGTTGTACCTGTTTCGGTGTTACCTTCAACTGGCCTGAAGGCTTTTCCATTTTGCACAATTTTCAAAATCTCAGGATTCTGGTACATAGCTTTTGCTCTGTCACTCCATTGCCCATGTGTCGAAAAATCATCACCGGTTATGAACGTGCCGGTAACAACTGCCGAGAGCATCCTTGCCCTGTTTGCGCCCTCGCTTTCGGTTGAAAGTACAACATGGTCGGCATCAATGTAATTATATAAGTAAGTTTGCCACCAGCCGTAATTTACGCTGTTGAGGGTATAGCGGGTATCTTTTACAGTTTTAAAAGCATCGCATGCAATGCGCCTCATATGCGCGTAACGCTCGGTTGCCAGGCTGGGAGAAATGGCAGCGTAAACCAGCATCTGATCACCCAACTGATCAATCAGGTGTTCCATTCCTTTTTTATAGGCTTGCATACCGGTGGTGATTTTGGGATCATAAAAATGGCTTGACTCGGCTGCCGCATGGCCTAAAAAATCTATCTTGATCATTTTAAAACCACAGGCTTTTAGTTTGCCAATTACATAGTCGATATGTTGCAAAGTGCCCGGATGGGTTGGATCGGTTGCGCGGGCACCGTCTATGTCATGATAGCTGTCGCCAACTTTTGTCCATGTTTCGCCATAGGTATAATTACTGCCTAAAACTTTGCGGTCGGGACCGCCTTTCCAGCCCCAGTCGGTAAATGGGGCCCAGTACACGCCGGGCTGTAGCCCTTTTGATTTACAGTAATCTGCAAATGATTTCAGCTTGCCAAAATCTCCTTCCCAGCCACCACTGATCGTGTTATCCCAAAACGAATCGAGATCAATAAACGCCGTATTACCGTTGCGGAATGCAGGGATACTATCGGCAAAAAAATCTGTTACTTTGATAGCTTTGTCGTAGTTAAGTTTTTCCTGTATAACGCCCCAACTGTTCCAGCCAACGGGAGTAGGCTTTGTCCAGTTAAAAATGTAAGGTGGTTCGGCAATGCGGTTGACTTTACCAAATTCTTCCATACCATTGCGCCAGTCGGCAAACCAGCCCACTAATATCTTAGGCGATTTAACTGTATTGCCGCTGATATAACCATGAGCAATTTTATCGCGGTTTACGGCTTCTTCTGTATAACCACCCCATATTTCAAAGGTGTTGGCGCTATCTTTTTTGGCAACGGTACGCACGCCTGTTTTCCAGGTTTCATGCTCAACAGATCCAAACACCAGGCCTTTGCGGCTATCGTTATCAAAAACTGTCCCTACTTCGGCACTGGTATTGGTGAGTGGTGCTTTAAACGCTTTGGAATCATAGCTAATGAAGGTATCATTATCAAAAGGCACAAATACCGAACGGGTGTCGCCGGGTATTGCTGACATATTACCGGCTATCGGCTCCATGTAATTTGTTTTCAGGTTTTTGCCCTCAACATAAAGTTCGACAAAAAAATAGCCTTTGTGCGATGGATAAGTATAAAACACCTGCATCATGTTTGGCAAATTATTGCCGCTTAGGGTGAAAGTATGTTTTACGCCTTTGCCAAAACCATCGGTTATTAAGGCTTTGGTATAAGCAACGTTTTTGTACGCTGTTGAAGTAATAAGTTTTCCGTTGATGCCGGCTTTGCTATAGCAATTACCAAGTACAGTTTTTCCATTTTCGATAACAGAAAAAGTGCCGGTTTTTTGATCATAATTGATAGTGCCAGAGGTACCGTATGAAAACGAGATATTCCCTTTCGGCGTTGGCTGGATAGTAATGATTCCGGTTGATGCCGAAACAATTGCGGGCTGCCACACGCAAAGCAAGCCGGACAATTGCACAGCAATTATAAAACGTGTAAGGAATTTTTGCATGAATTTTAGGTTATTAAATGTGTAAATTACATTTTATTAATTGTGCGTTATGGTTTTTTTGAATCATAACGTTTTCTTTACAACTGGTGCTGTTATGCCTTTTGTGCCATTACTTCTTTTACCACGCCGTTTATCTTCATTTTAGCCTTTCGGGGTTGGCTTGATGTAATGCGATAACTGATGATCCTGCCATTCTGCCATTTAAAATCAACAGTGAAATTGCCTCTTACCCTTAAGCCTTTAACCTCGCCGGTTTGTTTCCAATTAGTGGGTATTGACGGTAGTAGCTCAATAAAACCTGCATGGCTTTGGATCAGCATTTCGGCCAATGCTGCTGTAGCTCCAAAATTACCATCTATTTGGAATGGCGGTCCGGCCGAAAGCATGTTGGGATAAATACCGCCGCCATCGCCGTAATTTATATTGGTGGCAAGGGTAGGATGGATGAGATCGGTAAATAGCTTGTATGCGCGTTCGCCGTCATGAAGCCTTGCCCACCAGGCTATTTTGTAAGCGATGGCAAAACTCGGGCCATCATCTCCACGGGCTTCCAATGTTTTTTTGCTGGCCTCGGCAAGGGCGGGGGTAGCTTCGGGCGTAATGAACGATGCCGGGTACAGGCCATACAGGTGCGAAATGCAGCGATGATGCGGCTCTATTTCGGTATAATCCTCCAGCCATTCCTGGATACGGCCGTCTTTGGCAATGATACCCGGTGGCGGCAGCTTTTTAAGTTTTTCCTGTAGTGTTTTACGGAAGGCGGCATCTTTTCCCAGCACCTTGCCTGCTGTGATCACATTGTTGAACAACTCGCGGATGATTTGGTTATCGATAGTTGGTCCCATGCAGATACTGGCATGTCTGCCGCTTCCATCAGGCATTAAAAATCCGTTTTCGGGCGATGACGATGGCGAAGTTACCAGCCAGCCCGTTTTAGGATCATTGATGAGCATGCTGCTATAAAACAATGCCGAGCCTTTTAGTACCGGATAAATATCGGCCAGGTATTTTTTATCGTTTGTGAAATCATAATGCTGCCAAAGGTTATCACATAGCCAGCCCGAGCCAACTTTGCAAATGCCCCATGAAGCCGCTTCGCCGGGTTCTGTCCAGCCCCAAATATTGGTTATTACGTGGGCAACCCAGCCATCGGCATTGTAATAGGCTTTGGCTGTTTTTTCGCCGTTTTTTACCATACCTTTTACCAGTTCGGCAAGGGGTAGGTTTAATTCGGACAGGTTGGATACTTCAACCGGCCAATGGTTCATTTGTACGTTGATGTCAAGGTGATAATCTCCAGTCCATGGTGTTACTATCTGGTTAGCCCAAAGGCCTTGCAGGTTAGGTGGTAACAAGCCAATCCGGGTACTGCAAATGCTCAGGTAACGGCCAAACTGATAGTACAAAACAGGCAAGGCATTATCAGCCTTCGGCGTTTTGTGAAAGTTAGCTAATCGAAGATCTGTTGGAATGGTATCCCTGTAGTTGCCGCCTAAATTGACGGTAACCCGGTTAAATAATTTTTGATAATTGGAAATATGCTGCTGTTTTTCCAGATCATAAGGCTTTTTCATGGCAGCAACCAGTGTACTGCTTACTTTTTGATCATAGTTAAGCTGCTTGTAATCGGTACCTGCCGATACATAAATAATAACTTCGGTAGCGTTTTTAATTACCAACGAATTTGAAGTAACGCTTTGGCTGCCGCCTTTTAAACTGGCTTTTACCTTTGCTACGTAACGCATACCTTTACCATCGATCCCATTATCCAATTGCCCGTACATTTCAAGCTGGTTTTTTTGTGAGGTAGTGGTGAAACGTTCCGGTCTGTCCATTGTAAGGCTTAGGTTCAGCTTGCCGGGTTTATCAGAGCTGAGTTTAATGATGCTGATATCATCGCCAAAACTGGTAAAATATTCGCGCTTGTAGGTAACGTCATTAACCACATAGCTGCATTTAGCTATGGCGGTGTTTACTGAAAGCTCACGGTGATAGTTGGTGTATTTAATATCTTTTGGATCAACGCCGGCATAATCAAATGCCATATTCAGGTTGCCCA
This sequence comes from Mucilaginibacter gossypii, assembly GCF_017569325.2. Classification (NCBI taxonomy): domain Bacteria; kingdom Pseudomonadati; phylum Bacteroidota; class Sphingobacteriia; order Sphingobacteriales; family Sphingobacteriaceae; genus Mucilaginibacter; species Mucilaginibacter gossypii. The sequence goes on along the minus strand of NZ_CP071878.2, from coordinate 3,375,317 downwards.
TGGTTTGGTAGCAGCCATAATTTACCCCTGCAGATCCTAGGCCTTTACAAATGAAATCTTTATCAATAATCTCCTGGGCATCTGCATTTTTACCTGCCAGCAACAGGGCGCGGATCTGGGGGAGTTTTTTATAGGCCTCGTAATTATTGGCATCCTGCGGCGCACCCGACCATAGTGTGATATCATTTAAGGTGATGGTTTCTTTTTTAACACCACCATCGGGCATCATACCCAATCTGCCGTTACCCAATGGAAGGGTTTCTTCCCACTGACCAGCCGGGCGGTTAAACCAGATTTTTAATGGTTGCGATTGTGCAAAGCACAGACCAGGCAAGCAGACAATTGCAATGTTCAGCAGGAATTTTTTAAACATGGGATATGCCGTTTATAATGTTTAATTATAATTAAGGCACCCCTTTTCAAGATGCCTTTTTATTGAAATTTTGCGTTTAGCCTTTACCGGCTATAATACTTTTAACCTCGCCGTTAACTTTCACTTTAACCTTGCGTGGGGTAGGTGAGGTTACTTTGTAGGCGGTTATTTTACCATCTTTCCATTTCATATCAACGGTGAAATTACCGCGGGCCTTAAGGCCTTTAACCTCGCCCTGCGTTTTCCATGCATCAGGGATAGAAGGAATAAAATCAATAAACCCTGCATGGCTCTGGATCAGCATTTCAGCAATACCGGCTGTTGCTCCAAAGTTACCGTCGATCTGGAACGGCGGACCGGCTGAAAGCAAATTAGGATATACGCCACCGCCTGCACCGTAGTTAATATCGGTTTTGATGGTTGGTTTCATCAACTCTTTAAATAGTTTGTAAGTGCGGTTTCCGTCATGCAAACGTGCCCACCATAGTATTTTGTAAGCGATAGACCAGCTTGGGCCGTCGTCGCCACGTACTTCCAATGTTTTCTTAGCGGCTTCGGCAAGGGCGGGAGTAGCTTCCGGAGTTATTTCAGATGCAGGGAATAAACCATACAAGTGGGATACGTGGCGGTGTTGCGGTTCGGTTTCTTTGTAATCTTCCAGCCATTCCTGGATGCGGCCGTCTTTGGCTATAATACCCGGCGGGGGCAGTTTTTTTACTTTGTCAGCCAATGTTTTGCTGAAAACTTCATCCTTACCCAATACTTTGCTTGCGGTTATCACATTGTTGAATAACTGGCGGATGATCTGATTATCGATAGTTGGACCTACGCAGATGCTGGCATGTGTGCCATCGGGCAGATAAAAACTGTTTTCGGGCGATGATGAAGGCGAGGTAACCAGCCAGCCAGTTTTAGCATCGCTGATCAGCATACTGTTGTAAAACTGTGCTGCACCTTTCAGTATTGGGTAAATTTGTTTCAGGTAGTTTTTATCACCCGTAAAATCATAATGCTGCCACAGGTTGTCACATAACCAGCCTGAACCAACTTTACAAACGCCCCATGAGGCACTTTCACCCGGCTCGGTAAAGCCCCAGGGGTTAGTAATTACATGTGCTACCCAGCCATCGGCGTTGTAATAAGCTTTGGCTGTTTTTTCGCCATGTGGCACCATCCCTTTAACCAGGTCGGCAAGGGGCAGGTTCAGTTCTGACAGGTTGGAAACCTCAACCGGCCACTGGTTCATTTCAATGTTAATATCCAGGTGATAATCGCCGTTCCATGGCGTATGTACCTCGTTAGCCCATAAACCCTGTAAATTCGGTGGTAGCAAGCCTACACGGGTGCTGCAGATGCTCAAATAGCGACCAAACTGGTAAAATAAAACAGGGAGGCCTTTATCCGCATCGGGATTAGTATGGAAAGCGAGAAGCCTTTGATCGGTGGTTAATTTATCTGCTTCTGAAGTGCCAAGATCAACTTTTACGCGGTTAAAGAGTTTCTGAAAGTTGGCTATATGCTGCTGTTTTTCTGAAGCATAAGGCTTTTTCATGGCAGCATTTAGCGCACCGTCTATTTTGGTAAGGTACTGTGGATTTTTAAAATCCGTACCTGCTGATACGTAAATAATCACCTCGGTTGCATCTTTAATAACCAGCGAAGTAGGGGTGCTGCTTAATGAACCGCCGGTTAGTTGCGCCTTTACCCTTGCTTTGTAAGCTACGCCTTTGCCGTCGGTACCATTATCCAACTGGCCGGTAAGATCAAGCTCGTTACCTGCTGTACTGGTTGCCCCACGTTCCGGGCGACTGATATTAATGCTCAGGTTAAGCATTCCCGGCTTATCGGCGCTTAGTTTTATCACATCTACATCATTACCAAAACTGGTAAAGTACTCACGTTTGTAAGTGACACCGTTTACCTGGTAAGTAGTTTTGGCAAGCGCGTTATTTAATGATAGCTCGCGCTCATAGTTATCGTATTTTATGTCTTTGCCCTCAATGCCCTTGTATTGGTAGTTCAGGTTAAGGTCGCCAAGCATCTGGAAGCAACCGAAAGGTACCCCGCCTGATCCTTTTCCCGTGCATACAAATGATTTATCGATAATGGCTTGCGCTTCCACATTTTTACCGGCGGCAAGCAAGCTTCTTATTTCGGGCAGTTTTTTATAAGCTTCGTAGTTATTGGCATCCTGCGACGAACCCGACCACATGGTGATATCATTCAACACTACTTTTTCGGCAGTAACACCGCCATCGGGCATCATCCCTAACCTTCCGTTGCCAAGTGCAACGGTTTCTTCCCAGCGCTGTGCAGGCTGTTTGTACCAAAGTTTTAATTGTTTTGTTTGTGCGTGAGTAAACGTTGTAATACCTGTTATTATTACAGTTATTAGCATGGGCGTTCTTTTTAGCATGTTTATGTTAATTAGGTTTTCTGTTTTTATTTTATTTACCTGCAGCAATTACAGGGATTTCTTCGGCGTTTTTATTCAATTCCAATACAATCACATTGCTGTTAGCATCGGGTAAGGTTTGCGGCAGGTCAATACTATAGCCTGTCGCATCCGGTTTATAATTTACTTTGGCTCCGCCCAACACGTAGGCATTGGTTATGTTAATGTCAGGCAGGTTAGGCAGTGCAATTTTATTACCTTTTTTCTGAAATATGTGCAAATAGATCTTGTTTCCCTTGCGTGTAACAGCATAGTTATCATTAGGGGCAATGGGCCCGCCTTTCGTGCCATAAATGCTTTCACCGTATTTTTTTAACCATAAGCCCATTTGCTGCAGGGTTTCAACCTGTCGTGCTTCAATGCGGCCATCGGGCATTGGCCCAACGTTAAACAACAGGTTCCCATTACCGGCGGCAGTTTTCACCAGCGTTTGGATACATTCCTGCACTGTTTTCATTTTATCATTAGGTTTCCATGCCCATTGCTGGCAAATGGTGATGCAGCTTTCCCATGGCTCATTCATATTAAGCTGACCGATGCGCTGTTCGGGCGTAAGGTAATCACCTACCGATTGATCGTTCAGCTTTTCACTTCCTTTGCCTAAGCGGTTGTTCACGATAACGTTTGGGTCAATATCTTTGATGAATTTGTAAATTTCCTGTCCGTCGGCGTTGGTCCAGGGTTTTTCCCAGTAACCATCAAACCAAAGCAGGTAGGGATGATATTTGGTGATGAGTTCTTTCAACTCATTCTTCATTTGCGTTTTAAAAGCTACCATATCGCCCTTAACGTTCTTTGTCGAATCGTAAGGGTTTTGGATAGGGTAGTTAGGGTCGTGCCAATCGAGCACAGTATGATAGATACAAAAAAGTATGCCTTGCTTTTTGCAGGCTGCGGCCAATTCTGCCACCATATCGCGCTTATACGGTGTTTTGCTGATGTTATAATCAGTAAAAGCAGACGGCCATAAAGCAAAGCCGTCATGGTGTTTAGCAGTGATCACCAGGTATTTCATACCTGCATCCTTAGCTGCTTTTACGATAGCATCGGCATTAAATAAAACCGGGTTAAACTCCTTGTACAGGTTATCATAATCATCCTGCGCTACTTCTTTGTTGCGGCTCCAGCCAATTTCGGTACCGCGTAAAGTTACCGGGCCGAAGTGTATAAACATGCCGAAGCGTTTGGTCATAAAATCATCCAAAACCGCTTTGGGTGTTTTTACAGATGCAGTTTGCTGAGCAAAGCTGAGTTTGATTACAGAAAACAGGTAAAGGAGAATAATTGCCGGTTTTTTCATTGCGGAATTTTTGGGGTGAACATTATAGAGGTCTTGGTCTTTATACTTTGTAAAATATGACCAGGCCGGCGGGCAGCCCGGTCATTGGGGTGTTATTATAGTAGTGCGTTATTCCAGAAGGTAAGCTCGCTCATATTGGTGTAGTTACCCTCGTTGTTTGAGTTGTGTTTGATCCTGATGCGGATGTAACGTACCGCCGGAGGATTAGGATCGAAGTTTACCTTTAATGGCGCGCTGCCGTCGTCGGTTCTTTTAATCTCTTTAAGCAGTTTCCAGCCTTTGGAAATAGATTCGGCAGTCCAGCCAGCATCATTAGCTTTCAGGGTAGTAGCAGCGTTGGTAATATCCGCAATGCCCCATACTTCAAAATCATCGGGGTTGTGGCAGCAGTTACGGCCGGTTTCTTCAATAGCTACCAGGCCTTTGTACAGTGCGCCCATATCAAAAGTGATAACTACAGGCAGCGGACCGTTGCCATCGCTATGGAAAATGTTAGGGAAACCCTGCGGGCCTGTACTGCCGTCCCAAAGCCTGTCAATGTCGGTATCTCCTTCATAAGGCTTGGCATCATTGGCTAAATAAACTTTTTTGAATAGTTTTTTATCGCAAACAGCAACAGAATTAATGGTTGGGAAATCCTCATAGTTAGCTACATAAAAGGTGTCAAGAGCATTTACCGTTGGTTTAAAGGCTGACAGGAACTGGATCTTCGTATCCGCCTTATAGTCTGCAAGGGTAACCGACATGCTATCAGCACTAAGTTTTCCGAAACTTTCTTTCCCGGCTTTGTTAGTGTATTTTATGTTTGTGAACACATTATGAGCGCTGGTATCAACCTTTAAGAAATTAAGTGTGAGCTTTCCATCGGCACTAATTCCATATGGATTGGTAACATTATACCCCCTGTTTGATAAGCCCGATTGGTAAATAGGCCCATAAACTCTTACATTGTTGATATCAAGCGGTATAGAGCGGTTGCCTTTGGAGTCGTAGGAGAAAACAGTGAACGAATAAATGTATTCGTTCAGGTTTGGTATAACAACGGTTAAACTATCCGACGTATTATGGTTGGTGGAATTGTAAATGATTGAATCAGCCTTATTGTTCCAGTATATCACGTAACGGGTTATGCTGGGATCGGAGCTTGGGTTCCAGGTAAGGGCGGCACGTAAATTTCCGGGGCGGGAGTGGGCATTGGCCACTGTGCCCGGATACTTAACTTCATGACCGTTTAAGTATGATTCAAACTGTGTGTCTTGCTTGCTGCAACCATACAACAGGTATCCAAGCAAACAGAAAGCAGCTATTCTGACAATATTTTTCATGTTCGTTTAATCTAAATGAGTTAATACCTATTGTGGGTTACCATAAATTGAAAGTTCCATCATGTGGGCAAAGTCACCGTTTGACCATGTGTCATGCACCATGAAGCGGAAGTACTTAATAGGTGTTGAACCCGGAGGGATATTAAAGTTAACCCCTGCTGCAACAAAGTCAGCATCGGCAGCATTGGTGAAGCCAGGTGTAAGGCCCGATGGCGGGTTTGGATAATGGTAGTTACCGATATTAACCCAGTCGCCAACTACAGTTCCTACAGGAGCATAATCAGGGAGCCTTATATCCTGCGGTGCATTAACGTTTGATCCCCAAATGCTGAAATCTTTAGGGTTACCATGCGCGTAGGCATACTGATTTGGCCTTTCCCATAATACAAAGCGGCTTAATTGTGCCGATACACCCAGGCTAAAGGTAACCTGTATTGGAGCGGGCGCTCCCGGAGCAGTATGCCAACCGTTTGAGTAGCCGTCGGTTTTGTTATCCCATAGGTAAGGCACTTCCCAACCATAAGCTGTAGGGCTATCAGTAGGGGTTTTGTATACCGAAAACTTGCTCTTATCCAGCAGCGTTTCAAATATTGGGGTGATGTTTACAACAGTAGTATCAGAGATATTGCCAAATTTATCGGTAACATATACCCCAAATTGTTGCGGTACAGCAGGGTAGCCCCTTATGGAGTAATTAATAGTGTCAACTTTGGTATAATGCTGATCAACAACCTCCAATGCCTGCGTTGATTTATCAAAAGCCAATAAAATTACACCAATGTCCTTTTGGTTGGGGTTCATAGCTTTGATGTTTACGCCGCCAAAATCAGATGTGATAGTTAATGTTGGTTTGATAAGCTTGTAAAAAGGCGTATCAGGGTGTACTTTAACTACAAGCGGATCTGACTTTACGTTAGCCCGGCTCACCGAGTACAGTGTTACCTCATATTCCTGGCTTTTGGCAAAGCCATCAACCGTAACGGTATCTGAGTAATAGCTCGATTTAGTTTGGCGTGTAGTTTTATCATTGATGCGATACTCGGCCTGCACGTATAGCAGGTTGTCTGAGTTTGGCAAATCGTAGGTAATATAAGCACCGCCGTTAAAGTTCTTAACTTTTACGTTGGTAACCACGGCAGGCTTGCTCATATCGGTCGAAACCTCTTTAACGTACCCGTCGTTTTTTTTGCATGAATTTAAGCACGCTATAAACAACGCAACTGCAAGCACCAGCGTTGTTATCGTATAATTTTTAATGCGTTTCATAATTCTTATTTATGTTGAATTAATTCATTTGTAAATGGGGAGGACGCCTACCAGTAGGTGGTTTGTACCAGGTTGTTGTTAACTATCAGGTCATTATCCTTTATAGGCCAGAAATAATTTTTTAGCCCGAAAACCGGCGTTAACACGGTGTGTGGCCTGTAGTAGTTACCAGCTTCAGACTCATAAATATTCCACCCCTGCAGTGGTACGCTCAATACATTTTGTATTTCTTTCCAGCGGCGAAGGTCCCACCCGCTTTGCGCCTCAAAACATAGTTCAATACGACGTTCACGGTGTATGATATCCCGTAAACCTTCCTTAGTTGTTGGTTTGCCCGGAGTTTTTGAATAGGTTGACCATGACTCCAACACACCTTTTAAACCTGCTCTTGCCCTTACCTTGTCAATGTAGTTGTAGACATCGGCAGTTGGGCCATTTGCCTCGTTCAGGCTTTCGGCATATAAGAGATATAAACCGGCAAGTCTCATCAGCGGCAGGTGAAATTCAATTGGCTGAAAACCATCATCATAAACTGAAAGGTAATTAGCCAGCTTTTTAGGCCAATAACCGGTGATGTTTAGCGTGTTCAAATCTTTTGGGCCTGCCAGTGATCCCGAACCGCGTGCTTCAACATGGTAAGCCTGGTCCTGGTTGTAAATGCCGTTACCATACCAGATGCTGCCATCAAAAGCAATATTAGCGTAAAAGCGGCTTTCGCGGCCATAATGCTCGTTGATAGTTGTATATCCTTGAGCTATATAGTATTTATCGGCGTCGCCTGCTGTTTTCAGGGCGAAACGGTTGGCATAATCATAATCTTTATCCTCTGTTAACGGTACGCCGTTAGCAGTATAAAAAAGCTCCTGTGTTGAAATCGGAACAGCGAACGTTGAGGGGTTCGAGAAAATGTTAACCGCTGATTTTGGCGTTAACCTCGGTGTTGCATAGCCCTGGCATGGGAAGGTTGGGTTTAATGCCCAGATCAGTTCGGGGTTTACATCCCATTTTTCGGTAACCGCGTTTTGAATGGTTAGCTCGTTACGCAACTGATCTGAAAGGGAACCAACTGTAGGTGGTGCGACAAAGGTGTAAAGTTTAAGCCCGTTGGCTTCGCAGGCATCAATGGCAGCTTTACAGGCATCGGCGGCACGTTTCCATTTTTGCGGGTCGGCGGTACTTGAAAATAAAGGCTGGCCATCTTTGTTTTTCATGCTGGCGTAGTCCGGGTTGCCGTTGAAAAGGGGACTGGCCTGAGTGGCTAACATTTCGGCTTTAATTGATAAAGCGGTTAGCTGGGTAATGCGGCCAAGCTCTTTTGCCTGGTTGGTGATAACCGGCGGCAAATCTGGAATAGCCTCATCCAGTAATTGTACGCAATAGTTAAATACCGAATCAACCGGCGAGCGTTTTACCCTTACCTCTTCGGTGCTGGCCGTAATATCGATATTGGTTTTTACCAGTGGTACCGGCCCATACAAGCGGCACAGGTAATAATGGTAATATGCTTTAAGGAACTTTACCTCGGCTATCCACCTTGCTTTTTCAGCTGGTGAAAGGTCAATAGGTTTGTCAATGTTTTCAAGCATGATGTTACACCTGCGGATAGAACGGAACAATGCCTGCCCGCCATTTTCGCCATCCCACCAGTTCACACCTGGGCTTGCGCTGTTTTGCGTGCCACGGATAAGGCTAAAGCCATTTTCATTAAGCGGGTGATTGGTGAGGTTGTTGGGATAAATGATTTCCGATGATGTGGTGAAACCGATGTTTGAAGTGGGGTCATAAAACTGCTGTAAGGTTGCGTAGCAGGTAAACAGGTAGTTTTCGGCCTCGTTACGGTTTCTGAACGCGTACTCAAGCGTGCCTGTATTATCTGGTGTTACATCAAGGTATTTTTTACATGATGCGCCCGAAACCAGGAGCCCTACCAGTAATAAAAGTTTATAATATTGTTTCATAATACTAAGTATTGATCTGTAAAAAATTATAGGTTAACGTTTATGCCTAAGTTGAACACCTTTTGTATTGGGTAGGCAAAACCATTACCGCCAAGCTCAGGGTCCCAAAGTTTAAAGGCGCTCCAGGTATACAGGTTAAGGCCGTTAAAGTAGATGCGGCATTTGGTAACATTTAAGCGTTTTAAAATAGATGGCGGTAATGAGTAACCTATCTCCACCGATTTAAGCCTCAGGAAACTACCATCACGCATCCACCAGGTACTGTTTTGACGGTTGTTTTCGATCTGGTTTCCGGTTACACCTAACCTTGGATAGGTTGCATATAAATCCTGGTTCTCCTCGCTCCAGTGGCTGTCGGCAAAAGCTTTGATCAACTGTGTATTGCCGTAGATATATGGATCGGGGCTTTGAATGAATGGACTGGTACGGCTGGGGTCAATAAAGAACGATACACGCGCCTGGCCCTGGAAAAAGCAGGAAATGTCAAAGTTTTTGATCCCTGCTGATAAGCCGTAGCCATATACAATTTCGGGCACCGTTGGATAACCAATAAAAGTTTGATCGGCGCCGTCAATTTTACCGTCGCCGTTTAAGTCGCGGTATTTAATATCGCCACCACCCGGAGGGATGCCATTGGTTGAAAAGATCTGTGACGGAGAGTTTCTGGCTTCATTATCGTCAACAAATAAACGCTCGGCAATGTAACCGTACTGCCTGTTTATTTCCTGGCCTTTGTGGTAACGGTAAGCTTCTTTATACTGAGGCTCTTCATAGTTGCCATATTTGCTGCTTGCCAGGGTAAAGTTGCCGCGGCCCTGTAGCCAAACATCTTTGTTTATAGCGGCCTTATAATCCATTTGCAGGTCGATACCTTTTGTATCGGCCGTGCCTATATTGGCAGTAACATTTGGGTTTCCATATTGGTCAAGTGCCTCAAGACCCAGTGTTGTTGGCAGCGAACTGCGTGTTTGAAGAATATTATAACGGTGATATTTGTAAACCTCGGCTACTACATTGAGGTTTTTAAACATGGTGAACTCCAGGCCAAGGTTTAGCTGGCGCGATGTTTCCCAGGTTACGTTAGGATTTTCGTAGTTATTAATGTAAACACCCTCGCGCCTGTAACCGTTAAAGGTACCAAAATAGGCAGGGTTGCCGCCGTTAAGGTTAACATCTGAAAGGAAGAAGAAACGTTGTGAGCCGATGGCATCGTTACCTACTAAACCATAGCTGGCTCTCACCTTCATGCGAGAGATAACGTCATAAAGCCCCTGTCCCCAGAATTTTTCGTCGGATACGATCCATGAACCGCCAATGGTAGGGAAGAAACCATATCTATGACTTGACGAAAAGCGCTCGGTACCGTTATAACCAAAGTTAAATTCCAGGAAATAACGGCTTTTAAATGAATAAGTAGCGCGGCCTGCAAGGGTGAGGTTACGGTAAGGCAGCGAGTATTGCAGTGTTGGCCTGTCAAGTACCGGATCTTTAGCTGCTGAATAAACCGTTTGCTGGCGGGTACCAATCAATGATGCGCTCAGGTTATGACTGCCAAAGGCATGATTATAATCCAATACGCCTTGAAAATAGATGTAAGTATTGAGGTTATCGGTGCTTGGATCGCGGTAATAGCTCAGGTACTCGGTGGCTACGTTATTGCCGGTTGGCTGCGGGTTAAGCCAGGTTAAAGTATATTTATTAGTGGCTTTATCGTAGGTATTTACATTATAGTAAAATGGAGAGTAACCCATTTGCGACTGAAAGTATGAATACCTGTTGGTATGGAATAAGCCATGAAAGTTGAGCCCGTCGGTTATAAAATCCAGTTTCTGATTTAACTCCAACTGGGCCGATAACCGTGATTCTGAATAGTTTTTATGACCGCGCAACAATGCAGCATATGGGTTATTATATGCGATGGCATTTGATGTTGACCCTGCGTTTGCTGGTGCCGCGTTACCGAACAGGATGTGCTTAACATCGCGATTGGCGGAATCGGCAGGGAAGTAAGCAGGGAACAATACCGGGCTGGTGTGTACGGCAACGTTATAAAGGTCGGTTGAGAATGAAGCATCGGCAGTAAGAGGGCCATTATACTCATTGAATGAACCAGCCAGCCTTACAATAAGCTCGGTACTTTTACTTAAGTTAATGTTAACGTTTGAGCGCAGCTGGTAGTTTTCAAACTTTACGTTGTTGTTGTTATTGTTGGCAATATCCTGCCTCAAAATACCATGGTCAACATTGTATGAGCCTGATACATAGTAACGGGCCACATCGCCGCCGCCGCTTACGCTCATATCGGCACGCTGGGTAGCTGTGCGTTTTTTGAAAAGCATATCCAGCCAATCGACAGCGGGATAAACATACTTGTTGCTGCCTGCGTCGCCTCGTATGGTGGCTTCTGTATTTAATATTTTATTTTGAGAGAAGGGGAGCGGACTTAACGGATCGCGGGTTATGGTAGCTTCGTTAAACAGCTTCATATAAGTGATAGGATCGGCCAGCTGCAGCGTTTTGGCCGATTGCGATATGGAGTTTTCCACACGTACATTGATCTTGGCTTTGCCAATTTTACCTTCTTTGGTGCTTACCAAAATTACACCGTTTGCACCGCGGGCACCGTAAAGTGCAGTAGCGCTTGCATCTTTCAATATCGAAAAGCTGGCGATATCATCAACCTGCAGGCGGGCAAGGTCGGTTGTGGAAAGTTCAACGTTATCTATCAAAATAAGCGGATCTTTTTTGTAACCAAAAGTGGTTACACCGCGGATAAAGAAACTGGAATTATCCTGCCCTGGCTGGCCGCTTGGCTGAAAGGCGATGATACCTGCAACCTGTCCGGCAAGTGCATTGGTTAAGTTACTGGCGGGTATTTTCAGGTCGGCGGGCTTAACGGTGGTTACCGAACCTACTACGGCTTCTTTTCGTTCTTTTTTGCCGTAGGCCAATACCACAACCTCATCGAGGCCGCGTTTGGATTCTTTAAGCACAATATTTACTACCAGCTTACCGGCCGAAACGGTGAAAGTTTGATCGATAAAAGTTACGTACGATACTTTAAGGATAGTACCGGGCTCGGCATCGATCACAAACCTACCGTTAGCATCGGTAGTAGTACCCAGGTTTTTGCGGTTGATGGCAACAATGTTGGCGCCTGCAATTTTACCGCCCAGTGTGTCGGTCACGAGGCCGGTAACAGTTACCTTACTTTGTGCGTGCGTAAATTGGGCTGAGCAGATAAAACTCAGCAGTAATAATACAAAGTAATAAAAACCCGGTGCAGGCCTGTGAAACTGTCTAGGCTCCCGCCGGTTTTTGATCCGTTGGTAAAATTCTTTCATAAAAATTGGTTTGATAATGGTTCTTTGTTTTTGAGATTTGGTTGATGGGTTTATTGGTTTCAGGCACCGTTTAAATGCGCAGATGGTAAAAGGTTTTTTCACTGGTAAAAGGTTTGATCATTTTTTAAATATGTTAAGTTGACAATTAAAAGTTTTGAGCTGTGTTTACAGCTTATGGCTGTTTTTTAAAAAAATCAATTGGTTAAAAAATAGACTACCTGGCACGTGTTTCCCTTGCTGTTTTTATTCTTGTCGGTTTCAATTTTAAGGCTGAGCGTGTGCTGGCCTTTTTTGAGGTCGGTACTAAAGGTTACATACCAGGGCAGATAAATCCATGAGCTGAACTCTGTGTACAGGTCCATCTTTTTTTCAATGCCACCATCGATACTGTAGCTGATAATACCTGCATCAGGCCCGGATACAATGGCCATGCCTATAGCGGTGCCGGTAAATGGCAATGTTAATGATGAGCCCGGTTTTGTGGCAATAAGCATTGGTTTGTGTACAAAACCTTCGCGGGTGCTCAGGTTATTGTTGGGTGCCCAATCTGGATTAATGGCCCATTCGTTCAAATTTTTTGCGTTTTGAATGCTGTAATAGCGGCCATTATTGAGGTTAAGCGCGTTAAGCGGTTTGGGCAAGGGATTTGCTTTAGTAGCAGCAGCCGGCTGTTTGTTAAAACATGAATTGAGCAGGCTTTTTATGGTGGCGAAGTAAAGTTCCTGTCCGTAAATGGCTGGGTGCAAGTCTTTAAAATCATATTGCCATGAAAATTCATGGTTATTAAGTTTATCGGTAACCTCTTTGGCCAGGTTAATGGATGGTAAGCCGTAATGTTCTGCAATTAATTCGTGATTTTTGATTTGCATCGGGATTTTGCCATTGTTGTAATCTTTGATCTTATCCGGATCAACAAATGACATCATGACGATATCTATCGAAGGATTGGCTTTTTTTGCATGCCTTACAATTCCTTCCAGCGCCCGTACCTCGGTAAGGCTGTCCAGTCCGTTCACGTTATCGTTTACCGCGGCTTCAACAAACATCAAATCAACCTTGCCCGAATCAAGCACATCCCGCTGTAAACGGAATGCATGCGGTACACTACCTAACGAGGGTATGCCAGCCTGTATAAGATGAAAACTGGTTGCGGGAAAACGCTCGGTAAGGTAACGGCTTATCTTTTCGCGCCAGCCGGGGTTATAGGTAATTGATCCGCCTAAAAAAGCTACTGTAGCTTTCTTGCCCGCACTGAATACACTAAGACTGTTGGCCAAGCCGTTACGGGTTATAAAGTAATCGGTATATGGCAGCACTTTTTTTACAGGATAGCAGTAGCTTATGATCATATCAGCCCAGTGCCCGGGATTTTCGATAGGGAAGTGGTGCCCGTTCAATTCCTGCGGACCGGCAGTTACCGGGTATATCATCATCGGCCCGCCTAATGCGGTATAACGTTGAGCAAGGATGTTGGTGTTTTCGGCATTGGGTACCAGTTTATCATTGATACCTATGATATGCATAACCGGTACCTTAAAAGCAGCAAGGCCGTCAAGGTTATCAATAGGATTGTCTTTGTAATCAAGCGCTTGTTGTTCGGTAAAGTGATACACCTGTTGCAGCTGTTTCCACAGAGCGGCATCGCCCGGGGCACTTAGTTTACCTCCCGGCCAGCTTTCAATATTGCAAACAGGGGCTTCATTATAAATGCAACTAATTTTATCAGGATTGCGTTTGGCCCAGCCATATACATATAAACCGCCACGACTAACGCCTTCAAGGGCAACTTTGGCAGCGAAAGCTTGTTTAGCTGTTAAATACTGATAAAAAGCATCCCAAACCTGCAATGCATAGGGGCTGCCATATTGATCATCAACATTTACGAAAGCTACATGAAAGCCTTTGGCTAACAGGATACTATCAATATCGGTATGCCAATCCGGAAATGAAGCCCGCCAAACCCATGGATTACCTTCGAGCGCCTTTTTAGGTTTTACATAATAAGCTTTGTGGGGGCCTATGGTAATATTAACACGTTCAAATCCCTTCCAGGTATCGTTAGGTGCATTTTGAATAGTATATACGGCGTGGGTATTGCCCGCACTTACATTTTCATGATCTTGTGCTGAGGCAATACCGGCCGTGAACCCAAATAATAGCGTAATTAGTAAAGTTTTAATCATTCAATTTTGGATATAAAAATTCCACTTCAAAAACTTCGTCCTTTTTTTGGATTCTGGTTTTTGATTAAAAAATGTTTTGTAAACTTTTAGTAGCTGGCGTTTATAATCAAGGGTAAAAATATGGAGGGTATTGGCAATAAATTGTACTTAAATTGATTTGTTTCGATACTATTTTGACATCGGTTTTTTGATTTTGAGTAAAAAATGACTTGCTGAAACAATTTAGTTGTATTAAGTGTAGTTTTCACAACAAAATAATATTGAAACGCAAAAAGTTGCGCAATATGGTATTGGCTACTTTTAGTTAATGGTTCATTGTTGATGGTTCACGGCAGCATCAGGTGCAGCGAACGCTCAGAAACTTGCGAGGTATTTAAAACTTCGTAAGCTTAATAAGTAGGTTAGTGTCCTATTGCTGTCAACTGTGGTTCTTCGGATTCATCCGAATAAGTTTTGTTTTTTACCATATAGCCTTTAATTCCGTAATATAGTACGTACACATAGCAAACCAGTGGTGCAATGAATGCCATCTTAATGCCTGAATGATCTGATATCAAGCCCATTATTGGCGGAATAATGGCTCCGCCTACAACTCCCATGATGAGCAGTGATGAAGCTACCTTGGTATAGTCCCCTATGCTTTTGATGCTAAGCGTAAAAATGATAGGATACATCACCGAGGTAAACAGTCCTACTATTGACAGTGAAATTATGGATAAGTAACCGCCTGTAAGTACCGATACCAGTATCAGTGTAAAAGCGCCAATACTGCATAGGGTAAGCACTTTATTGGGTTTAACCTGCTTAAGCAAAAACGCACCCAGCAAGCGCCCGGTTAAAACCAGCGCCATGTAAAGTGTAATAAACAGGGCCGATTTTTGCTCGGTAATACCTGCAATATTTAAGGACTTTGTATACCTAATTATAAAACTCACCACGCCAACTTCGGCACCCAAATAGGCAAAAACTGCTAATACGCCCAGCATAGTATGCCTGAATTTAAATACTCCGGAGAGTTTTTGCCTGCTGTTGCCCTCATGGATAACCGGCAATTTCAAAAAGTAAAGCACCACGCAAAGGGCAATAAACAGCGCAGCCAGTGTAAGATAAGGCGGGATAACCAAATGCGCCTCGCTGTTTAAAAATGATTTTAGTTGCTCTGGGGGAAATGACTGGATGAGACTTGCCGGGATATCCTTTTCATGCAATAAAAACTTAGAGCCAAGAAATGGCCCAATGGTAGCGCCCATTGAACCAACGGCTGCAGCCAGGCTTAACCGGCTTGAGGCATGATCCGGATCACCGAGTTTTGAAATATAGGGAGTAGCCGTAACCTCCAGTATGGCAAAACCCGATGCCATGGTAAACAATGCCAGCAGGAACACAGGATAATACCTGGTGGTTGCTGCCGGATAAAATATGGCAGCTCCAATAGCAGCTAATATAAGCCCGGTAAGCATCCCTGCTCTGTAACCCATTTTTTCGATAAAGCGGCCGGCAGGCAAGGCCATCAAAAAATAAGCCCCAAAAAATGCCGACTGGATAAGTGACGATTGCAGGTCGGTTAGCTGGCAGGCACGCTTCAGGTGTGGAATAAGCACATCATTGATATTGCGGCTCAGGTTCCAGAAAAACATCAGGCTCATTACTATCAGCAGCGGAGCCAGGTATTTTGATGTGTTACTGTTGGTTTTTTTCATGGTTAAGATCTTGTTTTATCGTCTGTATCCAAGTTCGGCGCCGCCGCTTACAGGCATAATGCAGCCGGTTACAAACCGTGCCGCGTCCGAAAGCAGGAAAACCGCTGCATCGGCTACTACATCGCCCTCTGGGCAGTAACCTAATGCATGGATATTGTTTAAGTATTTTTCTATCGACCCTGGATCAGGCTGTTCTGCTGCCCATTGTTTAAGTAAGGGTGTCCATATACCGGCCGGCGAAACAGCATTTACCCTGATGCCATATGGTGCATAATCAAGCGCCATTGATTTGGTAAGAGCATTGATGCCGCCTTTTGTTGCTGTGTAAGCAGCATGGAGGCTTTGACCAATATTGCCGGCCATGCTGCTTGTATTTAAAATACAGCCTTTTGATGCTTTAAGTAAATCAATACCGTATTTGGTTGTCCAAAACAGGCTTTTGAGGTTAACATTCATCAGGGCATCCCATTCATCCTCTTCCGTTTCATCAACAGGTTTTGAGGGATGGGCTATAGCTGCGTTGTTATGGATAGCATCGAGTTTGCCATAATGTTTCCTTATTGCATCGAAAGCTGCTTTTACGTCGGCTGCCTTTGATACATCGCCCGGAACACCTTCATGATTACCTCCAAAACGGTCGAGCGTTTTATAAAGAGCGCGTTCATTTACATCCATTATAAAAACGGTTGCTCCCTCACGGATATAAGCTTCGGCGCAGGCCAAACCAATGCCCGATGCCCCTCCGGTAATAAATATTACTTTGTTTAATAATTGGTTCATTTTTGGTTTTTAGCTGGTTACAAGGTCGCTGCTGTTGCCTGCTTCGGCAGGTACGGCGTAATAGCCCCCGCTAATATTGGCCGGATTTTTAAAGTATTTGGCCAAATGCGGTATATGTTCCAAAAATAAGTTTTCGTGTCCAATAGCCACATGGTTAAACAATACCAAATGCTGATGGATCTGCCCCATATCGCCCACGTGCGGTACCACAGGAATATTGAATTTTTTTGCCAGCAGGCTTATCGTCAAAAATTCGGATACACCGCCAACACGCACGCAATCAACCTGGCAAAAATCCATGGCGCCGGCCTGCAAAAAGTTTTTAAATATGATTTTATTAGGGATATGCTCGCCCGCAGCGATTTTAAGGGGCGCAATTTCTTTAGCTAATGTTTGATGCGCCAAGACATCATCAGGGTGAGTGGGTTCCTCTATCCAGTAAGGGTTTATGCTGCTCAGTTCTTTACAAATGGAGATGGCCTGAGGCAGGTTCCATTTTTGGTTGGCATCCAGCATAATAGTTGTTTTATCACCGGCTTCGGCCCTAACCAGCTTTGCCCTGCGGATATCACGTTGCGGATCATTTGAGCCAACTTTTAACTTCATGGCGGTAAATCCCCGGTCAATGGCGCGGGCTACGTTCTCTTTGATCTTCTCGTCAGAATAGTTAAACCAGCCTACTGATGTATCGTAAGCCTTATAACCTGTTTGTAAAACACCATTGCGTAATGTGCGGCCTGGAAAATTGCCCTTTAAAATGTTTTCTGCTTCTTCAACAGTCAATACATCTTCAAGGTAGCTAAGGTCGAGCGTTGCCACCAGTTCTTTCGGGCTTAAATCAAGCAAAAGTTTCCAGAGCGGTACCTGGCGACTCTTGGCCCAAAGATCGAAGCATGCATTTACTATAGCTGCAAGGGCTAATTGCATAACGCCTTTGTGCGGACCCAACCAGCGGTAGGTGGGCGAATCCAGTATCGAACGGTAAACCGAACCAAAATCGGCCATAAGTTCCTCAATTTCTCGCCCCTTTAATGTTTCGGAAAGGTATTGGATGGCTTTGCATACCAGGTCATTACCGGCACCGAGGGTGAAAGCTAAACCTATGCCTTTTACACCGCTATCGGTATGCAGCTCGCAAACGGCGTAAGCATACTGTGTTGAATCATTTACTGCATCAGAGCCGGCGCCATTGCCTAAATTAAAACGCTTGTCGGTAACTTCAATTTTATTGATGTACATGTAGGTAAATATATTTTGCAAATACTCTCAGGCCGTTCTATGTCGAAAAGCCCTAATGAAATCTTGTTCCTTGTGTTTATAAATCGGTTTATTATACCTTTCCGGATAAGGTATGATGCTGTAAAATTAGTACCGTTTGATTTTTTACTTTCACTTTAATTGGCAACTTTCGATAGTATTTTTGCTTATATTTAGCTTTTCTCTTCATGTTTTGTTAAAATGAAACCAATTTTAGCCGTATTGTCTGACGGGGTACAGTCGGATGACCTATTTGTTGCACGGGAGGTGAAGCTTCCTTTTTTCTCAAGTGAGTTCCATTTTCATGAAGAATGCCAGTTGGTACACATTGTAAAAGGCTCGGGTAAGCGCATCATCGGCGATCTGGTTGATTATTTTGAAAGCGGCGAGCTTATTTTTCTTGGTTCAAATATTCCGCATGTTTGGCATAATACCCAGGAACAACCCAATGAGGATGACCCTGAACATTATGCGCATTCACTATCTATTCACTTCAATCCGTCAAAATTGCTCATGAATCTTTCGGCATTTGGTAACATACGCAAAGTGGAGTCGTTTTTAAGTAAGGCGCAAAGAGGGATGGAGCTGAAGGGTAAAAGCCGTGATATGGTAATAAAACTGATGTACCAGATAGTACAGCAGGAAGGGTTGCAAAGGATCATCACCCTGCTCGAGATCCTTAATATCATGAGTGCAGACCCGGAGCATAACCTGCTGGCCAGTATCAACTATATCAACTATTATCAATACCATGATAGTAAGCGCATGGACCAGGTATTTAAGTACATCTTTGATAATTTCAGAGAGGATATTTCACTAAATACCATTGCCGATGTGGCTAACATGAACACATTTGCCTTTTGCCGGTTTTTTAAGGCGCGTACCCAAAAGTCGTTTACCCAGTTTGTAAATGAAACAAGAATTGGTTATGCCTGCAAACTGCTAAGTAATAAAGATTACAGTATTACAGATATAGCCTATGAATGCGGTTTTAATAATGTATCAAACTTTAACCGCTTTTTTAAAGTGATTAAAAAGGTAAGCCCGCGCCAGTACCGGAACCAGATTTTGTCTTAGTATATGATAGTTACTTACCGGCGAAGTGAGCTTTCGCTGCAAGGTGACTTACTTCCTTAAAAATGTCCCTCACCTTACCTTCAGAATGAAGCCGGCGGAGGCTCGGTTATGCACTTCTGCATCCGGCAGATCCCATCTTGTATTGATGGTAGTAACAATTCAATTACAAATCCATTCCTGCTAAAAATAAAAGTGTAATTAATACACAGTGAGTTTTTTAAATAGTAATATTGTGTTAGCCAATTGTTGAACAGCCTTTTTAGCGATACTGCATTTCATATTTTTTGCCTTGTTTATAAATCCTTTTAGCAAGGCGATGGGATTAATGCTGCTTTTATGGCTATTCATTAAAAATGTAAACCAATAATAACCTCAAACATGTCATTAAAAACAAAACTCACCTTCGTTTTTTTGACAGGATTAACTTTCCTGCTCTATTCCTTTAAAAAACCATCTGATAAGCCGCGGGTGCTGGTGTTTTCAAAAACTTTAGGCTGGCACCATTCATGTATCCCGTTTGGGATAGCGGCCATTCAAAAATTAGGTAACGAGAATGGCTTTGATGTGGATACCACCACCAACTCTGCTAATTTTAACGACGATAATCTGAAGAAATACCGGGCAGTAATATTTAACTGCACTACAGGCAATGTGCTTAATGCGGTTGAGCAGGCAGCTTTTGAACGTTATATACAGGCAGGCGGTGGTTTTATGGGTGTACACTCTGCGGCTGATACCGAGTACGACTGGCCATGGTACGGCAAGCTGGTTGGGGCTTATTTTTCAAGCCATCCTAACAACTCTAATATCCGGAAGGCTACTATTGATGTAACCGATAAAAGCCAGCCGGCCACCGCCAACCTGCCCACAAGGTGGGAGCGTACTGACGAATGGTACAATTACAAATCTATATATAGTGGCATCCATGTGCTGGCAAGCCTCGATGAAAATACTTACGATGGGGGTACCAACGGCGCCAATCATCCCATAACCTGGTATCATGAGTTTGATGGCGGCCGGGCATTTTATACGGGCTGCGGCCATACCGACGAAAGCTACAGCGATCCCCTGTTTTTGGGGCAATTGCTCGGCGGGATCAAATACGCTATGGGCGGTGGCAAACCGCTTGATTATGGTAAATCATATTCTAAAGTGGCGCCCGATCAAACCAGGTTTATTAAAACGGTGCTGGTAAGTAACATTGCTTCGCCTATGGAACTGGCGGCAGCAAAGGATGGTCGTGTGTTTTTCACCCAGTTATTGGGCAATTTTTCCGTTTATAATACCAAAAACAATAAGTTTAAATTAATCCATAAATTCCCGATCACCTATGAAGGTGGTACGGGTGTTATCGGCCTCACGCTCGACCCTGATTTTGACAGGAACCAATTTGTTTATATCTACTATATGCCCGCCGGGCAAACCATTGAACCGCTTAACTTCCAGCTTTCACGCTTCAAGTTAAGTCCGGCGGATGTGCTCGACCTTAAATCGGAGAAAATCCTGCTTAAAGTACCTGTACAAAAGGTGAGCGGTGCTCACCATGGCGGTTCGCTGGCCTGGGATAAGAATAAAAACCTGTACTTGTCAACAGGTGATAGCTCAAGCCCCTTTCCTTCTGATGGTTATGCGCCGCTGGATGAGCGCCCCGGAACGGAACATTACAGCCTTGACGCGCAGCGAAGTGCCGGCAATACCAACGATTTTAAAGGTAAGATCCTGCGCATCCACCCCGAGGCTGATGGGACTTACACCATCCCCGAAGGAAACCTTTTCCCGAAAGGGATGGCTAAAACCAAGCCAGAAATTTATGTTATGGGCTGCCGTAATCCATACCGGATTGCGGTAAATCCTAAAACATCGGTTTTATACTGGGGCGAGATTGGGCCGGATGCAGGTAAAGATTCACCAAGGGGGCCGCGCGGGTATGATGAGTTTAACCAGGCGCGCAAAGCAGGAAACTTTGGCTGGCCATATTTTGTGGGCAACAACTTTGCTTACTCGCACTGGGATTTTGTGAATGCCAGGCCAGGGCCAAATTTTGATCCTAAAGCACCGGTAAACAATTCGCCGAATAACACCGGGCTAAACATGCTACCTCCTGCTACCCCGGCCATGATCTGGTATCCGTATGCTGCTTCCGACGAGTTTCCGGAGTTGGGTATGGGAGGCCGCTGCGCCATTGGCGGCGATTTTTATGAGTTTGATAAGAATATCAAAAACCCGAACAAATTCCCTGAATATTATGACGGCGCCTTGTTTGTGGCCGACTGGATGCGCAACTGGGTGATAGACCTTAGGTTTGATAAGGATGAGAATTATTTACGCAACGAAGCCTTTATGCCTGCCAACGGCGATTTCCGCCGGCCTATTGATATGGAATTTGGGCCGGATGGTGCTTTGTATATGTTGGAGTATGGCTCGGTTTATGGTGCCCAAAATGAAGACGCCCGTTTGGTTAAAATTGAATACAATACCGGTAACCGTGCGCCGATTGCTAAAGCAAGTATTTCGGATACAGCAGCATTTAATAAATTCGCCAAAACCAGGTTTTTAACCGCGGAGTTAAAAGAGTTTCCTGCTAAAAAGGAAATAGCCGGCCAGGCCCCGCTTAAAGTAACTTTCAGCAGCCAGAACTGTAAAGATTTAGATGACGACGATAAGATCACTTATCAGTGGTTGTTTGATGGTAAAACTGTTGGGGCTGCTACTCCATCGGCAAGTTATACTTTTACTAAGCCGGGCGTTTATAAAACCATATTGAAGGTAACTGACAAGGGCGGCTTGTCTGGTCGGGATACGGTAATTGTAAGAGTTGGCAATACCAAACCCGAAGTTACCATAGCCAGTACTGATAATAAATCATTCATCTGGAAAGGCAAGCCTTTCCGCTACCATGTAGTGGTTAGCGATAAGGAGGACGGTAAAATAGATCCCAAAAGGGTAAAATTATTTTATATCTATAACCCGCAGCCCTCGGCCAATAGCACCACACAAAACTTAACGGCTTTGTCAACCACCGAGGTAAGCTATCCGGGTAAGGGGCTGATGGCTAATAGTGATTGCAAATCGTGCCATACTGTTAATAAAACTGCCGTTGGGCCAAGCTTTTTAGCTATTGCAAAACGGTACAAAACACAAAAGGGAGCTATTGAGCAACTCTCCAAAAAGATAATTGCGGGCGGCGCGGGTAGCTGGGGTACCGAGCATGTAATGAGTGCGCATCCGCAACTATCAAATGCCGATACGCGAGAAATAGTGAAATACATTTTTTCGCTTACGGATAAAAAGAGCCCGGTATTGCCTTTGCCCTTAACCGGAACACTCAATCTGAAATTTAATGATGCCGAACCGCGCGGAGAATACACACTGCTGGCATCTTATACCGATAAGGGCGGTAAAGTTGTTGGTCCGCTGAAAGCTACGGATATGGTGGTGTTGCGTAATGCTGCAGAGAAGGCTGTTTATGCCGATGAGTTGAAAGGCTTTAATAGATTTAAAGATGACCTGTCGGCAGGTAACCATAAATCATATGTACTGTTTAGGAATATTGACCTGACCAACATTAGCAAGTTTGCTTATAAATATGCCTCGAAGGATTATGACGGGGAGATAGAGGTGAGGCTCGATTCGCAGGCCGGGCCGGTGATCAGCTCTGTAGCTTACCAAACCACTGGTTCATGGGATAAAACCGGTGAAGTAACCGGGGTGTTGGGTAAGCCAGTAAGGGGAAAGCATGATGTATATTTCTTCGCCATAAAACATTCTAAACCGAGTGATGGTATTTTAAATTTAAAGGATATTCAGTTTGTTGAGTAACGATTTCGAAGCGCAAAAGTATGCAACCTCTGAAAGTGAAATGACAAAGCAGCTAAAGACTTACGAAGTTTTTAAAACTTCGTAAGTCTTTAGCTGCAATTATTAATCGTTAACCAATTTTAACCATGAAAAAATCAACCATTTTTATAGCCCTCGTAGCCGTCATGGCTTGGGGACAAAACAAAGCTTCAGCACAAGGCAAACCATTATTTACCGGCCCGATAGGGGTGCAGGCTTACACATTTCGCAGTAGTATGCCAAAAGCTACCGCTGCCGTGCTGGATACTATAAAATCATTGGGCATCACTGAAATTGAAGGCGAAGGGCCGAAAGGGATGCCACCCGAAGAGTTCAGGAAAATGTGCGATGACCGCGGTATCAGCATCCCATCAACCGGGGCGGGGTATGACGCAATTGTGAATGATCCGGGTAGTGTGATCAAGCTGGCTAAAATATTGGGCGCTAAATATGTGATGGTTGCCTGGATCCCACATGGTAAAGAGTTTACTTTGGATGATGCCAAGAAAGCCGCTGCCGATTTTAATCGGGTGGGTAAGATCCTGAGTGAAGCGGGTTTAACCTTCTGTTACCATAACCACGGTTACGAGTTTGGAACTTATAACGATGGTACATTGTTTGATTATATCGCCCAAAATACCGATCCGAAATATGTCTCGTTCGAGATAGATATCCTGTGGTCGTTCCATGGTGGGCAGGACCCGGCTGCATTGATCAATAAGTATCCGTCGAGGATGAAACTGATGCATCTGAAAGATATCCGCAAAGGCGTAGCTAACGACCTTACAGGTGGCACCGATACAAAAAATGACGTAGCATTAGGCACCGGGCAAATTGATATCCCCGAAGTGCTGAAAGCTGCAAAAAAGGCAGGGATCAAACATTATTTCATCGAGGATGAAAGTCCCTCATACAGCCAGCAGCTACCCATTACCATTGCTTATATAAAAGGTTTAAAAGATTAATATATGAGTAATTTAAACCGCCGACAAGTGTTAAAGGCTATAGGTTTAACAGCGGGGGCTGCCGTATTGAGCGAAACTGGAGCGGTAGCAGCGCCCATAGCTCCAAAAGCTGGCAGCGGCTTTGTTTACTCATTAAATATGAGCACCATCCGCGGGCATAATCTTGGTTTTGTTAAAGAGCTTGAAGTAGCTGCCAAAGCCGGTTTTACCTCGGTAGAGATCTGGATAGATACCCTGCAAACTTATCTGCGAAGCGGCGGGTCATTAACCGAAGCCAAAAAGATCATCGAGGGATTCGGCCTTAAAGTTGAAGATGCTATCGGTTTTGCCCCATGGCTGGCTGATGATGAACCTATCCGTAAAAAAGCGCTGGAGCAGCTTCAACGGGAAATGGAAATGCTGGCACAGATAGGCTGTTATCGTATTGCAGCCCCTCCGGCGGGCGTGACCAAAGGCCCTGTACTTGATTTGGATGTGGTAACCGAACGATATCTTACCATCCTGAAAATGGGTGAACAAACCGGTGTTATGCCTCAACTGGAAATGTGGGGCGGCTCACAAAATCTGAAACACATAAGCCAGGTACTTTATGTAGCTACACAGTGTGGTAACGCGAATGCTCGTATTTTACTCGATGTGTTCCATATTTTTAAGGGTCAATCGGCTGTTGAAAGCCTGAATTATGTTGGTCATCATGCCCTGGATATTTTTCATGTAAATGACTATCCCGCAGGTATCAGTCCTGAGCTGATCTCCGAACCTGACAGGATCTATTGCGGAGATGGTATCGCCCCGATTAAACAGATCCTGCAAATAGTTAAAAACCCCGAACGGCCGCTGGTAATCTCGTTTGAGGTTTTTAATAAAAGTTATTATGCACAGGATGCTTTAACGGTGGCTAAAACAGCATTGAAGAAAATGAAGGAGGTAGCCTTTTGATTTTCGGAGGGATTAAACACCGTATAGACTTACCCCGACATCGCTGCGCTCGTCACCCCTCTCTACGCGAGCGTAAAGAGGGGGGGCATTTTTTATTTTCGTTTCCCTCTTTGCGGCGAAGCCGGAGAGAGGGTGGTCCAGCGAAGCGCAGACCGGGTGAGTTGACTGTGCGCGAAGATGGGGACTTACTTCCCTTCATAAACAAAAGCTACACTGTCTTTCACGGTAAGCCCGCTCATATTTTGCCCTACGTAAATAACAGTATATTTTGATGGTTTACTGATATCATAAGCCTTTAGCAGGTCAATAGTAGCCATTAAGCTATCCTTTGGATTAACTTTAATATAGCTGCTGGGCGGGGGCGGCATGATTCTTTTGGCCATAGCGCCTTTGTATAGTATTTCCTGACCGCTTACATCTTTAATGTCAAGATATTTGCTAATCAACGGCTCAAATGGGGTATGCCATTTGCAAAATTGACGGGCAGTGTCGGCATCGTTGTAAACGGTGAATTTTAGCTCAACGGCGTCTCCAATTTTAATTGTGGGCTTTATTTGCATTTTGGCAAACAGGCTCGCGCTTACAGCAGGGGCAGAACTTTGATTTTTAGCAGAATCAGAACCGGCAGATGTGTTTTTAACATGATTAACACTACATGCCGATAAAGTAAGCAGGGTTGCAGATAAGATTATTTTGTAGTTTTTCATGCCGCAAAGGTAAGCACTTCAATTACCATTGGCCTGATAACATTTTGAACCCGTGATTTCAGGCTGGCCCTGTTAAACCTTAAACCCCAATTTAATCCTGCCTTAATATTAGGTTGCGTAATTTTGTTGACATCATGGAGCAGATGGCTTTAATTTCCTCGTTAAAACACACAGGCCCGGTCATCAAAAAAGATCAGCCGGATGACAGCTATAAATTTCAGCCCCTGCCCGAGCCCTCCGGCAATTATCCCTATCATCTATCCATACATGATGTAGTGCCCGGCATCGCTGACAGTAAAATGGTTTTTCATATGTTAGGGGATACCGGCAGCATCCGTAATCCGGGTTCGCAAAGGCGCATAGCAGCTTTAATGGCTGCACAGTATAAAGTGCTTTCCGGCGCCGGTAAACCAAAGTTTTTGTACCATTTAGGTGATGTTGTTTACAACTACGGAGAGGCTCAAAACTATTATGAACAGTTTTTTGAACCCTATAGCCTTTATCCGGGACCGATATTCGCGATAGCCGGTAACCATGATAGTGATGTAAACCCTGCTGCTGCAATGCCGTATCAAAGTCTTGATGCTTTTACAACTGTGTTTTGTGATACTGTTTCGCGCCCGGTAATGCTAAGCCGAAGGATAGACCGCAAAAGCATGCCGCAACCCAATATTTACTGGACAATGGACACCCCGCTGGCAACCATCATCGGTTTACATACCAATGTACCTAAGTACGGCGTTGTTACCCGCGAGCAGCGTGAATGGTTTATGGAGGAACTGCGATCTGCCGATATGCAGCGGCCAGATAAGGCAATTATCCTTTGTATGCACCATGCCCCTTATTCGGCAGATATTAATCATGGAGCCAGTTTGCCGATGATTGATTTTTTAGAAGGTGTTTTTGAAGAAACCGGCATCAGGCCTGATATAGTTTTTAGCGGGCACGTACACAATTATCAGCGTTTCAGTAAGCAATATAATGACTTAACCATGATGCCTTATATTGTAGCCGGTACTGGTGGTTTTGACGAATTGCATCCAATTGCTTTGACCGACAATACAGGTTTTACTGCCGAAGATTCCAGGTTTGATGGGGTTAGCCTTGAATACAGTTGCGATACCCGTCATGGTTTTTTAAAGATCGCTGTTGAAAAGATTAACAATGGGCTCACCTTAACCGGTGAATATTACACCGTAGCTGATGAGGACGAAAATACAGCTGTTTTAACGGATAGCTTTGTTATTAAAATTTAAAACAAAAACACCCGAAGAAAGCAACTACTTCCTCCGGATGTTTTAATATTAAAGCTCAATTGCCTGTATCGCTTTATCTAAAGCAATTTCCTGCATGCCCGGTACCTTTACGCCTTCAACTCTAAATGCTTTAATATCCGTCATCCCCATAAAGCCCAGTACAGCCCTTAAATAGGACTCGGTGAAATCATAAGCTTTCATGAATCCTTCAGAATATACTCCGCCAGATGAAATGGCAAGGTATACTTTTTTATTTTTAACTAATCCCTCAGGTGTTTTTCCATCGTATTTGAAAGTTTTGCCCGCACGGGCAATATGGTCTATCCATGTTTTTAAGGTTGACGGAATGCCGAAGTTGTACATTGGTGCATCAATAACTACAGCATCGGCATTCATTAGTTCGGCAATTGCCTCGTCCGAATGTTTAACGGCTTCAACAAGCGCTGGTGTCCTTTTTTCTTCAGGAGTGAAAAAAGATGTTATGTGTGCTTCTTCCAGGTGTGGGAATGGAGTAGTGGTTAAATCATGAGTAGTTAATGTATGATCGGGATGGGCCGATTGTAATTCACTTACGATGGCCCTGCCTAATTTTACGCTGAATGATGCTTCGCCCCTCGGGCTGCTGATTAGATGTAATATTTTCATTGCTGTATATTTTGTAGCAGCAAAATTACCTCTCATAACTATCAAAAAGATACTACTATTCTAAAGGATACCGGTATCCTTTAGGATAGTAGTATCCTGATTTTGAGATATTTGTTTGAACATCAATTAGATATGAGGTTCTCCGGTTTTGTCGATGTTACGCCGTGCTTAAATTATGGAATTTGAAGAAGAGTGCGCCGTGACAACTGGTTATCCATTTTAAAAAGTTCGTTTTTGATGAAATTTGCAGGTTTTGTGTTGTTTTAACCTGTTCATTACCACGTATTTATACGTGCCTTAATTGCGTATAAATACGTGGTAATTAGCGTGCATACACTTGCAGGTTACTAAAGCCTGATGCCCAATTTTGGATTAACATCAGCAGCTAACCTGCAAACACCTATAAACATCTAATTATCATGATTTACCAAACCGTAAGTTTTTTAGCCGAGCAGTTGAATAACTATCTCAAAACAACCGACGGGAACAGCGGGCTCAGCTCAAGCTTCACCCAGCTTAAAAACGTAGCCCACCTGAGCGATGATGAGATCAAAGGGCTTGAGAATATCCTGGTAACGCTGGTAAATATCTCCGAAGAGTTTACCATGAAAAATATACCCAATTATGTACGCAACGGCGATGATATTAACTATCGTAACGCGCCGATGTACCTTAACCTGTATGTTTTGTTTTCGGCCTGTTTGCATTCTTCTTATGAAAAATCACTGATCTTCCTGTCGCATATCGTCGAATTTTTTCAGGGCAAGAGTACTTTTACCAAACAAAACAGCCCGACCACGAAAGTAGGCCTCGGCGATTTTCGCCTTATACTTGATATCTACTCGCCCACATTTGAGCAGGCCAATTACCTGTGGAGCACACTGGGTGGTAAACAATTTCCATATGTATTGTACCGCGTCAGGCTGATTGAAATACTGCGCGATAATGTGACCGAAACACGTGGCATCATTAAAAAGATAGAACTGAGCGATAAACTGAGCTAACGATTAGTGCCGGCGATTAACCTGTAAATTATAAACCCGATGGTACTGGACCTGAACTACGAAACGCTTTTTGAGGTTGACATCCGTCATCATTATCACCTGGATGACGGGATCTCACTCTTTGACACGCTGAGCGCCGATGCGCGCCTGGCCATGCTGGAGCGTTATGACATAGGCAGTTTCATGAGCGTAACGCCTACTAAAGCTACAAGGGCAAAGTTCGCAGGCTTGCACATGGTTTATAAACAAACAGAAACCGGCATTATTACCGGCATCCCATACACCTTGAACGGGGGCAAGGAGCAGCCGCAGATAGTACCGCCGGATAACACCGTTTTTAGCTTCAGTTTGGCTATTAACGATGGGCTTTTTGCCAACTACAGCTCACTGCCTTTAAAGGCGCCGGATGGTATGGTATACTTTTTTACCAACGATCCTTCGTATTCGCCGC
Organism: Mucilaginibacter gossypii; assembly: GCF_017569325.2. Taxonomy (NCBI): domain Bacteria; kingdom Pseudomonadati; phylum Bacteroidota; class Sphingobacteriia; order Sphingobacteriales; family Sphingobacteriaceae; genus Mucilaginibacter; species Mucilaginibacter gossypii. The sequence goes on along the minus strand of NZ_CP071878.2, from coordinate 3,346,495 downwards.
GTGTGGCGCCGTTTTTAACAGCGACACCGAATGTGTACAAGGCTGCTACCGACTATTATCCCGGCGATATGCTGGTTGACAACCAGGCTGCGCCAACTAAATTATTTATCGCCCAGAAAAAGAACAACCTTGATCCGGCAGCGGGCGCTACCCCGGCGGGCAACTGGGTAACCGATCCGCTAGTAGGCGGAAAACCGCTGGCCTACGCAAGTAATAATGATTTGATCCGCCAGTTTGGGCGCATATTTACCTACCAGGTAACGGTGGCAAATAAAACCCCGGCACTCACTATAAAAGATCGCTTTGGCAATGTTGTAAACGTGCCCGGCAGTGTGGAAACCGGGCCTTTGAACATCATCAAAGCTGATATGGGCAATTTGCCCGAAGGCTTATATACTGCCCACCTGGCAACTGCAGGTTATACTGACGACTTTCCGTTTTATTACAGTATGGACTCATCGGCTTGGGCTTTTATTGATATCTGTGTTAAAACAACCGGCGCAACTTATAACCTGTTACAGGCCGATACCACGCTTAAATCGCCGGTGTTTAGCTTACGGTTTAAAAACCGGGCAACCTATTGGCGCTACATAGGTAAAACTTTTGGCGCGGCATCAGTAACTGATAATGCGCTGCCCCTTACCCGGCAGGGTTTTATAGCTGTGAAAGTGAAGGATAAAAATAATCATCCAACCACTATCGACCTGCCCAATGCAACGGCATCCCTTATTAAACCAGAAACCAATCAGATTTTTTCAGACATATTTTTTTAGGAAGTAAAAAACAGTAATATGGCAACAACATACAAAACTCCGGGTGTTTACGTGGAAGAAATTCCACTCCTACCTCCATCGGTAGCCGAGGTTGAAACGGCTATCCCGGCCTTTATAGGCTATACACAAAATATTAGCTATAACGGGGCATCGCTGCAGTACAACCCTGTCAGGATCAAATCGCTTAAAGAGTATGAGCAGATTTTTGGTTTTGCCGAGAATACCCTGTTCACCACAACCGGAACAGCAACCGGTATCAAGATCAAAAAGGCGGCCGGTGTATTTTCATTTGATGCCGCGGTTGACGATCCTTACGCAGCCTTGAAATTCAGGATGTACTATTGCCTGCAGCTTTATTTTGCCAATGGCGGCGGCCCTTGTTACATTGTTTCAGCAGGCCAAACTGGTGCAGCTGTTAATGTTGACAAAGCTTTGCTTGGAAACGCGCTTGCCGCGGTTCAAAAGGAAGATGAGCCCACAATCTTGCTGTTTACCGATGCCGTAACCCTTACCGCACCTGCAGATTATTATGGCTTGTTTACCGCAGCATTGGCCCAGGCTGCATTTCTGCAGGATAGGGTAGTACTTATTGACCCCTATGTGGCAGTAGCCGATAAAGGGAAGAAAGCGTTTGGTGATATCGCAACTGCGTTCCGTACGGCTATTGGGGTTAATAACCTTAGTTATGGTGCTGCCTATTATCCATGGCTGCAAACCAGCATCAACTATTTCAGCAATGAAAGCAAACAACTGATCGTTTCCGGAACAGGCGTTACACCAACGGATTTTCCGGCCACTGCCGTTCTGCGCGATGATGCCAACACAGCCAATTCTATCTATCACTTAAACAGTGATCTGTATAATTATATCAAACAGCAAACCAGCCTGTTCTCGGTTATTTTACCTCCCGCAGCGGCAATAGCAGGTGTATACGCTTCTGTTGATAATACGCGGGGTGTTTGGAAAGCGCCGGCAAATGTGAGCCTTAACATGGTAGCAGCCCCAATGGTAAAAATTGATGATGCCGACCAGGAAGATATGAATGTTACCAGCACCGGTAAATCGGTAAATGCCATCAGGGCATTTTCGGGCAAGGGTGTATTGGTTTGGGGAGCACGTACGCTGGCAGGTAATGACAACGAATGGCGTTACATATCCGTAAGGCGTTTCTTTAACATGGTCGAAGAATCGGTTAAAAACTCAACCCAACCCTTTGTATTTGAGCCTAATGATGGTAATACATGGGCAAAGGTACGCGGTATGATAGCCAACTTTTTAATACTGCAATGGCGTGCGGGAGCTTTACAGGGCGCCAAGCCTGAGGATGCCTTCTTTGTACACGTTGGCCTTGGTGAAACGATGACCTCGCTGGATATCTTGGAAGGCAGGCTCATTGTTGAAGTAGGCATGGCTGTGGTCCGTCCGGCCGAGTTTATCATTCTTCGTTTCAGTCATAAAATGGTTCAATCTTAAATCAATTAGTCATGGCTTATAAAACACCCGGAGTTTACGTGCAGGAGATTGCACTGTTTCCGCCATCAGTTGCCCAGGTTGAAACCGCTATACCCGCCTTTATAGGTTTTACAGCTTTTGCATTAACTCCTGAAGGCAAATCATTGGTAAATGTACCAACCCGCATAAAATCGTTGCTGGAGTTTGAAAGCTTATTTGGCGGCGGCTATGTACCGGCAACCATTAAGGTTACTGTTAATCCGGCTACAAACCAGATCCTGAACGTGGTACCCGATAAGCGGTTTCACCTGTATGTATCGCTCAGGCAGTACTTTGATAATGGCGGCGGGCCATGTTATATCGTTTCGGTAGGAGATTTTTCATCTGCAGTAACAGCGCCACCCATATCAGGAGGTATCGATACCCTATCGGCCGAGGATGAGCCTACACTGATCTTGTTTCCTGATGCGGTTGAGCTGGTAAGCGGCGGTAACCCCGACCTTGTTGCTTTTAGCGGTTTGCAAACCAAGGCGTTGGGCTTGTGTGCTTCTATGCAAGACAGGTTCTCGATACTTGATGTGCTGCAGGGCGATAAACGCCAGGATGTTAGCAATAAGCCTATTGACAACTTCCGCAGCTCGATAGGGATCAATAACCTCAATTACGGCGCGGCTTATTATCCCTGGATCATAACCACTTATGATGTCAATGTTGATTTCAGGCAGATGGAGTTTTGGAACAATGCAGGGGTACCGGCCAAGATCACCAATTATGATGGTTTTTCAAAAAGCACTGATGAAAAGGCGCTGGTAACCAACCTGCAAAATGCTATCAAAGATACTGATAAAGTAATCGGATCTGTATTTAGTAACGCCGCCGACGCTACTGCGTTGAGGGTAAGTGGTATTGATGCCGTTAAAGCAAAGCTAACCGCACTGGCAAATAATATCGCCAAAAACATAACTCCCGATGTACAGCTAACCAGTTATCTCGATTTGTTGGCCGCCATTGTTACCGCGGGTAAAAAGGCTAAAGATGCACCCGCTGTTGGTGCGTTGTATGGCAAAGATATTGATGCACTGAGCCGAGACGCAAAACTTGCCGCTGCCATCACCAACCTCATTGCCTACGAAAAAAATGCCAAGGTGGCTGCTAATACAACCGCCGGCCGCAATCCAACGCCTGTTTATTCGGTATTGGATAATACAGCCTGGATAGCCAACTCAAACTATGCGGCTGTAGCTGCCAATGCAGACAACTTTACCAAGGATGCAGCCGGTGCACTTTCCATTGTACAGGCATTACAGGATACTGTTGCCACTATTTTAACTGGTTTCGGCGCATTAATAAACGGTGCCCTGTTTTATGAAAACCTTGCTGAGCAGGCTTTATTCTCTGGCAATGTATTTTTCAGTGCTGCAAACTCGGCAATAACGCTTAAAATGAGCACTATTCCGCCGTCTGGGGCAATAGCAGGGGTGTATGCCAATGTTGACGGTACCCGGGGTGTTTGGAAAGCACCTGCCAACGTAAGCCTTAACAATGTCATAGGCCCCGCTGTGAAAATTGATAACAGCGACCAGGATGATATGAATGTTACTGCCACTGGTAAATCAATCAATGCTATCAGGGCCTTTGCGGGCCGGGGCACTTTGGTTTGGGGCGCGCGTACCTTAGCAGGTAATGATAATGAATGGCGTTATATCCCTGTCAGGCGTTTCTTTATTATGGTCGAAGAATCGGTTAAAAAGGCTACTTATCCTTTTGTATTCGAGAACAATGATGCCAATACCTGGACAAAGGTGCGGGTGATGATCCAGAACTTTTTAACGCTGCAATGGCGTGCCGGGGCCTTACAGGGCGCTAAACCCGAAGACGCGTTTTTTGTACACGTTGGCCTTAACGAAACCATGACCGCACTCGATATTTTGGAGGGCCGCATGATAGTTGAAATTGGTATGGCTGTAGTAAGGCCTGCCGAGTTCATCATCCTCCGTTTCTCACACAAAATGCAGGAGAGTTAATAATATAAAAGCTTAAAGCAGAATGCACAAAGCCTAAAGCTAACGGCTTTATTATTAATCGCTTTATGTGAAACTAATCAATAGGTTCTATATAAATCAATGAATTTCATTTAAAACAAATAAAATGGCAAATTATCCTCTACCCAAATTCCATTTCCAGGTTGACTGGGGTGGCACACGCATCGGTTTTACCGAAGTAACCGGCTTACAAATTGAAACCGAAGTGGTTGAATACCGCGAAGGCAGCAGTAAGGAATACAATAAGGTAAAAATGCCCGGCATGCGCAAATACGGTAACATCACCCTAAAACGCGGCACATTTGCTAATGATAACGAGTTTTATGATTGGATGAACACCGTAAAACTAAACCAGATAGATCGCCGCGACCTTACCATTAACCTGCTTAACGAAGAGCATCAGCCGGTAGTTACCTGGTCGGTAAAAAATGCCTTCCCGGTTAAGATCCAGTCGGCCGATTTAAAGGCAGATGCCAACGAGGCTGCAATTGAAACGCTTGAGGTTGCGCACGAAGGTTTAACCATCAAAAACGGCTAATCATGGCCTTCGACGCTAAATCGGGTTATCCGCCTTTAGGTTTTCACTTTAAGGTGGTGTTTACGGGCATTGGCGATGAGGAAATCGACAGCCGGTTCCAAAACGTATCGGGCCTATCCATGGAGATGGAAACAGAATCCAAGAAGGAGGGCGGCGAAAATCGTTTTGAACACGCGCTGCCGGTAAGGGCCAAGTTTCCTGCACTGGTGCTGAAGCGAGGGCTCATTACCGAATCAAAACTGTTGATGGATTGGTGCAATAACGTGTTCAATAATTTTATTATCGAACCCAAAGACCTGACCGTAAGCCTGCTTAATGAAGAACATGATCCGCTTTTAACCTGGAACGTAGTGCAGGCCTGGCCCAAAAAATGGAGCCTGAGCGATTTGAATGCCGAGCAAAACAGTATCGCTATTGAAAGCTTTGAGCTGCAATACCAGTATTACACCCTTCAAACCTGATGTTATGCCAATTGAGATCAGAGAACTGAACATCCGCGTGAGCGTAAACCAAAGCCCTGCCGAACAGGATTCAAAGCCCTCAGGTGGCGGTGGCGGTAGTGGCGGCGGAGGCGGTGATAAAGATGAGATCATTGCCGAGTGCGTAGAACAGATACTGGAGATTTTGAAAAATAAAAACGAACGCTGATGGCCGATAACGTAACCAAAATGAAGATCGTGGCCTGGTCCGATCCGAAGAGCAAAAATGAAGAAGGCTCTATGACGGTACAGGTTAACCCCGAAAGCTATAGCCAGAAGATTGAGATCAAGTATTCTGATAAGCAGGCGCAGGGAACCTCGGGCAAGCTGCCCAAGTTTTCCAAGATTGAGCCGCAGAAGATGGATTTTGAGCTGATGTTTGATCGTACCGGGGTAATCAATGGTGCTACCGCCGGTGAGTTAGGGGTTGACGAGGATATCGATAACCTGCAAAAGCTCATCATCGAATACCAGGGCGATAAGCACCGGCCAAGGTTTGTAAGTATCTATTGGGGAACGCTTCAGTTTGACGGTGCGCTGGAAACAATGGATATCAGTTATAAACTGTTTGACAGCCAGGGCCGCCCGCTCAGGGCAATTGTAAAAGCTTCGTTCATTGGTTCGGTAGAGGATAAAAAGAGGGTAGCTAAAGAAAATGCCCAGTCGCCCGATTTAACAAAAGTGAGGGTGATTAACGAAGGGGATACATTGCCGCTGCTCTGCTACCAGATCTACGGCGATTCAAAGTATTACATAGAAGTAGCCCAGGCAAACAGCCTCAACGATTTCAGGTACCTTAAAACAGGCACAAAGCTCAAATTTCCACCATTAAATCAATAACAGATCATGGCAGATAGCCGCACCATAGAAACCACCCGGTCAAGTACCGTTGTTACCCCGATTGTAAAAATTGAGGGCACCGAGATACCCCGCACCATGCAGGTGGAGGCTATGGTGATTGATAAAGGCATTAACCGGATAGCCGCCGCTAAACTGGTGATCATTGATGGTGACACTTCGGCCCAAAAGTTTGATGCCAGCAATGGCGACTTGTTTGTGCCGGGTAAAAACATCGAGATTTTGTGTGGTTACGAATCGGATAATTATACGCTGTTTAAAGGTGTGGTTATTAAACACAGTATCAAGCTGCGCAACAGCGGCTCGCAACTGGTTATCGAATGCCGCGATAAGGCCATTGCCATGACACTTGCCCGCCACAGCAAGTACTTTGGCGAAAACGTGAAGGACAGCGATGCTATAACTACTATAGCTGGCACTTACAGCGGTTTAAGCACCGATGTTGCCGATATGAACATCACCACCAGCGACCTGGTGCAATACGAAGCCACCGACTGGGATTTTATAACCGGTCGAGCCGAGCTGAACGGGATGTTGGTTTATACCGATGATAATACCCTCTCCATCAAAAAGCCGGAAATAAGCGGCGCCGCGGTTGTGGAATTATCATTTGGCGCAACCATGCTGGAGTTGGATGCCGAGATTGATTCACGGATCCAGTTCCCCTCCATAACAGGCCGCACCTGGAACCCGGCATCACAGGAAATTGAAAAGGTTGATGCTAATCCGCCATCGGGCGAACTGAACGGCAATCTGACAAGTGATGATCTGGCTGGCGTATTTAATGAAAGTAAATATCAGCTTAACCATGGCGGCAAGCTTTCACAGCCCGAGTTGCAGGCCTGGGCAACATCGCTCAAGCAAAAACAGGTGCTTTCAAAAGTGCGGGGCAGGGTAAAGTTTAAAGGCATTCATACGGTGAAACCGGGAATGATCATTAAGCTCAGTAATCTGAGCGATAGGTTTAACGGCAACACCTTTGTAAGCCACATTCAGCATCATATCTCGGCCGGCGACTGGCAACTGGAAGTACAGTTTGGTTTGGATCCGCAGTGGTTTACCGAAAAGTTTGAAACCAGTATAAAACCCGCTTCGGCTTTGATCCAGGCAGTGCCCGGTTTGCAGATTGGCGTTGTAACCCAATTGGAAAGTGATCCCGATGGCGAATGCCGCATCCTGGTACGTATGCCGGTGATCAGCGCTGATGATCAGGGGATTTGGGCGCGGGTAGCAACTTTAGATGCCGGAAAGGAACGCGGAAGTTTCTTTTTGCCCGAAGTTGGGGATGAGGTAATTGTTGGTTTTTTAAACAGCGATCCTCGTAAGCCGGTGGTACTGGGTATGCTTAACAGCAGCAACAAAACTGCTCCTTTAACCGCGGCCGATGCTAACAACCAAAAGGGTTTTGTAACCCGCAGCAAAATGAAGCTCATTTTTGATGACGATAAAAAATCAGTAACCATTGAAACGCCGGCCGGGAAAAAGATAACTATGGATGAAGACGCCGGGGCGATTGAGTTAAAGGATGAGAACAATAACTCGATAAAAATGAACAGCGATGGCATCACCATCGAAACCCAGGGCAAACTGGTGCTTAAGGCCCAGAAGGATTTTAATGCCGAAGGAATGAACCTGGGCCTGAAAGCCAATACCGCCCTTTCGGCAGAGGGATCAGCGAGTGTAGAAGTAAAATCAAGCGGTACGGCGGCACTGAAAGGCTCAATTGTACAAATAAACTAATAACAAAAAATGGCAGCAGCAGCAAGGATAGGCGATATGCACGTATGCCCTATGTTCAACGGGCCTTCGCCTCACGTAGGCGGGCCGGTAATAGGGCCGGGGGTACCAACGGTGCTCATTGGTGGTATGCCGGCCGTATGCGTGGGCGATATGTGTACCTGCGCCGGTCCGCCCGACTCGATAATCATGGGTTCGGCAACGGTGCTGATAGGGGGGAAACCCGCTGCCCGCATGGGCGATAGCACAGCCCATGGCGGATCAATAGTGTTAGGCTGCCCAACAGTAATAATCGGAGGCTGATCAATGGAACCAAAAATACCTTTTATAGGCAGGGGATGGAGTTTCCCGCCAAGCTTTGACAAGGCTGCCGGTAAAGTTGAAATGCTTACCGACGAGGCCGATATTGAAAGCAGTTTGGGCATACTGTTCAGCACCCGGCTGGGCGAGCGCATTATGCAGCCAACTTTCGGGTGCGATTTACAAAAGATAGTTTTTGAGGCTGTAAACCTTACCCTCAAAACCTATATCAAAGATTTGATTGAAACCGCAGTACTGTATTTTGAACCCAGGATAACGCTCAACAGCACCGAGGTTGACACCAGTATGGATAACGAAGGGATATTGCTTATTAAGCTCAATTACACAGTACGTACCACCAATTCAAGGTACAACTATGTGTTCCCTTATTATAAAAATGACATTACCAGCATAACTACCAACCAATAAGAACTAACCATGGCCTGTAACGATAAAAATCCGCTTCAACGTGATGGCTCAAGCCAGTCACAGCGCTTCCTGAAAGCGCTTGACCCAGCAAGTGCCCCAATTGAGGAATTGGGCATGGAAGACTGGCTGACGTTCGCTGCTGCTTATGCCGATAAAATAAACTATTATACCTTGAAAGACAGCAATTACCCCCAGGGCGATTGGAAACCGTTTTTCATCCAGGATAAAAAAGCGCTGCAGGATTTTTTGAAGCAGGTTGAGGTTAAAATGCAGAATGCCGGCCTGGGTTTTCCCGACTCAAGTATCAAAAGCGATGTTGAACCGCACCTGGCCCTGTTTATGTGTTTCATTATGCTTTTACAGCATTCGGAAGATGCATTGAATCAGTTTACCGGCCGGCACCTTGATTTTTATTTTAAACGGGTATTGCAGCTGCGCAACCGCCCCGAAGTACCCGATAAGGTACATGTAATATTTGAGCTTGCCCGCAACCTCACCGGTTTCCTGTTGCCGGAAGGCACATCACTTGATGCCGGTAAAGATAAAAGCCCCAAACCCAAACCGGTTGTTTTTAAAACAAACGCAGAGCTGGCTGTAAACAGCGCCACTATAGCGGCTATGAAAAGCTGGTACCAATCGCCTGCGGATAAGAAGGTAGCCTATGCCGATGTTACTTTTTCGGCCGATGGTTTGGGTACGCCTTTTAAAGATGATGTACCTAAGTGGAACCCTTTTGGCAGCAAGAGCTGGCCAACGGCATCAATGGGCTTTGCTTTTGCATCAAAAGTATTGCTCATGAGCGAGGGTGACCGTACCATAACTTTAACACTCAACTTTTCGGGGCTCGGTACTATTGATCCTGCACTGCTTGCCCAACTGTTTAAGGTTTTTTTAACATCCGAAAAAGAGTGGCTGCAGGCCGATTTTCCAACTACAGATGCCTTTAAGGTTAATCAGCAGCAAATTATTATTACAGTTAATATACCGGCAAAGGCTAAGGCTGTTGTGCCCTATGATCAGGCTATTCATAAAGAAAATTATAAAACCGATTTCCCGGTAATCCGGCTGCTGATGAGTGTTCAGGATAATGCCTATCCTGTTTATATCGCGCTGAGTAAAGCTAAGCTCAATAATGTGCAGATAGATGTGACTGTGGAAGGCATGAAAAACCTGGCCGTTGAAAATGATAACGGTAAAGTTGACCCATCAAAGCCCTTTTTTGCCTTTGGCGCACTGCCAAAAGTTGGCTCAACCCTATACATCGGCAGTACTGAGATATTTCAAAAAGAGTGGACGGAAATTACGCCACATATAGTTTGGAAAGGTGTACCTGATGATCTGAAAAGTTATTATACGGCTTATCGTAAAGATTATCTCAAGTCGACATTAAGCCCCGGTGCATATAATATTACCGCCAGTAATGAGGCTTCAGATACCACGGGGACTTCGAGGGAGATAACTGCCAAAAGTGATTTTAAAGCAAAAGTGGCCTATATCAAAAACGGTGCATTGTTCCCAAGTGAAGGCAGCGAGATCAATGTGCTTGATAATACCTTTACACTTAAGCCGGATGGCGTTCAGCAAGCGGTAAATCCCGCACCTTATTTTATTAATAAATACCTGTATTTTAATGTATCGGGCTCTTTTAAGCAGGGTAGCTGGCCACAGGCCGAAAAGGCATTGGTGCAACAGTATGTGCAACCAATGCAGATGTTTTTCCCGGTGCTGGGTTTTGTTGGTTTTCAGCAAACTGCTACCACACTTCAAACACAAACCGAAAATTTCTCAGCAGGAGTTAAGGATAATTATATCCTTATAAGCCTTGCAAAGGATTTTATGCATAGTATATATCCGCAATTGTTTGCCGCTGCCATGACAGATACAACAAGGGCCGCGCTTATTCCTAAAGAACCCTATACTCCCGAAATAGCATCGCTAAAGCTCGATTACAAGGCATCGGCTAAAAATAAGATTGATGATTTGACCGGCAGTAATGATAACCATGGTCTGCTGGCTGATTACGTGAACCATAACGTCCAATTTTTTCACGAAACACCATTTGGCCAGGCCGAACAGCATGCTTTCCTCAAAAAACAATATCACGGGCTTATCGACGGGAATATTACAGCCATACCGCAAGCTCCTGATCTTGCAGCTTTTTACATAGGTATTGCAGGTATTGAAACGGGGTCTGTAGCCAGTATTCTTTTCCAGGTAGCCGAGGGCAGTGAAGACGCGCTTGCGCCGTCGTTCTCGGATACTATTCAACCTAAATGGCATTATTTATCAGGTAATGAATGGCTTGCTTTGGATAAAAGCAATATCATCAGCGATGATACCAATGATTTTTTGCGCTCGGGGATCATCAAGTTTTTAATCCCCGAAGGCGCTACAACCAACAATACATTCCTAAACCAAAGCCTCACCTGGCTTGGGGTTGAACTGCCAACTGCAGTAACGATAGATTCGGTTTGTAAATTCATCAACGTACATATCCAGGCTGCCGAAGCCGAATTTGCCGATAATGATAATGAACTTTCGCACCTGGAAACCGGGTTGCCCGCAGGTACAATCAGCAAACTGGTCGACAGGCTGCCGCAAATCAAATCGGTTACTCAGCCATATGCTTCGTTTGGTGGTTTACTGCCAGAGGATGATGGCCCTTTCCGCCTGAGGGTAAGTGAACGGCTGAGGCATAAACACCGGGCTATCACCATCTGGGATTATGAGCACCTGGTAATGGCGCAGTTTCCGCAGGTGTTCAGGGTTAAATGCCTTAACCATACCAACGATAATATTGAAGTTGCCCCGGGCAGTGTAAGGGTGGTAGCCATACCTGATATCCGTAACCAGATCAGTTTTGATCCATTTAAACCTCGCGTAAGCAAAAATACCCTGAGCGAGATTACCAAATACCTGTCGGGATTAAACTCTATGCATGTTGACCTGCTGGCTATTAATCCTGATTATGAAGAGGTGATCCTCGATTTTAAGGTGAAATTTTACTTCGGACTGGATGAAAACCTATACGCGGCTAAGTTGAATACCGATGTGATTAATTACCTGTCGCCCTGGGCTTTTAACCGTAATGCCGATATTGATTTTGGCGGCATCCTGTACAAAAGCGTGGTGATTCGCTTTATTGAAGAACTACCCTATGTTGATTATATAGCCGATTTTAAGATGTACTTCACAGCATCGGGGCCCGCAAACCCCGATGTTTTGGAGGCAGGCAATTCAAAGGCCATCCTTGTATCGGCAAAACAACATTTAATTGATACTAAAACCATACCTACATGCCCATGATTGATCAGTTAACCATACCGAAACGAATTGATACCAGCCTTGGGCCCGAGTATAATACTTTGCGCACCGAAGGTATGCAGCATATCCGCGACCTGGCCAGTGCCATTTGGTCGGATTATAATGTGCATGATCCAGGTATTACCACGCTGGAGATGCTTTGCTATGCACTCACTGATTTGAACTACCGCATTACCCTGCCCGTTGAAAATATTTTAGCGGTTGATCATGACAATACCACCAGTATGCATGAGCAGTTCTTATCTGCCATAAAAATATTGCCCACTTACCCGGTTACACCCGACGACTACCGTCAATTATTTGTGCGGATAGATGGTGTGCGGAATGCCTGGATCAAAAAATCGCCCCATAGTATCATAGCCAACTATAAACAACCTGATGGTAAACCGCTGCTTCGTTATGCCAAACCCGGCGAAAATGCCCTGACAGGTAATGAAGTAAAATTCGATTTAAAGGGGATAAACGATATCCTGATAGATTTTGAGGATTTTCCTGAATTGGGGGGCGATGCTGCCAAGATAAAAGCCAAACAGGATGACATCGTCAAACAAATAAAATCAGTATACCATTACTTCCGCGAATTGTGTGAGGATCTTGACCAGGTAAAGGCCGTTGAAAATCAGGAGATCGTGATATGTGCCGAAATTGAGCTTCAGCCCCAGGCCGATCCTGAAATGATCTGGGCGCAGATCATGTTTAATATAGAGCAATACCTTACACCCGATATTAAATTTTACCTGCTTAAAGAATTGCTGGATAAAGGCATGCAGACCGACGAGATCTTTGAGGGCCCGGTACTTGATTTTGAAAACCTGCAGGGTATTGATGCCAAATTTGCTAAACAAGGGTTTATCATCCCGGCCGAACTTGCGGCCTCGCAATTGCGTACAGAGGTGCGCCTATCTGATCTGTACCGCATTATCATGGAAATTGACGGTGTACGATTGGTGAAAAGAATTTCCTTTGGTTTTTGCGGCTGTACCGCGCCGCAGAGCGAGGTTGCCGATAAGATCTATAAATCAAACGAATGGCTGCTTTGTGTACAGGATGGCCACAAGCCTGTTTTGTGTGAAACCAATTCATCATTCACATTTTATAAGGATGTGGTGCCTATCGAACTGAAACAGTCCGAAGCCCAGGCAGATCTTAACCAGCTTCGGAAAGACTGGCAGGACAATGTAGAGGCAAAAAAGATAGTTGATTTGCCGGTACCCGAAGGCGATTACAGGGATATAGGGCACTATGAAACCCTGCAAAATCAGTTTCCTGAAAATTACGGTATCTCGCCGCTGGGCCTGCCCGATACTGCTACAAGTGAACAACGGTCGCTGGCTTTACAACTTAAAGGGTATCTGTTGTTTTATGATCAGGTGCTGGCTAATTATTTTGCCCAGCTTTCAAACGCCCGGATTTTGCTTACTGCCGACGATAGTATCCGCAAAACCTATTTCAGTAATACGGTAAATGGCATCCGCGATGCGGAAAAGCTGTTGGATGGTTATGCCCAATGGGAGAAAACGGTTGATGATGTAATTAAAGAAACCGGGCAGGATAACTATCCCGAACGGAAAAATAAATTCCTCGATCATTTGCTGGCCCGTTTTGCCGAGCAGTTTAACGAGTACGTATTTTTAATGTACCGCATTTACGGCGAAGATTATCAGCGCAACATCATCAGGCATAAGGTTAAGTTTTTGAAAGACTATGACCAGATGAGCATTTGCCGCGGCAGCGGGATGGATTTGTACAATGCCAAAACACCGGATCAGCAACTGGTGAATGTATCGGGCATGGAAAAACGGATCTCAATGCTGCTCGGTTTCTCTAACTATAAAATGCAGCAGCTAAGCGTTGAGGATTACCTTTTGTTTAAGGCCGATGCCCTGCATTACAACTGGACAATATCGCAGCTTGGCGTAGTTAAATTTAAAGGCAATGCCAACTTCCTGAAGGAGATAGATGCTTATGAAGATCTTGGCCTGGTATCCGTGCTGGCCTGCGACAGGGAAAATTACCGCTTAAGTCCAGGAGCTACCGCGGGTAAGTATGTTTATAATATAGCCAACTCCGCAGGTACTTTGCTTACCCATAATGATATGGAGTTCAGCGCCGCCGCCATCGAAACCGAGATTGCGTTCATCATCAAATTTATGCAAAACGATTTCAAGATGGAGGGCATGTACGTGATAGAAAATATCCTGCTGCGCCCGCCATTTGATTATACCGGCGATGACAGCACTCATCACCAGTTTATGCCGGTATGCCTTGATCCTAATGGCGTGTACTGTGAGCCGCTTGATCCATACTCGTTCCGGGTTTGTGTGATACTGCCGGGATATAGCGTAAGGTTACGTAACACAGCTTTCCGCACCTATGCCGAGCGGCTCATCCGCACCGAAACGCCCGCTCATATTTTGCCGCGGATCTGTTTCATCGGACATGACCAGATGGTTGGTTTTGAAGCAGTTTATAAAGACTGGCTTGCAGCCAAACACATAGCGATAAGTACGGATACGCCTATCGATCCGGTATTGAACAGCAAATTCATCGACGTGATTGAAAAACTGTACACTGTTTATCAGCAGGGCCAGCTAAGTGATTGCAATGACGACACCCAGGAAACCAACCCGATAATATTGAACAAAACCAGCCTTGGCACCTTGCAGGGCGGCACAAATAATAACAGTTAAAACCTAAATGAAAAAGCCATGCCACCAGTAACCAACATAAAGCTCACCGATATAACTTTAGAGTATAACTCCTTTGTTGACAGCCAGGTGCTTACAGCCAAACAGCTGAATGATATTGTAGAGTTTTTTGAAGATCAGCAGCGCCTTACCCGTACCTGTTTAATTGGTGTTGGCCTGGTATGCGGCTTAAGTTTCAAAGGCGATGCCAACGGCATAACCATAGGCAAGGGCTGCGGCGTAACTACCGACGGCGATTTGCTTTATATGCCCGAAACAACCTATAAAAACTTCAGGGCCTATGATAATTCGCTGATCAAATACCCGCCGTTTTATCCCATGGGCACCGATGCCGCGCAAATGGCTTTATGGGAGCTGGTAACGCCCGATGATAAAGGCGCTTTCCCGGTTGATAGTTTTGCCCTTACCAATTTTAAATCAAAGGCCGGTAAGGAGCTAACTGAAATGTACGGCCTGCTTTACCTGGAATATTACTCTAAGGATCCCGATGCCTGTACCGCTATTGATTGTGATAACCAGGGTCGTAAGCAGGTAGCCAAACCCAAAGTGTTGCTCATTGCCCAGGCTGATATGAACCAGATCATTGAGCAAACCGGTTCGGAGGTTATTTATGATGATATTTACAAAAAGTATTTCAACGCTTATAATGCCTATTTTGATGCTCCTGTATTAGCTGCAAAACGCGTGTTCTTTAACACGCAAACAACCGCTTCATCATCAGCGCTTACCGCTGCCTTTTCAAAAATTGCAAATGATGGCGCCAGTGGTTTATCAAGTGCTGTTCAAACGCTCTACAATACATTCAAATTCGCGCTCGATCCGCAATCTGTTTATCCTATTACAGGCATTGTTGCCAACATCAATACTACGTTAAGCAAAGCTACAGCTCCAATGCAGGCACAGTACCTGTATGATTTTTATAAGGACCTGTTAACCGGCTATAATGAATTGAGGGCCATACTTTCGGATATCATTTACCAGTGCTGCCCCAATATTTATGCTTTCCCCAAACATATTATGCTGGGTGCTTTAAATATTACACCAACGGCCAAGCCAACACCGTATCGCCATAAATTTTATGCGTCGCCGGCTATCAGTGCTAATAAAGATAGGCTGAACATTGCCATTAACCTGCTCGACAGGCTGAACATTATGAGCAGCGGGTTTACGCTGCCTCCGAGCCCGGTGGTGAAAATAACGCCATCTACAGATAACAGTAAACCTTTAGAGGCAAGGGCTATTCCCTTTTATTACGGCAAACCGATTGACCTGGCTCAAAAATGGAGTTATAGCCGGTGGCTGCAGGGCACAGATAAACTGATCCTGGGTTATAATGCCGGGGCCTATTCGCCTGCAAATGATATGGTGGTAAACCCGCTGGCCTATTCAATCGACTCCAATAATTTTTTCAGGATTGAAGGGCACATCGGTAAAAAATATACCGAGGCTATTGCCGCGGTTGATAAGATCAGGCAGGACAGTAACCTGCCATTTGATGTGGTTGCCATTCGTTTGGGCGATGTAAGCCTTAGCGATATCAATATAGATGATTATGCCTGCCAATTTAATGATCTGGAAGCTACATTAAGGGCTTTCCAAGCCGAGCAAAACTGCCTTTACAGCGATGTAAGTAAGTTTTTTTCGAGTTTTGATACTAAAACCGGCTACGTACTTGCAGACGAACTTAAAGCACAGGCGGCTCAGCAGCAGTTGTCATTCGCCAACGAGGCGCAGGCAACTGATACCGTTACAGCTGATGCCGGTGCTACCAAAGTGAGGATGGCAGCGGCCAAAATTGTTGAGACGGCAGATGCAATACCAGGAGCGCGGATGCAGGTAACCAGCGACCTTGCAATCAATAAAAGTATCAGTAATATCCTGATTAATGGCGGTATCAATGCTGTTGATTATAATATCAATGTAGCAAAGGACAGTGTTGGCTCCTATTTGGATCAGATCCGCAGGCAGGGCGGGGCTGTAAGTATTTCTGATTACGCAGATGCTGCCGGCAAAGCTATTGACACATCGGCAACCGGCTCTTATGAGCAGGCTATCGCTGTTGATATTCCGGTGCGTGTGATTGCTGGTACCCGGAATATAAGCCAATGGTTACCCAACAGGCTGGTTGATATTGACGATGACACTATTACTAACTTCTCGGCGCGGGTAGATGACCTGTGCAACGAGGTAAAATCGGCAAGCGTAAAAAGCCGCCAGATTTTTGCCAAAGCCGATTATGTGCGTAAGGGGTATGAAGATGATTACGAGCTGCAATTGTGGCGCTTGTCTGAAAACTGCTGCGCAGGCCAGGCGCTTGCCGTTATTTTAAAGGAAATTCAGGACCGGAAAGCCAAGCTGCTGCAACAGCTTACCTTTTCGGCCTATGCCGCAAACCATACCGGTTTGGAGCACCTTGCCGGTGTACCTGCGGGCGGAACTTTTGTAATGGTGTATGCAACTACCATGACTACCCCGAGCCCAACAATACCTCCAAATACACTTTCGCTCGATGACAGGTTAAAGGCTCTTCAGGCTAACCCTCAGTTTGTAAAAGGTTTTGCAAGTGATGCCGACGCGATGACGTTCATAGCTCAGAATAGCAACTTTGAAGATATTACCGCCGCTGTGAAATTTTATCAGGTACAGTCGCCGCGTAAATTTACACCAACAATTGAAGCTGATGTTATCAGTAAAACTCGGGCCTTAGCTATCGATCTTGGTAAATCACGGGCTGTGGCCGCTAACCCCGATGTGCCCGAAGATATAGTATTTGCCGATTTTTGCCTGCCGTATATGTGCTGTTCCGATTGTCCGCCGGTAGCATTTATCATGCCTAAGCCACAGGTAGGACTTAGTTTACCGAAAGCCGTAGCATGTTCTGACGAAGGGTTGCTGCAGTTTAAAGTTAGCCCGGCTGATGGCGTTATCAAAGCCTCGGCTGGTTTTGAAACTACAGTAGTAACTAAAGACACAATAACCTATTTTGATACAACTAAAGTTAAAGACGGTGCATTTGGTCAGCAGATTAAATTTACGGTAAATGATCAGCCAACCGATTGCACTATTACCGTATTTAAACACCCGGCTGTTAAACCTGCGGCCAGCATAAGTGATACAACCCAGTTTGCCGTATTTATTCAGCTAACAGCTACAACCAATCAGGCAGCAGGTGATACATTTGCCTACACATGGACAATGCCCGACGGACAGGTACATGCTAACCTTACCACACCGGATGATAACATTACCTTCCAGTATGCCGATCTTCGTGCCAAATTCCCTGATGGTAAACTAACCTTCACATTATCTGCCAATAATCATGATTGTACCGATACCCAACAGGTTGTGCTTACTGTACAAATCCCCGAAGAGCCGGTAGACCTGCAGTTAGCCGCCAGCGAAGTCTGTTCAGATCAGGGTAATATAAACTTCACTGCCGTACAACCCGCAACAGGGATTATCACCTCAAAAATAGCGGGAGATGCAGTTAAATTATTGGGTAGCCAATGGGTTTTTGACCCATCCAAAGGTCCTTATGATGTCAGTATCAACGACTTTATGGTGAACGGCAAACCGGTTCCTGCTTGTACGCTCATGATACATGAACATCCGCAGGCCTCTTTTGACTATAAAGTGTCTATGGATAATGAAAAAGGTGCTGCCACGGTTACTTTAACAAATAAAACACCTAATCCGGGCAGCTTTAAGTTTACATGGACATTTGACGATGGAACTACCAGTAATGAGGTAAACACAGTAAAAGTGTTTGATATGCGCCAGTTTCCGCGTGGCCGTAATACAGTTATTACACTTACAGCAGTGAATGGTAAGTTTGAGAAGTGTCGTGCCGTGTTTACGCCTACGCCGCCTGTTGCTTTGCCTCCTATAACCACCACTCCGGTACTTACCCACTTGCCGCCGGAAACCACTACACCGGTAGTTACTAAAGTTCCGCCTGTGGTTACTACGCCGCCAACGGGTACTACTGTACCGCCGGTGATTACAGTTAGGGATACACCTGCGGTAACACCATCGGTAACACCAACACCAACGGTAGCCCCATCTGTGATTAAAACGAGTACAACTGTAACACCGGCGGCTACACCGAAGACAGATCCGGCTGTAACTTCTGTGACACCCAAAATAGCTTCGAAGATTATCAAAAAAGATCCGGGTACTACAGATCCGGGCACTGTTAAATAATGTTGAGCTATGGCAGGAAGCACACATATCATCCATAAGCTGGTACTTGATATAGAAGTATCGCATCGAAGCACTGCCCAAAAGGTGCAGGACGAGGCCGTGCGGTACTTTGAACAGGTGCTGCTCAAAAAACTGGAGCAATTGCTGGATGATATGGATCTGCCTGCCCATGTTTTGATAGATAAGATTGATCTTGACCTGGGCTCGGGTAAACTGGAGGATGTATTTGAACAATTGCAGGCAAGCCTTGCTAAGGTGCTTGAGCCGGTTTTAAATCCTGCCGCATTACCCGTAGGTGATGAGCCAGATAACGAGATAAGCTATTCATTGCTTACTGAAGAGCAGCAGGCCTTTAATGTATTTGTTTATTTCCTTAACACGGGCAGGCTTCCTTGGTACGCAGTGGCTGCAACAGAATGGTTGCAGCAGGAAAATGTTTGGTTGAGTGAACTGTCAGAATTGTTGACAAAAGATCGAACTTATCAATCAAAACTTATCAATCTTTTTAAAGGCTCACAGCTTACAGTAAGCAGGTTCTTTAGCCAGTTTGGTATAGCATTTATTAAAAAGCTTGCAGCGGTTCTGCTGGATATAGATGTACATAAACTCCAAAAAAGACTTGATGCTGCTATAGTCGAAATTAAGGCTTTGATAAGCAGCCAGTCAACAGATGGCCGTACAGGTTTGTCATTGGCAGAACTTACTGGTAACAAGGAGTATATCATCGAAAAACTTTTGCTGAGGATATCCCTCCGCATAGGCCTTGATGAATTACCTGTTGATAGCACAATCCTGAAAAAGTTAGCCACTTTAATATTGGGAGAGTCAGCTAATACGACTTCATTGTCAGCAACGAACCTTATCCAAGTTGCAGAAGCGTTTATCCAATCAACAGAAAATAAACCGCTACTACAAAGTAATAAGCCCATAGTCACGCCCGATAATATTCCGGAAACAAGCTCAAAAAAAGAAGAAGAAATTGCCGGAACGTATGTAAATCAGGCCGGTTTGGTGATCTTGCACCCCTTTTTGGAGTATTTCTTTAAAGATTTCGGCTTGCTGCAGGATAACGATTTTGTTGATCTGCCTGCAAGGCAACTGGCCGTTCACCTGCTGCACTATTTAGGTACCGGTAATGTGAATGCCTTTGAATATGACCTTTATTTTGAAAAATTTTTATGCCGGTGGCCACTTGACGAGCCATTGGAACGTGAAGTGGAAATACCGCAACGCATGCTTGATGAAGGCGACAATATGCTCCGAACCGTGATAAAATACTGGAAAGCATTAAAAAATACATCGCCCGGCGGCTTGCGCGAGGCATTCTTAATTCGCAACGGGAAACTGATTGAAGCAGAACAGCCTGCCCGCCTTATTGTAGAGCGGATGGACCTGGATATCCTGCTTTCATCATTGCCATGGGGCATTGGCGTAGTTAAACTGCCCTGGATGAATGAACCTTTTTACGTGGAATGGCAATGAAGACACCGCAAAAGGCAGCACCTGCAAACACCAAACAAAACCAGCCCGCAAACAAGCAGGGGGCAGGGAAAGATCCTTTTTTCTCTGCCGCTCATGATGTTGAACAGGTGCACGAAGCGCCCTTTTTTGAAGGGAATAAGGTTCAGCGTAAAATGACGGTGAATGAACCTGGCGATCATTTTGAACGGCAGGCCGACCAGGTGGCTGATAAAGTTGTTCAGCAGATTAATCAGCCTAAAACCGTAGCCAACGCTGCAACTGGTTCTACTACTACCACGGGTCCTGCTAATGCAGCTACCTCCGCTGTGCAAAAGAAAGAAGATAAGAAGGAAGATAAACAGGAAAAAGAGCAGAACGGAGCCGATAAAGAATTACAGCGTCGTCCCGTTTTTGAAAGTGATGGCGATCCCAACGAGGGGAATACATTAAAACGCAGCAGCCAGTCGGCCGCTCCGGATGTATCTCCACAAACGCAACAAAAGATCGAAGGCAGCAAAGGCGGCGGCGAGCCATTGCCTGCCAATACCCGCGAGGAAATGGAAGGTGCAATGGGCAGGGATTTGAGTGGGGTACGCATCCATAACAACAGTGAAGCCGCCGGATTAAGTAACGATTTACAGGCGCAGGCGTTTACCCACGGCAATGATATTTATTTCGGGGCGGGTAAATATGATCCGCAAAGCCAGGCCGGGCAGCACTTGCTGGCCCATGAAGTGACTCACACGGTACAACAGGGTGGAAATGGTGTTAAAAAGAAAGGGCTTATTCAGCGGGCGGAAACCGGCGTTGCAGAAAGTGGAAAAGCCACGGCGCACACTGGTGATGATAAAATTGACCAAACCAATAAAACTATAAAGGTTGAGAAAATAGATATTCCAGGTTTTAAATATGATATGATGCCATCTAAAACCGATTACTCGTTTAAAAAAACGACGAGAAGCGGGAAACATTTGGCTACCTGGGAAAAAGATGCAGCTACAGATGCCGGCTTTGGGAAAAAGTTTGATGACCTGAAAAAGGTTGAGTTACCCAATGGCGGGACATCTCCTGCGGGAAATAATACTTATTTCATGGTATCAAAAACCAATGTTACCGGGGGCATATTGTTTGGTAACCCCGATGAGATAAGGACCCGGTCGGTGAGGCCTAACTGGCGGCGGGCCGGGCAAATGCATGAGTTTGAAGTTGACCATAAAGTAGAGTTGCAAATTGGAGGGGCCGATAACGATATCGGCAACTTATGGCTTCTTTCCCAAAAAATTAACGGCTCATCAGGCGGCACTATTCAGGCCAATATAAAAAGTGCTGTAGACGAAACTATTAAAGCCGAAAAAGCCAAGGACCCTGAAAAAGTAAAGGGTCTGTCGGTACAGGGCATTGTAGATAATTACAGTATCACCACTGCAAAGTTAAATAAAGCCGGATCGCCGGACAGTGTGGGCGACCAGGAAAAATATTCGCTTTCTGAAATTCAGAAGGGAGAGCATCTCAACGGTATGCGCTTTTTAGTGCCCGGCAAAGATGATAAGATTTTAAAAGAGCTTGTAGATACCAATACTGTACACCTGTTTTTGAATGAGAGGCGGAGCAAAGCTATCAAAATGCCTAAAAAAGGGCCTTTTAAACTTCAAAACTCAAAAAAGTATACTGCCAATATCGATTCTGTTACCTATGACCCCCAAACAGATATTATGCAACAGGGTGGAGCCGGCAGCATAACAGTAACCATGTTTAAAACCAGTAAAACTGCTGACAAGATTACTGAAAGTTTTACATTGAATCCTATTCCGGGGGTGTACGGGGGATACGTTTCGAGACAAGATATTTTAGATAAATTACGTCCTCAGGTCAAGGCCTTAAGCCCGGTTCAACTCTCTGAAGCCGGCTTTAGTGATGATGGCGAGCTTGAAGCAAAAGGAAAAGTACATACAACCATTCCACTTATCGACAATGCGGATATTGATATTATCATAAATAGCAGCGGCTTAAGTATCCGGAAAGTTTTTGATGGCGGCGAGATCAAGCTTCCCCCTCCATTTAAAATTACAGATACTTCGCTCGGTATTACTTTGGGCGATTCGGGTTTGACGGTTGATGGTAACATGAACTTTGAGATCAAAAAACTCGGGAAAGGCGAAGTTCATGCAAAAGCAGGTACTTCAGGGGCTTTCGCGCTGGGTGGTTCATTTGATTTCGACTCCAAAACTTTTAATCCTGCCCGTATTACGGTTGACTATGTTAAGCCGGGTGATGGCGGCAGTGGCGGAGGTTTATCTGCTACAGGCGAGATAGGAATCGGCCCTAATAAGATAAAGGGGATCAAATCGGCCCATATTAATATAGCTTATGCAAACAATGAGTTTACAGCTACTGGTACTGCCGAACCGGATATTAAAGGGGTAAAAAGTGCCGAGATCCACGTTAGTTACGCTAATGAAACCTTAGTTATTGGTGGCAGCTTCGTTCTTGACGAGAATATGCCGGGCATTCAAAGCGGCAGCGGCAGTGTGGAAGTTACACGCGGGCCGGACGAAATTTACCATGTTAAAGCCAGTGGTAAAGCGGTACCCAAAATACCGAAAATCAATACAGAGCTGTCAATATCATATGACGATGGCGCGCTGACTATTGAAGGCAAGGCATCTTACGCTGCCGACAGGGTATCAGGTGAGGTGATGGTAGGGGCCACCAACCGTGCTATTGCCGCTGATGGCACGCCATCTGGCCCGGCAGGTGACAAGTTTACCGCCTATGGATCGGGTAAGTTAACGCTTAAAGTTACCGATTGGCTGCAGGCATCGGCAAGTGTAAGGGTGACCCCGGCCGGCGAAATTGAAGTCGTAGGCCGTTTGGACCTGCCTTCGGCGGTTGATGTTTTTCCGAAGAAGAGCATTAATAAAGAGCTTTTTAAAGTACCAACCATCCAGATCCCCATATTCGCCATCCCGCTTGGTCCTAAAAGCATAGGTATCGTAGCTACTATTGATGGCGGCCTCGATTTTGACGCCGCGGTTGGCCCCGGCCAACTCAAAGACGTTTTTGGACAGATAGAATTTAACCCTTCACATCCCGAAAATACCCGGATCAGCGGTGGGGCAAAATTTGTGATCCCGGCGCATGCCGGTTTAAAGTTAAAAGCCGCGCTTGGTATTGGTTTAAGTATTGGCCCGGCCAGCGTTACCGGTGGTATTCAGATAGTCGGCGGATTAGGGTTGGAGGGTGAGGCAAGCGCGGCTGCCGACCTGGCCTGGTCGCCCACAACCGGGTTTGAGTTTAACGCTTTGGGCGAGATCGAGGTACACCCTAAGTTCACGTTTGATGTAAACGCATTTATTAAAGCCGAACTTGATCTTTTGGTTACCGATATTTCAAAAGAGTGGACTAAAAACCTTGCGTCATTTAGTTATGGCCCGGATCTGCAGGTTAAAGTTTCGCTGCCAATCCACTATAAGGATGGCGAACCGTTTGATGTGAAAACCGATGATATTAAAGTTACCTATCCTGAAATCAGCATTTCTGATATAGCAGGTGGTATAGCAGATAAAGTAAAAGAAGAAATGTTATGAGCAACCGAAGCCAACTAACCGAACTGATAAACCTTGGTGCTATACAGCAGCTTAACGGCAATTTTGAAGCTGCCGAGGCGTATTATGCCAAAGCTGCCGATTTAAATGAGCCCAATGTTACTCTGCTCAATAACCGGGGAATGTTGTTTTACCAGCAAAATAAATTTGCCGAAGCGAAGCTGCTGTTTGAACGTGCTTTAGAAATTGACAGCCAAAATGCTTCGGCATGGCTTAATTTGGCTAATACCGAAGTTTTGCTGGGTCAGTATGATAAGGCTCTAAACGCTTTCAGGCAAACCATTACGCTTAAGGCCGATCAGTTTGAAGCCTGGGAGGGCTTGGCAAAACTGTATATGTTATCGGCAGATATGGAAAGCGCCGAAACATGCTGGCTTAAAGCGGTGGAACTTAACCCCACAAGTTTAAATTTATTGATGGGACTGGCGCAGGTCTATCTTTCAACCGGGAGGTATGATGAAGGTTTTGAAATGGCCGACTATGTTTTATCAGAGAACCCGCAAAACAGCAGGGCATTGCAAACTGCGGGTCTGTCCCAATTAATGATAAAAAACTATGCCTTGGCTACCGGCTACCTGATCAGGTATCTGATGTTGTTTCCTGGCGATATTGCGGTACGTAACCACCTGGCCGTTGCTTATTTGCAAAGCGGCCAGTTAAATGAAGGGGCGGCAGAATATGAGCGGATCTTGGAATATGACCCTGAAAACGAAGAAATAAGATTAAATACAGGGGTGCTTTGCCTCGGCCTCAACCGTTTTGATGATGCGCTGGCACACCTTGACCTATTACTTGAACAATACCCCGAAAATAAGAAAGGACAGCTTTACCGGGGGATAGCTCTGGCTAATTTAAACGAGAAAGATAAAGCGAAACGGGTTTTTGAAGACCTGCTGCATGATGCCGGCGAATGGGCCGCCCATGCCAAAAAGCAATTGGATCTGTTAAACAATTTAAACTAAACCTCCTATG
This sequence comes from Mucilaginibacter gossypii, assembly GCF_017569325.2. NCBI lineage: Bacteria > Pseudomonadati > Bacteroidota > Sphingobacteriia > Sphingobacteriales > Sphingobacteriaceae > Mucilaginibacter > Mucilaginibacter gossypii. The sequence continues at coordinate 3,321,614 of NZ_CP071878.2, read as the reverse complement.
AAATACATCCATAATACACGCCAGCCGCTTAGTCAGAAACAGGCTGATAAAGCAGATAAGCCCTTTTTTAATGGCAGCCGCGAAAAAAGCAAGCAGGATGGAGATGCTTTTTTCCAGGCCAGGAAAATTGATGGCAACCAGGATAGCGCCCTCGAGCAGGAGGCCGATGCAGTAGCACATAAGGTAACCATGTCACAGCAGGCAACTGCTAATTCATCGCAGCGAATGGGACAAATGAGCGTTCAGAAAAAGGGAGCGGATGAGGAAAAGGATGCGAAATCGACTCAGAAAAAAGAACAAAAGGACGAGAAGGAGGAAGGCAAGCCGCAGAAAAAAGACGAAAAGAAAGAAGAAGAGAAACCAACTCAGAAGAAAGAGGAGGATAAAAAAGATAAAGAGCCCCAAAAGAAAGAAGAGGATAAAAAGGATAAGGAAGGCGTTCAGAAAAAAGAGGAAGAGAAGAAGGATAAAGAACCACAAAAGAAGGAAGAAGATAAGAAAGACAAGGAGCCGCAAAAAAAAGGCGAAGAAGATAAAAAGGACGAAGGCAAGCCTCAGAAAAAAGAAAAAGGCGACGAAAAAGACGATAAGGCTGCTGCACAAAAAAAGGAAGAAAAAGGCGGCGGTGTAGAAAAAACCGAAGGCAGGCCCGAACCCCCGGAAGCAAAGTTTGACAGGTTGCTGAACGAAAGTAAAGGTGGAGGCAGTCCCTTACCTGCCAAAGTACGTACGCAATTGGAGCATCAGATGAACGCCAATTTTGAACAGGTGAAAATCCACACCGGGCAGCAGGCTGTTGAGCTTTGCAACCTTTCAAAAGCACAGGCGTTTACGCATGGTAACGATATTTATTTTAACGCAGCCAAGTTTGACCCTGAAAGCACCGCCGGTATGAACCTGCTGGCGCACGAGTTAACCCATGTTGTACAGCAAAACGGTCCGCGTAAATAAAATGGATACTAATATTAAGCAATTAAAAGCGCTGATGCAGTATACAGCCGGTTGTGTTGAAGCCAGGTTGCAAACTGTATTTGGTAACGACGCAACTTATTTGCCTCCGCTGCTGCCCCAGTTAGAGCGAAATGGTAGTGTGCTCGAAAAATTAATTGATGATCATGGCTTGAACAGCAATGAGGTTATTATACTAATGATGGCCCTGGTACCTCATTTACAGGTTGAGTTTTTTGATGAAATTATTCAGCCTTACATGTGTGAATCGGGTGATTTTCAGCAGATTGGTGGAGTTAGGAGCCGTAACGGACGCAGCTTTTTGCCAACCGGTCAAACAGCGGTTTTTGTTTTGGCTGGCGATGATCTGGAAAAGCGGCTGGAGATAGCTGATCTTTTTCATCATCATAGTAATTTGACGAAGCAGCACATTTTATACCTGGAGGATGTGCCCGAAGGTGAGCCTGCCTTATCCGGCAGGTTATTGTTACAACCCGAATATGTTGAACTTTTGATCAGTGGTACCGAATCTATTCCCAAACTAAGTATGAACTTTCCGGCACAACACCTGGAAACTACCTATAACTGGGATGACCTTGTACTCAATGATAACACCCGCAGGCAAATTGCTGAGCTGGAAAACTGGGTGAACTACCAGCAGGTATTAATGACCGATTGGGGTATGGAGCGGAAACTGAAACCAGGCTATCGGGCATTATTTCACGGCCCGCCGGGAACCGGCAAAACGCTCACTGCATCTCTGCTTGGTAAATACACCGGCAAACCTGTTTTCAGGATCGATCTGTCAATGATCGTATCCAAGTTTATAGGCGAAACAGAAAAGAATCTCTCCAAGCTATTTGAAAAGGCCGATAATAAAAACTGGATCCTGTTTTTTGACGAAGCCGATGCGCTTTTTGGCAAACGGACTAACGTTAAAGATGCGCACGATAAATATGCTAACCAGGAAGCATCGTACCTGCTGCAGCGTGTGGAGCAGCACAATGGCCTGGTGATACTTGCAACCAATTTTAAAAATAACATTGATGAGGCCTTTATGCGCCGGTTTCAGTCGGTTATTAACTTCCCGCTGCCTAATGCCGATGAACGCTATACTATCTGGCAAAAATCATTTCCGCCTAAAGCCAACCTCAACGGGCACATTAACCTTGAGCAGATCTCGCGTAAATATGAGCTCAGTGGTTCCGGGATCTTGAATGTAGTACAATTTGCCTGCCTGCAAATGCTGGCCCGCAAGGAAAGCCGCATAACCTCTGAACTAATATTGGAAGGTATTGAAAGAGAGTATACTAAAGAGAACCGGGTTTGGTAGGAACCTCCGGGATATAAATCCGAAATTTTCCGTCGATCTATAATCTGTACAATGGAATCCATGATCTGTACATTGACCGGTTCAGCAGCGTTCGGGATTTTTATGCCGGTCCGGATCCTGGTTATTTCAGCAATAAAGAAAATTTAGCTTTCTGCTTATTGATGCCGTTTGCATAAAATTGAATAAATTTAGCAAATCATCGCCTATCACTATTCCGTGACTTTCACAGGAGATGATTTCGTTATGGTTTTGTCGGTAATTATCTCTGGGGCAATAAAATACTAAGTGTATGTTTAAATATATAGCGACATGTTTTATTGTTTTAATTTTTGCCCCAAGCGTATCCGGGCAAAAAAAGATGGACATTGCTACCATTAAACTAAACCTCGATAACCAAAAAAACAAAGCCGACACCAATACAATTAAACTACAAATACAATTAGGCAGCTATTATCTAAACAAGCAAGGCGACCACAAAGAGGTGCTGGATAGCGGCATCAACGCTTTTAATAAAGCCATACAAATGAGTGTTGCCATCCATTCGGCAAAGTGGCTTAACGAAGCTATGATGCTTAAAGGGGCAGCGTATCTCAAGCAGTACAACCTGAAGCAGGGTAAAGCTGTTTTTATGGAAGTGGTTGGTTATTACCATAAAACAGGTGATCAGTACCAGGAAGGTAAAACCCTGGCCCGCTTAGGCGATAATATATCGATAGACAATACAGTTGCCATTCCTGATAAAATAAATAGTTATGAGCAGGCCCGGGCCTTATTTCAGCAAACGGGCCATAAACTGGATGAGACTGATATGAACAAGAACATAGCCGACATCCATCTTAGCCAAAAGAAACTTGATCTGGCCGAAACCGAACTGCGCCAGGTACTGGCCCAATACAAAGCAATTGGCTATAAAAAGCTCCACTATACTTATCATTCCCTTGCCGAGCTAAGCAAACAAAAGGTTGATTTGCATAACGAGCTTTTATATCGCCATGAGGTAATAAAAAGTATAAACGCCACGGCTGATACGGCTTTGGCCGATTTTTATTACGCCAAACTTGCATTGGTGTATGCCGACCTGGATAAGTACGACCAAAGCCTTATTTACATCCTTAAATCGGCCGAGATATTAAAGCATAGAAAACAGTACGAGGATTTTTATGGGTACCTGAGCCTCATTATTTATGATTTCATAACAGCTAAAAGGCCTAAAGAAGCACTGGCATACTTGAAACAGGCGGTAAAAGATGTACCACCAAAGATCTTGGCGCAAAAGGTTGATATGTATGAGGCATTTGGCAATATCTACGTTGCCCTGAAAGATTACCCGGAAGCCGAGCAATACTATCTGAAAATGATGGAAGTATATAAGGTTACTAACTTTAGTAAAGACTTTTATACCACCAACGAGCAAATGGTTACTGATTTTATTCATTACAACGAAACCATGGCCGGCTTTTACCTGCTTATTCAACAGTATAAAAAGGCAGGCATTTATACAAAACAGATCTTGTCGCTGCCATCTAATACCATCAGGCCTATCACACTCACCAAGATCCATCGCATGCAGTTTCGGGTCGATTCTGCATCGGGCAACTATGTAGCTGCAATAAAACATTTCGAGATCCATAAACGCCTTGATGACTCGTTGTTTAATGCCATCAAAAACAAGCAGATAGAGGAGCTTGATATCAGATATAGGACTAATGAAAACAAGCAGTCGATAAGGTTTTTACAGGAACAAAGTAAGAATCAAAAAGCCGAACTGCAAAAGGTAAACATGCAGCGTAACATTACTTTTGGCGGTGTGGCCATGCTTATCATTATAGCAGGTTTGGCATTTAACGGTTACCGGCACAAGCAAAGGAGCAATCAGCAATTACAGTTAAAACAAACGGAAATTAATAATCAGAACCTATCGTTACAAATCCTGCTTAACGAAAAGGATGGCCTGTTAGATGAAAAGGACTGGCTGTTAAAAGAAGTGCATCACCGGGTAAAAAACAACCTGCAAATTGTAATGAGCCTGCTTAATACGCAATCGGCATTTTTGAAGAACAACGCGGCACTTGCCGCAATCCGGGAAAGTCAAAACCGGGTACAGGCTATAGCGCTTATTCATCAAAAGCTGTATAGTAATTCGGATGTGGCTTATATCGATATGTCGGTTTATATTAATGAGCTGATTAATTACCTGGCCGATTGTTATGATCCTGGCGGCAGGGGAATTCGTTTTGAGCAAATGATACAGTCCGTTAAGCTTGACGTTGCCCAGGCCGTACCCGTAGGCCTGATACTAAACGAGGCCATTACAAACGCCATAAAATATGCCTTCCCTGCGCAGCGGGGCGAAATTAAAGTGGCCTTACAACTGGCCGAGGAAACCATTATACTCACCATAGCCGATAATGGAATAGGCTTGCCTGTTGATTTTGACATCCAAAAAGCAAGCTCATTAGGGATGGAAATGATGAAAGCATTAAGTAAACAACTGGGCGGTTATTTTAAAATAGAAAATTACGGCGGCGCTATAATCACCGTGGAATTCAGGGCCGAGGAGATGTTAAATAATATTGAACGAAAAACTTTTGCAGCTAATTAAAATATGAACAAAAAGATATTAATAGTTGAGGATGAGTCGCTGGTGGCGTATGATCTGAAATTAATATTAACCCGTGCCGGTTATAAAGTTTGTGGCATTGCCGATTCTGTACCCGAAGCCTTGGAGATCATTGAGGAGCAAAAACCGGAAATGGTATTACTTGATATATTTTTAAAGGGTAGCCTGAACGGTATCGACCTTGCCAAAGTGCTCACTTCAAAAAATATAGCATTTGTATACCTGTCGGCTAATTTTCAGGAAAGTATCCTGGAACGGGCAAAGGCTACGCAGCCCTATGGTTTTTTGGTAAAGCCATTCCGCGAAAAGGAACTACTTATAACCCTGGATGTTGCTTTTTACCGACATCAAAACAGTATCGAATCAAAATTGCGCCAGGAGCAGGCCCTGGAGCAGGTGTTTAAAAATATTGTTGCCGAACCGATAAACTGGAAACAGAAGCTGTTGAAAATAGCAATGAGCATCCAGCCGCATGTACCGTTTGATTATTTGACCGTTACTATGAAAAATGATACGGGTTTTCCTGATAACGCCCTCTCATTTTTACGCACAGGGTTTGATGAATACCAGGTTATTGGCAAGGATGAATTGGTAAACATCACAAAAACAAACAAGGCACAATTGAGCCAGATGCAGGAAGACAGTCCGCGGATAACCAAGGCTGATTTTTATAATGCTGCTAATTTTGTTAAGATTTGGCCGCAGTTTCCCGTTAAAAAGCTTATTGCACAGTTTTTTAATATGCAATCGTTTTTAGGATTGCCTTTGCTTTCGTCAGGAGGGGATGTTATTCATTTTTCGTTTTACAGCCGCAAAACCGACTGTTATACCCATGATCATTTGATCTTGTTAGATCGACTGCACAGATTACTACTGAGCACGGTGGAGGAGATCATCCCATTTGATGTGCCTGAGCCGTCACTAACGAGGGTTGATAAATTAGGCCAAAATCAATTGAGTGAGAAAAGCAAAGCTGCAGGTTTTAAAGATATTATCGGTAAAAGCCATCAAATGCTCACCGTACTTGACCACATTGGCATAGTAGCTCCGCTTGATACATCGGTATTAGTTTTAGGCGAAAGCGGTACAGGTAAGGAGCAGATAGCTAAGAGTATCCACTATCTGTCGCCTCGTAAAAACAAGCCTTTGGTAGTGGTAAACTGTGCCTCCATGCCGGCGACCCTGATTGAGTCCGAATTGTTCGGACACGAAAAAGGTGCTTTTACCGGAGCTGTTGAAAAGCGTACCGGTAAGTTTGAGCTGGCCGATGGCGGTACTATTTTCCTGGATGAGATAGGTGAAATGCCGGCCGAATTGCAGGTTAAGCTATTACGTGTTTTACAGGAGCAGGAGATTGAACGCATTGGCGGCAGGGGCCCGGTGAAGATCAACGTACGCATAGTTGCGGCTACGAACCGCAACCTTGAAAAAGAAGTTGAAGAAGGCCGCTTTCGGCTCGATTTATATTACAGGCTGTTTGTGTTCCCGATCATAATTCCACCTTTAAGAGAACGTAAAGATGATATCCCGGTATTGGCTAATCATTTTCTGGCACGTTACGCGCAAAAGATCGGTAAAGCGGTAACGGGGATCTCAGCAAACGTAATGGCCCAACTGCTTGAATACCAATGGCCGGGCAACGTGCGCGAGCTGGAACATTTTATTGAACGTAGTATCCTGTTAACGGATGGCCCGGTAATAAAAGACGCTTACCTGCCCAAGCTGCAGGGAAAAAAAGAAAGCCCTGTTTATGCCGAAATGCCGACTGATAGATTAAAAACCATTGATGAACACGCCCGCGACCATATTTTAGATGTACTGAAACGTTGCAATGGCAAAATAAGCGGTAAGGATGGGGCAGCTTCTAAATTAGGTTTACCGCCATCAACCCTGCATTCAAAAATGCAAAAGCTGGGCATAAAAAAGTGGGAGTAGGGCTGCTATATTTTATAGTAACTTATTGACTTTAAGTTGGTTTTGATTGGTGCGGACTTAAAGCAAACTTTCTCGCCGGGAGACAGCTTTGAGAGGTAACCCTATCTTTTATTTAATTTATTGATTATTAAGCAGATGTGTTATATTTTGCGATTTCTGTTAACCCTGTTAACCCCCCGCTGGCCATTAACTTAAGGGATTAAAGTGTGAGGAAATGGGCGATTCCCCGCCTGAAAGGGGAGAGGGGTGTGTTTCTGCTTTGATAAATCTACCGCAGAAACACACCCCCTGTTACCGCTCATGCCTCCGCTCACCCCTCTTGAGACGGGATTGTAAAGTTTTTAACCGATCAGTCATTTAATTTACACACCTCTTTAATAATATCGGCCTGCTTTCAATACTTTATCATTTTGATAATTTATATATCCCAAAATGATAGGAGGGCGGTGGCTGCTCGTGGCCGCTTTGGTGCAGTGTGTGTATTTTAGGAGCTTTTATTAGCTTTTGGCATAGGTTTAGTTTGTTGCCGGTTTTTATCATTAAGTTAAAAAGTCATGGCAGCATTTTATATTATACTTAAAGTTACCTCTTTAATAGCAGTTATTATTGTTTCAATTACCGGCCCTAAAAAGAAAAAAGCATCCCCTAAAACTGAGATAAGCGGATTGGCTGTAAATGCCGATGGTTACCTGGAGCATTGCAAAAACAGCCCTGAACATCATCAGCCGGTTGAATAATTATCAAAATATCTTGTTTTGAAAATAGAAGCCTTTCATTTTGATAGGCTTTTTTTATGCCCTAACTACTCGCCAAAGATTAAAATCTTCATTTACACGGCCTAAACCTATAAATGGTACAAGCGTGCCACAACGGGCATTCTTTTGGCATTGGGGTATGTACAGTTATTCAACAAATCCGTGCTGATAGCTGAAATAAACATATAAAATGGAAGATGAACGAATTATTGTAAGGCCGGCTATTCCGGCCGATGTGGTGTTCGCCGACGAAATTATCAGGGAAATGGAAAGTTCGGCCATAGCAAGGGGCTCGGGTATTTCCAAAAGATCGGCCGCCTCAGTAATAGAAAAGATCGATACGGGTAAAGCTATAATGGCCGTAACTGAAAATGGCGAATGGGTAGGTTTCTCCTATATCGAAACCTGGGACGATGGAAAATTTGTATCAAACAGCGGCCTTATCGTATCGCCGCAACACCGCAACCGGGGTGTAGCCTCCGAAATCAAGAGCCGCATTTTTAACCTTTCGCGCAGCAAATACCCAACCGCCAAAATATTCAGCATCACATCGGGTTTGGCCATCATGAAAATGAATACCCGTCTTGGCTTTGAACCTGTAACCTACGCCGAAGTAGCGCGTGATCCTCGTTTCTGGGATGCTTGCAAAAGCTGCGTAAACTACAATGTGCTGCAAAGTAAAAATCGCTGCAATTGCTTGTGTACTGCCATGTTATTTGATCCTCAACTAAACTAATCAGTTATGATAAAAACATTGAATGAGCAGCCCGTCACCTCCCTGGTAGGGCATACTATGCCTTTAAACCCGCATTTTTTTAGCGAATCAGTTGTGCTGCTGCAGCACATGATCAAGATATCGTCGTTCAGTGGCGATGAATGTGCGGTTGCTGATACTATACAACAGCATTTGCTTGGGTATTCGGTAAAGGTGAAACGGCAGGGAAACAATATCTGGTGCTTTAATAAATACTACGATGAAACTAAACCGACAATATTGCTTAACTCTCATATGGATACGGTTGTGCCAAACGAAGCTTACACAAAAGACCCGTTTTGCCCGGAAATAAGCGAAGGGAAACTTTATGGCCTGGGGAGCAATGATGCGGGTGGTTGTGTGGTATCGTTAATAGCTGCTTTCCTGCATTTTTATTGCTACCAGGGCCTTGGTTTTAATTTATGCCTTGCTATTACCGCTGAAGAAGAGAACTCGGGCGAAAATGGCATTAAATCAATCCTGCCCTTGCTGGGCAATTGCGAGCTGGCTATAGTTGGTGAGCCTACTTTATTACAGATGGCCATTGCCGAAAAAGGCAATTTGGTCATTGATTGCGTAAGCAATGGCCGCCCCGGTCACGCCGCGCGCGAAGAGGGCGATAATGCCATTCATAAATGCCTGCGCGATTTGGAATGGTTTAGCCTGTACCAGTTTCCGCAACAGTTAAAAGGGATCTCGCCGGTAAAGATGACGGTAACTACTATTAAAGCAGGTTCGCAACATAATATTGTACCGGGAAGGTGTGAGTTCACTGTTGATATCAGGCATGACGATACATTTTCACAGCATGAAATTGTTGATATCATCAAACGTAATGTATCCTGCCAGGTAAGCCCACGCGCCGGTTCGTTGGGCGCTTCATCAGTATCTCCTGAGCATCCTATAGTTAAAACGGGAATAGCTGTTGGCTGCAAAACTTATATCTCGCCTACCACATCTGATCAGGCCTGGCTATCAATTCCTTCTGTAAAGATTGGCCCCGGTGATTCGGCCCGCTCACATTCGGCCGATGAATTTATTTACCTCGAAGAGATCAAGAAGGGGATCAGCTTATATGTACGGTTGCTGGAAACACTACCGCTGATGCTCATCAATAATCCAAACAAATACAAAAATGAAATCAAGCATATTAATAATTGATGACGAGGTTAAGCTCAGCGAACTGATGGCCCGGATCCTGATGCTGGAAGGTTATCACGTAATTCAGGCACCAAATGCCAAAGCTGGTCTGCGGATCATTGAGCGCGAGGATGTGAGGGTGGTGCTGAGCGATGTGAAACTGCCCGATGCCAATGGCGTTGAACTGGTGCAGCGCATCAAACAAATAAAGCCTTACATCGAAATCATCAACCTAACGGCCTTTGGTACCATCAGCGACGGGGTGCTTGCTATTAAAAACGGAGCCTTTGATTATTTAACCAAAGGCGATGATAACGATAGGATCATTCCACTGGTAAGTAAAGCGCTTGATAAAGCCAACCTGCAATACCACATTAACGAGCTGCAAAATGAGGTTGAAGCCCAGCATGGTTTCCCAATAGTGCTTGGACAATCGCCGGCGATACTGGAGGCGGCTGAACTGGCAAAAAAAGTAGCCTGCACTGATGCCACCGTTTTGCTTTTAGGCGAAACCGGCACAGGCAAGGAAGTATTTGCCGAAGCTATCCATTATGAAAGCCTGCGTAAAGACAAGCCTTTTGTTGCCGTTAACTGCAGTGCTTTTAGCAAAGAGTTATTGGAAAGTGAATTGTTTGGATATAAAGCCGGGGCATTTACCGGGGCTATAAAGGATAAAAAAGGTTTGTTTGAAGAAGCCAATGGCGGCACTATTTTTTTGGATGAGCTTGGCGAAATGAGCCACGACCTACAGGCCAAACTGTTGCGGGTGCTTGAAAACGGTACTTTTATTAAAATAGGCGAAACCCGAACCATTAAAGTGAACGTACGCCTCATCGCTGCTACTAACCGCGATTTGCAAAAGGAATCGGAAGACGGGCACTTCAGGCTCGATCTGTTTTATCGCCTTTCTGGCTTTTCTATCGTGCTGCCGCCCCTGCGGGATAGGATAGGGGATATTGAGGTGCTGGCACGGCACTTTATCAAGCTGTATTCGGCCAAAGTGAAGAAAAAGCAGCCTGATGTGGACGAGAACTTTTTTAAACTGCTCAACCAGCATAAGTGGAACGGCAATATCCGCGAACTTAAAAATGTAATTGAGCGGGTGATCATCCTGATGGACGAACCTATACTCACTCCTAAGCTACTCCCCAACGAATTTCATAACGGTGGTTATTATGACCTTGTAGCACTTGATTTGGATAGCGTAGAACGCCACCACATCCGCAGGGTCCTGAAATATGTGAAAGGCAATAAATCAGAAGCTGCAAGGGTGCTTGGAATTGGTTTAGCCACCCTGTACCGTAAAATTGAAGAGTATCATATTATTATGAATTGATATTGGGGGACAAATAAAATCAGGGTCATGTTGAACTTGTTTCAACTCTTTTCTGGCGCAAGTCTTGTGTGGCGGCCATGCGGGTGGCTGACTTGTGACTTAGCAAATTGTCCGTAGAAGGCACAAGTCAGCCCTGCACTGCCCAACACGCAAGACTTGCGCCAGAAAAAGAACTACCCTGGTTTTACCTCAATCACCATGAGAAAACCACCTTCTCAAAATGAAACAGAACATTCAACTATCCCCAATCAAAAAATAAAACAAAAACTAATAAAGAGCTGATAATCAAATCGGCGAAAAACATTGCGGCCACTTTGGTATAGCAATTGGCAGGCGTGCCATAATTAACGCAGGCAGGAGCAATTAAAACTAAACACTGCAACCCGCTCCGGCCGCGAACAAATAATCTCATACAAAAAATGAAAAAACTTCTCTTATTCATTGCTTTAGGCCTTACATTACTTTTAGCCTATGCCCAGGCAAACGCTGCATCACTACCAGACAGCACCACAGTTAAAGACACCCTAAAAACTAAACCCGAACCATTTGCCTTTGGCGATTTTACCTGGCTTAACGGCAACGACCGCCGTCACAAAGCCCTGCTTGATACTAAATATTTTACCGGTCGTTTCCTGCTTGATTTTAACTATACCGCTTCAAATAATAACCCGATAGACCATACCGTGGTTGGTTCAACCGCCCTGGCGCGTGACCATGAGTTTGAGATCTCGACGGTAGCTTTCGGCGGAGATTTTCACTATGATAATGTGCGTGCCAGTGTGCTTACCCAGTTCGGCACCCGGTCGACAGTTGTACCCCGCAACGATTTTAGCGTTACCCGTGGACAGTTTGACCTTTCAACAGCTTACCGCTACCTGAGCGAAGCCAACGCCGGTTACCATTTTAATGTGTTGAACGGTATCAACGTTGATGCAGGTTTGTTCATGTCGTACGTAGGTTTGTTCTCGTACTATAATGCCGAAAACTGGGCTTACCAGCCATCATTCACCAGCGATAATACGCCGTGGTTTTTTAACGGCGTGCGTGTGCAGATCTTTGTATCGGACAAACTGAAAATTGAGCCTTGGCTAATTAACGGCTGGCAATCATACGGCATGTTTAATAGCAGGCCGGGCATTGGTGGTCAGGTTCTTTGGCGCCCTAAAGAATGGCTTCAGGTGCTAAGTAATAACTATTATGGTGCCGATACTCAGGATAAACCGGGTCGTAAGCGCTTCCATACCGATAACAGCGTGGAGGTCCGCTATTATAAAAACAAAAATACTTTTGTAAACAGCATGGCTTTCTCTCTTACCGGCGACCTTGGTGATGAAAAAGGCGATGGCGTTAACGGTTTCAAATCAGATCCTGTTAAAGGGCCGGCCCAATACTTTGCCAGCGCCATGTTTTATCACCGTATGTTAATGGCCAACGGCCATTTAGGCTGGACAGTAGGCGGTGGTGTGATGAACAACCCCGGCCGTTACCTGGTGCTTTACCCAACGGGCGATGCCAACCCCATCCCGGCAGTGGGCACAGGTACGGTTGGTACCCATCCGTTTTCGGCTAATCCGGGCGATAAGTTCCATGCCTATGATTACTCAACCACAGTTGATTTGATGCCTAACGATTACCTGACTTTCAGGATGGAAGTGGTACACCGCCATGCCGATGTGCCTTACTTTGCCGGTCATGGTGGCGTTACCTCGCCCGATGGCTATAATACTACGCCACTTGGCGGTACCAATTTTACCCCCGACCTGGTGAATTCTGAAACAAGATTTATAGCTGCCTTGCTGGTGCGTTTTTAAGCACACAGAGGCGTATAATTTATAAACGTACTTTAAAACCGCGATAACTCATCCCGTTTGGATTGTAAGGGTTAGGTTTAGTAAAGGTTGGAGGCCGGGTTTTGCCGCCCGGCTTTTTTATGCCCTTAACTTTAACATTAAACAGTAAACAAAATGAAAAATTCAATTAAAATGATCATCGTCATGATAATGATAAGTATACAGGCGAACCGACTTAAGGCACAAAACACAAATGCAAACGCAGGCATCTATTTAACTGTACAGGATTACAAAGCCGGTAAGTTGAGCTATGTACCCGAAGCTGGTAAAAAACTAAAAATCAATGATTTTTTTGGAGGAAAGCACATCAGCGTTAAAGCCGGAAGTAAAAAGATCAGTCTGTTAAAGGGCAATGTTTTTGGCTACCGCGACGGAGGTAAAAATTACAGGTTTTATCAAAATGAAGCATATGAGATACTTGATACAGCCGGTTTTCCGCTTTATACACATGCACAAATAATACCGCAAGGAAAAGGCTATGCACGCTACGAAAAGTATTTCTTCAGTGCCGCTATAGCAACGCCTGTTTTAAACTTAACTGTAGCAAATGTGTACAAGAGTTTCCCTGACCAAAATGATTTCAGGTATAGCATCCGCAATTACTTTCACGGCGATGCTGATCTGATGGCTTATGACAGCATTAACCGGGAGTATCAGATCAAATACCTATATTTTGAGCATCAGCATGCAAAAGGTATTCAGCATGCATCCCTATAAATAATTAAAATTGATTTCAAAAACCAAACAGTAATCCCGGCGCCAGGCCGGGACTGTTTACTTTTCTAAGGCTTGCTTAATATCTGCTATCAGGTATTGAGGATCTTCCAGGCCAATGTACATCCGGATTAATTGATGATGGTCGTTATCGGCCGAATATTCATCCTCACTAAAAGAGGCAATGGCCGGCACAACAAGACTTTCATGGCCTCCCCACGACACTGCAAGTAAAATATGTTTCAGGCTGTCGCAAAACCTTTCAATTTTACTAAATGAACTGTGTTTTAATATGAGGCTAAATAAGCCTCCGCAGCCCTGCATTTGTTGGCTAACTAAATCGGCCTGATTGAATTTGGGACTAAAAGGCCAGATCACATCCTGTACAGCCGGATGAGAGGCAAGCCATTCTGTAACGATCCTGGTACTTTCAAAACTGCGTTGCAGCCGCAGCGGGAGCGTTCTTAATCCCCGCAAAAGCAGCCATGCCGAGTGGGGCGACAGCGCCGGACCGGTATTCATGAACTCGTGCTCAAAGATTTTTTTAAGCATAGCCTTGCTGCCGGTAAGCACACCTGCCACAACATCCGAATGACCACCAATATATTTGGTAGCTGATTGCGCCACAAGGTCAACCCCCATAGATATTGGTTGCTGGTAAAGGGGGCTGCAATAGCTGTTATCAATCATGGTTATGATACCTCTTGATTTCGCAAAATCGGCCACTTTCCTGATGTCCTGCAGCTCATAGCAAAATGTGTTAGGGCTTTCGAGGTAAATTAGGCGTGTTTGCGGGGTTGCGGCTTGTCCAAAATTTTCAAAAACTGTTCCGTCAATAAATGTGGTTGTAATGCCAAATTTGGGTAAAAAGTCTTTAAATAATTTAATTGTCCAACTGTACAGGTTATCCACGGCTATAATATGATCACCGGATTTTAACAGCGATAAAATGGGGACACTTATAGCACTGATACCGCTGCTGAACAGCAGGGCGTCTTCCGCGCCATCTAACGCGGCAAGTTTTTTCCTGAGTATAGTGAGTGTGGGGTTTTGCCCTCTTGAGTACAGGCTGCTTTCAAATTCATCATTCATTGCCCCCCTAAGCGCTGCAACATCTTTAAAACTGAAGTTGCTTGATTGCATAATTGGCGGCGAAATGGCGTTAAAGTAGTTCTCTCTTTCCTCCCCAAGCTCATTTAAAATAAATGACAAATCCATAATTAAAGTATAGTGTTAGGTTTTTGGCTTCGTTTTGTGATATAGTAAATAATAAGGCCGGCAATAAAAGCACAGATGCATATTAAAGCAGCCTGCGGATTTTCAATAAAAATGCTGATAGTAACAAACCAATAAGTGGTAATAAATATGACAGGTATAACAGGGTACCACTTCATGATATAGATGCCGGTATTATTGAGCTGTTTGGTTTTACGCCGCAAAATGAAGATGGTTATAGCTGCAGTTGAAAGGCCAATGGTATCAAAAAACATTACATAATTTAATATGGTTTGAAACGAATTGGCAAAAAACAGGATAATGAGCACTGCGCCTACGAAAAAGCTCAATCCAAACTCCTGTACCTGTGTTTGGCTGTTTACACGTTTAAAGCGGGCAGGTAATATACCATCTTCGGCCATGGCATAATAAACACGCGGATTGGCCATAATATTAACGTTAACGAAAGCCAGTACCGAAACAAACATAAGCAGCGATACTATTTTATATCCCGCAGCACCAAACAAAACCCCTGCAAGGGTTGCCGCTAACGTAGTTTTATGCTGAAGGCCGCTAATGCCTAAAACTGAGTAATATGCAAAGTTGATAAGCATGTATAATGATATCACTGTAGCTATTCCAAAAAATATAGCCTTGGGGATATTGATCTTCGGGTTTATAATATCGCCTCCAAAATTTATAGTTTGCTGGTAACCGCCATAGGTAAAAAATACAGCTACCAAACTTATTCCGAACGCGCTTATATTGTTATTATTATGATATGCGATAACTTCTTTGGTAGTATTGATGTTACCTTTAAATACTGCCGCACACAAAATCAGGATCATGCCTATTTTAAAAAGGGTAAGCACATTTTGTGTGCGTGCACTCATTTTAATGCCCAGGTAGTTTATAATATATAAAACAACTACGGAAGTTATAGTCATGATTTTGATGCCCGCATCGTTTTGCAGGCTTTGTGGCATAATAATGGGGTTAATGTATTCCGCGCCTATAAGCGCTACGGCAGCAACGGAGGCCGCGTTGCTTATTACCAGCACCCAATTGATCATAAAGGCAAAAGCCGGGTGAAAGCAGTACGAAAAAACCTTGTAAAAGCCACCGGTGGTGGGGTAGCGGGCGCCAATTTCGGCAAAGGTGAGCGCCCCACACAGGCTTACTGCTCCCCCAAGCAGCCAGGCTCCGAAATACAAAAGAGGTGTGCTTGAGTTTTTTGCTACTTCTGCCGGTGCTGCAAAAATGCCCATGCCTATTACCAGGCTCACAACAATCATTGAAAGATCAAAGCGGTTGAGTTTCGGGGTTATACTCATGAAGTTTTAAAATACCAATTAATCAGGGAAAACACAAAATCTAAATTTAGCATTAATTTGTTAGCATTTGATACGATGAAAGCTTTTATATACAGGTCTTCTATTTTAATTTTTTTATGATCTTAATGAAAGTTTATAACTGTATTGCAATAAATTGTTGTTGAAAAGGTCGAAAATGGAAGCCATACGCTATATTTACCAGTCCGGTTTTAAATGTTTATATTATAAGGTTAAAATATTGGCAATTAGCAAAATTAACTTGCCGGGTTTGATTGAAAAAAAGCAAAAAGTTGAATTTTGACAGAGATACCTGTTTGACGAATTGCCGGTTTAACATAAAAATTGATAAGACTTTAAGATGTCGGGCATACTAAACCTTAAACCTGAATTTAAAAAACGATGATGAAAAAAAAAATATCCATTAAGGATATAGCCAAACTTACCGATACATCAATAACTACTGTTTCATTTGTTTTAAATGGCAAGGGCCGTATTAGCAAAGAGATCAGTAAGAAGATATTGGATGTGGCCCAAAAAAATGGTTATGAACCTAATCGTATGGCGGTTGGTTTGCGTACGGGTGTTTCAAAAGTTATCGGACTGATAGTGGAGAGCATTGGCGGGCCGTTTTTTGGAGAGATGGCAAAGGTAATTGAAGAGGAGGCAGAAAAAGACGGCTATCGTATTATTTATTGCAGCACCAATAATAACCTGCAAAAAGGCAAGGACATGATCAGGATGCTGAGCCAGCAACTGGTTGATGGTTATATTATTACCCCGATGAAAGGGCTGGAAAAAGATATCCAGAACCTGGTTGATAATGAAAAGCCTGTAGTGCTCATTGACGGATATTTCCCGGGGACAAGCATCCCTCATGTGCTGGTTGATAATTATGCAAGCGCTTATAACGCGGTTGATTGTTTTGTACGATCGGGATATAAAAATATCGGGATGGTAACTGCCGACCTCGGGCTGATCCAGCTAAACGACCGGAGCCTGGGCTATAAAGCTGCTTTAAAAGATAATAACCTGAAAGATAGCAGTAAGATGGTTTTAAAGGTTCCCTTTGATATGGACAAGAATGAAGGGGTTGAGGCTGTTAAAGCATTTATTGTAAAGCAAAAACAAATGGATGCTGTTTTCTTTACCACCAATTATTTGGGTACCATGGGTTTGCAGGCCATCAAAGATCTTAAGCTTAGTATCCCGGATGATTTGGCCGTGATAAGTTTTGATGATAATGAAGTGTTTAGTCTATACCCGCCGGGTATTACTACCATACAACAACCTACTTACGACATTGCAAAATCGGCAATTGATATTTTAATGGCGCAAATCAACACACACAAACTTGATGCTTCAAAAATTGATCTGAAGATCCCGTCGAAACTGATTGAGCGGGGATCAACCCTGTCGAAGGCTACAGCGTGACAATAGTTTAGTATTGGGTCCACTAATTTCCTTAGAAATCATTTGGTAAAACGTTTTATTTAATTAGCTTTGAACATTGATGCTGCTCACCTGGTTAGTTAGAACCGGTTGAGGTAGTTGGGGGCTAACTCCACCATAGTTCAACTGCTTCATAGTTCTTTTTCGATAATATTGTTTAATTAATAAAACGCCTGTTGTTTGAAGAGCAACAGGCGTTTGTTTTTGAATAAATTGAAAGGGAACTATTAATAATATTACAGAGTAATATGCTTTAATGATAAAACGTTTTATCTATATTTGGATGGTTTAATTATTATCAATCGTAAAAACCAAAACTATTCATGAAAAAAATATTTATTTTCTCACTATTCTTAATTTCGGGCTTGTTCATGGGTTTGAATGCCAATGCGCAGGAAGTTTTTAAACAAAAAGGCTACCAGGTAACTTTTATCAGTAAGGATGCTGCATTTAGCACAGATTTGAAAGACAGGCTGATCAAAACCTTTTTTGAAGTGTATCCAAAACTTTCAAAGGAGTACAACAAAAAAACATCTAAAAAAGTAACGTTTGTTATCGACACTGCTTATGACGGCGTAGCTGCTACCGGAAATGACACCGTAGTATTCAGCGCGAAATACATGACCAAACATCCCGGCGATATTGACGTGGTTACTCACGAAGTAATGCACATTGTGCAGGCTTATGGCAACAGCGATGGCCCCGGATGGTTAACCGAAGGGATTGCTGATTATGCCAGGTTTAAATTTGGAGTAGACAACGCCGGGGCCAAATGGGCATTGCCAGCATTTAAATCAACCCAAAACTATGATAATGCATATCGCGTAACTGCACGCTTTTTGGTATGGGCAGAAAAAAACGCAAAGCCCGATCTGGTAAAAATACTTGATAAGCAACTGCGTGAGCATACTTTCACCAACGAGAGTTGGAAAAATCTAACAGGAAAAACAGTGGATGAATTGTGGGCCGCTTATGCTTTAAATCCCGCGGTTTAAACCGTTTTTTAAAGGTATCTGTAACAAATACCACGTACTCCCATATTTAGCGGGCTGCTTTACATAAATTAGTTGCTTTGTTAAAAAAAAGATTACAAGGCCAGCGGCCACGACGCAGAGTTTCCTCGTATATGAGAGGAAACAATGAATATACTTAAAGATTACAATGAGAAGATTACTTACAGCATTATTAATAGGTACGGCCGTTTATAGCCAGGCTCAAACCAAAACAGAAAAGCTGGTTGATTATGTTAACCCTATTATAGGCACACAACGTATGGGGCATACCTATCCGGGAGCAACGGTACCTTTTGGTATGGTGCAACTAAGCCCCGAAACAGACACTGCCAGCTATGAAAAGGACGGTCATTACAATCCGGATGTATATAAATATTGTGCAGGATATCAGTATGACGATAAAACGATAGTAGGCTTTAGTCATACCCACTTCAGCGGTACCGGTCACTCAGATTTGGGCGACTTTTTAATTATGCCAACCGTTGGGGCTTTAAAACTCAATCCAGGTGTGGCCGATAAACCAGGCAGCGGCTACCGTTCGGCATTTTCGCATCAGAATGAGGTTAGCGGTGCCAATTATTACAAGGTGAAATTGGATGATAATAACATCACAGCCGAGCTAACCACCACTGCAAGGGTTGGTTTTCATCAGTACACCTTCCCTAAGTCGGATCAGTCGCACATTATACTCGACCTCATGGCGGGGATCTATAACTATCCCGATAAAAACGTGTGGACTTACCTTAAAGTAGTTAACGATTCAACAGTTGTAGGCTACCGCCAAACCAATGGCTGGGCCCGCACACGTACCTTATACTTTGCGATGGCATTTTCAAAACCATTTTATCAGCATGGGTATAAAAAATATGACAAGCGTGAGGTGTACGGTGGTTTCTGGGGTAAATTCAATCAAACCAAAAACTTCCCTGAAATTGCAGGCAGACAGATCCGCAGCTACTTTGACTTTAAAACAGAAGAAGGGGAGAAGATCAAAATTAAGTTTGCCATATCTCCTGTAAGTATGGACGGCGCGCTGAATAACATGCGCACCGAAGCACCGGGCTGGGACTTTGATAAGGTGAAAAGCGATGGTCAGCAACTTTGGGAACAGGAACTGCATAAAATTGAGATAGCCGGAAGTAAAGAAACCAAACTGAACTTCTATACTTCTATGTACCATACCATGATCAACCCAACTTTGTATATGGATGCTGACGGACAGTATAAGGGGCTTGATCAAAATGTACACAAGGCAGATGGTTTTACTAACTATACTACATTTTCGCTTTGGGATACCTACAGGGCGCTACACCCGCTGTTTAACATTATTGAGCCGAAACGTAACGCAGATATGATCCAATCGATGCTGGCCCACTTTGATCAAAGCCCGGAGCATATGCTGCCGGTTTGGTCAAATTCCGGTAACGAAAACTGGTGTATGAGTGGTTACCACAGTGTTGCCGTAATTGCCGATGCTGTAATAAAAGGTAATGTGAATTTTGATGCTAATAAAGCACTTGATGCCTGCGTTGCCACAGCCCGTCACCGCGATTATGAAGGCATTGGCGAGTACATGGATAAAGGTTTTATCCCTGATGAAAAAAGTGGTGTATCGGTCTCTTCAACCCTGGAGTATGCTTTTGACGACTGGGCCATTGCTCAGCTCGCAAAAAAACTAAACAGAAACGATATCTACGAAGAGTTTATCAAGCGCTCAGAAAACTATAAAAACGTTTATGACGCCTCAATAGGTTTCATGCGCCCAAAACTGGCCAATGGTTCATTCAGGACTAAGTTTGACCCGTTGAGCACCATTAACGAAGGTTTTATTGAAGGTAACAGCTGGAACTATACTCTGTTCGCTCCGCAGGATCCCGAAAGCCTGATCAAACTGATGGGGGGCGATAAGCGCTTTGTACGTTACCTGGATTCATTGTTTACCATGAACCTGCCTGATAAATATTTTGCCGAAACAGAAGATATTACCCGCGACGGCATTATCGGTAACTACGTGCACGGCAACGAGCCGTCGCACCACGTAGCCTACCTGTACAACTGGACAGATAAACCATGGAAAACGCAGGAACGCGTACGCATGATTTTACCAATGATGTACAAACCAACTCCTGATGGTTTAGGTGGCAACGACGATACCGGCCAGATGAGTGCATGGTACATATTTACTTCGCTTGGTTTTTACCCGGTAGCGCCGGGTTCAGATCAATATTCAACCGGCAGTCCGGCTGTTGATCATGCGGTTATTAATTTGGATAACGGTAAAAAGTTTACTATCAATGTGAAAAATCAAAGCGCCAGAAATGTTTATGTGCAAAAGATGGTACTGAATGGCAAACCGCTTGATAAGTTGTTCATCAGCCATGATGAGATCATGAATGGCGGTGAGATAACTTTTTATATGAGCTCGAAGCATAAATAGAGATTGGTTTTGATTTCGGATTTCGGGTTTCGATTTCGGAGTTAAAAAAGGGCTTTCCGTATTGGAAGGCCCTTTTGTGTTTGACTTTATTGGAGGATAGCTCACGATTGCAACATGCCAAAGAAACGTTATTGCTGGGCACGAAGCAATGCCAAACTCTACAAAACGGCTTTGCAAATCGGGATCGTTTCGTGCGTCCATGTTTTAAACAGCCTTTACATATAATATGGCAGTGGACTATAGCGGGCTGTTTTCATAAAATTCATCTCTTATTTGCAATAAAATGCCTTCAGCCTTTTGCAGGTCCGGTTTATCAGGTAGGGTAGAGGCTCGATATAGTTCATTGATTTGCTCCATTTTTTCGTTAACCATATTCATCAGTTCATCAAATTCAAACTCGCCGTTGCGGATTTTTAGCAGGAAATCCCTATCGGGCCGGTTTACGATTACCTGGCCGTATTGTGCTATTTCTCCGGCCATATTGAGCAGGCGAAAAGTGTGCATCATGTTTTTGGCATCGTAGCTTTTGCCGTGCGATAACGTGCTTTGATAGCGCGCCTCATTTCTTTTTGCTTCCCATTCGCGGTACTCCTTATACTCTTTACAGTATACCGAATAGCCATCTTTATTAAAGTTCATCACCGCCAGATGTTCTACTCCTTCGGGTACCGGGCTCAGTTGTACATCATCAGCGTCGGCACCAGATGTTATTCCCCTGAAGTAGCCTGCCTTCAATTGTTTTTGGTGATAAAGCAGGTATACATCCCTGAAATGGTCCAGGTTTACCAGGCCGCATTGCTGCTGCTCAAAGTTGTTTACCTGAAGCCATTCCTTTAGTGTAATACTGCCATTATCATGGATCACATAGCAAAAATCCAGTACTGTCTTACGGGTTTCGTTTATTGGCTTATTGATTTTTTTGTTTAAGCCGCGGGCCTTTTTTATTTGCGAATGCGCATAACCTGCAAAGGTATCCAGGCAAAGTTTCGACAGAAAATCTTCCGGCTTTATCAAGTCCATCAGCGGGTGGCGGTACAATACAAATTGCCTGGGCGTGCTTAACAACTCCAGTATGTTGGGGTTGTTTTTGGTAAGCAATTCCAGAAAACGACCGATCTCAAAATAAACCTCATCATTAGTGCTATTAGCGACCTGATCGGTTTGGGTAAAGCCATAAAGCTGCTTTTGAGGCATGATGAAGATGCCCTTCCTATCCGTGTCAGATCCCTTAACGTTGAGATTATAAGCAGTGCTCCCGCTGATACAATCAAGCAGGAGCAGTTGCGGGTTTTGTTGCAGATGATCAAAAGTCATAATAGTATGTGTTTTCTGAACAATTGGTTTAATTCATCTGGCTGCCTTTTTTCTGACGTGAGCAGAGGTATTCGCTCTTTGCAATAAGTCAGCGTATCCTCCAGCCAGGTTTGCAATAGCGGTACTGGTTGTATCAACGTTTTTTCATCGGCTGTTTGCTTCTGAACAAGCAGGTCATCTACGGTATCCTGAAAATGTATGTCGCTTATCAAACGTCTCAATTTACTAAACTCCATTGGCGGCACTGTTTTGCGGTCCGCTATCCAAAGACAGGCCAGTGTTGATCTTAGTGCATAAAAATAGCGTTTCAGTTTAACTTCGCTTCCCTGCAAATCATCTCGTACGGTGTTAAAAACCAATGATGAATAGTGATTAGCTGATGCCATTGGTGAAAAGTATTCTGACATTATTCCCCGTATTTCGGCAGCAAAGTCGCTGTCTTCCCGATAAACTATGGGCGATTGTATCCATTCAAACAAGGATATGTTTGATTTCAGGAATAGCTTCAGCGCCTTGCGTATATCCCAGCCTCGTATATCCAATACATCATTTATCGGCAGATCTATAAAATCGGGCATATCTGTTATGCCGAGGTAATAATTTACAGGACGGGCGTATATAAAACGCACATCAAAATCACTATCGGGCGAGGCAAAGCCCCAGGCCCGGCTTCCCGATTCGCAGGCATAAAGTATTTTTATGTTTTCAGTTTGCTCTAATTCAAGCAGTTTTTGTTGTATAGTATCAGTCATTGTTTTTAATATTAAAAGTTAAAAAAATGAAAGAGCTACAGGTAGCAGGTGTATTCCGGATTCGAACCGGCACTCATGTATTGCTACATGTTTTCAACCATCGAAGTAGCACCCACTTACGACATCTTTCATTACTTACCCCCGAAGGGTGAAGTTTCTTTGTTTAAAATCAGGGAATAAAGAGCGATGAATGGTAGCGCTTGGCTTGAAAGGCGAAGTAACGCTTACCAACGGCATCTTTATTCCTGATTGCAGCAGGTTTAGGTAAAAGAAATTTATGAACAACAGGCCAAAGGCAATGGCTAACAAGTGGTTCAGTCGTCCCATGCTCCAAACTGTCTGAGCTACCTTAGCTTGCGGGGCTAAAGGCCGGATTTTTACCGGCGACCCTGGGGTTAAAAAAGCGAAGTAATACTTATTTACGGCACTTTAACCTGTTGTTCATTTTGAAAATAAGGGCAATGGTCAACAAATCTTCTGCATTATGCTCTAACCAACTGAGCTACCGCGGTTACCAGCGGGCCGGGTTCGAACCGGCGACCCTAACGTCCCAAATCGAAGTAGTACTTGTTTACGGCACCTTATTTTATTTTCAATTTTTTAAAAGAAGGGTAATAGGCGATAAGTGCTTGCTTACTCTGCGTTTTAACCATCTCAACTACCCTTGCGGGGCCGGACTCGAACCGACGTCTCAGTTTTGGAAATCGAAGTAACACTTATAAACGACACCTTCTTTTATAAAGAGCAAAGGCGGCAAGAGACTTGGGGGCTTGCAAGCGAGGACTCGAACCTCCATCATGGCTTTCGCCACAATGCCCTCCCCATTATTGGCTGCGAAGTAACTCTTGCCTACGGCATCTTTATTTCTTTAAGTGCAGGGCTGTTAGCTTCCCTGCACGTTTTTATAAATCTATATTGTTAATAATGTTCAGTGCCGAGCGTCCGTTTTCAATTGCTGCTAACACATCAAAAACTTTATCGCTCCAACCTGCAATTAAATACACGTCGTTTTGAAGTAACTGCAATGGTACCTGTCCATAGCCCGCCAGGTCAAGCAGGTACAGTTTTGCCTTTGGCGCAATGTGTTGTTTGTAATAAACCCACTGCTCCTGTATGTAATTGCTGCCGCCGTTACTGTTCCATAACTGGCAATCGGTAAATAACATTACCTTGTCCATTTGCACGCGGCGGGTACTCAGGTCATGAATAACCAGGTAGCCATTGGTTGAGTAACCCACTTCACCTTCGCGGCGATAGAACTCCTGCACGTTGCCCAAAATGTTACCGCGTGGTACTGTAATGGTTTTCCAGCGGTCGCCAAACATACCTACCTCCACATTTTTACAGCGCGATTGCAGCAGCATGGCCAGCATTAAACCAATATCATACAACAGCACTTTTGACTTTGCCGATATAGGTTTCTGCATTGATCCGGATACGTCGCAGGCCAGCAATACACGGGTATTTTCGTCAAAACCCCTGATATTGGCTGCGCTTGCTTGTACCGCTTTTTCCAATGCATCCATCAGTTCTCCGGTATGGCCTTTGTTGCCGGTTATGGCTGCTTTGGCTGCCCTTGCAATGTTTTGCACCGCCGAGGTTGGCGTTATCAGCTCACGGTAAGCAGCCAGGTAGCGGAATGGAAACTGTTTGGCTTTAGCCACCTGTTCGCCGTCGGCAAGGGTTGTGCACACTTTTTTAAAGTGGGCATAGCTTATACCGGCTTCCTGTATATTACGCAGGTTACGCAGCAAGGCCATATAACCAACTTTACCGCTGTCAATCAGTTCTTCCCATTTGGCACGGAACGCTATTGCTTTGGCTTCGGCGCTATCAAAATTCAGTTGCCCAAGGGCCGAGAGTTCTGTTTCCCAGGTGTAAGGTGTTTGCAGTTCGTTTGTGGCTATCTTGTTAAAGATCAGCTGCTGCAAATTATCTTTGGCACGTGGGTGTACCAGGAACAAAGCATCACGCATTTTTATGGCACCATCGCGGTTATATTTAGCAAACTGGTATTCATCAAAGCGGTTAAACGCCTGCGATAAACCTTTTTGCATTTGCTTTGATAAGCGGTTGAGCTTTTTAGTGCCCTTGCGCTGGTTTAACGTTTCATAGCAAGCCAATAACTCGGTGATCTCATCGGCACGGCCGATAACCCCGTCGGTAACCCGGGCAACCAGATCGTTGCCCGAGTGCAGCTTAGCCAATTCGGTAACCAGCACCAGCGGCACCGAACGCATATACATTTTGGTACGTGCATAAACTGCCAGTTTACCAACAAATACCGGGTTGCATTTAGCTATCAAATTACGCAGGCGCTCCATGCGTGCCTGGTCTTTTTCATAAAAGGTGTCGTTTAAGCTCCAGGTAACTACCGTGGTGTACAATTCCATTTCGGCGCTCATGATAAAAGCTTTTGCGCCTTCATGATTTACCGTTTTGGTTTTTACTCTGCTTAACAGGTTGAATTTCATTTTGAACCTCCTTTATTTCGTTTTGTTGATACAAAGGTTGGAGGCTACTGCGCAGTGTATTTGCGCAGTGAAAAATATTTTTATTTTTTTTCAGAACCTTGATTCGTAGGATTAAAAGATGGACTTGATGCTTTAATGATTTATAGAAATTCGGAAGCTTAAATGTTACTTTGGAGTTCTAACTCAAGTATTCCTTTAATCCTACGAATCAAGGTTCAAATTCAATTGAAAAAAAAATATTTTTCATAATTATTTTTTAATTTAAATATTGTTTGTATAATTGCATCATGAAAACAACAATATGTATACAGTGTCCATCACCCATACTGATTTATCAGAGGAGATAGCTGTGTATATATAGTAAGTATATAACAACATTGAAAAATCCTCTTAGATAAAAACTAAGGGGATTTTTTGCTTTACAGGGTAGTATATCAATTGGTCAGATTACCACATTTGGGATGTGGAGGCTCCCGGTTCAAGTCCGGGTTACCCTACTGATTTACAGCTGGAAATATAGCTCAATGGTAAGAACAGCACCCTTATACGGTGTCGGTTAAAGGTTCAAGTCCTTTTATTTCCACAACATGGCCGGTTGCCCGAGTGGTTCAAGGGAGTCCTCTGCAAAAGGAATGTTCGCAAGTTCGAATCTTGTACCGGCCTCTTTTATTTTTGCCTGCGTAATAGCATTACGCCGGGCCTTAACTTTCATAATCCCGGCGCAGAGCCGGGTATGGGTAGTTATTGTTTTTATTTATTTAATAGTATTTTTAATGATATTTTATTGGGTATTTTTGTTTCTTTTATAATGATTGATAAAAGGTCATGAGTCTCAGAAAAAATTGCGCTCCGTTTGGCCCCTCTCAAAACCAGGGGTCTTTTGGCTCTAACTAAGGCAGTATTTATTTAAAACAAATGTTGAAACAGGCAGTAGGGGAATTAAGGGGGAATATGGGTTTTGGAAAGGCTTAATATTTCCTCGTCAAATACATCCACAGATTATTTGCTGATAAATGGTTTATTTACTATCGAAGCCTTGCTCATGGTTTGTTATATCTTGTACAAACGGGTGGCCATTTGAAAACGCTCTTTATAACCTCGTTTCAAGCCTTCTTTCAGAAGTTCAATCTCAGCTTCGCTGAGTGTTTACCTGTTTGGCTCCATATCGTGGCTAATAAATTTATGAAAAATAAGCTGTATGATGAAATTCGAAAAGGCCGTTGATAAGCAAGACTTACGAAGTTTCCAAAACTTCGTAAGTCTGTAAAAAATTAAATCTGTGAGTAAGTTGTTGGCATCAGTATAGTTGATGTTATTTTGCTCACCAGCAGGGCATCGGCATATTCCGGTACGGCGCTGATCTTTTTCCATTGCGGATCACTACCAAAAGCTTTCCAGTGAGCATTCTTGGCATCAAGGTCATCAAAGGTGATCATATAGGTAAGATTAGGCCTTTGTGAACCTATTACGGTTTCGCCCCAAAAAACAGGTTTGAAACCGAGGCGTTTAAATACATCTATTTCGCCTTCATCATTAAACATTTCAATCTTCTTTTTACCTGCGGCTTCAGTTGCGCTTTGATACTGCCTCAACTCAAAGATCCTCGTTTTATTTTCAGGTGCTTCCAGGTGCGGCATGTGTACAAATGCTTTTAACAAAGAGCTTTCTATCCGTTCATAAGCAGGTGCAGCGGCCGGGGCATTAAGGTAAGCAGCGCCTTTGGCCTGCAGTTCTGCATCGCCGGCGAAACTATCGGTCACTGTTGCGAAATGGGCAAGACTGTTAAACTGCACCAGCACAAAAAGCCTGGTTTGGCCTTCGGGCTTCATTTCGGTAAATACGCCTACATGTTTCACACCTAACCGGTTGAAGCCTGGTATAGCGGTATCTTTCAGGAAATCCTCTACCAGTTTTTGCTGTTCCGAATTTTTCAGGTTGTATACCCTTAGCTCATAGTATTCGGCAGCTTTGGGAGAAGTTTCTGTAGCTTTGCTCATGGCAGGTAAAACAGTTGCGGTAACACCGGTTAGCAGGGTTGATTTAACAAAGGAGCGCCTTTTCATAGCAGGTTTGATTGTTTGGCTAAGATAGGTTTTTCGGCAAAAAACAAGTGTCACATTTTTGTTTTGAGGGGAAATCCGGTTGCTTAAGCATCATCCGAATGTATTATTAAACAGTGCAGGCGGATTCGATTTTGGACAGCCTGCAAATTTCTCTAATTTGGCTTTCCTGCTTTTTGCAGATTATTTTTAATTATGAGCCAGCTAATACTACCCGCCTCCACCTTTGATTTTATGATGCAACTGAAACAGAACAATAACCGCGACTGGTTTGCTCAACATAAAGAGGCATATCAACAGCAGCTTGAACTGGTGGAGGTTTTTACTGCCGGGTTATTGAACCTGCTCAATACGCATGACGTTATCGAAACGCCCAGCGCAAAAAAGGCCCTGCACCGCATTTACCGCGATATCCGTTTTTCAAAAGATAAAACGCCTTTTAAAACTAACTGGAGCGGGAATTTTAAACGGGCGGGAAAGCACCGCCGCGGCGGTTATTATTTTCACCTGGAACCGGGCAATACATTTATAGCAGGTGGCTTTTGGGCCCCGGATGCACCCGATCTTAAGCGGATCCGCGATGATATCGCTTTTGATGCCTCGCCGTTGAAGCAAATCATCGGCAGTACGGAGTTTACAAAAACTTTTGGCGTTTTAGAAGGCGAACAACTAAAAACAGCCCCCAAAGGTTACGCCACAGATCATGAAGCTATTGAGCTGCTGCGTTATAAACAGTTTTTAGTAAGACGACGCTTTACCGATGAGGAGGCTTTAAGCCCGGATTTCATCATAAAAGCTTCTGATACTTTTAAGAATATGCGCCCCTTTTTTGATTATATGAGCGATGTGCTCACTGCAAATGTAAATGGCGAGGAAGATTAACTATTAGTGCCTCGTTGAGCCGTCATTGGCCTCGGTGATCTTGCTTAAATTGTAATGCATCTGCCCGTTATGTTCTTCGCCTTTAATAAGACCTTTATTGTAAAGGCTGACAAGAGTGGTTTTAACCAGCGCGGTAACCTGTTCGTTCACAATGCCGGGCTGCAGGGTTTCCAGCTCTTTCAGTACACTGTCTGCTGTTCCTTCGCCAATTTGTGCCAGCGCATATATGGCTTTATTTTGCTGGGTATCCTGTGGATCAAAATGTGAAGGGATGTGCAGTGGTTTATATTCTTCCCTGAATTCTTCGTCGCTTAATGTCATCGTCGTAAAGCTTATAGTAACACTAAACAAACGTTATGGAAGTTTGTGTGACATTTTTAACTTAAATCCTAAAACAATAAACGCGGGCTTGCGGCCCGCGTTCTGTTTTCTTATACAAAAGAAGTTTTTAAACTGTTGAAGGGCTTCTGATAATGCCAAGTAAAAATGAAATTACGGCAATTACCAATAAAGCATGGATTAAACCGGTTGCCGAATAGGCAAAAACACTGATCGCCCATCCTATTATCAGGATAACTGCGATGATATACAATAATGATCTCATAGTTTGATGTATTTAGTTTGTTGTATGTAACACTTTAAAAATCGTGCCATAATTCAATCTTTATTGAAAAATATTATTTATACTGAAAGTAAATTAATTTTATCGAAATAATGATTGTGGCATCCCTCTTGCTATATCTTGATGCTACACTTAATGCTACATATGAAACCATTCTTCATTACTATAGCTAAAAATTTAACTCTTCTTATAGTACCGGACAGTGATGCCCATGCAGACGGTCACCCGGTGCTAACCTATACTTATAGTATTTATCGCCGCGATAAATCAACTGTAGCCAAGCTTAACCAGCCTGATAAGCTTTTACAGGCGAATAAAAAAAACAACCCCGATTACCTGGGTTATATCGCTTTCGAGCAGCCGGGAAAAGTGTTTAGTTATGTTGCAGACGGCGAAAATGAACTATCGCCCGATGAAGTACTCGATGTGATTGAGGAGATCAATCATTTCAGGAATACGCCGCAAATGTGGATTATTTAAATTGTGTATAAGCACGCAAAAAACGCGAAGGCGCAAAAAAATATTTGGCGCATTCGCGTTTTGTGGGAAATAGCAGAACGTAATGCTTATTTCTTAGTTGGCGGTATCAATTGCATGAAAGTTACAATGCTGCTGGCCTCATATGATTGAATATCGCCGGTTGGGGTAGGTACGGCGTAATTACGATAAGTAAGGTTCCGGCCATCGCGATTATTCCAGCCTGTTTTAACATTGGTTTGAAGCCAGCTGAGGTATTGGCTTTGGGCACCCTCGTTGATCAGTTGCACTATATATTGCGCGAAGATAGCTTTCAGAACGCCCTGTTCGTTAAAATCTCCTTCGGCAGGTAATATACCGTTGGTGCACATATCGTTTTTTACATAATCGGCATATAGTTTGGCATCGTTAAGGTAAGCTGCATCGTTGGTTTGTTTGTATAAGGCCATGGCTGCGCCAATTGCAGTGCCCGAGTTATAAGTATAATCCTGGCCACCCGGAGGGTTATTGCCTATTTTGTTATCGTTCACTTTGCCCGATGCGTCAACCAAATTAGTTTTCGACCATGAATAGATAGATTTGGCCTTGTTGAGATAAGAAACATCCTTAGTGATATTATACAATTTCATTGCTGCTATAACGGTAGGGAAGTTGATACATGAGTTTTTTCCGCTGTGCTGAAAATCCCAGAACATGCCGCCATCTATAGGGTCATAAGAGCCGTTCCAAACCCTGTCGAACCCGGATTTTGCTTTTTCAAGATAAGTGGCATTGCCGGTAAGCTGGTTGGCGCGCGCCAGGGCAATAACCCACCACATCATATCGTCATAAATAAACCAAACGGTGGTGTTGTTCCAGTTGTAGCCATCGTAATGATTATAATTACCCTGGTATATATCGCCAATGCGGGTAAGCTGTGCAGGGGTTTTGGTACGCTCATAAACATTCATAGCCATATCCCAGTAAATAGCCTGCGTCCATATAGCTGCAACGCCATCTTTTTTAGTGGTGCTGAAGTAAAGTTTATTATTTGAATCGTAAAAAGCGTTATTGAATGCTGTATAGGCAAGGTCGGCATCGGCACTGCTAAATCCGATACTGTTATCGGTTTGGGTAGTATCCGTTCCCGGTTTAGCTGTAACGGGCGTAATATCTTTGCCCTTGCTGCAGCTTACGATAGTAATGAACAAGCTCAGGATCAAAAAGCAGATTGGTTTTTTCATATAATAAATATTGGTTAGTAATAGGCTTATGTCTGGTAGAGGAATAAGGTTTTAATTCCTGGTTAATTATTCACAGGCAAGGCAATTATAGGTTAAAAAACGACCGCTAACCAACGTTTTAACCCACAAAAAATCGTTAACCCAATTCTTAACCGTGATTTTAACCGGGTGAGGGGGCGTTTTTACGTAAGACATAATAAACTTCGTCATGCTTGTTTCAACACCCCATTTGCCAAGCCGGCGGCAAGGCAAACATTTATTGAAATTGCTGTGTTTTGTGTTTAAAAGCTGGGTGATCTGCACGGCGGATACCTCAGGGTCCTCTGCGAGAGACCCTGAAGGGACGAGAATATCCTTAGCCCAAGTTTTGCGGGCCGGGATTGATGAGTCGGGTAACTTGGGCTTGCGTATCACAAGTCAGCCAGCACACATCCGAGCCCGCAAGACTTGCGCTAAAAAAGTAAATAAAAGCTCTAAAAAATAAAACTGTATTTAACCTTACGCAGGTTTACGTTTTGCGGCAGGTGGTTTAGTTTCCTTTTTCTCTGGCGAAGGTACCGCCGCGGTAACTGGGGGCTGTTGAGGTTTATGCCCGTGTACCAGCCGCTCATGCATGAAGTGTGTAAGCTTATGATGGAATGGTACCAGCACGGAGGCCAGGCATACCAGGATTACCAATTCAAGTACGGGTAAATGGTTACTGAGGCGCTGCACAAAAGGATGAATAAACAGGGTTAGAAATTCAAAAGCCAGCAGCAGGCATAACACGCTCATAAACTCAATCACCTTGCGGTGGGTACGGCTTTTGCTCAGCAGTAACACTACCAAAAAAAATGTCGGGATAAAAACAGCTATGCCCACCATTTGCAGATTAATTATCCGCGCCTCTTCTTCGCGGTGCTTTTCTTCGGCAATTTCTTCCTGCCGCGCTGCTTCGTTAAAACTTAAGGTTTGGATCTGCTTAATTTTTTCGGCATTGAACATACTGTCTTTGGCGGCGAGTGCGGTTTTTAAATAAAGCAGTTCAAGGTGCTCATTTTTGCCCCGGTACACATCGGTAAGCAGGTTGCTGGCGTGAAAAATCCCCTCGGGATATAGGGCGGCTTTTGCGGCATTAAGGGCCAGCGTTGCATAATAGATGCTTGAATCGGCCATACCTTTTTGCTTATAGAGTTGTGCTACGCTGTTATAGCTGTCGGCAAGGCTGTTTTGATCGTTTACTTTTGCAGCATAACTTATACTTACCCGGTAATAATCAAGCGCCAGGGCGGTGTGTCCCATTTTATAGTTAATGTCGCCTAAAATGGATAAGGTGTTAGGCATGGTAGCCGTATCTTTCAGGGTTTGCTTTATGGCATAAGCCTGCATCTCATAGTTTAAAGCCGAATCAACCTTGTTAAGCTTGATGTAGCAGTTGCCGATATTGGCCAGAATAATTCCCAGGCGCGCTGTTTCATGCAGTTCTTCGGCAACAGCTTTAGCCTTAAAATGGTAGGATAGGGCTTTTACGTTATCCAATTGGTCGGAGTAAACGATGCCTATATCGCTGAGGCTTTTTAAAATACCCAGACGGTCGTTAATTTCTTCGCGTATTTTTAGTGAGTTGAGTAAAAAAGAAAGGGCCTGGTCATACTTGCCGTTTTTCCATAAAACCACACCCAGGCGGTTCATGCAATCGGCCTCGCCTTTTTTGAACGAGAATTTGCGGGCCAGCTCAAGCCCCTGCTGCGCATAAATCAGCGCGCTATCAGGCCGGGTGGCCTGCAATTGTAAGCTTAATTGGCGTAATGGTTCAACACCCGCGGTATCATTTTTATGCCGGGCCGCTTCTGGTCTTAGCTGATTTAATATGTTTTTTTGAGCATAGGTATCCGTGGCGATGCCGGTTAAAAGGCATACGCAAACCATTCCCTTTAGTATGTGGTTTAGCATAAATTATAAAATAAAACAAAGCCCCCATTTTAGGAAGGGGATAGATATACAGGGCAATGGTACCAGCCGGATAAAACAGTTTCCTAACTATCCATCGAAGGTTCTTCAGCTGCATCATCCGGCTCGGGCGAAGCTAAAAATCCGTCGGCGGCTTCGTCTTCGGGCTCAAGGCCTGTTTCATTATCAGCAAATCCCATTGAGGTATTTTTGTCCCTAAAACCCATAGAGGTGTTTTTGTCGAATGCTTTGGTTGATGTACTCATGGCTTTAATGTTTAAAAATCAGTTTGAGTTCAGTTAATTGCTAAGCGAGCAGGTATATAAATATACATTTATATTTTATTGATGGTCAAATATTTACGCTTTATGTGAAATGGAGCCCCGTTTTATGCGGATAGTTGCCGGTTTTGCGTAAAGTATATTAAATGAGACTGAAAAAAAGAAACCGTCAGCTCATAAAGGGGTGGATAAAATAGAAGTGACCGAAACAAATTTATTTACACTTGCGACAGGGCTTTTTTTCGATGAAGTAAGGCCTCTTTTACATACTCCCCGTGGTTTTTATGCCAGGTGATTATTTCGGCCGGATCGACAAATTTTATTTCGAGGCTTTCTATGGATGTTTCGATATTGCCACTAACGTATTTGCATAAATAAAGCACTACTACCGAACTATGGGGCTGCTGAAACTGTCCGGCGGGGACAGCGAAGAATTTAATGATCTCAACCGGTTCAACAATTAGCCGGGCCTCTTCCCAAAACTCACGTTTCATGGCTGTTTCCGGGTCTTCGCCAATATCAACCCAGCCGCCGGGCAATCCCCATAAAAAGTCGTCGCTGCGATGTTCAACCAGTAGTCGGCCGTTGTCATCAAACAAGATGCCGTTAACGCCTACTTTGGGTGTGGCATATCCCAGGTCTTTGCGAAAGCGTTCTTTTAAAACTTCGGTTTCCAGGCCGGTAAATTCGCTGTATTCCTGTGTGGCTATATCCAACAGTTTTTGATAGCGCTCCATATCGAAAGGGCTTTTGGTATACCTGATACCGGTTTGCGCCAGGGCATAGATGTTTTCAAGCAGGTCGATATAGTTCTTTTTCATATGGTGCCTGCAATATAGCTAACAGCTGATATAACCGGGGTAAAGAAATTATAAAATCATTGTTTAAAGATGTTTGGTGAAGGGGGAATTTGTAATTTAAAAGTCAGAAACATTTCTACTGTTTGCTTTTTGATGAAATTGGATTCAGATGTACGAGTTCGAATCTCGTCGGGAGCACACCTTAAAGATACCCAGGTGCTTCGTAAATGTTAATTCTTGCCTCTTGAGAGTTCGAGTCTCTCTTCGGCCTCACAAAACTCCATTGCCGTTTATATTACTGATCCTTTTTTGTACTAAATAATTTACTGATAGTTCTATTGAGCTTTTCAATTAAGTTAGGCCGAGGTTGTACGGAGTCGAAAAAGCCTGCGCTAAATTTTATATCCTTGTTTTCGTTTAATAACTTTCCCGCAAATCCAACAGGATCAAAGTTTCTCGAGGGCTTGATCAGGCCATTGAAGGCAATTTTGATCTGTTCGGAAGTCATAGCTAATTGGTCAGTATTAATATTAGCAAGTTCTAAGGCTCCAATGTAACCAAAGTCTCCCATTTTAAAACTATATCCATTCCATTTGCCTTGACATTGTTCCCACAACCCAAATTCGCTGTTGTCAATGATTATCGCTTTATGAACTGTATCTATTATTAAGGTCGCAAACACTCTGTCTTCTTCTTCTTTTGGCAGTGGATACTCTTTTTTATGTAATAAAATATCCACAACAGCTTCTCCAAAGTTTAATATACCAGCTATAGAAACATTTCCTAATTGAGTTTTATGTGTTGCAATTGGTGTTTTTATAATTACTATGGTACCGCCAAATTCGCCAACTTTATCATTAATTACCTCATCTGCTGTGTTTATTAATAGAGGAAATTGCTTTTGCTGTGAAATATAATCGATATTTAAAATCTGTTCGATATCATACATTTTGTTGTAAAGTAAATTTACTGACCAATTTTTCCATTTGCCTTGAAGGTTCTTTAAGTAAAAACTGGTTGCTGATGTTGTGCCGAATTCTAAACTCCAAAAATGGAGTGTCTTTTTATCGATATTAACAATTACAAATCCTTCTACCCAAACTTCATTCAGGAATACAGTCACCGCCTTACATGATCTTACAAAATTTATAAAGCGCTTTTCTCCAAGATAAAGATCAGAGGTTATACAATTAGCTCTCCAATGGTTATAATAAATAGTTTGCAGGGAGTTTTCAATAAGTATATAATTTGCTCTTTGACCCATTTATGATTGGTACAGTTTATATAAAGCTACAGTTTTCTGGTAATCCTTTATAAAAGAATGCATCATTTCCCGTCGCATTCGCCCTATTATTTGTCGCATCTGCACCGCTGGCATTATTAGCTTATTATGGAGATTTGTATCATTATAAAAGCAATAATCAAAATCCTTATGAGAAAGATAATCGTTTTAACATTCATGTCTTTAGATGGCGTAATGCAGGCACCCGGCGGACCGGAAGAGGACCAATCAGGCAGTTTTAAATATGGCGGCTGGTCGGCACCTTTTATGGATGAAGTTTCGGGTAAGATGATGCAGCAGCAGATGGAAGCGACAGATATTCTGTTAGGCCGGAAAACGTTCGACATTTTTGAAGAGTATTGGCCTAAACATGCAAGTTTTTGGCCAGGTATTAATGAGGTAACAAAATATGTGCTATCCAATACAAAGGATAAATCCGATTGGAACAACAGCGTGTTCCTTACAAGTGTAGATGGTATTAAAAAACTGAAAGATTCAGAAGGTTCGGACATCAAAGTCTGGGGCAGCGGGGAACTGGTTAAGCTGTTACTGAAACATGACCTGGTAGACGAGCTTTGGCTCAAAATATACCCGGTACTGCTTGGCAAAGGAAAAACCATATTCAGTGAGGACACCGTGCCTACTACTTTGGAGGTAACGGAAAGCACCGTTACGCCAAGCGGAGTGATCTTTGTTAATTACAAACGCGCCGGGGAGGTTAAGACCGGTAATATGGGAGCTTAAAAAATCTTGGAGGAAACCACTCATTCCCCAAAAAGGATCCGCGTCATCTCTGCATAGTTGTTCAGGAAATGTTTGGTAACCATGTAATGCTCCGTTTCTTCGTAACGTACCTGTTTAATACCCGAATCATCCAGTTGGTAAATGGTTGCACCCGGATAAGCTAATAAAATAGGGGAGTGGGTGGCGATAATGAACTGTGAGTTTTCATTCACAAGCGTATTGATGAGTGAGAGTGCGGCCATCTGCCTGTTTGGCGACAATGCGGCCTCTGGCTCATCAAATATGTAAAGCCCGTTGCCGGTAAGCCTGTTGGTTAGCGTTGCCATGAACGATTCACCATGTGAGCATTCATGAAGCGACTTTACACCGTATTGTCGTGCAAACGAGCCTTTGTCGTTTTCATAAACGTTTTCCATATAGGTGGCTACGTTATAAAAGCTTTCGGCCCGGAGAAAGAAATAATCGGTTGGCTTTTTGTAGCTTTTTATACCGGTTAAATAATTGAAAAGTTGCGACGAATTATTATGCGTTTGAAACTGCGCGTTTTTTGAGCCTCCCTCGATACTGAAACCCATATGCAAAGCGATGGCCTCTACCAGCGTTGATTTCCCCGAACCATTTTCGCCAATGATAAAAGTAACATCGCGATGGAACTTTAACGACTTTAAGCTCCTGATGGAAGGGATGTGAAATGGATAGGTATCAAAAGATGGTACCGTATCGCGTTTCAGTTGGATCTCCTGGAGAAAAGGTTTGGCTTCCATGGTAGGGTAAAGATAGGGAATGGAGGTGAATAAAGATTATAATCGAAATAGCTTAGACAGTGCACGATATATCACCCATACAACAGGATAACACATCGCAATTGCCAATATTATTAATGATATAGCATAGAGATCTTTACTGAGTTTATATGTTAAATCAACCTTTGATAAAATTACTAT
This sequence comes from Mucilaginibacter gossypii, assembly GCF_017569325.2. Taxonomy (NCBI): domain Bacteria; kingdom Pseudomonadati; phylum Bacteroidota; class Sphingobacteriia; order Sphingobacteriales; family Sphingobacteriaceae; genus Mucilaginibacter; species Mucilaginibacter gossypii. The sequence goes on along the minus strand of NZ_CP071878.2, from coordinate 3,284,997 downwards.
TTCGGCTCCCAATATCAATATATACAATGCCATTTTTATAGTAAACTGGCGTACAAAATTGATGTGGTTTTGCGCCTGCTTGAATGTCTCGTTCTGATCAATTCTTTGTTGTGCTATATTAAAAATGAGCGTTTCGATTTGGTCATTTATGGAAGGCCACATATCGTAATTGTCCAATGCAAAATCTTTATAGATCGATAAAAATTGTAATATTTCAATACGCAGATAGTCGTAGTGTTCCGGGCGGAATGCTTCCTGCAGCTCATCGCTAAACTGGTATAGCACCCCCATTTTGTCACCGGCCATCGTATCATTTAACGCGATGCGGTCCATTACTTCGCATGCTTTTTGTAACCCGATATTATTGCTATTGAGTTTATGATAAATTAACCCAAGCAATACATTGCCTATAATAGGTGCATTGCTTATACTTATTTTGTCTTTGATAAGCACCTTTGCTTCTGTAATGCTCTTGCTCATTGAAAGCTCAATGAAAAAATAATCCGGAATATCTTCTGTAGTGATGATGATATCATCGGCCCATTTTACAGCTTCGGCTTTTGTAATTAGTTCCCATTGCAGGCCCCAATAAAATACTTCAAGCAAGAGGTTATATGATTGCGGCAATATAAGCATTCGTGATTCGGTTTAGTTGTTTGCCTGCCCAGTCCCAGCTCCCGCAAGCGCCCTCGCTTGTGGGCATTATGCTAAGCAAACATGGCTCTCCATGTAGATAACTAAACGCGGGCCACAAGTGAGGACGTGGCCGTTGCACAACGCGCCAGTTATTTTATAATAATTTATGTTAAGATACTGGTTTTTAGTATCTTAATGACATGCAAGGAAAGAAGCACTATCAAGAGAAACTCTTTACCAATTTCCAATTATCCGACCGTGTTCCGGCAGACAACATATACCGAAAGCTGAAAGAAACACTAGATCTTCAGTTTTTATATGCTTCTACCGCTAAGTATTACGGAAAAGACGGACAAAAAAGTATTGACCCGGTTGTTTTCTTTAAGTTATTACTCGTAGGCTATTTGGAGAATCAGCCAAGTGATAGGCGCATCATTAACATATCATCCATGCGCCTTGATATTCTTTATTTTATTGGTTACGATATCGACGAAGAATTGCCTTGGCATTCTACTTTAAGTCGTACCCGTCAGCTTTATGATGAAGACATATTTAACCAATTATTTAAACAAGTATTAAAGCAGTGCATAGACAAAGGAATGTTAACCGGCAAAAGACAGGCAGTTGATAGTGTGTTTGTAAAAGCGAATGCATCAATGAGTAGTGTTGAGGATATTTTAGAGGATGGACAGGTGTTCACAGACCAGTTAAAAGAAGGTCAGGCAACTGAAGGAGATGATCACTTATCCGATAAATCAGGAAGGCAAAAAACACAAAAGCGCAGTAATGCTAACCGGGCAAGTACTACTGATCCGGATGCGAGAATGTCTGTAAAACCGGGCAAGGTAACTAAGTTAAATTATCTCAGTCAGCTTAGCGTAGATACATCCAGCTATGTGATTACAAGCATTGGAGCCTGCCATGCAGACAAAAAGGACAACCAATGTCTTGATACAGTGCTTGATAAAGTTTGTGTCAATCTCGGAGATCATGGTTTGGAGGTAAAGGAAGTAATTGCGGATGCTAATTATAGCAGTTCAACTGTATTGCAAAGCCTTGTTTCAAGAGGAATTACCGGATATATCCCCAACACAGGCACTTACAAGTCAGAACGGCAGGGTTTTACATATAATGCTGAAAATGATACATACCAATGTAGTCAGGGTAATAGCTTAAAATTTATTGGTTATAAGGATCATCACGGCGTTTCTAAAGAATATATGAGTAAACGATCCGATTGTGCGGTATGTTCTGTTCGCAAACAGTGCCTCAAAAAATCAACCTATAAAACAATTACAAATTCGCTTTCTAAGCCGCTGTTTGACGACATGCACAAACGATTAAACGAGGCCTATGGCAAACAAATGATGGTCATAAGAAAAAGCACAGTGGAGCCTGTCATTGGAACGCTGGTTGAGTACCTGGGAATGAGAAAAGTAAATACAATTGGAATAGAATTAGCCAATAAATGCATGTTGATGGCAGGAATCGCTTACAATCTTAAAAAGTTAATTAAATATGAAGGAAAGTCGTTCTTGCAGGTAATAATGAGCCTTTTAGAAGCATTTAAAAGCTCCCGTTTTTACTACACATAATCAGGTTTTTCAGGAAAGTGATTAGATAACGAATACTTATTTGTTGTCTAAGTATTCGTTGTGCAACGGCCACGAGGACACTTGCGGCAGCGTTTAGAAATATAATTAAAAATCTGATTTTCAACTTCAAACTCCCAAGTTAAGACTCTTCTCCTAATCCTCCGGCTTTTCCTTAGCATCCGCCATCCGCACTATCCTCGGCTGAAAGCTTGCCAGTACATCAACCAGATCATGCTGGGCGGCCATCACAGCATGGATATCCTTGTACACCATCGGCGCTTCGTCCAAATCGCTTCCCATCAGGGTAATGCGTTTATCTATGAGGTTAGCGGCAACTGCTTTCGGGTCTACAGTTTTGAAGGCTGCGCTTCGGCTCATTAAACGGCCTGCACCATGCGAAGCTGAGTTGATGGATGCAGCATCGCCTTTACCGCGCACTACAAAGCCAGGTGTGCTCATACTGCCGGGAATGATCCCTAATACACCTTCGCCTGCCGGAGTAGCGCCTTTTCGGTGTACCATTACTTCGGTACCATCGGCAAGCTGCTCTTTCCAGGCAAAGTTGTGGTGGTTTTCAATCATCATTACCGGTTTAAGGTTAAGCGCACGGGCAATTTTGTTATGGATTTCGTGATGATTGGCGCTGGCGTAATCGCCGGCCAGGTTCATGGCAATCCAGTATTCCTGCCCTTCGTCGTTATCTAAATTTAACCATGCCAAATGCTTGGCCTCCTGCGGAAGCTTGGTTTTGCTCATAGCAATTTTTGAGTAATGATCGGCAATGCTCCCTCCAAACCCGCGCGAACCTGAGTGCGACAATAAAGCGAGGTAACCACCGGCCGGGATGCCTTCAAGCGCTCCTTCGGCAACGGTAAGTTCGCCCCATTCAACAAAGTGGTTGCCGGTACCCGAGGTACCCAATTGTGAATAGGCTTTATTCTTAAGGTTCCGGATTGTCTTGGTTTCGCTCCATACAGGGCTGTCGAACAACGAGGTATCAAAATGCGTTTTGGTAACCCCGCCAATGCCGAAGTTGGTATGATCAAGCAGAAGCCCTTTAAGAATGTCGGTTTCGGTGTCAACCACACCGGCAGGCAAATCAAAGATGCTCAAACACATACGGCAGGCAATATCCACCCCAACCGCAAAGGGGATGATGGTATTGGCAGTTGTAGCCAGCACACCGCCAATAGGCAAGCCGTAACCCTGGTGGGCATCGGGCATTAAAGCGCTTGCTACGGCTATGGGTAACTTAATCGCGGTTTTCATCTGCGCAAGCGCACCCACTTCAATATGCTCAAGGCCGTAAACCGGGAAATCGGCAATTTCCTGTTTCAGTGCGAAGTTGGTTCGCGGCTGTTTTAAAAATTTTCCTTCTTTTCGCAGATCAATTACCGCCTCGGCCAGGTTCTTGAATTTGCCGCCTTTTTTAAGGGCATAAGGCATTGGGTCGTCAATAAGGGCTTCCAGGTTGGCCAGGATCTGTTCCTTATCCATTACGCCGTGTTTTAGCAGGCCATTCGCCACACGGCTAAAGTTCTCCAATATTTTTACGTCGTTAATACCTAATGCGGTTAATTCGTTGTTGCTTATTTTTATCTTTTCCATAGCGCTCTTAAACCTCCGCCAATTGGCGGAGGGGTTTCTTGTTTAGCTGCTTTTGTTATTTAACGATACAAAGTAAAATTTCAACTGCGCAATGTATTTGCGCAGTTGAAAATAATTTAATAATATTATAAAAAAGTCATGAACTGGTGTGTCGACTCACCCCGACATCGCTTAGCTTGTCGACCCTCTCTCCGGCTTCGCCGCAAAGGGGGTAGGGAAATTAAAGAATAAATAAATCCGAAATCTAACATCCTAAATCCGAAATCAAAATATGCCTGTAAACCGCAACGCCCTTATCCGCTACCGAACCATTGATAGCTGCCTGCAAAACCGCCGCCGGCAGTGGACGCTTGACGATCTGATTGAAGCCTGCTCCGAAGCTTTGTACGAATACCAGGGGATAGACAGCGGGGTAAGCCGCCGCACCGTACAGGCCGATATTGAAATGATGCGCAGTAATAAGCTGGGGTACGAAGCGCCTATTGTAGTGGTTGATAAAAAGTATTACACCTACTCCGACAAGAATTACAGCATCAATAACATCCCCCTCAATAACCAGGACATGCAGGTGCTTAGCGAGGTAGCCGGTTTGCTGGGCCAGTTTAAAGGCCTGGGGCATTTTGCCGACCTTAACGAAATGGTAACCAAACTGGAAGACAAGATCTACAGCCAGAAGACGCACAGCACACCGGTGGTTGATTTTGAAAAAAACGATAACCTGAAAGGTTTGGAATGGATTGAGATCATCCGCAAGGCTATTGTAGCTAAGAATACGCTTTGTGTTAGCTACCAGTCGTTTAAGGCCAGGGAGGCCAGTACATTTTGTTTCAGCGCTTATTTGTTGAAGGAGTACCGTAACCGATGGTTTGTTTTGGGTATATCGCACATAAGAAATAAACCGCTGCTTACCCTGGCGCTCGACAGGATCCAGACTGTTGAAGTACATGCCGATGAATATATTGAAAACACCAGGATCGATCTCGCTACTTATTATAATGATGTGCTTGGCGTTACCAAATCGCCGGGTCAGCGCGATAATGAAGTCATATTTTGGGTAGATGATAAAAATGCCCCGTATGTTATTACCAAACCATTGCACCACACGCAAAAAATATTAAAAGTTACGGCAGACGGAACAATATTCAGCATTAGGGTGATCATGAACTTCGAGTTGGAGCGTGAATTGCTCGGTTTCGGGCCTAAACTGAAAGTGCTTGGTCCGCGGATCCTGGTTAAACAAATGAAAGATCTATACCGAAAATCACTGGAGCATTATGCTGGGGATAGCCCTGTACCGCAGGGAAAGAATTTGAGCAGTTTGTTAAATTCGTGACGTAAAGCATTTATATTAGTGCTAATGATAAGCGAAAAAGAAACTACCAGCCTAAGCAAATTTTTAAGCCTGGTATTACGTCATCAGCCCGAAGTAATAAATATTAAACTTGATGAGCAGGGCTGGGTAGCCGTTGACGAGTTGCTGCTGAAAGCGGCTGCGCATGGTAAAGCCATAACTCTTGAAATACTGAACCACATAGTTGAAACTAACGCCAAAAAGCGTTTCGCATTTGATGATGCCCGGCAGAAGATCCGAGCCAGCCAGGGGCATTCGGTTGAGGTTGAGCTGGGTTATGAAGCACAGATACCACCGGATGTGCTGTATCATGGCACAGGGAGCCAGTCGGTTGAGGCGATTTTGCAAACCGGGCTCGAAAAGCGGAGCCGGCAACACGTACACCTGAGCAGCGACCTTGAAACGGCTGTTAAGGTTGGTCAACGCCATGGTAAACCTGTTGTGTTAACCGTTGCGGCGGGTGAAATGCACCGGCTGGGTCATAAATTCTATCTGTCAGAAAACAAGGTGTGGCTTACCGATTTTGTACCGACAGATTTTATCGGAAAATATTCCTCTTAACCTATCCATGACAACTTAAAAAATGGGTGTCATACTGAGCCCGTCGAAGTATGGCGGACAGGGCCCCTGCACACGAGTCTTCGACAGGCTCAGACTGACAGGCCCTCTTTGTCATCTAACCTTCAGAGTCCATGGATTTAATCACTCAGGATAGATCCCAAATCGAACATCCGAATTCCGAAATTGGAAAATGACATTTTTTTGACTTTTGTACCAAATTAGTCGAAACTTTATTTTAAAAAACGCTTGCAGGTTAAGTAGCAAACCTGTTACATTTAGGAAATTATAAACTGAAATGCCAAAGCACATCCTAATTATTTACGTATTGGTTGCCTGTTGTATCCTGGTTATTATGGTCAACTCATTTGTTAAAAACAGGTTAAACAAAAAAGCTGAAGACAGACGGATCCTCAAACCTGTTAACCGTTCTTAATTGTTTTTCAAATCCATTAAGAGGGCCGGCCCTGTGATCAAAGCGGGGCCGGCTCTGCAAAGCATCGATATCTCCTGATGCTCATATTGTTTATCACCCGTCGTTTTTTTGAAGTTTAAACAAGCCTGTATTAAAATATACGTTGAGGAAGATATTTTTCGCTAAGACGCAAAGATTTTTTTGCCTTTGCGTCTCAGTGAGCTTATTTAATCGCGACGGTTGCTATTCTCCTAAAACCCATCAAAAACAAAGGTTTCGTTTACAAGCGGTTTCCTTGGCAGCATTTCAGGTCGGATACTGGCCTGGTACACAAATGAGGCTACGATGATGGCGGCCTGTTTCAGATCATCTATCATCAGGTGGTCGTAGTCGTCCATATTGCTGTGGTGCGTGCGGGTTTCATAATCAATAGGGTCCTGCACAAACTGGAAACCCGGTATGCCAGCCCAATCAAACGCCAGGTGATCGGTTGACCCGGTATTGGCCATAGTTACCGTTGTGGCACCAAGGTCATTAAAGGGTTTTAGCCACTGTTCAAATATCGGTTTCATTTTTTCGTTGTTTTGCGCAAAGATCCCCCTGATTTTTCCGGTACCATTATCCAGGTTAAAATAGGCCGATACTTTAGCCTGCTCGGGCTTTACAGTAAATTTAACGCCATCCCTGAAATGGTTTTTAACGTACCCGAATGAACCCAGCAAACCCTGTTCTTCGCCACTCCATAGTGCAATGCGGATGGTGCGTTTAGGTTTAAGCCCAAGCGAATCGAGCAGGCGAACGGCCTCCAGCATTACAATGCAGCCTGCGGCATTGTCGGTTGCACCGGTAGCTGCCTGCCACGAATCAAGATGACCGCCCAGCATCACCAGCTGCGATTTTAGTTTGGGGTCGGTGCCGGGGATTTCGCCCACTACGTTGTAGCCGTTTGTATCTTCGGTAGATGTTTTGTCCATAAAACTCATGGCCAGTTCAACTTTCTGGCCCGATTGGATTAGCCGTTTGATCTTCTGCCCGTCCTCCGAAGCCATGGTAACCTGCGGTACGGTTTCCGGATCAGTTAATTTATAGCCGTAGCGCCCTTGCACAAAAACGGTTCCGTTAACATTACTGCGGCCCGCGCTAATGAATGCCAGCGCACCAGCGTTTTTCAATATGCGGTCTGCTGTTTTAAAGATCTTCAGGTATTTAGTAGTATACATGTCGATCATGGAGCGGGACACCATATAAGTATCCTTCAGGTTGGCTAACGCGGTGTCGGCCAGTCTTTCGGCCAATGGCTCAAAGTCTTTTTTATAATCAGCCGCCTCACCGGTAACCAGTACAAATTTGCCTTTAAACCCGGTAGCGTGGCTATTCAGATAAGTAGTATCTATAGCCTGTGCCGTTGTAATTATCATAACTTCACCTTGCAGCAAGCCTGTGCTGCCCGGGCTCCATGGATTAGGATAAGCCCTGATCTGAGCATTATAGGGTGCGCGCATCATCATACTGAAATCCTGCACTTCCCATTGTTTGCCAAAAGTGCCCCAGGGCTCGGTAGCGGCATTGGTCATTCCCCATTTTTTCATGGTGGCAACTGCCCAGCTTGCTGCCCGGGCATAACCCGGCGAATTGGTTAACCGCGGACCGGATACATCGGTTAAATAATGCGCTATCTGCGGAATTTGTGAGCTGCTAAGCTCTGCCTTGCGGATGCGACTGAAAGCTGCAGTATCAATAACTTCCTGCTGGGCGTAGCTACCGGTGCTGGCAAACAACAGCGCGCCGAAAATAAAATTGTGTTTTATATATTTCATAATGAGGGTTTTATATTTGAATATAAGGTTTTAGTTTGAAAAACATAAATACGAGAGGGTAAAACCTGAACTAAGCCGTGCCATTAACACAATAAAACATTGGCAACACCGCTGATATCATTAAATAACGTAAAAACCGCATCCCGAAAGCGTATAAACACTATGTTACCCGGCTGTTTTTATCGTCAATTTTATCTTCTCTAATTAAAGTCATTTAACCCGGAGGCAATTTGCAGTTTTCTGAATCAGCAAATAGCTTGAATCAATGGTATTTATAGTGTTCGGGTCGCCTGTATATGGCTTTAAACGTTTGTGAACCAACAATCAAATTATATAAACTTAAAACTACAACCTATGTCTTTTTTATCAAAAATGTGGGATCATGTAAAATCCCTGTTCCACAACGCTTCAGACGCTGTACATGAAATCATTACCGTAGCCGACAAAGTTGCTAACGGAATCAAAAACCTTGAAGCAAGCCAGGCCGGCCAGTTTTTGGAAATGACGCTGGAAACCCTGGTGCCGGCATCAGCAGTAATTGTGAACGGTATTAAATTATGGCTGCCCAAAGTGGTTACCGATTTAAACTGGGCTGTACAGGAAGATGGCAAAACAGATGTGCAAAAAATAGCCGACGCGGTGGCTTATTTAGCAAAACTGAAAGGCGTTAACCCGGATGCTTATGCCAGCCAGCTGAACACGTTAAATGCACTGATCCAAAAATGGATGTCGGACCAGCAGGGTGCCGGGCTCAACATTCAGCAGGCGCTTACCATTAGCCAGGTTAACCATAATCCCGATCTGGTTTCGGCTTAATGATATTAAATTGCTGAGGGGCAGCATCCCCGTGGCCGCATCATAAAACAAATGATGCGGCCTTCTTTTTTGCCTATATTTATAAATATGACCTGTTTTTTTCTTAAAGCTTGTGGCAGGGTTATTATTAACTGCTTGTTGGTAAGTATGTTAGCATACTTAAAGCGGCAGATAATAAATAAGCCCCTATTTTTTTGAAGTAGCAACTACAACAATGCCGCCTATAACTAATAATCCGCCAAGGTAGGGCGGCCAGTTAACAGTTTTTTCCCTGTCGGCCGATACCTGTATAGGGCCGGCATCAATGATCTTTTCTTTTTTGGTGTAAGTAAAACCTGTCCAGATGAGCATGGCCGCACCTACAATAATGAGTACAATCCCTATGGCTTTGTTCATGGTTATATAATTTGGTTATTGATAATAAATAGCGTTTAGTTACTATTTGTTTTGCGCTTGTCGTTCAGATTGGCATATTAAGTTTTTTTGCTTTCAACTTTTCTTTAGATTAGAAGCCTGGATCCGGGGTGAATGGTTTTCCTATAACATCCTGAAAATTAATTACCGTAGATGCAAGATAATCTGATACTGGAAACCATATCGGTTACTAAAAACTTTTTTGGGGATAAGTCTTCGGGGGTTAATAACGTTACCATTTTTATTCCAAAAGCAAAAATAACAGCGATAGTAGGTGAAAGCGGCAGCGGGAAAACCACTTTGCTCAACCTGTTATATGGTACCCTGGAGCCCGACCATGGTGAGGTGTTTTTTAAGGAGGAGCAGGTATTAAGCAGGCAAAAAGGTATTCAGCATGCCCATAAGGTTATGCGGATGGTAGCGCAGCACGATAACGATCTTGATCCGCGAATATCGGTATGGGACACTATATGTGAAGGTTTGCCTGCCGAAGATCAAAGTCAGGCTATCCATCATGTTACTGAAGCCTTGAACCTTTTAAATATCTACACCATTAGAGAAATGCCCTTTGGTAAATTAAGCGGTGGCGAAAAGCAGCGTGTAACCATTGCCAAAGCATTGATTAGCCGCCCGGAAGTTTTACTGCTTGATGAACCCTTTAACCAGGTAGATGCAACCTATCGGGAAGGTTTACAGCACGATATCAGGTATATTGTAAAGGAATGGGGAGTTACCGTAGTATTGGTATCGCATGATCCTGCCGAGATCCTTTCCATGGCCGATGAACTTATTGTACTTAAAGAAGGGGAGATTGTGGAGAACGGCAGTCCTGAGCAGTTATATCATGCGCCTAAATTATTGTACACGGCACAAATACTGGCCAGCTGTACCCGGCTAACATCGGCCCAGGCAAAAGTTTGCGGCATAAAAAGTAAACGCAGCGTGGTGGTGGTTTACGCCGAGCATATTAAAATTAGCAGCCTGGGCAGCAAATGGCTGGTGAAAATGGTATTGTTTAAAGGCTTTTTTGAAGAACTTATTGTTGAAAAAGATGGTTTAACACTGCGGGTAATTAATTACGACAGGCGTAAGTACCCGGTTGGCAGTAAAGTTGGCATCAGTATCAGTAAGTATTTTGAATTTGGAAAATGGGAGAGTTGATTTATACTTTTGTCTCTTTGGGACTTTTTAATAAAAATGCCATTGCGAGGAGGAACGACGAAGCAATCTCGTAGCTACGCAAGCCGGCTATGTATTGACTACGAGATTGCCGCGCTGCGCAATGACATAGTTTTTATTTTTTTCGTTTCAGCGCTTGTGTTCACTTTGCTACTGCCAGTTCTCTATGTTTTGCCTTCCTATACTTCGATAAATTGATCAGCAACACACTGCTCAATATTACAACCAGTCCAATAACCTGGATCAGCGTTACATGTTCGCCTGCAAAAATTACCCCCAATAATACGGCTATCACCGGGTTAACATAGGCATAGGTACCAACCTGGGTAGCCGGTCTCACCTGTAAAAGCCATACATAAGCGCTAAATGCCGCTATCGATCCAAATATAATGAGATAAGCCAGGGCATACCAGCTTTGTACCGGTATGGCATGCCATTGTACGGTTTGTACCTCGTTGTTTAAAAAACTTGCGGGAATAAAAAATATGCCGGCTCCAAGCATTTGCCAGGCCGTATTTACCGATACCGATCCTTTAGTGTTATAATGTTTTGAATATAATGAACCGGAGGCCCAGCCCAGTGTACCAAGTAAAAGCAATATCATTCCTGGTAATTTTGATGGACCTGCCGATGATCCCAATACGTCCGCGATCTGATCCCGAAATAAAAGTATCACACCTATAAAGCCAATGATGAGGCCGACAATGGTGCTTTTGCTTTTAAAGTTGGTGCTCCAGTTGGGTTTATCAAGCAGCACGAACCAAATTGGCGGCGATGTTACCATAATGGCCACCATAGCGCTTGGTAAAGTTTGTTCGGCCCATATTACTGCACCGTTACCTATTACCAACAGCAGGAAACCGCTTACTGCTGCATGTAATATGTTTTGTTTTACAAAAATCTTTTCACCCTTAATTGCACACCACGCCATTAACAGCAAACCCGCTGTGAAGAAGCGCAGCGCGCCCAACAGCAGCGGCGGAAAACCAGCTACTGCAATTTTTATAAAAAAGTAGGTAGAGCCCCATACTATATAAACAGTGGCGAAAGCTATAATAACTAATATGGGCGAAGTGGATTTTGCAGTAGTAGGTGCCATGATATATTATTTTTCGGGTATAACCAATTGTTGTTGTTCTTTTTTGGTTTCGAGCACTATGGTGGTGCGGGTGCTCAAAATATTGGGTATTTTACTGAAGTGAGTGCGCATTAAATTCATTAGCGAGGCGGAGTCATAAGTACGCACTTTTATTAAATAGCAATCGTCGCCGGCTATGTGGTGCACTTCCTGTACTTCGGGTATCTTGGCCAGCTCGCCTGATGTAGCATCGCTTCCTGGCCCATCGGCCGCTTTCATAAATATAAAAGCAAGCATTTTTTGCTGCAGGGCCGCCGGATTGATGCGCGTTGTATATTGTTGGATCACATTTTTTTGTTCCAGTTTTTTTACGCGCTCAAGTATGCCGGATGGCGCCATGCCAAGCTCACGGGCCAGGTCGGCATTAGAGATCCGGGCGTTTTCCTGCATCAATCGCAAAATATGCAGGTCGGTTTTATCTAAAATAATTTCCGGTTCGTTAATCATACAGTAATATTCGGTATAAATTGAATAAAGTTCAAATATTTTTAATTAAAATGAATTTAATTCGACAAAACTATCTTTATGATGTTTAAATATCAGTTACTTAAGTCGCTTCTGCAATCAAATAAATACTGTTTTAGCTGTCTGAAATGACTTTTTGATATGCAATAGATTTTTTTGAAAAAAAATTAAAATGTTTTTAAATCACAATCGTCTTTATCTTTAAAAAGGATAAAGAAATTGACAACAGCGATAATGCCCCAGGACAAAAACAGCCACATCATACAAACAATTGCGTCGTATGGTAAAAGCCTGTTGGGATTTATTCGCCGGAGGGTAAAAAACGATGCCGACGCCGAGGATATACTCCAGGATGTTTGGTACCAGTTTAGCGCTGTTATTAATTCTGAACCGATTGAACAAACCAGCGCCTGGCTATACCGGGTGGCCCGGAACAAAATAACTGATAAGCATAAAAAAAAGACGGAAGCCCTGCTTGATGATATGCTGGCCGATGATGAGGATTATGACGATGAGGCACCGGACTTTAAAGCCATACTCCTTACCGAAGCTACCACTCCCGAAACCGAGTATTTGCGCAACCTTTTTTGGGAGCAGTTATTTTTTGCGCTGGATGAATTGCCCGAAGAACAAAAACAGGTATTTGTTTGGCATGAGCTTGAAGATATCCCCTTTGAGGAAATTGCCAAACGTACCGGGCTAAATACCAACACGCTGGTATCAAGGAAACGTTACGCCGTATTACACTTGCGCAAACGGCTTGCCCAGCTTTACACCGAAATTACTGAATATTAAAAATTAAGACATTATATAACATGAAACCATTTTTTTATAAAAGGCGATTTTTTTTCATCCCGCTTGGGGTGATCGCTTGCCTGGCCGTCATCAGCTTTGTGGTAATGCAGCTGTGGAATAATTTATTGCCGGATATTTTACATGTAACAACCATTACTTACTGGCAGGCCGTTGGCATATTTATTTTATGCAAGATTTTGTTTGGTTTTGGGAAAGGCGGCCCTAAAGGCGGAGGAGGTGCACCCTGGATGCGCGGACGCATGGCCGAACGTTTTAAGAATATGAGCCCTGAAGACAGAGATAAATTCCGTGCTCAGTGGGAAGACCGCATGTGCGGATGGAAAGGCCACGGGCATGGCAGGTTTAGCCGTGACTGGGACGATTTTAAGACTACCACAAACGAAGAAAAGAAGGCTGAGTAAGCGATCAGGAATATCAGCTTTAAGCTTTATGCATTCCGCTTTCAGTTCTAAATAAATTGATATTTATCTACCTCAAATAACATAACAATGGATGTACTGGTATTTGCAACAAGTGTACGGCAGAGACGGCAGGTGAGCCGGGTACAAAATTTATTAACCAAAATACCCGCCATAGCCCAATGGAACTTTGACCTGGAAGACTGCGATAATATTTTACGGGTGGAAGCTAAGGATCTTTCGCCTCGTTATATCGAATCGTTGTTGCAAAACGCCGGTATCTATTGCCAGGAGCTGGATTATTAATACCTGTTTACAATGACAGCTGCGCTTGAGCGTAAGGGAGATCCGATGGGGCCACATCTGGTTGAGCATCCCTGCTACAGGATACATTCATGGCCCTGTGGTTCAAATCCCTAACGCTGCGGCGGTAATATGGGTATTCTTCCCAATAATAGTGCTTTCGGGCTTTTGGCTGTGCAAAGGCTATTGGTTAAAAAGAAATTCAAAAATTTAGTTAAGTGATTGTTTGGCAGCCCGGCTTATTTTTTAGCCGGGCTGTTTATTTCAATCCAGTAGCCATCCGGATCCTGGAAATAAAGTTGCAATACGCCATCTGCCCGGTAGGTAGGTTCTTTACTGTCACCTTTCCAGTTTGAGTAAGGGATATTCATTTGATCAAGCGTTTTTGCAAACTCTTTTACCGACGAAACGGTGAAGCAAAGGTGTACGCCTTTAACCTGTTTTTCGTTGCGTTCGGCCTGTATAACATGTAGTTTCACATTATTGCCAAGGCTATACCATTGGTGTACGGTATCGGCAAAGGGGTTGTCAACTTTTTTAAGGTGTAATACTTTGGTATAAAATTCGGTGCTTTTTTTAAGGTTACCGGTAGTAATTGCAATATGATCAATTACCGGCGAGATATCGGTACCGTTTTGGGCTTTGCAAACCACAGGCAAAAGCACAGTTATTGCCAGCAGCAACGTGGTTAGTTTGGCTGTTTTAAAGATTATTGATAAAGATCTCATTGTTAGGATTTGTAATTTAAATGCCTAAAGATATAGGTTTAGCATTATGGTTAAAGTAATGCACAAATAAATTACACAAGCATTCAATGAAAACTGAATATCAATTTTTCGTCCTCGTGATTTATACAATTGATATTGTGTAAATTCCAGTCATTAATATCAATAAGGCCCGCATTGGTCCTGTAATGACTGTCATCAACAGGGCATTTTACTACATATCCAATATCTTTAATCAGCACAATTATTGGTCTTGCACCGCAAACCTTGCAGCAGTTACAATCAACCGATCCTGGTATATTTACATAGCCCCTCATACTTCATCCGGCGTTTAATTAAGTTTTTAATTGCGATTAGTTATCAGGTCAATCAACTTGTTAAAGTACTCGTATTTTATCCCCAAAAGTTAAAAAAATGCTAATTGAGAATAAAATCCTCCATGAAAATATAATACGTATGAAACTGGGTTTATGTTACTGCCCTTTGCAGATTATTATTTATTTATGGAGATAATAATAGTTGTTTGTGTTTTACAGTATCGTTTTATATTAATTTAACGCTGCAAACAGCTATGGAGCAATGTCATTATTGATCCTTATAACCTTTCTGGCCATCGATTCTCTGTTTGTTTGGATTAACCAGGTTATGGAGCGACGGAGTTCCTGAGTTGTCGCTTGAAATAGTTATCGACTGATGATTATCCTACTGTAACATTCCTTTTACCGCTTTGTTGCCGCACTCTTATGGCATGATAACTGTTTGGCCATAGTTTATCTATCGAAAACTAATAAATCATTTGCTATGAAAACTACTGTTTCACGCTCAATTTCATTATTAATATTAGCAGCAATGGGCTTTACAAGCTGTTCGACCGAATACCGGGAACGACACAGGCGACGACACGACGAAAGGGTTCGTGTACACGAACGCGTAGTTATACATAATTAAAACAAGTAAATACAGCAAAACAGGCCGTGCTGATGAAGCACGGCCTGTTTTGTTTATGGCGTTTAAAAACCGGGATTGTTTATGGTAAAATCAATCGTTCCAGAGGTGCCGTGAATGAAGGCTACCTTCCAGTTTGTTTTTAATCATAAGGTCGTCTTTATGCAAAATGCAATCGCCCTGATTGATGTCTTCTTCGGCAGTAACTTTGATGATGCTGCCTGATATCTGTTCAACTATACTTGATAAAGTAAAGATCTCTGAGTCGGGTATTTGTACGGTTAATATTGCCATGGGTAGATGATGTTATTTTTAATAATTCAAAAATATGGCAATAAAATTTACCCAATGTTTTATGAAAGTAAAATTTAAATAACCTTTATTTTACAAATGTATCAACAATATTAAATCACAGTTTTAGTTATCAGCACCCAGTCGACAATGGTTTTGGCATCACCGGCTTTTATTTTGTTAACTGTATTTTCTGATAAGCCATGATAGGGTTTGGTAACCTTGTTAACACCACCAGGATAGCCACCACCTAATGCAAAATTAAGGATGATGAATTTTTTGTTATCAAAAGCCCAGCGGCCATATTTTTCAACCATTGCTTTTGTTACTGTATAGGTGATTTTACCATCAACCTTAAAAACAAGGCTCTCAGGCAACCAGTCTACCGAATATACATGCCACTGGGTAACATCAATGCCTGCGGGGAAAAATACACGTTTTGCAAGCGGCGTATCGCCAAAATAGCCGGGGCCATGTAAAGCATGGCTTACCCAGCTTGAGTCGCCTACGGTTTCCATTACGTCAATTTCGCCGCAATTGGGCCATTTACCGTTTCCAAGCAGCCAAAAGGCTGGCCATAGGCCTGCGCCTGCCGCCATTTTCATTCTGCATGAGGCCGTACCATATGTAAACTCCATTTTAGCTCGGGTATTAATGCGGCCTGAAATGAAATCATATTTACGCTGCTCTTTACTGGTAAAGCCGGGTTTATATAAAGCCTTTAAAACAAGTGCGCCATTTTTGGCACCTTCGGCTTTACCATCTATCATATAAATGGTAGCCGCCGAATCAACATAGGCCTGCTGCTCGTCATTAACAGTGTTGCCCGTAACTTCAACATTCCACCTGCTCCTGTTGAGGGTTGGTTTATTAAAATCTTCAAAGAAAACAGTATCGGTAGTTTTATTCTGAGCGAATGCCTGTAACGCTAATAAAAATGGAGCTGATAGCAGCAGATATTTTAGATTCATTTGAGGTGTGAGATAAGGGTTTAAAAGTAGATAAATTGGATGATACGAATTCAGTATTTACCAATTGCGATCATAATTTTACAGTAACGTCCCGGTTTGAAACTTAGAAGATACATTGACAAATAAACAAATTGAGAATCTCTGCCTGCATTGTTATATTTGTGTAATACTCATCTTAAGGTCATGGGTAATACCACAGCAAATTTATATTTCAGGTCAAAACAGGTTTCGTTAATAATGTTGGCGGTAACAGCTATCATTTGCTCCAGGTTGCTGTTCTTTTTTTTCAATGACCCCGAAGGCCCAAATCCTTTAATAGTTGGAGGTTTGGCACTGGCTGTATTTTTGCTATCCTGGGCGGTATATGTATTCAGCCCATTCAAAATAAATGGCTTTAAGAGACTTTTCGTCGTAATTTGTATCCAAATACTATTGGTTATTGGCCTCTATTTTTGGTTGAAGTAATTTCCCATCTTTCTCAAAATCTTTAAACCTGGCCTGCATCAGCAATTTTACCCTCTAATTACCTTTACTTTTTTAAATTGCAGTCTTATACGTATTTATATGCACAGTAGTGGTTTTTTGAAGGTATTCGCAATTATTGCGTTGATTAGTTTGTTGTTTGATTGGTACATCCATTCCGGCCTTAAAACCTTAACTGCCGACTGGCAATCAAACGTGTGGCGCAATGTTGTTTTATGGGGGTATTTGATCATATCTGTTGGTGTAACTGCGTTGTTTTTAATTGGCTTTGGCGCTTTTAGTACAGCAAGCGGCATGCGCCCGTTTCATGAGTGGATGCTAAGCCTGTTCCTGACGTTTTTTATTACCAAATTGGTTTTCATAATCGTGTTATCCCTCGGCGATCTGGGGCGGTTTTTCGTAGGTGTATTCAACTTGATCAGTGGTTCGGGCAGGGTTGCCGGGCAGCCGGCTTTTCCAGGCCGGCGTAAGTTCATCAGTGAAATAGCGGTACTGGTGGCTGCCGTGCCTTTTACTTCTTTTTTTTATGCCATGCTTAAGGGTAAATACGATTATAAGCTGCACAAAACCACCCTTTATTTTGATGATTTGCCCGATGCCTTCGATGGCTTTACCATAACCCAGCTTTCTGACATCCATTCCGGAAGTTTTGATAATACCGAGGCTATGCAACGCGGTATCGACCTGGCTAAAGCGCAAAAAAGCGACCTGTTTGTTTTTACCGGCGACCTGGTGAATAATGCAGCATCGGAAATTGAGCCTTATATTGACAGGTTTGGGCAGATCAAAGCGCCCTACGGACAGTTTTCCATTTTAGGTAACCACGATTACGGTGACTATATCCATTGGGATAACATGCAGGAAAAAGCAGCCAACCTCGATAAGCTTAAACACCATCACAAAGCCTTAGGCTATCGTTTGCTGCTGGATGAAAATGTCACCATTGAAAAAGGCGGGCAATCGATCTCCCTCATCGGGATCCAAAACTGGGGCAGAGGTTTCATCCAGATAGGCGATTTGAATAAGGCGCTTCAGGACGTACCCCGGGATGCCTTTAAAATACTGCTTTCGCATGACCCTACCCATTGGGAAGAACAGGTTCGTTATAACCCAACAACCATTCATCTTACCTTATCGGGCCATACTCACGGCGCGCAGTTTGGTGTAGAGATTCCCGGTTTTAGGTGGAGCCCGGTAAAATACCGTTATGTTGACTGGGCCGGCCTCGCTAATGAAAATAACCGATATCTGTACGTAAACCGTGGTTTTGGTTTCCTGGCATTTTCTGGAAGGTTAGGTATTTGGCCGGAGGTTACAGTTATTGAGCTGAAGAAAAAGGTAGTGTAACGTTATAAAATAAGGATTTGATTTATCGGGCTTGATTTTTGGCAGGGTTTTTATGCTTATTATACTAAGCGTTTAAACTTAAAATTATGGCAACTAATAATATAAAAAGGATAGGCAAACAAGGTCCCCAGGTACAGCATCAGCATAGCAATGCCTGGCAAGTGATGAAGCCTTTTGTACATTTTGGTGTGAAAGCTATAAGCGCAATAGCTCATACGCTGATCTACATTATAAAACATATTCCCAAACCTGATTCGCCTAAACCTTCCGGGCAAAAAGGCGGTAAGATCATCAAAATATGACATAGTAAGCCCGGTATATTCATATCGGGCTTTTTTTTAATCCAGTACCGGTTATCAACCGTTATTAAACGGAATAAAATACCGTGTTTTCACGGGTTGCAGGACTGTTTTTAAATGGCGAGATTTAAGCGTTGATTAAATCATGCAAAACAAGAACTGCCATTACCTATCACTGGTTGCTAATATTGCCTTCAATAATAATTGATATAATATTGAAAACCTAAACCTTAACTTTAACCTTGTCCTTACACCCGTCAGTTTGATGGGTGTTTTTTGTTTTATACCAGGTCAAATTCATAAGCGTTCAGTAAGTGGCTTGTTGTTTAAATTACAATTTGTACTTACTTTCACCCTCAATGAATCATCTGTTTACCGGTTACAAAACGCTTCAAAAATTAATACTTCCGGCGCTGTTACTTTCTGCTACATTGTCAAAAGCGCAGGTGTTTGGCGGTAATCCGCCATCTATAAAATGGAAACAGGTAAACACACCGCCCGCCCGGGTAATATTCCCGGCCGGCTTGGATTCGGCGGGGTTAAGGGTTGCCAATATCGTGCAGCAAATGAACGGGCTGATCCGGCCAACAATCGGCTTTAAGCAAAAACAAATCAGTATTGTATTGCAAAACCAAACCACCGTAGCCAACGGTTATGTGGGATTGGCCCCCTTCAGGAGCGAGTTTTTTTTAACTCCCGAACAAAATAGCTTTGATATAGGCAGCCTGCCATGGCCGCAGCAACTGGCTATTCACGAGTACAGGCATGTGCAGCAGTACAATAATTTTAATGTAGGCCTGTCGCATTTACTCCGCATAATTTTTGGCGAGGGCGGGCAGGCGCTGGGTAACGACCTGGCTGTACCCAACTGGTTTTTTGAGGGCGACGCTGTTTTTAACGAAACCCTGGTGAGCGAACAGGGCAGGGGCCGGTTGCCTTATTTTTTTACCGGTTACCGTGCGCTGTGGGCTGCGGATAAAAACTACAGCTATATGAAGCTTCGCAATGGCTCGTACCGCGACTATGTGCCCGACCATTACCCCCTTGGCTACATGATGGTAGCCTACGGCCGCGAAAAATATGGAAGCGAACTCTGGAAAAACGTAACACATGACGCTGCGGCCTATCGCGGTGGCTTTTATCCTTTTCAATGGGCTGTTAAAAAATACACCGGCGAAAGTTTCAAAACCTTTTCAAATAACGGGTTTGCTTATTTCAAACAGCAATTTGCCGAAGATAACAATCAGCCCGTTGCCGAACGAAAGAAACATTTTGACGCCAACCGGCAATACCCGGCTTTTGTGAACGATAGTACGCTCATCTATGCAAAAAATACTTACGATCATTTGCCCGCCTTTGTTGTTAAAACCGGTGATAAAGAAGTGAAAATCAGCACCCGTTCCTATTCATTGGATAGTTATTTTGATTATCACAACGGTAAAATAATTTATACATCCTATCGGCCGGATTTACGCTGGGGCTACCGTAATTATAGTGAACTGATGCTGCTTGATACAAAAACGGGGCTGGAACACCGGATCACATCAAAAGCAAAATACTTTTCGCCTGCTTTTAGTGCCGATGGCCAAAGCATTGTTGCTGTACGGGTTGATCCATCAGGATTGAGTCAGCTGCACATTTTAGATACAGCCGGGAAAGTGCAAAAAGAAATCCCAAACCCGCGGGGGCTGTTTTATACTTATCCTAAGTTTTATGGCGATGGTAAACTGCTATCGGCGGCACGTAACAAGGATGGTAAAATGGGGATAGCCCTTACGGAGATCGCTACCGGTAAAACAGATTATTTAACGCCACTGAGTTATCGTCCGATAGGTTTTATCGCCCTAAAAAAAGACACGTTGTATTTCACGCAAACCGATGGTAAAAACGACCGCCTGTTTGTGATGATGCTTAACAATAAAAGTGTTTATGAAATGTTGCCAACAGGTAATTTTACAGGTTTAGGCTACTATCAGCCGGCAGTAAGTGATAATAAACTGGCCTGGGTAGGTTTTACTGCCGATAGTTACCGGATTAACCAGGCCAATAAAAAAGATTTGAAATGGATAGCCGCCGGGGGAGATTATGCACGCTACCTGCCCGATCTGGGTATCACAGCACTGAAAAAAGATTCGGCTGCCAATTTAGTAACAGGGATAGTTGATAAGCCATTGCCGGTTACCAACTATTCCAAAGCGCATGGATTGTTTAATTTTCACAGTATCATCCCCAATATCAGCGACCCTAATTATTCATTCGCTATCACGGGCGAGAATGTGCTGAATACTTTTCAGTCCGAGTTGTCTTTTGATTATAATACCAACGAAGGCTACAAGCAGTTTGGTTTCGATGCCGTTTACGGGGCTTTGTTCCCCTATATTTCGGCCGGGGCCGATTACACACTCGACAGGCGGAGCTTTTATAAGGGCCAATACGTTTA
The DNA here is from genome assembly GCF_017569325.2 of Mucilaginibacter gossypii. Taxonomy (NCBI): domain Bacteria; kingdom Pseudomonadati; phylum Bacteroidota; class Sphingobacteriia; order Sphingobacteriales; family Sphingobacteriaceae; genus Mucilaginibacter; species Mucilaginibacter gossypii. The sequence goes on along the minus strand of NZ_CP071878.2, from coordinate 3,263,987 downwards.
CTGGAACGAGACTGCTGTGCATGGTGGCTTGCGGGTTCCCCTGAATTTTAGTGAGGGTAAGCGTTTAACCAGTCTTACCTTTGGCAGCGATCTGTATTTTAACAGCATCAACTTTCAACAAGCCTATAAAAGCAGTTTTGCCGACCGGTCATATAGCTATTTGAATAATTATTTCAGCTTTAGCAATCAAACGCAACAGGCACAGAAAAATATTTATCCCCGGTTTGCGCAAAGCATAGGCGTCAATTATAAATCGGCAGTTTCAGGATCGGGAGCAACGCAGCTATTGGCTACGGGAAGTTTTTATTTCCCTGGTTTGTTTGTGAACCACAACTTTGTCATCAGCCTGGCGCACCAGCAAAAAGGGAAGGACAACGTGATCAGTTTCTCTAATGATTTCCCTTTCTCCAAAGGTTATACCGCCGAAAACCTGGATGATATGAATAAGATTGGCTTAACCTATCATATGCCAATAGCTTATCCTGATGCAGGTTTCGGCAACCTGTTTTACCTGTTACGCCTGCGTGCAGCATTGTTTTTTGATTATACCCATGCCAGCGCATCAAACTTTTTTACCGATGGCAGCGGCTTTAAGCAAAACTTCAGGTCGGCAGGTGGTACCCTGTATTTTGATACCAAATTCTTTAATCAAAACAGTATCACATTCGGTATCAGATATAGCAGGCTGCTGGATGAAGATTTTTTTGGCGGGACAGGGCGCAATAGGATAGAGCTGGTTTTGCCGGTAACTTTCTTTTAGTTGGATGGTTGATCTAATAATCAGTACTTATGATGCCCACTATACAACCCGAACAGGTGATCAACTCTGATTTTCTATCGTTAACATAGGAGGCTATTCGAATGATCTCAACAGGAATTTTGACATTCTTTTTTTGAAGAGTTTTTATTCCGGCAACGCCGTAGGCTTGTTCCTCGCAGCAAAAGCTGAACAACAGATTTTTAAGTTTTTTGATATCCCTGTTTTTTACAAGCTCGTCAATATATTCCCCCATCTTCGTTTTAGGACTTGCGTCACCGCAATAAAAGGCATACATTTTATATAGATTTAACTCTTTTACTAAATCTTCAATGTTTTTGGATGATTTGTAAAAGTCGTTGCGTCTTTTTAAGTATTGCAACACTTTCGTAGTATCTATTTTTGGATGATTTTCTCTTTTATTTAGTTTATCGTAAAGCGGATCTCCAAAGAATGAGTTATCATAGCACACAGAACTAATTAGAATGCTGTCGCCCATTGTTAGTAAATTAACATAGTAACGATTCGATCCATTAAAAATAACGTTTATCCGTTGATGCTTATAACCAAAATCCACATCTCTGTTAAAGTAAGTAGTTACTTTGCTATCATGGGGCTGCCGGGTTTGTTTAATGCTGTCAATTCTTTGGAAAAGCCTGGTAACGCTCTTTTCATTATTAGATACTGATTCTATTTTGTGATAATAAGTCTGAAGCTGGGCATAACTTTTTAAAACGGTAACTTGGAATAAAAACAGAAAAAGTATTTTTCTATTCATAAATTTAACTGTTAGCCAGCCTGATGAGTTCCTTAACCCGGTCAACGCCGGTAACATCAATACTATATTCATCGCCGGCTTCGGCGCTCATCATGATGCTTTCATTATGAAACTTCATTTTACTCGCAACCTTGATCCTTGCCGATGAATGAACCTCCTTTACCCCGGTGTAATGTATGAGATCGGCCACATTCGCTTCACTTACACCACTGCCGGGCATAATGCTGATGCGGTCGGCGGCTTGTTCAACAAGACGGTTTAAATTGCTGGCACCTTCAATAGCAGTGCTTTTGCCTCCTGAGGTAAGCACGCGCTCGCAGCCCATTTCAATAATTTCTTCAAGGGCTTTATGCTGATCGGCACACATATCGAAAGCCCGGTGAAAAGTTACACCCAGGCCCCATTGCCGGGCAAGGCGTACCATTTCGGTACAGCGTTCTATATCGATAGAGCCATCTTCTTTAAGAATACCTATTACAACGCCGTCGCAACCGGCATCAATACAATACCTGATATCGGCCATCATGAGCTTGTATTCCATATCATTGTACAAAAAATCGCCGCCGCGCGGACGGATGAGCACATACAGCTTGATATGGAGCAGGCTGCGGGCCATTAATATGGTGCCGTGCGATGGGGTGGTGCCGCCATCCTTCAAATTTTCGCAAAGTTCAACACGCACAGCGCCGCCCTCCTGGGCCGCCAGGGCCGATGTTACCGAATTAGCACAAACTTCGAGTGATACCTGCATGTTTTTTTAAGTCCATAGACCATAGTCAATAGTCCATGGCCTTTTTTGTTTATTGTCTATGGTCGATAGTTCATAGACTACTACTGTTAAGTTAACTATATTCTACAATATTAAACTATGGACTATCGACTATGGTCCATCGACCAATAAATTTACTTATAATAACTCTTGCCTGGTATTAACAGGTCCTGTTGTTGTGCATTACAAACGGCGTATGAAAAACCACTTTGTATAGCATAGGCACCATATTCGCCTTTTTTATTAATAGCTAAAAAGCCAACCTGGATCTTTTTGGCTATTTCCGGTTTCTTTTTAATAATACGGTTTACAGCTTCCTTGCAGGCATCCTCCGGAGATAGGCCCTGGCGCATTAATTCAACCACCAAGAAGCTGCCCACATTGCGGATCACCTCCTCACCAACACCGGTTGATGTTGCACCGCCAACCTCATTATCTACATAAAGGCCGGCACCTATAATCGGGCTATCACCAACGCGGCCGTGCAGTTTAAAAGCCATGCCGCTGGTAGTACATCCGCCTGAGATGTTGCCTTTGGCGTCAATAGCAAGCATACCAATGGTATCATGGTTGTATTTATTGCCCGGTTTACCGCCGTTTTCGATATTCATAACGGGGCTGTACTGAGCTTTTTTAAGCCACTCCTTCCAGATCTTTTCTGTTTCGGGGGTTAGCAGTTTTTCTTTTTTCATACCCTGCTCAACGGCAAACTGGGTAGCACCTTCGCCAACCAGCATTACGTGAGGGGTTTTCTCCATCACTAAACGTGCTACCGAAATAGGGTGGGCTATATTCTCCATGGCAGCTACCGAGCCACAGTTGCCAAACTCGTCCATGATACACGAGTCGAGGGTTACATGTCCGTCACGATCGGGCAGGCCGGTGCGGCCTACAGTATGATTGGTAATATCTTCGGCTTCGGGGATGCGGGCACCGGCTTCAATAGCGTCGAGCGCACGGCCTCCGGATGATAATACTTTCCAGGCACCTTTATTAGCTATAATACCAAAATCCCAGGTTGAAATTACGATAGGATAACCGCCTTCGGGCTTTGATATGACGGTTTTTGCGATGGCAGATTTAGAAAGCGCTGCAAATGAAGCACCTGCGGCGGATAATTTAATGAACTTACGGCGGTTGTACATACCGCTAATATATGAAAAACAGTTTTAAGTCATAAGTTCTAAGTCTTCAGTCTGAAGTCGTAACTCTTGAGTTTTAAGTTAAGACCCTATCTGGTTATAAAAATGAAGATTTTTGACTCGCGACTTAAGAGTTTCGACTTTGAAAAAAGCTATTCAAAATCCCGCTGGCAATTAAAACAATGCCATGCTTTGCGGCTATAAAAAGGGAATATCATCAATAAAAATGAGATGATGGCGGTGAACCAATGAACCCTTTTTTCGGTTGCTGAACCATAGCGTACATTGGTTGAGCCACAATAAGGGCAAATCACGGCATTAAGCGTTTCGTCATCAATTTCAATATGGTCCTGGTCGTGCAGGTCACCTTCGGCGGCTAAAATCTCCCGGCATCGCTCCAGGTCACGCTCAAATATTTTAAGTTTAATGCCGCCTACAGCCTGGTTGTAAAGGGGGTTGGAACCAATGGTGTTTTCATCGGCAATAAAGCAGGGGATACCATAACCTTCCAGTTTGGTGCGGATGATATGTGCAAGCATCACATCATAATAGGTTTCAAACGTTATGATCTTTTCTTCGGGTTGAACGGCCATATTGTAGATAAATATTAATCAAAGGTAAATTGTTTTTTATTTAATTTGGACGCCATGAACCGCATCGACCGAATATCAGCCATTTTGATCCAACTACAATCGCGCAGGGTAGTAAAGGCCGGTGATATTGCCGATAGGTTCAATATTAGCCTGCGTACGGTTTACCGCGACATAAAAACGCTGGAAGAAGCTGGCATCCCGCTCATAGGCGAAGCCGGCGTTGGCTACTCCATTATGGATGGTTACCGCCTGCCCCCGGTAATGTTTACCCGCGAGGAAGCCACAGCTTTTTTAACCGCCGAAAAGTTTGTTGAAAAGCTTACAGATACCTCAACCATGGCACAGTACCAGTCGGCCATGTACAAGGTGAGGGCTATTCTTAAATCATCTGAAAAAGATGCCCTGGAAAACCTTGACGGCAGCATCGAAGTATTGAAAAGCCATAGTCAGAAAAGGGCCGGAAGTACCGATCATATCCAAACCATACTGGATTGCATTATCTGTAAAAAGATCATGAGCATTGATTACTTTGCCGCCCACTCACAGGAAAATACCAAACGCGAAGTTGAGCCCGTGGGCGTTTTTTTCCTGGATAGTTTCTGGCACCTGATAGCTTACTGCCGCCTGCGTAATGATTACCGCGATTTCAGGATCGACCGTATCAGAAAGCTGGTGGTTACCGATAAAAGTTATGTAAACAGTAAGCACCCTACGCTAAAAGATTATATTGACAAAATGGCCTGCGAAAAGCAGCTTGAACAGGTGGTGATAAAAGTTGACAAGGAGATTCACAGCTATCTTGATCATCAAAAATACTATGGCGGTTTTGTATCTGAGAAAACTGTAGGAAGTAAAATTGAGATGACTTTTTTGACCATCTCATTGGAAGGTTTTGCCCGATGGTATATGACCTTTGGCGACCGTGCCGAGATCATCAAACCCGACACCTTGCTGCAGCGTGTACGGGAGATCACCGCAACCATCGCCCAAAAAATAAATTAATTTCTTTTCTTTTTTTCCTGCTGACATAAGGCTGTCACCAGCGCGTTGTTACTTTGTTTCATAATGGCAGGGGCAGGGCTTTTATTGGTCGTGTTTTTGCGGTTAATTTAAACCATACACTTATGAAACATTGGATAATAGTAGTATCAAAAGATCACATTGGCCGTGGCATTTCCGGGGGATTTATTCAGGCCAATCATGGTAAACTGGCGCCGCTTAAACGTATGGAAGTTGGCGACTGGGTGGCGGTATATTCGCCCAAACAAAAGATGAACGGCAATGAGCCTTTGCAGGCTTTTACAGCCATTGGCCAGGTGCGTGACGAGGATATTTATCAGAAGCAAATGGCTATTGATTTTATCCCATACCGCCGCAATGTAAATTACTACGAATGTGCCGAAGTTCCGATAGCCCCGATGATTGAAAAGCTCGATTTTATCACCAACAAAAAAGCGTGGGGCTACAACTTCAGGTTTGGATTTTTTGAAGTTCCCGGCGCAGATTTTAAGAAGATAAAGGAACAAATGATCACTGCAAAACAACCACTATTAAATAAGGCTACGTTATGGAAAAATTAACAGTAAATGTGCAGGTAAAATTTAAAGCCCCGATGGCTAAAGTTTGGCAGGGCCTGACTGATCCTGCTATGGTAAAAAAATATTTTTTTGGTACCGATCTTGAATCGAGCTGGAGGGTAGGGGAGCCCATAAAATTCAGCGGGAAGTGGGGTGGTAAAAAGTATGAAGACCATGGAACTATACTGGATATTGATCCGGGCACATTTGTAAAATACAGCTACTGGAGCAGCATGAGCGGCACTGACGACAAGCCCGAAAACTATGCCAATGTTACCTACAACCTCACCGAAAATAATGGCGAGACTGAACTTACCGTTACCCAGGACAACGTAAAAAACGAGGAAGCTAAAGCGCATTCAGAACAAAACTGGAAGGGGATTTTTGAAGAATTGAGGAAACTGATAGAATAATTATAATATTAAATTAATAATTTATATAATCATTATAATTGTTTGTAAAAAAGTTGATTATAAGTCAATATAACAAATAGTAATAACTCCGAAAATGGATAAAGTAACAATAAAAGGTTTCTATTTAGTTGGGATTTCGGTACGTACTACAAACCAAAACGGGCAGGCAATGAAAGATATAGCAGGGCTTTGGAACTGGTTTATGAGTGAAGCGGTTTTACAGCAGGTGGTGAACCGCCTTAGTGATGATATTTATTGTGTTTACACCGATTATGAAAGCGATGAGAACGGCTTTTATACCACAGTACTTGGTTGTAAGGTAGCTACTAAAGACAATATCCCTGAAGGCCTGATTTGCATTACAGTACCACCCGGAAGCTATAACCGGTACGTGGCTAAGGGTGCACTGCCGCAGGCGGTAGGCGAAACCTGGCACCAGGTCTGGACAAGCGATATTGACAGGAGGTATATGGCTGATTTTGATGTTTATGGGGAAAGGTCACAAAATCCTGAAGGCGCAGAGGTGGAGGTTTTTGTTGGGGTGAATTAGGGAGGTGGCGTTATAAAATGCCTGGATTCTGAGGTGGAAATCGCTTAAACAAAGAGGCTCGGTCACCCTGAGCTTGTCGAAGGGTCGCGCGTAAAGGCCCTGCCCACCATGCTTCGAGAACCTACCCATGACAACTTAAAAAAAGGGGTGTCATACTGAGCCCGTCGAAGTATGGCGGGTAGGGCCTCTGCACACGAGTCTTCGACGGGCTACCCATGACAACTTAAAACGGGTGTCATGCTGAGCCTGTCGAAGCATGGTGGGTAGGCCTCTGCGCGCGAGTCTTCGACAGGCTCAGACTGACAGCCCTCTTTTGTCATTTCACCTTCGGAGGCCTCCGGATTTAAACACTCAGACTGACAAGCCCCCCTTTGTCATCTAACCTTCAGCGTCCATGGATTTAAACACTCAGCATGACACCCATTTTAATCATATTAGGTTGAGTTGGCCCTGCGCAATATAGCGTGATAATTAAAAAAGCCATGCTGAAACAAATTCAGCATGGCTTTTTCTCTACAGAAAACTCTGTAATTTCTAAAATTCTATAAATTGTAATTGATATTACCTGTTAAAAGTCAAGCGCTTGCCGGCTTTACCTTCAATAAGACTTCCATTCGCATATGCCAGGTTTCCCGATATCAAAGTATAAGCTACCTGCGAGCGGAAAGTATTGCCTTCAAATGGGCTCCAGTTACATTTATACAGGATATTACTTTTATTAACGTTCCATGGTTTGTTCAGGTTAACCAATACCAGGTCGGCCCAGTAACCTTCGCGGATGAAGCCGCGTTTTTCTATCTGAAAAAGTGTGGCCACGTTGTGCGCCATTTTTTCCGCTATTTGCTCAAGGCTTATTTTACCATGGTGATACAGCTCAAGCATGGCTGGCAAAGCATGCTGAACCAATGGGCCGCCGGATGGCGCCTGCAGGTAAGGCTGCTCTTTTTCTTCTATAGTATGCGGGGCGTGGTCGGTAGCAATAACGTCAATCCTTCCATCAAGTACAGCACGTAAAATACCATCACGGTCTGCCTCTGTTTTTACTGCCGGGTTCCACTTAATATAGTTGCCTTTTGTGTCATAATCTGCATCGGTAAACCACAGATGATGGATGCAGGCTTCGGCAGTAATTCGTTTATCTTTTAATGGAATTGTCTTGTCAAAAAGATGTGTCTCCCGCTCTGTAGAAATGTGCAAAATATGCAAACGAGTGTTGTGCTTTTTTGCCAGCTCAACCGCCATTGATGACGACAAATAGCAGGCCTCTGCACTCCTGATTTTTGGATGCATCCGCACCGGAATATTTTCGCCAAGCAGTTGTTTGTAATGGGCAAGATTGCTCTTGATCGTAGCCTCATCTTCGCAGTGTGTAGCGATGAGCATGGGTGATTGCGCGAAGAGTTTTTCGAGGGTGTGAGGGTCATCAACAAGCATGTTACCGGTAGAGGATCCCATGAACACTTTGATGCCACAAACCTTACTGATATCGGTGCGCAAAACCTCATCTAAATTGTTGTTAGACGCGCCCATAAAAAACGAATAATTAGCCAGCGAATTGCGCGACGCGATCTGGTATTTATCTTCCAAAAGTTCCTGCGTTAAAGTGTTGGGAACGGTGTTTGGCATCTCCATAAACGAAGTGATGCCGCCCGCAACAGCAGCTCTTGATTCTGAATAAATATCGGCCTTATAAGTTAAGCCCGGCTCGCGGAAGTGCACCTGGTCGTCGATGCAGCCAGGTAACAAATGCAGTCCTTCTGCATTAATCACTTCATCTGCCTGGTGGTCGATAACTGAGTCGATACGGTCTATCAAACCATCTTTGATCAATACATCGGCAACGTATTGTTTATGCTCGTTAACTATGGTGGCTGCTTTTATCAGAATTGTAGACATGTTTTGAAATTTCGGATTTGGGATATTCGATTTCGGATTTGTTGATTGAGCTCAAACTTACGAAGTTTTTAAAACTTTGTAAGTTTTGAAGGGAAACTACTGAAGCATGAAGCCCTGTTGCTCCAGTATTTCGGCATTTTTCAATATACCGTATGTTCCAGTCTTTTTAACGGCCATTTTGTTATGGATGTGGTATTTTAGTTTCCGCGAGGCTTTATTGATTTCCTCCCAATTCCATACACTTGCCGGTCCTATAATTGAGTTGGGTAATTCATGACCAATTGCACCTTTCTCATTAAAATGCCCGATGTGTGATTTGCTAAGTACGTTCCCCTTAATTTGTCCCAGATAAAGTCGTATCAACCCCCAACCCATGGTTGAGTACCGGAACGTATGCCCTTTACAGCGCTTAGGATCAAGATTGATTTTTTCGAAAACAGGTTGCCCCTTAAACTCCGGTGACCATAAAGCGAAATTTGATCCAAAAGAGCCTCCGTTGTATAAATCAAATTTTGCGGTTATATCTGTTGCCGATGTATAACGAAGCACCTCTTCGTCATAAGCAGAATAATGATCAATAATTTGAAGTTTAGTCTCGGTCAAAATAAAATCGAGTAAGTCAATTTGGTCTTGTTTGATCGCGTAAAAGTCGTAAGTCATTCTATTCGTTTTTACATTTCGGCAAAAGTTTCTTCAGATGGAAACTCTCCTAAACTTCTATAAATTGCATTACCGCTCGCCTCGCTGTCCTTCACTGCCCATGTTGCCATTGCGTACATTACCGGCCGCAATTCCATGCCTGATTCGCTGAGCCGGTAGGTTACATGTGGAGGTACAACCGGTTTGGACTCTCTGATCAGCAGGCCGTCGGCTTCAAGTTGTTTCAGGTGCTGGATCAACATTTTTTCGGTGATGGTGGGGATAGATTTTTTTAGCTCGCTGTAACGCTTGCTTCCGGCTAAGAGGTGAAACAAAATGATCGGTTTCCAATATCCACCTATGCGTTCCATAACATAAGTTACCGGGCATTCTTTAAATGCTGCTTGTTTGTTTTCCTGTATGGTTGAGCTTTCTTTTATCGCTGTCATGGTAATACATACTTTAGGGTAAGTACTTGTAAAAAAGTAAGTGTAAAAATACCTTTGCTTTCAATAAAAACAAAAACATTATGAAAATTATAGTAACAGGTTCAACAGGCAATATAAGCAAACCTTTAACACAAACTTTAATAGCCGCAGGGCATAACGTAACAGTAATTAGCAGTAATGCCGATAAGGTAGCCGAGATAGAATCATTAGGCGCTAAAGCAGCAATAGGTTCATTAGCCGATGCTGATTTCTTAACACAAACATTTACTGGTGCCGATGCGCTTTACGCCATGGTGCCGCCAAGCTTTAGTGCCGAAAGTTTAAGGGCATACCAAAACGAAACTGGTAAAAGCTATGCCGAAGCTATCAAACGCTCGGGTATAAAAAAAGTAGTTGCATTAAGCAGCATAGGTGCGCATTTGGATAGCGGCGTAGGCCCTATAAAAGGCATTCACGATGTTGAAGGTGTTTTGAGCGGATTAGATGGTGTGGCCGTTAAATTTATCCGTGCACCATTCTTCTATATCAATTTTTTCAGTAATATCCCGCTTATTAAGCACCAGGGTATCCTTGGATCAAATTATCCTGCAGATGCAAGACTGATCATGGTACATCCTAAAGATATTGCAGCCGCAATAGCAGAAGAGTTGCAAAAGGATTTTACTGGTAAAAGCGTACGCTACATTGTAAGCGAAGAGTCGACACCCGGCAAGGCAGCTGCAATTTTAGGTGAGGCAATCGGCAACCCTAACTTGCCATGGATTGAGTTTACTGATGAACAGCTTGCAGAAGGCTTATCACAGGCAGGCGTTCCTCCTGAAATGACCCGCAACTTTGTTGAAATGGGCACTGCGGTAAAAAGCGGAAAAATCTGGGAGGATTATGATAAGCATAGGCCTGTATCGTCCGGTAAGGTGAGTTTGCAGGATTTTGCCAGGGAGTTTGCTGCGGTATACAACGGCTAAATTTTCTCATGTAAAAGTCATTATTGCTGTGAAAGCAGTAGTTGGCCTCACCCACCCCCCACCTCAGGTGCGGGGTGTTTACTTTTTTGAAGGCTTCACTTTTGGGAAATTTAGAGGTACCCCACTGATTTGTACCCAGCGATGATCACTTGTGAACGATACGCTCTTCTTGTTTCCTGGTTCTTACTTTCCTGACTCGCACTTTCCGCATTGTTCCTACTTCAACAAAAAGCCTATCTTTGCGGCATGGCAGTAACCTTTGAAGATCTTAAATTTAACCGGCAAATTTTAAACGCTATAGCCGATGCCGGTTATACCGAAGCTACGCCTATTCAGCAAAAAGCTATTCCGCCGATATTGAACGGACAGGATGTAATGGGTATTGCACAAACCGGAACCGGTAAAACCGCGGCCTATGTATTGCCCATCATTATGAAGCTTAAATATGCGCAGGGCGAACATGCCCGGGCGTTGATTATTTCGCCGACGCGTGAACTGGCCATGCAGATTGAGGAAAACATTAAAGCATTTGCCGCTTATACCGATTTACGGGTTGTTTTACTTTACGGAGGTATTGGCCCCAAAACACAAATAGAGCAGGTAAAAAAGGGTGTCGACATTATTGTGGCAACGCCCGGCCGTTTTATGGATATTTACCTTGCCGGGCATATCATGACCAAACCATTACAGGTGTTGGTACTTGACGAGGCTGATAAAATGATGGATATGGGCTTTATGCCCCAGATAAACCGAATATTGGAAGTGGTACCTGTGAAAAGGCAAAACCTGCTTTTTTCGGCTACCATGAGCGAGAAGGTGCACCAGCTTTCGGCTAACTTCCTGGAATTTCCTACGGTTATTGAGGTTACCCCGCAGGCTACGCCGGCACAAACGGTTAACCAGCATTTATACCATGTGCCCAATATTAAAACCAAAATAAACCTGCTCAAAAAGTTGCTCGATAACGAAGGCGACATTACCAAACTGATTGTTTTTTGTAAAACCCGTGCGGTGGCCGAAGACGTATTCAAATTCCTGACCCGCAAATTTGGCGAAGAGGAAGTGAAAGTGCTTCACGCCAATAAAGGGCAAAATACGCGCATCAACTCCATCAACTCATTTAAAAACGATGATGTGAAGATCCTGGTAGCTACCGATGTGGCATCGCGAGGTATTGATGTTAGCGATGTAAGTCATGTGATCAATTTTGATGTACCGGTGGTGTATGAGGATTATGTACACAGGATCGGTCGTACAGGTCGTGCGTTGCAATCGGGCGAAGCCATTACTTTTGCTACACCGTCTGAAGAGTATTATATCCGCAAGATTGAGAAACTAATCAAGCAAACCATTCCCGTTGAGCGTATTCCCGACGATGTGTTTATTGAAGAAACCCCATATGAGGAAAGGCAGGACCAGGCGCGGGAAATAGATATGCAAAAGCGCAAAGAAGACCCCGATTTTAAAGGCGCCTTCCACGAAAAAAAATCCCTTAACCAGCGCAAAAAGTTTGATGCCAATAAGGATAAAGCTAAATACGGCTCAAAAGCAGCAAGGCAGGGTACAGGCCGATCATCCAAAAGCAAAAAAAGACACTAAGCCCCATCAATGAAATTCAGATTTACCCCTTTAAACTTTTTTACCGCGTTTTTGGTGGCGGTAGCAGCCTATGTTTTTATTTATGGGGCTGGTATGGCCGGACGCCCGCTTGAACATTGGGGTGGCACCATAGGTTGGATCTTTTTATTGTTTGCCTTCGTGGTTTTTGTGATTGATATCATGTTCCGCAACTTTTTTATCGAAACCAAAAAAATATGGATGGTGGAGACCTTCTTCATCGTTCTGGTTATAATTATATTCTTACTTGTTAAATAAAATTTGAAATGAAAACCGCTGAAATAAAGCTTACCGTTACGCTTGATGATAATAATGTTCCTGAGCACATTCTTTGGGAATCAACCGACTCAACCAACAAGGAAGCGTTGCCTGTAAAATCAATGATGCTTGCCCTGTGGGACCAAAGCTATAAAAACACCCTGCGCATTGACCTTTGGACAAAAGATATGCCTGTTGATGAGATGAAGCGATTTTTTTATGAAACCCTGCAAACCATGGGCGATAGCTTTTTACGTGCAACCGGCGAGAAAAATATTGTTGAAGACCTGCGCGACTATTGTGCCCACTTTGCCGATAAAATGGAAATAACACAAAAATAACAACCTAAATATGCGCCTTAGCTCAATTTTATCATTTGCAGGTTTTGCATTGCTTTTTGCTGCAACCTATTGCCCACTGCTGCGGGTATTCCATGTAACCAGCTGGAATATTTACAAGCTTAACCAACCTTATGGGCTGGTACTGTTGTTGGTAGCTGTTGTTGGCATTATTGTATCGTTCCTTAACCAGGCTAAGATTATGCGTGTGGCGGCCTGGCTGTCGATAGTACTTGTTGTACTGTTGCTGGTTGCTGCCATTTTTAAAGTAAATTCGGCATTTAGCTTTATTCCGTTTAAAGGCATTAACAGGTTTTTAACCAGCCAGCTTAAATTTCAATGGGGTTGGTATGTGATGTTTGCCGGTCCTGTTTTGGCTTTGATCGGCGCTTTGAGCAGCCGCCCTAAAGTTTTTATCTCAAACACTACCGATACTACGACAGTAAATTAATATTCCTTGTATGTTTAATTAGCTGTAATATTAACATTACAGCTTTTTTTAAACATATTTGTAATTCAGATTAATACGGATACCTAATGTTAAAGTTTTCCTTCCGCCAGCAGGTTTTAGCTGGCTTTGTAGTATCAATCATTCTTGTTTTTGTGGTGGGCATCTTGTCTTTTAACAGCCTGCGCCAATTCGAGGAGGATAACACCTGGGTTAATCATACTCAAAGGGTGATCCGTACTTCAACAAGTTTATTGCAGGAGTTAATTAATGCCGAAACAGGCATGCGTGGTTATGGAGCTACCGCTAAAAAGGTATTTCTTGAACCGTATAATGCCGCTTTACCTAAAGTAGCCGATGACCTGGCCACGCTAAAAGACATGGTGAAGGATAACCCTGTGCAGGTAAAACGCGTCGATTCAATCAATAAGCTGGTGAAGGAGCAATTGCTGATCCTTAAAACCAATGTTGAAACGCGCGATAGCCAGGGGCTTGATTACATGGTGCAGCGCAACATGTTTGTAAATGGCAAGGAAAATATGGATCAGATCAGAATGCTGATCGACCACATGACCAATACAGAGGAGAGATTGCTTGCCAATAGGAAAGAAAATTCGCAGGAGGCATCAACCTTTGCCAAGATCGTAATTGCATGCGGTTCGTTGGTTTTCCTGTTCATCATCCTCATGCTGTTCTTCTACATTCAAAAAACTTTCGATCAGCAAAAGAAAATTGAGGATGAAATCAGGGTTGCTAATATTGAACTTGGAAAAGTGCTTGCCGATAACGAAGCCAAAAACTGGCTGCTCACCGGAACCGGTCAGCTGAATGAAAAAATGCAGGGCCAGCAGGTTGAAAAAGAATTATCCAATAATATATTAACCGAAGTTTGTACCTATACCAATGCCGCGGCAGGTACATTTTACCTTTATAACGAAGCAAGCAACAGGCTTGATTTTTATGCTTCATATGCGTTCCACAATCCTGATTTTGTTAAAAAGTCGGTACAAATGACCGAAGGCTGGCTTGGCCAGGTAGCTAAGGATGGTAAAGCGGCGGTTGTAAAAGGTAAACTGAACGATAAGCTTGAGCTTTCATCATCGGTATTAAAAACTGAACTGGCCGAATCATTTATCATACCTTTCTTTTTTGATAAAAAGCTTAAAGGAGTAATGGAGGTTGCTTTTAATGAAGGGATCTCGAAAAATAAATCAGAATACATTTTAGCTATCGCTAATGATATAGGTATAGCTGTTAATACATCACAGGCGCGTACTATTATGCACGACCTGTACGAGGAAACCCAGCAGCAGGCCGAAGAGCTGGAAGCACAACAGGAAGAACTGCGGGTTACCAATGAGGAGCTTGTTCAAAAAACTGAAGAGCTGCAGGCCTCAGAAGAAGAGCTCCGGGTACAGCAGGAAGAACTGCGTACCACCAATGCCGAACTGGAAGAAAAAGCCAGTTTGCTTGAAGAAAAAAACCAGGCCATTGAACAGGCCCGCCAGGCTATTAACCTTAAGGTTGAGGAACTGGAAACCACGGGTAAATACAAATCGGAGTTTTTGGCCAACATGAGCCATGAGCTGCGCACGCCGCTTAACAGTATCCTGGTACTGGCACGGATACTTAAAGATAACAAGCCTGCCAATCTTTCTGAAGACCAGATCAAATATGCCAGCGTTATCTTCAACGCCGGTAATGACCTGCTTACTTTGATCAACGATATCCTCGACCTTTCCAAAATTGAATCGGGCAAGCTGGATATGCAAAATGAAGATATTAAGGTAGGTGATATTGTTGGCGATATGGAAATGCTGTTTGCCGAAGTAGCCAGCAACAAAAAAATTAATTATACAACAAGTATAGACAGGCAACTGCCGCAAACCATATTTACCGATAAGGTACGTATAGAGCAGGTGATCAAAAACCTGTTAAGTAATGCGTTTAAGTTTACTTCTGAAAATGGTTCTATCGCTATCAATGTAAAGCCGGGTATTAAAAATAAAACCATCAGCTTTGCTATCAAAGATTCGGGGATCGGGATCCCTGCGGATAAGCAAAAAGTAATATTTGAGGCATTTCAGCAGGCCGATGGTTCAACAAGCCGTAAATATGGCGGTACCGGTTTAGGTTTATCTATAAGCCGCGAACTTGCTTTCCTTTTAGGCGGCAGCATAACCCTGAGCAGTGAGCCGGGCATAGGCAGCGAATTTGTACTTACCGTGCCTTTTGAAGCTAAATTAACACCTGCGGCCTTAATTGAAGAAGTATTGCCAACTGCCGAGACTTTTAAACCTGTAACAGAGTTCCTGAGCCCGGTTAAAGCGGCCCCGCGTGAGCCCGGTAAAGAACCCTTGGTTGTAATTGTTGAGGATGATAAAAACTTTGCAAACATATTGCAGGATTATGCCCGCGATCATGGTTATAAATCAATTATGGTATATGAGGGTACCCGGGCGGTTGAAATTGTGAAGGAAGCCAAACCCGATGCGGTGATCCTGGATATTATGCTGCCGGGTAAAGACGGCTGGCAGATTTTGAAGGAGTTAAAGAATGATGAGGATACAATGCACATTCCGGTTCACCTGATGTCGGCCGGGGATGCCGCAGCAAACCGCGTACGCCGGGAAGGTGCCATCAACTTCATGAAAAAGCCTATCAATACCGAAACGCTGGATAAACTTTTTGCCGATATCATGGTACAAAGCGGCACCAGGTTTAAACAGATCCTGCTGGTTGAAGATCACAAAGCCCAAAGCCAGGCTTTGAAAGACCTTATGCAAGGCCAGGGCATCACCGTCGACCAGGCTTTTGACGGCGAATCTGCATTTAGGATGTTGCATGAAAACGAGTACCAGTGTGTGATCCTTGACCTTAACCTGCCTGATATTTCGGGCTTGGATTTGCTGGATAAGATCAAAGAGGTTGACCGCTTTGCGTCACTGCCGGTTATTATCAATACTGCAATGGAGCTTGATAAAACATCGGTTAACAGGCTAATGCACTATGCCAACGCCATGGTGGTTAAAACCAATAAATCATCCGACAGGCTGATTGATGAGGTTAACCTGTTCCTGAACAAGATAAGCGAAACGGCGATTGCCCCGGCACAACAAGCGCCATCATCGGCCAAACCTAAAACACTAACTAAAGGCAAGGATGCCATTAAAGGCAAGAAGGTGCTCATTGTTGATGACGACATGCGCAATATTTTTGCGCTGAGCAGCGCCCTGCAAAGCTATGACCTCAATGTAGAGATAGCTAATGATGGTGAAGAAGCCATAGCTAAACTTGAGGATATAAAGGATATTGACATCGTGCTCATGGATATCATGATGCCTAAAATGGATGGCTATGAGGCTACCAGGCATATCCGTAAGCAAAACAAATGGGCTAAATTACCCGTAATAGCATTAACTGCAAAAGCAATGAAAGACGACCGCGAGAAATGTATAGCGGCCGGCGCCAATGATTATATCACCAAGCCAGTTGATATGGACAGGTTGATATCGCTCATGCAGCTTTGGCTTGAAAGTTAGTTATGGATACAGAGCAGGGAATTATATCACATGCACAGGTTCATGAGCTTATTGATATTGTAAAAAAGGTTCATGGGTTTGATTTTTCGGGTTATACCAAAGCTTCATTAAAACGGAGGTTAACCCGTATTATGCTGCTCAACAAGTTTGAGTTTTATGACCTTAAACATGTGCTTATTAATGATGCAGACTTTTTTCAGAATTTCCTGGAAGAGATTACGGTTAACGTAACCGAGATGTTCCGCGATCCTTCATTCTATCGTGCGGTTAACTCACAGGTTGTTCCATATCTTTCAACTTATCAGCACGTCAAAATCTGGAGTGCAGGCTGCTCAACGGGCGAAGAGGTTTACTCTATGGCCATATTGCTGAACGAAGCTGGTTTGGGAAAAAAGTCGTTCATATATGGCACGGATATCAATACCGAGGTTTTAAAGGAGGCCCGTAAAGGGATCTACAGTTTGCGTAATATAAAAAGCTACGCGGAAAATTATCAATATACTGATTTAAAAGGTTCAATTACAGATCATTTTACCATTTTGTACGATGCCGCGTCGATACACAATGAATTAAAACAAAATACACTGTTTTCGGTACATAATTTAATATCTGATACTGTATTTAATGAGTTTCAGATGATAAGTTGCCGGAATGTTTTTATTTATTTTGAAACGTACCTGCAGGAACGGATCCTTGACCTCTTTTATAAAAGCCTTTGCCCTCTGGGTTATTTATGCCTTGGCAGTAAAGAAACTATCCGGTCAGATTCGTTTAAGAGCAAGTTTAAGGTGATCAACCAAAAAGAAAATATTTACCAAAAAGTTGGGACCTGATAAAAAGTTACTGGAAAGATGGCATGCCGCCCAGATCGTATTATTGGGCGGATCGGCAGGCTCGTTTAAAATTTTATTCCGGATCATAAAAGATCTTCCTGAAAAACTGGGGAAAACCGTAATTCTTATCATACACAGGAAAAAAAATTTTTTCAGCGAAATAGAAAAACTATTTGCCGAGAACAGTCGTATGTACATGCGCGAAATTGAGGACAAGGATATTCTTAAAACGGACACTATGTATATTGCCCCGGCAAACTATCATACCTTAATTGAACGCGGCGGTTATTTTAGCCTGGATGTTTCGGAACCGGTATGGTATTCAAAACCATCAATTGACGTTACTTTTGAAAGTGCCGCCGAGGTTTATGGTGACAGGTGCATGGCGATATTGTTGTCGGGAGCTAACCAGGATGGCGCCGAGGGCTTATTAAAATTAAAGAAAAGCGGCAGCCTTACTATAGCGCAGGAGCCCGGCGACGCGGAAATGGCCGAAATGCCAAAGGCAGCTATAAATTTAGGTGCTGCTGATTATATTTTGACACAGGATGAGATTTTTAAACTTTTACTTTCATAACAATCACCACCCCCTAATTAATATTAAATGACCCCTGTTAATATTCTAATTGTTGATGACAGAGAAGAGAATATTATCGCGCTTGAAGCATTGCTTAAACGCGATGATATTAAAATGTTCTCTACTACCTCGCCAAATGAAGCCCTTAAAATTGCCTGGGAAACCAATATTGCCATTGCTTTAGTTGATGTTCAGATGCCCGAAATGGACGGCTTTGAACTGGTGGAAATGCTTAAATCAAACCCACGTACCAAAGATATCCTGGTTATTTTTGTTACAGCCATTTCAAAAGAAGCCAAGTATGCTGTTAAAGGCCTCGGTACCGGCGCTGTAGATTATCTTTACAAACCGCTCGATCCTTATATTACATCGGCCAAGGTTGATTCATTTGTACAACTGGCCCGTACCCAGGCCGAAATAAAACAAAAGAACGATGAGCTGCAGAATTATGCCATCGTTGTAAAAAACTCGGCCGATATTATAACATCGGTCGACGCGCAAAGTCTCCGCATTGACAATATCAACCCCACCGTCGAAAAGATAATGGGTTTCAGGCCTGATGAACTTATTGGCAAAAGTATTGTTGACCTGGCCATAGACGATCATAAGCCGTCGTTTCGCAAAAAATTGGGTGAAATCATAAAAGACAACCTGGGCTATGCCATTTTTGAATTTAAGTTTGAAACCTTTGATAAAAGGGTAATTTGGGTGGAGTGCCGGGCGGCATACCGTAACAAAACCATATTTATTAATATCAGCGATATTTCTCCGCAAAAAAGTTACCAGGAGCAGCTTATCAAATCAAAAGAAAGCGCGGAGTACAGCAAAAAGGTGAAAGAAACCTTTTTGGCCAATATGAGCCATGAGCTGCGTACACCGGTTAATGGCATTATAGGTATCACTTCGCTTTTGCGTAAAACAGGCCTTACCGATCAGCAAGTGGGTATGCTTGATTTGCTTGATACCTCCTCAAAATCGTTATTGGGTGTGATCAATGATGTACTTGATATCTCAAAAATTGAGGCTGGTAAATTCAGTATCATCCGTACGGCCAATAATGTTTATGACATTGTAAACTCGGTTTTTAACCTGCTTAAATTTAAAGCCGACGAAAATAATATTGAGTTTTTGCTGGATATTGAAGATGAAGTACCTGAATACCTCATGGTGGATTCATTGCGCCTGAACCAGATATTGATGAACCTGATCAGTAACGCCCTTAAGTTTACCGAAAGGGGTTATGTAAAGCTGAAGATTACCGTACTTCAAAAACACAATGAAAAGGTAAAGCTGAAATTCAGT
Organism: Mucilaginibacter gossypii; assembly: GCF_017569325.2. NCBI lineage: Bacteria > Pseudomonadati > Bacteroidota > Sphingobacteriia > Sphingobacteriales > Sphingobacteriaceae > Mucilaginibacter > Mucilaginibacter gossypii. Next base: position 3,244,544 of record NZ_CP071878.2, on the reverse strand, counting down.
GTTGAGGATACGGGCATCGGGATCCCGGCCGACAGGCTTAACAGCATCTTTGATTCATTTGAACAGGCCGAAGACGATACCGTAAGCAAATATGGTGGTACCGGGCTTGGGTTAACCATAGTGAAAAAGCTGGCCGAGCTAAAGGGAGGCGAACTTACCGTAAGCAGCCAGGTAGGCAGAGGTAGTACTTTTAACTTTGTATGCTGGTATACCATCACTGTTAAACCCAAAACTAAGGTAACTCCCAAAACTGATAAGATATTGCCGCCGTTTAATAACGTACGGGTGCTGGTAGCTGAAGATAACATGGTTAACCAGTTTATGCTCTCCAAAATATTAAAGGACTGGAATGTAGAGGTAGAGATGGTTGATAACGGCCGCAAGGTTATTGAGAGGCTTACCAATAAAGACTATGACATTATTTTAATGGATACCCATATGCCCGAAATGAACGGTTACCAGGCAGCTAAAACCATCAGGGTTGATTTTGAGGAGCCTAAACGGAGTATTCCCATCATATCGCTTTCGGCAGCAAGTTATGACCATGAGCAGCAGGAAGCATTATCGGCAGGGATGAACGATGTGCTTTCAAAGCCGTTTCAGCCATACCAACTGCATGAAAAAATGTCGAGGTTATTGAAGGTGGGCGTTTAAAACTCAAGCCTGGTTTGCCCAACACCCATTACCTTTGCCTCATGCTCAAGCAGCCATTTTTTGCGCCATATACCACCTGCATAGCCGGTTAAGCTGCCATTTGAACCTATTACCCGGTGGCAGGGCACTACAACCCATAGGTTGTTACGGCCGTTGGCAGATGCTATTGCCCTTATAGCCAACGGATTGTTCATTTGGTTTGACTGCTGGGCGTAAGTAATGGTTGTTCCATAAGGGATCTGGATCAACTCGTCCCAAACCTGTTGTTGAAACTCGCTGCCTTCCTGCTTTATAGGAAAGGTAAATTGCTTCCTTGTACCGGCAAAGTATTCATTTAACTCATCAATAGCAGCTTGCAGCAACGGGGTGGGAGCGGGAGCAATCTCATATTCCTCATCGCGTATCGATACTGATGCTATAAAGCCATCTTCTTCGGTAATGCGGGCAATGCCAACTGGCGTGCGGAAATAAGCTACAGGCATGGTAATTGGTATGTTATATTCAAAATTAAGCTAATTTTTTTAGCTTGTCAAATGCCCTTACTCACTCGCAGGTAATTATTACATTTGCGGTGATGAAACTTGTTAATGAAACCTGGTACCTGCTCAAAAAGGAAGTTTTGCTGGAGTGGCGGTCCAAATATGCTTTTAATGGCGTTTTGCTGTATGTGGTTTCAACGGTTTTTGTTTGTTATATCTCCCTCAACTTAAACCCCGGCTTTTCCAACAGCAGTGGTTACCCCATAGTTTGGAACGTGTTGTTTTGGATCATCATGCTGTTTGCATCGGTAAATGCCATTGCCAAAAGCTTTATGCAGGAAAGTAAAAGCCGGTTACTCTATTATTACTCCATTGCCAGCCCGCAGGCTATCATCCTGTCTAAGACAATCTATAATATTTTGCTGATGGCTTTGTTAAGCACATTGGCATTGGTGGTATTTAAAGTGTTTTTTCCCAATACTCTTGGCGACCCGCTGTATTATTTCCTTGCCGTATTATTAGGGAGCGTAAGTTTTTCTACTGTGTTCACCATGATCTCGGCCATTGCATCAAAGGCCGGTAACAATGGTACACTGATGGCTATATTAAGCTTTCCGGTTATTATCCCGGTTATACTGGTGCTTATTAAGCTAAGCAAGAGCGCTATGGATGGGGTAGACCGGAGTTTCTTTTACGGCAACATAGGCGTTTTGTGCGCTATCAATGCCATTGTAATAGCTACTGCCTTACTGCTTTTCCCATACCTGTGGAGGGACTAATTTGAATTGGCCGAACCGGATTTAAGAATCAAGAAACAGGCTGAATTAAAAAGATTAAAAATGTAAATTCTCTAATTCAATAAATTCGGGTTCAGACATTACCGCAACAAAAATTATACACCGGCAATTCATTAACCGTTCATAAAAAATGCGTTTTTTAGCGGATTGAAAAAATATCCTAATTTTAATTAATGCGTTTTTATTGGTTTTTGCTTATCGCGTTTATATGTCCGCTCATAGTTTCGGCACAAACCGGTACTATTACAGGTAAGGTAGTGCGGGCTGATACCAAAAGCCCGGTAGCCAATGCCAGCGTGTTTTTGAATAATGCCACCTACGGTACCTCAACAGCCGAGGATGGTACTTTTACCCTGGCTGGCGTGAAGCCAGGACAATACCAACTGGTCGTTACCGGCGTTAGCATTGAAGAATACTCCACAACGGTACTTGTTGGCCGCGAACCTGCAAAATTGAGTATCGATGTCAACCAAAAAGTGCTGATGCTGCGCGAAGTAGTGATCAGCAGCAGTGCCGACTGGAAAAAAAATTACGAACTGTTCCGCAAGGAATTTGTTGGCGATACCGAAAACGGCAAGGAATGTAAAGTAACCAATCCGCATATTTTAAATATCATTTATCATAGAGGAAAACAGCAGTTGGAAGCCTCTGGTGATGAGTTTTTGGTGGTAGAGAACCTGGCGCTGGGCTATCGTACCAAATTTTTGTTGAAGAACTTTTTGTATGATGCTATTGAGCACACCATATCCTATTCGGGAAGTGCCCTGTTCGAGAACCTGCCCGGCAGCGCAGCGCAGAAGAAACTCTGGAAGCAGAAACGCGAACAGGCCTATTATGGATCGGCTCAGCATTTTTACCGCTCGCTTTATAAAGGAAAGTTAAAAGAAGAAGGGTTTGAAGCACACGATTTTACAAGGCAAATTAACCCTGAACGACCTGAGGAAGCGGTATTGATGCAGAAGATGAAAAAGTACCGTGAGGGCCCGCGCGATTCGGCAATGCGGTACTATAATCTGTCGAAGATGACTAAATGGTACCGTGAAAACCTCGCCAAACTGCCCTACCAGGAGTTTGAGATCTTGCGGAAAACACCACAGGATGGGATTTATGCGCTTACTTTTCCACACTTCTTATATGTAGTATACACCAAACGCGAAGAGACTACCGAGTTTAAGGACATTTACCATCCGTTGGATATGCCTAATTATGAAACAAGTATCATGACCAAATATTCAAGTTATATTGCTTTTGATATGAACGGTATCGTGGTATCGAGCCCAAGCCCCCTTTATGAGGGTTCATGGTCAAAAGCAAAGCTTGGCGATTTGCTGCCGGTGGATTATGAGCCGGGTGATTGATTAATTTCAGGAAGACTTTGCTTATTTCGAATTATATTTGCCGCCACCATCGCAGATATAATTCTTGTTACCATCCTTTATGAAATATATAAGCTATTTAGTGTTAGCTGTTGTTTTTGTTGCGCAAGGAGTTTCAGCACAACAAATAGTATTTAAAGACCAAAATTTAAAATCAGCTTTACTTAAAAGAGGCTATGATTTTAATAAAAACGGCGAAATAGAAGTATCCGAAATTGACACTGTGGCGAATTTAAACATTGCCAAAAGTGATATTAGGCTGTTAGATGATTTAAAATATTTTAAAAGTTTAGAAAGGGTTTATGCAATGTCTAACCAGATTGCGAACCTGGATGTGTTTTTTGACAATAATACGATTAAGGAAATTTATATCGGAGGCAATGTTCTCGGAAAAAAGTTGACGCTAAAGAATCTCAGAAATTTGACCGTTTTGGCGGCGGCCCATAATGACTTGGAAACAGTCGAATTAAATGGCACTGATAGCATAAGACAACTTTATTTACAGAGCAATGCGTTTAAAAACATCAAATTGGAAAACCTGACTAATCTCAGCGTATTAGAATTAATAGATAATAAGGCGTTAAAGACTATTGACATCAGACCAAACGTTGCTCTCACTTACATTGGACTGCTTTCAACGGCTGTATCCCAATTAGATATTTCCAATAACAAATTGCTGTCAACGTTTTATGTAAGTAATACTGTGAAAGTAATAAAGAGTGCCGGTCAGGAGAATTTTAAGTCCGCACCAGTTATAAGAGAGATTCACTAAAATGTGTAATACTTTATGTTTGCCTAAACTTAGTGTCGAATCAATGAGCAAATAATTAGTTACATTTGCCTGCATAAATCATATGAAGTTTATTTATCAAACATGGTGGAAGGTTGCGGCTGTTTTGCTGGTGCTGTCTACCTTTTACACGGGCCTGGTTTTCAAAGCGCCGAGGCTGCCAATTATTCACGAAACCATCCGTAATTTGTATTTTCACGTACCCATGTGGATGGGCATGCTGACTGTTTTTGTGGTATCGGTTTATTTCAGTATCAAATACCTGCAAACGGGTAAAGAAGAGCATGACCTTGCTGCTGTTGAGAGCGTTAATACCGGCTTGCTGTTTTACACCTTAGGCCTTTTAACCGGTATGCTGTGGGCAAAATTTACCTGGGGTGAATTTTGGAGCGGCGACCCTAAACAAAACAGTGCTGCCATCGCATTTTTGTTGTACTGTGCTTATCTGGTGCTTCGTAATTCTATTGATGAGGAGCAGAAGCGGGCCAAGATTTCGGCTATCTACAATATCTTCGCTTTCCCCATCATGATTGTGCTGATATTTGTTTTGCCCCGCATGACAGATTCATTGCACCCCGGCAGCGGCGGTAACCCTGCATTTGGTAAATACGACCTTGATAACGGTATGAAGATAGCCTTTTACCCGGCTATGTTAGGCTGGAGTTTTATTGCCCTTTGGATAGCAACTATCCGTTACCGCATCCGTTTAATTGAGAATAAGAAGAACGCTATAAATTAAGATGAAGAAATTAACGCTTTTATTGTTGCTGCTTACGTTTTGTACCGTTGTTTTTGCTCAGCCAGGGCAGCGGGTTGAAATGGCAGATACTTTGCGCCAGTCGGGAAAAATTTACGTGGTTGTAGCAACTATTTCCATAATTTTTGTTGGACTGGCCATTTACCTGTTTACTATAGACCGCAGATTAAAAAAAGTCGAAAACGAAAAGTAGTTCAAATAATATGTTTAAACAATTTAAACATATCATTCGTGACGGTGTTGACTGGTGTATAGGGCACACTAACTAAGAAATATTTGCAATATTGATAAAAATTGTACCAAATTTGCTCACTTTTTTAAGAGATTAATATTTATACAATAGTTATGGCTACGAATATTTTGATTGCCGACCAGGAAACACACTTCTTCAGCGACGTGTGCAAAAACTTCGATCATGCTGCCCAATTCACCAAACACGATGCAGGCCTGCTTGATCAAATTAAATCATGTAACAGTGTTTACCGCTTCCGTTTCCCCATTCGCAAGGGTAACAGTTTTGAGGTAATTGACGCCTGGCGCGTTGAGCACTCGCACCATCAGTCGCCAACCAAAGGTGGCATCCGCTACAGCGAAATGGTGAACGAGGATGAGGTAATGGCCCTCGCCGCGCTCATGACTTACAAATGCGCCATTGTTAACGTTCCGTTTGGCGGCGCCAAAGGCGGTATCAAAATAAACCCTAAAAACTACACCGTAAGCGAGCTGGAAAACATCACCCGCCGTTATACCGTTGAGTTAATCAAAAAGAACTTTATTGGCCCAAGCATTGACGTGCCGGCACCTGACTATGGATCGGGCGAGCGCGAAATGAGTTGGATTGCCGATACTTATGCTACCATGAACCCCGGTCAACTGGATGCTATGGGCGCTGTAACCGGTAAGCCTATCGCCCTGCATGGTATCGCGGGCAGGAGAGAAGCTACCGGCCGCGGTGTAGCTATAGCCACCCGCGAGTGCGTAAGCGTTGGCGAGGATATGCAAAGGATTGGCCTGTTGCCGGGTTTATCGGGCAAAAGAGTAATTGTGCAGGGCCTTGGTAATGTAGGTTACTATTCGGCTAAGTTTTTATCCGAAATGGGGGCGATAATAGTTGGCTTATGCGAATTTGAAGGCGCTATTTATAATGAAAACGGTTTAGATATCGAGGCTGTATTTCAGCACCGTAAGGCAACCGGTTCTATTTTAGGATACGCTGCGGCAATACAGGAATTTGCCAATACCATGGAAGGCCTTGAGCAGCCATGCGATATCCTGGTACCTGCAGCTCTTGAAAACCAGATCACCGAAGCAAATATCCGCAACATTCAGGCTAAAATTATTGTTGAGGGTGCTAACGGCCCAACCTCACCCGAAGCTGAATCTATATTTTATGCCAACGGCGGGATGATAGTACCTGACATGTTTGCCAACGCAGGCGGTGTAACTGTATCGTATTTTGAATGGTTGAAAAACCTAAGCCACGTAGCTTTCGGCCGTATGAACCGCAGGTTTGAAGAGAATTCAAATCTTAACCTGGTAAACATGGTTGAAGGGATTACCGGGGTAGCTTTAACCCCGGTACAGCGCTCAACCATTATCAAAGGTGCATCAGAGCTCGAACTGGTAAACTCAGGACTGGAAGATACCATGATCCGCTCATACCACGAGATCAGGGAGATCTATAAAAGCAATCCTGAGATTGGCACCCTGCGTAACGCAGCCATGGTTGGCGCAATCAATAAAATAGCGGTATCGTACCAAAATTTAGGTATCTGGCCATAATTAAGGATTTAATAGTTTCAATATATAGCGAGGTGGGTTTGAAAAAGCTTACCTCGTTTTTGTTTTTAATTATGCCGCGATAGGGATCGCAGCGGATACCGGCCAATGAGCGTAAAGCCTGCAGGCGTATGAGCGCAGAGCCCGGGCCGAAGGCATCGCCCCAATAGTGTCAGAATTCGCATTAAACGAATTTCAAGAATTTCCTCGCTTTTCGCAGAAGCACGTTTAACAGATAAGCACAGGTATTAACATTCGACCAATTCCTAAAATTCATCAAATTCGAGTTCTGACGTTTCTATCAAGAATGATTCTAAATAATACTTATGTCTTGTAATAAACATTATTCGCTGCACGTTTTGTATTTTTGCAAATCGTTATTTTAATAATATAAACCGCAGATGAAAAAAAGTGCAATTTTTGGTCTTGTTGTTATCGCTATAGCCATAGCGGTTATCATAAGTGTTTATTCAAGCTCAAGCACCTATGCAACCTTTGCCGAAGCGCAGCAAACCAGCAGTGAACTGCATGTAATAGGCCATTTTAGCAAGGGAAAAGAAATGGTTTATGACGCTGCTAAGGATGCCAATTATTTTTCATTTTATATGAAAGATAATAAAGGCGAAGAGCGTAAAGTTGTTTTTACCGGTACCAAACCGGAAGACTTTGAGCGTTCGGAGCAACTGGTACTTACCGGCCAGATGGTTGGGAGTGAGTTTCATGCATCAAAGATCCTGATGAAATGTCCATCCAAATACACGCAGGATAAGTTAGAAGTTACAGAAGCGAAGGCTAAACAAGCCAGCATTTAATCATTTTTGATGAATACAGTTTTTAAGGGCGAACACCTTTTACCGGGACAAATCGGCCAGTTTTTTATTGTTCTTTCGTTTGGTGCAGCCCTGCTGTCATTTATAAGTTACTATTTTGCTACTACAGATGATGCTGGCAAAGCAAACAGCAGCTGGCAGCGTTTAGGCCGTTTAGGTTTTTACGTAAATTCTATATCTATTTTAGGAATGGGTACATGCCTGTTCTATGTGCTTTATAATCATTATTTCGAGTACCATTATGCCTGGGCTTATACCTCGCGCTCATTGCCAGTTTATTACCTGGTATCAGGCTTCTGGAACGGGCAGGAGGGCGGTTTTTTGCTTTGGGCTTTTTGGCAGGCCGTTTTAGGTAACGTACTTATTGCAAGGGCTAAATCATGGGAGCGCCCGGTGATGACTGTTGTTGCCCTGTCGCAGGTTATTCTGGGAACCATGGTACTTGGGATCGATATTTTCGGTCAGCGGATAGGCAGCTCGCCATTCTTGTTGTTGCGTAATTCAGGTATCGAAGCGCCTATATTCTCGCAGCCAAACTACCTCGACTTTATAAAAGACGGGCAAGGAATGAACCCATCGCTGCAAAATTACTGGATGGTTATTCACCCGCCTACCTTGTTCCTGGGTTTTGCATCTATTATAGTTCCGTTTGCTTACGCGGTTGCCGGGCTTTGGCAAAAGCGATATAAAGAATGGGTACAGCCCGCTATATCATACGCCTTGTTTGGTTCTATGATATTGGGTACCGGTGTGATCATGGGCTCGTTCTGGGCATATGAGTCGTTAAACTTCGGTGGCTTTTGGGCCTGGGACCCGGTTGAGAACGGTTCGATATTTCCGTGGTTAACCATGGTTGCGGCATTGCACGTACTTATCGTATTTAAAAATACAGGCCACTCATATTTTACAGCTACACTGCTGGTATTGCTGAGTTTTGTACTGGTATGGTATACTTCATTCCTTTCAAGAAGCGGTATTTTGGGCGAAAGCTCAGTTCATGCTTTTACCGATTTAGGTATGTTTTGGCAGCTGGTTATCGGCATCCTGATATTCCTTGTTTTATCTGTTTGGGTTTTGGTATGGCGATGGAAAGAACTGCCTATCACCAAAAAAGATGAAGAAACATACTCACGCGAGTTTTGGATGTTTGTAGGTTCGGTATTTTTAGGGTTATCTTGCTTTCACCTTATTGTTGTAACATCGGTACCTGTATGGAATGCCATGTTTGGTACCAAGATTGCACCTCCTTCTGATGCTGTTAAACATTATAATGTGATCCAGTCGTCATTTGCCTTTGTGGTGACTTTACTTACCGGCTTTACACAATTTCTGAAATATAAAAAGACTGATATTACCCGGTTTTTCATTACTACAGGCGTTTACCTTTTGTTTGCCATATTGGTAACGGCGCTTGTTGTTTACTTAACCGGTGTTTATCGCCTTAATTTCGTATTCAATCTGGTGATGTGCGGTTCGGTTTACTCGGTTATCGCCAATGCCAAAGTTTTGGTAGATGCCTTTAAGGGGAAGTTTAAACTTGCCGGCTCGGCAGTGGCGCATTTAGGTTTTGGTTTGCTAATGGTTGGCGCAGTGATAGCGGCAGGTACCAGCAAAGTGGTTTCTGAAAATGCAAGCGGTGTGGTTAATGTGCAGGGCTTTGATGCCAAAGCAGGTAACGCCCGCGAAAATATTATGATCTACAAAAACACCCCGGTAAAAATGGGCGATTATACAGTTACCTATCTTGGCGATTCGATATCATCACCTTACCATTTTTACAGGGTTGATTATAAAAAGTTTGATGCTAACGGTAAATTGCTCGAAAACTTTGTGCTTAAACCCAAAGTGCAGGCCAGCCGTGATGCGGGAATGTCTTCATCGCCTGACACCAAGCATTATTTATTAAATGACCTTTATACTCACGTTACCGCTATACCAAGCGAAGGTTTTGCCATGCAGGGCGAGGCCGGGCATGACGAAGGTAACGATGATAAAAACTACGATGAGCCTGTAGCACACGAAGTTGCCATTGGCGATACCATCAGGTACCGTGACGGCTTTATGCTGATTAAATCATTAAACAAACAGGCTACGGTGCAAAATATCCCGCTTACAGCCAACGATGTGGCTATCGGCGCCAATATTGAAGTTCATGCGCATGATGGCAAGGTGTATACTGCCGAACCTGTATTCATGATCAGGGGCGGCAATGTGTTTGATTTTGCCCGCAAGGTTGAGGATGCCGGATTAAAACTGCGTTTCTCAAGGATCAACCCTGAGAATAAAAAAGTAGAAATCACTGTTTACCAGCAGCCGCAAAACAAACGCCCATGGATTGTGATGCGCGCTATCAGCTTCCCGTATATCAACTTCTTCTGGAGCGGTACTATCATTATGGTGATTGGCTTTTTGCTTTCTATCCAAAGGCGTAATAAAGAACTTAAAACCGTTTAAATTTGTTAAGTGGATATTACTGGGCACCGGTATAATATTGATCATGACGGGTTTACCGTTATTGATGATATTTATACCGGTGCCGAAATTAATGCCATTATTAACATTATCGAATCGGCCGACAGGTCGGGGCCGTTGTTCCGGCAAACTGATGATGTATTTGCCATAAGGCAATTTTTAAAGGCTGTTCCAGATGTTTCCCCTCTTTTATTGAATGACAGGTTAAAAAACGTTATCTCCAATGTTTTTGGCGATGGCTACTTTGTTGTAAAATCCATCTATTTTGATAAACCGGGATCGTCCAACTGGTTTGTAGCCTGGCACCAGGACCTGACTATTTCTGTAGATAACAAAGTTGATATCGCAGGCTACAGCCCCTGGACAGTTAAGCATAACCAATTTGGCGTGCAGCCGCCCCTTGAAATTTTGCAGGATAACTTCACTGTCCGCATTCATCTGGATGATACCGACGAAGGCAACGGGGCATTGAAAGTGCTGCCCGGTTCACATCTTAAAGAGATTTATCGTCCCGAAAATATCGACTGGCAACAGGAAACCGAAGTAAGCTGCAATGTACCAGGCGGCGGTGTCATGATCATGCGCCCATTGCTTATGCACGCGTCAAACCGTACCACCAATAACAGAAAGAGGAGGGTAGTGCATATTGAGTTTAGCAGGACTGAATTGGCGGAAGGGATTAATTGGGCGGAGAGAATTTAATTATTCTGCTCCATAAGGGACACCGACGCCAATAAAAAAATTCTGAAGCATTCGATACTTCTGTGTGCACTCTATTCCAATGTTTATTTTACCTGAGGCCGATTTGCTTCCATGGCATGAAAAGCAGATATCAAGATGGTCAATTACCCTGTTGTTTTTGTCAAGGAAAACAATTGAGTTACGTGGATCAAAACAAGCAGAAGTTCCCCTTGTCAGATAATCTTTTATGCCGCTGTAGCTGTAGTTAAGGATTATGTCTGTGAATTTAATGAGCTGGTCACGATTTAGAACTTTCCACTGTTTGACATTATTATATTTTAACCTTCTTTTTTTAATGGTGATACCTCGGTCAGTATTGGATATTTGTTCCTGATCAGGTATTAGGTTACCCGCAGAATCTATACTGGGTGCTGGCGGGAATTTACCCACATATGATATAGCTAATATTTTTGCTGCAATTGAAAAGGGATATTTCTTTAGGCGTTGCGCTGCAGAAAACTGATTTGTATAGGCACAACTGTCAAATTCAGGTTTATAGCCTTTGATATCTTCACGAGAGTAGGTGACATGTGGCGCAATTTTTTGCTTGGAAATGTGTTTTGTCTTTTGATGACTTGTTGTATCTGTTAAATAATAGCTATTGTGATTACTATTTGCAAAACAAGCAAGGTTTATCAGTAATAGCAAGCAGGTAATTAATTTAAATTTCATCTTCTAAAACTACAGATTAAATTGACCTTACCCCTTCAAAAACGAAAGGATTTTAGCATTTACGGTGTCGGCCTTTTCAATCATGGGTAAATGTGCTGCGCCATCAACAGGGAAAAAGTCGGTCTTCAATACACTACGGATGGAATCACTAAAACGTAGGGGTAGAGTTTTATCAGCTTTGCCCCATATCAGTAATACGCTTTTGCCTGCACTGTTGAGGCAGGTATTGCTTTCGCGACCATTTTGATTGTAATTGTACAGGGTTGAAACCAGCGCGTTTCTAAACCCCTTATACTCCATTTGCGGGAGGTAGCGGTTTACCCATTCGGGGTGGTTTCTCGGATAAAGAAAATCGGTTGTTTGTCCTTTTGCTCTTTCGTCGGAGTTCACGGCTTCGTTATAAAATGTGAAATATTGCGGAGCTACCGGCTTTTTTTGTTCATATACCGGGTCAACAAGTATTAGTTTGTTAACCATACCGGGGTGACTACAGGTAAAGTTTGTTATTACCGCGCCGCCGAATGATACGCCAGCTAAATTTACTTTGTTCCCTAATTTAAGCTGATTGATAAGATCAAGAATTTGCGTATTGTAAAGATTCTGAGTGTAAGGGACATCAGGCCTGTCTGAATAACCGCGCCCATACATATCATAGCGTAATACCCGGTATCCTTTTTTTATTAAAAAATCGTACGTTGGATCCCAGATATAATAGGGTACGCTAAAGCCGTGTACAAGTATAACAACCTGGGCACTATCAGGGCCTTCGAGCTGGTAATGGGTTACGCCCTGACTTAATTTGATGAAGTTGCCGGGAACGTTTTTGCGGCTGGTATCGGTTAAGGTTTTGGTTTCTTTATTGTTATATCTATAGAAGCCGTATAGTATTAATGACGCGGCCCCGACAAGAAATATCACAATTATAATGCTTACTTTAAGTATTTTCATGCGGTATTAGATGTTGGTTTCTAAAATACAGAAATATTTATACTACAGTTAGTTAAATAATTATATCTATTGTAAAGAATATATGAACATTACTATAATAGGCTCCGGCAACGTAGCAACCCATATGGCAGCAGCGTTTAAAAATGCAGGCCACCGTATTGTGCAGGTATACAGCCGCGATATACAGCATGCCGCTTTATTGGCCTACCATGTTAGCGCCGAAGCGATAGATAACCTTGACAATATTAATCCTGATACGGGATTGTTTGTTGTTTCGGTTAAGGACGATGCTATAACGACTGTTGTTAAAGCGTTGTCGGCCCATAAAAAGTTAATAGTACATACATCGGGCTCAACCGATTTGAACAGTTTGCTGGCTTTTACCCCAAAGGCCGGTGTATTTTATCCCTTGCAAACGTTTAGCAAAATAAGAGAGGTTGATTTCAGATCTGTCCCGCTCTGTCTTGAAGGTGCTGACGACGGTATACTTGCTGATTTAAAGCAGCTGGCATTTACCATCAGTAATAATGTATATAGCGTTAACTCCGCCCGGCGCAAAATATTGCACCTCGCCGCGGTATTTGCCTGTAATTTCCCCAATTATTTGTACGGGGTTGCCCAAGACCTGCTTGCGCAAAATCAAATGGAGTTTAACATGCTGCGCCCCCTGATCCTGGAAACTGCCCAAAAAGTGCTTGAACAGGAACCACGCAATGTACAAACCGGCCCTGCAGTACGCAATGATGAGGGCACTATGGCCACTCACATGCAGATGTTAAGCGAGATGTCTATGTTACAGGATATTTACAGTTTGTTAAGTCAGGGTATTATCAAAAACAACAAAGGGGTTACCGCACCCGAGTAATTTTGTTACTTTTGCTTAAATGAACATTTATAAAATAAAGATCAATTTCGAGGAAAAAGGGCACGAAAGCGTTGAGTTACCTATAGCCGAAGGAGAATCTGTATTAGACGTATGCCTGGAGAATGGCATTGAACTACAGCACAATTGCGGTGGTGTTTGCGGATGCAGCACATGCCATGTTTATGTAAACAAGGGGATGGATAATATCCAGGAGATATCCGATAAAGAAGAGGATTTTATTGACAGGGCTGTTAACCCGCGCATTAATTCGCGCCTGGGTTGCCAGTGTGTGATTGTTGATGGCGACATTGAAGTTACCCTGCCGGATCAGTCGCAGTTTTTAGGCCACTAATATTTGCATCAATCCGTTTAAACAATAAATAAAACGTATAATTTACAACGTATTAGCGTAACCCCCGGGTAGTACGTAAAATCAACAAAAATGAGCGATAATAAATTTGCCTTACCAATTCACTGGAATGATTATGAAGATATTGCCATTGAACTTTATGAAAAGTTTGGTGACGATTTTGACGAATCAAGAATATACCGCATCCGTTTTACCGAACTGCTGGAATGGGTATTGAGCCTGCCTAATTTTGCCGGTACCCGTGCCGAGTCAAACGAAGGGCACCTGGAGCAGATCCAATCGGCCTGGGTATACGAGTGGCGGGATAATCAATAATTCAGTTGGCAGTTTTGAGCCGGCGGTTTGCAGTTTTAAATTTGCGATTAGCAGTTTAGCACAAAGCAAACATTCTGTAATCAAAAAATCGGTGAAATCACCTCAACAAATCGGTGGGATCACGAAACAAAATCGGTGTAATCATAACCATGGAATCATTCCTGAATAAATTAAAAGATATTACTACCCTCATTTTTGATGTGGATGGCGTTTTGACCGACGGGTCTGTTTTTGTAACGGAAGCTGGCGAACAAAGCCGCGCCTTTAATATTAAAGATGGCTACGCGCTGCAGTTAGCTGTTAAATGCGGTTATAATGTTTGCGCCATATCGGGCAGCCGCTCAAAAAGTGCCATGTACAGGTTAAACAGCCTTGGCATCCAGGACGTGTATATGGGCACACATACCAAATCGCAAAGGTTCAAGATTTACCTGGAAGAAAAAAGCATAATCGCCACCAACGTTTTATACATGGGCGATGATATTCCCGACCTGGAAGTGATGAAGCTTGCAGGCCTGCCTGTTTGCCCTGCCGATGCTGTTGAAGAGATCAAAGCAGTTAGCGCCTACGTATCGCCCTACGGCGGAGGCAAAGGCTGTGCCCGCGATATCATTGAAAAAGTGCTTAAGGTTCAGGATAAATGGATGAGCAAACAGGCGTATAGCTGGTAGAACCCCACCCAAACCCTCCCCGAAGGGAGGGCTTTAAAATGAGTTTCCAATTTTAAATATTGATCATGGATTCATCAACAAAGGTGTTGGATAAAAAAGTCTCCCCTATTGGGGGAGATTTAGAGGGGGTGTTTCCACCCGTAATTCTCGCATCAAAATCGCCAAGACGGCAGGAGTTGCTCCGGCTTATGGATATTGATTTCAGGGTTGTGCTTAAAGAGGTTGATGAGTCTTTCCCCGATGGGCTTACCCCAACAGAGGTTGCCCTACATATAGCCCGTAAAAAAGCAGAAGCATTTGACGAAACGGTAGGAGACGAGGTTGTGCTTACTGCCGATACCATAGTTTGTATTGATGGCCTGATATTGGGTAAACCCGAAACCCGCGCACATGCTATCGAAATGCTGCAAATGTTATCGGGCCGTGTACACCAGGTTATTACCGGTGTATGTTTGTTATATAAAGGGCGTTATAACAATTTCTATGATCTTACCGAAGTGCTCTTCCGCAAGCTTTCTGATGCCGAGATCAGTAATTATGTAGATAAGTACCAGCCGCTTGATAAGGCCGGATCATACGGCATCCAGGAGCTGATAGGCCTGATAGGCATCGAACGGATTGAAGGCTCATATACCAACGTTGTTGGTTTACCTACCCAAAAGGTTTATGCACAATTGCTTAACTTAAGCAAATAGATTTCACATACAGGCGCAAGTATTGTGCGGCTGCCTGTGCGGGGATTACTTGTGCCTTTCGCAAACCATTTTATTCGTCGTTACAGTTTCGCTAAACATCGTCAATTTTGATAAAGCGTGTTTTTTCCGGTACAATTAAATAAATAATTATTTAATTTAAACCTTTGTTTCCTGCATAGTCTAACGTATTAAATAAAGGGAGTAATTTGTCATGAAAAAAACTATTAATACAGGGCTGGTGTTACTGCTGGTGGCTGCCTTGTCTGCATGCAGCAGTTACAACTATTACACCGCAGCCCGAAACAAAACAGATTTATCCGCTTACCGTACATTTGCCTGGCTACCTCCTGCAACCATGACCAATAAAGCCGGCGCAGTTGTAAAAAAGGAAGTGGCTGATGAAAAGGTTAAGGACGCGGCTATTTCGGCATTGGAAAACAAGGGGTTAAAATTTCAGGAAAATAACCCCGATCTGTTGGTAAGTTATACCACAGTTACCGGCCGGGGAATGAAAACTGAGTTTTATCCTTATTACTATGGCGGTTACCCGGGCTTCGGTTTAGGATTTGGCTGGGGTTGGGGCGGTGGCTGGGGCTATCGTCCGTTTTATGGCTACGGCGGCTGGGGTTGGGGATATCCTTATGGTTACGGTTATGGTGGCGGCGGTTATGCCCGCGTGCCTTACAAAGAAGGTACCCTGATTATTGACATTATGGATACCAAATCGCGCAAACTGGTATGGCGTGGTTTTGGTGTTGGCGAACTGCACAACCCGCAAAAAACTGTAAAGGAACTGCCCAAAGTAGTTAACGGCATTATTGAACAACTACAGCTTAACCAGGTACAGCAAGACCAGGTGCCAATGAAAAAAGCATAAGAAATTTGCTGATCAATTATTGAACTAATGTAAAATCCCTTCGGTCGCTATGCCTGGAGGGATTTTTGTTTGCGGTATAAATGGGTTACAGCAAAAGTAAGGGCAGCTACAGCTAAAACAATAACCCAGCCATCAAGCGGGCAGTTAGCGTCGCCATCGGCATTATCACAGGGATTATCTAACTGGGCAAAACAGCTTAAGGTGCCGGCCGCAAAAACAAGGGCGGTTAAAAAGAACTTTTTTTTCATATGCGCAAATCGCTTGTTATTGTTTTAAAAATTTACCGGTGCCAATCAACTGTTTGGTTTTATTATCGGTAACCCTTATAATATATGTCCCGGGTACCAAACCGGTTACGTTGTTTTTCCAGTAAAGCTGTGTGATATTTACTGCCTTCAGTATCACACCACTGCTGTTGGTTAACTGAATATTATAGTTTGCTGAAGCGTTGGTTTGCCCTATGGTTAGGTTTAATGTTTCCGTTACAGGGTTTGGATATATCGTAAGCAGGCTATTGCTTATGTTATTTTTTATATTGGCATACATTAATGGCAGCTCTTTTGACAGGCTGATATCATTGTTTAAATCAGTTAACTGAACACGGTATTCATTTAAGCCCTTTGCCGGGTTAGGATCGGTATAAGAGTAAGTTCCCAAACCGTTCGATTTTATCACATCCAGGTTTTCCCAGGTTTTGCCGTTATCTGTGCTTCTTTGCAGCGTAAATGTGGTGTAGTTTGCCTCGTTTTCAACAATCCAGGTTGTTTTAGCTCCGCCGGTTGCTTTTACGGCATTAAAATAAAGCAGCCGCAAGCCCAATGCAGGTGATTGGCGCAATATCAGCTGAAAACGTTTTTTACCAAAAGTAGCCGGGGTACTTTTATCAATATTGTAGCTGTAAATGTTGTTGTGTTTAAGATCCAACGAATCTTTAGTAAAGTTATCCTTAAGCCATATTTCATAAATGGCAGGTACGTTGCTAAGTGCTCTTAGTTTTAATTGATAAGGCCCGGATGAGGTAGCGTCAGACGTTAGGGGAATGATCTCCTGTTGCTTTTTGGGGAAAGGCCGGTGATGGATAACGGTTTTAACGCTATCGCTTGACAGGGCCGACAAGGCTATTTGTGCACCATTGGTGCCCAGGTCTTCCGCATCTTTACTATTTTCAAATGCTGTACTGGCGTCGTTATTAAATGCAATAACAATATCATCGGTATTAATGGAGTCCTTTATCATTTGCAGCCTTAATATCGGTTCGGCCAATGATGATGAAGTTTGTTGTGATGCTGCTGATTGTGCTTCGGCAGCCTTCAATATGTCCATGTCGGCAGCTGTGGCCGCCAGTTTCTGTAACCCCTTATCAGCAGGGGCACTTAATAAGGCTATCAGATTTGATGCCGTTGGTTGCGTTGTTGACTTCGCCGATTCCCTGAAAGTTAATGATTGCGAAGCTGAGGTAGCCTGTATAAAAAACGCCTGCCCGCTGGCTATCATATTACTTGCATAGCCATCGCTCGAAATACCGGGGTTAATATTGGTAGTCGTATCTGCTGTGGATATAGCAGTGGCCTTTTGCATGTAGCTGGCATACTGCTTTGTTTTTGGATTGTAAACCCATATTTTGCCCGGAGCAGATAGGGTTGCAGCCGAAGATACCTCTGAGGGGAAACCGGCCCCGTAAATTGAGGATGTGGCGGAAACGGTTGTTGTTGTGCCCCTGCGGTTAAATTTTTCCCAATTGATGGTGGCTGCGTAAGGATTTCCAACCAGGTTATATCCGTTAACCTGGCTGCCTGTAGTATTGCTGAACAAGAGGCTGGTTGTGCCGCTGTACCAGTTGGTTACTGTAATGTCACCTGTGTTTAATGTACCTGTTGTTGTTAAAGTGGTGTTGGTGGGTACATAGCTTGCGGTTGTTGAAGTTGCAAGATCGGCGGCTGTCCTGTCTCCCCTGAAAAAGAAAAGGAAGCCGTTTCCGACAGGTATGGTATGTGAGCCGTCGGTGTCAAAAATATAAGTTGGCGGGGAGTTGATATTGTTGATGCCCCTGAAATTACCGGCTGTAAAAGACGCTTGCGACGAGGCTATGTTTTCCCTGAAGCAATAAATTGTGGGATTGCCCGATTTATCAAAGCCGCCCGTTGTGCCTGTAGTGCCGGTTATCCATGATGAGTTTTTAAGATAATTTATACTGATTACCTTGGCTGATGAACCTGTATTAACGGGTGATGAAAGTAACCTGTACCCCCGGTTATATGAATTGCCGCCGCTTATAAAACGCTGTACGTTTACATTGCCTGTAATTGCTGTGCCGGAAGGAATAGCATCTACAGTGGCTGAGCCTGTTGCATCGGAGTTTAACGTTAAAACACCGCCGGCAGCAAGGGTAGCTGTACCGCCCATAGTAAGTATACCCGAGGATGATACCGCGAATTTACCGGTGCCCGACATGGTTTTTATACCGCTGCCATTAACAGTAACATTATTAAATTTTGTGCCGTTGGTGCTGTTGTCTGTAAGAGATTGAGCGCCTGCTTTACTAAAAAACACTGTTCCGGTGCCTGCCGTAAACGTACCCGTGTTGGTGTAATCGCCATTTAAGGTTAGTGTGCCCGCCCCGCCTGTAATAACAGCGCTGTTAGTAGTGTTGCCAGTAATACTAATATTGCCAGAACCCTGGGTTACGTTTGCCGAATTGCTCCAGGTTCCTGTAACAGTTATAACAGGGTTGTTCGTGTTAAGGCCTATTGCACCCCCGCTTGTGATCCAGTTTCCGCTTACGGTTAGCGCGCCGCCGTCGACAGTTTTGGCTGCCGCCCCTGATAAGGTGAGGTTATCATAGTTGGAGGGGGTTGTACCTATAAAGCTGTCATTAGTGGCGTGTACAGTTTGCGTGCCCGAAGTAGCTGCGTAGTTAACGAGTCCGGTGCCGCTGCCGCCGGTGGTGAAATCGATAGTGCCACCTGTAGCGGCACTTATTGGGGTATTGCCTGTTAAGTTTAAAGTAGTAGCCCCGGTACCAGTAT
The DNA here is from genome assembly GCF_017569325.2 of Mucilaginibacter gossypii. NCBI lineage: Bacteria > Pseudomonadati > Bacteroidota > Sphingobacteriia > Sphingobacteriales > Sphingobacteriaceae > Mucilaginibacter > Mucilaginibacter gossypii. The sequence continues at coordinate 3,225,430 of NZ_CP071878.2, read as the reverse complement.
CCATATCAACGAGGGCCGCATTGGTAATAGTAAGACCCCCGCTGGTCATGTTTACGTAGCTTGAATTTGTGGTAGCTATACTACTTATTGTTAATATTCCCGAATTTAGATGGAACGTGGCGTTATTAACAGAGTAATTTTGTAATCCTGATGTATAGGTTCCCAATGCCGAGGAGGTAGTGTTTAAACTTAACGAATTGGTGATATTGAATACCGGAACCGTTGTATTTATTATGGTTGTATTGGATGTTGGGCTGACGCTTCTTGTAGGCGTAGGAGGAGTGGTATTATCGCCAACTACAAATGAGCTACAGTTTAATGTACCAGTACCTGTACCGGTAATGGTTGTTGTCACGCCGCCGGCACTACTGTTGTGATTTTGCGTGATGGCGCCGGTGACCGTAAGGGAGTAGGTATCTTTGATGGTTAATATAATAGATGGGGTTCCGCTCATTGTACTTTTTAAGGGGCCTAATATCAGGAAAGCAACATTAGGCACACTGCTTTGAACGGTGGGCTGGTTATAAAATGAAACAACGCCTATGCGTGCCGCATAGCTTGTAGTAGGAATAGTTGCTGGGCTCCAGTTACGGGTATCATTCCAGTTGCTGTCATATGCGCCTGTCCAGTCAATGGCATCATCAAAAGTTATAGTATTACCATTTGAGGATGGGCCTGTATAAGTAATGGCTGAGCTGTTTCCATTCCCCGTAAGGGTGTTAATACTGGTGACGGTAATAGTGCCTGTAGGGCTGCTGCCATAGTTTAGCTGGCTTTTTACTGTACCTGTATAAAAATAATAACCGGGGACAGAGTAGGATCCATCTGTATTGCCCGAGCTTGAGATAAGGTCGCCCACACTATAATCTTGTATAGCGTTGCCGGTGTAAGTTACTGAACTTATCAGTGCGTCTGTTGATGTGGAGTAATAGGAATCATCTGAACGGTAGAGACTTCCTGAACCATTGAAATATGCCTCGAACCCGGAGCCTGACGTGTTCAGTACCAATTGGTTGATAACGAAATTGCCTCTTGATATTATTTTTAACCCGTAAAGGATTACGCTTTCGCCGGCGTAGTAAGGCGGCTGTGTAACATTATTTGCCGTTCCGTTTGCGTCTGTTGTGGTAAATTGGAGTACACGGGTGTACATATCAAAATTATCCCATTGAAATCTGCCGGCAGTAGTACATGTTGATTCAAGATAGGAATAATAATAGCTGCTGAACCCGCTACCAGTTGTACTTGTACTTGAAGCAACAAGGGTTTTGGCTGTGGTCATACCGGTTACAAAAACATCTTTAAATATTGCCCAACGACCGTCTTTCAACCGTTGCACTTTGATCATGTAGGTTTGCTGGTCGTTGGCCATGGTGGCATTAAGCAGCTCATTGTAACGGCCCGTCCCGGTATTTGAGTCATACCTATACCTTAAACTGAGTGTTGTACCGGTATGGGTTATATAAATGCCCTGCATGGTATTGGCTGTATACCCGTTGGCAATAAGCCAATAGCGCCATGAATTATTACCTACAGCCATCGCATCGGGGTCATCCGGGCCGGTTGCACTATTATTTTTATAAATGAAATTCCACTCAAAATCATTCTGAGTAAGATCTACGCTCCCTGATGTGCCGCTTCCGACAAAATCCCACCTGATAGCGCTTATGGCGTTGGTTGCAGGTACCGCGGATCGCAGGCTTACCGAGCCGTTTAAAGGACTTGTAGTTGATGCATCTATGGTAACCGACGAACTTGTGCGGGCGGCATTACCAACCCCGGTTGCTCCTAATGATGTTATATTACCGGCAGAGGAAGTTTCAAAGTTATTGTAATAGTAGGTAAGGTTATCGCTGGTTTCCTGGGCCGCAACTGCGCTCATCAGGCATAGCAGATATCCGGTAAATAAAACGCAGCGTAATTGTGATTTCAAATTAATAGGGTTTCGGGCAAGTAATATCAATAATGATGCTGGTTCAATAAAACCGGATTAAAGTACAAATTTCAACTCAAATATGCGGTTGTGTTGCCAATGGCATCGGTTGTGATGTTTTTTATTGAAAAAATGGAAAATTTAGAGAAATTAATTATTGATTATTGTTTACACATTTTGGGGAATATTTTCTACTATGCTTTTAATCAATAAGCAGGCTGTTAACTTACAGTAAGGACTAATTAATCACCGGGTAACGATAAATATTTGAAAATATTCCTGTTAGGAGTGAGGATTTTTGTTGCCGGTAAAAACTGTTCAGATTTGATTGGGGTAATATGTCCCGTAATAATCATCACCATTGACTTTAGTCAACCGAATACCGGTTAATGTAACGATGACTATATGTTACATGGGGGGTTCAGAGCGACGTTGGATAAGTGTTCAATTTTTAAAAAGCGGGTGTTCAACTTTTTGTGGTGCGGAATTGTAATATTCTGATTGTCAATGTATATGTGTTCAGTTTGTGTTTTGTGTAAAATGCAAGTATCTGATAATCAGTATTTGTTTATTTAAGAAAATACGCCAGGTGTTCCACTTTAAAAATTGAACACCTGGCATTATATGCTTTATTTAACCTTTTGGCTGTTATTGCCGCGGTTAAGATCAGGCAGGGCGTTGTCGGGATCAATGGTTACCGATTCAGCTTCCTGTTTAGTAGGCAGTGTATAAGTGATTTGCCCGGATTGCAGCCAGGTTTCAACCGGCAGGTAAAAGCGTTTTTTGCCGCCGTCTTTAAATTTTACCTCAACAGTAAACGGCATGGGCAACTGCTCTTTGTTTACCGCTTTGATGGTGATACCTTTGGATGCATCTTTACCTGCATATTTCGCGTCGATAAGCGCTATATCAACCAGCCAATTATTATAAAACCAGCCCTTCCAAAACCAGGAAAGGTCTTCGCCGGCTCCATTCTCCATCGAACGGAAAAAATCATCAGGCTGTGGGTGTTTGTAAGCCCACTGGTTAATGTAGTTTTTAAAGGCGTAGTCAAACCTGTCTTTCCCTAAAATTTGCTCGCGCAGCAATACCAGGCCAAATGCCGGCTTATAGTAGGTAAGCGGATGGCGGTATTTTTCGGGGATGGCATCTGGAGCGGTCATAATACTTGGCGATTGCGGATCAAGCAGTGAGGGGATAATTTCATCGGCAGGGTTTCCGCCGCCGGGAGCGTATTCACTATCGCGTTTAGGGGCATATTCACCCTTGTTAAAGGCATCGGATGCATAAATGTCGATAAAGGTGTTCAGGCCTTCATCCATCCAGCCATAGCGGCGCTCATTTGATCCCACAATCATCGGGAACCAGTTATGGCCTATCTCATGCGCGGTTACCCAGTAAAGCACGCTGCCTTTATCGGTGATGCCGTCAAACACAATACCCGGGTATTCCATGCCGCCGGCAATACCGGCTTCGTTAATAGCAACCGGGTAAGGATATACAAACCACTTTTCCGAAAAGTATTCAATTGATTTTTTGAGATATTCGGTAGCCCGGCCCCAGGCATCGTTGCCATAGCTTTCGGCCGGGTAAACGCTCATTGCTAATGATTTTTTACCACCAGGCAGGTTAACCCTTGCTGCATCCCATATGTAAGCTTTTGATGCACCAAAGGCAACATCGCGGGTGTTGAGCATTTTGAAATGCCAGGTGAGGGTACCCTTGTTAACCGGGCGACTGGCAGGATCATTAACCTCGGCCAAATCACGGATCATGATGGTTTTATCACTGTTGCGGGCTTGGTCTAAGCGGACTATTTGTTTAGCCGTCAATACCTCTTTAGGGTTAAGCAATTCGCCCGATCCCGCTACGATCATATCCCATGGCACGGTTACCGAATAATCTATATCGCCATAATCTAAATAAAACTCACCGCTGCCCAGAAATGGCAGGGTATCCCAGCCGTGACTGTCGTCATAAACACACATGCGCGGAAACCACTGTGCAATTTCGTAGATCTTGCCATTTTTGGTATCGCAATAATCTGTACGGCCACCAAAAGCGCCCGGGATGGTGTAATGATAATTAATACGCAGTTTTATTGCCCCCTTTTGCAGCGGGTGTGCAAGGCGTACCTGCATGCGGGCATCTGTAATTACAAATGGTACGGGTTTAACTACATCGCCATTATCAACCGAAACGGATTCTATCTGGTAACCGCTGGTATGCTGGTCGGCGCCGGGGGTATGGTCTGTGAAGAAGTTAGAGCGGGCATCCTGTTTATAAGTATTTTGATCAAGCTGCAGCCAAAGGTAAGGCAATGCATCCGGGCTGTTATTGGTATAGTTGATCACCACCGTACCGCTGATTGTTTTCTTAACGGTATCCAGGGCAACTTTCAGATTATAGTCTGCCCGGTTTTGCCAATACCTTGGACCGGGTGCGCCATTAGCCGAATGGAAATCGTTACCTTTTTCGGTATAAAACATAGGCGAGAAAGCCGCCGACGGGTTGTAGTTTGATGAAGTATCGTTTGGATTGAGTTTCCCTTTTTGCGCCGATGCGCTGAGTGCTAAAATCGACAGTAAACCAATGTCGATAAATTTTAATTTCATGGTGTGCATTTAAGCACCCAATATACAAAGGATGGGACTAAAATTTGATTTTATAGATACTTACTTATCAGCATAATAAAAAAACTATTTTAGTGCCTATAAAAACTAAACTTGCAATTCCCTGTAAATATACCTTTAGGCAATTCATCAATTCCCGTACATTTTATTTGCGAGACACTGTCGTACTTTTTAGGTTACCAGTATTATGCCTGGTTGCGGAAACATACTGCCGATAAGATTAGTACCGAACATCGACTTATCATATTTATCGGTGCAGCGGCAGGCGCATTTATTGGCTCGCACCTTGTAGGGATCTTTGAAAACCCACCGTTGCTGTTCTCGCATTTCAATATCATCTATATTATGGGCAATAAAACCATAGTGGGTGGGATGCTTGGTGGATTGATAGGCGTTGAGCTTACAAAAAAACAATTGGGAGTAACCGCGTCATCCGGCGATCTGATGGTTTACCCATTGATCCTGGCTATGGTTATTGGCCGTACCGGGTGCTTTTTGGCCGGGCTGGAAGATGGGACTTATGGCATAGCCTCCAACCTGCCCTGGGCTATTGATTTTGGTGACGGCATCCGCAGGCATCCTACCAATTTGTATGAAATTGTGTTTTGGTTGATGCTTTGGGGTATACTCAAACTCATAGAACAAAACCACCGTTTTGCCGATGGTGCAAGATTTAAAGTATTCATGGCAAGTTACCTTGTTTTCAGGCTACTGGTTGAATTTATCAAGCCAGATTATTTTTTCGCTTTTGGTTTATCGGTAATTCAGTTAGTTTCTCTCGCCGGTATTTTGTATTATTATAAAGTATTTTTATATCCTAAAAAGCTGTTTGTAAACCATGCCTGAACGCCCGTATATATACTATGATTTTACGTTAAGCATTTGCTCCACCTGTTTACGCCGGGTTGATGCAAAGATTGTTTTTGAGGATAATAAGGTTTACATGCTTAAAAACTGCCGCCGGCATGGTTTTGAAAAGGTGCTGATTGCCACAGATGTGGAATATTATAAAAACTGTCGCAACTATGCAAAGCGAAGTGAGATGCCGCTTAAGTTCAACGCCAAAACACATTATGGCTGCCCTTATGATTGCGGCTTGTGCCAGGATCATGAGCAGCACTCGTGCCTTACCGTTGTTGAAGTAACCGACAGGTGTAATTTAAGCTGCCCTACCTGCTATGCCATGTCATCGCCCACCTACGGCAGGCACCGCACTTTGGCCGAAATTGAACAGATGCTGGATGTTGTAGTGGCAAATGAAGGTCAGCCCGATGTGGTGCAGATTAGTGGGGGAGAACCCACGGTGCATCCTCAGTTTTTTGAGATCCTGGATATTGCCAAGACAAAGCCCATTAAGCATTTAATGGTAAACACCAACGGCATCCGCATAGCTAAAGATGAAAATTTTGTAAAGCGGCTGGCCACATACATGCCCGATTTTGAGATTTACCTGCAATTTGATTCTTTCAAAAAAGAGGCACTTGAGCAGTTGCGCGGTGAGGATTTGCGCGAAGTAAGGCAGAAGGCTATTGAAAATCTCAATAAGTACAATCTGTCCACAACGTTGGTAGTCACTTTGCAAAAAGGTTTAAATACCGATGAATTAGGTACAATTATTGAATACGCGTTGCAGCAACCCTGTGTTCGCGGCGTAACTTTTCAGCCTACGCAACAGGCCGGCAGGTTAGAGAATTTTAATGAACAAACCGACCGTTACACCCTAACCGAAGTACGTAACGCGATCCTTGAACAAACCAGTGTATTCAATAAAAACGACCTGATCCCGGTACCTTGTAACCCGGATGCCCTGGTGATGGGTTATGCCCTTAAGCTTAGAGGCGAAGTGATTCCGCTGACCCGGATGATAAACCCGGATGACCTATTGGATAACTCAAAAAATACTATTGTTTATGAAAACGATGAACGCCTGAAAGGCCATCTGCTTAATATGTTCAGTACAGGTAATTCGGTTGATAAAGCTAAAGAACACCTGCACTCGTTGTTATGCTGCCTGCCTGAAATTGACGCGCCAAGTTTAAGCTATGATAACCTGTTCAGGGTGATCATTATGCAATTTATAGATGCGCAGAATTTTGATGTTCGGGCTATCAAAAAATCATGTGTGCACATCGTAAATAAAGACATGCAGATCATCCCTTTTGAAACCATGAACATTTTTTACAGGGACGATAAGCGGGAATATCTTGAACAATTAAGAGGAGAAATTTTGGTATGACAGAGGAAGAACAATTACAACCACCCAATCAGCTTCCTGGCAACAAGCCCCAAGGTGGAATCAAGATAGTCGGAATTAACCTGGCAGTATTTGTTGGTTATACCTTGCTTAGTCTGCTGACCGATGGCGGTGTAATAGCTGGGCTGCTAATGGTTGCCCAGGTGATTGTTTGTATTATACTTTCATTGTATTTCCGTAAGTGGAGTTGGTTTTTAGGCGGCTTACTGGTTTTAGTAATTGGTTTTTCAACGTGTGTTGCAATGATAAGGATTTAGTATCTCACAAGTTGCTATAATGGAAACGCAGAAGAAAGACCCTGGCAGCAAAAAAATGATAGTTGTAGGTATCAATCTATCGATATTGGTAGCTTATACCATATATTTCAGATGGGTTGCTAATGAGGAGCTTATTATATTAGCTGAAGCGATTTTTATTTTTTTGCACGTAGTACTGTGCCTAATATTGGCAATTTTTGCTTTGAGAAAAGAATTTTTGTTTAGTGCGCTTGTTGTTCTGCTGATCGGTTTTTCGTCATGCTGGGTTGTTTTCTCCATTTAGGTTAACATCCCCGCCAAAACCCCTTCTTTTAACGAATTGGTACACATGCTTACTTTATGGATATCCAGCGCGTGCATAATAAAGCGTGTAACCAAAGAGGCAGCTACGATCATATCAACCCGAACAGGAATAATCCCCGGATTACCCAGTCTTTCTTTATGGCTTGAGAGAATGAGCTTATTGGTGATGGTTAACAGTTCTTCCTCATCAAAATCATAATGCTGAATACTCTTTAAATCAAAAGCTCGGGCCTTTTCTGTTTCAATCAATCCGGCGAAAGTTTCAAACGAGCCTGATGAGCCAACAAGGGTATCAATTTCAATGCTCGTAGTTGCGATGAACAAATCATGTAGCCTATCCTCAAGATACAAATTCATAGCCTCGATAGATGCCGGAGGGATAGGGTCCGTGTGGTGAAACTGGTCCATAAGGCGTGCGGCGCCAACTTCAAAGCTCTGTTTCCACAGGATTTTATCGGTGTTGCCTAAAATAAACTCTACACTGCCGCCACCAATATCCATGATGAGCGAATTTTTGGCCGATAAACAGCCACTTAACTTTACACCGTTATAAATAAAGCCGGCTTCCTGTTCGCCGTCGATAATTTCGATAGCGATGCCTGTTTGGGCCTCCACTTCTTTAATGAAATCTTTACCGTTTGAGGCACTCCGCAAGGCCGAAGTAGCAATTGCCCTTACACTGGTGACATTGTTGGCAGCAATGAGTCCTTGAAAATGTTGCATGGTATTCACGCCGCGCTGAAAGGCATCAGGCAAAATATAACCCTTATTAATGCCTCCCTCGCCTAACTTAACGGCTTCCGTAATATGTACAATTTCATGGTAGTCATGAATGTCGCCTTCGGCAATCAATAAATGGAAGGTGTTTGTACCCAAATCCATTACTGCAACGCGTTTACTCATACGGCTAAAATAGTTTTTTTGAGCCTAAAGCTGAAGGCTTAAAGCAAAAAAGCTGTTGATGAGCCGAAAACTCAAGGCCAAAGCTTAAGTTAGGTGTAATGCCGAAATCCGATACGCTTAAGTAGCTTTAAGCCTTCAGCCTTGGGCTTTAAGCTTGAAAACTATTCTTTATAAAAGAACCACTTAGCCAGTTCTTTATAGCTTGCTTTTTTGCCGTACATCAATACGCCAACACGGTAGATCCGCGCGGCAACATACGTGGTACATAAAAAGCCAATAACCATTAAGCTCATCGATAAAGCAACCTGCCAGCCCGGCGGATCAAACGGAATCCTTACCATCATGGCAACGGGGGCTGTGAAGGGTATCATGGAAAGCCATACCGCCAAGGGGCTGTCCGGTGCACGGAATAACACCGATACCGACAAAATATAAGTGAATAGCAACGGCATGGTAATCGGAAACATGAATTGCTGGGTTTCTGTCTCGCTGTCAACTGCCGAGCCTACGGCCGCAAACAGGGCAGCGTATAAAAGATATCCGCTTAAAAAGTAAAATATAAAGCAGCCCATAATATATCCGAACGGAATGGTTTGTAACACCGCAAGCGCATTTATCACAGGACTGGTTGGAGAGTTAAGCGCGTGGCCAGCTATTTTGGTAGATATTACAGATAAAATTATCCAGGCACCAAATTGGGTTAAGCCAACTAAGCCAACGCCAATGATTTTGCCCAACATCAACTGAAAAGGCTTTACTGATGATATAACCACCTCGATAATACGATTGGTTTTTTCCTCGATCACCCCGCGCATTACCTGTCCGCCGTATATGAACAGAGATATATAAATGAGGATAGCGCAGGCAATGCCAATCAAAATATTGGGACCTATATTGGCGTTCTTATCGCCTTTGTCAGAAATTTCAATGGCGTTTAATGAAATGTTAGTTCTTTTTATACTGCGTAAAAGGGCTGTGTCAATATGGTGCCGGATGAGGTTATTTGAAAAAGCAATATCACTCATCTGCTTTTCAATTTCCTCGGAAAGAGGGATAGAGGCTTTCTTTTTCGAAAAGATCTGCACCGAATCTTTCTGTGTATAGTTTGCAGGGATATATAAAATAGAAATGCCCTCGCTGTCCTTTAATAATTGCTTTGACGATTTAAGATCGGTGAGGGCATAGGTGAACTTTACGTTAGTTACGTCATGGAATTTATTGGCGAAATCGCCGCTTTTATCAATCACGTTAACCGTTTGCAAAGAAGATAATTTATCGCTGTCTTTAGCTACCATGGCAACAACGAATCCCATGGCCAGGATCAGCAGCGGTACTACGAATATCATGATGATAAATGATTTTTTTCGCACACGGGTAAGGTACTCGCGTTGTATAATAAGTAATACTTTATTCATGGCCGGTGGAATTTAGGTTTACTTTTTCAATAAAAATTTCGTGCATACTCGGGATAACCTCCTGCAGCATATTTACCCGCGCTTTAGGAATTAAGTATTGCAATACATCATTGGAATTATGTCCCTCCTTTAGTTTTATTTTGATATTGTGATTGTCATCATCGGCAATAACTTCGCTCATTATTTCAAAAGGCTGACTGCCATCAAATGCAATACGTTCGCCGGCATATTCAATAAGGTAGGTTTCGTTACGATATGAGTTGCGGATATGTTTAACCTTGCCATCCAATATCTTGTGCGATTTATGGATAAGGGCGATGGCATCACAAAGCTCCTCTACTGATTCCATGCGGTGGGTAGAAAACAAAATAGTAGCGCCTTTTTTATTTAACTCCAATATTTCGTCTTTAATCTGTTCGGCGTTTACCGGGTCGAAGCCGCTAAAAGGCTCATCTAATATGATCAAATCGGGCTCATGGAGTACGGTGGCCACAAACTGCGCTTTTTGCTGCATGCCTTTTGAAAGCTCTTCTATCTTCTTTTTCCACCAGGTTTCCATCCCCAGCTTCTCAAACCAAAATTTGAGACGTTTTTGAGCTTCAGCCCGGTTTAAGCCTTTTAACCGGGCCAGATAGATCATTTGTTCACCAATCTCCATCTTTTTGTACAGGCCACGTTCTTCGGGCAAGTAACCGATACGTTCGATATGCGATTGATTAAGTTTTTCGCCGTTAAAATATATCTCGCCCGAATCGGGAGCAGTAATTTGGTTAACTATACGGATAAGGGATGTTTTACCGGCGCCGTTAGGGCCAAGCAGGCCAAAAATTTGCCCGCTTTCAACTTCCAAACTTACATCGCTGAGTGCACGGTGACCGGCGTATTGTTTAACAATATTGCGGATGCTTAGCATTTATTAAGGTTTATGTATCTGTTTTGCTTATTAGATTGAGTTAAACAATAAAAGTTACAGCTCCGGTTTATCATATGGCTGGCCGGGGTTATCCATTTCATGGAACGGCTTTAGCCATTGCTGGTTATTGATAAAATTTAAGGCTGTTACAGCTATGTATAACCCCACAGCGGGGATGACCAGGTAAACAAGACCGAGATACTTGATGTAGATGCGGTAATCAGAACTTCCCGATAAAACAAGTAGTGGTGTCATTGCGGTATAAAACAACAGGATAAATAACTCACTGAAGGCAAAAACGCGTAAAGGCAACCGGAATTCTGTCGGACGCAGTAAAAAGACTATAACCACAAGGCATATTACAGCGAGCAGATTAACAAATCCGTTCGCTGTGTAAAATATCAATATTTTTTCGACAGGGATGCTAAAAAGACTGATCGCAATATTGATAAGTCCCAGTAGCAAGCTGTAAATTAAATAGATAATAAAGGTGTTGGTGATAAGCGGTTTTTCCCTGGTGTATTTTAAGATACTCACCACAAATATCATTAGCCAGGTAAAATAAATCACATGAATAAATGAAGATAAATACCTAAAGACCGGCGGAAAGTTGAGCGTTAAGTTTTGTGTAAAATAGGTTAATAAAAGTACCAGTGCGCTTAGTATCGATGTGGCAATGGTAAGATAGGCAGTATCACGGGTTGGTTTCATGAGCAGGGTAGGTTTATATTTAGAGTGAGCGGCATAACAATTTAGCCTAACCGGTAATAAGGTATGGCTGTTTATCGAAATAAAAAAACGGTGTAATTGTTTTGGTACAAAATACGTTGTTTGTTTAATTATGTAGCCCTGCGAATTTATTTTAATTGTTTTAAGCTGAACCGTAAGGTTTCAATAGCTTCCTTTTGCCTCGAAATGATTACATACATATGGCCATTATAAATAATGGTATGTGGGTAACCATATTGCCCACCTTTCCACAAACCTTCTTTTTTGAGATGGTACAACTCATTAGCGATGATATAGTTTTTATCGAATGATTTGCCATCGGCAGAAAGGGATAACACCAGCGGGTTACGGTCATAATGGTGGAGCGTATCAGGGATACCAACATAATAAAATCGCTTATCCGGCAACCGGCCGAAATGAAATTTACTGTCATTATCCGAAAATGGAGCTTCCGCCGGGCGCGACCAACTGTTACCGTTATCCCTGCTTTCAGTTAGCCATAAATGGCCTTTCCAGCCCTTGCCGGTTACCCTGAGCAGCATGTGCAGGATCTTGTCATCCGTTTCAAAAAATGAGCCTTCGCAAAGCGGCGGTAAACCGGATTTGGCAGCAGGTGCATAAAACATGGCAGGGTTATCCTGCTTATAAAGTGAATCGGGATAAAAACTGCTTAGTTTCCAACCCGAAAGCCCGTGGGGATCATCTGTGTAAGGGAAAGTGAAATTACCGCTGATGATCAGCCTTCCGCTATTGGTAACCTCCGGGCCGTGGTTTGGTACAACAGGCAAATGCATATCAAGCGGTTCGCTCCAATGTTCGCCATCGGTACTGGTTTTGGCCCACAAGTGGGTGTTATTACGGTGTTTGTCGTAATCGCCATAATAAGCTACTAAGGTCCCTTTATATCGATAAAGCCCGGCGGCGGTGAGAACCGTGAGCGTATCGTTGACTTTGCCAGGATTGGCTAAGGTTTTTAATGCCGACCAATGTTTAAAGTCTTTAGAAGTGGCATAAACTACCCTTTGCCCCGGCGAATCCTCATCAACCATTCCGTTGCTCCATATGGCCACAAAGCGGTCTTTAAAATGGATAATGGATGCATGATGGTTGTAAAGCCACTCTTTATCCGGCGAGTAGATCATTGATCGTTCGATATTTAGCTTTGGTACGCCGGCTTCGGTTTGGTAATTGTTGCGAATGGCCGGGGTTTGAGCATGGGTATTAAGAATGGATAAAAAAAGGCAGATAACAAAAGGGAGCTTTAATTTTGTAGACATGATTCTAATTAACGCAAATTATCCGGTTAGTGAAAGCTGAGTTGAAATTTGCCGAAGTAAAAGCCAGGTTTCTGCAGGGCGGTACTAATAATTGTAGTGTCGGTTACTCAAAAATATCGTGAGTAATAAAGGGTAAACATGTCTGAAATGGGAGTTAACAGGGTTAACACTTTTTTAATATTTTAATTTGAATGTATTTATAATCAATTGCTTGTGTTTTTTAGGGGTTACACTAAACTGATATTTAGGTTAGCTAAGTTTGATGCTGATGGTTTACCTGAATCGCAACCATATTTCGTAACTATATTGCAACATTCATTGCTACTAAATATTTAAATGTGTTTGCCCTGGTCATTAATGTGCCAGAATTTTGTAATCCCGGTCATGGCAATCCTTTTATCCCCAAAAATCAAGGTTCTTTTACTAAATTACAGGCGCTATCAAATACATCATTTATGAAGCGAACATTACTTCTAATCCTCGCGCTTTCAGCTGCATTTAACGTATTCGCCCAGCAAAAAAAAACTTTAAAACCTGCCGATGTGTATCGGATCCCAACAGTGAGTGACCCGCAGTTATCGCCAGATGGTAAATGGGTTGCTTACAGTGTATCGGATGTTGATACCGCTAAAGATCGTCGCGTATCACATTTGTGGATGCAGAGTTTTGATGGCAAAGAGTCCATCGAACTGACCCATGGTGAGGAGGCTGCCTCGTCGCCGCGCTGGAGCCCGGATGGTAAGTATTTATCATTCCTGTCTTCGCGCGATTCAAAAACAGGCTCACAGGTTTGGCTCATCGACCGCCGGGGTGGCGAAGGGGTAAAACTGACCAATATTAAAGGCGATTTGAGTGACTACGCCTGGAGCCCTGATGGCAAGCGTTTGGTGATGGTGATAGGCGACCCCGAAAATAAAGGCAAAGAAGAACCTAAAACCCCCAAACCCATAGTTATTGACCGCTATCATTTTAAACAGGATATAGTAGGATATCTTCAGCACTTGCATAGCCATCTATATTTAATTGATGTAACCACAAAAAAACTGGATACATTAACAAGGGGTGATAAAGATGAAAGTTCGCCGGTATGGTCGCCAGATAGTAAGACTATTGCATTTGTAAGCAACCGCAGTGCCGATCCTGATAAAAATCAAAATACCGATATTTTTACCATTGATGCCCGGCCGGGTGCCAGCATGTTGCAGCTAACCACATGGAAGGGGAGGGACGGTAACCCGCAATGGAGCCCCGATGGCAGATATATTTCTTACCTCCGTTCAACCAGCGACGCCGATTATATGATGTATGATCAGAGCGTGGTGTGCATTATGGATGTAGTTGGCCAAAATAATAAACCACTCACGCTTCAGCTCGATCGCCCGGTTGGTGCGCAAACCTGGGCTAAAGACAGCAAGAATATTGTATTTATAGTAACGGACGACCGTACACGTTATTTGGCCAATATCAATATCAACAGCGGCAAGATAACTACGATAAACAAAGGCGATTACGTTTTTAACGACATAGCTACCAATCTTTCGGGCAATTGGATAGTACAAAAAACAGATCCTTACACACCTGCCGAATTATTCGCTTTGGAAGATAAAAAACTTCGCAGGCTAACTTTCCATCACGACGAATGGTTAAATACAGTGCAATTGGCATACGCAAAAGGCTTTGAGTCAACAAGTGTCGATGGTACCAAGGTATCAGGCATTGTTTTAACGCCAGACAGTATTCCTAATAAGAAATATCCTTTGATCCTATTTATTCATGGTGGACCGGTAGGGCAGGATGAATTTGGTTTTGATGCTACAAGGCAAACGCTGGCTGCTGCCGGTTACGCTGTAGCGGCTGTGAACTACAGGGGCAGTAATGGCCGCGGGCTGGATTATTGTAAAGCCATTTATGCCGATTGGGGCAATAAGGAGGTAAAAGATTTGCTTGGTGCGGTCGATCAACTTGAGAAATTAGGCATCGCCGATCCTGATAAGCTGGGCATAGGTGGCTGGAGTTATGGCGGCATCCTTACCGATTATACAATAGCCTCCGATACCCGCTTTAAAGCAGCAGCCAGCGGAGCGGGCAGTGCGCTGCAGCTTTCAGTTTATGGCAGCGACCAATATGTGTTACAGTACGAAAACGAAATAGGCGTACCCTGGAAAAATGCTGATAAATGGATCCAGATTTCGTACCCGTTTTTTCATGCTGATAAAATAAAAACCCCGGTATTGTTTATGTCGGGCCTGAAGGACTTTAATGTGCCGACCATCGGCAGTGAGCAAATGTACGAGGCATTGAGAACCCAAGGCATTCCAACCGAACTGATATTGTATCCTAATCAATTTCATGGGCTTACTAAGCCAAGTTACCAGGTTGATAGGTTGCAGCGGTATGTGGAATGGTATGATAAGTATTTGAAAAAATAATATTTTTATGCCCTCGAAACGGTTTCTTTATCGTGTTTTATGAAATATGCCCTGTTGATTTTAGTCGGATTGGCTTCTTTGCCTTTGATTGCTCAAACTGCGAAAAAGCCGCTTAAACCTGCAGATCTGTATAAACAGCCAACGCTGATGGCGCCACAGCTTTCTCCGGATGGTAAATGGGTGGTTTATGAATTATCTGAGGTGGATACAGCTAAAGATAAGCGTGTGTCGCACTTGTGGATGCAGAGTTTTGACGGCAAGCAATCCATTCAGCTTACTTATGGTGATGAGCCGGCATCTACCCCGAAATGGACCCCTGATGGTAAGTTTATTTCTTATCTGTCCGAAAAGGATTCAAAAAACGACGGGCAGGTTTGGTTGATGGACAGGCGTGGTGGCGAGGGGCACAAGCTCACCGATATTAAAGGTGAACTTGAAGAGTATGCTTGGTCGCCGGATAGTAAAAGGCTGGCGTTGATCATTAAAGATCCCGAAAACAAAGGAAAGGAAGCGCCTAAAACTACTCCTCCTATAAAAATAGACCGGTACCATTTTAAGCGGGATATTGAAGGGTATCTGCAACACCTGCATTCACATTTATACGTATATGATGTGGGTTCAAAAAAACTGGACACTCTTACGAGTGGTAACATGGATGATGGTTCGCCGCAATGGAGTCCCGATGGAAAAACGATTGCTTACGTAAGTAATCATACAGCCGATCCGGATCGGAATGAAAATACAGACATCTTTACGATAGAAGCTAAGCCCGGTGCTGAGCCTAAACAACTTACTACTTTTACCGGCCATGATATTAACCCCATTTGGAGCCCTGACGGAAAGCGCATAGCCTACCTGCGGTCAACAAGCGATGCCGATTATTTCATTTATCAGCACGATGTTTTGTACCTGATGGATGCCGACGGAAAAAATAATCGCCCATTAACAGATCAGTTGGACAGGCCTGTTAGCAATATTGCATGGAGCAAGGACGGTAAAGACCTTGAATACGTAGTAAGTAGCGACAGGATCCGCTATATCAACAGGTATAATTTGCTTCTCCGTAAATCTGTGGTGGTTTATAAGGGGAACGAATGCAGTTTTTCTGATATCATTGGCCATTCCTTAGGCGTATGGGTGGGTAAAATGACCACTCCATACATACCCAACGAATTGGTGGCTGTTGAAAATGGCAAGATCCGCCGTTTAACTTTTCACCAGGAGAAATGGTTAAGCGAGGTTAAACTGGCTTATGTGAAAGGTTTCCAGTCGTTCAGCAGCGATGGCACACTGGTTTCGGGGATACTTTATACGCCCGATAGCGTAGTTACTAAGAAAATGCCTTTCATTCTTTACATTCACGGCGGCCCCACCGATCAGGACGAGTTTGAGTTTGATGAGATCAGGCAAACGTTGGCTTGTGCAGGTTATGCAGTAGCCGCTGTAAATTACCGTGGCAGTACAGGGCGAGGCATTGAATATACCAAAGCTATTTATGCTGATTGGGGCAATAAGGAAGTGAAAGACTTACTGGGTGCTGTAGATGAACTGGTTAAACTTGGGATAGCTGATAAAGACCGCCTTGGTATTGGTGGTTGGAGTTACGGAGGCATCCTTACCGATTATACCATAGCTACTGATCCCCGCTTTAAAGCAGCATCAAGCGGGGCGGGCAGTGCCTTACAGTTAGCCATTTATGGATCAGATCAATGGGTGATGCAATACGATAATGAATTAGGCCCGCCCTGGAAAAATGCTGATAAGTACATTAAGCTATCGTACCCGTTTTTTCATGCCGATAAAATAAAAACGCCAACCCAGTTCATGTCGGGTTTAAAAGATTTTAACGTGCCAACCGGCGGAGGCGAACAAATGTATGAAGCGCTGAGATCGCAGGGTATACCAACACAACTGGTACTTTATCCTGGCCAATATCATGGCATCACCGTGCCCAGTTACCAGGTTGACCGACTGAAGCGCTATATTGAATGGTTTGATAAATATTTGGTCCCCCAACCCCCTAAAGCGGGAGCTTTTTGATTAGCAAAACTTAAGAGCAAGAGCGGCTTAGATAATTATACCTAAGCCGCTTTTTATTCTGTAAATTCAATAATTCTGAAAATTCTTATTTCAGACAACCAGCTTTCCCTCAACCGAATCATCAATGGTTTTGCCGATAGCTGCACCGGCGACCCGTTTTACAAATGCAACGGCATTGCCATGTTTATTGTCCCAGTAATAGCCTTCGGTTGGTTCAACTTTAATAACGCTGATGCGCGGATCGTCGATACCTTCCGTAAACCACACTTTGAGTGTCGGTTCCCATAGTTCTTTGATCTTTTCTTTATCTTCGGTAATAGTAGCTATGCCATAAAGGTTTAAAAAGTCTGAATATCCTGACCCCTGGAAAAGCAGATGGACAAAGGGATCTTTAGCTAACTCCTCATTTTTATGGCTGTCATTAGCACTCAGAAACCAGAAGTTGCCCTCATCATCAATTTTCTGTGCCGACATTGGCCTCACTGAAGCAGGTACGCCTGTTTTAAGACTGCTCACAAAGAAGCAGCTTTTTGCGCTTTCGGCAAGTTCTTTAATCTTGGCCAGGGCTTCAGGTCCATTCAAGTCCTTCATATTATCCTCAGGCTGTTGTTGATTGATACTATCCATTGTTTCAAGTTTTTGTTGGTAAATGTTATAAGAGTAACAAATCAAAAACTCAATTGTGTGGATTTATTTAACTTGTTAGATAATTATTTAGTTATAAGTTTTTATTAGAGAGATAGTCTACCCAAACACCACCATCCTGTCCGGATATTTTGAAGCATAAGTTGCTACAATATTTTTGATATAGTCATTCCCCGGATAAGGTGTGAGATAGCTTTTGAGTTGCTGTATGTTATTGGCATCAAAATAATGGGAGATATAGCCCATGCCATAAAACTGGCCTTTTTCTACCAAAATACAGCTGTGTTCATCGCCGGTACGGCCCTCATCCCTGATAGCGTACGTTGGTAAAGCTTGCTTAAGCTGATCGATGGCATTGTTAACCTTTTCGTTATAACTGTCGGGAGGTTCAACACCTTCGCAGGCACAGGTACTTCCTGCTGCACTGACGCAGGGCTCATTGTTTTTTTGTATAAAACAAAGCTTGGGGCACAGGTCAAATGCTTCTATCAGTTTGTTGAGCAGATTATAGCCATCAAGCAGGGAATTGCAGGTATATATTGGGTCGCTGTATTTGCGGTATTTATCAACTGCCAGGCGAATATACCCGCGTTGATCTTCAAAGGCATAAAGGCAGAACGCATTTTCAAAGCGTTTTAACGAGCGATTATATTTGGGCCATAAGCGCTTGATTTCAATAGCCTCCAAAACAAAGGCGATGAGCTCGGTGCCGCAAACCTGATAACTGATCTGGTATATATTGCGTAAAAATTCCTGGCGCTGAAAGCCGGGGTTGTTGCCTGTAAAGTGGCTGCTTACCCTTTTTTTAACGTTTTTGGCTTTGCCTACATATATCACTTTGCCTTTTTGATCATGAAAGTAATATACGCCAGGTGTATATGGCAACTGGTCAATGTCTTTTTTGGATAGGTTGGGTGGCAGCACCTGATCTTTTGAACCTTGCTTAAGCGACTGTTTGATGTGGTTCTCTGTATCACTGTTCAGCAATAAGGTAAACAGCTCGGCAGTAGCTTCAGCATCGCCCATGGCACGGTGGCGGCTTTGATTATCGATACCCAAATGTTTACACAATCTGCCAAGACTATATGAAGGCAAACCTGGCAATATCTTACGCCCAAGCCTTACAGTACAAAGCTTATTTGTTTGCAGATCATATCCCGCGGCAGCGAGATGATATCTGACAAAAGAAAAATCAAAATTTACATTGTGCGCTACAAAGATTTTGCCGTGAATGAGGTGGTAAATATCAGCTGCCACATCCTCAAAAGGGGGGGCATCCTTTACCATCTCGTTGGTAATACCTGTTAAGGCGCTGATGTAAATAGGGATTTCACGCTGCGGATTAACAAGCGTTTCAAACCGCTTTACTACTTTTTTCCCATCATGTATGCATATCGCTATTTCGGTGATACCATTAGCGCTGGCATGCCCCCCAGTAGTTTCTATATCGACAATTGCATACATGATATTTCAAATGTAATATAAATTTGCTAATTATTTTAGTGTTGTTTAAAAAAGTCGAAAAGTTTGCAGTTGGAAAGTCCGAAAGTTAAAAAGTTTGGTTTGTGAGGAATTGAGCAGCTTTACAGCATGGGAATTAGGCACCAAAACAAAAGCCCCTGAGAAAGTTTCTCAAGGGCTTCAATACCTTTCGGACTGCGGACTTTCCGACTAAAGACTTAAGACTTCTTATTCTTATTAGCCTGGATCTGCTGTTGCTGGCGCATCATCTCTTCCATTTTAGCACCAAAGCCTGATTTTTTCTTCTTGGTATCTTCAGGTTTCTTTTTGTTTTCCTGAATCTGGGCATGGATCTTTTTATCATCAACCATGAATTTGATCAGGTATTGCTGTAAAAAGGTGAACATGTTGGCCAAAAAGTAATAATAGTTCAAACCGGCAGGGTAGCTGTTAAGCGTGAACAGGAATACCAAAGGAGTGATGTAACCAATGTATTTCATTTGCCCTGTAGCACCGGAGATCTGGTTGTTGAAATAAGTATAGATCAACGTTGAAATGGTCATCAGTAAACACATTAAACTAATGTGGTTAACGCCGCCAAGGAAAGCTATCGGAGCGAATTTAATAACCGAATCATAAGTTGAAAGGTCATGCATCCACAGGAAACTTTCGCCCCTTAGCTCAAATAAACTTGGGAAAAAGCGGAAGAACGCAATAACTATAGGCATCTGGATCAGCAATGGTAAACAGCCGCCCAATGGGTTAACACCTGCCTTTTTGTACAGCTTCAGGTACTCCTGTTGTAACAACGTAGGGTTATCCTCACCAACTTTAGCTTTAATTTCATCCATTTCGGGCTTCAGCACACGCATTTTGGCCATTGAAAGGTATGACTTGTAAGTAAGAGGTGATAATACCAGCTTAAGCAATACAGTCAATACCAGGATGATCAAACCATAGTTCCAGTTAAATTTGTTAAGGAAGTTAAATACCGGCAATACCGCGAAACGGTTGATGTATTTTAATGGTCCCCAGCCAAGGTTAACCAGTTTATCAAGGTCATGCCCCTGGTCTTTAAGCGTATTAAAACGGTTAGGGCCAAAGTAAAACTCCAAGGGTAAAGAACCATCTGTACCGCGGGTAAGCGACAGGTCGGCTTTCATTTGTTTTACATCGGTGGTGTCGTTAAAATCAGTAGCAACAGCAATATCTGTTTTGGAAATGCCGCCCTTAGCTATCAGCACATTTGAAAAGAAGTGTTGTTTAAAAGCAACCCAGGCCATTTTTTTATCGCTGATAGTTTTTTGATCGTCTTTGCCTTCGCTTAGGTAATCAGCATCCCCATCGGTATTGTAATAGTACACCGTTGAATACTGACGCTCCATTTTGATGTCTTTTTCCTGTTTGCGCAGGCTGGTGGCCCAGTTAAGGTTAATGGTGCTGCTGTTGGCAATAACGCCGTCAAGACCGGTAGGCTTAATGGTTAGCCCAAGTTTAAAACCATCACCTTTTAAGCTATATACATAATCAATATATTGGGTAGGGCTGTAGCTTAAACGCATCGTAACCGAACCGGAATCTTTTTCGGCTATGTTAAGTTCTTTTGCACTTGGGGTAAAATAGTAATTGTTGGTATTGATATTGGCAACACCGGCGGCGAACTTCAATCCAAATTGGTTATTGTCACCACTGAAAAGCACCAGGGGCTTCTTATCAAAAGTTTTGTAGTTTTTTAACTCAACGGAAACTACTTTGCCTCCGTGGGTGCTTAATTTAATAAGCAGCTCTTTATTACCAATGGTAACAAACTCTTCTTTACCAACAGATGCGGCGCCAAAAGGCATTTTTAACAAGGCCGAGTCAACTTTGGCTGTTTTGGCGGTATCAAACTTAGCTGTGGTTTTAGCAGCAGCGGCAGCTACAGCGGCACCAGCTTTTTTCAGCGAATCCTGGTGCTGTACCTCGCGCTCTTTTTTAAGGTCGGCTTCTGATGGCTTTAAAAAGTATATCGAGCCGGCAATGATCGCCATGATCAGGAATAATCCTGTAAACGTATTTTTATCCATTATCTAATTATCGTACAATTACTTATTTTTTGCGGGCATAAGCCAGCGAAGCGGCGACAAAGTTAATAAAAAGTGGGTGCGGATTAGCAACTGTTGATTTTAATTCGGGGTGAAATTGCGAACCGACAAAAAACGGGTGGTTTTTAAGCTCTACAATCTCCACCAGGCCATTGTCAGGATTTATGCCGGATGGGGTAAGGCCGGCGGCCTCATATTGCTTAAGATACTCGTTATTAAACTCATAACGGTGACGGTGCCTTTCCGAAATGTGGTTTTTTCCGTAAATAGCCGCTGCTTTAGTGCCTTTTTTAATATCGCAGGGATAAGCGCCTAAACGCATGGTACCGCCTTTGTTGGTGATGTTTTTCTGATCTTCCATCATGCCGATAACCGGGTAAGGGGTTTCGGGGTTCATTTCGGTACTGTTGGCACCCTCAAAACCTAATACGTTACGGCCAAACTCAACTACCGCACATTGCATACCTAAACAAATACCAAAGAAAGGGATATTATTTTCGCGCACATGGCGTATAGCCTGGATCTTGCCTTCAAAACCACGCTCGCCAAATCCTGGGGCAACCAGTACGCCGTGCATACCTTTTAATTTTTCAACAGCGTTTTCGGGCGTAAGCTGTTCCGAAGGGATATATTCAACCCGCACTTTACATTCCTGTTTAGCACCTGCATGGATAAAGGCTTCGGTAATGGATTTATAAGCATCCGGCAGCTCCACATATTTACCAACTAACGCAATACGTACATCGGCAGTCGGGTTTTTCAGGCGGCCAAGAAATTCTTTCCAGTTTTCGAGGTTTGGCTCGTTTTTGTGCGGAAGCTTTAATTTGGTCAACACAGTTTTATCAAGCTGTTCTTTCAGCATTAACAAAGGCACGTCATAAATACTTGGTGCGTCAATCGACTCAATAACAGCATTGATATTCACGTTACAAAACAGCGCTATTTTTTTGCGGATATCGTTGGTAAGGTGGTGTTCGGTACGGCAAACCAGGATATCGGGCTGGATACCATACTCTAATAACATTTTTACCGAGTGCTGCGTAGGTTTGGTTTTTAATTCGCCTGCTGCTGCAAGGAATGGTACCAGTGTAAGATGGATAACCAGAGAGTTAGCCGATCCAATTTCCCAGCGGAATTGCCTTACAGCCTCAATATATGGTAATGATTCAATATCGCCTACAGTACCGCCAAGCTCGGTGATCACGATATCGTAATCGCCGCTTTCGCCCAATATGCGGAAGTTTCTTTTTATTTCATCGGTAATGTGGGGCACTACCTGTACAGTTTTTCCTAAAAAAGCTCCTTCACGTTCTTTATTAATTACATTTTGATAAATGCGGCCGGTAGTGATGTTGTTGGCCTTTGACGTAGGAGTGTTCAGGAAACGCTCGTAGTGGCCAAGGTCAAGATCGGTTTCTGCACCGTCTTCGGTTACATAGCATTCGCCGTGCTCATAAGGGTTAAGTGTTCCCGGATCGATATTGATATAAGGATCAAACTTTTGGATGGTTACGCGGTAACCGCGCGATTGAAGGAGTTTGGCTAAAGAAGCAGAGATTATACCTTTTCCTAACGATGAGGTAACACCGCCCGTAACAAAAATATATTTAGTCATGATTTTTTTTGAAAATGACCGGGCTTTTATACCGCGGCCAATTGTTTCTGTACGGGATACAAAAGTAAGAAAATTTTCACGCTTCGCCGTATCTGTTTTTAAAAAATGGAACTGTAAATGTCTTTTGTTTGTAATTGGTTTTTACAGAGTGTATTATGCGCGTTTTTGAAGCGGATACTTTTATAAACGGAAGTGAACTGGTTGACGGCTTTAACGGCGATAATCCTGGTAAGGTTCCCGTAAGGAGTTGTTTGGCCGGTGACGCTGCCCGGTTCCGTCTGATGTAAGGAATTCGTAATTTCAGTCCTTTTTCTCGAGCTGTGCCTCCAAAAAGGTACTGTTTCGGCACTGTTGGCCTGTTTGTTTACATGGGTAGCAGTACAGACTATAATGATTTTTCCAACTCAACCGCGGTTACAACAATGCTGTCGTCATACACATCACTGCCCATAATTTCCCCAGCTGTGGAGGCAAAAACTACATTAGCATTAGGATAGCTCTTTTTAAGATAATCATAAATTTCAGGACGGTAATTAACTTCGATGCACCGAAAGCAAGTACCAACTGACATTTTTCAGCACTAAATTCAGGGTCTGTAAAGTAATTTACCCAACCCTTGTTTACAAAATGATGCTGCCTTATCTTCAGGATGATTTTAGGTTAATAATATGGTGATGCTACAGATGAAGTTAATAAATTAAGAAACAAAAATTTGTTAAAATACTAAAGTATTAAACGCATTGTTATTATGGTAAATATTTAATAGTATAGCTATGTTTCAATAGCTTAAATGGCCTCTGATATGGCGTATCTGCTTTATACGCATGAGCGGCCATAAGGTTTAGATCGGGTTAAAATATGGTACTAATGACAGCCTTTGTTTAGGAAAAGAAAGGCGAACGAGACAATTAAGATTCCAAAAACTATCTTCCAGCCGATTTTATTTTCTGCCGGTTGATCCGACCAGTCTTTTGATTTAGACCGGAGGGGCGCTATGTTGTGGACGTAATTCCCAAAAATAAAATTCAGGTAATTGAAAACGTCAAAGTGAGCAATTTCCCGGTCACGGGCATTAATAAGTAAATCGAGATAATAATCGTATAGCTGAAATCTACGCCCGGAGGAATCAAGTACTTTTTGGATAATATGATAAACGGCAAAATGAATTGGGAGGCCCTTATCAAGCAGCTGTTTGTAAATTGATAATAATTGAGGCAGGTCATCTTGCCGCATGAATGTTTTGGCCAGGAAATAAGCAATTTCTGGATTGGGTTTGGGATTAGGATTACTTTTTAAATAAGTGATATACTCTGAAAATAGCTCGTAATTATTTACAGCTTCGCCGTTTTCTTTCAAACTTATTAATAGTTCCCGCTTATTGAAAAAGTTACTTTCACGTACAATTTTAATCAGTTGCGCCTTTATTGTTTCGGTTTCCTGATCGTCAATATTCAGCTTTTTTATTATTTGCTCACAACGCATCAAATAATATAAGCGATAGTAGTTTTCTGAAATATCGGTTGCAGCAAGTTTTTTAAAATAAATAAACAATGCTCTCTTTTCGTTGGCGTCAATGTAATGATAGGCGAGTGCTTTATCAAAGTAGCCATGATTATAGTAATGTTGAGCAGCTTCTATTAAATACTCATTGAGATTTGAAGCTTTGGGGCACATGGGATTACCTGTTAAATCAAGCGCAAAGGGGCTGTGTGGATCGGTTGGGAAAGGTGTGGTGATACAATTATTGCGCAAACTTATCCTATATAAATTAGGCAAGGAAAACAGGGGACTCGCATCTTCTATGATATTGTTGTCCAGTTCAATGTAATAGAGGCCAGTTAGGGTCTTGGCAAATGAAACATCCGAAATATTGCAATGTGTTAAGCTAAGACCTGTCAGTTTCCCAAACCTTCCAATTATAGTTCCATCAATGTATTTAATATGGCTCGCCGTGAGCTTTTTTAGATTTGAAGCATCACGGATAGGCAACAAATCATCGCAATAAACACCACCAATTTCTAGAAGTTCGAGTTTTTTAAGAGGTTCAAGGGGGCCAAGACTAATCAATTGATTTCCTGAAAGAATGAGCGATGTAAGTTTTAATAGGTGTTTTAGCGGGCTGATATCAGCTATTCTATTTCGCGCAGCGTGTAATACTTTGAGGTCGCTAAGTTCGGCGATTGGATAAAGATCTGTTATTTGATTACCATCTATAATTAATTGTTGGAGACTAAGTGATGATTTTAACGCCAAAATGTTTGTTATCGCATTACAGGATAACTTTACTGTAATTAATTTTGTATGCTCATTTAAAGCGGATATATCCGTTATTTTATTAGTTGATAAGTTTAAGTCGGTTAATTCTACAAGGTTCCTTACAGGCTCTATATTTTCTATAAGACCACCAGGTAAGTATAAAGTTCTGAGGCGTAGCATTCGACTCAACGGCGAAATGTCTTTATATCCGCCATTGATTATCACGAGGCATTCCAAATGGGTTAATGCGTCAATGTGATTAAGATCGTCTAGAATTACATCACTATTTTCAACAGAAATGGATAAGTCTGTTAAAAAGTGAAATGATCCAATAAACTGCAATAAATTTCCGCTATATTCAAATGAGACATATTCGCTGTCATATACTTGTAAGCCAATTAATCTGCCAAATGCATCGAATTTTGCGTCATAGTTGGAATCCGGAAGTGTTGTTTCGTCTCTTAGTCGTTGTTCATCGGTCATTGATTAAAAATAGAGATAAATATTTGCAGGAGTCAGTTCAACATAACGTAGTTATTTTCCACGTACATTTTATTTGATTCAGGCAGTGGTTCTTTCCGGAACAAATGAAGTTTAAAACGAATTCCCAGAGTTATATATCAAACTTCAATTTCTCCAGATCCTCCGGTACATCAACGGCATGGGTTTCCAGTTCGGTTTCTGCAACTTTAATGCGGTAGCCATTATCTATCCAGCGAAGTTGCTCAAGGCTTTCGGCCTTTTCAAGCGGGGATACCGATAGTTTGGTAACTTCCTGCAATATATCTGCGCGATAACCGTAAATGCCAATGTGTTTAAAAAAGGTGTGAAATTCGAGCCAGTTCTCGGGCTCCTGGCCGCGGATATGGGGCAGGGTAGCACGGGAGAAATAAATAGCTTCGGATAATTTATTGATCACCACCTTGGGCGAATTGGTATTATGCAGTTCCTGCTCGGTCAGGATCCTTTTTACAAGAGTGGCCAGTTGGGTATCAGGATCGTTAAAGCAGGCTGTTAATTTGGTGATCTGCTCAGGGTCAATAAAAGGCTCATCGCCCTGGATATTGATGATCACATCATACCCGGGGTGCAGGCGGGCAACTTCGGCACAACGGTCGGTACCGCTTTGGTGGTTGGCACCTGTCATCACCGCAACGCCGCCAAAACCGTTTACGTGGTTAAAGATCCGATCGTCATCGGTAGCCACAATAACCTCACTCAGGCTCCGGCATTTCTTTGCTTGCTCATATACCCGTTGGATCATAGTTTTACCGCCGATATCAACCAATGGTTTACCGGGAAAACGTGACGACGCATAGCGGGCCGGAATAATGCCTAAGATTTTCATTTAAAAAGCTTCTAAAACAACCCGTTAATCTCCCTTTCAATCAGGTTCACAATGGTAGCCATGTCCTCGGTATTGTTAGCAAAATCCAGATTATCCTTATCAAGGATCAACAGTTTGCCTAATTTATAGTTGTTGATCCATTTATCATACTTTTCGTTCAGTTTGGAAAGATAATCTAAACGGATACCTATTTCATACTCACGGCCGCGGCGCTGAATATTGCTTACCAGGGTAGGTACAGATGCTTTAAGGTAAACCAGCAGATCGGGCGGTTTAATAAACTCGGTGATATTTTGAAAAATTGATTCGTAGTTTTCGTAATCGCGGGTAGTCATCAGGCCCATATCATGCAGGTTTTCGGCAAAAATATAGGCATCCTCGTAAATGGTGCGGTCCTGTATAATATTACGCCCGCTTTTTTGGATATCGATGATCTGGCGGTAACGGCTATTCAGGAAGTAGATCTGAAGGTTAAAGCTCCAGCGTTTCATGTCGCTGTAAAAATCCTCTAAATAGGGGTTGTTATCTACAGCTTCATACAAAGGGTCCCATCCGTAATTTTTGGTCAGCATCTCGGTAAGGGTGGTCTTTCCGGCGCCTATATTTCCTACAATAGCTAAGTGCATATATTTTAGTTGATGTCTGAATCAGAATTTTCCTAATTTACAGAATTGTCAGAATTAAAAAAGTTTTAGCCTAAATTCTGACAATTCTTGAATTCTGAAAATCCTGATCAAAATTTCCTGAAGCCGATGATCTCTCTAACTTCCCTTATCGTTCTTGACGCGCTTTCACGGGCCTTTTCGGCACCCATTTCGGCTACTTTACGCAGGTAATCGGCGTCGTTGGCAATGGCGTTGATCCTGTCGCGGATAGGGGCTGTTGCCAGTACCATATCTTCGGCAAGCTGCTTCTTTAAATCGCCGTAACGGATAGCCATTTTGTTATAAAGCTCGTCAAAGTGGGCAAGTGTATCGGGGGTTGAAACAACCTTCATTAAATCGAACAGGTTTTGGATCTCCTGTGGTTTTTGCTGGTTTTCAACAGTAGGGCCGCTATCGGTTACCGCGCGCATTACTTTTTTGCGGATGGCTTCGGGTGTATCGCCCAAAAATATAGCATTGCCTTCGCCTTCTGATTTGCCCATTTTTCCCTTGCCATCTAATCCCGGAATTTTTACCAAACTTTCGCCAAAGCTAAAGGCAAAAGGCTCGGGGAAATAATCATGGTTATAAAGCCTGTTGAAACGGTTACCAAAAGTGCGGGCCATTTCAAGGTGCTGCTCCTGATCTTTACCTACAGGCACTTTAGTAGCTTTGTGGATAATAATATCCGCCGCCATTAAAACCGGATAGGTAAGCAGGCCGGCGTTCACATTTTCGGGATTGGCGCGCACCTTGTCTTTAAATGATGTTGCTCGTTCCAGTTCGCCCAAATAGGCGTTCATGTTCAGGTACAGATATAATTCGGTAACCTCCGGAACATCCGATTGTACGTATATGGTAGCCTTTTCCGGGTCGATGCCCGCGGCTAAATATTCTATCAGCACCTGTTTTACGTTGCCATGTAAGTTGGCAGGCGTAGGGTGTGTAGTTAACGAGTGGAGGTCGGCAATAAAGAAAAAGCAGTTGTATTCATCCTGCATTTTTATAAAGTTTTGCAACGCTCCGTAATAATTTCCTAAGTGTAAGTTTCCGGTTGAACGGATGCCACTAACAACAGTCTCCATAGTGTGGCGAAAGTAAGGAATTTTTCTATTTTTGGTAATGATGAAAATGATATTGAGAAAAGTACACGTATATCTTTACATTGTGAGCGTGGCCCTGGGCTACGTTATATTATGGCCTTTTTTCTATTATTTTTCGCGTAAACCCGAACGCTATCATACGCTCAATTCATTCAGAAGGCTTTGGGGATTAGTGAGTTCTGCTTTTGCAGGCATATTTTACCGTTTTGAATATGAACAACCGATTGACTGGAGCAGGCCTTATATCATTTGTCCTAATCACACCTCAAACCTTGATATTTCGGCTATGTGTATCCTGGTTAAAAGCAATTGCTGTTTTATGGGCAAACATGAGCTGGAAAATGGCCTGGTAACCGGTCTGTTTTTTCGTACGGTGGATATTCCTGTTAACCGTGATAGTAAAATGTCATCGTTTAGGGCGTTTAAAAAAGCATCCGAGAAATTACAGGAGGGCGTTTCTCTTATCATTTTCCCCGAAGGCGGAATTTCGGATCATTATCCTCCGCAGCTTTGCCCGTTTAAAAATGGCCCTTTCAGGCTGGCTATCGAGCTGAAAATACCTGTCATCCCGGTATCATCGGCTAATACCTGGCAAATACTTTGGGACACCGGCATTAAGCACGGCAGCAGGCCAGGAATCTCTAAATTTAAGGTTCATAAGCCTATTGAAACGGCACACCTGAGTATTGACGATGCCGATGCTTTACGGGATGAGGTATTTGAGATTATGAACAATGATTTAATGTTTGAAGGCGCTGTTTCTACCCTGGCTTAGTCAATAATATGACAGCAGACCGGGAATTTGTAATATATTTGTGCATAAACCCATTGAAGCGGCCCAGTTAAGCATGGATAATGCCGGCGCACTGCGCGATGAGGATCACGCTATTATAAAACAAAAAACAACAGGCATGACCATTGATAAAGAAACCGTTGAAAAAGTAGCCCACCTGGCCCGCCTTGAACTTACTGAAAGCGAAGTACAGGATACGATGAAGGATATGAGCAAGATCCTTGATTTTATGGCTAAATTGAACGAGGTGGATACCACGGGTGTTGAACCACTGGTTTATATGACCACTGGTGCCAACGTGCTGCGAGAGGACGTAGTTAAACAACAAATTACCCACGAAGAAGCTTTGGAAAATGCCCCTAAGCATGACGAAGACTACTTTTTGGTGGCCAAGGTGATTGAGAAATAGTTTTTTGTCCGAAAGTCGGGAAAGTCCGAAAGTCGGTAAGTCGGAGAAGTCCGAAAGTTAAGACGGTAGTAAGTTAGACTAAAAACTTGCGGACATCGGACTTACGGACTACCGACCACTAAAAATAAAAACCACTGTAACATTCGGCACCTCAGTGCAGTCCAAACAAAAAATAATTCATGGAGCCAATAAATACTGCCAAGCCGTTAATAACCATAAAAGATATCGGGCGTAAATATGTAATAGGTGCCGAGGTGATCCACGCACTTAAATCAGTTTCGCTTACTATTAACAAAGGCGAATTTGTAGCTTTGATGGGCCCTTCCGGCTCCGGTAAATCAACCCTCATGAATATTTTGGGCTGTTTGGATACCCCAACCAAAGGGCAGTACATCCTTAACGGAATAGATGTAAGCCACATGACCGATAGTCAACTTGCCGAAGTACGTAACTCGGAAATTGGTTTCGTGTTCCAGACATTTAACCTGCTGCCCCGTAATACTGCTTTGGATAATGTGGCGCTTCCACTAATCTACGCCGGCGTTAATAAAGAAAAACGTAAGGAACGTGCCGGCAATGCATTGAAAAATGTTGGTCTTGGTCACCGTATGGATCATAAACCCAATGAACTTTCGGGCGGGCAAAGACAGCGTGTTGCCGTGGCAAGGGCGCTGATCAATAATCCATCCATTATACTGGCCGATGAGCCAACAGGTAACCTTGATACCAAAACATCCATCGAGATCATGGGCCTTATCGAAGATATCCACGCTAAAGGTAACACCATTATCCTGGTAACGCATGAGGAGGACATTGCCCTGCATGCCCACCGCATAGTACGTATGCGCGATGGTTTGATAGAGAACGATTACGTTAATACCAACGTGCAAACGGTTGACCGCAGGGTAGAGGAGGTGTAGCCCCCCGGCTCCTAAAGGGGGAGTTATAGCGTTTATTAACTCAATAATCTTCGCCGTGAAACAACTACAAACAGGCAGCTTCTACGGACAAACCAATCATACAACGCATTTACAGGGTATCACCATAACTGATACCGAATATACCCTTGATAAGGTGGACTGGCATTACCATGAAAATGCCTACTTCACTTTTATATTGGCCGGTAATATTATTGAAGGCAATAAAAAGGAAGTTTATCATTGCCCGGCAGGCACTCTGCTGTTTCATAACTGGCATGATCCGCACTATAACATCAAGCCCAAAGGCTTTACCCGCGGCTTTCATATTGAATTGCAAAAGCGCTGGTTCGATAACCTGGACTTGAAACAGGATAAACTGGAAGGCAGCTTTGCCATTCAGGACCCGGATGTGAAATTTATTTTATACCGGATCTTTAAAGAATCAAAGATTTGTGACGAGCTGACCGCAATGACTGTAGAAATGCTATTGCTGCAAGCGCTCAATAAAATGCAGGTAAATAACTCCGGCATGTCACGACAAGTTCCTGCATGGGTTGGCAAGCTGAAAATATTGCTGGCCGATGATCCTGCCCGGAAGCATACGCTTGCCGAACTTTCCGGGCTATTACAGCTCCACCCGGTTCATTTATCCCGTGATTTTTCCAGGTATTTCAATTGTACTATGGGCGAATATATCCGCAAGCTCAGGGTTGAAAAAGCGTTTGGCTTATTAGCAGATGACGGGTCATCCTTAACAGATATCGCCTATGCCTGCGGATTTGCCGATCAAAGCCATTTTTTACGCTGTTTTAAGCAATTTGGCTGTGATAGCCCGTCTGCATATCGTAAGCTTTTATTGAAAAAGCATGTTAATTCTGTTCTATTTTGAATGTATTAATTGGGGCAGTTTTGTAAATAGCTAAACAGACAGCAATGAAACATTTTCTCCTTATATTCTTTATAATAACTGCAACCATTTGCAGGCTATCCGCTCAGGTGGGCAATATCATCGAACCTGAACCTATAACCTCCGCCCTTCAAAAAGCCAATATGGGTAAGGTTGTTTTTGAGGCGGATACTATCCCGCTTGAAAAACTGGAACAAACCGATCTGTTAACAAGCTATGAGGCTAAACCTGCCAATAGTTTGTACATGCGGCTTTTGCTGGCCAATTCATTAACCAATTACCAGCATAGCTTAGCGCCGTCGTTAAGTATTGAACAATTGAACGGGGGAAATTTTCAATTTGTTTTTTATGTAGATGGCAGGCAGGTTTACCAGGAAAATCTGCATAAAGGGGCCAATTTACCCATCGCAAAAAATACAAAGACCACTATTTTTGTCCCGCTCATCAGTAGCCGGGGAGAAGATTCATGGGGACGCTTTTTGTGGGGGCGGTTTATGGCCCATGGCGGTGAAGATGGGCTTACTACAGGTGCTCACCTGCTTAAAATTGAAGTTCGGCCTTATATTACTGTCCCTGATTTGAAAGTAGGTGAGCTGATAGCACAGGGAGAGATTGGGTTTATCGTACCTGCAATTGATCTAAAAGATGCCGAATTGCAACCCATAAAGCCCGGCAGCGGCTGGCAGGTATCAAAAGATGATTTTGATAAAAAGAAGGTCATGGAGATGAATGCCCTTATTGCCGGCAACAGGTTTAAACAGATCACCAGCGTGGTAGTGATCAAGAACGGCAAGTTGCTAATTGAGGAGTATTTTAATGGCAGTGCCCGCGATTCATTACACAATCCCCGTTCGGTTGGTAAAACATTTGCTTCGGCCATGATGGGTATAGCAGTTCACGATGGCTATATCAAAAGCGTTGATCAAACCTTAAAGGAGTTTTATGACCTTAAGAAGTTCAGTAACTACTCGCCTCAAAAAGAAAATGTAACACTAAAAAGCCTGCTTACCATGAGCTCTGTTTTTGACGCGGATGACAACCAAAGTGATTCGCCGGGGAACGAAGAAAATATGTACCCCACCGATGATTGGGTGAAATTTACCCTCAGCCTTAAAACAGACAGCAATAAAAGGGCAGGTAAACAATGGAATTATTTTACAGCCGGCGTGGTGGCATTGGGCGATATCCTGAATAAATCAGTGCCCGGCGGGCTTGATAAATATTCGGCCGAAAAGCTGTTCAAGTCATTGGGCATCAGCGATTATCGCTGGCAGTACACACCGCAGAATGTACCCAATACCGCGGGCGGCCTGCAAATGCGCTCGCTTGATTATGCCAAATTCGGGCAATTGTATAAAAATGGCGGTGTTTGGAATGGCAAACAGGTAATTTCGCAAAACTGGGTTAAGGAATCATTTACCAAACACCTTACGTTACCAAAAGATGTGGTAGGTGAGGGCTTTTACGGTTACCTGTTCTGGAACAAAACCTATACGGTAAACAACAAAGCTTACGAAACTTACTACTGCTCAGGTAATGGCGGCAACAAGATCTTTGTTTTTACCGATGAGCCGCTGGTGGTTATTATAACCGCCGAGGCCTACAACACGCCCTACGCGCATTCGCAGGTTGATAAAATGATGAAGGATTATATTTTACCGGCGGTATTAAAATGATTGCTGTAGAGGTGCATAACATGCGTCTCCGAATATGCAAATCAAAATTTTAACACAGTTAGACGCACGTGATGCGTCTTTACCTTTTTACGGTTATTCAATTTTTAATCGAAATATCAAATTATCCCGTCTGCAATCGAAGTAATAGATATCAAGATTTTTTAGATGATAATACGCTTTTGTAGCTATGATGTAATTTAAGTAGACTTTTAGTGGTTGGTTTGTTTTGACTGAAGTTATTGCGATCCGTTTTTTATCGTTACTTAAAATATACAATCCTTTATCGCCCTCATAGCAAGGTGTGTCATTACCATATTCAACAGTTAATATATCTGCATCTTTTATACGTTGCTTTTTGATCAGAATTGGCTTTTTATCAAAATCGGTATATTCAGCTATTGTTTTATCGTTGTATTTAACATGCCAATAATCAACCGTATCGGGTTTGAAATGAGCATGGGTGTTAACAGCGAAAGCCAAAATTAGTGCGAATAGGCTCATATGGTATGGTTTAATATAGGTAAAGCAGGGCTAATAGCCTTACTTGCTCAATCGCAGGTGGTACATAGCCTCGAAACAAACTCTGCCAGGTGCATAGCTTTTTCTGCAGATATGGCGTGGGTATTACCGATAATGAGGGTATGCTCAACAATCTCTATTACAAAATCATCCAGCCTTATATCCATTATCACGTTGCGGAAATTACGATCGGCCCCGGTAATTGCTTTTTGGCGGTCGCTTACCAGCATATAAAAAGTGTCACTAAAGGCCTTGTCTTCGGCAAAATCAAGCTCAACCGGGTGGATCAGTTCAATGATCTTGTCAACCAATGTTTCGCGCCTGATGAGCACCCGGCCAAAATCATGCTTTAAATAAGCCAGTGCCCAGGTTTGATATGGTGCGGAGGTTACAGCCTTGCCGTGATGATGCCCGATATGTTTTGACTGGCATTCGGTGAATAGCATATAGCTATCGTTATTTTTATTTTTTATAGCGTATGATTCCTTTACACTAATGTCGAGATAGTCTTTGAAAATGCTAAACTGCTCTAAATGAAAATCAATATGCCCGGTTTGTTCAATCCTGAATCTGTTTTTCAGGCTGGCCAGGATATCACCGAACTGGTCGGTTGCCGGGGGATACAAACCGGCGTTTTCAATGGCGGATTCCAAATGTTAAAGTTTAGTGTTGTAAATGCTAATACAATAATAACTTTTTTGCTTTGAAATTCAAAAATACTGCCGTTAGTAATGATAAGGCTTCATTTTACCGCATGAACAAGCGCAATTGGCATCGGTAATACCTAATTTCTTCAGGAAAAACTGGTAAAAGCCAATCCTGTCGTTCATATTATACATATTTTCGCCCTTGTTGCATTCTACTTCGCCGTTCACAATATTAATGGTCATGCCAAAACCTGGCGTGCGGCCTGCGGCTTTATCTTCTGCATTGGGTTGCCATTTGCCTGTCATTACAGCATGCGCCGATGGTTTGTGGGTTTGAGGCGTCATCCAGAAATAGATGGCGGTTTTAAAAGCCATCACCGGGTCGGTTTCTACCATCTCGGGATTTTGGAGCAATATTTTATCATCGCCTAATATGCAATCTGAAGCATAGCCGTAATTGCCGTTATAGCTCAATTGCATCGGCCCGCGACCATAGTATTTTTTACCGGCAACGGGAGGGTATTCATCATTTTCGGCAATGTAAGGCAAACTGGTATTGCTTTCATGGATCAGCATGAGGCCATCGGTATATGTAGCATTTATGCCATGACGGGTTTCGTGCGCAATGTGCGCAAAAAAGGCGGCGAGTTCCTTTTTATTTACATCAGCACTGTATTCGGTGCAGAAATTGCCATAGTCAATAGTGTAGGTGCTATCTGGCTTGGCTTTGGCCCATTCTTCGTTCCAATCAACATCCTGGCGTACAACGGCCTTCTTTCCTGTTTTTTTATCGGTACGTATCAACTGGTAAACGGATGTTGCCCGACGGGTTACTTTTACGCTGATCATGCCAAGCTCATCGGCTGCTTTGATAAAGGCAGCATACGTATAAAATTTATCGCGTTGCGGAAAAAGATCATTAAATTGTTTTTCGCTTAGCAAACTGGCCATACTTGCCCTGGCTGGGGCAGCTTTTTTTTGAGTGGGGGTTTTGGTATTGCTGTTGTCGCCGCAGCTAAACCCGGTTGAAAGCAGGATGATAAGAGATAAGGAGAGCAGCTTTGATGATAATATGATCGGTTTCATGAGTTTCACGCTAAGTATGTTTGATGATATCACGGATGCAAGTTTAAGCTAACATATTAAAAATTACACTTTATTGGCAAAAAATATGCTAAAGTGTTATGAAATACAAAATTTAAGATGATAGATTTGAAATAACACCAATCATGAAAAAAAGATTTATCGGGCTTGGTTTTAATTGCCTGATAATCAGAGTTAGCTTTTTTGTAACCTGATTGTTGGTAGCTTATTTGTTAAATTAAGTATGAAAATATATACTAAAACGGGCGATAAAGGGTTTACCTCATTAATTGGCGGTACGCGCGTGCCCAAGCATCATATCCGCATTGAAAGCTATGGTACAGTTGATGAGCTTAACTCGTACATCGGGCTTATTGGTGATCAGGATATCGATGCACATGATAAGGAGGTATTGAAGCAGATACAGGACAGGTTGTTTACAATTGGCTCTTCACTGGCAGCCGACCCTGAGCGGTCAAGGATGATTATTCCGGACCTTAACATGAGTGATGTGGAAATGCTGGAAGCAGAAATGGATACCATGAACGAAAGCCTGCCGGCGCTTAAACATTTTATTTTACCTGGTGGCAGTAATGTGATTTCATTTTGCCATATTGCAAGATGTGTTTGCCGCCGTGCCGAGAGGATAACCGTTCAGCTTGCCGAAGAAAGTACAGTTGATGAAAAAGTGAATATTTATCTGAACAGGTTGAGTGATTACCTGTTCACTTTGGCTCGCAAAATTGCTAATGCTAATAAAATAGCTGAAAATCAGTGGATACCACGGGTTTAAAAAATTGAAAAAAAATATTGATATTCAATTTGAAAATGTTATACTTTTGCGAAAAAGTAAATTTTACTGATAATTATAAATATAAATAAAAACGATGTATTGGACACTTGAACTGGCATCGCACCTGGAAGATGCACCATGGCCCGCAACTAAAGATGAATTAATTGATTATGCTATCCGTTCAGGCGCTCCTGTTGAGGTTATCGAAAACCTTCAGGCACTTGAAGACGATGGCGAACCGTACGAAAACATAGAAGAGATCTGGCCGGATTATCCGACTAAAGACGACTTCTTCTTTAATGAAGACGAGTACTAAACACGATAATGAAACCCTTAGCAATGAGGGTTTTTTTATTAACCGCTAATTTTGGAATGGTTTTGGTATAGGTAATTACACATTTACTTAACTACTAAAAACATAACAAAATGAGAGGTTTATTGTACATTATCGCTGTTATCCTGGTTATAGGATGGCTGTTTGGAGCATTTATACACCCATTTGGGGGTGGTTTGATTCACATACTATTGGTAATAGCTATCATAGCTGTACTTTTAGGTGTAATCAGACGGGCATAACAAATTTAACCTTGTATTGCAAATCGAAAAAGCCGCAGACTTTATAGCTGTGGCTTTTTGCTTAAAAGCAGTTCGGCAATAGCGATATCTTCGGGGAAGGTGATCTTGATGTTGCTATGATCGCCTTCGGTAAGTTTTATTTCGGCGCCATATTGCTCAACAACGCTTGCGTCATCTGTAAACCTGGTATCAAATGGTTGTTCATAAGCTTTTCTTAATAGTGAAGCCCTGAAAGTTTGCGGGGTTTGCACCAGGTAAATCTCATCCCTGACCAGGCTTACCGAGCGGCCTTCTTTTACCTGACGTATCGAATCGCGGCTTTTAACGGCCACTACCGCTGTGCCGTGCTTAGCGGCGCATTGGTAAGCTTCATCAATAATGTAGGGTGAAGTAAGCGGCCGTACGGCATCCTGTACAGCAATTAGGGCCTCCTCGTCGGTAATCAGGTTGAGCCCGTTTTTAACCGAATGAAAGCGGGTTTCTCCGCCTGTAACCAACTGATGGGAAATGGTAAATGAATATTCCTGAATCAATTGCTGCCAGTAAGTATGGTAAGCTGCTGGTAAAACCAGTATAATGGCTGGTTTCGCCTCTGATTGCTCAAAGGCTTCAATGGTATGCATTAATACGGGTTTGCCGTGAAGTAGTAAAAATTGTTTAGGGACCGCCGATTGCATTCGACTGCCCGAACCTCC
The DNA here is from genome assembly GCF_017569325.2 of Mucilaginibacter gossypii. Classification (NCBI taxonomy): domain Bacteria; kingdom Pseudomonadati; phylum Bacteroidota; class Sphingobacteriia; order Sphingobacteriales; family Sphingobacteriaceae; genus Mucilaginibacter; species Mucilaginibacter gossypii. Next base: position 3,188,170 of record NZ_CP071878.2, on the reverse strand, counting down.
TGCTACTATGATAACGTAGTTTTTGTTTTGAGATGTGAGATGTGAGATATGAGATGTGAGATTGGACGTTGTCATAATTTAAGTTAACTAATATCTAACAAAATTGGCCGCAAAAAAAATTAGATCTGAAAACAAATAGAGTGTCTCAGATCTAATAAACTACAAAAAAAATGAGATATGAAACCATGGTCCCATATCTCAAATCTTATATCTCAAATCTAAAAAGATTAGATGATCAGCATCGCATCACCGTAGCTGTAAAAACGATATTTTTCTTTTACGGCAATTTCGTATGCATTCATTACGTGCTCGTAACCGCCGAATGCCGAAATCATCATCAATAGTGTTGACTCAGGTGTATGGAAGTTGGTGATCATTGAGTTAGCAATGCTGAAATCATACGGCGGGAAAATGAATTTGCTGGTCCAGTCGTTAGCAGCTTTCAGGGTTTTGTTTGCCGATACAGCCGATTCAATGGCACGCATTGAAGTTGTGCCAACTGCACAGATGCGTGCTTTGCGTTCAATGCCGCGGTTTACAATATCAGCTTGTTTTTGCTCAATGATAAATTGCTCCGAATCCATTTTGTGTTTGGTTAAATCCTCAACCTCAACCGGGCGGAAGGTGCCTAAACCAACGTGCAAAGTAACTTCCGCAAAATCAACACCTTTTAATTCAAGGCGTTTCATAAGCTCACGGCTGAAGTGTAAACCGGCAGTAGGAGCAGCAACGGCGCCTTCATGTTTAGCGAAAATGGTTTGGTAACGCTCTTTATCTTCTGCAGTAGCTTTGCGTTTAATGTATTTAGGCAGTGGTGTTTCGCCTAAAATTTCAACGTTACGACGGAATTCTTCGTCTGTACCGTCAAACAAAAAGCGGATAGTACGGCCGCGTGAAGTGGTGTTGTCAACAACTTCTGCAATCAGCAAATCGTCATCGCCAAAATATAATTTATTGCCCACGCGTATTTTACGGGCCGGGTCAACCAGTACATCCCATAAACGCAGTTCTTTATTCAATTCGCGTAGCAAAAATACTTCGATGGTAGCACCGGTTTTTTCTTTGTTGCCATATAAACGGGCAGGGAAAACTTTAGTATTATTAAGGATCATTACATCCTTATCATCAAAATAATCCAGCACGTCTTTAAATATTTTATGCTCAATTTTGCCCGAATCTTTGTGTAAAACCATTAAACGTGATTCATCGCGGGTGGCAGAGGGTGAATGGGCGATAAGGGATTCAGGTAAGTTGAATTTAAATTGAGATAATTTCATGCTTGTTTTTATGAATTTTCAAGGGCGCAAATGTACGAATTTTTTTGTTAATTTAATAGATTTTTTTAAGAAGCAGTTTAATTACACTACCATTATATTAATTGCAAAATGCTGTAACTTAAATCATGTACTGTTGTCTAAAAAAATATTAGCAGGCGGCTTAACATATCAGTAATAAAAGCGCCCGTTATATTATTATTACCTCCACGCTTTAACCGTGCAATTAGGATTGATTAACAAGTAAGATCAAAATAAGTTATATGCTTTTTTTAAAACTTTTAAGGGAAAGTTTTTTGTTTGCCGGCGATGCCCTGCGGCAGAATAAAACACGTACGTTGCTGTCATTGCTTGGGGTAACCATTGGTATATTTACTATCATAGCTGTACAATCGGCAGTTGATACCCTGCGTAATAACCTGCAAAATAGTGTTAATAAACTGGGTAATAACAGTATATATGTGCAAAAGTGGCCATGGGTAGGCGGGAGTGATTTCCCCTGGTGGAAATACCTGCAAAGGCCTGAATCTGACCTTCGCGATTTTAACGAACTTTCGCGCCGTATCACAACAGCCGAGGCATTATCATACGAAATAAATATTGATAACCGCACTATTAAGTATAAGAGCAACACGGTTGAAGGCGCCCAGGTAGACGCTGCATCGCAGGATCATGACAAAACCTGGAATTTTGACCTTGAGAGCGGTCGTTACTTTACCGAAATGGAATCAAAAACCGGGGCGCCTATAACCGATATCGGTTATGATATAGCCCAGGCCCTTTTCCCCGATGGCGACGCCGTAGGTAAGCAGATCAAGGTTATGGGGCGGTATGTGACCATTGTAGGCGTGTTTTCAAAACAGGGTAAGGATATGCTTGGTATCTCTACAGATAAGGAGGTGCTGTTGCCCCTTAACTTTGCCCGCAACTTAATTGATATACAGAGTTCAAAATATGGTCCTTCAATTATTGTGCGCGGAAAAAAAGGAATCCCGACCGATGATGTTGAAAGTGAAATTAAAGGGCTTATGCGTTCTATCAGGAGGCTGAGGCCCGGAGCTGATGATAATTTTTCGTTAAACCGTACAACCATGATCACCCAGCAGCTCGACGATCTTTTTAAAGTGGTTAACATTGCCGGTGCTATCATTGGCGGGTTCTCCATTTTAGTTGGTGGTTTTGGTATCGCTAATATCATGTTCGTATCGGTAAAGGAACGCACCAATATCATAGGGATACAAAAATCATTAGGGGCTAAAAACTATTTCATATTATTGCAGTTTTTAATTGAATCGGTTTTGCTTTGTTTTGTGGGCGGGATCATCGGATTGTTTTTTGTATATCTGGCCACGTTTGCCGTAAAGGCCGCTTTAGATGTACAGGTAATACTTGATGCTGCTAACGTTACACGGGGTTTAAGCTATTCAATTATAATAGGGGTGATAGCTGGCATTATTCCCGCGTATTCGGCCTCGAGGCTGGACCCGGTAGAAGCTATCCGTACAAACTAATTGTAATATGAAAATAATTAAAGGATTTTGTTTTTTAGCGGCTTTAGCCGTTGCCGCTGCATGTAATCAGCCTGCCAAACAACAGGATACTGCTAAAGTGGATACGACAGTTGCTGCAAAGCCAGAAGCGGAAGCTCGGGTTGCAGATACAGGTAACACCAGTGATGTTTTTAAGGCTTATATCGCTTTAAAAGATGAGTTTATTAAATCGGACCCCGCCGGCATAAAAACAGCCGCTACAGCTTTGGAAGGTAAGCTTTCGGGTATAAAAGGTTGCAGCGAAACAGCCGCTGTGGCGCACCAGATAAGCAATGCAGCAGATATCAAAGCCCAGCGCGAAGCGTTTTTGGTATTAAGTAAAGATGTTATCGCTTTGGTAAAAGGTGCGAAATTCAAGTCGGCGCCAATTTATGTTGATTTTTGCCCAATGGCCGATGGTGGAAAAGGGGGGTACTGGCTTTCGTCGACAAAACCAATTGTAAATCCCTATTTTCCTGAACATATGAAAGAGTGCGGAACGGTGAAAGAACAGATTAACTAAGATCGTTGATCTCACTGATTACGTTGATTTCGTTGATCATATTTAAAGCGATAGGCGATCCCTATCGCTTTTTTATTTTGAACCATGATTTTCATGATTGAAGGATTTTATGATATTTTAAAGCGATTTGTATACTGATCGCTTCGCTGCCCGTAGACTTCGTCTACAGAGGATTTATGTATGTAGTTTGCAATCACGTACATAGGCTATTGTGACATGATTTCATTAGTGTGCAGGGCTGGAGTTACAAACTCCGGGTATAGTTTATTCGAAGGCATAGGCTTCGAATATTGGGGGCTTCGAATAGCGGAGGTTTTTAAGCCTTTAGCCTTTAGGATTTTACCTTTCGCCTCGATCCAAAATCGAACATCCGAAATCCGAAGTTACACTGATTGCCTGATATGTTTTACCAATTTGCTGTACAGTACTTCAGGAACAAAAGGTTTAGTCAAATAATCACACATACCCGCTTCCAGCGCTTGTTGGTAGGTTTCGGGCATGGCGTCGGCCGTGAGGGCTATTATTGGCAAATCGGGCTGTTTTTGTTTAATTACCGCCGTTGCTTCAAAGCCGTTCATAACTGGCATTTGCAGGTCCATAATAATAAGGTCATAAGAATTTTGATTAGTCAGGTCAACAGCTATTTGCCCGTTTAATGCTTCGTGAACGTGGGCATTCCAGCGTCTTAAAAATTTGCCGGCTATCATCAGGTTCATTTTGTTGTCGTCAACAACTAAAATATTCATGCCCTGTAAATTGTTGGTTGGAGCATTAGCCGCAACAGCACCCTGTTTCAGAGCGGTGGTTTCGGGGGCGAGGGCGAAATTTATAGCAAAACTAAATGTGGTACCCTTACCCAGTTCGCTTGATACTGCAATTGTACCTTTATGCAGCTCAACCAGCCGTTTGGTAATAGCGAGGCCTAAACCGGTTCCTCCATAGTCATTATCAATTACCTGTTGGTCCTGCATAAAAGGATCAAAAACAATGTTGAAGCTTTCGGGCGAAATGCCTATACCTGTATCGGCAACCGCAAATTTAATATTAACGGTGTTTGGGGTTATCACATCCTTATCCAACCGGATAATAACCTTACCTGTATGTGTAAATTTAATGGCATTACTGATCAGATTATTAAGTATCTGACTCAGTCGCATCGCATCACCAATTAAATCTCCGGGAATGGTATCATCTGCTATCAATTCAAGTCTTAGTTTTTTTTCGGCCGCCTTCGGCTCAAAAGATTGCTTTATTTTATGGATTAGCTGGTGAATGTTGAACCGTGAGTTATTTAGTTGCAGTTTGCCAGCCTCAATCTTATTATAATCTAAAATGTCATTGATAATGGCCAGCAGATTTTCGCCCGAAAACTTGAGCGTATTGAGGTATTCCACCTGGTCGGGCCTTGGGTTTTCGTCAAGTAACAGGTTGGTTGTGCCAATAACCGCGTTCATCGGCGTACGGATCTCATGGCTCATGATGGATAAAAATTCCGACTTGAACTTAGATGACTTTTCGGCCATTTCTTTAGCCCAGATCAGGTCCTGCCGCGCTTTCTCCTGGTCTGTTATGTCTTCGCCAAGCGCTGTGGTCTCCTTAAAAACGCCGTTTTCGTCATAAAAAACCGTATTTTGCCAGCTTATTATCCGTTGCTCGCCGTTACGGCAAATAATAGGGTTAATGTAATGCGGTAAAAAACTGTCATTTATAAACCAGTTCTTTAAAAAATCTTTCAGATCATCGGGAATAAAATTGTCCATCCAATTCATGCCAATGATCTCGGCTTGGGTATATCCTACCAGGTTTGCCAGGTATTTGTTGCAAAAGGTAACAATGCCACTGTCGTTAACCGTTATTGCTATCATATTAACAGTTTCTAATACCCGCCGGTATTTGCTTTCAACGTTTCTGAAATCAAGCTCCGCCTGTTTGCGTTCCGTAATATCCTGCAGGGTACCTATAATTTTACGCACACTTCCGTCGTCATTATACAGACGCTTGCCCGCTATAATGCTCAGGTGTTTGGTATTGCCGCCAGTAGTTATGATGCGGTATTCATAGGATGAATCCATGTTGCTTAACTCGTTACGCAATAAGCTCCTGACAATAAACCTGTCGTTAGGATGTACATGCTTAAGCAGCAACTTTATAAAACAGCGCTGGCATGAAGAGGTATCCTGGTTAAGTTCATAAATGCCGTTCAACTCTTCCGACCAGGACAGGCGACGCGACGCTACGTCATATTTCCAGTTGCCTATTTTAGCAATGGCCTGGGCTTCCATCAGCTCAAGCTGGCTTAGTTTAACCGCTTTATCGGCAAGGCGGGCCTCGGTAATATCCTGAATAATGCCAAATGTGCGTGTAACTGTGTCTGACAGTAATTTCTTTTCGCCGCGTTGGATCCTGATATATTTTAAGTTGCCCGCCGGTGTGATAAATTTATGCTCAAGTTGGTTTTGTGTTGTTGTGCGGATGGATGCAAGGTATTCAAAAACGTTCTCCCTGTCGTCAGGATGTACCAGGCTTATATAATATTGAAAGTGGTTCATGCCTGTGGGGATATCTTCAATCCCGAGCAGGTCATTGAGGTTGGCCGACCAAAATGTTTCCTTACTTTCGTGGTCATACCACCAGTTGCCTATTTTAGCAATGTTTTGAGCTTCCAGTAACTGATCTTCGTTTTCTTTAAGGGCCCGTTCATATTTCTTTTGTTCGGTTATATCCACTACTGAAGCCGAGATCCGGCCGGTATAACCTGTTGTTTTATCAAATACGGGGGTAAAGTTAGCTGTAAAGGAATGTCCGCTTTCGTAGTCTGATAAAAACTCTATTGATATGGGTTTGCGGTTTTCTATTACATAGTTTAAAGCCCTGTCATACTTCTCGGCTTTTTGCGGGCCTACTACCTTATCGAGCGTTTTGCCAATCGCTATCCGCGGATCAACTACGCGCTCGGTCATTTCATTAAACCATACGTTAATACAGGTTTTGTTTTCATCAAACTCAAAAATGATGTCATTTAACGAGTTAATGAGCGCGTTGAGATGATTACGACTTTCACGCAGCTTGGCATCATTAACTATAAGGCTTTGGTTAAGCTTCATTACGTTATTAACAGCATTTTTTAACTGGTATTGATAAGCCATCACCACTAAAAATGAAACATAGGCTATTACAGTGAAAACCAAAATAAGCACTATCAGCACTGCGGGCGAAATGGCAAGCCTGGGCGCGGTAAAATAGGCGGTTATAATAGCCGCAAGGTTAGCCTCGCAGATAATTATGAATTCCCTGCTTTTTTTGCAAAAAAGGGTTAAGGCAATAAAAATGGTTATTGCGCTAAACAGGTACACATGTTCAAACCCGTTTTTGGCAAGTAAAATGCAGTTGTTTATGACCAGGAAAGACAAAACGGTTGCAAAAATCCCCGCTTTGTAAAAAATTTTATTGTTACCGAAAGAAAAAAATAGCGTTATAGCACAAAAAAAACAGTTTATCGCCCTTAGCCAAAACGGATCGTAAGAATTGTGGAAGCAAAGATAGTGTAACGAAGGACTTGCAATAAATAAGCCTATGAGTAAAAGGCGGTAAACGGTAGCTTGGTTTTGGATCATTACCAATGAGTTACCTTTTAACGACATGTTTTGCAGTAATTTTTTAATCAATTATTAACGTCTATAAGCACAAATACAGGTTGTAAAATAATAAATTTGGCCGAAAATTTTTACAAACAGTAAATTATATTAGCGGTTATTAATACGCAGATTTATTTACATTTGTTGCAGATACAAATTTCTATGGCGGAAACAGCACAACTAAAAATTGGTGATAAAACATTTGAGCTCCCGGTAATTGAGGGCACTGAAGGTGAAAAGGCAATCGATATTTCTAAGCTTCGCGATCAAACCGGTTATGTAACACTTGACATCGGGTACAAAAATACAGGCGCTACCAAAAGCGCCATTACTTTTTTAGATGGCGAGCAGGGAATACTTAAATATCGTGGTTATCCAATTGAGCAGTTAGCCGAAAAATCATCATTTATTGAAGTCGCTTATTTGCTGATCTATGGCGAGCTGCCATCTGCCGAAAAGCTAAAATCTTTCCAGTACGAGCTAAGCCGCCATACTTTGGTGCATGAGGACATGAAAAAGTTTTTTGATGGCTTTCCGTCAAAATCGCACCCGATGGGGCAGTTGTCTTCATTGGTATCTGCATTATCGGCTTTTTATCCCGAATCATTAAAGCCATCCCAAACCACCGAAGAACTTAACCAAAGCATTATTAAAATGCTTGCTAAAATGGCTACCGTGGTTTCATGGATCTATAAAAAATCGTTAGGGCACCCTGTTATATATCCCCAAAATAAATACGATTACGTTACCAACTTCCTGCACATGACCTTTGGTCAGCGTACAGAGGAGGTGGAGATTGATCCGGTGGTTATTGACGCTATGAACAAGCTGTTAATTTTACATGCCGATCATGAGCAAAACTGTTCTGCTTCTACCGTTCGTATAGTAGGTTCGTCTGATTCCAATATTTATGCTTCGGTATCTGCAGGTATTTCAGCGCTTTGGGGACCATTACATGGCGGCGCCAACCAGGCTGTAATTGAAATGCTGGAGAAGATTAAAGAAGATGGTGGTGATACTGATAAATGGATTGCTAAGGCTAAAGACAAAAACGATCCTTTCCGTTTAATGGGTTTTGGTCACCGTGTTTATAAAAACTTTGATCCGCGTGCAAGGATCATCAAAAAGGCATGTGATGATATTTTAGAAAAACTGGGCATCAACGATGAGGTATTGGAAATAGCCAAAAAACTGGAAGAAGTTGCCCTGAAAGATCCTTACTTTGTTGAGCGTAAACTTTATCCTAACGTTGATTTTTACTCCGGTATCATTTACCGCGCCTTAGGCTTCCCTACAGATATGTTTACTGTACTGTTTGCGCTTGGCCGTTTACCGGGATGGATTGCTCAGTGGAAAGAAATGAAAGAAAACAAAGAACCTATCGGTCGTCCGCGCCAGATTTACGTTGGTGCCACCTCTAAAGAGTATGTGGAGATAGCAAACAGGTAAATTTATATGGTTCATAGTTGATGGATCATAGTTCATAGAAGAAAAAAATTACTTAAATAAAAAGGCGATGGGGGATGACCTCATCGCTTTTTTCGTCTGAAACTTGATTTTTAGGATTTGAGAATTTCCTTGATATCATATGCTTTGGGGGATTGATCTTATCAAAAGAAGAGCCATGTTAATATTCGTGGTTAATCAGGTTATCTTTAAAACGTTGAAATCACCGTATTTTCAATCATCCTATAATCCTAAAATCAGGCAAATCAAGGTTCAGATAAGAAGCCCCGCCGGTTTTCACCATGCGGAGCCATATAAATAAATCAATCAACTGCAGTTTTTGTGCTTATAGCTTTGTAATAGTGAACGTGTTAGCCTTAGTATCTAATACTATTTTGTACGTACCGCCGGTTGTAATGGTGTAATTAGCTCCGCCTGGAGTTAGTGCACCTGGCGTACCGCCTAAGTTTAAATCCCAGCTGTGATTAAACCTGAATTTCATATCCTTGCCGGCAATTAAAGCAACTGTAACGCTCCAGGTTTTGGTGGTGGCATCATAAAGCATATCTGTATCGGTACTCCAGCCGCCGGGGGTAGCATCGCCGATAATGCTCCAGAACACAGGGGTAGCCGTAAATGTGCCTTTTGTTTTATCGTTTTGATCAATAACAGCATGCAATGCATAGTATCCTGCGGCAGGTACTGAAAGGTTACCGCCGGTAGTACTTATTTTTCCGCTGCCTGCATCTCCGTATGCAACGTCCCAAACCTTTTTAGGAGTAAGTTTAAATTCAAGCTTACCTGCAGGGAAACCGATATAACCATCATACACGCCGTCATTATTTGGCGAAGTAAGACTATCGGCAGTTTTGGGATCCCATCCCTGGTAAGCACCGGGAACATAAATATAGCCTGTACCCTGGTATGGTAATACCGTTAATGTAATAATGTTTGAGTAGGTAGCAGCCAGGTTTGGAGCCGCTGATGATTTAATGCGCACCTCAACTTGCGATGGGTTGTCATAAGATAGCTTCAATGCTGTTAACATATCGTTAAGCACACCCACTTTAAGCGTTTGGGTAAGCTTATCGGTGCTTACTTCTCTTGCGTTTTTAAAACTATTGCCTTTTACATCTAACTGTATAGTATAGGTGATAGGGGCATTGTAACCAGTTACCGGGGTTGCGGCCCAGCTAAAGGTAATAGCATCATTATTAGCGTTGGGCTTTGAAAGTTCAGGGGCGGTTGTTGTTGATGTTAAAGCGCCTACTTTGCCCACGTTTGCTACAACCTTTACTTCATCTTTTTTACATGATGCCAGCATCAGCAGCGCAATACCGCCAATTGCCAGGAGCGTGGTAAATATTTTTTTCATATCCTTTTTAGGTTTTATGGTTTTGCGGGAGATGCTTTGTGAACATCTCCCGGTATATTTTAATATCCTGTATTTTGTTTCAGATTAGGGTTAGCTGTAACATCTGCCGATGGTAACGGATATACCGTGCGAAAGCTTTCAACGCCTTTTCCATCTTTTGAACCGCCTTTAAACGGCCACAAATAGGTAGCCTCTACAAACTTTTTGTAACGGATAAGATCCGTACGGCGGAAACCTTCCCAGTACAGCTCACGTCCTCTTTCATCAAGCAACAGGTCGGTTGTTAAAGCGGTTAACTGGCCGGTGGTGGCACTTTGGTAGGCACGGGCCCTTAATTTGTTAACATAGCTTAAAGCAAGTGCGGCATCGCCGCCACCGCCGCGTGTAGTAGCTTCGGCATAGATCAAATATTGTTCGGCTAAACGGAAAATAGGAAGGTCCATATCTGCATAATCCAAACTTTGCGGGGGAGCACCGTTTATCTTAACATCTTTGAATTTACTGATAGCGTAGCCATCGGTAAAGCTACTTATGGTATTGATATCGATATTTTGGCCATCGGTATAAAACTGGGCACGTTTATCAGCACTCGAGGCGCCTCCCGGAAACAGGTTTACAAAAGCTTTGGTAGTACGTAAACCGGCCCAGCCGCCTGAAATTCCGAAATCAGCGGCAGGCATACTGCCACCTACAGGAGCGTGTGTCATAAAAGTAGCACCACCATAACTTTGTGTATGTAAGCCATCATAGTTAATGGTTAAAATAAACTCATTTTTATTGAGGTTGTTATCAGCACGCATTAATTTGGTATAGTCACTAACTAATGAATAACCGGCATCAATCACCTTTTTTGAATAGGTTACCGCAGCTGCATAATTAGCTGTACCGGTATAAACCTCAGCATTAAGATAGATCCTGGCTAATAATGCCCATGCAGCAGCTTTATCTGCGCGGCCATATTCGTTAGTGCGGGCATCAGCAAGGCCTCCATCAATTGCTTTAAGCTCGCCTTCAATATAGGTAAACAGATCTTTACGGCTTATTTGCTCAGGCAAGGCACCACCCAAAGCGTCGTTTTCGGTAACGAATGGAGGGTTTCCAAATAAATCCATTAAAATCGAATATTGATAGGCTCTTAAAAAGCGCGCCTCAGCAACATATTGATGAACTTTATCAGCATCGGCGCCGGTAATTCCCCTGCTGCTTAGTTTAGCATCAGACGACTGGCGGATAAAATCATTAGCCAATGTAATCTGATACATACAACGATAGTATAAGCCTGTAAGGAACAGGTTGCTTGATGACCAGGTCATGCTGTGAAAATCCGGCAGCCCCACATCTCCCCAACCAACAACAGCTTCGTCGGTCGGTAATTCCTGAGCACACCACATCAGGCGGAAAAAATCAGACGTGCCTTCGTCAATACCTTGTACGTCGCCGTTGCCGGCAGGCCCTGTATTACCGGTTAGCGCGTATGCTGCATAAACCTTGGCAAATGCTTGTTTGTAACCCTCGGGCGAGCTGTAAACCTGCTCTGCCGTTACATCATTGGTAGGAAGCAAATTAAGCTTCTTGGTGCACGATGTTAAACTCCCGGCTATCAAACCGGTTATTAATATATATTTTAATGAATTTCTTTTCATGTCAATCTTTTTTGCGTTATCAGCTATATATTATAATGAAAGGTTTAAACCTAACACATAGGTACGCGGCCTTGGGTAAAAATTGTTATCAATGCCGCTGCTAACTTCGGGGTCAAGACCTTTATATTTGGTAATGGTAAATACGTTTTGTACGTTAGCACTTACACGCAAATTGCCGGTGTTGCCAAACACTTTGCCAAAGTTATAGCCGAGGTTAATGTTATCCATTTTTATAAACGACGCGTTCTGTATGTAGTAATCGGATAGCCTCATCTTATCAGAAGAGCCCACTATACCAGTTTGAAGCAAACTTGTAGAAGCGTTGTTCAAAATTCCGATGCCGTTAAATACGCTTAATTGTGTGCCCGAGCTTGCGAGCACGTTGTTGTAAGCATAATTACCTACACTTGCCCTTGCTGAGAAGCCTGCCGACCATTTTTTATAATTAAAGTTTGAATTAAGACCGAAGTATGCCTTAGGATCTGAGCTTTTATATCTGTAAAGGTCGCTGCTATTGATAATGCCATCCTTATTGCGGTCAACAAAAACGCCGTCAAGCGGTCTGCCATCGGCACCGTAAACCTGTTGATAAACGTAAAAGGAAAGGCGGGGATAATTAACCGAATTGATTTGGATTGTATTACCGGTGCCGCCTGATATGCCCCCCGTTAACACACCGGGATAGCTTGGATCAGGAGCCAGGGTAAGCCGGGTAATTTTGTTGGTATTGTAGGTGGCATTAAAGCCTATGCTCCAGTTCATATCCTGTGATCTGATCACATCTGCATTAAGGCTTAATTCAACACCCTTGCTGGTTAAATCGCCAATGTTGGCCACAATGGTATTTGAAAAGTTAGTGCCTGCTGGCTGGGGTATGCTGTTAAGTAGTTTTGATGTTTTGCGGTAGTAAAAATCAAGGGTACCGGTAATGCGGTTGTCAAGAAATCCAAAATCAAGCCCGGCATTTGATGATGCTGTTTGCTCCCAGGTACGTTGTGAATAATATCCGCCCGGACGGTACAGGTTGTATAAAATATCGCCTAATTGATATTGGGCGGCGTTACCACTAAGATTATAAAACGATATTACATCATAGTTACCAATGCCATCCTGCTGGCCGGTTATACCGTAACCCAGGCGTAATTTAAGATCAGATAACGCAGTTATTCCCTTAAACATTTGCTCTTGTTTTAATTTCCAGGCAAATGCCACAGAAGGGAAGGTACCAAATCTTCTATCGGGGTTGAATTTTGATGAACCATCGCGGCGTACAGTACCGGTCAAGATATATTTATCTTGAAATACGTAATTTAAACGACCATAAACGGATATTAACCTGTTTTCCGGTTCGTCAAAATTAAAGTTTGGATTAGAGCCGGGTCTTTCGGTTCCGTCAAATGCATAGGATCCGTAATAGTAATTTTTTGTGCTAAAATCCTGGTATGAGTAACCGGCAACCGCATCAATATGGCTTGCGATATTTTTTAGATCTTTAGCATAGCTGAAGTAACCTTCAAATATAGTATTTGATTGTGTGCCTCTATACGGGTTTCGCTGGCCGCGATGAGTGATCCCTTTACCGTCCTGAAATCCGTTATAGTTTGAAGCCGCACTATCAGGAATGTTTACACTGCCCGAGCCTTTAGATACATCGTAGCCTAAGTTAACATTTGCATGTAATTCGGGTAAAAAATGAAACTTATAATCCAATTGGAGATTGCCTATGCTACGATAAACATTACTGCGGTTGTCTTGCTCTTCAAGTAGGCCCAGTGGGTTAAGCGTGGCTAACCCTTTAAGCTGGCTTGTAGATGGTTTTGATGGATCATTCAGCCATTCATAATAGCCACCAAAACGATTGCTGCCCGAGTAAACAGGTTTGGTAGGATCAAAGCTAACTGCCGCTCCAATTGCCCCCTCATTTGCAAACCGTTGTTTCACCTGTGAGCCTTTAGCATTCAGGGTTACTTTCAAATGGTCTGTAAAAAAGCTTGGGCTTAAGTTAATTGCGCCGGTAAACCGCTGTAATGAACTGGTTTTTAAAATACCTGTCTGATCAAAATACCCGGCAGAGACGCGATACGGCAGGTGTTTCGTTGCACCTGATATACTGATGTTATTGTCGGTAGTGATGCCTGTTTGGTAAATTTGCTTTTGCCAATTGGTATTTGCTGTGCCAAGCTGCGATTTTTGTATGGCTGTGCCATTGGCATTCACATAATCGCGTATTTGATCGCCTGTAAGCACGTCGACATACTTGTTGAGCTTGCTGGCCGAAAATTGAGTGCTGAAATCGATAACCGGTTTACCGCTTTTGCCCTTTTTAGTAGTGATCAATATAACGCCGTTTGAGGCCCTGTTACCATAAATAGCAGCAGCCGACGCATCTTTCAGAATGGAAAACGATTCAATATCATTTGGGTTAATCAAGCTCAATGGGTCTGCAACGCCCGGTATTTTCGATGTGCCATCACCGTTACGCGGACGATCGATAGGTACACCATCAATTACGATCAAAGGATCATTGCCTGCCGCCAGTGATACACCCGCACGTACGCGAATCGTACTACCTGCACCAGGCGCGCCGCTGTTTGATATTACGGATACACCTGCAACCTTACCGGCAATTAATTGCTCGGGGGTGGTAATAACGCCTTTTTGGAAATCTTTGGCGGTTACGTTGGTGATTGCGCCTGAAAGATCTTTTTTGCGCTGGGTACCGTAACCTATAACCACTACCTCGTTCAGGCTTTTGCTTTCGGGAGCGAGGCTGAAGTTTTCGACCGTAGCACCGTTAACGGTTACTGTTTTTTTGATGGTAATATAACCGATAAATTTTACGCTTAGGGTGTAATTACCGGCTTTAACATTGTTAATGGCATAGTTACCATTAGCGTCGGTAGTTGAACCAATAGTGGTACCATCGACGGTAACCGTAGCACCGGGGAGGGGCTGGTTGGTTTCGTCAGATACCTTTCCTTTAATACTCCCGGTTTGTGAAAACGCCATGAATGACATCATCAGGAAAGCACAAAGAAGAACATACTTTTTTGAGTAATTTTTTCTCATTTACTTATTGATTTTTATGAATAAAAAAAGGCTTATTTTGCCGTCTATAATTGGTTTATTATTGTGGCCGAAACAGCATGCGACTAATTTACATTTACAAATATCAATTGCAAATTTTATATAAAAGATAATTTTAAAGCGTTTAATTAAGGCTTCTTTAACTTTAAAGAAATATTGAAATTTATTAAAATAGTGGGAAAAATTATTGTTTTTATGCGAAATTTAGATTTAAACGCATATTTGTGAAATAAGTAAGTGTCAGGTGTACACAATAGGTGATTTTACTTTTATGCAACCCATTTCCGGGAACGTTCCCGGCAACGTTCCCGGTTTTTAGCTTTTTATGATAATGAAAAAAATAATTTTCTGCGCGTTTTTGCTTTTTGGACAAAATTTTTTGCTTTTTAGCCAGGTGAAAATCTCCTTTTTTACCGGCAAAATAGCAACCCTGAAAAGCTCGTCTGAACACCTGTTCCTGGCGGGCGATTTTAACGGCTGGAATCCTGCTGATAAAAACTGGGAACTGCTCAAAACCCCGGCCGGGAATTATGTGTTGAACAAAGAACTGCCGGTTGGTATCGTGCATTTTAAAGTGACCCGTGGCAGTTGGAACTCCGTTGAATGCGATGTTGCTGGCAAGCCCATTGATAACCGCAACCTAAAAATAACCGCAGATACAACTATTAAGCTGGACATTGAAGCCTGGCAGGATAACTTTGGCGTACCCGAAAAGAAACATACCGCTACAGCGAGGGTACATTTGATCAGCGAAAAATTTCAGATGCCGCAATTAGGCAGGCAGCGGAGGGTTTGGATCTATCTGCCGGCCGGGTACGATGCAGACAAAAAGAAATACCCGGTAATTTACATGCACGACGGTCAAAACCTTTTTGACGATTACACCTCAAGCTATGGCGAATGGGGCATTGATGAAATGATGGATAAAATACCAGTACGGCAGGAAAGTATTATAGTAGGTATCGATCATGGAGGCGAGTACCGCATAACCGAGTATGACCCGTATAATTCAAAATATGGTGAAGGCAGGGGAGACGATTATGTTCAATTTTTGATTAAAGAGCTTAAGCCATATATTGATGCTCATTACCGTACCCAAACTGATGCCGCGCACACAACCATTGCGGGCAGCTCCATGGGCGGACTTATCTCGATGTATGCGGCACTTAAATATCCCGGGGTGTTTGGAAATGCAGGAGTATTTTCGCCCGCGTTCTGGATCGCGCCGCAGATTTATGACCAGGCGCAACAGGCTACAATAAATAAAATGAGCCGATTTTATTTTGTTTGCGGTGATGCCGAAAGTGAGAGCATGGTTGCTGACATGCAAAAGATGGCTGATTTGCTGAAATCAAGAGGGGTAAAACCCGAAAATGCGCCGGTCACGATAATCAAAGGCGCAACCCACAATGAAAAGCAATGGAACGGCGACTGGCCTGGGTTTTATAAATGGTTGATGGAGTTTTAATTAACTACCTGTTTTGCGTTAGCTATAGTAGCGGATACCGGCCAAGCGGCTAAGGCCTGCGCAGTATGAGCGGATAGCGCGGACCGAAGGTAACGCCCACAATGATAATTTGGGATTTCGGATGTTCGATTTCGAATTTTCTTTGCATCTGTAAATCCTTAATTCTATAAATTCTGATTCCGACCTTAACGTTCTATCCATAACCCGCCCAAATTTCCCTTAAATTTAATAGTTTTGAGGTCAGCGTTTACCCATGACCATCGAAGAAATATTAAAACAATACTGGAACCATGATACTTTCAGGCCCATGCAGGCCGAGATCATCCAGTCTGTTTTATTAGGAAATGATACTTTGGCGCTGTTACCTACCGGTGGCGGTAAATCAGTTTGTTTCCAGGTGCCGGCGTTGGCTAAAGAGGGGATCTGTATAGTGGTGTCGCCGCTTATTGCGCTCATGAAAGACCAGGTTGAAAACCTGCGGGCCAAAGGCATCAACGCGATATCCATAGTATCGGGAATGGGTCGCCGTGAGATAGACCTGGCGCTGGATAATTGCATTTATGGTTCGGTAAAGTTCCTGTACCTGTCGCCCGAGCGCCTGCTGAGCGAATTGGTGCGCGAGCGGGTGAAGTACATGAAAGTAAACCTTTTCGCGGTGGACGAGGCGCATTGTATTTCGCAATGGGGTTACGATTTCAGGCCGCCGTACCTGCATATTGCCGATCTGCGGGAGCTGCATCCCAACGTGCCCGTGCTTGCGCTTACAGCAACAGCTACCGCCGATGTTAAGGCCGATATTCAGGAAAAGCTAAAATTCAAAAACCCGGTAGTTTACCAGCAAAGTTTTGAACGACGCAATATCCGTTATGTGGTGCAGCATGAAGAAGATAAGTTCCGTAAAATGCTCAATATCGTACGCGGTGTTAAGGGAAGCGGCATTGTATATGTACGGAGCAGGAAGGAAACTTTTGAGATAGCAAAGTTCCTGACGGATAACGGTATACGGGCCGATTATTACAACGCAGGCCTGACTGTTGACCAGCGCGCCGAAAAGCAGGAGGCCTGGAAAAATAACCGGGTACGGGTGATTGTAGCTACCAATGCTTTTGGTATGGGGATAGATAAGCCGGATGTACGGTTTGTGATCCACAAGGATATCCCGGAAAGTTTGGAAGCCTATTACCAGGAAGCCGGCCGGGGCGGGCGCGATGGTAATAAAGCCTTTGGCGTGCTGCTATATAACCCTGTTGATAAGCTTACACAGGAAAAGATGTATGAGCTTAATTTTCCATCGGTTGAGGAAATTAAGCAGGTATACCACAACCTGGCCAATTATTACCAGGTGGCTTATGAGGCCGGCGAGGGTTTAAGCTTTGATCTCGACCTTGGCGAATTTTGTAGCCGCTTTAAACTCGATGCTATTAAAACACTCAACGCCCTTAAGTTTTTAGAGCGTGATGAATACCTGGCTTTTAACGAAAGCGTATTTTTGCCCTCGCGTTTTCAGTTTGAGGTAGTTAACGAACAACTATACAACTTCCAGATCCAGAACGCCGGCTGGGACCCGTTTATCAAAACCCTGCTGCGCTCATACGGTGGCGCGTTTGAAAATTATGTACGTATCAAGGAGTTTGATATCGCAAGGCGAACAGGTTTAAGTGTTCAGCAGGTTATTGAGGGGATGTTACAGTTGCAGCAATACGGCCTCATAAGCTATATGCAGCAAACAGATAAGCCCCAGGTTACCTATTTAAAACCACGGGTACAGGGAAGCCACCTCATTATCGACAGGAAATATATTGAGCAGCGCAAAGAAGTGTACCGTCAAAAAATGGAAGCTGTTTTTGCCTACGCCATTCATAAACGCTGCCGGAGCCAGATGTTGCTGGCTTATTTTGATGAACCAAATGGTCGTAAATGTGGGATCTGCGATGTTTGCCTTGAGGAAAAACGCAGGGTAAATCAAGACGAAATTTTCGACAACATCACCACCGAAATAGTACAATTGCTCAGCATTAGCAACCCCGATATCGGCGGACTGATAACCGGGATCAACATCGGTACCGAAAAAGAAAAAATGGAGGCCGTACGCCTGCTGCTCGATGCAGGGAAGATTAAGACCGACGGTGAGGCTTATTATTTAAGTTGATCAAATAATAAGCATTTTATGCTCCACTGTCGTCCTGAACTTGTTTCATGATCCCACAAGAGAAGTCTACATCTTTGATCGGCGCGCGTAAATGTAGCACGTGAGGTGCCGAAACAAGTTCGGTACGACCTGTTGGAATTTACCCCTCAAATTTTCTCCCCCATTTCACCGGGAAAAATCACCCCTTTACCGACAAAAACCTGCCCTACAGCTAATTAGGCCAAACCTGCTGTAACGTTTTTTATTTGAGATCGTCATATGTATGTATTCAATGAAATAAAATAATAATCACTTGACAATCAAAATATTAATACCATGAAAACTACATTGACCGCCATCGCTACCGTACTGTTTATGGTACTTGGCTTCGCAAACATCGCATCTGCAAATAATGCTAAAACTGATGCAGGCATCATTTTAACCGACATCAGCAAAATCAACAAAATTGAAGTTTACGGCAATGTTGAACTTTATATATCAAGCGGCCCGGCCGACCAGGTAAAAGTTTACAACCGCTACTATTCTGAAAACGCTCTGGTTCAGTCACAAAAAGGCGTATTGCGCATCTCATCATATAAAGCCGAAAAATTGGTAGTTTGGGTAACTGCAAACCAATTGAGCGCCATTAACGCTTATGATAATGCCGATATTAAATCATTCGGCAGTCTTTCAGGCATCGAGCTTGATGTTAAATTAAACAACAATGCATCTGCCAATCTTAACCTGGATACTTATAGCGCCAGCATCACCCTAAGCGGTAATGCCAAAGCCGAGCTTAAAGGTAACACCAATGAGTATAGCTTAACCCGTAACGCAACTTCAAATGTGAACAGCAACGGCCTTGCATACACTCACGCTACCGAAACTTTGAATAAAGAAACCAAGCCAGCGGTTGATCAATTTGCAACTTTATAACAGCCATTTTTTTGAGTCAATTATATATAGTGTAGCCGCCCTGATAGGGGCGGCTTTTTTGCGTTGCAAACGGGCGCGTGTTAAAAGATGCTTTACTATTATTACCAATGAGATAACTAAAAAGTTATTGTTATGTTGAACTTGTTTCAATAATAGGCAGCGTTTATTTCAGGCGATATTCGCCATCTGCAACACCCTTATTGATGATCTCAACAAAGTCTTTCTGCTCTGCCTCGATCAGCTTTTGGCAAAGAACTGCCATGGTAAATTGAACTGACCTCAAATTGTTTTCTGGAGCGTCGTTACCTTTAATAGGGTGGCGACGTTTTTTGTTTTTTATTGAATAAAACTATTTTCAAAAAATACTTGCGCAAGCAAATGCTTGCATTTATATTTGCAAGTACTTACTTGCGTAATTATGAAAGCCAGACGAGATGTTTACCAGGCGATAGCCGACCCCACCCGAAGAGCGATTATCAATATGATTGCTGCACAGCCGCATAACGTGAATGCGATAGCTGCAAACTTTGATGTTACACGGCAGGCAATTTCACTGCATATCCAGATCCTGGCCGATTGCGGTTTGATAAACGTTAAACAGCAGGGCCGCGATAGGGTCTGCGAAGCCCGGCTTGATCAGCTTGGCGAAATATCAGTTTGGGTTGATCAATATCGCCAGCACTGGGAAAATAAATTGGATAATCTTGAGAAATATGTAGTAAACCTAAAAAATGAAAGAAATGGAAAACAATCAAAGTAGCACTGCAGATCGTGAACTGCGCTTAACCAGAACTTTAGATGCCCCGGTTGAGCTGGTATGGGAAGTTTGGACTCAACCCGAACATATTGCCCAATGGTGGGGCCCAAATGGATTTACCAATACCATTAGTAAAATGGAAATTAAACCTGGAGGAGAGTGGGATTTGGTGATGCATGGCCCCGATGGGACAGATTATAAAAATAAGAGTGTATTTAAAGAAGTTATTCCACTTAAAAAGATAGTATACGAGCATGTCAGCAGTCCGAAGTTTGTTGCAACCATTGAGTTTGACGAACGGGGAGAGCAAACCTTTCTGAGCTGGCATATGCTTTTTGAAACGCATGAGCAGTTTATACAGGTAGTAAAAACATTTAAAGCTGATGAAGGCTTAAAGCAAAACATCGAAAAGCTGAACCAGTATTTAAAAGATGTGAGGAAGGGATAAACTCTATCGGAGGTGACATAGATATCTTCTTTTGTTAATGTAAAAAGCGTTATTGAACAATAACGCTTTTTGCGTTTATAGCAGCCCCAATTAAAGAGGGTTTCGAATGGCATTAATAGCATTGCCGTCATCACTTTTCATCTGCACATCTGAAATCTGCATATCTGCGCACAAAAATTCTTCCGCTGTTTACCGATGTAATTCCGCTGTTCGCCGACTAAAACCCGGTGTACATCTAATTAGCCCGAAATGCCTGTAACGTTTTAAAAATGGGGGCGTCTTATCTGTGTATTAAATGAAATAGAAACACAAATAATTGACAATCAAAATATTAATTATCATGAAAACTACAATATTAACAATCGCAACCTCTTTAGTTTTAGCACTTGGAGTATCAACTGCAGCTAACGCAGCAACCAAAAAAGATAACGGCGCAGCCGTAGTTTTAAACAACGTAAGCAAGATCAATAAGATCGAAGTTCGCGGTAACGTTGAAGTATATGTATCTGCCGGCGATAACGACAATGTTAAAGTTTATAACCGATATTACTCAGAAAGCGCATTGGTACAAAACAACAACGGTACCTTACGTATCACCTCGTACAAAAACGAAAAACTGGTAGTTTGGGTAACTGCAAATGATCTTAAAGCTATCAATGCTTATGACAATGCCGAAGTTAAATCATTCGGAAAACTTGCAGCCCTTGAGCTTAACGTTAATCTTTATGACAATGCATCTGCTAAATTAAATGTTGATACTTATGCTGCAACAGTAAACGTTAATGACAAAGCTAAAGCCGAGTTTACCGGTACTGCCGATGTTTACACTCTGAACCATACCCGCGAATCATTTGTAAATAATAACGCATTTGCAGCCGTAAACTTTACAGATAAGGTAACCAACGCTCCGGCTAAATACACCGTTGAAAACGAATTTGCAGGTCTTTAATATCTTACTTTTACAAAAGTCCATCATATATTCAAAAGCTATCATCTAAAATGTGATAGCTTTTTTTAATTTTGATGTAACACTAAACTGCCAACCGGCGTCATAACATCAAAACCATGAAAAAATACCTTTTTACCTTCACTATAGTAAGTGCTTTTGTAGCTACCGGCATATTATCATCATGCAATTATAGATGTGTGCACGGCTCAGGAAATCAAACTACGGAAAAGCGCAAGGCCGAAGATTTTAAAAAAGTTGAGATCTCGGGCGCTTTCAAAGTACACCTGAAACAGGATAGTTCGTTAACTATCGATATCAAAGCCGACGATAACCTGATCAAATATATTTCAACTTCGGTTGAAGGTGGTGTATTACATATTAAATCAAAAAAGAATTTCTGCGATCCTGGTGATATGGTTATTAACATCGGCGTGAAAAACCTTGAAGAAATTAAAGCTTCGGGTGCGGTTGAAGTTAATTCTGATGGCAAGGTCAACGCTAAAGATTTCAAGCTTGATCTTTCAGGTGCTACTAAAGTTACGCTTGACCTTAACGCGGCCAATGTTTCAACCGATGGCAGTGGCGCCACAGAAGTACACCTTACAGGCCAGGCTGCATCGCACAAAATTGACCTGAGCGGAGCCGGTAAAGTAGACGCCTTTGATTTTGTTGTTGGTGACTATGATATTGAAACATCGGGCATTGGACATTGTAAGATCAATGTGCTTAAAACACTGAATGTGCATACCAGTGGTGCTTCCGAAATTGAGTATAAAGGTTCCCCATCTACCGTGAATAACGATAAATCGGGTGCTTCATCTATCAAAAAAGTTGACTGATCGACCTTATAATAATTAACGGAGAGGCCGGGGATATAACTAATTCGCGGCTTTTTTTGATTTTACAACCTATCACTATTAAAAATTTGAATGAAAAAGTTTTTAAAATGGACGGCCTATACAATTATAGCGCTTGTTCTTGTTGCTGTTGCCGGCGTCTCTTACATAACCCTGGCATTGCCTAATGTGGGCCAACCCGAAGCTATTAAAGTTGATGCCACGCCACAACGCATTGCCCGCGGCAAGTATCTGGCCAATAATGTAACGGTTTGTCTGGATTGTCATTCTATCCGCAGTTGGGATAAATTTGCAGGCCCTTCAGATTCTACAGTTTCCGGTGCCGGCGGTGAAAAATTTGATGCTTCAGCAGGTTTCCCCGGCACGGTTTATTCGCCTAATATTACTCCTTTAAACCTAAGTAACTGGACTGATGGCGAAATCTTCAGGGCAATGACCACTGGTGTTAAAAAAGATGGGTCGGCTATATTTCCGATAATGCCTTGGCCTTATTACGCAAAAATGGACAGGGAAGACCTTTATTCCATTATAGCCTATATACGCACCTTAAAACCGAGCGGCAAAAATTATCCGGGTCATCAGCTCGATTTTCCGCTGAATGTAATTGTGCATACCATGCCGCAAAAAGCTGCGTTGGGTAATATCCCAAATCCGGAAGACACTGTTAAATATGGAGCCTATTTGCTTAACGCCGCGGCCTGTAAAGAATGCCACACGCAATCAGATAAAGGTAAATTGAACGAGGCTATGGCTTTTGCCGGCGGACAAGGTTATATAGTACCCGGTGGAAGCAAAGTGTTTTCAGCTAATATTACGCCCGATAAGGAAACAGGCATTGGTAGCTGGACAAAAGAGCAATTTGTAAGTCGCTTTACTCAATTTGTCAATGGTAAAATGCAGCCGGCACCGGTAAAACCGGGCGAATTTCAAACCATTATGCCGTGGTGGAGATATGGCAGCATGAAAGTGTCCGATCTGGAAGCAATTTATGCTTATTTGAAAACAATAAAGCCCATCAGTAACCATGTTGTAAAATTTGAAAGGAATGGGAAATAGATTGGGGGTTGGTTGGGTTTAACGCCCGGTTTGATGGTTAGTGCGGTTAGCCGTGTTAGGGATTGCAGCGGAAAGCCCACGGCCTTGTGTAGGCCTACGCGTGTGGGCCGGGGCGGGGATTTGCAGCGTGATCCCGGGCCGCAGGCAACGCCCATATTATGGTCTGAATCCGAATTTATTGAATTAAAGAATGTACCAGAAATGATAGGCAAGTTCGCTTGTTTTCAATCAATTTTAAAAAATGGTTTAATTCGGGTTCACACAAACACAGGTTCAGACAAATTTATATGCTATTATTATGTTGCCCTGCCGTTAAACCCTTTTAAAAGCTGCTTCATTTTCCTTGAAAACAATATAAAATCAAGCGCTAATTAAAAATAAATTCATACTTTTGCGCCTCGAATTTTGTATAGCACGGATTAGGTTTTAGGCTATATTTCAAAGGATTAAATTAAATACCCGGTAAAAAGATGAATATTACACAGGAAAAAATTAATGACCTGAACGCAGTTGTTAAAATTAACATCAACCCTGAAGATTACCAGCCACGTGTTGAAAAAGCTATAAAGGAAAACGCTAAAAAAGCAAAAATTCCTGGTTTTCGCCCGGGCATGGTGCCTGCATCGCACATCAAAAAAATGTACGGCAAAAGCATCCTTGTTGATGAGATCAACAACCTGTTACAAGATACTTTAAATAACTATATCGACGAGCAAAAACTGGCTGTATTGGGTCAGCCATTGCCTGCTGCAGATGATAACAAAGAATACAACTGGGATTTTGCCGATAACTTTGAGTTTAGCTATGAATTAGGTTTAGCTCCTGAGTTCAGCATCGACTTTTCATCAAAAGATAAATTAACCCAATACGTAATCAAAGTTGATGACGAAACGCTGGCTTCAAGGATCAAAAATATCCGCCGCAGCTATGGCAAAATGACAAATCCTGACGTATCGGCAGATGATGACGTTCTTTACAGCGAATTGGTTCAACTTTCGGCTGATGGTAGTGTTTTTGAGGGTGGAGTAACCAATACAGCGTCTGTACGTTTAGATCAGATCAAGGATGAAGCAATCAAAGCTTCACTGATCGGTTTGAAAAAAGGTGATGTGTTAACATTCGATATTCGTAAAGCTTTTGATAACGACGCAGCTAAAATTGCCGGTTTATTGAAAATTGAAGAAGACGATGCAGCTGATTTAAGAGGCGATTTCCAATTAACTGTTAAAAACGTTAACCGTTTAGAAGAAAGTGATCTTAACCAGGAGTTCTTTGACAAATTATTTGGTGAAGGTACTGTAACTACCGAAGAGGAGTTTACAGCTAAAATTACTGAAGAACTTGAAAGCATGATGGTTCAGGATGCCGACCGCAAATTGCAGGACGACATGTACAAACTGGCTATCGCTAAAGTTGATTTCGCCCTTCCTGATGAGTTCCTGAAACGTTGGTTAAAAGCAACTAACGAAAAACTGAGCGACGAGGAATTAGAAGGCGGTTACAACGATTTTGCTCAAAACCTGAAATGGACTTTGATTGAAAACAAGATCATTACTGATAACACAATCGAAATTAAATATGAAGATGTGTTTGAATTAGCTAAGATCCGTTTAGATCAGCAGTTCAGGATGTACAGCCCGACTGCTATCCCTGAGGATCAGTTAGGCCAGTACACTGTTCAGTACCTGCAAAACAAAGACAACGCTAACAAGATATTTGAAGAGGTAAAAGCATTAAAAGTATTTGACTATATCAAAAATGTGATCACTTTAGATAAGCAGGATATTCTTTACACTGATTTCAGTGCATTGGTTACCGCAGCACAGTAAGCAGTTTTTCAATCGCCCTGAAAAGGGATAGATTTTATAGCATATTCACCAAAAGCAACTCAAAAGGTTGCTTTTGGTGTTTTATGTGTCGTTAAGATTATATGTTATTGCTTCGTCGCTACGCTCGCAATGACATAAGAGAGTATCTGCCCGATGTTGGTATTTTCACTAACATCTTCCTGCCGACTCTACTGTTAGTTTTGACCAAAAAAAATCAGGTTTAGTCACGTAGGCCTCATCAAAAAATTACGTAATAAAAACTATCTTGCAAAAAATCTATTGAACTAAAAACTATATTTATCGCGGGTAAGACGCCCGCATTTCCTAACGAACAACAAACAAAAACCATGAGCAGTAATATCGATAAAAACGAATTCAGAAAATATGCTGTTAAGCATCACCGTATTAACAGCCTTTATGTAGACAAATATATTGCAGGTGTTGAAAGAGGCAATATGCCAACAGGTGGTATCACTACCGTACCAACCGGCATGACCCCTTACATCCTTGAAGAACGCCAGCTTAATGTACAGGCCATGGACGTGTTTTCACGTTTGATGATGGACCGTATCATTTTCCTGGGCGATGCTATTTATGATAATATTGCAAACATTATCCAGGCTCAGTTGCTATTCTTACAATCGGCTGATGCTAAACGCGATATCCAGATCTACATCAACTCACCAGGCGGTTCGGTTTATGCAGGTTTAGGTATCTATGATACTATGCAGTTTATATCAAATGACGTGGCTACCATCTGTACAGGTATGGCGGCGTCAATGGCTGCCGTATTGTTAGTAGCCGGTACTGAAGGTAAAAGGGCAGCGCTTCCTCATGCAAGGGTGATGATCCACCAGCCATCAGGCGGTGCTCAGGGCCAGCAGTCGGATATAGAGATCACTTATCAGGAGATCACTAAATTGAAAAAAGAACTGTACCAGATCATTGCCGATCATAGCGGTGCACCTTACCAAAAAGTTTGGGATGCATCTGACCGTGACTACTGGATGATTGCAGAAGAAGCCAAAGAATTTGGTATGGTTGACGAGATTTTAAGAGGTAACAAAGGGAAATAATTCTTGAAAGTCCGGATTCCGATAAGTCGGAAAGTCCGGATGTTTGGAATGTTAAAAAGTTATTAAAGTCCGGAAGCTGAGCTGCTTCCGGACTTGCTCACTTTCCCGACTTACGGGCAGGATTTTTTTTTTTGCCACTAATTTTTTAACTTTGAGTAAGAAGACAAATCAGATGAATAAAAACAGCAAAGAGATCAGGTGTTCATTTTGCGGTGCCGGTAAACAGGATTCCCTGATGTTAATAGCAGGACTTGATGCACACATTTGTGATAAATGTGTGAACCAGGCCAATGAAATATTGGCTGAGGAGTTGAAGGTACGTAAAGTGAAGTCATCGCCTCTGGCGCCGGCCTTGCTTAAGCCATCAGAAATGAAGGCACATCTTGATCAGTATGTTATTGGGCAAGATGATGCCAAAAAGATACTTTCGGTAGCTGTATATAATCATTATAAACGCTTAAATCAGCGTATTGATAAAGATGAGGTTGAGATTGAAAAATCAAACATCATCATGGTGGGTGAAACAGGTACGGGCAAAACCCTGCTTGCCAAAACACTCGCCAAAGTACTTAACGTTCCATTTTGCATTTGTGATGCTACCGTACTAACCGAAGCCGGTTATGTAGGGGAGGACGTTGAAAGCATCCTAACCCGCTTGCTGCAATCGGCCGATTATGATGTAACCCTTGCCGAAAAAGGTATTGTTTACATTGATGAGGTTGATAAAATAGCCCGTAAAAGTGATAATGCTTCTATCACCCGCGACGTATCAGGAGAGGGCGTACAACAAGCGTTATTGAAAATATTAGAAGGTACCATGGTTAACGTACCACCACAAGGTGGCCGTAAACACCCGGATCAGAAAATGATCACGGTAAATACCAGCAACATCCTTTTCATTTGCGGTGGAGCATTTGACGGTATTGAAAGAAAGATCGCCAATCGCCTGCGTACCCAAACTGTTGGTTACAAGTTTAAGCACGATGAGGGCGATATCGATACTAAAAACTTCTATAAGTATATTACACCGCAGGATTTGAAATCATTTGGTTTAATCCCTGAGTTGATAGGCCGTTTGCCGGTGCTTACCTACCTCAACCCGCTTGATAGGGAAGCATTGCACAATATCCTTACCGAGCCTAAAAACTCATTATTGAAACAGTACAAAAAACTGTTTGAATATGAAGGTGTAAAGCTTGATTTTGAAGACGAAGTACTGGAGTTTATTGTTGATAAAGCAATGGAATTTAAACTTGGCGCGAGGGGATTACGCTCAATATGCGAAGCTATCATGATCGATGCTATGTTCGAGTTTCCATCCAAAAAAGATGTGAAACGTTTGAACGTAACATTGGATTACGCACGCGAGAAGTTTGAAAAATCTGATCTGAAAAAGTTAAAAGTAGCTTAACGCACAGTATATAAGCAAACACTTATATTTATTAAAAAATAAAGCGCGCCCTGGTTATCATGCCGGGGTTTGCTGTATAAAAAGAAATCATATGAACGAAGAATTAAACATTAAAAAGGACGGAGATGCCTTACCACCGCCGGTGAAAGAAGTGCAATCGCCCGTAAAATCAGGATTAAAAACAAAAGAAGCAATTGTAGCTAACTGGCTGCCGCGCTATACCGGCAGGCCTCTTGAAGCATTTGGCGAGTATATTATCCTTACCAATTTTTCAAAGTATATCCAGCTGTTTTCGCAATGGAATGATAACGCGCCTATTATGGGGCTTGAAAAGCCAATGCAAAGCGTTACAGCAAACGGTATTACTATTATTAACTTTGGTATGGGCAGTTCGGTGGCGGCTACTGTTATGGACCTGCTCACGGCCATTCACCCTAAAGCTGTCATATTTTTGGGTAAATGCGGAGGCCTTAAGAAAAAGAACAACGTAGGCGACCTGATCCTGCCGATAGCCGCAATTCGTGGCGAAGGTACATCCAACGATTATTTACCTCCCGAAGTGCCTGCTTTGCCGGCATTCGCATTGCAAAAGGCTATCTCAACTACCATTCGTGATTACTCACGCGATTACTGGACCGGTACCTGCTATACCACTAACCGCCGCGTTTGGGAACATGATAAAGTATTTAAAAAGTACCTTAAAGATCTGCGTGCCATGGCTGTTGATATGGAGACTGCAACCATCTTTACAACCGGCTTCGCCAATAAGATCCCTACAGGTGCGCTGTTGTTAGTATCAGATCAGCCGATGATCCCCGAAGGTGTTAAAACCGCCGAAAGCGATTCATCAGTAACCGAGCAATTTGTTGAAACACACCTGCATATAGGCATCGAATCGTTAAAGCAGTTGATCAATAACGGGTTAACGGTTAAGCATTTGAAGTTTTAAGTTCATTAGTTCACTGGTTCATTAGTTCATTTGTCTTAGCAAGCGCTAAACAAATGAACCAGATACCAATGAGCCAAGCATACCAATGAACTAATGAACAAATGAACCAATGACAATCTGTTTCATCCCCTCTCTGCCGTAAAATACCGGGAAATACATCAGTTCGGCTTTGGCCGGATTTAGGGTGTATTTGCCGTTGTAACGGGGGATGAGGTTAACGGTGAATGTATATTTGCCCTGTTTAAGAGAACGGCAAAATATACTTACTTTCTCTTTAAAATACTCGCGGTGTACCTCGTTGTTTTGCCACCATGTTTGCTCCTTGCTTTCATAAGAGCATCCGGCAGGTATCGGGATCTCTATCATCACAAAATCAGCATCGCCGCGGGCTGTTACCTCCGCTTTTAATAATACAGGTTCACCGCCTTTCAGGGTGGCTATTGTTTTTTCCTTACGTTCAAACCAGGTGTTTACTGTAAAATCTTTACTCACTTTTTCGGGCTTGCTGTTCCAGAACTGTTGGTAGCCGGTAATGTACACAGGAAGACTGCTGGTTTTGCTGATACTGATCGTTTTATCAGTTAGCATCGCCGAATAAGGGAATTTGTCGATCGTTTTTGTATCTGTGCCTGTAAGCGTGATTTGCGATGGTTTAACCTGTTTATTTTCTGTCAACAGATCTGGCAGAATAGTTTCCAGTATCAGCGCCGATTCATAAGTATTACGCCAGTCACCAAGCCGGCGTTGTTCAAGAAAGTAGCCACGTATTTTGGCCAGTAGCTCAGGGTGCCTGCCTTCGTTTTTGATAATGCGGTAGGCTAATACACTCAACTGTACCGAATTGTCAAAAAAGCGATAACCGTCTTCGCCCCAATATAAGTTACCGAACATAGTATGTTTGCTTGTGTTGATTAAACTGTCCATTTTTATGGGTAGGGCAGATTCCTGCCGTAATAACATCATTCTTAACTTATCATACCCTGACAATTTGTAGTCGAAGGTTTTTTGATCCTTAGCCTGCTCTTTTTCAATGCCTGTTACATACTTCTGGTAATCAACTTTCGCTCCCAGTTTATGAAGTAACTGAAGGCAAAGTATTTTGTCCCTGCGTTTGTAACTTTCAAGCTGAAAGACGAGATAGTCGGTTAATTTTTGTTTATCCAGTTCAACAGCGTAGCCCTCTTTTTGGGCATCTACAAGCGCTTCTACTACATGCAGACTGATCCAGAGTTCTTCGTTACTATCCTTCCACCAGCCCCAGGTACCGTTACTTTTGCGGTTTTCCTGTAGTTTTTTAATTACGTCTTTTATATTTCTCTCGTACTTAAACTCTTCGCCCAAAAACTTTTTAATGTGTCGTTCCATGAGCAGGCCTTTCAATTTTGAAGCCAGCTGCTCATTGCACAGATACTTGTACTCCCTCAGCTTACGGGTTTCTTCAGTCAACGCAGGCAATACAGAAGCCTCTGCCCGGAAAGTGACAGGTCCCAAAGCCGGGTCAAATTTCATGTTCACTGCGGTATCGCGGTCAAGTGCCTCAAAAACTCCTTTGGTTTCTTTAACACCCTGAGGCATCACCGGGATACTGCGCTGCTCGCCGTCAAAATAGCCGTTATCCCGTTTAATGGTATACTCAAAAGTGAGGCTGTCGGTAGGAGCGATAGAAGCAGCGGCAGCAGCAGTAATAGTAAGTGTGTCAATTTTGGAGTTTTTAACTTCCAGTTCCTCCTGTTTCAGGGTTTGTCCGTTGTATTTAAAAATACGGGTAAGCTTTGCGGAGGTATTATTATAGTTCATCACCTTGCCAATCAGGTTCATTTCATCGCCGGCTATGGCAAATTGCGGCGCAATGAAATTGGCGCTTAAAGGTTTATATGATTTGATGCTGCTTTCGGTAAAGCCGGTTTGCCTGTTGCCCGTTATGCCGATGATAAATGTTCGCCAGTTGGTGATATCATCGGGGTAAGTAACCATGAAACTTGCTTTACCATGCTCGTCGGTAGTGAGTTTAGGCTGCCAGTAGGCGTAATCTGAAAAGTTTTTACGCATGGTTTGCGTGCTGCCGGTTTGTGTACTGTCAGCCCTTTTGCTTCCGGCCAAACCGGGTTTAGCTTTGGTTCTGATCACGATGACGCCATTTGAGCCCCGGGCACCGTATATTGCCGTGGCAGCAGCGTCTTTCAATACACTAATTTCTGCAATGTCATCTTTATTTACGTCAGATAGCTTATCAACAATTTCTCCATCTACCACAATCAGCGGCTGGGCCGACGGTAATGATGCCATTCCTCTAATCATAATGTTGATACCGCCTCCGGGCCCGCCATCGTTTATATTCAGACCGGCAACCCTCCCCTCTAAGGAAGATACCATTGCCAACGCGCCCGTGGTCTCACTTCTTTTTACCGCACCATATCCAATAACCATAACCTCCTGCAATAATTTTGAGCTTGGTTTTAAGGTTATCCTGACAGTTGCCCCGGGTTGTATGTTTAGCTCCTGCGTGTCGTAGCCTATAAAGCTTATAATGAGCTTGCCGGTTTTGGGAACTTTTAATTTAAAGCGCCCGGCTAAATCCGTGAGTGTGCCTGTTGATGAACCTTTTACCTTTATGGTTACACCGGGCACAGCTAATTTATCATCGCTGGCGATAATTGTTCCGCTCATCATGTCGCCGAAAGTACCGGTATCAAGATATTTATCATTAAAGGCCTCTTTTATTTTCAGGGCATCGTTTTCTATTTCGCGGTCACCGTGATTATAGCTGCCCGTCCTGTTATTGATAATGTTGCTGATCCGAACACCTACCGAATCTTTAACATGCGTGGGCAACACCGTAAAGTTGTAAAAATTAGTGCCGCCTGTTTTTATGGTTACATTTTCTTTAATATCATAACTATCGCCCTTAAGTAAAAATAAAAGCCTGTACCTGCCGGCGTTAAGGTTATTAATGTATGTGGTATTGCCGGGATAGATCAATAAAAAGTCCGGGTCATCATATTTATAAACGATCAGGTTTTTAACCAGCAGTTTTTTGCCCTTAGGTTGATCGATGCTCATACTTAGTTTACCTGTTTCGCCCGTAATAATGGGGTTTACAAAAAGTGATTGCGTGTTGCTGCGCAGGTCAAGATATTGCTGCCAGATACTTTCGGCCTCAGGTTGGGTAAGTACCTGCTGTGTATAATCATCGGCAGGGCCGTGGTATGAAGATAGTATGGGATCGAAGGGATAGGCAGCAGCGATGCTTTTTTGTTTGATAAGACCGGGCTCAAACTGAAAAGAATAGCCTGGTTCGGTAACAAAATATCGCGAACCATTGCCCTGTACATCTAAATTGGCAAAGTTTTCGACCGAAGGACCTATGAGTACGCTGTTGTTCCGGTAACCATAGTTCGGGTCGGGATTGATCATGAATACCTTTTCGTTTTGGGTAAGGAGGGCCATCTTCCAGCCAAAATTATTGATAACGGTAATCAGGTAACGGTTGATGAAGTCGCTTTCATAGGTACTCAATGTATCCAAAACCTTTGTTGAGTGCGCATTATCAGCATTAATGCTGAAGATCAGCTTTTTCGATTTTTGTACATCTACACTATCTACCCAAATGTTTTGATGGCTGGTCCTGAACCGGAACATGTGCCTGCCCGGCGATACCGCGAAACTGTAGCGTTTAAGCTGTTGTGTTTGGTCAAAGTACACCGGCCGGTCATCAATATAAAGGATGTGTACGGGCAATACATCGCCGTTTTTAATCACAAAAGGCGCTACCTGGGTTAGCGAGTCTTTAGCATCTTCTTCAACCCGGTAAATTTTTTCGGGGTGAGTAAACTGGTAGTAGGCAATACTGTCAAGCCCCATTTCTTTACTCCAGCGCTTCCAGTTGAGCTGTAATGAACCATCGCCATTTATATTGCCGGTATTAAAACCCATTTTTTGCTTGCGATACGGAAAACCTTTGCCAAGGTATGGCACATACGGCGCCTTGTAGTCTGCAAACTTACTCGTCATTGACCAGGCCGTTAAATCAGCATTGGCTACGGGCTGGCCTTTGGCATCGGTAACCACGATGTCGGTTTTAGCTTGCTGCCCGGGATAAACCGACACTGGCTGACGAACGTTGATGGTCAGCAGCTTATCACGGTACATGATATCGGTGGCTTCGGTTTTGCTTTCACCCGCCCAAATATAATGCACCTGAAAGTTTAGGAGGTTTTGATCATTATAAGCACGTACATAAAACAGGTTATTGGCCTGCCCTGCATCAATTAATTTGTTGCCGCCAAATACCGAATACCAAAAATGCAGGTGCCGCGGGTTGTCAACCTTTACAAACACCGAATCGGCGGTGCGGTAGCCCGATAGCGAGATGCCGGCGTTATTATCTTTTAGGTCGAGGTCGGCATAGGCGCTGTCTCTTTCGATATTGTAACTATCGGCATAAGGATTGATGTTGGTTTTTGCCGGGAGCATTACCCTGACCCTGGTTATGGTATCATACTTTGCGTTAAGGGCGCTGATGGTAGCCATAGCATTTACGGCCTTTCCATTATCAAAGGCGGTACTGATTAGTGTATCACCGTTTAATTTGGCGGTAATACTAAACCGGCTGTACCGGTAACTCATATCGTTATTAGCCGATTGCTGTTCGTTATTGCTGTTCAGAAATTGTGAATTAATGGTGTAAGTGACATCTGCCTTAGGAAAGATAGAATCGGGGATAATTAACCTGGTTTCACCAACCGGGTCAAGCTGTAGCTGGTGTGTCCAAAGCTGGTCGGGCACAAAAGTGTAGTTTTGCCTGTGCGTGCCGGTGCCACGGGTATTAAATGTAACAGTAACCCGGCCATCCGTAACCGGCAGGTTATTTTCGTCAACGGCTTTTAAATATAATGTAGCCGGATTTCCGGGCCCGTGTTCTTCTTTATCAACCCTGGTGCTGAAGGTTATTGATTTAAGCTCGTATTCTTCATATTTAAACCGGCCCGTCAGAAAAACCTTGCGTTTGGCTAAAAAGCCCTGGTCGTCATCGCCATCATAATCATTAAGTTTGTATTTTTCGCTTGATGGATCTTCGAGCGAGATGGTATAATCTTCGTCAAGTGAAAGGTCAAGACTATCTGTGAGGGCGAAACTATATTCATAAGCCCCATCGCGGTAACTGTTTACTTTGCCGATGATCTTACCGTCATCCTCATACCGCTCTTTGAGCCGTACCAAAAGCTGAGCTGCGTTTACAGGTTGTTTTGATTTTTTATTTAAGATGATCGCCTTGAATTTTACCGTATCATGTGGTTTATAAATGGCCTTGTTAAATACCATGAAGCCTTCGTAATTATCTGCGGGCTGGCGGCTGTAATATTTATCGTGCCCCTTAAACAGGTTTTTAAAGCGTTTCCAGGCAGCTTTAAAAAAGCTCATATTGCGATACGGATTGTAATGATAATAAGATGAGCGCTGCTGTTTTTTTATAACGTAATAGTTGGTAACGCCCGCGTAATCAACTTTTAGTATGGTATCCCTTTTTGAAGGATTAGCTATATACAAGCCGGCCTTTGAATCATAAGTAACGGTATGATTGTTAAACTGCACTAAAGCGTTGTTAATAGCTTTGCCTGCCTGGTCAACCAAAATAAAGCGGAGGTCATAGTTATTAGCCAGCAGTTTTAAATTGGCCGAGCGGTTTTCGATAAGCGAATAGCTTAGCACGTTCTTTTTGGCCACTACTTTCAAATAGTTGCCGGGAAGGAGGGTATTGTTCCATTTATCGTTTGTTTTAAACGAGTCAATGGGGTTGTGTAATATTTGCTCGTCAGGTTTTTTACGCGGGTAGCGGTAAAATTTAAACACATCGCCGGCCGTTATTTTATATATATAAGTATAATAACTGCTTTGCCGGCTTGGGGTAAGCGGCTTTTGCCCAAATGCGGCAGTTATACAAAAACTTAAGAAACTAAAAAATAATAACGATCTTTTTAGTGTTGCCTGCATGTTTAGGTATGTTTTGTGGTAATTACCACCGGTTTGAATTTATTACATTTATGCTTGTGTGTTTATAGGATGCAGATCTATTTACTTTTCCATAAAAGAAATATCATTTAAGAAACTTATTTTTGAGGCGTAACCCTGCTTTATATACCGGGTTAGTAGAGATTTAAATTATGTGGTACAACAACATACTCGATACCATTGGCAATACGCCGCTGGTAAAACTGAATAAAGTAGCAAAAGACATTCCAGCTACTGTTTTAGCCAAGATAGAGACAACCAATCCCGGCAACTCCATTAAAGACCGTATGGCCCTTAAAATGATTGAAGACGCCGAAAAAAGCGGTAAGCTTAAACCCGGCGGTACCATTATTGAAGGCACATCGGGCAATACCGGTATGGGACTGGCTATCGCGGCCGTTATCAAAGGCTATAAATGTATTTTTACCAGTACAGATAAACAGTCAAAAGAAAAGTTTGATGCTTTGCGCGCCTTTGGGGCCGAGGTAATTGTTTGCCCTACTAACGTGGAACCTGAAGATCCAAGGTCATACTATTCGGTATCGTCACGCCTGGAGCGGGAAGTCCCTAACTCATGGAAGCCCAATCAGTATGATAACCTGAGCAACTCGCAGGCGCACTATGAAAGTACTGGTCCCGAAATTTGGGAGCAGACTGAAGGCAAGATCACCCACCTTATTGCAGGTGTTGGTACTGGTGGTACTATATCAGGTATTGCCCGTTATCTGAAAGAGAAGAACCCTGCCATACAGATTTTAGGTATTGATACTTATGGTTCGGTATTTAAAAAATACAAGGAAACAGGTGTTTTTGATAAAAACGAGATCTATCCATACATCACTGAAGGTATTGGCGAAGATTTCCTGCCACAAAACGTTGATTTTAGCCTGATAGATCATTTTGAAAAGGTGACCGATAAGGATGCCGCCCTCATGACCCGCGAGATCGCCCGCAAAGAAGGGATCTTCTCTGGTAACTCAACAGGTTCAGCAGTTGCAGGTTTGCTGCAGATGAAGGATAAGTTTAAAGAGGGCGATGTAGTTGTGATCATCTTCCCAGACCACGGTACCCGCTATCTTGGCAAAATGTATAATGACGACTGGCTGCGCGACCGTGGTTTCCTGAAAGACGAGAAACTTACCGCCCGCGATATCATCAGCAAAAAAGATGTACAGGAAATCATTACCATTGATTGCGAAAAGAGCGTGCTTGAGGCTATTAATACTATTAAATCGCTCAATATCTCTCAAATCCCGGTTACGCAAAAAGGTATGGTAATTGGGAAGATCACCGAAAGCGATATCCTGGATTCGCTAATCGAAAACCCTTCAATCAAATCGCAGCCGATCAAAAACATTACCACAGCTCCGTTCCCCTTTGTTGATCTGAACACTTCGATAGACAGGATCTCGGCCATGATCAATAAAGATAATATTGCTGTGCTTGTTGAAGACGGGCAGGGTAAAATCGAGATCATTACCCAGTATGATATTATAAACGCTATATCAGCCTAAGGCTTAAAGCTAAAGGCTGAAAGCTTGAAAGGTGTTATGCGGTGAGCATGACACCTTTTTTTGTGAGCGATTTATCTGTACATTAGAGGCATAATCTAGATCGATGCACAAAATTAAATTACTTTTAACTGTTGCCTTCTCAACCGTTTCTATACGAGCTTTTTCCCAGAATAACCAGCCGGTTTTGCTCAAATGGAAATTGAAACCCAATGAAGTTATTTCTTATAAAACTACAATGGAAGAGGCGAATCCTGCTGTCAATACCTTTGATATGAGCGGTGCAATGAAAGCTATGGGAGCCGATTCTGCAAACGTTTCGGGTGCGCGTGATATAATGAAGAAGCTTAGCGCCGCTATGAAGCCTACAAGCATGGTTACCCGACTTACTGAAAAGCACAAAGATGTTATTGATATTGAGCTGATAACAAAAAACGACAGTAAATCACCTGTTCCCGGCGTAGACAGTACAAATATGATGGCCGATTTTTTTAGGAAAATGACGAACGGTGTAATGCTTCGCGGTTCTATACACGATGATGGTACTATTGCGAGTTTTTATACCAAAACTGGACAAAAGAATATATTAGCACTTTTTTTTGAGTTGCCGGGTAAAGCTATTAAACAAGGCGACTCATGGCCTTTGAGTGTTAATTTTGTTACTGCCGATCAAAATTTTAAATGTGATTCATCTTACCACAAGAATGAGGTAACTGCCATTAGGTTTGAAAATGTCAACGGTGATAGGATTGTTACGCTTAAATACGATATTGTTGAATTTATAAAAGGATACTTCGCTCTGCCTTCTCCCACAGGCGACCTATCAAAGGTGCCCACTACTATGAAAATGACATTCCAGGGACTGGCTTCTTTTTCCGTGGAGAAAGGTAGGTGGCTCGCGTATAACGGCCTGCTGACTTACGACTCAACCGGAATTATGCAGGCTAACTCTAAACAAAATTACGCGTTGGTAGAGGAGAAATAAACAGTAATATCTAAATTTAAGTCTCCCTTCAGGGAAGATTTAAAGGCCTTTACTCCAACCTCTTCTTCGCTAACTCAGGAGAATACCGTTCATTTAACCGGTAATTTGGTGTAATGATAAACACAGCCGTACCCTTCTCTCTTGCAAGCGGATTGGTTACCTCTCCAACTTTGGTAAAACTGCCTATCATTTTCCCTTCCACAAATTCCTTAATATTTTTTCCACCGTTTTCATCTACATAAATCATGTATTTGCATTTGAGGCTATCGGGTGCCCAAAGGGTAAAGCTGCTGTTCAGTGATATTACATCGGGATAACCGTATTGCTTACCATAATGATGGATGGCGCCGGCTTCACCGTAGTTATCGGCATAAACTAAAGTTTGTTTCTGATCGTTGGGATTAAGGCTTTTGTAAGCTTTATCAACCAATGCTGCCATATCATCCCAGCCCAGCATGTCGGCATAATCCTGGGTGGTGGCGTGTTTTTTACCGTCTTCCCAGGTCATGGCAAAGCGAGCAGGCGGGAGATGTTTATCGGCAAACCTGAAGAATGCCAGCGTTTGCGATAGCGGGAGTATAGGCAGTACTATCGGGAATAAAACAAGGTTTGGTAAAGTAAATAAAATAATTGTCGCAGTACGCAAAACATACCCACTCGTTTTTAATAAACGTTCGAAACCGAAAGCCCCTGCCGCAAACAGCATAGGGTAGGCGCCAAATATGTAATAGCTTTTACCATCCATCATCAGTAAAAAAAAGAAGATGAGCGCGTAAGCCAATGCCAGAAACTGGAAATTACGTAGCCTGAATGAAAATATCAGGAACGCCAGTCCGTTAAGCCATACAAATAAAGCTACGCCATTGACCAGTAATTGTTGTTTAATAAAGTCGGTTGGGGTAATGTAATCCAACTGCTGCTCACGCAGGGTTTTCATATGCGTAAATACAGGCATGTGATGTGTTATTTGCCAGATGAGGTTAGGCAGTACGATAACTATTGTTATGAAGGCAGCACCGAGAATATGCTTATTGAACAGTAATTTACGTTGTTTGCTGATAAGGATACCGATAACCAGCGACGTGGCGAAAAACAGCATGGTGTACTTAGTAAGTACGCCAAAGCCAACGGCTGCGCCAAGCCAGTATAGGTACCTTACATCGGTAGTGTTGAGGTATTTTACGAGCAGCCAAACGGTTAGTACCCACCAAAACTGATCGAATACTACAGGCTGAAAAAGATAGTCACTTGCTGCAAAAGCAGGCGCAAAAATGAGCGATAAACAAGCAAGGGTTATGGCAAACTTCTTTCCGCCAAATTCAATGACGATTAGGCCGGTAAGCAGCACAATAAGCCCTCCAAACAGGGTCGGGAACAATCTTGCCGCAAAAACCGAGTTGCCAAAACAAGTTAAAGAAATTTTTGCCAGGATAGCTATAAACGGCGGTACTTCCTTGTATCCCCAATCCAGGTGATCGGCCAGTACAAGGTGCAAAAACTCATCCCTGTGAAAACCAAAATGCGATATCGCGAAAAGATTAAGAACAACTTTAATAAATACAAATATCAGTACAAAATAAACGTAGGTAGATTTCCGGTTTTTGTAAGGCATTGTTAATATAATGGTTTTTTAAAGGTAGTATTTTGAGGCGAAAGGCAAAAGGTAAAAGGCGAAAGGTTTTTAAAAGAAAAAGGTTAAAGGATGCCGCGCTGTGCAGCTACCTTTAACCTTTAACCTTTCGCCTTTAACCTAAACTTAGATCCGGGTTATATCAGCGCCCAAAGCTTTAAGCCTGGTATCAATATGCTGATAGCCGCGTTCAATTTGTTCAATATTGTAAATGGTTGACTGGCCTTGTGCCGAAAGTGCGGCAATCAGCAATGAAACCCCGGCGCGGATATCTGGCGAGGTCATGGAAATGCCGCGCAGTTTAACCTGGTTATCCAGGCCAATAACGGTTGCACGGTGCGGATCGCAAAGAATGATCTGCGCGCCCATATCCAACAGTTTATCCACGAAGAATAAGCGGCTCTCAAACATTTTTTGATGGATCAGTACCGAACCTTTGGCCTGGATAGCTACAACCAGCACGATGCTTAATAAATCGGGGGTAAAGCCAGGCCATGGTGCATCGGCAATGGTCATGATACTGCCGTCGATAAAAGTCTCTATTTCGTAATGTTCCTGGGCCGGGATAAAGATATCATCACCTCTAAGCTCCAGTTTAATACCTAAACGCCTGAAAACGTCGGGGATCATGCCCAATTCTTTGTATTGAACATCTTTAATGGTAATCTCAGATCCCGTCATGGCTGCAAGGCCGATAAATGAACCGATCTCGATCATGTCGGGCAATAATCGGTGCTCTGTACCGCCTAATTTTTCAACACCTTCAATAGTTAGCAGGTTTGAGCCAATACCGCTGATCTTAGCACCCATACGGCTCAGCATTTTACAAAGCTGCTGCAGGTAAGGCTCGCAGGCGGCGTTGTAAATAGTAGTAGTGCCTTTGGCTAATACCGCGGCCATTACCACGTTGGCCGTTCCTGTTACAGAAGCTTCGTCCAGCAGGATATAAGTACCTTGCAGGTTAGAGGCATCTACATTAAAGAAACCATTTTCGGGATTGTAATTAAATTGGGCCCCCAGTTTCTCGAAACCCAGGAAGTGGGTATCCAACCTGCGGCGACCAATTTTATCGCCACCCGGTTTAGGGATAGATGCTTTGCCAAAACGTGCCAGCAAGGGGCCAACTATCATGATAGAACCACGTAAGCCGCCGCCCTTTGATTTAAAAGCTTCAGACAAGAAAAAATCCTGGTTGATGTCTTTGGCCTCAAAGGTGTAAGTATGCTCGTTAATACGTTGAACAATAACGCCCATATCGCCAAGCAGCTCTATCAGTTTGTTTACATCCTTAATATCGGGGATGTTGCTGATGGTTACTTTTTCTTCAGTAAGCAATACGGCAGATATAACCTGTAAAGCTTCGTTTTTTGCACCCTGAGGGGTTATTTCACCTTTTAGCGGTTTGCCGCCATTTATTACAAATGCGTTAGTCATGCGGAGTTTCGGATAATTGATAAGATCACCAATGATAAACTGTAAAAGCTATGATCGGTTTTGTCAAATAATTTATTTGCGGCAAAGATTAGAAAATTAATGGAAAAACCTTGCTAAATATCCTGTACCAAAAGATACTTTTATGAAAGAGGGAAAGCAGAAGAAAAGCAAAAGCCCTCCCCTGAAGGGGAGGGTTGGGTGGGGTTAATATTTTTTTGCGCCGCCGTTGTTACGGTTGCGGTTTTGGTTGTTGTTGCGGTTTTGATTATTGTTTTGCCTGCCGCCATTACCGCCGCCACGGTTTTGATTGTTTTGGTTATTGTTGCGGCCGCGGTTGTTATTATTGGTATTGTTTTGCTGAAAGTTATTAGGGCGGAAATCAACGCGGTTAAGGTTGATGTTCTCTTCCAGTTTCAACGTACCGCCCGATAAAGCATATAGATCTGACAGGATGCTTTCATCGCTCACCGAGTCTTTGTTCCATTGCACATAAGCCATTTTCATGAAGTTAGCTATCGCCTGGATCATGTGGCGTTTGCGTTCCGGCTCCTCAATGGCTTTGGCCTTTTCAATCATCAGCTCAATGGTTTTGCCATAGTGTTTGTATTTGATACGCTGATGAGGGTAATTTAAAGGTGCGGGTTTAATATGCACAGCATCAGGCGATGGCTTGGGGTACGGTGAATCCACATCAATCTGGTAATCAGAAATGATGTGCAGGTGGTCCCACAGTTTATGTTTAAAATCGGCCACATCGCGCAGGTGGGGGTTTAAAAAGCCCATCAGGTCAATAACTACCTGTGCGTAGCGGTTGCGTTCTTCTTTGGTTGGCAGCGCTACAATATATTTAACCATATTTTGTACGTTACGGCCATATTCAGACAGGATCAGTTTATTCCTGGTTGAGTTATAATCAAAATTTGCAGGCGTGTTTTCTTTAGCCATGGTAATAATTTTTTAAGAAAGTTGAAAGTTAGCCAGGCAAATTTCCCTGATTGGAAGGGCAAAAGAGGCTAAAATTGAATTGTTACTTGTATTGAAGTAGTGCAAATATAAACTAATACTTATAATACGCAAATTACGTTGGTTAATTGTTGCAAATATTTGTTTTATTTTAGCTTTTAAACATCTACAATTTGGAAAATCAGCAAATTACCATCACGCATACAGATATCTACCGCTTCAGCATCCCGATGGAGCCGTTTACCATTGCTACCGGAACATTATCTCACGCCCAAAATGTTTTTATCCGTGTGCATACCGATGCCGGTTTTTACGGTGTAGGGGAATGCTCGGCTTTCCCGATGATTGTTGGCGAAACACAGGATACCTGCCTGATTATGGCGCGTGAGTTTGCCCGCTTATGGAAAGGCAAGGATGCGCTTGATATCGAAGCCCGGCTTGGCGAACTTCACAGTTTTACTGCCGGTAATACCACTATAAAAAGCGCCTTTGATAATGCACTGTTTGATATAGCTGCAAAAAATGCAGGCCTGCCATTATACCAGTTTTTGGGCGGCGAAAAACGTATTGTTGAATCAGATATTACAATAGGGATCGCCGGACATCATACCATGGCTTTAAAAGCGCTTGATTTTAAGGCCTCCGGTGCTAATATATTAAAGGTGAAGCTGGGCAAAAATGCAGTGGAAGATGTAGAGCGCATCAAACAGATCCGTGAAGCTGTTGGCCCGGGTATGAAAATCCGTATTGATGCCAACCAGGGCTGGACTTTTAACGAAGCGGTTTTTGCACTGCAGTCAATTGCGCAATATGATATTGAGTTTTGCGAGCAACCTATACGTACCTGGTATGACGACCGGGTACCCGAGTTGATGCAGTTATCACCCGTTAAGATCATGGCCGACGAAAGCGTATACAACCACCATGATGCCCGCAAACAAATCAACGCCGGGGCCTGCCATTATATCAATATTAAAATGGCCAAGTCGGGCGGTATTTATGAGGCTAAAAGGATTCATGACGTTGCTGCTTCATACGGGATACCCTGTATGATGGGAGGGATGCTG
This sequence comes from Mucilaginibacter gossypii, assembly GCF_017569325.2. Classification (NCBI taxonomy): domain Bacteria; kingdom Pseudomonadati; phylum Bacteroidota; class Sphingobacteriia; order Sphingobacteriales; family Sphingobacteriaceae; genus Mucilaginibacter; species Mucilaginibacter gossypii. The sequence goes on along the minus strand of NZ_CP071878.2, from coordinate 3,146,195 downwards.
GAAAGCCGGATAGCATTAAGCGCTAAATTACACTTTGTATATGCCAGCCCCAATATCCGGTTTTATGACATGGATACCTGTAAACTGGGGCATTTGGTTGACCCGTGTGTTGGCGGGGCCATATATGATGGATATCATTTAACCATCGACGACGCGCTAGGCATAGGCGCCGATGCCGATGAAGCATTTTTGGCCGATTGCGAACGATTTACTATTTAACGAATATGCTGATCAGAAAAGCTACCATTGAAGACCTGCCCGTATTGCTTCAATTTGAGCAGGGTATAATTACTGCCGAACGCCCTTTTGATAGCACACTCAAACCCGATCCTATCAGTTATTATGATTTGGAGGCCTTCATAACCTCAACAGACGTGCAGGTTTTGGTAGCAGAAATTGAAGGAGAGATAGCGGGCAGCGGATATGCCCGAATTAAAAAGAACCCAGACGCGTACTATGACTTTGAAAAATATGCTTACCTGGGTTTTATGTATGTGCTGCCTGCATACCGGGGTATGGGAGTAAACCAGGCAATAATAGAAGAATTGAAGAAATGGACAGTTGAGCAGGGGTTGACCGAAATAAGGCTCGAGGTATATAATGATAATATTGGAGCCATTAAAGCCTATGAAAAGGCAGGATTTAAAAAACGTATGATCGAAATGCGGATAAGGCTGTAATGGGATTATGTAAAACGAGCCGGTAAGTTTCCCTTGCCGGCTCGTGGGGTGTTATAAATATCTTATAGCAGAGGCTTTCGCTTCATTTTATTTTCGCTTAAAGCTTTAGCTGTTTTTGTTTTTTCCTGTTTTGATGATTTGAGATCGCGCAACTGCTTAGATGCATCGGTCTTTTCTTTGTCCAATTCTTTAGTTGCCATGGTTTTGATTTTTGTATAGTTAGATAATATCATAAATATATTATTTGTTTTACCTAAATCAAAAAATAACTGTCGTTATCGCGCAAATTAAAGCTTCATGACATTAGTTTGATAACTCCGCAAAGTATTTGTGAAACAACGGAATGGTTTCTATGCCTTTATAATAATTGTAAATATCATATTTCTCATTAGGCGAGTGCAGAGCATCGCTATCAAGCCCGAAACCCATTAATACTGTTTTTAGACCAAGCTCGGCTTCAAACAAAGCAACAATTGGGATACTGCCGCCGCCACGGGTAGGGATGGGCTCTTTGCCAAATGATTCGGCAATGGCTTTTTGAGCAGCACGGTAAGCCACACTGTCGGTTGGGGTTACAGCCGGTTCGCCGCCATGATGTGGAGTTACCTTTACCTTAACATAGGGAGGTGCAATACTTAAAAAATGGTCGGTAAACAGTTTGGTTATAGCATCTGACGTTTGGTTGGGCACTAAACGCATAGAGATTTTGGCATTGGCTTTTGAAGGTAACACCGTTTTGGCGCCTTCGCCGATATAGCCGCCCCAAATGCCGTTTAGCTCAAGGGTAGGACGGGTGCCTGTACGCTCAAAGGTACTGTAGCCCTTTTCGCCCCAAAGCTCGGCTACATCAAGGTCTTGTTTGTACCCGGCTTCATCATAAGGCGCGCTGTTAAGGGCTTTGCGTTCTGCTTCGCTCAAAGGTACTACATCATTATAAAAACCGGGAATGGTGATATGATTGTTTTCATCATGCAGGCTGGCAATCATTTGGGCCAGTATGGTGATAGGGTTAGCTACGGCGCCGCCGTAAACACCCGAATGCAGGTCGCGGTTTGGGCCGGTTACTTCTACTTCAAGATAGGAGAGGCCACGTAAGCCGGTTTCAAGCGAAGGGTGCTCCATGCTGATCATCGATGTATCGGAGATCAGCACCACATCGGCTTTCAACTTTTCCTTGTTGGCTTTCACAAAGATGCCCAGGTTGGATGAGCCCACTTCTTCTTCGCCCTCAATCATAAACTTAATATTGCAGGGAAGTGTACCGGTTTGCATCATCAGCTCAAAGGCTTTTACATGCATGTAAAACTGTCCTTTGTCATCGCAGGCGCCGCGGGCATATATTTTTCCATCCCGAACAGTTGGTTCGAATGGCGGTGTTTTCCACAGTTCCAACGGATCTGGCGGTTGTACGTCGTAGTGCCCATAAACCAATACTGTAGGTTTAGAAGCATCTATGATCTTTTCGCCGTACACAATAGGGTAGCCGGCGGTTTGGCATATTTCAACATTATCGGCTCCGGCATCGCGGAGCTTTGCTGCCACATAGTCGGCAGTTTTTAATACTTCGGGTTTGTATTTTGGATCGGCACTAACCGATGCCAAACGTAACAGGTCAAATAACTCATCAAGTAAACGCTGTTTGTTTTGCTCAACATATTGCTTTATGTGCTGCATAATATTATTGTTTGCAGCAAATATAGTTAGTTCATTGGTTCACTCGTTCATTAGTTTATTGGTGAATAAAATTAATCGCGAAAACCGTAATTCACCAATTCAATAATTCCCTAATTGATTATCAATCTGCCGAACCCAGATCTGATTTTGGTGTATTTGCAGTCTTAGTGGCAAACTCAACTTTCTCGACTTTTATTTTAGCTTCTTGTTTAGGCGCTTTATGAGTTAATGATACAGCGGTAAGGCCTGTAGCTATTAAAACCGCTGCTGCAATGATGAATTTTTTCATGTTGTTAACTATTCAAATTTTAGTTTATAACATATGATTTTATAATGGAAGAGTTGTGGATTATGCCATAAAATCAGCAGAGCCTAAATCTCTTTTTGGACCAGGGCCAGACATAGCGAAGTCAGCAGAACCTAAATCTCTTTTTGGACCAGGACCAGACATAGCGAAGTCAGCAGAACCTAAATCTCTTTTTGGGCCAGGACCAGACATAGCGAAGTCAGCAGAGCCTAAATCTCTTTTTGGACCAGGACCAGACATAGCGAAGTCAGCAGAACCTAAATCTCTTTTTGGACCAGGGCCAGATATAGCAAAATCAGCAGAGCCTAAATCTCTTTTTGGACCAGGGCCAGACATAGCGAAATCAGCAGAACCTAAATCTCTTTTTGGACCAGGGCCAGACATAGCGAAATCAGCAGAGCCTAAATCTCTTTTTGGACCAGGACCAGACATAGCAAAATCAGCAGAGCCTAAGTCGCGTTTTGGCTGAGGACCGAAGGCGAAATCAGCAGAACCTAAGTCACGTTTCGGCTGAGGACCGAAGGCGAAATCAGCAGAACCTAAGTCGCGTTTTGGCTGAGGACCGAAAGCGAAATCAGCAGAACCTAAGTCGCGTTTTGGCTGAGGGCCGAAGGCGAAATCAGCAGAACCTAAGTCGCGTTTTGGCTGAGGACCGAAGGCGAAATCAGCAGAACCTAAGTCGCGTTTTGGCTGAGGACCGAAAGCGAAATCAGCAGAACCTAAGTCGCGTTTTGGCTGAGGACCGAAGGCGAAATCAGCAGAACCTAAATCTCTTTTTGGTTGAGGACCACGGGCGAAATCAGCGGAACCTAAATCTCTTTTTGGTTGAGGGCCACGGGCGAAATCAGCAGAACCTAAATCTCTTTTTGGCTGAGGGCCACGAGCATCAGCAGAACCTAAGTCACGTTTTGGTTGAGGGCCGTTAGCGGCATTTGCAAATGTGTCGGTCGATAATATGGTGCTTAATGCTAAAGTCGCTATTAGTGTTAAATTTTTCATGATGTTTTTAATGTGGGGGTACGTAAATATTTTTTGTTTATTAAATCTCTTGTTCGTTATTGTTTGTTTTTTAGTCGGCGCTGCCTAAGTCTCTTTTAAAACCGGTTGTCAGCGAGTTTACTGGTGCAATCACCATTTTGGTTTTGTTGTCATTTTTGTTTGTAGCTGATGATAATGCACCTGCACTAAGGGCTATTGCTATGAGGATGAATTTTTTCATGTTGTTTTATGTTTTATTGATCTTGAATGGATAAATCAGTCAGCACTTCCCAGGTCTCTTTTGTAACCGGTTGCGAATAAGTGAAGGTTAGCAAACTCAGCTTTTGGTCTTTCCTTTTTGCAGGATGAAATGGCCCCGGTGAACAGAATTGCTAAAGCGATGGTGATTATCTTTTTCATGATCGTGTTATATTATCGATGTGGAACTTCCTGTATGATTTAATTGGATTTCAGTCGGCGCTTCCCAGGTCGCGTTTAAAACCTGCCGGCGTTTTGTTGAAATTGACAGCTGTTGGCTGTACGTCTTTTTTTGCCGATGATGACAAAACTGATGACGATGAGAGTACTCCGGCGCCTATGGTAAAGAGTACAAAAAACACTGTTTTTTTCATATTGATTAATTATTGTATTTAATATTCTATTTTTTAAATTAATACGATATATAATATTTATTAAAATCCGTCAAGCTTATTTAAAGCTTATCACAAATATTTTAAAAGTCTGATTTTACTCTCTGTTTTTTAAAAACTCTGTTTTGCTAAAATTTTAAAAAAGATTCTCTGTTTCGTATTTTTATACTGTTAATTATGGGGTTAAATTACTAATTTTAAATGTAATATCATCTGGATTAATTACCGGTATGGTATACAATTTATTGCACGATTTTCACATTATTTCATTTATTTGATATACAAACTATAATTATATTGTAAATCTCAGGATATATTTTGCAATATTATTGTAATTGCCTGTAATTTATTTGAAGTGATATTGTATAGGGCTTTTTTGTATTTAATATATTGTTTTTCAGATATTTAACAATGCAAATATAGATATGTTTTTAATAGGAGTAAAAAAACATATGAAAATAATTTTCCACAATGTTTTTTATTCTTAACATTAAATATAATTCAGCATTATTTTATAACTTTCACCCCAACAGAACGTAAAAGTGTTTCAATGAAAAAAATCGGCACATTTATATTATTCTTTTTATTATCGCTGTCGGTATACGCGAATGATATAATTGATGTTGCTGCGAAAGATACTAATGAGGTAATAAGCCTGAATACCAGCGCTTATTCAAATAGGCTTACAAATCCCGAACAAACCGTTGAAGATGCCACCAGGGCGCTGAAGCTGTCTGTCAAACTCAATTATATTAATGGTATCGCAGAAGCTTACCGTGTTATAGGTATTGGTAAATACTACCTTGATCAGCCTGAAAAGGCTATTGAAAACTATCTGAACTCCCTTTCATATTTTACCCGCAACAATAACCTCAGGGGCGAAGCCAAGGTTTATAATAATATCGGGATCCTATTTCGTGACCACGACTACGAACGCTCCCTTACCTATCTTAACCGATCGCTGGAGATAGCACAAAAAATAAATGATACCAAATTGGTAGGCTCATTGTATTTAAATATAGGTAACGTTTACACACGAAAAAATAACCTGTATATGGCGCTTAAGTTTTATGATAAAAGCTTTCCCATATTTCAAAAACTGAGGGACTCGGTAAACCTGATCCAATGTTTGCAAAACCGTGGTGTTATTTATTTTAAACTTAAGGATTACGATAAGGCCCTGGGTTTACTGCTGGAGGCTAATACCGGTGCAAAAGCACGTGACCTGAACGAGTCAGTAGCCAGTGTTGACCTTACGCTGGCAGCGCTTTACATGACCAAAGGCGATTTTAAAAATGCGGAAAAGATGGTGCAGGAAGGAACCGCCTATACACAGTTGGTTAAGGACCCTAAGCTTGACTACGATTATAAATACACTACATACGAACTGGAATATAATAAAAAGAATTATGCCCGTGCGGTAAATTTACTAAGGGAAATATATACCCAGGATAGTGTTACCTATAAAACCAACGTATCGGCGCAAATGAACCTGGTTGAGGCCAAACGCAGGCAGGAAGAACAACTGAAAGAAAACGAAAGAATTGCAGAACGGCAAGCTTACGACCGGTCGAAATTTTGGGCGGTAACGGTAGTTGCCGGTTTGATGCTTGTGGTAATTGGTTTGCTGATCAGCAATGTAAAACGTAAAGCCAAAACCAATGCACAGCTTACATTGCTAAACGGTGAGGTATCTCGGCAAAAAGATAACCTTGATAGGATCAATCATCATCTTGAAGAGATCATTGATGAACGTACCAAGGATCTGCAGTTAAAAAATAAAAAGCTTTCTGAGCATTCGTCATACCTGTCACATCAAATCAGGGGGCCTATAGCTACGTTACGCGGTTTGATCAACCTTGAAAAAGAAGGCTTGGTTGACCAGGCCGAATGTTTGGATATGATGGATAAATGCGTATCCGAAATTGATGAAAAGATCATCGAAATGAGCGACATGCTACATAACCCGCCGAGAGTTTAGCTGCGTCCGGTTCTCCTCCGGGTTTAACTAAAGTGTACAGGCAGGCTGGAGTGGATCTGTGCTTCTATAAGCCCAAGGTAAATACAATACCACGATATCATTTGTAAAACCAGCAGCTGTCTGTGTTTATTATAGCCCTGTGTTTCAAAAGCCAATGTTGTCTCATCGCCGGCAGTTACAAAAAACCTTACTTCGCCTTGGCTTGGTTTGAAACGTGCCCGCAGCAAATCAAACGCCTTTACTTTTAGCTTACTTTTAGGATCATGGATGATACCGTCGCTCGAGGTTTCGTTTTTTGATATGGAAATAAGATAATTTGACATACAGTTTGCTTTAGTAACCTGCATGCCACAATTATTACTCCAAAATGGCTATAAAATGCTCATTACGGATAAATTAGCCCATAAAATGGGAGGCTTTTTTATTCAAATTTCCTTTTGCTAAATATTGTTAACTACTATGCAATGTAGTGGATAGGATAGGACACTGATGCGACGCAAACAATGTACACTATCGGTAAATTGTAATGTTTACTGCACACCTTTAGATAGCTACACCGGCCTTATTACGCAGCTCTTCATAAAGTAATATTACCTTACGCTGCAAATTGGCGATTTCTGATTCGCGATCTATCAGTTTTTTTTGTGCAAGGCTTAAACTCGACGGCTTCATATCAGTTTCTTCAGCATCGAGGGCCAGTATGTTCACAACGTTTACATCAAAAATATTGGCAATTTGTTCAAGACGCGACAGGTTTATATCAGTTACTCCAGTTTCAATTTTTGAAAACGCAGGAATAGAGATGCCCAAACGGTTAGCCACATCTTCCTGGCTCCATCCATGCTGATGGCGTAATACCCGGATGTTTTTACCAACGGATTTGTTTGTTTGCTTTTTAATAGTATCGCTCATATCAATTAATATTAATTAGGGAAAGGGGATACTTATACAATCCAAATGGTATGCCATCATTAAATTACCTTTAAATTAGTGTTATTAAGGCGATTTAATGATGGACTGTGGCGGGGCTTGGGGAATCATTTCCTCAAAGTAGGGATTTTAACTCTTGGTTTAAGTTTACTGAACTATGTAAAGTTTCGCAAATTTTAATAGCAACTGCTTTTGGCCAATTTCCTTAAAGAAGATTGTGGCTTTTATATCGGGCTTATTACCCTCAAGAGCGAGTACTTTACCAAAGCCAAAACGTTCGTGTTCAACCTCCATACCCACTTGTAAACCGGATGTATCAGAAGGTTTGAAATTGGCCGAAGGTACATGCGCCTTGGCCAGTATCGAAGTGGTTTTTACCGGTGCTGCAGCTGCCGGTTTTGGTCGCGAAAATGTGTCGGGCTGCTTATCTCTGCTCCATGCTTTACGCTCATCATCAAAAAATGGATTATTACCCGAAGCGGGTTTGGCGGTGTAGTCGAGCTCAAGATATTTTGCATCAATTTCGTCCAAAAAACGGCTTGGCTCGCAATTAATCAGTGTTCCAAACTTAAAACGCGAGGTGGCGTAACTGATATGGAGCTTACTTTCGGCACGGGTAACGGCTACGTAAAACAGGCGGCGCTCTTCTTCAAGATCGCTGCGTGAGTTAAGCGACATCTGCGAAGGGAAAAGGTTTTCTTCCAGTCCTACAACATAAACCTGCGGAAACTCAAGGCCTTTTGACGAGTGGATGGTCATGAGCGATACCGTATCGGCATCTTTGTTTTTGTCATTATCATCGTTAGTTAACAGGGCCACATCCTGCATGAAAACATCAAGGCCTTTTTCTTCAATATCCTCGCGCTCTGAAAACTCTTTGATCCCGTTTAAAAGCTCCTGGATATTTTCGTAACGGTTAAGCCCCTCTACCGATTTATCTTCATAAAGGTCCTTCAATAAGCCCGAATGCTGCGCGATATACAAAGCCGACTCATAGGCAGACTTAGTTTTGGTCAGTACCTGGAAGCTTTGGATCATGGTAGCAAAAGTGGACACTGCCCCTGATATTTTACCTTCAAGGTACTTGCCCGGCTCAACAATAACTTCCCAGGGGGGTATACCATGCTGATCGGCAGCTACAATGATCTTATCAACCGAGGTATCGCCAATACCGCGTTTAGGATAATTGATGACGCGTTTTAACGCTTCTTCATCATTAGGGTTAAAGGTGAGCCTGAAATAGGCTATCAGGTCCTTAATTTCCTTACGCTGATAAAACGACAGACCACCATATATTTTATATGGGATGCCCAGTTTGCGTAAAGCCTCCTCCATAGAACGCGACTGCGCATTGGTGCGGTAAAGGATAGCAAATGCCGACCATTTAAGCCCGTTTGAGCTGCGGTCTTGCATAATAGCTTCGGCTACTATTTTGCCCTCCTCGTTATCGCTGAAGGCCCGCATCACCTTGATCTTATCGCCCGATTCTTTTTCGGAGAATACATTCTTTTTAAGCTGGTCTTTATTATTGCGGATGATGCTGTTGGCTACATTCACAATATTTTGGGTTGAGCGATAATTTTGCTCCAGTTTAAACACCTTCAGATCGGGGTAGTCCTTCTCAAAGTTTAAGATGTTTTGAATGTTGGCACCGCGGAAAGCATAGATACTTTGGGCGTCATCACCTACAACGCAAAGGTTTTCGTTAACAGCGGCAAGCTTTTTAACAATCAGGTACTGCGAAAAGTTGGTATCCTGATACTCATCAACCATAAGGTATTTAAACTTGTGCTGGTATTTATTGAGCACGTCGGGGTGCAGTTTCAGGAGCTCGTTGGTTTTATACAGCAAATCGTCAAAATCCATGGCACCGGCGCGGTAGCAGCGGGTGGCATACATCTCATAGATCTTACCCATTTGCCCGCGGCCGCTCGAAAAGTCGTCGGCCTGGATCTGCTCGTTCTTGTTATATTCCTGCCACGAGATCAGGTTATTTTTTGATGCCGAGATGCGGTTAAGTACAAAGTTTACATTGTACAGCTTATCATCAAGGTTCATCTCTTTTAAAATGGCCCTTAAAACGCTCTTGCTATCGTCGGTATCGTAAATGGTAAAGTTGCTTGGATAACCGATTTTTTCGGCCTCAACCCTCAAAATCTTGGCAAACACCGAGTGGAAGGTACCCATCCATATATTTTTAGCTTCGGTACCAACAACGTGGGTGATACGTTCGCGCATTTCACGGGCGGCCTTGTTGGTAAAGGTTAACACCAGTATGTTAAATGAATCAACACCTTTGCGTATCAAATGTGCCACGCGATAGGTAATAACACGTGTTTTGCCCGATCCGGCACCGGCAATAATCATCACCGGCCCCTCGGTTTGTTCAACCGCTGCCCTTTGTTCGGGGTTTAATCCCTGTAAGTAATCCAAAATCTTTTCCTCTTTGCTATGAGCCAGCGAAATTAAGGTTTTGGGGCGAAAGGGGGAAGTGGTTTTGTGGATTTCGGATTTTTGATTTTATAATCGCGACAGTAAAAATGATTTATAATAGCTATCAACATTTTATTATTTAAAATTGCGCCGATATATCTTAAAATGACTGAAATCTTTGATACTTACACCCATCGCCCGTTTATTTATAAGCTAATGCAGGTGCCTGCTGTTTTAATGATAGCTGCACTGGTTTTAATTTTATTTGATGGTGATAACTTCAATCTGTTTGAAGATATCGTTGTCAGCATTTGTTTATTTGTCGGCTTGGCGGGTTTTTTAGTTCATTCTATGTGGAAAAACATGCCAACTTATATTAAAGACGGGGAGTTGCTTCTTCAGGAAGACGGTGTGAGCTTGAGAGAGGATATTTTTATGCTTAACGATTTGAAGATGATTGAAATAAACTGTTATAACTACGCTGGTTGGAGTAAAAGGTCAAGAAGTGATGGCTCCCGTAACAAAATTATGATAACCAAGATGAATGGGGAACTCATCAAGCAAAAGTTTGTCATAAGCTCGGTAAAAAAATCGCATAACCTCGGGATGATAATGAAGCAATGGAAACAAGAAGGCTTTAAAATAATCTCTAATGGGATAGATCTTATCTAACTTCCTTCCATCAATTCAAAAACCTGTTAATGGTTTTTACCAGCTTATTTATATCAAAAGGCTTGGGTACAAAGGCATCATATCCAAAATTAACCAGGGCAATTGCCTGTTCATGGTAGGCCGAAATCAGGATCACCGGGATGTGCCGGGTATCTTCGTTGCCTTTAATAAGCTGGCAAATGCGGCCGCCGTTGAGGCCGGGCAGCATATAGTCGGTTAATACCAGATCGGGGTTGTACGCTTTTACAGCACCAATAATATCATCAGTACGGTCAAGACCGGTAACCTCAAAATCATGAAAGGTGAGTACTGTTTCAAGTACCCGTAAAATTTCGGCGTCATCTTCAATTATGAGTATATTTCTTGCCATAGGTAACATGCTAATAGTAATTTGCTATTAACTTTTAATATTAAAAATAAACAAAATGTTTTATAATTAAAAATATTTCCAGTGTTTAATTGAAATTGATATGGGGCTGTATTAATAGGTATATTGCTTATTAATAGGTAGATATAATGTTTTTTTAAGGGTATTTTATTGTTTTGTAAAAGTTGTATAATTTTATACTGACCGCGATAAAAACAACTCACAGTTAAGCAAACAGAATCGTAAAAAAAAGCGATGAGCCCAAATACCCATCGCTTTTTGAAGTTTCCTCTAATCTCTAATCTCTAATCTCTAATCTCTAATCTCCTCACAAATCCGAAATCGAAATTCCCAAATCCCAAATCGAAATTACTCTCCCCTGTAAACGTTGTTTTTCAGGTCAACGTCAGGTAGTTGACGGTCAGGGTCTATTTCCATGCTTTTAATAGCCGATGTTGAGGGGTATTTAAATTTCCAAACGCCGTCACGCTGCCAGATGTTTACCGGCAGGTGAATAGTTTCGGTTTTGCCGTTGGCCTGAACAATTTTAAGATCAACCGGCATAGCCATTTTTTCGTTATTGGTAAGTGTGATCAGCGCACCATCGGCCGGGTTACCTTTGATATAGCTTACCGAAGTAATGGCCTGGTCAAGCTTCCAGGTGGTGAAGAACCATGATTTCCAGAACCAGTTCAGATCTTCGCCTGTGGCATCATTCATGGCCCTGAAAAGATCGTACGGAAGCGGGTGCTTAAACGCCCAGTTTTTAACATATTCGCGAAAGGCATAGTCAAAGCGCTCGGGGCCAAGCACTACGTTGCGTAATATATCCAAACCTAACGCGGTTTTGGTATAATACTGACCGTAATCATTGAGCCCTATGGCTTCAGGAGCGGTCATGAGCGGGTCTTTGCTGTTGCGGTAGCCGGCCAGTACATTTTGCGCCGAGCCACTTTTCTCAACATATTCGCCTTTATTAAAATGTTCGGTAGCATACTCATTAATAAAGGTGTTAAAACCTTCGTCCTGCCACATGTATTTGCGCTCGTTTGAGCCCACAATCATCGGGAACCAGTTATGGCCTATCTCATGGGTAACATCACCCCAAAGCTGTCCTTTTTTCAGGTTGCTGAGGCAGAAGATAGCGCCCGGATATTCCATGCCTAATGCCACGCCCGATACGTTAACTGCTGAATTCCAGGGATATTCAAAGTATAAGTTTGAATAGATCTCCATGCTGTTTTTCAGGTATTCGGTTGAGCGGCCCCAGCCGTCATTGCCCGAACTTTCAACCGGGTAGGCCGACATGGCAATACCCTTGCGGCCCGATGGGAAATTAACCCTTGCCGCGTCCCAGATAAAGGCGTCAGAAGCGCCCCAGGCAATATCGCGGGTATTCTGCATTTTAAAGTGCCAGGTAAGCGTACCTTTAAACGGGCGGGTTGAGCCTTTGCCAACTTCGCCCGCGCTAATGATAGTTACCGTTTTATCGCTGTTGCGGGCTTCTGCCAGCCTTTTTTGTTGTGCCGGGGTAAGTACATCTTCGGGGTTTTGCAAATCGCCCGAGCCAACTACTATTTTGTTGGCGGGAGCAGTGATATAATAGTCAAAATCGCCGTATTCGCAATAGAACTCGCCCAGTCCCATGTAGGGCAGGGTGTTCCAGCCTTCTACATCGTCATAAACGCACATGCGTGGGTACCATTGGGCAATTTCGTAAACATAGCCCTGTTTAAATTTTTTGCGGCCCATACGGTCGGCGCCATAAAATGGGATTGCAAAATCATAATTAACCTTGATCTCTATTTTTTCGCCTTTGCCATCCATTGGGGCATTAAGGCGTAACTGCATCCGTGCATCGGTAATGATAGGATCAACCTTGTAGGTTTCGCCTTTATAGGTAATCTCAACAGAAGCGATATGATAACCACCGCGGCTAAATCCACGAACGTCAAACCTGTCGCCGGTGTATGGCGTTACCGCCGCTCCGCGCGAATCTGGTTTAAACAGGTTTTGATCCAGCTGCAGCCACAGGTAATCCAACTTATCAGGGCTGTTGTTGGTGTAGGTAATAGTTACTTCGCCGGTTATGGTAGTATCCTTGCCTTCATTAAGAGCAGCTTTGATTTGGTAATCAGCACGGTTTTGCCAGTAATTTGGCGAGGGTTTGCCTGCGGCCGAACGTGTTCCGCCACTGGTAACGGGCCATGTAATTGGGCCAAAAAGGTCCTGGTGATTGTATTTTGTGGTGTCGGTAGTTTGGGCCGATGCCGGTCGCGTTAACGGCATTAGCGCTACGGCGCATAATAAATAATTCAGTTTTAAACAGTTCATCTTAAATTTTTGATAGCAAGGGGGCAAATAAAGGGAAATAATTTGTGAGTTTGATAATTTTAGATGTCGAAAGGGGTGGATAAGTGATTTTTAACCTCACCAAAATCCTCTCCAAAGGAGAGGACTTTGGAATTAGTGGTGAAGTATCAAAGTTTTTACACCCTCTCCCTTGGAGAGGGCAGAGTGATGTTAAAACTTTTCTAAATAAATTCCATTTAACCTACAGGTGCAATTATATCTGCATTTTTGCAGCAAACACACAGCTATATGAATCGCCTGGCCAATTCCACATCGCCCTATTTACTACAACATGCCAATAACCCGGTAAACTGGTACCCCTGGGGCAAAGAAGCCCTTGATAAAGCCAAAGCCGAAAATAAGCTTATCCTGGTAAGCATCGGCTACTCGGCCTGCCACTGGTGCCATGTTATGGAGCACGAAAGCTTTGAAGATGAAGCCGTAGCTGCCGTAATGAACGAATATTTTGTTTGTATTAAGGTAGATAGGGAAGAACGCCCCGATGTTGACCAGATTTATATGAGCGCTGTACAGCTCATGAGTGGCCGTGGTGGCTGGCCGCTTAATTGTATTTGCCTGCCCGATCAAAGGCCTATTTACGGCGGGACCTATTTCCGTAAAAACGATTGGACATCACTGCTCTTTAATCTGGCCGATTTCTACAAACAAAAGCCCGAAGAAGCCGAAGACTATGCCGTTCGCCTTACCGAGGGGATTCAAAAATATGAGTCGATAGAATTTTTGGTGGCGCAGGCAGAACATACGCGGGACGATCTGCAAGCCATCGTAAACAATTGGAAACGATATTTTGATAAGCAGGAGGGAGGCACCGGCAATGCGCCCAAGTTCCCGATGCCAAATAACTGGCAGGCTTTAATGCGCTATGGCTATTTAATGAAAGACGATGAAGTAGCGGAGCAAGTGAAACTTACTTTGCATAAAATGGCTTTCGGGGGAATTTACGACCATGTTGGCGGTGGATTTGCACGCTATTCGGTTGATGGGCGCTGGCATGTACCACATTTTGAAAAAATGCTGTATGATAACGCCCAGCTTATTAGCCTTTATGCCGAAGCTTACACCTGGCATCCGGATGGATTGTACAAACAGGTAGTTGATGAGATCATTACTTTCAGTACGCGCGAATTAATGTCGCCCGGATATGGCTTTTATTCGGCGCTTGACGCGGATAGTGAAGGAAAGGAAGGCAAGTTCTATATTTTTATCAAGGATGAGATAGAAGAGATTTTAGGCGATGAAGCCGGTTTGTTCTGTATCTACTATAATATTACGGAGGAAGGCAACTGGGAAGAGGAGGAATCGAACGTATTGTTCCGGAAGGACAGCGATGAAGACCTGGCCGCAAAATTAGGGTTGCCTGCTCATGAATTGCTTGCTAAAATAGCTGCATCCCGTCAAAAAGTATTTGATGTCCGCGGTGTACGCGTACGGCCGGGATTGGATAACAAGATCCTGGCATCGTGGAATGGCCTTATGCTAAAAGGACTGACCGATGCTTACCGCACGTTTAATAAGCCGGAGTACCTTGAGTTTGCGCTGAACAATGCCGGGTTTATTTTAAATAACCTGCTTGGCCAAAATGGCAGGTTATCACGGGTTTACAGCGCCACATCGTCACCGGATAAACCTGTAGCATTTTTAGATGATTATGCCAATATCATCGACGGGCTCATTGCTTTGTATGAAGTTACTTTCAATGAGCATTGGCTGCAGCAGGCCAAAAGCCTTGCAGATACAGCCATAGCCCACTATTATGATGAAGCAAAGGGCATTTTCTTTTTTACGGCCGATGATGATGAACAGCTGATTGCCCGCAAATCTGAAATTATGGATGGGGTGATACCTGCCTCTAATTCGGTTATGGCACGGGTGCTTAAAAAGTTAGGCTTGCTTTTTGATAACGAAAGTTACATTGAAGTTTCGGCGCAGTTGTTACGCAATGTGATGCCACAGCTGGCAAAATACGGCTCGGCCTATTCAAACTGGGTGATGCTTTTGCTGGATGAGGTGTTTGGAATAAATGAAATTGCGATAACAGGAGCCGGAGCGGAAACTTTCAGAAAGGAAATGGAAAATAATTACATCCCCAATAAAATTATGTTGGGCGGTAATACAGGAAGTTTACCTTTGCTGCAGGATAAGTTTGGTGCATCAACACAAATTTTCATTTGTAAAGATAAAACCTGCGGATTACCTGCTCATAACCCGGCCGACGCCATAAAAGAGGTTGAAGCCAGATTTTACAACTAAAAACAATTTACAATGAAGATTGCACCTCAGCACGTAGTATCATTAACCTACGATTTGTACGTAGACCGCGAAAACACAGGTACCGAAACTTTGGTAGAAAGTACCACCCAGGAACAACCGTTAACCTTTTTATTTGGTGCAGGACAAATGCTGCCTAAATTTGAAGATAACCTGAGCACACTTTCAACAGGTGATGCGTACGAGTTTCGCTTATCTCCCGAAGATGCTTATGGCGTATATGATGAAGAAGCAGTAGCCAACCTGCCAAAAGAAATGTTTCAGGGCACTGAAATCCCTGAAATTGGCAGCATTTTGCCTTTACAGGATAACCAGGGCCACCGTTTCCAGGCTATGGTAGTTTCAATTGCCGAAGATGCTGTTATTGTTGACCTTAACCACCCAATGGCTGGTCAGGAACTGCACTTTAAAGGCAATATCCTTAACGTACGCCCTGCAACTCCCGAAGAATTATCACACGGCCACGCACACGGACCGGATGGTCATCACGCTCACTAAGCCCCACCCAACCCTCCCCTAAAGGGAGAGGGCTTTAAATAAAAAAGGTTCATTTAGCATTATGCTAAATGAACCTTTTTTATTTTGTTGCTATTGCCGTCCCATCAGGGTCTCTCGCAGAGGACCCTGATGTATACGTCATGCAGATTTCGTTGTTCCAAATATACTGTAGGATGTTTGGAACGCGGCGAATTATCACACGGCCACGCACACGGCCCGGATGGTCATCACGCTCACTAAGCCCCACCCAACCCTCCCCTAAAGGGAGAGGGCTTTAAATAAAAAGGTTCATTTAGCATTATGCTAAATGAACCTTTTTATTTTGTTGCTATTAAAGTGTTCCCGTCCGGGGGAGATTTAGAGCGGTTTGTCTGCTTAATAAAACTCCAATCCGCCATCATTTCTGAAAGCACATTTAATAAGCACACGGCAACCAACTGCTTCGCCGTTTACAGTAGCCGGTACAAAGATCTTATCGGCAGGGTCGGGTACATCAATGCTCATATTAAAGGTTTTTTCGTACGAACCGCTGTATACATGTACCTTGAATGAAGCAAGCCTTCCCAGCGGACTAACCAGCAACTCTACCGCACCAAACGATACATTTGGATTAAGGTTCATTAACTCGGGCGGCAGCTTAAAGAGGTTAAGATAGGGGAGGTATCCAAAAAATCTGCCGCCTACTTTAAGTGGTTTGGTTGTTTTTGCTGTGTCATTAAGTTTTACATCAACAAAATACTGCAGGTTTGAAGTACTGTCTTCAGGAGCTTCGTAAGTGATCTGGTTGGTCCTGTAATCGAAATTTTGTACCAGGTGCCCGCGGTTATCGAAAAAGTGCCAAACGCCAGTCCGTTTATCATTATCATAGTAGCCGCTGGCAAGGGCATAGTTTTTTTGATAAAGGGCCTGATATAGCCCCTGCCTGATGCCCCTGTTAGTTTTCAGCACATTAAACCGCTCAATCACCGAGTCGGTAAGCCGATGTTTTACAACCACGGTTTCAGGGCCGGCTTTTCCGGCGACATCCTTAGTTTGTGCAAAGCTGCTGCCGATAAATAGTATCGATATAAAGGTTAAAATAAGTTTTCTCAATGCAGGGATATAGATTGTTGTAAATATATAACAGCGCTTAACGTTTTTCAAAAAAAGCAGGATACAAATTATCCCCTGCCACCACGACGACCGTCGCCAAAGCCACCAAAGCCCTTACCGCCGCCGTTACGCCCGCCCTGCGGACGGCTGCCGCTAAATTTTTGAAGCCGGAGCGTAAAGCTGAGCATAAAATACCTGCCCAGCCGGTTGGTACGTGTATCAATGATCTGGTTACCTACTGCTGTACGGGTTATGCCTTTGTTCTGGTCAAAAATATCAAAAGCCTGGAACCTAAGCGAGGCTATATGTTTGTTTAAAAACTGGTATTCCAGGTAGCTGCTCAGCAGGGTAGGGTTTGCTTTCACGGTACTGCTGAAACCGTGATTGATGGTTTGAGTTAAACTGTAACCAAGCACCCAACTGTAAAAAAAATAATTGCGGCCGTCGAGCCCTAATGTCCAGGTTTGGGCATCGGTATTTAATGAGGACGGCAGGCTATAACGGGTAGTATTAATGCTGTAATTAGCGCTGATTTCGCTGTCCATAATGCTGTCAAGGTCAACCCTAAGCTTAACACCCTGGTTAAGCACCCAGTTTTTTCCCTCATTACGCTGATTTTCAATATATGAAATGTTGTTGTTGTAGCTTGCGCCGCCGTTTAAGGATACAGTGTACTTGCGTTCGGCGAATGGTTTTGAAAAGGAATAGTTGCCATTTACATTATAAAAACCGTTGGTGTTAATATAGCGGGTTGCCTGTATGGTATTGTTGCCTTTTGTGCTTTGGGTGCTATCGGTAACAGGGGCCGAATTGGTGACTATTTTATCCTGGGTTTCGGCAAATGATAAACTGGCGAACAATGAATTGCCGCTGGCAATATCAAACTGGTTATAACGCACATTAAAGCTGTTGGTGAATTCGGGTTTCAGGTCAGGGTTACCATAAACCCTGTTTTGAGGGTTTGAATAATCGGGCTGAAGTTGCAGCTGACTAAATGAAGGCTGGGCGTTGGAGCCACTGTAATTAAACGAGAACGAATGGTTTTTTGAAAAGTTATAGATAAACCTTGCCGTAGGGATGATATTAAAGGTAGATGTGGAGGTATGAAAATTGTGCGATTCCCCGTCGAGTTTTGAAGGCTGAACAGCCAGGCCCAGCGTATAATTGTATTTAGGTTGTATCCCGCGAAGGTTTAACCCGATGCGGTTGGTGATGAACTGGTAGTTATACAACGTACTCAATGAATCAACGTAGGTTTGATTGCCTGTTGCAGGATCAACCCGGTAGTTGTAGCGGTTATTATCGGTGTTTGAATAATTATAACTGTAATTACTTTCCAGGTAAGTTGTTTTGCCAACAGGTTCGATGTATGAAAAATGCAGGCTTACCCTTTGCGATTGATTATCAGAGTTGATCTGCTGAAACAATGGCGTTACCACGGTATCCTGTCGGGTGGTGTATTTGTCGTTCAGGTCCTGATCGTTTTTAGAATAGCTTACATTGGCATTAACACTGAAGTTCCGTCCTTTTTTATGGAACTTGTGGTTGTAAAGCACGTTAAGGCTGCCTGTTTGTGATGAGTTATTGGTGAGGGCCAGCTCATTGCCTGTAACTAAACTTTGGTTACGGGTATTGCTGAAGGTATCGGTACTCATGTTTTCGGCGGTGGCATATGAAAAGCCCGGGTTTATTTTGATATAGTTAGATGTATCAATTTTGTACTCGATATTGAAATCAAAACGGTGATTGATACCATGGTTATGGTTAGTGCTGTTATCCATATTGATGATATTACCCGATTGGTAAAGGTTTTGCTGCAGGGTTGTGCTGTTGATATCCCTGTCTTTATCGGCAAAGCTATAACTGCCATATACCGTAACTTTTTTGCCCCAGTCATCGCGGTAATTGGTACCTATGGAGCGGTTGGTAGTAATGCCATTGGCTGTACTCACCCCGCCTGCGCTGCTGCCGCCTCCGCCACCTCCACGCCCAGCCCGACCGCCACCGCCACCGCTGCTGCCAAGGTTGAAACTATTGGTGTTATTGTTATTCCATGTGCCGATAACCGCCAGCTGCTTTGTATCATAAAATGAATTGGCCGAGAGACGGGCCTGGTACCGGTCGTCATTACCAACGCCAACGCTGCCCTGGCCAAAATTACCTTTGCTTTTTCCCTTTTGTATGGTGATGTTCAGGATCTTGTCCGGGTCGCCGGTTTTGATGCCGGTAAGGTTGGCCTGGTCGCCGTAATCGTCAATCACTTGTATGTTTTCCACAATATCGGCAGGCAGGTTCTGGGTGGCGGTTTGCACATCGCCGGTAAAATAATCCTTACCATTAACCCGCACCTTGGTAACCTGTTTGCCATGCGCGGTTACATTGCCGTCTTTATCAACACTTACGCCGGGCAGTTTTTTAAGTAAGTCCTCCACCGGCGATCCTTCCCGTACTTTATAGGCGCTGGCTTTATATTCTACGGTATCCTCCTTAATCGTGATAGGGATCACTGCCGAAACAACTACCGTATTTAGCATATTGGTTTGCACCTTTACTTTGATGGGGTCGAGGTTAATGGGTTTAGTATCGTTATCCATTACATAACGGCGGGTAAAGGGCTGGTAACCGATACCGCTGATGGTGAGTTTAAAGTTTTTGGAGGCAACGGCTGGGAAATAAAATGCCCCGGCAGTGCTGGTTGCTACCACTACGCTGTCTTTATCGGATACCAGTTTTACGGTAATTCCGGGTACGGCGCCCACGCTGTCAACTACCGTACCGCGCACTTCGCGGGCTTGCTGGGCATAGGCAGTTGATAAAAAAAGAATACCGATAAACGCGAGCAGTAAGTGTTTTTTCATAGTTTAGGGTCAATTTAGGTTATTGACCATTAAAGTTTAACGAAGGTTTAACTATTTAACCCTATGTAATACTAATGTTGCATATATTGTATTTTAGTGCTTAACCTTATACTATATTATCATATATTATGAATCCCTTACCCGATACAGACGGCTATAAAAGCGTGGCATTTTCGCAAGCCACCATTACCGAATTGATGATCCCTTCGTATTCTAATTTTGGCGGAAAGATCCATGGAGGGATCTTGCTTTCGCTCATGGACAAAGTAGCCTATGTATGTGCAGCCAAACACGCCGGTAATTATTGTGTAACAGCCTCTATCGACACTGTGGATTTTTTGCAGCCCGTGGAAGTAGGGGAACTGGTATCGCTCATGGCATCGGTAAACTATGTAGGCAATACTTCGCTGGTGGTAGGGATCCGGGTAATATCTGAAAATATCAAAAACCATTCGGTAAAACATACTAACACCAGCTATTTTACTATGGTAGCTAAAGATGATTTTAACAAGCCAGCCAAAGTGCCTGGCCTGGTTTTGGAAAACCGTGAGCAGGTAAGGCGTTTTATTGAAGCCCGCCGCCGTAAAGAGATTAAGCAGAGTTATATGAAAGAGGTTGAACAAATTCAAATGCCCGATAATTACGAGAATTGTATTGAACTGCTGCAGGGCGAGCGGTGCATTGTTGCCGGATAACTATTGCCTATATTAAGTTTATTGTTAGATTGCAGTCTGAAACTGTTAGCGAATGACAAGGCCCCTTGGTTTATTATTGCTGTTATTGATGCATAGTACTGTTTATGCGCAAAAAACAAGCGGAATTGAGCCGGAAAAATCGCCATCACTAATCAAAACTATCGACAGCCTTAACAAACTTGTTGAGGAAACCTATGTTAGTGCCCCCTACGAGGCAAGGATAAGAGCTGAGCATGCCTTGCTGCTTTCGGAAAAAATAAAATATAATGAAGGTACCGGCGCCGCTTTTTTAAATTTAGGGCATGTGTACTGGTCGCAGTCATACTATCCTATCAGTTTGTTTTATTTTAATTCGGCTTTAAATTATCTGCCCAAAAACAAGCCGCTGTTATTGGCCCACTGTTATAGCTCCATGAGCAGGGCTTATACAGATTTGCAAAACTATAGCAAGGCTCTAAAAAATTTAGGCATAGCCGCCCGCTTTGCAGGCCATGATCCAAAAATGCTTGCCGAAGTTTATAACGAACGTTCATTTGTTTACGCCAAGCTTAAACAATATGATAAAGGCATTGCTCTTGCCAAACTTGCCATGCAGCTTAGCCGTACGGTAAATGACCAGCCCGCGATATGTATATTATATAGCCGGCTGGCGAACGCTTATCGGTTAAAGGGGCAATATCAACAGGCGGTCGCTTATTCAGACACTGCCCTGCAAATGAGTTATATTGTTAATAACAGGCGTTTAAGGGCTATCTCATTTATTGAACGTGCTGTTATTTACAATTTGTTAAACCAGTTTGACAAAGCCATTAACCTTGCAAAAAAAGGCGCGGATTTATCCGATAGCATCGGTGTTATGGATGGCATTTCGTCGGCTTATAAAACCGTGGCCTATAGCTTTGAGCAAAAGCACGATATGGTGCAGTCGTTAGCCTATCAAAAAAAATATACCCGGGCGCTTGATAGCCTCAGTGCCGCCAATAAGCGTAAAAGTACCGAGCTCATACAGAGTTATTTTGAGCTCAACAGCCGTCTTAATGCTATTGCCGCGGTTGAGGAAAAGGCAGGGCAATACCGCGAAAAAATTCATTTGCAAAAGGTTATAATCATTACACTGCTCATTTCATTGCTGGTTGTAATATTGGCTTTGTCGGTTACCTATTACCTCTATAAACAAAAGCGGGTTTTAAATAACCGTATGCGCAAGCAGCATAAAGCCTTATTAATTCAAAAAGAACTGATAGAAGACCAATCGGCAAACCTGGCAAATATTAATAATCTTAAAGATAAGTTACTGGCTGTAATAGGGCATGACCTGCGTACACCGCTTGCTAATCTGAATTCTATATTACGTTTATACAACACACGTGTTTTAAGCGATGATGAAGTTCAGGACCTGATGAAGGAAATAGAGCCGGTAGTACAGGGTGCCGAATTAACCCTTTCAAACCTGCTTGAATGGGCGGGCAGCCAAATCAAAGGCGTTAATCTTGAAGCATCAGCAGTCGATATTTATTTAATTGGCAATGAAATCGGGAGGATTTTTAGTTACCTTTTTCAGCAAAAAAACATCAGGTTTGAAAACATGGCTTTACCCGGGATGTGTGTACAGGCCGATGAAAGGCATGTAAAAGTAGTTTTAAGTAACCTGGTTAGCAATGCAATTAAGTTTACGGGCAATTACGGTATTATTAGTTTACTAAGCACCGTTGATGAAGGTATGGTGGTGATTAGTGTTAACGATACCGGCAACGGTATTCCTGCAGAAAAACTTGGCAAGTTATTTAGCCTTAATACGAAATATACAGCAACAGGTACTTCCGGCGAGAAAGGCACCGGCATTGGTTTGTTTTTATGCAAGGAGCTTATTGAGTTTAACGGCGGCAGGCTTTGGGTAAATTCAGAATTGAACAGGGGCAGTACCTTCAGTTTTTGTCTTCCCCTGGTAACGGATTAAACTTTCGTCAAAAATTATTCCTATTTAAAATTAGTAATTTGCTACACGATTAATGCTTATTAAGTAATATGTAGCTGATATTAACTTTTATAATTTCTTATAAAGAAATTTAATTATTTTGAAAAAGTTTTAATCATTTGTTGGGTAATTTAAATCTATTTATCCCGTTGTTACGTATAAGCAGTAGGTACTTTTTACTATATTGTGACAATTTATAACAATTCTCCGACAATTTTAAACTAATCTCCCAAACACTTAATGGCATTTTTAAACACTGTGCTCGAACCACCTGCATATGGTTGGACAGATGGACTTGGCAACCTCTCAAAACCTACTAACACACAAATTGTAAAAGAATTTTTTAAACGGTTAAATGTATTCAGGGATAAAAAAAACTGGCTTTCGTTTTTAAGCTGGTCGCTGGTGCTGGCTTTAGTGCCGTTCCTGGGGCTGTTCATCTTTAAATATTTCAGTATCACAGGTCTCATTGTTGCCTTTGTGTATGGAATGATCATTATGGGTACCCATGGTACAATCTGGCACCACCGGTATTGCACCCACGGAGCTTATAGCTTTAAAAATAATTTCTGGCGTTTTTTTACCCAGAACCTTACATTGAAGATCATCCCTGAAGAAATCTACGCCGTATCGCACCATGTGCACCACGCTTTATCTGATCAGCCGGGTGATCCTTACAATGCACAAGGTGGTTTTATGTATTGCTTTTTAGCTGATGTTAACCACCAGCCCATAGCACGAAACATGGACGAAGCCACTTACAAAAAATGTGTTAACCTGATGAAACACACCGGGGTAAATACAAATACTTACAAGCAGTATCAAAAATGGGGCACCCTGGCTAATCCAACCCGAACCATAATTGGTATTATACTGAACTGGGGCTTTTGGTTTACAGCTTTCTACCTTTTAGGCGGACCGGCATTAGCCTGTGCTGTATTTGGCTCTGCCGGCATTTGGGCAGTTGGTGTACGTACATTTAACTACGAAGGTCATGGAAAAGGAAAAGATATGCGCCGTGAAGGTATCGACCATAACCGCGAGGATATGTCAATCAATCAGTTGTGGCCGGGTTATGTAGCAGGTGAGTGGCATAACAACCACCATTTATATCCTAAAAGTGCCCGCTCTGGCTTTAAGCCATATCAGTTTGATTTGGCCTGGTGTTATATTAAAATGATGAGTATGCTGGGAGCTGTAAGCTCATACCGCGATTCAAAAGCTGATTTTTTGAAGGAATATTGTACACCTGTTCCGGTAGCAGTACCTGCAGCTATACAGGTTACCGAAATATTAGTAGCTGCGGAGTAAGCTGTTATTAAATACATTAAAAGGCCATAGCGAGGTGATTGCTATGGCCTTTTTTTGTTTGTGTCATTTTGCTGTTGTCGATGTTGTCAGCATAAGTCCTCGGAAGAAATAAGAAAAGCGTTGGATTGTGCGATTCCCTCCCCCTGGGCGAGTGTAGGGAGGGGTTTCATCGCTTTGCCTATTCCTTTGCAATAGCGGATAAACCCCTCCCTGCCACTACGCATTCCTACCACACCCCTCCCACGGGAGGGAATTAAAAAATCTTCCGAACACCTATAGTGTTGTCACCAACAGCTATGCGCTATGCCATTAAATCTGTGATTTCTACGCTATGCCATCCAATGCGTTAACCTATCTGATGGATGTTGGTGACAACATCAACAACGGCAACTGTGCTGTCTCCAACAGCAATCAACCTCCCCACTCCGTGTTAAAATTACACTTTGTAAAAATCTGGCTATATATCAAAAATGTGGAGAATTGTTAAAATAGTACTATCTTAATAGCGAATTGATTACATACCTTAGTGAACCGATTATAGTGTACACTAAACACCAAACCAATGCGCTGTAAAATATTAAATGTTGTGTTATGCATGGCTTGCATTGCCTTGTTTTCTGCTCGGGTTAGTGCTCAGGGCGTGGGAATATTTGAAGGCCAAACCGATGTTGGTACGGTCAAGCATCAGGGCAGCGGTGTATATGACGCTAAACTACAGCAATATACACTTACCGGTTCGGGCCAGAATATCTGGGTTACACATGATGATTTTCACTTTGTGTGGAAGAAAATGAAAGGCGATTTCATTCTTCGCACCAACGCTGCTTTTATAGGTAAAGGTGTTGAAGCGCATCGCAAGGTTGGACTAATGGTTCGCACCACGCTTGATTCAAATTCAAAACATATTAATGCTGTTGTTCATGGCGATGGCTTAACCTCGTTGCAATACCGTAAAACGGTAAGCGGCATCACCGAAGAAAAGAAGGCATCCATTACCGCGGCCGATGTGATCCAGCTGGAACGCAAAGGTAATACCTATACCATGTCGGTAGCACGAAAAGGTGATTTGTTTGTGAGCGAGGAGGTAATCGGTCTTGACCTGGGCGACGACGTTTATGTAGGCATCTTCATCTGTTCGCACAATGCGGATGTTACGGAGAAAGCGGTATTCAACAATACACGTATCGTCACACCCGCTCCGGCCACATTGATACCCTATAAACAATACTTAGGCAGCGCCATTGAGTTGCTTGACCTCGAAAGTCAGAACGCGACAGTGGTTTATCAGTCACCAAAATCACTCCAGGCCCCAAACTGGACACTTGATGGCAAATCACTCATTTATAACAGCGAAGGTTCACTTTATAAATTCGATCTTAAATCGCATATGCCAACGGCACTCAATACCGGCATCGCTAAAAATAATAATAACGACCATGTGCTTTCCTTCGATGGCAAAATGCTGGCTATCAGCAGCGGCGATGGTGGCCCATCAATAGGATACACAGTTTCTTCGGCCGGTGGCGAGGCTACACGGGTAACCCAAACCGGGCACGGCGCAAGTTATATGCATGGCTGGTCGCCCGATAAAAAGTACATCGTTTTTTGCGGTGAGCGCAATAAGGAATTTGACGTTTACCGCATCCCCGCGGCAGGCGGGCCAGAAGAACGCCTTACCAATACTCCCGGCCTTGATGATGGCCCTGAGTATTCGCCCGATGGCAAGTACATTTACTTTAATTCGGTGCGCAGCGGCCTGATGCAGGTTTGGCGCATGAAAGCCGACGGCAGTGAGCAAACGCAATTAACCAACGATGACTATAACAACTGGTTCCCGCATATTTCGCCGGATGGTAAATGGATAGTTTATATCACCTTCCTGAAAAGCGAAGTATCCCCCGGCGACCATCCTTTTTATAAGCATGTATATTTAAGGCTGATGCCGGTAGGCGGAGGCCCGTCAAAAGTAGTAGCTTATTTATACGGCGGTCAGGGTACTATCAATACCCCGTCATGGGCGCCGGATAGCAAGCACCTTGCATTTGTAAGTAATTCTGATTTATTGTTTCCTGTATTTCCTATTGCAAAATAACCTTAAACATATAACCATGTATACATCACGCAGATCATTTTTAAAAACCGGCGCAATGGCAGTAGCCGGGGCGGCGCTACTTCCTGATAGTTTATTTGCCGCTACGGATAGTAAGCTTAAACGGGTAGGGGTGCAGCTTTACAGCGTACGCGATGCCATGAAGGCCGACCCGCAGGGAACGCTTAAAAAGATAGCTGATGCAGGTTACGCCCATGTGGAACATGCTAATTACATCGACAGGAAATTTTACGGCTATACTGCCAAAGAATTTAAAAAGATCCTGGCCGACCTTGATCTTAAAATGCCAAGCGGTCATACTGTAATGACGTCTCAACACTGGGATGCAGCCAAAAATGATTTTACCGATGCCTGGAAATACACTGTTGAAGACGCTGCCACCATGGGGCAAAAGTTTGTGATAAGCCCATGGCTGGATGAAAAGGTACGTACAGATACCGATGCCCTGAAACGTACAATGGAACAGTTTAACAAATGCGGTGAGCTTTGCAAACAATCGTCAATGATGTTTGGCTACCACAACCATAACTTTGAGATCAGTACTAAAGTAGGCGATATCACCCTTTATGATTATATCATCCAAAATACCGATCCGGCTTTGGTGGCCCAGCAAATAGATATCGGTAACATGTACACTACCGGTGGCAGAGCGTTGGAGTTTATCAATAAATATCCCGGCCGTTTCCAGTCCATGCACGTAAAGGACGAAATTAAAGTACCGCCCCACGGTGGCGATGATACTGAAAGCACCATTTTAGGCGCGGGGATCCTGCCAGTTAGGGATATTGTAAAGGCCGGTGCAAAAAAAGGCGGCACCTCTTTGTTCATTATTGAGCAGGAAGCATACCAGGGCAAAGACCCAATCGATTGTGTAAAAATTGATTTACAAATCATGAAAAAATGGGGCTATTAATAGTATAAGACTAACTTACACCCGTGAAGATTTAATTTTTACAGCCTTTGATTTTGAATTGTAATTATTAAGTTTGGGAGCACATTATAAATCATATTAAGCCTTTCTCGTTACCTGTTCAGTAAGCTAAAAGTTTTGTGACAGATAAATGGGCTTCGCTAAAACAATTTAGTTTAAACAATGGACCGGCGTACCGTCATTAAAAATCTGGCTTTGATAGTAGGAGGGGCTGCATTGCTCCCGGCCTGTTCGCAGGACAAAGCAAAGTCGAAGGTTGCACTCAAAAATATCGATATCACTGCCGATCAGGAACAGTTGATAGGCGATGTAGCAGAAACTATTATACCTAAAACAACAACGCCGGGTGCGAAAGACCTGTTGCTCCATTTATTTGTATTGAAAATGGTGGATGACTGCTATAAAAAGGAAGATCAGCAGGTGTTTGTGACTGGCATGGGCCATTTTGCAAATCAGTCTCAGAAATTATATAGTAAAACGTTTAATCAGCTCGATGTTAAAACCCGTGAAGCGTTTTTGCTGGATATAGAAAAAGAAGGTAAAGCGGAAGAAGAGACGGCCAGGAAAAACAGTGATAAAAAAGATGCCGCACCTGCCACGCCTCCTGCCGGTAAATATTCGCCCGAGCTTAAGAAGTTTTATGGCATGGTAAAAAGACAAACCATAAACGGTTATACCAATTCAAAATATTTTATGACTAAAGAAGTGGTATATGAGCTTGTGCCGGGCAGGTACAATGCGCATTTCCCTTACAAACAAAAGCAAGCAGTATAAGTAATGGCTAATTTAAATATCGACAGCGTTAAAGAACGCACTTTCGACGCGATAGTAATTGGCTCGGGAATGAGCGGAGGATGGGCTGCTAAAGAGTTTGCGGACAAAGGACTCAAAACACTGATATTGGAGCGTGGCCGCGATGTGAAGCATATTAAGGATTACCCGACTACCAATATGTACCCCTGGGAGTTTGAACACCGGGGCGAACTGCCGATGGCTGTACAGGAAGCTAATCCTATTGTAAACCGCTGTTATGCTTTTGGAGAAAGCGCCGCGCATTTTTTTGTTAAAGATGCAGAGCACCCCTACATACAAGATAAACCCTTCGACTGGATCCGCGGATACCAGGTTGGCGGCAAATCCCTGCTTTGGGCACGCCAAACCCAGCGCTGGAGCGATTTTGATTTTGAAGGCCCTGCCCGTGATGGCTTCGCGGTAGACTGGCCTATCCGTTACAAAGATATTGCACCATGGTATAGTTATGTAGAGAAATTCGCCGGCATTTCGGGTAACCGTGATGGCATTGCCGAATTGCCGGATGGTGAGTTCCTACCCGCATTCCCGTTAAATACTGTTGAAGAATATTTTAGAGATCACGTAAAAAGTAAATATAAAAACCGGCATGTGATCAGCGCCCGTTGCGCCCACCTGTCAACCCCTAATCAAATCCACCTGGATCAGGGCAGGGTACAATGCCAAAGGAGAACGATCTGTGAGCGTGGTTGCCCCTTTGGTGGCTATTTCAGCGCAAATGCTACCACTATCCCCTGGGCTTTAAAATCCGGGCACGCTACGTTGAGGCCGTTTTCGGTAGTGGAATCTATTATATATGATGATAAGCTGGGTAAAGCTACCGGTGTGCGGGTTATTGATACCAATACCAAAGAAGCTATCGACTATTACGCCAAAGTAATATTTGTCAATGCAGCGGCGTTAAATACCAACCTGATATTGCTTAATTCCAAGTCGCATCGTTTCCCTAGTGGTTTGGGCAATGATAGCGGTGTGCTGGGTAAATATGTAGCTTTCCATAATTATTCGGCCCATATTGGAGCCGAGTATGATGGCGCTAAAGAATGGACAACAGATGGGCGTAATCCTGCCGGCGGGGGGTATATCCCGAGGTTCAGGAACGTGTACAAACAAGAAACCGACTTTTTACGCGGCTATGCTTCAGGCTTTGGCGCTTACAGATCCCCGCAGCGTAGTTGGGACGGCGTAGGCAGCAGTCTGAAAGATAACCTGGCTAACAAAGAGCTTGGCCCGTGGCGTGTAGGCTCGCATATGATGGGCGAAACCATCCCGAAGGAAAGCAATTTTGTAAGTCTTGATGACAAGCAAAAAGATGCCTGGGGCGTACCATTATTAAAGATGAACATTGATTACGACGATAACGATGAGAAGATGAAGAAGGATTATGTGGAGCAGTTAACCGAGATGTTCACCAGCGCGGGTTTTACCAACATTAAAGCCAGTACCGATAAACGAGCACCGGGGCTTGATATTCATGAAATGGGCGGTGCCCGTATGGGGAATGATCCTAAAACATCGATATTAAACAAATGGAACCAGGTGCACAGCGTTAAAAACGTATTTGTTACCGACGGCGCCAGCATGACGTCAACCTCGTGCCAAAATCCGTCACTAACTTATATGGCCTTTACAGCAAGGGCTGCTGATTATGCCATGAGCGAGATGAAGAAGGGGAACCTCTCCTAAATACTCTCCAAAGGAGAGGACTTAAAAAGGGCGGCGTAAGGGGGCTCCCTCTCCTTTGGAGAGGGCCGGGGTGAGGTCCTTCGTGTAAAAAAAACACAATGTAATATTTGGAAAATGAATTTTATTCATACATTTAACGAGATAACCAAGTAGTAAACAAATTAAACTAATCATATTATTCGTATGTCTGCAAACACTTATGACGCAATAGTCATTGGCTCAGGAATTTCAGGCGGGTGGGCTGCCAAGGAACTAACACAAAAGGGTTTGAAAACCATCATGCTTGAGCGTGGCCGTAATATTGAGCACATTAAAGATTACGTAAACGCAACCAAAGATCCATGGGAATTTCCGCACAGAGGCGGCCGTACCCAGAAAATGATTGATGATTACCCGGTTCTTAAACGCGACTATCCGTTAAATGAAACCAACCTTGACTATTGGGCAAGTGATAAAGATAGTCCTTATACAGAGATTAAACGTTTTGACTGGTTCCGTGGTTACCACGTAGGCGGCCGCTCACTGATGTGGGGACGCCAATCGTACCGCTGGGCTGATGTTGATTTTGAAGCCAACTTAAAGGATGGCATCGCTGTCGACTGGCCTATCCGCTACAAAGACATCGCTCCGTGGTATAGCTACGCCGAGCAATTTGCCGGGATCTCCGGTAATAAAGATGGTTTACCTATCCTTCCTGATGGCGATTTTATGCCGCCTATGGAAATGAACGTGGTTGAAAAAGACGTTTCAAAACGCTTGAAAGAATTCTATAAAGAAGCGCGTCACATGATCATTGGTCGTACGGCTAATATCACTGTACCGCATAACAACCGTACCAACTGCCAGTACCGTAACAAATGCTGGTTAGGTTGTCCGTTCGGTGCTTATTTCAGCACCCAATCGGCTACATTGCCTGCGGCCATGGCTACAGGTAATTTAACCGTTCGCCCGTGGTCTATCGTTACCAAAATATTGTACGATAAGGATACCAAAAAAGCCAAAGGCGTTGAGGTATTGGATGCTGAAACCAACAAAACTTATGAATACTTCGCTAAGATCGTATTCGTAAACGCTTCAACCATTAACTCGGCCTGGATCCTAATGAATTCAGCTACCGACGTTTGGGAAGGTGGCTTAGGCAGCAGCAGCGGTGAGCTTGGTCATAACCTAATGGACCACCACCTTAATGTTAGCGCTTATGGAAGAGTTGAGGGTTATGAAGATAAATATTACTTCGGTCGCCGTGCAAATGGTTTCTATATCCCGCGCTATCGTAACCTTAATGGCGAAAAACGTGATTACATCCGTGGTTTCGGTTACCAGGGTTCGGCAAGCCGCGAAGGCTGGAGCCGTGACATTGCCGAACTGAACATAGGCGGTGCATTTAAGGATGCTTTAACCGAACCAGGTTCATGGCATATAGGTATGGGCGCTTTTGGCGAAACATTGCCTTATCACGAAAACAAGGTTACTATCGACAAAACCAAAAAAGATAAATGGGGCTTGCCTGTTGTTGCCATTGATGCCGAATTGAAAGCGAATGAGCTGAAAATGCGTATCGATATGGAAAAAGATGGCAAAGAAATGCTGGAAGCTATTGGCGCTAAAGATGTACAAACTTCAAGCACTAATCCGTTCCTTGGCCGTGGTATTCACGAAATGGGTACCGCACGTATGGGCCGTGATCCAAAAACTTCGGTACTTAACCAGTGGAACCAGGTTTGGGATGCTAAAAACGTATTTGTTACCGATGGCTCATGTATGACATCGGCAGCTTGCCAAAACCCTTCACTTACTTATATGGCGTTAACAGCGCGTGCTGCTGATTACGCTGTTACTGCACTCAAAAAAGGAGAAATTTAATCACTATCACATAAAAAACAACCTATAACAAAAACACCCTATGACTGAAGAAAAGGACAAAACCCCAAACCCGTCAAGACGGCAATTTATTAAAAGCAGCGCTATCGCAGCCGCTGGTTTTATGATAGTTCCGCGCCATGTTTTGGGCGGTAAAGGTTTTATAGCTCCAAGCGACAAGTTATTGATTGCCGGCGTTGGCGCCGGTGGTAAAGGCCAAAGCGATATTGCTAACTTTTACAAAAGCGGTAAAGCTGAAATCGCTTTCCTGTGCGATGTTGACGACCGCAGAGCAGCAAGGTCACGTAGCGATTTTCCTAAGGCAAAGTATTATAAAGACTGGCGCGAAATGTTTGACAAAGAACACAAGCATTTTGACGCGGTATCGGTTTCAACACCCGATCATAACCACGCCATTATTACCTATAACGCTATGCAGCTGAACAAACACGTTTATGTTCAGAAACCGTTGACGCATGATATCTGGGAAGCCCGTTTACTAACAGAGGCTGCCAAAAAGTATAAAGTGGTTACACAAATGGGTAACCAGGGTGCATCAAATGATGGTACACGCCTAATGTCGGAATGGTATGATGCCGACCTGATTGGCGATGTGCACACAGTTTACTGCTGGACAAACCGCCCCGTTTGGCCGCAAGGCATTGCATGGCCACCGCCCCAACCAAATATCCCTAAAGAGTTGGATTGGGACCTGTGGCTGGGTACAGCACCTAAAAAAGATTATGTTGATAAACTGGTACCATTTAACTGGCGCGGCTGGTGGGATTACGGTACCGGCGCCCTTGGCGATATGGGCTGTCACCTGGTTGAAGCTCCTTTCCGCGTGTTGGGTATTCAGTATGCTAAGGATGTACAGGCCAGTGTTGGCAGTGTTTATGTAGATGAGTTTAAAGAAGGCCACTTCCCTGAAAGCTGCCCTCCATCAAGCCACATCACGTTAACATTCCCTAAAACCGATAAAACCAAAGGTGATGTTACACTGCACTGGATGGACGGTGGTATCCAACCAGAAAGGCCTGCTGAATTATTAGCGAGCGAAGATTTTGGCGGTGAAGAAGGTAACGGTACATTGTTTATCGGTACAAAAGGTAAAATGTATGCAAGCACCTATTCTGATGCAGCAACATTATTGCCGAAATCGCTTACCAAAAGCGCTAAAGCTCCGCAGAAATGGGCACGTGTACCGGGCGGCGCTAACGGCCACTACGCACAGTGGGTTGAAGGCTGTATAGCAGGTTATGGTAAAACAGAGTTAAGCTCATCGTTTGATAAGGCTGGTCCGCTTACTGAGGCGCTATTGATGGCTAACCTTGCGGTTCGCGGTCATGAGCTAAATGGCGGCAGAGTAAAATTGGTTTGGGATAACCAGGCTATGAAAGTTACCAACTTTGATGCTGTTAACCAATATATAAAACGCGATTACCGCGAAGGTTTCGTGTTAAAAGCGTAAACAAAATAATTAGTGGATTAGTGAGTTAGTGAATTAGTGATTGAAAAATTGCTGTCACTAATTCTCTAATTCCTCAATTAATTAAAATCACTAATTCATTAATTCACTAAATCAATAACTAATTTATGAATAGAAGAGAAGCGATAGGCAGGGTAGGTTTGATCCTTGGCGGTACCATCATCGGCGCCGAGTTCTTCATCTCCGGATGTAAATCATCTTCGCCGAAAGTAAACGACCTTTTTACACAGGATGATGTGGCCCTGATGGATGAAATTGGCGAAACGATTTTGCCTGCAACCTCAACCCCAGGTGCTAAAGCTGCCGAAATTGGCAAATTTATGACCGTAATGGTACAGGATTGCTATACTGCCGATGATCAGAAAATTTTCATCAAAGGCCTTAAAGACCTGAATGATGCAAGCGACAAAAAATTTGGTAAAAAGTTTTTGGAGGCCACTCCGGAGCAGCGTACCGAACTATTAACTGCGCTTGACAAAGAACAAAAAGACTATACCAAAGCCAAAAAGCCCGAAGATCCTAACCATTATTTCAGGATGCTGAAGGAATTAACCCTGTTGGGTTTCTTCACTTCAAAACCGGGTGCTACACAGGCATTACGTTACATTGCCGTTCCTGGTAAATATGACGGTAACCTGCCATACAAAAAAGGTGATAAAGCCTGGGCAACCTAAAAAATTGCAATATCAATTGATTATACCTTTGATTTTTACAAAATTTGAATTGCTATCAAAAACAGCATTATTACATAATGCTGTTTTTGATGTATACAATCGATTGAGAAGCGTTTAATCATCAAAAACATCAACCCCAACAAAAACAAATGAAATTAAGATTAGGAATGATAGGTGGCGGACAAGGTGCGTTTATTGGTGCCGTACACCGCATAGCTGCCCGTATTGATGGTGAGTATGAATTGGTTTGCGGCGCTTTTAGCAGTAATGCCGAAAAATCACAGGCCAGCGGCCTTTTGCTTGGCTTACCGGCAAGCCGCTCGTACAGCTCATACCAGGAACTTATTGAAAAAGAAAAGCAACTGCCCGAGGATGAACGTGTGCAGGTGATCAGCATTGTAACGCCTAACCATGTGCATTTTGCCCCAACCAAAATGGCGCTCGAAAACGGTTTTCATGTGGTGCTTGATAAACCCATGGCCTTTTCGCTTGAGGAAGCTAAGGAACTGGAAAAAGTAGTTAGTACCTCTGGCAAACTATTTTGCCTTACACATACTTACACAGGCTACCCAATGGTTAAGGAAGCTAAGCAACTGATCAAAGCAGGCGCCATAGGTACAGTACGGAAGGTTTATGTTGAGTATCCGCAGGGGTGGTTGAGCAGTTTTTTAGAAGGAGAAGATAACAAACAAGCCTCCTGGCGTACCGATCCGGGTAAAAGCGGGATTGCCGGCGCCATGGGTGATATAGGTACACATGCCTTTAACCTTGCCGAATACGTTACCGGCTTACAGGTTACTAAAATTTGTGCCGATATCAACATTGTAGTTGAAGGCCGCAAGCTGGATGATGACGGCGCGGCGTTGTTAAAATTTAACAACGGTGCAAGCGGCGTGCTCACGGCTACCCAAATTGCAGCCGGCGAAGAGAATAATGTGAAGATCAGGGTTTATGGTGAAAAAGGCGGTTTGGAATGGCACCAGAGCGATGCTAACTCATTAACTGTAATGTATACCGATAAGCCTGCCGAAACCTGGCGCACCGGCGGGGGGTATACCAGCTCATTCGCGCAGCATAATACACGTACGCCTGCCGGTCACCCCGAAGGTTATCTGGAGGCATTCGCCAACCTGTACCGTAATTTTGCTTTGACAGTTAAAGCCGGTTTGGAAGGTAAGCAGGCCACTCCCGAAGAACTTGATTTTCCGGGTATCGAAGAAGGCGTTCGGGGAATGGCTTTTATTGAAAATGTGATAGCATCAGGTAAATCAGATGCCAAATGGACTGATTTCACTATTTAATCCACCATCTATTTAAAACAAACAACATGACTACTATAAAAGGACCTGCCATATTTATAGCACAGTTTATAGGAGACGCGGCACCATTTAACAGCCTTGAATCTATTTGCCAGTGGGCAGCGGGTTTAGGCTACAAAGGTGTGCAGCTGCCAACAAACGATACCCGTTTTATCGACCTGCAAAAAGCCGCCGAAAGCAAAACTTATGCTGATGAAATTAAAGGTATAGTTAACGCCGCAGGGTTAGAAATAACTGAGCTATCAACCCACCTTCAAGGCCAGCTGGTAGCGGTAAATCCGGGTTATGACGATCTGTTCGACGGTTTCGCACCCGAGCATTTACGCGGTAACCCGGCCGAAAGGCAAAAATGGGCTGTACAGCAATTGAAATATGCTGCACAGGCATCAAAAAATTTAGGTTTAAATGCATCGGTAACTTTTAGTGGTGCCCTGCTTTGGCCAATGGTATATCCGTGGCCTCAACGCCCTGCCGGGATTGTTGAGACTGCTTTTGGCGAACTGGCCAAACGCTGGACGCCGATACTGGATGTTTACGAGGAAAACGGCATCGACCTTTGCTACGAGATTCACCCGGGTGAAGACCTGCATGATGGTATCACTTACGAGATGTTCCTTGATCATGTAAAAGGCCACAAACGTGCTAACTTACTGTATGATCCTTCGCACTTTGTATTACAGTGCCTGGATTACCTGGAATATATCGACCTATACCATGAGCGCATTAAAATGTTCCATGTTAAGGATGCCGAGTTTAATCCAACAGGTCGTCAGGGTGTTTACGGTGGTTACCAGAACTGGGTTAACCGCGCAGGCCGTTTCCGCTCATTGGGTGATGGTCAGGTAGATTTTAAATCGATATTCAGTAAATTAACACAATATGATTACAAAGGATGGGCGGTGCTTGAATGGGAATGTGCGCTCAAACATCCTGAAGACGGTGCAAGGGAAGGTGCCCAATTCATTAAAGATCATATTATCCGTGTAACCGAACGAGCTTTTGATGATTTCGCCGCATCGGGTTCTGATGACGCTTTCAACAGGAAGACGTTAGGGATATAATTTTTTGATTTCGGAATTGGGATTTTTGATTTCGGAATTATAAAATCGTAAAAAACGTCATGCCGAACTTGTTTCGGCACCCCACAAGATAGGTATGCGAGTGCTTAGCATGGCTGCCTGGCAAGTGGGATGCTGAAGCAAGTTCAGCATGACGACATGATTTCAGACTTACGAAGTTTTTAAAAATTCGTAAGCCTGAAAACCTATAACAACGCAGTCTAAAACGGATGTCATGGGTAGCCTGTCGAAGCATGGTGGGAGGCCTTTACGCGCGACCCTTCGACAGGCTAAGGATAACAGGCCTGCGCTCGCGATAATGACTTTATTTAATCATAAAATAGCCCATCGGTAAAACATGGGATTTTACTAAAAGGAAACATATCGCTGAAGTAATTTCGGCAAAAAGCATTTTGATACAGCCAATTAACCAATTATCAAATAACCTTAAATAATTTAAAATGCAAACTATTAACCGTACACAGCTATTCAGGGCAAGCTGCCTGTCGTTGCTGGTAACGTCATTATCATTCGGTATCCGTGCCGGGATTTTGAATGACCAGGGCGTAAGATTTCATTTGAACGCTTCGCAACTGGGCACCATTGCAGCAACTGCTTTCTGGGGCTTTCCGCTGGCTATCATTGTAGGCGGCTTTATTGTCGATATCATCGGTATGAAAAAGCTGCTGGTGTCAGCTTTCGTGTTTCACCTGGTGGGGATCCTGCTTACCATTTTTGCCAATGGCTACTGGACGCTGTTTCTTTCTACCTTAATGATTGGTATTGCTAATGGTACGGTTGAAGCTTCATGTAACCCGCTTGTAGCTTCGCTATATACAGATAATAAAACTACAAAGCTTAATCACTTTCACCTCTGGTTTCCGGCGGGCATCGTGATCGGTACGCTCATCGTGTTCGGACTGGATACCACTTTGGCTCACGGTGTATCACCTAAACCGTACTGGATCTCGCAGATTGAGATAGCATTGATGCTGATCCCTACCATTGCTTATGGTTACCTGTTCTCGAAGTTGGATTTCCCGGTTACCGAGCGTGTATCTGCCGGTATAAGTACCGAGGATATGTATAAGGCATTGGTCAACCCGTTGTTCCTGTTCATGATCATTTGTATGTTCGGAACAGCTATTACCGAATTATTCACCAACCAGTGGACTGACGTTTTATTCAAAACAGTTACGGACAACGCCATCCTTATTTTAACTTTTGTTGCCTCGGTACAGGTATTGGGCCGCGCGTTTGCAAGCCCGATAGTTCACCGTTTGGCACCACAGGGAGTACTGTTGATCTCGGCCGTATTATCAGCTTTGGGCATTTATTTGATGGTACACCTGCATGGTGATGCTATCTATTTTGCAGCGGTAGTTTTTGGTCTTGGTGTAGCTTTCTTCTGGCCTTGCATGATAGGCTTTGTGGCCGAAAACCTGCCGCGTACAGGTGCCGTAGGTTTGAACCTGATGGGCGGGGCCGGTATGTTCGGGGTATCTATTTACATGATGTTTATGGGCGGTTTTTACGATAAAATCATGGCTTCGAAATTACCGGCGGGTGCCAGTCTGGACGCTTATCGGTCGGCGCCGGCGGGCTCGGATATGGCTAAAGCGTTTGATGCAGCACGGTCGGCGGCAGGTCCTGAAGTATTAAATACTACCCTGATTATCCCGATTGCATTAATCGTTGCATTTATAGGATTGGTAATTTATATGCGCTCACGTAAAAAAACCGCTTCATTAGGCGCTATATCGGTTTAATGAGGCTTTAATTATGATAAAAAGTTGTAATTTTCGCCTGATTAACCAACCCAATTAAAATTACATGATGAAAAACAGCAGGGCATTGTTAAGGAACAGGTTTTCTGTTAGGTTATCATCATAAACCACAATTAATCTTTATGAAAAAAGTATTCGTTATTCTTTGTATCAGCGCAGCGTTTGCTGCCTGTGGCGGAAATTCATCAAAAAACACCGGTGGTAGCGATAGCACTAACGGTACAAACCAATCAGCTAAAGCTGCCGATGCCAATGCTGATACTGTAGTAGCAAAAACCGGCACCGAACCGGCAGGTGGTTCTGCAGGTTCATCAGCCGGCGAAAAATTAATTGCAACGTTAGATTGCAGCACCTGTCATAAAGTTGACACCAAAGTTATTGGCCCTGCATTTCAGGATATAGCAGGTAAATACGAAGCTTCAGATGCTAATATCGAAATGTTGGCTAAAAAGATCATCGCCGGCGGTAGCGGCAACTGGGGCAACATAGCCATGACCCCACACCCGTCATTGCCTGAAAGCGATGCCAAAGAAATCGTTAAATATATTTTATCATTAAAAAAATAACGAGAAGGATAAGTTAGTCTGGCTTTAAAATACAATTATGAATATCGGAATTAGGGTAAAACTTTCAACAATGATGTTCCTGGAGTTCTTTATCTGGGGAGCGTGGTTTGTAACAATGGGCACTTATTTAACAGTTACGTTAAAGGCTACCGGCACACAAAATGCGGGTGCTTACGCAACGCAATCGTTAGGTGCTATTATAGCCCCTTTTGTTATCGGACTTATTGCTGATAAGTATTTTTCGGCACAAAGGATTCTGGGTGTACTGCACCTGTTGGGCGCGGCCTCACTTTATTATGCAACCACCATAGCTGATTTTGATAAGTTTTACCCTAATATCCTGTTTTACATGATCATTTACATGCCAACACTGGCACTGGTAAATTCGGTTTCATTTAAGCAGATGCAAAACCCAAGTAAAGAGTTTCCTTTAATCAGGGTATTCGGAACAGCAGGGTGGATCATTGCAGGTATTGTTATCGGCTTATTAGGATGGGAGAAAAGCGGAACGCTTGTGCTCACCTTCAAAATGGCATCAATAGCGTCGTTGATATTAGGTTTATTAAGCTTTACCTTACCTGATACCCCTCCGGTAAAAAGGGGCCAAAAAACTACATTTGGCGATATCATTGGCTTAGATTCAATCAGCTTATTAAAAAACAGGTCGTATTTAATTTTCTTTTTGGCGTCGGTAGCCATATGTGTGCCCTTGGCGTTTTACTACAACTTTACCAACCCTTTTTTAAATGAAGTGGGCGTTAAAGCCGCTGCCGGTGTACAGGCAATGGGGCAGGTATCCGAGCTGGCGTTCATGGCAGCGATGCCTTTGTTTTTTGTGCGGTTCGGTGTAAAAAAAATGCTGGCTATTGGTATGCTGGCCTGGGTACTGCGGTATATATTCTTTGCCTACGGCGACGCAGGTTCAAGCTACTGGATGCTTATTGCGGGTATAGTAATGCATGGTATCTGTTACGATTTCTTCTTTGTAACCGGTCAGATCTATACCGATAATTTAGCGGGCGAGCGTTTTAAAAGCGCGGCCCAGGGCTTTATTACCTTAGCTACTTATGGCGTAGGTATGCTTATAGGCTCGTACATTTCAGGCCCTATTGTTGATCATTGGAAAGTATCCGATACATCACATAACTGGCAAACCATTTGGCTTATACCTGCAGGTATTGCCGCTGTGGTATTGATATTATTCCTCGCTTTATTTAAAGATAAAACAAGCATGGCCACAAAACCAGGTTTGGATATTCAGGAACCATCAGCACAAACCGAAATATAATTATGGCATCAAATCAAAACAGGCGGTCGGCTATCAAAAGCATGATCGCGGGCACGGCGGCAATTGGCGCGTCGGGTGTATTATCTTCATTTACCACCGAAACTGAAAAACATATGCAGGCTGATGATAAGCTCAAAGGCAATATTAACCATGCTGTATGCCGCTGGTGTTACGGCGATTTTACGGTAGATCAACTTTGTGCCGCCGCTAAGGATATCGGCATAAAAGGGATCGATCTGGTTGGCCCTTCAGACTGGCCTACACTAAAAAAATACGGCTTGTTCTCATCTATGTGCAATGGTGCCGAGATCAACCTTACCGATGGTTTTGGTGATAAACAGTTTCATGCCAAACTGCATGAAAATTATACCAAAATGATACCTCTGGTGGCAGAGGCGGGTTATAAAAACCTGATCTGCTTTAGCGGCAGCCGTCGCGGTAAAACTGATGAGGAAGGCTGGAATAATTGCGTTGAAGGCTTGAAACCTATGGTTGCCCTTGCCGAAAAACACAACGTAATATTGGTAATGGAACTGCTGAACAGCAAAATTGATCACAAAGATTACCAGTGCGACAGGGTAGAGTGGGGCGCCGAACTTTGCCGCAGGCTTGGTTCAGAAAACTTTAAATTGCTGTATGATATCTATCATATGCAGATTGACGAAGGCGATGTGATCCGCAATATCCGCGCTAATCATCAGTACATCGCTCATTACCATACCGGCGGTGTTCCCGGCCGTAACGAGATTGATGAAACCCAGGAACTTTACTACCCGGCCATTATGCGTGCCATTGTGGAGGTAGGGCATAAAGGCTTTGTAGCCCAGGAGTTCATCCCGAAACAGAAAGACAAAATAGCTTCGCTTAAAAAGGCGGTGCATATTTGTGATGTTTAAACCTTACATCACCTTATCACTCTAAAAAGCTAAACTAATAAAACAAATACATGACAACCAGAAGAACATTTTTAGCACAAGCCGGATTAATGGCCGCAGGCGCAATGCTTGCGCCGAAATTGGTATCGGCGAAAGCTTCAAATAAAGTGGGCCTGCAATTGTATAGCCTGCGCGATCAGTTACCCAAAGATGTAAAAGGTGTTATTGCACAAGTAGCAAAAGCCGGTTATAACGAAGTTGAAACCTTTGGTTTTAACAAAGAAACCGGTTATTGGGGATTAAAAGGTAAAGAATTTAGTCAGCTTTTAAAAGATAACGGACTAACAACTCCAAGCGGTCACTATGGCCTGGACGAGTACTTAGGCTCAGGTAAAACTGATGACCTGAACGCTTACATTGAAGTTGCCAATACCATTGGTCAGTCACATATTATTATCCCGGCTTTAAACCACAACTTTATTAAAACTGTTGATGATTGTAAAGGTGTGGCCGAGAAAATGAACAAGATTGCCGAGATCCTGAAAGCATCGGGCTTAAAATTAGGTTACCATAACCACAACTTTGAGTGGGCACCGGTTGGTGACACTACTTTTTACGATGTGGTGCTTGCCAATACCGATCCTAAACTGGTAGCCATGGAAATGGATATTTACTGGGTAGTGCGTGCCGGTAAAAACCCGGTTGAGATTTTTGAAAAACACCCCGGCCGTTTCGCTTTTGTGCATGTTAAAGACAGGGATAAAACCAATGCCGAACTGAATACTGAAATAGGTAACGGTGATATCGACTTTAAAACCATATTGGGTAAAGCTAAGCTTGCAGGCATTAAGCACTTTATTGTTGAGCAGGAAAACTATACCAATATCGACCCGTATGTGAGCATTGCAAAAAGCGCTTCATACCTTAAAAATACGCTTCACGTTTAAACCAATTATTTTAGAGAGATGAAATATCCATTAATACTAACCGCCCTTTTAGCAGGCAGCTGCTTCATGGCAAACGCGCAAAATGCCAAACCTGAAGACACCGAGATTTGGGAACCGGTACCTAAGGTAGTTACACCGGGCAAAAATTTAGGCGATGCCCCTTCAGACGCAATTATTTTGTTTAACGGTAAAGGCCTTGACGAATGGGTTTCTGTTGAAGATAAAACCCCGGCTAAATGGCTGGTTAAAGGTGATGTACTTACCGTAAATAAAGCTACCGGTAACATAGAAACTAAAAAAAGTTTTGGCAACTACCAACTGCACATTGAGTGGAAAGTACCTGCAAACATTACAGGCAGCGGACAGGCCCGCGGCAACAGCGGCGTGTTCTTAGCTTCGATAGGTAAAGGTGACGCAGGTTATGAGCTACAGGTTTTAGATTCGTACGAAAATAAAACTTATGTTAACGGCATGGCAGGCAGCTTGTATAAGCAAGTGATCCCACTGGCAAACCCTGGTCGTAAACCCGGCGAGTGGAATGTTTATGATGTAATTTGGACCGCTCCTGTATTTAACGAAGACGGTTCATTGAAATCGGCAGCAAGGGCTACCGTATTTTTCAATGGTGTGCTTGTTGAAAATAATTTTGAGCTGCTTGGTCCTACTCAATACATCGGCAAACCATCGTACGAAGGTAAAAAACATGGTCCGTCGCCAATTAAGTTACAGGCCCATGGCGATAAGAGCGAACCGCTTAGCTTTCGCAATATTTGGGTAAGAGAGCTGTAAGCAACGCTACTAATTTTTGAAAATATGATAAGCCTCCCGGTAATGCCGGGAGGCTTTTTTTATGGGTATTTAATATTCTAAAGGTAGAACCTACGGTTGCTAAACGCTGTCGCTATTTATATAGTCTATTTACTAATCAGTCTGTTAGCTTTGGTTTTTGTGTATTCCGCTTTCAGTTTTTATATCATTGCTTTTTTTTGTCTACATTAAACTTATAAATATTATAGCCGTATAAGTTAACTATAAACCATTCTGTTTCTCTTTTTAAGGAACGGATTTTCACGAAAATTAAAACTCAACACCGCCTGTTATTTTGAATATCTATAAATATTTGTTTGTTGTGGTTGCCTTGTTGATTACCCGAAATGGGTTTGCGCAAGATAGGAACCTTAAGTTTGAGCATATCGGCACCCGGGAGGGCTTATCACAAATTAATGTGAGTACCATAATTCAGGATAGCCGGGGTTTTATGTGGATAGGTACCCGCGACGGCCTTAACCGGTATGACGGATATAGCTTTGTGATATATAAGCACAGTATCCAGGATGATAATTCATTAAGCAGTAACCTGATATCAGATATCGCCGAAGACGAAGAGGGCAACATATGGCTGGCCACCCTTTTTGGCTTAAATAAGCTCGACCGCAAAACAGGTAAGTTTATACATTACTTTCATGACAGCGCCAATTCAAACAGCATCTCAAGCAATTTTGTAAACAGGCTGATATTTGATCATGATGGTATTTTATGGATAGGCAGCCAAAAAGGCGGGCTCGACCGGTTTGATATCTACCAAAATAAATTTACTCATTATAAACACAACGAGGCCGACCTGTCGTCATTAAGTGACGATGATGTAACCGCGTTAAAGGAAGACTCCAAGCACCGTTTATGGGTTGGTACCCTGAGCCACGGTCTTAATCTGTTTGACAGAAAGAAGGAAACTTTTACACGATATCAAAGCCAGCCGGGGGTAAACGCCAGTATTTCAGGAGGCTATGTAATTGCTATATACGAAGATATTGAGGGCAGGTTATGGATAGGGACGGAAGATGGCGGGCTTAATTTATTTGACCCTGGAAAAGGCACATTTAAACATTACCTTGAGAATAAAAAAGGTTCCGGCTCTAACTCAGGCTATAGTGTTTTGGCATTAAACATGGACCTGAACGGTAATTTGTGGGTAGGTACCGAAAATAATGGAGTTAATATCCTGAACCCTGTAACCGGAAAAATAACAGCCTATAAGCATGATGATATTGACAGGGGCAGTATGAATGGTAATTCCATTTACAGTATTTGCCGGGATAGGATGGGGAATATGTGGCTGGGGGCATTTAGCGGCGGCATTAACCTGTATAAGCGCAGTACCGAAAGTTTTTCGCATTTCAGGCATAGCTCATCGCCAAACAGCCTGGCCAATAATTTTGTACTGTGCCTGCATGAAGATCAGGATAGTAATATTTGGGTAGGCACCGACGGGGGCGGTGTTAATGTGTTTAATAAGGATGGTACCGTTAAACATTATGTGAATGATCCGGCTAATGCCAATAGCCTGACCGGAAATTATGTATTGAACATCATCCAGGATTTTAAAGGTGACTTTTGGATAGGTACCTGGGCTGATGGTTTGTGCCGGTTTAATCCCCGCACCGGCAGTTTTACCGGTTTTAAACATGACGTGGCAAAGCACGGCAGCTTAAGTAATAACAATGTTTATGCCCTTACCCAAACCCGCGACAACCGCATCTGGGTAGGCACCTATAACGGCGGACTCGACTTGTATGACGAAAAGTCGGGCACATTTTCGGCTTTTAATTATGATCCTAATGATCCTAAAAGTATCAGCAGCGATAGGGTATATTCCCTGCTTGAGGATCATAACGGCAATTTTTGGGTTGGCACTTTTGATGCCGGCCTCAATTTGATGGATAGGAAAACAGGTACCTTCACCCGGTTTCAGCACGACGAGAGGCGTAACAGCATCAGCAATAACAGTGTCCCCGATTTGTTTGAGGATAGTAAGGGCCGCATCTGGATCAGTACACTTTCGGGACTTAATCTATTTAACCCGGTTACCAAACATTTTACGGCGTTTACGACCAAAAATGGCTTACCAAGCGATGTCATTTATGCTGTGCGCGAAGATAAGCTGGGCACCATATGGGTTAGTACCAATAATGGCTTATCCAACTACGATCCGGTTAAGAACACCTTTAAAAACTATACTATTGAAGATGGTTTACAGGATGAAGAATTTAAATCACATTCGGCCCTGCAAACTAAGGACGGCAGGATCTTTTTTGGGGGAATTAACGGTTTTAATTCCTTTACACCCGGACAGATCTTAAAACCATCCGCCTTTATGCCCCTGGTTATCACCAATTTTCAATTGTTCAATAAAACAGTTAAAATTGCCCGCGGCAAGGATGACCCATCACCCTTA
Source organism: Mucilaginibacter gossypii (assembly GCF_017569325.2). Taxonomy (NCBI): domain Bacteria; kingdom Pseudomonadati; phylum Bacteroidota; class Sphingobacteriia; order Sphingobacteriales; family Sphingobacteriaceae; genus Mucilaginibacter; species Mucilaginibacter gossypii. The sequence continues at coordinate 3,101,818 of NZ_CP071878.2, read as the reverse complement.
AAACAAGATATAAGTGATACCAAATCAATTAAATTATCCTATACTCAATCTGTAATTACATTACAGTATGCGGCGCTTGATTACTCTTCATCTGATAAAAAGAAGTACAGTTACATACTCGAAAACTTCGACACAGACTGGAACAATGTGGGAAGCCGGAATACCGCTTCATATACCAATTTGCCACCGGGCGAGTATACATTTAAGTTAAAGTATCAGAATACGTCAGGGTTATGGTCGCCGCCTTCAGCGGGATTAAAAATTACTATTGTGCCGCCGTTTTGGTTAACCTGGTGGTTTAAATTAATTACCGCGGTAACTATTGTTGCTTTGGTATACTTTATTTTCAAATACCGGATTAAATTTTTGAAGGCACAGAAAACCGTACTGGAACGCCAGGTAAAAGAACGTACCGAAAGCCTGGTAAAAATGACTGCGAATGAACGCCTGGCCCGTGAGGCATCAGAAAAAGCGCGTGAAGAAGCCGAAAGCGCCAATAAAGCCAAGAGTATTTTCCTGGCTACCATGAGCCATGAAATCCGGACACCTATGAACGGTGTTATCGGTATGGCAACATTGCTGGCCAGTACCCGGCTTACCAGTGAGCAGGAGGAGTATACCGAAACCATAAAAAATTGCGGCGATGCCCTGTTAACCGTTATCAATGACATTCTTGATTTCTCTAAAATTGAATCGGGCAATATGGAGCTTGATGAAGAGGATTTTGACCTGCGCGATTGCATAGAAGGCGTTTTGGATGTTTTTGCCGAAAAAGCTTCGCGGTTAAACCTTGATTTGGTTTACCAGGTTGAACATAATGTGCCGGTTCAAATTATTTCCGATTCGATACGTCTTCGACAGATCCTGATTAACCTGGTAGGCAATGCGGTGAAATTCACCACCCAGGGCGAAGTTTTTATACTGGTGGGGGTAAAAGAACAAAAAGATGACGACCTGGAATTGATCTTTAAAATAAGGGATACAGGCATTGGCATTGCCGAGGATAAACTGGAGCGTTTGTTTAAGCCGTTTTCGCAGGTTGATTCAAGTACAACCCGTAAATATGGCGGCACTGGTTTAGGCTTGGCTATAAGCGAAAAACTGGTTAAGCTAATGGGCGGCGAAATCAGCGTACAAAGTGAAATAGGCAGGGGGACTACTTTCTCGTTCACCATAAAATCAAAAGTGGGGCAAAAGGTAAAGCGCAATTACGTTTACCTTAACCTTGCCGAGCTTGAAAACAAGCGTATTTTATTTGTTGATGACAATGCTACCAACCGCGATATAATTGACACGCAGCTGAGGCAGTGGAAATATGAGCCTGTAGTTGTGGCATCGGCAACTGAGGCGTTAAAAGTGCTTAACGATCAGCATGAGCATGTTGACCTGCTGATAACAGATATGAGCATGCCCGAAATGGATGGCCTGCAGCTGGCTAAAGAAGTAAAACGGAAATTTCCTGAAATGCCCATTGTATTGTTAAGCTCGATAGGCAGTGAACAAAGTAAACGGGAAGACAATGTATTTAACGCGGTTTTAACTAAGCCTACGAAGCATAATCTGTTACACAAGCATATAGTTGAGCAGTTAAAAGCCGGCAGCGGTATTAAAACTGAGTACCACCAGGTGCAAACGGCGTTTTCTAAAGATTTTGCTAAAAATTACCCCATGAGCATTCTGATAGCCGAGGATAATTTAATAAATCAGAAGCTTGCTATGCATATGTTAAGTAAAATGGGCTATAGCGCCGATATTGCCGAAAATGGCCACGCTGCGTTAAATGCTATGGTAACAAAACATTACAACCTCATTTTGATGGATGTACAAATGCCCGATATGGATGGTTTGGAAGCAACGCGCTTTATCCGCAGTAACATGCAGGACCAACCGGTAATTATTGCCATGACCGCAAACGCAATGCCTGAAGATAAGCAGGCATGTATTGACGCCGGGATGAATGATTATCTGAGCAAGCCCATGAAACTTTCTGACTTAATGGAAATGCTTGAAAAATGGGGTAAATATATAAACGGACATAATGCAGGTTTAATGAATTGACATTATATTTACTTCGAAAATATAACGCAGTTATGAAACCTTTTGTAAAATCATCTATCGCTTTTTTTACCTGTTTATTTATCGCTGCAGTGGCATTGGCAAATGCACCGGCACGTAATTATTATCAGCTTAAAATATACCATTACAAAACCCAGGCGCAGGAAAATACCATTGAAAAGTATTTAGAACAGGCCTATATACCTGCGCTGCACCGGGCCGGCATTAAGAATGTCGGTGTGTTTAAGCCTGTAAGCCAGGCAGATACCGCGAAGCTGTTATATGTATTTACACCCTTTCAATCATGGGACAAGTTAATGGGTATCGATCAAAAGTTACAGGCCGATGCCGCATATCTTGCGGATGGAAAGGATTACATTGACGCCGCTTATAATGATCAGCCTTATACCCGTTTTGAAACAATTATACTACAGGCTTTTCCGGGCATGCCTTCAACAGCGGTGCCTAATTTGACCGCTAAAAAAGCCGATAGGGTTTATGAATTGCGTAGTTATGAAAGTCCTACCGAAAAATACAATGTCAATAAGGTAACCATGTTTAATGTGGGCGATGAAATAGGCCTGTTTAAACGGCTTGGTTTTAATGCCGTTTTTTATTCGGAGGTTATTGCGGGCAGTCATATGCCTAATTTAATGTACATGACCACTTTTAACAGCAAAGAAGACAGGGACAAGCATTGGGACACTTTTGGTAAAGATGCTTACTGGAAAACGCTTTCGGCTAAAGCCGAGTACCAGCATAACGTTTCCCATGCTGATATTATCTTTCTGCGCCCGGCAGATTATTCTGATTTTTAAGCGAATTTCTTGCTAATGAGCTTGATCTACAGGTGAATTTTTCGTCCCCTCAGGGTCTCTCACAGAGGACCCTGAGGCATACGCCATGCTTATTCGCCGTTCTGGATAATCAATCCGGTAGATATTTAAATTGCGGTGAATTGCATTTTTAGTGTGGCAGAGGTACACCAGGTCTCCGCCAGGAACAACTCAACGATATGAAAATTAATCAGCGAAATCAACGCAATCAAAAAATACTCAACGGTCGGTATTGAATATTTTGTCCGATATCGATCACTTTTTCAAAATTAAAAACATGTAACTTATTGGTGGTTAATGTTTTAATATTGGTATAACTCTTGCAAAACCTTATCCAAATTTATCACAATGGATAAGGAAATTACACTTGAAGTTACAGCTGCCAAACGCAAAAAAAGCGCGGTAGTCATCATTATCAGCATAGCTGTTTTGGTGCTTGCCGTAATGCTTTTGCGCGGATATATTAAATCAACCATTACCAGGGCCGAAATTACAACCGCCAAAGTTGAAATCGGCAATATCGAAAATACCATAAACGCCACTGGCGAGGTTTTGCCTGAGTTTGAAGAAATTATCACCAGCCCGATAAATGCATCTATCAAAAGTGCGCTGATGGATGCCGGTAATAAGGTTAAAGCCGGCCAATCGATATTAACGCTGGATAAATCGGCTACTCAAACCGATTTTGAAAAACAGAAGTTCCAGCTCGAAACCAAACGCACCGAGATCAGCAAACTCAAGCTTGATCTGAACAAAAGCTTCTACGACATCCAATCCAACAACGATATTAAGCAACTCCACATCAGTAACCTTGCCGATGCCGTTGAAAATGCTAAACGCCTGTATAAAGCAGGTGGCGGCACCCGCGAAAATATTGAACAGGCCGAGCTGAACCTCAAAGTTGCACAGCTTGAAAAAAAGCAGCTGGAAAACGAGATCAAAAGCAAACAGCAAACCATGCAGCTGGAGATTAAAGAAGCCGAAATAGCGGCAGATATCCAGCAAAACGATCTTAAAGAATTGCAGCGTAAGCTTGACCTGGCCAATGTGGTGGCAACACGCGCCGGGGTGATCACCTATGTAAACAAAAATATTGGTGCCAACATTCACGAAGGTGAAACCCTGGCACGGATTGCCGATCTGGGCAGTTTCAGGATCCAGGGCAGTATTTCTGATAACTCTGCCGATCAGCTGCATAGCGGCTTGCCGGTTATTGTACGGATCAATGATGATCAGTTAAGGGGACATGTAAGCAACGTATCCCCATCGGTACAAAACAGCATCATTTCGTTTGATGTGCAGCTGGATGACCGGGCCAGCAAATTGCTCAGGCCCAACATGAAAGTCGACGTTTTTTTGGTGACGGCAACACATAATAAAATTATGCGGGTAGCCAACGGTCCGGCATTTAAAGGCCCTTCCGTTCAGGATATTTTTGTAATGAACAATGGTAAAGCCGAACGCCGCACGGTACATATCGGTCTCACCAATTTTGATTATGTGGAGATACAGAGCGGCCTAAAGCCTGATGATGTGATAATCACATCGGATATGAGCGAATATAAAAACTCGAAGGAAGTGACGGTAAAAAATTAGAAACAGGAGCTTATGATACGGTTGGTGTTGTCACCGACAGATGCTGGGAAGAAAAAAAAATTGGGGATTGTGCGATTCCCTCCCCTGGGAGGGTGTAGGGAGGGGTTTCATCGAGGTACCTATTTGTTTGAAATAGCGGATAAACCCCTCCCTGCCACTACACATTTCCATCACACCCCTCCCAAGGGAGGGAATAAAAAAATCTTCCGAACACGAAAGGCGACAACACCAACAACGGCGGGAATAAATGAAAAAAAATTAAAATAAAAGTCTCACCCTTTAGGGGGAGATTTAGAGGGGGCATCATGAAATTTCTATACACCATATTATTATTAACCATAACCACAGGAGCGCTGGCTCACAGTGGTGCCGATACCCTGCGGCTAACGCTGCAGCAGGTGGTTGACATGGCCAAAGCCAATTCAATAGCCGCCAAGCAGGCTGCTACTGTACGCGAAACCAAATATTGGGAATACCGCACCTACAAATCAAACTACCAGCCGCAGCTGGCATTAAGCGGTATTTTACCTGGATATACTAAAACATTTTCGCAGGTGCAGCAGCCTGACGGTACTATACTTTTCCAGCCTATTCATAACGATAACTCATCATTACAGCTTAACTTTAGCCAAAGTATTACAGCTACCGGCGGTACTATTTATGGCACCACACAATTACAGCGGTTTGATGATTTTGACAGGCATAATGTATTGTATAACGGTATCCCTTACGGTATAAATTATTCACAGCCGCTGTTTCAGTTCAACAGCCTAAAATGGGATAAAAAAATTGAGCCTTTAAAGTTTAACGAAAGCAAGCAGGTTTACATTGAAGCCCAGGAAAAGATTGCTGTTGACGTGGAAGGGTACTTTTTCGACCTGCTGCTGGCTCAGGTAAACCTCAAGATTGCCGAAACCAACTTAACTAATACTCAGGGAATCTTAAAGGTAGCCAACCTCAAGTACGAGTTAGGAAAGGTATCAAAAAACGAGATCCTGCAACTACAGCTGGAAAAGATCAACGCGCAGAAAGCCGTTGGTACAGCCAGGCGCGATATGGAGATTGCAACACTGAACCTGCGCAGTTTTACGGGGCAGGAAGGGAGTGAGCGGATAGTACTGGTAGTACCGAAAAATATTAGCCAGATGACCGTATCATCAGATAAAGTGCTGGCCGAAGCTTATGCCAACCGCTCGGATGCAATCGCTTTTTCACGCCGTATTGCAGAAGCAAAACGGGATGTGGCTAAAGCCAAAGGGCAAAATGGTTTAACCGCCACGCTTACCGCCAGCCTGGGCTTTTCAAATACAGCTACCAATATTCCCGATGTATACAAGAACCCTCAAAACCAGCAATTGCTGCAGGTACAGCTTTCTATACCGATACTGGATTGGGGCAGATCCAAATCCCGTGCTAAAACGGCTTTAGCCAACCAGCAGTTTACCGAATATGCTGTTGAGCAGGATAAACAAACTTTTAAACAGCAGATAGTAACCCAGGTATCGCTTTTTAATGTAATGAAAGAACAACTGGTTTATACCGCGCAGGCCGATAGCATAGCCGCCGAGAAATACCAGATAGCACGTGAACGCTACGTTTTAGGCGATCTGAGCATTACCGACCTTGGCATAGCCTTCCGCGAAAATGACCAGGCCCAGCGTGATTATGTAGCTGCCCTCCGTGATTTTTGGGGTGCTTACTATCAGTTGCGTTACCTTTCGCTCTATGATTTTGAAACAAACAAAAAAATCACCTATAACTAAATCAATAATTTATTTAACAGAAATCTAAACACATAAACGATAAAAATCACTAAATCACTAATTCACTAACTCAATAATTATTCACTCATGATACGTTTACAAAACATTGAAAAGGTGTACCGCACCGATACCGTAGAAACCCTGGCCCTGAACAGCGTAAGCCTTGATATTGCCAAAGGCGAATTTTTATCCATCATGGGCCCCTCGGGCTGTGGCAAAAGCACCCTGCTTAATATTATGGGCCTGCTTGACGCGCCCTCAAAAGGACAAATCAGGATTGACGATCAAAAAACAGAAGGTATGAATGATAAGCAACTGGCAGCTTTCCGCAATAAAAAGCTGGGTTTTATTTTTCAAAGCTATCATCTTATTAACGACCTGCAGGTGCTTGACAATGTAGAGCTGCCATTGCTTTACCGGGATACTACCGCCAAACAACGTCGTGAGCTGGCTGCCGAAGCACTGGAAAAGGTAGGGCTTGCTAACCGTTTAAAACATTTTCCTACACAACTGTCTGGTGGTCAGCGGCAGCGTGTGGCCATAGCCAGGGCTATTGTAGGCAAACCCGAAATTATTTTGGCCGATGAGCCTACCGGTAACCTCGATAGTGCTATGGGCAATGAAATTATGGAGATCCTCCTTAACCTTAACCGTAACGACGGCACCACTATAGTAATGGTAACGCACGATGAAAACATGGCCCACAAAACCCACCGTTTGGTGCGCCTGTTTGATGGCGCCCAAGTTCAGTAATTAACCGGTTTTAACATTAGAAGTTATGCTTAAAAATTATTTAAAAATAGCCATAGCGGTACTTAAGCGCCGCAAGTTTTTTACATTCATCAGCTTGTTCGGGATTAGTTTTACGCTTACCATCCTGATAGTTTTAACAGCTTTTATTGATAAGGTAATTGGTGATAACTACCCGGATAAAAAGCGTGACAGGTCATTGTATATTACCCGGATCCAGGAGTCGGGGGATAATAATATGATGTCGAGTACCTTATCTTATTATTTTTTAAGCCATTATACGAGCATGATGAAAACCCCTGTAAAGGTTGCCATATCATCTATGTTTAAGGGAACCAATACCTATGTCAACAATAAAAAGATAGCTGTAAACTTCAAATACACCAATGCCGATTACTGGGATGTGCTGGATTACGATTTTACAGAAGGGAAACCGTTTAATAAGCAGCAGGTAAGCAATGCAGATCGTGTAGCTATCATATCAGAAGATATGAAACGGCAATACTTTGGCGATGTAACACAGGTGGTAGGTAAGTACATTGAGGCAGATAACGTGAATTACAGGGTAATTGGTGTTGTTAAGAACGTACCGGTAACTAATTACATGCTTTACAGCGATATCTACCTGCCGTATACCGTATCAAAAGAAGATTATAAAAGCAAAGGTTATCTGGGCGGTTATCTGGGCATTTTGCTTGCCAACTCGCCAGGGGATGTCCCCAAAATGAAGGCCGAATATGAGAATATTATAAAACGGGTGCCTGTTGAGCGAAAGGAATTTAAACACCTTTACAGCCATGCCAACACTTTTTTCAGGAGTTATGTTGATACCGGAAACGAAGAACATTCTGGCGTATTCATAGTAGTCACGGCCATAAGCATATTTGTATTCATATTTACCCTGCTGCCAACACTTAACCTGGTTAACATCAATATCACCCGTATTATGGAACGTTCGTCAGAAATTGGCGTACGGAAGGCTTTTGGTGCCTCGTCAAAAACATTGGTTTACCAGTTTATTGTCGAAAACCTGATACTTACTTTATTGGGCGGCTTAATTGGGATTGTTCTATCGCTGATTGTGCTTTCTGCGATCAATAACGCTAATCTTATAGCCAATCTTGAGCTAAGCATCAACTTTACGGTTTTATTTATAGGCTTGCTGGTTTGTCTTGTTTTTGGTCTACTATCAGGTGTTTATCCGGCCTGGCGCATGTCAAAACTGAACGTGGTTACGGCATTAAAAGCTTAATGGTCATTTACTTTTAAATCAAAATATTATGTTCAAGCATTTATTTAAACTCATCTGGAATAAAAAGAAGCAGAACTTTCTGCTCATTACCGAGATGCTGGTATCCTTCCTGGTATTGTTTGCGGTATTTACACTTATGATGTATTACTATAACAATTACAAAAAGCCCATGGGTTTTGATTACCAGGATGTATGGGTTATTAATTATAACAATTCATACCAAACCAAAAATGTGGATTCACTTAATCTTTATTACGAAACGCTTCGCAAAACAATAAAATCATTACCCCATATAAAAGAAATCACTTTTGTTAGCGGCAATATTCCGTTTTCATCACGAACAAACGAAAGCGGGTTGACTTTCAGGGGTAAGCACGTTCAACATCTTAATAATTTTACTGTTGAAGATTACTATCAAAAAGTAATGAATGTTACTTTATTGGAAGGGCGCTGGTTTGATAAGGAAGATGTGGTTGGCAAAAACAAAAGTATCATTATTGATGCTGCTTTAAAGGAAGCTACGTTTGGTAAAGAACCTGCTGTTGGGAAACTTTTAGGCAACGATGATGATAAAAACAAGTTTAAGGTAGTCGGGGTAATTCAAACTATTAAAAAGAATGGGGATTATTTAAACCCAGGGCCGGGTATGTATTTCAGAACGGATACAGGCTCATTCCGATGGCTCGATAAGATCCTGGTAAAGGTTGATCATGGTGCCGATGCTGCCTTTGAAGGTAAATTGTACAAAACAATGGCCAACGATATGAAAAATGCCAATATCGAAATTGAACACCTTGCCAGTAAACGAACCGATGCTAACTACTTTGCTTTGGTGCCTATGATCATATTGGCTATCGTGAGCACATTCCTGGTGATTAACGTGGCGCTGGGCCTGTTTGGCGTATTGTGGTATAATATTAATAAGCGCAGGGGAGAGATAGGTTTACGCCGGGCCATTGGTGCTACAGGTGGCGCGGTATCAGCCCAATTAGTGTCCGAATCTATGATCCTGGCAACGCTGGCCCTTATTATCGGGACCTTTTTCGCGGCCCAGTTTCCATTGCTAAACGTTTTTGATTTGCCTGCAATTGTTTATATCGAAGGGATATTAATATCTGTTTTGTTTGTTTACCTGCTGGTGCTCATTTGTTCGCTTTACCCCGGCAAACAGGCCGCGGCTATTTACCCGGCTGTTGCTTTACACGAAGAATAATTACGATATTGACCGCTTGTTATGATATTGGTTATTGATGATGATATTGCCGTACGCACCTCGCTGATCCTGCTGCTAAAAAGCGAGGGGTATGATGCTGCAGGTACCGATGAGCCTGCCGAAGCCCTTAAGATCATTAAGAAAAAGGCTCCTGAGTTGGTCATTTTAGATCTTAATTTTTCGATAGATACATCAGGGCAGGAGGGAATGGAACTGCTTGCAAAGATCAAAGCTTTTAACAGCGCTATCCCCGTGATCCTGATCACCGGCTGGGGGAGCATTGAATTGGCAGTTAAAGGTATGAAACTGGGCGCCAATGATTTCATCAATAAGCCGTGGAATAACGAGTACCTTATTCAATCAGTTAAAACCCTGCTCGATCTGCAGGATAAAAAGACCGAGCACCATACCCGTAAGCAACTGGATAAAACCTACAACTTTGAAAATATTATAGGCGAAGATCCCCGGATGCTCGATATCCTGGAAACCATTGGCCGGGTAGCCTCAACCGATGCATCGGTGCTGATCATGGGCGAAAGCGGCACAGGTAAAGAGCTGATAGCCGAGGCCATTCATCAAAATAGCCTGCGTCGTAATAAGCCATTTATTAAAGTAAACCTTGGGGGCATCTCAACATCGTTGTTTGAAAGCGAAATGTTCGGCCATATCCGCGGAGCGTTTACAGATGCCCGGTTTGACAGGGTAGGCCGCTTTGAAATGGCAAATAAAGGCACCATTTTTTTAGATGAAATAGGCGACCTGGATGCCGGCAGCCAGGTAAAACTGCTCCGCGTATTGCAGGACCGCACCTATGAAGTATTGGGCAGCAGTCGCACCAAAACCGTTGATACGCGTGTGGTTTGCGCCACCAATAAAAACCTTAACGAGATGGTGGCCCGGGGTACTTTTCGCGAGGATTTGCTGTACCGAATCAACCTGATCACTGTTTACCTGCCGGCCTTGCGCGAGCGGCCGAAGGATATTCCATTGCTGGTTAGCTTTTTTATTAATAACTTGAAGCAGATCTATAACCGGCCCAATTTGTCGGTAGCACCAACGGCCATGAAATGGTTACAGCAGTTGCCTTTACCGGGTAACATCAGGCAACTGAAAAACCTCGTAGAGCGCTCCATTTTGGTGAGCCGGCGGGATGAGTTGAGTATTGATGATTTCCGGTCGCAATTGGAATTATCACCAGTTAAAAAAGGAAATATCCAGTTGCCGGGGGTGGGTACTTTAACTTTAGAAGAGGTTGAAGTAGAGATGATAAAACGGGCTTTAGATCATCATAAAAACAAGATAAGCAAGGCCGCCGCTGCTTTAGGGCTTACGCGCAGCGCCCTGTACCGGCGGCTCGAGAAATACCAGATCCCTTACGATGAAGCTGAGGACTAAATACATTTTATTCGTAGTGATCCTGCACCTGCTAACCCTGGTGCTTACTTATTTTATTTTCAACGATAACAAGATCTATTTTATCATATCGGAGGTGGTTGTGATCATCTCTTCGGTAATTGCCGTGCAGCTTTACCAGCAGCTCATTCAGCCACTAAAAATGCTGATGCAGGGCGTTGAGGCTATTAAAGACAAAGATTTTAATGTGAAATTCCTTTCAACCGGCAAGCACGAGGTTGACGCGCTGATTGATGTTTATAACCAAATGATGGACGAGCTAAGAACCGAACGGACACGACAGGAGCAACAGCATTTCTTTTTAGAAAAGCTCATCCACACTTCGCCAACAGGTATCATCATCCTTGATTTTGATGACCGGGTACAGCAAATAAACCCTAAAGCTTTGCAGGTTTTGGGTATTGATGAAAAAGCCGTGGTTGGTGAATTGATTGGCGAACTCAAACACCCCATTTTCAAACATATCAAAACCCTTAAATCGGGCCAAACGGAGGTAGTTAAGCTGGACGGGATCAACTCATTCAAACTCCAAAAATCGCATTTTATCGACCGGGGATTTTCGCGCCATTTTATTATGCTGGAGGATTTGACAGCCGAGATCCTGGCAGCAGAAAAGAAAGTTTATGGCAAAGTGATCAGGATGATGGCGCATGAGGTGAACAATACCATAGGCCCGGTAAATTCCATCATGCAATCGGCCATGAAAGCCGATCAGCTTTGGGCCGGTCATGATTTCGACCCAATAAAAGATGCCCTGCAGGTTGCAATGGACAGGAACCAGAACCTCAACCTGTTTATGCGCAATTTTGCCGATTTGGTGAAACTGCCGCCGGCCAACAAACAGCCTGTAGTATTGCAAAAGCTCTTAGCATCGGTAGTAAAGCTGATGAATATCCGTGCTGAAGAAAAAAATGTGGTGTTAGTCCTTCATTTACCCGAAGAACCGGTTAATATCATGGCTGATGAACAACAACTGGAGCAGGCATTCATTAACATTGTAAAAAACGCTATTGAGGCTATTGATGACCAGGGATCAGTAACCTTTACCATCAACCTCAAAGAAAAAAAGCTCGTTATCACTGATACCGGCAAAGGTATCACAGCCGAACAAAATGCCAACCTGTTTACTCCCTTCTTCAGCACCAAAAAAGACGGGCAGGGGATAGGCTTAACCCTGGTACGCGAGATCATGCTGAACCACGGCTTTGAGTTTTCGTTGAAAACGGTGGCTGAAAGGCAAACTGAGTTTGTGGTTTATTTTTGATAACATAGGCGACGGGCTATAAATATTGATGTGATGGTTGTATACTAATAAAAGTTATGTCATTGCGAGGAGCGGCACAGGCGAAAGCATTTGGGGCGACGTGGCAATCTCGTAGCTATTCACATCGGACAAGCATTGGCTACGAGATTGCCGCGCTGCGCTCGCAATGACATAAAAAATCAATATCTCCGCCGCCGCTCGGCCCCAGCTGAGTGGCAACTATCAAGCGGCCTCCGGCCGCCGTGGCAAAAGCCGGCCAGGGAAGAGGGTTGTGTCATGTCAATAAAAATCCAAGATTGTATTAGTTTTTGCTTAATCCTTTTAGTAACGTTGTAAACCAATTTAAATGTTACCTTAACAGATAATCACTGCAATTACATCTACTATGCAAAGACGGCATTTTATAAAAATTTCTGCAGCCACGGGCGCTGCAATGCTTTTTAGCAAGCTTACTTATTCGGCTGCAAACGGAGCCGCGATGATGAAGGCTCCTGATGAGATTTGGGCTCAATCCGGTACCGATTGGGTTAAGCTTACTGCGTCAAACGGATCTCACTACGCGCATAAAGAAACAAGCGTAAGCTTGAAAACTAATGGTAATGCACTTGGCATATCCGTTTCATCACCAAAACAGGAATTAAATGCGATAAGATTAAAGTGGAAACACAACACTGCTGCATCCGCCAGGTTCCTGGGCGATCATTGGGAGCGTTCATATGGCGATTTGCAATGGAAAAGCATAGCCGCAGGCATTAAAAATCCATGGTATGTAATTATTCATGACGATAAACAAACGACTTGTTTCGGCGTAAAAACAGGAGCCAACAGTATTTGTTGGTGGGGCGTTAATACCGATAGTGTTGAACTTACTTTAGACACAACCTCGGGTGGGGTAGGTGTATTATTGGGCGACAGGCAACTGCACGCTGCTGACATCATAACTACTAACGCTAAAGCAGGTGAAGATACCTTTGCCGCAACTCATCGCTTTTGTAAAATGATGTGCGAAAAGCCGCGCATTCCAAAGCAACCGGTATACGGGATTAACGACTGGTACTTTGCTTACGGAAACAACTCGGCCGAACTGATCAAAAAAACCACCGCTATGATGGCCGAACTGGTTACCGATCATAGTAATAAACCTTTTTCGGTTATAGATGCCGGTTGGGCAACTTATTCGCCGTTATTACCCGGTGATGGTGGCTGGAACGATGATTTTTCAAAGCCGAACGATAAGTTTAAAGATATGCATGCTCTTGGCGATGAGATCAAAAAATTGGGCATGCGCCCCGGTTTGTGGATGCGCCCACTTTGCGCCAGACACGATGAAAAGGCCAGTTTGCTGGCACCGAAGATCCCTGGTAGGGATGACCCGAAAAATCCGGTGCTCGACCCAACCATACCTGAAAATATAGCCCGCATTAAACATAATTTTGATGTGTATAAGCAGTGGGGATATGAGATGGTAAAACACGATTTTACAACGTATGATATAGCCGGTCGCTGGGGTTTTGATATGAAAGATAGTTTTACCGCGTCGGGCTGGCATTTTAACGACAGGACAAAAACCAATGCCGAGATCATCCTGCACCTGTACCGCTCCATTCGTGAAGCTGCCGGTGATGGGATCTACGTGATAGGTTGCAATACGATGAGCCATCTTTCGGCCGGCGTGTTTGAGCTTTGCCGCATAGGCGATGATACCAGTGGTCATGAATGGGCGCGTACCCGTAAAATGGGCGTTAACACGCTCGCTTTCCGCCTGTCTCAGCACAATGCCTTTTATGCAGTAGATGGCGATTGCGTAGGTCTTACTAAAGATATTGAATGGAAAAGGAACAAGCAGTGGCTGCAATTATTAGCCGAAAGTGGCGCGCCGCTGTTCATCTCCGGTCAGCCCGAAGCCATGGGCGAAGAGCAAAAGAAAGCTGTTAAAACAGCTTTCACACAAGCCGCCAAAGTACAGCCACTGGGCCAGCCATTGGATTGGATGGAAACCATGTTGCCAACCAAATGGAAACTGAATGGCAGGGTGGTTGATTTTGATTGGGCGTAAACCAAGAGAGGGGCTTGTCACCCTGAGTAGGGGTTTATTTGTTCACAAATGATCGCATTGCAGATGACATTTTTTTGCGTCTGATAATCAGTATATTGTACACTTGTCAATGGCAGCCAGTCGAAGGGTCGCGCGCAAAGGCCTTGCGCACCATGCTTCGATTGGCTCAACATGGGCCGTTGAAAAAAGCACTTTTCCGTCAGCAGGTAAGCTTCGGGTGAAAGCGGGCAGAACAATAGTGGCCTTGAGCGCAGGAAGGGGCATAGCAAGTTTTTGCAGAAGCATTGGGAAAGCGCGAGCGTAGCGGGGCAAAATAATTGCAGCCCGTGGTTCTGCCCGTTTTGCAGGGCAAAGGCCGGCGCGACGGGCTGTGGAGTGGGTGAGCGCAAAGAAGCCTCCCTGCTGACTTGATTTTTTGGGTACTTTTGTATCAAGACAAAAGTACCTGGCCCCGCGCGGCCAAGAGCGCGACGATGCAAGTTTGATACCAATAATTTCTTTTACCTGCCGTAAGGATCGCGCTGCATAATGAAAGGATTGAATGTGAGATTGCTCAAAGCTCAACCAGCACACAAAATTATTTGTAATTAACTGTTAGGCTATTAAAAAAATATAACGATTATTGGCGCGTGATAATTGCAGCTTGATATGTGTTTACTGACATGGCTGTGTCAGTGTTCAATTTTTAAAAATCAGGTGTTCAATAAAATAAGTTGTTAAATGTTATTTTATTGATTATTAGCGTTTTAGTTATTTTGTTGTAGTATTTGAACACTTAAGTGCTTGATTATCAATATTGGTTTTTTTTGAAGTGTTCAACCTTTCTAAAATTGAACACCCTGTTTTTGAATATTAAATCTACTGTTATATAAAATGAGTGATACCAATACAAGCAATACCTTCAGCATGATCAACACCATGCGCTGGTATGGCCCTAATGATCCTGTAAGTTTGGCCGATATCAGGCAGGCGGGATGTACAGGCGTAGTAAGCGCCCTGCACCAGGTACCCAACGGCCAGGTATGGACAATTGAGGCCATTAACGAGCGCAAAGCCATCATCGAAGCTGCCGGGCTTACCTGGGATGTAGTTGAAAGCGTACCCGTACATGAAGCCATCAAAACCCAAACCGGAGACTACCTGCAATACATCGAAAACTATAAACAAAGCCTGCAAAACCTGGCCGCCTGCGGTATCCATATCGTTACCTATAACTTTATGCCCGTGCTGGACTGGACACGTACTGATCTGGCTTTTACAGTTGAAGACGGTTCAAAAGCCCTCCGTTTTGAAAAAGCCGCTTTTATTGCATTCGACGTGTTTATGCTGAAAAGAGCAGGTGCCGAAAATGAATATACCACCGATGAACTTGCCCGTGCCAAAGCCCGTTTTGATGGCATGAGCGATGATGACAAACAACTGCTGCAGCGTAATATTATAGCCGGTTTACCAGGCAGTGAAGAAAGCTTTACGCTGGATAAATTCAGGGATGCCCTTGCTGCCTATGACGGCATTGATGCGGAAAGGCTAAGGCAAAACCTGATCTTTTTCCTGCAGCAGATTATCCCGGTTGCCGATGCCAATAATATAAAAATGGTTATCCACCCGGACGATCCGCCGTACGCCATTTTGGGTCTGCCAAGGGTAGTGAGTACCGCCGAACATATCAATGCGCTTATTGAGGCTGTGCCTTCATTAAACAATGGTTTATGCTTCTGCACGGGCTCTTACGGCGTAAGACCGGATAATGACCTGCCGGCCATGGTAAAACAATTTGGCGACAGGATCAATTTCATTCACCTGCGCAGCACCCGCCGCAATGAGTTTGGCGATTTTTATGAGGATAACCACCTGGAAGGTGATGTGGATATGTACGCCGTGGTAAAAGAGCTGGTACAGGTTATGAAACAGCGTAAATTAAGTATCCCTATGCGCCCCGATCATGGTCACCAGATGCTTGACGACCTTAAAAAGAAAACCAATCCCGGTTATTCGGCCATTGGCAGGCTGCGTGGCCTTGCCGAATTAAGAGGGCTTGAGCTGGGTATTATCCGCTCAATGGAATAGTGATCTTTATTGCTCCGAAGATAAAAACAAAAGGCCTTTGCGGAGAGCGAAGGCCTTTGTCATTTATTATTGGTTAGGTGCGCTTAGCCCATATTATAAAAAAACTGCTCGGCTATAATTTTTCCGTCTTTCACTTCATAAATCGCAATTTCATTCATTGGCATACGGCCGCCTTCTTTATAGGTAACATCCATATCCATGGTTACCGCGAAAAAATTACCGGTAACTATCGCGTCAGATACCTCGCCGCTGTGAATCTCCTGAACCGAGGCATACCAATATTCTGTTTTGCCTTTAACTGCCTCTTTACCTTCGGTAAGCTCCATTGGCGAACCTTTTGGCTCCCGGCTCACAATATTATCTGCATAAAGCTCATCAATAGCCTGGGTATGTTTGCCTTCGCGGCAATACTGAACTAATTTTGCTGCTACTTCGGTGGTGGTCATGATCTTATGGTTTTAATTGTTATTATAAAGTTAGTTAATTACACTTCAAACCAATTGCCTGTTTGGTTTAAATTTCTGTTAAGTTTGATCGCCAATTGCATCCTCCAAAAAAATAAAAATTTTCTGTAACCATTTTACGCCGCCGAAGTACTTAAGGTATATTACATAATTACAAACTGATTGAACACGCTTACAGACAATGCCATTATGCTAAAGGTGAAAGCCGGCGACCTTGACAGGATGGGTATGCTCTTTGAACGCTACAATCGACAGTTGTATGGCTTTTTGTTCCACATGACCTACCAGCGCGAGCTAAGCGAGGACATGGTACAGCAGGTGTTTTATAAGATGCTCAAGTACCGCCACACCTTTACCGGTACCGGTGAATATATCCACTGGATGTACTCCATCGCCCGCAATGTGTTAAAAGATCACTGGCGCAAAAACAAACAGCAGGTACAACACGAGGGCGTGGAAGCGGCTGAAACCATGGCAGGGGGCCTGGTGCCGGATGAACAATTTGAAAAAAAGCAAGCTAAGGCTGAGCTACATCGTGCCATGGAAAAGTTAAGTGAAAGCCAGCGCGAGATTTTGGCCCTGAGCCGTTTCCAGGAACTAAAATGCCAGGAAATAGCCGAAATACTGGGCATGACCGAAGGCACAGTAAAAGTGCGCATCCACCGGGCCATGCAGGAGCTTAAAAGTATTTATGTAAAAATGGAACGATAAAACAGTATAAGATGAAATGTGAGCTATATGAGGAACTGTTTACCGGTTGGATAAACAAAGATTTAAGTCCTGAAGAAAGTGGGGCCTTAGAGCGCCATATTGCAGGCTGCGCCAATTGCCGTGAAGAGTTGCAGGGACTTCAGCAAATGTGGGATACAATGGGCCATATCGAAACTCCCGAGCCATCGGCCAATATGAGCGTGAAGTTTTATGCCATGCTGGATACCTACAAGGAATCTGTAAAAGAGCAAAGGAGTTTGTGGGCTGATATTAAATACCAGGTAAGCCGGATCTGGGAGTGGCAGCCACGCTGGCCCATGGCCTATAACCTGGCAATGGTTGTGATTTTAGTGGGTGCAGGGTACCTGTTTTTCGGTAAAAGTAAAAGTGATGACCAGGATAAACAACTGAAAGCCCTAAGCTCGCAGGTGCATGAGCTTAAACAAACCATGATGCTGGCCCTGCTTGAAAATCCATCAGCCTCCGAGCGGATCAGGGGGGTAAGCTATACCAGTGAGATTAAACATGCAGATAAGCAGGTGATAGACGCCCTACTGGCTACGCTGAACAACGATCCAAATGTAAATGTACGCCTGAGCACGCTTGATGCGCTGACACACCTTACCGGTTACCCGGAAGTAAGGGAAGGCCTCATAAAGTCAATAGTTGAGCAGGATTCGCCGCTGATGCAACTGGCCATTGCTGATGTCATGCTGAAACTGCAGGAAAAACGATCAGTAAAATCATTTAAAGAACTGCTAAAACAAAAAGGCCTTGATAATGGCGTTCGCGATAAAATCAAACAAACGATAACCCAACTTATTTAAAAATAAACCAAATCATGAAAAGATCACTATTACCTGTTTTAGCAGGTCTGGGGCTTTGCCTTGCCCAAATTTCGGCCCATGCCCAGGATTATAAAGAGCATATCAGTAAGCAATTCACTTTGCAGGGAGCGGCTTCGGGCACTACGCTGGCCATTTACAATATTTGGGGCTCTATAACCGTGCAGGGATATTCAGGCAACCAGGTATCAATTGAGGTAGATGAAACCATCCGGGGCAAAAGCGCTGGTGATGTAGAAACCGGTAAAAAAGAAGTTAAACTGGGATTTGATCAAAAGGCTGATAGTATTATCGCTTACACGGCCGAACCCTACGATACCCGCCCACGCCGCAACTGGAACCGAGAGGATCGTCATCATATAGATTATACGGTAAAATTAGAGTATACTGTTAAAGTGCCCTATGGTATAAACCTGTGCGTATCAACCGTAAACGATGGTAACATTGAAGTTAAAGATGTATATGGGGCATTAAAAGTAAACAATGTAAACGGCGGCATAACCATTGCCAATGCCAAAGGTACAACCAGCGCACATACCATTAACGGGCCGCTTAATGTAACTTACCTCTCGGTGCCACCCGATGCTTCAAGCTATTATACACTTAATGGTAAGCTTGAAGTAACTTACCCGGCTAACCTGGCAGCTGATCTTGAATTTAAAAGTATGAACGGACAGTTTTATACCGATTTTCCGGATGCAGAGATTTTGCCTACAAGAGTAAGTAAAACTGAATCAAAAAGCGGCAGCAGCACTACTTACAAGCTTAGTAAAAATAATGGCGTACGTATAGGGGCAGGCGGAAAGCTATTTAAGTTTGAAACACTTAACGGTAATATTTATATCAAAAAACAACAATAAAAAATAACAACATGAAAACGATAAGATTTACAGGTATATTACTACTAACTGCGCTGTTAAGCACGAGGCTTTGGGCGCAGGACGGTGAAAAAGGGCAGTTAGTTGTGCCGTTAAGTGATCCGGGAAAGCCATATAAACTGGAAGTTGGACTGATTAATGGTTCAATAACCATAACAGGTTATGAGGGTAAGGATATTATTATTGATGCCCAGGGCGAAGAAAGAAAACACCGTGAAAAGGAACCGGCACCGGGCGGAATGAGGCGTTTATCGGCCGGGAGCAACCTGGATGTACAAGCCCAGGAAAACAATAACCAGGTAAACGTTCATGGCAGCCCTAATAAAACTACTAATTTGACTATTAAAGTACCCATGAATAGTACCAGCGTTAAATTGTCCACTGTAAATAATGGTAACATCAATGCCAGCAATCTGAGCGGCGACCTGGAAATACGGAATGTTAATGGCTATATCAAACTAAATAATATATCAGGATCTGTTGTGGCCAATACGGTTAATGGCAATGTTGAGGTTAGCTTTAAAAGCATTGATGCAAAAGCGGCCATGGCATTTTCAACGCTCAACGGCAAGGTTGATGTTACGTTCCCGGCAAGCCTTAAGGCCAATGTAAAGTTAAAATCAGATCAGGGTGATATATTCACCGATTTTGATGTGGTTACCGAGCAGCGCAAACCGGTTGTTACCAAAAATACCGGTGAAAAAGGAATGTACAGCCTGAAAATGGAGGATTGGGTTTACGGGAAAATAGCCGGCGGCGGTCCCGAATTATTGATGAAAACCACCTTCGGCAGTCTTTATATCCGCAAGGCAAAATAATTAAGCGGTGTTTAATAAGTTTTAACCAGGCATTACATTATTGGGGAACTATGGGTAATTTTATCAGCAATTTTCACCAGTTAACCAATAGTGCGAGGTGTTAACAGCAACGGTAAAAGAAAAAATCAAGCCGTGAATTCTCAAGCGATACCGATACTATATCAATCCTTTGAATAGCATCGATCCACAGTGATAATGCTCGTGTATATATATGCAGCTTAACTAGCTAAATAAAGGGCAAGGAATTGATTATGAGTTGAGATAATAATTAAGACGCTAAAGAGGTTTGAATGGAAATAATCCAAAGCGATTTACTACACAATTAGTGTGAAAAAGCGTTCCGGGATAATATCCGGAACGCTTTTTTTGTAAATAAGCCTTTAACAGGTGGTTAAGCAATAGGCTAAACCATTTTTGTGCACTATATTTGCTGACTGGTTACCTATTGCAATTACTTGGTAGAGTATGATTAAGCTTTTTATCGTGGGTTTTCCGCGGGATATGGAAGAAATTGAACTTGTTGAACTGTTCAGTGCTTATGGCACGGTAAGCACCGTGCGGATAATTACCGATAAAGACAGCGGCATTAGTAAAGGTTATGGTTTTTTAGAAATGACTGATGAGGCAGGCGCTCAACGTGCAATTGACGCTATGAATGGTGCTACTATCGATGAGCGTGAAATAAGCGTAAGGATAGCAGAACAAAAGCACCAGCCCCAGCAAAAACAGCAATTTTCAAAACCTAAGCCGGGTTTTAACAAAGTAAAGCCACAAGGTTACAACAAGCCCCGCTTTCCGCGCGAAAATAACCGCTATGAGCAGCAGGACGCTGCGGCCCCGGTTAGAGCAAAACGCCCGCGCAGGCAACAGCCATAAGCTTTTTCGAAAAGCTTAAAGCAAAATGCATGAGGCTAAAAGCTAATAAATTGATTTTTTAATTAGCAGCAGTCTTAGCCCACTGATTTTAGGAAGTATAAAGCTCGTTTGCTAAAAATTGGTTTCTGAATTTTCCATGCGGATCGTATTCGGCTACCAGAGCTTTAAAAGCATCCATCTTTTCGTAACGTGCTGCTAATGTTTTAGCAGGGATGGTAAAGATTTTACCCCAGTGTGGTCTTGCTTTAAACGGAGAAAGCTCCTGTTCAATTTGAGGGAGCAATTTCAATACAGCTTCTGTTTCCTGTTTCCAGGTAAAATGGATAGCCACCGATTTTTGATTATGGGCAGGGCTCATCCACAGGTCATCGGCGGCGATGGTGCGGATCTCGGTGATGAAAAGATGAGGGCCAATCTGCTTCCCTAATCGCTCCACTGCTTCGATAGCTTCAACGGCATGATCAAAAGGCACAAAAAACTCTGATTGCAGCTCCTTTCCGCTGCTTGGTGTAAAGCCCATTTTAAAATGCGGCAACCGCTCATACCATGGCCCCGGAACGCCCATTTGCTCGGTGCAGTTTTCGGCAGAAAGTCCTATAATTGGGTGCAGGTTTTTTGTAGCTGCTTTTGCTCCGTAAAATTCCTTCAGGTTTTCGTCTTTATCGGTACCCATCCGGCTTTTTATCCAAACTTCGTTAATATGGTCACTTTGCCAGTCGGTAAACAGGCTAACACTATACCCGGCCGAAACAATTTTTTCAAAATGCTGCTTTAGCTCGCTCATAGGCAAGCCCGTAAATACATGCTGTTTCATCATGTAAGTTGGTTGTATTTGCAGGGTAACTTTGGTGATTACCCCCAATGCTCCAAGCCCAACCACGGCCGCATTTAGCTTTATCGCATCTTTTGCTTTTGAAAGATGAACGATACTGCCATCGGCTTTAACAATTTCCAGCCCCACTACTGCGCTTGATAAGTTGCCGTTTTTTACGCCCGAGCCATGTGTTGCCGTTGTAATTGAGCCTGCTACTGATATATGGGGCAACGAGGCGAGGTTATGCAGCGCAAAGCCCTCTTTATCGAGATGCGGGGCAAGCTCGCCGTATTTTATACCTCCTTCAACCGTAACTGTATGATTTTGCTTGTCGATGGATACCACTTTGTTCAGGTCGCGCGTGGAGAGCAGGTTATCTTTACTGTCTGCGATATTATTAAAGCAATGCCTGGTGCCCAATGCTTTTATTTTATCGTGTTTATTAATGAGCTGCTGTACCTCTTCAACCGATTTTGGGTAAAATACATTGCCTGTGCTGTAAGTTAAATTACCCGACCAGTTTTGCAGGCGGGGTTGTTGCGCGAATGATTCGAATGATGATAATAAGGGAGACGCCATCAAGGTAGTACTTAATTGAATGAAAGTTTTTCTTTTCATAACAAATTGGTTAGTACAAGGTAGCTAATTATAAAGTAGAACTGAAAGAGAAATTGCAGGTGGTTCTCCGGTAAGTACAAGGATTAAAAAGTTTTTATATTTTTTTAATAAGTAAATAGAGATTATTAAATAATTTATAAACTTTTTGTTTATTTTGGTAGAAAAATTAACATTAGCGCATTAATTCTGCATGAATCATTGATTTGGGATGCGCTTTTGGTAAATTGAAACTAAACATTTTATAAAATAACAGTGAAGGAAGTTTACGCCCCCTTTATTCCGGGTACTTACAATGAAAATAACCTTGATGAGCTATCGGTTTTGCTCGAAAAAGGAAAAAAGTACGCTATCGATAATCTTTTATGGAGCGATACCGGATATTTCCCATCAGTTAATTTTTCAATAGCTCATGTCGAAAACGGTGTTGCCCTAAAATATTTTGTAGAAGAGCAGTATACACAGGCAACTTATAAAACAGTAAATGATCCGGTTTATAAAGATAGCTGCGTAGAACTTTTTATAAGTTTTGCTGACGACCAAAATTATTACAACCTGGAATTTAATGCCCTCGGGACCGCGTTGGTTGGCTTTGGTAAAGATCGTAACGGTAGGGAAGCGGTACCTGATAATAAGGTGAGTGGTATAAAAACATTAAGTAATATCAAGTGGGCAAAAGACCCAGCCGGTTTTAACACTTGGGAGTTAACATTGTTAGTCCCTTTCTCCATTTTTGTTTATCACGATGTTAAAACATTGAACGGAACTACAAGCAAGGCAAACTTTTTTAAATGCGGTGATGACCTGCCCGAACCGCATTTTATAAGCTGGAATAATATCGATAGCCCCGTACCTGATTTTCATTTGTCGCAGTTTTTTGGTACGGTAAAATTCATTTAAAATAAAATACCTCTAAATAAAATAACATACTATGGCCCAGGCAACAAGTTCAGTAATCGAATCGCCGGTAAAAAGATCAGCGATAAACCCAATTGTAATTATCGGTGCTTTATTTTTCATTTTTGGTTTTGTAACCTGGATGAACGGAACACTCATTCCCTACTTAAAAATAGCGTGCGAGCTGACTACCAAGGAAGCGTATTTTGTAACTACAGCTTTTTATATTGCTTACGTTGTTATGGGTATTCCCGCCGGAAAAACCATCAAAAAGTTTGGATTTAAAAACGGGATGGCCATAGGCTTGTTTGTAATGGCCATAGGTGCATTAATATTTATCCCCGCTGCAATGACCCGTACTTACGGGATATTTTTAATTGGCTTGTTTGTTCAGGGCACCGGGCTAACCGTGCTGCAAACCGCTTCAAACCCCTATATCACTATTTTGGGGCCTGCCGAAACTGCTGCTCGGCGGATCAGTATCATGGGGATTTGTAACAAGATCGCCGGCGCTTTAGCACCTGTTATTTTGGGTACCGTAGTACTCGCCAATATCGATTCGATAACCGAAAAGCTTAAAACTTTAAGTGCAACAGAAAAAGCACTGGAGTTAAATGAGCTGGCATCAAGGGTGATTATGCCCTACAGTATCATGGTGGTAGTTTTGATTTTGCTGGCCATCCTTATTTATTTTTCATCATTACCCGAGATCAACACCGAGCATGAAGACGAAACCGTAGCTGCCGCAAATACCAATAAAACAAGTATTGTACAGTTTCCGCATTTGATGCTTGGCGTAGCAGCCCTGTTTGTTTATGTAGGTGCCGAAGTTATTGCCGGCGATTCAATTTCACTTTACGGCACTTCTCAACATATCCCATTATCAACAGCTAAATTTTTTACATCATGTACTTTGATCTCCATGATCGTTGGTTACCTGGTTGGTGTTTTCTGTATCCCGAAACTTATCACACAACAAAAAGCGTTGGTAGCTTCGGCAATTTTGGGTATCATTTTAACCATTGCAACATTGTTAACCCACGGCTACGCATCGGTATTTTGTATTGCATTGCTTGGTTTGGCCAATTCGTTAATGTGGCCTGCTATATGGCCGCTGGCATTGGCCGGTTTAGGCCGCTTTACTAAAATAGCATCTTCATTATTGGTTATGGGTATTGCAGGTGGCGCTGTTTTGCCCCCGCTCTATGGTTATTTTTCGGAAAAGTTTTCGGCGCAGTCTGCCTATATTTTGCTTATTCCTATTTACCTGTTTATCCTTTTTTATTCTACAATAGGGCATAAGGCCGGCAGGCAAAACATAACAGCCTGATCGTAACATTCTTTTAAGC
The DNA here is from genome assembly GCF_017569325.2 of Mucilaginibacter gossypii. Lineage (NCBI taxonomy): Bacteria > Pseudomonadati > Bacteroidota > Sphingobacteriia > Sphingobacteriales > Sphingobacteriaceae > Mucilaginibacter > Mucilaginibacter gossypii. Next base: position 3,077,286 of record NZ_CP071878.2, on the reverse strand, counting down.
GTTTTATCTAAAAGCCTGGGAAGCGAAACTTCTCAGGCTTTGTTGTTTGAAACTGTCCTGAATGCGATTTAAAAACTGTTTATAGCATCAATAAAAGGGCGGGTGTTTATCACTAATAATCGTTAAACAATCGTCGATACTCGAAATATGGTGAATTTTATTTAGTGGTATTGATGTAACCTGTTGGTATTTAAATAGTTGTAAAATGGCACGCGGTATGCTTAAATTTTACACAGCAAACCAAATTAAAACATCTAAAAAAATAACTATGGAAACGTTTATATTCTGGGTAACCCGCTTGGTATTGCTTGCCTGCCTTGCTGTACTGGTTTACATGATGATGCCAAACTACGCCGACCAAAGTGATGGGTGGGAGTAACCATCTGCTGATTAATAAATTTTAGTACAATAATTTATTAATTAATAATCAAACCTTTAATTGGCTGATCTGTTAATATATCAATCATAAAACTAATCATGAACAACAGGAACAAAGCGGGATTGCATGACAACAGCATCATCAATACCAGCGAAAATTATGAGGTTGAGTATTGGGCAAACAAATTTGGAGTTCGCCCGGAAAGGTTAAAAACAGCGGTACGTGCCGTTGGGAATTCAGCCGTCGCGGTAGCCAAATTTTTGAACAACAAATAGCACCACTATGAGCCTGGAAAAGTATGCAGAAAAACGCGATTTTAGCAAAACCCGTGAGCCCAAAGCGGGGAGGAGCAAGGACAAAGACCACCTGATGTTTGTGATCCAAAAGCATGATGCTTCGCGTTTACACTATGATTTCAGGCTTGAAATGGATGGCGTGCTTAAAAGCTGGGCCATACCCAAAGGCCCCTCAACCGATCCTAAGGTCAAGCGCCTTGCTATGATGGTTGAGGATCATCCATTTGACTACCGGAATTTTGAAGGCCTCATCCCCAAAGGTGAGTATGGCGGCGGTACCGTTATAGTTTGGGATGAGGGTACTTATGAGCCCATTGAAGAGATCAAAGGCAAAAAAGCGCAGGAAAAACACCTGCTTAAACAACTCGAGGCAGGGTCGGTAAAGATCAAGCTGCATGGTGAAAAGCTGGAGGGTGAATACGCCCTTGTTAAAACCCATGGTATGGGCGAAAACGGTTGGCTGCTAATTAAGCACAATGACCAATTTGCGTCGGTTAAAGATATTACCAAAAAAGATAAATCTATTCTTTCCGGCAAAACCATTGAAAGTATGGAAAAAACCAGCGAAAAGGTTTGGCAGCACGGGCATGAAGAGGATGTAGAAAAGCCTGAAAAAACAGGTAAAAAAAAAGTCCTGAACGAACCCGTTGAACAACTGGAAAAGAAAGTGGGCACTAATGATACGGAGGATTTTGATGTTGAACAACTACTGAAAAAAGCACCTGAATCAAAAGCGCCAACTAAGATAAAGCCAATGAAGGCCACCCTTGTAGACGAGCCTTTTGATGACCCCGATTGGCTTTACGAGGTTAAATGGGATGGCTACAGGGCCATTGCAATGATCGACAAGAAAGGAGCGGAGCTGATTTCCCGCAATAATCTTCCTTTTGATAAATATTATCCAATTAATAAATTGCTGAAAGACTGGCAGATCAATGCAGTAATTGATGGCGAGATCCTGGTATTGAATGATAAAGGTGTTTCCGATTTTGGAGCGCTGCAAAACTGGCGGAGCGAGGCCGATGGCAATTTGGTTTATTATGTTTTCGATATCCTTTGGTATGAGGGTAAAAACCTGATGGGATTGCCCCTTAAACAACGCCAGGCTATCTTAAGTGCGGTTCTTCCCACCAATGATGACCGCATCCGTCAAAGCAAAGTTTTTGATACAGGTGGGATCGAATTTTTTAACGCCGCCGAAAGGATTGGACTGGAAGGTATCATCGCTAAAAAAGCCAGCAGTGTTTATACTTCCGATCTTCGCTCAAAAGAGTGGCTTAAAATAAAAGTGCAACGCAGGCAGGAAGTGATCATTGCCGGCTTTACCAAAAATGCGGGCACTTCCAAATCGTTCAGCGCGCTGGTGCTTGCTTTATATGATGATAAGGGTAAACTACAGTATGCCGGTAAAGTGGGTACAGGCTTTTCTGATAAACTGCAGAAAGAAATGATGGAACAGTTTAAGCCGCTTATTACCGATAAAAGTCCGTTTGAAGTGGAGCCTGATGTGGATAAGCCGTCAAGGTTCAGGCCGCAGCGATTAGGGGCCAAACCCACCTGGCTTAAACCCGAATTGGTTTGCGAGGTGGCATTTGCTGAAGTGACCAATGATGGAGTGTTCAGGCAAGCCTCTTTTAAAGGGATGCGTAGCGATAAAAAAACAAAAGATGTTGTACTGGAAACTCCGAAACATACCGCCGAAACCGTTGAGGAAGCCGAAGGAGCTGATAATGATACACACGCTAAAGCCATTAAGCCCGTGAAAAATACTGACCGGAAAACCCTTCTTAATCCTAAAGATGAAACCCAGGTACGCAAAATTTGCGGACATGAGCTCAAATTTACACACCTGAGCAAAGTTTACTGGCCCGAAGATGGTGTAACCAAGCGGGATATGTTCAACTACTATTACCAGGTCGCTGAATATATTTTACCTTATTTAAAGGATAGGCCTATGTCGCTCAACAGGTTTCCTAATGGCATTCATGGGCCAAGTTTTTACCAAAAGGATGTGAAAGGTAAAGCACCCGATTGGATTACTAAAACTTTCCCTTACACCACCAGCGAAGGGGAACATAAAGAATATCTGGTAGGTTCTGATGAATCTTATTTACTATGGATGGCATCACTGGGATGTATTGAAATGAACCCCTGGTTTAGCCGGGTACAATCGCCGGATAATCCTGATTACTGCGTGATCGACCTCGATCCGGATAAAAATACGTTCGACCAGGTTATTGCGGCCGCTTTGGAGGTAAAAAAAGTGCTTGACGCTATAGATGTACCTTCATACTGTAAAACATCGGGATCAACAGGGATGCATATTTATATCCCGTTGGGCGCGAAGTATGATTATGATCAGTCACAGATGTTTGCGCGGCTCGTGGTGGGCATTGTTCATAAGCAAATTCCCGATTATACAAGTTTGGAACGTATGGTAGCCAAGCGAAATGGTAAAATGTACCTTGATTTTCTGCAGAACCGTCCGGGAGCTACCGTAGCGGGGCCGTATTCCTTAAGACCTAAACCGGGCGCTACTGTTTCTATGCCCCTGCATTGGGACGAAGTGAAACCTGGGCTCACCATGAAAGATTTTACCATTTTTAATTCCATCGACCGCCTTAAAGAAACCGGCGACCTTTTTAAAGGTGTACTGGCAAAAGGCATCGACCTGGAAAAAACTATTAAGAAGGCGAAGAGTGTGTTTGAGTAGAATTTAATAGATTGTGATGCTGAGTGTTTAAACCCGGAGGCCTCTGAAGGTGAAATGACAAAAGATGGCCTGTCAGTCTGAGCCTGTCGAAGACCCGTGCGCAGAGGCCTGCCCGCCATGCTTCGACGGGCTACCCATGACACCCGTTTTAAGTTGTCATGGGTGGGAACGAAGCATCTTCTTCGCCCTGTATAGCAGTTTTGCTTATCGAAGAAGATCTTGTGCTATCGCTGCCATTGACAAGTCGGCAATATGCTGATTATCAGATACAAAAAAAGTCATCTGCAATGCGATCATTTGTGCGCAAATAAACCCTACTCAGGGCGACAATCGGTTAAATTCAATGCTGTTTCACGCCACAGCAGCCGATAGTATTATCCCATTATGCGCATTCACTACACCGTTGGCATAGCCATTATTATCTATGAACATCTTTTCGTTCTCTATCAGGAAATGCGCTCCGCCAACAAAGAAATTTCCTTTAATGGTTAGTACATGGTCAGGATGCTGCGCGTGGATCTCATTCAGCACATGGCTTGATAAACCGCTGTATTCATGCGGATCGAACTGATACACATCCAGTACAGGCTCCGCGTGTCCGGGTTGAAATACCTTAATACGGCCTTTAGTTAGGTCAAGGCGTATATCAGCGCCGTTTTCATTGGCATTAGCACTTATCCTGATCGTTTCGCCGTTAGGAGCGTTGATATTGGCCTCGATGGTAAGCACTTTGCCCTTTTGCTCATTATAAAATGAAAGGATCCTCAAAAACTCAATATTACTAAGCCCATCGCTATAAGTAAGCGTATTTTGCTCGCACAAAAATATGGTAGTCCCAAAAATGAATGCATGTTTCATGACGGAAATTTTAATTGGTTAATTGATATTGATACAATTAGCAAAATCTCAAAATGTTTTAAATTTCCATTATTCTTTCGAAGTAAAACAGCATGTTTTGTCAAACAACTATCACAAAGCATTAATATGGCAATTTTGCTCAACGCTCCCCGTGTTTTTTACGTTAGTTACTGCAAATACGCATCGTATAAAACCTATATGTTATACATGAAAAAAATAACTTGTTTCATAGCTGTACTGTTAACGGCTTGTTTTTCTGTTTCGGCATCTGCCCCTAAAAAAGTGTTAGATACCGCTACTTTTGCTACAGGGTGCTTCTGGTGCACCGAAGCTAAATTTCAGCAATTAAAAGGGGTTGAAAAAGTGATCTCCGGATTTTCCGGCGGGCATGTGGCCAACCCATCCTACGAGTTGGTTTGCACTGGTACAACCGGTCATGCAGAAGCTTGCAATATCATCTACGACCCAGCAAAAATTACCTATGACGAGTTGCTGGCTGCATTTTTTGTGGCGCATGACCCAACGCAATTAAACAGGCAGGGTAATGATGTAGGCACACAATACCGGTCGGCTATATTTTATCATAATGCCCGGCAAAAGCAAAAGGCCCAATATTACATCACGAAGCTGAACGCCGAAAAAGCCTATAAAGATCCGATAGTGACACAAGTGGTGCCATACAAAGCTTTTTACAAGGCCGAAGACTATCATCAAAACTATTTTAACCAGAATGGCAGCCAACCATACTGTAAATATGTGATCCAGCCCGAACTGGAGAAGTTTAAAAAAGTATTTAAAGATAAACTGAAGCAATAATGAAAGCGGTATTTATGATAGCAGCGCTGTTGTTTTTTACAACGGGAATGTTTGCACAGCAGGCAAAGACAATAAAGGGGCACGAAAATAATCCTTATTACTCCAATACCGATACCCGGCATTTAAATGTATCGAACGCCGAGTGGAAAAAAATCCTGCCGCCTGCTTTGTACGCCACAGCAAGAGAACAGGAAACCGAACGCGCATTTACCGGTAAATACTGGAACAAGGATACTAAAGGCACTTATTACTGCGCGGTATGCGGCAACAAACTTTTTCGCTCAGATGCCAAATTTGCAAGCGACTGCGGCTGGCCGAGTTTTTACGAACCCGTGCGCAAAAAAAGTGTAATTTATAAAGAGGATAACTCGTACGGCATGCAGCGTACCGAGGTGATCTGCGCCCGCTGTGATTCGCACCTGGGGCATATATTTGATGATGGTCCGCCGCCAACACATAAAAGGTTTTGTATGAACTCCGTTTCTCTTGATTTTGTACCTGAAGGATTTGGACTGTAAGCTGGCGTGACAATTATTAACGACCGGTTCGTTACATCAATTTACCTGCTAAAGTCATCCACAAGTAAACCTGCAATATTCTCTTTGCCGCTTGAAACAAGTATGAATTAACTTGTGTTATTCACCAATAATCAAGCAATCACTTATGGAACTGCAAAGCCTGAAATATATCGCAAAACAGCTTATGGCCGGTAATAAAGGCCTTTTGGCAATGGACGAAAGTACTAATACCTGTAACAAACGTTTTAAAGCGCTGAATATCCCGCAAACGGAAGAATACCGCCGCAAATACCGCGACCTGATCGTGAACACGCCGAAGCTGGAAGAAGCCATTAGCGGGGCCATTTTGTTTGATGAAACCATAAGGCAAAGCACCCCGGATGGTAAACTGTTTGTTGATATCCTGAAAGAAAAAGGAATTATCCCCGGTATCAAAGTGGATGAAAGTGCAAGGGACATGGATGGTTTCCCTGGTGAAAAAATAACTGAAGGATTGGACGGTTTGCCTGAACGCCTGGCCGAATATTATAAAATGGGCGCTCGTTTTGCCAAATGGCGGGCGGTTATAACCATAGGTGAAAATACTCCAACAAGTGGAAGCATCAAAGCCAATGCTTTTCTGTTGGCCCGCTACGCGATTATTTGCCAGGAGGCAGGTATTGTGCCTATCGTGGAGCCCGAAGTTTTAATGGATGGAGATCACTCACTTCAAACCTGTGCCGAAGTAACTAACGAGGTTTTACACACAGTATTTAACCAGTTGTACCAGCAAAGGGTAAATTTTGAGGGTATGATATTAAAGCCCAATATGATAGTGCCTGGTATTAAAGCTGCCCAACAGGATAGTGCTGATGTGGTGGCCGATGCTACCATCAATTGTTTTTTACGCTGCGTGCCTGCCGCTGTGCCCGGTATCGCGTTCCTTTCTGGCGGACAATCTCCCGAACTGGCATCCGAGCGGTTAAACGCTATGCATGTACGCTTTAAAGATAAAATGCCCTGGGCATTAACTTTTTCATATTCAAGGGCTGTGCAGCAACCTGCACTGGAAAAATGGGGCGGTAAAGATGAAAATATTGAAGAGGCACAAAAGCTGTTATATGAACGTGCTCATATTAATACAGTAGCCCGTGATGGCAAATATACACCGGAGCTGGAGAAGCATCCAGTAGCATAAAACAAAAACGCCGCCTTTTTTCGGGCGGCGTTTTTGTTGGCTTGTTTTTATAGTCCCTTAACTTTGTAATGAGTATAGGTGGTAAATCCTAAAAACGTATTATCAACAGGCACGCCAAGCGGCGCCTGTAAGCCTCTCAGATAATTTAGGTTATCAGTATTATAATGACCATAGGCCACCTCAACGCCCGGGAAAATCCTGCTGTTTAAATTACAATAGTCGCAGCCCGTTTTTTGTTCGTAAGCTTTCCGCATAAAATCATAGCCAAGGCTGATGTTTTTATCGCCGAGTTTCCATAAACTATTATCTCCCTGTATTTTGGCAATAGCAGCAGCATATGCGTAAGCTGTTAACGAATATTGATAATGCACGCAGTCTTTACGTACGCAAAGCTCGGGTAGGGTACCATCCGGTTGAATGATATTTGACAATTCTTTTACCAACAAATCGTGCCCGGCACGATAAACGGAATCCTGATCTAAAAACACACCGATGGCCATTTTTGCATATCCTGCAGAGGCATCCCAGTTGTTTTTATAATCGGGGATCTTGTTGATGTAATTATCTTTTACATTGATAAGATATTTACTGAACTGTTCAATATCAGCAACAGCCCATCCGGCAGATTTACCCTGCACCTTATAATATCTGATGATTTCGGCAGCAGCCACAAAACTTGGTGTTGTCCATGATGCTTCCAGATCGGGCTGGTTGGGGTTGGTTTTTCCTTCAAGCAGACCATAGTCTTTAAATGCATATGCCCAGCCATTCAGTAAACCAATTGCCTTTTTTGCATAATCAGCGTTACCGGTAACAGCCCAGGCCAATGCAAAGGCGTACACCAGCTCGCAATCTTTTCTGATCTGCGTTTTTGACGGTGATGTAGCCCCATTTGAACCTACAACGATGGTGGATGGGAACGACGCCGGGTACTCATGATCTTTAATAAAATCCAGCACCTTTTGGTAGGCCGCGGTACGCATTGTATCACCGGCCTTTAGTTGTGTGCTGATGAGGTCCAAACTGCCCCTGGTATTTAAAATACCAGGATGCACAAATTTGGTTTTATTGTTTTCCTGTGCTTGCAAACTAAAGCTTAAGAGCAGCAACAGGAATGTAAATAAGGCCGTTTTATTATATCTCATCTTCAGCCTACTTATCCAATCCGCCGCGGCGCGTTGCTTTAACCTGTGCAGGCCATTTAATGCCTTCGGTTTTGGTGTTAACGGTTTTTTGCGGGTCTTCGCTGGCCATGTAAGCCATGATTGCAGCTAAAATCGCATTGTTTTTCAGATCGTCGAAAACAACTTTATCATAAGTATCGCGGTTGGTGTGCCATGTATATGATCCGTACGACCAGTTAAGCGAACCCAAAGAAAAGCCGGGTGCACCAACAGCTACAAACGATGCAAAATCAGACCCGCCACCGCCTGGCTGACCAGGAAATACGGTTTTGATCCGGTTTTTGATCGTATCAGGTACAGCGGCAAGCCATCTGCTTAAATAATCCTTAGCTTCCACAAAACCCTGCCCGGTAAGGTTTACCACGCGGCCGGTGCCATTATCCTGGTTAAACAAAGCTTGCAGATTACTAACAATTTCGGGATGGTCCTCAACAAAAGCGCGTGAGCCGTTCAGGCCTTCCTCTTCGCTGCCCCAATGGCCTACTAATATGGTACGTTTTGGGTGTGGATAGAATTTTTTCAGCAGGCGCATGGCTTCCATCATGGTCAAAGTACCTGTACCGTTATCGGTAGCACCCGTGCCGCCATCCCACGAATCAAAGTGCGCGCTCAGCATTACATACTCATTGGGTTTTTCGGTGCCTTTGATTTCGGCAATGGTATTAAAGGTTGGCACTACACCTAATTCTTTTGATTCGCAATGAATACTAATCACCGGCTTGTTGCCCGATTCACCCAGGCGGTACAGCATACCATAGTCTTCCAATGAAATGTCGACCGTAGGTACAATTTTGGTATAAGCAGCAAAGATCTTATCAACCCCAAACCCGGCCGACCAGTTATTGGTCAGAATACCTGCTGCGCCGGCATTTTCCAACGCCACGGGCAAAGTTTTATTGGTAAATCCGGTTTTGCTGATGCGTTTTTTCCATGCATCGGTTTGGGCGGTGCGTTCGGCTTTCATTTTATCAAATGATTCCTTCAGGGCAAACTCCTGCCAGTTATAATCGGGCCTGCCGGTTGGCTGGAGCATGGAGATCATTACAAATTTACCCTTTACATTGGGGAGCCATTGTTGAAAGGCTACCGAATCGGCCACATCCGGTAGGATAATTACCTCGGCAGTAGTGGTCTTTTTGCCCATGCCCGGGCTCCAGGCCAGTTGCGTGCCTTCTAATGATTTTGCCCTTGGCGATACCATATCAATATGCGAGATCCCGCGTTCCCAGCCGCGCCATTCGCCCCATTTTTCGTTTTTAGCCTGGATGTCCCAGCTTTTGTATTTAGCAACTGCCCAGTCGTTTGCCTGTTTCATTTGCGGCGTACCAACCAAACGGGGGCCGATACCATCAAACAGCTCATGCGCCAGTTTTTCCAGTTGCGAATTGGTGGTTTCTTCGGTCATGATGCTGTTGATAACCGGGTTAGTTGATTGTGCCGAAGCTATGCCGCTGCAAAGCAGCATGCCCAAAACAAAAGGCCTTGCCTTGTTCCAAAGGTTGTTGCAGGTATAATGGTAAATATGTTTCATAAGGTTAAAAATATGAAAAAGCGGATGAGGTAATACGTTTTATCTTAAATGATATTGGTAAGTAACATAAATATTGCAAAATGTTGAGTTGTTTATATGTTCAGATTTAATAGAGTTTGTGCTTGTAGGTTAAATTATTGTTATAGAATTAACAATAGATTTATATATGGCCGATTCCTTTGTAAAACTAATCGATCACTTATCAAATGAAAAAACAATTCCTTAGCGTCATCGCGTTATCCGCGGCGATCCTTTCTTCCTGCCATAATGATAATAAGATAAATCCTTTCAGCTATCCTGATATGGCCGAGGCGCAAAACCCGGCTATCCTTTTCACCACTGCCGACGGCGTAAAGGTTTATAACGGCGGCTTTGGATCCGCAGTGGCAGCAGATCCAAACCACAAAGATGTATTTTACCTGCTTACCGACCGCGGCTCAAACGTGGCCGGGCAGACAGCCAATTCCATCATCATCGGTAAACCGGATTTTGATCCGCAGATAGGTAAATTCAGGTTAAAAGATGATAAACTGGTGCTGGAACAAACCATAGAGTTAAAAAATGCCAACGGCGTGAAATTAAATGGTTTACCAAACCCCACCGGAATGGGAGCTTCGGGCGAAATTCCATTTGATCTGAGCGGAAATCAGTTATCTCCAAGTGCTGATGGTATTGATTCGGAAGGTTTGGTTCTGGCATCCGACGGTACTTTTTGGGTAAGTGACGAATACGGTCCGCATATAGTACACTTTGATGCCAGCGGCAAAACCATCGAACGCATTAACCCTTACGGATCAGGCACCGGCGGCCGTAAAATTCCTGCTGTATTTGCTACCCGCAGGGCTAACCGCGGTATGGAAGGGTTAGCCATCACACCCGATGGCAAAACACTGGTTGGCATGATGCAATCGCCAATGTATAACCCATCTAAAGCAAAGGTTGCTAATTCAACTGTATTGCGCATCCTTACCTTTGATATTGCAACGGGCAATACAAAACAGTATGCTTACCTTATGGATAATACTTCATTAACAGGCGTTAGTGACATAACCGCCGTTAATGCCACTACATTCTTAACTATTGAACGCGATGGTAAGTTCGGAGGTGCGCCTACCGATGCCGCTAAGTTCAAAAAAGTATTTAAAATAGATATCAGCAATGCTACCGATATCTCCGACCCCGCAAACGGTGCTAACGGCAAATTATATAACACCAAAACTGTCGAAGAGCTTAATGATGCCGCCGGTTTACAGGCAGCCGGTATTACCCCAGTTACCAAAACACTGGTGCTCGATTTACTTAAAGACTTGCCAAAGGTATATCCACATGATAAAGCCGAAGGTTTGGCTTTATTGCCCGGTAATATCCTCGCTATATCAAATGATGACGATTTTGGTGTTGTTGATAACGGTAAAAATGGCTTTGCAGCTAAAATTCTGCCTGCTACCAATTCAGTTGACAGGAACAGGATCTATTTTGTGAAGCTAAAATAGGGGATTTGAAAAATTAAAAATGATCAATGCCTTCCGGTGTTAACTGGTAGGCATTTTTGTTTATACAACCTGCACAACGTTAGGTTAATGTTTTAAAATCAAAATCAATTTTATTGTTAAAATAACATTTATTCGGTGATTTAATTTTAACATTGATATGTATTATTTTATCACGATGGCGATAATATATTGACTTTCGGTTTTGTTTTTAATCTTTAACTAATTGATAATTAGTTATTTGAAATTTTAAATTTGTATTTTTGGGTTATGTTAAAATAATACAAAAAACCACTCATATCGTATTATAATCGATTGTTACCTCTGGCTACTTTTACTTAGCATATAATCTCTTTGGCGACAACTGTTAAGAAGTGATCATGTGCTTTAAACCAATTTTAACAAATTAAAGTAAAACGTATGAGAGGAAAACTACGTATCAAAAAAGTTGTGGCCTTAATCTGTACAAGTTTATCATTTGTGTTGATAAGCCTGTCGGGGCAAGCCCAAAGTAAATTGATTACCGGTAAGATCACCGGTTCGGACAACGGACTACCTTTGCCGGGTGTTACCGTTAAGATAAAAGGGAGCACGCAGGCTGCGGGTTCAAAGGCCGATGGTACCTACTCAATAACCGCCGGTAACAATGAAACACTTGTTTTTAGCTTTGTTGGCTTCTTAAACCAGGAAGTTGCCATAAACGGCAGATCGGTTATTAACGTATCGTTAGTGTCCGATAATAAAACACTGACCGAGGTAGTTGTTGTGGGTTATGGTACTACTAAGCGTAAAGATTTAACGGGGGCTATTAGTTCAATCAACGCCGATCAGGTAGGTAAAGTGCCTGTGACCAGCGTTGACCAGGCTTTGCAAGGCAGGGCAGCGGGTGTACAGGTTACTAACAATGATGGCGCACCCGGTAGTAGTGTGAGTGTATTGATCAGGGGGGTAGGTAGTTTGGCTACAAATGGTAATGAGCCTCTATATGTGGTTGATGGTTACCCGATCAGCGGAGGCTTAAATAACGTTAATCCTAACGATATAGCTAATATTGATGTGTTGAAAGATGCTTCGGCAACAGCTATTTATGGTGTTAGGGCAGCAAACGGCGTTGTTATCATTACTACAAAAAAAGGTCGGAAGGATGGTGGGGTGCAGGTATCGTTAGATGCCTATGGTTCATTGCAATCAAAACCCAAAAAGTATAAAGTTCTTAACGCGCAGCAATGGGCAACCCTGGCCAATGAAGATCACGCATCTGAGGGTAATTTTACAGAATTGCCTGAATGGGCAAATCCTTCGGCATTAACCAGTGTCGACTGGCAGGATGCAATTTATCGCCAGGGGGCAAAACAGAGCTACAACCTTGGTATACGCGGAGGCAACGAAAAAATTCAATCTGCCTTTTCAGCTGGTTATTATGACCAAAAGGGGATTGTTTTAGGTTCATATTTTAAGCGGTTAAACCTGGGTATGAATATTGATTATACCGTAAGTAAATGGCTTAAATCATCTACCAGTGCTAAGTATTCAAGGCAGGATCAAAATAATCCATTTGGTTCAGGATCATTGCAGCAATTAACAGAGCTTATCCCTACGCTTGATGGTGGTAATAAGTTAACCAACCAGATAAAAGACAAAAATGGGAACTATGGTTTTTATAACCCGATCAATATTTACACAAAAAGCTGGAACAATCCATTATATGCTATTGAAAAAAACGATTATAAAAACCTAAATAATTACCTTTTGGCAAGTAGCTCATTAGAGGCTACTATTATAGACGGGCTTAAGATCAAAACCAATGCGGGCCTAAACGTAAGTGACTATTCGGGTTACTTCTTTCAACCGGAAGACCTTCGCTGGCAGGAGCAATATGGTTTAAGCGGAGCTAACCAAAATTCTGTTTATTCGCAAAGCGCTAATAACACTTTTGAGTGGTTATGGGAAAATACCATATCGTATGATAAAACCTTCGGAAAGCACGCTATTAACTTTGTTGGTGGTGTTTCAGCACAATCAAATACCTACCGGTATATGACAGGTACCGGAGATAAATTGATCAATAATGCCCTTCGGGATCTGGCGCAGGTTAACGATCTTGTTGTTACAGGCAGCCAATATACAACAACTTTTGCTTCACAATTTGGACGGTTAATCTATAAATACAATGACAAATATATTGTAACAGGTACCGTTAGGCGCGATGGTTCGTCGAAATTTGCTAACGGGCATCAATATGGTGTATTCCCTTCGGGTTCCGTAGCCTGGAAAGCTAAAGAAGAATCATTCCTGAAAAACGTTGCATGGCTGTCTGATCTGAAGTTCAGAGGAGGGTATGGCGAAGTTGGTAATCAGGGCTCTATTCCATTATTTCAATATAATGCCTTATATTCATCAGGTGGTGCAGCTACTACCGGCACAAACGTGGGTTACCCATTTGGTAAAAATGGTTCGTCAGGAGAGGTTTATCAACCCGGCTTGGCACCAACACAACCTGCCAACCCCGACCTCAGATGGGAGACTGATTACCAAACTGACATTGGTATGGATGCTGCCTTCCTGAATGGCGCGCTTACTTTTACAGTTGATTATTATAACAGGAGATCGAAAGACTTTTTGTTAAACCTTCCTGTATCGTCACAAACTGGCTTTAGCCAAAACCTGGCACAAAATGTTGGTGAAATTAATAACAAAGGTTTTGAGTTTGCCGTAAACTACAACCACACGGTAAATGATTTCAGGTATGGTGTGGGCTTGACTTTTACTACGGTTAAAAATAAATTAGTTAGCCTTAATAAAAGCCTAACCTTTATTGATAACCTTACCACGGTTACTGGTCTTAACGGTAATGGCTGGGGGCAATTCAGCGAAACCAATATCGGGCAGGCTGTAGGTGAGTTTTTTGGTTATAAATCATTAGGTATATTCCAGTCGCAGGCACAAATCAACGCTTTAAATACGGCCGCTGCAGCTAAATTTCCAAGTAACCCATATTACTGGAAAAGCGTTACCCAACCAGGGGATCGTTATTATGCCGACACCAACGGTGACGGACAGGTTACCCCTTCAGACAGGACAAGCCTCGGTAGTCCGATCCCTAAATTTTATGGTGGTTTAAACCTCGATTTTGCTTATAAGGCATTTGATCTTAACGCATATTTCTATGGCTCTTACGGAAATAAGATCCTGAATTATCAGCAAAGGACCCTTGAAAGCTTTCAGGCCCCCGGCTTTGTTGGTGTTGAAAACGTAGGTTACGATTATTATGTTAATCACTGGACCCCGAGTAATCCATCAAATCGTTACGCAAGGCTTACATATAATGATGATACCAGCGCAAATAATGTACCGTCAAGTGTGTATGTTGAAGATGGTAGCTATCTCCGTTTAAGGAACCTTACCCTGGGTTATACATTACCATCTGACGTCACCAAAAAGTTGACCCTATCAAAAGTGAGGATTTACTTTTCCACCCAGAATTTGTTTACTATAACCGGGTATAAAGGCCTGGATCCTGAAATTGGCACAGCTAACGGAAGTGCAACAGCATCTGGTATTGATGCGGGTAATTACCCTTCATCTAAGTTTTATACACTTGGTTTAAATGTAACTTTCTAATTGGGCAGCGATAAAACAGTAAAGAAATGAAAATCAACAAAAAATATATCACACTAATTGCTCTCGGTGCCACACTTATGGTTCCATTGAGCTGTAAAAAGAATTTTCTTGACCAAACAAGCTATACACAGCTCACTAAAGATGCTTATTTTAATAAAGCATCTGACGGTATAGCGCTTGTAAACTCAATTTATGATACCTATCAAAATGCCGACCTGCTAAAAAAGTCGATCTGGTATTATGCTAACTTTCAAACCCATGATTTTTTTAACTGGGGAAATGACCGTTTTTATAATTACTACGCAATAACTACAGATTTTGGCCCGATCAGGACTTTTTGGCAACGTGCTTATGTGGGTATATCTCGGGCTAACTCTGCAATTGAAATCATTCCCGAAATGAAAGCCAAAGGGATTCTTGACGAAAGTTTAGCTAACCGATTGCTTGGTGAAGCCTACTTTTTACGCGGAATGACCTATTACTATCTGGCGGGTAGTTTTGGCGGTGTGCCACTGGAGCTTAAATCAGTAACTGATGGTTTAACCGCAAGAAGTACACAAGAACAAGTATTTGCACAGGTAATTGCCGACACCAAGCAGGCTGCAACTTTATTACCATGGAGGGAAGATTTGCCAGCTTCTGAACTTGGAAGGGCAACAAAAGGTGCTGCTTTAGCTTATGAGGGTGCCGCGCAAATGTGGAATAAAGATTACGCCGGTGCATTGGCAAACTTTAACCAGTTGGATGGGCATTTTTCACTGATGCCTAATTTTAGAGATGTAAATGAATACAACCATCAAAATAATGCTGAGTCGATATTTGAGGTGCAGTTCACAGTAGCAGGTACCCAAAGTTGGGGTGCAGGTAATGAAGTAGCCTGGATTTCGGATTTTAGCTGGCCGGAGGAAGTTTCAAACTTCGGTTATGATTATGCCAATCCGGGATTATATTATTCATACCAGGCTGGTGACAAACGTAAACTGGCAACAGTGATTGGCCCCGGCGATGAGAACATTAGTCCGGGAATTATAGGTCGGGGCGGCATTAAAGTTTATCCTTTAGTAGTAGCAGGTTTTGCGAGCTCCGATCCTAAGGTAAAAGCTAAATACACTGGGGATGACGGTAAGATCATCAATACCTGTGGTACACATGCCAATCCATGGTATGGTTCTGACGGTGATGGTTTACGTACCGGTTTCTACTGTGCTAAAATGTGGCGCGACCCCAACCTTGATGCTAACTCCGGCAATTCAACAATTTTTGGCGCTCAAAATCAAATACTGTTACGTTATGCCGAAGTATTGCTTGATAAAGCCGAGTGCCAGATCCGTACAGGTGACGCAGCAGGTGGCCTGGCCACGATTAAAAAGGTAAGAGACCGTGCGTGGGGCGGCACTGCACCGGCTGTAATGCAGGATGGTGCAAATTATGACGGTTCGGCTTCAAGCCCAATCACAGACCCATTACAAATGGTTTACAGCGAGTACAGGCACGAGCTTTCGGGTGAATATTCTGTGTTTTATAACCTGCGCAGGGCTGGTGTAGCTGCCGAATTCATTAAAAAAGCTTACGGTACAGTTGACAACAATACCAACATGATCCCTAACCCTAACACTGCAGATGCAAAGCTTGATGCAGATAACGGTTTAAAGCTTCATGGCTTGTATAATACATCACTTCCGGTAGGTCGTGATCTTTATCCTATTCCGCAGCTTGAGCGTGGGCTAAACCCTAATTTAACTCAAAATCCGGCTTACGGTAATTAGTATGTTGTTATCATTTAACAGAAAAGGCTTCTCCCGCAGGGAGAAAGCCTTTTTGTGTTAATTATTATCTTTAAAGAATAAACCAATCCCCTAATTGATGAAGAAAATTTTATCCATCGTTATACTATGTTCGTCTGCCTTATTTTCCTGTAAAAAGACTTCACTTTTTCAGCAGGTTTCATCATCTCATTCGGGCATTCATTTTAAAAATGAGATCATCGAAAACGATTCGATAAACCCGTTAGACCTGGTGAATATTTACAATGGCGGCGGCGTAGGGGTTGGCGATTTTAATGGCGATGGTCTGCCCGATTTATACTTTACGGGTAATATGGTGGCAAGCAAGCTATATCTTAATAAAGGTGATTTTAAGTTTGATGATATTACCGATGCCGCGGGTGTAAATGGCGCGGGCCGATGGGGAAGAGGTGTTGCGGTAGTTGATATCAACAATGATGGTTTACCGGACCTTTACATTTGCAATACCATTGCCAAAGACTCGCTGAAAAGGCGGAATATACTATACGTTAACCAGGGAAAAGGCAACGATGGTATTCCTCATTTTAAAAATGAGGCTTCAGAATATGGTCTGGAAGCAGGCGCACAATCAACCATGGCAAGCTTTTTTGACTATGACAACGATGGCGACCTGGATATGTACCTTACAGTAAACAGCGCCACTGCAAGTTACAATCCTAATTTATTCGGTAATTCAAATTATACGGCAAATCATAGCCGGGGCAGATTGTACCGTAACGATTGGGATGGAAAATTACATCATGGCGTGTTTCATGATGTATCCGCACAGGCAGGTATTAACCTGGATGGTTACGGCCATGCAGCCACAACGGTCGATTTTAACAACGACGGGTGGAAAGACATTTACGTATCGGATGATTTTATATCAAACAACATCCTTTACATCAACAACCATGATGGTACCTTTACCAATCGTACCAAAGAATATTTTAAACACACATCCTACAACGCTATGGGGCAGGATGTTATCGATATCAATAACGATGGCTTGCCGGATGTTGTTGAACTGGACATGGATCCTGAGGACAACTATCGCAAAAAGATGATCCTCGGTCCCAATAGTTACCAAACTTATCAAAACTTTGATATTTATGGTACCCAGTACCAGTATGTACGCAATACCCTGCAATTAAACCAGGGGCCGCGTTTAGGGCAGAATGGTGCTATGGGCGTCCCTGCTTTTAGCGAAATAGGCTTTTTAAGTGGCATTGCCCAAACCGACTGGAGCTGGACACCGCTGATCACCGATTTTAATAATGACGGCTATCGGGACGTGATCGTAACCAACGGCTTCCCTAAGGATGTGTCTGACCACGACTTTATGACTTACCGCGAGCAGGCCTATGCCGTTACTTCCAAGCAAAAAGTTTTGGATCAAATCCCCGAAATTAAACTGCATAACTACGCTTTTGCGAATAATGGCAATCTCACCTTTACCGATGTGAGTAAGGATTGGGGCTTAAGCCTGCCTACTTTTTCAAACGGTGCAGTGTACGTGGACCTGGATAATGACGGGGCTATGGATATGGTGGTTAACAATATCAACGATGAAGCACTGGTTTACCGCAATACATCGCGAGATGATAAAAATAAGCTTGATAAAACCCACTACCTGCAAATTAGCTTTAAAGGTGATAAGCAAAATATTAATGGTTTAGGTGCTACGGCCGAGATATTTTACGATAAGGATAAGACACAGGTATATGAAAATGATCCCTACCGGGGATATATTTCATCGGTACAAAGTATAGCGCATTTCGGTCTGGGTAAAATTAACACAATAGATTCGGTCTTGATCAAATGGCCGAATGGCAAAAGAGAAAAGCTGGCAAAGCTAAAAGCAGATCAGTTAATAAAGGTTGATATAAAAAACGCTAATGACCCTTATTCCCTGGTTCAGCCGCAAATAGCCGCGAATGCTTTATTTAAAGAAATAACAGATTCCATAGGGATCCATTATACCAACAAGGGAAGCGGTTTTCTTGATTTTAATATCCAGAAACTACTGCCGCATAAACTTTCTGAGTATAATCCGGCTTTAGCCGTGGGCGATATCGACGGCAATGGTTTTGATGATTTGATCATTGGCGGCACCGCTTACGATCAGGCGCAGGTTTTTTTCCAGATGCCCGACGGCAAATTTAACCGCCGTAACCTGTTAACAGGCAATATTAATCCTGTTCATAACTTTCAAGATGAGGGTTTGTTGCTTTTTGATGCCAATGGTGATGGCAAGCTCGATTTATATGCAGCCAGTGGAGGTTACGAATTTGCAGCAAATGGCCCTGAATACCAGGACAGGCTTTATATCAATGATGGCAAAGGCAATTTTACGCTTACAACGGATGCTTTGCCTTCAAACCTCACCAGCAAACTTTGCGTACGGGCTTGTGATTATAATAAAGATGGCAAGCCCGACCTGTTTGTATCAGGAAGAGTTGAGCCATGGAAATACCCAAACCCGGTTTCGAGTTTTATTTTGCGGAACGATAGTGAAAATGGGCACGCAAAATTTACGGATGTTACACCACAGGTAGCCCCGGCTTTGAAAAACATAGGCATGATTTGCGATGCCCTTTTTACCGATTATGATAACGACGGCTGGCCCGACCTGGTCATGGCCGGCGAGTGGATGCCGGTAACATTCCTTAAAAATGAACATGGTAAGTTTGTTAATACCACAGTTCAATCTGGCCTGGGCAATAAGCTGGGTTGGTGGAACTCATTGGTGGCCGGAGATTTCAGGCATACCGGCCGCACGGATTATATTGTCGGGAATTTGGGCGAGAATAGCCTGATCAAAGCCAGTGACCAATATCCTGTTTACATTACAGCTAAAGAATTTGATAAGAGCGGCATCTACAGCGCGATTCCGTCTATTTTTCTGCCCGATCAAAACGGGGATAAAAAGGAGTACCCAATGTACGGTCGCGATGATATGCTGAAGCAAATGATCAGCATGAGAAAAAAGTTTACCAATTATCGCTCGTACGCCTTGGCAACTATGGATGAGGTGCTTTCACCCGAACAGAGGAGCGGGGCGTTGAGGCTGAAAGCTAATACCTTACAATCATGTTTTTTAAGGAATGATGGCAATGGTAAATTTACAGCTATCCCGCTGCCTGTTGAAGCCCAGGTATCGGTATTAAACGGTATGGAAACCGGCGATTTTGACGGGGATGGAAACCTCGATGTAGTTATTAATGGCAACGATTATGGCAGTGATGCTACTATCGGGCGTTATGATGCGCTTAATGGTTTAATGCTGAAAGGTGACGGCAAAGGCAACTTTAAGCCATTAAGTATTATGAAAAGCGGTATTTATATTCCGGGGGATGGTAAGGCCCTGGTTAAGTTCCGCGATAAAAATGGGCAGGTAATATTGGCCGCCATTCAGCATAAAGATGTTTTAAAAGTTTTCAGATCAGAAAATAAAACAAAAACTATCCCAGTCAAGGCCAATGATGTTTATGCACTGATTAAATATAAGAACGGCGATACCTCAAGGCAGGAATTTTATTTTGGCTCATCTTTTTTGTCGCAGTCGGCAAGGTTTATACAGCTTAATGATAAAATATTAAGCGTTACCGTTTTTGATGACAAGGGTAATCAAAGGCTTGTAAATTAGGTGTTTTGCCCCTGGTTGAAATTACACCGGAAAATGATTAAAATATTCGTAATCGATTGCGTAAATTAATTATCTTGCGGTGCTAATGTAAGGTCGACTATGCGCCTTAGCCAATAAACCATATTATAATTAAAAATCAATGCATTGCTTTAATCAATCTCCTAAACTCTTCGGCAGAAAAAAGTTTTGGATAGTATGTGTTTGCCTGTTGGGTTGCCAGCAACTCAGGGCGCAAAACACGGTACCTCTTACTGATCTTTCTTTTTTTGATAATCCATCATCCAATTGGAAAGTAGCGGCCGGCGCACAGGCTGATATTGCGCAGGATGAAGTTTTAACCCTTAAAGATGGTAGCGGGATTTTGGTAAACCTACCCGGCAAAAAGGGCGCAAAAGACCTGTTTACCAAATCTGTTTATGGCGATGCCGACCTGGAGCTTGATTATATGATGGCCAAAGGTTCCAATTCGGGTATTTATTTGCAGGGGCGTTATGAAATTCAGCTTTTAGATAGCTGGGGAACGGTGAACCCTAAATCGGGCGATAATGGCGGTATTTATGAGCGCTGGGATGATAGTAAACCTGAGGGGAAGCAAGGTTACGATGGCTATGCGCCACGGCAAAACGCAAGTCGTGCGCCGGGTTTATGGCAGCACATGAAAATTTCGTTCCAGGCACCGCGCTTTGATTTCAGCGGCCAAAAGATCAGCAATGCCAAGGTCCTTTACGTTTGGCTCAATGGTGTTTTGATCCAGGATAATGTTGAGCTTGCCGGGCCAACCCGCGGAGCTTTTGACAACAAGGAGGCCACTACCGGTCCGCTGCGTTTGCAGGGCGATCATGGCCCGGTAGCTTTCAGGAATATCAGGATAACCAGTTTTGACAAGCCTCACCCTACACTTTCAAACCTGAAATACGGGGTTTATAAAGATGGGGGTATTGAGGGAGATAGTTATAAGAACCTAAAACCCGAATCAGAAGGAACTTCGTCTGTATTATCATCAAATCAGGGCAAGCTTACCAATAATTTCCTAATCCGTTATACTGGCAGTATTCAAATTAAAGAAGCTGGTGAATACGTTTTTAAACTAAATGTACCGGGTGGTAAAGGCAAATTGCGTATTGACGGCGCTGATGCGGTTATGTTAACCGAAAACAGGGGCGAGGGCAAGGCCCAGTTACAACCTGGTGATCATCCGTTTGAATTACTCTACTCAAAAACTGTCGATTGGGTCAGGCCGGCTTTAGGGCTTACGGTATCAGGCCCGGGCATCCGCGAGTATTTATTGAGCGATGCCAATGTGAGCAACAATGATCCTGTTGATCCTATTTTGATTAATGCAACTTCAAATACTGTGTTACGGAGCTTTTCCGATTTACCGGGAGGTATCAGGGTTACCCATGGTGTAAATGTAGGCAGCCCTGAACTGTTGCATTACACTTACGATTTGGATAAAGGAATGATTGTAGAGATCTGGCGTGGTGGTTTCTTAGATGCCACACCTATGTGGCATGACAGGGGCGATGGCTCATCGCGCCCGGCTGGTTCTGTACAATACCTTGGCAAACCTGTACCCGCTATCGAAAAGCTGAGCGATGCAAATGCCGCCTGGGCTTTGGATACTGTAGGCACAGGATACAGGCCAAAAGGTTATGTTTTGAATGCCGACGATGTTCCTGCATTTAAGTACAATATTTATGGCACTTCGGTAAATGATGCCAGCAGTGTGATGGATAAAGGGCAAGGTATCCACCGGGAAGTAACGCTTGCCAATGCAGTAGACGGCCTGTTTTATCACCTGGCATCCGGCAATATCGAAACGCTTGGCAATGGATTATATGTCATTGACGATAAATCCTACTATATCCGTATTGATGATGCAGCGGGCGCCAAACCTGTCGTTCGTGATGCGGGAGGGAAGCAGGAGCTTATTATTCCTATCCAAAAGAAATTAACCTATTCTATCATTTTTTAAGCTGCCTTGATCATGAACAATACTTTAAAACAAATGATAAACAAAGGCACGTTTTTATTTACGCTTGTAATTATCGCGCTGTTAAGCGATATCAAAAATACCTTTGCCCAGGCCGAATCGCCTAAAGAAGATGACTTTTTTAAGATCATGAAAGTGCCCGCGCCTGAGGGTACTATCCTGGAAGTTGGCGGTTTGTGTACGCTGCCTAATGGCACCCTGGCGGTAACCACCCGTCGCGGAGATATTTTTATGGTTGAAAACCCTACAGGCCAGCACCCTTTCTTCCGTAAATTTGCTTCTGGCTTGCATGAGGTGCTGGGAGCTGCCTGGAAAGATGGGGCGTTGTACGTTGTTCAGCGCGGCGAATTGACCAAGCTGGTTGATACCAATATGGATGGCAAGGCCGATGTTTTTGAAACCATTTATGCATGGCCATTATCTGGTAACTATCATGAGTATAGCTTCGGTCCTAAAATAGCGCCCGATGGCTCATTCTTTGTGACTTTGAACCTCGGGTTTCCACCCGATTGGTGGCACCCGAAAAGCTTCGTGCCTTACCGGGGCTGGGCTTTAAATATTAAGGAAAATGGCACTGTTACGCCATGGGCAGCGGGCTTGCGTTCGCCTTGCGGTATCAGTATGATTGATGGCGAACTTTGGTATTCAGATAACCAGGGCGACTGGGTTGGTTCAGGTAGTATCATGCCGATCAAAAAAGGGGCTTTTATGGGGCATCCTTCAAGCCTGGTTTGGACGGGTTTGCCTAACTCGCCGCTAAAACTCACTTCCGAGCAATTCTTTGCCAAAAACAACCCCAGGATAGAATCTGATAAAAACGGCCAACCTGTAAAACCGCAGGATATTGTTAATGAAAAATTTAAAACGGAGTTTGAGGCTAAAAAAGAAATCCCTGAATTACAACTGCCCGCGGTGTGGTTACCGCATGGGATCTTAGGAATCTCCAACTCCGAAATTGTTAAAATTCCCGAAGGCGCATTTGGCCCTTTTGCCGGGCAATTACTGATCTGCGACCAGGGTCAAAGTATGGTTGACAGGGTGTTTTTAGAGAAGGTTAACGGCGAATACCAGGGCGCGGCCTGGGCTTTCAGAAGCGGTTTCCAGTCAGGCATAGTAAGGCTGGCCTGGTTACCTGATGGTTCATTGGCTGCAGGCGAAACCAACCGTGGCTGGGGATCTGCAGGGGAGGCCACTATGGGCTTGCAGCGATTGGTATGGAACAATAAAGTTCCGTTTGAGATGCGTGCTATCCGTGCAATGCCCGATGGTTTTGAGATAGAGTTTACCAAGCCGGTTGATAAGAAAGTAGCTGAAGATATAGCTTCATACTCTGTAGAAAGCTATATCTATAAATACCATGGCGTATATGGCAGTCCGCCGGTAAATACCGAAAAATGCCCGATAGCAGGTGTGAAGGTATCTGCAGATGGTTTAAAAGCGCGATTGATTGTGAATAACCTGCGTAAATATTATATCCACACCATTACGCTTGCAGGTATCCGCGATAAGGAAAACTATTTCAATTTAGTTCATCCAACGGCTTATTATACGTTGAATAATATCCCCGGAGGGCAAAAACTTTCCATGACGGAGGTAAGCACGATAAACTCCGCCAAAGCCGCAGCTGCGGCCGATCTGAAAAAGGGCGTCGCCGGCAAAAAAGCTGCTACGGCAAAATCTGCTGCAGGATTAAACGCGGTTCCTACTTATGCTGAGGTGCAGCCGATCCTGCTGAAAAATACCTGTCTTTCATGCCATAACGCTACAAAAAGACAGGTTGGTCCGGCTTACGTGGATGTAGCCAAACGTAGATACAGCGTGGCCGAATTGATCCAGCTGATCCGTAGTCCGAAGCCCGAACACTGGCCAGATTATTCAACACCTATGCCACCTATGCCACAGGTTACTAAGGAAGATGCCCGTAAGATAGCTTTATGGATCAAATCGCTGGCTAAATAAAGCTGAAAGCCGAATGCTTAAAGCAAAAAGCTAAAGACCCAGTATTAAAAGTTTTCAGCCTTTAGCTTTAGGCTTTCAGCTAAACATGAATAGTTATCTGATTATTTAACCCTGATCAATTGTTTTAAAATGAAACGCAAACTTATTTTCACTGCTTTATTAGCAGGCTGTTCTTTAACAATATTCGCGCAGCAAAATGCCAAGCCGGAGGATACCGAGATATGGTCGCCGGTGCCGGCTGTAGTTACCCCTGGTAAAACTCTGGGAGATGCACCTTCTGATGCCATCATTTTGTTTGATGGCAAAAACCTCGATGAGTGGGTAGCCACCAACGACAGTACATCAAGTCATAAATGGAAGGTGGATGATAAAATTATTACGGTAGATAAAACGGCAGGCGATATCCAAACAAAACGCAAATTCATGGATTTTCAGTTGCATATTGAATATCGCATCCCATCAAACATAACCGGCAGCGGACAAGCACGCGGTAACAGCGGCATTTTCCTGGCAGCCCTGCCATGGGGAGCCGGCGGTTATGAGTTGCAGGTGCTTGATAACTATAATAATAAAACCTATGTGAACGGGCAGGTGGGCAGTTTATACAAACAAGCCATCCCCCTGGCAAATGCTTGCCGCAAACCCGGCGAGTGGCAAACCTACGACGTAATCTGGACAGCACCCCGTTTTAATGAGGATGGTTCATTAAAATCGGCCGCCCGCGCTACCGCAATTCATAATGGTGTGTTGGTTCAAAACAATACCTCATTAATAGGAGATACCCCGTATATCGGCAAGCCGGAATATCGCAAGCATGGTGCTTCGCCAATTAAGCTGCAAGCTCATGGCGATAAAAGTGAGTCTATCAGTTATCGTAATATTTGGGTAAGGGAATTGGATAAGTAAAACAAAAATATGTCATATTGCGAGCGCAGCGCGGCAATCTCGTAGCCAGTGCGTATCCGCTCTGTACAGCTACGAGATTGCTTCGTCGTTCCTCCTCGCAATGACATGATTTTTTAAGCCTTAAATCTTCACCATCTTCTTTCCTTCAATATTAGGTAGCAAACCAGTGAAAATACCTATTAGCGGCAAATAAGCACAAATCTTGAACACATAATTGATACTGGTTATATCTGCAACTTTACCCAATACGGCCGATCCTAAACCGCCCATGCCAAAAGCCAGGCCGAAGAATAAGCCCGCTATTAAACCTACTTTTCCCGGAACCAGTTCGGTAGCATAAACTAAAATTGCCGAAAATGCCGATGAAAGGATTAGCCCGATAAATACCGATAAAACACCCGTCCAAAATAGCGATACGTAGGGTAGGAGCATGGTGAAGGGCGCTACACCCAATATCGAAATCCAGATGATGTATTTACGGCCAAAGCGGTCGCCCAGTGGCCCGCCGAATAATGTTCCGGTTGCTACTGATCCTAAAAACATGAACAGATAAATTTGTGATTGCTGAATGCTTAAGTGGAACTTATTGATCAGGAAGAAAGTATAATAGCTGGTGATGCTAGCCAGGTAAAAATATTTGGAGAATATAAGCACCAGCAAAATACCCAGGGAGAATTTTACCCTCCTTTTGGAGATATTCAACTGAACGGTTTCTTTAGCATTTTTGTTTTTTGCATTAAAACTGAGGCGTTCGGCATACCATTTAGCTATGCGGAGCAACACCAAAATTCCGGCGAAGGCGATAAGGCAAAACCAGATCACGTTTGATTGTCCGTAAGGGATCACGATAAGAGCTGCAAGCAGCGGTCCAATAGCGCTGCCGGCATTACCACCCAGCTGAAAAATAGATTGAGCCAGTCCTTTTTTTCCTCCCGATGCTAAATGTGCCACCCGGGATGACTCCGGGTGAAATATGGATGAGCCAATACCAATAAGACTTACGGCCATCAGCATAATATAAAAGTTGCCGGCAAAAGAGGCAAGCATCAGTCCGGATAGAGTGAAACCCATGCCAATTGCCAATGAATATGGTTTAGGTTTTTTATCGGTATAAAGACCTACAAATGGCTGCAAAATAGAAGCAGTAATTTGATAGGTGAAGGTGATTAACCCTATTTGATTAAATTTAAGACTAAATCTTTGCTTGATAAGCGGATAGATAGACGGTATAACCGACTGTAGCATATCATTGATAAAGTGTGCAAGGCTTATTGTAAACAAAATTGAATACACTGTTTGCTGAACCAATTTTTTAGGTTCGGGGATAATAGTTGTTGGCGATGTAGATTTCATTAGCGACAGATTAAATTATAAAACATTATATCATCAGATGAATTTGATGAAATTTTTTAATATTGATGAATTTCGATAACGGTATTCCAGGCCTGTTTCGAATCGCAATCGAGAATGTTTTTCAGGAGCTTTTCGTGAAGGTGCTGGGTTTCGATAAAAATGCGCGTGTCAGGGTGGATTTCAGTGAACCAGTTTTTTAAATGTACGGCTGCCGTTTTATATAGATCGCTCAGGATCTCGTTTTTTGATGCTTCGGCAATAGCGATGTGAAATTTAACATCAGCGTCAATACACTCTTCCAATAGTCCGGCTTCGGCAGTTCTGTTTCTGGTTTCTAAATGGCTTTTCATGTTAAAAATATCTTTTTGCGAGCGGTTTATAGCAGCTTTCTCGGCTATTTTCATCTCCAGTAATTGTCTTACCTCATCAAGGTCCTGAGAGCGGGCACGTTTTAAACGGGCTTCCATAGGCTCAGGATTACTGGCTGTGCGTTCCACAAAAGTCCCCGCACCCTGCTGGCTCCTGAGCAAACCCAATTGTACCAGGCTTTTAGTTGCTTCGCGGATGCTTGAGCGGCCAACGCCAAACTCGGCCATGAGTTCGGGTTCGGTAGGCAACTTATCGTTTACCCGGTAATGGCCGCTGCTTATCTGTTCCTTCAGCTTTTCTGCAATCTCTTGTGCCAGCGATCTTTTAATAATTTTGCTCATTTGTAAATCATCAGATGAATTGCAAAGGTATAGGTTTGTTTGCGAAATAAAAGTTATTTTGGGGGCAAAATCTATTTTTAAAAAATAGTGCCAATTATTAGCCTGTGTTTTCTAAAGCATTAATATATATTTAAATTTAGCTTAACATTAGTGCCGTTACTTTGATGCCATAAAAATACCCCTTGTGAAACAATATTCGGATGCACAACTTCTACTTGAACTGCAGGGCGGTAACGATGGTGCATTCCGGGAAATTTATGAGCGTTATGCGGATAGGTTGATTGCCTTCGCGTTAAAGAAAACCCAAAACGAGGATGAAGCGATGGATATGGTACAGGAGCTATTCCTTTCCATATGGAAAAATCGTAATACCATCCAGGTAAATGGTGCGCTTGAAGCCTACCTCATGGTTTCTGTTAACTACATGAGCTATAAGTGGTACAAAAAGCAAAGCATCAAACCTCGCCCGTTAGATGATGTTTCCGAAATACAGGAAACTTATGAACACAGTACCGACCAAAAACTTTCCCTTGCCGAATTGCACTTGTTGATAGACCAGGAAATTGCGGATATGCCCGAAAAGATGCGCCAGGTGTATTTGTGCAGCCGCGAGCAGGATATGACCGGCCCGCAAATAGCCGAATTTTTAGGCTTATCGCACCAAACCGTGCGCAACCAAATTAGTAATGCTTTAAGCAGATTGAAGAAATCTGTTCAGAAGTATTACGATGTCATCCCCTTTGATAATTACAGCAGATTTTTGCTGTTGATAATTTTTTTCAAAAAGTTATAGTACACTCCTCCGTCTCGGGTCACTTATCAGGTATAAAGCCCCTGTTAGGTGAATCAAAGAGAAATAGAAAAACTACTCAATAAGTTTAACGCTGGCAAATGTACCGACGAGGAATTGCAGCTTTTACAACAACTGATGCATAACCTTGACATGGACGCCAAAACCGGCGACAATGTTAAAGCCCTTAAGCAGCCGCTTTGGGAACGTATAGAAAAACAAACTATAGATAAAGGTAAAGTCCGCAGGCTAAATACCACCTGGTTAAAAGTAGCTGCGGCTGTTTTGGTAGCTGTATGTGCCGGACTGTTCTATTCAAAATTAGCTACTCATAAAAATGAGCAAATTGCTTACCAGGTAATCACTGCCCCTAAGGGCAGCATGAAACAGGTAATGCTGCCAGATAGCTCAACCGTTCAGTTAAATGCAGGCACATCGTTAAAGTTCCCGGTTAGTTTTGGCGATACGAAAAGAGAAGTAACGCTGATAAATGGCGAGGCGTTTTTTGACGTGAAACATGATGTGAAGCGGCCATTTATGGTGCATGCCGCAAAAGTTATTACTCAAGTACTTGGTACATCGTTCAATATCAAATTTTATAAGGAGCTGCCCGACATACAGGTTTATGTGAATAGCGGGAAGGTAGAGGTGCATGATCAGCGCCATACATTGGGTTTTTACACACCCAGGCAGCAGTTAACCTATAACAAACAACATGAAAGCTTTACGCGCCAGGAACTAACGGCTGATCATTCGCTGAGCTGGATGCATGAGGAGTTGATACTGGATAATGCGTCATTTAAGGAAATTACCATTTATCTGCAAAACCGCTATAACGTGAATTTTAAATACAATGAAAAACGATTGGCGCAGCAGCATTACTCGGTTAGGTTTTCAAATAAGTTGAATATCAGACAGGTGCTGGATATACTCCAGTTTATTGACGGCCGAAAGTATAAGTTAAACGGAGATACGGTAAATATTAGATAACAATATAAAAAGGAAAACCAATGCCTGCTCCAACAGGCACTGGCTCAATTAAGTGTAGCTGCCAAAACTAAAAGCCAACAGGCAGTTACTAATCACTTTAAAAACAAATGTATGGAAAAATCTTTAACCCGGATTTCAAGAAGATTAATCTCAGCAATTTTATTGCTGGTAACAACCCTGACGGCAGTATTGCCCTCACGCGCCTTCGCCGAGCGTAGTGTGTCGCTGATGGATCAGCCGGTAACCGTAAAGTTTGCCGATGAAACCATGGATGCCTCGCTCGAGAAACTCAAAAAAGCGGTAAATACCGTTGCATTTAACTACAAGATGGATGATGTGGCCGCGGTAAAAGTAAAGGCAAATTCATTTGTTAACAAACCATTAAAAGATGTGCTTAACGCTTTAACTGCCAATACACAATTGGAGTACCGCGAAAAATACGGCACTATTATTATCTCGCACAAAAAGGTGGTACGTGCACCCGAAAAAATTACGGTGACCGGAACAGTGAACGATAAGGACGGTCCGCTGGCCGGCGTGGCTGTACGCAGCAAAACTTCAACTGCCGCCACTTCAACCGACGTTAATGGTAATTTTAAAATTACTGTTGAAAAGGGCGAGGTGCTGGTATTCAGTTTTATCGGCTACAAGAGCCGCGAAGTTGCCGCCGGTCAATTTCCGCTTAGCATTACTTTAGAAGCTGACGTTACCGGTTTGAACGCCGTAGTAGTGGTAGGTTATGGCACACAAAAAAATACCGACGTAACCGGTTCGGTAGGTTCATTAAAAGTTAGTAATGTTAAAGATCGTTCGGTAGGTTCGGTGACTGAAATGCTGCAGGGACAAATTGCCGGTGTTACAGTTTTGAACGAAGGTGGTGACCCAACTTCGGGCCCAAGCATCAGGTTACGCGGTCAAAGCTCTTTCAATAATGAAGGTCCGCTGATGGTTGTTGACGGTACCATTTATAACGGCGGCCCCATCGATCCTTCGGACATCGAATCTATCGACGTATTGAAAGATTCATATGCTGCCATCTATGGTGCCAAGGCTGCTGGTGGTGTAATTTTGATCACTACCAAACGCGGTAAACAAGGTAAAACCAATCTTGACATTACCGCAAAAGGCGGCGTACAAAACGCCTTGAAAATATTACAGGCCTTAAACGCTGCCGATTATGCAGATGCTATAAATACTGCTTATGATAACGCAGGCAAAACCCGCTTACCTGCATTTGATGGTACTATAAACCCTGATTCGCGCGTAACCCGTACCAACTGGACAGATGCCTTGTTCAGAACAGGTTACATACAGGATTATAACTTGAATATCAGTGGCGGCAGCGAAAAATCTACCTTTTATATTTCAGGAGGCTATCGTAAAAATGATGCGATCCTGTTAAATACCAATGCTATTCGCTACAACTTTCGTGTAAACTCTGATCATCAGATCAACAACTGGTTAAAGATTGGCGAAAGTTTCTCTTATTCATATAACAACGGACAAGGTGCCAATACTACAAGTGCTTACACCGGTGCTATTTTATCAGCTATATTTTACCCTCCAAACGCTTCTATCTATAATGCCGATGGCAGCTTTGGTGGTGTGCCCGCCCAATATGCAGGTTCATATGGTGACGTAATTAACCCGGTTGCTTATTTAAAACGTTTGGACAACAGCGATGCTGTAAATAGCTTTAATGTCAACCCTTATGTTGAAATTAACCTGATTAAAGGTTTAAAATTTCGCTCAAATCTGGGGGTTACTAAGAACTCTGAAACCATTAAAAACTTTAGCACAAGGGTATTGGAGCCCGGTAAAAAGTTTTTTGATAACTTCCTTTTCCAGGAGCAAAACAATACACGCACTATCCTGGCCGAGCAAACTTTAAACTTCGACAGGACTTTTGGTAATCATCACGTAAGTGCTTTGGCAGGTTATACTTATCAGAATGATACCCAGGAGTTTTTTAGCGTTAACACAGATAACTACCTGAGCGAAGATCCTGCTTATCGTTATATCATCAACGGTAGTCTTAACCCAACAGGCGTACCGCTACAAGGCAACAAGAACGAATCTGCTTTGATCTCATACCTGGGCAGGATCGGTTATGATTATGCCGGTAAATACTTTGTCAACGGTATCATCCGTCGTGATGCTACCTCATTATTATCAAGCAGCAACCGTGCTGAAGTTTATCCTGGCGTATCGGCTGGTTGGTTAATTAGCAAGGAATCATTTTTTCCTACCGATGCTCTGGTATCATTTGCTAAGTTAAGGGCAAGTTACGGTCAGTCGGGTAACCTTGCAGGTTTACCAAGCTTCCCAACTTCAGTTTCGTTAACCAAAACTGCCGGTTATTTAGGTAGCCCGGCTACAGCTATTACAGGTTCGGCTGTTGATGGCTTGGCTAACCTTAATCTTAAATGGGAAAAAGCTACACAAACCGATATTGGTGTTGATTTAGGCCTGATGAACGGTAAGATCAATGTTACTGCTGATGTGTTTCAGAAAAGAAATACCCGTTTCCTGTTCCAGCCACCGGTTGCAGCTGTTTATGGCGTGTCAAACCCTCCGTTTGTTAACGGTGGTCAGATCACCAATAAAGGTATTGAGTTAGCAGTTAAATACCAGGGTAGCGTTGGTGAATTCCATTATAATTTAGCAGCTAACGGATCATACATCAAAAATAAAATTGATAACATACTTCCAGGTCAGCAAACCATCCTTTCTGGTCCAACAGTAAGAGATAACCTGGTGCCTGTGTGGTTACAACAGGGGTATTCTTTGTATTCGTTCTTTGGATACAAAACCGCGGGCTTATTCCAATCGCAGGATGAGGTAAATAATTATAAAGGATCTTCGGGTACGCTTATTCAACCAAATGCAAAACCAGGCGATATCAAATTCCAGGACCTTAATAATGACGGTAAAATAACCGAGGCCGACAAAACTTACCTGGGTACACCTTTCCCTAAAATTAGCTATGGTTTTACGGCAAACTTTAACTATGGCCCGTTTGATATGAGCGTATTTTTGCAAGGTGTAGCAGGTAATAAACTTTTCAATGCTGTTAAATACACAGGTTTAAATGCATCTATCCAAAACTATAACCTGCTGGCCGACGCTAAAAATGCCTGGACACCAACCCATACAAACACCAATATCCCGCGCTTATCTGCAAGTGATGCAAACGGCAACTTTGGTAACGTATCTGACTTTTATGTTGAGAACGGTTCATACATGCGTATCAAAAACGTAACGCTTGGTTACACACTGCCAAAAGCGCTGATGACTAAAATTGGTGTACGCAGCGCCCGCATTTTTGCCAACGCGCAAAACCTGGCCACATTTACCAAATACAGAGGTCTTGACCCCGAAGTTGGTATCAACCAAAACGGCGTTGATTTAGGCTTGTACCCACAGGCAAGGATTATTTTAATAGGTGTTAACGTAGGCTTATAATTAATCAGGAACCACAATTAAGAAGATATAGAGATGAAATTCAAAAATATAATTAGCAAAGGCTTAATGGGTGCAATGGTTATTGCACTGGCCCAAAGCTGTAAAAAAGGCACTTTAGATAATATTAAACCAACCGGTACGCCAACCAGTACAAACTTCTGGAAAACTGCTGCCGATGCCCAGGCAGCGGCCAATGGTTTGTATGAGAAACAAAGTAACAGCGAAGATCTTTACGGTCGCGGTTTCTTTTGGTTCATTAATGCCAGCGATGACATGGTTGTTGGCCGTACATCTGCCGATAGGGAAAATATCAAAAACTTTATCTGTACCGGCAACGAAAGCAGTATTTACGCTCCATGGCAACTGCATTTTGTAGTGATGAAACGTGCTAATGACGTCATCAACAACGTGCCGAACATCAACATGGACGCAGCGACCAAAAACTTTATTTTGGGCCAGGCTTACTTCATACATGCTGTAATGCACCTGGAAATTGCCGATCTGTACGGATCGGACAAACAAGGCGCTCCTTTGCAAAATCGCGCTAATCCGTTAGCGTTCCCGGCGCAATTGCCTTCAGTTAAAGATAACTACGCTTATATTGAGGCTGATTTGAAAAAGGCGACTTCTTTACTGCCTTACTTTGATAAGCTTGCTGCTGCCGATAAAGGCCGCGCTCATAAAACTGCTGCTTATGCTTATTTGGCTAAAACTTACCTGCATGCTAAGGATTACGCTAATGCCGAAAAATATGCCGACTCGGTTATCCTCAGCGGAAAACATGCTTTGCTAAGTAATTATGCTGATGTGTTCAAGATCGCCAATAACTATAGCTCTGAGTATATCTGGTCGGTTGCAAGTAACCTGAATGGTCAGAGTATTTTGCCTGGTGCTATGTTGGAGAACAAAGGCTGGGGTTTATATAACGGCTTCGGTTATTATCAGCCAACCAAAGAATTGGTTGATGAGTTTGAAGCAGGCGATAAAAGGCTTCCGGCTACTATCCTGCAAAAAGGCGATAGCTTCCAGTATTTCGGTCAAACTTATACTTACCCAATTGGTGGTAAAAGCAACAGCTTAACTGGCTACCAGTTTAATAAATATATGGAACCGTTTAGCTATGCAGGTGGTATTCACGTAAGCCCTAACGGCGATGAACCATCTACAGATTTAAACGTGCCATTATTGCGTTATGCCGAGATCTTGCTGATTAAAGCCGAAGCGCAGATCATGCAGGGCAAAAACGGTGATGCCGCGCTTAACCAGGTGCGTGTACGTGCAGGATTGCCCCCGATTACTAATGCCACAATGGCAAACCTCAAACACGAACGCCGCGTTGAATTGGCCGGTGAGTGGAGTGATCGTAACTTTGACCTGGTACGCTGGGGCGATGCACAGGCAATTTACGCAAAACCGTTACACGGTTCGGATGGCTCAGTTGTGTGGAAAGCTCGTAACTTTGACCCGGCGAGGGATAACGTTTGGCCAATTCCGCCAAAAGATATCCAGATAAGCCAGGGCCAGCTGAAACAGAATGCCGGCTGGTAATTGACATATTGAAACTTACAAAACCGGGCACAGCCCGGTTTTGCTATATCTATACCAAATGAAAAAAAGTACTACCCTAATTACGCTGGCAGCGCTGCTGGCAAACGCCGGCCTCACGGCCAATGCGCAGGTTAAAAACTACACCGTAGCCGACGCGCACTCCCATAACGATTACAAAAATAACATCCCTTTTTACCGGGCCTATGAAAAAGGTTTCGGTTCTATCGAGGCCGACTGTTATGCGGTTAATGGGCAGCTGATGGTGGCTCATGATAAAAAAGAGATTGACGCTAAACGGTCGTTGAAAATCTTGTACATCGATCCGCTGATTGAAAAATTTAAACGCGACCCTCAGCGCCATTTAAGGCTGCTCATCGAAATTAAGGAAGATCATAAGGCGGTATTGCCCTTGGTGATCAAAGAACTGAAACCGTTAGAACAATATTTTGATTATGAAGGTCACCCGGGGAGGTTATCGATAGTGTTGACAGGAGCAGTGCCCCCTGCGGCAGAGATGACCAATTATCCGGCCTGGATCTCTTTTGATGTTGACCATATGAACGGTTTTACTCCGGCGCAATGGAAAAAGATTGGCATGGTAAGCTTTCCGTTTGGTAAATATATGCACTGGAATGGTAAAGGTGTATTGAATAACGAAGAGATCTCGAGGATAAAAGCAGGGATCGATAGCGTACATAACTCCGGTAAAAAGGTCCGTTTTTGGGAAACTCCTGATACCAAAAGCAGTTGGCTGGCGCTGATCCGTTTAGGCGTTGATGTAATTGGAACTGATAAAATCGAAGAACTTGGCGATTTCCTGAACAAGAAGCCAGCAGGTGAATATACCGCGCCACAAGAGTATGGCATTTATAAGCCAACTTATAAATCGGACGGTGCGGTTAAGAAAGTAAAAAACATCATTTTGTGTATCGGCGATGGCATGGGCTTATCGCAGATCTATTCAACCTATACTGCCAACCGCGGCCAGTTGAATATTTTCCAGATGCTCAACATTGGCTTTTCAGTAACTAATTCTGCCGATGCTTATATCACTGATTCGGCTGCAGGAGCCACCGCTTTTGCATCAGGCCAAAAAACTAACGACAGAGCAATAGGCGTTGACCCAGCAGGTAAACCATTGAAATCATTGGCTGATTACAGCGCCGAAGCAGGCAAAAAGACTGCCGATATTGTGGCCTGTGAATTGACAGACGCTACCCCCGCGGCTTTTTATGCGCACGACTCGGAGCGGAGCCATTCTACAGCAATCGCCAGTCAAATTACTTCATCTCCAATTGATATTTTCTTAGGCTCATCATATAAAGATTTTATCTGGCCGGTTAATGGCGAGAGCACTGTTGATAAAATGAAGAAGAGGGGTTACACGGTTATCCGCAATTTTGATGAGTTTTTGAATAGTTCGGCGCCTAAAATCCTGGGTTTGATGGATGATAGCGTAACTCGCCCGAAAATGGAGGGTAGGGGGAATTATCTGCCGCTGGCATTCAATAAAGTAACCCAAACGTTCAAAAATGCCCCTAATGGTTTCTTTATGATGATTGAGGGTTCGCAGATTGACCATGGCGGTCACGCTAACAACTTAAAACAGGTGATCACCGAAAATAGCGACTTTGACCGTGTTGTTGGCGATGCTCTGAAATTTGCCGACGAAGATGGCGAAACCCTGGTAATTGTAACTGCCGATCATGAAACAGGCGGCTTAACCCTGCTTGACGGCAGTATCAACGATGGTTACGTATGGGGCGATTTTAGCACCAATGATCATACCGGTACCCCGGTTCCGGTATTTAGCTACGGCCCGCATTCGCTGGATTTCAGAGGAGTTTACAGCAATACCGAGATCTTTAACAAGATTAAGTCGTTGTTGCAGTAGTAGCACATTGATAGCTGCCGTAGCTTAACAGAGCTTTTAAAGCCTAACGAAGCCTTTAAAACTTCGTTAGGCTAATGCTGTTTTGATGATATTTATAGCTTAATTGAAAGATACAATACAGCAGCAATGGAAGCCCCAACCAATGGGCCGATAATCGGGATCCATGCATAAGCCCAATCGCTCGTTCCTTTGCCTTTTATCGGTAATAGCATATGCATAAAGCGCGGCCCAAGATCACGGGCCGGGTTGATAGCATAGCCGGTAGTGCCTCCTAATGACAAACCGATTACCCAAACCAGTAATGCTACCGGGATAGCGCCTACTGAGCCCAGGCCAATAGGGGTTTTAGCAGGCGTGATTTCGGCACCGGCTATGTAGAAAATGGTGAAGAGCAATACAAAAGCACCAATTATTTCGCTGGCAATGTTTGATATGTAATTACGTACGGCTGGCCCGGTGCAAAATACGGCCAAAATAGAAGCAGGATCATTTGTGCGTTTAAAATGATCGTAATACATTACCCAAACTAAAAATGCACCGATACAAGCGCCCGCAAACTGTGCGATAATGTATGGCACAACGTTTGCCCAGGCAAACTTACCCGCAATGGCGAGGGCTATGGTTACAGCAGGGTTAAGGTGCGCGCCGCTATACGGACCGGCAACAACTACCCCTACAAAAACGGCTAATCCCCAGGCAGTGGTAATTACTATCCATCCGCTGTTATTTCCCTTGGTATCTTTTAAAACTACGTTGGCCACTACACCATCACCCAATAATATCAGGAGCATGGTGCCTATCAGCTCGGCTACAAATGGAGACATGTTAAAATATTTAAAAGATGGATATTAAATAACTGTTACAGGATGCCCGGAATTTGACCAGCATTGAGCCGTGCTTACCGCACGTTTCCAACCCGCAATGCCCGATTTGACTTCATCAAGATCGTCAGCCGGAGTAAATTCCGCTTCGGCGGCCCACAAGTGCTGAATTTCGGCTATATCTTTCCAATATCCTACAGCCAGTCCGGCCATATAGGCTACACCAAGTGCTGTAGTTTCGGTAACCTCGGGCCGGATCACTTTACAGTTTAATACGTCTGATTGAAACTGCATCAGCAGGTTATTGGCTGTTGCGCCGCCATCTACACGCAGTTCTTTTATCTCCATGCCTGCATCAGCTTCCATCGCTTTAAGCACATCCATGGTTTGGTAGGCTATTGATGATAATGCGGCCCTTGAAATGTGGGCTGCTGTAGCACCCCTGGTTAAACCAACTATAGCCCCCCGAACTTCCGGGTCCCAGTAGGGGGCACCCAGGCCAGCGAATGCAGGGACAAAGTAAACACCCGCGGTATCTTTTACTGATGTGGCCAGCTTTTCAACATCAGCGGATGTTTTGATAATGCCCAGGCCATCGCGCAGCCATTGTACTACCGCGCCGCCTATAAAAATGCTGCCTTCAAAAGCGTAGGTGATTTCGCCGTTTATTTTCCAGGCGATGGTGGTAAGCAGGTTGTTTTTTGATTTGATAAACTTATGCCCGATATTCATCAGCATAAAACAGCCTGTGCCATAGGTGTTTTTAACCATAGCTTTATCAATACACATTTGCCCGAATAAAGCCGCGTGCTGATCTCCTGCTATGCCTGCTATCGGGATCCGTTGCGCAAACAAATTATTGGCGGTTTGTCCGTACAGCTCGCTTGACTGTTTTACTTCGGGCAAGATACTTTTTGGGATGTTGAACAGTTGTAACAACTCCTCGTCCCACTGTTGTGTGCGGATATTGAACAGCATGGTACGGCCGGCATTGGTTACATCGGTAGCGTGTACTTCGCTGCGGGTTAACTGCCAGATGAGCCAGCTGTCAACCGTTCCAAAGGCCAGTTCGCCGGCTTCTGCCTGCGCTCTAGCACCTTCCACATTATCCAGGATCCATTTAACTTTTGAGCCGGAAAAATAAGCATCGATTACCAGGCCGGTTTTATCGCGGATCATTTCGCTATGACCGTTTTGTTTTAGCTCATCGCAAAAGGCAGCAGTGCGCCTGTCCTGCCAAACAATGGCATTGTGGATGGGTTCGCCGGTTTTGCGGTTCCATACTATGGTGGTTTCGCGTTGGTTAGTTATGCCTATAGCTTTGATATTGCCGCCGCCAAGGCCTGCTTTCGCGATGGCCTCCACGGCTACTGCTATCTGCCCAGCCCAAATCTCGTTAGGGTCATGCTCAACCCAGCCGGGTTTGGGAAAATGCTGCTTAAATTCTTTTTGTGCCGAAGCAATAATTTTGCCTGCATGATCAAAAATTATGGCCCGTGAGCTGGTAGTACCCTGATCGAGCGCTAAAATGTATTCCTGCATAATTTGGTTTGGTTTACCTTGGTTTATTTGTTGAATATCACATTAAATTTTATTTTAATGTGGTGTTAGTATATAATTTTTTGCTGTTTCGTTAAATGCTTTAACCTGTGCCGTCTCCCATGCAGCATCTTTCCCCAATTCGCCGGCCATGAGGTGTGCTACTTCGGGAGCCATTTCGACAGCCAAACGGGCATCTAAAAAAAGCACACGGGTACGGCGGGCCAATATATCTTCAACGGTGCGCGCCATTTCATTTCTTACCGACCAGATCACTTCGCCCTTAGTGTAGCTACCTTCGGCATGAACAAGGTTTTTCCAGTTCGGATTCTCTTTGTACAAAGCCAAAACGTTTTCAATATCGGCACCATAAACAAACATTGGGTTTGTGCGGTCGGGGTTGGGGCGACTGCCATGGATAGATAAGGAGGCAGTTTTACACGGTATATTATTTAGACCGCCAACCTCAATTGCTTTATCAACAATATCTTCTGCCATTTTGCGGTAGGTGGTCCACTTGCCGCCTGTTATGGTAATTAACCCTGATGCGGAAACGATCAGTTTATGGCTCCGAGAAATTTCCTTTGTTTTTGAGGATCCATCCTGTGGGGCAGCAAGTGGTCGTAAGCCTGCAAATACACTTAAAACATCTCTACGGGTAGGGGCTTTGCTGAGGTATTTGCCGGCGGTTCTTAATATAAATTCCACTTCTTCATCCAAGGCTACAGGTTCCAGGCTGTGCGAGTCGATAGGGGTATCCGTAGTACCTATTAATAATTTCTCATGCCACGGAACCGCAAAAAGCACGCGCCCGTCTTCCGTTTTAGGGATCATCAGGGCATCATCCGCCGGTAAAAATGAACGGTCGAGCACAAGGTGTACACCCTGGCTTGGCCTAACCATCGGTTTTTTCTCCGGCGTATCCATTTTTAGTACGTCGTCAACAAATACGCCGGTAGCATTGATCACCGTTTTTGCTTTTAATTGATAGCTGTTGCCGGTTTCAATGTCGGTAGCTTTTACGCCCGTAATTTTGTCGTTTGTGTCTTTGGTCAATCCGGTTACTTTAAAGTAATTCAGTAAAGTTGCGCCTTGCTCAATGGCTGTTTGCGCCAGGTTAATTGCAAGCCGCGAATCATCAAATTGCCCGTCATGATAAACAACACCACCGTGAAGCCCTTTTTCCTGTATGCCGGGCAAACGTTTAATGGTGTCTTTTTTTGAAATATGCTTTGCTCTGCCAAAGCTTAGTTTACCGGCGAGCAAATCATAAAGGCTGAGGCCGATAGTATAAAAAACACCGTCCCACCAGGAGTAATTGGGGATAATGAAACTTTCGTTTTTTACAAGATGTGGAGCGTTGTTCAATAATAGTCCCCGTTCGCGTAAAGCTTCACGCACAAGGCCTATATCGCCCTGTGCTAAATAACGCACCCCACCATGAACCAGTTTGGTAGCGCGGCTCGATGTTCCTTTGGCAAAATCGGCTTGTTCAAGTAATAACACAGCGAAACCGCGCGAAGCTGCATCAACTGCAGCGCCAAGCCCCGTAGCCCCGCCGCCTATGATGACCAAGTCCCAGATCTTTTCGGTATCGTTAAGGTGGCTGAGGTTGGCCTCTCTTGTAAATTGATTCATTTTGTTCCGATATTTATTCAAAAATACAAAATCGAAATAAAATAAAACTAAATGAAATGAAAAATAATTTTATTTGGTTACATTTGGCTAACACGGAGCACAGTGAGCTTTGCAAAACATTACAGTCAATTTTTCTGTTTAATTTAGCGATTATGAGTAAAAACACCGACCGGCATAAGTTTATCCTGCAAAAAGTTGATACAGATGGTTTTGTAAATGTGCAGGACCTGAGCCATCAGCTAAGCGTTTCGGAAGTTACCATCCGAAA
Organism: Mucilaginibacter gossypii; assembly: GCF_017569325.2. NCBI lineage: Bacteria > Pseudomonadati > Bacteroidota > Sphingobacteriia > Sphingobacteriales > Sphingobacteriaceae > Mucilaginibacter > Mucilaginibacter gossypii. The sequence goes on along the minus strand of NZ_CP071878.2, from coordinate 3,037,396 downwards.
GGACCTGAAACTTTTGGAAGATAAAAGCCTGCTTTTCAGAACGCATGGTGGTGCAAGTAAAACAAACCCTTATGCTAATGACAGGCCGGTGGCCGAAAAGGAGAAACTGAACGGCCCCGAAAAAAGAAAAATTGCCGCAGAAGCAGCGATAAGGTTAGATACCAATGATTCAGTTATCATAGCCTCCGGCACTACGATGCTTGCCCTTGCCCGTGCCATGCAGCCCAATAAGCATCTTACGGTAGTCACCGCAGCTTTGCCGGTAGCGCTTGAACTTTTGCAGCATCCGCAGGTTGATATTGTTCAATTGGGCGGGCAAATGCGAAACACATCCTCATCGGTAACCGGTAATTATGCCGAACTGATGCTGGATGATATGTTATGTGGCGTATTGTTTTTAGGAGTAGATGGTATCGATCCTGACATAGGATTGACTACCACAAATTTATCCGAAGCCAGGCTCAATCAAAAAATGATCAATGCTGCTCAAACTACCATTGTGTTGGCCGATAGCACCAAATTTGGTAAGCGGGGCCTGGCCAAAATTTGTGCCCTTGATCAAATCAATGAAATTATTACTGATAGCGGTATAAGCCCGGCAATGCTCAATATGCTGGAAGAAAAGGGGGTGAAGGTAACGGTGGTATAAATGGTTAAGCTTTGTCTTTGTGTTGGAAAAGGGTACCATTGCGAGCGCAGCGTGGCAATCTCGTCGTCAATGCATATCAGATTTGACTAGCTACGAGATTGCCACGTCGCCCCAGATGCGTTTGCCCGCGCCGCTCCTCGCAATGACATGGGGTTTAAACATCAATATTTTAAGTTGTTCTTCATCTTCTCAATACCTCACCGACGACGACCGCACAATCAATTGCGTTTCCACCTTTTCGGTAGTAAACTCTTCAACCGGCCATTTGCTTTCTATGGTTTTAATAAGCATTTCTGTAGCCATTTGCCCAATCTGAAAGGCGGGCTGGCGTACAACAGTTAATGGTGGATCGAACAGATCAACCACGTCCGAGTTGGTAAAGCCTGCGATAGCGATATCTCCCGGTACTTTTAAGCCCCATTTTTTTAATATCGATATACTGCTGATGGTGAGCCTGTCGCTGCCACTAAAAATAGCCTCCGGTTTATCATCCAATGCCAGCAACTCTTTCAGCACAATCTCCACTTCGTCGTGGATCATGCCGCCATGGTTGCAATGTTTAAGGTATTCGGGCCTGAACTCGATACCGTGTTTATCAAGTGCAGCCTTATAACCTTCAAAGCGCTCGTGGCTTATAAGCAGATTATTTGAATTGGTGAGATGTGCTATTTTGGTAAAACCCGAATTGATCAAAGCTTCGGTGCCGTTAAATGATCCCTGAAAATTATTGGCTATCACTTTGTGAGTATTCAGGTCAGGCGCCGCCCTGTCAAAAAATACAATAGGAAAACCCTTATCCAGCAGGTATTTATATTGGGAAGTATCAGTTGTTTGGGCTGATAGTGACACCAGCAATCCATCCACATGCCTTGAGAGCAGGTGTTTTACATTGGCACTTTCCCTGTCAAATGACTCATGCGTTTGGGTAATGATAACATGGTATCCACGGTTATAAGCAATAGATTCGATGCCATTAATAGCCTGCGAAAAATAATCATTTGCCACCTCGCAAACCACCACGCCTATGGAGTGGCTTTTTTGCTCTTTAAGGCTTAAAGCGATAGGGTTGGGCCGATAGTTAATTTTTTCAGCGTACTCAAGGACAAGCTTTTTGGTTTCGGTACCTATTTCGTAGCTTCCGTTCAGCGCCCTTGATACCGTTGATGTTGACACACCCAAAGCCTTGGCAATATCCTTAATAGTAACTGATTCAAACATAATTTAGCGTGGCAATCGGTTTTTAAATATCAGGCAATATTGATATGGGCTAAGTTATTTTAAAAATTGAAATATTTGAGTGTTTACCATTGTCAAAAGGGTGTGACTTTTTGGCGATAACTTCTTCGATTCCGGCAAAAGCAATTTTATATCAATTTAATTGTATTATTGATTTTTAATTAGGTGTAAATTTATTGTTATAATTATTACATTGTACCTGATTTCAATTGTAAAACGTTTTATCCCCTGGTTAAGCTATGTCTCACGAACAAATTGTTCATGACGATCATAATACTGCTGTCTGGCTTGCTTTTAAAGAAGGCAATTGGGATGCCTACACGCAACTGTATAACCAGTATTTTAAAATCCTCAATAATTACGGGCACAAATTTACCAGGGACGTTAACGTAATTGAAGATGCCATACATGATCTTTTTATCAGGCTTTGGACAAACAGGGCAGGGCTTGGAAATCCAGCTTCAGTAAAAAACTACCTATTCAAATCATTGCGCAGCATTATTTTTCGTAAGCTGCAATCAAGATCGCGCTTTGTTGACCTCGAAGATGAAGCTGAACATAATTTTCCTTTTGAAATTTCATTCGATCAGCAGATCATGGCCGATGAGGAAGAACAGGAGTTACAAAAGAAAATTAAATTTCATGTAAAAGCTTTGCCGGCACGGCAGCAAGAAATTATATATCTGCGTTTTTATGAGGGTTTAGGTTATGATGAAATTGCCGATATTATGGAAATAAATATTAGTTCGGCCTATAAACTGATCTATAAAGCTTTTGATAACCTTCAGGATGTACTCAAAACATCCAAATTGGCTATTGTTTTAGCCCTGTATTCATGCTTTTGCGTAAATACTCATTAAAAATTAAATTTTTTTTCGGTTTGTAGGGATAATTAGGGTAGGCTGCTGTCTATAAGGAGTAAATAATACCTTATAACCAATGCAGATTACCAAATACAGTAATTATAGCCTGCCGGATTTTTTAGAGGACGATGATTTTCTCCGTTTTGTGATTAGCCCTTCACATAACGATACTGTTTTTTGGCAGCAAGTTGCAGCAGAATATCCGCAGCAGAAAGAAATAATAGCCGAAGCTTCAAAAATTATTAAAGCATACCGTAAACAGGATGTTTTTACCAATGAGGCTAATCAATCAAAAGTTTGGCTCAGGATTGAATCAACACTGCAAATAGACCAGGCTAAACCAAAGATATTCACACTAAGCAGGTTCCTCCGTATCGCTGCAATGTTATTGCTGGTATCGTCTATCGGCATTTCCTTATGGCTCATTAAAGGCAGGCAAAATGAAATTGACACCACTTTTGGCGAGCTGCGTACCGTTACATTGCCCGATGGCTCAACCGTTGTGCTTAATGGCAATTCAAAGTTAGCTTACTCCGACAACTGGGATAAAAATTCGAGGGAAGTTTGGATTACAGGCGAGGCTTTATTTAATGTAAAGCATATCAATAAAGATCCACGCCACATAAAAACTACCGAAAGGTTTATTGTGCATTGCAGCGATGTAAACATTGAGGTTTTAGGGACAACATTTAACGTACGTAACCGCCACGATAAAACCAATGTTGGTCTGGTATCCGGAAAAATCAGATTGGATTATATCAATCCGGTATCAAAAAATGAATCGCTGGTAATGAAGCCCGGCGATTATATTGAGTACGGCCATAAAAAACTGCTGGCCCGTACCAAACTGGCGGCTCCTGAAAAGATCACCAAATGGACAAAACACCAGCTTTTATTTAATGATGCCACCCTGGCGCAGATCAGCGAGATCATGACCGATGATTACGGCTATCATGTTGATTTTTCAACCCCGGATTTGGCTAATCTAAAAATAGAGGGCGAAATCAATGTACCCAGTGTTGAAGAACTGATTGAGACGATATCTACCACACTACCTGTGAAAATTATACGCACCGATAAAAATATCACTATTACTAAACAAAACTAAAACCCCTAACCAAACATTTTATGCGAAAACTCGACTCATCAAATTTTTTTAGATGTTGCTGTTTCCTGATGGTTTTGCTCGGCCAGTCAGTTTACGGTTTTGCCCAAATGGCACTAACCAGTAACAACAGGATCCACGCAAAAAGCTTCGGTTATTCGACCCCGCAGGCTGTTGAAAGCAAAGTGCTTTTGAAGGATGCACTGGATAACCTGAAAAAGCAATTCAACGTGCAGATAGCTTACCAGGAAGGTTTGCTTGATAATAAGTTTGTACCCGCAAATTTAACAAGCAACATCAGCCAGTTAACACTTGACGATAATCTGAAACAATTGTTATCGGCCTTTCAGTTAACATATCGTAAGATAAATGATAACCAGATCTCAATTTTTACAGTAAAGGACCTCACCCCGAACAATGTATCTGTTGCAGCAGTTACATTAACAGGTAAGGTAGTGGATGCAGGCGATGGTCAGCCGGTTGTTGGCGCATCGGTTTATTTAAAAATAGATAACAAGGTAGGCGCAATTACAGATATTACGGGTAGTTTCAAACTGGTGGTGCCTGATAAATATGCGGGCAAGCCTTTAACCCTGGTGGTTGCCTTTATAGGATATAATCAGGAAGAGGTTGCCGTAAACGATCCTGCATCGCCTTTACAAATTAAACTGGCCCCCAATAACAAAGCACTTAATGAGGTTGTAGTTACCGCGCTTGGTATCAGCAAGCAAAAAAAATCATTGGGCTATTCGGTGACCGAGGTTAAGGGTACAGAGTTTACTCAGGCCCGCGAAAATAACGTAGCCAATGCGCTTACCGGTAAAGTAGCCGGTGTTAACGCAGCAGGTTTATCAACCGGTCCGGGTGGTTCAAGCCGCGTGGTGATCAGGGGTAACGGTGGCCTTGCAGGTGATAACCAGCCGTTATATGTGGTGAACGGTATGCCGATTGATAACAGCGTACCCGGTGGCCCTGCTACAGTTAATGGCATTACCAATAACGTTGACCGCGGTGATGGTATAGCGGCCATAAACCCCGATGATATTGAGTCGATAAGTGTACTTAAAGGTGGTACAGCTGCGGCCCTTTATGGCTCACGTGCAGCAAATGGTGTTATTTTGATCACCACCAAAAAAGGCCGGATCCAGAAAGGTGTGGGTGTAGAATTTAACTCTACGGCTACCTATGATAACGTAGCTGTATTCCCTGATTACCAATACGAGTATGGGCAGGGCGATGGCGGCGTAAAACCAACCACGCTGGCAGCCGCACAGGCAAGCGGAAGGCGCTCGTGGGGTTCAAAAATTGATGGCTCAACCGATTATGTAGCTGTTGACGGGAATACCCATCCTTATGTTGCACAGAAAAATAACCTTAGAAATTACTATCAAACAGGAAGCACTTATACCAACAGCCTTGCATTTTTAGGCGGTAACGAGGCTTTTACCTACAGATTTTCGGCTGCCGATCTCAATAGTAAAGGTATTTTACCGGGTACAACCTATGATCGTAAAACTTTTAACCTTGCCCTGAACGGTAAACTGAGCGACAAGCTATCTATTGAAGCGTTGGCCCAGTACAACGTTGAAACCGGCCATAATCGTACCGGCGCAGGCGATGCATTGGGTAACCCCAACTGGACACCGCTTGAGGTTGCCAATACCGTTGACGTACGCTGGCTTAAGCCGGGTTACGATGCTTTGGGCAACGAGCAGATCTGGAATGATGCATCCATTGCATCAAACGGTTATTTTGTGATTAATAAATACAAGGAAGATGATGTGAAGAACCGTTTTATTGGCCAGGGGTCGGTTATTTACTCTCCCGTAAAAAACCTTACTTTCAAAGCCACCATCAGCCGCGACTTTTTTAACTATAATTATACCAACATATTGCCAACAGGTACATTATATATCCCTAATGGCCAGTACGCCGGTATCAAATCAGATGTATCTGAAACTAATGAATTAGCGACCGTTAGTTATAAAACAAAGATCATCAGTGATTTAAATGTAAATGTTCTGGGTGGCGTAAACAGCCGTAAATACACAACCAATCAGCTAACGCTTAATGGTTCGCAATTTACCATTCCATATTTTTACAGCTTCACCAATCTTGCGGTTTCATCAACCCTACCATACAATGCCAAGATTGTGACCAACTCGGTTTTTGGTTCGGCTGATTTTGACTATAAGAGCCTGGTGTTCCTATCATTCACCGGCAGGAAAGATTGGTTTTCAGTGCTTAGTCCTAAAAGCAACAGTATATTTTACCCAAGCGTGGGCGGAAGCTTCATCCTCTCGGATGCGGTTAAACTCCCTGATTTTTTTAATCTTGTAAAACTTCGTGGCTCATGGGCCCAGGTAGGCGGCGGCGATCCTGATGCATATGCTATCAACCTTACTTACAGTAATGTGCCAAGTGCCGGGCAGCCGCTGCAAAATGTAACCAGTAATAATATTACCAACAGCACTCTTAAACCATATACTTCAACAACATTTGAAGGTGGTTTTGAATTGCAGATGCTTAAGAACCGTTTAGGCTTGGATGTTACGCTGTATGATCGTAAAACAACCAATGACATTGTAAATACAGCAATTTCTTCAACATCGGGTTATAATAACGTGATCCTGAACGTTGGTCAGGTAAGCAACAAGGGTATTGAGGTATTATTGAATGGTACGCCTGTAAAAACGAGCAGTTTTACCTGGAGCGCGAGTTATAATGTAGCCTATAATGATAATAAAGTGGTTAAGCTGGCCCCCGGCCTTAATACCATTCAGCTGGCTACTTCGGTAGGTAACTGGGGTATTTTAGATAACATTGAAGGTAAGCCCTTTGGCATGCTGGTGGGTACCCGCATGCAAAGGGATGGTAATGGTACTGTAGTATTTAATGCTACAACAGGTTTACCGGTACAAACCCCGCTGCAACAGTTAGGTAAAAGCGTTGCCCCGCTTACCATGGGTTTAAACAACGAATTCAGGTATAAAAGAATTTCGTTAAGCTTTTTGGTTGACGGTAAGTTTGGTAACAAGGTGTTTTCGGTTATGGAAGTTTACGCCACTCGTTTGGGCTTAATGAAATCAACGTTGCCGGGAAGGGAAAACGGCTTAGTATTGAACGGTGTTGATCAAACTGGTGCTCCTTACACCCGCACGGTACCTGTAAGTGGCCTGAGGTCATACTATGATAATTACAAAACGTATTCCGAGCTGTTTTTGCACGATGGCAGCTTTGTCAAACTTCGTCAGGTTATCCTGTCATATGCACTTCCAACAAGCCTTTTAAATAAAGTTAAAATCCAGTCGGCGAGTATATCTTTTGTGGCCAGGAACCTTTGGACTATTTATAAGCAGACAGATAATTTCGATCCGGAGCAAAGCCTTACCAATAGTAAAACTCAGGGCTTCGAGTCTATTGGCTTACCGCGTACACGTTCACTTGGTGTAAACCTGGCTGTTAAGTTTTAACAATTAAATTGAATACGATGAAAAGACATTTAACCAAATATATTTATTACGCACTGATAATGCTTGGCATTATCGCCACACAATCGTGTACTAAAAACTTTGATACGCTAAACATCAACCCTGATGCATCATCAAAAGCGGTACCACAGTACATTTTTACCAAAGCCCAGTATGATGGCACAGCCCGCATGCTTGATTTGTTACTGGGCACCATGCAGTACACCACCAGTTTTAATGACGTGGCCGGTTTCGGGTCAAAATATGTATTGAGCCAGGGCCCGCAGTCGGCGGCAGCTTTCACCAATGCTTATCCTAATGAGATCAACGAATTAGGTGAGGTTTTGAAGGCCATTGGCACCGATGCTTCACTGGTAAACCTGCAGGCCGAAGCGAGGATCTGGAAAGTGTATTGCTTTAGCAGGCTTACCGACTTGTATGGCGATATCCCATATTCGCAGGCTGCTCAGGGTTATAACAAGGCCATATATAAGCCGGCTTATGATGCGCAAAAAGATATCTATGCCGATTTATTGAAAGAGCTTGACCAGGCAGCCCAAAGCCTTGATGCTGCCAAAGCAACCTTTGGTTCGGCTGATTTAATTTACGGTGGCAATACCGTAAAATGGAAAAAGTTTGCCTATTCACTCATGCTCAGGTGTGCCATGCGCATGACCAAAGTTGATATTGCCCAGGCTCAAACTTGGGCTGCAAAAGCCATAGCAGGCGGCGTTATTCTGGACGATGCAGATGTTGCCAAGGTGGCTTACGTTGGCGCAGGTCAGGATATCAACAAAAACCCTTTGGCGCTTGACCTTTATAATAATGACTACATAGCAGGTAACGGCAGCACTAACACTGAAGGCGGTAAATACCAGGATGTGTTTATTAATTATCTGAAAGCCAATAAGGACCCGCGTTTGGCTGTGGTATCTGTAGTATGGAACGGTGGTGTGGCTGATACAACTTCGGCTATTCAAAAAGGTATGTCATCAGGATTGAATGCCAAACCTGCCGATTTTGTAACCTATTCGGAGCCTAATCCTAAAACTATATTACTGTTAAATTCTCCGAGGCTTGTTTTTACAGCTGCCGAAAGCTACTTCCTGTTATCTGAAGCTGCGGCAAGGGGATGGTATACTGCCGCCACTGCCGAATCATTATATCAGAATGGCATATCAGCCTCCATGCGTCAATGGAGCATCATTGCAGGTAGTGCAGGTACTATTACAACGGCCCAGATCAACTCATACATTAACGCGCACCCTTTTAATACAAGTGGCACGCTTGATCAAAAAATGGAGCAGATCTATACCCAGTTTTGGGTTGGCATATTTCCTGATGCCCAGGAGGTTTTTGCAAGCTACAGGCGTACCGGTTACCCCGCACTTGTGCCTAATAATTATGTTGGTAATGCTACCGGCGGTAAAATATTCAGGCGGATGCTGTACCCGGTTAGCGAGCAAAACCTTAATGCTGCATCATACGCTGCTGCCCTTGCACGGCAAGGTTCGGATGATTTTTTAACCAGGATATGGTGGGATAAACAATAGTGTTTAAGTTTGATTAATTGATGTTGTATCGGGGAGGGCGTGGGGCCTTCCCTGATTTTTTTAAACGGCTTTTTGATGTATAAGAAATACCTTTTTTTTCTCTTGGTACTGTGTGGAATCCAAACTGCGTCAGCACAAAATGATCTGGTTAAAGATGATAACGCCAGTAATTATAACCTGAACAAGCCCGAACGCGAGCTATGGCTTAAAAATACAGGGTTGGGTTTGTTTATACATTTTAGTATGGATAGCCAGTTGGGAGTGGTGATCAGTCACTCGCTGGTTGGCGCAAGTGATGATTACGTAAACCGTTATTTTAATGAGCTGCCCAAAACTTTTGATCCCTCGAAGTTCGATCCGCACCAGATAGCAACGCTGGCAAAACTGGCCGGAATGAAATACATCGTATTCACTACCAAGCATCATTCGGGTTTTTGTATGTGGGATACCAAAACAACCGATTTTAGTATAACGCATACACCATACAAGAAAGATCTGTTAAAAGAGTTTGTGGATGCCACTCGCGAAGCAGGTTTGCAGGTAGGATTTTATTTTTCGCCCGAGGACTTTAACTTTTTGCGAGACCATCATATACCTCTTAGTCGTACTGATGTTAAGATGGATGCCCAAACCCGCCATGAGTATGACGAATACACCCGGAAGCAATGCGAAGAGCTGATGACCAATTACGGTAAAATAGATGTACTTTTTATTGACGGCGATCCAAAGGAAGTGGTAAAGCAAACCTGCTGGAAGTTACAACCCGATTTGCTGATAACCAGGGGTGCCATCAAAACGCCTGAGCAGATCATGCCCGGTGCTATGATCAACGAACCATGGCTGTCATGCATCACTATGGGCACGGCCTGGGGATATCAGCCAACTAATGAACGCTATAAATCTGGTAGCCAGTTAATAGGGTTATTGATTGAAGCAAGGGCAAAAGGCGGCTCCCTGTTGCTGAACGTTGGTCCGAAGCCTGATGGGGCATTGCCCATTGAGCAGGAAGAGCGGCTAAGGGAAATGTCGGCATGGTATTTTGTTAACCGTGAATGTATTGATAGCGTGCGAAGCTGGGTGATTAGCAAGGAGGGCGACACCTGGTTTACCGCTAAAAACGGGCATACACTTTACGCTATTGTTACAAACGCTGCCGGCTGGAAGGAGGGGGCCCGCAAAACTTTTCTGATCCGTTCGGCCATCGCCACTATTAAAACTCAGGTTAGTGTATTGGGGCAAAATAGTAAGGTTATTGAATATAAAACTGATGATGTAAGCTGCAGGTATAAACAAACCGATAAGGGGCTTGAAGTATCTGTTGTGAAGGCGCAGCGTATTTATGACGACCACCGCTGGCCTAATCCGGTAGTGATTAAACTGGAAAATGTTGCCCCTGTTTTTAAAGAAGCCGCCATTGTTGAAACAGGAGCAAGTTCAAAAACAAAGGCCTGTGCAGTTTTAAAAGGTAAAATTCTGAACTACAAAAGTATTTCGGTAAAAAGGGCCCGGTTTGATTATCGCCCTTACCATGGGCAGGTAGAAACTTTATATGCAGGTAAGTGGACAGCCGGCACCTGGGTAAATATTAAGACTGATGGCACTTTTGAAGCGACCATTCCACTAAAAGCCGATTACGAATACAAGGCCGTAGTTGAACAGGCTAATGTTGAAATAGAAGGGGAGAACAAATTATTTAAGCAGTAATATTTGGTGAGATGCTGTTTGAAAATGGAAGAAAGAATTTTTGTAGAGACGCATAATTGCGTCTTCCGAAGGACAAGGCGTGTTTAATAAGTGAGCACGCATAAATTGCATGCGGGATACGCATGTGATGCGTCTCTACATTTGGAAATTGTCGTTTATAGGTAGATAAAACTTCATTGCCGTTGGTTTTAACCAAGGGAATAATGAGTCGTGATAAGAGGGCTTCAGCCCAAACCCGCGTGTATAATTGGGCTAAAGCCAGAACTTTTTTGTCTTTTACCGTTGGTTAAAACCAACGGCAATTAATGTTTTTTAACAGCTTTCAAGATCATGAAAAACGGGGTTATGTTTTGCGTAACCCCGCTTTAGTTTTAAAGGTCTTTAATATTATCGTTAGGATTTCTGTCAATGAGTTTACTGAAGGGATCAATTCCTACAGAGGCAGGCTTACCCTTAACAATAACACTAAATTGCTGTAACCCGTGTTTAAGCTTATACTTTTTAAGGTATAAGGTGTTACTCACCATGCGGTTACCGGCACCTTGAACCTGCTTGCCGAAGATTCCGATATCAATATAATCGTTCATGTTTATGGCCGGGATATCGTTGTTTTTGGCGTCTTTCCAAACTTTATCAATATCAAGCTTTAACGTAACTTTATATTCATTTTTATTACCTGTGGGTTGACTGCTTGCTTCAACCACCCTGTTATCATATAGTGTAATCTTTTGCCAGGTATCGGTAAGGTAGTACTGCAGCGAATCGGGTACATGTTTTTGGAGACATTGGTAAAGGTTATTGGCACCGGCAAACGGGCCATCTTTTTTAAAAGTATAGGTCTTTTTAAATTCGCGCAGGGCTACGTTCAGGCTGTCTTCACCAATCAGGTCGCGCAGGCCATACAGTGCCACGCTTGCCTTGCCTCCCCATAAAAACCAATTGTTGGCTTTTATTAAAGGATGTTCGTTTTCATTAAGGTGCCTCCTGATAAAAAGGTAATACCATAACTGATCTAAAACAATATAGCGCATGTTATCCTTGCCATATTTATGTTCTGACATTACCAACTGATCGTAGTTTGACAACCCTTCGGGGATCACCAGGCTGCCTACAGTGCTGTTTGGTGCTGTTTGAAAACGCCACCATTGTTGTGATAACAGTCTGGTTGTATTGGCATAACAATAGTCAAAACTGTTAGGATCCCTGAAATCGGCATTCCATCCAAAGTATTCTGCGTAAGTGTCCAGCGTTGTCATGGAGGCATCCTGCGGACCGTAAACAGACGTCTCCACCAGTCGGATATCATTAAACGGATAGGCACCATAAACCTTGCTGTAATAAGTTAAGCCATCTTTATAAGCCGCAATATACCTGTCGATATTGGTGCTGTGTTCAGGATTATAATATACCTCGATATTTATGATATGGTCCAGTTGAACGGTCGCTTTTTTTACGGCGAGTCTCTCTGATATAATGCCCATCGGCATGTACATACCCGGTTTATCCTGCACATAGTGAAAGTAATTACGACCGTTTTGCTGCCATTGTTTTACGAGCCGGCCGGGTACGATAGCGGTTTGATCGGCCAGGGTGCCAACGGTTACATCCAGTTTAAAAAGGTCAGCAGCTCTTCCTGCTTTTAAGGTGCTTATGCCCCCGGGGTCATTTTGCTGCGTTTCCTCTTCCTTTTTTTCGGGCAAACCTGCTTTTTTGCGTTCGTAAGGGCTGCTTAGCTCATCATCTTCATCATACCCAAGGCCCGGTAATCCACCGTTAAAAAATGTGCCGTTGTTAATGAGAGCCGCAGCATACATGCCATTGGTAAATCCTTTATGCACTATTTCTGAGTTGATCTCTAATGTTAATGAATCGCCCGGCATTAGCGGTTTTATGAACTTGTATAACCGAAATTCGGCAGTATCAGTTTTCGGCCTGAACCAGTTGAAAAATCCACGGGGATAAAGAAGCGGGGTAGTAAACGAAACTAATGTGCCATTGGTTTTAAGCGAATAATTGGTGAGCTCATCGCCGTCGAGCAGTATCTGTAATATGGCAGCTTTATTTTTATTGGTGATGGTTACCCATGCGTGTGTGGCTACCTGTTGTTTATCCGGGTAAAGCTCAACCTGCATTTTTATGCTGGTTACTTTAGGCAGGGGAAGGTGCTCATATTTTTTCAAGGTTTTTTCATACATCACTGCCCTGGCTGTGTTTTCGCTTTTGATAAGGTAGCTGTTTAAAAAACTTACGTTATAATAATTCCACCCACCAACAGCTAAAAAAGCTATAGTCAGTATTACGGTGATCAAAGCTGTGCTGCTGTTAAAACGCTGGGGCAATAAACGTAATCGCTCTTTAAAAGATGAGGTTACCCCCCGGTAATAAAATAATCCCGAAACAATGATCAGCAAACCCGCAAATAGCATCCAGTAAAGGTTGAACCAGCTAATGGGCGCTGCCATATGCCCTATGCCGGTCATATCAGATATTCCCGAAGATGGGGTGTACGAGTACAGCAATAGATTATAATCAAAAGTGCCGGTTTTGCGCAAAAAGAAAACAATCACCCATAAAAACACGCCTATGCCATGGGCTGCAAATTTGTTGTTGATAACAACGTGCACAACATAGCAAAAAACAACCATCTGCAGCAAAGCGGGCAGCAATATGTAGGCTATGTAGAGAAAGTACACTGATAGATTCAATGTGTGATAACCCTTTAGTAATTGAACGATAACCCCGGTTAATATGGGTAGGATGGATAAGCCGGTGCCAATAAGCAATAAGGTGATTAGCTTCGATCCGTTCAGGATCCAGTTTGGAGGCGGGAGGGAATCATTTATAAATGCATAGCGGGTAGTCCTGTCGCGGTGCAGGGTTTCGCCGGTATAAAACATCAGGATGAAGAAAATAAAGAATGGAAAAGCTTCATTAAAGATTGCGAGCAAGGTAACCGTACGCGGAAAATCAGGTACGCCATTCCTGTTATCGCCAAGCCAGAATACAAAGCCAAGGAATAAGCTGCCAGCGATTAATATGATCCAGAAGTAGTTATCGCGGATAATATTCAGCAATTCAACTTTTACCAGGTTGTATAAGGTATTCCTGTTGTATTTGCCTGTAAAGCTAACAACTGGTTTAATAGTTAACTGGGTTTTAGTTTTTGTGCCTGCCTCGTCAATAGCAGCCTTATCACGCCTGCCGCTAAAGAAACGCTCAAAGCTAAACCTGAAATAAGTGAAAAGCACAATAACTATCCCAATACCGCCCCATAATACACGGTTGAGCATAAACGTACCGGTAACCGGGAATAAGGTAGTATTTTGCTCAATGGTGCTTGAAGAACTGGTTTGCATCCTGATACCGTTAAGCCCAAAAGGATCGCTGAGGTTTATTACCGTGGGGTTGTTAATGTGGTTAAGGAAAAACAACGCGATGAAGTAAAAAAGAAACAGCAGGATACCGCCAAAGTAAATAACCTTTACATTGCGTGTGATGGCTACAAGTCCAAAAAATAATGAAGATGTAAATAAAACGTTAGGCAGCCCGATAGTGAAAAATGGGTGCAGGTAGTAAATGAGGCTATTGGGGCCGTATTGCTTTGCATCCGTCCATCCCATAGCAGGGCCCAGTTTGGTGCCTATGAAGGCGCCAATGATAACCGCTGTTGAGATCAGGACCATGAAAACGAACGAGCCCAGGTAACGGCCCCAGAAATAGCCTGCTTTGGTGATAGGGTAGGTTAGGTAATAATCTTTTGTGTTGTATTCAATGTCGCGGTATAAGGCAGTGCCCATAATTGATGAACTCACAAGCGTCATCATCATTGTGATGCCCGAACACCACAACGCAAGTACATAAGGCGCGTTGATGTGCTCTTTTTCGCCTAATGGTAACGAGCCTGTTGAAAAAGTGAACACTGTAAATATCAGTGCTGCCAAAAAATAAAGGTAAACGGCTGGCCTGCGGACCCGATTCCGGATCTCGAACAGAAATATTTTAAGGAACATAAACTATTGGTTTATAGTAGTTTTAAATGGTATCTACATCTATACGTGTGGCGATGTTGCTGAAGTACACATCTTCCAGGTTTGGCGTGCTGCTGATAAAACCGTTGCCGGGGTCGGCTTCGTTTATAATGCGGATATGGAGTTTGCCGGTTTTAAGCTGCGTTGATATCACCTGGTAATCATCTTTGTAAAAGCCCAGTTCTGATTGGGTGATCACCTTGCTGTAAATTTTTCCATTTAATTCATTTACTGCGCTTTCCGGGTCACCTGCGTATAAAACCTCGCCCTGGCAAATAATGGCAAAATTGGCGCAAAGCGTACTTACATCCTCAACAATATGGGTCGACAGGATTACGATGGTATTTTCACCCAGACGACTAAGCAAGTTGTAAAAACGGTTTCGCTCAGCCGGGTCAAGGCCCGCTGTGGGTTCGTCAACAATAATAAGTTTAGGGTTACCGATTAATGCCTGTGCTATTCCAAAACGCTGTTTCATACCGCCGGAGTAGGTGCCAAGGTGCTTTTTCCGGTCTTTATAAAGGTTTACGTTTTCCAGTAATTGAAGCACAAGGTCTTTGCGTTCGGCGTTGTTGCCAACCCCTTTAAGCTGGGCAATATGGTCGAGCATTCGTTCGGCCGATATTTTGGGGTAAACACCAAACTCCTGTGGCAGGTACCCGAGTAGCTGCCTTACTTCGGTTTTGTTTTTCAATACATCCAGCTCATCTAAAAAAATGCTGCCTTTATCGGCCTCCTGTAGGGTGGCTATGGTACGCATCAGTGATGATTTACCGGCGCCGTTTGGGCCAAGCAGGCCAAACATGCCATTATTCAGGGTCAGCGAAACATCTTTTAAAGCATGTACGCCGTTGGCATAGGTTTTTGATAGCGAGTTGATTACTAATTTCATGATTTGCTAAGTTTTGGTTATTTATTATTACGGATCATCCTTGTATTTCCGTTAAGTATGAGTTTAGCGCTGTCGGCAAGTTTATAGGTTATGTTGCTGAGGCTATCGTCCTTGATCCATAAGCGGCTTTTATTCCGGATATCGAGGTTGGTTTTATTGAATTGGTTGCCTGCTTCAATAGATAGATTTGAAGCACTATTGTTGCTTTTACCGATAATGGCGTTTACTATGTTAAACTTGTTGTTTTTTAGTAAGACGGTGGAGGCATTGTCCTGGATAATGTTGAGCCCGTCCCCGCTGAAACCACTGATGGTAGTAGCGCGCCATTTGAAGTCTTGCGCGGCAGTGGTATCGACAATTTGAGTGTCGCCTGCCTTATATTTTGCATCGGCGTAAAACGCGTTTAATTGCGGCATGGATATGTACAGAACGTTTGAGGCTTGTACATTATGAAAGTTATCTTTAAACGCGGCACGAATAAAGAGCGAATCGTGCCGTTGTTCAATTTTCATGAACTCCATGGCGGCAGGGTCAGCAAGTACTTTGAATGGTCCCTGAACCAGCATAATATTGATAGCCGTCGATGAACCAAGCTCAATAACCTTGAAATTTCGAAAATTTAGGTTATTAAAGCCATTATAAGGGTTTTTATACTCACCTTTAAAATATTCTGCTTTCAGCTGAAAGTCATAGATCCCAACCGAAACTAACAGTAACAATACCGCGGTAAGGAAGAATTTATTGCTTGTTTTCATCGCTGCTTGCCTGGTTTAATTCATTATTTTGTTGCGCCTGGAAATGTTGATATTGCAGGCTGATCTCATCTATTGATATACCTAACAGGTACATGTTTTTAAAAAGTTCGGGTAAGTTCTGACGCACAAAGTTTTCTTTGCGGTAAGCTTTTACTTTGTCAAAGCCATCCTCTGCCACAAATAAACCCAGGCCGCGTTTGTTATAAATAATTTCGAGCCCCTGCAAAAATTCGTACGATCGCATAACCGTATTTGGGTTTACTTCCAGGTCAACCGCCATATCACGTACCGATGGGATCTTTTGCCCGCCGGGCCATTTGCCCATCAGGATCTGATCGCTCACAAAAGCCGCTATCTGGAGGTATATCGCTTCGTTATCTTTAAATTCCATTATCGTCTTTTTTAAGCCTGTTTCTCCTTAAACCTAAAATATGCCGCTATCCAGATCAACAGCGATATAATGGGAACCACAATAAAAGCCCAGGCAGATTGCTGCGCATTTAAACCAATGGAGTAAAAGTTCATACCATCCTGGAAATTGAGAAATGAAAAAGGCGTTACCGGTTTGATTGGCCTGCCAACAATAAATCTTACGAACACTGTATTCACAAGGATTAGCAGGGCATAAAAAATAAAGAAACTGAAACCAGTTTTTATAAAGTGTAATTTTTCGAACCGGATTGCTCCGTATATCGTGACGGCATGCAGCAACGAAAACAATATCGTCACCAGTACAAATTTATCCTGAAACAGGGTGAGTATTTCAATTTGATGCCCGGGCCAGGGTTTGAGATTGATCAGGATAAATAATACCAGGTAAAAAACACCTGTATACACCAAAAGGAATATAACATACGAATAAACCCAGCCGACCATAAACTTCTCGAGTTGTGATGCAGGCAGGGTTAACATTGGAACTGCCCGGCGCTTATCGCCCAGATCAGTAAAAACAGTGCTTGTAAATAATGGCCCAGCGATAATCATGAGTACTCCGAACATGGCCATCTGAAAGCCGGCATCTACCGGGCCCGGGATCATATAAAACACAAACGAACCGCCAAGTAAAAATACCCCCGCCAAAACCGCTGCCGACATCAAATAGGCGCGGTAATGCTCAACAGTGTGCTTCATAAACAACAGGCCAAAGCGCTTTAAACTGAAGTAATTATTCATGATTTGTACTTGGTTTTAGTGCGTTTAATAATTTGCTGCTATTGGTTGTTGCTGCGTTAAATAATAACTCAAGGTCCATTTTTCCGTACTTGCCGGTGGTGTTTTGTACAATAGCGTATTTGCCCATGAGGGTTTCTTCTTCGTACAGCACATTCATCCCGGTAAGTTCTTTAAAAACACCGAAGAACAGCTTTTCAGTAAGCTCATCTATCGAGTTCTCAATTACGATGCGGTGATCGTCCAAAATCAAAACCGTATCAATAAGGCTATCCAGGTCCCTTACCTGGTGGGTTGAAATAATGATGCAGCGCTCTTCATTTAAAACAGATGCTATCAATTTTCTGAACTGGACCTTTGAAGGGATATCAAGCCCGTTGGTGGGTTCATCAAGTATCAGTACACTGGTATTGGTAGCCAGTCCGAAAGCGATGATCATCTTTTTTTGCTGTCCGTATGACATTCTGGTCATTAACAGATCCGGATCAATATCCAATATTTTCAGATAACTGTAAAAGTCGGTAATGCTGAAGGCAGGGTAGAAGCTTGCTGTCCGGGCCAAAAACTGGCCTGGAGTTAATGCCGGTACGTGAACTTCTTCGGCAATAAAATAAAGGTCTTGTAAAGTGGATACCAGTCGCTTTGAGCTTTTTGTTCCGTTAATAAGGCAGTGGCCCGATTGCGGAAAAGCCAGACCGGCGATATTTTTCAGCAGGGTTGATTTCCCGGCTCCGTTTTTACCCAGCAGCCCATAAATGTGGCCGGCCTTTAACGAAAGGTTCAGATTTTTGAACAACGGCTTCCGGCTGTTGTAGCTAAAATTCAAATTGCTTATTTGAATCATCTTATAGTGTATTAGTATGGTAGTACACTACAAATGTAATTAAACATTTTTAAAATGCAAGCGATATTTTGGTTAAGAAAGATCTTTCTGAAAACCAATTATTCCCTTAGCAGTTATTAAGATATGTCAAAGAAAAAAACCATGCCAAACGAGCCAGATGAAATGCCGGTAAACCCGGAGCGGCCAGAAATCAGGCAGCCTACGGACCCCGGAGAGCCGGAAATGCCCGAAGAAGCGCCGGAAAATATCCCGAATGAAATCCCCGATCCAGAGCCAAGCCAGCCTGAAGTAGACCCGGATGAGTTTGAAAAGTAAGGGAATAATTTACCGCTCATAAACCATTGCAACTAATTGCTTGCGATGGGTGGCCGTGCTTTTAATATTTTGGAACATGCATGATATAACCTAAACTATTTAAATTGCATCATGAAAATAGCTACGTATAACGTAAATGGTGTAAATGGGCGCCTGCCTGTTTTGCTCCGCTGGTTAAAGGAAACATCCCCTGACGTTGCCTGCTTGCAGGAACTTAAAGCTCCACAGGAAAACTTTCCGGAGCAGGCTATACTTGACGCAGGTTATAGAGCCATCTGGCATGGCCAAAAAAGCTGGAACGGCGTTGCGATACTGGCAAAAGACCGGGAAATTACTGAGGTATGCCGGGCACTTCCCGGCGATCCGGAAGATGAGCATAACCGTTATATTGAAGCACTTGTTGATGGTATTACCATTGGCTGCCTGTACCTGCCCAACGGAAACCCGGCCCCCGGTCCTAAATTTGATTATAAATTAGGCTGGTTTGAACGCCTTAAAATTCACGCAGCCGGTTTACTTGCAGCCGATAAACCTGTTGTATTAACCGGCGATTATAACGTTATGCCTACCGAGCTCGACGTTTATAAACCGGAGCGATGGGTAAATGATGCGCTCTTTCGCCCTGAAACACGCGAAGCCTTTAAAACACTGGTACAACAGGGCTGGACGGATGCTATCCGCAAAATTTATCCTACCGAAGTGATTTATACCTTTTTCGATTATTTCCGCGATGCCTACGGCCGTAACGCCGGTTTACGGATCGATCATTTTTTACTGAGCCCTCACCTGGAAAAACGTCTTTTAGCTGCAGGTGTAAACCGGGATGTACGAGGTTGGGAAAAAACCAGTGATCACGCACCGGTTTGGATTGAATTGAAAGATGCTGAATGAGTTTAAGAATTGAAGACTTACGAAGTTTTTAAAACTTCGTAAGTCTGGTTCAAAAACTTGTTGCGCTTACCTCCGCATACCAATGTTTTCGTGCACCCATTTGGCCTCTTCTTCCGGGGTTACTTTATCAATGGTACTGTTTACCCTGCTAAAAGTAGCCCCGGGGAAATCATAAGGTTTGCTATCGTCAAAAAACGGACCGACAACGCCAAGCATCCACCCGTTTTTAGCAGCCCAGTGGGGTGGGGTTACACGGTATTTAAACACCTCGTAGTGGATAAAATTGTTTCTGCCGTCAAAATCAATGGTAACCCGTTTAATATGTTCAATTTCGTCGGGGCAGGCATCCAATTCGGTAGGGAACTCCAGCCATTGGGCTAGTGAGCTTTCCGCTCCTTTAATAAGCGTAAGGTATGCCTCCGGGAACAAGTGTAATTCCTCAAGTTCTTTTAAATACAAAAAGGTGTCGTAGCGGGTAAGCAGATTTTGGGCAAAGGGCAAAACATCTTCGGCGGTTAAACCTGCAGCCGCTTCCGCCTTTTTATAAAGTGGTAAAATCCTTGCTGATCGCTCCAATTCAAGTTTCTTCTTTTTCTTCTTAACATCAAATAACCTGAAAGCCGCAAATGCTATAATAAAAACTAT
Source organism: Mucilaginibacter gossypii (assembly GCF_017569325.2). Lineage (NCBI taxonomy): Bacteria > Pseudomonadati > Bacteroidota > Sphingobacteriia > Sphingobacteriales > Sphingobacteriaceae > Mucilaginibacter > Mucilaginibacter gossypii. The sequence goes on along the minus strand of NZ_CP071878.2, from coordinate 3,017,276 downwards.
AATGGTAATTACCATAAGCGTGATTAGATCCATAATGCAATGAATGTAAGCTTTTATGCATACAAATATCAAATTTATCGCATTACCAAAGTAAAATCGACACTTAACGTTTTATCCGGCGCCGGAGTAGTTGCAGTTAAGGTTCCTGTTATTCTTATTGATAGCGCTATTCATGTCGCCATCCTTTATGCTGTAACTTTGCTCCCAGCTGCTTCTACAGCCGGAATTTTTAATGATTTTCCCTGCGCCAGTAATTCGGAAGTGATAGCCCGTGTATAGGTTTTGATCTCGTTCTGGAATTCGGTAACCGAAGCTCCGGAGCGGATCTCTTCGAGGCGTTTCTCCCAGGTACCTGTAAGTTCGGCCTGGGCTATCTGCTGGTTTTTTACTACTTCATAAACAGCAATGCCGGTAGGGGTGGGCACCAGGTTTTTCTTTTCCCTGATAATATAATTGCGTTTTAGCAGGGTTTCAATAATGGCCGCCCTTGTTGCCGGCGTTCCAAGGCCGCTGTCTTTCATAGCGTAACGCAGCTCTTCGTCGTCAATCTCTTTGCCTGCCGTTTCCAATGCTTTAAGCAGGGTGGCTTCGTTGTATAGTGGCCGGGGTTTGGTTTGTTTTTCGAGCAGGGCTTTGGCTGTTATCGGGAGGTTTTCGCCCTGGGTTACTTTAGGCAGCGTTGCGTTCTCTTCGTCCTTTTTGTCGTCTTCCTTGTCGTTAAATACAGAACGCCAGCCGGCAGTATGGATCACCGTTCCGCTGGCGTTGAATTTAGCGCCCGATTGCACCACAATTTTTGTGACTTCCTTAATACAATCCTGATGAAATGCTTCGAGCATACGACCGGCCACCATATCGTAAATGGCCTGCTGATCGGCCGAAAGCTGGTGCGGGTTTTCGCCGGTGGTAAGCACGGCGTGGTGATCTGTTACCTTTTTTGCATTTACGCTTCGTTTGTTAAGCGTAGCGCTGCCCAACGCAATGGCTTGTTTGCCAAACAGCGGATGTTGTTCCAGCTTTTCAATCAACGCAGGTACGCCTGCAAAAACATCGTCGCCTATATAGCGGCTGCCGGTACGGGGGTAGGTAACCAGTTTGTTTTCGTAAAGGTTTTGGAGGATGGTAAGGGTTTGATCGGCAGTGAAGCCTTTGCGTTTGTTGGCTTCCTGCTGCAGACTGCTCAAGTCATGCAATAGTGGAGGTGGCTCTTTGCGCGGCTTGGCTTCTACCTGTAAAATATGGCCACCCTGCGGAAAGCCGCCTTCAACATCCTGTACCTTGTCAAGTACGGCCTGTGCTTCTTCTTTTGTTTTATAATTTTCGGCAGATATCGCTTTAAATACCTGTCCGTCTTTATCAGGATGGATACTTACCTGGTAAAAGGTTTCGGGTACGAAGTTTTTGTTTTCGAGGTACCGCGAACAGATCATGGCAAGGGTAGGGGTTTGCACTCTGCCTAAGGAAAGCACAGCGCCGCGAATGCCCGAAGAAAGACTAAGCGCCTGCGTGGCGTTCATACCCACCAGCCAGTCCGACTGGGAACGGCAATGGGCCGAATTGAACAGTGTATCATAATCGCTGCCGGGCTTCAGGTTACGGAAGCCCTCTTTGATAGCCTCATCAGTTTGCGATGAGATCCAGAGCCTTTTAAAAGGCTTTTTGCATTTTAAGTAATAGTAAATATAGCGAAAGATGAGTTCCCCTTCGCGCCCGGCATCCGTTGCTACAATGATCTCAGTGGCTTCGTCAAATAGTTTTTGAATGGTATCCAGCTGTTTTTTTACTGATGGATCATCCACCAAACCATCCTTGGTTTTAACCTTGCGAATGGAAAGCTTAAACTTTTGAGGCAGCATAGGCAGGTGCTGAACGCTCCAGCCGTAATAACCATACTCCTGCGGGGCGGCAAGCTGCAGCAGGTGACCGAAAGCCCAGGTAAAGGTGAAACCCTTGCCTTCAATATAACCGTCTTTCTTTGTAGTTGCCCCAAAAACTTTGGCAATTTCCCTGGCTACAGATGGTTTTTCGGCTATAATAACTTTCATAAATGTTGTTTCCCGTGTCCCGGTTTAGGCCGGTGCTGCTAATACGGGCGTCGAAAGTATGAATTTAGCGAGGCCTGTGCAAGGTTTGTTGGTAACATTGTGCGGCCCAACAGATTGAATGACCTGTTAAATGCCGTTGGCGGTGGTCAGTAATTCTTTATCTACACCGGCAATTATTTCTGCAAATACAGGTTCGGCATTGATGTAACCTTCAAGTAGTTTAAACTGGTTTTTAGCCCTGATCAAATTATGCCCTTCATATTGGGTACCATAGTAAATATCATTATTTAAAAAATCGGTTAAAAAACGGAGGCCCTGCATATAGATCATTAATTTGCCCGAAAAGGTGAAATACTGTTTTTCAGTTTCAGTAAGGATGTTGCTCATTTCGCTCATATAACCTTTATATATCGCTCTGAAAAAATCTGTCCTGATGATAATTTTATCCAGATCTTTTTCCTCTTCGTTGGCGGGCGATAAATAGGTGCGCATCATATCGCCAACATCGCTTAAATAATAGCCGGGCATTACTGTATCAAGGTCAACAATACATAGCGCGTTTTGGTCTTTGTCGAACAGTACGTTATTTATTTTGGTATCGTGATGGATCACCCGGAGCGGGATTTCTTTATTGGTTGTAAACAGGTTATAGGTATGCAATATGTTGATATGATCATCCGCAGCTTTTACTTCCTTAGCAGCCTGTTCCAGTTTTCGGGGTTCGGCTGTTTTTAAAGCCTGTTCAAACTGTGCAACCCGTAATTTTAGATTATGAAAATCCGGAAGTGTGTATTCGAGTTTGCTGATGTCAAAATGATTTAACAAACGGGTAAACCGGCCAAACTGCACCGCAGCGCTATAGGCTTCCTTTGTATCCTGCAAAAAGTTTACTGTATGCGATCCTTCAATAAATGGAAAAAGCCGGTAAAACTTACCGTCGGCGGCTTGAATGATCGATTTCCCTTTTTGATTCTTTAACGGGGCTACAAATAAATAACCTGGATTGTGTTTGTCAAAATATTCTTTGATTAGTACAAGGTTGCTGTCGATATGATCGGGCCTTTTGAAAACAGCGACGTTGATTTGCTGAAGAATATAGGAATGGTTAGCACCACTTATTTTATAAGTATAGTTTATTAAACCCGAGCCAAAGGGCCGGATATGGTATTCAGAAACGTTTAATCCAAAATTTATTAGGATATCATCAAACATATTATAGACGTTAACTCATCAAACATAGCTAATTTCATAAACGATAGCCATGCGCAAACGTTTGAGTGTTTTTTGTTTAGGTTTATTTTTTGTTTTCAACCAGTTGCGATTCAATAATCACCTTGTAAAAGGCACTTGGTTCATTGCCGCCGGTACCCTGGTGATGCAGCAGGTCCATCAAAATATCAGTTGCTTTTTGCCCCTGTAAATATGGGAATTGTTCAACAGAAGCGGCGGGAATATTCTCCATATAATTGATTAGCGGTAAATTGGCATAGCTTACAAATTCAAGATCCTTATTGATCCTGATGTTTAATTTGCTGGCATGTTTAATGGCAAAAAGTGCTACATAATCATTAAACGTTACTATAGCGGTTGGCTTACGTTTGCTGGCCAATAATTCATCTAACGCCTTCCTGGTGCCTTCTTCGGTAAGGTCGCACGAAACTATGAGCGAAGGGTCGTACTTAAGCCTGTTTTTGGTCATAGCTTTAATGTAGCCCTCTTTACGCTCGCCGGTAGCAACCATGGTTTGCGGCCCGTTGATCATGCCTATTGCCCGGTGACCTTTTTTTAGCAGGTAACTCACTGCCTCAATAGTGCCGATTTCCATATTGCAGGCTACATAATGGATGTTGGGTATGGCCGGGATCCTATCGAAATAAACTACCGGGATATTGTATTTTTTTAAGTTTTCAAAATGCTGGTACGAGGAGGTATTTTTCCCTACCGATACAAGCAGCCCATCAACCCGGTGGTTTTTCATTTTTTCAACCAGCTGTTTTTCCTTTTGCTCATCATCATGTGATTGTGCCAGCAATACGGTATAATTTTTTTTATAGGCAGTATCTTCAATAGCGCTTATGGCCGAGGAGAAAAAAGCCTCCGAAAGTTCGGGTAAAATGACCCCGATGGTGAGCGTTTTGCCCTTTTGCAAAAAAATAGCGGTTTGGTTAGGCTCATAGTTTAACTCGCCGGCCAGCTTTTTAACTTTTGCCCTTGTGGTTAGTCCTATGCTCGGATGATCATGCAAGGCCCTTGAAACTGTAGAAACCGAGATGCCTAATATTTGTGCTATCTCTTTTATAGTAGTTGGCTTTGTTTGCATCAATTACGGGCTAATGTTGTTTTTATAGTTAAAGTTAAGCGATTATTATGAAATAGCTTGTATTAAGTGCATTGCAAACGTTTGCGTGCTAAATCATCAGTTTGCATAAGTTGGCAGGTAAGTATAGTGGAGATTTGAACATTAGCGGAGGCATATAGTACCCTTTAATTTTATTTAGAGAGCTCCGCTTATCTGCAACAAAGAAATAATCGCTTAGCAGGCATATTTACCTTCAATTTTAGAAGCCGAAGTCGTTACCCCATAATGTTTGATAAATATTTGTTTTTCAATTAATGCCAGTTAAGGGATAATTATGCCCATTTTTCAAACGTTTGCGTTGAAATTGAAACATTTATTTTTTCTTAAAGCCACTAATGCGAGTACATTTATGAAACGATACTTGTGTTATAACCCAATGATGAAGAAAACCGTTATAATTTGTCTTTCAATATTGTTTATTTTCATAGGAAATAGAGCTGCCTTTGCGCAAATGGTACACATTGATGCTTCAAAACTGCGTCATGTTATCCCTTTTGGTGGTAATGCCTGGGTAAACGCGCCGGATACCATAACCGATGAAGGTTTGATTGGCCTGAGAAGCATAAAATCAACCTGTAATATTTATTTCAGGGTTAGTGTTGCACAGGACCTTGAGCTTGCGCTGGTGGTACGGGTGCCGCAGGGGAACAGCGTGCTGCGGTTATCGGTAGGAAAAAATGCGATCGTCAAAAAAATAAGCAATACCAGGTTTGATACCGTCAGTTTTGGGAAGGTTCACCTCAGTCGGCCGGGTTATGTAAAGATAAGTTTAAGAGGCATCAGTAAAACCGGGACTGTTTATGCAGATGTATCTGACCTTGTGGTTACTTTGCAAAAGCCGGATAATGATATGTCATATGTTGCAAAAGGCAGCTCATATCATTTTGGCAGAAGGGGGCCTTCTGTGCATTTACGCTACCCTGTCCCTACCGACAAAGAGAATAAAGTAAAATGGTTTTATAATGAGATCATAGTACCCAAAGGACTGGATGTGATCGGCTCCTATTTTATGGCCGATGGTTTTGGCGAGGGATACTTCGGCATGCAGGTAAATTCTGCAACCGAGCGCAGGGTGCTATTTTCGGTATGGAGCCCTTTTAATACCGAAGACCCAAAAAGTATCCCGGATAGCATGCGCATTAAACTGGTTAAAAGCGGCAGTAATGTTCATATAGGTGAGTTCGGGAATGAAGGCTCGGGAGGCCAAAGTTATATGCGCTTCCCCTGGAAAGCCGGACAAGCTTACGCCTTTTTGCTTAGCGCCGAGCCGGATAACGTCAAACGTACAACTACCTACACTGCGTACTTTAAAGATGTAGCTGCAGATAAATGGTTTCTGATAGCCAGCTTTAACCGGCCGCAAAAGGCCACTTATTTAACTCATTTGTATTCGTTTGTCGAGAACTTTGAACCCAGGAATGGCGATAAGATCCGTAAAGCTTATTTCACCAATCAGTGGATAGGTGACAGCGAAAATAACTGGCTGGAACTCACACACGCCGTATACACCGGCGACGCTACAGCCAATGCCAACTATCGTAAGGATTATGCCGGCGGAAAAGAAGGCGATAAATTCTTCCTGCAAAATGGTGGGTTCTTTAATAATTATATACCGCTTAAAACTCCGTACGATCGCAACGCAACAAAGCAAAAGCCTGTAATTGATTTTGAAAAACTCCCTAATAAATAAGCCCCAAAAACCTCAATATTATATATGGAAAGAAGACAATTTTTGAAAACCAGCGCAATTGCTGCGGCAGGTTTTAGCATTTTACAGTCAGGAAGCCTGTTTGCATCGGCACCTGCAAAAGTCCGCTTAGGTTACATTGGCGTAGGTGCCCGTGGCATGAGCCATATTGCCGAAGGTTTGCTGCGCGATGACGTGGAAATAGTAGCCATTTGCGATACCCAGGAAAGCTCCCTGAAAATTTGCCGCGGATACATCGCCAAAAAAGGCCATGCACCCGTAAAGGAATACACCGGCGGACTGGATGCCTACAAAAAGCTGCTGGATCATAAAGATATTGACGCGGTAATTATAGCCACACCATGGCAGTTTCACCATCCGCAAGCTATCGACGCCATGAAAGCCGGAAAGTATGTGGGTTGCGAAGTAATTGCCGGTCTTACGGTTGAAGATCACTGGGATATCGTTAACACTTCAGAAAAAACAGGTATCCCATACATGACGCTCGAAAACGTTTGTTATCGTCGTGATGTGATGGCTGCTTTAAATATGGTGCGCCAGGACCTGTTTGGCGAAATGATCCATTTGGAAGGCGGATATCAGCATAATTTAAGAGGTGTATTGTTCAATAATGGTAAGCAATATTATGGGGGCGGCGTTGAGTTTGGCCCTAAAGCCCTGAGCGAAGCCCAATGGCGTACGCAGTTCAATATCGACGTGGACGGTGATATTTACCCAACCCATGGCGCGGGCCCATGTATGCATTATGCCAATATCAATGCGGGAAACCGTTTTACTAACCTGGTATCGTTTAGCTCAAAAGCAAAGGGTTTGGCAGCATATGTAGAAGAATTATCCCCTGGTCACCCGAATGCTAAGATCCATTACAAAAACGGCGATGTTACCACTACCATGATCAACTGTGCCAATGGCGAAACTGTAATGCTAAGTCATGACACGCACCTGCCACGCCCTTATTCATTAGGTTTCAGGGTGCAGGGCACTAAAGGTTTATGGATGGATGTTAACAAAAGCGTGTATATCGATCATAAATCAAAAGAAGATGATTCATGGGATCCGGCAAAAGAATGGTTTGATAAATATGACCATCCGCTTTGGAAAAAATATGAAAAGTTTGCCGAAGGTGCCGGTCACGGTGGCATGGACTGGTTTGTGTTTAATGCTTTCGTAGAGTCGGTTAAGCAAAAACGCCAAACACCTATAGATGTTTATGATTCTGTTACCATGAGCGTAATTACGCCTTTATCAACAAAATCATTGAAAGAAGGTAACGCAAGTGTGGCATTTCCTGATTTTACAAGGGGTAAATGGAAGGAGCGTAAAAATACCTTCGCGCTTGATGACAGCGGCTTTTAATTATCGTTTATATTTTTTGCATGTTTTATGTTTAGCCCGGCCCAACCAGCCGGGCTTTACTTTTTTTAAGGAATAATAGCTAAAAATCGTGTCATTGCGAGCGCAGTGTGGCAATCGCATGTTATACAGAGCGGCCCTGCTTCCGTGCGATTGCCACGCTGCGCTCGCAATGACATATATCTATATCAACCTGCTCATAATTAAATTCTTTACATATAATCCGGAAACACGCAGATTCCATAAAATTTGTCCCTAATTCATTTCGTTTATCGCGCCAAAAGTCTTCCAAAACACAGTTTTTTTATCGCAAAATACTTTGAGTCAAACGTTTGCGTAGGTCCGATTTTGCCCAAAACAAACGTTTGCGCTGTGTTTGGAGGGGCGATTTTTTGCTTTCAAAATCCGCTATCTCTAATTTCCAATGTTCAAAAACAGAGCTAAATCACATTAAAAAGCTAACAATTAATTAATACTAACACCACCACGTATGATTAAAATTTACTCAAACCCCGATCGGGGCTTCAGCAAACACGTTTATTTAAGGAGGCAGATCAATGGCCTTTTTAAATTGATATGCTGTTGCCTGCTACTATTATTGCCAGTACTTGCCAACGCGCAAACAACAATCAGCGGTAGCGTAAAAGATAAAGACGGTCCGGTAATTGGCGCTACCGTTATTCAAAAAGGCGTCAAAAATACTACCACAACTGATGTCAATGGTAAGTTTAAAATTACATTAAAGGGCAGTTCAACAGTGTTGGTTGTTTCTTATGTAGGGTATAAACCACAGGAAGTATCAATTAGCGGTTCCTCAGACATTACTATCACTTTACAGGAGGACCTTAATAAACTGAACGAAGTAGTTGTAGTAGGTTACGGTACAGTTAAAAAAGGAAATATAACAGGATCGGTTAGTTCAATAAAAAGTGATGACCTTACACTTGGTGGTACAACTACTAATATCGGGCAGGCCATTCAGGGTAAAGCTGCCGGTGTTCAGGTGCAACAAACCAGTTTTGCACCGGGCTCAGGGATTAATATCACTGTAAGGGGTGGTAACTCTATCAATACTTCTACCTCTCCTTTATATGTAGTTGACGGTTTTATCAGCGATAATGGCAACCAGGTTAACCCTAACGACGTCGAAGATATCCAGGTATTAAAGGATGCCTCTGCAACAGCTATTTATGGAGCAAGGGGCGGTAACGGCGTTGTTTTGATCACCACCAAAAAAGGAAAAAACGGCAAGGTTTCTTTAGATGCTGATATATCAGGAGGTACACAATATCTAAGGTATAAGCCGGACCTGTTAACCGGGCAGCAGTACACCGATATCCAAAACGCTACAGCTATTGAAGATGGCAAGCCACAACCATACCCGTCAAGTTTCCAGGTGGCCAACACCAATTGGTTAAAGCTTGCAACCCGCAACGCAACAGTTCAAAATCAAAGCATCAGTTTAAGCTCAGGTGATCAGAATTCAAAGATATATGTTGCTGGTAATCATATTAAACAGGTTGGTGTGTTGCAGCATACCGGTTTTGAAAGATATACTGCAAGGATAGGTGCTGAGAAAACAATGAATGAAAACCTGAAGATCAGCGCTAATTTTTATGGTGCCAGCTCAAGTTCGACATTGCAATCGTACTCTGGAGACATAACTGCGCCATTATTTAGTTTATTGACAGCACCACCTAATGTAAAGCCTTATAATGCTGATGGTACTTATAATTACTACGTTACCCAGGGCACAAAGACTAACGCTTTGGCCGGCCTTTTGGAACCAACAAACAACAGTGGCAATAAATTGATAAATGCCAATATTGGGTTAGATTATAAAATTATTAACGGCTTAACTTATCATCTTACGGCCGGTACCGAATACACTCAAACTACAGCAGGCCAGTACCTGCCTACTACTACCATCGCAGGTGCTAAGCAGGGCGGTGTTGCCAGTGAGCAAACATCATCAGCTTTCAGATGGATAGTTGAAAATTACTTTACCTATAAGTTCAACATCGCTAAGGATCATGACTTCACTGTTTTATTAGGTACATCAAATCAAAAAGATGTTACCGAAGGACTAAGTGCCGGTGCTAAAGGCTTCTCAACCGATGCGTTCTTGTACTACAACCTTGGTGCCGGATCATTGGTAAATGGTTATGGCAGCAGTAAGGCAGAGGCTATGTTAACCTCGTATTTTACAAGGTTTAATTATGCATATAGGGATAAATTATTAGCCTCGTTCTCTTACCGTGACGATCGTTCGTCAAACTTCGGCTCAAACAAGCGTTCAGGTTTTTTCCCCGCAGGTGCAGTAGCTTATAAACTTACCGATGATGATTTTATAAAAGATCTGAATACCTTCTCAAACTTAAAAGCACGTGTTAGTTACGGTGTTACTGGTAATGACCGTATCCCTGCGAGTTTATATCTTTCAACATTTGGACCTTATGGTGTAGTACTGAATGAAACCGGTAATCTTCAGACAGGGATAGAACCAAAAACATTGGCTAATCCTAACCTAAAATGGGAAAGCACCAGGCAGTTTGATGTTGGTTTGGATATGGGTTTCGCCAATGGCCGTATTAATGCAAGTATCGACTATTACAGTAAAAAAACAACCGACCTGTTAATTCAGATCCCCATAGGACAGCAATGGGGGTTCAGTAATCAGTATGTAAACGGTGGCGCAATCCAAAACCGCGGTATCGAGCTTTCAGTAAATACCAATAATGTGCGTGGTAAAGATTTGTCGTGGAACAGCACGGTTACTTTTGCTTACAATAAGCAAAAGGCATTGGATTTAGGTCCGGGAGTAACCGTGATCAGTACCAACACTGCAAACCCAAGCGGTACTGTTTCGGGGCAGGAATTTACAAGGGTTGTACCTGGCATTGAATTAGGTGAGTTGTATGGGTATGTTTACGAAGGGGTAGTGAAAACCGGTGAAAAATATGCACCACAGCCAAACTCAAAAGCAGGCGATCCTAAATATAAAGACGTTAATGGTGATGGTGTAATTACCCCGGCCGACCGCACCTACCTGGGCAACTCTAACCCGCATTACATGGCCGGTTTTGGTAACGATTTTCATTATAAAGGCATCGATCTGGGTATATTTTTTCAGGGCGCATTTGACTATTACCTGTATAACATGAACGCCATGGTATTAGAGTCAACCACAGGTGCTGCTGCATTGAACAGGTTTGTAGTCGGCAAAAACGAAAATACCCCAATCCCGCGCGAAGGTTATTATCTAAGTACTTATGGTAGCTACGTAAACTCACGTTTTGTTGAAAATGCTTCTTATGTACGTTTAAAGTCGCTTACGCTGGCTTATAATTTCCCTGCATCGTTGTTTCAGCACCTAAAAATTTTACAGGGAATAAGGGTTTATGCAGAAGCGCAAAACTTATGGACAATTACGGGCTACAAAGGTACCGACCCGGAAGTTAACGTACATTCTGGTGCTACCGGCGGCGGCTTAGACTTTAACTCGTTCCCGGCATTCAGAACCATAACATTCGGTATTAAAGCATCTATCCATTAATGAAATTATCCATTTAAAGGATCAACAAAATTTAAATCAAATGAAAAAATATAATATTCTACTTTTAGCAGCAGCGGTAGTTACACAGTTTTCGTGTAATAAAACCAATCTCGAGCCTAAAATATACAGCAGCTTAACAAGTCAAAATGCATTTTTAACCAAATCAGATGCTATTGCAGCCGTGAATGCGGTTTATGCCCGCTTAAAAGGTCCGGCGGTTGGTGACAATTTTGATTATTGGACGGTAAGGCACTTCGCCCTTACCGACTTAACCACCGATGTGGGCCACTGCAGCTACGCCGGCGACCCGGGACAATTATCACTGGTACAATGGAACTCGGCCAACGGTTTGATAGCTGAAGATTATAGGCAGATATATAAATTGGTGGCCAACGCAAACAACGCTATCTATAATATTTCAGCAATGAAAAGTATTACAGATGCTCAGAAAAATCAGTTTTTAGCCGAAATGAAATTTTTACGTGCTATAGCTTACTCTGACCTTACTGATGCCTGGGGCCCCGTGATCTTGACCACCGAAAAAGATATAGCCAACCCGGATTATAAAGCTCAAACTGCGCCAAGCCCTGTTGCGGATGTTGACGCGCTGATGATCAGCGACCTGCAAAATGCGGTCAATGTATTGCCTAAAGATTACACTAAAAGTGATATCTACACAACTAACGATGTTGGCCGGGCCACCAAAGGTGCGGCGATGTTCCTGCTGGCTAAGGTTTATCTGCGTGAGCACCAATGGCAAAAAGCGGCCGACCTTACAAAACAGGTAATGGATTTGGGTATTTACCAGTTATATCCAACTTATGAGGGTTTGTTTAAAGAATCAAACACCTGGTGTTCTGAAAATATCTTCTCGGTATTAAGCGATGCTAACGTTAATGGCACCGAATTATTGAACCACTTTGGTCCGTTGAGCCATCCGGTTTTAACCGACAGGTGGCAGTACTACGCTGTAACCTGGGATTTTTACAACAGCTATGGCGATGAAGACGATCGCAAAAAAATGTTCTTTACCCAATACCAGGGCGTTGATGGTTTAACTCATAAACAAGCGCCTTCATTAGGCGCTACCGCTCCGGATGGCGTATTGTATATGCCGGACGTTGCGACTATGAAATATGCCGATCCAAACGGGGCTAACACTTATTATGATGGCCACAGTGTTGATGTATTACGCTATGCCGATGTATTATTAAGTCGTGCCGAAGCTTTAAACGAATTGAATGGTCCAACCGCAGAGGCTGTTTCATTGGTAAACCAGGTTAAAGGCCGTTCGCACGCTAAGTTGCTGGTACAGGCTAATCTTACCCAGGCAAGTTTCCGTGATGCTTTATTGCAGGAGCGTGGCTGGGAACTGTATTACGAAGGCAAAAGAAGGGTCGATTTGAAACGCTTTGGAAAATATGATGTGATCGTGAACGCTTATCTGAAACGTATTGGCCAAACCAACACTGTTCAATTGCCGCGCGATGAATATTTCCCATATCCGCTTAACCAGGTTAATATTAACCCTAAGCTGAATAATGCGGGCAGACAACAATAAGCACACAATTCAAATATTAGTAAAGAGTATACAGCCTTCAATGGGTTGTATATTCTTTATTATTTAACCGATGTTACAAAATATAGTGATGAAAGATTGGTTTAAGGTTTTGGCGGCAGGTTTGTTGGTTTCGATCATCTGCGGTTGTTCGGGCGGAAACCTGGTAAAAGAAATTCACATAGGCCTGTATAATAACAATGAGCTAAAAATTAAGCTTAATGTTATGACCAGCAAGCCTGTTGATCTGTATGCCGAATACTGGATAGAAGGTAAGCAGCCGGTAAAATACAGGTCGACCACTACAGGTAATGCTACATCATATAAACTTGTACTTTGTAATATTTTACCCGATACCACATACTCATACCATATTGTAACTGTTGACGGTGGTGATACTGCTGTTAGTAAAACCTATACTTTTAAATCGCACCAGTTACCACTGTTTTTGCAGGAGCAGTTTAATGTAAAAGTTGCCGCGAAAGCTATACTGCCACTGCAGTTTAGTGATGGGTTGATGCTTATTAACAAGCGCTATGCTCCGGGCGTGGCGTTTTTGGTTGATGCCAGAGGACAGATCCGGTGGTACCACATGATTGACAGGCTGGGTTTTAAAGTGATCAATTTTACAAAAGATAAAACCCTGCTTTCTATTTTAGGCCGAAATGACGAACCTACCAGTTACGGCAGCGAGATACTGGAGGTCAATATGCTTGGCGATACGCTACTACACCTTACCAAAGGGCAGGGCGATTTCAAGCAAACCATTCATCACGAAATATTGAAAAATGATAAGGGCCAGCTGGTAACCATTTTTGTTGATAAGAGAATCATCGACCTTACATCAGTTGGAGGGAGCAAACAGGATACGGTTAATGGCGATGGTATTATGGTGATGGATAAAACCGGCAAACAGCTTTATAAATGGAGTGTGTTTGATGTAATTGATCCGCTGAAAGATCCTAAAATCCTGAAAACCAAAAAAGACTGGATGCATGCCAACAGTCTCAGCTATGATACAGACGGCAATTACCTGATGTCGTTCTACAACAACGGGCAGATCTGGAAAATTAACTCGCGCGATGGTAAGGTTATCTACAAGTTTGGTAAAGGCGGTTCCATAGCCATGCCTGCCGATTGCAACTTTACCCAGGCCCATGCCGCCCATATCAATAAACAGGGCAATCTGATGTTTTTTGATAATGGAGTGGAGAAACACCAGTCTGGCGTGTATGCAATGAAAATTGATGAGAAAAATCAAACGTCGACCATTGCCATGCACATTAAACTACCTAAAGAAATTTTTAACGGACGTATGGGCAGTGCCTATATGATCAATGATACAACCACATTGGTATGTTGCTCCAAAAGGCACATTGTGGTGCTGGCAAATAATAAAGGTGTGCTGCAATGGACGCTGGAAACATCGGTGCCAACTTACCGTGCAGGCTTTATCAAATACGAACAACTCGATCCATTTTTAAAACCATAGATCATTAAAAATGAAAAAGAAATATCAATATATAGCTTTGCTGATGTTGTTAGTCGCTTTGGCGAGCGTCGCGCAGTTAGTTTCATGCAGCGGGAGCAAAGCCGAGGAGGCGAATAGAGCTGATTCGGCGGCTGTGAATAACCTGGTTTCTGTAGATACCAGTAAAATGCCCGGTGGTAAATATGGTGCGGCTGTACGTTACGGAAGGGAGCTGATGTTGCATACCGCATACTACATTGGCCCTGAGGGTGTTAACGGACATTATACCGGCAATAAAATGAACTGTACCAACTGCCACCGCGATGCAGGCACAAGGCCATATGCATTTAACCTGGTAAGGTCGTTTCGTGATTATCCGCAATACAGGGCTAGGGAAGGAAGGATTTTATCCTTGGCCGAGCGCATCAACAATTGTGTAATGCGCCCTAACCTGGGTAAACCGTTGCCGTTGGATGGAAAGGAAATGATCTCGATCATGGCTTACCTGAAGTTTTTGAGCGATTCGTCAAATGTTTCTAAAACCACTAAAGGTTTAAAAAATATGGAAGTTGAGCTCCCAAATGTAGCTGCATCATCAGACAGGGGGGAGGTTTTATATGCTCAAAATTGTGAGCGCTGCCATGCTAAAAATGGTGAAGGTAAAATGCGTTTTGATAAGGTAACCTATGAATATCCGCCGGTATGGGGATTGTTGGCATATCGTCCCGGTTCAAGTATGCACCGCGTGGTTAAATTAGCGCAATGGTTAAAGGGCAATATGCCTTATGATAAAACAGCCGAAGGTAAACCTTTCTTAACCGATGCTGAAGCGCTTGATATCGCTGCTTTTGTTAATGACGATAAAAAGCACAAACGTCCGCTGCCTAAAACCACAAAGGAGGTTGATTATCCGCATTACGAAGAAAAAGCGATTGATTATGATAAAGGGCCTTTTAAAGATCCTTTTTCAGAACAACAGCATAAATATGGGCCATATAAGCCGATAATTGACTATTGGGAAGGTAAGGGGATTACGCCTGCTATTTAAATAGCAATACAAACCCAACTATGTCATTGCGAGGAGGGACGACGAAGCAATCTCGTAGTTATGCATCTTCGATATGCATTGGCTACGAGATTGCCGCGCTGCGCTCGCAATGACATAGTTTTTATTATAAAAAGACTGACTAAATTTATTTCATGAAAAAACAATTTTTAGCTATCACTTTCCTTTTATCGGGCTTTGCTGCTTCGGCACAAAAAGTACCTTATACCAATTGCGATAAATGCTGGCTGGCCGATTCATTAGGTAACCATCGTGTAGTGTTAACCTTTAATGGTACAGGTAAAGTGGCTAAAGCAGTAATTAATTGGAGACGCAGGGATAATGAGCCCGAAAACAAGCGGATCATTATTGAAGATGCTAAAACCAAGCAAAAAATAACTAATGTAAAAATCGGCGCAGTAAACCGTGAAAGCGGCGAACTGTATTTTGAGCCAACATCGGGTAAGGGCACTTACTTTGTGTATTACATGCCTTATAAAAATGAGGGACGCTCAAACTATCCTAAAGGTGTTTACCTTAAACCCGAAAATACAGCTTCGGCCGAGTGGCTTAGTGCCGTAAACGGTAAGCAGGCCCCGTTGGCCTCGGTGAAAGAATTTCAGTCGATAGATGCTTTTAACAGTTTTTACCCAATGGAGGTGATTGCTACCAACGCAGAAACTGAAGCATTGCTGAGCAAGCACAAATCCGAAGCATTTTTGGTTTTCCCTGAAGATAGGATGAACTCTATCCGCATGACCAAAGATTTGCCACAACGCTGGATTGAACTTGGTCCGCAAAATAAATATACAGGTGAAGCTGCCCGCGGCGAAAACTTTGCATTTCAACTGGGTATTTACGCCTTGAAGGATATCGAAAATGTACAGGTAACATTCAGTGACCTTAAATCAGTCACCGGTAAGGTTATTCCGGCTTCAGCATTGTTTTGCATTAATACCGGCGGTACCACTTATGATGCTAAGCCGCTTACCAAGGTTGTGAACGTGGCCAAAGGTGATATCCAGGCCTTATGGTGCGGGGTTGATGTACCTGCTGCCGTATTACCTTCGGTTTATACCGGTAAGGCTACTGTCAGCATTAACGGTAAGCCGGCAAAAACAATTGCTCTGTCGGTTAAAGTAAATAGCAAAATTTCAAAAGATGGCGGTGTAAGCGAGCCTTATAAAATGACCCGCCTGGGCTGGTTAAACTCAACCATGGCACAACAAAATACGGTCATTGCGCCGTATACACCACTTGAAATTAGCGGCAATACCATAAGCTTGTTAGGCCGCAAGGTGGAAGTGAATAAAGATGGTTTTCCAAAACAGATCCAGACTTATTTCACCCCGGAGATGACGGAGTACGCGGCAACACCCAATAACCTGCTTACCGAGGGTATTCACTTTCATTTTATCAACGCCGCCGGAAAAAAGATAAACCTGAAAAGCCAGGGCGTACAGTTCACCAAAAAAGAAGCAGGAACAGTTCAGTGGATTGCAATAAGCGCCAATGATAGTTTACAAATGGACGTAACGGCCTCGCTGGAGTTTGATGGCTTTATGGCTTACACCGTAAAAGTAAAAGCCCTGCAGGATGTTAGCCTGAAAGATGTTACCATGCACATCCCTTTTAAAAAGGATTTTGCAAAATATATGATGGGCCTGGGACAAAAAGGCGGCTATCGCCCCGAAAACTTTGAATGGAAATGGGATGTAGCCTATAAAAATCAGGATGGAGCCTGGATAGGCAATGTGAACGGCGGTTTGCAGTATTCGTTAAGGGATGAGAAATATGTTCGTCCGCTGAATACCAATTTCTACCTGCAAAAACCTTTATTGCTGCCAACCTCCTGGGGCAATGACAACAAAGGCGGTATTAAAGTGGCATTTGATGGTAAAGCGGTATTGGCCAACAATTACAGCGGCGAGCGCGACCTGAAAAAAGGTGATGAACTTTATTACAACTTCACGCTGCTGATAACGCCTTTCCATACCATCAATACCGATTTTCAGTGGGCTACAAGATTTTATCACTCATACAAACCTATTGATACTATAAAAAAAGCGGGAGCAACGCTTGTCAATATTCACCACGCAACGGCAATAAATCCAACTATTAACTACCCGTTTATTGCATGGCAAAAAATGAAGGCCTATGATGACTCGGCCCACGCGGCCGGGTTAAAGGTGAAGATCTATAACACTATCCGGGAGTTATCAAACCATGCTTATGAAACTTTCGCATTGCGTAGTTTGGGGCATGAAATTTATTCGCCGGGCAAGGGCGGCGGTTTCAGCTGGTTGCAGGAGCACGTGGGGGATGATTATATAGCAGCCTGGTTTGTGCCTGAGATTAAAGACGCAGCCATCATCAACAGCGGCATGAACCGTTGGCATAATTACTACGTGGAAGGCATGAACTGGTTAACCCAAAACGTCGGTATCGACGGTATTTACCTGGATGATGTGGCTTTTGACCGAGTTACGATGAAACGTATCAAACGTGTATTAACCAAAGATGGTCACCCGGGTATTATTGACTTGCACTCTGCTAACCAGTACAATAAAAGCGACGGTTTTAACAACAGTGCCAACCTGTACATGGAGCATTTCCCTTACCTGAACCGTTTATGGTTTGGTGAATATTTTGACTATGAAAAAAATGATCCTGATTTCTTCCTGACTGAAGTGAGTGGGATCCCGTTTGGTTTAATGGGCGAGATGCTGCAAGGCGGCGGTAATAAATGGCGTGGCATGGTTTACGGCATGACTAACCGTATGCCGTGGAGCGATGGTGCCGATCCGCGCCCGATCTGGAAAGCCTGGGATAATTTTGGAATGAAAGGCACAAAAATGATTGGTTATTGGGTTGATGATAACCCGGTGAAAACCGATAAAGCCAAAGTGATAGCAACTGTTTACAAAAAAGATGGTGCTGCCATGGTAGCAGTTGCCAGCTGGGAAGATGCTGATACCGATTTTCAATTAAATATCGATTGGAAAAATTTAGGCATTGACCCGGCCAAAGCAACTATCACTGCTCCTGAGATAAAAAGTTATCAGCCTGGCAAAACATTTGGCTTAAACGACAGGATTCCGGTTGAAAAAGGTAAAGGCTGGTTGTTGATTGTCAAATAGAACGGTTAATGCATAAAAATGGTTTATCACTACATGCTTTTGCATGGGTAGATCACTGATTTAAACCCGCCAGCCGGCTCTTGTGGTTTATTTATTACTGGTTTATTATGTTAGTTTGTAGTTGAGGTATGTACCAAGAGCATATATGCCGCCTGCGTTTTAATAAAAGCCGTAAACCCTTGAAACTGAACGGTAATTAGATTTTTGAAGCATTTGAGTAATAAAGTGGATTGAAATAAAATGAAAATATTTTAATCGAATCGGTAAATTGTTGGTACTTTCATAAAAAAATAACCAAAATATTGAATTACTACCAATGAATACACAGCATCCATGGCATGAAGTTTCAACCGGGCCTAAAATTCCCTATGTTGTAAACGCAGTTATTGAAATTCCCAAGGGCTCAAAGGCTAAATATGAGATTGATAAAGAATCCGGACTTTTAAAATTAGACCGCGTGCTTTTTTCTTCAGTAATGTATCCGGCCAATTATGGATTTATCCCTCAAACCTATTGTGATGATCATGATCCGCTTGATATTTTAGTTTTATGCTCGGTTGATGTTTTTCCGCTGTCTGTCATCGAAGCTAAGGTGATAGGGGTAATGCATATGGTTGACAATGGCGAACAGGATGACAAAATCATTGCCGTTGCCAATAATGATATGTCGGTTAATTATATAAATGATTTAAGCGAACTGCCACCTCATACAATTAAAGAGATAGAGTGTTTCTTTAAAGATTACAAGGTTTTGGAAGGTAAAAATGTAACTATTGAACGCTGGATGGGGGTAAGTTACGGCCATCAGGTGATAGAAGATAGTATGGTATTATACGATGTTAATTTTAAACCCGTCCAAACCAAAGTTGCCGGTTAAAATATTAAGATCTGACAAAAAATGTTTAACCCTGCTTCTTTTTAATTGAGTTGCGGCGTTAAACATTTTTATTTTTGCTTCGTCCTGGCATGGAGCGCAGGTAATCTTTGGGAGTTAGTACTTTTGGTTTCGTCCAGGATTTGCCTGCTCCGTTTATACCTCGATAATTTTAGGTTTAAAATTGCAGCAGGCTAAATAATCCCTCCGCGGGATGCATATTTGCATTCTCATATTGCTAATGATGTTTTATGAAAATACTGCACATTATACCTGCTTATAAACCCGCTTACGGCTACGGAGGTCCAACTGAATCTGTATCGCGGCTTTGCGAGGGATTAGCAGCTAATGGGCATGTTGTTGACGTTTTTACCACTACCGCTAATGGTAAAAACGAACTGGATGTAATACCCGGAGCTAAAACGAATGTTGAAGGGGTTAATGTGATTTATTTTAAACGGATCACCGGTGATCATACGCACGTTAGTCCGGCATTATGGCGCAGGCTTGTTAAAACTGCCAACCACTATGATGTGATCCATATTCATTCGTGGTGGAGTATTTTAAACGTAATTGCTGCACGGATCGCCTTGTTCAGTAAAGCCAAGGTTATTTTGGCGCCCCGCGGCATGCTAAGCGGGTACGTATTTGAAAGCGGGAACAACAGCTACAAAAAATTGATCCATAAATTAGGTGGTCGTAAAATTTTAAAGAAATGCGTGCTGCACGCTACCGCCCAATCTGAATATATGGAGTGCAGGAAGTTGATTCCGGGCTGGCAGGGCTTTGTATTACCCAATATTTTATCATTACCTGATATCAAAATAAAGGAACCCTATAATGAGTGCTTCAGGATTATTTTTATGTCGCGCATTCATCATAAAAAAGGACTTGAAAAACTATTTATTGCTATAAGCAAGCTCTCTTTTAACCTGAAACTTGTTATTGCCGGCGATGGCGAGGAAGCATATATACAGCAATTGAAACAACTTGCAGTTGAGTTAAATATAGCTTCAAAAATTGACTGGATAGGCTGGGTGAACCGGGATGAGAAATTTGAACGGCTTAACCAGTCTGATCTGTGTGTCCTCACCTCCTTTAATGAAAACTTCGCGAATGTGGTGGTTGAATCGCTGCATATGGGTACTGCTGTTTTAGTTTCCGAAAATGTAGGTCTTTCCGATTTTGTTGGTGAAAATAACCTGGGTTGGGTTTGTACATTAGATACCGTCGACATTGTCGAAAAGCTGAACGAAGCTCACCTTGCAAAACAAAAATTAGATCACATCCGCAAGCATGGCCGCGAAATTATCCGAACGACATTTCATGAGCCGGTGCTGATAACAAAGTATTACGAAGAGTATTTAAAATAATCCCTCTTTCTTTCGGTCAATTTACTATCCCGGATGGGTGCCTTCCTTTAAAGCTATGGCCGAAATGCGCGTTGGAAGTGAAGTTGGTACTATTAAAGGGCCAGACTATTGCCGGCCCTTCTGATACTTATAATGTAAATTCTTTAGCGTTTCGATAGTAGCCTCATCTGTCGAGATCCCGTAGCCCGTTACCAGCGTACCTTTAACACCTTCCGCTGAAGCAAGGGCGTAAACAATAGCCTCATCGGCAGGGTCGGAGGGGCCTTCGTAGCGGTATAGGTCCACTATTTCAAATTCTTTTACCGGGAAGTTTTCAGCGCCTGCCTTAAGATGGTCACCTTCCAGGCTAAATTCATGGGTATAGCCCTGTTCTTTTAATTTGGTTATAGCTTCGGTTACCGTTGCGTAATGAAATTTTTGTTCTTCCATGAGATAGGTGTTTGTTATCAATAGCTAATATACAATTAAAGTACGCTGCCTGTTTCAGTAATTTCTGCCGAAAATGTTTCGGGTTGTACCAACACAAAGCGCACCAAACTAAACTCCTGCTTAATACAATCCCGGATCCGGCCTATAGCTTCGTTGATTTGTTCGGTATTCAGATCATCTTTAAAAGCTACTATCAGCATCAAAATAATTTCATCGGGCGATTGATAAGTTGACAGCATGTGCATCACCTTTAAAACAGCATTATCCTGTTCAACGAGTGTGCTTATCTTAGTCCTCGATTCAGACGAAATACCCTCGCCCATAAGCAAACTCCTGCTTTCGCGGGCTAATATGGCCGAAACACCAACCAAAATTAAACCAACCAATAATGATGCTATACCGTCAAGCACAGGAATGTAGTAACGATGGTTCAGGAACATGCAAATGCCAACAATAAAAAGGCCTGCAACGGCTGCACTATCCTCAAACATCACTAAAAAGTTTGATGGGTCTTTGCTTTTAACTACGGCGTCCCACCAGGTTTGATCGCCCCTTATGGCGTTAAATTCTTTCAGGGCGATGATGAGCGATGAGCCTTCAAATATGACGGATAATCCCAAAACTATATAACTCATAGTAGGATCGCCAAGGGGTTTGGGTTCGCGGATATGTAATATACCCTGGTAAATGGATAACCCTCCGCCCAGGCCAAATATCATGATAGATACAATGAACGACCAGAAATACAGCTCCTTACCGTAGCCAAAAGGGTGGGTTTTATCGGGTTCTTTGCGTGCCCGGTGCAGACCAAGCAATAGTAGCAATTCGTTAGCAGTATCCACTACCGAGTGAATCCCTTCGGAGATCATAGATCCGCTTCGGCCTATAACGCCCGCTATAAATTTGGTTATTGCTATGAGCAGGTTGGCAATAAGTGCACTATATATCGATTTTTTTGATGAGGGCATATTCCTTAATGCGCTATTACCTCGGCATCGCCAAGTTTTTTAACATACAATTCATCAACCAAAATCACAATGATGGCCACAATAGGAACTGCCAATATGATACCCAGTACCCCCGAAAGCGTTCCCATAACCACCTGGCTGATGATGGTAAGCGCGGGAGGCAGGTTGATCATACGGTTTTGTACTATAGGCACTACGATATTGCTCACCACGGTTTGCGATATTATATAAATGAGCGCCACTATGATAGCTGTATTTGTGCCCATGGTGAGCGCAAGTAATACACCCGGTATCATGGCTATAACCGAACCCAGGTTAGGGATGATCTTTAACATGCCTGCAAATAAGGCTAATATCAATGCTGCCGGAATTCCCATAATGCTTAAGCCCATGGTAAGCAGCAAGCCCAATAATACCATAGAGAGCAGCATCCCTTTAATCCAACCTTTTAATGAAAGACTGATCCTGTCGATAATATCCTGTCCCAACGGTTTTTTTTGATCTGATAGCAGCATTAAAATGCCGTTTTTGTAAACATCGGGATTGGTGGTAAAAAAAATACTCAGGAACAGGATGATATAAATATCCCCCAACACGCCAAAGCTGGTACTAAAAAAGTGTTGTACCGTAACCACAACTTTATCGGGGTCATTATCGCCCGAAAAATAATCAAGTATTTGCTGCCCCGTTGGGTTTGAAGCCAGTTTAGCCTTAAAATTATTAACCGTATGCGGGAGTGTATCTTTAAGTAAAGCTATCTGGTGCTGTATGGTTGTGCCCATCAAATAAAACAAGCCCGCCACAATTAAAAATGAACCAACTACAGATATGATCATGGCATATCGCCTGGGCATTTTGGTGTTGCGCTCTATCAGGTCGCCAAGGCCGTGAAAATAAGTCGCGATCAGTGCGCCTGAAAGTACCATGAGCAGTACGTTAAAAGCCACCCGGGCTATCAGTATTACTACAACCAATAAGGCAACAATAGCAACAGTGTGCCATACTTTTTCGATATAAGTAAGCTCTTTCTCTTTTTTTGGGGTCATATAGCAGGTATTTGTTCCATTAACACATTCATGTACTCTAAATGTTTTGATTGAATTAAGTTAACAAGATATTATGAAAGAGATTGATACTGATTGTTACACTTTCTTTTTGAAATATTTTAAAATGAAAGTGTGAGAACTTAAACAAGCTGTTGTAAAATTATTCCTCCAAAGGATTTTTTAACGATATTTAGGTTTATACCGAACTAAAAACCATAGCCCTTCAGTTGATGAAGAAAAACTACTACATCTCATTGTATTCATTTTCAATAGTTGGCTTCTTTATGTCGGTAATATATATCGTTATATTCTCGCTGGCGTTGAGGTCGATAGCTGAAGATCACGGTTCATTTGCCGGGATCCTGGGTACCGGTATTATTGGTGGCGCAGTGGTTCAGCTCCTGATAGGTGGCTTGGGCAGCTTGTTTGGCTTAAGGCAGGGGATGTTTTTGCTGTACATTACATTCGGCTACATGCTTAGTATCGGCTTTTGGGCTAAGCCGCTGGTTACCAACAAAACTATTTTTGATAATAAAGCATAATAAATAAATGAGCAATATAAAAGTTATAGGTATTGATCTGGGAGCTACAAATATCCGCGGTGCGGTGGTTTATAATAACACCATCGGTTATATCATATCGCAACGGATAAAAAGCGAAGGCAGTGTAGAAGATGTGCTGAACGATATTTATGCTGTTGTTGATGCCCTGCTGCAAAACGATAAGGCCAGCGCCATAGGCATAGGCGTGCCCAGCGTGGTTGATGTAGCCGAAGGTATTGTTTATGATGTGCAATATATTCCCTCATGGAAGGAAGTACACCTGAAAAAACTGATGCAGGAGCGATACAACATCCCTGTATATGTAAATAATGACGCAAATTGTTTTGCCGTAGGTGAGTTATATTTTGGAAAGGGTAAAGGTGCCGATAGCATGGTTGGCGTAACCCTGGGCACCGGGCTTGGCACTGGCATTATCACCAATGGAAAACTGTACGCAGGCCACAATTGTGGCGCCGGGGAGATAGGTCTTTTTCCCTATATCGATAACGTCCTTGAGTATTATTGCAGCGGCTCATTCTTTAGCAATGTGTACGGATTGAATGGCGTACAGGTATTTAAAGATGCGCAGGCCGGCAAAGAGATGGCATTGGAGCTGTATGCCGAATTAGGAAACCATGTAGGGAATGCCGTGAAAATGATCATGTATGCTTATGATCCCGGACTGATTATTTTAGGCGGATCGGTAAGCCAGGCCTTTGAGTATTTTAAAGACACCATGTGGCAGCAGGTGAAAACCTTTGCCTATTCAAAAACGCTTGAACGTATAAAAATCGAGATCTCGGAACTGGAAAACAGCGGTATCATAGGTGCGGCTGCTTTGTATTACGACTATCAGAAGTGAAGTTAATCTGTCATAAAAAAATATTATTAATGTCGGTAATAGTCCTGCTCAATACAAGGGTATTTGTGCAGGGGCGACGGGAGTAATAATCAAAATACAGGTATTGCAATTGCGTTTTTTGTACATCTGCGCGCTTTAAAAGGGCAAGGTGGTGACGATATTTTACCGGTGATCTTCAGCGATAATTATATCTCACTGGCACCGGGCGAAAGCAGGGTGATTAAGTGCACCTATAGCACTAAAAATGCCGATGATACAACGCCCTATTTCCCAACTCCGGCCTGGAACCTGGATATAGCTGAGAGCAATGGCGATTGTGGGTTTGAAGATGGGCTGCCGAAGGAGTAGTTTACCCGGGAAATAAGCTGAGTATAACCTGTGTTTCTTTGGCTAAAACATTTGGTGAAATTTATCTCCGGGGGATAAATACAGGTGTTTTTTGGGCTAATTTCCGGTGATTGGTGAAATAAATAAATCGCTGTTTATTATATTCGGCAAAACCCAAGCAGATAATGAAATTACTATCTAATTTAACCCTGTCGTTTTGCCTGTTGTTTTGTGCCGGTGTTTGGGCCCAGCAACCTGTTAATATGCAATATTCGGTGTCAATGGAAAAGGCAGCCGAACATTTGTATCATGTTGAGTTGACCAATAAAACCCACCTCAAAACGCTTGATTTTAAGATGTGCGTTTGGACGCCGGGCTATTACCAACTAATCAATTTTGCCGGAGCTGTACAAAATTTTACTGTTGCCGATGCAAAAGGCAATTCGCTTAAATTTGATAAGCCCACTAAGGATACCTGGAAGGTTATTAACCCCTCGGCTGGAGATGTAAAGATCTCATACGATGTTAAAGCTGTTGTGCCGTTTGTGGGCAACGTTTACCTTGACGAAACAAGAGGCTACATTACCCCCGGAGGCCTGTTCATGTACCTCGACCAGGAATTACGCCATCCAGTTACCATCCAAATGAAGCCTTACAGTAAATGGAATGATCTGGTAGCAACCGGGCTGGATACCCTGAAGGGACAATATCATGTTTACAAAGCAGCCGATTTTGATGTGCTTTATGACAGCCCTTTTTTAATGGGCGAGCTGGAAGTTTTGCCACCTTTCAGCGTGCAGAATAAACTACACAATTTTATCGGTTATAAACTACCTGCCTTTGACAGGCAGGCATTTATGGATGACCTGAAAAAGATCGTAGTGACGGGCAGCAACATCATAGGCGAAATACCTTATACACATTATACCTTTTTATCAATTGGCGCTGGCGGCGGCGGTATCGAACACTTAAACTCCACTTCGTTAAGCTTTAGCGGAGGTGAAGGGTTTAATACTCCCGAAGCCCGTAAAAAGCTGTACAACTTTATAGCGCATGAGTATTTTCACCATTACAATGTTAAACGCATCAGGCCGGTTGAGCTCGGCCCGTTTGATTACTCAAAGGAGAACCACACTAATATGCTTTGGGTATCCGAAGGATTTACAGTTTATTACGAGTACATGATCACCAGGCATGCGGGTTTAATGAATAACGAGGATATGTTTGGCGATTTTCAGAATAACCTGCGTAACTATGAAAATGAACCCGGGCATTTGTATCAATCGGCAACAGAAGCCAGTTATAACACATGGGATGACGGGCCAAACGGCAGGCAGGGCGATGATTTTAATAAAACCATTTCATACTACGATAAAGGGCCGATTTTGGGCTTGATGCTTGATTTCAGCATCCGCCATGCAACACAAAATAAAAAAACGCTTGACGACGTAATGCGATTGCTTTATTACAAATATTACAAAAAGCTAAATCGCGGCTTTACAGAGCAGGAGTTCAGGAATGAGTGCGAGAAAATGGCGGGTGTGCCGTTAACAGAAGTGTTTGAATATGCATCGACCGTTAAGCCGCCGGATTATCCAAAATATTTCGCTTACGGAGGACTCGCTGTTGATACTGCTACTAAAGTGGTATCGGAATCATGGGCTGGCCTTAACGTGCGGCAGCAGGGCGATACGCTCAGGATCAATACAGTTGCCTATAAATCCCCCGCCTGGGATAAAGGTATCAGGGGGCGCACGGTTATACTTACGGTTGATGGCGCTCCTGCAAGAAAAGATGTACTTTACAAGGCCTTCGAAACAAAAAATACTGGAGATAGTTTAACGTTGGGTTTGTTAAAGAACAGCGAAAAGAAAGATGTAACCATTGTTTTGGGTAGGCTGAGGGAAAAGACATTTAAAATTACACCCTTGCCTAATCCTGACCAATTGCAATCGGCCATTTTTAAAAGCTGGACAGAAGGGAAGTAATAGGTTTAGTGAGTGGTTGATTGGGTTGATCAGGTGAATGGTTGATTAAGAAGTAACGTTTGTTATAATGTAAGGCACTTCGTAAAATTACGTGCAATTCAACACTTATGAAAGTCATTGAAAAAGCTGAGCGATTGGCAAGGTTAGGGGTTGATCCAGTAGTGTTAAACCATTACCGTGAACCCCATCGGTTTTACCACACCCTTGAGCATCTGGACGATGTATGGCAACAATTAGAGAACCGGGGCTACAGTGATAATGATGTATTATTGCTGGCTACAATTTTCCATGATATCATTTACGATCCGAGATCCGGCACAAACGAAGAGGATTCGGCGAGATATTTTAACGAAACGTTTACGGGGGATGGAGCGCTCAAAGCTCTTGTAACAGATATTATCCTCGATACCAAACATCACAAGCCGGGCTCGGCATTGTCAGAGATTTTCAGCGCAGCCGATCTTAATATCTTAAAACAGCCATTTGATAAACTGCTGATTTATGAGCAGCAAATATTTAAGGAATTTCAGTTTGTAGATCACAAAATCTATAAAGAAAAAAGAGTAGAGGTATTAACAAGCCTGCAACAAAGGGTTGATAACCCGGCCCTGGATTATTTAATAGACTATGTAGAAAACTTTAAACCCCGTATAGCAGTATATCCGGGGAGCTTTAATCCATTCCACAAAGGGCATTATAATATACTCCAAAAGGCCGAGCGGATTTTTGATAAGGTGATTATAGCCCGGGGTGTTAACCCAGGTAAAGATAAAGCCACATACGAATTGCCGGAAATATTAAGATACAGGCAAACTGAAACTTACGAAGGACTACTCACCGAATTTGTAGATGGTTTGGGGTATGACGTTACTATTATCCGGGGATTACGAAATGGATCGGATTTACAGTACGAACTGAACCAATACCGCTATCTTCAAGAGTTAGGCGGCAAAAACATCAGTGTAACGGCCATTTTTTGTGATATGGAATTTGAACACATCTCAAGTACAGGTATCAGGCAACTGGAGAAGTATGGTAAAGCAGGAGAGTATTTGTTATTTTGATAGTTGGCTGGTGGTAGTATAAATTGATTTCGGAGTTGGGATTTTCAATTTTGAATTTATTACGTCTGAGCCCCACTTTATGGAATTTAAAGAATAGACAGAGTAATTGCAAATTCTATAAATTCCCTTAACTCCATAAATTCGAGTTCCGACAATAACAACCACTCACTTAATCCAACTCAACCAACCACTCATCAACTCCAAAAAACAAATCAACCCACCCCTTGCTTTTGCATAATTAATCACTATCTTTGCACCCACAATTAATAAAATAGTTAACGCTTTAATATTATTCAAGTAATGTATTTAGGTAAAGAAGCAAAGGCAGAGATCTTTGCAAAACACGGTAAATCAGCAGTTGACACAGGTTCGGCCGAAGGTCAGGTAGCATTATTTACTACTCGTATTGCTCACTTAACAGGGCATTTGAAAAAAAACAAAAAGGATTTTTCAACTCAATTATCGCTACAAAAATTAGTAGGTAAACGTCGTGCGTTACTTGCTTACCTGTATAATAAAGACATTGAAAGGTACCGTGCTATCATCAAAGCTTTACAGCTAAGGGATATCATTAAGTAATTCTCTCCTTTTTTATTTAAAAGCCATCCCCATTTTAGGATGGCTTTTTTACTTTTGCAACATATATTTACACACATAAAATCCGATGCGCTCCCGAAGATGAAAAGTGCATCACAAACAAAAAAAGATGAGTTTAAACGTAATTAAAAAAGTTATTGATCTGGGCGACGGACGCACCATTGAGATCGAAACAGGTAAACTGGCCAAACAAGCGGATGGTTCGGTAGTGATAAAAATGGGTGACACCATGTTATTGGCTACTGTTGTATCATCGCCTGAAGCTAAAGAAGGAGTTGACTTCTTGCCTTTATCTGTTGACTACCAGGAAAAATACGCTGCAACAGGCCGTATCCCGGGTGGTTTTTTACGCCGCGAGGCCCGTTTATCAGACTATGAGGTTTTGATCTCCCGTTTGGTTGACCGTGCTTTGCGTCCTTTGTTCCCTGAAGATTATCACGCTGATACACAAGTGATGATCTCTTTAATATCTGCCGATAAAGATATTATGCCCGATGCATTGGCCGGTTTGGCAGCATCTGCAGCTTTATCTGTATCTGATATACCTTTTAACGGTCCAATCTCTGAGGTACGTGTTGCTAAAATTGACGGACAGTTAGTAATCAATCCTACATTAAGCCAGCTTGAAAATGCAACTTTAGAATTTATTGTTGCAGGCAGCGAGCACGATATCAACATGGTTGAAGGCGAATCAAAAGAAATTCAGGAAGCTGAATTGGTTGAAGCCATCAAATTTGCCCATACTGCTATTAAACTGCAATGTTTAGCTCAAAAAGAACTAACCATTGAAGTTGGTAAAACCGAAAAACGTGTTTACAGCCATGAGCATAGCAATGAGGACTTGAAAAAAGCTATCTACGCTGCTACTTATGATCAGGTTTACGCCATTGCTTCTGCTGCATCTGCAAAAGAAGAGCGGAGTGCTAAGTTTAAAGAAGTGCGTGACGCCTATATCGAAACCTTAGGTGAGATAGATGATATTACTAAAAGCCTTGCTAAAAAATATTACCATGATGTAGAATACGATGCTATCCGTAACCTTGTATTAGACGAAGGCAAACGTTTAGATGGTCGTACTACTACCCAGATCCGCCCGATATGGAGCGAAGTAGGTTATTTGCCATCGGCTCACGGTTCGGCGATATTTACCCGCGGCGAAACACAATCATTAACTACCGTTACCTTAGGTGCTAAGGATGACGAGCAAATGATTGATGGTGCATTCATTAACGGTTACCAAAAATTCCTGTTACACTACAATTTCCCTGGTTTTTCAACCGGCGAAGTTAGGCCTAACAGGGGTGCCGGCCGCCGTGAAATTGGCCACGGTAACCTGGCTATGCGTTCATTGAAACAGGTATTGCCATCCGAAGATGAAAACCCATACACTATCCGTGTAGTTTCTGATATTTTGGAATCAAACGGTTCTTCTTCAATGGCTACAGTTTGTGCCGGTACACTGGCGCTTATGGATGCAGGTGTTAAAATTAAAGAGCCTGTATCAGGTATCGCGATGGGTTTGATCACCAACGAAATGGGTACCAAATATGCTATCCTTTCTGATATCCTTGGTGATGAAGACCACTTAGGTGATATGGACTTTAAAGTAACCGGTACTAAAAACGGTATCGTTGCTGTACAGATGGACCTGAAGATCAACGGCCTTTCATACGAAGTATTAACCAACGCGTTAAACCAGGCTAAAGATGGCCGTTTACATATCCTTGGCGAAATGGCTAAAACCATTACCGAGGCACGTGCCGACTACAAACCACACGCTCCGCGTATCGTTACCATTAAAATTGATAAAGAATTTATTGGTGCAGTTATCGGGCCTGGTGGTAAGATCATCCAGGAAATGCAACGCGAAACTGGTGCTACCATCTCTATCGAAGAAAAAGACAACCAGGGTATCGTTCAGGTATTTGCCGATAACAAGGCTTCTATCGACGCAGCGTTGGGCCGCATCCGCGCCATCGCTTCAAAACCAGAAGTTGGCGAGATTTACGAAGGTAAAGTAAAATCAATTATGCCTTTCGGTGCGTTTGTTGAAATTATGCCAGGTAAAGATGGTTTGCTGCACATATCTGAAATTGATCACCGCCGTATTGAAACGATGGATGGCATCTTCCAGATAGGCGACGAAGTAAGGGTTAAACTGCTTGACGTAGATAAGCAAGGTAAACTGAAGCTATCGCGCAAGGTTCTGTTACCTAAGCCTGAACCAAAGCAAAATAATTAAGTATTTTTATACAGTAGCAAAACCCTCTTTATGAGGGTTTTGCTATTTTGTTTTAATTTTTTTTATTTTTTTAAAACAAAAAGCGGATGTTTAAACTTATTAACTGTTAATACGTAGTTGATAAAACCATAATTCCGATCCTGTTTGATAAAAAAATGACCCCTGCTACTAACGATCCTTTAGATTTTCTGAGCAAGAATTCGGCTGGAATGCAGACGGGTACTCAAATTGATTTGGTTCAGCAGTTGCTGTACGAAATAATAAGGGTTAAAGAAATTATTGTTTATTATGACTCCATTCCCAATGGAGGCGGTCAGCTTGGATCATCTATCCTCAACGAGTTAGTTTCAGAAGCTTATCAGTCGCTGGTTAATTACGATACCGTACTGATGCGGAAATATTATGATTTGTTGTTGAATTGCGATTAAACGCCCCCCAGCCCCCTAAAGGGGGAGGTTAGGGACATAGATTAGTGACTGGAGATTAAGGATTAGGAATCCAGGAGGAGATTAAATCATTTACTAAAGATGTTTATCTGTTTGTTTTAATTTACGAAAATTATTGCGAGATACCTTTCTATCTCCCCCTTTAGGGGGGCCGGGGGGGCTACAGCAACAATATATCAATCTGGTGCGCATGCACCATTCCTACAACCGGCGACCACGCGAATACGGTAAAACGGCCATCCTGCGAAGCTACCAGTGCTAAGGCGTCCTTTTGATCAAAAACAAACTGTGCTGCCGCTAAATGCCTTGTACCGCCGTTTTGCGCCGGGTGGATCACCCGGGTTGAGCAACCGACAATAGGCTCGGTCACTACGATCTCTTCGACAGGTGAGCTTTTTGCTGCACGACCTATTTTGGCACCGAAAGCCAGCAACTCATGTTTATCATTTATCAGCGTTGCGCCGTCTATCGAGGTTAATCCGCCTATGGTATCAACCGCGCGGCGCATTTTTTCCTGCCATGAGGTGTGGTAACGGTCGATGCCTTCGTGAATCATCAAATCGGTAAGACCTGAGAACGGAGGATCGACAGGATAGGAGATCGGGGTAATGATAGATTCGCGCCATTCTTCATTTCCGGAGGGCACAACTAATAATATGCCGCCACGTTTATGGGCTTGCATGGAGGTAGCCAGCTGAACTAATACGTTTACCGGATCATTCCATAGAGACGGCAAAGTAAAATCAAGCATGGCCGAAAGTACATTAGGGCAATCAGAAATGCTGGAGCCGTGCTCGTCAACAACTTTGATATCGTCGCCTTTTAATATGGCTATGTTTACAAATTTGCCAAAACCCTCTACACGGCGATGTTTGATCACCAATAATCCGGGTTCAATTACTTCCAGCACAAAACAGTAAGCCGGAATAGCCAGGGTAGTTCCCCAGATGTATAGTTCATCATCTTCTATCCAGATGCCTAAATGAATGCCCGGCTGTTGTACTGCCGAGGCAAATTTGGTGAGGATATTAGGCGCGAGTTTAATTTTTCCACCAAACAACAACGGTTGACCGGCAGCTTCGGGCGGCAAAAAAGCAAGTGTGAATTTTGGTGAAAATCCCTCTTCCCGTCGCAAGCTTGCCCAAAATGAGATATCGATGAGTGATTCGATAGTGGTGCAGCTGGGGGTAGGAGCAAGGTCTATCTCATTATTATCGGCAAGCGCCTTGGCATGAAAATGCCTGAAATGCCTTTCAATAATGGTTGCTACTTTACCGGCTGCTTTATATGTAGGTCCTGAACTCAAAGTTTTGGTGGTGTCTTTCATTTAAATACTTATCTCAAAAGTAAAGCTAAAAAAACATGCTAACAAACTAACGCATCAATATTGCAATTAGATGAGCCGGCCTCATCCCAAACCCTTTTCCAAAGGGGGAGGATTAAATGAGGCTGTTTGTCAACCGTTTATCATACTCATTATCAATTATCTTCCTAAAGTCAGTTGTTGATCCAGGTGAATTTTTTTTGAAACTATTGTAGCAATTTTGCAGCCGGAAACGATAATGTAATCATGAAACTCATATCACACCTCATATCACTCACCCTGCCGGATACCACACCACTGCAGGTATCAGCCCTTTTAAACCTCGGGTTAACTTACGTACAACAAGGTTTCAATAAAGTTTTTCATAAAGCGGCTCAAAATAATCAGCCTTGCGGCGAACTTCAGCCATGTATGTAAGCTGTATTTAATTGCAGATAACGGCAACCGTCCTTATAAATTATAGCTAAATTTGCGTGTAATTATTAAGTATGGATCAGCTAACGGCTGCGGGCAAATCAAAAATGCGGATTGCCAACAGTGTCTTCTTCTTTGTTTCGGGCTTCGGGTATTCTTCATGGGCCTCGCGTATCCCATCCATAAAACATCAGCTTAATTTAAACGAAGCCCAGTTGGGTGTTGTGCTGTTTGCTATGCCTGTTGGCCTGATGCTTACCATGCCTTTAACGGCTAAAATGATCAAGCATTTCAGCAGCCGTATAATGATGCTGATAGGTGCACTGGCCTTTAGTCTGGTGCTTTGCCTGCCCGGTTTTGCAGCTTATATGTGGCAACTGATAGTAGTTTTATTTTTTGTTGGCTCAACCCGTAATATATTAGGTTTATCCATGAACTCGCAGGCCGTGGGGATCCAGGCTTTGTATGATAAATCGATCATGGTAACATTCCATGGCATCTGGAGCCTGGCCGGTTTTGGCGGTGCTGCTGTCGGCTATTTAATGGTATTATTTAACGTGGCTCCTTCATATCATTTATTAGGTGTGGGAGTTGCGATGCTGATCCTCTCGGTAATATTTTATCCCTCAACATATGACTATCAGCCTGCCGAAACACCCAATAAATCGGTGTTTTCCATGCCCGATAAACACTTGCTTAAATTTTCTTTAATATGTTTCGCCTCTATGGCCTGCGAAAACACGCTGTACGATTGGAGCGGTGTTTATTTTGAAAAGGTAGTCCATGCCACCAAATCATTCGCTGAGGCCGGCTTTGTAGTTTACATGGTTACCATGACCATTGGCCGCTTCGCGGGCGATAGGGTAGTATCGGCCATTGGTATAAAAAAGGTGTTAACTTATAGCAGCTCGCTGGTTTTGGCCGGTTTGCTGGTATCTGTGTTTTTACCATATACTTTAACCGTTTATTTGGGCTACGCCATGATAGGCATGGGGGTGTCATGTATAGTGCCGCTGATTTTTAGCATGGCCGGTAAATCAAAAACAATGAACAGCAGCCAGGCACTGGCCGCCATATCAACAGTTGGTTACCTGGGTTTTGTTATAGTACCACCAATAGTTGGTTTTATTGCTCAGGCAGCAAACCTGCAAATAGCTTTTTTTGTTGTTGCCGCCTTTGCTGCCATGATGATATGGCTGGTGCGTAAAATTGAAGATGAGCCTGTGGTATCATAGTTTTGTCATATAAGCTGCTTAGTATTTACGCCAGCCCCGTTTTAGCTTATAATTGTGTCATCAAATCCACTGGTTTGATATAACATCTGCAACAAATGAGCACAAACATTACCGAAACCAGCATACAGCCGTCAACAGAATTATTTATCAAAATGGTAGTCTCCAACTGGGAACTGCAAAACAGTCGCCTAAACGGTTTACTCGATAAGTTAACTGACGAAGCTCTTGCTGCCGAAACTGCTCCCGGCCGAAACAGCGGTATTTACCTGCTGGGCCATCTTACTGCTGTTAGCGACGGAATGTTTACCTATTTAGGTTTGGGCGAAAGGCTCTATCCCCAGCTGGATCAAATTTTTGTTAAAAGTCCTGAAAATTCTGGGTTGGAGAAACCGTCACTGGCTGAGCTTAAACAATATTGGGCTAAAGTAAATGAGGTTTTAACCGAAAGGATGAATGCTATGCAGCCCGAAGAATGGTTTAAGCCGCATAGCGCCATTTCAGCAGATGATTTTGCAAAAGAGCCGCACCGTAACAGATTAAATATCCTGATTAATCGTACTATACACCAGGGCTATCATATTGGGCAATTGGTTTACCTGGTAAAGAAATAAGCG
Organism: Mucilaginibacter gossypii; assembly: GCF_017569325.2. Classification (NCBI taxonomy): domain Bacteria; kingdom Pseudomonadati; phylum Bacteroidota; class Sphingobacteriia; order Sphingobacteriales; family Sphingobacteriaceae; genus Mucilaginibacter; species Mucilaginibacter gossypii. Next base: position 2,982,696 of record NZ_CP071878.2, on the reverse strand, counting down.
TTTGCCGACCGGATTTGACTCAAAAGGTTTAATCCATGACAATTGGATGAAACGTTTTTTACAAAGGGATGGTAAATAATCCTGAAAACCGTTATACTTTTGCTTAACACTGTTAAATGATTTAATAGTGTGATTAAAATGGCAAGTAAAGAACGAATCCAGCGCTTAAAAGAAGAAACCCGGGTTAATATCCTGGATGCCGCGCTCCACATAGTTAAGCATGAAGGCTGGCAGGCTTTAAGCATGCGGAAGATTGCCGATGTAATTGAATACACCGCACCCATTATATATGAATACTTTGCAAATAAGGATGCTATATTAATGGAACTTACCCGCAAAGGCTATTTGATATTAGCAAAAGACATGGAGGAAGCCAAAGAAAAGCACCGCCTGCCCGAAAAGCAGCTGGAAGCCATGTGGCTTGCTTACTGGAACTTTGCTTTTGAAAATAAGGAACTTTACCAGGTTATGTTTGGCGTACAGATGAACTGTTGCTGCGAGATGGTAAAATCAATGCCCGAAGCCCAGCTCCCTACTACTATGGTTAGCGAGGCTATTATGCAACTGATGGATATAAAAGATATCAATGACGAAATGATCTGCACCAAGTACTATACGTTTTGGTCGGTCGTACACGGTTTGGTGTCCATCAACTTACTGAGCAGGGGATTCTCTGACGAAGTTAACCGCCAGGTTTTAAAAGATACCATAGGCGGTATCATCAGGTCGATGAAAGATTAATTCTTTCTGTGACTTGAAAACTACACTGTTAAATTACCTTACAGTGTTAGGTAATTGTTAAGCACTTTTTAAAACAAACTCTTAATACAATGAAAAAGCTCACTCACAACCCACGCAGTCTATTTAACAGTGTTAAACGATTTAACGGTGTTGTAACATCTAATTTATGTACTTGCTGTAATTAGCGTACATCGTTTCGGTATATCGTCATGAAAAATCGTGAAAATAACGATATAAGGCATTGGAAATTAAATATTATAAATATAAATAATTGATAGTCAGTTAAGTATGTAACTGGCATCTCAATTGAAAATGATCGGCAACAGTAAAACAATGAAAACAATCAAATCATCATATATCACAAGCCCAACGGCTTTTTCTAATCCTATTCATTCACCACTCTTAAAATCATCACTCATGAAAACACTCCTTTTAGCAGCAGTTGCAGCTTTAACATTATATGGATGTTCATCTGCACCGCAGGCTCCAACAGCACCCCCACCACCCGCTTTACCGGTTGCTTCTATAGTATCAGGTACCGAAACTACTTACCAGGAATATCCTGCTTCAATTGAAGGCGCCGTTAACGTAGAGATCAGGCCACAGGTAAGCGGTACTTTAGATAAAGTATTTGTTGACGAAGGCGCTTTTGTATCTGCCGGTCAGCCAATATTTAAAATTAATGAACAACCATACCGTGCAGCTTTAAATAATGCATTGGCAAGCTTACATGCCGCCGAAGCAGCACATGTAAATGCGCAACTGGAAGTTGAAAAACTAACTCCGCTTGTAGCTAATAAAGTAGTTTCTGACTACCAGCTAAAAACAGCTAAGGCAGCAGCTGATGTAGCGAAAGCCAATATCGAATCGGCTAAAGCTAACGTAGCTACCGCGCAGATCAATTTAGGTTATACCTTAATAAAAGCTCCTGTAAGCGGTTATATCGGTCTGCTTGCTAAGAAACAAGGTAGCCTTGTTGCTCCTGCGGATGTTGCTCCACTAACTCAATTATCAGATGTTCATGATGTACACGTTTACTTTTCATTGGGCGAAAAAGATTTTGTTGCCTTTAAAGAACAATATCCAGGCGCTAACCTGAAAGATAAATTGAAAAATGTACCATCAGTATCATTATTGTTAGCTGATAATACAGAATATGCTAAACAAGGTAAAATTGATATTGTAGACGGCCAGTTTGATAAAAACACCGGCGCTATCACTTTAAGGGCAAATTTCTCAAACCCCGACGGGCTTTTACGCTCTGGTAATACCGGCAAGATCCGTTTAAGCCTGAGCCATAAAGATGCTTTGATCGTTCCGGAAGCTTCAACTATCGAAATGCAGGATAAAGTATTTGTATTTGTAGTTGGCGATAGCAGCAAAGTGAAAAAACAACCTATCGACATCATTGGCAAATCAGGTGATCATTACCTGGTTAAAGATAAAGAAGCCATTAAAGCCGGCGACCAGATCGTGTTAGAGGGCATTGATAAATTACAGGAAGGTATGGTTATCCAGCCTCAAAAGGCTGCAGATAAAGTAGCCGCTGTAGTTAAGAAATAATACATACACTTAAACTTTAAAGTCATGTTTCAGAAATTTATAGAAAGACCGGTACTCTCAACTGTTATCTCCATATTGTTGGTGATAGTGGGTGTGCTTGGTTTAACAAAACTGCCCTTAGAGCGGTTTCCTAATATTGCCCCTCCGTCAGTATTGGTATCAGCCGTGTATCCGGGTGCCAATGCCGAAACTATTTTACGTTCCGTTACGCCTTCGTTAGAAGAAGCGATTAACGGTGTGGAAAATATGACCTATATGACCTCTACCGCCAGTAATGACGGTACATTGGGTATTACCGTTTACTTTAAACAGGGTACTAACCCCGATCAGGCAGCGGTAAACGTTCAAAACCGTGTTTCACAGGCTTCAAGCCAATTACCAGCCGAGGTTTTGCAATACGGTATTACAACTACCAAACAGCAAAACAGCTTTATCGGTGCTATGGCCATCTACTCTGAGGATCCTAAAAAATACGATCAAACCTTTGTGGCCAACTACGCACAGATCAATATCGTTCCGGAAATTAAACGTATTCCGGGTGTAGGTTCTGCCAGTATTTTTGGTGGTATTAAGGATTATTCAATGCGTGTTTGGTTAAATCCTACCCAAATGGCAGCTTACAATGTTACACCGGCCGAAGTAACCGCCGCTATACAGGACAAAAACCTTGAAGCAGCACCAGGTAAATTTGGCGAGCGCAGCAACGAAGCATTTGAGTATGTAATTAAATATAAAGGTAAACTTACCAAACCAGAAGAATATCAGAACATCGCCATCCGTGCAAATGCAGATGGTTCTGTATTGCGTTTAAAAGACGTAGCACGTGTTGAGCTGGGTGCATACTCATATAATAGCGTTAGTAACCTGAACGGCCACGATGGTATTATAATCGGTATTATCCAATTGTCAGGTTCAAACGCCAACGAAATCCAGATCGCTATCGACAACCTGATGGTGAAATTGTCTAAAGATTTCCCTGTCGGGATTAAATACAACCAGTTCTATCGTACTAAAACCGACCTTGATGAGTCAATCAACCAGGTTGAGCATACATTAGTTGAGGCCTTCATCCTTGTATTTATTGTAGTATTTATATTCCTGCAGGATTTCAGATCAACATTGATCCCGGCGATAGCGGTTCCGGTTGCTATTATCGGTACGTTCTTCTTTATGAACCTTTTCGGTTTCTCAGTTAACTTGTTAACGCTGTTCGCATTGGTATTGGCCATCGGTATTGTGGTGGATGACGCCATTGTGGTAGTGGAGGCGGTGCATGCCAAAATGGAGCATGACCCAAGCCTAACCCCTAAGGCTGCAACTACGGAGGCCATGCACGAAATTACGGGTGCTATTATATCCATTACGCTGGTTATGGCGGCGGTGTTTTTGCCGGTGAGCTTCATGACGGGCTCAACAGGTATCTTCTATCGCCAGTTTGCCTTAACCATGGCTATATCTATCATTATATCAGCTGTTAACGCTTTAACCTTAAGTCCTGCTTTGGCAGCCTTGTTTTTAAAGAATAAACATAGCGAAAATGGTCATGACGCACCTAAGAAAAGCTTTGTAGAGAAATTTTACGCGGGCTTCAATGGTGGCTTCAATTATATGACCAACAGGTATGTTGGCGGCTTGAAAGTTCTGATCCGTAATAAATGGATCAGTATGGCCGGCCTTGCCTTAGTAGTTGTTGCTACAGTTTACATGGTAAACAAAACCAAAACAGGCTTTATTCCTACCGAGGACCAGGGCTTTGTGGCGATAGCAGTAAATACACCATCAGGTACTTCATTAGCAGGAACTAACAAAACTTTTAAACTGGCTGAGGATCAGTTGAAAACACTGCCGTCAGCACGATTTGTTACCGCGCTTTCTGGTTTTAACTTCTTAACACAATCCAGCAGCCCGTCAGCAGGTGTTATCTTCCTGTTGTTGAAGCCTACTGAAGAAAGGGGAGAAGTTAAAAATATTGATGCTATCCAGAATATTGTTAGGGGCAAATTAGCAGGCATACCAGGTGGTACGTTCTTCGTGTTCAGTTTCCCAACCGTTCCTGGTTTCAGCAACGTGGAAGCGCTTGACGTAATGCTGCAGGATAAAACCAACGGCAGGTTGGATAAATTTAGCGGTGTTGCCAATAACTTTATCATGAAACTGATGCAGAAACCAGCGGTTGCTTTCGCCTTTACTTCATACAAAGCTGATTACCCTCAGTTACAATTAGAGGTTGATGACGAAAAAGCCAACCAGTTGGGTGTAAGTGTTAAAGACATCCTGTCAACCATGCAGGCTTACTTTGGTACCGCACAGGCATCAGACTTTAACCGCTTTGGTAAATACTACCGTGTGGTTGTTCAGGCAGATATTGCAGACAGGACAGATCCATCGGCAATTGACCGTGTGTTTGTTAAAAACAAATCGGGCGAAAATGTTCCGATCAATACCCTGGTTAAATTAACCCGTGTGTATGGTTCAGAAACTGCTTCACGTTATAACCTCTTCAACTCTATCGAAATTAATGCTATCCCTAAACCTGGCTACAGCTCTGGTGATGCCATTAAAGCGATTGAGGAAACTGCTAAGGAGCAACTGCCGCAAGGTTTTGCCTATGAGTTTACTGGCCAAACCCGCGAGGAGATTTCTTCAAGTGGTCAGTCGACTGTGATCTTCCTGTTGTGTTTGGTGTTTGTATACTTCCTGCTGTCTGCACAGTATGAAAGTTATATCCTGCCATTGGCGGTAATACTTTCAATACCTACAGGTTTATTCGGGGTATTCATTGTGTTAGGCTTAACCGGTATCGAAAACAATATCTATGTACAGGTTGCGCTGATCATGCTCATCGGCTTGCTGGCCAAGAACGCCATCCTGATCGTAGAGTTCGCGGTGCAGCGGCGAAGGGCAGGGCATGGGCTGGTACAGTCAGCTATCGAAGCTGCTCAGCTCCGTATCCGTCCAATCATCATGACCTCCATGGCCTTCGTATTCGGTTTATTCCCGATGAGTATTGCTACCGGGCCATCTGCACAGGGTAACCACTCCATCAGTATCGGTGCAGCAGGCGGGATGGTTTCAGGCGTATTGTTAGGTTTATTTATCATACCTGTACTTTACGTGATATTCCAGGGCTTGCAGGAGCGCATTAGCGGTAAACCTAAACCGCTTGCCGCTGCCGGCGACCATGGTAAGGATGCTGTAGTTCTTGAAAACGAATATTCAGCTTAATCAATCAAAACATCAACTAAAACTATCACGGCCTTTAAAATCCGTGATAGTTTAAAAAAGATATAACAATGAAAAATATAATAGGCAGTTTGGCTTTAGCACTGGTGGTGCTTGCCGGCTGTAAAGTTTCAAAAGATGTTGCTACGCCAAAGGACGCGCAACCTGAAGCCTTCAGGAACGCGGTTACCACCAGCGATACCAGCAGCATTGCCGACTTGCAATGGAAAAACTTTTTTACCGATGCTGCTCTTCAAAAGCTGATTGACAGTGCTATCGTTAAAAATTACGATATGCAGGTGGCCGTAAAAAATATCGAGGCTGCACAATTGCAGTTTAAACAAGTTAAGTGGAATTATGTTCCTACTCTTGGCTTAAACGTTACTGCAAACACCAACCGCCCGTCTGATAACAGTGTTACCGGTTTAAGTATCAAACAATACAATATTGGTACTAAACATGTTGAAGATTATAATGCTAACCTGGCGCTGTCATGGGAAGCTGATATCTGGGGTAAAATCCGCAGTCAAAACCGTGAAGCTTTGGCCCTGTACCTGCAAACTAATGAAGCTAAAAGGGCTATCCAAACCAACATCGTATCAAGTGTATCTCAAGGTTACTATAACTTGCTGATGCTTGACGAGCAACTGGAAATAGCTAAGAAAAACGTAAAACTGAATGACAGTACATTGCGCATCATCAAATTGCAATACGATGCCGGCCAGGTGACACTTTTAGGTGTTCAGCAGGCACAGGCCCAGTTAGAAGCTGCTGCGCAATTGGTTCCTCAGTTTGAACGCGATATCAATGTTCAGGAGAATGGGTTGAGCATATTGGCTGGTAGGTTACCTGACGCCATTGAACGTAGCGCTAAACTTAATGATATTACTTTCCCCGAAACACTTTCGGCAGGTGTACCATCAGCAATGGTGAGCCGCAGGCCCGATGTACGCAGTTCGGAGTTGGCTTTAAATATAGCTAACGCGAGGGTTGGTATCGCTAAAGCCCAGCTTTACCCTTCATTAACTATAACTGGTCAGGGTGGTTTAAACTCATTTAAATCAAGCAACTGGTTTAATATTCCGGCTTCATTGTTTGGTACTGTTGCCGGTGGTATTGCTCAGCCTTTGTTGCAACACAAACAATTGCGTACCCAATATGAAGTTGCCAAAGTTGACCGCGAAAAAACCGTGATCCAATTCCGTCAATCGGTATTAAATGCGGTTGGCGAAGTATCTGACGCTTTGGTAAGGCTCCAAAAGCTTAAAGAGCAACAAACTATCGCAGCTAACCGCGTTAAAACATTGCAACAAGCTACAAGCAATGCGAGCATGTTGTTTAAAAACGGTCTTGCTACCTATCTTGAGGTGATTACTGCGCAAGGTAATGTATTGCAAGGTGAGCTTGAATTAGCATCTATTAAAATGGCTCAACTTAGTGCCAACGCTGAGCTTTACCGCTCATTAGGCGGCGGCTGGAAATAAGCGTTACGTCTTCCCAAGGAAAACGGAAAACGGCTGATCAGAAATCCTGATCGGCCGTTTTGCATGTTAGGGGTTTGTCTTTCCCTGCATTTTATTGCGCCTCCCTTTTTTTGACTGATGTTATATATTCATTTATAATCAGCAATAAAACGGGCAGCAGCAAACCCGTCAGTAATGCAAAAAAATATACTAATAATGATTTGGAGAGCATTGATTCCCGCGTGTGCCACGTTTCATTTATAATGAGCCTTGGCCCGGGGTCTTGCCCGCCTGAGCCATGTAACAGCCTGTTATACTGTTGTTGCTTACTTTCAATTATAGTGTTTATTTGGGCGATAGAATCATTCAATTGCAGCGATAAAAATGATGCTATTGATTTTGAATCTTTTGGTTGATCCACATCTTTTGGTTGCACACTATCTTGAGGTTGCTCAACATCTTTTGGTTGATCAATGTACTTAAGTTGGCGGACATATTTAATTTGATGAGCATTTCTGATTTTCTGTTCTTTTACCGTTATGCTGTTAACAAGTGCTTCTTTTATTGAATTAAGTTCGAGTTTGAAAGCGTAAACGCTTGCATCAGCATTGTCCGAATCCTGCATTACCCGCTGTTTATTGAGTTGCGCTTTATTAAAATCTTGTATGAGTGCTTCGATACGGTAATCGCTAACCTGATGATTATCCGGTATGATAACAAAAGCGTCATTAGGTTTCAAGGCGTATGCTTTTACAGCAGTAAGTGCATTTAGGCCGGCTCTTTCTTTTTCCGTCAGTGCCGTTTTCGCCGTCACCAGTACCGGAACAGCTCTCCGCTTCGGCATTTGTCTGGGCTTTTTAATGTTGTTCAGTATGGCTTGCTGCTCGTGATACTTATCTGCCACCGCTTTATAATAAGCTATGCTATCGTTTAATTTAAGAAGTAACGTGGTATCAATAACAGCCGGTTTAGTGGGTGAAACTGGTTTGGCATATTGGGCATTAATAATTTCTACAAGTTTATTCAAAAAATCATGCCCCTTTTGAGCATTATCCGTGTTTATGCTCAATTCAAAACTGCTATCGTTCAAAATTTTTGCACGCATACTTTTGCTAAATTGTTCAGTTAAATCGGCAGAGGGATTGAGTTTTACTATCAGCGGTAGCTGTATTGATTTAAAAGCTGGCCCTTTTATTATGGTGTAACTTAGAGATCCGTACTTAACCGGGTGGTATAAAGGTACATCTGTGAGTACATTATCCTGATCAATCCTGCAAACGCCGCCATTAATTAAATTGATGGTGATCTCAACAGGAGAAATATAGAAGTTGCCCTTTCCAGGTATAAGCTTAATGGGTAATGAATTGCCGTAAATCTCTTTTGTTGTAAAAGTTCCCTTATGATAATAACTTACCTGGAGCCCCAATGCATTGACCGCTTTTTTTATCGTGGTTTCAGAGCGCAACTCGTTAATTGCTGTCGTTAATAGTTCCCAATCGCCGGAAGCAGCCAACTCTATGCTCACTTTGTATTTAGGGGATGAAAAAAGTAAATAAACTGAAGCTGCTAAAACAACAATTACTACCGAAGCGATAACGAAATATCTGTTGCGGAATAACAGGCCAGAAATATTCCTTCCCGCTCCTTTGATGCGAGCCTGGTTCATAGGATGCAATACTTGTGCTGGTGTAAATTGCTGTAATTTAGTAATTTGCAATTTATTCGGAACGCTCGTTTTGCGATTGTTCTTCGCGCTGTGGTAATTTTAGTAACGCTTTACATGTTGTTATAGCTAACTCCACAATCGTATCTCAAAAATTGTGAAGCATTTTATACAACTCCCGGAACGCATTAACAGGTGATTTCATGACCTCACGGATAAAAACCTGCCCGGTTGCAGCAGTTAAACACTTTGTTACAAACAAATTACCGGGTTTTTCAAAGAAAATTCATATCATAGCAGCCCCAAACTATTTGAGTTGTTTTTAAATGAAATTTAAGATCGTACTTGTATTTATTTTGTTTTCCGGATACGTACGGGCGCAAAATGTCAATATAATCCCGCAGCCCAAGTCTGTTGTTAATGGTACAGGGCAGTTTACATTTAGTAATCACAGTACCGTTGGTGTGAATGATGCTTCGTTGTTGCCAATAGCCCGTTACTTCCAAAAACAGGTAAGCCAGTCGGCAGGTTTTACGCTTGCCGTTGATAATAAAGATGCAGGCAGTGTTATTCATTTGTTGTTAACCAATGGCGATCCCGCCTCGGGGGCATATTCCTTAAAAATTGTTGCCAATGAAATTACCATTTCTTCGTCAAACCGTGACGGGGTGTTTTATGGGATGATTTCCTTGCTGCAAATGATCAAAGATCAGCCCCGGGGCGAAACCATCAGCTTAGCGTCTTTAACCATTACCGATACGCCGCGCTATCAATGGCGGGGGCTAATGCTTGACGAATCCCGTCATTTTTTCGGGATGGAAAAAGTTAAGCAAATCCTTGACTGGATGGCTTACTATAAGCTGAATAAGTTTCACTGGCATTTAACAGATGCCCAGGGCTGGCGTTTGGAGATAAAGAAATATCCTAAGCTGACACTTATTGGCGGAATCGGTAATTACAGTGATTCAATAGCCGATCCTCAATATTATACCCAAACCCAGATCAAAGAGATCATTGCTTATGCCGCGGAAAGGTTTATAACCGTGATCCCCGAAATTGATATGCCCGGCCATGCTACCGCAGCCAACAAAGCGTATCAGCAGTTTAGCGGCGGCAGTGTTGAAGGCTATCCTAATTTTACTTTTAATCCTGCAATCGATAGCACCTACCAGTTTCTTGGTAACATCATTAAGGAAACCAGCACGCTTTTTCCTTCTAAAATGATCCATTTGGGAGGCGATGAAGTGGCTTTGGGTGTTAAGGCCTGGTCGCTTAACCCTTCAATAGCCGGGTTTATGCAGAAAAATAATTTTGCTGATGTAGGCGAGCTGGAGCGTTATTTCTTTAAGCGCGTAGCCGACACTGCCATAAACGCAGGTAATAAAGTATTGGCCTGGGATGAAGCAACCGGAACAAACCTGCCGGCTGATAAAACTATTATCTTTTGGTGGAGGCAAAATTTACCGGGCCAGCTGCATTTAGCCGTTCAAAAAGGGTACCAGGTAGTGCTTTGTCCGCGCCTGCCTATGTATTTTGATTTTGTGCAGGATGCTGACCATATCTCGGGCCGCAGGTGGAAAGGTGTGTATAATACTGTGGGCAGTGTTTATGGTTTCCCTGAAAGGCAGATGCAGAATAACGAAGACCTGCAATCAAAACAAATCATTGGTGTACAAGCCAATATCTGGACTGAAATGATCGGCTCTGAAAAGCGCCTTGATTTTATGCTGTTTCCGCGTATAGCCGGTTTGGCCGAAGCTGGATGGACAGCCCCTGAGCTCAAGGACGAAGAAGCTTTCAATAACCGTTTAAAAGCAAGTATCAAAATCTACGATGCAGCTAATATCTATTATTTTAATCCTTTTGATAAGTTTTTCCATGATGAGGCTATTGATTTTGGTCCGAAGATCAGGAAAATGGAGAGACCGGCAGATCAGAATATAGAAGATGAAGGTTACCGCCCAAGGAGAAGACATGGAAAGTCTTCAAAAAGAACCTCTCATTCGTCAAAACATTCTTCTTCATCAAAGCATTCTTCCTCTAAGAAGTCATCATCTTCAAAAAAATCTTCTTCTTCAGGTAAAAGCAAAAAATCATCTCATAAAAAAAGGAAATAACCTCTAATAGGTTATTTCCCTTTTGAAATTACTTCCGGATGTTATTATCTGTATGAAGATAAGTGCGTAGTTTTAATACTAAGGACAAACGATTTGCCAACGCTTATCTTTACATTTTTGTCCTTTAAAATCGCTTTAACAGCTTCATCGGCTTTAAGGAGTTCGTACAAATCGCGCGCCACTGCCGATCCGCTGATGTTGTTGGTGACCTTGCCGTTTTCGATATTGATATTAAAGGTATAACCGGATTTTCCCCTGCTGCCGGCCGCTTCAAAATCAGTTATATTTAACTTAAACTGCTGCTCGTCCTGCAGACTTCTTTTCAAGTGCAGGCGTATTACAGGCATGTACTTTTGCCACGTGCTTAAATAATTTCTTTCGTCCATAATAGTGTTTGTAAAAGCGAAAGCCCTCGTAAAGTATTTATACAAGGGCTTCGGTTATCGGGTTAAAGAGATTGTTACACCTCCCGGCATTAATAGTTTTCAATAAATCAGCTTAATGTAACGGCCAATTTTTATAAGTTTCAAAGTTACCTAAATAAAATGGGTAAACAGGCAGCATGTTATAGTTTGTTTTAATGCCCCAATTAAATTATAAAGAGTTGTTGGATAAATTGTAGTGGTAAATTAGGGGGATGGTTGCCGCTTTTTAGGCCAGGGTTACTAACTGTCGGTTTATAAATACTGTAAATTGCATTGATCATTAAACTGCATTTACATGAATTCATTTGTCCGCCAAATTATCCTGTCAGCCTTTTTTTCGCTGTTTTGCTGTCTGTGCAACGCGGATCCTGTTTTTTACATGAACCAGGTGGGGTATGATGCCCGGGGAGCAAAAACTGTTGTTGTGCGTTGCGACACCAAACTTGTGCCGGGTATACTTTTCGCGTTACAAAACTCAAATGGTAATGCTGTGTATATCGCTCCGTTAAATGGTCCGTTAAAGGTTGAGGAATGGGACAAGGACGGATATTTTTACCAGGCCGATTTTTCAGAATTTACAGCGGAGGGGAAATACAGGGTTTACATTGGTGCCAAAGATTTTCGTTCTCAATCTGATTGGTTTCAGATTAAGGAAAACGCATTGGCAGTAACTACCATCCCATCGGTATTGAGTTATTATAATAAGCAGCGGGCTAACACACCAACGGAGCGGCAGGCCGACGCAGCCGTTCAACTTTATGGCAGCGATAAAACAGTCGACCTGCGCGGCGGCTGGTGCGATGCGTCGGGCGATGTAAGCAAATACTTTTCGCACTTAGCTTATGCTAATTTTATGTCGCCCCAGCAAATACCGTTGGTAACCTGGTCAATGATCAATACGGTGCAAACCGCGCCGGGTTTGTTAAATAAGCTAAACGTATATGACGGTATGGTGAACGAAGCACTCTGGGGTGCTGATTACATGATGCGCGCCCTGTCAAAAGACGATTATTTTTACATGATCGTATTCAGCTATTTTAATAAAGACCCTAAAGCCAGGCGTGTTGTAGGGCTAAAAGCAAACAGCGTTACTACAGATGAGTACCAGGCTGCTTTTCGGGAAGGAGGGGGAATGGCCATTGCATCGTTGGCGCGAATCTCGCAACTGAAAAAAGACGGTGACTTTAAGTCGGCAGAATATCTTGCAGCTGCCAAACGGGCTTTCGCGCACTTGCTGGCAAACAATACCAGATATGATGACGACGGCAAGGAAAATATTATTGATGATTATTGTGCCCTGATGGCTGCTACCGAATTGTGGATTGCTACCGATAGTTCCCTTTATCGTGATGAAGCCCGAAAACGTGCACTAAGTTTGAACAAGCGAATGAGCCCCGCAGGGTATTTTATTGCTGATGACGGCGACAGGCCTTTCTGGCACGCAGCTGATGCCGGCTTACCCGTTATTGCTTTATGCAGGTACCTGGATAAGGAGCAAGAAGCTGATAAACGTTCCGATGCATTATCAACCATAAAAAAAGCACTGGATTATAACCTGAAGGTAACCGCTAATGTGGATAATCCGTTTGGCTATGCCCGCCAATCTTTTAAGTTTAGAGGTGCGGTAAAAGATGGCTTTTTTATCCCGCATGAAAATGAAACCGGCTGGTGGTGGCAGGGAGAAAATGCCCGCCTGGGTTCGCTGGCTGCTGCGGCATTGGTAGGAGGGCGGTTAGTATATCCCGAAAAAGGTGGCTGGGGCATAAAAAGAGAACTGGCAGAGTATGCATCGCACCAGATAGCCTGGATACTGGGTTGTAACCCTTACCAAATGTGCTTTATGTATCAGTATGGTAAAAACAATGTGCCTTATATGAGTTCAAATTTCGGCCATGGATCGGGCAAGGGTGGGATTTCTAACGGAATTACCGGTAAAAAGGAAAATTCCGACGGCAGCGGTATCGATTTTAAAATAAAAGACAACGGCAACGAATGGCGATGGACAGAACAATGGTTGCCTCATGCCGCCTGGTATTTGCAGGCCGTTACCGCTATGGCTGTCCAGCAATAATTCGGAGCTGTCATTTTTTATACCTCAAATTGTCATATTTACTACCCGGTGCCTTATCTTCATACTGCTAAGTTTGTATTGAAATAAAAACCTATGGATATGGCACAAACAAATATTGCGGGTAACTATGCCGTTGTTAACGGCCTTAAAATGTATTATGAAATTCACGGCGAGGGTTTCCCGCTGGTATTGATCCATGGCGGCGGTTCAGATATCGGCGTTACTTTTGGCAGGGTATTATCTGCATTTGCACAAAATCACCAGGTTATAGGGGTTGATCTGCAGGCGCATGGCCGTACGCCCGATAGAGGTGTACCTACCTCATTTGAACAAGATGCAGATGACGTAGCCGCTTTGCTTAAGCATTTGGACATAAAACAGGCCGATATTATGGGTTTTAGCAACGGAGGTAACACCGCCATGCAGGTAGCCATCAGGCATCCACAACTGGTTCATAAAATAGTGATTGCTTCTTCGTTCTATAAACGCAGTGGTTTTGATGACTGGTTTTGGGATTTTATGAAGAACGCTACCCTTGACAGTATGCCCAAACCTTTGCAAGACGCATTCCTTGCCATAAACAATGACCAGGCCGCTTTAGAAGTAATGCATAAGCGTGACCTTCACCGGATGCAGGCTTTCCAGGATTGGAGCGATGATGCTATCCGTTCTATCACTATGCCCGCGTTGGTTATAGCCGGGGATAAGGACGTGATAAGGCCTGAGCATACGCTTGAGCTATACCGCATGCTTCCCGATGCGCAGCTTTGTATTTTGCCTGCAGGCCACGGCGATTATATAGGTGAGATTGAGGATCTTCGCGGACATGGAGATTACCCCGCCGTCGCTATTATTGAAGAATTTTTAACCAAGGCAAAAGCTTAAGCTTTTGCCTCGGTTTCTTTACGTACAACAGGCGCAACCCTGGTACCGTAAAGTTCAATTGCTTTTAAAATATCCTTGTGCTTGGTAAAGCCCGTAACTAACTGGGCTACGAAACGGGTGTTACCAAAAAGCTCGTATTGCTGCATGATCTTGTCGATGGCTTGTTGCGGATCGCCTACTACCAATGGCCCAAAATCGCGCAGGTACTCAAATTGTTCCCTTGTCATCGGCGACCAGCCCCTGTCTTTGCCAACGCGGGTCATGAGGGCTTCGTAGCTTGGATAAAACTCGTCGGCTGCTTGTTGTGAGGTTCCGGCAATATAAAATTGCGAACTGATGGCCAATTGGAGCTTGCTTACGTCGTGCCCGGCTTTGGCTGCCGACTCGCGATAAAGCTCAACAAAGGGTACAAAATGTTTTGGTGCGCTGCCCAAAATAGCGATGATCATAGGGAGGTTAAGCGTTCCTGCCCGTTTAGCTGAGGCAGGGGTGCCTCCAACGCCAATCCAAACCGAAATTTCCTGTTGCAGCGGACGAGGATATACGCCCTGGTTCCGGATTGGTGCCCGGAAATTACCCTGCCACGAAACAATTTCCTGCTTGTTGATCTGCAAAAACATTTCGAGCTTCTCGGTAAATAATGCATCGTAATCATCCAGGTCGAAACCAAAAAGCGGGAAAGATTCAATAAAGGAGCCCCGACCGGCTATCATCTCCACGCGACCGCCAGATACCAGGTCGGCAGTAGCGAAGTTTTGAAATGTGCGCACAGGGTCGACTGAACTCAATACAGTAACTGAACTTGATAAACGAATAGTTTTGGTAATAGCCGCTGCTGCAGATATCAATATTTCCGGTGCCGAGATCACAAAATCGGGCCGGTGGTGTTCGCCGAAGGCATAAACATCCAAGCCAACCTCATCGGCCAGCTTTACTTCTTCCAATAATTCCTGAACCCGCTTATGGGCGTTTACAGCGTTGCCGCTTTTCCCGTCGGGGTGGATCTCACCAAAGGTGCTAATACCTAATTCCATGTATCAATAATAAAGATCGGCTGCGTTAAGCTCCTTCTTTTCAAAACTTCCGGGTGCGGTAACATATACTTTAAGTGGTGCTGCACGTTGCCTGTACCTGCCGGTTGGGGGAGGCGGTGCGTTGTATATATACTTTACCTTTAATTGATGAAAACCTTTCGCCAGTGGCAGCGCATATTCGGTTTCTGTTAGTTGTACGCCATCAATAAATAATTGACTGGCGGCATAACTTGCAAGGGTAAAGTTATAAGTACCATCGGCCAATATATTCACGTAACCGTCATAAACTACACCAAAATTCGGGTTGTCTTTTTTCAAAAGCTCGGCATCCAGTTTATTGGTTGCTGATGAATCCTGTGCGGTAACGTAATTAAGCTGATCGGGCGAAGTGAACATGTTTTTTGCCCACTTATATTTAAGCCCTGGCATATTGACTGTGTAATTTACAGCAGGCATCAGTGTTTTATTATACATTAAAGTGCGTGTGGCTATGCTGCGGCGACCTGAAGGCGTAATTACCCTTGTCCTCAATTCCCGTTTTTCGTTTTGCGGGATGGAGAACGTGATGGGCCCGTCATACTGCAGATCGGTATCCAATGGGTCACGGCCGTTTAATGTATAATAGATCTTAGCGCCGGGTACCACCGATTTTAGCGTGTAAACAAAGTGCGGGCCTACTACCATGGTATCAATTGTTGTCAGCGCAGTAGGAACACGGTAGTTATAATTGATGGCATCAAGCCTTGCGAAATGTTTGGCGAGGCGTACTTCTGAAAAGTTTATATAGTCCTTGTTCTCCGGCTTGCTCCAGGCTACTTCTGAAAGGGCGAATACCCTTGGCAAGATCTGGTATTGAAGCTTGGCTACAGTAGGCACATACTCTGTCCACAGGTTGCCCTGGGTGCCTATTACATATTTCTGTTCGTCGGGAGTAAGCTGCTTTGAAACAGGATCATAATTATAAGTTTCCTCTAAAGTAGCGTAACGGCCAAATGATACCGGCTCCTGCGGCGAACTGCTTTGATAATGATCAAAGTAATTACCGGTGGTTTGCGGTGTCATGATCACGTTATGTTTTTGACGGGCAGCGTTAATGCCTCCTTCTTCACCTTGCCAGCTCATCACGGTGGCGTTAGGGGCAAGACCGCCTTCTAATATCTCATCCCAACCTATAATACTGCGGCCTTTGGAATTGATGAATTTCTCTATCCTTTGGATAAAATAACTTTGCAGTTCTTTTTCATCTTTCAGGCCTTTTTCCTTCATCAAAGCCTGGCAAAATGCCGATTGTTTCCATGGTTCTTTGCCGGCTTCGTCGCCACCAATGTGGATGTATTTGCTTGGGAATAAAGCCATCACTTCGGTAAGTACATCCTGTAAAAAGGTAAAAGTTTGCTCGGTAGGGCAGTATAGATTGTTAATATCGCGCGGGGCTTTCTGGCCAGCAACGGTATCGCATTTAAACTCGGGATAGGCACGTAAGGCAGCTTCTGAATGTGCAGGCATTTCAATTTCCGGGATGACATTGATATACCTGTCTGCAGCGAATTTTACCACGTCCCTGATCTGTTCCTGCGTATAGAATCCGCCGTAGCTAAGCGAATCGGGCCAGTCGCGGTTGCTGCCAAACATGGTTTGCTGACGGAATGCACCCACCTGCGTAAGTTTAGGATATTTTTTGATTTCGATACGCCATCCCTGGCCATCAACCAAATGCCAGTGAAAGGTATTGAGTTTGTAAGAAGCGATAAGTTCGATCACCTTTTTTACCTGCGGAATGGTGAAGAAATGACGCGATACATCCAGCATCATTCCCCGGTATCCAAAGCGGGGCGAATCTTCAATTATCGTGCAAGGTAATTTGTAAACGGCAGCGTTTTCAACCGGAAAAAGTTGCAACAGGGTTTGGATACCGTAAAACAGGCCTGCATCCTTACCAACTATGATGATATTACGTGGTGTGATAGTTAGTTTATAACCTTCCACGGGCAATTTATTGGCTCCCTTTGCAGTTAAGATTAGCCCCCTGCTTTTTGCGGCTTTAAGCTTTGAATTGTATTTAGCTACTTTAATATTCAGGTGCCGGGTATCCTGCAGATAGCTTTTTAGCCATAAAACAGCTTTATCTTTCGGATTATCGGCCTTGATTGCTATAAGCTGGCTAAATGTAAACGTGCCGCTATTTTTGGTAATGGAAGCAGGGGCAGGGATAATGCCCAGATGCGGATCATCGGTAGTGACCTGGGCCGATACTTTGTTTGTTTGCCCTAAAAAGATAAAAAAGCTTGCGAGCGTGATGAGTTTTGTTAAATAGTGTGCTTTAAAATTCATACAGGCGTGGATAATAATGAAAGGATAAATTTAACCATTATCCTATGCTGGAATGGGGCTAAGGCTTATGTAACAAACAATTGACGTTTAATCGTAGCCTGCGTAATCCCATGCGCTTTGATAGCCGTTTAGCTGTTCCGCATAACTGATCATATCTCCATAAAAAGGAGCATACGCAAGCGTTGAACTATCGCCGATTATTACCAGTTTTTTGCGGGCGCGGGTCATGGCCACGTTCATGCGGCGGATATCGTTCAGGAAGCCTATCTCTCCGTTGATATTGCTGCGTGTGAGGCTGATGTAAACCACGTCGCGTTCCTGCCCCTGGAAACTATCAATCGTGTTCACGGCAATTTTATCAGCATAAATCAGCAACTCCGGTGAATCCAGTAACAATTGGTTTAAAATCCTGATCTGCTCCTTGTATGGGGAAATAACTGCTATAGTTGGGAAGTTTTCTGTTGAATAAGATCCCGTGAGTTCGCTAACCAGCTTATGCAGGTGTTTGAACAGAAATGCGGCCTCTTCGGGATTTGCGGTGCTGGTGCCTTCCTGTTTCTCGTCGTAACCACAGCCTGCGGTATCAACGAAGCTTAGGGGCAAATCGCTCGGAAATAACAGCTGGTGGGCAACGGTGGGGTGTGCCTTTAACCTGTTGCCATAAAACTCTTTTGATGAAAAACCCATGATTGCTTCATTCATACGATACTGTTCTTCGAGCAATATCACCGCTCCGGGGTGGAGGGCAACACATTTCTCAAGCAGGGTAGTGCTAAGGCCATCCTTACCTGCCTGTTGCGATTTGATGGTAGGAGGGAGCTGCAAATGGTCACCGGCAAAGATCACTTTTTGCGCCTTCGATATCGGGATCCAACAGGCGGGTTCAAGCGCCTGACCGGCTTCGTCAATAACTACCGTATGGAATTTTAAATTGCGGATGGTATAATGGTTGGCGCCTACAAGGGTTGCTGTAATTATCTGTGCTTTAGCAAGCAGGTCCTCGGTAATAAATTGTTCGGTTTTATCAACTTCTTTAATAAGCTGGTGCGCTGCTTCAAAAAGCGCCTTGCGCTGGTCGCGTTCGGCTTTGCCAAAATTACGCTTGTATTTGTGCGCCATATTCTTATACTCTGAAGCCTGCTTTTTAAGTTTTTTAATCTCCTTCATATCGCTATGGGCACTTATCCTGCTATCTAAGGTTAAGGCCATCAGCCTTTCGGATACTCTTGCCGGGTTACCTATACGCAGTACGTTCAGACCTTCATTGCTCAGCTTTTCGCTTAGCAAATCAACCGCTGTATTACTTGGCGCTACAACAAGGATCTGTTGTTTGTTTTGCCTGATAAGTGCCTTGATAGCCTGTACAAGCGTAGTTGTTTTACCGGTGCCCGGAGGGCCGTGAACTATGGCGAGCTCCTGTGCTTCAATTATTTTTTGAACAGCCTGCTGTTGTGAAGCGTTTAAACCATTAAGCGGGTAATGAATTGTTTCGGGGATAAAAGCAGGCACACTTTGGCCGGTTAGCACCCGGGTGAGGTGGCCTTCTTTATGATCATCAATAAGCTTGGCAGATAGTTTGAGCGCCTTCTGCATCTCGTCATAGCTATTATCATCAAACAGCAGGTCGATGCCAAGCTTGCCGCTCCTGGTCCAGTCGGGCAGCTCGTCGGTATTCAAAGTTAATTTTAGCCGGTTGCCGCCCTGGTATGATACTGTGCCGTTTACACGATCGGTTTTAGGATCATGGTTGGAGAACAATGCTGCCGAAGCGCCGAACCTGAACTGGTGACTAAGGTCCTGGTGCGAAGGCCGTTCCACCTCAACAGTAAGGTAATCGCCGCGGCCTATTTCGGTGCCTTTTATGGCTATGGGGTACCATGTAAGCCCTGCCGCCCGGCGTTCGGCAGTTGAAGATGTTTCAGTTAGTTTGAGGTAAGCCTGGCGGTCTTCGTTCTGCTCAGTTTGTAATAAACTGAGCAGTTTTTTAAAATAGTCCATTTGCAAAGGTAAAGCTTAGCCCTGGCTTTTATGTAATTACACAAACACAAAAGGGAACTTGAATGTTCCCTTTTTATATCCTGATTAACAATTTATTGTTGCCAATTAGGTGCCTGTTTTGCTTCAATAACAATAGTGTTCCTTGAAAGCTCTTCATTTATCTTACCCAAAAAATGCCTTGTTAATGGTTTTGAAATAAAGCTTTTAACAAAGGGATATGCTTTAGCTCGTTTCTGATCGGCAGGATCAACGGAGTTTGAAATAATGTAAACCGAAACAGGTTTTACTAATGAACTGTAAATGTTATTGAATAATTTTAAAAATTCCCGCCCATCCATTCCCGGCATATCGAGGTCAAGAAAAATAATGTTGGGTATTTCTGCACGTTTATTACGGTTGTTATATAATGCTTGGTAAACAGGTTCCGGATCCATATAAAAGCTTGCATTTAACCAATTATCTTTCAATATGATTTTAACCGTTTCATGAAAAATAATGTCATCATCAATGATAGCAACCGAACGGTGCTGATCGTCTTTAATAAGATTGAGTATATCTTTTTTGATTTCGATAAGTAACGGGGACAAAAGTTCGGTACCGCATTCAATACAATTCAACGTACGTGATAACGCAACCTCAAGCGGTACTTGTATCGATAAGCAGGTGGCATCGTTATATATGGAGTTAGCGCAATCTTTATTGAAGCAATAACAAGTGATTTTTTCGGAGCTGGCCATAGTGTAAAGGTTTTTGTTTAGTTATTCATTTTAAATTGCCTCAACATTGATGCCCCTTGTTGGTTTGTAGTTAAATATTTACAAAGTAGCTTCTGTTTCGTCAGGATTGTTAAGGGCTGTAAAATTCAATTTCCTAATGCTGAGTTGGTTACAATTATGAACTAAAATAGTTGCACTTTAACATTTTTATAACTTCAGCTGTTAAGCGAATTAATTTAAATATAAAAAAGATTAACTATAAATACAAGTGTGTTTTTTTAAAACCCATGTGTATGTTTAAACTGACAATCCGTTTCTTTTTGAGGCAGCCATTGGCAGTAAAATATTAACTTCAAATACCTGTGAACAAGCTGTTTTAAACGATGATTAGATGCTGAGTTTAGGTGGAATAAGGATAAAAAACCACAGCGACTTTTTTTTGTTATATTGAAAAACTAAACTATTAACATGAGCCGATTAACCAGCTTTTTATTATTCCTGTTTGCTTTAGTGATAGCGCAATCATGTCAAAGTAACCGGCATGCCAATAATTATAACAAGGCCCTGGTTGACGACAACGGTTTATTGTTTATTAAAAACGGGGAAGAATCAACCCTCGCCTCTGTCAAAGCATCTGGTTTGGCAATCGCCAATTCAAAAAATCAACGCGTGATTCAATTTGCCAAGCTCATGATTGATGACCATACCATGCTGGCAGATGATTTTAAAAAACTAAGGACCGATAATTTTATTGCCGATTCGGTTGTTATTAGCCCTATGCATCGACAAATTATTAATGATTTGGATACAAAACGTGCCGACGCGTTTGATAAGGCCTACATCCAAGTGGTTATAAACGACCATACTGAACAAATAGCTTTATACAAAACGGCGGGAAAAGACCGGAGAAATACGAGCCTTGCCGATTTCGCAAATAAAATGTTACCTGGTTTACAGGCTCATTTAGATACTGCAAAGCTGATTAGCACTACATTAAAATAACTTTAATTGCTGCTCAACAGGTGGTTTGGATTTGCCAAAAACGGTACGGCCCCCATATTTCCACGAGTCGTTGCGTTCCTTTTCAATAACTTTATCAAAGTTGGCATTAGGTGTGAAATCTTTTTCGGCCCTTTCGGCTATTTGGGAAAGGCGTTTGATAGCTTCATTTTTATCGCTGTTGCCCATTTTTGCCTTTTGAATAGCGGTTTGCAGGGTGCTTAAGGTTTCGTCGTAAACTTTGGTAGGCACCGGGAAAGGGGCGCCATCTTTGCCGCCATGGGCAAAGGAAAACCTCGCCGGGTCTTTAAACCGGGATGGTGTGCCATGGATCACTTCACTTACCAGGGCCAGCGATTGTAACGTGCGGGGCCCTAAGCCTTGCAGCAATAGCAGATCTTCAAAATCTTTGGGTTGTTTTTCATGAGCCAGCCATAGTACGGCACCAAGGCGTTTCAGGTCGACATCTTTGGCATGCACTTCATGATGGCTGGGCATCACCAGTTTACTGATCTCATTGATCATGATGCCGGGGTTTTCGGCGGCAATCTGCATAACGCCATTGCGCGAACCATCCGCTTCCTTATCTGTCATGTTCAGGATATAGCCGCTGTTCTTACCATAGATAAAAGTATGCGGTGCGTTAACAAATGAGCTTAACTGTTCGGAATGCCAGTGGTATCTGCGGGCCGTACGGCTTACATCGCTCATGCCTTGCTGCACCACGGCCCATTTGCCGGTATTGCTTAAAATAAAATTATGCGTGTAAAGCTGGAAGCCATCCTGTATGGCAGTATTATCAACTTTGGCGCTCAGCTTGCTGCATTTCACCAGGTAATTTGCATCAAGCCCGGTGGTTTGGCTAACCTTAACCAGTTCGGCAGGTGTTTGAGTAGAGTGTTTACCTTTACCGCCACAGATATAGATGCCCAATTCGCGGCTGTGCGGGTTGATGGACTTTTTCAAAGCTCCCATTACAGAAGTGGTTATGCCTGATGAATGCCAGTCCATCCCCATAACAGCTCCCAAACTCTGAAACCAGAAAGGATCGCTTAGCCGGCGAAGTACTTCGTCCTTCCCGTAGTCCATCACAATGGTTTCCACCACGGCAAGGCCAAGCTTAGCCATCCGCTCAGCAAGCCATTGTGGTACATAGCCATAATGTAAAGGTAAGTCAGCACTTCCTGATCGCTTCATGCTAACAAAGTTAGTAAAAAAACAGAACCTTGATGCACTTGATTGAAGGATTTCCTGATACAAATTTGAACCTTGATTGGCCTGATTAACGATTACCTGATGGACTGCCTTTATCTATCAAGAAATCCTTAAATCCCAAAAATCATGGTTCTTAGTCTTCCTCCGTTTCCCCAACATACAGGTCATCAATATCGGCGGCATATTTCTTTTCGATAACCTTGCGTTTGGCTTTCATGGTAGGTGTAATCTCGCCCTCATCCATGCTGAAAGGATTGCGTTTTATCTTAAATGATTTGATGCGCTCAAACTTAGCCAGTTCATTACTGTGTTTCCTGATGTCGGCGCCTATCCAGTCAACTATTTCTTTATCGTCAATGAATACTTCAGGGCGTTCGAAGAAATCATCCTGGAGGTTAAAAGTTTCCTGCAGGCTCTCGCGTGCCGGCACAATGATGGCGGCAATGTATTCGCGTTTATCGCCCACTAAAAATACCTGTTCAATTTTGGGGCTCTTGAGGTAGGTGTTTTCTACCGGAGTAGGGTAGATATTTTTACCGTAAGCGTTCACCAGCATATTTTTGAGACGATCAGTAATCTGAAGATTGCCGCGGAAAAACCTGCCGATATCGCCGGTATGGAACCAGCCGTGCGAATCAATAACGGTGGCGGTTTCTTCGGGCTTGTTCCAGTAGCCTTTCATTACGCAATGCCCGCGAACAATGATCTCGCCTTCTTCGGTAAGGGTATCTTCTTTAAAGTTATCGTGTGTTTGTATGCTGTAAATATGTTTGGTATCCACATTTTGGATAGCCACTTCAATACCGGGAATAATACGGCCAACGGTGCCATAAATTACCCTGTGGCGTTCTGTAACCGCCATTACGGGTGATGTTTCGGTTAAGCCAAAACCTTCTAAAATTACAATGCCCAGGTCGCCAAAAAATTCACCAATGTTTTTAGGCAGTGCTCCGCCTCCTGATACCATGAATTTCAGCCGTCCGCCGGTTTTTTCCTTGATCTTGCTGAATACAAGTTTCTCAGCAATGCCGTGTTGTGCTTTTAGAATAACATTTGGCGATTTACCGGATTCCTGAACCAGGCGCACTTTTTTACCAATTTCAAATGCCCAAAGGAAGATTTTGGTTTTGAGGCCGCCTGCCGATGTGCCGCTTTTGATGGCTTTGTCATGAATACGTTCCAGTAACCGCGGCACGCAGCAAAGTATAGTAGGCTTAACTTCGGCCATGTTTTTTGCCAATAGCTCAAGGCTTTGGGCAAAGGCTATTTGCGAGCCCCGGTAAATGGCTATATGATAAATGGTGCGCTCAAATACATGCGATAGCGGCAGGAATGATAAAAATCTGTCGGTTTTTTCAACAAACGGAATCTGAATTAAACTATTGATCGCGTTTTGGGTAAGGTTATGGTGGGTTAGTACAACCCCTTTAGGTACCCCTGTGGTCCCCGAAGTATAAATGAGGCATGAAGTATCAGTTGTTAAGATAGCTTCACGTGCGGCATTAATAGCGTGGCGGTATTGCTCAAGCAATTTGCTGCCTTCGGCAATCACCTGGTCAAAACCAATTACGCCGGCATTTAAGCTTACCTTATCGCTGAATTTTTCAAAATCATCAAATGCCGGGATCAGGCGGATTAATTCCGGACAGTTGTTTGCCACTTTTAAAACTTTCCTGAACAAGAAAGGGTTGCCACAGATGATAGTACGAGCCCCTGAGTCATTCAGGATATATTCTATCTCGTTTTCGGTAAGGGTGGGGTATATAGAGGTGTTAACGGCACCAATCTGTTGCAGGGCCTGATCATAATAAACGTAATTAGGCCCGTTTTCAATGATGAGCGAGAGCCTGTCGCCTTTTCTGATACCAATATGCAGGAACCAGGCCGAAATCGCGTCTATTTTTTCTAAGGCTTCACCGTAGCTGATCTCTACCCAGGTATCTTTAATTTTATGAAGCAGGAAAGTATGATCTAAAGGATGGATTCTGGCAACAGTATTGCGAATGAAACTTGGAACAGTTGAAAGCTCGGTATTTTTACTCATTTATATAATCGGATATTGGAACAAATCTAAATCTATTTTTATAAAAACAAGCATTGACACAGGTATTTGACAGACAGGGTGTGTTTTACTTTGTGATGATGCGCATTTAAGCAAACAGTTATTAACTTGTACAAAAAACATATACTATGAAGATAATTATCATTGGTGCTTCGGGAACTATTGGCAAAAAAGTTACCGAAGCATTGCAAGGCAAAAACGAAATTATTACTGCAGGCTCAAAAAGTGGTGATTTTCAATTGGATATTACTTCACCCGAATCGATTGAAAGATTTTATGAAAAAGTTGGCCCGTTTGATGCGTTGGTGAGTACTACCGGATCGGGGCATTTTGGCCCGCTTGCAAGTACAACGCCGGCCGATTTTAAAAAAGGGATTGAAAGCAAGCTACTTGGGCAGATAAATCTTGTACTGATAGGCCAGCATCATATTAATCCTAAGGGCTCATTTACGCTTACCTCAGGTATCCTATCGGAAGATCCGGTTGTAAACGGCGTGAATTTGGGTACTATTAACGGTGGGCTAAATTCCTTTGTAATAAGTGCGGCCATTGAATTACAAAATGGTGTGCGGATCAACGCCGTAAGTCCGGGTGTTGTTGAGGATTCGCCCGGCTATTTTGAATACTTCCCCGGCCACGAGCCCGTTGCTATGGATAAGGTAGCCAACGCTTACGTTAAAAGCGTTCTTGGCGCTATTACCGGTCAGGTGATCAAAGTGTTTTGATAAAAACAAACTACATGCCATTGCGAGGAACGAAGCAATCGCACGGAAGTATAGCATGCGATTGCCACGCTTCGCAATGACATTATTTTATAATCTTCAAACTTTCCCTATCTTCACTTCATAATTACTATCTCCACATATAAAACAAGGGTTGCCTAAGGGCCCGGCCTGTTGATAAAGGTTTGGTGACACGCTGCATTCGCGGCAGTGTTTTGTATTGTTTCAAAATTTCCAATCAATTTTATTTAACCGGTAATGAAAATTACTCAAGTATTCACTTTGGGCATATGCTGTATTTTAATATGCGCTGCCCGTGATGCAAAATCTCAAACCTGTATGGATACCATAACCAATAAACAAAAAGTATTGTCCTTTTATAAACAAATAGTAGGGCAGCGTAAAACAGAGCTGATCCCCGAATTTACAGCCGAAGATTATAAACAACATAACCCTACCGTTAAGCAGGGGAGGGCAGGCATAACAGAAATGGTCAATTACCTGAAAACTTTACCGCCACCACCGCAGGATGCAAAGTCGCCAATAATAAGAGCGATACAGGATGGTGACTTAGTAGTGACTCATCTTGATATTTCATTTTTGGGGAGGCGGATGGCTGTGATCGACCTGTTTAAGTTAAAGGACGGTATGTTAACAGAGCACTGGGATGCTATCCAGCCACTCCCCGATGAAAGCGGGAAAACCATAACTGCCACCAATGGCACAACTGAAATTGATCATAATGCGTCTGCGGAAAATAGCAAACTTATTGTTGAGCAATTTTACAAAGTGATTATAGGTAAGCAATCTGCTAATCGGTTTATTGATACCGCTTACATCGAGCATGATGCCTCTGTAATTACGTCGGGTGTTGGACTGGCAGACTATCTTGCGGGCCCGGAACGGGCCGTTAAGATTCACAGGATTATAGCTGAAGGTAATTTTGCTGCAGTTCAATCACAGTTTAACAGGGACGGCAAAACGTTTGTATTTTATGAGATATTCAGGGTGGCTAATGATAAAATTGCAGAACACTGGAGTGTAGAGCAGGTTGTACCTGATGGTGTTATAGCAGAGGATATGTTTTAGTTAGTTCAGCTGAAAGCTGAAGCCATGTTAAACCCTGGGCTTGTGAAAGCCCGCGGCAGATTATGTAACAAAAAGAGGCGCTCATCGCGCCTCTTTTCAATTATTTTAAGGTTGAATTTATACCGAAAAACTTTCGCCGCAGCCGCATGTGCGACTGGCGTTAGGGTTGTGGAAATTGAAGCCCTTACCGTTAAGGCCGTCAGAAAAATCAAGTTCGGTACCTGCAAGGTACAGGAATGATTTCATGTCAAGCGCCATACGTACGCCCTGGTCTTCAAAAAACTGATCGCCTTTTTTCTCCTCGTTATCAAAATCAAGATTGTATGATAAGCCAGAGCAACCACCGCCCTGAACAGATACACGCAGAAAGTACGAGGCATCAAGCCCTGCATCCTGCATCAGGTGTTCTATTTTGCTTTTTGCTTTATCAGTTACAGTTACCATTTTTTTAGATTTGAGATATGAGATTTGAGATATGAGACCAAGTCACACCGCAAATCATCAAAATCAATTATACGTATACAAATCAGATATGAGTCTCAAATCTCACATCTAATATCTCACATCTTCTTAGTGATGTACTTTTTCGCTTTCAATTGGCGCTAAGCCGTTTTTAACGCGGAAATCATTGATCGCTGCTTTGATAGCATCCTCTGCCAAAACTGAACAGTGGATTTTTACCGGTGGAAGGGCAAGTTCTTCAACGATGTCCATGTTGTCGATTTTCATAGCATCATCAATGCTTTTGCCTTTAAGCCACTCAGTAGCTAATGATGAAGAAGCGATTGCTGAACCGCAACCGAAAGTTTTAAATTTTGCATCGGTGATAACATTGTTATCATCAACCTGGATCTGTAGGCGCATTACGTCGCCGCACTCAGGTGCACCAACTAAACCGGTACCTACTTTGTGGCTGCTTTTATCCAAAGTGCCCACATTGCGGGGGTTAGTGTAGTGATCGATTACTTTATCTGAATATGCCATTGTCTTTTTAATTATTGAATTAGTGAGTTAGTGAATTATTGAATAATTTAAACTCGTAATATTTATTCTTTTAGTATCTGAAATGGTAAATCCGAAATCGAAAATCCCAAATCCGAAATTAAATTAATGTTCTGCCCACTCAATTGAGTTAAGGTCGATACCTTCTTTAAACATTTCCCATAGTGGTGAAAGGTCGCGCAGGTGGGTAACCGCTTTTTTGGTTACTTCAATTGCGTAATCAACTTCTTCTTCGGTAGTGAAACGAC
Source organism: Mucilaginibacter gossypii (assembly GCF_017569325.2). Lineage (NCBI taxonomy): Bacteria > Pseudomonadati > Bacteroidota > Sphingobacteriia > Sphingobacteriales > Sphingobacteriaceae > Mucilaginibacter > Mucilaginibacter gossypii. The sequence continues at coordinate 2,955,130 of NZ_CP071878.2, read as the reverse complement.
CTAAGCCAAAACGGATAGAAGAGTGTGCCAGGTCATCAGACAGGCCTAAGCTTTTCAATACGTATGATGGCTCCAATGAAGCAGAAGTACAAGCCGAACCTGATGATACAGCCAGATCTTTCATGGCCATCATCAAACCTTCACCTTCAACATATTTAAATGAAATGTTGGCAACATGTGGTAAGCGGTGTTCAACGTTACCGTTTACATAGCTTTCTTCCAATACAGTTAAAGCCGACTGCAATTTATCGCGCAAAGCTGAAAGGCGTTTTGCTTCACTTTCCATTTCCTGGCCGCAAAGTTCGCATGCTTTACCTAAACCAACAATACCCGGTACGTTAAGGGTACCTGAACGCATACCGCGCTCGTGACCGCCACCGTCCATTTGGGCTGTAACTTTAACCCTTGGTCCTTTACGGCGTACATATAATGCACCAACACCTTTAGGGCCGTATATTTTGTGTGCTGATAAAGCCAAAAGATCAATACCATCAGCATTAACGTCAACAGGAATCTTACCTACAGCCTGTACAGCATCGGTCATAAATAATGCGCCGTGTTTGTGGGCAATAGCCGAAATTTCTTTAATTGGCTGAATAACACCAATTTCATTGTTGCCATACATAATCGATACCAGGATGGTTTCAGGCGTCATTGCCGCTTCTAAAACTGCAAGATCAACCAAACCATCTTCTTTAACTGGCAAATAAGTTACTTTGCCGCCCAGTTTTTCAACGTGTTTGCAGGCATCAAGTACAGCTTTATGCTCTGTAACGGTAGTTATGATGTGGTTACCTTTGTCTTTGTACATTTCAAACACCCCTTTAATAGCAAGGTTATCTGATTCTGTAGCACCAGAGGTAAAGATGATCTCTTTTTCAGATGCGCCTATCAATTTGGCTACCTGTTCGCGTGCGTAATCAACCGCCTCCTCTGCAACCCATCCAAACGCGTGGTTACGGCTTGCTGCATTACCAAATTTTTCGTTAAAATATGGTAACATAGCCTCCAGTACCCTTGGGTCCATCGGTGTAGTTGCATTGTTATCTAAATAAATTGGGATATTCATAGTCCTTTTGAAATATATTAACAAAACAAAGATACGCAAGTTTTTATTGAAATTCAGCTAAATTCCTTCGCAAATAACCAAAGCTGACCAATAATTTACAATATTTGGACATGAACAAAGTGGAGCACATTGGCATTGCAGTTAACAGTGTTAAGTTAGCAGGGGAAATCTACTCCAAATTGCTGAATACACCTGTATATAAAACCGAAACTGTTGAGAGCGAACATGTGGTTACCGCCTTTTTGCAAAGCGGGCCAAACAAAATTGAACTGCTCGAGGCCCTTAATGATGATAGCGCTATAGCCAAGTTTATAGCGAAAAAAGGCGAGGGGATTCATCATATAGCTTTTGAGGTAGATGATATTGAAGCTGAAATGAAACGCCTTAAAAATGAGGGTTTTGTTTTGTTAAATGATAAGCCTAAGCAAGGCGCAGATAATAAACTGGTTTGCTTTGTGCACCCCAAAAGTGCTAATGGGGTGTTGGTAGAGTTGTGCCAGGAAATGGCTGTCTGAATCAGAATTTACAGAATTTGAGAATTTATAGAATTGAAAAGCGTGTTTTACAGATGCTTAAGTTTAATTAGGCATGTTGCGGTTAGTATTATGTTAATCCTAAAATTCTGTAAATTCTGATTCAGATAATATTTTTAATTTGCTTTTCCAGTTTTCACTTTTATTATTACATTTGCACCTCTTTTAAGTAAAGTACAGAAGGTAAGTTTATATAATATAATGAAAAAAGATCTGCATCCATCAAACTATAGGTTAGTTGTATTTAAAGATATGTCAAACGACTACTCTTTTATCACTAAATCTTGCATCGATACCCGCGAAACCGTTAAATGGGAAGATGGTAACGAATATCCATTGGTTAAATTAGAGATTTCTCACACTTCCCACCCGTTCTACACCGGTAAAATGAAACTGGTTGATACTGCAGGTCGTATTGACAAATTCCGCTCACGTTACAACAAAAAGTAATTTTTGTTTAATTAATATTTACAAGTCCCGGCTTTGCAGTCGGGACTTTTTTTATTTTTGCGCCATGGCAATTATCCTTTTTGACGATAACGCACACCATACGCTGTTACCGCTTACCTATACCCGGCCGGTTGCCGATCTTCGTATCGGGATGCTTACCATTGCCGAAAAATGGGCCAGGCATTTAAAAAGCGCTTATTCTTTTCAAACGCTTGATTACTTAAAGATTAAGTTCCCGGTAAATATTGAGGCTGATAACGTTTTTATCAATGGCGCTATATGTCCGGATGAAAACCTGGTTGAAGCAATTGATAAACTACAAACCGGGCAGGCGCTTAAATACAATGATCAGTTAATAGCCGTTAAACTTAATGCCCCGGATGCGGAAAGTTTTGACGCTAATGCTGATTTTGGCGATGTGATAAACTATTCTAACCTTTTTTTATCGATCAAATACCCTGAAGATATTTTCAGAAAAAATGACATTGAGCTTCGTAAAGATTTTCAACTGCTTACTAAAGGACGAACAAGCGCGGCTATCAGTTCAACCAACGTTATTATAGGTGATGACTTTTTTGCTGAAGAAGGTGCTGTTGCCGAATGTTCGACATTTAACACAACTAACGGACCGATTTACCTTTCGGCTAATGCCGAAATTTGGGAAGGTACCCATATCCGCGGGCCATTTGCTATTTGCGAACATTCGCAGGTGAAAATGGGGACTAAGATTTATGGTGCTACCACCGTTGGGCCGTATTGCCGGGTTGGGGGCGAAATAAATAATTCGGTAATTTGGGGATATTCCTCAAAAGGTCACGAAGGCTACCTTGGCAACTCGGTTTTAGGCGAATGGTGTAATATCGGTGCTGATACAAACAATTCAAACCTGAAGAATAACTACGCCGAAGTAAAACTTTGGGATTACAGTACACAACGTTTCCGTAAAACGGGCCTCCAATTCTGCGGCCTCATTATGGCCGATCATGCAAAAAGCGGGATCAATACCATGTTTAATACCGGTACAGTAGTAGGGGTAGGGGCCAATGTTTTTGGAGCAGGTTTTCCGCGTAACTTTGTGCCCGACTTTTCATGGGGAGGCGCGCAGGGCTTCGAAGTTTATTTGATCAATAAAATGTTTGAAACCGCTCAGAAAGTATTCGACCGCCGCGATCACCGTGATTTTGATGAAATCGAACAGAATTTATTAACAGCCATATTTGAACAGACGGAGAAGTATAGGCAGTTTTGATTTTGGTGAGTGGTTGATTAGGTGAGTGGGGTAATATCACCATTTAATTGAACTTTATGAACTACTCACCTAATCAACCCAATCAACCATTCACTAATAAATAAAATAATAAAATCATGAGAAAGAAAATCGTTGCCGGAAACTGGAAAATGAACCTTGATTATAATGAAGGTTTAGCTTTATTTTCAGAGATCATCAACATGGTAAAAGATGAGGCTACCGGCACGCAGGAAGCAGTGATCTGCAGTCCGTTCATCCACATTCATAGCCTGGTGCAATTGTCAAAAGGTTATAGCAAAATTGCTGTTGGTGCACAAAATGCCCACCAGGAAGAAAAAGGTGCTTACACAGGTGAGATCTCTGCTAAGATGATTAAATCTACCGGTGCCGCTTATGTGATCCTTGGCCACTCAGAACGCCGCCAGTATTTTGGCGAAACCAATGCTTTGCTTGCCAAAAAAACGGATACTGCTTTAAAAAATGATCTTCGCCCTATCTTCTGCATTGGCGAAACCTTGCAGGAGCGTGAAGCCAATACACATTTTGATGTGATCAAAACTCAGTTGGTAGATGGTATCTTTCACCTTGATGCTGAAGCTTTTGCTAAATTGGTTATTGCTTATGAGCCGGTTTGGGCTATTGGTACAGGTGTAACTGCTACATCAGCACAAGCACAGGAAATTCACGAATTTATCCGTAAAGAAATTGCCGCTAAGTATAGCCAGGAAGTTGCTGATGCTACTACCATTTTATACGGCGGTAGCTGCAACCCAACCAATGCTGCCGAACTGTTTGCTCAGCCTGATATTGATGGCGGCCTTATCGGCGGTGCTTCTTTGAAATCGCGCGATTTTACGGATATTGTTAAAACGTTTAATTAATATTAGATATGAGATTTTAGATATGAGATATGAGAAAATGCTCAAACCTAATTTCAAACAGAAAAAGGGTTGGGCTGTTTATGAAAAATAAATTCTCAAATCTCATATCTCACATTTCAAATCTAACAGAAGCATGAAGCTTTTAAAAGTTCTTTTACCAGTTTTGGTCGATTTTGGCGTGTTTTGGGCGGTGGTGTACCTCAATATGCCCGATCACCCTATGCGCATTGGCGAAATTGGTAATGGTAACCTGTATAGCCTCATGGCCTACTTCAGCCTTTTTTGGACCTTATTGCTTGCAGATGGAGTCCTCACCCAGTACCTGATCATCATACCACTTTGGAATTGGGTTAAACATAAAGGAGCTTCGGCGCGCTTTATTGCCGGAAGCTGCATTGCCCTGGTTTGTATATTATTTGCCGGTGCCCTAAGCTATATTATATGGTTGCCCGAGGATGGATATAGCCCCCTGTTTAGTTTTTGGTGGTATATGACCGAAATACAAGTTGTTTACTGGATTGTTAACTTTGTTGTACTGTATTTGCTCGACAGGAAGAGGATAAGCGCAGATAGCGAGCCGGCTGAACCTGAAGCTGCCGCTTAAATTCTCTGCCGGCTGACCGGATTCCTGGTGAAGGTTAATGACGAAAAAAATCAAAATGAATTACTACGAACTGTTTTTTACCACCATCACTACCGAAGATTACCAGCAAGACCTGCTGATAAATGCTTTGGGTGAGATAGGTTTTGATACTTTTGAAGAGCTTGAGCTTGGCTTTAAAGCTTATATTCCCGAAGATGTTTTTGACCAGCAGGCGCTTGATGCACAACTTTTACCCTATAAAGACCTGTTTACTTTTAGTTACGAGATAATGCTCATTCCGCAAAAAAACTGGAACGAAGTGTGGGAAAGTAATTTTGAACCTATAGAGATAGGGAATAAGATTTATGTACGGGCAACCTTTCATGAACCAAAGCCTGAGTTTGATTATGAGATTGTTATTGATCCTAAAATGGCGTTTGGTACCGGCCACCATCAAACCACAGCTATGATGCTGGGGCTGATGCTTGAAAATGAATTTGCCGGTAAAAAAGTGCTTGACATGGGTTGCGGTACGGGGATCCTTGCTATTATGGCAGCCAAACTGGGTGCCGACGATATCACCGCCATTGATTATGACCAGGTTTGTTACGAAAGCACCATCGAAAATTCGGTTTTGAATAATGTGGGTAATATTAAGCCGCTGTGTGGCTCAAAAGAAGTTATCCCGGATGAGCAATATGATACTATCCTGGCCAACATCAACCGCAATATCCTTATCGACCAGATGCCGCGTTATGCTGAAGCGTTAAAGACCGATGGTGAGATTTACTTCAGTGGTTTCTATGAATCGCCAGACTTGGATATCATTACCGACGAAGCCCGCAAATATGGCCTGAAATACATTACCCATAAAAAAGATAAAGAATGGGTAGCTGCTAAGTTTATTAAATGAACCTTGATTCGTAGGATTTTACGATGGCCTGATTTATTGTAGCAAAAAGAAAAGCTTATGAAGAATAAAACTTCATAAGCTTTTTACTTTCTATCAGGGGAATCCTAAAATACTGCAAATCAAGGTTCTGGCTAATATCCCACAGTAAACCTTCTTTTCACAAACTGGTTGTTTTCCAGTTCATCCAATATAGCAGCTGCCAAATCTTCAACCGAAATTTCGTGTTCGTGCTTGTCATTAAACACAGGCTCATCCGTACCGTTGCGGTATACGCCTGTGCGGGTGCCAGGATGCAGGTGTATAGCCGGGCTCAGGAAGGTCCAGTCTAAATCTTCTTCTTTTTTGATGATGTTCAGGTAATCGCGGGCCGCTGTGGCGCCTGTTTTCCATTCGGCGGGGAATTGAGGGCTGTCAACTAATTGTACGCCAGGAGCAATAAAAAGGCTGCCTGCACCGCCTACCACTAACAGGCGGCTTACACCAGCTTGTTTAGTGGCCTGTTGTATAGCCTCTGACCCTTTAATAAAATCATTGTACAGGTTAGGATTAGCCCAGCCGGCGTTAAATGAGTTTACAACAGCATCATGACCTTTCAATGTTTCGGTTAACTCATCAACGTTATATACATCGGCGGTTTTGAGTGTTAATTTAGGGTTTTCAATATCTGTTTTCGGGTTACGGGCTATGGCAGTTACCTCGTGTCCACGTTGTAATGCTTCGTTTAAAACAGCTTTGCCTACAAAACCTGTGGCTCCAATTAATGCGATTTTCATTGTTTTTGCTTTTATATTGTAATTAAATTTGTTACAGTTTGTTTTAAATTTTTTTAATCAAATTGATTTACAAAATCAAAAATGGTTATGGTGCTTAGTTTTGTGATAATGGCTGCTTCAACCTCATCGGCCAAATGATCAAGATGAGCGCCAATTTGCTTGCCGACAGGGCAGGCAGGGTTGGGCTTATTTTTAGCCTGGCCTAAAGCCGGCGGCAGTTTTACAGCTTTATAAACATCGGCAAGGGTTATTTTTTGAGGGGGGAGGGCAAGGCAATAACCGCCTGTTTTACCTTCCTTGCTTTCAATAAGCCCGCAGGCGCGTAATTTGCGCATTTCTTTACGTACCAGAACAGGGTTTACGTTCATGCTGCCGGCAACATAGTCAGACGATAATAGCTCGCCCGGTTGTTTACAAAGCAGGGTTAATACATGGGTTGCTATTTGAAATTGTCCGTTCATTTATCTGTAATAAAAAATATTACAGTACAAAAATGAAATTTTAATTTTAAAAAGAAGAATTTTTTGCGCTTTTTTGCGCACTAAATTACAATGGGATGAAAATCCAGACCTAAATTACTCGAAAAAAATACCGTGTAGCAGGTATGTTTTAGAATGATTTATTTGCTTTAATTTAAGGGATTTGCCAATCGCAACAATTAACTACACTTTAAAATAAAAAATTACGCAAATTAGTTGATAATTAGCGTGATAATAAATATTATTGTAAAGTAATTAACTTTTGCGAAACCTACACTATTAATTTAACCAAATGAAAACTCTCGGAAAAAAAATCAGATTATTACGTCATCAAAAGGGGTGGAGCCAGGAGGATGTTGCAAAGAGATTGGATATTTCAATTCCTGCTTTCTCAAAGATTGAAACAGGGATCACTGATATTAATTTATCAAGGCTTGAGCAGATAGCAAACCTGTTTGAAATGTCAGTAGTTCAGTTGCTTACATTTAATGATACCGAACAGGATCAGAAATTTGTTAACGAGCTTGAAACCGTTAACAAACGCTTAATGGACCGTGAAACTGAAGTAATCGATTTGCAGAAAAAAGTAATTGAGCTATTTGAAGAACTTCGACATTCAAAAGTAACCGCATAATTTGGTGGCCCGGTTTGGCCGGGCTAATCAAAAATGTAACGCATTGTTAAATGCTTTTTGCCAAATGTAGCGCCAACTGCTTCATGGATGGCTATCATTTTGTCGTTAAAATCGCCTACCCAGGATAGTTCAAGCTCATCATAACGCTTGAGAGGCAATACATATTCCTTTAATTTTATAAACATAGCCGACTCGAGGCCATGCTTTTGGTACTTTTGTTTTGTGCCCATCACAATAGCCCGCATGCGGGATACCCCTTTCCAGCGGTAGTATAAAAATTTGAGCTTACCTATCAGGTTCAGTTTGCCGTTTAGCGGTTTAAGCATCTGGTTGGCATCGGGTAAAATGATCATAAAAGATGCTGGTTCATCGTCAACGTAAGCAAACCAAATCAATTTTTCGTCCATTAGGGGCTTCATTTTTTCGAAGCTTTCCATGATCGTATCGTATGTGATAGGAACAAAGTTTTCGAAATCTTTCCATCCATCGTTATAAACCTCAATGAAATCAGCTGCGAATTTTTCTATTTTTTTCATTTCAAAATGCCTGAAATCATACCCGGGCTTTTTGGCTACCCAATTAGCTATTTTGGTAAACCGCTCGGGGAAAGGTTTATGAGCGTCAACATGGTTAGTGATCTGCGAGTACAGTGTTTTAAAGCCGTACTCATCAAAAAAGGCCTTGTAATACGGATGATTATAGTTCATTCCATAAGAGGGCGGGGTGAAACCTTCAACCAGCAAGCCCCAAAAATTGTCGTTTTCGCCAAAGTTGATGGGGCCGTCCATGGCTTTCATGCCGTTTTCCCTAAGCCAGTTTCTCGCGGTATCAAATAAAAAAAAGGCAGCTTCTTTGTTATCGATACACTCAAAAAAACCCATACCGCCGGTTGGCTGCTCGTAATTGTATGCCTTTTTTTCATTAATAAAAGCAGCAACCCGGCCAATTAGATGGCCATTGTCATCTGTCAGGATCCAACGGGTACATTTACCATGTTGATGAAAGTTGTTTTTTGCCGGGTTAAATACAGCTTCAATATCATTATCAAGCGGGCAAACCCAGTTATCGTCATCTTTATAAATGATGCGGACCACATCTAAAAAAGCCTTTTTTGTTGCTTTGTCCTTTACTTCTGTTACTTTCATTTATTGTACGCTACCGGTAGATAATAAAAAAAGCATCCAGAGGCATAGTCTGAATGCTTTGTAAAATGTTATGTATTAAAAAGAATTAATAGTCGTCTTCGTCGTCGTCATCGAATGACTCGTAACCCCTGCCCAGATCATCATCTAATGGTCCGTCAAAATCATCATCATCGTCATCAACTACCTTCTTTTTCACTTTTGGGTCAAACTCATCATCATCATCAGGATCATTATCTGAGTTTTCGATCTTTTTAGTGTTCGGTTTCTTTGGCGCTCCCATTGTAATGGATTTTATAAATTAAACTTTGTCAATAATAATAATTAAAATCAGATAAAGAAAAGCGTTTCTAAAATCTTTTACCCTATTGATTCAATAGTAAAAATAATGAAAAATGGTTTTTTTTAAAACAGAAATTAAAATTATTCTGATTGCTCGCCAATGGTGGCCGTGTTGTTTGTAAAGTCCTTAAGTTGAGGTAATTCCTCAATGTTGTTAATGCCAAAATAGTCCATAAACAAAGCACTTGTACCATAAAGGATAGGTTTTCCGAGCCCTTCTGATTTGCCAATTATAGCTATTAGCTCTTTTTCGAGTAACTTTTGGATCGAATAATCGCAGTTTACACCCCTGATCTGTTCTATATCGGGCTTAGTTACGGGTTGTTTGTAGGCGATGATAGCCAGGGTTTCCAAAGCGGCCTGGCTTAGTTTTTTCTTTGACCGTTGCAGCTGCAAAAGGTTAATAACAGCATGATATTCCTTTTTTGTGAGGAATTGATAGCCGTTGCCAATTTTAACCAGCTCAATAGCTAAGCTATGATGCTGGTATTTTTCGTGGATCCTGCCTATAGCATCGGTTACTTCTTGTATATCAAAATCACGCTCAAAAGCAGCCTGGAGGCAATACATGATCTCTTCCAACCGGATTGCCTGCTCTGATGCAAAAATTAGGGCCTCTATGTATTGTTCCATTTTTAGTCAGTGGCAGTTGCAGTTTTTAGTAGCAGTTATTTTTTCACTGCTACTGCTACTAAGGGCTTAATAATTTATAACCTGTTCTTCAATTTCAACGGGAATTTCGCGCCACTCGTATCGCTGGGTACGAAGCTGGGGCTCAAAGCCGGCTTCTTTTATGGATTCCTGGATGCCTTTAGCAGTAAACCTGTGAGGTGCACCAGCTGCGGATACAACGTTTTCTTCAATCATGATCGATCCAAAATCGTTAGCACCGGCGTGCAAGCAAATTTGGGCAACCTGTTTACCCACGGTAAGCCATGAAGCCTGAATATTTTTTATATTAGGCAGCATGATCCGGCTCAAGGCAATCATGCGGATATATTCGTCGCCGGTAACATTATTGGTAATACCGCGTACTTTACGTAAGAGGGTACCATCATCCTGGAAAGGCCAGGGGATAAATGCTATAAAACCATAGTTGCCTTCAGGTTTTTCGGCCTGTACCTCGCGGATCCAAACCAAATGCTCAAAGCGCTCTTCAATAGTTTCAATGTGGCCAAACATCATTGTAGCAGATGTTGGCAGGTTAAGTTGGTGAGCGGCACGCATTACATCAAGCCATTCCTTACCGCCGCATTTGCCTTTTGATATCAGTCGGCGTACGCGGTCGTTCAGGATCTCGGCACCTGCACCCGGTAATGAATCCAGGCCTGCTTCCTTCATTGCTCTTAGTACCTCAATATGCGCCATGCCCTCTAATTTGGCAACGTGCGCAATTTCCGGCGGACCTAATGAATGCAGTTTTAATTTCGGATAAAGCTGTTTCAGTTCGCGAAAAAGATCGGTATAAAATTTCAGTCCCAGATCGGGGTGATGCCCGCCCTGTAACAGCAGTTGATCGCCACCGTACCGAAATGTTTCCTCGATCTTCTTTTTATAAGTTTCAATATCAGTAATATAGCTTTCCTCATGACCAGGACGGCGAAAGAAATTACAAAACTTGCAATTGGCTATACAAACGTTGGTAGTGTTAACATTACGGTCAATTTGCCAGGTAACCTTGCCATGCGGAACCTGTATTTTACGAAGTTCGTTGGCAGTGTACATCAACTCGGCAGTAGAGGCGTTGTTATACAGGTAAACGCCTTCTTCAAGCGTTAAAAAATCAAACCGCAAAGCGCGCTGCAACAGATCGGCTGTATTCATATCACGCAAATATACGCAAGTTGGTAATTTGATTTTAACGGCTGTTAAATAATTGACAAATAAATGTAATGGTGCAAAACAGTCGTTCATCTAAAGCATTCACCTTTAGCCTTTAGCCTTTAGCCTCAAGAAACTACCTTTCCCTTATCCAACCTCAAAACTTTATCAACACTGTTGGGTATTTCATGCTGATAGTGGGTAACATAAATAAGTGTAACATTGCCCAGGCTGCAAATGGTATCAACCAGGTTTTTAAAGTGGAGTTGCTGATGATCGTCCATTCCCTGGCAGGGTTCATCAAAAATAAGCAGTGCCGGATTTTTAATGAGCGCCCGGGCAAGCAGACAGAGGCGTTGTGCACTTGCCGGGATGTTTTTGAGCAATACACGCGCGTACTTTTCAATTTCCAAAGCCTTCATCCATCGTAAAGCAACCTCTGCACGGTCTTTATTGCTTGGCCTGAATAAGCCGAGGGTGTCGTAATAGCCCGACTCGATTACCTGCAAACTGCTATTATCAGTAGGGAAGTACTGATGCAGTTCGGGCGATACGAAGCCGATCTTTTTTTTGATATCCCAGATGCTTTCGCCTGTCCCGCGTTTTTTATCAAATAAAATAATGTTGTTAGCATAAGCCTGTGGGTTATCTCCGTTGATTAAGCTTAGCAACGTTGATTTGCCTGCCCCGTTAGGACCCAGCAAAGCCCAATGTTCTCCAGGGTTAATCTGCCAGTTTACATCATCCAGCACCACCTTATCGCCATACTTAATGTGTACCTGATCCATTTTTACAATGTGCTTGTAAGTGGCAGGGTTTTTATCGATGTTGAGTAAGGCATTCAATTCATTGGTATCAATTGTATCGCTTTTGTCCTGCTCAAAAAGTTCTGCTTTAAAATCCTGTTTTAGGCTTTCGTGGATAATAGCCCCTTTGCTTAACACGGCGACGTGGGTAATAGCTGTTGGGATTTCATGGATAGAGGTGGCTATTATGATGTTAATACCTGATGCCATGATTTGCTCAATAATGCCATTAAATTCTTCGCGGGTTTTTATATCAAGGCCGGTTAGGGGGCTGTCCAGCATTAATAGTACTGGATTTTTAAGCAGGGCGGCTGCCAGCATCAGGCGTTTGGTTTCGCCGTTTGATAGTTTAATGATCTGTTTATTGAGCAGTGGTTCGAGCCGTAATAATGAAACTACTCTTTCAAATGTCCAGGATGTATCGGTGCCGGGAAAGTGCGGTATCGTATTAAGATAGTCTATAACGGTAAGCGCATCTTCCGAATCGGATGAATTATAGCGTTGCTGGTAGTAGAAATCAGTAGTGTTTGAAAGATTGCGGAAATGATGTTTAGGCTCAACCATGGCTATAAGCTTATGTGGCGTGGCAATATCACCGGCCTTGAAAAATTTGGAGTACTCATTCCAGAAATGATAATCTATTTCACCCCCTGTGATATTAAAACGCCCGGCTATGGTTTGTAGCAGGGCACTTTTCCCCGATCCGCTTTCGCCGATAAGAGCCCAGCTTTCGCCTTTTTTTATACTAAAGCTTAAGCCGGTAAATAATGTCGTATTTAAAAAACGTACAGTTGCTTTATTTATTGATAGAAGTGCATTTGTCATAGCTTAACCAGTAGAGTAGCGTGTAAATGTACTCATCTGAGTTAAGCCATAAAAAATTTTTGTGGATTTATGGCGCTTGCTATCCTTCTCCTGTAATTAAGCCGTGCGTTTTAAGGTTTCAGTTGTAGCCGGTATTTCATTGGCCTTTTTGTTGAGCCGGTTCCAGGTGGCAAAGTCGATAGTGAGCGCTTTTACAAAGTTTTTGCAGCTCTTGTTAGGGCATGTAAGTACCCAATATTTTTTATGCTGTTCAACATGAGGCCTGTTACCGCATTTAATGCAGTTTTCACATTGAATGTTTGGTTGTACCGGTATTATCATAGTTGGTTGGAGATAAATTGTTAATAAATTATTTTATGCTAAACGCAACAAACCTGCTGTAGGCAGCCGGTGTAAACATGTAACCTTCTATAATCTTTAAATTATTGATATGTTTAATTGGTTTATAACTAATTATGTTATGAACGATTAATGGCAGTGTTTGGTTTTAAAATTTGAGGATTATTTAGAAATTATTTCGGCTATTAAATTCCGGCTAAAAGCGACCGCTTATTTATTATCTGCAGGCATCATTGTATACATACCTATACAATTAATTAGCTAAAATATACCGCTATTTAAATTCGTTCCCTCCAGTTAGCCTAATGTTAAAAAGGCCTGATTATTGCATTCCTTTTATCAATAGTAACCGGGGAACTAACCAACCATCATACTTTTATCTATTTAAACATTAACCATGAAAAACGCACACCTTTTATTATTTATTTTTGCCTTATTAACTATGAGCGGGTGCTCGGTTATAGGCGATATTTTTAAGGCCGGAGCAGTAACCGGTATCATAGCTGTAATAGTTGTTATCGCTATTGTTATTTGGGTGATCTCTTTATTTAGGGGGAAAAGCTAATTTTCATTTTGGATTATTTTTTATATAATTAATTAAACAATTTAATTTTAAAGGGGTTGATATTATATAAAAACATCTAATCATGGAAAATACACAAGCAACTGTAGAGATTTTAAATGATCTGATACAGATCAACAATGACAGGATTGAGGGCTATCAACGCGCCTCAAAGGATTTGAAGGATAGCGATGCCGAACTAAAATCGCTTTTCACACGGTTTATTGGCCAAAGCCAGGGTTACAGGCTTGCTTTGGGTACAGAGGTTAGCGCTTTTGGAAATGACATTGAAACCGGTACAACCACCAGCGGCAAAATACACAGGGCCTGGCTTGACGTTAAAGCCGCATTTACCGGACATGATACCCACAACGTGCTGGAGGAATGCGAATTTGGCGAAGATGCCATTTTAAAAGCATACCGTACCGCGCTTGAAGACGAAAATTTACCGGCCTACCTGCGCGAAACAATCAGCCAGCAGGAAAGTGAGCTGCTTGATGCTCATGACGAGATTAAAGCCCTGCGTGATACTGTTCACTAAATTTATTGATAACTAATTAACCACCGGGGGCAGTTTTATAACTGCTCCTTTTTTATGATTACTGTTAAGCGGTTGGTTTTATGGCTGAGGAATAATGTCTATTTTTTTAACTTGCCAGCTATTTTTCTCGGCCCAGTCACCATCCGTATACAACATTTTAACTTCCCAGGCCGATTGTTCCATTTTGCCCCTATCGTTCTCAATTTTTACCGTTGATTGTACCTCGTAGCTATTAGTTGTTGTATCAATAACCGATTTAAAACTATTGTTAGGAAAAACAGCTTTTTGAGGTTGTTTCAGCTTTTCCTTTACAAATAATTTCGCCATGGTAAAAGCTTCCTTTGCAGTTGGTTTGCGGTTAAGATGAATTGTGCTGTTTTTACTTATGCCAAGTACCACAATAATAAATGTTATCGCAAAAACTATGGCAAAAAGGGTTGCAGTGCGTATATGCGGATGACGGTGCCAGCCAATATTTTGACGCTCATCGGCACTAAGCGTTTTCCATTCAGAATATTTCATATTTTATTATGTATCACATTAAGCAATACCAATAGAAATTGTTTGGCGGTTTTGGGTAAAAAAAAACGCCCCCGGTTTTCCGGGGACGTTTTTTTACATAAAAAGTTAAATTACTTTTTAGTAGTGTCTTTTTTAGTGGTGTCAGCTTTAGTAGTATCAGCAGCCATTTTAGAAGTGTCAGCTTTAGTAGTATCAGCAGCCATTTTAGAAGAATCAGCTTTAGTTGAATCAGCAGCAGAAGATGATGAAGAACCTTTACAAGCAGCGAAAGAAACAGCGATAGCTAAAGCTAAAAAGCCTAATTTGAAATTTTTCATGTTTAATTTTTTTAATAAGTGATTTAATAGTTTACAGCTTAATACCAGAAATAAAAAAAGGTAACCCATAATTTTGAAAAAAAATTACAAGTCACCTTTTTTATTGATGGATAACTAAAAAATCAATAGAAAAAGATTAAAAATGATATTTAACTACTTTCTATCTTATCAGAAATAATTATTTCTTGGTGGTGTCTTTTTTAGTAGTATCAGCAACAACTTTAGTAGTGTCAGTTTTAGTAGAGTCAGTAACAACTTTAGTTGAGTCAACTACAGTTGTTTTAGTAGTATCGCCATCAGTTTTTTTAGCGTCACCGCCACAAGCTGAAAAAGAAGCTGCCAGAACTAATGCTACGAATGCTAATTTAAATGTGTTTTTCATTTTCTTAATTTTTAAAATGTTAACGTTTTGTGATCGTTTGTTACTTAATACGCATTAATGGAAAAGGTAACCCATAAAAATTAAACCTTTGTAAATTCCATAGGGTTTATAGTTTACGTATCGGTTTTTGCAAGCGGTTTTTTTATTGCAGATTTGCCTGCATAGTTTTTAACATTGGGGTTACCTTGTTTACCCGCCGGTATTAACGGTAAATTAATGCATTACACAATTGTTACAGGTAATGAAATGTAATGCCAATGTTATTAATTTATTTTAGTTTGATTTTTTTTGATAATAGTGGGTTACAATTTGACCTAAATAGTATTAAGAGTGAATAAAGACTTAAAAGCTTCGGCTCCAACAGATAGTGAAATAGTTCTTGGGATACTTAATAATTCGGAGGTAGTGCTGAAAAGGCTCTACACAACCTACTTTCCGATGATATTACAGTTGATCATCAACAACAATGGCGATGAGGATGACGCGAAGGATATTTACCAGGAAGCCATTATCGTTCTTTATAATAAAATTAAAGCGGGTGATTTTGAGCTAAACAGCAAGCTTAAAACATATATATACTCAGTTTGCCGGCGGCTTTGGCTTAAAAGGCTGAGCCAAATGAACCGATATGGCGGTGATATCAGGGATTTTGAAGAACACCTGCCCGTTGAAGAAGAAATTGATAACCATAACGACAGGGATATCCAGTTTGGTAAAATGGAGAGTGCGCTCCAGTTATTAGGCGAACCCTGTAAAACCATTATGGAAGATTTTTATATAAAAAGCAGATCGATGCAGGAGATCTGTGAGCGGTTTGGTTACACCAATGCGGATAATGCCAAAACGCAGAAGTATAAATGCCTGCAAAGGCTGAAGAAACTATTTTTTCAGCAGAAATAAGGAGATCAAGAGATGAGTGATAACCAACTAACAGAATTTATTGAACGGTATCTCGACGGTAGCATGACCGCTGAAGAACGTGTTCAATTTGAGCTGCTCCGCAAAAACGACGCGGCTGTTGAAAGTAAAGTTACCGAGCATGTTAAGTTTATAGGCTTACTGAAGCAATATGGCGAACGCCTTGAGCTTGAGAATCGCTTAAACGCCATTCATAATGAAATTGATGTTCATGCTTTGAAAGAAGAAGTGATGATCCACCCGGTATGGATTGTGCGTATGTGGCGTAATCACCACTCAAAAATATCGGTGGCCGCTTCAATTGCGATCTTTGGCGTTTTGACTATCCTGATCCTGACAGGTAAGCTGAATAATGATAAGTCAAAATATCAGCAACTGAGCGAAAAGATCAACAACATGGAGAAAACGGTTGCTCAGATAGGCCATGGACGTACTCCGGTAAAACCTAAAATAACCAGGACACCAGCAAATTTCAGGGGCACCGGTTTTGCGCTTACATCAAATGGTTACCTGGCTACAGATTACCATGTGATTAAAAATGCCGATTCGGTTTATGTGCAGAATGCCGTGGGCGAATCATTTCATGCTAAGGTTATTTATACCGAACCACAGTATGACCTGGCTATTTTACAGATCAATGATCCATCATTTAAAAACCTTGGCCCTATACCATATAACGTTAAAAGGGCGGAAGGCGATCTTGGAGAGAGCGTATACACACTCGGGTACCCGGCCGATAATATGGTTTATGGAGGAGGTTATTTAGCTTCGGCAGCAAATTATTCGGGCGATACTACCGAATATGTAATTTCTGTTCCGGTAAACCCCGGTAATTCAGGCGGACCCTTACTTGATGAAAAAGGAAACGTGATAGGTGTAATTACAGCACGTCAAACCCAGGTTGCAGGTGCATATTTTGCTAAAAAATCAACTTACCTGTTAAAGGCGATACAAAATATTCCAACCGATTCGTTGTCGAAAACGCTTAATCTTAACACAAAGAATAAGTTAGCTGGATTAAGCCGTACACAACAGAGCAGCAAGCTCAAAAACTACGTGTTTATGGTTAAAGTGTATAACCAGTAATCATTAGCCCATTCCAATAAAAATTAATATATTAAAATGACAGGAGACGCCGTGAGGGGTCTCTTTTTTTGTTTGTCTGAACTCGAATTTATAGAATTTGAAGAATTAACAGAAAGCTTAGCAAATTCATTAAATTCTTACAATTCGTTTAATTCGAGTTCAGACGGCTCTACCTGTCCACCTCGCCCAAAACAAAGTCGATAGAACCTACTATCGCTATCAAATCGGCAATTAACACACCTTTGGATAGCTCCGGCAGTACCGAAAGATTATTAAAGCTCGGCCCGCGGGATTTTACACGGGTTGGGATCTCTGATTTGCCGTCTGTAATAAAATAAAAGCCAAGCTCGCCTTTGGCGCCTTCACACCGTACATAATAATCCTGTGCTTTGGGAATGGTTTTGCGGGGCATTTTAGCGCGGGGATCAAAATCAGGCGTGCGCTTTAACTCTTTTTGCAAACGGTCAAGGCATTGTTCAATTATTCTTAGTGATTGTTCAATTTCATCAACGCGTACCTTGTACCTGTCCCAGCAATCGCCAACTTTGCCCATCAGCCCCTGCCCAATCGGGATTTCAAAATCAATTTCGGGGTAGGCCGAATAATTATCAATCCGCCGCAAATCCCATTTTAAGCCCGATGCGCGCAACATTGGGCCCGAGCAGCCATAGTTAATAGCTACATCAAGCGGCAAAACGCCCACATTTGCTGTGCGCGAAATAAATACCTGGTTGTCGGTAAGCAATTGGTTTAGCTCAACCATTTTAGGTTTAAAATACTCCACAAAATCCCGGCAGCGTTCTTCAAAACCAACCGGCAGGTCGTAAAATAAACCGCCTACCCAAATGTAATTGTACAGCATACGTGAGCCCGATGCCCACTCCAGCATCCCCATAATATGCTCCCTGTCCCTGAAACACCACAGGAAGGGGGTAAAGGCGCCTATATCAATGCCGTAAGTGCCAATGGCTATCAGGTGCGATGCTATGCGGTTTAGCTCGCAAACCAGCACGCGGATGTATTCAACACGTTTAGGGATATCCTTGTCAATACCCATCATCCGTTCAACACCCATTACAAAGGCGTGGCTGTTGTTCATCGAAGCCAGGTAATCCATCCTGTCGGTAAAAGGGATGGTTTGTTGGTAGGTTAATGATTCGGCATGTTTTTCAAAGCAGCGGTGCAGGTAGCCGATATGGGGGATCACCTCTTTTACTATCTCGCCATCGGTAATTAATTCCAGGCGCAAAACCCCGTGCGTTGAGGGATGTTGCGGACCTACATTAAGTACCATATCCTCAACGCTGGCCCCGGCTATCTTTTTATTGTACCTGAGGAGTGCTTCTTCGTATTTGGGGTTTGTAATGACCAATTTTATATCCGGTTAAATTTATATCCGGTCATATATTGCTTGGGGCATATTGCCGGATACCAAAAATCAGCTTTTTTTTTTATTTATGGGCTACTTTCGCTGTAAAAATGAAGTAAACAAAGCTGTTATTTAATAGCCTGCCTTTGGCTCATTTCGCTCCGTTAACACCAGGAAAGCTTATTTGAGGTTAATCTATCCTGATGCCTTTATAAAATTCGGCGTTCTGGTAATCTTTCCGTAAAGGGAAACCTTCCCAATCGTCGGGCAGCAAAATCCGGCGAAGATCGGGGTGCCCTTCAAAGTAAATCCCCAGCATGTCATATGTTTCGCGCTCATGCCAGTCGGCAGTGCGGTAAACAGGGGTCACGCTTTTAAATTCGGGCAGTTCAGTACTTTCTTTTGGATGGGCTTTGCTTATTTTTAAAGTAAGTTGTGTTTTATAAGGGATTGATGCCAGGTGATAAACCACACCATAGCGGTTTGCTTCGTCATTATAATGCACACCGCTCAGGCTCGACAAAAAATCGAAATAAGTTTTAGAATTGTTCCGCAACTCCAGGCATACGGCTGTAATATCATCAGGGTTAATTAACAAGGCGGGTTGCAGACCGCCTGTTTCTTCGCCGGTAATTACCGTATCACCAAGTTTTTCGGTGAGCAGGTTTTTAATATCATCAAAACTCATGGTGCAAGGCGTACTTTTTTCCAGATTTTTTTATCAGTTTTTTTATACAGGATGCGGTCGTGCATGCGGCTTGGCCGGCCTTGCCAAAACTCCACCAATTGCGGGTTTAAGATATATCCACCCCAATACGATGGTTTAGGTACTTCTTTATCAGCATATTCGGCCTCCAGTGCGTTCCACTTTTGCTCCAATGCATCGCGGCTTTCAATTTCCTGGCTTTGTGGAGATACTATTGCGCCAACCTGGCTGCCTTTAGGGCGCGAATGGAAATATTTTTCAGACTCTTCTTTGCTTACTTTTTCAATAGTGCCTTCAATACGCACCTGGCGCTCAAGGCCTCCCCAAAAAAATGTTAACGCGCCCTGGGGGTTTTTGGCTATCTCTTTGCCTTTGCGGCTTAAGTAGTTGGTGAAGAATATAAAACCGCCTGCATGAAAGCCTTTTAAAAGTACAATACGTGCCGAAGGCTTGCCGGTTACGGTGGCAGTTGAAAGCGTCATAGCGTTGGGTTCATGCAATTTTGCCTCCAAAGCTTCGTTAAACCATTGTTCAAACTGTTTAATAGGATCGCCCTTAGTGCTGTTTTCTGATAGGGTAGAGGCACTATAGTCCTGCCTTAAATTTTGTATTTCCTGCTGATTCATTTTGATGCAAACTTACAAATTAATTAAACCGTATATAATGATGTAAATCATTATTCATAATTGAACATATTTTTGCTATGCTTGTTATGTATTTAAACGCTAAACTTTATGCTTAGTCCTATAGCGGCCGCGGCAGGCCATTTACTCATTTCGGAACCGTTTATGATGGATCCGAATTTTAGGAGGTCCGTAATAATTTTAACAGAATACTCTGAAGAAGGAGCTATGGGCTTTATCCTGAACCATCAAAGCGAGTATTTATTGGGCGATGTACTGCCTGATGTATCATACTCTGAAATGCCTGTTTATGAGGGGGGGCCGGTAGCCAAAAATACACTGCATTTTATCCATTGCGCGCCTGACAAAATAGAAGGCGGCATTGAAATAGCAAATGGCCTTTACTGGGGCGGCGATTTTGAGCAGGTGAAATATTTAGTATCCAATTACCAGTTAAGCACCGAGGAAATTAAATTTTTTGCCGGATATTCGGGTTGGACGCCTCAGCAACTTGATGAAGAAATAAAAGAAGACAGCTGGATTGTGACTAATAAGTTTGATATAGAAACACTATTTACCCTCGATGAACAAAATCTATGGCGCAAGGTGGTGATCAGTCTTGGCCAGCGGTATGCCCACATTGCTAATTTTCCGGAAAATCCGGCATTGAATTAAGATGAGTGATTAGAGGTTGGAGATTAGAGGTTAGACTATAATATTTAGAAATGAGAAAAGGCCATAATTTACTACGGCCTTTTCTCATTTAACTTGTATAAGCTTGAGCTAACTAATCTCTAATCTCCAACCTCTAATCACTATCTTCCATTTCCCTTGCCGACTCCTCAACTTTCTTTTTAAGGTTTTCTTTAAAGTCGATAAGGTTTTTTACCAGGTATTCATCTCCTGTTGACAGGATCTGTGCAGCGAGGATCCCCGCGTTTTTGGCTGCATTTAAAGCTACAGTGGCTACCGGGATACCGTTTGGCATTTGTAGTATAGATAGGATGGAATCCCAGCCGTCAATAGAGTTGCTTGATTTTACCGGTACTCCAATCACCGGCAAATGGGTTAATGAGGCTACCATGCCCGGCAAATGGGCTGCACCGCCGGCTCCGGCAATGATCACTTTAATGCCCCTGTCGGCAGCGGCGCGTGCATAGCTGAACATGCGATCGGGTGTGCGGTGGGCCGATACCACGGTTATTTCGTATTCAACGCCTAATTCGGCTAAAACATCAGCAGCATCCTGCATTACATTTAAATCGGATTTGCTGCCCATTATAATGGCGACTTTTGTAGTGGTACTCATGGTTGTATTTTATAAGCGTCATTGCGAGGTACGAAGCAATCCCCGATTAGCATAGTTTGGGATTGCTTCGTACCTCGCAATGACGCGTGGTTATTTCTTTATCAACTAACTAATTACTTTCAGTGTCTTTTGCACAAATTTTGCCTTTTCAATCGCCTTTTCTCTATCGGCATCTACAATAGTAACATGCCCCATCTTCCTAAATGGTTTAGTTAAAGCTTTACCATAAAGGTGAATATACACACCCGGTACTTTCAATACTTTTTCGATGCCCTGGTAAATAGCTGGTCCTTCATAACCCGCTTCGCCTAAAACGTTTACCATAATGGCATTGTTAAGGCATGCTGTATCGCCCAAAGGCTGATTAAATATCGACCTTAAATGCTGCTCAAATTGCGATACCACATTGCCTTCAATAGTTTGGTGACCACTGTTATGCGGGCGCGGGGCCAGTTCATTAACCAGGATGCGGCCTTGTTTGTCTAAAAACATTTCAACCGCCAGCAAACCAACAATTTTAAGGCTGTCAGCTATTTTCTTAGCTATCTGTTCTGCTTTTTGTTGAATCGCGAAAGGAAGGGTAGAGGGAGCGATCAAAAACTCCACGAGGTTGGCTTTAGGGTTGAACTCCATTTCAACCATCGGGAACGTGCTGATCTCGCCGTTTTCATTACGGGCCACAATTACCGCAATCTCTTTTTCAAAATCTATCCATTGCTCAATCAGGTTTGGCTCTTTAAAGGCACCGGCAAGGTAACTTTCGTCAATTACTTTATATACACCTTTGCCGTCGTAGCCGTCTTTGCGCAATTTTTGGATATACGGAAATGGGATCAGGCTTTGTTGTAGCTGCTGGGGCGATGATATGATCTGAAAATCGGCAGTGGGGATATCGTTTTCCTTAAAAAATTGTTTTTGCAAGCCTTTATCCTGGATCAACCGGATAATGCGCGACTGCGGATAAACCAGTACACCCTCTTTTTCAAGCTGTTCAAGGGCGTCAACGTTAACCTTTTCTATTTCAATGGTAAGCAGGTCGACAGTTTTACCAAAGTTATAAACGGTTTCATAATCACTCAATGAGCCTACGGTAAACTCGTCACACAGTTTGCGGCATGGTGCTTCGCGGTCGGGATCAAGAATTTTAACAGTAACATTATAGTTTATGGCTTGCTGTATCAGCATGCGGCCTAATTGTCCGCCGCCTAAAATACCCAGTTTTAAATCTCCGTAAAATGCTTTCATATTTGAAGATGCAAGTTTAGCCTAAATCTTTCAAAAAGCCTATAAATGCTTTAAACAACAATGGCTTAACGTCGTTTTTTGGTCATTAGATAATAGAAAACGCTGTGTACTACGATAAAACTAATAGCCGTAATAAAGTAAAGCGTTTTGTTTTCGGGGTTTAGCTGTAAACGGAAAGCAGTAATAACAAATACAACAGCGCCGGAAAAATAAAGCACCAGCCTTATAGATAGATTGTTGTAGTATACGGGGTTGGCCAAAAACAACATGGGCAAAGTCATTATTAAAATAAAGATGTTGAGCAAAGCCACACTTTCAGATAATGAGGGGAGTATCCCGTTTAGGTCCTGACTTACACCCTTTTGCTGCAGCGAGTAATAAACCGCACTTGCTACTATAGATATGATTACCGAAAAAAGAAAAGTTTTGAAAAGTTGCCTGGCGAGTGCCTTCATAGTGATATTTATTGATATAGATTACCGCAAAACTGCGCAGTAATTTTATTATTTGCAAAGTAACGCATCGGGATGCAAAATGCACTAATCCCAATGTCACAAATTGAAGATACCTGCAATCTGTTGATCTCGGGACGCGATGTCTTGAATCTTGTATCCTGAAGTCTTAATTCTGTTATTATCTTTACGCCGCATATGAAAGTATCCGGTTTTACCTTTATCAGGAACGCTGTACGTAATGATTATCCCATTGTTGAGGCCATTACATCCATATTACCGCTTTGCGATGAATTTATTGTAGTGGTAGGTAACTCCGATGATGGTACCCGGGGATTGATCGAGGGCATCAACTCGCCGGCTATAAAAATCATTGATTCGGTTTGGGATGAATCATTGAAGGAGGGAGGGAAGGTTTTCGCTGCCGAAACAGATAAGGCTTTTGCAGCGATATCAGCTGATGCCGACTGGTGTTTCTATATCCAGGGCGACGAAGCGGTGCATGAAAAATATCATCCGCTTATCAAAAAGGAAATGCGTGAAGCGTTAAATAAACCCAATATTGAAGGCTTATTATTTAAATACCTGCATTTTTATGGCTCATATGACTATTACGGGCATTCAAGGCGCTGGTACCGCCGCGAAATTCGTTTGCTCAAAAATATTAAGGGTATCCACGCCTATCGCGACGCGCAGGGCTTCAGACTTGAGGATCGGAAGATCAACGTAAAACTAATTGATGCCTATATCTATCATTATGGTTGGGCAAAGCCGCCGCAAGGACTGAATAACAAGGTGCGTAACTTTAACCAGTTTTATCATGATGAAAACTGGATGGCACAAAACCTGCCCGAAACCTATGAGTTTGACTATAGCAATGCCGACCGTCTCATCCGCTTTACCGGCACACATCCGGCGCCAATGCAAAAACGAATTGCGGCTACCAATTGGAATATCGATTTTGACTCCAAAAAGCTAAGGGCTGGTATGGACTTCCGTCGTAAGGCATTGCAAAAGGTTGAAGACCTTACGGGATGGCGCGTTGGTGAGTACAGGAATTATAAGATAGTGGAATGGTAGATAATAAACAGTATTTACACTCATAACTTTGGTGGCAACATTTTGTCAGCGCTATTTCTAGCCGGCGCGGCCAAATCTAAAAAATCAAAAAAAAGCTTAAAAATAGGCTAAATAAAAATGGTGCTTTAGCTCGTATGTGAAACCGGAAGCGCTTACTCCTTAAAGTTTTAATTGTTGATAGTTAGATATTTAACAGTGTTTCGTGTAAAATATTATGTATTCGATAATCAATGTGTTTCATTTTTAAAGCGTTCCGCGTTTTCACTCTCAGAAAATGGAACAGTCCTCTTTTTTAAAAAAGAACGCCGGGCTTTTTTTTAATTTTTTTGGAGAATCAAAAAATTGGGACACCCGATTTGTTACAATTGCAAAGGAGGATTTCCCGGCATCACCGAACGTCGGCAAATGAATGATAGTAGCAGGTTAGTTGGTAGAATAGCATCAACGAAATCAGCGCAATCACAAACAAATCAACGGTCACATGTTCTGCGCAATCACAAAACCGCTTGCCCAGGCCCATTGAAAGTTATAGCCCCCAAGCCAGCCGGTAACATCCACACACTCGCCCCCAAAAAACAGCCCGGGAACTTTTTTAGCCTCCAATGTTTTGGATGATAACTCATCAGTAGCCACACCACCGCGCATTACTTCGGCTTTGTCATAACCTTTATCGCCGGCAGGTTTTACCTTAAAATCATGAATGAGGGTGCTGATGTTTTCAATGTCGGTTTTGGTGAGCGATGCCATGTTTTTTTCCGCGGGGAGTTTGTCGCTCAACGCTTCGGCAAACTTGCGGGTATATAAAGATGCGATGTATGCAAGCAGCATTTTTTTGCCGTTGGTTTCCTTTTCCTGTTGAATTAGGTCGGCAATGTTTTGATTGGGGAGCAGATCGATGTTGATGGATTCTCCTGGTTTCCAATAGGAGGATATTTGTAATATGGCTGGTCCGCTGAGGCCCCAGTGGGTAAACAAAATATTTTCTTCAAAGCTTGCCCTGTCGTTCCAAACACGACAGAAAATACTGTTGCCCGATAATTGTTCATACCATGGCTGTTCTTTGCCGGTAATGGTAAGCGGCACCAGGGCAGGGGCGGTATCGGTAACTTTTAAACCGAAATTGCGCGCCGTTCGGAGTCCGAAATCGGTAGCGCCCATTTTGGGGATGGGCAAACCGCCTGCAGCCATCACTACACTGGCAGCGCTTATATATTCCTGTTTGCCGTTAACTTCGGCCCGAACTGTAAAACCATCGTCAGTTTTTTCTACCATTTTAACTTCGGTATTTACCCAGATCTCCTGGCCAAGGTCATCGCATAGGTTAGTGAAAACTTCAACTACGTCTTTGGCCTTGTCACTCACCGGGAAAAGCTGGCCTAACGTTTTTTCCTTACCGGTAATGCCGTAGGTTTCAAAAAAGCTAATGGTATCATCAACCGTCCATTGTGAAAAGGCTGATTTACAGAAGTGTGGGTTTTGCGAAATAAACTGCTGATCGGTAGCGTAAAGGTTGGTGTAATTACAGCGTCCGCCGCCGCTGATGAGGATCTTGGCGCCTACCCGGTCGTTTTTTTCAAGTACCAGTACCCGCTTGCCTAAAAAGCCTGCTTGTACGGCACACATGAGGCCGCATGCGCCTCCGCCAATTATTATAGCGTCAAAATCTGTTTGTTTTACTAAATTTGTACTCATGACGGATGTTTCGCAAATATCAGAATTTGGAAAGATACTCATCTTTATTATTACTGGGATAATAATGGTGTGCGTGATATTTTTTATCAACAAACTTTTGGCCCCCAATAATCCCAACGCCGAAAAATTAAGCTCATACGAATGTGGCGAAGAGCCTACCGGTAATGCCTGGTTACCCTTTAATCCCCGCTTTTATGTGATAGCGCTGGTTTTCCTGCTTTTTGATGTGGAGATGGTGTTTATTTTTCCCTGGGCAACCGTATTTGGCAGTCATGAGCTTGCAGCACAAGACGCACGCTGGGGCTGGCTTTCACTTGTCGAAATGTTTGTGTTTTTGGGCATCCTAATCATAGGTTTGGTATATGTTTGGCGCAAAGGGGATCTGGACTGGATTAAGCCAACTCCCGTTGTACCGCATACCGATGTGCATATCCCGCCGTCGTTGTACGAACAGTTGAACCAGGAACAAAGCAGGTTTACAGTAAAAGCTTTCAACGCTGATACAGTATTAACTGCTACCGCGACTGCCACTGCTGCTGCAACTGCCACTCCCTCACCAGAGCCCGTCCGCAAACCTATGTTTAAGCCAACTTTTAAAAAGCCTGCAAATGAATAGCGATATAACAAGTGAAAATGGTGGTGTAGTGGTAACCAAAATGAACGATCTGCTTAACTGGGCCCGTTTATCCTCATTATGGCCGCTTAGCTTTGGGATAGCTTGTTGTGCCATTGAAATGATGGGCTCCATGGCATCTACTTACGACCTCGACCGCTTTGGTGTTTTCCCGCGCCCATCTGCCCGCCAGGCCGATGTGATCATTATTGCCGGCACGGTAACCTTTAAAATGGCCGAGCGGATTAAACGCCTGTACGAGCAAATGCCTGAGCCTAAATATGTGATCTCGATGGGCTCGTGCTCTAACTGCGGCGGACCATACTGGCAGCATGGCTACCATGTGGTAAAAGGCGTTGACCGGGTGATTCCGGTTGATGTGTATGTACAAGGCTGCCCGCCACGTCCTGAAGCCTTAATTGGTGCTATTTTAGAGTTACAGAAGAAGATTGAGGGGGAGCAGTTGATAAAGGCGTAGTTTATGCCGAAGCGTAAAGTTTTAAAAAAGCCCTTGTTTTATTTTGAACCCCTAACTCCATGGGATTCAATCGCTGTTTGGATATACGGCATAGCGACGATAGTTTTTGCTGTATACAATTATTATGGTACAAGTTCTAACAGAGTTGCTTTTCTGATTTTTTATACACTAACGCCACAGGTATTCAACTATTTGTTAAATTATAAATCTTTGAGAAACCTTAAATCTTTTTTGATTTGGTGTGGATTCGCGTTGGTTCATATAATATTGTTCTTTTTTTTGAAAAATGACCCGGTTTATTATCGTGCGCGGAATCCATTGCTGAATAGTATTTTACTTTTGTTTTTATATCAGTTGTTAAGAATAGCAAGTAGAAAAATTCAGAGTAAAGAGTTAGCGATGCCGAGCAAGGATTTTAAAGATTTGTTTGATAACGGGGATGTTGTGTTTTGGGACTTTATATTCTTCCTGATATATTGGGGAAGTTTAGTTTCTTTAACTTTACTTGCTTTGGGGAAAATTTAATTAAACTATGAAAGTCCTGCTCGTTCTCATCATAAGTTTTATCCTTACGACCGTTATTTCCCGTCTATTTGTTGACGACTGGAATATTATGCTTAGCGGTAATGTAGCCATGATGCTGATGCTTTGGTTTACCTCATTGGGCCATTTTATGTTTACCAAAGGCATGGTCATGATGATGCCTTCCTTTATCCCGTTTAAAGGAGCGTTAGTTTATTTAACCGGGATAATGGAAATAGTTCTCGGCGCTTTGCTGGTGGTTAACGGTGCAAGGCATATAGCAGGGATTATTTTGCTCGTCATGTTTGTGGTCATGCTGCCTGCCAATATCAACGCTGCCATGAAACATGTGGATTTAGAAAAAACTACTTATGATGGCAGCGGTACCGGTTACCTGTGGTTTCGCATTCCGTTGCAAATACTGTTTATTGCCTGGATATTATATTTTTCGATAGGGATTTAGTTGGTGATTTTTAAGGATATAGATTATCTTTAAGCGATTAACCAATTATGAAAAAAATAACCCGAAAGCTGCTGGTCATTTTGATCAGTGCCTTATCTGTGTCAGCTTACGCGCAAACCTTAAGCCCCAAGCAGCCATTTTTCCCGAAGGGGACTATTTTGTACGGAGATATAAACTATGCAGGGGATACGTTAAAGAAACATTTGCTGGATATTTACCTGCCGCCAACGGCAAAAGATAATTACCCGCTTATTATCTGGATCCACGGTGGTGCATGGATGCTGAATGATAAATATGCCGATATGGGCTATATGCAGAAAACCGTGCAGGGTTTTATTGATAATGGTTACGCTGTGGCCTCTATTGATTACCGCTGGAGCACTTCTGCACCATTTCCGGCACAGATTCAGGATTGTAACCAGGCTATTGAGTTTCTTTATCAAAACGCATCAAAATATAAGCTTAACAAAGATAAGTTTGGGGTGATTGGTTTTTCGGCCGGAGGGCATCTGGCATCGTTGCTGGCTTTATCCAATAACAATAATATTAAAGAGTTTTATCCCAACGGAAACAAACCTCATTTTAAAATAAAACTGGCGCTTGACTTTTACGGGCCGTCAAATTTCCTGTCGCTTAAAGGTGCCGATGTTAATGATCCTAAAAGCCCGGTTAACCTGCTGCTTGGCGCTTATACTATTGAGCGGCCCGATCTGGCCAATATAGCCAGCCCGGTTACCTATGTTGATAAAAACGATCCGCCATTTCTCATTGTTCAGGGCGAAAAGGATGAATCGGTCAATTACACCCAATCGGTTTTGCTAAGTTCATACCTTAAACTTGCCGGTGTTAAAAATGAACTTATTATTGTACCCAACGCGCCTCATTACGGGGTAATGTTTGATGCCGAAGAGATCAGGAAAAGAGTGTTTTATTTTATGAATGAATATCTGAGGTAATAATCAGATCAACTGATTAAAATGGAAGTTACGCTCCTAAAGCTAATAGGTAAAAAATATGTTTCATACACAATTTATCGAATCCTAAAAGCATAAATTTACGCTTCTGTAATTTCTGCCATGTTAAAAAAAGAAAACCCGAAAAAGAAAAGTAAACTTGTCAATATCCTGTTCGCCGGGTTTATAACGGGTACGCTTGATGGACTTGCAGCCATGATCCTGAACTATAAAGTAAATCCTGGTGTTATTTTTAAGTTTATTGCCAGCGGAGCCTTTGGACCGGCGGCCTTTGCAGGCGGGGCCGAAATTATAATTGCCGGGGTTATTTTTCATTATGTGATCGCTTTTCTATTCAGCGCGGTATTTTTTCTGCTGTATCCATTCTTTTATAACGGATTACGCAACAAGTACTTTGTGGCAGTTGTATACGGCATCGCGGCATGGTTGATCATGAATTTAGGT
Source organism: Mucilaginibacter gossypii (assembly GCF_017569325.2). NCBI lineage: Bacteria > Pseudomonadati > Bacteroidota > Sphingobacteriia > Sphingobacteriales > Sphingobacteriaceae > Mucilaginibacter > Mucilaginibacter gossypii. The sequence goes on along the minus strand of NZ_CP071878.2, from coordinate 2,925,993 downwards.
GTAATACCCCTCAGTAAAATAACGACGAAGCCAGGGTACCATATACCTGTAACTACTATCCTTATTGGGATGCTTACGCTGGTGATCTGCATTGGTTTGCCCGTGGTTTTCATTGCCGACAGGGAAAATAAAAAAATTGAATAACATGCATATGTCTGAATTACCTTTGCTCACTACTGATCGTTTGCGCTTACGCGGGCTGCTTGATTCTGATGCCGCTCAGATCCTGGCTATCCGCTCTAATGCTGAAGTGAACAAATATCTGGACCGGCCAAATGATACCACCATTGATCAGGCATTATCATTTATTAATAAGATAAAAGCAATAGTAAGTGGGGGCGAAGGCCTTTACTGGGGGATAACCTTAAAAGATAAAGAGGAGCTGATTGGATCTATTTGTTACTGGAACCTTGAGCCAACTAATAAAAAGGCCGAAATAGGCTATGAACTTCATCCGGATTATCATGGACAGGGTATTATGCAGGAAGCCATTTCTGCCGTGTTGGCTTTTGGTTTTAATGATCAATATTTTGAATTGATAACCGCTTGTCCGAAACAGGGAAACGAAAGCTCGGTAAGGCTGTTAAAAAAGACAGGTTTTTCACTTACCGGAGACTTTACAGACGAGGAGACCAAAAGTAAATATCTTGATTTTAGATTAACTAAAGCCGATTATTTAACAAGGTTGTCTTAAATGAAAAACCCGGTTATTGAGACCGGGTTTTTCATGGATTTAAAATTAAACTAAGTGTTTTGTGATTAAGGCATCATGATGCCATTAATGCCATGTACAACACCATTGCTGGCCTCGGTGTCAAATGCGGTAACCAACACTGCATTGCCTTTGGCATCGGTAATCTGCAAATTGCTTTTATCATTTACAGATAAATGCAATGTTTGCCCGTCGATGGTTTTCAGGTCGGCTTTGCCTTTGCCTGCACCTAAGGCCTTAATGATATCGGTTTTAGTGTATTTACCTGCTACCACGTGATACTTCAGTATCGGAGCAAATTTAGCCGGATCTTTCATTAGGGCATCAAATTGTGCTTTGGGCAATTTGCTGAAAGCTACATCATTGGGGGCAAATATGGTGAACGGGCCGGCTGCCTGCAATGTTGGCTCAAGCTGAGCAGATTTTATTGCAAGCGCCATTGGCGCGTAGTTAGTTGAGGTCGACATCACACCAACCACATCGCCTGATGCGGCAGCTGTTGATGTTGCAGGAGCAGCAGTTGCTTTAGTAGTGTCCTTTTTGGTTGTATCCTGTGTTTGGGCTATTGCCTTGTTTGATAAAAAACCAATAGCTAATGAAGCAACGGCTATTAAAACTGACTTTTTCATGTTCATCTTTCTTTCTGTTTTTATTAGTGAATTAAAATGTAATGAGTAGCCGTTTATATCGATATGAATTAATTAAAAGTTATTTATTTGGTGAATTACTATAGTTTAATAACTTTTAATTATGCTAAATGGTTTTTAATTTATTAACATTTGTGCTTAAACACGTGGTGTTCAGGGGAGAAAAAAGAGTGGGAGGTAGCAGATTTGAGACGCAAGATTTGAGATTAAGCGTTTGGGGAAAAGTAAATTATGCGTCCCTATAAACAGAAACGACCACCCGGATGTATCAGGTAGTCATCTATCCGTTTGCCGCTTGATAAAGAGATTTATTGCCGGGCTTTTTGCAATTCGTCAAATTTCGCAATGAGCTTATCGATACTCTTTAGATTAAATTTATGTTCATGAATCTGATCAACCAGGTCAGGTTCATCGCCCATAATATCGCTCATGATATCTTCAAAATTTTCGTCGGTGAGGCGTTTCATACCTGCAGTGGTTTCACCATAATAATAGGTTGTTTTTGAACTTCCGCCCCGGCCACCGCCAAGGTTAATGCCGATGCCGCCGCCAATTCCGCCGCCGTAACCACCGCTTCCGTAGCCTGCTGAGATCCCCGGTGTAATACCAAAGCCACTGCCTCCCCCGCCTTTGCCGCCCTTTGCCATGAACAGTTTCACTGGCTCATCAAGCACCACTTTTACAAAGTCGGTTTCTTCCTTGGTCCACGATTCGTTTGCCGGGGCGTGTGCCACAACAAAGCTGTCCTGACCAACAACATACGATCTTAAGTCGCTGGCGCTTAATTTATATGGATTGGCTTTTTCGTTTTCCTTAAACTCAATGAAACCTTCACCTTTTATTGGCCCTTTTCCAGAAGGATTAGTGCGGATCAGCCCGGTTTCGCGGTTGCCCTTTACATCAGTAAAGCTACCCTGTTGCCATTTTTGCGATTTTGCTGATACAAAACACAGCATGAAAAATAAAATGATTAAAATTGAGCGCATAACGAGTTCTGAATTCTGATACAAAGAACGCAAATTTTAACTTTTTAATATGATAACTGTTGATTTCCGAAGCGATACTGTAACCAAGCCAACCCCAGGCATGCTTGAAGCTATGTGGAGCGCCAAAGTAGGGGATGATGTTTTTGGCGAGGACGAAACCATAAATGCCCTTGAAGCTAAAGCTGCCGCTATGTTTGGTATGGAAGCTGCTATCTTTTGCCCATCAGGTACCATGACCAACCAGATAGCAATTAAATGCTTTACCCAGCCGCTTGATGAGCTCATTGCCGATCAAACCGCACATGTTTACAGGTACGAGGGCGGGGGCATTGCTTTTAATTCGGCAGTATCAACCCGGTTGTTGAATGGTTACCGGGGCATCCTTACGCCCGAAATGATAGAGCCGGAAATCAATGCTGAAAACATCCATTACCCGCATACCAGTTTGGTGGTGCTCGAGAACACGGTTAATAAAGGCGGCGGCAGCTGCTACACGCTTGAAAATATCAAACCTATTGCCAACCTCTGCCGGGAGAAAGGTTTAAAACTTCACCTTGATGGTGCCCGGATCTTTAACGCGCTTACGCATACCGGTGACGCTGCGGTTGAGTATGGCAGATATTTTAATGGTATTTCGGTTTGCCTGTCAAAAGGATTGGGTGCACCCGTAGGCTCAGTTTTATTAGCCGATAAGGAAACTATTAAATATGCACGCCGCATCCGTAAAGTGTTGGGTGGTGGTATGCGCCAGGCGGGCTTTTTAGCTGCCGCGGGGATTTACGCGCTTGACCATCATGTTGAACGCCTGAAGATAGACCATGCCCATGCGCGTATTCTGGGTGAGGAACTGGGCCGATTGCCATGGGTAAGCAATGTAATCCCGGTTGAAACCAATATTGTTTTATTTGATACGGTTGAACCGGCTGCTGCGGTGCTTGCCAAACTTGCAGAAAAAGGCATTAGGGTAAGCGATACAGATAAAAACCGAATCCGCTTTGTAACTCATTTAGATGTGCATGCCGAACAGGTGGAATATACAATAGGGGTATTAAAGGGTTTGTAAATTTAGATGGTTTGCCAACACCATTGTACTGATTGACATTTATTTAATACATACTTAATAGTTAAAAACTTTGAGAACGTGACCGTTTTATATTTTTTCAAACATTTTCAATTTCTTTACAGTTATACGTTGGTTTCATCGATATAATTATTAATGCTGCAAATACTGCGAATTTTATAATATTTGCGGCAACCATACATTAGCCTATGTTTGAATTTACTCAATCAAATGAGAAGGAACTGCTTTTGCAAGTGGCTCAGGGTAATGAGTTCGCTTTTCGTCAACTGTTTTCTGTTTATCACCAGCGTTTAGGCGTTCATATCTTGCGTATAACCCATTCTGCTGAACTGGCTGAAGAGGTTGTACAGGATGTGTTTATGAAGATCTGGATGACCCGCGAAACGCTTACGGGGGTTGATAATTTCAAAGCTTACCTGTTTGTAATTTCAAAAAACCATGCTTTAAACTGTTTGCGAAAAGTTGCCCGCGAGCAGATGCAGCTTAAAAAGTTGGAAGAAACCCGCATTGTGCCTTTTAATGCCGAAGTTCAGGAAACAGATCATTATTATAATTTGATTGATGAGGCCATTGATCAGCTGCCGCCTCAGCAGCAAAAAGTTTACCTCATGAGCAGGCATAACCGCTTAAAGTATCATGAAATTGCCGATGAGCTCGAGCTATCCCGCGAAACCGTCAAGAAATACCTTCAAATTGCCACCTCATCCATAAAAGACTATGTGCATGAACATATGGAGGCGATAGCGTTAGTAATGGCGCTGATTCATTTTTTTATTTTTTTCAAAAAGTAATACCCCCTTTTTTTAACTCACAGGTGTCATGTATATGAGATCTGCCCCAACTCACTGTAGCCAATTATACAGTTATACTGAAAAACATTTACCATGAGCGAACTTTACGCCCGGCTTGATTATTTGTTTCACACTTATTATAATGGCACTGCTACGCCAGCCGAGCGCGATGAATTATTTGAGATCATCAACTCATCGGCAACCGATGCGGAGCTTGCATCGCTCATACATCATGCCTGGGATAAGCTTGACGATCATGGGCCGCTTTTTGACCGCTCAAAAAGCGAGGATATGCTCATGCTGATTTTAAGAACTAATCCCGAACAATCTGTTGCTGCACCGGTAAAGAATAATAACCTCCCCTGGAGAAGGTTAGGGGTTGCCGCTTCATTTTTATTACTTGTTGGGTTCGGCGCTTACATTTATAGCAATCAAAAAAAGCAGGTTATTGCAAAAAAAAATATTGCCAAAATTCATCCTAAAAATGATGCTTTGCCTGGTGGCAACAAAGCAATTTTAACATTGGCCAATGGCAAAACTATTACGCTTGACAGTGCGCAAAACGGCCTGCTGGCGCAACAGGGTACCACCAAAATCAATAAAACCCGCAATGGTCAGCTGGTTTATGAAACCGGTACTAATGTTGATGCTCCGGTAATAAATACTGTTTCAACTCCGCGTGGCGGTCAATACCAGTTAGTTTTGCCGGATGGGAGCAAGGTTTGTTTAAATTCGGCATCATCATTAAGCTTTCCAACCAGGTTTACGGGCAAAACGCGTGAGGTCACCATCACCGGCGAAGCTTACTTTGAGGTTGCCAAAAATCCGCAGATGCCTTTCAGGGTTAAATCCGATAACACTACAGTTGAGGTTTTAGGTACGCATTTCAATATCATGGCCTATAATGACGAGGCCGAAATGAAAACCACTTTATTAGAAGGATCAGTAAAAATAAGTAACGGCACTGCAATCGGCATTTTAAAACCCGGACAGCAGGCTGTACTCAATAAAGCGGGCAAGTTAAAGGTACTTAACGATGTTGATGTAGATGATGAGATAGCCTGGAAAGACGGCATCTTTCAATTTAGGGATGCGGGGATAGATGCCATTATGAGGCAGGCTGCCCGTTGGTATGATGTTAAGGTAGCCTACGAAGGCAAAATACCACAGCGCGAATTTACAGGCCGAATCTCCCGAAATGTAAAAGCATCCGAATTAATGAGCATGCTTGGCTATGCCGGGGTAAAATTTAAAATTGAAGATAAGCGCATTACCATACAACAATAGCATAATTATTATACCTACTATATTAAGCAACCAATTGTTAACAATTTAAACAACCCTATGATGGAAGAAATACCTGAGATAAGTTAGCCACGGTACAGGAGCCTGATTGGTAAAACGGTTTATCATGCGTTTAAACATGCATGTAATCTCAAAAGTTACCATAAAAAAAAACCGGGAAGTATTCGCAGTACTTTCCCGGTATAAACATCTGGGCCCCAAAAAAGTACAATCGATGAATTGAAAGTTAATGTTTAACCCAAACTCTACAAACTTATGAATTTTAATTCTAAGGCTACGCCTTTGGCATGGCCTCAATTACGCAAATTTATATTGGCCATGAAGCTAACTGCCTTTATTATAATTGCGGCCCTTACCAATGTGAGCGCCAAAAGTTATAGCCAGATAGTTACTTTGCACCAAAAAAACACTACCGTTGAAAAAGTACTCCGCTCCATTGAAAAACAAACAGGCTATCATTTCATGTATGATAAGCAGGATGTATCAAAGGCCGGAGCAATCAACATTGAAGTTGCAAACGTAACTATAGAGAGTGCGCTTGATCAATGCTTTAAAGATCAGCCGCTTACCTACAAAATTTTTGATCAGACCATTGTTGTTAAAAAGAAGGATGAGCCTGTTGTATCCCAGGTAGCTGTTGCCCCAATCAAAGTAACGGGTACGGTAAGCGATGCCAAAGGCCCTATCCCTGGTGTTACTGTTAAGGTTAAAGGTACCAATGTTGGTGTACAAACTGATATTAATGGTAAATATACCGTCAACGCGCCAGATGCCAACGGAACACTGGTGTTTACATTTATAGGATATACAACCCAAAATGTGCCTATTGGCGGCAGGAGCCAGATTGATGTTGTATTGGCAGAAGAACCAAAAGCATTGAGCGAGGTAGTTGTGGTTGGTTACGGTACCGCAAAAAAGGTCGACCTTACCGGTTCGGTAGGTAGCGTAGGTGCAAAACAATTGCAGGAGCGCCCGCAAACCAATCTTGAGCAGGAATTGTCTGGTAAAATTGCCGGCGTAAACGTATCAAGTAACTCAGGTGCACCCGGCGGTGCAACCAAGATCCGTATCCGTGGCTATAGCTCTATCAATACCAATACCGATCCGTTATATGTTGTGGATGGCGTGGTTTGGACAGAGGGTGGTAACGCCATTAACCCCAATGACATTGAAACTATCGACGTACTGAAAGACGCATCATCAACCGCTATTTATGGTACACGCGGTGCAAACGGCGTAATTTTGGTTACCACTAAAAGAGGTAAAAAAGGCGGTACTATTTCGTACGATGCCTATATGGCCGTAAATCATATGTTTAAGGAGATACCTGTTCTTAACTCAAAACAGTTTATGCAGATTGAGGACGTTTCTTATGCTAATATCAAAAAATATGACCCTACCGGCTGGGCTGCGGGCGACTATACCAACCGTAACCCTGTAACGCAAAGAACAGCACTTATCGGTAAACTGTTCGATCAAAATTTAAATCCATTATATGACGTTGACTGGCAAAAGGCTACAACCCGTACTTCGGTAAGCCAAAACCACAACGTTGCGTTCACCGGCGGCGCCGAAAATATAAACTATGGCTTGTTTCTGAACTATGCTGATGACGAAGGTATTATCCTTAATAGCTACCTGAAACGTTATAATGTGCGTTTAACGGTTGATAACCAGATAAAACCATGGGTAAAGGTTGGTGCTACATTAAACTACAACTACCAGGATGGCCGTAACCAGGATCAGGGTACAGGCGGCAACAACATTCCGCGTATGTTGATTGAGATGGTGCCTTTTATTCCTGTTAGATACCCTGACGGAACCTATGGTAAACGTACTGATTATCCTAACCTTGAAGGCGGTGATAACCCGGTAGCACAAGCTAACGAAATTCAATCTCTTACCCGCAACCGTATCTTCAGCGGTAATGGTTATTTAAATTTAAACCTGTTGCCAGGTCTTGAATTTCGCAGCGTTTTGGGTGTAACTACATCTGCTAATTATAACCCGGCTTCTCAAAGCGGGCTTGTTGGCGGCCCTGTTGCAGGACAAAGCTATAGCTCGGCCTCGATAGAGGAGTTTAACAGGACGTTTTGGCAATGGCAAAACTATTTCACCTACAACAAAACCTTTAACAAGGTACATACTATAAACCTTGTTGCAGGTGCCGAACGTCAAAACTATCAGCAACTTCGTTTAAAAGGATCAACGGGTACATTGTCTGACGATTTTTATGAGTATTATAACTTATCTGCCGGTATTGTACCTAACAAACCAGAGTCTGATTATGACGCATGGCAAATGCAGTCGTTTTTTGCCAGATTGAACTATAACTACAACGAGAAATACCTGTTAACTTTAACGGGGCGTGAAGACGGCTCCTCACGCTTTGGTACCAACAAAAAGTACGGCTTTTTTCCTTCTGCGGCGTTTGCATGGCGCGTATCTCAGGAAGATTTCTTAAAGGATAATAAAACTATATCAGATCTGAAATTGAGACTGAGCTACGGGTTAACCGGTAACTCCGAAATTGGTGAATATCGTTCACTCGCAAATATTAATACAGTTGGCTACGCCTTTGGTGGCAACAGTGCGGTAGGTACTACGCAAACCTCGATAGGTAATGAGGATCTGCAGTGGGAAAAAACCGCGGAGTATGATTTAGGCTTTTCATTGGGCTTGTTTAATAATCGTTTAAACATTGAAGCAGATGCTTATCTGAAAAAGACAAAAGCATTGCTTTTAAATGCACCACTGCCAGAAACAAGCGGTTTTCAAACCGTATATAAAAATATAGGTAAGCTGCAAAACAAAGGTCTTGAGTTCACGATCAATGCTACTCCTATAAAAACGCAGGATTTCACCTGGAATTCTACATTTAATATTTCTTTCCTGAAAAACAAAATCCTGCAGTTAGGTGCATCTAATGATGATATCTTCCTTGCTCCAACCTTCCTTTCGCAATTTAACCTGATGCGGGTCGGTCTTCCGGCCGGTAGTTTTTATGGTTACAAAGTGCTTGGAACCTGGGGAACTGCTGAGGCGACCGAAGCTGCTAAATATGGCTTGTTACCAGGCGACCTAAAAATACAGGATACCAATGGCGATGGCAAAGTTAGCGCTGACGATAAAGTGGTATTAGGTAAATCAATACCTGATGGTTATGGTACTTTCAGCAACAACTTCCGCTACAAAAACGTTGACCTGGGTGTTGATCTGCAATTTAATTACGGTAATCAGATCATGAACCTTACCCGCCACTCGGGCCAGGACCGCACTGGTCAGGCAAACAGCTATGCTACCGTACTTAACGCCTGGACACCGACTAACCAAAATACCAGCATTGCCGAAAGCAGGCCCGCTTATGTGCGTTATCAAACCGAAATTTATTCAACCAAAGTTGAAAGCGGTAATTTTATTCGCGGCAGGGCAGTAACACTTGGTTATACTTTTAACGACAATATTCTTAAAAAGTTAAAGTTAAGCCGTTTAAGGGTTTATGCGCAGGCACAAAACCTGTTCCTGATAACCAAATACACCGGTTATGATCCAGAGGTATCAACATACAATGCCTCAAGCAACTTCACCCAGGGTATCCAGTTTTATGATTATCCAAAACCACGTACTTTCCTGTTAGGTGTTAATGTTAGTCTTTAATTAAAAAATGTTAAAACATCATATTATGAAATTTAACTTTAAAAAATACCGGGTAGGTGGTCTGTTACTTATCCTTGCTGCTGCTACAGGCAGTGGTTGCAAAAAATATCTTGATGAAAAAAATAAGAGCAACTTTGTTAAGGATAATTATTTTGTCAGCTCAAACCAGGCTTTAACCTTTGTAAACGGTTTGTACAACGTAATGTATTTTTTTCAAAACGGAGATGCTTATGGTGAAAGCCCTTTTATTACATTGGAGTTGTTTGCCGGTCATGCCACTTCGTTAGGACAGAGCGTAAACAATGGTAATGTGATCCATCAGCGTACCGATGCAGTTAATCCTGGTTTTGAAACAGTGTGGTACAACTGCTACAAGGGTATCGCCAATGCAAATCTTGCCATTGAAAAGATCCCTGGTATATCACCAATGGATGATGGATTAAAAAAGAAACTGATAGGTGAAGCTTACTTTTTCAGGGCATTTTATTACTACCACCTGGTGCGTTTATATGGCGATGTTCCGCTGATTACCGCGTCGCAAACAGTGAGCAGCCCTGATCTGTATCCTTCACGTACACCTGTGGCCGATGTTTATAAACAAATCATCAGCGATTTACAGGCAGCCGAAGCATCAGGCATGCCGAATACTGATGCAAGCGGTCGCGTTTCGTTGGGGGCTGTTAAAACTTTATTGGCCAGCGTTTACTTGACAACAGCAGGCTTCCCGCTAAAACAAACTGAAAACTATGCCAAGGCAGCATCAGAAATTGAGCCTGTTTTAGGTTGGTACTCTCTGTTTTCTGATTATGCATTCCTGCATGATAATGCGCACAAAAATCAGCAGGAATTAATATTCCAGATCAATTACCTGGTGGGTACTCAAACTAATGCCATTCCTCAGTTAACTATTCCGTTTAACCTGTTGGTTGGTGCATATGGAGACCACCTTGGCGCTATGATCCCTACCAATCAGTTTGTGGCAAGTTACGAGGCGGGCGACCTGCGTACACAGGAACGCCAGTTTTATTTCTCAAGCTATCCTCAATATGGTAACCCAGGCAACATCATCCAGTTTGGCGAACATGCACTTTATAAATATTTCCATGTTGAAAGTGCTGCTCAAAGCGGTCGAAGTGATGAGAACTGGACTTTATTGCGTTTGCCCGAAGCTCAGTTGATCTATGCCGAAGCAACTAATGAGGTAAGCGGGCCAACTGCTGAAGCTTATGCCGCTGTTAATGCTATCCGTGCACGCGCTAAACTTGCGCCATTGAGTAATTTAACCAAAGATACCTTCCGCCAGGCAATCTGGAGAGAACGCTACCATGAGCTTGCTTATGAAAATAAGGCATACTTTGATATGCAGCGTACCCATATGGCCTACTTGCCGCAATCAAACACCTTTGCCGATCCTACCGCTTCGCAAACAGAGCAGGGTGTAACCTTTAAAACTCAATATTACCTGTGGCCGATACCACAGCGTGAAATCAGCACTAACAGTAAATTAACCCAAAATCCGGGTTGGTAATTGTATAATGCAAATAATACACTTAAAAGACTGGCTATATCAAGCCAGTCTTTTATATTTACGGCTGGTAAAACGTTTCATCAAAAATCAAATATTAAAACAATGAAAAAAGCCCTGGTACTTATCACATCAGTGTTGTTGGCATCCGGTACTTTTGCTCAGCAGGTAAATAAGGTTACCGATCCTGTTGAATACATCAATCCATTGATGGGTACCGATTCGCACTACAACCTTTCAAATGGTAACACTTATCCCGCTATTGCCCTTCCCTGGGGGATGAATTTCTGGACACCGCAAACCGGTGTTATGGGCGACGGATGGGCGTATACTTACGATGCGCACAAGATCCGCGGTTTTAAACAAACCCACCAGCCATCACCGTGGATGAACGACTACGGGCAGTTTGCCATTATGCCGGTTACCAAACATGCAGTAGTAGGCCAAAATAAAAGGGCAAGCTGGTTCTCGCACAAAGCTGAAACCGCTAAGCCATACTATTACAGCGTTTACCTGGCCGATCATGATGTGACTACCGAAATCACCCCAACTGAGCGTTCGGCACAGTTCAGGTTTACCTATCCTAAAACTGATAGCTCCTTTATTGTTATTGACGCGCTGAACAAAGGTTCATACGTAAAGATTATGCCCGATCAAAAGAAGATTGTAGGCTATTCAACCAAATATGCGCGTGGCCCGCTTAAAAACTTTAAAAACTATTTTGTTATTTATGTGGATAAGCCAATCACCTATGCACATACTTTCAGCGATACTACGCAAACTGATGGCCTGGAGCTAAAAGCTGAACATGCAAGCGCTCTGATAGGTTTTAAAACTACGCAAGGCGAAAAGGTTCATTTGCGCGTAGCTTCATCATTCATCAGCATTGAACAGGCCGAGCTAAACCTGGAGCGTGAGCAGGGTAAAGACAGCTTTGATGTAACTTGTCAAAAGGCAAAAGCTGTTTGGAACAAAACCCTCAACCACTTGCAGGTTGAAGGCGGCTCTGTTGATCAGATGCGTACCTTTTACTCATGCTTTTACCGCATGGTATTTTTCCCGAACAAATTGTATGAGATAGATAAGGACAACAAGATTGTACACTATAGCGAATCAACAGGTAAAGTATTCCCGGGTTATAAATTTGCCGGTACCGGCTTTTGGGATACCTTCCGGGCGCTATATCCCTTCCTGAACCTGGTTTATCCATCCATCAATAAAGAAATGCAGGAAGGCCTCATCAATGATTATAAAGAAGGTGGCTGGTTGCCTGAGTGGTCGAGCCCGGGTTATTCGGCGGTGATGATCGGTAATAATTCGGCTTCGGTAGTTTCTGAAGCTTATTTAAAAGGTTTACGCGGGTATGATATCAGTACTTTGTGGGAAGCTTTGGTGCACGGCGCAAATAATGCCGGTCCGCAGGCTACCGGCAGAGAGGGAGTGGAGTACTATAATAAATTGGGTTACGTGCCTTATGATGTTAAGATTAATGAAAACGCAGCCCGTACTTTAGAGTATGCATATGATGATTTTGCGATTTATAAATTAGGCAAGGCACTGGGCAAACCCGAATCAGAGATAGGCATTTATAAAAAACGTGCCATGAACTATAAAAACCTGTTCGATCCGGAAACCAAACTCATGCGCGGTAAAAACCAGGATGGGACATTTGAAAAACCATTCAGTCCGTTTAAATGGGGCGATGCCTTCACCGAAGGTAATAGCTGGCATTACAGCTGGAGTGTTTTCCAGGATATGCAGGGTCTGATTGATTTAATGGGCGGACGTCAGAAATTTATTACCAAGCTGGATTCGGTATTTAGCATGCCACCGGTGTTTGACGATAGCTATTACGGCGAGACCATTCATGAGATCCGCGAAATGCAGATCATGAATATGGGGCAATACGCCCACGGCAACCAGCCTATTCAACATATGATTTACTTGTACAATTATGCAGGTGAACCATGGAAAACCCAGTTCCATGTGCGTGATGCTATGGAGAAGTTATACAAAGCTACTCCGGATGGTTATTGTGGCGATGAGGACAATGGCCAAACATCGGCATGGTATGTGTTCTCGGCTATGGGCTTTTACCCGGTAACTCCGGCCAGTGATCAGTACGTTTTGGGTACACCACTGTTTAAGAAAATTACGCTAAACCTTGAGAACGGTAAAAAGGTAGTGATCAATGCAGCTAACAACAGTCCGGCTAATAAATATATCAATACGTTAAACGTTAACGGCAAGCCATATGATTTAACCTGGTTAAGCCATTCGGAACTTAAAAAAGGAGCGGTACTTAACTTTAATATGGCTCCTCAGCCTAATAAAACAAGGGGGATAAAGGTGAGTGATGCGCCGTATTCGTTGAGTACAGAGTAGCCCCCTACCCCCCTGAAGGGGGAACAATGGTGGATAGACAAAGTATAAAATGCGTCATGCTGAGTGATTTAAATCCGGAGGCCTCTGAAGGTGAAATGACATTAGGTGTGGAGGGCTTGTCATCCTGAGCTTGTCGAAGGACGCGCGCAGAGGCCCACCCCGCTATGCTTCGACAGGCTCAGCATGACCCCATTTTTTAACTATGGCATGGGTAACTTGTTTCAGCAACCCATAAGCCAGGTGTAAATCATGCATGATGGCTTAACATGTGGGATCCCGAAATAATTCGGGACGACATCAGAACTGCAAACAACAAAGGCGGGATTTCATTATCACGCCTTTGTTGTTTCCCTGTAACTGCCGCGGGTTTTCAGCCCGCGGTGAACCATCGTGTCAGCTTTCAGCTGAGGTATAATTAATAACTAATCCGAAACCGAAAATCCCAATTCCCAAATTAACAATTAATGCCATTCTTCACGATATACAAACTTGGGCATTTGCCAGTTGTACCTGATAGAGAGCAGGCGTAATGCGAGGCCAATAATACAAGCTATTACAATTGTCGCGCCATTGGGAGCACCCAAATGTTCGAGGCTTAAATAGCATGCCCCGGTAACTATGGATGCGCTGGCATAAACTTCTTTACGGAACAACAACGGTACCTCATTGCATAGCACATCGCGCAGCACGCCTCCCGCACAACCGGTTATCATACCGCTTAGCAAAATGATAAGCCAGGGCAGATCAATTTGTTCCGCTATCTGGCAGCCTATAATAGTAAATACTACCAATCCTAAAGCATCCAGGTAAAGAAACAGCGTTTTCATTTTGGTCATGAGGCGGGCAATAATAGCAGCCAATATGGCTGCGGCAGCTGTAATAACTAAATACTCGGGATGTTCGACCCAGCTCATGGGGTAATGATTAAACAATATGTTGCGAACGGTGCCGCCGCCTAAAGCTGTAACCCAGGCTATGATACAAACACCAACCCAATCCATATCTCTTCGCCCGGCTGATAATGCGGCTGTCATTGCTTCCGCAATTATGGCTATAATGTAGAGAATGTGAAGCATACAGGTAGTGAAGGGTTTATTTATACGCCAATATAATAAACCTTTATTGAATATGCTATAGTTCTCCCTTAGCGGGGGGCGGTTTCATCCAGTCTTTTCCTTCCGTAAAACGGGCCACCAGCATGGCAGCAGCCGTATCGCCGGTTGCATTCAACAATGTGGCCATTGGGTCAACCAGTGTACCAATAATAATAGCCGGGGGGAGCGCTTCGGGCGGGAAACCATAGGCCGAAATAAAAAGTAGCTCGCCAATATAACCGCCGTTAGGAATGCCACCTTCAACCAGGCTCACTAAAACTGTCATAGCAAGGGCTATGATTATAGTTTCGGCATTGTCAAAGCTTTTACCAAACAGCGCGAAAACTACAGCCATTTTTACTATTGACGAAATGCTTGAACCATCTTTGTGCAAAGTGCCACCAAGCGGAATGGTAATATTGGCAATAGCATCAGAGATTCCCATTTTTTTTGCGGCATCCAAATTTGCCGGTATGGTGGCAATGCTGCTGCAAGTTCCTACTGCTGTAGCAGATGGTATAATATTATTTTTCCAGTATCGCTTAAACGCGCTAACACCCCCTGCGATAAAAGCATACAGACTGAATATCGCCAAATAATAAAACGCACCAACCCCGTAATATAAAGCCATAGAACGCGCGTAACCGCCAAACAACTGCGGACCGAACACTCCAACCTGGTAAGCAAAATAAGCCCCCAGGCCAATAGGGCCAATTTTCATGATAAGGCTGAAAATATTTTTGAAAACCTCATTGCCGCTATGTAAAAAGGCTGTAAATGCTTTGCCTTTTTCGCCTGCGTGCAGAGTAGCAAAGCCGGTGATCACTGCAAAAATGATCATGGCCAGCATGCTTTTGCGGGATAACAGCTGGTAAAACTCGCTGGTAGTAAAAAGGCTTGTTAACTGATCGCCGAATGGTTTTTTGGTGATAGCTTCAGTTATGGGGCTGGCAACAAGGTGCTGATGGATAGGGAAGATCCAAATAGCTATAATGGTAACCATGGCAGCTACTAAAACAGTCGACACAAATACCAGCGAAGTAACGCCTAATAATTTGCCCAGTTTTTGCGAACTATCCAATGCTGCAATAGCCGATGCTATGGCAAAGAAAACCAGCGGCACAACGGCAGTGAACAGCAGGTTCAGGAAAATATCACCAATAGGTTTAATCACTTCAACTTTATTCCCTAAAACTGCCCCGGCGATACTTCCAATAATAATGCCTGTTAGTAATAAGATAATGCCTTTATAGTTTTTAAACCAGCTGTTCATTGTGCTAAGATAATTGTTTAAGCTCTGTTTTATTGTAGAGACAATTGCCGCTTTAAATATTTATTTCGATCATGCAATGATGACCTGTACGAGGGAGACGCAATTATGCGTCCTTATGTGTATTCGTATATTTCTTAAATTAATATATTAGCGCCATTATAAATACTGAATGCAGGTAGAACAAGCCGGGGGCTTTATCCTCGACAAAATAAAGAAAGAGCTCCCCAAACATTTTCATTACCATAATGCTGATCATGCGCTTGATGTTTATACTGCTGCAAAACAAATTGCGGCGGGTGAGGGGATAATCGGAGACGAATTGGAGCTATTACTTACGGCCGCTTACTATCATGATTCAGGTTTTTTGTTCGGGCAAGTCAATCATGAGGCTGGTTCATGCAAAAATGCGAGGCAACATCTGCCTGATTTTGGTTATACAAGTGATGAAATTGAGCAGGTTTGCGATATTATTATGGCAACGAAAATGCCGCAAAACCCTCACAATCATTTAGGCCAGATAATTTGTGATGCTGATTTAGATTATTTGGGCCGAAATGATTTTTTTATCCTTAGTAAAA
The DNA here is from genome assembly GCF_017569325.2 of Mucilaginibacter gossypii. Taxonomy (NCBI): domain Bacteria; kingdom Pseudomonadati; phylum Bacteroidota; class Sphingobacteriia; order Sphingobacteriales; family Sphingobacteriaceae; genus Mucilaginibacter; species Mucilaginibacter gossypii. The sequence goes on along the minus strand of NZ_CP071878.2, from coordinate 2,909,959 downwards.
GGTTATTTTCGGAACTCGTAATTACAGATCACCTTGAATCGGAATTGGAGTGGGACAGGCAGCAGGTGAAATTCCTGCAAAGCCATCATTACTTCACCCAAACGGCGCTCAGGCTCAGGGCTGAAGGTAAAAACGAGCATTTGAAAATTATCACAAAAAAAATTTAAATACTGCTATTAATGACACAACCGGGTTTAAAAATTGAAGAAATTTTAAAAGACGTAGTCACAGTAATTATCGGCATTTTATTTTGCGGTTTTGCACTTAAAGGCTTTTTAGTACCCAACAGCTTTTTTGATGGCGGGGTAACCGGTATCTCATTGCTAATTCATGAGCTTTATCATTTCAACATAGCCTATGTAATAATTATAGCCAACATCCCTTTTATTATAATGGGGATGTTCCAGGTTAATAAATCATTTGCGCTAAAAACGCTTGCCTGTGTAATTGGACTTGGCTTATGTTTACAATTTATAGAATACCCAGTAATAACCCAGGACAAGCTATTGGTGTCTATTTTTGGTGGCGTGTTTATGGGCCTGGGTGTGGGGTTATCGATAAGAGGAGGCTGCGCGTTGGATGGTATCGAGATATTAGCTTTATATACATTAAAACGCAGCAGTTTTACCATCAGTGAGATTATTTTAGGTATTAATATTATCATCTTCCTGATAGCCGCAGTTGAGTTGGGTTTGCCTACGGCGTTGTACTCCATTTTAACCTATTATACGGCATCGCGCACCATCACTTTTGTTATTGATGGTTTGGAAGAATATACGGCGGTAAATATCATCTCTGGTCAAAGCGAAATAATTAAAGAACGGCTTGTGATGGAACTCGGTCGCGGGATCACCATTTACAAAGGTGAGCGTGGCTTTATGAAGGAGAGTTTTGACGTTCATCAACCGGTTGATATCATCTTCACTGTAGTAACCCGTTTGGAAGTTCGCAGATTAAAAAACCTGGTTCATAGTATTGACCCTAAGGCCTTTGTTTTTACAAACAGTATCAAAGAAGCCGCGGGCGGGGTGTTGAAGAAAAAGGTGAGGGATCATTAATTGGAAGTTCTAAGTCTTAAGTTTTTCTTAACTGTTGCTGCTGATGAGGGGGGCTGGCGCTCATTTGTAATGAGTGCATAAGCAGGATTTGAGTTTATAATGAACGGGCGATGCAATCGTAAAACCATTTTAAGTGGTCGTTGAAAAAAACAACAACAGCAAGGCACGTATCTTACAACAACCTAAACTGCAAAATGAAAGAGGAATACTGGTATTTTGGAGGCCTGGCACTTTTCTATTTCGGAAGATTGCTTTATCTGTATTACCAAAAAATGTGCTACCGTAAGACGGGTGAAGAAATAGCCGACTACCGTTATGAAAGATACCTGGAGTTGAGAGATGAGATATTTGCGCTGAAATCCGAAGACTTAGGTATAGAGGCGACCAATGATGAAGAAACCGCTTTTGCCCTGATATTAGAAATGCATACTTATGCAGTACTACAGGCTGTTGTTGCATTCTCTGATGGCAAGGTTTGGGCGTTTAACACCGCCAATGCCCGTAAAAATGTTGGTGATAAACAGGCCGTGGATTTACGTTCTGCAGCTATTGAAGCTGTTGCGGCGGCCCAATATCATTTTGCGAGAATGAGAAGAAGGGATGCCGATACGCTTCTTCCGGGGCACATCAAATTGCATATAATAACCAATCAGGATATATACTCCGTCGGTGATAAGATCAATGAAATGCTACATGAATCATCGGAATGGGCAGAATTGATTACAAAAGCTTTTGCAGTGGCCGACGAATTGAATGACGCTGCTAACAGCAAGTCCTTGAAGCGAGTTTATACCAAAATTGCAGTGAAGCGTAGCAAACCTGCAAACTTTTAACGGTTATGCGTGCTTAATCCGGACCTGCGTTTGTAACCTATGGCAGAAATGATGGGTGAAGTTGGAAACTTCAATGATGCTACACCACGGGTTACACTAAACCCGCGGTAGCTATTTTTTAATTAATCAACAACCTCGTAAATCTCCACCGGTTTTAACTTGTTCTTGAGGCTTACCTCACCAATTTTATTGAGGGCGAAAGATCCTTTAGCCTGTTCATATACATCGGCACTAACGATGATTTGGTTGGCTTGTGCTACTGTTTGCAGGCGCTGAGCCAGGTTAACAGCATCGCCTATTACAGTATAATCCAATCGTTTTAAGGTGGCCGAACCGATATTACCCGAAATCATCTCGCCCGAATTAATGCCAATTGAAACAGAAGGCTTAAAAGTTTTATCACCCGCCTGGATTTCATCGGCCTCGTGCATTTTATCACGAACAGCAAGGGCTGCATCAATAGCCCGGTCGAGGTGATATTCGCCGCGGAAAACGGCCATTACAGCATCACCCATAAACTTATCAATATGACCGTTTTGGGCAATGATCTCCTGTACCATTACATCAAAGTACTTATTGATCATACCTACAACCGTATTGGCGGCAACATGCTCGGTTATGGCGGTAAAGCCGCAGATATCAATAAATAGCACAGTTGCCTCGATAGTTTCATTACTCAAAAGGCTGTGCTCAAACTCCTTATGGGTCATGAAGTTAAGTACATTTTCATCCACATACATCCGCAGGATATTGTTCTCCTTAATGGCCTGCATGGTTTTCTTAAGTTCGATAACGTGTTGTAAAGTTTTCTCAATAGTAATGTCAAGGTCTTCAAAGTTTACTGGTTTGCATACAAAATCAAATGCGCCGCGGTTCATAGCGGTACGAATGTTATCCATATCACTATAGGCTGATACCATTACTGCTTTTAATATAGGATTAGCATCGGGCAGTTTGGTAAGCAGGGTTAGTCCATCCATTTCAGGCATATTGATGTCGCTTAAAACTACATCAATATCGGGGTGGGAGGCCAGTTGAGTTAACGCTTCAAAACCATTTTGGGCAAATACAAATTCATACACGCCTTCCCGTATCTTTTTCCTGAATTTTTGCCTGATCAGTAATTCCAGGTCCTGCTCGTCATCTACTACCAGTATCTTGGCCATTATTGTTCTAAGTGTTTAAGTTTGTCTTTTAAGTTGCTAAAATCAAGCGGCTTGGTTAAAAAGTCGTCGGCACCAAGCTCCATTGATTGTTTGTAGTTTTCGTCATCGCCATAAGCGGTGATCATCATTACCACCGGTGGTGGTTTTTCATAGTTGTGCCTTATGTTACGTAATAGCTCCAAACCACTCATGCCCGGCATATTAATGTCAGATAAGATCAGGATCACCTGCGAATGATGATCTTCTAAAAAATGAAGAGCCTCTTCTCCCGATAGTGCAAAGTTGAACTCTACTTCGCCGCTTTTAATCTCTTTTCTGAAACGTTGTAAAAACAAGGGTTGAACATCCGCCTCGTCATCAACAACAAGTATTTTCATAGTACTTCAAAGTTATATTTTTGTGTGGTGTTATTTTGATAAAACGAAAAAATTACCCGTGTTTAACTTTGGGCAACATTACCAACAGGTATGCAAATTACAAACCGTGCAAACTCGCCTTCAGCGGTTTCAACCTTCAGTTCTCCACCGTGTCCTTTGGTTATAATATCATAGCTCATGGAAAGGCCAAGCCCGGTGCCTTGCCCGGTAGGTTTGGTGGTAAAAAACGGCTGGTAAATTTTATCCAGCACTTTTTGCGGAATTCCAGTGCCATTATCTTCCACCGTAATTTGTACCATGTTAACACCCGATGGCGATTTCACTTTTTGGGTATTAACCGTTACCGTTGGATCATAGCCTTCGCCCAAAGCCCGTTTCTTTTCGGTAACAGAATAAAACGAGTTGTTAAACAAGTTAAGTAATACGCGGCCCAAATCCTGTGGAATAGCTTCTATTTTACCCAGATCGGGGTCAAAGCTGGTTTTCATGCCTGCGTTAAATGATTTGTCCTTGGCGCGTAAGCCATGATAGCTCAGGCGCAGGTACTCATCGGCAAGTGCGTTGATATCTGTGGGCTCTTTTTTACCAGTTGTAGCACGCGAATGCTGCAGCATGCCTTTTACGATGGCATCGGCACGTTTGCCATGCTGGTTTATTTTGCTCAGGTTTTGGGTAATGTCGTTAATAATATCGCCCGCATCTTCCTTCACATCGTCGGGCAGTTTGTCAAGTACTTCGTCCTTTAGTTCCTCAAGCAGTTCAATGCTTACCTCGCTAAAGTTGTTCACAAAGTTCAGCGGGTTTTGAATTTCATGTGCAATACCGGCAGTGAGTTCACCCAGTGAGGCCATTTTTTCCGATTGGATCAGCTGCGCCTGGGTGCTCTTAAGCTCGGACAGGGTCTGCTGTAATTCTTCTGTTTGGCGGGTAAGTTCGGCTGTGCGCTCACGAACTTCGCTTTCAAGGTTTACCTTCATAGCGGCCATCATGCGGTTTTGCTCCTGCTCAGCAAAGCGTTGTTTGCGCTCATTTTCAAGCGCTTTGGTTTGTTTGCGACTGATAAGCCAAAGCGAAAATGCCCAGATAAGCGAAAACATTACCAGGCTTTGTATCAGGTTATCGTGATTGTCGTAAAAATTAGGGAACCATTTTTCCAATAAGTCTTTTATTAAACCGGCAATTGCATAAGGAATCAATGCAAAAGCAAGTTGTTTGCCTGATTTCAGGTCTTCGATATAATAGGGTGATATGACAACCCCTAAGAAAAACAAATGGGAGAGTATCATAGTCAGCCTCTCGCCGTGGTCAAAACTTACACCAAACACAAATATGGCAATAGCAATATAATAGCCTATGTTAAGGTATTTGTTCCATTTGGTTAGCAGCCCGTCGTTCTTCAGGTGCCTCCTGAATTGGGTGATCACAAATACGGCAAGGAAAGGTTCTAAATTCATGAAGGTTGTTTTACTTCTTTTATAAATGCGAAGCCGAAATTTAACAATTTTATAGAGATTATTAAACTATGCCTGTGATTTATCAAAAGTAACAGCTTAAACAATTTATTTTGATTGCTTGTCGGGCATTTTATCCCCCTTTATAAAGCAACCTTAAAGGTGCGTAAAACGTAGTTAACAATGAAACCAGTGATGAACCTGGTTTTATTGTTTTATCATCCTCTTGAAGCAAATTTTAAAAAGTATTCTGCTCATACTTGATCGATCTGAAAAGCGGAGGCTCATCAGGTCAATTATTGTCGATATTGTTATCGCCATGTTGGATGTTGCTTTTTTAGGCTTACTGTTGTTGATAGTTAATTTTTATTCAAAGCGAGAGCCGGGAAATAATTATAGTTTTTTACCGGTCGGCTTTGCCAATAATAAATCATTGTGGCTTATCGGTATTTTTCTGGTGCTTTTTGCGATAAAAAACTGTATTGGTTTCTTTGCGCAAAATGCGCAGCAGCATTTTTTTTACAAGGTGGCGTCAAGGCTGTCCGAACGTAATATCAGGAATTACCTTGATGCAGATTTTGACCAGTTTATACACGTTGATTCATCTATCCATATCCGGCGAATCAGCCAGCAGCCGATTGAATTTAGTCATTACATCCTCACCAATTTTCAGCAAATAGTATCTCAAACGGTATTGATCCTTTTTACTATTGGGGCTATTATGTTCTATCACCCGGCCTTGTTTGTTTTGTTGTTTGTGTTGCTGCTGCCACCTGTCGCGGCTTTGGGCTGGTTCATTAAAACTAGGCTAAAATTTATCAGGGCACAGATCAAAACTGTGAGCGAAAAAACGCTTCAGCATTTAAACGAATCCTTATCAGGTTACGTGGAGAGCAATATTTATCAAAAAAATGATTTCTTTAGTCGCCGGTTTTTCAGCTACCAACAGCAGCTTAATCAAAATATAGCTTCACAGCAAACCTGGCAAAACCTGCCTTCACGGTTGATGGAAGTATTTGCCGTTCTGGGTTTTTTTATCCTCATCGCTGTAAATAAATTAACGGGCGATACTCCGGTGGTTAGTATCCTGACCATTGGCATTTTTGTGGCGGCAGCATATAAGATCATCCCAGGTATTGTAAAAATCCTGAACAGCAGCGGGCAAATGAAGACCTATGAATTTATCCTGGCCGATTTGATCATTGAAGAAGATGATAAACCACAGGTTAATGAGGTTGTTGACGAACAGATTTGGTCATTGAAACTTGAAAAAGTAAGTTTCAGTTATCCGGACAAAACTGTTTTGGATGAGCTTTACCTTGAGATAACTCCCGGTGATATTATGGGCATTTCGGGGAATTCAGGCAGGGGGAAAACTACTATCATTAACCTGTCAACCGGTTTTTTGGAGCCGGCCGAAGGGGGCATTTATATCAACAATAAAATTGCTGCCGCGCCAATGCGCCGGCTTTACCGTAAAAACATTTCCCTGGTTAAACAACAACCGTTTTTTATATATGATACTATCCTGAAAAACATCATACTTGACGATAAAACTGCCGATGAGCAAAAGTTAACCAGTGTACTGGAGTTTTGCGGATTAAATAAGCTGGTTGCGGATTACCCAGAAGGCACAGCTAAAGTTATTACCGAAAACGGCAAGAACATCAGCGGCGGTCAGCGCCAAAGGATCATGCTGGCCCGGGCGCTTTATCATAATCACGATCTGTTAATTTTAGATGAGCCGTTCAGTGAAATGGATACAGATGCGGAAAATGAATTGTTAACCAAATTGAGGCAACTGGCCGGGCAGGGGAAAATGATCATCCTGATTACCCATAACAAGGACAGCCTGGCTATCTGTAATAAAGTGATCTCGCCCAATGGATGATAACCGTAAAAAAGCATTGCTTATCCTGAGCCCCGGTTTCCCCGAAAACGAAGCCGATACTACCTGCTTACCGCCTCAACGGGTTTTTGTACGGGCGTTGAAGGCCGAAAATCCGGAACTGCATATCATTGTGCTAAGTTTTCAATATCCCTTTTTCGCTGCCGAATATGATTGGCATGGTATACGGGTGATCAGTTTTGGAGGAAGAAGCCGTGGTAAACTATTCAGGCTGAATACCTGGCTAAAAGTATGGCGAGCTTTAGGGAATTTAAACAAACAATACCAAATAATGGGCTTGTTAAGCTTTTGGCTTGGCGAATGTGCCTTTGTTGGTCATTATTTTGCCCGGATAAAAAATATTAAGCACCACTGCTGGATGCTGGGGCAGGATGCAAAAAGGGGGAACAAATATGCTAAGTGGATAAAGCCCAAAGGAGAGGAGCTGATAGCGCTGTCGGATTTTATTGTGCGGGAGTTCACCAAAAACTACAATGTAAAACCACTGAATGTTATCCCTGTGGGAATAGATATTTCATTATTTGGTGATTTATCTGCCGGAAAAGACATTCATATTTTAGGGGCAGGGTCACTTATTTCCTTGAAACGGTTTCACCTGTTTATAGAAACTGTTGCCATGCTGAAGCAGTATTACCCGGATATAAAAACGGTAATATGCGGCGACGGCCCTGAAAAGGAAAAGTTAATAAAACGAATTAAATCAAAGCAACTTGAAAGTAACGTAACCCTTGCAGGCGAACTACCGCATCACAAAGTGCTTAAAATGATGCAGCGCTCGAGAGTGTTATTTCATCCTTCGGAATATGAAGGCTTCGGCGCCGTTTGCCTTGAAGCTCTGTATGCGGGAGCCGAGGTGGTAAGTTTTGTTAAGCCGATGGATAATGATATTACCAACTGGTATATTGTAAATAATATGGAAGAAGCCGGGCAAACTATCTGTTGTATTTTGGATGAACCGGATTCGGGGAAGAAAAATGTATTGGTTTATGACATCAGGGATAATGTGAGGAAGATGATGGAGGTGTTTGAACAGTAGATTGGATTTGCGACCGGTAAAGGCAAGCAGTGCTTAAAGGCTTTGCACTATGCTCTCAACCCTCTCGGCAATAGCCTCAAACGATAAGTTTTGCTTATAATATTCAATGCATAATCTCCGCTTTTCTGCAACATTCATTTGTGTAGTTTGCAGGAGCGCATCAAGTAATGCAGCTTCATTTCCCGGTTCGTATAATACGCCGCATTCCCCATTGTTAGTGATCATCCTGAACGAAAGGATGTCTGTAACCAACGGCACGCACCCGCATGACATGGCTTCGCAAATAGCGGTGCCGCTGCCTTCATAATGTGAGCCGGAGAGAATGAAATCGGCACTGTTGTACCAGTACAATAAATCGGCGTGTGGTACTTCGCCAATTAATTCAATGGCTTCTATATTTGGTGATGAGTTTAATAAAACGTTGATCTTCGGCAGTAACTCTTCGGTGTGATAGATCATAAAGAGCTTTGCCCCGGGCGAACTTTCGGCGAATTTCAAAAAGGCTTTCACCACGTTTAACGGATCTTTATTTTCGTTTAAACGGCCTACCCATAAAAACACCGGGTTGCCTTGTGCACCTGTTTGAGAGTTGGCTTCCAGGCGGCTTATAGGATAAAAAACAGAGGAAACTTCCATTACCTCATGTATTTTACCGGGCGATTTGAGGTTGCCGGCGGCAATCCATTCCATACCCATATCATGCGATGCAAACAAGTTGGCGTTAACCAACCGGTCGGCTGCCCGCTGAAGTAGTTTTTTTAAACCGGTAAAAGGTTTTTCAGCATGATTTTGTACAATGACCTTTACTTTGCGGCCAAGCATAAGGCGTAGCTGGATAACCTGCAAGGGGAAATGCAAACCATGTACTATTACCACATCGGATTTAAGGCTTTTAATATACAAATGCAAAGCCCACGGAAAATATTTGAGCGCCGCTTTTGGGTATCTTCTGAAATGGTAGTTAACCCCGTTTTGTGTCAGTTCACCTTCGTAATTGATTTGTTCAATGCTGATCACCTCGTTGCTTTTGGCCAGGGCATCTAATATGCCGGTATACATGTTAATGCGCTTTAACCAGGCCTGTGGCTGGTTAAACTCTTTGGTGTACACATAACTGGCTAAAACGTATCTCATTTAAAAAGTATTAATGGTGGCAAAAGCAAATGCTATTTTTATTTAGAGGTATCAAGGTCTTTATCCAACCCCAAAACGTGGCATCCACCACCGCTTAAATAAACCGCTTTGGATTTCGATTTTGACCATATTTTTTTGATGATATTCATGCGGCAGGCAGGGCTGGGTGAGGTATGGGAAAACAGGCATCCGGCTTGTATCGTTTTATTTCGGCTATTAAACCAGGGATATCGCCCATCACGTATTTGAAATGGTTGCCGGTAAAGACCTTGCTGTAATTTTGGGTAATTATACCCGTAAGCTGGTGATAAAGCGATTCATCAAACAGCAAAATCACGCCCTTATGCATCACCAGTAAAATATCATTGGGTGTTATATTATAAAAAGCCTGCAAACCAACTTTGCCTTTTGCTTTGGCTATTACAATATCGGCGTCAAATCCGCTGGTAATGCTGCCACTATTTAGTTTCCAGGTTTGGGCAGGGGATGAAGTAAGAGAGTTGTACAATTCATCATCATTAAGCATTTGGGTTTTACGCGCAAGGCGAATGTGATGCCAGATGTCCCAATGCCCGGTAAGTGTGCTATCTGTGCCAAATAAAATCGTTGTTTTGCTTTTTAGCTCATCAATGGCCGCTGTTTTATTAAGCAGGAAATAGTTTGATTCGGGGCACCAAACCAGGGCTTCGAAATGTTTGGCTTGTTGAGGATCCATAGCTGCTCCATGGATCCCGATGAGTTTACGCTTAAGGATATTCCATTTAATTAGTTCATCTATTTCGGTATGGGCGATATCGTTTGTGCCCTCGCCTATATGGATGACGGCCGGTTTATTTATTTTAAGCGGGTTATTGAGCCGTTTCTTCCAGTTTTTTTCAAACCGGACGGAGTGGATACTCTGGCAATTGTCAAATATGGTGATGAGAGGATCATTTATGGTAGTTTTTTCCCCGTGGTTTACCACTGTGGTAACGCCGCAAAGCAGGTTTTTATAAACACCCCAGCGTTCGCGCAGGGCAATAGGGATTTTTAGCACAGATGCAATCTCAACGGCGTAAGCGCGGTGAATGTGTTTTCCCCATTCAGTATAACTTTCATAGGTTTTATTGCCAAGCTGCGGAAAAAGATTAAAATCAAGATGGTCATGCGAGTTGATCAGGCCCGGAAAAGCAATGGCATTCACAAAGGTCAGCTGTTCGCGGTCATCAGTATGTGAGGGGGAAACCTGTTTTATTTTACCCTCGCTTATACTTATGCTCACCACGGCATCGTTTCCCGGTATCATCACGTTATTCAGTACCATCAGTTCTCGTCAAGTGCAACCCGTAAATAATGGGGAAGCCTTTATATTTATCATAAACATGAAGCGCGTTTTTATTGGCATAATAATGCTTCATGGTTTCATCTATTTTAATTTCTTCTTCGGCAATTAGCTTAAAGCCGCTGTTCAGCAACAGATCTTTAATGGTATTTACGGGGTGCACATAGTTTTCGACCGCTATAAAACTGCTGCCATGTTTAAATGTCCGCTTGCCGCCGTTTGCCAGTGTCTGCGGATGGAAATCGGTAATAATGATGTCGCCGGTCGGTTTCAGGATCCGCATCCAGGCCTGCAGGGCAACTTCAATATTTTTGATGTGCGCAACGGTAAGGGTTGAAACTATGGTGTCAAAACTCCCCGATGGCATGTCCCCGAACAGGTCGTCGGTAATTCGGTAAATATTTGCCGATGGAAACTTTTGCTGTAAACGGGCCAGCATCCCGGCAGATGTGTCAAAACCTGTTAACCGCCCCGGATTTAGCGCAAACACCTTTTCCCAATGCCTGCCGGTACCGCAGCCAATATCGGCCACGTTTTTACCGGCGATAACTGTATCCGTTACCAGGCGGGGAAACAAAACTTCATCCAAATCGAGCATAAGGTTACCTGGCTGCGCATCATAATGCTCGGCCCAGATATCGTAGGCATCCACCGAGTTTTTCTCTATGATATTGGGCGGGAAAAAGCGCTGCTTAATATAATTTTTTACAGTTTGGATCACAATTGCGGGATATTAGTAACATCTTATATCAGCAAATACGGCCGTTAAACAATAATGGTTGCCAGCTATTTTATTTATAAAGGCAGGCAACCTGTGTGAAAGCCAGGGCGTATTTATTAGTGTGAAAGTGATAGTGTAGAAACTCAGATTAATTGTTGAACGGGCAATCCCCCTCATTTGTGATTGGGTATGGCAGTGGGGTTTATTTTGTGTGCAGACTTTGTGATGGCAGGGGTGCTTTACAGGCTGCTTAAACTAAAAGATAAACCCATTGCCGGGGGGATTGAAAGCAAAGTATTGATACTAACAGATGAACAAGATATTATTATTTAACCCGCGCAGTGCAAATAACAAGTATCGCATACCTAATTCGATACTAAATATAGCGGCCTCGGTTGATGGAAAATATGACTGGGTAATTGTTGACGGCAATTGTGAGCATGACCCGATGGTTAAGATAGATAGCTATTTAAGTACCGGCGAGTTTAAATACTTTGGGTTTACAGTTATGCCCGGTCCGCAGTTAAAGCAGGCTATTGCTGCGGCAAAAACTATAAAGCAGAGATATCCCAATACCAAAATGATCTGGGGCGGGTATTTTCCATCAAATCAGCCTAACGCGGTTTTATATTCCGGTTATGTCGATTTTATTATCAACGGGCCCGGTGATCACGCTTTCCCCGCCTTGATTGATGCCCTGGAGAAAAACGAACCTTATGAGTTTATCCGCAACCTCATCTATAAAGCAACCGATGGCAAGATCATCAAAACCGCTAAGGAGGACCTTTTAGACCAGGATAATCTGCCGCCTTTGCCATATGATAAGCTGAATACTTTTTATCCCATCACCAAGTTTTTGGGTAAAACTTACCTGGGCGAAAAAACGATGGCTTATCACTCCAGCATCGGTTGCCCCTTCACCTGCTCCTTTTGTGCTGTAGTGCCAATATATGAGGCAAGGTGGAAGGCAAAATCGGCCCAAAATGTTTATAAGGATGTAAAATATATTAAAGATAAATGGGGTGCAGATGCCATTGAGTTTCATGATAACAATTTTTTTGTATCAGAAAAGCGCGCTGTTGAGTTTGCCCGTTTAATAAAACCCGAAAACATGACTTGGTGGGGTATGGCCCGCATCGATACCATGTCGAAATTTAAAGATTCATCCCTTGCCGCAATCCGCGAATCAGGATGTAAGATCATCTTTTTCGGAGCCGAAAGTGGTAACAACATCATTTTAGAACAGATGGATAAGGGCGGCACGCAAACAGGCGACCAGATCATTGAGTTTGCCGAACGCCTTAAAAAGTTTGATATCATACCCGAATATTCTTTTGTATTAGGCACTCCGGCGCCAACCCAGCAACAGGTTCAGTCGCAAATTGATTTTGAAATAGACTTTATAAAAAAGGTAAAGGCTGTTAACCCTAAAACCGAAATCGTAATTTATACCTACAGTCCTGTGCCTACCGAAGGGTCAGAATTGTTTAAGCAGGTAATGAAAAGTGGCTTCCGTTTCCCCGAAACGCTGGAGGACTGGATCAGCCCGGCATGGGAAGCCTTTGATCTTCGTAAAAATCCGTTAACACCATGGCTCACGCCGGAGATGATTGATAAGATCAGAAATTTTGAAACAGTGCTGAACGGGGTGTATCCAACGGTAACTGATATCAGGCTCAATATGATTAAACGTATGGCCATTAAACTGGTAGCAACCATGCGTTATAAGGCGAGCATGTACCATTATCCTTATGAAATAAAGTTGCTACAAAAGGTTTGGCGTTACAGGCAGCCCGAAATACAGGGATTTTAATTTATGCAGATGACAGGCCAATCGTTATATCATACCTTTCAGCGTTTCCGCACATTGCAAACGCACCGCATCGCTGCGCTACCCATCGTGATTTTGATGCCGCACAGTGCCTGCAACTGCCGTTGCGTAATGTGTGATATCTGGAGGGATAATAAAAACCTGAAGCAGCTTACCGAAGCCGACGTGACCGATCTGTTAGGTGCTTTACGAAAATTCGGTACAAAGCATGTATTGATGTCGGGCGGGGAGGCATTGCTGAATACCAATTTTTTCAGGCTATGCGAGATTTTGCGTGCTGAAAAGATCAAGGTTACGCTGCTGTCGACAGGGCTGTCTATCAGGAAAAACGCATTCAATATTTTAAAATGGGTTGACGACCTTATTGTTTCTTTAGATGGCGATGAACTTTTACATGACGCTATCCGGAATGTACCTGGCGCATTCAATAAACTTCGGGAGGGGGTGAAATTCATTAAATCTATTGAACCAAAATACCGCATAACAGCTCGTACAGTGATCCATCGCCTAAATTACAGGAATTGGCAGGCTATTATTGAAGCGGCAAGGCAAATGGAGATAGACCAGGTAAGTTTTTTACCTGCCGATGTAAGCAGCCATGCCTTTAACCGCCAAACAGCATGGGCCGAGCCTCGGCAACATGAGATACTACCGACTGAAAATGAACTTGCCGAATTTCAGGAAATGACAAACCAGGTGCTGGCTAATAAAAGCGATTTTGCCAACAGGTTCATTGCCGAATCTCCGGCTAAAATCCGGGATATTTATGGTTATTATGCTGCTTTTTATGGCCATAATGCATTCCCGTTTAAAAAGTGTAATGCACCATGGGTGTCGGCAGTGATTGAGGCTGATGGTGCGGTACGGCCGTGCTTTTTTCATGAAGCGATAGGTAACATCAGGGATAATTCATTAAATGATATTTTGAACAGCAAAGAGGCGATCAATTTTCGCAAAACACTGGATATGGCTAATGACCCTACCTGTGTTAAATGTGTGTGCTCGCTTAATTTATCGCCGCTGGCGAGGTTGGATTGATAATAAAAAAGCAATGAAGCGCGGAAATGTGCGATTTCTTCCCCTGGGAGGGTATAGGAAATTTCCCTGGATTTAGAAACAGGCTAAAACACGATGAACAATATACTGTTTACACATTCTTACTTTTTACGGTTCGACCCAAAGCAATGGGGCATAGGGCAACCTTATGCGCCACTGGGTACTATATACGCTGCTGCGCTGATGCGGGAGCAGGGTTACCGGGTAAGTCTGTTTGATACCATGTTTGTGAGCAATCCTGACGAGGTGATAGCCGCTATTGAGTTGAATAAACCGGATTTTTTTGTGGTTTATGATGATGGGTTCAACTACCTGACCAAAATGTGCCTCACCAATATGCGCGAGGCTGCATTTAAAATGTGCAAGCTGGCTAAGGAACGTGGTTGTACCGTTATCGTTTCCAGCTCAGATTCAACCGATCGATATGCAGCATATCTTGCCGAGGGAGCCGATTTTGTGATATTGGGTGAAGCTGAACAAACGCTGGCGGAACTAACTAAACATATCCGAAGTGGGAATATTGATCATTTTGAAATAAAAGGATTAGCTTACACGAACGGCAGCGAGATTATTAAAACACTCGGCCGCGCGGTAATGAAGGAACTGGATAGTTTGCCCATGCCCGCCTGGGATTTGGTGAATATGGATACCTATCGGGATATGTGGATGAAGAATGCGGGTTGTTTTTCAATTAATGTGGTAACTACCCGCGGTTGTCCGTTCAAATGTAACTGGTGTGCCAAGCCTATTTATGGCAACCGGTACAATTCTCACAGTCCGCAGTATATTGTTAATGAACTTAAAATGCTTAAGGAGCGGTACCAGATGGATCATATCTGGTTTTGCGATGATATTTTTGGATTGAAACCCGGTTGGGTAAAGGAATTTGCCAAGCTGCTGGCACAGGAGGGAATTAAGATCCGTTTCAAGATTCAGTCGCGGGCCGATTTATTGGCAGAGGAAGAAGCTGTAGCAGCCCTGGCGGCCGCCGGTTGTGAAAACGTGTGGATAGGAGCCGAAAGCGGATCGCAGAAGGTACTGGACGCCATGGATAAGGGGATCACTATCGATCAGATCCATACGGCTACGCACCTCATGAAAGCGCATGGTATTAAGCCATCGTTCTTTATCCAGTTCGGTTATCCCGAAGAAACGCGGGATGATATTACGCTTACCATAGATATGATTAACCGGTTGCTGCCATTTGAGATTGGTATTTCGGTATCGTATCCGTTGCCGGGTACCGGTTTTTACGAGCGCGTTAAAAACGAGTTGAAAAAGAAAACCAACTGGGCTGACTCCGACGAGATGGCGCTGATGTTTAAAAACACCTATCCGCCTTTTTACTACAAGCAATTGCATAAATACGTACACCGCAACTATCACAAGCACCTGGCAAAAAATAGCTTCCAAAAACTGCTGAAAGATCCGTTTGGGAGCTCGGTGAAAAATATCAGGAAAGCATTATCGGTATTTTATTATGCACCGCTTACTTATCTTGAAAAGCTGAAGCTGGAAAAATTTGAAAAGGCGATATGACCGGCACCGCATCACATATAAACGAACAATTTGCCGAGGCTGCATTTAGCAACCAGTCGGTAGTTTTTGATGAGCTGTACTCAGGCGACACGATAATTGCGTACAAGCGCAAACGCGTGCGTGATCATATCCTGCAATACCTGAAGCCTGGAAGCAACATCCTTGAACTGAATAGTGGTACCGGTGAAGATGCACTGTTTTTTGCACAAAAAGGATTTAAGGTCCATGCTACCGATATTTCAAAAGGGATGCAGCAGCAACTCCGCGAAAAGGTGGTAAAGTATGATATGCAGCATGCGGTAAGCAATGAGCTTTGTTCATATACGCAGCTGGAACAGCTAAACAACAAAGGTCCTTATGACCTGATCTTTTCCAACTTTGCGGGCCTCAATTGTACCGGCGAACTGGATAAAGTATTGAGCTCATTTGCCGTGCTGCTAAATCCGGGAGGTACGGTGACCCTGGTGGTGCTGCCCAAATTCTGCCTTTGGGAAACTTTACTGGTATTTAAAAGGAAATTTAAAACTGCTTTTCGCCGGTTTTTTAGCAGCAATGGCCGCAAGGCGCATGTTGAAGGTGTGTGCTTTGATTGCTTCTATTACAACCCATCATACATTAAAAAGCGTTTAAAAACCGATTTTGAGGTATTGAGTATTGAGGGCTTGTGTACCATCGTACCGCCATCATATATTGAAGGCTTTGCCGAAAAACATCCGCGTGCCTATAAAACACTTGCCCGTTGGGAGAATAGGTTGAAGGCCACCTGGCCGTTTAAGTATGTGGGGGATTATTATATTATTTCGCTGAGGAAAAGGTAATTGATAAAGTTGCCCCGAACTTTTTGCGGAAACTATAGAACAACTGTCTCATGCAAATTTTAGACTTAGCATTTTAGGGCAGAAATAAATTCGGTATGACGATAAGGAGGCGTTTTACTGCGCCATCCGCTCTTCAAATTGCTGTAATAGCATGGAAACTTTAATCTGGTATTTTTCTATCAGTTTAATTTGAAAATTTTCGGGAGAGGGTTTGGCAAAATGTTTGCTTGCGGCCATGCTCATTACCGTACCCCGCATATTCAATTTCTTCATTTCAGTTTTCTTGTTCCATCGCCCGGAGGTGATTTTCATCAATACATTATCCAGCCAATCGCCGAATGGATTATTGAACAGGTTTTCTGCAAATGTTTTATACCACCGCTTTTTTAATGGTTTAGCAGTAGCGAGGCGCATACATTTGTTAGGCAGGAAACCGGAGGTCCAGGCATTAGATCTATAAAAGCTTTCAAAGGTAAGGTCACCCTCTAATGGGATAATAGTTGCTACTTCAATTGCTGTATAAATGTTCTTTTCAACTATCTGCAGTTGGGCCTCATCAATATAGTAGTTCATGCAGTAGTTGTGCTGTTTACCAACCAAAAAGGTAAGTTTTTTGAACATATGCATAAACGTACGTGCAAGCCAAAGCCTGTTGTGTTCGGTAATGATAAAAAAATCAATGTCCGAATTGTCATCGGCGAAGTTCTTAGACAAAGAACCTGAAATGCCAATACCGCGAACGTAAGGAAACCGGATCAGGAAGGCACCTACTTCTTTAGCTTTATTGATTAGCCCGGAAGCTTTTTTGTTTCCTTTATTACGCCTCACCGCTATCATATAATCGTTTTTGAGCGAATAAAACCTGTCGAAATGAAATACCAGCTTATTGACGATAAGTTGATCAAGCGCTTCAGTAAAATCATGCCGGCCATACTTGTTTTCCAAAAACAGGAATATCTCGCCGTAGGTTAACGGGTAGTCCCACATGTCAAAATAGGCGAGGGTAGCTAAAATATTATTCCTGGTATTTAACAATCGTTTATTGTTTTGTTCAACTAAGATGACTGTACTTTTCACGTCTTTGTATATATAATGATGACGTACCCCTTGCAGCTTTGGTTGCCTGTGAATAAACTAATTACACAATATTTTTAGCGCGGATAGCTGTTGTTTCTGAGCTTGCAGAAAATATTAGTAATGAGAAAAATACACTGTAAAAAAAGATGCCTTTATCCACATCTAAAAAGTTTTCTGAAAAGGAAACGGCGGTTATAATAACCATAAAAGCCATGAGCAATAGGTCGCGTTTTGCAACGGCTGCCCTAATGCCAAATGCCAGCACGCACAGGTAAACCATCAACCCAACGATCCCCGATTTAATAAAAAAGCTGATAAACTGGTTATGTGCATTTAACCCGGCCAGGTACGACCGATAAAATTGATGGTCAAAAAATGGGTCTTTGAGCAAACCAATTTCAGTGCCTGCGCCATGACCTATAACAGGTGATTGTGCTCCTACGCTAATGGCCACGTTCCAGCGCGCTAATCGCGGATCGGTGAGTTCGGCGTCGGTTGATTGGCTCAGGTCTTTTTTTAGCTCGGTTACATAACGTTCTTTAAAAGTATCCCGGGTATAAATGCCCGCCATCACCACTATAAATAATGCTGCGCTAATGGCCATAAACCTGAAGCGGTTTCGCCCTTTTAGTATAAACAAAGGCAGCGCGATATTTATAATAAGCAGCAAAGCTATAAATATCGATTTTGAACTAAGCTGCAGAATGCCCATTGCTAAAATGCCACAGCAAGTAAGCCAGAAAAATTTACGGGTCTTTACCGGTTCCCTTACTAAAACATACAGCAGATAAACCAGCGCTATGGCTATCTGCATGGAAAAAAATGTAGCATGGATTTCCAGCGGTTCCGAAAAATTGTGGTTTGTGAACGCTGGGGACACTAATGCTTTTAAAGGCAGATGATAATATTTTATCGTAAAAAGTGCCTGTAAAAAAAGATAAGTGATAGTGGTGGTACAGCCTAATGAAAATACAAGTAAAAACTTACGCCTGTATTTTTTTAAATCGAGCGGATTAAAACAAAAAATTAGCGGGATAAGCAAAATAGTAACCTGCCTGCCTAACTCTGTAAAAGCCTGGGGTTTATTGGATGTGTAAATAATGCTCAAAAGCGTTACAAAAAAAACAGCAGCCAAAGCAAAGTTAGCCCTTGTTAATAGCGGCTTTATAGTTGTTTTGCGAATTTGTATAATAGTATGCAAGGCCAGGCCTATTAAAAACAGGTGGCTGTAAAACAGGTTGAAGGGCAGACTCAGCAATAACAGTATCAGCAGGTAATAGCTTATCCTGTTGTTTAGCGTATCATCGGGCCTTAGTAACTTTTCCATGTTGTTGCTGATAGCATTCCAGTATAAAATCTTCGTAATCGTTGATCACTACCTCCCAGTTAAACTGGTATTGGATCTTATGAAGG
Source organism: Mucilaginibacter gossypii (assembly GCF_017569325.2). Taxonomy (NCBI): domain Bacteria; kingdom Pseudomonadati; phylum Bacteroidota; class Sphingobacteriia; order Sphingobacteriales; family Sphingobacteriaceae; genus Mucilaginibacter; species Mucilaginibacter gossypii. Next base: position 2,891,219 of record NZ_CP071878.2, on the reverse strand, counting down.
TTATTTTTCACCATTTCGCGTTCGGTATCCTTGCGCTGTACATTCTCAACCAAATGGCGCACTTCGTTAGCATTATCAAAATAAAAAGCATCTGAATTGAGTACCGATTTATTGAAAGGGTTATTATGGGCGGCAATCAAGGCTTCGCTGGCCATGGCTTCAAGCAGGGACGGATTAGTACCGCCCACGCTATGCCCGTGGAAATACAGGTAGCTGTTGTTCTGTAGCGCGCGTACAACCGAATTATCAAAATTGGCGCCCTTAAACTGGATGCGGTCATCGTTTTTAAACCTGTGGGTTATGAATTTGCCAAAGCGGTTACTGGTATCGCCCAAAACCATAAAGCTTTTTTTTGATGAACTGTTGTTAAAGCCTTCTAAAATAGTTTCGATGTTGTTTTCGGGCTCCATACGGGCCATCAGCAAAAAATAATCTTCTTTAAGCACCTCGCTTTTATCAAACTGCTCACGTTCCTGGTCTGAAAACAGATCGGCACCATAGGGGATATATCGGCTGTCAACCTCGTACTTATCCTTAAGATATGACCTAATTACCCTTGAGTCGGAAATATAATACTGGCTGTGTTTCACGGCCAGCTTTTCCGCGTACTTCAAAAATTGTTGTACAGGCTTTGAGTACTTGGAGCGTTTCCACTCCAGTCCATCCATATTGGTAATGATAACGCTGTTGGACGGGTAAAGGTGCCCCCAAACCGAGCTGCTGGTGTAGCCCATAAGCAGTACTACATCAAACTTACGTTTACGGGCATCCATAAGGCAGTTAAAATCATAGGCAAACTGCCCGGCAGTGCCTATCAGATACTCCGGATCGTAACAATGTACAATGTTAACGCCGTTCCAGGTATCGGCTTCATAAGGGTGGTTGTGTGAGTTATAAACGGTGACTGAATGCCCTTTTTTTACCAAGCCGGCCGATACATATTCGGAAATATGCTCAAACCCGCCATAGTAGTTCGGGATGCCCCTCGTGCCTAAGATCGCTATTTTTAGTTTCATGACAATGAAAATTTGCTTGTAACAAGTTGTAAAATATGGTGCTGCTTTTTTGCCAGTGGTATTGCTGTTCAACATGTCGCGCTACCTGGCTGGTGAAGGCATCGCCGGGTGGTTGCTGTGCGGCAAGTAATAGCTTTTGCTCAAAATCCGTATGGTTGGCCGGGTTAAAAGTATATGGCGCAAAAAAGCCAAAGTTTTTCATGGCTGTTTCTGAAGAGCATAGTACCGGCGCCCCACAAATGGCTGCTTCAAGCGGCGGGATCCCAAAGCCTTCGGCTTTTGAGGGATATACAAACAGCCTGCAGGCCCGGTAAAAGGCCGCCAGATCCGCTTGTTCCGCCTGCGGTATCCACCTGAAAAACCGCTCTTGCTCAGGCGTAAGGCTCATGATGAGCCTGGCTAAGCCGGGCGTTTTTATGGATGCTTTACCAATGAACACCAGGCTAATGCCTTTTTCGTACAGCTTCAGTTTCAAATATTTTTGCAGTAGCAAAAGGTGGTTTTTGCGGGGTTCAACGCGGCTGGTATACAGGATGAAATTTCTTATGCCGAATTTTTCTGCTACCCAGTCTTCTGCCTCTTTTTTTGATGACTGGTATTGTAGCAATGAGTTACTTACCCCGTTTTGGATAATATGCACCTCGTCAGCGGGAATGTGGTAACAATCACAGATCCGTTCTTTCGAGTAGTCGGATACAGTGGTTTTGATGTCGGCATTTTTAATACTGCGACCAAAAAGGTAATTGCGCGTTAAGCTGAACAGGATGGGGAAATCCTTCCTGAAATCGTTAAACAGCATATCATGCATGGTTACTATGTACTTGCAGCCCGCCATTTTTTTAGGGCTGATGTATTGAAAATGTGCAAAATCAAACCTGTATTTTTTGATGTAGGCCGGTATATCAAATACAAAGCGCAGGATGTTGATTCCCCTGTTTTTATAAGGCAATATGTTTTGCGGCGGCAGCAGGGGGAACAATCTGCGGATATTATCGGTATCGTGGGCGCCGATGTAAATATCTATGTCCGGGCGGTGGGCCAGCAGGTGGTTGTATAATTCGCGTATAAAAGTTTGCACTCCTTGAAATTCTTTATCAAAGGAGTGGGCATCAACAAACAGTTTTATCTTTTTAGCTGCCATAATTCAATTCGTTTTGATTTAAAACAGCGGTTGGCAGCTCGGCTTCGGCTAAACGGAAATTGCGTTTACCTAATTGATATAAACTCATCAGCATACGCTCGGGCAGAAATGACATCAGCAGCAAAAAATAATTTTTGAGATGCAGCGGGCTGATAGAAAGTGTTTTCAGCAGGTTTTCCCTTGCCTTTTCCGGCTGATAATTATTCCACAGGTATTTTTTGCCGAGCAGGGCATAATAAGCTCCTTTTTTGATGCGTGGAGATAACTGTTTAATGCCGATCTCAGACAACCGCCTTCCTTCGGCTTTAGTAATGCTCCCCTTGCGCAGGGCATTGTACTTGATCTGCCTGAATTTACCTGTACGCCATTTTTCATCAATGGTAATAGATTCGGCATTGAGCCTCACCTTAATGAGCGGTTGATTAAGGTTAAAAGCTTTTTCGTGTTTAAGAATACCTGCCCACAAAAAATGATCTTCAAAAGTGTAGGCCAGCTCATTGTAGCCACCGGCATTTAAAACGGTATCACGCTTATAAAATACACTGGAGTGAATGAAGGGACAAATCCTGTAACTGAGCTGCCTTATCTGGTTATGGCTCAGGGCGTCAGGTTGCCAGGTAAATATCAGATCGCCGTTAACATCGGTATAGTCAACTCCCGAACCAATAATGCTATAATAGGGATGAGATGTGATGAAATCATACTGCACCTGCAGGCGGTAAGGATAACATACATCGTCGGCATCGAAACGGGCTATATAAGGCGCCCGTGCGTGGCGTAAACCGTTATTGAGGGCCGCAGCTACACCCTTGTTTTCCTGGCTTAAAACCACTATCCGCTCATCGTTAAATGAGTCAATAATATCTGCTGTGTCATCAGTTGAGCCATCATTTACAATCAGCAGTTCAAAATCAGCAAACGATTGTTCAAGTACCGATGTAATGGCTTCGCGAATATATTTACCGGCATTATAAGCAGGCATTAAAACAGTAATTTGAGGGCTATGCATAAGCAAGTTCCTCCTGCACTGTAGTTTTTGTTTTCAAATGGGGTATAGTGGTTTCTTTTATATTGAGGAGTAACATCAATTCAAAAATTACCAGTACCGAGAGCTGCTCAAACCAGTAATCAAGAAAAAATATGCCCGTTACCATCATCAGAATGGGCAAACCATAACTAAGCTTTTTATAATGCCGGGCAAAAAAGCCAATGTAAAATATAAGCAGGGCAAGCAATCCGAGGATACCGTATTCACTCAGCATTTGATCGTAAGTGGAGTAGGGGTTATTGCGTACCGAACGGAAACCTGCATCCTTGCTGAAAAAGCTCAGGTACAGGTCTAAATGATTGTGCATAAATGCCGGGTTGATATAGATGTATTTGGGGGGATAATTGCCCCTTATACCGGCACCAACCGCCCTGAAAGCTATTTTGGATGAAAAATTTCCGGGAGCTAAGCCCACTATACTTTGTAAAGGGTGGCTGGTAAGGTAATTAAAGGTTTGTATTGCACCGGTAATCTTTCCAGGCAATGCAGGATTGAAGGGCTCAAGCCGGCAAAGTGGTAGCTGAGCCTTGTGAGCAGCTATACAGTCGATAAGCTGTTGCCTGTCGGGAGTCATTTCGCCGGTGTTATAAAATTCCGCAAAGTGTGTGTTTGGTGCCGGGATGTATAGCCTGCCGTCATCGGTAAGCGGCAAGCTTTTGATCTTTTTGTCAAGTGCGCTTGGTTTTTCCTGTTGGGCCTTTATCCTGCTCAGGCTGTCCAGATAGTTTTGTGCAAATTTTCTTCTTTGTTCATCCCTGGTCATGAATCGCCCTCCGGGATTGGCAGTTGTTGCCTGCCCTGCTGCATGGCCCTGTTTTTCAATACGATTTTCCCGCAGCGTACTTTTAGTCACTTCGTTAATATACTTTTCATTTTGCGGCGATATTTTGACGAGGGAGATCACATAAAGCAGCAATGCCACTACTATCATGCTTTTTTGATTGCGCGTGGTTTTATAAACAAAAATGAAAGCGAGGAGCAGCAATACCAAAATGCTGATTAGGTTACTGTAGGTAAGTGCCAGCGTGCTCATGCACACGATCATCATGGGCAAGCTATTCTTATAAATGAAGTAAAACACACCGAAAGCGCAGATAACAGCATTGGTTGATGAAATGTCAAAGCTTATGCCCATTACATCATCGCCGGTATTGATATAATAGCGCTGATGCATTCCCATAAAAGCATAGGGGTTAATGCTTTTAGTGATCCACATAATATGCATTAGGTTACCTGCCGAGAAAGCTGCGTTTATGATAAAAAAAATGATCAGTGTACGGTAAATGGTTTCGGCATCTGTTTTATCAACCATCAGCTTAACCTGGTGAACGGCCAGCAGGGCCAGCGCCCAGCATATCAAAGCCCAGCCAAAAACGGGTATATAATACAAGTTGGAAAAATTTTGGTTGATGATGGCTGCAGCAATAGCTATTGGGAAAATGAGCAAATAGAATAACGGGATCCTTGAATTGCGCAGCTTAAAGCCAAATTGAAAGTTAAAATGGCTTATGTAAACAAAAAGCAACGCCACTATCTTAAATGGGATCCGAACGTTGATAAACAGGAGCAGGAAGATCAGCAGCCGCCAATCGGCATAGGTTTTCCATCTCTTAATATCAAAAACCGGCGAACTGATTGTCATTATTCCCTTGTATTTATTGATGTTTATTTCCCGGTTTTGCCGGCCTTGTCGCAATTGTTTTGTTTAAATAGGTTACGTGCCAAAAAATGGAATGGTTGCCTCGTTAATGTGCTGATATATGCAGATATTTAACCGGGATATTAAAATGTTACAGGCAACCGGCCGATAAAAACAATAGTATAAGAGTATAAATATATACGTCGTTGTTCAGGAGTAAAGCGTTCATCAGGTTTTTTTCGTCAGGTTTGCAGGCACTTGCCTTGCAGGTGCTTGGCAGTATCTTTTTTTATATTATTTCTGTTTACCTGAGTAAGGACAGTTTTGGGGCCATTAGCTGGATGAATGCCTTATCGATATTTGTTACCACCATACTGGGGTTTGGACTGGAGCAGGTAGTGATCAGGCGTATAGCAGCCTCACAACGGTCGGATTGGGCGGCGGCGGCATTTTTGTTCCATTCGCTCGTTACTTTTTTTGTAACCCTGGGCGTGCTGTTATTATTAAGTTTAATATTGCGTGACAATATTTACCAGGCGCTGCCATGGTTTTTTATAGCCCAGGGCCTGCTTTTCCTGGGTATTCCGCTAAAGCAGTTTCTAAACGCAAAGGAAAAATTTACACCCTATGGCATAATTGCCGTTATAAGTAACAGCTTAAGGGTTTGTGGCGCATTTTATCTTATTACTATACACCAATTACAAGTTCGCTCTGTAGTGATGGTAATGATAGGCACAGCCGGGGCCGAATTGCTGGCCCTGCTCATTTATGTTATCACGAAAACAGATTTTAGTTTTAAATTTCAATTTCGGGCTTATAAAAAGTTGCTTAAAGAGGCCACGGCGCAGTATGTATCGGTAATATTTGATATGAGCTTGTCGCGGATGGACTGGCTATTGCTGGGTTTTATGGCAAGTAAAACCGTGTTGGCCGATTATAGTTTCGCATACCGGGCTTATGAGCTTTCACGGTTGCCAATGCTTATTATAGCTCCTGTTATTTTACCGCGCCTGTCAAGGCTGATGGCCTTAAAGCCATCTAACCAATTGCAGGAGCAGGTAAATTCCTTTAATACCGTCGAGTTGCTGTTGGCTATGCTCTTACCTCTTGTCCTTAATATACTTTGGACACCTGTAGTAGGTATGATAACCGGCGGCAAATATGGCGCTGCCAATGCTACCGAATTTTTGATCCTGTCGTTGTGCATACCCCTGCAGTTTTTTATAAACCTGCTTTGGTCATTAAGTTTTAGCGCTAAAAAGTATAAGGCCGTATCATCTGTTACCGTAATCTGTGCTACAACAAATATTGCGCTTAACCTGATATTGATCCCGCTACTGGATGGTATTGGTTCGGCTGTGGCGTTTTTAATTACCAATATATTGCAAGCGGTGCTCTATTACAGGTTGGTGAATAAAAATATCATGCATATCAGCTTAAGGCCATTTGTGATACTGTTCCCTGCTGCTTTGGCCGGTTGGTTTATCACAGCTTCAATAAACATAAATTTTTTGTTCAGGCTTTTATTGGGGATAGTTTTTTATCTGTTAATAGCTTTAATATCAAAACAATTGAGCAGTCGCAATATTCAAAACAGTAAACAGTTTTTAGCGCAATGAACATTTTATATCTGTGCGATGAATATCCTCCCGGACCGCATGGCGGTATTGGAACCTATGTGCGGCTCATTGCCCGGCAAATGGTAAAGCTGGGGCATAAGGTAATTGTTGCCGGGTTGTATAGCCGCGGATACGGAGGCACGGATCAATTTGAGGATGAAGGTGTAAAAGTTTTGAGATATCGCTGGGGTATTGATGATAAGTGGTTTGAAAATCAGCGGTCTGCCGGGGTACGGATGTTCAACAGGATATTACTGGATACAGGTATTACGCAACGGGATATAAAAAGAAGCCTTGCGGCTTATCAAAAAAAACTGGAACATATGATAGCCGATGAGCAGATCAATATTATTGAAATGCCCGATTATAATGACTATATCAGGTTTTGTAAATCATATGTGCCGTTCCCCACACTACCTGTTCCTGTAGTTGTTAAATTGAATGGTTCCATTACCTACTTTAATGCTGAGGCAGGGATACCAATTGCACCGCATGTTTTGAAAATGGAGCAGGATATTTTAAACCGCGCAGCGGCTGTTAGCAGTGCAAGCGCCTATACTGCAAAAAAAAGCGCTGATTACCTGTCGTATAACAAGCCCGTCACGGTGTTGTATAATGGTATAGATACAAACGTAGCCTTTGAAAACAGTCCCCTTGTTGATAAAAAACAGGTGGTATTTACGGGGAGCCTTGTTCAAAAAAAAGGGATTTTTCAGTTAGCGGAGGCCTGGAATACAGTTATAAAACAGGTCCCTGATGCCCGGTTACTGATACTGGGGAAAGGCCCGGTAAGTAAAGTAATCGCCTGCTTGCTGAAGGATGCAAAAAGCAGTGTTGTGTTTAAAGGGCATGTGGGGAGGGATGAACTTTATGCCTGTTTAAGTAATTCGGCAGTGGCGGTATTCCCATCATATGCCGAAGCTTTTGCACTTGCGCCGTTAGAGGCCATGGCATGCGGAACGGCGGTGATCAATTCAAACCGCACATCCGGCCCCGAACTTATTGATGATGGCGTTAACGGGCTGCTGATAGATCCGGACAATGTTGAGCAATTGGCATCGGCAATAGTTACATTGCTCAATGAGCCTGAAAAACGCCTGCGACTTGCTTTAGCTGGCAATGAAAAGGTAAAAGGATGCTTTGATATCGATATGGTGGCCAGGCAAACCCTACAGTTTTACCAACAGGTGCTGGACAAAGTTTTAAGTCGATAGTACTTAGCCTCAGGTCAAAAGTCCTGTTTAATTTTTACTTCAGACTGCCAACTATACATACCATAACTTGGTTAGTTAATCTGCTCTATAGCCAACTCATTACGATAGGTGTTTCGCGTTTGAGACAGCTCTTTATATTGTTTCAGATAAGCGTATTTAAGGCGTGTGTTTTTATAAATAACACGCGCTATTGCCAATCCTTCAGCTCCATCTAAAAAACCAAGCCTGATAATGTAATTGCGTAAAAAGCCAAAAGCGGGCGAGAAATGTAGCTTGATAAAGGTAGCCTTTTTACCGGCTTTGTAATATTTGGCTGCGCTTAGCTGCGCATAAAGAATAGCTTTACGCTTAAAGTCGTCAATATCGGTTACAGAGTGGTGTTGGATATAACCCGCTATGCTTTTGATCTCGGCATCGGAAGGTAAAAGCAGAGTTTCGTGTACTTCGGTTTCGCCCCATTTTACCAATGAACGATTAAACAAACGCAGGTGATGATCATTTCCCCAATTACCAAAACGGATCAGCTTTTTGCCAAAGTATGATTTGAATTTGATATCGTAAACAACATTCGGTTTGTCAAAGGTTAAATTATGGAGCGATTTAATAAGCTCCAAATCAGGTACCTCATCAGCATCAATACTTAAGATCCAGTTGTAGCGGGCCTGGGTTACCCCTTTATTTTTGTTTGCTCCATATCCGCTCCAGCTTTTTTGAAACACCCTGCAGCCATAACGGGAGGCAATAAGCGGCGTGCCATCGGTACTGTCATTATCAATCACAACAATATCATCCGTAATTAAAGAAGCCATTTTTATACAATCTTCAATTAAGGCAGCTTCGTTTTTAGTAATGATCACAACAGACACCGGTACCATGCAGCAGTAGTATTATTAGTATATAAATTATTAAGGGCTTGTTATGCCCTTTTATAATATATATCGTGCATGTTCCGGGGATGGTTGCCTTAAGATAAATAAACCGGCGAAAAAACATTATGGATTTTGCTTATTCCATTCTGTTATATTAATCAGCTTGTCAGAAATGGCATTTCGACAATTCGGATTGGGACACAGGATAATCCAGCGATCTTTTGCTTGTTCAATTATCGGACGTGTCCCGCAGGTTTTACAATTTTTTACAGGGAAGTTTGGGTTTATGTCGATTCTCATAAAAGGCCTTTAAAGCAGGCGGGGTTTATATGGTATTACGCTATAAATACACGTACAGGTTGCCTCATTGGCAAAAATATAATTATTTGCAAAGATTTTATTGAGGCTGTGTTAGCTTGTGCATATTTTGTATAAATGATTTCCGTAGGTGAGAAAAGTGTGCATGATTTTGTCCAATTGTGAGAAAAATTTAAATTATTTTGCACAACGGGCAACCTTTTAATAATAGTTGCCGTGATGTGCGTAGATAAGGTTAAATTTATGTGTTTGATTCTGAGTTTATAACCCCCGTATGGGCGAAGAAGAGTTACATCAACTGATCAATGGCTGCGTAAAGCAGGACAGGAAAAGTCAGAAAATGCTCTATAAGGCGTTTTATGGATTTTCTATGGGCATTTGTCTCCGTTATGCAGGTAACCGTGATGAAGCTGCAGAAGTTATGAACCAGGGTTTTATGAAAGTATTTACCCATATAGACAGGTTTGATACTTCAAGGCCGTTTAAAGCATGGATTGGACGTATTATGATGAATGTTTCTATTGATTATTATCGTGCCAATTTAAAAATGGCCTATACCGAGGATTTGGAGAAGGCAGAAAATGTGAGTGAGGGAAACCTGACAGATAAAAATTTAAATTATGAAGACCTGCTGGCTATGGTACAGCAGCTGCCGCAGGCTTATCGTACGGTTTTTAACCTTTTTGCGATTGACGGTTATTCGCATGAAGAGATAGGGGAAATGCTAAATATTAATCCGGGCACATCAAAGTCAAACCTGCACAAAGCGCGTCAAAAACTAAAACAAATGATATTAAAAGCAGAGGAAACTGCTAATAAAACAAATTACAACAGGGGGATGGATATTAACCCAATTGTGGCCTATAATGGCATAGGTATAGATGTAAGGACAACCTTTTTTAATAATGGTATCAGAGGATGAAAAGCGAAGAAGATTTAGATAACATTTTTAAGAAGGGGCTGGAAGACCCGGCAAATCATCGCGCGTTTAACGAGGATGACTGGAATGCGCTTGAGCAAATGCTTGACAAAGGCAAGAAACGTCGTGGAATTGTTTACTGGTTGCCAATTGCAAGCGGAATAGCAGCGATGTTACTGCTGTTTTTAGGATGGTGGTTTTTTAAACCTAATGTAAAGGATGATAATACAGCTGGGCTACAACAGGTTAAGGTTAAGCCCGCTGCGCCTAAAACAAATCCGGTAACGAACGGTGTTGCCGTACAACATCCTCAGGTTACAGATAGTATCAAAACAACATCGCCAACAAATAACAATGTTGCAGCTAACAGCAATAAGGATAATTATGTTAAAGCCGGCCAAACAGTTTTGATACCTTCTGTAGCTGGTGCTAACCGCGCCGTTACCGGATCAAACAAAAAGGGAATAGTTGGTCGTGATACCATCATGTCACGTCCTTCTGAGCTGATAGCAAACACAGATCCTTCAATTAATCCCTTAAATAATAAAGCTTCCATTGAAAGGTTACTGGAGAACAGAGCTTTGTCGCTTGACATACAACCGGCACCTTTAGCAGTTCCTGACTTTAAGACAAATATCGAGAGACAGCCTGTTGCCGCATCTGTATCCAAACCGGACAAGAAAATAACTAAACAAAGCTTTGGTTACCGGCCGCAATGGGCTATTACGGCACTGGCTTCATCAGATGTTAATGGTACAAATTCGTTCCAGGGCAAGGTTGGCAGCAATTATGGTTTGCTGCTTTCATTTGGTGCCACTAAAAAGTTAACAATTACAAGTGGTGTTGTGTATTCGTCAAAACCTTACAATACAAGCTTTGCCAATTACCACACAGCATATACTTTCAAACATGATCCAACCGATGTAACTGCCGACTGTAAAATGCTTGATATTCCGGTTAATATAGCTTACCAGGTTTATGGCAATATTCGCAATAAATTGTCAGTCGGAACTGGTTTATCGTCATACCTGATGCTGCATGAAAAGTATACTTATAATTATGCCGATGGTGCTAACAGTGCTGCTTGGCCTCAAAATTATACCGTACCAAACAGTAAGGGGTATTTATTGAGCATTATCAATATAAATGCAACCTATGAACATAAAATAAATTCAAAAGTTGGTGTAAGTGTTCAGCCATATATGAAAGTGCCAATTTCAGGAGTTGGATATTCTGATATTAAACTGCAGTCTACGGGTGTAGCGGTGGGGGTAACGTATAATCTTAATTCGTTCAGCAAACCCTAAGCTTTTGTACAACCCTTACGGTAAGGCTTGCATTCCTCTTATACTAAATGGAATTATTATCTTGCGCCACATTTACCGTACAAGATCAATCGCCATGAAAAAACTACTGTTTTTTGCCCCTTTGTTATTACTGTTTTCATGTGGGCATGGCCCGGCACAGCAGCTCGAAAATAAAAAGCTCAATAGCCTTGCTGTTGAATATGTAAAGCTTGGCCTTGCAATAGGGCAATACGACGGCGACTTTGTAGATGCTTATTATGGGCCGGATTCATTGAAGCCAAAATCGGAGCCACTGAAAACTTTCCCTAAGGATAGTCTGCTGGCGTCGGCAAACAGCCTGATGAATGACCTGCGCACCATCGCCAATACTTCGAAAATTGATACCAATAAGATCCGCGCTAATTGGATGGCCGATCAGTTGGTTGCTTTCAGTCGCCGGATCCGTATTTTTTCGGGAGAGGAAAGGCCTTTTGATGAAGAATCGCGCGAGTTATTTGGTGTAGCTGCCCCGGTTTATACCGATGATTTTTTTAAGGGGCAGATAGCCCTGCTCGACAGCATTTTACCGGGTAAAGGAAACGTGAACGACAGGTTTCAAAAGCTGGCCAATAAGTTCATTATATCAAAAGATAAATTAGACCCTGTTATAAAAGCGGCTATTGCCGAAGCCCGCAAGCGCACAATTGCCCATTACCAACTGCCTGCCGGCGAAACATTTACGCTGGAATATGTAACTAATAAGCCATGGTCGGGTTATAACTGGTACAAAGGAGGTTACAAAAGCACGGTACAAATCAATACCGATCTGAAGATTTTTATTGACCGCGCTATTGATGTGGGCAGTCATGAAAGTTATCCCGGACACCATGTATACAATATGTTGCTGGAGAAAAACCTTTACCATGATAAAGGTTGGGCTGAAATTTCTCTGTACCCGTTGTTTAGTCCGCAATCGTTGATTGCCGAGGGCAGTGCCAATTACGGTATTGAGGTAGCGTTCCCCGGTGATGATAAAATAAAGTTTGCGAAAAACGTATTGCTGCCGTTGGCCGGTTTGGATACCGCCGGTGCCGACCTGTATTTCAAGGCCCTGGCTATAAAAGGCACTTTAAACTATGCCCGCAACGAGGCAGCAAGAGGCTTGATCAATAATACCATGAGCCAGGATAAAGCATTGTCGTACCTTAGAAAGTATTGCCTTATGAACGATGAGACTGCTCAAAAATCAATCAGCTTTATCAAAAAATATCGTAGTTATGTTATCAATTATAATTACGGCCAGGATTTGGTGAAAAACTACATTGAATCAAACGGAGGCACCGCAAAAGCTCCCGCAAAACGCTGGGAGCTGTTTGGAAAACTGTTGAGCCAGGAGGTTGCACCTGTTAGTTTAGTGAAGAAATAAAAGTATGGATTCCCTGTAGAGGATTCTTGTGATACATCTTGTAATGCCATGGCTTTATTAGCTATGGCATTTTTTATGGACGAAATGATATACGCAGGCAACGGATGAATATTTGTAAAATAATTTTTATTCATACATTTAGAGAGCACTGTTGCTAACACGCGCCGCACCATGTATACTGAAATGCGTCGGGACCCAATTAACGCCAAATTTTACATTATAAATGATTAACACCCGGTATTTGATAGCCCTGTGCTTTGCGGCAGGCATTTATACGTCCTGTAAAAATCAGCAAGGCAATCAAAACAATAACTATAGTGGTTGGCCTGCCTATGCGGGTTCAAAAGAAGGGGTACGGTATTCATCCAATGATGAAATTACTTTAAATAATGTAAACAAACTAAAAGTGATGTGGACTTTTGGCACAGGCGATAAGGATACTGCCAATCTCAGCCAAAATCAATGCAATCCTATTATGGTTGATGGTATTTTGTATGGTACCAGTCCTAAATTGAAGCTGTTTGCGTTAAATGCTGTTACAGGCCTGCAAAAATGGCTGTTTGACCCCGCTAAGGATGATACTACTAATAATGGCGACCCTATGGCTTACTATAAAGTGAGCCGTGGAGTAATATACTGGCAAAATGATAAAGGAGGCGAAAAAAGGATTTTCTACAGCGTGGGAGCTAAAACCTGGGCTATTGACGCCGAAAACGGCACTCCGGTGCGCTCATTTGGCAAGGGTGGATATCTCGACCTTACTAAGAATTTAGACAGGGATACCAAATCATTTGTCGCGGGAACTACGCCCGGCGTGGTTTATAAAGATGTGTTGATTGTTGGTGACCGCGTATCCGAATCAGCTGATGCGGCTCCTGGGCACGTGCGTGCTTACGATGCCCGGACAGGAAAGTTAAAATGGATCTTCCACACCATACCGCATCCCGGCGAAGTGGGGTACAATACCTGGAAAGATACAGCGGCTTACAAAAAATTTGGCGGGGCTAATAATTGGGCAGGGATGGCTTTGGATGAAAAGCGGGGGATCGTGTATATTCCCACCGGCTCGGTAGGTGGCGACTTTTATGGCGGGTTCAGGAAAGGGCAAAACCTGTTTGCCAATTCGTTGCTGGCACTTGATGCAGCTACAGGTAAGCTGAAATGGTATTACCAATTTGTGCATCACGACCTGTGGGACCGCGACCTGCCCGCCAATCCAAACCTTGTAACCATTGTTAAAGACGGTAAAAAGATAGATGCCGTAACACAAATCACCAAGCATGGTTATGTATTTATGTTCGACAGAGCGAATGGTAAACCTATATTCCCAATAGTGGAAAAACCTGTGCCAACCAAAACCCTGCCCGGCGAAGAAGTTTGGCCTACGCAACCCATCCCAACTTTGCCGCAACCTTTCGCCCGGCAAATGTTTAATCCCGAAGATGTTACCGACCGTACGCCCGAAGTGCACAGGGAAATGCTGTCAAAATATAACCAGGTTAAAAACCGGATCATGTTCACCCCGCCAAGCAAGGAGGGAGGCTGGATCTTCCCCGGTTTTGATGGTGGGGGCGAGTGGGGTGGAGCTGCTGTTGATCCTGAAAGTAAGATACTATACGTAAACTGCTCTGAAATGCCATGGGCACAGGTAATGATCGATGTACCTAAAACCAACACTAACGATCATTCACCGCAGGCATTAGGACACGTAGTGTATAATACGAATTGCATTGGCTGTCACGGCGCCGAACTGAAGGGTAATGGAGCATCCTATCCATCGTTGGTAAACATCGGCAAAAAGTATACTGCCGATCAGGTGAGCGGTATTATTGCTGCCGGCCGCAACATGATGCCTTCTTTTAAACAGATTTCGCCCGCAGATAAAAAGAACCTGCTTGCTTTCCTGCTCAAGATTCCTGCAACTAAGGCGGCGAAAGAAGTAGCCAAAGAGCCAACCGGCAATCGCGTCGCCAGCTCGGAGGCGGAAAGGAAAATGGTTGATGAAGTCCCTTATGCCATGAATGGTTATAATCGTTTTTTAGATAAAGATGGCTATCCCGGTATAAAACCGCCATGGGGTACGCTCAATGCTATCGACCTCACATCGGGCAAGTTGCTTTGGAAAGTGCCGCTGGGTGAGTATCCTGAGTTAACCAAAAAAGGAATCCCTGTAACCGGCACGGAAAATTATGGTGGTCCGGTGGTTACCAAAGGTGGCCTGGTATTTATCGCTGCAACCAAAGATGAAAAGATCCGTGCGTTTGATAAACGTACCGGCAAAGTGGTTTGGGAAGCCGATTTGCCGGCGGCAGGTTACGCTACCCCTGCAACTTATTCAATTGATGGTAAACAGTACGTAGTTATTGCCTGTGGCGGCGGAAAAATTGGAAGTAAGTCGGGAGATAGTTATGTTTGTTTTGGATTAACCGACTAACACCTCTTTATGGATTTATTTGAAGCAGTTTTTGATTTGTACGAGCAGATACGCTTAAAGGCCGAAAGTGATTTTCAGGATCTGATCAAATGCCAGTACACGCAGCAATGTTACAGCGATAATGGCGCTTTTTGCCTTGTATTGGAGATCACTGTTTTAAAAAATATCTCTGATGATGATTATGGACTGGTGTTTGCTATTAACGCTCAAACAGAACCTAACCATCCCGATCATAAGAGCGATACAAATGGCATCTTTTTAATCGCCGATGTACATCATGGTGATAATAAGGCGATCAGTAATTTGGATGAGCTTGTTTTTGACCCACAAAATGAAGGTGCCGTTCAGCAGGCTTATGCTAAGATTGAGCAATTTGTTAAGCCTTTTACCAAAAGTGTGAGTGATTTGCTTGTACAGGGATATGATATTAAGGTAGAGGATAATTCGGTAAATTAGGAATAATCGCCCACATTAAAACAACGTCATTATAAGGTATGAAACAATGACGTTGTTTAAGGTCTTTTTGTTGACGGTCGCGAGCGGCCTTTCCTAAAACTTCTCCTCATAAACCGCTCCTCCCGGCGTTTCCAATTTATATTGCTTAACCTCCCCTGGCCCTTCAAATTCAAAACGGATGCCTACAATACGGCCCATGGTGTGAGCCTGTTTAAATTCAAAGATCTGTTTGTTGTTAAGATATATCTTCAGGTAGTGGTCTTTTACAGTACAACGCAGGTTTTGAAATTGCGACATATCTGTGCCAAAGGCACTCAGGTCATGGTTTTTTCCATCAACCCATTCTTCACCGGTTAAAATGCCCATATTGGCGATGCATCCTTTGTTTAATATGGGGATCACAATGGCGGTGCCGTTGCCTAAAATGGTGAGGTCGGCTTTGGCGCAGGCCGATTGACCGGGTGTTGAAATATTGCGCAGGGTGCAATCCATGGTGAAATTATCTGCATTAATTCCCGGAAATTCGCGAATGTTGGCAAACTTTACCCTGGTATTGTTAAAAACAGAAGTACCTAACTTTTGCTCCATTACATCAGCGGTAATTCCCATAAAGCCCTGCCCTTTAATTTCTTCCCGTGAAAGATAAACAGGTATGGGCTGGTGATCGATGATGCCTTTCCAGCCCTTGGTTTTAATAAATACCGATGTTTCCTTTCGCACATGTTTGTCTACGATGAGCTTAGCTATAAAATAGCCTGGGTCATAATAAATAGAGGTATACTGTTTGCCGTCACCGGATACCTGTTCGCGGCGATTAGGGTCCCATGATTGCTGAATAAAAACGCTATCAGAATGAAATGCTGAGGCGTCGTAATTAAATACAACCGAGTTAGGCAAATCGTCAGAAACTTTCCTGCTGGTGAATTTTATTGAGCCGGGATCAATAGGTTTATTGCGCTTGCTGCTCATGAAAAACAATGCGCCCAATACCAGCAGTAATGCGCTGCCAAACCATATATAGCGTAAACCGGGTTTTGAAAGCGGAACCAAAACTGCGGTATCTGAATCATTTATTTTAACCGGTTGCTCAATTACGCCGTTAACCTGGTGGTGCTGCCTGAAATCGCGCCAGCTGGTGTAGTCAAGGAAACAAGCAAGGGCGTTCAGCGTTGCTGCGTTAGGGAAGCTTTCGTAGCGCACCTTACCCCAGATCCTTTTCAGAGTTGATACACTGAGCTGTACCCGCGTTTTATCAAAGATCTGCTGGCTTAGCTGCTCAAAGTCATCATTACCCCAAATATCACTATCACCCCAATTTAAGGTTCGCTCAATAAGCTGCCGGCATAACAAAAGCAATTGTTTTTCCTTTTCCATTGATCTATAGGTAATAATGTGGTTTAAAAATCGCTAAAACGCTTTGAACAAATTTGAACTTAACTTGAAATGCCGCCCGTGCTTTATTGTAATGACAATTTGCAAGTTTTGATTAAAGTTAAAATCAAAACCCATGAACAACAAGATTTTATTGTTTGCCATACTAAACATGACGCTTGGCAGCGGCTTTTGTTACAGTCAGCAAAAGAAAGTTACATATGATATTAACCAATTGCTGAAGGAAAATAAAATGGTGAAAGCCTACACCCGCCAAGCTGTTAAAGAACTTACCGATGGCAATAAACAAGGCCTAACATTAGATGGTATTTTATGGCTTAAAGATGTGAATTTTAAGACAGGCACTATCGATATCGATTTACGGGGCAGAGATGTTTTTCAGGAAAGCTTTTTGGGTATAGCTTTTCACGGGGTTGATACTACAACCAATGATGTTATCTACTTCCGCCCTTTTAATTTCCAAACCACAGATACGCTTCGCCGCAAACATACGGTACAATACATCAGCGAGCCGGATTTTCCCTGGGATAAACTCCGTAAGGAGCATCCGCTGGTTTATGAAAATGCAGTAAACCCTTTTCCGCTTGCCGAGGCCTGGTTTCATGCGCATATTGTAATTAATACCAATGATATTATTGTGTATGTTAACCATTCCGATCAACCATCGCTTACTGTAAAAAAACTGAATAACCGGCAGAGCGGGCTCGTTGGCCTTTGGTCGTCCGGGCTGCCAGGCGATTTTGCCAACCTTGTTATTACTCAATAAGTATAAACTAACCATCATCATGAAAAAATTAGTCTTAATGTTAATACTGTTTGCTGCCGTGGAAACACGGGCACAACAAAAGCACCAGGTATACAACCTTTCGGTTGTAAACCCTAAACAATGGATCATTCCTAAAAACGATACGCTTGACTATGAGCTGGGCACTTTTCAGGGGCAAAAAGCGCTGCTCATCAAACGGAAAATCGGCGACTACAAATCGGCCAGTTTAGCTTATAAGCCGGGCTTAAATTTTAAGGATGGTATTATTGAATTGGATGTAGCTTGTATAAACCCCAAAGGAGGCTTTGTTGGTTTGGCTTTTCATATCCGGGATGCCCATCATTATGAAACAGTTTATTTCAGGCCGGGATCATCCGGTACTATTAACGCTATCCAGTACATGCCCGAAAAGAAGGTGGAGTTTAACTGGTGGGACTATGAGGCAACAAAATACCAGGCTAAAGCTATGATCCCGCAAAATAAATGGTTTCATGTTAAGGTGGTAGTTCAGGACAGCAAAATGGAGGTTTATGTAGATAATGCCCCGAAGCCGGCTATGGTGTACACCCCGCTTGATCCATCATTGAAGAGCGGTTCGGTAGGTTACTGGCACGGCAACTGCCCACAGGGTGCATATAAAAATCTTGTCGTAACGGCTTTTAACTAAGAAATGATGCTGACGGGATTTGTGTGCTCTCTGTCCTGCCTTGCGAGGTTTTTAAACTTCCTGAGTCTTCAGCTGAAAAAAATCACCCTAACTACATCGATGTAGTAGAAATATATAGTCAAATGGCTGTCCGGTGCTTGTTTTTATTGAACCAAAATCTGCACTTTTATAACTTGAAATGTGCCCTGCATAAGCACTTTAACCAGTTACTTATAGTCTATGAAATTTAAACTCCTGTACAAATCAGCAATTACTGCATGTTTATTAGCGCTAAGCCTCAATTCTTTTTCGCAAAATAGCTTTAAACCTCAAAAGGATGTATTGGCAACCATCAAAAAAAACTTTGCTGATGCGGGCATACAATATAAGTACATGGCCAAACAATTTGGACCGGAGCAGTTCCCTAAAACGTACCACCCTACTACCGATAAGTTTGAAACAAGCAATAGCAGCTGGTGGTGCAGTGGTTTTTATTCAGGTACATTACTAAATCTATATCAGCAAACTAAAGATGCTGAGCTGCTTAACCAGGCTAATGAAAACTTGAAAGGCCTCGAAAAAGAACAATATAATAAAGGGACGCATGACCTTGGTTTCATGATGTACTGCAGCTTCGGTACAGCAAACCATCTTGAGCCGAAACCTGAGTATAAAGAAATTCTGATTAATAGTGCCAAATCACTTTCAACAAGGTTTAACCCAACGGTTGGCTGTATCCGTTCATGGAATTCAAAGGCTAATGATTTTCTGGTGATCATTGACAATATGATGAACCTGGAACTGTTGTTTTACGCTACCAAGGCAACCGGCGACTCGAGTTTTTATAAAATAGCGGTTACCCATGCCAATACCACTATGAAAAACCACTTCCGCCAGGATTTTAGTTCGTACCACGTAATTAATTACGATGAACAAACAGGAGCGGTAAAGGAAAAGAAAACCGCGCAAGGCTTTGCTAACGAGTCGGCATGGGCAAGGGGACAATCCTGGGGGCTATACGGCTATACAGTTATGTACCGCGAAACTAAAGACAAAAAATACCTTGAGCAGGCAAAAAATATAGCGCATTTTATATTGACCAATCCAAACTTGCCCGCCGATAAAATACCTTACTGGGATTATAACGCACCAAACATCCCTAACGCGCTTCGCGATGCATCTGCGGCATCAGTTATGGCTTCTGCCTTGTTAGAGCTTTGCCGTTACGTTGATAAAAAGGATGGTCAGAAGTATTTTAATACAGCTCAAACTATTATCAAAAACTTATCTGCACCGGCATATAAAGCTGATTTGAACACCAACGGAGGTTTTATTTTGAAACACAGCGTGGGGCATTTCCCGGCAGGTACCGAAGTTGACGTACCTTTAACTTATGCCGATTACTACTTTGTTGAGGCTATGCAGCGTTATAAGGCTTTTGCCAAATAATGCTATATTTAGCCCATGGCGTTAGGTAAAGGCAGGTTAGAAGCATTTAGTGATGGCGTAATAGCCATCATTATTACCATTATGGTGTTGGAAATGAAGGTTCCGCATGGCGAAACCCTGGAAGCTTTGAAGCCACTTATCCCGGTTTTTTTAAGCTATCTGCTCAGTTTTGTATATGTAGGTATTTACTGGAACAATCATCACCATACCTTGCAAGCGGTACGCTCTGTAAATGGTAAAATATTGTGGGCCAACCTACACCTGTTATTCTGGCTATCGTTGATACCTTTTGTAACCGGCTGGATGGGAGAGACCCACCTCACCCAATGGCCGGTTTTCTTTTATGGTGTGGTGCTCATCATGAATGGTATTGCCTACCGTATTTTGGCCTTCTGCCTTATAAAACATCATGGTGAAAACTCGCTGATAGCACAAGCTTTCGGTAGTGATTTTAAAGGCAAAATTTCTGTGGTGCTATACGCGGTTGCTATTTTATGTACATGGTTAAATCCTGTTATCAGCGTGGTAATTTATGTAGTGGTAGCCGGGACCTGGTTCATACCCGATAAACGTTTTGAACGACTCCTCGAATCTTAACGGTTTCCTGAATTAAGATCGGGATCCCGGTATGATAAAAAGTACAGTAACCTTGCTTACTTGGTGCGCATAGTTAAAAAGCAGTTCACTTTTAACTAAGCTTTATTTACCCAAATAGTTTATTCCGGCCGCTTTTAATTTTTTAATAACCGCTGCTGCCACATCGCGCCCCTCCTGATTTCCGTTAACAATGGCATCATTAAAATGAATACCGCCATAAAAACGGGACAAAGAAGCCTCTTCAGCAGCCTGCTTAAACGATTTGAAATCGCGGGGGCCAACACCATAGGGGATTTCCGAATCATCTGTGTAAGCAAAATTATCACCCAACAGATAACTTAATACTCCAGCCGACGAATTTGACAATACGGCATGTCCGCTTGGATATTCCGGGAATGGCGGGGTTTGCAACATGGGCACCCATTTAATATCAATGTATTTGTTAATATAGGTTTCGGGACGGATGCCGTTACTGCGATATTTTTCGTCCCAGCAACTGATAAATGCATCCATTTCGGTCATGGCTACCAGCGTTGCTACTTGTATCGATTTATCAAAACTAAGCCCGGCTTTTTTTACGGCAATACCGACAATGTTCATCCAGTGCCCACCCGGACTGATTTTTTTAAAACCGATCATCATGTGTCCCGATGTGGTGACAGCAAAAGGGTTGCAATCCCAAAAGTTGGCAATCATGATTTGTTCAGTCGATAGATTTTTGGATACCTTGTAAACTGCATATGCTTCCTTGTAAAAGTCGCTTGTGCTGTCAGTGCTGAATACGGCGGGCCTTATAGGCACAAACTGGTTAGAGGAGTCGATAAACATAGGCCGAATGGTTTTCCAGTTGGGTTCAACGGCCTCCATATACATCGGCGGGGTTGGGAACCAGTTTTTACCACCTTTTATAGGCGAATACCGAAGCCGACCGCTCAGTTTGTTGTAATTATCTGATTTGGAATAATTAATAACCTTGCCAGTCATTTCGGTGGCAGCTGCTATTGATTGTTTGATCACATCTTCGGTTACGCCGTTCTCTTTAAGAAGGGCTACATATTTAGCCTCATCATCCTGCAGCATAAAACCCGATGGGAGCATCTGCTTTCCTGTTTCCAGTATACAATACATAGCGGCTATGCGATAATCGTACTTATCGGCCGGGATGCTGATCTGGTTATCCAGTGTGTAGCTTTTGATGAAATCACCAGTTGGTATTATTTGTTTATTGTTGAGGCTAACCAAATTATAAGCTCCCAGGGTTACATAGGCATAATAGCGGGAAGCAGCTGGTGGGTTTACAACATCATGGATCATAACCGCCGAAATAGCGTTTACAGCCTGATCGATATGCAGGTACGGAAGAATGTTTTTTTTATTCTTTTGCGCATAAGCTGTTGTGCTTATCAGCGCTAAAAACAATATTGATATTTGTTTGATCATCTATTTTAATTTTTGTTTCGAGTTTCAAGCATTAAGGCAGAAGCTAATAGTTCTCTAACACACTAAAGCTCCCGATTCCATACTTTAGACTTGTTACTTAAAACTCAGTACTTATAAAACTGCAAAGCCTGGCCCGATGCACCTATCATTACATAATTTGCGCCGTTTATTTTTATTTCTGTGGCCGATTTTACGTCACCGTTTATTGATAGCCCTGCAACCGGTTGGCTTTGGTATGTGAAATTACCCTTACCGTTGCCGGTGAGCAGGCAACCATAATTTGCGTCAAAGCTTCCCAATTTCAGGCGGTTATCTGAATGATTACCCAGCAGCAGGAGGTCTGTTTTACCGTCATGATTAAAATCGCCGGTGAGGATCTCTGATACCGACGAATATTGGGCCTGCAACGGCAGCTCAGCTTTTACAAACTTTCCACCACGGTTCATGAACAGGCATGTTGCAACCTCATTAGCTGTAAGCTTAGTAGCTTTAGCAAGCTCTTCGGGCGTGAAAATATCTTTCATGGTCGCATCGCAATAAGCTTTGTATGAAGCGAACCTTTTACGCATCGGGTAAATCTGGTCGTTCAATTCGTCGCGGCTTACAAAAGGGTAGCTTACGCCCTGTATATAAAAGTTAAAAAACGGATCGATTGAGCCGTTGCCGTCAAAATCGGCAAAATACATTTCGGCAGGCTCTGTTTGGCTGGCATGGATCTGTGTGTTTTCGCCAAGGTTGCCAGCAATAATATCAGGCTTGCCATCGCTATCCACATCGGTAATGGTTAGCGTGTTCCAGAAACCGCTAACGGGATGGTCAAAGTATTTGACTGTTTCATCAACAAAACCAGCTTTGGTGTTGGTAAATACCATGATGGACATAAATTCGCCGCATACTACCAGGTCTTTACGGCCATCGCCATTCAAGTCGGCCCATTGCGCATCTTTGATCATACCTATGCCTGTAAATGGTGCATCGGTAATTTCAAAATGACCACCGCCCGTATTGGTAAGCAGGTAGCTTTTTGGTGCAGATGGATAAGAACCCGGTGTAACGTTTGATCCGACAAACAGGTCAATTTTTCCGTCGTTGTTATAATCACAAGGGCGCACACATGATTTACTGCTGGCTGTTAATATCGGGAGGGAGGTGCTTGAAAAGCTGAAATTGCCTTTACCATCGTTTAGATAAAGCTTGTCCTGCAGCTCATTAGCGACGGGTTCTAATAGTGAATAGCCGCCTTTGGCTATGTACAGATCGGGAAAACCATCGCCATTGGCGTCAAAAAACGCCGCTGCTGATGTGTTTTCTTTGTTAACGTCCGATATCTCCTGAACGGCATAATTGCCGCCTGCTTTTTGAATAAATATTTTGCTCGGTGTATTCTGATCACCGGCAATAAATAGGTCCTCAAGACCATCTTTGTTTACATCAGCTTTGGCTATTACCGGTCCTGTTTTTGAGCTCATGAACAGCATCAAAGGCTGGCGTTTAAAATCGTTGATGCTATTTTCGGTATGAGTATAATCAATAGTCGGTTTAGCTAAACTAAAAACAGATTTGGTAATGGCTTTTTCATTGGTTTTAAATATAGGATTGCCTGTTTTATAGGTAATGTTTAAGCGTTGATTTGCTTTAACGTTGCTAAGCAATTGCGATGTTTGATCGGGCCAGATGATCCGTACTGAATCTGCCTGCTGCTGATTGCCTAATCCAAAATTTAAAACTGTGGATACGCACGAAAGATATCCCCTGTTAGGGTTAACCTCCTGGTACTGTACTTGCTTACCGCTATATACAAATACTTTTGAACCTATGGCGTTTGTATTTCCTTCCGGTTGTTTAAGGTTTACAGCCAGGTAGTTCTTTTTGCCGGTTTCCATGGTCATGTTTTGTAATATGGAAGCCTCGCTGTTGATATTATTGGTAACCAGGTCAAGATCGCCGTCGTTATCAAGGTCGGCATAAACAGAGCCGCTGGAAATGCCACCTTTATTGATCCCCCAATCTTGTTTTTTATCGGTGAAGGTAAGGTTATGATTATTTTGGAAAATATAGTTTGACAGGGTAGTAGAGGGCATAGCTTTAACCAGGTCCATGAGCAGGAATGGTTCGCGGTTCATAGCTTTTTTTAGCTTATAATCGCCCCAGTACCGTAAAAAATCCTTGTTGGTGTAATCGCGGAAGTAACCGTTGGAGATGAAGATATCCTTGTAGCCGTCGTTGTCAAAGTCGGCAATTAGCGGGCACCAGCTCCAGTCTGTATTGGAAACACCTGCCAGCTGACCGATTTCGCTGAAAGTACCATCGCCATTATTAACCTGCAGCATGTTGCGCATATATTGTTTGTACAGGTTCTGGTTCAGCATCAGCTCAAACGATTCGTAGTTTTCTTGTAGTTGTAACAGCTTTTGACGTCGGTTATCAGGCGGCAGCATGTCAAGTGTCATCATATCAGGAAGGCCGTCATTATTGATATCAGCTATATCAACCCCCATTGAAAATTGCGACAAATGTTTGAAGCACTTTTTACTATCCTCGGTAAAAGTGCCGTTTCCGTTGTTTATGTAAAGGTAGTCGGGTTCGTTGTAATCGTTGGTTACATAAATATCCTGTAATCCATCTTTGTTCATATCAGCAATGGCAACGCCAAGGCCAAAGGTGAGGGGATTTTGAATGATGCCCGCTTTTTTGGATACATCAACAAAATGACCATCCTTGTTTTCAAAAAGTTTATTGCTGGCCAGTTCGTCGGTTTCGGCTTTGGCTTGCGCAAATTCAAGGTTGCTGATTTTTTTAACGTTATGGTTAAGCAGGAACATATCCAGCTTGCCATCATTATTATAGTCAAAAAATACAGCCTGGGTACTATAGCCCGGATCATCAAGGCCGTATTGTTTGGCCATTTCAACAAATTTGCTGTTGCCTTTGTTGATGAAAAGCTGGTTGCGGCGTTTGGCATTATCACCAAGGCCGGAGTAACATACATAAATATCTAGAAGGCCGTCGCCGTTAACATCGGCCATGGTAACGCCGGTTTTCCAGTCGCCGGGCCTGCCCGCGAGGCCGCTGCCGGCTTGCTGGGTAATATCTTTAAATTTCAGGTTCCCTAAGTTGAGGTACAGTTTATTTTGACCAAGGTTGCTGGTAAAAAATAGGTCTTCGAGACCGTCATTGTTGATATCGCCAACGGCAACACCACCGCCATTGTACAGGTACTCATAGGAGAGCACATTGAGCTTTTCGTCCTCAATCAGGTCATTGCGGAATTTAACACTGGTTTCGTCGGGGGTAAGCAGCTTAAAAAGCGGCTGCTGCGCATTACCGCGCATACTTTGTAATGTAAACAACGCAACAGTACAAAATGTAAAAGTGTTTAACCTTTTAAGTTTAAAATTAACGAGGGGAGAAGAACAACACATTATCAACAGATTTTATTTTTTCCGGGTCGCAGGGAGATTTAAATTTACTTATTTGTATTGATAATTGCCACCGGATTATTAATCCTTTTTGTTGTAAAAACCAAAAAACAAGGCTATGAAGCCATAGCCTTGTTTTTAAAATGAATTATATAGGGGTATTATTTATCCCACCATACACGTGATGAAAATTTATCACCACCAGATAATGATTGAACTCCGCTTGCTAAACCTTTAGGGTTTGTTGATGACAAGTTAATTGGGTAAATAACGCGACGCGGAATTTGAGTATCAAACTGAGCTGAGTAAACAACAGGTGTTAATACAGGGAAACCTGATCTTCTCCAGTTTGTCCAGTTTTCGTTAAACATGAACAAGGTTGAAGTTTCAACCCAGTACTCCATGTTAATTTGCTGGAGCGCGGTAGCACTAACCAATGGGTGTGTAGCAACATAAGCTGTGATGGCGGCAGCATCTACCGTAGCGGCCGAATTGATTTGCGCGACCGATTTCATGTTAGCAGCAAGAGCATTAGCATAATGCGTAGCAGCGTTACCTGTATTCCAGTTCCTGGTCGAAGCTTCGGCAAGTAACAACTCGGTTTCGCCATAAGTTAACAGCATGTTGATGGTGCTTTTATCAACAGGGTTAATGCTTCCGGATGAGGTGTAATAAACTTGGAGCCTTGGTCTTGAATATTTGCCAAGTGGCGCCGGAGCATCTGTAGCGCTTACAGCCGGAGTTGCGCCTGGGTAACCCGGTGCTTTTGATATATCAGTGGCTCCGCCGTTAAGATCATAGCCATTCGGCATACCTAACTGTTTACTGTAGGTATTATCACCAGCAAGCGATTCGTTTTCGTTAGCTGCTTTACCGTTACCCGTAGTGATTTCAGCAATTGCGCTAACTCGCGGATCGGTAGTTGATTTCATGTAATCGATCAAAGTTTTTGACCAGCGTACTTCACGGAAATCATCAGTAGTTAATAAAGCGTTAACGATAGAATTGCTGTAACCATTCGCGTTATCTGTTTTTACTTTGGCGTTGTCATCAACGCTGGCCATGGTACCACCGGCATAAGCTTTTTCGGCATATTTTTGCGCGGTAGCGGCATCAACTTTAGTTAAACGCATAGCAACACGCAGCATTAAAGAGTAACCAAACCGTTTCCATTTGGCAATATCGCCACCGTAGATCAGATCAGAAGTCGGTTTATCTTTTGCAGCATCAAGACCGCTTACTGCCGCGTCAAGATCTGCAAGCATAGCGGTATATATATCCTGCTGCTTATCAAACTTAGGGAAAAAGATACCCTGTTTTGCCATGCCTGCTTCTGAGTAAGGAACATCACCATAAGTATCGGTAACGCGTTGCAGGATAAGCACCTTCATAATAGTGCCTATTTTATTCAGATTTGAATACGCTGCATTGCTCGCCGTAAGGTTTTTCATTTCCTGCGCGTAAGTTTCAGCGCCATAGCCCTCACTATACACACGGCCAACATAATCGTTAAATGATCCGCTTTGCGTGTATTTATCGCCGTTACCATAATAGCCGAACGTTGAAGCTAATGATTGCGACCACATACTTTGAAAAAGTAACTGCGAGTAGCCCGTTTGTGAATAATTAAGTTCAGCCTGCGCTAAAAGGAAGTTTGGATTGAACACTTCGGCCGACGTTTTATTAGGGTCGGTATTTATTTTGGTGAAATCTTTGGTACAGCCGGCAAAAAGCGACGCTGCAATACAAAGACCACTATATATAAGTTTCTTTTTCATCTCTGTTATTTTCTAAATTTAAAGTTAACATTAATACCGAATGTGCGGGTTGCCGGTAAGCTGGTACCTTCGATGCCTGCATAGTTGATATTGTTTGAGAAGCCTGATTCAGGATCGATATTGTCTGAATGTTTCAGGATGGTCCAAAGGTTACGACCTACTGCTGATACGGTAATACCGTTAAATGGTGAACCTTTCAATATGCCGCTTGTAAAGGTATAACCCAATGTTACCTGGCGTAGTTTAATAAAGTCGCCGCTTAACACGTTAAGAGCCGATACTTTATATAAACCATTTTGGTAGTAATCCTGCGCTTCAACATTTTTGGTGTTTGGCGTACCTGCTTCAGTAACACCTTTGCCTACTACACCTCCTTCACGGCCATCAAGTGTGATTTTGTTTAAACCACGGTAGATGCTGTAAGCGTTTGTTGCCGAAAGAATTTTATTACCAAAACGGTAGTCAACCAAAAACGAAAGATTAATATGTTTGTAGCTGAAATCGTTGTTTAAACCGCCGTAAATTTTAGGCACTGTTGTACCCATTGCTTTACGATCGGTGTACTCAGGATAACCGCTTGAATCGAAAATAATATTACCGCTTGCGTCGCGTTTGTAATCGTTAGCCATAATTTGCGGTCCAGGTAAACCAACTACGTAAGCAAGGTTAGCATTTAACGGACGATAGGTGCCTAAATTTTGCGTAGTGCCGAATTCATCGGTTTTTAGCACCTTGTTTTTAACATAAGTAAAGTTAAACGATGGAGTCCAGGAGAATGATGAAGTTTGGATTGGTGTACCTTTAACCTCTAACTCCACGCCGCGATTTTGGAATGACTGAGAACCGATTAAACGGGTGGTATAACCTGATGCTATGTCAAGTCCGCTACGCAGGATCTCGTTTTTAGTTTTACGGGCAAAATAGTCAAAATCAAAATTTAAGCGACCGTTAAACATTTTTAACTCGGTGCCGATCTCAATTTCCGAAAGGGTATATGGTTTTAAACCTGTGTTATAAAGATCAGATGAGTAATTACCGATAGTTATACCATTAATATTGTTACCCAGGCTGTAATAAGCCGAAGTGCCATAAGCGTCTTTTAGCTCACCACTTGTTTTAGCGTATGATAACCTGATTTTACCTAAATCAATATTCGGTATATGTGTCAACTCGGAGAAAATGAAGGCGCCCGATACCGATGGAGTGAATATACCTCGGTTACCGGCATTAAGCGTTGAGTATGCATCATAACGGCCGCTGGTACCAATGGTCAGGAAGTTTTTAATCGCAAAATCAGCGTTGTAGTAAGCCGAATGCACTTCTGATTTGCTGAAGCCATAACTTGAGTTTTTGCTGCCTACGTTGTTGATGCTATAGAAAAACGGCAGCGTGAACGGACCGCCGCTAAGGCTGGTATATTCGTATTGGTTTTTACGGGTTGCAGCACCTGCGGTTACGTCGAAACTTAACAGGTCTTTAACAATGTCGTGTTTAACACCAATTAAACCGTCGATGTTTAATTCGGATGTTTGCGTGGTTGATTGCTCGTCCAGGCCGCCCATTAAGCCCGAGTAGTACGCGGTACCGGTAGGGGTTACTTTAAAGCGGCTATCGTTAATGTTGTCATAACCTAAACGGGCCTGCGCGTAAATCCAGCTGGTGAAGTTGTAGCGGGCGGTTAATGCTGTAATTAACCTTTTACGGCCGGTGTTATTGATAAACTTGTTGGCTGCAAAGTAAGGGTTGGTTACATATGGGTCGTCTGTCCAAACCTGCTCATAACCATTAGCACCGTAGCCAGGGTTTAGGATAGATTGGTTTAAGTTAGGGGCGATAAACCAGATGTTGTTCGGGTTACCCGGACCGTCAGAAAGGCTTGGACGGTTTGTAGAGTTTTCAACCAGGTAGTTGGCCACGATACCGATGTTCAGTTTGTCGGTTACGTTTTGGTTGGCGTTTAAGTTGAAAGTTTTCCTGTCGAGTTTGCTGTTAGGTACTATCGAACCTGCATTCATATCCGAAACTGATAACCTGAAAGCTCCTGTTTCATTACCGCCGTCAAACGCTACTGTATTAGTATAAGTATTGCCTGTGCGGTAGAAGTTTTGCAGATTATTGTTTACCGCGGAATATGGGTACATTTTGCCGTCAAACTGTATGGTTTGTGAACCATCAAGTTTTGAACCCCATGCTAAACGAGTTGACGCTTGTGCGTCGGATGCATTTTGAGGCTTTACACCACGCTGACCCTGACCATATGTGGTTTGGAAATCGGTAGTGTTGTTAACCTTGTCGGCTTGGTAGTTGGTATTGAATTCAACACCAAAACCCGAATTTTTTTTGCCGCCTTTGGTGGTGATCAAAATTACACCATTTGTAGCACGGGTACCGTAAAGAGCGGATGCTGACTGGCCTTTTAATACCGTAATGGTTTCAACATCATCAGGGTTGATGTTGCTGATACCGTCGCCATAATCAGCGCCACCCCATTCGCCGGATGAACCGCGCTGGGTGTTGTCCATCGGTACACCGTTGATTACGAATAACGGGCCGCCAGCTGTACCGCTCGTTACACCGCGTAATAAGATACGGGCTGAAGAACCCGGACCGCCACTTACACCGCTGATGCTCAGACCTGCCACGCGGCCTTCTAATGAGTAGGCTACGTTGCTTTCTTTCGCTTTATCAAGTAGGTCGCCTTTTACAGTTGTAATTGCGTAGCCTAATTTTTTCTCTTCTTTTTTAATACCTAAGGCAGTTACCACAACTTCGTTCAAATTGTTGTTTGAGGTTAAAGTAATGGTAATAGTTGATTTACCTCCCACCGCAACTTCTTTAGTGCCATAACCGATATAGCTCAAAATCAACACAGTGTTTGGCTGAACATCAAGCGTAAAATTACCGCTGGCATCGGTTTGTGTACCTGTAGTGGTACCTTTGATCCTGATGCTTACGCCTACGAGTGGTTCGCCTTTTTCGTCAACAACCTTACCGGTAAGTTTAGCGAAGTTTAAGTTAAAATTATAGTTTGATTTGGCATTTGCTTTTGGCGCTTCAGCAGCCGAAGCCTGCATATTCAAGAGCACCATACCTGCAAGGGCAAATTTACACAGGTTGAGGGATTTTGATACCCATGGCCTCTGTACACCCACCGGGTGTTTGAAAAATTTCATATTTTATTGAATTTAAAGGGAGTTAATAGCGAAGCGCCCTGGAAGCACAACGCAGTTATAAACATTCAAAAATCTTTTTCGAGGCAGTAATTCCCTCCGGGTAATTATTGCCTGTAGTGGGGAGAGTAAGCTTTTTTTACATAGGCATCAGTTTTCCTGGGTTTATTAATAATGTCATATAGTTTGGTTAATGATCACTGTGCTAAAGGAAAACTATCCTTTGTAGGGATGCACTTTAGTGATTTAAAGTGAGGACAATTAAATTTTAGCGATTGCCTACAAACCCATGAAAAATATTTTGCAATTATTAATTACCGGTATTTTAAACTGCTGTATGAAGAAAAAGAGATTGGTAAGAAGTGGATTAGTATTGCCCGCTGCCTGACATGATCATAGATGCAAGCTGTTCATCGCGGTCATAAATATCTTTGCGGAAATTGAGCCGGTTATTCCTGTCGGTAAAGGCGGTAAAATAGGCTATAAATACAGGCATCTTTTGTTTGAGTGTAACCTGCTGTTGTTTACCGAGATGCATGGCTTTATTAATGCGGGAGGTTGTCCAGGTGCTGTCGTATTTTAAAAGAAATGAAGCCAGTTTTACCGGTTCGCCAACGCGGATACAGCCGTGGCTAAACGCCCGGGACGATTCGCCAAACAACGACCTTGAAGGCGTATCGTGCAAATAGATACTGTAACTATTAGGGAACAGGAATTTTACCAGCCCCAAAGAGTTTGCCGGTCCAGGTTTTTGCTGAATTACCGGAAGCCCGTTTTCCCGGCCGGTAATGACCATGTTATGCTCGTTAAGATAATTGGGATTGCTGCGCATAGCCGGCAACACTTCATTGCGCACAATACTTTCGGGCAGGTTCCAGTAAGGACTGAATACCACGTACTGCATTTCGCCGTAAAATATTACTGTTTGATGTACTTTTTCCCCCACCACCACATTGCAGCTCCATAATAAGCTATCGGCATGGTAAACATGCAGTTTAAATTCGGGGATATTCACAGCGAGGTAGTCGGTAGTTAAACTTACAGGCAGCCAGCGGCAGCGCTCCATGTTTACAATGATCTGTTTGATCCGTGATTTGAGCGGTACATTCATTTCGGCCATAGTTCCGGGACCGGGCAAGCCATCGGCGCTAAGGCCGTGCCTGAGCTGGAATTGGGTTATGGCTGCTTTGAACTCGTCATCAAACTTATTGTTGAGCGTATCGCCTTTAAAATCTTCCAGTTTATATAGGCGGGCTTTTATGTTGGCAACTACAGCCGACGAATCGCCGGGTTTGAGTTTTTTGCTGATAATAATTGGCTCCCAGTTCTCATGGGCATCAAGCTGGCGGTATTTGGCCAGGAAACTTTTTAGCAAGTCGTACTGGCGGTATACCGGCTCGCTTATGGCAGGGGGGGGGGTCGAAGTTTTTTTTAAGAGTGTATCCAGGTAATCATCATATGCTATCTTTTTACGCGGCAGGAACCAGTTTACCGAACGGCTGACCGAATCGCTCATACCCCGGAAAGCCAGTTTTGAAAACGCGAAATACTGGGCAGTGAGCATTAACTCGGTGCCAATATCAGGCTTTTTGACCCTTGTTTTTGAATGATTATCAAATATCAGTGAGTCTAAATCTTTTTGATAGGGGATACCTTTATATATGCCTTCGTTTTGCAGGTTCATCAGCCTGTCGTTCAGGTTACCGGCCTGTTCAATTAAAGTGCCTTTTTCGTACCATGCATAGGCGAATTTACGCTTACGGTAAAAACTCCGCAGATCCTGCTCATAGGGAGCCAAAGCGGGATGGCTTTGAAGAAATGTGACGATACGGGTACTGTCAAATACAACCTCGGTTTGATCACTAAA
The DNA here is from genome assembly GCF_017569325.2 of Mucilaginibacter gossypii. Taxonomy (NCBI): domain Bacteria; kingdom Pseudomonadati; phylum Bacteroidota; class Sphingobacteriia; order Sphingobacteriales; family Sphingobacteriaceae; genus Mucilaginibacter; species Mucilaginibacter gossypii. Next base: position 2,859,310 of record NZ_CP071878.2, on the reverse strand, counting down.
GTTGCCAGGAATGGTTTTTGTCCACTCTTTAACCATTTTCTTTTTTTGGGAATCAGCTATATAATTGTAATGTTTTTTGCTGTTGTTTTTGCAGTTGGAGAGGACTAAAACACTTAAAACAAGTACGATAATATATTGCGGTTTCAACCTGTTCTGCATAGTTAATTTATTAGTTATACGGAACGCAAATTACAACGTTTTGTTTTTAGAAAGGCAAGAGCATTGAATGTTAGCCGATATAAAATACCAGTAGGTGACAAGGAATTTTGACGTTAAAAAGAATAGAGAACTATTTTAAATAAATTATACTAAGTTTATAGATATTATAGTATATTTGTTATGTAGCATTCAAAAACAGATGACGGGCAACAGTTTAATCAGCAGTAATAAATACACATCAGCTCAAAACCGGGGCGAAATGTACATGCCCATATGTTGCTGTTGTTGAAATTCTCTCCATCTCAGATAAGCTGTTACGCACCTTTAAATTTACTGACCTCAATTAATATATTTTTATGAACACATCCAACAATAAACAATTAAGCAGCACCATCCCGCCGGGCTTGCTCATGCGTTACCGGGTAATTTATGGATTATGCCGTTGTTGTTGAACAATAAAGCTCAACTACAATTACCTTAAAACATTATCCATAACATCATAAATCTATTTTAAAATGCAAACCACAAATAATAATAATAAATATCCTTTTTTCGATCTGCTTGAAGTTGTTGCCGAACCCGATCTTAAGTTTCGTAAACTGAAATCATTACATCCTGTAAAAGCGGGCAATTTGGTCCCTGAATTTAAGTTAAGTAACGATTATAGCCGCTGGCAGCAATTTTACAATGGCGCCGAAACACATGGCCCTATTTCGCAAAGGAATTTATTAAATAAGCCGCTGGTTATTTCTTTTTATTCGCGCCATTGGGGGCAGCACGGGCTGGCGCAACTTAAACAACTGAATAATTTGCAGCATGAGGTTAAGGCAAGCGGCGGCAACCTGCTTATCATTAGTGACGAACGTACCGAAGATCTTGAAAAATGGGCGTGGGAACAAAGCCTCACCCTTAATTTTTATCACGATGCCGATAAAGAAATTGCACAGCAATTTAGGGTGTATTCTGAGGATTACCCGGTGTGGGACAGGTTTTCGGGCATTGACGAAAACGCGCCGTTATTGGCCACCTATATTATTGAACCATCAAAACAGGTTATCTACAGCCATATCGACTGGGATTTCCTGGGTACTTTTTCTGCCGAAGACATCATCAGCACTGTTTATGAATCAGCATTGATCAGTAATAGCCGCAGATCGGCATAAACACCAGAAGGTTAAGCGCCTTACACAACAGCAATCTTATAAGTGTTTACTAAGTGCACGTATAAGATTGCTTCTTACCTTCCAAATAATATCTTTATTAGTCTGTTAATTCAGGTGCCCACCCCGCAGCCTGGCCTTGTAATAACTTGGCGTAATGCCCTCTATCTTTTTAAATGCGCGGCTAAAGTAGTTAAGGTTATTGAACCCGGCTTTAAAACAAGCTTCAGAGATACTGTTATGCGGATTGTTCATGAGCTGCTTGGCTAATTGCAGGCGCTCTTTAATGATATAGTCAACCGGCGAAATCCCCAACTCGTGCCTGAACGCCCGGAAAAAGCTGGCTTTGCTCATGAAGGCCATTTGGCTCAATGCATCAATATTAAGCTTATCGCTTAAATGCACCCTAATGTATTCCAGTACATAGGCAAATCGGCTGCTGCTTGATAGCTCATGCAGGTTATCGCTGATCTCGTTAATGTTTTGCATCTGCATAATGCGGATTAGCAATTCTTTTAAAGTGAGGTTGGCAAGCACATCCTTGGTCAGGGCATCGCCGGTACTGATGCGGATGAGTTTATTAATGAGCTGGGCCAGCTCATAATTATTAAAAAAGTGGAACTGGTTATAGTTCAGCTGCCAAACCCGCTTATCTTCCCTTGGGTAATTCTCATTTAAGAAATCAAGCGTATTGGTAATTTCCTGGTGGTTAATAGCCAAAGCTGTGCACTGTGATGGCTGGTTGATAGTAGCCTCCGGGAAATCAATTTTCATGGTAATATTTGGCGGCACTATAACGGTTTCGCCGGGGAGGTAATCAAACCCCGGTTTATCAAACAAGTGCATCACCTTTTTGCCGCGCAACATGCTTGTTATTACCAGGTCGCTAAAAGTTAAGGGCACCAGTTCGCTGCGCTCAAAAGTTTCAAAAACGTTGAGTTCGCAATGGTTCATGGTGTAAGCCCTGCGGTTTTCAACCAGGGTATTCAGTTCTTTTCCGTGTGAGAGGCTTAGTGGAGATAACAGGGTTTTGTTATTCATAGCCATTTATAATTTATACCAAATTAGGTATACTTATTATGATTAACAAGTGGGTGCAAAAAATGCGACCATTGTGCTACCTTTTGAGAGCATAATGCAAATGCCTTACAGCGAGGTAGCTCTACATTAGTGTTACCAAAAAACCATAAAAATTATGAGCGCTGTTTCTAAACCATCCTTCAAGGATAAATACGACAATTTTATCGGCGGCAAATTTGTTCCGCCGGTTAAAGGCGAATATTTTGATAACGTTTCGCCTATCGACGGCAAAGTATTCACCAAGGCTGCACGATCAGGAAAGGAAGATGTTGAACTGGCTCTGGATGCCGCTCATGCCGCATTCCCGGCATGGGGCAAAACTTCAGCCGCACACAGGGCATCGCTGTTAAATAAAATAGCCGATGTTATTGAAGCCAACCTGGAGTTTTTGGCCGTTGTAGAATGCATCGATAACGGAAAGGCCATTCGTGAATGTCGCGCTGCCGACTTGCCGCTGGTGATTGATCATTTTCGTTATTTCGCCGGTGTTATCCGTGCGGAAGAAGGCGGGATTTCCGAGCATGATGAATATACCGTAAGTATTTGTTTAAATGAACCATTAGGTGTGGTAGGACAGATCATCCCCTGGAATTTTCCGCTGTTGATGGCTACCTGGAAAATTGCGCCTGCGCTTGCTGCCGGTAATTGTTGCGTGGTGAAGCCAGCCGAGCAAACACCAACATCCATCATGGTATTAATGGAATTGATCCAGGATATTTTGCCGCCTGGTGTTTTGAACATTATCACCGGTTTTGGTCCGGAGGCAGGTAAGCCACTGGCTTCATCGCCAAGGGTTGCCAAAGTTTCCTTTACGGGCGAAACCACAACCGGCCGCTTGATTATGCAGTACGCATCTGAAAACCTCATCCCGGTTACGATGGAGCTGGGCGGAAAATCACCAAATATTTTTTTTGAATCGGTAGCCGATGCCGATGATGAGTTTTTTGACAAAGCTGTTGAAGGCGCAGTATTATTTGCCCTTAACCAGGGCGAGGTTTGCACCTGCCCGTCGAGGATCCTGGTGCATGAAAACATCTACGATAAATTTATGTCGAAGGTGATAGAACGCACTAATGCTATCATTATGGGTAACCCCTTAGATGGCACCACAATGATGGGCGCACAGGCATCTAACGACCAGTACGAAAAAATCCAGTCGTACCTGAAAATTGGTAAAGAAGAGGGAGCAGAGGTACTTTGCGGCGGCGAGGTTAAAAAGCTTGATGGTGAGCTGGAAGGCGGTTATTATATTCAGCCTACGTTGTTTAAGGGTAATAACAAGATGCGCATTTTTCAGGAGGAGATTTTCGGTCCGGTGGCTTGTGTAACTACGTTCAAAACTACTGAAGAAGCTATCGCGATAGCCAATGACACACTGTACGGATTGGGTGCCGGTGTGTGGACCCGCGATGCGCACGAGCTTTACCAGGTGCCCCGCGCAATACTGGCCGGCAGGGTTTGGGTAAATAATTATCACGCATATCCTGCACATGCGCCGTTCGGCGGCTATAAAAAATCAGGTTTTGGTCGCGAAAATCATAAAATGATGCTTGGTCACTACCGTCAAACAAAAAACATGCTGATCTCATATAACAAGAACAAGCTGGGATTTTTTTAATCCCGGCTTTAATCCCCCCGTTCCCCAGACTTGCGAAGTTTCTGAAACTTCGTAAGTCTTTATGTGTTTGAATATTTCTTTACTTATCTGCTTCTTCGCGCGAAATTTGAAGACATGATCAAAAGAGTAACCATAACCCCCGAAGCTTCAAAGCTGATAGCCGAACTCAAATCCCGCTTTGGCGACCTGATGTTCCATCAAAGCGGTGGTTGCTGCGATGGCTCATCGCCTATGTGCTTTGAAAAGGGCGAGTTTAAACTCGGCGGCAGCGACGTGAAAATAGGAGAGGTGGATGACTGTGAATTTTGGATGAGTAGGGACCAGTTTGAATACTGGCAGCATACCCAGCTTCAGCTCGATATTACCAAAGGCCGTGGTTCAAGTTTTTCAATAGAAATACCGACGGGTTTTAGGTTCATGATCCATTCAAGGTTGTTTACTGAAGACGAGTTGAAAGATTTGGAACCGGTGAGTTTTATAGATTAGCCCCTCCAAATCTCTTACTTCTCTGCCTGCACCTTATCCAGCTTATCCATGATCTCTTTGGTATACTTTATTGATAAAGCTTTCTTAAAATACTTTTCGGCATTTGCTTTATCCCCACGGGCTAAAAAGCAATCGCCCATACTGTCATAAACGTTGAAGTTTTTCGGGTAATTATCTATGTTGACCTGGAAGAACATAGCCGCTTTTTCATAATCTTTTTGTTGCAAAAACGCGTAGCCTATGCCATTCATCTCCGGCTCGGGAGGGCGTACGGTGTAACCCATTTCAGCGGACATCATTTTGTAATGGGTATCTATCATTTGTCTTAGCTGCACGGCATTATACTGTTTATCAAAATATTGGTTATAAGGCTGGTTTCGCGGAAAGCGGTTGTTTTTGAAAATAAACCGTAAGGCATCATATTCAGCATTGAACGAAACTGAATTATGATCGTCATCGGGATAATATTTTTTAGCCCATTGCAGATTGTTGGTTTTATTGACAGAAAGATCATCGGCCAGTTTTATGATCGACCGGATATGATGTGATATTTCGGTCGTGTCCTTTTTTACTTGTATAGTATCCATGCCTGCATTCATCGTATTGGCAAAACCGAGGAAAAGCTTTTTACCGCCAAAATTCTTTTGCTTAAGGATAATGGTTGCTTGTTTAAGTAAATTATCGTTGTCATAAAACATGCTCGGATCGATAGCTACATAGGCATTAAAAACATGTGTATGTTTTAATAATAAATTGATCACCGTTAATCCTCCCAACGAATGACCGATCATGGTGCGATAGGGAGCAGTTGGATATGCTTTGTCGATATATGGAATTAGTTCTTTTTCCATAAAGGCGGCAAAGTTTTCCGCTCCGCCTGATGACTTGTACATAGCGCTGCTGGTAGGCGTAAGGTCTCGTGTACGGTGTCCGGATGTATTCAAAATGCCAACTATAATCATTTGCGGCAGCACCGTATTGCCTGCAGTTGCGCTAAGTTCTTTGATCATAGTAACCAGCGACATAAAATGATCATCGGCATCTAAAACGTACAAAACCGGAAATTCCGGTTTTGAAAAGTAGTTGGTATCATATCCTGGCGTATAAACCCAAAGTGGTCGTTTCTCTTTCAGGATGTTGGAATAAATGGTGTCCACCCTGCCCAAAACTATAGGTTGCTGCAGCGGCTGCGCCTTCAACAGGTATGCAATGGTGAGATGAATCAGTATCAGGATAAGCTTTTTCATGTGGCTGTTGATTTATGATTCAATGGTACAGCAACAATATGACCTTCAGAATTAAATGTGACGAATGTTGCCGTTGGCGTGACGGAATAATTTAGAGCTTATTTTCTTTTTAAAAACGGACCGAAAACATGTTTTGGTAAGTTTTTGTTAGTTATTACAATCATTCATAAAATTATCGCCGTGCTCAATACGTATAATACTGCCCGTAAAAAAAACAGCTTAACCAAGTTTGAGGCGTTGATCTTCGGATTAATGATCGTGTTCACTATAGTGGCTATCATACTCTTCTTCATTGATAAAGGATATTTTGAGATGATATACAATCGCTATGGCGGTTTTATAGGATACTTCACGGTATTGTTGTTACTTGTAATTTTTATAGTGTCGGCAGTATATATTGTAAGGCTTTCGCGCTATCGCAGCATCCAGTTTTGTGTGGTTTTAATTTTAACCGGGATAGCAAGCCTGTTTTTCATCACCGAAAAAATGAACAGTTTACCTGACCTTTTTCATCTGTCAACCCATTCGCTTTTTAAATCCAACACCGCAATGTTGGGGGCAAATGCAAATGGAATAATTAAAATTAATGAGACCGGAAAAATTGTGCTCTATTGGATTTTGATAGCCGCAAGTGCTTTTTACTTTTTGATATTGCCGTTTATATATCGGAGTAATTTTAGGGCTAAACGCTTTATTGATAGAATCGGAATTCCTATCCCGCACCGCAACCATGTTATCGCAATAATTATATTAACCATTTTGATAATGCTATTTTCGGCAGTAAATGAGTCGGAAGTTTTACCACTTGATTTTGCTGCAATATTTTTGCTGATCCTGCTTTGCCCGGAAAACATCGGTGTTTTCAGGCGATAGTCATATTTTTTTGCAACACTTTAAATTGTTTTTTTAGGCTCCGTTTAATCCGATCATTTACTGCAACTTTGTAATAAACCTTTCAATTACAACCTTATAAAATATGGCTACAGTTTCATTGGGCAGCCCGGCAGGCAAATGGATCATGGTTTCGGCTATACTGGCTTCGGCCATGGCATTTATTGATGGTACAGCACTTAATGTGGTGCTGCCGGCATTACAACAAAGCCTTGATGCCGAAGGAGCTGATCTCTTTTGGATCCTGAACGCTTACCTGTTGATGCTTGCCTCGCTTATTTTAATAGGCGGCTCGCTTGGCGATAAACTGGGGCGGAAGAAGGTCTTCATGATAGGGATCTTTATTTTTATAACCGGATCAGCTCTTTGCGGGTTTTCACCGGGTGTTTTTTATCTCATTATTTTTCGGATCATACAGGGTATTGGAGGCGCACTGATGATTCCGGGGAGCCTTTCGCTTATTTCATCATCCATTAATGCAAAAGAAAGGGGCAAGGCTATCGGAACATGGTCGGCCATTACCACGGTAGTTACAGTGGGCGGCCCGGTATTGGGTGGCGCCTTAGCCGATGCCGGTTTATGGCGGTACATATTCTTTATTAATATACCCATAGGGGTAGTAGCTTTACTCATCCTGTGGCGCAAGGTTGCCGAAAGTAAGGATGATAATACCGATCAAACCATTGATTTTCCCGGGGCTATTTCTATTGCATCAGGGCTTGCTTTGCTAACATTTGGTTTTCTGCGGATGCCGGCGGTTGGTTTTAATAGCTGGCAGGTTTATGGATCATTAGCCCTGGGCTTATTATTGCTCATTGCTTTTATTTACATAGAAGGTACAAGCAAACATCCCATGATGCCGCTAAACCTGTTTAGTAGTAAAACCTTTAGCGGGATAAACCTGCTTACATTTTTTCTGTACGCGGGTTTGGGTGGCGGTATGCTGTTCATATCACTAAACATGGTGCAGGTGCAGGGGTATAGCCAGCTGCAATCTGGATTAACATTTTTACCTTTTACTGTGCTCATGATCTCCATTGCGCGTTATGCAGGAGCTATCGCCGATAAAAAAGGCCCACGTTTATTGCTCATCATCGGTCCGGCTTTGGCGGGAGCCGGGTTACTAATGTTGTCGTTCATTAAACAAACTGCAGGCCCTTCCGATTATTGGACAAGCTTTTTTCCCGGTGTGCTTGTTTTTGGCTTCGGCATGTCAATAACGGTAGCGCCGCTTACGGCAACGGTAATGGGATCTGTAAGTGATCATTTTTCGGGTACAGCGTCGGGCATTAATAATGCTATGACCCGGATTGCCAATGTTTTTGCCAATGCCATTTTTGGTGCCCTGGCGGTTTTGTTTTTCTCGGGAGCGATGCAGGGGGAGTTAAAAAAGTTATCCCTTAATGAAAAAGATAAAAAGATAGTTATAGAACAATCGGCCAACTTAGGTAATGCTAAAGTGCCCGCCGGTATCGACGGATCCAACAAAAAAGCAGTCGAGATTGCGTATCACAATGGATTTATTTCGGCTTATGGCAATATTATGCGGATCTGCGCCGGCCTGGGTTTTTTGGGCGCCCTGATGTCGGCTGTTTTTATCAGGAACAGTGCTGTTAAGAAGGAATGACGTTGCCTGATTGCAGAGGCGTGTGATGAATCTCTACAGGGATCCGCGATGAAAAATTTTCAGATCGAGGTTGCAACCATTTGTTTATCGCCATCGTCTACCTTATAAATTCATCCAAAACTTATTGTTATGTTCAAATCGATATTCTCCCGAAATTTTGCAAAACTCGTTGCCTTATGTTTTTTATGCTTCATTGCCGTTAGCGTATCCGCCCAGGATAAAACCAAAACGATAGGCAACAAACCCCGAAGCGGCTCATCCAATAATACCTTTGATGCTGTTAAAGGTGCGCAGGTTGGTATTGAAATGAATGCTGGTAAAAAGCATGTAAAATTACTTACGCTGAACTTTCATACTCAAAACCGATCAAGCGATAGCATCCCTTTTAAAGTAAATGTTTACCAAATGGCCGGGAAGTTTCCAAATGAAGCTAATTTGGTTAAAGACGAAATAAAAGGCTATATTAAAAAATACGACAATGTGGAAAATCATCAATTAACCACCGTCGACTTATCGCCATACAATGTTAAAGTGGCCGGTGATATTGTGGTTTCTATTGAATTTTTGACAACCAAAACCAACTCCAACGTTGGATTTGCCTGCGGCTTATTTAACGGCGGTACCTTCCATAAGGATGGTGAAACCCAACCCTGGAAGAAGATTCCGATTGTTGGTGTTGATTTTAATGTACTGGTGAAAAAGTTGAAGTAGGTGCCCCCTCTAAATCTTCTCTAAAGGGGAGCCTTTTGAGCATTGCGCTCATTAAACGAGCGCAGCAAAATACGCTAAATACTCTTCTTTAAACCCTGCGAGATTTACTCGAACAATTCCTGCTCATCAGTATAATATGTTTTCCGCGATGCTTCGTTAATTATGATCGCGGCGCCTGTTGGGCTGTGTTTTTTCTTTGAATTGTGAATATCCATGAAATCACGAACTTCACCGTTAATGATGCCGGGGTTTGATTTAAGGATATTTTGTTCTGCATCTTCCAATACCGATTTTATTGCCTTAACCAGGTCTTTCAGTTTGGCCTCCGGTATTTTACTGCTTACGGAGAACGGAGAAATGCGGGCGTGCCATAAAATCTCATCAGCGTACGCGTTGCCGACGCCTCTCATGATCTTTTGATCAAGCAGAACAGTTTTAATATTGGTTTTTGTTTTTGCCAGGCGCTTTCTCAAATACTCGGCATCGGCATCAAGCGCGTCGGGTACGTCCTTTTTTTCGGGGTTGAGGGTAGGCGTCGCTATCCCCTGGAAATCGGTCAGTACTAATCCGCTGCCATCATCAAAGTGCAGCTCGATGATGCTGTACTTGTTGTCGTTCTTGGTATCGAACAAAAACAGTTTACCGTGCAACATTAGGTGCAGACCCAGGACATCGCCTTTGCTAAATTTAATGTGCAGTTCCTTCCCTTCGCGATATACTTTTTCGAGCTTTTGTCCGCATAATACCTCGTTCAGTTCATGTACGCTAACATTTAGTTTTTTAGCGTTAGGTACTTCTATTTTTTTAACGGTTTTACCTGTAAGTATTTTTTGCAGGTTATGGCTAAAAGCCTGCAGATCGGGTAGTTCGGGCATAATATGTTGTTTTTATAAGTAACTTGTTGATGTAGTTAATGTTTGTTATCCGACACCATTAAACTTTTTAAAACGTTGTATGGCGCTTTCAATAGACTGGTTTTGAGCCTTATTGAGTTTGCCAAATGGTTTGAGCTCAATATCAATATTCTTTTTACCCATATTCCGGCTCCAGTTGCCAACCACCTGGTTATTGACCATTATAGTTGGGAAAAAGGTAATAGCCCCCATTTTATCCCGAAAGCTGGCTGGTACCATGGCATCGCGATTTTTATACGCTATAATTAACTCATCGTAAACAGGCAGAAGGTAAGCCCCTGTTTTTTTTGCTGTACTGAAATCGACATCAGTATTCATCCAATAGCTTATCTCTTCAATGATTACATTACTGAGCCGGCCTTTATTTATTTCGATCCCGGTTTTGGCATCGGCAACAGTAAGACCGCTCCAATGTACAAAATCATTTATTGTAGCGGGGGCATGGCTTGTAAAATAACGCAAAACCAAACGAGCTACCGCCTCGGCACGATCAATGGCCGGTTTCATTGGTGCACGTTCATCAAGCAGTGCGTAAGTAAATTGTTTACCTTTTCTTGCCCCGCTGCAAATTAACTGCTCCAGTTCGGCTTTCATCAGTAATATGGTAAGCCTGAGATCGTCGGTAGCTATGTTTGCCTGATTTAGCGCAGCGGCAATTTCTGTACGGGTTAGCTGTTTGCCGCCCTGCAGGGCTTTTGTAAATACGTCAAAGCTTTTATTAAAAATTGCATCGGTAACCTCCTGTTTTTTATACATGGCGGCATTGCCCGCGTTGATCCTTGGAGCAGTAAGGCTAAGCATCCAGCGGATATCCTGAGGTAAAACAAAATGCCAGGTTGGTCTTAGTACATGGGTGCGCAATATAGTTCCGGTTGTTATAGCCTTTTCTACCATTTTATCCGCAGGTGATAGCATCCGTAAACCAATTGCCCATTTTGCATGCGTGTATTCCTGCGCCTGCATGGCGCACATATATCCAACCACATCTTCAGGTTTTTTAAATTTATCGTGATTAAGATGCTGGTTATAAACCCGCAGGCTGGCAATATCAGGCTTGGTCATATTGATGCTTTTGAATGCTGTTCAAAATAAATATATGGTTATGACAGCAGTTTGTCAGTAGGGTAGAAATAAAAAGTTTCTTTTGTAATTTGGGCTTTCTTTTATAATAAATGAAAAACTATTTCTTTTGTGCTGTATAACTGCTGTTATCATTGTTTGTGTAGTTGCACGGGTAACAAAGTATAATCAGTTTCACGATGCCGAAATTAACGGTAAGCTGGAATCTGTTTATCGCTACAGAGACTATGTTATGATTTCCGTTAATAGCGAAGAATTTCGTATCATTCCTGTTTCATTAAGCACAACGGCCAACTTCGATGAGGTTGCTAAGGTTGGTGATACTATATCAAAAATGGCTGGCAGTGACAAGTTCAATTTGATACATGAGGAAGATGAAGTGTTTTTGTACACGGTTAGAAAATACTGGTAAATTAAATTTTGATATCGATTTTGAACAGGATAGATCCTAATTATTTTGCAGGTGGGCTGGTGGTTGGCACAGCTATTGGTTTGGCTTTGCATAGCCTTGCTTTGGGTATAGCAATTGGTGTAGCCGTCGGGGTATCTGTAGGCTCAAGAAAAAAGAAAAGGGAGTAAAGATTCTCTGGTTTATAGCCTTACAAAGGTTTTAAACTTCGTAAGGCTTTTTATCGATTAAAAATCGTGATATAAATTTCTGAACGAGCTTCTTATCCCGAAGGTGATCATGGTGTTTTTTGAATCTTTCTGGTCATTTTTTTCCTGGCGGTACAATGCGCCGAGTTCCAGGCGTAAATTATACTTTGGGTTAAGTATGTAAGCAACAGTTCCTTCACCATAATAAAGCTGTGTACTTATACCCTGGCCTATGGTAGTTGTAGTATTTGCCGAAGGTATAAAAGGCTTGATAATTATTTTGCCGTTATTTTCAGCCTTTGTGGCATCAAGTCCATATTTGGCATAATTAAGTTGCCCCTGGAAATCAAACCGGCCAACCGAATAATTCAAAATGCCCAAAAGTTCCCTGAAGTTTGCTCCGTAAGGATGGGCCAGAGGATCGCCGTAAAACGAATAACTGTTTATTGACTGCTGGTTACTGTAAGTGTATGGCTTAACAGTGTTATATTCAAATAGATAGTTTAATCTTTTAACTTTAAAAATATCTGCGCCACGGATACCCAATTGCCAGCCGTTGGTGTTATCGGTACTGTTGCCCGAAAAGAAATCGCTGCCCTTGAACCTGTCGAACATGATCTGTCCGTACAGCGCAGCTTTATCAAAAAGCTTGTATTTGGCATTAAAACCTAAAAATACATTATCCTTTTGATAACCACCCGGACCCAGCGAGCTTGCAAATAAAATTGGGTTCACAAAATTGGCGTCAAAGCCTGCCCGATTACCTTGGTTATTAGCTTCGGGAGCTATCAGGGCGTTAAACATACCGAATGAGGCGCGTTTGGTTATATTCCAGTCAATATAATGGAATAAAGCCCATTTGCGGCGGTTACTTCCAAAACTGTCAAATTTTTGTGCAACATTATTGAGGTCTTCAATATAGGCCCACGCTACCATATAACGTACGGGGCCAAGGTCGGCTGTAAGCCTGAGAAGCGGCATATTGGCGGCAAAGTCAGATAAGAGCACCGACCGGTATCCGTCACCAATAAACATTTTATCCTCGCCTAAAGTAATATTTAGTTTTTTTGTTACTGAATAGGAGAGTATTGCAGTTACGTACGACCAATCTTGTGAGTTGCGCGGTTGGCCTGTATACTTCCTGGCATATGCCTGGCCGGGTATAAAACCGTTGGTATTGACATAGTTGTTATAATACGATACAAACTTGGCCGAATTTTCAAAACCGCTTGTGTAAAATGAAAATTTGCTGCCCACTGTTCCTCCAATTTGATATCCACGTACATTTAAGTTTGTCGAATTACTGTTAGTGAAATCCCTGCCGGCTTGCAGATCAGTAATATAGTCGGCATAAAAGGTATATTCTTTTGCTTTTACGTCAAAAAGGTGTTCGTTAAATAATTTACGCCCGCCCCAGGTTTTACGATCTTTAACCCCTACATTCATTACCGAATCATAGGTATGCAGAATGGTGCTATCAATTAAAAAAGGCCGTAGTGAAGTATGAACCGAGCTTTTTATAGAATAAATATCCGAATTGAACTTTTGGTACAACTGGTATGAATTAGGTAAATAAACTGATTGTGCCTTGCCTAACTGCGATGTGAATAAGGCAATTATGGCTATGATAAGTGTTTTTCGAAAACTTAAGGAGTAGAGTTTTTGCATTACAACAAAATAAGTATTAATTGTTCTAAGTTAAAAATTTCATTGGTAAATAAGGATATATACATACATGCCCCGCAGGTTGTTTCTGATATATTAAAATTATGCAAATTGATTTGGACATTGATACCTGGTTAGCCGGTCATAATCATTGAATTAATTATCAACAAAGCAGGTTTATAGTTATTAAATAATTGGATTGAAATATGCCTGTTCGTGAAGATCGGTAAATAAAATTTCTTTAACCCCAGTACTTCAAAAAGTTAATTAATGTTAAATTTTGTCACGTGCAGGTGTTTTTTTTAAATAAGTTATAAAAATCATGATATTTGCCGCGCTATTAAATCAATTGATATTATTAAATGCAGTACAAAAAAATCAATAACCTGTTAGGCTGGCTTTGTTTTGTTATAGCCTCAATAACCTATATTTTAACATTAGAGCCATCTGTAAGCTTTTGGGATTGCGGCGAATTTATTTCATGTGCCTACCGTTTACAGGTAGCGCACCAGCCTGGTTACCCGGTTTTTGCCATGATAGGCAAGGTTTTGTCGTTATTGTCATTTGGTGATAACACTAAAGTGCCTTTCTTTACTAATATGGGGTCGGCATTGGCCAGTGGTGCAACTATTATGTTTTTATTTTGGACAATTACTGCTTTTGCCAAAAAACTGATGGTTGAAAAACGTGATGAGGCTATCGACGGTTATAAATTATATGTAATTATGGGGGCCGGCCTTGTTGGTGCCCTGGCCTTCACATATACCGATACGTTTTGGTTTTCGGCTGTCGAAACCATTGTATTTGCCCTGTCATCACTATGTACTGCTATTGTATTTTGGGCAATTCTTAAATGGGATGAGCATGCAGATGAACCCGGTGCTGATAAATGGATTGTTTTTATAGCTTATGTTATCGGTTTATCAATCGGGATCCACCTGTTAAACCTGTTGACTATACCGGCCATCGCAATGGTTTACTATTTTCGCCGAACTAAAAACATTACGGTTGGTAATAGCATCCTGACTTTTTTGGCAGGGGTAGTGATTCTTGGCCTGGTACAATATGGCATCAGGGGATATACCATTAAGTTCGCGGCTTATTTCGATCTTTTCTTTGTTAACTCTTTAGGAATGGGCTTTGGGACCGGAGCTTTCTTTTTCATCCTGCTGATAGTTGTTGCCCTGGTATTGGGGATCATGTACAGTATCCGCAAAAAGAAACCTGTATTAAACCTGGCTTTACTTTGCGTTGCATTTATATACTTTGGATATGGCTCATTCGCTTATATCCCTATTCGTGCAACTGCTAATACTAATTTAAATAACTCACATCCAGATAACGCTTTTACGCTTTACGGTTACCTTAACCGTATCCAGTACGGCGAAGTACCTTTGCTAACCGGCCCCATGTATGATTCGCAGGTTACGGATCAAAAACAGGGTAGTATCATTTATCGTAAAGGTAAAACCAAATATGAAAATGCAGGTCGTAAAACTGATTATGTATATGACCATAATACAGCCCTGCCGCGTATGTACAGTACCGATCCTAACGACGTGCAGTTTTACAAGCAATGGCTGAGGATTCCCGAAGGGCAGGCCCCAACTATGGGCGATAACCTGAAATGGATGTTTAGCTGGCAAATGTACCAGATGTACTGGCGTTACTTTTTCTGGAACTTTGTTGGCCGTTATAACGATGCTGACGGGCAAACCAGCACCGAAGGTATTGACGGCAACTGGACAACCGGTTTGTTTGACGGTGGCAAACATTTACCAAAATCAGTAACTGCGGCTACTACTTATACTCCGCTATACGCCCTGCCATTAATAATTGGTTTAATAGGTTTGTTTTTCCACGTTAACCGCCGCAGTAAAGATGCGTTGATTGTTGGCTTGCTGTTTTTCTTCACCGGTTTGGCCATTGTGTTGTATGTAAACCAGGCATCAGTGCAGCCGCGCGAGCGTGATTACTCATACGTAGGCTCGTTTTATGCCTTTGCCATATGGATAGGTCTTGGCGTAATTGCCATCGCCGAATTTGGCCGCAAATATACCGACGCTAAAATGGCTGCCATCGGTTCAACCGTGATCGGTTTATTGGTTTGCCCGGTGCTGTTGGCTGCCAAAGAATGGAAAGATCATGACCGCTCAACCAAAATGACGCCGCATGACATGGCCTATAATTATCTCATCTCATGCCCGCCGAATGCTATTTTATTTACTTATGGCGATAACGATACCTACTCATTGTGGTACGATCAGGAAGTCGAAGGCATCCGCCCGGATGTGCGGATTGTAAACCTCAGTTTGTTTACCGGCGACTGGTATATCCGCCAGATGCAGAAAAAAATGAACAGTTCTGAGCCACTTCCTATCACTATGCCTTTTGACAAATATAAAGAAGGGGTAAGGGATGTTATTTATTTTAACGATCAGAAATTGCCCGGCTACCAGGATATTAAAGAAGTTTTCGATTTCATTACTTCTGATGATAAGGCTACCCAGGTACAATATCAAAGCGGCGACTATGGCAATTATCTGCCAACCAAAAACCTGAAAGTTACCGTTAATCCTGATGAGGTAATTGCAAACGGCGTAATAAAAGCCGATCAGAAAGATAAGCTTGCAACCGCCATGGAGTGGAAATATACTTCAAACTATGTAACCAAAGAGAATTTGGCCATGTTTGATATTTTGGCTCATAACCACTGGAAACGCCCTATCTGCTTCACTACTACCATTGGTAACGAAAACCTGATAGGTTTGCAGCCTTATTTATACAAAGAAGGTTTTACCTACCATCTGATACCGTTTAAGCCGGATACAGCTTTACATGATCAGTTGAGCAAAACCAATACTGATGTAATGTACGATAACGTGATGAACAAGTTTAAATTTGGCAAGTTCAAAACAGCCAAATATCTTGATCATGAGTCGACCTCTATGTTTTACCCGGTAATGGTAACTACTTTCCTTGACCTGGCCCAAAACCTTGTTCAGGAAGGCAAAAATGATAAAGCGTTAAAAGTTGTTCAAAAATATGATGCTGAACTGCCTGATATTTATCCGTATGTTGATGTTGCTGGTCGTAAGTTATATTTAACGCAATTGGCTTATCAGCTTCACGACGTGGTATTGGGTAACAAACTTGCAGGCAATATCGACAATTACCTTACCGATCAGTTGGATTATAATGCTTACCTGCTAAGCCAGGATGTTAATAGCATTAACGGGCGCGATGTACAAATAGGCATGCAAGTGTTGAACGGACTGGTGCAGTTTACCAAAGACAACCATCAAACTGCTCTTGCTACCAAATTTGAAAACCAGTTAAAGGGTTACGAATCAAAATTCCGTGCTGTATTAGGCGGAGGGCAATAGTAATTCTTGATAATATTTATTGGCAAAGCCATCCCGGTTTCGGGGTGGCTTTGTTGGTTTAAGGGTTTACTCACCCCGACATCGCTGCGCTTGTCACCCCTCTCTACGCAAGCGTAAAGAGGGGACGAGAAATTTTAATTTTGAATTTAAGTAATATCTTTACTCATCCTATCACCTTATCAAAATGAGCAGTATTATTGATTTTTGCAGAGAATTAAGACAGCGGGAAACTGCAGCTGAAAAAAAGCTTTGGTTTGAATTAAGAAACAGAAAGTTAGCCGGCAAAAAATTCCTTAGGCAACACCCTCTTGGTGTACAATCATATTTTGGAAAAAGTTTATACTATATCCCCGATTTCTATTGTCATGAAGCAAAATTAGTTATCGAAGCAGATGGGGCAATCCATTTGTATAAAAAAGAATATGACAAAAATCGCGATAAAGTGTTATCTGATTTAGGATTAGAAATACTGCGTTTTGAAAACGATGAAATAATAAGCAACATAAATGAAGTGTTGAATAAGATCGTTTTACATCTGCATTAATCCCATAAGACCATGAAGTCCTGAGAGTCTTTAAATCCCCTCTATACGCGAAGCGTAGAGAGGGGTGGCGAGCGGAGCAACGCCGGGGTGAGTCAATCCTTCGCGCAGTCACCCTGCCTTTTAATACGTTTATTATCCCGTATAACCCCACAGTTAAATATTAAAATAGTTACATTTAATTGATCTGAATTTCTTTATTTTCAGAGCCTGTATACAAAAGCTTTTAAAATGCGTTTTACGTTTTTCCTTTGTTTGGTGATGTTGTTTTGGTGCAGCGGGACTGCTTTTGGCGATACACCATCGGTGCATATTTCGGGTAGGCCAACATGGCTTAGTGTGTTAAAGCCTTATAATCAAAAACCTTCCTCGCGTGCCATTGAGCGCGGTTTTTATTATGCGCTTATCGAAGAGCAGGTGCAGGTTGAAAAACAGGCCGACTATAACCATATTATCCGCGAAATAGTATCCGAAACCGGCATTCAGAATGCATCGCAGATCTCTGTTAGTTTTGATCCTGCTTACGAGCGGCTCGACTTTCATGATATCACCGTTTGGCGCGATGGAAAACCTTTAAACCGCTTAAAAACTTCGGCCTTTAAGGTATTGGCCGACGAGCAGGACCTATCGAATTTTATTTACCAGGGAAGTTTTTCTGCCTTATGTATTCTGGATGATATCCGTAAAGGCGACCGGATTGAATATTCATATACCATTACGGGCCGTAACCCCATATTGAACGGTAAATTTTGTTCAAATATGTATGTTCAGTGGTATACGCCCATTGCACATCACTATACAGCCATTATTGCATCTTCTCAACGAAAACTGAACTTTAAAACTTTTAATACGGTACCTAAGCCTGTCATCAGCGAAGCGAACGGCTTAAAACGTTACGAGTATGAAGGTTTCCAGGTACCGCCGGCGCACGATGATGATAGTCAGCCATCATGGTATAATGAACGCGGTTTTATCCAGGTGAGTGAGTTTGCAAGCTGGGCCGAAGTTGTTAACTGGGCCTTAAGTATCAATCCTCCCGCAGTAAATATAAAGGGGGAACTTGGCGGGCAGATTGCGAAGCTGAAAAAGGATGCAGGTAATAACAAGGAAAAGTATTTCAGGGATGCAGTACGCACAGTGCAGCAGGAAGTACGTTACATGGGCATTGAAATAGGCGAATATTCGCACCGCGCAAATAACCCCGAAAAAGTATTTAAACAACGCTATGGCGATTGTAAGGATAAGTCGTTGTTGCTGGTATCGATGCTGAAGGCAGGAGGGATTGACGCTTCGATGGTTTTGGTGAATGCCGATATGAATGGGCATGTTGAGCAATACATACCTACAGCATACGCTTTTAACCATGCCGTGGTAACCGCCAACGTAAACGGAAAACACGTTTGGGTTGACGCCACTATGGATAACCAGGGCGGTGAGAGCACGGATATTTACTTTCCGCGTTATGACAAAGGATTGGTATTGAAGCCAGGAAGCGACGCACTCACCACTATTCCGCCATCAAAAGGCGGTAAAGTTATCGGAGAGGATGTTTACACAGTAAGGGATGGAAAATCACCGGTACTCTTCACCGTAAAAACCACCTACACCGGCGATGAAGCTGATTATATGCGGGGTAAACTGGAGTCATCGGGGATGGCCGAAACAGAAAAGAGCTATCTCGATTATTATGCAAAGATCTATAATAAAATAGAAGTTAAGGATTCGATTATCGTAAAGGATGATTTGAAAGCCAATAAGCTTACTACCATAGAAACTTATAAAATAGCCGACTTCTTTAAGAAAGATTCTACCAGCGACAAACTTACCGCCGATCTGTTTGCCAATTTTATTTACAACCAGTTTCCCTCAATAACCGGTCGCATAAAAACGCCGGTATCTCTTACCTACCCTTACGATGCCAGTTATGCTATTAAGGTGGTTTTGCCAGGCGGCTGGAATATTAATGAAGATCATGATTCCATTAAGCGGGACTACTATCACTATGAATCGGATTTCACTGCTGCTGGCGATACTTTATCGCTTAACTACAAGCTATCCTTTTTGAGTGACTATGTGCCTGTAAACAAACTCGATGAGTTTAAGGGAGATATTAAAAAACTTAATAATACCAGCTTGGGCTACAGTTTTTCTTATACGCCGCAGGGAGTTGCTAAGCCATCAACTACAAATAGTACATTAGTTTTGGTTGTATTGCTTTTGACGGTTGGTCTTGTTTTATTGGGTGTATGGTTTTATCAAAGAGAAACGCCGGGGATTGTGTTTGCTTACGGATCGACCTTTGTGCCGATAGGAGGGTGGCTTATATTAATCGCAATAGGCTTAGCCGCTACAGCTTTGGTGACAGGTTCAAATATGGTTACAGGCGATTATTTTAGCCTCCACACCTGGAATGTGTACCATGGCAACCAACATGAGTTTAATTTCAGGTCGCTGGTTGTTATAGAGGCAATTGGTAATATTACATTAATGGTTTACGCCCTTTTTTGCCTGGTGTTGCTGTTAAATAGGCGCGATATACTGCCTGTATGTATTACCGGTTATTTTGCTTTTGGCTTCGTTTTTTTCCTGACGGATTATATTTTGGCTGCCAGTATCAGCAGTAAACTTGCAGAAACAGCACTTAGTCCATTTTTACGATCAATAGTTACAGCGGCCATCTGGATCCCTTATTTCAAAAAATCGTCGCGTGTGCAGGAAACTTTCATTGTGCCACATCCGCCTTATAATTATAGTTACGAGAGGCCCGGAGTTGCCGAAGAACCAGTATCTTAAATTGTCGGGTAGTTAAGGGCCATTTATAATTGGTTTTTGTTTTTAATTGACAGAAATTTTTGACATTCCACGAAATATCGCCATATGATTGAGATTGGTTGAATTTATGATGTTGAAAATCAATAGTATATTGGGATGGTATGCGTTTTGTAAATATAAAGGCAACCATTTTCTTGTCTTTTGCGCAAACAATGCCCGATAAATGATGTTCTCCCCCCGGCATAGCTGCAAATAGGCATTTTAAAAAAATTGATTTACTTTTAACAACAAAAACTACGATGAAATTTCAACCGCTGTTAGAACAGGTAAAACAGTACGCTATATCCTATTTTGACGTACATCATGATCCCGATTTAATTTATCATAACCTGAGGCATACTAAAGATGTTGTTGCAGCGGCCACCCAGATAGCCAACCACTACCAGTTAAGTGATGAAGATTTTTTTGTGGTGATCTCTGCATCCTGGTTTCACGATACCGGATATTTTACTGATAAAAAGGATCACGAATCAAAAAGTGTTGCGCTGGCTACACATTTCCTTAAACAGCATAAAGTTGAGCAGCCTGTTATTGATAAAGTATCCGGCTGTATTTTAGCTACTAAAATGCCGCAAAACCCTGCCGACTTATTGCAACAGATCATTTGCGATGCAGATTTGTTTCATTTAGGTACAGATGATTTCCGCGATAAAAATAAGCGGTTACGCAAAGAGATGGAAGCCATCAAGAAACATGATATTGATAAGGACGAATGGCGCAGCTACAACATCGAGTTTTTACAGGGGCATGAGTATTATACAGATTACTGTCGCCTGCTGCTTAACGATCAGAAACAAAGAAATCTTCAAAAGCTAATTGAAAAACAAGCTGATGTTGAAGTAAAAGAAACCCCGGCCATGATCACTACAGAAACAGATCGTGAAGCCATTATTACCGTTGAAAAAGAAAAGGATAAAGACCACGATGACGATCACGGCGGTAAAAAACATAAGAATGACAGGCCAGATCGCGGGATCGAAACCATGTTCAGGATCAGCTCCAGCAATCATCAGCGTTTAAGTGATATGGCCGATAATAAGGCCCATATCATGATCACGGTTAACTCCATCATTCTTTCGGCAATTATCAGTTTGGTGCTGCGTAAACTTGATGAGCATTCTAATTTGTTGATCCCAACGTTTATGCTCTTGTCGGTTAGTTTGGCTACTATGATCTTCTCCATACTTTCAACCCGTCCGTCAATCCCACCGGGTTTGTTTACCCCCGAGGATATCAATAAGAAAACAGTTAACCTGTTGTTCTTCGGTAACTTCTACCGCATGTCATACCAGGATTACAGCGATGGTATGGAGAAAATGATGGAAGACCGGGAGTTTCTTTACGGTAGCTTAATCCGTGATAATTATTCGCAGGGTGTTGTGCTTGGCAAAAAATACAGGCTGCTCAGGGCATCGTACAATATATTCATGTTTGGCCTTATTGTATCGGTAGTAGCATTCATTATATCTTCGTTATTGTAGGCGGTCGGGGTACTGCCAAAAACAAAATCTGCACCTATGGAATACTCATTTTTCGACAGGGACCTGAGCTGGTTACTTTTCAATGAACGCATATTGATGGAGGCCGAAAGCGAAGAACTCCCCGTAATGGAAAGGGTAAATTTTCTTGCTATATTTTCATCCAACCTCGACGAATTTTATCGCGTGCGGATGCCGGTGGTAATGGCACTGCACAAGCTTAACCTGCTTAATAAAGTCGATGAAAGCGAGGATGTACTATATAAAGCCCAGCAACTGGTAGAAGCTCAGCAAAATCGCTTTGGGAAGGTTTTTACAGGCAGGCTTATTCCGTTGTTAAAAGAAAATAATGTAAACCTGCTGTTCAATGAGCCTATTCCGGCTTCTATAGCAGATAGAGTGAGCGACTATTTTTACAGCCAGGTACTTGCCTTTTTGCAACCTATTGACCTGGTAGGCGGTAAAAAACAATTCTTCCCCGAAAATAACCGGCTATACTTTTTAGTGAACCTTGGTTTGGATAAGAAGAAGGAAAGGTCAGTGATCCTCAACATTCCCTCAAACCAGTTACCGCGGTTTTTTAGTGTTAATGAAGGAGGTAAACAATACATCATTTTCCTGGATGATATTGTGCGGTATAATCTGGACAAGATCTTTAAAACCGAAGAAATAAAAGGCTGTTACAGCTTCAAAATAACCCGCGATGCTGAGCTTGAGCTTAAAGATGACTATGATGGCGACGTTCAGGAGCAGATTGAAAAACAATTGCTAAAACGTGACCTGGGTTTGGCAACACGCTTTTTGCACCAGCCAGGGATTCCGTTGCGCATATTGCATTTGGTTGAAGATAAACTGGGTGTACTGGGATCAAGTGTTGTTGAAGGCGGCTTTTACCATAACCTTAAAGATTTAATGGGTTTGCCGGTAGGTATCCCATCTTTAAAATATACTAAATGGCCGCCATTGGCGAACAGGCAGATCAGCGCGGACGAATCTATATTTGATTACATTGATAAAGGTGATTGTATTTTTCACGCACCTTATCAATCCTATAACTCTATTCTCCGGTTTTTTAATGAGGCAGCTATCGATGAAAGTGTTGAGGAAATTTCTGTAACGCTTTACCGCGTAGCCAGCGATTCGCGGATTGTAAATGCACTGATCAGCGCTGCTCAGAGTGGTAAAAAGGTGCGCGTGTTGGTTGAGCTCAAGGCCCGGTTTGATGAAGCCAACAATATCAAATGGGCTAAAAAGCTAAAGGCGGCCGGTGCCGATATAATTTACAGCGATAAAGCTATAAAGGTACATGCCAAAGTAGGGCTTGTAAAGCGCTTTGTTGATGGCCGTGTTAAATATGCCGGACTTTTAGCAACCGGTAATTTTAACGAAAGTACTGCTGCCTTTTATACAGATCATATAATGATGACGGCCAATCCGCAATTGCTGCGAGAAATGGACCTGCTGTTTATCTACCTTGCTAAAAAAGCAAAATCGGCCGAGGGATATGATATTGATTTTGAACACCTGCTGGTGGCTCAATTTAATTTGCAATCAAAGTTTATTGAGCTTATTGACAGGGAAATTGAGCAGGCCCGTAAAGGGAAGCCGGCAGGGATCACCATAAAGCTCAATAACCTGGAAGAGCGGGTGTTGATTGGCAAACTCTACGAAGCGTCGCAGGCGGGGGTGAAGATCAGGATGATAGTCCGCAGTATTTGTTGTTTGATTCCCGGGGTGCCGGGTATGAGCGAAAACATCACCATAAGACGTATAGTTGATCGTTACCTGGAGCATGGACGTATTTTTATATTTCATAACAGCGGTGACCAGGAGGTTTTCATGGGCTCGGCCGATTGGATGAACCGTAATATTTACCGCCGTATCGAGGTGTGTTTTCCGGTTTATGATGAGCGCATCAGGAACGAGGTAATTGCCATGCTTGATATTCAACTGGCCGATAATGTGCAGGCTGTAAAATTAAATGAACAATTGCAAAACATAAGGGTTGATAAAACTGAACCGCCGGTACAATCGCAGCGGGCCATTTATGAACTTTTACAGCAAAAAAAATATGACAGGGTTTAAAAAACAAGGTGCTAAACGTGCAATGACCCTTTATGTAGCCGGAATGCTTGCCGTGGTCGTAGTTTTTTTGATCATCTCTTGTAAAAATAAAGAAAAGGCAATCCCTGCCAGTCCGACGGGATACGACCTTAATAATCCTGTTAAATATAAAATGCCCGAAGATCTCACTGAAATCTCAGGTTTTGCCTTTCACAATGGTAAAAATGATTCGGTTTATGCCGAACAGGACGAAGAAGGCTTTTTGTTTAACCTGAAATTGGGCGATAAAAAAGCTAACTATACCAAGTTTGGCAAAAGCGGTGATTATGAGGATGTGGCCATTTGCCGCGAACAGGTGATCATGCTTAAAAGCGATGGTACGTTATTTACTTTTCCATTTAACCAGGTTAGGACTAAAGAAGTAACCAAAGTACAAAAAACTAAAGGCCAGCTACCCGAAGGGGAATTTGAAGCTATGGGGGCGGATGAAAAGACCGGATTGATTTACGTGCTTTGCAAGCATTGTGCCGATGAAAAAACATCCAAAAGCAGCAGCGGCTATATTTTGAAACTTCAGGTAGACGGGACCTTGAAACAAACCGGCAGTTTTGCAATAGATGTTAAGGAAATTGAGCGGTTGGCTGATAAAAAGCGTGTGCCTTTTCGCCCTTCGGCAATAGCAAAAAATACTTTTACAAATGAGTGGTATGTCCTTTCGTCGGTAAATAAAATGCTGGTAGTTACCGATATTAACTGGAAAGTGAAAAACGTTTATCCTTTAAGTGTTACCATATTCGGACAGCCCGAAGGCATGGCATTTGATAACCAGCGTAACCTGTACATCTCCAACGAGGGCGATCAGTTAAGTGCCGGCAATATATTGAAATTCAGCTTTAAGAAATAGTGCTTTGAAGCACAAATAGTACAAATACTACATACATCAACCAAACCTCATGATTAAAAAACTACCCTTGTTGTTTGTTTTACTATTGGGCATGCTAAAAACCCAGGCCCAGGATTCGGTACAGTACAGGATGATCCTTATTGGTGATGCCGGTGAAATAGACATGCAGCAAAGTGCTGTTTTAAAACATGCGGCGGCTAATGTGCTCAAAAATAAAACTTCGGTATTTTATCTGGGCGATAATATTTATCCACGGGGAATGGGTTTGCCGGGTAGTCCTGAGGAGGCCGAAACCCAAAAGATCCTGCGGTCGCAATACCAGCCTATGCGGGCTGCCGGTGCACCTGTATATTTTATACCTGGCAATCATGATTGGGATAAGATGGGGCCGCTTGGTTTAGCCAAAATAAAACGACAGTGGGCATTTTTAGATCAACAGGGCGATAAGCTGCTGAAAATGGTACCCGAAAACGGCTGCCCCGACCCGGTTGAGATCAATCTTACCAATGATCTTACAGTAATAGCGTTTGATAGTGAGTGGTGGTTATATCCCTTCAATAAAAGTAACCCCGGCGCCGAGTGCGATTGCAAAAACAAAGATGACATTGCCGATAAGATCAAGCTGATTTTTGAGCGTAACAAAGACAAGGTGATCATTCTGGCATCGCACCACCCGTTCCAGAGCTATGGTACACATGGAGGATATTTTTCGCTTAAAGATCATATTTTCCCGCTTACCGTAGCCAATAAAGACCTTTGGGTACCGTTGCCTGTTATCGGTTCGCTTTACCCGTTTTTACGCTCTGCATTTTCAAACCCCGAAGATTTGGGGCATCCCTTGTATAAAGACATGATCAAAAAGGTGGATGCTGTTTTTGGAAGTTTTCCAAACCTTATCCACGTGGCGGGTCATGAGCATGGTCTGCAATTCATCAAAAGCAAACAGTTGCAGGTGGTTAGCGGCGCAGGCGCCAAGCAAACCTATGCCATTAAAGGCAAATACTCGCTTTTTGCGGATGCTACCCAAGGCTATGTAACTGCCGATCTGTTAATAGATAAACGGATGCGCTTTACCTATTACATCGATAGCGATAAAGGAGTTAAACAGGTGTTTACCTATACACAACCTTACACATCGGTAAAAAATATTCCTGATACACTACATACACCAATCAAAGCGGATAGCATCATGGTTAGGGTGCACCCCAAATATGACAGCGTGAGCAATTTTCACCGCCGGTGGTTTGGCGAAAACTATCGTAAGGAGTGGGCCGCCGAAACTAAACTGCCGGTGATCAGGCTGTCGGAAATTCATGGCGGATTAAAGGCTGAAAGCATTGGCGGTGGTTTCCAGACGCACTCGCTTCGTTTAATTGATAAGGATGGCAAGGAATGGGTGCTCCGCAGTGTGGAGAAACAGCCCGAAAAGATTCTGCCGGATGAATTCCAGGAAACGTTTGCCAAAGACTGGGTTAACGACGCCATGAGCGCCCAACACCCGTTTTCGGCATTGATAGTACCACCGCTGGCCGATGCCGCCCGTGTGCCGCATGCCAACCCGATAATCGGTGTGGTATCGGCTGATCCGGTTTTAGGGCAATATGCAAATATTTTTGCCAATAAAGTTTGTTTGCTTGAAGAACGCGAACCGGGCGGCAAATCCGATAATACCGTGAAGATGATCGGTAAAATGCTGGAGGATAATGATAATACAGTAGATGGCGACGAATTTTTACGTGCCCGCCTGCTCGATTTGCTTATAGGCGACTGGGACAGGCACGGCGACCAGTGGCGCTGGCGCGATGAGGATAAAGGGAAAGGCAAGTTTTATACCGCCGTTCCCCGCGACCGCGATCAGGTATTTTACACCAACCAGGGTGTATTGCCAACCATAGCAGCGCAGCCATGGATTGCGCCGAACCTGCAGGGCTTTAGCGGCGAGATCTACAGCGTAAAATACTCTCTATGGAAAACCATGTTCATGCAACGATGGCCATCTGTACAATACAGTCATGAACAATGGACAAAGATTGTGAATGATTTTGTTGCAGCAGAAACTGATGAAGTACTGGAGGCTGGTTTAAGGCGTTTGCCGGAATCATCGTATAAGTTAAGGCATGATGTATTGCTAAAGCAACTGAAAGAACGGCGCGCTAATATCCCGGCCGAAATGGAGTATTACTACAAATTCATCAATAAAATAGTTGATATCCATACTTCAAATAAAAATGAGCTGGTAACGGTGAAAGATGAGCCGAATGGAAGCCTCAATGTGGTCATCAATAAGATCAATAAAGATGGTGATATTAAAGATACGCTCATGAACCAGAATTATCATCCTGATATTACCAAAGAGCTCCGCATTTATGTAAGCGGCGGTGATGATAAAGTAGTGCTTGATAATTCCACATCGCCAATTAAGCTGCGGTTTATTGATAGCACAGGCACCAAAACTTACAATATTGTAAAATCGCTTAACACGGTACAGCTTTATGACCGGGGCAAAAAGTTGAGCATAACCGGTGATGAATCAAAAGTTAACAAGCATATCAGCAAGGATAGCGCCAATACATCGTACCTGCGGGTTAACCTGATGAATGTGATTGCGCCGCTGGCCAATATTTCCTACAACCCGGATGAAGGGGTACTGCTTGGCGCCGGGTTTAAATACACCCACCAGGAAGGCTTTCAGAAGTTACCTTATAACGATGTGCAAACAGTGTTTGCCAGTCACTCGTTCACTACAAAGGCTTTTAAGATTAAATATAACGGCGAGTGGATCCACGCTTTTGGCAAAGCCGACTTTTTGATGGATGCCCAGATTGACTTTCCGGATAATATCAATTTTTTTGGCCGTGGCAATGAAACACCATTTGTTAAAGTAGGCGATTATCGCAAATATTACCGTACCCGCTTTGATAATTTTACCTTTAGCCCAGCCTTTAGGTGGCGCAATGAATCGGGCACTTCTGTAACGGTAGGCCCTGCTTTTCAGTACTATAAATTAGATGTTGATGACAATATCGGCCGATTTATTACATATCCGTTACTCACAAACGCGCCCGACAGTTATACCTTTGACAAAACAAAAATGCATGCCGGTATTGTTGTTAACTTTACCAGCGATAAACGCAACGATAAGGTGCTTCCGGCCTGGGGAAGTTTTGTAAATATTAAACTTCAGGAGTTTAATGGCTTAAATAATAACTCTACAAGTTTTGCCCAGCTTATACCCCAGGTTGCTTTGTACAAAAGCCTGAATGCCAAAAGCACTATTGTTTTGGCCGATAGGGTGGGCGGCGGCATTACCATCGGAAAAACCGCTTTTTATCAGTCGTTGTTTTTAGGGGGGCAAGATAATTTATTAGGTTACAGATTATACAGGTTTGCCGGTCAGCATAGTTTTTATAATAACCTGGAACTGAGGATAAAATTGACTGATTTTGCCAGTTATATAGTTCCCGGCCAAATAGGCGTTATAGGATTTTATGATATAGGCCGTGTTTGGGAAAACGGGCAAAGCTCGGATAAATGGCATAACGGCACCGGTGCAGGTTTTTACGTAGCACCGGCAAGACTCGCGGTTATCAAGATAATTGCAGGTTACTCTGAAGAAGGATGGTACCCTTATCTTTCAACAAGTTTCAGATTTTAAAGAGGGTAAAACTGTTATAGAAATGCACACAGAAGTACTCAATATAAGCAAAAACGAATGCACCATTTGTCAGGTTGAAACATGCCTGACATTTAACCCGTTCGTGGAGCATTTAAAAGAACGGATTGCTACCGAAAAGACGCTCAAAAGCGAGTTTTATCGCTATGTTTTGGAACGTTTTGAGCATGATATATGTATTGACCTGGATATGCGGCCCACGGACGCCGAAAAGTACCGGGAAATGCTGGAGCTCATTTACTCCATACTGACACCGCCAATAGCTAACGAGAAGGAATTTCACTGGGCGCTAAGCACACCGGTACCTGATAAAATATTTTTCAGTACTGATGCTTTTTATGATTTCCATTCAAGTCATCATTCTAATTTATATGCGTTGAATGTATCCAAGAACGAAATGTTCAGTGACAGGCAAAAGCGGTTCATTTATAACCTGATTCTTGAACGGATGTATGGCTTTTCGTCGGCAATTAAGAATGAATTGCTGTTTTCATACGAAGATCCTGAAACCGGTCTTTCAAGGTATTTTAATATCCAGACTGATGCCCGTTTCGTGGAGATTGAATTGAATGGCGAACTGCCTGAACTTAGTTTTGATACTATTGAACCCTATTTACATTCGCATACCAGCCTTGAGCTTATTGAAAAGGTAATACCGCTCAATATTTTTAAATTTAAGGGGTTTTCGATAATTACATTAACTGATGTAACGCTAACCCATGCGCTCGAAAATATTCGTACTGAGCTTGTTAACCATTCGGCAAATGAGGATGAGCAATATGCGCACATCATCAGCTCGTTAAAATCCCTTGCCGAAAGCCCGGGCATTGAGTTTGGGTTGATGCCTTTTTTAACTATCAATAATGAGCCTATTTTTGATAACGACGAATGCTCCAGAAGCATACTGCTTAAGGCCGCTAAAGATTTTAACCTTGCGGAAGAAACGTTTGACGCCATCATTGATGATTACAACCAAAACCCGAGGCCTATCTTTTTCAATTCCATTACCGACGAAAAAATAGGTAAATTCCCCTTTTTGCAGGTTTTGAAACAAGCCGGCATTAAATCTTACGGAATTTTCCCGGTGTACTACAATAAGAAAAATGTAGGCATCATGGAAGTATTTTCATATAAAGAGATTGTTTTTTACGAAAAACTGCTCTCGAAATTACAGGCTACTATCCCGCTGATTGCCCAATTGCTGCAAAACAGCATCGATCAGTTTGAGGCCCGCATTTCAAGTGTTATCAAAAATAAATTTACCTCGTTGCAACCGTCGGTTCAATGGAAGTTTAATGAAGTGGCCTGGAATTATCTTAAGGAAAAAAGAAAGAAGAAAAAGAGCCCCGAAATTGAAACAGTATCATTCAGCCATGTTTACCCTTTATTTGGTGCGGTTGATATCCGTAACTCCACGGTTGAACGCAACAGCGCCCTGCAGGAGGATTTGAAAAATCTGCTCACCATACTTATTGAAACGCTCCAGGTTTTAAATGAAAATATTCATTTAAGCCTTACCGGCAAGTTGGTATCTAAATGCGAAGAGTGGCTCGAACGCATCAGCGGTTATATTACTACCAATGATGAATTGATGCTGGATACTTTCCTTCATAACGAGATTAATCCTTTCCTGGAGCATTTTAGAAATAATTACCCTGCCGAAAGGGAAACTATTGACATGTATTTTAATGCCATGAATGAGGAAACCGGCGCCTCATTTGAAAACAGGCGTAAGCTGGAAACCTCCATGCAGCTTATCAATACTTCTATCAACCAATACCTGGAGCAGGCTCAGACAGAAGTGCAGGAATCATTTCCCTGTTATTTTGAAAAATTCCGTACCGATGGGGTGGAATATGATATTTACATAGGGCAATCAATAGCGCCGCAACGCGTTTTCGATATGCTGTACCTTAAAAATATCCGTTTGTGGCAGCTACGGTCAATGGCCGAGATAGCCCGGATGACAAACGACCTTGGCGATCAGCTTTCACGTCCTTTACAAACCACGCACTTAATATTTATCCACTCAAACGCTATAGATATCAGTTTCAGAAACGATGAAAGGCGTTTTGACGTTGAGGGGGCCTATAATATCCGTTACGAGGTGGTAAAAAAGCGGATTGATAAAGTTTTAATAGCAGGAACTTTTGAACGTCTTACCCAGCCCGGCAAAATAGCCATGGTATATTTTAACCCAACAGAAGCTGCTGAATATGACGAGTACATAAGGTACCTGCAAGTACAGGGTTACTTGCTTGATGACCTGGAATATCTTGAACTGGAAGAGTTACAGGGCGTTACAGGCTTAAAAGCGTTAAGGGTTGGAGTTAATTATCAATTACCGTTATTAAATAGCTAAAAGCCTAAGGCTGAAAGCTTAAAGCGAAAAGAAATCAATAAAGCAAAAAAGCTTTCGGCCTTAGGTTTTCGGCTTTGAGCTTAATAAGATCGCTTTCTTCATTAGTAAATCGGTTTGCTTATCGCTTCCCAGGGTAAATTCATGGCTGCTGAATACTTCAAAGCCATGTTTTTCATAAAAAGCAATTGCTTTTAGGTTGTGTTCCCAAACACCAAGCCAAACGTATTGCAGGTGTTTATCCGTAGCTGCTTTTAAGGTGAAATCAATAAATTGGTGGCCTATCTTTTTGCCGTGATATTCGGCCAAAACATAAATGCGCTCAATTTCAACTGCAGCAGGATCCTGAAATTCTGTTTGGGCGTGGCTATAGTTTAGCTTGAGATAGCCGGTTATTTCACCATCCAGCATCGCGAAGAAAAAATGAGAGTTTGGGTTACTGAGCTCTGCTTGTATTTTTTGCGGAGTGAAGGCTACAGATGTATAAGCCTCCATATCTTCTGGTTTATTTAAATGAGCAAAGAAATCAAAAAAAGTTTTTTTGCTTAGCTCCAATAATACGTCGGCATCAGCCAAAGTTAATTTTTGAATTGTTACAGTTTCGGAAATAGCCATCAGGCAAATCTAAAAAACTAATCCTTTAATCAAATTGTTCTTTCAACCTCACTAATCTGTCAATCATAAGGTTTAGCTTTTCTTCCTCGTTCTTAAACATCCGGGGTTTAAGGTAAAACGTAGTGAACAAAAACCAGATCCCGATTGATGTATATGTTACTATTTTAAAAGTGAGGGATGAATGTTCAAGTACTTCGATAAAATACATGGCCAAACCTGCGCTGAGCAACAATATATAGGTATAATAAAACCAACCTATAACTTTGCTGCGGTTTTTTTGATATGCCTTAAGGCTGTCAAGATATTCGGCAGGGTTGAGTGTTGCATCGCGCTTACTCAAAATGTGGTAATGACGTACCATTAATGAAAGATACATCAACATGGTTACCAGTACGATGAGGATTCCGATAGTAGTAACTGCAGATTTAAATGCCAGGAAAAAAGTGACGACAAAAGCGAATGCGACAGTTACAACCATGGCCACAATACTCCAGTATAACTTTTGGGTTATACTCCTTATTCCCTTCTTTACCTGCTTCAGCACCTCATCCACCGAAAGCTGATCTGGTTTTGGCTGTCCCTGCCAAACCGACATCAAATGATCAAAGTCTTTCATACTGGTTATATAACTCCGTTAATTTTTGTTTTATACGATAAATTTTCACCCTCAGGTTCCCTTCTGATATACCCGAAATTTCAGCAATTTCGGGGTATGGCACCTCATCAAGTACCATAGTTATAATAATCCTTTCTGATTCTTCCAGTTTTGAAATACATTTATAGAGCAAAGCAACCTGCTCGTTTTTATCCGATAGTTCTTCTCGTTTTGTTTCCGCTAATTGTGGGGTTAGTTCGTCTTTGGCCTGGCGTTTTTCCGAGCGCAAATAGGTTAAGCAGGTATTTACAGCAATGCGGTAAATCCAGGTTGATATCATGGCCTGGTTACGGAATTTCTCTAAATTTTGCCAAACCTTTAAAAAGGTTTCCTGTAGCAGGTCGTTGGCGGCATCGTCATCGCCGGTATAACCATAGCACAGATGGAATATCTTTTTAGAATTAGCTTCATATATCTGCTTGAATGCTGCTTCTTTGTTGGCCACTTCAGTTAATTTTATATTTAGACGATGTTAAACTTTATATGTTACAACAAATGATCATTCTTTTTAAACCAGCCCAGCTTACTTTCAGCATCGCTTATTAATTTATTGTAACTATCCTGGTAGTCAAATTGTAAGTCTTCATGAAGCTTGTTAATTAAACCACGGATCTTTTCAACCTGCCTTATCAATATCAGCCTTAAGGGTTTGTATGAGGTGCGCCGGTCGGCATATTCAAGGTAATTTTCGCAAAAATTGATCAGTAATTCAATCTCAGCACCTTTTGATGCGATAAATTTGGTGTACTTGCTCAGCAACCTCAATATTTTGCGCATACCCTTTGCTGCGTTGTAACTCAGCGATGATAACTGGCTGAACATGAAACCCGCTTCGGCTTTTACTTTTTCAATAAAAGCGGCTTCATCATGGGCTTCAAAAAGCAGGTAGGCCAACAGCTCCTTGTTTTCTTTTTTGTACCGTGCCAAGCGCAGCATTAATTCGGCCAATTGCTCGTTGTGCAGGTGCTGAATTTCCTTTTTTATATGCTGTAATCCGTAAGCTGTGGTACTCATGTTGTAAATAAGCGGGTAAAATACTAATTGTTTAAATATTTTTCACGAATTGCCTTTTAAGCTTGATTCAATTAGAACGAATTACACAAAGGGGTTCCAATTATAATGGTGTAATTAATTGTAGTACGCAAAATTAGTGAAGAAACTGAAATAGCGTTTGCTGGGTGCAACGATTTTATTTTCTCATCTTATTTAAACGGAAAATAGAATATTCCCACACCTGTTTAAACAGCGCGTAAATTTTGTAGTTTTGCAGGCTTATTAAATTAAATGAAAAAAAGCAGACTGACGCTCTTCATTTTTATCGCACTGGTATTGGGTGTGATAGCCGGTTATATTTATAATACCTATGTTTTTGCCGATTTGAATAAACAGCTCAGTACCGCCGGGACTGCAATTAAAGCTATTGATAAAAATATTGAAGCATTATCCGATACTACGGTTGCGGCCTACAAAGATCTTAAGTTACAAAGAATTACCCAGGCTAAACTGCAAAGCCAGGCTACCGATGCGCGGGAAGATAAACTTGAACTTTATAATATCCTGAGCAAGATCTTCCTCAATCTTATAAAAATGATTGTGGCCCCGTTGGTATTTACCACCCTGGTGGTAGGCGTAGCCAAGGTAGGAGATATCAAAGCTGTGGGCCGGATTGGTGGCAAAACCATGCTTTGGTTTATCAGCGCTACGCTAGTGTCTTTATTATTAGGCATGTTATTGGTTAACCTGTTTGAACCGGGCAAAACCATGCACCTGCCGCTTCCGGATAGTCATTTAAGTACCGGTATCAAGAAATCTGCATTATCATTAACCGAGTTTGTCGGTCACGTTTTCCCTAAGAGCTTTATTGAGGCGATGGCCAATAACGAAATATTACAGATTGTTGTGTTCTCTTTATTTTTTGGAGTAGCTACAGCTGCTATAGGCGAACAAGGTAAAATAGTGATCAAAGCAATGGATGCCTTTGCCCATGTAATTATGAAAATTACCGGCTATGTAATGAAAATGGCGCCTTTAGCGGTATTTGGTGCCATAACAGCTGTAGTGGCCAAGCAGGGGATAGGTGTACTTTCAACTTATGGCATTTTTATCAGCGAGTTTTATTTTTCGCTCATCGTACTTTGGTCGGTAATTATATTGGCCGGGTATATTGTATTGAGAAAGCCGGTATTCAGACT
Source organism: Mucilaginibacter gossypii (assembly GCF_017569325.2). NCBI lineage: Bacteria > Pseudomonadati > Bacteroidota > Sphingobacteriia > Sphingobacteriales > Sphingobacteriaceae > Mucilaginibacter > Mucilaginibacter gossypii. The sequence continues at coordinate 2,825,376 of NZ_CP071878.2, read as the reverse complement.
TATTAACAGAATTAAAGACGCCATGTTGATCGCATTTAGTACTTCAACGAGCGAAGCGGCCTATCCAAAGGTGCTGGAAGAACTGGAGAAATTTGGTTGCAGTAATAAAATAGTAAGCTTTGTATTGCCATTGGGTTATTCATTTAATTTGGATGGCTCCATGATGTATATGACCTTTGCATCATTGTTTCTGGCGCAATCATATGATATTCATCTTTCATTCGGGCACCAGTTATCCATGTTATTGGTGCTGATGCTTACTAGTAAAGGTGTGGCGGGTGTGCCAAGGGCTTCGCTCGTGGTTATAGCAGGTACGTTGGCTATGTTTAATATCCCCGAAGCCGGCTTGTTTTTGCTAATAGGTATCGATCCGTTGTTGGATATGGGACGTTCGGCCACAAACGTATTAGGCAATGCAATGGCTACAGCGGTTGTGAGTAAGTGGGAAGGAGAGGGAATTAATTAGTGAATTAGTGATTTAATGAGTTAGTGATTTATTAATTTCCCCTATCGCGTTTTAATCACCTTATCAATAATTAATCAGGTATATGAAAGATACAAATAAAACAGATTTTGCTGAGCAATTTAGAAATCGAACTAAGAAATTCGTAGTAGATAATATTAAGTTTTTCAAGACATTACCTAAAACAGAGGAAGCAAAAATTATCGGAAGGCAATTATTAAGATCTTCGTCATCGGTAGGGGCCAACTATCGTGCTGCTTGCAGGGCTCGTTCACAGGCCGAATTTCATTCAAAACTTTCAATTGTTGTAGAGGAAGCGGATGAATCAGCATTTTGGATGGAAGTATTAATTGAGGCCGAAGTTGTAAAACAGTCGGACTTGGCAGTCTTATTGGATGAAGCAATTCAGATATTAAAAATCACTTCAGCATCAAGAAAAACTGTGTCATGAAATTTAACGGTGATTTAATTCACTAACTCGCTAATTCAATAATTCACTAATTAATTATATATGTCTCCCCGTTTAAAAAAAGTATTTCTGATCATGACTGTAGTGGTGCCGTTTATACTGTACTGCGTGTATTACTATGGTATGATGATCAAGAACGCGCCCTACCGTTTTGTTGATTTTGAATCGATCAGTTTCCAATATGGTCATAAGGACAGCCTGGTGAATAAATACGATTCACGTACAGGCTTGTTCCAATACCTTGACAGGCGAGATTCGTTGGTTAAAGAGCATTTGCGTTTAACTAAAGATGACCTGTTATACCTGCACCGTAAAGCTGCCGACCTGGGTTTCTGGGATTTTCCGTCGAAGGAAACGGGTGATACGTCGAAAGTTGCTGATGGAAAAGTTGTTCGGTACATTATTGAGTTCAAATACAAGGAAAAAACCAAGCGTGTGATCTTTGATACCGATTATTTTGGCAATCCTAAACTGATTGACGCTAATCAAAGGTTGATAGCCGAGATTCAAAAAAAACTAACTGATGTAGAGAATCGTGGTAAAAAATAAAATATCGGGATGTTGTTTATTAAATAATCAATCCCTATATTTGCACCTCGAAATTTAAAACAATATTTAACAAACATGTACGCAATAGTAAGTATAGCAGGACAGCAATTTAAAGTTGCAAAAGACCAGCAGATCTTTGTACACAGGTTACAAGGCGATGAAGGCGCTAGTATTGAATTTGACAGTGTATTGTTAGCAGAAAACGAAGGTAAATTCAAATTAGGTTCTGATTTGAAAGGTGCTAAAGTATCGGCTAAGATCGTGTCACATTTAAAAGGTGATAAAGTAATTATCTTCAAAAAGAAAAGAAGAAAAGGTTACAAAAAGAAAAACGGTCACCGTCAGCAATTTACCAAAATTGAGATCACCGGTATTACATTATAATTAAAGGTTGAACCGGAGTTGTTCTGCAATTCCATAAAAGAAATAAAAAATGGCACATAAGAAAGGGGCCGGTAGCTCAAGAAACGGTCGTGAGTCGCATAGCAAACGCTTAGGTATCAAAATTTTCGGTGGTCAACCAGCAATCGCAGGTAATATCATCGTTCGTCAGCGTGGTACCAAACACAATCCAGGTTTAAACGTTGGTCTTGGTAAAGATCATACTTTATTTGCACTGGCTGAAGGTATCGTAGTTTTCAAAAAGAAAGCTGATAATCGTTCATACGTATCAGTAGTTCCGTTTGAAGCTGCTGAAGTTGAAGAAGTAGCTGCATCTGCACCAAAAGCTAAAAAAGAAGCTGTAGCTGTTGAAGCTCCTGCTGCTGAAGAAGCTCCAAAAGCAAAGAAAGCTGCTGCACCAAAAGCTAAAAAAGAAGAAGCTGCTGATGCTGCTGAAGAAACTGTAGCTGAATAATCAGTTAAAAAGTATTAGGATATAAAAAATCCCGGTCAGTTTTGATCGGGATTTTTTGTTTTGTGATTATTCGTCAGATTGCAGCATAAAACAACTAATAGGAGAACTATACAAAACCCTTACCGGTTTGCCATTAATACGCCCCGGTTTCCATTTTGGTGATTTGTTTACATGAGCAATGAATGCTTTGCACATTGCTTCGTTTATTTTCCTTTTGACACTGGCATGCGTTACACTTCCGTCGGTTTCTATAATCATTTGTATAAGAAAACTGGCCTGTGTATTCTCTTTGTCGTAGTCTTTTGGTATCGGTACTTTAAAAAGATAATTTGTCCACTTTTCTGTGCCTCCGGGAAATTCTGGCTGTACATCTACTGTTTTATAAACTGTTGTATCCGGTTTAACATGCTCCCTTTTAGCTTTGCCTTGTGCAAACAACGCAACAGGTAATATAATCAAACCAAATACAAGCAGATATCTCATGTGTTTATTCGATGATCAGTTTCTTTAAATAGTAAGTATTAGGATCGATAACCGGCATAGTTTTGCTGGTTACGGTGATGCCTTTTTTATCAAGTGTATACCGTTTGGTAACACCATCAGTAGTAATATCAACAGGCAAAGGCATATCTATATTTAACAACTGAACCTGGTATTTATCGCCTCGCTGGGCTTTTATATGTATTTCCAGTTTATTGATGGAATAGATGTACAAATCAAACAGCGGCTTGAGATCCTGACCGGCAGCTTTGCTGAAATATTGGATCACATCATCAGTGCTTGCTAAATTGCTATAGGTGTAGCGCGGGTCGGTAACAAAACCTTTAAGAGTGGGGAAGAAGATACTATCGCCCATAATATACCTTAGCGTATGCATAAAGAATGCACCTTTTCCATAAATATCACCATTGTAGGCCGATTCTTCATCAATATCTTTCCCGATAACAATCGGAATTTTATTGCCGAATGAGAGTGCCGAGTTTTGGAAGAACTTGATGTAAGCTTTCTCGCCTTCAAATTCCCTTACATACAGCGCATCGCCGTAAGTACAGATGCCTTCATGGATCCAGTAATCGGCCCAGTCTTTGGCGGTTACTTTGTTTCCCCACCATTCGTGACCAAATTCGTGGTGCATCAGGCCATCGTAATCTTCGCCCCCAACTTTGGTGTATTTAAATTTGGCACCGTAAGCATTCATGGTTTGATGCTCCATGCCCAGGTGAGGAGTTTCAACTATGCCTATCTTTTCTTTTACCCAGGGATATTCACCAAAATATTTCTCCTGCTCTTTAATTGTTTTTACAAAGATATCAAGATGGTCCTCGGCCTTAGAGGCATGCTCTTTTAATACATAAAACTGGATGGGTACATTATGCCCATCTACAGTAGTATATGGACGAGTTACTACGGTATAATCACCTGCATTGAACAATATACTGTAATTGTTAATGGTGTATTTGGTTTGCCAATGAAATGTCGCTGTTCCCTTTTGCTTGCTTACGCCTTTTAATAATCCAGGCCCGGCAACTACTAGGTCTTTAGGCACGGTGATAAACATATCCACGCCCTCGTTTGGCTCGTCGGATGGATGGTCTTTACATGGGAAATACAGTTTGCCGCCAGTGCCTTCGGCAGTGATAGCCATCCACTGGTGCCCGGTTGAATCGCGGGTCCAGATAAAACCATCATCCCATGGTGGCCTACGGGCAACATGGGGTTTGCCACCATATATTACTTTTACGCTTGCTTTACCGGCAGGTAGCTCTTTGGCTGTATTAATGGTAATGAGGTTATTCTTGTATTCAAACGGTTCCTGTTTGCCATTTACTAAAACCTTACTGACGCTTAATGAATCTAACAGGTCAAACAATAAAACTTTGGTGGGCTTAGTCATGATCACATCAATGGTAGTAAAACCATTAATGGTTTTTTGCTCCGGATCCACAGCAAGCGAAATAGTGTAATGCCGCACATCCATGATGGCTTGCTCGGGTTTCAGCTTTCCGCCTGAGGTGAGGGTTTGGGCATACAGGGAGACTGAAGCTAACAAGATTATTAAAATAAATGAGAACTTTTTCATTTAACGTTGTTGGGTTTAAAATATAATAGCATATCTTCTTGGCTAAAGGTTGGGGTGCAAAATCGCTGGTTTTCGGTTGGTGAATGAATAATTTACAAGGCTTGGGCACCCACAACTCACGCAATCCTATTTCGTTAGTTTTATTTTTCCTTGTCCATTGTGGTAGAGCTAACTATTCTATATCTCTTTTAAACGAAATAATGATATAATATTTAAAATCTATCGCTTTGCCATTTAACATGGCTGGTTCCCACTTAGGGCTTTTATTAATTAATCGCAATGCTTCCTTGTCTTGTTCTCTGGATAAACCTCTTTTTACAATTGCGCCTATTAATTTGCCATTTTTCGTAATTGTTACCTCAACTATCACCCGACCTTCAATCTCCTGACTTTTAACCGGCCATCGCAAATTTTTTCTGACGAAAATGAAGAAATTATTGGTGCCGCCTGGAAATTCAGGTTGCTTGTCTACCTTAATGCCACAATTGTATTTATATTCTTCGGTATCAATTTTAGAAGTTTCAGTTTGGGCTTTTACTAAGATCGACCAAAACGATAAGGATATAATAACGAAAACTGTTTTCATGCTCACAATTCTGTTAATTCATATAGAATGGGCACAGAATATTTTGATTTGATAAACTTGCCATCGCGAGTAGCAGGAACCCATCTTGGGGAAAGGTTAATAACCCTTAAAGCTTCCTTATCAAATTCAGGAGCAAAACCTTGTACAAGTTTAATGTCCGACAGTAAACCATTACTCTCCACATAAAAACTTACTTTGACTATACCTTGCTTAACAACTGAATCTTTTGGCCATTTTAAGTTTTGATCTAAAAATTCATGAAATGCCTTATCGCCACCACGGAAATGCGGAGGCGTAAGTTTTTGCGCCTTAGCGCTTAATGAAACCATTAAAATGATAAGGATGGGTGAAAATTTCTTCATCCTTAAATATAAATCAATTCTCCCTCACCAGCAAGCAGTCTGCAAAATCTCGCAGGTATTGTTTATGATCTTCGGGCAGATTAATAGCGTCGAGGGCTACGAAAGCTTTATCGGCATAGGTCTGCATGGCTTTTTCAGCATGCTGCCTGATATCAAGTTTGTTGTAAATATTTGTTATGGCTTTAACTTTTTCTGCAGTGTCAAATTCAGCTGCACTTAGCCATTGGTTTAGCGTTTGTGCCTGGCCGCCTTTTGCCAGTTCAAGGGCCCTAATTAGCAAAAAGGTTTTTTTATTGGAGATGATATCGCCGCCAACCTGCTTGCCAAACTTTTCAGGATCGCCATAAACATCCAGTATGTCGTCCTGTAGCTGAAACGCTATGCCCAGGTTTACGCCAAAAGCATCGATCAGGTCTGCGTCGGTTAAAGCTGCACCGCCAATGATGGAGCCGATTTTTAATGTACCACCTAACAGCACCGCCGTTTTAAGACGGATCATGTTGATATATTCTTCAATACTTACATTGTTACGCTGTTCAAAGCTCATATCAATTTGCTGGCCTTCGCACACGCCGGTCGCAGTATCGTTAAAAACGTCAAGTATATTACGCAAAATGCTGTCATCAACCTTCATCATCAGGCGGTTGGCTTCTACCATCATGGCATCGCCGGAGAGGATAGCGACATTGGCGTTCCATTTTTCATGCACAGTTGCTTTGCCACGGCGGAGCGGGGCTTTATCCATAATATCATCATGCATCAGCGTGAAATTATGGAATACCTCTATAGCCAGTGCGGGTTCAATAGCCTTGTCAACGTCGCCGCCAAAAAGGTCACAGGCCAGCAGGAGCAGGGCAGGGCGCATACGTTTTCCGCCAATAGATAAAATATAGCTTATCGGTTCATACAGATCGGCCGGGTAAGCGGGATAGCTTAGTTTGCCTACTGCATCATTTATTAGTAACTGTAACTCTGTAAGTTGTTTCATTTGTTTACGGGAACCCTGATTTTCTTGATTTTAGGATCGACTTGATTATAAATATCAGGAAATCCTAAAATTAGGCGAATCACGGTTCATTATTCTTGTACCAATATAAAGTCTATCTGTTTTTTGGTCAGATCAACCTGTTTTACCTTAATCTTTACTTCATCGCCCAGTTGGTAAATTTTCTTTTTACGCTGACCGATGATGGCATAGTTTTTTTCGTCCAAAGTATAAAAATCATCAGAGATATCGCGCAGGCGAATCATGCCCTCGCATTTGTTTTCGATGATCTCCACATACATGCCCCATTCGGTAACGCCCGATATGATACCCATAAAGGTGTTGCCAACCTGGTCGCGAAGATACTCAGCTTGTTTGTATTTTACTGAAGAACGCTCTGCATCGGCGGCTTTTTTCTCCATTAAAGAGCTGTGCGAGCATAGTTTTTCATAAAACTCGGCATTGGCCGATTGGCCGCCATTTAAATAATGGAACAGGAGCCTGTGTACCATCACATCCGGGTAACGGCGAATTGGCGAGGTAAAGTGCGTATAATGATCAAAAGCCAAACCGTAGTGACTGCTGCTCTTGGTGGTATATATAGCCTTCGCCATTGAACGAATAGCCAGGTGAGTTAATACGTTCTGCTCTTTTTTGCCCTCAACATCCTCCATCAGATAATTGAGGGATTTTGCTGTTTCCTTGTCAGATTTGGTGTTGATCTTATACCCAAACCTTGCTGCAAACTGGGCAAAATTGGCCAGCGCATCAGGCTTGGGCGAATCATGCACACGATAAACAAAAGTGTATTTGTGTTTACCTTTGCCCATTTTGCTCACCCGTTCGGCTACTTTGCGATTAGCCAGCAACATAAAATCTTCAATTAGTTTATGGGCGTCTTTGCGTTCTTTTACATAAACGCCTGTTGGTTTGCCGTTTTTATCCAGTTTGAACTTAACCTCGGTAGTTTCAAAACTGATAGCGCCGTTTTTAAATTTACGGTCGCGAAGCTTATAAGCCAGCGCGTTAAGCTTCAATATTTCTTTCTTAAAATCGCCCTCGCCGGTTTCAATTACTTCCTGCACTTCCTCATAGGTAAAGCGCCTGTCGGAGTAGATGATGGTTTTGCCATACCATTCGGTAACAATATTGGCATTTTCATCCATTTCAAATACAGCCGAAAAACAAAGTTTTTCTTCTTTCGGCCTCAGTGAGCAAAGACCATTTGAAAGCCTTTCGGGAAGCATAGGGATCACCCTGTCAACAAGGTAAACAGATGTAGCCCTGTCCAAAGCTTCTTTATCTAAAGCAGAATCAGGGATGATATAGTGCGATACATCGGCAATATGAACGCCAACTTCGTAGTTACCATTATCCAGTACGCGGTAGGATAGTGCATCGTCAAAGTCTTTAGCATCAAACGGATCGATAGTGAAGGTTGTGATATTACGGAAATCACGACGTTTAGCAATCTCTTCAGGTGTTATCACGTCCGGAATTTCTTCGGCATCATGCTCAACCTCGGCCGGGAATGCCAACGGGAAACCATATTCGGCCAGGATCGCGTTCATTTCCGTATCATTCTCACCCTGCGCTCCTAAGATATGTTTGATGCGGCCGATAGGGTTTTTAGCCTCTGTTGGCCAATCGGTAATTTCAGCTACTGCTTTAATGCCGTTTTTAGCCCCGTTCAATTCTGTGATTGGGATAAAAATATCGTGCATCATCTTGCGGTCGTCGGGGATGAAAAAGGCGTAACGTTCCGAAAGTTTTACGATACCCGTAAACTCCATCTTGGCGCGTTGCAGAATTTCAATAACCTCGCCCTCTTTGTGTTTGCCTTTGCTTTTGGCGTATACATAAACTTTCACACGGTCGCCGTTAAGAGCGGTGCGAAGCTTACGCGGAGCGATGAAAATATCGCTTTCAAACTCGTCATCGGTAACGATAAAGGCCGAACCATCGTTGGTGAGGTCAACTACGCCTTCAATAAAAGTTTTAAGTTCGAGCAGCTGGAATTTGCCCGGAGCGATTTCTTTTAATACCGATTTTTTAACCTCGTCTTTTAAGATGTCGTAGATGATCTCGCGCGATTCGGGGTCACGGACGTTTAATTTAGCAGAAACCTGTTTATAGTTGAGTGGCGTATTGCCGTTTTGTTCAAATATATCAAGTACCATTTGGGTAAGTACCTGGTGTATAGAAGAGTTGTTTTTCTTGCGTTTAGACATAGAATAGTATTTGCATCAAAGATACAGAATTTTGGGTACCCCATCTTGGCCCAATAGTGATGGATAAAGCAGTTTTAATCAACCCGGTATCGAAGCAATCAGCCTTTTGGTGTATTCTTCTTTTGGACGATAATAAATATCGTCGGGATAGCCGGTTTCCACTATCTCGCCTTTGTTCATCACCATCATCCGGTCGGAGATATGTTTAATCACGGCCAAATCATGCGAAATAAAGATATAGGTCAATTTAAGTTCGTCCTGAAGTTCGCGAATGAGGTTTAATACCTGGGCCTGAACCGATACATCAAGCGCGGAAACTGATTCATCGCAAATGATAAATCTAGGCTGGAGCGCCAAAGCCCGGGCAATAACAATCCGCTGCCGTTGTCCACCCGAAAACTCATGCGGATAACGGTTAAAGTGCGCGGGCAGCAGGTTAACCCGTTCAAGTAGTTCAAGCACTTTTCGTTTGCGGGTTGTATCATTGCTGTAAAACTGATGTACCTGCAATGGCTCCATAAGTGATTGGCCAACGGTAAGCTTAGGATTTAATGATGAGTATGGATCCTGAAAAATGATCTGGATATCTTTTCTGATCTGTCTCAACTCATCCTTTTTAAGCCCGCGAAGATCAGTGCCGTCAAAAGAGACCTTGCCCGATGTTGGTTCTATCAACCTTAAAATGCTTCGCCCCAAAGTGGTTTTTCCACAGCCTGATTCGCCGACGAGGCCTAAGGTTTCGCCCGGGTATACATCAAAGCTTACATTGTTCACTGCTTTTACAACATGATCTTTCCGTTTGAGAAATCCTGTATCAGTTGGAAACCAGATGTTTAATTTATCTGCCTTTAACAAAGGCTGCTGTTCATATAGTTTACGCTTCCTTTCGGCGATTTCGGTGTCCGGGTAATGATATAATTCCCTGATGCTTTCTATAGTTACTGCGGGCCTGGCCCCATCCAGAAAATCGGCCACAACAGGGAGTTTTTTCAAATGCTGCTGCGGGGAAGGACGGCAGGCCAGCAATCCTTTAGTATAAGGGTGCCGGGGATTTGCGAATAGATCTTTTACCGCGGCTTCCTCTATAATTTCGCCTTTGTACATCACCAAAACCCGGTCGGCAATCTCTTTGATCACACCCAAATCATGCGATATAAAGATCAGGCTCATATGCCTTTCAGCTTTAAGCTTGTGCAGCAGCTCAATGATTGTTTTTTGCACGGTAACGTCAAGTGCAGTGGTGGGCTCATCGGCAATCAAAATCTCCGGGTTGCAGGCCAAAGCCATCGCTATCATTACCCGTTGTTTTTGTCCGCCCGAAATCTGGTGAGGATAGCTGTTGAATATGGCTTCGGGCCGCGGTAATTGTACTTCTTTAAACAGCTCAATGGTTTTTTGTTTAGCCTCCGCTTTACTTGATCCTAAATGCAACCTGATAGCTTCCGTAAGCTGAAAGCCACAAGTAAGTACCGGGTTAAGCGAGGTCATGGGCTCCTGGAAAATCATGGCTACCTGGTTGCCGCGCACACGCCGCATTTCATCTTCCGATAATTTGCACAGGCATACACCATTTAAAAGTACAGAGCCATCTATTAGGGCCTGATCTTCATTAAGCAAACGCATCAGGGCAAGGGAGGTAACAGATTTGCCCGAGCCGGATTCGCCGACAATGCCAATGGTTTCACCTTTGTTAAGTGTAAAAGAAATTCCCTTTACCGCTGTGAACTGGTTTTTACCATTCTTAAAACTAACCGACAGATCACTGACTTTAAGCATTATTAGCCTACAATGGTTATAAATTCGTCTGCTATCAGTTCTTCGCCGCGGTAACGTCTTAATAGTTGTGCTGTAGCTATCACATCTTTTTGGCAATAAGCGCAAATGCGCTCCAACTGGTTTTCATTCCAGTATACGCGGCCTACATCGCTGCCATCTATATCGTCTTTGGAGGTTGGGATATTAAAAATTGTGGTAAGCAGGTTTAAGGAAGTGTAATGTTTGTGATCGCCAAACTTCCATAATTCCATGGTATCTAAATGGACAATCTCCCAGGGCTTTTTACCCGCTATTTGCAGCTGCGGCGGAATTGATATGCCGTTTACCAGTAAACGGCGGCAGAGGTACGGGAAGTCAAATTCCTTGCCATTATGAGCACATAAAATAAGGTTGGGCGGTTGACTGACCAACAGGTTGCAGAATTTGGTAAGCAATTCTTTTTCATCATGTGATGCAAAAGATTTTACCCTCAAGCCAATGTTTTTCCCGGCAATAAAGATCCCGGCCGAAATGCAAACTATTTTACCAAACTCGGCCCAGATGCCGGCGCGCTCATAATGAATGTCAGCAGGTTCATCTTTGCGTTGATGCCGGGTTTTTAGTTCCCATAAAACCTGCAGATTTTCGGGCAGTTGTTCGTGGGTGCTGTACTGCGGCACCGTTTCGATATCAATTACCAATAAATTATGCAGATCGTACTGTTCAAGCATCCGGTTAAAAATTATTGAGCCAATATAATGATAAAGTTAGTAGATGGTTGCTGCGGACATTTAGTTTACAGAAAAATTAAAATCGATAAGTTGTGTTTTTTATTTCTTCAATACTTCAAACGCTATGCTGATAGTATTGCCGTTGCCATCAACCAACGTAAGAATATGTTTGCCCGGAGGTGGGTTTAAAGCCACCTGGTGAAAATCTTTGGTCTCGCCAACGTACTGATCATCCAGGTGCCAAAAAATCTTCATACCTGGCTGGCGGTGTGCTGCGTTGCAAATCATGCGGCCACGGGTGCCGTCTGCTTCAAGGGGCACGTATATTTTAGCACCGTTTTTAGGGTAGATGACTTCCATTGTATTTCCATTGTCGGCCTGGATACAATCCGGGCGAAAGGGCGGGAGTACATGATATTGATAGTTCCTGGCTTTGTAATAATATTCCATAGATGGCGGCAACACAAACCAGCTTTTATTGAGGATATTATCCGGCGGCTCACAATTACCGTTTACCTGCCATTTGGCATCGGCAGATAAATGCACCAATTGATGGTAAGGACAAACAGGGGCTTTCAGGCCGCTTTTGGGTACATATTGCTCATTTGCATCCTGGCAGTATTGCCCGGCCCGGTAGCCGCTTTGTTTGCACACATTTATTTTCACCATTTCGCCCATTGGCATTTCAAACCAATCGCGCGATACGGGCAATAGCCTGAAGATTTCAAACAGGGCAGGTGCAGCTGTGTTAATGCCCGTTAAGCCCGGCCGGCCCTCGCCATCGGTATTGCCAACCCAAACGCCAACAACATATTTAGGAGTAACCCCAATTGCCCATCCATCGCGAAAGCCAAAGCTTGTACCGGTTTTCCAGGCCACCCGCTGGCTTGAGCTAAATTGCTGCCAAAGCATTTCCTCGCCCGGCCGCATCACTTCCTCCATGGCCTGGAAGGTGTAATAAATAGATGCTGCATCCAGCAGTCCGGACTTTTCAAGTTCAGGTTTGGCTGCAGGCTTCTTTTCATAAACAGGATTATGAAAATCGGCAGGGTTATACTTACCGCCGTTTTTGTTGTAATGATTAAGCACACGCGCCATATCCGCATAAGCGCCGCTTAATTCCCAAAGCGTGTTTTCACCCCCGCCCAATATTAACGACAGTCCATAGTGATCGGCAGGTTTGGTTAAAGTGGTGATGCCTGCTTTATGCAAAAAATCATAAAAGCGCTCGTATTTGTATTGCTGCAGCATTTTAACCGCCGGTACATTCAGCGAACGGGATAAGGCGCGTGATGCGGGGACAGCACCATCATAACCCAGATCGAAGTTTTCCGGATGGTAACCCGCGATCATGGTAGGTACGTCGGGCATCAGGCTATTGGGCAATATCAGTCCGTCGTGCAACATTGCCGCGTATAACAGTGGCTTCAGGGTACTTCCGGGGCTTCGCGGGGCATCTATCACATCAACATCGCTCTCCATTTGCGGGTCCTCCCGGTGGGATATGTTACCGGCATATGCAAGTGTTGCACCTGTTTCAACATCAAGTACAATGGCGGCAATATTGTTGATGTCGTTAGCCTTTAGTAAACTATGATGCTGCTCCAGGATATCATTTACCTGTTGCTGAAGCGACGACTTGATGCTGCTTGTAATGCGGGTATCTCCCTCGGGCTTAGCCTGATGATCGGCTTTAAAACGTTGCAGCAGGTGCGGAGCAAGTTGAGGAAGGGCCATCGGTCTGTCGGGCACTGGCTCTAGCCGGGCGAGGGCTGCAGTTGTACTATCAATGATACCTGCCTTATGCAATTTATCTAATAATGAATTCCGTTTGCGGAGCAGTATGGCCCTGTTCCTGCCGGGATGTACCAGGGATGGCGAGTTAGGCAAAACAGCCATAGCCGCCATTTCGCCCCAGGAAAGTTTATCAGGGCTGCGGCCAAAATATCGCCATGACGCTGCATCCAGCCCAATGACATTGGTGCCGAAGGGGGCGTTACTGGTATATAACGCTAAAATTTCGCTTTTGCTATGGGTTACTTCAAGGCGCATTGCCATGAAAATCTCTTTCAGTTTATTCCATATATTGCGTTTATGCCTGGTAGCCAGCCTGATCACCTGCATAGTAAGGGTACTACCGCCGCTGCTTACCTTTTTCGAGCTCAGGTTTTGCTTGATGGCCCGGCTAAAAGCAACAATATCAAAGCCGGGGTGGTGCTCAAAGCGTTTATCCTCAAAAGTGATAATGCACTGTTTGAATTTTTCGGGTACTGTGGGATTATAAGGAAAGCGCCATTGGCCATCATTTGCTATGGAAGCACCGAGTAACTGGCCCTGATCATCGTCAATTACGTAGGAGGTGGGGCTATTAAATAAAGGATTGGGCAAACAAAACCAAAATATCAGGGTTAAAACAAACGAAAAGAAAAGCGAGACTGTAACTTTAGGCTTTTTTAAATAACTTTTAGCTCGTTCTAGCACAAATTGCATTACTAAATATAAAAATATTAAGCCAGTTCAGGTTTATACAACTATAATTGTGGCAAAAATCTACCAGGCAATAATACAATAAATGACGATACAAAAATTATCAATTATTATTCCGGCTTACAACGAAGGTAAAACCATTCATTTAATTTTGGATAAAATTAAGGAGGTAAACCTTATCAACGATATTGAAAAAGAAGTGATCATTGTAAATGATTGCTCAAAGGATGATACAGAAGCAGCTATTTATAAATATAAACTTGCCAACCCCGAAGTTAACATTCAATACTTTAAGCACGAAGTAAACAAAGGTAAGGGAGCAGCTTTACATACAGGTATAGCAAAAGCTACAGGCGATTACCTGATCATCCAGGATGCCGACCTTGAATATGATCCGGCTGAATACAACGATCTGTTGAAGCCCGTAGTAGCGGGTTTTGCCGATGTGGTTTATGGTTCCAGGTTTATGGGAAGCAACCCTCACCGTATCCTGTTTTTTTGGCATACCATTGGCAACAGATGGCTCACTTTTGCTTCAAACATGTTTTCCAATCTTAACCTTACTGATATGGAAACATGTTATAAGCTGTTCAATACCAAAGTTATCCAATCCATAAAGCTCACTGAAAAGCGTTTTGGTTTTGAGCCCGAGGTTACCCAAAAAATCTCGAGGGTACACCGCATCAGGATCTATGAGGTAGGCATTTCCTATTATGGCCGTACTTATGAGGAAGGCAAAAAGATAGGATGGAAGGATGGGGTTAGGGCTATTTACTGCATCCTTAAATATGGATTGTTTAAATCAAAGTAAGAGTTTTTCTATAGCAGTAGCTTTCATAAACCGTATTTCTTCTTCACTGAAATTATCAGCAAGAACTTGAATGACGAAAGCCGTTTTTTAGAGTGGCCCTATCCACTTTAAATTGCACACAGTAGATGCAATGTGACGCGTCTCAATATACAAATCAACGTGTTAAACAGGTTCTAAGATGTTTAACATTCAAAAAATAGTTGTCATTAAAACTAAAATCAATGTTTTACTGCTTCCGTTGTACTTTTTCCCAAACCGCGCTTTGCTTGGTACTAAAATAGCGGATAATGCCCGCCAGCACTGCATAGTTCATAACACAAAAATAATAGGGAATGAAAAGAACTTTTATACGGAGCTGCCGCTTTTCCATTATCAGCCCAAGCAAGGCCAGCAAATAAAACAATACCTGCGCCAATAATAGCCCTTGAATAGCTGTTTCTCCAGGTTTAAGAGCCAGCACAACGTTTAAAATAAACGATAATATAAGCAGGAACGGTGTAATGGTCCATCTTAAAACCCGGTGACTGATATACTGAAACGATAAAATTGGGTAGGGGAAAGGATTGAATAATTTTTTTAGCCTTAAAATAGATTGCATTCCGCCGGCAGCTATCCTCACTTTTCGTTTTAACTCTTCCGACACATTTTCCGACGCCGTTTCGGTAGCGTATGCTTCAGGTTCATAAACAATGCGGTAGCCTTTAGCAGCTATCAGCATCGAGATCATAAAATCGTCAAGCACAGTATCCGCTTCAACAGGCTGATATAGTGAGCGGCGCACACTAAACAGTTCGCCTGCCGCACCCACAACCGAATATAGTTCCGAATCCCATTTTTTCAGGGCCGATTCATATTTCCAGTAGAACCCTTCACCAGCCGCACTGGCATCTGCGTTCTCATCAATATGTACCCGTTTTTCGCCCGCAACGGCGCCAACTGTTGCATCGCTGTAATGCCTGCAGATCTTGATCAATGCATCTTTATTTAAAAATGTATTGGCATCGGTAAATACAACCGCGTCTGTATCAACATAGTTCATGGCACGATGTACCGCGGCTATTTTGCCGGCGCGCTGTGGCTGGTGCAGCAATTGTATCTGCGGGTATCTGGCAACAATAGCGGGTGTTTTATCCGATGACCCGTCGGTTACGAAAAGCAGTTTTAGTTTTCCTTCGGGATAATTAAGCAGGAGGCTGTTGCTGATCTTTTGCTCAATAAAATATTCTTCGTTGTAAGCGGCTATCACCAAAGTACATGAAGGAAGTTCATCCAGGTTTTCCGAAGGAAGAGCTTTCCGGCCTTTAAAAGCCCTTTTGATCCTGATGATCAGGTACAGAAAAATTCCATATCCTGCAAAAGTGTAAAAAACAATAAAAAGGCTTATGGCTAAAATTATTTTCATGCTATGGTATTAATGGGGTATCCTAAATTGCTGCTGTTTTTTGAGTGGGTAAAATTCCACCATACTGCTTTAAAAAGCATCGGAATAAAGTCGTATTGTTTTTCTTTGACGTAGTTAACCAGGTTACGGGGTACCACAATCAGCAGAAAATAAAAATAAAATAATACTTTTTTAAACGTCGGGGCATTCCGGCGGATAAAAAGGATCCTGTTCCTGTTCATGAAGTATTCCTTTAGTTTGCTTTTTTTGCCTACCGAAACAGATTCTTTATGGTAAATAAGCGCATCGGTACAAACCCAGGCTTTAAAACCTGCTCTTATGATGTGTTCGCACCAGTCAACCTCTTCATAGTAAAGAAAAAAGTTTTCGCTCATCATGCCCGCCTTTTCAATAGCTTCTTTCCTGATCATCATAGCTGCTCCGTGGCAGTAGGCTGTAGGCGCAGTTATATGATCAAACTGACCTTCGTCCTTTTGCTTTAAGCCTATCACGCTATTTCGGCAGGTGTAATAGTTCATAGGCGTGTAGCCCGCATATTGTATTAATTGTTTATCACTGAAATACTTGATCTTGGGCGACAGCATTCCTACGGCGGTGTTACTATCCATTACCTCAACCAGTTTTTCAACTAAACCCGGGGTAAACTCGGTATCATTGTTCACCATAAAAATATAATCGCCGGTTGCTACCGTAAGCCCGAGGTTATTTCCACCGGCAAAACCAAGGTTAACATCTGAGCGGATAAATATTATTTCGGGGAATTTTATTCTCCAGCCTGGAACCGGATCTATCTTACTTGCATTATCAACAACAATTATTTCTATATTACTATAAGTACTTGTATTTTTAATTGATAATAACATTTCCTCGGTAACGGATGGCTGATTAAAACTTACAGTAACAACAGAAACTTTTTTCATCTAAAAGGGGTTATTATCGATATTGCTTTTTACGGCTAATATTAGTAAAAGTTAACCAATTATATCACTATATTCCTTTGAATAATAACCAACCAAATAATGATGAGTCACTGCTTACCATAAAAGCAGATGAGCTTATACAATTGCTGAAAAAGGGGAATGTTGATAAAGAACTTGTTAAAGCCATACAGCAAAAAATTAATAATGCTATTGAAAGTAATTCGAACCAGCAAAAATTTGATGCCTTTAGCGGGTTAGATCAGGAGCAAAGCCGGCTTGATATGGTAACAAACCTGGAATTTTTACTTACCCAACACCAGGTTGATAGCCGGGAATCGAAGAAATACTTGCTGCATGAAAGAATAAAGCGTATGGTTTTGGTAGCAATTGCGGTTACCATGATCATACTTGGTTTAGCCATGATCATCATGCCTGCACCGCCATATTTTGAAATGTTTACCATTTTTTATTTTTCAAAGGACGACGGTATAACTTTAATGGATGTTATATCGGTGTTAATAGTATTATCGGGTGTATATTTGTTTATAAATGCCCTACTCCGAAAAATTAACGCCTGAACTCACTAATATGCCGAAACGTCCAAAAATACTCCTGGTTGATGATAGCCCGCTGATTTTGATGGTTATAGGCCAGGCTTTGGAAAAAGAGGGTTTTATTAGCCGGAAGGCAGGTAATGTAGAGGAAGCTATGACGGTGCTTGAAAATGAGATCCCCGATTTGATTTTGTCTGATTATCAAATGCCCGGTACAGATGGTTTTGTATTCAGGCAGCATTTAATGACTGTACCTGAGTATAAAAATATCCCCTTTATGTTTTTAACATCGGTTACCGATCACGCTCACATGATAGCGGGGATCAGTCTTGATGCTATTGACTACATTGATAAGGATACACCCATTGTGGTCATTATCTCAAAGATCAATAATTTTTTGAACAGCATCCGCGAACGCCACGAACACACGATCAGGGAGCTGAGCAGCGCCGCAATAGCCTTAAATTTGTATTCCGTTCCGCAGGAAATACCCCGTATTAATGGCTTTGAAATAGATTTCTGGCATAAATCGTTTGAGAATTACCCGGGCGGAGATTTTATTGATGTGCTAACTATAAATAACAGGTATACTTTTATTATCCTGGGCGATGTGATGGGCAAAAAATGGGGAGCATGGTTTTTTTCATTCGGCTATCTGAGCTATATAAGGGCAGCTGTAAGGATATGTGTTTCGGAAGGGGACGTATCAACCAAAAGTATCATGCAAAAAATCAACTCGGTAATTTACCATGACCCGGTTGTGAGCGACGTGCTGTCGACACTTTCACTTGTCAGGATCGATCCGGAGAATGAAACGCTAAGTTATACCGGCGCGGGCGACTTGCCGCTGTTATATTTTAGCTCCAGGGAAAATAAACTTAACAGGATTAGCTCATCAGGCTTGTTGCTGGGGATTAGTAAAGAGGGCGGCTTTGATGAACATTTATTTACCATGCAGCCTGGTGATCAGTTGATCATGATAACAGATGGATTGATAGATAAAGAGACACCGGCAGGAAAGAAAACCGATCTGAACAGTTTTATTGATGAGATTGAAAAATATCTTGGTAAAACCAATTCATTTGCAACCTTAAAACATGATGGCTTTTTGAACGAAAAAGCGAGAGAACAAATTGATGACTGCAGTTTAATATTTATTCAAAAAAACAGCTAAATGATATTACAAACACATCTGCTTAATAATGCATTAATTGCGGATATCCTGCTTAAAGAGGCGAATTTGGCAAATGCTGAACAATTTAAGTCGGAACTGATGAGCCTGATCAATAAAGGAAATAAGTATGTTATTGTAAACTTTGAACAGGTAATATATGTTGACAGTTCTTTTTTGGGCGCATTGGTATCGGCTCTTAAACTGGCCATGAACAGCGGGGGAGACATTGCCGTTGTTGGCTTAAATAATGATATCAGGTCATTGTTTCAATTGGTGCGGCTTGATAAGGTGTTCAGGATCTATACAAATACACAGGAGGCTTTAACCGGGGCATAAACGAATTTACTACCTTGAAAAAATTTGTTTTTAACAATGAAACCGAAGGTATTTATCCTTTAACTGTCCAGATCATTAACTATATCCAAAACATAGCAAAAGATATAGTTGATGACGACGCAGGCTTCAGGATAAAAACCATCCTGATTGAACTGCTTACCAACTCGCTCAAGCACATGGGGGATGATGTTACCAGGATCGGGATCGATCTGAAAAATAACAAATTATATATAAGTAAACAGGATAAGGGAAGGCCGCTGCAAATTAATACCAGACAGGCATTGTTAACATGGCCGTTAACGCACAGCAAATTTACCCCAAATGAAATTGCCATCTATGGCGATGACTTCGGTACATTAAAAGGGCGGGTGAAAAACAGTAACCAATTAGAGTTTTTTACCGAAGACCTTGATGTACGGTATATTAACAAGGAAACCATTATGGGCTTAAATGAACATTATGGCCTGATGATCATTGCGCGTGCCAGCGATGCGTTTAACTACAAACATAAACCTGATACAGGCGTAAATACTTTTACCTCGATAATTGAACTTAAACAGCGTTAGGCATTTCTGCGCAATTTCTGAAGTGTTTCTTGATGGTTAGGAACAATTTTAAGTGGCCGAACTACAGCGACCGGGAGAGCAACTTTCGGCAAAGTAATTATATTATAGGGCAATTAATTATCACATTCGTTTTCGCTATTTCAAAGCTGTATCTTCATTTACCGGTTCTGCAGGAGCATTATCGTGCGGTGTATGAATAAACTTTTTGTTTGCCCCTTTTAACTTAAACAGCAGTAAAAACATGGTAAAAAATATAAGCGGCAGTTTAAGCATGGCTTCTAAAAGTTTTCTATTATAAAACGATGTTGGTATGGCAACTACGATACCAAGGTAACAAGCCACTGTTGCCCCAAGCCACAAATGCCAGTGCGGGCCTATGCCCGGAGTAAAAAAAGAGATCAATAGCATAAAAGGCATCAGGCCAAGCATTAATACGCGCGGCAGGATAGCCATCTGATAAATCTCATTCACGTAGTCAAAATTGCCGCGGAAAAATTGGGCCGGCGCGGTTGCTCCATACTTTTTAAGCAAGTTAAACTGAGCTGAAAGCCAGCGCTTACGCTGCTTTTCAAACACTGCGGGGTTACTCACTTTTTCATCGTAGATATACGCTTTTTCTGCATAAGCAACATGGATCTTATCACGGGTCAATAATAAGCCCATTTCCTTGTCAAACCCGCCCACGGCATCAATACGCGACATTACATTTACAAACAGGTTGTACTCCAAGGCCATACCCGAACCTATAATGGCTGCCGAAAAATTAAACAACTGCTGCGATTTTCTGAAAATATGATTGTTAACTTCTTCGCTTACAGCATCAAGTATTGCTACCTGTGTGTTTGAGTTTTTTGCTACCCTATGGCCCTGCACCACCCGGTGACCTGCTTGTAAATAGTTGTTGATCTGGTATAGGTAATCGGGCGCGGCAATGTTATCAATGTCAAAAACAACCGCGGCATCAAATCCAACCGCCGTGTTTTCAATGGCTTTGTTCAGCGCTTTTGATTTGGTGCTGGTTTCAAAAACCACCTCTACTACCTGCAAAGGCATCTGCTTTAATTTAACAATGGTTTCAGGTTTCATGGAGTCGGCTATCACACAAACCGTGAACATATCTTTAGGGTAATCGATAGTTAGTGCCGCCGCCGCCGAGTTTAAAATAATTTCATCTTCTTTATAAGCACAGATATAAACTATGAATTTACTGAGTGCGGTGGCTGTAGCAGGCGGTTTGATGGGGATTAATTTTCCGAGTACCGAAAATACAAACAGGTACAGGCTATATACACCAAGATATATAAACAACAAAATGGCGATTAGGGATGCTATGAATTTAATGATTTCCATGTGTTTTATTGCTAAACCCTGTTTGTATTAATTAGCAGCAGGTTTGTATTATTAAAAATTAACTTTCCGTTTATTGTTCAAATTTGTTGCAAGCAAACTTTTGATCTCTGTTATACGGTGCTCCCATGTATTTTGTGCCGCTATTTTTAATCTTTTTTGTTGTAAAAAAGGAGTGTCGTTTAACGATAAATTAAGGGCAGCAGAAAATTCATCAACATTTTTGCAGATATATACGCTGTCGCCGGTAAACTCTTCTAAATCTTCGTTAAAATCAGTGATCACTACCGGCCGGCCCGAGCCCAGGTATTCAAATAACTTAAGCGGGAAAATGGAACTGCTTACCTCATCTTTTTTGAAGGGGATAATAGCAACATCAAATCCCTTAAGCACGGCAGGCAACTGCTCATAGGGTACTGCTCCTTTTTTGAAAATATTAGGCGCATTAAAAGCGGGGTTGTTTTCATAATCTTTACCAACCGGCCCTACAAATACAAAGTTTTTATCGGGATTTTGTTCGAGTAGCTGCGTTAATAAATTATAATCAATACGCCGTTCAATATTGCCGAAATAACCGATTATTGGTTTAGGGATATCAGAAAGGATATCTGCTACAGGCAACGCCGGATCCAGCGCTTTTTGACTATGGCCGATGTCGGCTGCATTTGGTACGAAGTACGACTTAGGGTTAAGTTTTGCTTTTGCATTGCGTAACTCTTTACTGGTGCTGATCACCAGATCCATATCTCTCACCAATATATCTTCGGATATAAGGCCGTGACGAATTTGGTATTCCTCAATAAGCGGATCAACGCAATGATAAACTTTTAATAATGGTTTCAATTTCAACAACCGGTGCATGGTTGGGTAGTAAAACGCATAGGAGTTGATAAAGATGTAGTCCTTTATTTTAAGGCTCTTAATAATCTTATTGAGCCTGGCCGCTACAATTCGTTCGTTCACTTTCACGGCCAGCCGATAGACAGCTCCTTCGGGCAATGAATTGATCGACGGTACCGGAGGCGTAATAATGATCTTTAAATTAGGGATCTCTGTTTGGATAAAACTATTTTGAGGAGAAAAGAAGTGCGGTTTGCGTGCCTTATACCCGGGCGTGTTTTTAAACTGGATATAATCTTTCCAGGTATAGGGCCTGTCAACATAATACACGTAGTTATCTTTGGCCAAATGTTTGGCCATAGTATAGTTTGTTGATTCGAGGCGGCTATCAAACTGCATTTGCGAAAATATTACGATATGCCGGTTTTTAAGCTCCATATAACTTGCTTATTCAGTTAGTCGTTTTCCTTTTATTTTGCCCATCACAACACCTATAAGCTCTTTTAATTCGATGTAGCCTAAAACAAAGATGTCGGATATTTTAAACTGAAGATGTTTTTTTAATGCCCAGTAACCAAATACAGCACCGGTAGCAAAGGTAAAGATAGAAGCAACTGCTACCGCATACAAGTTGTGGAACATGAGAATTCCCGTAAAATCGCCTATTACGTTCACTGTTAGCATCAGGAACACTTTGATCATGTTAAGATGTGGTTTGTTGATGATATCAAGCGTTATACCGAAAAACCTGTCGATAGGTAACAGCATTACATAACACATAAAAATCCTGAAAATATTGCCTGCATCAGAATGCTGATATTTAGCGCCAAATAGCAGCCCGATAATAAGGTCAGCAGCAACGAAACAGATAACAGCGATAGGGGTAAGCGCTATGGTAAGCATGCCCGCATATTTTTTCATGATATAGGTGACATATTTTTGATCGCCCCGCTGTACAGCTGCCGACATTACCGGCAATGCAGTAGAAATGAAAGCCCTTAGCGGGATTTCAAAAATCTCCATAAGCCGTTGCGGAATGTAATAAACAGCCAACAGATCGGGGCTGAACATAGGCTTTACGATAAATGTATCAGAGCTTCTGAGCAGGTATGAACTTATAGATGTGCCTACACTGTATTTACCAAAATGGGCCATTTGTTTTATTGTAGCCCAGTTTTTGTGTGCTATGGTTTTTACCTTAGCCCAGCCTGTAATAATGCAAATAACGCTGCTTAACAGGTTAGCTGTAAAGTAACAATATATAGTTGTTTCAAAATTTGATTTGCCCGCAACGGCAACGCCAACCACCAGCGCCAGAAAACCTCCCTGGTTCATTAATTGCAAGGTGAACATTTTATCAAAGCGCTCTTCGGCCTGGAGCGTCCAAAGGCTCACCGCCGAGGGGAGTGTGCAGAAATAAATGAGGCTAAACCATTTAAGCGTAATAACTATATCAGCGTCTGGATTTGTGTAAATAAAATAGATCAGGAGATTTACGATGGCAAATACACAAGTGACCATAAAACCCAGGTACCAGGCGGATCCTGATATGTTTTTCATTCTCTCGGACGTGGAGCCCGAATAAAATTTAATGACCGATGTTTGCAGAAAACCCGTACGAAAGGTATCGGCCAGTGTAAATACAATCTGGAAAAACACATAGTTGCCAAAGGCGGGTTTACTTAAGCGGCGGGCCAGCAGTGATAGTATCACCATTCCCAAAACCGGCAATACGGCGTTGGTTGCCAGTGAAAGCGTGTGTTTGTTTATTAATTTTTTAAATAAACTCATGTATCATGTTTTACGCTTTCTCCCACAATTGTGTTGTGAAATTATATTGTTTTATTACTTTGGCGGGGTTGCCAACTGCTACCGAATAAGGCGGGATATCCCTCGTAACCACACTGCCAGCCCCAATAACCGAATGTTTACCAATGGTTACACCGGCGGTTACCACACAATTAGCACCTATCCAAACATTATCATCAATAGTAATTTGTTGGGTGGTTACTTTTTGATGGCGTGGCGGCATACTTACGTCCTGATAGCCATGATTAAGGCCGGATATTACAACATGCTGCGCTGTCATGCTGAAATTGCCTATTTTAACCGGGCCGATTATTACCGTACTGATGCCAACGCCTGATCCTTCCCCGATAAATACATCGCCAACGCCGTTATTGATCACAGCGAAGTCTTCTACAATACTTTTTGCGCCAAGTGAAAACTTGTTGAACGGAAAAAGGTCCATCCGTGCATTAAACCTTACTACACTGTTTTTACCCCGGTGATGGAAAAAGCGGTTAAGTATCAGCCTAACCCAAAGCCTTGGCCTCGACTGTCCGGGCGGAATAAGCATCCAGTGAACTAATTTTTTTAACCTGGGATTTGATTTTATGGATGATACAAATGACATCTGCTTAATGAATTAGTATTGCCCCTGTACTACTATTTTTTTTAAATTGTTCCTGTTCCTGGTTGTCAAGGCGCTTGCATACTACAAGGATGGATATGGCCAGGTAGAATAGGATGTTTGATGGGTATTGAACGATAGCCTGCTGCGGAAAGTTACCAATATTGAACGCGAACAAGATCAGCAACATGGCCAGGCAGTAATTTTTAAGTTCGGAATTTTTGATACTGAAGTAAAAGTTTATCCCTGTTTTAAGCACCACAAAAAACAGTGTACAAAATAGGATGAGCCCAATCCAGCCCATTTCAACGGCTACGCGCACATAACCACTGTCGGGCGGGAATTTGGCTAACATGGAGTTTGGTGAAAACTTACGGCCCCAAACGCCTACAGAACCTAAGCCGCCGCCAATAGGGTGGGAAAGGATATAAGGCTTGATCCTCTTTTGATTTTCAGCACGAACGTTGTAAGATGCGTCATCGGATGGGTTAAAAGCTGTTTGAAACCGCTTGATCAATGGGTTGGAGGTTGGCATTACTATCAAAATGCCGAGCATGCCTCCTGCCACAAGTGTGAAAAATAAAACCCGTTTGTTGAAGTTTAAAACGGCCAGCATAGAGAGTGCTCCCGGTACCAATACATAGGCGGCCCTTGTACCGGAATAAAGCATAACATATAAAAAGAAAGCGGCGATAAAGCCCAGTAATACTTTGCGTTTGACAGGTAATTTGCCCATAATGAGTACAATGCAAAGCAATGCGCCTATAACCATGTTGTATGAAAATGTAACAGGATCAGAAAAGATCGCAAATTTACGCATATGCCCGTTGATGAACAACAAACTTACACGGAGCGGATCGGAATACAGGGATCGGCGCTCGAATGGAAAAAAGCCAATGTTTTCTTGTTGAAAAGCAGAGATTCCCGCCAGTATATCCAGCAATATCCAAAGTTTTAAAAGCGTTTTTATGAACTTTACCGTGCGGATCTGGTAAACAAAAACAAAGTACATCAGCATAATGAAACCCACAGTCCGAACCGTATAAATCCAGGCCAGCCGTGACGCGGCCGCAGGGTTTACAAATTCAAACATATTGTAGGCCAGCCACACCAGTATCATGTAGCTTATAGGATTTTTAAAATAGGTCCAGTTTTGTTCAGTACGCTGTTTTATAAAAAAACCAAAGATAAGCAGATAGGTGGTTACATCCATCAACGTACCGATAGGTACTCCGCTTGGTAAAAATTCAGCAATGTAACTGATGAAAAATGCACCTGTGATAAACGCGCAAATGCCGAATTCGGGATAAACGGTAACGGCAAATACAATGGGTAAACCCATTGTCATCACAAAAACAGCACCTATGCCTATAAATCCAAGCTTATAGGTTAAAAAACTTATCACAAGTGAGGTAATAACCAAAAAAAACAGGGCAAACGGATGCGAAAACTTTTGAATCAAAAGCGCTTTCCAAAAGTTTTGCTTAATTTCAGTATTACCTGTTGGTTCATTGCGCATGAATTAGTAACTCTTTTTGTAAATTTACAGGAACAAGATCTTCACAGCCCACACAAATACACTGATAAATGCAAATACTATAGCCGCTTTGCGTGTTTTTTTTTGAAGCGGACTTAAATCTTCAAATGGATCCTTTTTGGGTTTGGGAGGGTCAATTCTCATTTTAAGTAACATTAAGTATATGAACCAGGGTTGCGTACTTCGTTCAATTAAGGGTGTTTTTCTTTTTTCTGATCGTATTCGGTTTTATTGAGTACCCAGCCGGCAAACTTGTTTTCAAGCCCTTTCAAATAGGTTATGTGCTGTTTCTGAATATTATTTATTTTCCTGTTGGCTTCAAATACAGCTATTGTTTTATTTGCAAATAATAACCATTCTTTGGATTTATTAAGCGCGGTAAGCGGGGTAGTATCAATGATTACTATATCGTATTTAGTCCGCAGCTCGTCAAATTTGCTCTTAACAAAGGCTTCGCTGCCAATTTCAAGCAGGGTTACGTCACCTCCGCGGTTGCCTAAAACAGTAGTGTTTGAGCTGCTGAGTTCGGATTTGCCAAATTGGCTGTTTTTAAAATAATCTTCAAGGTATACTTGCGGCTGAGCGGTATTACTTATCGTGGCGTTATTGAAGTTACCGTCAATTAACAGCACTCTTTTATTGATCATGGAGTAAGAGTATGCCAGGCTTATCGCCAGCAGTGTTTTACCTTCGCCAGGCTCAATGCTTGTTATGGCTAAAATTTTTTCACCTTTTAATTCCTGGTCAATTTCAAACCGTATAGAGCGCAACAACTCTTTAAAGGTCTTCATTTTTTCACGGTGCTCCACATCCCACAGTTTGCGCAAATCGAGATTTTCACCGCTGATCTTGTTCAGATAGCCTAATAACGGTAGCTGGGTTTTATTAACCAGTTCGGTAGGGCTTTTAATGGTATCATCGATGTAAAATAATACGAACAGCCAGAAGAGACAGGCAAATAAACTGCCCATGCCGCTTAATATAATAAGCAGCATTTTTTTTGAAGGCTGGGCTACATCAGGCTGGGCCATTTCAATCTGGACCAGTTTTATTGAAATGCTTGAACGCAGGTTAGTTTCATTGTATTTGTTCAATACATCCAGGTATTCTTTACCTGCAATATCAATATCAAAATAAAGGGTTTTTACTTTCGCATCAAACGGAACCAGGCGGGAGAATTTAGCATTAAGATTTGTGAGCTCATCATTTATTGATTTAACGCTGTATTTAGCCAGATCGCGGGAAATCTCAAGACCAAGCTTTTGTTTAACCTGATCCTCTTTGCTCACAAGCGGATTGGTAATGTATTTATCAGATGTTAAATTGATCTGATTTGAGAGCTGTTGCTGTAACGAATCAAGAGATTCTTTATACTTATTATTAAACCCGCTGCGTACATACTGATCTTCCAGTATATGCAATTGGTCCTGAGTGGAAATGATAGCCTGGTTGTATTTGTTGGTTATCGATTCAACATATTTCCTTTCATCGGGTGAGAACTTTTGGACGATAGCATCAATGGCGCCCTGATTGGATATTACATCCTTTTCAGCCTGCAATTTTCTGTCATTGTAAGTCATGATCTGGCTAAAAATCGCTTTGGACTGCTCATCCAGGTTCAATACACCGTTTTGAATTTTATACTGCTGTAATTCGCTGGTTTTTTCACTCAGCGCTTTACGTTTGGTATCTAACAGATTTGATAAAAAATTTACTGCATTTGATTCATTTTGCTTTACGCTTTGGGTATAATAGTCGATAAACTGTTTGCATAATGTATTCACTACAAACGCCGAAAGCTGGGGGTTTTCTGAATTAAAACTTACAGAAATAAAATCACTGCTTTCTTCACGGTAAATTAGCAGGTCTTTTACTATGTTACGCTCATCGTATTTCATTGACCTGAGCAACCCAATAAGTGAGTTCTCGGTTTTATCATAAACAGATAACGGTTGGAGGGTGGCAAATTTCTTTTTAAAAATCGCTAATACGTTATCCTTTTCATAAGGCCGCAATTCAAGTAATTCCTTACTTTGTTTACGAAAGGGATAGGGATCGCTCAGGTCGTGGATCATGAGCGAATAAGAAACCTGGTCAATAAGTTTCTTTAGCTTCATGATCGCCATGAGGTTACTGAATTCGCGGTAAACCTGTTGCTCTTGTACGTTCGTCGTAGGATCCTGATCAAGAAGATGGCTGGAGGCGTCAACTATGCCGGTGGCTATTTCCGCGTGCGACTGGTAATTATCAGGTAAGTTTTTTACCAGGAAAAAAGAAGTGATTACTGCTACAAGCGGTATTATTATCAGTACAGTTCTGTATTTCTTTAGCAGATTGAAAAAATTGCCTATCTCCATCTTTTACTTAACGTCTTCTAATTTGGTACCCAATAATTCTTCAAGATTGGTCTTGGCTGTAAATGTCGATAATTCAGCTTGTACTTTAAAGGCGTTTTGGCTGTATAAGGTGGTAAGCTGTTCATTATAGATCTGAAAAGTTGTTTCGCCTTTTTGAAACGCGTATTTTAATTGCTTAACAGCACTTTCGGCATCAATTACGGCATTTGCCCTCAGCCTTAGTTCGGCCTGCGCTGCCAGATATGCAAAGTAATAGCGTTTTACCTGGGCTTCAAGGCTTAACATATACTCGGCCTGTTGAAATTCTGCCGCTTTGTAGATTTCTTTCGTTTGCTTGATAACTCCCGGCCTCGAAAACAGGTGTCCTAAGTTTAGCGAAAGGCTTATTTGATAACCTTTAAATATGGTTGGCTGCGAAATGTTGATAGATGTTTGCGGACTATAAATGTAAGATGCAGTTAAACCATCGAGCCATGAAAACACGGCGGAGTTATAAACGGCTTTGGCTGCATTTACCTGGCTTTGACGGGATTTTACTTCGGGGTAGTTTTTTTTAGCAGTTGCTATAAGTTTTTCAAGAAAAGGATAGTTAATGTCACTTACAAATGAAGTTTGCTGCGCATGTGCGCGGGTGGTAAATAATAGAGCAATTATAAAAATATAAATGGGCTTCAGTTTCAGGGGCATATAGTTATACTTTTTCTTTTTGGAATAATGCGGGTACTGTACCTGCAATAATTTTTAAATCTAACCAAATAGAATATTTCTGGGCATAAAAATTATCTAATTTTTTCCTTTCACGTTCAGACATGTCTTCCTTTCCGCGTTTGCTGATCTGCCATAGGCCCGTTAAACCGGCAGGACCAAGAAAACGCATCGACCATTCGTTAGAGGTAAGCATCTCGGCCTCATATAAAGGCAATGGCCTGTTACCAACTACCGACATATCGCCCCGTAGTATATTGAATAATTGCGGTAATTCATCAAGGCTTGAATTGCGTAAGAAATTGCCCAGCTTAGTAATACGCGGATCATTCTTGATTTTCACAAAGGCAACTTTATTGTCGCCCCCTTCGGCGGCATATTGATTGTTTTCGGCAGATAACTTTGCCAGCAGTTGGTCGGCATCGGTACGCATCGATCTGAATTTATAAAAATCAAATACTTTATAACCTGTACCTACGCGTTTGCTTTTGTAAAATACAGGTCCTTTTGAATCCAGCTTAATTAAAATAGCAACTATTAGCATAACAGGCGATAATACAAACATCATACCGCCCGAAATTACCAGATCGATAAGGCGCTTACCTGCCGGCATTTTATAAGTCGTATCAACTACTTTTGAAAGCTCAAGCAATTTGGGCTTTATCAGTTTAAAGCGCACCAAAAAATTAAGCCTTTCGCGCAGGTCACTTATGGCAAACGGTTCGCCATAAAAATCATGAACCTTTAATTTAATGGCTTTTTGCCTTAGAGTTTTATCATTTTGTGATGAAAGAAGTACAATAATTAAACCACTAAGAAGAAAGCTTTGTTTAACTTCTTCAACCATTTTAATCCATTTGCCCTCAGTATCAACTTCAACCAAAATAATATCAGGAACGGATAAAATAGATTGCTCGCCTAAATAATCATTCAACTGGTCAATAGAGTTGTTGTAAGCAAT
This sequence comes from Mucilaginibacter gossypii, assembly GCF_017569325.2. Taxonomy (NCBI): domain Bacteria; kingdom Pseudomonadati; phylum Bacteroidota; class Sphingobacteriia; order Sphingobacteriales; family Sphingobacteriaceae; genus Mucilaginibacter; species Mucilaginibacter gossypii. The sequence continues at coordinate 2,795,899 of NZ_CP071878.2, read as the reverse complement.
TTTAAAGCCTTCATTTAGTCCAGCCGAAATCATTTCCTTAAACTCGGTGCCGGCATAGGCTATCCTGATATTAGAACCTGAACTTTCGTTCCAATCAGATGTTTGGTGATTCATAAACTTGTAAAACTTGATTAATAGCTGTTTTTAATGCAGTTGGGTTAAACGGCTTGTGAATGTAGGCATCAACCTTAAAAGGCATGTTGCTTACCTGGGCATCAAGATCATGGGCGGCCGATAGCAATATAACAGGTATTTCACGATAAAAGCCACTAATCTTTACGTTCTTAATAAAAGACTGGCCGTCAAAATAAGGCATTTGGAGGTCGGATATAATCAATTCGGGCATATTGCCGTCTTCGAGCCAGCTAAAAGCTTCGATGCCATTATTTTTAACTACAATATCATATTCTTTTGACAGAATGAAGTTGAGTAGTTTTAGTATACTCAAGTCATCATCAACTATAAGTAGCGTTCTTTTCATACTTAATTAATGGGGGTTATTTATAAAAGAGAAGCAAATGTTTTATTAATCAGTTTGTTGTATGTTATTATTATTTATTGTAAATGCTGATATGTAAAAAAAAATATAAATTTAATAAATGTTATTAATGAAAAGAAAATGGTTTATTAGCCGTTTTTAACTAACAGCTAAGTATAAAATAAATAGCCTTACAATTAACGCGTTTTGTTTTTCACTGCAATTGCATGCAAAAAACATTCCTCAAATAAAAAAACAGCCGAAATTAAAGGCTTAGTAGGCTTTTATACGGTTAATATATAAAATGGTTGTGAAAAATTGCGATATTAACGGAAAGTTAATAACCGTCGAGGAATTTATTCCCACGGGGGGTAGCTGTAATTCCCCAAAATGGGATTTAATTTTATACCGGGTATAGGTATTTATAGCGCTATTTTTCTATCACGGATAAAAAATTTCCGGCAGGGTCTTTAAACCAGGCTATTTTTGGACCCCCATCAAGAAAAAGGCCTTTTTCGTTTGTCTTAAAATTCTCCTGGTTATAAATCTCAAACTTAACGCCGCGCGCGCTGAGTTCATCAACTGTTTTTTCCACATCATCAACCGGGAAATTTAAAATGGTGAAGGTAGCCGGGGTATGGTTGGGTTTAGTATATATTAATATGGGGGTGCTCCCTGTAATATTAAGATTAAGTAAGCCTTGCATTTCGGGTACATCACTTACATCTAACCCGAGTACATTAGCATAAAACGCCCTCGCTTTAGCTGTATCATCTACCGAAAATCCGCTGAATGCTTTGCTGTCTTTTAACATGATAGTTGACTTTATGTTATTGATACTACCTTGCTTTTTAATAATTTGTTTTGTAAAAGTGAGTTTAGCCTTCCAAAACTTCGGCCCGGAAACCTAACTCATTTAAAAAATTGATGAGCGAGTGAGCGCATAATGTGCCGCTATCGCACTGCACCCGCAAAATCCGGTCACAATCATCAAGATCGAAATTGGCTTTATGGTTGCCAAACGTGCTATGGATGGCATTCAAAAGCATATTAGCCTGGCGGCGTTTATTTACATTGGTTTTAAAAACTTCTACTATCATAAGCCTGTTTTGGTGTGTACCTAAAACCTTTGGTTGAACAATAGAAATGTTTGATTTTTTAGGGACGGTGATTGGTTCATCCGACCCTAAAAATCAATAAATTATTATTTGGTGGCGTTAGGATTGTGTGTGATCATCCAGTTTATGCCAAACCTGTCGGTAAGCCAGCCAAAATAATCGCCCCAAAACTCATCATGCATAGGCGAAACAGCATTACCGCCTTCGGCTAAACCACTATACAGTTTGTCTGCCTCCTCTCTTGATTCGGCACTTATGGTGAGCGAGAAGTTATTACCCATAGTTACGAATGGCATACCTCCTTCACCAATTGCATCCGTACCCATGAGCATGCTGCCATTAGCAAGGGGTAGTGCAATATGCATAAGCTTATCCTGGTGTTTTTCGGGCGTATTGGCTGCCGCAGGCGAGTCTTTAAAACGCATAACCATTGCAAACTCACCGCCAAATACTGACTTGTAGTGATTAAAAGCTTCTTCGGTATTACCGTTAAAGTTTAAATAAGGATTAATAGCTAACATGATGTTATTGTTTTTATAGATTTATAATTGAGTGATTTTGTGAAAGTAAAATTAAGTCTTGTACCCTAATATAGGAGGGGGGTATCAAGACATGTTAAGGGGTTAATTGCGACATTGTTTCATCACAAAACACACAAATAGATCAATAAAGAAGGTATTGCCGGTTTAGCTATTATCCGCCGGCAGCCTGTTCGAAACAAATTTATACAGATATGGTGCCTTATGCGCGCCGCCAGTCCATTTTTTTGCCACGCGCTCCAAAATACCCAACCCCAGCATTTTACGCTGAAAAGCAGCGCGGATCAGCTTTTTGTTGAGAATGGTTTCGTAGAGCGATTGCAGGTCGCCCATGGTAAATTCCTCGGTCATGAGGTTAAAACCTATTAGCTTTTGGTCAAGCTCGTTCTGCAGGGTTTCCAGTGCTTTATTAATAATTTGCTGATGGTCCTGCATCAGCGCAGGCAGTTCATTCAGGCTGTACCAGTCGCAGCTATCAGATATCTCATCGGGTGTTGGGATAGCCCTGGTAAAATCAACCAGCGCATAGTATCCCACCGAAATAAAACGCTTTAATAACCAGTGATCAGCGGGCGGGTTATAGCCACGGGCCTGCATAATGGCCTTAAGCGGTCCGGGATCATACCGGCTGTAATTGCCAAAAACATAAAACTGTTCCAGGTAAATGTTGGTTAAGGCTGTTCGGCTTTGAAGTACCCGCCGCGCCGCTTCGTTCACATCCTCATTATCATGAATAAAGCCGCCGGGAAGCGCATATAGCCCGGTATTTTTATAAGCCAGAAGCAATACCTTTAACTGGTTGTCATGAAAACCAAAAATAACTGTATCTACAGCAAGACCTGGTAGAAAACCCTCGCCCGCGATGTTATTTTCCAGTTGGTGAAACTCTTTATTCATGTATCGTAACAAAACAAAGGCACAAGTAAATAAAAAAAATTGATAGCTATCGAAAAATAATTTATTATTGTAACAAATTGATACAATAAGGATCGAATTCAAAAAATCTCCATCAATTAAACCAGACTAACCAAATACCAGTAATGAAGAAACCAATTTTAGTAATGCTGTTGCTTGCACAAGTTGCCTCGGTAAAGGTAATGGCGCAGCTATCGGCAAACAAAACCGCCGTTGAGAACGGCGCGCTTGAGGGTACTCGCGAAGCGTCAAACGTATTAAGTTTTAAAGGTATTCCGTTTGCACAGCCGCCCGTGGGCGATTTGCGCTGGAAGGAGCCTCAGCCCGCCAAAAACTGGGAGGGTACATTAAAAGCCGATCATTTTGGCCATAACCCCATGCAGAAGCCCATTTTTGGTGATATGGGCTTTCGTTCATCAGGTATGAACGAAGATTGTTTATACCTAAACGTATGGACGCCGGCAAAATCAGCCAAAGAGAAGTTGCCTGTATTGGTTTATTTTTACGGCGGGGGCTTAATGGCCGGTGATGGTTCTGAGTCGCGCTATGATGGCGAAAGCATGGCTAAAAAAGGCATCGTAGCGCTAACAGTAAATTACAGGCTTGGTGTATTTGGTTTTTTTTCGCATCCCGAATTAACTAAAGAATCACCTAACCATTCGTCGGGCAACTATGGGTACCTTGATCAGCACCTGGCCTTGCTGTGGGTACAAAAAAATATAGCTGCCTTTGGCGGCGATCCCAAACGTGTTACCATTGCGGGTGAATCGGCAGGGTCTATCTCCGTATCGGTACAAATGGCTTCACCTTTATCAAAAGACCTGATCGCGGGTGTTATCGGCGAGAGTGGCGCGGGTATCAAACCAACACTTTTCCCTATACCATTAGCTGACGCTGAACAAAACGGCCTTAAGTTTGCCGCTAACGAGAAAGCCAATACCCTGGCCGATCTCCGGGCTATACCCGCCGAACAATTGTTGAACGATGCTTTTAAACCTGGTACGCCGCCAATGTCGGCCACTATTGATAATTACTTGCTGCCAAAATCGTTGCCTGAGATCTTCATGGCGGGCCAACAGGCTAAAGTTCCTTTGTTAGTGGGCTGGAACTCGGCCGAAGTACCATTCCAGTTCATGATGCGCGGCGATGCGCCAACGCTTGAAAATTATACCAAAACGCTGAAACAATTATATGGTGACAGGGCAGAGGAAGCATTGAAACTATACCCGGCTGCTAATGACGGGGAAGTGATCAAAGTTGCAACCGACTTGTCGAGCGACCGGTTTATCGTATACAGCACCTGGAAATGGGCCGACTTACAGGTACAAACCGGAGGGAAGCCGGTTTATCGTTACCTGTTTTCACGGGTTCGCCCGGCCATGGTAGCTTCTATGGGGAATGCCACCCCGGGGCTTGCCGGCGGTGTGGTTAAAGGCGATGCCGCAAAACCGGCCCCGAAAATGCCGCCACCTGTGGGTGCTGCCCATGCTTCAGAAATTGAATATGCCATGGGGAACCTGGCTGGGAACAAAACCTATGCCTGGACACCCGATGATTTCAAAGTATCCGAAACCATGGAAAACTACTTTGCCAACTTTATAAAAACTGCCAACCCTAACGGCGCAGGCTTGCCAAAATGGTCGGCAATTAAGGATAACAATCATGTTAAATTCATGAATATTGACGTTAAAAGCGAGGAGATGCCGGAGGTTAGCCGGGCGCGCTACCTGTTTTTGGACAAAGATTACATGAAATAAGAAATAAGATTTTTTCAGACCAATGGGCTGGCTCCTGTGATTTTTCGCAGGGGCCTTTTTTGTGGATCAATATCATTACATTTATATAATGAAATTTTGTCCGGTAAAAAGCGTGTTATCCAAATGGTTGTTAACAGCTATGGTAATGCTTTGCTTTTTTACTTTTTCGGGGCTTACTATCCAAACCACAAATAAGGCAGCTCTTCCCGATACAACTTTGGTTGCCGGTTTTGTAAACAGGGTCTCAAAATCATTTTCATATAAAGCTGCTGTTAAAACGGCTAAGCGGAATAATTGTTCAACTTTAATTTCCGGGGATATCAGTCTGCCCGCGTTAAGCTTTTTGCATAGCCTGGAAGCCGATATCAGCATTAAACAAACTTCGAAATTGTTTATACCCGGCAGACTCAACAAACAGGCTCTTTTCAATAAAGATTTCAATCCGGATTTAGGCGATGCCGATAATTCCCTCATAGGATAATTCTTCCTTACTGATTATCCAATGTGGTAATCATTCCCATTTAAATTATTTAGGGACAAACCCTAAAAGGATAATACCTGTCGTTTATTTTCTGAGATCGAAATGAAAAGACTTAAAAAGTTCATAAGGCTTTGCGGGCTTATATTGTTTATGGCATTGGCCACTGCCGGGATAGGTATATTGGGCGTAGCGCCCACTTTAACTAAAGACAGAAAGCTGTTTGTAGATATGCACCCCAAAACAGAATTGGTAGAAAAAGCCGAAACCGACCAATGCATAGCAGATAACTTATTTTAACATGAAGTTGATAGCGGCATGGATAACTTGTTAATAGTTATCTTTGCCCTATGAACTATTTTGAATTTTACGGTATCGCTGAATCTTTTAAGGTTGACCAGGCGCTACTTAAGAAAAAGTTTTACGAGCTGAGCAAGCTTTACCATCCAGATTTTTATGCCAATGAGGATGAAATCAGGCAGCAGGAGATCCTGGAGTTATCTACCTTAAATAACAAGGCTTACCACGCGCTTGGCGACCCGGCAAAACGTTTAGAATACATTTTAAAACTGCACGACCTGGTATCTGAAGGGGCAAAACCACAATTGCCTGCAGATTTTTTAATGGAAATGATGGATATCAATGAGCGGCTTATGGAAGTTGATGATGCAACGCACCTGGCTGCCATAACCGCAGAAACACTTGCTATTGAAGGGGATATGAATGAAGAGCTGGAGAAGCTGACCAAAGATTATGAAAAGTTGGACGATGCCGCGAAGGAAAGCCGCCGGATAGAAATTGCAAATATTTACTATAAACAAAAATATCTGTTGCGAATTAAGGAGAGTTTATCTACATTTGCAGCCCGCTTGTAAGGAAAGACACTTACAACATGCCCAGCTGGCGGAATTGGTAGACGCGCTGGTCTCAAACACCTGTGGGAAACCGTGCCGGTTCGACTCCGGCGCTGGGTACTAACCGGGCTCAAGCCCAAAATCCGAGAGGGTTGCTCATAAAAAAGCAACCCTTTCTCTTTGACTTTCAGTGCGTTATCATAGAACGCCGGATCAACAAAAGTGGTTCTAAACATTTCCCCACCCCACGACAGATTATCTTTGAACACCCCCCTAATGAGAGTAATAGCCCATGAAAAGGCAGGAATAATTTGTATATTTATGATAATGAATATCATAGAGACGATTAAGCGTTTTCCAGATCAGTCCAGTTGCATAGACTATCTTGAAGGATTAAGATGGCAAGGATTGCCAGAATGCCCGTATTGCAACAGCAAACGGAGCAGCAAGCGCCAGGAAAGCCAACGGCATATTTGCAATAGCTGTAACCGCAGCTATAGCGTTTTGGTCGGCACTGTTTTCGAGGGCACCAAACTTCCTTTGCCGCAATGGTTTTTGGCTATTTCATTAATGCTGAATGCGAAAAAGGGGTTATCTGCACGTCAGTTAAGCAGGGATCTGGGATGCAATCGTAAGACAGGCTGGTATTTGCAGATGCGGATACGGGAAGCCATGCGGGACGGCGGGGATGGCGGTTTGTTTAAGGGTATTGTTGAGGTAGATGAGACTTATTTAGGTGGTAAAAAAGCCAATCACTCAAAGAAAAAGCGGCAGGAAAGGCGCGATAATAATTTGCAGGTCACCGGCATGCAGGATAAACAGCCCGTGATTGGGTTATTGGAGCGGGATGGCCGTCTAAAGCTTCAGGTCATAGATAAGGCACATGGGAAAACGCTCAAACCCATTGTTGAACAATCAGTGAGCACAGATGCTACTATTGTAACGGACGGCTTTGGTGGATATGCCGGTTTAAATAAAATATTCCGTGAACATCAGGTATTAAACAAGGAAAAAGAAGAGTATGCCCGGGGAGAGTATCACACCAATACGATTGAGGGCTTTTGGACATTGTTAAAACGGGGGATATATGGTCAATACCATAAAGTATCGCTCAGACATTTGCAATCATACCTGAATGAGTTCACATTTAAATATAACAATAGAGGCAATAACCAGGTGTTTAACTTTTTAATTAACAAAATGGCTACTGCCTCTTGATGGGCTATTACTCTAATGAGGGTATGTTTCTGAATTATGTTCCCTTTTTTCTTCCTTTTGACCATCCTGCCGTCATGCTTTTGCCGCGCCAGCATTTTAAAACCCCTCTTAACGGGAAATCTTCCGCAGGTTGAACCCTTGTACGGCGTTTGGCAGTTGCCAGCATATTTTGCACCAGCCAAAATTCCGTATCAGATATGATTGGATCATGCAGTCCCTTGACGTATTTTTCGGGTAGTTCACCCAATGCAGGAACCTTAATTAATCCAACATATACGCAATTCTGAAGGATGCTCTGAATTGTCGATTTACCCGTCAAAGTGCATCCCATCGCTTTCGCATTCTTGTAAATGATATACTGTGGAAGACCGGCAATATAGTCCTTAAAGATATGTTCGACAATCAAAGTGCGGGGCTTGTCAATCTCTATCAGATTGCGTTTAGTACCATCAATCACATTTTTATAGCCAAATAAAGTACGGCCTAAATAACGCCCGCTTTCTTTTGCATTCCTGATGCCCTGCTTTGTACGTTTCCCGATATTGAACAGTTCTTTATTGGCCATCAGAAAGGTCTTGTTTATAAAAATGAATTAACAAAATTAACCTTATTTAGATGAATGAATATTTAGGAGTCGTTCATCGACCTGTTTTCCAAAAGTTCCAGGCATTAGTTACACTGCAACAATTTTGTAATCCTAAACGCCTACTTGAGAGTGATCAACTCAACTTATTAGTTTAAAGATGAAATAAAATAGTTAAGTATACTTTAAGTGTAGGTATTGGGTCAATCAAAAACGGCTTAGATATTTCAAATCGCCTCAATCTTCAAATAAAGCGGCAAATCGTGTCAGGTCATCGATAAGTTTGTTCGTGTATACGACGGGTTTGAGTACTGAAAACGGCTTTAATTATCAAAGAAAGTGCAAAACCGCTTTAAGTCAACAATAAATTGTTTTGTGTAGACGACGGGATTGAGTACAGAGCCGGAATTAGTTCTAATTTTAGTTCTAACTTCGTTTTTTTTTATGTAACCCACTCTGTTTATTTAAAATATAAACGCCCATTCAGAATAGCCTACGAGTCCTACACACATTATTCCATTTTTAATTGACGATTAAGGGATTTAGAACACCCTAAATTTGCCAGTAGTAGCCGAATAACACCTTTTTGCAGTAAAAACGTATTAATACGCGCTAAACTCAGTATAAATACGCTTGCGATTCGGATTATGCAGTGCCATATTTGAATAGGTTGCGATAAAATTATTTATGGATTTAACTATAGTTATATATGCTATGTTTATAAATTATTTAGACAAACCATCTGTTACTATTTATCAGTCAGTGCTTTAACGTTACCCGCTATGATTAATCTCTTTATTTCATATTCGCACGAGGACGAAAGGCATCTCAAACAGTTAAGGACTTTTCTTTCAGACAGGAATTGCCCCAACATCAGAATATGGGACGATGGAAAAATAGAACCTGGAGCAGAATGGGACGCCGAGATAAAAAACAGGCTTGATGAAGCACATATCGTGCTGCTTTTAATCACTCAAACTTTCTTAAACTCCAGGTATATTAATAACGTTGAGCTAAATACCGCATTGGAAAACCTGGATAAGAAAAAAACAAGGGTGGTGCCGATTTTTGTAAAAGATTGTTTTCTTGAGCCCTATCCTCAGATAACCAGGCTCCAGGGGCTGCCAGACAATAAACGTTTTCTATCTACATTAGGCGATGCTGCAGACAGGGAATACGTTCAGATCGTAAAAAAAATAAATGAAATTGCGGGCGAAATGCTTACAGATCTGCAGATTCGTAAGTCAATCGATCAGCAGGATGAACAAAGCCGGGCGGCAAAAGATATTGAGATGCTGAGCGATAACCGTAAGGTGTTTCTGTCCATTCCTGATTCTTTAAGCGGACGGGAAAAGCGGAAAGAGTTTCTTTATGTAGTTATGGGGCGCAAACAATATGAAAACTGGCCTTACGAAATTGTTCCCGGTATTAAAGATTGGGAAGCGATTGAAAAGTTACCAGAAACCGAAAGAAGCGACCGCATGCTCAAGCTGATAAAGGAATGTGCCTTTGCTATTCATATCATGATGACCGCCGATGAATTGGATGAAGGGTTTGATTTATTGCAATATAACCTTGCTATAACACACGAAAAGCAGGCCGCTTTTTTTAGCAATATCCTTTGGTTGCCCAACCCGCTTGTTAGCCAGGAACTGGATGAAAAGCTGTTGATGCACCCCACCGTACTTGGAAATAATTTTGAAACGATTTTTCGGATGATTGAAGATAAGAATGCCGAGAAGGAGGCCAGGATAAAAGCGATGCGACATGATTTTGCTCCGCACAAAAAGGTATACATGTTTTATGATTTTGAAAAAGACCATAACAGCATGCTGCGTATTAAACTTAAAAACATGATGGAAACCGACAAACGGATCCTCATTAATTTCAGCATACCGGGCATTCCATTTGAAAAAGATCGCGCGGAAGCACAAGAAAGCGAGGGGATTTGTTTGTATTACGGGCAGTCGAACCCGGAGTGGTTTGTTATAAGGCAGTCAATGCTTATAGACGCCAAAGGCAATCAACAGAAAATGCTGTGCATAGATGATCCTGATATTGATTTAAAATATGACCGGGATGTAAGCAAGAATGCTTTTAATCATATTATAAAAGGCAAAGACAGAATAGATTTTGAACTTGAAGGTTTTATCAACGGACTTTTTGCACCGAAGTAATGAACAACCCAAATCAATCGCCAAAGGTATCAGCAGTAGATAACGGTGCGGGATTGTCTGGCATGTGTTATCAATTGGATGAATTTTACCTGGACTTGCAGGAAGATGGTAATCATATCCGATTACTGACCCCTGCCGAAATAAAGAAAAATCCTTTTCCCGGCCTGCGGCCTTACCGCACATCTGAATTTCAGCTTTTCAAAGGCAGGGGCGGGCAGGCCGAGGAACTGATCAGGCGGCTTCAAAACAATAAATTCCTTGCGGTTATTGGTAGTTCGGGTACGGGTAAATCATCTTTGGTGCGCGCCGGCCTCATTCCGCAACTCTTCGGTGGTTATCTGCATGGTACAAGCAACAGATGGGACGTAGCTATTTGCCGGCCCGGAGCTGATCCTATAGAAAACCTTGCTATCGCGTTGGCCAGTATACGAAGCAGTTCAAGGAGCAAAGAAGTGATCGAGCACGATTTCAGGGAGATCTACCCACAATTACTTAGGTCCATTTATGGATTGTTGGATGTTGCCAGATTGCTTAATGAGGGCAAAAAAGAAGGAAAAAAACGAAACCTGCTTGTAATTATTGATCAATTTGAAGAATTATTTCGTTTTACAGCAAAAAGCGGGCTGATGGACGGGCATCAGACCCAGTTTGTAAACCTGTTGCTGAAAGCTGCCACAACTAAAGATGATCCTGTTTACGTAATTACCACCATGCGGTCGGAATTTCTTGGCGATTGTGTCCGTTTTCAGGGCTTACCTGAGGCTATTAACCGGAGTCAGTATCTTGTGCCGCAACTTGACCGGCCACAATTGAAGGAAGTAATAGAAGGTCCGCTTTTGCTGGCGGAAAAGAGCATAGCATCCGGGCTTATCGAACTGCTGATCAACAAGATTGAAGAAAATAAGTTAAAAGATAACCTTGATCAACTGCCAATTTTGCAGCATGCGCTAATGCGAACGTATCGGCAATCATCTGATAGATCAATTAACGGAGAGATTGTATATGACGATTACAAGGCCGTTGGCGGAATGGAGGAATCTTTATCGCGCCATGCAAGCGATAAATTCCGGGAGTTAGGTGATAAAGACAACCAAGCAAAGCTTTCAAAAAAGCAGCAGATTGCTAAACTGATTTTCCAGGCCATTACTGACCAAAGTAAGGGCGGACAAAAAGGGGGGCGTCGGCCGCTTCCACTCGGTAAAATATATGACCTATGCAAACCGCTCCCTGCAAATGAGGAAGAAATAAATGCCGTTATTGCGTATTTCAGGGCAACAGATACTTCTTTTCTGATGCCGCCCCCCTCTACGCCATTAAATCCGGAGCTTGTTATCGACATCTCACATGAAAGCCTGATGCGAAACTGGGTTGAACTCCGTACCTGGATCAACGAAGAAACCGCGAACGGAAAACTTTATACCAGGCTTAATGAAAGAAGAGAGCTTTATGAACACGATCCTTCGGATGTTATAAAGGGTGTATTACTACGTGAACTGAAAGAGCTGGTGGAGAAGATAAAAATTACGGCAGCATGGGCTTCACGTTACCATCAAACCCCGCAAGAAGAGGGTGCTGAACCTGATCATGAGTTTCTTAAAGAAAAGAATCTTGCCTTCCTGGATTATAGCATAAGAAAGGAGGATCAGGAGACAGAGGAGCAAAAATTAGAGATTGAGGCAGAAGTCAGGAGGCAGGAACGGGAAAGGAACAGGAAGATTTTAATGTTTATACTTTCTTTCGGTTTAGTACTGACATTGATAGTTGCAGCATGGGCTATTCAGCAAAAGGCAGAGGCAAACCGGCAAAAGGCAGAGGCGAACAAAAACCTTGTAGAAGCGCAAAAAAGTGCCCGAATAGCTCAAAACGCAAAGATCAGGGCAGACAAATATCTGGAACAGACCACACTTGTTAACAACGAGCTCATAAAAAGCCAGGCCGGCCTTCAATTGCAACTAAAACATAATGATTCACTTACTAATTCGCTTCGCAAAGTTTCAAAAGAAGTGGCGAGTCAGAAAAAAGCGATTGAACTACAACTAACCATCAACGCGCTTCAAAAGGAACATTTTTATAAGGTAAGTGGACTAAGTGACAAGCTCAAGGGCGATATGTTGGGTAATGTGTTAAAAGGAAAGCTGGAACGTTCTGGAACGGTAGATGTAGAAAAATATATTGACAATAATAAACTTCAACTTCTGAACAGGGCTGCGATAGCATTTGATACTATACCAGCCAATGCTATTTTGGGACTGAGAATGGCAGACACCTTGTGGAACATGCATTCAGAAAACATTTACCTGAGTCAAATCATCAGGACTATTTTCGAAACCAATCTTTTTCCCGATAATATCCTGAACGTGGGAGATGACGAAAATCTTAAAATTTCGCCCGCCGGAACCGATGGTTTTTATGCTATCGGCAGCGACTCCCTGTTCTCCCTTCGTTATGATCCGGTTGGCAAAATGATTGAGCTACGTCAGGCTTACCGGATCAAAGGGGGATCCCTTGGATGGAAAGCATACATTTCGATAAACAACAACGGGTTGCTTGCACTTGACCGGGGCAATTTGATTTATTGGGATAAAGGTTGTGAATCTTTATTAGATACTATTCCATCACCTGCATATGCAGTTTTTACTCCTGGCGGAAAACAGCTTATTACTTCCCTGCGGGATTCGGTTACGCTCTGGAATCTGGATCAATTAAAAACGGGCCCCGGGTTTGGCAGGATGAAGGGGAAATTCCTTACAGCTAAACAGAATATCAAAGGTTTAACAGTGTCGCCCGATGGCTTAAAGTTGTTGATTCAAACCTCAGAGTATGACGAGGCATGGGATATTAATAATATGGTAAAGCTTACTTTAAGAAATAATTATTACCTCAAGGGGACAAACTATGTAAGTTTTACTCCGAACAGCGATAATTTATTGGTAGTATGGGGAAATAGCATATACCTGACAAAGTTTGATGGGAGAGTTTTAAATATCGTTTCCTGGCCTTTGCCCGGCAATGGTTTAGACCAGGGCTATAACAGCTCAAAAATTGATAAGATTATGCTTTCTGCCGATTGGAAAAAAGCTATAGTATTATCAAGAAGAGGCACTTTTTTGATTGAGTCGGCTGGCGATTCCTTATTACATAATATGTCTGCAAACCAGATGACGCGTAGTTATGCAAGGAAAAAAATCTATCCGGATATAAAAGTGAAGAGGTTCAGCAATGGGAATACACCAATTAAAGACGCGAAATTTATTGATGATATAACTGCAGTGATGACCGACAACGACGGGCTTGTGAGTCTTTGGAATACACGTAACAATTCGAGGGCTGATATAAACGAAAGTTTTGGCCGATTAAAGGGCTTTCTTAAACAATCAGAGGAAGAAAAGCTTGAAAGTGGCCTGCTTTCTTATGATTACATCATGCATTCTAACAATGTTAGATTGGTCAGAAAGTCGGTTTTTTATTTTTTTCCGCATACCCCGGATTCGTACAATGAGATGCCGATGGATACCCTTATCAAGGTCAAAGCTTTGTTAACGCATGCGTTACAAATAAACCACACCAGCCAACGGCGATATGAGCTGTGGCAACTCGCCATGGTCAATAATCAAATGATTGCCGAGATGCCAGAAGTTGACCTTTCTGTTTACAGCGAAAAAGCTAAACTTTCAGCGGAGAATATAAAACTTTATAACGAATATCTGGCTCTCACTCCCAATGATGCAGAAGCGCAACGATTATTGTCTGTTTCATATGGTTCGCTTTCTTTCTACAAAATTTTTGAACGGGATTACACTGCTGCAATTGCTGCAGCAAAAAAGGGACTGGAGCTCGGTCCCGGTGAAATTTGGATCTACACTAACCTGGCGCTTGGCAATCTGCTACAGGGAAATTATACAGAGGCAGAACTATTGTACCGGAATTATAAGGATGTTTTGTACCGGAGTCAGACAATTAAGGTGAGTTTCCTGGATGATTTTGAGAAAATGCAACAAACGAAAGTTATTACTGGAAAAGAACCCGCCGTATTGAAGATTAAAGAAATTTTAAACGCCAACCCATAGGCATAGTGCTTTTAAAAAAGCAAAAGCTTATGCCATTTATCTGCCATTATGGAACAGAATGATTTTCAAAAGTATGTTGAAGACAGGTATCGTCATCAAATGGAGTATTACAAGACAACCTCGGCTAAAAACCATCGTCTCTACAGGAATTTTCAGTGGACTCTGATAATTCTGTCGTTATTGACTCCGGTATTTACGGCGTTAAAATTAGGAGGTAACGCCGCCCCTGGCAGTGGACTGGGCGTTGATTGGACTATCCTGACATTGATTATATCGAGTGCGGTTGCCATTCTCACTACCGCACTAAAAACCTTCAATTATCAGGAACTTTGGGTAACAGCACGTACCACTTACGAACAGCTCAAACCGGAGATCCATTATTACAATTTTAACCTGGGGCCTTACGCCAAGCCCGATCAAAATAAGGAAGGTTTATTTGTTACGCGGGTTGAAGCAATACTAAGTTCAGAGCACGATTTATGGCCACCGGCGAAAATGCAAACCGAAAAAAAATAGAATAGCTGCTTCATTGCTTCGCCGCTTACACTCTACTTCCTGGAAAATTGGCTCGAAAAATATGCTTACGGCGTGAGTATTGGTCCAGGGGTATTTATCGCATCCTGGATAGCGGCGATCGTGATCACCCTGTTCACTATCATTTTTCAGGCTATAAAAGCTGCGTTGACCAACCCAGTGAAAAGTTTGCGGAGTGAATGATTTATAGGAACCGCTGAAAATGCTTAAATCCGCAAACTGGGATCTGAGGCTTAATTGAACATTAGTAGGTGCGTTCCGTGGTGAGATACGTAACGCATTCTTAAACGTGTAAATCATGTTACAAAAGTGTTACAGTAACATTTCAGCGAAGGATCCTATTTCGCGTTTAGAGACAAAAAAAGGCCGTTTTTGATGTCAAAACGGCCTTTTTTCAGAAATGCACCCTGATGGGCTCGAACGTGTAAAAAATAATAAACAACTATTATTATTTTTTAGGTGTTCCTCAAATCGCTTATCAAATGAATAACGTTATCTAATTAATGTACGGTGGTTAAATCATCTTTTATTTCCTTGTAAAGGAGTCCTGGACATTGTAGGCAAGTCTTCTTTGAATTGGTTCGAACCAACTAAGTCAAGGAGTACCAAGCCGGGATGAAAGCTTTTCGAAGTTTTTATCCCGGCTTTTTTTTCTTCCTAACTTATTGTTAGTGTGGTGAATTAAAAATGCAGTCAAGTTAATTTGAATGGTTCTTACAGCTTTTTCTAAAATCTTCTATTTTTCTGGAAATATCGAACCAATAATCGGCCTTTTTTCGTCAATTTTAGCCTTTCTATACGCTTTAAACAGCATATTTAGCCGCAACGATGCTATGTCTATAATTTTGGCGTTATCTAAATGTTCGGTGTTATTTTCCTTCAAAGTTTTTAACCCCGCTTCAAATCAAGTTTCATTGGTTTTAAAATTCAGGTTGGAAACTAAATTTGATGCTGAATACGCGTGCGCCGGGTTGGTCAAGATAATTGCAACGGCGAATAAGGTCGATCCGCAAAAATTTGAAAATATTGGCTATACCGGCCCCGACTTCAACATACGGTGCGCTGCCAAGGGTGTAAGTGCCGTTGGAGCTTTTGGTTGCAGCAGGTAAGCGATAAAGGCCTGTGCTTTGCGTCGGATCGTTTTCGGCACGCAAGCCACCGTACAATATTTTAGCAGAGATGAATTCCCGCCATTTTAGATGCTTGATTAGCGGGACTTTGTTTAGCAGGAAGCCGTTAAAGGTGTGCGTAAGGTTAAGGCCAAGGTAGTGATCGCTCACAAATTCAAGATAGTTCAAGGCATTATAAGCATCTCGCTTATAGGCGAGCGATTGATTGGCGGGGCTGATATTGAGCAAGGGAAAAGGCACTTTGCCCAGCACATAGCCGCCGAGCAGGGTAACATCGGTAAAGCCCGCCTGAGAGAGATAAAAGCGCTTATAAATGTTAATGCCAAAGTCGGTATAGGCATACTTGCCACCAAGGCTACGGTTAATAAGAAGGTCATAAATAGGATAAGGGTTATGGATACTATGCCGCGTGCGGCTGCCCTGAATAAGCTCTTCGTGCGGTGCATAGCGTAAGTGAAGATTTAGCTCGCTGGTAGTTAAATTGTTCACCAAACTGCCATCATCATTTTTTTGATAAACCAGTGCTGCAGCCGGTGTTTGCTGCCAGTTTTTATAACCCAGAATATACGAGAAATGATTTTCGAAATCACGAAAATATTGTAGCTCAAATATTCTACTATATAGCCAATAGTTGGTTTTTCCGGTTTGAAAAGATGAGAATGCTGTAGCACGGTTGGTTACCGAAAAAGTATGACCAGGTACATCTACATCATATAAATAGCTTACCTTAAAATAATTATTAGGAAAACGGTAGGGCGCTGTTTTATTTAATGAAAGATAAGCGATTGCATTCCCTTTTACCCGATGATCTTTAGTGCCATAAGCACCGTATCCCTCAAAATAAAAGGTGCTATCCAGCAATGGAGTAGTTCGTCCGCCCAATTCCAAATGCAAGCCTTCCTGGCTATTAAAAGATAAAAAATGTGCAATTGGTCCGATTTGCACCGGGCCGGTATCGGCATAGCCCGCTGTAAGTGTGGACAGCCACCACATTGTTCTTTTGTAAGACGGCATCTGTTCCAGTTTGTACAACTTTTCGTAAACCTGTGCCTGGCCTTTGCTAAGCGTATCAAAACCAGCTTTGCCCGTAGCCACCTGTAAAGTCTCACCCTGGTAAAATGCCGCAGTCTGCGACGCGCCGATTTTGTAGTTACGATATATCACCTTACGCTCACCAAATACACCCCAGCCTTTTTTAGTCAGCCCAAAATCAGCCTTAACCCTACTGCTGGCCAGTTCATACCGACCGCCAGTTTGCCGGGCAAAATCTAACAGTACATCAAAGCTTCTTACAAAATTTACATTGATCTTCCCATTTAGCCTTAATTCACAAGCTGTTACTGAAAAACGCCCGTCCAACGTTACAACCAACTTGCCCTCAAATAACAGATCCCCTTTTGCGCGCGGCGTAAAAGCGAGCTCTACTTGTTTACCCATAGCTGTGCTAATGGTATCTGTAATAAAAAACTTATAATAATTTGGCGCATGATCCGCTATAGGGCTCAAAAACTGGTTAGCTATAATGAACAGGTTATTCTCATAAATATCCACCTGATGACCGTACAATTGGTTTACATAAAGTTTAACCCCCGCGGTGTCAATAAACTGCAATATATTAACGCCTTTATAGGCTCTCTGTATCTGTATTTTCTTCTCCGGCTCCTTTCGAAAATAAATGTCCGACAGCTTTTCTTCCAGCAATACCGGCAAAAAAGTTTGCCCGTGCACCGTATCCAACATAAACTTATATTGGCTAAAAAATTTACTCTCAACCACTTTCTGCGGTAAATTAAAAAAAGATAGTCCCATTCGTTCATACTGCTCGTATTGCAAATAAGCTGCAGCCTCTGCCCGGTTCTCCTGCTTATGATCGATCACTTGCTGAATGAGCGCGACTGCCGGATTTCCTTTGTTGCGATAACGCTGCCCTCTCACCGAGGTTATCGTTACATTTGCCAGCTCATTGGCATCCCGTTCAAGCAATACTTGTAATTTATTCGCTTGCCCGGGTACAATTACTTTGACGGTGGGTAAATAACCAACATGCGAAAATGCTACCTGTGTAAACGTTACTGCTCCGGCCAGCCGAAACCGTCCCAGCGAATCTGCCTGTGTGCCAATATTACTACCTGCAAAAGTCACTGAAACTGATGCAAGGGGCTCACCGCTAGATGCATCTACCACTTGCCCTGTTACTAACGTCTGCGCTGCGGCCCATAAGCCTGATATTGAAAAGCATATCAAAAAACAAAGACGCAAACGCATGATTAATTAACCATTTCTGTGAAAATATGTTTTTGCCTTAAATAGCATTTAGATAGTCTTCACTTTCTTTTTCGACCTAACAACTCGTAAAAAATCAATACAATCATGAACCTGTTTGGCATTTGAGCTATCGCTCGGTTGAATGGCTGTATTTTCAGACCGAAGAAGAAAATTACCTTTGAGAGTTTCCTCGTTTGTTGACTGATTTGCCGTATCGCATCATTCAAATATTATGGGTCGAGACTAGGTAAATTGCCTATTTATCTATACTCAGTAAAATTTCAGTCAATTCATCGGGGCGATGCTCCATAACATTATGTTCACAATCAATCACCTCCACTCGCCATTCCGGAGAATTTTTATGTAATTCATATAGTTGCCGGAAAGGAGTACTTTCCCAGCCGCTGAGATAGATAAAAGTAAGGTTTCGAATTTGCTTGTAGTTACCAATTAATTGTAGACTTTGCATAAAGGTAGCCAAAGGGTGTGGGCGCCTTCTACTATCAGAACCTGGTCTGCTAACTACATTAAATCCATCCGCCGCGGCGCCAGCTGCAAAAAGCTCGCGATATTGATCACTAGTTAGCTTCCAACATGAATCCCCGTCTTTGGGAATATAGGCATCTATGTATACAAGCCCGAAAATATTTTCAGGAATAATATCAGCTACACCTGTAATAACCATTCCAGCATAGCTATGCCCGCATAAGATCACATCGGTCAATTTCTTTTCAACAATAAAATCAATGACAAATTGAATATGAGTTGTCAAATTAATGATCTTGTCTTGGCTAACGGCTTTTTGCTCGAGTCCGGGTAATGTTAAAGAAAAACAATCTTTTTCATACGATTTCATTCGCGTTGTTATTGGATCAAATACCCACGCACCATGCCACCCACCTGGTATAAATAAATAAGTTTTTTTAGTTCTGTCAATCATTGGTTGAAAAGCGTTAGTGAATATTGTGCTTTACTTCAAGTTTTTAGAAGACGAAAGCTAACGGTAATAAAAGGACTGCGCTGTAAAAAAAAACAACGATCAACGGAACAAGCTTTTGATTAAAAGAAGTTTGTTTTTCATTGTGATACGTTAAATATTTATGTATAAGCTAAGATTTTGCCGGGCCGAAAGGTTATCAATTAAGGTGCACTATAAATAGTCCTTTTCTACAAAAGCTTCTTCCCGGTTTTGTTCAATAGGAAAGGTTATCGTTAAGGTAACGCCATGGCCATTTTCAATTACAAATTTCCCCTTTAACTGCTTGCCAAGCGCTTTCATCATTTCCATCCCAAGGGAATTAGCTTCACTAAAGTCAAAGTCGGGAGGGAGGCCGCGCCCTGTGTCAGATACCTTTAAAATAGCGTTTTCATCGTCTGATGTTGACAGGCTCACCTTGATCTCGCCGCCCTTATGATCAAAAGCATATTTTATAGCATTGGTGATAGCTTCGTTTAATATTAAGCCGATGGGTACCGCCAGGGCCGGATCAAGGTTAAGAGGATTTAATACCTGGTTTATTTTGATCTGCCTGTAACCTGTATCGAACGAATCGCTCAGGTAATCGATCAATTCACCAATATAAGCGGGCATAGATACGAGGGCAGTGGTTGTACTGCTGTAGAGTTTCTGGTGTAAAAGCGCGATAGCGTTTACCCGGTGTTGGCTGCCGCGAATTGCTTCAAGCGCGATATCATTTTGTAAATAAGCCGACTGGGTGTTCAGAATGCTCATTACAATTTGCAGGTTATTTTTTACCCGGTGATGTACTTCTTTCAATAACCATTCTTTTTGCAGCAGCAAATCTTCCAGAAGAACGTTTTTGGAAGTGATCACCTCGTTGCTTTTTTGCTTATGTACGTTTTGCCTGAATAATAAAGCCGCTATGACCAGTAATAAAAATATGGCGCCGATAGTAAGGTTTTTAACCAGGTTGGCCTGCTGTAAATTAGCCTGCTCAAGCTTGCTCTTTTGGTTTAAAAGTGTAATTTGTGCTTCTTTTTGCCGGGTTTCATACTCAATTTGCAACTGCTCAATCTGTTTGCTTTTGGTGGTATTGAATATCGAGTCTTTGATGGTATTGGCTGATATAAGATGATGAATAGCCGACTGATACTGCCTCCGGCTGGTATCAAGGCCAAACCAAAGAGTTTCATTGGTGCCAAGGTCATTGTTATTGCCAATCTTCCTCAATAGATCCTGATTCATTTTGAGGTATTTTAACGCTTCGGCAAACCTGGAGGTTGCGGTGTAAAACTTAATGATTAGTTCATAATAGCTGGTCCGGGCATATAAGTTGAGGTTGGGATTGTTAGTTTGCTGTATCAGTTTGTCGCAGTAAAGTTTGGCCGTATCATAC
Source organism: Mucilaginibacter gossypii (assembly GCF_017569325.2). Classification (NCBI taxonomy): domain Bacteria; kingdom Pseudomonadati; phylum Bacteroidota; class Sphingobacteriia; order Sphingobacteriales; family Sphingobacteriaceae; genus Mucilaginibacter; species Mucilaginibacter gossypii. The sequence goes on along the minus strand of NZ_CP071878.2, from coordinate 2,775,429 downwards.
TGTTTTAATGCCAGGTAAACTTTAAGATAGGTTTGACTTAGCTCATCGCCTCCTTCATATAATTCTCCGGAGGGCTGTATGAATTTTCGAGTTACCTGTGTTAAAAAAGCTTGGGCTTTTTGGGGCTTATGCATCCGGAGGTAAACATCAACTATATTGCCTGCCAGCAGGTATATGGTTGCATTATCTTTCTCTGATTTGGCAATTTCCAAAGCACGTGAAAAATAATTGATGGCCTTTTGATTGTCGCCAAGCTTTACAAAATTATAGCCCAGGTTATTGTTGATCTGGCATATTAACCTCACATTATCCGCGTGGCTTGTGGTGGCAATTTTCAGGGCCCTCAGTTCATAGCTGATTGCTGTTTTATAGTCGCCCTGGGTATAATACAGCCTTCCTAATAACGCGTACAGCCCCTGGGTTTCCGTGTAATGGGCCTGGTCATAATAGGCTAATGCTTTTTTAGTTTCGGCAAAAGCAAGGGTATAATCATTCATCATCTGGTGAAGGTCGGCTAGTAACCGGTAACACCGGGCAAGTTCAACCAGGTGGTTTGTACGTTCAAAAGCACCGATGGCCTGGTTCAGGTAATCAATCCGGGAAATCATGCTTTGCTGTAAAAAATCCTGGCTGTAATATTCAGATAACTCAAAATAAGCTTTACCAAGCAGCACCCAGTTATGTGCCTGCTTAATTTCCTGTATGGTTTGTTCAAGCAATGCGCGGCCGTTTTTGGATTGGCCTTTCGACTTGTAAAAAGCCGAACGGATCAATGCAATGCGAAAGCTGGTTTCAGCCTGCGGAGAGCGGTAATTAAGCTGTTCGGCCTGGTTAATAAAGTGAGAAGCACTATCCAACTGTGCAGTGGAAGGGTGGCGCAGATGGGTGAAAAACTCCGCCAGTTGCAGCGCAACATGGATGCGGTCGGCGGCAGAACCAGGGAAGCTTTTTTGCGAAAGCAAAGAATCAACATGGTGCCTGGTAATTTCCTGCGCGTTTGCTGAAATGGCCAAAAGAAAGCACAGGATAATCAGTTTGCATTTTGGTATCGTGTCAGCTCGTTTCATCTTTGGTTGGGAGCCTGTATGCATCAATCTTTTTTTAAATTTAGGTATATTCAACTACATCTGCTAATTTAAAAGCTATCCTTGTGTTATGTAATTTATTAGTATTCAGTTATTTTAAAGCTTTGTTGAAAGAAATGATTAGCAACATCGAAAAAGAAATAGAATTAAAAACATTAGCAAGGCTATATCAGCATTCACAGGATCTTTTAATATATTTTCTCCGGTATAAATATATCCGTATTTGATAGATCGTCATTGATCAGGATGCTGCAGCTCAGTACATTTATTTTTATTGCTGAGTTATGGCCGGTAATTTGTACCAAACAGGTGCCACAACTCCCCATTCCGTAGCACATCCCCAAACCCGTTCACTATTGCCCAGGTGATGTAATGTAAATAAAATGCCGTTTTTTTCGGGCATCTTATGCTACTTTAAACTTTAACGGGTGCCATATGTAAATTAATAAAAAATCTCCGGTTACCCGTAATACCCGTAAGGATGCTCGGTTTAAGCCAACGGTAAACTGAAGTGAAAAACAGATCCTGTGCCGCTTTCGCTTTCTGCCCAGATCTGTCCTTCGTGCCGGCGGACGATCTCGGCACTTAAATAAAGTCCTATACCGAAACCTGAAATATGACGGGTTTGGTTGCTTTCAACCCGGTAATAACGGTCAAAGATCCTCGGCAGGTCCTGTGCATTAACCCCCATTCCCTCATCTTTTATGCTAACCTGTGCAAAGCCATTGACCGGAGCGCATTTCACTTCAATCTTCCTGCGTTTGGGCGAGTATTTAACGGCGTTGCTAATCAGGTTGGAAATTACCGAGCCGATCTTTTCCCTGTCGGCGTTAACCTGCACATGATTACTGATATCAATGTCAATAATATGAGTGGAAACAGTGAGCTCGTATTCCTCAACAACTTCCCTGATCAGCAGGTCCAGATCAAATAATTCTTTATTGATCGCGATTTTGCCCGATTCCAGGCGCGATATATTCAGGAACCCGTTAATCATGCTGCTCATCCGCTTCGCTTGGATATCCGCTTTTTCCATAGCACCCGCGAGAAAATTATCAGGATTATTTTTCAACTTGAGGTTAGCTACCTGGATCAGCGCCATCAGCGAGGTTAACGGGGTTTTAAGTTCATGGCTCACCATGCCTATAAAATCATTTTTTCGCAGCTCGTCCTGTTTCTGTTCTGAAATATCCCTGGCGATCTTGGAAACCCCGGTGATCTTTCCGTGTTTGTCACGTATAGGCGAAATGGTTAGGGATACGTCCAGGACACGACCACCATTCGCCAGTCTTTTTGTCTCAAAATGTTCCATGCGCTCCCCGTTTTTCAAGCGGGCTATTATCTGCGGTTCCTCATCCTGCCGGTCTTCCGGAACCAGTTTAAGAATAGATTGTCCTATCATTTCGGAGGCTGGATAACCAAAGATCCTTTCTGCAGATTTGTTCCAGCTGGTGATCGTCCCCTCCAGCGATTTGCCTATTATCGCATCATCTGATGATTCTACGATAGCGGCCAGTTTGGCACTGCGTTCCTCTGCTTTTTTCTGATCGGATATGTCAAGCGCGATCACCAGTCCGGCATAAACCATTCCCCGTTCATCTGTTAATGGTACAAAATCTACCTGCAGATCATGACCGCCGGTGCTTTTAAGTTCGGTCCTTATCTGCTCACCGTTCAACATCCGCTCATGGTACTCCCTGGTTATGGCATATCGCTCCGGAGAGTTAAGTTCGGCCATGTGTAAACCTGCATAACTATCTTCGTTGTAACCTAATTTTTGCATCAGGTCACCTTCCATCGTTATAAGGTTTTGCTCCCTGTCAATAACGAGGATGAGCGAGCGGGGAATATTGACGGCGATAGAACGGAATAACTGCTCCTTCTTTTGTATTTCTTCCCTGCTTCTTTGCAGTTCCTCATTACTTGCCAGCATTTCTTCGTTTGATGCCGCAAGTTCTTCGTTAATAGCTGTAAGTTCTTCATTAAGGGCTTGTGTTTCCTCTTCGCTTTCTGCAAGGGATTTAGTGCGTGCGGCTACCAGTTCCTCCAGCGATCCGTTCATCCGTGAAAGTGCTTGTTGTGCCTCCAAAAGCTCACCATTGATAGAGATGAGTTCTTCGTTTGCTGTGCTGATCTCTTCGTTAGCCGCGGTAAGTTCCTCATTAAAAGCCGCGGTCTCCTGTTCTTTGACCTCCAGTTCCCGCTGTAGACGGTCTTTGACCTTCACATCGCGAATTGCACTGATATATGATAGTGAGGCGATCACAACGGCGAGTATGAGCACTACGATTATGGCTGCAGGAGCAACAAAGGTATAACGCTCCAAAACTGCCCGGCGTTCATCCAATAGTTTGCGTTCGGTATCTTCTGCATGGTCAATGGCATGTCGTAATTCATCCATGGCAGATCTTCCTTCTTCCAGATCGGCAGTGGAAACAAGCTGTTGATGTTGTTTTTTTGAAACAAGTTGCTCCAGGATAGCCATTCGATGGGTTAGTATTGCACGGATGCCTGCCATGTTGGCTTGCTGCAGGGCGTTATCGGCGGTTAAGGCACTTACCTCACTAATCAGGCGCTGTGTTTTGAGATAGGCGCCCTTATAAGGGCCTAAGAAGGCGGTCTTGCCGGTAAGCAGAAAGCCACGCTGCCCTGTTTCTGCATCTTTCATTGATGAAATAGCTTGTTCAAGCTTCTGGATCACCAGCGTGCTGTGCCCAACAGCTTTATTGCTGTTTAGCAAATTATTAATCGTAGCGTAAGAAAACAATCCTACGATCAACAGGATCAATATTGAAAACCCGTAGCCGAGCTGCAAATTGCGGGTAAAGTTCAGTCGCATAGAGATACCGGGTAACAATGTTTTTAAGGGGTATGCAATAATTTATGATTTTACGAAAAAAAACACGGAGATGGTTTGGCGTTGCCATTAATAAATGTCGAAGGTAACATAGATGTTACAATTTTATGTCTGCCATTTATACAAAGGTTTAACTTTAACTCAGGGGCTTAATTTTTTTAATTGGTAACTTACTAATTAACAATAACGTTTAACAACTTTATTGATTTACTAACTATATATGAGAAAAGGGGCGTTTGGAATTGCCTTTGCTTATTTGTTGATTAGCCTGTTGTGGATCATGTTCAGTGACCGGCTATTGTTTTATTTCGAAGGAATACTTAGCCCCAACCAATACCTGTGGCTGAGTTTAGGAAAGGGGTGCTTGTTTGTGGTGGTTACAGCAATTGCTCTTTACGCTTTGATCAGGTCAGAAGACCAAAGGTTGAAGCAGAGCGAAAAGCAATACCGGAGCATGTATGAATCCAATCCAAACCCGATGTGGATTTACGAGCCGGGGACACTCCGGTTCATTTCGGTAAATGATGCCGCCATTGCCGTTTATGGCTACAGTGCGGAAGAGTTCAGGCAGCGGACAATTTTGGATATCAGGCCTTTGGAAGACCGGGAAAATGTGATTTCTTCATCAGAGCGGGTGAACAGTAAGCTCAATGATAGCGGTACCTGGCGTCACATTAAAAAGGACGGGCAACTGATTTATGTAAATATTACCTCCCATAAAATCTGGTTCAATAAAAAGCCCCATATCATGGTTATGATACGTGATATGACCGAACGGGTGGCATTTGAGCGGGCTCTTGAAAAAGTAAACCAGGAGCTTTTAGAAGAAAAACACAAGCTCAGTGAAACCCAGTTGTTGTCGCGGGTGGCCGGATGGGAATTCTACCCTCGCGAAAACAAGTTGATATGGTCAGACGAAGTTTATCGCATTGCGGGCTTGAAACGAGATGGGCGCGAAGCTTTCGATATTTATGTACAGCATATTTTTCCGGAAGACCGGCCGCTGATGATCAACGCTTTGCATGACCTGATCAGTACCGGTAAACAACTCGATATAACGCACCGCATTACTGCGCTGGACGGCACAACCCGTTACATCCGGCAGCTTGCCCGCGTAGAAAGCAGCGGGGAGCAGGAACTTAAAATAGCAGGTTCGCTACAGGATATTACTGAGCTCAAGCAATTGGAAATGGAGCGTAACCGGTACCAGTATAGCTTTGAGCATACTCTGAACAGTATCACCGATTGCTTTTTCGAGCTCGACCACCAAATGAAAATAACCCGGATAAACGATATTTTTCGGGAGATGGTTAAAACAGACAGAAGTCGGATTATTGGTGCAAGTGTTTTTGAGTTTTTTCCTAAAGCCGAAAATAAGTTTTATCATGTTTACCAGAAAGCGCTTGAAGAAAGGATTATTGTAAGGCATGAAGATTACTCGGTTGTCCTGCAGCGCTGGCTGAGAATGGCTGCATATCCTACTGATGAAGGCGTTGCTGTATACTTCGCCGACATTACCGAAGACAGGCTTAAAGATGAACGGTTAAAAGAAGCAGTTGAACGTTACGAACTGGTGGCCCAGGCGACGAGGGATGTTGTTTATGACCTTAATATTGTTGAAAATAAACTGGTATACAATACAAGCCTTACGCATTTGGTGCAAATACCGCTCGATGAAATTAGTTATGAGCTGGAATGGTGGCGGTCACTGATTCATCCGGATGATATGGAAGAAGTAGTGAGCAGCCAGGAAAAGATCAGCCGCGCCGGTTTAACCAACTGGGAATGCGAATACCGGCTCAATTGCGGTAAAGGCGAATATAAATACGTGATGGACCAGGGGTATTTTATATATAACGAACAAAAGCAGCCGATACGACTGATAGGGGCGGTAAGAGATATTGATGCCCTTAAACGCAGCACCCAGGAAAATAAGCGGCTGGCGCGCATCATCAAACAGGTAAATAACATGGTGCTTATTACAGATGACCTGCGAAGGGTACAATGGGTAAATAATGCCTTTGTAGAGCTGACCGGTTACGCTATGGAAGAGGTGGTAAATAAAATGCCGGGTGATTTTTTGACAGACCCTGATGACCCGGTGATCCAAACGTTAATAAGAAAGCAACAGGCCAGGGAAGCTTTTGGTATAGATACAATCATTTATACCAAAAACAGAACCCCGGTTTGGGTATCAGCCCAGCTAACCCCGGCATATGATGAAAATAACGCTTTTCAGGGTTACATCATCGTTTGTCAGGATATAACCTACCGTAAAGAAAAAGAAGAAGAGATTAACAGGCAGAACCGTTTACTCCGTGAGGTTGCGTGGATAAGCTCACATGAGATAAGGCGGCCCGTGGCAACTATGCTCGGATTGGTAAACCTGCTGGATATGACTGAAGATGAAAGCGAGAGAAAAGAGATTTTTTCAAAACTCCGCGAATGCGCCGCGGAAATGGACAGCATGGTGCATGAGATCCACCGTCGCATTGAAGCGGAAAAAGTCATGCAAATTGCGCGCGACCTTTAAACAGGTAATTTAATGGTTAAAATTAAAACTTAGTAAAAACTTCACATCACGGTGCCTTAGCGAAAGCCTACCTGAATAAAGTTACGACAGTTTTTTTTAGTATTATACTCCAATATACCGTAGCCGGAATTGTTCCGGCTATTCGCTTTTCAGGCTCTTTACGGGGCTGGTTAACGCTGCTTTTATCGTCTGTAAGCTAACCTTAAGCAGTGTGATGACAAGGGCAGTAAAACCGGTAACGATAAATATCCACCGATATACCCGTCCGGTAATCAAAATGCTGAAGCCAGTTGTACATCAGGTAAAATGCTATAGGTGTAGCCAATAGTAATGAAAGCATGACCAGGCTAATGAAATCTGCAGATAATAACCGCCAAAGGTTGAAAACTGTTGCCCCCAACATCTTACGAACGCCGATTTCTTTTACACGTTGTTCGGCCATAAAGGAAGCCATGCCAAACAATCCCAGGCAACTGATAAAGATTGCCAGCCCGGCAAAGAAGGCGGCCAGCCTGCCTATGCGCTGCTCGTTACCAGATTTTTGAGCGTAGGCTCCGTCGATAAAAGTATATTGAAAGGGTTGCTCGGGATTAAAACGTTTAAATACACTCTGGATATTTGCTATAGCAGTACCGGCACTCACCTTTGGGTTAATACGCAGCTATACCGTACCCCCGGCATCTTTATTAAAAAAATAAACACATGGCTTCACCTCCGGGACAACGGGAAAGGTATCCCTGAAGAAGCGCAATCAAAAATATTCAACAAATATACCTCATATGCTACTTTTGGTACAGCCAGTGAAAAGGGAAGTGGTCTTGAGCTGTTATTATGTAAAGAGTTTGTAGAAAGAAACAATGGCACCATACGGTTTGAAAGTAAGGCAAGGATCGGAAGTACGTTCTATTTTACTGTGCCAATAGAAAACGAAGAGTTGGTTGCTCTTTAAGGGGCTTTAAACAGGTCCGAAGATGGGGCGTCTACCTATTTTTCAATAATCCTCCGATATCAGGGCATGATGTTTGTGTGAAAAGAGTTATGTTAAAACGTAGCTTTTAGAACTATAATGATTGCCTCTTATCAGAAGAGAGTCCTGGTTGTTGATGATGATAAGGACATTCGTGAATTAATGCACCTGATCCTGGAAATGGAGGGATATGCGGTAACCGAACTGGATAATGGTCATGGCGTCCTTGAAGCAATACAAGTCTTACGACCGGATGTTGTGCTGCTGGATGTTATGCTGGGCGATATGGATGGCCGTGACATTTGTAAACATTTGAAGAATGACCCGGGTATGCAGGATATACCTATAATCATTGTTTCGGCAAGTCACGGGTTGCATACGATGCACGAGAAACAATGCGGCGCCAATGATTATCTGGCCAAGCCTTTTGATGTCAATGAGCTCATTAACCATGTCCGGCGTTTTGCCGCCTGATGGGTGCAATGCTTTAAATCTCCGGTTGTGCAATGGCAGTTGCCATGGGGGCTCAAATAATTTTTTTATATAGGCTGCCAACAGGCTAATTAAGGTTGAAATTTCAGGAAGTTTTCGAGGTTACGAACCGTGCCTATCAGTTGGTCCTGCGTCTCTGCGGAAACAGTATTGTTGCTGAGCCGCCGAAATTTTTCAATCGTATCATTCCACGTAAACGAACGGGTAAAAAAACATGATAATCTCCCTGTTCCCTAATTAGGGTTTGACCGTTTTTTAGGCTGATCTTCACCTTAGTTTTCATTTTATCGGGATAAGCAACGGTATAAGGATCAAGGATACCGGCCTCTATCAGCGGTTGATGAAGCGGGAACCTGTACTTACTTTCAATAAGCGTTACCTTCCATTTGCCGCGTTCGCCCATAACCTGCAATTGCCTCAATAATTTGGGGATGGCAGGTTTGTTACCAGCGTGGATCAGCGACCCCGAAGCATCAATCAAATGGCGTTTCAGTTGTTCGATGGAGGCTTACCGATGTCATCATAACGGGCATTAAGCGCGAAGCGGGCAATCTTAAAATTCTGCAGCTCTTTTTTCATGATATACCTGTTAACTGCTGCGGCCGCGAAACAATGAGATAACCCAGATGATGACCGCGATAACGACGATTACCGCGAAAATGCCCACGGCAGCACCTGCTTTAAAAATACCGACAATGGCATCACAGCTGCTCAATAACAGGAAAAGGCTTAAGAATAGTGGTGTAATTAGCTTTTTCATAGACTGATATTTTTATACTTAAAACTTAAAACAGCAAGCGATGTTTTAATTATCATTTAAAAGATATTTTTTCAACGATTTTTTTAATTGTTAATCGATTAAACCAATGAACGCATCACCCTGGTTTTGGAATACCAAAGCCGCCCTGCACTTGCCTGACCTTATTCCGGTATATAAAACCACAGCAGGCAATTATGATTTTAAAATATATGACCTTGGCGACAGTTGCTGGCTGGTGGCAGCCAGGTCGTTTTCCGGCTGGCTTATTCACCAAACGACCGTTTACAGATCACACTAAAAGAAAATGTCGAAATCACTATTAGCTGGAAATAACATGAAAAAGAAAATCAATTATTTTGAACGATTCTCTAATTGGGCTACCGCGGCAACCGGCAGTTCGGCCGCTTTTATTATCGCTGCGTCCACCATAGTGATATGGGCTGTTACAGGGCCGGTATTTCACTACTCAGAGACCTGGCAACTTATTATCAATACCGGTACAACCATCGTTACTTTTTTAATGGTCTTCCTTATCCAGAAAGCTCAGAATAAGGATTCGAAAGCTGTCCATTTAAAACTGAATGAACTGCTGGCCTCTCACGAAGGTACCAGTAACAGGATGGTAAATATTGAGGACCTGACTGAAGAGGAGCTGGATCACCTGTACAAATTTTATATCCGTTTGTCCGAACTGGCGCAAAAAGAAAGTGACCTTACCAAAACACATTCTATTGATGCCGCGCGGGTAAATCAACAAAATAAATCAAAACGTTATACCAGGAGTAATAAGAGGTCAGAGTAACCGGATGCCTGGAAGCGCCGGTGGCGCGTCAGTTATTGAGTTTATGATAAGCAAAATAAGATTTTTGATCATCATCGGGTTTGTTGCAGCGGGCATTTGGCTGGCGGTAAGGTATCGTTCGGCCCAAAACGTCAAGCCCGTAGTTGTTTGCAGCGGACCTTTAAAAAATTGAGTTATGGAAAAGTTATTGATCACTGTTTTTGGAGAGGGGAAGGACCTGAATGCGCTGCAAATGAGCAGCCGCGGCGTTGTTATCTTTTTTATAGCGCTTATACTGATCCGCATTTCAGGACGTCGCTCTTTTGGGTTACGTACCCCGCTTGATAATATCGTCAGCATTTCGCTTGGGGCTGTTATGAGCAGGGCGGTGGTTGGCGCATCGGCTTTTGTGCCGGTTATTGTTTGCTGCTTTGTGATGGTTCTGCTGCACCGGCTGCTGGGCTGGCTTATTGCACGTAACAGTCCTTTGGTTAGTTGGGTAGAAGGAGAGAAGATCCCGCTTTTTCGTGGCGGCCGGTTTGATGAAGAGCGGATGAAACGGGCGCTGGTTTGCCGTGAAGATGTGATGCAGGGCGTTCGCAAATCTGCACTTACCGAAGATTTAGAAAAGATACACAAGGTGTATATGGAAAGGAATGGCGATATCAGCGCCATTAAAAAATGATACCTATGGAATGGGATATAAGATGTTCAGGGTTTTACTATCTTCACTGGAAAAATACTTTTACCCGGAGGGCTTAACCCTGGCTGCCGGACTGCTGAGAGACTGCCAGGGACTATTCCTGGTACCATCTCGTTTAAGATTGATTAATGTCATTGCATAGATTTTGTACCATTAAATACAGTGCAAATACGTAATGGTTTCTTTTGAAGAATATTTTTAATTATTTAATTAAATTGAAGAGAGGGTCGGCTGAATAATCAACTTTTTCGCGGGGAAGTGCTGTTAGGGGGGCCAAACAGGTTTGTTTGGCTTATAACATTTATGCCAACCATTTATGCAAATGTTTGTTAAGCCAATCATGCAACAAGAAACTACTAAAACACGGTACACTGATACCGAATTACATGAATTCAAAACGTTGATCAAAGAAAAGATCGGCATGGCACGCGAAGAGCTGCAGGAACTGGTGGGAACGCTAAGTGCTTCAAACACCAACGGGGACGATGCCGCAATTGCGGGCAAGACGCTTGAAGATGGTTCGGCAACTTTTGAAAAGGAACAGATCAACCAGCTGGCCGCCCGTCAGAAAAAATTCATCGAGCAGCTTGAAGCCGCGCTGATGCGTATTGAAAACAGGACTTATGGCATTTGCCGTTCTACCGGTAAACTGATACCAAGGGAACGCCTGCTTGCGGTGCCGCACACTACCCAAAGCATGGAAGCCAAACTTAAACAGGCATGAGTTCGGCATTTGTAAAAGAGGGGGAGGCCAGGCACCTTAAAGATGTTGCACCGAATATAGGCGCGCTGCTTTTTTTTCTGCGGGTGGAAAACAACGGGACTATTATCCGTGATGAGAAAATCTACTTTAGTCAAAAACATGGCCGTGATGTTTATGAAATGAGTGACGGCCTGGCCTATGCCCTTGACGATGACAATCATTGGTATATTATACTTGACCTATGAAAGGACTATTTTTTGGAGGTACCAGTGGCTTACAAATCGACAGGCCTAGGCGGGATTTTCCCCCTGAATACAGCCATTTGTCGCGGCTGGGTTATTATGCTTTGCAGGAAAACAGTATAGAGATCAACAGCTCTTTTTATAAAATCCCGCAGGCAAAAACCATAGCCCGGTGGGTAACGGAAGTAACCGAGGGGTTTCGTTTCACTTTCAAGCTGTGGCAGGGGATCACCCATCAAAAAAATTTGTTTTTCAATAAGGAAGATGTTACCCGTTTTATACAGGCTATCCGTTTGCCGGAAACTGAGCGGGGTTGTCTGCTTGTTCAGTTTCCGCCAAGCCTGCAGGCGGGAGCTCTTCCTCAGTTAACGGAATTGCTGGAGGCCCTTAAACCTTATACCTGGTCCATGGCCGTCGAATTTCGTCACCCGTCCTGGTACAGGGATGAAGTTTTTGAACTTTTAAACTGGTACCAGGCAGCAATGGTACTGCAGGATATGCCCAAATCGGCCACGCCCATGGAAATCACCGCCGATGAACTGGTTTACCTGCGCTTTCATGGCCCATCGGGCAATTATAAAGGAAGTTACAGCGAAAGTTTCCTTTCTGAATATGCTTCGTACATCAATGAATGGCAGCAGGAGGGTAAAATAGTTTACGTTTACTTCAACAATACCGCCGGGGCAGCGCTGGAAAATCTCCAGTTATTGAAACAGCTTCTCGCTTAATCGAAGCCCTTGGTAGCTTAAACTTGCCCTGTACGAACGCTTTATTGGATCGCCAAGCTGCATGTATTTATTAGTGTTGTAAATACAATTAATTTTTTTATTTCTGTTTTTCAATATAAATTATTTCTTATCTTGTCGTCGTTATAGCCTAAAATAGTTACACCATGCCAAAATTGCTGCTTGGGATGTGATAAGCGTAAACAACAATCTGAATTAATTAATTTTATCTCGTCAATTGAATGTATTTAGTACGCTTATAATTATGTACGTACGAAATGCCGGTAAGGATGATTTTATCTTAAATGAAAAATTTTTATGATCATACGGATGTTCAATTGACCGGGCTCTTTGAACCTGGAGATATTGATGCGTTTAAAGAAATCTACAACTGGTATTGGCTAAAGCTCGTAGGTTACTAATAAAAATAAATAAAGCGCGGGATGGTGGGTTGACTTGCACTGTTTTTTTGAACTAACATATCATCAGGATGAAAAAAAGATTACTTATTGCATTATCATTTTATTGCGGCATTGCTTATGCGCAAACCAAGGATTATCCCATTAAGCCGATATCATTTACCAATGTAAAGCTTAACGATAAGTTTTGGACCTCGCGTATTGAAACCAATCGTACGGTCACCATCCCGGCATCATTTGCCCGGTGCGAGAATACCGGCAGGGTTAAAAATTTTGAAATGGCCGCCGCCCGCAGCGGCAAGTTTTGTACTAAGTTTCCTTTTGATGATACGGATATTTATAAAACCATTGAAGGGGCATCTTACTCGATGGCCGTTCATCCTGATACAAAGCTGGATGCTTATGTCGATTCATTGATCACGATAATAGGAAAAGCGCAGGAGCCGGACGGATATCTTTATACTGCCCGTACTATTGACCCATTGCACCCGCACGCATGGTCGGGCCCGGAGCGTTGGGTAAAAGAGAACGAGCTGAGCCACGAGCTGTATAACTCCGGACACATGTTTGAGGCAGCGGCCGCACATTACCTGGCTACCAACAAGCGCAATTTTTTAGATATCGCCCTTAAGAATGCTGACCTGCTTGTTAAAACTTTTGGGCCGGGTAAAAGGCATGTAGCGCCCGGACATGAGATTGTGGAAATGGGCCTGGTACGCCTGTACCGCATCACCGGCAAAAAAGAATATCTCGATCTTGCTAAATTTTTTATTGACGAAAGAGGGCATCGCACCTATGATAAAACCAGTACCGACGAATGGAAGAACGGGATGTACTGGCAGGATAATGAACCTGTTATAGCCCAGGAAGATGCCGAGGGCCACGCCGTAAGGGCAATGTACTTGTACTCGGGCATGGCCGACGTTGCCGCTTTAACCGGCGATAAGGAATACATCGCCGCCATTGATAAGATCTGGAACAACATGGTTGGCAAAAAGATCTACGTGCAGGGGGGAATCGGCGCAGTACCGGGCGGTGAACGTTTCGGAGCCGATTACGAGTTGCCAAATACTACCGCTTATAATGAAACCTGTGCGGCAATAGGTGATGTGTTCTGGAACCAGAGGATGTTTCTGCTGCACGGCGAGTCGAAATATATTGATGTGATGGAAAAAGTTTTGTACAACGGGTTAATTTCGGGTGTTGGGCTGGATGGTAAGACATTCTTCTACACCAATGCCATGCAGGTAACCAATGGGGTTACACATCATGAACTTGAGCCCGAGCGTTCTGGCTGGTTTGAGTGCTCATGCTGCCCAACCAATATGGCGCGTTTTCTGCCGTCGTTATCAGGCTATATGTATGCTCAAAAGGATAATAATGTATTTGTGAACCTGTTTATTGCTGGTACAGCCAATATGGAGATAGGCAATAAAAAAGTGAGCATTGTTCAAAGCAATAATTACCCGTGGAATGGTGCCCTGTCGTTTGCCGTAATACCGGAGGTGCCAACTAATTTTGCTATACACATCCGGATCCCGGGTTGGGCAAGGGCAGAGGCGATCCCGTCTGATCTGTATGCTTTCCAAAATAAATCAGCCGCAAAAATCAGCCTGAAACTAAACGGCAAAGCGGTTGCTTATAAAGTTGAAAATGGCTACGCTGTAATTAACAGGCAATGGAAAAAAGGCGATAACATCGGATTAAACCTGCCAATGGAAGTTAAAAAGGTTATAGCCAATAAGGCATTGGTTGATGATAAAGGTAAAACAGCCCTGCAACGCGGCCCGATCATATACTGCGCCGAGTGGAAAGATAACGGCGGAACGGTGAGCAATTTAGCAATCCCTGCAAACGCAGCTTTTAAACCTGTAACCGAACCAAACCTGTTAAATGGCGTAACTGTTTTAAAAGGAGAGATCCTAAGTAAAACAAAAGGCGAAGCTGCTAAAAAGGTAGAGCTTACGGCCATTCCTTATTATTCATGGGCAAACCGTGGTAAAGGCGAAATGACCGTTTGGTTTCCCGAAGTAAATGCCGCTACCAAATAAATATTTAAAGCCTCAGTAACTCTCCAGCAAAAAAATAGGATGGTTTAGGGTAATTGCATTCAGCATTCCCGTACTTGTTTTATTATTTGCCAAAGCATTGCTGAGGCTTTTCCATTACAGGCATGATACCAGCCTGTTTAGCAAATACCCTTGATGACCCTGACTATTGGGTGATCAATAAATACGCGAAAAGTATTTATATACACTACCAGTTCAACTGAGTTAACCGGCGCAGGAATTGGCAACTCATCACAGCAAACTTCCGAAACCTATACGCCATCATTTAAGCTCCCCGGCGTAATCTGAAAACATTTATATATTTTTTTTAATTGTCAGATATTAGGCTTAAAATTAAATAATTAAAATTTACAAGTCTTAACTACCTATCCCTTAAGATTTGCTGGCATATCTTTTTCTAAAAATGTAATGTTTAATAAGCAATCATGAAAAATATTAAAGTGATCATCCTTGCAATCATAACTACCTGTTTTATGGCCGGGGTTTCGGTAAATGCGCAAAGCAGCAAATTAATTACGGCTGATATTTGTGTATATGGCGGAACCTCCGCAGGCGTAATTGCTGCGTATACGGCAAAAAAGATTGGGAAAACGGTGATTTTGATAGAGCCGGGAAAGCATTTGGGTGGTATGAGTTCGGGAGGTCTTGGCTATACGGATATTGGGAACAAATATGTGGTGACAGGTTTAGCACGGGATTTTTACCGCCGTATAGGTACGCATTATGGGAAATTTGAACAATGGATATTTGAGCCAAAGGTAGCGGAGGGCATTTTTAACGATTATGTAAAAAGAGCTGGCTTTCCTGTTTTATTCCGGAACAGGCTTATAAAAGTGAAAAAGGAAGAAAATCAGCTAAAGGAAATTATAGTAGAGGACAGCTATAAGCCCTCGACTGCTACCAATAAAACTATTCGAGCTAAGGTATTTATTGATTGTACTTATGAAGGGGACCTGATGGCCCGCTCGGGTGTTTCTTATACTGTAGGAAGAGAAGCTAACAGCCAGTATGATGAAACTATAAACGGAGTGGAGTTGCTGGATAAACACCAGTTTCCGGATAATATTGATCCCTATAAAGTGCCGGGCGACGCGAAAAGCGGTTTGTTGTGGGGTATAAGTAAGGAAGTATTACAAGCAAATGGTGCAGGAGATAAAAAAGTGCAGGCATACAATTTTCGTATCACGTTAACCAATGTGCCCGAAAATCGGATCCCAATTTCAAAACCCGAAAATTATGATCCCAAAAAGTATGAGTTACTGCTGCGTTTAAAGGAGAAACAACCCTGGAAATCATGCTCCGATGTTTTTTTTATAAGTAAAATGCCTAATGGCAAAACGGATATCAATAATAACGGAGGTTTCTCGACGGATATGATCGGGATGAACTGGGAATATCCGGAGGCTGATTATAATACGAGGACAAAAATTTGGAAGGAGCATGAAGATTATACCAAAGGCTTCTTTTATTTTATCGGCAATGACACCCGCATACCCGGAAATATCAGGGACGAAATGAAACAATGGGGCTACCCTAAAGATGAATATACGGATAACGGGAACTGGACACCGCAGCTTTATATCAGGGAAGCCCGCCGAATGATTGGTGAACTGGTTATGACCCAGCATCATTGCCAGGGAAAAGAACAGGTAGAAGATGGAGTAGGAATGGCCGCATATGGTATGGATTCGCATAATTGCGAAAGGCTGGTAGTGAATGGGCTGGTGAAAAATGAGGGGGATGTCCAGGTACATGGTTTTGCGCCATACGATGTTTCGTACAGGGCTATAGTCCCCAAGCAAAAGGAAGCCGCTAATTTATTTGTTCCGGTATGCTTATCTGCAAGTCATATAGCTTACGGATCAATCAGGATGGAGCCGGTATTCATGGTATTAGGCCAATCTTCGGCTGTGGCTGCTTGCCAGGCTATTGATAAAAAGATTGCGGTACAGCAGGTTAATGTAAAAGAAGTACAAAGCTTGCTCAGGACAGACCCTCTTGCAGACTGTAGTATGCCCGAAGTACTGGTTGATAATGAGGACAGTCACATAACAGGCGATTGGAAAACTGAAAAATCAGGCGGTTATGGGCCAACCTATCTCACTGATAACTCAAAAGCAGAAACTGCGAAATCGGTAACGTTTATTCCGGAAAAATTAAAAAAAGGTGCTTACCATGTTTATACCTATTTCCCCAAGGTTATGAATCCGGCAGCAAAAACTTACATTACTATTTACGATGGTGAGAAGGCCACAGAAAAGATAATCAACCAGTCTGATTTGCAGGTAGAAGGCCAAACTTCAGGTGAGTGGCTTCCACTGGGGCTATATAACTTTTCAGATGAAAAGAAGGCATATGTAGAAATTTCGAATAAAAACGCAGATGGCGTAATTGTGGCTGATGCAGTGCTTTTTGTGCCTGTTAGGTAGTTTTATCGTTTTTGTGCGACGCTTAAATTATTAAATGGCCATATTAAACATAGATTTATTTTATTAGAGGTGGAGCCTTAAAATAGCTGATAAACAATACCGATGCTGCCTATAACCCCAATATTTTAATTTAATAACATATTTTATAATTTCATTGCTTATAACGGCTTTGATAAATTTAAACTATGTTTAACGGCCGTTGTAAACCAATTAAACAAGCATAATGCAAATAAAGCAAAGAGCTAATTACGGGGTGAAATCCCTCGTACAGCAAATTGTCGGATCAATCAGTAAGAATATTGACAAAGGTGTTTACCGGAAAAATGAAAAGCTGCTATCAATAAATACATACAGCAAGCAACACGGTGTAGCAAGGGACACCATTGAAAAGGCTTACACGATACTTAAGAGCAATGGCTATATCCGTTCGGTTTCCGGAAAGGGTTATTTTGTAGTCGGTAAGCCCGATGTGCGGATCAAGGTACTTTTGTTGTTTAATAAGTTAAGCTCTTATAAGAAAACAGTTTATGATACCATCGTACGCACCCTGGGTGATAAAGCCAGAGTCGATCTTCATATTCATCATTATAATCCCGCTTTGCTCGAGGAAAGTATAGATTCAAATTTGGGCAATTATCATTATTATGTGGTAATGCCGCATTTTTTTGATTATAGTAACGAGCAGGAATATTTAACCATTTTAAAGAAGATCCCGGTTGATCAGTTGATATTGCTGGATAAAGATTTGCCCAAATTAGCTAGGCAGTCGGCTGTATTCCAGGATTTTCGTAACGATATCTACGGGGCATTAAATGTAGTCACCGATCTGATTGCCAAATACAAAAAATTAATTATCATATATCCCGTAGACCGCCACCATCCGCCCGAAATTAAAGATGGAATAATGCAGTTTTGTGAAGAGAAAAACAAAAAGTTTGAAGTAATAGATGCTTTTAAAACAGACGATCTCAAAAAAAGCACCCTTTATATTGCATTGACCGAAAATGACCTTGCCGATTTGATTAAAGGCGCCAGAGCAAGTGGATATGAATTAGGGAAAGATATAGGGATCATATCTTTTAATGAAACCGTGTTTAAAGAGTTATTGGATATTACCGTTATTACCAGTGATTTTGAAGAAATGGGCAGAAAAACAGCTGAGCTAATGTTGCAAAACAAAGCCGCGGTTATTAAAAACGCTTTTAAAATTATTATCCGAAAATCGCTATAACGATGCTCTTAGTGTAAAATAAAAAGGCACCTCGTAACGGCCTGTAGAACCATTTTTGATAATATCCGCGGTCATTTTTCCCATTTCCTCAAAATCTGTGGATATAGTGGTTAAGCCATTGAGGATGATTTTTTTTAACGGGGTTTCATTGTATGATATCACTCCAACATCTTTACCTATCTTTAATTCCGTAGCCAGGATCCTTTCAATCAAAACCACAAGGTCGTTTTCCATCAGGTTGATAAATACGTCTCCTTCATGTATGGGTTCGCCTTGTATGTCATGAACTACTTTGTAGGTAAATGCATATTGGATACAGAAACTGAAAAAGCCTTTCAAAATCTCGCCTGGAAAATAAGTGTATTCAGGAAATATAATCTTTAGGGTGTGATACTTTCTTAATTGCGGCAGGGCTTCCTCCAGGGCCTGGAAAATGTCTTTTTCAAAATTCTCGTACACGGCAGCAAAATCGCCTTTTATCCCTGGCACTAATTTATCAAGTATGATCAGTTTCTCTTTGGGCAGGGTATTGATAATATCGTGAACGTTTTCGCCGCCGTGCATAAAGTGCGGCAGGATCACATAATGAGTATAATCGTTGCTATTATTTTGAAGTAGTTTTTTAAAAAATTCGAAGTCGTTATTGTATATATAAAAGTCGATAGCGGCTTCATGCCCAAGACCATCAACTATGGCATCATAAACCAGCTTTTTATGGGTGCTTAGTTTATTAAATATTAAAAAAACTTTAAATTGCTGCCCCGCCTCGGTGTTTTTGATGTAATACCCCTTGCCAGGTACCGAGCCAAGCAGGCCGATTGATTTCAGGTGTTTATAAGCCTTTTCGGCGGTGTCACGTGATATTTCAAAGTTGCAGTTTAACTCATTAATGGATGGCAGCGTTTCGTTAATGATTAATTTCCCTTCACGAACACTTTTGATGATCGAGTTAGCTAACTGGATGTATTTAGGGGTAGATGAATAATAATCAATATAAATGTATTCTAAAAATCGTGAAGACTTCATAACTATTGAACTGGCTACTGGCAAAAACTTAAAGTTAATCAAATTAGGTTTGATAAGACTCCCACCTTTTGCGTGTGTAAGCCGGGGAAGCTTAATAAGCAGCCAAAATAAATAAAGTGATGAATTTGTTACAATAAGAGGGCCTTCAATCAGGATGGTGCAGGACGCTGTTGGTATGAACATGCCATAACTTTATCTATTATAAACCAGGGCTCGTGTTAGCCTGCAAATAACCAGATAAATACTATCCATAATGATCAAGCTGCCTTACAAGATCTTGTTTTGCGCTATTGGCGTCTCGCTTCGGCTTATTTTGCCTGCGCCACTTTTTGCACAGGCGGTTAAAACCAGCTTTAAGTTTGACTTTGGTAATGGAAAAGCTGCAGCGGGTTATCAAAAAGTAAGTCCTGATGATATCTTTAGCGAGCTTAAAGGCTATGGATTTGATTTTGGCCAGGAAGTAAAGGCAATAACGCGCGGCGAGGGGAATAAACTTACAGATGATTATATAACCGCTGATAAGCCTTTTTATCTCTCAGTAAATGTGCCTGAGGGTAATTATAAGGTTACCTTAACGGTTGGCGACGTCAAAGGTAGTGGTGATATTACGGTACGAGCTGAATCGCGGAGGTTGATGCTGGAAAAAGTAACGACCAATAATTCGGTTAAAAAGTTAAGCTTCATCGTAAACATCCGTAAGCCGGAAATAAGTACGGGCGGTAAAGTAGCGCTTAAGCCCCGCGAGTTGGGTAAATACGATTGGGACAATAAGCTTAGTCTTGAATTTAACGGTACAAGGCCCTGTGTTGATGCGCTGGAGATAGAAAAGGTAGATGACCAGGTAACCCTTTATCTGGCCGGAAATTCAACCGTAGTTGATCAGGATGATGAGCCATGGTGTTCCTGGGGCCAAATGATCACCCGGTTTTTCAAACCGGGTGTGGCCATTGCCGATCATGCCGAATCAGGACTTAGTTTGGGTAGTTTTTTAAATAGTCATCGTTTAGATAAAGTGCTGAGTGTAATTAAGCCGGGCGATTATCTGTTTATAGAGTTCGGCCATAACGATCAAAAAGAAAAAGGGCCGGAGGATGGCGCCTATAAATCATATACAGAACGTTTTAAGCTGTTTATCAATAAAGCTCGCCAGAAAAAAGCCATTCCGGTAATCATAACCTCTACCAGTCGCCGGGCTTTTAATGACAGCAATAAAGTGGTAAATACCCTTGGCGATTATCCCGATGCAGCCAGAAAAGTTGCTACAGAACTGCATGTGCCTTTGATTGATCTTAATGCGATGTCTGCTAAATTTTATGAGGCATTAGGTAACGAAGGATCAAAAAAAGCCTTTGTTTGGTATCCTGCAAACTCGTTCCCAAACCAGCCGAAAGATTTGGCTGATAACACGCATTTTAACAGTTATGGTGCTTATGAACTTGCAAAATGCATTATAGAAGACATCAGGAGCAATCATTTGGGTATTGAGCAGTATATTATTGATGCACCGCCTTTTGATCCTGCTCATCCTGATCCGGCAGAAACATTCAGCTTGCCGGCGAGTCCTAAAAACAGAACTATAAAACCTGATGGAAATTAATTGGCGGTATGAACGTCGGAGCATATAAATTTTAATAAAAATGATAATGAGTAAAAAACTGGCTGTATTAACGCTTGTTGTTTTACAAGCAGGCATGACCGCTGTAAAAGCCCAGGAGGTAATGGAAACAGGTGGCGCCAAACCTATGCCCGCACAGTGGATTGATAGTGAAACAAGTCATAAGGTAATCCGCCTGGTGAACCGCGAAAATGACAATGGCAGTTTTTACTTCAACAATACACCTTTTGTTCCTCAAATAAAGAATGAAGGCGACCTAATGGTATTTTATGGTAAAACGGACAAGGGAGAGCAGCTATTTACGGTTAATTTAAAAACTCAGAAAATAGAGCAGTTAACAAACAGGTCGAAAGTATCCGGCGAGATGGTTTGCGCCAAAACCCGTGAAGCGTTTTACCAAAGTGCCGACAGTATATTCGCCGTAAATGTTAACACCCATAAAACAAGGTTCATTTACGCCTTTTCTCCCGACTTTAAAGGAAGGGTAGGTACTGTAAATGCCGATGGAACCTATATGGCCTCTGTTAAAGCTACCGGTGAGCAGGAGCGTGAAATACTTGCAAAATATCCCGAAAAGCATGATTTCTTTAACAGGATCTATGATGCCCATATCCAACATACCTTATACGTGCTCGATGTTAAACATAAAACATTGAAACAAATACACCAGGAAAACGAATGGACAAATCACCTGCTTTTTTCGCCTACAGATCCTGATAACCTTTCCTATTGCCATGAAGGCCCCTGGGAGAAGGTGGACCGGATCTGGAACATCAATATAAAAACCGGCGAAAACAAGCTGTTGCATAAACGTACCATGGTAAATGAAATAGCAGGCCACGAGTTTTTTTCACCGCTGGGTAATACCGAGTGGTTTGATTTGCAGAAACCCAAGGGGCAAACATTTTTTCTGGCAGGCATTAATATGAAAACAGGAAAAGAAGACCGCGTTTATCAAATGGACAGGAACGAATGGTCGATCCACTTTAATGTAACTAAAGATGAGCAAACCTTTGCCGGCGACGGAGGTAATTCCGGGCAAGTAGCCAAAGCACCCGATGGCATGTGGATCTATTTGTTTAAGCCTAACGGCGATCATTTTAAATCAGAAAAACTAGTAAACATGAAACATCATAATTACCACCTGGAGCCTAATGTGCATTTTTCGCCCGATGAAAAATGGGTTATCTTCAGGGCCAATTTTGAAGGCCATGAGGGCGTTTACGCTGTAGAAATTGCCAAACACTAATACCCCAAACAGGATGTCATTGATCAAAAATAATTTTAAAATAGCTGTTGCATTCGCACTGGCAATAGGTTCGCAAACAGCGTCTGCACAAGTTGGCTGGCCTGCAACTACTGAACAAACCAAGCCCTGGGCCCGTTGGTGGTGGGAAGGGAGCGCGGTAAATAAAAAAGACCTGACCTGGAACATGGAGAGCTACCATAAAGCCGGGTTGGGTGGTTTGGAAATAACGCCGATTTATGGTGTAAAAGGGAACGAAAATGAGTTTATACAATACCTGTCGCCGCAATGGGTAGATATGTTAAAGTATACGCTAACAGAGGCAAAGCGGCTGAATATGGGCATTGATTTGGCTAATGCTACCGGCTGGCCTTTCGGCGGCCCCTGGGTTACTAACGAAGATGCCAGTAAAGAACTGTTCTGGAAAAATTACGACGTTAAAGGTGGCGAAAAATTAAGCGACGCCGTGGTATTTGTGCAGCAGCCCCTGGTGAGGGCGGACGGCCAGGCTCCGAAGATCACCGACCTTGTTGAACCCATTAGCAGCAATAAAAACCTCCAGTTAATGGCCCTTGACCAGGTAAGGTTTGAGAAACGGATCCCTTTAACGGTTTTAATGGGTTATGATGACAAGGGGCAGGTATTGAACCTTACCGATAAAGTTGATGCAGCCGGCAAACTTAACTGGACAGCACCCGCCGGCGAATGGAAGTTGTATGCACTTTTTCAGGGTTGGCATGGTAAGATGGTTGAGCGTGCGGCTCCCGGAGGTGAGGGTTATGTTATCGATCATTTTTCCAAACCGGCACTTGATCATTACCTTGCCCGGTTTGACCAGGCGTTCAAAGGCCAGGATTTAAGCGGGATCAGGGCATATTTTAATGACTCGTACGAAGTGGATGATGCCCGCGGGCAATCAAACTTTACCCCGCTGTTTTTTGACGAATTTATTAAACGCCGCGGTTACGATCTGCGCGATCACTTGCCGGCTTTATTAGGTAATGATAATAAGGAAAATAATAGCCGCATACTATGCGACTATCGCCAAACCATATCCGACCTGTTGCTTGATGATTTTACCAAACCATGGCATGACTGGGCCAAAACCAGGGGCGCTTTAATCCGCAATCAATCACACGGTTCCCCATCAAATATACTGGATCTGTATGCTGCTATTGATATTCCCGAAACAGAGGGCGATGATGTGTTGCGGTTTAAATTTGCCACATCGGCAGCACATGTAATGGGAAAACCTCTTGCATCGTCCGAGTCGGCAACATGGCTTAATGATCATTTTCTATCGTCGCTGGGAGATGTGAAACAGGCTATCGATAAATATTTTGTAGGAGGCGTAAACCATATTTTCTATCACGGCATCAGTTACTCGCCTCAAAATGCCCAATGGCCGGGATGGTTATTTTATGCTGCAGTTCACTTTAATCAAACTAACCCGTTCTGGAATGATTTCTCAACTTTAAATCAATACATAACTAATTGTCAGTCGTTTTTGCAGCAAGGAAAGCCCAATAATGATATATTGGTTTATTACCCGTTATTTGATAGCTTTTCCGAGCCGGGGGATAGGGGCTTGCTTAAGCATTATGATGCCATGAAACCCGATTTTAAGGGGACAGGCTTTGAATCCTCTGCCGAAGAAATGCTTAAAAAGGGCTACACGTTTGATTTTATATCAGATAAGCAAATAATGGATTTACAAACCTCCGGTAGTCATTTGCTTACCGGCGGTCTTAATTATAAGACTATCCTTTTGCCTGATAATAGATATATCCCGCTCGAAACCTTTAATAAAATGGTGGATTTGGCAAAGGCCGGGGCAACAATTGTGGTGTATAAAAATCTTCCATCGGGTGTTCCGGGATATTCCGGGTTGCAGGAACGCGAAAAAGCATTTAAAACACTGCTTGCCGGGCTTAATTTTACTGCTGAAAATAATGGTGTTAAAATTGCCAAAGTTGGCAAAGGCCGTTTTTTAATAGCAGATGATATTGCTCCGTTACTGGACGCGGCGGGAATAAACAGGGAACAAATGACCGATAAAGGGCTGCAATTTGTACGCCGTACTTATAAAAATGGGAACAGCTACTTTATAACAAATAATGGCGGCAACCAGGTTAATGGTTGGGTAGACCTGTCCGTTAGCGCTGCATCAGTAGTAGTATTTGATCCCATGACAAAAAATTATGGATTGGCTAAAACCCGGAAGCAGGCCGATGGCAAAACCGGCGTTTATCTGCAATTATCACCGGGGCAAAGCTCTATTTTACAAACCCTGCCTGTAAAAACTCAAATAGCAGCGTATCCTTATTATCAGGTTGCAGGTAAATCAGAGCCTATCAATGGTACGTGGACACTGAGCTTTACCGAAGGTGGTCCGACATTACCTCAGCCAATAAAAACCGCAGCGCTCAAATCATGGACTGATTTAGGCGGTGATGATCTCAAGGCTTTTTCCGGAACGGGCAGTTATGCTATCTCCTTTAAAAAGCCGGTGCAAAATGCTGCTGTTTGGAAGCTTGATTTGGGGAAAGTTAATGAAAGTGCAGAGGTTTATTTAAACGGAAAAAAGCTGGCCACGCTCATCGGTCCGCAGTATGTGATCACCATACCTTCAGCACAGTTAAGGACGGTTAACCAGTTGCAAGTGAGGGTAGCTAACCTCATGCTTAACCGGATCATTGATATGGATAGGAAGCATATCCCTTACCGTATATTTTATAATACCAATTTTCAATCCCATAGCCCCGGCTCTAAAGGACCGGACGGGCTTTTTACGGCTATAAACTGGGAACCGAAGCCTTCCGGTTTGATTGGTCCGGTAACACTTGAGCCGGTTAAGCCGTTGTTTGTTAAGTAATTATTTAAGGGTGTATTTCAAAAAGGTGGTCATGTTGGTCGCCTTTTTTTGTGTTTTTAATGTATCGGAGCAGGATACTACAGGATGGTATTATTGAAATTAACTTTTATGTTCGTTTATACAATTATAACCCAAACTGTACCAAACAGTAAACCCCTTAATTTGATTTTATGAAAAGAATTTTTATTCATTCTTGTAAAATGCTATTGCTATTACTGCTCTTTTGTGTGGCAGGAGCAAACAGTGCATTGGCACAAAGGCTTAGCATTACGGGTACTATTACAGATAGTAAGCACCAACCGGTTTCGGCTGCTTCCGTGCAAATAAAAGGCACGAAATCGGGTACTACGTCCGATATAGACGGAAAATACGCCATTAAGGCCTCAACAGGAGAGGTATTAATATTTAAATCAATCGGTTTTGATGCTAAAGAAGTTACCGTAGGTTCAAACAACACCATCAACGTTACCTTAACTGAAACCGAATCGCAATTAAACGAAGTGGTGGTAATCGGCTACGGAGCTCAAAAACGGGCAAACGTTACCGGATCTCAGGCCACCTTCAAGGCCGATAACCTGAACGAGCGGGCTATAACCCGTGTTGACCAGGCCTTGGTAGGCCAAATGGCAGGTGTAACTGTCAAGCAAACAACAGGTGTGCCGGGTAAAGCATTTAGTGTTAATGTGCGTGGCAGTGGCTCTATCAGTGCCGGTAATGAGCCTTTGTATGTAATAGATGGCTTTCCTTTGTCTGTATCGGCGATAGGCAGCGGTGGTAGCTTTAGCTCAGGAAACCCGCTTGATAATATCAATCCGAACGATATTGAAGATATCCAGGTTTTAAAGGATGCAGCAGCGGCGGCTATCTACGGCTCAAGGGCGTCAAACGGCGTTGTATTGATCACCACTAAAAAAGGAAAATCGGGGAAGGCTAAAATTAACTATAGTGCTTACTACGGTTACAATGCTGCCGCCAAATATTTACCTATGCTTAACGGCGACCAATGGATTGACAGGGCTACCGAAATGATCAATGCTGCCTATGTGCTCAAATATGGTGCAAAGGGAGCAACTGCCAGTGACGATAATGCAACACGCCAGGCGATGAATGGCGGTGCCTTTAGCTCAGCCTATATGCTCGATCCAAGATGGGCCATGCCGGGCCATCCCGGGCTGCAGTATATAGACTGGCAGAAAGCGATTGAGCAGAAAGGAGCTATGCAAAACCAGGCATTGAGCGCAAGCGGTGGCAATGAATTTGTAAATTATTTTATTTCGGGCAACTACGCCAACCAGGATGGTTTTGTGAAAGGCCTGGGTTATAAAGCCTACTCGGCCAGGGCCAATGTGGAAGCTCGTATTGCCAAAAATCTGAAATTAGGTTTAAACATAGCGCCTACCTATTCAATTTCGCAGGATCCGGGTGTTGAGGGAAAAGATAATATTTTTCACCAGGCTATAAGCTATAGCCCTATCCAGGAAGATACGGTAGGCTTATATCCTAATGCGTTTAAGAATGGGCAATACACCTGGGGTAATTCACCAAACAGCCCCATAGCTAAATTGGAGAACAAGGTAGGGCAAACCAAAAAATACCGCACACTGGGCAGCATATTTGCCGAATACGAAATTATAAAAGGGTTGACGTTAAGAAGCTCATTGAATCTTGATAATGTTGACAATGCCACTAATAGCTACACACCGTATACCATAGCCGGTAATCTTGCTTCCAGAACGTTTGATGCTGCTAAAAATCCTAATTTAACAGCTAATACTTCAGGATCATACAGCACCTTTAAAAGGCAAACCTTTGTTAATGAAAACACGCTGACTTATAATACCACTATTCACGCAAATCACAGTCTGAGTATATTGTTAGGCCAGTCGTATAATACAGATCGTTTAGATCAGTCTTCATTATCATCAGTTGGCGGTTATACCAGCAGCGTTATCCAAACTTTAAATGCTGCCGCAGCGGTAACAGGCAGTACCTCCAGCACCAAAAGTGTGTTGGTATCCTACTTTAGCCGCGCGCAATATGCATATAAGAACAAGTATCTGTTATCTGCAAGCTTACGCGAAGATGGTTCATCAAGGTTTGGCGGCAATACCAAATACGGTATTTTCCCCTCAGCATCTGTAGGCTGGCGTATCATACAGGAAGATTTTATGAAAAAGCTGCCTGTAATGAGCGACTTGAAACTACGCTTTAGTTATGGCGTAAATGGTAATAACAGCATTGCCGATTATGGAAGTATTTCGCAAATAGGTTCATATGGTTATGTTTTGGGTTCACCTCAGGCTTTAGCCATCGGGCAGGCACCAAGTAACTTACCAAACCCAGATATCAAATGGGAAAAATCACAAACTTATGATGTGGGCCTCGACTTCGGGTTTTTCAGCAATCGTTTAACCGGTTCATTTGATTACTATAACAAACTAAATACCGACTTGTTGCTGAATGTACCTATCCTGCAATCTACCGGTTTCAGCAGCCAGCTGCGTAATGCAGGTTCAGTGCGTAACATTGGTCAGGAGCTGGAATTGACAAGTCGTAATTTGGTTGGCAAAGTTCAATGGAGCACATCAATTAATATCAGTCATTACAAAAATAAAATCGTAAGCCTTTACGGTAACCAGAAACAAATTATTATTCCAAACTCCTTTGATGTTTCAGACGCTATTTTGCGCGTAGGTCAGCCAATAAACAGTATCTATGTAGTAAGGCAAATCGGTTTCCTTACACAGGCCGATCTTGATAACCATGTGGCAACCTACGGTACCGGTGAAACAGTTGGTGATCCAAAGTACCAGGACCTGAACGGCGATGGTGTGATAACCGAAGCTGATAAACAAATTGTTGGCCACCCCAGCCCTAATTACACCTGGGGAATTACCAATACTGTACGCTGGAAAGGTTTCGACCTTACTGTTTTAGTGCAGGGCCAAAATGGAGGATCTGTTTATTCCCTACTGGGCAGGGCTATAACCCGTACCGGCCAGGGCTTTACTGATAATGCTCCTGCATTTTATGATAATCGATGGAGATCTCCTGAAAACCAGGGCGCCGGCCGCGTTAGCAAAGCCTATTCTACATTTGGTTTCGTAGCCAATACCGATTGGTTGTATTCTTCAGATTATGCGAGGGTTAGAAATATCACGTTAGGGTACGATCTTAAAAATATCTTTAAAACCAAAGTTTTAGGAGCAGCACGCTTGTATGTTACGGCCGAAAACTTCTTCGGGCATGACAAATATTATGGAGGTTTCAACCCGGAGGCGCAAAACACAGCCATCAGTTCGGACAGTAACTATCCCGAAGCAGGTGATTACGGAGGCTTGCCGCTGGCTAAATCATTGATCTTTGGGTTAAATGTTACTTTTTAATTATTTCAACATTATCAAAATGAAAAAGATATTTTTTCTATCAACCATAACAGCTGCATTTTTAATGGCCTCCTGTAATAAGGATTTAAACCAGGTGCCTATATCAGCTTCAACAACAGCAACTTTTTACAAATCGCCAAGCGATTTTTTACAGGCTACCAATGCCATTTATGCCGATCTGCACAATTACCCGGTGCGGTTAGCTAATATGTCTGAAATTCGTTCGGATAATATTTATGGTGTTTCTGTCACCGTGCGTGACTGGGACCCTGTGAATGATTTTTCGCCATCATTAGCAGCAAACGCTTACGTTACCGAAGCCTGGGGCACCGACTTTAACGGTATTTTCAGGGCTAATACCCTGCTTGACCAGGTTGCCAAAAATGGCAGCTACATAGGTTCGGCTTCATTAGCAACCAGGTTACAGGCCGAGGCTAAGTTTCTGCGGGCATTTTATTACTTCGATCTGCTTAGGTATTTCGGCAAGCTTCCAATCATTGACCACCCGGTTACTGCGCCTGAAGCTAATTCTATCGGCCGCAGTTCTGTAGCTGATGTTTACAAACTGATTATAGCCGATCTGCAATCGGCCATAGCTAACTTACCTACCACGTATACCGGGGTAGACGTAGGTCGCGCTACCAAATATGCAGCGGAAGCCTTGCTGGCACAGGTGTATATGGCTAAATCCGCGCCAAATTATGGTATTGAAGGGCCGGGAACCGGATCAAACGAATGGAATTTAGCTTTGCCTTTGTTGCAGGATATTATCAGTAGTGGTAAGTTCGCTTTTGAGCCTACTTACAGCAATATATTTTCATATGCTAATCAAAGCCCTGCCGTTAATAAAGAGGCCGTTTTTGATGTGATGTATACCAGCGGTATCAGCGGTACAAGTGATCTTTACGGAGCCTCATACCCATGGACGCTTGCACCAAGCGCTTATTTTTTATCTATCAAGGATACCAAATCGAACGGAAGCCTGGAGATTATCCCGGTATCAAATGATCTGGCCAACAGCTATGACGCTGCCGATACACGCAAGGCTTTTAGTATCTACACCGCAGGCTATACAAATGCTGGAAGTACAGAAAACCGCCCGTTCTTTAAAAAATGGCTTGATATAACAAAGATTCCAACTGCCAGTAGGTTTGACTGGGGCATTAACTTTATCGCTATCAGGTACACTGATGTTTTGATGCTTAAGGCCGAGTGTATATTGAACGGTGCAACCGGAGGCTCGCAGGCTGATGTGGATGCTATTGTTAACCAGGTGCGCACGCGTGCCGGGCTGCCATCCGTGGCAGGTGTAACGCTTGCTCAACTGTTTGACGAACGCCGCAGGGAATTTGCCGATGAAGGTTCGCGCTGGTTTGATCTGCAAAGAAGTGGCAACCTGTTAACTATTATGAACAGCTGGATTGCCAAGGAAGATGCCCAGAAAGCTATCAAACCGGTTATTGCTAATTATGTTATTTACCCTGTACCGCAAACACAATTGGATGCGGCTCCTGGGTTATACTCACAAAATCCCGGATATTGATTTCGGGGAAATGATGAACAAACTATTTTGATCGTCATAAAAATGGTTTATCCTTCGTGTTGTCGGAGGGTAAACCATTTTAGAGAATAACCCAATGTAGTCATTGGTCGAAAGTCTTAAGTTCTAAGTCAAAAAAATGAGCTTAACTTTTCACTTAAGACTTAGTACTATTAACTTAACGCTGCCTATGAAATTATTACGTTATTCTTTTTTTCTGATAATTATTGCCGCAAATGCAGTTAACGGGCAAACTAAACTGGACTGGGCAAAAAAAGTTGGGGCCCGACACTCTCCGGAAAAAACAACAGTTTGGTATGTTAATGATAACGGTGCAGCTAACAATGGCAGCATCTTAAACACTGCCGCCATACAAAAAACTATTGATCAGTGTTCGGCCAAAGGTGGCGGTATAGTCACATTTAAGCCGGGTAAATATTTAACCGGCTCTATCTTTCTGAAGAATAATGTTTGTCTGAATATTGATGAGGGAGTAGAGTTGTTGGGTAGCCAGGATCTAAAAGATTATCCCGAAATTGATACCCGCGTTGCCGGTATCGAAATGAAATGGCCGGCTGTTTTAATCAACATAGCAGGGCAGACTAATGTGGCAATTACCGGGAAAGGATTGGTAAATGCACAGGGTAAGCCATTTTGGGATCTCTACCGGAAAATGCGGGCTGAATATGATCCTAAAGGTTTACGCTGGATAGTTGATTATGACGCCAAACGTCCGCGTACGCTGCTGGTTTCCAACTCTCAGGATGTTACCATTAAAAATATTACGCTGCAACAAGCTGGGTTCTGGACGGTACAGTTGCTTTATTCTGATCATGTTACTGTTGATGGCATTACCATTCGTAATAATGTCGACGGGCATGGACCTTCAACAGATGGTATAGATATAGATTCATCCAGCTGGATCCTTGTGCAAAACTGCGATATTGATTGTAACGACGATGATTTTTGCCTCAAAGCCGGTCGCGATTGGGATGGCTTGCGGGTAAATAAACCAACCGAATATGTGGTGATCCGCAAATGTGTATCAAGGGCGGGTGCAGGATTGCTTACCTGTGGCAGCGAAACCTCTGGAGGGATCAGGCATGTGCTTGCTACAGATTTGAAAGGTAACGGAACCAGTAACGGCTTAAATATTAAGTCGGCCATTACAAGGGGTGGCACAGTTGAGGACATCCACTTTACCAACATAACGATGAATGGTGTGGGCACGGCTTTTCAAATTACCATGAACTGGAATCCAACCTATAGTTATTCTAAACTGCCCGATGGTTATAATGGGGCAACGCTGCCCGATCATTGGAAAAAGATCCTGCATAAAGTGGAGCCTGCCGAAAAAGGGATTCCACACTTTAAGGATGTTTTTATTTCAAATATTAAAGTAACAGGTGCAAAAAAGGCCATTAATGCCATAGGTCTTAAAGAATCTGCCATGCAAAATTTTCATTTTGATGGGGTTAACATTGAGTCAGGCACAGCGGGCGATGTTCAGTTTGCAAAAGGATGGGAGTGGAAAAACTCACAGATCACTACTCAGGATAATACAAAACTTAATTTAAATGATACCGGGGTTGGTCAATAATAAATACAAGTTTTTTAAAAGAACCCTTATTTGTCTGGGTGCAGGTTTGGGGTTACTTTTTTGTGCCTGGTCAGTCCCTTCGGCACAAAAGGATGATAATGTTATTTCGCTGGCGGGCCTGTGGCAGTTTCAAATGGATCCGACTGACAAGGGGATTGAAGAGAAATGGTTTTTAAAATCACTGGCGGATATTATTCACTTGCCGGGTTCTATGACCCAAAACCTAAAAGGAGATGACATTACCCTTAAAACTAAATGGACGGGAAGTATTTACGACAGCTCATGGTTTTACAACCCGCGTTTGGCTAAGTATAGGGTTCCCGGTAATCTCAAAATCCCATTCTGGCTTACACCGCCGAAATATTACGCTGGGCCGGCATGGTATAAAAAAGAGGTAATTATCCCTGCAGATTGGAAAAATAAACACCTTGTGCTTTTCCTGGAAAGGGCCCATACCGAAACTCGGTTATGGATTGATGGTACCGAAATTGGTATGCAAAACAGCCTTGTTGCGCCGCATCAGTATGATCTTGGAGATCACTTATCGCCCGGAAAACATGAAATTACATTGTGTATTGATAACGGCATTAAAGCTATCAACGTCGGTCCTGATTCTCATAGCATTACAGATCATACGCAAGGAAACTGGAATGGGGTGATCGGCAAAATGGAGCTGAGGGCCGGAAGCCAGACCTGGCTGGATGACATCCAGATTTATCCAGACCTGAAACAAAAAACAGCCCACATCAAAATACGGGTAAAAACAGAACGCGGAGCTGTTAACGGTAAAATCACACTTTCGGCTAAAGCATTTAATAGCCAGGTTTTACAGCTAATACCAGTTGTAAGTAAGCCTGTTGATATCAAGGATAGTGTAGCAGAGTTAACGATTGATTTGCCAATGGGCGTAAAAATGCAGACATGGGATGAATTTAATCCGGTTTTATACCGACTTACAGCAACGCTGCATACTGCGGATGGATCAACAGATATTAGGCAGGTGGATTTTGGCATGCATGAGTTTAAGGCCGATGGCAAAACATTTACCATAAACGGCAAACCTGTTTTTCTGCGCGGTACGGTGAACAACTGTGAGTTCCCGCTTACAGGTTACCCGCCAACTACCGAAGCAGAATGGGACAGGATCTTTAAAATTTGCAGGGAACACGGGCTTAATCATATGCGTTTCCACTCCTGGTGCCCGCCCGAGGCTGCTTTTGCGGCAGCCGATAAAGCAGGGTTCTATTTACATGTGGAAGGGCCATCATGGGCAAACCATGGTAGTGGCTTGGGTTTAGGGCGGCCTATCGACCAATATATTTATGACGAAACAAACCGTATGGTTAAGTGGTATGGTAATCATCCTTCGTTTTGTATGATGGCTTATGGCAATGAACCCAGCGGTAAGCAAGTAGAATACCTTACCAAATTTGTTGATTACTGGAAAGCCAAAGACCCGCGCAGGCTTTATACCGGTGCAGCGGTAGGCGGCAGCTGGCCGGTAATCCCCAATAATGAATATATGGCGCGTGCGGGTGCACGTGGACTGGCCTGGAACCAGCGGCCCGAAAGTTATTCGGATTACAGCAAACAGATAGCCCAGTTTAATGTGCCGTTTGTAGCTCATGAAATGGGGCAGTATTGTGCCTTTCCTGATTTTAAGGAAATCAAGAAGTATACCGGCATCTATAAAGCTAAAAACTTTGAACTTTTTCAGGAAGATCTCAAAGATCATGGCATGGCCGATGAGGCCGAAAAGTTCCTGACGGCTTCGGGTAAATTACAGGCTTTATGCTACAAACATGAAATTGAAAAAGCCATGCGTACACCCGGATATTCAGGCTTTCAGTTGCTTTCGTTAAATGACTATCCGGGGCAGGGTACTGCCCTGGTTGGTGTTCTCAATGCCTTTTGGGATAGTAAGGGCTATATAACAGCAAAGCAGTTTGCACGGTTTTGCAATGCAACAGTGCCGCTAATCCGTACCGAAAAGTTTGTGTATCAAAACAACGAAACGCTAAAGGCGCAGGTTGAGCTGTTTAACTATAGCAAGCCCATGACAACCACGCTTAACTGGAAATTAACTGATGCACAGCATAAGGTAATTAGTGCGGGTGTGCTTGATCAAAAGAGCTATGTAATGGGTAACTGCCAGCAGGCAGGGGTGATCAATGTGGCTTTATCAAAAATAAAATCGCCGGTAAAACTGAACCTTGAAGTATCCGTGCCCAATACCCAATATGTAAACGATTGGGATTTTTGGGTGTATCCGGCAACATTGCCTGCTGTAAAAACCGATGTGTATTATACTACTTCGCTGGATGATAAGGCCAAAGAGGTGCTTAATAATGGTGGTAAGGTATTTCTGAATGCCTCGGGTAAGGTAATCAAGGGTAAGGAAATTATACAAACGTTCACGCCGGTTTTCTGGAATACCTCCTGGTTTAAAATGCGCCCGCCGCATACGCTGGGTTTTTTGTGCGATCCTAAACATCCTGCATTTAATGATTTTCCTACCTCATCATACAGCGAAATACAATGGTGGGATATCCTGTCGAACGCTCAGGTAATGCATCTGGAAGATTTTTCGGCAACATTTCGCCCGGTGATTCAGCCTATTGATACCTGGTTCATGAACCGCCGTTTAGCACTGCTCTTTGAAGCAAGGATGGGCAAGGGGAGCCTGATGGTAAGCAGCGCCGATCTTTCGCCAACAACCGGCGACGACAGGCCTGCTGCAAAGCAATTATATTACAGTATTTTAAAATACATGTCTTCACCGCAGTTTAAACCTGTTGATAGCATAGCGATGGAAACTGTTGATGATCTTTTCAAAACTGCTTCAAAAGAGGTGTTTGTGTCCTATACCAATGGTGCGCCGGATGAACTGAAGCCTAAAAACATCAAAAAATAACATGAAAGCATTGAAACTGGTTTTACCCTTATTAATAATAGCCTTTGCAGGGCCGGCTTTTATCAATCAGCAAAAGCCAACCATTTATTTGATTGGCGATTCAACCACGCATAATAACGATAAAGAAACCTGGGGATGGGGGAGCATTATCCCATACTATTTCGATCTGTCGAAGATCAATATTGAAAACCATGCCATGGCCGGTCGCAGTACGCGCACTTTTATCAAGGAAGGCCGGTGGCACAAGGTCGATTCGCTTTTAAAGCCTGGCGATTATGCGCTGATGGTATTCGGCCATAATGAGGGCAGTAAACCCGATACTACAAAGGCCGGTTATCGGGGTGTATTAAAGGGTACAGGTAATGAAACGGTAGAACTTACCTGGCCCAATGGCACTAAAGAAACAGTACATTCCTATGGCTGGTATTTTCACAAGTTTATCAGGGATACTAAAGCTAAAGGTGCAACGCCTATCGTACTATCCATGATCCCACGGAATGAGTTTCGTGATGGCAAAGTTATCCGTGCCGATAATGATTATGGCAAATGGGCGCAGGAAGTGGCACAGCAGGAAGGAGTCATTTTCATTGATATGAACCGCATCACAGCCGATAAATATGATCAATGGGGAGCTGATTCGGTTAAGAAATTCTTCCCCGGAGATCATACCCACACTAACAAAATGGGTGCTACCGTGAATGCAGAATCAGTAGTTGATGGCATCAGGGCCAATCCTGCAAATCCTCTCAATAAATACCTTAAAAACTAAATTTCAGGCTGCTATGAAAAATATGATCCGTACAAATGCCGGCTTAGGCTTACTGCTTGCCCTGGTTATGCTGTTATCTTCTTTTATGTTGATGAAGCCGGCTGATAAGCCAACCTTTTACCTGATAGGCGACTCAACCGTAAAAAATGGTAAAGGCAAAGGCGATGGTGGTTTATGGGGATGGGGGAATTACATAGCTCCTTATTTTGATACAACAAAAGTAGCGGTCGAAAATGATGCGCTTGGTGGCACCAGCAGTCGCACCTTCCAAACCATGGGTTTGTGGGATAAGGTATTGATTAAAGTTAAACCCGGCGATTTTGTGATCATGCAGTTTGGCCACAATGATAGCGGCGCGCTTGACGATACAGCCCGGGCCCGCGGAACTATCAAAGGCATCGGTGACGAGCAGCGGGAAATATACAACCCGATACGGAAAGTAAAAGAGATGGTACATACCTACGGTTGGTATATGCGCAAATTTATTGCTGATATTAAGGCGAAGGGCGCAACACCTATTATCTGCTCCCCGATACCTCGTAATGTTTGGAAAGATGGTAAATCTGCGGGACGTAACAATGAAAACAGCTACGGGCAATGGGCGCGTGAGTTGGGCGAACAAACCGGGGCTTTTTTCATCGACCTAAATAAACTGATTGCCGATGATTACGATGCGGAGGGCGAAACAAAAGTTAAATCAACTTACTTCGGTACTGATGCCACACATACGCTTGAGCCGGGTGCGCAGCTAAATGCCAGCATGGTTATTCAGGGCATTCGCTCATTTAATCAGTTGGCGCTCAATAAATATCTAAAGTAACAGGTTCTGTAAATGATTGTGTCCGGATGATGAAAAGAAGAGATTTTATTGAACAGTTAAGCATGGTTTCGGCAATGGCGTTATTGCCGGGTTTGGCCTTTGGTAATTCAGATGATCATGTTTCGGCATTTGCCAAAAAGCTGAAGCCAGTTGGTCGTGCGCTGGAAATGGAGGGTTATTACGTTTGGTGCAACAGTCCTATTGAGGGGCCCGACGGCAGGATCCATGTGTTTTTTTCGAGGTGGGTTGCTTCAAAGAAAATGGGCGGATGGATCAACGGATCAGAAATATGCCATGCTGTGGCAGATACACCGGAAAGTGAGTTTAAATTTTTAGAAACAATCCTTGCTCCGCGCGGTCCAGGTTATTGGGATGCTACTACCTGTCATAATCCGTCGATAAAAGTAGTTGATGGTAAATATTACCTGTTTTTTATGGGCAATTCCAACGGTAAAACAAATACAAAGCGGATAGGCCTGGCTACAGCCGATTCACTTGATGGTCCCTGGACACGCCCTGATGAGCCGTTGCTTTTGCCCGGCCCTGAAGGGGCATGGGATGATCATTGTACCACCAACCCGGCGTTTGTTAAACATCCCAACGGGCAATATTGGCTGTTTTATAAATCATGGAACACTAAGGAATATGAAACATCAACCGACCGGCTGGTAAAGGGTAACCGCAAATACGGTTTAGCTATTGCCGACAAACTGGAAGGCCCTTATATCAAGTACGACGGCAATCCGGTCATCGATTTTTCGGGACGTGGTAACAATGCCCAACTGGAAGATGCTTTTGTTTGGCTCGATAGAGGTCGCTTTAAAATGTTGGCCAGGGATATGGGCGTATTTAATCACCAGTATGGTTTGTACATGGAATCAAAAACCGGTAAAAAATGGAGCGAGCCGGAGATAGGTTATTTTAACGCCGAATATTATCATATCAATCAACCGCCGCCACCGAAATACCTT
Source organism: Mucilaginibacter gossypii (assembly GCF_017569325.2). NCBI lineage: Bacteria > Pseudomonadati > Bacteroidota > Sphingobacteriia > Sphingobacteriales > Sphingobacteriaceae > Mucilaginibacter > Mucilaginibacter gossypii. Next base: position 2,738,671 of record NZ_CP071878.2, on the reverse strand, counting down.
AACAAGTACGGCCGGTTTGAGAGGCCCCAGCTCTTATTTCAAAATGGCAAACCCACCTACATGTTTACTACCTCGCAGGGCGGTAAATACATGACAGCATCGCCATTCATATTTAAAATAGATTCATAACGCCTGATATGAAAAAACTACTGCTTGTATATTTTGCATTTTTTACGGTTGTTTGGCCGGTTTTACTGAAGGCACAAGATAAAATAAACCGTAAGGCTTTGGTGCAAAGGCACAACGTCATAAATAATGACACCGACACACTATCTTCCCTATCTGTTGGCAACGGCCGTTTTGCTTTTACGGTTGATGCTACAGGTTTGCAAACTTTTCCTGAGCATTACGATAAGGGCATCCCCTTAGGCACGCAGTCGGAGTGGGGATGGCACAGCTTTAAGGATACCGCAGGTTACAAGTTTGATGAAACATTAAAAAACTACGCGCTCAATGGCCGTAACGTAAGTTATTCGGTACAATGGAACCAGGCCGGCCGTAACAGGAATGCTGCCAACTGGTTCAGGGAAAATGTACATCGCCTGCAATTGGGTAACCTTGGTTTTTTGTTATTGCATAAAGACGGAAGCGAGGCACAGATAACCGATATTCAAAATATCCGGCAGGAACTCGATTTATGGACAGGCGCTATCAGCAGCTCTTTTACTTTTGATGGTGAGCTGGTAACAGTCCAAACTTACGCGCATCAGGGGCAGGATCTGATAGCGGTAAAAGTTCAGTCGCCATTGTTAGCGCAGGGCAGGCTTAAGGTAAGGCTACGTTTCCCTTTCCCCACCAACCAATTTGCAGACTATGGTGACAACTGGAAAAATCCGCAAAAACACTATTCGGCAATTGTTAGTTCAGGGGGGCGTCAGTCGATGATCATTCATCGTTTAGATACTAACCAGTATTTTGTCCGCCTTGCATGGGATGGTGTAGCTTCCGTTAATAATACAACTGCTCATCAGTTTGTGTTATCGCCCCAGGGTAAAACCGGTGAATTGACGTTTACCTGTTCGTTTAATCCGCAGAAATCCACAGCGGTTTTACCTGGGTTTGCCCAAACGCAAGCCAACAGTATACAACAATGGAAAGCCTTTTGGCAAAGCGGCGGAGCGGTTGATTTCAGTGGCAGTACCGATCCCCGCGCAAAGGAACTGGAACGCAGGGTGGTGCTGTCCCAATACCTTACCAAAATACAATGCTCAGGCCATCAGCCTCCGCAGGAAACTGGTTTAACATATAACAGCTGGTATGGCAAACCCCACCTCGAAATGCACTGGTGGCACGGTATTCATTTTGCGCTTTGGGGCAGGGAGCAACTGCTTGAAAACAGTTTGGGCTGGTATCATCATGTAAAAGCCAATGCCCGGGCTATTGCCAAAAGACAAGGATATGATGGGATCCGCTGGCAAAAAATGACCGACCCGGACGGTAACGAAAGCCCATCATCGGTAGGGGCATTCCTCATTTGGCAGCAGCCTCACTTTATTTATTTTGCCGAACTGGATTACCGCGCCCACTCGAATAAGGAAACCCTCAATAAATATAAAGACCTTGTACTGGCGGATGCAGATTTTATGGCTTCGTTCCCCACTTATGACAAGGAACATGACCGGTATAATTTGGGCAAGGGCATTATCCTGGCGCAGGAACGTTATAAGCCCGAAGAAACATATAATCCAACATACGAGCTGCAATACTGGCGCTGGGCTTTGAATACGGCCCAGTTATGGCGCAAACGCCTGGGCATGCCGCCAGATAGAAGGTATGCACAAATCCTCGATAAACTGGCCCTGTTACCTCAAAAGGATGGCGTTTACCTTGCTGCCGAAAGCTCGCCCGATGCCTATACAAACCCTAAATTAAAAACAGATCACCCGGCGGTATTAGCTGCCTACGGTATGCTGCCCTATAATGATAAACTGGATACCACGGTAATGAAGAAAACCTTTAACCTGGTTTGGGATGTATGGGATTGGAAGGATACCTGGGGCTGGGATTTCCCGATGACGGCCATGACCGCCGCCCGGTTAAACATGCCCGAAAAAGCTATCGACGCTTTATTTATGCCAATAAAAACTAATACCTACTTAACCAACGGCCACAACTACCAGGACGGACGGCTGCGCATGTACCTGCCGGGTAATGGCGGCTTACTGGCCGCCGTAGCCATGATGTGTGCGGGCTGGGACGGCTCAACCACTGTAAATCCCGGTTTTCCAAAAGATGGGAAGTGGAAGGTAAAGTGGGAAGGGCTTAAGAAAATGCCTTGATGTTTAACGTGTTTTTTAAAACGGATATATAAAATCTACGATATGAATAAATTATTGCTTACAATAAAAACGGTATTAAGCACATGCGCTGTTATGGGTATAATAGGTAGTGCATTTGCCCAACAGCCTGCAAAAACAGAGGTGTTGGCCGGTATGACCCTGGCCAATAATTATTTTATGCAGAAATGGCCCGACCCGGGAGCTTCTGTTACGGTAAAGGGTATTACCCGTACCAGTAATTTGTGGACGAGGGCTGTTTATTACGAAGGGCTGATGGCGATGTATAAAATTGATGCTAAAAAAAAGTACTATGATTATGCGGTTGATTGGGGCGAGAAACACCAATGGAGCCCCCGCGGGACTGTTGATACCCGTAATGCAGATAATCAATGCTGCGGGCAAACCTATATTGATCTTTACCTGATTGATAAAAAGCCCGAACGGATTGAAAAAATAAAGCAAAGCATCGACCTGATGGTGAACAGCGAAAAAAGGGATGACTGGAACTGGATAGATGCGCTGCAAATGGCTATGCCGGTATATGCCAGGCTCGGTGCGGTGTATAACGACAATAAGTATTATGAAAAGATGTTCGACATCTACAATTACTCAAAAACCGTACACGGCGGCAAAGGATTGTATAACACGGCAGATCATCTTTGGTGGAGGGATAAAGACTTTGTAGCACCGTACAAAGAGCCTAATGGTGCAGATTGTTACTGGTCGCGTGGGAATGGTTGGGTAGTGGCCGCCATGCTGCGGGTGCTGGAAGTTATGCCTAAAAATGCACCTCACCGCAATGAATATTTATCAGTATATAAAGAAATGATTGAGGCTTTGGTTCCATTACAGCGTGCTGATGGCTACTGGAACGTGAGCCTGAAAGATTCGACCAATTTTGGTGGCAAGGAACTGTCGGGTACAGCCTTGTTTACTTACGGTATGGCCTGGGGCGTAAATCACGGCATCCTGAAAAAGAAAACCTATTTACCGATAGTTTTCAAAGCATGGAATGCCATGGCAAAAGAGTGCCTGCATCCTGATGGTATGCTTGGCTTTGTACAGGGAACAGGCAAAGAACCAAAAGATGGCCAGCCTGTTGGCTTTAACAATGTACCCGATTTCGAAGATTATGGTTTGGGATGTTTCCTGCTGGCAGGCAGCGAAGTTTATAAACTGAGCAAGTAATGAAAAAGATCCCCCTGTTTTTAGCCCTTGTTTTCATTGCGATAGCTGCCTCTGCGCAAACGGGTATCGGCAGCAATAAATCCGGATACAAAAAAGATGGCAACACCTTGTTTTTCAGTAACACCAACGGAGATGTTAAAATTGAGTTGTGCTCAGCATCCATGTTTCGGGTAAGGGCCAGCTGGAGCCGCAAATTTGCGCCAAATGAGCATTTAATGCAGGAAAACTATACATGGCCAGCTGTTGATTATAAAATAACTGATGCTAAGTCTGCATACATAATCCAAACATCGGCGTTGATTATCACGGTACTTAAATCGCCGTTTATAATCAATGTAGCAGACAGCAAGGGCGTGATGTTATCATCAGAGTACGTGCCTGATAGTAAACAAAATGGAGGTTTGCATCACATAGGTGATATGGTTATGTGTACTAAAGACTTGCTTCCCGATGAGCATTTCTTTGGCTTTGGTGAGCGTATGGATTTTACCGACCAGCGTAACAAACTGGTAAAGCTCAATGTAGGTAGGGGCAAAATCAAAAACAACTTGCTTGGTGCCTATAACATCAACGAGGCCAATTATTGCCCGGTGCCATTTTTTATGAGCACTAAGGGCTATGGCATATACCTGCACAATTCATCGGCAACCGAATGGGATATGGGCAGCAAAACTGATAATGAGTACAGCTTTAAGGCTAATGATGGCGAACTGGATTATTACTTTATTTACGGCCCAACATTCCCGGTTATCTTAAACAGTTATTTAAGCATTACAGGTAAATCGCCTTTGTTACCAAGGTTTGCTTTTGGCTTACACATGGGCACTTATAGCGGCGGCACCTGGGGGCATGAGGAGCTTACTTCGGACAGGTATGTAATAGAACTGGCCCGCAAAATGCGCGAGATGGGCATCCCGGTTGATATTCTTTTCCTTGATTCTACCTGGCGCTTGTTTGGTAAAAAGGGGGGTAAGGGGGCCACGACCTTTGAATGGCGCGAAACATTTAAAGACCCTAAAGCCATGTTTGATAGCTTGTATGCCATGAACTTTAAAATGGTGGGGCTGCATATCCGCCCAAGGTTTGATAACGCTAAAAATCTGAACCTGCTTGATCAGGCACAGGCCAAAGGTTTCACCTATCCCGAAAATGGCAAACCGGGCGAGTTTGTGAACTTTTTCGATCAGCAGGCTGCAAACTGGTGGTGGGATAACGGCGTGATGAAAGTAGCCTCAATTGGTGCTAAATTCCTGAAAACAGATGAAGGCAGTGCCTTTGGTTCATTAGCCAATGAAAGTGAGAAAGTTGGCCCTACTGGTAGAGAAGTGGCACAACTTCATAATGTATTTCCCATCGCTTATGCTAAAGCTCCGTATTTAAAATTTCAGGAATATAATGGCATTCGCGGATTAAATCAAACCCGGGAAGGTTATTCAGGGATCCAACGTTATCCCTTCATTTTTGCGGGCGACTGGCCAAGCGAATGGCAGTACTTTGCTCCGGTTATAAAGGCCGGGTTAAATATTGGCCTGTCGGGCGTTGGATATTGGGCACATTGCATGGGCGGTTTTGAACATGCAGCCGATCCTGAGTTATACATTCGTTGGGTACAGTTTGGCATGTTCAGCCCCGTGGCTATGGTTTTTGGCATGGACCATCCAGGTTATAAAGAACCCTGGAATTATGGGGCCGAACCTTTGGCTAACTTTAAAAAGTACGACGATCTCCGTTACAGGCTGATACCCTATATCTATAGCAATGCTTACACGCAATACCAAACCGGTATGCCACTTATGCGTGCTTTGGTGCTGGAATATCAGGATGATCCCAACACGTACAATATAGCCGATCAATACCTGTTTGGCGATAACATGATGGTTTGCCCGGTTACCGTAAAAGGTGCACAAACCCGTACCATATATTTACCCCACGGAACCTGGTTTGATTACTGGACCGGCGCAAAATATACTGGGAAACAGTATATCCATATCTTAACCCCTGCCGATCATTTGCCCATTTTTGTAAGGGCAGGAAGCATTATCCCAATGCAGCCGACTATGAAATATATGGACGAAAAGCCGGTAGATGTGATCATGCTTGATGTATTTCCTGATCGGGAAGCGTCGGAGTTTAAACTGTACGAAGATGACGGTGTTAGTTTAAAATATCAGCATGGGGACAAGGCGATCACTCACATTACATTGACAAATGCTGCCGGTGGCTGGGAATTGCGGATTAAGAAACCGGCAGGTAGCTTTGTTCCTGCCCAGCATACCTATCTGGCCAAAATACATAGGGCCGGTGATACGGAACCATCTTCAATAACAGAAAATAAAGACGCATTGAAAATGGCCGATGGTGTTGGAGCATTAGATAAAGCAGCGGGCTGGTATTATGATAAAACCACTCATTTGCTTTGGATAAAAACTTCCCATAACAACAGGGAGGACATTGTTCTTAATTTCAAATAGATAACGATTTATAGCTACCCCTATGAAAAAGTTCCTCCAAATCATTTCTCTTTTTGCTATAGTAAGCAACCCGATATTCGCCCAGGATAAGCATGCGGCTAAGCGGCCAAACATCATTATTATCCTGGCTGATGATATGGGTTACTCAGATATTGGCTGTTTCGGGTCCGAAACGCAAACACCTAATTTGGATGCGATGGCCAAAGGCGGTTTGCGGATGACCCAGTTTTACAATGCGTCGCGCTGTTGTCCAACCCGGGCATCGTTACTCACCGGCCTTTATCAGCATCAGGCAGGGGTGGGCGATATGGTAAACCATCGCGATGTTCCGGCTTATCAGGGCTATCTCAACCAGAACTGCGTAACAATAGCCGAGGCACTTCAGCAAAGCGGATATAATACATTGATGGCAGGCAAATGGCATGTGGGTACAGCCCCCTCGCGCTGGCCGGTTAAACGCGGATTTGATCATTATTTTGGTTTGATAGATGGGGCAAGCAGTTATTTTACTCCAACAATGCCTTACCGCCCTAATCAAAAACTTACCATCGCTTTAGATGATAAGGAATACACACCAGGGCCAAACTGGTATTCAACTAATGCCTATGCAGATTATGCCCTTAAGTTTATTGAAGGTAATAAAGGCACAGACAAGCCATTTTTCCTGTACATGGCTTTTACCAGCCCGCACTGGCCAATTCAGGCATTGCCACAAGATATTGCCAAATATAAAGGCAAATACCTGAAAGGTTGGGATGGGCTCAGGCAGGAACGGCTCGAACGTCAAAAACAGTTGGGGATCATCGCTAAGGATGAAAAGCTTTCGCCAAGGGACAAGAGCGTGCCGGAATGGGATAGCTTAACGGCAGAAGAAAAAGAGCAATTTGATACCAAAATGGCTGTATATGCTGCGATGGTTGACCGGATGGATCAGAATATAGGCCGCATCAGGAAAAAACTTAAAGAGCTGGGTGAGGATAAAAATACAGTGATCATGTTTCTGTCGGATAATGGGGCCAGTAACGAAACTATTGCCGGTCCGGGTTTTACTCCTGAAGTATTGGCTGCAAACAATAAGCCGGCAAATGATCCAACATCTTTTACATCGTACGGGTCATTGGGGGCTAATGTAAGTAATACACCGTTTCGTTTATTTAAGCACTGGGAATATGAGGGCGGCACTGCAACGCCTTTCATAGCCTACTACCCGGATGTGATTAAGCCCGGCTTAATTATTAATAAGCCCGCTCATATTATCGATTTGATGGCAACCTGCCTTGATCTGGCCGGCGCAACTTATCCTAAAGTTTATCATGGCAATAACATTACGCCAACAGAAGGTATAAGCCTGGTGCCGGTATTTAAAGGCCAGAAGTGGCAAGGGCATAACGGGCTGTTTTTTGAACACGAAGGCAATCGTGCTGTAAGGCAAGGCGACTGGAAACTGGTTTCTCAACGCCCCGAAAATAAATGGGAACTATATAATATCAGCACGGACCGCTCCGAGTTAAATGACCTGAGTGTCCAATATCCTCAAAAAGTAGCCGAGCTTGAAGCAATGTACAAGCTATGGGCCACCAGGGCAGGAGTGGTGGAGTTTGATAAGTTAGCAAAAGCGAAAGGCGAATAATTAAAAAGTATAAATTAGCTTTAAGCTTGTGTATTCCTGCTTCCAGCTTTTACCAATGCAAATGTTTTAGCTCAGTTCCACATAGTACCGTTAAGGCCCATCCACAAACCGATGAAATAACGAAGGCCCGCCGCCCCTGTTTACACTGCTGCTATCGGCGAGCCGTCTATTTTTCTATGGTGAGGTAGAGGAACTGCAATTATCAATTTGTTGTTTTCATGGTGATGTTATTATAACAATAAAAAAAAGGTGATTTTCTTTTACTGAGAAGTCGGGCTCTGCCCGGAGGAAGATAACTGACGTTGTGCTTGGGTTTACTTTTAACAGGTGTCGCCTTATCCGTTTACTACTTCGCCGCCGTTTACATGGATTACCTGGCCTGTAATAAAGGAAGAGTCGTCTGAAGCCAGGAAAACATAGGCGGGGCCAAGCTCAGAAGGCTGTCCGGCACGTTTCATAGCCGTTTCGCTGCCAAACTTTTTGATCTTTTCTTCGTCGAACGTGGATACAATAAGTGGGGTCCAGACCGGTCCGGGTGCTACGGCGTTAACCCGGATCCCTTTTTCTGTCAGGTTGGTAGCCAGTGATCGCGTAAGGGTAGTGATAGCGCCTTTGGTTGATGAGTAATCAATAAGCGAAGGCGAAGAACGATAGGCGGTTACCGAAGTGGTATTGATAATGCAATCGCCTGCATGCATGTGATCTAATGCAGCTTCTGCAAAATAAAAATAGGCAAATATGTTGGTGCGGAAGGTAACATCCAGTTGTCCGGGATCAATTGCCCTGACGTCTTTTTGCGGGAATTGCATACCTGCATTGTTCACCAGGATATTGAGTTCGCCAAATTCTTGTTTGGTTTGTTGTACCGCGTGTTTGCAAAAGGCCGGGTCTTTTACGTCCCCTTTAATGAGCAAGCATTGCTGGCCTGTTAATTCAACCAGGTCCTTTGTGATTTCGGCATCTTCGTCCTCCTCCAGGTAAACGATGGCCACATTAGCACCTTCCTGCGCAAAATGTACGCTTACCGCGCGGCCAATTCCACTGTCGCCCCCGGTAATGAGGGCTATTTTTCCCTGCAACTTGCCGGCGACTTTATAATTGTCTTTAATGTATTCCGGAGCCGGATGCATCTTTGCTTCAATACCTGGCTGTCTATCCTGCTTTTGCGGTGTTTCTTCTTTGGTTATCATAGATTCTTTTAAAAAAGTGTTGTTGTTGAGTTGACTAACGAAAGCCGGAACACAGACGCTTATTGAAAGTTGTTTAAACTTTCTTAAAAATCGTTAGCTGTAAAGCTTTCGAAAAGGGGGGGAGTTAGCGGCATTAAAAATGCCTGGGCAACTGTTTAATAAAAGCCGTCATCAGCAGGATGACGGCCGGTAGCATTATTTTTTTAAGTATTTCAGGCCCTTTTATTATTATCAGGGTAAGTACTCCATTGCGCCACGCCTTCGGGCTCAGAGTCCTTTACTTCGGTGCTTTTTTCCTGGCTCATTTGCTTATTCAGCTTTTCGGCCTGTTTAAGTTCCCTCGCCTTATCGTCTTCCAGTTGGGTGAGGCCCTGTGTTTCCCTGACGTGCTTTACCGGGTCAGCTATGTAAATGAATTCTTTTTCCAAATCGGGCATTTCGCCTTCGTTCCACGGGCCGTGAACGTCGGCACCATTAGACATATTGAAATACTGCTGGGTAAAGCGTGGATCGGCTGCCAGTACCCCTGGTGGAAAGTTCGGCTGGATATCGTTTAAAGCCGCTTCAAACATCTTGTAATGCGCCACTTCACGGGTCATCAGGAAAGACAGTGTTTCGTGAATGTAAGGATCATTTGTGAACTTCATCAGGTGTTCATAAACCAGTTTAGCGCGTGACTCTGAGGCAAGATTACTGCGAAGATCGACGGTCAGGTCGCCGTTTGAATGGATATAACTTGCACACCATGGTATGCCCTGGCTGTTGCGGGGAGTAACACCGCCGCCTGTAATAACGCCAAACTGTGGATTGGCGAATACTGCCTGGTGAATTATATCTTCTTTGGCAGCTTTACCGTTCAAAACCTGCATGATCTCGGAACTGTCGGCAGCATTCTTAAGTTCGCCATTCACGCCTTTGAGCAACATTTGAATAGTGGCGCCCACAATTTCAAGGTGACTGAATTCCTCGGTGGCGATATCCATCAGCATATCATATTTGTCGGGGTATGGCACCTTTGCACCAAAGGCCTGTGTGAAGTATTGCATGGCTGCGGCCAGTTCGCCGTTCTCTCCGCCAAACTGTTCCAGCAATAAATTGGCAAACCGGGGATCGGGGCGCGATACGCGCGCGTTAAATTGTAGTTCTTTTACATGGTGAAACATAACATTTGATTTTGGTAGATAGTGTTATGATACAACCAAGGGTAGTGTTTTATGTTTTATAATTTAATAAATTTATTTAATATGAAAATAAAAGTAATCTATTTTACCAACCATTAATATGATTACTGTTTCAATAAACTGCAAAATTTGAGCATCGACTGCGGAGTAATACTCCAGTTAGGGGCTTTAATATCACCCCAGGCCTTGGGGTTGTCGTATAAATTAAAGTAGCAAACGCCAAAAATATGAGGGTTCGCATTTATTGTTTCAGCGGCATCGGCAAGCCATTTGTCCTGGAAGCTTTCTGATCCTTTTACACCAAATTCGGTTATGAACAAAGGCTTATCAAGAAACCTCATCCGAAAATATTTTCGGTTAAATATGGTGCTGAAGGCTTCCTGCTTATCCTGATCGGTAATGTTTTTATCCGGCAAACCGTAAATGGCTATACTGATATAATCTACTACATCGCTTCCGGGCCAAAAATCCGCCGAGCCCCGGTCGCCGGCAGGTCCCCAAACCTTTCTGACATTTTTGCCCGGCCCTCCGTCAAACTGCATAAAATATCTGAAGGCATTGATGTAGTTAACCGGATCCTGACTTTGCCACTTGTACCGGTGGATCGGGATCTCCATTTCATGCATCCATCTGAGATAAACGATATTCTGTGTGGCAGAAATTATATTAAATAGTTTTTTGATCTGCTTGTTATAACGGCCGTTTAAAATACTTTCCGTGACAGCAGTATCCGGTATTCCGCTGGTGTCACGCCATGGTTCCATGGTTACAATAACATCATGGTGACGGCTAATGACCTCCGAGAATTTTTTCTCAAAATCGCCTCTTTCAACTTCGCCCCAATCTGTAAAAAGATGTTCTACACTAATTCTTGGTTGATTGAGCAGTTTTTTATTTGGGTCAAATACCCCAATCTTGAGCGATGTCCTTACCGGCTTTTTAGCGGCACTATCCGCGTAGTTATCGGCACTGTATACGGTATTCCGGTATTTTATAAAATAGTCTTTTTGTTCGTTTAGCCAACTGTATTTAAAAGGTGTTTTTCCGGTATTATTATCTATGATCAATACCGGTTTGTCTATAAACCTTAAGCGATGGAGCTTATGTTTTAACATATCAGAAACCGTGCTGTCTTTTGGATAAAAGTGGGTGGTATTTTCTGATTGGCTTCCAAGTGTTATACTTATATAATCAACAGTCTTATTTCCGGGCCAGTATTCGGTATCGCCGGGATAACCTGAGGGCCCCCAGATGATTTGTGCCTTTGGGGCAATCATTTTAATTTTTTTTGAAAAATAATTAAATGAAGTAATATAGTCTTTGGGCGATTTATATTGCCAGGGAAATACACTGGCCGGTACTTCCATGTCAGGGTTCCAGCGGATAAAAACCTGATGGTGACTTTTTGCCGCCAAAACAGCCAGTTCATGGATCTGCTTGTCAAAACTACCATTGAGCACTTCAGTTAAAACGTTGTTTTGATAATCTACACCTTTAAGCCAGGTTTCCACGGTGATTAATACATCATTGTTAGCCAAAGCTGTATCCACATTGCCCCGGCTTGACCTTATAGCTGTATTTTTAAACACTGCCGTGTAACAAATAATAGGTTTGGCCGGTAAGGTATCACTTAAATTCCTGCGGTTAAATATGCCAACCACCTGTTCGTTGCTGCGGTAGTAGTTGTTTGTAAAATAATCACTGCGAAAAAGTTTAATGCCCCAAAAGGATATAACGACGATTATACCTAAACTGATCGCTAAATAAATCTTTACGGACTTTTTATTCATTGACGATTAATTTTGAAGAGGGGTATTTAATGTTGCGTAGTCAACAGTTACATTATCACCATCTGTTGCCACAAGGTACAGCCTGTATCTGTCATCATTTTTTGGGATTGTAACGTTTACATCCGGACTATTTCCTACCTTTTTCATGCCGGTTGCATTGCCCCAATTATCTGTTTTGACAAGATACCATTCAAATTTCAATCCGGTTTTTAAATAGGCAGCGATGTTCCAGTGACCGTAGGAAAATACCAGGGCGTTATAGCGCAGGGATGCCCCCGGAGTAGTTGTTAATGCAGGTTTCAGTATTTTAATATCGGGCAAATTATAGATAGGTGTATTGCCATTCCAGTTCTTGCTTATTTTATAAAGGTAACGTTTATTTCTGCCCCATACGTCTTTTAAACCGTCAAACGTGACAGCAGTGCCGCTTTGTTGATCCTGCCAGTTAGCGTAAAAAATTCCGCCGGAATGCTGTACACCTTCGAGTGCGCCGGGATCAGTGCAACTGAAAAAATAAGGTATTTTAAAATCACGGCTAACATATTTCAATGACTGTTTATTATCAACAATTACTCCGAAAGCATCAATTGCCGGTATTTGCTCCTTTAATATTTGCATAGCAGGGTTGAGTGTGGGTGAGGATAAAAGGTCGATGGTTAATGGCCTTGTTGGGTCTTCATGTTTAATTTCATTTACCAAACGTTTTAACAAATTGATATAATGCTGTTGGGCCTGGTACAACTGTGGCCCATGATAAAATTGGGATAGTTGCTGGTAGGTACTATTGGCTAAGTGCCAGGCACTGATGTTAGGGTTTGATTTATTTTTATTTATGGTGTTAAGGATGATATTGAATTGCTCGTGCAGGTAGGTGGTATCATTAATGAAGCTTGATGGGGCAGGCACCCAGAAGCTATAATTAATTTTTAAGCCCTTTTGTGCGGCTGCTTCAAAAATTGAGTGGTCGTAAATATTAGGTCCATATATTTTTATGGTATTTATCCCCGCTTTTCGAATGTCTTCAAAATCATTAACTATCATTTTTTTGGTTAGCGGAGCTATGTTCTTGTACCAGTAGTTTCCTTTAGAGTAGATTACGCCTTTTACTGAAGAAAAAAATGGAGGGTTTACTGATAAACGTTTTTGACCGGTGACTGGATCTTGTTCAATAATATTTATCGAAGTATCTGAAGACGCTCGCGAAGTGCTATTGTAAAGTCGCGATTGCCTGATCAATTGCGATAACCCGGTGGTGTCTGATGAAGAGATGAACTCTGCAAAAGACTTTTTGCTATTATCATTGTTAGCATCGAAACCACGCGCAACATTAAAGTTTGCATCTTCATCCGATTCCTGAGAAGCATATATGCAGATGCCAACCACTAATATGCTAAGTATCAGGCTAACTTTCCTTACACCGAAATATATCTTTCTTCTTAACAGCCAAAAAAATATTTTAACATGCTGTATTTTTGAAACGACCGTAAATAATGTGGCATGTTTATCCAGGTAGGCCTGAAACTTGAGTTCTGAACTTGCGATAAGCATAAATATCATGAACATACAATTCAGGCCAACGATGCCGGACATAAAAAGTGTATAGGGATTCCAGTCGTTGTAAAGGCCGTAAATAATAGCTGCGATGGATACAGCCAACACTACAATATTGGGTAAGTTGTTTTTTAAATTTTTTTCATCTTTAATATCCTTGGGGGTTGCTATGTAGGGAACGTTCTTCCTGATAATAGTATAGACAAAACCTAATATAAAAACCCACCATGTACCTATGAGCAGTAATCCTCCCACCACATGAAACCCCCGCTCATTATCCTCCATTACCCATTGCTGAACAAAATGCCTGATCAGAACTACTGAAGTTATAAAAGGAACACTGATAACTAAAAACTCAGAAAAGTCCATCCTTAACGGAAAAGCATCTGTGAACAGGGATATAACCGGAATTGAGAAATTAATAAGAAATACAAAACCAGATAAGTAAAATAAAGGTAAAAGACCGTAATGAAGTTTCTGCCGCCAGTTGAATTTTCTAAAAAGTTTAACGTAGGAAGTCACAAGAAGCTCAAAAACACCCCGCGACCATTTCAATTGTTGCTTATAATAAGCTGACAAAGTAGCCGGAACCAGGCCTCGGGTCAATACAGCGGGTACATAAACGGATTTCCAATTGCGTGCATGGAGCTGCATTGCCGTATGCATATCTTCAGCCAGCCCGGCCGCATGTCCACCAATGGATTCCAAAGCTGTTCGCCTGAAAGTACAATTGGCGCCTATAGCCTGCACAGTGCCATAACTGTTCATGCACATCATCATGGGGCCGTAAAACTGATAGGTTTGTTGTGCCGCGCCTTTAGCTATCCATCCAATGTCATGATTGTAATAGGCCTGCACAATTTGAACATAACCAATTTCCGGGTTATCAAAATGAGCTATTATCGGATCCAGAAATTCGGGTACGGGTATATGGTCAGGATCAAGAATTACACATAGTTCGCCTGATGACTGGGCTAATGCGTTATTAATATTGCCAGCTTTGGCGTTGATTTTTTTAGTTCTTGTTATGTGATGAACGCCCAGTTCTTTACAAACTGATTTCAGGTAAGGGTCATCGGCCTCGTCACACAAAAAGGTTTCATGAGGATAATGTATAGCCTGAATTGCAGTAAGTGTTTCAACAATCATTTCATATGGTTCACCGGCGCAAAACGTGGTAAATATGTCTACCGTATATTGTTTCGTTATTGGTAAAGCAGGCGGAACGCTTATTGACCAATAATGATACCACTCATATATTACCTTAAAAAAGGTATAAACAAAGGTTGATATTAATAGCCAATATAGCGGCCGATAACCAATAACTGATTTTCTGAGCAGGCTATGTATTAAAAAAAACATACAAAGCAAACCGATGATAATCATCAGCCTTAAATAAAATAATTGCCGTTTGGAAGGTGGTTTTATAGTATTGTTCATGGATTCTTTAATACATAAAAGGGAGTGTTTGAGGTAGCAAAAGAGCCCTTTTGATCATATACATAAACCAATAAGCGATAAGGGCCTTCTGTGGCGGGTACTTTAAACTTCAAGTCCGGCCCGCTTTGCCCGATTATTAAATTTTTAATCTCTTTTGGTTTCTTTTGGTTAAAAGCGCCATTGGGTTTGAACCAATCCTCCGCAAATATTTCCCATTTAAATGTTAAGCCGGTGGTGTCCGGATCTTCAATATACACTTTGCTGTTTATTGTTATGCCAGGCTTAAATAAGATATTGTCCCTGGCACCTTTTCCATCTACCAACATGTATTTCAACACAGGGGCCTTCTTAGGCGCTTTTTGCCCCGTCCAGATATAATGCATCACCTGAACGGCCTCGGTTTCAGCGCCATTTTCATCAAACATACTGAACCAGGTTGGGGTTAGTTCCTGTTTTTGCCCCCAATAAAATACCATCGACCCCAGAAACCTGGAATTATTAACCGGCATATACTTTTCATAGGTTGAAAGATATTGCTCTGCCTTTTTTGTACTGGTATTTTCAATATAAGCCCCCCATGCATTTTGACTGTCGGCGGTCCAGGGACCTTCAATTCCCCATTCTGTTATTAAGAACGGGCCATCCCAAAACCAATTGAATTTCTGAAGATCTTCATTTAAAGTTTGGATCGAACCAAAAATATTGAACGAGATGAAGTCAATCTTGGTCCGTAGCTTAATATTGACAATGTTTTTCTTTTGAAAGGACATAATGGTTGTAGTAACCGGGTGCTGCGGATCGTCCTGGTGGATCATGTCGACTACAGCATTAAATATGGTATAAAACTGATTGTATTTCGGCTTGTAAGGGAATGCAAGCTCATTGCCCACGCACCAGCTCAGAAGCGCGGGGTGATGCTTAAATCTATTAACAATCCCGGCAATCTTGCTCACATGGGCACTGGCCTTCGGGGTTTTATAAAAGTCATCTATACTTTCGCTTGGAGGCATTGGCAACCCTGCTATTACAGCTAAATGATGTGCCTGCGCCGAATCCAAAATACTTCCTAAATTTAAGGTATCCCAAACCCTTATCGTATTGCCTCCTGCCTCGTTTAATCGTTTTAAATTGGTAAAACCGGAGGCTCCTTTTATGAAAAAAGGCTCACCATTACGGTACAGTGAATATTTGCCATTCTCATTTTTGATGTAAACTCCATCTTTATTGACATTACGAGGCTGTGATCGATTACAAGATAAAGAGAAAAGACAAAGTATCAGACAGCTAATAATTAATCGTAAAAGAGGACATCTCATAAATAGTAATTCGGTTCATTTAAAAAAGCAAACGATATTTTTGTAGTTATATATAAAACTCTTAGTTTTTGAATAAAAAGAAATTCCGACTGCAGGTTTTGGTTCATGTTGCGAATATTCAAAAAATCATGTAAATATTGACTGTATACGGAAAGTATAATTAATTGTTTATATGTAGACCAGGAATTAACAGGAGGAGGCCATGGGTTAGCAGATACACCTTACCGCCGGCATGATTGGGGGCCATTTGCAGGATAAATTACCCGAATTTATCGAACGTAAAGGTAAGACGGCAAGAAATGATGTGTATATTGTGCCTGATAGCTTAAATCGTCAGTGCGCGTTTTACCAACGGCAAATTAGGCGCGGGCAAATACAAAAATACAGATACCTGTGAAACCGGAAAAACATGATTATGATGCAATAATAGTAGGCTCGGGGCCAAATGGCCTTGCTGCGGCGATATTGTTGCAACAAAACGGACTTTCGGTATTACTGCTTGAAGGAAAAAGTACTATTGGCGGCGGTTTACGTACTGAAGAACTAACCCTGCCTGGTTATAAGCATGATGTTTGCTCAGCTATTCATCCGCTGGCAGTTGGTTCGCCATTTTTTGAAACACTGCCACTGCGTGAGCATGGCCTTGAATATATTTATCCCACAATATCTGCAGCGCATCCCTTTGATAATGGAACGGCTGCGGTACTTAAAAAATCCGTTGTTGAAACTGCCAATCTGTTAGGTGCCGACAAGGATAACTACATTAAACTGATGGCGCCCCTGGTAACTTCGTGGCCCGGTTTGGCGCCTGATGTTTTAGGTCCGCTTACTTTCCCCAAACATCGTGTCGACCTGGCTGCTTTTGGGCTGGCTGCTTTAACTTCAGTAAACTATTTGGCCAAGCGCTTCAAAACTGAGGAAGCCAAAGGGCTTTTAGCCGGGATGGCTGCTCATGGCATTCTACCGCTAACAAATCTTACCACATCTGCAATTGCTTTAGTGTTGATAGTTAACGGGCATCTAAAAGGCTGGCCGGTGCCTAAAGGTGGTTCGGTAAAAATAGCGGAGGCATTGGCGTCATACTTTACATCTATAGGGGGCAGGATAGAAACCAATACCTACATCAATAATTTTGATCAGCTGCCATCGGCAAAGACAATTTTGTTTGATGTTACGCCAAAACAACTGCTGCAAATTGCCGGGCATAAATTTTCATCATTGTATAAATGGCAACTGGAACGTTATCGTTACGGAATGGGTGTTTTTAAAGTTGACTGGGCGCTTGATGATGTTATTCCGTTTAAAGCAGGAGAGGCCCGGCAAGCAGGAACGGTACATATTGGGGGTACGCTGAAGGAAATTGCTGCGTGTGAACAGCAAATCTGGGACGGTTTGCACCCCGAAAAACCATTTGTACTGCTGGCCCAGCAAAGCCTTTTTGACAATACCCGTGCACCCCAGGGCAAGCATACCGCCTGGGCATACTGCCACGTTCCCAACGGATCAAACAAAGATATGACCGATATTATCGAAAAACAAGTGGAGCGTTTTGCCCCTGGTTTCCGCGAACGCATCATAGGCAGGCGTACTTTTAACACAGAGCAACTGGAAAACTATAATCCCAATTATATCGGAGGTGATATTAACGGCGGGGTAATTGACATTGGCCAGTTGTTTACCCGGCCGGTATTGCGCCGCTCACCGTACCGCACATCGGCAAAGGGGATTTATATCTGTTCATCATCCACACCGCCGGGAGGAGGGGTACATGGTATGTGCGGCTACCATTCCGCCAAACGCGCTTTAAAAGATGTATTTAACATCAGCATTCAATCATAATTATTAATCAAAGCTGAGGAGTCGCAGCAGCTCTTCATACCTAAAATGATGTTAGGCTTCGCAAAGCCGTGCGCCACCTCCCCGGTATTATTTAAACAACAAATAATACAGGCAAAGCATCGTTGAAACTTGCTTGAAACAGCCCCTTAGGTGTTTCAACGCCACGGTTATCTGGTTTTCAACCGTTCGTTTGGATATTCCTAAGCGGACGGCAATTTCCTGGTTACTTAGGTTTTCCATGCGGCTCATATAAAATATTTCCTGGCAGCGCTTGGGCAACTTCTCCAGGTAATAACTCAGTTCCTGTAACAACTCCTGATTTTTGATCCGGAAATCAGCCTGGTTGTAGTCGGAGAAAAGGCCTGCTTCCAGATTATCTAACTCCACAATTACCGGGCGTTTTACCGCGCGCATGCGATTATAAACCTGGTAGCGGATGGCCGAGAGCAGAAAATTGGGAACAGATTCTATGTCCAGTTGATGCCGGCGATCCCAGATATTCAGGAAAACATCATGTACTGCTTCTTCACTATTTTCACGGTCTTTCAGGTACCGGAGGGCAGTCTTATATAATCTTACCCAATAACGGTCAAAAAGTACGGCGAACGCGTGCTCATCGTTATTACGTACGGCAAGCCACAGGTCCTGATCACTAATATGAGAATTGTACATACAATTGGTTGGATAAAATTAGGAAAAGCCGATCAAAATTATTTAACCTTTAAGCCTGGGCGTAAAAAAAAATAAAAATGTATGTGTGTGCCGGCATAAAATTTACACTAACACCATATAAACCTGCAATTGCAACCTGATGATAACTAAGAACGAGTTCCTTGCGCTGTATGAAAAATACATGAGCGGCCAATGCACCGATGCTGAAAAACAGCTATTGGATGCATATCGTGATGAAATGCAGTTAGCCGACGAGGTTTGGGATGATGAAGAGGTAAGTGAAGCAGATGTACATGCGCGGATTTGGAAAAAATTAACTGAAAGCAGACAAAAGGCTATTGTCATAAAACCTCTTAAACAAACGAGCTACAAATGGCTATGGGCGGCTGCTTCATTAGTTGCTATAGCTGTATTGGCTGGCTTGCTGTTTATGCCTGTTAAAAAGGATAATATCACAGGTACAATAGTTAAGAATACTATAACAACCATACTCCCTGGGAGCAACAAAGCATATCTCACTTTGGCCAATGGCAATAAAATATTACTTGATGACGCCAAAAATGGGCAGCTGGCGGCAGGGGCTGGTGTAAAAGTAAGCAAAGCAGCCAACGGTTTAGTGGTTTATAAATTTGACAGAAAGCCAAACGAACAAGGGCAGGCAGGCATCCCACAAATCAATACCATCACCACGCCGCGTGGCGGCCAATACCAGGTAGTATTGGAAGACGGCACCAAGGTGCAGCTTAATGCAGCATCGTCAATCAAATTCCCGGAGTATTTTACCGGGGCCAACCGGGAAATTGAATTAAACGGTGAAGCCTATTTTGAGGTAGCAAGGGATAAAGCTCATCCATTTATCGTTAAGGCCAACGGTACGCAGGTGCAGGTACTTGGTACCCATTTTAATATTAATGCTTATAGCGATAATCAGGATATAACAACTACTCTGCTTGAAGGCTCGGTTAAGATGAGCAAAGGCTCGGCAGCAGTAATGCTTTTGCCTGGCCAACAGGGAACTGTAAACCAAAATGGTTCATCAATAAAAGTACAAAAGGCCGATGTTGAAGCTAATATGGCCTGGATTAACGGCTTTTTTATATTTCATGATCAAAGCATTATAAATATCATGAAGCAGGTAAGCCGCTGGTATGATGTAGATGTTGAATATCAGGATGCCCAGGTTCAGGAAAATGAATTTGGCGGTACCATCTCAAAATATAAAGACATTAAAGAATTGCTTGATAATATCAAGCTTACCGGTAGTATTCACTATAAAATTGAAGGAAGGAGGGTTATCATTATGAAGTAACCTAATACTTCCATAATGCTATCCCAAAAAGAAAGTAACCAGGAGCGTTCGCACCGCCCCTGGCTCAATGCTACGGATAGCAATCAGGTCAGTTAACGATCATTTTTTCTCACAACCAGTTATTTAACCTAACATTCAAATGTACAAAAATTCTACTGCATTAAAGCGCGGGCAGATACCCCGTGCCGTATCCAAATTATTTCTGATCATGAAATTGTCGTTCTTCTTGTGTCTGGTTTCGATACTTCAGGTAAGTGCCTCAACCACGTTTGCGCAAAGGATAAGTCTTAGTAAAAATAACGCTTCGCTTGTTGAAACGCTTAAAGACATCCACAGGCAAAGCGGATATAGTGTGCTCTACAATTCCAAAATGCTAAAAAAAGCACTTCCTGTAAACGTCGACCTTAAAGATGCGGGATTGGAAGAAGCTTTGCAGCAATGTTTCCGTGATCAGCCTTTTAGTTATGTAATTAACAATACCACCATTGTAGTTACCCCCAAACCCGCCGAAAAGAAACCGGTACAGGTTATAACGATTACCGGTACGGTAAAAGATCAGAAAGGCGTGTCTTTACCGGGTGTTACAGTAAAGGTTAAAGGTACCAACACGGGTGTACAAACCAATATTGATGGCAATTATACTGTTACTGTGAATGACAATAGCGCAGTGTTGGTATTCAGCTTTGTGGGTTTTGTTACCCAGGAGGTATCTGTAGGCAATCAAACCAAAATTGATGTAACGCTTAAAGAGCAAACATCGGCACTAAACGAAATTGTAGTGGTTGGTTACGGTACACAAAAGAAAGCAAACCTTACAGGTGCTGTATCATCGGTATCCGGCGAGACATTGAATAAACGTCCTGTTGTTAACACTGCGTCTATGCTTGAAGGTCTTGCACCAGGCGTGCAGATTAACACAGGCTCAGGCGAGCCTGGAAATGAGGCTGTATCTATCCGGATCCGCGGTAACAGCACATTCAGTGGCGCCGGTTCTGATCCGTTGGTATTGATTGATGGTGTTCCCGGTAACTTTAGCGATCTTAACCCAACCGATGTCGACAATGTATCTGTTTTGAAAGACGCTGCATCTGCGTCAATATACGGTTCAAGGGCCGCCAACGGCGTGGTGCTTGTAACCACCAAGCAAGGTAAGGCCGGACAAATGTCTGTTAATTACGATGGTAACTTAGGATACAACAGTCCTACCAAAATGTTTAAACTGGTGACCAACTCTGCCCAATATATGGAGATGTTTAACCAGGCACGCATCAACAGCGGCACAACAGATCCTAACTCACTTTATCCGCAGGACCAGATTGATCTGTATCGTAACGCTACAGATAGGGTACGCTATCCTAATACTGATTGGCTGAGCCTCATATTCAGGACTGCTGTAACACAAAACCATAACCTGACATTTAACGGCGGAAGTGAAAAAACTACGTATAACGTGTCATTGGGATATGTTAACCAGGACGGTATTGAAAGGGGCTTTGATTATAAGCGATATAGCGCACGGATCAATCTGACTTCAAAGATTAACGATCATATAAAATTCGGCACTAATGTATTGTTAAAATCAGGTACCAGGGGTGCAGTGGCCGGTAACCCTTCATCACCAAGCCAGTGGGATGGTTCATCTATGGACCTTTTCCTTTCGGCCATGTCGCAGGCACCTACTTATGGTCCATATTTAGCTGATGGTAGCGGGCGGTACACCTACAAAGCTTATGACTTTGAGTATAACAATAAAAACCCGATAGCTGTACTTGATCAAAACTTCAGAAGGATCACCAATGATTACGCTGTAAACGCTCAGGGCTGGTTTGAGGTGCAGTTTACTAAAGATATTTCCTGGTATACTAAAGGTGCTGTGAACTTTAACATGGATAAGTACAAGGACTTTAAAGCCACGTTGGATGAGTATAATTTCCGCACTAATCAGCTGGCAACATCTCTTGACCTGGGTAAAGGTTTAACAGATCAGGACGAGCAAACCGTATATACCAACCTGTTCAGTTACCTGAACTATGCACACAATTTTCATGGGCATAATATTAAAGCACAATTTGGTTATAGTATTGAGCAAAGTAAATATCAGTACTTATCAGGTTACCGTAAAAACTTTGCCGATCTGGACCTGCAGGAGTTAAACGCAGGTGGTTCTGATATTCAAAACGCAAACGGAACCAGTAACCAATGGGCCTTAATGTCTTATTTCGGTCGTGTAAATTACGACTATAAAGGGCGTTACCTCTTAGAGGGCAATATTCGTGATGACGGAAGTTCAAAATTCGCCGGTAAAAACAAATGGGGGGTATTCCCATCGTTTTCAGCCGGCTGGAGGGTTACTGAAGAGCCTTTTGTAAAAGCCATGAATTTAACCTGGCTGGATAATTTCAAATTAAGAGGTTCATGGGGACAGTTAGGTAATCAAAATATAGTAATGAACGGCTATGGTGCCAACTATCCATATCAGGCTTTATTAAACTTTACCGGCAATTATTCTTTTGATAATTCGACACTGTTAACTGGCGTAGCTCAGCAAAACCTCAACAATCCGGCCATTAAATGGGAAACCACTACTATGACCGATATTGGTTTGGATGTTACCATTTTCAAAAACTTTAATTTAACTGCCGATTGGTATAATAAAACAACGTCTGATATTTTGAGGCAGGCACAGGTTACCGCAGCTGTGGGCTTAAGTGCACCTACCATTAATGACGGATCGGTAAATAACAGGGGTATTGAGCTTGGTATATCGTACAATAATGTAATAACTTATGGCGCTTTAAAGGGCTTAGCCTTTAATGTAGGCGCAAACGTTGATCATAACCGTAACAAACTGGTGAAATTTGGTCAAACAGAAATTGGAGATTATACCATCAACCAAAACGGGCAGCCGTGGAACTCATTCTACATGCTGCAGGTTATCGGTGTTTTCCAATCCGCTGCAGAGGTAGCCAACTCTCCCAAACAGTTTTCTGACTCTACCTTACCGGGCGACCTGAAATACCGGGACGTAAATGGCGATGGTAAAATTGATCAAAATGATAAAACCATCATCGGCGGTGTTTACCCGAAACTAAACTACTCATTTAACCTGTCGGCCAGCTATAAAGGTTTTGACCTTTCGGCTATGATGCAAGGTGTTTATGGAGTTAAATCATATGTATCGGGTTGGGGTACCATACCATTTGTACAGGGCTCTTCGCCAACTACCGATTGGTTGAACGCCTGGACTCCTGAGCATCCTTCAACCACTATGCCGCGTCTTTATTTCGGGCAAAGCGCACCCGATAAAATCGGCCGCAGGTCATCGTATTTCCTACAGGATGCATCGTATTTGAGGCTTAAAAACCTGGTGTTTGGTTATACCCTGCCGTCACAGCTTACCAAAAAATTGGGTATCAATAGGTTAAGGGTTTATTTTGCCGGTGATAACCTGTTAACCATAACCAAGTTTAAAGGCCTTGATCCTGAGCGTTATGGTAGCGGCGACCAGGTGCAGTACCCGCAAAATAAAATCTACTCTTTTGGTTTGAACGTTTCCTTTTAATTAGCCCACATGAAAAATCGAATTATATTAACCATCATATTAATTACATCGCTGTTTTTAGGCGCATGTAAAAAAGCTCTTGATCTTAATCCTAATGATCAGATAGCCACTTCAACTTTTTATAAAACGAAAGCAGACTTTGACGCAGCTTTGGCAGCGGTTTATGCTTCCCTGCAACAAGAAGAATTTTCTTATGGCATGGGTTTCAGAGATGGCTTTACCGATAATGGATACAATCAGTTTAATTCGGGTGCTGCCAAGGATTTTGTGCAAGGCAACTTTAACCCCACTACAGGTGGTTATGAAACTGCCATTTATAACGATAGTTATATAGGTATTACAAGGGTAAACCTGTTTTTGCAAAATTTAGGTAGTTACAAAGGCTCCGATATTTCTGATAGCCAGCGTAAAACTTATGAAGGCGAGGTAAGGTTTATCCGTGCCTTTCTTTACTTTCAGCTATACAGTATTTATGGCGACGTTCCGTTGGTTATACAACCACTTGATTTGAGTAATCAAAAACAGCCTAAAGTTCCTGCAGCGCAGGTGCTTGCCCAGATCACTGCCGACCTGGACTATGGCATTGCCAATTTGAACGCTGCAGCTTATTACGCTAACGGCGGCCACGCTGCAGCTTCATCTGCAAAGGCATTAAAGGCAAGGGTTTTGTTATTTGCAGCGTTTGGCAGCACCGGTACGCCTGATGCCGCCATGCTAACCCAGGTGCGGAACCTTTGTTTGGATTTAATGGGCCAGTATAAACTAAGCACCAATTTTGAGGATATTTTCAGGGATGCTACCCAGAAAAATAATACCGAGATCATGTTTTCGGTTAACTTCCTGGCTCCAAACAATACTGCTCCATGGGATATGTATTATGGTGATTGGGATGCCTGCGCACCGCTGCAAAATATGGTTGATGCCTTTGAATGCACAGATGGGCAGCCATATGGTATTTCGCCGTTAACTGATACCAAAAATCA
This sequence comes from Mucilaginibacter gossypii, assembly GCF_017569325.2. Taxonomy (NCBI): domain Bacteria; kingdom Pseudomonadati; phylum Bacteroidota; class Sphingobacteriia; order Sphingobacteriales; family Sphingobacteriaceae; genus Mucilaginibacter; species Mucilaginibacter gossypii. The sequence continues at coordinate 2,714,270 of NZ_CP071878.2, read as the reverse complement.
GTTCAAAAACCGCGACCCCAGGCTGGCTAAAACCGTATACGCGGATTCTGTTTATTTTGGACCGGGTAAAGTTCATCATCCTTCAAACCTCAGGCCTACAGGTTATGGAACTATCAAGTTCCTGGAACCGAATAATATACCTTATGGTTTTTCAACCCTTAGCCAGCAGGATGCTGTTATACTGCGTTTAGGTGAGGTGATGCTGATGTACGCAGAAGCTCAAAATGAAATTGCCGGCCCTGATGCAACAGTTTATAAAGCTATGGCCGATTTGCGAGCAAGGGTAAATATGCCCGCTTACCCGGCCGGGTATACCAAAGATCAGATGCGTGAACGCATCAGGCACGAACGCCGTGTGGAGCTCGCTTTCGAAGGTTTGCGCCACTACGATCTGTTAAGATGGCATATTGCCGCCCCGGTACTTAACGCTGTAAAAACCAGCCTTATCAATTATCATTTTGAGGATAAGTTTTACCATTGGCCGCTGCCTCAAACAGAAATTGACAAGAGCGGAGGTGTACTTATACAAAATCCGGATTACAAATAGCAACAGGAACTTGAATGCCAAAGGAGGCCTGTCAATGAAGCGCATGCCAAAATCTGCGCAACAGTCTTAATTATTCATGTGATGAGCCCGGTATTTTATCGGGCTCATTCCTTTTAGGTCGGGTTTCACCCATTACAAAAGCTTTTGATCCTATAATTCCGTACTTTACATAAAAGCTAAATGCAGAATGCACAAAGCCTAAATATTAACGTGTTGATTATTAATATTATTTATGCAGCTCAATGATGTTCAAACCTGCCGGTGACCTTGTCTATCCTGATCTTATAGACGATCAGGTCGATCTTGTCGCCAATATCATACTCATTTGCGGTTATACCATGGGAAGGATGGTCTGTCGCATGTTCCACCAGTGGCATAACCCGGTGGATCAGTAACTGCATTGTCTGCTCTTGTTCCGCTATGTCTGTAATTTCTTCAAATGTACCCCAGGCTATGACACTTTTCCAGCTAAAGATGTTTTTTATATCATCAACTTCAAAACAAACTTTAGGGTTTTTTCGCATCATTTCAATTTTCTTTCCCGGACCTGAATGCGCATAGATTATGCCATTCTTGTATACATAGTTTACGGGTACTACGTACGTGGTGCCCTCGGCATGGCACCCTAAACGGCCGGTTACCTGCCGGCTAAGCAACGCTTCAATTTCCGGTTGTTCCAATTTTCCTAACATAACGGCGAATATTAATTGACCAAAGCTAAGCTCATCACTGTTTAAACAAAATGCTGCCGGTCAGTTAAGGGGATGATCGCGGTCACATTGTGTCAGTGTCTTTCGGGCTGTTGATGTTGTGATACATGCTATGCATCCCGATCTGCCCGCTGTTGTACCTCAGCGCAATCACAGGTAAATATCCTTGTGATTGTTTTTTATGTTGCTTTATTAATCAATTGATCCGGTTTCGGGTGTACAATCAATTGTATAAGTGACGGCCGTCACTATTTTGACCTGCCGAACATCGCAACTTTACCTCATAAAAATAATGTTATGAAAGTAGTTGAGGTAAGCTATGCCGCCAGTAAACGAACGATCATTTCCCTGATATACAATTTAAAGTTTGGAAAGCGTGAATAATAAGAGCAGCATAATTGGGATCGAAAATTTTTACGCGGTCGGAATTAATTATAAAAAATCGGATGCCCGGCTTAGAGGCCGTTTTGCAGTTTCAAACGAACAATATGAAGCCATATTGAAAGACGCAGGCAATTATGGCGTTAGTTCGTTATTTATCTTGTCGACATGTAACCGTACCGAAATCTACGGAGTAACCAATACGCCAGATGAACTGGTTAACCTGTTATGCAGTGTTACCAATGGTGAAATAAAAGAATTTAAGGACCACTGCTATAAAAAGGAAGGCATCGGCGCGGTTGAACATATGTTTAATGTTGCAGCTGGTTTAGATTCACAGATACTTGGAGACTATGAAATTATCGGGCAGTTTAAACAGGCTGTAAGGTTTGCGAAAGACCGTGGTTTTATCAATACCTTTTTGGAAAAGCTATATAACACTGTTTTGCAAGCTTCAAAACAGATCAAAAATCAAACGGGCCTCAGCAAAGGAACTACTTCCGTATCATTTGCAGCTCTGCAATCCATTAAGCAATATCATGCTGATGCCACAAATATTTTGATTGTAGGGGCAGGTAAAATGGGGCAGCGTGCATGTAAAAACATTAAAGATTACCTGGGACAAAAGGTTCGTATTACTTTGGTTAACAGGACTGTTAATAAGGCAGAGCGGCTTGCCGAAGAAATGGATATTAGTTATGGCCATATAGCAGATTTGCCAATACTCATTTCGCGTGCAGATGTTATCATCGTTGCCACCGCTTCCGCTACACCTGTAATTCTTAAATCCGATCTTGAACATTGCAGTGAAAAACTGATCATAGATCTGGCGATACCCAACAATGTTGAACCCGCAGCATCAGAATTACCGCACATTAAACTGGTTAATATTGACGAACTCTCGCTTGTTAACAGTGAAACTATTCAAAAAAGGCAAAGCCAGGTTATTGCCGCGCGAGAGATCAACAACCATTTCATCAACAGGTTTGTTGAATGGTGCGAACTGCGAAAAAGCTGCATAGTGGTGAATGCCATTAAAAAACAGTTAACCTCCATTTGTTTAAGCCAATCCAAATCCGCCGGCTGTGTTGCGGGCTTTGTATCTTCTACGGATGAGCAAAGAATACAGCAAATATTAAACGGAACAGCAGGAAAAATGAAAGGCGGTAACAAAGCCGGCTGCCATTACCTGGAGGCTTTAAATGAATTTATGTCGCCCCCGGGTTTACCAACCAATATGTTAAATCCTGAGCGAACGTTAATATAAATAACAATAGACAGCCAAAGCAGATGATTGAGGTTATCGGATAAACGGAAGTAATATCAATTTTGCCTGGATATAACCGGGCATGAAAGAGATTACTAAATAGCGAATAAGAAAAAGAGGGTTTCCGGCGTTCAAAATATCGTAGTAGCTTTATTACTAAACATATTTTGCAGTATTGCCTGATACAGTACGATTTTTGTTAGTTATTGATTATCATCTTACCTAACTTCGCTATGGAAACCGCAAATCAACACCGCAGGGATTTTATTAAGACAGCCGCCATCACCTCATTAACCGGGCTGGCATTGTTATCAGCTTGTAATGACAACGATGATGACGGGGATCAAAAAGTATCGCCGCCCGAGGATCTTATGCAGGAACACGGTTTACTGAACCGGGTGCTGCTCATCTATGACCATTGCAAAGGCTTGCTAATAGATAAGCAGGATTTCCCGATGGAAGCATTGTTAAACTCGGCTGGTATTATCCGCACCTTTGTTGAGGATTACCATGAAAAGCAGGAAGAAAACTACCTGTTCCCACGTTTTCAAAAGGCCAACCAGTTAACGGATCTCGTACAAACGTTGCTGGCGCAACATAAGGCCGGGCGTACTATCACGGATAAGCTCTTGCAATTAACTAAGTCTCAAAACCTGGCCGATACGGAAAAACATCAGCTTATTACCTTGTTGAATAATTTCAACGGAATGTACCGCCCACATGAAGCGCGGGAAGATACCATTTTATTCCCAGCCTTCCGCAAGATCGTATCCCATCATGAATATGATGCGCTGGGTGAGGAATTTGAAAATAACGAGCATAAACTGTTTGGCAAAAACGGATTTGAGGGCATGGTTGAGAAAGTGGCCGGCATCGAAAAGTCTTTAGGCATTTATGAACTGGCCCGGTTCACACCAGGCAGCTAGCTACAAATTGCCAACTATTTTTTGTTCCCTATCGATAACAGGCTGGCATTAATGGCCACCACTACCGTGCTCACTGTCATGAGTACCGCGCCAATTGCCGGGCTTACCATAATACCCTGATTGTACAGAACGCCTGCTGCCAGTGGCAGGGTTATCACATTGTAACCAGTTGCCCAGGCCAGGTTCTGTGTCATTTTACGGTAGGTGGCTTTACCAAACAAGATCAGGTTAACGATGTCTTTAGGATTGCTGTTTACCAGCACAATGCCGGCGGTTTCGGCAGCAATGTCGCTGCCCGAGCCAACAGCAATGCCAACGTCGGCCTGGGCAAGTGCAGGGGCGTCGTTTACACCATCACCTGTCATTGCTACAAACTCGCCCTGTTGCTGTAATTCTTTGATCTTTTCCAGTTTTTCATGCGGCAGTACTTCGGCAAAAAAACCATCCATTTTCAGCTGTGCGCTAACACTTTCGGCAACCTGCTTATTATCGCCGGTCAGGAGTATCGACTTGATACCGTTGTCGTGGAGGGTTGCTATCGCTCCCTTTGATTCCTCCCTGATGGTATCGGCAAGGGCAACAAATCCGGCAAGTTTTTCATCGATCAATACAAATACCACTGTTTCGTTACTGGCCACCTTGAAATTTACCGGAAGGCTGATGCTATTTTCTTTCAGATAACCGGGACTGACCACTTTGATGTGCTTTTGCTCTGCAACCGCTTCAACGCCTTTACCTGTGATTGCTTTAAATTGTGAGGCTTCGGGAAGGGTTAGTTTTCTTTTTTTAACTTCACTTAAAATGCCTGTGGCTATCGGATGTTCTGAATTGCTTTCCAATGCCCCCGTCAGCCTAAGTAATTCATCTTCGCTTTTCAGAACTCCTTCGGTAAGCACCATCCTGGATACCTCAAATTTTCCTTTAGTTAAAGTGCCGGTTTTATCAAAAACAATAGAAGTGATCTTTCGTGCATTTTCAAAAGCAGTCCTGTTTTTGATCAGCAGGCCATGTTGCGCCGATAAGGATGTTGATTTAGCTACCACGAGGGGAACAGCCAGGCCAAGCGCATGTGGGCAACAGATCACAATAACGGTCACCATCCGCTCCATGGCAAAAGCCAGGTCGTGCCCCAGGCTAATCCATACCACGAACGTAGTTATACCGGCTAAGAGCGCAATGATAGTTAGCCAACGGGCCGCTTTATCTGCTAACAACTGCGTGTTTGATTTAGCGTTTTGCGCATCGCGGACAAGATCGATGACTTTGAACAAATAAGAATCTTTACAACTATGTGTAACACGAACTTTTAATGAACCGTTACCGTTCACCGATCCGGCAATCACTTGCTGGCCTTTTGTTTTTTGCACCGGGGCAGATTCCCCTGTCAGCATGGACTCATTAAGGTAGCTCTCGCCATCTTCCACCATACCGTCGGCGGGTACCTTTTCGCCCGGTTTAATTAAGATCAGGTCATTTTCTTTCAGGCTTTCCGTTTTTACGTCCTCTGTAATGTCTCCTTTAAGCACGTGCGCGGCTGAAGGCATGAGCTGGACCAGCAATTCGAGCTCGCGCGAGGCACCTGCTATCGATTTCATTTCGATCCAGTGTCCCAACAGCATAATGAGAATAAGCGTGTCCAGTTCCCAGAAGAAATCCATGCCCTTAAGCCCGAATATGGTAGCCGCACTGTACAGGTAAGCAACGGATATGGCAAAACCAATCAGGGTCATCATTCCGGGATTTTTCGCCTTTAGTTCCGAAAGCCACCCGGTCAGAAAAGGCCGGCCGCCATAAAGAAAAACTGCCGTCGATAGCGCAAAAAGTACGTACCGGTCGCCCGGGAAACCAATTTGCAGGTGCAGCCAATGCCGGATCATTGGCGATAGCGCCAATATAGGTAGGGTGAATGCCAGCACTACGTAAAAACGCTTACGGAAATCAGCGATCATGGCTCCGTGATCATGTCCGGCGTGGCCCATGTCTCCATGCCCCATACCATTCCTTTCCTGATGTTGTGCATGATCGTGACCTTTCATTTCAGGCATTTTGTGCTGGTGTTTATGATGCTGATGTTCCATAGTCGTTTGTATTAATTAGCTTTACTTACTGATAACTACTAATAGGTTAATGTTAATCCGGCGCCTAAGCCCATATCGCTGTCATAGTGGCTGGAGAAAGAAAAATTCTTATTAACGATGTAGCGCAATCCGCTACTATATTCTTTATCGGTATTGCCTGTAATAGAAAACCGGAGCCTGCTGGTCAATGCAATATCCTCCCGGCCAAGTTGAAACCTGAGTTTGCCATTGCCATCAATACGGGCATCGGCCACAAACAGTAATGGCAAAGTGTAGGCCAAACCTGCAACTACCGTATGCCGGTTGTTTTTATTGCTGAGCTGACCGAACAGGTTTTTTTCCTGTTCGTTTGTTTTTTTATAATGATAATCAAATCCTGCATAAGCATACAGCCATTGCATACGGCCAAAGTACCTTCCAAACATCGTTTCACTCTCATATCCCTTGGTATTGTTTATTCCAAGGTGCCACATGGTAGAAAATTTCCAGCGGGTATTTGCTAAAGCCGCGTTGCCATCGCTGCCGTTTGTTTCCAGCCCCAGTTTGGCCGATGCATAGTATTTACGATCGTCGGCAGCTACTTTCTTAAATCCAGCTGCCGGGTCAGGCACTTCGGGGTTAGGCGGCGAGTTTTCGTAACTGAAGATCCGCCCCATACCGCTCATCATATGGTATAGGATATGACAATGGAAAAACCAGTCGCCGCTTTCGCTGGCACGGAATTCGATGGTGTCCCTTTCCATCGGCATAATATCCAGGGTGTTCTTCAGCGGCGAGTATTCTCCCTGTCCGTTTAATACCCTGAAATAATGCCCGTGAAGGTGCATAGGGTGACGCATCATGGTATTATTATAGAGAATAATACGAACATTTTCTCCCCTCTTAATCAGGATCTTGTCAGATTCCGAAACGGTTTTGTTGTTGATCGTCCAGACATAGCGGTTCATGTTACCGGTTAATTCAAAATTGAACACTTTGGTAGGGGCGGTCGGAAGCGTTGTCGGTTGAAGGGCTTTCAGCATACCATAGTTCAGGGTAACCGGCGGCTTGCCTTTGTCAAGTTCGGGATACATCACGGTGTTCATGTCCATTACCTGGGTAGTCATTTTCATTCCCTCCATTTCCTTCATGTTACCCTGCATATCCATCATATCATTCATCATTTTCATGCCCTCAAAGTATTTCAGCTTGGGCAGCTTTTTAGCAGCATGTTTGATACCGCTGCCCAGCCAAAGCGACGTATATTTGGTGCGATCTTCAGGTGTCGCCAGGAACTCATAACTGCCATCGGCAGGGATAGTAACTATCAGGTCATACGTTTCTGCAACGCCTACGATCATCCGGTCCACCTCAACCGGCTGAACATCTTCGCCGTCATTGGCAACAACTTTTAGTTTGCCGCCCGCCCAGCCAAGCCAGAAATAGGTAGAAGAACTTCCGTTAATTACCCGCAGTTTCACCTTGTCGCCGGCTTTAAATTCGGGAGCCTGATTTTCGGCCTTGCCATTGCTGAAAAAACGGTCGTAGTAAACATCGCTTACATCCATGGCAGTCATGCGTTTCCATTCATTGGCCAGCTTTGTTTTGAAATGTCCGGTTTGTATCGCCTGCAAATAATTCTGGGTACTCCCTTTACGGATGGCATACCAGTCTGTGGCATTATGGAGCCGGCGCTGTACCTGTTCCGGGTTTTCATCGGTCCAGTCGCTTAGCAGCAGGGTATATTCCTTTAAAGGGGATGGTTGTTTTTCATGAATGATAAATGCCCCGTACAGTCCGCTTTGCTCCTGCGTCATGGTATGGGAGTGGTACCAGTAGGTTCCGTGCTGCACCAGCGGAAATTTGAACAGGTGCGTTTCACCAGCCTTGATGGGCGTGGTGGTGAGATAGGAAACACCGTCATACCGGTTGGGCAGGATCAGTCCGTGCCAGTGGATAGAGGTTTCCATCATCATTTCATTGTGCACATAGATCTCGGCAGTATCGCCTTCGGTAAATTCCAGTTCGGGTGCAGGGATACTGCCATTTATAGCCATAGCCGGCCGCTGTTTGCCGGTATAGTTAACGGTGGTATCATTGATATATAAGTGGTATATCTCCCGGTTACCTGTTTTGGTGAAAAACGGAAGATGCTTGCTCTGACCGGTTGGCTCTATTTTCATCCCCGAATGTTGGGCAATGGAACTGACAACAGGCAGCAAAAAAATGATCAATAAAATAAACTTCTTCATGGTATTAAAATGTAAGGCCGGAGTATTTGCCCCGGCCCTTTAATTACTTAGCTGCAGGTAAAGTTTCTTTTACAGCGCCACAGTTTAACATTTGATTGCCGTAGTAGGGATTTTGAATGGCGGCAGTTTCACTTAACCAATATGATTTTTTCATCGGACAATAGTCGCGGTAAACAGGGGCGTTGTTCAGCTTAATTGCCTGTACGGCGGCGAACATGTTTTCTGAAAGGTTGGCAAAATGTTCACGCTGATGCGTGATGTCATCGCTTTCCGAAATATGACGGGCATCGAACTGCAACTTATCTGCATATTTTGTCCAGGTAGTTTTATCAGCTGCCGAAAGCTTGTCGACCGGAAATGAACTGATTGCAGCCAGTAACATTTTGGCTTTGGCATTGGTTGCGGACGCATCGCCGCTAATAAGCGCGTTTTTTACGCCATAATAGGCCGAAAGTACATCAGCTTTGGATGAAGTGTTTTGTGCTTTAACCTGGTTAAAAGCAAATAGCATGATGATGGCGAAAACGAAAATTTGAATCTTTTTCATGATATAGAAATGGTTAAATAATGAATATCATTTCCAGCCGTAGCAGGAAACTATAGATTAAAGAAGTTTTAGGCTTGCAGGGTAGCCATAAAAAAGCTACCAGGCTTCGGATTGAAGCAAGAGGAAAATCAAATGCGGAATGTGCAGTTACGTAAAAAAACAGGTAGGGTAGTGACAAGCGGCGGTGACTGGCCAACCGGATGACTAATTTTCAGCGGCAGATAATTGTAAGGCACTAACCCGAAAAGCGGTATAACCAGCAATGCGGGGCTTGTGCCCAGGCCAATCTGGCTGTACGTAAGTGAGCTGCTCTTTTCCGATTTGAGTTGCTGGTGTTTATCTGTACAGCATTTTTTTGCAGCCTTGCCCTGGTAGTTCATACCGCAGGTATTGCATTTTTTGCTCTGTTCATCATGCCACAACGCAACCTTGACCAGTCTGCCCATGCAGTACTGATAATGCAATGTTGCACCCGAAGAAACCCCGAGGTACAGCATAGCTAAAAAAGTTACGAACAGTTTCTTGATCACGGTGCAAATATCGGCAAATTAGTAAAGTGTTGTTTATAGAATTTCCTTTTCTTTTTATGTTTTTTTGGGATGGATTATCTTTCAAACATAGGATAATTCATCCTCGCAATAAATGACTATTGTTGTTTTTTTTGTGCTGATTGTCAGTTGTTTGCTATTTCAAATGCCGTTGCTTTGGCTAACAAACAACCGTGAAAAAACTAATCACAGCTATTTTGTCTATTAAAGCTACATTATTTGGAATAGCGCACCTACATTTGCGCAAACAAAAGCGTGCATCGCGGGGGTAAATCTCATCACGCGAAAGACACTTAAGCATCTGCCCGATGCAGTTTTTCTGATGCAGGGCGTTTGCTGGTGTGGTAAGGTCTGTTTATCCATATAGTTGTTGTTTTTAGCCAGGGATGTATCCCCACTATCCTGCTCAGGCCGTAGTTAAATATGACGGAGATCATTTTTGTTTTTGATCGTTTACCCTTATCAGATTTTATCCGGCAACGATATTTGTACTATAAAATATTCAAACGATGGAAGCACTTATCGAAGACACCGAACTGGAATTTGAACTTCAGGAAATTTACCTCACCGGTAAACAATGGCTGGCAGACCTTGCCTTCCTGGATAATGAGCACGCCTTTTTAACAAAACTGCTGGCTGGCGAAAAAAACGCGGCCAGGCATATTGACGAAGGGCTGCACTCGGCTATGCTTGAGCAACATGACCTGCATAAAGATATTCTTCATTTTATAAACAAAATAGAACAGTTGATCGTTGTTCCGAGAGCTGTGATCGGGTTATCGCTGATAGATGATTTTATCAGTTTACAGATCAGGGTAGGGGGCGCTTTATTGGCAATGAAGGATCTTAAATTGGCATTGACGGGCATAAGGCGGGCTGCTTAGTTCCACAAGAAAAATTAATTTATAAAGGTTTTGACAAAAAGTATTTATATCACTTCGGCCGAACCCTATAGCGGCAAATCAGTTATTGTATTGGGCCTGGTGGCTATGCTGCTTGGCCGGGCACAAAAGATAGGTTATTTGAAACCCATTATACCGTTCGGCCCGGAAGAGCAGCCAGATACCCATATTGAAACGGTTTTGGCACATTTTCAACTACCGCAAACTTATCGGGATACCTATGTATTTACCAGGCAGGGGGCTATGCAGCAGATCAAAGATCAGCACCAGGGTGACATGATCGACGCGATTATCGCACGGTTTAAGGCCTTAGAAGCGACGTGCGATTTTACTGTAGTTGAAGGGAGTGATTTTGAAGGGCAGGGAACGGCATTTGAGTTTGAAACTAACCGGCTCATCGCTAAAAACCTGAACTCCCCCGTCTTACTCCTTGTATCGGGCGTGGGGAAAACCACTGCCGAAATTGTTCAGGATGCGCTGAATTTTAGGCAGGCTTACCAGGTGCAGGATATTCAGGTATTAGCGGTTGTTGTCAACAGGGTACAGGCCGATCAGGCTGCAGATGTACAACAATTGCTGCGTGCGCAATTGTCCGAAAATATACTTATCGCCGTTGTACCCGCTGATCCGGGCCTGGAAAACCCAACTGTTCGCGATATTTTTGAAAAGTTGGACGGCAGGTTGCTGTTTGGCAGTGAACACCTCGGAAACCAGGTTGATAACTTTGTGACCGGTGCCATGCAGGTGCCCAATTTTTTGAATTATCTGAAGGAGAATGTTTTGATCGTTACACCTGGCGACAGGGGAGATATTGTCATCAGCTCGTTGCAGGCCAATCAGTCTGCCAGTTATCCCCGCGTGGCCGGCATTATACTTACGGCAGGTGCAATTCCGGAAGAACCGGTGATGAGGTTGATTGAAGGATTGCAGAACGTTGTCCCTATCCTCGCTGTCGGGTCAGGCACTTTTGAAACAACTAACCAGGTGGCAGCGGTTAAAGCCCGTATTACAGCGGATAATACTAAAAAAATACGGCTTGCTATAGAAACATTTAACCGTTATATAGATATCGCCGCCCTTGATAAAATGCTGGTAACATATCATTCCAATGTGATGACGCCGCACATGTTTCAATACCAGCTCACTCAATGGGCTAAGCGGGAACGCAAAACAATTGTACTGCCCGAAGGGAATGACGACCGCATCCTGCAGGCGAGCGCAAGGCTGATTGCCCAGCAGTTGGTTAACATTATCCTGCTTGGCGATCCTGCAGAAATAGCCGCTTCGGTAAAGCGGTTGGGCATTGACCTTGATCTCAATAAGGTAACCGTTATACCCCCGGCCAGTTCGCCTCATTACGAAGATTATGTTCAAACACTGTATGAGCTACGTAAAAGTAAAAACGTAACCCTCGAAATGGCGAGGGACCTCATGACGGATGTATCTTATTTTGGAACGATGATGGTTTATAAAGGGCACGCCGACGGAATGGTTTCCGGGGCTGTTCATACTACTCAGCATACCATACGCCCAGCCCTGCAGTTTATCAAAACAAAGCCCGGCATCTCTACGGTGTCATCTGTTTTTTTTATGTGCCTGGCCGACCGTGTTTCTGTATTTGGCGATTGTGCGGTAAATCCCGACCCTACTGCCGAAGAACTGGCCGAGATAGCTATCTCGTCGGCAGATAACAGCCTGCGTTTTGGCATTGAACCGCGTGTTGCAATGCTTTCATATTCATCGGGTACATCAGGTTCAGGTGCCGATGTGGAAAAGGTTAGGCGAGCTACCCAATTGGTGCGTGATAGACGGCCCGATATTAAAGTAGAAGGGCCTATACAATATGATGCCGCTGTAGATCCGGTAGTTGGCAGCCAGAAAATGCCCGGTTCAGAAGTTGCCGGCAAAGCAAGCGTATTGATCTTCCCTGATCTGAATACCGGGAATAACACTTATAAAGCGGTACAGCGGGAAACGGGAGCCCTGGCCATTGGGCCGATGCTGCAGGGGTTGAATAAACCGGTTAATGACCTTAGCCGCGGTTGCACTGTTGATGATGTTTTTAATACCGTTATTATCACTGCTATACAAAGTCAGGATAGCCCGGCCTCATTATAATTTTACATATGGAAATATTTGTTATCAATTCGGGCAGCAGCTCTATCAAATACCAGTTATTTTCTCAGGATTCAAGCAGCCCGCTTTGCAGTGGCCTGGTTGAACGCATCGGTCAGCCAGATGCGCTGATCACTCATAAATACAGGCAGCATGACGAAGAAAAAGTGTTGTACATTCAACAACAGGTACCCGATCACGAAGCCGGCATGCAGGTTGTGGGCGAACTGCTCACCAGGGATGGTATCGCGGTGATCCGCGATTCGGGACAAGTGGGCGCGGTTGGTCATCGTGTAGTTCATGGCGGCGAAAAACTTACCGGTACCACAGTCATTACGCCCGGGGTAAAAGACAAGATCAAAGCACTGTACCCACTGGCGCCTTTGCATAATCCGGGGCATATAAAGGGTATCGAAGTGTCAGAAAAGATTTTCCCCCAGGCTGTACAGATTGCTGTATTTGATACCGCGTTTCATACATCGCTACCCGAAAAAGCTTTTAGGTATGCTATACCCGACTCTTTTTATAAAAACCACGGCATTCGTGTTTATGGCTTTCATGGCATAAGTCATCAGTACGTTAGTGGTGAAGCAATGAAATATCTTAATCATACAGAAGCAAAACTCATTACCATTCACCTTGGTAATGGCTGCAGCATGGCCGCTGTTAACGGCGGAAAGAGCGTGGATACAAGTATGGGGCTTACCCCACTTGATGGGTTGATCATGGGAACAAGAAGCGGAAGCATTGATGCCTCGGTATTATTATACCTTTCAGAACAAGAAAATTACAGTACAGAACAACTTACTACGTTGTTAAACAAACAAAGCGGCATGCAAGGGCTTACCGGTCATAACGATATGCGGGATATCAGCGCGCTTTATAATAATGGGAATGCCCGGGCGGAGCTTGCTTATGAGATGTATGCCTACCGGATTAAAAAATTTATTGGCGCTTATGCCGCTGCAATGAACGGGCTTGATGCAATTGTGTTTACGGCTGGGGTTGGTGAAAATGATGCCCTGGCACGCGACCTCGTTTGCCGGAATATGGATTTTTTAGGTATTAAGCTGGATAACGCAAAAAATTCAGAAAAAGGCAATGGGATTCGTGATCTTAGTGCACCGGCTTCCCGTGCCAGAATATTGGTGGTGCCCACCAACGAAGAATTGGAAATTGCCCGGCAGTGCAGGCAATTGCTCAGTGAAACCACCGGAAGGTAACTGATCCCCAGGCAAATATTTTATAATTCTGGGGATCATTACTTAATTTCATGAACTCATAGGAACAGCAAGTAACGGTATGTTCAGCCCGGTAGCCATTTGGCGGGTTTTACTTCGGTGAAGGAGTGAAGACCAGAAGCCGTGCTTTTTGGGGATCATGATCAACAACTCGGCGCCACAAGTAATAAGCTCTTTTTTTAATTCGGCAACGATTTTATTTGAATTAGTTTCTCTATAAACACAATCAATACCAGCTGCCTGGAAATTATGCGGTACTGTGCCCTGAACAGGTTTTATTTCAGCTGCTTCTTTATTAACATAAAAAATCTCCACCGGCGATTCGAAAGCAATAACTTCATTCCGAATCATGGAAAGTAACTGTACCGGCTGGTCATTAGCCACATCACATGCCAGCATGATTTTCCTTAGCCCTTTGAACCGGGCGCCAATGGGGACGACCAGCACAGGGAAAGCCAAATTTTTGATGGCAGTTGTAGTTGTATTGCCTAAAACCCATTGATCCTGACTTTCCGGGGCCATGCCAAGCACTACCAGCGAAGCATTGTGCTTTTTTACCAGGTTTTGTAATTCATCTGTAACCGGCGTATAACTGGTTTCATAACTGACAGTGATGTCGTGAATCAGTGCAGTTATTGCTGCTTGTTGTGCAAGCCGGTCTTGATTTTTTGCCTCCAGGTCGCTTACAGTTGAAGCTGGCAGGAGCGTATTCGATTCGTGCAGGGACAAGCTGAAGGCATTAAAAAGCAGGAGCCTGTAGTTGAAATGTTTGGCCAAAGCGGCGGCATAGGTTACCGCGTTTTCAGCAGCCGGCGAATAGTCTGTTGCAGCAATTATAGTTTTCATATGGGTGACTGGTTGTTTTGTTAATATTCATAAACCCATTAAATACGGGCTCGTAAAAGTAGAAGACCCTTTGTACCATAAATAGCTCAGTTAAACAGCGCGACCTGTTCTGCTTTTTTATCGGTGGTTTCTTAAAAACAAAGATCAAGAATGGCTTTAAACTTCAACATGACGTTGATCAGCTTAAAAAATGATCACAATTACTAACAAGTGCAGGGAAACCAGAAGGAAATCAGGGAGAAGATCAACTGCCATAGCATCGGACCATTTTGAAAAGTTTATTTTAGGAGATAGGGGCTTTTTAAAAATAGCGTAGGTAATGTGGGCAGAGAGAGAACAGGAAACCAATTGTTGGCTGCCATTTGATCGATGGGTGAACGACGTAAAAAAATATCGTAGCCGGGTAAACGTAATCTTTGCGTCACCTTTCTGAATAATAAAAGATAATTTTATCTTTTATTATTTACATTTGTCCATCAACTCATAAAAAAATGGAACCGTCAGAAATACACATTGTATTGAATGCTAATAGCCTAATCAGTGATCTGCTGAAGTATAACGAAGAGCTGATAATCCAAAAACTTACCGAACTCAATAAAAATTTTAACCGGCTGAAAAATCCTGTGCTCAGAAAGGTTTTAGCCAAACGGGTATCCGTTGCTCAGGCTTGCAGGATAGCTGGCTGCTCGTTGAATGAATTTTTTGACGTCCTTAGACCGCTTGGATTTAAAGCGGCGCACGAAGCTGTTGAAGTTGACAGGTTACCGCTTCCCCTTGCCGCTTCTTTTACTAAAATTATTGATCTTGATGTCAGACCGATTTTGGCGGCAGGAAATGACCCTTTAAAAATCATCCTTACAGCGGCGGCCGGGCTTAAAAATGGCGAGGTGCTTAAAGTGATCAATACTTTTGAACCTGTACCGTTAATCAGTCTTCTGGAAAATAAGGGATACCGTTCGTTTATAGACATCGCGGGACCGGAACTTGTGAATACTTATTTCCTAAAGAATGAGGCCGAACCTGATGAGCTTATAATGAATATATCGGAATTATCGGTTGAAGCAGATGGGCTCACGGAACTTATGAAAGCCTACCAATTGCACATTATGGACGTCAGGCCTTTCCAAATGCCCAAGCCTATGACTATGATCCTGGACAAGCTGGAAACGCTGAAAACCACTGAAGCCTTGTATGTCCGGCATCGAAAAGTCCCCGTTCATCTGCTCCCGGTATTAAAAGAAAGAGGTTTTGACTTTCGCATCATGGAAACAGCGGAAGCAGTTATCCTGTTTATCTATAGGCCATGAATATGATCACTAAACAGCATCCCGAATTATACCCTATTGTAAGGGCTCACTACCTGGCTTCAGCAGTTTGTTTTGTGCTTATCGGTGTCTTGTTTTTCTTTGCGTCGGCAGATTTTGCCGGGCACTATTTTCAGCCGAAATTATTAGCCATTACCCATCTTGCCGCGTTGGGCTGGGTTACCATGGTTATTTTCGGTGCAGCGTATCAACTGGTACCGGTCGTACTTGAAACAGGGTTGTCAAGCTATCGTTTGCCCTGGCTATCATTTGTCGCTTTTTTGAGCGGGCTTGTCCTGTTGGTTTGTTCTTTCTGGCGTTTTGAACCAGGTTTATGTATGCAGGGAGGGGCACTGCTGCTGCTAACCGGCATGCTTGGCTTTACCATTGTCATTTTTCTAACAGGAAAAAGATTAAAGAACAAAAAGGAGAACATTCATCAGGAAATGATCAATACTTCCTGTATCTGGTTGCTGGCCACCGGTGTTCTTGGGGTTCTGCTGGTATTCAACCTCCGTTACGCCTTTCTGCCGCAGGATCACCTTCAGTTTTTAAGGCTCCATGCGCATATGGGAATGGGAGGCTGGTTTTTATTGTTGGTGATAGGGGTAAGCAGTAAATTGGTGCCAATGTTCCTGGTGTCCCGCAAACAGAATTTGCAGCTGCTTGATTGGGTTTATTATCTGCTGAATGGCGGCCTGCTTGCATTTGTGATTGATACATACCTGGAAGGTATCAATAACCGGACCTATCTCATCGCACTGCTTCCAGCTGCAGCGTTTATCATATATTTCATTTATTTAATCCAATGTTACCGGTCAAGAATGAAAAGAAAGTTGGATTTGCCCATGATGTACACCATGTTGTCTTTTATATTGCTGCTGGCTGCATTGCTGATACAGCCGCTTATTATTAACGCGCATGTTCAAAATACCACACAAGGCATTGCACTTACTAAACTATACGGGTTATTGGTGCTAATGGGCTGGCTTTCTTTACTGATCCAGGGGCAGGCGTTTAAAACTTTGCCTTTTCTGGTTTGGCTAAAAATTTATGGACCAGGCACTGGCAAAGAACCTACACCTTTACCTTCGGATCTATACAGTCAAAAATTACTGATCATCCAGGGTATTGCCTTTACCGGTTTTATATTATCCATGATCACTATGGCGTTATCCGGCCTGGCTACGCCTGCGCGTATTGCCTCAGGTTGCCTGCTGTTAACGGCGCTTTGCTATCTTTTAAATTTAACCAGGGTCCTTACCCACAAAAAAACAACCGGCCATGCATAGCTTTGACATTACCGATCCTGATACTTACATAGAAATGGAAGCATGGGAGCGCTTACGATCCATTATTGACCCTGAACTTCATGTCAATATCATTGATTTGGGACTTGTTTATACTATCAGGGCAAATAGCGCATTGAGGATGCTGGTGGTGGTAATGACCTTATCGTCACCCAGTTGCCCGGTAGGGGAAGCCATTTTGCAGGGGGTGGCCAATTGCCTCGAAGCCAGATTTGTGGACTACAAGACAGATGTGCAACTCACCTGGGAGCCAGTGTGGGGTTTTGATAATATTACCGAAGAAGGCAAAAAACAATTGTGGGGATAATGGACTGGATAAGTAAAGGCAGGTATCATTATTGGGCAGGAGGCAGCTTTGTGGTGCTTGCTGTTTTTGGCGTGTTGCTCAGGCTGATGCATATTGCCTTTGTGCCTCATTTAAACTATACTTTTTTACTGCATGCTCACTCGCATTTCGCTTTTGCCGGGTGGGCTTTTCTTGGATTGGCCATGCTATTGGCCGGACGGGTTTCGCCTGTTCAAAGACGCCGGAAGTTCCTGTATGCCCTTAATGCAACACTAGTAAGTGCATATGGCATGCTGGTTAGTTTCTCCTTTCAGGGCTACAAAACAGTCTCTATTATTTTTTCGACGTTTTTTATTTTAAGTACTTATTATTTTACCCTGCAGTTCCTGAAAAGTTTAAAGGAAACCCGGCAACTTTCAAAGGGCGCGCGCCAATTGGCCCTTGGCACTTTGTTTTTTCTCTGCTTTTCCTCACTCGGCCCCTTAGCCCTGGGGCCGCTTATGGTTATGGGATTAAAAGGCACGGCAGTGTACCAGGATGCAATTTATGTTTACCTGCATTTTCAGTTGAATGGCTGGATGCAGTTGGCGGCCATTGCGTTGGTTGAAATCACCTATTTTAATATGTGCCCAACCAATCCGCAGCGTTGGGTATATCAACTATTAATCTGGTCGAACCTGCCGCTGTATTTAATTTTTACCTTGTGGAGCAACCCTGCCGGTTGGGTTTTTCTGATAGCCGGAATTGCGGCTGCGGGTAATCTTACTGCGTGGTTTATGATATGCCGGGGTCGGAAAACGAGGCTGCTGAAACTGCCTTTGCTGTTAAAAGTTGCATTTTTGGCTATCACCTTAAAAACCGTTTTTCAAACCCTGGTATGTATTCCCGTCATTGGCAGATGGGCTTTCAGTGACCGTAATATCATCATTGGCTATATTCATTTGCTGACATTGGGCATCGTGACACCAATCATACTTGATCAGTTTAAGCAAGCCGGCTTTTTCGGCGCCGTAAAAAAATTGCAGATCATAAACGGAAGTTATTTAGTGTTGACTTTCGCATATCTCGTGATATTATTTGTTGAACCCGCCTTAAAACTTGTCGGAATAATAGTTCAGGATGTTGAGCCCCAATTATTGTTGCTATCCATACTGTTGCTGCTATGCGGGGTCGGCTATTTTGGGCTGCTAATTTTAGGTAGTTCAAAAAAAAGCGAGGCAGGTAGCGTGTAAAATCAGATTCAAATAATTATTTTTGGAGTAACACGCCGGATATGAAAAACAAAGTTCTCCTAATCGAAGACAACCAGGACATTCGGGAAAACGCAGCAGAGCTGCTGGAGCTTTACGGTTTCGAAGTGCTGGTTGCCGACTGCGGCGAGGCAGGATTGTACCTGACTGATTTACACCCGGACTTGATTATTTCGGATGTAGTTATGCCGGGTATTAGCGGATACGATGTGTTCAATCAGCTTCAAGAGGATTCCCTTAAAAAAAACATCCCCTTTATCTTTACTACCGCACTTTCCGAAAAGAGGGACCAGGACATAGCAAAAGTGATGGGAATACAAAACTATCTCATTAAACCATATGACGAAGCTGAGTTTATCAACTGTATCCGGAAGTGCCTGGACATAATCTGATTTCCCTTCGGTTGAACGCCCGGTAATTTGCCTCAAATATCGGGTTAACATGCCATGACTATTTTTTACTGAAATTACGGCAATGCTTTTCAAAGTTTCAGCCGTAGCTAATGAGCGCGGTCACTTTTACGCTTTGAAAATTGATTGTTATCACATTTACGAAAAAAGAGCAGCCTAAAATATACAAGAATAATAATAAAGGATAAATTTGTCTTCTATTAAATTAATAACAAATGGAAACACAAATTTTGGATGTAACGGTCATTGAACCAAAACTAAAACATCCCACTATTTTTAAGAGATTCGATGAACTGACCGGCGGTGAGGAATTGATCATTCACAATGATCATGACCCCAAACCGCTTTATTATCAGTTGCTGGCAGAGCGCGGACAGATCTTTAACTGGGAATATCTGACGAGCGGCCCGGAGGTTTGGAGGGTTCTGATTGGTAAAAAGAACCCGCATAACCAGGAAGAGACAATTGGTGAGATTGTTGCTAAAGACTATAGGAAGGCGATGGTTTTCAAAAAACTCGGCATTGATTTCTGCTGCGGCGGCAAAAAAACATTAACAGAAGCCTGCGTGAAAAAAGGGCTTGCCGTTGAAGAAGTGAAGCTCGCACTGCAGTCGGCGGATAGCGGAGAATATGTAAATGCTCATAATTTTCAGGACTGGGCTCTTGATTTTTTAAGTGACTACGTAGTAAATGTCCATCATAAATATGTGCGTGACAATATCCCCTTTATTGGTGAACTTGCAACAAAAGTGGCGCGTGTACACGGGGACAAACACCCCGAATTGATTGGGGTGGCTAACGTATTCGCTACGGTGGCACAGGAACTGAGCATGCACATGATTAAAGAGGAGCGCATCCTTTTTCCTTATATCAGGGATATCGTGACAGCCCGGGAATTAGGTACCGCTGTGTTGCCGGCACCGTTTGGCGGGGTTATGAATCCCATTCAAATGATGGAGATGGAGCATGAAGGAGCGGGAGAAGAACTCGAAGAGATCAGGCAAATGACAAATAGCTATACGCTTCCGGAAGATGCTTGTACCTCGTATCGTATCCTTTTCCAAAAGTTGCAGGAGTTTGAAAATGACCTGCACACACATGTACACCTCGAGAACAATATTTTGTTTCCAAAGTCGGTTCAACTCGAACAGCAGTTAAAAGATAATTCTCAATTATAAGTTTTAAGTTGAAAGGATAGTAGTGTTATTATCTAAATCATGTGAATATGCCATCAGGGCGGCAGTATATGTTGGTTATAAGACCTTGAACAAAGAAAAGACCGGCATCTCAGAGGTCGCTGAAGCGATAGGTGCACCTGTACATTTCACTGCCAGGATCCTGCAGGGGTTATCCCGAAAGCGCGTCATTTCCTCCAGCAAAGGTCCGCACGGAGGTTTTTATATTGAAAACTCCGCCAAGGTTTACCTGATTGATATTATCCGGGCTATTGAAGGGGACGGGCTATTCAATGCCTGCATACTTGGACTTAAAAACTGTTCCGAAACGAAGCCTTGTCCGGTGCACGACGAAATTAAGACGGTACGGACACAACTGCTCCTCGAATTTAACAAAAAATCCCTTCGAGACCTGGTAAGCGATTACCAGCAAAATAAGTACGTTTTAAAATAAGCAAATTTTTATTCAACAAACAGGAGGGGACAAGTTTAAAATAATAAAAGATAAAAATGTCTTTATTTGTAAAGGGTGGCTTTGAGGCGGAATCTATAAGTATATTATATATCATATAAAATGCTATTTAAATGAGATATATCACTAAAAAAACATGATTTAAATCATGAAATAGTCAAAATTAATAAAGCAATTTCGAAGTATTATAAATATGAAAATAATGAAAATTTCAACCAGCTTTATCCGGGCCGCTTTTATAGGAGGTATGGCCCTTTTGGCCGCTTGCGGC
Organism: Mucilaginibacter gossypii; assembly: GCF_017569325.2. Classification (NCBI taxonomy): domain Bacteria; kingdom Pseudomonadati; phylum Bacteroidota; class Sphingobacteriia; order Sphingobacteriales; family Sphingobacteriaceae; genus Mucilaginibacter; species Mucilaginibacter gossypii. The sequence goes on along the minus strand of NZ_CP071878.2, from coordinate 2,693,453 downwards.
CCTTCCAATGGGGGTGATAAACAGGCGACGGAATCTGCTCCGGCTGCCAATGCCGAAAATAGCTCGGCCGCATCTTCAGCAGACGTTGACCCAGCCGCCAAAAGTGACAGCAAGGGCGTAGGTAAATTCACAAGCGTGGAGATCGGCGCAATCGACAATGCAATGGCCGACAAAGGCAAAGGAGTTTTTACTGCCAAGTGCTCCGCCTGTCACCAGATCACCGATCAGAAGGTAGTTGGGCCCGGTCTGAAAGGGGTAACCAAACGCCGTACGCCGGAATGGATCATGAACCAGATCACCAATCCGGTAGAAATGGAACAAAAAGACCCCGTGGGTAAAGCGCTTTTAGCAAAATATCTGACTCAGATGAGTTTTCAGAATGTAAGTGACGATGAAACCCGACAGATACTTGAGTATTTGAGAAAAAACGATCAATAACCTCTTTATATGTTTAAACCATGAAACGAATTTCACAAACTACCCTGTTGTTAGCGGGACTGGGGGCGATTGCCATCGCCAGCGGTTGTAAAGCAGGTAAAACGGGGCAGGCGGCCACCGATGAAGATGCTGCCAAAAAAGTATACGTAGCGCCCGGCAAGCATGATGAATTGTACATGTTCGCTTCCGGTGGCTTCAGCGGCCAGATTGCAGCGTATGGTATTCCTTCCGGCAGGTTGCTTAAAGTGATACCTGTGTTTTCCCAGAACCCGGAAAATGGTTATGGCTACTCAGAAGAGACCAAACCAATGCTCAACACCTCGCACGGATTTGTACCCTGGGACGACACGCACCATCCTGAACTTTCCAAAACCAATGGCGAAGATGATGGCCGCTGGCTTTTCATTAACGGTAATAACACGCCACGCATTGCCCGTCTCAACCTGGCAACTTTCAAAACGGAAGAAATTATGGAATTACCAAACGTTGCCGGTAACCATGCCTCTCCATTTTGTACAGAAAATACCGAGTATATAGTAGGTAATACTCGTTTTAGCGTACCGCTTGATGGAGATAAGGATGTATCGATAGGTGATTTCAAAAAGAAGTTCAAAGGTGCCGCGACTTTTATCAAAGTAGATAAGAACACGGGCCGCATGAACATTGCCTTTCAATTGATTGTTCCTGGCTTTAACTATGACCTGGCACATGCTGGCAAAGGCCCCTCACATGATTGGATTTTCTTTACCTGTTATAATACAGAGCAAGCCAATACCTTACTTGAAGTTAATGCCAGTCAACGCGACAAGGACTTTATCATGGCGGTGAACTGGAAAAAAGCAGAAGAGTTGGTGGCCCAGGGCAAGGGGCGTAAAGTGCCTGCTAAATACGCGCATAACCTCTATAACGAGCGCACCCATTCAGCTACTTCAGCCATGGAAAACGACGTGACCATGCTGGATGTAAAAGATTATCCGGGACTAATCTATTATATTCCATGCCCAAAATCACCTCACGGTGTTGACGTGGAGCCCAACGGCGAATACTTTGTAGCCAGCGGTAAACTGGCCGCGGTGATTCCTGTATTTTCGTTTAAGAAGATGCTTGGTGCTATTGACCAAAAACAATTTGAAGGGGACTTTGACGGTATTCCGGTATTGAAATATAATACTGTATTGGAAGGTGAAGTGCAAAAACCGGGTTTAGGTCCGCTGCATACCGAATTTGACGGTAAAGGTTATGCTTATACGTCCATGTTCGTGTCTTCAGAGATTGTAAAATGGAAAGTGGACACACGTGAGATCATCGATCGTATTCCAACTTATTATTCTATCGGCCACCTTTCTGTACCGGGCGGCGATTCCAGGCATCCATATGGTAAATATGTGATTGCGTTAAACAAGATCACCAAAGACCGTTATCTGCCCACCGGCCCTGAGCTAACGCAATCTGCCCAGTTGATTGACATTACCGGCAACAAGATGAAACTATTGCTTGACTTCCCGACCATTGGTGAGCCGCACTACGCGCAGACCATACCGGCGGAGAAAATAGAGAAAAATTCTGTGAAGTTTTTTAAACTGGAAGAGAATGATAACCCATATGCTGCCAAATCAGAGAAAGAAGCCCGCGTAGTAAGAAAAGGCAACCGGGTGGATGTATACATGACTGCTATCCGGTCTCACCTGGCCCCGGACAATATAGAAGGCATAAATCAGGGTGATGATGTGTATGTGCATGTGACCAACCTGGAGCAGGACTGGGACGTTCCGCACGGCTTTGCCATCAAAGGTTCCAATAACTCAGAATTATTGGTCATGCCGGGTGAGACCGCCACACTGAAATGGGCACCTGACCGGACTGGTATTTTCCCATTCTATTGTACCGACTTCTGCTCTGCATTGCACCAGGAGATGTCTGGTTACTTTAGGGTATCGCCTAAAGGCTCAAACGTACCACTTACTTTCCACCTGGGAGAAAACCTCGCGGCAAGGTAACAGATCTTTTATTCAACGGGAGGACCCTGTGTCCTCCCATTAATACCAATAATATGAAAACCGGTTCAAGAATAGCAATAGCTGCAGCCATGGTGCTGCTGCTAACAGCGTATTTTCTTCCTTTATGGGAGATTACCTTGTCCGCACCACAATACCCCGAGGGCCTGAGTATGGATATATGGCTAAATGGTATCACAGGAAACGTGCTGCAGATCAATGGGCTTAACCACTATATCGGCATGCAGCATATCGACCCGCAGAACTTTGCCGAATTTAAGATTGCCCCCTATGTGTTCGGGTTACTCATCCTGATCGGGTCGGTTGCTTCAGTAAAAGGCAGCAGAAAACTGCTGATTGGCTTGCTGGCGCTGATGATCGTTTTTGCCGCCGCCGGATTTATTGATTTTTACCTATGGGAATACAACTATGGGCACAATCTTGATCCTCATGCAGCCATTAAAGTTGAAGGTATGTATTATCAACCTCCGCTGATTGGGTATAAACAACTTCTGAACTTCCTGGCAGGATCTTTTCCTGCTACGGGGGGGATGCTGATCGGCCTGGCCGGAATAATTACCGCTGCTACATTATACATCGAAATAAGAAATGGTAAAAGAAATGAAAAAGAGAGGAATGATCGTGCTGCTGGCGCTTTGGATCACCGCCTGCAGTCAAAAGCCTGAGGCCCTGCAATATGGAAAAGACGCCTGCGTACACTGTATGATGACAATTATGGACCGTAAGTTCGGTGCAGAGATTGTAACTTCCAAAGGCAAGATTTATAAGTTCGATTCTGCAGAGTGTATGCTGGGTTACATCAGCGAAAAACGCGGGCAGTTTGGCGATGCAGATACTTATCTTGTTGTAAACTACAAGTCAGGCGGTACACTTATGGATGCCCGCAAATGCACCTATATACATGACCAAAAGATCAGTTCTCCGATGGGCGGTAACCTCGCGGCCCTTGCTTCCGAACAAGAGGCGAAAATCTTTCTTGGCAACGGAAACGGGAAACTGCTGACCTGGAATGAACTTGTTAAATAAAAGATTGCATGAAAAGGATCTCGCTCATTTGTCTTTTTGCCCTGGCGGTAACTGTTGTTTCGCATGCACGCACACTTATAGTGGCCGTGAATACTGCCCTGCCTGATTTAAAGGCAGCTGTTGCGGAGGCTGCCGATGGTGATACGATCAAGGTGCAGAAGGGGTATTATTATTCGTACAATACACTTATCACCAAAAGACTGACCATCATTGGCGATGGGTATCCTGTGCTGGACGCAAATTATAAAGAAGAGGTAGTGACTATCCTGACGAATGGTGTTACGTTCAGCGGCTTTGTGCTCAAAAACTCTAAAACCGGTTCGATGCGCGACTATGCCGGTATCCGCCTGCATAAGGTACACAATGTTACGATCAGTAATAACAGGTTAATCAATAACTTTTTTGGGATTTACCTGTCCGATTGCGATCATGTGTCTGTTATTGGTAATACAACCAGTGGCACTGGTACCGAGCTTACGGCCGGTAACGGCATTCATGCCTGGCAATGTCATGATGTTATCATTATGAATAATTATTCTACCCGCCACCGCGACGGTATCTACTTTGAATTTGTGAAAAAGAGCAGGATCATCAGTAATACCAGTGAACGGAACTTTAGGTATGGGCTGCACTTCATGTTTTCGGACGATGATCTGTATCAAAAAAACACTTTTCGCAATAACGGATCAGGTGTCGCGGTGATGTATTCCAAACGGATACGAATGTTTGATAATTTGTTTATTGAAAACTGGGGAAGCTCCATTTATGGTTTGCTGCTGAAAGATATTACCCGGTCCCAAATTGTTGGCAACCGTTTCGTTAGGAATACGACGGGTATTTACATGGAGGGTTGCAACCTCATGACGGCTAACAATAATACCTTTATCAATAACGGTTGGGCTATGCGTATACTGGCTAATTGTGAAAACGGCACGTTTGAGCGGAATAATTTCGAGTCGAACTCTTTTGATGTGACAACCAACGGGGTGCTCAACCTTAATAAATTTGATCAGAACTACTGGGACAAGTATGAAGGTTATGATTTGAATAAAGATGGCACCGGTGATGTACCCTACCGGCCGGTTAGCCTCTATGCGCAGATAATGGAGCAAATTCCGCAAAGCGTGATGTTGATGCGGAGTTTTATGGTCAATCTTTTAGACAAGGTTGAACGGGCTATCCCATCTCTTACCCCTGAATCTGTTAAAGATATAAACCCTAAAATGAAACCATGGACACGTTAATTGAACTAAGCCACATTAAAAAGGCATTTGGCAAATTACAGGTGCTAAAAGATATTAGTTGTCATTTTGAAAGCGGCAACATTGTGTCTGTTTTGGGGCCAAACGCCTCCGGAAAAACAACCATGATCAAAAGTATACTCGGTATGGTTATACCCGACGAAGGCGACATCCGGTTTCGAGGAGCCAGAGTCAACAAGACTTTTGATTACAAAAAATACATCGGCTATATGCCGCAGATCGGGCGTTACCCGGATAATATGAAGATTGGCCAGTTGTTCGACATGATGCTTGATATTCGTAACTGCAACAAAATACCTGATACAGACCTGATTGAGGCTTACCGGCTCAAAAGTATGTACCATAAGCCTATGAGGACACTTTCCGGAGGTACCAGGCAAAAAGTGAGCGCCGCCCTTGCTTTTATGTTTAATCCTGACGTGCTGATACTCGACGAACCCACAGCGGGCCTTGATCCCTTTGCCACCGAAATTTTAAAACAAAAGATCCTCGACGAAAAAGCAAATAACAGGCTTGTGATCATTACCTCACATATCCTTTCAGAGTCGGAGGAGTTGGCCGATACCGTGATGTACCTTTATGAAGGCAAGATCAAATTTTATGAGCCGCTGGCTGCGCTGCAAATGGAGACAGGTGAGCAGAAACTGGGTAAAATATTGACCCGATTATTAACTGAAGAACATGTTTAAGATAGCCAAATATATTATTCTCGACATCATACGCAGTAAGGTACTCATTGCCTACACGTTGTTGCTCGCTACCATTTGTACGGTGATCTTCCTGTCAGACAGCGATGTGATTAAAGGACTGGTAAGTATTACAACCATTGTGATGATCATTGTGCCGCTGGTAAGCATTATCTATGCAACCACCTATTATTTCAACGCCGCGGAGTTTACCGAATTGCTTGTTTCCCAGCCTATCAAACGCAGGGACATTTTATTGGGAGAATACCTCGGCATCAGCAGCTCTATCCTGGGCGCTTTTGTGCTCGGAGTTTGCCTGCCGGTTGCTTTGTTTGCACTCTCAGCTACGGGCATCACCCTAATGGTTGCCGGAGGTTTGGTAACCTTAAGTTTTACTTCACTCGCTTTCTGGGCTTCCACTAAAACCAGGGATAAATCAAAGGGTATTGGGCTTGCGCTAATGATTTGGTTCTATGCGGCCATTGTTTATGATGCTCTGGTGCTGCTGTTCCTGTTCACCTTCAGCGATTATCCGTTGGAAAAGGCTATGATTGTGCTCACGGCCTTAAATCCGGTAGATCTGGCAAGGATCATGATCTTGTTAAAACTGGATATTTCTGCTCTGATGGGTTACACCGGCGCGCTTTACCGACAGTTTTTCGGAAGCGGTACAGGCATTGCCTTCAGTGTTTCGATGCTATTGATCTGGTCTGTTTTACCCGTACTACTGGCGCTTAAAATTTTCTCCAAAAAAGATCTGTAAGATGTTCCGCCGCTTCACCGCCATATTACTCCTGTTCTCGGTACTGGTTATGAACCTGAACTCACTATGGCTTTATGTGGGGTTCCGGCTCAACCAGGATTATATTGCGGCAAAACTTTGCGCCAATAAGTCAAGGCCCATACTACACTGCAACGGCAGGTGCTTCCTGAGCAAACAGCTTAAAAAGGCTAATAGCGAAGAGAAGAGCAACGAAAACCGAACCGTTAAAGAAATCATTTTTGAGGCTTATTATCACGGCGTTAATCAATTTACTGTACACATCAAACTGCTGGCCATTTTTACCTCCCTGGTAAGCTTCGCCCTGCTGCTTCGCCCGCTCGGAGCTATCTTTCGGCCCCCTGCTACGTCTTCAGTTCACCGCTACATGCTCTCCTGAGCAAATTCAATTTTGGTTTAACAAGAAGATGTTTAAAAATGAAATACTTTATCGTGTTCTGCTTTGCTATTGCCTTTACTTTACAGGCATCAGCGCAAAAAATACGGGGTGTTGTTGTCGACGCCCAAACCCAGGCACCCGTTGTCGGTGCCAGTATCCGTGTCAAAGGAAGCAAGCTGGGTACCTCGACTGATTTATCAGGCAAATTTATATTGGCGCATAAAAATAAAACTGATTCCCTAACGGTTAGCTGTACCGGTTATGGTACTTGCTGTATCAGGTGCGATAGCTCGCTCTCAGTTCAACTAAAACCGGTGATTGCCGGCCTGGAGGAGGTGGTGGTAACGGCGGGCCGCCAGGAGCAGCCCCGCAAGGATATACCGGCTGCAATCAGCAAGATAAGTTCAAATACCATCCGCGAAGCGCATGCAACCGCTCCTTATCAATTGTTGAATAAAGTTGCGGGGGTATATATGGTGAACCTCGGTAATGAGCAGCATACCATGGCCATCCGCCAACCGATTACTTACAACGCGCTTTACCTTTACATGGAAGATGGTATCCCGATCCGACCAACGGGCATATTCAATCATAACGCTTTGTACGAGATCAATACCGATGGTATCCGGGATATTGAAGTGATTAAGGGGCCAGCTTCGTCTTTATATGGCAGTAACTCAATAGGTGCGGCTGTTAACTTCAATACGGCAAAAGAATCCGTAACCCCGGCAGGGCAAATCAATGTACAGGGAGATAAATACCATTACCTGCGGGCTGGTATTCAAGGGGGGCTCACTGCGGGAAAAGTTGGGTTTTATATGGCAGGTTATGCCACACACCAGGAAAAAGGCTGGCAGGATTATACTGATTTTGATAAGTATTCGCTTTCTGCTAAAGTTAGCTATCCGCTGGGGGCCGACAGTAAGCTAACAGTATACGGTACCTATAATTATCTTAACACACAAACGCCTGGAAACCTAGACAGTGCACGTTTCTATAACCGATCCTACAGTAGTAATCAGCGTTTTGCCTACCGCAGGGTGAACGCATTCCGGGCCAGCAGTCGTCTTGATCATAATTGGAATGATGATAATCACACCTTTCTAACGCTTTTTTTCAGAAACAATTCCACCGGGCAATTACCCAGCTATTATATTTCCGATGTCCGCAACAATAAGGGCCAATACTTAAAGTCAACAGGTCAAATAAATGAGCTGAGTTTTTACAGCTTTGGCTTGCTTGCTCAGCATACGGTAAAGTTAAATTTTATGCACTCACAATTGATCGCAGGCATTTACCTGGATAATAGCCCAAGTTCGTTTTATGCTAACTTCCTGAATATTAAAAAAGATAATACCGCTCAGTATTATACCGGTTATATCAACACTGATTCGCTGATTGATAATTATAAGATTCACCTGTTTAATGCCGCATCCTATGTACAGTATATGGCAGAGCCGGTTAAGCGGATAAAAATTACTGCCGGACTGCGTTATGACCTGCTCGTTTACAATTTTGACAACCAGCTTCCTCCTTTAAAAACCAAGTACAAACAACAGGAGCATAATCGATATGATGTATTGGCGCCCAAGCTTGGCGTAACTTATGACCTGCAGAATGGGCGCGGCATTTATGCCAATTTCAGTATGGGCTTTCAGCCGCCTGAAACTAATACCCTTTACAATTCCAGGCAATTAACACCGCTTAAACAGGCCACTTATAACAATTATGAACTGGGCGGCTGGACATCATTGTTCTCCCAAAAGATCAGGTTTGAGCTAACTGCTTATTACCTGCAAGGGAAAGATGAGATCATCAGCTTGATCCAGGCAGACAATACTACACAATATGCCAACGCTGCTGCTACTACCCACAAAGGCTTAGAGTATAACCTCCTGGTTGGCTCCGTAAAAAGCCTTGACTTTCGCATCGGTGGAACGTTTGCGTCCCATACCTTTAATAAATACAGTGAAATTAGTGCCGGAAAATCCATCGGCTATGACGGTCATCAAATGACCAATGCGCCAAAATGGATTGCTAATTCGGAGATTACCTGGAAACCCGCTTTTATCGCTGGCTTCAGAACTGGTGTTGAATGGCAACATTTGGGTAAATACTTTACAAATGCAGCTAATACCAAAACCTACAATGGTTATGATCTTTTTAATTTACGCACTGCCTATCGCATCAGCAGCGGCAGCGCAAAGGGACTGGAAGTTTGGTTCAATGTTATGAACCTGACCAATAAGCTATATGCAACTACTGTTACTGGAAATAGCTATGGGGATACTTATACGGCGGCCCCTCCGCGCACCTTTTCATTAGGTATCAGTCATTCTGTTTCAAAACTATGATCATGAAAAGACATCGGTTTGCAAAAATTGTAAACACTGATTTTCATGTCAAGGCAGAATCGATTGACAATAATCTGTTTATTGATTCAAGCAATGGGGGGATATGCCCAATATATGGACGGAAGAAAGGTGTATTAAATTATAAGCTTAAAGATTCGCTATTATACCTGAAAGGAAACGTTTATGACGAGGTTTGGAAAAGCGTGAAGTAAACCCTTGTGGCTATTATGGGTATGTACAATTAAACATTACGATATATCATTTATTATCGTGAATTCACGGTATATCAAAAAGCTCAAAAAATATGTTAATTACAAATATTTGACGGTTAATTGCTTAACAAATGGCACGTGTTTGGTGTTATGGATAGTAAATTACCACATCACTAACGCTAAACAACCCAAACATGTCAAAAAAAGTAGCCGAGCAACTTGTAGAAATGCTGATACAGGCCGGTATCAAACGTATTTATGCCATTACCGGCGATAGTTTAAACGAACTTAATGATGCGGTACGCAGAACGCCCGAATTAAAATGGATCCATGTACGCAATGAAGAAGCAGGCGCTTTTGCAGCTTCGGCCGATGCGCAACTGAGCGGACTTGCCTGTTGTGCAGGAAGCAGTGGTCCCGGGCATGTGCACCTGGTGAATGGCCTTTATGATGCTCACCGGTCAGGAGCGCCTGTTTTAGCCATTGCGTCTACCTGTGCTACTAAAGAGTTTGGCAGTAACTACTTCCAGGAAACCAATGTTATCAAGCTTTTTGACGATTGCAGTTATTATAACCAGGTGGCTGCCAACAATAAGCAGGTGCCCCGTATGGCACAGGCAGCTATCCAAACTGCTATTCAGCGCAAAGGTGTTGGCGTATTGGGCTTACCGGGCGATGTGGCAGGGGAGGATGCTGTTGAAATTGACTCATCGGTAAATAACTTTTTTTGCAAGGCCAACATTACCCCGGTATGGGAAGAGTTAGTAAAACTGGCCGACCTGATTAACCGATACCCCAAAGTTTGCATTTTTGGAGGGATAGGCTGTGCCGGTGCTCATGATGAAGTGGTTGAATTGGCGGCACTGATCAAAGCGCCGGTTGGTTATTCGTTCCGTGGCAAAATGTTTTTGGAGCATGATAACCCCTACGAGGTAGGCATGACCGGCCTGCTTGGCTTGCCCGCTGCGTATCATAGCATGCATGAAAGCGATTTGGTTATCCTGCTTGGCACCGATTTTCCTTACACGCCTTTTTATCCCCAGGATAAAAAGATAGTGCAGATTGACATCAAGCCTGAAAATCTTGGTCGCCGCGCAAAACTAACGATGGGGCTTTATGGTGATATAAAATCTACAATTAAAGCGTTGATCCCTTTAATTAAAGAAAAAACCGACAACAGCTTTTTAGATGCGCAATTGCATGTACATGCTAAAGTAAAAGAGCAACAGCAAGCCTATATTAAGGATTTTGGTGAACATGATGCTATTCATCCCGAAGCTTTAGCCGCTATTGTAGACGAATATGCTTCTGTTGATGCCATTTTTACCTGCGATACCGGGATGTGTAATGTTTGGAGTGCCAGGCATATCAGCGCTAATGGGAGGCGTTCGATGATCGGGTCGTTTGTTCATGGATCTATGGCTAATGCTATGCCGCATGCTATCGGCGCGGCGCTGGCCTGTCCCGACAGGCAGGTTGTGGCCATGTGTGGTGATGGCGGCATTTCCATGTTGTTAGGCGATTTAGCCACTATTAAACAATATGATCTGCCTATAAAGATCATTGTATTTAATAACAGGAGCCTTGGCATGGTAAAGCTGGAAATGGAAGTAATGGGCCTGCCCGATTTTGAAGTGGACATGCACAATCCTGATTTTACCATGGTCGCGGAGTCAATGGGCATAAAGGGCATTACCATAAACGACCCGCAGGGCCTTGAACAGGGCATAGCCGAAGCTTTTGCACACACAGGACCAGTTTTAGTAAATGTTTATACCGACGGAACTGCCCTTGCCATGCCGCCGCATATCGAACTTAAAATGGTTAAAGGAATGGCCGTCTCCATGACCAAAATGATGCTTGGTGGTAAATTTGATGAGGTGTTGGCAACTGTGAAAGGTAATTACAAACATCTGCCCGAAATATTTGATTAAGGCACGAATGCTTGGGTAGTGTACAATTGAATCGAATTACACGAATTTGTTTGGGAATTAATTCGTGTAATTTGATTCAATTAGAAAATTAGTGCAAAATTAATGATCTCATTTGTTTTGAATTGATGACGGATTTTTTTTGATGATGCCAGTTATAAGGTTAGCTATAAAAAACAACTGTGCAATGAGCAATACGGCTATTGCAGTAGTAATAATTGTATTAATATTGACCGTTTCCTGTATTTGACTTGCGGTATAATATTTATGCGGACCATGTATTGATAGCTGTGCGGAAAAATAAGAAATTATAATTAACGCAATCAATGTAACCAGCACGTGTCCCCATTTTAACCAAACTACAGGCAATATCGGTTCGGTTATTGTATAAATAACCCATAAGATAAAAAAATATTAGGCCTATTAAGCGGCATAAATGAATCGCTGATATTACGAAATAAGTGTTATGAAGATTGATATCTATTGTTGCGGCAGTCGTAAAAAATGAAAGTATAATTGATAACAATGCCACAATCGCGAATATGTGTTGGGGACGGGTTTTGATGTTGAAGAAAGGATAAGGTTTCAAGGCGGTATATATGAATAAAAAGTGTTGACTTACAATTTCAAATGCGCAACAATGTTATTGTCCCTGATCTGTATAAAATTAATATGCTCATCAGCCGGATCGTAATCGATACTTAAAACAAGGTTGCCTATCCTGTAATGATCTACCAGGAACGGCTTATCCAAAATGAGGGAATCTCCATGTTTAGTTTGTGTTGGCTCACCTGCTTTTTTGAAGACTTCTTCACGGGTATCGTCGAATGAAATCTCAAATGGGAGTATATATTGCATATCCGGGTTAGGGTAAATATTCAGATGAGAGAATATCGGCCGGCCGGGTTCTAAAATGATCAACTCATCTTCGTCAATAACAGCATCCTCATTGGTGAACCCCAAATCGATACCCAATATTTCAGATCGCATGTAATCGCTTTTTAAAATATTGTATGAGCTAAGATCAGTAAATGTATCCGCTAAAAATGCCTGGAAATTATCATCATAAAGATAGGAGCCGAATTGGTTTGTAAAATGGAGATAGGTGAACATTTGGCCGTTTCTTATTTGATTCATCAAAATTACAACAAATCAAAATAAAGCTACATTATGTTTTTTACTTTCGTTACATGATGATAATGCAGTTTGCTCCAGGTTTGTTTTTGAGGGAAGAAAATGATGATATCTTGATTGTTTCTTATGAAAACCCAATGTTATCCTTCGAAAAAACGATCCATTTAAATTCAAAAGCAATCATCCATAATGATCATCTAAAGACCAATATAGTTGATATTCGTTCAGATAGTCTGGTTTTTATAACAATTGATCAAGGTTCGCCCAGGGGAATTAACACCTGTTCTGAAATCTATGTTAAAAATGCAGAAGAAATCTGTTTGCTTTGCAGTTTTCGGGCGTTTGAACAAGTAAATGACCTTCGTAAAACAGGATGTTATAAGCTTACTGAATATATTGCAAACCGGTTAAAGGATAAATATGGCATCGAATGGGAATACAAAATATCGGTAGATACCCCTGAAAAAAAGAAACAGTTTAACATGAGCGTTTTCGTTATAATCCTCACGCTTATAGTAATTTTTGTTTTAATATACTACAGGCTAAAGTATGATATGAACCATCCTAAAATAAATTCCAGTCGTTGATGATATAAAGCAATTTATTTTTCTTCAGTAAATCGGGCTTCCTCTAAATTTCCCTACTTTTAAGCCCGTAATGGAAGCAAAAAATAACAAGAAAACCATTTGGGCCTGGTGCATGTTTGACTGGGCCAATCAGTCATATAATATCGTTATCACCTCTACTATTTTCCCGGCGTATTTTGTAGAGGTTACCAAGTTTAACTCGAAGAATACCCAGATAGTGACTTTCCTGGGGCATAGGTATGTTAACACGGTTTTATCAAACTATATTCTCGGTTTATCTTACCTTATAGTTGCGGCTATTTTGCCAATCCTTACTTCCATAGCCGATTACCGGGGCAATAAAAAATCATACCTGCAATTGTTTACCTGGTTGGGTAGCCTGGCCTGTGCGGGTTTGTTTTTCTTTAAGCCCGGCACAGGGTTGGAAATCCCGATGCTTTGCTTTGGTCTTGCTTCTATAGGTTATTGCGGTGGTTTTGTGTTTTATAATTCTTATCTCCCTCAAATAGCCACGCCCGATAAGCAGGACGCTGTAAGCGCCAAAGGGTTTATTTATGGTTATGTAGGCAGTATTGTAGTGCAGGTATTATGCTTTATCGTAGTGCTTGAACCTAATTGGTTTGGCATTACCGACGACTGGCTGCCTGCCCGGATCTCATTCCTAATGGTTTTTGTATGGTGGATAGGTTTTTCCATTATCCCGTTCCGCATGTTGCCGAAAGGGCAGCCCAATGCGGGCAAGCATAGTTATAACGTGCTTACCGGCGGCTTTAAAGAACTGGCAAAGGTTTTTGGCAAAGTGCGCAAAATGCCGCTGCTCAAACGCTTCCTGGTGTCGTTTTTCCTTTACTCGGTTGGTGTACAAACCATTATGCTGGCTGCGGCTAACTTTGCTGCCAAAGAATTGCACATGCCCGATGCTGCCCTGATCTCTATTGTGCTCATCATCCAGGTGGTTGCTGTGCCGGGGGCATTAATTGCATCCAAATCATCGGAGAAATTCGGGAATGTGCGTACGCTGGTAGGTTTGGTGGCAATCTGGTCGGCCATTTGTTTGTATGCTTACTTTATCACAAATTCTACCCAGTTTTATGTTGCCGCGGTGATCATTGGTATTGTAATGGGAGGGGTACAATCCTTGTCGCGTTCAACCTATTCTAAATATTTGCCCGAAAACATCCCGGATACGGCTTCGTATTTTAGCTTTTATGATGTCACCGAAAAGCTTTCAATTGTAGTGGGCCTGTTTTGTTTTGGCTTTGTGGAAGCCGTGACTAATGAAATGCGCGACTCGACACTTGCGCTTGATGGCTTTTTTGTGTTGGGGCTTATTATGCTCATCGTGCTGATGTTTAAAGAAAATAAACTTCGCAAACAGCGGGTTGAAGTGGAGGCTTAAACAATTTGGCGGCAGGCTTGTACTATCAATAAATAAAATCATAAGCCATGATCCACACAGTTAACCACAACGTTACCGGCGATAACGGCACACAAAGAAATATCATTATTGAGCCGGTACTGCATCAATCAACAAATCATGAATTAAATGCCACCGGCTTGTACAAACTTTATAAAGGTGGGGCCGATGGGGAAGCTACGCTTTTTGAAATTCAGGAGATAGCTCCCGAAATTGGTGAAAGCAAGCCGCTGCTGGATGATAACAAAAATCCGGATTATTTAGGACAGATCAGGTTTGAGGGTGATGTTACTTCTAAATGGCATTATTCGGAAGGCACTTTATCGAATAATGAGCAGCAACAGGTGGTAGAGTTTATCCAAAACACAAATTAGTTAGTTTTTCTTTTTTCCTGCTGACATAGGGCTGTCACCATGGCTTGGTTACTTTGTATTGTAATCAAAAACAAAACATCAAAGCAATGGAAACTAACACAAATCAACAGTCAACAGAAACTGCAGCAGCATCTGTTTATACACCCGATCAACTTTTACAAAGCTGGCTTGGCCAGCGCCGGGTAACCCGCAGGGTTATCGACGCTTTTCCGGAGGAGGCCTTATTTAATTATTCGATAGGTGGTATGCGCCCCTTTGCCGATATGGTCAAAGAGTTTATTAGTATGGGCGGGCCTTGTGTAAGAGGCGTTGTAACAGATAACTGGACACCAATTGCAGGTCTGGATCACCATACAGGTAAAATAGCAGCAACTACAAAGGCAGAACTGCTGCAACTTTGGGATGAGGCCACTGAGGAAATCAAAACCTATTGGCCCCGGATTACGCCCGAGCGTTTCCAGGAAACAGTACTGGCATTTGGCCAATATGAAGGATTGGTCAATTATATTTTACAGTACGTTATTGATAACGAGATCCATCACCGCGGCCAGGGCTATGTTTACCTTCGCACTTTGGGTATTGAACCACCCGCGTTTTATGACAGGAGCTAAGCCCGTTTTATAAAAAATAATCAAGGCTTCCCGAAAGGGAGGCCTTTTTTTATGATTGTCCCGGGCCAATGTTGGCGTTTTTATATCTTTAGCGAAGTGGTTACTTTCAAATTTTAATAATGGCAATTATTCGTTCATTTGCTCTTTTTTTGCTGGCCGGTTTATTTGAGATAGGCGGCGGCTATTTGGTTTGGCTTTGGTTAAAAGAAGGTAAGCCGCTTTGGTTTGGTATAGCGGGCGGGGTGATCCTGGCGCTTTATGGTATCGTAGCAACGTGGCAAACCGCCAATTTCGGCAGGGTGTATGCGGCTTATGGCGGTATTTTTATTGTACTGGCATTGATCTGGGCCTGGAAGGTGGATGGATTTAAGCCCGACCGTTATGATATTATCGGCGCTTTGATTGCATTGACAGGTGCTTGTATCATTGTTTATGCACCGCGCGGGCATTGATAAGTACTATTGTTGGTCTTTTTTGCAGTTTCTAAAATTTGCATACATTTAGTGAGCAAATGGAAAATAAAAACAACAAAAAAACCATCCGCGCCTGGGCTTTCTTTGATTGGGCCAACTCCGCGTATAACCTTGTCATTACTTCAACCATTTTTCCGGCATACTATGTAGCCATCACAACTAACCATGCCAACGGCGATAGGGTCAACTTTTTTGGTAAAAGCTTTGTAAATACTGCCCTTTCTGATTATGCCTTATCTGCTGCTTACCTGGTGATGGTATTGCTGCTGCCTATATTGTCATCAATAGCCGACTATAAAGGCAATAAGAAGATCTTCATGATGTTTTTTACCCTGCTTGGTTCGGCGGCCTGCTGCGCGTTGTTCAATTTTGACAAAGACCACTTGGAGTTAGGTATCATTTGCTTTGCCCTGGCGGCTATCGGTTATAGCGGTGGTTTTGTATTTTACAATTCATACCTGCCCGAAATTGCCACTGTGGATATGCAGGATAATGTGAGTGCCAAAGGTTTCACCTATGGCTACATCGGCAGTGTACTGCTTCAGCTTATTTGTTTTTTATTTGTGCTGAAAGGGGAGTGGTTTGGTATTGTTGATAAAACATTCGCGCCCCGATTATCATTTTTGCTGGTTGGCTTATGGTGGATAGGTTTTGCTATGATCCCGTTCAGTGTATTGCCTAAGGGCAGCCCGAATGCGCAAAGCCATAACCATCATATTATAAAAGGCGGTTTTATCGAATTAGGGCACGTTTGGAAAAAGGTTAAGGAAATGCCGTTGTTAAAAAGGTTTTTACCATCGTTCTTTTTCTATTCGATGGGTGTGCAAACCATTATGCTGGTGGCAACCGGTTTTGCTGCCAAAGAGCTTAAAATGGAAACTCCGCAGCTCATCACTATCATTTTAATTATTCAATTGGTTGCTATTTTGGGTGCTACGCTTATGTCGCGCCTGTCGGGTAAATACGGTAACGTAAGGGTTTTAATTAGTGTGGTGATCCTGTGGATCGCGGTTTGTATAGCTGCTTACTTTACCTATACACAAACACAGTTTTACATCATAGCAGTGGTGGTTGGTTTGGTGATGGGCGGTATCCAGTCCATGTCGCGCTCAACGTATTCAAAATATCTGCCCGAAAATATCCCCGATACGGCATCTTTCTTCAGTTTTTATGATGTTACCGAAAAGCTGGCCATAGTAGGCGGGGTATTTAGCTTTGGTTTTTTTGAAGAAATAACCGGTAGTCCGCGAAATTCGGTTTTGGTATTGGGTGTATTTTTCATTGTTGGCTTAGTTTTGTTGTTTTCTTTGCTGAGGGCTGAACGAAACGTCAATAAAAATTTGGATTTTAGCGCCCGTTAACTAATTTGTGCCGATGAAGGTTGAATTGTTTATACCGTGTTTCATAGATCAGTTGTTTCCGGCAACTGCTTTTAATACTGTAAAATTGTTGGAGAAAGCAGGCTGCAAGGTTAGTTATAACCCGGCGCAAACCTGCTGCGGTCAGCCGGCTTTTAATGCCGGTTTTTGGGATGATGCCAAAGAGGTGGGAAGCAAGTTTTTAAGCGATTTTTCGGAAGACAGTGTTATTGTTTCGCCTTCGGCGTCATGCACCGGAATGGTAAAGAATTACTATAACGATCTGTTTACCAATACGGCTGTTCACAATAAATGCAGGGCTATTCAAGGGAATATCTACGAGCTATCAGACTTTTTGGTGAATATCCTGGAGTTTGATTATTTCGGCGCCGAACTTGATGGCAAGGCCGTTTATCATGATAGCTGTGCCGGTCTGCGCGAGTGCAAAATAAAGGATGAGCCGCGCCAACTGCTCTCTAAAGTACTCGGCCTCGAATTGTTAGACCTCAAGGATGGCGAGACCTGCTGCGGTTTCGGCGGTACCTTTGCCGTTAAGTTTGATGGCATTTCAACCGCCATGGCGCAGCAAAAAGTAAATAACGCCCTTGATGCCGGTGCCGAGTACATTATCTCAACAGATACTTCATGCTTAATGCATATGCAGGGGTACATCGATAAAAATAACCTGCCTATCCAAACCATGCATATTGCTGATGTTTTGGCTTTGGGCTGGGGGAATGTGTAGTTAGGTTTTTTATCAATCGTATTTAGACATCGTTTAAAATTGACGAATATCGTTTACAGATAGATAATGCTTCATTGCCGTTGGTTTTAACCAACGGGATAATGAGTAGCGATAAGAGGGCTTCAGCCCAAATCCGCTAATACAATTGGGCTAAAGCCAAGACTTCTTAGCTTTTTTACCATCGGTTAAAACCAACGGCAATAAATATTTTTTGATAGTGTCCCAAAAGATACTATTTTACTTCCGCTCAATATCCAGAATAGCTCCTTCTTTGGCCATTTCTATAAGGAAGGGTTTGGCAATACCTTGCTGGGCGTTATCATAGGCGGTATCACCCTTTGCCGCGATATCATCAAGGCCCTCTTCACGGTCTGATTCATATTTGTTTAAGGCCAGGTAAACAGAATCGCCCGAAACCTTATTTACCCTGTAAAGGGTATAGTGTTCGTTTTTAAGTTTGATATGAAATATATCGTTCTTTTGTGGCGATAAAACCCATTGGTTTACTTTTTTTGCTTTCTGCTTTTCGCTGATATAAAAAAATATCGAACCGATAACGATCAGGAAACAGCCTGCAAATGTCCACACAGGTATTGTAGTTTGAGATTTTATATTATCATAGCTTAATTTAAGCGAGGCGGGCATTTCCTTAAGCTTCAAAACCTGCCTGCAATTGAGGCATTGGGATACGCCTGTTTTACCTATCGGGAAAAACGGGATCCAGAAAATATGTGCCCAGCGTTGAAATACATTCATTTGTATACTGTTGCCGGTATTGCAGTTTGGGCAGGTGTCGCTTGTTATTTCAGCTTTTAATAGTTTCGCTTTGATGCCGTATATGATCATGATATTGGCGGTTTAGGGTTTACGTTTTATCCGCACTGAAAATAGGCAAATTACCAGGATTATGAAAATACCGGGACTATAAAGAGGCTCTTGTTTATAGAAAAACTAAAGCAACGATGGTGGTATTGTTTTGTCAGCGGGTATTGGCAATAGGCCCTGCAGGTTTAAAAAAACTCAAAAAAACTCAAAAAAAGCCGAAAATAAATGTACGCCCTTTAAGTGTTGATTTTATACTCCATAAAGTTTTAGTGGTTGATAATCAAATATTTATTGGTGTTTCAGGTAAAATATTAAAGCTTTGATTATCAATATGTTTCATAAAAAGCATGTTTTGCGTTTCAGTCTCAAAAAATGGGACATTTTAAAAAATCGGCAAAGGCAAAACCAATTTTATTTGGGGAATGGCGATTTTGGTACACCCATAATTTTACAAATACTTTTTACCTTGAAGTGAAATTGCTGAAATAGGCATTTCTTTAAAAAACATTATCTTTGCCGATTGAAATGAACAAGAAAGTCGCTTTTTACACTTTAGGCTGCAAGCTGAATTATTCAGAGACCTCATCTATTGGTCGGCTGTTTAACCAGGCCGGTTATGATACGGTAAATTTTACCGAAACACCGGATGTTTTTGTGATCAATACCTGCTCGGTAACTGATAATGCCGATAAAAAGTGTAAAAAGATTGTTAAGGAGGCGCTTAAAATTTCACCTAATGCCTACGTAACTATAGTAGGTTGCTACGCACAGCTAAAACCGCAGGAAATTTCCGAAATCCCCGGCGTAGACATGGTGCTTGGCGCTGCCGAAAAGTTTCAGATAGTTGATCATATTACCGACCTAACTAAAAGGCCAAAGGCGCTGGTGCTTAATCAGCCGGTGTCTGAAGCTAATGAGTTTGTTCCCGCATATTCTTTTGGCGACCGTACCCGCACTTTTCTGAAAGTGCAGGATGGCTGCGATTACTCCTGTACGTTTTGTACCATTCCGCTGGCCCGCGGCGCCAGCAGAAGCGATACCATTGAGAACGTTGTTGCGCAGGCAAAGCAAATTGCTGAGTCGGGCGTAAAGGAAATTGTACTTACCGGTGTAAACCTTGGCGATTTCGGGATCCGGAACGGTAAACGCGAAGACAAGTTTTTTGATTTGGTTAAGGCCCTTGATGAGGTAGAAGGTATCGACCGTTTCAGGATCTCATCCATAGAACCTAACCTGCTTACCGACGAGATCATCGCTTTTGTGGCTGCTTCAAAACGTTTCGTACCGCATTTTCATATCCCGCTGCAATCAGGTTCGGATAAGATTTTGGGGCTGATGCGCCGCCGTTACAAGCGCGACCTCTATGTTAACCGTGTCGCCAAAATAAAAGAGCTGATGCCCGATTGCTGCATTGGTGTAGACGTTATCGTTGGTTTCCCCGGCGAAACAAGGGAGGATTTTATCGATACCTATAACTTCCTCAACGAACTTAATATATCGTACCTGCACGTATTTACTTATTCGGAAAGGGAAAATACTTTGGCCGCTCAGATGACGGGCGCGGTACCCGGCTCGGCACGTGGCGAGAGGAGTAAAATGCTACATATCCTATCGGACAAAAAGCGCCGTGCTTTTTATGAAAGCCAATTCGGTAAAAACCAGGAAGTTTTGTTTGAGGGCGATATTAAAGATGGCTTTATGCACGGCTTTACCCGTAACTATGTGAAAGTACGCACCAAGTATGATCCTGTACTGGTGAACGAATTAAAAACGGTGCACCTAACAAATATTTCACCTGATGGTGATGTTGAAATAACAGAAGGCGAAGAAATATTAGTGTATTAAATTCTATATTCGCCTTAAAATATAACCTATGTTTCCAACGCTTACATCGTTACTGAAATACCTTTTTGGTTTTAATCTTCCTTTGCCTATACAAACCTTCGGCTTTTTTGTGGCGATAGCTTTTGTTGGCGCTTACTGGGCATTTGGCCAGGAGTTTAAACGTAAAGAAGCGTTGGGTGTTATCCATACTTTTAAAAAACGGGTTACTATCGGGTTGCCGGCTTCAAATGCCGAGCTTGCGGGAAATGGTGTTTTTGGCTTCATATTAGGCTATAAAATTGTTGACAGTATTCTCAATTACCAGGCTCTCATTGATAGTCCGCAGGATTTTTTGTTATCCCTGCGAGGCAACTGGATAGGTGGGATCCTTGGAGCTGCAGCGTTCGCGTACTGGGCATGGCATGAAGCTCAAAAACAAAAGCTTGATAAACCCGAAACAAAAGATGTGATTGTGCATCCACATGAATTGTTGGGCAGTATACTGCTTTGGGCAGCCGTATTTGGTTTTGCCGGTGCGAAGCTTTTTAATGCATTGGAAAACTGGGGCGACTTTATGAAAGACCCGGTTGGCATGCTGATAGGCTTTAGTGGTTTAACCTTTTATGGCGGTCTGATCTGCGGTGGCGCGGCAGTACTCTATATTGCTAACAAACACGGTATTAAACCGCTGGATATGCTTGATATCGGTGGTCCGGGCATGATGCTGGCTTATGCTTTAGGCCGTATCGGCTGCCAGATGAGCGGCGATGGTGATTGGGGTATAGTTAACCTGGCGCCAAAGCCTCATTGGTTAAGCTGGGCACCTGATTGGATGTGGAGCTTCAAATTTCCGCACAACGTGAACGACGAAGGTGTGCAAATGGTAAATTGCATGGGCAAATTTTGCCATGAACTGCAATATCCGGTTTATCCAACCTCATTTTATGAATCTGTAATTTGTTTATTACTGTTCTTTGTATTGTGGAAAATAAGGCACATTTTTAAAGCTCCGGGCGTTTTGTTTGGTATATACATGATATTAGCAGGTGTTGAGCGTTTCTTTATTGAGCTCATCAGGGTTAATACAAAGTATGTTGTTGCTGGTGTTTCATTTACCCAGGCCGAAATGATCTCTGTGATCATGGTTTTGGGTGGTATTACACTTATTGTAACCGGATTAAACAAAGAAAAGAAAGCGCTGGGCACAACAAATGGCTGATAACAAATCAAAAGGCAGTTTAATCCATAACCAGGTATTCAGATTTGTAGTTTCGGCCGGTGCCGGCTTTTTGGTCGATGTTTCGGCGTTTTATCTTTTTTACCACAACCTGCTAATACAGCACACTTACCGGATATTCGGGCTTACCGTTCGTAACTATACCGTATCATTGGCATTATCGTTTTTTATGGGCGTGATAGTTAATTTTTTAATTACCCGTTACATGGTGTTCAATGAATCTAAATCGGCACCGCGCAAGCAGTTTTTTCGCTTTGTAACGGTGGCTATAATCGGTTTCTTCGCCAACTTATCAGTTGTAAAAATATTGATCCAAACTTGCAGCTTTAATCCTACAGTAGCACGGATTTCGGCTGCATTAAGCTTATTCTTCGCCAGTTTTTTTATCCATAAAGTTTTTTCATTTAGCCTATCATTAAAACGTAACCATGCAAACAGCGAACATCATACACCAGGTAATTGAAGTTTCAAAACAGGCAGGTGACTTCATCAGGCAGGAGCGTAAAGCATTTGACCCGGATAGGATAGAATATAAAGGCCTTAACGATATGGTTTCCTACGTTGATAAAACCGCCGAAGAAGCTATTGTAAAGGGCCTGAGCAAAATTTTGCCTGAAGCCGGTTTCATTACCGAAGAAAAAACAACCACTAAAATAGGCGAACGCTACAACTGGATCATCGATCCGCTGGATGGTACTACCAATTTTATTCATGGTTTACCCGCTTTTTCAGTAAGTATTGCTTTGAAAGAATACGATGAACTGATAGCCGGTGTGATATATGAAATAAACCTTGACGAATGCTTTTACGCCTGGAAAGATGCTCCCGCATACCTGAACGGTAAAGAGATCAGCGTAAGCAATAACAGCACAGTCGGTACCAGCTTACTGGCAACGGGTTTTCCATATTACGATTTTACCAAGCAGGCTGCCTATATTGAATTATTTACAGAGCTGATGCGCAGCAGCCATGGCTTACGCCGTTTGGGTTCAGCCGCTGTTGATCTGGCCTATACAGCTTGCGGCCGTTTTGATGCTTTTTACGAGTATAACCTCAACGCCTGGGATGTGGCCGCCGGTATTGTGATTGTAAAACAAGCAGGAGGTGAAGTGGTGAACTTTAAAGGCGGCAATGAGGTTTTGGATACGCGGGAACTGTTGGCTACCAATGGGAAGATCACGGGGGAGATGTTGGGGGCGATACAGAAGTATTTCAGGTAATACTTTTACACCTTTATTCCTTAGCATATCCCAAAAGCAATCCTTTATAAAGTTGCACTTGCCTCTTAAGCGCATCTTGCTGATCTTTTGGTAATATTATTTGATCGTGGCCTTTGTTACCGTTAAAACGAACAATGACCTTATCTGCTGTTACAAGTTTTAATAATATTGAGATTTTGTCGTCGTAAATCGTCTCCTCGCTGTATTCGTTTATCCAATGCTGTAAAGAGTCTGTTGCAAAATCGGGTTTGTACCGGAGACGTTTACCATTTATAACAAATGTCAAACTCTGTAATCCTAAAGGTTTTTTATTTATATGTTGACAACCAAAATAAATGTTGCAGCCTGTTATGTCATAACAATTTATATAGGCGTATAAACCGGTGACTGGCTTACCGACTATTGAATTTTTATCTCTGAAATACGTTGGCTGAACCGCAGACTCTCTTGTGATATTGCTTGAATCTTTAATTAACTTTTTAAAGAGTTTCTTATCCACATTGATTGCGGCTAATTTTTTGAGACTCGCTTGCGCTGTTTCTGACAGTTCAACAGGCTGGGGTTGTGTGTTTAACATTGAGGTGTCAATAGCTATGCTACCACTATAAGTAGTCTTCTGCTCCGATCCAATGATTTTAGCTATGACTATTACCACCATGATGGCGGCCGAAGCTATCAGAGCGATACTACATCCAAGATTTGTATTTTGCTTATCGGTAGGAAAATCATCTGACTGGAGTGTTTCATTGGCATCACCATTTTCCACGTTTTCCAGTTGGTGTTGTACTCCTTCCGTTGTAACTTCTGTAGACGATATTGTATGATCTGTCTGCGGTTTTGGGTGATAAATTGTTCCGCAATAGTCGCATTTAATTGTTTGATTTGCGCTTGCAGTTAATATTGCACCGCAATTCTTACAATTTAGTAATTCATTAACTTCCATAGTTTAGAAAGTTGGAGTAAACAAAGTATCATCAACTGAAATTAGAATGTGGAGGTTTGAAATATCAATCAAATTTGGCATTGTGATAAAGTTTAACGATTGGGTGGCTAAAATAGAAACTTATAGACAGATAACCTCATTTAATTATAAACAGGATTAGGGGTAAAAAAGCAAAAAGCCTCTCATTTTCATGAAAGGCTTTCGGGTATGCAATGGGGCTCGAACCCCAAAATCAATAATATTATAAGGCTTCGGAAACCACCTCGGTAACTTCAGGCACCATGCGTTTAAGCAGGTTTTCGATACCGGCTTTAAGGGTTACTGTTGATGACGGGCAGCCGCTGCATGAACCGCGAAGCTCAACAGTTACAACACCCTCGTTAAATGAGCGGTAAGAGATAGCGCCGCCATCCTGCTCAACAGCCGGACGAACATAATCATGCAGGATCTGCTGAATTTTAACTTCAGTTTCAGAGCCTTCAAAGTTTCCGGCTTCGGCTTCTTCCTCTAACTGGATCTTTAATTCAGATTCGATTGCGCCTTTAACAAACTCTTTCATTATCGGTTCAACATCTGCCCATTCGCTGCCTTCAGTTTTGGTAATGGTAACAAAATTGCTGGCAAAGAAAACGCCGTTTACAAACGAAAACTTATACAGTTCTTTTGCAAAAGGTGAATGTTCGGCACTTTCCTTAGTAGGGAAGTCAACACTGCCATTAATAAGCAGTTTGTTAACTATGAATTTCATAGTTGCCGGGTTAGGCGTTAATTCGGTATATACGTTGATATTCATCGTTTCGTGTTTTTATTCAATCTAATTAACAAATTTAACTACCTTTTTTATTAAATGCTACCCTAAACTTTGTTATGACATTTCTTTGATGTGCAGATGATCAGATTCCAAATGTGCAGATATGCGAATGTGCAAATTGATTGAACAACAAAAGCATCATCAAATCAAAATATCATTTGCGCATCTAACTCAAATTCCCGTATAATTCAACGGCGTTATCTTTTTAATCTCATCCTTAATGGCGTCACTTACATTTAACGTATCAACAAACTCTGCTATTGTGTTGGCGTTGATTTGCTGGTTGGTACGGGTAAGGTCTTTAAGGGCTTCATAAGGGTTAGGGTAAGCCTCGCGCCTTAGTATGGTTTGGATAGCTTCTGCAACAACCGGCCAGTTAGCTTCCAGATCGGCATTGATGGCATCGGTGTTTAATAATAGTTTGTTTAATCCCCTAACGGTTGATTTAATAGCGATCAATGTATGCGCAAATGGCACACCGATATTCCTCAATACGGTAGAGTCGGTAAGGTCGCGTTGTAGTCTTGATATTGGCAATTTGGCTGCAAGGTGCTCAAATAAAGCATTAGCGATTCCCAGGTTGCCTTCCGAATTTTCAAAGTCGATAGGGTTAACTTTATGCGGCATAGCCGATGAACCAACTTCGCCCGCTTTGATCTTTTGTTTAAAGTAGTTCATGGATATGTAAGTCCACATATCACGGTCAAGATCAATCAGGATGTTGTTTACGCGCTTTAAAGCATCGCATTGAGCTGCAAAGTTGTCGTAGTGCTCAATTTGGGTAGTAAACTGCGAGCGTTTTAAACCCAATATTTCGTTCACAAAATGATTACCGAATGATTTCCAGTCCTTATCAGGATAGGCGATAAAGTGAGCGTTAAAATTACCGGTAGCGCCACCAAACTTGGCTGAATTTGGAATAGGTTTTAGCAACACAAGCTGGGCTTCCAAACGTTCAACAAATACCAGGATCTCTTTGCCCAAGCGGGTTGGAGAAGCTGGCTGGCCATGAGTATGTGCCAATAACGGAACATTCTCCCACTCTGCAGCAAATGCTTTCAGGATACTAACCAGATCATCAATGGCAGGGTAGTAGCTATTATTTAATGCCAGTTTAAAGGTGTACGGGATAGCGGTGTTGTTGATATCCTGAGAAGTAAGCCCAAAGTGGATAAACTCTTTGTAGAGCTCCAGACCTAATTTATCAAACTCTTTTTTAATGAAATATTCAACGGCTTTAACATCATGATTTGTCGTTTTTTCAATCACTTTGATACTCTCAGCGTCATCTTCCGAAAAATTCCTGTAAATATCGCGTAACTTTTCTGATAGATTTTTATCAAATGATTGTAACTGAGGTAGTGGATATTCGGCAAGTGCTATGAAATATTCTATCTCAACAAATACACGGTACTTGATAAGGGCATATTCTGAAAAGTATCCGGCAAG
The DNA here is from genome assembly GCF_017569325.2 of Mucilaginibacter gossypii. Classification (NCBI taxonomy): domain Bacteria; kingdom Pseudomonadati; phylum Bacteroidota; class Sphingobacteriia; order Sphingobacteriales; family Sphingobacteriaceae; genus Mucilaginibacter; species Mucilaginibacter gossypii. The sequence continues at coordinate 2,667,361 of NZ_CP071878.2, read as the reverse complement.
TTCGGCGGTGGTGTTTCTATAACGGCCATCAATAGGCGAGATCGCTGAAAGTGGAGTAAGCGTCATATTAAAAGAGTGGTATAATTTTTTGCAAAGGTAATCATTTTTGATGTGCCATTTGCAGACTAAAAGCTTTGCAAATAAGCCACTACAACAAACAATAACTAACTGATGTTAAAAAAAGCAAACAAGTATTTGTAATGAAAAAGTAAAAATGAACGGAAACTTTTTATTCAAAAAATGTTTCCTTAGTTTTGACCCGGAAAGTCAATGAGTCAAACAGAAAGAATTATAAAAGGTGCTGAAGACCTGTTTTTAACGGCGGGAATTAAAAGTATCACCATGGATGATATAGCCAGGCACCTTGGCATGTCAAAAAAAACGATCTATCAATTTTTCAAGGACAAAAACGAATTAGTTGTTGCCCTTACAAAAAAGAAATTGAAGGAAGATGAAGATCAAATGAATGAGATTATCAGTAAATCAGCTAATGTGATTGAGGAGATGATCAATATGACCAAATGCTCAGAAGAGATATTTTCAAGGATCAACCCGATTGTTATTCATGATTTGCAAAAATATCATGCTGAAGCCTGGGACGACTTTCAAAGATTCAAGGCCGGGGTACTGATCCAAAAAATGGAAGAACTTTTAACTAAAGGTATGGGTCAGGGTTACATTCGTAAGGATATTGACGTAAAGATAATGGCGCGGATGCGGGTTAACCAGGTGGAGTTGGGTTTTAACACTTCAATATTTCCGGTAACTGAATTTAGCCCCTGGAAGGTACAAGTTCAGTTTCTAGATCATTTTAACTATGGCATTTGTACGCTTGAGGGCTACAAGCTGCTTAACGAATATAAAAATATTAATAATGAATAACCGGCTGCTGACACAAGGTTGTCAATAGCTAAAAGAAATTTGTATCAGTTTAAGTAAATCACTCAATCACAATATATATAATGAAATATCTATTTTTTACGGCAACTGTATTTTGCGCCGTAGCCTTTAAAAGCTACGCGCAGGAGGCAACGCCAAATGGACAAACCTTTAACTTTACGGTTCAGGATTGTGTAAATTATGCTTACGAGCACCAAAGCGCAGTTGTGAACTCGGGTCTCGATATCAAAAGTGCGGAGTATAAGGTTAAAGAAACAACCGGCATTGGCTTACCACAAATCAGCGGCTCAGCCTCATTCCAGGATTATCTTAAAATACCAACCACGTTATTACCGGGTGAGTTTTTTGGAGCCCCTGGTACCTTTGTGCCGGTTAAATTTGGTGTAAAGTACCAATCAAACCTTGGTGTTAGTTTAAATCAGATCCTTTTTAACGGGAGTTATCTTGTTGGTTTAAAGGCTTCAAGAACATATCGTGAGCTTTCACAGCGTAATTATACCCGCTCAAAAATTGAAGCCAACGTTGCTGTCACCAAAGCATATTATCAGGTTTTGGTTAGCGACGAACAAATTAAACTATACGATGCTAATATAACCCAGTTAAAACAGCAGGTTGACCAAACCGTAGCACAAAATAAGCAAGGCTTTGTTGAAAAAATTGATGTAGACCGCATTACTGTGCAATACAATAATTTAATAACTAACCGCGAAAACGTTGTACGTTCATTGGCTTTGAACTATCAAATGCTGAAGTTTCAGATGGGAATGCCTGTTGATGAAAATCTTGTGTTGAAAGATAAGCTAAGCGATGTTAGTCTTGATAATAATGTTGCAGAAATATCGGTAGATACAGGCTTTTACCATAATCGTATAGAGTACTCCTTGCAGGAAACTCAGAAAAAACTAAATGAGCTTGATCTGCAAAACAAAAAAACAACTTATTTGCCAACATTAAGCGCGAATGGCAGCTATGCGGCATCATATCAGAATAATAACTTTAGTAAGCTTTACAGCCAGGTTTTTCCTTCAAGCTATATTGGTTTGACGCTTAACGTCCCTATTTTTAGCGGAGGGCAAAGATTAAACCAGGTAAGACAAGCAAAAATTGAAGTTCAAAAATTAACAAACGACCTCGTAAACCTTAAAAATACGATAAACCTTGATGCAAAGGTGGCAACTGTGTCATATATTAATGGCTTACAATCACTTAATAATCAAAAACGTAACCAGGCGCTTGCACAGGAAGTACTCCATGTATCAAAAGTAAAATATCAGCAGGGAGTAGGATCAAGCATTGAGGTCACACAGGCCCAAACCAGCCTTGAAGATGCTGACAATAAATATATCCAGGGCCTTTATGATGCCCTGGTTAGTAAAGTTGACCTTGACAAAGCTTACGGACGAATTAAATAACAACACTAAACTCACTATATAACAATGAAAATGAAAAAATTCATATACATACCTTTCCTGGTTTTACTGGCTGCATGCTCAAGTAAGCCCAAAGATAAAAAGGCCGAACTGGCCGATCTGCAAAAGCAACAATCGGATATCAATTCAAAAATAGCGAAGCTGCAGGCTGAAATGGGTACTACCGATTCGGCTAAAACAACCGATGTAAGTGTTACAGAAGTGAAAAACGGCAGTTTTATTAACTATGTACAGATCCAGGGTAAAATAGATGCGCAGGATAATGTTACGGCTTATCCGCAAGCACAAGCAATTATTACAGCTATTTATGTAAAGCCAGGCCAGCATGTAAGTAAAGGGCAGGTATTAGCGCAATTGGACAACAGCGTTATGCAGCAAAACATTGCGCAAAGCGAAGCCCAGGTAAGTTTAAATCAACAATTGTTTGATCGTCAGAAAAACCTGTGGGATCAGAAAATTGGCACCGAAGTGCAATATTTGCAAGCTCAAACCACATTGCAAAGCAGCCAAAAAGCTTTAGCATCGTTAAAAAAGCAGTCGGCATTATATCGTATCATATCACCTATAAATGGCGTTGTGGATCAAATGGACCTGAAGCTGGGACAAGGTGCCGCGCCGGGGCAAACAGGGATCCGTATTGTGAATGCTGATGTTTTAAAAGTTAAGGCCGATGTCCCTGAATCATATGCAAGTAGCGTAAATACCGGTAATGATGTTAAAATATTAATTCCAGATGCTAAGGACTCGTTGGTTACTAAAGTTACTTTTGCTGCCAAAGCCATCGACCCAACATCGCGTAGTTTCGGTGTGGAGGTCAAATTACCTCAGCGCAGCACACTTCGCCCTAATATGACTGCAATTTTAAAAATTGCTGATTATTCAAAAACAAATACTATAGCAGTACCGGTTAAAGCTATACAGAAATCAGAGAATGGCGACCATGTTTTTGTTAATCAGAATGGTATTGCCAAGCAGGTAAATGTAAAATCGGGTGTTACCTATGGTGGCCAAACAGAGATATTATCAGGCTTAAAAGCCGGCGACCAGCTGGTTGTTGAAGGTGCAACTGAAATAGAAGACGGCGATAAGATCAAAGTTGTTCAGTCGGCCAATTAGTTATTAACCAATTGATCTGTTCATTATGAAAGATGTAAAAAAAGAATTTGGCCCTTCAAGCTGGGCCATTGATAACAAAACAGCCATTTATGTGCTCATGTTCCTGATCACTGCGCTGGGGCTGATAAGTTATAACCGCCTGCCTAAGGAGAATTTTCCGGATATAGCACAATCAAAGGTGTTTGTCACAACACAGTTTCTGGGGCAATCACCGCAGAATATTGAAAATTTGGTAACCAGGCAAATCGAAAAACGCCTGAAATCATTAAAAGGTTTAAAAAAGGTAACATCTAATTCAATTCAAAACGCTTCGGTAATTACTGCGGAGTTCAATGCTGATATTGATATAAAAGATGCGAAAACAGATGTTAAGGAAGCTGTTGATAAAGCGAAGCAGGATCTTCCGCAAGGAGATCCAAATCTTAAGGAATCGACCATTTCAGATATTAATGTGGCTGATATCCCTATCCTTTATATAAATATATCGGGTAATTACGACCTCAAAAAGCTTAAAGAATATGCAGACGCGTTAAAAGATGAAATAGAAGGATTTAAAGAAATCTCTAAAGTAGACGAGGTGGGCGCATTGACTCCAGAAATTCAAATAAATGTCGATATCAATAAAATGGCTGCCGCGCAGCTTACCTTCAATGATATTACTACAGCTGTAGGAAACGAAAATATATTAGCTTCTACGGGCACAGTGAAAACAGATGGAGTACGACGTACCATTGATATCAAGCAGGATTTTAAAAATGCTGATGAAGTAAAAGCAATGGTAATCAGGAACCCTAAAGGACAGCCAATATATCTTAGGGATATTGCGGAAGTGAAGGATTCATTTCTTGAGCAGGAAAGCTATGCTCGTTTGAAAACTAATGCCAACCCTAATTTTAAAAATGTAATTACGCTTAATGTAAGTAAAAGAGCGGGGGAAAACTTGATAGAAGCCTCAGACAAAATCAACGACCTGATCAAACTTAAGCAGAAGACAGTATTTCCCAAAGGATTAGATATTACAGTAACCGGGGATCAATCTGACAAAACCCGTACAACGTTAAACGACTTAATCAACACGATTGTTATTGGTTTTTTGCTAGTTACCGTTATTCTGATGTTTTTCATGGGCACAACCAATGCTATTTTCGTTGCGCTCTCGGTTCCGTTGTCATGCTTTATAGCCTTTTTGGTGATGCCTGCTATTGGCTTTACGCTCAATATGATCGTGTTGTTCTCGTTTTTGCTGGCGCTGGGTATTGTGGTAGATGATGCTATTGTAGTGATAGAAAATACACACCGTATTTTTGCTAACGGAAAGGTTCCGATTAAGGAGGCCGCAAAAATGGCTGCAGGCGAGGTTTTCTTGCCAGTGTTTTCAGGGACCATGACCACTTTGGCTCCATTTATACCATTGGCATTCTGGAATAGTTTGATTGGTCATTTCATGTTTTTCCTGCCTATAACACTGATCATTACTTTGTTGGCCTCGTTGGTGGTAGCCTATATCTTTAACCCTGTATTTGCGGTTGACTTTATGAAACCTCATCATGATGGTGAGCATGATAACCCTAAGTTTGACAGGCCTACAAAAAGGGCTATGATATTTTTGGCCATCGCTGCAGTAATCGGTTACTTGATCAATATTGGTTTTGGCAACCTGATGGTGCTGATCATGGTATTATATCTGATCAATCATTTCTTCCTGCTGCGGATTATTGACAAATTTCAGAAAAACGCCTGGCCCAAATTTCAAAATTGGTATGCCAAATGGCTTGAACGCGCTGTCCGCAGACCAGTAACCGTTTTGGTAGGAACCATTGGCTTATTTGGTTTTGCTATTTTCCTGATGGCAGTACGAGGAAAGACTCCGGAGTTTTTTCCTTCCGGCGACCCTAACTTTGCATACGTCTATATTACTTTGCCTATCGGTACTGATCAAGCTTACACTAACGAAGTAACCAGGCAGATAGAAAAAAAGGTTGCAACAGTTGTTGAGCCTGATAAAGATATTGTGTCGTCAGTTATTTCAAATGTTACAAAGGGAGTAAACGATCCAACAGATGAAGACCAAAGTGACTACCAGAATAAAGGCAAAATAACAGTTGCTTTTGTTGAGTTTGGTAAGCGAAACGGAAAAGATACTAAAGCAATACTCAAACGTATACGTGAAGCAGTACAAGGTGTCCCAGGCGCTAAAATATCAGTAACCCAAGAAAATAGTGGCCCGCCTGTACAAAAGGATATAAGTATTGAAATTGTTGGTGATAATTTAGATACTTTGGTAGCGACAGGCACCCGACTGAAAAATTATTTAGCAAAACAGAATATTGCTGGTATCGAAAATCTTATTGCCGACGTGCAAAGTGATAAGCCTGAAATAGTATTCGATGTTGACCGTGAGCGTGCCAACAGGGAAGGAATATCGTCCGGGCAGATTACTGATAATTTGGCAACCGCTATTTTTGGAAAAAAAGCAGCTGATTTTAGAAATACTAAAGAGGATGATTATCAAATAAAAGTAAGAGCACTCGAAGATCAGCGAGGCAGTATTGATGAGATCAAAAACTTAAAAATAACCTATCGCGATATGGCAATGAATGGAACAATACGCCAGGTGCCAATATCAGCTTTCACTGATGTACGTTATACAACTACGTACAGCAATATCAAGCGTAAACAGCAACGCAGGGTTTTAACGCTTGGCTCAAATGTTATTAAGCCTAATAACCCTAACGAGGTTAATGCCAATATTTTAAAGGCGATAAACAACTTTAAGAAACCGGATAATGTTATTATAAGGCAGGGTGGTGGTCAGGAAGACCAAATGGAAGCAATGACTTTCCTGCTTTCTGCGCTTGGTGTGTCGTTCGGGCTTATTCTCATTATTTTAATGATCCAGTTTAACTCTATCGGTAAAACACTCATTATCATTAGCGAGATCCTCTTTAGTATTATTGGGGTGTTGCTGGGTGTTAGTGTCTTTGGTATGACCATGTCTATAGTAATGACTGGGATTGGTATCATCGCACTGGCGGGTGTGGTTGTTCGTAACGGTATCTTATTAGTTGAGTTTACCGATATGCTGTTGGAGCAGGGGGTAAGCATCCACGATGCGGTGGTTGAAGCTGGGCATACCCGTATGACGCCTGTGTTGTTAACCGCAACGGCAGCTATTTTGGGCCTGATACCTTTGGCAGTTGGTTTCAATATCGATTTCGTTGGCTTGTTTACCCATTTTGAGCCACATATCCACTTTGGTGGTGATAACGTTGCTTTCTGGGGGCCGCTGGCTTGGACAATGATCTTCGGTTTAGGTTTCGCCACCATTATTACATTGATCCTTGTACCATGTTTATACCTGATCCGTTATAATCTGAAAGCAAGGTTGTTCGGCAAAAAATCGGTTGAAGCTAAACATGTTGAAGTATTAGAAACAGAAGCTGTTTAAAATAAAGAGCCATTAATAACACAAACAGCTGCAGTCGAAAGATTGCGGCTGTTTTGTTTTTTGACAGTTTTTAAATAAAACATAATAATGTATTTATGGTTCTCTATGCAAACGTTTATCACAGCCATGAAACTTAAAATAACAAAACCGCTTTGGCCGGTAATATGCCTTGGTACGTTAGCCGGTATGCGTACCTTATCTGCCCCTGTTGTAACTACGCATGTATTAAGTCATCATCCATCAAAGCAACTGGAAACACCACCGTTAAGATTCATGCAATCAACATCGGTGGCTGCTGTTTTAAAGATCGTATCCGTTACTGAACTCATTGCAGATAAATTACCCTCCACTCCAAACCGTATAGAACCCGCAGGGGTAGCGGCAAGGTGTTTATCTGGTGCCCTGGCCGGCGCCAGTATTTATAAAGCGGTGGGGGGCAAAGCATTAACTGGAGCCTTGATAGGAGGGGTGGCGGCAATATCTGCAACCTATGCCAGTTACTTTTTACGCAAAAATACGGTTAAGGTAAATCATATCGCCGACCCGGTAATTGGCGCAATTGAAGATGCTTTGGTAATAGGATCGGGCTTTGGCTTAAGTAAGCAGACCTATGCCCCGGTTGCAGGCTGAACATATTTTTCAAGTTCGCCCAGGTTGCTGATCTCATTACGCGACCGGGGCAGGCTGTCAGGATAGTTCTTTTGAATAAAGCTTATCAGGTTTTCACGGATATAGCAACGGAGGTCAAATGCATCTGATGAGGTTCGGGAACTCATTAACACCCTGATCTCTATGGTATGTTCTTTAACGTCAGTTACCTGTACTACTTTAACCCGCTTGTCCCACAGGTTCGATTTAACTATCAGTCGTTCAAATTCTTCACGTATCGCATCAATAGGGGCGGTATGGTCCAGATATAAAAATACAGTGCCCAGGATATCTGCAGATGTCCGCGTCCAATTTTGAAAGGGTTTTTGAATAAAATAATTGATGGGGAGTATCAGCCTACGTTCGTCCCAGATTTTTAAAACCACATAAGTAAGCGTGATCTCCTCCACGCGTCCCCATTCGCCCTCTACAACCAAAACATCATCAATACGAATAGGCTGAGTAAAAGCTATCTGGAAGCCGGCCAGCAAATTACCTAATGAGCTCTGTGCTGCAAAACCAACTATGATACCACCTATCCCAACACCGGTAAGTAAACCGGTACCTATTTTACGCATGCTTTCAAAACTGAGCAATATAATGGCAATCGTCAAAAAGATAATAGTCACTACAATGATCTTACGGATAAACTGGATTTGGGTGCGTACCTTACGTTCCTTCAGGTTATCCACTTTATTAAGGTCGTAAGTGTGATAGATATAATCTTCCAGGATCCTTACCGAACGTACAAGCAGGCCCGCGAAAGATATGGTAAGTAAAATCTCAAAAGTTTTGTCAAGAGGTTTGTAATAAACCGGATTCATTCGCATTAATGGCGAAAGAATATTGAATAGAAACAGCGGGATGAAATAAGCTACAGCCGGCCCAAGGTTAACCAGTATCGATCTTAAGATTGAGTAGGATGCGTCTGTTTTTTTTGCATAAAATTTAAATAGACGGGTTATTATGAATTTTATACTCAGGCCAACAAGTATGGCTACTAGCGCGATGATCAGATTCCAGACAAATGATGGTATGCGCTGTGAAAATGTGAGCAGGTCGGGGGATAAGCTGTTTTCAATATTCATAGCAAGGCAAATGTTTTCTACAGTAAAATAGTTGGAATGTAAAATTGTTTTAGCAAATGCCGCGGTACCGGGTGTTGTTACATATGTTTAATGAATTTTTGATAGTTTTGTTAAAAAAGTCAGGAAATCGATTGTCTTAACTTTTTGTTTACCTGTTTAAATAAAACTTAACGAGCACATGGCAGCAGTGAATGACCAGCAGGATATTAAAAGAGAGAAAATTTTAGAAGCCTCGCACCAGCGCTTTTTACATTACGGTTATTCAAAAACTACTATGAACGAAATAGCCGGCGACCTCTCTATGTCAAAGGCCCTGCTTTATTATTATTTCCCGGATAAAAGCCAGTTGTACATTGCTGTAATGCGTAAGCTTGCTACTGATTATCTTAAAACACTTGAAAACAGGCTAAATACATTTACCAATTTAAAAGAAGCTTTCACCTTCCAGGTAAATACCCATCACGAGTTTATAGTAAACAATTATAACTTTTTTGATTTTTTCAGGCTTAACGAACAAAACCTCCCCGAAACCATTTGGCAAATAGTTAGCGAAGTGCACAGTGCCGAGCTAAACTTGTTAAGCAATGCTATTAAATCGGAAGTTGAAAAAGGAGCCATTAAGCCTGTAGAAAATCCTGACGAAGTTGTTGATGTATTGATGGACGCCTTGCACGGCATCAGGGTGGGGGCAATATCTCAAAAGAAAACCAACTTTCCGCGCAAGGAACACCTGGAAGAAATTCATCATAAAAAACTACTCCTGCTTGATATTTTTATCAAAGGATTGATGTACTAAAGTCATCTTAAGGTATAAATACCCCATACTGTCAGTTAGCCGTCAAATGAATTGGCTGTTAAATAGTATGGCTATTATTTATAGGTACATTTGTACTTACAAATAATGTAATAGCCAGGTAATTACCTCCCTGTTTAGTTATTTATAAAATACTTCTTTTTTAAGAGGTGATTGTTTTAGAGTGATTTAGCCTGCATAGCTTTTTGCCGTGCGGGCTTTTTTTATGGGTTGATATTTGTACGGATAGCAATATTGCCGGTCAATATTTTATGTACCGGACATGCATTTGCTATTTTCAATAACCGATCTCTTTGTTCGTCATTTACTTCACCTTTAAAGCTAATTTTAGTTTCAATGCGTGTACCACTTAAAGTCTTAAACATTTCAACATCGGCTTTAATTTCCTCTATAGGCCACATTTTACGGTTAATGTACATGCGTAGGGTGATCACAGTGCAGCTTGCGAGGCTCGCCAGTAACAAACTAAACGGGTTCATGCCTGTATTGCTGCCTTCAGCCTCAAGGGGTTCATCGGTTATAAGGCCATGCCCACCACTGTTAACTACTGTTTGATATTGAGTGAGTCCTATAAGTGCAGTAGCTGTTTCTATTAACTCAATTCCTGTTTCTTCCATAAGACTTTTAAATAGAGTACTGTTATTAATAAATTAAGCTTAGTCTTAAGGTATGAGATCTTAGTATAGAGAAGCAAAAAACAGATTGCCGACTTCCGACTTAATACTATTGACTTAATTTTCTTTATTCGGGTGTTTCGTTAATATCAACAAGGTTCCAGTTCTTTTTCAGAAAGGTTGGGCCGCCGTTATATTTCAGGATCACTTCAAAATTGGTACGGTTTGTTTCTCCCTGGCTATCTGTTGAAATAGCATACGATTTGATAATAAAAACAGAGTCGGCCTTTTTGCCAAATTGATACCTGTCATCGGGGAAGGAGATGTTTCCCGAACGTATGGTTGGGATTACAAATTCCTTCGCAATTTTATAGGCGTCATCAGCATTAGGCATTTTACTAAATGAAAGCACCTCTGTAACACCGCCGGATAAGGCAAACTTTACCATAATAAAAATAAATACTATACCAGCGATGATAATGGCATATACGCCTTTCATAGCGCGTTTTTTTTTAAGCTGCTTTTCTTTAAGATAAGTTTGAGTCATTAGTTTAAAAAGGGTGCAATAAAAGTAGCAATTTAATTGATAAATAAAAGCCCCACCCCTTTATGTAGCAATTATGGCTGATGGCCGAAGAACAAATAAGCAATAAAAATAGCCGCAATAACGCCGGCCAAATCGGCAATAAGTCCTGCCGGAATAGCATAACGCGATTTTTTAATACCCACCGAACCAAAGTATAAAGCAACGATGTAAAAAGTAGTATCGGCCGAACCGTTAAAGATCCCGGCAAGCCGCCCCGCAAATTTATCGACACCAAAATTTTGCATTACCGTTATCATCATACCTTTTGAGCCCGAACCGCTAAGTGGTTTCAAGTAAGCTACAGGCATAGCATCTACAAAGCGCGTATCTAAATTAAACTGAACGCAGACCCAGCGCAATCCTTCATTCATATAATCCAACGCGCCGCAATTCCTGAACACGCTGATCCCAACCAGCATAGCTACCAGATAGGGGATTATTTTGACAGATGTTTCAAAACCTCCTTTGGCACCCTCTACAAAAACTTCAAACACATTTACTTTCTTTATAAGGCCGCCCACGATAAATATTACCGGTATGGTAAACAACATCACATTGCTTATAACTGATGATACCGTACTGATCTGCTCTTTGGTTAGCTGCGTGGTAAAGTACCATACCACCAATGTAATGAAAACGGTAACGCCGCCAAGCCAGCCAATAATTACCCTGTCGAAAAGATTGATCTTTTGCTTAATGGCCACAGCTATAAGTCCCACTACTGTAGCTACGTATGTGGCGATAATGCAGGGTAAAAATACCTCCGCAGGATCTTTGGAGTTAAGGATAGCTCTTTGGGCAATAATCGTAACCGGCAATAACTGCAAGCCGGATGTATGTAGCACCAGGAACATGATCTGGGCGTTTGATGCTGTTTCTTTATCTGGATTCAACTCCTGCAGGCTGCCCATCGCTTTTAAGCCAAGCGGTGTAGCTGCGTTATCAAGGCCCATTAAATTGGCCGAAAAATTCATCATCATTTGGCCAGTGGCGGGGTGGTCTTTCGGCACATCCGGGAACAAGCGGCTAAAGAATGGCCTCACTATCCTTGATAAAAGGTTAATTGCCCCCGCTTTTTCGCCAATGTTCAGAATGCCGAGCCAGAATGCCATAGAGCCAATCAGCGGCAAAGCGATATCCATTACCGACGATTTTGACGAATTAAATAATCCTTCAACCAATAATTTGAAAGCTTCTGTGTCGCCGAAAAAAACTAATTTTATGAGTGAAACTACAAATGCAATTACAAAAAAAGCTATCCAGATATAGTTAAGCGCCATAGTAATGTTTAAGGCTTTGAAGTTAGTGCTTTTGCTGTTTAATATGAAATACTGATACTTTTATACTACCGATAAACCAATAAATGAACGATACAATCCATAAACTCAACGGAATTATAGATAATGTAAGGCAACTAAAAGGCCGCGATATTGACTGGGCCTGTAAGGCATCGTCCGCTAAGTGGTCAAAAAAAGAAGTGGTTGGCCATTTGATTGACAGTGCTCAAATTAACCTGCAGCGTTTTGTGCGTTGCACCTATGAAGAAAACTTCAGGCTTACCTACCAACAGGTAGAATGGGTTGCTGCCGCACGTTACCAGGATGCTGACATTAACGAATTGATTGAACTTTGGGCCTTGCTGAACCTGCAGATTGTACGGGTTTTAGAGAATTACCCTGCCGACAGATGGAGTTCCCGCTGTGACAGCAGCAAACAGGAACCAAACCTGCAAACTGTAGAATGGCTTGCCGCCGACTATGTTGATCATATGCTGCATCACCTGAAAGATATATTGTAATGGCTGGCTATTCAGCTACGCCCCTGGCAAAAAAACTCGGCATAAAAGCAGGCAGGAAGCTGTTGCTTGTTAATGCACCTGATCATTACCTTGATCTGTTTAGCGACATGCCTTCTGATGTTTATTTTACAGATGATATTTCATTTGAAATTGATGTGATCCATTTCTTTAGCAAAAGTGCGGATGAATACCGGGTTAAGCTGCCTGAACTGATAAAGCAAATTAAACAGGACGGCATGATTTGGGTATCCTGGCCCAAAAAGGCTTCGAAAGTAGTTACTGATATTACAGAAGATTTGATCAGGAGCTTTGCTTTGCAAATAGGCTTGGTTGACATCAAGGTTTGCGCGGTTGATGAAGTGTGGTCGGGTTTAAAGCTGGTGATACCTGTTAAAAACAGGAAATATGTGGTATAGGTCATTTTTAGTTAAAACCAGTTAAACAAACGGCACTGCGTTTTAGCATAAGCACTTAATTGTATAACTTAGCACAATAATACCCGATAATATGGCTCAGATTGAATTAAAACGTGTACATGGAGATTTTGGCTTTGAAGCTGTTGACGCTAACGGTCACACCGTAAAAATGGATAGCAGTCCGGAAAGTGGCGGCCAGGATTTTGGCATCCGCCCAATGCAGATGCTTTTAATGGGCCTTGCTGGTTGTTCGGCAATTGACGTAATCAGTATCCTGAAAAAACAACGCCAGGAAATAACCGATTATAAAATGGTGGTTAACGGCGAACGTGAAGCAGGTAAGGAACCTTCACTGTGGGAAGATGTGGATATTGAATTTCATATTTACGGCAATGTTGATGAAGATAAAGCTGTGCGTGCTGCCGAACTTTCTATTAACAAATACTGCTCGGTTGCTGCAACACTTGCAAAAGCCGGTGCCGAAATTAAATGGAAGGTGATTGTTCACCCTGCTCAATAACATAGTTATTACTCATTGAAAATACCAGATGGCGGAACAGGAAGTCCCTATTAAAACAGTTCACCTGTTCCCCCTTTTGGATCAAAAGCTGACAGAACTGCTTAAGTCTTTATCAGCGGACGACTGGAACAGGCCTACATTAGCAAAACTTTGGGCAGTAAAGGATATAGCCGCTCATTTGCTTGATGGTAACATACGCGTCATTTCTTCGTCTCATCAATTTGCAGGCGATCCTCCTTCAAATCCCATCAATAACTATAGTGATTTAGTTGATTTTTTGAATGGATTAAACGCCACCTGGGTAAACGCTATGAAGCGTGTAAGCCCGCAGTTGCTTATCGACCTTTTAGAAACTACAGGCAAACAATACAGCAAAGTAATGGCTGCCGCTGATTTGTTTGCACCTGCACCATTTTCAGTAGCCTGGGCAGGTGAAGATGAATCCGTTAACTGGTTTCATATAGCCCGCGAATACACCGAAAAGTTTCATCACCAGCAACAGATCCGCGAAGCGGTTGGCAAACAAGGCATCCTAACTGCCGAATTGTTTTATCCCTGTATCGATACTTTTATGTGCGGGCTTCCGCATACATATCGTACGGTTAAAGCAAACACCAGTACGCTAATTCAAATCACTGTAACTGGCGAAGCTGGCGGTAACTGGTACCTGCTTAAAATGGCTGAGGGCTGGACACTCATCAAAAATGCCGGATCTGTGCCGGATGCTATAGTAACTTTATCGCCTGATATTGCCTGGAAGGTTTTCACCAAAGGCATCAATCCGCAAACCGCATTGGAGGCTTCCAAAGTTAGCGGTAATATTAACCTGGGCGAAAACTTGTTTAATATGGTTGCTGTGATCGCTTAACAACCATTTTGTTTAATTACTCTTTAACTGTACAAAACTGTATTCTTTTTTACTCATTAACCAATTTGTACAAAAAGTTAAGAATTTGGTTGTGATTGCCTGTTTAAAGCAACCTTAGTGGTGATATAAAAACCTAAGCATTTGACTTAGTGAGTCAGCATTTTATATCAAATTTCATATGCTTTTTTTATTTGATTAGCCTGCCTTTTGGCCATGGGCTTTCTGGTTTAATAAATATTGATGGCATCAATGTTGGATTAACCAGTGCACGTTTTACTTGAATGTTAAACGTATAATTAAATATATAGATATGAAAACAAATTTAAAAAAAGCCTCATTACTTCTTACAGGAGTTATGATTGGTAGCAAATTATTCGCTCAGTCAACAGATACCTCAGCTACAGCAAAAGATTACGTGAGGCCATTTTCGGGTGGCAGTGAATTACGTACCTGGTCGATAGGTGTACATGGCGGTTTATTAACCCCCTTTACCATATTCGGACGCAACAATAGGCAGGATTTTACCAATCCAACCGAACAGTTTGGTTACGGCGGATACATTAAAAAACAAATATTGCCATCCTTGGGCTTACAGGCCGACTTCCTTCGCGGTAAATTAACTTCATCAAACAGTCAGCCTAACGCAGCAGGTACCTCTCCCTATGATTCATACTCTACTAAATTAAATTGGTCGGCAGCTTTAAGTGCTAATATTACGCTGGCTAACATCAATTGGCGCCATGAAAAGCCATTTATTCAGCCTTATTTAACCGCTGGTGTTGGTAATTTGAACTACACACCGAGGATTACCCCGATTGGTGGGCAACAGGAAAACTTTAAGAAAACCGATAATGGCCATATCAACGAATTGTTTATCCCCATTGGCTTAGGTTTGAAATTTGACCTTGCCCCGGGCATAAACCTTGATTTAGGTTACCAGGTTAACTTTGTACAGGCCGATAACCTTGACGGATATAAGTATGGGGCGGGTGATGACAGGTTTTCATACGCTCATATTGGTTTGGAGTTTGCCCTTGGTAATAAGAAAAAGCACCAGATGGCAACCCATAATCCCGTATCATCAATGCGTACAGAGTACCAATGGGAAAACCAGCGTACCCGCGCTGAACTACAGCAACAGATTGATGCTGAAAAAGCGAAAAACGCACAGCTGGCCGGCGACCTTGCAACAACCAATGCCAATCTTGCCAAGTTAACTACCGACAGCGACGGTGACGGTGTTGTGGACGTAAACGATAAATGCCCTAACACACCGGCCGGCCAAAAAGTTGATGGCTCAGGTTGTCCTTTGGCTAAACCGGTAGTTTATGTTACTGAAGAAGATAAGAAAGTAGTTAAAGACGCCATTAAAAACCTTGAGTTTGATTTGGGTAAAGCTACCATTCGTGCGCATTCATATCCAAGTTTGGATAGGGTAGCACAGTTATTAGTTGATAAAAACTTTAGCCTGAAACTTGCTGGCCATACTGACAATACAGGTTCGGCTGATTTAAACATGCGTTTATCAAAAGATCGTGCTGAATCGGTTAAATCATACCTCGCAAGTAAAGGTGCAAATCCCTCGCGTATTGAAGCAACCGGCTATGGTCAAACACAGCCAATAGCTACAAACAAAACAGCTGCAGGCCGTCAGGCTAACCGCAGGGTTGAATTTACCTTGTATTAACAAAGGTTGTTAAACCTTATATAAAGCTGCTCAATTGAGTGGCTTTTTTGCTTTCATATTTAGCAATCAAAGGTGATTGTTTGAATAGGCAGGATTTTAATCAGTTCGCCAATATCATCATCCTGTCTAATTTCCTGTAGCAGGAGCGGATAATGGTGGTGCTACCAGGAAATCGTCAACAGTGATCAAGTGTTTAGCATGAGCGGTCATTTTTATTGCAAATTGATCTGTTTTTATTTATCCGTGACATCAATAAGCAACGTTATTTAATATCAGTGTAAATTAAAACAAAGCCATTTTAAAGATTACCTAACATAACCGTTTATTGCAACAGGTGGTGAATAATATCCGCTTTTCAGCTAAAGGTTAAAGTTTATACACCGCCAGCAACTCATGAGCGTATCAAACTGACTTTTTTATGACTTTTTTAATTACAAATTAAGAAACAGCTCTTGTTATCACTTGTTCAAATCATACATCTCATTATTATATAAATTAGCTATGAAAGGAATCCTGGTAGTTCACAATCTCAAAAAAGAAAGCAATTATGCACTTACTTACGCCGGTAATTTAGGTGATAAATTAAAAACCAAAGTAATTGTTATGAACACGGTACCCGAGCCGATGAGTGTTCAGCAATCAGATACTACCACACAGGATATATTTGATGATGAGGATTTTAGTTTTAAAGATCAAAATAAAGGCATCGAAAAGATAGTTTTCCTTAACTATCTGGATACTTTGGGGATGTCGCTCCACGCAATTATAGCTAAATATGATATAGGTTTAATTATCAAAGGGGTTGGCGGAACTGCAAAAGAAATTAATGAACAGCTTGTGCCTGTTTTAAATCATTCATGCTGCCCATTACTGGCCGTTCCGGAAGGTGCCTCATTCAATATTACGAATATGGGATACCTTGCCGATCTTCGTTATGCCAAAAAGGATATTGTAAATTTTTTAAGTAAAATGAGTGAAGCTATGGGTGTAAAGGCCTCGCTTTTTAATATAACTGAATCGGGATTACCCCATATGCATAATGATTATGCTGATGCTGTGTTCAGGCAATTGTTCTCCGGTTCAAGGCTGAACCTGGTGAATATCAAGGAGCGGGATATCATGAAAACCGTTGATGTACTGGCCAATATAATGCGAGTTGATTTTTTTGTATTGAGCAACCGCAGCTCGCAATTAAATGGGTTATGGGATTGGGAGAATATGGAGAATGAAGAACATGCCCATCTACCGGCGCTTATCTTTCCATGCTGAAAATAGCGTAAATATAAAGGGAAGATACCGTCATCGATCTTCCCTTATATATTCAATTTCGCCGTTTATAAAACGTAAACACCATTTGCTTTCAGAATTTTACTGAAAAACAACAAATGCCCCGGCAAGGCGTTTTGCCAAAACTCCCAGGTATGGCCTCCTGGTTGTTCGGAATAATCATGTGGAGTATGGTTATAAACTAATCTGCGGTGTAATTCACGGTTGGGCTCAAGCAAAAAGTCATCAACTCCTATATTAATAACCAATGGCAGCCCGTTTTTACGGATCTGATCAGCCATGTTCACAACCGAATATTGCAGGTAAGTATCCGGCGTCATAGGCCCCCAAATTTTATCAAGCATTTTGGTAAGCATCTCAAACCTATCGGGGGGGAGCTTCCAGGTGGTCATGTTTGGGTCAAGTGCTCCGCTCATACTACCTGCTGCTGCAAAAAGTTCCGGATGCCTGGTTGAAAGATACAACGCGCCAAATCCTCCCATAGATAAGCCGGTGATAAGCCTGCCTTTTTTATCATTAACAGTGCGGTATTTGCTATCGATAAAAGGAATCACTTCCTTAATAATATAAGTTTCAAACTTGCTGTTAGGATCAATAGGGCTATCAACATAATAACTAAAGATTTCACCTTCGGGCATTACGATAATGATGTTGTATTGATCAGCAAGGTCTTTTACCAGTGATTTATCCGGTGTTTTTAGCAGCCAGTCGTCAAAATGGCCATACCCCCCATGCAGCAGGTACAATACCGGAAAATTGGCTTTGCTTTTTTCATATGCTTTAGGAAATGCAATAGCCGCTTTATAAGTTTTGTTCATTGCCACGCTTGGGATTTGTACCGTGTCGACTTTGGCTGCAAAAACCCATATGCTGCTAAACAGCAGGGCAAATATTAAAGCTACTCTTCTCATTTACTTATGGTTTTGGTGCTGCGGCTACTATTTTTAATAATTCATCATCCGGGTGATTTTTAACTGTGCATTGGTTATCCAGTATCATAGTTGCACCATTTTCGGCAGTGTATGCAGGCCATTTAGGTAATGACGATGTATTGGGGTTGCCGGTTTTGGCAAAATTTATCCATGCGCTGCTTATTTTATCGGCAAGGGCATATGCTTCCTTACCGCCGCCGGTCATTTCCTGGCAGCGTGCGATGTTGTTAAACTGGAAAGCTATATCCATACAGTGCATGGCTTTATACATACCTCCATTTACGGGCGATTGCCAGGTAAACAGGTACATATACACCGGGGCCGCGCCACTAACAGCCTTTTCATTTGCCTGTTTAATGGCTAATGAGCGGAAGTTAAATTCAATGTCGGTAAATTCTGATGGTTTTGAAATTGTTGGATACGCTTTTTGCGCCGCGGCGATGTAAACATCGGTTTTATCACCATATTTTTTTTGAAGACTGGCTTTTAATTCATCCATAGTTTGGCTTTTAGGGCCGGGGATAAATGGAGCGAATTCGTTTTTGGTTGTACCTACCAGTAGCGGAACATTTTTCGACAGTTCTTTAGCTGCCGGATCTGATGGTTGGTAAGGAAGAAAATCGCCGTCTAAAGCGGGGCCCCAGCCGTTCATGGTTTTGCCCTCTTTTTTCAACTCGGCCGAAACCTTGCGCATGGCTTTTTTACCCGCTTCGTTGAGTACATCATAAGGCAGTTTTTGAAGAGAATCAACCTGTGAAGGCTGCAGGTGAAGTTCTTCCAATAATGCAGCGGCAACTTTTTGGGTAACCGGTTTTTCGTTAAAATTGGTGATATAGCTGCCGCTTTCAACAATGGCATTTTTAAATAAACCTTTTACTGATGGCGCGTTCATCAAACAGGTAACCTTACCGCCACCACCCGACTGCCCAAAGATGGTCACATTATCAGGATCGCCGCCAAACTGGGTTATATTTTGTTTTACCCATTCCAGGGCCAATTTCAAATCGAGCAGGCCCGCGTTTGCAGAGCCCTTATATTTATCACCATAGGCTGAAAGATCAAGAAAGCCCAAAATGTTTAACCGGTGATTTACCGATACCAGTACCACATCTCCCTTTTTAGCCAGGTTTTCACCGTCATATGATGGAAGTTCAATTGATGAACCGGCTGTAAAGCCGCCACCATGCAGCCAAACCATTACCGGGCGTTTTTTGCCATCGTTCAGTTTCTGTGTCCATACATTGAGCGACTGGCAGTGTTCATTTGAATAACCCAGATCATGCTGAAAGGCAAATTCAAATTCGTCGTTAACAGTTGTAGTTGGATCGGTAGGACAAACCGGACCGTAAGTTTTTGAACTGCGTACATCTGTCCATGGCGCAGTTTTTTCGGGCGCCATAAAGCGGTCGGCTTTGGCGTAGGGGATACCTTTAAATGTAAAAATGCCATTGTGAAGATAGCCTTTTACTTTTCCGCTTTCGGTTGATGTTACAGCTACATCGTTCCCGGCAACAACTGGTTCGTTGCTGCTTTGGCAAAACGCTGTTACAGGTAAAAAGCAAATGAGTAAAAGCAGCATGAGGGTACTGTTTTTTTTCATAATTGTATTTGGTTAAATTGGTTTAAAGCAATAGATCTCTGCACGCTTGAGAGATCGGGAAAGAAGAAATATAGCAAATCGGTGATCTCCCAATAGGGGCAATTATTGATTTTCTATTGTGTAAATATAACACAATGAGTTGTTCGAAAGTAATTTATATCAGATTTTTTACTCTAAATTTTAATGTTAATGAAAAAGTATGAAATGTTCTCGGCTATTGGGGGCTTATCAGTCTTAAAACACCTAAATTTAAAGTATTAATTCAATATTCATGTATCGCAACCTGCCTTTTCTCATCGTATTAATTGGTTTTTTTCCTTCCTGTAATCATGCTTCGGTTAATGTTGATAAGAGGAATGCGGCTAATCAAATAAAACCGCAGCGACAAGTTAACCCAAAAGGGGGCGGGCAGGAGAAACCGCGACTTGTTTGGGGCTACCGTTTTGTTATTAACGGCGATTTTGATGGAGATGGGAGGCAGGAAAAACTCACCGAACATTATTTCAACGGCCTAACCAATAAGGAGACAAACAAATTTTACAATGATGATTATGATTACGACATTAAGATGGCCAATGGAAAGCGATCATATTCATTTATAGTATGTGACAATGAATTAATCCGCAGGATAGATGTAGTTCCGGTTGGCAATTTTGGATTACTTTATCTTAAAAATGAAGGAGATCTGAACGGCGATGGGGGGGACGAAATATCCTACGTGACCAATAAAGCCGATTGGTCGAGCCTTAATGAATATAAGACCATGACTTATAAAAATCGTAAATGGGTTGTCTTGTATTGGTTTCCTATATGGGAATGGCAGTTGCCCGAATTGCCGCGGTTTGGTAATCAGAGTGTTGCTTTGGGCTCGAATCAAGTTATAGCCCTAAATTCAGATACTACAAATAAGAAATTATTAAAAGAATTGAAAGTTTTTAATGGGTTGGTTAAGAAAGCCGGCAAAAATAAGATCCAGATCATTTACCGAAATAAAGATATATCCCAGGATACGATTATTGTCGGCCTTAAAAACCATCATCCCCCTGTTTAGGTCACAGCCCGTAAGCATCTTTATATCGTTGCATCGAAGTCGTGAATATCTCAATGGCATTACCCTCAATATCCTGGTTTTCAAATGGTCCATACACAGTATCAAAATTAAGCATGGATGCTTTTTGATATGCTTTGACAAATTCTTCCTTGGCGAGTAATATAATATTAGGATAGCTGTACATAATAGCCATATGCCGTTTGCTTCTGGCTATATTAAAGGTATCACCACAAAGCATAGTTCCATGGGGTGTAAAGCCTGCAATGTGCAACACGCAGCTGCCCGCAAAATGACCGCCGATATGTACTACACTTATGCCGTCCCAAAGTTGTGTGGTGTTACCACCCCATAAGTAGATATACGGAGAATTAAAAGGTACCCATTCAGCGTCATGTTGGTGGATATAGATTGGGCAGCCAAATTCGGCGGCCCAATCATTCATATTACTATAATAATGCGGATGTGAAAACGCGATAGCTTTTAATCCGCCTTTAGCCCGGATAAATTCAATTGTAGCATCATCCAGGTACGGAATACAATCCCACAAAATGTTACCTCCCGGAGAGATAAGGAGCAGGGCTCTTTGGGCAATTGCAAAGTCTGGTTGTATTTTGAGTGCATACAGATGTTCACTTAACTGTGTTATTTTGATGGTGCGGTTCTTAAGTTCGGCTGGCGTATTCCATTGCTGTCCACTCTCCGGAACGTATTGTCGATCATCCGTACAGATAGGGCAAAACTCCGGCACGCCGGGATCGGCTAAAAACTGGGTGCCGCATGTGCTGCATATGATTGTTTTGTTCATAGTTTCATAAAGTTTTATTTAGGGAGATGGTTTTAGATCCGGTAAGCTATTTTAGCCAATGCTTTGATCTGTTCCAAATCGGAAGCCGGGTTGAGGTTAGTGCAGTTACCCGCTTGTTCAACTGTTTTGGTCACAGGTTTTTTAAACTTAAGTTTCCCATACTTTGAAAGATTTACAAGCAATACGCTGAGCAAGATCACAATTAACCCTAAAAACTGCATTAACGAAATACTTTCATGTGCAAAGCAAACCCCAAGTAATACGGCGATAACCGGATTTACATACGAATGGGTGCTTACCTGCAGCAGCCATACATAAGCGCTGAATGCCCCAATTGATCCGAATATGATAAGGTAAACGATAGCCATCCATGACTGAGCCGGAACGGTAGCAAGATTAAATCCGTTAAACTCCTGGTGAATAATAGCAGCCGGTACAAAAGCCAAACCGGCAATGATCATTTGCCAGGATGTATTTACCCTTGCTGGTGCTGTACCGCCTCTCTTTTTTGAATATAATGACCCTGCCGACCATGCAACGGGGCCTGCCAGTAGCAATAGTAGTCCTGTTAATTTAGCATGGTCCATAGTACCGGTAACCGATTTCAGGAAGGCTTCACCAAAAAGGAGCAGGATTCCCGCAAAGCCGAGGATGAGGCCGAATATGGTTGATTTATTTTTGAGGTTTACCCGCCAGTTAGCTTTATCTAATATAATGAACCATATCGGGTTTACAGAAACCATAATGGCAACCATGGCGCTGGGGATATTACGCTCGACCCAGATCACTATACCTGTAGCTACGAATAGGGTAAGCAGCCCGCAGATACCGGAGGTGATAATATCGCGCTTAATAAATATGTTGTCGCCCTTAATGTAGCACCAGCCCAGTAATAAAATACCCGCGGTAAAAAAACGCAATGCGCCCATCAGCATGGGAGGGAAGCCCTGAATAGCCATTTGTATAAAGAAATAGGTTGAACCCCATACTATATAAACGGTAGCAAAGGCTATGATCACTAAAAGGTGTGATGCTTTTGTATTTGCTGTAGTTGCCATGATTATTTTATTGGTTAAAGATGTTTGCTGATTTTAATTGGTTTGCAATGATTGGTAAGCCGTAAGCTTTTTGTTCACAATACGTGAGGCGAACCATTTATCTAAGCTCCATGAATATTGGGACGTCCCGGCCAGCAGAAAGCTTGCGGCGCTCAACGTAAAAACTGAATAACCCAAAGGCGATTCGATGCCGAAGGAAATTGCCATCGCGATGGCAAAACATAAACTAAGGATACCGCTCCCGATAGCTGCCATGCGGGTGAATAAGCCAAGGATGAGTAATAAGCCAAAACCACCTTCGCCAATGGTTGCAATAGTTGCCAGCGGATTTATGATGCCATTGGGCAGGAAACTCATTACCTGTTTGGCATAGGCAATAAAATGTTTCCAGTCGCCCCAGCCAACGTGTGCGTGACCGTTTGGGCCAAATAAGCCGATGCGGTCGGCTACTTCCCACAGGTAGCTTAGTCCAACGGCTAACCTTAGGTATATGGATGATATTTTTTGATTAAGGTGCATAAGTTTTATTTTTTTTTTGATCAAAAATACCATGCTTTTGGACTATACTTGTAGTCCAGAAAATAGATTAAAGATAGTCCAGGATGATGCTAATTGAAAGTTTATTAAGTGTAGATAAAAGCAGCCAGGTGCCCGTGTATTTGCAAATTAGCAACGGTATTATCAATTATATCAGGCAGGGGACCTTAAAACCAGGCTCTGCACTTCCTGCCAGTCGTGTGTTGGCAGCATCGTTAAACGTACATCGTAAAACAATAGTAGCTGCTTATGACGAACTTTATGCTCAAAGCTGGGTTGATGTTATAGCGCGTAAGGGGATTTACATAGCTAAAAACCTGCCCGATGTTGCACCCCGGCCTATCGAAAAAGCTGTTCTGAAACATAGCCTGGCAAATAAAACATCGTTCAACGTTGATGAAAACAGAATCAACCCTCAGCGCATGTTTGTAGACATGCCTGATGGCAATATTACATTTACCGAAGGGTTTCCCGATACCCGCATAGCGCCTGTCGACCTGATGGTGCGCGAATACAGACGGATGGCAGGTTATCATTTTACGCATAAATACCTGATGTACGGGCTGGAGCAGGGTTCCGAAAATTTAAGGAACGAACTTGCCCGTTTTTTGGGTGAAACCCGTGGCTTGCATGTAACACCTAACGATATTTTAATAACCAAAGGCGTTCAAATGGCACTTTACCTCTGCGCACAGGTACTTATTAATAAAAATGATATTGTAATTGTAGGTAACCCAGGCTACAGTGGTGCAAATGAGGTGTTTGAGCAAGCCGGTGCCAGGTTGGAATTTGTCCCTGTAGATGAACATGGTATTGATATTAATGCCGTTGAGACTATTTGTAAAGCACAAAAGGTACGTATGCTGTACGTGGTGCCGCATCATCATCAGCCTACTACAGTAACGCTGAGTTCGGAGAGGCGTATGCGTTTACTCGAACTGGCAGCAAAATACCAGTTTGCCATTATTGAAGATGATTACGACTTTGACTTTCATTATACTAGCGGCCCTATTTTACCGCTGGCCAGTGCCGATTATTATGGCAATGTAATATATGTGGGTTCATTTTGCAAAACCATCGCGCCGGGCATTCGCATTGGCTTTATGGTTGCGCCGGCTAATTTTTTATTACAGGCCACCCGCTTACGCAGGCTGATTGACCGCCAGGGGGAGCACCTGTTAGAAGAAGCTATGGCAAGTTTATTAAAGAACGGTGACATTAGCAGGCACCTGAAAAAAGCCAATAAGCTGTATCACGAACGGCGGGATATTCTTTGCAAATTACTACAGGAGCAATTGGGCGATTATATTTCCTTTAAAATACCATGTGGCGGTTTTGCCATATGGGTTAAATACCTTCATGATCTGGACACTGCCGTTGTTTCAGAAAAAGCTAATGAACTGGGGCTGTCCATAGGTGCGGGACATGATTATTATTATGATAAAACATTTAAACACAGTTTTGTACGGATAGGGTTTGCCTCATTAAACGAAAAAGAAATGCATGAAGCAGTAAATATCTGGAAAAAGGCCATTCTTAAATGCCTTCCAAAAGTTTAAAAGTTTGGCATAGGGGATTAAACGCCATAATAGGATGAATTTGTTAATATCATGTCATGCTTTGGCAGTTACTGTCATGCTTTTAAGTTAGAGATTTTCTGCCAAAATTTGCGTTTGTCATGCCTGTGACAAATTGTCGGTTAATTTTTTTAAAAATGCTAAGACCTCTAATATGTAAAAATCACGGAATAGTTTTTTTACAAAAAAAAGTTTGGCGATGAGTTTTTATAGCCGCAAAGCAGGCTAGGAAATTAATGAGCGAAATAATTTTCTCTAAAAATAAATTTGTGCTTGTTTGCCCGCTTTTTTTTAAATAATTCGGCAAAAAACAATTTTTCGGCTTTTTTTGCCTCGATTTAAGCCCATTTTTTTTCGTTAAGCGCAAAACTCTGGGTTAAATTTAATAAACACCAGTTTTTGAAGGTAGTTTCAAAGAAAAAATCCATTTTGAAAATGACGTTTTTAGGCTTAAAGTATTGATTTATAGGACGTATTTTTTAATGGCATGTTTTTAGCCTAACTGGTGGCAGGAATGATACAATTGTTCTTGCATCCCTGCCACAGCATGCCTGTAGGAACGGTTGTATTTCCTGAAAACATTGTTAGTTCAGTAATTAAAACATTAAAAAAATTAAAGTTATGTTAACCGTATTAGAAGTTGCCCTTTTCTTAGCTGTTATTATCGTTCCATTAATCCCTGCAAGAAAAACTGCAAAATAATTGGACATTAAAACCAGTTAATGAATGGGCGGCCTTTGGTTGCCCATTTTCGTTTTTATACCATTTGTGACCGGTCGTACTCAATGCTAACCAATCCGCTCCCTTTTTTTCCGTCGCTTCCTAAACCTCCTTCTTTCCCACTTCGCTGAATTTTTTATTTATATACAATGTTACCTATGGTAGTAGTGATGTAGTGCTGTAATAAAAGCATCTGATCATGCTATCGGATAGATTTGTGCATTAATGATCCATTGGATTTATACCAGTGCTTTATAAACGAGGTTGGCATTTGGCATGTACGGCGATGATATTTTATATATCGCAAGCCATAATTCACTATTTTCCGTAAAAATTAAATGAAAACCCTCGTATAAAATATGCAGCAATTACCCAAACGCCTTTTATCAATAGATGTATTGCGTGCGATTACTATGCTCCTGATGATATTTGTTAACGATGCGGGCGGTGTACAGCATATTCCCGAATGGATAGACCACGCCAAAGGTCTTGAAGACAGGGTGGGTTTTGCTGATACTATTTTCCCGGCGTTTTTGTTCATTGTGGGCTTGTCGTTACCATTTGCCATTAATAACAGGATCAAAAAGAGTGATAGTACGAGACAGGTGTTATTTTATATCCTGGTGCGCAGTGCGGGGCTGCTCATTATGGGTTTTTACCATGTAAACCTTGAAGAATATAATTCATCGGCTGCATTAATTCCGAAGGCTGCATGGGCACTGGTTATTACTATGGCATTCTTCCTGATCTGGCTTGACTATCCGGAATCTATGGCAAAGACTAAAAGATATACCTTGCAGATATTGGGAATTGCTATGCTTGCTGATAGGCATGGCGGTGATTTATAAAGGCGGCGAAGATGGCGAGGTACGGGGTATGGAGCCTTCATGGTGGGGAATATTGGGTTTGATAGGATGGGCATATTTGGTTTGTGCTTTGATATTTTTCGCAGTTAAAGGCAAATTGAATAGCCTTATCGTAGCATGGATAACGCTTGCCGCCATTAACATTTTGGCGCACACCATATTAAAGGTAAACGTGTTGCACGACGAAACGATGGTAACCATTGCAGGAAAAGATGTTACGGGCAGTTTCCTCGGCAATGCTATTATCTTTTTAAAACCGTTTTGGATAATCAACGATGCATCGACCATGACTTTAACCATGGGAGGCGTGGTGATATCAGGTATTTATGCCAAATTGGTTGAACAAGGGAAAACACAACGCATTTGGGCCACACTAACTGTCGTCGGTATCTTGTTCCTGGTAGCGGGTTTTGCTTTAAGGCCTTATACTGAAGGTATTTCCAAGATCCGTTCAACACCCGCCTGGGTATTCATTTGTTCCGGAATTACCACGTTAGCTTTTTTGATGCTGATATACGTGGTAGACGTTAAAGGAAAAATAAATGCTTTTAACTGGAGCAAACCGGCAGGTACCAGCACACTAACCTGCTACCTGATCCCGTATTTTCAGGTGTTTACACTGGAACTGTTCCAAATTAACTATCCCGGCGTTATCAATAACGGATTTCCGGGACTATTGCGCTCTTTTCTGACGGCTGTGATCATCGTTTTATTTGTTGGATTACTTGAAAAGAAAAGATTGCGCTTAAAAATTTAATTATTATACATACCTAAAATGTCATGGCAACAATTTCATCATTATTGTAACCTTGGCGGTGAAATATGCTGGAAGATGTTGGTGGAAAAATGAGCGCTTACTCGATGCGGCTATCAGACACTTGGATTAAAAGAACCTTAAAAGCATCTTCAAAAGAGGCCCCCCGGAAATCAAGCGGCCTCTTTTAGGTTTAGGTTGATTATAATAAAAGCTACTAATTATAATTGCGTTCTTTGGCATAATCGGCAGTCAATGCACCTGCATTGGCGTCAGGCGAAACCTCGCAAACACGTTGCAGCTATACTAATGATGTAGGGATGTCCGTACTTACACGGCCGGGAATAGCCTGTTTAACAATTTTAACTTTACGGCAGTCCGGTAGAATATATTTCATGTTGGATTTATATAAGAGATGAAATTTTATATTCTGCAATTATCAGCCAAACTTTACTCAATTGCTATTTTGAAGCCACTACAATACCACTACTATTATGTTATCGATAAAGTGCTACGTGGTCATTAGCCCAAAGTCGTAGTTTCTAAGCACAGAATTTTAAAAACGACTTTTCACACCCCACTTAGCACTTGCCGGGTAATCGGCTAAGGTAACTTTGTAACAAATTGAGGTGTTTAATCACGGTAGAGCTAATGTAGTGGCACAAAAATATCCGGCCGAAACTTAATCTTTTAGCTTTGACCAATATTGCAAAACCATCATGCTTAAACCGCAGGGCAATTTCTTAACTTTATATATGAGTCTGAAAAAACACATCAATGTCCTGTTTAAGGCCACTGCCTTGTTTTGGTTCGGTCTGCCGTTTTTTGTACAGGCACAAAATATCAAAGTGGTAACCAATCACGTTGGTTATGAAGATAACAAGGCAAAACATGCCGTTATAGTTGCCGACAGCCGTCTTACATTTACATCATTTAACCTCATTGATGCAGATAAGGGTAAAGCTGTATTTTCGGGAAAGATCTCTTACAGCGGCCCGGTTGGCAAATGGAAAAATTTTGAGTTTTGGACGCTTGATTTTAGCAGTTTTACCGTGCCGGGGACTTATAAAATTCAATTCGCTTCACCTAAAGGAATAATTTCATCATACCCTTTTACCATTGGCAAAAATGTGCTTGAAAAAGCCACTATATCCGATGTAGTATATTACTTTAAAGGGCAGCGCAGTTCGGGCCTGCTGGATAAGGCCGATCATCATCTGGTATTACCCGGCACAACGGATACTGTTGACGCGCACGGCGGCTGGTATGACGCCACCGGCGATTATGGCAAGCATTTGTCGCATTTATCATTTTCCAATTATTTTAACCCGCAGCAGATCTGTTTAACAGCGTTTAGCCTGTTTAAAACATATGAGCTGCTAAACGCTCGCCCGGGAACTGATTTTCGCCAGTTTAACCGCAGGATTTTGGATGAAGCCATGTATGGCGCTGATTATTTAGTGCGGATGCAGGCTAAAAACGGTTCATTTTATCGTTCCGTGTCGTCGCCTGGCCCCGGCAAATTGCCAAAGGACAGAGTAATCCAGGCAGACGAGGGTAATTATCGGATTAAACAAACCAAAGACCAGTCGTTTACCAAAACCACCACAGGCAAAAACTGGCGTACTTACCAGGTCAGTTACCGATCGGGCGGGGGGATTGCTATTGCGGCGCTGGCTATGGCTTCGGCTTATCAAACATCGGGTGAGTTTAGTAATGCGGATTACCTGAAAGCTGCCGAAAATGCCTTTGCTTTTCTGGAAAAGGAAAACCCACAAATGGACTATGATAAAAAAGAGAATATCCTTGATGACTATTGTGCGCTGAGTGCCGCTACCGAATTATACAAAGCAACTCACAAGGATATATATAAAGCTGCTGCCGAAAAGCGTGCTAACAACTTGCTTAACCGCCTAAGCTTGTGGAATAAGTACCAAAATTTTTGGCGCGCCGATGATAAGGACAGGCCTTTTTTTCATTCATCAGATGGCGGCTTGCCTGTAGTAAGCCTGCTGTATTACTATCCTTATGCGTCCACAGATCTGCAGGCAAAGATCAAAACAGCAGTAAAAAAGTCAATGGAATTTGAATTGGCTATTACCCACGAAGTGAACAATCCCTTTGGTTACAGCCGCGAACTGGTGCAGGATACATTGGGCAACCGGCACAGCGCTTTCTTTTTCCCGCATGGCAGTGATGCTTCACCCTGGTGGCAGGGCGAAAACGCGAGATTAGGTTCTGTGGCCACCGCTGCACGAATGGCTGCCAGTCTGTTTAAAGATGATAAGACTTTCCATGACCAGCTCTCCGGCTTTGCGATAGATCAGCTGAACTGGATTCTGGGCCTGAACCCCTTTGATGCCAGTATGCTACAGGGTACAGGGCATAATAATCCGGCTTATGGCTTTTTTGGCACGTTTGAATATACCAACGCACCTGGCGGTATTGTAAATGGTATTACTTCAGGGTTTGATAATGAGGATGATATTGATTTCAATATCCCTTATGCAGTATCAGGTAAAGATTCTGACTGGCGCTGGGCCGAGCAATGGCTTCCGCATACAGCCTGGTACCTGCTGGCAGTATCAACGAGTGATTAATTGTAAACCATATCTATTATGAAGGAGTTTAAGATCAGTTTGTGTTTCATCTTCGGGCTGCTATTGGTTTTGCCGATGTTTTCTTTTGCCTTCGATGAACATAAAACACTGGCGATAGGAGCGCAGGCGCCCGATTTTAGTCTGCCAGGTATTGATGGCAAAACATACACTTTACAATCGTTCAGAGATGCTAAAGTGTTGGTTGTGGTTTTTATGTGCAACCATTGCCCCACCTCGCAGGCCTATGAAAGCAGGGTGATCAAACTGACCACCGACTATGCGACAAAGGGAGTCGGTGTGGTAGCAATCAATCCCAATAATCCTTCCTCGTTGCGCTATGACGAATTGGGCTACAGTGATTTAGGTGATTCATTTGAAGAAATGAAGATACGGGCGAAAGATAAAGGTTTTAATTTCCCGTACCTGTATGATGGCGAAACCGAAGTAGCTTCCAATAAATATGGCCCGGTTGCTACCCCTCATATTTTTGTTTTTGATAAAGACAGGAAGCTGCGTTACAATGGCCGGATAGATGATATGGAAAACCCAGCCAAAACACCTAAATCTTTGGATGCTCGGAACGCTATTGATGCGATACTTGGAGGCAAAGAAATAGCAGTACCGGTTACCAAAACCTTTGGCTGCTCGGTTAAATGGGCCGAAAAAAAGGATTGGATAGATAAGGCGCAAATTCAATGGGCAAAGGAGCCGGTAAAACTTGATACCATTAACGCCAGCGGAATTGCAACAGTGGTGAAAAATCATTCGGACAGGTTAAGGCTTATCAACCTGTGGGCTACCTGGTGCGGTCCCTGCGTTGCGGAGTTTGACGATCTGGTTACCCTAAACAGGCTTTACCGCGACAGGAGCCTGGAATTTGTAAGCATTAGTGCTGATGACCCGGCTAATAAAGATAAAGCTTTGAAGTTTTTACAACGCAAGCAGTCATCAGGTATCAACTACATTTACACAGGCGATGACAAATATAAGATGATAGAGGCAGTAGACCCTAAATGGGATGGAGCTTTACCTTATACCATGCTGATTGACCCGGATGGGAAGGTTGTATACAGCCACCAGGGCGCTATTGACCTGGAGGAAGTTAAGAAAGCGATTTGGAATAACCCGACGATGGGCAGGATCTATAAATAAATCATCAACGCAAAAATCATCGATATGAAAAAAATAGCCCTGATCTTCAATTTTTGCTTGTTAACCGTTATCAGCGCGTGGGCACAAAAGGCCCCGCGTTTTAAAGTGATAGCCCTGTATGAAAGCGGGGGGCATCATATTGAGTATTCAAAAGTGGCAAAAGTATGGCTGGATAAGCTGGCTGCTGACAGTAATTTTTCTGTCGATTATATTCAAAGTACTGATAGAATTAATGATGCTTTTTTATCTAATTATCAGTTATTTATCCAGCTGGACTACCCGCCGTATGCCTGGAAGGAAAAAGCCGTAAAAGCCTTTGAAAAATACATTGATGAAGGCAAGGGAGGCTGGATAGGCTTTCATCACGCAACCCTACTGGGCGAGTTTGATGGTTACGCGATGTGGAACTGGTTCTGGAATTTTATGGGGGGGATCCGCTATAAAAACTACATAGCTACATTTGCCAAAGGTACTGTCAATATTGAAGATCAAAGCCATCCGGTAATGAAGGGTGTATCACCACCTTTCCTGGTTCAGAAGGAAGAGTGGTACACTTATGACCAAGATCCAAGGCCTAATGTACATGTGCTGGCCTCGGTAGATGAATCAACTTATGAACCCAAAGATGGCATTACCATGGGTGACCATCCTGTGGTATGGATTAACCCCGAAAAAAAAGCCCGTAACATTTACATCTTTATGGGACACTCGCCTGTGCTTTTTGATAGTAAGGATTATACCAGGCTTTTCAGCAATGCTATATTCTGGGCCGCCGGAAAATAAATACGAAGTAGCCGGGATTGAGTAAAAGCATTTTTAAAACAAGAAATGCCTATGGATGGCAGCACTTTGATGTTTAATAATGGCTGGAAAGCAGTAAAAACTGGAAGCAGTTTTACCCGGATTGTTTAGTAACCTCCATCAAAAAATCATACAGATTGGTTTCGGTAGCTAATTGCAGTTTTTTGCGTACGCGGTAACGGCTGATCTCCACGCCTTTCAGCGAGATGTTAAGCAGCTGCGCTATCTCCTTTGATGACAGGTTTAACCGCAGGTAAGCACACAGTTTCAAATCGGTTGAGCTTAAACCGGGGAACTTGGCTTTCATGGTGGCTAAAAAGTTATTATGCACCTGATCAAAATACATGGAAAAGTTGTCCCAGTCATCGTCACTTTTCCCGGTATCGCTCAATAATTTAAACACGGTCCTGAATTGGTGCGATCCATCAGGAATGTTAAGTTTTTTTATTAATACCATCAGCTCGTCCTTTATATTGAGCAATAGTTTACTGCGGTTAACCATTTGCATTGTTAGCGTGGCCAGTTCTTTGTTCTTGTAATTTAGCTCGGCTTCAAGCTTTTCGTTTTTTAAGGCAATGATCTCTTTATCATTTCTGTCAAGCTCAAGGCTATGGAGGTAGCTTAACCTTTTTTGCTCCTCTTCATGGCGTTGCTGATGCAAGGCGAAACGTTTTTGCTGCGCCTTTATGCCGATATACACAGTGCAGGCAATGATCAGGAAATAAGTCAGGTAGGCCCAAATAGTTTGATACCATGCCGGCTCAACAATAAAACTATAACTGACGGGAGCAGACGCTGTGCCTAAATTATTACGGGCCTTCACCGAAAATGTGTATTTGCCATAAGGAAGGTTGGTATAGTCCTTCTCGGTTTTAATCGACCATTGCGACCAATCTTTATCAAAACCTATTAATTTATAGCTAAACTCCTCGTTGCTTTTTTGTGCAAACAGGGTAGAGGTATATTCAAAATGAAAAGAATTCCAGTGGTTGGATAGCGAGGCAATAAGTTGCGTGTTTTGTGCTGATGCGATCCGGTTGTTTTTAACAAAATATCCTCCAAAAATCAGGCTATCTTTTTCGGCTATGGCTTTTACCGTAGTAAGTAATACATTGAGTTTGTTCTCCGATGAAACGTATTGGCGATAATTTAAATGGAAAACACCATTGTTTGAGCCGATAAAGATGTTCTCCATATCGTGCGGATAAATATACTCTGCCCCCTTTACTGTTTGCCCGGCCAATTCAGGGAAATAGATCACCTTGTACGGTAACTTACCAGATCGTTTACCAAAATCAATTACGCCAACGCGTTGGTTACTGATAAACCAGATATTACCTTTGCCATCTTCGGTAAGAAACTCAATTTTTGAATTGCCAAATATCGGCTTGTAAAATGCAGATCGTGTGAAGTCTCCTTCAGTTGTATTGTATTCATAAACACCTTTTTCGGTAGCAGCTATTACTTTGTTTTTAATAAAATATACATGATTATTCAGCGCCGATGGCAAACCACTTTTTTCGGTATATTGCGTATAACTAACTATCTTTTTTCTATCGGTGGATAGCTGCACTTTAAAAATACCCCTGTAGGGGTGCGTTGCCCACACAAAATTGCTCTTATCTACCGCGAGGTTTCCTAATGATTCATAAATACCATTTATTTTTCCTTCAAAGCTAAATCCGGCACCATTGTATTTTAAGAGCTGAAAGCCGGTGTAAGTCCCCGCTATCACATCCTGCGAAGCAGGGAAAGCTTTCATCATCCACGCCCCCGGGCCGGGAGTAATCAGTTTAGCCTGGTTATCGTCTACCTGTAAAACACCATCCTGATGACCGGCCAATAAATGCCCGTTAATTTGCGTTAGGCTTAAAACCTGTCCTTTAGTGTTTGGCACTTCTGTAAAAGCACCTGTGGCCGTGCTGATATCTTTTTGCTGCGAGCCTATCGATACGGTATATAAGCCGTTTGATGTTCCGATATACAACTTGTTGTTAAAAATGCTTACCGAGTTACTTTTTACCAGGTTTTCGCGATTAGGATAAATATTTTTAACGGACGTGTTATAGTTAATAAAATCGAGCCCATTTTCCAGTCCAAGCCATAAATTATGATCTTTATCTAACAATATACCATGGACATTATTATTTTGTAACCCCTGGTTATTGGAGAACTGGTCTATTGGCTTGCCTTTACCATCAACAATAATCAGCCCTTTTGCTGATGTGCCGATGGCGTATCTGTCGATGCCAATTTTTTGAATGAAGTTTATAAGATCAGTAAGCAGGATTCCATCAATAGCCGTGTTTTTTTTAACCAGCGACGAGCCAGCAATGATAAAGAGGCCATTTTTGCGGGTACTTACCAGTAAGGTATCTTTATTAAACTCAGTGATGCCAGTGACACTCAGCGCCGTTGTGGGTTGTTGAACGAAGGCCTGCCAGTGCGAATCTTTAAAAATAACCAGTCCGATAGCTTTATCATAAGCAAACAATTTACCGCCGGCCCGGTTTAGCAGCATCCAGCCACCGGGCGCATCAAATGTGTGCATGGTGTTGTTTTTCAGCTCAAAGATGCACTCAATGGTTCTGAAAAATACCTCATTATTATGGATAACAATATCCCAGATATCGGCAAACTGCCTTGCTTTTTTGGGCAGGCGTTGTTTAAGCGAATGATATTTGAGGATTCCCGACTCATTTGGAAAAAAATAACCAACTTCATCCTGCCCTCCAACATAAATACGGCCCATGCGATCAATAGCCACAGACTTTATAGGGCTTTTATTAGGCAGCGGATAGGTTTTCCAATAACTCCCGTCGAACGTAAGCAGACCCTCATCGTTGGCAAAATAAAGAATCCCGTTCTTGTCTTGTTTAATGTCCCAGATCTCAGTTCCGGCATTATAATCATTATGAGTGTAGTTTTTGATAGCAGGAGTACCAAGCGTAGTTTGAGCGGAAGATGTCCATATAAAAGCACGGAGAACGAGAATAAATAAGATGTTTTTTTTCATTAACGGTTTTCCTGGCGAGGGCTTAAACCCCATTAATAATAGGCAACCCGGCAAAAGACCGGCCTGATTAAGAGCTGTAATTTAATCAACATTTTACATATACCGGGAGTAAAATGTACCCCAAAATTGCAAAATGGCTTCAGTCAGAAATGTTTTAAATCAGCAATGGATTGCTGTAGTGGTATTGTAGTGGGGTGCTGGACAATAATAGCTGATACTGTTTAAGGAACTCTTTATTGATTTTTTTGGTATCGCTGATATAATCTATGGTAACATTACTGTCTATTGCAAGCTTGTTAAGCCATATTTTAGCAGTGGTATCAAATGAGGCATGGCCGCCACCAATTTCCGCGAGGGCAATTGCCTTAAAACGAGGTTTGGTATTTTGCTGGCTGTTACGTTGCCGTAATGCATAAGCAGGAAACACAGGAAAATTAAGAAAATATTTTTTTTCAATTTGATTGAGACAGAACGATCGGGCAGCATGAGCTGGAATAATTAGTAAGATTTAGATCGCCGCAATGATAAATTAAACTTTTTAATCGAAGCTTAAGATGATAAAAAGTAGTGGTGAAGTAGTGTGGATCCGCTTGTTTAACAAACAATGGGTTATAATATGGTGATTGGCTAATAAAAATGCCTGATAACGAATAACGCTTTCAGGCATTTTATTGAATTGTATTTATGGTATAACAATTATTTGGACTGTTTTACATCGTCATGGTCCGTACCCACAACTACATCGTACCATTCTTCAATTTCCTTTTCAAAGGCGGCTGTTTTTTCACGGAAACGTTGCAGCGTATCACTTCCCAACGGTAAGTGTACCGGAGGTTTTTCTGAAGCAGCAAGCTTGATAAAAGCTTGTGCTAATTTTTTCGGGTCACCAGGCTGTTTATAATTTGCTTCGGTAGCAAAAGCCCGCATGTTACCCACGGTATCCTGGTAATCAGCAATTTCATTTGATGTGCGGGTCAGCGAGCTTTCATCAAGGAAATTGGTGCGGAAAAAGCCCGGAGCAACAACAGTTGCATGAATGCCAAGCGGAGCAAGCTCAAGCGCCATGGCTTCGGTAAGCCCTTCAACGGCAAACTTGGTTGAGCCATAAACACCCCAGCCAAAATAGGCCGATAAACCACCTACAGATGATATATTGATCACATGGCCTGAGTGTTCTTTACGCATATAGGGTAAAATGGCACGGGTTACGTTCAGTAAGCCAAATACGTTGGTTTCGTAATTCCTTTTTACTTCTTCGGCAGTGGCTTCTTCAACTGCTGATAGCAATCCAAAACCTGCATTGTTTACCAGTACATCAATCCTGCCAAAGTGTTCAACAGCTTTTTCAGCCGCTTCTTTTGCCTGCTCTTCATTGGTAATATCCAAGGGCACAACAAATAGGTTGGGATTGTTGTCAAATTGTGCAGCCAGTGTTTCAGGGTTTTTACGAACAGTAGCTACTAATTTGTCGCCAGATGCTAAAACAGCTTTTGATATTTCTAAACCAAAACCTCTTGAGGCTCCGGTTATAAACCATACTTTTTGAGTTTTCATTTTATGTTGCTTTTAATTTGTTTTTGTTTACAGTACAAAGTTGGCAACAAAAGCAGGGAGGCTCTATACCAAAAACAAAGCGGTTATTATGAAAATCAAAGAAACGGCGAATTTATGCGGTGGCCTGGTATGATCTCCTGAATTCGGCAGGGGTAATACCAGTGTTTTTCTTAAAAAAGAAGCTAAAGTTAGGCTGCTCGGCAAAGCCAATGCTGAATGCAATATCCTGCAAGGTCCAATCGGTTTGTACCAGTAATGCTTTGGTCTCTTCGAGCAGGCGGTTGCGGATATGAGTGCTTACATTTTGCCCGGTGTATTTTTTTAATACGGCGTTTAAGTGGTTCGGATGTACCGAAAGATTGGCGGCAAACTCCTTGGCAGTTTTCATTTTTATGGGCGATGTATAGTTAATGCCCGATGTTTCCTTCTCCAGCAAATGAAAAAATTGGTGGATGTAATGGTATTCGTCGGATACACTATCAGGTTTGGGAAAATGAGCTACCCGCATGCTTTCAACCATTAATAATTGAATGTAAGCCTGCAGCGCATCATCTTTTAAATGATTGTTGGATAACTCTTCAATAGTCATTCGTTCAAACAAGCTGTTAAGTACAGGCATGTCTGCATTATTTAAGCGGATAACGCTTTTATCCTTTTCGGTAAACAAACCATATTTATCAATGGTGTTTTTTAATTGAGGATGATCATTAATGAAGCTCCTTTTGAAAAGTACATAATATCCGCCCGATTTATCCGAAAGGTTTTTCCACGATATAATATCATTGGGATGGATGAAAAGGATGGTAGGTTCCTCAATGTAATAAGTGTTAAGCCCCATGGTAAAAACTCCGGCACCTTCGGTTATCATCAGTGTTTTATAAAAATCGCGCCTGTTGGGCGACATGTAGTTGCGGCATTCATGATGCTTACGGTCAAAAACCTTGATAGTCCAGTTTTCGAAAGATTCGCGCAATACGGGGATCATATCCGGTAAATCGCGGAGGGTATCAATAGCTTTGGCATCAAGTGTGTTTGGTTTCATGGTGAAGATGTTTTATACAAATGTAAGCAGTAAAAAAGCGTTTGAAGCGAGTTGGAGCAAACGGGAATATTTTATGAACTTTACGTTAAATATTGTTATGCCTTATGCGAGATGAACCACCGCATACAGTGCAGCACCTGATATAGCAATCCAAAGTACCACACCCTGTAAAAGCGGCTTCAGGCCAACAGATGCCAACACTTTGCGTGAAAGGCCCGCACCGATTAAAAATAAGGTAAGGGTTAAGCCTGCTTTTGCTGTAATGATGATGTAGGGGCTCATAAACCTTACAACTGGTAAGTAGGTGTTGGCTATCATAGCCAGTATAAATAAGCCGATAAAATAGGGGATACTCACTTTTTTTGATTTGTTTTTAAACAGGAAGGTAGATAAGAATGCTACCGGGATAATCCATAATGCCCGCGCTAATTTCACTGTTGTCGCTACTTCAAGCGCGTGGGCTCCGTATTTACTTGCTGCACCAACTACCGAACTGGTATCATGTATAGCAATAGCACACCATAACCCAAACTGGGTTTGTGATAAATTCAAATAATGACCAATCACAGGAAAAACAAATAGCGCAATTGAGTTCAGGATAAATACACAGCCCAATGCTACGGAGATCTGCTTTTCTTCAGCTTTGATAACCGGTGATATGGCTGCAATTGCGCTCCCGCCGCAAATAGCCGTTCCTGATGAGATCAAAAATGAAGTCTTTTTCTCGATGTTTAACCATCTCCCCATCAGCGTGCCAAATAGCAGTGTTCCGGTAATGGAGGCGATGGTAAACAAAATCCCTTCCTTGCCTGCCTGTAACGCGCTATGTACATTCATGCCAAAACCTAAACCAACTACTGATATCTGTAATAAAATATGGGTGGCTTTGTGGTTGAGGTGCAAATATGGGTGACCAGAACATTGTGCTACTACCAAGCCTAATAGTAAAGCTACTGCCGGGCTCATAAAAGGCATCAGGCATAATACTATGCAAACTGCAAATATAACTTTGCGGGCATTTTCATTGATGTTTAATAACAGGCCACCGGTATTGTTTAATTGATGTTGGGTATTCATTTTTCCTTTGTTTTAATGATACAAAGGTGTGAGGAATTACTGCCGGTTTTTCATCATAATACGCAATCTGTGATAACCAAAAGTTATTATGGGGTTTTAGTAATTTAATGTGCCGAATACGCCGTTTTGATAATCTGATAATGCCTGCTCAATTTCTTCGGGCGTGTTCATTACAAAATTATCCTTAGCTGATACGGGTTCGTCAATAGGTTTAGCAGAGAGAAATAACACCTGCGAATCTTCGGTAGCTGTCACTGTGATCTCTTCATTATCTTTTTCAAACACAATGAGATTGTGTTGACCGATAGTTTGTTCGTTTACTTTGACGCTGCCATTTATAATATAAAGTAATGCCCAGTAGCCGGATATGGCTTCAAAGTTTGCCTCTTTTCCCGTGGCTATTTTTCCAACTATAGAAATAACCGGGGTGAAGTTTTTGATAGGTCCGGTTTTGCCTTCATAATCTCCGCTGGCCAAACTGAAGTCGAGGCCTTCACCAATAAGTACTTTCGGTAGCTCATTTGCTTTGGCCGACTGATAAAAAGGCTCATCCCACTTTTTAGTTTTGGGCGCATTGATCCAAAGTTGAATAAGTTCCTGAACGCCACCTTTCTGCAGTAATTCGGCAGTGGGGCCTTCGCTGTGCATGATGCCTTTGCCTGCAAACATCCATTGTACATCGCCGGCTTTTATAATCTCATCGTTACCTGTATTATCTTTATGATAGCCTTCGCCCTGTAGCATAATGGTATATGGGCTGAAGCCGCGATGCGGGTGTGGGTGGATGCGCAAAGTTTGGCCGGGTTCTATTACCTCCGGCCCCATGTGGTGTAACACAATAAAGGGGTTTGCAAACCGAAAATCTTTATGAGGTAATGGCTGGCGTACGGTTTCTTCGGCGGTAATTTTCTTTTCACGACCGGCAAGGACATGGATGATGGCTTTTTTCATTGGATAGATGTTGTCGGAATAAAAATAGCTTATTCCGTACGGAATACAACGAGCCAATAAGAAAATTACTGTGGTTTTACCTGCTCAGTGTTAACCGCACTAAGTACTGTTTAAATTCATCCTCCAGTAATACCTCCATATCAAAGCCAGCTTCTGCAACGATGGGCTCAAGTGTTTTTTCATCAACATATAGCCAACGGAACCAGTCGGTTTTTTGGCGATTGTATTCATATTGATAAAGTAGCTCACCGTAATAACCTTTTTCCGGCAGGCTATCTTCATATAAATAAGTGATATCTGATGAATCAAATACGATTTGCCCCCCTGGATTGAGCAGCAGTTTAATGTGTTGTAAAAATACCTTCAGGTTTTCAAGTGTCCCGGTGAGGCCAATCCCGTTCATGAGCAAAAGCAGGGTATCGTATTTGCATTCGTTATAAACAAAAACGTCACCTTTGATTACTTTGTTTACCTTGCGCAGTTTCATTACATCACAGGCTAACGGGGAAATATCAAGCGCGGTGCAATCAAAGCCACGTTGCTGCAATACTAAAGCATGACTGCCCGCTCCTGCGCCAATATCCAGCACGCTTCCGCGGCATTCGTTCATGGCCAGCCATTCTATATCCGGCATGTCATCCTCATCCCTGAAGTAAACATCAATGGGCATCTCCTCTTTAGGTCCATATTGATTATTGATCCAAAGTTTATGGTTAGCTGATTTATGATAATGATCATGTATGGCCTGGCCCAGTATATCTTTCATGTGCCCAAAAGTATGAATTGAAAGTTTAATTTAGCGCCACATTAATCCCTTTGATCGACTATGTGGTTAAGTTATGGTTTGCTGGCACTTATTTTAGTAGCTGGTGTAGCGTACAGTATATCGGCCCGTAAGCTAACTGTTATAGCAGCATTAACCGGTGCCGCAGTTGCCATCCTGGTATTTGCCGGTGCCGGCTTCACAGGTTTAGCCATGATGACTACCTTTTTTATTTTAGGTTCGGCAGCTACCTCGGTACAAAGCAAAACAAAGAAGGATTTAAACGCAGATCAAAAAGGACGGAGAACAGCCGGGCAGGTTTTGGCGAATGCCGGTACGGCTGCCTTATGCGGAATTTTGATCCTCGTTTTTCCGGCCCAAACTCAAGTTTTACAATTGATGATTGCCGCCATCTTCGCTTCGGCAACAGCCGATACATTGTCATCAGAGTTAGGGACGGT
Source organism: Mucilaginibacter gossypii (assembly GCF_017569325.2). NCBI lineage: Bacteria > Pseudomonadati > Bacteroidota > Sphingobacteriia > Sphingobacteriales > Sphingobacteriaceae > Mucilaginibacter > Mucilaginibacter gossypii. The sequence continues at coordinate 2,626,824 of NZ_CP071878.2, read as the reverse complement.
TTACGGAAAACGTTTCTTCAATATTATAACCCTAAAGCCGGATTTACGCGGGCTTGATGGGGTGATCAGCTTAGAGGGTACTTTAATTGGCGTAATTGGCTCGGTTATCATTACTGTTGTTTATGCCATAGGAATGGACTGGACAACAAATCTCATCTGGATTATTGTTGCAGGTACACTCGGTAATCTAACAGATTCCGTTTTAGGGGCTGTGTTGGAAAGAAAAAATCTGATCAACAACAATACCGTTAATTTTTTAAATACCCTGATAGCTGCTTTGTTTATGCTGTTGTTGTACTTTGTTTTATAATTTAATCTGTAAATAAAAATGGTTCCTATCCTGATATTGATCGTTGTTGCGTTGGTTGTGTTCGTTTTCCTCAATAAAAAGAAAGTGGTAAATGAAACGCCTGCTGCCACATTGAATTATAAAGCGCTTTTAGAATTGCACATTCCATATTATCAGCACCTTGATGCTGATCGAAAACTGTTGTTTGAAAGAAAGGTTGCCAGACTTTTAGCGGATATTACTATCGAGGGTGTTGGTACAACGGTAAGCGATGCTGATAAAGTAATGATAGCTGCTAGTGCCGTGATCCCGATATTTGGTTTTAACGATTGGAAATACCGTAACCTCACCAATGTGATCCTTTACCCGGATACATTTGATAGCGAGTTTCAGTTTGAAGGCGAAAACAGGAGTATTTTAGGAATGGTAGGCTCAGGATATATGAACGGGCAAATGATCCTGTCGAGAGCGGCGTTGACAAAAGGTTTTAGTAAATCGGCAGGGAAAGAGAACACGGCTATTCATGAGTTTGTACACCTGCTTGATAAGGCCGATGGGGCTACCGACGGTGTGCCGGAAATCCTGCTGGCTCATGAATATATTATGCCATGGCTCAAAATGATCCACCAGGAGATTCACAAAATTGAAGCCGGGCGTTCTGATATCAATCCGTACGCCATCACTAACGAAGCTGAGTTTTTAGCTGTTGTAGCCGAGTACTTTTTTCAAAAGCCAAACGAGTTGAAACATAAACACCCCGAACTTTATGATATGTTAAGCACCGTCTTCTTGCAGGACCTGGCTGATAATGATGTTACCTGATCAAAAGCTAAGGCCAAGCTGCCCTAACGGCTCATGTTGAACAACCGTACTGCTGATATAGTAAACCGGAGTTTCTTCATGTCTTGACGCCACAATAATATTGATCCCATCGGCACAATTGGTAAACAAATCCTCTACCAGCTTGGGGTCGTTGTTGTTTTTGGAAAGATGCGAAAGCAGCAAGTGGGTCATGTGCGGCGGGCGGTGCGTAGTGAATAAACCCAAAGCTTGTTTATTTGATAAATGCCCTTTTCCCCCACGGATGCGTTGTTTTAAATAATAAGGGTAACCGCCTTTATCCAGCATATCATCATCATAATTGGCTTCCAAAAAAGCAGCATGGCACTGGCTAAAGTAGCGGATGAGTTGGTCGCACACTATTCCCAGATCGGTAAACACGCCAACCTTAACATTGCGACAGCTTACAATAAAGCTATGCGGCTCAGACGCATCATGCATTTTGGGGAAGGATGTTACCTCGAGGTCACCAATAACAACTGTTTGAAATGCGCTAAGATGATGGACTTTAAAATGATCAACACCGCTAAGGTGCATCAACGTGCCGGGGGTGATGTAAACCGGCAGCTGATATTTTTTGGCTAATACCGGTATACCACGAATATGATCAGAATGTTCATGCGATACAAAAATGGCTTTTACCTTTTGCATGGACAAGCCCAGCCGGGTCATGCGTTTTTCAGTCTCGCGGCATGAAATGCCCACATCAACCAATATCGCCTCCTGATCGTTCCCTACGTAATAGCAATTGCCATTACTTCCCGAATTTAATGATGTAATGAATAAAGACATTGCAATGCAAAGTAAACTATTTTGGTGTTATTATTTTAATCCTAATGATTTTAGCATTCAGAAAATCAGCATTTTTTTTTGACGCTATAAAAACCTGCTTATATTTAGCCATGGATTCACCGCAAACTTTACCCGTACTTGATGCAGAAGAACTACGTGTGCTTGGTACTTTAATGGAAAAGGCCAAAACCACGCCCGACTATTATCCTATGACCCTTAACGGATTGTTGGCCGCCTGTAACCAGAAAACATCGCGCAAACCTGTTGTTAATTATGATGATGATACGGTTATCAATGCCCTAAATTCCTTGAAAAGGCGCGGTTTGATCTCTACCGCTACCGGTGGTTCTATTCGTAATATTAAATACAAACACAATTTCGCCATAGTTTTCCCGGTAATACCTTCGGAAGTAGCGTTGATATGCCTTTTGATCCTTCGTGGGCCTCAAACGCCAGGTGAATTGAATACTAACAGCGGTCGCATGTACGAATTTGATTCGATAGAAGATGTGCAGGAGATCCTGGATAAACTTGCTGGCGGCGAGACGCCTTACATTGTACAGCTACCCAAACGCCCCGGCCAAAAGGAAGTTAGATACGCGCATCTATTAGGCGGGACGCCCGAATTTAATGATGATGATTTTGCAGATGAGCCAAGTGGTCGCCCATCTTCATCCGCACTGGAAGCCCGTTTGGCTAAAGCAGAACAGGAAATTGCTGAGTTGAAAGAAACTGTGGGAAGGTTGATGAGGGAATTGGGAGTGGAGTAAAAATTATGGTCATGTTTAATTTGTTTCAACACCGCATTTGCTAAGCCGTCTGCTAATCTGGGCGTCTACCTGTCCTGTGGGGTGCTGAAATAAATTCAGCATGCGGTGCAGTTTTTTCATGGCTATATTTCTTTTAAAAATACTTCCATTACATCCCGCAAAGCCCTTTCAGTTTCCTGATCTGTAATATTTCCTTCAGCGTCCATTTTGCTCCTGATAAAAGGAACAAGCAAAGTTGCCCCCTCTGTTACTTTTGCTGAAAGCGCACCAAGTGTCAGCAGCAATGCAGCGTGAGCATGGCTGCCAACTGATGACGCGGTAACTAAAGCTACAGGTTTATCAACCAGCGAACCGCTCGAAACTGTCCAATCTAACATATTCTTAAGCTGCCCGGGAACCCCAAACGTATACTCTGGCGTGCAGATGATAATGCCTGAAGCATCTTTCATCAAGCTTCGCAACTCTGAAACTGATTCTGGTGGATGTTCGTGGTCAAGTCCGGGATCAAATGGAGGTATCTCGGCTAATCTTTCGTATATAGTGTAATTGATATCGGCTGGAACTAATTCACCTAAAAACTTGAGAATATTATGATTGGATGAGCCCGATCTTAAACTGCCGGAAATAGCAAGAATATTGCTTTTGTAAGTCATGGGAAAGATATTATCTAACCAAACTTACGAAGTTTCCAAAACTTCGTAAGTTTTTCAAAAGTCATAAAGATGCAGATCAAAAACTCCCCCCTTAGGAGAGTAATAGCCCATCAAGAGGCAGTAGCCGTTTTGTTAATTAAAAAGTTAAACACCTGGTTATTGCCTCTATTGTTATATTTAAATGTGAACTCATTCAGGTATGATTGCAAATGTCTGAGCGATACTTTATGGTATTGACCATATATCCCCCGTTTTAACAATGTCCAAAAGCCCTCAATCGTATTGGTGTGATACTCTCCCCGGGCATACTCTTCTTTTTCCTTGTTTAATACCTGATGTTCACGGAATATTTTATTTAAACCGGCATATCCACCAAAGCCGTCCGTTACAATAGTAGCATCTGTGCTCACTGATTGTTCAACAATGGGTTTGAGCGTTTTCCCATGTGCCTTATCTATGACCTGAAGCTTTAGACGGCCATCCCGCTCCAATAACCCAATCACGGGCTGTTTATCCTGCATGCCGGTGACCTGCAAATTATTATCGCGCCTTTCCTGCCGCTTTTTCTTTGAGTGATTGGCTTTTTTACCACCTAAATAAGTCTCATCTACCTCAACAATACCCTTAAACAAACCGCCATCCCCGCCGTCCCGCATGGCTTCCCGTATCCGCATCTGCAAATACCAGCCTGTCTTACGATTGCATCCCAGATCCCTGCTTAACTGACGTGCAGATAACCCCTTTTTCGCATTCAGCATTAATGAAATAGCCAAAAACCATTGCGGCAAAGGAAGTTTGGTGCCCTCGAAAACAGTGCCGACCAAAACGCTATAGCTGCGGTTACAGCTATTGCAAATATGCCGTTGGCTTTCCTGGCGCTTGCTGCTCCGTTTGCTGTTGCAATACGGGCATTCTGGCAATCCTTGCCATCTTAATCCTTCAAGATAGTCTATGCAACTGGACTGATCTGGAAAACGCTTAATCGTCTCTATGATATTCATTATCATAAATATACAAATTATTCCTGCCTTTTCATGGGCTATTACTCTTAGGAGGGCCGGGGGGCGATCTATACGAACGACAAGATAAACGCTGATCCTTTACCCTCGGTTGATTGTACCTGGATATTGCCTTTATGAAGCAGCATGATCTGTTTACACAGGCTCAACCCGATACCGCTGCCCGTTTTGCGGGTACTGAAGAAAGGAATGAAAATTTTATCAAGCAGTTCGGGCGGCATGCCTAAGCCGTTATCGATAACTTTTACAAAAGTTTTACCGCCCTGAATTTCGGCTGTGAGTGTGATGCGTGGTTCCTCCCGATCTTTCACCGCTTCAATGGCGTTAACCAGCAGATTGATCATTACCTGCTCAATCAAGTTAATGTCGGCTTCAATGGCAAGTGTCGGATCACGTAGAATGATCTCCAGTTCTATCTTCTTTTTCTCCAGTGTAGGTGTCATCAAGCTGTTGAGGTTTTCAAAGATATTACGCACCATGATCTTGTTCAGATCAAGTTTGGTAATCTTATTGAGGCTGCGGTAGCTTTCGGTAAACTTAAGCAGGCCTTCGCTGCGGCGCTTGATGGTATCGATACCAAGCTCAATGTCTTCCAAATCACTATGAGGCAGGCTTTCGGCAATATCAGGGCTTTGCAGGCGGTTCTTGAGCGTATCCGCGAGAGAAGAAATAGGAGCTACGGAGTTCATGATCTCATGCGTCATTACATTAAGCAATTTCGACCACGCTTTCGACTCCGTTTCATCCAAAGCTTCGTTTACGTTTTGAAAAGCGATGAGTTTGTATAGTTTATCATCACTGCGCATCAGGCTGGCGTTCACCAGTATTTTAACCTGTTGTTGGTTACGGGTTACAGTGATGATCTTACTATCGCCCGGCTTAAGTTTAATCAGTTCGGCATACAATGATGGCTCCCGTTTTTCGAGCGAATGTACAGTCTTAAGATAAGGTACACCTATAATGGTTTTAAAAGCTTCATTGATCCACCCGGTTTCGCCGGTTTCCTCTTCGTAGGATAAAATACCGGTATCAACCAGTTCAAGAATCTTTTGCAGGTAATGATATTGTGTTTCGCGTTCGCGGCTTATTAGTTTGAATGTGGTATTGATGTCGTTAAAGCCTTTACGCAAGGGCTTAAGCTCATTGGGTGCTTTCCGTACATCAAAATGGCGGGAAAAATCACGATAATGGATCGACTCTACAAATTGATTTACTTCGTCTTGTGCTTTTTTCTGAAAACGGATCATATCCACCACCGAGTAAGCAACCAATGGCAACAGGATCACGAGATACAACAGCTGATTAAGGCTTACTATGACAAAAGCCGTGACGGTAAGTACAATCAGCAATAAAAATACACGCAGCAAAAGCCGCCACTCGTAACGGTTAAATATCATATTTGCTTAGTCTTCGGTATAGGGCGGTGCGGGTGAGGCCAAGTTCTTTGGCAGCGCGGGTAATGTTACCATTATGCTTTTCAATAACCCGTAATATAGCGTTCTTTTCAAGGGCGCTTAACGGAATATTGTCAGCATCAACCACGCTTTCTGTCGATGTTTCCAGTATTGAAAAAATCAAATCGTCGGGTCTTAAGGTATTATCATCAGCCATGATCACTGCGCGTTCAATAGTATATTGTAATTCACGCACATTTCCCGGGAAATTGTATGATTTAAGCTTGTTAATAGCTGCGGTATCAAAGTCCATTGATGGCTTGAGATATTTACTTGAGTACAATTTCGCAAAATGACGGGCCAATATTACAATATCCTCATTACGACGGCGCAGCGGTGGCATATTGATCTCGACAGTATTGATACGATAGATCAGATCCTTACGGAACTTGTTTTCGTTTGCCAGTTCGCTCAAAGGTACATTTGTAGCACAAATGAGCCTGATATCCACATCAACTGGTTTGTTGGTGCCCAAACGGGTTACCTGGCGGTTTTGTAAAATGGTAAGCAGCTTGGCTTGTTGCTGCAGACTGATGTTACCAATTTCATCTAAAAATAAAGTACCGCCCTGTGCCTCTTCAAAACGCCCCATACGGTCCTCTCGGGCATCGGTAAAGGCCCCTTTTTTGTGGCCGAAGAGCTCACTTTCAAACAGGGTATCTGTTAACGCGCCGACATCTACTTTAATAAAAGGTTTATCAGCACGGAGCGAGCGTTCGTGGATAGCCTTTGCCATAAGATCTTTACCGGTACCGTTCTCTCCAAGGATCAGGATATTGGCATCGGTAGGGGCTATCTTGTTAACCTTATAAAAAATATCCTGCATCACGTCCGATTCACCAAGGATAGAAGTGTCTCCCGCAGTGCTTTTTACAGGGGTTTTGGTGGTTTTTGTCCCACCTTCTTTTTTATCCAAAAGATCTTTTATAGTGTTTATCAGCTTTTCGTTGTGCCATGGCTTTACCACAAAGTCGTTTGCCCCTTCTTTAAGCGAGCGGACAGCAAGGTCAATATCACCATAAGCCGTTATCATAATAACGCAAACATCAGGCTTCCATTCTTTTACCTTGCGCAGCCAGTAAAGCCCCTCATTGCCCGTATTAATAGCGCTGTTGAAGTTCATGTCAAGCAAAATCAGATCAACCTCGTTACGTTGCAGCAGCCAGTTCAGGTTTTCGGGGTTCTTTTCGGTGATGATTTCACGGGCTTCGGGTTTTAGCAAAAGTTTAACCGCGGTAAGTACATCCGGATCGTCATCAACAATTAAAACGGTGGCTTTTTTAAGTATCATTTATTTTTAGTTAATAGTTCATAGATAATTGTTCATGGTCTTCAAAACGATGCCACATGATCATTTAAGTTCAAAATAAAAATAGCATCTTATTTATTGAGGGTGTCAATTTAATAAAAGTTATAAATTTAAATTAAATTGTATCTCTTTACCGAAGCTGCCTAAATAAACTTTTAGCATTGTTGCCATCAACTATGAACTATACGCTAAAACCTTTTAACTATGAACAATAAATTAAAGACTCGCTAATTATACCACATGTTACAATTTTTGTGCTAAATACCCGCATTTTATGCAGTAATATCATATAAATGCTTCACAATGAAGTGCTAACCTGTATTCGCATATAACAGGCTATTAATACGTGAAAAAACACTGTATCAATACCGTACACCTGATGTAACAGAAGCGTACGCTCAAATATGGTGTTTTGTGTTTAAGTTATTGAAAAACAGTATTTTAATTTGTGGCATATCTTTTTGTTATAACATTCAAAATATTATAGAAATACAGTGGACAGAAAAATTGAGAAAAAGACCTGGAACAGCAAAAAGATACTTACGATTGCAGGTATTACAGGCATTATTTTACTAATAGGCGGCAGTATTTATCTTACATCGGGTAAAAGCAAGCTTGATGTTGATACTGAACGCTTAACTATAAGTACTATTACTAAAGGTCCTTTCCAGGAGTTTATACCGGTTAACGGCGTGGTTATGCCGTTAACTACCATATTTCTTGATGCATCTGAAGGCGGTGTTGTTGAAGAAAAATACGTTGAAGACGGAGCCAATCTTAAAAAAGGCGACCGGATTTTGAGAATGTCTAATACCGATCTTGAGCTTACTTTAGCTAACCAAGAAACCGCAGTTTATGCCGAGCAAACCCAAATGCAGATCTCCCATAACAATGCACAGCAAAACACTATCAGCAAGCTAAATACCATGGCCGATGTGGAGAATGCATATAAAGAGGCTGAAAGGATTTATAAGTTAGACAAACATTTATATGATCAGAAAGCCATCGGCCTGCAGGAATATCAATCAGCCAAAAATACTTATGATTACCAGGTAAATCGTTACAAATTGGCTAAACAGATTCTTAGGCAGGATACAGCGTTGGTTAAGCAACAGGCTTCGCAATCACAGGAACAATACGCCCACATGAAAACTACGCTTGAACTGATGCGAAAAAAAGTGGCCGGTTTAGTATTGGTGGCGCCTACCGATGGCCAGTTAACCTCAATGGATGCCGAAGTAGGTCAGAGCAAAAATAAGGGCGAGCATTTAGGGCAGATAGACGTACAATCGGGCTTTAAAGTTAGGGTTGATATTGATGAGCACTATCTGTCGCGTATTTACACAGGCCTGAAGGGCGATTTTCAGTTTGCCGATCAAACATATAACCTGGTTATAAAAAAGGTATATACCCAGGTTAAAACAACAGGTAGTTTCCAGGTGGATATGCAATTTGTTGGTAAAGTGCCTACAGGGATCCGTAAAGGCCAAACACTGCAGGTGAGGTTGGCGCTCAGCGATCAGATGCAGGCGGTATTGGTACCTAAAGGCGGTTTCTTCCAGCAAACAGGGGGTAACTGGATCTTTAAGGTAAGTGAAGATGGTTCAAAGGCATACAGGGTAAACATCCAGCTTGGACGCCAGAGCCCTGATTATTTCGTGGTAACAGAAGGCTTAAATCCGGGTGATAAGGTTATTACCTCAAGTTATGAAACCTATGGTGATATTCAGGAGCTTGTGCTAAAAAAATAACGTAACAAAGCTGCAACGCCTGGCACTGTTTAAGCGTCATTATAATATATAACAGAGATAATTAATAAATTTAAATAAACAAAAAATCAAATCATATCGCCATAAAGGCGGGATGAACAACGGAGGCACCAATGATAAAAATTTCTAATCTTGAGAAATTCTACCGTACCGAAGAGGTAGAGACCATCGCATTAAACAAGCTGTCGATGGAAGTGGCTACAGGCGAGTTTGTAGCCATTATGGGCCCGTCGGGCTGCGGTAAATCAACCCTGCTTAATATTTTAGGAATGCTTGATGACCCGGATGCCGGCAGCTATGTTTTTAATGAAATTGAAGTAGCGCATTTTAATGAGCGTAAACGCGCCGATCTGCGTAAACACAACATTGGCTTCGTTTTCCAGAGCTTTAACCTTATTGATGAGCTTACCGTATTTGAAAACGTTGAATTGCCATTGATCTACACCGGCGTAGCTGCTTCAGAGCGTGTTAAAAGGGTGGAAGAGGTGTTAGACAAAATGCAGATCATGCACCGTCGTAACCACTATCCGCAGCAGTTATCAGGTGGTCAGCAACAGCGTGTAGCTATTGCACGCGCAGTTGTTAATAAACCAAAACTGATCCTTGCGGATGAGCCTACCGGTAACCTGGATAGCAGCAATGGTAATGATGTGATGGAACTACTTACCGACTTAAATGAACAGGGAACTACCATTATCATGGTTACCCACTCTGAACATGACGCCCGGTACAGTCACCGCATTATACGCCTGCTTGACGGACAAACGGTTATGGAAAATATCATGGTATAGTTTGTTGAGTTCATAGTTGATAGTTTTATAGCTCGTGGTAAGAAAAGAACTTCCGGCTTAAACCTAACGACTTTTGACTTAGACCAACGCTCCCGAAATCAGTTTATAGATAAGTTAATAATTGCCTCTGCTGCCCTTCTCCGCATTTGTAGAGAAGGGCATGTTAGAGAGTTTTTTTTATTTAGATCTATTCCTATGTTTAAAAACTATCTGAAAACCGCATGGCAAAATTTAGTTAACCCCAAGCTTTAGCGCCTTAAATATTGTTGGCTTTATTGTTATCATGGCTTTTTATCATTAGCTGTCGGGCGGTGAAAGCTGCGTTAACCTAGTGAAGAGCCTACGTTCTGAATAGCTTGGTCACTTGTTCATAAGTGAGGTGAGTAAAGCTGATGAATCACTTGGATAAGCAAATAAGTGCCAATAAATGATTAAACTAATAAACTAACCCAATGATAAGAAACTACATCAAAATTGCGTGCAGGAGCCTATGGCGGCATAAAGGATTTTCGATAATTAATATTATTGGGCTGGCAATAGGTTTGGCGGCCTGTTTTCTAATTTACATAGATATAAGGTTTGAGCTCAGTTATGATACGTTTAACGAAAAGTTCGATCGCATTTATCGCGTCGCAGTTGATGTAGTACATCCTAATTCAACTATAAAAACATCGGCAGCATTTGTACAAATTGGTCCATCCTTACAAGAAGATTTTCCCGAAGTACAAGAAAATGCCAGGACACTCGGGGCAAGATTTTTGGTACAATATGGCGGCGCAAAATTTCAGGAAGAAAACCTCATATATGCAGATGCTTCATTGTTTACGGTGTTTACTTTACCAGTCATAAAAGGCGATGTGAAAAAAGGTTTTGAGGCACCGTTCAGGGTTGTAATGACACAAACTATGGCCAAAAAATATTTTGGCGGTGTTGACCCTGTTGGTAAGACCCTGACACTCGATAGCAAATACCCCGCTTTGGTTACAGCAGTTATAAAAGATGTACCTGCAAACTCACATTTTAAATTTGATATGGCTGTTTCTTATGCCACATTTTTGAAATTTCGTCCGGATGTATTGGCAAATTGGGCGGCTATTTGTGGACACACTTATGTGGTATTGCCCAAAGGGTATAATTCGCAAAGCTTAGAGAGCCAAATGGCGGCTTTTGCAAACAGGCATTATACCGCAGCTGATAAACAGGAAGGTGTAAATTATGATTATCACTTTGTGCCTTTGAAAGATATTTACATGGATACCACCAGGGGAGGTCCGGAATTTGGTGATCTGCACAATATGCGAATTTTCTCAGCCATTGCTATTGTTATTCTTCTTATTGCATGTATTAACTTTATAAATTTAACCACAGCAAGGGCAGCCGAACGGGCAAAAGAAGTTGGGATTCGCAAGGTAATTGGAGCAGCGAGAAAGCAGTTGATCATCCAGTTCTTATCCGAAACGGTTATTATATGTCTATTTGCCTTTTTACTTACAATATTGCTAAGTAATTTGTTATTGCCGTTTTATAATCAGTTATCGGGCAAAATAACAAATACAACCATTTTTGTTCATGGTTATGTGTTTGATCTCTTTTTGTTGTCATTAAGCATCGGTGCTGTAGCTGGTTTGTATCCCGCCTTTGTTCTTTCCGGGTTTAAACCAATAGCTACGCTAAGTGGCGGGCTTAGTAAATCTTTTAAAGGAATTATAGTACGGAAATCACTTGTAGTCGTACAGTTTACCGTATCCATAATTCTGATTGTTGGCACCATTGTGGTTTATACACAACTAAATTATATGCGCAATCAGCCACTTGGTTTTCAAAAAAAACAAATGCTCGCCATTGATTTTTTCTCAGATACCGCTGTACAGCGTCGAGTTGAATTAATAAAGAATGAATTAAAAAAAATCCCCAATGTAGTTTCCGTAACAGCGTCAAGAAGTTTGCCCGGTTTTGGTAACGGAAATAGCGATTCAGAGATAGAGAACCACACAGGTGCTATGCAGCAAATGCTTATTGATGCGTATTATGTTGACTATGATTTTATTCCGCAGTTTGAAATGAAAGTAGCGGCTGGCAGAATATTTTCGAAATCGTTTGGCACTGATACCTCTAAAGCTTTTTTAATTAATGAAGCAGCAGCCAAAAGCCTTGGCTACAGTAGCCCCTCCGAGGCGGTAGGACGTAAGCTTTCACAATGGGGGCGAACAGGAAAGATCATCGGCGTTTTAAAAGATTTTCATTTTCAAGCGCTGCAGGAGCCTGTTAAGCCGTTAAGTATAAGTGTCGATCCCGATTTTAACAGGATGCTCACGCTTAAAATCTTAGCAAAAAATATTCCTGCAACGATAGCCGCTATTCAAAACAGGTGGAAAACCCTTGTGCCCGAACGGCAATTCAATTACGCTTTTGTTGACGAGACTTTTAATGCCCAATATGCTGAGCAAATAAATTTTGGTAAACTGTTCATGTATTTTGCTGTGTTAGCTATAATTATTTCCTGTATGGGCTTATTTGGTTTAGCATCATACAGCACCATACAGCGTACCCGCGAAATAGGTATCCGTAAAGTATTAGGAGCTTCTGTATCGGGTATAGTAAATATGCTATCAGCCGAGTTTTTGAAGCTTGTTATACTGTCGTCATTAATTGCATTTCCGTTAGCATGGTTAACCATGCACAGATGGCTGCAGGATTTTGCTTATCGTATTGCGATAGGATGGTGGGTTTTTGCGTTAGCAGGGGTGGTAGCGCTTGTTATAGCCTTCGCTACGGTAAGTTTTCAGGCCATTAAAGCAGCTTTGACTAACCCTGTTAAGAGTTTACGATCTGAATAATTATCATTAAGTCATCAGTTGCTCTCCATTAAGTTATTTTGAATGGCTAATTGTGCAAGCGACAGGCAATGACTTAATGACCCAATGACTTTAACGAACTAAAGATATGTTTAAGAACTATTTAAAAATCGCATGGCGGAGTTTGATTAAAAACAAACTTTATTCGGCCATTAACATTGGAGGTTTGGGTGTAGGTATGGCAGTGAGCTTTATGTTGCTGTTATATGTTTATAATGAATTTACTTATGACGGATTTCATGAAAATAAGGATAGGCTGTATAAGGTAATGCGTAACCAGCCTTCAAGTGGCGAAATAAACACAGGGGATGCCACGCCCGTGCAGATTGCTGCCGCGCTGCAAAAAGACTATCCGGAGGTTGAGTATGCAGCCCGTGCAAACTGGTCATATGATCAACTGTTTAATTACAACAACAAACCGTTAAAAGTTAATACCATTGCAGCCGACGAGTCATTTCTGAACATGTTTACACTTGATTTTGTGAAGGGTAACAAAAAAGATGCTTTCAGGGATATGTCGTCAGTTATCATGTCCGAATCGGCAGTGAAGGCCGTTTTTGGCGATGTCGATCCTATAGGTAAAACTGTTAAGTTAAATGGTTCGCGGCTGGTAAAAGTGAGTGCTGTTTACAAAGATCTGCCCCGAAATTCTACGTTCAGGTTTAATGCACTAATTCCATGGAAACTTTATGAAGCTGATAATGGCTGGGTGAAAACATCGGGCTGGGGTAATTATTCGTTCAAAACTTATGTTATGCTTAAGCCCGGCGTTAATGTAGATAAGCTTAATCTGGAAATCAAAAAGTTAATTGGTCGCTATGACGATCATAATAAAGAAAATCAGTTATTCTTGTTTCCATTTGCCAAATGGCACCTGCACAGCGAGTTCAAAAATGGAGTGAATACAGGTGGCGCAATCGAATACGTGCGTTTATTCCTGTTTCTTGCAATAGGTATTTTGCTTATTGCCTGTATCAACTTTATGAACCTTTCTACTGCACGGTCTGAGCGCCGTTCCCGCGAGGTTGGGATCCGTAAAGTTGTAGGTGCGCGGAGAATAGCCATTGTCCAGCAGTTTTTAGGCGAATCAATCCTCACCGCTATAATTTCGCTTGTTGTTGCACTGGTAATAATAGCATCAACGCTTGGTTATTTTAACGAAATCATACATAAGCAACTGACAATTCCTTATAACAATGCGTCGGCATGGGGTACCGCTATATTAGTAACGCTGATAACTGGTTTATTGGCAGGTAGTTACCCGGCTTTGTTTTTGTCGTCGTTTAAACCGGTAAAAGTTTTAAAGGGCACTAACAAAACGGGTAGAAAAACGCTGCACTCAAGACAGGTATTAGTTATCGTACAATTTGTATTTGCTACATGTCTTATACTTTCAAGTATCCTGATTTATAAACAGATCAACTACATTAAAGACCGCCCGGTAGGTTATTCACAAAACGGACTTATCGAGATCTCATTAGATGGCAATTTATATAAAGAATATGAAAACTTCAGAACGGATATAATTAACGCGGGAGCCGCTGTGGATGCTGCAGAAACATCGGGCAGTATAGCCAGTAATGGCAGCAGCAGTTGGGGTATTAACTGGCCCGGACAGCTACCTGGCGAGGATAAAATACCTATCGACCAGATTGTTACTTCATTTCATTTTATTTCAACTTATAAGCTTGAATTGATAAAAGGGCGTGATTATATACCAGGTCGCATGGCCGACTCATTGTCGCTCATTATGAACGAATCGGCTGTTAAACTAATGCGCTTAAAAGATCCGCTTGGGCAGATAGTGAAATGGCAGGGTCGTAATTGTACTGTGGTTGGTATTGTTAAAGATTTTGTTTGGGGATCGCCATATGAACCTGTGAAGCCTGCCATTATTGGTTTTGATAAAGGTTGGGCAGGTCAGCTTGGTATTCGTTTAAATCCGAATGCTCCTGTATCAAAAAGCCTTGCTACAATTGGCGACATTTACAAAAAATATAACCCCGAATATCCTTTTGAATACAAGTTTGTTGACGAAAACTTCAGCGGCAAATTTGAAAATGAAAAGCTCTTGGGTACGTTGTCGAGTTCGTTTACTGTGTTGGCCATTATTATATCCTGTCTCGGCTTGTTTGGTTTAGCTTCGTTCTCGGCCGAGCAGCGTAAAAAGGAAATCAGTATCCGTAAAGTATTAGGCGCAAGCATCAGTAGTTTGTGGTTCAACCTGTCGAAAGAGTTTTTAATACTCGTGGTTATTTCATTTATTATTGGTTCGGCCCTGAGCTGGTACAACATGAGCAAATGGTTACAGCATTATACCTACCGTACAGATATAAGCGCCTGGGTATTTATTGCCACTATAGGGATCAGTATGGTAGTTTGCCTGCTTACGGTAAGCTGGCAGGCTATCAAAGCGGCGTTGAGCAATCCTGTTAAGAGCCTAAAAAATGAATAAATCTGCATTGGGTCACTGAGGCATTAAGCATTGAATGCTGACTAATGACTTAATAATATAAAGTCTAAAGTCTAAAGTAAAGAATAACTTTTGATTCTCTACTTTAGACTTCTGACTTAAGCAAACGTTCACATTCGCACTGTAAGTGTTCCATTACCGAACGGTTTTATATTGATTGTATTTTGTTAATTAATTGATATTTAATTAATTGTGTAATTGGTATAGGTTTTAATATTTTAGTGGTATAAACCATTTGCCATGTTACGTAATTACATCAAAATAGCCTGGAGAAACCTCATCAAACACAAGGTTTTTTCGTTTATCAATATCTTCGGTTTAGCTACAGGTATTGCTGCTTTTTGGCTCATTAGCCTTTATGTGGTTGATGAATGGAGTTACGATCGTTATAACCTTAAAGCTGACCGGATTTTTCGTGTTGTTCAACATGGTACATGGAATGGCGGTAAATTCAATCTTGCAGTTACTTCGCCGCCGTATGCCCCCGCTTTAAAAAACGACTATGCCGAAGTAGAGGACGCTATTCGCATTGATGCCGAAGGCGGTGGCAGGATCACTTATGGCGAAAAGCAGATTAACGAGGGCGCGATGTTGTTTACAGATAAAGGCTTCTTTAATCTTTTTACCCATCACTTTTTATCCGGCGATCCAAATACCGCTTTGACCAGGCCGCAAAGCATTGTACTTACTAAAACCCTTGCCGAAAAAATATTCGGTAACGCTGCGGATGCCCTGGATAAAACAATACTCATCGAAAATAACCCAAGTACAGTTACCGGTGTAATTGATGATGTACCTGCAAATTCACATTTCGGTTTCAGTGCCCTTCGCTCATTACCTGAGGGATATACCGATGGCTGGGCTAATTCGCATATCTACACTTACGTATTGCTGAAAAACCATGATGATTTTAAAAAAATTCAGGCT
Organism: Mucilaginibacter gossypii; assembly: GCF_017569325.2. Taxonomy (NCBI): domain Bacteria; kingdom Pseudomonadati; phylum Bacteroidota; class Sphingobacteriia; order Sphingobacteriales; family Sphingobacteriaceae; genus Mucilaginibacter; species Mucilaginibacter gossypii. Next base: position 2,610,883 of record NZ_CP071878.2, on the reverse strand, counting down.
GGCTCCGATGTGTTTTTTAATAAATACCTGAAAGGAACGCTTGGTGCTATGCAATACAGTATGGAACTGCAGCCACTTACATCTATCCATCTTAACTCCAATCTTGATTATGAGTTGGGCAGCAACGGTAATATCACTTACGTATATGTATTTAGTATTGTTGCATTGCTGATATTGGCTATAGCCGTTATTAATTATGTAAACCTTACCACAGCACGTTCATCCATAAGGATCAGGGAGATAGGTGTGCGCAAGATAATTGGCTCCAGCAAAAAACAGCTGATCATCATGTTTTTTGCCGAATCAGTTTTGTTTACTTTGATTGCAGCTGTAATAGCATCTGTAATGGTGCAGTTCTTATCACCTTATTTCAATATGCTCTCTGGTAAAAACCTTATACTCTTACAGTTTGGATTTAGCAAAACGGTTATCCTATTCGGTCTATTTGCGTTTGCTACCGGTATTTTAAGCGGTTTATATCCCGCATTGTTCTTATCGGGGTTCCGCACTATTGCTGCTATGAAAGGACAAATAGGCAGTCAGGCCGCTACTATCATGTTCAGAAAATCATTGGTAGTATTTCAGTTTGTTATTACCATTGTTATGATAGCCGGTTCGTGCATTATTTACAGGCAGCTACATTATGTGATGAACAAGGACCTTGGCTTTAATAAAGCCCAAACGCTTACCTTTCATATCAGCGACAAATCGGCACGGACAAAAATTGCCGCTATTAAAAGTCAGCTATTGCAAAATCCGGCTGTCGAGGCTGTGGGTATAGCCGGCAATCCAATTGGCAATAATGATATCGGTTCAAGTAATTTCAATATCGGCGCTGATGGGAAAGCCAATTCCGATTCAAAAATGGTGGAGAACCTTATAATCGATGAGGATTTCATCCCAACCCTGCAGGTGAAACTGGCCAAAGGGCGCAATTTTTCATCGGAGATGAGCACCGACCGGCTTGAATCCATTATTGTAAACCAAACGCTGGTTAACGAAATGGGCTGGAAGGATGCCATCGGTCGCTCGGTAAGGGTTGGGGTAGACGATAAGGGCAATGTGATCAGCCGGAAAATAATTGGTGTAGTTAAAGATTTTAACACTTATTCGTTGCAGCACAAAGTTGCGCCAATGATGTTGTACCTGCCCTTTACTGCCAACGACGAGGATAATATGTATATCCGGATTGGTAAAAACAACATTCCTTCGACCCTCGACTATATCAGCAAAGTTTACGGCCGTTTTGATATCGAAAACAAGGTTGAGTTTCATTTCCTCGATCAGAACTTTGCCAAACAATACCAATCCGAACAAAAGCAGGGCAACATCCTGCTCATATTCACCATATTGGCTATCAGTATAGCTTGCCTTGGCTTGTTTGGCCTTGTCACTTTTACTGCCGAGCAACGGGTAAAAGAAATTGGCATCAGGAAAGTTTTGGGAGCAAGTGTAACCTCTATAGTTACACTGTTGTCAAAAGATTTAATGAAGCTGGTGCTAATAGCCACGCTGATAGCATCGCCGCTGGCTTGGTATGGCATGAGCAAATGGCTACAAAGTTTCGCTTACCGGGTTGATATTAACTGGTGGATCTTCGCGGTAGCGGGTATCCTGGCTGTGATCATCGCTTTCATAACAGTAAGTGTACAATCGGTAAGGGCAGCAAATGCTAATCCAGCTAAAAGCCTTAAAAACGAATAAACCTCACCCAGCCCTCTCCAAAGGAGAGGGCTTAAAGTGTGGACTATGATATAAAATAATTAATTAAAATTCCTCCCCTTGGGGAGGTTAGGAGGGGTTTATGTTTAAAAATTACTTAAAAACAGCTTTCCGTACCCTGCGTAAAAACGTGGGGTTTACGGTTATTAATATATTGGGGCTGGCCCTTGGGCTGGCTACATGTCTTATGATTGTGCTATACGTGGCTGATGAGTTGAGTTATGATCGGTTTAACGAGAAAGCCAGCCGTACGTATCGGGTTAATGAAGATCTTAAATTTGGCAACAATAATGTACTTTATGCCGTTGCAATGCCGCCGTTAGCTCAGGCTTTAAAAACAGATCTCCCTGAAGTAGATGAAGCAACCCGGCTTAAAGTAGCGGGAGGTTTCCACGTAAAAAAAGGCAACGAAAGCATATTGGAGTATGGCAACGTTTATGCCGATCCATCGGTTTTTAACGTGTTTACGTTGCCCATGATCAATGGTAACCCGGCTACGGCTTTGAAGGAGCCAAATACAGTAGTAATCACCGAAACTACAGCTAAAAAATACTTTAACAGCACCAATGTTGTTGGTAAAACGCTCGCCATTGATAACAACCAATTATTGAAAATTACCGGGGTTATCAAAGATTTGCCAAAGCAATCGCATTTTCATTTTGATTTTTTTATGTCGATGGCGAGTTGGCCTGACAGCCGCTCTCCGGAATGGTTGAGGAGTGATTATAACACTTACGTGGTGTTGAAACCTGGTACAGATTACAAGTTTTTTGAGAAAAAATTGACTGCTCTTCTGAAAAAATACAGCGAAAGCCAAATGCAAACAGCGCTGCACGTAAATATTGCCGATTTTGAAAAAAGCGGCAGTTATTTCAGGCTTAACCTAACTCCGTTAACCGATATCCATTTGCACTCAAACCGTACCGGTGAGTTGGGCAGCAACAGTTCGGCGCAATATGTTTATATATTTTCGGCCATCGCCATATTTATATTACTCATAGCGGGCATCAACTTTATGAACCTTTCAACAGCACGTTCAGCCAGCAGGGCAAGGGAGGTTGGTGTACGCAAGGTTTTAGGTTCCCCGCGTAAATATTTAATAGCCCAGTTTTTAACTGAATCTGTGTTGGTGACTTTGGCAGCGGCAGTTATAGCTTTTTTTACTGTGTTACTTTTATTGCCGTTGTTTAATCAGGTATCGGGCAAAGAGTTGGTTGTTGGTGTGCAAACCTTAGCCTGGTTGCTTCCTGCTTTACTATTAATTGTACTGGTTGTAGGTTTTGCTGCCGGATCGTATCCTGCTTTTTTCCTTTCGGCATTTCAGCCCATTAATGTGCTAAGCGGTAAACTGGCCGGCGGTTTTAAAGGTAGCATGCTTAGGAGTGTATTGGTGGTATTCCAGTTTTCTATTTCGATATTCCTCATCATTGGTACCATCGTTATTTATAATCAACTCAATTATATTCAAACCAAAAACCTGGGATATAATCGTAATCAGGTGCTTGTTATCAATAATGCATTTGAGTTGGGCAGCCATGCCAAAACCTTCAAAAATGAGGTGAAGCAGTTACAAGATGTGGTTAACGCAACGTTGACAGGTTATTTGCCAACCGGTAAAAACAGGGGAACGTCTATCTTTTATAAAGAGGCTGCGGGCGATCAGAAAACAGCCTTGTTTCCGCAAAGCTGGCGGGTTGATGCCGATTACATTAGCACCCTGGGCATGAAGATCTCTGCCGGGCGAGATTTTTCTACAAGTATGCCAACTGATTCTACCGGATTGGTTATCAACGAAACCGCGGCCAAATTTTTAGGCTTTAGCAATCCTGTTAATAAAACCCTGTACCGCAATATGGATGGCAACAGGGATCACATAAAAGCTTATCATATCATAGGCGTTGTTAAGGATTTTAATTTCAACTCGCTGAGAGAAAATATCAGTCCGATGATTTTTTTAATGGACGAAGACAGTGGAAATCTGAGTATCAGGGTAAGTACAACTAATTTACCGCCCCTCATCGATCAGATAAAAACCAAATGGCAGGGTATGACACAAAGCCAGTTTAGATATTCGTTTATGGATCAGGACTTTGATGCCAATTATCGCGCCGAGCAACGTACGGGCACCATATCTATCATATTTACCGTGCTGGCTATTTCTATTGCCTGCCTTGGTTTGTTTGGCTTAGCCGCTTATGCCGCCGAGCAACGTACCAAAGAAATCGGGATCCGTAAAGTACTTGGTGCAAGTGTATCCGCCATAGTGAATACCTTATCCAGAGATTTTATAAAGCTGGTATTGATCTCCATAGCCATTACAACCCCTTTAGCCTGGTATTTAATGAACAAATGGCTGCAGGATTTCGCTTACCGCATCAGTATACAATGGTGGGTGCTGGTGCTGGCAGGTGCGGGCGCCATGTTAATAGCTATTGTAACAGTAAGTTTCCAATCTATAAAAGCAGCATTGGCAAACCCGGTTAACAGCCTTAAAAATGAGTAGGCAGTAGGCCGTTTGCAGTGGCAGTTAGCAGTTACGTAACAGGAGGATACCAATGAACTAATGAACAATTGAACCAATGAACCATGTTTAGAAATTACCTTAAAACTGCATTTCGCACATTGAAAAAAAATGTGGGATTCACCGCGATTAATGTATTTGGTTTGGCCCTTGGGCTGGCCACATGTTTACTCATTATATTTTATGTGGTTGATGAGCTGAGCTATGACAAGTTCAATGTTAAGGCCGACAGGATCTATCGCGCCAATATGCAGATTAAATTTGGCGGTATCGATCAAAGCTATGCTTCGTCGCCGTCGCCGTTGGCTGCTGTATTTCAAAACGATTATCCCGAGGTTGAACGTGCCTGCCGTTTGTTGCAACGCGGCGGTTATAACGTAAAAAAAGGCAACCAAACCATTCACGAAAACAGGATGGTGTTGGCCGATTCAACGCTATTTGATGTATTTACCCTGCCTATGATAGCCGGCGACCCCAAAAAGGCGCTGGTTGAACCAAATACCGTGGTTATCACTGAAAGTACGGCCAAACGTTATTTTAACAACACGCAGGTAATGGGTAAAACCTTTACGTTTGATGAAAAGCTGCTTTATAAGGTTACCGGCGTAATCAAAGATCTGCCCAGGCAATCTCATTTTCGTTATGATTTTTTCCTGTCGATGGCATCAAATGCCGAAAGCAAAGATGGGGCATGGTTCAGCAATAATTTCAATACCTATGTGCTGCTAAAACCAGGTGTGGATGCCAAAAAGTTTGAAGACAAGTTTCCTGCGTTAATGCACAAATATGCGGGTCCGCAATTGCAAAGTATCTTACATCTCACTTTTGATTCGTTTGAAGGTTCAGGCAACAAATACCAATTGAGCCTTATGCCATTGAAGGATATCCATCTTAAATCAAACTTGGTGTCGGAGCTTGACCATAACGGGAATATCCAGTATGTGTACATTTTTGGCGCGGTGGCGATTTTTATCTTACTGATAGCCTGTGTAAACTTCATGAACCTTTCAACCGCCCGTTCTGCAAACCGGGCCCGGGAGGTAGGGGTACGCAAGGTGCTTGGTTCAAGGCGTCAGTCACTCATTGCCCAGTTCCTGTCAGAGTCTATCATGGTAACGTTTATCGCTACGGTGATAGCCATGCTGACGGCCTATTTTCTGTTGCCGGTATTCAATAATATTGCGGGTAAAACCATGGAGCTTAATATGGGTTCATTGATTTGGCTGATTCCCGCTTTGCTGGTTATGGTTTTGGTGATCGGCTTCCTGGCAGGTTCGTATCCTGCATTTTTTCTTTCCGCATTTCAGCCAATTGATGTTTTAAAAGGAAAGCTTTCCTCTGGCTTTAAGGGTGGCATGTTAAGGAGTTCATTGGTGGTGTTCCAGTTTTTTATATCGATAGTGCTCATCATTGGTACGCTGGTGATCTATAATCAGCTTAAATATATTCAGAATAAAGACCTTGGTTATAACCGCAGCCAGGTATTGGTGATTCATGGCGTGTATGACCTTGGCAACAAGAGCAAGGTGTTAAGAGATGAGGTAAAGCAATTGCCCGGCGTAATGGGGGTAACCATGACAGGCTTTTTGCCAACTTCTGATTACCGGAACAGCAGCAGTGTTTTCCAGGAACGCGGGCTCGACCCTAAAAAAGCAGTGCTTGCACAAACCTGGGTAGTTGACGACAACTACCTGCCAACTCTAGGTATCAAATTGACCAAAGGGCGCAATTTCTCAAGCCAGATGCCAACCGATTCGGCAGCTATGATTGTTAACGAAACTGCTGCCAAACTCATGGGCGTACGCGATCCGCTTAATAAGCCTATGTATTTGCCTATGGATAATATGGCCAAAACTTTTAAAGAATATCATATAGTAGGTGTTATTAAGGATTTTAATTTCGCTTCGCTGCGCAACAACGTAAGCCCGGTAATATTAATGTACGGGCAGGATAAAGGCGCCTTAAGTGTAAAAGTAAATACCGCTAATATCACCGCACTGATGGTCATGATCAGCGACAAATGGAAATCTATAAAACCGGGTAAGGAGTTTGAATATTCGTTTATGGATGACGATTTTGATTCATCGTACCGTGCGGAACAGCGGATGGGCACCATATTCATCATATTTACAAGTTTAACAATTGTGATAGCCTGTTTAGGTTTGTTTGGCCTTGCGGCATATGCGGCCGAACAGCGCACTAAGGAGATAGGCATCCGTAAAGTACTTGGCGCTAATGTAGGCGCTATAGTAGGTATGCTGTCAAAAGATTTTATCAAACTGGTAATGATAGCAATAGTGATAGCCATTCCAGTTGCCTGGGTCGCCATGCAGCAATGGTTGCAGGGCTTTGCCTACCGGCAAAACATACAATGGTGGGTAATAGTATTGGCTGCTGTTTTGGCCGTGTTGATCGCTTTTGTAACCATCAGCTTTCAATCCATCAAGGCGGCACTGGCCAACCCGGTTAGGAGTTTGAAAAATGAATAAAATTAGTTGGCAGATAGCAGCAGCAGGTTACAGTAGCAGATACAGTCCAGCAGGCAGATAAAAGTAAGCGATAAGTACCAATGAACTAATGATACGAAACTATTTAAAAACAGCGTGGCGGAACCTTTATCGTAATAAAGCATTTTCGCTGATCCATATCTTGGGGTTAACCATGGGGATAACCGTTTGCCTGATGATATTCTTGTATATCATGAATGAGTTTAGTGTGGATAATTTTCATAAGCAGGGCAAAAACATTTACAGGGTGATGCGTGGTTTTGATAAAGCGAAAGCACCTACCTCATACCTGTCAGGACCTTATGCGCCTGCTATGCTGAATGATTTTCCGCAGGATGTAAAAATGGCTGTACGCGTTTCGCCGCAAAATAATTTGATCTCTTTTGGTGAAAAATCATTCAACGAGAAGAAAGTTTATGCAGTTGATTCCAATTTTTTCAGCCTGTTTACCTTCCCGTTGCTTAGGGGGGATGCAGCTTCGGCACTAAATAATCCGGGTAGCGTAGTACTCACTGAAACCACAGCAAAAAAATATTTTGGCAGCGTTGAAAATGCGATGGGTAAAGTGGTGAAGATGGATAAACGTTTGCAGTTAAAAGTAACGGGTGTTGCAAAAGACGTACCTTCAAACTCTCACCTTGATTTTGATTTAGTAGTACCGATTGCCAACTATACCCGCGATCCCGGCTTTAATGTTTGGATTAACAATGGCTTGTTTGTTTACCTGCTGTTGAATGAACATAGTAGCCCAGCTGCATTGGAAAGCCATTTTCCGCAGTTTATGGAAAAGTACATGGGCGAAGATATGAAGCGCTTCGGTACTAAATTTAACCTAAGCTTGAGACCCTTCAAAGATATTTATTTTGAAAATGCATCATCGTTTGATAACGTAAAGCATGGCGATAAAACCGTGGTATTTATCTTTATTTCGATAGCTGTGCTCATCATGATCATTGCCTGTATCAATTTTATGAACTTGGCCACCATCCGTGCGGTTGAACGCTCAAGAGAGGTTGGCATGCGCAAGGTTTTAGGCGCATTACGGAACCATTTGGTATGGCAGTTTATTGGCGAGTCGTTGTTGCTGGCGCTTATTTCTTGTATGCTTTCCATTGGGTTATTGTTACTATTAATGCCTGCATACAACAGTCTGCTGGGTTATCAGCTTACCGTTTCCTGGGACAGTGCACCGATTTACCTGTTCCTTCTGGGTGTTATCTTATTTGTGGGTTTCCTTGCTGGGAGTTATCCAGCGATATTTATGTCGGCCTTTTCGCCTATCGAAGCTTTGAAGGGCAAGCTGAAGCTGGGGAAAGGCGGAGCGTTCTTCAGGCAAACGTTAGTCGTGTTCCAGTTTAGTATTTCGGTGTTGCTTATTATTGGCACTATCGTGATCGTTAACCAGATGCGGTATGTGAAAAACAAATCATTAGGTTATGACAAAGAGCAAACGGTTATTGTGAAGATTGATAATAATGACATCTATGATCACAGGCAAACATTTAAACACCAGCTGCAAAATTCGGACTATGTGAAGTCGGTATCCCTGATGTCGGGCGAGCCGGGCGGCTTTTTCGATATGCAGGGTTTTGAGGTTGAAGGTCAGCATGAAACGTTCAAATCCAGGTCGGAATTTGCCGACTTTGAATATGTAAAAACATTTGGCCTGAAAATCATTGCCGGCAGGGATTTTTCATCACAGTTTGCTACTGATACTACGAACTCGGTATTGATCAACCGTACAGCGGCTAAAGAACTGGGTTTTACGCCGCAGCAGGCTATCGGTAAATGGATTAAAAATACGGTGCGTGATAGTAGCCGCCGCACCATCATTGGTGTAGTTGAAGATTTTAACTTCCTTTCACTTAAAGAAAACATGGATGCCCTGGTGATATCGCCAAGCGAAGACAGGCGCGTAGCCGTAATCAAACTAAAATCCGGGGATATCCAGGCCGGTTTGGCTGCTATCAAAAACATTTATGCCGAAGTTGCGCCCGTTTATCCGTTTGAATACAGCTTTCTTGATCAGCAGTTTGATACTACTTACCGCAACGATATCAGGCAGCAGACCATGTTAAGTATATTTTCAGGGTTGGCAATCTTTATAGCTTGTTTAGGCTTGTTTGGTTTAGCCTCGTTTACCGCGGCGAAACGTACCAAGGAGATTGGGGTCCGTAAGGTATTGGGCTCATCGGTACAAAATATCCTTATCCTGATATCAAAAGACCTACTGAAACCGGTGTTATTAGCTACTGTGATAGCTATCCCCCTGGGTTATTACAGCATGGATAAATGGCTGCAAAGTTTCGCTTACAAAACACCTCTTCATTGGTGGATCTTTGGTTTGGCGGCTTTGCTTACATTTGTTATAGCAGTGCTTACCATTAGCTTTCAATCGTTAAAGGCAGCACTTGCAAATCCTATCCGCAGTTTGAGAAGCGAATGAGATCAGTTTGCAGATAGCAGCGGCAATTTGCAGTAGCAGGTGAAGAAATAGAAAATACCCTGAGCCCGTGTCCCCACGGGCTTTTTTATGATGTTCTGTCATTATTAGGTAGCCTGAATTTATTTTCAGCACCATGCAACGTATTTGCTAAACTCCTGGTCTTATTATATATAAACCAAAGATCATTATTATGAAAAAGTATTTACTTGTGTTATTTGTTGCCTGTGCTGGCAGCAGCGCTTTTGCACAAAATAATCAGAAAACACCATACCTCACCAAATCATTATCAGGACAGGCCGTGAAAAATGTAATTGTTAATACTTCGGGCGGCAGTATTACCGTTAGTGGCGCATCGGGCGAAGAACCGAGAGTTGAGGTTTTTATACAAGGTAATAATGGTAATAATGACCTTCCTAAAGAAGAGATCAAAAAGCGTCTTGACGAAAATTATGACCTGAGCATTGATGTTAACGGCGGGGAGCTGCATGCCAAAGCTAAAAGCAAGCACGATGGCAACTGGGATTGGAAGAAATCATTAAGTATTTCGTTCCGTGTGTATGTACCCGGTAGTGTGGCAACTAATCTAAATACCAGCGGAGGCAGTATTCACCTTGATAATTTAACCGGTGCACAGCAATTTGAAACCAGCGGCGGCAGTTTACACCTGGATAAAATTACAGGCACTATTAAAGGCCGTACTTCAGGCGGCAGCATTCATGTAAGCGATTCAAAAGAAAGTATCGATCTGCAAACCTCAGGCGGCAGTATCGAAGCCCGTAACTGCATAGGCCATATCAGGCTTGAAACTTCGGGCGGTTCATTACATTTGGATGGTTTAAAAGGCGATATCAAAGCTACAACCAGTGGCGGTAGTATCAGCGGCAATAAAATCGACGGAGATTTCATTACCGGTACATCTGGCGGCAGCATTAACCTTACAGATTTATCATGCAGCCTTGATGCTTCAACAAGCGCCGGCAGTTTTCATGCGCAGTTTTTAAGTGTAGGTAAATCTGTTAAAATTGATGTGAGCTCAGGCCATGTTGATTTACAGTTACCATCAAAACAAGGTCTTAATCTTGATTTGCGTGCCGATAAGATAGAAACAAATCTTGCCGACAATTTTTCGGGCAGCAAGGATAAAGAAAGGGTGGAAGGCAAACTTAACGGTGGGGGAGCCCTTGTTGAGGTAAGGGGTAATGGTCGTGTTAATCTTAACGTAAACTAATACCGATAATAAAGAACATTGCAAAGGCCTGTTGCTCAAATAGCGACAGGCCTTTTGCGTTGTTTGTAGTGTATCATAACCGAACACATGGTGTTACGTCTTCGTACAGTTTTATTAAGAAATAAATTATAACTGATTGATAATTAATGTCTTGATTTATTGGTATGCATTTTAAAACTATTAAACAGGTTAACCGTACACTCATGTTCAAAAACTACATCAAAACCGCCTGGCGAAGCTTAAGGCGGAACAAAATATTTTCATTTATTAATGTGTTTGGCCTGTCTGTGGGCTTAGCTTGCTGTATGCTTATTTGTGCCTATGTATATAGTGAATTAAATTATGATCAATATCCGGTGCAAGCCAAACAAATGTACCGCATAGGTTTGCGCTCTATTGAAAACAATGGCGTAAGCGAATACCCGTTGGTTGACATTGCAGTAGGACAGGGGATTAAAAATATGTTTCCTGAAGTGCTTGAGACTACAAGGCTTGCCGGTCGTGGGCCGGTTTTTATAAAATATAACGAAAGGCAGTTTAAGGAAGAGCATGTGCAGATGATAGATGCCAATTTCTTTCGCCTGTTTTCGATACCATTGGTAGCCGGTGATGATAAAACCTGCTTCACTGATCCTAACAGCATGGTGATCACCAGGGCTATGGCTACCAAATATTTTGGCAACCAGGAAGCTGTAGGGAAAGCCCTTACTATTGATGGTCAGCCGTATAAGGTAACGGGGGTAATTGACAAAATACCCGATGATTCACACTTTCATGGCGATGCATTTTTGAATATGGTCCCCTTTGTTGAAAATAAAAAACAAACCTGGAGCAACATTGGCTATTTTACTTATGTAGTATTGAATAAAAATGCGGACCCTAAAAAACTGGAAGCCGCTTTTCCGGAAATGGTACGGAAATTTGTTGTGCCCGAAATTGCTCATGATATGGGCGCAAGCATAGCACAGGCAAGTAAATCTGTCAATACGTTCCTGTTTTTCCTGCAACCGTTAAGTGATATTCACCTGCACTCTGCAACCAAATATGAACTGGAGCCCAATGGGGATATTCATTATGTGTATATATTTGGTGCGCTGGCAGTTTTTATATTGATATTGGCCTGCATCAATTTTACCAACCTTTCAACGGCAAGTTCGGCCAAACGATCAAAAGAAGTGGGTATCCGTAAAGTGCTTGGTTCTGAAAAAAGCGGGCTTGTTTCACAGTTCCTTACGGAGTCGGTTATGCTAACCTTGGGGGCTTTATTGTTGGCATTGGGTATTGTATACCTGCTGTTGCCGCTGTTCAATGGTTTAGCGGGGAAACATATCGAACTCGGGTTTTTCCTGAGCCCTGTGGCCTTGCTTGTTGAATTGGTTACAGCTTTTTTAGTTGGCATTCTGGCAGGCATCTATCCGGCGTTCTTTCTGTCATCATTCCAGATCATCGCTGTTTTAAAAGGCAATGGTGCTACAAAAGCCGAAGGAAAGGGCATTCTGCGCAGCGGGTTGATCATTTTTCAGTTTGCGGTATCCACCGCGCTTATCATAGCAACTTTTGTGGTATATCAGCAATTGCGCTATATGCAAAACAAAAAGCTGGGTTATGATAAGGATCAGGTATTGGTAGTTAATGATGCCTACACTTTGGGCCACAATATCGATGCCTTTAAAAATCAGCTTTTGCGTAATCCGCAGGTGTTAAATGCTACCATCTCAAGCAGTGTACCGGGTAAATTGGATGGTGTTGACGGTACCCAGATAGACGCTAAAGAATTTGACGATAAAGGTGGCCATGCCGAAATTCATACCAATATCTACCACGTAGATGAAAGTTATGTGCCAACTTTAGGTTTACAAGTTATCAACGGACGTAATTTTTATCAATCTTTCCCCGGCGATTCGATGTCGGTTGTGGTTAACGAGGCTTTAGTAAAAGGCCTGGGATGGGGTAATACCAATCCAATAGGTAAAACTATTGTGCGCTCGGCGCGTGCGCAATACAAGGTTGTAGGTGTGGTTAAAGATTTTCATTACGCTTCGGCCAGGCAAAAAATAGCACCATTAATGCTTTTATCGGGGCATAGTACAGGTACATTAATTTTGAAGGTTAAAACTGCTGATGTAAAATCTCTGATTTCGAGCCTTAAAACCGAATGGGATAATTTCAGACCGGAGGCACCTTTCAGTTATTCATTTCTTGACGAGCAATACGCGTCACTTTATGCCTCTGAGCAGCAAACCGGCAAAATATTTACAGTATTCTCCTGCGTGGCTCTAATCATTGCCAGTTTAGGTTTATTCGGCCTCGCAGCTTTCATGATCAGGCTTAGGGTTAAAGAGATCGGCATTCGCAAAGTGCTGGGCGCATCAACCGGGAATATAACAGTCATGTTATCGAAGGAGTTTTTGAGGCTCATCGTTATTGCTTCTGTCATATCGTTCCCGGTAACATGGTTTGCCATGAACAAGTGGCTGCAGGATTTTGCATATCGCATCAGCATCCAATGGTGGGTATTTTTACTGGCAGGCGCTATAGCGTTGATAGTTGCAGCTGTTACTATAAGCTTTCAATCGGTTAAGGCGGCTTTGGCTAATCCGGTTAAAAGCCTACGATCGGAATAGGTCATTGGGTTATTTGCTTTGCGTCATTAGGTCATTGAAACGCGGGCAAGAAAAAAAATGATTTAATGACTCAATGACCAAACAAAATGACTTAATGAAATAACCATGATAAAGAATTATTTACGGAGTGCCTTTCGCAATATTGCCAGGCATAAATTTATTTCGTTCATCAACATATTTGGTTTAACCATAGGGTTAACCTGTTGTTTGCTTATTTTAACTTATATAGTTAAAGAGCTTAGTTATGATAAGTTTAATCACAACGCCCCCAATATTTACCGGGTAAGCCGGAGTTTTAATACCGGCGATGGCATTGTTAACCTGCATTTGGGTGCGGTAGCGCCGCCATTTGGCCCATTGCTTAAAAACGAGTTTCCGGATATTAAAATGGTTACCCGATTGTTTCCTAATGGCGATGTGGTTTTGCGTTATAAGGAAAAGTTGTTCACCGAGACCGGATCATATTTTGCCGACGAGAACTTTTTTAAATTCTTTGATCTGAAAACTGTTGCCGGCGATCCTAAAAGTGCCCTTAACGAGCCTTATACGGTAATGATGACCGAAGAGATGGCACACAAATACTTCGGAAACGAAGACCCGATAAATAAGGAGATCAGGCTTGATAATACCGCCAATTTTAAGGTTACCGGTATTTTTAAGCCCTTCCCGGCTAACTCGCAAATGCACCCGCAAATGCTGCTCTCTTTCAATACTCTGAACGATGATAAAATTTACGGCAGAAATGCCTTACAAACCAACTGGGGCAATAACTCATTTTTTACCTATCTCTTGCTGCCCGATAATTATAACATAGATCGTATCAGCTCGCAATTTCCGGCATTCATAGATAAGTATATGAATTCTCCCGGGCAGCCGCGGCAATCAAAATTCACCCAGTTGCATATTCAACGGTTCCTGGATATTCACTTGCATTCCCATCTCGACGATGAGGTAGAACAAAATGGCGATATCAATAGGGTTTACATTTTTTCGGCCATCGCCCTGTTTATTTTGCTGATAGCCTGTATCAACTACATGAACCTGTCTACCGCCCGCTCAACGCTTAGAGCTAAAGAGATTGGGATTCGTAAGGTGATAGGCGCACAGCAAAAAGAGATTATTACTCAATTTTTAAGCGAATCTGTGTTGATCACTTATTTTTCGCTTGTACTGGCCTTGAGTTTAACATGGTTGCTGCTGCCGCTTATCAATCAGCTTTCGGAACTTGGCCTTTCAATCAATAGTTTATTTCAACCGGTAATTTTAGTTTCGGTATTATTGTTGCCGCTTGTTATCGGGTTGATCAGCGGTATTTATCCGGCTATCTTTATGTCGTCATTTAAACCTATAAAAGTTCTGAAAGGCATTCTCAAAGTAGGTTCGGGCAACCTTTCTTTCCGCAAAGTGTTGGTAGTTGTTCAGTTCTCAATTTCAATAATCCTCATCGTTGCCACTACAATCGTTTTTCAGCAGTTAAGATATATTCAAACCAAATCACTTGGCTTTAATAAAGATCATGTGGTGTTGCTAAACGGCGGTATCCCTGCTAACCAGTTTGAAGCATTCCGGGCCGATATATTGCGCGATCCGCTTATAAAAGATATTGGCCGCTCATCTCGTATTCCATCAGGACGATTGCTGGATGACCAGGGCGCTTCTGTTTTTGACGGAGATAAGGCTTTGCCTGTTAAAGCTGATATTAAATGTATCAATACCGATTATGGCTTTATCTCAACCTATGGTATCAAGATGGCCGCCGGCAGAAATTTTAGCAGGGATTTTGCTACCGACAGCAATAATTTTGTGATTAATGTGGCCACGGTAAAGGTGCTGGGTTGGAAAACTCCTGAAAATGCCATTGGCAAGGATATGAGCTATGGCAGCACAAGGGGCAAAGTGATAGGAGTGGTCGATGATTTTCATTTTGAATCTTTACATCAAAACATCATTCCGTTATTAATGGAGATGCCCGCATTTGCCAATAACAACTACGGCAGAACCTCGGTTAAAATTTCAGGATCAAATGTCAACGCAGCATTGGCAACCCTCCAGGAAACCTGGAAAAAATACCAGCCCGAAAAACCTTTCCGGTACGGGTTTATTGACGAGCGTATCCAGAGATTGTACGAAAGTGAGCAGCAACAAAGCCATCTGTTCAGCATATTTGCAGGCCTGGCTATCTTCATTGCTTGCTTAGGCTTATTCGGACTTTCGGCCTTCACCATATCACAACGGGTAAAAGAAATTGGTGTGCGCAAGGTACTCGGTGCAAGTATCCCGCAAATTGTTACCGAACTTTCAAAAGACTTTTTGAAGCTGGTGATCATAGCGTCGGTAATTGCTTTACCAATAGCATGGTATGCTATGAGTAAATGGCTCCTTGATTTTGCCTTCAGGATAAGCATACAGTGGTGGGTATTTGTAATGGCCGGGGTAATAGCATTGATCATTGCTTTTGCAACTATCAGCTATCAATCAATAAAAGCAGCAATGGCAAACCCGGTGAAAAGTTTGCGTTCTGAATAAATTCATCATCAGGTCATTTTGCTCCGCGTCATTAAGTCATTCTTTGATTAGCGCGAGGCAAAAATGGCTTAATGACCTAATGATATAATGACCTGACAATATGTTTAAAAACTATTTTAAAATCGCATTACGTAGCTTTTGGAGGCATAAATTTTTCACCTTCATCAATGTTATCGGTTTATCTATCGGCATCAGTTCGGCTCTGGTGATTTACCTGATAGTTCATTTTGATTTTACTTTTAATCAAAACTTTGATAACGGCGACCGCATTTACCGGGTAGTATCAAACTATACCTTTTCTGGCGAAGAAGCGCATAACCGCGGCGTATCAGGCCCGGTGCCCGAGGCCGTAAGAAACGGTGTGAGTGGGGTGGAACTTACCGTGCCATTTTTCCTGTTGAATCAGCCTAATATATTTATCCCCGGAAAAGCAGGCGTTCCTGTTAAGTTTAAATTACAGGATAACGTGATCCTTGCGGATGGCAGGTATTTCAGCATGTTTAAATACAACTGGCTTGCAGGTTCGGCCAGTACTGCCTTGAATGCGCCAAACCAAACCGTACTCACTTCAGATCAGGCAAAAAAATATTTCCCTCAGCTGTCATATAGCCAGATGATGGGCCGGGTAATCACTTATGATACTATTAGTGTGGCCGTGAGTGGCATTGTTGAACCATTAAAGGGCAATAACGATTTTACTTTTCACGATTTTATCTCTTATTCAACAGCAAAAGCTAATAAAGCGCTGTCTGACGAACTAAGCCTTACCAGTTGGGGAGGTACTACTTCATCATCCATACTTTTTGTTAAGCTGGCGCCCAACGCCACTGCAGCTAATTTTGAAAAGCAACTAAATATTATTCTTAAAAAGAATGATCCTCCAAAACCCGAAAACAGGGGCAACACACGTAATTTTGTCTTACAGCCTTTGAGCGATCTGCATTTTAACAGTATATATGGAACATTTGATTCCGGTAATCCAGCTAACAAAACAACGCTTTACGGTTTACTGGTTATAGCTGCTTTCCTGTTGTTATTAGGTTGCATTAATTTTGTTAATTTAACTACCGCACAGGCCACTCAAAGGGCCAAGGAAATTGGCGTACGTAAAACAATGGGGAGCAGCCGCGCCCAGCTCATTACCCAGTTTCTGAGCGAAACATTCATCATAACCCTTTTGGCAGTTATCATTTCCGTTGCATTGGCACCCGCTATATTAAAACTGTTTAAAGATTTCATAGCCGAAGGTGTTAAACTTGACCTGCTACACCAGCCCCATCTTTTTGTGTTTCTGTTTTTATTGATAATAGTGGTAAGCTTATTGTCAGGCTTTTACCCCGCGGCTTTGCTATCAGGCTACAAACCTGTTTTAGTGCTTAAAAATCAGGCTTCATCAAACACCGGTAAAACACGTAATGCGTGGCTACGTAAATCATTAACAGTAACTCAATTTGTTATTGCCCAGTTTTTTATAATGGCTACAGTGCTGGTAGGCAAACAAATTCACTATGCACTTACAAAAAATCTCGGTTTTAAAAAGGATGCCATCCTGATTATCAATTCACCCTGGAAAAATCGAACGCTTAGTAAGAACCAGGTATTTATGAATAAATTAAAGGCAATGCCACAGGTTGAGTTGGTAAGTGCAGGTAAGGCCGCTCCATCATCAACCAGCACCAATTCTACGGAAGCTACCTATATAGATGGCAAAAAGGAAATAAAGATTGAGTTGTACGAAAAGTACGGCGACCCTAATTATATTAATGTATACAAGCTGAAGCTTTTGGCCGGACGTAATATACAATATGGCGATAGTACCAGGGCATTTTTAATTAATAATACTTACGCAAAACTAATAGGGTTTAAAAATCCGGCTGATGCTGTAGGTAAATACATTGATAAATTTAATGGCGATAAAAGAATGCAGATCATAGGTGTAGTGGCCGACTTTTATTCCGAATCATTGCACTCACCAATTAAACCTACCTGCATTCAGATCAGTGATGGTTACTATAACAATGGTACCTTTCATATAGCGCTTAAGCCGCAAACCGCTGGAGGCAACGAATGGAAAAAAGTTATTGCATCGATGGAAAAAGCATGGAAAGAAATTTATCCTGAGGATGATTTTGAATATAGCTTTTTTGATGAAAGCATCGCCAAATTTTACAATGCTGAGCAACATACATCAACTTTGCTAACCTGGGCAACCGGTTTATCGATCTTTATCAGCTGCCTTGGTTTATTAGGTTTGGCCATTTATAATACCAATCAACGCACCAAAGAGATCGGTGTACGGAAAGTACTTGGCGCTACAGTAGCGCAGATAGTCACCCTGCTTTCAACCGAGTTGGTGATGCTCATTGTACTGGCCTTTGTATTGGTAACTCCACTGGCCTGGTATGCCATGAACAAATGGATGGAAAGCTTTGCAGACCGCACAACCATCAGTTGGTGGATTTTTGTGGTAAGTGGCGGCGGAATGTTATTGACAGCATTGGTCACTTCAAGTTTTCAAACCATCAAGGCGGCGTTGGCTAATCCAACAAAGAGTTTACGTTCGGAATAATTGGTCATTGAGTCAGTTGCTTCGCGTCATTAGGTCATTTTGATTGATGACTTAGAAAAGCAAAATGACTTAATGACTATGCAATAATGACTCAATGACTAATTAATATGCTCAGAAATTATTTTAAAGTAGCGTTCCGTAATTTGGGAAAGCACCGCACTATTAGTTTGATTAATATTGCGGGGCTCACCATCGGCATCACCGCGGCGGTGTTTATTATGCTATGGGTACAAAACGAGTTCAGTTTTGATAATTACCACCCGGACGTTGATAATATCTACCGGGTAAAAACGAAATTGAGCCTAACTAAAGACGAAGTCTGGGACTGGGAGTCGTCTCCTTATATGTTAGGGCCTGTTGCAAAGCAGGAAATACCCGGTTTAAAGAATTATACATTTTTGTGGCCCGGCTATATGATAACGGTGCATCACAATAATCAGCTGATATCCGAAAAAAAGTATGCGTATATAGATGCCAATTGGTTTAAAGTATTCCATTATGACTTTGTTGATGGCAGCGCCGATAGCTTTTCAAAAAATCCATTTAGTTTAATCCTCACACAATCAACAGCAAAAAAATATTTCGGTAACGGCGAAGCCGTTGGCAAAATGCTAAAGGTTGACTCCATGAACTATCAAGTACAGGCAGTAGTTAAGGATAATCCGGCAAACTCAAGCTTTCAGTACGATATCCTGATCCCGGTTGAAGCTAAACTAAGCAATGCGCATGAAAAAGAACAGGCGAGCAATTGGGGTAACTATAGCGGCCTCACATTTTTAAAGCTGCAGCCGGGCGTAAATATTAAAAAGGTAGGCCAAAAGCTAACCCAAATTATCAGGAAAAATAACAAGGGCAGCGAAAACACAACCATGAGTGTGATAGGCCTCAAGGATATCCATTTTGAAAGTGGTTTGCTAAGCACCTCATTTGAAAACGGCAACCGCAAATTGGTTAACATCTTCCTGATCCTGGCTTTTTTACTTTTGGCAACGGCATGCATTAACTATGTAAACCTAACTACCGCAAGGGCAAGCGTACGTTCAAAAGAAGTAAGCGTGCGTAAAATTGTAGGTGCAGGCAGGAGGCAGCTTTTTGCCCAGTTTATGTCCGAATCATTGGTTGTTAGTTTCTTATCATTATTATTTGCTATTTTATTTATCCAGATTTGCCTGCCCTGGTTTAACCAGGTTACCGAAAAGCATTTTGTACAACCACTAACATCCGGTATTACATGGTTGATATTGTTGGGTACACTGATAGTTTGCTTTGTTTTCAATGGCTTATATCCGGCTGTATTATTATCGTCATTTAAGCCATTAAGTGTGTTTAAGGGTAGGTCGTTATTGAATTTTAAAGATGGTGGCATCCGTAAAACGCTGGTTGTTTTGCAGTTTGGTATCTCTGTGATGCTTATCATCAGCACAATGATCATTTATCGCCAGCTTAATTTTATGAAAAATGCTGATTTAGGTTATAAGCGCGAACATGTTTTTGTAATGACTATACCATGGCAGGTGCTTGGCTTAGACGATAAGACAAGAGAGTCGAAATTAAAAAGCATCGCCAGCGAATTAACACAGCAAAGCGCGATAGCTGAGGTCTCTCAATCGGCCAACGATGCCTTTTTTAATAATAGCAACAAGGTTTCAGGATCAATGGATTGGGAAGGCAGGCCACTTGATTATAAACCTTCGGTTTCCACCATATCGGCCGACGAAAAATTTCAACATATACTAAGCCTTAAAATGGCCGACGGGCATTGGTTTGATAAAAATGGCTCGGATCAGCATAATGTAATTTTGAATGAAACCGCAGTGAAACAGCTTGGGATTCATAAACCCGTTATCGGGCAGCGGTTTAAGTTTAACGGCGACTCTGGCATAGTAGCCGGCGTGGTGAAAGATTTTAACTTCAGGAGTCTTCATGAAAAGATAGGCCCTATGCTTATTAATAATCATACCGATTGGGCACGGAGCTTTTATATTAAAACAACTCCAGGTAATACGGCGGTAGCTATAAAGATAGCCCAAAATGTATGGAATGAATTTGTTCCCGACCAGCCGTTTGATTATAGTTTTATTGATGACGGGTACAATAAACTTTACCATGCTGAACAGCGTTCGTCAACATTGATAGCCGCTTTCGCCATTATAGCCATTGCAATATCGGCCATGGGTTTACTCGGCCTGGCAGCCTTTGCCGCCGAACAGCGGGTAAAAGAAATAGGTATTCGTAAAGTGCTTGGCGCCAGTGTTCAAAATATAATAGGACTGCTATCTGCCGAGTTTTTAAAAACAGTTGTCATAGCCAACATCGTTGCTTTCCCGGTGGCCTGGTACATGATGAACAAATGGCTGCAGGATTTCGCATACCGCACAAATATCACATGGTGGATCTTTGCCGTTGCCGCGTGCATAGCACTTTTAATAGCGTTAATAACTGTAAGCATCCAATCTATTAAAGCTGCACTGGCCAACCCGGTAAATAGCTTAAGGAGCGAATAGGGAGGTTAGAGATTAGGTTTTGGAACAGCAGTCAGTTTGCGAACAGCAAAATGCTTTCAGATATGATTTGAAGGCATTTTGTTGTTGATACTCCGAAACTTAGAAATGGTAGACGCGTTCAACCTCTAACCTCTAACCTCTAACCTCTAACCTCTAACCTCTAACCTCTAACCTCTAACCTCTAACCTCTAACCTCTAACCTCTAACCTCTAACCTCTAACCTCTAACTTTAACACATTTTAACTACTCATTTAAAGGGTTTTGCGTATCATCGTATAAAGTATTTGATATGATAAAAAACTACTTTAAAATAGCCTGGCGTAACCTTTGGAAACATAAGTTTTACACCTTTATTAATATGTTTGGCCTGGCGCTGAGCATAGGCTGCAGTATTATACTTTGTCAGTTTATTACCTATCATTTGAGTTTTGATACTTATCACCATGATGCCAAACAGGTATATAGGGTTGTTCACCAGCTTACTTTTGATGATGGCATGCCGTTATATGACCAGGGAGCGCCTTTGGCTTTGGCAAGAGATGTGAAAGCGAACAATCCGCAGGTGAAAGATGTAGGTGTGTTATTACGAATGCATGATATCAATGTCAGCATTCCTCAAAATGATGGGGCTGGTAAAAAAATGTTTGCCGAGCATGAAAATATCAGCATAACCGATGGCCATTTTTTTAATTTATTCGATTACGGGTGGGAGCAAGGCAATCAGAATACCGCTCTTACCGAACCTAATACCGTAGTTTTAAGTCACTATCTTGCCGAAAA
This sequence comes from Mucilaginibacter gossypii, assembly GCF_017569325.2. Taxonomy (NCBI): domain Bacteria; kingdom Pseudomonadati; phylum Bacteroidota; class Sphingobacteriia; order Sphingobacteriales; family Sphingobacteriaceae; genus Mucilaginibacter; species Mucilaginibacter gossypii. The sequence goes on along the minus strand of NZ_CP071878.2, from coordinate 2,589,456 downwards.
GTATTTTGGCAGCCAGGAGGTTATCGGAAAAACTATCAGGGTTGATAATAAGAATACCTTCAGGGTAACAGGTGTTGTTAAAGATCACCCGGCTAATACTGATATCAAAGCAGATCTGTTTCTTTCTCTCGCCACATTAAAAAATATCTATCCCGATATTGCTAATGGCCTTCAAAATGACTGGGGCTTTATCAATTCAACTAACTCAATTTATTTAGAACTTAAGGATGGAGCAAATCCGCAATCGGTAGAAAAAGATATCAATCGGTTGAATGTGAAATTACATGGTGCGGAAGCCGCAAAACCATACCATTTTATGATGCTTCCGCTAAGCGAAGTGCATTTCGACGGCCGCTTTGCGGGTGTTATCCAACGCTCTTTATTGGTAACCCTTGGTATAATTAGTTTGCTGCTCATTATTATTGCTTGCGTTAACTTCATCAATATGGCTACAGCCCAAAGCTTTAAGCGGGCCAAGGAGATAGGTACCCGCAAAGTTTTAGGCAGCTCACCAGGAGCGATATTTATCCAGTTTATTTCCGAAACATCATGTATCGTAGTTTTTGCGGCATTGTTATCATTTGTAATGGTGATTACAGCCATCCCGGTGTTGAATAATTGGCTGCAAACTCAACTGAGCTTTAAGCTTTTTAATGACTATCGTCTTGCTGGTTTTACTGTAGTTGTTTTAGTCATTATCATAATAGCTGCCGGTTCATATCCCGCACTGATATTAAGCAGGTTTAAGCCTGTAAACGCTTTGAAAAACCAGGTTGGCGGTAAAACGCACGCTGCTGGTTTTACCCGTAAAGGTTTAATTGTGGTTCAAAACATAATAGCCCAGGTGCTTATCATTAGCACGATATTGATAGCCATGCAGGTTAAATATCTTAAAACTGCTGACCTCGGTTTTAATAAAAATGCCGTTGTAATGATTCCGGTGCCAGATAATGATAAAAGTAAAACCAATTATTTGCGTAACCAGTTGTTGGCCGATCCTGCGATAAAAAGTATTTCATTTTGTTATCGTGCGCCATCTTCTACTGCTGATAAAGGCGGATCAATTAAATTTGATACCCGCGACTGGGAAAAATTTGTTGGGTATACTCAGATAGGTGATGCCGACTATGTTAAAACTTTTGGAATGCAGTTAATTGCGGGCCGCAATATTGTTGAAGCCGACACCGCCCGTGAATACCTGGTTAACGAAGTGCTGATACATAAATTAGGTTTAAAAGACCCGAAACAAGCTATCGGCAGGTTTTTTACCGCCGGGGATTTATCCAACAATCCGGGAGTTATAGTAGGTGTGGTTAAAGACTTTCATGCCAAATCATTATACACAGCTATAGCACCCGAATATATTTCCACCTTCAGAAAAGGATATCAATATGCAGGCGTAAAAATCGGTTCGGGTAACCCTTCAGCTGTTATCGACCGTATTAAGAAAGAGTGGCAGGCTGTTTATCCGGATAATGTATTTGAATACCGCTTTCTCGACCAGCAAATAGCCGATTTTTATCAAAAGGAAGATCTGTTAAATAAGCTGATCATCTCGAGCGCGATAATTGCCATTTTTATCAGCTGCCTTGGTTTACTTGGCCTGATATCGCTGTTAACGCTTCAGCGTACCAAAGAGATCGGCATCCGTAAAGTGCTTGGTGCATCGGTAACCAATATAACAGGTTTGCTTTCTGTTGATTTTCTGAAATTGGTACTGATTGCTGTTATTGTGGCATCGCCTATTGCCTGGCTTATGATGAGCAAATACCTTCAAAATTTTGCTTACCGGATAGATATTCAATGGTGGGTATTTGTGCTGGCTGCTTTTGTAGCGCTGCTGATAGCATTTATCACAGTAAGTTTTCAATCCGTTAAGGCAGCGATGGCAAACCCTGCTGAGAGTTTGAGGTCGGGAGAATAGAGTTTATTTTTATAGATTATTTCTCGCAAAGACACGAAAATTCTAAAAATAAATTTGCGTCTTCGCGCCTTTGCGTGATTATTTATTTAACCGGCGAGGGCACAAGTGAGCCTTACAGTTGCCTGCACACAACACTTGCGCCAGTGGAGGGTAGAGGTGACCGGAAAATAAATTTCTAAATCGAACATCCCAAATCCGAAATTAAACTCACTGTATCAATACCGTACACAAGGTGTTACACTTACGAACAGTTGATGTTTTTTATTTGATTTAAATAATTGATATTCAGTTGATTTTGGTTTTGGTATAGCTTTTACATCAGTTTCGAAAATTACTGTACGATATGCTTAAAAATTACTTCAAAATAGCCTGGCGCAATATCGTGCGTCATAAAGGCTATTCTGCTATAAATGTTGCGGGTTTAACAGTTGGCCTGGCTGCCTGCCTGCTCATTTTTGTGATTATTCAGTTTGAGCTTAGTTTTGATACTTTCAATCCTAATTATAGAAGCATTTATCGTATAGTTACCCAGGAAAAGCACGAATCGGAAACTACCACCAATCCCGGAGTTGCTGTTCCTGCTACAGATGCCCTTCGTTTGGATATACCTCAGGCTAAAGTGGCAGCTTTGAACAGCAGCTATGGTAGCCAGATCACAGTGCCGCAAGCCACCGGAAGTAGTAGCAGTGATAAGAAATTTACTGAAAATATTGGCGTGTTATTTATTCAGCCTCAATTCTTCGATATTTTTAGTTACAAATGGCTGGCTGGAAGTCCCGCTGTATTGGCCAGTCCGGATATGGTTGTGTTGGATAAAAGCTCGGCCATTAAGTATTTTGGCGACTGGACAAATGCTGTAGGCAAAATTCTTAAAATGGATAATGTTTTGACGCTGAAAGTATCCGGAATTGTAGAAGATGCCCCGGTTAACAGCGATTTTCCGTTTAAAGTAATGGTATCATTTGATACCTGGAGACAGCATCCTAAAGATTACAACTACAGCGCCGAATGGGGATCAACCAGTAGCAGTCATGAGGTGTTTATGCTGTTGCCAGCCAGCATGTCAAAAAATAATATTGACGCCCAGTTAAAGGCGTTTTCGGCCAAACACTTTAAAAAAGGATCATCGCAAACTACGCTGTTACCACAGCCGCTTGCCGATATGCATTTTGATACCAGGATAGGTAACCCGCTTGGTGACCACAGCACCAGCCGCGCTACTTTGAGTACTTTGTCATTCATCGCGCTGCTGATCATTATCATGGCATCCATCAATTTTATTAACCTGTCGACAGCGCAATCTGTGGGCCGGTCAAAAGAAGTTGGCATCCGCAAGGTGCTGGGCAGTACCCGTCCGCAATTGATTTTTCAGGTAATTGGCGAAACAACAATTATCGTCATTGCTTCGGCTTTAATTGCCTTGGCAGTTGCCCGGCTGGCCATGCCTCAATTGAAAAATATAGCCAATGTGCCTGATAGTATCAGCTTATTTACTACTGGGAGCTTATTTTTTTTAGCGGCCAGTACAGTTACTATCGTTTTATTATCGGGTATTTATCCCGCATTGGTAGTATCAGGTTTTAAACCTGTGCTTGCACTTAAAAATAAAATAACAGCAGCTTCTATCGGCGGTATTCCGCTTCGCCGGGGATTGGTGATTGCACAGTTTGCCATATCACAATTGCTCATTATTGGTACCATCGTAGCGGTAAACCAGATGGACTTTGTAAATAAAGCCGATCTCGGTTTTAACAAAAATGCGTTGCTCATTATTCCAGGCTATACTGATAGTTTAAGCCTCCGTAAAATGGAATCATTTAAACAACAGGTGTTGCAGGATCCTAATGTTAAAGCAATCAGTTTCTCTTCGGATGTACCATCATCAGAAAATAACTGGGGTACAAATTTCGATTTCAATAACTCAACCAAGGACGTTGGCTTTAATACCTACCTTAAATTTGGAGATGTTGATTACTTCAAAACTTATGGGTTAAAGTTTGCAGCGGGCAAAGGATATGACGTAAGCGATACCGCAAGACAGTACGTGGTTAATGAAACCTTTATCCATAAATTGGGTATCCAGAATGCTAATGATGCCATTGGCAAAACACTACGTTTGGGCGGCGGCAAATGGCTGCCGATAGTGGGGGTAGTTAAGGATTTTAAAACCAACTCACTTCGCGAGGCTATAAAACCAATAGTAATATCACCTGCTAAGAAATTTGAGGGTCAGATAGGCATCAAGATCCAAACTGCTGATTTGAGCAAAACTGTATCTCAGTTGCAAAAACTGTGGGAGAATACTTATCCCGAATATGCTTATAACGGTTATTTCCTGGATGATAATATTGCCAAATTTTACGAGCAGGAGAACAAAATGGCGTTGGTGTACAAAATTTTTGCCGGGATAGCCATTTTTATATCATGCCTTGGTTTATATGGGCTGGTATCATTCATGGCCGTTCAGCGCACAAAAGAGGTTGGCATCCGCAAGGTTTTAGGAGCATCGGTAAGCAGCATTGTATTCCTGTTCTCAAAAGAGTTTATGGTACTTATTGGTATCTCGTTCCTGATAGCCATGCCCGCCGCATGGTATATTATGAACGGCTGGCTGCAAAACTTTGTATACCGTATTTCGATGAGCGCCTGGATCTTTTTATCGGCAATAATATCATCGCTGATAATAGCCTGGGTGACAGTAGGGTATAAGGCTGTTAAAGCGGCACTTGTTAACCCGGTTAAAAGCTTGAGGTCGGAATAGTATTTCATTAGGTCATTTGCTGCGCGTCATTGAGTCATTGACAAATACGCAAAGCAAAAAATGACGTAATGACCCTATGATGTAACGCAAATGACGCGAAGCAAATGACACAACGTAAATGACCTAATGACTAAACCTATGATAGGAAATTACATTAAAACAACCGTACGCGGCCTGATGAAAAACCGGGCTTACAGCTTTTTGAATATTGCCGGCTTGGCTATAGGTGTTGCTTGCGCATCCATGATATTTTTGTGGGTGCAAGATGAGCTTACGTTTAATCACAGCTTTGCAAAGCGCGATAATCTGTACACAGTTCGTGAAAATCAAACCTATGATGGTAAAACCTCCACATTTCGCGCCACGCCGGGGCCAATGGCCGCTGCACTAAAAGCAGATATTCCCGGTGTAAAAAATGCGGCACGTATGGCCGGCTCTGATAATATAGTATTTGCTTTGGGCGACAAAGTGATCAATGAAGATGGCTCCTATACTGATGCTGAGATTTTTCCGATGCTGAAACTGCCGCTTTTACAAGGCGATGAGGCTAATGTTTTTCATGAACTGCATTCGGTAGTGATCAGCACTACTATGGCTAAAAAGTTTTTTGGTGATGCCAACCCGGTAGGTAAGGCTCTGAAGATGAACAATGAGCAGGATTTTACGGTTACCGGGGTATTTGCAGATTTTTCCAAAAATTCAACATTCCAAATGCAATGGTTTGCACCATTGAAAAATATCGATCATATGCAGCCCTGGATGCAGGACTGGGGAGCAAACTGGGCTCGTACCTATGTGGAGCTGGAACCATCGGCAGACGTTAATGCCGTTAATAAAAAACTGGCCAACTACATCGGTACCAAGAAAAATGGCAACAAAACAATCTCGTTCCTGTTCGGTATGAACGATTGGAACCTACGCGATAAATTTACTGATGGTAAAATGGATGGTGGGCGAATTGAATACGTTCGCCTGTTTTCGGCAATTGCCTTTATCATCCTCATTATAGCCTGTATCAATTTCATGAACCTGTCTACCGCGCGGTCCGAAAAGCGAGCTAAAGAAGTTGGCGTTCGTAAGGTGATGGGAGCCGGTAAAGGTAAGCTTGTAGCCCAGTTTATAGGCGAGGCGGTGATTATGGCGTTTATAGCGGTAATTGTAGCTGTGTTTTTAGTTTACGCAGTTCTGCCATCGTTCAATAATATGGTTCAAAAAGAGCTTACTATCGACCTTTTACAACCACTCCATTTGTTTTATTTACTGTCGATAGGTTTGGTTACCGGTTTGCTGGCTGGCAGCTATCCCGCGTTTTACTTGTCGTCATTTAATCCTATTGCCGTATTGAAAAATATCAAACTACCATCTGCAGCAGGCGCAGGTTTTATCAGGCAAAGTTTGGTGGTGATCCAGTTTTCAGTATCCATCATATTAATTATCGGAACAGTAATTATATACCAACAAATTCAGCACGTTAAAAACAGACAACTGGGTTATCAAAAAGATAACCTTGTTTATATCGATACAAAAGGCAAACTGACTGATCATTTTGCTGCAGTAAATAATGAATTAAAGCAAACCGGGGTTGTAGCCGACGCTTCATTGAGTGAATATCCAATTTTACAAATTTGGAGTAACACTGATAATTTTTCATGGGACGGAAAAGATGCCTCAAAAAATCCACTGATCACTATCGAAAGCGTAAGCCCTCAGTTTGTATCAACCATGAATATGAAACTGCTTACCGGAAGGGATTTTTATGCCAATGCAAAGCTCGATAGCAGTAACGTGATCATTAATGAAGCCTTTGCCAAACAAATGGGGAAGGCCGGTCACGTAGGTGGCATTATCAGGGATGGCGGTAGTAAACCCTACCAAATCGCGGGAATCATTAAAGATTTCCTTTATAATGACATGTATGTTTCTGGTGCGCCGCTGATGCTGTTTAGCCGTCCGCAAAACAATAACATTTTAACTATCCGCTTTAAACAGGGCGTTAATTTAACCGAGGCGCTGGCAAAAGCAGGCGAAGTTTATAAACGCGCCAACCCGGGTTATCCATTCGAATACAAGTTTGTTGATGCTGATTTTGATGAGCTGTTTAAAACGGAGGCCCTTACCGGTAAGCTATCGGGCATATTTGCATCGCTGGCTATCGTGATCTCGTGTCTTGGTTTGTTTGGGTTAGCAGCCTATACTGCCGAAAGAAGGATCAAAGAGATAGGCATCCGTAAGGTACTTGGTGCTTCGGTAGCCGGTTTAACCGGATTATTATCCCGCGATTTTTTAAAGCTGGTTGCGGTTTCCTGCCTGATAGCCTTTCCAGTTGCCTGGTATGCAATCAATAACTGGCTGCAAAGTTATCAGTACCGGGTGACTGTGCAATGGTGGGTTTTTGCTGCCGCCGGCATTGCTGCTATTGTTATAGCGCTGGTAACAGTGAGTTTTCAGGCTGTTAAGGCTGCATTGAGCAACCCGGTGGAGAGTTTAAGGTCGGAATAATTTCATTGTGTCATTTTGCTTCGCGTCATTATTCATTTGAACGCGGGTAAAAATGACATAATGACCCAATGACTTAATGAATTGAATCATGATAAAGAACTATTTAAAAATCGCCTGGCGCAATATCCTTAACAACAAGGTTTATAGTGCAATTAATATATTGGGGCTTGCCGCAGGCATGGCGGTTGCGCTGATGATTGGTCTTTGGGTAGTCAATGAATATTCATACGACAGGTTTTTGCCCAATTATGAGCAGCTTTACCAGGTTGAACAACATTTCACTACCCAGCATGATGGTGAGCATACACAGACCGCGGTTTCGTTGCCGCTGGCTGAAGTATTGCGCAAAGAGATTCCCGGAATCAAACGCGTTGCCGAAGCCGATTGGGTAGGCATGCAATGGCACGACCTTTTGGTAGGGGATAAGAAGCTCTATGTATCGGGTGGCTCCGCTCATTCCGATTTTCTACAGATCTTTAAATATCCTTTTATAGAAGGGAATGCTAAGGACGTTTTTGCACAGCCAAATTCTATTATTATTAATCAATCGACAGCTAAAGCACTTTTTGGAGATGCAGACCCGATAAATAAAGTAATACGTTACGATAACAGCCACAATCTGAAGGTGACCGGTGTTATAAAGGATATCCCGAAAAATGCTACCATTCAGTTTAGCTTTTTAATACCCTTTGCTTTTAAAGAAGCCACTGAAGATTGGATGAAAGGTTCCCGCACCATGTGGACTAATAACTCATTCAATATGTTTTTGGAGTTGCAACCCGGTGTAACAATGGAGCAAATCGCACCGAAAATTAAAAATATAGTGTACGATCACAGCGAGCAGATGCGCCCGGCAAAGCCAGAGGTAATTATTCATCCGCTTAAAAAATGGCACTTGTATAATGACTTCAAAAACGGAAAAGCTGTTGGTGGTTTCATTGACTATGTGCGCATGTTTAGCGTGATAGGTTTTTTGGTGCTGCTTATTGCTTGTATTAATTTCATGAACCTTTCTACAGCCCGGTCTGAAAAACGTGCCCGTGAAGTAGGTGTTCGCAAAGCCATCGGCTCGCAACGCAGCGATCTGATAGCCCAGTTCCTCGCGGAGTCGGTAATGATCACTTTCATTTCATTTTTGCTGTCAATTGTGATAGTGGAGCTGGCTATTCCGTCTTTCAATGCTATCGTAGGCAGTGCCATTAATATTCCTTATACCAATGTTTGGTTTTGGGTGATGATGATAGGGTATGTGTTATTTACCGGTTTATTGGCAGGTAGTCGCCCCGCATTTTACTTGTCGTCATTTAATCCCGTACAGGTATTAAAAGGTACCATTAAGGTTGGCAGCTCGGCATCATTGCCGCGCAAGGTGTTGGTAGTAATGCAGTTTAGCTGTTCTGTTGCTTTGATTATCAGTACTGTTATTGTTTACCAGCAAATACAATACGCCAAAAACAGGCCTACCGGTTATAGTTCAACCCGTTTAATGATGACCGATATGAGCGGTGATCTTGAAAAAAACTACAGCGCATTAAAAAACGATCTGATAGCAAGCGGAATGGTAGAGAGTGTGGCGTCGGCATCAAGCCCGGTTACCAATATCTATAGCCATACCGGGATCGATAACTGGCCCGGAAAAGCAGGTGGCGAAACAGGAATAAACGTTGGCGCTATCTCCGTATCGCCTAATTACTTCAAAACAATGGGCATGACCATGAAGGAAGGCCGTGACTTTTCGGCCGAATGGGCAGCTGATACAACAAATGTGATCATCAATGAGGCTGCCGTAAAACGCATGGGCTTAAAAGATCCTATTAACAAAGTGATAAATTATAGCTTTTTGGGGCGGGTTCACATTATAGGGGTGGTTAAAGATGCTCTGATGGAATCGCCATTTACACCTGTGCAGCCTGCTGTATTTAATCATGGCAGGGGAGGTAACGACATCATGTATCGCCTGGCACCTAACGTAAATATGCAGGATGCCATTAAGAAGATAGGGAAGATCTTTGATACTTATAACCCGGCGTATCCTTATATCTATCAGTATGTTGATGAGGAATACAATCGCAAATTTAGCCTCGAGGCATTAGTTGGCAAGCTGGCAGGTGTTTTTGCAGGATTGGCTATTTTTATTTCATGCCTTGGTTTGTTTGGGTTAGCTGCTTATGTAGCCGAACAACGTACCAAAGAGATCGGCATTCGCAAAGTATTGGGTGCCTCAATAGCACAGGTATGGCTGCTGCTATCAAAAGAATTTATTTTGCTGGTGATGTTAAGTTGCATAATAGCAACACCTGTAGCTTTTTACTTTTTGAAGGATTGGTTGCAAAAATATGATTACAGGATAACAATAGGGCCCGGGGTATTTGTGCTTTCGGCTGTTGCCGCTATAATTATAACGTTGGTGACTATAAGTTTCCAGGCTATAAAAGCTGCGCTGACAAATCCGGTGAAGAGTTTGAGAAGTGAGTAACCTCACCCAAACCCTCTCCAAAGGAGAGGGCTTTAAGAAGATTAAAATACATAAATAATAACTAAATATATCACAAGTACAATTCCTCCCCTTTGGGGAGGTTAGGAGGGGTTTATGATCAAAAACTACATAAAAATTGCATGGCGAAATTTGGTGCGTAACAAGGCTTACGCAACCATCAGTGTTATTGGTTTGGCTTTGGGTATAGCCTGTGGGGTATTAATATTTACGCTGATCACTTACCACCTGAGCTTTGATACCTTTCATAAGGATAAAGACAGGATCTACCGTTTTTATACCGAGTTTCACGATCAGGGTGTAGACCGGGTAGGCGCTATTCCGCAACCGATGGCCAAGGGTTATCGAAATGACTTTGCCTTTAGCGAAAAAACGGCGAGATATATCAGCTTTAATAAAACGCTGATCACGATTACCAAGGGAAATGAAGTGAAAAAATTTGGTGAGGATGACGGTGTTGCCTTTGTTGAGCCCGAGTATTTCGATATCCTGAATTTTCCATTGCTTAAAGGCGATAAGAAAACCATGCTTGTTAACCCGAATGAAGCATTGGTTACCGAAAAAATGGCCCAAAAATATTTTGGTAATGATAACCCCATAGGCAAAACCTTTAAGCTAGATAATAATATAACTGTTACTATAACCGGTGTGCTGCAGGATTTGCCAAATAACACCGACCAAAAGCAACAGATCTTTATTTCGTATGCAAGTATGGAGGTGTACGCAGGTAAGGGCCGTGAAAATAACTGGGGCGGTGTTTACAGCGGCTGTCAGGGTTTTACCAGGTTGAAACCGGGTGTAACCAAAGCACAGGTTGAAACAGCCATGCTGCAATTGGTTAAAAAGAATTACACCGGCAGGGATTTGCAGGTTTGGCGCTTTAAATTACAACCTATTGCTGAAATGCACTTTGACCGTGAACTTGGCGGTTATGCCGATAAAAGCTATTTATGGGCGCTGTTCTTTATCGGCGTGTTCCTGATCATCACTGCTTCGGTAAACTTTATAAACCTGGCTACGGCCCAGGCGCTAAACCGCTCAAAAGAGGTAGGCATCCGTAAAGTATTGGGTAGTCAGCCTTTTCAATTATTTTGGCAGTTTATTGCCGAAACAGCTATCATCAGCATTATTGCTGTGGGAGTTGCTATTGGTTTATCCGAGATTGCTTTGACGCCATTAAACAATCTCTTCCATGCAAGGATGACCTTTAACTGGGCTGAATTAAGCGCTTTTATAGTTGTTATTACTTTTGTTGTTGTATTTCTTTCGGGTTCATATCCTGGTTTGGTACTGGCGAGGTTCCAGCCAATTAAAGCGCTTAAAAGTAAACTGTCACAAAAGGATGTCGGTGGTTTTTCGTTGCGCAGGGTACTGGTAGTTACCCAGTTCACTATATCGCAGGTACTTATCATCGGTACTATCATCGTAGTATCGCAATTACATTATTCACAAACTGCCGATCTGGGCTTTAATAAAAATGCCGTAGTGCTTGTGCCGCTTCCTCAAAACGATAAGATGAAAATGAGCACGATGCGTAATCGCCTCAGCGAAATTAAGGGTGTTGAAAATGTATCTTACTGTTATAACCCGCCGGCGTCGCGTTCAAATAGTAATACCGGTATTCAATATGATAATCGTGCCGAAGACGAGCATTGGAGCATCAACACCAAACAGGCCGACGAAAATTACATTTCAACCTTCGGCATTAAACTTATTGCCGGCAGAAACTTCTTCAAAGGCGATTCGGTTAAAGAGTTTTTGGTGAACGAAACCTTCGTTAATAAACTGCACCTTAAACCGCAGGATGTAATAGGGAAACAAATGGCAATTAATGGCCGCGACTATAAAGGTACCATTGTAGGCGTAATGAAAGATTTTTACAATTACTCTTTCCATGCGGAGATTTCACCATTATGTGTGATGCCTAACTATCAATCACTATCTACCGTTGCTGTGAAGATAGATATGCGTAGTGCCAAAGCTACACTGGCGGATATTGATAAGATCTGGAACCAAACTTTCCCTGAAGAATTGTATTCTTACCAGTTTTTGGATGATACCATTGCCCGTTTCTATCAGATGGATAATATATTACTAATCCTGGTTGAAGCGTTTGCCGGTATCGCAATCATTATAGGTTGTCTCGGCCTGTATGGCCTGGTGTCATTTATGGCTGTACGTAAAACCAAGGAGATCGGGGTTCGTAAGGTATTGGGTGCAAATATCAGCAGCATCTTATGGTTGTTTGGCAAAGAGTTCAGCATATTGCTGCTTATAGCATTTGTAATAGCCTCTCCGCTGGCCTGGTGGGCAATGCATAATTACTTAAAGGATTTTCAATACAGGATTAGTATCGGTCCACAAATATTTGTGATGTCCATACTATCCACATTTATTATAGCGTGGATTACGGTAGGTTATCGTGCTGCAATGGCTGCGCTTGCCAATCCGGTTAAAAGTTTGCGTTCGGAGTAGGGTTCATTTGTTCACTTGTTCATTAGTTCATTAGCGAACGCGGGCAAGGTTGTGCAAATAATTTTTACTCGCGAATAAAACCAATGAACTAATGAACAATTGAACTAATGAACCAACAGTATGCTTAGAAATTATATCAAAATAGCCTGGCGAAACATCGCTAACAATAAGGCTTATACAGCTATAAACGTTTTGGGATTGGCAGCCGGGATGGCTGTTGCCTTAATGATAGCACTTTGGGTTGCTAATGAGTACTCGTACGACAGGTTTTTGCCTGATGCCAATAGGGCATACCAGGTTCGCCGTAATTTTAACAGTAATGGCGAAAAATTAACGTTTAGTTCAACCTCGCTAAAACTGGCAGATGTGTTGAAAACTATGCCCGAAATAGAATATGTAGCACCCACAGATTGGGGTGGCACACATGGGTTAATGGTAGGCGATAAAAAGTTATCTATTGATGGCGTGCAGGCAGGTAGCGATTTCCTGAAAATTTTTCAATACAATTTTTTACAGGGGAGCCGTACAACCGCTTTGAATGATCCATATTCAATTGTACTGACCAAAACTACTGCTCTCGCTTTATTTGGCACCGGGAATGTGATTAATAAGGTTGTTAAGGTTGATAATAACTACAATTTAAAGGTTACCGGCGTGATTCAGGACGTACCATTGAATTCGTCGCTTCAATTTAAATATGTTATTCCATTCAGTTTGATGGAGCAACAGCCTTACATGAAAGACGCCCACGATAGCTTTGGTAACAATAGCTTCGAGCTATTTGCAAAGCTAAAACCAGGTGTAACTTACGCACAACTGGCCCCAAAGATCCTTCACATCGAAAAAGGCGAAAAAAATATTAACGCCGAAAACTCGGATGTAATTATGCAGCCCCTGACCGATTGGCACCTTTTTGCCGATTATAAAAATGGAGTTGCAGTAAGTGGGTTTATTGATTATGTACGCACCTTTAGTATTGTTGGTTTACTGGTACTGCTGATAGCTTGCGTGAATTTCATCAATCTCACAACTGCCCGGTCTGAAAAACGCGCGCGCGAGGTCGGTATCCGTAAAGCTATCGGATCACAACGTCAGCATCTGATATTCCAGTTCTTGACAGAATCTACATTGATCACACTGATCTCCTTTATATGCTCAATACTTTTTGTTCAAATAGCGCTCGGGCCGTTTAACTCGCTTACCGGGACTACTATTTCCATCCCCTTTAACAGCGCAATCTTTTGGCTGATTGTCATAGGGTGTGTATTGCTTACAGCCCTGGTGGCCGGTAGCCGCCCTGCGTTTTATCTTTCGTCATTTAATCCGGTTAAGGTATTAAAAGGTACAATTCAGGTTGGCCGCTCAGCATCGTATTCGCGTAAAGTTTTAGTAGTAATGCAGTTTAGCTGCTCAATAGCATTGATCATAAGTACAGCTGTTATTTACAGGCAAATTCAGTATGCCAAAAACCGCCCGGCGGGATACGATATTAATAGGTTAATAGCCACTAACGCCAACGAAGATTTGGGTAAGCACTATTCCGCTTTTAAAAATGAATTATTGCAAAGCGGCGTGATTGAAAGTATCTCCACAGCGTCAAGCACCATTACAGATATTAACATGCACAACAACCTTGACCAATGGCCCGGTAAATTTACCGGCGAAACCGTTGAAATGGGGGTAATAGCTGTAGCTAATGATTATTTCAAGACTGTAGGCATGAAAATGCTTGCCGGGAGAGATTATAATAATGTGGTGTCCGATTCATTGAATATTATTTTCAATGAAGCAGCGGTTAAGCGCCTGCGCCTTAAAGGCGACCCGATAAGCCAGGTAATAACTTATGGGGGCAAGCAACGCAAGATAATTGGGGTAGTTAAAAACGCGCTGATGTTATCTCCATTTGCACAGGCCGATCCCACCATGTTTTTGTATAATAACGATCCGCATCAAAACATGATCTACCGCCTCTCGCCTGAAGTAAACCCGCACGATGCCATTGATAAAATAGGGCAGGTGTTTTCAAAATATAGTCCTGCTTATCCATTTACATATCGCTTTGTAGATGATGATTATAACCGCAAGTTTGGCCAGGAAGTATTGGTGGGGAAATTGTCGGGCATTTTTGCGGGCCTGGCCATATTTATTTCATGCCTCGGCCTGTTTGGATTAGCCGCATACATCGCCGAGCAGCGAACTAAAGAAATTGGCGTACGCAAGGTATTAGGTGCAACTGTAGGCCAGTTATGGTTTTTACTGTCGAAGGATTTTGTGTTGATGGTGCTTGTTAGTTGTGTAATAGCCTCGCCGGTAGCCTTTTACTTTTTGCGGGGGTGGTTGCAGAAATACGATTACCGGGTAACCGTTGGCCCTGGTGTGTTTATTATATCGGCGACAGCAGCAATTGTCATCACACTAACGACAATCAGTTTTCAGGCTATTAAGGCCGCGATTGCCAACCCGGTTAAAAGTTTACGTTCTGAATAATAGGTAATTGTATCAGTTTGCTTTGTGTTGTTATAACGGGTAAGATAAATGACCATATGACCATGACATTAAAAAATAAAAAATATGATCAGAAATTACATTAAAATAGCCCTCCGGAACCTTTGGCGCCACCGGGGCTTTTCGTTTATTAATATTACGGGCTTATCAATAGGGATAACAGCCTGTTTTTTCATTTTTATATACGTGGCCTTTGAGCTGAGTTACGATAACTTTCACACAAAGGCCGATAGGATCTATCGTTTGGTAACCGATATCAAAACCCCGAGCGAAACTATTAATACCAATAGCACATCATGGGCGTTTGCACCTAATATTAAGGCAGACTTGCCCGAAGTAGAAGCATTTGTACGCACAAGCGGCGGCAGTTTTTTGGTGCGCAGGGGAGATGTAAAATTCCAGGAGGAAAACTCCATGTTCGCGGATTCGACATTTTTTAAGGTCTTTGATTTTAAATTAGTTAAAGGCGATCCCAGGACTGTACTCACCGCGCCCGCTACAATAGTATTTACCGAATCTACCGCGAAAAAATATTTTGGCAGTGCTGAGCCAATTGGCAAAACCGTATTAATTACCGGCGATGCCGTACCTGCCACGGTTACCGGTGTTATGAGGGATTTTCCTGGCAACTCGCAAATCAAGGCCGATATGATCATCTCAATGACATCGTTAACCCAAAAGTTTAATAAAGGAATTGACGGGCAGTGGGGCAATTTCGGCGCTACGACTTATCTTTTGTTAAAACCGGGTACAAGTCCAAAGGCTGTTGAAGCTAAAATGCCTGCCTTTTTGCAAAATCGTGACGGGGACGGAATGAAGAAAAGCCAGATGTTCTATAGGCTCATGCTTGAGCCTTTAAAATATACCTACCTCTACTCAAAAAGAGGCGGACAGGAAGTTGGAAGCATTAGCAATGTGTATATATTCAGTATTGTCGCGATTTTTATTTTGCTGATAGCTTGCATCAACTTCGTTAATCTTACTACTGCCCGCTCGGTTGAACGCGCCAAAGAAGTAGGGATTCGTAAAGTTGTGGGCGCCGAAAAGAGCCAGCTTGCAGGCCAGTTCATCGGTGAATCGGTGGTACTTTGTATCATAGCTTTTTTACTTACGCTTGGTATCGCTGCTTTATTGTTGCCTGCATTTAATCAATTGGCTGGTAAAACTGTTAGTTCCGGCATCTTTTCAAACTGGTACTATGTAGTTATTCTGTTTGTAACGTCTATTTGCATCGGCCTGCTTGCCGGTTTATATCCTGCGTTGGTACTATCGTCCTTTAAACCGGTGATGGTTTTGAAAGGCCGTTTTTCCGGAAGCCGGAAGGGCGGGATTTTACGCAAAACGCTTGTTGTTGCTCAGTTTAGCATTTCCATAGCGCTTATTATTGGAACTATAGTAGTTTATAACCAAATGAGCTTTATGCAAAACCGCGATCTTGGTTTTAATAAAGAACAAATGCTTGTACTCAACACCAACAGCGATCCTGCTAAAGAATCCCTAAAAAATGCTATCAGTTCAATTCCCGGCGTAGTATCAACGGCATCTGCTTCAAGTATCCCTGGAGGTGGAAATAACGGGGCTTACTCCGAGATAGAAAATAAAATGGGCGATTTGCAAATAGCTAACCTTGATCTGTATTTTGTTGATTATGACTATGTAAACCAATTTAAGATAAAGATGGTTGCGGGTCGTTCGTTTTCACGTGAATTTGGTACTGATACGGCCCAGGCGATGCTTATCAATGAAGCCGCTGTTAAATTGTTTGGCTATAGCTCTCCTAAAGATGCTATCGGTCGCCGGTTTAAACAATGGGGGCGCGAAGGTAAAATAGTAGGTGTAATGAAAGATTTTCATTTCCGTTCGTTACAGGAGGTAATCAAGCCGCTTACCATGCGAATCGAGCTTCATAGTCTTGATCTGATAACTGTAAAAGTCTCCCCGAAAAATCTGAATAGCACATTGGCGCAGATAGAAGGTAAGTGGAAACAATTTATCCCTAACAGGCCATACTCATTTTATTTTTTAGATGAGTTTTTTGACAGGCAGTACCGCTCTGAACAGCGTTTCGGTAAGCTATTTTTCAACTTCGCCGTTCTCGCCATATTCATTTCGTGTTTGGGCTTGCTTGGTTTGGCTTCGTACAGCACGCTGCAACGTACCCGCGAAATAGGGATCCGCAAAGTGCTTGGCGCGTCGGTACCCGGTATTGTTAACCTGCTATCCTTTGATTTTTTAAAGCTGATATTGATATCCTGCATAATAGCCATGCCGGTAGGTTGGTATTTTATGCATCAATGGCTCAAAGATTTTGCCTATCGTATAGATATTCAATGGTGGGTATTTGTGCTGGCTGGTGTATTAGCCGTTTTGGTGGCAGTAGCTACCATTAGCTTTCAGGCAATAAAAGCAGCATTAAGCAACCCGGTTAAAAGTTTACGTTCCGAATAATTGTCATTAAGCCATGCTTTCATCTTATTAATGGAATGCGGGGCAAAATGACCTAAACGAGATAAACTAATGATAAAAAATTATTTCAAAACCGCCTGGCGCAATATCTGGAAAAACAAGTTTTTTTCGGCTATTAACATTTTTGGGTTGGCCGTTGGTATGGCGGCCTGCATTGTGATCACGCTTTTTGTTTATTATGAAAAAAGCTTTGATAATCTGCATACTAAAAACATCTACCGCTTAAACGAGGTGCAAAAGTTTGAGGGAATGGGCGCCTCACAAAAGGTTGCGTTATCCATGTTTCCGATGGGGCCGACTCTGAAAACCGATTTCCCGGAAATAAAAAATTTTACGCGTGTTCGCTGGCAGCAAAAGTTTCCGCTCAATAACGGACTTAAACGAGTATACATGCCACAGGTATTCTTTGTGGATTCGGTTTTTTTGAAAATGTTTGATTTTAAACTGCTGAGGGGCGATCGGGCAACCGCTTTGTTAAAACCCCGCATCGTTTTATTAACAGAAGATGCAGCCAAACGAATGTTTGGTAATGATGACCCGATAGGTAAAACTGTAACAAATTACGGGCAGGATACTATAACCTATTCGGTTACCGGTATATTAGCTAATGTGCCCAAAAACTCACAATTGCAGTTTGATTGCCTGTTTTCATTCAGTAGTATTTATAAGAAATGGATGTTTACCAACTGGGGCGGCAACTGGTTAAATACCTATCTTGAATTGGCCCCTGGTACCAATATAGCGGCGCTTGAAAAAAAGTTTCCAGCCTATCTTGAAAAATATAAAGGTAAAGACGGCCCTAAAAATTACGAGCTATTCTTATTATCCCTGAAAGATGTTCACGCTAACTCGGCTGATATAGGGCTGGATTATATCAATTATCAAAAATTTGATAAACATATCACCAACCTGTTTACAGTTATAGGGATCATTGTTTTGGTGATAGCCTGTATTAATTTCATTAACCTTTCAACCGCGCGGTCATCAGAGCGGGCTAAGGAGGTTGGCGTACGTAAATCTATCGGGGCCGGACGTTTTCAACTGGCCATGCAGTTTTTGGGCGAAACCGTGTTATTATCCTTGATAGCCCTGGCTTTTGCCTGCATTTTTGTAAGCCTTGCCATTCCTTTTATAAACAGTTTAAGCCAGCGTGATATTAGTTTACCGCTGCATGACAATAACATGCTTATAGGAGTGGTTCTTATAAGCACCGTGCTTGTTGGTATTATTTCAGGTATATACCCTGCGCTTTTTTTGTCGTCGTTTCAACCGATTAAAGTATTAAAGGGGGCTTTAGCAACGGCGGGTGGCAATAAAGTGCCATTGCGTAATATTTTGGTTGTTGGCCAGTTTACGAGTGCTGTAATCTTAATGATAGCTACAGTTTTGGTTATCAGGCAACTTAAGTTTATGCAGAAAAAAGATCCCGGCTTTAACCGCGATCAGATTGTTAATGTTCCTTTAGGTTTGATCCCACAAAACAAATATGATTTGTTTAAACAGGAGTTGCTTTCCAACTCGATAATACAGGGAGTTACCGCGTCGCAGGATATTTTAGGCAGTCACCTTGACCAAACCGGCATTTCATTTAAACTTGGTGATTCACCATTGCGCCAGCTAACCTCAACCTTGCTGGTGGTTGATAATAATTACCTCGATCTGTATAAGATCAAGCTGCTGATGGGCAAAAACTTTTCTACCGATACTTCGGCCGTTTGGAAGCAATACATAATCAATGAAGCCCTGGCTAAGGAATTGCTGAAAGATCATAAAGGAAAAAATATGGAATCATTACTGGGACAAAGGTTTGGTTTTGATTCGTTGGGTGTGATTACCGGAATAGCCAAAGATTTCAATTTCAATTCCCTGCATTATAAAATTGAAACGCTGTTCCTGGTAAACGGTAAAGGGTTCAACCAAATGTCGGTTAAGATCAACGGCGGCAGGGCTAAAGATGCTGTTGCATTTATCCAATCAACCTGGCAAAAGGAGTTTCCCGGGATACCCTTTGAATACCAGTTTCTTGACGATCATTTTAAAGAAGTTTACAGTGTAGACAATCAGGTAAGCACTGTAGTAAGTATTTTAGCTGGACTGATCATCATTATATCCTGTTTGGGGTTATTCGGCCTCGCTTCATACTCAGCCGAAAAACGGATCAAGGAAATAGGGGTGCGCAAGGTGCTTGGGGCATCTGTGCAGAATATAGTGATGCTGCTTTCGGGGCATTTTGTAAAACTGGTGCTCATTGCCAACGTCATCGCCTGGCCGATAGCGTTTTATGCCATGAGTAAATGGCTGCAGGATTTTGCTTATCGCATTGATATTAGCTGGTGGGTATTCGGTATAGCTGGTTTTACATCACTGGTTATAGCCTTTGCTACTGTAAGCTTCCAGGCCATTAAGGCGGCTGTAGCTAATCCGGTTAAAAGTTTGAGGAGCGAATAACCTCACCCAAACCCTCTACAAAGGAGAGGGCTTTAAGAGTCGAAGAGCAAACAACAATTCCTCCCCTTTGGGGAGGTTAGGAGGGGTAAATGATTAAAAATTATATAAAAACAGCATGGCGTAACCTGGTTATAAACAAGGTTACTTCATTAATAAGTGTTGCGGGTTTAGCAGTTGGAATAGGTTGCTTTATATTATTAGCTACCTATTTATTAAATGAGCTGCGGTATGATAGGTTTCACGTTAATGCCAATCGTATTATGCGCGTGGCTTATAACTACAAATCCTCTGATGATGTGGAGGCAAAATCTGTGGCAGTAACGCCAACCGCACCAGTACCCGTATTTAAACAGCAATTGCAGGAAATTGAGGATGGTGTGCGCATTTCCTGGTATAATAACCCGGTGCAATACCAGGATAAACTATTCAATGAAAAACGGTTCTTTTTAGCCGATGAACCATTTTTCAGGATCTTCAGCTTTAAGTTTTTGATGGGGAACGCAGCTACCGCACTTAAAGATCCCTCGGCTTTGGTGATCACCGCGTCTACCGCAAAAAAATATTTTGGTACTGAGGATGCTATCGGTAAGGTTTTGAAGGTTAATAACAAACTAAACATGATGGTTACAGGGGTGGTGGAAGATGTACCCGAGTATTCGCAGATCAAGTTTGACATTATTGGTTCGTCCGCAGGTTCGGAACATGCTAAAACGCGCAAATGGGATTCGGCTAACGATTATTCTTACCTGCTTTTAAGGCCGGGCGTTAATATAAGCTCGGTTGAGCAGAAAATGAACAACTATGTAGCAGAGATGTTTAAGGATGATTTCAGGCAAGGGCATAAAATGTGGTTCAAACTCGAACCTTTGACCGATGTCCACCTGAAATCGCAGGCTACATATCCGCTAACGCCATCCGGCAATATCAGATACATTTACGTTTTAGGGGCAGTTGCCATTATCTTATTGTTGCTGGCTTGTGTCAACTTCCTGAACCTTGTAACAGCCAAAGCTATAGAACGGGGCCACGAAATAGGGGTAAGAAAGGTAATGGGTGCTGCACGTTCGCAGCTTTTTACACAATTTATCATCGAATCTGCCATGATCACTCTCGTATCGCTGTTGGCGGGCCTGTTTTTGGCGGATGTGAGCTTTAAATGGTTCAGCGATTTTTCGGGGCAGCAGTTGGGCTTTCAAACCTGGAATACATCATGGCTGATTATGGCCATGGTTGCCTTATTTGTAACGGTAACTTTTTTGGCCGGAACTTATCCGTCATTATATCTGTCAGCATTTAATCCTATTGTTACCTTAAAGGGGAAACTCACAAATACCTCCGGCGGTCGGGCTTTACGCAAATCGTTAGTTATATTTCAATTTGTGGTATCCGTATTCTTCATGATCTGTACGGTTATCGCGGGTAGCCAACTGCGGTATATCCAACACCTCAATATAGGTATCAACAGGTCGCAGGTGATGGTGATTGATGTTGGCGGCAAATCATTAAAAGATATTAAATCATTTAACAACGAGGTAACTCAATTACCGGGAGTGCTTTATGCAACTGCTTCGTACGATTCGCCGGTTGATGTTCACGGCGGATATAGCATTAACCACGCCGACGGCAAAAACAGCGACTATAATCTTTCGGTAACTGCTTTACCGGTAGAAAAGAATTTTTTAAATACGCTTGGTCTTAAACTGGTGCAGGGCATTAATTTTACAGATGCCGATGAGAAACGTTCTACGGATGTTGATGAAAATAAGCGCTATTACGGTTTTATCATCAACGAAAAAGCCGCCAAAGCACTGGGTTGGACAGCCGAAGAAGCAGTAGGTAAACATATTGGCCTTAACGGACGCACCGGTGAAGTAAGAGGTGTTGTACAAAACTTTAATTTCGCATCCCTTCACCAGGAAATTACACCAATTGTAATGTTTACTGAAGATTATTTTGGTAAAGTGCTTATCAAAACCTCAGGAAATAATATTGCCAAAACCATATCTGCAGTAAAAGAAAAATGGAGCGCTTTTAATCCTGCCACACCTTTTGAATATCACTTTCTTGATCAGGAATTTGATGATATGTATAAGGCCGAGCAACGTACCGGTTCAATATTAACTGCGTTTACTTTGGTCACTATCTTCATCTCTTGTCTGGGTTTATTCGGATTGGCAGTGTTTTCAACCAGGCAAAGAGTGAAAGAAGTTGGAGTGCGTAAAGTTTTGGGGGCAAGCGTTTTCAGTATAGTAAAGCTTGTTTCAGGCGATTTTCTGAAACTGGTTATCATATCGGTTATCATTGCTTCGCCGATAGCCTGGTATGCCATGCATCGTTGGCTGCTGGATTTTGCGTATAAGATCAGCATACAAATATGGGTATTCATAGCCGCGGGTGCAGTAGCTATACTTATCGCCTTTATTACCGCGAGCGTTCAATCCCTTAAAGCAGCGCTTACTAATCCGGTTAAAAGTTTGCGGTCTGGAGATTGATTATTTAGCTGAAAGGTAAAAGGCAAAAGCTGAAAGGTTTATAACACATTAAATACAGTGTTAAATAATTCTTTCAGCTTTCGCCGTTTAATTAAGCTATAGCATGTTACAGGAATCAAAAGTAATTATACTCTACCTGCCGGTACATATCTGGGCAATGGAAAAAAGCTTTAACCTTTCGCCTTTTACCTTTTACCTCAAAAAACACTGTATCATAACCGTACGCAATCTGTTACATAAGCGTACAGTGAAGTTTTGGTATGATGGTGTAATTTATTGATAATTAATAGGATATAACTTTGGTATGTTATTGATATGTTAATCGCAAAATGATGAGTATTATTGTTTAACTCATTTATTTACTAACAAACTAATTCAATAATTAAAAATGTTATCACTGCAGCATATTTCAAAGTATTTCCAGGTAGGGGGCAACAAAAATATCATCCTGAATGATCTGAGCCTTGACATTGACGAAGGCGAATTTATTTCTATCATGGGACCTTCGGGTTCGGGCAAATCAACGTTGCTGAATATCATCGGTATGCTCGATGAACCATCAGACGGTTATCATTATTTTGAAGGCCATGCAGTACATCAGCTTAAAGAAAAACAACGTTCGGCTTTGTACAAGCAATACATCGGTTTCGTTTTTCAGGCTTATCACTTAATTGATGAGCTAACCGTTTATGAAAACATTGAAACCCCGCTTATTTACCAGGATTTTAAAAGTGCGGAGCGTAAAGCCATGGTTGCAGATATGCTTGACCGCTTTAACATTGTTGGCAAAAAAGATCTTTTCCCGGCACAGTTATCGGGCGGACAGCAGCAGTTAGTGGGTATCGCCCGCGCGCTTATTGCTAAACCCAAGTTGTTATTAGCCGACGAACCTACCGGTAACCTCAACTCAAAACAAGGGGAGGAGATTATGGAGCTGTTCCGCAAGCTGAATAAGGAAGATGGTGTAACCATTATTCAGGTTACCCACTCCGAAAAAAATGCCGAATACGGTTCGCGCATTATCGATCTGCTGGACGGCAAGATCGATTCATCAAGAAAACTCTGAACTCAATAATAAAATGCGATACTATAAATTACTATTTCTCGGTCTTGTTGTATTTGGAAACTTAAAGGCTTACAGCCAGGCCCCGGTAGATTCTGTGCTTACTTTACAGCAATGTATCGATCTTGCAATCAAAAACAACCTCGATGTAAAAAAGAGCGAATTGCAGATGCAGACACAGGAAATTGCCTATAACCAGGCCCGCGAAAACCTGCTGCCATCAATTAACGGCAATGTGAGCCACAACATCAGTAATGGCCGTAGCCAGGATCCTACAAATTATAACTACGTAACACAGCAAATTACTTACGCCCAGTATAATTTAAACAGTAACCTGACATTGTTTAATGGCATGAGCCTCATTAATAATATCAAACGCTACTCGCTGGCATACCAGGCAGGTAAAATGGATTTTCAACAGGCTAAGGACCTTGTTACCCTGAACGTTATTACTGCTTATTTGCAGGTACTTGATAATGAGGATTTGCTAAAGGCAACCGATATACAGGTTGAGCAGGCACAGAAACAGGTTGACAGATTGACAATATTGAATAAAGACGGCGCTACACCGCCTGCAACGTTATACGATTTGAAAGGCACATTGGCTACCAGTAAGATAGGCGCGGTTAATACCAAAGCGGCGATGGGGATCTCAAAGATTAACCTTTTGCAGATCATGAATGTGCCATTGGATAAGAGCGTTAAACTTGTGCGTTTATCTGCCGATCAATTGCCTGGAAATTATGATAAAAATGCAGATGAGATCTACACCAAGGCACTTAACGACCTTGCCTTGGTTAAAGCCTATGACTTGCGTTTAAAAAGTGCCGAAAAAGGTGTAAAATCAGCCAAAGGAGCTTTATGGCCTACTATCACTGCGTTTGGATCGCTTGCATCCAATTACTCAAGTACAGGTAATACCGGTTATTATTCGCAAATAAAAAATAATTACAGTTCGGGTTTTGGAGTTGGTTTAAGCATACCTATCCTTAATTATTTCCAAAATCGTAATAAAGTGGCACTGGCCCGTATCGACCTGCAAACTGCAAAGTATAACAATGACTTTACCCGGATCCAGTTGAAGCAAAATATTGATCAGGCTTATATCAATATGACATCGGCCCTTGAGCGCTATCACTTGCTGCGCGACCAGGTTGATGCCTATGGCGAATCGTACAGGATTGCTGAAGTTAAATTTAATTCGGGTGCTATTACTTCGGTAGATTTTGTGATAGCAAAATCAAACTTCGATCAGGCTAATACCAACCTGATCAACGCCCGGTATGACTATTTTATCCGTACCAAAATCCTTGATTATTACCAGGGAAACTTGGCGCTTTAATTAATAAACTCTTTAAGATTTTTAAAACCTATACTTTTATTCCCAATTTTTAGTTAAATATCTGGTTAACTTTTACCGAACTTATCGGTTGGGTTTAACCAGATATTTCTATTTTAGCGGTAGTTTTGCAAACAATATCGTTTTCATAAACTTAATACATCATCGAACACCTAATAAATATGAAAAAAGCAATTTTACTTTCCTTATCTATTTTTTTGCTGTCAATAGGCATATCAAAAGCCCAGGTAATCCCCAGCTTTTCTTTCGGCCTTAAGGGCGGTTTAAATTATTCAACTTTTCCGTCAAACGGCGTTTTTAACAACGATAATAAAGCTGGTTATCAGGCTGGCGCTTGGGCAAGGATCGGCGGCTTAGGCTTAATTTTTCAACCCGAGCTTTATTATACTGATAAAAGCGTTACTGTAAATAATGGAGGTGTTTCAAATAAACAAAGCTTTAAAAGTTTTGATGTTCCATTACTTGTAGGTGCTAAAGTTGGTGCTTTAGGTTTAGGTGGAAGGTTTTATGGTGGGCCGGTGCTTTCATTTACAACCGGAAGAGATAGGGATGCATTTAATGATGCAACAGCGTTAAGGTATAAAGATGCGAATTACGCAATACAGGTGGGTGCAGGTGTTGATATCAGTAGCCTGTCTATCGATCTTCGTTACGAAGGTGGTTTAAATAAAATAGCTTATGGCAACGATAATTCACACACGCGTGTTAGCCTGTTCAGCCTTGCTGTTGCTTATAAATTGTTCTCATTATAATCTCCCAGTCCCTCAAAAATACTGAAAGACCTGCCGGTAACGGCGGGTCTTTTTTGCGTTAGATCGGAGTGTGAACTTTCCTATTGTTCAAGTTACGCAATCGATTGTATATTTAGTATTATATTTTAGCTTTTATTTGATAGAATAGTATTATGCTTATTGTACAATGTACACCTATATTTAGGTGCCATTTATGCGTCGGTTATCTGTTTAAACGCGGGTTTCGGACATTCCTAAAATTCAGGGCAGATGAAAAAATACCTTTCAATCTCATTTTACAAAATTTTGTTTGCGCTATCGCTGATAGGGAACAATGCTGCTGCTCAAACGGATACAACTTCGAGGCTTATCCGACTTAATCAAATAGGCTTTTACCCTGGTGCCATAAAAAAGGCCATTGTTTTAAGTGACAGAGGAAGCGACTTTTTTATCCAAACCTTTCAAAAGCAAACAGTATTTACCGGTAAGCTTAAACCATCACTTAAACCAAACTTTGCCGGTCATATTGTTCAATTGGCCGACTTTAGTACATTCGGCAAGCCCGGCAGATATATACTTTATGTCCCCTTTGCAGGTTATTCCTATCCCTTTGAAGTTAAGGCCTCGGTTCATAAAACTGTGGCCGCCGCTGCTATCAAAGCCTATTATTTTATGCGCTCAGGTACACCTTTACCCGAAAAGTATGCAGGCAAATGGCACCGGGCCGCAGGTCATCCTGATACGGTTGTACTGATCCATCCATCTGCCGAAAGTGAAGGGCGGAAGGCTGGCTCAATAATCTCATCACCGCGCGGTTGGTGTGATGCCGGCGACTATAACAAGTATATTGTGAACAGTGGTATTACAACAAGTACGCTGCTTTCTTTATTTGAGGATTTTCCCGCTTACATGAAAACAGTTAAGCTTAATATCCCCGAAAGCAGCAATAAAATTCCGGATGTTTTGGATGAGGTGCTTTGGAACCTGCGTTGGATGCTGACTATGCAAGATCCCGCCGATGGCGGCGTATATCATAAGCTTACTAATGCTGCTTTTGATAAGTTTGAAATGCCCGATAAAGACACATCGCCACGTTATGTGGTACAAAAAGGTACTGCGGCTACGCTTGATTTTGCGGCCGTTATGGCGCAAGCTTCCCGCATTTTTAAACAATATCCTAACGAGCTACCAGGCTTAGCCGATTCATGTATCAATGCTGCTCAAAAAGCCTGGGGTTGGGCTCGTAAAAATCCGATGGTGACCTACCGGCAGGATGAGATGAACAAAAAGTTTGAACCGAAGATCACTACAGGGGGGTATGGCGATAATAACTTTACCGACGAGTTTATCTGGGCGGCATCCGAGCTGGCAGTCAGCACGGGTGAGGTTGACTATCTTAAAAATATTGATCTTTTGCCTGATGGCCGGATGCCGGTACCTACATGGTCGCAGGTTAGGCTGTTGGGGTATTATACGCTGATCAAAAATGATATAACAGCGAAAACTGTGCCCGCGTTACCTGAAATCAGGAAGCGACTTATCAACACTGCCGATGATATGATCAATGGGGTTGACTCAAACGCTTATCAAACAGTGATGACTAAATCCGCCAGGCATTTTGGCTGGGGCAGCACATCCGAGGCCGCAAACGAAGGAGTTCTGCTTATCCAGGCTTACAAGTTATTGGGTGATAAAAAATACCTGGATTATGCTTTAGCAAATCTTGACTACTTGCTTGGTCGTAACGGCACTGGTTATTCCTTTGTAACAGGGTATGGTACTAAAACGCCAATGCATCCGCATCACAGGCCTTCTGCAACTGACGGTATAGTTGACCCAATACCAGGCCTGCTTGTTGGCGGCCCTAATCCTGGTATGCAGGATGGTGTCAAAGTGCCATCAAAAGTGCCCGATGAGGACTATATTGATGATGAGCACGCTTACGCCGCCAATGAAATAGCCATAAACTGGAATGCCCCGCTGGCTTATCTGGCTAATGCGTTAGAGGCTTTGCAACACAAGTTAGCGAGTCAGACCACAAGATAATAAAGCATTAGGCATATATCTGCGACAGATCAACCTTCAAGACCCGGCAGGTTGTAAGACTTTATTATCGCAGCAAAAAGAAAGCGCTTCCCCAATTAATTAGAAGCGCTTTTTGTTTTTTAAGAACTTACGGGGTCTCTAAAACTTCGTAAGTTTGAATTTATCGTTACTTCACCACCTCAACCCATTGTCCTTTCAATAAGCTGCTGATTTGGTTATTATACATCGCCTCGCAATAAACAGCCGGTAAATAATATTTACCGGTGTATGCTGCATTAAGCATTACATAATAGGTTGATTCCTGCCCTTCGTATAAACTGAAATATGTGTTCACCCTGTCATCACGGATGTCGCGGTAATCAGATGGTGATGATTTAAACGCTTCGTCGCCAAGCAGCCGGGTATTCAGGATCTCCCAGCCCGACGGAAAAATCTGGGTGAGGGCCAGGTTATCGTACCTGCCGCGTTTACCGGGGTTTTTGATGTTTACCTGTGCTACAAAATCGGTCCCTTGTTTTAATGATGATGGGTCAATAGGCTTACCTTTAAGCGAGAAATAACCGACACGCATCTGTAATACATCCGGGTTAAGGATTGATTTGGTATCCTGCCCTGATGATGGCTGTCCTTTTTGTATCAGCCTAATGTACAGTTTATTATTGCTGTTATTCTTAAGGTATACTTTACCTCCATTGCCAGCCAGCGCCCCTTGCCATAAATAAGAACTTGTACTAATGGTGGCTTTGGCGCTTCCTGCTGCATAGTTAAATTCAAGTTTGCCTGCAGGTTTGTTTTGCCCGTAAAACTGGGCCAATGCTATCAGCGAGTATGCTGTAGTTTGGGTACTGTACCAATCATCCTGTGATAAACGTGCAGCAACGGTGTGCACCAATCCGGTCGCTTTCTGTTTTTGGCCTAACAGGGTAAGGGTTTCCAGTATCATTGCCTCATCCCTTAAATCGGATCCATAAGTGCCATAAAGGCTATTGTATGGTTTAACAGTAGTTGATAATCTCGCAATCATTCTTAAACCAACTTCGGGCTGTCCCGCAAGCTTATAAGCCGCTGCAAGTCGCCAGGCCGCTGCATCACTCAGCAATGCAAACTCACGCAGCCGGTTCATTGCGCCCATTTCGGGTGAGCGGGCCAGTGCCAGCAGATATAAACGATAGGCCTGGGTAAGGTCATCTTCATAATAATATGGCTGCTTGCGTGGTGCCCAGCTCAGGGCTTTTTCTTTTTGATACTTTCTCCAGCGGTCAATAAAGCCGATCGGCATGCTGAAGCCTTTTGCCTGTGCTGCTAACATGAAATGCCCCGCATAATTGGTTCCCCACTCATCGGCTTCGCCGCCGTAAGGCCAGTAGCTTAAGCCACCGCCCTGTACCTGGAAGCCATTGAGCCTGTTAATGGTGGCTTTAATATTCCGGTCGGTTTCGGCTCTTTGTTTTGGTGAAAGGTCAAGCAACTGGTTCAGGTATAACTGGGGGAAAGCTGATGATGTGGTTTGTTCCACACAGCCATGTGGATATTCAATCAGGTAATCCAAACGTTTTGAAAGGTTCAATGGCGGGATGTAAGCTACTTCAAGCGTGGCTTTATTAGTACCGTTGATACCAACCGGCTGATAATCGGTATTCCACACTTCGCCCAGTGCAAGCTCTTTCTGAACAATGCGGGTAACCGGCGGATTAGGGTTGCGAACGTTAAGATCAACATCATAAGCAGCTGTTTCCGAAGCGCTTTTGGCAATTATTTTTACTTTACCTACGCCAACAAAATCCTTAACATTTAAATCAAAAGTTACCATTTGGTCACCGGGCTTGTCAAAAGTGAGAGTCTTTTGATTATTACCGCCCAAATTGCTGAAGGCATTACTTTGCACCTGTATGTTAACGGTTTTGATATTGTTCTCCATAGCAAATACTGTTACCGGCAATTGAATGCTTTCTGAAGGGCCAAGCACACGCGGCAGGGTAGCCAGGATCATTAATGGTTTTTTAACCGCTACGGCTTTTTCGGCAATGCCGTAAGCACCATTGTGACCGGCTACTATCATAGCCTTAACAGAACCCACGTATTGCGGCAATATAAAGCGCTGTGTTTGCTTTTCGCCTGCACCGAGGTGGAAAGGGCCAAGGAATTTTACAACAGGTTTAAAACGGTTTACAGATACGTTTTTGTTGGTACCGAGGTTTCCGTCGCCGCCGATGCTTAAAATTCGATCCAGCCCTCCGCCAAAGGCGCCTATCACATAGTCGAACAGGTCCCAGGTTTTTACGCCTAAAGCTTCATGAGCATAAAAGGTATCATGTGGATTCGGCGTTTTGTAATTGGTGATATCAAGCAGGCCTTCATCAACAATTGCAATAGTATAGGTCATTTCCTTGCCCGATGCTTCGGATACGGTAATGGCTGACTGTGTTTCCGGCCTGATCTTATCAGGCATGCTGATGATTGGTTTCAGGACTGTTTCTGGATTTTCGACCTGCAGCGGAATGGCGCCATACATGCGGATAGGTAGGTCATTAACCGTTTGCGAATGTTTTTGAAGCAGGGTAACGTTAACAAAAACGTTCGGTGCCATTGTTCCATCAACAGTAAATGTATATCGGGTTTGTCCCTTTTTCGTATCTATCCAGGTTGTTTTTAAAACCTTGCTGCCGTTTTCAAAACTAATCAGTGCTCGACCAGCATCTCCTGTTGGAATGGTCAAAGTTGCCTCATCGCCAACTTTATATGCAGGTTTATCTGAAGTGAAAGATAACATCGCTGCCTCGGTAGGATTGGTGGATTGTAACCTTTCCGACCAGTTTGGCCAATCCACATAAATGATCTTTCCTGTTGAATGGCCTGTTTGTTCGTCTTTAATTTTAATGAGGTAGCGGCCCCAGTCGGCTTTGTTGATATGCAGCTTCCATTTGCCTGCGCCACCGGTAAGCCTTACGGTTTCAGTTTTGATAAGTTTATTATACTTATCCTGGGTAAAGTTACTCATTTCATTGCCGGTTTGGTCCCACCACCAGCGCCATTGTACCTTGTATAGTTCAACCTGCACATCGCGGCTACCCGGCAGGGCGTTTCCATTTACATCAACATCGGCTATGTCAACTAAATGGTCCTTATCAGTAAACAACATGCCCGAAAGGTCACTGCCTTCAGGTGTCTTGATCCCTACGTAGCCTGGGTAAACGTTATAAGGCATGCTCACCTGGTTGATGCTGAAATTGCCGCCCGGCTCAAATACCTTAACTAGGAAATTTGCGCGAAGCTGCCCAGGGGCCTGTTTCTCCACATTTACATTTGCGTCAACATCGGCTGTACCTGTTTCGCTTAGTTTGCCATCGAAAACAGTTTGAACCTGCGTATTAAAGGCCAGTGTAGGATCGTCAAAAACATAGTCTTTATACTTTTTAAAGCTGGTGTTTTGTGCCGATAAATAAGCATCAACCTTAGCCTTTAGGTTTTGCGCCGCGCCACCAAACAACCATTGGGCACTTAGCTTGCCATTGGCATTGTTTCCCTTGGTTAATTCGGAAGCCCCGCCGAACGACAGACTAAGCTTAAGCCGGTTAGGCATGATGGTTTCAACCTTAATTTTTTTCTCAAACGTGGCGCCGCCAACTTTAACTTTAGCCGTCCAGTTGCCGGTAGGGGACGAAGTTTCTGTTGCGGTATGGAAACTGTAAAAGCCATCTAAGCTTTTGGTTTGGGTGATGCGCCTGTAAAGTTTATCGCTTGGGTCATATAATTCAAATTCGACAGGATGATCAGCCGGAAGAGTTTTTAA
The DNA here is from genome assembly GCF_017569325.2 of Mucilaginibacter gossypii. Classification (NCBI taxonomy): domain Bacteria; kingdom Pseudomonadati; phylum Bacteroidota; class Sphingobacteriia; order Sphingobacteriales; family Sphingobacteriaceae; genus Mucilaginibacter; species Mucilaginibacter gossypii. The sequence continues at coordinate 2,558,402 of NZ_CP071878.2, read as the reverse complement.
TTTATCCTCCAGAATAAAAGATGTATAAATGGAGTCTCCCGGACGCCAAACGCCGCGTTCGCCGTAAATAAAACCTTTTAGGCCATTTTGTACTTCCTCACCGCCCACGTTAAATCTTGATAAAGGTAAAGAGTTGCCATCATCAAGTTTAAGATAGCCGCGCTGCACGCCTTTTTTGGCTACTAATAAGTATGGTTTCCTCTTAAGATTTAATTTAGCCAGACCGTCGCCGTCGGTAGTGGTTTTGTAGATTACTTGTTTTTGGTAGTCGAGCAGCTCAAGATCTACATTGCTCATAGGCTCGGCACTTAGGATATCGGTAACAGCTATCAGCATACTGTTATCATTGCCACGTTTGGCAATAAGACCAATGTTTGAGGATATGATGTTTCGGGTAGCCCAGCGTTGCTTACTATAATACGAATCTGTGCACGCATCGTCGCGTTCCTGCCAGTTATACCCTTCGGGATAGTAATTGTCGTAGCGTTTCCAGAAGTCGTCGTCCTCGTCGCTTACTTTTGATGAATTGTCGCTGTATTCACCGCCGTAGTAACCGCCTTCTTCGTCGTCACCATTGTCTTTTTGAACCTTACCGCTATAAACCTTGCAGTTGAACAAGGAATATGATCGCCTGAAACCGATTACCACTCGATATATAGCGCCAGGTTCAGTTCGGATCATCTGGTCAAGATCAAGCATAAAACGGTTCTTCTTGTGCAGGTTAAGACCCTTATCAGTATCTAACCGAATAGTTTTTTGCACTATAGGCTTACCAACCTGCCTTAATTCTGCACTGCCGTCAAAACCATTGCTTTGAAAGTATTGCGGTACGTTGTTTTCGTAGATCTTGATGATGGTGACATCAACCGCGTTCAGGTTAATTGCTTCAAAAGGCATCATAATGCGGCCCGAATCGGGGAGGATCACACCCTTGCCGGGGATAGTAACTGCAGGCAAACGATTTTCGAAGAATAAATTAGCAGTATAGCCCTTCGTGATCCTTTTCAGGAGCGTATTTTTAATACCTTCGCTCACAGATATGGTGTAATCCCCCTGGAGGCGATCAGGAGCGTAAACTTTTACTAGGCTACCGTCGATGCTGTACGCCGGATCAGTGATATTGTTGATGCTGATAAGGCCGTTAAGTTCCTGTCCAACTAAAATGTTATCCGAAAACTGTACCTCAACATACTGATCATTGTCCTGCACAGCGCGGATATTCAGTACCTTAAAATCGCCAATGGCGGGCACTTCAAAATTCTGGTTGCCTTTTTTATCCACGCCAATGCTGCTGCCATCCCAGTTAATTGTAAGTGGATTGGCTTTGCCGGCTATACGTGTTAAACCGGTTATGGTAAAATGATGGTTTTTATGGGCCGCGTCGTGTTCCCAGTTTATTTTAACCGGCGAATCATAATTGGGTACAATAAGCTTATCAACAGCCGATGGGTCTTCTGCGTCAGCTGTTTGAATATCACCTGTAAGCTTCATTTCGGTATTTGAAGTACTGCTGGCGGTTTGCATGCCGATAAATGACACGGTAAAGTCGGGCTGAATAACCTGGAAATTAAATTTAAAGTGCTCAAAATGATCCGACACTTCAATAAGCTTGCTCAATTTAAAATCGGCAGTATAGTTTTTACCGGGGTCGAGCTTTTCATCGGGCCTGAACTCGATGGTTCGTGCATCCGTCCAGATAGCCTTTCCTTTTATAGCTGGTGAAAAGTTGAAAAGATCTTCGTTTATTTCTTCATTTTGCTGGTGCGTTACCTGCACGTCACTGGCCAGCCTGATACGAATGGGGCTCTGTTTGGAAATAACACCAGTTGTATACGACTCGATATACTTGTTGAAAGCAGGATCAACTATTGTTTTTTTATGGCCATGAGCTACCAGGTATATGATAAGTAATGCAAGAGCAATGGTAGTGACAACAGTGATTAAGGTTCGGCGTTTGCGGAATTGATTGTATCCGTTTTCCATGAATAGGTTTATTTATTATCAGGTAAATTATGAAATTTATGACAATAAATAATTTAAAGCGAAAATTATTTTATCATAACCCCGGGCTTATTTAAAACCGGGATCTTGATAAAATTCATCTCCACAATACTTTCAGGAAGGAATATAAATTTCTTGTCGAAAATGTCTTTGCCTATATAATAGCTGAGCCAATATTCGTTATTAAGGCCGAAGGTTTGCTCATCAATAGGCTCAATAAGCTTATATGCTTTGCTGTCAACAACAGGGATCATATGCCTCAGGGTGGAGGTTTTTACCTGTTCACCGTCCTTTTCCCCATAGCCTTTTGAGGTTATGAGCACGTTTTCGATCGGCTCGTTTTTAAGGTTAATGAGATATACATACCATACCTTACTTTCCACGCTCTCGCTCTCTAATGCTACCGCAATAGCAATATCCTTTACATTGTTTTCGGGCAGGTCTTTTTTCATTCTTTTGGTTGATTGGGTTAATCGGGGTGATTAGGTGAGTGGTTTAGTAAAGATGCGATTAGAACCATTCCCCTAATCAACCCAATTAACTATTCACTACTTCTTCTTAGTTGCCGCCTTTTTCCTAGCCGGTGCTTTTGTTGCAGTAGGTTTAGCTGAGGCAGCAGCTTTACCAAAGCGGCCTTTTTTTGCATCCTTCGGTGTTGCATCGGCGAGTGCCTTGCATTCCTCGTAGGTCAGGGTCAAAGGATCTTTATCTTTAGGGATCTTAACGTTCAGTTTGCCAAATTCAATATAGGGCCCCCAGCGGCCGTTCAGTACTTTAACGTCCGGATCTTCATCAAAAGATTTGATCAGCTTTTCAGCATCCTTTTTACGCTTTAGGTTGATTAGCTCAATGGCCTGTTCCTCGGTAACATCGTGCGGGTCGATCTCTTTAGGTAAAGATACAAAAGCGCTGTTATGACTGATATAAGGCCCGAAACGGCCGATGGCCACTTTCATTACCTTGCCTTCATACTCGCCCACAACTTTGGGAAGCTTGAATAGCTCAAGTGCTTCTTCAAGGCTGATGGTCTCGATACTCTGTCCGCTCCGAAGACTTGCATAGAGGGGTTTCTCTTCGTTTTCGTCTGTAGCGCTCTCTCCAACCTGTACAAATGGCCCGAAACGGCCTATCCGAACAGAGACTTTTTTTCCGCTTTCCGGGTGGATGCCTAATTCGCGTTCTCCGGTTGCTTTGTCGGCTTTTTCGATGGTGCTTTCAACTTCTTTATGGAATGGATTATAAAAATCATGGAGCATTGCAGTCCACTCTTTCATTCCTTGCGCTATCTCGTCAAATTGTTTTTCAACGCTGGCGGTAAAGTTAAAATCAACAATATCCTTGAAGTATTGTACCAGGAAGTCGTTAACAACTGCACCAATATCAGTAGGGAACAGTTTGCCACGTTCGGCTCCGGTGTTCTCTGTTTTTTCCTCTTTGGTGATGCTGCCCGCCTTCAATGTTAACACCCGGAAATTACGCTGTTTACCTTCGCGTTCTTCCTTAACCACATAACCACGGTTTTGAATGGTTGAGATAGTTGGAGCGTAGGTTGACGGACGACCGATACCAAGCTCCTCCAGTTTTTTCACTAAGCTTGCCTCAGTGTAGCGTGCCGCCGGACGTGAAAAACGCTCTGTAGCCGACATTTCCTGTAATGCTAAACGCTGACCCTTGGCTAAAGGAGGCAGTATTGCATTTTCACCATCTTGTTGTGGTTCGTCTTCCTCATCTTTCGATTCGAGGTAAACTTTCAGGAAGCCATCAAATTTCATTACCTCGCCGTTTGCCACTAAATCTTCATTACGGGTTGAGATGCTGATTTTTGCTGTGGTTTTCTCAAACTGGGCTTCGCTCATTTGCGAGGCGATGGCGCGTTTCCATATTAGCTCATATAAGCGCTTTTCTGCCGATTCACCATCGATAGAATGATTATTGAAATATGTTGGCCTGATCGCCTCGTGCGCTTCCTGTGCACTGGCATTTTTGGTTTTATATCTTCTTTGCTGATGGTATTTTTCGCCGTAGGCAGATACGATCTCGCTTGCAGCCGAATTTAAAGCCAGTTCAGACAGGTTTACCGAATCGGTACGCATGTAGGTAATGTAACCAGATTCGTATAGCCTTTGTGCAACCTGCATAGTCCGCGCTACTGAGTAACCAAGTTTACGGCTTGCCTCCTGTTGAAGGGTAGAGGTAGTGAACGGTGCAGCTGGCGAACGCTTTGTTGGGCGGGTATCTAACGATTTTACATCGAAATAGGCCGCAATACAATCCTGTAAAAATTTTTCAGCATCTTCCTGTTTAGAAAAACGCTCAGGAAGTTCCGCCTTGAAAGCTTCTTTACCTTTACCAAATATGGCTACAATTTTAAATGAAGCTTCTGATTTAAATTTATTGATCTCACGCTCGCGATCCACAATAAGCCTTACCGCAACTGATTGTACGCGACCGGCCGAAAGTGATGGTTTTACCTTCTTCCACAAAACAGGGGAGAGCTCAAAACCTACCAACCTGTCTAAAACACGGCGTGCCTGTTGAGCGTTAACAAGGTTATAGTCGATTTTACGTGGTGTATCTATTGCTTTTAAAATGGCCGGCTTAGTGATCTCATGAAAAACGATACGCTTGGTATGTGTGTCCTTCAGATCCAATGTTTCAAATAAGTGCCAGGAAATAGCCTCACCCTCGCGGTCCTCGTCCGATGCGAGCCAAACCATTTCGGCTTCCTTAGCTAACTTCTTTAATTCGCTAACTACCTGCTTTTTATCTGCAGGTACCTCGTATTTTTGTTTAAAGTTATTAGCTATATCAATTGCATCTTCCGACTTAACCAGATCACGGATATGCCCATAGCTGGACTTTACGGTAAAGTCCTTACCAAGGTATCCCTCAATGGTCTTAGCTTTCGCTGGTGATTCAACTATCAGTAAGTTTTTGGCCATCTAATCAGTTTTAGTTTTTGCAAATAAAACATAAAGTAAGCGAAACACCAATTAGTTTTTGGTAAAAGGTGTAAAAGTTGAAGGCAAAATATGTTTTAAGTTGAGAATTTTATGAAAAAATGTCTTTGGAAATTATATTCTTGCAAAATAACTAAACTCATTTTAACAAAATGATAACAAGCAAATGCGGCAGCTCGCATTGTCAAGCATTAAAAAATGCAGGAAATAGGGTGTTTACATCAGAAAGCCGCCGCCAACAAGGTCATCCCCTTCATAAAATACAGCTGATTGGCCCGGTGCTATGCCTGATACATTATGATGAAAATCAACTTTCATATGTTCGCCCATTTGAAGAATGGTGCTTTGCGCTCCGGCATCTTTATAACGGATTTTGGTAATGGCTTCGAGCGGCTCATTTATATTTTCATATTTAATGAGGTTGAGGTTTTTTACCCAGGCTTGTTTGCGTTCAAGCTCGTCGGCGGTGCCTAAAACAACTGTATTGGTGGTAGGATCGATGCGCGTAACAAACATAGGATGTCCTAATGCCACGCCCAAGCCCTTACGCTGGCCAATGGTATAAAAAGGATAACCCTGGTGTTTGCCCACTACGGTGCCGTTGGTAAGTACAAAATTACCCGGGCCGATACGTTCGTCAAGGTCTTCAACTTTATGGCGCAGAAATGAGCGATAATCGTTATCTGGTACAAAGCAGATCTCGTAACTTTCGCTTTTACCTGCAAGTTCTATTTGGCCCATATCGAGCGCCATTTGCCTGATCTCGGGTTTTGAAAAACTACCCAACGGGAATTTAGTACGTGCAAGGTTTTTTTGAGATACCCCCCATAACACGTACGATTGATCCTTATTGGTATCCTTGCCTTTTGATATCACATAACGGCCATTATCCTGCAAACGGATATTGGCATAGTGACCGGTGGCAATAAATTCACAATCGAGTTTATCAGCACGTTTTAGCAATGCTTCCCATTTAATATGGGTATTGCACAAAACGCATGGGTTAGGGGTGCGGCCGGCTAAATATTCATCAACAAAGTTATCGATCACAAAATCGCCAAACTCATTACGGATATCTAATATATAATGAGGGAAGCCGTAACCAACGGCAAGGGCACGCGCGTCATTGATGCTATCTAAACTACAACAGCCGGTTTCTTTTGAGCTTCCGCCCGATGAGGCATAGTCCCAGGTTTTCATGGTTAAACCAATAACTTCATAGCCCTGTTCATGCAGCATCACTGCCGCCACCGAACTATCAACCCCGCCGCTCATTGCCACTAATATCCTGCCATGCTTACTCATAATGCTGCAAAGATACCTATTTGATTTTTATGTTGACACAAGCTTGGTCAGTATAGGGTAAAATGTGTTGAGATAACTATTGCTTTACCCGTTGGCGGAATTAATTATTAATATATAGCCCTGAAAAGGGATTTATTTAAAATACAAAATAATGGCACTTGAACTAAAAATATTGAATGGTGATAACGAATTATCCGTTGATGGTGAGCGTGTAATTAGATTCCATTTTGCAGGCGATGACAATTCATTTGAAGTTAGCTGTATTGGCATTGAGGAATTAAGGGATATGTTCCATCAACGTAGTATTAACATGGATATAAAATATGAACAGGCATGCCAATTGGCTCGGGAAAATACTTCGAAAAAATAGTTGCACACTTTTCTCTCAGTTCTACCGTCAATTCATTGTTAGAGATAAAACACATCGAAATATTTACTAATTCAGATTTAAATCGCGGTCTTAATTCGATGTATTTGAATAGCGGCATCGATAAATTTTGTCCAAACTCAAGATCATCAATATCTCGATAAAATGAAACTTCGGTTATTTTATATTCATCAATACTCATGGTATAAAATTAACAAAGCTATCAGACTTTTCGCCGGCCATTTCATATATTTGATACAATTTTATTAGCGAACTCGTTCAGGGCAGCGAAACGACCAAACAATCAAACCCGAACTATACGAGCCGAGATTTGCCGTACGCAACAGCGTGGGGAGAATCACTCGTATATAGGCGCTTGGTCGTGCCTGCTGTCCGGTGAGGCCCCACGCTTCTTTTTTGTATCACCGCCAGGTAGGGGCTTATGGCAACTCATTTTTTTGCCCAGCCGTGAACCCTACACAGACGAAACCAAAAAGAAAGTTCCCTCAATGGATTGTAATTGTTATTGGCCTTGTAATAATGGCTATAAGTAAAGAGGCCTACAGAGCTCTTCATGAAAATACAGAAATTGTAACTACTAACAACGCCCCTGATGATGAATGGTTGCCGTTGAAAACCATCATTCAAAAAAAGTCAACTGAAATCCATTTGAATGATGTAGAACGAAAAAAATGGTGCGATTGTGTGTTGGTAAAATTTAAAACGAAATATCCTAACGGTTTAAGGAATCTTCCGGGTGATAGTCTCAGTGTTACGTCCGCCACTTTTGCTTATGATTGTTTAAAGGTTGCTGTTGATACTATTAAATAAAATATCACTTAAGCGCATATTTTATCTGGCTAATAGGCTTGTTATTAACATGCTGATTGATGTAGTTGAGAATAGTCATGGATAGTAGCTTTGATCTAATTCTGTTAAAGTAAGATAGCAGTGTCTTTGCATAATTCTGCTGAATGTTAAATTGATCGGATAGCTGCGAAAATATGGTTTCAATCTTTTTACGCTTTCCTTTGTAGATAGGAGGAATGAAATGAGGCTTCTTAGCATTCGACCTGGAATCTGTAAACAAGAATATCTTTGATTCTTCTCTAAGTGTTTGCTTATAAGACTCGCTGATATAACCTTTGTCACCGATTAAATGACAGTTTTTAAGTTTTTGCCCTACGGTTGAAAGATATTGCACATCCGATGCTGATGCTGAAGTTATATCAAAAAATTGGACAGCACCCTCCAGTGAACATACAGCATGTAGCTTGAAGCCAAAATATCTTTCCTCTTGTGAAGCACAATAACCGATGTTGGGTTTAATTTCAGCTGTTTCCTTGCCAATTTGAACACGGTTACGACGAGCATATTTACAAAGCCTTAATGGCATTGAGTCTATAACATACGCCTCTTGCTTTTTGGTTATTCGCGCTAAAACAAGCTTTCTAACATCTTCTATTTTAGTATGAAGTCTTTTTCGCCTATCGTTGAATTGCCTGCGGCTTAATAAATCAGGAAAATCTTTTTTATTCAGTAGAGAAAAGAAATAGTTCTCACTGTTATGCCCCATGCATTCGGCGGTGCAAGCCAGAGCAATTACTTCAATATCACTGAATTTGGTTTTAGGTCCGGGCTTGACCTGTTTTTTATTAATAGACATATCCCCGCCTAAGATTTCTCTTAGTGCGCATAATATCTTGTCGAAATTTGACTTGATGCTGTGCATGGGATTTGGTCATAAGCCATTTAATCCCGTATCTTTGCACACGGGAGAATAGCTATGTCGAGTCAGTAAACCGATAAGAAACTATGATCTTTAGAAAGCCCCCGGTCGCCAAACTTGTGGGGCTTTCGTTTATATCATAATCTCAGTTTTTTAAATAGAGATAGTGTAGTTTATTTCTTTTAACACATCATATTGCGCTTTTACAACGTTGTTTTCATCGAACCATTCAGGTAAGCCATAATAAAACCCTCTTATACCTGGTCGGCTTATCTTTTTGAGAATTCCATTTTCAACAAGGTTCTTTAAGGCTATTGATAAGCCTGTCATGTAATTATTCCTGATTTTAGGGTCAGCCAAATTTGTCTGTTCATCCCAAAATAAACATTCGAGGATTTCAGCAGAAAGGCAAACATGTCCCTTCTCGCGAATACAACTAAGAGATCGTTCTGTCCACCTGATATTAGGGGCCTCCTTAGTTAGAGCATTGATGGCTTTATCAATTGCTTTTACCCTCTGAAGAAGTGTTGCTCGCTCTTGTTTTAAGATTTCAACGGCTGTCATTTGTTAATATTTATTTAATGCAAATGACTATTATTGTAAGCTAAAATTCAACTAAAGTTTTCAACAAAAAAGACGATCTGAAAAATCGCCTCCAATTATTTATTTTTATGAAATTAATTCCGCCAACAGGTATTGCTTTGTGTTAATTAATAGTTAATTAATGCTGTATTTCAGTATTTTATATAGATTATATTAAGCAAAAGTGATGGTCATATTCAAAACAAATTCGGGATAAATACTGCTCATAAATCCTGATTGCGTCGTCTTTAGTTTTATTGTTTCTTTAATATAAGTTAAAATACCCCAATAGCTATTTCCTTAACATACTATTAATATTGTATAATAATTGATAAAATTTAATCTACTTAGTGTAAAAAGGGCTGATTAAAAAAAGGAATTAAACGGGCGCTCCAAGAGTGCATTTCGTTGTAAAAAGTGTATTTGCAACAGGTGTAGGTGATACACTAATTTCAACATTAAAAGACATTTGTTGCTAAAATTTTAAATAATAAATGTAGAGTTGACTATTATAAAAACAAGCAACATTATTTATTAAAAATAACGTAAAAGTGATGCTGCCTATTGTAACGGACCTATTACATTATAAATTTGCTATATCCTAATTAATAAAACAATGTTAACTCAATTGACTTTAGAACAAAAATTACAGGGCGTAATTTTAGTGATTATTTGCTTTATTGCAGCAGCCAACTACTTAATAAAGTAACGCTTAACAATACGAATAAACACGTTGAGGTGCTTACTACACAGAGTAAGCACCTTTTTTATGCATATGGTTTACAGGATGTCTTACGGATTACGTGTTTGCCCGTTGCCTCTAACTATCCACTTGTAACTGGTAAGTTCTTCCTGGCCCATAGGACCGCGGGCATGAAGTTTTTGAGTGCTGATACCAATCTCGGCGCCAAGACCAAACTGGGCGCCATCAGTGAACGCTGTTGATACGTTTGCATAAACAGCTGCAGCATCCACATCATTTAAAAATTTAGCAATGTTTTCTGCATTTTCAGAGATAATGGCTTCACTATGTTTTGAACTGTTTACAGCGATATATTCTAACGCTTCAGTAAATGAACTTACCGTTTTTATAGCCATCTTCATCGAAAGAAATTCAGTACCAAAGTGTTCCGGACTGGCTTTATGCAAAAGGTTGGAGGGGTAATTGCTTTTTAACGCTTCAAAGGCTCGTTCATCGGCAAAGATTTCTACTTCTTTTTCGTTTAGGATGTGTGCCAGTTGCGGCAGGTCGCTTAAGCGGGCGGAGTGGATGATCAAACAATCTAAAGCGTTGCAAACACTTACCCGGCGGGTTTTTGCGTTGGCAATAATTTCAGCACCTTTCTCTACGTTGCCCGATTCATCAAAATAAGTATGCACAATACCGGCACCTGTTTCAATAACAGGTACCTTGCTGTTATCCCGCACAAAATCAATCAGCGACTGGCTTCCTCTTGGGATAAGCACATCAATATAACCAATAGCATTCAGCAAAGCTGTTGTAGCCTCACGTTCGGCGGGGAGCAGTGTAACCACATTGACATCAACGCCGTGTTTTGCCAATACTTTATGGATAACCGAAATAATAGCCCGGTTAGAGAAATCGGCATCACTACCACCTTTTAATACACTGATGTTACCTGTTTTAAAGCAAAGAGCAAAAACATCAAAAGTAACATTGGGGCGGGCTTCATATATAACACCAACAACGCCAAGCGGGACACGTATTTTTGATATCGATAAACCGTTGGACATTTCTGTAGTAGAAAGCTGTTTGCCAAGCGGGCTATCAAGTTGGGCTACGCTTTGCATATCGCCTGCAATACCTTTGATGCGGTCGGCTGTAAGTTTAAGGCGGTCGTATTTTGGATCGGCCGGATCCATACGGTCAAGGTCTCGTTGGTTTTCAGCCAGGATATATTCGGTTTGTGCTATAGCCTCGGCAGCAACATCCTCCAAAATCCCGTTGATTACGGTAGGGGCAAGGGGCGCTTTGCGGCTTGCTTCACGTGCTTTATCAAAATAGCTGTTATAGTTCATTGTATTTAGCCTTGTAAGTAAAGATAATCATAGTGTACCAGTGCTTTTTGGTTTTTTTGGCCGACGCGTTCACGGGCCTTATCGGCACCATATTCGGCAATGCCTAAACCAATCAGCTTATCGGTATCATCTATCAGTTTAATAATATCGCCTTTTTTAAAGTCGGTTATTACCCCCACTATGCCAACCGGCAATAAGCTGGTTGCCTTGTTTGAGATGAGCGCGGCTTTTGCACCGGCATTGATCAGTACACTCCCAGTCGCTGATTTTTCGGAATGGGCAATCCATTTCTTTTTACCCGATGCTGTTTTATTTGGAATGAAGCGGGTATGTGTAACCTGGTTTTCCAAAACACCTGTTAAGATCTGATCACGTTTACCATTGGCTATATGCACTGAAATACCAAGCTGGGCTGTTTTTTGCGCCATGGTTGATTTGGTGATCATGCCACCCCGGCCAAATTGCGAACGGCCAGATGATACAAAACTTGAAAAATCAAGTTCATTACCGCTAACCTCATCTATCACTGCCGAGCCAGCTGCTTTAGGATCGCCATTGTAAATGCCATCAACGTTGGTGAGGATGATGAGCGCATTAGCGTTTAGCATAGATGCTATGAGGCCTGCCAATTCATCATTATCGGTAAACATAAGCTCGGTTACAGATACCACGTCGTTTTCATTGACAACAGGGATCACCTCATATTGCAGCAATGCCTCAAGGCAATTTTTCATATTGAGGTAATGCATCCTGTCCCTGAAATCTTCGCGGGTAACCAAAACCTGCGAACATAATATCTGAAACTGCTCAAACAGGTGCGAATAGGTATTGATCAGTTTTACCTGCCCAATAGAGGCCAGCACCTGGCGGGCAGCAACAGCATCTGATTTTTCTGCGACAGAGATCAAACTGCGGCCGGATGCCACAGCTCCCGACGAAACCAGTATCACTTCGGTGCCCTGTTTTTTTATCGCAGCTATCTGGTCAACCAGATGGGCTATTCGCGGCAGGTCGGGGAGCCCGTTTTCCTGGGTAATAACATTTGAGCCGATTTTGATAACGATGCGTTGATAATTGAAAGCCATTAGTATAGTACAGGTTGAGGCTTCAATATTACAAATTTGGAAGAAATTAGGCTTTGTTTATTTTGAAATATCCAGTAAAGTGATGGATTTTATAGTGAAATGATGCGGAAGTCATCAAAAATTTTAAAAAACAGACCGCAAAGCTTGACAGTCAGTATTAAATTTATATTTTTGTCGACTAATTCTATAGACAATGTATCATTTTAATGCAATTGCCGTTCTGTCCAAGTTAAAAATGCAGCTCCTAACTGCAATGTGTTGTTGTTGAGGCATAGCCTCCATCAACGATAATACACGACCCAAAATCACAAGTTTAATTACCACCACCACAAATTATTTCATGAAAATTTTTACAAACATAGTTAGAATACTTGTACTCTTCCTGGTACTATTGCCGGGTATAAGTTATGCACAGCTTAACGGCTCATATATATTGAGCGGAAAAGTTGACGACGACCAGGGCAAGCCGCTGGTAGGGGCAACCGTATCAATAAAAGGCACAACCAATAAAACATCAACCGATACCACCGGAAAATTTTCTTTAACCACAAGCGCAAAGCTTCCTTATACGCTTATTTTTACAGCAATAGGTTATCAACCCCAGGAATTTTATATAAAAAATGCCAACAGCGCGGTAAACATTACCCTAACTACACAATCATTGTTGGTTAATGAGGTGGTAGTAACAGCATCCCGTAAGGAGGAAAAATTGCTTCGCTCGCCCGTAGCTATCGAAAAATTGAGTATCACGGCGTTAAAACAATCGCCCGGCCCAAGTTTTTATGATGCTTTGGAGAACGTGAAAGGCGTGCAGATGACAACCACCAGTATCACCCTCAAAGTGCCTAACACCCGTGGCTTCAACAGTCCCAACAACTTCAGGTTTATGCAACTGGTTGATGGCGTTGATATGCAGTCGGCTACATTGGGTGTACCGCTTGGCAATGCCATTGGGCCGACTGAACTGGATATTGCCAGTGTGGAAATCACCCCGGGCGCTGCTGCTGCCCTTTATGGTACCAACGCTATCAATGGTTTATCAAATCTGTTTACTAAAGATCCATTCAAATACCAGGGCTTAAGCTTTTACCATCGCCAGGGTTTAAACCATGTTGGTAAAGACCGCTTAGGGGCAAGTTCACTTACCGAGGATGCTTTGCGCTATGCCAAAGCTTTTAACGATAAGTTTGCGGTGAAAGTAAACTTTAGCTATATGCAAGGCCAGGACTGGCAATCAGATACCCGTCTTGATCAAAATCCAACCAACCTTAAATCGGCCAACCCTGCTTATCCTGAATTAACAGGTACCAGCAACGCAGCTTATGATGGCTGGAACAAATACGGTGATGACGCGCTTGCAGGTAGTAATACTGTATCAATAAAAGGTATCACGGTTGATGGTAAAGCCCGCCCAAACCTTACCGTAGCCCGGACGGGCTATAACGAGGTTGATCTGGTTGATCCGCATGTGAAAAACTTAAAACTGGATGGTACGCTGGCTTATAAATTATCGCCAAACACCATCTTGTCGTATACTTATCGCTATGGCAGACTTGACGGCGTGTTTCAGCGGGGTAATAAAATCTCGTTACAGGGAGCTACAGTTCAGAATCATAAAATTGAATTAAAAGGGAAAGACTTCCTGGTTCGAGGCTATGAATCAATTGAAAACACTGGTAACTCGTTTAACGTAAAACCACTGGCCGATAACCTCGACCTTAAACACGCCAGTAATTCGGCTTGGGCAACTTTATATGGTAACGCTTTAAAAGCGTATAACGGAGGGGTGCTTACTTCCGCAAATCTTGCCGCGGCAGAACAAGCTGCACGTGCTGCCGCCGATAAAGGCCGGGTTGAACCAGGCACTCCTGAGTTTGACGCGTTACGCAAAACCATCATTGGTATCAATAACTGGGATATTAAGTCGAGCCTGATCCCCAACGCCCCGGAAACAGGCGGTGCAGCTCTATGGCAAAAAAGCCATATGTACAACGGCGAGGCCCAGTGGGACCTGAGCAGGAAGGTTAAATTTGTTGACCTGTTGGTTGGTGCTGATGTACGTGTGTACAGTATTACACCTGATGGCAATAACTTCGTTGATTTCAGCCGTCCTATTGCAGACAGGAATACCCCATTGGCTGATGGCTCTTTCGGTAAAGACGTTATCTATAAAAAATACGGTGCATTTACCCAGGTTACCAAAACCTTTTTTGACGAAAAACTGAAAGTATTCGGCTCTATCCGTTGGGACCGCAATCCATACTTCGATCCTAAGTTTACACCGCGTTTAGCTGCTGTTTACACCGTTAATCAAAACCATAACTTCAGGTTTACATTCCAGAATGGTTATCGTTTCCCTTCATTGTTTGAGGCTTTATCATATGTAAATAATGGTCGCGTAAAACGTGTGGGTAGTTTACCATTCATTAACGAAGGCTTAGGATACCTTGGTAATAGCTATACCCAAACATCGGTAGTGGCATTCAATGCTGCAGTAAACGCTGCAGGCGGCTCAGACCAGGCAGCTTTGGCTAACCGCAACCTGTTAAAAGTAGCGGACCTGCCACCTGCCCGCCCGGAGCAAATTACTTCTTTCGAGGTAGGTTATAAAGGTATCGTAGCCGACAATAAAGTGTTCATCGATATTGACGCTTACACCAACCGTTATGATGGTTTCCTCGGCCAGGTACAAGTTTTTGTGCCAAACGGTGTTACCGTAGGTTCAGACGCAGCTGTATTAGCCATGCTTGACATTAACCGTGATCCCACAACAGGCACATCAAGTAACGCAGCCAGTCAGGGGCAAAGCAGGTACCGCGTTTATACCAATGCTAAGAATATTTACCATAATTATGGTTCTTCGGCGGGTATCACTTACAATTTCTACCAGCACTACACGGTATCGGGTAACGTGAGCTTCAATAAGCTGAAAGCCCAAACAGCTTCAGATATTTTTGTTACAGGTTTCAATACCCCGGAGTGGTCGGGCAATGTATCGTTCGGTAACCGTGAGGTGGTTAAAAACTTCGGTTTCAACGTGGTTTACAAATGGCAGCAGTCTTACCTGTGGGAGAGCCCATTGGTTACCGGTACCGTGCCTTCAATTAAAACAGTTGATGCACAGGTTACTTACCGCGTGCCTTCTTACTATGCAACATTTAAGTTGGGGGCTACCGATATTTTTAACAAAAGATATTATCAATATGCAGGCGGCCCGACAATCGGTGGCTTGTATTACGTATCGGTAACGCTTGATGGCTTATTAGCAGGCAATAATAACAACAAGTAAGAGCTTTTATAAGGTTTTATATAGTTTGTAAGGGGATGGAGTGATAAGCTTTGTCCCCTTTTCTATTTTGTCTATCGTCATTATAAAAGCGTCATTGTTAGGCACGAAGCAATCCCCTAAATACAATGGGGCTAAGCAAATCTAGCCTTTGTAGTTCGCGATTGCTTCGTGCCTAGCAATGACGGTGGAGATTGTGACGGACACAAAAAAGGCCAACTGATTTTTCAACCAATTGACCTACGTATAAAAAAAAGCGTCTTTGACTTATTTAGCGGTTACCTCATGCAAACCACATTCCTTTTTCGATTGATCTTCCCACCACCAGCGGCCTGCACGAAAATCTTCACCTTCGGCTACGGCACGGGTACATGGCATACAGCCGATGCTTGGGAAGCCTTTATCATGCAGTGAGTTATATGGAATGTTGTATTGTTTGATATAGGCTTTTACTTCGTCCAGTGTCCAGCTGAAAATAGGGTGGAACTTTACCAGTTGGTTTTGCTCGTCCCATTCCATGTCATGCATATCATGACGGTTAACCGACTGCTCGGCACGAATGCCGGTAATCCAAATTTTGTTGCCTTTTAAAGCGCGTTTGAGCGGTTCTATTTTACGGATCCCGCAGCACTCTTTGCGGTTTTCAACCGACTCGTAAAAGCTGTTTGGGCCTTTTTTGCTTACCATTTCTTCCAATAGTTCATTATTCGGATAGTAGGCATGTATAGGTTTTTGATACCTGTTCATTGTAGCCGCCCAAACTGAATAGGTTTCGCGGAACAGCCTGCCGGTTTCAAGCGTAAATACTTTAATTGGCAGGTTATTGGCAAAGATCATATGACTGATCACCTGGTCTTCCCAACCAAAGCTAGTTGAAAATATAACTTCACCAGGGAAAAGCTCTGCCAATTTAGTGAGGGCTTCCACAGGGCCAAGTCCGGTGGTTACACTTTGTATTTGTTGTAATGCAGTGCTCATTTTATATAACCTTAGTAATAAACATGATAATAGAACGGATACTGATGAGGATAACGATTATCGAGACCGCCACCATGATAGTTTTTGCAGAGATCTTATTGGAGATCTTAGCTGCAATTGGTGAAGCAAGTGCACTGCCTAAGATAAGGCCTGCTACAGCCTGCCAGTGATCGCTGCTTACCATGGCGATAAAGGTTATTGATCCCATCATCGCCACAAAAAAACGTGAAAGTTTAACAGTGCCTAATGAAAAACGTGGACTGCGGCCCCCGGCTATCAGGGTTGATAGCACGATTGATCCCCAGCCACCGCCGCCAACAGCATCGATAAAGCCACCGCCTAAACCCAGCAGTGAAATGCGTTTTACCTTATCAGCCGATTTTTTCTTTTGTGTATTGAATGCTTTTCTGAATATCACTATACCCAATATCAGGGTATAAACCGATACAACAGGTTTGGTGTACATGCTGTAATGTTCAAGCGAAGATAGGAGATAAGCTCCCGTTACCGCTCCTATTATACCGGGAATAACTAATAACTTAAATAGTTTCCAGTTGATGTTGCCCATGCGATAATGCATCCAACCGGCTATACCGCAACTCATGATCTCGGAAAGATGTACGCCCATGCTGGCCGAGGCCGGAGGGATACCCATAGAAAGAGAGAATGTGGTTGAAGTAACACCGTACGACATGCCGATGGCGCCATCAATCATAGCAAATACAAACCCGGCTCCTAAAAAGTAATAAAAGATAGGATCGATGCCGGTTACGAAGTGCTTAAAGTTAGGCTCTTTGAAATAAAGTGCGGTTATACCAATGGCCAGTGATATGATAATGGTTGACCAAATTAGCCAGATAAAATTTTTGCGGCTGGCAGCCTTAGGATCAACCAGTATGGATGTTACACTGTTTAATTTTTTTACCTTGTCGGCAAAATCGCCTTCAAGGGTATTTCTTAGTTCGCTCATTTGCTGCAAAGTGATGTCAAGCTCCGCAGGAAGGCTTTCATTCAATACTTCTTTTAATCGTTTAGCCACAGTAGGTGATTTTCCATTGGTAGATATGGCCAGTTTCAGGTCGCCTTTTTGCACTATCGATCCTAAGTAAAAATCACATAGCGCAGGCTTATCAGCTACATTGATCAGCAGCTTACGGTCATGGGCGGCATTGCGGATATAGTTATTAAGCTCGCTATCATTGGTAGCGGCAATAACTATATCGGCATCATTCAGGTCATCGTCGGCAAATGATTTTTGTATAATGCGGACGCCCGGATACTGCGATGCAAGCTTATGTACGTCGGGCAAAAACTCGCGCGAAATAATGGTTACCCTTGCACTGTTGCTGTTATTAAGTACAGCCGTAAGTTTTTCCAAACCAACATTACCGCCGCCAATAAGCACCGTATGCAGATCATTCAGTTTTAAAAACACAGGAAAAAGCTGGTTGCCTTCCTGTTTTTCATCCTGGATGTTGGTTAAACTCTTATCCCCGGGCAACAAAGTCATAAACTTCTTTTATCAGTTGGAATTTTGGATGAAGCGATACTACCTCGCCCAAAACAATAATTGCAGGCGATGAGATCTTACTTTCTTCAACAGTATCGACAATAGTATCCACCGTAGCAACAGCGATCTTCTCGTCTGCAGTAGAACCGCTTTGAATAACGGCTACGGGTAGTTTGTTCTTGCCTTGTAACTTGAATATTTCAGTGATCTCGGCCAGCTTATGAATGCCCATCAATACAACCACGGTAGCATTCGATCTTGACGCGTCAATAAGATCGTTCGAGATCTTGCCATTTGCAGTAGTGCCGGTAACCACCCAAAAACTTTCACTTAAACCGCGGTGTGTAACTGGGATCTGCTGCAATTCGGCTACCGCTATCGAGCTTGAAATCCCAGGAATAATGGTCGCAGGTATGTTATGAGCTGCTGCAATGATCAATTCCTCATATCCACGACCGAATACAAAAGGATCTCCGCCTTTTAACCTAACCACGTGACCGTAGTTCACCGCATAATCAACCATCAGGTTGTTAATTGCTTCCTGCGAAAAAGTATGATCGCCAGAACGTTTGCCTACGTAAACTTTGGTTGAGTTTGCAGGGGCATACTCAAGTAGTTCTTCATTAACCAAAGCATCGTACAAAACAACATCGGCTGCTTTTAAAGCTTTGATCGCTTTTACGGTTATCAGGTCGGCATCGCCTGGGCCTGCACCCACCAGCGTGATGCGTGGTTCTTTTATATTTTTATTAGTTTCAGTCATTATTGTACAAGCGCCTCTCTCTTATCCTTGCTTCTGCTTAAAAATTCTGTAGCCTGTGCTAAATATGTTGTGGCAAATTCTTGTGACGGCTCATTTTGGTTGAGTTGTAATACCAGGTCATTAAAGCTCCCGTTCAATTCGAACTCGCCTTTTTCAACGTATTGCGTATCAAACTCGCGGATTACACCTATTTGTGTACTGCTATTAACACCTTTGTCAAGCAATAGCGCTTTCGCTGAGCTTACAAACACATTATAGGCATGATAAATAGCGTCCGCCCAACGGCCATCGGCGTAAGCTTCGTTAGCCCAGCCTAATTTTTCTTCCGATTCAAACAGGAGGGTAGCTACCAGGTCGATGATCACACCCGCGCATTCACCTACGCCTATAGCGGTAACAAATGTTTCCTGGTGGCCCCAGTCAATGTATTCGTCATCGGTAAGAGTAGTTAAATCGGCAAGTGGTTTCAGCAAACGGTAAAAATAATCTTTACCCTGCCTGTCGTAATACTCATGGTAAGTTTCACCTTCGGGCGAAAACTCTTTATAATCGTTCAATAACCACCTTAACACATCGGTAGCACGTTTGGTAGGTACTTTGATCACCCTTTCGGCAGCGCGGCCAACACCATCGCCAACAGTACCTCCACCCAACATTACCTGTACCGAAGGTAATACTTTGGCACCTGCTTTTAGCGAGCTGCCGTGGAAACCAATGTGGGCTAAGCCGTGCTGGCCACAAGAGTTCATACAACCGCTTATTTTGATTTTGATTTCGCGGTTATAAATAAAATCCTCGTATTCGTTATAGATCAGGTCTTCCAATACGCGGGCCATGGTCATGCTGTTGGAGATGCCAAGATTGCAGGTGTCTGTACCCGGGCAGGTGGTAACATCAGCAATGCTATCGAAGCCCGGCGCAGCCAAATCAAGCTTAGCCAGGCCTTCATATAAAGCAGGCAATGCTTCTTTTTGAACGTATTTTAAAAGTAACCCCTGGTTTTGGGTAATGCGGATCTCGTGACCAACCAATGGCTCTAATGTTTTAACAAGGGCGCGGGCAGTATCCGATGAGATATCACCTACAGGCACTTTAATATACACGCCGTAAAAACCTTTTTGCTTTTGCTCAAAAACGTTGGTAGCCATCCATTGTTCATAGCGCAACGGGTTGCTGATGGTTACCTCAGGATAGCTATCAGTTGGTGGTAAAGCCGGAGCATCAACAGCATCCCGGTTGATAGGGTATAATTTTACTTTGTTGGCAGTACGCTCGATTTTGGTTAAACGCAATACCTCGTCCAAACCTAATTTTTGGATAAGGTATTTCATACGGGCTTTGTTGCGGTTATTGCGTTCGCCGTAACGGTCAAAAACACGAATCACTGATTCGATATAAGGGATCAGCTGATCTTCTGGTAAAAACTCTTCAACAATACTGGCTAAAATTGGCTGTGCACCTAAACCGCCGCCAAGCATGATCTTAAACCCACGTTCGCCATTGGCATTTATTTTAGGTATGGCACCGATATCATGAATGTATGAAAATGCTGTGTCCTCATCGCTTGACGAGAAAGAGATTTTGAATTTGCGGCCCATTTCCTGGCATATCGGGTTACGCAGAAAATAATCAAACGTAGCATATGCATAAGGAGAAACGTCAAATGGTTCTTTTGGGTCGACACCTGCAGTAGGAGAGGCTGTAACATTGCGCACGGTATTACCGCATGCTTCGCGCAGAGTGATATCATCCTGTGCAAGCTTGGCCCAAAGCTGGGGTGTACGGTCAAGACTTACATAGTGGATCTGAATGTCCTGGCGGGTGGTAAGGTGGAGATTACTGCTCCCAAACTCGTCAGAAATCTCGGCAATCTTCAATAGTTGCTTAAAGCTAACTTTACCAAAAGGTAGTTTAATGCGTACCATTTGCACGCCTGGCTGACGCTGGCCATAAACACCGCGCGCCAAACGTAAACTTCTGAATTTTTCATCATGAATTTTACCTTCACGAAAAGCATGGATCTTTTTTTCAAGATCTATAATATCCTTCTCAACAATAGGGTTCTCCAGTTCCGTTCTGAAGCTCTGCATATTCTAAGTATTAATCTTTTATAAAAAAGCCCCTTTGGCTGTGGCTAAAGAGGCATATATGGTTAAATATTACGTTTACAGCCTCGTTTTCTCATTGCACATATAGCAATAAGTCAGCTGGTTAAGACAAGTAATATTAATGCTCTCACGATTCATTTCCCAAATATATATATAGTATACGGAAAAAGTAGCATTTAATTAAAAAAAACTGCGTTATGACAGTTTTATGAAGTTTTAAAATTAAACGCTGATGAGGGTGGTTTCGCGTTTGATGATATCGGCGATGCTGGTTTCGCTTAATATTTTAAGTGTGGCATCTCTTACATCAACAAATACATCCCTTATGCCGCAAGTGCTTTCCTGGTGGCATTCATCACATTTGTGGTAAAAATTTAAGCTGGCGCAGGGCACCATGGCTATAGGCCCATCGGTTATACGCATAATGCTTACCAGGAATATTTCTTTAGGATCGCGGTTAAGACTGTAGCCACCGCCTGCTCCTTTTTTGCTGTAAAGAAACCCTGCATTGCGCAAATCAAGCAGTATCTGCTCAAGAAACTTTTTAGGGATTCGTTCAATTTCGGCAATCTTCGAAATTTGCATAGGCGGCTGGTCCATGTTCTTGCCAAGAACCACAAGTGCCTTTATAGCATACTTAGTTTTTTTTGAAAGCATTTTCTAAAATAAAACTCACAAAGGTAAATAAAGATATTTTCTAAATTAACTATTTTTTCGAGTAATATTATAGATTATATAGAAAGGATATTTTATACAGACATTGTTATATAAAAGTTACAATGTATGCCTGTCTGAATGGCCGAGGCTTTTACCCGGGTTAACTTTATCACGAACGGCCTGTTTTAACTCTTTGATTTCTGGAAAATGGCCATCACGTTTGCGGTCAAATAGTGTTTCTTCACCTACGCTTATCGTATATCTGCCGCTCACTTCGCTTGGTTTTAAGGTAACGCCATTTACGTCATCGGTAAAGGTTGTAAGCAGTTCCTGCGCCATGTAAGCGGCACGCATCATCCAGTTGCATTTAGGGCAATATTCGATTGTTATGGTTGGTTTCATGCAGTTGTGATTGGTTTCTTTGCTACAATAAATCTTTCTTCGGTATGGGTACTTAAAACCTTAAGTTCATCACCCACCGAAATTATGCCGGTATTTTCATGTATCAGGTTTTGCCCAAACATGATCTTATTGTTTTTCATACGATAGGAGGCGAGGGTTTTTAAAGGCTCTTTGGCTTTTACAGCCGTTTGCTGATCAATAGTAGTGAGCACACAGCGTGCACAAAGCTTTGCCCCGTAAAAGGTTATGCCTGCTATCTCAATCTCATTCATCAGGTCTTCGCTATAAGCTTCGCCGCCTGTAAAAACTATATTGGGACGAAAGCGGTTCATTGGCAAAGGCAACGACATACGTTTGTTGAGGTCATTAAGCGAAGCTTGCCCAATAAGCAGAAAAGGATAGGCATCTGCAAAGGAAGTGATCATGCCGGGCTTGGCGTAGCGCTGGTCAACTTCGCGTTCACTGTCATCGGGCATGTAAATGAGGCGGCATTTCATATTAAGTGCTTCGCTGAACCATTCGTCAAACTCTTCGCTTACATATTGTCCAAAACACGTGTCTTCCCAAACTGCAAACTGTTGCAAAGGTTTTCTTTCGCAATTAAACGGAATTAATAATGACCCACTTGACTGATGATGTACTGTTATCCCATCCGATTGGATTGATGCCTTCAATAAGGCCATCTGCGGAAACCCGCGTTGCGTTATAAAATGCCCGTGTTCATTAACCAGCATCCAACGCCTGTCGTGTTGTAAACCACGACGGGTAACCTCCGCATTTTGCACAGCAACGCCGCCCAATGATTTGATAGGGTAGATGTATAATTCACTTACTTGTAGCATGTGGTAAAAATAAGAAATCTGAGGCATGATTTTCGGGATTAGGAGATTAAAGGATGTTTGAATCCAGACTTTCCATCAAGTCAATCCTTCAATCAAAAAAAACATGGTTCTTTTTCTTCACAATCGATTGCTATATCGATTTTTAATTAATATAATTGTTTTATCCAATTTCAAAACCAATTTATAAACTATGCCATTAAGTAATATAAACGGCAAGGCTAAGGCTAATAATACCTATGGTGCCATTGTAATAGGGTCAGGCATCAGCGGTGGCTGGGCAGCAAAAGAGTTATCCGAACTTGGCTTGAAAACCATTATGCTTGAACGGGGCCGAAACTTTGAGCATATTAAAGATTATAAAACTGCTAATCAGGACCCCTGGGACCGACATCATGCCGGAAAGCCAACGCAAGCCCAACGTAAGCAACGCCCCGTAATTTCACGTAATTGGGGAGCTTCCGAACCTATTATGGATTACTGGACCGACGAGCAAGCCGCTCCGTATACCGAGATCAAACCCTTTAACTGGTGGCGTTCATATCAGCTTGGCGGTCGCTCCATTTTATGGGGAAGGCAAAGCTATCGCTGGAGCGATTTTGATTTTGAAGCAAATGCTAAGGACGGCTGGGCTATTGATTGGCCTATCCGCTATAAAGATCTTGCGCCATGGTATGATCATGTAGAGAAATTTGCAGGTATAAGCGGCTCATTGGAGGGCTTACCACAACTGCCCGACGGTCATTATTTGCCCCCGATGGATATGAATTGGGTGGAAAAAGATGTCGCTGCCCGCATCAAGAAAAATTACAACGGCACCAGGCATATGATCATTGGTCGCTCGGCCAATTTAACTGCTGCTATTCCGGGACGTACGGCTTGCCAGTTCAGGAACAGGTGCTGGGAGGGTTGCCCTTTTGGCGGATACTTCAGCACGCAATCGTCAACATTGCCAGCGGCTTTGGCTACAGGCAATCTAACCGTGAGGCCATATTCTATCGTCACTAAAATATTGTATGATAAAGATACTAAAAAGGCCAGAGGGGTGGAAGTGCTTGATGCCGAAACCAACCAAACTTATGAGTATTATTCAAAGATCGTTTTTGTAAACGCCTCTGCTTTGAACAGCGCCTGGGTATTGATGAATTCGGCTACCGAAATTTGGCCTGATGGTTTGGGCAGCAGCAGCGGAGAGTTAGGCCATAACATTATGGATCATCATTACAATCTCGGCGCAAGCGGATTGGTTGAAGGTTTTGAAGATAAATATTATTACGGTCGCCGGGCCAATGGTATTTATGTTGTGCGTTTTGCCAACCTGTTTGGTGATAAACGCGATTACCTGCGTGGTTTCGGTTACCAGGGCGCGGCAAGCCGTATGGGATGGAGCCGTGAGATTGCTGAATTGAACATTGGAGCCGACTATAAAGACGCACTTACAGAGCCAGGTCCGTGGACTATAGGCTTAAGCGGTTTTGGTGAATTGCTGCCTTATCACGAAAATAAAATTACCCTTGATAAAACCCGCAAGGACAAATGGGGGTTGCCTATTTTAGCGATGGACGCTGAGATCAAAGAAAATGAAAAAAAAATGCGTATTGATATTGTGAAGGAAGCTAAAGCCATGCTTGAAAGTGCCGGTGTGAAAAATGTTGAAACGCACGACCGAGGTCATAATGTTGGCGACGGAATTCACGAAATGGGCACTGCGAGGATGGGACGTGACTCTAAAACTTCGGTACTTAATGGAAACAACCAGGTATGGGATGCTAAAAACGTCTTCGTTACCGATGGTGCGGCTATGACTTCGGCAGCTTGTCAAAATCCATCATTAACGTATATGGCTATGACGGCCCGCGCTGCTCATTTTGCAGTAGATGAATTGAAGAAAGGGAATTTATAATTTATCCAACACGTCATCCCGAATTTATTTCGGGATCCCACATGCTAAGTATGCGCCATACTTGTCGGCTACTTGGCATGTGGGGTGCTGAAACAAGTTCAGCATGACGTTCATTTTTAATCTGATAACCAATAACAATCAACTATGAAAAAACTACTTACCATTTGCCTTTTAATAGGCACACTAATAAGCCAGGTACTTGCTAAAGATAAAGTACTGATATTTTGTAAAACCGCGGGTTTCCCTCATAAATCAATAGCGGTAGGCGTAACTGCAATAATTAAACTGGGGCGGGAAAATAATTTTGATGCAGACAGCACCACTGATGCCGCGAGGTTTACGGTAGATAATTTAAAACAATATAAGGCAGTAATATTTTTAAACACCACCGGCGATGTTTTAAATGATGCCCAACAAACTGCATTTGAGCAATATATTAAGGCCGGCGGCGGTTTTGTTGGTGTACATTCCGCAACAGACACCGAGTATGAGTGGCCATGGTATGGTAAACTAGTAGGGGCTTATTTTAAAAGTCATCCAAAACAACAGGAAGCAACATTACATGTGGTCGACCGTAATTTTATTGCCACCAAACACCTGCCTGAAACCTGGAAACGCTGGGACGAATGGTATAACTATAAATGGATTGGTAATGATCTGCACGTACTGATCAAGATAGATGAGAAAAGCTACACTGGTGGCGAAAACGGCGATAATCACCCAATGGCCTGGTATCATAATTTCGCCGGCGGCAGGGCTTTTTATACCGAATTAGGTCATACTGATGAATCATATGCTGATCCATTATATTTGAACCATCTGTTAGGTGGTATCAAATATGCAATGGGTTGGAAGAAGTAGTTTGAACCGGGATTTGGGGAGATTTTTGAGATTTCCCGGATAACATGCAATAGAGAGGGCTCTCGAATTATCGTGAGCCCTCTCTATTTAAGTAAGAAAATCCTTTAATCCCCTAAATCATGGTTCAGAAATTACGCATGTTGTATCGCTTCAACGAGTGCCTTATTGTGCTTATATCTGAATACAAAAGGGAACACAATGGCTATTACCAGGGCATAGCCTGCAAAGGTAAGCCAGATGCCATGCCAGTCTTTACCACCGCCCGGCAGCAAAAAGAAATTATCAATGATAAGGCCGCTTGCTATGCTTCCGAAAAAAGCCCCGAAGCCGTTTACCATCATCATAAACAAGCCTTGTGCACTTGCCCTGATATCGGGGGTAGCCTGCGTTTCAACAAACAGAGAGCCCGATATGTTAAAGAAGTCGAAAGCCATGCCATAAACAATGCATGATAAAACAATCATCCATAAACCGCCTGCGGGGTCGCCAAAGGCAAAAAGGCCAAAACGTAGTACCCAGGCCAGCATACTAAATAACATCACATACTTGATGCCGAATTTGCGCAGGAAGAACGGGATCAGTAAAATAAAAAAGGTTTCAGAAAACTGGGAGATGGACATGATAATGGCCGGATATTTTACGCCGACCGAATCTTTATAAATGGCTATATTTTTAAAGTCTTGTATAAAGGTATCACCGTACGCGTTGGTAAGTTGCAGTGCTGCGCCCAAAAGCATCGAAAATGCAAAGAAAATAGCAAACTTTGCATCTTTGAATAGTTTAAAGGCATTTAGCCCCAATGAATCAACAAACGATTTGTTATTTGCTTTGGCCGAAAGTGGCGGGCATTTAGGAAGACTAAAAGAATAAATGCCAAGTGCAAGGGCTACAGCCGATGCAATATAAAACTGGTTGGGAGAGGTTTCGTTGTGTGTGAGACTCACTGTCCACAACGCAGCTATGAATCCAATAGTTCCCCAAATCCTGATAGGAGGATAATCTTTAACTACATCTTTGTTATTACTTTTTAACGCCGAATATGCCACTGTTATTGATAATGAAAGGGTTGGCATATAAAAGATCATGTTGATCAGCATTACCCAGAAAAAGGCGGAAGGACTGGTAATTAAAGGCAAGGTAAATAAGGATGCCGCCCCTAAAATATGCATGATACCGTAAAGCTTTTCTGCATTGATAAACCTATCGGCTATAATACCGGTAAGGGCAGGCATAAATATTGCCGAAATACCCATAGTACTGAAGATTGCCCCAAATTGTGCGCCCGACCAATGTTTATCCTGGAACCAGTATGCACCAATGGTAAGCAACCAGGCACCCCAGATAAAAAATTGCATAAAATTCATCAGTATTAAGCGGAACTTAATATTCATATGGTACCGGGTTTAAATAATTTTAGTCAGTGTTAAATTAAAAGCGGAAAGTAGTGAAATAAATGTAAATCAGAAAGCTACAAGTGTAGAAATTACGATTGTTAAACAGAAACCCAGGGTGAGTTTCTGTTATATGTCATTCACGATTAAATTATATTTTTTGAAAAAGTACATTCGGCTAAATCCGAAATAGAAAATCCGAACTCCGAAATCAGGAAGCTTTACGCTTGTTCAGTTCATCGCGGATCTTCGCTGCTTTTTCGTATGACTCTTCGGCCAGGGCTTCCTGGAGTTTTGTTTTCAGCTCCTCGGTACTGATAGAAGCATAACCGCTCACCGATGCGCTAACAGATTTTTCTTCGGGTGTTTCGTTGATATTTTCCAGATAAACAAAATCGTTGCCTTCTATAACAATGCCCGCAGTTGAAAGAATAAATTCATAAGTGAAGATTGGGCAGTCAAAGCGTACAGCTACCGCAATAGCGTCAGAAGTGCGGGCATCTATTTCTACAGAACGCTTTCCGTCGCTGCAAACCAATTTGGCATAAAATATCCCATCAACCAAATTATAGATGATCACTTCCTGAACTTCAATCTGGTAAGCCTGGGCGAAACTTTTAAACAAATCGTGCGTAAGCGGGCGGCTTGGGGTCATTTTTTCTATTTCGATAGCGATAGCCTGAGCTTCAAAGCTTCCGATGATAATAGGCAAGCGACGACGGCCGCTAACCTCGCCCAAAACAAGTGCATAGGCACCCGATTGAGTTTGACTGTATGATAAGCCGACAATATCAAGCTTTATTTTTTTCATGTTATTCCCCATCACACCTGTATTTATGCTGAAGCTTTATATTCTTTAACGGCTGCAATTAATTTAGGGAGTACTTCAAACGCATCGCCCACAATTCCGTAATCTGCCACCTTAAAAAACGGTGCTTCCGGATCTTTGTTTATGACTACAATAACTTTTGATGAACTTACCCCGGCCAGGTGTTGAATAGCACCTGAAATACCGACTGCAATATACAAATTTGGACTGACAGCTATGCCGGTTTGTCCAACGTGTTCACTATGTGGTCTCCAGCCAGCATCTGATACAGGTTTTGAGCATGCGGTGGCAGCACCCAAAAGGCTGGCAAGATCTTCTATCATGCCCCAGTTTTCCGGGCCTTTCAAACCACGACCTCCCGAAACAACAATTTCTGCATCGGGCAGGGAAACTTTATCGGTTGAACGAACGATTTCTTTGATCATGGCCTTGAAGTCAGATGCTTTGGTTTCGACGCTGAAATCCTCAACCTGGGCAGCGACAGCTTTTTCCACAACTTGATAAGAGTTAGGTACAAGCGCGATAACCTTAATAGCAGAAGTAAGCTCAACAGTGGCAAAAGCTTTGCCAGAAAACGCTGTTTTTTTTACTTTAAACGAGCCACCGGCCTGTTCAGGTAACGTTACTGCTCCATCGGCAACACCGGCTTCCAGTTTAATACCTATACGGGGCGCTAAACCACGGCCCGAAAATGTGTTTGATAGTACCACAACTGAAGAACCTTCTTTTTTGGCCGCCTCGGCTATGACAGAGGCGTAGGCCTGGTTTACAAAGTCTTTCAATTTATCTCCTGATACATTAAGCACTTTATTTGCACCGTATTTACTTAATGAAGCTAATTCGGTGGCGTCAACGTTGCCTATTGAAACAGCGGTAAGGGAAGTATTATTTTGATCGGCAATGGCGCGGGCATAAGAAACGGCTTCAAAAACTGATTTCTTGAATTTGCCCCCGGTATTTTCCGCATATATTAAAACTGACATATTTATCTGTTAATGATTTAGATCATAATTTATATAACACGCGCTTCGGTATGCAGTAGCTCAACCAGTTTAGCAGTATCATCAGCAGGTATAAGCTTCACCTGGCCGCGTGAAGCAGGTGTTTCATAACTAATGATCTCCGAAAATGTTTTTACCTCAACCGGTTCAACAACTGTAAGTGGCTTGGTTCGGGCAGACATAATGCCGCGCATATTGGGTATTTTTGGTTCGGCCACTCCTTCGGCTGTACCGGCTACAAAAGGATAGGGGATAGTTAAAACTTCTTTACCACCTTCAATCTCGCGCTCAACGGTTGCATCTGTGTCAGAGGCATCTAATTTTTTAATGATGGATACCGATGGCAGATCAAGCAGTTCGCCAAGCATACCGGCAACTTTTGATCCATTATAATCAATAGATTCACGACCTGTCAGGATCAGATCAAAAGGATTTGATTTTACATATTGCGCAATCTGATACGCTACATACCAGGCATCGTGCGGTTTAGCACTTATTCGTACCGCGTCGGTAGCGCCAATGGCCAGGGCTTTACGTATAGTGGCTTCTGTATTGGCTTCCCCAACATTTATTACAGTTACTGTACCTTTACCGCCGTCGGTTAGTTCAATGGCGCGGGCAAGTGCAATTTCATCATAAGGGTTAAGTATAAACTGAACCCCGTTTGTATTAAATTGCGTGTTATTATCAGTAAAAGTTATTTTTGTGGTGGTATCAGGGACATTACTTACACATACCAGAATCTTCATATCAATAGGTTTTTGCAAATTTAGTTAAAAAAGATAGAGTTTAAAATGGAGTTAAGCAGATTGAATAAGCTGTTGGAATTTATAAAAAATGAACCGGATGATGAGTTTCTGAAATATGCCCTGGCAACTGAATATCTGCGTCTGAATGAGACAGATAAGGCACTTGCCTATTATGAAGACCTGGTAAATAACCACCCCGGCTATACAGGTACCTATTATCATTTGGGTAAGCTTTATGAAGCGTTAAACCGAAAGGATGACGCCATTAAAACTTATGAAACCGGCATGAAAATGACAAAAGAAAAGCGCGATAACCATGCTTTTTCTGAATTGCAGGCAGTGTACAGGCAAGCAATGGGTTTTGAAGAAGACGATGACGATTATTAGCCTTTAGGGTTCATAGTTGATGGTTCATAGTTCATGGCAACTGAATAATGACCTTTAGGTTTTAGCTTTATAAACTAAATGAGTTTACTTATAATAATTGATATTAGGCTATAAAGCATGGTCTTAAGAGCTATCACCACAAACTATGAACCATCAACTATGATCTTTTTTAAAGAATGAAAAAACGGCAACTTATATTCCTTCGGGATGTGCTAATTTATACTTTTACCGCTTTTGGCGGGCCGCAGGCCCACATTGCTGTTTTACTGCGCGAGTTTGTTGAAAAACGAAAATATATTACCGAAGATGAGTTGATGGAGCTTAATGCCTTATCGCAGGTATTGCCCGGCCCTTCGTCAACCCAAACGCTGGTTGGGATAGCATGGAAAGTGGGTGGACTTAGGCTGGCTATTATTACATTTTTAATTTGGATCCTGCCCTCGGCTACTATTATGTGTATGGCGGCTATCAGTTACAGTATGGTTGCTAATAAGGCCAAATTTGCTCATGTAATCAGTTATGTACAGCCTATAGCGGTAGGCATAGTTGCTTATGCCACTTATACATTTGCCAATAAATTTTTGAAGACCAGGGTCAGCACCATGCTGGCTATTGGTTCACTGATTGTGACACTCATCCTTCAAAATGCTTATGCCTTCCCGATACTAATATTGCTTGGCGGCATTATATCATCGGCCATGGAAACCCAGCAGCATGAAAACGAATTGAGGGTAAAGCTGTATTCAAATGTAAACCCTAATAAAGTAGCTTACTTTATAGGGATTCTGCTTTTTTTTGCTGCTTTAGGTGCGGTTGTAAATCAAACGTCCCCATTAAGTTTACCAATCCGTTTATTTGAAAACTTTTACCGCAACGGCATCCTTATTTTTGGAGGAGGACAGGTGCTGGTACCACTCATGTATACCGAATTTGTTGAGGTTAAGCATTACTTAAGCCGGTCGGAGTTTTTGTCGGGATATGCCTTGCAGCAGGCTTTGCCCGGGCCTACATTTTCATTTACTTCGTTTTTGGGCGGCATAACGCTTGGCAACAAGGGATACACTATTTGGGGGCAGGTAATTGGGAGCCTGGTTGCTGTTATTGGCATCAATACACCAGGCCTTATCCTTATCCTGTTTATTGTGCCGTTTTGGGAGGATCTGAAGAAGATTACACGTATAAAAAACTCACTGAGCGGTATAAATGCAGTAGCTGTAGGTTTTATGGCTACTGCGCTGATTTTACTGGTAAGGCCTTTTGGCTTAAATTGGACAGCCTATGCCTTAATGATCGGCACCTTCCTGGTGCTGCATTTTACCAAAATAAAAACACCGATAGTGATCATTATCGGTGTGGTTTTAGGAATAATATTTTGATTTGCGATTTCGCATTTTTGATTTCGGATATTGTCTTTAAATAAATCCGAAATCGAAAATCCCACATTCGAAATGAGATTAAAACGGAGGCTCATCATCTATGTCGTCCATTCTTGAAGGACGTATAATGAAGTTACTCTGCTTTTCAAAATCCTGCGAAGGGGCAAGGCCTGCGAAAGCGTTACCTGCGGGAGGGGGGAAGCCATCCATACCTTCTTCAAGATTTGTGAACTTAACATATTTGCCCACAAATTTAAGCCGAACAGTACCTGTTTCACCGTTACGGTGCTTGGCTATAATTACCTCGCCCACACCCTGGGTTGGATTACCGTCCTCATCTTCGGTCAGACCATAATATTCTGGACGATAGAGGAATAATACCATGTCGGCGTCCTGCTCAATAGCGCCCGATTCACGTAAGTCTGAAAGCATTGGTCTTTTTGAGTTGCCCGGCCGGCTTTCAACCGCACGGCTTAACTGCGAAAGTGCAATTACCGGCACACTGAGCTCCTTGGCAACTGATTTTAAAGCACGAGAAATGCTACTGATTTCCTGCTCACGATTGCCCCCGCCACCTTTGCCTTCAGCTTTGCCATGCATCAGCTGTAAGTAGTCGATAATGATTAACTGGATATCATACTGTGATTTTAAGCGGCGGCATTTTGCCCTGAACTCAAAGATGTTTAGGGCAGGTGTATCATCAATGATGAACGTTGCTTTTTCAAGCCTGCCAATTTTAGAGTGTACCTGCTGCCATTCCCATTCTTCAAGTGTGCCTTTACGTATTTTTTCCTGCTCAATTTCTGCCTCGCCGGCTATCAAACGGTTAACTAACTGTACAGATGACATCTCCAGCGAAAATACAACAACAGGTTTGTCAAAATCAACCGCTGCGTTACGGGCACAGCTTAATACAAAAGCTGTTTTACCCATCGCCGGACGTGCCGCAATGATCACCAGATCTGATTTTTGCCAACCTGACGTCATCCGGTCAAGGTTGGTAAAGCCAGAGGCAACACCTGTTAAGCCATCCTTTTTATCCTTCAGGGCTTCAATGTCGCGTAGGGCCTCATGAACAAGATCGTCCATATTACGGGCATCGCGGCGTAAATTACTCTGGGCTATTTCAAACAGATTTTTTTCAGCCATATCGAGCAGGTCGAATACGTCGGCAGTATCCTCATATGCATTGTTGATCACCTCTGTAGAAATGCGGATAAGTTCGCGCTGGATAAATTTTTGAATGATGATGCGCGAATGGAATTCGATATTGGCGGCTGATGCAACGCGGCTTGTAAGTTCAGTAATATAGTAAGCACCGCCAACCATTTCCAGCTCGCCCAGCCTGCGCAATTCGGCAGTCACTGTAAGGATGTCTACAGGCTGTGTTTTTTCAAACAGGATTTTTATTGCAGAAAAAATCTTTTGGTGATTGGTTTGATAAAAAACTTCGGGTTTTAAAACATCTATAACAGATGAAAGGGCATCTTTCTCCAGCATAAGGGCGCCTAAAACTGCTTCCTCCAAATCCGTAGCCTGTGGCTGCAATTTGCCGCCTGCAATGAATGGGGTAGGATTGGGGATCCGGCTGCGGCGTTCAAAAGTATTTGGCTTGTTATACTGGTTGTTATTCTCAAAACTCATAAGGGTACAAAAATATACAAAAAACGCTTCGACAGGCAAAGTAAACACCTAACATAGTGTATCGGCATTTTAAAATAATCATACACAGGGTGATAATTTTAAGGTTTTTAATAAACACCTCAGTGTTGATAACTTTTTAAGGGTATTTGGGCTGATTGATTTTCAGCTAATTGAGTCAATGTTAATAAAGTTTTCAAGTGTTGATAGCATCTGCACTCAAACGCCGGTAAACCCAAAAGGGTTATCAGTTCAATAACGGCTTAATCAATTAATATAGCTACTTTTGCCAAAATTTAAATCATAAAATGGCATTTAATTCAAGGCCTCAGCGCGAAAGCAATCAGATGGTTTTTGGTATCAGGGCGGTAGTAGAAGCGATTCGCTCGGGTAAAGAGATTGAGGCGTTATTTATACAGCGAGGCATAGGCGGTGGCCTGATACAGGAGCTCAAAGAACTGATGAACGAATATCAGATAACCGCACAGCAGGTTCCGGTTGAAAAACTAAACCGCATTACCCAGAAAAATCACCAGGGAGTTATAGCTGTGATTTCGCCTATTGTTTATCAAAAGATAGAGAACATCATTCCAGAAGTATTTGAAAAGGGGGAAACGCCGTTAATTTTAGTTTTAGACAGCATTACTGATGTAAGGAACATGGGTGCGATTGCCCGTACTGCCGAATGTGCCGGTGTGCATGCCATCGTGATCCCAGCCAAAGGCTCGGCGCAGATAAATCCTGATGCCATTAAAACATCGGCCGGCGCATTATACAAAATCCCTGTTTGCCGGCATGATAATTTTATGCAAACTGTACGCTTCCTCCAGGAATCGGGCTTGCAACTGGTTTGTTGTACCGAGAAAACACAGGACAATATTTACACTCCGGATTATACCGTACCTACTGCCATCGTTATGGGATCGGAAGAAGACGGCATTCGTAACGAGATCATCCGGATCTCCGACCACCTGGCCAAGATCCCTATGTTCGGCGAAATTGAATCGTTGAATGTATCGGTATCTACCGGGGTGATTTTGTATGAGGCAGTGAGGCAGAGAACCCCCCCCGCCCCCTAAAGGGGGTGCTTACTTACGGCTGGTTTTTATCTGTCGTATTAAACTTAAAAGTATTTAAACAAGAAAAGCTTTGCCGTGGCAAAGCTTTTCTTGTTTAGCATTACAGCTAAAGAGTGATTGTAAGTAGGTACCCCCTTTAGGGGGCGGAGGGGGCTAAATATACTTCGCTCCAAATTTACTTTTTACATCAGCCACAACCTGTTTAATGTTCTGTTCCTGGTCGCGGGGGCAAATGAGCAGGGAGTTGTTCGATTCTACTACGATATAATCATGCAGCCCCTGCAATATTACCAGTTTTTCGCCCGGCACGTTTACCATACAGTTTGAAGAGTCATACATGATCACTTTTTCGGCAGGGATAACGGCATTACCTACATAATCCTTTTCGGCAAGGTCATATATTGATGCCCAGGTACCCAGATCGCTCCACCCAAAATCCGAAGGTAATACATACACATTATCTGCTTTTTCCATAATGCCGTAATCTATCGAGATATTAACGCATTGCTGGTAAGCCTTGTGTATATAAGACTTTTCATCGTCTGAGTTATAAACCGGCTTCGCATCAGCAAAGATCTCATGCATTTCGGGCAAGTACTGATTAAAGGCCTTAACAATAGTTTTGGCCGACCAAACAAAGATGCCGGCATTCCATAAAAAGTCGCCGCTTTGAATAAAGGTTTTAGCTATTTCAAGAGTGGGTTTTTCGGTAAAGGTTTTTACTTTATGAAACTCATCATTGATAACGTTATCAGTGTATTGAATATATCCGTAACCGGTATCGGGCCTTGATGGTTTAATGCCCAGGGTTATCAGATAATCATTTGAAGCGGCGGTTTGCAATGATTTTTCGATAGCGGCAACAAAAGCATCTTCATCCAGGATCTGCTGATCGGAAGGGGCTACAACAATAGCTGCATCGGGGTTAAGACTTTCAATTTTAAAACAGCCATAGGCAACACAAGGTGCCGTATTACGCATTACCGGTTCGGTAAGAATCTGCTGATCCTCCATATCGGGCAATTGTTGTTTTACCAGTTTGGTGTAGTTTTCGTTAGTAACAACGTAAATATTTTCTTTGGGGCAAACTTTCAGGAAACGTTCGTAGGTGTTTTGTATTAAGGTTTTACCGGTACCAAGTATATCTATAAACTGTTTAGGGTGCGATGTACGGCTTATCGGCCAAAAGCGGCTTCCAATCCCTCCAGCCATAATTATCGCATAATAGTTTTTATTCATGAGCAAGTAAAGAATTTTAATTTGGTATATCGACCGTAAAAATGTGTAATAATTTGTTAATTATCCATTAAGTGTAGCTAAATAATTTAACGGTGGGCATAACCACAAATTTGTCTGGTTCTTTAAATGAACGAGCAATGAAATTGTTTTTCATCTAATCATCATTTTTGCATAAAATTTAAAAGTAAATCCATCGTTTATTTAGAAAATTTTGTTACTTTAAACTTTTAAATACAATTTAAGAATTTGTTAAAATAATGATAGAAACAAAGAAATCGCTATTTGACAATCTCCAGAATTTTTTCGGGTTTGATAATTTTAAGGGAGAACAGGAAGCGATAATAACCAACATCTTGGCCGGTAATGATACATTCGTTATTATGCCTACCGGTGGCGGCAAATCGATGTGTTATCAGTTACCAGCTTTGATGAGCGATGGCACGGCAATCGTAATTTCACCATTGATAGCCCTGATGAAAAATCAGGTAGATCAGCTCAGGGCGTTTGGAGGATCAGATAGTATAGCCCATTTTTTAAATTCATCACTTACAAAATCAGAGATAGGCAAGGTTAAGGAAGATGTACTTGCGGGGAAAACCAAGTTATTATATGTAGCCCCCGAATCGTTAACCAAGCAGGAAAATATTGATTTCTTACGCCTTAACCACGTTTCATTCGTGGCGGTAGATGAAGCGCATTGTATTTCGGAGTGGGGGCATGATTTCAGGCCCGAATATCGTAAAATACGCCAGGTGATCAGTAACATAGGCGAAAATATTCCCATAATTGCTCTAACAGCTACGGCTACCCCAAAAGTTCAGCAGGATATTCAAAAAAACCTGCAAATGAATAATGCTACCGTATTTAAATCGTCATTTAACCGGGGCAACCTGTTTTATGAAGTTAGGGCCAAGCGTAATGTTATCAAAGAGATTGTAAAATTTGTAAAACAAAACCAGGGCAAATCGGGAATTGTGTATTGCCTTAGCCGCAAAAAGGTTGAGGAAGTTGCCGAGGCGTTGAACCTTAACGGGGTAAGGGCATTGCCCTATCATGCAGGGCTTGATCCTAAAGTGCGTGCAGAAACCCAGGACAAATTCCTGATGGAAGATGTTGATGTTATTGTTGCTACGATTGCATTCGGTATGGGTATTGATAAACCCGATGTTCGCTACGTTATACACCATGATGTGCCTAAAAGTATGGAAGGCTACTACCAGGAAACAGGAAGGGCCGGGCGTGACGGAGGAGAAGGTGTTTGCGTGGCTTTTTATTCGGAGAAGGACATTGATAAGCTTCAGAAATTTATGAAAGACAAGCCTGTTTCAGAACGTGAAATAGGTACTCAGATACTTAAGGAAGTTATTGACTATTGCGAATCATCGGTTTGCCGTCGTAAACAGTTGTTGCATTATTTTGGCGAAAACTTCAATGAGGCAGGCTGTAATAATATGTGCGATAATTGCTGCACCCATAAAGAGCATTTTGATGGGGAGGAGCACCTGCACAGGGCATTAAGTTTGATTAAGCATATTGGCGAAAAGTTTGACGACCACCATATCCTCAGCATATTAATGGGTGAGGAAAATTCGCAGATCAAAAATTATGAGCATGATCAGCTTGACTATTACGGCTCGGGCAAAGAACAAGGTAAAAATCTTTGGAACTCGCTTTTAAGGCAGGCGTTACTCAACAATTACATTTCAAAAGACATTGATCAATACGGGCTTTTAAGGCTCACTAAAAGTGGCATTGGCTTTATTGAGAATCCGCACAGTATCCGTTTTGTTTTGAATAAGGTAATGGAGGCTGCTGACGATGACAACGATGATGACGGACCAAAACAAAGCGGCGGTGCACTTGATACCCAATTGCTGCAAATGCTTAAAGAGCTGCGTAAAAAGCTGGCCAAACAAAAAGGATTGCCACCATTTGTAATATTCCAGGATCCTTCGTTAGAAGAGATGTGCACCCATTATCCGATCAACACCGAAGAGCTTAAACAAATTTCGGGTGTTGGTGCAGGCAAGGCGCTAAAATTTGGTAAACCTTTTACGGATTTGATCCAGAAATATGTAGAGGATAACGATATTGACCGGCCAATTGATATGGTGATCAAGAGTGCTGCCAATAAATCGGCGCTTAAAGTGTTCATTATCCAAAATATCGACAGGCATTTAAACCTTGATGATATTGCTGCTTCAAAAGGTCTTACTTATGAGGAGATCCTGAAAGAAGTTGAAACTATCGTTAACTCAGGAACAAAGCTCAATCTGAACTACTATATTGATGAGGTGATTGACGAAGATAAGCAGGAAGAAGTATTTGATTATTTCCGCACTGCAGAAGCCGACTCTATTGATGAAGCCTTAGCCGAACTGGGCAGTGATGATTACACCCGTGAAGAGGTGCAGTTAATGCGTATCAAATTCATGTCGGAGTTGGGGAATTAGTTGCTGAAAAGTTCTGATAAAGAAAGCCTTTAGATTAAATTCTGAAGGCTTTTTGCTTTTCCCCTGATTACTGCTGTTGGCTTTAATTTTATTTAGTTATGATCATAAATTCCGTACGCCTGTTCTTTGCCCTGTCTTCCTCTGTTGTGTTGGATGCTATCGGTTGCGTTTCACCGTATCCTTTGTAAACAAGGCGGGTAGGGGCAATTCCTTTCGACACGAGATATTGATAAACAGACTTTGCCCTGTTTTCAGATAAGGTTTGGTTACCCTGGTGATTACCTGTATTATCTGTATGACCTGAGATCTCAATACGGGTAGTTGAGTTTACCCCTAAAAATTCAATGAGCTTGGCAAGTTCGGCTTTTGATTCCTTTTCAAGGTCAAACTTATTAGTATCGAAGAAAATATTTTTAAGGATTACCTTATTGCCAATTTCAATGGGTGATAACAGTGCCACAATGTTAAACGGGCTTTTAATCTTATAATTTTTAAGCGAAAAGTTTTCGGAATAAAACAGATATCCGCTTTTTGAAATATTAAGCGCATAGTTTTTGCCCGACGTTAATGTGGCTAAAAAGTCCCCCTGTTCATCGTCACTGTAATCCTGGTAAACCGGCAAATTACTTTCCAGGTCAATAATCTCAATTGCAGCTTCAAGGGGGGCTTTCGTCTTTACGTCTTTTACAAAGCCTTTAACATACGTTACCAAATGGGGCCGCAACTTTACAGGCAGCTCGAACTTATAAATATCATAACCGCCCAAACCCTTTAAATTATCCGATGAAAAGAAAGCATAATCTCCGGCGGCAGTTAATGATAAGCCGCCCTCATCACCACTGGTATTGATAGGATATCCAAGGTTTTCGGGTTTTTGCCATTTACCGTCTCTATCCATGCGGCTAACAAACAGGTCCTTGCTGCCTAAACCCGGCCAGCCATCGCTGCTAAAATAAAGTGTACTGTCATCAGGGTGAATAAACGGTGATAATTCATTGTAGGGGGTATTAATATTGGGGCCAAGGTTTTCAGGTTCGCCCCATCCTTTTTCACCCAGCGTGCTTTTCCAAATGTCATAACCGCCATAACCACCCTTACGGTTGCTTACAAAATAAAGCGTGCGACCATCGGCATTTATCGAGGGTTGAGATTCCCAGCCCGACGTATTTACCGGTGGGTTCAGGTCAACAGGTTTACCCCAGTCATTTCCCCGTTTTTGAGCAATATAAATATCACAACGGCCTAAACCGTCGGGGCGATTGCATCCCGTGAAAAACAGGTATTTACCATCCTGCGATATGGATTGCGCACCTTCGTTATATTTTTCAGTATTAATTTGGTTGCTTAAATAAGTGGCAGTATTCCACTTGCCATTTATCATTTCGCTTTTATAAAAGTCTTCGTTGTTATTGATCTTTCGGGTAAATATCAACGTGCCTTCGTCGGCTGTAGCAACCGGGAGGTACTCGTCATTAACAGTGTTTATTTCAGGGCCGATATTTACAGGTTTAAATGGCACCGGATGGGTCATTGCCTGAACACTGAATTTGGCATCGGCAAGCAGTTTTTTTGCGTAGGTATTGTTTTGAGGGCTGATATCAGGGTAGGTAAGATATTTTTCGAGGTGTTGCTGGGCCTGTGTATAGCTTGCATCGTGGATTTCCATTTCAGCGGCTTTGAGATAAACTCCCCTGTTAAATTCCGGACTAAGTGAAATTACTTTAGCGTATTGCTCAACAGCTGGCTTGTACATGCGCTTCATTCGGTACAGGTCGGCGAGTAATAACCGCGCTTCTATAAACTTTGAATCTTCGCTAATAGCTTTAAGCGAGTTTTGAATCGCCTCATCATAAAGATGTTCATCAAGGTTTTGATAAGCGGTAGCAAAATATTTTACAGCTTCTTTATTGGATGACGAATACCGGGTTTGCTGCTGGGCGCCAAGCAAAGCAGGTAAACACAATGCAAGCACCAATAATACTGCAATTTTCATTTGTAACTTAGGATAATTAATACCGTAAGTTACAAAGATTATGGAATATTCAGATACTTATGTGTTTGTAGTGAAATTTCCCATTGCGGGTTTTCTTTTACATAATCCACAATCAGCGGGGTCATTTCTTTGGATTTTGACCATTCGGGCTGTAGGTAAAGCTTACAGTCGGGTGATACCATTTTGGCGTGATATTCGGCCCATTCAAAATCGGATTTATTGAAAACGATCACTTTTAACTCGTGGGCACATTCGGCCACGTTTGGCGTAGGCGCTTTGAATTTTTTGGGTGAAAGGCAAATCCAGTCCCAATCGCCCGAAAGCGGATACGCGCCCGAAGTTTCAATAAATGTTTTTATTCCCTTTTCGTGGAGGTTGTGGGTCAAATAATCAAGGTTGTAAATAAGCGGCTCTCCACCGGTAACTACAACAGCTTTTGCAGGATGAAGGGCGGCGTTGCTCACAATTGTATCAGCCGCGGTAAGGGGATGTAACTCGGCATCCCAACTTTCTTTAACATCACACCAATGGCAACCTACATCACAGCCGCCAAGGCGAATAAAATATGCGGCTTTGCCCGTATTGTACCCTTCCCCCTGTATCGTATAAAACTCTTCCATTAAAGGAAGCAGCGTGCCGTCGTCTGGTATTTGGTGTGCCATAGTTATTTGAGGGTGCAAAGGTACTGAAATATAGGCGAAAGCTAAAAGGTGAAAGCCAAAAGGTAATATGGAAGTACCTTAATAAGGCGAAAGGTAAAAGGCCAAAGGTGAAAGGTCTTGGCTTTATCATCAAATTACATTATAAAAAAAATAAAAGTACATGCTAAAATACCTTTTGCCTTTCACCTTTATCCTTTTGCCTTTTTTTATTTTCATTTATAATTGTTATAATTACTTTAATTTTAAGATAACCAATTAAATCCCTTTTCGTAAAATGCAATAACTGTATCGTTAACGCTTAATTTATATCCGGAGATGAAAAAGCTTTACCTTCCTTTATTTTTAATGGCAGTGCTTTGTTTTAGTTCATGTGTAGATATTGAAGAGCATTACGATTTTAAAAGCGACGGAACCTGTAAAGTTGCCTACGCCTTTGATATGAGTAGGGCAGTATCGGTATTGGTTAATTTGATGTCTGATTCGGTTAAGGAAACGCCTCAATTTAGTTTGGTTAAGGACACTACGCTTAACTTTTATAGTGCTATACCCGACAGTGCGCAGCAAAAACTAAAAGCTGAAGAAATTGAAATGGCCAAAAGCAGTGAGCTAACGGTGAATATGAACCTTAAAAAGAGTGTTATGAAAGTAACACTTAATCATACGGCAAAAAACGCCGCAGACCTGCAATATTACTTACAAAATGTATCAAAAATTGCACTTAATACCCAGATAAGCGCTATCACCACCACCGATAAAACGAATAAGCCATTCGACGCACGGCAAATGGTAGGAGGGCAGGACTACTACTCGTATGATATAACTCCTCATAAATTTTACCGCATCATTGATAAAGCTAAGTTTAACGCTTTTTTAAAGAAAACTCAGGCTACTTTTATGATGGCAAAGGCGATGCTGATCGACATGCCCTATAAGGTGATCCTGAGATTTGCTCATCCTGTAAAGAAGATCAATAATTCAAAGGCAATGCTCTCGGCCGACAGGAGGGAAGTTACGCTTGTTACCAGCATGGACGAGGTAATTAAGAATCCAAATGTGATGAATCTGAAAATTGATTTTTAAAATTGGTTGGCTCAATAAGATTCAGAAATGTTGGCGTAATATTAGATTTTGAAACTTGCAGTGCATAACTTGTACTCATGAAATCTGACCTTGACCAAATTATCGAATATTTTGAAGGTGAAAAGAAATCGCTTGAAGTATCAATTAAGAAAAGCCTTGCTGAGTATGACTATTTATATGCCCATTATCAACAAGAAGGCCTTTGGCGTTTAGATAGTCATCTTGGCGCATTAAAGCGGTTTAAAGATACTTTTTACGTTAAAAAGAGTTTACTTGAAAGATGGATTAGGTGGATGGGCTCTTCTTTTGAAGATGGCGAACGTTCTGCTTTTGATAAAGAGCAAATAGTTGAAACGAGAAATGAACTTGAAAAATTAAACCGGCAGCAAACAGATCTTTATTTTAATGATAGCCAGGTAATTGACAACGCATTGTTCGATTTGTATGAAAGGCGAATTAGAAAATTCAGGTTGTGCCTGAGCGCAGAAGAAAATTTTAATCTTGATTTTGAAGTCTCCGGAGAGTTTTTAAAAATCAGCCATCAGTTAGATTCACAGTACAATAATTTTGTTGATTCGACAGACTTTGATGACGATGATATAGCATCTCGATATCCTTTAATAAATCTTGGCTTTAGGTGGGATACAGCGGAAAAAAAGTTTGTATATTATTATGATATGAACGGGTTTAAAGAAGCCCTGCCAGTAAAGATCTTGTTATCCCGTATAGCTTATGAAAAATTCAGCTTTGATCTGGACAATCCCGATTTAAATCCCTTTGTTAATATATTCGATAAATGAAATGGTATAAAGTTTTGGGATTAGTCTATATGGAAGGCACATTTATAAAAAAGGTTAAGGTTGGCGGTAAAAGTATTTGCCTGGTAGGCTTTGAAGGTAAACTTTATGCGGTATCAGCAAAATGCCCCCATGCCGGAGCCGATTTAAGCGAAGGCCTGTGCGTGAGGAAGCTGATCGTTTGTCCATATCATCGCTATACTTATAATCTTGAAACAGGAAAAGGTGGCGAAGGGCAAAATGATTTTATTGAAACTTATCCTGTGGAAGTAAGGGACGATGGTGTTTACGTAGGTGTAAACACGCTTTGGGACAAGCTGAAGTCTGGGTTTAAGTAAATGGTTGATTAAGTGAATAATTAATTCTATAAACTAAAACTATTCACCTAATCAACCCAATAAACTACTTATTATTTATAAACCTCTTTATTAGCCGAAGCCAATGTGTTTTTAAGCAAACCGACAATGGTCATCAAGCCTACGCCGCCCGGTACAGGGGTAATCCATGATGATTTTGGTGCTACGTTTTCAAAATCAACATCGCCGTAAAGTTTAAAGCCCGATTTTGTTGTAGTTGAGGTTTCGCGGTTCATACCCACATCAACAACTACTACACCATCTTTAACCATATCGGCCGTAATGAAATTCTTTTTACCGATAGCTACGATCAGGATATCTGCATCAAGGGTGAATTTTTTGATATCGGGTGTGCGACTGTGGCAAATAGTAACTGTGCAGTTACCCGGAGCGGTGTTACGTGCCATCAGGATGCTCATTGGCGAACCCACGATATTACTGCGACCAACAACCACGCAATGTTTACCTGCTGTTTCAATGCCATATTCTTTAAGCATTAAAGTAATGCCGTAAGGAGTTGCCGGAATAAACGACGGCAAATTGCGCTGCATCCGGCCCAGATTAACCGGGTGAAAACCATCAACATCTTTGCGATGGTCGATACGCTCGGTTACCTTTTCAGGATCGATATGTTTTGGTAGCGGAAGTTGTACGATAATGCCGTCGATATCAGAATCAGCATTGAGCTCTTCAACTTTTTTCAGCAACTCTTCTTCAGTAACATCGTCTTCATAACGCACCAGCGATGATTTGAAGCCAACTTTTTCGCAGTTCTTCATTTTGCTGGC
The DNA here is from genome assembly GCF_017569325.2 of Mucilaginibacter gossypii. Lineage (NCBI taxonomy): Bacteria > Pseudomonadati > Bacteroidota > Sphingobacteriia > Sphingobacteriales > Sphingobacteriaceae > Mucilaginibacter > Mucilaginibacter gossypii. The sequence goes on along the minus strand of NZ_CP071878.2, from coordinate 2,515,205 downwards.
TACATAAGTTTCACTGCCACCATCGTGACCAACCAATACTGCCACCAGGTGAGGCTTCCTGCCGGTTTTTTCTAATATTTTAGCTGCTTCTTCAGCTATTTCAACCTTAAGTTTTTCTGAAACGTATTTTCCGTCTAAAAGCTGCATTATTAAATGTGTTTAACCAAGTGATCAGGCAACGGAGGCAAACTTAAATTTGCCGGCTCTGATTTTACTCGTATTCTTATAAAAGGCCTGTTATCCAGGGATAGTTTTAATCCGTGATTTTGATTGATCTTGCTAATGATACTTTCAATAGTTTCTGTTTTGTTGTTCAGGAGCATTTCAAATATAATTTTATTTGATTCTGCGTCTTTATTGAAGGCATCAATATAATATTTCGGTTCGTTGGAATCGTACACAATCCATTTGCCATAAACAAAGTCTCCTAAATGAATATGTTTAACAAATCCGGTTGCTGTAAGATATGTAACTAACCTGTACAGAATATATTAATTTATTCACTCTCGCTCCCCTTCAAAGGAATTAAGAGATTAATCCAACTTTAAAACTGCCATAAATGCCGACTGCGGTATCTCTACGTTACCTACCTGACGCATGCGTTTTTTACCTTGTTTCTGTTTTTCCAACAGTTTACGCTTACGGGAAATATCACCACCGTAACATTTGGCGGTTACGTCTTTACGTAAAGCTTTTACTGTTTCGCGGGCTATGATCTTGGCGCCGATCGAAGCCTGGATAATAATCTCAAACTGCTGGCGGGGTAAAAGTTCCTTTAATTTTTCGCAGATCTTTTTACCAAAATCATATGAATTACCGCGGAAGATCAGGGATGAAAGTGCGTCAACAGGTTCGCTGTTTAAGCGGATATCAAGTTTAACCAAATCTGACTGGCGATAACCTATCTGGTGATAATCAAACGAAGCATATCCTTTTGAAATGGTTTTCAGCTTGTCGTAAAAATCAAATACGATCTCGCCCATTGGCATCTCGAAGATCAGCTCAACACGCTCCGATGTGAGATATGACTGATTTACGATGGTACCGCGTTTTTGAATACAAAGCGACATTACCGGGCCAACAAATTCAGATTTGGTGATGATAGTAGCTTTAATATAAGGCTCTTCTACAAAGTCAATTTTACTTGGATCAGGTAGATCGGACGGGTTATTTACCGTAAACGAATCGCCCTTGGTGGTGTGAGCCAGATATGATACGTTGGGAACGGTAGTGATCACCGTCATGTTAAATTCGCGCTCCAAACGCTCCTGGATGATCTCCATATGCAGCATGCCCAGGAAACCGCAACGGAAACCAAAGCCTAAAGCCGCTGATGATTCCGGTTCAAAAACCAACGATGCATCATTGAGCTGTAATTTAGCCATTGACTCACGAAGTTCTTCATAATCTTCGGTATCAACCGGGTAAATACCGGCAAATACCATTGGCTTTACTTCTTCAAAGCCCTGAATCCCTACTTCGCAGGGACGGTCAACGTGGGTAATGGTGTCACCAACTTTAACCTCTTTTGCTTCTTTTATGCCTGATATGATATAACCTACGTCGCCGGTTTTGATTACGTCTTTAGCTAACGGGCGCAATTTAAGCGTGCCAACTTCATCAGCAAGGTATTGCTTTTCGGTAGCGACGAATTTTACTTTATCGCCTTTTCGGATCTCGCCGTTTACAACTTTAAAATAAGCTATAATACCACGGAACGAGTTGAAAACCGAATCAAAGATCAGTGCCTGCAGCGGAGCTTTAGGATCACCTACCGGAGCGGGCACACGCTCAACAATGGCGCGTAAAATATCATGAACACCCATGCCGGTTTTGCCCGATGCGGCAAGGATCTCCTCACGTTTGCAGCCTATAAGATCGACTATTTGATCCTTAACTTCCTCGGGCATAGCGCCGGGAAGGTCCATTTTATTCAGGATCGGGATAATTTCCAGGTCGTTCTCTAAAGCCAGATAGAGGTTTGAAATGGTTTGTGCCTGGATACCCTGTGCAGCGTCCACTATCAGTAAAGCGCCTTCACACGCTGCTATTGAACGTGATACTTCATATGAAAAATCCACGTGACCGGGGGTATCGATCAGGTTGAGCACGTATTTTTGCCCGTCAAGCACATAATCCATTTGTATGGCATGGCTTTTTATGGTGATGCCGCGCTCGCGTTCCAGATCCATATCGTCAAGCAATTGTGCCTGGGATTCGCGCTGCGTTATGGTGTTAGTATACTCTAATAACCTATCAGCAAGTGTGCTTTTGCCGTGGTCGATGTGTGCTATGATACAAAAATTACGAATGTGCTCCATTGAACCGCAAAAATAACTTTTTAAACCGATAATTTGTATCGGCTAATAAATTAACTATTTTGAAATGTTTAATTTAAATAATATCAGAACAAAATGGCTGTCTCGGCAAGCATAATAAGTGATATCGAACGTAAGCTAAACGCTCAGATTAAGAATGTAAGCCCGATAAGTGGAGGCGATATTAATCAAGCTTACTGTTTGCAAACCACGTTAGGTGATTTTTTTATTAAGATAAATAGCCTCCATAAATTTCCGGGCATGTTTAAAAGCGAGGAGAGTGGTTTAGCTGCTATCCACAAAACAAATACAATAGCTGTACCTGAGGTTGTTTTACAGGGCGATACCGGTGACGAAAGTTATCTTATGCTGCAATGGATTGAAGCAGGATACGGCGATGCGATATCATCGCAAAAATTGGGCAGGCAACTTGCTCTCATGCATCGTGACACAGCTGCACAATTTGGGTTTGAGGCAGATAATTATATGGGTTCGCTCCATCAAAGCAACAATCGACACAATAGCTGGGCCCGGTTTTTTATTGAAGAAAGATTGCAACCGATGGTTAAAATGGCTGTAGATAAAAGAGAGCTTACCCAAACCGATATTCACCAGTTTGATCAGCTCTATAAAAAGCTTCCAGGTTTATTTACGGAAGAACCACCCGCATTACTGCACGGAGACTTTTGGGGAGGCAATTACTTGATTGATACCAGTGGCAAACCTTACCTGATCGATCCGGCGGTTAGTTATGGCAATCGTGAGTTTGATATTGCGATGACCACGCTTTTCGGTGGTTTTGACCGCGCTTTTTATGAGGCTTATAACCAGGAATTTCCGTTACGGCCCGGCTGGCAACAGCGTCTTAAACTTTGGAACCTTTATCCGCTGCTGGTTCACGTAAACCTGTTTGGCAGCATGTACACCAGGCAGGCAAAGGAGAATCTTTCGGCATTTATTTAGTTTGTGCCCTGTACAAAGATTGGTGTTTCGGTTACTTTAATAATAAGTTTCCCGTTAACTGTTTTTAGGGTTGTTTTAACAACATTATCGGCACCTGTTTTTAGTGTATAAACATTTGCTTTAGCTGTACCAAGGTTAAGTGTATATGTACCTGTACGTGCCTGATAATCAGGGACGGTTAATACGTACATGCTTTGTAAACCTAATGAATACTTATCAACCAACGGGTCGGTATTAATGGTGGCTGAGTAGGTATAGTTACCCATTAATTTTGATGTTTGCAATATAAAATCGGCGGCAGGTCTGCGTTTGCCATTTTCGGCTAAACCAGATGTAGCATATTGACCAGCAGCATTAGGAGCATCGTCAAAAAGCTGGTAATAAAATACACGTTGTATACCATGCCTGATGTAAAGAAGCGAAGTTCTTAAAATCCAATCTGCCTGGGTGTTTTTCGATGTCTTTTGCCCTACATCTAAAGCTCTCTGATAGCTTCCCTTGTTTATATCGTAGCCAGACTCGGTTACCCAAACAGGGATTGGTTTAACAAAAGAATTTGCATACTGAACAAACGAATCAGCAATTTGCCCCGCCATCGACAATTCCGGCGGCAGGCCAAACGTGTTAGACTGATGTGTTAAAATATTACCGTTATTGTTGTAATAGTGGTAGTTAATAATATCAAAACACAGATTGATACTGCCGTTGGCTCTGTAACCACGGTTGATTCGGCACCACTCTACCATTTTCTTTACAAAATTTATGTCGGCTGTAGCTAATCCACCCATTACCACTTTCATATTAGGATCAGCATTTTTTACACCGGCATTTTTTCCTAACTTCCCCTTGTTGCCATCATAAAAGGCCGACATGTTAGCTGCATATTCTTCAGCGGTTTGTTGTGTTGCCGATCCTTTCCACCATTTATCGCGCTCATTATCACACTCTACGTAAGTTATAAGGCCCATGCCCACTTTTACCTGGTTAGGCGAGTCATCTGTCCATCGTATGCTGGTGTCAACTTTTATAAATGCTCTGTTAATATTGGTATTATAGCCATACCTGGCGGCAAATTGAAAGGCCATGTGCGCCTGGTCAATATAGCTTGCCGGATCAGCCTTACTTAAGCCATAAATAAGCGGCGCATTTTCAAGATCCCGCATATTGTTAGGATAAGTATTAACCAACCATGGCGGACAATTTTTTATATCTGCTAAAACCAATATACCTTCCTGCTTGCAACGGCTATAAATGAGATCATAGTTCCAGTTGTCTTTATGAGTGGGGTTGAAGGTATAGCTGCCTTTAGTGCTTTCCATCCGGGCCCAGCCTAAATAATGCCTTACCGCACTGAATGACTTGATAAGGTTCATGTTGGTTTCGTAAATGGCTCCTTTTTGCTCCGGATTGGCGGGATCCCGCAAAAAATTCCATTCATACGCGTTTATGCCAAACATGTTTTTAAGCGGAATATTTGAACTCGTAGCTGAAATTGTGTGAATAGATTTAATAGTTGTAATGGCTTCTGAGCTTTTTTGCGGCCGGCAGCGATTAAATGAAAAAGTAAATAACGATACCATTAACAGTATCTTATGGTTAATTAACAGCTTCATCCTTTGAGTGGTTTTTAGCGGGTAAACTACAATTAAATCCGGGCCGATAACAAGACTTCTTCAATGAATTTCATCGTTTTACAAACAACAACCGGCTAATTTTTTGTGAAGGCTTTTCAATAAAATTTCACTTATTATAAGCATGGATAATTTAGGTTTTAACGAATAGGTTACCGCGCAGGTTACGATTTATTGTTATTGTAAAGGTTGAAATGCTGTTCGGTTCGTTTAGGACGGGACAGTGCAAATAAAAAGCCCGGAACACGCCGGGCTTTAAAATATAAGTTTTAACGTTTATTTCACTCTTACATAAGTTTCAATGATCTCATGATCAACTTTAAGGCTGTCTATCTTCTCAATTCCTTTTTGAGTTAGGGTATCATTTTTCATTGTGAGCTTAAATTTGAAATCCCTGTTTTCCCAATCGCGGGCATCGCAATAAGCCAAGTGCTCGGTATAATCGTCGCCGGATAGGGTATAAGTGCCCGCGCCCGACGAATAAACCGGTTTGGCTGTTTTGCCGTGTACCAGGTCATGCGTGAAAAAGGCGAAGTTAGTGGCGTTAAACATTTTAAACATTTCCTGGTCTTTAGGAGGGGTGGTTACCGTAGTATCGCCCTTCATAATGCTTTTGCTTGATATCAGATGCCAGGTCCCGTCAAGCTTACCGGCAGGTTCGGTTGTTTCTGTAGTTGCCTTTGGCGGGTTACTGCATGAGCATAACGCGAGCAATAAAAAAGACGCTATGTAATAGGTTTTCATGGTGTTAATAAAGGTTATTGATATACAATAATAACATAAAAAAAGCACCGGCTATCATATTTGCCGATGCTTTTTAAAATAATTTCAAAAGTTTATGTTATTCGCCGCGCTTAAGGCCAAATTTTTCAATTTTACTGTAAAGATGACTGCGTTGAATATCGATATCATCAGCAGTTTTTGAAACGTTCCAATTATTTTTTTCCAGCTTGAATTTGATGTATTCACGCTCCGCAAAGTCTTTATATTCCTGAAAGTTATTGAATTGATCAAAATCCGTTTGCGGTGCAGGAGCGGCGGCGCTGCCAGTGCCAACTGCTGTTGGTGCAGATGGGTTGGCAAACGCTCTAACATCGTTATCTGTAATAACTTTATCACTCAGGATGATCAAACGCTCAACCATGTTGCGGAGTTCACGAATATTACCGGTCCATGGCAGGGCTTTAAGGGCCTCAAGTGCAGCATCAGAGATTTTTTTAACGGGCATGCCATATTCATTGCAGATCTCATCCAAAAAGCTTTGAGTTAACAACGGGATATCGTCTTTGCGTTCAATAAGCGGTGGTACGTGGATCAATATTACACTTAGGCGGTGGTACAAGTCCATACGGAAATTACCGGCTTCAATTTCTTTCAGCAGGTCCTTGTTGGTTGCCGCTACTACACGTACATCAACGTCAATTTCCTTTTCGCCGCCTACGCGTGTAATCTTATTTTCTTGTAATGCACGCAATACCTTAGCCTGGGCCGACTGGCTCATGTCACCTATCTCATCCAAAAACAAAGTGCCGCCATTTGCCGATTCAAATTTACCGATGCGTTGTTTAATGGCTGATGTAAACGAACCTTTTTCATGACCGAATAGTTCACTTTCAATTAACTCTGATGGAATGGCAGCACAGTTTACCTCAATAATAGGTGCACTTGAGCGGTTTGATTTTTCGTGCAACCAACGCGCAACCAGCTCTTTACCACTGCCATTGGCACCCGTAACCAATACGCGGGCATCGGTGGGGGCCACCCGGTCAATAGTTTCTTTTATTTTGAGGATAGCCTGCGATTCGCCTAAAATCGAGCGCACCTTTGATGCTTTACGTTTAAGGACCTTAGCCTCAACAACAAGACTTCCCCTGTCAAGCGCGTTACGAACGGTAATGAGCAGGCGATTCAGATCAGGTGGTTTTGAAATAAAGTCAAATGCGCCTTTTTTGCTGGCTTCCACAGCGGTTTCAACCGTGCCGTGGCCTGATATCATAATAAAAGGAAGATCGGGTTTAATGGCGAGGCCTTCGGTAAGCACCTCCATACCATCCATGCGGTTCATCTTAATGTCGCACAGTACCAGGTCATAGTCTTTTTTTTCAATTAACTGAAGGCCGTCAACCCCGTTATCTACATCTTCAACCTCGTAATCTTCATACTCTAAAATCTCGCGAAGCGTATTACGAATAGACCGTTCATCATCAATTATTAAAATTTTAGCCATGTTTTGTAATTATGTACCGATATGTAATTGTTGTTTGCTAATATATGGGTTTGTATAGAAAAACAAACACTTTTAATGTGCTATAAAGGTTTAAGGCGGATAAATGTTTGCAGGGTTATAAAATTTATTAAAAATAAATGGATACAAATAAAAAAACCCCTCGCTTTACAGCAAGGGGTTTATACAGCAGCAAACCTATAAGCCGGGTTCTGTTTTGCCTTTTTAAAGGGCAACTTCTATCATTTATCTGGCCCTGTTATCACTAACAGGTTTAAACAACCTACCCATCCTAACGACCTACCTTGCGGCAGATACGGGAGCGAGCAACTCCGCTTTCAGGACCTATTTGGTTTTTCAACTCCTGAGGTTTACCGTCATAGCCGGTCGCCCGGTTATGCCGTGAGCTCTTACCTCACGTTTTCACCCTTACCCACCTAAGCGGGCGGTATTTTCTCTGTGGCACTTTGCTGTCGCCGGCTGCCGGCGCCTTCCCGTTAGGAAGCAGGATGCTCTATGTTGCCCGGACTTTCCTCCGCCAAACAAGCTGGCAGCGATAGAACGTTTTGCGGGGATAAAGATAGGGAAATTTTGTGGTTCATGGCTGATAGTTCATGGATCATGGTAAAATGGAGCCGACCAATAAGTCTTTGCTATGAACCATGAACTAAAAACTATTTGCAGTTTCTAAGATCATCCTGAACCTGCTGCAAAGTAACTGTCCCCATCTTATTACCAAAGGAATTGGAGACATAAGTAAGCACTTTAGCAATTTCTAAGGGCGCAATATCATCCGCCTGCATGTCATCGTCAAATGTTCTGCCGGCTACAGTTATTTTTCCTTTAAGGCCGTTTTTGATAAAACAGGCAAGTACAGCTTTGTTCTGTTTTAGATACGTTGAATCTGTTAATGGAGGAATAAGTGCCGACAAGCCTTGTCCTTTATCGCCATGGCAATTTTGACAATGCTGCTGGTAAACAAGGCTTCCGCCCGAGTAATAGCGTTTAAACTCAATTTGATCCTCGCTTTGGCATGATGCACCAATTATGATCAACAAAATAGCTATAGCGCCTATTGCCTTTATCTTCATTTGGCAGCAATTTGGTCGGGTTCGGCTTTCAGGGTTTTGATATCGGCAATCAGTTTGGTTACTTCTGCCGGATCTGTTCCTTCGTAGGTACCGCGAATACGTTTTTGTTTATCTATCAAAATAAAAAAGCCGTCATGGATATATTCGCCTTTGGGATTTTTTTCGGATACACTTTGCAGGTAGCTTTTGGCAATTTTATAAGTATCGCCTTTTTCACCATGCAGCAACCACCAGGTATTGCCCTCAATCCCTAATTTATCCGCATAGCGTTTTAATACAGGAACGGTATCATATTTGGGATCGATGGTATGCGAAATGATCCTGAAGTTATCATCATCCTTAAACTCCTTGTATACATTAAGCATATTTCGGTGCATCACCGGGCAAATAGAAGGGCAGGTGGTGAAAAAAAAGTCGGCTACATATATTTTTCCATCCAGGTTTTTCTGAGTTATAGTATCAGCATACTGGTTTACAAACTTGAAGGGTGGGATAGTGGCGTACTCAGTATCTGTTACTGTTTTGCCATTAACCGTTTTAGTTACCGGAGTTTTATAACCCAATATTGGAAGGGCGGTTTTAGTATTTGATTTGCAGGCATTGAAAAGCATTAATATAACAATGCCTATCCACAATTTCCTCATTTTTTTGCCGGTATTTGGGTTATATATTTAGTTGAGCCGGTAACAGCTACATTTATTTGGGTATCTATTTTGCTGATGAGCTTCTTTTGAGCTTCAAGATAGTCCATAATTTCCTGATGGGATTTGCCTTTGTTTTCCGCATCAAATTTATGCATCCAGTCGCTCATCGCATTATCAGCATCATCAACCAGTTTTAAATAAACCTGCGCGCTGTCTTTATTGATATTGGGAGCGTTCTTTTTTATCAGGCTATCCAGCAGTATCTTATTTTTCATCAATTGCTCGTCATTGGCCATTACTTTATCATGTACGGCAATTACCTGTTTTAAAAGATCTTTTTCCTGTTTTTTAGTGTCGGTGCAACCTAATAACAAGGCAATGCCTGCAGCTGCGAATAGATGTTTTTTCATGGTTTTTGATGCGTGATAAAACTTGGCAAATATGCTAAATGTTTAGCTGTTTAACACCCTTAAATAATAACTATAGTCTGTAACAGGTAAAGTTTTTGTACCCGCAAACTTTAGCTGTTGCCCAATTTGGGCTCTGGTATGTGTACCATGGTTAAGAACCTGCGTAATAATATCGCCAAGTTGGTTTTCAAAATAGTCGCCGGTAAAGCTATGATACGGAATTATGCTATTCAGATCTTCCTCATCGATTTCGTTTAAAAATGTGACCCATGCTTCATAACGCTCCGGTACCTGTTTTTTGCATTGCTCAATTGTAACATTTTCGGGCCATGTGTTAGGCAGAGAAGAAGGGATAAGTTTGCATCTTTCGAGCCATACCTGTTCGGCGGCCAGCAGATGGCCCATCAGTTTAAGCGTTACCTCCGGCGAACCGTTTGCTTCCATTGTCTGTATCAACTGCTGATTGGCAAACAGGTTATAACCAAACATTTTTATAAAGTGTGTTTTCATAGCGTTTGTAAATTAATGGCTAATGTATTAAAGCAATTTTGTATATTTATGAAAATGCTGGTTAACAATTAAATAACATAGTTGTCACATTCAGCAAACATCTGCTTGTTACCTTTATTTTATAGCTAAAACACAAAGGTTATGAAATTCATTATCAATATCTCTAAACTGCTGATTAATTTCCGTCAGTGGATGATGCTTAAAAGTATGCGTTCGTCGTTCATACATTAAGTTATCACTTATAATTCTTCATTTATAAATATAATTGCACTTTTGGGCTTGTAGCTCAAATTAATGGAACTTACTGACCGGGAAATACATTTAAGCAAAGATCTTTTTGGTGCCGACTTTGAATGGGGCGTTTCAACTGCTGCTTTTCAGGTAGAAGGATCTCATGATGCCGATGGAAAAGGACTATCTGTGTGGGATGTTTTTACCACAAAAAAAGGAAAGATCCTGAATGGCGACCATGCACAAACAGCTTGCGATTTTTACAATTTGTATGAGCGTGATATCGACCTCATAAAAGAACTTAATATCCCCAATTTTCGTTTTTCTATATCCTGGACCCGTATTTTGCCCGAAGGCACCGGGAAAATTAACCAGGCCGGCATTGATTATTATAACCGGGTAATCAACTACTGTATTAAGCAAGGCGTTGAACCCTGGTTAACTGTTTATCACTGGGACCTTCCGCATGTGCTTGAAGTTAAAGGCGGCTGGACAAATCGTGAAGCAATAAACTGGTTTAGTGAGTTTATCACTATTTGTGCTCAAAACTTTGGCAATAGGGTAAAACATTGGATGGTAATGAACGAGCCTGTAGTTTTTACGGGAGCCGGCTATTTTTTCGGCATCCATGCGCCGGGACGCAGTGGTATGAAAAACTTTGTGCCCGCCATACATCACGTTACCATGAGTATTGCTGAAGGTGGCAGGATCCTGCGAAAATTGCTGCCTTCAACGGCGCAAATAGGTACCACATTTTCGTGTTCGCAAATAGAGCCTTACACAGATAAGCCAAGGGATATAGCTGCCGCAGTCCGTGCCGACGCGCTGATCAATCGTCTATATATTGAACCTTTGTTGGGCATGGGTTACCCAATAAAAGACCTGCCTGCACTTAAAGATCTGAAAAAGTATTTTTATCCCGGCGACGAGGATAAGCTGAGATTTGATTTTGATTTTATCGGCATACAGAATTACACCCGCGAAATTGTAAAATATTCGTTTTTTACGCCGTATATCAACGCAAGTATGGTCAAAGCCGAAAAGAGGGGTGTTGACCTTACAGCTATGCGCTGGGAGGTTTACCCGCCTTCTATTTACCATATGATAAAAAAATATGATGCATATCCTAATGTTAAAAAGATTATCGTTACGGAAAACGGATCAGCTTTTCCCGATGAGGTTACTGATGGTGAAGTAAATGACCCCAAAAGATTAAAATACTTAAAGGATTACATAGCACAGGTGTTAAAGGCAAAAAACGAAGGCTGTAAAGTTAATGGCTATTTTGTGTGGACCCTCACCGACAATTTTGAATGGGCCGAAGGTTATCATCCGCGTTTTGGGCTGATTCATGTTGATCATGCAACCCAGCAGCGCACGGTTAAAACATCCGGCAGATGGTACGCTGAATTTCTGAAATAAGCTGTTAGTTTTTTGGCAGCGTGAAATTAAATGACGTGCCATTTTCGGTATCACTTTCAAACCAGATTCGGCCGTTATGATCTTCAATAATTTGCTTACAGATGGAAAGACCAAGGCCAAATGATTTTTCACCAGCGGTTCCGGGGCGTTTAGCATCTGTAAACATGTTAAATACCTGGTTTTTGAGCTTTTCGGGAATCCCTATACCGCGATCTTTTACAGAAAACTGGATTTCGTTTTCCAAATCAATAGCCATAACTAAAATAGCCGATCCTTCCGGACTGAATTTAATAGCATTACTTATCAGATTGCTGATCACCCGCCATATTTTTTCACGGCTAATATAAATTTCGAGTGGTGAATTTAATAGGAAAGTATTGATAATCTGCTGTTTTTCAGCGGCCTTAAAACGCATCAACTCAACACTGTTGCCCAATAAAGAATTAACTTCAACCGCTTCTTTATGTAATATAGCCGAAGCAGATTCAGTGGCTTCCAGAATTTCATTGATTAGTTCAATGGAGTTAAATGAAGTCTCCCGAATAATATTTAACAGCTCTTTTTGTTCGTCGCTATAATTTTCCTCAGTCATTACACTGGTAAGCGAAGCTATTCCGCCTATAGGGTTGCGCAGATCATGTGCAACAGTACGTAAAATCCGGTCCTTTTCCTGGTTATTGAGTTTTAAATCACGGAGGGCGTTTTCAAGATGGTGGTTTTGATGGTTTATCTGGCTGTTAAGGCTTCCAAGTGTTTTAATGTTCTTTTTTGATTTTTGCCAGTTTAAAAATACCAGGGAAATGATAATAATGAGCATCAGGGCAAAAACAACAGTTACCCTCAGATAAATATGCTGCAATTCATTGTTTTTTTTAAGGTTATTAAACTCGTTATCTTTTTCAAGGCTTTTAACCTGTTCTGCAACGTCGGCTTCTTTTAGTTTTTTGTTTTCATTTGCTATGATGTCCTTAAGTTCATCATATTGCTTATAGTGCGTCATAGCCTGCTGATGATCATTCTGCTTCTCGAAATAATTTGACATCAATAAGTGCCATTTTTGTTTTGTTTCCCGACTTTGGACACTATCAAACTGGAGGCTAATAATATTGAGGAGGTTTAATAAAGAGTCATTTAAGTTTTGCTGATCATATATAGATGCAAGCTTTAATTCGGAGTGTTGAGCGTCATTATTATCGTTTCCTTTGCGCAGATTGATAGCTATACTTTTTCTGAGAAGACTTTTAGCCTTGTTATAATCTTTTTCCCTGATACTTATATCAGCCATATTGCCATATACAACCCCTTTGGATACTTCCCCCATTTGGGGCCTGTCTTTAAACCTTGCAATGTTATCATTAATGTAATCGAGGGCTTTGTTGTAAAAATGCATAGCACTATCATTCATCAACATTTTACTGTAGCTTAAACCTATATTATTCAATAGTTCCTGCCTGCGATAAAAATAATTGAAGTTTCCTTCGCATGACCTGGTTTCATCAAAGCTTTTTTTAAAATATACGGCGGCCCGGCTGTAATGTTCCTGCTTATACAAGATCATGCCCATCCGGTAGCTGTAATCTCCCATGGTACAATCGTCAAGGTTATTATTGGCAATTACTTTTCCTTCGTAAAAATAACTGTAAGCTTCGTTGTAACGATGCTCGTCAAATAACACATCTCCCTTGGCAAGATGAGCCTGGCCATATTCACTGGTAAATTTTAGCTTCTTCTCCGGCGTATCGAAAATATTAAGCATACTGTCGGCGTAAAGCAAAGCCATTTTTCGATCGGCCTTTATATGCGAAGCATAATTATAGATAAAATAATAGTAATTATAAACCTGTTTGAAGCTAAGGTTGCTTGAATGACGGAAGGCCGAATCAAGATAATTTACTGCTGCTTTGTGATGCCCATTATCATACATTATCGTTGCAGTGTCAACAGCCTTATTATAAGCTGAAGACGAAAGAAAGCCCTTTGACTGTTGCCCGCATGAAGTGGTTATCAACAAAAAGTAAACAAAAAGCAAACAACCCTGTATATTACCGGATAGCCATATTTGCCTGAAGCTTTTGTATATAAACATCAATATTAAATTATGCGAGGTTTAGAGTTGATTGTAAAACAAGGGTAATCTATAAAAAAAATAAAAATGACCGGGTTGTTTTACCAATATTTTTTTATTTATCTATCACCTGTCCAAAATAAATTGGTTTGGAATAACCGATATGTTAAGATGCCTGGGCCGGAAGATAGACGTAAAAACTTGAACCATTATTTGATTCGCTTTTTAGCCAAATTCTGCCACTATGTTTTTCAACTATTTGACGGCAGATGGAAAGCCCGAGGCCAAATGATTTTTCGCCGTCGGTGCCGGGCCGTTTAGCTTCGGTGAACATATTAAACACTTGTTGCTGTAATTTATCAGGAATGCCTATACCGTAATCTTTAACACATATTTCAACACCTTGATGTTTTTGGTTTACAATTACATAAATAACGGCACCTTTGGGACTAAACTTTATGGCGTTACTAACCAGGTTGCTGATAACCCGCCATATTTTTTCCCTGTTTATTAGTATTTCAGTGGGAGCATCCAATAAGCTCAGCATGATATCCTGGTCTTTTTCAGCTGCTTTAAACCGCAACAAATCAACACTTTTATTAATGAGGCTATTAATTTCAACCCATTCTTTATTAAAAGTCATGTTGGCAGTATTTGCCGCCTCTAAAATTTCATTGATGAGTTCGAGGGAATTATAGGAAGTTTCTTTTATGAGGTTGATCAGCTCTGTTTGTTCTTCATCAGTTGCATCATCAACCATTGAGGCCGATAACGATGCTATTCCTCCAAGCGGATTGCGGAGGTCATGTGCTACAGCGCGTAGAATTCGGTCTTTTTCCCTGCTTCCCCGGTTTACTTCTTCAAGTGTGTTTTCTAATTCGGTTTTTTGCAACTTAATTTGGTCGTTTAGCATTTTTATAGCTACCATATCTCGTTTTGACCTTTTAAGGTTACGAAAAACAAGGAAGATAATAATCACTGCCATCACTGAAAAAAGCACAGCAAGATAGATGTATATCAACTGCAGTTTATTATGACTTTTAAGATCTTCTATCTGATTTTCTTTATCAAAATTGGCTTGTTGCTGATTAATATCTGTCCGTTTTAATGATGAAGTTCTTTTTGTTGCCGAATCTTTTAACGATGAATAGTTTTTTAAATACAACAAGCTATTCTGGTAATCTTTTTTTTGCAGATAATAATTACTCATCAAACCATTCCAGTTGGTTTCAGCGTCATCATTTTTGATAGTATCGAGCTGGGCGCGGAGTCTTTTCAGTAGTTCAAAAAGGTCGTTTGGTTTATTGGTTATTAAATATAGTCGGGCAAGTTTTATTTCGGTTAGTTCGGCATCGCGGTTATCATAACCTTGTTTTAAATTAATGGCGATACTTTTTTTCAGTAATTCGTGTGCCTGGTTATAATTATGGGTTAATAAAGCCAGATCTCCCTGGTTGCCATATACTACGCCTCTTGCAACTTCAAGCAGGTTTGCCCTTTCGGCAAACCTTGAACTATTTTCATTGATATAAACAAGCGCCTTATTTAAATAAAGGCTTGAGCTGTCAATATCGTCACTGTTTTTATAGCTCTCGCCAATATTATCCAAAAGCTCCTGCCGCTGATAAAAGGCACGAAAATCATCAGCATAGGCATAGCTTTGCCTATGACTGATCTTGAAATAATTGGCCGCTTCCCTAAAATGCCCCTGCTTAAACATAATCATACCCATTCGGTAAGTGTATTCGGCCAGGATGGCATCGTCAATGGCGTTTTTGCCGATAGAGTAGCCCTTGTAAAAATACCTGTAAGCCTCATCGTATCTTACCAGGGCCGAATAGGTATCCCCGGTTGCGAAATCAGCTTCGGCAGCTAATTTAATATGCTGATCCGGGGTAACACTTTCGGTAGCCACAGCTCGCATAGTATCAGCATAAAGCATGGCTTTTTTAGGGTCATGCAGCCCTTTTAAATTGTAAAGAAAATGGAAGGCATAAAAACGGAACCTGTCGCTTACAAACGGGTGTTTTATAGTGCGGTAGGCTGAGTCAAGGTATTGAATGCCCTTCTGTGGTTGGGATCTTTCCCCATTATACAGGTTTACCGTATCAAATAGTGTTTTAAAGTGCCTGGAGTAATCGCCTGTATCATTAACGCTGTTTGCGCAGGAATTAAATATCAATAAAAAAGCCAGGGCCAGCCAAATTAAATGGTTGACCAGCAGTTTGTTTAAACTAACTGGGCTATCAGGGGTTGACAACATTAAGTGGTTACACCACAAATATAACGCTCATAATTATAATGAACAATATTTATGCGCATGAATAACACCGGCGCTGCTGAAAGTTAAAGTATATCGATTATCTATTACTTAAAAGCGTCGAGTCCGGTAACATCCATCCCGGTAATAAGCAGGTGAATGTCATGTGTCCCTTCATAAGTTATTACCGATTCAAGGTTCATCATGTGGCGCATAATAGGGTACTCGCCGGTAATACCCATACCGCCGAGCATTTGCCGGGCTTCACGGGCTATAGTAATGGCCGTTTCAACGCTGTTTCGCTTAGCCATTGATATTTGGGCAGGCGTAGCTCTGTTCTCATTTTTAAGTACTCCAAGACGCCAAACTAACAGCTGCCCTTTGGTGATTTCAGTAATCATTTCGGCCAGTTTTTTTTGCTGAAGCTGAAATCCAGCTATCGGCCGGCCAAACTGCTCGCGTTCTTTGGTGTAACGGAGGGCTGTGTCGTAACAATCCATCGCAGCACCTAATGCACCCCAGGCAATACCATAACGGGCCTGGTTTAAACAACCCAGCGGGCCTTTTATACCTGCTACGTTAGGTAGCAGATTCTCTTTTGGGACTTTAACATGATCAAAAACAAGCTCACCGGTTGCCGATGCCCTTAACGACCATTTATTATGGGTTGTAGGTGTGGTGAAACCTTCCATGCCGCGCTCAACTATCAGCCCGCGAATTTTACCAGCTTCATCCTTAGCCCAAACAACGGCAATATCAGCAAAAGGCGAATTGGAGATCCACATTTTAGCGCCATTAAGTATATAATGGTCGCCGGCATCTTTAATGTTGGTCGTCATGCCACCAGGGTTTGAGCCATGATCGGGCTCGGTAAGGCCAAAGCATCCCATTAATTCACCACTCGCCAGCTTAGGAAGATATTTTTTACGCTGTTCTTCACTGCCGTAGGCATAAATGGGATACATCACCAGCGAACCCTGAACAGATGCTGTTGAACGGATGCCAGAATCGCCGCGCTCTAATTCCTGCATGATGATGCCGTAAGCAGTATAATCTAAGCCCGCTCCGCCATATTCTACTGGTATAGTAGGCCCAAAAGCACCTATTTCGGCAAGGCCTTTTAACAGTTGCGAAGGGAACTCAGCTTTTTGAGCGTACTCTTCAATAATGGGGCTCAATTCCTTCTTCACCCAATCACGAACTGATGAGCGGATCAACTTATGCTCATCGGTTAGTAACTCATCTAATAAATAGTAATCGGGGGCTTCGTACAGATCTGTTTTGGCCATAAAATTATAGTTGGTGGGCAAATATAAAGCATTTATCGCCGGTAAAAGCAAGCCAAAAACGCTGTTTTTTGATATGCGAAGCCACTTTATGATAAAAAGCAGGTTTAAACGGTTTAAAACATGTTTTTGATTGTAAAATATTTTTTGAGCTGCTGGAAATCAGCCGAAATAAAAATATTTTTAAAAGTCTTTCTATAGAGAGTGAGATTTAGAGAGGGCTTTTTTTTATTTTTGGCCATGATCAATATAGCCTTACAGGGCGCGGAGTTTTTCGCGTACCACGGATTTTATCCCGAAGAACAAAAAATAGGTTGCCGTTTTTTAGTTGATGTGAATGTTGGTTTTGTGCCTCCCGGCGATTTGCTGGAAGATAATCTAAGTAAAACTGTTGATTATGAACGTGTGTATATTATAACATGCGAAGAGATGAAACAACCACGTAAATTGATTGAAACCGTTGGTCAGGCAATTATTGATCGTATAAAAAAGAAATACCCGTTTGTTGAAAGTATTGAGGTTACCATTAAAAAACTTACTCCGCCCTTAAGCGGTAAGGTAGCGCATTCGGCTGTTATTATAAATTACAAGAAATCCTGATCATGGAATTCAATAAAATATCGGCTCAAATATTAGAGGCCATAACCGCAATTGTTGGCACCGGTAATGTTTTAACCGGCCAAGAAAGCCTCGAAAAGTACAGCCATGACGAAACCGAAGATCTTGTTTATTATCCGGAAGTTGTAGCGCGTCCGCAAACACCCGAAGAGGTTGCTGCATTGTTGAAAATCTGTAACGAAAACCTGATCCCCGTAACGCCGCGCGGAGCGGGTACTGGCTTAAGCGGTGGCGCCCTTCCGGTTAATGGCGGTTTGCTGATAGCCATGGAGCGTTTTAATAAAATCCTTGAAATTGATGAACAAAACCTGCAAGCTACCGTTGAACCCGGCGTTATAACTGAAGAGTTCATGAACGCGGTGGCTGCAAGAGGCTTGTTGTACCCCGTTGATCCGGCCAGTAAAGGTAGTTGCTTTATTGGAGGCAACGTATCGCATGGTTCAGGCGGGCCACGGGTTGTTAAATATGGAACCATCAGGGAGTATGTGCTGAACTTACAGGTGGTTTTAACATCGGGCGAGATCATATGGACGGGTGCAAATACCCTTAAATATGCATCCGGTTATAATTTAACCCAATTGATGATTGGTTCGGAGGGCACTCTTGGCATTGTCACTAAAATTGTGGTGAAGCTTATTCCTGCTCCAACTTTAGATGCTTTGATGCTGGCCTCATTCCCAACCAATGAAGCTGCCTGTGCGGCGGTTTCAGCAATATTCAGAGCTGGTATTATTCCGTCGGCGCTGGAATTTATGGAGCGAAGAGGAGTGGAGTGGGTTAAGGAGCATGATGATATTGCTTTTGATTTGCAGGATGGTATTGAAGCGTTCTTATTGATTGAAGTAGATGGTACCAACCAGGACGTGATTTTTACCGATTGCGAAAAAATAAATGCAGTGCTTGAAGAGTTTGACTGCCGCGATGTGTTGTTTGCCGATTCGACTGCTCAAAAGGAAGAGCTTTGGCGTTTAAGGCGTACCATGGCGGTATCGGTAAAGTCAAACTCGGTTTATAAAGAGGAAGATACTGTTGTACCCCGCGCCGCACTGCCACCGCTGATTAAGGGAATAAAAGAAACCGGAGCTAAATATGGCTTCGAATCAGTTTGTTATGGCCATGCCGGCGATGGGAACCTGCATGTAAATATCATTAAAGCCAACATGAGCGATGACGACTGGAATAACAAGCTCAAATCCGGCATCCAGGAGATATTTGAATTAACTGTATCACTTGGCGGCACCTTGTCTGGTGAGCACGGCATTGGCCTGGTACAAAAAGAGTTTATGCCGATAAAATATTCGGAAATGCATTTTGCGTTGTGGAAAGGGATAAAGCACGTGTTTGATCCTAAAGGAATTTTGAACCCCGGGAAGATATTTTAGATTTCAAATGTGCGGATTATGGATGTGCAAATGTGCAGATTTCAGGTGCGTAAATGTTTGAATTAGATATGTAAGCTCCATTTGCATATTTGAAATCTGCGCAATACAAGCTTTACCAGCACATTTGAAATTTGCACATCAATACATTAATTCGTATTCAGAATTAACCTCGGTTCGTCATAATTGATCATCCTGTGCCTTTCGGGAGATGGGATAGAAACAGATTTATTGGCCGAGTAATCGTAGCTGATACAAACCGTTTTGCCGGTTGTTACAATTTCTTCGCCATTGGGGGTTATTTTTACCAATACATGCATCATATCAAAACTGCTGTTGCCTATACGAATGGTACGTACATAGCAGGCAATATTATCCTGAACAGTAATAGGCTTAAGGTAGTTGATTTCCGACCGGCCCAGAATAATGCCGGTATTGCTCCAGTCCCAGTTGATAATTTCCTTCCAATAACCAATCCGGGCTATTTCAAAATAGGTAAGATAAACGGCGTTGTTTACATGTCCAAATGAATCGATATCCGAAAAGCGGATAGGGATAAGGGTTTTATATTTATAATCTGTAAGTTTTTCAGCCATTTTCGGTCATTTTGTCTGCCTAAAATATTTAATAGTGACTTTTTGTCGTTTGATATAGGCGGTTTTGCTGTTGGTACAGCAGTTGATCAATAGGTTACGAAGTTAATAAAAAACAAAACTTTAGGAGGATATAAAAATGACATTAGTAAAATTTAACAACGGCCTTAAAAACACTTCAGCTAACCCATTTTTTAGCGATGTATTTGATTCACTGATCAATGATTCATTTTTAAGTGATAAACTGATTGCCCGTGTGCCTGCAGTTAACATCGCAGAAACCGAAAATGAGTTTCATGTTGAACTGGCTGTACCTGGCTTAAAGAAAGAGGATTTTAAAATCAATCTTGACAAAAATGTATTAAGCGTAGCTGCAGAAAAGAAAGCCGAAAATGTTGAAGAAGGTAAAAAATTCAGCAAACGTGAATATAGCTACAATTCATTTGTAAGGTCATTCACATTGCCTGAAAGTGCCGATCAATCAAAAATTGAAGCCGATTATACCGATGGTATCCTGAAGCTTACTGTAGCAAAAAGAGAAGAAGCTAAATTTCAAACAAGAGAAATAGCTGTTAAATAATTAAAGACTGTTTTCATAAAGTAGTTAGTTTGGTTTGAAGGCCGCCCTGTTATGGGGCGTTTTTTTTTTGCAAAATAACCGAGCTGTAGTTGTAAGATATTTTAACTAATGACTTAGTAGTTAAATTAAATAAAGACCATCCAAAGAGATGACCGTAGATTGTATCTCCCGTTTGATCGGAATGGCGTCAGGGCAATGTCTTAGGATAGGTAGCCCTTTTAATAAAAGAATAATTTGGTTAGGAATATCCTTGATTTGGTTTAAACGGTGCAGATCGTAATACAGACCTTTGTTCTATTAATATAATTAAGCAAATGGAAAGTCAAGATCATAATCAACTGATCGCGCTGATAACGGGCGCTAATCAGGGTGTAGGGAATGAAATTGCTAAAGCACTTGCCGCTAACGGCTATATTGTTTATTTGGGTTCCCGTAGCCTGGAGAACGGCGAAAAGGCAGCCACCGAGATTGGCGATAATGCAAAAGCGGTTCAACTGGATGTCACACAGCAGGAAAGTATCAATGCGGCGATAGCTAAAATAACCAGTGAATATGGACGCCTGGACCTGCTGGTGAATAACGCAGGTATCTCTCACGCAGGAACATCTCCCAAAAAACCGGAAGAGTTAATGGCCACCGGCCGTGCCGTTAACGTATCGCTGGATGAGGTACGCGCTGTTTGGGAAACCAACGTTTTCGGTGTGATCGCTGTAACCCAGAAGGCGTTGCCCTTACTGCGAAAATCGGCAGCAGCACGCATCGTTAACGTATCCAGCGGCCTTGGCTCCCTTACCTGGATCTCCGATCCGGAATGCTGGGCACGTGAACATTTCGGCATCGTCTACGCTGCATCTAAGACTGCTTTAAATGCGGTAACCCTGGCTTTTGCCTTAGAGTTGGAGAAAGAGGGGATCAAGGTAAACGCGACCAGCCCAGGTTATACAGCTACTGCGCTCAATAATTTCCAGGGAACAGATAGTCTGGAAGTAGGTTCGCGTGAGCCGGTACGCGTCGCACTCGAGACAGATGGCCCGACAGGCGGATTTACCGGCCCGGAAGGAAAACTGCCCTGGTAATTCGATTAATCGCTATTACCTGACGCTTAAATGACCGGCGGCTGAGGCTGTTGCCGGTCATATTAAGTAATTTTAGCTATGAAAATAGAAAATCCTAAAATCGCTAAAGTAGAATCGATTAAAGAGGTTCACCGTATGCTGAATCTCCCAGGGCCTAAGCATCCGTTGATCACCTTGTTTGATACACGCGACGAACGGACCAATTTAAGCTGCTTACCGGTCAGTTACGTGACCTCTCTGTACAAGAT
Organism: Mucilaginibacter gossypii; assembly: GCF_017569325.2. NCBI lineage: Bacteria > Pseudomonadati > Bacteroidota > Sphingobacteriia > Sphingobacteriales > Sphingobacteriaceae > Mucilaginibacter > Mucilaginibacter gossypii. Next base: position 2,493,656 of record NZ_CP071878.2, on the reverse strand, counting down.
ATCCTTTATTGAAAAGCTGGGCGGCAAGTTTAGATACGGGCAGGGCTATTATGATTTTGACGAAGGCAGTATGGTATTCACCGCACCTAACCAGGTGGTTGGCAGCACAGCCGTATATAAAGGAAATGAAGGTTATTCGTTGATCTTTCATCAGGATTTTTTGCAAGGTTTTCCCTTAGCTGCCAAGATCAGGCAGTATGGTTTTTTCTCATATTCATCAAACGAAGCGCTTCACCTTTCTGAACAGGAAAGAACGACCGTTTCATCCATTTTTAAGATCATTGAAGAAGAGTTGAACAGCCGCATCGACGATTTCAGCCAGGAGGTGGTGATTGCGCAGATCGAATTGCTTTTGACGTACGCCAAACGCTTTTACAAACGTCAGTTCCTGACGAGACAGGCCGCCACCAGCGACCTGCTTCAGCGGTTCGAAGCGGCACTCAACAGTTATTTCCAAAAAGAAATGCCAACAAAAAGAGGGTTGCCTACCGTTCAGCACATGGCGGATCGATTAAACTACACACCAAATTACCTGAGTGATATGTTGCGCTCGCTTACCGGGCTTAGCGCACAACAGCACATCCAGGAGCAACTGATCGAGAGATCTAAAGAATTACTTGCAACATCTACATTGAGCATTAGCCAGGTCGCCTATCGATTGGGATTCGAGCATCCGCAATCGTTTAGCCGCCTTTTTAAGACCAAAACGCAGCTGTCGCCTGCTCAATTCAAATCTTCATTGAATTGATTAAACTTACTATCTATTAGCTAAATCACCGAAAATTTCCATACATAAGCGCGGGCAGGAATTTACTTTTGCCTGTGCAAATTTGAACGGTCACGGTGTATCCGGGTTAAGGAAAATTACATGAACGGTTTTTGCGTAAGCGAAATACTGGCTGATCAGAGCTGGCCTTGGGTTTGTTCGCCGTGGATGCTAAGCAAGACCGGCAGTATTTCAGACTAAGAGTTGCTCAAAAGGTTGACCAAATTGCACCAAAACTTAATTGTTTTAATGGTTTCGTCGGATGGGGCTAGCGCCCCAGACCTTTGTATGGGATTAAATGAAGACAAGGGTTTAATGATATCTATTTTATGATAGGTGGACTTAAGACAGCCAAGTAGAGATTGGTATTCTACCTTGAAGGTGCAAAGCGTACTGGTGTATGGGTAAGCGGTAGCGGGAAAGCTTGACCGTTCAGCTGACTTTTTAGATCAACGCCTCCGCAAGTCAGACGGACGTGATGAGGTGAAAGCATAAAATGTATCACTAAATGATGCAACACTGGCATACCCCACCTCAAAAGCAATATCAGCGATAGGTTTTTGTGTTTTCACAATCATCTCTATCGCCGTTATCATACGCAGGCTCTTAACATATTGCAAAAACGAAATACGTAATTGCGACTGAAACAGGCGCGATAACGACCGCTCGCTCATGGCAAAATGTCCGCTTACATCAGCTATAACTAATTTTTCGCTTATATGGCTTTCTAAATAATTGATGATCTTTTGCATTAGCTCATGTTCAGTTTTGGGCAACATAATAGGCAACGACCTTTTGTTTAAGTCGGGCAGCATATTCTTCAGCGCTACCAGGAAATCGAAATTACGATCGCCAATGCCTATATGGAGTTCGTCCCAACGCTCGGTATAATTGATCATTTGAATTAGCAACTCGCTAGCCGGATAAATACCCAGTTTGCCATAAAATTCGTTCGCGTCGTCGTTGGTGGAATAAAAATAAAGTGATCTTAAAGCTGTTGCGAAGACGCCCACCCGAAGTTCATGTATCAAGCCCTGCGGAATCCAGAAATAGTGCCTTGCAGGCACTACATAGGTTTTGTTTTGTGTGGTGATGTAAGCCAGACCGCCCTCAACGTAGCTTAACTGGCCCTTGGTATGGGTATGAAAAGGGATTAATTTCTCTGATCTTTCATGCATCACAAAAACCGAATCCGGCTTATTATCAATTTCGGGGAGGGAAGCTATTAATCCAATCTTCGTCATTAGAATATCATCGCAATTCAAAGTTAATAAAAATTGGCCGGAATGATGAAAATATTGGCAACTTAGGCGAAAGTGAACAGTTGTGAGAGGCATATTTTTGCCACAAATATGTACTACAGTAAAATATTGATCGCATTTGCTGGTTTGTTAGCCGCAAATAGCGCATATAGCCAGTCTAAAAACACTGCCTTCCTTACATTGCCGGACGCCTGGCGCAAAGCCGAACAAAACAGCAGGCAGATTGAGATTACCAGAAAAGCCAATTTGATTGCTGACGAGGAGATTAAGGACGCAATAATGGAACGGTTGCCCGAAGTAAGTTTGCTTGGCAGCATTGAAAAGGCAACCAATATGCCCATTTATGAAAATGGCCTTTTTTCTTCGCACACGCAGGAACACGAAATTATACACACTTTATACAAAGCGGGGGCCGATTTTTATCTGAACCTTTATAATGGCAATAAGCTTAACCTTAAAATTGAAGAGAATAAGCTATTGTACCAGATTGCGGTTATCCATAATAACGAAGCGATCTCTGTCATCAGGTATAAAACGGCCGCGCTGTATCTTGATCTTCAAAAGGCCTTGGTCTTCAGGAAACTGATCATTAAGGATATTGCCGATCAGGAAAAGCAATTGTTGGAGATAAAAGCCCTTCAAAAAAATGGGGTGGTCTTAAAAAGCGATGTGCTGCGTGTTGAACTGGATCTTTCCAGGCGTAAGATGGCTTTGGTAACCATAGAGAATGATATTCTTATCGCTACACAGAAACTAAACATCATTATGGGCGAACCGGATGAAAGTGTGATCATCCCCACAGAGTTCGATTCAGTTGACGTGCCAGAATCGCCTTATGAAAAATACCTCGCCGACGCAATGGAACATTCCTTTGCGTACCATATTTCTGAAAAGCAAACGCAGGTTAGCAAACTGCATCTTAGCCAGGTAAAAGCCAACTATCAGCCAAAGGTTGGGCTTTACAGCGATTTTTCATACGCTAACCCGCAAATATTCCTATTTCCTTACAATCCTGCCTGGTACTCGCTTGGTGTTGCCGGTATCAAGGTTACTATGCCGCTATCGCAACTTTATCAAAACAGGCATAAAGTGAACTCGGCTAAACTGGAGCTTGATAAAGAAGAAACCACTCATAAAGACATTGAGGACAAAGTGCGGCAACAGGTTAAAGAGGCTTACTTACGATATAAGGAATCGCTGGTGCAAATTGGTGTGGCCGAGGTTGATGTGGCCCATGCACAGGAAAATGCCCGCATTATTAAAAATACCTATTTCAATCAAACTTCATTAATTACCGATTTGCTTGATGCCGATGTGCAGGTGCTGCAAACACGCTTTGAGCTGGCAACCGCACGTATTGTGGCCCAAAACAAATATTATCTACTTCAAAACATCACCGGCGTACTTTAACATGAAAAAAAAGCATATAGTAACAGATCGAATTATTACCAAGATAACCGGTTGGATAGCCGGCCTTACCATTATAGCCCTGGCAATTTGGGCCGTATTTACACTTTGGGAGTATCATGAGTATGAGCAAACTAATGACGCACAGGTACAGGAGTACGTAAACCCTGTTATATCGCGTGCGGGAGGTTTTATAGTGGCCGTAAAGTTTGAAGAGAACCAGCCGGTAAAAAAGGGAGATACCTTATTAATTATAGATAACCGGGAGTACACGTTACAAGTTGCGCAGACCCGGGCAGCTATACAAAAAGCCGAGGCACAGTTAGAGGTATTAAAAAGTAACATACACACCACGCAAAAAACTGCCGGTTCTGCTAAAGCTCAAATTAAAGCAAGCGCTGCAAAAGTTTGGAAACAGCGGCTTGACTTTGAACGTTATTTGCGCCTTTATAAAGAGGAGTCAGCAACTAAACAACAGCTTGAAAATGTTCAGGCTGCCCTGGATGTGAACAATAGCGATTTCCAGTCGGCAGAGGAAAACTACGGAGCCGCAGAATCAAAAATAGACGATATTATAGCAGAAAAGACGGTATTAAGGGCAGAAATTGCACGTTTAAAAGCCTTGCTTGACCGCAACATGCTTGATGTTGAATATACCGTTATCAGGGCTTCATATGATGGAAGAATGGGACGTCGTACGGTAGAGGTTGGTCAAATGATTAATGTTGGCGAAGTGCTGGCCTATATAGTTGATAACGAAACTGACAAATGGGTGATAGCCAATTACAAAGAAACCCAGATTGCCGGCATGCATATAGGTGATACCGTAAAAATTGTTGCCGACGCATTTCCGGACCAGGGGTTTAAGGGCACTATCATTTCATTGTCGCCCGCGACCGGTTCCAGCTTCTCGTTGCTGCCTCCGGATAACTCTACCGGTAACTATGTGAAAATTGTTCAGCGTGTGCCGGTACGTATCAGGGTCGATGCTGAAAAAAAGCAGCTGGCCATGCTTAGAGTGGGGATGAATGTTAATGTTTACGTTCCAAAAAAACAGCAGCGCCATGGATAGGGGGATTCCAATTTTTAGACGCTGGGTTCCCGGGTGGGCTATTAAGATCATCCTGTTTTCGCTTATCCTGCCCACGCTGGTGCTTTTTTTTCTGCCATTTGCAAACATCAATGCGGCAGCAGGCTATTATGGCAGCGAACCGGCAGATATACAATTTGCGGTAGCCTTGTTTTATGCCGGGTATATAGCCTTTTACAGCCTTGAACGGCGATTCTTTAACTTCCTGGCAGCAAAAGAATATTTTATCATTTTTACCATGTTGGAGTTGCTGACAACACTGGTATGTTATTTAACCAATGATCTTTATATATTATTCCCGATCCGTTTTTTCCAGGGGATGTTGTTCTCCAGTACAGTAAATCTGTCTTTATCCCTCATGTTTACCCGCCTGCACAGCGAAAGGGCCCGCGAAATAAGCTTCTCGGTTTTTTTCGGAATGCTGATATGTATCCTGCCCTTTACCAATTTGGTTACCGCCGATTTGATAGACTCTTATAATTTTAACCTGGTTTACAAGGGCGCATTGTTCTCTTACCTGCCATGCCTGTGCCTTATCATGCTGTGTATGAATAACGTCAGGTTAAACGCCCGCTTTCACTTATACAAACTCGACTGGCAAAGTTTTGTGTTTTGGAGCATCATGCTCACTTTGTTGGGGTATATTAGTATTTATGGGCAGGAATATTATTGGTTGGATGATGCCCGCATTTACTATAGCGTTGCCGCTATGATAGTTAGCACATTGATTTACATTGTACGCCAAAGAGGTTTAAAAAGACCATATCTGCATCTGGGTATATTTCGCTTTCGCAATTTTAAGTTCGCGGCCTTTCTCATCTTCGTACTTTATATATGTCGGTTTGCGGTTAATATCACCAATTCATTTTTTACAGGTGTACTTAAGCTTGATCCTATTCACGTAAGTTATATAAACAGTTGCAACCTGGGCGGCCTCATAATTGGTATTATAATTTCAGGTGCTATGATCCTGCAGAAAAAAAATATCAGGTTTATCTGGTTTCCGGGCTTTATATTATTGCTGGCTTTTCACGTCATTATGTTCTTTTTGTTTGCTACAGAGGCAAATGAAAACAACTTTTACGCTCCGCTTTTTATGCAGGGGATAGGCGTGGGGATGATCATGGTACCCACCATTGTGTATGCCATCTCTGCAGTGCCTGTTACAATTGGCCCGTCAGCAACTTCGATATGTTCAACTATGGGGTATGTTGGTTTCTGTGTTAGTGCTGCGATCATCAATTTTTGCGAGCTCTACGAAAAAAGCCGGCATTACAATGCATTTCAGGACCATCTAACAAAAGTCGACCGATTTGCATTGCACGCGCTGGCCACGCGTGGGACTGAACTGTTGTCAAAGGGGCTTTCGTTAAAGCAAGCCAGTAAAGGCGCAAACAAGCAGTTGGTAGGCGCCGTTAATCAGCAAATCCAAATCAGGTTCGCTATGGATTATTACGAGCTGATGTCAATGATGTTAGTAGCAACCTTGCTGCTTATTGCTTTATTCCCTTATCTAAATCGTACAGCAGTTTACCTGCGTTCGCGCCGGCTTGTACCTGCATAATCTAATTACTTAATATTAAACAACAAATGAAATATATAACCCTGTTGGCTATTATCATCGTTAGTACGACTGCATGCCAAAAAGATAACCAAAACTTTAAATTAAAAACGGTTACCATAAACGCCTACACAAACAAAAACTCCGGCTTGCAGCATGTTTACGTCAGGATTGTTGACGCCGCAGATCAGCAGCGAGTTATCGGTAAATCTGCTTCATATCCGTCAAACCTGCCATTGCCGGTTACGCTGGGTATAACTTCGAGTCTCAAACAAGCGCTATATAAACAAACATGTATAGTGCAGTTGTGGGCCGACTCTACAGGTTTGATTAGTTCGCAAAAAATGAACATGGACAGTTATAAAATCGTCTTTCCGTTAGAGATGGATGTCAAAAATAAAGACATGGATGTTACGCTATCAGGCAACTGGGACTAAGCATTAACAATACCTATATTTATAAAAAACAATGAATACCATGATGTCTGATCCATCTGATGAAGCGATCGTATATTTTATATTTTCAACCACGCATGGTGTTAAAGCCACTCTGATTAACGGGTGACACGTTCAGCAAATCGCTTACCGAAGGATTGGTCAATGAGTTAAAAGAAAAACGCAACAAGAACATATAGCAAACCAATGTAAATTCGTTTTTCGGAACGGAGAAGTTCTGAATTTGGCATATGTTCTTATCCGGTTATCATCAAAAAGTTCTCTTATTTGCCTCTCAACTTTAAATATTACCAGTACTGTTACGCCAAAGTTGTTTGTTATTTCAAAACTACCTCCCAATCGCTTACTAAGCACCTTAATCATCTCCATCCCTAATGAAGAGGTCCCGGTTAAATTAAAATCTGGAGGCAGCCCTTTGTCGTCGTCACTAATAAGTAAGGCGATGATTTCTGGTTCCGACAGCTTCGCATTAATAGTATTTCTCCTCCTGTTTTATTAAATGCATATTTGATACTATCGGTGATAGCTTCGTTTAATATCAGGCCCATAGGCACCGCCTGCGATATATCCAGATTCATCTGGTCTAAATTCTCTTAAAATTGATTTTTGGGTGCCCGCAATCATAGCAGGTGTAGAGATATCTAACTAAGGCGGTGATGTAGTCGGCCATAACAATAGTTGCTACAGTTCGTGCGTAATTACAACCATGCTCATATTTCCATCGCATACGGCGTAGTGATATTCGGTTAAAAAATGATCTATGTTCTGGGCGACCTGATGTTCTGGCGCGCGCGCCGTGTAGATGAATAAGGTTTGATACGGAGGCGAATCGGCCGTCCAACTTGTAGATCCTGTTGAAAAAAGTGCCTTGAAGCAGTTCAGGCAATTGGCTTTAATTCAACAGCGTCTTTTTAAAATCTTTCGGAGGTTGGCCCACCTCTTTCCTGAACAGCCGGGAAAAGTAAGACATGTTCTCAAACCCGAGAGAATAGGCAATTTCTGAAATATGGTCGCCAGATTCCCGCAACCGGTTTTTAGCGACCGAGATGAGCGCAATATGGATCAGTTCCTGCGCGGTTTTCCCGGTCTCCAATTTCAGCGCATTACTGAGGTAACGTGGCGACATGTTCAGCTCGGCGGCGAGTGCGGATACTGAGGGCAGCCCCTCTTTCATCAATTTGTCCTGGCGGATGAAATCGTCCAGCAGCCTTTGGAAAGCCGAAACCGTTTTGCCGCTTAATTCCCGGCGGTTGATAAACTGCCGTTTATAAAAACGCTCAGCGTACTTCAATAAGGAGTCGATATTGACCAGTATAATGTTCCGGCTAAACTCGTCCTGGTTATTATTGTATTCTGCGTCGATCGATTCGAAGAGACGCACGATGATCTTTTCTTCTTTGGGCGCCAGGTGTAAGGCTTCATCCGCTTCATAGTCAAAAAAGGCATGCCGCCCGATCTCGCGCTGCAGGGCGCTGCCCAGTAAAAAGTCTTCATGGAACAACAGGATATAGCCACCTTCTTCCAGCTCCAGGTTATTTATCTCGATAACCTGGCGGGGTTTCCAAAACACCATCGAGCCTTTTTCGTGATCGAAGCGCGTGCGCCCGTAAAGCCAGTGCCCGGCTTTGATATTTTTCAGGCCGATCATGTAAAAATCACAGGTGAATTCCCGGAAGTTCAGGACCAGGCCGGGCGTAATCTTCAGCAGGCTGAGCATGGGGTGCTCCGGTTCTGGCAGGCCATTCTCGCTGTGCATCTCGCTTAGTGAGCGGAAGTGTTTCATGAGGACCAATTTAAAAAAGATCAGGTACTATATTGTCTTAAATGACAATCAATATGGATCAGCGCCAATTTACCCCATTGTCTGCTAGTCAGCCTGCCGAACAGGGGATGCGGCCCCCAGGCGTCGGTTGGCGTGATCCAGGCTTTGTCCAGGATATCTAGCAACAGCTTGTTCTCCTGCTCAAAATCAAATTGCTGGTAATGCGGTATCGCAAAATTCAGGGGCATACGCAGTCCCCGCGGCTGCTCAGGAAAGAAGTCCACCAGTAACCATTTGAATATCGTACGACTGAGCCCGTAACTCTCATCCCAAAGGCTGAAATAACCCAATGCCCCGCCCGGCGAAAGGTTGAAGTGGTGCAACATCTGCGCTGCAGCCATCGTCCCCCACACCCGTTCAGATCGGGCTCAGGCCTTGCATCCGCCGCCGGATCTCGGTCTGCTTTTGCGGGCTGTAAAACAGCAACCCGTCTACCTGTAGCGTAATAATAGTTTTGGGCAGATAACGAAGGGTGGCGATAACGTAAAGCCATAGTTCCTTGTTGATGAGGTTACGTTTCATGGCAGGCAATTCAGGCGGTGAGTTCAGTGGGTGTGAATTTACCGGCCCAGGCTTCGATTTCCTGGCTGACTTTATCGCGGTTGCTGCGGTAAGTTTGCAGGGAGTCCTTTCCGACCGGTAAATGAAGCGGCGAATTTTCAGTGTTCGCCAGTTCCAGTACCACTCGCGCCAGTTTGGCGGGGTCGCCGGGTTGGTTACCGTGCAGGGCTTCCGGTACAGCCTTCATTTGGCCTACCGTGGTAGTCTGGTAGTCGGAGATCGACTCTTTGGTCAGAGAATAACTCTGGGCATTCAGGAACTGTGTGCGGAACAGGCCGGGTGCCAGGGCGGTAACCTTGATGTTAAAGGGAGCTAGTTCTAGAGCCAGGCCTTCGGATAAGCCTTCAACAGCGTATTTGGTCGAGCCGTATAAGGCCCAGCCCGCTAAAGCACCGTAGCCGAACAGGGAAGAAATGTTGATGATGTGCCCCGACTTTCTTTCCCGCATACCTGGCAACAGGGCGCGGACCAGGTTCAGCACACCGAACACATTGGTGTCATACTGTCGCTTCACTTCTTCATCCGAAGCTTCTTCGATCGCGCCAACGATGCCGAAACCAGCATTATTGACGAGTACATCGATCTGTCCGAACTGCTTAAGGGCCTCGCTGACACCTTGTTTTACTTCGGCCTCTTTGGTGACATCCAGACTCACAACCAACAGGTCTGTCGGGTTACCCAGGGCAACCTTTAGGCCAGCGGCGTCGTTACGAACGGTAGCAATGACCTTGTCGCCCGCTGCAAGAACGGTTTTAACGATTTCCAAGCCCAAGCCTTTGCTGGCACCTGTGATTAGCCAAATTTTTTGTTTCATGATTTTGATTTTAAATGATTTACCGATTTCTTATACACCAAAGGTAGCCCGGTGCCGGCCAGTGCTGCTAACCTGGATCGCACGAATACTGACACAGATTTACCGTTTAGCTGAACACCGCTTTGTTCTTTCTGAAAAAATGGGACAGTGTCTCCGGCTGCTGGCCGGTGATGGTTTCAATTAGGTCGTTCGTCCCGGCGAAAACGCCGTTTATACAATCTTCCGCAACGTGGGTCACGTGCTGGATAAAATGTTTGCTGGCCGGTCTTTTGGCATTACGTTCAAAAAATTGAGCTATGGTCACGGGTTGGTACCGGATCGTTCTTCCCAGTTCGCCGGATATGACCGCAGCCATTTCTGCCAGGCTGTATTCCTGCGGGCCGTAAAGCCGAAGGATCTGCCCGGCATAGGCGGTTATATTGGTGGCTACTTTGGCGACTACGCGTCCCAGGTCGGCAGAATCCACCGGTGCCCAGAGTCCGTCGCCGAAAGGCAATGCGATTTCGTTGTTTTCCCGGATCAGGTCGCGGATATACAAGAACCAATCGTCAAAAAAGGTAGGCCTTAAATGAACGCTGGGAATGCCGGTAGCGTTGAGCAATTGCTCTCCTGCCCAATGATCCTGGGCTGCGTTGCTTTTAGCTTCCCGCCTGGCGGATATCTGCGACATATTGACGATGCCTTTCAGTCCATTCTCCTTAGCGGCTATGGCAAAATAAGCGGTAGCCTGTAATACGCCGGGCACCAAAACTGGGTAACACAAGTATGCGGTGTCGATGCCCTGCATGGCTGCAGCGATGTCGTCGAGGTTCAACAGGTCACCGGCTACCACCTCAACGCCTTTGGCAGCCAGTCGCGCCGAACGTTCATCCGGTTGATGGACGAGCGCCCTCACTGGATAGCCCATTTTTAATAGTTCATCGATGGCGGCGCCACCACTCTTGCCGGTCGCGCCGGTGATGAGTACTTTGATTTGCTTTTCCATTTGTTTTATATTGAATGATCAAAGATAGCCCGGGCCTGGCGGGGGCTGCTAACCCGGAATGCTGAATTACTGACACAGATTGTCGGGGCTTTAAGGAGGCATTATTATTGGGTAAGTAAATCAAACTTTTGGCTAACCAGCCCTGCAGCACAGGGCTGGTGTCATTAATGCGCGTAATATGGTGACATCATCAGGTAAACGATAACACCCGTAAGGCTGACGTAAAGCCAGATGGGCATTGTCCAGCGGGCCACTTTATGATGACGGTTGATCTCGTCATTGAGAGCCAGCGCTATGGTGTATATCGCCAGCGGTACGATGATGATGGCCAGGAGGATATGCGTGATAAGGATAAAATAATACACATATTGCAGGGTGCCTTTGCCTGCGTATCTGGTAGATGGTGTGGTAAAATGATAGGCCAGGTAGCTGATTAGGAACAGGCTGGTCGCGGCAAAGGCGATTCCGATGAAACGCCGGTGCCAGTCGCGGCGTTTACGCCGAATGGCTATCAGTGCGGCCAGTAAGGCCACAAAGGTAAGGCCATTTAAAATGGCATTGATCTGTGGCAGTAGCATAATTTTTATGCCGCCAGGTAGTGCTGCTTTGGGTAAAAAAGCCGAGAGTGCGATCAATCCGTTGATCGCCAGGGCCAGCGCCCAGATCCATCGTTGGTAGTTTTTCATTAGTCGGCAAAAGGGGCGCTATTAAAAAAGGCCTGCGGAACTGGGATGTTGAGCTGGCCGGTCCGGTGATGCTCGATGCAGGCGCACATATGGAAACGGTGCGGGTAGGGCTGCTTACGGTCGAACTCGTTCTCGAACAGTTCGAGGAAGCCTTGTTTGAACCCCAGCCGTGGATAATGCTGTACGACATCGTCTACTGCCTGGGCATCCAGTTCGAACCCAGCCGGCAGCCCGGTAATATCATAAAGGATGCCGTATTGCAGCATGCGCGTAGCATCATCTTTAAACAGGTTAAGGTCGCCAACGTGCAGCGCGATGTTGTGCCATACTTTCCAGGCGCGCTCGTCGCTCACGCCGTGTTCAAGCAGGAATTGCCTTGCGGCTTCGGCGCCTTCGATTTCGAAGCGGTTTTGGCCGGACACGGATGATGTAAAACCGAGATCATGCAGAACAGCGGAAAGAAACAGAAGTTCCTGGTCTGCCGCTACCTGGTGCTTTTTGGCGAACAGGTCGGCAAAATGATAACAGCGCATAACGTGGTTGAACAGCATCGGGCTGGAGACGCTGCGTGCATAAGCTTCCGCCGCGCGGACCGGTGGTGTATCCGGTTTTAAAATTATTGAATTCATGAACTAAATATTAAAATGAACAGGCGGGTCGCCGAACAAGGCTCGCCTGCTTGCAGGTTATTGATTTTCGCCCGGGATATCACGGGCGATCTCGGTGAGCTGACCGCTGTTGATTTCATAAAAGAAACCATACAATTTGATATTTTTTGGCACCAGCGGACTGTTGCGCAGCATTTCCAAGTCGTGTTTAACGGATTGCTCGAAGTCAAGTATGGCCATGCTGTCATGATCGATCAGTGTTGCGATGTCGGCATGGTGATGCTCATGAAACGAATGAATGAGATGTTCCGGCTCAAAGGCGGTAGCGCCACAGAACGAGTGGTGAACCACAACCACCTTCTCAAAATGAAAGAGATAGTCCATAGTAGCGACGGATTGCAGCGCAGAGAAGGCGCGGCCGCCGGCATTGGATACCGTGAACAGCGTGCGGGTATTACCCACCCGGTTACCGTCGGCGTCAAGGATGTTTTCGCCCGGGTACACTTCGTCTCCGAAGTAGTTGGCTACCGCTTGCGGTATTTCCGAAGCGCGGGGGTCGAAGCAATGAATGACTATGGTTTTCATGGGAATGGCTTGATTGAAGCCTTCGAAATGTTCTTGGTCGAACCAGGGTTGCTTCCTGAATTCGAATTGGCTAAGATTTGTCATGTCTGTGAATTTTGTTGGATCAAAAGTAAACAGATCTGTATACTTTTGCAATTAAAAGTAAACAGAACTGTCTACTTTTACATTCCGCTGATAATCCATGCACTTAAAATTTTTAATTTTGAATATGGCAGATACACTTAGCTCCTTCAGGGATTTGCGGACGGAGAAGATCGAAGAACTGAAACCACGCGAACGGATACTAAAGACCGCGATTCGTCTTTTTAATGAACATGATGTACACACGATCGGCATTGACCGGATCATTGCGGAGAGCCAGGTATCTAAAAGAACTTTTTACAGTTATTTCCCTTCAAAATCTGATCTGACCGCAGCTTACCTGGAGTTTTGGGACGCTTTCCGGTTTGATATCCTGGAAAAACGGGTAGGGGAAGCAAGTAATGAGCCTAAAGCGCAGTTGCTGGCTGCTTTTGACGCGGTGGATGACTGGATCGCGGACCCGGATTTCAATGGCTGTGTTTTTACGCGTGGCTTGAGTGATTTTAGCACAGACGAGGAAAAGCCGCTTCGGGCAAAGGTAGACCGGCACCTGGAAAAAGCATCGGCGTTTATTCAGGAACGTTTAAGTCAAATGGTTAAACCTGCTCAGGCCAAAACACTGCTACCACAGTTACTCAGTCTCATCCTGGGAGCAATGGTGGTAGCACAGGCGACCGGTCGGAAAGACACGGCGAAACTCAACAAGGCTGCGGCGACACATTTGCTCAACGTCTGATCACCTAACCGTTGATTACTTGAATGAAGCCTAAACTCCATCGGCGATTGTCGTGTCTTAGTGGATATCCAGGAGCCATTGATCAATGTGTTCCGGAGAAGGGGGCATTGTATTCTGTAACACTTTTACATACTATCTTTCTGAATTACATATTTAAAATTAGGTATTCATCGACACAACTGTTTATCTGATGAACGCGGAACAACGTGGCCAAGCATGCAGCAATCTCCACCAAGTAGCCTTTTTCAAATTCTCGAACCGCTTAAATCTTCTTAAATGCTTGATGAAAAATGCATTGGTTCTATCAAGTGGTTAACTGATTCGAAAAGCGCCCACTTGGATTTTTCTATTTGTTTTGTATACAAGACACATTTAAGGCTTTTCACTGTACCAACGGCAATAGGTGTCCCAAGTGGGATATAGGCAAATGTGGACTGAATAGATTTTTTGCATTGCGGATTTTATGATTAGTAAAGGCATTCAAAAAAACGGCATTTAAATCAGTTTTACTTTCGCGCTTGTTGCAAATACATTAGAGTTTGTTGCGTTGATTGACTCCAAAAACGCTTGATCTGGCTTATCTATGTAGCTGCGGAGCTTTTTTTAAAAAATATTTAATTCCGCAACGATGGGCAGGTGGTTCCATTTTTCGCTATAGATGCTCACGCGGTGCTGGAAGTAAATATGAACAATAGTGCTAAAAAGCGGTATCAATGTCGTGAAGGAAAAAGTTGTTGAGGCATACAGCGAAAAAAAACAAAATGGCTTCCCATTATTTATCCCGCAATTTGATTGATTGCTAAAAATATTAGTAATTTTGGTTGGTATGAATGTAGACAGGATAACGGAAAAGCTCAATATTTTGGCCGACGCGGCTAAATATGATGTTTCATGTGCATCGAGCGGAAGTAACAGGAAAAATAAGGACAAGGGTTTGGGAAATGCCAGTAACGGAATTTGCCATAGTTATACGGAAGATGGGCGTTGTGTTTCGTTATTGAAGATCCTGCTTACCAATCATTGTATTTTTGATTGCGCATATTGTGTGTCTCGGAAGAATAATGATATCAAACGGGCCGCGTTCACGGTACAGGAAGTAGTTGACCTTACCATTAACTTTTATCGCCGCAATTACATTGAAGGCTTGTTTTTAAGCTCTGGTATTTTTAAAAATGCTGATTATACCATGGAGCGATTAGTGCAGGTAGCTAAAAAACTCCGAACTGAGCATAACTTTAACGGATACATCCACTTAAAATCCATTCCGGGTGCAAGTGCGGAGCTAATGCAGGAGGCCGGGTTATATGCCGACAGGCTCAGTGTGAATTTAGAAATGCCTACAGAAGCTGGATTAAAACTGCTTGCACCTGATAAAAACCGGCAGGACATGATCGACCCGATGCATTTTTTGAACCAGGAGATCATCCGGAACACAGAAGAGAAAAAGCTTTTCAAAAATGCCCCCATGTTTGCACCTGCAGGGCAAAGTACCCAGGTAATTGTTGGTGCCACACCCGAAAGCGATCAGCAGGTGCTGCAATCGGCTAATTATTTCTATAAAAATTTTAACTTAAAACGGGTATATTATTCGGGTTATGTACCTGTGCTGGCCGATAAGCGGCTTCCTGCCCTTAATACCGCGGTGCCACTGGTGCGCGAAAATCGTCTTTACCAGGCCGACTGGCTCATGCGTTTTTATGGTTTCCATGTAAACGAGATCGTCAATAATCAAAACCCTTTACTTGATCTGGATATTGATCCCAAACTCAGTTGGGCAATCCGCAATATGCAGGCTTTTCCTATTGATATCAATAAGGCCGATTTGCAACTGACCCTCCGGGTGCCGGGTATCGGTTTGTTATCGGCACAAAAAATTTTGGCTGCACGTAAATTTGCCGGGCTGGGCTGGGAACAGCTAAAAAAAATAGGAGTGGCCATTAACCGGGCGCGATACTTTATTATCTGCAATAGCAATGAATTTGAACGGCGGGATTTAACGGGGCAAAACATTAAGCAGTTTATTATGGCCCAATCGCAAAGCAAGTACATTAAAAATACACAAACCCAACTTAACCTGTTTTAACAATGAATACACTGGTTTACGACGGATCGTTTGAGGGGCTGCTTACAGTTGTGTTTGAGATTTACGAGC
Organism: Mucilaginibacter gossypii; assembly: GCF_017569325.2. Classification (NCBI taxonomy): domain Bacteria; kingdom Pseudomonadati; phylum Bacteroidota; class Sphingobacteriia; order Sphingobacteriales; family Sphingobacteriaceae; genus Mucilaginibacter; species Mucilaginibacter gossypii. The sequence goes on along the minus strand of NZ_CP071878.2, from coordinate 2,478,085 downwards.
GTAAACTGTATCCTGTAAAGTTATTGAAAGGGGAGTGGCGTAGCGGTACGTTGTTTGAAGAGGTAATTCCTATTGTTACTGACGAGGCGCGCGCCGGCCGGGTATTAAAGGGATTGCGGAAAAAACTTTCAGCTGCTGGGGTGCAGCGCCTTTACATTAGTCACATGGCCGAAATTGCCGGCGAAGACTGCAACGTGCTTGGTTTTATCCGTCATGTTTTTGACAGCGACCAAAACATTGAAGAAGATTATGGCAATAAATATGTAATGCGCCTGTCGGAAATTTTAAAAATGGTGCGGCGCGAAAAACACAGGATGGAAGCTTTTGTTAGGTTTCAAAAACTGAATGACGGAACTTTTTATGCTGCCATTGAGCCTGATTTTAATGTATTGCCGTTGTTAATTAAACACTTCAAAAGCCGGTACGCTGATCAAAAATGGATGATCTATGATATTAAAAGAGCCTATGGCTTATATTATGACCTGCATGATACGCGATTCGTTGAAATGGACTTTGCCGAATTAAATACACCAATTAATGTTATTGCCGCTTATAGTGAGGATGAAGGTGTTTATCAAATCCTTTGGAAAAATTATTTTGCCAGTGTAAACATCGCTTCACGCAAAAATACCAGGCTTCATGTGCGTCATATTCCCAGGCGATATTGGCGGCATTTAACAGAGAAAATTTAACGTTTTTAAGATTTTGCGCATTTTTTCTTTTTCGATACAAATGGTTTTTCATGCATTTTGTTAATAAAGGTTGATGTTAATAATGTAGTCTGTATTTCAGTTAATTACCCTAATTTATACTTGAGAAGGACTGAAATTTAATGTTGATAAGTGTTGATTTATTGTTAATAAACTGTTAATAAAAACAACCAAAAATATTTGCCAAATCACGGTAATGTCCCGATATTTAAATCATCAAGAACGACGTACTTTGACAGCCTTTCAGGAAAACAGAAATTGAATCGGGTGAACCTTCGGGGGAACTAAAGATCAAGGGAAGTCCCTGAGTTGCAAGAAAAAATGAAAAAGGCGAAAGTCTTTTGAAAAAAGAAAGCAATTAAAGGAGGTACCGGAATTAAGAAGAAGAACTCTACGGAGGGAAACAACAGAAACCGGTGACATTGAAAATAGTCGACCGCTCGTGAGAGCAACGGACGAAGATCATGTCGGTAAGAGATACACAAAACTTGATGCTGTTGGGCAACTACGGTTAAACAACAGTTTGGAAACGGGAGTTCAAATCGCAAGAGATGACTCCCGTTTTCGCTTTTACAGGTTTTTTGTTTGAGGAGAAATTTTTCTTCAAACCTTAAAATCGTTATTTTAGGCGGATATGAAGGACGGTCAGCGTAACCAGAAGAAAATATTTGTTTTAGATACTTCTGTGATCCTGTATGATCACAACGCATTTCAAAACTTTCAGGAGCACGATGTTGCCATACCCATTCAGGTATTGGAAGAGCTCGATAATAAAAAGAACGGTAATGATACCCGCAACTTTGAAGCCCGAAGCTTCATCCGGTTGATGGATGACCTGTCGCACAATGGACTGATCAACGAATGGATCCCGCTTAACGGTAAAACTAAAGGCAGCTTTAAAGTTGCCATGGATACTAAAACTACCGGCCAGGATGCCGAGCAGATTTTTGGTTCAGATAAAACGGATCACCGCATCCTCAACGCGGCCCTCGGCTTACAGGAAGAAAATCCTGGCAAAAAAGTAGTGTTGGTATCAAAAGATATTTGCCTTCGCCTCAAAGCCAAAGCCCTTAACCTGCATGCCGAAGATTATGAAACGGGCAAGATCAAAAACCTGGAGGAACTTTATACGGGTAAAACGGATGTAGATAAGGTGACGGAAAAACTGATCACCACTCTGAATAAAAATGAAAATTTACCGGCCGAAAATTTAAAGATAGGTTCGTACACCAACAATCATTTTTACGTATTAAAAGGAAAAAAAGGTGATACTGTAGGTTTTTACAATTCACAAATTAAGCAGCTTGAAAAAGTTACCGAGCAGCCTGTTTTAAATATTCACCCTCGTAATATCGAGCAGTCTTTTGCTATTCATGCGTTATTGCACCCGGATATAAAATTAGTAACTATACAAGGAAACGCCGGCACGGGTAAAACGCTATTAGCTTTGGCCAGCGCACTTGAGCAACGTAAATATTATCGTCAAATCTTTGTTACCCGCCCTATTGTTCCTTTAAGCAATAAAGACATAGGCTTTTTGCCTGGTGATATTAAATCAAAGATTGATCCTTATATGGCCCCGATATGGGATAACCTAAAATTTATAAAGGATCAGTTCGGTGACGACGAAAAAATGCAGGCCAAAATTGATGAGTTAGTCAATAATGATAAAATCTCGATAGCTCCACTGGCTTTTATTCGCGGGCGCACGCTCAGTAAGATATTCTTTATTGTTGATGAAGCGCAAAACCTCACCCCGCACGAAGTGAAAACTATCATATCCAGGGCCGGTGAAAACAGCAAATTTGTATTTACAGGTGATATTTACCAGATAGATACCCCATATCTCGATGCCGAAAGTAATGGACTGTCGTATTTAATAGATAAAGCGAAAGGGCATCCGCTTTATGCTCACATCACCCTGCAAAAGGGGGAGAGGAGCGAACTGGCCAATTTGGCTACGGAGTTGTTGTAAAAATCAGCCTTACTTAGTTTTAAAACCTCGTAAGGCTTTACGCTTTTATATATAATTCGCTCCCTAAATTCCTGGAGTCCAAACACTGAGCGTGATATCCGCTTTTCAATCAGGATTAACTTTTTAAAATTTCATAAGTCTTTCCTGTGTATCTTTAAGAAATAAACCTACGCGCTTATGAAAATATCAAAATACCTTCATTCATGCCTGCTTTTTGAATTAGACGGTTATCAGCTCTTGTTTGACCCCGGAAAGTTTTCATTTGCCGAAGGTCTGGTTACTCCACAATTGTTTGTTGATGTAAAAACTATTGTGATCACCCATATCCACCCTGATCATTTCGATATAGATATCTTAAAAAGTATTGTAGAATTAAGCGGCGCAGCGGTTGTCACTAATTCGCAGGTAGGAAAGGAGCTGGAGAAAATCAATTTTCAATATACATTGCTTGAAGAGGGAACTCATAAAGCCGGGCCATTTAAACTCCAGGCTTTCCCGGTGAGGCACGAACTTATCATGGATAATCCGCTACCGCAAATGACGGGCTTCCTAATCAATAACAAAGTATTGCACCCCGTTGATTCGATGGAAGATAAGCTTTTGAACTTTAAAGGTATCGAGTTGCTGATCATGGTTTCGATGGCTCCATTTGCCAATGAACCAACAATTTCGGCCTTTGCAGATAAGCTGCATCCTAAGCAAATTTTGCCTGTGCACGACGGGTTTGCTAAAGATTTTTTCATACTTCAGCGTTATGCCGCGTACAAAAAACATTTTGACAAGCAAGGAATCAAGTTTCATGAAATTTATAAAGTAGGAGATGGGATAAGTCTTTAATAAGAAGCCTTAAGTTCCAAGAACTGTTTAAATGTGGTTGTTTTTAATTGTAGAGACGCATAATTGCGTCTCCCGTATGCAATTTACGGTGGTAAGATGGCCTGCAAAAGCGATTGTCTTACCGGAGACGCAATTATGCGTCTCTACCTGAAAGAATCTTGAATCGTTTTTAAACAGCTTCTAAGTGGGAAGTCTTAGCGAGATAACCATAACTGAGAACCTGAGACCATAAAAATATAACCCTTTAAAAAAGAAACCCCCGCCGAGAGGCGGGGGTTCTTTGCGAGCCCAGCCTCCTGCTAAGCCGACCCGCGTTAACCTTATCACAATGCTAAGGTGAGGATTAATAATGAAGAAAACATGAACATTAATTGCCGTTAATTTTTCATCTTAGCGAAAAACATACTTTTAGCTAATGCAGAAACCCGATAGCCTTATTTTTGATATGGACGGAACCCTTTGGGATGCCGTTGACACCTACGCCGAATCATGGAACCTGATATTTCAAAAGCTTGACATTCAAAGGACTATTAAACGAGATGAACTGCTGCACGTGATAGGTATGGATGGTAAAAAACTTACCCGGGTAATGCTGCCCGAATTTGATGAGGAAAAGGGGATGGAGATCTACAATGCTGTAAACCAGGTAAGACGCGAAATATTGCCAACCAGCGGTGGTATTATGTACGGTGGGGTTACAGAGGGTTTAAAACAATTGGCAAGCAAATACAAACTTTTTGTTTTAAGCAATTGCGCGGTAGGTATCATACCGCTGTTTTTAACGTGGGCAGGCATTAATGAGGTTATTACAGATAGCATGGCTTATGGCACCAACCAGATGCCTAAAAACCATAATATGCATCTGCTCATGAATAAACACAATTTGCAGAACCCGGTTTACATAGGCGATACTAATGGCGATGCCGAGCAAACACGTATTGCAGGTATACCCTTTGTGTTTGTTAGCTACGGTTTCGGCAACACCGACGATTATGACAATAAGTTTGACGATTTTGAATCCCTTACCCAATATTATTTGAGTTTGTAAGTTTAGTTTAAATGAAAAGCGTATCACTGCTTATCTTATTTCTGACTGTCCTGTGCGGCCCGGTAATGGGCCAGCATGCTACTGTTGAATCAGAACAGTGGATAACCGAAGATCTCGGTTATCTTTATTTTAATAGCGGCAAGGTTTATTTTAATTTGGATGGATATAAGAAACACGAAAACAAATACAAAATAGAACATGATACGCTTAAAATAATTGATACATATACTACCAGTGCAGATAATTTTAAACAACAGCATATTGACGTTTCTAAGTTTATCATCAATTATTTCGACGGCAAGAAATTAACTATTAAAGCTGTTAATGATAATGCTGTAAAATTAGCCGGTCGCCCTCCCTTGCAGTTTAAAAACTATAAATCCAGTTTTGATAATGGGATCAAATTTTCAAAACTTCGTTTCCTATCATCAACCTGTTATGGCAATTGCCCTCAATTACTGATTAATATTTGGGCAGATGGTACGTATCGTTTAAAAGGGGGCGAATTTGCTGACCCCTACAAAGGTGATTATGCCGGAAAGCTTACCAGGCTACAGCTCGATAGCCTGAACTATTGGCTAAAACGGAGTGAATTAAGAAAGATGTACGATTGGAAACAGGGTAGCCAGGTTACAGATGCACCTAATTATTACCTGGATATCGATTTTGAAAACAATAAGGACAAACTTACGCTAACTACCAATGATCCACCTTTTAACCTAACTGGTTTGGTTACCTTTTTAGTGGAGTCTTTTAAAAAAGTAAACCTCACGAAAATTAAAGAAGGAGAGAAGCCGGCAAACTAAACAGGCCATTGTCATTATATAAATGTTTGCTTACCTGCTAAGTTTTTGTAGCTTAGTTAGCAAATAAAATCTCCGATGAAAACAAAAACCAAGGTTATTATCACCCTTATATTACTACTGATTATAGTAGGCTTTTTTTACTATCGATATTATTTTGTTTTTGGCGAGGGAACTAAAGCCGGTACCATGAACTATTTTGTAAAGAAAGGTTACGTATTTAAAACTTATGAAGGTAGGTTAATTCAAAGCGGAATCCGTACGCAGGTAACAGGGGGTACAATTGGCTCAAATGAATTTATGTTTTCTGTAACCGATGAAAAAGTGGCAAAAAAACTGAGCAGTAACGCAGGCTCATTTTTAGAACTTCACTATAAAGAATACCTGCATACGCTGCCATGGCGGGGAGTAAGCGTTTTTGTGGTTGATAGCGTAGTTTCGGCCAAACCACTTGCGCCTGGTATGTAATAAAATACATTAAACTACAACCTGCTTAAGCGTTGACCAGGTTGTAGTTTAACTCGCCGTTTTGTTTGGTGATCTTTACCAATCCCCGGTCAAAAAGATAATTAAGTACTTCAATCGTGTTTTTCTCGTGTGTAAAAGCATTTACCGCAGGTTCGTATTCCTTTAGCTTCAATGCAATATCAGCTACTGTGGCTTGCTTTAATTGCGAAAGCGTATAAATCACCTTATCCTGTGTGCAGGTAACCTTAGCGAATTGATCAGGCATGCGGCATGCCGAAAAAAATGATTGATTTGAATTGCTCATCTGCTCAATATAACAAAATTATGATCAGGCATTAACCGCATCTCTTAACGATTTAATGGTGTCATGCGTTTTTTTTAAACCTTCTAAATGGTTATTAAGCATGGTTACAACCTGCTCATCTTCCCATATCAGCTCCTTATCGTCAAGCGCGGCGCGATAAGCTTTTTTTGCTACATCCTCGCCATATTCGCAATCCGAAAGTATCGAGTGACTGTCTTTACTGACAAAAACCGATTTTACATCCATCCAGGCGTGATAAAATTTCCCCGCAAGGGTAGTACCGTCTGTAGGATCTCCTCCTAATACATGAATGTAATCGCGTATTTCACTAACGTAGTTTTTGCTTTGATCAATATATTCATTAAAAAGTAAATTCAATCCGACTTCATCTGTTGCTTCGGTAGCTTTGTGATATCCGGTTATCCTGTCGTTATTTATTTTGATCAGATCGTTCAGTGCTGAGATCTGATGTTGTACGTGCTGTAAAACTCCCATGGCGTTGTTGTTTTGTTTTAATAAATAACATACCGTATGGGTTAATGTTTTTATATTTTAGTTAGGTGTTGACCAGTGAAATGACCAGTTTAACTACATGCCATAAATGCAACTGGATGAATCGGCAGCCGGATAAAACAGACATCGCCGGGGGCATTCCGGGAGGCGTAATAGCATTTAGCATGCCACGTTTATATTAATTTAAAGGGATAACTTAAGCAACTGGAAGAACCGGCGGCCGGGTGAGACGGCCGCTATAAGGTTCTTTCCGAAGAGGGGGGTAATTGTTATTTAGTTGATTGATGTTGCTTGTCTATTATTAAGTTTTTCGAACAAAATGGGCCACTTTTTTTAGTAACTCATTCATGTCAAAAGGCTTGGCCAAAAAGTCGTCGGCGCCGGCCATCATTGCAGAATCACGTATATCGCGACTTGCCGATATCATGATAACAGGTATATCTTTGGTTAGCTCGTCTTGTTTTAGCTTCTTGCAGATATCGCGACCGTCTTCGCCGCTCATCCAGATATCTAACAGTAGCAAGTCGGGGAGTTCGTCTTTCATATCAAGTACTGTTGTACCATCTACGGTTGATGTTACCTCGTAGCCTTCAAATTCAAGCAGCATTTCCATAGCATCAACAATGCCCGGGTCATCATCTGCAATCATGATTTTCTTGTTCTTTGTATTCATTTTAGGCGTAAAGGCTTGGTTAAACCCTCTGAAATTAGCTGTGATAAATTTACCTTATTGTGAACTATCCAACAGGTGAATAACTGTTGGTATCGTCTACAGGTAATGCAAAGCAAAAAGTAGACCCTTTGCCTTCAATACTGTTTACCCACATTCTGCCGCCTTCTCGCTTAATAATTTCTGATGAGATGTATAATCCTAACCCCAAACCGGGGAATGTATGCTGCTTGTTCCCACTTACGCGGTAAAATTGCTCAAACACCCGGTCCTTCTTGTCTTCGGGTATCCCGATGCCAAAATCCTGTACACAAACAATCACCTCATTGTTTTCGCGGCGAGTGTTGATGATGATGGTATCGGTATGAGGCGAATATTTGATAGCATTTGTAATAAGGTTGGTAATAACCTGGCTTACCCGATCTTTGTCTGAATAGATACGGCCTGTTGGTGTAAAGTTTTGGATAAGTTTATGTTTTTGTGTAGTGTGCTGCAGGTCTTCAACAGTTTCCTGTAGGGTTTCATTAAAATCGAACCATATTTTATTGAACTGTAGCCTGCCCGAGTTAATCTTGGTAACATCAAGGAGATCGCCTATGAGGTTTGTAAGACGGTTAATCTGGGCATCCATCCTAAGCACCATTTCGGCTTTTTTTTGTTCGCCTTCTTTGGTAAGCATAGCACCCAATACCTGGGCATATGCTTTTATGCTCGTAACCGGGGTTTTTAATTCGTGACTTGCGATACCTAAAAAATCATCTTTTTGTCGTTGTAATTGTTTTTGCTCATCAATGTCTGTATTGGTACCAAACCATTTAATGATTTTTCCGTCAATTATGAAAGGTAAAGCCCTGGACAAATGCCACTTGTAATTTTGATCTTTGTCTTTTAATCTAAATTCACATTGGTAAACATTACCCGTGTTCACTGCATAGTTCCAAGCCTCAACACAAGCATCCCTATCATCGGGATGAATAGCATTGAGCCAGGATGCTGCTATTTCATTTGCTTGGGCACCAAAATAATCTACAGCACGTTGATTAAAGTAGTCGACCTGACCATCCGTGCGGGCCGTCCAAAGTTGCACCGGCATAAAACCAGTAACAAACTCAAACTGCCTGATCTGGTTATTCAATTCCCTGTTACGTAATTTCACTTCGCTTTCGGCAAGTGTTTTATCGGTGACATCGGTACAGGCACCTATGTACCCGGTAAATTCCCCCTGCTCATTATATTGCGGATTGCCGGTGGCTATACACCATCTTATTTCACCATCCCGGCGTGTGATCCTAAAATCAACTTCATAGAACCGGCGGGCATTTAAATCGGCTAAGAACTTTTCACCGGCCCTGGTTCTGTCTTCTTCTAAAAGTGCGTTGATCCACCCTGCGCCCATATTATCCTCATATTTAATACCAGTCCAATCAACCCAGGTTTGATTTACGTAAGTAATATTACCTTGAGCATCGGCCATCCAAAGTACTGTTGGCGATGCATTAGTGATGTTTTTAAGCAATCTTTCACTATCAGTAAGGGCTTTTTTATCGGCAATTTCCCTTCGCAGATCCCTAGCAATTGAAGCCCGGCCCTGTGGCAAGCCGGTTACAGCGTCATAAACCAGCATAGTGGTGCCGTACACAGGTATGGCTTCGCCGGTTTGGAAATGACGGTAATGTACTTCACCGCTCCATTTACCATGCTTCATTAAAATTGGATTTACTTTGTCCCTCAGCTTATCAAGCTCATCAGGCATTAAATATTCGCTGTTGTGCCTCCTGTGCTCGTTGGCGCCTTTGATACCCAACATTTTTCGCCCGGCGGTATTTACGTAAGTTACATTACCATCAAGGTTGGATAGGCTTACAAAATCTGAGGTATGGTTAATAAGCGACAATAATTTATACTGTTCATTTCTTGCCGCTTTTTCAGGGCGCAGGTCTCGGGCTACGGATGCCATACCAATAGGCAAGCCATTTAACGGATCATCGATTCTGAAACAGTTAACGTAAACCGGAATATTTTCTCCTGTCTTAAAATGCCGGTAGTGCATTTCACCTTCCCACTTACCATACTGCTGTACCGCGGGGTTTATCTCATTATTTACTTTGTCTGCTTCATGATCTGCAAAATATTCAACGCCGGGTTTTAAAGCTTCTTTTGTACTCCCAATACCTAATATAGTGTAGGCTGTTTTATTGATATAGGTTACAGAACCATCCATGCTGCCTACTGCAACCACGTCGGCTGTTTTATCAATCAGTGCAATCAGTTTTTGTTGTTCTTGTTTATCTAATATTTCGCGGGTTATATCCTGTACGGTACCTGCAAAGCGGATAGGCTCATGATTATCGTTAAAGTAAGCCCTACCTTTCAGGTGGATCCAATATTTCAGGTATCCTGTGTCATCAACGGTGCGGACGATTATATCATAATTTCCATTGCTTACAGGATCATAAGCCTGCATTACTGCTGTTCGCAAGCGTTGCTCATCTTCCGGGTGGACAAATTTCAACAGATCATCATACTTTATCTCATCATCTTTTCGAAAACCGCAAAGCTCTTTACAGCGGTCGTCCCATGTTGCGGTTTGTAATCTGGGGTTTAAATCCCAGGTTCCCAGTTCGGCAGCTTGCAGGGCAAATTGAGCACGCTGTTCACTTTCAACCAGCTTTTTACGGGTGTTAACCAGTTCGGTAACATCTGTAGCTGTAGTCAACACACCCCAAACTTTACCATCGTCGTTACGTAACGGTTTAAAAATAAAGTTGAAGTAAAATTCTTCAAGCTTATCGTTAACCATAAGATCAACCCTTTGCTCTCTCCACTTATAAGCCGTACCGTTATCGTATACATTTGATAATATTGCATGAAAGCCCGGCTCTTCGAATTCGGGCAGCAGGTCAAAGTAATTATGCCCAATAACATCATCTCCCTTTCCCCATATATCTGTCATGGCCTTATTGGCAATCCTGATCTCCATTGTTTTGCCAACATATAATGCTATAGGGGTAGGAGATTCCCTGAACAGAATACGGAAAATATCTTCGTTTAATTGTTGATGAAGGCCGGCGTCGTTATTCATTATATAAATAATATGTATAAATATAGGCTATAATAATTAAGATAAAAATCTCAATTCATACATCATAATTTTCAATTAATGAGTATGACGTTATATAGCAGTTATTGATAAAAACGGGTTATAGAAGCGTATACCTTGTTTTTTAAACAGTATACCTGTATAAATGTTTAAATCTGTTTTTAGAGAATTTTATAATATGAGGTTTCAAACGTTTGTATAATCGGGAGAATTATTTGTATTAATAGTACGGTAATTTCACCATGTTTTTTGATTTTTTTACTTCACAAAATCAATTATACCAAAACAATTTTATAAGTATTACTATTACCATACCAATAAAACAAAATCCTGCATACTTGATAGTTGTGGTATGCGGGTAGTTTAAACAGATTGGATTTGTTATGACCAAATTGCATAAAAAACAGCAGCTTATAACATTTGAGCAATTGCCCAAAACTCCTACCGGTATTACCGGTTTAGATGAAATAACGGGCGGTGGTTTACCTAATGGAAGACCAACGCTGATATGTGGTGAAGCGGGTTGTGGTAAAACACTTATGTCGCTTGAGTTTATCGTGAGGGGTGCTACCGAATTTAACGAGCCCGGTGTATTTATGGCTTTTGAAGAAAAGGCAGATGAATTGGCTTCGAACGTAGCATCGCTGGGCTTTGATTTAATTAAACTCCAGGATGATAAAAAATTAAGACTTGATCATGTGCATATAGACCGAAGTGAGATTGAGGAGACAGGGGAATATGACCTGGAAGGTTTGTTTATCCGCTTAGGCTTTGCTATTGACAGCATCGGGGCAAAAAGAGTAGTACTGGATACCCTGGAAAATCTTTTTTCGGGTTTATCAAACCAAATTATATTGAGGGCCGAGCTTAGAAGGCTTTTTACTTTTTTAAAGGAAAAAGGTGTAACTGCTATTATAACCGGCGAAAAAGGTGATGGCTCGTCATTGACACGGCAGGGGCTTGAAGAATATGTTTCAGATTGTGTGATCCTGCTTGATCACAGGGTTATAAATCAGATCTCAACCCGTCGTTTGCGCGTGGTAAAATACCGCGGTACACAGCATGGTACCAATGAATATCCCTTTTTAATTGATGAAGATGGCATTTCTGTACTTCCGGTAACATCTTTAAGCTTGGAAAAAGAAGTGTCATCCGAAAGAATTTCATCGGGGATACCCTCTCTTGACAGTATGTTTGGAGGCAAAGGTTTTTTTCAGGGCAGCAGTATCCTCGTTTCGGGCACGGCCGGTACCGGTAAAACAAGTATTGCGGCCAGCTTTGCCAATGAGGTTTGCGGCAACAAAAAGAGGTGCCTTTATTTTGCTTTCGAGGAGGCGCCTAAGCAGATCCTTCGCAACATGAAATCAATCAATCTCGACCTGCAAAAACACATCGACAATGGCTTGCTCGAGTTTCATGCCTCGCGTCCTACGCTTTACGGTATTGAAATGCACCTCGTTGCTATTTACAAGATCATTAAAAGATTTAAGCCCGCAGCGGTGATCCTCGACCCAATTACAAACCTCATTACGGTGGGTTCGGTAAGTGAAGTAAAATCGATGCTGATAAGGCTGATAGATTTTTTACAGGACGAACAGATCACGGTTATGTTTACTGCTCTCAGTTTAAATACGGTGGTAAGTGAACAAACCGACGAAGGTGTATCATCATTAGTTGATACCTGGCTGCTTGTAAGAGATATCGAATCGAACGGAGAGCGCAACAGGGGGTTATACATCATGAAGTCGCGCGGTATGAGCCATTCAAACCAGGTACGCGAGTTTACCATTACTGATAAGGGGCTGAGCCTGGTTGATGTTTATCTTGGCCCCGATGGAGTGCTCACAGGATCGGCAAGGGAAGCACAAAAATTAAGGGAAAAAACTGGTGTGGCACTAAGGGAGTTTGCTATATCTCGTAAAGATAAAGAGATATTGCGCCGGCGTATGATGCTTGAATCAAAAATTGCAAGCTTGCAGGCCGAATTTGAGTCGACAGAGGAGGAGTTGAACAAAATATACCTGGAAGAAGAGTTGAAACAGGATATTATAGAAAGAAACCGGCAAGAGATAACCGACATTCGCCGGGGAAATGCGGATACGCTTAAAAGTAAATCAAAAAGGAAAAAATAATGGAACTGGATGAAGTTATAAAATATGAGTTAAGGCTATATATAGCGGGCAAAACTGCTAAATCAGTTACCGCGCTCACCAACCTTAAAAAATATTGTGAAGAACATTTGAAAGGTCAGTATGTTATTGAAGTAATTGACTTGCTACAGCAGCCTCAACTGGCCGAAGGGGATCAAATATTTGCAATCCCCACGCTGGTAAGAAAAGTACCTGAACCGATTCGCAAAATAATAGGCGACTTGAGCAATGAGGAAAAAGTTTTGGTTGGATTGAATATAATACCAGTAAGTAAATAGTTAGATGACCGAGCAAAACCAGTTGCCTTTAGATCAGGGAGAAAGTCAATTTTTTCGATTGCGTTTATTTGTAATTGGAGCATCGCCCAATTCTGTCAGGGCAATAGCCAACTTGAAAATTATTTGTGAGCAGTACCTTAAGCCTAATTACGAGCTCGAGATAATTGATGTCTATCAGCAACCGCTCATAGCCAAGGAAGAACAGATCATAGCATTGCCTTTACTTATTAAAAAATCTCCCGGCGTCGAACGTAAGCTTATCGGAGATATGTCAAACACCGACAAAGTTTTAAAAGGGCTGGGAATACTTACAGAAAGCTAATTATGGAGCCGGACAAACTTACATATGAGCAGTTGCTTGCGGAAAACAATAAGCTTCGATATCAATTAGAAGAAGCTACCGACGTCATTTCTGCTATTCGTAATGGCCAGGTTGATGCCTTTATAGTTAAAGATGATGAAGGTCACCAGCTTTATACGTTGAAAACGGCCGACCAAACCTACCGCGTTTTTATTGAAAAAATGAACGAAGGAGCGGTTACTTTGAATGGCGACGGTACTATATTATATAGCAATTCGAGTTTTGCGGCTATGGTTAATGAACCGTTAGAAAAAGTGATCGGGCTGGATTTTAACTCTTTTGTTGCCGAAGTTTCGGTGGAAAAGTATAAGCAGATAATTAGGGATGGCTGGAATGCCGATTGTAAGGGCGAGGTTTTGTTATCAAATCGGGATGGTAAACTGACTCCCTGTTTATTATCATCTACCACGCTTGACCTTGATGAAGGAACGGCATTGAGTTTGATCCTGACCGATTTGACTGCTCAAAAGGAAACCGAATGGGAGCTGAAAATTAAAAATGATCAGCTTGAAGAAGCCCAGAATATTGCCGAGAGGCTGAATAATGATCTGGAAGATACTGTGAGGGAGCGTACCAATGATTTACTTATCAGCCGGGAACATTTTAAGTTGCTGGCTAATAACATTACTCAAATGACCTGGACGAATTTGCCCGGTGGCGAAGTCGATTTTTATAATCAGCGCTGGTTTGATTATACGGGCAGGCGATATGGTGAAACAGCAGGCTGGGGCTGGCAACAGATCGTACACCCAGATGATCTGCAAAAAACAATGAGTGCTTACCTCGAATCTTTGCAAAGCGGGAGTGTTTATGAACTTGAAAACAGGTACCTCCGCTGGGATAATACTTATCGCTGGCACCTTAACCGCGCAGTGCCGTTAAGAGATGATAATGGAGAAATTCTTTTTTGGGTAGGGACCGCAACAGATATCGAAGAACAGAAAAAGCAGCTTGATTTGAAGGATGAGTTTATTGGTGTGGCCAGCCATGAACTTAAAACACCTTTAACCAGCCTGAAAGGTTATTTACAGCTTATTTTGGCTTATAAAAAGGAGGAAGTACCTTCAATAGTAAAACAATATATTGAAAAGGCCGGCACTGCTTTAAATAAGCTTCAGCGTTTGGTTAACGATTTGCTTGATGTAAGTAAAATTCATGCGGGAGGGCTTGAATATGCCAGGGCGAAAATAAATCTTCGCGACCTGGTAGCGTCAACTTTAGAAAACGCTATCCACCTATACCCTGAATTTAATTTTATCAATAAATCGGAAACTGATTTTTTTATAGATGGAAATGCCGGGCGACTGGAACAGGTACTGATAAATTTCATTAACAATTCTGTAAAATACTCAACCGAAAATAAAAATATCATTATTGAAACAGGTAATATAAACGGAAAGGTACGTGTATCAGTAACGGACTTTGGCATCGGATTGTCGGCTGCGCAGATCGAGCATATTTTTGAGCGGTTTTATCGTGTTGAGGATAAAAAATTTATGACGAGCGGCCTTGGTATGGGGCTTTATATCTCGGCCGAGATCATTAATAATCATAGCGGCGATATAGGGGTCGAAAGTGAGCTTGGTGCAGGCGCCACTTTTTATTTTGAGTTGCCCTTGCTTGAAAAGTAAGCATTGTTTATTTAGGTTCAAAATTGCAGTTGACATAAATACTTCTGATATTGGTTGGAAAACCACCTGATATAAAACATAAAATATGTCTGCCGAAAACGAAAATATATCCGTTACATATGAGCCTGACGGTATAACCACCATTTGTTTTTATCATCCGGCACAAAACTCCCTGCCCTCGGCGCTATTAAAACAACTTGCCGATGCGATATTCAGTGCCGGTAATAACCCGGAAACAAAAGTCATTGTTTTAAAGAGCGCGGGAGATCGTACTTTTTGCGCGGGTGCAAGCTTTGACGAGCTGTTGCAAATTAAGGATAGGGAAACCGGCGCGTTATTTTTTGAAGGGTTTTCCAATGTGATTAGTGCCTGCCGCAAATGCCCCAAAATAATAATTGCGAGGGTACAGGGGAAAGCAGTTGGAGGAGGGGTTGGCCTTGCCGCCGCTGCCGATTATTGCCTGGCCAGCGAGGCGGCATCAATAAAGTTAAGCGAGCTTACTATAGGTATTGGCCCCTTTGTGATAGCCCCCGCTGTGATCCGTAAAATAGGGTTATCAGCATTTTCCCAGCTCACTATCAAGGCTTCAGATTTTCAAACTGCCCAATGGGCAAAGCAAAACGGCTTGTATAATGAGGTTTATGCAGATACTCCAAGCCTTGATGCGGCTGTATATGAGCTTACTCAAAAATTAGCTTTATATAACCCGGCAGCACTTACCGGCTTAAAACAGGTACTTTGGGAAGGCACTGCTGATTGGGATGATTTGCTTAAACAACGTGCGGCTATAAGCGGTGAATTGGTTTTATCGGAATTTACGCAACGGGCATTACATTCTTTTTTTAAGGATAGATCCAAGTAACATTTGAGTAATAACTGCCTGTATTTTAACACAACCCTTGATACTTCTCATTTTTAATGGGGCTAATTTTGTGTATATCTAAATAGTATTGGTTAATTATATGACCGTTTTATACTGGCATAGTTGCTTATTGTAAGAAAGCCCCCGGAAATCCGGAGGCTTTTTTGTTTTTACCAGTGCCTGCAGTAACGATGAACACGATAATGCCTTTGATAGTATACCGGCGCGTCATAATATCCTGTTGCGTAATAGCGTGGACGACCATAATAAACAGGCCGGTCATAATAGACGTCCCTGTCATAGTAAACAGGTGCTTCGTAATATCCACTTGTGTAAACTACCCTATGATAAGGACGGCCAAAATGTGCGCTGATACTTATACTTTGAGCTTTTGCAAATTGAAATGAAAACATCATCACAAAAGCTATTATTGAAAAACGGATAAATTTCATGGTCATAAATTTTAGTTAATACCTGAATTGTAATACATAATTATGACTGGCGATGGATAAGTTGGTTTAATTAAATTTTTATATTTTTAGATATGTATTACTTTGTTTTTTCTGCGATAGTTGTCTTTATCGTAATTGGAGTGCTTTGTATTAAGTCGTATTATGATAAATTACACTGGACAAAAAAGCAGCTGATAAAAATTCAGGAGAAGTGGGGCAAACCGGTTAACGCCCGCCGAAACTTTGACTTAATAAAGATTTACCTGGATTCGGAAGATAGTAAAAAAAAGCTTTCGGCTCAAACAGCCGACGATCTTGATTTGATAGGTGTTTTCAATTATATCGACAGAACAAACAGTAAGCCTGGTAAACAATATTTGTTTAATTTATTACATCACCCGACAACCGACATTGATATTTTGCATGACCTCGACAATGATATTGAGGATCTTAACATGGATATACCCGGCCGCGAATTGCTTGAAGTGGAATTGTCAAAACTTAACCACCCCGATGCTTATTTTATAGCTGATCTTTTTCTCAGGGCACATGAACCGGTATTTGCATCGGTAATTAATTTTTATATAAAGGTTTCACCTTTTCTGATCCTGGCTGCGTTATTATCGCTGATTATTATTCCTAACATTTTCAGCTTTATCTTTTTGCTATTGTTGTTTGCGTACAACATTGTTATTTACTTCAGCAACCGCAAGGCTATTTCAGGGTATACCAAATCGTTACCGCAATTGCTGGTTATGTATAAAGTTGCAGTGGCGTTAGTTAAAAGCGGTAAATTTGGTCAGGTAAACGAGGTAAAGCGTTCCCTTTCCAGTCTAAGAGCTTTAAAACGAGCGCTTAAGTTTGTAAATATAGAAAGCGGCTTCGTGAATGGTAAAAGTGATATTGCTTACGCAGCCTTCTATTTGTTTAAACTGCTTTTTGTGATTGAGCCCAATACTTATACATCATCATTAAAACAAGTAAGTAAATACCGTGAGGACATTAAAGAAGTGTATAAATTTATTGGCCGGGCCGATACGCTGATAGCCATACAATCAATACGTGACGGCATGCCTTTTTATTCAAAACCCGCGTTTACGGGTGTTGATAGCAAAATAGAGATTACCGAACTTTTTCACCCATTAGTAGCTAATTGTGTAACCAACTCCCTTTATACAACTGATGCAGACAGGGGGGCATTGATCACAGGGTCAAACATGTCTGGCAAAACTACATTTATTAAAGCACTGGCATTAAATACGCTGCTATCGCAAACTATATTTACAAGTTGTGCAAAGGCCTATAAGGCTCCTTTTCTCAAAATACAAACCAGCATCAAAACCAGCGATAACATTGATGAACACAAGAGTTATTTTCAGGCACAGGCCTTAGCTATTTTAGATATCATTGATAACAGTTCTCAGAAAGAGGATATAAAAAGCCTTGTGATCATCGATGAGATTTTCAGGGGTACCAATACCATCGAACGTATAGCGGCGGCTAAGTCTGTGCTTTCATACATTACCGCTAACCAAAATTTTGTTTTTGTATCAACCCACGACCTTGAACTGGCCGAACTGCTCGACGAGGATTTTGTTGTATATTCCTTTTCAGAATCAAAAGATGGGCGCATGCTGGTATTTGACTATATCCTGAAGCAGGGCCTGCTTAAAAACACTAACGGAATCGCCATACTCAAATCCATGGGATATCCAGAACGTGTTATCGATGAAGCCAATATTGTAAGCGAGCGGATGATGAATAAATATTTGGTTTAAGCATTCCTGAAAAGAAAGCTTTCTTATTCATATAAGCTCAACCTGTTTTTTAAATACCGCACATCTTCCTGTAATTTTTCAACCCGGTCAAGCAGGTGGGAGATAGCTTCAATGCCGGCTACGTTAATATCCAATTCGTACAGGCTCACCAGTTTTTCCAGCTTTTGAAGCTCAGTTTGAGGGATGAAGACGATTTCATTAATGACGGTCACCTCAACCAGGCCTGCTTCATGTAAAGATGTGATGAACGTGTATTCAACATTATGATATACACAAAAATCGTTTGCTGCTATTAATTCTGCTGTTTTCATAATGTTTTTAATTTAGGCTGAGGATTTTGCCAGTTCTTCAAATAATTGTTTCTGCTTTTCAGTAAGGTTGGTAGGAGTTTGGATATCATAGGTCAGGTACAGATCGCCAAATTCATTCTCTTTTTTGTAAACGGGCATACCTTTGCCTTTAAGCTTTACTTTAGTGCCGTTTTGAGTTTCAGGTTTTACTTTCACTTTAACTTTGCCGTTTAATGTATCGGCAGTTATTTCTCCACCTAAAACTGCAGTGTACAGGTCAAGTTTCAACGTGGTGTACAAATTATTACCATCACGCTTAAAATTTGCATCAGGTGCAACATTAAACTGAATATACAGATCTCCGGCGGGGCCGCCGTTTACACCCGGGGCGCCATGCCCGGCTATTTTGATAGTTTGCCCGTTTTCAATACCTGCGGGTATGGTTATCCGGATGTTTTTGCCATTGACAGTCAGCGTTTGCTTATGTGTTTCAAGAACGTCTCGAAGGTTTAAACTTAACGAGGCGTTATAGTCCTGCCCGCGGTATTTTGCCTGCCTGCCGCTACGTGCGCCTCCTGCACCGCCAAACATCGATTGAAAAAAATCTGAAAAATCGTCACTTCCAAACCCTTCGGCGCTACCAAATCCTTCGGCTCCGGTAAAGCCGCCATAACCACCAAAACCTCCTTGTGCACCGGCTTGTTGGCGCGCTTGTTGTTCGTATGCTTCGCCATGCTGCCAGTGCTCGCCATATTTGTCGTACTTCTTTCGCTTTTCAGGGTCACTTAATACTTCATTTGCTTCGTTTAGCTGCTGGAATTTTTTGTGGGCATCTTCGTCATTAGGGTTAAGATCGGGGTGATATTTGCGGGCCAGTTTACGGTAAGCATTTTTAATATCCTTTTCGGATGCATTTTTGTCGAGCTCTAATACTTTGTAATAATCTATAAAAGCCATGGCGGGGTTTAATATAAACAGATGTGTTATTAACTACTAAATATACAGCTTGGTTTTAAAACTTATGGCTTTTTTAATGTCATTTGATATAAGTGCGCGGACTTTAAAATTATGGGTTATGGCTTTTATTTAAAATTCGCAACCATTACCTTTGGCATCCTTAAATTAATCATATGCCTGTAATAACCCAAGCTGCCCTTACCGACGTACCCGAACTTAATGTTTTAGTAAACAGCGCTTACCGTGGTGAAAGCTCCAAACGGGGTTGGACAAGTGAGGCCGACTTAATTGGTGGTGCCCGCATTGATGAACAAACTCTGACGGGGTATATGAATGATGAAAATATCATCATTTTAAAGCATACTGATGAGGATGGCAACATTACAGGTACTGTTTATCTTGAAGTCAGAACTCCAAAGTTGTATGTTGGCATGTTTAGTGTATCGCCACTATTGCAGAATAAAGGTGTGGGCCGCGCACTGATAGAAGAAGCTGAAGTTTACGCGCGTAAGCATAACTGCGATACTTTAACTATGACAGTAATCAGCACCCGCTCCGAACTGATAAGCTGGTATGAGCGCCGCGGTTACAAACCAACCGGCGAAATTCAGCCTTTTCATGCACATGGCCGTTTTGGTGACGCCAAACAGCATATTGAGCTAATTGTAATGGAGAAGAGCGTTTAAGTCCTAAGTTTTGAGTCAAAAGTTAAATTGGTATAATCGACTTAGGACTCAAGACTTAGAACTTCACAAATTCCAGTACTTCACTGATCTTATGCACATGTTTGAAGTTTTCGTGTGTTAAAACGGTTTCTACATGTTCGTGTGCCCATGTTGTATGATAGGGTACGTGAACAGCATGCCCGCCAATGTTGATCACGGGCATTACATCTGATTTTAAGGAATTGCCGATCATCATAAACTCATCGGGATTGATGTCAAGGTGTTTGATCAGCTTGATATAATCATCCTCCTTTTTATCACTCATAATTTCGATATGGTGAAAGTAATGTGCCAGCCCTGATTTTTTGAGCTTCCGCTCCTGGTCAAGCAGATCGCCTTTGGTGGCTACCACCAGCCTGTAATGATCTTTTAATGAGGATAAAACATGTTCTACCTCGTTCAGTAACTCTATCGGTTGATTAAGCATATCCTTACCATACTGTAATATGGTTTCCACTACATCAACGGTGATATTTTTTTCAGAAATGCTCAACGCTGCCTCTATCATGCTGAGGATATAGCCTTTTATCCCATAGCCATAAAGCGGAAGGTTATCGACCTCAACTTTAAAAAGCTCTTTGGAAATGGTGTGCTGTGGCGAAAAATTTTCGAGCAGACTGCAAAACCTTTCTTCGGTGGCTTGAAAGTAAGGTTCATTTACCCAAAGGGTGTCGTCGGCATCAAAGGCAATTACTTTTAGGTTCATTTGAAGTATCTGGTTTACCTGGTGCAATAATAATACATCAGGTTGATTTTAGTAGCATAAAGCTCCATTGTACAGCAATAAATATTTAACATTTATTAACTATCAGGTTCAATTTAAACGATTTAAAAATAAAGTAAATTTGTATGCAACCTTATTTAAAAAGCTACGTCTCATAACTTAAATGGTCAAATTAACATTCGTTTAAATGGAAGAGATACTGCCACCCTTAAAAGAATTTATAGTTGATTATTGCAACAGGTATAAGATCCATAAGGTTGATCCGCGTAGCCTGAACCTCGATACCAGTATTGATCTTGATCTGGATATTTTTGACATTGAGATAGACCTTTTTCTTGCCGATTTTACCGAACAGTTCAATATAGATCCATCTAAATTCAGTTGGTATAAATATGGCTATCCCAAAGGCTCAACGCGGGTAAAAATGATAAAATTGATGTTTGGCTACAACACCACATGGGTTAAACAGCTGGCTCAATACTGCTACACTCCCAAATTTAAGGTGCGCAACTTACAAGATGCCGTAAAAACTGGCAAATTGGTTTAATGAGAAGATGTGCTTTTACTAATCAAAATCGGTGAAATCAGGAAATAATCGGTGAAATCTCCCAATAAAAATCAGCGAAATCAACGCAATCTGAAATGATCAGCTGTTAAAGATCAGTAACCCCGGTATGCTTGCGTTTAATAAAGTTGCGGATATCCAACACAATACCTGCAAAAAAATAAAATATAAGCGGGAAGCCTACCGCCAGGAATGAGGAGTAGATAAAGAAAAGCCTGATCTTGGAGATCGAGATATTAAAGCGTTCGCCAAGGTAGGTGCATACACCAAAAGAGTACCGTTCAAAAAAAGTAAGTATCCGTTGTAGCATGGTGTCAGGCCAGTTTTAGTATCTTATTACCAACGCCGCATTGCAGGCATTTCTTATAATTGCAGTAATTATTTTTTAACTCAAGCAATGCCTGTGATTCAAACGAGGTTTCAATTTTCACTCCTAAGTTAACAAAATCAGCAATAATATTGTTTTTTTCGGCTGGTAAATTTTCTAACAATTTAAGACTACGGCTAATATAATATTGCTGCTGATGCTGCTTGCCGTAACTGAACAGGAACAAAGCCATTGTATTGAGCAGCAAAATATCAACAGAACCATCGCCCATATTTTTTGATGATGGCTTGGATTGTACATCAAACCGGTAATGATCCTCCCAGTAATCGTTTACTTTGATCTCTGTAAATAAACTACGCAGTGCTTTTACCTCTTTAATTTCTAATATTTTAGATAACAGGTGGTTTGACTGTACGATAAGTGCGGAAAATTGCGCCAGCCTGATGGTTGGAAAGTTTTGAGGCCTTAACCGCATAAACTTCCACAGGTGGCTTTCTATAGGTTTAAGATTGTATTTTTTACGCAGATATTCATACTCCTTTTGGAGTTTCAGGGGATAATCATCTTTAAATTCACCCTCTAAAAAGCCTGCCTGCCCAAATATCAAAGCTTCAATTTGCATCGGGCTGTTTTTGTTTTTGGCGAGGATAAGCTGAGGCAGCGATTTAGCCATCAGCTCAAACGGTAGGGCGTTTACTTTAAAACCAAAGTTTGCCGCTAAAAACTGGTAAAAAGTTTCCTCCCAATCGCCTTTGTTAAGTGCCAGAGCTGCCACCACATTAGCCGATCGTTTTTCCATTCGTTCAACCAGTACGCGGGTAAGCCAGTTTTGCATGGTGAGGCCATCTACCGTGGCGATGCCGTTTTCGCAGGGTATAAAGCTTTGGTTACCGAAAACCAGTTTATGATATTTGTTGTAAAGCGCTTCACTAATACGGCTTTGCAGTTCAAGCGTTGGAACTTTGCGCCCATTTGGTAAAAACAACTGCGCATCGTTACGATAAACTACATGTAATATCACATTATCATAAGCGCCATCATTAGTATGGCCATGCTTTTGCCAGTCGGACGCGGAAAGGTGCACTTCTACATTACCTGCCCAAACAGTTTCGCCAATGCGGATCCTCGCATTATGAAAATCTGGACCTGAATCTGAATTGTGCAGCCCGGCCGAAAAGATTTCCAGTTCCTCTCCATCTACAGTTTGAAGGTTTTCGCGCTCAAAAAGCCTGAATTTCCAGATGTAATGCAAAAAATCTTCGGTGAAAAGCATGGTTGTGGTTTGGCTGAATGGTTGATAGCGTTATTGTGTGAATAAGTTTTATTAAAGCAAATATGCCGGTTATTATATTGGTATTGCGCCTCTATTTTAAAATCCCTAATATTACGGAAACCAACAATATCTGCCAAACCTATGAATGAAATAAAATCACCAATACCCCAAACCACGGGCGGACGCGTCAAGTCCATCATAGGCGGATCGCTGGGAAATTTGGTTGAATGGTATGACTGGTATGCTTACACCGCCTTTTCCCTTTATTTTTCAGATGCTTTTTTTCCTTCAGACAACCAAACCGTACAGCTTTTAAACACAGCAGGTATTTTTGCCATCGGCTTTTTAATGCGCCCTATAGGCGGTTGGGCAATGGGGACCTTTGCGGATAAACGCGGCCGTAAAACAGCGCTTACATTTTCTGTATTGCTCATGAGCGTTGGTTCCTTGATTATTGCCATAACTCCGGGCTACAAATCCATTGGAGTTGCTGCACCTATATTGCTGGTGTTGGCCCGCATTATCCAGGGCCTGAGTGTAGGAGGGGAGTATGGTACCAGCGCCACTTACCTGAGTGAGATGGCTACAAAAAAAAACCGTGGTTTTTACTCAAGCTTTCAATATGTAACGCTCATTATGGGACAATTACTTGCGTTGGGTGTTTTGGTTTTGCTGCAAAGAGCGTTTTTATCTGAAAAACAATTACATGACTGGGGCTGGCGCATTCCGTTTGGAATCGGGGCAATACTGGCTGTCACTACTATGTATTTAAGGCGAAGCTTACAGGAATCAGCATCGTTTGATAAAGAAAGTAAAAAAGCTGATGCCTTGAATGGCACTATAAAAGCTTTAACAAAGCATCCTAAAGCTGTTTTTACGGTAATTGGATTAACCATTGGCGGTACGCTGGCGTTTTACACCTTTACTACTTATATGCAAAAGTTTTTGGTTAATACATCCGGCTTTAGTAAGAGTGCCGCTACGCTCATCTCAACCTTAACATTAGCTGTATTTATGGTGATACAACCTTTATTTGGCTTACTGTCGGATAAAGTTGGCCGGAAACCATTACTAATTGGTTTCGGCATATTGGGTACGCTTTGTACAATTCCTATCATGACATTGCTAAGCCATACTAAAGATGTATGGGTTGCATTCGCGCTGATCCTTTGCGCGCTGGTCATTGTAAGCGGTTATACCTCAATCAATGCTGTTGTTAAGGCCGAACTTTTTCCGGCCAATGTGCGCGCCCTGGGCGTAGGTTTCCCTTATGCAATAGCCGTATCCCTGTTTGGCGGCACTGCCGAATATATTGCCCTGTGGTTCAAAAATGAACATCATGCGCAATGGTTTTATTGGTATGTAACTGTTTGTATCGCGCTATCATTGGTTTTATATATCACCATGAATGATACCCGCAAACATTCAAAAATGGAAGATGAGTAGTTTGAATCAGAATTTACAGAATTTTAGAATTAACTGAATGGGTGCGTTAATTAATTGTTATTTAATGGTTAATTATAGATCAATGGGGCTGATATTTCTGATGTCAATTCTGCGAATTCTCGAATTCTGAAAATTCTGATCAATAAAAAGTATTAATTTTGCCCGTTCATCACAAGGGATAACCCTTAAATTTATGACTGACACAAGCAATTTATTTCAACTGGCGGTAACATTACTGCAACAACTAATATCCATCCCGTCGTTTAGTAAAGAAGAAGATCGCACAGCCGATCTGATCAACGAATTTCTGCAGTCGCATGGGGTAACCACTCATCGTAAGCTTAACAATATCTGGGCCTGGAATAAACACTTCGACCCGGCTAAAGAAACTATCCTCCTTAACTCACATCATGATACTGTAAAGCCCAATTCGGGCTATACACGCGACCCTTACGATGCCAAAATTGAAGATGGTAAATTATATGGCCTTGGCAGTAATGATGCAGGGGGCTGCCTGGTTTCACTTATAGCGGTATTTCTTTATTTTTATGATAAGGAGAACCTGAAATATAATTTCTGCCTGGCGACTACCGCCGAAGAAGAAATTTCAGGCGTGAACGGCCTGGAGCTGATCATTCCCGATTTGGGGCAACTATCTTTTGGTATAGTAGGTGAGCCAACCCTGATGCAGTTGGCAATTGCCGAACGGGGTTTAATGGTGTTAGATTGCACTGCTCATGGCCGTGCCGGCCATGCCGCCCGCGAAGAAGGGGAGAACGCTATCTACAAAGCATTAACAGATATTGAATGGTTCCGTACTTTTAAGTTTCCGAAAGAATCAGAAGTTTTTGGGCCGATAAAAATGTCGGTTACCATTATTAATGCTGGCTCACAACACAACGTTGTGCCAGCCAGCTGCGTTTATACCGTTGATGTGCGAGTTACTGATGCTTACCGCAATGAGGAAGTGCTGGAGATTATTCGTGAGCATGTTGCCAGCGATGTAAAACCGCGCTCTATCAGGTTAAAACCATCATCTATCCCTAAAGAACATCCCATAGTTCAGGCTGGCATAGCTCTTGGCCGTACCACCTATGGCTCACCAACAACATCCGATCAATCATTGCTGGATATCCCTTCCATAAAAGTTGGTCCCGGCGATTCCGCACGTTCACATACTGCCGATGAGTTTGTTTATGTAGATGAGATCAGAGAAGGCATTGAGTTGTATATTAAGATGCTGGAAAGTATTAATTAACATTGTCAAAATAAAAATTTGCCATGACACGTTGTAGAATCCAGACTTAAGAACTTTTCAAACTTCGTAAGTCTTTCTTCTCTGGCTTTGTCATTGCCTTTCAAAGTCCGCAGGATTCCAAAACTAACGATGACGGCTTATAATGAAACAGCCAGCTTAACAGATCGGTTAAGCTGGCTGTTTCATTATAAGAATAAACTTAATTTACCCGAGTTGAGCATATTTTACTGATTAGTAGGTATATAGCCAATTACATAGAGAAACCAAGCGGTAAATTATATGATACAAGGCATTTACTTTTACTAAAAAAATGTAGTTTTAAAATTCGTGAACCAATAAGTTTATATACCCTTATCTTAATGCCCTTAAAACGCTATTGCCAGCTTTCGGCAAAAACATTCTTGCTCATCATCTTATGCTGTATAACCTGCTTTTATGCATCGGCTCAAAAAAAGAACGCGGGGTATAAGTACCATATCCGCAGGGCTGCTTCGGCTATTAATATAGACGGGGTGATGAATGAGCAAGCCTGGATGCAGGCCGATTCGGCGGGTGATTTTTTTATGGTACTGCCGATGGATACCAGCAAGGCTACTGTTAAAACCGAGGTACGGATGACCTACGATGATAAAAACCTGTACATCATGGCTATCAATTATAATTCGGTCCCGGGGCCTTATATGGTTGAATCGTTAAAACGTGATTTCAGTTTTGTAAAAAATGATAACTTCCTGATTTTCATGGACCCATTTGATGCCCGCACCGATGGCTTTAGTTTTGGCGCCAACGCGGCGGGAGGGCAGTGGGACGGCAGCATGTATGAAGGCGGCAAGGTTGACCTGAGCTGGGATAACCGCTGGTATTCGGCAGTAAAAAATTATCCTGATAAATGGGTTTGGGAAGCATCCATCCCATTTAAGAGTATCCGTTACAAAAAAGGTATAAAGGAATGGGGAATCAACTTTAGCCGTAATGATCTCAAGACTGCCGAAAAATCAAGCTGGACACCCATCCCACGGCAATTTCCTACAGCTTCATTGGCTTATACCGGCACACTTGTTTGGGACGAAGCGCCCCCAACAGCCAGCAGTAACGTATCTATAATCCCATACGCGCTTACGGGTTTATCTAAAGATTATCAGCATAATACCAAAACCGAATATAAACCTGAAATAGGAGGGGACGCCAAGATCTCCGTCACACCATCCCTTAACCTCGATTTAACAGTCAATCCCGATTTTTCGCAGGTTGATGTTGATCAACAGGTAATCAACCTCAACAGGTACGAACTTTTCTTTCCTGAAAAACGGCAGTTTTTTTTAGAAAATGGCGACCTGTTTGCCAACTTTGGTTACTCTGATATTCGCCCTTTTTTTTCAAGGCGGATAGGCCTCAACGTACCGATTGATTTTGGAGCAAGATTGACAGGTAAATTAGATAAGGATTGGCGTATAGGCGCTATGGATATTCAAACAGGCGGCTCGGGCAGCGCCCGTCAGGCTCCTGAAAACTATGGCATTATTACCCTGCAAAGACGGATCCTTGATCGCTCAAACGTCGCTTTCCTATTTGTAAATAAGGACGCTACTGCCAATATTCCCGGCACCAATACCGGATCAACTGCTTATAACCGTAACATAGGCGCCGAGTTTAACCTTGCCTCACGCAGCAATATCTGGACAGGCAAAGTACTCGCTCTTAAATCATTTACACCAGGTGTAAGCGGGCATGATTACGTGTTATCCGATCATTTTCAATACCTGAGCAAATACTGGACGCTTTATATGCAGGAGGAGTACGTAGGTGAAAACTACAATGCCGAAGTGGGGTATGTTCCCCGTGTTGGTTATGTGAAGCTGAGTCCGCTGTT
This sequence comes from Mucilaginibacter gossypii, assembly GCF_017569325.2. Classification (NCBI taxonomy): domain Bacteria; kingdom Pseudomonadati; phylum Bacteroidota; class Sphingobacteriia; order Sphingobacteriales; family Sphingobacteriaceae; genus Mucilaginibacter; species Mucilaginibacter gossypii. Next base: position 2,450,709 of record NZ_CP071878.2, on the reverse strand, counting down.
ACTCCGTAACTTTTTTCCTAAGCAGGGCAATATTCTGAGCCATGGCATCCAGCTTACCTCCAATTACTTTTTCGATGAGTCGTTTCACCGTACTGATAATGAAAGTATCCTGTCATATTTGATCACATTCCGTAACCGGGCAACATTGTCGGTGTCTGGTATAAATGATTATGTGCGCCTTCTGAGGCCTTATGATCCAACCAATATAGGTAAAGGTTTATTACCTACCGGCTCTGAGCATAACTGGAACACTATTGATGTGCAGTTTGTATCGAAGCCGCAAAATGTGTTTACCTATTTGCTGGAAGTATCGCACGGTGGGTATTATGATAAAGGCGTTCGTAATAGCGTTACAAGTTTAATAGGCTATCGTTTTCAGCCCTATGTAAATATTGCTATCAATACCTCCTTCAATGATTTAAGGTTGCCGCAGCCATTTGGCCATAATACGTTCTGGCTGGTAGGGCCAAAAATTGATGTTACCTTCACCAATAGCTTGTATTTTACCACCTATATACAATATAATGAGCAGGTGGATAATATCAACATTAATACCCGCCTGCAATGGCGCTATAAACCTGCTTCCGACCTGTTTATTGTTTATGGCGATAATACCACGCCATCACCGTATACAGTAAAAAACAGACAGTTAACGTTAAAATGGACGTACTGGTGTAACTTATAATTAGCTGGAGAATGAACAGCTTTTTAAGATTCTGGGTATTTGCATCAAATTTTAAGTAAAACGTCGGCAGTTAGTCTATTTCATACTTTTCGTAAGGGATCTCAAAGCTAAAAGTGCTTCCTTTACCTGCATCACTTTTCACACTGATTTTTCCTTTTTGCAACTCGAGCAACTGCTTGCAGATATACAAACCGAGCCCGGTACCAGTATTGCCTTTGGCCGAATTGGTTTGATAATACTTGGAGAACAGGTTAACCTGCTGCTCCTGGCTGATACCTGCCCCTGTATCAGTAATATCAATTGTTAATTCGCCTTTACTTTCCGCAAATTTAAGGGTTGCAATGATCTTTATGCTGCCGGTATCTGTATATTTAATGGCATTACTAATGAGGTTCACCATGATCTGTTTAAGCCTGAAGCTGTCGCCCAAAACTTCAGCGTCAGGGTCGCCTTCAAAATGATAGTTTAACCCCAGTTGTTTTTTATCGGCGCTGAATGCCATACTTTCGATAACCTCTTTCAATGTTTTATCAGGGCAAAAGGGGTCTTGATGGATTTTTAGTTCACTGCTTTCCATTTTGGCAGCATCAAGTGTATCGTTAAGTGTTTGTAACAACAGGTCGGATGATGCTCTCACAGTACCCAACATTTCCGCCTGTTTGGGCGTGAGTGTCGTTCTGCTGAAAATGTATAGAAAACCATTTATTGATGTAAGCGGATTACGGATTTCATGGCTCATATGCAGCAGCAAGTCCATTTTTTGCCGGGCTATCATTACTGCGCGCTCGTTCTCCTTAAGTAAAAGTTCTTCAGATTTTCCCAGTTTAATAACAAACACGATCAGCAATATGGCGAAAGCCAAAAGCAGCAATAGCGTAATCAGGTAAAGTTTATTCAGTAAGCTTGTTGTTTCAAGATAGCTATTAAAAGCCAAACCCTTAAAGGCGTCGGTCATGCTGTAGTTGATATCTTTAATAGCCGCAATTAGTTGCTCCATTTTATGAGTAATACGCATATTAAGCATAATGAGCTGCCGTTGTGTTTCCTGTAATTTTAAGTTGCTCTGTTCTAGCTGTTTGAGTTTGTTGAGATAGGCGTATTTATCTTTAGTTCGGAGCTTTTGAGTAACCGAATCTATGTAAACGCGTGTTTGATGATTAATGACAACATTACCGGTGCCGGTTGCATAGGCATTTTTATTTTTTATAGCCTCTTTGATCCTTGCAAAAAAACCTTTCTTTTTTACGTTTCCTGGTTGAGTTAAAGTGTCGCTGCTGCTTTGCACCGTTCGGCTGCTTTTAACTGCTAACCTATTTTGAGCTGTTGCCGTATTGAGGTCTGAATAAGTGGTTAACAGGGAATCAAAGTCGCGCCGGGCGGAGAAGAGTTCGGCGGATAACTTTACTTTTTGAGTGTGCCATGTGTGGAGCTGCGCACGTTGTGCTGTGTTAAGCATGGTTGTATCATGCTGCATATTAAGCAGCGTGTCAATTTCGGCAAAAGCCATTGAAAGTTTATCCTGATAGGCCTGAGCTTTAGCGGTACTGGCATCTACAAGCGATGACTGAAACAGATCTTCGGCCTCGTGGAGTAATAATAACGCCTGCTGCGGCCTGGAGTTGTTAAGATCCATAAGGTGCGACACCCGGGCCGTATGCGCCAATCTTTCGGTGATCTTGTCCCTCACGAAAAGGGCGGCGATGACTAAAATTATTGTAAATGCTAAAAAAGCAAGCAGGATTTTCCTTGATAAAACGTTCATATATTTATTTTCATCAGTATGCCGGACTTTATTAATTTAAAATCGATTCCGACGTTCCCAATGGTTTTGAAGAACAATGATAATGATAAAAATAATAGAATCATTCAGCGATTGCTACCGTTGATTGTCAGGTTTCTTTAAGGCAGGGTTAAACATGTAACTTATACTTTATCAGATGATTTTCGCCTGGGTTAAATGTTGTGGGTGTTATGGAAATGGAAGCTTTTATTTTAACCAAAAGTTATGTGGCAGAAAAAATAGCTTGAGATGAAAAATATCCGGCCGGTTAAAAAAATACAATTACGTAGTTAAAGATTTAATACCTGTCAATATTGGTGATAGCGAAATTAAAATTCATCAAACGTTGTGCGACTGTCTGTAAATGGAGAACTATAAGGATTTATAATTAAAAGCTTATAATCAACGATGAAAGTCCATTCTGATGTTTGATTTTTTTTATGGGTAACCAGGTCTTCGCAGCCGAACGCATAATCTATATCTAATACTATTCGGAAACTTCCCTGGCCTGTGTTCTGATCAAATTTGATCCGGTCAAAATTTAAGCTGACCACTTCCGGCGAGCCCTCAGGTCTGAATTCACGTTCAAGGGCATACTTAAGCTGTTCGTAGTTTGCTGAAAGAGGCTCAAATATTGTATTCAAAAAATTCAATAAGCTGGCAGGTTCATCCTTTAACTCATCGAGCTGCCCTTTGTGAAGTTTAATTTGCAAGCTGTTTATCATCAAAACAAAATTAAAAACAAAGCCGGATTAAATGAAATGCGAAATAGAACGAGTGTTTGTGCTCATTTTGTAAAAAAAGAGCCGGATGAATTTTTGATGCTGAACTGGATATTCTAAGTTAAAAAGAATTAAAAGGGAATGCCTTATTTTCATTTTTTAATTGTTTTTATTACATTAATTACCGAATGAAATCGATTGCTTTTGAACATTTTTTAAAACCAAGGCATATCCCGTTTCTTACGATGTATCAAGAATGTCTCCGCTATAATTAAATGGCCCGTTTAGTAAAAAAGGCTTGTTACAGATCCTGTTTTTGAGTAAAGTGACAATTTTTAATATTTTTTTTATAATTGTTGTTTTGACAATAAAAGTTTTTACATTTAGCTTTCTATAGTAGCCCAACCTATTTAGTTATAAACCAGTTAAGACCAATTCATGGAGATTTTGAACGATGCTTATATTATTGAGCAATTAAAATTGGGGAACAAGGAGGCCTTTGAAGCAGTATTTAAAAAATACTATAAGCTGCTTAATGTATCGGCCTTTTATATTTTACGGGATGAAATGGAAGCTGAAGACACCGTTCAGGGTTTTTTTGTCGATCTTTGGGAAAGACAATTATACACCAATATTAATTCGTCATTAAAAGCTTATTTAACTACAGCAATCCGTAACAGATGCCTCAAAAAAGTTGAAAGCGAAACACGAACGCAAAAAAAATTGGTAGATTATAAATATACACTTACCGAAATAGAGGAGGAAGAAACACCTGTACCAGAAATTTATCCTGAAAAAGTGCTGGCTGATTTGTCGATACAGCGGATGCAGGCTTTTACCCTGGTGCATTATGAGCATAAAAAGTATAAAGATGCGGCCCTTGAAATGGGTATTAGTATAAATTCTTTGAAAACTCATTTGAAACTGGCGATAAAAACTTTAAAAGAAGGGTTAAAAAGTGCCAAATAAGTTCACCCTTTTATCCATAATGAGGTCTTATATATAATGACATACAATAAAGCGTATTTTCAGGAACTGATAATTGAGCAAATTGCAGGCGTAATAAGTGAGGAAGACAGTCATTTGCTTAAACAGGCTATACAAAACGATCCCCGGATTAAACAACTGTGGGATGAAATGCAACAGGTACTTACTTCAGATAAAGCTCAAACCTTCTTTAATAATATTGATGAAAATAAAGCCTGGAATACAATCCAGCCCGAAATAAAGCCGGTACGATCGATCAGGCCTGGATGGGCAGGCGCAATAAAATGGCTTTCTATAGCGGCTTTATTATGTGTCGCTTTTACTGCCGGATATTATTGGCGGCAAATACCGGTTAATACTCTTGTTGCTGCAAAAAAAAATCTTAAAAAACCGTCCATTGAGTTACGGCTGGCAAACGGTGAGCATATCAACCTGTCTGATACCAGCAAAAAGGTGATTAATATGTCGTTTGCTCATTTAAAGAAAGGTGTTAACGGTTTAAGTTACCAGGTAGATAATAGTAAAAATGAGGAGTGGAGCACACTCGTTATTCCTTCAAAATTAAACTACCGGATAGTACTTTCAGACGGTACACAGGTTTGGTTAAATTCGGTATCGAGCCTGCGCTTCCCGTTTTCATTTTTAGGCAAAACCAGGGAAGTGTACTTAACCGGCGAAGCTTTTTTTAAAGTTGCAAAAAATGCTGCTCACCCCTTTATAGTTCATACAGGCCAAACTGATGTGAAAGTTTTAGGTACAGAGTTTAATGTAAATACTTACCATGCCGATGAAACAGTAACTTCGTTGGTTGAAGGCTCGGTATCAACAAGCGGGGGGGATAAGCAAAAAATGCTTTTACAACCAGGCTACCAGGCTGTTTATACATCGGGTTCCGGGTTCCGGGCTCAGCCATTTGATCCTGGCGTTGAACTGGCCTGGATGAATGATATTTATTATTTCCATAACACTAAACTTCACGATATAAGCGATGTACTGCTCCGCTGGTTTGATGTAAAAGTAGTTTTTGACGATCCTGCGAAAGCTGATGAAGCATTTAGTGGCGCTATTCAAAAAAACAAACCAATTGAAGTTTTTATTCAAAATATTAAAGCATCTGCAGGAGTTTCGGCCCTTTTAAAGGAAGGGGTTTTACACATCAGGTAAGAAAACGCCACGGTTAAACCACAACCTGTTTCCTGGTTATTTAATGCCTGGCCGTTATGCGCCATGGGAATCATTTGCCCTTGTTTGTCAAACGGATAGCATTAGTAATGTATTGAAATAGTGTTGATTAACAATGTTGGTTTTTCATTTTAATAAAAAATACAATTTTTCTTATTTCCGTTCACCCGTTTTAGCAGGAACAGGTCTTAGAGAAAACCAAATCGTAAACCCAATAAATATGGAGAGAATTCTATTCAGCCGGCGGCTTATACTGCCCTTTATTTTTCTTTTATTGGTAACCCGGTATAGCGCTGTACAAGCGCAGGGTACCGGACCAATAACACTTAAAAAGGCTAACATCAGTTTGGCCGATGTATTTAAATCAATCAAAAAGCAAACGGGCCTAACCGTTTTTTACAGTAACACTCTTTTGAATGACAAAGAATTGGTTACTGTAGATTTTAAAAACGCTGAACTGAAAGAAGTGTTCGGCGTTCTTTTAAAAGGAAAAAACCTGACTTATGTAGTGCGCGACCAACTCATTGTTATTGAAAAGAGTGAACCCGCGCCTGTTGCCCCTCCATCAAAGAAAGAGCCTTCGGCCGCTCCGGTACCCAAAAAGGTACAAGGGGTTGTTTCTGATGACAAGGGGCTTACTTTACCAGGTGTAAGTGTTAAGGTTAAGGGAACCATGAACGGCACACAGTCAGACATGGATGGAAAGTACACTCTCAATTTAAAGGAAGGCGGAAGTTCAATTATTGTATTTTCATTTGTGGGATCAAAATCGCAGGAATTTGATCTTGCAAATTATTCCCCATCGGCAGGCGGCGTTTATAAAATAAATGTGCAAATGGGCGCTGATAAAAATGGCCTTGAAGAAGTTACTGTAGTTGCCTACGGTACGCAAAAAAAGGCGAGCCTTGTCAGTTCGATTACCTCTATAAACCCTAAACAGCTCAAAGGTCCGTCAAGTAACCTTACCACCATGTTGGCAGGCGTTGTACCGGGGATGATCTCTTATCAAAGAAGTGGTGAACCGGGTGCTGATAATGCCCAGTTCTTTATCAGGGGCGTGGGTACGTTTGGAGCTGGTAAGGTTGATCCGCTGATATTGATCGATGGCATTGAAATGGGCACAACCGATCTGGCAAGGCTTCAGCCGGATGACATATCGGGCTTTTCGGTACTGAAGGACGCTACAGCCTCATCACTATATGGCGCAAGGGGGGCAAACGGTGTAATATTGGTAACCACTAAGCGTGGTGAAACAGGGGCTGTAAAATTCAATATCCGGGGTGAAAATTCAACATCATCAAACGTCAAGAATATTGATCTGGCCGATAATATTAGTTACATGACATTGGCTAATGAAGCGGTACTTACCCGTAATCCGCTGGGCATCTTGCCTTATTCTCAAAATAAAATAGATCATACTGCAAAAGGTGATGACCCGCTGTTATATCCCAGTAATAATTGGATCAAGCAGTTGATCAAAACCAAAACCAATAACCAACGGTTTAATATGAACGCCAGCGGCGGGTCAGAAAAAGCTAAGTACTATCTGGCCATGACCTATAATATTGATAATGGCAACCTGGCCGAGAACAGCCTTAACAATTTCAGCAACAACATTAAGCTGCAATCATATTCTCTTTTATCAAATACAACTTTAAACCTTACTAAAACCACAGAGGCGGTGGTGAGCTTAAAAGGTCAGTTTGATAGTTATCATGGCCCTATCGGCGGCGGCGGTTACACTTTTTTAAATGCCCTTTGGAGTAATCCTGTAGCTTTTCCGGCAATTTATCCGGGTAATTTGCTGCCATATGTAAACCACCCGCTTTTCGGTAATGCCATTATACCCGGCGGCGGTTTGTATATGAATCCATATGCGCAATCTCTGTCTGGTTTCCAAAGCTCAAATACCAGCACACTGACAGCGCAATTAAGCTTAAGTCAAAAGCTTGATTTTATAACGCAGGGTTTATCGGCAAGGGCAATGGCGTATACTACGCGTTATTCATACTTCACTGTTTCGCGTCAGTATAGCCCTTATTATTACCAATCGGATGTAGTTAACGGAACATTTAATGGCTTAACGCTACTTAATAACGGATTGGCAGGCAGCAGCGTTGGCAATACGCCAACCGAATATTTGACTTATAATCAAGATCCGGCGTTAAATGTTTCTAATTCCATAGCTTACATTGAAACGGCGGTAACCTATAACCGCACCTTTGCCCAAAAACACGCTGTTAGCGGGTTACTGATCGGGACTATGCGTAACTATCTTACAGGTAATGCCAAAACATTACAATTATCATTGCCGTCACGTAATCAAGGGGTGTCGGGCAGGTTTACCTATGGTTATGATAACCGCTACCTATTTGAGTTTAACTTTGGTTACAATGGGTCTGAGCGTTTTGCAAGTAATCACCGTTTTGGTTTTTTCCCGTCTGTGGGTGCAGGTTGGGTAGTATCTAACGAGAAGTTTTTTGAGCCATTGCTTTCAACTATCGATAACCTTAAATTCAGGGTTACCTATGGTTTAGTGGGTAACGATCAGATAGGAAAGCCGGAAGATCGTTTTTTCTACCTGTCTGATGTTAACTTAAATAATGGCGCCTATGGCCAGTTTGGTACCAACTACCTGTATAGCAGGCCGGGCGTGGTTACCAATCGTTATGAAAATCAAAATATCACCTGGGAGCAATCAAGGCAAACTAACATCGGTATGGATTTAACTGTGGCCAAAAACTTCACATTAACAGTTGATGCCTACCAACAAAAACGTGATAATATTTTAATGGTACGCAGCACCATCCCAACCTCTATGGGTTTACAGGCTGATATATCTTCAAACGCAGGTAAATCATCCAGTAAAGGGGTGGACATTGCTATGGATTACAAGAAAAACTTTAACAACTCTTTCTGGATCCAATCGCGCGGTACGCTTACTTATGCTAAGAGCAAGCTGTTGAAAAATGAAGAACCTGTTTACCCAAATAACCTTCAATACCTGAGCAAAGTAGGTAATTCCTTAAGCCAGATATATGGACTTATAGCCGAGCGGTTATTTATTGATAATGTAGAGGTAGCCAACTCGCCCGTCCAAAGCTTTGGCGACTATAAAGCCGGCGATATTAAATACCGCGACATGAATGGCGATGGAAAAATAACCAGTTCAGATATAGTGCCGATAGGGTATCCGCAAGTGCCGGAAATCATCTACGGTTTCGGTTTTTCTGTTGGGTATAAAAACTTCGATATCAGTGCATTTTTCCAGGGCTCGGCGAGATCTTCTTTCGTCATCAATTCGGCAGATATTTCTCCTTTTTATTTAGTGAGCGGCAGGCAGGATAACGGTCTTAACACCGGTAACCAAAGCGGCTTGTTAAAATCAATTGCCGATGATCACTGGTCTGAAGATAATCGTAACCCTTACGCGTTTTGGCCACGCTTAAGTAATACCATACAAGCCAACAACAGCGCAACCCCAAATTCTCCAACATCAACATGGTGGTTAAGAAATGGTTCGTTCCTGCGCCTGAAGTCGGCAGAACTTGGATACAATTTCAATAAGAGTCAACTCAAGTTTATCCATTTGAATAGCGCACGTATCTATCTAAACGGCTTAAACCTGTTAACCTTCAGCAGCTTCAAGCTTTGGGATCCCGAAATGGGAACCTCAGGATTGGGTTACCCGATTCAAAAAGTATTTAACGTGGGCCTGCGCGTAGAATTTTAAAAGCTTTCAAATTAATTATATGAAAAGTAATTTTATACAAAAAATTAAGCAATCGGTATTAAGTCAAACACCAAAGAGGAATATCTCCATGGTAATAATGATCTTGATAATGATTGTGCCGGTAACATCCTGTAAAAAATCATTTTTGGATGTTGTGCCTGATAACGTATCAACAATAGCCAACGCCTTTGTTTCACAAACCGAGGCCGAAAAGTATTTATTTACCTGCTACTCATACCTGCCAACGGAAACAGATCCTACTTATAACGTTGGGCTTACCGCCGGTGATGAAGTTTGGGTGGAAGACCCTGCAAATCACATACGGTCAACAAACGTACTGCAACTGCCCAGAGGATTCCAAAACTCGTCTGACCCTATAGCCAATTATATGAATGGTACCAGGGACGCGGCTGCGAATTATAAGGCTATACGGGATTGTAATGTTTTTATTGAAAATGTAAGCGACAAAAGCAAGGTGCTGGATTTGGATATTGACACACGTGAGCGTTGGATAGCGGAAGCCCAATTTTTAAAGGCTTTTTATCATTTTCAACTTTTCAGGGCTTATGGGCCAATACCCATTATCGATAAAAATCTGCCCATTGACGCGTCCATCGACGATATACGGGTAAAACGCAGGCCGGTTGATGAAGTAGTAAATTATATAGCCGGATTATATGATCAGGCTGCTGCAAAACTACCTTTAACAATCAGGAATGAAGGAAGTGAACTGGGGCGTGTTACCAAGGCGGCTGCTTTGAGTATGAAAGCCAAATTGCTGGTAACGGCGGCAAGCCCGTTGTTTAATGGCAACCCGGATTATAATTCATTCAAGAATAAGGATGGCGAGCAGTTGTTTAACCCTACTTTTAGTGTCGAAAAATGGCAGCGCGCTGCCGATGCCTGCAAAGCAGCCATTGATTTTTGCGAATCCCAAAATATACGCCTTTATACGTTTCCTACACCTACTAATCCACTTAGTCAAACTACTATGACTCAAATGGGTATCAGAAACGCGATGAGCGAAAAGTGGAATGAAGAACTGATATGGGGGCTAACTGCCAATAATAACATCAACTATAATTCATTCTTCCAGTCGATGTGCGCCGGGCAATATGATTTTAACAATGCCGATGCAGCAAAGTCAGCCAATCGCCCGTTACTTGGCCCTACCTTAAAAATGGCTAAGATGTTCTACACTAAAAACGGGGTGCCGATTAACGAAGATAAAACTCTTGATTTTAGTGATGTAGCCCAGTTAAGAGTTGGTACTCATGATGAGCGTTTTAACATCAAAGAAGGGGAAACAACTGCAAGGCTTAATTTTGACAGGGAACCGCGCTACTATGCCGATCTGGGATTTGACCGCGGTGTTTGGTATATGGCCAACAGCCCAACTAAAACCGATGAAGATACCTGGTGGATGAAGGCTCGTGGTGCTGAAGTAGGCCAATCTTCACCTATACCAATTGCTGGTTTTTATATGAAAAAAGCCCTTAACTGGCACTACGAATGGGCAACGGTTACCTATATCAATTACCCTTGGCCCGAAATGCGTTTGTCTGATCTGTATTTGCTTTATTCAGAGGCATTAAATGAAGCTCAGGGGCCTGTAGCTGATGTATATACCTACGTAAACCGCGTAAGGGCGCGGGCCGGCCTGCCTACGGTTCAGGATGCCTGGACTAATTACAGTATTAATCCAACCAAATATACTACGAAAGAAGGAATGCGGTCGATTATACAGCGGGAACGCAGCCTTGAACTTTGTTTTGAAGGCCACCGGTTTTGGGACCTTTTACGCTGGAAAACAGCCGGTGTTGAACTTAATGGAAACGTAACAGGATGGACAATAAGCGAAAATTCACCTCAGTTATATTATCGCGAACGGTTGATTTTTTCGCGGCATTTTGTGATTCCGCGCGATTACTTATGGCCGATAAAAGAAAGCGATTTACTGGTTAACCAAAACCTGGTTCAAAACCCTAACTGGTAGATATAGCGACAATATGTTTAACAATAAAAACATTCACATGGAAACAATGAAATTACGGGCTGCTTTCTGGATCGGGTTGTTAGCAATAATAATAACGGGCTGTAAGCAGGAAACACTTAATAAACCTACTATAACTAATAACAACCCGCCTGGAGTTGTTACCAACGTGCAGGTACAAAACGAAAACGGTAAAGCCAGTTTAACTTATACGTTACCCGGAGATAATGATCTGTTTTACGTAAAAGCAGTTTACGAAACCTCTCCGGGTAAAACACGCGAGGTAATTGCATCACGCTACACCAATACATTAACTGTTGATGGCTTTGGCGATACTCTGGCACATGTGATAAAGCTTTACGCAGTAAATTCAAGCGAAAAGGTTTCGGCACCTGTTAGTGTCACAGCAAACCCTTTAACGCCACCGTATCTTCTTGCTTACCGATCACTTAAAATAACTGCTACTTTCGGTGGTTTTAACATTGCTTGTGATAACCTTACCCAGGATAACCTGGTTATTGTACCAATGGTTGATACCGCTAACAGTGGTTTATATGTGCAGCCAAAGGGTATGGATAATGTTTACAGTAACAGCATCTCAATAAAAGCTGCTGTAAGAGGTCAGCCGGCTATTGAGCGTAAGTACGCATTCTTTGTAAGAGATAGATTTTTAAATAAATCCGACACTTTATTTTTAAATCTTACACCTTTTTATGAGGAGCAGTTTTCAAAATCGGATTGGTCGGTTTACAAGCTGCCAGGCGACGCAACCAACTTGTATTCATATACCGATGTAACTAAAATTTTTGATGGAAACTTTACCGGCGGTTGGCCAAATTGCCTCTTCACGGTTGAAAGTGCCGGAAGCCCGCAAATGGTAACAATCGATCTTGGTAAACAAAGGGTATTCAGCCGCTTTATTCTCAATCCATTCATCGAGATCGGCAACGTATATTATGTACGGGGTAATTTGCGTGATTTTGAAATATGGGGATCAAATTCGCCAAATGTGAATGGGGCGCTGGATGCTTCGTGGACAAAATTGTTAACCTGTAACATAGTAAAACCATCTGGTTCCCCTTCAGGTACGGAAACAGCTGCTGATTACAAATATGCACATGACGGATGGGGTTTTGATTTCCCTGCCGGATTAAGTGCTTACAGGTACATCAGGATCAGGAGCTTGCGTAACTGGACAGGATCGTACTTTATGAGTATCAGTGAATTTACCATGTTTGGAAAGTAACAAGGCCGATGCATTTATCAATTTAATTACAATTATGAAACTATATAAAATAACATCATGCTATCTTTTAGTGCTGGCCGCTTTCACTATGAGCGCCTGTACAAAAATGGATGATTATAAAAAGAAATATGAGCCCAATGGGGCAATAATATATCCGGGCAAACTGGATTCCGTTCAGGTGTTTTCTGGCAGGAACCGTGTTTTGCTAACCGGTCTGTTTACATCTGACCCTAAAATTGTGAAATACCGGGTATACTGGAATAGTAAACAAGATTCGATAGAAACGCCGGTAACCCGTACATCAGGGGTTGACACGGCTAAATTGTTCATACCCAATTTACCTGAAGGTACAATGACCTTCGAGGTCCGCACTTTTGATAACGGGGGGCATATTTCCGTTCCGGTTACGTTGGCTGCCAATGTATATGGTAATCTTTACCAAAGTTCACTTATCAACAGAGGTATAATCGCGGTCAAATTACAAACAGATGGCTCAGCGTTAATTAACTGGGCTGACGTGAATGCTGATGACGGATTGGTTTCAATGGAACTAAAATACACAGACGCTGCCAACAAACAACGCGATACAGTAATTGTATCGCAGCCAACTGGTTTAAGCACATCTCTGCCTAAATTTAATGCTGGAAAAACGCTTAGTTACCGCACAGGTTTTAAACCCAATAAAACGGCCATTGATACTTTTTATGCAGATTACGTAGATCAGAAGGTAATCGATGTAACTAATGCTTACCTCTTAAACACAGGGCCTTTTCAAAGAAACACCTTTGATGGCCGTTGGGGAACCCTCGCTGCGCCCTGGATAACCAATACGGCGGCCAAAAATAAAGATGGCGGTACCAATGGGGGCTATAGTTCTGATGGCGGTGGTACCATTAACTGGGAAACATGGAATAATACCCCGGTAGTAAACGGTATCGTATATCAGGTTACTTCTTCGCAGCTATCGGCAGGAAGTTATACTGTGTCATTTGATGCCTATTCGGAAGTGCAATCAAATTCATCGGTTTATTGTGTGGCAGCTGCCGGAGGGAACGGCATCCCGATACTCGCAAACCTTTCAACAGCGCTGGGATCTGTAAAGATGTATAACGGTGCAAATGTAGGTACAACCAGTCCGAATTCAAGAGACGTAAAAACCTTCACCTTTACAATCTCTTCACCGCAGGTGGTGTCCATAGGATTTCTGGGTAATCTGGTCGGTAATGGAAACCCGGGCAATTATTTTACAGTGTTTAATATTAAACTGTTTAAAAATTAAAAGTGATAAAAAGTCCCTGGTGTTAGCCAGGGGCTTTTTACTTTAATATAGCTATCGTTTACAATTGAGCTTATTCATAAATGGCTACTTGTACAGGTTCGTCCTCTGGTATTTCGTCAATTTGAGCTGATATCGATTTTTTTGTAGCATTTGAGGTAATAAAACTCATGCCAAATGCAAGTAAAAGCAGGGGTACTGTCATCCAGATTACCTGATGGATACCATAATGAGCAATCACAAAACCACCCAGTAAAGTGCCCAATGTAATACCGGCGTTAAAGAAGGAGGGAAGCAGGCTGTTTACAAAGTCAAGCGCTGGTTCCTGAATGCCATGGGTAAGCTGTATATTTGCCGCCAAAAATCCTCCGGTGTGTATAAATCCCCAAACTGAAAGAATAATAACCATTGGAATAAAATGTCCGCCAAACATATAGGCCAATACATGGGTTGCAACTAAAGACAGCAAAAACAGCCGCGTTGTAAGCGTTACATTTTTACTAAGCGCTATACCCATAAGCCAGTTGCCCGCTATCCCTGTTCCTCCAAATACCAGCAACATGATGCTAATCTGAGCCCCGCTCATACGCGAAACTTTATCCAGGTATTCGGCAAGATAACCATAGGTGGCAAACATGCCTGCAAGGACAATGGTTGAAGCCAGTAGCTTAATCCATAAGTGTACACTCCGCAGCAGCTTTACCTGGCTTTTGGGGCTTGGCTGTTCTTCATTAACCGGCATTGAAGGTGCAAATAGCGTCAATGCGCCAAAGGCTAATGAGTTAATGATGGCCGATAAGACAAAAGATGCCCTCCAACTAAAAAGATCTGCCATATAGGTGGTTAAGGGTACGCCCAACACGGTGGCAACGCTAAGTCCGGCCATTACTATCGAGATGGCTTTTGGCGCGTCTTTTGGCCCTGCTTGTTTTGCAGCTGCAGTCATGGATACAGCCCAAAACACCGGGTGTAAAAACGCCGGTAATATACGGGCAATCATAAGCACGGTGAAGTTCGGCGCTATTGCCGATAACAGGTTGGAAATAACAAATATCCCTAATACCAGGCACATCACAAATTTGCGGTTAAGACGTGCTGTTAGCATATTGGTAAACGGTCCGGCAAGCGCCACCGTTAACGCGAAAGCACTAAGCAGCCAACCTGCCGTATCAATGGAAATATGAAATTCTTTCACCAGGTCAGGAAGGATACCGATAACTCCGAACTCCGTGGTTATGATGCCGAAGGCACCAAGGGCCATAATGTAGATTAATTTATTCATGAGTAGATGTATTTGAATATTTGAATGTTTCGATGTTTTTATGTTGAAGTAACCAGTCAAATCAGAAGATGTCAGTACTTAGCTTTTCAGTTCGTTCAGGCAGGCAATGTAGTCGTCAAGTACCTGTTGGTTCAATACATATTTAAGGTTCCGACCTTCTTTTTGTGATAGTAATAAATCGGCATCAACCAGTTGTTTAAGGTGGTGTGATACGGAAGGCTGCGTAAGGTCAAGCAGATCATTTACCTCCGCACAGTAAAGGCAATCTTTCCTTTTTTTAAACTGTTGTAAAATAGCTATCCGGTTCGCATCGCTCAGCGCCCTGGATATTTTCTCTATTTTTTTGTTGTCCATTTTTTGCCGTTAATTATATATATTCAACGTTATAGTGTAAAGGTAAAATAATATTAACATATAGAAATGTTTCTATGTATTTAAAGCGCATAAATGACAATAAAAGGATATATGGGCAAGCCTTATGGGGGAGCGATGCTCCTCAGATGTTTCATTTTGTCACAAACACACCCGTTTGTTGGCACATTTGCCTGTTTAATAGTAATCATGCTGATCTTAATTTTATGGTATGAAAGTAGTAAGAGTACAATACACCACACGCGCGGAGTTTGCGGCCACCAATCAGCGGAACATTGCTGCCATTGTTGAAGAGTTGAAAACTTTAAATCATCCCGGTATTAAATATACAGCATGGCTATTGCCCGACGGTAAAACATTCATGCATTTTGATCAACTCGAAAATGAAGAAGCCCACCTTGTATTACAAGGGCTGGCTTCGTTCCATAAGTTTGCTGACGAACTTGAGGCCAGTGATTTAGAAGTCGAACCTAAGCTTGAGCTGCTTTCGCTTGTGACGTCTACGGAGACCTATTTTTAATGCACTAAAACTACTGTTTGCCGATTGGTAAAGCCGTTTCTGTTTTCGCAGCTTTCATTACGAGTTTGGTTTCTACCTTGCCAATGGCAACAACCGCGAAAAGCCGGTTCATCAAAAAATCATAGTACTCTTTGCGGTCTTTTACGGTTACCTTAAGGATAAAGTCAAAATCGCCGGTGAGGTGATAGCATTCCAGTACTTCCGGAAGTTTAATGATCTCACTTTCAAAATGACTTAAACTGTGCTGGCTGTGGTCCTTCAGTTGCACATGCGTAAAGGTCATGAAATCCAGCTCAAGCTTTTCATGATCAAGCACCGCAACATATTTTTTAATATAACCTCGCTCCTGGAGCGAACGGATCCTGTTATTGATAGGAGTAGTGGTTTTGTTAAGCTTAAGGCCTATCTCCTGGCCGGTAAGCCGTGCATTTTCCTGCAAAAGCTGGAGTATGCGGATGTCTGTTTCATCGAGTTGGTTGAGCATAAGAGTTATAAAAACTAAAATATAAGCTTCAAATATTTGTCAAAAGTTTTAAAACCTGTTTTTAAGAATATTTTTAGTCTTAAAAACCAAATTTTAAGTTCTGTGTGGATTATGAGATTGTGAATATACAATTTTACATCGTAATACTATGAAGCACGACAAAAAACAACTATCGCCGGTAATCCTTGTTACGGGCGCCCGGGGGCAGATCGGTACCGAACTGGTTGCCGCTTTAAGAAATGTTTATGGCAGGGAACAAGTAATTGCCACCGACTTACACGATGCTACGACAATCGTGGATTTAGAAGGGCCATATCATCAGTTAAATGTATTAGACAAAGATGAGCTGGAAAACCTGGTTGCTACCTATGGAGTAACTCAAATTTATCATCTTGCAGCTACCTTATCTGCCAAAGGAGAAGAGACCCCGCTAAAAGCATGGCACCTGAACATGCAAAGCCTGCTCAATATATTGGAAGCAGCCAAAGATCATAAATTGGATAAAGTGTTTTGGCCGAGCAGTATTGCCGTATTTGGGCCTTCAACAGCACGTAAGATCAGTCCCCAGAATGCTTTGCTTGATCCGCAAACGGTCTACGGTATCAGCAAGGAAGCTGGTGAACAATGGTGCGCCTATTACAGGGAGCATTATGGGGTGGATGTACGCAGCCTGCGTTATCCAGGATTGATCAGTTACAGCGCCCCGGCTGGCGGGGGGACTACAGACTATGCGGTAGCTGTATTTCACGAAGCTTTGCAGAATGGACGTTACGAATGCTACCTAAGCCCCAACACTGCATTACCTATGATGTATATGGATGACGCGGTAAGGGCTACACTTCAACTGATGAACGCGCCCGTGGAAGCACTCAAAGAACGCGGAGCATATAATATCGGTGCTTTAAGTTTTACACCTGCCGAGCTTGCCACAGAACTGAACAAGCACCTGCCCGATTTTACCATTAGTTATAGCATCGACAAGCGTCAGTCCATTGCAAACTCATGGCCGGCCAGTGTTGATGATACTGAAGCAAGGCGCGACTGGAACTGGCACCCTGAATATGATCTTGTCGCTATGACTGCAGATATGCTTGATCATCTTACACCTGTTTATAAAAACAACAACATTGCAACAGTGAGTTAAATAAGGGTTTGATGAGAGACCTGAATATTACCCAATCGATCACAGCCCGGGATGCTGCTTCGTTGGAGAAGTATTTTAGTGATATTGCCCGCGAGCCAACTATTAATACGGAAGAAGAAGTTCTGTTAGCCGGGAAGATCCGGCAGGGAGATCTGTCGGCTTTGCATAGGTTGGTAAAGGCCAATCTGCGTTTTGTGGTTTCCGTGGCAAAAAAGTATCAGCACCAGGGCATGCCCATGGGCGACCTGATAAGCGAAGGTAATTTGGGTTTGCTTGAAGCTGCGAAACGGTTTGACGAAACCCGCGGCTTCAAGTTTATATCTTATGCAGTTTGGTGGATCAGGCAGCGAATCATGGAAGCACTGTTAGATAAAACGCGGATGATCCGCCTGCCTGCCAACCAGGTGGATATGATTGTTCATGTTAACAGGGCTACAGGGGTTCTGGAACAACGACTTGAGCGACTGCCCGTTCAGGATGAAATAGCGGCATTCCTGGAAACTGCTGAATGGAAAGTGAAAGAAGCTTTGCATGCGGCGCCTTTTACACATTCGTATGATAAAGCCGATACACCCGGCAATGACGGATACAGCCTGCTTGATCGTTTACATACAGATGAACCCGGAATAGAAGGCCTTTTGGAAGCTTACCAACTTAAACAACAGCTCGATGATTTGCTTAATAAGCTAAACGATGCTGAACGATCTGTTGTGTTTTATCATTATGGTCTGGACGGGCACAGTGAACTCTCGGCTCCCGAAATCGGTAACCGGCTTGGTATTAGCGCAGAAAGGGTGAGGCAGCTACGAAACCGGGCTATTGACAAGCTTAGGGAAAGTGCTAATTTGAAAAAGCTTGAAATTTAAAATAAGCAGGTAGGGATTTTATTTTTTTCTGCGTCTTAATTTCTTTCGATACTTTATCCTGCATTAACTTCACCAGTCCATTATTCAGGGCTAATTTGCGATTAAAATGAGCTGCTGAACTATTTATCTTGCATCCGCTGGATTAAGCAAACGTTTGCGCTAAATTAAGATTGCAGGAAATTAGGCATTCCTATTTAACCTTTATAATTTAGGAACTTGAAAACATCATGGTCGGTACACTTAACACACGGTCAATCATGTTTAACCCTACAAATGGAAATGAAAAAAACACTCCTCTCTTTATTATTGCTAACCCTCATAATTTCACAGGTTTTTAGCCAGGCGAAACATAGTTTTAAAATTGCTGAAGGCAATTTTATTTATGATGGAAAATTTATCCAAATCCACTCGGGCGAAATGCATTTTGCGAGAATCCCTAAAGCTTACTGGAAGCAGCGCCTGCAAATGCTCAGGGCAATGGGTATGAATGCGGTTGCCACTTACGTTTTCTGGAACCATCATGAGGTTAGTCCGGGTGTATGGGATTTTAAAACGGATAACCGCGATATCCGCGAGTTTGTAAAAACCGCACAGCAGGAGGGCTTAATGGTAATATTAAGGCCGGGGCCTTATGCTTGTGCCGAATGGGAATTTGGCGGCTATCCTTGGTGGCTCCAAAATGATAAACAATTGGTTATCCGCAGTAAAAACGAACGCTTCCTTGATTCATGCAAAACTTATATTAACCAGTTGATGGGGCAGGTTAAAGACCTGCAAATAACCCATGGCGGGCCAATAATCATGGTTCAGGCCGAAAATGAATTTGGATCATATGTAGCCCAGCGTAGGGACGTGCCGCTTGCCGATCATAAAATTTACAGCGCAGCTATAAAAGATCTGCTTTTAAAAGCGGGCGTTGATGTGCCATTGTTTACTTCTGATGGCGACTGGTTGTTTGAAGGCGGCGTAATTAAAGGGGCATTGCCAACTGCCAATGGCGAAGGTGATACCAAAAATTTGAAGAAGCTCATTAACCAATATAACGGAGGAAAAGGCCCTTATATGGTGGCCGAATATTATCCTGGCTGGCTTGACCATTGGGGCGAGAAATTTGAAAAAGTATCAGAAACCTCGGTAATCAAAGACGTGGAGAAGTACTTGAAAGATACCGTATCATTTAATATATACATGGCACATGGTGGCACCAATTTTGGTTTCACAAGCGGTGCTAATTATGACAAGGAACATCAAATTCAGCCGGATATCACCAGCTATGATTACGACGCCCCTATTAGTGAGGCAGGATGGATAACTCCCAAGTTTACAGCTATCCGCAACCTGATGAAAAAGTATGCGGCCTATGCTATTCCTGAAGTGCCCGCGCAGATCCCTGTGATTCGTATTCCGGCTATTAAGCTTACCAAAACGGCCGATTTGCTGGAGATGGCGAAAGCCCAGCAGGCAGTAGAAAGCGATACCCCACAAACATTTGAAGCGCTTAATCAGGGCTATGGCTATGTATTATACAGTCGTAAATTTACCCAGCCTGTCAGCGGCACTTTAAACCTGGAAGGCCTGCGGGATTATGCAATCATATATGTAAATGGCGAAAAAGTTGCAGAGCTTAACAGGCAAAGTAATAAATTCAGCTGCCCTATAAATATTCCTTTTAATGCGCGTTTGGATATTTTTGTTGAAAACCTTGGCAGGATCAATTACGGGGGCGAGATCATTCACAATCTTAAAGGAATCATCAGCCCGGTGAAGGTTGATGATCATGAAATTAACGGCAACTGGCAAATGTATAAGCTACCTATGGATAAAGTACCGGCGCTCGGGGCAGGCACAACAAACACAACCGGCCATCCAGAACTTTACCAGGGAACATTTGACCTGAATAAAGTGGGAGATACCTTTTTAGACATGAAGAATTGGGGAAAGGGTATAGTATTTGTAAATGGGATCAACATTGGCCGCTATTGGAAAATTGGCCCACAGCAAACGCTTTATTTACCCGGCTGCTGGCTTAAAAAAGGTACAAACAGTATCGTTGTACTTGATCAGTTGAATGATATCCAGCAAACGGAGATTGTTACGGTAACCATGCCGGTATTAGATGGCCCGCTGAGTAAATAATATAATTTAACTTAAGGAATGACGGCAGGAAATTATCCTGGCGTCTTTTTTATGGCTGTTATTCAATAGGGTTGGGTTTTGATATTTAACTATTACTATTTAAACATAAGGGGTAATTTAACCTATCGTTTATATCAATAGATAAGCCTTAATAATAGTTCTAAATATTCGTACGGGTTGTTATATTCACGCTTAATTATGAAATTCTTAAGTTAGATTAAGGAAAATAAATCCTGTTTCATATTTCTGAACGAAACAATTTGCAAGCTTTTGGTTTGATAATAGGTGCCGTAAATCGATGAAGATCAGTAAGGTTCTATATGTTATATTTATATTATTGATCGGAACCAAAGCAAGGGTATCTGCACAAAACACCTATGTAGCCGCGGTGCACGGCGTGCTCGATCTTCGTAATCAGCCTATCAACGATAAAATTGAACTGACGGGAAACTGGCTGTTTTATTGGAACCAATTAATAAATCCCACTGACACCACTGCTATTAAAGACAGGCTTTTGGTTGAGTTCCCATTTAAATGGAGTGGCTATACCTGGCGGGGCAAAAAGCTACCTGCGTTTGGCTATGGTACTTACCGGCTTAAAATTTTACTTCCCCAAAAACACGGCGAATTAAAGCTGGCCATGCCTGATGTTTACAGCGCGTACAGGCTTTATATTAACAAAAAGTTAGTATCGTCGAACGGGAAAGTAACTACTTCCCGAAAGGGATTTGAAGCACATTGGGAATATCATGCTGTAGACCTGCCCAGCAGCGATACCATCAATATCACATTACAAGTTGCCAATTTTATACACAGTAAAGGAGGGATCAGTAAACCCATTTTCATAGGGCCTGCGGAAAGAATTGACCTGGCCCGGCATCGCGCCGAAGGAATTGATTTGATGCTGACGGGCTGTTTACTGATGGGGGGATTGTTTTTCCTCGGTTTATATCTGCTGGGCAGCCGTGATAAAGCCATTTTACTTTTTGCCCTGTTCTCTATAGTTTATAGTTACCGAATCATAGGTACAGATAACTATGTGCTGCACACCTTATTGCCTAATATTAACTGGTACATAACGGCCCGGTTGGAATATATGAGCTTGTTTTCGGGGATAGGTCTGTTTGGGCTTTACACGTTATACTTATATCCGGCAGATGTAAATCGGCGGGTTGTAAATATTATTAATGGCATTTGCTTTTCGTTCACTTTAATGACATTATTTAGTCCTCCGTGGATTTTTACCCAGCTCGTGAACCCATTTTTAGCAGTGATGCTGTTTTGCCTTGTTTATATTCCATATGTATACTCAAAAGCCTGGCGCAATAACAGGCCCGGATCTGTTTATGCTTTAATGAGCGCATTTGCTTTAATGTCGGTATTTGCGATATCGCTTTTTCATTACTGGGCATTAATACCTCCGCTGCAGCTGATTAGTTTTTTAGGATATATCGCTTTTTTCTTTTTGCAGTCGCTGGTGTTAGCGCACCGGGTATCATTTGTATTGAAAAAGGCGAGGGCTGAAGCCGAACAGGGTTTAAAGGTTAAAAGTGAATTTTTGAGCACGATGAGCCATGAAATCCGGACACCGCTTAATTCGGTAATAGGGATGAGCCATCTGCTGCTTAAGAACGAGCCCCGCAAGGATCAGATTGAACATCTCAACGTCATGCTTTTTTCGGCTAATAATCTTTTGGCGATAGTGAATGATGTATTGGATTATAACAAGATAGAAGCCGGGAAGATAACTTTTGAAAGCATTGAAATGGACCTGGCTGCACTTGCCCGTAATGTAGTAGGTGGTTTGCAAACAGTAGCACACGATAAGGATATAACCCTACGCCTTGATTTTGATAAGAAATTGCAGCATAAACTGCTTGGCGACCCTACCCGCTTATCGCAGGTAATTACCAACCTCGTTCATAATGCCATAAAATTTACTCCAAGCGGCGAGGTAGTTTTAGGAATTGAGGTGAAAGAACAAACCGAAACTACGGCTACATTAATGGTGTTTGTTAAAGATACTGGTATCGGCATTCCCCGCGGCAAACAGAAACTCATATTTGAACGCTTTACCCAGGCCGATTCGTCCATATCACGCAGTTTTGGTGGGACAGGTTTAGGTCTTGCAATCAGTAAAAAAATATTGGAGTTACAGGAATCGTCCTTGCAGTTAATTAGTGAGGAAGGAGTAGGCTCAGTATTTTATTTTATTAAAACCTTTGAAAAAGCGGGCAAAATATCCGAGGCGGTTAATGTTAACGTTAAACCCGATGCAAATGATAAGCTGCTGAGCGGAATCTCTATTTTGCTGGTTGATGATAACCCGATGAATGTGCTGGTAGCGCAAACTTATTTAAAACGCTGGGGGGCTACTACCGACGTTGCAACCAACGGACAGGAAGCACTTGACAAGCTGGATACGTCAAAACATCGTCTTGTGTTGATGGATTTGCAAATGCCTGTGATGGATGGGTATGAATCTACAAAGAGAATGAGATTGAACGGCATAAACATCCCCATTATAGCGCTTACCGCCAATCTTCCCAAAGATGTAGAGGACGAAGCTTATAAAACAGGTTTTGATGACATTGTGATGAAGCCTTTTTTACCCGATGAACTACATAGTAAAGTATTGCACCACGTTTTTAAGCAGGAGCATGTGTAAGATGTTCCTGAATCAAACTTCCTGTTTATTTTCTGAATAAAAATTTCATTTACTCATAGGGGTAAAATGATCCTGGCGTGTTTCAGGATAAATTTTACTAAAATGAACAGATTAGCTTCCTTATTACTTCTTATTACTTTTATTTACCCTTCCGATAATAATTGGGCCAGGCGGATAATGGAGGAAAATAAATGGATAAACATCCTTACAACCATTAATTACCGCATTAAGATTTAATTGAATGTTAACCCAAACTGATCATATTTTGGATATAAATAGCGAACAATTGATTCCGCTGCTGCTCTCGGGCGATGAAGCAACCTTTGAAAAGGTATATAAGCACTTCATCAGGCCGCTGCATGTGTATGCTATCTCTATTTTAAGAGATGAAGATACGGCGAAGGGGATGGTACAAAACGTTTTTATGCGGCTGTGGGAACGAAAGGAACGGCTGAATTTTACCGGCTCGATAAAGGCCTATTTGTATGGCGCGGTTTATAACGAATGCCTTAACAACCTCAGGCACCAGAAAGTAAAGGTTAATCACCAGCAGCACGTACTGTATATGACAAAGGATAAAGTTGATGGGGCCGCCGGTATGGAACTGCTTGACCTCAAAGAAAAATTACAACAGGCATTGAATGACCTGCCCGAAAAATGCCGTACAGTGTTTCAGTTGAGCAGGTTTGAGGATTTAAAATACCAGGAAATTGCTGATGAATTAGGCATCTCCATAAAAACAGTAGAAAACCAGATGGGCAAGGCCCTGAAAACATTACGGCTCAAATTAGTTGACTACCTGCCGTTGATCATTTGGCTTATAAGCCGGGCTTTTAATATTATTTAACATGATGGACGATTTATTAACCAAATACATGCTAAACGAGACCACACCGGTTGAGAATGAAACCATCAACCGCTGGCTTGGCGAAAATGATGATAACCGGAAATATTTTGATCATTTTAAACTGATCTGGGATACCAGCCGCGAACTTAAAATAGAAAGTAAGCTTGATCCCGATACTTCATGGGTCGAATTTAAACAGCTGGCACAAAACAGGGGTGAAGCACCGGCTAAAATTAAATCTTTAAAGCCGGTAAACCGCTGGCTTAAAATGGCTGCTATGTGGCTGGTGATATTAGGCACTGCCGGTACCTTATACACCCTGCTCAAGCCGGTAAAAGTTAATATGCTTGCACTGCAAAGTGGTAATATAGTACGCAAGGTTACCTTATCAGATGGATCATTGATCACCATGAATAAAAACTCGGTGTTGAATTACCCGGACAGATTTACCGGCGATACCAGGGAGATATCGTTAAAAGGAGAAGCTTTTTTTGATGTGGCTCATGACAAATCAAAACCATTTATGATCCACGTTAATGATCTGGTTGTGAAGGTGGTAGGTACATCGTTCAATATCAAAACTACCGGCCCCAATACCGAGGTTATTGTTGAAACCGGCGTTGTGCAGGTAATTCAGCAGGAGATAGTGGTGAAACTAAAACCTAAGGAGAAAGCATCGATACAAAGCGGCCGCCTGCAGAAAGGCAGCAGCCAGGATGAGCTATATAATTATTATCGTACCCAAAAGTTCGTAGCCAATAAAACACCACTATGGCGGCTTGTGGATGTGCTTAATGAGGCTTATCGCGCAAATATTGTCATAGATAATACAAAACTGGCTAACAGGACTATAACAACCACATTTAAAGCAGGTTCACTTGATGGGATATTAGAGATCATAAGCAAAACCCTTGGCGATGTTAAGGTGATCAAAAAACCTCATCTCATCATAATCAAAAACTGATGGAAAAGAAACTAAGCATATTATTTTATATAATGCTCGTGTTGGCGGGCTGCCTGCTCATTACCAATGCGCTGGCGCAGGATAACCTGAACCGTACTGTAGCGCTCAATGTTAAACAAAAAAAGATAGCCGAGATCCTCACCATTATCGGCGAAAAAGGGAAGTTTTATTTCTCGTACAGCAATGATGTCATTGAAACTGATAGTGTGGTGAGCATAGTATCATCCGGGCAAACAATTAAAAGCCTGCTTGATGAGCTGTTTCATGGCAGGGTTGATTATAAGGAGTCGCCGGGATATATTATACTCCGGCCTACCCCATACAGGTTAACCCTTGTGCCTGATACCCTGGCCGGGCCAGGCAATGTTTATTACATCAGCGGTTACGTGTATGATGATTTCACCGGCAAAAAACTTTACAATGCCAGTGTTTATGAAAAAAATTCGCTGGAATCAACCCTTACCGATCAGAACGGTTACTTCCAGCTCAAGATAAAAGCCAATGGTATGATTACTCTTAATGTAAGTAAGGAGCTATATCGTGATACCAGTATCAATTTTTTAAATAATGTAAACGTATCCATAAAATCACGCGAATATTATTACAGCGCCGATGCCGCAAATTCAAAATCAGACAGGAGCTGGCTGGGCAGAATGTTCCTTTCATCCGGCCAGAAAATACAGAACCTTAATTTAGGCGGTTACCTTTCAACAGTTCCGGTACAAACCTCGCTTCTACCAAGTTTAGGAAGCCATGGTATCATGAGCGGGCAAATAGTCAATAACTTTTCGCTCAATATTTTAGGCGGATATAACGGCGGCGTTAATGGCGTTGAACTTGGGGGACTGTTTAATATCAACAAACAGGAAGTTAAATATGTACAGGCGGCCGGGCTCTTTAATATTGTTGGGGGTAACAGCAAAGGCGTTCAACTGGCCGGCATTAATAATAACGACCAGAAAAACATAGAAGGTATCCAGGCGGCGGGCATATATAATATGGTAAAAGACAGTCTTAAGGGTGTTCAGCTTGCCGGGATCTTTAACCACGTGAGCAATAGCAAAGGTATCCAGGCGGCAGGTATTTACAATTACACCCGGAAAAACAACATAGGTTTTAGTATTGCGGGGATAGCCAATGTTACAGGCAACGAAGCAAGCGGAATGCAGATGGCGGGAATTTTTAATAAAGCCAGGGTGATAAAAGGTGTGTCATTTGCTATGGTAAATATTGCCGATACGCTTGATGGTTATAGCATCGGCTTACTGAATATTTCGCGTAATGGATATGCTAAAATTGAAGTGTACAGTAACGAGATCACTACAACAAACATTGCCTTTAAATCGGGGAATGCTAAACTGTATTCCATTATATCGGGCGGCGTTAATTTTACAGATAAGCATGTTTATTACAGCACAGGTTTTGGCTTAGGTCACGATTTTATCTTCAATAATAATATGTCACTGTCGGCTGAGGGTTCGACTCACTTACTATTGGCAAAAGGATGGAAAAACCAAAATCAGATAAACCGGGTAAGCGCGTTGTTCAATTTCAGAGCAGGTTCAAAAGTTAGCTTCTTTGCAGGGCCGTCGTTTAATGTTTACACTAATTATGGCAATCATCCCGGAGATAGCGATATTCAGCAGATCATAAAAAACAAACCCGGTTTGATTGATTGGAGCAACCGTACAAAGGGCTGGATCGGTTGGTCGGCCGGTATCACCATATTGTAAGTGTGCTTTAATATGGTCAAATTTGTGCAAACCAATAATCACCTGATGAAAAAAATCCTTTATCTCATTTTGTTCTGCACATCGTCGGCTTGTTTTGCCCAGGAGGCTAATAAAGACGTGACTTTTTTAAACCCATCCACAGTCGGTAAGCCATTTGGCTATTCTCACGCTGTAATTGTAGACCTGGGTAAAAATAAAATGGTGATCATGTCGGGCCAGGTTGGTTTGGATCAGGCCGGTAAGCATGCCGGCAAAGGTGATCTGGCCAGCCAAACTGAACAGGTTTTTACTAATATCAAAAACATTGTTGAGGCTGCAGGCGGCACCATGAATGATCTGATTGAATTGAACTACTATATCATAGACGCATCGCAGGTACAGGTAGTTCGTAATATCAGGGATAAATATGTGAATACAAAGCAGCCACCGGCAAGTACACTGGTGCAGGTAAGCAAGCTTTTCAGGGATGATATTTTAATTGAGATAAAAGCAACGGCTGTTATCAAAAAGAAGTGAGGTTGATATTGATCCTGCTAAGTTTTAAAAACTTCGCAGTCTGATTTACGTGTTATTACTTTTTATTGGCAGCCCTTGCTACCTTTACCTGTGCAGCAGTTACCTCATTTGCCTTATTGCCAAAGGCCATTAAAATAAAAAAAACCGACGACAGGTTACCTTGTCGCCGGTTTTTACGTCTTGTTTTTACCTGTGAGGCAATACTTGTAAGTGAGATTATGAATAATAAAATGACAGCTTTTTTTAGCCCGTTATTATTTCTTATAGGTGATTTTATAAATATTTCCAGCTACATCATCGGTAACATACAGTGAGCCATCCGGGCCTTGCGCTAAGCCGCATGGACGGTGGGCCGCAGCGCCTGAAGCAGTATTAGCAGCAGAGCCAGAAAAGCCATCGGCAAAAACTTCCCACTGACCATCAGGCTTGCCATCTTTAAATGGTTGAAATACCACGAAGTAACCAGCCTGCGGTTCAGGTGCGCGGTTCCATGAGCCATGAAAAGCTATGAATGCACCATTTTTATATTTCGCGGGGAACTGATCGCCGGTGTAAAATAACAGGCCGTTAGGGGCAAGGTGGCCCGGATAAGCAGCAGCAGGGTCGATAGCATCTTTTCCGCCTTCAATCTTGCCGTCGCCGCCATATTCAGGCATCAGCATTTTTTTATGTTGTTCCTGGTCGTAATACATATAAGGCCAGCCTGCATTATCTCCTTTTTTAAGCGCATACATACACTCGGCAGGTAATATGGCCGATTGTTTAGCGGTGAAATATTGTGGATAGAATTCAAAAAGCTGGTCGCGGCCGTGCTGCATTACAAAAAGCTGGTTGTTTTGCTGGTTCCAGGTGATACCTACAACATTACGCAGACCGGTGGCATAACGTATACCATCGCCATAATGCTGGTTCAATTTATCTGCTTTAAACTGCCAGATGCCGCCGGCCGAATCTAAAATAGGGCAGCCCTTTTGGCCCGGGGAACCTTTTTTTCGGTCTTCAACCTGGCAGGCATTTGAGTAAGCGCCAATGTTTACGTAAATGTTGCCATCGTTATCAAGCGTTATGGCCTTAGCTTCATGCTCATGACGGCTAATAAGGCCGGTAACAATTTTTTCGGGCTGGTCAGCATTGATTACCTCGCCCTTATCGTTCAGTTTATAACGAAAAACCTCTTCATCCGACGATGCATACAGGTACCCGTTTTTAATCGACATGCCTGTGCCGCTATAAGCGCCAAAGCTGTTCTTTACGGTTGCCTTGCCGCCATCTTCGTGAAGCATTAATATCCCCTTGTTGTTTTTAACATTTGTAAGCTTTACATAGATGTCGCCTTGCGGTGTAATGGCAATATGGCGGGTGCCACCAAGTTTTTCAGCAATAATACTGGCGCTAAAGCCTTCAGGAGTTTTAATACCCGCGTTTTCTGTTGATGGAGCAGGGGTAGAAGTGCTATCGGCAGTTTTCTTTGAGTCGCTATTACTTTTGCAGGCTGTAATAAACATAATACCTCCCATAGCAACTACAGGCACTATGGAACGTAATAATTTGCGGTTTTTCATGGTAAAAATTAATGGTTATCAAATTAAGTAAATATACCGATAATCCTAAAATCTGTTTTGTAGTAATCGAGTAACATTGTTGTTTTTATATTTAAGCATATCAATTAATAAAATTTGGCAACAATAGGCTGCGGTCTTAATTGTTTGAAATAAAATTTGGTTAAATGCATTGTGAATAAAATATAGTATTAATTAACTAATGTTGTGACATATAATGCTGTGTTTGATTAAACCATTGCTGATAGATATCGTCCTAACTATATAAAATTTACAATTATGAAAAAGTTAGCCATATTATCAGCAATAGCAGCCGGAAGCTTATTTATCAGTAAAGCCAACGCACAGGTATCTATACAATTTGGTATCAATATCCCCGCTCATCGCGTTTACGTACCTGCCCCTCCTCCGCCAGTAGTTGAAGAAGAGCCTGTTTATGATGATAATGTAAATGTTAGTGACGACGATGATTATTACTATTTACCGGAAGTAGAAGCTTACTATAATGTAGGAGCCGGATGCTACTACTACAATGACGGAAGCCGCTGGGTAAGCTGTGCTTACCTGCCAGGCGCTTACCGGGACTATAACTGGCGTACCGCTGTGCGTTACGAAGTAAGAGCTCCACGACCATACTTGCGTCACGATTTTTACAGGCAAAGGTGGGGCGGTTACATGGGCGACCACGGTAACTGGGGGCACCGCTTTGACAGAAGGCCTGCAGGTGGCTATGCTTATCGCCCGGGTTGGGGTGGTGATCGTGGAAACTGGGGCAGAAGGCCTAATCCATATGATAACCGTGGTAACTGGGGAAGTGGCAGGGATGATCATAACTGGAGCAACGGTAATCATGACCGTGGTAACTGGGGTAATGGAAACCAGTCTGACAATAACAACCATGGTAATCATGGCGGATGGGGTAACGGACAGCCTAACAATGGCAACAATGATAACCATGGCGGTCATGACAATCGCGGCAACTGGGGTGGCCGACCATCGAACGGCGGCGGTTATGACAGGGGCAATGGTGGTGAGCGTTTTTCTCAAAATGGAAATTACGGCCGCGGCATGCGCAGGTTTTAATATTCTAACTCCCTATATATTAACTGAAAGGTCGCCTGGTATGGGCGATCTTTTTTGTTTTATATATTGTTGTGCATTTTTGAGTTATGCTGCATGCATTAATTAATAAGTAATATAAACCATTTATTATCTACTAAACCTGTTTAGCATTACCATTTATATTATATATTTGGTTTTAAAATACTAAATCCTTGAAGAAGAAATTATCTATAGTTGACATTGCCAATAGTCTGAATATATCTAAAACTACCGTATCTTTTATCCTTAATGGTCGCGCACAGGAAAAACGCATCAGCGACGAGCTGGTGAAGCGAGTGCTTCAATATGTAAAAGAGGTTGGTTATAAACCCAATTCGTTAGCCAAAAGTTTACGCACCGGCAAATCAAATATCATTGGCTTGCTGGTGCAGGATATTTCCAATCATTTTTTTGCCACAATAGCACGCCGCATAGAGGATCTCGCTTACCAAAATGGGTATAAGATCATTTACAGCAGTACAGATAACGATACGCAAAAAACGCGCGAACTGATAGCTATGTTTCGCGACAGGCATGTTGACGGCTACATTATTACCCCGCCCGATAATATCGAAGAAGATATCAGCGATTTGATCAAAGATGGTTTCCCGGTGGTGCTTTTTGACCGCTACCTGCCTAAAGTAGCTACCGACTATGTAGTGGTTGATAATCTGTTCAGCACCTTCAACGCCACACAATATCTTATTGATAAGGGACATAAAAATATTGCTTTTATAACTTATAGCTCTATCCAAACTCAAATGATAGAAAGGCTTGAGGGTTATGAAAAAGCCATGCACCAAAGCAAATTAAAACCCAATATAACCGAGGTCGATTTTCACACTACCGTTCAGGAGATGCTTAAGTTAATGACAAACTTCCTGGAAAAAAATAAGGATGTCGATGCTATTCTGTTCGCCAATAATCATTTGGGTAAATGCGGTTTGAAGGCCATCCGTAAGGCAGGTAAAAATATACCGGGTGATATTGCTTTGATCGCGTTTGACGATTACGAACTTTTTGAATTGTATACCCCGGCTGTTACCGCTATAGCTCAGCCAATTGACGAAATAGCCGACAACGTGATCAAGCTGCTGATGGAAAGGCTTAACGCTACTGTCCCTGAAGAAAAAAATCAACACATAACATTAGCAACCGAACTAATTATCAGGGATTCATCAAACTAATGAACTATTTTGCAGGATGAATTCAGGGTGATGGTGTACCAAGTCCTGAACGGTTGATTATTTCAATTCATCTTTCAATATATTCCAAACATTGTTGGCTACAATTTTCGCACCCTGAGCAGTAGGGTGGATGCCATCGCCCTGGTTAAGTGAGGGTACCCCGCCAACGCCTTGCAATAAAAAGGGGACAAGGGCCATATTGTTTTTTTTAGCCAGATGGGGGAAAACGTTTTTAAACTTACCGGTATAATCGGCGCCCATGTTCGGCGGTACTTGCATGCCCAGCAAAACAAGTTTAGCATCAGGATATTTGGCTTTTACCTTATTTACTATAGACTGAAGATTTTTGGCGGTTTCGTTTACCGGAATCCCGCGAAGGCCGTCGTTAGCCCCCAGCTCCAATACAAAAACGTCTACTTTTTGCTTTAACAGCCAGTCTATGCGGCCATTGCCGCCTGCAGTAGTTTCGCCGCTTAGTCCAGCATTTATTACTTTATACGGTAATTTTAATGAATCAACCCGGCGACTGATTACACCCGGAAATGCATCGGCAGGGTCATCAAGACCATAACCGGCAGTGAGGCTATCGCCAAAAAATAAAACTATTTTTTTTGAAACCGAATCAGTTTTAGCAGTTTCTGTGGCAGCTTGCGTCTGATCATTGTTTGA
Source organism: Mucilaginibacter gossypii (assembly GCF_017569325.2). Classification (NCBI taxonomy): domain Bacteria; kingdom Pseudomonadati; phylum Bacteroidota; class Sphingobacteriia; order Sphingobacteriales; family Sphingobacteriaceae; genus Mucilaginibacter; species Mucilaginibacter gossypii. The sequence goes on along the minus strand of NZ_CP071878.2, from coordinate 2,419,057 downwards.
TGATTTAGCACCGTCACCGCAACCCGCCATTGTAAGGGCCGCAAGCAAGATACCGCTTAATGTAACTTTGTTCATATAAAATAAATACAATGCGCTCAGGCGTTTGTTCTTAAAATCTCAAGCGGCGGCTTGTTTAACACTCCACGGCTGTTCAGTAAGCCGATAACAACAGTCAACAAACTTACTGTTAAAAATAGTACAAGTGCCGGTAACATGTTCACACTGTACGGTATTTCGAAACTATATTTTGCCAGGAAATAAGTGCCTGCAAAAGCTATCAGGATTCCGGTTAAGGCCGACAGGCTGCCCAAAAACCAATACTCCAACGCTGTTATAGTGAATATTTGTTTACGGCTTGCACCAAGCGTACGTAATAAAACACTTTCCTGGATGCGCTGGTATTTGCTGATCCGCACAGATGCTATCAGCACCACAATACCTGTTATAATACTGAACGCGCTCATGAAACGTATAACGTAGCTGATTTTACTTAACAGCTCATCAACAACACTTAAAATTAGCCCCAGATCAATTATCGAAACGTTAGGATAAGCCCTTACTACAACCTGCTGAAAAGCTGCTGATACCTTGTTTGATGGCACGTGTGTCATCAACACATGAAATTGCGGTGCACCCTCAAGTATTCCCTTCGGAAAAACCACCTGAAAATTGGTTTGTACCTTACCCCAGTTAACCTTGCGAATACTGGCAACATATGCCGGCATTTGTACGCCCTGCACATTAAATACTATTTTGTCGCCAATTTTAAGATTTCCCCGTTTGGAGAGGTTTTCTTCAACGGATACCGGGATTTCTTTTGAAGGATCAGCTTTACCGATCCATTTGCCATCCAGTAATTTTTCTGAAGATGTTAATGAATCCCTGAAGGTTACCCGGTATTCCCAGGCAAAAACACCATGCTGTATTTTGATGGTAGTGTCCTTCGTAAGATCGGCAGCGGTTTTGCCATTAATTTGTTCAATACGCATAGTAACTATTGGTACTCGTTGCAGTACCGGAAGCCCCTGTTGTTTTGTTAACTGAACAACACCTTTTTCCTGATTGCTTTGGATATCAAACAAGATCATGTTTGATTGATTACCGCTGGATGAAAGATTAACCTGCTGTACCAATAACGTCTGCACAAAATAAAGTGTGCAGATAAACATTGTGCTTAAGCCGATTGATACGATAAGAATAATTGTTTGATTATTGGGACGGTATAAATTAGCAAAACCTTGTCGCCACAGGTAACTCCATGAACCTTTTACTATTGCTTTAGTGATGCGCATTAACAGCCAGGCCGTAGCGGTAAGGATCAGGAATGCAATTAAGATCCCAAGTGTAAACAGGATACTGCCTATCACGCTGTCTAACTGTAAATAAGTAAAAGCTATTATAAAGATCAGTATCAACAGGTAAACCAGCCAACGCAAAGGATCCCGTCTGTTCACGCTCTCATCAACTGAAATTCGGAGCGTGTTAAGCGGCGAAATGTTTCGAACAGAAATTAAAGGGAGTAAAGCAAATAATATGGAGATAATGACCCCAAGTAAAATACCCTGGCCAATAGCCATCCACGATATTTGTACGGAAATGGTAAACGGTAAAAAGTCTTTGAATACAAGGGGCAATAAATGTTGAACAGCCGTACCCAATATTGCCCCCGTAACAGAACCAATAATGCCAATCCCAACAATTTGTATCAGATAAATTAAAAATGCCTCAGAGGATTTAACGCCCAAACAGCGCATGATAGCTATTGACGCGATTTTCTCTTTTACATAAATATGAATAGCACTGGCTACCCCAACACAGCCCAGCAATAGGGCTACAAAACCAACCAATGATAAAAAACGGCTCAGGTCGCCAAAGGCTCGGCCGGTATTGTCTTTCTTGGTTTCGATGGTTTCAAAGCGCATTCCGGCCCTGTCGAGTATTGGGTCAATTTTTTTGCTGAGCTTATCTACATTTACAGATGAATTGAACTTGTAATAAAAACTGTAATTAACCCGGCTGCCAATTTTTACAAGCCCGGTTTGTTCCAGGTATTGCATGGGGATATAAACCACCGGGGCAATACCCGCCATTACGCCGCTTTGACCGGGTGCTTTATTCAGAATGCCGGCAATCTGAAAATTGAGATTGCCAACTTTTACCGAATCGCCCACTTTGGCATCGAATTGCAGCATCAGGGTTTTATCAACCAGCGCCATTCTGCCTTTTTTAAAGGTGAGTCCGGCTACCTCGGGTGTAGTTTCTAAAGTGCCGTAGTAGGGGAAACCTCCCTGTAAAGCCCTGATCTGCACCAACCGGGTACCATTTGTGCGCGGAAAATAAAGCATGGACGCAAAGCTTCGTTCCTGTGAGCGCTCGTCGCCTAATGAATCGAGCATATGCTTCAATTTATCATCAACAGGTTTGTTTCCGGATATGGCGAGATCTGCACCTATGAGCGTGGCTGCCTGATCGTTCACATCATTTTGTACATTGTACTTAAACGAATAAATGGCTACCAGTGCAGCTATCCCAAACACAATGGCGGATATAAAAAGGAAGAGCCTTGAACGGTTGCGCCGGCTATCGCGCCAGGCCATTCGGAATAGCCAGGGGATATTTATCTTTCTTTTAAAATCAATTGCGGTATTGTCCATTAGCTTATCCGTTAATGGTTTTCTCGTCAGCAATCAGTTTGCCGCCTTTGATCCTGATGATGCGCTGGGTTTTGGCTGCCAGCTCAGGGTCATGTGTTACAACCACGAGGGTAGTGCCCGCTTCCTTATTCAGGTCGAAAATAAGTTTGATCACCTTATCGCTGGTTTCTGCATCCAGGTTCCCCGTGGGTTCATCGGCAAACAGGATCCGGGGAGCATTTGAAAATGCGCGTGCAAGTGATACACGCTGCTGCTCGCCGCCCGAAAGCTGGAGCGGGTAATGATGGCTGCGCTCTGATAAGCCTACTTTATCTAAAAGATCCAAAGCCCTTGCTTTGATGTTTTTTTCGCCCCTAAGCTCAAGTGGCACCATGACGTTTTCGAGTGCAGTTAGTGTCGGTAGCAACTGGAAATTCTGAAATATGAAACCTACATGCTGATTCCGCACTTGTGCACGCTGATCTTCAGTAAGCTTGTTAAGGTTAATGCCATTGAGTTCAACGGTGCCTGAAGTTGAGCGGTCAAGCCCGGCACAAAGGCCAAGCAGGGTGGTTTTTCCGCTGCCTGATGGCCCGACTATAGCATTGGTTGAACCTATTGCGACTGAGAAATTTATTTGATCGAGCACGGTGAGTGTACGACCTGCACTTTGGTATGTTTTACTTAAATCAGAGATATTGAGGATATTGTCCACGGATGTTTTTTTGGTATAGATACAAAAAAGCCGGGGTTGTTACTACGCCCGGCCATTAAACACCCAAGTATTATGCCATCTTTACTTTTAGCTGACATTGAGTTTTGAGGTTGGCTTTTATCTGAATAATAACGACGTAACCGGGATTGAAGTTAAGCTTTATCTGCCATTGCAAGCTCATACATCTGGTCAAAAGGTTTATTTTTTAGTTCGATGGCAACAGCGGAGTTCCGCTGCTCACAATATTTTAGCATTTCATAACAATCGGTTAAAATATCATCATCGATACCTTTAAAAGTCATTTCCACCACTTTTCCAGAGATCTTATAATATTCGTCAAGAGCCGTAATGCCCTTCTCGGTTATCTTGATCAGTTTAGCCCGTTTGTCATCGGGCGAGGTGCGTTCATCTATCTTGTTTTCCCGGATGAGCCTGTTAATGACTTCCATGCCCGTTGTTGTTTCGGCAAACATATAGTTGATCAAGTCGCTTTTTCTTACTTCACCAAGGTGAAGTAAACCATTCAGGTAATAGAAACTTTCGGCAGGAGGGATGCCGATGTGGTTAACTGCCGACCGGAAATAAAGCGAATAAGCGCTCAGGATGCGGCCGAGGGTTTTAAGCAGGTATGCGCCGTTCATGATGCGCTCACCTTTTTTGCCGGCTTGTTTAGGTTTTGGGCGTTGCTTTTGCAGATAATATCTGCAAAACGCTTCTACAGTAGGTTGTTCACTTACTTCTTCAAAAGCAGTCCATTCATCAACTAATTGCACTATTGGTTTCATTTTATTACGGTTTGGGTGTAAAATTATAAATTTATTTCTAAAATGTTTTAATTGTTCCTAAATAGAAATATATTTGCCAAACTATATCGAAATAGAAATATATGGAAAATGAGAATGGCTTGCCGTTCTGTTCTGATTTATTTCGATAATTTTAGATTGAAATAAAAATGTTTTGCAGGCTGAGTCGTCAACTATAATAAAAGCGCGATTTGATACCCGCAGAAGAGAATTATAAATCAAAGATCACTATGCAACCTGATCCTACAAAAAAAACAAACAGTAAACCTCCCGGCGTATTTAGTTTGCTGAAACCATATAAAGGGCTTGTGGCGCTGTTACTGTTATTTGCTTTACTGGGCAATGCCATGAACCTTTGGCTGCCTAAAATTATAGCTAACGGTATTGATGCCTACTCCAATCATCATTTTGTGATAAACGAGGTTATGGCCAAATTTCTGACGGCGACAATTGTGGTATTTTTGTTTGCAGGCTTACAGGCAATTGTGCAAATATATGCATCTGAAAAAGTAGCGCGTGATCTCAGGCAGCAACTGGCTAATAAAATATCCCGCCAAACCCATGCTTTTATCGAACAGGCAAACCCTTCAAAACTGTTAACCAACCTTACTTCGGATATCGATTCGATCAAACTATTCGTATCGCAGGCTTTGGTTTCTATTGTATCGTCGCTATTTATCATTATTGGCTGCAGTGTTATGCTGCTCACCATTAACTGGAAACTTGCGCTGGTTGTGATCACTATTATTCCCATCATTGGCGGTACTTTTTTTTACGTTTTGAAAAACGTGCGCGCGTTGTTTATGAAAAGCCGCGGCGTTATCGACCAGTTGAATAAGGTAATTAACGAGAGCATACTTGGCGCAGCACTCATCAGGGTGATCAACTCGCAGCAGTTGGAATACAATAAATTCCTCGCTGCCAATACCGAAGCAAAGGATTACGGTTTAAAGATCCTTGGTTTTTTTGCCGGGCTCATTCCTATTGTAACGTTTACCGCTAACATGGCAGCATTTACTATTTTGGTAATGGGCGGGCATTTCGTAATCAGCGGCAGCATGACCCTGGGTAGTTTCGCGGCTTTCAACAGCTACCTGTCGTTATTGATATTCCCGATATTCATTTTAGGTTTCATGAGCAACCTGATAGCCCAGGCTACCGCTTCATTTACGAGGATCAGCATGGTTTTGAATGCGCCGGATGTTACCGACGGTGGCCCGTTGAAGGATACTTTACGCGGCGATGTGGAACTGAGGAACGTTACAATAAGCTACGGCCAAAAATCGGCGCTGAAAAACATCTCATTTAAAGTAAATGCGGGTTCAAAAATCGCCATCATCGGGCCTACATCTGCCGGTAAAACACAATTGTTGTACCTGCTTACAGGTTTGATCAACGCTACCGAGGGAGAAGTGTTGTTTGATGGTAAAGACGTTGCCGAATATGACAGCGAAACCTTTCACCGGCAGGTTGGCTTTGTTTTTCAGGATAGCATCATCTTTAACATGAGCATCCGTGAAAATATAGCTTTCAGTGATACGGTAACTGATGAATCGCTTCAAAAAGCTATTGAAACGGCCGAGTTAAGTACGTTTATCGATAACCTGCCCGATAAATTAAGCACCATTGTTTCTGAACGGGGCTCAAGCCTTTCGGGCGGACAAAAGCAACGCATTATGCTGGCCCGGGCACTTGCAGTTAATCCAAAGGTTTTGCTGCTTGATGATTTTACGGCAAGGGTTGATAACAACACAGAAAGGAAGATCCTGGCTAATATCCAAAAGAACTATCCGGGTTTAACCTTGATATCCGTAACCCAGAAAATTGCGTCTGTTGAACACTATGACCAAATCATACTATTGATGCAGGGCGAAATAGTAGCCAGCGGCGTGCATGATGAGCTGATGAAAACCAGCCCGGATTATGTACAGATCTTTAATTCACAGCAAAGTACCAGCAATTACGAACAGGGTGTTAACCATTAAACATAAAGTTAACGACTGAAAAAATATTGATTATAATGAACTACGATCTTAACCAATTAGGTAAAAATCAGCCAAAAACTTCTACGCTGGCCGGGTTAAAAAAGCTGCTCCAGCTGATAGCCCATGAAAAGCGTACACTCATCATTGCTTTTTTTGCAATCCTTGTTAACTCTACACTTAACCTGCTCGGGCCGCTCATTATTGGTCATACTATTGACAAATATGTGCAGCACAAGGATTTTAGCGGAGTTTTACATAATGCGGCTATTTTATTTTGTATGTACCTGGTGGCGTTATTTACCAGCTATAAACAAACCACGCTGATGGGAGGGGTAGGGCAAAGGATGTTATTTACACTACGCAATTCTATCTTTAATAAGTTACAGCAGTTGCCGGTAGCCTTTTTTAATCAGAACAAGGCCGGCGACCTGATATCGAGGGTTAACAACGATACCGACAAGCTTAATCAATTCTTCTCCCAGTCATTGATGCAGTTTATCGGCAATATCTCTATTATGATTGGCGCCGGTATTTTTTTGCTGGCTATCAATATTGAGTTGGGAGCAGCTGCTTTATCTCCGGCCTTGGTCATCCTGTTTTTAACGCTGGTATTATCACCATGGATAAAAAGAAAAAATGCAGCAAATTTGAAAAGTACCGGTGCATTGAGCGGTGAGATCCAGGAGAGCATTAATAATTTTAAAGTGATCATCGCTTTTAACCGGCGCGATTATTTCAGGAAGCGTTTTGACATCGCTAACAATCAAAACTATAAAACAGCTATTGGATCGGGCCTGGCTAACAACGTGTTTGTACCAGTATATGGTTTACTTGCCAGTATGGCCCAGCTTACTGTACTATGTTTTGGTATCTACCTAATCAGTAAAGGTATGTTCTCTATCGGATTGCTGGTGAGTTACTTATCATATGCTACTAATTTTTATAACCCGTTAAGGCAATTAGCTGCCTTATGGACAAATTTTCAGCTGGCGATGGCGGGCTGGGACAGGATCTCGCAGATCTTATCCCTTGAAACCGATTTGCCCGTGCTGCAGGTAGGCATTAACGAACCAGATGCTGCTTTATTAGAGTTCAGACATGTGCACTTTAGTTATGATGAAAGCAGGGAGATCCTCCATAATATCTGCTTTAAATTAGAGCGCGGCAAAACCTATGCCTTAGTTGGCCCCACAGGTGGCGGCAAAACAACAACGGCTTCATTAATAGCACGTTTGTATGACCCTACTAAAGGGTTGGTGTTACTTGGCGGGAAAGATATCAGGAGTTTTACGGCCGAGGAACGCAGCCGAAAAATAGGCTTTATTTTACAGGAGCCGTTCCTGTTTACAGGCACGGTAAGAGATAATATCCTTTATGGCAACGAGCTTTTTGAAGATCATACCAACGAAGAAATGGAACAGGTGATCAGGGATGCCAACCTGGGCAGCCTGCTGGCAATTTTTGAAGAAGGGTTGGACACCAAAGTTCTATCAGGCGGCGACAGCATTAGCTTGGGCCAGAAGCAGCTTATTGCCTTTATGCGGGCTGTTTTACGCAACCCGGAAATTTTGATACTGGATGAGGCCACAGCCAACATTGATACCATTACCGAAAAACTGTTGAGCGACATTTTGGATAAACTGCCTAAAACTACTACAAGGGTAATCATAGCACATCGTTTAAATACGATTGAAAATGCTGATGAGATCTTTTTTGTAAACTCGGGTGAGGTGATCAGGGCTGGATCATTTGATGACGCTATGGATTTATTGTTGCAAGGAAAGAGGGTAAGCTGATCTTTCTTGGGATATGGATATGCGGTATCACGGTTTTGCCTTGTTTTTTATCCGGATTTGATAAATCGTTTTAAATTTTTGGAGATAAATTGCCGGTATATAAAATAGTTGTCCGATCAACACTAAATAATTGCTAAATTATTTTTACAATTGCATATAAACTTAACCTAAGTTATGCATAAGTACAGCGGCGAAACGCGCATTTTAGTTGCAACAGATTGTATCATATTTGGATTCGACGGGGCAAATATTAAGTTATTGCTTGTTCAGCGTGGCCTTGAGCCCGAAAAACACAAGTGGAGCCTGATAGGTGGTTTTATAAAACCAACCGAATCACCCGAAGATGCTGCAAACCGTGTGCTTGAATTGCGCACGGGGCTTAAGAATGTGTATATGGAGCAGTTCCAGGTATTCGGTAAACCGGAACGTGACCCGGTAGAAAGGACCCTTTCCGTTGCTTATTTCGCGCTTATCGACATTCATAAATATGAAGCCCAACTAAGTGAAGAATATCACCCCGAATGGTTTTTACTGGATGAGATGCCCGATCTGATCTTTGATCATAATGAAATGGTGCGCCTGGCTAAAAGACAACTGCGTTATAAAGCCGCGCTTCACCCGATTTTATTTCAATTGCTTCCGGAAAAGTTCACCATTCCGCAATTACAGGCCCTTTATGAAGGAGTTTATCAAACCAAGTTTGATGACAGGAACTTTAGCCGTAAGCTGCTTTCAACAGGTTTGCTTGTAAAGCTTCCCGAAAAAGATAAGCTTTCATCAAAAAAAGGTGCATTTTACTATAAGCTTGATCAGTCGCATTACGAGGAAAATTTTGAAAAGTTCCTGAACCTGGTGCCCAACCCGGATAAGTTTTTTTAACATGCAGAACAAATGCGTTTTAATATTTTAGTGACAACGCCTTGTTATTCATATAACTAACGAAATGGTGTCGGGTTGGTAATTAACATCAAATTATGCTTGTTTTATGGCCTGATGTGGTTTAAATGCACCCGGTCTTGTCAGCATGTTTTTACTAATAACAGGCGCAAACATTCGGATGTGCATGATTACTCAAAAATTAGTTTAGTGTTAACCCTATGAAAATATAAATAAATGATTATTAGGTAATTGAATGCGTGGTGTTTGAAATGTGTTAAGTCGTGTTAACCCCTGTTATTTGCGTGTGTCCTGTTTTAGCACGTGTTTTTTTATTACCACCTAAACCTGCTGACCGGGTTTTTAAATAGCCATATTTTTTCTGATACTGTTATCGCGGGGATTCACAAAACCATTACTATACCATGATAGCGTGACGATCTGAAATACATCATTTAAAATGCTCTTGAAGCTTATGATCTGCGGAAAAGCGACTGAGCTTAGTTATAAATTAAATGTAGCTAATTATGAAATTGACCGGGCAATTAAACGGGCTGGTTATTTTATATAATCATACCGTATAAATTAAAGGTTTTTGTATTTTTAAAGGGTTAGTTTAATACTACAAAACCAAATCCAACTGTACACCTTTGAGCAAGATAATTTTTTTGCGGTCGTTAAGCCTCTCTTTTATTTTCATATGCATTGCCATTTGCACTAACGCGCAAGGTTCAAACCAGGGTACGGAGTTTTATACCGCATATATTGACCACGTTGATGGTGCAGCAGGCAGTCCTACCGCGTTGGGCAGGGGTAGTCAGATGGACCTTTACATAACTGCCGACGTAAATACCACTGTAACAGTTAAAGTTGCAGATGGCAGCTTTTCAAGTACCTACCAGGTTAACGCAAAGGATATATTGACGGTAGCTATCCCCCCCGAAGCCTTTGTAGGAAACCAGGGGCAGTTTTTAAAGGGGATTCATATCACATCGTTAAAACCTATTGCAGTTTACGCGCATATTTTTGCAGAGAACGTATCCGGCGCAACGCTTCTTCTGCCCGTTAATACGCTCGGTAAAGATTACCTCTCCATTAACTATAAACAAATATCAAACTCAAACAACGGTACAAAAAATACTGAAGAAGTACCCTCATATTCAACCTTTGCGGTAATAGCTACAGAAGATAATACCACGGTTGAAATAACCCCCTCGCAGCCACTGCTAAACGGGATCCCTGCAAACCAACCATTTACCGTTAATTTGAAAAAAGGCGAAGTATACCAGGCCTTATCAGCTACTGACCTTACCGGCAGCCGCATTCGCTCAATTGTGAGCGCAGCCGGGGCCTGTAAAAAAATTGCTGTTTTTTCGGGCAGCTCAAAAATAAGCATAGGGTGTCAGGGCGATAAGGGATCATCAGATAACCTCTTTCAGCAGGTTTATCCTTTAGCAGTTTGGGGTAAGAACTATGTAACCGCGCCTTTAAAAGGGCGCTATTATGATATCTTAAGAATAGTGCTTAGTTCGCCCGATACAAAGGTTACTGTAAACGGTGCCGCGCCAACGGGAGGGCTAAACAATGGCTTGTATTACGAGTTTACATCAACCACAACTAACGTTATCGCTGCCGATAAACCAATCCAGGTAGTGCAGTATGCGGTAACCCAGGGCGAAGGTTTAAATTGCCAGTTTATTCAAGGTGATACAGGTGATCCTGAAATGATCTATCTGACCCCGATTGAACAAACACTCGATCACGTTACGCTAAACTCAACCGGAAACTATAGGATCCTGAATAATTTTATTAATGTTATTATTAAAACAGCTGCGGTGCCAACGTTTTCGCTCGATGGAGAACCTTATACTCAGTTTTCTCCTGTGCCGAACAGTATTTATTCTTATGCACAAATCAGCGTAAATGCAGGTGTACATAATATCAAAGCATCCGAGGGGTTCAACGCAATTGCTTATGGGTTTGGCAAAACGGAATCATATGGTTATGCTGCGGGCACCAACCTTAAAAACCTGAATGAGTTTATTGTATTATTAAATCCTGCGGACAAGACGGTGCAGGCCAATGGCTGTACTGATACTCATTATAAACTGCAGCTTACGCTGCCATTTCAAACCAATAAAATAAGCTGGGACGTTAAGGATGGCAGTGCTGCTATTGTTGTAGACAACCCTATACCAACCGGTTCTGTCATAAAGGATTCGAAGGTGCTTTACACTTATGAATGTCCGGGAGATAAAACCTATATCGACGGCGATTATAGTGTAGTGGCGACTGTATTTAACCCTATTGCAGATGAATGCGGATCGAATGAAGATATAGAGTTTGATTTTAATATCTCAGTGCCACCGATTGTAAAGTTCAATTTTGCAAACACCTGTTTTGGCAGCGATGTTCAATTCACCGACCAGTCAACCTCAGGTACACGGCAAATTAAAACATGGCGATGGGACTTTGGCGATGGGTTAACTGATGTTGTGCAAAACCCTGTACACAAATACGCCCAACCCGGTTATTACCTGGTTAAACTTTTTGTTACCAATGAAAATGGATGCGGCGCTGCATCTGATCCAATAAAAATACATATATCAAAACCACCTCTTGCATCTTTTAGCTATTCGTCGCCAAGCTGTACAGGTCAGGATGTTACATTTACGGATAACTCCACATCTGCCGAAGGAAGTATCATTAGCTGGCAATGGGACTTTGGTGATGGCACACCGGTTGAAACCCTTAAAAGCAAGAACCCATTTAATCATACGTTTAGTGGACCGGGAGATTATTTGGTTAAGCTAACCGTTACAAATGATAATGGTTGTACAAGTAATATAGCCCCGCTGCCTGTCAAAGTTTATCCTGTGCCGGTAGTTGATTTTTTGTTGCCCGATGCCTGTGAAGATGACTTTGTTCAGTTTACTGATCAAAGTACAATTGCTGATGCCACAGAAGCTGGCTTTACCTACGAATGGAATTTTGGTGACCCTAATGCAGCACCAGCTAACCCGAATATTTCCCACGATAAAAACCCGAAGCACAAGTTTTTAGCCGGCAATTACCAGGTTACACTTAAGGTTACTTCAAAAAATGGATGCTCTTTTACATCGGCTTCAAAGTCATTAACAATTAACGGTAGTAAGCCAAAAGCTAAAGTAATTATTAAGGATCCGGCAGGTTTGTGCAGCGCTCAGGAAGTGTTTTTTGAAAACCAATCCTCGGTTAATTTCGGCGAGATTACCCGGCTGGAGGTTACTTATGACATCAACGACCCATCAACTACGGTAGTTTATGACCATCCGGCATATGGTAGGCAACTCAGGCATAAATATCCTTTGTTCACATCAGGATCGCGGCAGGCTATCTTGCGAGTAATTGCATATTCGGGTACATCATGCTCTGATGTCGCAGAAATTCCGGTTAATTTAAAAGCTTCGCCTGTAGTCACCTTTGATCAGGCGCCTGTTTTTTGTATCGAATCGGAGCCCAAAAAATTGATTCCCCAAATTAAAGCCCCTGCCGGTTCGGGCGTATTTTCAGGAACTGGTATTAGTACAGATGGTGTGTTTAACCCTGCTGTTTCGGGCGTCGGCGAATTTGATATCATGTACATTTATACCACCCGGGATGCGTGCACTGATACAGTTATGCAGCAGGTTAAGGTAGATGTATCGCCTGTTGTAACGTTGGGGCCGGATTTTACTATGCTTGAAGGCACAAAGCGCGTTTTAAAACCCATAGTAAACGATAATAACTTAAGTTATAAATGGACACCGGCAACAGGCCTTGATCATGATGATGTGGCTAATCCTGTTGCAAGTCCGTCGCAGGATATTACCTATCAGGTAGTGGTTACATCGGCACATGGATGCCAGGCTATGGCCAGCGTATCGGTAAAGGTTTTAAAATTTTTAGTCGTTCCCAATGTGTTTACGCCTAATGGAGATGGGGTAAATGACATTTGGAATGTTAAATATTTAGAAAGTTATCCAAATAATAAGGTTGACGTATACAACCGATTCGGAGAAAAGGTATATTCGTCAATTGGTTATAGTGTACCCTGGGATGGGAAATACAAAGGCTCATATTTGCCTCCCGGGACTTATTATTATATTATTGATCCGAAAAATGGCCGGGAGGTTATTGCAGGTAATGTGACCATTATCAGATAAAATGAAGCGAATTTTATATACTCTACTTATTATTGCCGTAACAATTCAATTAGCAAAAGCACAGCAACGGCCGCAGTACACTCAATACGTATTCAATAATTACCTTTTAAACCCTGCGTTAAGCGGTATTGAAAACTATACCGATGTAAAACTGGGTTATCGCAGCCAATGGACAGGGCTTGAAGGTGCACCGGTAACGTCCTATTTTTCAGTAAACGCGCCTATAGGTAACCGGTTTTTGCAGGGCGATGCCACTGCATTTCCTGCGGGTGGAGGTTTAAACCCATCAAGCAGGTCATATACACAAAATTACATGGCTGCCGAGCCGCATCATGGCGTGGGATTAATGGTGGTGTCTGATAAAACAGGCCCGATAACACAAACCAATATTGACGCTACTTACGCTTATCACCTCGGCCTTACCGAAACATTGAATTTAGCGGTAGGGGTGTCTGCTGGGGTAAGTCATAATATTATAGATAAAAGTAAACTTACCTATGTTGATCAAAATGACCCAACCATTAATAGCATCGCGGGCGCGCAGTGGAAACCTGATTTGGGAGTAGGCGTATGGGCTTATTCATCTAATTATTTTTTTGGTGCGTCGGTACAGCAAATCCTTCCGCAAAATTTATATGTAACTACTTCGACAACTGCTGTACAAAACAAAACGGTACCCCATTATTTTGTGACCGGCGGCGTTAAGCTTTTTGTATCTGATGATATTACGCTTATGCCTTCAGCCTTGTTGAAATTTATAGCACCGGTTCCGGTAACTTTTGATGTGAACATGAAAATGTCATTCAAAGACAGATTCTGGATTGGTGGTTCATACCGCCGTAATGATTCATACGCGGCATTGGTTGGATTTAACCTGAGTTCGCTTATTAATGTTGGCTACTCATACGATTTTACAACATCTGCCCTAAATACGGTGAGTCATGGTTCGCATGAAATTGTGTTAGGCATCCTGCTTAATAATCGATATAAAGTAACTTGCCCTCAGCATACTTTTTAATTTTAAAAAGCGTTTTTAATATATTGGCGGATAAACTGCCGTATCGTTCGAGATTAGTCCGAATCAAGCTCTGTAATCTGGTTCGGCTCGCGAAGGAGCAATTATGCCATGCTGCATAACATTTATAAACTATTTTGAAGCTTCCTAATAATTACAACTATAATAGTTTTAATTTACGATATTTAATTTCTTAAAAGGATAAAAAATAAAACAATACAATTGTTTCGTAGGTTTATTAAATAACAACTAAAATTAAAACCTATGAATACCAATAATGGAAACTGGGGAAACCAGGATAATGATCGTAATGATTTTGAAAACAACACCAACTCATTTTCTGTGAATGGTGATGAAACCGATCCAAACCGTGATCTTGAAAATGATGATGATTTGGATGAGGTAAATGATATAGTAGACTATGATGAACAGCCTGAGGTAGAAAAAACCGAAGACGAACAGGTGGGTACCCATAGCCAATCGGAGATTGATCAACCCAACAGAAGTGCCGATACTTCATTTAGTGAGCAAACAGATGTAACACCGCCGAATAAAAAGGAATTTCCGTCGGTAGGCCCCGCTAAAACTGATTTTGAGAGCCGCCCGCAAGGACGCACCACCGGCAGGATGGTTGGTCATGAACCAGGAACTGAAGGAATTTAGTAAAAGGAGGGTATAATCATGAATGATTATAAAAATAACTATCCTGCTTCCCGGCAGGGTAATATTAAGGAGACCAGGGAAAGTAACATTAAAGACAGCTATAACTATGCTGCCCGAAACAATCCCTGTCTTGAAACAAAAGGTCCTCAAAGAAAACACTTTAAAGTTTTACATGAGGATGGTAGCCTGGCTGATCTTCCGGATCCAAATGTTGAAGGAGCAGGTGTCGGAGATGGCACCATAGGCCGTTAAGCAAAAAAGGTGACCGAAATGGCCACCTTTTTTTTGCTGTTATGATTATATATAAAATTACGTGGTATAACCCAGAATTTTCAATACTTGCTTGCTGTTTTGCTCTTCTCCAAACACCTCAAAGTTAAACGTTTCGTCCCTGTTACGGCGAATGATCACATGCTTGGGTGATGGCAGCAGGCAGTGGTGGATACCGCCGTAGCCACTTAATACTTCCTGGTAGGCGCCGGTATTAAAGAAACCTAAATATTGCACCTTACGGGTTTTAGGCATAAATACGCTGTTCATATGCGCTTCCTGGTTGTAATAATCCTGCCCGTCGCAGGTGATACCCCCAAGGTTTACACGTTCGTATTCCGAATCCCAGTTGTTAACCGGCAACAGGATGTACTTTTGGTTCAGCGCCCAAACGTCTGGCAGATTGGTAATGAACGAGCCATCAAGCATCAGCCAGCGTTCGCGGTCGTTTTGTTGTTTACGGCCTAATACCTTGTACAGGATACCAGAAGCTTCGGCTACAGTATACTTACCAAATTCGGTAATGATATCCGGTTCCATCGTGTCATGCTCGGCACATATCTCTTTGATCCGGCTTACTATTTCGTTGATCATGTATTCATAATCAAAATCGAAAACCAGTGAATCTTTAAATGGCATACCACCGCCAATATCAAGCGTATCCAGATGTGGATTTACTTTTTTGAATTTGCAGTAAAGAGTTACATATTTTTCAAGTTCATTCCAGTAGTATGGTGTATCGGAAATACCCGAGTTAATGAAGAAATGTAATAGCTTAACCTGGAAGTTAGGGTTATCCTCAATTTTGTTATGATAAAAATCAATAACATCTTCCATACGCACACCCAAACGTGAAGTATAAAACTGAGAATCAGGCTGCTCTTCAGCTGCAATCCGGATGCCCAGGTTGCAAGGAGTGTCCATCTCAATTTCGTCGTCGTAAAGGTTAAATTCTTCTTTATTATCCAATACCGGAATGATGTTTTTAAAGCCATCATGTAACATATCAATAATATATGTTTTGTACTGGAAGGTTTTAAAGCCGTTACATATTACGGTTATTTCCTTTGTTACAGTGCCTTTTTTCTCCAGCGCGTCAATCATAGGCATATCAAACGCCGATGATGTTTCCAGGTGAATCTCGTTTTTCAGGGCTTCTTCAACAATGTGCTTGAAATGCGAGCTCTTGGTGCAATAGCAATATTTATAACTACCGCGATAGTTGTTTTTGATGATGGCCTGTTGAAACAGCAGTTTAGCTTGCTGGATCTTTTTGGATATCATAGGCAGATAAGTAAAGCGTAGGGGAGTACCGTACGTTTCAATCATCTCCATCAAATTTAGGTCCTGAAAGTATAGTTCATCGTCGATGATCTCAAAACCATCCTGTGGAAAGCCTACACTTAAGTCAAGAAATTCCTGATAACTCTGCATCCTTAAAAATTTTGGGCAAAAATGTAATTTTTAAACGGAATATTTGGCTATTTGTTAGGATTAATTTTATTGACAGAATGTAATGTTTTTGCCGTAGAAGCCAGATTTGCCATTACCCACTGCAATACAGTATGTTGCGGTTAATAATCAATAGATATTTTCGATAATAACCAAGCTACAACATAGGTGATCCGGGAAGGGGTAGCAAGCGCCTAAAATTTTGATGAACATACCTATGCTACAGCCGCTTCTTTGTTATATTTATTACGGTAATCAATTGGCGAGAGCCCGGTGATCTTTTTAAAAACTGTACGAAATGCCTTGGCATCGGTATACCCAACATCATACATTACCTCATTGATGTTTTTGGGGGTACTTTCCAATTGTTTTTTGGCTGCTTCAATTTTTACGCGCTGTATATATTCAACCGGCGTATTGTTGGTGGCTTTTTTAAACCGGCGTTCAAAATGCCTGCGGCCAATAGCATACATTGATGACAGGTCTTCAACTGAGATTTTTTCGGTAACGTTATTTTCTATGTACTCCTGGGCTTGCTTTATAGGATTGTCCTCGTGTTTTTTTTGACCCGTGAACATCGCAAATGGAGACTGACTTTTTCGGTCGATCTCCAGTGCGTAGATCTTGGCGGCCATGATGGCTATATCCCGCCCAGCATACTTTTCAATCAATAACAGTAATAAGCTCCAGTAAGAGGTAGCGCCGCCACTTGAATATAAACCCTGCTGTTCGGTTACAATACGCCCGTCAACCAACTTCACTTCCGGGAACATATTTCTGAACGCATCGGCTGTTATCCAATGGCTGGAACACTCTTTACCGTTCAATAACCCTGTAGAGGCCAATATAAATGAGCCGATACAAAGACTTGCTATTTCTGCACCATTATTGTACTGGTTGATGATCCACGGTACAAAATCCCGGTTTACGTTTACCGCGTTTTGAAGATCGCCACTTATGGCAGGGATGATCACCATATCGCTTTTTTGCAGATCACTTAATAAAATATCCGTATGAACCGAAAACATGCCGCCATGCACCTTAACTTCTTTAGAAATCCCAACCATCTGTACGTCAAAAACAGGTTGCCTCCTCATCGATTGTAAAAAATCGTTGGCGCCTGTGAAAATGGTTCTGGCGTCAACTATGCTGGCTAAAACCGCTTCATTGGGTATCAGGATGGCAACATGTTTCATTTTGTTATTGTATAACTGGTTATCTGGGATAAAGATAATGAACACTAAAGTCGCAAACAACCCCTTAACAAGTCCTTTTTACGTGCTACACAACTTTATCGCACCAAATAACTTTGTACCGTTAACAAACATATAATCACGCAAACCAAATATCATCATGAAACCAAAAACAATTAAAACCCTGTACTGGATCTTTACCGTCCTTTTTTTATTGGCTATGCTGGGCGATGCTTACGGGGGAATCACTATGCAGCAGGCTGGCAAAGATTCATTAGCTAAACTTGGTTATCCCTTTTACCTCATGGTTATTATGGGGTGGGCAAAAATAGCAGGTGTACTGGCCATAGCGCAAACCAGGTACCTGGTTATTAAAGAATGGGCTTATTCTGGCTTCACCATTAGCTTTATCGGTGCATTTTTATCGTGGCTTGCTATTGGAGCCGGGGCTGCCATGCTCATTCCGCCGGTAGTTATGCTGCTTGTCATGTTCTTTACCTACTATTTATGGAAAAGGTATGAGCAGGTAAAAGAACTGGGCTTAACCAACACTAAACTTGCCGGAAATACTGAACTGGCTTAGTGTTTTCAGTTTTATTATAAATCCCGGGTTTATCAAATCCGGTTTGCTTATTTATTACCATGCGCAAACTGATCGTATCCTTAAACATTACGCTGGATGGTTTTGTAGCGGCGGAGAACGAAGGCCTGGATTGGCACTATCAATACTGGACGGATGAAATAGCCGAGACAACAACAGAATTGCTTAGCCGGGCAGATACTATTTTATTGGGCAAAAACACGTATCAGGCTATGGCTGCCTATTGGCCCTTTCAGGCCAAGTGCATAAATTTTCCGCGTACGGATATTGCTTATGCAGATATGATGAACAACTACCAAAAAGTGGTTATATCCTCAACAATGACCTCCGCGTTGTGGAACAATTCATTACTGGTCAAAGGAAATCTAAAGCAGGCTGTTAAGCATTTAAAAAAGCAGCAGGGTCGTGACATCCTTACTTACGGAAGCATCAGTGTGGTCAAAAAGCTGGTGGCCGCGAATTTGGTTGATGAGTACCAGCTTTGGATCCACCCGGTAATTTTAGGCAATGGTAAAGCACTTTTCAACGGGGTAAAAAGCCACTTGCTTTTAAAACTGGTTTTAAAGAAAGTTTTTTCATCGGGTGTTATATTGATGGTTTATCAATCACCTAGTTAACTTAGGTAACAGCATCAAACCGACCGGTTTAAAAACGCATCTTTACTGCTGACACACTGTTGTCAATAGCGCATTACACCTTTGTATATAAAAATGTGATCCGTTATGAACAGAGCCGACAGGTTGCTCAAGGTATTGGTGCTGCTGCAAACCAGGGATGTGGTTTCTATCGACCTGCTGAAATCACATTTTCATATCAGTACCCGTACAGCCTACCAAGACCTTGAGTGCCTGAAGCAATTAAAAATAACAGTGACATTTGAAGCTGAAAAGGGATGTTTGGTTTTAGTTGCAAGCTGCCTTTCGCCGGATGGTAAAAGTGAGATCATTTCTCAGCCGATGCTGGTTATTCCGCCGGCCATAAAAAATGAGGTACTATTGACTATTCCGCGTGCGGTAAATGATGATCCTCAAAACTGATCATCGTAATATCTTAGTTTTTCGGCAACTCATAAAAATTTACGCCTTCGCTGTTTTGAGCCAATTTAAAACAAGGGAACATCTGATTTTTGCGCAAAATTACGTATGAAAATACCGTATTTTAACGGATTGATATTTGGTCGATTGCTTTGTAAATTGGTAAACATTTTTATGTCTGCTAAACCCGCAACCTTATGTTTAATTCCCCAATTATCGATCTTGCGCTCACGCTGTCGTTCACCTATTTTTCACTGAGCCTAACTGTTAGTACAATTCATGAGTATCTGTCTGCCCTGCTTAACAAGCGGGGGGAGTATCTGAAAAATGCTATTGAATGTTTACTATTTGACCAGGACTGGAAACAAATAGCAGAAAAGCTTTATAACAATCCTAACATTACATCTTTAAAGAAAGATTTAAACAGTTTGCCATCTTATATCCCAGCTGGCAATTTCGCTGCGGCTTTAATGGATCAGTTTAAAGACGATAAAAATATTATCCTTGATATGAATAAGATTAGGGATGTTTTAACAGATGACGGCATAGCGGCACAGGTTGGCATCTCTGCCGGAATCAGGAAACTTCTTCTTAATTTTTATGAGCGCGCCCAGGGCGATCTTCAGAGTTTTCAAAAACAGATCGAAACATTTTATAACTCGGCCATGGACAGGGCTTCGGGAGTTTATAAACGATCATCTCAGCTTATTGTGTTTATTATTTCGGTGGTAATCTGCGCCTCTTTAAATGTTGACACCATAAATATTGTAAACAAGCTTTGGGGTAACCAGGAAGCATTGAAACATACAGCCGACAATTTACAAACCGTAGTTAAACAAGTAAATGAAAAAGGATATAATCCTAAAACTGATACGATAAAGTTTGAAGCCAGCAAAGTAACGGTTATTAAAAACATACCTGCCGATACAAGTAAAAACGCACCTAACGGAAAAAAAGTCGCCCAGCAAATCAGCACAGTTAGTACGTTTCTGGTAAGCTCTGGTATCCCTGTGGGTTGGACGGCACAAAACACTCCAGATTTGAAGGGTAAAACATTCTGCCAAAGCCTTTTGTCGCTTTTAATCAAGATAACTGGTTTATTATTAACAGCTATAGCTTTAATGTTAGGCGCTCCCTTTTGGTTCGATTTGATCAACAAAATTGTAAGTTTACGTGCGGCAGGCAAAAAGCCTGAAGAAGAAGCAACCACACCAACTAAAAATACCACTGTAACCGTAAAACCAGTAGGCTAATGCGCATTAAAGTAACCAAGCTGCTTAATACCAGGGTAGGAGGCGCTCATACAACCTATCAAACCGGTGCTGTAAGAGAGCCGGGTGACATTATAGAAGTAACGGGGATTGTGCAGGGAGAGGAACTTGACGGAAACAACACCTGGTATAAAGCGAGCGACGATGCTAATAGTCATTATTGGAGCGGTGGTGCCGAACAAATAGATAGTGCCGGGAGCAATTATCAGCAATGGATGATTGACTTGAACCTGCCGGAGATTTGGGGCCGGTATGCAGGCACAGGCGTTGGTGTTGCTGTGGTTGACACCGGTATTGCGCCAGGCATAACAGACCTGTTTTATAATCAGAGTAAGTATTATGTTTATGGCGATGATGTTGAGATAAAAGACAATGCCGGTCATGGTACGTTTTGTGCTTCCCTTGTTGGGCTACGGAATATCAGCGGTAACTATGTCGGTGTGGCTCCGGGTTGTAATTTATTCGCCTGTAAAATATCCGAAAAAAGAACATTTGAAAACACGGAGAGAGATGCACAAAGATATGCTGACGCGATTAATTGGTGTGCAAAAAATCCTGATATTCATATAGTTTCAATAAGTTGGTCGTCGGGTATAAGTAATGCGGTTACTCTAAGTTTAATTCAGGAAGCTATAAACAATGCCGTAGCTAACAATAAAATAATTGTTTGTTCTATCGGAAATTCGATAGTATTTGGAGATACAAGTAAATATTATCCGGCCTGTTTGAAAAATACAATCGGGGTCGGCATGGTTCCGGATAAGGAGAATGGCTATCCTTGTATAAATGAGTTCCTATCGCTGGTGATCAATGGCTCGCAAATAAAATCATATGATCAGGATAACGAATTGATAGCTGATAGCGGAAGTAGTTTTGCGACGGCTATTACATCGGGTATAATTGCGCTGATGATTCAAAAAATGAATTTTAGTTATTCATTTGCTACGATCATTGAAAAATTTGCGGCTATGACGCAGAAAACAACGTTCATTATAACCGACGATGGAAACCCGCCAGCATCCTTCGATCTTCCAATGCTAAAACCCGAACTTTTATGGAATTTTTTTAATGATGTTGTATGAAATATAAATACGCCTCCCTTTTTTTGCTCTTGCTTCTGTCCTGCAAAATGTTTGCACAACAACCCGAAAGGCGCGTTTTTTATGATGTATTATATTTGAAAAGCCTTTACGACAAAGACGGAAAAATAAGGATCAGCCCACAAAACAAGCCCTTGTTTGCCTATTATTTTAATCTCAAGAACACCACTAATGTAGATACTATTATCAAGAAAAACCCTTTTTTTAGTTTGAGCGGGATTTATGAAGCCGGAGGTGCAAGCGGAGGGACAATACCCAGCCCATCCGGATTAATACAATCCATAGGCTCTCTTGATGTTACCAATCTTGCCGACGGTCTTGCAAAGTTTTTGGTCGAACGAACAAAGCAGGAACTTTCAACGGCTTTTTTTTCTCGGTTTAAAAAAGAACTGGACAGTACCAGGCAGTTGCAGTTATTATTCCCGGTTACTTACAAATCACTTACAGCTATAGATGTTGAGATCTATAATTACGCCGCCTATACGGATTTGCTGCGGGAGTCATTTCAGAAAGACCTGGCACTATTACTTCCCAATGTTTCCAATTTGATTGACGACCCGTGCATGGATCAATTGTTTGCTGCCATGCCCCACGTCAGGATAATCTTCATCGATGCCTTGTATATAGCCAACGAGTTTCATGAGGGTTCCCATCCCGGGGATATTTTTCATACCTATCTGGTTAATAAAGCAGGCAATGGCACCTTAAAGCTTGTAAATGAAAATGTATATCCGGCATTGCAAGCTTTTGATCTTTTTTCACAATCATTACGGTCAAATCAGAGAGATAAATACTGGGTCGATGCCGATTCGGCGAAGATGCTGTTTAGTAACCCTGTAACTTTCCAAATCTACCTTGGTTTGCTTTATCAGCAATTGGAAAAAAAAGACATTAATTTTAAAGAGGGGTCAATGAAGCAGTTTCTGAAAGATCGTAGTGGCGACTTTTTAAAGTTTGAGGAAATTTATCAGAGTTATAATATTGAATTTATCCAAAAAGCAACAATAGTAAACAGGTATTTCATTAATTTAAAGCAACTTCAGCAAAAAGGCGAGAATACTTTTAATTACCAGGATTATTACGCGCTTTATAATTCATCACTAAACCTTTTTGAGCAATTATTGAAATCACCATTGCTTTTAAATGTCGACCCGGCCAATATTACTATACCAATGATTGACCGGAAAGACACAAAGATTGATCAGTACCTGTCATCAGCCAGGAGTCTTGGCAATGTTTACATTGATGTTTACGAAAAACAGTACCCAGCGGCCATAGTTGAGCTTAGCGGCGTTTACGATAACCTGTTTATTAATAAAGTCGTTACCAACCCAATAAAACAGGATTTAGTTAGAAATCTTGCAGACAAAAAAGCAGAATATGATAAACTGCAGGATGCAGTCGCCAAAACTGCCATAAAGAAAGAAATAAATGAACTTGAAGCGAAAATTGCAGCGTTCACCGAGTGGCCGGCAATAAATAAAATGTTTATTAAATATGCCAATTTTGCCGCTGAGGTATCAAAAGCGAAAAACAGTGACGAAGTAAAAAATGCTATTGAAGCAATTGCTTTACCGGTAGGCAGTTCAACCGTTAAACGCGAGGCTATTTTTAATGTCGCTCTAAACGCCTATGTTGGCCCTTATGTAGGTAAAGAAAAAGTGCATGGCATTGATGAAAAGTATAAAGGTACATACGGGCTCTCAGCACCGGTAGGAATTTCATTTAGCTGGGGGCACCGTTTATTATTTGTTCCTACGGGCGATAAAAAATGGTCGACTTCTGTTTTTGTTTCTTTAATTGATATCGGCGCACTTGCTTCATACCGTTTTACATCCGGAAGTACCCCAGTAGCAAAAGATACCAGCGCCACTGTAGCGCAGGTGCCCAAAATTGAGCTGAAGAATATCATAAGCCCCGGTTTGTTTTTATCTATAGGTATACCATCTACACCAATCTCAATTTCGGGTGGTTTCCAGGTTGCGCCAAATTTGCGTAGCGTTAGTTTAACAGGAGCCAATAAAGATGTGATAACTAACACTTACGGCGATAATAAGTTATATACACGTTGGTCGGTTGGGGTTTTAGTTGATATACCGATACTCAACTTGTTTACTAAAGGACGTTAACAGATTTGATTAACGGTTCGTCGGCCAACGATAAATCGAGGGCGAAGGATGGCAGCGCCATTTATAGCTTGAAATTGATAAAACTTTTACTGGAGTATCTTGTTCAGATAACGGTTCGGCGGCTGCCGCTCTTGCCGTGCATTATATTTAAAAGTTATTGCATATTGGGCTGGCATAATTAAAAAGATGATTTAACTTTAAGGCGTTCTGTTTTGATTATTTATTATCATATTTAAAACAAAACCGAATCTGATAAATTGAAAATATACAACCACTTATGCAGGAATTAGACCCCACCATTCTTCAAAAAGCAAACTCATGGCTTCAAGGAAATTATGATGCTGATGTAAAGCAGGAAATTCAAAAATTAATTGACGATAAGGCATATACCGAACTGACGGATTCATTTTACCGTGATCTGGAGTTTGGTACCGGTGGCCTTCGCGGCATTATGGGGCCGGGTTCAAACCGTATCAATAAGTATACTATAGGCGCCGCCACACAGGGATTAGCTAATTATCTGAAAAAAACCTACCCCGGCGAAAAAATCAAAGTAGCTATTGCTCATGACAGCCGTAACAATGCCGATTTTTTTTCGACTATTACGGCCGAAGTTTTTTCAGCTAATGACATTTATGTTTACTTTTTTAAGGCATTACGTCCTACACCCGAGCTTTCATTTGCCGTGCGCCATTTAGGTTGCAAAAGCGGCGTAATGCTTACAGCATCGCACAACCCAAAAGAGTATAACGGTTACAAAGCTTATGGGGCCGATGGCGGGCAATTTGTTTCTCCGCACGATAAAGCCGTAATGGACGAGGTTGCTGCAATCAGCAGCATTGATGACATCAAATTTAATCGCGTTGATGCTAATATCGAAGAAATAGGGGAGGACATTGACGAGCTTTACCTGAGCAAGATCACTGAGCTTTCTGTTTCGCCTGATGCTATTGCACGTCAAAAAGATCTTAAAATAGTTTATTCGCCAATCCATGGTACCGGTATCACATTGGTCCCCCAAGCCTTGAAACGGTTTGGTTTTGAAAATGTGATCCTGGTTGATGAGCAAATAACTCCCGATGGAAATTTCCCAACAGTAGTTTACCCTAACCCCGAAGAAAAGGAAGCGCTTACACTTGCCCTTAAAAAAGCAAAGGAAACTGACGCCGACCTGGTATTGGCTACAGATCCGGATGCAGATCGTGTGGGTATTGCTGTGAAAAATACCGATGGCGAGTTTATCCTGCTCAATGGTAACCAAACCGGCGCTATGCTGATCAATTATTTATTAACCGCATGGGAAGAAAAAGGCAAGCTTACTGGTAAAGAATACATCGTTAAAACCATTGTTACCACAAATCTAATCGAACGCATAGCCGAAGCCAAGAATGTTACTTACTATAACACCCTTACCGGCTTTAAATATATCGGCGAGTTGATGACCCATTTTGAGGGTAAACAAACCTTTATAGGTGGCGGTGAAGAAAGCTATGGTTATTTGATAGGCGAACTGGTTAGGGATAAGGATGCTGTAGTTTCAAGCGCATTCATTGCAGAAATGACTGCTTATTACAAAGACAAAGGAAGCAGCCTTTTTGAAGCATTAATTGACACTTATGTGCAATATGGTTTTTATAAAGAAAAGCTGATCTCCCTGACTAAAAAAGGTAAAACCGGTGCCGAAGAAATTAAGGAAATGATGGAGAAATTCCGTACCAATCCTCCGGCGACCCTAGGCGGCTCAAAAGTAAGCACACTTAAGGATTATGAAAAACGTATTGAAACTGATTTAGCAACCAATACAAGCAAACCAATTGAATTGCCTGTATCGGATGTTTTGCAATTCATTACAGAGGACGGTAGTATCATTTCGGCCCGCCCGTCAGGCACGGAGCCTAAAATTAAGTTTTATTGCAGTGTGAACGGCAAACTTGAAAGTAAAGATACATATAGTGAAACAGACAAAAACCTTGACGCTAAGATTGCCTCAATTATGCAGGATCTCGGTGTTTAACTATGGATAATGATGTTTGAAAAAATCCCGGCCAGATCTCAATCGGCCGGGATTTTTTATGTATGATTTATCAGTCGTTCGTTACATCGTTTTTCTGGGGCGCCTTGGTCTGTCACTTCCGGGCGACTGATCATTATTGCTCCGGTAATTGCTTTGGCTATTATAGCTTCGGGTATTGTTAGTTCTATCCCCGCTGCCTCTGTTATTGCCGTATCCAAATGACTTACGTGGTGGAGGAGTTTTCTTTACAAAGTCGTCGTTTATTTTTACACTTAATACCCGATCGGCAATAGGCGTACCGTCTAAGGCGATCACCGCGTTTTCTGCCCCGGTGCGGTCCTTCATTTCAAGAAACGCATACCCCTTACATATCCTTGTTTTTTTGTCGCGTACAATTTTAATCGTTTCCACATCGCCATGTGGACCTATCATTTTAACAAGTTCCAGCTCTGTCATTTCCAGAGGAAAGCCGCCTACAAATAATTTGACCATTTATAAATTGAGATTAAGATGATAGATAACCACCGTACACAAATTTCGTTTGATTTTTTTTAAATAAAGGATGTTTTCGCGTTAAAACCAAAGTTTATTTAATAATTCGTTGTTTTCAAGTCAGTAATGGTCCTAAAAAGGCATTTTGTGACTCTTAATAATAGGACGTCATCAATACAAAACAGAGAACGACTGGTATACATCTTTAACAAGTACTGAAGGCCCGTTGGCTGCAATTGCGTTTTCAAGGTTTTTATTGCTAAATACAGCTACCCCCATCTCGGTTTTTACCTGGTATCTCAATGACAAATTCAGTGCGGTTGTATCCCAGTTATAAATATCGGCATAAGCGTTCGGACGCCCGGTAAATGGCCCAAATGCTTTTAAGAAATAGTCCAGTATTTTATAGGCGTCAGCCATCTTAAAAAAAAGATAAATGTTCACTATTTTGTTTTTGTAAACGCGGAAACCTATTGCATCTAATAACAAACTATCTCCCTGTATCAATCTATCTCCCTGTATCAATGGCCGCTGTCTTTATATTGATAACGGATACAATTGTCTGCATCGTGTTTAGCATCAATATCTAAATAGATACGCTCACGGGCCGGAATAGATTAAAAATAAAACTCGTCGTTTAGGTGGCATGACTCAATCTTTTTCAGGTTCGGACAGTGTAATTTCTGTGGATCAAAAAACAAAACTAAAACGCATTAGCAATACTGTAAATCCATATATTTGAGAATATAAACCGGGGATAGGTGTGCAATTTATCTTCTGAAATGATAGCCTTGTTGGTTGCAGTTTAATTAATTTATTGCCGTATTTGATTTGCAGAAATTGTGTGTTTGATTAATCGGATCGGTGCGTTATTAAAAACCTTTATAACAAAAATGAAATATATCTTCTGTTTGCTTTTTTCATTAATTATTCTTTCGGCAAATGCATTCACTGATCCTAATACCTTACTCGAAGAATTAAAAACTGAAATCGCAAAAAAAAATATATATGATAGCAGTAAAGAAGCAAGGATCCGAAAATTAAAGGCATATCAATCAACCCTTTCGCAAACCAATTATGATGCGCGGTTTGATACCTGGGACAAGCTTTACATCGAATACAAATCATATCAGTTTGATTCGGCATATGTTTATGTCGATAAAATGATATCACTAAGCAAGGTAACCGGTAA
The DNA here is from genome assembly GCF_017569325.2 of Mucilaginibacter gossypii. NCBI lineage: Bacteria > Pseudomonadati > Bacteroidota > Sphingobacteriia > Sphingobacteriales > Sphingobacteriaceae > Mucilaginibacter > Mucilaginibacter gossypii. Next base: position 2,391,639 of record NZ_CP071878.2, on the reverse strand, counting down.
CAAACCAAAGGAGTATTATAGTTACGTAAGGATGGCTTTTATTCTTCTTTCGTCGGGGATGTTTAACGAGACCTTTGACTATTTGCGAAAAGTAAATGTAAAAGCCCTCAGTAATGCCGATAAAGTTGATTACTATTTCTTTTTAGCCAGGTGCAATTATGACTTGGCGAATTACAGTAATGACAAATATTTTAGCCCCGATTATATTAAGACCGGTAATAAATACATTGATTCAGCGGTCTCGTTTTGCGGCAACGACCATATAATGCATACTTATTTACTTGGTTTGAAGGATTACCAGGAAAAGAATTATGTAGAAGGGCGGATACGCTTTAAAAAATTACTGGAAAAGGATATGCCAATTTCCATGCACCTACGTGCAATGGTGTCATGCTCATTGGGATCAATCTGCCTGGAAGATAACGAAAGGCAGGAGGGCCTTAATTTGATGATGAGGGCTGCAATAGCCGATATCAAATCATCAACCCGTGAAACGGTTGCGCTTTATACGCTGGCCGAATTATTGTACAAACAGGGTAACATCAAAGATGCTTACAGTTTCATTCAACTGGCAAAAGCTGATGCCGACTTTTACGGGGCCCGCCAGCGTAAAATACAAATTGCTTCAATTTTACCATTAATAGCAGCAGCCGAGCTTAATAATACAGAGCATCAAAAAAACCGCTTCCTGGTGTTCCTGTTAATTATTACTGCGCTTGCACTGCTGGTTGTCTTTTTCCTGGTGATGATCATTAATCAATTAAAAAAGTTGAAGGTTAAAGAAGCAATAATTGAAGGGAAAAATGTACAATTAAACCACATAAACGCGAAACTAATAGAAGATGCGAAAATTAAAGAGGAATATATCGGGCAGTTTTTTAAAGCCATTTCGGGTTATATCGTTAAGCTCGAAAATTTGAAAATCTCTATTGATGCCAAGCTCTCGATGAAGAAGTATGATGCCATTCATACTTTTGTAAATAATATCGATATTAAAAAAGAAAGAGAGAGCTTGTATTACAGCTTTGATCATATTTTTTTAAAGATCTTCCCTAACTTTATTACGGTGTTCAATAGCTTGTTTGCCGAGAAAGATCAGATCTGGCCTGATGAGGACGAAGTATTAAATACCGACCTTCGTATATTCGCGCTTATAAGGATGGGTATTGCTGATAATGAAACTATTGCCAAAATATTGGAATATTCTGTCAATACAATCTATGTTTACAAAATGAGGATCAAAGCCAAATCGTTGCACCCTGATCAATTTGAACAACGGATTATGGATATTAAGGCTTTTGATTACGAATGATTTTTTTTGAAGATACATGCTAAAAACCCTGTAAAGTAGCCAAACCTTACAGGGTTTTTAGCAAAAAAAGTATTATAAATGATTAAAAAAACATTATATTTTTTATCGCCATTTTTTATATAAATATCTGTTTTTCAATATTTTAAATTTGAAAAACATCGAAAAAAATTATAAAATTATTAAAATAAGCCCTTTTCACCATTACCGCAACGGATAAGTCTTTTTCTGAGTTTATTTATAAGTAAATTGCATCAGAATTTAACCTGTAATAATTGTAAACCATTACATTTTTAAACGATCGGCCATTGTTAGCCTTTTCCTGTGCTCATCTTCTTATCTACCGGTACGGGCGATGTTTGCATGGCCATTATGCGTATACTTCGGGTATTATTTATTATGATAACCCGAAACTATATTAGCGTGACTTCGTATAAATGTTGGGATCTTTTTTTACGGATTGAAAACTAAACCCAAACAACAACCAATTTCAACTAAATCTCAAGTTTTATGCAAATTAAACATTTACTCAACGTATGTTTCTTTGCTGTTTTTCTCTTTTTGATGGAGCCTGCTATGGCCCAAAATAAGATAATAACAGGTAAAGTAACCGACAAAAAAGATGGCTCCCCTTTAATAGGAGTATCGGTAGTAACTGCTGTAGGTGCCCAGGGTGGCGCCATAACAGCAACAGACGGATCGTACAAAATTTCGGTTCCGGCAAATACCCCAAGTCTTACTTTTACTTATGTTGGTTTCCTGAACGCAACTATTCCATTAAACGGTCGGACTTCTGTTGATGTGCAGATGGAAGAAGCGAATCGTGCGCTGAATGAAGTTGTAGTGATCGGTTACGGTACACAGAAAGTTAAGGATGCAACTGGTTCGGTAGCCTCATTGAGCACAAAAGATTTTAACAAAGGCGTTATTTCAACTCCTGATCAATTACTTCAGGGCCGTATTTCGGGCGTACAGGTTACACCATCAAGCGGTGAACCGGGTGCTGGGGCTACAATCGCAATACGTGGTGCTGGTTCTATTCGTTCAGGCGATGGCCCGCTTTATGTAGTTGATGGTGTTCCATTGGATAACGGTGGAGGTACAAGCGGTGGTTATGGTGTTGGAGCAGGTAGCTCATCTGCACGCAACCCGCTGGCTTTCTTGAACCCTGCTGATATTGAAAACATTTCTGTGTTAAAAGATGCGTCTTCGGCTGCTATTTATGGTTCACGTGGTGCTAATGGTGTAATTTTGATAACCACTCGTAAAGGGCGTAAAGGTCAGGGTATCCAATTTTCATCAAATACAAGTGTTTCAAGCACTGCAAAGCGTTATGACGTACTTGGCAGGGATGCGTTTTTGAAAGCAGTAGCTGCAGTTGGTGCTAATGCGGGTCCGGTAGCTGATGGAGGTATTGATTATGGTGCCAATACCGACTGGCAAAAACAGATCTTCCGCAGTCCGATATCGCAGAACTATAACTTAAGCCTGGGTGGCGCAAGCAAAGATAATACTGCAAGTTACCGTGCCTCCTTTGGCTATGACGACCAGCAGGGCATCGTGAAAAATTCAGGCCTTAAACGTTTAAACGGACGTATTAATGCTTCCAAATCATTTTTAAACGATAGGATCAAGTTAGATCTCCAGTCAACCTATTCAAATGTTAAAAACCAGTATGCCCCAATTACTAATAATGCCGGTTTTAACGGAAGTTTAGTGGGTGCAGCTATACAGCTAAACCCAACAGCCCCGGTATTTGACTCACAAGGAAGATATTTTAACCTTAACGGCTATAACGATGCTGGTTACCCTAACGGTAACAGTTTCAGGAACCCGGTATCGTTATTAAATCAGATAGATGACAGGGATAATATAAACAGGTTTTTGAATAACCTTACACTTACCTTGAAGTTATTTGAAGGTCTTTCATACAAGGGCAATTTTGGAGCTGATATATCAAGGGGATTAAGAAAGACTTTTTATGATCCTAAAATTGTTGGCTATACAGATGCTATCGGTATCAGGCAGATAAACTTCCCGTCGCCAACAGGTAATGGTACTGCTATCCTTACACATAACGAGTTAACAAATTACACAACCGAACATACCTTAAACTATGACAAGAAGTGGAAGGATGGAAGCTCACTTACAGCTTTGGCCGGTTATTCATACCAGACTTTCAAAAACTTTAACCGTAATGAATTTGGTTTCGGCACATCAACTGCCGGTGTATTAGTTAAAAATTATGATGATTTTAAAACGCATCTTCCTTATCCGGTTGGCGATAGCTCGAGCTATAAATTACAATCATACTTTGCTCGTGTAAATTACTCTTATAAAGATCGTTACATTATTACTGGTACAATCAGAAGGGACGGTTCATCACGCTTTGGGGCTAACCATAAATATGGTAACTTCCCGGCTTTGGCTGTAAAATGGCGTATAACCAATGAAAGCTTCATGCCTAAAGATGGTTTATTTGATGATCTGAGCCTTAGGTTAAACTATGGTAAAACCGGTAACCAGGAAATTCCGGCGTACGCTTCATTACCTGTGCAGCAATTACAGGATTTTCCAGGTAATTCAGTTGCTCCGTTATACCAGGCTAATCCCGATTTGAAATGGCAAACTAACACCACCTATGGTGCAGGCCTCGATTTCTCGATCATAAAGGGACGGTTAACGGGTTCGGTTGATTATTTCAACAAATCAATTAAAGATTTGCTTTTCTTCCAGGATATTGCGCAGCCAACGTTTTCTTCGAGAATTTATAAAAACCTGGATGGTGACGTAATCAATAAAGGTGTCGAAGTAGGATTGAACCTTGCTGCTATACAGAGCAAGGACTTTAATTGGGATGTTGCTTACAACATGACTTTTATAAGCAACACGCTTAAAAACTTTAAAAATTATATTGTTACGGGTAATATCGACGGACAAGGCCTTTCTGGCGCTTATTCGCAATTAATTACCAACGGCGTGCCGCTATATACCTTCAACGTTCCGAATTATAAAGGGCTTGACGCAAATGGCTTTAGTATCTATCCTCAGGGTGTCGATGTTTCTTCACTACAAGGAAGCCCTAATCCTAAATTCACTGCCAGCTTAACCAATAACTTTAATTATAAAAACTGGAGCTTAAGCTTCTTCCTAAATGCTGCTACAGGCTTCTATATTTACAACAACACTGCAAACGCGTTCTTTTACAAAGGCAACCTTGTTAGTGGTCGTAACGTAACAAAAGAAGTAGCAGCAACCAATGAAAACCCGCTTAACTCTGGTGAGGTATCAACCCGTTTTCTTGAAAAAGGTGATTTTTTAAGATTAAGCAATGCCACCTTAGGGTATACCTTCTCGCTTAAATCTAAGGCGATAAAAACTTTAAGGGTGTCATTTACAGGGCAGAATTTATTCCTGATCACCGGTTACTCTGGTTTGGATCCGGAAATTAACACAGATAAACAACGTAATGACGTGGCTTCAAAGGGTATCGACTATACCTCTTATCCCAAGGCCCGTATATTTACTTTAGGTTTAAACGCAGGCTTTTAATAACATGAAAATGAAAAATATAACATCACGAGCAGCTCTTTGTAGCTTAGTTCTGATAACCGCAGCCGGTTGTGCAAAACTGGATGAAAAACTTTACGGATCGAAATCGTTATATGGTAACAATGCCGGATCGGCCGAACTGAATGGTGTTTACACACAATTATATGGACAAACCGATCAGGCCAATACATATGCCCTACAGGAACATCCAACGGATGAAATGATGGGTCCTACCCGCGGTACTGACTGGGGCGATTTTGGTACATGGCGTAAATTGCACACCCATACCTGGACACCTACCCACAACCAGGTAAATGATACCTGGGACCAGCTAAATATTGGTGTATTCCGTGCAACACAGGTAATCTCAAAGGCAACCGATAACAATATCAAAGCACAGGCAAGCTTTTTACGGGCCTACTTTATGTTCCAGGTGGTTGATTTGTACGGACAGCAACCTATGCGTGATCCTGATGCGCCAACCTCATCTATTCCTACAGTTATGAAACGGGCAGAAGCAACTGATTTCATAATCAAAGATTTGGAATTTGCGGAAGCTAACCTGGCAGCCACTACCGCAAATATTGGTGTTGCTAATAAAGCAGCTGCTCAGGCACTGTTGGCAAAAGTTTATTTAAATAGGGCGGTTTATGCCGCAACCACAGTTGGTGGTCCGTTTACATTTGCTAAGGCAGATATGGATAAAGTGATAGAATATGCCAACAAGGTAACCGCGGCAGGATATACTTTGGAGCCGGCCGGCAAATATTTCCAGGATTTTGCATGGGACAACTCAGAACAATCACACGGAAACATATTTGGCTTCTACAACACCGCCACATCTTCTCCTGCGCCTGCCAAAAACCGCTGGAGGATGGGCCTTCATTATAACCAAACTCCGGATGGTTGGAACGGTTTTACCACACTGGCCGATTTTTATAACTCATTTGAAGCTACCGACGAACGCCGTGGTGTAGATTATCCGGGATTAACTGATAAAGTTGGTTTAAGGGCAGGTTTTGCTGTGGGACAACAATATGGCCCTGGTCACAAAGCTTTAACACAACGTAGTGGCAAGCCTCTGATTTTTACACCGGATGTTAACCTTAACTTTTCAACCGAAGCTCAAGGGATCAGGGTATTTAAATATTTCCCTCAACCAAAAGCTGATAACACAGTTAACGATGATAATACATCTAATGACTATGTGATTTTGCGTTACGCCGACGTGGTGCTTGAAAAAGCCGAAGCTATTTTACGTGGTGGTACTGACCCTATGGGACAAACAGCGTTGCAGCTTGTAAATTCAATCCGCGTACCTCGCGGTGCCACAGCCTTAACTTCTGTTGATTTGACCGCGATGCTTGCTGAAAGGGGCCGTGAACTTTACTGGGAAGGTTGGAGAAGGAATGACCTGATCCGTTTTGAGAAATTTAATGATCCGGTTGATCAGCGCCCAGCCAAAACAGATAAAAGCAAAACAATTTATCCAATTCCTCAGCGTGCGGTGGATACAAATCCTAATCTTAAACAAAACCCAGGTTATTAATAATTGAGATTTATTTAATTGAAAGGAACGTAGCGGAATTTTCCGCTACGTTTGTTTTTTCGCAAAGTATATGCAACCAAAAATACTCCTGTTTCTGCTTATCTTGATCCCAACTGTTTTTTGCGCCTGTAATGGGGGGGATAAACAAACCCTGTTTACCGAGCAGAATAATGAAACCATCGGCATCAATTTCGCTAATCAGCTCAATGACCAGGACCGTACCAATGTGTTCACCTTTCGTAATTATTACAATGGAGGCGGGGTTGCCATTGGCGATGTCAATAATGATGGCCTCAATGATGTTTATCTGACATCAAACATGGGCGGCAATCAACTTTATATTAATAAGGGAAATTGGAAATTTGAAAATATAACCGATAAGGCAGGGGTTAGGGGTACTAAATACTGGAGCACCGGGGCTACTATGGTTGATATCAATGGCGATGGCTGGCTTGATATTTACGTTTGTCACAGCGGTAATGCCCGCGGCAACGAAAAGGGTAATGAACTATTTATTAATCAGCACGATGGTACGTTTAAAGAAGAAGCTCAAAGGTATGGCCTGGTAGATAATGGGTTATCCACCCAGGCCATTTTTTTCGACTACGATAATGACGGCGATCTCGACTGCTTTGTACTAAATAATTCTTTCAGGCCTATAGAGTCGTTTGATTTTAGTAAAAACCTGCGCGCTGTTGTTGATGAGTTGGGTGGTGCCCGTCTTTATCGTAATGATGGCGGCCATTTTACCAACGTAACCAAAGAAGCGGGCATATATTCAAGTGATATAGGTTTTGGTTTAGGCGTTTCTGTAGCCGATATCAACCAGGATGGATATCCTGATATCTATGTCTCCAATGATTTTTTTGAACGCGATTATCTTTATATCAACCAAAAAAACGGAACTTTTAAAGAGGATATTCAAAATGAAACCGGCCACCTGAGCCTGGCTTCAATGGGATCGGATATTGCCGATATTAATAACGATGGGCAGTATGATATTTTTACTACGGAGATGCTGCCCGAAGGCGATCGGCGTTTAAAGAAAATGACCTCGTTTGAATCGTACGATGTGATCAAAGCTAAGCAGCGCGATGGTTATTATAACCAATACATGCAAAACTGCCTGCAGGTGCGTAATAGCGACGGTACGTTCTCCGAAACTGCCTTCTATTCGGGCGTAGCAGCAACCGACTGGAGCTGGGGCGCGCTGATGTTTGATATGGATAATGACGGATGGAAAGACATTTTTGTGTCGAACGGCATCTATAAAGACCTTACCGATCAAGATTATATTGAGTTTTTGGGTAATCGCGATAACATGGCCAAAATAGCCGAAGGCCGGAAAAAATTTGATTATAAAGATTTTACCGATAAAATGGCTTCATCGCCTTTGTCTAACTATGCCTATCTGAACAATCACAACCTTACTTTCACCAATAAATCAACTGATTTTGGTTTGGATAGGCCTGGGTTTAGTAATGGCTCGTCATATGCAGATCTGGATAATGATGGGGATAATGACCTGATTATAAATAATGAAAATGCCCCCGTTTCTATCTTTAAAAACAATGCCGAAAAAAATGGGAACCACCACATCCAGATAAAATTAAAGGGAACAGGCCTGAATACTTTTGGAATAGGTACTACGGTAAAAGTGTTTATGAAGGGCAGTTCGCTAATTTATTATAATCAGCCAACACGTGGTTTTCAAAGTTGCACATCGCCCAATTTACTTACAATAGGTATAGGTAAATACAAATCTATTGATTCGATCCAGGTGATTTGGCCGGGTAATACTTATCAGTTGTTAAAAAACGTAAACGCGGATAAAGTTTACCCGGTTAAGCAAACCGATGCCGTCTTGAAATATAACTGGACAAAGCCTGCTGTTAAAACACTATTTGCCGATGTTACCAAATCAATATTTGACAGCATTCCTAAGCATAAGGAGGACGATTTTATCGATTTCGACAACGAGCGCCTGATGCTCCAGATGTTATCGACAGAAAACCCTTATATGGTTACCGGTGACGTTAATGGCGACGGGCTGACTGATTTTTATTTCGGAAGTTCAAAAAACAGTTTTGCCAGCATCTATATCCAACAAAAGAACGGTAAGTTTAAACAAACCATTCCTGAAGATTTTAAAAAGCAGGAATACCTGGAAAATGCCGGGGCTGTTTTTGGAGATTTTGATGGCGATGGCGACCAGGACCTGATAATAGGAGTAGGAGGTAACGCCGATGAAGCCGAAACACCAGTGTACAATCCTCGTTTTTTTGTGAATGATGGCAAGGGGAATTTTCATAGGGACCCTGAGAGAACACTACATGCGGCTGTTAATGCCTCGGTGATTATTTCGGCCGATTATGATGGCGATGGCAAGCCCGACCTTTTTGTTGGGGGCAGAAGTGTGCCCGGGCTTTACGGATGTTCGCCGCAATCATTTGTTTTTCATAATGAAGGCGACGGGCATTTTACCGATGTATCAAAATTAGTATTGGGCACGGATACAAAGATTGGTATGGTAACAGCAGCCAAATGGGCTGATATTGATCATAACGGTTCGCCAGATTTGATAATTGCAGGTGATTGGATGGGGATTAAGATCTTCAAAAACAACAAAGGGAAATTTGCGGAAGATAAACAATTGGCTAATTACAAAGGCTGGTGGAGCAGTCTCGAAATTGCTGATGTGGATGGCGACGGCACCCTTGATATTATTGGCGGTAACATCGGGCTTAACTCAAAATTCAGGGCTTCGTTTGAGCGGCCCATGGAAATTTTTGTAAAGGATTTTGATAATAATGGTACAAAAGAATGTGTAACTTCCATGTATAAAAGTGATGGAGTAAACTATGTTTTTCATATGAAGCCTGATTTAGTGGGCCAGATGCCAATCTTCAAAAAACGTTTTCTGCGCTATATTGACTATGCGGGCAAACCATTTGACGAGGTATTTCCTGCTGAGATGCTTGATGGCGCTGAAAAGCACCAGATGAATTTCCTGGCTTCGGCGGTATTTTTTAATAAAGGCGGAAAATTTATTTGTAAACCACTGCCTGCCGATGCACAGTTATCTATGATAAATACTATTTTGTGTGCAGATTTTGATAATACCGGAGCTGTGAAGATCATCTTAGGGGGCAACTTTTACGGCTTTAAACCTGAAGTCGGGCGGCTTGATGCTAATCGGGGGCTTGTTTATCAATATACAAAAAATGGATTTACTTATTTTCCAGCTTCCAAAACGGGCCTCAATTTAAACGGACAGGTACGCTCATCGTTAGGTATAAGAAATGCAGCCGGTAAAAATTATTATCTGTTTGGCATTAATGATGAACCGCTTAAAGCTTATGAACTACGTTAACATCAATTTAATGCTGTTTGCCAAATATATTCTTAGATATTTCATTCTCCTTCTTGGTATTGGTGTGGTCGGCTTGTCTTCTTGTAAACCCCAAAAAACAGGAGAAGGTGTATTTAAATTACTCCCAGCTAATGAAACGGGACTAAGCTTCGAAAACAGGAACGTAGTATCCGATTCAGTTAATGTATTAGATTATTTGTATTTCTACAACGGTGCCGGCGTAGCTACCGCTGATTTTAATAACGACGGCTTGCCCGATCTTTATTTCGTATCAAACCAGGGTTCTAACAAACTTTACCTTAATAAAGGAGGGATGAAGTTTGAAGACATCACCGATAAAGCGGGTGTTGCAGGTACCGGGAATTGGAAAACCGGTGTAACTGTAATTGATATCAATGGCGATGGATTTAAAGATATCTACGTAAGCGTGGTTTCAGGTTATAAAACCTTTAAAGGTAAAAATCAGCTTTATATCAATAACGGTAATTTAACTTTTACCGAAAGCGCGGCCAAATACGGGCTCGATTTTGCAGGACTTTCTACCCAGGCTTCTTTTTTTGATTATGATAAGGATGGTGACTTGGATATGTTCCTGCTTACTTCATCAGTTCATAGCAATGATACCTATGGTGACTCAACTCAAAGGTTTAAATACAGCCATGATGCCGGCGATCATCTTTTCAGGAATGACAATGGTCACTTTGCAGATGTAACTGCGGGTTCAGGTATTTATTCGGCGCCGATCGGTTACGGCTTAGGCGTAAGTGTAGGTGATTTGAATAACGATGGCTGGGATGATCTTTATGTAAGTAACGACTTTTTTGAGCAGGATTATTACTATGTCAACCAGCATAACGGCACATTTAAGGAAGAGTTGAAAAATGCGTTCGGACATACCAGCCTTTTTTCAATGGGGAATACTATCAGTGATGTCAATCAGGACGGCCATTTAGATGTGCTTAGCACCGACATGCTTCCGGAAGAAATGAAGGTGTTACGATCAACCATCAACGATGAACCCTTGGATATTTATAACCAGGAAGTTAATGCCGGGTATTACTATCAATATTCAAAAAATTGCATGCAATTGAACGTGGGCAACGGCAATAAGTTTGTCGACCTGAGCTTGTATAGCGGGAATTCTGCTACAGATTGGACATGGTCGCCACTGGTGCAGGATTTTGATATGGACGGAAAGAAAGATATGTTCTTCTCTAACGGTATCAAACGCCGTCTCAATGATATGGATTACCTGAAATACCTTGGTGACCCTATGGTTATGCAGGCATATAAACAAAATCGCGTTTTTGACAAAGACAAGATCAACAGAATGCCTGAAGGCGGCGTACATAATTACTTTTATCACGGTGAGGATAAATTGAAATTTACAGATGTTTCTAACGGCAACGATATGCAGCGGGCATCTATATCGGCAGGATCTGTTGCCGTTGATTTAGATAATGATGGCGATTTGGATATTGTGACCAACAATATGGATGAGCCGGCATATATCTATAATAATACCACAATGGAAGGCCGCAAAGAAAGCAAGCCGGGCTATCTTAAATACACTGTAAAATATAACCTTTTAAACCGTGATGGCATCGGTACTAAATTTTTCCTTAAGTCAAAGCATCATCTCGATCACCAGGAAATACAAACCAGCAACGCGTACGAAAGTAATTTGAATAACGAGCTGCTTTTTACATTTGCCCCTGACGATAAACCAGAATCGCTGTTAGTGGTTTGGCCTGACAATAGCTACGAAGTGGTGAAGGATTTCAGGCCCGGTCAGAAAACTACTTTAAGATATAACCCTCAAGCAGTTGAAAATAGTAAACCTATAGCTGAGGTTATCGAAGCTTTCATCAGCGATAAAAAACAGTTTGACAGCAAATCTATACAAGCAAAGCTTTTGGCCAACGTTAAAACTTTTGACACTCCCGACTTTAATTATTATTCGCTTTTACCGCACACTTATTTGCAGCATACTCCCGCAATTGCTGTAGCTGATGCCAATAATGATGGCATTGATGATATTTACGTAGGAGGCATAGCCGACGAAGAAAAATACATACTTGCAGGTAATAAATCGGGTGGATTTACCAAAGTTAAAGTGTCATCATTTGACCGGGATAAATATATTGCGGACGAGCAGGCTACATGGGCTGATGTAAATAACGATGGTAAGCCCGATTTGATCGTGATCAGCGCTAACCATCCTTTTCAGGAAACCGAGAAATTGATACAGCCTCGGTTATATATCAATAAAGGCAATTTTCAGTTTGAAGATCAACATTTACCAAAGCTAAATTACCAGGCATCAAAAATTACGTTGTTTGATTTTAACGGAGATGGGCTGAACGATATTTTATTTACCAGCGCCGTTTCATTTAAAGATTATACAGCTACTATTCCTTCTTCAATACTCATTAATAAAGGCAATGGAAAGTTTGAAATAAGTCATGACAAAGCTTATGATCAAATCATGAACCTGCAATATGTCACCAGTATAACAACTGTCGATATCGACCACAATGGCAAGTCTGATCTGCTGATTACGGCCGAGTGGCAGCCCATTTACATTTTCCTGAATGATGGAAAAAAATTAAGTCGTTTTTCATCATCGGTTTTGGAAAAGGAAAAGGGCTGGTGGCAGTCGGCTATAATAAGCGATATGGATGGCGACGGCAAGGCGGACCTTATTGCCGGTAATTGGGGATTGAATAACAAATATAATGTTACTGCTGATCAGCCGCTGTATGCCTATAATACCGATTTGGACAAGGATGGTAAAAACGATTTGATATTATCATATTTTTATAAAGGCCTTTATTTCCCTTTTCGTCCCAAAAATGATTTGGAGCAGGAACTTCCATATCTCAAAAAAGAATGGCTTAGTTATCAAAAAATGGCTGACAAAACTACCACTGAGGTATTTAAGGACAAACTGGATGACAATGATCGTTTAAGTGTAAACCAGTTCAATAGTATTTTTGTGAGCGATGTATTGCATTCTGCTTCGATTACTGCACTGCCATATCTTTATCAGCAGGCTCCAATTAAATCGATGCTAAAATATAACAATGGCGATATATTACTGAACGGAAACTTTTGGGGTGTTGTGCCTTATGAGGGAAAGTACGATGCACTCGGCCTGGCTGGTTTACACTACAATAAACAGCAAAAGCAATTTGATGCGCCGACATACTATTTTAACGGTGCAATCAACTCACAGGAAATCAATTATCTGGTGCCAGTGAAAACAGCAACTAACTTGAATACTTATCTCGCGGTTACCTATGATGGCCGGGTAATGTTATTAAGCAAGTAGCGTAATATCACAATATTGGATAATATATTTTGGTGATCCATTTTGAGGTATCCTTTTGTGCCAGCCTATCGGTAACAAGCGATTGAAAAGGCATGGCAGGTGATACCAGCCTGTGGTCTTTCATATATATTTTCATTTGCACCAATGCATTATTGACAGTGTTTTGGCCGCCACGTACGTCAGCCACCAATAAATTGCCCCCCTTTGGTATGTTATTTAAACTTGTTTTTTGAAAAGGAATTATCCTTTTGTTAATCGGTAAGGCGACATTAACCTGGTATTCGTGCTCATCTGTTTCGGTAACATTAAGCATAGGGAAGTTTGTTTGTTTGGCCCCCTGGCTGCCAGCTTGTTGTTGCAGGGTTGTAACGGTGTTGTAAATTACCTGTAATGAAGGATATATCGGATAGGTGTTAGCTGAAACGAGCAAAACTGTGTCTTTAGCATGATTTAAGTAGATCCTATAACCGTATGCGTTTCTTTCATCCTCAAGGAAGTGTTTAAGGCTTAGTAAAATTTCGCCAACCAGTTTTTCCGCATCTTTGGTTTTGAAATAATTAGTTATCCGTGAAAAAAATTGGGTGTTATTCTTATCAACAGCATCCCATTTAAATTTGACAGAACCTTCGGCGTCGGCAAAATAACTTATTTCGCCATCAAAAGTCAGGTTATCTTTTTTCAATTTAAGATAGGTACTGCTATTGGTCATTTTATCGATGCTGATCTTTGTACCTTTAAAATTGTATTGCCTGTCCCCGGTTTTGGTACCGGGCCACCATTTATCCCATCCACCTTCTGTGGTCAGGAATTTTCCGGCAATAACATCGGAGGTATCAATTGACAGGTCCTGTGCTATAACAGGTTTTTCGGGGAGCAAAATATAAGCTGCCGCAATAATTATAATAACGGTAAGTACAATAAAAAAGATCTTCTTCATTTAGTTTATAAAAGACGGATACCCGGGGTGATAAATTTAATAATATCGGGTGGATTAACATGTGTATATTGTTATAAAATATGTTGCCTTTTGATTAAATAAAAAAAATGCCTGATCGGGTTAAAAAACTAATGTAAATATGCTGTAGCGTACTGAAAAAAGCCTATATTGGCTGTTGATCAATCAAAAAACCAACAGATTTTCTCCTTGTGTATCTGCCCGGTTTTTAACCTATTTTATAACTTATGAGATCCTTTTTATTTTGTCTTGCCGGTGTATTATTTTTATTCACATCCTGTAAAAAGCCCTACTATGAAAAAGTACTCCACGATCCCGAACTTTATCGTATAACCGTTAAAAAACTTAATGATATTGTACTGGAAAATAACTTTCCGCCGGTTACAGCTTCCCGTAATTATGTATATGCCAATATAGCCGCCTATGAAGTTGTAGCTTCCGGCGATCCTGAGCATTTTAGATCTTTAGCCGGGCAAATTAAGCACTTACCGGCTGTACCCAAAGCGTCAAAAGATACTGCTGTTGATTACCAATTTGCTTCGTTGCTTGCCTTTTGCACAGTCGGCAATGCGGTAACGTTTCCGGAAGGCAGTATGGATCAATATGTTGATGAGCTTAAAAACAAGGCCAAAGATGCAGGTATGCCGTCGGTTTTGTTTGAAGGTTCCGTAAACTACGCTGATAAAGTCGCTAAATTTATATTGAAGTGGAGCAAAGGCGATCACTATGCACAAACCCGGTCGGCAAGTAAATACACGGTAAAACAGCAGGATGGTCGTTGGATCCCCACGCCGCCCATGTACGCGCAGGCCCTTGAGGCCCATTGGGGTGAGATCAGGCCCATGGTGCTGGATTCCACAGCCCAATTTATTCCGCCCGATCCGCCGGCTTTCAATGTTAAAGACCATAATAGTCCGTTTTATAAACAAGCGCTTGAGGTAAAACAAATAGTTGACAGCTTAACCAAAGAAGAGAAACATCAGGCCGATTTTTGGGATGATAATGCTTTTAAACTTAATGTAGTTGGCCATGCATCGTTTGCAACCAAGAAATTTTCCCCTGGAGGGCACTGGATGAATATTACTGCAATCGGTACAAGAAGTAAAAAATTTGATTTTGGAACCACAGTAAGCGTTTATACCGAAACGGCGATCGCTCTGTTTGATGGCTTTATCAATTGCTGGTACCTTAAATACCGCTCAAATTACGTTCGCCCCGAAACCATAATTACCAAATATATGGATGCCGAATGGCGCCCATATATTCAAACGCCTCCCTTTCCGGAGTATAGTAGCGGCCATGCCGTAATTTCGGCAGCCGCGGCCGAAGTACTTACCAATAGGATCGGTGATAATTTTGCATATACAGATTCATCAGAAATGGAGTTTGGGATCGATCCGCTTTCTTTTAAATCATTCCGGGCGGCCGCGAAATCGGCAGGGATGTCAAGGGTAATGGGAGGGATCCATTTTAAGAATGCCTGTATTGTGGGCAATAAACAAGGTGCCGAGATTGGGCAACTGGTGGTGAAAAAGCTACAATTAAAAATTAAGTAGTATTTTATTTATTTCATTAAATAATTGATTTTGAACAAGATATTTAAATTGAGCTTGTTTTTCGCTTTGCTAACACCTGCTGTGTCTGAGGCGCAAAGCATCGATCCATGGAAAATTAAAGCCGACAAAATTGATCCCGCAAACTATTACGGAATTACCGTAGCCAACGGGATGATTGGGATAGTATCAGCACCGGAGCCTTTCAAGGTTAAAAATGTAGTACTGGCCGGCGCCTATGATCTGTACGGCAGGGGGCGCGTAAGCAATTTCCTGAACAGCTTTAACCTGCTTAATATGTACCTTGAAATAGATGGCAGGCGGATCGATGCTAAAAGTATCAGCAATTTTAAGCAGGAACTGGATATGCAGCATGCTGCGTTCACCACTACTTTTGATTATGCTGATAAAGCAACTATAAAATATACCTATTACTCGCTGCGGCAATTGCCTTTTACCGTTTTGATGGATGTTTCGGTAATGGCAAAACAGGCCATCAACATTACATCGGCCAGTGTAATGGAAGCGCCCGATGCGCTCAAAGAAGTGCAGAATTATTATAACGAAATTGACAGGCCGCATGTAACCATCAGTTTGCTTACTTCAACAGCAAAAACCCCTACCGGCAAAATGCAGCTGTGTGCATCTACCTCATTTTTATTCAGCGAACCGCACGGACAGGAGCCGCGTATTATTCATGAAATGTGGGATAATAACATGCACCTCATGAAGTTTAGTAAAACTATCGCCGCTGGACAAACTTATAATTATGCGGTAACTGGTTCATCCATAACTTCGGCACACCATGCCGACCCACTGAATGAAGCCGAACGCCTCACCATTTTTGCCAAATTGGAAGGTCGGGACAGGCTAATTAAATTTCATAATAAGGCCTGGGACGACCTTTGGACAAGCGATATCCAAATAGAAGGCGACGACCAATCGCAGCAGGATATTCATAGCATGCTATATCATTTATATTCCTTTTCAAGAGCAGGTACAGCCTATTCGCCGTCGCCAATGGGGCTTTCGGGGTTAGGTTATAATGGTCATGTTTTTTGGGATTGTGATGTTTGGATGTATCCGGCTATGCTGGTTTTACACCCCGACATTGCCAAATCTATGGTTGAATACCGGTTTGAACGATTGGATGCCGCACGTAAAAACGCGTTTTCACATGGTTATAAAGGAGCGATGTTCCCTTGGGAAAGTGCTGACAGTGGGGTAGAGGAAACACCGGTTTGGGCGTTGAGCGGTCCGTTTGAGCACCATATTACTGCGGATGTAGCGCTGGCCGCGTGGAATTACTATTGCGTAACCCAGGATAAACAATGGCTAAAAGAAAGAGGTTGGCCGATACTTTCAGCCACTGCCGATTTTTGGGCAAGCAGAGTTGAACGCAATGGATCCGGTCATTATGATATTAAAAACGTAGTAGCTGCAGATGAATGGGCCGAAAATATTGACAACAATGCTTTCACCAATGCTGCAGCAAAAGCTAACTTGCTAAATGCTACCGCTGCTGCCAAAATCTTGGGAGAGAAGGCCGATGCCGATTGGGCAAATGTTGCTCAAAACATCCCGATCCTCAGGTTAGATAACGGCGTTACCCGCGAGCATGCTTCTTATAAGGGTGAAGGGATTAAGCAGGCTGATGTTAACCTGTTAGCTTATCCGCTTAAAACAATAACCGATCCGGCACAAATAAAAAAAGACCTTGAATATTATGAAACCCGTGTACCTAACGAAGGTACTCCTGCCATGACCCAGGCCGTTTTTGCTTTATTATACTCGCGGTTGGGCAATGGCGAAAAGGCATTTCACTTTTTTAAGGATGCTTACGAACCTAATCTCAACCCGCCATTCCGGGTAATTGCCGAAACAAAAGGTGGAACCAATCCGTATTTTGCTACAGGTGCAGGTGGTATTATTCAAAGTTTATTGATGGGTTTTGGCGGTTTGGATATTACACCAACCGGCATAGTACAAGTTAAAAGCAAGTTGCCTGCTAACTGGAAATCATTGAAAATTACAGGCGTGGGGATGAATAAGGCTACTTATACAATAAAGTAACTGTTTTATAACTTTATACATTATGCCCTTTAAAATCTCCTGCGTTTGACAGACAGAGAACTGGCGAATGGAAGACTGACGAAGTTTTAAAAACTTCGTCAGTCTGGCTTCTGAAACTTGCTAACCAGGTAGTTAGTTCTGAACTTCTGCCGGAGCCCTTTCTAATTGCTGGGTATCAATATGATACCTGTTTACTAAGTGCAGCAATACCCCATTTGTCCAGCCGAAGCCATCTTGTAGGGGGTATTCACCACCGCCTGCAGTTAATTGGGTATCAACCACGTTATACTTTTCAAGCAATTTGCCTGTTTGTTTAAACACCCGGATATTAAGTTTAAGCCAGCGGGTGGCTATCTCTTTAGCCAGCGTATTGTAATTGTACTTTTCAAGGCCGTCTATAGCTATGTATTGCAGTGGCGCCCAGCCATTGGGTGCATCCCACTGCTGGCCGGAAAAGTTGAGGGTAGTAACTAGTCCGCCGGGTTTCAGGAAATTATTTTTAAGCCCGTCGGCTACAAGGCGGGCTTGCTCATCACTGGCAATTTTAAATTCGAGAGGGAACTCACCGGCAAGTGTTTCCACGGCAGATTGTTGTTTCAGCTGCCAGTTGTAATCATCAAACCAGCCTGTTTTCTGGTTCCAGCAATATCTCAGGATAGCAATCTTACGGTCACGGGCTCGTTTTAGATACATTTTAGCAAGTTTGGCATTCTGACCCTGGTTCAGACTGCGGGCGATTGTCATTTCCAAATTATACAAAAGACAGTTCAAATCTACGGGGATAATATCAATGGTTTGTATAGCTGGCAGTTTTCCCGAAGCATCAAACCAACGGGTGCTGAAATCCCAACCCGAAGCCGCAGCCGCCCGTACGTTGCGGTAAAATTGCGCTGCCGGTTGTTTGCTTTCTTTGGCGGCATTAACATCTTTTATATATGATTCTTCGCGGGGTTCATCACTTTCGTCCCAATAACGGTTCATTATCTGCCCATCCGGCATTCGTACAACCCGGTGTGCAGCCTGATTGGCTTGTACAGCTTCCCAACCATACATCCAATATTCATATTCTTTGATTAATTGCGGCCTGAAATGTACCAATACTTTCTCTCCCTCAATTTTTGCCAACAGGTTTACCATCATAGCAAAAAATGGCGGTTGCGAACGGGTAAGATAATAACTTCGGTTGCCATTGGGTATAAAGCCATATTTATCAATGAGGTAAGCAAAGTTTTCGACCATGTTGCGGATCACTTTAACCTGGTGACTTTCCTGTAAACCCAGCATCGTAAAATAAGAGTCCCAATAGTAAATTTCTCTGAACCTGCCACCAGGTACAATGTAAGGGTTAGGCAGCGCCAGGGTTGATGAAAAAGGTTTTGTTTCATCCGGACGGCGTTGTAATACCTGCCACAAAGTATCAATATGTTTGCGGATACCTGCAGATATATCTGTTTGAAAATTGTTGTGGGATACAGGTACGTTAAAATTGGCCAATACAAATGTCTGCAGGTTAAACCCCGGCTGATCTTTCTGTTCGTTATAAGCTTTCATGATCAGTGCTGGATCCTGTTTGGGTGTTGCGTCGACAAAAGTTTTGTTATCAGGGAAAATGGTTGAAGTTTGAACCGCCTCAAACAATCCTGGAAATTGTTGCCGGGGTGTAAGTGTTTGTGATTTTGCATTAAGTACAAAGAATAAAAATGCGAGTAAAAAAAGTTTTCTCATCGGCCTAAAATTATACCCTGCTGCAGGAGGGGTAACTGGTTTATAACAGACCATAAATTTACTATTTTTGAAAAGAATATAACTGGTATTTGGTTTGTTTTCAAGGTTTTTTGTGCGATATTATCGCAGAGAAATAATAGATATCAGGGCATAGGCCAATTATAAAACAAAATATACAATCCATTTATTATGATAAACTTTTTACGGAAGGGAAGTATTATATTTTCGTTGTTACTTACCCAGCTATGCTATGGACAGTTGCGAGTGAATACCCTGCCTTCCTGGGCGTTTGGTGGTTTTGTCCGGCCGGCAAATATCAATCCTATTATCTCACCAGATACGGTTTCACGCTTTCTTGATCCGATGAGTAAAAAGCAGGTGCAATGGGAGGCCAATGACACTTTTAATCCGGCCGCAACCGTAAAAAACAACAAAATAATAGTATTATACCGGGCGGAAGACCTATACGGCATCGGTATTGGCTTCCGTACTTCACGTGTTGGGTATGCCGAAAGTGCCGATGGTATTCAGTTTAGCAGAAGAAAAACCCCGGTGCTGTATCCCGATAATGATATTGCTAAAAAGTACGAATGGCCCGGAGGCTGCGAAGACCCTCGCGTAGCCGTTACCGCCGGGGGGACTTATGTTGTTTTTTACACCGAATGGAACCGCGACTTGCCAAGGTTAGGTGTAGCCACATCGAAAGACCTCATCCATTGGAAAAAACACGGGCCGATATTTGAAGCTGCCTATCATGGCAAGTTTTTCAATATCGCCAGTAAATCGGCTTCTATATTAACCCGGGTGGTTAATGGTAAACAAGTGATTATTAAAACAAATGGAAAATATTGGCTGTACTGGGGCGAACATCACGTATACGCGGCAACATCGACAAACCTGGTAGACTGGGCCCCGGTGGTTGATAATAAAGAAGAGTTGAAAGAACTCATGTCCCCACGTGATGGTTATTTCGATAGCGACTTAACCGAATGCGGCCCGCCTGCGTTGATGACCAAAAATGGTGTAATCCTGTTTTACAATGGCAAAAACAAGCCCGCCGAAGGCAGGGACACCCGGTTTAACCCTAATTCATACTGTGCGGGGCAAGCCTTGTTTGATGCAAAAGATCCTTCTAAGTTCAAAACACGCCTTGATATTCCTTTCTTAAGACCAATGGAACCTTTCGAGAAAAGCGGCCAATATATTAACGGAACAGTTTTTATTGAAGGAATGGTTTATTTTAAAAGGAAATGGTTCCTTTATTATGGCTGTGCAGATTCGCGGGTAGCCGTAGCTGTATATGATCCATCGAAACCGGCGCCTCCTGATCCGGTTGAATAGTATTTGACATTTGTTTACTTTTAAAGAGAAAAATACAGCTTAAAAACTTTAGCTGTGACGGCTAAAGTTTTATCTTCATAGTTAAAAATCTTTACTATGCTTTATATCTTAATCTCAGTGGCAATTATTTTTTTTTTGCTCACGTTATTTTGTTATTTAGTTCGTTTTCAAATGCCGGCATTATTCCATCACGCTATTTTTACTCGCACCTAACGCTTTGGCTTACCGGTTTATCTGTGTTTGCTTTAGCTGCCTTATATAGTGGTACAAACCGGTCGGCCTTCCTTGATTATTTTAATACCTGGATGAGGAGATCATATATCGTGCTTTTTACTTTCGGCCTGTCATTAGTTGCTCACGTTATTGTTACTTTTTTAGTCATCCCGTGGTTACGAAAATCTAAAATGCAATAGCGACGGGTAGCTTGAATGCTCAACAATGATTAACTAATTCAATAAATCAAGGAGGTCATCTTTTGACAATGAACTTGTAGCAGCGCTGTCGGGCCTGATCAGGCTATTGGCGATATCCTTTTTTGATTGCTGCATCACCATGATCTTCTCTTCGATAGTGCCGGGGCAAATGAGTCTTACTGCCACAATTTTTTTATCCTGCCCTATGCGATGGCAGCGGTCTATAGCCTGGTTTTCGACAGCCGGGTTCCACCACGGGTCGACGAGGTAAACATAATCTGCTTCTGTTAAATTAAGACCGGTACCACCAGCTTTTAGGCTAATGAGGAACACCCTGATGCCGGGATCGTTTTGAAACTCATTAACCACTTGCTCCCGTTTGCGGGTTTGACCGGTGAGGTACGAGAAGCGAATCTCGCGGGATATCAATTCCTTGCGGATAAGATCAAGCATGGAAACAAACTGCGAAAATACGAGGATCTTATGCTGGTGTTTTTTGCTTTCTATTTCTTCAATCAGCGTTTCCAATTTGGCCGATGCATCACCCGGCATTTTCTCGCCTTTTATGAGCATCGGCGAGTCGCAGATCTGCCTCAATTTGTTTAACCCTTTTAATACGTTCATCGAGCTCTTTTTTAGCTCTTCGTTTGTTGTGGCCGAAATGTACTCTCTGAATTCTTTTTCGTATGAGTCGTAAATATGGCGCTGCTCCTGCTTCATTTCGCAATACAACACCATTTCGGTTTTCTCGGGCAGTTCTGTTGCAACCTGCTGTTTAGTACGTCGAAGTATAAAAGGCTTTACTTTTTCCTGTAGTTCGGCCGCGCGTTTGCTACCCTTGAATTTATCGATTGGAACAGCATAAATATCCTTGAAATATTGTTTGCTCCCCAATAAACCGGGGCAGGCAAATGAAAGTTGACCATACAAGTCGAATGTATTATTTTCTATCGGGGTACCCGTTATAGTAATTTTATTGCGCGATTTTAGGAGCCTTACAGCCTTGTAACGCTGCGATTCGGGATTTTTTATATTTTGCGATTCGTCGAGAAAAACGTAGTTGAAATTAAAATCCTTTAGAAAATTAACATCTGACAGTAATGTGCCGTAGGAGGTAAGCACTATCTCATACTGGTGCAGGTGTTTGGTATGTTTAAGCCGTTCAGCACCGTAAATGGCATGGATGCGGATTGAAGGCGCAAATTTTTGTACCTCTTGTTGCCAGTTAAACAGGAGCGAGGTGGGCACTACAATAAGGTTAGTGTTGTTTTCTGTTTTACTTCGCTGCAAAAGTACAAATGCTATCACCTGAATGCTTTTACCCAGACCCATATCATCGGCAAGGCAGCCACCAAAATTAAGGTTATCTAAAAAATTTAACCAGTTTAAGCCCTGGCGCTGGTAAGCGCGAAGCGTTCCGTTTAATCCGGGAGGAACCGGTACTTCATCAATGGTGTCGGTACCGGTAAGTTTTCTGTTGTATATCGCAAGCTCGTTTCGCACGTCCTCGTCAAGCATTTCCTCGTCGTAATATTGCTGTATAGCAGTATAATTACTTTTTGAAGTATGCAGCGTGTCATCATCAGCAATCTCTCCCGAATTAAAATAATCGGTGAATTTCTCTATCCATTCGGTGGGCAAAATTCCCCGGGTTCCATCATCAAGGCGTACGTACTTGCTTTTATTTTTTACAGCCTGGTGAACCTGTTTTAACGAAGCCCTTTTTTTGCCAAATTTTATATCGATAACTGTATTGAACCAGTTGATCCCGCTCACTACGTTGATAGTAATCTTTACTTTATGAGGGTTCAGCTTGTTGCCTTCCAGTTCGTTAAAGCCGAGTATTTCGATATTGTGGTAATGCCATTCGTCAAATACGTTTAAAAACCACTCCTCATCTAAAAAATGCCTTTTATGCAGATAAAAGTAATCAAGGCCGTTATCCAATTGTTCGTTAAAATAAGGATGGAGTTTTACAAGCAGGGCTGTAAAGGCTATTTCCTCATCATCGCGCCGTTTAACTAAAAATTGGTTGCCTTTTTCGTCGGTTCCGTAGATCTGCCTTTGCGTGCGAATCGGTATCTCGGCCTCACCATAACGCAGCACAGGTATGATCATGACATGTGCGCCAAAGTCCGACAGATAAATGATCTTCTCGGCAGGCTGATCAAAGCCTTCTTTTTTTATTTGCTCCTGTGTTGCAGGTTTAATGTAAGTATAGTCGATAAGAAGCTTGTTTTCCAGTTTGTTAAGCAAATGTGATTTTAATTCTGCAAACTTACTCTTATGTACCTGCAGGCTGCCTTGTTTCTTTTTCAAAAGGTCGAGGATATTTAATACCTGTAGGCTTTCAATAAGATAAAGCGTATTGCCTATGCCGATAAAATAGGTATACCTGATATCAAGATCCTTAACATTATACTGCAAACCATCAATGTTTAAAATGCCGCTTATTTCATAAAAATCATCCCAGGTATTTACTTTCAGCTCGATATCACTTTTTAAATTCTTAACCAATACAGGATTTATTGAGCCAGCTGTTACGTTGTCTGAAACGGTGTTGTCATGCGCGTAGAAACTGTAGGCCAACGGGTTTTTAACGATAGCCTTTAGTGCAGCAATATCGGCGGCGGTTATTTGCGTGTTTATATGATTTTGAAACTTGTGTACCCCGGTAAAGAATTTGAGTTGCTGTGCGTCATTCGTTTCCCAGATCAGCTCTAAAGGAGCTATAGGCACCAGCGGGTTCTTGATTTTTCCATCTTTGGTGCTTTGTGCGGTGTATAGTTCAATAAATAAATATTTATAATATTTATGCTGTTTCAGCACGATACAGGTTGTTTTATCGGTGTCCTCGCCGGCGTGCCCAACCGGTTCGGAAACGTCATTAACTATAACACCTTGCAAATTTGCAAGGCTTTCTTTAGTAATGGCTGTTAACGCGGCGGAGCGGGGGACTATTTCGAAATTTTTAGACAATGGTCTTACCTCAAAAAACTTGTCCAGGTCAGGCTCTTCTTCAAGCCCGTAATCGACCGCTGCTTTTTTTAGTTTTGTATGCCGTAGTTCATCATCAAAAAACACCCTAAACTCATCACGCTGTGTTATTGCCGATAGTACCTGTGCCTGGTGCTCGCACAGTTTATTACCTG
Organism: Mucilaginibacter gossypii; assembly: GCF_017569325.2. Classification (NCBI taxonomy): domain Bacteria; kingdom Pseudomonadati; phylum Bacteroidota; class Sphingobacteriia; order Sphingobacteriales; family Sphingobacteriaceae; genus Mucilaginibacter; species Mucilaginibacter gossypii. The sequence continues at coordinate 2,367,310 of NZ_CP071878.2, read as the reverse complement.
TGGCATGGCACCCGCACGAAAGTGCCAGCTGCCCTTCATGACTGGTAATGATTACCTCGGGGAAGGCAACCGTACCCGACTGATTGGTAAAAGCCCCGTGGTTAATTTCCAAATGTTTGGCCAGTATTTGCCTGTAACTTTGGTTGTCAAAATAAATGCTGACGGCTGCGTGAGCAGCAATAACACTTTCGCTAAGGTCGGTTATGGCTGCGCCTTTGATGATGACATTATGGTTGCTTTCGCCTTCCTGGTAGCTGATTATCCTGATCACTCGTACATTGATGTGTTACCGGGTAAATATCATAACAATTATATAAAAGAAGACAATCACCAACGCATTTTCGTGAACTATGTAACAATTATATTCTTTATCAAATATTTATCTTTAGTAAACGTATCTGCCTTAATTTAGCCACTTAGTTCAGTACTATGAAGTATTCCAAATTACTATCGCATCTACCCATATTAGCAATCTCTTTTTTCCTTTATGCATGCCACACCGTTTCGGGCAATAAGCAAGCCTCCGATAATGAACAGGTTAATATGCATAGCGCTTATGACGACAGCACACTAAATCGCCATATATTGCCGATTTTAATGCCCTACAACCGTATTATCGATCCGGCAGGAACAGTGATATCATTTGGCGATGCATCCGACGAAAATCATAGCATGGACGTAAGGCTGATCCCCGGCACCAGGTTTATCGCTGTCGAAGACCGGTATGGGCTTACTATAATCGATACTGTAGCTAAGAAAGTTTCCAACCGCTGGACTTATAAACAAGATCCCCGCTATCGCGAACTTACAAGCACTTACTCCGGCTTAAAAGTTGTGAATATTGACAATCAAACTCAAATATATTGGAGTGCTGCAGCAGGCAAGGGTAAGGATTCAAAATCATACGTTTTCCAGGCTATCTGGAAAGATGGCAACATCAGCATACAAAACACTTTCAATTTTAAAGCTGAAGGTGAATCGCCATTGGCATTACCTAACGATTTAGCCATCAATAAAGAAAACAGCATAAATTACTTATATGTAGTTTTAAACGGGAATAATCAACTGGTAAAGATTAATTTAACTGATAATAAAACCGTTTGGACAAGATCGACCGGTGTTGCACCTTATGGATTGACGATAGCAAAGGGCAAGATATTTTTAACTAACTGGGCCGGCCCGCAAGCTATTGATACATTGAAGCGTGAAACAGCGGGTGTACCCTATGGTAATGCTTACGTCGATCCCAAAACCGGGGCAACAGTGCAGGGTACAGTAATGGTTATGGATTTGGCTAAGGGAGATGTGATCAAGGAAATTACTGTGGGACTGCATCCTAATGCCATTGTCAACAGTGCAGATGAAGATTTTGTTTATGTAGCGAATGGGAATAGTGACATGGTATCGGTAATTTCAACAAGTTCATTACAAAATATAGCAGCGATTGATGTTAAATTAAATCCTGGCAAAAAGAGTTATATAGGTGATACGCCCAATGCCTTAGCCATTAATGCCGATGGTACTATACTTTATGTAGCAAATGGTTTGGATAACGCTGTGGCCATGGTAAAATTGGGTAGTAAAACATCTCTTAAAGGAACCGGCACTAACGAAGTGAAAGGCTTTATTCCAACGGAAGCATACCCTGGAGGCCTGGCTGTTGACGGTAATAATTTATTTGTAACCAATCTGGAAGGAGAGGGCTCAAGATTAGGTACCGACGAGATAGGTAAAAGCAAGTTAAAAGGTGATTTACCCTCGGGAGCAGATGGTACGGCTTATAACTCGCACCATTCAAAAGCTACCGTATCAATAATAACTATTCCGGATGATGCTTTGCTAAAACAGTATACTCAAAAAGTCCAAAATCTAAACCTGAGTTTCCGGCAGCAGATAGCGCAGCTGCTGCCCCGCAAAAATATTGCGCCTAAACCCATACCAGAGCGTATTGGCGAGCCTTCGGTTTTTAATCACGTACTTTATATTATCAAGGAAAACCGTACATACGACCAGGTTTTGGGCGATATGCCTGAAGGTGAAGGCAATAAATCGCTTTGTATTTATGGTGATAGTGTTACTCCTAATCAGCATAATTTGGCGCGCAATTTTTTATTGCTTGATAATTATTATGCCTCAGGAAAATGCTCTGCCGAAGGGCACCAATGGACTGATGCCGCTATGGTAACCGATTATGTTGAAAAAAGTGTACGCTCCTGGTTTAGAAGTTATCCGCATGTGCAGGAGGACGCCTTAGTTTATGACGGGAACGGTTTTATCTGGAATAATGCCGCCGATCATGGCAAAACGGTCAGAATTTACGGTGAAGCCTGTGCCGTGCATTTTGATGATAAGTTAAGCTGGAGCGATATTTATAACAATTACACAGCAGGTAAACCATTCGCATTTAAAAACACCAGCACTATTTCTCGGGTGAGGCCAATGCTGTCACAAAACTTCCCGGGATCCGACGAGCATAAGATTAATGAACAGTTACGGGCCACCGCTTTTATTAAAGAGCTTCATGAATATGAGCAAAAGCCCGGCGACCAGTTACCGCAACTGATGATCATGGCCCTATCGGCCGATCATACTGTAGGCACCAAGCCAGGCTACCCGACACCTGACGCTATGGTAGCTGATAATGACCTGGCGCTCGGCCGTATAGTTGAAGCAGTCTCAAAAAGTCGTTTTTGGAAAAATACGGTAATATTTGTCACCGAAGATGATTCACAGGCAGGGTGGGACCATGTATCTGCATATCGTACTACAGGGTTTGTGATTAGTCAGTATAGCAGGTTACAGCATAAGGTGAGCAAAAACTATAATCAAACCTGTATAGTGCGTTCTATTGAGCAAATATTGGGCTTACCACCAATGAATATCATCGATGCTACTGCATTACCTATGTTTGATTGCTTTACCGGCAATCCATCTGCATGCACTTATACCAGTTTAAAAAACAGGGTTCCGCTCAATAAAATCAACCAGCCTTTTTCTGCGCTCAAAGGTTCTGCATTGCATTTTGCACAATTATCATCAAGACCTGAATACGATCATATTGACGGTGGTAATGATGATGTGATGAACAGGATACTTTGGTTTGCGGCTAAGGGTAAAAAAGCTTATCCCGCTAAACTGGCGGGCAAAGATCAAGACGATGATGATTGATCGGGAAAATAGCTGGGTTTAATCTCGCTTCCACAGGTCATCTGTATCATATTATATGGATGCTTAGAGCTCGCTTTCTTAACCAGATAGCGAGTTTTTTATACCTGATTGCCTTAAATTTCTATTGATCGATTAATTGTTTTATGCGTAAAAATACGGGAAACTCTTCTGAAAATTCCGTGAAATTACGTGGTCATTTATGCACGATATTATTTTATCTTTATTGCAAACCTCGTCAACGCCTGCAAACAATTAATCAATTAATTTTTCAACCTAACCAAAAAAGTTATGAAAATTTCTGCGCTTGATGAGAACGGCGCACCAGTCGACTGGTGGTTTATCTACAAAGTTCCTCAACTTGACGGAGGTGTGGGTAATGACAAAGCTACAGGGTACGAATATGTTTATTACGACTCAACTATCGATGCCAATACCGACGCCCGAAAAAGGACGATTACCAAGTCTCCCAATGTTTTGAATGGCGATAAAGGAGCACTCAACCTGACTATGGACTCCGTATTCAAAAACATTAAATCACCGGCTCCGAGTACCGGATGGGTTCTTTATAATGACGAGATGCCCGAAAGTGCCAATAAACATGATGATGGCACCAAAGGGCATACTAAGGGAGTATTGGCATTTGATACCGAATCTAAAACTGCATTTTGGTTACTTCACTCATGGCCGAAATTTGCAGACCCTGGTGCCATCAAAGATCCTACTCCCAAATACGGGCAAACCTATTTGTGCATTTCATTGGATTTGGATACCGCTAATCTTATTGCCAAACAGATGCTGAACCACCAGGAGCCGCAAATCTATCTTCATAATACCGCTAATCTGCCCGCAACTGCCGAGTTGCATTCGCTGACACAGCCTTTGGCGAGCCACCCGATTGCTTTGGGCGACTCCATTGATTTAAAGTCTATTGGCGGTATGTCATTCAAAGTTATAGCCAAGAACCGTGAATGGAATAAAGATTTTTGGAACGAATTGGTAGGGCCTATCCTAAACGATGATTTAGACATTGAAACCTGGATCCGCGGTCCTATTCCTCCTATCGCTGATAGCGATGGTATTCATAAAACTTTTGATATCAAGTATATCAATTTAGGTTTCATGGGCGCACACTGGGCCTGGCCCGAAACACATGACCATGCCAAATGGGGAGTCACATTGCATGACCCCTGGGTTTGTGTTGGCGATATCAACCGCATGATTTCGCAAAGAAGGCGCGGCGGCTGTACAATTGCATTTCAAAATCAAACCTTATGGTCGGGTTTATCCAAAACAAGTTTGCTTTTAGCGCCTCCGGGGCATAACAGGACCGAAGCTCACGTGCTGATCCAAAAAACACATCATCTTCATGCCGAAGCACCATTGAGGGAACAACAGTAAACAATAAGAGTAACACAGATCTTGGAGCAAACTATTCGTGAGCAAGGTAAACCAAAATGTATGAGGGTAGATAATGGGCCCGAATTCAACAGCAAAGGGTTCAAGGATTGGTGTGAGGGTAAGGATTTTACAGTTCAATTTACACAGCCAGGCAAGCTAATGCCCAACGGCTATATCGAACGCTTTAACAGAAACTTTAGGGGAAACATCTTGGATGCTTACCTATTTAAAGATATTCATCAGGTATGGTTTTAACCGATGAATGGATGGAAGATCACAATTACCGTAGGCCGCATGAAGCACTGCGACACATAACTCCTGATCTGTATAAGCTGATAAACCGTTGAGATATTGGAAACTCGATCGAGTTTTCAATATCTCAACGGTTACAACAACAATGATAATTATATTTTTGAATCAATAAGTCTACAAACACCAGTCCGAACTAAGGGAGGGTTACATTGTAAGTGTGAAAGCAAAGGTTTTGATGCAAAAAAAGGATAAAAGGGATAAAAAGGCATATCATAGCTGACACGTTGGGGATGATTCTTGCAGTGGTGGTTCAAGGCGCATCGGTTCAGTTCAGGGTGGTAACAGGGCTATGGATGTCGTTGATAAACTCTTTTCACCTTGAAATGGGATTTAATTAGCTCTTACCTTTCTTAGCCAACGAATCTCTTTTTGCTTCTTCCAACTTTTTCTTTTCCAGGAAAAAACAATGTGCAGCGCAAGCGTGAAGCTTATAGTTTCGGTGAGCATAGCCCCAGCTATGACCTTTGGGGTCAAGTATCTCACATTTTGCTTCGTCAACGTTCTTTAGCTGCAATATTTCTTCGCCATTATTGTTGTAATAATTGCCGTTTTTTGCAGCCTTGCCGAGCTTGTTGCCTTTGGCATCTATAACGTTGCCGTCGCGGTCGATAAAATACAATTTGTGGCCCTGGTTGTCATTAACAATGTTGTCTTTGGTGATGTAACCAAGTTTTGTACCGGCGTGGTTATGTATACCGCCTTTGCCATCAATGGTGATAAAATTATACTTGGTTGAATCTTTTGCTTTTTGAGCAAATGCACCCGCCGCAAACACTATAATTGCCGCAACGGTGAGTAGGTGTTTTAGCTTTTTCATGATGAGAGTTTTTTACAAAGAAAGCAACCACCCATCGTTAAAAGTATGACTGCCAACGTTGTAAAAAATGATATTGCTCATAAAAGGTATTTGATTTTGTTGCTTTTCTTTCAATCACGTTGATAACTATCTGGGTAAATTACTCCGGAGGCTGTTAACTGTCATTTATTGTACAAATATTGGTCATGAAAAATGCGATATAGTTTCCGTTAATTCGTAACACTTTAATCATCATTTATGTTAACGATAGATAATTACCTGGAATCCCATTATATCCATAGGAGTAACTGGCTGCGGGCTGCAGTTTTAGGTGCCAACGACGGGATCATCTCCATCTCGAGTCTTGCGATCGGCGTTGCGGCAGCAAGTAGTACCAGAGAGCCTATTGTTTTGGCTACAGTTGCCGGCCTGGTTGCAGGTGCGTTGTCCATGGCCGCAGGCGAATACGTTTCCGTTAGTTCGCAGACGGACACAGAAAAGGCGGACATAAAACGCGAGGAGATGGAACTCCGGGAGATGCCGGAAGATGAGCTCAGGATACTGGCGCAGATTTATGAGAAACGGGGACTGAAAAAAGAAACTGCCATGCAGGTGGCAAAGGAATTGACGGAAGCAGACGCACTAGGCACGCACATCCGTGATGAACTTGGAATTAATGAGATCAGTCAGGCCAAACCAATACAAGCTGCATTAGCGTCCGGGGCGTCTTTTACAGCAGGCGGTGTGCTGCCACTGCTGGTGATCCTGCTTTCTCCAGTCAAACAAATGGAATATTACCTGTATGGGTTCACGATTATTTTCCTAATCATATTGGGTGCCATAGCAGCAAGAACCGGAGGTTCAAACATTGGTAAAGCAATTTTACGCATCACGATATGGGGAACACTGGCGATGGGACTATCTGCAATAGTCGGTTATTTATTTGGTGTGAAAATTTAGGCATACATTATGAAAGCAATAAAAAAAATACTCCTTGCGCTATTGGTGATACTGGTCGCAATCCAATTCATCCACCTAAAGAAAAATATTTCTTCCGGGCCGTATGCCAATGGCATAGATAAACACTATACCGTGCCTAAGGATGTTCAGGTTGTGCTAAAGCGGAGCTGTTACGATTGCCATTCAAACAATACCTATTATCCCTGGTATAATAACATCCAGCCGGTGGCCTGGCTGCTTGCACATGACGTTAATGAAGGTAAGGAGGAAATTAATTTCGACGAATTTAACAACTATAGCCTTTCCCAAAAACGGCATAAGTTAAGCGATCTTTCCAAAGAGGTGAAGGAGGGAGAAATGCCAATGGGCATATATACAGTAATTCATCGCAATGCCGTTCTTTCACAGGTCGAAAAGCAAAGGCTTATTACTTGGGCCGATAGCCTGAAGGGTACATTGAATTAACAGCTGAGCAATCGGCATCTACCCAATGGAAGTGTTATTTATATATCCCGGATAATAGACCTACATGAAACTTTTAACGCGGACTGTCTGGATTCTCTCTTTTATAAGTTTGCTGACGGATGTTGCCAGTGAGATGCTTTATCCTATTATGCCCATTTATCTGAAGAGTATAGGCTTTTCTGTATTATTAATTGGCATATTAGAGGGGATTGCCGAGGCTACCGCAGGATTGAGCAAGGGTTATTTTGGAAAGGTGTCTGACAGTAGCGGAAGACGTGCCCCATTAATCCGCATGGGCTATACGTTAAGCGCTTTGTCAAAACCCTTGATGGCCGTAACTATTTTTCCGGTATGGATCTTTCTTACCCGCACAGTTGACCGCCTGGGAAAAGGAATAAGAACCGGTGCACGAGATGCCCTGTTGTCTGATGAAGCCACGCCAGATACAAAGGGTCGTGTGTTTGGCTTTCATCGTTCGATGGACACAATAGGAGCTGTGGCCGGCCCTTCGCTGGCATTATTGTATTTATATGTTTATCCTACCAGTTATCGCCCTCTGTTCCTGCTGGCATTTATTCCCGGAGTATTGGCTATAGGCTTGTCATTTTTTTTAAAAGACAGCAAAGCAAAGCCAAAAGAGAATAAGGCTACAGTTTCATTTTTCTCTTTTTTACAATACTGGAAAACCAGCCCCGCCAGTTACCGAAAACTGGTTGGCGGATTATTGATGTTTACTTTGTTCAACAGTTCTGATGTATTCCTTCTGTTGAGGATAAAGCAGGCCGGACTAAGTGACACGGCCACAATAGGGGTGTATATTTTTTACAATATAGTGTACGCTATTGCAGCTTTTCCGCTTGGTATACTGGCAGACAGGATAGGCCTGAAGAAAGTATTTATTACCGGACTACTACTTTTTGTGGTGGTGTATAGCGGCATGACGGTGACCGGGGTTTGGTACTGGTATGGCCTCTTATTCTTTATGTATGGCCTGTATGCGGCCGCGACTGAAGGTATATCTAAGGCTTGGATAAGCAATATCACTGAAAAGAACGATACAGCAACCGCCATTGGAACTTATACAGGATTCCAAAGCATCTGCACAATGTTGGCCAGCACACTTACCGGCTGGTTATGGTTCCGGTTCGGGGCCGGGCCTGCATTTACAGTTTCAGCTTTAATGACGCTGATTGTTGCTTTTTATCTTTCACGGGCCATGGCTGAACCTTGGAAAGCTGTTGGGTAAGGTATATATTAACGGATTCTTTCCTCTTGCTATCGTGTAGTTGAAATTGCACAGTCAATTGAAAATCAACTTCTTAAATGATCTGTCCAACTAAGAAACAGTATTGTTCAAATTCTTATAGATCATCTTACGTTAACTCACTGATGGTCCGTAACATCAGTTCCTGCCATTGCCTAATGAATTGTAGAAATCTACCGCGCGGCAACCTGCCGGTTGCGTTCCTGAAATATAGATACCTGCTTTTTGTCAGGTGAAGGTTTGCCACCAAGAGATCTGTCTTTCAAATTTGGTGTGGTGATGAACAACTTTCGCCCTGTCATATCCCGGTGAACATCATACACCTTGTGTTCTAAAGTTTTCAGGTAGGCATTTATGGGCTTTTTTTCTTCGCTATCTTCGGTTAACTTTTGTCCATTTGTATTTCATTTGTCGGGATTGATATAACGTTTAGAGGAGATTTCGATGTACACGCCATTAACAGTAATATGCAGGTAAATGAGGGCGAGGCCTTTGGCATTTGTTTTTAATCTCTTTACATAAAAGAGAAGGTTAAATGCTTTGTTCATCGTTGAAGCGCTTAAGTGAATGAAATTAATTACATATCCTGCTGAAATCAAGACGTTTAATACTGAAAATTCTCAATAAAAGTGACTTATAAGGATTCCGGTAACCAGTAAGATTACCTTGAAAAAGGTCACCTACAGGGTACTAGAATAAAGCGATTGATTGGTTTAGTTTGGTGAGGTCTAAAAACAGAAAGAGGCTGTCTCAAGGGGCAGCTTTTTTGTATAAAAAAAAGGGATTTTCCTGAGAAAATCCCTTCTGGTGGAGCCGGAGGGATTCGAACCCTCGTCCAAACATGGTATAAGGTAAGCTTTCTACATGCTTAGCTTCTGTTTAATTGTAGGGAAGGGGAAGGTCAGCCGCTTACCTGTACCGTCTTCCTTAGGTGCTTTATCTTACCCGCTTATCACACCCTAAGCAGGCCAGTTTCATCTTTCGATGCCCCGGTTGCCGATCCGATGAAACGGAAAACCGGCGGGACAAAAGCTATGCTAATTCTAAATTAGGCAGCTAAGGCGTAGTTATTTTCGCCATTTGTAAGTTTGAGCGTTCAGATTAAAGCGCTAATTCACCCAACGCGCTGCATGCTTACCTACTTATCTCCATCCTGTCAATTCCGGTCGACCCCATTTTTTAGTTTGTATTAGCCGGTAGGCAGTTGCAGTAAAGCCGTTACAAATATACGGAAATAGTTCGCAGTTTTAAGCAGTGGTTTTCCCATTTATAAATTAAGCGACTGCCTGCTGCAACCGCCTGTTACAAACTGCCAACTGATAATTGCTCACTGCTAACCGTCCTGCCCGGATAAACTTTCAATGCTTCATCCAAACAAATCATCGCTTTTTCAAGCTCGTTGTTATTTAAAACGTATGCCATACGCACTTCATTGAGTCCCGCGCCCGGTGTGCTGTAAAAGCCGGTGGCAGGGGCCATCATCACAGTTTCGTTGTTGAGGCTGAAGCATTCAAGCATCCATTGGCAAAACTTGTCGGCATTGTCAATAGGCAGTTTGGCAACCACATAAAAAGCCCCGCCGGGATTAGGGCAATAAACGCCATCCATTTTGTTTAATGCACTAACAAGTGTGTTACGCCTGCTGGTATATTCTTTATTTACAGCTTCAAAATACCTATCCGGAGTATCAACGGCAGCTTCGCCTGCAATTTGTTCTACCATGCCTGCGCTTAAACGGGCCTGGGCAAATTTTAAAGCTGTGGCACGCAACTCTTTATTTTTAGTGATCAGGCATCCTAACCGGGCACCGCACGCGCTATAGCGTTTGCTTACTGTATCCAGTATTACAACGTTTTCTTCAAGCCCATCCATGTGCATCGGTGATATAAATGAACGGCCATCATAGCAAAACTCGCGGTAAGCTTCGTCCGAAAACAGGTACAGGTCATGCTTTAAAACCAATTGCTTCAATGCTTCCATCTCTTCTTTTGAGTATAAATACCCGGTAGGGTTGTTAGGATTGCATATGATGATGGCCCTGGTTTTATGCGTTATTAGCTTTTCAAATTCGCTGATAGGAGGGAGCGCGAAACCATTATCAATGTATGACAATATAGGCTTAACCACAACATCGCCCTGGCTTGCAAATCCATTATAATTGGCATAAAAAGGTTCAGGGATGATCACTTCACCGCCCGAATCAAGGCAGGCCATCATGGCAATAGTAATTGCTTCTGAGCCTCCAGTGGTAACAATAATATCCTCGGGAGTAATATTATAATCCAGCTTGTTATAATATTCAGTAAGCTTTTTGCGATAGCTTAATGTACCTTCGCTCGGGGTATAAGCCCAAACCTTAAAATCAATATTTTTAATGGCATTCAGCATGCCTTCGGGTGTAGCAATATCGGGTTGGCCGATGTTGAGATGATACACCTTTTTTCCATCCTGCTTAGCTTTATCAGCGTAAGGTGTTAATTTTCTTATCGGTGATGCGGGCATCCGTTGCCCTTTTTCAGATATTTTTGGCATCCTGCAAAATTACTAAAAATCAAAATACTGTTTTGTAAAACCTTTGTAAACGAAAAAAGACCCGAAACCGGGTCTTTTAAATATTATTTTTTAATATCCCGGTTGATATACGGGATATATCAAGCATGTAATCAGTTATTTGCTCGCCGCGGGTTTAGCTACTACTTCACCAACAATGTTCAAATATTTTTCGGGTGTTACTGCGTTTGATTTAACTACGATAGTTTTGTTAAACGGAGCAGCAGCAGCAGCATTGTAAGTGATCTTGATCATGCCTTTATCACCGCTTTTTACCGGTGTTTTAGTGTAATCGGCGATGGTGCAGCCGCAGGTTGGCCTTACTTCTGTTAAAATAAGCGGTTCTTTACCAATGTTGGTAAATTCAAACACAGTAGTAACGGGAGTGCCTTGTGGTATTTTACCAAAATCATGCTTTTCTTCGTTAAATTTAAACTCAGCTTTTCCGCTATCTTGTGCTGATGCGGTGAAGGCAAAGCCTAATATTACAGCGCAAATCATTAATATCTTTTTCATACGTTATATTTGATTATTACAAATATAAAAGGTTTAATGTAATTACAAAACTATTACTCAAACTCGGGGTTTTATCTGTTAGTTTGCTTAATACAGAATAGAATTTTATACTTTTACCGTCTAAACAGAATTTTATATGCCTGAAACTACAACACGCGCTACCAGTAAATTTAATACTGCCGAGCTCAGTTTTGATGATTTCAAGAAGATTGTTATTGATGATTACCGCATTGGTTATGAGAGCCGTCAGGCCAGTTTAATAGGCCGCAGGGAAGTGCTAACGGGCAAGGCAAAGTTCGGTATTTTCGGCGACGGTAAAGAGGTTGCGCAACTGGCGATGGCCAAGGCTTTCCGCGCCGGCGACTGGCGCGCGGGCTACTACCGCGATCAAACTTTTATGTTTGCTACGGGCATGAGCAATATGAAAGAGTTTTTTGCCCAGTTATATGCTAACCCCGATATTGAAAAAGATCCAGCCTCTGGTGGCAGACAAATGAACTGCCACTACGCTACGCGTTTTGTAAATACTGATGGCAGTTGGGTTAACCAGGCCGAAACAATGAACAGTTCGTCGGATATCTCAACCACTGCCGGACAAATCCCTCGCTTATTAGGTTTAGCTTACGCGTCAAAGCTATATCGCCAAAATAAAGAACTGGATTACCTGAAACAATTTTCGGTTAATGGTAATGAAGTTGCTTTTGGCAGCGTTGGTAACGGCGCTACATCCGAAGGTTCGTTTTTTGAAACTTTTAATGCAGGGGGTGTACTACAGGTACCTATGGCCATCTCTATTTGGGATGACGCTTATGCTATTTCGGTGCCAGCGAACCTGCAAACCACCAAAGAAGATATTTCTGAAATATTAAAAGGCTTTCAGCGCGAAAACGGAAGCAACGGTTACGAGATCTTTAAAGTGCGTGGCTGGGATTATATAGCCCTTTGTGAAACTTACGAGCGTGCCATTAATATTTGCCGTGAGGAACATGTGCCTGTACTGATCCATGTTACCGAAATGACCCAACCACAGGGGCACTCAACTTCGGGCTCACATGAGCGATATAAAAGTAGGGAACGCCTTACCTGGGAAGATGAGCACGATTGTTTGTTAAAAATGCGCGAGTGGATGGTTACATCGGCTATCTCGACCGAAATAGAACTGGAAGAGCTTGAAGCTGAAGCGAAAAGGTATGTACGCGAATGCCAGCGTGAGGCCGCTAATGAATTGGCAGTCGTAATAAAAAGCGAAATAGAAGAAGCTGCAGCATTGATCGAAGCCTTTGCCGAAACAGTACCGGGTAAAAAAGAAGCAATATCAGCATTATCAGTTGGTTTGCGCTCCAGTATTGATGCCGGGCGTCGCGAAATCTTTTCAGCCATCCGCAAAACATTACGGTTAACTACTACCGAAAATAATGTTGAACGCCAGCTTTTAACAGAATGGTTAAAAGTTGAGAAAGCAAAAAATACGGAACGTTATAACTCAAAGCTGTTTACCGGAACTCCTGAATCACCTCGGTATGTTCCTGTTGTGCCCGCTATTTATAACGATGATGCAAAGTTATTGGACGGAAGAGAAGTATTGAACGCAGCTTTCGACGCCAATTTTGCACGCGATAAAAGCATCGTTGCATTTGGCGAAGATTTGGGTGCGATAGGCGATGTTAACCAGGGTTTCGCCGGTTTACAGGCAAAATATGGCGAAATCCGCATTACAGATACGGGCATTCGCGAAACAAGTATCATAGGGCAGGGTATGGGCCTTGCTATGCGCGGCCTAAGGCCGATTGCAGAGATCCAGTACCTTGACTATCTGATCTATGCAATAACCATCATCAGTGATGATATAGCAAGTTTAAGTTACCGTACTATGGGCGGGCAAAAAGCTCCGCTTATTATCCGTACCCGGGGCCATCGTTTAGAAGGGATCTGGCATTCAGGTTCGCCAATGAGTGTTATTCTAGGGTCGATGCGCGGCTTTCATATTTGTGTGCCCCGTAACATGACCCAGGCAGCAGGTATGTATAATACGCTGTTAAGGGGCGACGAACCTGCGCTGGTAATAGAATGCCTGAACGGTTACCGCTTGAAGGAAAAGTTACCTGCCAATGTCGGCGAATTTACTGTACCGCTTGGTAAAGCCGAGGTTTTACGCGAAGGCAACGATATTACGGTTGTATCTTATGGTTCAACGCTGCGCATCGTGCAGGAAGCATCGGAAGAGCTTGCAGCAATGGGTATCAATATCGAAATTATCGATCCGCAAACTTTATACCCTTTTGATACAGAGGGGATTTGTGCTGTTTCGTTAAAGAAAACCAGCAAGCTACTTGTAGTTGATGAGGATTTACCGGGAGCGGGTTCAGCTTATATCCTGCAAAAGATAATGGAAGGCCAAAATGGCTATTATGCACTTGATGCCCAGCCAAAAACGCTTACCGCAAAAGAACACAGACCGCCTTATGGTTCGGACGGAGACTACTTCAGCAAGCCTTCTGTTGATGATGTTGTTGAAACCGTTTACGCTATGATGAATGAGGCTAACCCTTCAAAATATCCCGCTATTTATTAATAACATAACTACAGGTTGTTGAAATCAGTGATTCATAATCCCGCTTTCAACAACCGTTTTTTATCTGTTTATGGACAATACTTTTTTAACAGTCGCCGAGAATATCAAAACCCGCCGTACCGTAAAACCAGCCATGATGAATGGTCATAAGGCTCCAAATGGTCATATCGCTGCACTTCTGGAACTTGCCGACTGGGCGCCGACACATGGTTTCACCGAACCCTGGCGCTTTATTGTTTATGAAAACCCCGATCAGTTTTGTGCCGAACATGCCGAAGTTTATAAACAGAGTGTATCTGCCGAAGAATTTAATGAGGCTGCATACAATAACCTGAAAACCCTTGGCAACAAAGTTTCGCATGTAATCATTACGATAATGCAGCGCGGCGATTTGCCTAAAATACCGCCGTTCGAGGAAGTTGCAGCTGTGTCGAGCGCTATTCAGAGTATCCTTTTAGGTGCAACCGCCTTAAATATGGCCTCCTTCTGGAGTACCGGCGGTGCTATCTTGAAACCCACTTTTAAAGAATTTTTGAATTTGCGGGATGAAGATAATGTAATGGGCGTATTATATCTTGGTTATGCCGACCAGTATCCCGAAGGTAAACGCACTATTCCGCTTGAAAATAAAATTAAATGGGTTAAATAAATTTAATCTATAACCTTTCCTTTTTTCGCTCCGTATAAGAGTTTAAAATATTGCTTATTTTTAAATTTATTTTCATTTTAGTAAATATATCATATTGCTAATTTGGATTTCAAGTTTTAAAGTATATTTTTGTATTAATCTGTTAATGGCAGGTTAACCTTTTATCCAAACCCTGTTACTATACCCTAATTAATTAAAATTAAATTAAACTCAGGCAAGCGTATGAGGAAACATTTTTTGTGGGTTACTATGGCGATCTTTTTCCTTTCGGCAACAATTTTAAGCTGGAGATCGGATGGTGCAAATAGATCAGTGAGTGTAAAGAAAAAAAATGTAGCGTTTACAACAAAGGAACTATTTGAGCAATACGTTAATAATTTATACGAGGCAGCGCGCCTTAAGGATGCCGGTTTAGCTTTCAACGTATTTGAAAAAGCGGTTACTGGTTATACCAATTTAAAGCTTTCACATTTAGTACCTCAAAGCAGTGAGGTGCTTACCGTGGTTGATTTCTCCAAATCAAGCCGTGAAAAGCGTATGTGGATTATAAATTTGTTAAACAAGCAGTTGGTGCTCAATACATGGGTTGCACATGGATCAGGCAGCGGTCAGGAAATGGCAAATCATTTTTCGGATGCTAACGATTCACATGAAAGTAGTCTCGGATTTTATGTAACTGATAAGGTTTATAATGGTAAACATGGCCGTTCACTATACCTTGACGGTATGGATGAAGGCTTTAACGGGAATGCCCGTATGCGCAGCATTGTTGTACATGGCGCTAATTATGTTGGGCCGGCTGCTATCAATGAGCAGGGATATATCGGCAGAAGCTTTGGTTGCCCTGCTGTATCGCCGAAAGTGGTTAATAAAGTTATCAATACCATTGCCGGCAAAACCGTTTTATTTATTAATGGAAACGATGAGTCGTACTATTCAAAATACCTGGATGAAACGGGGCCGCTTAACTTAATGGCGAGCACCGATACGTCATTCAATTTTACAAAGTTTTAAATCCAACCCAACTATAAACCAAATCATGAAGCCCGGCTTACCGAAAAGTTTGCCGGGCTTTTTTTATTTGGCCAAAAAACTTTGCAGATGTGCGTAAAGCACTATATCTAAACCATAAACATCCGGGCGGTATTGAATGGTGCCATTATCATCTGCCCAGCAGGTTACATAGGTGATGTAAATAGGCGTTTTCTTTGGCAAGCCGATATTGGTAGGGTTCGGTTTATCTTCAACCATATCTTTCGAAATGGTATCGAGGTCTGCACCTTCTCCAAATAGGTTTTGTGCCAGGCCAAGCGGATCACCTAATCGTACACAGCCGTGACTTACTGCACGCATAGCATGCCTGAATGCTTCTTTATTAGGTGTATCGTGCAGGTAAACGCTGCTGCGGTTTTTAAACAGAAACTTTATTTTACCCAGCGAGTTGTCTTCTCCGGGGCGTTGTTTAAACTCGTATTCCAGATTGTCGGGCGTAACCTGCGACCAGTCGATAGTTTCCGGATCCTCAATCTTTTTACCGTCCTTAAAAACATCTATGTTTTTATTTGAGAGATAGTAACGGTCGTCGGCAGCCTCAACAATGATCTCTTTTGTTGCAATACTGCGGGGAATATTCCAAATAGGATTTACCTCAACGCTATGGATCAGGCTGTTCAGTATCGGCGTTTCTCGCGGAAAAGGTTTATCGGCTCTCGCTGTATCATCAAAATGTTCAAGCGTGTTTTGGTTTTTCATGTTTCGTCCCTGGCCTACACAAACTTTCATATTTAAAACCGATTTGCCATCTTCGATAACGTCGAGCCTGAAATCGGGGATATTTACTATCACGTATTTGGGTTCGAAAGGTTTATTTCTCCAACGCAGCCGCTCCAGGCTAACCAATAAGTAGCGTTTGCTCTCCTCGCGGGAAAGGCCTTCGATAGTTACACTGTCCCTGTATGCTTTTTGCAACGCTAAATATTGAGGGCTTTTGGGTTGGATACTGTCAAGGAATGTCTTAAAGTCTGCCCGGTTTAAAGTGGCAAGCATCGTTGTGCTATCGGGCCGGCGGGTGGCCATAAAATATCTCGAGTAGATCTTTTTAGGATTGATCACACCGTATTGCAGGGCATTGGAATATTTTATTAATGCGCCCGCTGTTAACACCTCAAGTTTGGCAACAGTTTCATAGGCTTCATTAATTGTTTTTATCGCCTTTTTGTCTTTAAGTTTGGCTACAAGTGCTTTGATCTCTGCCGATGGATATACCGTTGGATCAAGACCGTGTTCATTGATCTTATCAAGATACTCTGGTAAAGCTTCGAGATCGCCATTGTTTAAATGGTTTATAACTAGAAGTGGCTGGTATTCGTTCTTTTTGAAAAACGATTCGATAACCAGCGGATTGGCAGTCTTAGACCGGTATTTTGTGAATACTCTTTTAAAAACAGGGATGTATCCTTCAGTATCGGCCTTTTTAAAAATTTCATTTTGTGTGATCCTGAACATATCTTCAGCAATCATTTCATGCTTTTTCTTGCAGCTTTGTAATACAGCAGGCAAAACCAAACACGTGGAAAGTATAATCGGGATAAAGTGTTTCCTAAAGGGAATAGGTATCATATAGACGAAAGATAGTTAAATATTGCTTATGAATAGCAATAGCCATACCATAAACGGCCGTGCTTTTTATTTATTTTTGAACAAAGCCTGTTATCTCCTTTAACCCGAATAGCCAGTTTAATTAAAATGAAAAAACTATTCCCGCTTACTTTAATCATATCATTGCCTTTCATGGCATTAGCACAAAGTTTTAAACCAGTAAATAAAGAAGCATCGCCTGAAGTAAATAAATTGCTTAGCTTCCTTTATAGTATAAAAGGCAAACATATTTTATCGGGTCAACAAAATTATAACAGCGATCGTGACGTTTTTTCAGACAGCGCCAAAGCAATTACAGGACAATATCCTGCCGTTTGGGGCTCTGATTTCATGCTTTGGGGAGACAAAGACCTGGGGCAGGACCTTGTAAACGAAGCTAAACAAAAATGGCAGGATGGCTATCTGGTAACACTCATGTGGCACCAGGGACGCCCTTTGGATAACCCGCCATATGATTGGAAGCAAAGCATTCAGGGCAAAATAACTGATGCCCAATGGAAAGAGTTAATTACACCCAATACCGATCTGAATAAAAAATGGCTTGCCCAAATTGACGTAGTAGCCGGTTACCTGAAGCAGCTCAGGGATGCCCATGTGCCTGTTTTGTGGCGGCCTTACCATGAAATGAACGGCGTATGGTTTTGGTGGGGAAACAAAAAAGGGAACGACGGGATCATCAAGCTTTGGAAAATGATGTACGATCGGTATACCAATTATCATCATTTAAATAATCTGATTTGGGTATGGGGCCCAAACGGTTTGCGCGACCTTCCATTAGATGAAGCGTATGACTATAAAGACTTTTATCCAGGTGCCGATTACGTAGACATTTTAGGTGCTGATATCTATCATTTCGATTATGAACAACGGGATTATAACGATTTGCTAAAGGTTGCTAATGGCAAGATCATTGCGCTGACAGAGACCGGCGAACTTCCAAAACCCGAAATTCTGGCAGCCCAACCCGAATGGGCCTGGTTTATGGTTTGGACGAGCTGGCTTTGGACTGATAATACACATGAGCGCGTAAGAGCCATTTATGGTCTGCCTCAAACGTTGAATCATGAACAAGTGAAAACTATGCTAAATAAAAACTAATGTCTACTCAAAAATTACCTGAAGTTTGGCTTCGCGGGCCGCTGGATGATGTGCCGGCCCTGCTTCAACCTGTTGCACACGCGCTTTTACAGGCAAGGGAAGAACTTAATGAATTGATGATCGATTTTCCGGAAAAGCTGCTGTGGCAAAAGCTTGCCGGCATGGCATCGCCGGGTTTTCACTTGCAACACCTCACCGGGGTACTCAACCGACTTTTTACTTATGCAAAAGGGGAGGGGCTTAGCGCGGCACAACTAAATTATCTTGCAGCCGAAGGTGAACCTGGTGAACATGAAATTACTGTTGTTGCTTTGATAAAAGCGTTTAATACCCAGGTTGACGGCGCTATCGATCAACTCAAAGCTACCGACGAGGCGATGTTAACTGAATGGCGAGGAGTAGGCCGGGGGCAATTACCATCCACAGTTATCGGCTTGTACACGCATTCGGCTGAGCATACCATGCGCCATCTTGGGCAGCTTTTGGTTACGGTAAAGGTGCTTAAGCAACAATAGCAGCCGCGTCTTTAAGATTTTGTGAGCGATAGGTTACCCGGGCGTTTGGATATTTATTTTCCGGATCGTATAAGAAAGTATCGATACCCAAATCGCTTGCTGCTTTTATTTCAGATTCGGGATCGTCACCAATAATGAGTACGTCTCGCGTTTTATAATCGTATTTCTCTAATATTGACGCGAAAATATCTTTCTTGGTTAGGGGCGAAAGTTCAGGGTCAACAATGTGGATGGCTTCAAAATCTGCTTCAATGTTCAGCATTTTAACTTTGCTCCATTGCAGTTTGGTAAAACCTGTGGTAACCAAAAATTTGGTGACCTCTGCTTCGCGGATCTGTTTATAATCATCAAAAGGCTGCATCGGCCGGTTGTACTCAATGTTATTTAATAGTTCGAGCCCTTTGTTTTTAACGAGTTCGCTGAATTGATATTTGTCTGCCACCTTTTGATAGGGAATCCTCTTTAAATCCTCCTTTGCTTTATTGATATGCTCGATACCCTCGCCGGCAATATGCTGATCAAGAAAGTTGAACAATTCATTAAACAAATGATCGGCAATGGAACTTACAGGGTATATGGTATTATCAAGATCTAATATGATGGCTTTTTTCATGATAGCAAATTAAGGTAAAACAGGCACGCGTTTAGTGGTATGTATTGAACGTTTCATGATCAAATAGCCGCAGGCCACAATCAGGCAGACACCACCCAATAGCCACCAAAGCATTTCAAACCCTCCATAGGCGATAACCTGGCTACCCAAAAATGGAGCGATGATCTGCGCACCGGCCCATGACATGCTATATAGCGCAGCATACTCACCCCGGTTGCGCACATTTGAACGGCTTATCCAAAACGTGTTCATAAATGGCATGGAAAGCATTTCACCCAATGTTATCATGCATACAATTAATATGGCTACCAAAGGCACATGCGGCATTACGTTAAGCAAAACAAAACCAGCCCCGGTAACCAGGATACCCGAGATAATATAGGTTAGCGCATGGCGCTTGCCTTCAAGCCAGTTAATCAATATCATTTCAATCAAAACGATAAGTATCCCGTTTAGCGCCAGCAGGAAACCGATAAAACGCTCATTAAAATGCCATTGTATTTTATAAAATACAGGCTGCATAATAAAGAACTGGAAAAAGCAAGTTGCGAACAGGGTTGCCAATAGGATAAACAGCAGGTAAACACCATCTTTATAAGCCGATGAAACCACTTCATCAAAACCGGCCACTGCTTCTTTAATGGTTTTGGCTACTTTTGAACGGGGCATCAAAGTAAGCAACAGTATGCCTGCTGCTATATTGGTACAACCATCTACCCAAAAAAGTAAATGATAATTTATAGCCGCCAATAATCCCCCTAACCCGCCGCCAAAGGCCCAGCCTAAGTTTGTAGCTAACCGGTTAAGCGAGTAGGAGCGCGTTTTGTTTTCTTCAGTACTGTAGTGCGCTATAGCAGTTGAGTTTGCGGGTCGGAATGATTCATTGCAGATGCTTAAAACTAACGTGAAGATAGCCATGCTGATGAAACTTGTTTGGTAACCCAGTACAAGAAACAGCAAGCCACCGGTAAGTAATGCACCCACCTGTAAATCATAAAAGCCTATTTTATTGATCAGCTTACCGCCAATAAAGCCGCCGGATACAGCACCCACGCCAAAAATTGCCATGATATAACCCGACTGTTCAATCGTAAAATGCAGTTGCCTGATGGTATAAATGGTCATGAAAGGTACAACCATGGTACCGCTGCGGTTAATAAGCATTACGATGCTCAGGTACCAGCTGTTTTTTGAAAGTCCGCTATAGGCTTGTTTGTATAATTGGATAATTGAGGTAAGCATGGCTTTACAAAGGTAGGTTATTGGGCTGAAAGCTTAAAGCAGAAAGCCAAAAGCAAAAGAAGCTTGGTGAAAATAAAAGGCCGAAAACTCAAATGTTCTCAGTGGAACGCTTTAAGCTTTCGGCTTTTTGCTTTCGGCTAACTGAGCGCTTTTAGCTTAAACGGGCGTTTCTGTTCCTCAACCAATGATCGGCCAAAACGAGGGCTGCCATAGCTTCAACAATAGGTACGGCGCGCGGAACCACACAAGGATCGTGACGGCCTTTGCCTGATATTTCGGCAGCATTTCCCTGGCTGTCGATAGTTGCCTGGTTTTTCATGATGGTGGCTACGGGTTTAAAGGCTACCTTAAATTCGATAGGCATGCCATTGCTGATGCCTCCCTGGATTCCGCCCGAAAAATTGGTAATGGTTTGTATATCACCCAGATGTGATTTTACAAAGATGTCGTTATGCTCAGACCCGCGCATTTCGCTACCTTCAAAGCCCGAGCCAAACTCAAAACCGTGAACGGCGTTGATGCTTAGCATCGCTTTGCCTAAATCGGCATGCAATTTATCAAACACAGGGTCGCCAAGGCCAACCGGGCAGTTTTTTACATAGCAGCTGATTTTGCCACCAACTGTGTCACCATCTTTTCGCACACTATCAATAAATTCGATCATCTCTTCCGCAGTGGCCGGATCGGCACAGCGTACAATATTTTTTTCGCGCTCTGCAATAAACTCAATCGGATCGTTTATAAATACATTGGGTGCATTGATCTTACCTACGCTACTTACATGGGCAACAATTTCTATACCCCGTGTTTTAAGCAGCAGTTTAGCCAAAGCGCCGGCAGCAACACGGGCCGCAGTTTCACGGGCAGAGGAACGGCCACCACCGCGATGGTCGCGGATACCATATTTAGCTTCGTAGGTATAGTCTGCATGCGATGGACGGAAAACATCCACATTGTGGCTATAATCTTTCGAACGCTGATCTTCATTGGGGATCAGCATTGCAATAGGGGTACCCGTAGTTTTATCTTCAAATACACCTGAAAGGATTCTTACCGTGTCGCTTTCTTTACGTTGGGTAGTGATCTTTGACTGGCCTGGTTTGCGTTTATCCAGTTCGCCCTGGATGTAATCAAGATCAACCTGTAAGCCGGCCGGGCATCCGTCAATAATTACACCGATGGCCTCGCCATGTGATTCGCCAAAAGTAGTTATCCTGAATAATTGCCCGAATGAATTGCCTGCCATAGTTTTAGATATGAGATGTTAGATATGAGATAGGAGAAAACCTAATCTAAATATCTTTAATTGGTTGTTTTATAACTGTCATTGTAGATACAGACTTACGAAGTTTTAAAACTTCGTAAGTCTTAAGTCGCATTGGGATTACTTTCTTCCTTGCAACAACGGGATGAAAAGAACCTTTTAGCTTTAGCCTTTAGCCTCACTTACTTCAAACCCCTGTTTTTCCAGGTCATTCCAGAAAGCGGGATATGATTTATCAACTACCGGCCCGTTCTCAAATTCCATTTGCGGAAGAACGAGGGCCAAAGGCGCGAAGGCCATTGCCATTCGGTGGTCATGATAAGTATTGATGAAGATACTATCAGGGATAAATTTCCCGCTGCAATCAAGCGTGTAAACTTCATCTTTTTCAATCAGCTTAACACCCATTTTGCCAAGCTCTGTTTGCAGGGCCAGGATGCGGTCGGTTTCTTTGATCTTTAAAGTTTCAAGGCCGGTAAAAGACGCTTCATGATTAAGCGCTGCGCAAACAACAATTACTGTTTGTGCCAGGTCGGGGCATTCTTTCAGGTCAAACTCACGGCGGGAGATAGGTTTGTTCTCTTTTTTCAAATGAACACCGCCGTCCCTGAATTGCGAAGTGATACCAAAGTTAGCCATAATCTCGGTGATCACGCTGTCGCCCTGTAAGCTATATGGTGTTAAACCAGTTAAAAATAGCTCGGCCTCATCAGCAAGTGCTGCAATAGCGTACCAATATGAGGCAGCGCTCCAGTCCGGTTCAACGTACAATGATGTTGTCGTGAATTCCTGATTTGAAATTGCAATAACATTACCTTCCCAAGTGTGCTTGATACCAGAAGTTTCAAGCATGGCCAGGGTCATTTCAACATAAGGACGTGAAGTTAACTCACCTTCAATATGCAATTCCAGGCCTAAAGGTAAAGCAGGGGCAATAAGTAACAAAGCGGTAATATATTGACTGCTGATATTGCCTTCGATACTGATTTGACCGGTTTGTTGTTTAAAGCCGCCTTTTAATTTGATAGGAGGATAGCCATCATTCTCTTCATAATCAATATTGGCGCCCAGCTCCCGTAATGCATCAACCAGTATACCTATTGGCCGTTCCTTCATGCGTTTACTACCGGTTAAGATCACTTCATCTTCCTGTATAGCATAGTAAGCCGTCAAAAAACGCATAGCCGTACCCGCCGGACCGATGTCTACGATTTCGGATTTGCAATTTTCGATTTCGGAATTATCAGGAGAAGCGTTTCCTGCCAGAACCTCCTGGCTCTTAGCTCTTGACTCTTGGTTCTCCCTTAAAATACCTGCCAGTAAAACAGCGTCAGCGGCGTCAGATACGTTTTCAACTCTTACTTTACCTTTGCTTAACGCTTCGATGATCAGGGCGCGGTTACACTCACTTTTTGAACCGGTGAGGTTAACCGTGCCGTTAATGAACTTGTTGTTTCTTTTCAGAATGATGTTATGCATCATTTAAAATATTAGGCGTGTGTAAGTTTTTCTGCTGCCTGGCCCTGAGCGGCGTCGGTGTTCATTACTTCTGTTTGCCTGCGGATAGATTCGTTGTGAACTAATTCAAGCAATTTTTCAGTAAACTCGGCGCTTAATTTTAATGCTTTACCGTAAGTTGTACGTTTTTGAAGGATCTCATCCCAACGGCCAACCTGTAAAATGGTAATGTTATTATCTTTTTTGTACTGACCGATTTTTTCGGCAATCTGCATACGCTCAGCAATTTTCTGGATTACCAAGTCGTCTATCTTGTCGATTTGATTACGTAGTTCAGCCAGTTTATCGTTTACTTCAGAATTTCTAACTTCCGCTTTACGCAAAGTTAAGTGGTCAATGATATCGGCAAGAGCAGCAGGGGTAACCTGTTGTTTAGCATCTGTCCAGGCTACGCTTGGGTCGATATGTGATTCGATCATTAAGCCCTGCATATCAAGATCTAATGCTTTTTGTGAAACATAACCGATCAGATCGCGATTACCTGAAATATGGCTCGGGTCATTAATAAGAGGCAGTTCAGGGGCCAGGGTTTTTAAGGCGATAGCAACATCCCACATCGGTTCGTTACGGAAAGCTGATTTTTCATAAGATGAGAAACCACGATGAATGGCAGCCAATTTGGTGATACCTGCGTTGTTGATACGCTCTAAAGCGCCCACCCATAATGAAAGGTCAGGATTTACCGGGTTTTTAACCATTACAGGCACATCAACACCTTTTAAAGCATCAGCAATTTCCTGAACTGTAAAAGGGTTAGCGGTTGAACGTGCGCCTACCCAAAGGATATCAACACCCGCTTTTAAAGCTTCTTCAACGTGTTTTGCAGTAGCAACCTCAACAGCTGTTGGCAAGCCTGTTTCTTCTTTGGCGCGTTTTAACCACTCCAAACCAATGCTGCCAATACCTTCAAACTCACCTGGACGGGTACGTGGTTTCCAAATACCTGCACGCAAAGCTGAGATTTTACCGGTTTGGGCTAATAAATGAGCTGTAGCTACTAATTGTTCTTCTGTTTCAGCGCTGCAAGGGCCTGAAATAACCAGAGGTTCCTTACCTGTTTTAATCCAGGTATTAAGCGGCTGTATGTTTAAATTTAGTTTCATCGTTTTTTTGTTTGTCCGGTGGTAGCCGGGAATGTTAGTTGATAATTTAAATTATGTTAGTTTTTTGGGTTCTGTTTGCCAATTGTCTTTATTATACATTACGCCTGATATTGATATACTTGCGGATACTCCGTTCGGCCCGGCGAGGTTTTGGGCTCACCGTATGCTCATCATCGTGCCTTTCGTACTCGCCAAGGATATTGAAGTTATGGGTGTACTTAAGGATTTGCCTTATGGAAGCGTCATATTGTTTTTGCTCCTCCCATTCTATGTCTACATAAAAATTGTACTCGTTGCGCTTGCCCAAAATTGGCATCGACTGAATTTTGCTCATATTTACGCCTTCTTCGGCAAAAATATTAAGCACTTTAGCTAATGCACCAACTTTGTTACTCACCTGGAAGCATAAAGAAGCTTTGTTAGCCGGTTTCTTCTCGATATTATCATGATGGGTAAGGATCAGAAAACGGGTAAAGTTTCTTTTGTTCGATTCGATTCGACGCTCCAAAACATCCAGGCCGTAAAGTTTCGCGGCTAAGGAATTTGCAATAGCAACCGTATCTGTTAGTTGCTCATCTCTGATGCGTTTAGCACAGGCCGCGGTATCACTGCTCTCCACAATTTTGAGGTGTGGATATTCGTCAAAAAAATCAACACACTGGCGTAAGGCAATGGGGTGGGAGGTTACATATTTAATATCCTCGAATTTTACCCCGGGCAAAGCCATCAGGTGCAGCTGGATGGGCAGGTAAATTTCACCAACTACGGGAAAGCCATAATCAAGCAGCAAGGTATAGTTTGGCAGGATGCTGCCGGCAATGCTGTTTTCGATAGCCATTACCACATAATCGGCCTCACGGTTTTTTAAACTTTCAAACGTTTGTTTGAAAGAGTTGCATTCAATGGTCTCGGTGTTTTCGCCGAAGTATTTCAATGCAGCTTCTTCGTGAAAAGAGGCCCGGATACCCTGAATTGCGACTTTTGGTTGTTCTATTTTCATAAACCTGCTTAAAGCAAAAAGTCCCGGCTGGTAGGCCGGGACTTTTTAGTTTCTTTATATGTTTGTTTTGTACATATTAGTCCCGGCTCTTACTGGTAAAGTAAAAGTAGTAGCCAAAAAAATATGCACCTGTTAATTTCATTTGTTGTTTCTTTATTACGACGTAAATGTACGGTAAAAAAAGAGTTTGTCAATAGAAAATTTTATTTTTTGTAAAAAATAATAGGTCAACCAAATTAAATTCTGTGTTAGGCGCTTTGAGAGCGTTTGAAAAGAGAATTTTGGGGATAGATTATCTTTATTCCCAAATTTTCCGGAAACTTCTGAATAAGATCCATATCATGGATTAACATTTTAGGTTGTATAAATTCTCCGTTTTTGAACCTGATTTGTACGTTACCCATATTCCGGTCGCTCGTCGCTGTTCTATGAACAAGTTCTGCTACGTCGGCTTTATTGTACTCCTTAATGTGTTTTTCGTCAATCCCGTAATAGAATATGTGATTGCCGCGTGATATTTGCAAATACTGATTGCGGCCTTTTATCGCCACAGAGGCTATACTGCCAATAAATATCCCCAGTCCAAGAATTATTAAAAGAAGCGCTATAGGATACGAACCGCCGCCAACATGAAGTACGCTTGCACAAAATACTGAAATGGCAAATAATAGATATATTGAAAAAAAGGCTGCAAGAACAAATATTCTCGCCGGGTTAACTCTATAGATAAAGTCACTGGTTATGAAATGTGGTTGATTCCCGATATTAAAGAAGTGTTTTTCAAATGAACTCAGATTGAGTGCCTGCTCAAAAAAGTCTTTTACCAGATCGCAAGCCTTATCAATGGTGGAGGCATGATATTCATATAAATGATTACCGTTATCAAGATAATAAACGCAGAATTTACTATTAAAGTAAAGGCCAAGCTTGAGGTAGTTCAGGTTATTATCCTGAATAACTACCGATGGCCCGGTTAACTGGATATCAGTTAATGCCCGCTCTGCGTCCCACGGGAAATCTTTAATGACTTGGATAGTCTCATCAGCATTACGAAGTTGCTCGTCAGAATATTCGCTTTTTTCGTAAGTGTTGTGCTGGAGTTTGGATATTAATTGCAACATGGTTTAGTGCGACACAAAAGTGTCACGCCAAATATAATATTGTTACGCGGCAGTTTCGTGTTTTTTATGAGCCTCTTCCATTTCCTTATATTCCCGTTGCAGCACACGCGCAGTTTGGGTACTACCGTCATGGCTCCAGCCCGGTGGATTTAGGAAATAGCCGATTTTTGATTTAAGATCGGGGGCATTTTTTACATCATGCAGCAGGGCTTTCCATTCATGGAACAAAACGTTTACTGGTCCCATATCTTCCGGTTGTTTGGTCAGGCCATATTTAACAGGCTCGGGCAAATCTTCATCACGGAAAGTGCCGAATAGCCTATCCCAGATGATAAGCACCATTCCCATATTTTTGTCAAGATAAGGGATGTTTGAAGCATGGTGAACCCGGTGATGCGCGGGCGTTACAAAAATCCACCCATACCATTTTGGCAAGGGAATTTTGTACTGCGTATGCACCAGATTGCCATAAAGCTGGGTAATAAGGTATGCGTACAGGATATCTAAAGCGGTAAAGCCCATTAAAGCAAGCGGGAGGTAAAAGAATACCCGGTAAAGCGGTTCAAATACTGTTGACCGAAAGCCCGTGGTGAAGTTAAAATGCTCGGACGAATGATGGGTAACATGCATTGCCCAAAAAATACGACAGTAATGCCCCGTATAATGCAGTACCCAGTATAAAAAGTCCTGTACAACAACCAACACAAACCAGTACAAAAAAACATTCTGAATTTGAAAAAGCCTGTAATGCTGGTAGGTATAATCAAGTATAAAAAAGGTAAATACCTTAACGCAGAGATTAGTAATAACAGCCAGCGAAGTAAGATAAATATTGGTTAGTGTATCACGGGTTTCATAGTACTTGCGATCTTCCCAATAGCTCAGAGCCATTTCAACAAGTGTTAAAACAACTAATAAGCCCATTAAAACAAGGGCTGCCTGATTTCGCGGATCCAAATGTTGCAGCATGTTACAGGTTAATGTAATATCTCAAACTTTCACAAAGTTCGTCGGCAGTACACACATTATCAATACTAAACTCACCTATATGTGTTAACAGGGTGCAATTAATTTCGTCTCCAACGTTCTTTTTGTCCTTTTTCATGTTCAGTAACAACTCATCAAAACTGTTTTCGTCGATGGTATATCTCGGATAAAGATCGGTTAATACTGTTACAATTTCATGAAGTTCGCCTGAAGACAATCCCGCTTTTTTGTGGGCGAGGTATGATTCGCAGATCATGCCGATAGCTACTGCTTCACCGTGCGAAAGGCTGTCTTCGTCATGTAATAGAGAGTATGTTTCAACCGCATGCCCGATAGTGTGCCCAAAGTTTAACGCCTTGCGGATGCCTTTCTCGTGCGGGTCCTCAATAGTGATTTTATTCTTGATTTCTACGGAGCGGTGAACAAGTTCAACCGAAGGATTTTTCAGGTCGCTGTTTTTAAGTTGATTCCAATAACTGGCATCAACAATTAAACCATGTTTCAGCATTTCGGCCAAACCCGAAAGGATCTGGCGAGGCGGAAGGCTTTGTAAAAACTCGTGCGCTATAAACACAGCTTTAGGCATAGTAAATGTCCCGATAATATTTTTTATGCCGTCAACATCGATACCTGTTTTGCCGCCCACAGAGGCATCAACCTGTGAAAGGAGGGTAGTTGGCACCTGTACAAAATCTATCCCTCTTTTATAGGTAGAAGCGGCAAAGCCTCCCATGTCTGTAATAACACCGCCACCTAAGTTAATCATGAGGCTTTTACGATCGGCACCAAAGTCAATCAGCATTTTCCAAACGCCCAAACAAAAATCAATGTTTTTGCTTTCCTCGCCCGATGAAACCTCGATCAGGTCGTAATTATTAAAATCTGTAAGTTTGCTGGTAAGTAAGGGCAGGCAGTGTTCGCCTGTATTTTCGTCGGTTAAAATAAAGAATTTTGAATAGTTGCCTTTTTTAACAAAATCAACTAATTCATCAAGGCTATTATCAAAATAAACCGAGTAATTATCGCTTAAAATAGTGTTCATTATTATATGACTATAATTTTATTTCCGTCGAACTCAACTGCGTCACCTCTTTTTACTTTGAGGCGTTTTCTGTAGTCAACTACGCCGTTGTACTTCACGAGGCCTTCAGTTACAACTATTTGCGCCTCGCCGCCGGTTTGCACTAAGTTCGCAGCCTTGAGTAGCTGGATCATGGGGATAAAGTCCCCTTCTAACTTAAATTCGATCATGGGATGGCAAAAATAAACTATTCATGCAATTATGAGTTATCATTTTATAATTTTGCAGATGACCTCTTTTGAAACTAACAATAATCAAGGACGAAATACGCCCTCGTTCGAAAATACAGAAATAGCTTTTCGCCATTCATCCAATACCGATCTTAACCGGGCCTACTGGCTGTTCAGGATGATCAATGTTAACTTTTTGGTAAAGATAGGCCCGCCAGTTACCAATTTTGCCATGAAGATTGGTTTGCCGATAAAGAATATTATCAAAGCTACCATATTTAAACATTTTTGCGGCGGTGAAACCATTGCCGAATGTGATAATACCATTACAAATCTTTACAGCGGCAGGGTAGGTACTATCTTGGATTATTCAGTAGAGGGAGAGGATGAAGAAACCGTATTTGATAATACCCGCGATGAGATTATCCGAACCATTGAGCGTGCAGCGAAAGATAAAGCCATCCCCCTTACCGTATTTAAAGTAACTGGTGTAGGCCGCTTTGGCCTGCTTGAAAAATTGGATGCCCGTCTTAAATTAACCGATACTGAAGAAGATGAGTGGAGAAGGGTACAAAACCGCGTGCTGGCCATTTGTGATAAAGCGTTCAAAAACAACGTACCTGTAATGATAGATGCCGAAGAAAGCTGGATCCAGGATACCATTGATCTTTTGGCGCTTACCATGATGACTCAGTTTAACAAGCAAAGGCCGATAGTTTATAATACCTATCAAATGTACAGGCATGATAAACTGGCTTCGATGTTAAATGATCATGCCATTGCTCAAAGCGAAGGCTTTATATTGGGAGCAAAAATAGTACGCGGTGCTTACATGGAAAAAGAACGTAAACGTGCTGAAGAAAAGGGCTACCCATCGCCAATTCAGCCCGATAAAAAATCTGCTGATCTTGATTATGATTCGGCGCTTGATTATTGTACCAGTCATATCAATGAAATAGCTTTTATTGCAGGTACACACAATGAAGAAAGCTGCCGTTTGCTGGCCGAATTACTGGACAATAAAGGTATTGATCATAAACATCCACATGTTTATTTTTCGCAATTGCTTGGCATGAGCGATAACTTGAGCTTTAACCTCGCCCATGCCGATTATAATGTGGCTAAATATGTGCCTTATGGACCGGTAAAGGCTGTACTGCCATATTTATTTCGCCGTGCACAGGAAAATACGGCTATAGCCGGGCAAATGAGCCGCGAGTTAAGTTTAATAACAAAAGAAAGAAAGCGCCGAAGCGCTAACTTATAAAACTACCATACAAAGAGGGCATTTATTAAATTAATTGCTCTCTTTTTGCAAAGGACTGTATGGTATCTGGAGCTGTCATTAGAAAGGTTTGGATACCCAACTTTTTTGCGGCCTCCAAATGCTGCGGACTATCGTCAATAAATAAGGTTTCTTCGGATATTAAATTATTTTCCTTAAGTACCTGTTCAAAAATGGCAGGCTCTGGCTTGCGTTTGCCTGTAAGGTGCGAGTAATATGTTTTTTCGAACAGGTGATCGTTTCCGTCAAAACCGAAATCGGTTTTAAGATAGTTCATGATATAATCGTAATGGATAGCGTTAATATTACTAAGCAAAAAAGTACGGTATTTGTCTTTCAGCTTTAACAGTAATTCGTGATTTCCTTCGGCAATTCCGACCAGGATACTGTTCCATGCGGCATCAATCTGATCATCCGTAAGGGATAGGTTGTTTGTTTTTTCCCTTACGTAATCCCTGAATTGTGCTGCAGTAACCTCGCCACGATCAAATTTATCAAAAATTTCATCCTGAGTTTTGTGGCCAAAAAACGCTTCGGGGTTACTTATACCTAATTGATTCCATGATTGTTGAACCCGGAGAAAGTCGATACTGAAAATAACGTTACCATAATCAAAGATGATATTTTTAATATTTTCCATAAAAAGAGTTTGAGATATGGCCGCAAATATGTAAAATTGCACCCGCAAACAAAAACAAAATAACCGCGCCTATAGCTCAGTCGGTTAGAGTAGAAGACTCATAATCTTTTGGTCCCTGGTTCGAGCCCAGGTGGGCGCACTTAAGAAGTCAAAAACGGCCTTAGCTGTATCGCAAAGGCCGTTTTTATGCTTCGCAAAAAATTCCCAAAACAGTTATACTCGTCAAATCAGCGAATCGCTTTTAGTTTTTCGCCCAAATTTTCGCACACTATATTTTTTGCTTCGCAATTATGAAAAGGCCTAAAGCTGCATTGTCGTGGTACATTGCTATTGATAGTAAGGTTAATCCAAAGGGATTATCGAAAATTTATTTCCGAATACACCAGGCACGGGTTAAGCGGGATGTTTATACCGGCGTGAAGTGGCCGAAGGAGTTTTTTAACCCGCAAACGCAATTATTACTACCCCGGTTCGTAGATGATCCGGACGTTTTGCCTTATAACTTACAGATCGGGGAGTTTAAAACGCGTGCGCACCGGCTACAATTGAGCGGATATCTTGATAAAACGGATATCAGCATCGATGAAGTAATTGACGAGTTTAACAAACTTTATATTTCTGAAGACTTTTTTGCTTTTATGCTCGGGCAGGCCAATGAGCTGTACAACCAGGATACGATTCAACGGCCGACCTGGATGAGGCATAAGGCCAGCTTATCGATTTTACAAACTTATGTCAAGGCATTCACCCTGCCAATTGGCCGGATAAACCTTGATTTTATCGAAAAATTCGACGCGTGGGCTCGAAAAAAACACAAAGCAGCACACAACACGGTTTGCGGATACCATAAAGACATTAAAAAATACCTTTCGATAGCCGTTCGTAAATGTCTGATCAGTAAAAATCCTTATGAAGATTTTTCTTTCGCCTACGTTGACGGCGACCGGCAAGCCCTCAACCAGGATGAAATCAACGCATTACTTAAAGTATTCAAGCACCCGAATTTAGAAGCAAACGACCATGAAATATTGCGCAGGTTTTTGTTTAGTTGCTTTACCGGGCTTCGGATATCGGACACTTCACTGGTTCACAGCAATATGATTCAGGGGAATGTATTGGTTTTTATCCCTTACAAGGGCAGGGGCAAAGGCAAACGCTTAAGGTTGCCGCTTCAAAATATCGCCTTACAACTGATAGAAGGCAGGAGGGGGCTTTTATTTGCCGATTTTAGCCATAGTTACATCAATGAGCGGCTTAAGATCATTGGCGCATACGCCGGTATTTATAAACGCCTAACTTATCATTGTGCCCGGGATACGTTCGGTACCCAGGCGGTTGAAATGGGAATTCATATCAAGCTAATCAGCGACATGATGGGGCATAGCAGCCTCAAAACAACCAGTATTTACTTAAAAATGAGTGACGCTGAAAAAGCCCGGGCAATGGGTAAATTCGACGATAGGTTTCAATTATAAAACAAAAGCCGGGCAGTGAGCCGGCTTTTTATTTTTTCACTCCAACACTCCAATTTAGCTAAAATGTGTGTTTTTGGCCAAATTAAGCGGTTGAACAAATTGGAGTTGTTGGAACTATAGAAATTCGACATGCTTATGCATTCCCATTTTAAAAAAGCACATAGCGCATAACTTAGCATCATGTAACGCATCATGGCGCTCAAATTCAGGCGCTTTGCCTTTCTCAAAAAAGCAATGTTCAACCATCTCTATTAAATTGGGGTTTTTCAGCCGGCGTCCATCGTTCATGAAGACTAATACATCGTCCTTACTTCCCTCCATCGTACAGTACTTTGCATATTTAGGCAATTTGATCTTTTGCCGTTTAGCCTCAAGTTGTAGTATGAAATTATCAAATTTTATGTTGTGTGATACAAGGCAGGTGTTTTCACGGAGGTATTTGTTTAAAAACTCAAAAAATTCTGCAATTGGGCGGCCCTCATTAAAACTTTTGGCTTTTGTTATCCCGTGTGCCTTCAGCGCAGCCGGGTGTATCCTGGCATCAGGCGGCAAACTGATTATACTTGAATAATTATCAATTAGTTCACATGCTTCATTAAAAACTAATGCAGCTGCTTGTACAGGATAAGGGTATAAATGAATGCTTTGAAGTGTTGGTAAACGGTAGTCAATAGGGAGGTCGGTTGTTTCAAAGTCGATAATGATATACTTTGCAACAAAATCAGTTTGAGCCTTAACAAATGGCGATCTGAGTTTTTCAGGAAATTCTTCTATAGCCCGTTGCTGCCTCTGCCTCTTTTCCTCCTGGTCTGCATTGTATTTTTTGCGGTATGCTTCGTCGCTGTAATATATTGTATTTGTTGATTTAGGGGTGCTTCCCGATTTGATCGAAAAAACAGCAATAATGACGAAAAGTGAAATAATAACGAGCAATGTCATGTGATTTAGTATTGGTTCCGTTAAACATCGCAAAAAAAAGCGATATGATCAAACTCGTCTGCAGCACCAACGAAAAAAGCGATACGTACCGGTACGCATCGCTTTTTTTGTTGGTGCAAGATCTGTTAAGCGGCGGCAGCGCTCCTGTCTTCGTCAACACGGTTGGCTTCATTGTCCCAGGCACGGCGGGAAATAACAACCGGTTTTTTATTGAAGTATGTTTGCATTTGTTGAAACGCTTCCAGGCGCGCTAAGCGTTCGTAAACCTCAATATCTGTCTCCTTTGGCGTTGATCCGGCCGGGGTTGATGATCTCGGCAGATCAATTATACCACCATTGGCAAAAGTTGCACTTGCCGGGCGCGTGCTTAATTCGGTGTTTACTTTAACCGGCGCACCGTTGCGGTACTGGCTATTATAAAGCAGCTCGTTGATCAGCATACGGTTATTAGCATACGTATCTTTACTTAGAACCATCAATGGCTCACCACCTTCAACATTTGCAATTTTGCGCCCGGTTTGTGTATCAATCATATCTACACCTCCGTTTGCGTGTGATGGGCCGTCGATAATACCGCCCTTTGCAAACTCAGGGGCTTTTTCGCTTTCGATGGTGATGATCTGCGCGGCGGCAGCTACGCCGGCCGCTGCTGCCAGGTAAAAGTTAGGCAATGCTTTAACAACCGCTAACGCGCCGTTAATAATAGCCTGGCTTAAAGCTGCCTGTTTATCGGCTTCCCATGCTTTGCGTTTTATTTCAGCTTCCTGTTTTGCGTATTTCTCCTGTATGGCGGTACGCTGGGCGGCTGTTAAGCTGTCATTATTCAGTTCGGCGTCGCGCTTACGGTCGAGGGCGCTTAATTCGGCATCCGTTTCAGCCTGCCTGCGGTTTTTTCCAATTTCAAATATTGAATTGGATATGTTTTGAGCCGCGTCGATGGCGAATTGTTTTTCCTCTTTGGCCTTTTCCTTGGCCTTTTTCTCATCATCGCCGCCGTTTACTACATCAATTGCCTTTTTCTTGTTGGCCAGTATCGCATTCTTTGCATCCTGGTACTCCTGGGTAGCCTCAAGCTCTGCGCCGTATTGCTTTTTTAATTCATCGAGCTGCTTATCATATTGCTGGTTGATTTTTTCGAGCTCAACTTTCTTTTTGTCCTCGTCGGTTGTAGCACCCTCGTCTTTAATCCGCTTAATTTCGTCCTGTAGCTTTTTTTCCAGGCGGATTCGTGCATCCGCCAGTGCAGCCACACGCTCGTAATAAATGCGGTTTTGCGCATCCTGGTTATCACCGGCATCTTTTGACAGTTGGTCAAATTGGCCGTTGATAGTATCAACTTCTTTTTGATAGTCGTTTTTGAGGTTAACACCCGCATGGTCGCGTAATTGCTCGATTTTATCTTCAAGTTCCTGCGCCTGCCGTTCTTTAATTTGTGCTACCGCGGCATCCCGGGATACGCCTAACTGCCTTAGTTCCTCTTCGTGCTTTTTAACCTCATCGTCGTTAGCATATTTATTGGCTTTGTATTTTTCGAGCGCCGTTTGCTGGGTGGTGATTAGCGCATTAAACTTGTTTTCGGTCGCCTTAATCTCTTTATCATTTTTATCAAGGGTATCGGCAAACACTTCGGCATTAAACTGGATAATTTTTTCGGTAAACTCCTTAGACATCGCTTCAGCTTCAGACTGAGCCTTTCTCTTGGCTTCAGCAGCTTTTATTCGCGCATCTCTTTCGGCATCAGTTTCGCCTCCAACCGGGTTTGAAGGCGGTTTATTGCCTCCGTCGGGGGTTGCGCCGTTAAATTTTTCATCTATTCCAAGTTCTTTTATCAGTTGAGCCCTGGCCTTTAACATCGCGTTTCCTTTGTTTTCTGCATTCTGAGCAAATTCCAAAAGCGCTTTATATTCGTTCAAAGCCCTTCCTGCTGAAAATGCCGGATCAAAAATACCGCCGGTTGTACGGTGCGCGGCATTCATTGTCTTTTCGTATTGGTTGAGCACGGCGCTTAACTTTTCGTAGGTAGTTCCGTCGGTTGGTACCTCAAGCTCAGGCAACTTGTCATGCAACTTTGCAAGTTCCTGCCTCATGGTTCTTTCCGCCTCGAGGCGCTTCATTTTTAAATCGGCAGTGGTTTGGTTCTGACTTTCAATTTCCTGGTCTTTTTTTGCCAGGATAATACGGTTAATGTAAACATCGTTGAGCTTTTCGCCGATCTCAACCATTTTTTCATTAGATGTTTTTTCCGAATCGAGGTCTTTCAAATAATCAGGATACATATCCTTTAATTTGTTGATCAGCTTTACCCGCTCGTCCTGTTTCGTGTTAGCATCGGTGATCTGCAAAACCAGTTCATTCATTTTAAGGCGCTCATCTTCCAGCGTATCGGACAGTTTGCTGCTCACTACATCTTCTACAAAGCCCAGAAACGGATTTAATACGGATGCCCAAAGTGTTTTGCCTTTAACAATCCACTGGCCAATGACTTCCTGAATGTTGCCCAGGCGGGTTTCAAAGCGTTGAAGACTTCCTGTATCCGTTTCTGCTAAGGTTCGGCCTAAATCGCCATAGCGTTTATTGAGGGCATCGATAAATATTTGCTGCCCAGCCATCACCTCATTGTTTTTGCGGTGCGCTTCGATTTGCTTATACTCTTCCTCTGTCAGTGTAACGTCCATAGCTTTGGCCGTTTTCTTGATTTTAGTTAGGTCATCAAGGCCCTTACCCAACGTTTCGGCAGCTGCCTGGATACTCTCCATTGTAACCTTACCGTTATTCATGGCAACTGCGTAATCAACAATGGCCGGTATCGACTGCTCGTATATTTTGCCGCGTACATTGGTAAACGTAAGCAACATATCTTCGCCCTTTGCGATAACGTCATCATCAACCCCGGTCAAGTCCATTTCGGCCTTTTGCAGGTCCTGAAGCTTTTTGATGTTTTCGCCGGCTGCGTTACCCGTTTGTCTCAGCTTGTTTTGCAGGGCTGTTTGTGTTAGATCTGCCTCCTTAAAGGCTTCTTCAGAACCTGAAATAACGCTTTTGAACCCCTCAATAACTGACCCTACGGCTTTATATATAAGCGTACCGGCGGTGATATTCCCAGCCATTTCCGATATTTCGCTAAACCCTTTTTTGAAGTCAGCAAAGAACCCTTTTTGTTTTTCATCTTGATCTTCAATGGCGTTGGTAGTTGTCATGATCTCGTTGCGCCTTGCCCGCTGTGCAGCCGTCAAAGCTTGTTCCTGTCTGATCAGTTCCTGGTAACGCGCAGGATCTTCTTCCTGGTTCATACGCGCGCGGGCAGCGCGCACGGCGTTGAGCGCGGTGGTGATATCCCGGAGCGATGTTTTTGATTGTTCGCCGTTAATGACCAGGGTAACGGTACTGGTAGTGTCTAATCTGTTGCTCATTATATTGACATTGAGATATCGCCGGCAAGGGCTTCAGTGATTTGCCCGGGTACCTGCTGGTTAAAAATTTGGAGATAGAGTTCTTTAAAGCGCATTACATCGGCATAGTAGGTTTTGCTATACCAAACCTTTTTGCGCCGGCGGTTGCGCCTGAGCGTGCCGTCATCATTGCGCGCGGCCGAAAACGCGCCGGTGCCGGCTAAGCCTATCGGCACACCACGCCCTACCCCCATATCAATGAAGCGGCCGTACTGCAAAAAGCGGGTGATCACCTTTTCGGCATCGCCGCCGGCTGCGATGACGGCCGCGTGAATACTCATCCACAAAGGGCCGTCGAGCTTGCCGATATTGTACTTATCGAGCGCGTTGTGCAGCCGGTCAGTGAGTATCTCGGCCCATTTCAGGGCAAATTGCTCGGTGTTGAGGGTGACATTTATAGGGTACTGCTGATCCATGACTTAAAAAATGATATGGTAATCGGCGCTATCCAGTAAGGCATAGGCCCAATCGGCAGATGATCCGGGCTGATTGGTGCTTTCGAGCACGCTCGTGAGCGGTACTACATATGTGCCGGAAACCTCGAACGGGAAAATGGTATCTGTTACAATACCGTCAGGTTCGCGGCTTACACGGCGCTGCCTGATACGGATATTTAGCCTGGTTACATCTTTAGGTATGGTACCTGCCGAATCGGAAAAGAAGGCTACGCCCACATCCTGGGTAAAGTACAGGTACGCCGGCGGCGGTACGGTATGATCAACCGTTTGGAAGTTAGTGCCGCCGAGGCGGGCGTAAACCGTACCGTTATCAAACGGCGGTTCTTCGGGCTCAACGGGCGAAAGGCCGTCAATTTGCCGGGTATTGTTCGGCGTAATGAGCGGATATAGCGTTATAGCTGCAAAATTTTCGGGCTTATCGCTCAGATCTGCTGTAAACTGATCTAAAAAGCAGTTCACGACAGGCCCGTTAAAATCCTTTACCAGGATACGGCAGTCGGCACCAATATTAAACAGTTGCCGGCGGCTGAGCAGGAACGTCATTTCGAACGGCCGGCTGTTGTACATGAAGGTGAAATAATTGCGCACCTCAAGTAAACTGTCGGCGCTGCCATCCAGCCCCAGCGTGTAATCGCTGATGATGTTGCCGGTCAAGCCAATGTTATCGGCACTACCGTATGGATATAGGTAACCGCCCTCGTTGGCTTTCATGCCATGGTAGTACAGTAGCCGCAATTTAAAGGCATTACGATCCGCATAGTCCTGCGATGCCAGCTGATTAAGCGGCGCTCCGGCCGTTACCGGCTGTTTCATATACGGGATACGCCATTGTGCACTCACCGGGGTTTCGATGTCCGGATGCGAAGGCGCTGCCTCTTTGATCATTTTGGTGATGACCGATTTTAGCGGGATATCCTGCAATTCGGGGTTAGCCAGGCTGGTTACACCTACGGTAAGCTTAGGCAGATTGGCCTTTTCGCTGTCGTCAAATGCTTCGTCCTTATCATCAATGGGCCTGCTGATCACGTAGCCGGCGGGGATGGTTCCGGTTTCGCGGTAGTTGATGAGCTGAGCGCCGCGCAGGTCGACTGTTTTTGCGGTTCGTTTGAGGTTGGTGATACTTTCGATAAGCACCGTTTTATTGGTCGCATCAGGGTCCATAAAAACACCTAATGAGCTGCGTACCTCTTTAAATAAGTCGGCCAGGGTGATATCGGGCATGTAAAACCAGTAATCGGCAATGATATTGTTTTGTATGGCAATGGTGCTGCCTATGGTGATGCGCTGTGAGGTTTCCTGGTTGCACCATTTGCCTATTACCTTATAACCCAAACCTTCCCAAACGCGCTTTAAAACGTATACCAGGTAAAAGAATGGAATTTGGGTTTGGCTTTTGGGCGTAAGGCCATCATCGACTACAAAGCTACCGTCGCCGGTTTCGTTCATTTCCCAACGGTTGATAATGGTTGATACCGGGAAATGGATATCAGGATAGCCGGCTTCGGCATCGCCAGTCACCTCTTTATATGCGCCGTCATTTTTGAATGGAAAAAATACAAGGGGATAAGTAGCGGCCGTGCCGGTTGTAGTTTCGGTCATGAATGCTTGCAGTGCAGCATAACTTTCAAAAGCATATAGGTTACCGGTGAATTTGAAAGCCGAGGTTAATGACGTATTCTTTAAAAATGTAGCAATAGTTCCGGCATCAAAAAACAGGGTGTATTTGATAACCCCGTTTTCGATGGTATACACGTAAGTAGCCCGCTTGTACGGCTCATCATCAAACCAAACGAGCACCTCAAATGAACGGCGACCGTTTGGCGTAAGGATGTAATGGCTGTTTTGGATGATGGCACGGTTAGGCTCAAGCGGGTGTTCGCCGGGCATGCTCAGGACACCCAGCAGCTCATCCTGGTTGTTGAACGTAGTGGTATGCCGTTCGATAGTTAAAACGGCGTCGCGCTTGTTTACGAAAAACAAGCAGGATGAAAGCTGCTGGATCCTGATCATGACGTTTATTTAAAAAGTGACCAATCAAATGACACAGTGCCGGTTATTGCAGAAGTAAATACCACGTCAAAAGTAGTAGTGGTTTTATTAGTTACGTAATATGGCGCTGCTGCTAATAAAGAAGTAGGGGTAACATTTATTTTATACGTCGTGTTAGCTTGGGTGCTTCCTATGCTTACCGTAAACGTTGTTTGGGATGTTGCAGATGTTGAGTAACTACCTGAAGGAAAATCTTCGCGTAAAGCTACACTACCACCGTAAGTAGGCA
This sequence comes from Mucilaginibacter gossypii, assembly GCF_017569325.2. Classification (NCBI taxonomy): domain Bacteria; kingdom Pseudomonadati; phylum Bacteroidota; class Sphingobacteriia; order Sphingobacteriales; family Sphingobacteriaceae; genus Mucilaginibacter; species Mucilaginibacter gossypii. The sequence goes on along the minus strand of NZ_CP071878.2, from coordinate 2,327,766 downwards.
TATACCAAAAAACATTTGAAGATAGCGCCCCTACATTTAGCGTGCCGTAATTAGAACTGGAATTATCATTGAATTGATACCCAAATGAATTAGTAACCCCAATACCGCCATTGAAAACAGAGGCTCCATTAAATATTTGAGAAGCTGACCATGTATTTACAGTTCCAAAAATGCTGTTTAATTTTGTCTGTAACTGTGCCCGGGTGTACCCATTAGCTTTAGTAAGTAATGTTGATACCGTATCGTTTGCAAAAGTTACTGTGTTTGCGGCTTGTGTTATCGAAATTCCCGTACCTGATTGAACCACAATAGCCTTTTCTACCATTTTGCCGCCGGATGCAAAACGCATACTATCTAATGTCGTTCCGGTGGTTCCCTGATATGAATTTGTAATTGAAAATGTTTTATTTCCAATAGCATTTACTGAAGATCTTTCAGCGAAAACAAAAGCATCGGTAGATATTTTATTACTATTATCCCCTGCCGCTTGCGTAGTAGCTGTTGTGCCATTAGGCAAAGCTGTTAAAGTGGTTATATTTTTACTCGCATCTGTTCCTAATATAGAACTTGCTGTTTGGGTTGAAAGATTAACAACCCTATTAAAGGTAACAAGTCCATTACCTATAACTACTTCGTTGGCCCCTGAATTATTGTTTAAATTAAAATAAAACGAACCCGACCCGGATTGTCTATAAAATGCAACATCCCCCGCAGCCGTACCTGTTATGTATTGATTAGCACTGGCGGCAACGCCAATTGTAAGTTCTGTAGCAGTACGGCCAATTTGAATATCTGATCGTAATGAGCTGGATCCGGATAGACTTTGAATAGCCTGAACATTATTACCCGCTTGTGTTAATAATAGGCTCCCCCTATTGGTTACGCCATTAAAGTTAATACCATCATGGCTAAGTATATTGCCCCTTGAGACAACGTCCGCCAATGACTGTACAGCATTAGACTGATCAGACGTAGTTTGTGGGACGGATGTCTGTACTTGGTAAGGTCGCATCGGGTAATCCATACCCGATAGTTTTTGTGAAATTTGAAACACGTAAAGATTTGGCGAATATGTATAAGTACCGCCGGTTGTCAAATATTTGGTATTATCATTGGCAACGATAAAATATCGAGTTTGGTTATTGCTTTGAATACCTAATATTGCCGGGTGCATTGGTGGCGATGCACCATTGTTAATCGGCGGGGCAAATGTTCCTAACCGGCCTCCGCTTCCGTCGATATTATAATAATAAATAGAGTTAGTGTTAAGCCCGGTTGACATAAAATAGGACTTCCCGCCGAATAAAACAACCTTATTGCCCTCCCGCCTTACAAGCGTATCCTCGGTAAACAAGGTTGTGGTGGTGGCAAAGTCTTTTGTCTTTACTATATTGACCTGTTCTGAAACAGTTGATGAATTTATTTTGCTCAATATTCCGTACCAATAGCCGTTTTTACGTACAAACGAAGCATCCAAAGTACCAACGCCGGGATATGGATCGTATACCTGCATGCTATCTATAAGATTAACACCCTGTAGGATATTCTGCTTAATCCCATGCCGGTACATGGTTTTTAGGTTATTAAGGCTACCGGCTATTACTGTGCTGTCAGCATAATTACCGACGAAATAACTAAAGGTATTGGTGCTGTCATTGTAAATAATCTGCGGGCTATAATCTCCGCATATCTTCGCCCCGTTTTTCCTAAATATAATACCCGAATTATCAATATGCCTGGTAGCTAAATCCATCGCAATAACACGTACCCATGAGTTATTATAAGCTAATCCCGTTGTAGCACCGAAGCCGTGAGCCGTCGAGCTGAAAAATGCTTTACCATTTGAGATATATGGCGATCCGTTAAGAGTGGTAACTAAATTATAATCCGAAGCCCCGAGACCCTTCCAGTAGCCAGCTTTTATTGATTTAATGTGGATTGTGGTAGACGTTGTATAGTCAGAATTAAGGCCTATTGCAAATCTCCAATTTTTGAACGTGGTGGTGTCATTTGAATTAATATATGATCCAACATTCATTTGACCAGCATACACGTAGTTACCATACGCATCTTTACGGTAAGCATTGATATAGTCGTTATTAAACGTAAAATAGTAAGTGTAGGAGCTCCCGTTAAAAAAAGCAGGCGTAGTGCTGTTAGTAGAGGTATTTAAAACCCCATTTATGATTGCGTAATTTTTATTATCGGTTCCAACGATATTACCGCCAAGCGTGCTGCCAATAAAATTATCAGAAGTGCTGCCATCTTTAATCATTCCATACCTTATCTCGGCACGTGTTCCTGTGCCTCTAACGTAAGCTGTATCGATAGAAACCTCAAGGCATCCGGCTCCCGCTTTAATGAAATTGCTTAGGGAGATATAAGCGACACCCGTACCATTTTTCACTACTGTTATACCGCCTTTGTAGGCAGTTACAGTTGCAGATGTGGCCGAAATATTGGTTACTTTAAACTTTGAGACATCTTTAAAATGCTCATCTCTGTTAAAGTTATGGAGTATAAGATTTGGGTTATCTTCAACATTTCCTACTAACGGTACCTTATCATAAGCGCCATCGTAAGTAATTGTTGAAGGGGAAATATTTCCTACCGGCGCAGTATATAAATTATATGGCTTCACAACATTTGCTGTATCAGCCTTGCCAGCAACTACGGCATCAACATAATCTTTACTTGCGAAAGTATTAGAATTATAAACACTGTCGAGATTAACCCCACCTTGTACAGTGAACGTGCTGTCAGAATTAATATAAATCTGCTTTTTGGTTGCCGGATTAAAAACGAGGCTCTGCGGCGTTATCTCTTTATATGGCGACCTTCCAGGTGCAATTGTATACACACCCGATGAATTGGCTACCCACACTGTTTTATTTGCAAGATCGTATATCTCATTAACCCCCGCCCCCGCAAATGACACGTTGGTAAACTTAGCGGCGGCCTGTGACTGCGATGCAAAGCCATATCTGGTTGATCCCCTAAACTTATTTAAAACAGTATCCGAAGCAAGCGGTACTACCAATGTGTACGCTAATGCTCCCTTACCGCCTGGAGCGTCAGAGAAGTTACTTGTTGAAGCATATAAAGTATCGTTACGCATTATTAACTGTAGGTCTACTGTCACGCCCGACCATCCCGCAGTAGTATTATATAAGCCCGGCATTGAACTGCCATTCGCTATAATTTTTTGATTGGTTTTTCTATAGTTATACCAAATAACAAATGATTGCGTGATATCGTCCCGGTTCCGGATTGCTGTCAATGTATATTGCTCTGGTATAGTATGGGAAGTAACATCTATCGGCCAGTTGAAATCGCCTGAACTCATGCCATAGGCTTTATTTATAACCTGTTTGCTCGTTTCTGTATATCCAGCTATTAGACCCACTCTGTCATTATCTGCATCATTAGCCGATAAGGTTGCTTTAAATGTATATGACGGAACTGCTTTAGGTGAAACAAGCCCTAAGAGGCTTCCTGAATTGTTGGTGTTGTAAAAAAAGTTTCCAGGTGTATCATAAAGCCATGAATTAGACTGCTGGGGGTTAACCAATAAGGTATCGTTTAAAGACTGGTTAGTAATATCACCGGATCGCCCACCGTGAACTATATGTTTAAATGTTGAATATATAGTGGCATTGCTTACGTAAGTTGTTTTTGCACTATCCAGCTCGGTAGCAGTAGTAACATAATTACCAAAAGTAACCGCTGGCTGTGTTTTATAGGTATTTAAATTATCGCCTGTTAATTTTAACGTCTCGCCTGATTTGCCAAATGGTAAAATGGTTTTTGCAACGCTATCAACCCTTTTGTTTGATACGGTTACTTTTTGCTGCTTATCCCATTTGTTAGTAACGCAGTTGTAAACGTATAGCGTTGTGTCTGTAGTGCGATAATATAATGCCCCGCATTTAAGGCTATCAGGCACGTAAGACGGAAAACCCGGTGTAGTGCCTTTAGGAATTGACATGTGATAACGCGACCAGGTAGAGCGGTCGGCCATTACCTGGTTGGTTGTCGTACGGTCGTACGGTGGTTTTTGCTGTGCCTGCAAAGTTGTTGCCAGGCATAAAACGAGTAAAAGGTTTAAGATATATTTCATAATTAAAAAGGGTTATGCAATTGGTTTTGGCTCGATGAATACGACCACACGATAAGGATTGAGTGTTTTCATAGGTTCAGGCGTATCTGAACCCGTTTTACTGGTTTTCGCGATTTTCTTTTTGTATAGTCCGCGATCACCTCCGTTTTTAAAACGATTGCCCTCAATTGGAGTATCATCTGGAAATGGTGGAATATCCGAAACGGATAAATATTGGTCATGCTCGTGTCCTATGAGATTTTCCGGCGCCATCGTAACGTCTTTTGCACCTCCGAACTTCGTCCAAACGGTATCAAAATCGGGGTCATCCGGGTTCCATCCCATGGCCATCATGCCTCGCATCAGTTCTACTTCCTGCCAACCGGCCGGGATTTGGGTTGCCGGCCGCATCCAAAGGATCATACCGCCGCCGCCGGCAATACTGAAGGGCTGGGCATATATCTCCAATTTGGCGATACGGGCCTCCTGATCGGCGGCAACATCTGATAAAGGCATTTTTGTGGCTGCGATCACCGATACATGATCATCATCATTTAGCGAATCGAGGACATGGATAACAAGCGTGCCTGCGGCGCCATCGTGCGTAAAGGCCGAATCCCTTAATTCGCCGCCTATTTGCGTGCAGATTACTACGGGGTTTGAAATATTGGCGAGTGCAGGGTGTGTAAACTTTACTTCGCCGGTGCTGATATCATAGCCGGTAGTGCTGTTGCGAAGCTTTACCGGTACAACAGTTGATTCGCCGTTTGTAAACGGAATAAGCCATGGCAGGTCATTAAAGGGCGTAGCTTCTTCAGGCGCCTGTGTTAACCAATCCCAATCCCCGCGTTTAAGGCCGGTTAACCCGTCATGTTCGACCATGATCAACTGCCCTTTAAAATAGATCTTGTTTTCGGCCTGAAGGTCGGACAGGGGCTTGCATATCGGGATAAGCGCGGCCTGCCGTGTTTTTGGTAATTTATAGGTCATCGTCGTCGTAGGCTAAATCATCGTCGTTATTGTCATCGTCCCAAATGGCATCATAGGTATTTGATGTCGGGATCAGGCCGCCGCTGTTGTGGGTGTCATCAGGCTGATCGGCATTGTCAGTATAGGTTACCTCATCAAAAAGCGGGTAATATTCAAAGGTACCGGCATTGAGGTTGGCACCGTCGGCCGGCTGATCCAGGCTATCGGCTTTGATGCCGATGGGGATAAGCCGGCCATCCTGATATACATACTTATCCTCGCTGGCTAAAAAATCTTTAAGCAGTTGGATCGCCCGTTTGGAGGTATACCCTGTATTAACTTTAGTACCATTGCTTAACTTGATATTCGCTTCCAATAGCCTGCCGCTGTTTGCCGCCTGGATATTGTTGGCGTTTCTTTCGCCCGTATCGGCGGTACGGGATGTGGTATCCTGGCCTTTGCCCCAGCAATAAAGCGTTTGATAGCCTCCCAGGCTATTGAGGTACACGAAATAGCGCGGCCATTCGCGATAAACATCGAGGGTATAAGTGTATATCGCAGATAAATACGAGCCGGTACTGCTAACGATGCGAGCGGTATAATAAGCCGGCGTTTTGCCTGAAGGAACGGAAGCATCGAGGTTAAGGAAGTTGTACCCCACGCAAACGGCATATTTGTTATAGGCAAGCGCCGTTTTTGCGCCTAAAAGAAAAGGGACGCCCGTATTATCGGTAAAAAACAACTCGATGCGCACCCGGATATCAATATCGGCACCGGTTAGGTTGATCCAGTACAGCCATTCGGGTTGCTCTTTTTGAACTAAAACGGCCTTGCTACCCTGTTTAAGGCAAAGCGTATTGGCGTTATTACCGCCCGGGCGAAGGTAACCAGTCATGGTTTTACCGTTTTCGGTCATGATATCGAGGCCACCGAAGTTGATAAATGCCGGCGCTGTTTTGTAAACCCGCTTTATCGACGGATCAGCGCCGTAAACCTGCGCGTATTTGGCATAGTACTGCCTGAGCGTGCCCGGGCAATTGAAAAAATTATTGGCGAAAACAGGCTTGTCGGTAGTAAGGAAAGCATCCAGCGCGTTGCTGATATCGATAGTGCTGAATCCGGTAACAGGGTTTTCATCCAGCGGCACATTTGCCTCGTATGCCAGGTTAAAACCTGTACCGGCATCGTTAGCGATCCAAAGGCTCACATAATGCGCGAAACCCTCGAGCGGTAATTCGGTTACGCCCTCCGTATCGATGGTGAGCTGTATGTTTCCGACTGCGAAAGGGTTCATGTCACCATCGGGCCCGGCATCGAGCGCGGTAAAGATGAGCGCCGGGTGGGCGGCCGCAAGGTCAACGGTAACGGCATAATATTCCTGGATAAAATAGTTTCCGGCAAACCAATCGACAAGGGAAGTAACATAGTCGTTGCCGCCGTCGCCGGCAGGGAATTGCAGCCCGCTATCATCAGGCTCGGCTTTGGCGGTCATCTCGGCGGCTGCTGCTGTCCATACCAGGTTAACTACGGCGTCGGCTACAATAGCGCCGGTAAAAGAGAGCCGGTTGACAGATTTAGCGGGCGCTGCCGCCTGGTAATTGTCGGACAATGGCGCGAAAGGCAGGTAGTTTCTGCTAAACGCGATGGCTGGTAAGGATGTGGGAATGGTGATACCGGGCATGAAACGAAATTGCCCGGCCGGGGATGTCTAATAAAGGACAGCATATGCAGATCTGTTATCGCAGGAAATTGCGGTACTGCAGGCGGGGGCATCTGGTAACGCAGGATTATGCGATAGCTGCCGGCACCGGATAAAAATGCGATAGGATCCTGCACCTGGTTTCATCGCATAAAAAACCGATGTTGGCCAACACCAAAGTTTTATGCGATGCATGATCAAAAAAAGTGAAAATAAATTTTGAATACATAGTATATTATGTATATTTGATTCATCAAAGGCAATGAAGCTGATGATATTAAAACTTCTCACATCATGACAACTTACAAAACAATTACAGGCCGCGAAATCAATGTAAAAGCAAATCATTCAGCAAGAACATTTACTATCAGAACCGAATCTGGAAAATATCGCACTACAAAAATGAACAAAGAAGAGTTCAACGAAAACTTAAACAACACCGGTAATGATTGGCAAAATTTCTTAAAATTAACTAACGATTATTACCCTGCATAAAGAACCTGTGTTTTAACCGTGAGAAGTTTTCACGGGGAGATTGGCCCACTCTAACGGGCCTTTTTAATTTTCATAATCATGGCAAAAAACAACGATAAATTTAATTATGGGGTTGCAGACATTGCTCAGCAACTTATTGGTAAAGCCTGCGCAGATAGGCGTAAAGAGTTAGGATATACTCAAAAAGAAATTGCCGACAAGGCAGGTACATCTCAGCAATATATCCAGTTGTTTGAATCGGGAAAGCAAAATATTGGCTTCAGGCTGTTTATAGCGATTTTAGGTTGTTTGGATATGCATATCGATCTCATGGCGAAAGATGGTGACAATCCAGTAGGTTTCCCCCCTGTTAATAAAAACTGAGTAAAAAAGCGCTTAAGTAGCGCTTTTTTTATACCCATTTGCCGGCGGTCGGGCTTCCCTTGCCCTGCACTTTCCAGTAAAACCCTACGGAAACGCCCCAATAGTTGGTACTGATAGGGCCGATAGGATCAATTGTCGTTTCCTGCTCGGGGAAAAACACTTTGGGCGATATGGTATTATCGACGGTTATATGACCGCCCTGCAAAAACTGGTCGCTCATTTTGGCTAAAAATTCGTTGGCGATATCTTCGCACTGATCCTGCATCGCTTCAATAGTAGCACTGTCGCCGCTTTCGGTTAAACCCACAATATCGAAACGCCCGTAGATGTAGTCGATCTTGTTTCGATTTGCGCTGCGCCCTTTGGTGCTGGGGTTCTCCAACAAAAAGCAGATGTTTTTATCCAGGTTGCGGATAGCTTTATCAAATTCATCAGGGTTATAGATGTCCTTAATGTAAAAAAACGCCTTTGATTCGGGCGTGTGCGCGATATCGACGTTTGCGGTAGCGCTTTGCTCGAAATAGCCTTTATAAAACTTTCTCATTACTTGTTTGCCTCCAATTCTTTTTGCAGCTTATTGCGGGTGTTTAACCGGCTTAAAAAGTCATGCAGGTTACTGGTTTTGGTGTCGGCTAAGGTGCCGAAAATGTCGTTGGCACCGGCTTCAATAATCTTTGGCCATGGCGTTATTTCGGGCTTTTGTTGCTTTTCAGCGCCTTTTTTAGCCTTTTTACCCGGTGTAAACACCTCTTTATACTTGAGGTGCAGCGCATTTCGGCAACCTTCATAATTGAGCAGAACGGCTACTTTTACACCTATTGATACACTTTTAAAGCGTTTTGCCCGCCTTACGTAACCGAACGTGGTTAGTTTAACCCGGATATCATCATCAATGCCCCAAAACCTGCGCGGCCTGTATAAAATAGCCATCAGCGTATCAATGTACTCGTGGTTTTTAGTAAGCTGAAACTTATCATAGCAATGCTCACAAAGCCCAAATTCATAAATGGTGACATTGGCAAGGCCGTTTTTGGGGCCGTGATATTTAAACACGCCCTGCCAAATGGAAGATATAAGCCAGTTGCTGAGCAGGTTTTTACCGAAAAGAAATTTTACAGACTTAACCAGGTCATCAGCCGCGTTATCGGGAATACAAATGAATAATTTTTCCGGGATCCTGTAAAGCATTGCGGCCATTATACGCGAAGCGAGTTCAATTGTAAGCTTAGATGACAACGATGCCGCCCAAATGATTAAGTGCTTCCTGGTCATTTCTGCCCAGGAAGCGGGGGCTGTATGCGTTTCGCGATACAGGGTTGCGCCTTTGCTGCTTTTGATATGGATGTCGGCGCGGTTCATGCTGCTAATGGCTGATACTCGTTTTTATAATAATACTCGAGCACATATACGGCATCGCTCCAACTTAATTTTCCATCGGCCGCAACCTGGGCGATGAGGATAGCGAGCTGATGCAACACACCGGGTTTGATCACCGGATCAAGCTGACTGATGTACTTTATTGCCGCCTGACAGATGGCTTCGGGATCACTTAAATTAAGTGTGCCCTCAAATAATTTCAGTTCGACCAGGAATACCGGCAACGCCTGCCTGATCTTATCCTTAACCAGGTCATCGATACCGCCCGGGATAAGCGCCGTTAAGATATCAGCAAAAGGCGAATCAATGGCCGTTTTAAGGTTCTCGACTACAACAACGCCGGTATGTACAGCGCGTTTGATTTCGGCGGGCATGGCTCCGAACAGCTTTGCTATAAAGCCTACTATTTTGCCCAGGACTGATTTTAAACTCATTTTATTGTGATTTGCGTTTGAAACTTGCATAAATGCGGATGCCCAGGGTGAACACCGCAAGCGTAGCACCGGCCCAGGTGCCTACGCCCGAAACAATTTTTAAAATATGATCATCGGTAAACAGCGTTTGCACGCGTAAACCAAGCGTTGCAAAGCCGGATATAATGCCGACCAGCGGCTTTTCTTGCAGGTAATTATACATGTGCTTTAACATGGCTTTAGGGTTAGGCGGCCTGGGGTTTATCGACCGGTGTCTCGGGATATTCGTCTGTCATCGGCTTTAATGACTTTATTATAGCCTCCTTTTGCTCCATAAGTTCGGGGATCAACTCGACAGCAGCTTTCAATGGGTCGGGGCTGTTTTGAATGATCGCGATGTCCTTTACAGCAAATTGACTAATGAGAATAACGCCCAGGGCAATATCATTGAAGGTTGCTACAAAATGGTTTATCGGTACAACCGTCCCAAGGGAATTAATGATTAGCTGTAAAATGAAACAAACGATCTGCACTTTTTTGAAAAAATCAGGCGTTTCAGCGATAAACCGCTTCCAAATGGTTGAATCTTTAATCATGATATTAGGGGTTAAATTTTTCAAACTCGGCCTGTAATTGCAGGTCATAATGGTGTTTTTTATAGTCGGCACCGTTGTACCGGTAGGCGAAAGAAGCCCATTGCTGTTTTTGCAGGTAGACGGCAAGTCCCTGTGATTTGATGTACATGCAAAAGGCTTTTAACTGGTAGCTTTCGCCGCGCTTCAGGTAGTCGACCAACTCTTCAACAGATTTAAATCCGCAGCTCGAATAATTGAATCCCATCACCTGGAACGCGCCCCAGCTCGTGGCTTTCATAGCAGCATTGGAGTCAAGTATATAAGCCTGGTTAAAGCGGGTATAGCTGTCTTCGCCAAACTGACTGTACTTTTCTGTCCAGGCCGGATATGATAACGTAGGATATTGAGCCGCGAACCGGCCTTTGGTGAGCTTATGAAATACGTGGCCCTCAAACTTAAGTTTGATTTTTCCCGATTTCAAAAAACCTGATCCGCCGCTCTCTACAGCGTTTACCGCTTTGATCGCCGCAACGCTGCAACCTATTATGCCGGCCGCATCCTTATAGTCATGTTCTGTTAGCATACGAAATAAGTTGGAGAGTTAGGATCGTTTACATCGAGGTCATCACCGGTATCGGTTGGCGGGACAAAGCCAGGCAGGGAGCCGGCGTTTGCGATCAAATAATCTTCGAGGTTACGGAGTTCGGTTTGCGCCATTGACAGGGCATCGGTAACCATCGGGGCAAGCTGCGCCGGTGTGGCCGCCGTTTTCATCACTGCCACATCATATGTGCCGGTACTCGGTTGGCTTTGTACAATGATCCCTGATCCGTCGAACTGTAAGCCGATGGCCGACGCGCCGTAAGCCATAGTGTAATTTGCTAATGCCCGGTTGATATAGGGCATCAGCTTTTTTTGAGCCAGGGTAAGCGAGTTGCTGAAAATATTATCCTGAAGCGAGGCGGCAAAGGCAGCGCCCAAAACAGGGATGATAAATTTCCGCTCGGCAAAGGCCAGGGCAACACGTAGTTTGTAAAACATAAATGCCGACCCGTCCATCATGGTATAGTACCGGGTGAACTCGGCCGCGCTATTGATGAAATTGCCCTTGTTGATCAGGCGCTCATCGGAGTTGGCGTACAGCGAAAAATCAGCTTCGCCGATATTGCCTTCCAGGAAAGCGATGGCCTGCTCTAAGCCGCGGTAACCATCTTCGCGCCGGCCGAGCTCAAACTTTTCGAGCTTTTTATCGGATACCGGTTTGTTTGTCGCGGTAACGGTGACATAAAAGCCGGCATCATTGATCCTGAAGCTGCCCGAATCGGCCGATTTCCATAATGCCAAATGAATGACAGCCTTTTGCAGGTAAGGTAATAGAGCCGCTTTTTTGCCTGTAATGCCCGGAGCGTTGTAAGCGGCAACCATGTTATCGTAAAATGCCTGCCCGATCCAGTTAACCAGGATGTTTTTTTCGGCATCATCGATAAATGACTTCAGCGAATTGATGTTATAGTCCTTATCGATGTTGGAAAACATCGCTTTTACTTCGTTAATGTTGTTAACCAGGTTCATTAGCTAAGGCCCTCCGTTTTAGTTTGGTTATGCCCGTTCACCGTGTCCATGATACTATCGCGGAATTTGATGGTAAAGCCAGGGTATTGGTCATAATGCCCGTTGAACTGAGCAGCGAAGTGCAGTGGATCGAGCACGATATCGCGGTAAGGGTCGATCATTGACAGACTGATATTTTGTGCAACCTGTTTGTCTGATCCCGAACCTGCCCCCATGGAGCTGCCGGTTTGCAATGAGCCGGGTAATACCGGATCGAGACCGAGCGCCCGCATCTTGTGAGATGATGCTTCCCTTGAATCTTCCAGGAACGCTCCGGCTTTGGTTTTATCATCAATAACCACGATCTCCCATCCCGGGATTTTCTCTTTTGTCACCGGATCGATACCGACCTCGTTAAGTATCGATTTGCCGGCGTTCTTTACATCGCTCAGGCTATCGTTGATTTCTTTAAGCTTTGCCTTTTTCAAACCTGCCTGGGCTTTTTCGTCCAGTCTATCCCAATTTTTGTAGACTGATGGCCAGTAAGCATTCGGGATTCGGATCAGGTATTTGATGGTCATTTGGTTTTTAAGCAAAGCCATCTTAAACTCGGGGATTTTGGCGGCGATATCAAGCCAACCGCTCACACGCAAGCCATCCCAATGGGCTACCTGGTAATAGGTAGACCCAATGGTGGGATAGTTGAGGGGATATATAAACTTCTTTTGGCTCGGATCGGACTTGACATTGTTTACGATATCGTAATCGTAAGGGTCAATAGCTGGTATTCGGGTGGTTTGAAAGGTATCCTCGAGATTAACGTAAGGCCAGTTTTTGTTATGGATCACGTTTTTTAACCGACCGTCATCGCCCATCAGCTCCCAACGGCAGTGTATGGCCTCGTTTGTGGCGATACTGTAGATGCGGGAACGATCTTTGGTTACGATCATTTCCGGGAATACGTTGAAGTAGGTAAACAGGTCGATAAAGGCCTCAAGGCAGTATTTACGGGTTTGTTTGGAGTAAAACCAGTCTGTTATAGCGCGGTCTTTAATGGCCTCGTAGATAGGATTGCCCTGGTTATCCCTGTCGATTTCGTTCAAACAAACCAATCCTTTGCCCATTGATGAGCGAACACACCAGTTGATTAGCTCTTTCATCTCGGCATCTTTAGCCAGGATATCGCGGATAGTATTGGGGAAATTGTTATCAGCGCCCCAATAGGCTACCTTAAAAGGCCCGCCCATCGAATTGATATCGGAAACCGTACCGCTGGTAGGCTTTGCGGCCGGCTCCATGTGGACAGCCACACCGACGCCGCTCATTAGCGCGACGTTGTCTTCGATCAGTAGTTCATCTGTCATATGATCACCCTTTCTCCGTTGAACCGGGTTATCAGTACATTATGGACAGTTGTAGGGCGCGGCCTGCCTGGAATGAGCATATTGCGGGTGCCGTTCATCCAGTGATTGGCATTTTTGGGGCTGTTCTTTTTGCCGAACGGGTGCCCGGCCAGGGTGACATTATCGCAGGTCATCCGCTTGCCGCCAGTTTCTTCGGTAAGGTTGCAGGTAATGAATGTGATGCTGAACGGGATGAAGTTTCCCTGCTCGTCGACCATGGCCATGATCCGGAGCACATCGCTTAAAAAGATAAATCCTTCCATGTTCCAAACATGGCCGGACAGGGCTATCTAATAAAGGACAGGGATCAGGATATAACCTTCATATTGCTGCGGTGCAGCTCCTGAAGTTGGGCGCGGATTTCTTCCAGGTTGATGCCGGATGTGCGGGGATGGATGAATTTATCAGAGGGATCATTCCCCCTCGCATTTTTTTCGGTTAGCAGATCTATGTATTCTGAACCGTTAAAAAATTTAATGCAGTGATCTTTATCCATACACAAAAATAGGGCGACAAAATGAGCTTTAAAATCACAAACAGCTCACCGAAAGCGAAAAAAAGCTAAAAAGCTTAAAATAAACCATTTAACCCCTTATATTTTTTTTAGCAATCACCCGGTCACAGGTTTGACCACGACACGCACTATCGAAAAAGTGCGCTGCGCACACCCGTTCGATCCCGATATCTGCCATTAAGGTTTGAGGGGATTAGGTTTGATGCTGCCCAGGGTTAGGCAGCATCAGAGAAGAAAGCAGAGAGAGAAGGCAGGGCATAGCCCAGGGTTGTTTGGTATTTGCCTATGTACAGGGTGTCCATGGCATCGGTTAAGTGGGGAGCGTCTTCCTGGTTAACATCGGAGCGTAACTCGGGGCGCTTGTCTTTAGTGATCCCGTTCCTGGTTTCACGGCTGCCGGTGCATTGCACTGCGATGATGAGCTGGGCACAGCCATTGCGGTTGTAACGTACCGGCATCACCCGCTCACCGGTGCCCTCATATACGGCGCCCCACATGTCATAGCGTGTCTTATGGCCGGGCTGCTGACCGATGTAGCAATGGTTAACAGTCCATTTGTGTTTGCGCAGCACCTCGGTTACCGCATCGGCGTAGGTGTAGGTACGGGTAGCATCGACATGATTAAAGGTGTGGTCATAGTAGAAGTTAACCACCTTGCAAGCGTGATGCTCATAGTACTTGCAGAAGTCTTCGATTACATCCTGGATAAGCTTAGGCTTCTTAACGAACATGCTCTTAAGGAAGCGGTAATGATCCGGTTTCTCCTGACCTATCACCAAGCTATTGATAGAGGCATTAGCGTCCATGCCAATATCAAGGGGTTGATTGCTGATGCAATCCGCATCAATGCGGCTATCTTTGATCAGGCCGGTGGGTAGATACAAGCCCTGGGTTTCGATGTAGCCATAGTTATAGTTATCCTGGGTACAGTGTACCGCGTCATCGAACCGGGCATAGAATGAATCAGGCACCATGTATATCTGCTCATTCATCACCTGGGTACGGAAGTCGACGTCCAGGTTATCACGCTTCCACTTCTTTACCGTGTCGAGGCCCAGGAAGTGAATGTTTTCGAGGGAAGGCCCGGCCGTGTAGTTAACTGTTTCTTTGCGGAGCTCGTTGATCTTGCGCTCAGCTGAGCGGATTTGACTCGAATACTTATCGACCGTTTCTTTATCCTTAGCCTGGTAACGGAAATAGTAAAGCTTATTGATGTACAGCTGCCAGTTTTGGATCAGGTGAACCAATTCCTGCATTTTAATCAGCTTGTCACCCTTCAGTATATCGAGGTTCAGATCGTTCTTTTTCTCGAGGATCCATTTGGCATCGGGCGTTGTGGGCATATCTGTCATGAACAATATGCCGTGATGCCCGGCGTAGTCGCCAAACTCACGCACGTTACCACGGTTAGCCTTGTCGATCTCGAGGTCGAATTTTACTTTGTTCAACAATTTGGCCTCATCACCATACAGCGCGTCGAGCGTTGTACCGTTGGCTGATCCAGGCCTGTCCTGGCTGATCAGTTTAAAACACGCCCCGTTATACCAGTAAATGGTATTTTGATCGGTATCCGGTGCATAGTAAGGGAGCGGAATTTTGAGCTCTTTTGGCGGTTTAACGCGTGGCCAAAAATGTACCCCTCGTTTATAGCCGATGCGCTCCCAGGCGCGGAAGAGCGGCGGGAGCGTACGGTCAAGCAACTGCATGTAAGTAGCGCCGACGATGCCTATCGACGCCCGGGGCATGTTGTTAGCCCAATCGGCCGTACGGCGAGCGCCGGGGCCTTCAGACTTGCCCCAACCACGACCGCAAACGATGTATTCGGTGTTTGTACTGGCTAAAATAGAGCGCAGCTGCCCGGGATGGTAGTAAATATCATTCGCTAACATCTTCAGCCTCCACGTCTTCTATGTTATCAGCATTGCGGGGCTTGCTTTTCGGGATCGATAAAATGCGGATCTCTTCATCCAGGTTATCGATGACAGGAATGCCGATCTGCCCGGGATCCATAACCACCATAAGCGGCGGCGGTTGAATTTCGGCCATGTTAGGCACGTCGATATCCTTGTCGTAAAAGCCTTCGAGGTGATTGAGCTCTTTGTATAGCATCGCCCACTCTTTAAATTTCTCGGCTTTCTCCATTTTGGCAAGCATTCGCCGGCCTTGTTCGATGGCTATGCCGCGTCCATACTCTTTGTCAGCGCGTGGGCGTGTAACCAGGAAAAAACGACGTGTACGTGCTATATCGCTTTCAATAGTACGCCTGGTTATGCCATGAGTACCTTTAAAATACTCGTAAGTATCTTCGACCAGGTTCTTATAAATAGCCCTTTTGCCGCCATACCTTAACCGCGCATCGATGAACTCCATACGCTCGAGTATCCAAAGATCCTGAAGGCTTAAATCCTCCTCAATCCGGTGCGCTAACCAGGCTTTGTAAATACGGTCGAGTGCGTCATCGCGGCGTTTGTCGTTAAATGGGGTTAATCCGGTGTCGCTCATGGCTTACCTCCGGCTTTTATGTTAGCGATCTTCAGGTCGATATCGGCAAGTAATTGGCGCTTAAGCTGGATCAGATCGAGCGTTTTCTGTTTGGGTTTATCCTGCTTTTTGAGGCGCTGCTCGGCTTTATTCAGCGCTTTACGTACATTTTCGCGTTCATTAACCAGGTTAAGGTCAATATTCACTGGCTCAGCTTTCGGCTTCGGCGCGTGTGGATCGATGCCGGTTTCGGTCATGTAGTTGTAGCGCTGCCATAACTCGGCGTTCTTTTTGGCCAACTTAACCAGGCGCGTAGCCAGGATACGGAGCGGCTCACCTTCGGGTGTGGTGTCTAAATGAGGTTGCAGGGCTCGTAGTTCGGCAAATGTTTGATCGCGTTGGCGGGTAACATTGAGCACTGCCGGCAGTTCGGCGGGGTTAGTAGCTGCTTGCACCGCATTTTTTTGCGGTGTTACCGGTGATACCAAGGCCTGCACCGCGTTATTTTGCGATGCTGCAGGCGGATCAATCAGATCCGGCACCTCATTTTTTTGCGAGGGATGATCATCGCTCTGATCTGCGATGTTACCAGGTGCAGCGCCTTCCATCAGCTCCGTAAGCAGATCGCTAAGTTTTTGCCGATTGTATGGGGTTTCGCTCCGTTGGAGCATGGATTTGAGAAAATCATTATCGCCGTAATGGCAATAAATGCTTAGCCCTTCCTGGTAGTTGCGGCCGTTATTTAGCCAGTTTCGTATCGCTTCAAACATGCCCCAAAAAAGGGCGCTGCGGTATTTTTAATAAAGGACAGTTAACAAACAAAAATCCCCCGGAAGCCTCGCGCCCCGGGGGATTTACAACTAAATCTACTTATGAAAACATTAACTAATTAGCTTATTAAGCGGCGGCATCGGCCTTGCCTTTGGCGGCTACTAAAGCTTTTACCGAAAATTTATTGTTGCCGGCCTTGATCAGGGCGTCAACAGTTGAGGTTGATACCGTGCGGATATCGATGGTGCCGTGCACTGGGTTTTCAAATACCGGTGGGCATCCATCGACCACATTGTAGTTTTTAGCTACCTCCGGGTTTAGTTCAAATTTTGGAGCGTCCATTGTTATGGTTATTAAATGAAAAAATCAGTTAATTAAAAGCCCCAGCCTTATGGCAGGGGATGAGGTTAAGCGCCTACGCGAGGCAGGTCACCGGTGTAGAAGTAAACAGGGCGTTGGCTCGGTGCTTCCAGTTCAAAGGTGATGCCTTTTTCGCCTTCAGGGCCGGTACCGCTTTTCCATGATCCGTTAACCAGGCTAAGCGGCAGTTTCTTGGTGCCCACCTGTAGGTAATAGGCTGCGTCTTCCTGCGGTTCAGCAAAACCAATCAAATCGGCATTTTTGATAGTATCCAGTAAGCCGGTAGTATCCATATCGGTACCTGGAGCAAAAGCCGTGATTTTCGGTTTCCAGCTTTTTCCTTTACGGCCACCTACGGATGGTGATTCAAGCATCGATTTGTCGTACATGATGTACACTTCGATAACTTTTTTACCTGTGGCCAAAACGTGATCATCAGCGATTGTTACGCGGCCTGCGTAGGTTGTAGGATTGGCAGCGGGTGTAGATAAGGTTGTGAAGGAGCTTGCAAAAGCTAAAAACAACCGCCTTGTTAAACCGGCCATGTTATCCTGCCCATCGGCGAATAACACATCAGTAGTTAAATCCATTGTTATTATAATAGGGGTAAAAAATCGGGTTAATTCACTTAGTCGGCTTTGGGCAGCTGTTTTATAGCCGTTGAGCCTTCTTTAACAAGTGCCAAAATCAGCTTTTGATCACCGGCAATCTCATCTATGCCCAGCACTTTCACGGCACCATCCTTGTGAACGGTGATGCCATGTACCACGCGGTATACATCGTTTTTGATGGCTACTTCAGGGCGATAATTTTTATCTGCCTTTTTTTGGCGCTCATTGGCCGTCTGAAGCTCGTTGATCACCTGTGTGGCCGATTCAACATTGTTTTCCTGGTTAGCCAGTGCGGCGATTGCGTTTGTGGTGATCTGCACGATTTTGTCGGGGTCACCTTTGGCAGCGGCTAAAGCGTCCTGTAATGCTTTGGCGCTTAAAAGTTCTTTTTTATCCATGACTATGGTGTTTAAGGGTTAATTGTTGCAAAAAGGGGCGGCAGCGTTTGCGGCCACCCCGGTGTTATGGTTTAGGAGAAAAGTTTAAAGTTTGTCGTTCACGTACAATACTTCGAGATCCTGAATTTGGAAGCCGATCAGGTATTTCATTACAGCTTTGTAACCGTGCAGGATCGGGATCATCTTGCCGATGCTGTTAGCGGCGTCTAACTGATCAGTCGCCATCACCAGGTTTTTATCGAACGTGTAGATCACGCGCTGGCTGTCGCCCATCCAGGTACATTCCTTCAGCAATACACGCTGTTGGGTACCCTTCAGGTAAATTACCGGTGCATCCTCGGTATTGTCGTTGATGCTATTGCCTTTACCATAGCGGGTATCATAGTCGGTACGGTACATTTCCATTACCGCCGGGCTTATGTACATGATGGCCTTTTTGCTGCGGAATTTTACCGGTGCGCCCAGGTATAATTTGCGCAGCTCAGCTACCGCGTTGGTAGTGCTGAAGGTGTTGGTAGCTATGATGTGATCAGCTGCTATGCCGCCGCCGGTGATCTCATCTTTGATGATGGTACCTAAACCGTCGCAAATGGCAGACGCGTTGATATTATCCCATTTTGCAGGGGTAGTAGATGGCGACTGACCCGCGGTGGTAGTGGCGTTGGCTTTGTAAAAGTTTTTGTCGGTAAAAACAATTACATCGCCGGCATTATAAACTGTACCGGCGTTAAACGCGGCCGCATCAGCGTGATATTCGGCATAAAAAACGCTTTCGTTGATCTCTTCGGCAACGGTAGCAAATTCCTGGTTCCAGCACCATTGCGCGAAAGGCTCCTGGATGGCGTTGATATCGAGCATCTCGCTCATCCATGTTTTCAGCAATTCATCAGGAATCACTTTAAACACTTTCATTGCGGGTTGAACCGAAATTTTACGACCGCTCCAAACGCGGCCGGTTTCATCTACGTCATCAATGGATAAATCCAACGGACGGATGCCTTTGGTGATAGTCAGTTTGGTAAGGTTTACCGGGCCGCGCACATTGCGCATTACATAAATGTCCTGGGCAATGTCCAGGCCGTTAAGTAATCCGCCGATAAGCGCCTGGCTGTATGTGCCCGCGTAGGTTTCAAGCGCGGCCACATTGTTGGTAGGGTTAGGCATGGTTAAATTTTTAGGGGTATTAAAAACTTGTTGATAGTCTGATTAGTGGGGCGTTGGCCTTATTTAGCCGGCATTTTTGGCATTTTGGCGCGAATGGCGTCGAGCTCTGCATCGGCTTCGCTGTAGAAGCTTGGTTTAGCGTTGGTTTGCTCAATCACGTCTGTACCGTCCTTTTTGCCGCCTGTTGGCTCTGCATCAGGTTTGGCGCCGTATGAAACCGCTTTAGCTTTCCATTGGTCGCGATCGGCTTTCAAAGCCACGATTTCGGCGGTAGCCTCGGTAGCGGTAAGGTTTAAGGCAGTAACTGCGGTTACGGCTTCAGCAAGGGTTTGCTTTTCGTTGCCTTTGCCTAAAACGGCGTTTAAAGCGGTTAAGGCCGAGGCGTTTGCACTAACGGCGTCATCTGCGGCAGATAAATCGCTGTCTAATGCAAGGGTTACACCCGGGATTTTTTGCTCCGCTATTTCTTTGTTAACAGCCTCGACATGAGCCGCTGTTACCTGTTCGGTAGCTAAACCGGACATGCCGGCAAGTGCCGAAAATTTGTTTTTAATTGACCACATTGGATTATTTGATTTGGTGTGAGTTGAATTGATGCTGGATGAGGTATCGCCATTTGCCAGGGCCGAAACCATTGCTATGGCATCCGAGAGGTTGCCGAGCGCGTCGATCAGGCCGAGGCTTATCGCTTGTGGGGAAGCCATGAAGGTTTCGCCCTGGTAAATGGCAGGGGTTTTAGCGTCGAGCTTATCGCCCCGTAAACTTTTGATATCGCCGATAAACTGGTCGTTCATCGGGTTAAGCACTTTTTCGATCAGTGCTTTACCGTCGCCGTTTTTGGCGTCGTTGTAGGTTTTGTTTTTAAGGACGGAAGCTGAGGCGTAATACTCGTTGAACTTCATGCCCCATTTTTCAAACATGGGTTGCATGTCGCTGAAGCTGGCCATTGTGCCCAGGCTGCCAACAATGCCATGCTGATGATACATCAGGATGTAATCGGTATTAGCAGCGATGCGATAGGCTGCACTGGCCAAAATGGTGCGGCTGTAGGTAACCACCGGCTTAGTAAGCTGGTTCATTACATCGGCAATAGGCTTGATAGCGTAAACGGCCCCGCCGCCGCTCTCGAGCACCAGTACCGTACCGATGATATTAGGATCGGCCTCAAACGCCTGCAATTCCTGTGCGGCCTCGAGCGTACCTTTTAAGCCATACCAGGGATCAGAGGCGCTAACGATAGCGCCCTCGATCACCACAATGCCAACGGCGCCGGGTTGCGGCGCTGTCTGCTGTTTGCCGGTGGCGGCGTTTACGGTGTAGTATTTTATGTAGCCGGGAGCGGCTGAAGATTTCGGCTGGCTAAACGACAATAAATGCGACATAGCCAACGCCTGTGCAAAGTGGGGTTCGATGCACAGGGGGCTTAATAAAATTTCATTTACGATTAGTTCATTGATCATTGGATACGTACCGCGATAGCGTGATCCAATGTTCGGGGCGATGGGGAGCCCTATAAAGGACAGGAAAAAGGGCGCGGTTATATGAAAATAGCCGGTTGTAGTTGCTGGCCCGCGAAGGTGATGCCGTAACCATTGACGTCGGCTGCTTGCTGACCTGATGCGCTTTGATCAAGCAGTGTAAGCAAACCGGTTATGCCGGCGCGGCGCAGGTAACCGTTATTATCCTCACACTCCACTATGCAGCGCTGCCCGCGATACTTATTTAATATGGTATGTACTTCGGGACGGATTTTAGGCAGGGTGTAACTGATCTGCGTATCCTGGTAGGTGAGGTTAACGCTGTCCGAAGCTTTTTCGGTGAAGCTTACGCTTTCGGTCGTTACCTCTACGGTGATCCAATCGTAACCGGTATTGAAGGTTAGCGGGTTTAACGAGCTGAAGAAATAGCCCGGGGCGAAACGGAGCGTAGCAATGCCGCCAATGTTGTCGTCCTGATTGTTGGTGATAATTTCCATGCCCTTAAGTTGCGGGCATAAGAGGGGCAGATAAAGGACACGTAAACGAAACTTTGACGCAAAAAAAAGCCTGGCAGCCGGGTTAAGGCTGTCAGGCAGAGGACAAAAAGGTAAAAACATTTGCAACTAACTCATTATGAGGCTAAATAGCGTGCAGAGCTATATCGCTGCAAGTGTTTTACCACTGAATCGCTGCTTAAATCGTCTTCGGTGATGTCATACTTGCTCAAAATGTCGGTTATGATCTGCTTTTGCCAAAAGAATTTAGTAGCCTCGGCTGGCTGCAAACGGATCAATCGTACCCGCTTATCTGCCATGTATTGGTTAACCGAAACTTTGTCGATTGCTTTTAGACCTACACGAGACTGGATAGCCGTATGAAATTGAAATATTTCATCCAGTATTACCTGTTTGATATAGTCGTTAAAAGCATCGATATCTTCCTGGGTGAGGTAAACACCTTTTTGGCAGACAATTTTTGCAGGGATTTGAAGCGATAGTATTTCGTCATCGCGATGGTACTTTTCATACCGATGGGGCATCCGCTTTAACATAGCGTGTAAAACGATGCCTTCTTTATGCCTGGTAGTTAAGCGCCAGGGATCGCCAAATAAGGTTTTGCAGTACTTAAATACATACCTGCGTACAGGTATGTGCAGGGTTACATCCATGAGTCCAATTAATTAGCTGCTTAAAGGTAAATTTTAATTATAACAAAAAAAATACCCTAAAAACACCCTTTAAACGGCTGCATCAGGCGTATAGTTGTCGCCGTATGTACCGGCATCAATGGCGGCGGCTAATGCCTGAAGCAATGAAGCGTTAAACCTATCGGCAATCGGGACTAATCCATCGTACCAAAGGCCATCCTTTTTAACCAGGGACGCGGGTGTGTATTTTTTAAACGAAAAGAAATAATAAGGCCCGCCCTGGCAGGTGACCACAGCCATATGACAAATCCTGGTTTTATCCCGGAAATTATATTGCAGGTACGTCCACCAAGTGGGCGCTCCGCTGGTTCCTGTTTGCGTTGATTCCATGCTTTTAGGGTATCAAATTTCAAGTTTTTTTTTCGGAAACCGAGGGCACACCCTTTTTTATGATTTTTCACTCCAACACTCCAACAGTTCCAACAGTTCCAATTTACTCCAACAGCTTTTAACAGGTAAAAAGTGCCTTATATATATTAAAAACAAACTTTTTTATTATTATTGGAGCTGTTGGAGCGATTGGAGTGCTTTTTTACTTTTTTATCAGCTTTTACGTTTTTCTCTCTATACCCCTGTTTTTTGGCTAAAAACGCACTTTTGTATAAAAAACGGCACAGTAGCAAATTTCCAATTTGATTGGAAACAGGGGCTATTTTATTGGAGCTGTTGGAGTGAAACCGGCATTTTGGGTGGTTTTCAGGAAAAAAGCTGATTGCCTACAAACTTGGTAGTCTTTATTTTTATAAAATAAAAAAGCCCCTTTCGGGGCTCTTATTTTATAGGGGCATACTTGTCAATATTTATGCGGTTGATAGGTGCCTAACACGCCCTGGGCAGCGCGGGCCTTTTCGCGCTCTTCCATCCATTGGCGGGCCTGTTCAAGGTTTGTGATAGCGCAGGCAGTTTCTTTCGACGGAAATTCGGCGTGCTTTAGCTTCAGGTCTTCAATCATTACGGTAACCAGGTGTTCATGCAATGTACCTTCCAGTGCGGGCTCCCGGTTTTCGTTGATCACTTTACTGCCCCTTACAAAGCCGATATCCCACATTTCGCCGGTTGCCTGGATACCGATGTTGGGTGCTACTTCGTAAACCGGTACCTGATAGTGGTGCCCTGGGATGATTGTTGTGAATGCTCTTTTGTTGATCTCGCTCATATAATTAAAAATTAAGTTTAAACTGTATTTCGTAGCCCATTTTGATCAGTTCGCTTACATACCACCGCGGGCCGACAGGTATGTCCATAAAGCTTTCGTATTGGCATTTGATCCGGCGCTCGGCAGCAAACACTGTAAACTCATTCGGTAACTGCTTATGCAGGTAGTAGCGCCGCCGGGCCACCTTCCGGTTTATCCGGTTGATCTCCACATCGGCCGGTTTCTTTTTATTGGCCTTGAAAATGAGTTTCTCCGGCACGTTGAATAATAAGCCCTGGTTACTCATGATATCACACCTCCTTTTTTTGCGATGAAACCAGGTGACGGGCTTCGTCAACGTAGATGAAATCAATTGAGTACCCGTTTAAATTTTCGCCTATCTTTTTGGGTACAGCTGCCAGCGCATTTTTTTGCGATGTGAGATCTTGCAATATGGCGTTGCGTAATTGCGGATCGAGGCGCTTTAGCTTACGGATAAAGTTTTTCTTTACCCGGCTTAATGCTTCACGCTCCCTAAAGTCTTCGCCAATATAGCTGTAATCATGCAGCTGATCGGTAAGCTCATAGTTATAATAGATCCGCTCCAAAACCTGGCCTTTACGGGTGGTGCTGGGAAAGTCAAACGTTTGCCATCCGGCCAATAGTTCATCGTACAGATCATTTGGATAATGGCTAAACATTACCCGGGTATGTTTCAAGGCCCTGGCCGCTTTGATCACCGCTATATGCTTAAACTCATCGGATTCAAAGCGGTATACAGGGCGCTGGCCTTTCCTGGTGCTGAATAAATAAGGCAGATCAATGTAAATAAACGTGGCTGCAGTATCGTATTTATGTGCGATGAGGTACCGGATCACGTCTTCGGCATCCATATTCAGCAGATGGTAATGATCATGATCACGTACCGCATTTTGCCACGATGCTATTACCTGCGGGTCGATATCATTGAGATAATTAAGCTTGGCCGGTTTGATATGCCGTGTGATGCCGCAATTGCCCAGGCACAGGCTAAAGAATACCTCGTGCGGGGGTATCCGGTTTATGATACTTTGGTAAGTCCCCGAACCGGATTTCCCGCCGAAATAGCTGCTGTAGGCGTCTACCTTTATCCTTGCCATTACTTTCCGAATAATAAGGGTTGAACACTACCATCGGCATAAACTGTATCCATAGGTGTATCACCGGTCGGTTCTTCACCAGTCCATTTATTCGGCCAAAGGTTTTCAGACCAACACTTGCGGATAAAAATCTGCTCCTCATTATTCAGCAGATAAACTGTCGGCATGCCGATTTTATCAGCAACTGCATTGATTTCATTTTGGATAGCCAATATCCCGTTGAATGCCCAATCGCGAGCGGCCATCGTGATAGGCCCCATACGTTGCTTGTTCTTTTCGTTATTTACCTCAAGACCTGTTTTACGCAACCGGTTTTGGGGTTTGCGAAGTTCCCTATAAATCGGGCGAAGCCGTTTCAATGGTGCCAGGTATTCCCACTTAGTTTTTTTAAGTAGGTTATCAAGTGCTGTGTCCTTGTCTGTTAGGGGGCATCCCATACAACCGGTTCGGGCATTAAGTTCTTCAGCTTCGTCACCGCCATAAGCATCGGCAATCAACTCTGTAGAGAAATCACCGTATTCAGGCAAAGGAGCCCAATGTTTCAACCATTCCCAAACGTGACATACCCGCCAATGAAGTATGGGCGCTAATGTATCGCACAGTGATTCGGGTAATGTTTCTTGATACCATCCCTGCCCGCACTCGGCGCCATTTTTTGAGCATGACATAATAATCCGCTGATCACGGATCGCACTTTCGCCCTGCCGAACCCCCGTTAACATCAATACCTTTTCGCCGAGTTCGCCTACCAGTCCTTTTAACTTTACCTCCATAGGCTCGATTTTTATCCTGGACGTACACCAACGAAATGTTGCATTGTTAGGCGGCGGAACGCCTCTGCCAAGTATGTAGCACAGAAATCTGTTTTCCATAGGAGCCATAACAACCTCTACGTTATAACCATGCTCAGCAAGTTCTTCCATTATCTTTTGAGCAGCATAAAACAAAGGCGTTAGCTCAAGCCTGGTATCTGCATATAAAATGAAGATTTTTTTAGGGGCTTTGATCTTGCCTGACATAATGCTCCAAATTATAAATGTCACCAAGGTGGTGCTGTCCTTACCTCCGCTCCATGCTACACACCAATAGTTATAACGAGGACCGTAAGCATTTAACGACTGCCAGCTTAATTCAAAGCTCTCAGTCATTTGCAGCCGCCGGGATATTCCTTCAAATAAGTTTGATTGCGATGTTTTCATTTTACTTTTTAACTGCCTGCCTCATCCAGTAACCAACAATAAACACAGCAGCCAGGAGCGCTATAACGCCAATGCCCAGCGCAAACCTGAATGCTGAAGGAATTTGAGTATATGCCTGGAAGATGCCCATCACCAAAAAACTAAAGGCCATTACCCCGGTTAGGATGCACATGATAGCCGTAACAGGGCTATCAAACTTTTTCAAAAACATTTTCATGCTGTAGCCGCCTCCTTATCGACGTTTTCTGGCTTGTCATTAGTTGATAAAACTTTGAAGCTTATTACCCAAACCCAGGGGTTGGATTCGTGAGATTTATCACCGTTTATTACATCCCAAACCGACAAAAATGAGCCTACCGGAGTAAGAAAGCCTGAATTATCCTTTTGATAATTTTTATAAAGGCCATTCAGTATGTCTTTACTTACAATCATTTCAACGCCCTCTCTCAGCGAATCTTCTTCAGTAATATTCTTCAGACGTTCAATTCTGATATCTGTAATTTCAAGCCAAATGCGCGAAAATTCTTTTGGTAAAAACCGTGCCCTTTGCCACTTACCTAATGTTTTCCTCTTTTTGATGTTGTTTAAGGCTTTTTCAGAAATCTCACTAAAAGGAAGCATCACGGCACCAAGGTCTTTGAAAAGGCACTGAACATAGTTGCCGTTTAACTTTATATTATGCTCTTCGCGAACCCAAATAAGATCACCTATTTGGCCGTTCTTGCAAGGCACTTCAAAACCACCATCATTTTTTTTATCGGTAACTATCCGTTTAAGCGTATCCGGTAAATCAGCCTTGCTGTAGGCATTTTCCATTCTATTTAAAAAAGTTATTAGCCACGGTTCATCTATAACCCGCCGGGTCATGGTTTTGCGGCCGGCTAACAAGGCCTGCACCATTGGGGTGCTGAATAGGATAGGTCGTTCTTTTCTCATGGCTTATATTGATTTTTTGGGTTGATACTCCGCCGGTTTTAACCGCTGATCGAGCCAGCGTTCAGCTACATCGATGTTTGAAAATGTCTTCGAGATACCTACGCGGATCCAAAAAGGAAACCATGGTCGCCAACACTCGATTCTATAATCGAAGTCTGACCAACCGCCCATTACAGGCTTGATCCTATAACGTTTTTTCATACCGGCAGGCCCTCCATTACCACATATTGGTTATGATCGAAAGAGAAATCTTCGGCGGCAATGATCTCGATGCCGGCGCTGCCGTCCATTTTACACCATCCTTCGCGGCTCTCAAATGCTTTCAATACGCCTATGAGGTTTACGTGCTGCTCAGCCTGGATAAAGTTGATTTCCCTGCCGAGCTGCTGTAAAAATGTTTTCGTGTAGTCATAACCGTTAGCTTTGAGCCTATCCTCATAGCCCATCCAAAATTCAACCATGCTGCGGATAGCGTTATCAACTTCCGGGGTGTGGTCAACCACTACGGTACATTCCCACCAGGTGGGGCCGTACTCAATGTCATACATTTTTTTAGCCATTATTTTTCGGTTTAAATTGTTACTACTTAGTTTACCAACCCGGTCGGATCGCCCTTAACCAGCGTTTTTTTAGGCTTTATATTAAGTGGCTGCATCTCGTTTACAAGGGTGTCCATTTCCTTACGCACACCGTTGATGTTGGCCAGGAGCGCTTTCATGGGTTTGATGTTTTGTTTGCCCGGTGCACGTTCGCCCTTGCTGCGCAGCTCTTCGAGCTTGGTTTGATAGTTGCGGTACTGCCTGTATTTTTTGATCAGGGTTTTTACTTGCTTTTCGTCGTACATTATTAAGATTTTAAAGGGTTAAAAAAGGTCTGTTTGGTTATCGTCATCACCCGGGGGATCGATGCTCTCAAATGATAGTTGGGTGTTTACCGGCGATGGCGGCGCGTATGGATTGGCGGGCGCTGCCGGCGTTACTTCGCGGGGTACCTGCCTGATCACTTCAATACCTTGTACCTCGAGGTTGCGCCATTGCTTTTCGCCCTGGATGCTCAGCATACCGGTCACCCTGATCTCGTCGCCCAGCTTCAGGTTATTGGCCTGTGAAAGATCAGTCCAAAAACATTTGGTTTTAGTGATCTTTTCAACCCTCACATTATCCCGCTGATAGCTTTCATCCTTAGTAAGCATGAAAACCACTTTTTCAGTATTTAACAGGTGCTGTATGTAGGCATCGCGCTCAACGTGGCCATCGAGTGTTACTAATACCCGGTCATCTTCGCCGGCGCTTTCCATCAGGTTGACATCATTTAACAGCAGCTTTTCATAGTTAAAAACCATGCTACTGGTGTTCTTTTTAAGACCTGTTTTTTTGCTTTTGAATATGCTGCCGGCAGATGTGCCTATAAAGTGTTTTTGCTCGGTGAGGTAGGCTTTAACGGTACTTTCGTTAATTGCAACCTTACCGGTAACATTGCGCTTTTCTTTAGCATAGGCCGGGTAAACATTGGTAAAGCGTAAAAACAAAAGCCGGGTGGGCTTATCAAAACTGATCACCTTTTTCGAAGCACCTTCGGCTAACACGCCTTTCAACTCCGTTACAGTCTCAATTTTATAATCCCAGCCCGGCTCAAGGCAATGGCCGTCCACACGATCCGAAAGCGATTCAACTACTTTCCAAAACTCGCCCAGGGTATTGCTTTCGGCAATTACGGTGTTCAGGTTGCGAATCTGATCTTTGCAGTAGGCATAAAAATCATCGTAAGTAAAAGGAAGGTCAATAGCGCCCTGGTACAGCTTCATGAGCGTTAAAACCACCGTGTAGTTTTCAACTACGCGGGTTTTAGGTGTGTAGCCTTCCTCTTTAAAATCAGCATTCAAAGCGCTCATTACCCCCTTAAAAGTTGTGAGGTAATTATCTTCAATCATCGGGCGTTCCTGAATGATCACCGTTGACAGCCCGGTAATGCCAGCCTTTTCGTATGCTTTCAGCTTGTCGAAATTGTCGCTCTCTTCGTCGGTATAATCATTGTTTTCTACAAAGCGTTCGGCAATAGAGCGGCTCATGATCGAACCGTCATCAACTGTAGCTGCATATTGGCCAAGCAGCATAGGCATACAGTTTACTTCCTGTGTTTCGGTATCATTGCCCTTTCCTGTGCCTTTCTGCCTGCCCTCGTTTTCGGCCATCCCTTTAAATGCCTTGGTGATGGCTTCGGCTATCGCCTGTGGATCAAATTCGTTGTAGCCCATCGGTACGTTTTTAAAGCGGCTTGCCGATGCCCAAAACGCAAATATGGATACCTGGTTAAGGTTGATTAACTTGATATCGTGCAGAAATATGGCTATGATCGATTCGACAAACTTTGATTTTCCCGAGCCGGCCGATCCGTAGCAATAAGGCAAAGGGCAATAATTCGACCTGGATAAAACGATATCCCTGTTCGGTGCTAAAAATGCCCAGGCAATACCCATCATCGCCCGGTTACCGTACACCTTCATCATCAGGTCGCACCAATCTCTAAAGCTAACCGACGGCATGATGTACTTTAAATGCCGGTCGTTTTTATACCGATCTGTACCGGCACGCAGGCCCTCGAGTATATTGCTCGATCCCATGCTCAGGTATTTGGTGCCGTCAACCTCGGCTATGCCGTATTCGTTGTAATATTTGACACCATCCTTAAAAAGCGCATTGCTGAAGGCAAAAAAGCCCTCATCCTGCCAACCCAAAGTGGTGAGCTCATAACCGCGGGAATACTGGCCCAGGAAAAAAGATTTGATGCGGTTTAGGTGGCTTTGGGTAAAACCCTCTTCACAGAAGTATACCCCGAAATCCATCAGCATCGTTTCAAACTTTACCGTACTGGTAAATGCCGAGCTGGGCAGCTCAAAAACCTGTTTGGTATAGCCGTTACTGATCTCGGTTAGCCTACGCCGGCCGTCATCTTTATGACTGATCACCTGCAAAATTGGCTTAATGGTAAAATTGGTAAGCCGCCTCATGTAGTTATTATTTTCGCGGAAGTAGATGCCGGTATAATCAGGGTTTACGGTATCAACCTTCCAGTCGAAACCGATGGTATTAGCCCGGTCTTTATTTACCCAGGCGGGGAAAGCCTGTTTGCCCTCAGCTACGTGCTGCTCTTCATTTTTGCGGCGCTCGGTATCCTGTACTGATTTAACACCTTTTGCCAGGGCGTTTTTTGCGGTTCCGATCTCCTGCGAAATACGTTTGATGTAAAAATCGGCCAGGATATCATCATCAATACAGGCCAGCATCAGCTTTATGCTGCTTACGGCCTCTGTTTGCAGATGGATGTCTTCGCCGGCAGCGACGTACAGGGTTTTGGCTTTGTAAACAACCGCGTCCTGTTTATTCAGGTTTATATAGTTTAGTAGGGGTGCAGACATTATAATACTTCCTCCACGGTCTGATTAGCTAAAAACGCGCTTTTTAACTCATAGGGCGTGTCCTTGCCCATGCCGTTGAGTTCGGCATGTTTCTCCGATCCTTTGCGGATCCAATTGGCTAAGTATTCGAGGGCTTTAATCGCATTTACAACTTTGATCCCATTATCAATTTGAAAAAAATTGCCTTCTCCTTTTCCCGTTTCGGGATCAAATACAATAGTTATTTTTTGGCCCATGTTATTTAGAAGTTTCCGCGATAAGCTCGCATTCGTGATAGTAAATCGGGATGATGCCAAAGCCGCGCACGATCACGGCAAATTTTTCATCCTGGATAGTTTGGATCGTTAACAGCTGATTTTCTTTAACCTCGATGATTAGGTTTTTAGCACTGTCGAACTGAAGCTGTTTATCCGTTAAGTGGGTAAATGTGCCCCGGTAAATGAATTGTTTCTCGTTAAGCAGGTCGTTCTTTTT
This sequence comes from Mucilaginibacter gossypii, assembly GCF_017569325.2. NCBI lineage: Bacteria > Pseudomonadati > Bacteroidota > Sphingobacteriia > Sphingobacteriales > Sphingobacteriaceae > Mucilaginibacter > Mucilaginibacter gossypii. The sequence continues at coordinate 2,297,540 of NZ_CP071878.2, read as the reverse complement.
CATCCTGTTTACAGGTGTGTGGCAGTCGCTAAAGCGCACATTCATCGGCTTATTGATCACGAGCATGGTAAAGCCTTTTTCATGGATGCCGTTAACGTGCTGCGGCTGGCTCCGTTGATCAGAAATAAGGATGCCGCGCTTTGCATTATTGTCATCGGCCGAAAAGCGGTAAATAAATGCCGGTGTATTTTGATAGTAAAATGGCTGCCCGGATAAAAAATAATCCTCGGTAATGCCTGGAAGTTGTTGGCTCATGGTTTAATATTTAAATACGGTGCAACGGGAAAATTCAATTCTGATATCCTCAAATGGCCAGTTTTCAACACAAAAGCCATCATCGTCGATTTCATAAATTATAGAGTGCCGATCATCATCAAGAGTTAATATATTGTCTTTGTTATTGAATCTTAAAGGCTCATCATCTATCAAAAAGCTTTTTCCGGCTTCAAATTCGTCCCTTGTCATGCCGCTACCTCCATTTCTTCCTGTTCATCTTCCTGCGGTTCGGGTTCGGTTTCCCCAGGCTGCATATTGCGGGCGAAACTGTCAGGATCTTCCCCGGTAGGCAGCAGGCAGATATCAACTTTAAAGCCTTGTTTCAGCAGCATGTCCACATCACGCATGTTTGCCTTATTACCGGCATCATCGCTATCCCGTATCAATACCACATGATTGGTGTACTTCTTTAAAATTTTGGCCTGTTCTTCAGTAAATGAGGTGCCGCAAGGTGCTACGGTATTTGGCATACCTGCCTGATGGAAGCCGGTTACATCATAGTAGCCCTCAACTACACAGGCAAATTTCATTTTGCGGATGTGCGGGCCTGCCTGGAAAAGGCCATAAAGCACCTTGCTTTTGTTGTATATCAGGCTTTCGGGGCTGTTGATGTATTTGGGGTTATCCTTTTTACCATCTTCCATTTTACGGCCTCCTATGCCCACTATTTCGCCCCGCTCGTTTTGGATCGGGAAAATGATCCGTTCGCGCTGAATGTCGTAGCTACCGTTATCGCCCACTTTAACCAGGCCTATTTCTTCGGCCGGGATCAGCAAGCCGCGCTCTTTGATGTTCGGCGCTAAAAACCGCTCTTTTGGTGCATAGCCGATTTGAAACTGGATAATGGTTTCGGTGGTTAACCGGCGGTTTAACAGCAGTTCGGTTACCGGTGATCCTGCTTCCATCGGCTGTTCGGCCGTTTGCATCCTGACCATGTTGAATAGGTTTTTGCGGTATTTTTCGGCCGCGTATTTCATTAGTTCGAGCTGATCGGCGCGCTTGCTGCGCACTTCGTCGGGCTCGTCCGTCCTGGTTTCTTCAACGGTGATGTTAAACCAGTCGGCCAAATATTTTACAGCGGTCGGGAAATCCATGTTTTCCTTAGCCATGATAAAGGCAACCGGGTTATTTCCGCCCGCGCCGCATCCAAAACATTTATACATGTTTTTTACCGGGCTGAATGAAAAACTGGCCGACTTTTCATTGTGAAAAGGGCACGGCCCGAAATGATTAGCACCCTTTTTTTTAACGGCGGCATATTTGGATATCACCGTTAGCAGGTCAACCTCCCGCACTTTGTCGATGGTGTCTTGTGAGATCATAAGGTTATTGTTTTTGATAAAGTTGCACTCGTTCAATCACGCAGAATGGCAGTATCGTTTGTGATACCTTTACTACATTATTGCCCCATTGGTTAATAAAGTAGGATTTGTACCCGAAGCCCAGCACCCACATAAATGATGTTTTGGTGCTTACGCGGCCCCCTGTTTTAATGACTTGTTTTGGCATGGCATTGGGCTTTATAGCGTTCATGAGCTTGTTTGGCGCGTTGCTTTTGTTTGTGATCGTCGGCGGCTTTAATCAGGATCATCGCCACATTGACGCCCGCAACCAGGATAATTGTCAGGATCATATCATTAGGTTTTTAAATTGCTAATTGTAGTTTTTGGTGAAGCAGGTGTTTTTCGATGGCATGCAGTATGCTGTGCCCGTTTTTCACGTAAATGATGGTTTTGGCATTAATGCGGATGGCTGTTTTGCCCCGCTGGGCGAACATGCCCTCAACAATGGTGCAGCCTTCGGGCAGGTCTTCTTTAGTCGCAGTAGCAGAAGCGGCTTTGTTTTGCAGCGATTGAAGTCTTTCGCGGTCGGTTAAGATTTGTTTATGCTTTTCGGCTACCTGCGCCTCATGCTGCCTTTTGGCTTGCTTTTTTTCGCGGCGGCTTTCGTCCAGTTGCTTGCGATGGTTAACAATAACATCTTTTCGTTTCTCTTCCCGCTCTTCGCGTACCGCGTCATCCAGGCGTTTGCGGCCGGCGTTTTTAGGGTTGCTATCTACACGTTTTGCGGTGAGCTGCTGATATAGCTCCAACGCCTTATCCATTGTTGCGGGTTCGCTCAAATAGATATATTCGATCACGTCCGACTTATCAAATTTGATAACGATGCGGCTATCGATGCCGGCCTTAGTAAACCCAATGATCCACTTTTTAAAGTTTACGTCGCTATCCATCAGCTTTTGCAGATCTGCTTTAGGTTTTTCGGTTTTGCGCCTTGCAGGACGTGATTGTTCAGTTGGCCTGGATGGCAGGGCGATTGTTTTTGTGGTGCCGACACGCCCGAGATATACTCGCTCGGACTGGCTTAGGTTGTAAGTATTATTCATATATTATTTAGTTGAATTAGCTGATTAGTATACCGTTATCAAGATTTGAGACTTCGGATATTTCATTGCCAGTGTTACATTGTCGTAGGTTTTTACAGTCACTACCCAGCAATTGACGTACTCTTCAATACTTTGGATCTTCCCTAAATTTGCCAGCACTTCGCCTTTTTTCAGGTTTTTTATATAGGTGTTTCTATGCAGCATATCAATGAGATTCAGCAGTTAAAACATCCCACCTAATCCTGAATTTTTGATACATATCGAGGGCGTGATCAATGCTTTCGGTGGTTAAATAGATGTACTGGATCACATCGGCATGATCGGCCGGGATGACAATGTCTCGGCTGTAGCCCACTACGGTTAGTTCGTGCAGCCATTGCAGAAATGCCGGATCATTATTTAATATCTCGGCTTTTTTTGTTGTTATAGTGCCCATATTTAAATTGATTAGTTGCTTTTTAAAAAAGCCCCCTCGATCTCGCATTTCGGGGGCCTAACCTAAACCTTATCACAATTAGGCAGGTGTCTACTTGGGTGCTATCGCCTTACGGCTTAGTAACTGCCTTTCAAGCCTTGCCTTTGTTTCAGGGGCGGGAGTCGAACCCGCAACGGTGAGATACCGCGCTATATCTTTATCACCCACAGCTAACTGCTACGTTTACCATTTCGCCACCCTGACGACTTTTTTGCCCCGGCCCATTACACCTGGGCGCTTTATCAACCTCACTTCTCCTGGCCTCCTGCCATCGCCCAGGCCATCCAACTACACATCCCACCTGCACGGCCGCTATCATAGTTGTTTTAAATGCCGGCGGGGTACCGGTTTTCCAAAACAGTTAAGCTCGTCTTCCTAACCGCATAAAGAACAGCCCCTATATTTTGATGCCTATGCCTGAAAGGGTATGCCTTGCAGGTCGTGGCAGAATTGTATAATTGGTAAAATGTCTGATCGGTATTTGTCGTAATGCCGGCTTTGCGCTGAGGGGGCAAGCTTTAAAAGCAACGGCGTTTTTTCGATGATCTTTCGGCATTGCGGATGCAAAGCGTTGCTGTGTTTATTTATGCACTCAATCAGTGTTTCGGCAAGGGTTATCCGGTCTTCATCAACAACCTCGGCATGGTTCAGTGCGTTTATCCGCTGCCCTAACCATTCAGTTAGCTGTAATTTGAAGTATTGCCTATTGTGGAAGTAAACAATGCGCCTGCCCTCACTTTCATTAGCTACGGTAACTGTTTTGTTATCCTGGCTGTCGGGATAGCAGATAACCATTGATACACGGTTATCCTGAGTGTAATTAGCTTCAGCGTAAATCATAACGTGTGAAAAATTTTTCACGCTTTTGATACAATTTGCTGCACTTTATAGCTATATAGGAAAATTTTAGTTTCCTTTGAGTTATAACGTTTAGCGTAAAAGGCAAAAGCGTTGATTGGTTAATTAGCATTTTATTTATAGTCCCTGCCCTCCACGGCGGGGACTTGTTATTTAGGCTTGTTTGTTATGGGTAATGTTATGCTCAACAGCGAACCTGATAATATCACCATTGCGCCGTCCCCCTATTTTCCTGATCATATTGCGCTTGTGCACCGGTACCGTTTTTACTGAAATGCTCAGTTGGTGGGCGATTTCCTTATTCATGAAATCTTCGGCAGCAAGGCGCATGATATCTATCTCACGGGGGGTAAGGTATCCCTGCTCCACTTTCATATGCGAGCAGATCCGCCCTTCAAAGCTGCATTCGCCACGAAGGCCGCAATCGTAATATTCGGTGTGGTGTACTTTGCCATCGGCACTGATATCCGGTTTACCGTCAAAACTTCCGAAACGGCAGCGGGCATAAATCCAAACTCGATCCCGAAGCTCTGTAACATTCAATTCGTCGAGCGCATCCATAGCCAGCGGGTGCTTGATCAGATCGGCAGCAAGGCAATCAAATAAGTGCTGCGGCCATTCGTTAAAAGCAAGCCTCTGCCCCTGGTAAATGGCATATACTTCGGTACCGTAATAAAATATCTCTACTTCGCTACCAAATAGCCCTGCGGTTACCCGTTGGTAAACTGGCTGTTTAATTTGTGAAAGGGTGGTTTGGTTGGCCATGGCTTATGCGCTGATAGGTTTAGCGAGGTTGGTAATACGCTCCTTCAGTTCAACCATTTTATTAGCCTGATTAAGCTTGTTAGCTTCGGCGATTGAAACAAGGTGCTCAAACACTTCCAGGTTTTCAATTGAACCATAAGCAACCTTTTCGACGTAACTGGTTGATTTTTGAAATTTTTCGGCCGCTGTCGCCTTCCAGTTATCCGGCAAGTTTGCGACTAATGCTCTCTTTTCCTCTTTGCTTAACATATACTGTTTTTTATGTATTGATGTCCTGTGTTAAGATTGCGTCATTTGTGCGTCAATCGTGTTAAGCAAATGTAAATCCATTGATTGACAAAAGCAAGCAAAATGTGTACATTTCGCAATAAAATGTGAATTTGTATTTTAACTGATTGACAATAAGACACATAATTTTGCATTGATGGCAAAAAGGGAAAAGCAACTACTTGGTGTGAAGATAAAATCAGCTATAAAACAGGCTGGCATATCGCAAACAGTGATTGCTGAAAAACTGAATTTGAGTAGACAGGCTGTCAATCAGCTTGACACGAGGAAGAAATTTGATTTTGAATTTTTACAGGACCTGAAGGATGCTACCGGGTTGGATTTTACTAACTACGTGTTCAATCCAAAATTAAACGATTACGTTCCTATGGATTCGGTTAGTCTGCTAAAAGAACCTGAATCAGAATATAAAACCGCCGATACTATCGAATTGTCGCTGTCAATCAAAATTAACGCTGATCAGGGTAGTTTGTCCAGGCTAAGTGATTTGATAGCATCCTTTAAGGGAGAGGCAACCAAGTATGGATTTACATTAAAATAGATAATACATGCCAAAATACGAGTAGGAGGGGGCAGTTTGCTTCGCAACTATGTCGTTAAAATATTGATATGCAATGGAGATAAAACCCCAGGTGGGCGCACTTTCTAACCTTTAAAAAGATCTAAAAACCCCTTAAATAGCTTATTTAAGGGGTTTTTCATTAATTACCCCCTCAATAACCCTCAAGAAACGTCAACTTCTGTGCACCTAACTGAGGATCAAGCAGAAAAATTGTGGGGGAATAAAAAAAGTGTTTGCTTTGTGGATATAAAACACAACAGGCATCCACTTGTCATCAGCATACGAAACCCTCGTCCGTTTAATCCTACCAGAAGGCCTTTTAAACTATTTTGAACTTACAGATGTTCATTCCTCGGAGAAGGGTCAATTGAATATCTATCTTGAAGAAAAGAACCTGGTGCCATCGGGTTATGATAAATCACAATTAGAGTCGAAAGGCTTCTTGCCGGAGACGGCAATTCAGGATTTTCCTATTCGTGGCCATAAAGTAGCCTTGTGTATAAAAAGACGCAGATGGGAAGTAAAGGCGAGCGGGGAGATCATCACAAGAGATTGGGATTTGGTAAGAAAAGGGGCGCGAATGACAACGGAATTCGGCATTTTTTTAAAAGGAATATTTAGATAATCACCCGATCAGCAGCCATTTATTAGGCCGGTTATACCAGGTAGACGGCAAGCAGCTCGGGCAGCAATACAAAGACCACCTAAGTGATTTCCACAGCTGGGATCAAAAAGAGCATGCAGAGGACTGGATGCTGTTTGCAGATAACATAGGCCCTTATCTGAGTATAGATGAAACCGCGTTAAGCAACGGGGAGCTCTATACCATCGTGACTAACAAACAGGCCAAAGGGAACAAAAAAGCTATAGTGGCGATGATCAAAGGCACACAGTCTGAACAGATCATAGCTGCGCTGGAGAAAATACCCTTAAGGTCAAGGAATAAGGTAAAGGAAGTAACGATGGACATGGCGGCTAATATGATCAAAGCTATCCGCAGGTGTTTTAATTATGCTGTGCGTGTGGTAGATAGGTTCCATGTACAAAAGCTGGCTTATGATGCTGTACAGGAAGCAAGAATAAAGTATCGCTGGGAAGCTCTTGATGCGGAAAGTGAGCTGATTGAACAGGCCCGGAAAAACAAACAACCCTATCAGCCCGAAGTATTTAGTAATGGCGATACTTTAAAACAATTACTGGCCCGAAGCCGCTACTTATTGTTCAAACACCGGTCAAAATGGACACTATCTCAAAAAGAGCGGGCTGATCTGCTTTTTACCAGATATCCGGAATTACTTAAAGCTTATGATCTTGCCATCGGTTTAGGTAAGATATTTACAACCTGTAAAACCAAAGTGATAGCCTTTAAAAAACTGGCTATCTGGTATAATGATGTGGAAACGGCAAATATTGACGCTTTTAAAACTGTAGCCAGATCTGTTCATCAACATTATGAATCTATCTTAAACTTCTTCGACAACAGAAGTACAAACGCATCTGCAGAATCTTTCAATGCGAAGGTGAAAGCTTTCAGGGCAACTTTAAGAGGAGTCAGAGACACTTCCTTTTTTCTATTCAGACTCGCTAAAATCTATGCATGACTTTTATCCCCCCCCCCCAACTTTTCGGTCTGATCCCTAACTGAGTACCTAATTTAAGTTTTTAACTTAGGTGCTCAGTTTTGATGTTATGTGTGGAGCCTTGACTAAGGCTAAGCACATTTTTACAGTCGCTTACCGTCTTTTTAATTTCGAAATCGTTTTTTGAAGAGGCTGGCGTGGTACGCTCTTAGAGTTGCAATGTCCCAACTGTATCTTGTTCGAAATTAGAAATGGTGCCCTGGCAATTACCCGGTAAGGATGTCAATCATAATTTATCCAAAATAAATTTTAAAATAGACTGTGCGCTAGTATCAACACAAACCATTGATCCATTAGGCACGAAGATGACAACACTTAGTGCATGCTCTCCCAGATACGGTTTATTGATATTTGGTTAATTATTTTAGAATAAGCGAAATGAAGCAAGCCGAGCTGTTTTTTTAAAGTGGTAATGTATTGATAGTCAGTTTGTTTTTCTGATGGCATAGGGATTGAATGTTTTGAATGATGCAGCACGGGCAGCTTTGACAATGCATTCACTCACATTTTCACCATTATGAATAATTACAGTAACAAGGAAGAGGCAATAATAGATCTGCAAAAGAAAGGTTATGAATTTGACTACGTCCTTAAAAGTGAAAACTTGCTTTGTGTCCAGAATAGGGAACTGCTAAATCCAGACGACTTCGAGATTGTAGAAACGCATCTTTTTGAAAGGGAAGCTGTAAATGATCGGGGCTGCGTTATTTATGCGATAGCTTCGATGCACAATGGGCTGAAAGGTATTCTCATGATCGCATTCAATACTTTTACGAATGGCCTTTCGATTCACCTCTGGTCAAAGCTTTCCGCGGCATTGATTTGCCAACCGACCTGATTCATCAGAAGCGTGTTGCGCAAACGAAGGCGCCTTACCGTTGGCATTGAGATCGAATGTTTGTTGGTCATGATGCCTGTTTAAATGCCAGAGTATCGTGAATAGCCTTAAGCAGACCTTTCCCTGTGTAATGCCTGGCCAACTGAAATGAAATGAAAGATCATAGTTATCACCGGTCCTTAAAACGTAAAAATGTCGTTGTCATAGGAGCTGAATCTCTTATCGGACAGGCTACTGCGATATTTGCAGCAGCAGAAGGGGCGCATGTAACAGCGGTTTGCAGGGAGTTAAGCCCGGTATTAAAAAACAAATTCGTTCTGCCATTTGGCTGTAATATGAAGGAGAGCGAACTGGGGTGTGATGATTGCTATAAGGAATTATTCATTAACCGGGCTTCTTTAGATCACATGGTCATAGTTCTCCCCGAGCATATGATTCCCATTGGATCGGATGTATTGCCGGAAGTGGCAGAGCGGCATTTTATTACAACCTGTTTTATCAGTATATCTGCTGCTATTAAGTATGCTTTACCGCTCATGGGACCCGGTTGTTCGATTACCATTTGCTCAGTTAATCAATCGCCGGATCCCTGTATTAAAGATATATTACCCGATTATACGAAGGCAATGGCAGTTCCATTAGCGCCTGTTCGCTTGAACTGCGTTACAGTAGGTTTGCCTCGCCAGGAGTCTTACTACCGTACAATTACGGAACGCCCAACCAGAATTACAGCGGTCAATGATGTTCGATTCTTCGGCAGCTTCCGGGAACCGGGGGATGTGGCGCTCGCGCTGATTTATCTCATAAAGCACCCGTTTGCCACCGGGGAAAACCTGGTAATCGACGAAGGTAGGTTAACAAGGCGGCTCCATGATAAATGATTGATTGAGGGCATCAGCAGTTTGATCTGAAAACGATGAATTGCGCTAAGCCCGGAGATTGTTGTAGATCCAAACATATCGTATTGATGAATATGAACTTAAAGTCATCATCTCATCCCGAGAAAGCATGAAAATTGAACTTTTAAACATTTTAGCTAATCAATTTATAATCAGATTATGAGAAAACCTATACTGCTATTTATCCTGGTTGGAACGTTTTTTTTGTGCAGGGGCCAGGAGATCAAAAGGCAACAAGCAGACCAACTGCTAAAAATAGTTCAGCAAAAGGTTACAGATACCGCGCATATCCATGCTTTATTAACCCTTGCAGAATTCAATATATTCAAAAAAGGTCAATTGAAGACAGACCTGGACAGCGCGCGGTTGTTTATTGACCAGGCGAAACGCATGAATACAAAAATTAAATCCATTACGGCCTACGGATACACTGCTTTGGTAGAGTCGTATCTGGCAAGGAAAAGCAAACAAGAGGAAATAGCAAAGGTTTTAAACGATAAAGCCATCCAGTTGTTGAGTGATGCTAAAAACTATTACCACCTGGGGCAGGCTTATTACCAACGTGCCACTTATTATAATCCTTACGATGATTCGGGCAGCAGTAAGGTCCTGGATCTATACACGAAAGGGATTGAGGCATTTAAAATGACGAATAATGTCGAAAGGCAGGCGTACGGATATAAGCGTCTGGGTGAGTATGATAACGCTGTGCAAACCACTTTAGAAAAACTTCTGAAATCACTGGCACTTTACAAATCTATCCATTATCAGGCGGTACAGGAAGTATATGATCTGATTGCTGTTGCTTATTTGTATGATACCAATCTGCAAAAGGCGCTGTCCTATGCATTACTTGCGCTGAAAACGGCAGAGCTGGACAAAGACACCACTATGCAATTGTGCGCCATTAATAATCACCTGGGTTTGATATTTTACAGGAAACATGATTATAAAAATTCAACATTCTATTTTGTCAAGGCGCTTAAAACTGCGGAAACATACAACGATGTTAATACCATCTATTTTCTATGTGTTAACATCGTAAACAGCTACCTCAATACCGAACAGCCGATCGCCGCAAAGCGGATTTTGCAACAAGTTTTGGGAAAATACCCGGCGCCGAAAAATGATATGGATCTTTCGAGGATAACCAATGAATTATTTTTGAAAATATATACGAAATTAAATCAAATCGGTAATGGCAGACCTTATGCCGAAGCGTTAAGGACTATTGACCTGAAATATAAAAACAAGCTGAATGTTGCCAAGCTGATTGAAGATAATTTCATCATGTCCAAGTTCTACCTGGCGGCGCAATCATTTGGTCAGGCAACCGATTATATGAAAAAAAGTGAAGAATTGCTGGCCAAAAACGGCACTGCTTACGACCGGTCGGCGTTATATTCCCTAAAATTCAGGATTGACACGGCCAAAGGTAATTACCGGTCGGCGGTGCAGCATTTGATACATTTCAATAAGATACAGGATTCGATTTTCAACGAGCGCAAGGCGGTCGAGTTCCAAAAACAACAAGTGCAATACGAAACGGAAAAAAAGGATCAGCAGATAAAGCTGCTGCAACAAAATGAGCTGCTCCAGCAAACAAAACTTAAACATGCGGGGCTGGTTCAAAACCTTACCCTGGGGGGTATCATCGTGATGCTGATCATCAGTGCGCTGATCTACCGTATTTACAAGCAGAAGAAAGCGGCAAATGCCATCATCACACACAAAAATGAATTATTACAGCAATTGCTTACCGGCAAAGAATGCCTGCTGAAAGAAGTTCACCATCGCGTTAAAAATAACCTGCACACGGTTATCTGCCTCCTGGAATCACAGGCACAGTATTTGGAAAATGATGCCTTGAAAGCGATTGAAAGCAGCCAGCATCGTATTTATGCCATGTCGTTAATTCATCAGAAACTTTACCAGTCAGATGAAATTAAAACTATTGACATGGCCTTTTACATTCCGGAGTTGGTGCAATCTCTTCAGGACAGTTTTGATACCTTCGGGAAAATCCATTTTATCATTGATGTGGAAAAGATCGAACTCGGCATCTCACACGCTATTCCTTTGGGGCTGATCCTGAATGAAGCCGTTACAAATTGCATTAAGTATGCGTTTCCCGGTGATAGAAATGGCGACGTTTTCATTCTAATGTCGGAAAATGATGGCTTGATTAAACTCGAAATTATTGATAACGGGATCGGTATGCCGCAAAATCAATGTCAAAATGGAACTGAATCCCTGGGGCTTAAGCTGATTAGTGGCTTAAGTGCTGATATCCACGCCGATTACAGCTGCGAAGCTGAATATGGAACTAAAATTACCATATCTTTCAGGAATCAAAATCTAACAGATTCAGATCGTTACATGGAAACAGGTGCAGCTATTGTTTGATTAGACGGATACCCGGTAATGGCTTTGCTTAATGAACGCTGAATAGTCAAATGCGGGTGCTTTGATCTTTAGGATTGTATCTTTAGGCGGTTGTAGCAGGCATTATCCGTCAGATCAAATAGCAAGACGACCTATTGCCTCATAAGCCCGAATGTAAATATTGTTGCCCCTGCCAGAGCACATGATGGATTGAATGCAACGGATAAAAAACGAAACGGATATTTGTTTTTGGTAAACAAATATCCGTTTGATAAATTTGCCGCCAATTCCTTTTTTGAGTTGATGTTAGCAGCCTGCTTTCCTAACTCTATAAAAATACCTGCGTTGCAATAACATAACTGCCCTTTGAAAAAGCTTGCTGATTGTTAACAACGATAGGTCTGGTTTGATATTTAAAGGAGATTTTGGCATGATGGCCGTCAAGGTAAACGTTACCGCCGGCACTCCACCAGGTAAATTTTGAACTGCCGTACCTTTCAAATTGCTGCAAGCTGTATTCGGCAAATGGCTGTAAACGCACAACGTCTGTTTTTAAAAGCGTTTTGGGCAATAAAAGGCCAACCTGGGTAAACCATGATGAACCTGTACCAATAATCGGAGCAACGTTACCATAGCCGGCCTGTGATACAACTCCGGTATAGTTTTGGGCCGGTCCGACATTTTCATTCATGATCGATCCGTTTCTCAGGTAATTTGGCCCGAAGTCATCATGGTAATAAACACTATAGCCGGTAAATGCCCAGTTTTGCCGCTTGCCGCCAAAGGGTAGATCGGCAAATACGTCAGCCGCCCAAATGCTAATATTATGGTTAATTAGCGGAGATGTAGCTGTATTGTTTACTTGCGTGGTGGTACCCTTGCCGGTGTAATAGTAGCCGACACCGATATTCAGCACCTTTTTTGTACCAACATAGGTTCCGGTGGTATAAGGAACCAAGGTGTTTTCTTTATCAAAAAATTGCCAGGCTGCATATCCCGTAGTAGACAGGTTACCGTTTGCGTTGTTATCTACCGCATAGTTTAATTCAGGGGCATTGGGCTTAGCATAGGCGACGGCGGGAGTAATAACAGTAAACGGCTTGTTAACCGCCCATCGGTAGGTAACAGGCCCGATAACACCCTTAAGATAAATACCCACCTGGCGTCCTAACTGATCAGAATTATCGATCAGGGGCCAGTTGTAAATTGGCGCATCGATGGCCAGGAAGTTGAATGAGCTTAAGGATGACATGCGGCTGATACCAACCCAATAATGCAAGCCCGTACCAATGTATAATGAGGCAAAGTTACGCTTATGCGTTGCAAAATCATTGTCTGGAACAATGGTATATTCATTCCATAACTCATGCACGTACAGGGAAGGCTTTTTGCCCAAAGTTCCGTTGAATGTTGCGCCGCCGTTTCCCGTATTACCGCCTCCCGCCGAACCTCCGCTGGAGAAGCTTTGATTATCTATTCCAATAGTTCCAAGTACCAGGTAGCGCTGGCTTAACTGGCTGTATAATGCAAATCGGAATTGGCGAACGCTGAAGTCCAGCATATTATCTTTAGCGATGCCGTTTACTGCAGTACCGGGATTCAACTCTGAATATCGGGCCCTGAAGTCTGTCCAGACCAGGAACCTGACATATTTTTGACCCGTGCTGTCCAGCTTAATGGTTAGCCCGTCAGTATAGGATGGCGAACCGCCTTGCCCGTAAGCTATGCCAATTGTCAAAGCCAGAATTACTGAAAATGAAATTTTTCTGATGTATTGTTTTGTTTTCATCGTCGTAACGTTTAGATATTTATATCATTTCTTTGCGGCAGAACCGGTTTCTTTGATGATCAGACTGATCAGAAATGCCATTCCGGTAGTTGCCAGCAGGAAAGTAACAGCCCCATTAAAATGAACTGCCGGGTCCGCCGCGGTCGTTAAGGTTTTTCCAAAAAAGTGTGCGAACACCGGTCCCAGTATAGCGGTAACACCAAATGTCAGGAAGTTAATCCCGCCGGTCGCACTGCCTTTAACACTATCTGGGTTGGCTTCCTTGATGATGGAATATGGGATCATAGCCGCTCCGGAGGCTATGCCGAATATGAGCATTGTGAAAAAAGCAGAGATCAGGCCTGGAAAGTAGGTAAATTGTATTAGGCAGATAACCATCAATATGATGCACAAAGATAATACAGGCTTTCTCCTACCAAGGAGATCAGAAAACCAACCGAGTAGGGGGGCGCCAATCACCCAGCCGAGCGGCACCATGGAGCAGGTAATTACTGCCAAACTATAGGAAAAACCTCGGTCATGTTGCAGGAAAGTAACTCCCCAGGTCATGGCAAAAATCGTGGTAGGAGCAAACAACAACCCTGAAATAAGTCCGCTCAAATAGGATTGAGGATTGGAAAAAACAACTCGGTAAGGAACGAGTATGCCCGAAAGAGTGTTTTGTTGATGGTTACGCTTATTTTCTGCAGGCGTACTCAGGAAAAGCATTAGTGTGACTATACCGCAGGCAATGCCTATCCCAACCCAGAATACGGTAACAGGCAAACCTGACCTCAATAAGGGACCGGTCACGAACTGACCTGCCGATCCGCCAAGCATACCAATACATTGGGTTACCCCAATCGCTGTGGCCAGATAACAGGGGGCGAATCCATGGGCAGCGAGATAAACACATCCGGTAAAGGCAAATGCAGAACCTGCTCCCTGAAGTAAACGGCCAAAATCGCCCATGGCTACAGACGGTGCAGCAAAAGCCAGGCAGCCTAAGAACAATATACCGGTGCCAATAGCGATAGGGTAGCGTGCGCCGAAACGGTCTAAAGACATTCCTGCTATTAAGCTGGTAACAGAATAGGTATAATAATAAGTACCTAAGATGCCACTTACACCCAAAGCGTTTACCTTAAAAAGTGTGCTTAATTGGCTGATCATTACAGCCGGTGCCGACCGAATGACATACTCCAGAAAATAGAAAATCAATCCGAAAACCCAGGCTATAATAAATGCGCGGTCCCGGAACATACGGCTCATAGTGGGATTAGCTGCCGGCGATGTTATATTTTTCATGTCCTTTGTATTAATTGTTTAGGTCTTCCAGATGCTTATAATTGGCTCTTAGGGTATCGATCACTTCTTCAAATTTCCCCCCAAGCATCATTTTGCCCATATACAGGGACATGCCTTTTACCATTTTGAAGTTTAGTTTTGGCGGCATGGCTAATGCATTGGGATCCGTAAAAACGTTCACCAATACCGGGCCCTGATGTGCCATAGCCTGGGTCATCGAACTTTCCAGCTGTCCCGGATCATGGATAGTAATTCCTTTAATGCCGGTGGCCTCAGCAACCATAGCGAAGTCGGGATTTTCCATGTCGGTTTGATAATCCATAATTCCGGCAACTTCCATCTCAAGTTTCACCATGCCCAGTGACCGGTTGTTGAAGACGATGATTTTTATATTGAGATTGTACTGTTTAATGGTTGCCAGGTCGCCAAGTAACATGGAAATACCACCATCACCGCACATGGCGACTATCTGCCGGCCTGGAAATGCCAGCGCAGCGCCGATAGCCTGTGGCATTGCGTTTGCCATCGAACCATGTGTAAACGATCCAATCAATTTTCGCTTTCCGTTGGCGGTAATGTAGCGCGCGCCCCATACGCAGCACATACCTGTATCGACAGTGAACACCGCATCATCCGTTGCGAGTTTGTCCATAATGAAGGCCACTGCTTCCGGATGTATAGCGTCCGTTTTGCCCTTGTCATTTACATAAATCAGTAAGTGGTCTTTTACCTTTTCATGTACTTGCAACTGGGCTTTCAGGAAACTATTATCTGTTTTTCTTTCGAGGAGGGGCATCAAAGCTGTTATGGTAGCCTTCACATCCCCCCAAAGCCCTATGTCTAATTTCGCCCGCCGTCCCAAGCGCTCCGGCTGAAGGTCAACTTGCACCAGCGTCTTATCCTGGGGAATAAACGGAACGTAAGGAAAATCAGTTCCCAGTAGCAGGATCAGATCACTTTCGTGCATGCTGTGGTATGCGGCTGGTAAACCCACAAGCCCGGACATACCAACCTCATTAGGATTGTTGTGAGCGATACTCATCTTTCCACGGAAGGAATAACCAACCGGCGCTTGTAAGAAAGACGATAGCTCAACAACTTCTTTATGGGCTCCGGCGGCACCAATGCCGCAGAAAATACAAATCTTTTGATGGGAATTGATCAGTTCGGCTAACTCCTGAATTTCTGCTGCTGACGGTTGAATAGTCGCCGTCGTAAAGTAATTCCTGTCAGCGGATATGTTATCCACGGCCGGTAATCCCGCCACGTCTCCGGGAAGCCCTAAAACGGCAACTCCTTTTTTTTGTATGGCATGCTGAATAGCTGCCTGTGCCATTCGGGGAAGCTGATGGGCAGTATTAGCGATCTGGTTATAATGACTGCAATCGTCAAATAGCCTGGTCGTGTTGGTTTCCTGAAAATAGCCTGAGCCGAACTCCCCGGTGGCGCAGGTTGATACAATAGCAAGTACCGGCACGCCCGAACGGTGTGCGTCATACAAACCATTTACTAAATGGACATGCCCGGGGCCGCTGCTTCCCGCACAGCAGGCCAGGCCTGTAAGTTCTGCATCCGCAGCAGCCGCGAAAGCACCCGCCTCCTCGTGCCGCACGTGGATCCATTGAATGTTCCCATCTTTCCGGACTGCGTTATTAAACTCGTTTAAGCTATCCCCGGTAACAGAATAGATACGCTTAATGCCCGCTTTAACCAAAAGCTCAACAAGTTGTTGTGATACGTTCTTTGTCATTTGTTGCTTTGTTTAATTGTTAGGTGAATCCTGGCCGGATGTCTTCCGTCCATCATCAACAAGGAGATAGGGAATGTAGTGCCAGTTAATAATTAATTGATATTCAATTATTTAATTATAATTCGCGGAAATGAAGGTAGCGATATATCGAAGTTTAGGCAGTTGTGATTGAAATGCCGATAATAGGCAGCGATTAAAGGAATCTGCTGTAGATCTCGTTCAGAGAATAGCTGGCGAACGCTTAAAAAACGGTTAATGACCAAGTATCGCTGACAAAACATGAACAGGACTAAAGAAAAGTTCTTGCCGGAGCATCAGGCGGATTGTACCGTGGGATAAGGTCTTGCCATTTGCTATGTATGTTAAACTTGCGGGAATTAGTCTTCAGGAGCTATGCCCGCTGATGATACTGAATAATATGATGAGCAACACCAGGATGGTGATCACGGTGTAGAGGGAATCTTTAGCTAATACAAAGCTCAGTAAGGCGAGCACCACCCTCATCACGGGGGTAGCGATAAGCAACATGATGCCAAAGTTAATGATGGCGGTGCTTTGGAAGGACAAAAGCCCCTGGAAGACCGCTGGAAATGATAGCCTGCTTACACGGAAGGCGCTGAATGCGGCAGGTTCTTCACTGCGGCTGGATAAATATCCTATGCCGCCTGCAACCATAAAAATCAATGACAGGAAGACACCCAACCGCAGGGCGCCGCCAATCAGCTGGTTGATGTTGTTTTTATTGAACTTATCCATTTAATGATGCGCTTTAAGGCCGTTATAGATCATTTGAACCGCCAGCAGGGAAACGACAATTGCAAACAGCAGGCGCAGGACCTGCGGTGAATTAATTTTTGTCAGCAGCTTGGCACCCGTCAGTGCCCCGAAGACTACCCCTGTAGCGACAGGCACTGCGATTACAGGATCAATGTACCCGCGCTGGAAGTAGATCACTGCGCCGGCGGCAGCAGTTACGCCAATCATAAAGCTGCTGGTGCTTGTGGAAACTTTAAATGGAATATTCATTACGGTGTCCATGGCGAAAACTTTTAATGCTCCCGACCCGATGCCCAGCAAACCGGAAATAACGCCGGCAAAGAACATGGCGATGAAGCCGCTTGTAACATGCCTGACCTTATAAGGAATGACCTGTGAACCATTGTTATAAGTACCGTTCAGCTTCAGGCGTTCACCTAATTTAGATACCTGTTTTGATGGGTTATCGTTTTTCTTGCGCAGTGACATGACTGAGGAAAAAATCAGGATAGCTCCGATCATGACGGGTATTAAATGTGCCGGGACGAGGGCTGCGTATAAAGCACCCACGATCGCCCCAAGCGTTGTTGAAACTTCTAAAAACATAGGAAGGCGAAAGTTAGAAAGGCTATCTTTAACGTAAGCAGCGCCTGCACCGGAAGAAGTAGCAATGACAGAGATCAGAGATGCCCCAACTGCGTAATGAATGTTGACATGCAGCAGTAAAGTCAATAACGGAATAACAATAAAGCCGCCACCCAACCCTGTCATCGAACCTATTAAGCCTGCCAGGTAAGCTCCAGCTAATATGAAAAAAGTAAATGCAATTAGCGTCATCGGTTAAATGGGTGATTGCCGTTTGTAAATAGAGAAGCCTTGCACGGTGTGCAATCCATGTGCGCCTTCTGGCTTGGGGAACAGGCAAGGCCCCGGGAAGCCGCCCTAACAACAGCTTCCGGGTTGTACTTCACCTGTCCTGTAATTAAAAAATTCCTGGTTCATGATCGATCATACGGTGCGAAGATCTCCCGTGGTCCCTGGTTACGAAATCCCCTACTACACGGCCGACTCCCGGAAATTCATGGTCGGGATTGGGCATTTCCTCTTCCAGGTAGGTTTCATGATGATCATGCCCCTCTGGTGCCTCGGCGACTGTTTTCTTTTCCTTCTTTTTTGTTTTCATGATTGAAATCTTTAAGTCTGTTTATGTAAATCACTGTTGTTAATTACTGAAGAGGTATCAATGAAAGTGCCATGTTTTAAATAGTTGTAAGTCAGTTGTTTGTTATTTTTTTATGAGCGTGTACAAGTGCTTTATACCGCTAATCCGGTCTCCATTGTTGATATATTGTTTTTTACCAGCATTTTATCGGTTTTATAGTACGGCCGTGCTTGTTGCCAGGCTTACGGCCGACCCAGATTTTTGGACTTAAAATGTCTTAGTGGCCACCCGGAACATCGTCATGACAGACAAGTAGGAGATAACGATAGTGGCTAACAGAAGCATTCCGGCGGCAAAGAGCTGATGGGCCCAGTCGGGTTTATTTTCCACATAGGTCAGTGCTGTGATAGAAAGTGCCGATAACGGAAAGCTCACCGACCACCATGAGATTTTAAAGGGACATGCTCGGGGAATTAGAAAAATCTTACTGCCCAGCAGCAGGGCCAAAAACAGATTAAAATAGAATAAAGTTCCGGCTGTAATATCCAGCTTCATCGTCAACTGGTGGTAAACCGTGAAAGCAAGTGCTAATGGCGCAGTTAAAATAAAAAGGGATGGTTGCAGGCCCTCCGGTAAAGGTGCCTGGAAAATCAGCCTGGAGATAAGGATCACGAGAAGGACCAGCGCGAATACTGAACCGATCCCGAAGGCCATCATTGTTATTTCATGGATGCCGGGCAAAGGCAATTGATTACCGACTATAGGTATGTCCAAAGTACCTACGATGGGAAGGACCCATGCAGGCATGGCTGAGTCCGGTTCCTGCCGCTCATCCAGCCATCTTCTCAGCATATACCATGCAAAAAAAAGCATTAATATGGCTCCGGTACACCAGATGACGATGGCTACCTTGGGAAAAAAATCGATGACGACCCCGGGTAGGAGCAGCAAGCAGATGATATAGGTTGCGAAAAAGCAAATCGTTTTCGGCGACCGGAATTCCTCTATAATTAATTTTCGGGACTTGTACCATTTGACCAGATAACAGGCTGATAAGGCGATAAAGGCCGCAATCGCGAACAATCCGAAAATCAAGTACGGCAATTCCCAAATGTTCCAGATCGCTGCAGCCCGTCGCCAGGCAAATGATAAACCGCATAAGCCCATTACGCTGCCGAATATGCTCACCGGCATAAATTCAATAAAGCTTTCTCGTGTGGAGATTATCATGTGGCTAATAAATTAGTTGATACTGATATGGAGGACCGGGTACGCCGATCTTTTATGATAACACCGAATAAAAGGCATTCCAATTATTAGTGTACTGATAGTCAGTTGTTTATTGTTTATTGCGCATTCACCGTATCGCGGTATTACGCTAACTGGTTTTCGTCATTGATATACCGCTAATTATAAGGTGCTACGGGCCCCCGCGCTCTTTTGACTTAATGTAACAATGGATGGATCAATAATGGCCTTCTCGACAAGGTCAATTCCGGGCGCCGCTTTGTCTCTATTTAATCAATGGCCCGTACAAAAGCGATATATCATTATTAATTGAAATGTTTTTTCTATTTAAGTTATTGATAGTTAGTTTATTGTGAGGTGGTATGGGGTTGGTTAGATGCTTCGTAAACTAAATCCGTTAAATTTTAAACCAATCAAAATGAAAAGTAAAAGATTGACCAAATGGTATAGGCTGCTGGTATTGCTGATGGCAATTGCCTCAGGTTTTACCCTGATCGGTAAGACATACGCGCAGGCCCTAAAAGTTAAAAATGTCGTGATTGTACACGGAGCCTTCGCCGACGCTTCGGGCTGGCAGGGGGTATACAGGGAACTGACCCAAAAAGGATATAATGTGATGCTTGTTCAGAACCCTTGCACCTCGCTTAAAGAAGACGTAGACGCGACAAATTTCGCTATCGACAAAATGGACGGACCGGTTATACTTGTAGGCCATTCGTGGGGAGGGACCGTTATTACACAGGCCGGTGTTCATCCGAAAGTGGCAGCGCTTGTTTACATTAATGCCTTTCAGCCAGAGGTTGGCGAAAATACAGTAAAGCTGGCTTCGAGTGCACCGCCAAAACCGGAAAATGGTTTATTGCCACCGGATGAAAAAGGCAATGTATATTATTCAAAAGAAAAATTTCATGCCGGCTTTTGCGCTGATGTCAGCGATCAGACTGCCGAATTTATGTTCGCGTCATCCGGTTTTATTCCCGCCGAAGCATTTGGAACTCCTGTAACGGAGGCCGCCTGGAAAAACAAACCCACCTACGGCATCTCATCTGAAGACGACAAAAGCATCAACCCGGTCATTACGATAAACGGCTATGAAAGGTCAAACAGTATCGTCACCCGCCTGAAAGGAAGCCACGTTGTTTTTATGACGCACCCACAGGAAGTTGCGGCAGTAATCATGACTGCGGCCCAACAGATCAGCAAATAGCCCCAAGAAAAGAAAAATCCCTGGATTGATGTTGTCCAGAGATTTTTCTTTTCTTGGGGCTAAAAATCGATACCGTATTTGGCTGCCCATTTGCGCTTGATCTTTCTTTTCGCCGTAATAAATTCTTGGTCCGTTCCTTGTGCTATGGCGTCAATAGGATATCGCAGCGGCCGGAAGCCTTTTTCCATATCGATCAGGGCTTTGATACCATCAGCAATTGCTTGCGGGTTCATGTTAGATTCCTGCATTTTGCTGAACATTGCCATGCCCAGTGCGGCGATGCGCGGTTCAAAATCAGGATATGCCGTTGCTATTTCGGTACGGTCGGCATTATACCCGCCTTTATCGCCCATACCTGTGGGATAAACTCCGCAAGGAATGGACACGTTTTCAATTCCGAACTCACGCAGCTCTGAATCAATACCCTCGATAAAGGTTTCTAAAGCAAACTTTGAGGCCATGTAAGGAACCATATAAGGAACCGAAAATCCACTTGCTCCGGTGGAAAGATTGATGATCAGTCCCTGCTTTAATTTTCTCATAACCGGCAAAGCGGCCTGATAGGTGCGAATAGCGCCATAGAAATTAATTTCGAACATCTTTTTATATGCGTCGATTGAATAGCCTTCAGCGACGCCAAAACCCGTTACGGCTGCATTATTGATTAATACATCGATACTGCCATATTTGTTGATGATGTAATTAAATCCGTTGCTGACCGATTCATCATCGGCTACATCCATTTCCACAACTTCAATATTATCAGTTGCAGCCAGCTCATCTGCAGCATTCTTGTTCTTTCCAGCGGTGTTCCGCATCGTAGCGATTACGGAATGGCCACTGGCCGCGAGTGTCAGCGCCGTAAGTTTTCCAAAGCATGTATTCGTTCCTGTTATTACTATTACTTTTGACATGGCATACTTTTTTACAATGATCGCGCTTCTGTGATAAACAACACTTGATTTTTAATAAGAACGGAATTGATGAAAATCAATGCCGGGCATATCGGGTAAGCTGTTTAGATTTTTTTTGTGTTAAGCTGTTTTCGGATCCGGCTCAATGTTTCCGGTGTCATGCCAAGATAGGAAGCCTGCATGTGCAATGGGACCCGGTTTGTCAAAAGAGGGGAACTTTTTAAAAAAAACAAATATTTTTCTTCTGCTGTCGACATGATAGTAGCCTGTATACGCGCATGGGCCGCGTTGAGGCTCTTCTGCAGGATCGAATTTACCAGGTCCCTGAAATGCGGTATTTTTTCGAAGATCCGTTGAAAATTGTCTTCGTGAATTAGTAATACGACAGAATCCTCCAGGGCTTCGATATTGTATTTTGAAGACGTATCGTTCATCAGGCTTTCACGATCACCTGTCCACCAGTTTTCAACAGCGAAATATATCGTGTGTTCCTGTCCTTTTTCATCAATACTGAATTTCCTGAGCAGTCCTTCGCAAACGAAGGCATTTAATTTCCATTTGTCTCCCGAATTAAGGAGAAACTGATGCTTCTTCAGGCGCCTGATGACACTGACCGATTCAATAAATGCCAGGTCGGCTTCGGAAACGTTAATTTTGTCTGCCAGGTATTTGCGGAAAACTTTAAACATAATATCAAAGTCCAAAGGTGAGGAAATATAGCAAAGCGGTCTCGGGCTGTGCCTGTTGAGGATATCGAGATCTGCTGTAATTCAGCTGATTAAAACAATAACAATGCTGAAAACTTGTAAGCGTCCTTCAGCATTGAATATCGGCATGGGAACGGTTTACCGGCTAAATCAGCGTAGCCGTGACGCCGCCATCGATAACCAGTGCTCAAGGATTGCAGAAATTCCCGGTCCCATGTCAATGAAAAGGGCGGATAATTATCCGCCCCGTTGTTGATCAGTTAGTAGTTTCAGGAATGATATCTGTTTCGCCGGAAACAGTGTAAAGTGTGCCATGTCTTTCAAGGATGCGCACATGTTCTATCACAGCTTTTAAAGCCGCCTGGAACATTTCGCTTTTCAGATGATCGTCAATGGCTTTTTGATTTACCCAACCTTCGGCCAGTACACAGGTATTAGGATCTACCATATCCCATGAAAAGTGGTAATACACGTTGCCTTCTGTTTTCCTGGTAGCAGATATGTGCGACAAAACCGCGTTGGTGAAAATTTGCTTATCTTCCGGATGAATGGTGTAAGTGGTGTGTACAACCAATACTGCTTTCTTACTCATGATGATCTAATTTATTTGATATGTATGATGGATTAATAATTTATTTCTGGCTTTCCGAAAAAGCCGCATTGAGTTTAACCGGGTCATAGTATTCATACATTTCTATGATCTTCCCGGCTTGTTCTGTAAACATGGTAATGTAGTTTTGTTCATATTCCCCGCCCGTTGCTGCTACCGTGACACAAGCTTCATAGGTTGCAAAGGCCTTGTGCGGGTCCAGTGTGGGATAAACGACCGGGTTGTTAAAGCGGATACCAGGCACCATCTGCAGGAAGGATGCCGTTGCTTTTTTTATTACATCCTTTCCTGCAACCACTACAGGCAGGCCCGCCGACTCTGCATACGGAAATACCAATACAGCATCATCGTGTAAAAGATTTAACCATTCTGCTGGGTCCCGGGTAGCTGTGTCCAGAAATTTTAAAACAAGGGAGCTGATGTCTGCTGTGCGGGTACCGTTATCTTCTATCTCCGTTTCCATATGATTTTTATTTTACTCGTCACCATCCAGATTTATTATTGAAAACTACCTTTCGAAAAATCCGTGGTTTGATCCGGTTGCAAATGTAAATCGTCTCTTACCCTCCGGCGGTTGACATTTGATAGGAAATGATTTGACAAATGTCAAGCGACGGCGTGTCGAAACATAACTCATGACAACCGCCGCGTTTACTATACCTGCGCCTGTCCGCCATCAACAAATATTTCGCTTCCCGTCATGTAAGTACTCTCATCCGATGCCAGAAAGACCGCAACAGCTGCTATTTCATCAGGGTGTCCTACACGGCCAAGCGGCGACTCATCGCTGAAAGCCTGCATGGCCTGGTCCTGTATACTGCTGTCGAACAAGCCTAAAAGACCGGGAGTGGCCGTGGCGCCAGGAGAAAGCACATTGACTCTGATACCTTTGCCACGCAGGTCCAGTGCCCAGCTACGTGCAAAATTTCTGATGGCCGCTTTGGTTGCACTGTAAACGCTGAAGGCTGCGGTGCCTCTGGAACCGGTAGAGGATCCGGTCAGGATAATGGATGCTCCCGAAGATAAAAATGGCAGCGCCTTTTGTATCGTAAATAACGTCCCCCTTACATTCACATTGAACGCCAGGTCGAAGCCGGCCTCGGTGATACTGCCTAGTGGCTCAAGAGTACCCAGCCCGGCATTGGCAAATACGATATCCAACCGGTTGTGACCGGCGCGGATAACTTCGTAGATTTTATCGAGGTCGGCAAGGTTACTGATATCACCCTGGATCGCCGTGGCGTTTTGTCCGATTGAACTAATGGCTTTATCAAGTTCTTCCCGGCGTCGGCCCGTGATGTATACATAAGCTCCCTCGGCAACAAATCGTTTAGCACTTGCCAATCCGATACCGCTGTTACCGCCGGTAATCAATGCGACTTTCCCTTCAAGCCTTCCTTCAGCTATTGGTGTATCCGACCATTCGTTAAGTTCATTTTCCATATTAAATTTTTTAAGTGTGATTTATTGAAATAATGTTATTGTAGCCGGATACGATCAAAGCAACCGCCTTTCTGCTTCAAGGATCGCTACGTCATTGATGCTTGCATAACGCTTCCGCATGAGCCCGTTTTCGTCAAACTCCCAATTCTCATTACCGTAAGCGCGGAACCATTCACCTTTTTGGTTATGGTATTCATATTCAAAGCGCACGGCTATACGATTATCCGTATATGCCCACAGCTCTTTTTTTAACCGGTAATCCAACTCTTTTTCCCACTTCCCCTGTAGGAAATGAATGACCGCTTCCCGGCCGTTTATAAGTTGATCCCGGTTTCGCCATTCTGTATCTACAGTATAAGCCATAGCAATTTTCTCAGGGTTCCGCGTATTCCACGCATCTTCTCCGGCTTGTACTTTGATGAGCGCAGTTTCCAGGGTAAATGGTGGGAGGGGGAGTTTTTGTGTCATAACCTCGGTATTTAATTTATTAGCGTTTGATATAAGACTTCAGCAAGGGCAGATCAATTGTTCATGATGCTGAAGATAAAATCAAGTGCCATAATTTAAAATATTGAAAATCAGATATTTAATTTGTTTTGTTTTTAAGCTTCCATGCGATATATCAGGTAAATACAAGCGGTTCTTGAAATAGCGCTAATAGAAATCTTGTTTATGGCAATGATCACGAGTATCTATGGAAAGTTGTTCGCGCTTTTTAGTGCCGGTTCGTTCTGAATTACTGTAAAGCGCCCGAATAATCTGTCTCTGCACTCGGCTTTGAGATTGCCTAGTATCACAAGACTATCGGGATTTCATTTTTCTAGTTCCAATTAGCGAAATAACGTGAGGTTAGGGTTGAAGATTTATTTGTAATATTTTGATATACAGTATTTTATATTATTGGCATCAATATTATTTCACGCTTCTTGTCTATTTCAGATGCCTATCGTCATCCGGAAGGGGACATATCTTAAAACACAAAATAATTATGGAAACAATCAAAGTTCCTACCCGGGAAGAAGTAAGCCCGGAGTCACAAGCGATGTTTGATCAAAAGGCAATGGTTTTAATCATGACGAAACAATCAATATCCGCAAAGGTATCAGTGATGAAGCCAGGCTGACCACTGTCATCCGCTTGGCCAAATACATCGCTGAGAACCAGGGCCAGGTAGACCCTGTACTGCTTTGTGACTTTTTCGAAGCCGGTTACAACGAAGACGCACTGATCGAACTGATTGGTTTGGTTGCGCTGCGGACTTTCACCAATTACGTTTATGCGGTAACTGGAGTACCGCTCGATTTCCCCGAAGCCATCAGCTTAAAATAATAAATAAGAATGGCTTGCCGGTTCAGGACAAGTCGCATATATCCATAAACCAAATTGCTAACAAAACTAAATAGATTATCATGAATACAAATGACACACACATCAACCGTCGCAGCTTTTTAGCGAGTGCCGGCCTTTTAACCGCAGGCGCTATCCTGTCGCCAAGGTTATTATTCGGGCAAAAAGTAATCGATGGTCCCGTGCAGCAGATCAACAGGGCTGCTGCCACTGCCAAAATCAATGTAACCAAACTGAGAGGCAATATTTTTATGGTGGAAGGTTCTGGCGGTAACATTGCCGTTTTGAATGGCCCCCAGGGAAAACTGCTGGTTGACGCCGGTATTGACGTATCAAAGGCCCACGTGGCAGCGGCGCTGAAAACCATCAGCAATAAGCCGATCAAAGTTCTGATCAACAGTCACTGGCATTTTGATCATACCAGCGGAAATGACTGGTTGCATGATGCCGGTGCAACAATTATCTCGCAGGATATTACCCGTGATCATCTGACCAAACGCATTTTCCAGCCCGAATGGAATTACACCTTTGAGCCCCTGCCCAAAGGTGGGATCCCAACTATTACCTACAAAAATGAATACAAGAAGCATTTTAACGGAGAAAATATCCTTGTAAAAACCTATCAACCGGCTCATACCGACGCAGATTCCTCAATTTATTTCCCAAATGCCGACATCCTTCACGTAGCGGACACCTTCTGGAATGGCTATTATCCTTTTATAGATTATGCCACCGGCGGCAGCATTGACGGCATGATTACTGCCGCGGCCCAGAATGTTGCAAACACCAACAAACATACTATCGTTATTCCCGGCCACGGGCCGATAGGTAATCACGCGCAGCTTGTTCAGTTTCATGATATGCTGGCCACGATACGTGAAAGGGTAGCGAGCCTAAAGAAACAGGGTAGAGATTTAAAAGGAGTGATCGCAGCGAAGCCTACTGCTTCATTTGATCCCGTGTTTGGCAATTTCGTTATCAAAGGTGATTTTTTCGCCAAGCTGGTATTTACTGGCGTTTAACAGGGGCAGCTGTTGGGAGAACAGCAGGACTTTGTGCTGTTCAACCCGACAGATGAATATGTTTCTGAATCAATCCCAGAGTAGTAATTATAGTTTATGAACAACGCTAACAAATGGCCGCTATGGCCAGCCGTGATACATGCAAAATGCCCCCGCTGTCGCCGGGGAAAAATGTTTGCGAATGCGATGTACGGATTCCACGGACAACAGATGCTGAAGCAATGTGATCATTGCAAACTTACCTATGAAATCGAACCTGGTTATTTTTATGTGGCGATGTTTGTCAGCTACGCCATGAATGTTGCGGTATTGATTACGCTTTCCGTCGCCTTGTCGGTTCTTACTGGAAGTACTAACCCGTGGCTTTATGTAATAGTATTGCTAACCGCTTCATTAATCTTGTCCCCATTTAATTTCAGATATTCCAGGGTAATCCTGCTTTACTGGCTCACCCATGGTCTCAGTTATCAGCCGGAGTACAGTGCCGATAGGCCCGAATCAGTTTTGCCGAATTCTGACCCCGGTGACAGCGTGGCGCCGTTAAATTTAAATTAGTAATATGCAAAGCTCACTCCTTTCTTTTATCGCAGGCATGGAGCAGGCCGGACGAAATGTTATCCGCGCTGGTGTCGTCATAGCATTTCTGTGGATTGGCGGCCTTAAATTTTTCACCTATGAAGCTGAAGGTATCGTTCCGTTTGTAGCGAACAGCCCGATCATGTCTTTTTTTTATAATGATCCTGCAGCCTACAAAAAACATGTCAATAAGGAAGGTGAACTGTTGCAGAAAAATCATATCTGGCACACTGGTAACGGTACTTATCCATTTTCGAGGGTGCTGGGCGTATACCTGATCGTTGTAGCCGAGCTTGTGGCGCTATACCGCGTGTGGCCAATATCAAGTATGATTGCCAGCATCCTGGTTTTGCTGATGACCACGGTGACGCTTTCCTTTCTGATAACCACCCCCGAAGCCTGGGTGCCAAATCTTGGTGATGCTGATTGGGGATTTCCATTTTTATCGGGCCGTGGCAGGCTGGTACTCAAAGATACCGTCATCATGGGCGGCCCGATTATAACCATGAGTGAGTCTGCGGCTATTTACCTGGATCGTCATCAAAAAAAATGATACAGGCACAATTCAATAAGAAACCTGGCCGCAGGCAATTTTTGCAAATGGTTTCACTCGCCGGAATTGCTATATTTTCACCTTCAAATATTTGCGTTATGTTCGAACCTAAAGGCGTATTTATTGAAAAAAGTCGTTTTACTGCTGAAGCAACTGTGGTGCGTCTCTGCTCCGTCCTGAAAAGTCGCGGTGCAAAGGTCTATGCAGTAATTGACCAGCAGAAAGAATTAAGTACTGCTGACATTGCTATCCCACCGATGCATTTAATATTATTCGGGAACCCTAAAGTGGGCGGCAAGGTACTTTCAGAAGTTGCCGTTTCCGGTATTGACCTACCGTTAAAAATCCTGGTGTGGGAAGATACGGCACATAACATATCAATTGCCTATAATACTGCAGCATATCTGCAGGAACGATTTAACCTGAAACCGGAAGTCGCTAAACTGTTTGACCTAAGCAGTGTTATTCAATCTGCGTTAAATGATTAGGATAGCAATTTATCCAACATTAATGTTGCGCTAAAGTAATTTCATTATTATAATTATATGGCCAATTATCAATGATTGGATTCCCGGTGTTAACCGAAATTTTAATTGTTGCTATAGATTATTAAAAATGGCTTGTAATTTTAATGATTAGAACTTTAAAAGGTGCGGATCTAAAAGAAGAATGGAACAATTTTGTCTTCTCAGAAGATGAGAATTCTTTTTGACGCCCTTTATACATACTATTTTAAATACTTATACTACATTGGCCTTAAGAAAGAATTCCGTACCGATAGGACCAAGGACGAAATCAATGACCTTTTCCTTTAATTTGGGGAATACCGGGAAACCTTAGCCGGCGTACTCCACTCTCATAATTGTGTCATCACATGTTTTCTTTGTCGACTGTACCGTAAAGACAAGCTTAAGTTTGATGATAGCGTATTGCTTGAAAAGTGCCTTGCCCTTTTTGTTCAGCCATCAGCTGAAAGCCTTCTGCGAGTGCGGCAATCGATGGGGACCTTAAATGAACCTGCACGATAAATATGGTGTTGACGGCAGAAAGGGAGATGTCCGCGTCATTGCGGCCAATAACAAGAATGTCGAAGAAGAAATCAGTGTCAGCCGTTTCCTACTGAACTTATACCACAGGCTGAACGTTTTTCTGATTTTGTTACCGTAACTACTTGAAAGCCAAGGCGACATATTGTTGCTGACCGATTGTTTTCTGAAAAAATACGCGGGTAAACAAGAAAAATCAATTACCGGCTTTTCCGACAAGGTTATCGCGCAAATCCGGAATTATATTTAAATCAAAGTCGCCCCAATGTTGGCACATTTGCTATTTTCAAAAAAAGCGTTTAATTTTATTAGGTGGACTTTTCAGTCCCCGAAGAGTTAAAATATTCTTTATGTCTGTTTTCGCATTTTTGCAATTGTCAGCCATGTCTAAGAAAAATTAATTTGATGCACCTGTATTCGAAGGAGTCAATGTAATGCTATTGAAAGCATTTTGCTGTGTTTTTTCCGAACCGTCGATAATATTGAAGTGCCATGGCCAATAAATTTATGTTGTTGAACTTGCTGGTATCCCTTATTATCTATCCAGTAACGATCTATGCCCAGACTTCCCGACTAAGCTCAGAAAAACAACAACTTTGGTTACAGTTAAGTTTAAATTTTTATACGGTTGTAAAGGAGGGACAGGTAGACCAGGATAGCAGTCTTGTTCTGGTAAGTCGAAAAGGCAGATTAAGCAGGTGGACGGTGATTACAGATGGCTTTAGCGATGATATCGCTAAAGAAGATAATAAATGGATAGATACCCGGCAAACCCGGCAAGCCGTAAAAATATTGGGCACTTTGCATGGGATAGACCATGTCAAGTTGCTGGTACTATTAGGCTCTTATTATGCTTTCCAACCAGGTTACAGCCAAAATGACCGGGACAGTGCTCAATATTTTTTATCAAAAGCCAAACAGGAGAGCGAGGCGCTTCATTCAGCATTCTGGTCAAACCAAAGTCTTTGTTTATTGGGCAAAAACTATTTCAAAGGTAACCAGGTAGAAAAAGGGACAAAGTGCTTTACGGACCTGATTAATATTTGCCAGAGAGCGAATGACAAGGTAACGGAGGCAAAAGCCTGGGATTATCAGGGCACCTATTGCCCACCGTTACCTGCTACTATTATGTTGAAAATAAATAGCTTAGCGAAAGCCAATATTTTGTATCAGCAGTTGAATAAGCCTGCGAAGCAAGTTAATACATTAACGAATTTGGCGTACCTGGCCTTTGTTTTAAAGGACATCAAAGGAGCCGAAGTAAATGCGTTGAAAGCGCTTCAACTGGAAAATGCCATGGCTTTTCCCTACACTCATTACAATTATGATCTGCTTTCGTTAATCTGCAAGGTTAATGGTAACGATGATAGAGGCACGAACTATGGGCTAAAGGCTGTTAGAGCATCGCAGGAAACTAAAGATAGTATTGGATTGGGATATTTTTACGCAAGAGTTGCCGATTTGCATTATGGGAATAAAACAATATCCGCATTTGCATCCTATTGGTTCAAAAAAGCGGTGGAGGAGTTAAGTAAGAATGGCGATCCTGCCATATATCGAGCACTTTTTAATTATACCTCTTATCTAAATGAGAGCGGCAAGTCAAGAGAAGCGATACTTCTGTTATCAAATACACTTAAAACTATTCCTCCTGCAAGTCTTGTCGATAAACAAATGGCGTATTTATCGATAGCCGCAAACTATAAAGATATAAACAACTATAGGCAGGCTGAAAAATATTTTTTAATGGCTGATCATCTTTCGGATCAAGACAAATTAATTACAAAAGATTTCCGCTCGGCTCAAATTAAACTAAAAATAGGAACATTTTATTTTGAAATAAAACAGTACGATAAGGCAAAAAGTTACCTTCAGAATTCTTTAGCAATCCCCGTTATTAAAATGAACGAACCAATAACTTTTTCTGCAGCCAATTGGATGCTCTTTAAGATTGATTCGCTCCAGGGAAATTACGAATCTGCGGCAAAACATCTCCTACAATATGTAACGTACTATAAGAAAATAGTTGAATTAAATGATGCCAAAAATATAGCAGGTATGAAGATTCAGTTGGAGATGACCCAAAAGGAAAAAGATCTCCAGATTCTTCGAGCTAAAAACGCGCTTCAAAACCAACAAGCCGATAACGTTAGGAAACTAATATATATCGGTGTGGCTCTGACCTTTTTAATCATAGGAATGATTTATTATCGATTTTATATTAATAGGAAAAACAATGAAAAGCTACAAGCTCAAAAGGATGAAATAGATCATAAGAACCATCTGTTAGAGAGCTTGCTACACGACAAAGATGTTCTCCTGCTGTCAAAAGAATGGTTGCTGAAAGAGGTGCACCACAGGGTTAAAAACAATCTGCACACCGTAATATGCCTTTTAGAGTCGCAAGCAGCTTATTTAGAGAATGATGCGTTGAAAGCCATTGAAAACAGCCAGAATCGCATTTATGCCATGTCGTTGATTCATCAAAAACTTTACCAGTCGGAAGATATAAAAACGATCGATATGTCTGTTTACATCCCCGAATTTGTAAGTTATCTTAATGATAGTTTTGGAACCATCAGTCAGATCCGTTTTGAACTCGATATTCAGCCGCTTAGGTTGGCTGTATCCTATGCAGTACCTTTGTCGCTGATCATTAACGAGGCCGTAACCAACTCCATAAAATATGCTTTCCCTGGTAAAAAAAAGGGGGCCATAAGTATTACTATGTATCAAATTAATGAACAGGTTGAATTAATAATTGCGGACAACGGTATTGGAATAAACGCGCATAAATCTGGAAGCCATTCAGGGGCTTTAGGCTTGAAGCTGTTGCGTGGTCTTTCCGAAGATATAAAGGCGGAAATCAGTATTGAGAACGTTAATGGAACAACAATTACGCTTAAATTTAAAATAGACGAGATGATATACGCAATGGCTTGAAATTAAAGGAACAATCTGCCTCTTTTTAATTTCGCTCAATAGCGTTCTCAAACTGCGTAACACATTGAGCCGCTACTCACTTCAAATCACTCAAAAACTGATTCGATAAATGCCCAGGTGGGCGCACTTTAATAAAAAGCCATTTATTTGTATAGGAAACGGCTTTTTCTTTCCATGAGCCTATTTTAAGCTATCTGTGCCTCATGAATTTGGTGACTCAAACGTTAGGGTTTACAAGCTTTCTTTCTTCACGTAGCGGATACCTTCTGGAATGGATTATCCTTTTATAGATTATGCCATCGGCGGCATTGACGGCGTGATTACTGCCGCGGCGCAAACACCAATAAACATACTATCGTCATTACCGGCCACGGCCCGATAGGCAATTACGTTTAGCTTGCTCAGTATCATGATATGCTGGCTATGGCCAGCTGTGATACACGCAAAATGCCCTTGCCACCGGGTGGAATGTTTGTAAACGCAATGTATGGACTCCACGGACAGCAGAATGCTAAAATAATGTGATCATTGTAAACTCACCTATGAAATCGAAATAGGTAATTTTTATATGGCGATGTTCGTCAGCTACGCCGTGAATGTTGCGCTATTGATTAAGATTTCCGTCGCCCCGTCGGTTCTTAGGGTAAGTACTGGTCTATGGCCGGATGTAATGACCCGCCTGACCGCTTCATTAATTTTGTCCCCTTTTAATTTCGGGTATTCCAGGGTGATCTTCGTTTATTGTTAATGTTTACGAGAGCGGGTCCGAAGTTAGAACAGCTCTGGTGGGGGAGGAGCAGCAACCGAAATCGGCATCGTTATCGCTGCCTGGAAGGTCCCCCTTTGGAAAACGGACGACATCATTAAACTATACATAAACAAGCGATTAGTGAAATATCACCAATGCCGTTCAGGCTTGATGATATTTCGTCAACGTTCAAATAGAAAATTAAATTAATGTACTTAAAATCAACAGTTTATTTTATGGTACCGGAATTGTAAATTGCTTTTCGGCTAATCTCATTTCCAGGTTAAAACAGTTTTAAACCCTATTAAAATATTTAGTTATGTTGAACTCCATCAAACATGCCGGAACTGAAGAAGTCAGATACAGAGCACTTTCGGATATGCTGAATGAACACCTGATCAGCATGGAAAGTCTGTCTGAAAAATTTAAGGATGCGATTTTAACACATCTGCTTTCAGCAACATTACACGCAAACGACGACGAAAAAGCAATTCTGCTCAACCTGAGTAGCGAAGTCGCCGCATCCAGAAACAGCGAAGACCTCCTGGAGGCAGTACATGCCAAACTGGCTTCATTTTTTGATATTGAAGGGCTTACCATTATCCTGCACAGCGCGGAAAATGATAGCTATCAATTTCATGAATATGAGAAAGAACGAACCCCTGCGGGTGATATACAATTAAAGGTAAACAGGCGGCATGAACATAATTTACAGCTGAGACCTGTGATCAACGAAATGGCGGATGCCTTAACGGACCTGTCTTTTGATACCGCTGAGTTTGTGGAGCGATATCCGGAAGTTGATCTGTTTAAATCCTGGGAGGCAAAAGGCTGGCAAAACTTTGCAGCGGTGACATTGAAAGTCAGCGGGGAAACGTTGGGCCATCTGATCCTGCACATGTTCCCGCATGCGGTTGCTTCGCTGCGTATCAATTTATTAAGGGGAATCAGCGCTCAGCTTTCGGTCGCCCTCTCTAATATCAAAATGGTAGAGGAAACGATGCGCCGAAGAAATGAAATGGAATTGTTGCTGGCCATTAATACTGATATTGCTTCTGTCCGCGGTACGGATGAACTGGCCAGGTTTATTAAGGATAAATTTAAGCAGCTATTGGGCTGCAGTCACACCATGATCGCTGTCCGGAATAACGACGGGCTCACCTATAGTGCTTTCCTGTTGGATGAGGATGCCCGTGCAAAAACACACTTGTCTAACCTCAGTGCCCGTGACAGTAATAAAATCAACGGCCCGGTACTGAACCAGGCAAGGCAGACCAGTATCCCGCTGTTGTTCGATCTCGATGAATTGGCTTTACAGGAATATCAGCCGTTATATGTCAAGATTAACCGCCAGCTTCAGCAAAAGACTTTGCTGGTGATCCGTCTTGCTAAAGGCGAAGAAGTATTCGGTTTTTGGCTGATTTACTTCAAGGACCGCGACATTATTACCACCGGTAAACTACAACTGATCCAAAGTTTATCTTTGCAGCTTTGCATTTCCGTGGCGAATATCCTGGCGAACCAGGAAATCAAATCACGGGAGGAGGAGAAAGGGCGTTTATTAAAGTTCAGTAGCGCTATCGCACCGGTCAGGGACCATAAATTGCTGGCTAAAATCCTTAAAGTGCAGTTTCAGGAATTGTTCGGAATTGAAGATTATGTCATCCATTTATTTGACCGGGAAAGTCAAAAGTGCATGCCGTTTCTCTATGATGCGTCACAAGCTGGGGCTGAACCGGATGAACTGGCAGATAATTTGAACACGCTGATGACTTTCCCGGAAAGTATTCTTGACCTAATTACAGAGATTGACAGCCCGGTATTGTACGAAGTAAACGATACCTGCCTGACCTTGCTTCCTGGTCCAATGACAGCAGACGCCCAGTCAGACAATGCGCGCATCGGCATGTTCATACAAATCGGTTCGGAGGGGATTGCCGTTTTAAGTTTTCTTCACCCCGATTTTCGCCGAGTCAAACAACAGGAGGTTTTACTAAAAAGCATTTGTTCACAGTTGTCAATCGCCATATCTAATATATTGGCCAATGAAAAGGTGAACCAACAACTCATAGAAATTGACCGTTACAAACATCAACTGGAGGAAGAAACAATTTATCTGAAGGAAGAAATAGAGGTAAATCAAAATTACGCAGAGATTATCGGTGAAAGTCAGGTGATGCAAAAAACGTTTCGCATGGTTACACAGGTTGCTTCTTCAGACAGTACGGTGTTGATACTGGGCGAAACAGGGACGGGAAAAGAACTGATAGCCAGGGCTATTCACAACAATTCTCCGCGCAAAAACAAGCTAATGGTGAAGGTCAATTGCGCAGCGCTTCCGGCAAACCTTATCGAAAGCG
Source organism: Mucilaginibacter gossypii (assembly GCF_017569325.2). Lineage (NCBI taxonomy): Bacteria > Pseudomonadati > Bacteroidota > Sphingobacteriia > Sphingobacteriales > Sphingobacteriaceae > Mucilaginibacter > Mucilaginibacter gossypii. The sequence goes on along the minus strand of NZ_CP071878.2, from coordinate 2,262,700 downwards.
AGCTTTTTGGTCATGAAAAAGGCAGTTTTACAGGTGCAACGGAACGCCGCCTGGGCAAATTCGAGCTGGCAAACAATGGCACCCTGTTTCTGGATGAGATAGGAGAGATGCCCCTTGAGCTCCAGGTAAAGCTGCTACGCGCCTTACAGGAGAAAGAGATTGAACGTGTGGGAGGGCGTGGCACGATCAAAGTAGATGTTAGGATTATCGCGGCGACGAACCGCGACCTGGAAAAGGAGGTTGATGAAGGCCGCTTCCGCAGTGATTTATATTACCGTTTGAATATTTTTCCTATCGAATTGTCGGCACTGCGCGACCGTAAGGAGGATATTCCGATCCTGGCGACGCATTTTATCCACCGTTATGCTAAAAAAACAGGGCGTCAGATAACTACGCTCGGCAGCAAAGCGCTGCAGGAAATGGTCCACTACAGCTGGCCCGGAAATATCCGGGAACTTGAACACTTAATTGAACGCAGTATATTACTGAGCACCGGGCCAATGCTGAAAAATATCCATTTACCAACTAATAAACCCAAAGGAACGGCCGCCACCTCAGCAGGAGAAATAGCGCTGAAGACCATTGATGAAAATGAATGCGACCATATTTTAAAAATCCTCAAATACTGCCAGGGGCGTATATCCGGACCAGGTGGTGCTGCCGACATACTGGGCGTGCCGCCAAGTACGCTTAACTCGAAAATTAAGCGGCTTGGTATCAAAAAGGAACATTTAATATGATGCTAATAACATAATTGATGATTATAGAGCGATTAAACCACACAAAGTTGACCATCAAATAATATAAACGTGAGAACAAAAATATTGATTGTTGAAGACCAGTTTATTGAGGCCAATAACATGCAGGGGATCCTGGAAAGGGCAGGCTACAAGGTAACAGGAATTGCCCGTTCGGTGCCCATTGCTTTAAAAATGGTTGAAAAAGAAAAACCAGATATGGTTATGCTGGACATCCTTTTACAAGGAAATCTGACGGGTATCGACCTTGCGGGAAAACTGCGCGAAATGAACATTGCTTTTGTTTACTTATCTGCCAATTCCAATAAGGAAATACTGGATGCAGCCAAAGCTACCAAACCTTATGGCTTTCTTGTAAAACCGTTCAGGGCAAAAGATGTATTGATTATGCTGGATGTTGCCTGGTATCTGCATCAGCAGGTAGAAGAGGAGGCAAAAAACCGCGAAGCTTATCTTAAAAGGGCTGGTTCTGCGGTATCAGGAGGCCTTCCCGAAATCATCGGCAATAGCCCGGCCATTGCGCGCATTATGAACAGCGTAAAGATTGTCAGCCAATCAAACACGGCCGTGCTGATTTTAGGAGAAAGCGGCACTGGCAAGGAATTGATAGCCCAGGCGATACACAAGTTGTCTGACCGTAAAAATAAACCGCTGATCGTTGTTAATTGCGGGGCGCTGCCCGCAAATCTGATTGAATCCGAACTTTTCGGGCACGAAAAAGGTTCCTTTACCGGCGCCTTCAACAGGCGTGTAGGTAAATTTGAACAAGCCGACGGTGGCACGATCTTCCTGGATGAGATTGGTGAGCTCCCGCTTGACCTGCAGACAAAGTTCCTGCGGGTTTTACAGGAAAAGGAAATCGAACGGATCGGCGGCAATTCGAAGAAAGTGGATGTCCGCGTCATTGCGGCCACCAACAAGAATCTTGAAGAAGAAATCAGCGCCGGCCGTTTCCGTCTGGACTTGTACTACAGGCTGAACATTTTTCCGATCTTGTTACCGCCCTTAAGGGAAAGACAAGGTGATATATTGTTACTGGCCGACTATTTCCTAAAAAAATACGCGGTTAAACAGGGAAAGTCGATCACCGGCTTTTCTGACGACGTGATCACGCAAATCCGGAATTATAGTTGGCCCGGCAATGTCCGTGAACTGGAAAATATGATGGAGCGAAGTGTGCTGCTTTCGATGGGAACGCTGATCACCAGTTTGGTGCTTCCTAAGGATAAACGGAAAGCCTCGATTGAAATTGAAGCAGACAGGCAAAAAACTATGGAGGAGAATGAGCGCGACCACATCCTTGCTACTTTATTTAAATGTGACTGGAAGGTTTTTGGTGAAGGAGGGGCGGCCGAACTGCTGGATATTAACGTATCCACATTAAACTCGAGAATGAAAAAACTGGGGATAGACAAGAAGCACTATTTTAAAAATAGCGGTGAAAACAAAAATGACTGATCTGAACTTACAACTGTGTTTCGCAGCCGGCATTAATGTCAATTTTTGTGATGCCCAGATTGTAATATTCAGATCTTGTTCGTTTCACGCTTGAAAACCTTAAAGCCAAATAGTGCTATGGTTAGTTGAAAAGTTGTGAAAGTGATCAAGGCCACGGCCCAGCCGTAAGGGACCATAGCCCCGAACAACAGACTTCCTAAACCAAATCCCATGAATAAGGTAAAAACATTAAGCCCCATTGCCTGCCCCGGCTGATTTTTCCCCAAATCAGTCACTATCCCGGCCAGAAGAGGCTGGCTGAGGTCATATCCCAATGACAGGATGGTTATAAGTAAACAAGCCATCCACAACGGCAGGTGCAATGCAAGCAGTCCGACGCTCAGCGCACTTAAAAGGATTCCCGAAGGTAATAAGCGTTTTCGGCCGTTTTTATCGGCCGCCCTGCCAATAAAGGGGCCAAAAATAAATCCGGGTAAGCCATAGCCCATCAATGCCAGCCCTATCTGCCACTCGTTAAGACCATAGTTGTCTTTTAAATACAATCCCAACCAGGTAAAAACGCCTGAATGAAAAATACCGTTGCAAAAAACGTAAAAGTAAGTCCTGAGGCCGCGCCTTTGTGCAAGAAGGTTATAGTAGCCGTTTATGATGGCAGTTAAGGTGATCCCGGTACTAACGGGTTTGGGTAGCCGAAGCTTTTTGATACTAAAAATGAGCAACAATAGGGCTATACTTGCAAGGATAGCCAACCCTATGAATAAAAATCTCCAGCCGACAACAGGTGCGACGGCTACACCCAGGGTAGATCCTGCGGCGGCTCCACCAGCCATGGCGCCAAAAAGCAGGCCCAGCGGCCTGCCCCTCTCCTCAAAACTGAACAGTCTGCCTGTTAGTGATACGGAGATCGGAATGACACCGCTGGATCCTACACCGGTTAAAAACCGCCATAAAATAAATTGATCCATGTTTGCTGCCGTAGACGTAAAAAATGATAAGGCCACAAAAGCAGTCAGCGAGGCGGTAATGATCGAGGTAGGCCTGAACCGATCTGCCAACAGTCCGAAAAAAAGGGTAGAAACTGCATAAGGAATGAGGTAAGCCGGAATCAGTATTCCTGTCAGTTGCTGGGACACACCGAAAGTCGTTGCCAGGCTGGGTATCAATGGCGCAATCATATAGGCCTGAAAGAAAATGATAAAGGTTGCGGAGGCAAGCAGCCAAAGCAATTTTTCGCGGTTTTTGTCAGATATGGCGGGTATGGTTAATGAGTTGTTCATGAGCGGCGATCTGAATATTAATGAAGTAAATGCCAGTAGAAAGTTTCTTAACGGAAAGGTTGGCTCCGATCATATTCACGGATTTCAATTCTGATGCCTGTTTTTTAGTTATCTGTTAATGAGTGTTTTATGATTTAATATTTGTTTTAATTCATGCGATATACCGCTAATTAGTCTGCTATTAGCGATTTCCATAACGCAAACAGCTTTAGTTAAATATTGATCTAAGCCTGCCCTACCAAAGGATTGACAAAGGGGGGCTTGTTTTTCCGGTGAATACCTGTGTGTTTGTTTTTAGCCGAATATAGCCCCGCCTGATAATCATTCGCTATGCCGATTTCCTGCAATGGTGCAGTCATTCTTGATATCTAAACAAAAAGCCTTCATAAAGTGATATTTCGTGACTTATAAATTGAGGGTTATAAAATAAGTATCTGATTGTTAGTTATTTAAATAGTGGCACCAGTTTCGCCTATCCAGATAGCAATACTGGCTGCAATTCGTGAACTAACGCACGTTCACTATCAACAGCATGACCCAACGGGCACAATCATTTATTAAAATCAAAACAATGAAAACAATTAGCAATGATGGTAATGTGGTCATACCACCATATGATCAGGATCCGAGACTTTCAAAAGAGGTGAGGGAATTTCTTAAAGCTTTAAACGCCCCAGGTAACGTAGCGATTGAATCGATGCCCCCGCTGGAAGCACGAAAAGTGCTGGAAAATGCCCAGCTATCTGTACCCATAGATATGTCAGGCATCGAGGAATCAGAACGCACAATCAATGCTGACGGCTATGAAATTGTGCTGAATATTGTACGCCCCGAAGGCATGAGAGGGGTTTTACCGGTATTTATTTTTATTCATGGTGGTGGCTGGTTGTTAGGCGACTACCCAACACACAAAAGAATGGTGCGCGACCTCGTCGTGTTATCCGGAGCGGCCGGCGTATTTGTGAATTATACACGTACGCCCGATGCTGCTTATCCACAGGCGATCAATGAGATCTACGCGGCTACCAAATGGGTAGCGGAAAACGGTCATGAGATCAATGTGGACGGCAAGCGTCTGGCAATTGCGGGAAACAGTGTTGGAGGCAATATGACCGCAGTGACCACCTTGAAAGCGAAGGAGAACAACGGTCCGGAAATAAAATTGCAGATCATGATGTGGCCGATCGTTGACGCCAATTTTGATACTTATTCGTATCAGCGATTTGGTCAGGAGCGATTTCTGACTACACCACTGATGAAGTGGTTTTACGATATGTATATCCCAGATCCTAAGCGCCGCAACGTAATATACGCATCTCCATTGCAGGCCACTAAAGAACAGTTGGCAGGCTTACCGCACGCATTGATCCAGGTAGCAGAGAACGATGTGCTGCGTGACGAGGCCGAAGCCTATGGAAGGAAACTAGACGAAGCCGGCGTAAGGACGACGGTAGTGCGTTATAACGGCATGATCCATGACTTTGGATTGCTTAATCCGCTGGCGTATATCCATCCCACTCGTTCACTGTTTGAACATGCTGCCGCTGAATTGCGCAACCACCTGATCAAGACAGATAATAACCTCGGAAATTAATAATAAGCTTAACTAAAATTATAAAAATGAAAAATCTATTCATGACCTCAACGAAACCGGCAGGATACCTAGCAGGTATTCTGTTATTAATTATCAGCAGCGCTTTTAATGCGCACAGCCAGGTAAAAGATTATGCAACTGATGACCATCTCAGCCCTGGGGTTAAGACTTTTCTCAAGACGCTCAATACCGGCGGACCCGGGTTGGAAACACTCACACCTGAAAAAGCCCGCGAGGTTTTGGTCAATGTACAAAAAACTTATCCGGTTGATATGTCCGGAGTTACCATCTCAGAAAAAACGATCAAAGTTGATGGCAAGGACCTCCAATTAAATATTGTGCGTCCTGAAGGTTTAAAGGGAAATCTTCCGGTGTTTATTTATATACATGGCGGCGGCTGGGTATTAGGCGACTTTCCGACTCACAAGCATATGGTAAGGAATCTCGCCGTACTTTCGGGTTGTGTAGGGGTTTTTGTCAATTATACCCGCACGCCTGATGCTGCTTACCCTACGCAAATCAATCAGATTTATGCCGCAACCCAGTGGGTTGCCGAGCACGGCAATGAGATCAACGTGAATGGTAAAAAGCTGGCGGTTGTGGGCAATAGTGTTGGTGGCAATATGACTGCGATAACCGCTATTAAGGCCAAAGAGAACAACGGCCCGGAGATCAGCCTGCAGATCATGATGTGGCCAATACTTGATCATAATTTTGAAACGGATTCTTACAAGGCTTATGGTCAGGACCGGTTCCTGTCAACACAAGTAATGAAGTGGATGTATAATATGTATATACCTGAAGATAGCAACAGAGATGACATACATGCTTCACCCGTAAAAGCCAGCCCCGACCAGTTAAAGGGTCTGCCTCCTGCACTGATTCTGGTGGCAGAGGAAGATATCTTACGCGATGACGGCGAAACCTACGGCCGTATGCTGGAGCAGGCCGGTGTGCCTGTAACAACTGTTCGTTACAATGGCGTTATTCATGACTGGGGCCTGCTGACCGGGTTAGCAGATCTTCCGCAGACCAAATCTCTTTTTATTCAGGCGGCCGCAGAAATGCGTAAATATTTAAAATAAGCAACAGATACCTGGCAAAATGAAAACAACAGTATTGATTACCCGCTTGTTATTGGGACTGATCTATTTTGTGTTCGGCCTGAATTTCTTTCTCAAATTTACGCCGGTTCCGCAAATGGGAAAGCAAGGAGATGACTTTCTTAAAGCACTGATTTCTTCAGACTACTTTTTTCAATTTTTGAAAATAGTGGAAATTGTAGGTGGTTTCTTTTTATTGATCAACCGGTATACAGCGTTGTTTTTATTAGTGCTGTTGCCGGTAAGCGTAAATATTTTCTTGTTTCATATCATACTGGCACCGGCTGGGGTACCTATGGCGGTTGGTGTTCTTTTATTAAATGTTTTTTTATGCCTTGCCTATCTGAAATATTATCTCAGCGTTCTTACGGTCAAGCCTGATTCCGGCTGGTTATCCTGACCTTGTGTTACTTATACCTTAGGTCTGTGAGTTTATCAGCATTAACCCCGGCAAACGCAGTTTACTCCTAAGGAGCTAAACTGCGTTCCTGTAAACTGTCCGGCTGGAGGCTGATCCTTAAAGTGATCTGACTCAGATGCTCTTGAACAAGTAATTAAATGATTTTGACAGACACAGTTACAAAATATTTAACCGTTCCGTGCGATTTCTGTCTCGGTCAATGCGTCATTATTGTAGGTTACCGGTTCGATTTGAAACTCGATCATGATGGAAGTCCCATTTCGATTTTGGATTTCGAGGCTGCCATTGATATCATCGGCCAATCCCCTGATAAGTTTGAGGCCAAGTGAATTGGACGGGCCTTGAAGATGGTCATGTTGTATGCCGATTCCGTTATCGGAGATAATCAATTTAACCTTAGGGCCGGAAGTATACATCTTAATGGATATTATGCCATTTGTTCGTCCTTGAAACGCATATTTGATCGCATTGGTCACGGCCTCATTGATGATCAGCGAGAGCGGTATGGCGAGTGATACTTCAACTTTTATCAGGTCCACCTCAAGCTGAAAATATATCTTGTTGCCGGTGCCGGTACTGTCTTTAAGATAACCGATGAACTCAGGTAAAAAAATTGCCATGTTAACCGTTTCAATATCTTCCGACTGGTAAAGTTTCTGATGGATAAGTGACATGGCGTAAATTCGGTGCTGGCAATTTTCAATCGCATGTAAAGCGTCATCCTGTAAATTGATCGCCTGCGATTCCAGCAGGCAAACGACCGTATGCAGGTTGTTTTTCACGCGATGGTGCACCTCTTTTAATAACCATTCCTTCTCCTTTAAGAGATGCTCCAGTAATTCGTTTTTCTTTAAAATGATCAGGTTGTTTTTTTTACGGATAGTACTTTGCCGGTAGAATAAGGCGGCAATGACCACTACGAGGAAAATACCGACGATAGTCACGTTTTTGATCAGATTTAGACGTTGTAGTCTTCCCTTTTCTAAAGCGGAATTTTGGTTAAGTATTTTGATCTGGTCTTCCTTTTTTTTTGTCTCATATTTAATACTCAATTCCTGAATGTCTTTGTTCTTTTTTTCGGTTAAATAAAAATTATCAAGTTCTTTGTTACGGCTCAGGTGTGCTATCGCAGATTTGTAATTACCAGTTGCTGAATCAACCTTAAAATACATGTACTCGATCTCGCTACGCGTAGATATTTTAAGTTTTTGTTTTACCTCGTTAGAAATCCGGTCAAGATAGGGGCGGGCTTTGGCATAGGACTGCGTCTCGACATAGAACTGTGCCATCTCCTGATGATCGGCCCGAAAGGCCTCATGTACACTGTTCAAATAATTATAAGCATTGAGTAAATGCCTTTCAGCCTTTCTAACGTTTATCTTTTGGTAACAGCGGCCTAACTCACTTTCATAGCGCGCATTTTCCGATCCTGTTGCTGGAAACTCTCGCATTCCTCTTTGCAGGTAGTCAATCGCTTCGCCGTAACGCTTCATGGCTCGTAACGCGGCCGACACCTGGGTAACTAATTTAGGAGCATCATCATTGAACATGCTGGGATGGACCTTTTGTGCATCAATCGCTAGCTTCAGATATTCAATAAACTTTTCCGGTTGTTTGTTACTGTTATAAAAATTTGCAAAAGCGCCGTAACAGTCAGCTAATGCAAGCGGATCATTTAATCTTTTCTCAAGTTCCAGGGATCTTTGGGCTAGTTCAAAACCTTTTTTATAATCACCAGTAGCCATGTAATAAACGTACATTGGCAGGTACACGTACTCGAGATAGGGATAATGTGCCGTTTCACTATCTTTAAGCAGGGCTGTAAAGTCTGCTTCTATCCCGGTATAATTACCATAATAGCGGAAATAGGTCAACAGGACCCTGGCGATGATTTCTTTTTCTTTATCATTTGCCTTAAGGGACAAATCCCTGGCCAGCCGTGCATATTTCAGCGCATCACCGTAATAGCCATCCGTAATTTCATTAGCTTCATAAAAATTTTTGTAGCTTAAAGTCAGCAGCATGTTAATCCGTTCGCCACCTGTAACGGAGGGCAATAAAGCATCTGCTTCGGCAACACGGTGACGATCACTTAATATTTCAGCCATCCGGATCTGGGCGAGGGAAAAACCCTGCGTATATTTAAGTTGTCCGCTTAGCTTTCCTGCCCGTTCCGCATACCCTTGGGCAGTGTTTAGATCAGACTGTTTTCGCAAGGGTTTATTATAATATAGGTTAGCCAGATCTAAAAGCACCTTTACATGGTTTAAGTCGGGCTTGCTATGTTTCAGCTGTAACTGTAAATAGCTTTCCATGGCCGCAGGTATAGGCTTTGGATAGCCATAGTATTGCCCCCGGACCTTTGCAGGCAGAAAAATCGCAAGCCAAACGCATGTGATCGCAAAATAAAGATAAAATGGTCTGCTTGACTTTGCTCTGGGATTTCGGATCATTAGCGCTTAAAATATTTTTAGGGCATAATTGAAGGTTTCTGGTCTAAGATAAAATTTTTCCTTTGATTCGGTTGTGCTGATAAGCCGTTAAAAGCTAATTTTTTTTCTTTCAAAAAGCGTATACCTGATGCTGTCTGTCCGGTTGTCTGAACTAAGCATTTCAACCGACAATAATTCACCCGGGATGTTATTTCCGTACCAATAAGGATTCTCCTGCTGTTTCCAGGTTACCAAAGCCATGGCTAATCCCCGTGCACCTCTCAGCCTGCCTGACCGGGCTGCACGCATGGCGATATCATTTGCATAAAGGGTGGACATGGTGCCAGCTTTTTTATCAATCAGCGTACTCATAACTTTATAATTTGATGGATCAAACCCGGCGTTCTTGGGTATTGTTGCCCTGGTATTCGATTGTTGATCCACAAAGGGTGCCCCGGCACAGCCGGCTATAGACAGAGCCACAGCAACTAAAAGAAAAAATCTAACGACTTTCACGACGTTCAGTTTTAACAGGAATAGTAAATACATAATCTTGATTTTTCATAGGCCGGTGGCAATTGATACACTCTGATGCAAATAATGCGGTTTTTCCATACGGTACCATTTTCAATGTTTTAAAACGGGCAAATCCCCAGCCACCCGTAGAAGCATACTTTTGCGAATTTTTGATCATGAAATCCAACTGTACAAATGCACCGGTGCGCGCATTTCCGGCAGAATCTGTTACTTGTGTCCAAAGCGCTTTGGCGAGCCGGGTTCCGTCGGGCCATGGACGGGTCTTATGAAGACTGACTGCCTGAATAGCGATCTCATTGCCAAATATTACCCGCATGGTCCCGCTTTCAAAGCGGTTGCTGGTGCTCAGGACTTGTCAGTTCTTATAGTTCGGATCATAAGTGATCCTATTGGGTGAAACGGGAAGAATGGACTGCGCCTTCGTATGCAGCCATTGCTGGTATTGGATGGCTTCGTCATTGATTTTCGAAGTATCAGGAGGCTCATGAACCACAAGGCTGGCAAGGTAGTTTTTTAAGATAGTTAATTCCTTATCGGATACTTTAGCCGCCGGGTGCATAAAAACGTAATCTGCGCGCGGCATCGCACCAAGCGCGGTATGATTGACCGCTTCCCATAATTTTTGTTTGCGTTCAGCCGGCGTCAGTTTATCCCATTCAGAAAAATTCAGGTGTGCGCGCCCTTGCCTGATGTGCCGGGCGACCAGCCAGTAAGCGGGTACGATCTGATCGCCCCATCCTAATTGAGTTTCATTGGAATGGCAATCATAACATGATTTTTTAAAGATTGCTTTAACGTCGGCCGGCAAGGTGATATCACGAGTTACCGGGCGTTCTTTTAATTCTGGGCGTAAAAACTGGACTGCCACCAACAAGATCAGAACCATAAGGCCGATACTGGTGAATGCCTCACGGCTGAATAATTTTGATAATGGGTTCATAATTGATTTGATCTTTGGCTGTTCTGCAGATTGGATTTTACCAACTATATTTAAACCATTGATAGCCAATGCCGCCTGTTCAACCAATGGAGCTCCATTAAATTGCTTTAGCCATAAATGTGCCTTTGCTTAATATTTTCATAGTCAATATGTTAGCTTGTTTTTGTCGCGTGTGTGCCGGCGATATTTCACTTTTAATAATGGAATAAGTGAAATTTCAATAATTACATTGTTCAATCCTACCGAAAGCTGTCGCTCAAAAGGTGTAGGGCTCTGTTATATCGTCGCGATGTATATTGTAAACTGCTTGAAGAATGACGATCAGGCAGGAAAACATCATCAGGTGTGTCGTAAGAAATAATAAGATTTCCATATTGCTTTTGTTACAAGGAGTATTGATTGGCGATCCAATCTTTAACTAATCACCACCCGGTTTTTATTTTTTGCTGTCTAGGGTGTAGGCAACACGCAATGAAGTTAATTTTGCTGTTGTCCAAAACGTATTTGAATTTGCCGCTAGCCTCATAGCGAATGCTGTGAGAAGAAGAATGAAAGCCGTGATCTTTGTGAAATTTTTCATGTTTATGAAATTAATGGATGATTGATTATCTATACAGTATGTGCAGCAACTCCAGGGCTTCGAGGTAAATTGCCAGTGTTCTGCCTTGCAGTTTCCGAATTTTCATGCATAACAGTATAAATGGCCAGCAGACTTGGTTTCGGCGACCGAGCACCGGAACTATTGGGTTTGCGCAATTTTCCGATGTGATCCTATTGTTGGGGCTAAGGCTGTTCGAGCCTTCGATTCCGGTATTTCCTATCTGCATGGCGTCAACTTTTTTGATGAACGATATGACAGGATTAGGGCAGAAGCAATGCCATTGGTTTAATTAATTGATAATTAATTGTTTAATAATTCACATAAGAGCATTTGCTCATGTCATATCGCCAAAGCCACTCGTGACTAATGAAATATGGATAAGACGGGCTGCTTTTTTGCGAACCGCGCTCTGTCTTCCCAGGCGATTATAAAAGAAAAAAAATTGCAATATCGGAAAAAGGGGTTGAATTATGGAAGATGAGAGCTGTCCAGAAAACAGTGGAGGTCAGTTAAATGGCCGTCAACAACATATGTTCACGGTTTTGCTCGATGATTTTTGGAAAACCAATCTGTGATAATTGTGCCAAAAATAACAAAGAGTTCTGCTGAGACGGCTTTACGGGATACACAGAATTTGATTGAAAAAGGTATTTTGGAAAAAGAGCGAGGAGGCCGACGTAACACCACGTACATTTTAAAAATGCTCTAATGTGATAGGTCTGATATTTAAAGTTTACTATTAGTAATTTGTTTATTTTCAATTATTTAACAAGTAATTTAGTTTCTATAGACTCATAATCTTTTGGTTCCTGGTTCGAGCCAAATGGGCGCACCCAACTGTGCAAGCATGAATTTTTATCGCTTGCCCTTTGCTTTTTATCTTGTAACTAGTTGTTAATCTATCAGATAATATCTGCAACCTCGTTTATCCGAGCGGTTCTATCTCTCAATTTCAAATGTGAATTTTCCCGGAAATACTGAACCTATTAATTCCCGGTTTAATTTGCGATCATCCAAGCTAATTAATCCATTTATTGAGGACAAGGCAGACACAGCTCTGTTTAAATCATCATCAATACTGCGTGTGGCTATAGGTAGTTCACTTATTTTTGCTTCCAGTGCATTATCGATTTTACTGAGGCACTGTTTTTAATCACGGTGCCAATGTTTGAAGCTACATTCCATCTCACGAAATATTCCTTCCTTACTTTCACAGCAAGTTTTTACTCGATTTAAAATTAATTTATTAATCCGACTATCATGCTGACGTCAGATTAATAAATTAATTTAATTATTTGAACACCGTTCAATAATTTTGACATGTTTAAAATATTAACCAGATAATCATGAAAAAAGTATTGATCACAGGAGCGAGCGGCGGCATAGGGCTGGAGATAGCCAGACGCCTGGCTGCTCAAAATTACCGGGTAACACTGGTAGCCCGTAGCGAGGAAAAGTTAAATAAGGCAGTAAAAGATCTGGATGGTACTGGCCATACCATTTTGGTTGCGGACCTGACGGATAAAGACAACCTGCAAAAAGTAGCGGATCATTTGAAAACCGGGGAATACGATGTTCTGATCAACAATGCAGGTGCTGGTATTTACGGGAAGTTTATTGACATTCCATTGGACGAGCAACTGGCAACCATGCAGCTCAATATGAACGCCCTGGTAACCCTGTCTTATGCGTTTTTGCAAAATGCCAGGCAGGGTGATGCTTTGGTAAATATTGGTTCCCTGCTTGCGCATTCTTCCCTCCCGGGCGGTTCAGTTTATGCAGCTACCAAAGGTTTTGTCGCCAACTTCTCGGAATCACTGTGGTATGAGTTCAAGAAAAAAGGAGTTTTTGTGATGGGTTTTAATCCCGGTGCTGCAGCCTCAGACTTTCATTCAAATGCAGGCGGACACACTAGTGATTTTCCAAAATTTGTAATGTCTTCTGTTGAGGATGTCGCCGAAGAAATGGTAAAGGCTCTGGAAAACAGGCGGAAGCCGAGAGTGGTGCAAGGTTGGAAGAATAGGTTCATGCTATTTGGATTCAAATTATTGAGCCGAAAATCCGCTGTAAACATTATGGGACAAATTAGCCCCGGCATGAAAAACTAAACGCCGAATCGTGGTGCGAAATTTCGCCACCCGGCCGGCGCTATTATATTTGTATCTTATTATTAATAAAAATGGGCATAGCAGAACGAAAATTGGAAGAGAAACAGGAAATGCATAAACGCATTTTAAACGGAGCACGTAAAGTATTCCTTGAAAAAGGCTATGAACAAGCCAGCATGCGTAGTATCGCCAACGAGATCAACTACAGCCCAGGCTCTATTTATTTTTACTTTAAAGACAAAAGTGAGATCTTCCAGGAACTGCATAAGGAAGGGTTCGGGTTACTGCTCAACCAGTTCAAAGTTTTAGACAAGGTGGGTGACCCTTTTGAGCGCCTGAAAGCAATGGGCCGCATCTTTATCCAATTTGCACAAGAAAACAAGGATTATTATAACCTGATGTTCCTGGTGGAAGAACCGGCAAAAATGTCCGAAAATGATGGTGGCTTTAAGATAGCACAGGAAGCGATCGACCGCCTGGCTTCTGTAATTAAGGACTGCCAGAAAAAGGGAAGATTCAAAGATTTGGATACAGAAGATCTAACCTTTATGATCCTTTCCGCAATGCACGGCATTTGTGCCCTCTTCTGCAAAGACCGTACTACAAGTTTCATAGGCAGAACGAACGAGGAACTGATGCAGAGCGGCTATGAGTGTTTTGTCGCGCTCCTTGAAAAAAGTTAACGCTTTTTTTTGACATTTTATTGAACAATGTTTAAAATTATAACAGTGATTAAAAATGAAATCTAAAACACATATCCAATATGGTTTTGTCCTGGTGACGGCAGCCTTGATAGCCGCTACCTCGGCAAAAGCTCAAAGCCGGCTGGATGAATACATCCGCGAGGGGCTCAACTCTAATCAGAGCATTAAGCAACAGGACTTTGTACTCGAAAAAAATGTATATGCATTGAAGGAAGCAAAAAGCATGTTCGGGCCCGAGGTTACCTTTTCAACCACCTATACGAAAGCCGACGGCGGACGGACGATAGAATTTCCAACGGGCGACCTGTTCAACGGGGTTTATTCTACGCTGAATAAACTGACCGGCAGCAATGCTTTTCCGCAGTTACAAAACCAGCATATTCTGCTCAACCCGGATAATTTTTATGACGCCAAGTTTCGCACTACCCTTCCAATTTTGAATGCGGAGCTCATCTATAATAAGCGGATCAAGGCGCAGCAGGTGGATCTGCAAAAAACCGAAGTCCAGCTTTATAAACGCGAACTGGTCAAAGAGATCAAAACGGCTTACTATAATTATCTCAAAGCCGTTTATGCTACCGGGATCTATGAGTCCTCGCTCAGGCTGGTGGAAGAAGGCCAAAGGATCAATACCAGGCTATATGATAACAGCAAGGTAAATCGGACGGTTGTACTCAGAAGCCAAAATGAAGTTTCCCGGATCAACGCTTCACTCACCGGGGCAAAGAAAACCGCGGAATCGGCCCGTTATTATTTTAATTTCCTGATCAATCGCCCGCTAACAGATAGCATCCTTTTAGATGATATTACCACGCTTCCGGCCCTTGACCAAAGCTTGGCTAACAACATCAATGGCCGGGAGGAATTAGCCAAACTACGGATAGCAAAAGACATTAACGGCAACCTGAATGGGCTGGCCAAATCTTATATCATCCCCAAGCTGGGCACCTTTATCGACCTTGGATCGCAGGCGTTCGACTGGAAGTTCAATAGCCAAAGTCGCTATTACTTATTAGGCGTTTCCCTGGAATGGAACCTGTTTTCCTCCGGGAAAAATAGTTACCGGGTAAAACAAACGATTGCAGACCGAGAGGCCCTGGCATCACAGACCGACTATGTACAGCAGCAACTCCTTACCGAGCTTAAAGTACGCCAGGCCGCCATGCAAAGCGCCATTGCACAATACGAGGCGGCACAATCCCAGTTGAAGACCAGCCAGACCTACTACAACGATATGGTCAAGCTATATAAGCAAGGAATGGCCATTTACATCGAACTGCTGGATGCCCAAAATCAGTGGATAGATGCGCAGCTTAATGCCAACATTGCCCTTTACGACACCTGGATAGCCTATACGGCCATCGAACGAGCTAATGCCAGTTTTACAATTCAACAATAAAAACATACAACAATGAAAAAACTTCAATTACTCAGCATAATAATGGCAGCCATATTCCTGCTAACCTCCTGCAAACAAAAACACCAGGAACAAAATGCAATGGGTGAACCGGATATCATCCCCGTTAAAACAGCATCGGTTTCCATATTAGGAGTTCCCGACCACATTAGTGCAACCGGCCTGGTGAGCACCAAAGATGAAGCCAAATATGCTTTTAAAATAGGTGGTGTGATCAGCCGGATCTTCGTACAGGAAGGGCAGTTCTTTAAAAAAGGCCAATTACTGGCTACGCTCAATTCAACCGAGATTTCAGCCGGTCTGGCGCAATCCAGCCTGGGTGTGGAAAAGGCACAGCGCGATTATAGTCGTGCCGTTAATCTTTACAAAGACAGCGTATATACCCTGGAGCAATTGCAAAACACCAAAACCGCACTGGACGTTGCGCAAAAGGCCCGGGAAGCGGTAGCGTTTAATGATCGTTATTCCAAAATATACGCGGCATCCGATGGCTTTGTGAGCAAGAAGATCGCCAACGAGGGCGAAGTAATAGGTGAAGGCATGCCGGTGCTGCTCATCAATTCGACCGAACAGCACAACAGTTATTCACTAAAGGTCGGGGTGACCGACCGCGAGTGGGCCATCATCAAACCGGGGCAAACAGCCAAAGTAACGCTCGATGGGTACTCCGGTCAAAAATTTGATGCTGTGGTATTCCGTAAGTCGCAGGCTGCAGATCAGGCTCTTGGATCGTTCCAGGTAGAGCTGAAGCTGAATTTAAATGGCCTGAAACCTGCGGTTGGCATGTTTGGCAAGGCAGAAATAGCCACTCACCAGGACGAAAGTGTGATGGTGATCCCCTATGAATCGCTGGTGGAGGCTGACGGCAATAATGGTTTTGTGTTTACCACCATCGGCACCAACAAGGTAAAACGGGTACCGGTTACCATCCTGAAGTTCGATAACGACAATGTCTATCTCAAGGATAAACTGGAAGGCATAGACCAGATCGTGATCTCCAACAGTGCCTACCTCAACGAACAGTCCATTATTAAAATCATCAAGTAAGCTACTGTCATGAAAATCACAAATTTCGCAGTTAAGAACTACCAGTTCACACTGATCATATTTTTGCTTGTCGCAGTAGTCGGCGTTTTAACGCTGTTTACCATGCCGCGGTCGGAAGATCCGACCACCCATCCGCCGCAATACCTGATCACGGTGATCTATCCGGGCACCAGTCCGAAAGATATGGAAGAACAGGTGGTAAAACCCATTGAGAACAAAATTTACGGACTGGAAAACATCGAAAAGATCCTTACCACTGTGGAAGACGGTGTTGCGGTCATCCAGCCGAAATTTAAATATGGCGTAGATGTAGATAATAAGTACCAGGAAATATCCGCGGAGATCAATGCTTTGAAAAACAGCGAGCTTCCCAAGGATATCTATATGATCAAAACAGAAAAAATATCCTCCTCGGATGTAAAGGTGCTGCAAGTGGCATTGGTTTCTGATAACGCTTCCGGTAAGTTATTAAGGGATGAAGCGGATATTCTGAAAACGCGCCTGGAGAAGATCACCAACCTGAAGGATGTTAAGTATTTTGGAATGCCAGAGCAGGAGATTCGTATCGACATGCAGCTGGATAAACTGGCCCAGTTAAAAATACCCCTTAATGTGGTGATAGGCAGCTTGCAAAGCGAGGCAGCAGATATCCCTGGCGGCAGCATTAACCTGGACAGCAAGATCTTCAATGTGAAAACCAGCGGCAAGTTCAAAACCGTCGATGATGTCGCCAATACCGTTATTTTTAATGCCAATGGCAAGATCATTTACCTAAAGGATGTAGCCGATGTGAGTTACAAAGACGGCATTGCCGATCATATCACCCGGCTGAACGGGCATCGTTGTGTGCTGGTTACAGCGGGGATGAAAGACAATGTGAATATCGCCAGCGTACAGCAGGAGTTTTTACCGGTACTGGATGAATTCGGCAAAAGCCTGCCCGAGAATGTTCGGCTTGTTAAAAACTTTGACCAGGCTAACATGGTTTCCGAGCGCTTGGGCCACCTGGGTTTTGATTTTGGATTAGCCATCGTTTTAGTGATCATTACCTTGCTGCCTTTAGGATTCAGGGCATCGCTTATCGTGATGATCTCTATCCCGCTTTCTTTGGCCCTGGGGCTCATTGCCATGAATTTATTGGGATATTCCTTAAATCAGCTTAGTATCGTAGGGCTTGTGGTGGCATTGGGGTTGCTGGT
Source organism: Mucilaginibacter gossypii (assembly GCF_017569325.2). Classification (NCBI taxonomy): domain Bacteria; kingdom Pseudomonadati; phylum Bacteroidota; class Sphingobacteriia; order Sphingobacteriales; family Sphingobacteriaceae; genus Mucilaginibacter; species Mucilaginibacter gossypii. Next base: position 2,245,104 of record NZ_CP071878.2, on the reverse strand, counting down.
AGACGATAGTATCGTGGTGGTTGAGAACATCGAGCGCTGGCTCCGCGAGGGGCATTCGCGAAAGGATGCTATCCTGAAAGGTACGCAACAGATCGGGATAGCGGTTATAGGCTGTACGGCTACACTGGTTATCGCCTTTCTGCCACTTGCCTTTTTGCCCGATATGGCGGGTGAGTTTATCCGCAGCCTGCCGATGGCCGTGATGACCAGTGTACTGGCTTCTATGATCGTGGCCTTAACGCTTGTTCCCTTCCTGGGCAGCAGAATGCTCAAAACTCATACACATGGCGAGGGCAACTTCTTTTTAAAGCACCTGCAACGTTTCCTCACCAGGTCTTATGCCCGGGTGATGCCGCTTGCCTTAAAGTGGCCAAAGACCACCATCGGCATCTCCTTAGCTTTAAGCGGACTTGCCTTTTTCCTTTTCACACAAACCGGGTTTAAGCTTTTCCCGACCTCTGAAAAGCCGATGTTTTTAATCAATATCAAACCACCCCTGCAAGCCGATATTCCCGAAAGTGACCGCGTGACCAGGCTGGTAGAAAGTGAACTGAAGAAACACAAAGAGATCGTTTATTATACATCTAATGTGGGCAAAGGCAATCCACAGATCTATTACAACGTACACCAGCAGGATGTAAAGCCTGACTTCGCCCAGGTATTCGTTCAACTGGACGAAGAGGCAAGCCCGGGTGAAAAGACCGACCTGATCAAACGACTGAGGAAAAAGTTTAACGATTTTCCCTATGCAAGGATCGAGGTAAAAGACTTTGAACAGGGTACACCTATAGAAGCCAATATCGTGGTTAGGGTATTTGGCGAGGATCAGGACACCTTACGGAAGCTTTCCTTTAAAGTGGAGGATATCCTGAAAAAAAATCCGGGCACTTTTTATATCAACAACGAATTGAATACCTATAAGTCAGACGTTAAAATAAAAATTGACAAAGAGAAAGCCAGAACCATGGGTGTACTCACCAGCGACGTGGATAAAGTGGTAAGGATGGCCGTGGCGGGACTAAACGTCGGTGACTATATCGACGACAGGGGCGATTCGCGGAATGTGGTGATCACCCTGCCCAGGAATAAGTTCTCGAACCTGGATGCCCTGAAAAACCTGTACGTAAATAATATCCAGGGCACGCCGGTACTGGTTAACCAGATTGCTACTATCTCGTTTGAAACATCGCCTACGGCGATCAACCATTTCAATAAATCGCGCTTTGTAAAAGTTACTTCCTTAACCAAAGAGCATGTCTTGGCCAATGATATCCTAAAAGAGGTTGTTCCTGAATTGAATAAATTAAAAATGCCGCCGGGCTATTATTATAAATTATCTGGTGAAGCGGAATCTGAAGGCGATGCATTAGGCGGCAACTTTCTGTCTGTGATCATACTAAGCACCTTTCTTTTCATCGGCGTGCTATTGTTACAATTCAAAACGTTTAAGGGGATCATTATCGTGCTGTCGATCATTCCCCTGGGTATATTGGGCGGTGTGGTATTCCTGCTTTTCACGGGTAACCCGATGTCACTGGTTTCTATCATCGGTTTTATAGGTTTGTCCGGGATACAGGTTAAAAACTCGCTGCTGCTGGTTGATTTTACCAACCACCTGCGTGAGGAAGGTCATAGTATCGATGAAGCAATAGCGATGGCAGGCGAAACCCGCTTTCTCCCCGTTGTGCTTACTTCCATTACGGCAATCTGCGGTTTGCTTCCAATTGCCTTGAACCCCAATCCTTTGATCGCACCGTTAGCGATTGTACTGATCGGCGGGCTGATTAGCTCGACCATACTGTCGCGTATAGTAACCCCTGTAATGTATAAATTGATTCCGCCACATTTGGACAACAATGCGGAACAGTAAATATATAATACAGCTATAAAAATTATGACGTTCACGCTCTTTGATAAGAAAAGCATCAAACGGGCCAATATCAGCTGATATCGGCCCGTTTTTTGAAGATCGTGATAAACCCCAAACAAAAAGCTTCAATTGTGAGGAAGCGATTTGTAAACTGACTTTTCAAGATCCAGATCATGGCAGACTAACCGCAGCCTCAAGCTATGATAATAGTATATGGAGTTGCAGAAAATGATAATAATAAACTTTCTCATATTACAAAGATGGTCCAATATCCCCTCGCAGCGTGGAGACGGATAATGGTTTAGCCTACACATTTTAATATGGACGCTTGTAAGTGTTGAATCGGGATATTATAAAATAGTGAACCTCAACAGCGGAAAGGCTCTTGACGTATATGGCGCTTCAACTGATAACGGAGGCCTGGTTAAGCAGTTTACCTATACCGGTGGTAATAACCAGCAATGGGTTGTTACGAGGTTACAATAGACGACCTTTTTGCAGATACCGCCGGATTTTTTCCGGTGGTATCCTTTTTTATCTTTATTGATCGCATTTTAATTTGTTAACATATACAGAAGGACTGACACCAAATTGCCGCTGAAAATCACGTGAAAAATTGGTAGGTAAGCTATAACCGATCATATTGGCTACCTCATTTATTTTAAGGTCACCTTCGGCAAGCAGTTCCGCACCTTTTTTTAAACGCGAAAGGTTGATAAGCTCATTTGGCGTCATATCCGATATCCCTTTGATCTTGCGGTAAAGCGTCGGCCTGCTCATGTTCATCATGTTTGATAGCTGGTCTACGTCAAGGTCCATATCGGTAATGTTATCATAAATCACCTTATTTAACCGGTCCAGGAAATCTTTATCGGCCTTTGAAACCGCTATGCCTTTGATATGCGTAAGTGGCGACCGCGCGAAATATTGCTTCATCATGTTGCGGTTCATCAGCAGATTGCTCATTTGCGCCTGAAGGTGCTCAAATGCAAAAGGCTTTTCGATGTAGGCGTCTGCGCCAACTTCCAGACCTTCGATTTTTGAGTTAAGGGAGTTTTTTGCCGTAAGCAGAATGATTGGGATATGACTGTATTCAACGTCGGTTTTAAGCTTCCGGCACAACTCTATACCATCCATCACCGGCATCATGATATCACTGATCACCAGGTGGATATTCTCCTTTTTTAGTATTTCAATGGCTTCGGTCCCGTTATAGGCTTTGAATATACGGTAGGTAGTTGCCAGCTCACGTTGTATGTAATTGATGATCTCCTTGTTATCCTCAACCAGCAAAACAGATGGCTTATCTTTTTCGTTTTTCTGATCGTTTACCGTAAGCTCTTCGGTTGGTAAGGTAACCGATTCATCGGCCATTTCAAGGTTGATCTCTGTTTCCTGGTGGATAGGCAGCGACAGCAGGAAAATATTCTGGCTGTTCATCGAGGGCTTTAATTCAAGGGTGCCTTGGTGCAGCAAAGTTAATGAGCGGGCCAGGGGCAGGCCAATTCCGGTACCGGCCTCTTTTTCGGTTTCTTTAATACGATAAAAAGGTTCAAATATCTTTTCTTTCAACTCTTCGGGAACCAGGAAACCATCATTGCGAACTTCAATCCTAAACATTTCGTCTTCACTGCTAAAGGGCAAAAGCTTGATTGCTACGGTAGCCGAAGCGTATTTAATGGCATTATTGAACAGGTTGCCCAGTATCTTTTTCAAAGCCTCATGATCAACAAAAGCGTGCAATGTTATCCTCGGCAGTTCAAGCCTGTAACTTATTTCCTTTAATTCGGCCGCAGGCTTAAAAGTGTTGTATACCTCTTCAAGCAACTCGTTAATATCAGCTTTAGAAAAATTAAGGCTGAACTTGTTGGCTTCGGCTTTTCGAAAATCGAGTAGTTGATTGGTCAAGCCGATCAACCTGTTGGTATTTTTCTTTATCATGGCAAGGTTTTCCATCGTTTCGGGGTGATCAATTTCGCTGCTTATCAGTTTATCAAGGGGCATTTTTATCAGGGTGAGGGGGGTACGGATCTCATGGGCTACGTTGGTGAAAAACTCAATCTTGGCATTATAGATCTCCCGCTCGGTATTGATCTCGATGGTTTCGATACGCCGTTTATTTTTTTCGCTCACGGCCAAATGGTAGTAGCGCACAATTGTTGTTACAATACCCGCTATTACCAACAGGTAAATTGTATAAGCCCAGGAGGTAGCCCAAAGCGGCGGCATAATATGGATTGATAGCTGCACAACCTTGTTATTCCAAACCCCTTCGCTATTGGCGCCTTTTAAGTTAAAAACATAATTACCAGCGGGTAGTTTGGTGTAATATATTTTGCGGTTGTTTTTAAACGTTACCCAGGTTTTATCAATGCCATCCATTTTGTATGAATACTCGTTCATTTCCGGAATCACAAAGCTAAGAGAAGCAACATCCAGGCTAATATTTGAGCTGTTGTAAGGCAAGGTAATTGAGGGGGTATAAGTAATGGATCGGTTAAGTACAGAATTAGCACTGCCAACAGTTACGTCGGCATTATTAACCTGTAAACCGGTAATATAAACCGGCGGCACATAGGGGTTCCTGACAAACTTTGAAGGATCAAAACTTACCATCCCCTTAACCGTGCCAAAATACATGGTGCCATCGGCATCACGGAATGACGAGTTATAATTGAACTGCTCCGTTGGCAAACCGTTAACCGTATGATAATTGCTGAATGTGTTATTTTCCGGATCAAATCTGGCCAGGCCTTTCGCCGTCGAAATCCATAATTTGCCATTTTTATCTTCCTGTATCCTGAATACCTGGTTATCCGGCAGACCGTTTTCGGTGGTGTAGTTTTTTATCCCGCTTGTTTTGGCATCAAACCTGCTTAAGCCGCCTTCAGTACAAAACCATTTGTTATTGCGGCTATCAATAAACAGGCCATTCACATAATCGTTTAAAATAGTGTTAGGCGCGCCTGCCCGCGAACTGATATGGCCGCTTTTACCACTCGCAGTATTTAGATAGTATACGCCGCCGCCATAAGTACTTACCCATAACGTACCATCGTTTTCTTCATGAATGGATTGGATATGATCGGCAAAAAACGGCATCGCGCTAAAAGTATCGTCAGGCCGGTTATAGCTAAACAGCCCATTCCAGGTACCAACAAGCAACTCTCCCTTACGGGTTTTATAAAGAGTGACTATAAAACCGCTGCTGAACGATTTATTGTTTTGCGCCGAGTTGTAATGCTTGATGATCCGCTCAGTGTGCAGATCCATAACATCGAGCCCGTGTTCATAGGTGCCTATCCAAAGGCGGTCGCCGTCGGCCACCAGGCCGTGGATATTGCGATAGGCTATGCTGCCGGGCGATTTGCCGGGCATAAAATGCTTTACGATACCGGTTTTTAAATCTATTTTATTTAATCCGGCGTCTTCAGTGCCAATCCACAAATTGCCAAATTGATCTTTGGTTATTTCATGCACTATATTGCCGCTAAGGCTGTTTACGCCAGGCTCGGGGAAGTACTTTTTAAAATTGTTGTACTGACCGGGGTAGTAATTTACCCCGCCAAAATAAGTACCTATCCAGGTACCGCCTTCGCGATCTTTGTAAATGGCCGAAATGATATTATCGGTGATAGAATAGGGGTTGCTGTATTGTTTTTGTACAACAGTAGTCCGGTTGTTCTTTTTATCAAATATGTAAAGCCCGTTTTCTGTTCCTAACCAGTAGGTATCATCATTTTGATGAAAAATAACATGTACATGGATATCACCTGATTTATATTGGTCATTCAGCGCGTTAGCAATACTGTTGTTCCGGTAATTAAATAAAACCACCTGGTTCATGGTGCCGATGATCAAAGCAGTATCACCAACAGGGAAAATTTCCTGAACAGTAGAAAATTTGCGCCCTTTGTTAGCGCTTGACAAATCGTATGATGCCAATTGGCGGCCTCCAGCATTGAAGTGATTAACAAACCCCTGATTGGTAGCCGTCCATAACGAGCCATCCTTGGCCATGCTCATCGTTACTGTGAGATCGTTTTTTTGCGGGTATGCTGTTAATATGTTGGTGTGCTCATCATACAGGTATAGATTAAGGTTCGATATGATCCAGATATGATGCTGTTTATCACCTGCAATATATCTTACCTCGCCGGGTGGGATAAGTTTAAACGGCTTGAATTTTTCAGTAATCGGATCGAAAATATAGATACCCTTATAAGTACCTACCCAAAGTTTTTCGTTACTGTCTTCATATAAGCTAAAAATAGAGTTACTCCCTATGCTGGTGCTGTCGCCTAATTTGTTGCCAAACAACCTGAACACATTACCGTCAAATCGGTTAAGGCCATTACGGCTACCAAACCACATAAAGCCTTTCTTATCCTGCAAAATGCAGGTAATGGTATTGCTGGATAAACCGTTTTGAACCTGGTAATTTTTAAAATAGTACGTTGCCTGCTGGCTGCGGGCCACAGTAAAACAAAGGATCTGAAACAGGAGGATAAAAGCTTTTTTCAAAATCAAATTATAGTTCAGTCATTATCAAGGGTGCCGCATTTTTGGCTACACGATCAATAAAGGGTTAAACTGGTCATGTAAATATAGCGACATTGCTTGTTTGATATTTCCTGATTTAAACTTTGATACATTTTGAATTTAAATTGAAATGCTGTGATTGCAGCCATGGGTAGCAAAGCACTTACTTAGTGCCAGTTTAAGGCTGCCCGTATCAGCCTGAGCATAAACCAAAAAACAAAACCAATTAGTATGAAGAGAATTTTACATCACACTTTTTTTACGCTTTAAATAAGCCAGTTTAACAACCGATTAAAAAGGCCACCAATGCCTTTAAAAATAACCTAAAATACCATTTATGAAATTTCGTTTACGAAACTTACATGTTGGCTTGTGCCCTAAAGCTTTAGCCTTCCAACTTATAGCGGCCTGCCTGCTACCCGCTTTTTCAAACGCGGCCACCAATAAAGTACCGACGGCCATAAACGCGGCACAAACTATACCGGTAGCAGGTAAGGTTACCGATGCCGCCGGCCCAATGCCCGGTGTTGCGGTTACCGAAAAAGGTACGTCAAACGGTACACTTACCGATGCTGCGGGTAACTACAAACTTAATGTTAAAGACCGCAATGCCGTACTGGTATTCAGTTTTGTTGGGTACGTTACCCGTGAGGTAGTGCTGGACGGTCAGCCGACACTTGATGTGGTACTGACCGAAAATGTTAAAGCCCTCAATGAGGTAGTGGTGGTAGGTTATGGCACCCAGAAAAAGAAAGATGTTACCGGTGCTGTAACTTCGGTAAATGTAAAAGAAATTGCGGGTCAGCCGGTGCCGGATATTGGCCAGGCCATTGAAGGTCGTGCGGCAGGTGTGCAGGCGGTAACTTCCGGGGCGCCGGGCAGTAATGTTACGCTGAGGGTGCGGGGCGTTGGTACCATCAATAACAGCGATCCATTGCTGGTGATTGATGGTGTACCTACCGATGTACCCCTTAATACCCTTAACCCCGATGATATAGCATCGCTGGATGTGTTGAAAGACGCCTCGGCCTCGGCTATTTATGGCTCACGTGGTGCCAATGGCGTGGTGCTGATCACCACAAAAAAAGGTTCGGCAAGTGCAAGCCACCTCAATGTTAATGCCTTTGCCGGGGTACAGCAGGCAACTAACCTGGTAAAACTATTAAATGCAAGCCAGTTTGCACAACTGAATAATGAACTGCTTACCAACAATAACCAATCTACTAACCCAGCTTATGCCGATCCTGCTTCGTTAGGGACGGGCACCAATTGGTTAAAAGCCTTGTTTACCAAAGCGCCAATACAAAGTTATACGCTATCCTATTCGGGAGGGACGGAAAAATCCGACTACTATGTATCGGGTAGTATCCTTAATCAAAAAGGAATTGTAACAAGTACCACTTACCGCAGGTATACCCTGCAATTCAATGGTAACGATAAGGTGCTTAAATGGTTGAAGTTTGGCCATAACCTTACTTTAAACCACGATGAAAAACCAAGTGGCTCTTACGATATCCGCGCTACCATGGCCGCCAATCCTGCGCAACCAATTTACAATGCCGATGGCAGCTACTCCGGTCCGGTTGGTCAGCCGCAGTTTTATGGTGATGTGAAAAACCCTATTGCCACCGCTAAGCTGGTTCAAAATAATACCGAAGGATATAACGTATTAGGTTCTGTTTTTGGGGAGGCCACTATTATCCCCGGTTTAACTTTTAAAAGTACGGCTGGCATCCAGGCTTCGTTTTTCAACAGCCGCACCTGGTCGCCAAAATATAATTACCAGCCGATACCTCAGCCAAATTCCTACCTGTCCGAGCAATATAATAAAAGCATCACCTATACATGGGACAATTTCCTTACCTACGATAAATATTTTGGCGAAGACCATCACCTTACAGTTTTAGCCGGTACCGATGCCCAAACCAACAGCTACCATTTTGCAGGGGGCAACGTAAGTGGTTTTGCAAGCGATGTTACCCAACAGCTTAATAACGGAACATTGAATCCGGTGCTAAATGGCGATGGCTCGGAATGGGCCTTACTATCGTATGTTGGCCGTGCCAATTATGCTTATAAAGACAGGTATTTGTTAACCGCAACCATCAGGCGCGATGGCTCGTCCCGCTTTGGCGATAACAATAAATATGGCACTTTCCCTTCAGGCTCAATAGCATGGCGTGTATCGCAGGAGCCATTCTTTAAAAAAGTTACTTTTTTTGATGACCTGAAACTGCGAGCCGGTTACGGTACTACAGGTAACCAAAATATTGGTAATTATTCCTTCGCTTCTGTACTCACATCGGCTGTTTACAATTTTAATGGTACTGTTGTGCCGGCACAGATCGCTTTAAATGCGGCTAACCCTAACCTAAGATGGGAAACGGTTAAGCAAAGCAATATCGGTTTAGATGCCACTTTCTTTAAGCAGCGCATCTCGGTAAATATTGATGCCTATATCAAGAAGACTACCGGAATGCTTGTACCTGTTAACCTGCCTATATCAACCGGCTATTCGGGTGCTGCACCACCAAGCAATGCAGGTGACGTGGAAAATAAGGGTATCGAGTTTTCGGTGACATCTAAAAACATGACCGGCAAATTCAATTGGACTACCAGTGCCAATATCTCCTTCAACCAAAATAAAATAACCGCGCTGAGTGATAATACGTCGATTTTTGGCGGCAACATTGGCCTTAATGGCAATATCAATATCAATGCCGTTGGCAGGCCAATCAATAATTTTTATGGTTTTGTAACACAGGGCATTTTTCAAACCCAGTTTGATGTAGACGCGCATGCATCGCAGCAAACCGGTGCCGATCCATATAACCGTACCTCGCCGGGCGATATCCGCTTTAAAGACCTCAATAACGATGGCGTGATCAACGATGCCGACAGAACTTTTATCGGTAACCCGAACCCTAAATTCATCTATGCCATGAACAACACCTTCAGTTATGCGGGCTTTGACCTGAGCGTGTTTTTACAGGGTGTGTACGGCAACAAAATATTTAACGCCAATAACGTGTACCAGGAAAGCATGGCCGTTGCGCAAAATCAAACCATCAGGGTTTTAGGCAGATGGGAAGGGCCGGGTACCAGCAACACCATGCCAAGGGCTATTTATAACGACCCCAATAAAAACTCCCGCATCTCCGACCGTTTTGTGGAGGATGGCTCATACCTGCGGATAAAAACGGCCACATTAGGTTATACACTGCCGAAGGAGCTCATTAAAAAAGCGGGCTTCACCAATGCCCACATTTATGTTACCGGGCAAAACCTGTTCACTTTTACCAAATACACCGGCTTCGACCCGGAAGTGGGAAGCAACGGTATCGACTTTAGTGTGTATCCCGTTACCCGTACCATCAGCTTAGGTATCAATTTAACACTCTAACATTTAAAGCATTAAGTAATGAAAATCAATAAATATATTATCGCTTTAGTGCTTACTACCGCTTTTGTAGGTTGTAAAAAGGACTTCCTTGATAAAGCGCCGCTCGATTCGGTAAACACCGCCAACTATTATAAAACCGCCGAGGATGCCGTGAATGCGGTAAACGCCGCTTATCAGCCGTTGCAACGCCCTAAATTGTATAACTTCCGGATCTGGACAACTGATATCATGGCCGGTAATAGTGTAACCGGCGCCGGCGGCGGTACAGACGGTATTGAAACTCAGGACGAACAAAACTTTGTAACCACATCGGCCAATGCCGGGGTACTTGATGTTTACCGCGGGCCAGCCCCCGGCATTTTGCAATGCAATATTGTTTTGCAAAAAGTACCTGCCATTAATATGGACGAAACCCTGAAAAACCGTGTGCTGGGCGAGGCTAAGTTTTTACGCGCGCTGTATTATTTTAACCTTGTGCGTTTATTTGGAGATGTACCGCTTATCACTAAACCACAGGTGGTAGGGGACGACTTAAAGGTGAAACGCGCACCCAAAGCCGACGTTTATGCGCTCATTATCCAGGACCTTAACGATGCTATAACTGCCTTGCCTGCTGCAAGCAGCTATAGCGGGGCCAATATAGGACGGGCATCAAAAGGAGCGGCCACAGGTTTGCTGGCAAAGGTGTATTTAACCTTGGGTGATTACCAAAAAACTGTCGATCTGTGTAAGCAGGTAACAGCATTGGGCTATTCACTAAACGCCAGTTATGCTGATAATTTTTCGGCAACGAAAAAGAACACCGGCGAATCATTATTTGAAGTTCAATACAGCGGCGCTACCACTTATGGCTTTTTCGATGATTTTAACCAGGCATCGTGGACCAGCACATTTACCGGCCCGCGAAATTCGGATTTTGTTGGGGGCGCTTATGGATGGGACCAGCCTACGCAGGAGTTTGTGAACGATTATGAAAGTGGCGATCTGCGCAAGGATTTAACTGTGTTATACCCAGGTTGCCCTGCTTTTGATGGCAAAAGCTATTTGGCATCATACTCCACAACGGGCTTTAACCTTCGCAAGTTCCTGGTGCCTAAATCAATTTCGCCAGATTATAATACCAATCCGGCAGATTTCCCGGTTTTGCGTTATGCCGATGTGCTGTTGATGCAGGCCGAAGCCATGAACGAACTTGGTCAGGCTGGTGCCGAAGCGCCTTTAAACCTGGTGCGTAACCGTGCCGGTTTGGCAAGCATCGTAAGTGGTTTATCAAAAGATGCCTTCCGTACCAAAGTATTGCATGAGCGCCGCATGGAACTTGCATTTGAGGGCCAGCGCTGGTTTGATCTGATCAGGGTTAACAATGGGCAATACGGACTGGATTTTCTGCATTCGATAGGGAAGGTGAACGCCACGGCTAAGTTCCTGCTGTTGCCTATACCGCAGCAAGAAAGGGATGCCAATCCAAATCTTACACAAAATCCGGGTTATTAATTTATCACAACACAGCTAATCAAAAATGAAAGCTTTAAATTTTAATGGTGTTTATACATCAGGATATATAAAATCCACATGGTGGGCGCTAATCGTTTTATCTTTCCTGTCCCTCTTTACTTTTTCATGTAAAAAGGATACAATAACAGCTAAAGTAACGTCAACTCCGGTATTGGCGGCTTCATCTAATTCGGTAGTACTTACTCGGGATAATGCCGCAAAACCAGCCCTCACTTTAACCTGGTCGGCAGCTAACGTGCAGGGTATGCAGGGTTCGGTAACTTACTTTTTGCAGTGGGATATAAAAGGAAATAACTTTGCCAACGCGGCTACTATTAAATTAGGTAAAGACACGCTCACCAAAGCCTACACGCAGGAGGCGCTGAACGATATGTTTATTACGCTGCCTGTGGCTACGGCTACTGCGGTAGAGATGCGTTTGGTTACAGCTACGTCGGATGGTTCGGTATCACCGTTTAATTCTAACGTTGTTGCGCTTACTGTAACTACCTATTCCAAAACGATCCCACCTCCTTACAGTCAGTTATGGATGGTAGGCGACGCAACACCCAAAGGCTGGGATATTAGCAACGCCACGCCTATGGTTCAGCATGGTAATGATCCCTATCTGTTCACTTACACCGGAGCATTGGTTGCCGGTGAATTTAAAATTGCTACCGTTAAGGATTTTGGCGGTGCGTTTTATCGTCCGCTGGCCAATCACCCTGCACTTACCGAAACCGCGGTACAGGTAAGCAGTGGCGATCCGGATAACAAATGGCAAATAAGTGCCGCACAAGCCGGTAATTATAAAATTACGCTTAACATGCACACCAACAGCATCAGTATTGTCAATACCGATCCGCCAAAGGCCCCATTTAGTCAGTTATGGTTATTGGGAGATGCTACGCCAGGTGGCTGGAGCCTGGACGCTGTAACTCCATTAATTGTCGACGCGAACGATTCATTCATATTTACCTGGACCGGGCCGCTTACTACTGGCGATTTTAAAATAGCTACAGCCAAAGATTTTAACGCGCCGTTTTACCGTCCAACTACAAACGCGCCTGATCTGTCGGCGACCGCGGTGCAACTTAACGCTGGCGATCCGGATAACAAATGGCATATTAATACGGCAAGCACCTATAAAATCACACTGAATTTGCATACCAACACCATTAGTATCGTTAATACCGTTGTCAGCACGCCGCCTTATACCGCGTTATGGATCATCGGTGATGCCTCGCCTGGCGGCTGGAGTTTGGATGCCGCTACACCAATGGTAAAAAGTGCTACCGATCCCTTTGTATTCAGCTGGACAGGTGCGTTGGTAGCCGGGGAGTTCAAAATAGCTACAGCTAAGGATTTTGGTGCCAAGTTTTATCGCCCGGTAACTGATCATCCCGCGCTATCTGCAACAACTGTTCAGCTAAGTGCCGGCGATCCGGATAATAAATGGATAGTTACGGCCTCAGCCGCCGGCAACTATAAAATAACACTCAATATGAAAGACTTGAGCGTGGCTGTTGTAAAACAATAATCAATTGAAAACAGGAAATAAAATATTTGAAATGAAAATATACAGCGTAGGTGTAATGATGATGTTCGCAGCCATTAGCTGCGGCTGTACAAAGGACAAACTGGTTGATAATGCCGGTTTGATAAAAACAGTAGCCACAAGCAGCCTTTCCGGCATCAGCACCGATAAAGCTTTTTATAAACCCGGAGACGAGGTTGTTTTTACACTTGATAAGGCCTTGCCCGCTACCGCGAAAGTAAGGTATAAGCAATCGGGCAGTGTTATACAATCCGGAACGGTAACGGGTACGTCATGGAAGTGGACAGCGCCCGCGCCGGATTTTACCGGTTATATGGTTGAGTTGTTTGATACAGTGAACGGCCAGGAAAAGATCTATGGAACTATTGCTGTGGATGTGTCGTCGGATCCGGCACGCTTTCCGCGAAATGGATTTTTATCCGCCTATGGTAAACTGAGCGATGGCGATATTAAAACAGTGATGAGTTCATTAAACCGTTACCATATGAACTATGTGCAGTTTCAGGATTGGGAGTATAAACACCATGAGCCACTGGCCGGGACTATTGCCAAACCCGATGCCAGCTGGAAAGATATAGCCAACCGAGATAATTACCTCGCAACTGTTCAGGGCTACATCGCAGCAGCACACGGTTACAATATGAAAACCCTGCATTATAACCTCGCGTATGGATCATTGAACGATGCCGCTGCCGATGGTGTAAACGAGCAATGGTACTTGTTTGATGATGCAACCCATACTAAAAAAGAGGTTGCCTCACTGCCACAGCCACCTTTTAAAAGCGATCTTTATATTATGGATCCCTCAAATACCGGCTGGCAGCAATATCTTGCGGGTAAAACCAATGAGATGTACAAGGTATTTAATTTTGATGGTTACCAGATAGATCAATTGGGTAACCGTGATAAAACTTTGTACAACTATGGCGGTGGAACGGTTGATCTGCCAACAGCCTTCAATTCCTTTATAAAAGCGATGAAAGTGGCATCGCCAACAAAAAGTTTGGTAATGAACGCGGTAACTCAGTATGGTCAGCCGCAAATCTCCGATGCACCGGTTGATTTCCTGTACTCGGAAGTATGGGCACCGAATGAGGGGTATAAAGATCTGGCCGATATTATTAAAAGTAACGATGCCCTCACCGCTGGTACCAAAAAGAGCGTACTTGCGGCGTATATGGATTACGATCTGGCTGGTAGTCCTGGTTATTTTAGCACCCCTGGTGTTTTATTTACCGACGCGGTGATCTTTGCACACGGCGGCTCACATCTGGAATTAGGTGAGCATATGCTGGGCAAAGAGTATTTCCCAAATAATAACCTGCAAATGCGCGATGATCTGAAAATAGCTATGGTTAGCTATTACGACTTTTTAACGGCTTACGAAAATTTGCTTCGTGATGGGGGAACATTCAACAACCCTGCCATTACTCCGGGCGATGGCCAGACCAAACTCAATAACTTTCCGCCGCAAACGGGCCAAATATCGGTAATTGGCAAAGATTTGGGTAATAAACAGGTTATTCATCTTATTAACTTTGCTAATGCCGCAAGTTTTGACTGGCGAGATCGTAATGGTACGCAATCTGTTCCGCATCCGGTTAGTAATGGCCGCTTTAATTTTACAGCTGCCAAAACCGTTAAAAAAATCTGGGTAGCATCACCGGATGTGGATGGAGGAGCATCGAAGGACGTTGCTTATACACAATCGGGTAATGCTGTTACCTTTACATTGCCAATATTGAAATATTGGGATATGGTAGTAGTTGAATATCAATAATAAGACAGTCCTATTTATTCTTTTTGTTCCGCCGGGCATGGTTTATTGCCACGGCGGAATACTGTTGTATAATCAAAATATTTTTTAATGAAAAACTCTGTTTCAGTAATTCTCAGCTTATTGTTTAGCGCAGGTTATGTGAGTGCACAAAGCAGTAAACCAATTTATACTTCCGGTGCTTATACCATTTATCCGGATAGGGTGGTGCAGGGCAAGTATACATCAATAGCGGCATCACCAACCGATCTGCAATCCAATTATCAAAGCCCGGCCAACCTTTTTAAAAGCGCGGTGGTTGATTTTAAATTTAGCATTAACGGTAAGGACAATGAAATGCCCTCCGGCAGCGATCACCATTTTGTTTGCTCAGGTTCTGACAATGAAACCCCGCTTATCAGGTTTGGGCAGCCCGATGCTGAAAAAAAAACTGCGCCGGCCGGGCTCTACCTCAAACCATCGTCGCGGTTTAAGATCCGTGTGGATCTGCGCGATGTATTGGACGCTTTTAAAACGAAAGGCTATTATACCTGTTTTAATGGCGATAAGATATATAAAGACGATTTTAAAGGTTTGTTTGTAGCGGGAAGCACCGCTCCCCTGATTTGGGATTTTAACAATTTGATCAATCACCCCGAACTGGAACTGAAGGATCCCGATGGTGATGGAATCTACGAAACAACGCTAATACTAAATAAGCCGGGAGATGTTAACAGTACGGCTTCGGCATGGAAGCTGGGCAAAGATATAAGTGCTTTTCCTCAATATCGGTCACCGTATATGTTGTCTGATGCACTGTATAACCTTGCGTTAGAGGAAATGCAAAATGCTGTTGAACCCGATAGTACGTTTAGGACAGGTAAGGAGTGGAGCGGTGTATGGACACGGGATATCAGCTATAGCATTATTCTTTCAATGGCGGTTTTGCAACCCAAAGTAGCGATGTATAGCTTGATGAAGAAGGTACAAAACGGCCGTATTATACAGGATACCGGTACGGGAGGAGCTTATCCCGTATCGTCCGACAGGATGATCTGGGCTGTTGCCGCCTGGGAAGTTTATAAAGTTACCGGCGACATGAAATGGCTGGAAACGATATACCCGATCATCAAAAAATCAGCGGCCGATGATACTTTCAACGTGTATGACAGACAAACTGGTCTTGTAAGGGGCGAATCGTCGTTTTTAGACTGGCGCGAAGAAACTTACCCTAAATGGATGCAACCGGCCGATATTTATGAGTCTGAATGTTTAGGCACCAGCGTAGTACATTATCAGGTTAACAAGGTTTTGGCAGACATGGCCGGGTTAATGGGAGATCATAAAGCTGTTTCGGGTTATCAACACCAGGCTGATTTAATAAAAAAAGGCCTCAATAGTTTATGGTTGCCAGGTAAAGGTTACTATGGTCAATATCTTTATGGCAGAAACAATAAAATTATATCGCCCCGGTCTGAAGCATTGGGCGAAGCTTTGGCTGTGTTATTTGATGCCGCGGATGCTGGTAAACAACAATCTGTTATCGACAGCACTCCGGTAAACGACTTTGGTATCCCATGTATTTACCCGCAAATACCCAGTATTTTACCATATCACAATAACGCTGTATGGCCCTTTGTTGAAAGTTATTGGGCAATGGCCTCTGCAAAAACAGGTAACGAAACATCGCTTACGCGAGCCATTGCCGCTATTTATCGCCCGGCCGCACTTTGGCTTACCAACAAAGAAAACTTTGTTGCCAGCGATGGTGACTTCGCAGGTACACAGATCAATAGCAGTAACATGCTGTGGAGCTTGTCGGGAAATATCGCGTTGGTATATAAGATTCTTTTTGGTATCCACTATAATCAAAATAGTTTAGAGTTCAAGCCATTTGTTACTAAAGGTTTGGTAGGCGAGCGTTCATTAAATCATTTTAAATACCGCGATGCCGTACTGGACATCGAAATGAGTGGCTATGGTAACCGAATAAAAAAGATAAGCCTTGATGGAAAAATTATGATCAAGGCTTTGTTTCCGGGAGACTTGAAAGGAAATCATCATATTAAAATTGTACTCGCTAATAATGCAATTCAGGGGAAAAGTAAATTGGTGCCGGGATATACAGCGCCTGAAACTCCTGTTATAGCCTATGCAAAAAATGAACTAAGATGGTCAAAGGCAAAAAATGCAGTAAGCTACAGGTTATTAAAGGGCGGAAAACCTGTTGCGGTAACTAAGGCATTAACCTTTAAGATAAACGATCATGCATATGCCGAGTACCAGGTTATTGCCATAGACAGAAAGGGCGTGCCCTCTTTTGCAAGCGAGCCCGTTTCTGTTGTTCCGTCATCAGCAAAGCAAATTATTGAAGCGGAAACTATAGCCGATAAATCAGATCTTCCGTATCAGGGTTTTACCGGCAAGGGTTTCATTGAGGTGAATACAACCATTAATACTCAATTAAATATACCGATAAACATAGCTACGGCAGGCACGTATGTTATTGATTTGCGTTATGTTAATGGCAATGGGCCTATCAATACCGAAAATAAATGTGCCATACGCACATTGATTGTGGATCATAGTTTTGCAGGGACTATTGTACTGCCGCAGCGGGGCAAAGGCGAATGGAGCAATTGGGGATACAGTAATGTGGTAAAGGTTAAACTAACTAAAGGGAAACACATTATATCACTTTGTTTTAAAAATGCCAATGAGAACATGAACATCAATGTTAACCAGGCAATGATCGATCATTTTCGGTTGACAAGGGTTGGGAATAATTGATACCTTTTGATTTTAAATTGATATTTAGAGATCGGTTGTCCGCTGAAAAATTTGCGTAATTTGAAAAGTGCTTAAGTGAGATTGAGCATTTAGTTAATATATTTCATTTTATAAAGCGTTCCGAATGTAAGACGGAACGCTTTTTTTGTAACTCGTTTTTTCGTTGACGACTGTGAGGCAATCAAAATTTTATGCGGCAGATAGCTGTCTGCCAGGTGTTTATCATAGTGATAGGGAGAAGGTCATCTGTTGAAAATTGAGGGGATATCTCAATGCAGACTGGAAGCTTACCGGAAGAAAAACTAGGTTGTGATTTGAAGTCATCGTAAACTCAGATTCAGGTACCAGGGCGTCAACCAAAACACACGGCGCTTAGTTGCCGGCGAGGTAACATACCCAATTAACGGGCAACCTCCATTTGAGGTGCGGTTTTAACCTATAACCTCATTTGGGCTTGCAACAGAATCAGTTTTACAACA
Organism: Mucilaginibacter gossypii; assembly: GCF_017569325.2. Lineage (NCBI taxonomy): Bacteria > Pseudomonadati > Bacteroidota > Sphingobacteriia > Sphingobacteriales > Sphingobacteriaceae > Mucilaginibacter > Mucilaginibacter gossypii. The sequence continues at coordinate 2,227,212 of NZ_CP071878.2, read as the reverse complement.
AGTATGACAGCAGGATAGTGTTTGAAAGCCGGCTTAAGGTGTTTAACGGCCAACGAAATCTGATTTTCAACAGCCCTTTTTGAAATGGACAGCCGCTCTGCAATCTCGGTGTTACTTAATTGATTTACCCTGCTTAAAAGGAATATTTCTTTACATCGCGAAGGTAGTTTATCGAGTAATTTATCTAGGTCGGTGCTTAGTTCGTTAACTTCAAAACTGGTTTCGGCCTGATTGTATACAACACTTAAGTCATCCAGTTTTTCGTAATCTGCAACATATTTTACCGGTGACGTATTACTTGCTTTTATAGCGTTATATACACGATATCGTGCGGATGAAGTTAGGTAGTTTTTAAATGTAATGATTTTGAGTGCATCTCTTTTCTCCCAAATATTAACAAATATGTCGTTTACAATGCCCATGCAGGTGTCGGTGTCATGCAAATAAGAAAAAGCTTTTTTATAAACCAACTCCCAGTAACGATCATAAAGCAGGGTAAACGCCTTTTTATCATTACGTTTCACCGCGGCAAATATGTCTTCATCTGATTGTTGAGTGTGGTTCATGTAAAAAAATCCGGGCTAAGCTTTAACTATGCAAGGTAATAACAAAGTTTTATTGTTGAGGGATAGCCTGGTCTGATTTTGAATCGTTTGCAAAAAATAAAAAAAAATAAAAAAAGTATGTGAGTTATTGCCGCGGGAGTTGTCTGTACTAATAACCGTTATAGCCATGTTGTACCAGGAATTTAAAGAATTATACGAGCGTTGCACGTCGGGTAACTGTACGCCCGAAGAGCAAAAATTATTTGAAGAATATCGCGATAGCTTCGATTTATCGGATATGCCCTGGATCTCGGATTTTGGTGACAGAGCTGAAATTGAGAAACGCCTGAAAACAGATCTCCATAACAGGCTATCTAAAAACCAGATAAAACCTCTTGTCAGAATCCGATGGTGGGCAGCGGCGGCTGTTATTTTTGCTCTTGGTGGATTATTTGTTGTCAATAAGCATTTCGACAAAACTACTAAACCTCACGAAATTGCATCCGACGGAAATATTGTCAAACCGGGCAGTAATAAGGCCCTATTAACGCTTGCGGACGGAAAGCAAATTATCCTTGATGGTTTGGGTAAAGGGCACTTGTTAACACTTAATGATGTTACCGTTAATAACGATATCGATAGCAGCGTGACCTATCAAAAAACCAATGCCGGAATCTCCAGTTCATCACAGCCGTACAATATACTATCAACGCCCTTCGGTGGAAAATACCAGCTTACACTTGCCGATGGTACTAAGGTCTGGCTAAATGCCGGTAGTACAATTAAGTTTCCGATAAATTTCACGAGCAGGGAAAGAGTGGTTGAGTTGTCTGGCGAAGCGTATTTTGAGGTGGCCCATGATGGAAACAGGCCATTTAAGGTGTCCGGTGCCGGCCAGGTGGTACAGGTGTTGGGTACTCATTTTAATATCAACGCTTATCAGGACGAAAATGCAGTTAAAACCACCCTGCTGCAGGGGAGCGTCAAAGTTTATGGAAAAAATCAAACTCCAGGCGTCCCTGAAATCATTATAAAACCTAATGAACAAGCTGTTTTCAAAAACGACCGGTTATCAAAAATAACTGTTGATGCAGAAGAGTTTGTGGCCTGGAGAAAGGGTGTGATCTTATTTAAAAATGCAGACATTCATGATGTAATGCGCAAAATTTCCAGGTGGTATAATGTTGAGGTGGAATATCAGGGCCAGTTGGGTAATGATACCTACAACGGTGAGATCCCCCGCAACGCGGCTTTTTCTGAGGTGCTGAAAATCCTAAAACTTGATGATATTAATGTAAAACAAAACGGGCGAAAGCTTATCGTTTCTCAATAGCCCCTGCATCATCCTATAAAAACCAATTATTAACCTCAAAACCCAATTTAAGATGAAGAAAACAGATACTTAAAAGCTCCTTTTAAAAATTCTCATCCATAAAAAATGCCGGAAGTGCTTCCAACACTGCCGGCAGGTTCCGCTTGCGCGGTAGTTTCTGGATCGGAGATTAATAGAAAACCAGAACAGTTCAATTTTAATCAAACCAAAAACCTAACGAAACTATGAAAATTAATCTACGTAGTTCAAAAAACTGCGAATTTCTGTTTTTAAGTCGAAGAACATTTTTAGTGATGAAGCTAATTATTTTGTTAACTATCGCTTTCACTTTACAGGTTAAAGCGGATGTGTTCGCCCAAAAGATCACCCTGTCCGAAAACGGGGTGCCGCTCGAAAAAGTATTAAAGGATATCAATAAGCAAAGCGGCTTTACTTTCTTTTATAAAAATAAGTTGCTGCAAAACTCTCCCTCGGTATCTATCAACGTTAAAGAGGCCGATATTAAGGATGTACTTGATATTTTACTCAAAGACCAGGCGCTATCATACAGTTTTGCCGATAAAACAATCGTCATAAAAAGTAATGGCGAACCTGTTGAGGCTGATCCCAATAAAAATAAAGCCGCTATAGCAAATATTGAAGTTAAAGGAACTGTGGTTGATGAGACCGGCCGGCCCTTACCCGGTGCTTCGGTAAAAATTAAAGGAACAGGGCAGGGGATGACCACCAATGAAAAGGGCGAGTTTGTGTTTAAGAATATACCGGACAATAGTACTCTCGTCATCTCTTTCATAGGCTATACTACCAAAGAAGTTCAGGTCGCGAAGGATCTTGGCATTATCGCCCTTGTTCCGGGTGCCGGCCTTCAGGAAATTGTTGTAGTAGGTTACGGAACCCAGCGTAAGGAACGCGTTACCGGTTCGATCGTATCTGTCGGTACTAAGGAGTTGCAACAAAGCCCGGTCGCCAATTTAAGCAACGCGCTTGCCGGTCGTTTACCTGGCTTGTTAACCGTTCAAAACAGCGGTGAGCCGGGTGCCGATGGTTCGTCTCTGAACATTAGGGGCTTCGGTACGACTAACAATTCGGCTCCACTGGTTTTGGTTGATGGTATCCAAAGGGACTTTAGTGGCATAGATGCCAATGAAGTAGAAAATGTAAGCATCCTTAAAGATGCGGCTTCAACCGCTATTTATGGTATACAAGGTGCCAACGGGGTGGTGCTCGTTACTACTAAACGCGGAAAAATAGGAACATCCCGTATTTCGGCGACCGCTCAAAATGGCTGGCAGTCTCCAACCTCTTTACCGCAATATGTTGATTCATATACCGGCCGTAAACTCTATAAAGAAGGTTTGATAAATGATGGCCTTTTTGCAGATACCAGCGCTTATACCGATGTTTTGCTGAATAAATACCGAGACCGCAGCTATCCGGCCTATCAATATTTATATCCCAATGTGAACTGGACCAAAACGATGCTGAAGCCGTTCTCATACCTGTCGCAAGGTAATTTGAACGTCACTGGCGGCACCGAAAAAACAAGATATTTTATCTCGTTATCCTATCTGCAGCAAAACGGCCTTTATAATTATGAAGATGCGGTAAGCCAGTACGATATTCAGGCTATAACCCATAAATATAATTTCCGCTCTAACATCGACCTGAGTCTTACCAAAAACCTATCGATGGAGTTGAACCTCGGGGCGATCGTTTACGACAGGAATTATCCCGGCGCGAATGCCTCGCAAATATTTAACGATATCAAACAAACGCCAGCCTGGTATTACCCCATAACCAATCCTGATGGATCGCCCGGCGCTGCACCAAATACCAATCAGTCGCCTTATGTCGATTTAACCCAATCGGGTTATCAACGAAACTTTGAAACCGCGCTTCAATCTACAGCCGGCTTTAAGTGGGATCTGGGCTGGTTAACCAAAGGTTTGAGTACACGTGTAAGGTTATCGTTTGATAACGATAACTTCCGAAATGTAAACAGACCGTTATCCAACATCACTTACCAATATTTATTGAACCAGGGAGTTGCCGATACGGAGACCGACCTGGCAGCCAATGGCCATTATGTGATTGTAAATAATGGTACCGGTACGCTCGATTACCAGGTGAACGCCAACGGATCGCGACGCACTGTATTGGAGGCTTATATGAACTACGACCGTGATTTTGGTAAGCATTCGGTAAAAGCGATGGCTATTTACAACCAGTCGAGTTTTTTTGATGCTGTGGGTGGTGGTGTAGGAAACGCGAGGGCGGGGCTGCCCTACAAATACCAGGGTGTTTTAGGCCGCGCGGCGTATGCTTATGACGACCGTTATCTCGCCGAGTTTAATTTTGGCTATAACGGCTCAGAAAACTTTGCCGAAGGGCACCGGTTTGGTTTCTTCCCGGCTGTTTCGGCAGGCTGGATAGTATCAAACGAACATCTTATTAAAGATAACCCTTCGCTCAGCTTTATCGATCAAATTAAATTGCGGGGATCATACGGTATTGTTGGTAACGATAAGATAGGCTCGAGCAGGTTCCTCTACCTGAGTTCGTGGGTAACGGGCGACTCGTACAGGTTCGGGTTTAATAGCAACGGGAACAGTTATACCGGTTACCTGGAAGGCCAGGCGGGCAATACATTATTAACCTGGGAACGGTCAAAGAAAATAAACCTGGGCCTTGACCTGAGTTTATGGAAAGGGATGTTCTCACTTTCGGCGGATGTTTTTAAAGAACGCCGCAATAATATCCTGGCTACCTCGCAGCTGATCCCCTCTTTTATAGGCTTACCGCAAATACCGGCGGTTAATGCGGGCATAACAGATAACCGGGGGTACGAGATTTCGCTAAGCCACAGGCACGAGTTTGGCAAAAAACAGGGATATAGTATTACAGTTAATTATGCCTATGCCACCAACAAGATCCTGTTTTATGCCCAACCCGATTATCCCGGTCGCGAATGGCAGGCTTTAAAAGGTACGAGTATCAACCAAATTTACGGTTACACCGCCCTCGGATTGTTTAAGAGCCAGCAGGATATTGATAACAGCCCTTCGCAAGCCAGCCTTGGTGTTACCAAACCGGGTGATATTAAGTATAAAGACCTAAATGGCGACAATGTGATCAACAGTTTAGATGCCGGTTTTCTTCCCGGAAAAGTGGCGAATCCCAAATCGCAGTTTGGTGTCGCGCTGGGCTATCATTATACCAATTTTGATATAAGTGTTCTGTTTCAGGGTGGTTTGGGGGGCTCCACTTTATTGTCGGGATCAGGGGTTTATGCCTTTTCGCGCTTTGCCAGTTCGCTGGTACAGGTGGTTGATAACCACTGGGTGGCCTCAAATCCCGATGCCAATTATATGTTCCCGCGTATTTCATCGGCTGATAACGTGAACAATCAGCAAGCTTCCACCTTTTGGATCTATTCATCAAATTACCTGCGCTTAAAAACCGTTGAACTGGGCTATACCTTACCCACAACATGGATGAAAAGGATAGGAATAGAGAACGCCCGCGTTTTTGTTAATGGCATTAACCTGTTAACATGGAGCAAGCTAAAAGATTTCAATTTCGATCCGGAAATTGGTAACAACGGTACTGGAACTTATCCGCAGCAAAAAGTGATCAACGCGGGTTTAAGATTTACATTTTAAAATATTAAACATGAAAAGCAACAAACTCATATACCTGTTTTTAATTGCCTGCATTTCTGTGGTTTCCTGCAAAAAATATCTTAATGTCGTACCAACAGAGCTGGTTACTCAGGATGCTGTTTTTAATAATATCCAAAATGCCGAAGGTGCCTGGAACCATTTATACGCATCGCTAAACAATAATGATATACAGTTCATTTACGGAGGGGGAACAGTTTTAGGGGCCTGTACTGATGAATGTAAAAACCATTGGGAAAATGTGCCCGAATTGCCGTTTAATTCAGGCGCATGGAACGCTACCAATAATTCGCTCGATATCTGGGGCAGGGCTTATCAGTATATCCGTTCTGCAAATATTTTCCTGGCAAATATTGATAAAACGCCCGTTCCTGCTTCGAGGAGTGATTACTACACGCCGCGCATTCCGCTTTACAAGGCGGAAGCGAGGTTTCTGCGCGCTAATCAATATTTTGAATTATTCCGAAGATACGGCGCCGTCCCTTTAATCAATACAGTTTTAGCCACAACAGATCCGGCGGCCACCACCACAACAAGGAACACCGTTGATGATGTGGTTAAATTTATCACCTCAGAATGTGACGCCATTGCGGAAATTTTACCGGTAAATTATGCCAGTGGCTCAGCAGATTATGGGCGGATAACCAAGGGCGCCGCGTTAGCATTAAAGGCCCGTACTTTACTGTATGCAGCCAGCCCGTTATTTAACGGAAACACTATGTATGCCGGTATTAAAAATGCCGATGGAACGCAGTTATTTCCTCAGGCCTATGACAACAATAAATGGCTACTGGCTGCCAACGCAGCCAAAGCCGTGCTAAACCTGAATACTTATTCACTATCCAATCCCAACCCAACAAACCCTGTTGATAACTATGCGCAGTTGTTTTTTACCAGAAACTATGATGAGATCATATTGCCATATATTATGGGGAACAACAGAAATTTCGAAGATAATTATTTACCTAACGGCCGCGATGCCAATGCCGTTAACGGAAACGGAAAAATGAGTGTATTCCAGGAATTAGTTGATTCGTACGAAATGAATAATGGCAGGCCAATAACAGACCCTCAATCGGGTTATCAAGCTACGGGCTTTTGGAATGGCCAGTTATGGGACGGTGTAAGGAATACGCCTGTATCCAATATATCAAATATGTATAAAAACAGGGATCCCCGTTTTTACGCTACTATATTTTTTCAGTACGACGTTTGGAACTACACCAACAATGCGAGGCCTTTAAAATTTGCCTGGTTTGGCAATAACGGCGGTGGTTGCGACGGCTGGCCTAAACCTGGTACCAACTGCGAAACAGGTTACAACTGGCGTAAATGGGCCGATCCTAATGTTAATTTAAAAGGTGGCGGCGATGCAAACCGTAACTTTCCGATTATCCGTCTGGCCGAGATATATTTGATTTATGCTGAGGCTATGAATGAATATTTAGGTGCGCCAAATAGCGATGTATATAACGCTGTAAACGCCGTACGCAGCCGGGTATCTATGCCGGGCTTACCCATCATCGCTTCTGATAATACAAAAGAAGGTATGCGGAAAAGGATCCAAAATGAAAGACGTGTGGAGTTTGCCTTTGAAAATCAGCGTTTTTGGGATGTTCGTCGCTGGTTGATAGCTAAAACTGTAGACAATGGAAATATGCACGGCATGAACGCGAGACCTACACCTGGCGAGCTGAACTCTACCGGCTTAGATCCTAATAGTGAAGCTGCAGGTGTTGCGGTGTTTTATAAAACGGTGGTAGATCAAACTCGTGTTTTTGCCGACAGGCATTACCTAATGCCAATACCTCAGACCGAGATTAATATCGACCCGGCACTGGTACAAAATTATGGATGGTAACCTAAACCCTTATATAGGCTGACTTGCTCTTACCTTCGGTTTTCAAATAACGCTGTGTAAAGATAAACCCAGGACGGCCAACTAAAGCGGTTGTTTTGAATAAGACAATCGCTTTATCCTGGCCGTTGATAAGCGAAAAGTAAACGGCAGGATACCTGTTATCAATTTTAAGTCACCCTTGTTTTTTTAATATCAAACAAAATCGGATTCTTTAAACCGGAAAGCTATTGTATGCCCGTTCACAACTGCTCATCAGCTAAATAAATACACTATCTGGTCGGATACGCCCCGTTCAGCTCTTATGATTATTCCTGATCACAGTTTTAAAGTTCACTTATATGCTCATGTCCTTCAAACATAAAACAATAACATTTTTTAAACTATTAGCCTGCTACCTAATCTTTTTTGCAAATAACTCATATGGTCAAAATGATAATCAATTAACGCCCGACCCAAAAGCTGTTGTGCAATCCGGGAACGTGCGGTTTACCGTTCTTACAGATCAACTGATAAGATTACAGTGGGGGCAGCCTGCAAGTTATGATAACAGGGCATCGCTGGTTGTGGTTAACCGTAAACTGCCTGTTCCTGCATTCAGCACGCGGACGGAAAACGAATGGTTTTACCTAAAAACCAAGAAGATTGAGCTTGCTTACAAAATCAATTCAGGAGTATTTGATAGCACCAACCTAAAGATCCGTTTTTTGAATGCTGATACGGTATCGTGGAAGCCGGGGCAAAAACAAAAATTCAATTTAAAAGGAACTTCCCGCACCTTAGATGGGCAAGACGGTGAAATGAACCTGTACAGTAATCAAAAACTCCAATTGGAAGATGGTATCCTTTCGCGGGATGGCTGGTTTTTTCTTGACGATTCTCAATCCTTAAGATTAGATGACTCTGACTGGCCCTGGATAACCGCTCCTGGTGCCCCAAAATTGGATTGGTACTTTCTGGGCTATGGTGATGATTATAAATCCGCGTTATTGGATTTTAGCAAAGTTGCAGGTCACGTGCCTATGTTACCACGCTATGTATTTGGTTACTGGTGGTCGCGGTATTGGAGTTACTCGGATAACGAGCTTCGGGAACTGGTGCAAAACCTGAAACGATTTGATGTACCTACTGATGTTTTGGTGATAGATATGGATTGGCATACCAGGGGCTGGACAGGTTACACCTGGAACAAAAACCTTTTCCCCGATCCAGACAACTTTTTGAAATGGGCAAAGGACAACCATTTGAAAATCACATTGAATCTCCATCCGGCAGATGGTATCCAACCAACAGAACAACGTTATAATGATTTTGCAGCCTATATAAAGACCGATTCCTCCCAAAGGAAAGCTATCCCGTTTGAAGCATCAAACAAAGTGTTTATGCGTGGCTTATTTGATATCGTATTAAGACCAATAGAAAAAGCCGGCGTTAATTTCTGGTGGCTGGACTGGCAACAATGGCCAAACGATAATAAGATTCCCCCAATTAAGTAATACATGGTGGCTTAATTATACATTCTTTACTGATAAGGCAATGCATAGTCAAAACAGGCCGCTGTTATACCATCGATGGGGAGGATTGGGCAACCACCGTTACCAGATTGGATTTTCGGGAGATACTTTCATGTCGTGGGAATCACTGGCTTATGAACCCTATTTTACAAGCACTGCATCAAATGTTTTATATTCTTACTGGAGCCATGACATTGGCGGGCACATCCTCAAGGGAAACGAAAAAGGGGTAGAGCCTGAACTTTATACACGTTGGCTGCAATACGGTGGTTTCAGCCCGATCATGCGCACACACTCTACTAAAAACGCAGCCATCAAAAAAGAGATCTGGAATTTTGCTCCGGAGTATGCTACAGCACAACATGATGCCGTCAGGCTGCGTTACGCGCTCGTGCCCTACATCTATACAATGTCGAGGAAAACGTTTGAAACCGGCATCGGGCTTTGCCGGCCAATGTATTATGATTATGCGAAACAGCCGGAAGCTTACAGCTATAAAGAAGAGTACATGTTTGGCGATAATATGCTTATCAGGCCGATTACAACACCATCGAATGATGGCTTCGCCACAGTTAAAGTTTGGTTGCCGAAAGGAAATGATTGGTATGAGTGGTCTACAGGAACTTTGCTAAAGGGAGGGCAAATACTTGAACGTTCATTTTCGATTAACGAATACCCGGTATATGTAAAAGCCGGCTCGGTAATACCCATGTACAATAATCAAATTCAAAATCTGGACAAAAATCCGGATAACCTAACGCTGGGAATATTTCCGGGAGGTAGCGGTAATTTCCAGGTTTACGAGGATAACGGAAACAATAAAAATTATAAAAACCAATTTGCCAAAACTAACATAGCATCACAGCTCGACGACAAAGCGCTGATTGTGAATATAGCGCCTACTGTTGGCAATTATCAAGGCATGGCCGAACGGAAAAAAATTAAAATAAAGCTATTTGGTACCCAGCCGCCGTTAAAGGTATCGGTGAACGGCAAACCTCTGCAATTTAATCCTGATAGCCAGGATGGCTGCTGGAATTATGATGGCGACAATCTATGTTTAAATATTTTGCTTCCTGACCAAAGCTGCAAGGTTGCAAGGCAATTACGCATAACCTATAACGAGGCACCAGGAGCCTTGACAACTGCAGGGCTTGTAGAGAAGTTCAAACGCTTGTCGATGATAACATCTGTATTAAAAAATAGCGATAATGGTAATGATGGTATTTATATTCCGAAAAATCTTGGTTTTGCGGAGGAAACAAATCGCTTACTGAGTTATCATCCAGTGAATTTTGAGAAGTATTTAAAACAGTTTGAAACTTCTTATAAACTTATACCAGACGAAATCAGATCGCTTAAGCAGATAGGAGAGCGGGAAAAGGGTAGGCTTATAAAGCTACTGCCTTAAATGTAAATAATCAACCTACAAAAACGGGCTCAATCATCAAATAAAGTGGCAAATCGTTTTAGGTCATCTATAAATTGGTTCGTGTGCTCTTTTAAATGCTAATACCTAACTGGGTAAAAATTTCACAAAGGCAATGGTAGGAAGCTGGACCCAAATACAAAGACATAACTACAGGTTAGTTATATGCCTTAATCTTGTTGTTAATCTTGAAAAACATCATAATTGATCTGTTTTTTATTTAGTTAGTATATAAAGTTGCAGACAACCAATATTATTTTTAGTTATTTTATCCCTATTCGAAACCATCCATAAAACGGGCCTCGGATGGAGGGCTTTATGGATGGCTTATTATATAAAAATAATTTTTCTTGTTTTGGGTCATCAATCATTACTGACCAGACTTGCCCTGGCTAGTGGTTTTGGCTTCGCTGGTTCCCGTTAAGAAAGCCAGGTTGTAGGATATTGACACGAAGAACGAACCCTTGAACGTAGATTTGTAGGTAACTGCTGATTCCGATATGGGGAGGTCTTTGAAAGAATTGTTTTCCCTGATATATTTATCACTTAATTGCTGGTAACTCCCCCATACAGCACCAAAATTTACGCAAAAGCGATTGTGACTACCATATAAGATGCTAGCCCCGGTAAAATAGCGTGGACGTACCGTTTGGGTTAAACTTAATCCCGCCCCTAACGTAAGACTTGCATTTAAACTCGTTCCAAACTTGGGGTAGAAATGCAGGAAACTGGCAAATCCCAATTCTCTTTTACCATCGTTTTCCTTGTAAAGTTGGTTAACTGTAGAATCTTTGCCTGCTACGGTCTTTACAGAGGTCGAAAGCGTGCTGCGAAATGCATAGTTTTCATCCCTGCCGGATCCAAGATAAAGGCCGGAACTTACATCGATCTTAAAGAAATTTTTGATATAAACCGTTTGCGTTGGCCGCTGCTTTGTGGTTGAGATCAAACTGGGGTAAGGAGAATTCTTTTTTGCCACAATGGCCAGACGCAATTGCATAATATCTTGCTCCGGCATGTTTCCAAGGCGGTGGGCAATGGTATAATTGGCCGCAACAAATTCGCCATACAGGGATTTGATCTGATGATTTAAAGTAGAATCTGCTGTAGTTTGATCCAGGAACAGATCTAGAGCCTGTAATAAACTAAGCTGGTAACGCTTGCCCAGCAAACTATTCAGGGCTGCATCGATAACGGATAGGGCCTCCCTCTTTTTTTGAACGACACAATTATGTAAATAAAGATTGTTTTTTCTGTAAAACTCCAGTGTTTGATACATTTCTGCCTGAATTACCAATAAAGCTGCTTTTACTTTGTAATAATCTTTTCTTTGCTCAACAGGAAGCTCCTTCGGCAGATTGGCTCCCTGGGCAAATGTCATGTCACTTTTGTTGATGATAAGATTGTTGAGTGTAGAGTTGGATTTGTTATTGACGAGCATCGATGAATCGGCTAAAGTGATGTCGTAAAGTAAGGGATTTACATTTTTAACAACCAAAACGAGCGGGTCTCCCGCGGAAAGAACGATGTTTTTCTTGCTGGAAACAACAAATTTGTTATTGTCTGGTGAGGAAACTGGACTTTTCAGATCATTAGACTCTGTGCTTTTGACAAAATAGGTTAAGCCCGAACGTGCATCATAGATCAGCTGGTTGTTATTATTAAAAGCACCATCATCACATGATGGACATTCCTCTGAACAGGATTCAATCTTTCTGAATTCTGAAAGTGAAAAACTGAATTTTTCGTCCTTTAAATACTCCCAATAGGGTATTGCCGCTGGCCCTTCATTTGATGGCGTAGGAGTCTGCTCGCTCTTTTTGATTGAATCGATAGTGATTTTGATCGCACCAAAAGTCATTTTAATAGGGGCGGAAAGAGCTAAAAGTTTATTGTCCTTATCTTTGACGGTCAACTTGCTTTTACTGGACCTTAAATCAACCGTAAAGTGCTTATCTTTCACCCCCTGTTTCAATATGTATTCTTTTCCTTCGGAATTAACTTTCAGATTAGTTTTTCCGCTTTGATCGGTGTTGTTATCGAAGTCTATTTTCAGGTCATGGTCGAAATTCGATGAATACTTTCCTATGTTGTCTAATTTAACAAATATAATCTGATCAACGGCCTGAGCTTCTTCTGCTGCCCCTTCCTGAACGATATCAATATTTTTAGGGCCTATTTTTAGACTGAAATTTCCTGTTATAGCTAATGTTTTTCCGGCTATATTTTGGACATTCAGTTTCCCTCCTGCAATTGTGAAAGCAATGTTGAATTTACCATCGGGTATTCCTTTTCGTAAGTCCTGAGTTCCGAAGTCATCCGTTGATATCTGGATAAGTACATTGTCATCCTTTTTACTGTTTGAGAAATTGATATTAAACGCTTTTTTTAAATCGACCGAATAGGTCGGCCGAAGCGAATCCATGTTAATCTCAACATCTTTTGCGTGGGAGCGGAAAGCAAATGCTACTATTGAAAATAGCATTAATAATAAAAATCTGAGCTTCATGATTAAGAAATTATGGTTGCTGATAGTTTATTTAAAATAGTACTCATAGGGATGGCATAGGTGAACCGGTTATTACCTGCAACGACCATCCCTATCGGTCTGTCCTGGTCATCGTACACGCAAGAACCCGAGTCGCCCTGTCTGGTAAGCGAGCTGTAAGTATTGATGTCATTAACATCAGTATAACTGGACAACATCATTAGCCCGTTGAGCGAATGAGCAGGCAGACGGCCATAAGTTATTGGGACCGGGTTACTTGCTCGCTCCTTGGTGATTTTTCCTCTTGCGATCCTGCCGCCTCCGCAGACAATCCTTATTTCGGTGATCCTCACATCTGACGAATTAATTGTGCGAGGGGTTTTCGGCTGAATCACATAATTCAGATTTTGGTCATCCGGTGTGTACAAAGCCAGATCGAACTCATCGTCGAACAAACTATAATGAAAATTGCCATCCAGCAGGCCATCTGTCAGCGCTGGCTTTAGGGTGTTTTCGCCGTTGAGCTGAACAAAAGGGCCTCCCGTATAAATGTGCGCGCAGGTCATAAATTCCGGATTATCGTTGCGATTCAGCTTGCAACAAAGTGATCCTGTAAAGCCTGGAGTTGCTCCTACAGCCACTACCCCCCCCTTGACCTCCATGTGCAGTTGGTGCAGAAATACCAGTTAATACGTTTACTGGCACGCTCACGGTTCTTCCAGTGTCAAGCCGGGCTTTTACATTGGAGGGGATTGAACCCGGACCCGCCGTAGATAAATGCACCTCAATACAATCGATCAGGTTGCCGTTTTTTATCATTTTTCCCTGAAGCGGTGCGTAGAGTAGTCCTGGGACATTGAATAGGTTGGAATTTTGGCTGATCGCGGCCTCTATGATATCGTGATAGTTTTGTTTGAGAAAATCGTCAAACTCTTCAATATTATCCGCCTCAAAAGTATTGGGATCGACGAGTTTCCTTTTTAAATTCTTAACCTGAAACAGCGTGTCAAGGAGGTCATGGAAGAATTTTGAGCCGAAGGTTAAAAAGAATGCCGTCAGCGGAAGAGATAAGAAGAATAATATCTTGTCCAACAAACTATATGGAATGTCCTTCCACATCAGAACAGCCTGGGGATCAGAGCTGGAAATCATCTTAAACAAATCTATCCGAAAAGCGGCAGCAATCACCAGTCCGATGATAAAACTTAGCGAATTAACTTCACGCTCTATAAGCTTGTCCAATTCCTTGGCCCGGCCGGTTTGCTTCTTGCCGATGTTTTGCCAGATCTTTAAGCGCCTGCCGCTTCCATATGGTTTAATAAACGGAGCATATTTCCGGATAAGTTGAGTGATCTTCTCAACAATAACAGAAATGATGAACAAAATGATGTTGATCGCAATTATTGAATCTAAAAAATCGTGAGGGGGCAAATTTGATGGGGGCATGATGCAAAAATTGAAGTGATACAAAATCTAAAACATCACCTAGCGTGCGCATTTAGATGATATTCAAAATTACATAGGACCCGCGTTAACGACTCTGGGGGATATCCGGTATCTGTTACCGGAATTTTCCGGTATTTTAAAGTTGGCTTGCCCGACCTTAGCGGCCCTTTGATACCTGTTAATGAGTAAAAAAAGGAGGAAGATTGCCTTAACAAGTTGTAATGCTGAATTTATCAGGCAGGGATAGGACTGGTCATTTCTTTTCGACCACAATGGTAGTTCCTTTGCCGGTAACTGAAGTAATACCGGCCTGGTAACCGATTTGAGTTGCTCGATATATGATGTTTCGGATACCGTAGCTTTCGGCTTTTTCTGTATAACTAAAGCCTTGGCCGTTATCTGATACACGGACCGTTATTTTGGTCTTATTTGCACCGATAGTAACAGTAAGTCTGCTGCATTGTGCGTGCTTGAAGCTATTATTAATGGATTCCTTGATGATCAGAAAAAGGTTTCTTTTTTCTTTCTTGGTGAGTCCAACAGTGTCAAATCCTTGTGTAGAGCAATAGAAATCAACCTGTTGGGCTCCTGCAATTGGCAATGCAAATTTGTTAATTCTGGCAACCAATCCGTTCACATCGTCATGATCATCTTCGAGTACCCAAAGCATATCTCTGAGCCCGGTTAAAGTGCTCCCGACAAGTTCATGAAGCTCCATCAGGTAATCGTTTTTATCTTTTTCTTCTAAAGCCAGATGCGTGAATATTTTGATGGAATTAAGATTACTTCCCAGGTCATCATGTAAATCATTGGCAATCTCCCTCCGGATTTGCTGTTGAATTTTTACTTGTTTGATCCTGTAGCGATAGACCAGCCCAAATACTGATACAACAGTAATCATGATTCCCGTTTTAAACCACCAAGTTTCATACCACTTAGGTTTGACCACCAGTGTAAGGCTTTTGGGCTGACTCCAGAAACCGTCCTCATTAGAAGCCTTGACTTCCAGAGTATAAGTCTCAGGCCGGAGCCCGATGAGGCTGATCTGGTCGCGGTGCCCATTATTGATCCAGTTTGAATCGATCTCTTTGATCCGGTACCTGTAATCAACACGCTTGGGGTCATCGAAGTTTATTCCAGAAAAGGATATCGTTGTTTGCAACCAATTTGAATGGATATTTACTTTTTGAACCGCAATACAAGTGTTAACCGAATTCTCTCCATTACTTAATTTGACTTCTACGTTTTTGTAGTAAAATAACGGAGGTTTTTTATTGGTTGTCAATCTCGATGGATCAATCACTGTGAACCCGTTTATTCCTCCCGCGTAGATCTTTTCCTGATCGACTGTTGAGCTGACCTCCTCGAAGCCATTTGAATGCAGTCCATTTTCACTGAAGTAATTTTTAAATTTATGGTTCCGGAGATGGTAAACGGATAAGCCGTTATTACTTGTCATCACCAGAGAAGAATCGCCAATGTTAAAAATATTATATAACCCATCATTACTTAAACCATCCTTCAAGCTGAGAAGCTTCAAAATCTGCCCCTTGTTGTTAACCTGTATGATGCCATTGCCGTAAGACGCAATCCAGTAACTGCCCATCGCCTCACACATGTCGAAAAACAAACTGAGCTTTGTGTATTTTTGATCAGATATAAAGTCAGGGAAGCTTGATTTACTGAACGTGTTGCTGATAACAGTGATCGTTTTATCAGAAAGCACCCACAGTCTGCCGCGTTTGTCAAGGTATATATTGTTTACTGAATTAGAAGCGAGGGACGGAACAGAAGAAATATCTACTTTTTTTACCAGCCGGCGCTTATAATACCATAACAAAATACCCTGATCGTTTTCGGTTCCCATTACGACGAGCGAATCGCCCAGCCGCAGATGACTGTTTATCGTATAAGTTTTATATTTTTTAAATTCCGGATATATAGAAGTAGCCGGTAAAATGGCTTTTGTCCTATCTAAAATAAAAAGACCGTCATCTCTCGATAACCAGATACGACGATTGGGGTCATTGAACATATGGTGATATAAATGAAGCCGATCCAATTGGGTTAAACGTCCGTCCGACCGACGAAGCAACATCAGGCCGTTACTCTGTCCGCATAGGATATCTTTGTTTGACAAAACCATAAAATACTTAATATTCTCAATAATAGCGACTTGTAAGTATTCTGGTGACCTATAGGATTACCTTTAAAAAGGTCACCTACGGAGCACCGGAACAAAGCGATTGATTGGTTTAATTTGATGAGGGCTAAAAACAGAAAACGCCGTAAATAATTCATTTACAGCGTTTTTTATCTTAATCGAATAATACTTGGCGGAGAGTTAGGGATTCGAACCCCAGGAACCTTTCACAGTTCAACAGTTTTCAAGACTGCCGCAATCGACCACTCTGCCAACTCTCCGGGGACAAAAGTACAAATCCGGGGCGAATTGCCAAATTTCAATTTCACTTTTTTTGATTTAATTAAATAATCTTTATAAGTTATTGATTAATAATAAGTTAATTCTTTGACTGGTCGGTTTTTTTTGCCCGAAAAGTGTTAAATCTGGGTTTTACAATACGGATTGTACGCTTGGAAAGCTCTACGGACGCATTTAATTCGAACCCGATGATCAAAATTAATGAGTTTATATACATCCAGATCATCACAACGATGAGCGTGCCAATGGATCCGTAAACTTTATTGTACGACGAGAAATTGTTGATATAATAGGAAAAGCCCAGTGAGGTTAAAACTGCCAGTGCCGTGGCCAGTATGGAGCCAGGGTTAATAAAATTCCATTTCTTTTTATGTGCAGGAGCGTAGCGGTATAAACAGCCTATGGTCACAAAAATAATTACTACAATAATTACCCACCTGAAAAGCATCACCGGGTAAACCCAGAAGTGATTTTCAGACGCCACATGCGATTGGATGAACCGGATAATGGATTGACCCAGGATGAGTATGGAAATGGCTAGTAATAACGCGAAGCTTATAGCTACGGTAATTCCTGTTGCTACCAGGCGCCTTTTGAGCCAGCTCCGCTTATCCTCAATTAATGAGGATTTATTAAAGGCCTTCATAAGATTAATAACCCCGTTAGTTGCAAAATACAAGGTTGTTAGGAAACCGAATGAAAGGAGCTTGCCGTTTTGATTGCTTACAATATCAAAAAGGGTTTCTCTGAACGCCATATAGGCATTTGTAGGCATTACAGAGGCCAGCACCATCATCAGGTTGCCTTTAAAATGTTTTATGGGCACGTAGGGGATAAGCGTGAACAAAAAAATAGTAGCCGGAAAAACGGCGAGCATAAAGCTATAGGCTAGTGCATAGGCCCGGTTAATAAGCGAGTTATTGGTGATTTCCTTTACAAAAAAATCAATAACGGTGTATAGTGGCAACGGCCTGAAACCCGGAATGATGACAGACTTCGTCCACTCGATGATGTACCTGTAAAACGTAAACCGGATTAAAAAGCGGTGCAGCCATTTCATTTACACCAAATTTACTTAAAAAAGAGCATTAATCTATCGGTAAAATCCTGTGGTGGCAGGCATGGGCGATTGGTTTTCATGTTAATGAATACGAGCAGCGTTTCGCCGGTATTAATAAGTTCGCCTTTTGGGTTTGTAAGTTCGTACCTGAAATGGATGCGGATGCCTGGCAGCTTATCCATGATCACCCTGATGCTGATCTCCTCGTCATATAAAGCAGGCTTTAGGTATTTGCATTGAAGCTCGAGCACAGGCATCATAATGCCCGATTCTTCCATGCCTTTATAAGTAAGGCCAAGACTGCGAAGCATCTCCACACGGCCTACTTCATAAAATTCGGCATAGTTACCGTAATACATATAGCCCATCTGGTCGGTTTCGCCATAGCGCACCCGTATTTTAGTAGTGTGCTCAAACATTACCTTCGGATGTTACGATCATTAAGGGCTTGCTGAAATTTATGCGCATTAACCAAATGGTCCGCCACGTTGGTGGCAAAGGCATGGTAGCCGGAAAAATCAGCTTTGGCGCACATATAAATATAGTCGCTCTTTTGATAGTTTAACACTGCTTTCACCGCATTAACCGATGGCATCATGATAGGCCCCGGAGGTAAACCTGTATGCAGGTAAGTATTATATGGCGAGTTATATGAAAGGTAGCGGGTAAGCACACGTTTTATAGTAAAATCGTTCAGCGCGAAGATCACGGTAGGGTCGGCCTCCAGTTTCATTCCTTTTTTAAGACGATTAAGGTATAAACCTGCTACAGCGGGCATTTCATCGTCATGCAGCGCTTCAGCATCAACTATTGATGCCAGGACAGATACTTCCTGTGGGGTTAAGTTTATCGCGGCAGCCAGTTTTTTACGTTCAGGTGTCCAAAAAGCCTGATAGTGCTCATACATTCGTTTAAAGAACTTTTCAGGGGTAGTATTCCAGTACATCTGGTACGAATCGGGCATGATCACCGTATATACATTATCAGTAGTAAAACCATATTTACCTACAAAACTTGCCGAATCGAGCAGGTTTATGATAGCGGTTGAATCAGGCTCGATCTTTTTTGAAATGAAGCCTGCAAACTGCTCTTTAAGTCGCAATCCGTGAAATTCAACCTTAACAGGCTCTTGCGTACCTGATGCCAGCATATTGATGAGTTTGCGGTTCCCCATGCCTTCATGCAGGCGATATTTACCCGGTTTTACACGGGTAACATAATTCATATTACGGGCAGCCCAGCCAAATGAAGCAGTATCCTTCACAATGCCCTCATCTTGTATTGTTTTAAAAACATCGCCAAATGTTGCGCCGGTGTGAATGTATAAGTACTCCTGTTTATCCGTAACGTTGGGGCCAAAGTATTTGAGGTAATAATTGAAACCTGTAAAGCCTAAAAGCACAACGATAATGATTACCAGCGCTATTATAAATTTTTTCAGTATGCCTGATCCTTGTTTTTCCGCGGTCATGATATTGAATAGATGGTGTTTGTTGTATTTATTTTAATTTTTGAATGGCAACTAATCCGCCGCTTAAATTACGCACGTTGTTATAGCCATGCCGCTCCAATATGTTTTGTGCAGTTTCGCTCCTTAAACCAACTTTGCACATAACGATTATCTCATCTGTTTTGTTGTAGGGTAAACTGTTAAGCGTATACTCCAAATTTGAAAGTGGTATGTTATCACCACCTACATTATAAGTATGGAATTCAATAACCTCGCGCACGTCGAGCAGGTTAAGGCTTTCACCTTTGCTTAAGCGCTCAAGCAGTTCGGAAGCTTTAATTTGCCGGTGGAGCTGCATCGGTTTTGGTACCTTGTGAAACAGTAAGATTTATACGCGTGCCAATACTTGTTTTGCTTAACGAATCGGTCTTCATGGGGTATTGCGAAACAACAACCACATTAGTCGAATCGGTAATAGTCCCTTGGTAAGTAACGATCCCAACGGTTAAGCCGGCGCCTTTTATAGCAAATCGGGCAGCATCAAGGTCAAGATTTACCAGTTCGGGTATTTCCACTTCGCTTGCACCCTCACCATCGCCCAAAACCAAATCTATTCTTGAGCCTTTGGGGATCTTTGTACCTGGTTTTATCACTTGTCCGCCAAAACGTACCTCCAGGATCCGGTCGCGGGCAATATCCGAACGGTACGTTGTATCGCCCAGTTTTAAGCCATAATTTGATATGGTAGCTATAGCTTCGCGATAATTGCTTTGTTCAAAATCGGGCAAAGCTACATTTGGTGCCTGCAGGGTTACCATGGTAAGGTAAATTACCCGGCTTTCTTTAACGTTGGTCCCGGGATCCGGGTCTTGTTCAACGATAGTACCAGGGGCCACGTCCTGTACATACACAGAATCTATTTTATAGCCAAATCCCTGCTCTTTTAAAATATCCATAGCTTTATCAATGGAAAGACCTTTAAGCTTTGGTACGGGTATGCCCGAACCATGACGGGTATAATAACCAAGGCTAAAAAAAGCTATTAAAACAACGGCTATCACGGTTACAATAGCCATTAATAAGTTATTCCGAAATGATTTTGATTTTAAGTAAGCCCCAAATTTGCTCATCAGTATATGTAAGGGTATCCTTTTTAATTAAGTATCAAACATAGGAATTATTTTGGATATGGGTGTTAGGATGTCGGATTTCGGATGTTCGATTTCGGAATTAATTATTGTAGAATTTCGGGAGTTTTAGACTCAAAATTTAAACTTTAGTATTATTTGCAATGATATTTATTCTAATTTCGACTTCGAAATCAGGTCGCTGTCGTTGCTCCTGGAAATAAATTCGAAATCGAACATCCGAAATCCGAAATAAAATGAGTCTTAAAAATATTGCCCTTTTGGCCGGAGGCTTTACCGGCGAATATGAAGTATCCCTTAACAGTGCAAAAAATATTGCAGCTAACCTGGCATCAAACAGCAACTATAAGGTTTATACTATATTAATTACCCGCGACAGATGGTTTTTTGAAGCAGATAATGCAACAGTTGATGTTGACAAGAATGATTTTACAATAACCCTTAATCAGGAAAAAATAAAGTTCGACTTTGCCTTCATCACCATTCATGGCAGCCCCGGCGAGGATGGAAAGCTGCAGGGCTATTTTGATATGCTTGGCATCCCTTATAATACCTGCGATGCCACAACATCGGCCATTACCATGAACAAGGCTTATACCAAAGCTATCGTGAACGGGATCCATGGCTTGCATACCGCACATTCCATGCGTTTATTTGAGCGCGATGTGCATGACGTTGCCACCATAGCAGCTAATTTGAAATTTCCGTTGTTTGTTAAACCTAATAATGGTGGCAGCAGCGTGGGTATGAGCAAGGTTCAAAACATAGCCGGCCTGCCAGAAGCATTGAACAGGGCATTTCAGGAAGATGCTCAGGTGTTAGTAGAAGAATTTATTAAAGGCCGCGAGTTCAGTATTGGTATAGCACGCCTGCACGGTAAAATAAAGGTATTACCTGCTACAGAAATTATAACCTCAAAAGATTTTTTTGATTACGAGGCGAAATATACTTCTGGTGTAACACAAGAAATAACTCCCGCCGACCTTTCGGCTGAAAAGGTTAAAGAAATTGCTGGCATAGTTACCGAGGTGTATACCCGCCTCAACTGCCGCGGCATGGCCAGGATCGACTTTATTTTGCTTGAAGGCAGTAATGATTTTTATTTTATTGAGATCAACACCACACCAGGCCAGTCTGCCGCTAGTTTGATTCCGCAACAGGTACGTGCGGCAGGTATGGATGTAGGCGAATTTTATAGCGCGCTTATTGAGGGAGCCACGTTATAATTTCGGAATTGAGGATTTCGATTTCGGATTTTATTTTGAATTCATATTTTAAGAGACGCCTTTGATGCGTCTCTTTTAGTGTAACAACAGATTCATTTTGTTATCAAAGCAACGATGCTGCAATTTCAAAACTTTATAAAATCATACGGTAATTACCCTGCTTTAAAAATTGAGAGCCTGCAATTGGAGGGCGGCATTTACTGGATAAAAGGAGTAAACGGATCTGGCAAAAGCACCCTGCTAAAATCCATTGCCGGCGTCCTGGCGTTTAATGGCGACATATTGCTTGGTGATAATATCAGCATAAAAAAACAACCGGTGGCTTACCGTAAGCTGGTTAATTTTGCTGAAGCCGAGCCGGTGTTTCCAGATTTTTTAACAGGTACTGAAATGGTCAGGCTGTTTGCTGATGCTAAAGACGCCCCGGCAGGACAGGAAGATAGGTATATTAAAAGTATGGGAATACAAAGTTTTGTCGACCGCCCGGTTGGCACTTACAGCAGTGGTATGATGAAAAAGCTTTCCCTGCTACTTGCCTTTTTGGGCAAGCCCAAATTGATCCTGCTCGATGAACCTTTGATCACTATTGATACGGCCTCGTTAGCAACATTAAATAGTTGGATAAGGGAAAGGTACGGGCAGGAGGGAACCGGCTTTTTACTGTCGTCGCACCAGATACTTGAAAATGGCTCATTACCCGTATCAGGTGAACTTCTCGTCGAAGATCAAACTTTAAAGTTTATCAGTTGATGAAATCGCTAACCAATGTATTGTTAAAGATTTTTGCAAACGGTTTTTTCCGGGTGCATGCCGGGATTTTGCTATTTATATTTTTGGCAATGGTTGGCGTAGTGCCTCCCCAATATTTAATAGGCTATCACAAAGCACTGATGCTGGCTATGGACAGCAGTTCGGTTGTAATGATCCTGGTGTTTATAAGCTGGTTTATTTATGCCGTTAAAAGCTGGCATTACGTATCCGGGCAAATCTTTGCCCCCAGTCAACATTTTTTATTTTATAGCAGCAATGCCCTAAGCAAAGGGAAACAAATAATAAGCTGGTTTTGGGTACAGGCCGCTATATTATCGCCGGTAATATTGTACGCAGTTATCGCTGTGGGGGTGGGTTTTTCCAATCATTATTATTTATTTCCGGCTTGCATTTTACTGTATTTAACCGCCTTAACTTATTTAAGTGCAGTTATTTATACAAAGCAAATTAACGGACTTGTTGATGGCAATAATCAATCTATATTATTAAAACTAAGCAGCAAATGGCGTAAACCTTATTTCAGCCTTTACGTTTACCACCTGTTAGATAAGCGCAAGGTTCCATACCTCATTACCAAGGCGCTTTCCTGGCTTATCATCACCGGGGTGTTTTACGTGTTTGCTGATGTTAAAACTGATGTCCGTGTTGCCGGTATTGCAATCCTTGCTGTTATAACGGCGCATATTGTATTGATATTTGAGGAAAGGAAATTTGAAGAGAACGGCCTTTGCTTTTCCCGCAATTTGCCTTATAGCAGGACACAGCTATTTCTGAATTTTATAGGCGTCTATTTCATTCTCCTCATCCCCGAAAGTATCTGGCTGTTCAGCAGGTTTAACCCGCTAATGGCTATTGAACTGCTGCTTGTTGGCTTAAGCACCGCGATGCTGTTTCATTGCCTGCTTTACTGGTTTGGCCTTAATATGGATAAGTACCTGCAATGGATCCTGGGGTTATTTATTGTATTGTTCTGGATCATTATGTTCAAGCTACTTTGGGTGCTGGTTCCTTTAAACTTTGGTATTGCTTACTGGCTGTTTTACAGTAATTATTACAAGTTTGAGGGCGTGGTAAGCGATAAGTTGTAACCTTTTAAAGCTGCGCTTTCACCATCCTGTCCCTGCCGCTCATGTCTTTTCTTAACTCAATGTTTTTAAACCTTTTACCAGTTAATAGCTCAACAGTTTCATTGCCTAAATTTTCATTGATCTCGAAGAAAAGCAAGCCGCCGGCAATCAAATTACTAAGTGAAAAATCGGCTATGGCCCGGTAAAATATCAGCGGATCATGTTCTGGTACAAACAAAGCAGTATGTGGCTCAAAATCTGTAACATTACTATGCATCTGCTTTTTATCATCAAGCGTAACGTAAGGAGGGTTGCTTACAATGATATTATACTGAGCCTCTTCTTTATCATGCTCAATATTCAAAATATCAGCCAGAATAAAATTAACCTCAACTTCATTTAATAAAGCATTTTCCTTAGCGGTTTCCAAAGCTCCTTCGGATATATCTATCGCAGAAACATCCGCATTTGCCAAATTCTTTTTCAGGCTGATGGCGATACACCCACTACCGGTACCGATATCCAGCACAGAAAACCTTTCACCTTTTGCCTTTAACCTTTCGCCTTCTAAAATCCATTCCACCAGTTCCTCAGTTTCCGGGCGCGGGATCAGCACATATGGGTTTACTTTAAATGGCAAGCCAAAAAACTCGGTGATACCAAAAATATATTGAATGGGTTTGCCTGTTTTTAATTCGGCAAGGATGTTTTTCGCCTGTTCCGACTGTTCAGCAGTTAACGTTCTTTCGGGGAATGCCTTAACAGATGCCCTTGATAAACCGGTAACTTCGGCAATAACAAACAGCGTAATAGCTTCGGTTTCATTAGTATCATAAATGCCATTTATCTGTTGCCTGTAATCTTCAAAAACATCCTTAATCGTAATCATGCAACAAAGTAACATAAAAGCTACTTTTGCAGCATGCTTGAACATGAAAAATATATGCGCCGTTGTTTGGAGCTTGCTCAATTGGGTGCAGGATACGTTAGTCCGAACCCTATGGTTGGCGCGGTAGTAGTTCACGATGGCAAAATAATAGGAGAGGGCTATCATCAGAAATACGGCCAGGCCCATGCCGAAGTTAACGCTATTGAACAGGTTACGCAAAGGTTTGATAACTATGCCCAACTGCTGAAAAACTCGATTATATATGTTTCATTAGAGCCTTGTGCGCATTATGGTAAAACGCCGCCCTGCGCCGATCTGATCATCAAACATCAAATCCCTGAAGTGATTGTTGGTTGCCGCGACCCATTTGCTCAGGTCGATGGAAAAGGTATTGAAAAATTGCAGGCTGCCGGCATTCAAGTAGTAACCGGCGTATTAGAACAGGAATGTCAATGGCTTAATCGTCGCTTTTTTACCAAGGTACAAAAGCACAGGCCATATATTATATTAAAATGGGCACAAACACAGGATGGGTTTTTTGCTCCGGCTGATGGCAGCCAGTTCTGGATCACCGGCCCCGAATCACGCAAGCTGGTGCACAAGTGGCGTAGTGAAGAAGATGCTATACTGGTAGGAAAAAACACGGTACTAAGTGATAACCCGCAATTAAATACCCGTTACTGGGATGGCCCATCACCCAAACGTGTGGTGATAGATCGAAGGCTGGAACTAAATAAAGGGTTGAATGTATTTGATCAGTCGGCCGAAACGTTAATATTTAACGAGCTTAAGTTTGATGTTGACGGCAAAAACAGGTATATAGCACTGGAAGATTTTGAACGCTTTGTGCCTCAATATATTTTATACCAGTTATACCTGCAGGATATCCAATCGGTTATTATTGAAGGCGGCGCGCGTACACTTGATGCTTTTATTGAGGCTGGCCTTTGGGATGAGGCACGGATATTTACCGGTGATAAAGTTTTGAACAAAGGCATAAAAGCACCGCAAATAACAGGTATACTTGCCGATGAATATCCTGTAGGCGCCGATCGCCTCCAATTGTTATACAATAAGCCGGTTATATAAATGCTGTTCGTTTTTTTAAGTATTTGCTGTAGTGTTATCGTTTCCATTTTGCTGAAACTGGCAAAACGCTATCATGTGGACGTTTACCAGGCCATTACCTGGAACTACTCTATGGCTATTTTGCTCACCTGGTTCTTTTTTAAACCACAGCTGAGCATTATCCAAAACGGGCCTGTTTATAATTACGTGGCCCTGGGCATCCTGTTTCCCGCTATATTTGTAATAATGGCAACGTCGGTGCGCAAGGCCGGTATTGTTCGTACAGACGTAGCGCAACGCTTATCCCTGTTTATCCCCATACTGGCAGCATTTGTTTTATTTGGCGAAGCCACTGGCACAATTAAAGCAATTGGCATTATACTGGCCTTTATTGCTATCATTTGCTCTATACCCTGGCAAAAATCTGCCGGTAATAAAGTTGAAAAGGGTTCATGGATTTACCTGTTAATTGTTTTTCTCGGTTTTGGCGTAATTGATGTATTGCTAAAACAGCTTACCAAGGTAAATAATGTGCCTTTTACCACAGCCATTTTTGTCATCTTTATTATTGCGTTTATATTAACCCTTGCTGGTTTGATTTACCAGGTATCCGCAAAAAAAATGAAATTTTCATTGCCGCATATCCTCATAGGCTGGGTATTAGGGATAGCCAACTTTGGCAATATCCTGTTTTACTTAAAGGCGCACCAGGCGCTGGCGAACAGCCCTTCGGCAGTGTTTTCGTCGGTAAATATTGGCGTTATTGTGGTTGGTACGCTGGTTGGCATCTTTGTATTTAAAGAGAAGCTGAGCCTGCTTAATAAAATCGGCATAGCTATAGCGGTGCTGGCTATTATCATTATTTATTTCCCGCAAACATTGGGCTTCCTGCACCTGTAATATTTTTGAATGCTTTTTGACGATACTTATAAAACCATAGAAAACCCTGCCGAAGGTGTTTTTCGCGACCGCGGCAGCAAGTTCCTGGCCTATGCTTATCCCATCAGTTCTGAAAATGATATCAAGGCAATAGTTGCCCGACTAAAATCAGAACATCCCAAAGCCAATCACCATTGCTGGGCTATGCGCTTAACCATCGACCGTTCGGTGTTCAGGGTTAACGATGACGGTGAGCCTTCAGGAACTGCGGGTCGACCAATCCTGAATACACTGCTGTCAAAAGACCTTACCAATCTCCTGGTTGTGGTAGTCCGATATTTCGGCGGCACCTTATTAGGGGTTCCGGGTTTGATTAATGCTTATAAAGCAGCCACAGAGGATGCATTAAACCACTCGGTTATCATTTCAAAAACGGTAAATGACGTATACACTATCTCATTTGATTATTTGCAAATGAATGATGTGATGCGGATCATCAAGGAAGAGGGCCTTGGTGTACTTAATCAGCAATTTGACAATGATTGCAGTATCCAGCTTTCTATCCGAAAAACGCAGGTTGAGCAGGCGCTTTTTAAATTAAGCAAGGTGAACGGTTCGCAGGTTAAATACAACTACAGTATCTAACTATTCCATTACAACAGCCACTTTAGGCACTCTTTTTGTGTCCATTTAATTCCTTAATTGTGGTCTAATTGTTTTAATTTAGTCGGGTATGCAATCTTTTGAATTAGATAAAACCGACCTGCTCCGCATTAAAACAGCGCTCGAAGCCGATGATGCTGAGTTAGAGAATGTTCTGAAGGAATATCACGCCTCGGAGATTGCTATACTATTTGAAAAACTTCAGCAGGAAGAAAAAGAAAGGATCATCAATATCCTCCCGGCCGACGTCGCTTCGGAAGTTTTATCCGAAATGGACGAAGAGCATGGCCCTGCCGAATTGCTTGTAAACCTCGATCCTGAAAAACGTACCGAGATAGTTGAAGAGCTTGATTATGATGATGCTACCGACATCATTTCCCAGTTGGATGAAGAACACCAGGAAGAGATCTTAGAAGACCTCGATCATGAAGATGCCAGCAGCATCCGGGCATTGATGACCTATGCCGAAGATACTGCCGGTGGTTTGATGAACTCCGAGATTATCAAGGTAAACATCAACTTGGATAAAAAGGATGCGCTTGATGAGATCATCCGACAATCGGAAGAGATGGAAGAGTTTTATACCATCTGCGTAGTTGATAATGACGATATACTGAAAGGGATTCTCTCCATTAAAACAGTTATCAAGGCCCGCGCCGATGCCCGCATCAGCGATTTGGTAACTACCGATTTTGTTTATGTAAAAGCCGAGCTTGACCAGGAAGAGGTAGCCCGCCTCATCAAGCAATATAACCTTACCAGTATCCCGGTTGTTGATGATCACATGAAACTGCTCGGACGCGTTACGGTGGATGATATTATAGACGTAATGGAAGAGGAAAACACCGAGGACATCCTGAAGATCTCCGGTGTATCTGAAGATGAAGAATTGAGCGGTAACTGGCTGGAGGCAGTAAAAAGCCGTTTGCCATGGCTGGTGATCAACCTGGGCACAGCATTCCTTGCTGCATCCATTATCCGAACATTTGATTCGACAGTTGCCAAGCTTTCCATTATCTCGGCTTATATGACCATTATAGCAGGTATGGGTGGCAATGCCGCCACACAGGCATTGGCGGTAACTGTAAGGCGTATTTCGTTAAGCGATCTTTCCGACAAACAAGCCTATAACACCGTATTAAAAGAGTTTTTAGTAGGCCTGATCAACGGCGCCGCCAATGGGCTCATCGTGTTTATAGTAGCGTTCTTTTACGATGCCAATCCGCTGCTTGGCCTGGTATTGTTCTTAGCCATGACAGGCAACCTGATCATAGCAGGCTTAACAGGTGCTTCCATCCCGTTGATATTGAAAAGGGTAGGGATTGACCCCGCAGTAGCATCATCCATCATCATCACTACTTTTACCGATTGTATTGGGTTTTTATTACCGCTTTGGTTGGCTACCAAGCTTTTGTTGAAGTAATATATCCCGCCGGTTATGCCTGTCCCCACAGCAACTCATAAGGAGATAGCGTAGTCACGAACCCCGGAAGCACTAAGCTGCCAAATATTTAAAACCTTGTTATATAGCCAGTTTCTTTTTGAGGGCTGTCAAAATGTTATATTTATAAATAATCTTTGAATATTTGCGTGTTTACAATAACTTAATAACATTGTTGGGACGAATTTAATCTGAAACTGATGACAGAAGTTAGACATAACTGGACTAAAGAAGAAATAGCCGAAATATACCATACACCATTGCTTGATCTTGTATACAAGGCCGCTACAATCCACCGCGAGAATAAAGATTATGCAGAAGTGCAAATCAGTTCTTTGATCTCGATAAAAACAGGCGGATGTTCTGAAGATTGTGCTTACTGCCCGCAGGCTGCCCGTTATAATACGGGTGTAAATGTACATGCCATAATGCCGAAAGATGAAGTAATTGCTGCTGCCGAAAAGGCAAAAGCCGGAGGTGCATCACGTTTGTGTATGGGGGCGGCCTGGCGCGAGGTTCGTGATAACCGCGATTTTGATAAGGTAATTGATATGGTTAAAGCGGTGAACAGCCTTGATATGGAAGTGTGCTGTACCCTTGGCATGCTTACCGAAAGCCAGGCGCAACGTTTGGCCGATGCCGGTTTATATGCCTACAATCATAACCTTGATACATCCGAAGAAGATTACAAACGGATCATCACCACCCGTACCTATGATGAGCGTCTTAAAACGCTTGAACATGTGCGCAAAGCGAAGATCACCGTATGCAGCGGCGGCATCATTGGCTTGGGTGAAACGGTAGAGGACAGGGTATCCATGCTCAAAACATTGTCGAACCTGCCCAAACACCCCGAATCAGTGCCTATTAATGCTTTAGTTCCGGTAGCAGGAACTCCGTTAGCCGATCAGCCCCGTGTTTCTGTTTGGGATATGGTTAGGATGGTGGCCACAACAAGGATCATTATGCCTAAAACCGTAGTGCGTTTATCTGCCGGTCGTACGGAGATGAGTACGGTTGAACAGGCTTTCTGTTTTATGGCAGGAGCTAATTCAATTTTTGCCGGCGAAAAGCTGCTTACCACGCCAAACCCATCATTTGATACCGATATGGCTATGTTTGAATTGCTTGGTTTATCGCCGCGTAAAGCTTTCAAAAATGGCCGGCCTAATGAAGTTAATAAAGAAGAAGTTGAAGTTGCGGGCTAATAGCGCTTTCAGATAAAACAAAAGGAGCCGTAGCAAAATGCATGGCTCCTTTTGTTTTAATAGGATCTCTTAAATTCTTATCAGAGATTTCTATTAGTCTCTCATATTAATGTATTGCAATGGCTGGCCAAAATCCTCCGCACGGCAAAGGCTGATAACGGATTGCAGGTCATCAATCTTTTTACCTTGCACCCGCACCTGATCGTCCATGATAGAGGCTTGTACTTTAAGGCCGCTATCTTTAATTTTCTTTACTATTTTTTTAGCAGCTTCCTTATCTATGCCTTCCCTGATCTTGATTTCCTTGCGGATCATGTTGCCCGATGCATATTGCTCTTTGCCAAAATCCAGCGCTTTGGGATCAAGATGTTGTTTAACCATCCGGCTTATGATGCTGTCTTGTATGGCTTTAAGGCGCATATCGTTTTCAGTAACTATGGTAACCTGGTTTGTTTTTTTATCAAGGTCAATAGTGCTTTTTGAATCGTTAAAGTCGTAACGGTTCAGGATCTCTTTTTTGGCGGTATTTATCGCGTTATCAAGCGTTTGCCCGTCTATTTTACTAACTATATCAAATGTAGGCATAAGTAGTGTGTTGGTTATAAATGTTTTGCAAAACTAATGTATTGTAAACATACAGTGCAATATTGCAACAAATTGTTTAATTTCTGCAATAAATAATGATGAATGAAAACAGGTTAATTCCTCATGAGTTAATATTAAGTTAACAAATAAATAAGCAGATTTGTAACATCTGGCTGTAAAGCGAGAAATTTTTATGGATAAACAGGTTCCCTTAATTAACAGAGAAATAAGCTGGCTATATTTTAACGATAGGGTTTTGCAGGAAGCGGCCGACCCGACCGTTCCCCTGATAGACCGGATTAGGTTCTTAGCTATATTTTCATCTAACCTCGACGAATTTTACAGGGTGAGGGTTGCCACACTAAGCCGTTTAGCTGCACTTAATGAAAAATCGAAAGAGATACTTGGTTATAACCCTAAAAAGATACTTAACCAGATCAAGAATATTGTAGTAAGGCAGGAACGTAAATTCAACAATCTGTACGAAAACATCATTGTTAAACAGCTGGCCGAAGAAAAGATCTTCATCCTGAATGATAAACAGCTTAACGTAACCCGCGGTACTTTCGTTAAAAATTATTTCAGGGAGAAGCTGTTGGCTACATTGGTGCCTATTATGCTTAATGACACCTTACCGCTGCCTGAGCTTAGGGACAGGGCTGTTTACTTTTTTGTAAAGCTTACCACCAATAAAAAAACAAGGTTTGCCCTTATTGAGTTTCCGGATAACCTTTCGCGTTTTGTTAAACTGCCCGATACCAATAACCTGAAGTTCATTATTTTGCTTGATGATATTATCAGGTACAGTTTGGAGGATATCTTTTTCATTTTTGAACATGATAGCATAGAGGCTTACTCCATCCAGCTTACCCGCGACGCGGAGCTTGACCTGGATAAAGAGGTGAGCGAAAAATTTGTAGATTCACTGGCCAAGAGCCTTCAAAAGCGCAAAAAAGGTAAACCGATGCGTTTGTTGTATGACTCAGAGATGCCTATGGATATGCTGAAATACCTGGTAGGCAAAATGGGCCTGCATGGCGAAAGTCTTATCCCGGGTAATAGGTACCATAATTTCAAAAATTTTATTTCGTTCCCCAACGTTGGTGGGCCGGAGCTTGAGTATAGCAAATATATAGCACTCCCTGTGGCCGACCTTTCATTCGGTAAAAGCCTTATAGGGCTCATCGCCAAAAAGGATTACCTGGTAAGTACACCTTATCAATCTTATGATTACGTGATCCATTTTTTGCGCGAGGCCGCAATAGACCCTAAGGTAAAAGAGATTAGCATTGCAGTATATCGTTTGGCCGAAAACTCAAGAGTGGTCCATGCTTTAATAAATGCCGCTAAAAACGGCAAAAAGGTAAACTGCCTTGTAGAGTTAAGGGCCCGCTTTGATGAGCAAAACAATATTCACTGGAGTAACAGGCTTGAAGAGGAGGGTGTAACAGTATTGTACGGTGTACCCGGTTATAAGGTGCACTCGAAAATATGTTTGGTTAGCCGTACCGAAAAAGGTAAGCTGGCTTATTATGCCTGCCTTTCAACCGGTAATTTTAATGAAAAAACAGCGCAGATCTATGCCGATCACACCTTGTTTACAGCTAATAAAAAAATCACCGATGACCTGGTAAATGTTTTTAAAGCAATTAATAAGGGATTATTGCCTAAGGGGCTCAAAAGCCTCATCGTGTCGCCAATTGACTCGCGGCCTGCCATTTACAGGCTAATAGATAACGAGATCAAAAACGCCAAAGCCGGTAAACAGGCATATATGATCCTGAAGATGAACAGCCTTGCTGATGAAGATCTCATTAGCAAGTTATACCAGGCCAGTAATGCAGGCGTAAAGATCAAAATGATCATCAGGGGGATGTGCTGCTTAATTGCCGGTGTGAAGGGTTATAGCGAAAATATAGAGGTGATTAGTATTGTAGATAAATATCTTGAACACGCCCGGGTGCATATTTATTGCAATGGCGGCAAGGAGCTCATCTACCTTACATCGGCCGATTTCATGACCCGAAATATTGACAACCGTGTTGAAGTTGGCTTCCCGATATATGACGAAAAGCTGCAGCAGGAGATAAGGGATATTATTGATATTCAGCTTGAGGATAACACCAAAGCCCGTGAGATCAACAGCCAGAACACCAACAAATACCACAAAACAAACTCGCCCGAAAGCCACCGGGCGCAAATTGAAATATATAATTATTTAAAAAATAAAACGAAATAACATTGAGATACGCCGCTATTGATATAGGTTCAAACGCCGTGAGGCTGTTAATTGCCGACATAATTCAAAACACCGGATCGGTGTCGTTCAAAAAAAACACCTTGATCCGTGTTCCGTTGCGTTTGGGAGACGATGCTTTTATCCAGCAGCATATATCTGAGAAAAAAACGACAGAGCTGGTAAAATCAATGGTTGCTTTTAGTAACCTGATGGATGTATATAAGGTTACCGATTATTTAGCCTGTGCAACATCGGCCATGCGCGAAGCCAAAAACGGAGAAGATGTTGTAAAGCTGATTAAGGATGAAGCTAACATCGATATTGAAATTGTACATGGATCTAAAGAAGCCAGTATCATTTATGCCAGTCATGCCGAGCAAAACATCGATAAAAGCAAAAACTACCTTTATATTGACGTAGGCGGCGGCAGTACAGAGCTTTCGCTGTTTTCGGCAGGGGAGCTGATCGTTTCGCGTTCGTTTAATATTGGCACCATCCGCATTCTTGATAACCAGGACACCGACGAAACCTGGAACGAAATGAAGGATTTTGTGCGCGACAATACCCGTAACTTTAAGCAATTATCAGGCATAGGTACCGGCGGCAACATTAATAAACTGTTCAGGCTATCCGAAGAAAAAGAAGATATGCCGCTAACTTTTGCTAAACTAAGATCACTATATACCTACCTGAGCTCTTTTTCATTAAAAGACAGGATCAACGTACTTGGCCTAAACCAGGATAGGGCCGATGTAATTATTCCTGCCTGTGAAATTTACCTTACGGTAATGAAAAATGCCAACATTAAAAACATATATGTGCCCAGGGTAGGTATGGTTGACGGAATTATCCAAACTTTAATAGAAAAAAATATTCAATAAACAGGTTAAAATTATTTTAACAAATTGTTTAATAATTTAAAAAGTGTTATTATATTTGTAGTGCCCTCTCAAGGGCATGTTTTTCATAGGTAGATGTAGGGTCGGGTACAAGTTATTCGACCCTTTTTTGTGCCCCTAACTTTTTGTGTGTTTGGGTTGTTGAAGGAGTAATTATGAAGAAAAAGATAGTTGTTGCTATTACGGGCGCCAGTGGCTCAATATATGCCAGTCTGCTGCTAAAAAAACTAACTCAATTGCAGGATCAAATTGCCGAAGTGGGCGTTGTTATGTCAGATAATGCCAAAGATGTTTGGAAGTTTGAACTCGGCAACGAAGAATACAGCCGGTTCCCTTTTAAATTTTACGCCAAAAATGACTTCATGGCACCCTTTGCTTCGGGTTCGGCAAAGTTTGATACCATGATAATTGTTCCATGCTCAATGGGGACGCTTGGAAGGATAGCAGGAGGGATCTCTGACGATTTGATCACCCGTGCGGCCGACGTGATCCTTAAAGAGCGCCGTAAGCTGGTATTGGTAGCCCGTGACACGCCGCTCAATCTGATCCATATCCGTAACATGGCAACTGTTACGGAAGCAGGTGGGATCATATGTCCGGCGATTCCATCATATTACAGCAAGCCCCAAACTATAGAAGAGCTGGCTATGACAGTAGTAAACCGGGTTATTGATTTAATAGGGCTGGAAAGTAAAAGCTATGAGTGGAAGGGGATCTGAATTCCACATCGTTTCGGTTAAGCAATTGCGGTTACGTGCCGTTTTAATTACCCGGAATATATCCGAACTTTAACGGGTAGCCCGTCTAATGGAAAACTACAAAGGTATTTCTATTATCACTGTAAATTCTTATGCGGTTAGTTAAGTTTGTTAGGGTATCCTTACCAAAGGGGGCAGCCCTATTACGGGGTATAAAGCCGCATTAGAAAGTAAGGCGATTTTTTTTATTAGGTCATTCATCCGTGATAATACCATAAACGACGAAACAAAATCACGCTACTACCACAAAAGTAACTTGTTTTTTTCGTTTATCTTACAGGAAAACATTTTTATGATCCCATGATTTGTATGGGGCAATATTGTAAATTTGGGACACTCCTTACACTTATCAAATAATTTGAATCCGGATATATTCCATGTTAACTTATCCCATGTGGCTGCCATGGCAACCCTGTTTTCGGGTTTTACGCTTGCATTGCTTTTAGCTTTCGCAAAAAGACAAGGCCAAAGAGCTAATCTGTTTTTAAGTGTCGCTTTAACTGTAATTGTACTGAAGACTGGCGGGCTTTCGCCGTTTTTTTTACCGGCGCTGGGACCGTTGTTGTATCTTTATGTACGGCAACTAACATCTCCCAACCTGAAATTTAACCGAAATGATCTCCTTCATTTTTGCCCCATGTTGGTTACATATTGGATACCGGGATGGCTGGTGCTAATATCTGTTGTTATTTATTTATACATGTCGCACCGGTTGATCCAGCAATTTTATAAACGCTTGCAGCCAACACTAATGGATAGATCGCGGCTTACCTTCCGCCCATTGGAAAAAACCATTTACTTGCTCGGGTTGCTTTGCGTGTTATGGCTGTTTAACGACGCTTTGAGTTTTATCGTTGCTTTTGTACTCATTGGTGTGGCGGCCGAAGTGATGCTAAAATTAGATGATGGCACAGAAATGGCCATGCCGCTAACCGATAGATATATCGCAAGGGAAAAAAGCCGCAGACTAAAGGAAGCTGTAGCCTCAAACCGTTTTTACGAGGATGCCGAATTAACGTTAACCACCCTGGCCATAAAGTTGAATATCCATCCGCACGATTTATCACGGATCATTAATGTGGGAATGGGCAAGAACTTCAACGACTTTATTAATGAGTTCAGGGTTCGTGAAACTGCCCGGAAGATGAGGGACCCCGCACACGCCCATCTCACGTTACTGGGAATAGCCTACGAGTCGGGGTTTAACTCCCAGAGAACCTTCAACCGCGTTTTCAAAGAGATGACCGGCAAAACCCCGGCGGAATATAAAAATAGCCTAAAAAAAGAGTTGCCAAATGATAAGTTGGCCATTCTCTCACACTTACAGCCGGTAATATTGCGTTCAGGAAGCCCACCCAATTGGGCTTCTGTAATATTAAACCGCAATTATATGTTTAAAAACTATTTAAAAATAGCGCTTCGCACGCTGGCCAAGCAAAAGACATTATCGTTCATTAACATATTTGGCTTGTCTGTTGGAATAGCCTGTTTCAACCTATTCATGCTTTATGCTATCAATGAATTTAGTTTTGATGGGTTTCACAAAAATGCTGCTAACACTTACCTTGTTTTAGACAAAAATGGGAAAGAAAACGTAAAGGCACTTGCAGGAGTCATTTATACTCCTATGCCCCTGGGGCCTGCCATGAAACAGGAACTGCCGGGAGTAGAGAATTATGTCCGTTATATTCAGCCTTATGAAACATTTATAAAAATAAAAAATGACGCGAGACGGGAGAATATTGCTTATGCCGATTCCTCGTTCTTCAATGTGTTTTCGTTTAAATTTAAATACGGGAATGCCAAATCGGCTATCAGTGGTTTGCACAGCATGGTTTTAACCGAAGAAACCGCTAATAGGTTATTTGGTAAAACAAATGCCATTGGTCAATCATTCCAGGTAAAGATTGGCGATGTGTTTGAAACTTTTACAGTTACGGCTATAGCAGCAAATCCGCCATCTAATTCTTCCTTCCAATACAGCATGCTTGCCAACTTTGATTGTTTTGGTAACACAAAATCAGGGAAAATGGGCGCACATGACTGGTGGATGAATATATTTGTCACCGTGGTTCAGCTAAAGCCCGGAAGCAAACTGGCGAATAACAACAAGTTGCTGGCAAATTTCTGGCACAGGCATTTTCCAGATGCAGGATCAGGCGGGTATAACCTGGTGCCAATCAGGGATGTGCATACAAGCCCGGCGTTGATGGGTATTAAGGTCCCGCCTGTCGATCCAAAATCGATTTGGATATTACTAAGTATCGCTGCCGGTGTATTATTAATCGCCTGTATTAATTTTACAACGCTTTCCATAGGCCGTTCAGCAAACCGCGCAAAAGAGGTAGGCGTCCGCAAAGTTATTGGCGGCACCAAAAAGGCTTTAGTAGTTCAGTTTTTAACAGAATCATTTTTGCTTGCTGTCTTTTCGACGCTGATAGGCCTCGCACTTGTATACCTGCTTTTGCCATACTTCAACCAATTGTCAGGCAGGGAGCTGAGTTTCTCTTTTAAGCAATTTCCACAGTTGACCGGCCTTATTGCCGGCTTAATACTGATTGTTCCCCTGCTCTCAGGATGCTACCCGGCGTTAATATTGTCAGGCTTTAATACGGTGGACGCGTTGAAGGCTAAAATTAAGTTAGGCGGCGCGAATTTTTTCACAAAAGCATTAGTCACTTTTCAGTTTGTACTTTCCGCAGTGCTGATTGTTTCTGCTATAATCATCATGCAGCAGTTACACTACATGGAATCAAGAAATCCTGGTTTTAGTAAAGAGAATGTACTTGTTGTGCAAACATTCGGCGTTCCGGATACTAAACATCTATTCCAGCTTTTTAAACAGGAAGTTTCCGGCCATCCCGGTGTTTCGGTTTTAGCCAGCGCCGACAACGGCCTAGGTGAACATGAGGGGACCGGTTTTACAGATTTTAGTTACCAGGGTAAGTCTATTAATACAAAGCAATTTCACGTCGACGCCAACTACATACCTACATTGGGAATGCAACTGGTTGCAGGAAGAAATTTTAACCCGGCAATTACTTCGGATACTGTGAACGCAGTGATCATTAATGAATCTATGATGAGGGAATTAGGATGGAAGCCTGAAAACAGTACTGGTCGCCAATTGGAAGGCTATGGGAAGCTTGGCTTTAAAAACCCTACGGTGATAGGCGTGGTTCGTGATTTTAATTATGAGCCTCTTACAGATCGTGTAGCACCGGTCTTGTTTCATCAGTTCGCCAGAAACTCTGGAGGTCTTAATTTGTTTTATGTTCGCCTGCAGCCGGGTAATCCGTCGAAGGCTTTGGCAGCAGTACAATCGGCTTGGAAAAAGATTGTACCCGATTACCCTTTAGAATATAATTTTCTTGACGAAGATATAAACCGGTTCTTTAAAGCAGAAACCAGGTTGGGAAATATTATTAGCTGGATTGGTGGAATCGCTATCTTCCTGGGATGCCTGGGCCTGCTGGGGCTTTCAGCGCTTGCAGTTGCCAATCGCACCAAAGAGATCGGCATCCGCAAAGTGCTGGGGGCATCCGTTTCAGTTATCATCGGCCTTATTTCAAAAGATTTTTTAAGGCTTGTTGTATTAGCTTTATTCATTTCAACTCCAATTACGTGGTGCTTAATGAACAAATGGTTGCAGGCCTATGCATACAGGATAACTATTGAATGGTGGTTTTTTGGCATAGGTTGCATGGCAATCATTGTTGTGGCATTGCTTACCGTGTGTTTTCAGGCGATTAAAGCGGCCATAAGTAAACCGGTGAAGAGTTTGAGTACAGAGTGAGGATTCAAGTATTATTTGCCAAAGGGCTGGTGTATGCATGGTATTAGGGCTGTCGTAACAGGTATTGTAAAGTTATTAGCCAGGTAAGGTAGTGGTGTTTAATCATAAAAAAGTTGCCAATAAAATTGACAACTTACCGAGGGGGCGTTTCTTTTATTTATTGTTAAGCAGCTTTATTATAACTCCGGCATTAATAACTCTACCGTCCAACGGCGCATAAATATTTTTGAACACGGGATTAGAAATCGAGCCAGCATAAATCGTTCCCCATTTATTTTGTCGTTGATCAGTAAGATTCTCGGCATTAATGAAAATTACAAAATGCTTCCACATCTTTTGCACAAGCAGTCCGAAAGTCCAATAATCACGCCCTGTTGTGCCACCATCCAATAATTGTGAACCTGTATAAAATCCCTCAACGCCTGCCCGGAAACTGTTTTCCACTTCGTAGGTCAGGTCTGCGTTTAACTGGTGTTTGGGTGTTAATGCCTGAGCACTGCTTAACCCGTTAAAATGGCGTTGTACATTTGTATAGGTATAACCGAGGTAAATCCCTAACTCATCCATCAACAGCTTAACATTGGTTTCGGCCCCTTTGCTGATCAGGTAACCCGGAGCGTTTATAAAGGCATTGTTTTGTAATATCAAAGGGTCATTCACTTTGGTGAGGAAGAATAGGTGATTAACCTGCAAAAAAGCATCGCCTACTGCGCCCTTATAATTTACATCTGCGTTAGCACCGGCCGAACGTTCGGCTTTGGTTGCGCCAATATTTAATGGCTGCAAATACCGGTAGCCCTGTTCTTCGGCATCGTCATTAAAAATATCTGGCATCTTATAGCCCAGACCGCCGCCGACACGGCTACTCCAATGTTTACCGAGCGTGAACAGCGTGTTAACGCGTGGTAAAAGGAATAACCCGTTTGAGCTTGCAGATGACGGCGAGTTTTCGTCAAGCCGAATGCCACTTTCTACAGCTAACCATTTTGTGGGCTTGAAGGTGTTTTGAGCAAAAATTCCGTAAGTGTTGTGGCTATAGCTCAGATCTACACTTCTGTCTCGTTGCGGCAAATGATCTGTCCAAACATCCGCACCGGCTACCCAGCTTGCAATTTTGCCATTACGGACATAGTTAGCTTCGGTATAAGATGATAATTGATCGCCCTTAAATAGAAACTGCGGCTCAGCGATTGTCCTATAAAAATAGCCAACCGTACTTTTAAAGTTCAGTTGGTTGTTAGAGTCAAGCTTATGCGTGTAGGAAAACTGCGTGGAAAGACGGTCGCTTAGGTTACGCTCGAAATATTGGTGCTGATTATCCGCATGGCCGTTGATGACCTGCATATCGCCACCTAAACGATCTTCGTGCATGAAGTTAACACCAAACCAAAGTTGATCGCGGTTGCCTGGCTTTAAGAATACTTTTGGCGCAAGCGTGAAGCGATTGGTTTTAGGCACCGCGGAGAGCCCTGTATTACCCGGATCGTAAGCACCATTATAGTTATAAGAACTAAAAATTGTTGTTCCAATGAGTGTCCATTGCTGGCTGTAAAAACCGCTGGCATCGGTGCCTTTGGCTGAATTCTGGTTAAGCAATAAGGTCAATTCGGGTTTTGCCGCTGGCGTTTTGGTGATCAGGTTAACTAAACCGGCAATAGCCCCACCACCATAAAGTGTCGATGCCGAACCTTTAATAATCTCGGCCTGCTTCAGGTTAAGCGGCGAAACCTGCACCAAGCTTAACCCACCCGAAAAGCCATCGTACATTGGCAATCCATCCTGCAATAGCTGCGTATAACGGCTATCCAGCCCCTGGATGCGGAAACTCGCTGTGCCGCTTACCGCCGAAGCCGCTTGTACGTGTACACCCGTGATTTCCCCCAACAGCATTTTGATATCGCCGGGGCGCATTGTGCTTTTTTCGTCCAGTTCTTCAGCAGGCAATGCTTCGATACGGGTGGGCACATCACTGCGGTTCTGATTGGTGCGGTTGGTTTGCACCACCACCTCCGCCAATTCACCTGCCATCGGCTCCAGGTAAACTTCTATAACGGGCTCAATATTTTTGAGTGGTAACACGAAAGTTTTTTCCTGCGGCAGATAACCCACCATACTGAATTTGATCTCGTATTTTCCGGTGGGCAGGTTGAACTGAATGTGCCCGCTGCTGTCCGCAGCAGCGCCTCTTTTTAATTCGTTGATATAAGCCGTAACACCGGCTATGGACTGTTTGGTCTGGTCATCTTTGACCAGAATAGATAAAGTATGCTGTGCACGTGTGGCCACTGAAGTCAGCAGCACGGCGCATAAAAGTAAATAGCGCATGAAATAGCTTAAAACGTAAGAATTGATGATTAAGAAAATGAAGGTTTTCTTACGCTAAAGGCGGACGAAATAAAGAAGGGTGGTAATAGCTCAAAGCACCGGAGCTATGATGTAACGAAGCTGTGGTAACGGAGCCTAATGATACAGGTTCAGCCAAAAACGGGCTAACCGGTTGAATAATGGCCGCAAAGGATGGCGTGCCCTGGAATTGCAGCGCACCGGGTTTTGATGGCTGGTCATGCTGGTTATGGTTTAACAGATCTTTGCCGTTCAGCAGGTAATCACCGATGAAATCCAGCACGCCTTTTTCATCCGGTGTGACCACCTTTTCATAAGCCTGGTACATGCGCGGCAATTCGTTAAGCAGCGAGAAATCACCCAATGGCAAAGCAATGCTGCCAAAGAGCAAATATCCGATCATCCAAAAAGCCGCGATCCTTTTGAGCATGAGCGTAAATTAACTAATAAATTCTGTAGGAAAACTGAAAAACCGTAAGCCAGCCAACCTGGCTTACGGTTCAATATCATTGACAATACATTGCATTTTCTTATTACCCATACTGCCGCTTTTCTTGCCTAAATTCCCTGACGCTGCTTTAAAGCACTTCGCTAACTCCGAAGCTGGGCCTTTAACCAGGTGATGTAAAAAGATCATGTGCAGCTCATCACCCGACATGTGATACTGTATTGCCACCACCTCAATATTGTTAGCGCGGAGGGTTCGGATCACGCTATTTACTTCCGTTTCCGGCATCGCCACATCACCTGCGATATGTGCCTGCTCCATCGTGCCGGTAAACGCGGCCCAGGTATTTAAGCCGATATTCGGCGTCATTTCTACTCCCATTACCTTACGCTTAGATCGGCGCGCGCCCTGGTTTTAAAATTATGATAGATTATTTTGCTTACTCACGGCAATCAGTCGTGCTTATGCCGACATTCTCTTTATTATATTCATTTGGGTTTCCGATGAGGTGAGCTACGAATGCGGCTATACTCTTGCGGGAAATGGCCCCGCCGGATTCCGGCTCCCCTTTTTTGGTAATTGTAAAATCGATCTCGCTACCGTTCGTAAACCAATCTGGTCGTAAGATCGTATAGTCCAATGTTGACGCTTCTATAATATCGGCAAGTTTTCTGTACGGGACGAGCATTGAACTAAGCGGTACATTGTATATACCGATTGAACTTACAGCGATAATTCGATTGACACCGGTTTCAATCATTGCTTTCACAATATTCTGAGTCATTAACTCAAGGTCACCCGCAAGATTCACATAAACAATATGTTGTCCGGCTATCGCGTCTTTAACCGATGTAAAGTTGGTGGCATCGGCTTCGATAACCCTGTGTTTGTTTCTCGCACCTTGCTGTAACCTGTTTTTGTTACGAACAAAAAGGGTTAGTTCCACGTCGTCTAACTCTTCAATCGCATCTATCACATATGATGCAAGGCTTCCGCTTGCACCGAAAATAATTACATTTTTCATTGATATTGTTTGGCTAATTAGCGCTTTTCAGGCAAACTGCCGGCATGCATAGCCAGCAGTTTCCAGGGATGGCTTTTGCCTGTTCGGGTAAACACTTCGATGTAAGAAAGCTTCAAAACAACCTTGTGGCCGTTGCTGGTTACGGTAAAGGTGCCTTTGCCGAACACTGCTCCGGTATTATCTGTTATCTGCACAACACTTTCGTCTACTATGATAGCATTGTGAACGAAATTTCCGCTTTGCAACCTGGCGATATAAGCTGCCTTCGATTGTGCTTCGCCGCTCGATCCGACAACCTGAAATTTCTTGTGAAATATTTGCTCAAGGGAATCGATTTTTCCGGCTACTTCCCACTCAAAAATGCGATCTGATAAGGAAAGTAAGTTTTTTTCTTGAGCTGTTTGAGCAGAACAATCAAGCGAAACTATAATTAACAGGATTAAAATTAACGGTTTCATAAAATTTAAGGTTCATGTTTATTCAGACATAGACAGCAAACCCGCATCCAGGCGGTCGCCCCGTATATTGATCTTTGACAGCTGTTCGTCGATCTCATTCAAATCTTCGGTAGTAAGTAGCAGGTCAACTGATTTAATATTGTCATCGATATAGGCGACTTTATCCATACCAGGTATCGGAACGATCCAGGACTTCTGCGCCAAAAGCCAGGCTAAAGCGATCTGAACAGGGTTCGAGTTTTTCTTAGCTGCAATATTGCGTAGCATATCTACCACAGGCATATTCGCTTTGATGTTTTCTTGGCTGAAGCGGGGGAAATTGGCCCTAAGATCTGTACTGGCGTCAAATTTTGAACTAGTATCGATAGTGCCGGTAAGAAACCCTGTACCCAATGGTCCCCACGGCACAAAGCCGATGCCCAATTCTTCGCACACAGGCAATACATCTGCTTCCGGTTCTCTCGTCCAGATGGAGTATTGATTTTGAACAGCTGCTACAGGATGTATCGCATGAGCCTTGCGAATGGTATTGGCGCTAACTTCAGAAAGTCCGTAATACCTGATCTTACCTTCCTGTATCAGGTCTTTTAGTGTACCGGCGACTTCTTCAATTGGAACGGAAGGGTCAACGCGATGCTGATAGAACAGGTCAATATAATCTGTTCTTAATCTTTTGAGTGATGCCTCGGCTACCTCGCGGATGTTTTCAGGGCGACTGTCTAATCCGGTGATTTGGTTATTTTCCAGTTTGAAGCCGAACTTTGTGGCAATGGTCACATCTTTACGGAATGGCTCTAAAGCTTCACCCACAAGTGTCTCATTAGTATAAGGCCCATAACCTTCAGCTGTATCAAAGAAAGTGATACCTCGCTCAACAGCAGCACGAATAGTAGCCAGACCATCATTGATATCGGCGGCCGGGCCGGTACCAAAACTTAAATTCATACAGCCCATACCTAACGCAGATACTTCGAGGCCGCTATTTCCTAATTTTCTTTTTACCATAATCTTGTTTTTTGCACTTGCGCGCGTTACAGTTCATATTATTTATTTTCCGGTTGAAGTGGACCGTAGAAGTAGGATGCCGTTGCACCACCGTCTATCAGAAAGTCAGAACCAGTAATAAAAGCGCCAGCATTGGACAATAAAAGTTCCGCAACATTTGCTACTTCGTCCGCAATTCCGGGACGTCCTGCCGGGCTTTTAGCAAACATGTTCCTATAAAAGTCTCCTCTCGGGCCATTGATCTCATCAAGCGCAAGAGGCGTAATGATAATGCCAGGTGATATTGCATTAACTCGAGCACCACGTTCGCCCCATTTTACAGCTTCCGCCATAACTCGCTTGCCGTTAGCACGTTTTGCCATCTGATAGGCGTGAAGCGTGTCTTTGATATTTTCTGGCTTAAGCAATTCAAGTTGCAAAAGTTCTTCTGTAGGTGTTGTTGCAAGCAACCTGTCCTCATCGGCGGTTAACGCGGGCATCCTGTAACCTGACTGGCTGGAGATCACAACGGCCGTACCACCGTGTTTGATCACCTTGCCAAACTCCTCCAATAAAAGTGAGGTTCCGTATAAATCAACCTTTAATATTTGCTCAATGGATGCTTGACTTGGTGAAACTCCTGCCGCGTTGATGAACATAGCAATCTCACCTTCCTTTCGGGCGGCTTTAATCAGTGACTGAACAGATTCCCGTGATGAGATGTCCACTTTAAACGGTACTACGTCAAAACCAGCCTCCGTCAGCGTTTTAGAAATTGCTTGAGCATTCTCTATTTTCCAGTCCGCTACAAAGATCTTATTACCGTAACCCATTCTGCGGGCGATGGCCATACCTAATTGACCGGCCCCGGTCAATACGATTACGTTTTTTGAATTTTTCATATTACCGTCCTTGCCTTGCTGCCAAATGTTGAGGGTAACGGGCACCAATAATTTCGATATTACCAAGTGCAATTTGTATATCATTCAGGTCCTGTTGGCTCAATTTCACACTGGCAGCAGACATATTTTCTTCCAAACGGTTGATCTTTGTGGTACCAGGAATCGGTACAATGTATGGTTTTTGTGAAAGTAGCCAGGCAATCGCTACTTGTGC
This sequence comes from Mucilaginibacter gossypii, assembly GCF_017569325.2. Taxonomy (NCBI): domain Bacteria; kingdom Pseudomonadati; phylum Bacteroidota; class Sphingobacteriia; order Sphingobacteriales; family Sphingobacteriaceae; genus Mucilaginibacter; species Mucilaginibacter gossypii. The sequence goes on along the minus strand of NZ_CP071878.2, from coordinate 2,182,956 downwards.
ATTCGTTACACCTTTCTGTTTTGCAATTTCCGCTAAAGCATCTACAATGCCTTGGTTCGCCTGCCGGTTCTCTTCTGAGAAACGGGGTACAACATTGCGGAAATCGGTCTTATCAAAGGTCGTCTTCTCATTAATCGCACCGGTCAAAAACCCTTTACCAAGTGGACTGAAAGGCACAAAACCGATTTTTAATTCTTCCAATAACGGTAAAATCTCTTTTTCAGGCTCACGCCACCAAAGTGAGTATTCGCTTTGCAACGCCGTAACGGGTAGAACGGCATGTGCTTTACGAATACTTTCGACACCGGCCTCAGACATACCGAAATGCTCAACCTTGCCTTCGGCAATCAGGTCTTTAACAGTGCCCGCAACATCTTCCATAGGTACATTCGGGTCAACGCGGTGTTGGTACAACAGATCGATCCGGTCAGTCCGCAGACGTTTCAATGCCGCTTCAGTGTGCGCACGGATATTTTCAGGTCGGCTGTCAAGACCATCACTGGTTTTACCATTCTTAAAGCCAAATTTGGTTGCAATTACCACCTCATTTCGGAAAGGCTCAAGCGCTTCGCCAACGACTTCTTCGTTAAGGTAAGGGCCGTAGGCTTCTGCGGTATCAAAAAAGGTTACGCCAATTTCAAACGCATGACGGATCAAACCGATCGCTTCTGTTCTTTCTGTTGCCGGGCCGTAACCGTAACTTAAACCCATGCAGCCTAAACCGAGTGTGGAAACTTCTAAGTCTTTCCCTAATATTCTTTTGTCCATAATTAAATAATTTTGTTTAAATAGATGATGGTACAAAGGTCAAGCCTATTTTTTAAGCTTAACTTATACAAAACACGGTATTGCTTACCAATTTCACCGATAGGGCACTAACGGTGGTATAAAAAGATTTTCGCTTTTTACATTTGTTCATAGAAAAGAAAAAAGACATGGAAGATATAGTTCGTTTTGAGACAGTTAAGTCCTATAATGACTTCAATAACGAAGAAACGCTGCATCCATTGGTGAGCGTAATCGACTTTTCAAAAGCGTCACCGCGCAATCGCTACAAAATGTACTTTGGGCTCTATGTAGTTATTTTAAAGGATGTCGACTGTGGCGATCTTACTTACGGTAGGGCGAATTATGACTATCAGGAAGGAACACTGGTGTTCTTTTCTCCGGGACAGGTAGCAGGAGTCCGAAAAGAGGAACTGTTTCAACCGAGCGGCCATGCGCTGGTATTCCATCCGGATTTCATTCGCGGCACTTCGCTCGGTCGTCATATCCAGGATTATGGCTTTTTTAGCTATAACGTCAACGAAGCTTTGCATTTGTCACAGCGCGAGCGCCAAATTGTATTAGATAGCTTCAGTAAGATACGCTATGAACTCGAACACCCTATTGATAAGCATAGTAGAAAGTTAGTGATCAGCACCATAGAGTTATTTCTAAACTATTGTGTTCGCTTCTATGACCGCCAGTTTATTACGCGGGAAGATATTCATAAAGGCATTCTGGAAAAATTTGAGACGTTACTCTACAACTATTTCAGGTCAGACAATTTACAGAATACGGGATTGCCGACAGTTGGTTATTGTGCTGATAGCCTCCACCTTTCAAGTAACTATTTTGGAGAGCTCATCAAAAAGGAAACGGGAAAATCCGCGCACGACTTTATACAAGAAAAAGTCATTGACCTTGCAAAAGAAAAAATATTTGATCGAAATAAATCGGTCAGTGAGATCGCTTACGAACTAGGCTTTAGATACCCGCAACATTTTACAAGGTTATTCAAACAGAAGACTGGCACGACACCTTTGGAGTACCGTTCGCAAAACTAAAAGAATTAACACCTTTTATTAATATTCATAAAAACGGTTGTAAGGGGTTGCCAAATAAAAAAGGTGATTAATCGATTGCCCATCTATAAGGGCGCTCTGTAGCTAACACCCGTAGCACTTTTTTGGTTGAAAAAATCCCAGTTTAATTATAAGCATTTAGGTAAGCCAGTCATGCAAGATCAGCTACCAATTCTCAATTTGCCTCTATTTGTCAGTTTTGTTAAATAAATAGGTATTCCCCTTTTGTATTAAAGTGAAACGTCTTTTATCCGGTTCAAATTGAAAGGTGGCGTCGGCAGAAGCATAAACAAATTTATTGTCACCTTTGGCTTCCATGGGAAATGCACTTTGACCCGAGGCTTGCGCAAACAGCGTGATGTCTTTTTTTGTTATAGTAATTTTCAAGGGTATTTGTGTACTGGAATATTCCCCGACATATTTATCAAGTTCAGCTGAGTTTAATGTAATTGTTTTAAACTCTGGAATAGTAAACGACTTATTAAAATATATATTCAATGCTCCCATGACTACATCATTATATGAGTATCGTGTTCCATTGGAAGTGTAAGCTATTGCTATCTTCTCTTTCGGTAAATATAAAAGCAAACTTAAAAACCCGTCGATGCCTCCGGAATGTCCATAGCCTTTTATATCATAAAAAGGCATAGCAAACATGGCCATACCATAACTGTCCCTCATCGTTGTCATTAGCTCTAAGTTGGCGGCACTAATAAGTTTGCCCTCAAAAAGTGCATTTATAAATTTAACCAGATCGGCGGGCGTAGAAACAATAGCACCGGCACCGCCCGGAATGCTCATATCTGTTTCCGGCATTTGTGTCCACTGTCCTTGGTAAATGTAGGAGTATGCTTCGTTTTTGGTTGAATTGGCTTTAGTGCCGTAATAAGTTTGTGTCAGGCCTATTTTTGAAGTGACGCGTTTCTTTAATTCTTCGCCATACGTTTTACCTGTCAATTTTTCAATAATATAACCCAGTAATACAAAGTTAGTATTGCTGTATTCGGCCTTTAAATCCGGTTCAAAATCGGATTTTTGTCTGCTAAAGATGGCAATCATTTCAGCTTCAGACTTAGGGCTGCCCATATAAGTGGAATAAAGCGAGTCGCTCGTAAAATTATGAAGCCCGCTACGGTGGCCAAGCATTTCCCTTATATTGATCTTACTTGCATTGGGAAGTTGTGGGAAATAACGTGCCAAAGGTGTTTCAAAGCTAAGCTTACCTTCATCTATCAACTGAAAGATCATAACAGCAGTAAACATCTTAGTGATAGAGCCTACCCGGTATTTTGTATCAATGGTAGCAGGTGTTTTTGCCCCTTTGTTTATTTGGCTAAAACCGATAGCGTTTTGATAAACCAACACTCCATTCGCGGATATGGCGATATTGCCCATGCTTTGGTCATTCTTATTCAGCGCTACAAAAAAGCTGTCTAACTTGGCTTTATTGAAAGTTTGTGCTTGAGTGTAACCTTGTAAAATAAGAAAAAGCAAGAAGCGATACGCTTTTTTTTGAATCATTGTGAAAATGTTTAGACAATTAAAGATAGAATTTATAGAGATATAACGAACAAGGTTAACATCGCATTTTTACAATAAATAAAAAACTATGATCTTTCGCCTTGAAGCTTCTACTTTAATCTGATAGACAAGGGGGGAAGCTTTTCAAAATTCAATTTTGTTAGCAGGTGAACTAAATTTATTGAATTTGAAGCCATAAAAAAAGTTGCCAATAAAATTGAGAACTTGCCTAAAAAAGTGATCCCAAAAGTACGGATGTCGAACACATTTATTAATGACGTAAAGAAAATTGTGGCGCTGAAAGAGCAAATGTAAGCTTGGCTAAAAAGAGCAATTACAAGTTGGTTGGACAAATAGAAGTAACATATTTTGCAGTTTTTGTTAAATTTACGTTACATTCGTTATTCAAACCAATTATGTCCCCCATACGGATGCTTATTGATCAGCAGTTAATTGCGTTGTTAAAAAACGATGACCGGGACGCTTTTGCCGAAATTTATAAACGGTACTGGACAATAATGTACATGCATGCGCTAAAAATGATCCGGGATCAGGATGATGCCAGAGACACCGTGCAGGAGGTATTTACTGCGTTATGGATCAAAAGACAATCAATAAGCCCGGATGCCAACTTAGCCGGTTTTCTTTTCATCTCAACAAAAAATAAGGTGTTAGACCTGATAGCCCGAAATCGGGTGAAGTCCGATTACCTCGATTCGCTGGCCGCGTTTGCCGGTGACCACAACAATCAAACATTGGGACGTATAGAGGAAAAGGAAATCATGGCTGCTCTGGATAGAGAAATAGCATTACTGCCCCCGAAAATGAAGCAGATATTTGAAATGCGGATCTATCGGCATTGTACTTATAAAGAAATAGCCGATGAGTTAAACTTATCCGACAAAACTGTAAAAAAACAGATCAGTAATGCGATTAAGGTAATGCGACCCAGGCTCCAGCATCTTTCAGTAATTGTTTTGATTTTATCGGGTTTATAAAATTTTAATTTTTTTTCATTTCTTCTACTACTTCCCTCCAGGCTGGCCGTTTCATAAATAATAGCTCCAGTAAACCATGACCAGGGAACAAGCACAGAAATTATTAAACAAATATCAGCTCGGCAGCTGCACGCCAGAAGAGCAACAACTTCTTGATCATTGGTATTTAAGTGAAGCGGCTAAGCAACCCGTACGGGATGAGCCTTCCGATCCGCTTACAGATGAGAAACTGATATGGGACAGGATTGCTAAAGAAATTCCTGAAGCAACGCAAACCAGGCGCTTTAAAAAATGGTATTCAATTGCCGCGGCGGCAGCCATACTTATTTTCATCTCGTTTGGGGCCTGGTTTTTTACGAAATCTCATCAAACCGCTAAGCAGCTGGCCCAACAATCTCCTATCCAAAATGATGTTTTACCGGGTGGTAATAAAGCTGTTCTTACGCTTGCTAATGGCAGGCAAATTATACTGACCGGAGCCCGTAACGGTGCCCTCGCTGTGCAGGGAAAAGTGGCAATTAACAAAACAACTGATGGACAGATTGTTTACAATTCGTCGAGGAGTTCGGCATCAGACATCGCCGCGAAGCCTATTTATAACACAATGACTACTCCCCGTGGCGGTCAGTACTGGGTTGTTTTGCCCGATGGTAGTAAAGCGCTGCTAAACGCAGCTTCTTCGTTAACCTATCCAACAAACTTCGGTGGTGCTGAGCGTAAGGTAGAGCTTACCGGCGAAGCTTATTTTGAGGTGGCTCATAATCCTGACAAACCATTCAGGGTTTACAGCAAATCGCAAATAGTAGAGGTGTTGGGTACGCATTTTAATATCAATACTTATGATGATGAACCTGACATTAGAACAACCCTACTTGAAGGGAAGGTAAAAGTAACGTCAGTTGTCAAAAATCAGATCAGGGTTTTAAAACCAGGTCAGCAGGCTGTTTTAAATCCCTATTCATTTAATGTAAATGATGTTGATGTGGAGGATGCAACAGCCTGGAAAAACGGCACTTTTACATTTGAAAACAATGATATACAACAGATCATGCGCATGGTTTCAAGGTGGTATGATGTGGATGTAGTATATAAAGGCAGCCTGCCTGCCGATAAATTTACCGGTTTTGTATCCAGGTTCAGCAACGTTTCTGAAGTGTTACGCATGCTGCAGCTTACCCATAAAGTAAAGTTTAAAATGGACGGAAAACAAATAACAGTATCAGAATAAACTTACCCTGTCAAACTAACCAGAATAATTACCTAAAAACCGAAAGAAGTATGAGCAGAACATTACAAACTTAATCATCACAGTTGGGTGCTCAAAAAAAAACGTGAAAGTGTACCACCACTTTCACGTCAAGAGTTTGAGTTAACCCACTAATCTGTCCGCCGGTCTAGCGCATAGAAAAAATTATTGGTCAATAAATCTTGTTTTAACCCAAACTATTCAAAAGTATGAAAATATCTGCTTTTAACATAGGTGTGCCCAAATTACGCATACCCCAAAAGTTATTATTGGTTGTGAAAATAACTACCCTTGTCCTTTTAGTTGCAATAATGCAAGTCAGCGCTTCGTCCTATGCGCAAAGGATAAATCTTTCTGAAAATAATGTGTCATTAAAAAAGCTTTTTAATGAGATCAGAAAGCAAAGCGGCTACAACTTTATTTTTACCGAAGGTATGATTAAGGACACCAGGCCGGTTGACATACATGTTAGCAATGCCTCCATTGGCGACGTTCTTGATAAAGTGTTTAATGGTCAGCCTCTTTCCTATACGATAAGTAATAATACCATAGTAATTAAAAAAAAGGAAGAGGCCTTTATTCCAATAACCATTACGGGTACTGTTAAAGACGAAAAAGGACAGCCTTTGCCCGGTGTTACCGTAGCTGTAGACGGATCGGTTAACGTTACCTCTACCGATAATAACGGTAAATACAATATTAAGGCGGATAGTAAACAAATACTGGTGTTCTCTTTTATTGGTTATAAAACGGTAAAACGAATTATCAATAATGAACAGCTGATTGATATTTCGTTAGAGCCGCTCCCTAAGGATTTGACAGAGGTGGTTGTAGTAGGGTACGGCACTCAAAAAAGAGAGAATATTACGGCTGCCATTTCAACCCTCAAAGGGCAGGATATTGCACAAAAACCGGTTGCCAGCTTAAGCAACAGTTTAACAGGCCGGGTTGCCGGGGTGATTATTACGCAGGGTAATGGCGAGCCCGGGCAGGACGGTGCAAGTATTCATATAAGGGGCATCGGTACCACGGGTAACAATGCGCCGTTAATTGTGGTTGATGGTGTTTACCGCAGCTTCGAATCGCTTGATCCGAATAGCATTGAATCGTTCACGGTTTTAAAAGATGCCGCGGCTGTTGCTCCCTATGGTTTGGCCGGAGCTAACGGAGTAATACTTATTACAACTAAAAAAGGTAAATCGGGGAAGCCCACATTGTCCTATAACAGTTATGTAGGCTTTCAAAACCCTACCAGGATCACATCCATGGTAAACTCTTACCAATATGCGCTGATGCAAAATGAGGCCGCGCAGAATGAAAACAGTGCCAATATACCTTATTCACAGGCCGATTTAGCAGGTTATTTGAAAACCGTTAACAAAGAGAGCGGTGCCGACATTGACAAATATCCGAGCAGTAATGGTTTAAAAGATCTTATTTTAAAAAACAGGATTTTAACATCACACAATATTCAACTTTCGGGCGGTACGGATAAAGTGCATTATTATGCAGGTTTCGGTTATATTCATCAGCAGGGACAATGGTCGTCCACGGCCATGAACAGGTACAATTTAATTGCTAAAATTGACGCCCAGGCTACCAATACCACCAACGTTTCGCTGAATATCAACAGCTATGTAAAAGACCTAAATTATCCGGGGACTTCGGCAGGGAATATCATGTACCAGGCATTCCGTAATCCGCCAACCTTTGCCGTTAAATATTCAAACGGGTTATATGGAGGTTATCAGAACCGGAGCTTGCTTGGAGAAGTTTATGATACCGGTTATGACAGGGAAGTGTCGACACAGTCATATACCACTTTAACTATCGATCAGAAATTACCTTTAAAAGGCTTAAGTATTAAGGGGGCAGTAAGCTATGATCCTTATTCCGACTATGAAAAAAACTGGCAAAAGCCGGCTACTTATTACTCCGTAAATACAAGCACAACACCATATACATTCTCAAAAGCGCAGGATGGCCAATCTAACCCTTTGTTAATTATTCAAAATAATTTTAGTTCTTCCTTAACTTACCAGGGATATCTTAACTACCATAATAAGTTTGGAAAAAGTGATGTCGCATTTCAGGGTGTAGCAGAGTACAGGACTGTTAATAGCCGTACGCAAAGGGACGAAAGGGATAACTATAATCTGGATATTGACGAACTTGATGCGGGCAGCGCAATCAGCACCGATGCTAAAAACAGTGGATCATCAAGTGAGCAAAAACAGGTAGGGTACGTTTACCACGCTACTTATAATTATGACGGTAAATATGTTGCAGAAGCCATCGGACGCTATGACGGGCATTATTATTTTGCTCCGGGGCACCGCTATGGCTTTTTTCCAACTTTTGGCCTGTCGTGGAACCTTTCAGAGGAAAAATTTATCAAAAACCGCTATAACTGGGTTGATTTCCTGAAGCTGCGTGCGTCCTACGGCCAGTCGGGTAACCTGGCAGGAGGCCCCTTTCAATATTTAAGTGCTTATCAGTTAGGCCAGGGGGCCGTTTTTACTTCATCGGGTACACCGAAGGCAACGCAAGGAGTTTATGAAAGCGGACAGCCTAATCCTAACATTACCTGGGAGCGGCAAAAGCAGCTGGACATCGGTATTGAAGGAGCGCTATGGCAAGGTAAGCTAACTTTTGATATTGATTATTTTCATCAGAAGCGAAACAATATGCTGGTTACAAGGCAGATAACTGCTCCTTCAGAGTATGGTATTAGCTTGTCGCAGGAAAATTACGGTATTATGAGCAATCAGGGGATCGATTTAACCCTGGGATCGTCGCAAACGCTTTCAAACGGGATGCGTATCGGCGTTAAAGCTATATTGAGTTATGCGAAAAATAAATTGCTGCGTGTTGACGAATTGGCCACATCTTATAATAACTTAAATACCCGCCAAACAGGCAGGGCGTTGGGTACGCCATTTGGTTATGTTGCACTTGGATATTTTACCGCTGATGATTTTAATGCCAACGGAACGCTGAAAGCTGGTATCCCAACACAACCCTGGGGCGTAGTACATCCCGGAGACATCAGGTATGCCGATTTAAACAACGATGGCAAGATAACCACAGATAACAGCGACCAAAAGGTCATCGGTAACCCCTCAACACCCGAAGTGCAGTTTAGCCTGGCGCCGAATTTTTCATGGAAAGGATTTGATATCGACCTGTTGTTTCAGGGAGCTACCAAAAGCAGTATCCAAATAGGTGGTACCATAGCTTATCCTTTTGATATCGCTTCTTCGGCAACAACATTACAATTTAATGATCACTGGACACCAGCCAATACCAGTGCGCTTTATCCCCGTTTAACGAGTGCCCCGGTGCCTAATAATCAACAGTATTCATCGTGGTTTATGCGCAATGATACCTATGTGAGGCTTAAAAGTACAGAGATAGGGTATACTATTCCTATGAAAATACTACAAAAAATTAAGATCCAGTCTGTACGGTTTTATGTAGCTGGGCAGAATTTATGGACCTGGACACCCTATATGAAGGAAGTAATGGACCCTGAAGCTCAATCAACCAACGGACAATATTATTTCCAGCAACAGGTGATATCGTTTGGAACCAACATAACCTTTTAATTAACCACTAATCGTAAAGAAATGAATCATATAAAGAAATTTTATGGCTTAGCTTTAATAGCTGTGCTCCTGAGCGCTTTGGCGGGATGTAAAAAGGACCTGCTTAGCGTTACGCCCAAAAATCAGTTGTCGGATGCTACGGTTTTTGGTACCGAAAGTAATGCCGATATATTTTTAAATAATGTTTATACCGATCTGCCACATCTGAATAATGAAACCGAATTGCTCGATCAGTTCAGCGATAATTCATATGTAGGCGCAGAGTGGTTTGATGCCCGGCAAATGATTTACACAGGTGCAATAGCACCCAATAATATGCCCGTAGGCCCCTGGGGTATGTGGCGATGGGCAAGGGGGACAAATTCCAATAATGATGGTGCCGGCAATTATGAGTTTATACGAGCTTGCAACCTGTTTATTCAAAAGGTCACCGCGTCAAATTTTTCAGCTGATTTTAAAAAGCAGAAGTTGGCCGAGGCACGTTTTTTAAGAGCATTCTTTTATCAGTACTTATATATAGCCTACGGAGGAGTACCTATTATTACCGATGTGCTTAATAACACCACCCAGGGCGATGAAATTTACCGGCCCCGTAATACATCTGCCGAAACCGTTAAATTTATTACAGATGAATTAACCGCCGCAGCAGCAGACCTGCCGCTTACCACCAGCGAGTACGGCAGGGCCACAAAGGGAGCAGCGCTTACATTAAAAGCATGGGTGCAACTTTATGATGCCAGCCCGTTACACAATTCGGGTACCGCTGATGCCGTTGGTGATGCAGGCAAATGGGCACAGGCTGCAGCTGCTTACAAGCAGGTGATGGATTTAGGCGTTTACAGTTTACTTAACGATTTTGGTGCTGTTTGGCTACCTGCCAGCAATAATAGCCCCGAATCAATTTTCGCTATGCAGATGACCGGAGCACAAAATGGAGGCGGAAGGCGTGAGGGCCTTTACGGACCCGTGGTTGTGCATGGCGCAGTTGAAACCTGGGGTAACTTTGAGCCCACCCAGGAATTGGTTGACGAGTTTTCGATGGATAATGGTAAAGCCATAAATGAGCCTGGTTCGGGCTATAACCCGCAAAATCCATATGTAAAACGCGAAAAACGCTTTTATCAAAGTATCGTTTACGATGGTGCACCCTGGCAGGGCGATACCATTTATACCAGGGTAGGTATCGGCAGTCCGAACGAGATAGACCTCAACTCAACCCGCGGAGATATTAGCAATACCGGCTACTATGCCCGTAAAACACTTGATGAAAGTATAAAAGGTAACGATAACCTGAATTGCAGCTGCGGGTTAGAAAACTATATGTTTTTCCGTTATGCCGAAGTACTGCTTGGCTATGCCGAAGCACAAAACGAGGCTGTAGGTCCCGATGCATCAGTATTGGATGCTGTTAACAAAGTACGTACCCGCGGTGGTAACCTGCCAACAGTACAGGCCACATATGGCAATGTAAGCCAACAGCAAATGAGGCAGATCATCCATCGTGAGCGCAGGGTTGAGTTTGCTTTTGAAGATAAACGCTGGTGGGATGTTTTGCGCTGGAAAATAGCGTCAAAAGTTTTAAACGGGCCCACACATGGTATGCTGATCACTAAGAAAAATGGTGTCTGGAACTATGACCCTACCGCAGTTGTGGTTACAAAGCAGTGGAACGATAAGATGTACTTTATGCCGGTACCGCAGGTTGCTATTGATAAAAACCCAAAAATGAAAGCCCAGAATGGAGGCCCGGATAACTGGGTTAACGGGCAAAACCCGGGTTATTAAACAATGATTTGTAGAATTTTTTAAAAATCTTAAGACACAGATTATGAAAAGATTAATCAAATACCATATTTACTTTGGGCTGGTTTTAATAATATTTGTTTCCGCCTGTAAAAAAGAAAAAGCATTGTCCACAACGGTTTACATGCCCGCTGGTAAGGCAATAGTGAGTCAAACATTTGATATAACCGATACGATCCCGTATTCGGCAAGTTTGGTAGGGGCAGATTACCCAACACTCACAACAATGGCGGCTAATAATATCAATGTGACCTTTAAGGCCGATCTTTCATTAATAGCGGCTTTTAATGCAGCTAATCATACTAATTACAGCGCTTTGCCGGCAGACAATTTTAGCTTTGACGCTACAGCAACTATTGCCAAAGGTCAGTCTGCAACCGGCTCCTTAAAGCTTATCATTAAGAATGGTGATAAATTGGGTGCTTTTTCAAGTTTTCTTTTACCTATCCGTATAGATCAGGCAAATGGCGGCAGTATAAGTAATGTACAAAAGGTAACTTACTTTGTGGTTACCCGCTCGCCATCACTGGCAAACCTGGTACCATTTGACAGATCAAAATGGAGTATTGCCGGCTTCTCAACCCAGGAACCCGCTGAAGGTAGTGGAAATGGGCTTGGTATAGATGCGATTGACGGCGATTTGGGTTCTTACTGGCAATCTAAATGGTCGGGTGGCGAGCCGGGGCCACCGCATTACATCTCCGTAGATATGGGGGAGATGAAGGATGTACACGCCATTTCTATAGTCGACAGGGACTTCAGCGGTGACTGGGCCATTAATGGTCACGGCCAGCCCAAGGCTATGACCGTGTCTGTAAGTACTGACGGTACCAACTGGACAGATAACGGAACTTTCCAGGTGCCTATTGTTGAACCACAGGCTGAGATCCGTTTTTTTCTGCCGCAATTTCTTCAGGCACGATATTTCAGGATAACAGTTACCGATGTTTGGGGGAGTAACAGTACCAACATAGCCGAAATATATGCCTTGTAATAATTAATGCCGCCAAATGTACTTGTCCGTTATCACAAACGGACAAGTACTGCCTGTTGCTCAGTTAACAGCCAGGTAGTTATACCGGCAGGATTACAAAAAACAATAAATATGATCACTACTAACATGAGAAAGCTGGTATACGCCAGACTACGGATAGCTATTGCTTTGTGTTTTATTTTGAGCACGAAGCTGGTAGCCCAGACGGCCGAAACAATAATTAATATTAACGGAAATGATAAAGGCCGCATCTTTGACGGTATAGGCGGAGTTAGCGGCGGAGGCGGAACATCACGCCTGTTAATAGACTACCCCTTGCAGCAGCAAAATCAGATCCTTGATTTTCTATTTAAACCTAATTTGGGAGCATCCTTACATATTTTGAAAGTTGAGATAGGCAGCGATGTAAATACCACTAATGGTGCTGAAGCCAGCCATATGCGTACACCCGGCGACCAGAATTATAACAGGGGATATGAATGGTGGTTAATGAAACAGGCAAAACTGCGTAACCCCCAAATAAAACTGTATGCCCTTGAATGGGGCGCACCGGGCTGGTTTAAAGGAGGGTTTTGGTCTGATGACAACATTAGCTATATTATTAATTGGCTTAGACACGCCAAAACTGATCATGGGCTTACTATCGACTATTTAGGTGGATGGAATGAGCGTGGCTATAATAAAGAATGGTACCGGAAGCTAAAAGCGGCGCTGGATAAAAACGGATTGCAAACAATGATAGTGGCCGACGACGGTGGCGGCTGGAGCGTTGCAAAGGATTTGGCAACTGATTCTGCATTCAGTTCTGCAGTATCCATTGTCGGCCAGCATTATCCCTGTAATGATAATGGAAAAGGTACAGGGTGTACCAGTAGCGCCGAAGCCCAAAACCTGAATAAACCACCCTGGGCCAGCGAACACGGAACAAATAATTATAACGAAGGCGCAACCGCTATTGCCAGAAGCTACAACCGGGGATATATAGAAGGTAAAATGACTGCTTATATTAACTGGGCTGTTATAGCTGCATGGTATTCAACCTTACCTCATGCAGGTGAAGGATTGATGCTGGCCGACGAGCCCTGGAGCGGTCGTTTTACAGTTGGTAAAAGCATTTGGGCTGTGGCCCATACAGCACAGTTTGCTAAGCCCGGATGGCAGTATATTGATAACGCCTGCGGTTATTTAAAAGGCAACGGTACTTATGTAACGCTGAAAAACGGGGCTGATTACAGCATTATCGCCGAAACGATGGATGCTAATAACAGTCAGACCATTACCTTTAAACCTGTTGGTGGCTTGTTTAATGGAACAATACATGTATGGCGTACCCACCTTAATTCAACAGATGAAAAGGAGTATTTCGTTAAACAACAGGACATAAACCCGCTAAACGGGGTATTTACGATAACGCTTGAACCCGGTAACATTTATACATTTACTACTACTACAGGGCAGTATAAGGGCGTCGTTATTCAACGGCCGGAGGCTATTTTTAAACTTCCTTATGCGGATAATTTTAATAACTACGCTAATGACGTTATACCCAAATACTTTTCGACCCTTAACGGGGCCTTTGAAATAGCTGATGCAGGCGGTGGCCGAAAAGGGAAATGTTTGCAGCAGCAGGCTATACAAGCACCAATCCCCTGGCTTAATAAACCCATGGAACCCTTTACCATCATGGGGGACCCGCAGTGGAAAAATTATAAAGTATCTATTGATGTATTGATAGGAAAATCCGGTTCGGTCGAATTATTAGGCCGTATCAATCAACAACCTATGAATTGGCGGTATGTTAGTGCACGGGGCTATCACCTTAAAGTTCAGCGTTCGGGCAAGTGGGTGTTTTATTACCAAAAACCTGATCCTAAAGATTCGGCAGTTAATATGCCACCGGTTAATAAAATACTGGCGTCCGGCTTCCTGAACTTCAGGGGTAATAAATGGCATAACCTGGCATTAAGCTTCATGGATAATCATATTGAAGTGTTTGTTGATAAAAAAAGACTGGCATCGCTAAATGACAATCAATCAAGCGGGGGCCAGATCGGCCTTTATGTAAGCTCATGGCGCAAGGCGCAGTTTGATAACTTATTAATTAAACCATAAACATTCCATGCAATTTATACAGCTGCAAAATCAGCTTTCAATGCTCGTTGATAACGCAAGAAATATCATTTGTCGACATATAATAAATACAAGCTTGTTTAATCTTATTTATATGGATTTCAAACAATTAGTTACTCAAATAAGAAGGTCTTTTAGCTTAATTGCTATGGCCTTCGTTTTAATCTCCCCGGCGGTTAATGCACAAACAGGCCCGGTTCCCGTAGGCCCTGTACCCAATGCCCGGCAAATTGAATGGTACCATCGCGAAATAATAGCTTTCTTTCATTTCGGGATGAATACGTTTGCGAATGTTAACGAAGGCGATGGAACCGCGAGCCCCCAATTATTTAACCCTACAGCATTAAACTGTAACCAATGGACAAGCGTACTTAAAGGAGCCGGGATTACAACAGCCATTTTCGTTGCCAAGCATGCCGATGGTTTTTGCAACTGGCCAACAGCGCATACCAATTATTCGGTAAAAAACAGCCCGTGGAAAGATGGTAAAGGGGATGTTGTAAGAGAATTTACTGAGGCCTGTAAAGCTGCGGGGATAAAAGCGGCAATCTATTTAGGCCCGCATGACAGGCACGATTCAAGATACGGAACACCCGATTACAGCGACTATTATGCAAATCAGTTATCGGAACTGCTAAGAAACTATGGCCTCATTTGGGAAATATGGTGGGATGGGGCAGGTGCTGATCAAATTACGTCAACTTTTTATGATCGATGGGCTGATACCGTACGCAAATTGCAGCCCAATTGTGTTGTTTTTGGAACTAAAAACTCATATCGCTATGCCGACTGCCGCTGGATGGGCAACGAATCGGGGTTATCAGGGGATCCATGCTGGTCAACGATTAATCCGGTTTCTATCAAAGAGGAAGCAGCTCATATAACCCAATTAAACCATGGCGAAGTTGACGGCACAGCATATGTACCGGCCGAGGTAGACGTTTCCATTCGCCCAAGCTGGTTTTATCATGAAGAAGAAGATGCGCATGTTAAAAACGTTACTGCCTTATGGGATCTTTACTTCAATTCCGTTGGTCACAATAGTGTGCTGTTATTGAATTTCCCACCCGATAAGAGGGGATTGATTCCTGCCATAGATTCGGTAAGGGCCGATAGCTTGCGCCGTTTAATTGACGGTACATTTAAAAACAATTTGGCGGCAGGTGCAACTATTAAATCGCTTCATCCGCGTGGCGGCAAGTACAAACCGGTTAATATGGTTGATAATAATGAAAGTACTTATTATGCTACAAGTGATCAAGCGACCACAGATACCATAACTTTCAGCCTTGGCAAAAAAAAGATTTTTGACGTATTGATGTTACAGGAGGTCATCGAACTGGGACATCGTACAACGGGCTGGTCTGTAGATTACTCATCTGACGGAAAAAACTGGACACCTATTCCGGAAGCAGCCGGAAAACAATCCATAGGATATAAATGGCTTGTTAAATTTAAGCCGGTAACAGCGTCAAAAGTCAGATTGAAAGTCATCTCGGGTAAGGCTTGCTTGGCAATTCATACTTTTGGTATTTATAAGGAGCAAATGGCGACGCCTGACTAAAAGTTGATTAGCGATAAAGATGATAATCGATGCAATAAAAGTGACAGATTAACCACAGTTTTCGAACTTTTTTCTTGAGGATCTGAAGAAATTGGCCTTGTTGTAAAATGATCCAAAATGCAATTACTGGAGCCGGAGGGAGCTCAATCGAACCCTTAATCCTGCTACTGATGTAAGCGGCGGCTTTGAAGAGCGCGGGGTCATGATACAAATGCTATTATGCGATCAATCTGAAATTATTACGGAGTGTTCTGGTACCAAACCTTATGGTACGTGTATTATATTGTAAAGCAATATAGTTACTTATGCATACATATTGCTTTAATACGAGCATTATTATAAACCAATGCGATTATAACCGCTAAAATTAAATCCTTATGAAAAAACTTTTTATAGCTTGTTGGCTGTTCATTTTTGTTGCGCATAATGTTTTTGCACAAAAAGAGCTGTCCCGCAATGAACGTATGAAATGGTGGCGGGAGGCCCGTTTCGGCATGTTTATACATTGGGGCGATTATGCCGGGCTGGCCGGTATGTATAAAGGATACGAGATAGGGCACGGTGGCGAATGGATCATGAACAGGGGCAAGATTCCGATAGCCGAGTACCAGCAGTTTGCAAAAAAATTTAACCCCGTAAAATACAACCCGGATGCCTGGGTAAAACTGGCCAAGGAAGCCGGTATGAAGTATATTGTAATTACAGCTAAACACCACGACGGCTTTGCCATGTTTAAATCAAATGCCAGCAAATGGAATATTGCAGATGCCACCTCTTATGGTAAGGATGTTTTAAAGCCCTTAGCGGCGGCGTGCAAAAAGTATGGCATTAAATTAGGGTTTTACTATTCGCAAGCACAAGACTGGAATAACCCGGGTGGTGCGGCAGCGCGTAAATTAAGCAGCGAAGGTTGGCCGAACCCCGACTCAGCCAAGATTGATGCTTATACCCTTGAACATAATGGCCATTGGGATCCTGCTCAAACTTCGGCAACAATGGCTGATTATATTGATCGGGTTGCTGTTCCGCAGGTAAAAGAGCTGTTAACCAATTATGGTGATATCGCCGTATTTTGGTGGGATACACCTACAAACATGACTGATGAGTTTGCCCAAAAATTGCATGACCTGTTAAAATTACAGCCCAACATTATCACTAACGACCGGCTTAAGCGTCCAAACTTCGCGGGTGATTACAAAACACCAGAGCAAAAAATACCCAACCTGAGCGAGCTTGATGGAAAAGATTGGGAAACCTGCATGACTATGAATGGTACCTGGGGGTATAAAAGCTATGATCATAAATGGAAAACTCCTGAAACGTTAATTCACAACCTCATTGATATTGCATCAAAAGGGGGGAATTACCTGTTAAATATTGGTCCCAATGCCGAAGGCGAATTTCCGCAGGAAAGTATAACCACTTTGAGAAAGATGGGTGAATGGATGAAGGTAAACAGCGAAGCAATATACGCTACCCAGGCAAGTCCACTTCAGCCCTTAAGCTGGGGCAGATGTACCCTTAAACCAAACGTTAAAAATACCACCTTGTATTTCTCCGTATTTAACTGGCCTTCGGACGGAAAGTTGGTTATTCCCGGTCTCAAAAATGAAGTTTTAAGCGCTAAAATGCTTGCCGGAAATACAGCATTAAAAGCTGCGCTATCAAGTGAAGGCCTGATTATAAATGTCCCTGATAAAGCCATGGATAGCATTGCTACCGTAATAAAGGTAGAGGTAAAAGGGGAGATAAGCAGACAGGGTACTAACCCAACCGGTACAATGAAAACAGGTGCGCTTGATTAACAATTGAAACAAAGATCAACTATGTTTTTAAAAAAATCTTTGATTATAGGATTGCTATTTATGAGCAACCTGCTTAAAGCACAAGTTGTTTTAAAAGCAGACGGAAGTGACGATGCATATCAGCAAATATCTCGTGTATTGGGTGGCGATGCCTGTGAAGTTCCTGATTGTGCCCATCATGTTAAACATATTACAGAAGCCTTCGATAAGCAGTTAGATGAATATGTTTTTGTCTTTCACAGCCATGTTAAAGAAGATAATGATCGCTGCCGGAATTACGACAGGGTGCGGGTAGAAATCAAAACATATGGCCCATCCGCAGTTAAATTAAAGGGAGAGCGGGGTGAAAGGGTTATTTACAAATGGAAGTTTAAAATAGACAGCGGTTTTAAAGCGCAGCCAACGTTTACGCATATCCACCAGATAAAAGCGGGTGATGGAGATGCCGGAGCTCCCATTATAACTTTTACACCCCGGTTTGGTGAGCCTGATAAGTTTGAAATAATTCATACAGGTTCGGCAAAAGGAACTTCGCAAGGGGTTTTAGTCAGCGTTAACCTGGTCGATTTTAAAGGCAACTGGGTTGAAGTGACAGAGACGCTTCATTATGATAGCGTTGGAACTTACAATGTTGAAATCAAACGGATTGCAGATAATAAGATACTGCTCAGCTATGTCAATACCAATATTGACCTGTGGCGAAAAGATACTTCATTTTGCAGGCCGAAATGGGGCGTATACCGGAGCTTGAAAAGCCCTGCTTACATTAGGGACGAAGATGTAATGTTTGCCGACATTTCTATCGGGGAACAAAACTGACAGTTTTTTAACACATAGTTTTTAGAGCACTTAAGCTTGTGCATGTATGGCTTTTTAAATTATCAAAGAGTTGATACCAGAATTAAAGTAAAACTTATAATATGAATAATTTTATACGGATTTTTTTTTTAGTTATTTTTTGCCGTTCGGCAATTGTAAGCGCGCAAACTGGTAAGGCAATATTGATAAGCACAAATAATGTAAGCATGGTGCTTACATTAGGCGCAAATAACAGGATCTATCAGTCATACCTTGGTAAACGGCTTTTAAATAACGAAGAAACCGCCCTGATTCCCACCGGGAAACATGAAGCATATATTACCGGTGGGATGGAAGATTTACTGCAGCCTGCCATCCGTTTAATACATAGCGATCATAATCCTTCGCTTGAGTTGAGATATTTAAGCCATAGCACAAAAAGCCTTGATGATAATGTTAACGAAACAACCATCCTGCTTCAGGATCCCCAATATTCTGTTCAGGTTACTTTACACTACCAGACCTTTAACAAGGAGGATATTATAAAGGCATGGACAGAAATTAAAAACAATGAAAAAGGAACAGTAACGCTCGAAGATTATGCCTCATGTATGCTTCACCTGGAAGCTAAGGATTATTGGCTTACCCAGTTTCATGGCGACTGGGCATCTGAAATGAAAATGCAGGAAAGTAAGCTGACCAGTGGGGTAAAGGAAATAGACAGCAAATTAGGTACAAGGGCAGATATGTACCAAACTCCGGTGTTCTTTCTCGCAATGAATAAACAGGCAGACGAAACAACAGGCGAACTGATAGCCGGAACGCTGGCATGGACAGGCAACTTTAAATTCCATTTTGAACTTGATGAGCGCAATGCCTTGAGGATTATACCGGGTATTAACTCTTATGCATCGGCATATGAACTAAAGAACGGTGAAACTTTTACGACACCGGCCTTTATTTTTACTTATTCGGCTAATGGAAAGGGGCAGGTCAGTCGTAATTTACATAGATGGGCCCGCTATTATGGTATACTTGATGGTAATAAACCGCGCCTTACTTTGCTCAATAATTGGGAGGCTACACACGTTAATTTTGATGAAAAAGAACTGGTTAATTTATTTGACGATGCCAAAAAGCTGGGCACCGACCTGTTTTTATTGGATGACGGATGGTTCGGAAACAAATATCCACGGAATAACGACAAAGCCGGCCTGGGCGATTGGCAGGAAGATAAATCAAAATTACCTAACGGCATAGCGTATCTTGTAAAACAAGCCGAAGCCAAAGATTTGAAATTCGGGATCTGGCTTGAGCCAGAAATGGTAAACCCCAAAAGTGAACTATATGAGCAACACCCCGATTGGATCTTGAAATTGCCCAATCGTGACGAAAATTATCAGCGCAATCAATTGGTGCTTGATCTTACCAATCCTAAAGTGGCAGATTATGTATACCGTATTGTAGATGATATGTTGACTAAGAATCCCGGTCTGGCTTATATTAAATGGGATTGTAACCGTAACATGACCAATGCTTGGTCGCCATATTTAAAAGACAAACAGTCGTCATTATACGTTAATTATACTTTGAGCCTGTATAAGATCCTGGATCGGGTGCGTCAAAAATATCCGCATTTACCAATGATGTTGTGTGCAGGAGGTGGTGGGCGTACAGATTACGGGGCGTTAAAATATTTCACCGAGTTCTGGCCCAGCGACGATACAGATCCGTTGGAACGTGTATATATACAATGGGGGTACAGCAACTTCTTTCCGTCACTAACCATATCAAGCCACGTTACTTCATGGGGCAAGCAATCCATTAAATTTAAAACGGATGTTGCTATGATGGATAAGCTGGGGTATGATACCAAGGTTAACAAAATGACAGATGAGGAGCTGCAGTTTAGCCGGCAAGCAGTTAAAAACTACAACCGGCTCAGCAATGTGATTTGGTTTGGGGACTTATATCGCATTATTTCGCCTTATGAAGAAAACCGTATGGTGGCTATGTATGTGAATGATGAAAAGTCAAAAGCAGTGCTATTTAACTACAACCTGAATACGCGTTATAAAGAAGTATTTAACCGGGTACGTTTGCAAGGACTGGACAGTCACAAATTGTACAAAATAGAAGAAATAAACCTGATGCCGGGTACTAAATCAAGCCTTGCAGAAAACGGCGGTACATTTAGCGGTGATTACCTGATGTCCGAGGGACTTAACCTAACTCCCGGAAAATTGATGCCATTAACCAGTATGATAATAGAAATAAGCACCTCAAATTAACCACATTTCGAAACACTAAGCAGTTACCTGCTGATTAAATTGGGTACGTACACGTTATTATAGCGTTAGTAATTACAACAACGCAAACGTTTGCGTATTTTGTAGTAAATTATCATTTTACTATTAAATTTTATCTCTACTTTAGTTTTACCAATTATAGCCCGACAATGCGTAATCATTACTTTTACAATATGGTTAATAATTTTTTCATGATAAGGGTAATAATAAGATAAATAATACTGTCATCCAGTTTAAGCCCGGTTTGTTTATTGTTGTTCAGGTATCAAAAACAAATAGCTTTATGTGTATTCAATACACTAAGATGGCTCGCTTGTGTTGTTTGTTATTGTTAAATTTTTAGTAAACTTAAAGTTTGATGTTTATGCCTGAAGCAATTTCGATGGTGGCATTTCAAAATGGGGACAAGGAAGCTTTTAATCATATTTTTAATATGTTTTATAAGCGGGTTTGCTTTTTTGCCGAAGGAATTGTTAACGAAGATGCTGCGGAGGATCTTGTTCAGGATGCGTTTGTAAAGCTGTGGGAGCGCCGATTAAGTTTTGATAGCTTAACGTCAATTAAGGCGTTTTTATACTTAACCACCAAAAACAGCTGCATTAATACTTACAAGCATCAAAAGGTGGTTGAAAAGTTTGAGAACTACCAAACTGAGAGTATCGATGAATCAAACATAATTTATAGACTTATAGAGGCCGAAGTGTTAGAAGAAGTTCAGTTGGCCGTACAGCAATTACCACAAAGCTACCGTAAGGTTATTTACCTTAGTTATTTTGAGGGGCTTAGCAATCAGGAAACTGCCGACTATTTAAATGTTTCCATTAATACCGTAAAAACTCAAAAAGTACGGAGCCTGCGTATACTTCGCGAAATATTAAAGCATTCCCCAACCGCTTTGTTATTGCTCGTCCATAAAATTTAGTTGTGATCTGCTTTTTATACTTCTGATCGCGGATATTCTGTCCCTACAAAAAATAAAAAAATATTTAGGTCTGTCACCCGTCTGCTTCCTTTAGTTGTTTGTATGATATTAAATGGAAAAAAACGAGCGTGAATTTTATGTAGCTGAATTAATCAGCAAACTTTTAAAAGGTAATATATCGCCTGAGGAAGACATATGGTTGAAAAACTGGATTAATGAAAGGCCCGAAAACCAAGCCCAATTTGAAAAGCTCACAGACGCAGGTTCCCTTGAAAATAAACTAAGCTTTTGGAACAAAATTGATAATGATAAAGCATGGAACGAGCTGCTGCGGAAATTACCTGAAGCAGAACTGGAACCCCAAAAGCGCTTTAATTATTTATCTCTATTGAAATGTGCTGCCATTGCGATAATGGTTTTAGGGATTTCCATTTTATTATATCGCGAAAACAAAAGCAGTACAAAAACAGATCATAACAAATCAATAGTTCAAAATTCTATCCGGCCGGGAAGCAATCAGGCCATGTTGATTTTAGGCAATGGCCAAACAGTTGCACTTAAAAATCATACACAGATCTCCATCAATGAAGATGATGGAACGACCCTATCAAACAAAAATGAAATATTAGCTTATAAACACGGCGGGAAGACAAACGCCGGACATGGGCTGATATATAATACGATTGTTGTTCCGCGGGGGGGCGAATACCAATTGGTTTTGGCCGATGGTTCCAGGATCTGGATGAACTCTTCTTCTTCATTACGTTATCCAACTTCTTTTTCGGGCAGCGAACGTAGGGTTTATTTGAGTGGAGAAGCCTATTTTGAAGTAGCAAAGAACGCCAGGATGCCTTTCATTGTGAAAACTGATAAAGCTGAAGTAAAGGTACTGGGAACCCATTTTAATGTAAAAGCTTACGGGGATGAAGAACTATGCAAAACCACGCTTTTAGAAGGGGCCGTACGCGTACAATCTTCTGCTATGATAAATGAGATTAAACCGGGGCAGCAGGCTGTAATCAATAGCCAGGGGCAGCAAAAAATCACGAGCGACATTAATGTTGAAGAAGAGGTAGCCTGGAAAAATGGATTGTTTATGTTTACTAAAGCCGATATCAAAGATGTTATGCAGCAGGTATCCAGATGGTATGATATAGAGGTGGTGTATGAAGGCAAGGTGCCAGACCTTCAATTTTCCGGTCAGTTGTCGCGTAAGGTTGATTTTTCAGGCTTCACTAATATATTAAAATACGCCGGGTTAAACTTCACTATTAAGGGTAAAACGGTAATTGTAGCAAAGTAATTAGAGGGCTAATGTGTGAGAAGATTAGCGCTTAATATTTAACCACAACAACCAATTGTTCACCTAAATTAAAAATGATGAGAAAACAAATACTTATCTCTCCCTAAAGGGAATTCACTCCGCCCGTATTTATAGCCACAGATGTTTATAAATACGATTTTACGAAAAACGAAGATAGTAACCGGGAAGTGCTCGTAACACTGCCCGGTAGTATCTGGGTAAACCAATTATCCCTGGAAAGCATAATTGAAATTCAACGTCTAACCCAAACCATACAAAAGTATGAAATTCATTTCTAACTCTGTAGCGGGCATGTGGCCTGTTATAACTAAAGTTTTATTGGTTATGAAACTGATTGCCATTATAATGATTACTGTTTTTAGCAGCGTAAGTGCCAAAAGCTTTAGTCAAACAGTTACGCTTCATGAAAAAAATGTATCTGTCAAAAAAATCCTCAAATATATTGAAAAGCAAAGCGGCTATCATGTAATACTGATAAATGTGAATGCCGAAACAACCCTTGCCGGGACGATAAATATCAATCTTGAACATGCAACGGTTGAAGAGGCACTAAATGAGTGTTTTCGCAATAAACCTATTACTTACACCATTATTCAGGGAACTATTATTATAAAAAAAAAGGAGGAAGAGTTAGCAGCGGAAGTAAAGGAAAGCATTGACATTCATGGTAGGGTAATTGACGAAAAAGGACAGCCGCTGCCTGGTGTTAATGTAAAGGTAAAAGGGGCCCCTATAGGAAGCATTACAGGCGCACAGGGTGAGTATACCATAAAAGTATCCGATGAGCGCGCGGTATTAGTATTCTCCTATGTAAGCTTTGAAACGCAGGAGGTGGTTGTTGGCGATAAAAAGGCGATCAATATCACGATGAAAGAAGCTTCAAACAGGCTTAGCGAAGTGATAGTTGTAGGTTATGGAACCCAAAAGAAAGTTGATTTGACAGGGGCCGTTGTTACTGTAACGGGGTCGGAACTGAATAAACGTGTAGCTACGGATCCCACCCAGCTACTACAAGGAAAACTGCTTGGCTTATCCGTTGTACAAGGTTCGGGCGAAGCCGGTAACGAAGGAACTTCTTTACGCATAAGGGGTACGGGTACTTTCAGCAGCGCAGGCAATTCGCCGTTCATCATTGTTGATGGTTTGCCGGGGAGTATTACAGCCCTCGATCCGCAAAATATTGAATCGGTAACTGTACTAAAAGATGCAGCTTCGGCATCAATATATGGTACCCGTGCTGCAAACGGAGTTATATTAATAACTACCAAGCAAGGCAAGGAGGGCAAAATGCAGCTCTCTTATGATTATAATCTTGGTATCACAAGAGCTTCTGCATTGCCCAACAACCTGATCTACAATTCGGCCCAGTACATGACACTCTGGAACCAGGCCGCAACCAATTCAAACTATCCCAATAAATATAGCGATGCTCAAATAGCCTTATATACCAATACTACCGATCATAAATTATACCCCGACTATAACTGGTTAGATGCCATTTTTAATACAGTTAAGGTACAAACACATCACCTCGGTATAACCGGAGGTAGCAATGGCACCACTTATAATGTTGGTTTAGGCTATGTTGATCAGCCCGATGTTATGCTGGGGTATTACTATATAAAATACAATATTCAACTCAACCTCACTTCAAAATTGAACAAGTGGGCAACATTTGGTTCAGCCATTACTTTAAACAGCAGCGAAAGAGGTTACACCTCAAGGGGGAGCCAGGATCAGTTTTTATCGGCGCTGTCACAACAGCCTATGTATGGCCCCATATTGCCCGATGGCAGCGGCCGGTATACCAATTCGGTGTTCCCGAGTGTTCAAACGCCCAACAAAAATCCAATTGCAGTTGCCCAAAACGCCATTAATAAACAAAACGACTATTATTTACAAAGCAGTTTCTATTTAAACATCCATCTGCTAAAAGGCCTGGATTGGCGTACCAACGGCGGCTTTAATTTTGATTACAATAAAACCATTGATTTTAAGCCGGTAATTAATCAATATAACTGGTTTGCAAAGCCCGGCGATGCACCTGAACGTACCCTGGATGTAAATGGACAAGGCATTGATGTAACCGATAATAATTCATTTTACCCGGTTGCCTATACACAGTTTACCTATTCACGATCAATTAATAACGATCATAACTTTAAATTACTGGCCGGCACACAGGTTGAGTATAACAAGTCGCAAAATCTGGAAGGGCTCCGTAATTTACCATTTGCATCCAATACATTACAGGAGGTTGATGCCGGGCCCATTGCTTCGCAGCTTACCAACGGCACAAGCAATATTTACTCCCTGCATTCGTACTACGGGCGTTTAAATTATGATTACCAGGAGAAATACCTGCTGGAAGCCAATGCCCGGTATGATGCATCTTCCCGTTTTCCGGCAAACAACAGGTGGGCATTTTTCCCGTCGGTATCGTTAGGTTGGGCGGCCACGAAAGAAAAATTCCTGCAAAATGTAAACTGGTTAAATAATTTAAAGCTAAGGGCATCTCTGGGTAATTTAGGAAATCAGAATATTGGTAACTATCCATACCAGGAAACCTACAATTTCAAAAGCTACTACAATACTAAAACAAGCTATGCTTATCCATTTGCAGGCACTACGGTAACAAGCGGCGTTATTAATAATTCATTAACCAACCCTAATATTAAATGGGAAACTACAAGGGTATTTGATATCGGTACTGACATTACGGTGTTGAACAACAAACTCAGTTTCTCGTTCGACTGGTATGACAAATTAACATCAGGTATCCTTGAAACAGCCACTACGCTTACGCCGCTTTACTTTGGCCTTAGTGCACCTGTTATTAACTACGGTAAAATGAAAAATACAGGTATTGAGGCTTCGTTTGAGTATAACGACCGCTTTGGTAACGTTGGATTTTCATTTGGCGGAAACATTCAAGCCAATAAAAACACTTTAGTTTCTTATGGTGCCCCGGCCATAAGTACCGGAACCAATACTATCAACCAGGAGGGGCAACCTTACGGCAGCTTTTATATGCTTAAATATGTAGGAATCTTCCAGTCGGCGGCAGAAATTGCGGCTTCACCAACGCAGCAATATAATCCGCAGCCAGGTTATATAAAGTATGCGGATACCAATGGCGACGGAAAGGTGGATGATAGTGACAGGGTAATAGTGCCGGGTGCCTATCCTAAATTTAATTACGCTTTTAACACAAGTGTTAACTGGAATAATTTTGATCTTACGGTGTTCTTTTACGGCTCGTACGGGCAAAAATTATATGTTAACGGTTGGGGGATACAACCATTTAACCAGGGATCTCCTCCGCCCAAAGAGTGGTTAAACGCCTGGACACCATCTAACCCAAGCACAACCATGCCTATGGTTTATGTTTTGGGCCAGGGAAACATCAGCAGTAATGCCAACACAGCTTCCACATATTATTTAAGAGATGCTTCTTTTTTAAGGTTGAAAAACGTGCAGCTTGGCTATAATTTACCTAAAGATTGGGCTAAGTATCTATTTATGTCGGGCCTGCGGATCTATTTTGCCGGAGATAACCTGGTTACGTTCACCAAGTTTCCCGGTCTTGATCCCGAAAGGATAGTTTCCAACACAAGGTATGTTACACACCCCCAAAACCAGGTTTACTCCTTTGGGGTAAGGGCTACATTTTAACATTTATTATTTGAAACGATCATGAAAACAACGATAAAATATTTGATGCTTTTTTTGACAGCCGTTTTAATGGTGAGTAGCTGTAAAAAAGACCTTTTAAATCAAAATCCTCCGGCAGATATCGCCAGCTCCGTTTACTGGAAAACACAAAACGATGCCGACCTTGCCTTAGCCGGGATCTATAGCTTTTTTATCCAGGGTTTTAACTATACCGCGTCCGGAAATACCGGGCAGGGCTTTGGCGCTGGTACGCCATATTGGGACAGTCTTAGCGATAATGCGTACAGCAGTGCCTATTCAAATATAGCGCAGGGAGCCATAACGCCAACCGTTGGCGGCCTGCAAACAGATGCATATTCAACTTCCTATAGGGCTATCCAGGCGTGTAATACTTTTTTGGATAACGTACGTAAAATCAAGCTGCCATCTGCAACTTTAAACCAATATTTGGCCGAGGTAAGATTTGTAAGGGCGTACTGGTATTTTACGCTTACCCAATTGTATGGCGATGTTGTTTTATCGCTTCATCAGATCACCATAGATCCGGCGAATACCCAGATGGGAAGGACATCAAAATCTGTGGTGATTGATACCATTTTAAACGACCTTACCTTTGCCGCAAATAATTTACCCAATACTACTTATTCCGGCCATGCCGTTAAGGGCACTGCTATGGGCTATATGGTAAAAGTATACCTGGCCAGGCATCAGTACCAGCAGGCTGCTGCTACCGCTAATACCATTATAACCGACGGCAAGTTTCGTATTTATACCGGCGGGTATAGGAACTTGTTTTTAAAACCGGGACAAAACGGCAACCCCGAGATCATGTTCTCGGGGCGTTACCAGGTTCCCACGGCTTTTAGCCCGGCAGATTATTTATATACCTACAGCTCAAGTTTCCAGCCTTTAAGTTACCTGGTTAATGATTATGAATGTACCGACGGGCAACCAATCAGTACATCGCCTTTATATAATTCCGCAACACCATATGCTAACCGCGATCCAAGGTTATTGGCTACAATATTAACGCCCGGCGTGTTGTATAAAGGAGGGATCCCTTTTGTTCCGGCGGCTATTGGCGCTTCTGCCGGTTTCCTTAACAAAAAGGGAGTTGATTCCACCCGTGCAACAGTTATAGGCACACAAAGCGATCAGGACTGGGTTTATTTACGCTATGCAGATGTTTTGCTGATGTATGCCGAGGCACAGAACGAGGCTTCCGGCCCTGATGCCCGTGTGTATGCTGCAATTAACGCAGTTCGTACCCGCCCTGGAGTAAATATGCCGCCAATACCCACCGGACTTTTGCAGGATGATATGCGTACAAGGATCCGCCATGAAAGGCGGATTGAGCTGGCACTTGAAGGACAACGATATTTTGATTTAAAAAGATGGGCTTTGGATAGGGTAATTATACCAACCATCAAAGACCCGAACGCAACACAGCGAATGTTTCCGCTGAGGGATACTATCTGGCCGGTTCCGCAAACAGAAATTGATATTGCCAAAGCAGTGGGCAACACCGCATTTAAACAAACACCGGGCTATTAATCAAGCTGTAAACGATGAAAATTATTAAAAAAATGAGAGTGCCTATAAGTATAGCGCTCTCTTTGATGGCTTGTTCATCAGGCTTGTTTGCTGCCGTTAATGTAGTTATTTACAGCCCGGATAAGCAGGTCCGAATGGAAGTATTCAACAAACAGGGAACCATATTTTATACAGTCACTTATAAGAGCCAGCCGGTTGTCAATACATCAGCCATGTCGGTCAGTATTGATCAAACGGCATTAACCAACTGGGCCACTATTACAGGAAGCACAACTTACAGCATAAATGAAACCTATCCATGGTATGGCGTGCATTCAAAAGCTGTTAATCATTTTAACGGTGCAAAAATTAAGCTATTACATGGCGAAACCGCTTTTGTACTTGATGTAAGGGTATTTAACGACGCGGCTGCTTTTAGCTTTACAATACCAGGAGATAAAGGTGTTATCCACGTACCCGATGAAGCCACCGCGTTTAATATTCCCGCCGGCAGCACCATTTGGTATCATGACCTTAACGGGCATTATGAGGGCGTGCATACCCATAAACTAATTGACTCTGTAAAAAATGGTCAATGGATAGCTCCGCCTGCCACAATTAAGTTACCCGATAACGCAGGATATGCTTCTATTACCGAGGCCGACCTTAAAAACTACTCCGGGATGGCCTTGCTGGCTAATGGGCAAAGTCAATTGATATTGCAATTAGCTCATCATCATCCCATATCTCATCCTTATGAGCTAAGATATAGTAAAGAAGATATTGATAGGGTTTTAAAGCCTGCGGCAATTAGCGGAACCATCACCACACCCTGGCGTGTGATCATGATCGGTGCTGATCTAAATGCAATGGTTAATTGTGATGCCGTACACGATTTATGCCCTCCGCCCGATAAAAAATATTTTCCTGAAGGAGTCAATACTTCGTGGGTAAAGCCGGGACGGGCAGTATGGCAATATTTGGATGGCGCTGCTGACAAATCGGTGGCCGGTATGAAAGAGTATTCGAGTCTGGCAGCCGGGTTAGGTTTTGAGCACAATATACTGGAAGGGTTTTGGGAAAAATGGAGTGACGACGAGATCAGGGACCTTGTTAATTATTCGCAGCAAAAGGGGGTGAGTATTTGGGTTTGGATGCACTCTAAGGATTTGCGCGATTCAAGCATCAGGCACGCGCGTTTTAAGCGTTGCCATGATCTGGGAATAACGGGTTTAAAGATTGACTTTTTTGATAATGAAGTAAAAGAGACAGTTGATTTATATCAGGCAATTTTAACAGAGACTGCACAGCTGCATTTACTGGTCGACTTTCACGGATCAAATAAGCCTACCGGGCAATCGCGTACCTGGCCCAATGAGCTTACCCGGGAAGCTGTTAAAGGTATGGAATCAAGCAAGCTGGAAGACAGGGCAACACACAGCACAACGCTGCCATTTACCCGTTTTTTAGCAGGCCCGGCAGAATATACACCGGTACATTTTGGCGACCGCCGTAAAAACACTACCTGGACTAATCAGATAGCCAGCGCGGTTATTTTAAGTGCACCTCTATTAACCTATGCTGCCAACCCTAAAAATCTGCTGGCAAATCCCGGCGCCGACATTATCAAAAGTATCCCCTCAACATGGGACGAAACGATTGTGTTGCCGTCATCGGCCATTGGTGAGCTGGCAGTTTTTGCCCGGCGAAAAGGCAATACCTGGTTTTTAGCCGTCATGAACGGAACTCAGCCCAGAAACATAAAAATACCGCTCAGCTTCCTCAGCTCGCCTGCTAAATGCACCGATATTCATGATAATCCGGAGAGTTCTGCAACATTGAAAACAGAGCGCTCCGTTGCAAAGCCAACCGATGTACTGTCATTAAGTTTAGGTGTGGGCGGCGGATATGTGGCGAGGTTTAACAAATAATAGCATTCAATAAAAGCCGATACAAAATTATATGAGAAGGATTAAAGGATACATTATACTACTGGTATTTAATTTACTGGGAAGGCCTACTATAATGGCGCAGACTAAGACCGTTACTTTAGACTATTTTTTTAATAATGAATACCGTAAGAATTCCGCAGGTACTTTAGAACGGTATCATTATACCTGGGAGGATCAGAGGAGCAGCGGTTACTCTATTTGGGGAGATGTTTTTAAAAAGAATGGGGGCCTTCTTAAGAGCCTTGAAAGTGAACCGGATGCCCAAAATTTGACTGGGACAGATATTTATATAATAGTTGACCCTGATACCAAAAAGGAAACGGTTAACCCTAATTACATCGAATCCAGGCATATCAAAACTATTGCTGATTGGGTTAAACGCGGTGGGGTACTGGTTTTAATGGCAAACGACAGCACAAACGCCGAATTATCGCATCTCAATAAACTGGCCGAAAAATTTGGGATCCATTTCAATGATGACTTGTACAAACATGTAATTGGTACCCAGTTTGAGATGGGTGCTATAATGGTTCCTCCAAATGATCCGGTACTTAAAACGGCAAAAAAGATCTATCTGAAGGATATCTCCACGCTAAAATTATCGCCTCCGGCAGTGCCGTTGCTAACTGATAGCGCCCATGTGATTATTGGTACAGTCAAATATGGGACAGGTACAGTAATCGCCGTAGGTGATCCCTGGCTGTATAATGAATATACCAACGGGCGGTTGCCGGCAGTCATGGGTTTTGATAATGATAAAGCAGCCGATGACCTGAGCAAATGGCTGTTATCTCAAATCCCGATAAAGAAATAAAGAACCGGGGCTGCATATCGGGTGGCGTTTATATCCCTAAACCAATTATATAACATTAATAATTTAAGACATTTTGAGTTTAAAGTAATGCTTTCAGAAGTTGAATTAATCATATTAATTAAAGCAGGGGATATAAACGCCTTTGATGAGTTTTATAAACGCAATTGGAGGGCTTTATACCAAACAGCTTATCGTTCAACAGGTTCGTCGGATGATGCAAAGGATCTTGTGCAAACTGTTTTTATTAATTTATGGAATTGCAGGTATAGCCTGCAGCCAGAAAGGTATAATGCCTCTTATCTTTTCAGAAGTTTAAGAAACAGCATCATCAATTTTCATAAAAAGGATTCGGTCAGAAAAAGAGGCATGGATAGCTTGCTGTACCTGGAAGATACAGATCAATATAACCACGAGGATAGCTTAATAGCGAAAGAACTTTCAGCAACGATTGAAGGAGGGATCAGGGAATTGCCAAAAAAAATGCAGGAGGTTTTTATTTTATCGCGGCAGCAAAACTTATCCGTTAATGAAATTTCGGAAACCCTTAATATTACTCCTCGTACGGTCAAGAATCAACTCTCCAACGCATTAAAAATATTACGGACAAAACTGGGGATATTTTGAAATATCCTTTAATAACATCATTGCTTTCTATTGGTCATGAATAGCCGTATTTGATAAAAAATGCAAAATATATCTGGTACCAAAACCAGTTAACCTTGTATATATAGTACAAAGCCAAAATGACTGCTATAGCGGTTGAGATAAACTTAAAATAACATTCATAATGATAAAATGGCGCAAGCCCGGTCCTGGTTCCGGTCCTGGAGATGATCATCTTCAGGACGAAAAAGCTATGCGGGCTATAGAGAAGGAAATGCTTTATAACATCCATAAAGAAATTTATGGGAAATGGCATTTTATAAAAACATCGGCCGCCAAATATGCCATTGCTGCCTCATTGGTTTTGATGTGTAGTTCTGTGCTTTTTTACTTCAAATTGTCGGTTAAAGATAAAGCAGCTATGATGGCCGTAACCGCAAAAAAAGGCAATCTCAAAACGATAACTCTTCCCGATGGATCAACCGTATGGTTAAACTCAGGTTCAACCATAAAATTCCCCGAACGCTTTGGAAAAACGAGAGAGGTACAGCTTATTAACGGCGAAGCTTACTTTGATGTAAAGCACGATAGCACTTCACCTTTTATTGTTCATTATGGCCGCTTACACGCACAGGTATTAGGTACGGCATTCAATCTAAAGTTTTACAAAAACATCAGTGACGTAAGGTTAACGGTTACCAGAGGACTTGTTGCTGTTGGTAACAAAACTGAGAGCTTTGGTTTACTTACACCGGATAAAGAAATGGTTTACGACCAAGAAAAAGCCACCCACCAAATCAGGACGATTGATTCCGAAAAGGTAGCGGCCTGGAAATCAAGCGAGGTCAATTTGTATGGTGTTTCATTTAATGAACTGGTAATGCGGCTGGAAAACACTTATGGTGTTCACATTAACTATAGTCATAAAGTGAATGATCATTTGATAACGACTATTCATTTTTCAAATAATAATACACTATCCTATGTTCTTGACATCATTAAAACCATCCATCATTTAGATTATGTTTTGAAAGGAAAGGAGGTTTACCTGGCAAAAAACGAAAACAGCTAAACCCAAAAAGCCAGTACCCCCGAAGCCGGGCTGCAGGGGTATTGGCAGAGAGTGCAGATATAAATTATTGGCAGGTTCCAAGCTAATCCAATAGTTCATATAGTTTTTTAGAATAAAAAACTCGTAAAGATGGAAAAAAAATCAACTAAATTTTTTAATTTTTTCATGAAGGTATCAACGATTGCTATGGTTAGCTCACTGGTATTTTGCCAGGTGTTGCTTGCCAAACATGCAACGAGCCAGATCTCGGATTCCCCCGTGAAAATCGCGTTTGGAAACGAATCGTTGCAAAGCTCAATTGATAAGCTCGAAAAGCAAACCAATATTAAATTTTCTTATAACCCGGTTGAGTTAAGCGGTTACAAAATTACACCGCGTAAATTCAAAGATGAACCGTTAGGCAAAATCCTTAATTATTTATTCGCTAAAACCCGTTTGTCATTTAAAGAGATAAATACCGGAATTGTAATTTACGATAAATCAGCTTCCGCCAAACCAAGTGTACTAACCAACAAAACCAATGAGCAAAATATTGAAGCTGCCGATATTACAGTAACAGGTAAAGTAACCGATTCAAATGGCGCCCTGCCGGGTGTTTCTGTAAGTATAGAAGGCGGTGGAAGAGGGGTGATCACCGACCCCAAGGGGGATTATACCATTAAGGTGCCTGCCAATGCTACGCTTATATTTTCTTCCGTTGGATATAAAACGCAAAAGGTTGCCGTAAACAATCAAACAAGCATCAACGTAACCATGACGGGCGATCTGAAGTCGTTAAGTGATGTTATTGTGGTTGGCTATGGGGTTCAGAAAAAGTCCGACGTAACGGGTTCGATTGTTTCTGTTAGTGAGCAATCGCTCCGTGATGTTCCGGCAGCTAACATCGGCCAGGCATTACAAGGCCAGGCTGCCGGTGTGGATATCCAGAAAAGCGGTGGTAATAGCCACCCGGGTGCATCGCCCTCTATTTTAATCCGTGGAAACAGGTCAATAAATGCCTCAAACTCACCGCTTATTGTAGTTGACGGGATCCCCTTTAACGGAAGTTTGAATGACATCAATCCTGATGACATAACTTCATTAGAGGTATTAAAAGATGCTTCTTCCACTGCTATTTATGGTTCAAGAGGCGCAAATGGTGTTTTGCTGGTTTCTACCAGAAGGGGTAAGAAGGGCGGTACATCTGTAACTTATAGTGCTTATGCCGGTTTCAATAAGCCGCTTGGTCAGTATAATATTATGAACGGCTCTCAATTTCAAGACCTGAAAAAATGGGGCTTGTTCAACGGAAACCCCGGCAAATATACAGGCATTGATGATCCCGCATTTTTTACGGATGGCTCATTTGCCCCGCAAGAGGTGGCTTCGATAAAAAGCGGCCGCAATACCGACTGGCAAAAACTCATCTATAAAAACGGTTTTGTAACAGACCATCAATTGGGTGTTGCCGGAGGAAATGAGCTTACCCAATATGCTATATCCGGCGGATATTACAATGAAACGGGGATCTATTTCGGTCAGTCGTTTGTTCGTTATTCCATTAAGTTGAGTGTTGACCAGCAACTGGGTAAATATGTAAAGATTGGTTTAAGCAGCTTAAACACGTTAAGCTATACCAACGGTGAAAATGCAAACCCGCTTGGCCAGGCATTGAGGGCGAGCCCGCTTTCAACGCCTTATGACGATGCTACCGGTAAATTAGTAGGTTTTACAGCTGGAAGCGCTAACCAGGTATGGAACCCGCTTGCAAATTTTGTTCCGGGCGCTGCTGTTGAAACACGCAAAAGATTCGGAACTTTTACAACAGCCTACCTTGAAGCTACCCTTGCCCCCGGTTTAAAATACAGGTTTAATGGCGGTGCCGAAATAAGGCCCGATATTTATGGTAACTACTACGCCAGCGCTACCACCAACAACCTGGGTGGTGCATCAACCGCAAATAACCAAAGTACTTACAGCTATAATTATACGCTTGAAAATATCTTGACTTACGATAAAGTGTTTGCGCAAAAACACCATGTAAACTTTACTGGTTTGTACAGTTTACAGGAAAGCCAGAGCCAGTCAAATTCATTTAGCTATAACAATATCCTTTCTGATGGTATTCAATATTTTAACCCGCAATACGGAGCTAATTTAAGCGGCTCAGGATCATATTCTAAGTGGGATATCATCTCGTACATGGCCAGGGTAAACTATGGCTATGCCAATAAATACCTGCTTACCTTAACCATGCGTTCAGACGGCTCATCGCGCCTGGCGCCGGGTAATAAATATCATGTATTCCCATCGGCGGCACTTGCATGGAATGTTACCAAGGAACCTTTTTTAATGAACTCAAACGTACTGTCAAACCTTAAACTAAGAGCAAGCTATGGTACAGTTGGTAATACAGCTATCAACCCTTATCAAACTTTGGGAGCTTTATCATCTGTTAACTATAACTTTGGTTCTACCAACCTAACCGGAGCTTATCCAACCAATGTTCCTAATCCAAATCTAACATGGGAGTATACTTCTACATTAAATGCGGGCGTTGATTTCGGGCTTTTCCAGGGACGGGTTACGGGTACGGTTGAAGCCTACCATCAGTATACCAGGTCGTTACTTTTACCATTATCATTGCCGCCAACCTCGGGTATACCAAACAGTATTTTAACTAATGTGGGCCAAACGCAAAATAAAGGTATTGAAGTAAGCATAAGTACCGTTAATTTACCCGGTAACGGCAGGAACAGCATTAGCTGGACTACCAATTTCAATATCGCCTTTAACAGGGGTAAAGTAACCAAATTAGCAAGCGGAGTTACCCAGGATATCACAAACGGTTTGTTTGTGGGGCAGCCTATCAATGCCATATTTGATTATAAAAAAATTGGCATCTGGCAAAATACAGCTGCCGATACTGCCCAGGCTAAAAGCTTAGGTCTTACAACCACCGGTACAGGTTCTGTGATTGGCACTATCAGGGTAGAGGATGTAAATAAAGATGGAAAGATTAGCGCTGCCGACAGGATTGTACTTGGGTCAGATCAGCCAACTTATACCGGCGGTTTTACCAACCGCATAGGGTATAAAGGATTTGATTTTACGGTAGTGGCCGCTTATAGGGTGGGGGGATTAATCACTTCCAAAATGTTCCAGAGCGGAAGTTTTATTAACACCTTCCAGGGTAATTATAATAACCTGAATGAGGATTACTGGACACCAACCAATCATCAGAATTACTATCCTAAACCCAATTCTGCTTCAACCAATACGCCTTATTCATCCACTTTAAGTTATTTTGACGGTACCTTTTTAAAAATCAGGAGCCTGACCTTAGGCTATAATATGCCCGAATCGATAACCAGGCATATCAGTGCACGGTCGCTAAGAGTATATGCTACGGCGCAAAATCCATTTATTCTTTTTTCGCCGTATCGTAATACTTATCATGGTTTGGACCCGGAAACAGCCGGAAGCTTAAACGTTGATACGCCTCCTACAAAGTCATTTACATTCGGTATTAACATGACACTTTAAATTTAAATAAGATGAAAAGGATATCTATATATTTATACACCTGTTTGTTTTTAGATCTTGCAACCACAGCTTGTAAAAAAACACTGATAGAAGACCCGAAATCAACGCTTACCCCTGCTTTTTTTACAACAAGCCAAGGCTTTCAGGCAGGTCTCACTGCAGCCTATGCGGGTTTCAGAACCATTTGGGGGCCGGATACCTATTTTGAATTAACTGTACCCGGCACCGACGAATTTATTGCCGGTAACGATGGAAACAACGGCCTGGTAAAATATAACAGCAACTTTAATACTGCAGATGGTACCGTTGCTACCATCTGGAAAAACTGCTACACCTATATTAACACATGTAATGGCTTGATTGGTAATGTTCCTGTCGGTATTGATGCTACAACGGCAGCGAGCATGGTTGGTGAAGCAAAGTTTTTGCGGGCAAATTATTACTTTATATTAGTTCAGTTCTGGGGCGATGTTACTTTGAACAAAACATTTCAATCGGTACCTACTACTTCGGCCACAAGGGACAAAATGGCCGATGTATATAATTTCATCGTTCAAGACCTGAAAGATGCGATAGCGGTTCTTCCTGCAAGTCCTTTAACTAATGGTGTGCAACCTGGCAGGGCTACAAAAGCCGCCGCAATGCACATGCTTGCAAAAGTATATTTAACAAGGGCAGGCTCATCGGCCAAACAGGCAGATGACTATAAAAATGCCTATGCTACTGCAATTGATTTGATAACAAACGTTGCACCTGCCGGAGGTATAAAATTACAGCAGGATTTCGGGAAAGTATTTGCCGAGGGCAATGAAACTAACAGCGAAATACTGTGGACAGTACAGCATACCACTACACTTGCATACAATGGCTCGGCCACGCAAAATAACAGCGGTCCGGACAACCTGCTATGCCATTTATTTGTTCCTAAGTATGAGGTGCAGCCCGGTATGCAACGTAGTACCCTTTACGGGCGTCCCTATATCCGCGTGGTGCCTACACATTGGCTTACTGATACTGTATTTAGTGAAAGGGTTAATGACCAGCGTTATAATAAAACCTTTCAAACAGCCTGGTTATGTAACAATGCAGCTTCAATACCAACATGGTCTAACCCGTTACCAGCCGGTGCGCCTGTTGGTGCTCAGCCGGGTGCGCCTAAATTTACTGTAGGAGATACTGCTATCTGGATGCCTGGCGTAGCTATGACTTCAGCACAGATTGCCGGTTATCGTTACCAGGTTATTCCGCCTGCCAAGTACAGTATTGCCTTATCGCCTGCAATGATCAAGTATTTTGATACAAAACGTCCCGATCAAAATTCGCCCTCAAGCAGGCCTATCATTATATATCGCCTGGCCGAA
Organism: Mucilaginibacter gossypii; assembly: GCF_017569325.2. Lineage (NCBI taxonomy): Bacteria > Pseudomonadati > Bacteroidota > Sphingobacteriia > Sphingobacteriales > Sphingobacteriaceae > Mucilaginibacter > Mucilaginibacter gossypii. Next base: position 2,145,552 of record NZ_CP071878.2, on the reverse strand, counting down.
ACATATTTAATTGCTGCCGAGGCCTTATTTATGGATGGACGTGCCGGTGACGCAGTGCCCTATATTAATGCTATCCGTGAAAGGGCCGCTTACCCGTCAGGCAACGCAGCAGCAATGGATATCACTGTAGATAAACTTTCGCTGGATTTCATTTTGGACGAGCGTTCGAGAGAATTGTGCGGTGAACTTGTACGTTGGCTTGACCTTGCAAGGACAGGTAAACTGTTGGAAAGGGTAAAACTGCATAATACCGACGGTAAAGCTAATATTAAACCATTTCATGTGCTTCGCCCAATCCCGCAAACACAAATCGATGCAACAATTACAGGTACTCCGTATCCGCAAAATCCGGGTTGGTAAGCCAGGAGTAGGATAAGGAGTACATAACGTAAAGCGATAAAAAATACTATGAAAAACCACTATACCATACTTCGTATTCTTTTGATTTTTCTTTTGCCATTCTGCTTCATTCAAGCTCAGGCAAATAATATTACTTCGCCCGAAACATCCCCATATAACGTAAAGTTATATGGGGCAAAGGGCGACGGAAAATCTATCGATACCCAAAATATCAATAAAGCAATTGAGGCTGCAGCAGCGGCCGGGGGCGGAACCGTTTATTTTCCGGCAGGGAATTATTTAAGCGGTTCCATTCATCTAAAAAGTGGGATAAGTCTGTATATCGATCAGGGAGCAACTATAATCGCGGCGCCTATTGAAGCTGGTTCAGGTTATGATGAGCCAGAAGCTAAAACAGATAATAACTACCAGGACTTTGGACACAGGCACTGGCATAACAGCCTGATCTGGGGCGAAAACCTGCATGATATTTCAATACTGGGTCCCGGTACCATTTGGGGTAAAGACCTGGTGCGGAGCAATAAGGGTGAAGATGATAAGCGCCCGAACAAAACGATCAGTCTTTATTTATGCCGTAATGTAATTATCAGGGATATTTCGATTCTGCATGGCGGCTGGTTTGGGATCCTCGCAACCGGGATAGACAATTTTACTATCGATAATGTTAAGATGGACACTAACCGTGACGGGATGGATATTGACTGTTGCCGTAACGTACGTATCTCAAATTGTAGCATCAACTCTCCCTATGATGATGGTATTTGCCTTAAAAGTACCTATGGACTTGGCTTTGCCAGGGCTACCGAAAATGTTACTATTACCAATTGCCAGGTGAGTGGCTATGACGAGGGTTCGTTTTTGGCAGGCACCTTTACCCGCAACGAAAAAAAATATTCTGACGGCAATCCTACAGGCCGCATAAAAATGGGTACCGAATCAAACGGTGGTTTTAAGAATGTTACCATCTCCAATTGCGTATTTGATTACTGCCGCGGCCTGGCCCTTGAAACTGTTGATGGTGCACTTTTAGAGGATGTTACCATCACCAATGTAACTATGCGTGATATTGTTAACGCGCCAATTTTTGTAAGGCTTGGTGCACGCATGCGCGGGCCGGAAAATGCGCCTGTAGGGGCGCTCAGGCGCGTGATCATTAGTAATGTGGTATGCTATAATGCCGATAATAAGCATGGGGCAATTATAAGCGGGATCCCAGGGCATGATATAGAAGACCTGCGGTTGAGTAATATCAGGATCTATTATAAAGGTGGGGGCACTAAAGAGCAATCCATGCGTGAAGTACCTGGGTTAGAAAAAGAATATCCTGAACCTTATCGCTTTGGTACTATGCCTTCTTACGGCTTTTTTATCCGGAATGTTAAGGATTTGAAAATGAATGATGTGGAAGTGAGCTATATGGCTGATGACTTTCGCCCGGCATTTATTCTTGATCATGTTTCAGGCGCAGATTTTCAACATGTTAAAGCACAGAAAGCAGCAGGTTCGCCAACGTTTGTTTTAAACGAGGTGAAGGATTTTAACCTTTATAACAGCCGCCCGGTAGCAGATACTAAACTGACTAATGCAACCAAAAAAGAATTATAATTAAATAAACAGCATGAAAAGTATACTATTTAAATGGGCAATAATCCTTACACTACTGCCTGTAAGCCTCATGCTTTATGCACTGAAACCAGGGCCGGAAGTGGTGCCCGACACTGATAATGCAGGCTTAAAATTACCCGCTGGTTTTGGTGCCATGAAAGTTGCCGAAACCGGTGCAAAGGCCCGGCATTTAGTAGTTACGCCGCAGGGTGATATTTATGTAAAGCTGGCCAAACCCAATAAAGAGGGGAAGGGGATTTTAGTATTTCATGAAGCGCCCAATGGCAAGGCCGAACTTAAATCAGGTTTCGGTACTTATGGCGGCACCGAGGTTTATTTAAAAAACGGGTACCTGTATGCATCATCAAATACCGAGGTGTTCAGGTATAAGGTAGATGACAAAAACGAGGTGATCAATCCTGATCAGCCCGAAAAAATCATTATCGGGCTAAAGGCCGGCCGTCAGCATGAAACCAAATCATTTGCTTTGGATAACGACGGCAATATCTACGTAAATATAGGTGCATGGTTTAACTCGTGTCAGGAAAAAGACCGCGGTCTGCATTCGCCGGGAATACCCGGATGCCCGATACTGGATTCGATGGGTGGGGTATGGCAGTTTAAAACTGATAAATTAAACCAAACCTATGGCGATGGTGTACGCTATGCAACCGGCTTAAGGAATATGGTAGGTATGGACTGGAACCAACAGGATAACCAGCTTTTTGTAATGCAGCATGGCAGGGATAACCTGAATAGTTCATGGCCCGAACTGTATACCACCAAACAATCTGCCGAGTTACCTGCCGAGTGTATGTATGCCCTTAAAAAAGGCGACAATGCAGGCTGGCCATATATGTATTACGATCAAATCCAGCATAAAAAGATACAAGCCCCTGAATATGGCGGCGACGGAAAAAAAGAGGCCGACCCTAAGTTTCTTGATCCCGCCGTCGCCTATCCCGGCCATATGGCACCTAATGGCTTGTTATTTTATACCGGAAATCAATTCCCGGCGAAGTATAAAAACGGGGCTTTTATAGCCTTTCATGGCTCATGGAACCGTGCCCCTGAGCCACAGGCAGGATACTTTGTGGTTTTTCAGCCATTTAAAAATGGTAAGCCTGATGGTGACTGGGAAGTGTTTGCCGACGGCTTTTCAGGCTCGCCGGAGAAAACAGCAGCCGGGCGTGCCGATCATCGCCCTTGCGGCCTTGCCCAGGGCACCGATGGTTCATTATATGTTACAGACGATTCAAAAGGTACCATATACCGTATTATCTACCTTAAAAAGTAATAGACAAATGACTAAATATCTATTTAGCCTCTTTTTTGCTTTTAGCTGCTTTCAGCTGATGGCGCAGGTTAAAACCAGGGCAAAGACAAAAGCAAAGCCGGTTGCGAATCTGGCCGTTTCTATGGCAAATGGCAAAGCTGTCTATATAAATCATTGCTTAACCTGCCACCAGGCCGATGGAGGAGGTGTTCCAAACATGAATCCGCCATTAATCAAAACATCCTATATAACAGGTAATCATGCACAATTAATTAAAGTGGTGCTTAACGGGTTTTCGGAGAACGTTGATATTGATGGAGAATCATATTCAAACGTAATGCCTGCCCATGATTTTTTGAAAGACCGTGAAATTGCTGATGTATTGACTTACGTAAGGAAAAGTTTCGGCAATAAAGGCGGTGCAATTACGGCAGCACAGGTTAAGGCAGTCCGTGAGAAAAATAAAAAGAAAGCGCCGGCAAAAAACATATAACAATCAAACTAAAAAAACTAAAATGAAATCATTTTTATACTTGTTGCTTATTGCCTACGCTTCGGCAGCATTTGGGCAGGATGTTAATACTGAGAATATTGTGCGCCGTGTAGCCGATAACGTTATTAAGGAAACCTCTTTCCAGTTTATTAATGCCAAAACAAACGAAAAATACAATTCTACAAAGGGCCTGGCCTCATCCATAGATATCAAGGTTGACAATAAGTACAACAAGTGGGCATACGTAAATGGTGTTTTAACTATAGGCATGATGCAAACTGCTGATGTGCTGGGCGACAAAAAATACTCAGACTATTCGCAGCATAACTTTGCTTTTATTTTTGATAACCTCAGTTATTTCGAAACACTTTACAAAGCAAAAGCAGGTAAGGTTGAATATGGTTCTGTATTCAATATAACCAATCTTGATGCCTGTGGTGCAATGTCGGCCGGTTTGTTTGATGTGGACGCCCTTGCGCAAAGGAAGGATTATAAGGCTTATTTAGAAAGATCTGCGGCCTATATCTTAACTAAACAAATGCGTTTGCCTGATGGTACACTTGCCCGCCCGCAGCCCCGTTTTGGTACGCTTTGGGCCGATGATATGTTTATGAGCATTCCGTTTTTAGCACGTATGGGTAAGCTTACCGGCGATAATAAATACTTTGATGATGCTATTAAGCAGGTCGAGAATTTCAACAAATACCTTTATGATCCGGCTACAGGTCTGTTCTTTCATAATTATTACAGTGATGATCAAACTAATGGTGTAGGTCACTGGGGGCGGAGCAATGGCTGGATAGCCATGGCACAGGTTGAACTGTTGAACAATTTGCCTGCAAACCATCCTAAACGTGCAGAGCTGATCAAATTGCTTTTGAGGCAAATAGTAGGTTACGCCCGTTACCAGGATCAAACCGGGTTATGGCATCAGTTATTGGATAAGCCAGATTCATACCTCGAAACATCCGTTACAGCCATGTATACCTATGCAGTAGCCAGGGCCGTAAACCAAGGCTGGATAAATGATAAATATATAGCCATTGCCCGTGAAGGATGGAAAGGCTTAGCCTCAAAAGTAACAGCCGACGGGCAACTACAGGATGTGTGTATCGGCACCAATATGGATACCGACATCAAGTTCTATTACACCCGCCCAACCGAACTGAACGATACGCACGGCTTAGGCGCGTTATTACTGGCCGGAACAGAAATGATTAAAGCCGAAAAGAAAAAATAAGCAATGTGCAGGTCAATGAAGTTGTTGGTGTGCATCGCTTTTATAGCGCTGGTGCCTACTTGTAGGTTGTTTGCTGCCGATGTGGATATCACCGCTTATGGCGCTACCGGTAATGGTACAACACTAAATACAATGGCAATTCAAAATGCTATTGACGCGTGCCATAAAAGTGGCGGCGGCAAGGTTGTTGTTCCATCAGGCGTATTTTTAACCGGCACAATTGCCTTGAATAACAATATTACCCTGCATTTGAATAAGGGGGCTGTTTTATTAGGAAGTACCGATGTTAACGATTATAAAAACCTTGATCCCTTTGTTGAAGGTCTTGGTATCAGTGTAGGCTGGGCATTGGTCGTTGCCGTTGATAAAAAGAACATTAGTATTGAGGGCGAAGGAATTATTGACGGACAGGGAGCAAAACTGAAAGCCCAGCAGATCTTAATCGATACCCGGGCCGAATCACAGCGTTGGGGCAGGCGTCCGTTTTTATTGCGGGTTGTACGTTGCCAAAATGTTTCTGTAAGCGGTGTTACTTTAAATTACTCAGCCGCCTGGACCTCACATTACTTTCAATGCAAGCAGGTAAATATTCAAAATGTAAAAATTGAAAGCAGGGGCGTTGCCCATAACGATGGTATGGACATAGACGGTTGCCAGGATGTTACTATCAAAAATTGCGATGTGGTAAGCGGCGACGATGCCTTGTGTTTTAAAACAACATCAAGCAAAATGGCCTGCAAAAATATTGTGATTTCGGGCCTGCGCCTAAAAAGCGGGCAGGGAGCCATAAAGATGGGCACCGAATCGATGGCGCCATTTGAAAATATCAGGATTTCAAAGTGTTATATTTATGACACGGCTAACGGAGGCATCAAGCTGCTTTCTGTAGATGGTGCGAATATCAGGAATATCGAAATTGATGATATTACTATGGTTGAAGTAAAAACGCCTATCCTGATCCGTTTAGGTGCCCGCCTAAGCGTATTCCGTAAAGATCAGGATATTCAGCAACCTGTAGGAACGCTTGAAAATGTAACCATTAAAAACGTGAAGGCAAAAGCTGCGGATAACGCGCAGCTGATGCCGCCGTCGGGTATTCTGATAACAGGGATTCCAGGACATAAGATTAAAGGGCTCACATTAAAAAACATTGAGATAAACCTGGCCGGCGGCGGCAGCGAAGAAAACGCCCGGCAGGTTGTTCCTGAGGCTATTGATAAATACCCGGAAGTAAAAACGTTTGGCCCGCTTGTGCCTGCCTACGGTATATGGGCCAGGCATGTTGACGGATTAAAACTCGACAATGTGAAATTTACATTGGGCAACAATGATCTCAGGCCAGCCTTTATCTGCGAAGACGGGAAAAACATTGAACTTAATTCCTGCATAATTCCTGAAACCACGGGAGCTCAAGCAGTGATCAGGTTAGAAAACGTTGCTGGTGCTTTGGTGAACAATACCACCGTTACTGGTTCTGCAGGTGCATTTGTGCGTGTTGAAGGCGATGCAAGCAGTGATATACATCTCCTGAAAAATAAAATCCCAGGAATACAAAAAAAGGTTGAACTATCTGCCGGTCTGAAAGCAGGCATTGCCATTTTAGATTAGCATTATTTAGCCATCAAACAGAACATATGAAGATATATCCACAGAAAATATTTTTAATTGTCCTCACTTTTCTTTTTCCGTATATGGTTTATGCCCAGCAGGTTGCGTTGCCAGTGCAAACAGATAGATGGGCAATTCAGCCTGACGGAAGCATCAAATGGACTATTAATGGCCGGTTGCCCCACACCGATCATATCGAAATGTCGGGCGAGAAAGTATCTGTATGGGTACAGTATGGCTTGGATAGCGCCGGTAACTCGTCTATTTCAAGAACCGTTGTTTTTCCTACTTTCAGGATGCTGCCCGATGGTACCCGGACACACATCGATTATTCATTTGTTGACAACGAATTGCCGCGTTTTTTTGTTAATAACCGCAAGCTAAAGACAGACCTGGCCAACGGCAAAAAGTCAGGCGATCTTTCATATAATATCACCAGTATCAGCCATAAAGGAATCATGCGGATAGCCGCCACTGCGGGTAATCCGGCGCTGGTAAAAATCGACCGGAGTATTTTTCCGTCGGTAGATAAACCAATGGTAATTGAAAAGTTTGTGTTTACCAATATAACCGATAAGCCGGTTACCATTGCTATGGAATATCTGCGGCGTGAGGTTAGGACGGATAGTGCTAAAAGTAAGGTAAGGCCCCATTCGGTTATCATGGGTACTGTCGATCCGGGGAGCAGGGTAGTTCAACCCGGAGCAAAAACCACCTTTTCGGTTTATTATCTGGCTACAGATTTTCCGACCCGGCCTGTTAAAATTGATGCTAATGCGGAAGAAAAGGCTCGTGAAGATCGTATAAATACAATTTTATCACCCCTGCAATTAAAAACGCCCGACACCTTATTGAATACAGCCTTCGCCTTTGCCAAAATCAGGGGGACGGAGAGTATTTACAAAACCAAAGTTGGTTACCTGCACGGCCCGGGTGGGCTTGCATATTACGCCGCCATCTGGGCTAACGACCAGGCCGAATACATCAGCCCGTTTTTCGCTTTTTCGGGAGATAGTATCGGTAACATGTCGGCCATGAACTGTTATCGGTTATTTGCAAAGTATATGAACCCGGAATATAAACCCATTCCCAGTTCGATAGTGGCTGAAGGTGATGCGGTATGGAAAGGTGCCGGCGACAGGGGAGATCAGGCTATGATTGCCTATGGGGCATCAAGGTATGCATTAGCGTATGGAAAGCCCGATTCTGCCAAAAAATTGTGGCCGCTTATTACCTGGTGCCTGGAATACAGTCACAGGAAACTGAATGATCAGGGAGTAGTTACATCCGATCATGATGAACTGGAAGGGCGCTTTCCATCGGGCAAAGCCAACCTTTCAACCAATAGCCTTTATTATGATGCCCTGATCTCCGCTGCATATCTTGGCAAACAATTGCATCAGTCCAAAACACAAACAGATGAATATTTAAAGCAGGCTGCCACGCTTAAAATTAATATCGAAAAATACTTCGGGGCAACTATCGGGGGCTTTGAAACTTACAGATACTACGAAACCAATGATGTACTGCGTGCCTGGATCTGCCTGCCGCTTACCATGGATATCTTAAACCGCAGCGAAGGAACCATCAAAGCCCTGTTTTCGCCAAGCTTGTGGACAGCCGATGGTTTAGCAACACAGGCAGGCAAAGAAACATTTTGGGACCGTTCAACCTTGTATGCGCTTCGTGGTGTATTGCAGGCCGGCGATACAGAAAAGGCAATGGATTATCTGCGCTATTATTCTCGCAGAAGATTGTTAGGTGAGCATGTACCTTATCCGGTTGAAGCTTATCCCGAGGGCAACCAAAGGCATTTATCGGCAGAGAGCGGTCTTTATTGCCGAATCTTTACCGAGGGTTTATTCGGTATCAGGCCAACAGGTTTCAGTAATTTTGATTGCACGCCCCGTTTACCAAAAGGGTGGAATGAAATGTCATTGAATAACATTCATGCATTTGGGCATGTTTTTGATCTTCACATTTCACGCCAAAACAAAGGAAAACTGCTTATTGCCATTACAGAGGGCAGCAAAGTAATTAAATACAGAATAGCCGATGGAGCAACACAAGCTGTTATATTATAAAACAAACACCATGAAAAAGATATTGAAATGCACACTGCCTGCTTTAATGGCATTTATGGTACGCGGGGCTTTTGCGCAAACCCACCAATTAGAGAAGCTTTGGGAAACTGATACTGTTGTACGGATCCCCGAATCGGTTTTGCCGGATTTCAAAAAAAAGATCTTATATGTGTCAGAAATTGAAGGGAACCCGAGTGCTGTTGATGGCAAAGGTGGGGTTGCTAAAATTGGTTTGGACGGAAAGATCATTGACCTCGATTTTACAACCGGTTTAAACTCACCTAAGGGCCTGGGCCGGGTTGGCGATCAGCTGTATGCCGCTGATTTGTCGGAAGTGGTAGTAATTGATATTGAAACCGGCAAAGTCATTAATAAAATCCCTGTCGACAGCGCAAAAATGTTAAATGATATTACGGTGGATAGCAAAGGGATAGTCTATGTATCAGACAGTAAAACCAAAAAGATCCACCGGATTGAAAAAGGCAAGGTAACTACTTTTTTAACGAATGTAAATGGTGTGAACGGACTTAAAGCCATCAATGATGACCTTTATATCCTTGGCGGACCGAAGTTTATGAAAGCAGATAGTAAAGGCAATTTAACGCTAATTACTACGCTTAGTTGCGGAGGTGATGGTTTGGAGCCGGTTGGTAATGGCGACTTTTTGATCACCTGCTGGTCTGGTCACATATTTTACGTAACAGCCGATGGTAAAATAGAGACTCTGCTCGATTCGGAGGCACAAAAGATGAATACCGCCGATTTGGGGTACGATACTGTTAATCATATTTTGTATGTGCCAACGTTTTTCGGCAAAAAAGTAGTGGCTTATAAACTAACTACCCATTAATATGCAGTTGAAAAATCTGAGACTGTATTTAATAATCATATTTATTTTGAGTACAAGGTCTTTATTCGCGCAGCAAAGTACCCGTTTAGATACGGGCTGGCAGTTTATAAGACAGGATTTAGGTGGGATCTGGGAAGCTATCCGTCCCGAAGATAAAGGTATCCCGCATGATGTTCCGCACTGGCAACAGGTAACGCTTCCGCATTGTTTTAATGCGCGCGACGCTGTGGATCCTGATATGAACTACTACCAGGGCCCGGGATGGTACCGCACGCAGTTAGGCATTAATAACCCTTATAAAGGAGGCCGTGTATTGCTGCATTTTGAAGGCGCCGGACAAAAGACCGACGTTTACGTATATGACACCAAAGTAGGTGCGCATTTGGGCGGCTACGATGAATGGACGGTAGATATAACAAAAGCCGTTGATGTCTTTAAGAAAACCGAGGTCTGTCAAACTCAATTTAAAGGGAATGTCCCAGTCGAAATAAGGTGTGATAACTCGCGCGATCTTGAAAGTATTCCTTCACGTTTGTCTGACTTTACGGTGTACGGAGGGCTTTATCGATATCTCAATTTGGTGTATGTGCCGGCTGTTTCGCTGGAAAAGGTTTTTGCCAGGGCAGAGGTTGATAAAGATGGCAGGCAAGGGAAATTAAATGTGGCTGTCAGGGTCTATGATCCTGAAAAAATAAATGCTGTTGAGGGTGATGTTAAGGTCATTGATCCGCAGGGTAAAGTTATACAGCAATCAAAATATAATTTGTCGTCTACCGCAGCTGAAACACCGGTTGGTTCATTTACGGTTAAAACGCCGCAATTATGGTCGCCAGATCATCCGGTGTTATATACTATTGAGGTTAGTGCGCGTGCCAATGGTAGTACTTTTACCCAAAGGGAAAGGATAGGGTTCCGGAATTTTGAATTTGTGGATCATGGCCCTTTTATGCTTAACGGTAAGCGTTTATTGTTAAGGGGGACCCATCGTCATGAGGACGAGGCAGGAGTTGCAGCCGCTATGACCGAAGGCATGATCAGGCAGGAAATGCAGCTGATGAAAGATATGGGGGTAAACTTTATTCGCCTGGGTCATTACCAGCAATCGCGTATTGTACTCAATCTGTGCGATAGCCTTGGTATTTTAGCTTGGGAAGAAGAGCCCTGGTGCCGGGGTGGTTTAGGAGGCGACATTTATAAAAACCAGGCCCGGCAAATGCTTACCAACATGATTGAGCAGCATTACAATCACCCGGCGATAATTTTATGGGGGCTTGGAAACGAGAACGACTGGGAGGGTGATTTTCCGGAGTTTGATAAGGCGAAGATCAGGGCTTTTATGAGCGAGCAAAATGACCTTGCCCACCGGCTCGATCCATTCCGCAAAACCACTATTCGCCGCTGTGATTTTTGCAAAGATATTGTCGATGTGTATTCGCCATCTATATGGGCAGGCTGGTACCGTGGTACTTATAACGAGTACAAGCAAACCACTCTTGATGAGTTTAATAAAGTAACCCATTTTTTTCATGCAGAGTGGGGTGGGGATAGCCATGCCTTGCGTCATTCCGAAGATCCTGATAAGGCCTTTGTGAATATTAAAACGGGCGGTGGTGCCGATGAACGTGCGGGTGACGCTTCGCTTTCTGGCGGAGATGCGCGGGTTTCAAAGGATGGCGACTGGAGCGAAAGTTATATCTGTAACCTGTTCGACTGGCATTTAAAAGAGCAGGAAACTATGCCCTGGCTAACGGGATCGGCTTTTTGGGTATTTAAAGATTTTTCGACACCATTAAGGCCGGATAACCCAATCCCTTATATGAACCAAAAGGGCGTGGTGGAGCGGGACATGACCAAAAAGGAATCATACTACGTTTTCCAATCGTATTGGACAACCAAACCTATGGCGCATATCTACGGGCGAACCTGGCCTGTGCGATGGGGAACTGACGGAGAGCAGAAGGTAATTAAAGTCTATTCCAACTGTGAAAAGGCCGAACTCTTTTTAAATGGTAAAAGTTACGGTGTAAAAAAGAGGAACAGCCAGGATTTTCCGGCAGCTGGTTTGCGCTGGGTAGTGACGTTTAAGAAAGGCAACAATAATATCCGCGTAGTGGCTCATAAAGGCAAAACTACCGTAACCGACGAGATCAACCAGGTTTATCAGACCGACAAATGGGACAAGCCGGCTAAACTGATAGTTGAGAAAATAGCCGATAAAAATGGCTTTGCAACAGTACAGGTTAAGGTTTTAGATAAAAATGGCATTCAATGCCTGGATGCTATAAATTGGATCAGCTTTTCGCTCAGTGGAGATGGCATCCTGCTGGATGATTTAGGCACCTCAGGCGGATCGAGAAAGGTGCAGGCTTACAATGGTCGCGCTACTATAAAAGTACAAACCCAAAACGGTAAAAGTGTTGTCGGCGTACAATCGCCGGGATTACAAACCGTATTTATAAATCTTTAATAATGCATCGGCTTAAAAGGTATTTAGTTTTTGTAGGTATGATTAGTGCTAAACTTGCTGTAGCGCAAACCGCAGGTAATAATTCGGCATTAAAGCTTTGGTATACCAATCCAGCGGTTGCCTGGGAACAGGCGCTACCGTTGGGCAACGTTACTACCGGGGCTATGGTATTTGGCGGGGTTAATCACGAACGTTTTCAGTTGAATGATCATAATCTTTGGTGCGGCTATCCTGAACCGGGAAATAACCCGCAGGGGCCTGCTCATTTGCCCGAAGTGCGCGCTGCTGTTTTCGCCAGCGATTTTGATAAGGCAGCAGCAATATGGAAAAAATATCTGCAGGGCCCCTACACTGCACGTTATCTTCCTTTAGGTGATTTGTTGCTTGATTTTAACCTGACTGATAGCACCAGTACCGATTATCGCCGTGAGCTGGATTTAAATAATGCCGTATCTACGGTGAGGTATAAGGTTAATGGAGCTAATTTTTCGCGAGAAACCTTCATAAGTTACCCCGACAAGGTGATGGTGGTGCGTATTACTGCCGATAAAAAGGGGGCAGTAAACTTAACGGCCAACCTGCAAAGTAAATTACGCTTTACTGTTACGGCAGTCGGAAGCAACAAATTGGTTTTGAATGGGAAAGCGCCAACTTATGTTGCAAACCGCGATTATGAACCCAGGCAAGTGATTTATGACGAGCCTAAAGGCGAGGGCATGAATTTCCGCATCAACCTGAAGATAAAGAACTACGGCGGTAAAGTAAGTGCCGTTAACAACGCGCTGCAGGTTAGCGGTGCAAATGAAGTTGTCTTATTTTTGACTGAAGCTACCAGCTTTAATGGCTTTAATAAGTCGCCTGGATTACAGGGTAAAGACCCTGCTATCGAGGCTGATAGGAGCCTCTCAGCTGCCGAACAAAAAACATATGACTTGCTTAAGCAAAGGAATATCGCCGATTATCAGCGTTTATTTAAACGTGTGGATTTTAATTTGGGTGCCGATGACGAAATGGTGAGGCACCCTACAGATGAACGGCTTAAAAACTTCAACATAGCAAAACCGGATAAGCAGCTGCAAACCCTGTATTACCAATTCGGGCGTTATCTACTTATTGCCAGCTCAAGGCAAGGAAGTGCCCCCGCCAATTTACAGGGGATCTGGAACGATCAGGTTACACCACCCTGGGGTAGTAATTATACCACCAATATCAATACCGAAATGAACTATTGGCTGGCCGAAAACACCAATCTCTCAGAATGCCATCAGCCTTTGTTTGATTTTTTGAAGGAGCTTGCAGTGAATGGTAAAATTACAGCCAAAGTAAATTATAATATTGATGAGGGTTGGGTTGAGCATCATAACACCGATATCTGGGCTAAAACCTCAACCGTTGGTAATTTTGATCAGGACCCAAAAAGTTCGGTAAGATGGTCCGCATGGCCAATGGGCGGCGCCTGGATGAGCCTTCATTTGTATGATCATTATCTTTTTACCGGCGATAAAAACTTTTTAAGTAAAACCGCTTATCCGGTTATGAAAGGTGCCGCGCAGTTTATGCTGCACTGGCTGGTTACCGATCCTAATACAGGTTATCTTGTAACAAATCCTTCCACATCACCCGAAAATACCGTAAAAATCAATGGTAAAGAATACCTGGTAAGTATGGCCTCTACTATGGATATGTCAATTATTAGGGAGCTGTTTCAGGATTGTATCGGTAGTGCCCGTATTTTGGATATAGATAAAGCATTTGCCGATAAGCTGACAAATGCATATAATAAACTTTATCCGTTTCACATAGGCAAGCATGGCCAATTGCAGGAATGGTTTAAAGACTGGGATGATACGGCAGATACCCACAGGCATATTTCCCAACTGTTCAGCCTGTTTCCCGGTAGGCAGATCTCGGTATTTAATACGCCAGAGTTAGCGGCGGCGGCAAAGCAATCCATGATTTATCGGGGCGATGTAAGTACAGGCTGGTCAATGGCCTGGAAGGTGAACTGGTGGGCCCGGATGCACGATGGTAATCATGCTTATAAAATACTGGCCGCCGCATTTAATTATATGGATCCTTTGCAGCAAAAAGCCCAAATGAGCGGTGGGGGTACCTATCCCAATTTGTTTGATGCGCACCCGCCTTTCCAGATTGACGGAAATTTTGGAGGAACAGCCGGCATGACCGAAATGCTTCTGCAAAGCCAGGATGGTGAAATTGAATTGTTACCAGCCCTGCCCGATGCCTGGGCCGATGGCAGCGTCAAAGGCATCAAAGCTCGCGGAAATTTTGAGGTGACTATCGACTGGAAAAAGGGGAAACTGAGCAAAGCAACCATTAAATCAAACATGGGAGGCATTTGCAGGCTGCGTACACCTATTCCCGTGAAAATTGTGGAGACAGGCAGTAAGACTGCTGTTGGTATAAATAGTAATATACTAAATACTCCGCCAACGATGCCGGTTTATCAAAAAGTGGATGATACTCAACTTCCTGACATTACATTTAATAAAGGCTACTTAATTGATTTTGCCACTGAAAAAGGCAAAACATACACTGTTATTCCCCGGTAATACCATGAAAAATTTAAAATATTGTTTGCTGTTTGTTTTGTTTTTAAGTTTTGCTGCATCACTCCATGCGCAATCAATAAGCTGGACGGAGATAGAACCAGGCATCTGGAAAGGTGTCATTGGCAAGCCCGAGGAGTTTGACCTGTTGAAGGCCTCAGGTGCACAAGCTTATCATGCCGGTTTACAGAAAATGCCTGCTGCCGGTTTTCCCCTGGCACAGGAGGAAATTACCGGCAAGGTACAGGATGGTAAAACCTATCTCCGCTTTCCTCTTGAAAAAAAGGAACAGTTGTTTGGGTTCGGCTTAAATTTTCAAACCGTATTTCAACGGGGAAAGGTGCTTACCCTTCATGTTGATAATTACGCAGGTAAAGATAATGGCCGCACGCATGCGCCGACACCATTTTATGTATCATCAAAGGGATATGGCGTGTTTATTAATTCGGCAAGATATATCAACGTATATGCCGGTACGGCGGTAAGCCGGGACAGTAAAGTTCCGCCAGATGTAAAAAATCGAAATCTTGATAAAACATGGAACTCGCATCCATATTCGGATGCGGTAGAAATGTTAGTGCCAGCCGCCGGTACCGAAATTTATGTATTTGCAGGGCCTACCATGCTGGATGCTGTAAGGCGATATAATTTATTAAATGGCGGTGGCTGCTTGCCGCCTCGCTGGGGGCTTGGTTTTACCCAGCGTATGCAACGCCTAACCGATGCACAGGGTGTTGAGGATGAAGCAAAGGCGTTTGAAGAAAAAGGCTATCCGCTTGATTTTATCGGTCTTGAACCCGGCTGGCAAAGTAAATCGTACCCCTGCACTTTTGAATGGGATCAAAGCCGGTTTCCTGATCCAAAAGCTTTGGTGCAAAATATGCTGAAAAAGAATATCAAGCTAAATTTATGGACTAATCCTTACGTATCTCCGCAGGCACCCCTTTACAAAAGTATTTTACCCTATAGTGGTTCACATACCGTTTGGAATGGCATTGTACCGGACATCAGTATGCCCGAAGCGCGTAAAATCTTTTTCGGCGAGTTGGAAAAAGGAAAGATAGATATTGGTATCAGCGGGTACAAAATGGACGAGGTTGATGGGGGCGACAATTACTTATGGCCTGATGTAGCTGTTTTCCCATCTGGTCATGCTGCCGAGCAAATGCGCCAGACCTATGGATTAATGATGCAGCGTTATACCAACGAAATCTATCATCAGCGCAACCAGCGTACTTTTGGCCTGGTGCGTGCATCAAACGGTGGAGGAGCGTCATTTCCTTACGTAATCTATAATGATTATTATGATCACCGCGATTTTATCACAGCGCTGGTAAACAGCGGTTTTGCCGGTGTATTATGGACGCCAGAAGTACGATCATCCAAAACAGGAGAGGAGTGGCTGCGTAGGTTCCAATCAAACGTGTTTTCGCCTATGGCTATGATTAATGCCTGGGCAAGCGGCACAAAACCATGGTCGTTTCCTGAGGTTGCTGAGCAGGTAAAAACTATGGCTAACCTGCGGATGCAAATGATGCCATATTGGTACAGCGAATTTGCTAAATACCATTTTGAAGGGATCCCGCCTTTCAGGGCTATGTATATGGAAGACGGCTTTGGAGTTTCAGAGGTCAAAACTGAAAAGAAACAGTTAAATCTGGAAGAGAACCCATATGAAGAAGCCATAACTAAAGAAGTTAAAGATCAGTATATGGCCGGCGAATATTTATTGGTAGCCCCGGTGTTTGCCGGCGAAACCAGCAGAAAGGTGATACTACCCAAAGGCAAATGGTATGACTTTTATACCGGAAAGTACGCAGGCGATGGTGAGGTGATTAGTATTGAGCCCGGCTTGGATAAAATTCCGGTATATGTAAAGGATGGCGGAATTATACCTACGATGCCCGTAATGCTGCATGCACCTAAAGCAGGACAGAAGGTAGATCTCGAGATCAGATATTATGGCAACAAGCCAGGCGTTTATTCATTATATGATGATGACGGTGAAACATTTGATTACGAAAAAGGCAACTATTCATTCCGTAAGGTTACTGCCATTAAAAAGAATGGGAAATTAGTTGGTTCTATCTCTCCCGCGCTAAAAGGTAAACCTGATAATATTGAAAAAATAACCTTTAAATCCATGACAGATTAATAAGTTATGTATTATATCAATTTGCTGATTCTGAGTCTAAAAGAAATGCGTTTATTTGCGGATTTAGGCTTATAACTTATGCCAAAAGTAGCTATATGAACTTATAATATTCGGGCACCTTCGCCAGATAGTATGTATGGTTTTTTTTGTAATTTGTTAAATGAAAGCAGTGGTATACTGTTATTCATTTCGCAAACTCTTCACCGGGGGCGCCATGCCAGCCCTAATGGTTCGGAAACTTAAGGTAAATAATCCTATTAGCAGCATTCCAGCACCGCTGATAACAAATACCCACCAGCTGATAGCTACATGGTCGACAAAGCCTTCCATCCATTTATTAACTGCGTACCATGCAATCGGCGTTACGACGATAAAAGCGAGTAAAATAAGCGATATCAGTTCGGTTGATAGGAGGATTACTATTTGCGCAACACTGGCACCAAATACTTTGCGTATGCCAATTTCTTTTGTTCGTTGGTTGGTGGTGTAAACAGCAAGACCTAACAGCCCGAGACAACTGATTAGTATAGAGATACCTGTTGCGCAGTTGAGCAGTGTTGAAGTATGTTGTTCATCGTCGTAAAACCGGGCTATCGTTTCGTCGTAAAAATGGCAATCAAAATCATCATCGGGATAAGCTTTCTTCCAGGCTTTTCCCATATTTGTAATGGCGGTTTTCCACTCGTTACCTCCGGTGGTTTCAGGTTTCAAACTAATATGTAACGTCATCATTGGCCGGGGGATTGGACTGCCCGATGTTATGATTGATGGATAAATGGCAGAATGCAGCGACCGCTGATTAAAATCGGCAACTACGCCAATGATACTAATATTTCGGCCATCAAACCAATTCAATTGCTTGCCGATAGCATCATTCGGGTTATCAAATCCTAATAATGTAGCGTAAGTATTGTTAATGATAATAGCTTTCCCGGTGTCTGCTTCGGTTATGTTTCTGCCGGCAAGCAATTTCAGCTGGTATATTTTGAGGTAGTTTTCATCGCCAGACTTAACTATTATTTCTTCTGTTGTAATTTGTTTTTTTCCGTCGTCATAAGTCATGCGCGTCCTGTTAAATGCATCAGCCGAAGGTGGGTCATTACCTAAACCCGCGAGGGCAACCTGCGGCATCAGCCTGAATTCGTTCAGCAGTACCTGGTTGGTGCTGGCCTTACTGGTATTCCAGGGTGTATTAATAATGAGGATAGCATCCTTTTTAAACCCGAGGTTTTTATGTAGGGCATAATAAATTTGCTGGCTTACCAAAATGGTAGCCATTATGAAAAATTGGGCTACAACAAACTGCGAAACTGTAAGCGACTTACGGAGCCACGCGTTTCGTGTTTTATTGCTGTTATCCTGCACCTGGTTTTTTAGCACCGATACAGGCTTGTAACCTGATAATACAATTGCCGGATAAAAACCCGACAAAATACTGATCACAATAGCTAAAATCAGCAAGAAGAGTATGACATCCGGCTGCAGAATATTTGCATGAATATCGGGGGATATAACGTCGGCAAACATTTTTAAAATAATTGGCGCAAGCAATACTGATATGCAAACCGCAAAGAATGTTATAAAAAAAGTTTCGCTTAAAAACTGAATTACTAATTGCATCCGGCTGCTACCTAAAGTTTTGCGGATCCCAATTTCTTTTGCCCTTTGGGCGGCCTGGGCGGTAGTTAAATTCACATAATTGATACAGGCCAGCAATAACAAAAAGACAGCGCTGGCCAATAATCCGTAAAGTGTCGTTTTGCTGGCTGGCGACGAGAAATTAAAAATATTATAGTCGGAATTGAAGTGAATATCGTCCAATGGCTGCAAGGCCAGATCAATGATGGGGGCAGGCATTTTTTGTTCGGCACGCGGCAGATTGTTTTTTCTGAAAATGGTAGTGATCTGTTTTGCAACCCCAGGTACAGGAACGCCAGGTGCCAGCTTTATAAAAATCTCCGATGCCGAAGATATCCTGCCCCAATTTTTTATATGCAGATCATCAGCTAAATGTCTATTAGTTGTGACGGTACTAAAAGAAATAAAGTCATGAAAGATGAAGTCGCTATTTTTAGTAAACGTTTCAACTATCCCGCTAACGGTTACCTTAAGGGTATCATAGGTAACTACTTTACCAATCATTTCATGATATGACAACGACGGGAAATAAAGCCTGGCTTGCTGGGATGTTAATACTACCTGGCCGGGCGCATCAAGCGCGTGTTGCGATGATCCGGCAAGCCATACATAATTAAAAATTTTAAAATATTGCTGATCGGCAAGTGTTATCCTGTCCGGATCTTTAAACCGCTTTTGTGTATTTTTATCTTTGTCGATATAAACAAAATGAGGCCACAGAGTATATAATGGCGTTATATTTTCTATTCCTGTAGCCTGGCTCTTAATCGCCTCGGCCAACGGGCCGGGTACACCACTCGAATAGTTTTTATGCCCCTGAAATGACATGTTCATCACAACGCGGTAAATCCGGTCACTGTCCTTGTGAAATTTATCAAACGTAAAATCGTAGTGTACAATAAAGTAAATGGCCAGGAAAGCGCTTATACCTATGGATAAACCAACAATGTTTATCAGTGTAAATAGCTTATGTCTCCGAAATCCGCGGAATGCAATTTTAAAATAGTTTTTTATCATATGACTGCCGGTTAATGTTTCACGCGGCCACCCCGAAGGGCTTACGTGGTTCAATATTAGCGGCATAGGTTGGCTAAAACCTCCCAAGTTATAAGTTGGCATAACTTTCTGAAGGTGATTTTTATACTCCAGAGGGGTTTTACCGGTAAATTGCTTAAAAACACGATGGAAACTGCTTTGTGAATTAAAGCCCGACCCGTAGGCGAGGCCGAGTAGGGTGATATGGTCATACGAGGAATCCTGCATTTTAAGCGCAACCTCGCGGACACGGTATTCATTAATAAAATCGTTGAAGCTTTTTTTGAAGACCGTATTAATGATCCGGGATAATTCATGCGTATGCAAGCCGAGCTTTTCAGCAAGCGAGCTCAGACTTAATTCTGCGTCACGGTAATATCCTTTCTCCTTAACTTCCATTTTTAACCATGAGCCTTTTTGTTTCAGATCTGCCGGTAATAATGGTTTTGCTTGATAATCATTTGCATCAATAATCTCTGCTTTTAAATGACTCTTGCCTGCAATCCAAATGATAATGGTTATTAAAAGCAGGTATAGGGAATAGTAATAGTGTATGCTTAGCTCATAACGGTAATAAAAATAGTTAACAGCTGTAAACGGTATCCATAATAACCATAAGATAAGGACTCCGGCAAGTGAGCGATCCAACCAGCGTAACTCATTGCGGTAGCGGTCTCCCGCTTGAAATTGTTTTTCCTTGTAAAAACAATCAATTTGTACATAACAGAGAAATAAATAGACAGTAATTGACAGGAATGCCAATAATTGTAAGATTGAGTTAACGTTGTTGTAAATAACGTTAACCGTCTCAATGTTTTGTATTGCAGCAAATACCTGAGCACCCAATTCAGGCACCAAGGGGATGAAGTGCAGCAAATCCCTGCGTTTGAAGATATACCTGGGCCGGGTTATCTGACGCACGTAAAAGTAAATCAAAGGGCCAAAAGTAATTGGCAGCCAAATGTTCAGACGGTTCCATAATGGAAAGCACGTCACGAGGCCAACATCAATTGTTAAAATCCGAATTATCCATAAAGCAACAGCGAACATTAAAATTGCCAACCAACGGTTTGCAGACTGGTTCTCCTTTGGGGATATCCATAAAAATAGTGATAGCGTTAAGCTGATAAATACAGCACCTAAAAACGCAATGTCATAAAATGTAAAATGGAGTGTAAGGGGCATCAAGTGAGTTTAGGTAGTTTGTCGCTTTCTCAAACCTAAGAAAATATTGATACAAATTCAATGGGTTATTGATTAAAGCCAGGGGCTCATGTAAAACATTTCTTTGTGCTAAACCAACATGTTTATTGGTCGTGAAGCCATAAAAAAAGTTGCCAATAAAGTTGACAACTTGCCTAAGAAAGTGACCCCGGAGAGATTCGAACTCTCGACCCAATGATTAAGAGTCATTTGCTCTACCAGCTGAGCTACGGAGTCATATGTACCAGCTTTTCCCGGGTTGCAAATATGCAAATTATTTTCTTTTTCAGCAGACGGAATTACTCATAGTTAACAATTATTTTAATCTGCTTATTGTAAAATTAAAGGTTGGAGTAATAACCCGCTTTCATCTTCCTGGTGTTCATTTTATTCCCGGCTCGGCCAAAAAAGTTAATTATAGCAACTTCCTAACAAAATGTTAGTTTTTTTGTTGGAATTTTAACAAAAGCTACTTAAATTGTAAAACTTAATATCTATCTCTCATGAAAAAAAGAAAATTACTTAAAATTAACAAGCTGCTATATGAAAGCGTTGTTAAAGATTTTATTGCCCAAAACGGTTTAAATGTTCAATATTCGTACACTAAAGATCATTTTTACCTGTTTAGCGACGAATCTACTATTAATCAGCTCGAAACGCAGGCCTCCGGGTTTAACTTATTATAAGTTATAAAATATAAAGGCCCGGTAGTATTATGCTACCAGGCCTCATATATTCCCTTACCAGTTATTATACAGCAGCGTATAAATCTTCCTGTTGTTTTTGCACTACAGGGCTGTTGATATATTCATCATAGGTCATGAGTTTATCAATGTAACCACCTGGTGTTAACTCAATAATCCGATTGGCTACCGTTTCAACCAGTTCATGATCCCGTGAGGTGAACAGGATTGTGCCGCGGAAATCTTTCATACCATTATTAAGCGCTGTAATCGATTCCAGGTCGAGGTGGTTGGTTGGTTCATCAAACATCAGCAGGTTGGCTTGCTGCAGCATCATACGGCTAAACATGCAGCGCATTTTTTCGCCACCCGATAGCACACTGCATTTTTTCATAACTTCCTCACCCGAAAATAGCATACGGCCTAAGAAGCCGCGGATAAATTGATCGTCTTTTTCGCCAGGCGAATATTCGCGCAGCCAATCAATCAGGTTGTCGCTTTTGCCATCGAAGTATTCGCTGCTGTCGTTAGGGATATCAGCCGCGTTAATTGTCACACCCCATTTAAAGGTGCCTGTAAAATCTTTATCGCGGCCTGTTAAAATATTATAGAAAGCGGTAGTTGCCAAACTGTTTTGCGACAGGATAGAAATTTTATCGCCTTTGTTTACAGTGAAGGTGATATTATTGAACAGCACCTCACCATTAAGGGTTTTGCCCAGGTTTTCAACGGTCAGGATCTGATCGCCGGCTTCACGGCCCAGGTTGTTGAATATAATACCCGGATATTTACGGTTTGATGGCTGAATTTCATCCAGGTTGATTTTATCCAATGCTTTTTTACGGCTGGTTGCCTGTTTTGATTTGGACGCATTGGCACTAAACCTGCGGATAAACTCCTGAAGCTCTTTAACTTTATCTTCGGCTTTCTTATTTTGTTCGGCACGTTGTTTAAGGGCCAATTGGCTCGATTCGTACCAGAAGGTATAGTTACCTGTATAAATGGTCATTTTGCCAAAATCAATATCTACTACGTGGGTACATACAGTATCCAGGAAGTGCCTGTCGTGCGATACTACCAGTACAATAGCTTCATATGACGCAAGGAAATCTTCCAGCCAGCTAATGGTGTGGATGTCCAAATCGTTGGTAGGCTCATCAAGCAGCAGTATATCTGGCTTGCCAAAAAGTGCCTGGGCTAATAAAACACGTACTTTTTGGGTGTTATCAAGGTCTTTAACCAGTTGATAATGAAATTCTTCTTTAATGCCAAGGTTGCTGAGCAGGGTAGCGGCATTGCTTTCGGCATTCCAGCCGTCCATTTCGGCAAAAAGGTTTTCCAGTTCACCCGCGCGTTCGCCATCGGCATCGCTAAAATCTTCTTTAAGATAAATAGCGTCTTTCTCCTTCATTACGGCGTACATTTCCTTATGGCCCATCATCACCGTTTCGATAACTGTGAATTCGTCAAAAGCGTAATGGTTTTGGCTCAAAACAGCCATGCGTTCGCCGGGAGTGAAGCTCACCGAGCCGCTGGTTGGGTCAATATCGCCCGAAAGAATTTTCAGGAATGTTGACTTACCCGCGCCATTGGCGCCAATAATACCATAACAGTTGCCCTGTGTAAATTTCAGGTTTACGTCTTCAAACAAAGTACGCTTACCGTAACGTAAAGAAAGATTGGATACCGTGATCATGCTGCACCTCTAATTTGGCGCAAAAGTACGGTAAAATCTTCATTTTAACGATATATGGTGCTGATATTATGGATGGGGATTTTTTGAGCAGCAATTTTCCCCATAAATTAAATCCATGGGTATACAATTACACAGAAATGATAATGTAGTGTAAACTAAAAGTATATTTAATACGTTTAATCGCTATATCTAACCAGTTATAATATAATGGTACAGCCTTTGACTAACATACAGTGTAACAATTTATTTAAATTATTTAACAATGGTCATGGGAGCATTAATTATAGGTTTAATTATCATCAATGTGGTAATAGCCATCAACAATACACAAAAGCGCAAAGTATATTAAAAATATATTAATTATAAGCTTTAGGGCAACGCTCTAAGCTTGGTTTAAAATATTAAATAAGCTTTGCGTTTCATGGTCGGCCAATTTTTGAAGCGGACCTGATGCCAGCATTTTCATCATCATGCTAAGCTCTGCGCCAATGGTGAATAAAATATCAGTATGGTCGTTATTAAAAGATAACGACCATTTTAGTTCCAGGTCAAATGGTGGTTTCTCGGCAGGTATGATCCTTATCAGCTGGTTGGGCACACGCTCCTCAATTTTCAAAACAAGCTTGGCCATATTCTGGATACTGAAACGGGCTTCATCCCGGGTGGATGTCCATTCCTGGATATTATCAGGCATCAGTTGCCGGTGATTATTAAAATCGGCCAGGAAATCGTAAACCTCCGTTAAAGGCTTGTTAATACTTATCGTACTGGTGAATGTATTCATGGATAGATTTGAGATATGAGATTTGAGACAAATTACGCTGACGAACAATCTAAAAATCAGCGCAATCATCGAAATCAAAAAAATCAACGGTCTTAACTTGCAGCCATTTCGCCCCAGGTTGATGGGTTTTCGCGCCACTGTTTGAGCAGGTTTACATCCTTTTCGTTAATAAACTGATGTTCTTCCGCGTATTTAATAAGCGCGTTATAGTTTGACAGGGTTACGTATGGGCAGTTGGCCTGTTTAAAGTTTTCGTCGGCAATATCAAAGCCATAAGTAAATATAGCTGCCAAGCCTGCAACGTCATAACCTGCGGCACGCAACGCTTCAACGGCCTGCAGACTGCTTTTACCGGTTGAAAGCAGATCTTCGATAACCACAACCCGCTTGCCTGAAGTAGTAGCGGCATCGCCCTCAATCATGCTGCCTGTACCATGCTCTTTTGGTTTTGAACGTACATAGATGAATGGAAGGCCTAATTCCTGGGCTACTAATGCACCTTGCGGAATACCCGCAGTTGCTACACCTGCAATGCAGCCAACCGACCCGAATTTATCCTGTATGGCTGCCACTAATTGTTGCCTGATGTAAGTGCGGATAGTTGGATGAGAAAGTGTAACACGGTTATCGCAGTAAATTGGAGATTTCCAGCCCGATGCCCATGTAAAAGGATTATTGGGTTGTAATTTAATTGCTTTAATTTGCAGCAGGAATTCGGCTACTTGTTGTTCGATCTCATTATTAGTAAACATGGCTCAAAAATACAGAATTTATATTAACGAAAAGGTTATCCTGCTCACAGAATCTGAACCAAAGCATGCAGATAATTTTGAAAGGCTTGATGCAGAGACCTTTGACCTTAAAATTATATATACCTGGATCCTTGCTAATCCTAACAAATTGTTCTACATAAAAACAGCAAACGCTAAGGTGTATCTTAAAGCTGTTAAAAAGAATATTACACTTATTGAAGCGGCAGGCGGCCTGGTTATGAACACTAAGGGGCAATATTTATTCATTTATCGTAATGATAAATGGGACCTGCCCAAAGGCAAAATAGAAAAAGAGGAAAAAGTGAAAGAAGCGGCAGTGCGTGAGGTAGAGGAGGAGTGCGGTATAAAAGTGAGCGAACTGGGAGAAAAAATTTGTAAAACATACCATGTATATGTTAACCGCGGCGAGGTAGTGCTTAAGAAAACGCATTGGTTTGCCATGACAAGTAAGGGTAAAGAAAAGCTAAAACCTCAAAAAGAAGAGGGTATTACAGATGTGCGCTGGTTTGAACACCATCATATTGAACCAATAATTGAAAATACCTTCCCATCTATTATGGATGTGTTGCACAAAGAAAAGCTGGTTACAAATAAGGTAATGCCTCTTTCGGAATAAACTGGCTTACATCGCCATTATAGCGGATAATTTCGCGCACAATGGTTGAACTGATAGATGAATAACCGGGCTTGCTTACAATAAATATGCTTTCGATGTCGGGTGCCAGCGAATGGTTCATCTGGGCAATCGCTTTTTCATACTCAAAGTCTGATACTGTACGGATCCCCCTGATCATGTAAGCGGCGCCTATGCTTTTGCAAAAATCGACAGTAAGGCCTTCATAGGCTATCACGTGGATCCGTTCATCATGCTCAAAAACGGCTCTGATCATTTGTTCGCGCTGTTCAACACTCAGCAACCCCTTTTTGCTGCTGTTCACGCCGATACCTATGTAAAGCTTATCAAAAAGCTCAACAGATCGTTTCACAATATCAACATGAGCTTTAGTAAGCGGATCAAATGAACCTGGAAAAAGGGCTGTCTTCATGCAGTAAAATTAATGAATAGTTGATTGGGTTCTTTAAATGAACAGTTGTTTTTTGCCTTTTATCGGCATTATTTAATGAGCGACTTTATATTTGACAAGTTGAACCATTCATTTGATCACTAAAACAACCTAAACCAGCGAAGCTAATTGAGCATACTGTAAAAGCATAATTGTTTTGCCATCTTTTATTTCACCTGTTTTTACCATTTGAAGGGCTTCGCTGAATGGCAGCTCTAAAACTTCAATATTTTCATTTTCGTGGGCGAGCCCACCGCCATCGCTAACTTTCATTTCTTTGGCATATTCGGCAACAAAAAAGTAAAGGATTTCGGTAACAGAGCCCGGCGACATATAAGCTTCGAAAACCTTTTTAACATCCGTTATTTTATAGCCGGTTTCTTCCTCGGTTTCCTTACGGATGCAATCTTCCGGATTATCCTTATCAAGCAAGCCGGCACAACATTCAATCAGCATTCCATCGGGGTTGCCGTTGATATAGGTTGGCAGCCTGAATTGCCTGGTTAATATTACAGATGATTGTGCTTTATTATAAAGCAAAATGGTTGCGCCGTTGCCGCGGTCATAAGCTTCACGGCTTTGCACAGCGGTATTACCGTCTTTTTCCGTAATCTCGTAAGTTACTTTTTTAAGGATATACCAGTTATCTGATAAAATATCGGTATAAAGAATTTTGATCTGAATCATTTTTTTTTGATCGTTTATGATTGATAATGATTATTTTTGAACGAAAATAGGATTAATAAAATGAACTTTCCAAAAAGAAAACAAAAAATAATTGAGCAGCTCAGTCAAACCGGAGAGGTTGATATAAAGCAATTGGCTGCCGAACTGAACATTTCGGAAATTACAGCGCGCCGCGACCTGAACCAGTTAGCAGCCGATGGATTGCTTTACCGTACTCGTGGAGGAGCAACAAAAGTTAATCCTCACGAAAAGCCACATAGCTTTGTGAATAAAAGCGCTCAAAACGCAGCTGTTAAAGATGCCATTTGCCGCAGGGCCGCATCACAAATCAGCGACGGGGATATTATTTTTATGGATTGCGGAAGTACTGTTTTCAGGTTATGCCAGTTCATTAAAAACAAGAAGATAAAGGTTATAACAAATTCATTGCCTGTAGTATATGAGCTTCAGGATAGCGCTGTGAGTGTTAATATAATAGGAGGGGAGCTAGATAAAGAGCGACAGGCTGTACATGGAACTACAGCTATTGAGCATATTCAAAAGTATAGGGCAACCAAAGCTTTTTTGGGTGTTGACGGTATTTCGGAAGCAGGATTGTTCGCCAATAGTGAACATGAAGCATCCATTACAACAGCTTTCGCTGCAAGCAGCGCATTTACCTATATTCTGTGTGATATCAGCAAAATAAGCAAGGAAACATACCTTAATTTTGCAGGCTTAGATATCATCAACGCGATCATTACCGATGCAGATCCTGAGCGGTTAAAGGGCTTTAAAGAAAGCGGGATAGTTATTTTAAAGGCAGATATCTAAACCGGTCTGAAAAACGAAAATGACGAATGCCCGTATTTTCTTTGTTCAACAAAAGAGGGATGATTGCTCAAATTTTGCAGGGACTGGTGTTCAACAATTAAGAGGCCATCAGGTTTAAGCAGGTTCTTTTCAAAAATAACTTTTGGCAAATCGGGGATCCTGTTCAGGTCATACGGCGGGTCGGCAAATATCAGGTCGTATTGTTCCGTTTCAATATTCAGGTATTTGAATACATCTTCGCGGTAAGTTTTTATTTGCGTAAGCTTATGCTGCCGTGAGGTATCTTTAAGATAATTAACGCAATGAATACTCCTGTCGACAGATATAACTTCTGAAGCTCCGCGTGAAGCAAATTCAAGCGAGATGTTGCCGGTGCCGCTAAACAGGTCAAGCACTTTAATGCCTTCAAATTCTATTTGGTTAAGCAGGATATTAAATAAAGCTTCTTTTGCCAAATCGGTTGTAGGACGAACAGGAAGATTTTTTGGCGGATTAAGCCTTAAGCCTTTTAAACTGCCTCCGATAATGCGCATAATGAAAGAGCCGCTATTGATAACACCCTGTGAGCTACAACCTCCGCGGGTAATTGTAACACCTGTAAATTATTGACTTCGGCCGCTTTGAAAAATTCGGCCAGGCGGCTTAGTCCTTTACTGTCGGCATCAATGTTACCGCTTACATACAAGCTGGTATATTTAGCTTCGAGGTTAAGTTCATTGGCAACCAGCACAGTAAAGTAAACCAGTTCATCATCGCCATTAAATTCAAAAGAGTTATAGAAACGCAGTTTGCCGGATGCAAAATGAGCTATCTCCACCTTTTCTTTTTCAATATTGAGGTAAAGGCAATCGGTGCCGGGATTGTTTTGGGCAATGGCAGTTAACCAGCCTTTTGATGTAAAAACGGTATTACGGATGCCAAATTCTTCCGCGGTACTCACAATGGCCTCGCTGGTATTGTATACGATGATATTTTCCTTATCTAATACCTGGGCTATAACTTTGCTGTCGGCTTTCACATCCAGGAAACGGGCCAGGTTCGGCAGGCGCTCACCGCTAAACAATTCTGCCGGCACCAGCGTAAAGCTATGAGCTGGTAAACCGATAATCATTTGCCCGTATTTGGCCGACAGCAGGTCAAGCAATTCCTGCGGATCGCTTAGCTCATCAAATGGGTAATTTTCGGCCCAGGCTATTAGCTTGCCGTTATTACTTATGGCGTACGAAAACGATTTGTCTTCAACCTGTATTAATAAAGTATAATCCTCAGTTTTATCTAAACTAAAGTTATCATCGTGGTAAGTATAATTGTGTTCGTTCATACCGGTTTTAACAAAAGTAATATTTTTTGGCAGATACAGTAATTACCGCAGCCCAAATTGGTATGCTGTTATAAAATGCGGGTTAATATCATCAGGATGATAAAGATCAAAATTGGCAACCCTACAGGCTTAGGATAATAATCATTATCCGGAAAATATCTCCTGAAAAAAAACTGGCTTAGAATCAAAGCACCAATCAGCCCAAAACCTATGTTAAGGCCTGCTACCGAAAGCATTGCTGTAACCTGCGCTGGTGTTGGCTGGCCGCCTTTGGCCGTTACGTTCATGGCGTCAACAACCTGTTGCAGGTCAACGCCCGAATGCATGATAACAAAGTAGGAGAGATAGGAAAAAAATAATACAAAGGCCAGCACCGCCGGAACCGCCTTTCTGTAACCTGCATTGTATAAATTGATAACCAGCAGTACACCGCCAAATATCAGGTTAAAAAACGAAAACCAAAATATCGCCCTTTTGGAGTAAATATCTACATAATCGTCTTCGCTGTATTTTTCTTCCTCTTTGTTTTCGTCAAATTCCATGGGTCAAATGTAAAACTAATCTTACTGAATTAAATTACTTATCATCATTTTTGCAGGGTGTCAAGTCCCGATCATATCCGCCAGTCATTCCCGCATGAGCCAACAGGCCAGCAAACGGAACTTTTTAGCAAGCTGCATGCCTTTTTAAAAAGTACCGAAGGCGACGAATGCTTTATTCTGAAAGGCTATGCCGGCACCGGGAAAACAACTATCGTGGGCGCGCTGGTAAAGGCACTGAAGCATTATAACTATAAAGCCGTGCTGCTTGCCCCAACCGGACGTGCCGCCAAGGTCATTACCAATTACTCCGGGCGAAAAGCTTTTACAATTCATAAGCGCATTTACCGTAAAAAATCGGCCTTGACGATCGATGATGGTTTTGCCCTTGCCGATAACCTGGCCAGCGATACGCTTTTTATTGTTGATGAGGCCTCCATGATCTCGGATGAGGCCATGGGCAGCAATCACGTGTCGTTATTATTTGATTTACTAAGATATGTTTATAATGATAAAAACTGCAAGCTGATACTGGTAGGTGATACCGCACAGTTACCGCCTGTAGGAGCCGACGATAGCCCTGCGCTCGACGTGCAGCTTATGGGCGATAAATTTGGCCTGTCGATATTCAGTTATGAGCTTACCGAGGTTTTGCGCCAGCAAAAGAATTCGGGTATCTTATATAATGCCACCAATATCCGCGATCTGATCCGTGAGGAGATCATAGAGATCCCTAAAATTGTGACCAAGGGGTTTAAAGATGTTTTCAGGATGACCGGCGAGCGATTGCCTGAAGGTTTGGAATATGCCTATCGCAAATACGGCTATGATCGTACACTTATCATTTGCCGCTCAAACAAAAATGCCAATTTGTACAACGGGCAAATTCGAAACCGCATTTTATACCGGGAGGAGGAGCTTACCGGCGGCGATCAGATCATGATAGTAAAGAATAATTACTTTTGGCTGCAGGATAAAGATGAAAATAGTACCGCGTTTATTGCCAACGGCGATATTGCCCGTATAGTAAAAGTACGCCGCACCGAAGAGATGTATGGTTTTCGTTTTGCCGATGTGCAGCTGGAATTTATTGACTATGCCGAAGATCCAACCCTTGATTGTAAGGTTTTGCTTGATACGCTTTATGCCGATTCGCCCGCGTTAAGCCAGGATGATCAGAAACGGTTTTACCAGGAAGTAATGAAGGATTATGAACATTTACCTAATAAAAGGGCCATGCACAATGAGCTGAAGCTTAATCCTTATTACAATGCCTTGCAAATAAAATTTGCCTATGCAATTACCTGCCATAAAGCACAGGGTGGACAATGGGATGCAGTTTTTGTTGATCAGGGGTATGTAACCGATGAGATGATCAATATGGATTTTTTGCGATGGTTTTATACCGCGCTCACCCGAGCTACCACCGAATTATTTTTGGTTAATTTCGATAACAGGTTTTATAAATTAAAGGAAGAATAACCTTCAAAGATAAATTTACTTTTATCAATATAATCTATTGATAATTAGATTTTTAATTACTAATATTAGCAATTAAAAACCGGTATCATGAACCTAAACTTAAAACTCGAAAGAAAAATCAAAACCAAACAATCAACCATTGGCGAACTATCAATAAATGGCGCCTTCGAATGTTTTATACTGGAGGACGTTGACAGAGGGCTGAATAGCAAAATGACACTTGCTCAAATTGCATCAATAAAAATTAAAACGCAAACAGCCATTCCTACAGGAACTTATAATGTAGTCAAATTTTTCAGCCCCAAACACAACGAAAACCTGCCATTATTAGAGAATGTACCCGGTTTCGCCGGGATTGAGATTCATGTTGGGAATTTTGCCAAGGACACCGACGGCTGCCTTCTCCCCGGTGAAGATAAAGGCGTTGATGCTGTTCTGCATAGTACAATGGCTACAGCTAAACTCAATACAAAGATTTTTGAGGCCCTTAAGGCAGGAGGTACCGTGACCATTGAGGTTGTTTAATATAGCAAATTATAAATGCTTGAAGGTGAAATGACGCATCTACGCCGTCATGCTGAGTGATTAAAATCCATGGACTATGAAGGTTAGATGACAAAGAGGGACTATCAGTCTGAGCTTGTCGAAGACTCGTGTGCAGAGCCCAGCCCGCCATACTTCGACGGGCTCAGTATGACACCCATTTTTTAAGTTATCATGGGTAGTGATTAAAATCCATGGACTATGAAGGTTAGATGACAAAGAGGGACTGTCAGTCTGAGCCCTTCGAAGACTCGTGCGCAGAGGCCCTGTCCGCCATACTTCGACGGGCTCAGTATGACCCCCATTTTAAGTGGTCATGTGAGAAGATTACCTGGATAAACAAAGACTTGTTTAATATCCTAAAACGAATTAACTGCCGGCAAGGTGATCCTGAACGTTGAACCCTGTCCCTCGGTGCTGGTAACGCTGATAGTGCCTTTATGCTTTTCAATGATCTGGCGTACAATGCTCAACCCAAGCCCGGTCGACTTTTCGCCGCGTAAACCGGCTCGGCCTGCTTTTGAAAATTGGTTAAAAATTTCCGGCAGCATATTGGCAGGGATGCCCATGCCGTAATCCTGAACTTCAATAACTACCGTATCATTTAGTTTAAGCAGGCGCACATCCACATTATCCTGATCTTTTGAAAATTTCACCGCGTTACTGATCAGGTTATCAATAACCCGATGAAATTTTTCATGGTTTATGAGCGCATGGGCAACACTTATCGAACTGCTGAACAGCACATTAACTTTATTGCCCAGCTGTAATTTCCATTCGCCCACTATGTTGTTAAGCCATTGGTTAAGCTCGATGTTTTGAGTTTCAATAATCGCGATGTTCTCGTTTCGGGCTGCCTCCAGTAAGTCATCAATAATACTCCGCGCTTTTACGCAGGATGCCTTCATCATATTGATGTTGTCTTGTGTCTCCTCATCTACCTCATCAAGTTCCATCATCATGGCAATTGATTCAACAGCAGCTATCGGGTTACGCAGGTCATGGGCAACCATACCCAACACCTGGTTTTTAAACTCGCTTGCTTTTTCAATTTCCGAATTTTTTTCGCGGATCTCGATCACCTGAAAATAATAGTTGGCCTTGTAGGAAAAAAAGTACCTTGAGATAAAATAAAAGCCGGAAAGTAAGATAGCTGAAATCAACTGGTTATACAACATATCCGTAGCCGGCGTTTCACTGTAAAATAGCAGGGAAGTAAAAAAAAGCTCAATAGCAATAAGCAGCAATACGGTTTCATAGTATTCAAAAACAATTATCACGCTGATCAAGCTTAATGCAACAAGATATAAGGTGAGGGCATTACTCGGATTAGAGGTGGCTATAAAGCTGGAATACATGCCGCAAACAATAATATAAAGCGCAAACAAAAATACAAGCAATGACATGCCTGTTGTAGCTTTTTTATGGCTTTTGAAACTAACGATAAAAAGGTTACTGGCTATCAGGAAAACAGGAGTTATAATAATGAAAACCCAGTTGCTGAAATTAAACTCGGGAAAGTTTTGAGCTTTAGTTAAGCTAATGGGGAATACAAGATAAAGGATCCGGATAATTACATTAAGCAATAAAAATACTATACTGGCCCCCCTTATGGCTACCAGGTTTTGGTAAGTATAATGCAAACGGTATTGCGACCGGTATTTTACCGGGAGACTGTTAAAAAAGAAATGGGTATTCAATTATATTTTATGGATTAAACAAAATTATGAAAATATTTATAAAAATTGTAACAGAAATGTGACAGTATATGGTTAACCCTTTTTACTAAATATTCGGTCAAAGGACTTATAAGCCTATTTTGTTGAACCTTCATTGTTTTTTAAAAGGAATAAATCTAATTTACACATAAAACCAAAATCACATGTTACTGAAATCTCTTAAATCTATCGCAATTCTTATTACTGTATTAACAACTTTTTCCTGTAGAACTGTAGAAAGGGCTAATCAGAAAGAAATTAAACCGTTTGTAGGCATCTGGAAGGATACAACCAATCCGGGATCTCAAGTCGTATTCAGGTCAGACGGCAGCTTTTATAATATTGCAAAAGAAAATAATGTGCAGATCGTTACGCACAGCGGTACTTTTAAAGTCTTATCCGACAGTATTTATGTATTAACGATTACAGACGCGAGACCCAACGCTACATACGATCTCAAAGGAAGGCAGTATGCCAATTATTATACGTTAAGCAGCGATAGAAAAACGATGAAGACAAGTGGCGTAGTTGATGGAAGAAATGGCGGAAAAGGACTTGCCTGGACCTGCAATTTAGTTAAAGTTGATAAATTGGATAATTAAACCGCGGCTGGCTTACTAAACCCTTATCACATTATAGCCCTCCATTTACAGACAACAAGAATTGCATACTCGCAATTGTTTTTATCCGTTACACAGTATTTCACTAACAGGCAAGCCAAGGCCTGTCTGTTAGTGAGGTGTTGTTAAGCTAATCTGATCTATTTTGCGTCCTTAAACATCTCCATTGACGCATACTTTTATCATTGTTTTAACGTATTAAACGACAAATTGCCTCGTGCTATTGTTAATAGTAATGCCTAAATTGCTAATAATTATGGCAAAGTGTCATTGCGATTTAATTTTAAATGACAATTTTTCACTATGGATACTATGGCCGATAAATTGATCAACAATGAGTACTATGAATTTTAACAACTTTACCATAAAAGCTCAGGAAGCCGTACAAAAGGCATCTGAAATTGCTGTTGGTAACCAACAGCAAGCAATTGAGACCGCGCATCTGCTTAAAGGCTTATTGCTGGTTGATGAAAATGTAATTACCTACTTATTAAAGAAATTAAATGTTAACCTGAACAGGTTAAATGATACGTTAGATGCGCAGATTGCATCGTTCCCCAAGGTAAGCGGCAGCAACGTATACCTTTCGTCCGAAGCAAATTCTGCTTTGCAAAAAGCGTCGGGATATTTAAAAGAATTTAAAGACGAATTTGTATCTGTTGAGCATGTGCTGTTAGGCATTTTAGCCGCCGGTGGTGCGGTAAGCAGCATCCTGAAAGATTCGGGTGTTAATGAAAAAGACCTAAAAAAAGCCATTGTTGAACTCCGCGGCGATAGCAAAGTAACTGATCAAAACGCTGAAGCTACCTATAACGCCCTTAACAAGTATGCCCGCAATTTGAACGAATATGCAGGTTCGGGCAAGCTGGATCCGGTTATTGGCCGCGACGATGAAATTCGCCGGGTTATCCAGATTCTGTCACGCCGTACCAAAAACAACCCGATTTTGGTTGGCGAGCCCGGCGTTGGTAAAACTGCCATTGCCGAAGGAATAGCTTTCAGGATCATCAAAGGTGATGTACCTGAGAGCCTGAAAACCAAAGTGGTATACTCGTTGGATATGGGTGCACTCATTGCAGGCGCCAAATATAAGGGAGAGTTTGAAGAACGGTTGAAAGCAGTTGTAAAGGAGGTTACCCAAAGCGACGGGGAAATCATCCTTTTTATAGATGAGATCCATACGCTGGTAGGTGCAGGCGGGGGAGAAGGCGCTATGGATGCGGCCAATATCCTGAAACCGGCCCTGGCCCGTGGTGAGCTTCGTTCAATTGGTGCTACAACCCTTAACGAATACCAAAAGTACCTTGAAAAAGATAAAGCTTTGGAACGCCGTTTCCAGAAAGTAATGGTAGAAGAACCTGATGCTGCTGATGCCATCTCTATTTTACGTGGACTGAAAGAACGTTATGAAACCCACCACAAAGTGAGGATCAAAGACGAAGCGATCATCGCCTCTGTCGAAATGTCACAACGCTATATTTCCGACAGGTTTTTACCGGATAAAGCTATCGACCTGATGGACGAGGCTGCATCAAAACTTCGCCTGGAAATGGATTCGGTACCGGAAGTGGTTGACGAACTGGAACGCCGCATCATGCAGCTTGAAATTGAGCGCGAAGCTATTAAACGTGAAAAAGACGACCGTAAGGTTGCCGAACTAAGTGAGGAAATAGCCAACCTGTCGCAACAGCGTGATTCATTACGTGCCAAATGGAAAGGCGAAAAAGACCTTGTTGATGGCATCAATACTAAGGTTGAGCTGATTGAAAATTATAAACTGGAAGCCGAACAGGCCGAACGTGCGGGCGATTATGGTAAGGTAGCCGAATTACGCTACGGTACTATAGTTGAAGCCCAGGCCGAAGTTGAAAAGTTGAAAGCCGCCCTGCTTGAAAACCAAAGCGACAGCCGCATGCTGAAGGAAGAGGTTACCGCCGATGATATTGCCGGTGTAGTAAGCCGCTGGACAGGCATCCCGGTAAGCAAGATGATCCAAAGCGAACGTGAAAAACTGCTTAATCTTGAAGATGAACTGCACAAACGTGTAGCCGGGCAGGAAGAAGCTATTGAGGCAATAAGTGATGCTATCCGCCGCAGCCGTGCAGGTTTGCAGGATAAGCGCAGGCCAATAGGTTCGTTCATATTTTTAGGTACAACCGGTGTGGGTAAAACCGAACTGGCAAAAGCCCTGGCCGAATACCTGTTTAATGACGAAGGTGCACTTGTGAGGATAGATATGAGTGAATACCAGGAACGCCATGCTGTTTCAAGGCTGATAGGAGCGCCTCCGGGCTATGTTGGGTATGATGAAGGTGGACAGTTAACTGAGGCCGTTCGTCGCAAGCCTTACAGCGTGGTACTGTTGGATGAAATTGAAAAAGCCCATCCTGATGTATTTAACATCTTGTTGCAGGTACTGGATGATGGCCGTTTAACAGATAATAAAGGCCGTGTGGTGAATTTTAAGAATACTATTATCATCATGACCTCCAACATCGGTTCCAACATCATCCAGGAAAACTTCCAAAACCTGGAAGATGAAAACCGCGATGAACTGATAGCAAAAACCAAGAACGAGCTGTTCAATTTGTTAAGGGCAACTATCCGTCCGGAGTTTTTGAACAGGATTGATGAGATTATTATGTTTACTCCACTTAATCGTGATGAGATCCATGATATTGTTAAGCTACAGTTTAAACAGGTACAGCAAACGCTTGCCGAAATGGGTGTAACTATCGAAGCATCCGATGAAGCCTTAGATTGGTTGGCCCAGTTAGGTTATGATCCTCAATTTGGTGCACGTCCGTTAAAACGCGTTATCCAAAAAAAGATCCTGAACGAGTTGAGTAAACAGATCCTGGCGGGTACAGTTGATAAAGACAGCGTTATTAAAATAGATATGTTTGATAACCAGTTCGTGTTCCTGAACTCGGCTAAAGAAGCTACGGAACCAGCTAAATAAGCTGTAGAAAAATAATTAAATGTAAAAAGGCTTCCCAATTTGAGAAGCCTTTTTTTATTAACAACCGAGAATCTATTAAAAAACTTCAGCTGTTTGTTTAGTTACCGATGCTAAGCTGACCCCCGTAAGCTGATCGGCAAAGGCTACGAAAGCCTTACTCTCAGATATACGATGTTGATTAGCGATCAGATTTTGCAAATTGATTTTTCCTATCACAAATTTATAATTACCTGAATAGTAACGCTCATTGATGTGTTCAAAATTCAGCGCTTCAACCAGTTCCTCGTCATCATAACGCAGGTAAATGGTTAATTCAATGTTATTGGTAAAATTAAGGTCTGTTTTTTCTTTAGCTTTTTTGTATTCGTATTGGTAGTTATAACGTAATGCCGCTATATCCGAAAGTACAGCCGAGCCGGTAGGATGCCCACCTGCACCTTTGCCAAAAAAGAACTGCTGATCGGCAAAGGCGGCCTGTACGGTTACGCCGTTATATTCATACTCAACGTTGTATAAAAACTCTTTGTCGTTTACAAACTTAGGTAATACAAACAGGGCAACGTTGCGGTCGTCAAGTTCTTTGGCTACCGGCACCAGTTTAATTTTGAGGTTCTTTTCGCGGGCATATTGCAAATCGGCAGCTGCAAGGTTCTGGATTCCCAGGTTAAATACCTCATCGGGCTGTACAACTACACCATATGCGTGTGCCGCGGCAATAACCAATTTGTATTTGGCGTCAAAACCACCAACATCACTTGTTGGGTCGGTTTCAGCAAAACCCAGGTCCTGGGCTTGTTTCAATGCGCTATCATAATCGAGCCCTTCAATAAAGCCTTTTGAAAGGATATAGTTTGATGAACCATTGAAAATACCGCTGATTGAATGCAGTAGTTCATTATCATAATACTCTTCCAAATTGCGGATAATAGGGATACTACCGCAAACAGCGCCTTCATATAATAATGATGTGCCGTATTGATGCTGGATTTCGATCAGTTCGTCCAAATGCAGGGCGATCATTTTTTTACTGGCAGATACTACGTTTTTGCCAGATTTTAAAGCCCTTGAAACAATTTCAAAAGCAGCTTCGGTATCATTGATCAGTTCAACAATGGTATTGATCTCCGGGTTATTAAGCAGTTCTTCTTTGTCGGTAGTAAATAAATGTGCCGGTAAAGAACGTTTTTTATTAGGGTCTTTAATAGCAAATTTTACTATCTCGATATTTAAATGCTTTGTTTTGATGATATCATATAACCCCTGGCCAACAACTCCAAATCCGAAGAGGCCGATATTTAACTTTTTACTCATTACGCTGTACGTTGCAGTTCTATAATTTTTCCTTTCACATCGGTTTTAAAAAATGATGTGAATATTTTTGTTAATGCTTCTGTTTCAATTAAAAATCCATCGTGCCCATAAAACGAATCCAGCTCGGAAAAGGCAGCTTTTGGGATATGCCTGAACAGGTATTGCTGTTCTTCAACAGGGAACAAAACATCCGACGAGATGCCAATAACTAATGTTTTTGCCTTGATGAGACTTAACGCTTTATCTACACCGTGACGGCCCCGGCCCACATTGTGTGAGTCCATCACTTTGGTCAGGTACCAATAACTATAGGCGTTAAAGCGGTTCACCAGCTTTTGCCCCTGGTAATTTTGGTACGATGAAGAACGGAAATTGTCCTGCACATCGTCGGCTTCTTCCTGTTGGGTAATGCCGTAAGTTTTATAAGTACGATAACCTAAAAGCGCGATACTGCGCGCAGCTTTTAAGCCTTTCTGACCGCCTTCGGGCGTATTGCTGTAAAAGGTGCGGTCGGTTGTGATAGCTAAACGCTGCGACTCGTTAAAGGCGATGCCCCATGGCGAGTGCTTGGCGTTGGTAGCTATCAGGATCAGATTTTTGATCCGCTCTGGCTCAATAATAGCCCATTCCATAGCCTGTTGGCCACCTAACGAACCTCCAATTAATACACTGATATTATTGATGTTTAAATGCTGGGCAAGCAACTGGTGCGCTTTAACCATATCCCTTGTAGTAAACTGGGGATATGAAAGATAATATGGCTGGCCGGTAACCGGGTTAATGCTCAACGGACTTGTAGTGCCGTAAGGAGAACCCAAAATATTGGCGCAAACTATAAAATGCTCTTCCGGGTTAAAAAAATAACCCTCGCCAATAAGCCCTTTCCACCAGTCAAATACATCGCTGTTGGCAGTAAGCGCATGGCAAACCCAAACAACATTATTTTTCTCCTTATTTAACCGGCCATAAGTGTGAAAACCTATTTCTAAACCTTCAATTGTACGGCCCGATTCAAATTCAAAAGTATTAGTGTATTTAAATATCTCTGCGTTCATTCTGTTGTTTTGTTATTTCAGGTGCAACCGGTATTTCCGGCTGCAACCTGCAATAACGTTTACTATATCACTTAAAAAAACTATACATTATTAAACTAACTCACCCTCACCTTGCTTGATTTTTGCAAAAGCCTGCTCAAAATCAGCTTTAATATCGTCAATATGCTCAATACCAACAGCCACTCGCAATGAAGCTGGCGTAACACCGGCAGCCAATTGCTCTTCATCAGACAATTGCTGATGCGTAGTTGCCGATGGCTGAATGATGAGTGTTTTTGCGTCGCCAACATTGGCCAAATGACTAACCAGTTTCAGGTTGTTGATCAATCTGCTAGCCTGCTCTTTACTCCCCTTAATCTCGAATGACAATACGCCACCGAAACCATTCTTTAAATATTTTTTAGCCAGCTCATGATATGGCGATGATTCCAGTCCCGGGTAATTTACACTTGCCACCTGTGGGTGCTGCTCCAGCCATTTGGCCAGTTGCAGGGCATTATCAACGTGACGTTGCACACGCAGAGAAAGTGTTTCAAGTCCCTGGATATTCAACCATGAATTGAACGGAGCTTGCGACGGGCCGAAATCCCTTAATCCCTCAACACGGGCGCGGATAATAAACTGGATATTGCCAAACGGGCCTCCAATGCCAAATACATCGTTAAATATCAACCCGTGGTACCCCTCAGATGGTTCAGTGAATTGCGGAAACTTACCGTTACCCCAATTGTAATTGCCTGCATCAATAATGACGCCGCCAATACTGGTACCATGTCCGCCAATCCATTTGGTTGTTGACTCAACAACCACATCAGCGCCATGTTCAATAGGGCGGAAGAGGTAACCACCGGCACCGAAAGTATTATCAACAATTAATGGCAGGTCATGTCTTTTGGCAACTTCGCTCACCTTTTCAAAATCGGCAATGGTAAAGCCCGGGTTACCAATGGTTTCCAGGAAAATGGCCTTTGTTTTATCATCAATAAGCGCCTCGATACTGGCCGCAGTATCATCTTTGGCAAAGCGTACTTCGATACCCAGGCGTTTGAAAGCTACTTTAAACTGATTGTAAGTACCGCCATATAGGAAAGGTGAAGTAACAAAGTTATCGCCAACCTGTAAAATATTATTAAGGGCAAGGAATTGGGATGCCTGGCCAGAGGCTGTTGCCAGCGCAGCTACACCGCCCTCTAACGCCGCGATGCGTTTTTCAAACACATCGGTAGTAGGGTTCATAATGCGGGTATAGATATTACCAAACTCCTTTAATGCAAATAAATTTGCGCCATGTTCGGCGCTGTTGAATACGTATGAAGTAGTTTGATAAATGGGCACAGCGCGTGAACCTGTTGTTGGATCAACTTCCTGGCCGGCATGCAATTGTAAGGTTTCGAATTTTAAGGCAGACATAGTTGTAATTTTTTAATGTGTTTAATTTAGATTTTGAATGTTTAGATGAATTTGGAAAGCCGGTTTAAAAACAACCGGTTTAAAAACACGCTTTTTTCAGAGAATGAAAAACAGGAGCTTGCTAAGCATCAACAGCAGCAACACATACAAATACAGCCAATAGGGGAGCTAATACGTTGTATGTTACCGTTTGCGGTGTAAAAAGTGTTGCGTTGCGTAAATTTAATTAAACTTTTCATGGTTATAAATTTATATTCCCCGGTGTTATTTGCCGGGACAGGAATTGGCACCTTCTTCAACATTGAAGGGTTGCCAGCGGGTCATTGAGCCTGATCTCTCGCCGCTTCTTTATAAATCAACACCCGAACTATGTGCGGAGGATTGATCGACGTTGGTATCACTACCAAATATTG
Organism: Mucilaginibacter gossypii; assembly: GCF_017569325.2. Taxonomy (NCBI): domain Bacteria; kingdom Pseudomonadati; phylum Bacteroidota; class Sphingobacteriia; order Sphingobacteriales; family Sphingobacteriaceae; genus Mucilaginibacter; species Mucilaginibacter gossypii. Next base: position 2,105,094 of record NZ_CP071878.2, on the reverse strand, counting down.
TTGCGAATATAAGGGATTATGAGCTAATGTACCAAATTTTATTTTTTTTGAAGGTGAAACGTAAAAGGCCAAAGGCAAAAGGTTCATTCGAGAACAATTTTAAGCTTAGACAAATGCAGCTACCTTTCGCCTTTATCCTTTTACCTTATTTACCTTAAAAGGCCTAAGCAAGGGCCTGCTCCATATCCGCTATCAAATCATCAATATGTTCCAGTCCAACCGAAACCCTTAGCAGGTTTCGTGGTGTTTTGGTATCCGGCCCTTCAACAGTAGCGCGGTGTTCTATTAGGCTTTCAACACCACCAAGGCTGGTAGCTTTGATAAATAGTTTCAGCTTATTAATAATGTTATGCGTGTCGTTCTCATCGCCCTTAATAGTAAAAGATAACATCCCGCCAAAAGCCAGCATCTGATCTTTAGCTATCTCATGTTGCGGGTGCGAAGGCAAACCAGGGTACATTACCTGTTCAACATGAGGGTGCTGTTCAAGATATTCGGCAAGTAATTGAGCGTTTTGTACATGGCCCTTTACGCGATATGGCAGGGTTTTGATGCTGCGTACCAGGTAATAACAATCCATAGGCGAGGGGATAGCGCCGCCCATTTCCTGCACCTGGCGGATTTTTGTCCACCAATCGTTGTTCTCTGCAGTAATCAAAACGCCGCCCATCAGGTCGCTGTGCCCGCCAAAGTATTTGGTGGCTGAGTGCATAACCATATCTGCGCCCAACTCAAGTGGTCGCTGGCACATAGGGGTGGCAAATGTATTATCGCACAAAACTTTAATGCCCTTTGATTTGGCAATAGCAACCACCTTTTTAATATCGGTTATTTTAAGCAGGGGGTTCGATGGTGTTTCAATCCAGATCAAACCTGTTTCGGGCTTGATGTGCTGTTGTAAAACCCCGGTATCATTTACATCGATAAAATCGAAAGTAAGGATCCCGGCAAAAAGGGTTTTAAGCTGATTACGTAAGCCATGATACATATCATCAGGAGCGATAATATGCGTGCCCGGCTCCAATGATTGAAATACCGACATCCCGGCCGCATTACCTGATGAAAAGGAAGCTGCTTCAACACCTCCCTCTAACTTTGCCAGCACATGCTCCAATGCGTGACGATTGGGGTTCGATGAGCGACTGTAAATATAACCTGCCGGGAAACCGCCATCCTCACCGCGCTCAAACGTGGTTGACATAATAATGGGTTGTATAACGGCCCTTGTTGCTTCATCAACATGGTTACCGGCGTGTATGGCTATAGTTTCAATTTTCATGGCATAATGTGTTATCGCCCAAAATAAACAAGAATATTTGTTATTAGCTGTAGCGTTTTTATATTTTTTATCGAATAAGTTTAAAAGCCAAACCGCATGAAAAAGTGCCTTATCTTCCTGTTTGTAATTATTGGGCTATCTGCCTGTAAAAAAGATGCCAATGATAGCGCTTATGACAAAAGCTATAAAGCATGGCAAAACTTTAAAGCCGAAAGTAAAAACTCCTATACTTATACCGTTAATGCCGGTTCAGTTTTTGGTTATGGCTCCGAAACCAAGATCACCGTTCAAAATGGCGTTGTTACAGCGAGGGATTTTTTATCATATGTTTTGGAATATAAAACTGCAAATATGCCTCCTGTTAAAACTATAAGAGACCAATGGCATGAGAATAAAGCATCGTTAGATCAACATAGTTCGGGCGCAGCGTCGATCACTCTTGATGAAGTATATAAAAAGGCAAAGAACGAATGGCTTGCGGCAGACAAGAAAACAAACACTGTTTATTTTGAAACCAATAATAATGGCATGATATCAGGAGCCAGTTATGTACCTAATGGTTGCCAGGATGATTGCGCGATAGGCATCTCCATAAGCGAGATCAAGGCTCTGTAACTTTAATGTAATTTACCGTGAAATTTGGCCGATATGTGTCATAACGCATATTACTTTTGTGCTTTTTAGTACCTTTGACCAAATTTTTAATTGATGCATAATTCAGATAATTTACAGTTTTTACTTAACGATCCGAATTTATCTGCTGATTTAAAGCATATTGCTCAAAAAGTTCTTGACAAACAACGCATCACTTTTGATGAAGGCGTTTTGCTTTATGAGCAGGGCGAACTTGGCTATCTTGGCACTTTAGCCAATTACATCCGCGAGGAGCGCCACGGCGATAAAACTTATTTCAACCGTAATTTTCATATTGAGCCCACAAATCTTTGCGTTTACGACTGCAAATTTTGTTCATACTCGCGGCTGCTGAAACAAAAGGCGGAAGGCTGGGAGTACACCATGGATGAAATGTTTAACATGGTTACCAAATATGATGGCGAACCGGTTACCGAGGTTCACATTGTAGGTGGTGTGCTGCCGCAATATGATGTGCCTTTTTACCAGGAACTTTTCGCCCGCATCCGCGCGCATCGCCCGGAATTGCATATTAAGGCATTAACCCCGGTTGAATATCACTACATCTTTAAAAAAGCCAAAATTGATTACGCCACAGGCATGCGCCTGATGCAGGAAGCAGGCCTGGATTCAATCCCCGGCGGTGGCGCTGAAATTTTTGATCCTGAAATAAGGGATCAGATCTCGAAAGATAAATGTACTGCCGATCAATGGCTGGCTATTCATGAAGAATGGCACAAGCTTGGCGGCCGTTCAAACGCTACCATGCTTTACGGGCATATTGAAGCATATAAACACCGTGTCGACCACATGGAGCGTTTACGCCAGTTGCAGGACAAAACAGGCGGTTTCCAGACATTCATTCCGCTTAAGTTCCGTAATAAGGATAACCAGATGTCGCACGTGCCCGAGGTTTCAGTGATTGAAGACTTGCGAAACTACGCCGTAGCCCGCATCTACCTGGATAACTTTGATCATATTAAAGCTTACTGGGCTATGATCAGCCGTACTACCGCGCAACTTTCGCTTAATTTTGGCGTAGATGATATTGATGGAACATTAGATGATACCACCAAAATCTACTCAATGGCCGGCGCCGAAGAGCAGCATCCCGGCATGAGCACCAAACAAGTAGTAGAATTAATTAAACATGTGGGCCGCCAGCCTATTGAACGTGACACATTATATAACGTAGTAACGGATTATACCAACTTTGTGTTCGGCGACGAACCGAAACCGCAGTATTACAAATTACCGGTAATTAATTAAGCTTTTTAAGCTGAAAGCCAAAAGCCGAAAGCTTAAAGCAAAGCAATAAATTTAGCATAGATAAAAGCAAAAAAGCTTTAAGCCTTCGGCTTTCAGCTTTGGGCTCAAGAAAATGGTACAAAAAACTTTATATATAGTACGCCACGGCCAAACTGAGTATAACAAACTTGGTATTATACAGGGCCGCGGTGTGGATACCGATTTAAATGACGAAGGTCGTAAACAGGCCTGTCAGTTTTTTGAGGCTTATAAAACCGTTCCGTTTAATAAAATTTACATATCGGCGTTAAAACGTACCCAACAAAGCATTCAGCCTTTTATCGACCTCGGGATACCTTATGAAAAGCTTTCGGGACTGGATGAGCTGGCCTGGGGCATTCACGAAGGCCAGTCGCCAACTATCGATAATAAGGCCGCTTTCCTGCAGATTATGCGTGATTGGCTGGATGGCAAGCTCGACAGTAAATTTGAAGGGGGCGAAAGTCCGCTTGAGGTTGAGGTGCGTCAGCGTGAGGCCATGGAGGTGATTATGAGCCACCCCGAAGAAAAAACGGTGCTTATATGTATGCATGGCCGTGCTTTGCGCCTTTTGCTTTGTATCCTTACCGGTAAACCCTTATCCGAAATGGATAACTTTCCGCACCAAAACCTGGTATTATATAAGGTAACCTACAATGGCGAAAGGTTCGAAATTATCGACTTTAACAATGCCGAACATCTCAAACATTCCGAAGAATAGAAATAGCGAATTTGTGAACAAGATTAGAATATCAGCAGTAAGCTACACTAATACCAAACCCTTTTTATACGGCATTCAACATACCGACATTATTAATAAAATCGACCTGAGCCTTGATATCCCGTCAGATTGTGCCCAAAAGCTTATCGACGACGTGGTTGATATCGGTCTGATCCCGGTTGCTGCAGCACTGAGTTTGCCGCAATGGGAAATTGTTTCTGATTACTGCATTGGTGCCGTAGGCGCGGTAAACTCCGTTTTTATTTTCAGCAATAGTGATATTAAGGACGTAACTACTATTCAACTCGATCCGCAGTCGCGCTCCTCAAATAATCTTGCCCGCGTGCTGCTGAAAAACCATTGGTTGGTAAACCCCAAACAGGTAAGTAATGCGCCGGATTATGCTCAATCTGCAGATGAACAAACCGCCTTTGTACAAATAGGCGACCGCACCTTCGGCAAAAAACAACAATACAAATACGTTTACGACCTGTCCGAAGAATGGCAAAAAATGACCGGCCTGCCTTTCACATTTGCGGCCTGGATAGCCAATAAACCTATCCCGCGGGAATTTATGGATGAGTTTAACGAGTCGTTAAAGTACGGCCTTGATCATCGCGAAGATCTGTTTAAAGAACTGCCCATGCGCGATGATTTTGATCTGGTCGACTACCTGATGGTTAAAATAGATTATGATTTAACAGCGGATAAAAAGAAGGCCCTGTACCTGTTTCATGATTATATAAAGGCGTTGTAATCTCTGAACCTGGATTTGGGTGGATTTTTAGGATTACAGGATCAGAATTGTTTGGTTATGTAATCCAATAATCACATAAATCCCGGTTCTGGCAAAAACAATTCCCTTCTCAATTCCATTGCTTATCTTAAACACAAAAACGTTTATCTATGAGCAATACTCCCCAACTATTAAAAGGACAAGCTGCCCTCGTAACCGGCGCCGATAGCGGCATTGGCAAAGGTGTCGCATTAGCTATGGCCGCTGCCGGAGCCAAATTACTGATTAATTATGCCCATAATAAAGCAGCCGCTGATGATGTTGTAAGCCAAATCAAGGCCTCAGGCGGCGAGGCATTTGCATTTCAGGCCGATGTAAGCCATGAGGACGAAGTAAAAACCATGTTTGCCGAAATATTTAAGCAATATGGCACTATTGACATTTTGGTAAACAATGCCGGTTTGCAAAAAGATGCCAGATTTGTTGATATGACGCTCGACGATTGGAATAAAGTGATCAGCATTAACTTAACCGGTCAGTTTCTTTGTGCCAGGGAGGCTGCTAAAGAGTTTATAAAACGCGGTGTTGTTGAAGGCGGAAGCAAAGCTGCGGGCAAAATTATCTGTATGAGCAGCGTGCACGAAGTAATTCCCTGGGCGGGCCATGTAAACTATGCGGCCAGCAAAGGAGGTATTATGATGTTTATGAAAAGCATAGCACAGGAACTCGCTCCGCATAAGATCAGGGTGAATGGGATAGGGCCGGGTGCTATACAAACACCTATTAATAAGGAAGCCTGGGAAACCTCGGAAGCGCTGGATAAATTATTGACGCTCATCCCTTACAACCGGATAGGCCAGCCGGCTGACATCGGAAAACTGGCAGTTTGGCTGGCTTCAGATGATTCGGATTACATTACCGGGGTCACAATTTTTGCAGATGGGGGCATGACTTTGTACCCGGGCTTTGCAGATAATGGCTAAATGACATTTTCATGACAACATAAATCGGTTTAGCAAAGAAAAAACGCCATTAATTGGCGTTTTTTCTTTTAGATATTGTAAAATATACACTAAGGTTATTGATAAAATTTAAATTTTATGACTATAAAAGGCTATAATTATTAAATATTCATAAAAGTTCAAGAAAATTTTAAATATTGACAAGTGTAGCGTATTTTTGTTGCAGGATTTAAAATTTAAACGAACATGAAAAAGATATTTTTAACAATAGCAACTGCAGCCTTATTTACCGTTAACGCTTTCGCTGATGGTGGCAAAAAATCAGATGGTGGTACCAACGTTTCTTACGTAGCATTACACGGCTTTACTGCTGACTTCGCTGAAGCTACCAACGTTAACTGGACTGTAACCAAAAACGTTCAAAAAGCTACTTTCACTGTTGATGGCGTTCAAAAAACTGCTTTCTACAACCTGCAAGGTGAATTTTTAGGTACAACTCAACGTGTTGACAACAAAGCTATCCCTGCAAAAGCCCTTCAACAAATCAACAGCGATTACAAAGGTTACGAAGTAGGCGAAGTTATCGTTTACCAGGCTAACACTTCAATCAATGACGCCATCGAGCCAACTTCATATTTTGTTGACTTGAAAAACGACAAACACGAAGTTTTGGTAAGGATTACTCAACAAGCTAACATCGAGTTTTTCCAACAAGTAAAATAACTCCGAAAAATTATAGCAATGGAAAGCCGTCCCGAATATCGGGACGGCTTTTTTTATGATTATAAATCACACTTTTATGTCATAAAGCGTCTTTTCATAAAACAAAAAGGGTGTTTTCGTCTTTTAAATATTAATTAATATTTACTTCATATGTCGAAAACAATAATTGTATCAAACCGTTTGCCTGTTAAAATTTCCAAAACTGATGGTGCATACCATTCATCACCAAGCGAGGGAGGATTAGCTACCGGTTTAGGTTCAATATATAAACAGGGCGATAACGTATGGATAGGCTGGCCCGGAATAGAAATTGCGGAGCAGGAAGATAAAGACCAGGTTACAAAAGAACTAAAAGAGTTAAGCCTTATCCCTGTTTTTTTAGATCAGGAAGAGATCAACCAATACTACGAAGGTTTCAGCAACGAGGTTTTATGGCCCGTTTTTCATTACTATGCATCAACGTATGCAGCATACAAACAATCAAACTGGGATTACTATAAAGCGGTAAACAAAAAGTTCAGGGATATGATCCTGAGCATTGCCGGGCCCGGCGACGTGATCTGGATCCACGATTACCAGTTGCTATTGTTACCCGCTTTGGTTAGGCAGGAACTGCCGGATGTTTCCATCGGCTTTTTCCTGCACATTCCTTTCCCTTCAAATGAAATGTTCAGGTTGATCCCGTGGCGTTCGGAACTGCTGGATGGAATGCTTGGCGCCGATCTGATCGGTTTACATACATTTGATGATGTGCGCCACTTTTTAGGTGCGGCTACACGTCTGCTGCCGGTAACATCCAGTGCCAATATCATCAGCAATGGCGAGCGCTCGGTTGTTATCGAGTCGTTCCCAATGGGTATCGATGAAAAAAGGTATTCGTCGTTACCGCTGCAGGAGGATGTAAAACAGCAGATTGAGCTTATTAGAGAGAATTTCCAGAACAAAAAGCTCATCCTTTCTATAGACAGGCTTGATTACAGCAAGGGGATTCTGCAAAGGCTGGAAGCTTTTCAGCTGCTGCTTGAACAATGCCCGGAGTGTATTGAGCACATTACGCTTTACATGATTGTAGTTCCATCCCGGGATACGGTACCGCAATACGCTCATCTTCGGGATGAAATAGATAAAAAAGTAGGGAAGATCAATGCGTTGTATCGCACTATGGACTGGAGCCCGGTGCACTATTACTATCGCTCATTCCCCATTGAAACCTTGTCGGCACTTTATTATTCGGCCGATGTTTGTTTGGTTACACCCATGCGCGACGGCATGAACCTGGTAAGTAAAGAGTATGTCGCCAGTCGGATAAATAATGATGGTGTGTTGATTATGAGTGAAATGGCAGGATCATCTAAAGAACTTATAGACGCTATAATTGTTAACCCCAATAATACCGGGGAAGTTTGCCGGGCCATTTTACAGGCTATCAATATGCCGCTTGAAGAACAGCGCCGGCGCATGATCCCGATGAGGCAGCTTGTAGCAAAGTTCAATACATCGCATTGGGTTAAAATTTTTATGGACAGGCTGAAAGAAGTAAAACTCATGCAGCGCTCCATGCAGGCCAGACACGTAAGTAACACTACCGAACAAAGCATTATTAACCGTTATGTGAAAACTAAAAAGCGGATTATCTTTTTGGATTATGACGGCACGCTGGTGAATTTTAAATCAAATATCGATCAGGCCTCTCCCGATAAGGAGTTATACAATATTATCAATAAACTCGCAGAAGATCCTGCAAATCAATTGGTTTTGATAAGCGGGCGAAAACATGAAAACCTTGATGGATGGTTTAAGGAAAACGACATCTATCTTATTGCCGAACATGGTTCATGGTTTAAGCAACCCGGCACTTTATGGCATAAAATAAGCGGGCTAACCGATCAATGGAAGCATGATATTTATCCGATATTGGAAACCTATGTTGACCGTACACCAGGCTCGTTCATTGAAGAGAAAACATACTCATTAGTTTGGCATTACCGTAAAGCCCAGGCAGGGCTTGGCGAACTAAGGGCTAATGAGTTGATGAATAATCTTAAATATCTTGCAAGCGATAAAGGGTTACAGTTACTGGCAGGGGACAAGGTGCTGGAAGTGAAGAATATGGATATAAATAAGGGTAAAGCCGCTTTAACACTTACCGAAGGCCGTGATTATGATTTCATTATAGCTTTCGGCGATGATTATACCGACGAAGATATCTTTAAAGCACTGCCCGAAAGTGCTATTACCATTAAAGTTGGCAGTAATCTTTCGGCAGCTAAGTTTTACCTGCGAAACCCATCGGAGGTTAGGAAATTGCTGACCAGTTTTGCTAAGTATACGCCGGTTGAGGAACCGGCAGACAAGTAGGGTTGAATAGTTTAATTTAAAATTTATTATGTCTGCGGTTTAGCTGCGGGCATTTTTTATATTCGGTTCGCGATAATGTGACCTTTTATGAAAAAAATCAGCCTGCTTGTTTTTGCATTAATGCTTAGTTGCCATATTATTTATGCGCAAACCCCGGTTTACAAAATTTATGCGGTAAAGTTCGCCGAATCGGGATATCCATTTAAAGTGAGCGATTGGGCATTGAACGGCCCCAAAAATGAGCCGGTTAAAATAGATTTTATGGTATGGCTTATCAAAGGTAGCAACGGCAAAAACATTTTGGTTGATGCCGGCTTTTTGCGCGATATTGAAGATGCCAAAGAATTTAAACTTAAAACCTATCAACGCCCTGACTCGGCGCTTTTAAAGCTTGGTGTAAAGCCCCAGGATATAACCGATATTATTTTAAGCCACCCTCACTGGGATCATATAGATGGTTTAAGCCTTTTCCCGAAAGCTAAGGTTTGGATGCAAAAGCTGGATTATGAGTTTTTTGCAGGCGCAGCATGGCAAAAAGCAGGAGAGGCAGGTGGTTATGCTAAGCGCGATGTTATCAATACCGTTAATTTAAATTTGGCAGGCAGGCTCAAACTGATAGACGGCGACAATAAAGAGATCATTAAAGGTATAAAAGTTTATACAGGTTCAAAGCATACCTGCAATTCGCAATATGTGCTGGTGCAAACCGGGAAAAACAGGGTAGTATTAGCATCTGATAATATCTGGATCTATTATAGCCTTGAGCATTTGGTGCCACCTTCGCAAGGTGGCACGCTTGATCCAGCAGGCTATGTCAAGGCAATGAAACGCATGAAAACACTTGCCAGTGATGTTAAATTTATCATTCCCGGGCATGATGGCAGGCAGCTTGAGATCTTTCCAAAAGTTGCGGATGGGGTAGTGGAGATCAGGTAATTATTTGGGTGAACAGCGAATTGGTTAATCCAGACTTACTCGCCGTTGTTGGTGTTGTCACCAACAATTTTATGCTCAAATTTTTTTGCTGTATTGTAAATAGTGGTTATAAAAGCGAGTGGATGAAGAAGTTGTTGGTGACAACACCAACAACGGCATAAGAAGGGAAAAACAGGGTGGTATCTGATAATATCTGGATCTACTATTACAGCCTTGAGCATTTAGTGCCACCTTCGCAAGGTGGTACGCTTGATCCGGTGGGCTATGTCAAGGCAATGAAACGGATGAAAACGCTTGCCAGCGATGTTAAATTTATCATTCCCGGGATGATGGCAAGCAGCTTGAGATTTTCCCAAAAGTTGTAGATGGGGTGGTGGAGATCAGGTAATTATTTAGGTGAACAGCGAATTGGTTAATCCAGACTTACGAAGTTTCTAAAAACTTCGTAAGTCTTATCTGCTGCCAATTTATGCAAGAGAAGATTAATCCTACAAAAATATCGGCCTGTCCAATTTCATGGCAATCCGGTACGCAGCATTCATCAACCCTACATGGCTGTAAGCCTGGGGGAAATTACCCCACTGGCTTCCGTCACGCTCATCAACATCTTCGCTAAAAAGCAACAGGTGATTGGAGTATTGCAGCAGGTTGCCAAACTCGCGCTGGGCATCATCCAAACGGCCAACAGCAGCCAGCGCTTCTACATACCAAAATGCGCAGATCAGGAAAGTAGTTTTAGGCTTACCAAAATCGTCGGTATATAAATACCTGTAAAATAATCCATTAGGAGTCTTTAGCTCTTTTTCTAATGCAACTAAATGATCCTTCGCTTTCTGCGAATTTGGGTCAAGATAGTTCATCATAATCAATTGCAAAGTGCTGGCGTCAAGGTTACTGCTCCCGGCCGAGTTGGTGTAAACTTTGCGCACCGGGTCATAGCAGCTCTCGATATGCGCGGCCGCACGTTCTTTAAGAGAAATGGCCTTATCAATCAGCTCCTGGTTTTGGATGGTACGCGCCATTTTTTCGGCAGCGGATGCGCCTGCCCATTGAAACAGGTTGCTGTAACAATGAATGTTGGCCATATTCCTGAACTCCCAGATGCCGGCATCTTTTTCATCAATGGTATGCTCTATCTTACTCAACAGAAAGGCTATCCAGTGAACCGAATCTTTTCGTTCCGAAAAAACAAAACGATGATCGGTGTATAATGGGAGCAGGGAGATCAACACCTGGCCGTAGATGTCATTCTGAATGTGTTCAGACGCCTGGTTGCCAACCCGCACCGGCTGGTTGCCCATATAGCCTGCTAAATCAGTTAAAATATGCTCTACAAGGTCTTTTTTACCGGTAATGCCATAAAGCGGCTGGTAACGTTCCATTTCCGAAAAGGTGATATCAGTAACATAGCCGAAATACTTCTCCATCTCCTCAAAATGGCCAATGTGGTTTAGCGCGGTTATTACGTAATAAGTATCGCGCAGCCAGCAATAACGATAATCCCAGTTACGGCCGCTTCCCGGCGATTCGGGCAGGCTTGTGGTACTTGCGGCAATAATGGCACCGGTATCCTCATACTGGTGTATTTTAAGGGCCAAAGCAGAGCGGATTACAAAGGGCTGAAAATAAGTAGCAATTGACGAGTGTTTGATCCATGTACGCCAGTATTGCACGGTTTCGGCCAAAAACCGATCAGCTGTGCTGACGAGCGGCGCTTCAAGCGGTTCGCCGTAGGTCATGGCCAGGTACTTGGTTTCATTGAGTACAAAAGCCTGCCCATCAAAAACATAACTTATGGAGATATTGGTGGTAAGGCGGATGTTTTCTTCGCCGCCCAGATATTGGATATGATTGCTGCCACGGTTTACACTCAATTTAACAGCACCATATTCAGATACTGGGGCGCACTTTACAATGATGCGCGGCGATCCCTCAATAACCTCAATTTTCCTGATCAGCATTAATGGTTTATAATAACGCTGATGCTGGTAAAACCTTGGTGCAAAATCGGTTATGCGATATTTGCCGCCGCTTGCAGGACATATTTCTGTAATTAAAATATTGGTATTTTCCAGGTAATGTTGATTGGTAGTGTATTCCCCTTCCGGACGGATCGAGAATTCGCCGCCCTTATCTTTATCAAGGAGGCCGCCAAAAATAAAGGTACTGTCGAACCGGGGCCAGCACAGCCAGTCGACATTGGTGTTTTTATTAATATGGGCTAAAAAGGCGCAATTGCCAATTATACCGGTATCATAGGTGTGTTTACTCATAGATAGCTGTTATTAATTTCAAACTTCAACAACACAGTCTTTGTAATGTTGGCGTAAATAATGCGATTATTTAAAGTTTGTTTGCATTTGTTTATGAATGTATAGTAACTTAGTCGTATTAAATTACCATCAAAAATCTATCATCATGAGTTTAAGACTGGGCGATAAGGCGCCAAACTTCAAAGCAAAAACATCAGAAGGCGAAATTGACTTTTACGAATATTTAGGGGATAGCTGGGGCGTGCTATTCTCGCACCCTGGCGATTATACACCTGTATGTACCACTGAACTTGGCAAAACTGCCGCGTTAAAAGATGAGTTCACTAAACGCAATGTTAAAGTATTGGCGCTTAGTGTTGACTCGGTTGAATCGCACCACGGCTGGATCCAGGACATTAACGAAACACAGGGTGTTGAAGTTAACTTTCCGATCATTGCCGATGAAGACCGCAAAATTTCTGAAGCTTATGACATGATCCACCCCAATGCCTCGGTAAATGCCACAGTACGCTCATTATTTATTATTGGCCCTGATAAAACAGTTAAGCTTATTATCACTTACCCCGCATCAACCGGCCGTAATTTCCAGGAAATTTTAAGGGTTATTGACTCATTGCAGTTAACCGCCAATTACAGTGTGGCAACGCCTGCCGACTGGAAAGAAGGGGAGGACGTGGTGGTAGTGCCGGCAATTAAAACTGAAGATATCCCTGCCAAATTTCCAAAGGGTTTTACCCTGGTTAAGCCCTATTTGCGCCTGACACCACAACCAAATAAATAATTTTATTTGGTTTATTTAATAATTTTATATATTTGAGGGAAGCAGGGTATCTATTCCTTCTGAACCAATAAGCCTATTTGTTTTCAGTTTGGTTTTAGTTGATCTTAACACGAATTTTTTATTACGATTATTATAATTATGAAAACTGGAAAAGTAAAATGGTTTAACACACAAAAAGGCTACGGCTTTATTATTACCGAAGAAGGTAAGGATCTTTTTGTACACTTTAAAGACGTGCAAGGCGGTGTAAATGCGATTAAGGATAATGACAGCGTCACGTACGATGTGGAAGAAGGAAGAAAAGGATTACAGGCAGTAAACGTTAAAAAAGCATAAAATATATAAAATTATTGAGCAAAACTTACTTACAAAACCTCTGTCATGACAGGGGTTTTTTTGTGCCGATTTTTTTGTTTTTATCTTCATAAATCACCTACATTAGCCAACCAATTTTTACACGATATGACCGATGTTACCAACGCCAAAGCCACAAGGAACGCTGTTTTCTTAGTACTTGTTGCTTCCCTGGGCTATTTTGTTGATATATATGATCTTTTGGTTTTTTCTATAGTACGCATCCCCAGCCTTAAAGATATCGGCTTAAATGCACAGGATATAACCGATAAAGGTCAGTTCATTATCAGCATCCAGATGTTTGGGCTGTTGCTTGGCGGTATCATATGGGGCATTGTCGGTGATAAGCTGGGCCGTATTAAGGTGCTTTTTGGTTCGATATTACTTTACTCGATAGCCAATTTTGCCAATGGCCTTGTTCATGATGTAAATACTTATGCCATAGTAAGGTTTATCGCAGGTTTGGGGCTTGCAGGAGAACTTGGTGCTGGTATTACCCTGGTTAGCGAAACATTAAGCAAGGAAAACCGGGGTTACGGAACTATGATGGTAGCTGTTATTGGCTTGTTTGGCGCTACCGCTGCTTATGCCGTAGCTAAATTTGGCTGGCGTAATGCTTACTTTGTAGGCGGCGGCTTAGGGATTTTATTATTGCTTCTTCGTGTTGGTACTTTTGAATCGGGCATGTTTAAGAATGTTGAGAACAGCGATGTATCCAAAGGCAACATGCTCATGTTGTTTACCAACTGGGAACGTTTAAAAAAATACCTGTTTTGCATCCTGATAGGCGCGCCGCTCTGGTACGTAGTGGGTGTATTGATCAGTTTTTCGGATAAGTTTGGTGCTGCTTTAGGGGCTAAAACCCTGATCAAACCGGGCGACGGCATTTTTTACAGCTACATTGGCATCGCCATTGGTGATATTGTGGCCGGCTTACTGGCTCAGGTTACCAAATCGCGCAAACTAACGATGGCTGTATTTCTGATTATATCATTAATTAGTGTCCACTTTTATTTAAGCAGCTACGGCATTACTCCAGAAAAATTTGCTGTATTAAGCTTTTTTATGGGTTGTACAGTAGGTTATTGGGCAACGTTTGTTACCATTGCGTCCGAGCAATTCGGCACCAACATCCGTTCAACAGTTACCACTACTGTACCCAACTTTGTGCGCGGCTCACTGATCCCGATAACTATAGCATTTAATGCTTTCAATGCAAAGTATGGGTATATCAAATCGGGATATATCATGATGGGGATACTTACTGCTGTAGCCCTGTTATCCTTAAGCCAGTTAAAGGAAACCTTCGGCAAGGATTTGAATTACGTAGAGATAAGCTAAAATCGGCCAGGTGTTCAATTTTTAAAAAACGGGTGTTCAAAAATGTTCCGTTTAGGCTAATGTTAAAAACACAGGCATTGATTATCAGTTGTTTACGTTTTTAGCAATAAATAATGAACGCATAAGTCATTGATTATCAATCGATTTATTTTTACGGGGTGTTCACACCTAAAAAAGTTGAACACTTTCAATTATCGGCTGTAAATGCGGGTAGCTACGGGTTTCCGCGTTAAAAAAAGGCCTTCCGCTGCAATTCCCAAAATTCATTACTTTTACAGCCTATGATCAGCAAAGAACAAATAGCCGAAGATTATAAACAAATACAGGATGAGATCTGCACCGCACTTGAGCAATTAGATGGCGCCGCAAAATTTGAGGAGGAGATTTGGGAGCGCGAGGGCGGAGGCGGGGGGCGTACCCGGGTTATCCAGAACGGTAACATCCTTGAAAAGGGCGGGGTTAACTTTTCGGCGGTTCACGGTCATTTGCCCGATACCATGAAGCGTGCCCTACAGGTTGAGCAGGATGATTTTTTTGCTACCGGTGTATCAATTGTGATCCATCCCAATCACCCGCTGGTACCTATCATCCACATGAATATCCGTTACTTTGAAATGCCATCAACCATGGGCGACAGCCAGAAACCGGTTCGCTGGTTTGGCGGAGGCATAGATCTAACGCCTCATTATGTAACAGAAGATGACGCCCGTTTTTTTCATGCAGGCCTAAAAGCTGTTTGTGATCAATACTATGCCGATTTTTACCCCCGGTTTAAAAAATGGGCTGATGATTACTTTTTCATCAAACACCGTAATGAAACCCGTGGAATAGGCGGCATATTTTACGACAGGCTTACCGCTAATGATGAGTTAAGTTGGGAAGATATCTTTGAGTTTTCAAAATCTGTTGGCCGCTCTTTTGCACCCTTATATACTGAGTTGGTTAACCGAAATCGCGATAAATCATTTACTGAAGCGCAACAGCTTTTCCAATACCAGCGCCGCAGCCGCTATGCAGAATTTAACTTGGTTTATGATGCCGGCACCAAATTCGGGCTGGAAACCAATGGCCGGATTGAATCAATATTAATGAGCCTGCCGCCTACGACCAAATGGGTTTATGACTATCATCCGGTAACTGGCAGCGAAGAGGAAAAAACACTATCTTTATTAAAAAAAGGCATTAACTGGGTATAGGCTTTTAGCTAATAATATCACCAATGAAAAGATCTATTGTGCCGGTACTCGGTATTTTACTGTTATGTGCTTTCCGTTTTGATGACAGTCCGCTTAGAGGCGTCTGGGAATACCGCGGCGGTATAATTAACGGCAAACTTGATGCTGCCCCTGCAGCTTATAAACTACAACGGGATTACGACAACGAGCATTACAAAGCGAGGGTAATAGAAGAAGGAGAGAAAACCCAGGTATATGAAAAGGGCGATTACCAGTTAAAAGCTGACACCTGCTTTGAAACCCAAACCTATTGTATGCAGGAGTCAAAACTGCTTAACAAAACCATAAAATACAACTACATAATCACTAACGATACACTTAAACTGCTTTCGGTTTTGCCTAACGGCAACAAGGTTGAAGATTACTGGGTAAGGGTGAAATAAACCTGTATTAAAGTAACAATATCGTTAACCCCGGGGCAATATGTTCCCCCGGTTTATTGTTACTAAGTTGGCGCAATCCCAAGTATTTTTTTAACTTCGCAGGTCGTTGAAAAATCAATTTTAACACGCAATTATAAGAGAAGGTTCTACAAATAATTAAAAATGGCTGAAGGAACAGAAAACGATAATTCACACGCAGAAGACAGGATAATTTCGATAAATATTGATGAGGAAATGCGATCGGCGTACATTGATTATTCAATGTCGGTGATTGTTTCCAGGGCGCTGCCCGATGTCCGCGATGGACTGAAACCCGTTCACAGGCGCGTACTTTACGGTATGCTTGACCTGGGTTTAACCAATAACAAACCCTATAAAAAGTCTGCCCGTATTGTGGGTGAGGTGATGGGTAAGTATCACCCGCACGGTGATAAATCGGTGTACGACACCATGGTACGTATGGCTCAGGAGTGGAGCTTACGCTACTTACTGGTTGAAGGCCAGGGCAACTACGGTTCGGTTGACGGTGACGAACCTGCGGCAATGCGTTATACAGAAGCACGCTTACAAAAGCTTGCGGAAGAGATGCTTGCTGATATCAACAAAGACACCATTGATTTCCAATTAAACTTTGACGACTCGCTACAGGAACCAACCGTACTGCCATCCAAATTTCCTAATCTGCTGGTTAACGGCGCTTCGGGTATTGCGGTAGGTATGGCTACCAATATGGCTCCGCACAACCTATCGGAAGTTATCGATGCAACTATGGCATTAATTGATAACCGCCAGATCGAGGTTGCCGAGTTAATGAAATATGTAAAAGGCCCTGATTTCCCTACAGGCGGTATTATTTACGGGTACGACGGCCCTCGCGAAGCGCTTGAAACAGGCCGCGGCAGGGTTGTGATCCGCGCACGTGCGGAGATTGAAACCTATAATGGCGAACGTGAACGCATCATTGTTAGCGAAATACCTTACCAGGTAAATAAAGCTTTGATGATTGAGCGTACTGCCGAACTGGTTAACGAAAAGAAACTGGAAGGTATTTCGGCTATTCGTGACGAATCGAGCCGTGAAGGGATCCGCATCGTTTATGAGATCAAACGTGACGCTAATGCGGCCATTGTATTGAACAACCTGTTTAAATATACGGCACTCCAAACATCGTTCAGTGTAAACAACATCGCGCTGGTTAATGGCCGTCCAATGCTGCTCAACCTGAAGGACCTGATCCATCACTTTGTTGAGCACCGTCATGAGGTTGTTGTACGCCGTACTAAATTTGAACTTAATGAGGCCGAAAAGCGTGCGCATATCCTTGAAGGTTTATTGATCGCTTTAGATCACCTTGATGAAGTTATCCGTCTTATCCGTGCTTCACAAACTCCTGATGAAGCAAGGGAAGGCTTGATGAGCAGCTTTGGTTTAACTGATATCCAGGCACGTGCAATCCTTGATATGACCTTAAGGAGGTTAACAGGACTTGAGCGTGACAAGATCAAAGATGAATATGCTGCTTTAATGAAACTCATTGAACACTTAAAAAACATCCTGAGCGACGAAGGCTTAAGGATGCAGATCATTAAGGATGAGTTATTGGAAGTTAAGGAAAAATATGGCGATGAGCGCCGTACCGAAATGGTTCACTCATCTGCAGAAATGCAAACTGAAGACTTTATTGAGGACGAAGATGTTGTAATTACGATTTCGCGCGAAGGCTATATCAAACGCACCCCGCTGACTGAATACCGCAGGCAAAGCAGGGGAGGTAAAGGCGCTATTGGCAGCAACAGCCGTGATGAGGATTTCATTGAGCACTTGCTTATTGCCTCAAATCATAACTATATGCTCTTCTTTACCGAATCGGGACAATGTTTCTGGCTCCGGGTGTTTGAAATACCAGAAGGCACACGTACCTCAAAAGGCCGCGCTATCCAGAATATTATCAATATTCCGAAAGAAGAGAATATCAAGGCCTACATTAAACTGATTTCGCTTAAAGATCAGAACTACCTTGAAAATAACTTCATTATCATGTGTACCAAGAAGGGTACCATCAAGAAAACCTCACTCGAGGCTTACTCACGTCCACGTTCAAACGGTATCAATGCCATCAACATTAACGAAGGCGATTCATTACTTGAGGCAAGTTTAACAAGTGGCAGCAGCGAAATTGTGATGGCACTTAAATCTGGCCGTGCTATCCGTTTCAACGAGTCGACAGTAAGGCCTATGGGACGTACAGCTACCGGTGTTCGTGGTATTACGCTTGATGACGAGAACGATGAGGTAGTTGGCATGATTGCAATTGATGACTCTGAAACAACAGTATTGGTGGTATCAGAAAAGGGATACGGTAAACGTACCGACATTGAAGACTATCGTGTTACAAACCGTGGTGGTAAAGGTGTAAAAACATTAAATATTACTGAAAAAACCGGAAACCTTGTTGCCATAAAAGGTGTTACAGATAAGGAAGACCTGATGATCATTAACAAGTCAGGTATTATTATCCGCATAGCTGTAAGCGAATTAAGAGTGATGGGCCGCGCCACACAGGGCGTAAGGCTGATAACGCTTAAAAACAATGATGAGATAGCTTCAGTAGCCAAAATTGAGCATGATGAGGACGAGGAAGTAAAAGAAGGTGATGAAAATGCAGAAGGCTCTGATACCACAGCCGAAAATACAGGCGACGGTGATACAGCTGAAAATGGTGCAGAACCATCGACTGACGATAAAACAGAATAATAAATATGCACTACCGCAAGATCATTTTATCGGTTTTAATTACAAGCTTTACTACAACTTTTGCCTTCGCACAAAAAGAAGCGCTGAAAGTTGTAGTAAATAACCTGGCTTTTTATAAACAGAAAAACGACCTGAAATATTTGGCCGCGGCCAAAAAATCTGCAGATAGTTTGATCATTACCAAGTCGGACACGGCTGATATTGAAAAAAACCTTTATCGGGCTATTGTAAATTCAAGCATCCTGTATATCGATTCGTTAAACAAACTCGGGATGCCCGCAGATATGCTTGACAAAACAACCAAACTGGTTGATCGGCTATCGGGTATGAACAAAATTTTCAAATACCAGTCAGAACTTGATTATACCAGGCGCTGCCTGGCAAACGTTTATATCCGAAAGGGGTTTGATGCGGTAAATAATTCAGATTTCACCAATGCTAAAACTTCGTTTGAAAACGCGAAAAAGTATGCGCCGGCGATGAATCAGATCAATACCTATATCGCTTTCGCAAACAATAAAGCCGGTAATTTGCAGGATGCCGCTGTGTATTATAGCAATATGCTAAGGGTTGACAGTGCACGTACTGAATATATTGAAACAGCATCAAATATCTATAAATCATTGGGGGATACGGCCAAGGCCTTACAGATTCTCCAAAAAGGGAGGAAAATCTTGCCTAATGACAGATTTTTATTACTTGATGAAGCCAATATCTATAACAACAAAAAAAATTACAAAGCCTTAGAGCCTCTAATTGGCCCTCTGCTTGATATTAATGCAAATAACGCCGATATTGCATTTGTTGCTGCTAATTGCTACGATCATTTAGATAAATTTGATCAGGCAGAATCTCTTTACTTACACGCCATTGAACTAAGCGGAACATATTTTGATCCGGTATTTAACTTGGGGTTATTATATTTAAAGCAAAGCACAACTTCGAAAGGGGAGAGGAGCATCCAGGACCTGGGACGGGCCATTCAATGGCTTGAAAAGGCCAATGAAATATCACCGAATAATGTAAACAGCCTGCAGGCTTTGCAGTTGGCATACGCAAAAACCAATAACCAGGATCAGTTAGACAAAATAAACAATAAACTAAAACAGTTAACCAATCAATAATAATCATGAAAATCAAACTTTTGATGGCGGGCCTGTTAGGCTTGGTTTCAGCAGCAGCTTTTGCACAAAAAGGCGAGTTAAATACCGCAAAAGAAGAATATGAAAAATATTCGGGCTTAAGGGGCCAGCCGGCAATGGCAGCAATGGCAGGCAAAAGCCTCACTACCGCAAAAGAATCAATTGACAAAGCTTCAGCCAATGAAAAAACCGCTACTTTGCCGCTTACTTACGCCGTAAAAGGTTCAATTTATTCAGCGTTAGCTGTTCAGGATACTGTACCTGCTACTTCATTACCATTGTTTACCACAGCCGAGGAAGCCTTGAAAAAAGCTAAAGAAGCTGACACCAAAGGCGAAAATAAAAAAATGATTGATGAGGCATACTTAAACCTGGCTCAATATCAATTGACTAAAGGTGTAAAAGAATATTCGTCAGGTAAATATGACCTTGCCTACAAATCATTTGATTTTTACCGGACCGTATTGCCTGAAGATACCAATGCCATTTATTACACTGGTCTTGCAGCTGCAAACGGAAAAAATTATCCGGCGGCGATTTCAAACTACAGTAAACTGGTAACTACAAAATATTCAAAAAATGCCGGGGTTTACCTTGATCTTTCTTCATTATATCTCGCCAGTAAAGATACTGCAGGAGCTCTCAAAGCAGTATCTGAGGGTGTAACTAAATATCCTACAAACAGCGACCTACGTAAACGCGAAATCGAAATTAGCCTGCAAACAGGAAAAGAAAAAGAAGTTACAGATAAGATCCAGGCAGCTTTAGCCAATGATCCTAAAAACAAAACTTTGTATTACTATGCAGGGTTAACTTATTCACAAACAGCCGATAATTACGCAAAAGAAGCGGGTGCAACTAAAGATGCTGCTGCAAAAGCGAAACTGCAAGCCTCAAAAGCAGAGGCTTATGTTAAAGCTGGCGAAATGTATAAGAAAGCTTTAGAAATTGATCCTAATTATTTTGAAGCTAATTTAAACTACGGCTATGTAATACTTAACCCAGCCATTGACGCTTATAATGCTGCTAATAAATTGCCTGCTAACAAACAAAAAGAATACGATGCTGCTATTGCCAAAGCTAAAGCTCAGTTTGAACAAGCGAAGCCATATTTGGTAAAAGCTGTTGAACTTCAGCCAAAATCAATTGACGCATTGCAAAATTTAAGAACCTATTATTTAGGTGTTAAAGATGATGCGAATGCCTCAAAATTAAAAGCCCAGATTGATGCTTTACCAGCCAATCAATAATTAGATAAAACAATATAAAAGGAGGGTCTTGAAAAAGATCTTTCTTTTTATATTGCTATTTAACATAATGTTAATTATAGGAATTATTTATAGAGCGATTTTTAAGATCTGAAGTACCCAAACTTATGCCGAATTGCACGGATGCACAACTGATATTTACAGCCATTCACATGAATGTAAACTAAATGAAAAGTAGTTTACAATTTGAGAGTCAATAAGCCGCTGCAAGCTGCTATTGGGTGCGGAATAAATATATTTGACATAGCAAAAATGCTGTATTAGCCGGCTCGGAATTATTCATTTTTTTGATCGAACTCAATTGAAAATTAAAGCTATTTAACACAATAGACTTTTTCGGTTAAATAATGTGAGTCATATGGCGAAGCATTGCACGACCTCCAAAAATAAATTTTACTCTTTATATGATAACAGATCAGAACTTGATGGTTAGCGTTTGCTGTACAACTTATAATCATAAAGATTTTATTAGTCAGGCTATCGAAAGTTTCCTGATGCAGGAAACTAATTTTAGGTACGAGATTGTTGTTGGCGATGATTGTTCAACCGACGGCACAACTGAAATATTGAGATCATACAAAGAAAAATACCCGGATAAAATCAAGATAATTTACCCGGAAAAAAACCGCGGTGCTCATTTAAATACAATTAATACCATCAATGCATGTGAAGGAAAATATATTGCTCTTTGTGACGGAGATGACTTTTGGACAAGTCCACAAAAGTTGCAAAAGCAAGTCAATTTCCTGGAAAATAACCCGGAATATATTATTTGCTGCCACTACACAAGGGTAATTGATATCAACAATAATACCCTGAATATCGAGCCAAATCCTGTGCCGCTTGAGTATACTTATCAAGATTTATTAGTTGGCAGGCAGGTAGAAACTAAAACAGCAACTGTTGTTTATCATAACATTCCTGAAGTACATGAATTATTTCAGGAGCCATGGTATACGAGTTGCTATGCAGCCGATAAATTCTTTAAAATCTTCGCCACATTCAACACCGGGCGCAAAGTATATGTAATGCCTGAGGTTATGAGCTGCTATCGCAATCATGTTGGCGGCATTTGGAGCATGATAAGGAATGATGCCCGGATGGAAATGGTTATCAGTGATTTTAATCTCATCATCAGGCGTTTTCGCTATCGCGGAATGCAAAAGAAAATGCTGCTGATGTTGTATCTTAAAAGATATATACTATTTGAATTAGGCCGGTTTCGGTTACGTAAGGCTTTTGATACTGTAAAATACCTGCTTTAAACTTTATTCCATTTTGAGGCATAAACTGCTTCGTATTATTGACTAACAAGCACCCCATGCCCTACCCTCGGGCATATAATCAATAATTAGATACGTAATTAAAACCACTTATGAGCTATCGAAGTTTCACCATACGTAATAGAAAAGATTGGGACGAATATATAAACCGGTCATATGCGCACGAGGGATTTCATACCTGGTATTATCACTCTTTAAATAATGAAGGCGAGCCGCTTTTATTTGTTTATGAAGAAGATGCAGTTTTTATAGCATTACCTGTGATCAAGAGGAAAATTGAAGGTTCCGAATACTTCGATATGACTTGTGTGTATGGCTATTCAGGGCCTTTATCCAACATATCCCTTGAAAACTTGCCAACCGCAATAACTACAAAATTCAAGGTTGCATTTACAGGTTTTATGAAAGAAGAATTGGCCATTTGTATCTTTTCAAGATTACATCCGTTCCTCAATCAGCATCATTTGTTGGAGAATATTGGCGGTATTAAAGATAACGGCACAACGCTGTACGTTGATCTTTCAATGTCTGAAGAAGAACAACGGAATGGCTATGACAAAAGACTTGGTCGGCAGATAAGAAGCCTGCGAAAAATGGGCTTTGTTATTAAAGAGGCAGATACAATTCAGGAAATTGAACATTTTGCGGAAATGTATTATAAAAATATGGATAGGCTCCATGCTTCATCTAATTATTATTTTGATGTTCAGCATTTCATCAACCTTCTTAATGAAGAGTACATGAAAAACAAACTTATTTTAATATACAATGGGCCTAACCTTATGTGCGGAGCGCTCATTTTATTGTCTGATAACATTGTTCGGAATCATCTTTCGGCCACGTCGCCAGATTACCTGAGTATCTCTCCGAGTAAATTATTAACAGATGAAATAAGCATGATTGGAAGAAGATTAGGAAAAAAGATCTTTCACCTTGGGGGCGGCGTAGGTGGAAAGGAAGACTCACTTTTTAATTTCAAAAAGCTTTTCTCCAACTTACAGGTAAAAGATCGGATCTGGTGCTATATCAATGATGAGCCTGCATATAACGAGCTTGTTTTAAAATCGGGCGTGGATCCCAATCCTGAAATTAAATTCTTTCCATTATATCGTCATCCTAACAGAAAAGCACAGTCAACTACCTCTGAACCAGAAACCACCACAATTGAAAACCTTAATTAATTACAGAAATGAAAAATAAGTTTAACTATTCCGATGCTGACCTTGCCGTATTCGACCGGGTAATGGATGAATATGGATGGATTATATATGAAAATGCTCTGGACAATGAATTCATTGACGAAATAACAGATTCATTGATACCTGCATACGATATCAGGCGTAAAATTCAAATTGCAAATGGCATAGGCGATAACATGAATGGAACGTTACACCACCTTGTTGAACGGGAAAGATTTTCACTAAAGTTTCTTGAACGAAAATATTGTGCAGATCAGATAATGCATTTCTTAAAAGGAAATTACATTATAAATTCGCTGGGCGCGGTCATCAATTTAAAAGATGAAAAACCATATGTTCAAAACATCCATCGGGATATAAGAAGCTTTACCGGCGATTTTAAAGTAATGATTCAAATGATGATAATATTAGATGATTTTACTCTTGAAAACGGATCAACTTATTTTCTGTCAGGCTCGCATAAAAGCGATGAAAAGCCGGAAAGTAATTTTTTTTACAAAAATGCAGATCGTGCCAATACAAAAAGAGGCAGCATTATCTTGTTTGACTCCAACTTGTGGCATGCGGCTGGTAAAAATTATACTGATGCAACACGGCGGACATTAACCATGGCTTTTACTAAGCCCTTTTTTAAACAACAGCTTGATTATCCAAGATTTTTGGGATATGAATTTGGCGAAGGATTAAGTGATGACCTTAGGCAAGTTTTGGGTTATAAATCCCGGGTGCCGGAAAACTTAAACGAATATTATCAGCCTGTTGAAAAAAGAATGTACCAGCCCGGTCAGGGCTAAATTCAAAATTTGGCATCTATTGTCAATGCTGTTTAATCTTTGATTTTAAAATCTGCCTTAAACTAACAACAAGGCTACACTTGTGTTATTAAAACAAAAATTTAAATCATGGATTTTAAACTTAATGATAAAACAGCTCTCGTAACCGGATCAACAGCCGGAATTGGCTATGCTATTGCAAAATCATTAGCCAACGAGGGCGCCACGGTATATGTAAATGGCCGAAACCAAACCAAGGTTGACGAAGTTGTAAAAAAGCTGATTACCGAAACCGGTAACCATAAAATTAAAGGCATTGCTGCTGATTTTTCAAATATTGCGCAAGTTGGAGCGCTAACAGCGCAACTGCCGGAAGTTGATATTTTGGTAAACAACGTAGGCATTTTTGAACCTAAACCATTTACCGAAATTACTGATGCCGACTGGCTGAAGTTTTTTGAGGTCAATGTACTAAGCGGGGTAA
Source organism: Mucilaginibacter gossypii (assembly GCF_017569325.2). Taxonomy (NCBI): domain Bacteria; kingdom Pseudomonadati; phylum Bacteroidota; class Sphingobacteriia; order Sphingobacteriales; family Sphingobacteriaceae; genus Mucilaginibacter; species Mucilaginibacter gossypii. The sequence goes on along the minus strand of NZ_CP071878.2, from coordinate 2,080,189 downwards.
GGTTGTCAAGAGCCTATTTTGATAAAATGATCAGTAAAAATTGGGGCCGTATTATATTTATCTCCAGTGAATCTGCATATCAGATCCCCGAAGAAATGATCCATTATGGCACAACCAAAACTGCTCAAATTGCAGTTGCACGTGGTTTGGCTGAACTTACTAAAAGCACAGGTGTCACTGTAAATACTGTTTTGCCCGGGCCAACTTTATCTGAAGGTGTGGGCGATTTTATTGAGGCTTTGGCGAAAGATCAGGGTTTGAGTAATACTGAGGTAGAAAAAGATTTTTTTACTAATGTGCGTGGCACTTCATTAATAAAACGCTTTATTACTACAGAGGAAATTGCAAACATGGTTACCTATATTGCCAGTCCGCTATCGGCAGCAACTAATGGCGCAACTTTACGCGCTGATGGCGGGGTTATAAAAACAGCATTCTAAAACTTAAGGGAAAAAGCATAAAAAATCCCGGTCAGGCGTAATACCTGGCCGGGATTTTTTATGCTTTTTAAATTTCTAATGTTTTGTAGTGTCTTTTTTGCTCGTGTCGGTCTTAGCTGTGTCAGTAGCCGCCGGTGCAGGTGCACTTTGACTTGTTGAATCCATTTTTGTACTGTCAGAGCCATCGCCTGCTTTTTTTTCCGAGCTACAGCTGGTTGCAATAGCGCCGATCATTGCCGCGACAAGTGCGAAACTTAAAAATTGCTTTTTCATAGTTATTTGCTTTTGATTAAATGATCAATTTATGATGAACCATACTATTAACGAAGCTTTAACCGTATTGTTTACCGGTAATTCTGGATTTTATTATCTTTTTATTTTTAAACATACGCCTGTTTGATTCACATTTGCCACTTATTGTTTAATTTTTTTCTGATCTTTAAGCGCTATGGTGGTATCCGAAGGATTATTAAAGTGGGTAATGCGCTTCTACCCTCCTCTCCTTTTCCAGCGTATCTGGGTAGTTAAATTCAGCAAAGGCTATCGCGGTGTAAAGGTAAAAGTCAGGAAGAGTTTTCTTAATAAAAACTACAATAACTCAATTTTTGGCGGCACGCTTTTCTCGGCCGCAGATCCCTTTTACCCTATCCTGTTTTATCAAATATTTAGCCATAAAGGTTATAAACTTACTGTTTGGTCGAAATCGGCAACGGTAAAATACGCAAGGCCGGCAGCAACAAATTTATTTTTTGATATCGAGCTATCAGACAGTGATATAGCCGAAGCAGAGCATGTTTTAAATACAGCTGGGAAATTTATTCGCTCGTTCCCTATTGACATTTACAATAAAGATGGCGAAATATGCGTATCCCTCATGATTGAGGTATATGTTCGAAACTTAAACTTTACTGATACTACAATATAACTTATACTGATGACTGTAATTATGAATGACGAAGCGTTTGAAAAAAAAGGCTTCAAAATCTCAACCGATAAAAACCTACTTAACGTTGATGTTATTTATGATTATCTGAATAATGAATCGTACTGGGCAAAAGGCATCCCGCGTCAAAAATTAGCCAGGGCAATTGAAAACTCCATGTGTTTTGGCATCTATCTCAAGAATGAGCAGGTGGGTTTTGCGCGCGTTGTTTCTGATAATGCTACGTTTGCCTATATCTGCGACGTATTTATTTTACCCGGCTACCGAGGCATAGGCCTTTCCAAATGGCTGGTACAAACCATTGTCAAGCATCCCGACCTGAAAGGCTTAAGAAGGTGGTCTTTAGCTACAAAGGACGCACACAACTTATACAGCCAGTTTGGCTTTTCACCCATCTCACGCCCTGAAACTTGGATGGAAATTTTTACACCATATATTAAGCCCCAATAATAATCGAAAGGCTATGAACAAAACAAACGTTAAGAAGCTGATTTTTGAAGGTGAAGGCGTTACTGTCGATTTTAAAAAAACGATAACCAGTTGCGAAAAAATAGCCCGGACAATGGTATCATTCGCTAACAACAAAGGTGGTAAATTACTTATTGGGGTTACTGATGACGGCACAATAAAAGGTGTAAAATCAGACGATGAGGAAAGGTACATGATAACAAAGGCAGCTCATTTTTTTTCGAGGCCGGCGCTTGAACCTGTTTTTGAAGAGGTATATTTTGATGATAAACTGGTACTCGTTGTAGAGATAACCTCAAGCGAGCTAAAGCCTCATTATGCTCTCGCCGAGGATGGTAAATGGTGGGCTTACGTACGCGTTAAAGATAAAAGCGTATTAGCCAGTAAAATTGTGCTGGAAGTTTTAAAACGTTCGTCAAATGATCAGGGTGTTTTAATTGAGTATTCTGAAAACGAAAGTACCTTGCTTGGCCATTTGGAAAAAGCTGGCCGCATTACCATAAAAGAATGCAGTGAACTGCTTAAAGTTGGGCGCCGGCGTGCTCAGAATGTACTTGTTGACCTGATATTATCAGGCCTGATCAAAATCAACACAACCGAAAAGGAAGAATATTATACAGCCTGCTGACTTTTGTGTGTACCCGAATGGTTACTTTTACGCTCCTGTTGTCTGAGTAATTATGAGAGCCGTTTACCAAAAATACAAACCTTATTATCTTGAAAGCCTTAAGTTGGCTATCCCGGTAATTATATCAAACGTAGGGCATACGCTCGTTCAAATGTCTGATACCATCATTGTGGGGCATTTTGCGGGCACTGTTTCTTTGGCCGCGGTATCAACCGTAAACAGTCTGTTCATGGTTCCGCTGGTGATTGGTATGGGGATATCTTATGGTTTAACGCCACTTATCGCCCAAAATAATGGCCGAAAAAATCATAAAGAATGCGGTCTGTTATTATCCAATAGTTTATTCCTGAATATGCTGAGCGGAATTATCCTGTTTTGCGGAATTTACTTTGGCACCATGTTACTTATCGGCCATCTTGACCAGTCGCCAGCGGTTGTAAAAGAGGCTAAGCCATATTTATTTTTGCTTAGCTTGTCCCTAATACCCCTGCTTATTTTTAATACGTTTAAGCAATTTGCAGAAGGGTTGGGTTTCACCAAGCAAGCTATGATGATATCTATATGGGGTAACCTTATTAATATTTTGTTCGGGATAATTTTTGTTAAGGGCCTGTTTGGCATCCAACCAATGGGTATCAGAGGTGTTGGCTACAGTACACTGATTGATCGTTGCTTAATGGCAACTGTTATGGGTATCTATGTTTTCCGTTCAAAAAATTTTAAAACTTATTTAACAGATTTTGCCATTAAGAATATCGATAGGCTTCGAGGTATCCAGATCATGAAAATCGGTGCGCCTGTGGCAATGCAGTACACATTTGAGATCAGCGCCTTTGGCGGCGCTGCATTATTGGTTGGCACCATCGGCATAGTTGCTCAGGCTGCACACCAGGTTACTATAACTATGGCATCCATGACTTATATGATGGCAAGCGGCATTGGTGCGGCTGCAGCAATTAAATCGGGTAACTATTTTGGTGTAAGCGATCATCGTAATTTAAGGCTTGCGGCTATCTCCAATTATCACATTGTATTGCTTTTCATGACGTTTACAGCAGTAGTATTTGCTTTAGGCAGGCATCTTTTACCATGGATTATTACTTCGGATACAGAAGTAATAACTATTGCATCACAGTTACTTATAATTGCAGCATTTTTTCAGCTGTTTGATGGCGCACAGGTTGTTGGGCTTGGTGTGCTAAGGGGCATGGGCGATGTAAATATCCCAACCGTTATTACTTTTCTGGCGTACTGGATAATTGGTTTGCCTGTTGGTTACCTGCTTGGTATTAAATTAAACCTTGGGGTTTATGGGGTTTGGTATGGCCTTGTGCTGGGCCTCGGGACTGCCTCGGTACTTTTATTTGCACGGTTTAACCTGCTTAGCAAAAGCCGTAAGCAAAAGCCGGTAATACCAGTAATAGCAAAGGATTAAAAATAGAGGTCGATAGCCGCCTTGAACGTATTACAGTGCGCTTCTACAATATCTTTAATTTGTGGTGAATACCCTCCTCCCATACTTACCTGCACCGGGACATTGTGTTTGACGCATTGTTCAAAAACAAACTGATCGCGGGCTTTACATGCGTCTTTACTTAATGCAAGCTTACCCAGCTTATCAGTAGCCAAAATATCAACACCCGAAAGGTAAAAGATAAAATCGGGCTTATGTTGCTCAATCAATCGCGGCAGCGTTGTTTTAAGTATGTCGAGAAACTCGCCATCACTTACGCCGTCTTGTAAAGGGATATCCAGATCAGATTGCTCCTTTCTGTAAGGGAAATTGTTAGCCCCATGCATTGAGAAAGTAAATACTCTGGACTCATTTTTAAAGATCTCAGCTGTGCCGTTGCCTTGATGCACATCTAAATCAATTATTAAGATAGATGTAGCTAATTTATTGTCCAATAAATAATTAGCTGCAATAGCTTGGTCATTTAACAAGCAGAAACCTTCGCCCCAGTTACTGCCTGCATGATGTGTACCGCCTGCAACATTGAACGCGACACCATCGTCAAAAGCGTACCGGCAGCCATCAATTGTGCCTTTTGCTATCCTGATCTCCCGTTCAGCCAATTGCGCCGATAAAGGAAAACCCGTGCGGCGTTGTTCCTTCGGTGAAAGCGTGAGGTCTCGAAGCTGGTGCCAGTAATTTTCATCATGGGTACGGGTAATGATATTTTCTTCCAGCAGCCCCGGCGAAAACAGATTATCCCTACCTATCACGCCTTCATATAATAACTGGCCCGGGATCAGTTCATACTTCAGCATAGGAAAGCGATGCCCTTCGGGCAGCGGATGGGCATATATCGGATCGTAAGCTATTTTGAGCATACCTTCTATCCTATCAACTCTCCAACATGTTTTTGAATATTGTCGCAAATGCTATCCAACGGTAAATCATTAGCATCCCGACCAAAAGGATCCTCAATTTCTTCAGCTAATAACTCAATACTCGCAAAAACAAAAAGTACAAAGCAGATTATCGGAATAATAAAATATTTGAGATCAAAGGCCCAGGTAAAAGGCAGGGTCATGATGTACGTAAAAATAAATTTCTTGATAAAAACATTGTACGAAAACGGAATAGGCGTTTTCTTAATTCGTTCACATGCACCGCAAATATCTGTAAAAGAAGTAATTTCAGCTGTTATACTAAACAATTGCTCCGGGTTGATAGCGCCTTCTTTATTTAACCTGTAAATGTTTTTAATCATTTCAGAAGCTACCTGGTTGGGTACATGTTTTTGTGCATCAACACTGATGAACGACTGCTCCTCCGGAACATATTCATCCCGTAAATGATCTCTCAGGGCCCTTGCATAACGCGGAATAGCGTAATTAAAAAAAGCCAGTTCATTTTCGCCAATCAGATGTTTTAATTTGATGGCAAGGTTGCGGCTATTGTTAACCAGGCTTCCCCAAATCTTACGCCCTTCCCACCAGCGGTCATAAGCAGAGTTGATACGAAATGCCAGTAATAAGGAGAATACAAAACCTATTGTTTGATGAATAAAGATTACCTTCTTAAGTATGCTTGTATCGGGTAGCTGCCAAAAATCAATCAGGAAATAAGTAACAACACCTGCATATGCACCTACGGCAAGCATAAGTGGAAATAACTCGCGCAGCGTTTCGGCCTTGTTTATTTTAAAAATGAATGAAAACCACTCTTTGGGATTGTAATAAACCATATAACTCTGAAAATTTAAACAGCTTTTAATGCATCAGCCATCAACCTGGCTGCTTGGTAAACATCCTCAAATGTATTGTAAAGCGGTACAGGGCTCAGGCGGATCACGTCCGGTTCGCGCCAGTCTCCTATTACGCCATTTTGCGCAAGGTAGTTGAAAATAGCTTTGGCATTTCGTTTACATACCACTGAAAGCTGGCAGCCGCGGGCAACTGGATCGGCGGGTGTGATGATCTTATAGATCACTTCACCCTGCTCTTTATTAATGCCCTGAATCAAAAACTCCAAATATCCCGTTAAATGAATGCTTTTTTGACGAAGGGTATCTAACCCGCCCGCATCATCAAAAATAGCCATAGAAGCTTTAAATAAAGCGAGGAGCGGAATTGGACTGGTGCTTATCTGCCAGCCGGCTGCCCCAACTTCCGGGTCAAAGCCCGGGGCCATCAAAAACTGCTTATCACGACGATATCCCCACCAACCCGCAAATCTGTTCAATTCCTTATCGGCAAAATGTTTTTCATGCACAAAAATGCCGCTTATACCGCCCGGTCCGGAGTTCATGTATTTGTACGAACACCAGCAGGCAAAATCAGCGCCCCAATCGTGCAACTGCAAGGGAACATTCCCCGCAGCATGGGCCAGGTCAAAACCGGCATAGGCGCCTGCGGCGTGGGTGGCATCCGTAATTGCTTTCAGATCAAAAAACTGGCCGGTGTAGTAATTGATCCCACCAAACAACACTAAAGCAAGCTCTTCTTTATTTTCATCGATAGTTTTGAGGATATCTTCGGTACGTAAAATAACCTCGCCCTCACGTGGGAAAATCTCGATTATAGCTTCCTTAGGATCAAGTGCATGGAACTTAACCTGGCTTTCTATAGCATACTGATCTGAAGGGAAAGCGCCTCCCTCCATTATTATCTTAAATCGTTTAATATCTGGTTTATAGAAACTTACCAACAGTAAATGAAGATTTACTGTAAGTGAATTCATTATGGTTACTTCATTTTCCTGCGCGCCTACAAGGCCGGCAATTGAGCCGGTAATAGATTTGTGATAATCAAGCCAGGGATCATCTCCCTGAAACCAACCTTCAACAGCAAGGTTTTTCCAGGTGTTTAATTGATCGGCTAAATATTGTTGCGCGGAAACCGGTTGCAAGCCAAGCGAGTTACCGCAAAGGTAAACCGCGTCTTCACCATTGTGCTGGGGAATTAAAAAACGACTTCGGAAATTTTTTAATGAATCCTGCTCATCCTGCTGCCGGGCAAACGCCAGATCGTTTTGATAGTTCATTCGCCAATATTACAAAATAGGAAGCTTATTTGTTGGGCTTGCTTACGTAAATATTGCCTTTCACATAGAAACGGTAAGGCAGCAAGGCATCTTCGGCAGCGTAGGCTACCCCTATCCGTGGGCCGGCTTTTATCTGATCATCAGGGAAATGAAGGCCGCGGTCTTCAAGCCAGATGGTATCGCCTTGCAAACTAAACGCATTGATATTGCGCGAAATGCCTAAAGCTCTGGCTACCGAACCGGGCCCGGCAGTTATGGTTGGCTTAAGAACCGGCATGTTGCGCCGTACCTGCATTGCTTCAATTCCTTCGGTAGGCTGAATAGCCCGGATAAGAATTGCCTGCGGATGCCCATCGCTTGAGGTAACGATATTAAACATTTCATGAATACCATAACAGAGATAAACATATGCAATCCCCCCCTGCATGAACATGGTTTTAGTCCGGGGGGTAAATCGATTACCAAAAGCGTGAGAAGCTTTATCTATTACACCGTTATAAGCTTCTGTTTCAACAATATATCCTCCTGTTGTTATACCATCAATGCAAGTAAATAAATACTTACCTAACAGATCTTTACTGATACTTACAACATCGTTACCCAGGTAATAACTTTCAGGTATTTTCATTTTTTCAGGATCCCCTTCAATAATTTGTTAATCTCTTTTGCCTTGTCAAAGATCATGATATGTGTACCTCCTTTAACAATGGTGGCGTTTTTTATTCTTTTGTAATCAAACACCAAATCCATATCACCGGTGATGTGATAGAGGTTTGGCGGGATAACTTCGTTCTTCCAGTGTAAAATGGCATACATAGCCCATTTCATAAATACCGGCGATGATCTTTTGAGCATATCGCTAAATAACCAGGCATCCTCCTGACTCATGTGACCAAACAAAGGTTTGATCATAAAACCCATCAAATTAAATACTTTTCCCGGGACAAGTTTGTAAACAGGCAGCGCGTGAAAGAGTTTAAAATACCATGGCGCCTCATCACTTGTTTTAATACTGGAAATCAAAATAACCTTTTCGGCAGGGATGAGCTTCGCTATTTCAACAGCGACAATCCCGCCTAAGGAGTTGCCGATCAGTACTGAGTTTGATTTTATATTGTATTGATAAATAAGCTTTTGTGAGTATGAAATTAAAGTATCAATAAAAGCCGGTTCTATCCAGTCTACCGTAATTACCTCATGGTCATCACTGAGGTTAATATTGTTGTATACACGCGTATCAGCACCGAGACCGGCAATAAGATAGATCCTGCTCATTAAAAATTAATAAGCTTTACTATTTGTTCAAGATATTGCGCATCGGTTTCATTAAACTGATCAAGTAATTCGCTATCCACATCCAGCACTGCTACAACTTCGTTATCTTTAAATACCGGCACTACAATTTCCGAGCGGGAAAGTGAGCTACAGGCAATATGCCCAGGAAATGCATCAACATCTGGCACAACCAAAGTTTTAGCCTGCTGCCATGCCGCTCCGCAAACGCCTTTCCCCAAGCCAATGCGGGTACATGCAACCGGACCCTGGAAAGGCCCTAAAACCAATTCGTTTTCTTTAACCAGGTAAAAACCTACCCAAAACCATTTAAACTGCTCTTTTAAGGCTGCCGCTACGTTTGCCATATTAGCAACGAGGTCAGGCTCGCCATAAAGTAACGCTTCTACTTGAGGGACAAGTGTTGCGTATTGCTCTGCTTTATCGGTCGATGTATTTATTGTTAGATCTTCTGCCATGATGTAAAAGTAAGGATGCCACGTTGAAACTAAATAAGGCAAATATCATATTTAATCTTTTATTTAGCATTTACATGATAGTTAGCCTTACTATAATCCGATACCGCAAGCTGTTTGTTCCTTTTGCCCTGTTGGCTATGGCTATTCATCGCCTTCCCCTATTGATGCAAAAAGGATGCAGTTTTTACAAACTTCTTGGCTCTGGAAAAAACGGAACATTTGACCTTGAACCCGACTGGCAACAATGGGGCTTGTTGGCTTGCTGGGATAGCAGGGAAAATTTTGACGCATTTTATAACAGGTCGTTCGTCCCATCCTGGTGGAAGCTGTTAGGTACTGAAAGCTGGACTATGATTTGTCAGCCCCTGCAAAGCCACGGGAGTTGGGATGGAAAAGAGCCATTCGGCAAGCCCGATGCAAGCGACATTAATGGCCCAGTCGCCGTACTCACACGCGCAACAATCAAACTTAGCAGGTTAAAGAATTTCTGGGCTAATGTAGATACCGTTGCAAACATAATGACATCCGCTCCCGGATATATAAATTCATTTGGCGTTGGCGAAGCTCCGGTATACAGACAAGCTACATTTTCTGTTTGGGAAAGCCTGGAACACGTCAAAGCTTTTGCATATAAAAGCCCCGAACATGCCGAAGTAATTAAAAAGACAAGAAGCGAAGGCTGGTATAGCGAAGAGCTTTTTGCGCGGTTTAAACCAATCGCGAGCTTTGGCACCATTTACGGAAAAGATCCGCTGAACGGTTTATTGAATAAATAAAAAAGACATGAGAATTATTGCAGAACTTCCCCATCCGGATTTTAAAATCTCTATCCTGAATATGAACAATAAGTTTATTGTAAAGGTAGAGCAGGGCTCCCTTGAGCAGAGTTACAAGATCCCGGAAATGGATTTAACCGACGGGGTTAACAGCGTTTTTGAGTTGCTTGATGAAGAGTTTTTAAAAAAGATAGCTGCCCGATTTATCGACATGCGTAACGATTATAAAGACGCTTATTTTAGATATAACTATTGAAACAAGGTCATTAATACTGTTGATAATCAGATTTTTGCAAAAAAGTATTATTCTAAACAGAATTTAATTTGGCAAAATAAAGGCTTTTTAAATTATGCTTGTCTTTATTTTACACCATATCTAAATAATAGATTTAATAAAATAAACTTAATATATTGATAATTAATATTTTATAATATAAAACGAAATTTTATTCTGCGTTGATTTTAATGGAATAAATGAAAGGTCAAGCCAATAACAGGTCGCAATACCAAAAACCGGAAGGTTTGGTATCGGTAGCAGAAACGCAGTAATCATCGGCGTTTTTCGGCGCTGCGTATTCCTTAAAAATTTTCACCCCTGTTTTGTATTCAATTGGGTTTTTAAATATCGGCCCTTTAAAAGTGAAGGTGTGGAACTCCCCGTTTTCGCCGCAACCGTCAACATCGTCAGGCAACGCATCAATTAACTCGCGGCTGATCTCTTTACCAACAATGCGTTCCAAACGTTGCTGGGTACAGGCTATCACAGTTCCGAAACCGAGGTTCAAAAATTCATTTATCAATTCGGATGTATCCCTTTTCCATAAGGGGTAAATACCTCTGAGCCCAACCTCGCTTAACCGTGCATCGCGGTAATCTTTTAGGTCCTGCAAAAATATATCTCCAAAAACGGAATGGGTTACACCTTCATTTTTAAACCGGTTTAAATGGTATCGCATTACATCGTCATATTCCTGCATGCCCGGTATTTCGGGCAGGCGTATCTGATATAATGGAATGCCGATAGCTTCTGTTTGTTTAGTCAGTAATTCCGTCCTTACACCATGCATGGAAATCCTGTCGGCTGCATCATTGATCGTAGTTACAAGATAGGCGATTTCAAGATCCGGATTTTGCAGGCAATGATATAAAGCGAGGGCGCTGTCTTTACCGCCGCTCCAATTGAAGATACACTTCATATTTAATTATTGAATTAGAAAGTTAATGAATTATTGATTTTAATCTTTTAATAATTGGTTCACTAATTCAGGTACGCCAACTGTTGCTTTTTCCTGGATTTTAATAACCGGCCCTTTAACATTTACAAAAGGTATATTGGGATCGATAATATACTTTGGCGCCTCGCGGTCAACATAGCCGATTAGCCCTGCCGCCGGGTAGACAGCAAGCGAAGAACCGACAAGCATAAATACATCAGCCCCTGCACATATCGCAGCTGCATGTTCCATCATCGGTACAGCCTCGCCAAACCACACTACATGTGCACGCAATTGCGAGCCTAATTCACAAAGCTCTCCCATTTTAATTTCCCACCCATCGATAGGATAAGTAAGTTCTGGTTTGATACTTGATTGCGAACGGGTAATAATACCGTGCAAATGCACCACATTAGTTGATCCAGCCCTTTCATGCAGGTCATCTATATTTTGAGTAATGATGGTTACCCTATACTTTTCTTCGAGCGCAGCAAGTGCATAGTGGGCCGCATTAGGTTTTGCTTCCAATACAGATTTACGGCGCTCGTTATAAAATTGCTGCACCATAACCGGGTTATGCTCCCAGGCTTCGGGTGTAGCAACATCTTCAATATTATAGCCCTCCCAAAGACCATCGCTGTCCCTGAATGTTTTTAAGCCACTTTCAGCACTGATACCGGCTCCGGTCAATATTACTATGTTTTTCATTTTGATTTAAGTAGAAAGGCTGGTTAGGCCATAAAAAAAGCGGATCGTTTTTCAACAATCCGCTTTAAATTTAAGTTCATTTATCTTATAAAGCCAATTGCTTTTTATCCTGCAAAAAAGTGTACTTATTTTTCGCCAACTCAAAGCCGCCAAAAAGTATTGCACTAAATACCAATGTACCCAATGCCATGTTTTTCTCAAACGGAATAGCCTTAATCAATGATTCACCGTAGCCAGCTAAGGTATGCGGATAAAGCGTGCCGTATAACCATGGCAAATCAGTAATTAACCAATGAATTAAAACTGCTGCAATTGAGCCTAAAAGCACGTTAATAACATTCACCCTTTCAAGCAAAGTACCAACAAGTACCATGAATGCAAAGCATAGGTAAACCCAGACTGCTCCACCATACCATAAAGTTAACTTTCCAGTATACAGGTAATTGATTATAATATCGGTTGAAAACAGCGTAAGCAACACTGTTGCATAACCTTTCCACTTTGAGGTAAAATAAGCACCGCCAAATAACGCAATAGCACCTACCGGATTGAAATTGCTCAATTCTTTATACTTAAATGCTAAAAGCCTGAATGCGGCTGCAACCAGGATCATCAGGATCAGGAACAGGTTGCGGTTGGTGTTATCTTTTGCGGTCATGATTTTATATATGGCGTAAAATTACTTAATAATCCGAACAATAAGCAAACGCTATTTAATTTGATACCTGGCACCAAGCATGAAGTTGATACCGCGTGTGTTATATCCTAACCAGTCTACGTACTTAGTATCTAAAACGTTGTTCAGGTCGCCAAAAACGTTTAGATTTTTGGTTGCCTTGTATTCCAGATGTAAATCTACCAGGTTATAGTGTTTCAATGTAATCGCTTTTGAAGGATAAGTTGAAAAATCCTGATCGGTACGGTTGCCTGTATATTTGTAGTTAACGCCAACCTGAAAATCGTTTAAAACATCGTAACTGATGTTGGCACCCAAAGTATTCTTAGGCCTGCGGTAAAGATTGCTGGTTTGTGCACCGGCTTCGTCGGTTAGCTTGCCTGTTACATAAGCGTAATATGCGGATGCGTGAATTTTATTGTTGCTATATTTTAACTCGGTCTCAAAGCCTTTATCTTTTTGCTCTTGTCCGTTTTTATAAAAAGAAGCGTACGGCGGCTGCGATTCAGAGAAAAAGTAAATTACATCTTTGGTATTACGCTTGAAAAACTGCGTATTGAATAACAATGTATTTTTAACAATTTCCCAGTCAAAGCCTGCTTCGTATGATGTGGTGATCTCAGGATTTAATTTAGGATTGCCATACTGAGAAAACAACTGATATAACGAAGGTGATTTGAACGCCGAAGCTATTGTACCAAAAATCTTAAACTGATCGGCAAGGTATAACGATGGGTTGATGGTGTAGGTAAACTTGTCGCCATATTTACTATGGTTATTGTATCTGCCGCCTAACTCCATATGAAAGATATCGTATTTGAAAAACAACGAAGTATAAGCGCTGAATATGTTATTAGTAGCATCACCGGCTTTGATAATACTTGCTGGTGCCTGGTAAGCTGTTGACTCATACAGACTATACTGGCTTGTATTGCTGTATTTAAAACCTGCACCGCTGGTAATGTCCAAATACTTATTCAGTTCATAATTAAACACAGCTTCGGCATTGGTTATACGTCCTGTATTTTTTGTAACCTGGTGGGTTCCGCCATTGTCAGACGGAAGATTGGTGAAATCATTTTGAACCGTATTTTGCGACAGGTTCACGTTCAGGTTACCTTTAGGAAAAATCAGTTTTGCACCTACGCCTCCAAATAAAAAGGTGTTTTTATACGTGTAATCGTTATCATTAGTAAAAGCACCATAAGGCAGGTCGCCAGTGTTGTGGCTTACCTGCAGGTTTCCATTAAGAATAAATTTAGATGAGACATTTTGGCTCAGGTTCACACTGGCCGAACGTTGGTGAAAACCATCTTTCTTAAAATCGCCTTTGCCAGTGGTATCTGTAGCCGCGGCAAAGCCTTTTGAATCGGTATTTGACAGGTTAATGGCTATGCCTGTATTTTTCACCTGTCCAATTAATGAGGCCGACTCTTTAAACGTATTATAGCTGCCGCCTGTTAACTGCAAACCACCGGTCAATCCCTGTTGTTTAGCTTTTTTTATGATGATATTAATAACGCCTGCTACAGCATCAGAACCATAAAGCGTTGAACCACTTCCTTTCAAAATCTCGATATGATCTATCAAATCCACCGAAAGGGCATTAAGATCATAGCTGCCGTCTATACCGGATGCGTTATTTACCGGGAAGCCATCAACCAGGATAAGGGTATTGCCAGATGAAGCTCCGCGCAGGAAAACCGATGTGCTGATACCGGGGGCATTATTTGCACCTGAAAAAGTTATACCGGCAACCGTATTTAATAATTGAGGTAATGATTTACCCTGCGATTTATTGATTTCATCTGCAGAGATTATTGTAACAACGCGGCCAATGTCTGACAGTTTTTTAGGCGAACGGCTTGCAGTTACTACTACCGTATTGAGTGTGCGTGTGGTATCCTGTGCATATGCTGCTGAGGTAGATAAACCAACAGCTAACAAACCGAATCCCAAAGTAATTTTAGCGTACTTTTTTTCCATGTATGATTGATATGTGTAAAATAATAATGCAGCCTTAATAGCATACACGGAAATGAATAAAATGAAAACACGCCAAACGAAGAGCATTCACATTCAAGCTTCAATCCCCGAAAGCTATGAATAACATATAATGCCTTGGCAGGTCTTCTGACTTGCTCCCCTTTTGCCTGGCCTTCCCCCCTGTTTTACAGTAAGTGGCTATATAGATTTGGCAACGGTTATGGAACTTACAGCTGCGGGACAGTTACGGATTTACACCGTATTCCCTTTTAATTCATTAAGCAAATAATGAAACCTAAAGCGCTGCAAAAGTACAATAAGTATCCGTTAACCTCAAATTACATAACTATATTTATCATGATGAAATATCTCTGTATTTTACTGCTGATCATGAGCACACTTAACGGTTTTGCCCAACAACCCGATACCGTTTTTTTTAAGGGCTTATTACATGAACATCCTGAATTATTTTCAGGTATCCTAAACCATCCCACACAAAATGAAGTACAGATACTATACACCCGGATAGACAGGGATAGAAACAACACCCCTCACTTTACCTCATATAGTTATCACCTCAACGCGCAGCATTATTTTTATCCGGCGAGTACAGTAAAACTTCCTACAGCCATATTTGCCCTTGAAAAGTTGAATGAGCTGAAGGTGCAAGGCTTAAACCCCAAGTCGGTGATGATTACAGATAGCTCATTTTCCGGCCAAACCAAGGTACGTGTGGACACATCATCTGCAACAGGTCTCCCATCTATTGAAAACTACATTAAAAAAATCTTGCTGGTGAGCGATAACGATGCGTACAACCGCCTGTACGAATTTGTTGGCCGGGCGGAGATCAATCAAAAACTAAAAAAATATCACCTTAATAACACTCGTATTGTAGGCAGGCTGGCTATTGGCGATGCGGGAGAAAGCACCCGGCATACCAACCCTATTGATTTTTATAACGGCGATAAATTGATTTATCAGAAACCTGCATTATATGATGCCTCGAACTACCCTATGCACCTGGAAAATATGTTGCAGGGCAAAGCCTATTTAGATAGCAGCGACCGGCTCGTCAATAAACCGCTTGACTTTTCTGAAAAGAATATTTACGCTCTTGCCGATCAGCAGATGGTGCTTAAACGATTGTTATTCCCTGAAACTTTCCCAAAAGCTGAGCGCTTTAACTTAACAGCAGACGACTATCGCTTCATTTATCGTTACATGAGCACCTTCCCCACCGAAAACACTAAACCTACTTATCACCGCCCCGAATATTTTCCAGCTTATTGCAAGTTTTTGTTTTATGGCGGGGATAGCACGGCAGTTATTAATCCCAATATCAGGATCTTTAATAAAGTTGGCGATAGCTATGGTTATGATATTGATAATGCATATATCGTAGATTTTAAAAACAATGTTGAGTTTATGCTCAGTGCAGTCGTGCAATCAAATGAAGATGGGATACTGAACGATAATAAATACGAGTACACAACGGTATGCCTGCCTTTCCTGAAAAACCTTGGCCAGGTGATATACCAATATGAACTCAAACGCCCTAAAAAATACCTGCCCCATTTAACTAAATTTAAATTTACCTATAGCAAAAAGCAATAAAATTCACTTCTGGAAAACTTAGTAGCCCTAAAGGTGTTTTAAAAACGATAACTATTTAAAAACCTATGGCAACTACAATAGTAAAATATACCGACAACTTCCCTGTGCTTTATGGAGATGACCGCATAAACCTGAATTGGCCCGAACGCTTTACGTCCATCGCAGGTGGTATGAAGCTCGGTTTCTCAGGTTTTAAAAATATTTTCAAAAATCCATTTGCAAGTATCGTAAAAATAGGTGCCGGTGGCTATTTGTTAAACAGGGGCATCACAGGGCATTGTGAGCTTTACAAACGTATTGGTAAACTATCCACCAATCCCATAAATGTAAATATTCGTTCGTCGTTTATTGTGAATAAACCCCGGCAAAAGGTTTATGAATTTTGGCGCAAGCTGGATAACCTGCCCCTTTTTATGAAACACCTGGAAAGTGTGGAGGTCATCGACTCTAAATATTCACACTGGGTTTTGAAGCTTCCCAAAAATGTAGCTACAATCAGCTGGCATGCCGAAATTGTCCATGACGAACCTAATGAAGTGATCGGCTGGAGTTCGCTGTCTGATTCAATGATTAACAATGCCGGTAAAGTACGCTTTCAGGATACGGTTGATGGGCAGGGTACCATTGTTGATGTAGTCATCAGCTATCAGCCTCCGGCAGGTGGTGTAGGCGCAGGCATAGCCAAAATACTAAACCCGGTATTCAAAAATATGGTTGATAAGGATATTCAAAACTTTAAACAGTATATGGATATCAATAACGATCCGGATGAATTTGTTGAAGTAATTGTCGTCAAATAAAAAAATAACACCTTTACCCCAGGGCGCTCAGGTAATGCGAGCGCCTTTATTTCTCACAACAATAGCATCATTTACGGGTGTATTTTGATTTGAGTTTTAGAAAACGCCGTTCATAAAGATAATACGATAATAAAGGGACAGTAATCAAACTCAATACATTGTAAGGAAATATGCTTAATAGCATTTTACTATCCCGGCCAGTAAATAACTGCTGCCATATGTATATGCCATACGATAGAATACCAATAAATGACAGAAATTTATTGTTTAACACCTTAAAAATCCAATCGTTTGCGGGTATGATATTGCTTAAAATTAAATAGCCGGTAATGACCGAAATCGCCAGGTTTACGTACAGTGATTTTAAGGTATAAAATTCGTCAAAGTGTAATCCAAACATTAACATTATAGCCAAAATATTGCCGGCTACCTTTGTTTGTTTGAGCCAAATTACCTTCAAAGTTTCTTTGGACGCCATCAACGCAAAAAAACAGCCGACACCGATTGATTGAAACTTTATAAAATAGTGAGTAAAACCGTAAATAATGCCACGATTCAAAACGGGAACAAACTGTTGCACTGTACACAATAGCGGCAATGTGAATACAATGCTGATAATGATATAATAAAATGCAGTTCTGTTGATCTTTAAAATAAAAGGAAAAAGGAGATAAAATTGTTCTTCAACCGATAATGACCAATAGTGACTAAAGTAATAAGTAAAATCATGGCTGCGGAAATAGCTAAAATTCATTAGATATAATGCAGAGCCAAAAAATTGAATCCAGGAAATGTTTAAACTGTAGAAATGGTTTAATAAAAACACCACTCCAATATATAAATAGGCTAAAGGAAATATTCGCAAAAAACGCCTGATATAAAATTTTTTTAGCGATAAGCCACCTGTTACTTCTTTTTCTTTTAAACATAGGCTCGTAATTAAAAAACCACTTATTACAAAGAAAATGTTTACCCCCAACCCACCATTGAATATTGTAGTATAAAAATGATTATCAGATAACTGAAGGTGGTAAAATACAACCAGGATAATTGAAATGCCGCGAAATCCATTTAAGGAGTAATAATAGTTACTGCGCAATAAGCTGGATAAGACAGGCTGTCCCTCCTTGTGTGATGTCATACCGTAAAAATAGATACTCAAATAATTAAAACAAAAAAGGCCGCAAATTGCGGCCTCTCTCATGCATTACAATGCGATATTATTTTACTGCATCAACAACTGCTTTGAAAGCGTCTGGGTTGTTCATTGCTAAGTCGGCCAATACTTTACGGTTTAAACCGATTTCTTTAGCGGCTAATTTACCCATTAACTGAGAGTAAGAAATTCCGTGCTGACGGGCACCTGCGTTAATACGTTGGATCCATAAAGCCCTGAATTCTCTCTTTTTGGTTTTACGGTCGCGATAAGCGTATTGTAAACCTTTTTCAACTGTGTTTTTTGCGATGGTGTATACCTTGCTACGTGAACCCCAATAACCTTTGGCGAGGTTCATGATCCTTTTCCTGCGTCTTCTCGACGCTACTGCGTTAACTGAACGTGGCATCTTGTGTGTTTTTTGGTAGTGAGTGCCTGCATCTCGTGTGCCGGACTTAAAACTCTAATACCTGGTTTTAAAATTTGTGAATTACTTTCCGATACAAAGCATACGTTTTACGTTACCCATGTCGGCATCAGATACTAAGCTGGTTTGACCAAGGGCACGCTTACGTTTTGTCGACATCTTGGTTAAGATGTGGCTTTTGTATGCGTTTTTTCTTGCGATTTTACCTGTTCCAGTAAGCTTAAAGCGCTTTTTAGCACTGGAATTGGTTTTCATTTTTGGCATAACTCTATTTATTTGTGTTAGATATTAACGTTTCTCAACGTTTTATTTTCAAACCCCGATCCTGAGACCGAGGTTATTTAATTACTTTTTAGCTGCCTTTGGTGCAAGGGTTAAAAACATCCTTTTTCCTTCAAGCTTTGGTAACTGCTCCACTTTACCAACTTCTTCTAATGCCTGGGCAAAGCGAAGTAGTAAGATCTCGCCTTGTTCTTTGTAAACAATTGCACGACCTTTAAAGTGTACGTAAGCCCTTACCTTTTCGCCAGCTTCCAAAAACTTAATGGCATGCTTTAATTTAAACTCAAAGTCATGGTCATCAGTGTTAGGTCCGAAACGGATTTCTTTGATAACCGTTTGCTTGGCATTGCTTTTTATCTCTTTAAGCTTTTTCTTTTGCTCGTAAATAAACTTATTGTAATCAGTTACTTTACAAACCGGTGGTACGGCGTTAGGAGATATTTCAACCAAATCCAATTCCTGCTCCTGCGCTATTGCAAGGGCATCTCTTAATGAGTAAACTCCCTGCTCAACGTTATCACCTACAAGGCGAACTTCCTGAGCCCTAATGAATTGGTTTATGTTATGTTCGGCTTCTTTTTTCTTAAAAGGAAGCCTTGGTCCTCTATTGAAAGGTTTGTTTAATGCCAAGTTATACTGTTATTTCTTTAGTTATTTGTTCTTTAAAATCTTCTATGCTCATACTTCCCAAATCACCGGTACCGTGTTTACGTACAGAAACCAAGCCTTCGGCAGCTTCTTTTTCGCCCACAACCAGCATGTAAGGGATTTTTTTGACTTCAGCATCTCGTATCTTTCTGCCTATTTTCTCGTCCCTGAAGTCGATTAGCCCGCAAATATCGGAATCTTTTAATATATCAGAAACTTTTTTTGCATATTCTTCATATTTTTCTGATATGGGGAGTATAATGAACTGTTCTGGCGATAACCACAGCGGGAAATTACCGGCGCAATGCTCAATTAATACCGCTATAAAGCGTTCCATCGAACCAAACGGAGCCCTGTGGATCATTACCGGGCGGTGTTTTTGGTTATCGCTTCCAGTGTATTCCAGCTCAAAACGCTCGGGCAGGTTATAATCAACCT
This sequence comes from Mucilaginibacter gossypii, assembly GCF_017569325.2. Taxonomy (NCBI): domain Bacteria; kingdom Pseudomonadati; phylum Bacteroidota; class Sphingobacteriia; order Sphingobacteriales; family Sphingobacteriaceae; genus Mucilaginibacter; species Mucilaginibacter gossypii. The sequence continues at coordinate 2,060,739 of NZ_CP071878.2, read as the reverse complement.
GGATAGTGCCCAATTGCCATTTACGACCAAGGGCATCTTTCACCATGAAATCGAGCTTAGGGCCATAAAACGCAGCCTCACCTAATTCCACAACTGTAGTCAATCCTTTTTCGGCTGCAGCCTCAATGATAGCGCTTTCTGCCAGGGCCCAGTTTTCATCTGTACCAATGTATTTTGCCCTGTTTTCAGGATCACGTAACGACACCTGAGCAGTGTAGTTTTCAAACCCCAAAGCTTTAAATACATACAATACAAGGTCAATTACTTTTTTAAACTCATCCTTTACCTGGTCCGGACGGCAAAATAAGTGGGCATCATCCTGAGTAAAGCCACGTACACGTGTTAAACCATGCAACTCACCACTTTGCTCATAACGATACACAGTACCAAATTCAGCAAAACGAACCGGCAGATCTTTGTATGAACGCGGTTTTGTTTTATAGATTTCGCAGTGGTGAGGGCAGTTCATCGGCTTTAAGAAAAACTCCTCTCCTTCCTGCGGGGTCTTTATCGGCTGAAATGAATCAGCACCATATTTTTCGTAGTGACCTGATGTTACATACAGGTTTTTATGACCGATATGCGGAGTGATCACTTGCTCATAACCTGCCTTTACCTGTGCTTTTTGTAAAAAGTTCACAAGGCGTTCGCGCAATGCAGTTCCTTTAGGTAACCACAATGGCAAGCCCATGCCTACTTTTTCAGAAAAGGCGAACAGCTCCAGTTCCTTACCCAGTTTGCGGTGATCGCGCTTTTTAGCTTCTTCGATCATGTGCAGATATTCGGTAAGTTCGCTTGCTTTTGGGAAAGTAACGCCGTATATACGGGTTAATTGCTTGCGTGTTTCATCGCCACGCCAGTATGCGCCGGCAAGGCTCATCAACTTAACCGCTTTTATAAAGCCTGTGTTAGGGATATGAGGTCCGCGGCATAAGTCGGTAAAGTTACCTTGAGTATAAAAAGTAATAGCACCATCAGGCAAATCTTTAATCAGATCGAGTTTATACTCATCGCCTTTTTCGGTAAAGTACTCAATAGCATCTGCTTTACTTACTGGTTTGCGGATGTATTCCTCTTTGGTTTTGGCAAGCTCGATCATTTTATCTTCGATCTGCTTAAACTCGTCAGAAGATAAAACCTTGTCGCCAAAATCAACATCGTAATAAAAACCTGTTTCAATAGCCGGACCGATACCAAATTTAGTACCCGGATAAAGGGCTTCCAAAGCTTCGGCCATTAAGTGGGCCGATGAATGCCAGAAAGTTGACTTGCCATCGGCATCGTTCCAGGTTAATAATTTAACATGGGCATCCTGCTCAATAGGGCGACTTGCGTCCCAAACCTGGCCGTCAACTTCGGCTGCTAATACGTTACGCGCTAAGCCTTCAGAAATCGACTGCGCGATTTGCATGGAAGAGATCCCTTTGTCATACTGACGAACGGATCCATCGGGAAGTGTAATGTTAATCATCTACAACTATGATTTAATTTTTATAAAATTACGTTTAAACGGTCACCTACAAAGTGACCCTCATTTTGTGGGTACAAAAATAGAATTTTAAATAGCATTTAACATCAAAGCAGCTTCATAATTTTTGTTTGATAGGGATTTTCAGACTCACACCATGGAAAATAAAATGGGGCGTCTTCATTTTCATATAAATTGAAAATGAAGATGCCCCACCAGTTTATGTATTGAGCCTACTTAAAAGCCTCGTTCGACGGATTTGAATTAACAGATGTTTCTTTAACCTTAAATTCAATTGGTTGCCCAACCAGGATGGCCTTTACAGAGAACGGAATTTTAATACCTCCGTTTATTCCTTCGTAGTTACCAAACTCAACAGTCAGGTCATTTGCCCCTTCAATGGTTTGTTTAAGCTTCAGTCCTGTTTTTTGGCTGTAATAATTATGGATATGAATCTCGGTACCTATATTGATATCAACCTCGTAGGCAAGCTCGTTATTTACCACTCTTAAAATAGGCTGCAGCGTTATATTTTGATTTATCCGTTCATAATCAAGTTCAGGAAACGGGCGGCTTTTAAGTTTGATCATTTTTTTAGCTGCATCATCAAGCTGTACATCCCTGTTAACCTGCCTTGCTTTTATGCTATCACCATTAAGTGTTATATGCGACACAACAAGGTTATTATATGAGGGTACTATTGCTTCCTGGTAGTACTTATCAGGCATTTTATACCGGGTTACCAATTGCACATCAGCGCCTTGTATATTGCCAACTGCCGATGTTTGCAGATCGCGAATATTCTTGAGTTTGTCGGCACCGCCAATGGCATCTAAGTACGCCTTGATCACAGTACTTGCAGTTGTGCCTTGTGGAATTGGAAGCCCGCTGTATGAATTATTTTCGGGGTTAACATCAGGTAAATTATGATCAGGATCGATGGTTGCATAAGCAATTTTCGAGGTCGATTTGTACGGGAAGGTCCAGGTATCGCCGCGCTGCCAGATCTCAGCCGGAAGTTTTACAATGCCGGTTTTTCCGTTCTCTTCTTTAATTGATATGGTAACCGGCAATGCCATTTCTTCCAGGTTTACAATGGTGATCATAGCACCTTTGGTGGCATCATTATCAGGATATGAAATATCCTTTATACCCTGATCAACTTTCCAGGTGGTGAAAAACCATTCGTTCCAAAACCAGCTCAGGTCCTCACCTGCGGCATTATCCATCGTATGGAAAAAATCCCAGGGGGTTGGATGTTTAAAAGCCCAGCGTTTGATATAGGTTTTAAATGCATAATCAAAACGCTCTTCACCTAAGATCTGTTCGCGTAAAATAGTTAATCCTAAGGCCGGTTTTTCATAAGCAGCAACTGCTAAAAAATCCTCCTGTATCACATCGGGCGTATTCATAATAGCCTCAGCACCTGGGCTAAATAAATAAGCGGCACTTTTTTGCTGATCGGGCTTTTCATAATATTCACCCTTGTTAAATACCTTGGTATCAACATTATTTAAAAAGGTGTTAAAACCCTCGTCCATCCAGGCGTATTTACGCTCATTTGATCCAACAATCATCGGGAACCAATTGTGGCCAAACTCATGATTGGTAACTTCCCACAAACCTCCGTTTTGATTATTTGAGCCACAAAATACTATACCCGGGTACTCCATCCCTCCTACTATACCGGCCACATTAGTAGCTACAGGATAAGTATATTCAAACCATTTATCACTATACAATTCAATGGCGGCTTTAACATATTCGGTTGAGCGGCCGTACGAATTATTCCCTTTAGCCTCAACTGGATAAACTGATTGTGCAAGAGCTTTTTTACCACTCGGCAAATTGATCCGCGCAGCATCCCAAATGAATGCTTTTGACGCAGCCCAGGCCACATCACGGGCGTTTTTACACATAAAATGCCAGGTAAGCGTCGACTTTTTTGGGTAATCGTTATTACGTAAAATATCAGTCGAATCTTTGATGATAACTGTTTTATCACTCTTACGGGCTTCGGCCAAGCGGTTTATCGAGGTAGGTGATAATACTTCAGCAGGGTTAAGCAGTTCGCCCGATCCTGCTACAACCAAACTTGCAGGCGCGGTAATAGTATAATCAAAATTGCCGTACTCCAGGTAAAACTCGCTTGCACCAAGATATGGTATGGTGTTCCATCCGGTTACATCGTCGTAAACTTCCATGCGTGGGTACCACTGCGCAATTTCATAGATCCAGCCATTTTTAGTATGCTGACGGCCCATTCTGTCGGTACCATATTCGGGAATATCAAAACCGTATTCAATCTTGATCTGTAATTTGCTCCCGGCCGCGCGTAACGAATCTTTAAGCTTGATCTGCATACGGGTGTCAGTGATCAGGTAATCGGCTTTCAGCGTTTTGCCTTTATTAATGATATAAACCGATTTTATTTCGCCACCCTTCGTATATGATTTATTTGCGAACCTTCCACCCGAAACATTGCTTGTTGCTTCGGCACGCGAATCATCCTTGTAAATATTCTGATCTACCTGGAGCCACAAAAAGCCCAGCGCATCCGGGCTGTTATTAGTGTAAGTAATTAAAGTGCTGCCTTCTATCCGGTGTTTAGCGGTATCAAGCGTAACATCAAGCTTATAATCGGCCCGGTTTTGCCAATATTTTGGACCTGGAGCACCACTGGCCGTCCTGAACTCACCGCCCCTTTCAGGGTAAAATATAGGGTTAAATACTTTATGCTGATCATACTTAGGTGCTGCCTGATCTGCATTTTGTGCTTTTACTTCACCGGCATAAATGCCTAAAACCAATAACAACGCGGCTTTGTAGAATTTCATTAACTGTGTTTTAATTGTGAGGGAAAGATATTAAAATATATTTGACTTGAAACGTAATTGCTTGGTTACGTAGTATCAGGCTCATTGGTTTATAACAATTACGAGTAAACTATTTTGCTAAAATGACCGTTGATACATTGTTGCAAATCAATCCCTATTTTTTATATTTTTGCGGATGATTTACGGCACATACAGTCGTTGATCGCAGCCCTAATAAATGGATATATCAGTTGTAGTACCTCTTTACGATGAAGTAGAGTCGTTACCCGAATTAACCTCTTGGATTAGCCGGGTAATGGACGAAAACCGTTTTACTTACGAGATAATTTTGGTTGACGATGGCAGCAAGGACGGATCATGGGAAATGATCAGAAAGCTGCAAACCGGTAATCCTTTTATCAAAGGCATTAAATTCAGGCGTAATTATGGTAAATCCGCAGCCCTTAACACCGGTTTTATCGCTGCTAAAGGGAATGTGGTAATCACCATGGATGCCGATTTGCAGGATAGTCCGGATGAGATCCCGGAACTTTACCGCCGGATAACTGAAGAGAAATACGACCTTGTTTCGGGCTGGAAAGCAAAAAGGCACGACCCATTGAGCAAAACTATACCTACCAAACTATTCAACGCGGCAACCCGTCGTATGAGTGGCATCCATAACCTGCATGATTTTAATTGCGGTTTAAAAGCCTATCGTAATGTTGTAGTTAAAAACATTGAAATTTATGGCGAAATGCACCGTTATATCCCGGTGCTGGCCAAGTGGGCAGGTTTTACCAAAATTGGCGAACAGGTTGTTGAGCACCGCCCCCGCAAATATGGCAAAACCAAGTTTGGCTTAAGCCGGTTTATCAATGGCTTTCTTGATCTGCTTTCAATTTTCTTTGTAGGTAAATTTGGCAAGCGTCCGATGCACTTTTTTGGTACGCTGGGCACATTAAGCTTTTTTACGGGTTTGGTTATGGCCATCTGGATAATTTGGGAAAAGCTTTACAATATAGCACACAATCTAAAATACAGGGATGTAACCACGAGCCCGTTATTTTATATAGCACTGGTAGCCATTATATTGGGCTCGCAATTGTTTTTAACGGGCTTTGTTGCCGAGCTTGTATCGCGCAGCGCAAGCGAACGCAATCATTACCAAATCGAGGAAACAATTTAATTAGATGTGCGGATATGCAGATTTCAGATGTGCAGATGAAAATCCATAAATCATCAGCCATAACTAAAACAATCTGCACATTTGCACATTTGGAATTTGCACACCTATCTATAAAACATGTTTTTTTCCATCATCATTCCTTTATATAACCGACCGCAGGAAATTAAAGAACTGCTGGAAAGTCTCACCTTGCAAACCTATCGCAATTTTGAGGTTTTGGTTATTGAAGATGGTTCTGTAAATGATGCTGAAGCCATAGTAAATACCTTTACCGATAAGCTTAACCTGCGTTATTTTAAAAAACGGAATGAAGGCCAGGGTTTCGCACGTAATTTTGGTTTTGAGCGTGCCAAAGGCGATTACTTTGTAATTTTTGATTCAGACTGCCTGATCCCTCCTGCTTACCTGCAAATTGTTAATGATTCGTTGGCGGCAAATTACCTTGATGCCTACGGCGGACCCGATGGTGCACATGAATCTTTTACTCCTACACAAAAAGCCATAAGCTATTCTATGACCTCCCCTTTTACTACCGGAGGCATTCGTGGTAATAAAAAAGGTATAGGGCAGTTTCACCCGCGTAGTTTTAACATGGGTGTTTCAAGGCAGGCCTGGGAAAAAGCAGGTGGTTTTATTATTACCCGTCTTGGTGAAGATATTGAATACAGTATCAGGATCCATTCACTAGGCTTTAAAATTGGGTTGATTCCCGACGCTATTGTTTACCATAAACGGCGTACTAACTTTTACCAGTTTTATAAGCAACTGCACTTTTTTGGGAGGGCCCGCATCAACATATCTAAGTTTTTTCCTCAAGAGTTAAAGCTGGTTCATTTTTTTCCGGCTGCTTTTACAGTGGGTGTTATCCTTACTATTATTCTAAACCTATTTGGCTCTGTATTAGCACCTGTAGGTAATTTTATACTGTTGATTTTCACTTTGTTAATTTTTTTCCATGCCTGGTGGAAAAATAAATCGGTAAAAATCGCATTTTTGAGCATTATAGCTGCCTTCACACAACTTATTGCCTACGGGTTAGGATTTATACAGGATTTTTGGAAGCGGAAAGTTTTAAGTAGATCATAAGCAATATGTACCACCCCTTTTCTGTAGCGGAGACCATTAAAACCGCATGGAATATTTTAAAGAAGAATTTTGCCATAATCTCGGTCTATTCGGTAGTTGCCATGATATTTGTGTTCATATCAGGCTTTGCCGTATTTTATTTTGATGATAATGCAATGGTGAGTTCTATTGGCTTTGTTGTGTTACTGGTTGAAATAACTTTCATATTCTTAGCATTTATAAAGCTGGTATTCAGATTAATGGACAAAGAATACTATGATTTTGATTTTAGCGAGATCATTCCTAAAATCAGGATGCTGGTAAGCTATCTTACGTTACTGGTACTGGTGAGTACATTAGCCGTTTTTGCAACCCACTTGGTTGAAGGTTTAAAAGAGGGTTTCGCCCGGGATTTTTTCAAATTTATTATCGGACTTATTGTTCAGTTCTTTTTCCTGTTCTATTTTCCTATTTGCACCTGTTTCATTGTTGATGACGCGTCGGGGCCGATAGAATCAGTACAACAAAGCTTTTATTTGATAAAGGGGAATTTTTTAAAATATTTCTTGATCTTCATTATAATCGAAATATTGATGCTGGTTGCAGCAATCACCGTTGTAGGGTTAATAATAGCTATTCCATTTGCTAATATAATTTTGATGGCAGCCTATCGCAAACTGGTTTATAGCCACCTTGATGTGGATGATGACCTATCTGAAACCAATTAAAAATGGGATTTAAATCTGCATTAAGTAAAGTATTTGCTGCCTTTGTTAATCGGGAATTAAATAAGGTTCGTAAAAACGCGGTTGCATTTCAGCAAAAGGCGTTTACAGATCTGGTGCATGCGGCCAAAGACACCAGTTTTGGTAAAGATCATCAGTTTGAAAAGATCAACAACTACGAGGATTTTAAACGATTGGTACCTGTACATGACTATGAAGACCTTCGCCCCTATATCGACCGAGTGGTTAATGGCGAGGAGGATGTGCTGTGGCCCGGCAAACCTGCTTATCTCGCCAAAACATCCGGTACAACATCCGGGGTAAAATATATCCCCATCTCTAAAGAAAGCATGCCGGAGCATATCAAAGCGGCACGTAATGCTTTGCTAAGCTATATCCACGAAACCGGTAACGCTGATTTTGTTGATGGCAAGTTGATATTTTTGCAGGGCAGTCCCATTTTAGCCGAAAAGCATGGCATTTCAACAGGCAGGCTTTCGGGCATAGTTGCACATCATGTTCCGGCTTATCTGCAAAAAAATCGCCTGCCGAGCTATGAAACCAACTGCATAGAAGACTGGGAACAAAAAGTTGATGCCATTGTAGACGAAACTTTTAATGAAGATATGCGCCTCATCAGCGGGATCCCTCCCTGGTGCCAGATGTATTTCGACAGGCTTTCGGCTAAAGCAGGTGGTAAAAAGATAAAAGACATTTTCCCAAACTTTAAGCTTTATGTTTACGGAGGGGTTAACTATGAGCCTTACCGCGCCCGTATTGAGGAAAGTATCGGTTTCAAGATCGATTCGATAGAAACCTACCCAGCATCCGAAGGCTTCATCGCGTTCCAGGATTCGCAAAAAGAAAAAGGCCTTTTATTATTAGTTGATTCTGGGATCTTCTACGAATTCATCCCATCCGAAGAGTATTTTAATGAAAGCCCAACCCGCATTAATATTAAAGATGTAGAGTTGAATAGAAACTACGCGCTCATCATGAACACCAGCGCTGGTTTATGGGGCTATAGCATAGGCGATACGATTAAATTTGTTTCAAAAGATCCGTATCGTATTGTGGTGACCGGCCGCATTAAGCATTATATATCGGCTTTTGGCGAACATGTTATAGGCGAAGAAGTGGAGCATGCATTAATGAGTGTGGCTAAAGAAGAAGGCATTGACGTAGTTGAATTTACCGTTGCACCCCAGGTTAACCCGGCAGCGGGGCAATTACCTTACCATGAATGGTTTATTGAGTTTGGTACAGCCCCTGACAATCTTCAGGCTTTCGCCATAAAAGTGGACAAAGCGTTGCAGAATAAAAATATTTACTATTTTGACCTGATTGAAGGTAACATTTTGCAACCTTTGGTGATCCAAAGCCTGCAAAAAGATGCTTTTATAAATTATATGCGTTCGAAAGGCAAGCTTGGCGGGCAAAACAAAGTACCAAGGCTATCAAACGACAGGAAGATTGCCGAAGGATTAAAGAGTTTTATAAAATAAAGATACTTGAGTAACCAGATAAAAAACATTGCCATTCTTGGCTCAACAGGCAGCATCGGTACACAAACGCTTGATGTAATAAAGTGGAACAGCAATTTATTCAGGGCGTTTTTGCTCACAGCACATTCTAATGCCGAATTGCTCATTAGCCAGGCTATTGAGTTTGTGCCGGAATATGCCATTATCTGTGATCAAAGCAAATACCAGGAAGTTAAACAGGCTTTAGCGCATTTGCCTATACAGGTACTTGCCGGTCACCAGGCTATCATTGATACAGTAACGCATCCCGAAATTGCGGTTGTGCTAACTGCCATGGTAGGCTTTGCCGGCCTGGAGCCAACAATTGCGGCTATTAAAGCCGGTAAAGACATTGCCCTCGCTAACAAAGAAACATTGGTTGTTGCCGGCGATATCATAACCGCTTTGGCGAAACAAAATGCAGTTCAGATTTTACCGGTTGATTCGGAACATTCAGCAATATTTCAAAGCCTTGTTGGTGAGGAGTATAAGTCGATAGAAAAACTGATCATTACCGCATCGGGCGGGCCTTTCCGCGGCCGCGGTCTTGATTTCTTAGCCAACGTTACCCGCGAAGACGCGCTTAAACATCCAAACTGGGTAATGGGCGCCAAAATCACCATCGACTCGGCATCATTAATGAACAAGGGCCTTGAGGTTATTGAAGCCAAATGGCTGTTTGATGTCGAGGCAGATCAGATTGAAGTTGTAGTTCACCCGCAATCTATTATTCACTCACTGGTACAGTTCAGGGATGGATCAATTAAGGCACAATTGGGTTTGCCCGATATGAAGCTTCCTATACAGTATGCTCTCACCTATCCCAACCGGATCGAAACGAATTTTAAACGTTTCAGCTTTGCCGACTACGCTAACCTCACTTTCGAAAAACCAGACATGGAAACTTTCCGTAATCTAAGCTTAGCGTACGCTGCTTTAAAACAGGGAGGTAACATGCCTTGCATTATCAATGCGGCAAATGAAATAGCGGTTGCCGGGTTTCTTGACCGTAAAATTGGCTTTTTAACTATGAGTGGCATCATTGAAGAATGTATGCAGAAAATAAATTTTATTGCAAACCCAACCCTAACCGATTATTTGAATACTGACAAAGAAACACGCATCTTTGCGCAAAATTATATACAGCAACTACCTTCAAAAACATTACAATTTTAATATTACATAGATATAGATAATGAGTATAGTGATCATGGTGGGCCAGCTTATACTGGGCCTTTCAATTTTGATAATCCTGCATGAACTGGGGCATTTCCTGGCGGCACGTGCCTTTGGCATCAAGGTAGAAAAATTCTACCTGTTTTTTGATGCATGGAACGTGAGCCTGTTTAAATTTACATATAAAGGCGTTGAGTATGGCATTGGCTGGTTACCGCTTGGTGGCTATGTTAAAATTGCCGGTATGATTGATGAGTCGATGGATACAGAGCAAATGGCAGGTCCACCGCAGCCGTGGGAATTTCGTTCAAAACCAGCCTGGCAACGCCTTATTGTGATGCTTGGCGGTGTTACTGTCAATGTTATACTGGGAATCCTGATATTTTGGGTGTTAACCATGCGTTTTGGTGATAGTTATATACCTAATTCGGCAGCAAAATACGGTATTGTACCTGGCGAAGTAGGTAAAAAAATAGGCCTTCAAATAGGTGACAAGGTTGTCGCTATCAACGGTAAGCCTTTCGAGCGTTTTGATGACCTTACAAGCCCGCAAGTGCTATTGGATAACACTGTATTTACCGTATTACGCGGCACTCAAACTTTGCAGATCAGCATCCCGCGTACCATCCTAAACGATTTGAACGATCATGACATTGAAGGTTTTATCAGTCGCCTGCCCCGTGCTAAGTTCATTGTTGATTCGTTGGAGCCAGGCAGTAACGCTGTAAAAGCAGGTTTAAAAAAGGGTGACAGCATTGTGATGGCGAATAACCATGCGGTTGTATTTTGGGATGAATTACAAGCTCAGCTATCGGCCAACAAAGGCAAACAGATTGAGTTAGGTATAAAACGTAACCATGAATTGGTTACACTTAAGGCACAGGTTACACCAGAAGGAAAGCTGGGCTTTTACCGTGCAAAAAGCGATTTCCCGGATATCAAAACTATAAAATATGGTTTCTTCGAGGCTTTCCCTATAGGGGCGCAAAGAGCATGGGGAACCTTCAGAGATAATGCCAAAGGAATCGGCAAAATTTTCAGAGGTGATGTTAACCCGGGCAAAGCAGTAAGCGGACCGGTAGCTATAGCCAACCTGTTTGGCGGTACTGTTGATTGGGTTCACTTTTGGACACTGGTAGGCTTCCTTTCGATGGTATTGGCATTAATGAACCTTTTGCCTATTCCAGCTCTTGACGGAGGCCACGCGGTATTCCTGATCATTGAAATGATTAAAGGCAAACCGTTAAGCGATAAGTTCCTTGAACGTGCGCAAATTGTTGGCTTTGTAATATTAGTTACCCTGATGGTATTTGTTTTTGGTAACGATATTGTGAAGCTGGTAATGAAGAAGTGATTAGAAATTAGAGATTAGTTGGCTCCCAAGCATATAATACAAGAAAGGCCTTTCAACCACTGAAAGGCCTTTCTTGTATTATATAAATTTATCAATCAATTGAATAGCTGTACAAATTAGAATTAGCTTTAAGCTTTGAGCATTCTGCTTTCAGCTTGTTTTTATACCGCAGGATCAGTTGGTTTCGGATTTTCGTAATTATCGGAAATGGTGTCAAAAGGTGATCTTTCATTTTTAAATACCGCTGCTGAGATCAGACTTACTATAGCGCCGAAAATGGCGTATATAAATACCACACTTACGGTTGCTATAACCGCAAAATATTTACTCACCATACTTAAGGCATTGTCTATTTGGTCCTGCGACAGGTTTCCTTTTGCTTCCATTTGTGCGCGCGAAGCAGTTAGAGCCTTATTAACCATTTCCGGACTTAATATTGCATAATACACATAAGTGAATACTGCCACGAAAACTCCTGTAAAAATCGCATATAAAAACCCGGATAAGAAACCTTCTCCATAGGTAATATATCCGCCAAGCTGGTCTTTGTATTCTTTTTGTGTTAACAGCAAGAAAGCGATGAAGGGCAAAAAGCTGAGGTATTTAAGAGATGAGTTGGGATCAAGGTCCAGAAACTGAAATGCGTAAGTTATAACTATTGAGGTTACCAGGTTAATTAACGCCCACTTCAGGGCTGGTTGCGACGGGCTCGCTTTTTTTATTTCCATGATATAGGTTATTTAGTGTTTGGTTAAAATTAACTAATTATCCTATATCATGTATATGTTTATTTTTTTACCCAGGCAAACGTATTTCAAATATTTATCGCCGATATTTTGTTGTTAAATATAGTAACCCGCGTTAACCCCATTTAGATGCGTTTTTCCTGGTTTTAACTCCTCAAATTTGCTATAACAAAACAGGCCTTTCAAATTTGAAAGGCCTGTTTTGTTATACGATTAATCTTTTATTCAGGAAATGGATCCCGCCGGCTCCCGTTTAAAGAAGGCTGCGAAAATTATCGATAAAACAAACAAAAATATAATGCTTATACCTAATGACTGGATTTGCTGACCTATGGTAATGTTTTTTCCGGTTTGAAAGCTTTTCTCCATCTCCTGAATCTTAGCGTCAGCTTCCTTCTTTTCTTCCGGTTTGGCAGTGCTTTCTTTCAGTTTAGTCAAAGCTGTAACCATAGCTGTCTTAGTCTTCTGAGCCATTTGCGGTTCTATAGCGTTTGCAAATATCTGATCACGTAGTATAAATATGGTCAGGTTTGAAATGAAAAACATAATGAAAATTCCGGTGGCGGCCTGCCTCATTGTCCAATACCCGCCGACTTTGCTCCTCAGATTTATGCAAAACAAAGCAGCAATAGCTATCGGAAATATGTACGTGAAAAGTATTGCACCAACTGTTATTGCGACAGCCGATGCTACACTTACCATAAAATAAAAATAAATAATACTTACCACAGCCAATACTGCACCTAAAATCAATCCTTTGATAAGTCCTTGTATTTTTATGGTTCTTTCTAATTGTGCGCTCATCAAAAAGGCTATTGAAAATTAACTAAAATTTCTAAAACTGCCATATCAAATTCTTTGTTGATGGCGTTGTCGGCAATTTCTTTTTTCTCCTCATCTGACGGATCGATGTTTTGGAAAAAGCACATCAAAGGATAAAACAATTCTTTAAGCTCCGAATCTTCAGGAAGTGTAGCCGCTACTTTGCTGATCTCTGATACAGGGCTTTCAATCAGGATCTGATTTGCAATAACAGGTTCATAAATGCGATACTCATCCTGGAATTCATCTTCATCAACTAATAAAAACTCTTTCAGGTAATCTTCCAGTTCCGGCTCAATATCTTCATCTTCACACTCATTCAGATATAGTAAAAGGTTAAGGAGTTCGGTACCGCGGTCGAGCGTTTCTTCTTCAATGCTCTCCCATTCCGGAGTATCGAGGTAGTCTTCTTCCAGTTTTTTAACATCGGCGCTGAAGAAATTAATCATCAACAGGTCGAAAAATATTTCACGAAGCTCTTCAACCTCTGAATTTTCATCAAAAACCGCATCCAATTCATCAACTTTAGATAAAAAATCTTCGTCGGATGCAAATACTTCGGCAAACTCATCAGTTAGCTGGGTTGCATCAAAGCTGTTGTATTTGGAGAAGGCCTCAAGCGCTGCTATAAAGGCGGTTTCTATTTTTGGATCGATCATAGGTATGTTATTTAAAGATTTGTTTATTGTTGTAAGTTAACAATACTTTACCTTTTAAACGTTGCCCGATATAAGGCGAGTTTGCAGATTTAGATTTGTTGTTAGCCGCAGTGTATTCCCACTCGGCATCGGTGTCAAAAACCACGAGGTTTGCCTTTTCATCTTCAGCGATAACCGGCAGTTCAACACCAAGTATTTCGCGGGGATTAACAGCAAGTTTTTCAACTATAAGTTCAACCGGTAAACCCGCTTTTAAAGCCAGGGCGAAGGCTGTTTGTAAACCGATAATACCATACTCGGCAACTTCAAATTCCACATCTTTAAATTCAATTTCGTGTGGGGTATGCTGCGATACAATGGCGTCGATAGTGCCGTCTTTTAAACCTTTTATCAACGCAGCAACATCATCGGCAGTACGCAGGGGTGGTTTCACTTTATATAAACTATCAAAGCCTAAAAGGGCTTCATCGGTTAATATTAAATGATGCGCAGCAACGTCGCAAGTAACTTCAATGCCTTTACGCTTGGCCTCGCGGATCAGCTCGACCGAACGGGCTGTTGATATTGTAGTAAAATGGATGCGCGATACGGTGTATTCCGCAAGATAAAGATCGCGGGCAACCATCAGTTCTTCGGCCAGTGATGGGATGCCTTTCATACCCAGCAGCGTGCTGATCTCGCCTTCGTTAACTTTTGCTTTACCTGCTATTGCTATATCTTCCGGATAAGAGAAAACCAGTGCATCAAAGCCCTGTGCGTACAGTAAAGCTCTTTCCATTAAACCGGCATCCTGTACCGGGCGACTGCCATCGGTAAAAGCCTTTGCGCCGCTTTGGTACATATCGTACATTTCTGCAAGATCTTTCCCTTCACGCTTCTGGGATATGGTACCCAGAGGATAAACATCAACCAGGTTACCTTTTGAGCGGTTTAGCAGGTATTCAACTTCCGACTTGGAATGCACCGGCGGCTGGGTATTGGGCATTAGTGCTATGCCGGTAAAACCTCCTGCCGCCGCGGCCATTGTACCTGAGCGAAGGTCTTCCTTGGTTTCAAGGCCCAACTCGCCTACGTTACAGTTAAGATCGAAAAAGCCGGGCGAAACATATTTGCCTTCGGCATCAAACAGTTCGGTATCGGCATCAATATCGTCGGCTATGCGGGTAATAACACCATTTTCAATTAAAATATCGGCAACTTGTTGATGAAAGGATGATCCGGGATCAAGAATAGTGGCTGATTTGATAAGCAAATTCATTAGCACTGCTTTATGTGTGGATTTGTATGGACCTATCCCGCCTGAATAACACCTTGTTGATCAGGCTTATAAAATCTAATTAACAATATTTCTGCAAGCAGGAAGATCAGCGCCAAAATTATACAAAGTTTCCATAATTGTGTGCCAAAATTTGATTCGGCAACAACACTTTTTAATGAGCCGTTTCCCGCTATTAATAAGGGCTTTGCATTTGGTATCAATTTTTCCAGGTCGGCTGCCGAAAAATAACTCATGTCAGATTCGGCACGATCGTCGTTAAATGCAAGCGTTGCCAGCGTGCTGTCCTGTTTTCGGAGCGAATAAATTCCGGGTTCTTTCAATTGATCAGAAACATATAACAACGTACTTCCCTCCCGCTGCCTTACATCCGGGATAATGCTTTGATTGCCTTTGGTGAGTTTGAGCAATTGCTTTTCAGTGGTTTGTACAGGTGGTACCTCAAAATTTTCGTCGGTGCCAAGGGTGTAAAATAAGGGTTGGTCATGCCCGCTTAATAATGCCATCCTAAAAAGTATCGGAACAAACAACGCATGCCTGGGCAGATTACTAAAATCTTCGTTAAGTGGAACAGCACACACATAAACATTTCCTCTTCCGCCGCTGTAACCCTCCCAAAAAGCTTCGCCGGTAGCGAGGTTCATCAGGCTTTCCTGCTTAGAACCGCTTTTACTCAGCTGATAATATTTTTTTACGGATGGCAAATCAGGATTTTGAGGAAAGCTCTCAAATACATTTTTAAATACTGCGCTCTGTTTGTTGATGGAGGCTACTTTTACGTCCTGGGTTATTAGCTTTTCAGGATATCCGGTATTTAAGGCTAATAAAAATGACTTATAATTAGCCAGATCAGCATCGGCCGACGGAAATACAACCAGCGTCCCTCCTTTTGTCACGTACGTTCTCAACTGCTGTGCCAGTCCGGTAGCTATGGTTTTAATGTCGCTGATAATTACTATAGGGTAGCTATTAAGTACAGCGTAATCAACGTTACCATCGGTTATACGCGATGCAGCAAAGAAAGCGTCAGATGCAAAAACAGCTTTCAGATATGGATTTGGAGCGCCTCCATCTATCAGCAGAACCGGCATTTGCTCCTTTACATTAAAACTAAAATAAAACTGGTTGTCAAATGTGACCGGATTGTCCTGCAACTGAATTTCACCGCGCTGCCATCCAGGTTTTAAGCCCGAAAATGATAAGGTATCATTTTGAACATAGCGGGCATTGATACTGAAGCTACCGAGCGCCTTTTGCTCACCATTAATTAATATTTTGAGGGGAATCTTTTCTGCTTTTTCTGTAGCGTAATTATGTAGGCGTACAACCAGTTTTTCACTTTCACCCGGGCGATGTACCGCACCAAGGAGCCAAATCGAATCAACAGCAACATTGGGAAGGTTTCCGGCTTTAAGCTGAACAAGGTTAACGGTAATATTACTATCGGCTTTCACTGGTTTATCATTTCTGTTTTTTTGAAAATCAGAAATAATAAACACCGACTTGGCAGCTCCCGGTTGATTTTGCAATAGGTTTTCCTGTCTGCTGATAACCTGTTGTAAGCTCCTGCTTTGTGAACTTACTTTAACCGCATCAACTGCATCATTAAATTCATCACGGCTCAATAGTCTTTGATGTTTACCTTCAAAATCTTGCGTAAGTAATTGAAACCGATCATTAATATTATAAGCCGAAGTAATTTCCTTAGCACGGCGTTTAGCTTCATCAAGTAACGACCCCTCGCGGTTAAGGGTTTCCATGGAGTAAGAATTATCCACAAAAACACTCATCACCTGTTGTTTACCAGCATTAGCATTTTGCGCGCCGGGGATATAAGGTCGGGCAAATGCCAGTATCAGAAATAACAAAGCGAGTAAACGCGCCGCCAATATCAATCGCTCCTTCAAATTGCGACGCGAGGCCTGCCGTTCCTGCACCTCTTTCAGAAACTGTACATTACTGAAATATACCTTTTTGTATTTACGAAAATTGAACAGGTGGATCACAACCGGGATGGCCAGACTTAACAACGCGAATAAAAAAGCAGGATATAAAAAATACATATTTTATATAGATGGTTGTGCTATTTACAAATGTGGTAATTAAATTGAATTTCTGTTATCTTGCAGTACCGGAACATGAAAAAAATCCCCCTGTTATTAATTTTATCGCGAGTTTTATTTGGTATCATAATTATTGCATTAAGCTTAATACAATGCCTGTATTTCCGAAACATCATTATAATATTAATGATACTCGGCTTACTATCAGATATTTTTGATGGAATCATTGCCCGACGGCTGAACGTTTCAAGCCCCATGCTCAGACGGCTTGATTCAGGTGTCGATCAATTTTTTTGGTTGAGTATTGTGGCAGGATGTTATATCACCTGTCCACAGTTTTTTAAAGACAATCTGCTAAAGATAAGCTTGCTGGTTGCCATGGAAGCAGGATGTTATGCCATAAGCTATATCCGGTTTGGTAAAGAGGTGGCCACACACGCCATATCTTCAAAATTTTGGACACTTGTACTGCTCGCAACTATGATTCAGGTTACAGTAAGTTGCTCTTCTGTAATTCTATTTAATATTTGTTTTTATCTGGGAATAGCTACCCGCATGGAAATAATAGGCATGCTACTTATTATAAAAGAGTGGACAAACGACATCCCAACTATTTACCATGCTTTTTTGATAAGGAGTGGCAAAGAGATAACGCGCCATAAACTTTTCAATGGCTAATTGCAAGGAAACAATATGGCCTTGTCTCTTTAACTATCCTAATATCGGTCTCCCCTTTCAAATCATGTATAAATAAATATATTTGGTGCATACATCAATCTACTTAAAAAATGGAATACAGAAGATTAGGCGAAAGTAAACTAAGCGTATCGGCAATAACTTTTGGAGCATGGGCAGCAGGAGGCTGGATGTGGGGAGGCAATGATGACAAGGAAGCTATTGATGCCATGCGCGCGGCTTACGATCTTGGAATAACATCAATTGATACAGCCCCGGTTTATGGACAAGGTAAAAGCGAAGAGCTGGTGGGCCGGGCTATTAAAGACTTGCCCCGGGATAAGGTACAGATCCTGACTAAATATGGCTTGCGCTGGGACCTTGCAAAAGGTGAGTTCTTTTTCAAAAGTAAAGACAACAGCGGAAAGGATATTGATGTATATCGATATGCCGGTAAAGACAGCATTATAGCCGAGTGTGAAAGTAGTCTCAAACGTCTTGGTACGGATTATATCGACTTGTACCAAATTCATTGGTCGGACAAAACTACTCCTATTGACGAAACTATGGAGGCCATTTTACGCCTTCAGGAACAGGGGAAAATTCGCGAAGCAGGTGTTTGTAATTACAATTTAAGTCAAATGCAAATCGCTGCCAAAACCATTAAGCTGGCGGCAAACCAGGTTCCGTTTAGCATGGTAAACCGCGCTATTGAAGATGAGCTAATCCCTTATTGCATCGAGAATAGGAAAGCAATATTAGCTTATAGTCCCCTTGAGCGTGGTTTATTGACCGGTAAAATGAAACCCGGCCAAAATTTCGGCGAGGGCGATCATCGTGCAGGCGTTAAATATTTTAAAGATCAAAACATTGAGCGTACTAATGCCTTTCTTGCCAAAATAAAACCATTGGCCGACGAAAAAGGTGCAACTTTAGGGCAATTGGTTATCCGCTGGACAATCAATCATCCAGGCATAACCGTAGCGCTGGTTGGCGCCCGTAATGCCGAACAATCAGTTGAAAATGCAAAAGCAATAAATATTCATATCAATGGAGAAGAAATGGAATACATCAATAACCAGTTGAATGATTTGGTAATTGTTGGATAAATTATTCACTTTTGTGAAGAGTCATTGACTCTTCACAAAACCCAATAACCTTAATCATGATTATTGATACTTTATTATATAGTAATAATTTTACATCTAACACTGATCCTGCTGCGCGCGCTTTAATATTTGGCTGCATAGGAGCCATATTTAGCCTTATAGGTGCCGTAATGAATGATCGCCGTAAAAGGCTGGTTAAAAAAGGCGTACAAGTTGAGGGTACGGTTATAAGTATTGAACGCGAAAGGAGCAGTAAAAATTCGATGACCCTTAATTACCCCGTAGTTAGTTATCGGACGTTACAAAACGAACTGATAACAAAAAAATACAACATCGGCATCAGTAGCGGCTCTTCATATAAAGAAGGCGATTCCGTAAATGTTATATATGATCCTAAGGATACTTCTTCATTTATGCTCAATGACGCTGCATCAAAAATCATCCCCCGTGTCTTTATTTTAATTGGCTTAGTGCTAATCATTGGAGCTGTTGTTTTCTATATAATGAAATAGAATCTTTTCAAGGGAATCAAAAAAAAATTAAATCGGTGGTCAAGTTTCCTATATTCCAAGTATGAAAAAGTCGCTATTAATTTTCCCGTTATTGTTCGCGTTAAAATTATCTGCCCAAAACGCACAGCAAATTCATCAAAAAGCTATCTTAGTTGATACGCATAATGATGTTATTTCAAACGAACTGATAACCAAAGTTGATTTGGGGAAGCGCCAAAACGAGGGGAATTTTGATCTGGTTCGTGCTAAGAACGGCGGACTTGATGCACAGATCTTTTCTATCTGGTGCGGAGAAAGTTATGGCAAAGGAACCGCCTTTGCCTTTGCTAACCGGGAAATAGATTCGTTGTACGCGCTCATCAAGCGTAATCCTGATAAAATAGCTTTAGTGCGCAATACCAAAGAACTTAAAAAAGCTGTGCATGACAAAAAACTGGCAGCGTTGATTGGTGTTGAAGGCGGACACATGATCGAAGATAGGATGGATTACATTGATAGTCTGGCTAAACGGGGGATGCGATATCTTACCCTCACCTGGAATAACAGCACTTCATGGGCAACTTCGGCACGTGACGAGGTTACTAAAAAGGATAGTTTGAAACATTTAGGGCTTACCGATTATGGCAAACAAATAGTAAAGCACCTGAACGAGCTTGGCGTTATCGTTGACGTATCGCACGTGGGTGAGCATACTTTTTATGATGTGCTGGCAACTACCGCAAAGCCTGTTATCGCTTCACATAGCTGTGCTTATAGTATCGATCCATTTCGCCGCAACTTAAAGGATGACCAATTAAAGGCGCTTGCAAAAAATGGTGGTGTGGTATGCATTAATTTTTATAGTGGCTTTGTAGATAGTACCTATACACCCAAAGTACTTAAGTTTTTAGGAGAGCACAAAGCAGAGCTAGATTCGCTTACAAAAGTTTATAACGATGTAGATTTGGCCAATATCAGAATCAACTCAGTTTATAAAACGGAATCAGACAAGCTCAGACCTCCGCTTGAGCTGCTGATCAAGCATATCGATTATATTGTGAAACTGATAGGTGTTGATTATGTGGGTATCGGGTCGGATTTTGATGGTGCCGAATCATACCCTCTTGGTTTGGATAGCGTTGCTGATTATCCAAAAATAACCGTAGAATTATTGAAATTAGGTTACAGCCAAAAAGATATTGATAAAATATTGGGTGAAAATGTAATGCGGGTACTTGCCGCAAATACAGGCAAATGATGTCACTTTGTTGACGATATGCGCTTTGCCTTATGCGCTTAAAATCGTAAATTCGCAACTCATTTATAATAAAATGTCTCAAGAAACTGAACACGTAAAATGCCTGATCATAGGCTCAGGTCCTGCAGGTTATACTGCAGCTATATATGCTTCCCGCGCTGATCTTAAGCCAGTTATGTATACCGGTTTACTGGCAGGCGGCCAGCTTACACAAACTACCGAAGTTGAAAACTTCCCGGGCTATCCGCAGGGCATTATGGGTCCTGAACTGATGGAAGATTTTCGCAAACAGGCTGAGCGCCTGGGCACCGAAATCCGTTTCGGATATGTTAGTTCTGTAGATTTTTCAAGCCTGCCACATAAAGTTGTAGTTGATGATGTGAAAACCATTACAGCTGATGCCGTGATTATTTCAACCGGAGCTTCGGCCAAATGGCTTGGTTTAGAGTCTGAACAAAAATATAGCGGCTTTGGTGTTTCTGCATGTGCAGTATGCGATGGCTTCTTTTTTAAAGGCCAGGATGTGGCTATTGTTGGTGCCGGTGACACCGCTGCCGAAGAAGCTACTTATTTAGCTAAACTTGCCCGCAAGGTATATATGATCGTTCGCAGGGACGAGTTCCGCGCTTCAAAAGCGATGGTTCACCGCGTGCTGAACACACCAAACATTGAAATATTATATAATACCGAAACCAAAGAAATTTTAGGCGATGGCCAAAGTGTTACCGGTGTTAAAGTGATCAATAACGTAACCAACGCCGAAACTGATCTTGATGTTACAGGATTTTTCGTAGCAATTGGTCACCACCCTAATACCGATATTTTTAAAGGCTGGTTACATATGGATGAAACCGGTTATATCATCACCCGTCCCGGTTCAACTGAAACCAACGTTGAGGGTGTATTTTGCGCCGGCGATGCACAAGACCATATTTATCGCCAGGCTGTAACAGCAGCCGGTACCGGCTGTATGGCCGCTATCGATGCTGAGCGCTACCTGGCTGCCAAAGAGCATGTGGTGACAGCTTAATCAAGCGATTAGAGATTGGAGGTAAGAGATTAGATGGTTTCTTACGATCATAAAAAGCGACAGGTATCCCCTATCGCTTTTTTCATTTCTGAACCGGGGTTTGGGGAGATTTTTCGGTTTACACTGCACACCGTGGTCTAACCCGAATTAGCAAACAATAAGATTCTTTTGAATTTGCTTAGCATCCTGTTAATTCGTTTCATTCCATAAATTCGAGTTCAGACAAATACTTACTGAACTAAGATTTTTACACATTAAAACTTTTTAAATTTTTTAAAAAAGTTTTATCTTACGGGCTCACACTAACCTGTTAGATAAATTATGTATAAAAAGGCTTCTTTGGTACTGCTTGCTATGCTCGCAGTGTACACCACCACTGTAAACGCACAGGACACGGATCCAAACATGGGTATCATCCCCGCTCCTGTTTCATTGAAAAAAGCTCCCGGCCAATTTGTTTTGAGCCAGGAAACTACCATTCAGGCGGATACACCTTCAAACAAAGCAGTAGTGTTTTTTAAAGATTATCTTGCCAATAACCAGGCATACAACAAGCCAATTGTTGTAAAAGGCAGCAAAAGCAACAAAGTTATAACACTTACGGCTGCCGGTACTGATGGTTTACCTGCCGAAGGTTACCGTTTAACTATTACTCCGGAACAAGTGATTGTTGCAGGTAAAGGGGCCGGGCTTTTTTATGGAGTGCAAACACTGCTCCAGCTAATGCCCGTTGAGCATTCGGCTACCATAAAACTGCCTGCCGTGCAAATTGAAGATTACCCACGCTTTGGTTACAGGGGCGCGATGCTTGATGTTGGTCGCCACTTTTTTGGGGTGGAAATGGTTAAGAAATATATCGACCTGTTGGCTGCTTATAAACTGAATACCTTTCACTGGCACCTTACTGAAGATCAGGGCTGGCGCATTGAAATCAAAAAATATCCTAAGCTAACCCAAATCAGCAGCATGCGCGCTCAAACATTAATTGGGGGATATCATGACCGTACACCTCAACAATTTGATGGTACGCCTTATGGGGGCTTTTATACACAAGACCAGATCCGCGAGGTAGTAAAGTATGCCTCGGACAGGTTTATTACCATAGTACCTGAAATTGAAATGCCGGGGCACTCTAAAGCTGCGCTTGCTGCTTATCCCGAGTTAAGCTGTGACCCGTCAAAAACGTATCAACCTGCCGAAACATGGGGCGTATTTAACGATATTTACTGCCCTAATGAAAAAACCTTTGCCTTTTTGCAGGACGTTTTAACAGAAGTGATGGCGCTTTTCCCGAGTAAATACATCCACATTGGCGGTGACGAAGCCCCGAAAGATGCATGGAAAAGCTCTCCATTTTGCCAGCAGCTAATTAAAAAATTGAAACTGAAAGACGAGCACGCACTGCAAAGCTATTTTATACAACGCATTGAAAAGTTTTTAAACTCAAAAGGTCGCAGCATCATTGGCTGGGACGAGATTTTAGAAGGCGGCCTTGCTCCTAACGCTACTGTAATGAGCTGGCGCGGTGAAGAAGGTGGAATTGCAGCAGCGCAGCAAAAACACGATGTGATCATGACGCCAGGAAGCAACGGTTTATACATCGACCACGGCCAGGGCAAACCAAGCCAGGAACCTTTAAGCATCGGTGGCAACGAACCGCTTTCAAAAATCTACAGCTATAACCCCACTCCTGCTGTATTAACGCCTGATGAGCAAAAATACATTAAAGGTGTGCAGGCCAATTTGTGGACGGAATATGTGGCCACAGATGCCAAAGTGGAATTTATGCTGCTGCCGAGGTTGCTTGCGTTATCAGAAATTGCCTGGTCGCCATTTGCCAATAAAAATTATACTGATTTTGCTGATACACGATTACCTGGTCATTTGGCATGGCTGGATAAAAATGGATTTGACTATCACGTACCCACAGCTATAGGCGCAAAAGATACAGTAATGATAGGCAGCAAGTTAAATGCCGTATTAAAACCATCTGTTGAAGGTGCAAAAATTTATTATACTATTGATGGTTACACCCCACGCGAAACAGATTTGATTTATACCACCCCATTAAATTTGGATATACCCGCTGACCAATACCGCGAACTACAGACTATTGTGATCACTCCTTCGGGCAAACGGAGCAATGTAACCCGTACGTTGATTTATAATAAAGCGCCAATGGCAGCCGTTAGTTATACAGGTACAGCATCAGGACTTAAGTACCAGGTTTTTCCCGGTCTCTATAGCAGTACAAACCAGCTTGGCGTTATGCCTGCGGACAGCGGCGTAACCAAAACCTTTAATACGACCGATCTGCGAAAAAATAAAGGTAAATATGGTGTGATTTATACAGGATTTATTAATATTGAAACCGATGGCGTTTATGGCTTTGCAACGTCATCTGCAGGTGGTTCGGTTTTGTTAATTGATGACCAACCGGTAGTTGATAATGATGGAAAACACACCATGAATGAACAAATGGGAGCTGCGCCGTTATTAAAAGGCTACCATAAGGTAACGGTAAAATATTTTGACCAGGGAGTTGGCCCTGTATCATTAAAAGTGTTTATTACCGCACCTGGTAAAGCAAAAGCCGAGCTAACACCAGATACGTTATACAACTAAGTTGAACCCTAAAAAATATGACTAACAGGTTTTACCTTTTTGCACTTGCAATAAGTGCATTAATGGCTGGATGCGGCGGGCAGGAAACAAAAAAGCCTGCCGCTCCTACGGCACCTAAAAAGCCGGAATTGATGGCGCCTTTCAGGTATCACAAACTGATAGAGGTGTCTCCTGGCCAAAGCTATGACATTTTGAGCTGGGGGCGCGGCGCCGAAGAAGCCGGTTCGTTCATGATATTGCATTCAGATTCATCGGCCATAAAATACACTACTACAACCGGTGATTTGGATGGTGCTATTATCGATGTTTACAATTCAGATATGGATGTAGATGGTAATCCAGAGATCCTGATTCAGGCGAAATCAAAGGATACAACCAATTATACGTCAATTTACGCCTTTGAGTTTAACGACAATAACAGTAAGGCCAATAAGCTTGATTTTCCAAAGCTGACCAGCTCGCAGCGCAAAGGTTATCGTGGTAATGATAACTTCTATATCAAGGAAGGAAAGTTGATGCGGGAGTTCCCGATATTTAATGGCACCGGCAAAGATGCCAAGCCATCAGGAGCAAAACGCCAGTTGGAATATGGCTTACGCGGTAATGAATTTACAGTTAAACAGCTGAGCAAAGATTCGACCGATGTAAAGAAACAGGACAATCAGCCTGCTAAAGCCGATGAGAAAAAATCTTCGGATAAACAAAGCTCATCTTCTTCTTCAAAATCAACTAAGAAAAAGCATAAAAAGCACAGAGGGTAGTTTAGTTTGCGTTACAAACGCAAATTTTGGTTAAGCACTCGTTACAAATGAGCGCAAGACGAAACAAGTCAAACGTTAAAAGCGCCATGGTGAGCAAGTCATCATTGCGCTTTTTTACTGATCTTTAATCTCCAACCTCTAATTACTAAAATCACGTCTGTATCACCCCTACATTAAAAGCTTTTTCTATTGGTGCGTGATTAGCGGCTTCAATCCCCATTGATATTACTTTACGGGTTTCAAGCGGATCGATGATCCCATCTACCCAAAGCCGGGCAGCGGCGTAGTATGGGGTTGTTTGACTATTATATCTGTCAGTTATTTGTTTCAATAATTCAGCTTCTTTCGCTGCGTCAACTTCTTCGCCTTTCGCCTTAAGGCTTGCCTCCTGAATCTGTAACAGGGTTTTGGCCGCCTGCCCACCTCCCATTACGGCGATCTTTGCCGATGGCCAGGCGTAGATCAATCGTGGATCGTAGGCTTTGCCACACATGGCGTAATTGCCTGCCCCATAACTATTGCCAATAAC
The DNA here is from genome assembly GCF_017569325.2 of Mucilaginibacter gossypii. NCBI lineage: Bacteria > Pseudomonadati > Bacteroidota > Sphingobacteriia > Sphingobacteriales > Sphingobacteriaceae > Mucilaginibacter > Mucilaginibacter gossypii. The sequence continues at coordinate 2,035,379 of NZ_CP071878.2, read as the reverse complement.
AATGGTAAATTTAGGCACAACGGAATTGGCTACTGCGTTCACCATTTTTGCTCCGTCTTTGATTATTCCCCCTTGCTCCGACCGGCTGCCTACCATAAAACCGGTAACATCCTGTAAAAACACAAGCGGAATCTTCTTTTGATTACAATTCATGATAAAACGGGTAGCCTTATCTGCCGAATCGGAATAGATTACCCCACCAAACTGCATCTCGCCTTTTTTTGATTTGATCACCTTGCGCTGATTAGCTACAATCCCTACGGCCCATCCGTCAATACGGCCTAAGCCGCAAATGATAGATTGTCCGTAGCCATCTTTATAGGGTTCAAATTCTGAGTTATCCAACAAACGGAGAAGAATCTCCTTCATATCATAGGCCTTCTCCCGGTTATCGGGCAATATGCCATAGATTTCCTTTTCATTGAGCTTCGGAACTGATGACTGAATCCTGTCAAAACCGGCTTTGGTATAATCGCCGGTCATGCTCATGATATTGCGGATGGAATCAAGAGCGGCTTGATCATTAGGCTGTTTATAATCGGTAACGCCTGAAATTTCGCAATGAGTAGTGGCACCGCCGAGGGTTTCGTTATCTACATCCTCGCCAATGGCCGATTTTACAAGATACGACCCTGCCAGGAAAACCGAACCTGTACCTTCCACAATCATCGCTTCGTCGCTCATGATTGGAAGGTATGCTCCTCCTGCCACGCATGAACCCATAATGGCTGCGATCTGGATAATTCCCATACTGCTGATGATAGCATTATTGCGAAAGATGCGGCCAAAATGCTCTTTATCTGGAAAGATCTCATCCTGCAAGGGCAGATAAACCCCTGCTGAATCGACGAGGTAAATGATAGGTAATTTGTTTTCGATGGCTATTTCCTGAGCACGGAGATTCTTCTTAGCTGTTATCGGGAACCAGGCCCCCGCTTTTACAGTGGCATCATTAGCAACAACAATACACTGCCTGCCTGATATATACCCGATACCACAAATAACGCCACCGGATGGACAACCACCATGTTCGGTGTACATGCCATCGGCAACAAAAGCGCCAATTTCCAGCCATGGCTTATCCTTATCAATGAGATAAGCCACCCTTTCGCGGGCCAGCATTTTACCCTTTTCTTTTTGCTTAGCTGCAGCTTTTTCGCCGCCGCCCTGGTATACTTTGTTAAGCCGGGTGTTTAGCTCATAAACAAGCTGCTTATTGATATCTTCATTTTTATTGAATTCGATATTCATAATTGGTTTTAGATAGGACAGGTAATTTAGAAAATTTCCTATCTAAAAAAGGAAATTGCAAACGGTTTTGTTTCAAAGAGGTGCAACCTGTTACCAGTTTGCCGTAAAAAGTTCGCATCAAGTTGTTTAATCAGCCAACTAAATCTTTCTACGCATCAAGACTTTGACTCAGAACTCCAGACTTAAGACTTATGTAAGGTTTCTGTCTTTAAACCATACCTCGTCGGGTTTGGCGTTGAAGTTATCCATAAGGTTCACCAATACTATCGGATCGCCGGAAGTAAGGATCAATTCGCGGTTAGTAGGTTTCAGGAAACGTTGTTCAACCATTACATCCATTTGTTTAAGTAACAGATCGTAAAAACCATTTACATTTAACAATCCGATTGGATGGTTATGCAAACCCAACTGCAGCCAGGTTAGCACCTCAAAAAACTCCTCAAGAGTGCCCCATCCGCCCGGAAGCGTAATGATGCCTTCACTAAGATCGTTCATCATTTGTTTACGCTGATGCATATTTTCTACAATGTGCAACTCGGTTAAACCTGTATGCCCTACTTCTTTATCCATCAAAAACTGCGGGATTATACCGATAGCTTTACCTCCCCTGCTTAACACAGCATCGGCCATTAAACCCATAACGCCAACTTTACCGCCGCCAAACACAAGTGTAATGTTACGGCTTACCATAACCTCTGCCAATAGTTCGATGGCTTGTTTTAATGCAGGATCGCCATTGAAATTGGCACCGCAGAATACACAGATAGATTTCATGCTCAATGATAACAAAATTTGTTCAATGGCCTATTAAGGTTTTGTTACCTGTTGATTGTATGTAATCCAATATTTATATATTTAGAAAAATTATCACATGAAAAAACCTATCTTAACCATTATCACGTTTTTTATTGTTGCAGTGCAGGCATTCGCACAAAACATCACAACTCCTAATGTTGAGCAAAAAGACGATCAATCCACAATCATCAAAAAAATAGAAACCAATAGTCAGTATACTATTGTGACCTTTGAAAACTATGCCTACCAGGATAATGCGTGGCTACAGCTCAATAAAGAGATCTTTATTCAAACTGATTTAAGCAACGCACATTATGACTATGTTAAGTCGGAAAACATAGCCATGGTACCCAATAAAAATGTATTAAAAAAGGCTGGTGATAAGCTTGAGTTTAAGGTATATTTTAAAAAAATACCTTCTGCTGCAAAATCCATTGACATCATAGAGCATGCCGGGTTAAGCAGGTCGGGAATTAACTATTTTAATTTTTATAATGTTAGTTTAACTGAGCAAGCTGCCGCAACCAAGCATGTCAAGGTAACCGATGTTGTATTGCTTCCGCCACCACCTGTAGCCACGGATACAGCCTCAACAGGACTATTTAATGGAAGCGCCTCTAATGACATGCAAAACGCGATGAATTCTATGGGGCCGATGTACGCATCGATGGCAAAATCAGTGCTTGACGCTCAACTCGCTTACTTTAAGCAGCCCGGCAAAATAGCCGAAATAGCTAAATTAAATAAAGATTATTTTGATGCACTTGTTAAAGTGGGGTTCAATTACGAACAGGCGTTAAAGATCATCACCGCGAACGGTTTAATTTCAAAATCATCATCAGTGACCGGCCAATAGGTTATTATCAAAAACAAACGCGGCTGAAAGATCCTCTATCTTTCAGCCGCGTTTGTTTTATGCAGTTTATATTAAGAATTACCTGCTTGTATAGTTAGGCGCTTCTTTAGTGATAGTAATATCATGCGGATGACTTTCGCGCATACCAGCAGCGGTGATCCTCACAAATTTGGCACGTTGGAGGTCTTCGATATTGGCAGCACCGCAATAGTGCATGCCGGCACGTAAACCACCGATGTACTGGAAAATCACTTCGGCCATGCTGCCTTTAAACGGCACCCGACCAACAATTCCTTCCGGTACCAGTTTTGTAACCACATCGGTTTCATCCTGAAAATAGCGGTCTTTTGAGCCTTTGGCCATCGCCTCAACCGAACCCATACCACGGTATGATTTAAATTTACGGCCTTCATAGATAATAGTTTCGCCGGGCGACTCTTCAACACCGGCAAATAATGAACCTGCCATGATTGAGCTTGCACCGGCGGCAATAGCTTTAACGATATCTCCGGTTTGTTTAATACCGCCATCGGCAATTACCGGAACGCCACGGCCTTCAAGTGCCTTGGCGCACTCATATACCGCGTATAACTGTGGTACACCCACACCTGCAATGATACGGGTTGTACAAATCGAGCCTGGGCCAATACCTACTTTAACCGCATCAGCCCCGGCATCAGCCAGTGCGATAGCAGCATCGCCCGTTGCAATGTTACCGGCAATTACCTGCAGGTTAGGATAGAGTTTTTTAACTGCCTTAACCATATCAATAACTCCTTTTGAATGGCCATGAGCTGTATCAACCGTAATTACGTCAACACCGGCATTAACCAGGGCGGTTACCCGGTCAATGTTATCGGCGGCTACACCAACGGCTGCACCAACACGTAAACGACCGTATTCGTCTTTACAAGCGTTCGGGAAGTTTTTAACTTTCTGAATATCTTTATAAGTAATGAGGCCCACCAGTTTCCCATCTTTATTCACAACCGGTAGTTTCTCAATTTTATTGCTTTGCAGTATGTTAGCAGCATCCACAAGGGTGGTACCTGCAGGTGCGGTGATCAGGTTGGTTTTGGTCATTACTTCGCTCACGGGAACGCTCATATCTTTTTGGAAGCGAAGATCACGATTGGTGATAATGCCTTTCAGATTATGATCTGCATCGATAACCGGGATACCACCAATGCTAAATTCCCTCATGATCTGGAAAGCATCTGCAAGCAGGGCGTCTTCCAGTAAAGTTACCGGGTCTTGGATCATACCGCTTTCTGAGCGTTTAACCTTGCGTACCTCGTCGGCCTGTGCCTGTATGGTCATGTTTTTGTGTAACATACCTATACCACCTGCCTGCGCAATGGCTATAGCCAGCTCAGCCTCGGTAACCGTATCCATGGCGGCCGAGATAATAGGAATGTTTAACCGGATGCTTTTAGTTAAGTAAGTGCCGGTATTCACTTCGCGTGGTAAAACTTCTGAATAAGCCGGGAGTAGTAAAACGTCGTCGTAAGTTAATCCTTCGGCAACAAATTTTGATGGGTCTAACTGCATAGCAAATAATTATTTTGGAGTTATTATTTGCCGGGCAAAGGTAATAAAATATTTCGGAATTCGGAATTTCGCTTTTCTATTTATTTAAAATTGCCTTAAGATGATAATTCGGGATTTGGCATTTTGAATGTTCGATTTCGGATTTATTTTATTTTTACTACTCAAATCCATTCAAGAATTTGGGAGTCTCGCTTTCTGATTCGCCGTTAAACAAATCAAAAAGCGAATTTCCGAATCAAAGTAATCCGAAATCGAACATCCCAATTCCGAAATCAAAAATTAATATTTCCCTACAATCACTTTATAAAACTGATCGAAGTTGAAATAAGTATTAGCCAGTTGGATCAGCTTATCTGAAGTTATGTTTTTTACGGTCACCGTATACCTGTCATAATAATCGTAATCCAAACCTGCAAAATAGATGGTTTTGAACTTATCAGCATGCGAAAATACATTCTCCAAACTGCCTAATAATGAACCTAACATGTAATTGCGCACCAGGGAAAGTTCCTCTTCTGGTACAAGTTCGGTTTTCAACAGGTTCATTTCTTTTTCAATCTCGGCAACCGCCGACTTACAAACATCTGCACCAACCTCTGTCGCTATAAAAAATGATCCGCCCTGCTTAAATGACGCCAGCCCCGATCCTATACCATAGGTATATCCTTTATCCTCTCGGATATTAGCCATTAACCGCGATCCAAAATAACCACCGAATACTGTATTTAAAACCTGTAACGCCTGGAAGTCTTCATGCGAACGGTTGATGATAGGCGTACCTATCCGGATAGCTGATTGCAAAGCTTCCGGTTTCTCTGTAAAATAAAACAGCCCAACCCCGGCGGCTTTAATATCGGGCTGAATTGTAACCGCCGGGGTTGGGCTGTTTCCCCAGTCTTTATCAAATGTATCGGTAAGCAATGTCAGCATTTCAGGCTCAATCTTACCCGCTATAACGATAGTGCAATTGGAAGGCTGGTACATTTTTTTATAATGTGCCAGCATATCATCATGCTGCAGGGTTTGATAATCAGTCATCTCAGCAGCATATCCAAAAATGGTAGCTCCATAAACTGCCCTGTTAAATGCCCTCCGTGCCACCACATCATTTTTCTGCAAACTAACCTGCAATTTTTGTTGTTGGTTGCGCTTAAAAGTTTCCAGTTCTTTTTCCGGAAAAATGGAATTATTCAGGATATCGGCAATAACCGGTAAAGTATGGTGCAGGTGTTTATTTAAGCTATACAGTGTTATCTGCGAGTTTTCGTATCCATAGTCAACCTGTAAAAAGGCGCCGTAAAAGTCAATTTTGTCGGCAATCTGTGCAGCAGTTAAAGTTGTAGTGCCTTCGGTAAGCATGGAGTTTACGGCCATGTTAAGCAATGGTTTCGCCGGATCAAAGCTTAGGTTACCGAAGACCCACTCAATGCGCACAAGCTCCTGGTCGCCAGAGTTAAAGCAAAAAATGTTGCAGCCATTGCTGAGTTTCTTGTGCTCTGGCCTAATCAGATTAATATTATCGATAGCCTTGAATTCGGGGGCTAATTTTCTGTTGATCATATGTATAGTGTTTAACCTTGATTGGCATGATTTAAAGATTGCCCTGATCCGAATAATTCCATGCATCAGGGCAATCCTAAAATCCTTTCAATCAGGGTTTCTTTTATTTCTCCGCCAAATAAATAAGTGTTGATGAATTATCTTTTCTGAATAGTTTATTAGCTTGTGTTTTTACCTGGGCAGCGTTTACAGCAAGATATTTTGCTGTTTCATGGTTGATCATGTCAGCATCACCCAGCAATTCAAATGAGGCCAGGTTCATGGCCTTATCCAACAGCGACATTTCGGAAAAAATCATGGTTGACTCGGTTTTGTTCTGAACTTTAGTAAGTTCATTTGCCGGGATCTCCTCAGCTTTTATTTTCTCCAGTTCCTCCCATAATGCAGCCTCCGCCTGTTCAATGCTGATGCCATCGAGCGGTTTGCCTTCTAACACAAACATGCCTTTATCCAAACTGCCGGTCACATAGGCATGTACCTCGCTAAAAATCTGTTTTTCCTTAATCAGCGATTTATACAACCGTGATGAATTGCCGCGCGAAAGAATATCCGAAAGCAGCTCTACCACATAGTAATCTTGATCTGTGCGGGTCCCCATCTGAAAAGCGATATACACATCATTGAGTGGTACTTTGGCGGTGACCGTTTCGCGGCGGGCTTCCTGCTGTTCAGGTTCCTGGGGAAGGCTGCGGTGATATCTTTCGCCGGCCGGGATCGGAGCAAACCATTTTTCGGAAAGTTCTTTTACCTGTTCAGTTGTTACGTTACCCCCTACTACCATAATAGCGTTTTGAGGATTGTAATGTTTTTTGAAGAAAGCTTTTACGTCTTCGATTTGTGCATCCTCGATATGTTTGATGGTTTTGCCGATGGTTGCCCAACGATAAGGGTGTTTTTTGTAAACCAGCGGACGAAGCTTTAACCAAACATCGCCGTAAGGCTGATTTAAGTACCGCTGTTTAAACTCCTCTATAACTACGTTACGCTGCACCTCCAGGCTTTTTTCGCTAAAAGCAAGGCTCAGCATCCGGTCGCTCTCCAACCAAAATGCGGTTTCCAGGTTAGCCGATGGCAGAGTGATATAATAGTTGGTGATATCGTTGCTGGTAAAGGCATTATTTTCACCTCCTACCCTTTGCAGTGGTTCGTCATAAACAGGGATATTGACTGATCCGCCAAACATGAGATGCTCAAACAAATGGGCAAAGCCGGTTTGTTCGGGATCTTCATCGCGTGCACCAACATCATATAAAATGTTAAGCACCGCCATCGGCGTTGTATTATCTTCATGCACAATAACCCTAAGGCCATTGTCAAGTGTGAATCGGTTGAATTTAACCATGTATCTCTTAAATTTTTAATACGGATAGCAAATGTATAACTTTTGATGACATAGAAAGTGAATGCCAGAAATGAACAGGTGTTTTAGGTTAAGTATCAGCATTTATTTACTTTTAAGCTACTATAATGACCCGCGACGAACTCACCAAAAAAATAGAGAACACCATTGGCAAGCTCAAGGTACTTGAATTGAGCCGTATTTTAACCGACCAGCAATTTAATTTGCACGATCTGATTGACATTACCTTTCACCCCGATAAACCTCTCGCCTTCCGTGCGGCCTGGCTGCTTGAAAATATTTTTTTGAAGGACGCTGATGTCTTTACCGGTAACTTGCAATATTTTATTGAGCGGTTGCTACAGGTTACGAACCCCGGCTGCCAGAGGCATTATGCTAAAATACTGATGCACGCTACCGAAGAAAAGGAACACTCCCCGGTAAAGCAAAAACTCAACCGCCTTGATCTTGAACCCGTTGTTGAGCGCCTTTTTGACTGGATGATTGATGCCAAAGTTAAAATAGCAGTAAAAGTATTTGCGGGTTGGGCTTTGTTTAATTTGCGGCGCCGTTATGCCTGGGTGGCCGATGAGCTACAGGACCAGCTTGAATTTTTAATGCGTAATGGTACGGCGGCCATCCAGTCGGCAGGAAAAAAAATGATGAAGGAACTGAGATCTAAGCCCCTCTAATCCCCGAGGGAAGATTTTAAAGTTGGCTATTGTATTAAAAGCCAAAAGCCGCCAACAAATATCCCGCTGTCCCTACAGAAATATTTGTCACCGACTTTTAACTTAAGATTTTTGACTTAAGACTTTCTACTTACTTACGCCGTGGGCCTGTCGTCGCCGTGCAGGTTATGACTCACCTGGCCATGATGCAATTTGGCAGCTAACGCTGATGAGCTATCATCGGCATAAGTACCATAAGCATTTACCAGCACTCCTTTTAAGTTATATTTTGATGATGATACAGCGTATACTATCGACATATCCGATGGATTACTTGGACCTTCAAATCGGTAAAACTCATCGATCTCAAAGTCATCAGCGGTCATCCTGATATCCTTTTCTTTATCATCAATTGTATCGCCATCAAGGCTAAGGTTGGCCGTATATCCCCTCTTCATGAGGTCATTAGTGGCATCCACTAAGGTTTCATAATTTTTCATGGTGATGTTTTTGTATAGATAAAACGGAAGATGAGTTCATTGATCACCTTCGTATAAATATATAACTGCCAAAGCAACTAACTTGTTTGAAGCGGGGAAATAAAAAAGTCCAGTTGCCACGGGCAACCGGACTTAAACTAACAAATGAAAATTCTCCCGTTGGGGAAAGGTTATTCTATGCTTACTGGGCTTTGGCCAGCCAGAATGAAGCATTTAAATGAAATGACGAATGCGAAGTATATCCTGATGGTGCATCGCCCGACCAACCATTAAACAGGTTATCGCCTGTATCACCTGTGCCGTCATCGGCGTCCGAGCTGTCGCCGATCCAAACAACACGGCCGCTTCCATAGGTTGCCAATAATGCCATAGCGTTGGCATTGCCACCATTGGTAGCGCTGTTACGCCAGAATAAGCCCTGTACGGTTGAGTTGTTGGCCGGGAACAGGGTTGCTGTAGAACCATCGTAGAAAGCCATTTTTGAAGCAGTACCTGCCGCACCATTCAGCACTTTTTGCGCATCGGCATTGGAACCGGTATAAACGTTGGTTGACGGGCTTTCGTTGATATCAACATAATTTACACTAAAGCCGAAAGGGTTGTTGTTATTGATGCCATTGTTGGTCATCAAGTCATTCCAAACCCTTGGCGAATCATAACCATCACCATCGCGGTCTGAAGGATTGTAACCATTGGCGTCAGTACCGGCAGTTGTGGCCGCGGTATGGTCTGCTATCATGAATAAACCACCACCGTTAGCTACAAAGTTCATCAAAGCAGTTTTCTCGGCGGCAGTAAATAAGCGGTTAGGTTCGCAAACAACAAATACATCGTAATTGCTCAAATCCTGGGCTCCACCACCACCATAAGTGATAGCAGTACCTACAGGAAGCGATTCAACCAGTTCGCCGCGTTTTACCAATTCTACAGCCCATGCTGAAAGAGCGCCTTTCCAATAAGTTTCGGTAGTAGATGAAGTAATACCTGTGTATGAAGGAGTAGGAACGCGTTGTGCTTTGGTTTCGGTAGTGGTACCGCCTGTGTAAATAGCAACCTGCTCAGTGCCGTCGGCATCTATTTGCCAGTCGGCGCTGCCTGCATTTTCAAGGTGACTTGCATCAAACAGGAATTTTTTGCCTGTAAGTACAGTACCCCCGCCTGTACCGCCGCCGCCGTTATCATTAATGGTGATATCATCAATATTGATACGGTTGGTGCCGCCGGATAATTTACGGATCTCTAAACGTACATTACCGGTTTGTGTAACAGTAAAAGTTGATATAGTAAGAGTTGCGGTAGTAGTAATTGCCGAACCGGATTGCGTCCAGGATGAACCTCCGTTAACAGAATAAAACAATCCCCATGTGCTTGGAGTATCGCCGCCGTAGGTAGCGCTTTTGATGGTAACCGTGCTGATGCCCGTGGTAACGTCAAACAGCATAGTAATTTTACCGGTGTTGCGGATCCGGGCACTCCATGAGCCCGCTTTTTGGTCGGCAGAGAGATTGCCAATCAGGGCATCATACATATTCCATGAATTGCCAGACAGGGTAACATTATCGCCGCTCGATGAACCGGTTGGCGATACATCATAAGCAGTTTTGGGACTGGTTGCGCCAACTTCAAAACCCTGTGTTAAGGATACAGCTAAGGTTTTAATTGTTTTTGTACTGGTTGCAGTTTGGTCGGCAGCTTTCAATGCAGGCATCTGGCCGTTTTTTTGACAGCTTGCCAACATGCCTGTAGCGACAGCGGCCAATACCCACATACGTAGATTAGTAAGTTTTAGCATAATGATTTTTCAGGTTTTAATGTATAAGTTAATAATGTTAAATTATACGGTAAAACCGTACAAAGGTTAATTCGTAATCATTGCTATTTCATTAACTTATTGTTAAGTAAACCTATTGAAGCTTCTTACATTTATATAAGTGTTCCATTTTCAGAAGTGGAACGGCTAACATATGGCCGGCCGCAAACAAAAAAAGCGTCCAAAAAGGCCGCTCTTTCAATACATTAAAGTTGTTCAAATTTATTTGGCAAAATAAGCCCCTATCCTTTTGGCAAATGCCACGGTAATTATGCCGATAAATATTTTCGCCCCTGCCGATATTACACTGCTTTGTTCATTAACATTGGCAAGCGTATACAAGTGGTATAAAAAATCGGGTATGGTGCCTACCAACAATAACCCTCCTATTATTATCAGGGATATCTCGTAGATGACTTTGCGCTCGGCAAAAAGTTTCGCGTTTTCCTGGTAATCACTTTCGTTGGTGATCCAGCGGGTGATTCTTTTTGTACCGGCAATTAACAGCACAGCCAATACGATCAGGAAAATAAAGTTTAAACCATTTACCAGCAAAAGATTTCCCTGATCGGCAGGCTGCTGTTCGAGAGAGGAACCCGCATGGTTACTGATAAAGGTGATCAGGCCGGGAAGTTTAGAGATATCGGCCACCAGCAGGTATATGCCCAGTACTTTAATGGCGACTTCATAAATGTCGGATTTTTTCATTCGTATTAATTAGGGATTAATTGGTTTATGGCTTACAAGATAAACAATTGTGCTACATAAAAAAGAGAAATGAAGATCCGGAGGGAAAATTATTCCAGGTAATAATGCCTTATCCTGTTTAAATCCCCATCAAGTTCATAAACCCAGGGGGTGGCGGTAGGGATTTCCAACGCAGTCACTTCCTCATCATTTAAATTATCTATATATTTTATAAGCGAACGCAGGCTGTTACCATGTGCCACTACAATGACCTTTTGATTGCGGCGCAAGGCCCTGACAATTCTTTCGTTCCAGAAAGGCAATACCCTGTCCATAGTTTCGCTCAGGTTTTCGGTCAGCGGGAGCTCACGCTCGGTCAGATCTTTGTACCTAAGATCATGCCCCGGGTAGCGCGCATCATCTTTGGTTATAGCAGGCGGGTGTTCATTGGGGTCGCGCCGCCATTTTAATACCTGCTCTTCGCCGTACCGGGCAATGGTTTCGTCTTTATTTAACCCTTGTAAGGCACCATAAAAGCGTTCGTTCAACCGCCATGATTTTTCAACTGGGATCCATAGATGGTCGAGCTCCTCCAGTATGTAATGCAATGTTTTGATTGATCGCTTTAAATAGGATGTAAAGCCAATATCAAAATTATAGCCATTCTTATTAAGGATTTTTCCGGCGCGATGGGCCTGTTCGTAACCTTTGTCTGACAGGTCGACATCTTCCCAGCCTGTAAATCTGTTTTCCTGGTTCCAGATACTCTCACCGTGGCGTATTAATACTAATTTTTGCATAGGTACTTAGTTAACGCAAAAGTAGGTTAAGGGTTGTGAAAAACTTGCTTAATATTTATAAATCAATTAGCTTGCGGTACAAACCAAATAAACTAAAACCTATTATGATCCCTACTACACCAGTACCGGTGAAAGATGGCATTGCCAATCCCGCACCGCTTGGCCTTTGTGCTTTCGGAATGACTACTGTTTTGCTAAACATCCACAACGCCGGCTTTTTTGAAATGAACACCATGATTTTAGCCATGGGTATATTTTACGGTGGGCTTGCACAAGTTATCGCCGGTGTTATCGAAGCTAAAAAGAACAACACCTTCGGGCTTACAGCCTTTACATCTTACGGATTTTTCTGGCTTTCATTAGTGGGCCTGTTGGTAATGCCCAAGTTTGGCTGGGGAGCTGCGCCATCTGAAGGCGCCATGATCGCATACTTAAGCATCTGGGGTGTGTTTACCCTGCTGTTGTTTTTTGGAACATTGAGGCTTAACCGTGCGCTGCAATTTGTTTTTGCATCGTTAACTATATTATTTTTCCTGTTAGTGGCTGGTGATGTCACCGGCAATGCAGGCATTAAACACTTGGCTGGTTATGAAGGTATTATTTGTGGGGCATCGGCTATCTACACCGGTATCGCTAATGTTTTGAATGAGATTTACGGAAAAACCGTTTTGCCGATTGGCCCGGTGAAGGTTTAAATTATTTGAGCTAAATTGCGCGGGTGAAAGATTATAAAAAATATTACAGCATACCGGCCACTCCCGAAGAGATTTACATGGCCATCACCAACCCGGTTACCATTGAATTGTGGACTGGCGAAGTCGCCGAAATGTCGACAGAGCCCGGTACCGAATTTTCTATGTGGGATGGTAGTATCGTAGGTAAAAACATCGAATTTGAACCCAATAAAAAGGTGGTTCAGCAATGGTATTTTGAAGGACAAAGCGATAATTCTATCGTTACCATCAAATTACATGCTGATAAGCAAGGCACTTCGGCCGAGTTAAGGCACACTAACATTCCCGATGATGATTATAATGATATTGTTGACGGGTGGAACGAGAGTTACTTTGGCGGCCTGATCGACTTTTTTGAGGGAGCTTAAAACGTCGGGTATTCAACATCACCTCTTTAATAAAACAAAACATTTATAATTTATACGCATGAAACAAGGTCTTTTAATTGATATGGATGGTGTAATTTACAGCGGCGAAGAACTGATACAGGGCGCTGATAAATTCATCAAACACCTTATTGATAATGATATACCATTTGCTTTTATGACCAACAACAGCCAGCGCACCAGCCTGGAGGTTGTACGGAAACTTAAAAGATTGGGAATAACTGTAGAAACAAAACATATTTATACAAGCGCCATGGCTACCGGGAAATTCCTGGGCGATCAAAGCCCCAATGGTACCGCTTTTGTGCTAGGTGAGGGTGGTTTGTTGAGCAGTTTGCACGAAAACGGGATCACACTTGTTGATTCCGACCCGGAATTTGTTGTTTTAGGCGAAGGCCGCAACTTTACATTGGAAATGGTGCAGCGTGCGGTCGACATGATCCTGGCAGGCGCTAAGTTTATAACCACCAACAGGGATCCATCTCCTAAAAAACCGGGCTGGAACAATTTAGGTATTGCAGCTACAACAGCCATGATAGAGGAAGCTACAGGCCGTAAGGCTTTTGTAACGGGCAAACCGAGCCCGGTAATGATGCGTTCGGCAAGGAAATTCCTTGGGCTTGAAACGGCCGAAACGACTGTTATTGGCGATACTATGGAAACTGATATTCAGGGAGGTGTACAAATGGGCTATAAAACTATCCTTGTACTATCAGGCATTTCCAGCAAAGATCAATTGAGCCATTATGCCTTTAAACCTGATATGATAGCAAGCTCGGTTGATAAAATAGTTTTTCCGCTTAAATGGTGGTCATAAGATAATTCTGCAAGCCTATTAAAAGCGGACGATCATTTTTACTGGTCGTCCGTTTTTGTTTTTGACTACATGAGTAAATTAAATCATTTGGAGTTTTGCAACAAGTTATTAAGCCATAACCCTTGTCAAAACATCCACCAGTTCCTGAATTTCGAAAGGCTTGCCAATATAGGCATCTGCTTCTCCAATTGCTGCTTTTTGTTTAATTGCAGGGTTGGCAGAAATCAACACAACAGGAATTTCCCGGGTTACGGGCTTCGATTTAAATAAAATACAAATTATATGGCCGCTAATAATCGGCAGGTTTTCATCAAGTAAAAAACAATCAGGCTGTAAGGCCACCATTTCCTCCAAAGTGGTGAAAGCCTTAAATCCAGACACCCGAAAACCCTCATTTTCGAGCAGCAGCGTGGTAGATTCAAGGATATCAGGTTCGTCTTCTATTAATACAATGTGTTTGCTCATAAATTATCCTTCTTCTACGAAAGTACTCCCTTAGTAGTTGGGTGGCCGCGAAAGTATGATAAAATCTGTAACCATCTAGTTAATGCTTGCGTCTCAATAAAAACACACATCATACTTTACCTAACAGTGAAAAATCACATACAATACTTATACCATAAATACACTGAGTTATTTATTCTCATCTGCTTAATTTCATTTGGGTTCTGCGGTATTTCAGAAGCCCAAATAGTAACTCCGGCAGGAAAACTTATCAGCAATGCCATGATAGACACATTTCTGCAAAAACAGATCGACTCATTGCAGCTTCCCGGATTATCAATAGCATTTATCAGTAAAGGCAAAATCGTTTATCACCGTGCTTTAGGTGTAACAGATATTAAAACAAAAACCCCAATAGACGAACAGTCGATTTTTGAAGCGGCTTCGCTCTCCAAGCCTGTATTTACCTATTGGGTTATGAAATTGGTTGACCGGGGCATATTAAATATGGATACCCCTTTGTATAAATATCTTCCCTATCCTGATATTGCACAGGATGAGAGATACAAGCTAATCACCGCCCGGATGGTGCTTTCTCACCAATCCGGTTTTCCAAACTGGCGTTTCTTCACTGCCGATTCCACTTTACACGTGAAACAAGGTGACCTTTATTTGAATTTTAAGCCAGGTACAGCATTCAATTATTCGGGCGAGGGGTTTCTTTACCTGGGCAAAGTGGTAGCGCATTTGCTTAACTGTTCATTGCAAAATATGGAGCCACTGTTTGAACGTGAAGTTGCTATCCCACTACACATGCCCCATAGTTCATACACTGCCAATCCCTATATTTTGAAACATAAGGTCAGAGGACATCAGGATGGGCACATAGATCCTGCTAACGGATTAAACTGGCCTATAATTCCATCCATCAGCATTGATTCAAACACTTTCAATCCTGCAGCTTCCCTGCACACCAACGCTTTAGATTATGCCGCATTCCTCATAGCCCTGATGAATGACCAAGGACTAAGTACCAATAGTATCCATGAAATGTTCCGGCAGCAATTAACCGTGCCCCTTCCCGAAGATTTCCGCAAAGCAGGCTATTCAGCCTGGGGATTGGGCATAGCAATAGCGCAAATTCCATCAGGTGCAATTTACTTACACTCAGGCAATAATGGCAATTTTCAATCAGCTTTCATGATGGATAAGGCCCGGCAGTCCGGCTATGTATTTTTTACCAATTGCGATCACGGGAACACTTTTAATGAGAAACTGGAGGCTTTCCTTTCGCTTAAATAGGTTTACTATATTTGCTGCATGGATACACCACTCCAACTTTCCACTTTTGAATCTGAGTTTCGCGTACGCCCCGATGATATCGACATGTTTCAGCACGTACATAACAGCAAATATTTTGATTATGTACTGGCTGCGCGTTACGAACAGATGGAGCGTTGCTATGGAATGGCGATGGAAAAATTTATGGAACGCGGCTTCGGCTGGGTGGTACGTACCGCCCATGTGGATTATAAACGTGCTTTAACCATGGGCGATTACTTTATTGTGAAAACCGGTATTGAAAGTATTGACGACAAAGGCTGCCGTGTAAAGTTTATCATCACCAATAAAGCCACTAAAAAGATCTGCTGCGATGGTTGGTTTGATTATGTGATGATTGACATGGCTACCGGACGCGGTGCAAAGATCCCTCAGGATGTAATTGATCAGTACCTGATCTGACCTTAACTGCGCGGATGAAATTGGCTGATGGTACTTTTTAGATACTCCCTGTCTAAATGGGTATAAATTTCTGTCGTGGTGATACTTTCGTGGCCCAGCATCTCCTGCACTGCCCGTAAATCGGCGCCACCTTCAACAAGGTGTGTGGCAAAGGAGTGCCGAAAGGTATGGGGACTTATCTTTTTCTTCAATCCAATGGTTTCAGCCAACCCTTTGATGGTTAAAAAAATAATCTGCCGGCTTAACCTTGTACCCCGTCTGTTCAGGAAAACATAGTCCTCCTCACCTCTTTTTATTGGGTTATGTATTCTAACATTTTCTATCCAGATCTTCAGTGCTTTTATAGCTTCGCTGCCTATCGGCACCAATCGTTCCTTATTGCCTTTGCCGGTCACCTTTATAAATTCAATATCAAGGTACAGGTTAGAGAGTTTCAGTTCGGTAAGCTCGGATACACGCAGGCCTGAACCGTACAGGGTTTCCAGGATGGCTTTGTTACGGATGCCTTCTGGTTTGGATAGGTCTAACGCAGCTATAATTTTGTTGATCTCTTCATAGCTCAATGTATCCGGCAGCTTACGCCTGATCTTGGGCGATTCGAGCAGTTCTGACGGATCGGATTTAATAATATCCTCCATCAGCAGGTATTTATAAAAAGCTTTTATGCCCGAAAGAATCCTGGCTTGCGATGAAGGGATCATACCCAGTTCATTTATCCAGTTAATGAACCCGCGCAAATCAGTTAAAGTAATTAATTCTGGTTTTATTTTAACTATCTGTGAATCTGAATATTGATATAATTTTTCTATATCTCTGCTGTAAGCTTCGATAGAGTTGTCGGATAGCGACTTCTCTAATTTTAAATATGCCTGGAAACCTTTTATTGCCGAACGCCAATCCAATTGATTTTAGTTTTGATGATTTATAGCTAAGTTTGAACTAATGAAGATACAAATTATAAACGGCCCCAATTTGAACCTGTTAGGCGTTCGCGAAAAATCAATTTATGGCGATGCCAGTTTTGAAACCTACCTTGAAACTTTGCGCCAACGCTATGCAAACATCACCATTGATTATTATCAAAGCAACATTGAGGGCGAAATTATAAATAAACTGCATGAAACTGGATTTAGTTACGATGGTATTGTGATGAATGCCGGAGCATATACCCACACTTCTATTGCCATTGCCGATGCTATCGCTGCAATCAATACACCGGTTATTGAAGTGCATCTCTCCAACGTACACAAGCGCGAGGAGTTCAGGCATAAATCAATGATAGCGGCCAGTTGTCGTGGCGTAATCGCAGGTTTCGGGATGGATAGCTATCGCCTCGCCATTGAAAACCTGTCGCTTAAATAATATTAAAATATTTTATCGTTTTGATAAAACGCTTTTGGTGTAAAAGCGTTTAAATATTGCTTTCAGCTTATTGTTCCAGATGCTTAAAATATTCAGGGTTGCCGCGCTAAGTTTACTTTTTATTACGCTGTTATTCAGTGTTGATGCATTTGCCCAAGCCAAAAAGAAAAGATCAAAATCGGTAAGAGACTCGCTCCGCGCCTCTATCCTCTCGCGCGATTCGATGATGCGGGCGCTTAAACGTTCAGATACATCGGTCAATAACCTGCTGCAAAAGGTTGAATATTATACATCTGCCTTTAACCAGATCAAAAGCAACCTGTCAAAAAAGTTAGATACGGCAGAGATCAGCACTAAGCTACCATCATTTGAAAGGCGGATTACGCTCATCAAATCACTTATTGATAATGATAAATCAAGCACGTTAAGGTATCTTTATACCATCAGGGATGTGCTTACCCGAAGTGATGACCAGCTTGACCTTTGGCAGGAGCAGCTTGCCGATATCAATAGTAAACTTGTTCAAAACCAAAACGATCTGGATGCCATATCGCGCGACAGCGTTTTAAAGATCCTGCCTGCTGATAGCTCGCTGGCTACTACCTATCTCATCCAAAAAATAGCTATCGACAGCAAATATCACCGCCTGGATACTACCAACAAAAAAGTAATGGTGAAAGTAGGCCTGCTGCAAAACCGCACCTCAGCTGTTTATATTTCGATACTCGACCTTAAAGACCAGATTGATACCAAGATCAGGGATTTCAGCATCAGGGCGATGTCCCAGGAGTATAGCAACATATGGAACATGAATGCTGATGAAGGCAGCGATTTCGGCCCGGCAACAAAAGCTACCGCCGATATGAACTCCAAGCTGTTCAACTTTTTTATAGGTCGGGATATCCTGATCCATCTTTCGGGCTTGGTGGTTCTATTTGCTTTTTTTGCCTGGGTCCGCGCCAGTCGCCGTAGGATCATACGTGATAACGATACGCCCGAAAGTGTGTTTAGCCAAGCGAATTACGTTGTGAATTATCCGTTTGTATCCTCAATAGTTTTAACTTTCACGTTGCTGCCTAACATTTATGATCACCCACCAGTAATTGTATTGGAGATGTTTTTGTTGGTGCTGATGATCGCCCTGCTTTACCTCATAAAAAAAGCATGCCCTGCAACCATGTTCCGTTACATGCTACAATTATTTGGCATCACTATTATTTACAGCCTGAGCAATCTTTATATCCAGGTTACCAATATCGACAGGGTTGTTGTTTTGATTTTAGGTCTGGCAGCATCTATAATAAGTTTCAGGTTTTTATCAGAAGTGCGCAAAGCCAGGGCTGATTACCTGCCTTATACCAGCTTTATATTGAAGGTTTTCATATTTCTGCAGGCCTCATCTTTTTTATGCAATGTTTTTGGCAGGGTGAGTTTAGCCAAGATCATTGGTGTCAGCGTGGTTTATAACCTATGGCTTGCTCTTGCTATGTATTATATAGTGCACATCATTATGGAAGCTTTGTTCCTGCAACTGGAAGCCGGTAAAAAGAGCAACAACCTCACTTCTTTTATCGATTATAAATTAATGCAAAATAAGTTCAGGAGTGTGCTGAGCATATTGGCTACCTTGTTGTGGCTGGTAATGCTTACCCAAAACCTGAACGTTGAAGATACCGTATTTGATTACCTGGGCGATTTTCTTGCCAAAAACCGCAGCATCGGCGGTACCAATACCCAGTTCACGTTTCAAAGCGTGATTATATTTGTGGCCGTGATCTGGCTGTCGTCTATAGCCTCTAAGATCATCAGTTATCTTTATGATATTGCCGCCAAGCATGCCAATGATATTGACGTAGCCAAGAAAAAGAACCGGACCTCTACCCTGCTTATCCGTATCGGGGTAATTGCTTTAGGCTTCTTCCTGGCCGTAGCTGCTTCAGGAGTGCCTATCGATAAAATAACCATTATTATCAGCGCCTTTGGTATTGGTATTGGTTTTGGCTTACAGAATATCGTTAACAACCTCGTATCGGGTTTGATACTGGCTTTCGAGAAACCGATCCAGGTTGGGGATATCATTGAGGTCGATAACCGGTCGGGCACTATAATGGATATCGGTATCCGGGCCAGTAAAATAGCCACTTCCGATGGCGCCGAGGTAATCGTTCCTAACGGCGACCTGATTTCGCACCATGTAATTAATTGGACGCTAAGCAATAACAATCGCCGCGTAGAGCTAATAGTAGGAGTAGCATATGGATCTGATATCGAAAAAGTTAGGAATATATTATTAAACTTATTGATGAACCATGATGATATCATGGCTCAGCCTCCGCCGTCTGTGTTCCTGCACAATCTCAACGAAAGCTCGGTTGATTTCAGGCTGTTCTTTTGGGCTGCGGATATCTCCACATGGCTTTCATTGAAAAGCCGCGTGCTTGCCGATATCTATGATGCTTTTGCTAAAGAAGGTATCGAAATACCGTTCCGCCAGCAGGACGTACGCGTAATATGGCCGAAAGGCTTGCCTCCCATTAAAGTAGAAGCGCCGGGCATAAGTGACGAGACAGAGCCGGAACAGGGTGCAGATGACGTTAAAGCTCCGAAGGATCAAGATCAGTAAAATGAATTTTCTTTTTCACAAAGAAATCCCAAACAATACTGCCCCTGTATATACCTTTTGTGTTATGTACCGCGTTACCTTTCGCCTTTTGCCTTTCGCCTTTAACCTTCTTAAAGAGGCTTAACACAAAGCTCTGATGTGCCCTGCTTACTGCCCAGGCATCTTTGCGTTTACCTTCTATCAAAAACCTGAACAAGGCCAGGAGATCCATTATAAAGCGGACGCTGATCACCCAAAACGCCCGCCAAAATGGAAGGTTCTTTTTTATAAGCAGCAGGTTATTCCTGAAATTGAGATAGGTCTTAAACGGATTTTCGGCATTTAATGTACCGCCGCCAACGTGATATATGGTTGATTGCGCGCAATACATTACTTTATAGCCAATGTTTTTTAAGCGCCAGCAAAGGTCAATCTCTTCCATGTGGGCAAAAAAACTTTCATCAAAGCCACCAGCTTCATCCCAGATACTTTTTTTGATGAACAGCGATGCCCCTGAGGCCCAAAACACTTCGCCCGATTGCTCATATTGGCCGTTATCCTTTTCCAGTTCGTAAAAGATTCTGCCGCGGCAAAAAGGATAGCCGTGCTTATCAATAAAGCCACCGGCAGCGCCAGCATGTTCAAAGTACTCTTTTTGCGCATACGACCGGATCTTGGGAGCAGCGGCAGCGATTAAACTATCGCTTTCCATTAATTCGATAACAGGTTCAATCCAGCTGGGGATTACCTCCACGTCCGAATTAAGCAGGATATAATAATCGGCATCAACCTGGGCCAGCACCCGGTTGTAACCTCCTGTAAAACCGTAGTTTTTATCATTTTGGATAATCCTCACTGATGGATAGTTTTCGCGCATAAACGCCACTGAATTATCCGAAGAAGCGTTATCCCCCATAACGATATCCAGGTTAGGATACGTTGATGATAATACCGAAGGAAGAAATTGTTTAAGGTACTTTGCGCCGTTCCAGTTTAAAATAACTACAGCAACTTTAGGTGTATGGGTCATCTATGTAAATCCTCCGGCTTAAACTTCCATCTCCGGTGCGACCATAACCAATATTGCGGTTCTCCCCTGATCATCCCCTCAAGATATTTAACATGCATATCTGTTATTTCGTGTTCGGCAGTTTCTTTTGGTGTTTCGGTAAGCGGGATTAGCGTATATTCATAATATCCGCGTTTTACCCTTTTCATGTCGTAAAAAACAACAGCTGCGTCAATTGTTTTGGCAATTTTTTCGATACCCAAAAATACCGCAGTAGGCTGGTTTAAAAAATTGGTGAAATAGTTTACCTCATGCATCACGGGAGTTTGATCGCCCACGAGCACGCTTACAGTAAGTTCTTTACGGTATTCAATCATTTTACGCAATGTTTGCTTCATGGCAACTGGCTGCCCACCAAACCTTGAGCGGATCTTAATAAAAAAATCATCAAACGTTTTGTTCGACAGGTTTTTGTAAATGATCATGAACCTTTTATCGGTAACGAAATTAAAATTGAGCGCGGCCATTTCCCAGTTGCAGTAATGACCGGCAACTGCAATAATACTTTTACCTTTAGCAAAATATTCAAACACCAAATCGGAGTTGGTTGCGACTACTCTTTTCCGGATCTGTTTTTCTGATACGGTGATCATTTTAATGGTTTCCACTATCAGGTCGGCCAGGTAGCGATAGTACTTTCGTTCAATATCATGGCGTTCCTGATCTGTTTTTTCGGGAAAGGAATTGCGGAGGTTTTGCTGCACTACATCACGGCGGTAATGAACAACGTAGTAAATAATAACAAACGCAATATCGGATAAAATGTATAAAAACCAAAAGGGAAGCAACGATATAAGGTATAAAATTAATATCCCTAACTTAGTAAAACCCTTTTTTATCATTATTTTAGCCAATTTTGAGCACAAACATAAAATATATGATTGAAAAAGGCGCTGTGTTACCCATGTTTTATCTTCCGCCGGTAGATTATTTTGTACAATTAAATACGTATAAGCCTGATATACTGATAGAAAAAGAAGAGCATTTCCCCAAACAAACTTATCGCAACCGGGCTAATATTTACTCGCCCGATGGGGTACTGGCATTGGTGGTTCCGGTAATAAAAGGTTCAAAAAATCACACTAAAGTTAAAGATGTGAAAATCAGCTACGATTTTATGTGGCAGCGCCTGCACTGGCACAGCTTGCAGGCTTGTTATCGCCGTTCGGCTTATTTTGAGTTTTATGAAGATGACTTTGCACCTTTTTATGAAAAACAAATTACCTACTTGTTTGATTATAATCAGGAGCTTTTGAACCTGCTGCTCAAGCTCACTAAAATAAAAACGGAATTAAATTACACGAATGAATACCAGGCCGAATATCCTAACCTGCACGATTTTCGGTTTTCTATTCATCCTAAAAAAGAAAGCGAAGTGCAGCAGAAACCATATTTCCAGGTATTTGAAGACCGCAAGGGCTTTATGAAAAACCTGAGTATTATTGACCTGCTGTTTAACCAGGGCCCGCAAACCGTAAACTATCTGTAGATGAATGGTAACTTTAAACGCCTGCGCCTTAAAAAACACAAACACGCAGGAAATGTAGGTGACAGACCGGGTACTATCAGGGTAGCCGAGGATGCACTGAAACCCATTATATCCGTTTACTCATACAATAAAGATGAGTTAGTAACCTGCGAGGGCAAGGATATCAAAACAGCCTTAAAACAGCTAAATAAATGTGATAATCATACCCATTGGATTAAGATTAATGGTTTGGGCGACGCCTCGCTGATTGAGCAAATTGGTGAGCATTGCAATATAAATGCCCTGGTTTTGGAGGATATTGCCAATACACACCAGCGCCCCAAATTTGATGAATACGAGGATTATGCCTTTTGTACCAGCCGCATCGTTCAATTTAATAAGGATAACGAGATCATTAACTGCCAGTTTTCGGCTATCATAAAAGATAATATCATCATTAGCTTTGAGGAGGACCATACCGAGCGCTTTGATGCCGTAAAAGCCCGCTTAAAAGCCGGGAAGGGCGCTATCCGTACCGCTGGCCCCGGATATATGTGTTATGCGCTTACTGACACTATAATTGATACCTACTTTGTACTGCTTGCCGAAATTGGCGATCATTTGGATGCCCTTGAAGACAAGCTTTACCTGAGCGCCGATAAAACCATCATGTTTAATGCCCAGCAGCTAAAACGTACGCTCATTGTTGTACGCCGTGCCAGCTGGCCCGAGCGGGATAAGATCAATGACATGATCAGGTCTGAAAGTCCGCTGATAACGTCGGAAGTTAAATTGTTTTTACGCGACGCTTACGACCATTGCATCCAGGCTATGGATCTCATTGAAAATTATAAGGAGGTAACATCAAGCATAATCGATCTGTACCTATCCATGGTAAGTAACCGCATGAACGAGATCATGAAGGTGCTTACCATTATTTCGGTGATTTTCATTCCGCTTACTTTTATTGCGGGCATTTACGGCATGAATTTTTCGCGCCAGGATGATAAAGGCCATATCCTTCCGGATAACATGCCAGAATTGTACTGGCACCATGGTTACATTTATGCTATCGTGTTTATGTTTTTGATAGCCTTAATACAGGTGTTTGTATTTTGGAAAAAGGGTTGGTTTAACAGGCTATAAGCTCCCCGCCCCCTAAAGGGGAGAAAAAAGGAGTTATTGAACAAGCTTACAAAGCACCCCCTTTAGGAGGCCGGGCGGCTTGAACTTGTTTCTTTACCATATACAGGATCTCACCCAGCCCATTTGTTTTGATCTCAAATGTGGTTGAAAGCAACATCCCCATTTTATCTTTACTAAAACCCTTGCCCGCCATCCATTCCAGGTATGATACCGGGATATCGGCTATAATAGTGCCTTTATATTTACCGTAAGGCATTTTGGTTTGTACAATATCAATGAGGATCTTTGGATCTGGCTTTAAATTTTCCACGCGGTAAAGGTAAGCACAAACCGATGGGATTCTGCTCCTATTCCTGCAATCCTTTTATAATAAAAAATGTTGCGAGTGCAGCTGCGACGCCAACTGTTGCTTTTAAAATACTGCTGCTTATATAAGGCGGGATATAGGTCACGCCCATTTCATCGGCAACAGCCGGATGCCCCACATAGCGGCCTTTTACAGGTATTGCTACCTGCTCAAAGTTATCGGCCAGTTCATGTAATTGATCATGCAGCTCACGGCCGCGCATTACGGGGCCATGACCTGCCGCTACTGTGCGTGGTTCAAGCGCGGCAAGCCTTCGTACTGATTGGGCAGCAGCTTCCCAGTCGGTAGTGAAATACCTCGGCGGGCCGGTTAACTTTTTAAGCGAAATAAATGAATGTAAAGCTGATTCGGCCTTGGTAGTTGAAAACGCATCGCCGGCTATTAAGGTCGAATTTATTGGCAAAAACAGCGAAATGTGGCCCGGCGTATGTCCCGGTGTGTGAATGATCTTCCATTCGGGCAGTTCGGGGATCCCTTCCTCCATATCGATGGTTTTTACTTTAGTACCGAGGTTAATGGGGGATGTTGGGAAAAATACCGACAACAAGCTCATCAGCCCGTCGGTCAGTGATGGATCGGCCGGTGGGTATGATGACAGGCCTGTTAGGTAAGGCAATTCAAGTGCGTGGGCATAAACAGGTACATTCCAAATCTTCAAAAGTTCTGCTAATCCTCCCGAGTGGTCGGCATGTCCATGTGTGAGCACAATAGCTGCAGGCCTGGTTCCCGGGCCAAAAAGCTCTTCGGCCATAGCAATGATTTTTTTTGCCGAACCTTTTAACCCCGTATCAACCAAAACCCAGCCTTTGGCAGCACCGGGACGGTTGGCGATCATGTAAACATTAACAAATAATAGTTTAGTTCCCCATACCCTTTGCGATACCTGGAAATATTTTGTACTGAGCCTTCTGTTCATGGTTTATAATTATTAACAAAACGTAACTCTTGTATTAAAAGTTTTAGCTGCTTAAATTTAAACACAATTTTATCAGTCTAAAACAAATAACACGGCCTTCGGCTTAACACCAGCGCAAACAGAAACTGCCAGAACTATGTTAGGTTAGTAAACTATAAACACTATGAAACAACAATTTGATGCCACGCTTACGGGGACCGATAGCATTATTGAAGGTACAGCGCAACAGGTGACCTGGGCCGGTTATGCCAATGCATATGAGTTTAAATCGATAGATGGCACACTACATTTAGTAATTGTCAAAGACCAGGATGGCGAATGGATCAGGATTGATGGTACGGAGCCTTACCTTTCGAGCTGGATTGATGAACTGGCCGAACAGGCGGTAAGCCACTCTTTATAAAAAAAGGAAGCCGGATCATTTGCCCCGGCTTCCTTCGTTATATTTCATATGATTAATCCAATTCAATTGGTTTCATTTTAGGCACCAGGAAATGCATAATGAGCCAGGCTAAAATGTAAGCGCTTCCGCAAACAAAGAACATAATATAATAGGCTATCTCAATTTTACCGATTGACCGGTAATACACAAACAGGTTTTTTTGCACGGCAAGCGACAGGAACACACCACCGATAGAACCGAACATGCCACCTAAGCCCGTTACCGAACCAATAGTGCGTTTTGGGAACATATCCGAAACTGTGGTGAATATATTAGCGCTCCATGCTTGGTGCGCCGATGCTGCTATCCCTATCACTATAACAGCAAGCCACATATTAACACCACCCAGAATTTGCGCAAATATGATTGGTATTACCGCCAGTGCGTAGATAAACATAGATGTTTTACGGGCTTTAAATACAGGCCAATCCTTTTTAATAAGGTTCATAGGCAACCAACCGCCGCCAACACTCCCAAAGGTAGACATGGTATAAACCAACGCAACGGGAATGGCTATTTCTGTGCCCTTTAAATGATACTGGCTTTCCAAAAAATCGGGGAGCCAGAACAGGTAAAACCACCATATAGGGTCGGTAAGGAATTTACCTATAACAAATGCCCACGTTTGCTTAAACGAAAGCAGCT
Source organism: Mucilaginibacter gossypii (assembly GCF_017569325.2). Classification (NCBI taxonomy): domain Bacteria; kingdom Pseudomonadati; phylum Bacteroidota; class Sphingobacteriia; order Sphingobacteriales; family Sphingobacteriaceae; genus Mucilaginibacter; species Mucilaginibacter gossypii. Next base: position 2,009,418 of record NZ_CP071878.2, on the reverse strand, counting down.
TGCCCCAAGATATTTTCTTTTGTTCAGCAGGCTGCAAAGCTTCAGTTTGACTGTCATGATCACTGTTGATGTAATCAAGCTCGGCTCTTGATACCTTGCTATGCTTTGAAGGTGCGCGATAAATTACCTGCCATAATACAAGCCATATAAAACCGATTGAGCCGGTTATGATAAATGCCCAGCGCCATCCCCAGGCAGCTGCTATAAACGGAACCGTTAAAGGGGCAACTATAGCACCTATATTTGCACCCGAGTTAAAGATCCCCGTAGCAAATGCACGTTCTTTTTTGGGAAACCACTCGGCCACTGTTTTAATGGCTGCAGGAAAATTTCCCGCTTCACTAAGGCCCAGTGCAGAACGTACTACGCCGAAACCAAAGGTGCCGCCAACAAAGGCGTGGCATACGGCCGAAATACTCCATAGTAGTGTTGAAAGGAAATAGCCGAGTTTGGTGCCTATCTTATCGATGATCCGTCCGGCAGCCAGCAAACCTATTGAATAAGCTATTTTAAAAGCAATCTCAATATTGGCATAATCGCCATCATTCCACTTAAACTCCTTGGTAAGGTCTGATTTAAGCAAACTGATTACTGCCCGGTCAAGGTAATTAACGGTTGTTGCGAAAAACACCAGCGAGCAGATCACCCAGCGGTAGTTTCCAACTTTTTCTTCTCTCATTATAATTTAGGTTAACTGGCTATTTAATGGTTTGTACTATTTCAAGCAGCTTCAGGGTATCGTTATACAGTTTATCGTACTCCTGGTTTTCCAGTACGCTTTTGCTGATTAGTTTACTGCCCATACCCACCGCACATACCCCGGCTTTAAACCAGGTGCTGATACTGTCATGGTTCAAATCAACCCCACCTGTTGGTATGAACAACTGACCGGCAAACAAATCCCTGATTGAGGATACAAACTCAGGCCCCAGTATATTGGCCGGGAATATTTTTATCAGCGCAGCCGCGTTTTGTTGAGCTGTGTAAATTTCGGTTGGTGTCATACAGCCAGGAATCCATAACAAGTTGTGCTGCGCTGCCAGTTTGCCAACCTCGGGATTAACAATCGGTGATACGATAAAATCAGCTCCGGCAGCAATAAAAGCTTCAGCTTCCTGAACACTTTTGATGGTACCGATACCTAATTCCAGGCCCGGCATTTCGCCGTTGGCAAGGGCTTGTTTTAAAACCTTGAAGTTTTCGAGGGCGGCTGCACCGCGGTTGGTGTATTCAAATACCCGTATCCCGGCTTTATAAAGCGTACGGGTAATTTGCAGGCTCACTTCCGGGTCTTTATAAAAGAACAGGGGCAACGTACCCTGCTTTAATATCGCGTCAAGTACAATATTTTTTTTACTCATTGTTTCATTGTGTTATAAATTTGATCAACTGTTTTGGTGGTCGCATCGCCTTCAATAAATAGCTTCTCGAATGCGGCTGCCGTTGCAAAGTCCAGCAATTGCTGCGGATCTTGCTTGTTATAAAAGCCGTAAATAAGCCCGGCCATAAAGCAATCGCCGCTGCCAACTTTGTCAACCACGGTTTCGGTGGTATAGGTTGGGGAGTGATAAAAGCGATTGCCTGTATAAAGCGAAGTATAATATTCAACGCCTTTGCCTGCATCAAAGCGGAAGGTATTGGCAACAGCCCGGCAGCGCGGATAAGCATCCATGATCCTTTCAGACGAATAAAGCCCTTCTTTCAGGTAAATACTTTGCTGGCCCGATTCATGCATATCTGGCGTAACGGGAATACCAAGCATGGTTTCTTCGGCCCAAACATTACCCATAATGATATCGGCATATTGTACCAGTTTCGGCATGATCTCTACCGGCTTTTTACCGTACTGCCATAATTTGGGGCGATAATTAAGATCGACAGATATGGTGATATGTTTTTTGCTTGCTGCCTGTAAAACTTCTTCGCAAACATCGGCTGCAAGCTGATTCAAGGCCGGACAAATCGCACTGAAATGAAACCAGCTTACACCTTCCAAAACAACATCCCAGTTAACCATACCCGGTTTAAGGTCGGCAAAGGATGAACCTGCACGGTCATATACAATGGCGTTATTCTTTACATCCTTACCACGGGTAAGATAATAAAGACCTATTCTGTTACCACTATGATGTATTGCTGATGTGTCGATGCTTTTGCTTTCCAGGTAACTGATAATCTGTTCGGATAAGGCATTATCAGGCAAAGCGGTAAAATATTTTATTGGCTGCCCCCATAAAGCTAACGCGTTGGCAACATTAAGCTCAGCACCGCCCATAAAAAATGGCAGCTTGTTTTTTGCAAGCCACTGCCCTTCGCCGTCCGGGCACATGCGTAATAATAATTCGCCGAACGACAGGATGCTTCCCTTTGTATTTTCTATATTGCTCATTTAAAAATTGAAATAGTTTTTGGCGTTAAAATAGCAAATATCGCTCACGATCTTTCCTGTCCATTCAATATCGTTTGGTAATTCGCCGTTTTCAATGTCGTCACCCAACAAGTTACAAAGCAACCTGCGGAAATACTCATGCCTCGGGAATGACATAAAGCTCCTCGAATCGGTAAGCATCCCAACCAAACGGCTCAACAGGCCCATGTTTGATAAAGCGTTTAATTGCTTGATCATGCCATCTTTTTGATCCAAAAACCACCAGGCCGATCCAAACTGCATTTTGCCGGCTACCGAACCGTCGTTATAGTTGCCCACCATAGTAGCAAACAACTCGTTATCGGCAGGGTTAAGGTTATAAATAATGGTTTTGGCTAACTGGTTAGTGGTATCCAACCTGTTCAGGAATTTGGATAATGCCCTGCCTTGTGCAAAATCGCCTATAGAATCCCAGCCGGTATCAGGCCCCAAATTGGTTAAAGCACGCGCATTGTTATTACGCAATGCACCGAGGTGAAATTGTTGTACCCAGCCTTTTTCATGATCCCAAATGGCAAAGTAATACAACATGGCCGATTTAAATTTCAGGATTTCCAAAGGCAACAACACTTCGCTGTTCCTTATTTTGGTAAAGATGGTAGCTATCTCTACATCAGTATAATCTTCGGAATAAATTTGCTCCAGTCCGTGATCTGATAATTTGCAGCCGTTTTCGGCGAAGTAATCGTGTCTTGCTTTTAAGGCCGAAAGATATTCATCAATGTTAGATATGGATACATTTGCCACTGATTCCAGTTGGTCAATGTATTTGTTGAGCCCGGCAATGTCATCGGCGTTCATAGCTTTATCGGGGCGGTAGGCCGGCAATACTTTCACGCTGTATCCATCCTGTTTCAGTTTCTGATGATGGCTAAGGTTATCCAACGGATCATCAGTAGTACCCACAACCTCTACATTTTTACTTTTTAAAATATTACGGATGCTGAACTCCGGCGATTGCAGTTTTTCGTTGCACTGGGCATATATTTTTTGTGCCGACGCTGGCGAAAGCAATTCATTTATGCCAAAATAACGCTGCATTTCAAGGTGTGTCCAATGGTATAGCGGGTTTCTCAAAGTGTAAGGAACCGTAGCAGCCCATTGCATAAACTTTTCTTCGTCGGTTTTATTACCTGTGATATAGGCTTCATTAACACCATTTGCCCGCATAGCGCGCCATTTGTAATGATCGCCATAAAGCCAGATCTGGGTTATGTTTTTAAAATTGATATCATCAGCAATCTGATCTGGCGGCAGGTGGCAATGATAATCAATAATGGGCTGATGGCTGGCGAACTCATGATATAAGCGCTGCGCCGTTTTTGTTTGAAGTAAAAAATCCTGATCTAAAAAATTCTTCATTGGTTATTGACAGATATATACCGGAGTTAGCGGTATAGTAGTTTATACTTGTAAGCGGCAAATTACACATCATACGGGCAAGTTGGAAGTAATAAGCCTAAACAATCCACGCAAACGTTTTCGTTGAGACGTAAAAACAACTACTATGAAGCAAAAAGGCGATGAGGTTATCACCCCATCGCCTTTTTTATCTATTGGTGAAATTTCTGCTACCAGAAAATCGAGTACAATGCAACCACAATACCTGTTACAATTAAGGCGCCTGCTAAAAATCCTCTCGAAGTTTTAAACATTGAGCCATCAATTTCGAGGCCGTTTGTTGTAACGCCCCGGGCCTGGTCAATTTTTGAAATAATGTACATACCGATAACGCACAGGATAAATACAAAACCCATACGGTCAAGGAAAGGGATTTCATATAACTTCGTTACTTTATCATCCTGCAAGGCTAATTTTGAGAAGCCATACGGCGACAGGAAGCTCAGGTCAATAAACTTTGGACAAAGTTTAAAGAAACATGAGAAAATGAAACCGCCAATAGTTGCAAATAAAGCCGCATTTGAAGTAGCTTTTTTCCAGAAGAAACCAAGGATAAACATGGCAAAGATACCCGGAGACACGAAGCCTGTATATTCCTGAATATACTGGAAGCCCTGTTTACCTTCGCCCATCAATGCCTTACCGATCAATTCAGATAAAAGGATACCTAACAATAAGGCAACAAGCACCGAGATTTTACCCAGGTTAACCAGTTTCTTATCGGTAGCTTCAGGATTGATTGCTTTTTTGTAAATATCCAACGTAAAGATGGTAGCGATACTGTTTGCTTTACCCGCTAACGACGCTACAATAGCAGCCGTTAACGCAGCGAATGAAAGGCCTTTTAAGCCGCTTGGCAATAAGTTTAACAGTGATGGATATGCTTTATTAGGATCCAAAACTCCGGATGAACTCGCCATTTCCTGGTGGAACATACCTTTTTGATATAACAGGTATGCCGCAATGCCAGGCAGCACTACAATAACAGGCATCAGCAACTTAAGGAAAGCTGCAAACAGGATACCGCCACGGGCGGTTTTAAGGTTTGCGCCCAAAGCTCTTTGGGTAATATACTGGTTACAGCCCCAATAGTTAAGGTTAGTGATCCACATGCCGCCTATCAGAACAGATAAACCAGGAAGATCCATGTAATTTGGATTATCCTTTTTAAAGATCATATGGAAGTGATCCGTAGCTTCGCTATGCAGGATCTTGAAACCATTGAGCAAGCCTGTTGTACCTTCTTTTTCGCTTAACAAAGTAAGTGCAAGGTAAGATGCCATTAAACCACCCAATATCAATACCGCTACCTGGATAACGTCGGTATAGCCGATAACCTTCATACCGCCCAGTGTAATAACTGCCGAGAATATGGCCAACAGCCAGATACACAAGTGAATATCAAGACCTGAAATACCGCTGACAGCTAATGCACCGAGGTAAAGGATTGACATTAAGTTAACCACAATGTACAGCAACAGCCAAAATATGGCCATGATCATGGCTACTGTTCCGTTATACCGCTGATGCAGGAACTGCGGCATGGTAAAGATCTTATTTTTAAGATATACCGGGATAAAGAAAACCGCCACAATGATGAGGGTGATAGCGGCCATCCACTCGTAAGTAGATATGGCTAAGCCCATTTTAAACGCAGACCCACTTGTACCTATAAATTGTTCGGCAGAGATATTTGAGGCGATGAGCGATGCTCCGATAGCCCACCAGGTTAACGACCCTTCGGCCAAAAAATAGTCTTTTGAGGTGGCATCGGCGTTGTGTTTACGCTTATACACCCACCAGCCGTAACTGGCAACAATTATAAAGTAGATAAAGAAAACAGCATAATCGCCATTTGAAAGGGTTTTGAGGTTCATTGTTTTGGTTTGTCTTTGGGTTTAATATGTATGATTGACAATTATAAACTATATATATCGATTTATCAAATTTTCGATGTATTCTTGTTTACCGCTTGTCACTTTAGGTTCGCCGTTAGCTATCGCATAGTTACGCAAATCTTCCAAAGAAACCTTACCCTCTTCAAAATCTTTCCCGGTGCCGGCATCAAATGACGCATACCTGTCGGTACGTAATTTTTTGTATTCTGATTTTTGCAGGATATTATCAGCTGTTACCAATGCCCTTGCAAAAAGGTCCATACCACCAATGTGTGCATAAAACAAATCAGCAGGATCAGTAGAGTTACGGCGGATCTTGGCATCAAAGTTAATACCACCACCCTGGAAGCCGCCTGCTTCAAGAATAATCAGCATACATTCTGTCACTTCATTGATATCATTCGGGAACTGGTCTGTATCCCAGCCATTCTGTGAATCACCACGGTTAGCATCTATCGAACCTAATAAACCCGAATCGGCAGCTACCTGAAGCTCATGTTGGAAAGTGTGGCCTGCTAAAGTAGCGTGGTTAACTTCAAGGTTCAGTTTAAAATCATTGATCAGGTCGTATTTCTGCAAGAAGCCCAGTACGGTTGCTGCATCATAATCATACTGGTGCTTGGTTGGCTCACATGGTTTAGGCTCGATGAAGAAAGTGCCTTTAAAGCCTTGTTTGCGCGCGTAATCTTTAGACGCGTGTAAAAACCGAGCTAAATGCTCCTGCTCGCGTTTCATATTGGTGTTGAGCAGACTCATGTAACCTTCGCGACCACCCCAGAAAACATAGTTTTCGCCACCTAATGCAATAGTTGCATCCATAGCAGCCTTAACCTGCGCACCGGCATGCGCCAATACATGAAAATCGGGGTTGGTTGATGCTCCGTTCATATAACGTTTGTGGCTGAACAGGTTCGCAGTACCCCAAAGCAGTTTTACCCCGCTGGCAGCCTGTTTTTGTTTGGCATAATCAACCAAAGCCTGCAAACGACGATCATTTTCGGCAACATCATTGCCATAGTCAACCACGTCAACGTCGTGGAAACAGTAGTAAGGCAGGTTCATTTTGGTCAAGAACTCAAACGCTGCATCCATTTTGTCTTTAGCGCGCTCAACAGCGTCAGCTTTTTCATCCCATGGGAAAACGTGCGTAGCACCGCCAAACGGATCGGCACCGTTACCGCAGAACGAATGCCAGTAAGCACCTGCAAAACGTAAATGGTCTTTCATTGTTTTGCCTGCCACCACCCTGTCCGCGTCATACCAGCGAAACGCCAGCGGGTTGTCTGATTCAAGACCTTCAAATTTTATCTGGCCTATTTCTTTGAAAAATTCTTTTTCGCCTGTTACTATCATTTTAATTATTGAATTAGTGAGTTATTGAATTAGTGATTTTTTTATTGGGCAATTGTTTAATTATTTATTTGGATACACGGGCAACACCTTTCGCCTTTAACCTTTTCCCTTTCACCTCAGTTTCGCTTCTAAAAGGGCTTTCCACTCCTGGTAAACGGGCTCAAACTGGTCGGTTGTTGGTTCAACCAGTTTAATGGCTTTGATATTACTGAATGCCTCAGCCGGTGATTTGAAGATGCCTGCGCCTATACCTGCGCCTAAGGCAGCGCCTACACTTCCGTCGTTATTATAGAGCTCGACAGGAACGCCTGTGGCATTTACAAAAGTTTGGGTAAACAGATCGCTCAGGAAAAGGTTGCTTTTGCCCGCACGGATCACAGTAGGGTTCATACCATTGCCGCGCATAATGTCAAAGCCATAACGAAACGACGAGGCTATCCCCTCCTGCACAGCCCTGAAAATATGTGACGCTGTATGCAGGTTAAGGTCGATATTTTGAAAATGCGCACCAACCTGTTTGTTATTTAGCATGCGCTCGGCACCGTTGCCAAATGGCAATACCTGCAAGCCTTCGCTGCCCAAGGGTGCTTTTTCAGCTTCGGCATTCATTTCGTTATAGCTATAGCCTGTACCGAACGTGTTTTTTACCCAGCGATATAAGCTTCCGGTTCCGTTAATACAAAGCAGCACACCAAGTCTTTTCTGTTCGGTGGCATAATTAACGTGTGCGAAGGTGTTAATGCGCGATTGCTGATCATAAACCAGTTGGTCATCTACACCATATATCACGCCAGAAGTACCTGCAGTGGCAGCTACCTCGCCGGGATTTAGTACATTTAACGATAAGGCATTGTTGGGCTGGTCGCCGGATTTATAAGTAACCGGAATACCTGCCTTTAAATTCAGTTTTTCGGCCACGGATGCCTGTAAAGTTCCGTGCGATGAAAATACAGGATTAATAACCGGAAACAGGCTTTCGTCAAAACCAAAATAATTGATGATCTCTTTGGAGATGCAGTTGGTTTTGAAATCGAAAAACACCCCTTCAGATAATGCCGATACAGATGTGGTGATCTCGCCGGTAAGCTTCATGGCGATATAATCGCCAGGCAACATGATCTTATCAATTTTACTGTAGATCTTCGGTTCATTTTCCTTTACCCAGGCCAGTTTTGAGGCCGTAAAGTTACCCGGTGAATTGAGCAGGTGCGATAAGCAATGCTCTTCGCCAATGGTGGCAAAAGCTTTATCGCCAATTTCAACAGCGCGGCTATCGCACCATATAATACTATCACGAAGTACGTTTTGATTTTTATCAACAAGTACAAGGCCGTGCATTTGGTAAGCGATACCAATGGCAGCTATATCTTTTGAGTTGTAACCTCCCTTAGCATGACAGCGCTCCAATGCTTTGTGCGCCTGCTCCCACCACATTGAGGGAGATTGTTCGGCCCAGCCGGGATGCAAGGCTTTAATTGGCGACTCCTGGTCTGGGTATTGTGCCGAAGCGATTGTATTTTGCGTTGCGGCGTCAACAACACTTACTTTTACCGACGAAGTACCTATATCGATCCCTAATAACAGCATAGCCTATTCAGATTTTTATATGATTTTTTGGTTGTATTTATTAATTGGTAACTTAACGCAACGAAAATAAAGAAATAAATAAAAATTGCAATCGATTGCGTAAAATATTTTTTCCAACTTGCACGCTATAATGAAGAAAGTTAAACGCACCACCATTTATGACATTGCCGCAAAGCTCGGCATAACCGCGTCTTCCGTATCAAGAGCGCTGAATAACAGTAGCCAGGTAAACGAAAAAACCAGGGAGCTGATTATCAAAACCGCCGATGAGCTCAATTATAAACGCAACACCCTTGCCTCCAACCTGCGCAAAGGACATTCAAAAACTATTGGCGTAGTGGTGCCGCGGATAAACCAGAACTTTTTCAGTAACGTGATAGCCGGCATTGAGGAAACAACTTATCAAAAAGGTTATAACCTCATCATATGTCAGTCGGGCGAGGTGCATGATAAGGAAATTCAATGTGTAAATACGCTCATTAATCAGCATGTGGATTGCATAGTGATCTCGGTATCGGCCGATAGCTATGATTATCAGCACCTGCAAAATGTGCTCGACCATGGCATTCAGCTGATCCAGTTTGACCGTGTTGCTGAAGAACTGGAAACGCTTAAAGTGATCAACGACAACGAACAGGCTTCATTTGAAGCGGTATCGCACCTGATAGAAAACGGCTATAAACGTATCGCTTTGCTTGAAGGCCCCCAAAATCTCAACATTTTTCGCCAGAGAAAAAACGGGTACCTAAGGGCATTAGAAACGCATAAGGTGAAAGTGATTGACGAACTGGTGGTTGAAAATGCATGGACAAAGGAGCTTGGTGCCGAAGCTACCCGTAAGCTGCTTAACCTCCCCCACCCGCCGGATGCAATATTTGCCTCTACGTCTGATTTTTCGGCTTTAGGTGTTTTGGAGGTAGCCAATGTTATGAATATCAAGGTACCTTCAGAGTTGGGCATTTGCGGTTACTCTAATGAAGCTTTTACAGAGATTACCAGTCCATCGATAACCACTATAGATCAGTTTAGCGTTTATATGGGCAAAACCATTGGCAACCTGTTTTTCCAGGAGATTGCCAACGTCGAGGTTTCGGTTAAACCCAAGATTATCAGTATTAAGCCTGAGTTGATTATAAGGGGATCGACGAAAAAGAACAGCTCGCTCTAACCCCCTCTAACTGGGGCAAGCATAAAGTGAAGGCTACTTGTGCCGCGGCTTAGCAGCACAAATAGTTTTCGTTAATAGTCAGCCCTCCATACTTGCGCCAGTAAAAGTCAGTAAAAAGCATCGCCGTTTCTCTCTCGCAATGAACTCTGTGTTTGTAAATTTTTACTAAATTATCCTGATTAATACAACACTCGTCGGATAAAAAACATATTTTAAATTCAATATCGATAAGCATTTAGTTACAGATTTGTTACATTAAGCTTTAATTTCAACCATTATTTAAGTATAACACATATGGATGATTTTTTAGCGGCCAGATCCCAAATGGCCTTATCGTTAGGTTTTCATATCATATACTCCTGTATCGGCATGGTGATGCCGGTTTTTATGGCGATATCACATTATAAATGGATCAAAACCCAGGACCCGGTTTATAAAAACATCACTGTAGCCTGGAGTAAAGGCGTGGCCATATTTTTTGCCACCGGCGCGGTATCCGGCACCATGCTCTCTTTTGAGCTCGGCTTACTTTGGCCCGGCTTCATGAAACACGCCGGACCGATCTTCGGGATGCCGTTTTCGTTAGAAGGCGTCGCCTTTTTCATCGAAGCTATAGCACTTGGCTTATTCCTTTATGGCTGGAACAAATTAAATAACTGGGTACATTGGACGGCCGGGGTTATTGTCGGTATAAGCGGCGTTGCATCAGGTATCCTCGTAGTGTCAGCCAATTCCTGGATGAACAGCCCTTCCGGTTTCGATTTTGTGAACGGACAGTATATCAATATTGATCCCATAAAAGCAATGTTCAATAAAGCCTGGTTTTCAGAATCATTGCATATGATTATAGCCGCCTTTTCGGCAACAGGTTTTGCAGTGGCCGGGATCCATGCGCTCATGATCTACCGTAAAAAGAATATCGCTTTCCATACTAAGGCGTTTAAAATAGCTATCATCTTTGGGGCAGCCGCAGCTATTTTACAACCTTTCAGCGGCGACTTATCAGCCAAAAACGCAGCTAAACGCCAGCCTGCGAAACTGGCCGCAATGGAAGCTTATTTTCACACCCAGGAATACGCACCGCTGGTTATCGGTGGTATTCCTGATACCGCAGCAAAAAAAGTAAATTATGGTTTAGAGATCCCCGGCCTGTTAAGCTTTTTAGTGCATGACAATTTTAAAACACAGGTAAACGGGTTGGATAAAATCCCTGTTAAAAACCAGCCGCCAGTGGCTGTTACTCATTACGCATTCCAGATTATGGTGGGTATAGGCGTTTTGATGATGCTGATGGGGATTATTTACTTTTACGAGCTCTGGAAAAAGAAGGACCTGCTCTCTAAACCATGGTTCCTGAAAACTTTTATCTGGGCTACCCCGCTGGGCTTTATAGCTCTCGAAGCCGGCTGGACGGTGACCGAGGTTGGCCGCCAGCCATGGATCATACAAGGTGTTATGCGTACCAGCGAGGCAGTTACGCCAATGCCGGGTATCCAATATTCGTTTTACCTGTTCAGCTTTATTTATTTTACGCTGAGTGTGGCTGTTATATTTTTATTAAAAAGGCAAATCCAGATGGTGCCTGAATTGTATGACCGTAAAACTGCCCAGCCATGATGTTATATATTGTAATTCTTTTTCTTTTTGCGGCTATCACCCTCTACTTTTTATTGGGCGGAGCTGATTTTGGTGCAGGTATTATCGAGCTTTTCACATCAACCGATAATAAACACCGCACGCGCAAGATCATGTACCAGGCTATCGGCCCAATTTGGGAAGCCAATCACATGTGGCTGATCATTACAGTGGTAGTACTTTTTGTAGGATTTCCGGTTATTTATAGTGAAATGTGCATTTACCTGCATATTCCCTTACTGGTAATGCTGCTTGGAGTAATAGCCCGGGGCACCGCATTTTCGTTCCGTAATTATGACGCCATTAAAGACGAAAAAACACAGGCATTTTATACGCATATATTCGTTTATTCAAGTTTTGTTACACCATTGTTCCTGGGTATCATTGCAGGCAGTGCCCTATCTGGGCAGATTGATCCTAAAGCCACTGATTTTCTGCACGCTTACATCTTTAGCTGGTTTAACTGGTTTTCAGTATCTGTTGGCTTTTTTACCGTGGCACTATGCGGTTTCCTTGCAGCTATTTATATAGTTGGTGAAACGGAAGATGTTGACGAAATTAAACGCTACATCCGTAAGGCAAAGATTATGAACATAGCCGCCGTGATATGTGGTGCATTGGTGTTCTTAGCTTCTCATTTTGAGCACGTTCACCTGGCCAACTGGATTTTTGGCAACCCCGTAAGCTTAGTTTCGGTAATTGCTGCAACCATTTCATTGGTAGTGCTTTATCTGATTATATCACACCGCAGAAACAGGCAATGGATCAGGGTGCTTGCTGCCTTCCAGGTGTGTATGATATTGATATCGGTAGGGTTTTCGCGCTTCCCGAGGTTTGTTATTTTTAAAGATGGCAGCTCCATGTCCTTACTTAGCGAACATGCCAACAGCAATAGTATCGATGACTTAGGGATTGGTTTATTGGTAGGTAGCTTATTTATATTGCCGGCGCTGGGGTATTTATATTACGCGTTTAAGAAGAAAGACCGTTGATTTATTTGATTACGCTGATTTCGTTAATTTGATTATAATATTTATTCGCAAAGCTTAACCGTCTTTATCTGTCTTGTTTAAAAGACGAGATGTGCTGTCAAATATTACATTTGTGTTGTGAAGAATTATTTAAAGATCCTGTCAATCGACGAATATTCCATTACGCCTAAGTACCTGCAACTCTCCAATGCTATTATCAGGGCCATTGAAAGCGGGCAGATTGTAAAGGATGATATGCTCCCTTCAATCAATGATCTCAGCTATGCACTGGATACTTCACGCAATACCATTGAGCGTGTTTATAAGGAACTGAAGGAAAAAGGCATAGTAAGCTCGGTTCCGGGAAAAGGCTTTTTTATTTCCAATACCGATTTTCAGAAGCCACTTAAGATCTTCCTACTGTTCAACAAACTCAGCGCGCACAAGAAAATTATTTATGATGCCTTTGTTGCTACTATCGGCGAGCAGGCTGCTATAGATTTTTATATCTACAACAACGATTTTTACTTTTTTAAAAAGATCATTGCCGAAAGTATCCAGAGCGATTATGCCAAATACATCATTATCCCACATTTTTTAGATAATGAAACCAAGGCTCATGAAATTATCAATACCATCCCTAAAGACAAGCTGATTTTACTGGACAACCTTGTACCTGGTGTAAACGGTAAATTTGCTGCGATATTTGAGAATTTTGCGACCGACGTTTATGAGGCGTTGAAGAGCATGTTGGATAGCCTCAGTAAATACCATACGCTCAAGCTGATTTTCCCCGGCAAAACCTATCACTCTAAAGAGATCATGAAGGGCTTCCTGAATTTTTGCAGGCAGTATGCTTTTGAATACGGTATAGTTGAGACGTTATCTACAGAAACTATACAGAAAAATACCGTATATATCAGCCTTACAGAGGATGACCTGGTGGAACTTATTAAAAAGATCATCGCCTCCGATTTAAAAGTGGCTAAGGACGTTGGCGTGATATCCTATAACGAAACGGCGCTTAAAGAGATCATTCTTGACGGCATCACTACCATCTCAACCGATTTTAAATTGATGGGCAGCAAAACTGCCGAGTTTGCGCTGAATAACTGCCACGAGCATTTCGCGGTGCCGTTTACAGTGAGATTGAGAAGCTCGTTGTAGAGACCCAAACTCCCTTAAGAGAGAACCATAGTCAAGTGAGGGCTTAATCAACTTGCGCTCGTTTTTAATGAGTGCTTACTATGGTCTGGCGATTGTATCGCCAGTGCGTTGCAAACGCAAACCCAAGTTAAGCACTCATTAAAAACGAGCGCAAAGATTTTATTTCAATTCCTTAACCTTAATACTCCTGAAAAACACTTCATTGCCATGATCTTGTAGTAATAAATGCCCTTCAGTGGCTTCGCCAAAGTTTTTCCAGATTTTGTACTTACTGATTGCTACCAGGTCGCGGAAAGTTTTTGAACCGCGTTCGTATTCCAGTACTTTAACACCGTTCAGGTAGTGCTCAACATGGTTGTTTGGATATACTACCACACGACCAGTATTCCAGGCACCTATCGGGTGTACAAAACGTTCTTGTTTATTGGCTTTGATAAGGTCATACAACGAGGCTAATGTACGGTCGCCATCGCGGCCAAGTTTGGCATCGGGGTGCAGTTTATCATCAAGTACCTGGTACTCCAGGCCAATAGCCGACCCTTTGGTAACTTCAGACAGGGTGACAAAATATTTGACACCGCTATTAGCACCCGGAGTAAGCTTAAACTCAAACGACAGGTCAAAAGCGCTATAATTATCATTGGTTACAATATCGCCGCCGCCTGATTCTTCTTGTCCTGCAGATGGCAGCACGTGCATAGTGCCGTTAGCATATTCCCAGCCTTTTTCAGGAAAACCTTTGAGGGTTGCACCGCGCCAGCCGGTATTGGTTTTGCCATCATATAATAACTTCCAGCCATTTGCTTTTTCGGCCGCTGTTAAGCTGTTTGGTGTAAGGTTAACAACATACACTTCCTTTGGAAAAGGGGTGGCTTTTAAATTATTGGTTTTTAGATTGATATTTTTAAAGTATACCTTTTTGCCTGCCTGTTTTTCCTCACTTACCGCATGCACCTGTAAACCTATAAAGCCTTTGCTATCGATAGTATCAACAACATCGCTTGCAGGGACACCATTTACCCATGTCTTCATTTCGTTGCCGATACATTCAATTTTGATGTGGTTGTACTCGCCTACTTTAAAAGCGTCTTTTGCTTTTGGGTTGAGATCCAGCGGATAAAGCCAATCGCGCCGGCCTTCGTCATAAATGCCACCAGTCCATTTGCGTGAAGATGGGTCTATTTCAAATTGCCTGCCATAAACTTTTCCTTTGCCCTTATTACCGGCCGGGTCGTAATGGCTGCGGGTTTGCACGCCCGAATTACTCAACTCACTTTCAATTTTTGCATCCAGCTCTAATATAAAATTACCGTATTCCTTTTCGGTAACTAAAAATGAATTGCCCGAGTTGAGTACAGTAGTGCCTACTATAGCGCCGTCTTCTACTTTATAATCGGCATTGCCGGCAAGCTTTTTCCAGCCTTTAAGAGTTTTACCATCAAACAGTTTGGTTTGCGCGCTTACTGGGCTAAATGCCGTTGACGCCAAAAGCATAATTGCAGGGTAGATTATTTTTTTCATATTTGATATTTTCTTGTTTGATTAAAATGAACCGTCATTGCGAACACGAAGCAATAACGTAATTAAGAAATTACACTTTCACTTCCCAACCCTTTTCATACTCCCTGCGCCAGAGTTTTTGAGCTTCGGGGTCATTTAAAATATGACCATTATTTGGATCGATATGCAATACACGATCAACGCGATAGGAGATATTGCCTAATTGCGGCAACAGGGTTGATTTGAAACCGATCTCAATCGGGCAGTTCAGTTTATCTGTTCCTCTTACCGAATCGACAAAGTTTTTCATGTGGAAGCCATCCAGCGCCTCCGTCGGGCTTACTTTGTTGGTGCCGTCGACTTTGGTGTCGTCTTTAACCTCTTTTACCAGTTTATTATCACCATCGTAAACCCGATAGCTGTTGCCACTATCATAAAACAGCGTGCCTTTATCGCCATAAAATACTACTCCCCTGCTTAATTTTTCAATATCAAAGCCGTTGCAACTGCGGCATTCCCATTCGGCGGCCGTATTATTGGGGAAATTGTAAAGGATATTTTGTGTGTCGGGTGTTTGCCAGTCGTCATTAAAATGGAAGCGGCCGCCTGTTGATACCACTTTACTCGGATAATCAACACCAAGGCCCCAGCGGATCACGTCCAACTCATGGGTACCATTATTCAGCGCCTCACCTGTGCCCCAGTTCCAAAACCAGTGCCAGTTATAATGGATCAGGTTATCCTGGTAAGGCCTTCTTGGCGCAGGGCCCTGCCATAAATCATAATTTAAATTGGCTGGCACCGGCACCTGTTTGCCTTTGCCTATGCTTGCACGATGATTGGTGTACCAGCCCTTTGCATAATAAGTACGACCGATTACCCCGTCATGCAGTTCCTTCACCATGGCCTGCACATTAGAGAATGAGCGACGCTGGCTGCCCATTTGCACCAGTCGTTTATACTTATTTGCTGCTTCAACAGCCATCTCTCCCTCGTGCGGATTATGACTGCAAGGCTTTTCTACATACACATGTTTGCCGGCCTGGCAGGCCATGATAGTTGCTGGAGCATGCCAGTGATCGGGCGGTGCAACCACTACTGCATCGAGATCCTTTATCTCCAGCATTTTGCGGATATCTGTTAATCCCTGCGGCTTTTTGCCTGTTTGCTTATAGATGGCATCAATCGTTTTAGCAACTACGTTTGCGTCAACATCGCAGATATAACCTATCTCTACATTGGGTAATTTGGCAAAGCTTTGAGCAAGGTATAGGCCCCGGCTGTTAGTGCCCATCATGCCTAATACTACTTTTTCATTAGGCGATCCTTTAAAAAATCCGGTGGCTTTTGATAGTTGCGGCGCAAGCAGGAAACTTGTACCAGCTACGGCAGTGGATTGAATAAACTTTCTACGATTGATCATATTCAAAACAGGTTAATTGGGTTGATAAGCGTGCCCCGGCGGACCGCCCCGCAAATTAGCTAAGTTTTGGAAAGGGCTAAAGCTATCCTGCCATTTTTTTATGAAGCAATTGTAATTTAACTGTTACTTAATTGAACGGAAAGCTTAAGGCTGAAAGCGAAGATCGTTAACGTGAAATAATTTTGACAAGCAAATTGGCTTTAGGCTTTCAGCCCTAAGCTTTAGCTTTTAAAGCAGAAAGCCCCTTTACAGGGGCTCCGGGAGTATTAATTTGCAAAACATGCTTTAAACGAGAGGTTGTATCGAAAACACATCGAGCTTTGAGGTTTGAAAATTACGTACACGTTTGTACACACCGTTGCCGTTGCTGCTTCCGTCGGTATTGGTATTTCCCTCAATGGTATCAAATAAATCGCCATGCACGCCAATAACAATACCTGTATGTACCCAGTCGTTGGGTGTTTTCTGAACCAGGAAAATATCGCCGGGCCTTACTATAGCAGGATTAGCCCTTACTGTTGCAACACGGCTTAACAAACCTTTATTAATGCCGGTAGTACCCACAGTATCGCAACTATAGGTTAGCGGCATAAGTGTACGAAAATCTTTTCCTAACTGGCTTGCGGCCTGGTCAATAATGGTTTGTACAAACCCCATACACCAAAACCACTCTGTTCCTTCATTATTATCCATATAGGCCCGCACCCAGGGACCGCAATTACTTTGCCCCTTAATGGTAAGTTCAAATGGCGCGTTAGCTAAATGTTGAATAGCTGTATTCACAACCAATTCCCTTAAGCCGGTATCTGCTACCGGGCTTTTAAATGCTTTTATCATGGGTTGGCATAACTCACCGAAAACATTGCTGTCAACAATGCCGGTTTGCGGTAGGCTTTTTGCCTTTTGGAAATTCTTAACTGCTGTTTCGGTGCCCGGGCCAAAGCTACCGTCAATGCCTGTTGCTGTACCTGCCGAAGGATTGGTAACCGCATATAGGTTAAGCCAGCTTTGAATTTTACTTACTTCTTTTTGATTGTTTGAGGCACCGCCTTTTTGTTGGGTAGCCGATATAGCTATTTCTTTGAGGTATTGTTTTTTGATCATAAAGGAAAGGTTTAATAGTGATAAGGTTTAGATATCGTAATAATGGATATTTCATTACCTTCAAAAGCAAAGCTAAAGCAATCATTACAACTATAACAGCGTACTGTTACGGGATTTAACAGGAAAGCTTACGTAGTTTTACGTAAGCTTTCCTGTTAGTGATTTTTAATATTGTATCGGCAACGGCACCAGCTTTAAATTCTGGCGCTGGTGCCAGTATGGATATATTGGGTCTACCTCGCTGACGGCATCCAATTTTTTTACCTGCTCAACTGTCAAATTCCATCCTATTGCGCCGAGGTTTTGCTTAAGTTGCTCTTCGTTACGTGCGCCAATTACCAGGTTGGCAATAGTAGGCCTTTGCAGTAACCAGTTCAATGCTACCTGTGCCACAGATTTACCGGTTTCTTCAGCAACTTCGTCAAGCGCGTCAACAATATTGTATAAATGCTCAAAATTTGTAGCCGGGCCGTGGGCGCCGCCCTGCACGGTCCTTGAGTTTTCGGGGATTGGTTGTCCCCTCCTGAATTTGCCGCTTAGCTGACCCGATGACAGGGGGCTCCAAACAATAGTGCTTATTTTTTGATCGATACCTAATGGCATCAGCTCCCATTCAAACTCGCGGTTAAGCAACGAATAATATGCCTGATGGGCTACATAACGACTCCATCCATATCTTTCAGACACCGACAATGATTTCATTAAATGCCAGCCCGAAAAATTGGAGCAGGCAATATAACGCACTTTACCGCTGGTAACCAAATCATCAAGTGCCCTTAATGTTTCTTCAACCGGGGTGTTCGCATCAAAGCCGTGCATATGATAAATGTCTATTCTATCGGTATTTAAACGACGAAGACTGTCTTCGGCCGATTTGATCAGGTGATAGCGAGACGAACCATAATCATTAACGCCCGGCCCCATAGTAAACGTGGCTTTGGTTGAAATCAGCACTTCATTACGGATGCCTTCCAGGGCCTTACCTAATATTTCTTCAGAAATGCCATGCGAATAAACGTTTGCGGTATCAAATAAATTAACACCAGCATCAAGGCAAATATTTATTAGCTTCTTTGCCTCGTCAACCTGGGTATTGCCCCATGCTTTAAAAAACTCATTACCACCGCCAAATGTGGCCGTGCCGAAACTTAATACTGGCACCCTTAAACCGGATGCGCCTAATTGTCTGTATTCCATAGTTTAATGTTTTATGATGTAGCAGGCGGTAGCCTGTATTACAAATTTATGCGGAATGGTTGCTGGCAGGGATTTTTGCAAATCATAAGTTTGTCATTTATGGCCGGTGTTTCATTGCATAGCGGTAAACAAATATTAGTTTTGGGTAATGATTGCAGACCCGCTAAGCGTTTCCCTTTTTGAGATGAGGCTGGAAGAAATCCATCGCCGCGATCCTATGCTAAGGTATGAGATCAGCATTCGCGATTTTATTGCCTTATTCCCGCTAAAAATAAAAAATGGCAGACCGTTAAAACCCGAACAGCCTGCTTCCTTTGCCTTAGACAGAGATGTGTTTTTGCAGGTGCTTGTAGCATTTAACCAGTCATTCAACTAATTAACCCGCTCCCCTGTTTTCGTCCAATCAGGAACACTTCTAAATAACAAATAAACAATTTTGGCGGCCTGTCAAGTTTTAACTTTGGCCAAAATTTAACACATGGAGAAAACTAAACTTACCATTAATAATAACGGTTCGGTTAAAATAGAAGGCGATTTTGAAATTGTTGATATGCAGGGCAACGCATACGGTTTACAAGGCCGTACTGTAGTTTCTATTTGCCGTTGCGGTTTATCGGCAAACAAACCATTTTGCGACGGTTCGCACAAAGGTCATTTTGAACATAATGCTATCGCATTTGATCTTCCGCCCAAAAAAGTGTAAACAATTGTTTTAATATACATAAAGCCCGGTGTTTAATTACATTGGGCTTTTGTTTTGTACACGATTTTTAAAATAATCTGCATTTTTGAAAACTATGCTTAAATCAACAAAGCGGCACTTTTTTCATATCGGTTATCACGGCGCAAGATATTCGGGCTGGCAAAAACTTTCTAAAGCAATTACAGTGCAGGAGGTAATTGAAACGGCCCTCTCTAAAATACTAAAACAACCTGTTGCCATTAACGGTTGCGGCCGTACAGATGCTAAGGTGCATGCAAGTCAGTATTTTTTTCACGCAGATATTCCTGACAGTTTAGATTTCGACCTGTTATTTCGCCTTAACAAACTGCTGCCGGATGATATTGCTGTATTTGATATTATCCCGATGCAGGGCGATCCGCATGCCCGTTTTGATGGCGTGATCCGTACCTATGATTATTTCATCCATAATTATAAAGACCCATTTCTTAGTAATTTCAGTTCACTTTATCCGGATCAGGATCTTGATTTGGATGCAATGAAAAAGGCTGTTTCCATCCTGCCTCATTACACCGACTTCCGCGCCTTGTGCAAAACGCCCGACAGGATTGAGCACACTATTTGCCACGTAAAATCTACAGGGCTTTATATCGACGGCAATGGAAGCAAGCTCAGATTTAACATTACCGCCAATCGTTTTTTATATAAGATGATCAGGATCACTGTTGGTCGCCTGCTTGAAATTGGCAAAGGACAGATGAGCACAGATGAATTTGAGTTTTATATTGCCAACAAACAAACACCCAAAATCATTATTCCGGCACACCCCCAGGGCTTGTATCTTTCAAAAGTAACTTATCGTTACCTTGATCTTGAACCGCGGTCGGCATTTTCACTGCTCAACAGTACAGACTGGTACCCCCTATAACATTTATTTGCCATGACAAACGTATGTAAATGGGGGTTAACAGGGTTAACACTTTTTAAAAGTTACATTTTCAAATAACTTATATTCAGATACTTAAGTCAAAGCAAGGGTTGCACTAACTGATGTTTTGAGCACTTAAACATGTCCGAATGTTTATGGCTATTATCGGCAAAAGCAGGTACACATAAAACCAGTAACATTAACCGCGATCAGGCCATAAAACAAGTATCATTTGATGCTGATTGCTCACCAACATCATAACCTTATTTTGTTAGCAATCTTATAACAAGTCGTCGCCGCTAAATATTTAGATGCAGTTCCCCTGCCTTATCTGCTGATTTTTAAAAATATGACGCGTTAATTTGGTACTTTTGCACCCTCATTTTAACTTTTAATAAGTATCCTGATGGCGTGGTCTGATAAATTGAAGCTTAACAAACAATTATTGCGTTCGGTAAATGAAGCCGGTTTTGCAAACCCTAAAGAGCTTCAGCTTAAAACAATCAACCGCATAATTGGCGGGCAGGATATTATCGCCATAGGCCCCGAAGGCAGCGGGAAGACCACCACTTATGTATTAGGTGTATTAAACCGCTTTAACTATGCTCCCGAAGGTGTTCCGCGTGTATTGGTGCTTGTACCCGAAAAAGAACAGGTGTTTGCTGTTATAGAACAGTTTGACAGGCTTAACAAAAATAAATCTATCCGCATAGTTGGCCTGTACGTCACTCCTGGCTTTGAAAGCCAGATGGATGAGCTTGCCGACGGTGCCGACATTGTTGTAGCCACTCCCGACAGGGCGAGGGCCATCTATCTTAAACTGGCCTTAAATTTAAATAAGGTTGATTTGCTGGTGATAGATGATGCCGACCAGATTGTAAAAAAAGGTTTGCAATTGCCGGTTGTTGAACTGGCTAACAGTATTGACAAGGGCCAACACCTGGTGTTTACCGAGGTGATGCACGCCAAACTCGAAAAAATGCTTGATCCGTTCATGAGGCAACCGGCTACAATTGAGGTTGATGAACTGGGCGAAACGGCTATTGAAACCCATGAGCAGCTTTTATATAACGTACCAAACTTTGGCACCAAGCTAAACCTGCTCAATTTATTCATGTACGATGAAGAACTGTTTACTAAAACCATTGTATTCGTAAACACCCAAACAACTGCTGAGAAGCTTTTTCAAAGCCTTAAAAGCCGTTTACGTACCGGTGTAGCATATTTAAACCCTAAGTTTTTCGACTCAAAGGGGTTCAAAACCATTCAAGAGTTTAAAGCCGAAGCGGGTGCAAGAATCCTGATCGTGACTAACGAAAATGACGAAAACCTTAACCTGAGCGGTATCCCCTTCCTGATCCATTTTGATTTGCCTACAGATAATGAACTGTTTATTAGCCGTGTGGCAAATCCTAATCCGGACGATAAGGAAGAAACGCTGGCCATGACCTTTGCTACTGATATCGAGTTGAGCCAGGTAAAAAAGATTGAGCAGATGATAGGGAATAAAATCCCAGTAGCCGAGCTACCGGATGACCTGGTGATAGTAACCGAGTCGAAGCCTAAAAAAGCGGATGCTAAGGAAGATGTTAAACCCGCAGGTGTTGGTGAAGCTTTCCACGAAAAAAAAGCATCAAATGCTAAAACTTATAATTTAAGTGCCGGTACCAAGGCTAAAATGAATAAAAAGAAAAAACACGGGTAGTTATATCCCAATGTCATTCAAAACTTGTTTCGGCACCCCATAAGCCAGATAGCCAATTTGCTCAGCATGGTTGCTTAGCGAGTGAGGTGTTAAAACAAGTTAACATGACTTTCTTTTTATAAGTATCACACTATCTCCAAATACAACTCTTCTACCTTTTTCCTTGCCCAATCGGTTTTTCTCAAAAACTTGAGACTTGATTTTATACTTGGATCATCGTTAAAACAATTGATCCGGATCCGTGTGCCCAGTTCTTTCCAGCCAAAGTGAGCTACCAATTCATTAAGGATCATCTCAAGTGTTTTGCCATGTAACGGGTTATTGGGCTGTTGCTGCATATGGCAAAAGTAAATGTTTGTTTTGTTAAAATGGTATAACAAAATTTGTTACCATCTCGTTTAAATAGTAAATGATATTAGCTGATATTTAATAAACGGTAAATTTTATTAAATTTAATGCAGCCAATCATGCACGGTTAAACCACTTCTTCAATTTGCCCAGAAATATTTTAATGAATAGCTATAAGTGTTATCTTGTTTTATTGTTGCAAGCTATTTCGTTATGCGTGTTCTCGCAAAACCGTCCTATTCATTTTCAGCATATCGGCAGTCGCGAGGGGCTTTCTGAGTTAAACATCAATTGCATTATGCAGGACAGCCGCGGCTTTATATGGGTGGGCACGCGTGACGGTCTTAACCGTTATGACGGTAACAAATTCAAAGTTTTTAAAAACATCGTTAACGATACTAACAGTATCAGCAACAGCTTTGTTCAGGATGTAATTGAGGACAAAAACGGAAACCTGTGGATCTCGACCAGCGGTGGGGGTTTAAACATGTACGACCGAAAACTTGATCGTTTTATCCATTATCGCCATAATCGAAACAATACCAATTCAATTGCGAGCGATCTTTTAGTTAAGATAGCGCTCGATAAAAGCGGCAACCTGTGGGTCTCGAATCAAAAAGAAGGTCTTGATCAGTTTAATATCGCGAAAAAAAAGTTTACCCATTACCGGTATAATGCAGCCGATGCAACCGGTTTAAGTGATAACAATGTCCGTACAGTTTATGTAGATAGTCAAAATAAGATATGGGTGGGTACAACCTACGGCGGACTAAATCTTTATAAGCCTCAAAGCGGTGATTTTACCCGCTTTGTTCATGATGAAAGCATCTCTTCTTCTATATCAGCCAACAAGGTCAATGCTATCTTGGAAGATAGCGATCATCGTTTATGGGTTGGGCTAAGTGATGGGGGCCTTAATTTGTTTAATCCGGCAACCCAAACTTTTACTCATTATAAGAATGATCCGCACAATAATAATTCCCTTTCGTACAACACGGTGCAATGCATGGTGGAAGACAGTAATCATAACTTGTGGATAGGTACGGAAAACGGCGGTTTAAGTATTTTTAATTATGCCGAAGGAAAATTTAACAACCATTTTGAGGATGATGTAGATAACAGCAGCATTGCTAATAACTCGGTAGATGTGATCCTAAAAGATAAGAGCGGGAATATATGGATCGCTGCATTTGCATCAGGCCTTAACTTTTATAAAAAAACAAGCGAAAACTTCATACATTACAGGCACGGCGCTCAGCCAAATAGTCTGTCAAATAACTTTGTATTAAGTATTTACGAAGACAAAAATAACAACATATGGCAAGGCACAGATGGCGGCGGCCTCAATCTTTTCAACCCGGAGAAGGGTGAGTTTAAGGTTTATAAAAACAACAAAAACGACAATGCCAGTGTTTGCGGAAACTATGTTTTGGCTATACAGGAAGATGCGAAAAATAACCTATGGATTGGCACCTGGGGCGATGGGGTAAGTATGATGAACCCGCAAACCCGCAGGTTCAGGACATTTAAACATAATCCGGACGATAGTACAAGTATAGGCGGGAATAACATTTATGCCATCACTAAAACACTTGATGGAAAACTATGGTTTGGCACGCTTGGGACAGGGCTTGATTTATTTGACCCTAAAACCAACAGGTTTATTCATTACCGTCACGATCCCGGCAACCCCAAAAGCATAAGCAGTGATAATATCAATTCGCTGCTTGGCGATTCGAAAGGTAACCTTTGGGTGGGCACTAATGATGGAGGCGTAAACCTGTATGATGCTGCAACTGATTCATTTAAACCGGTACAATACGAAAAACTGAACAGTGCGGTAGGCAACAACACCGCGCTCGACCTTTTTGAAGATCACCTGGGTAATATCTGGATCTGCACTTACGGCGGTATCTATTGCTTAAATCCTGCTACCGGTAAGGTTACAAATTTTAAAGCAAAGGATGGCCTTCCCAATGATTACGCGTACGCGGTTGAAGAAGATAACAGCGGTAATTTATGGATCAGTACCAATAAAGGCATTTCCAAATACAATCCTAAAACTAACCAATTCAGGAATTTTACCATTGAGGATGGTTTACAGGCCGACGAGTTTAAACCTCACTCGGCTGTAAAAAGTCATGATGGCACCATGTACTTTGGCGGGGTTAACGGGTTTAATATGTTTAATCCTGAAAATATCCATGAAAATATATATAACCCTCCACTGGTACTTACCGATTTTCAGATTTATAACAAATCTATCCGCGTAGCTCAAAACAGCGATGATCCTTCGCCCCTGAAAGAAGATATTTCCGAAACAAAATCAATAACCTTAACGCATGATCAATCGGTTATATCGTTTGAATATGTATCTATGGACTTTGCCCTAAGCAATAAGGGAACGTACGCTTATTTACTCGAAGGCTTTGATAAAGCATGGAATTATGTAGGCAATAAAAACACGGCCACGTATACCAATCTGCCGGCCGGAAATTATGTATTCAGGGTGAAAAGCCGCAGCGCCGATGGCAAATGGTCTATCCGGCAGGTAAGCCTGAATGTTACTGTGCTTCCGCCTTTCTGGCTTACCTGGTGGTTTATCAGTTTGCTGATCGTGCTGATTGTTACGGCCATTTATGCATTTTATCGCTATAAAGTAAATGCTATAGTGAAACAAAAAAACCTGCTTGAAAAGCAGGTTAGCGAACGTACCGCCGAGGTAATGCAACAATCGGAAGAGTTGAAAACACAATCCGAAAATCTGCAGACCTTAAATGCCGAACTCCAAAATCAGTCAGAAGAGTTACAGGCTTTGAACGAAGAACTGCTTTCCCAATCGGAAGAGCTGCAACTGCAAAAAGAACAGGAACGTGAGGCCCGGGAAGAAGCTGATAAAGCCAACCAGGCCAAAAGCATATTTTTAGCTACCATGAGCCATGAGATCAGAACACCCATGAACGGTGTTATTGGCATGGCCTCACTCCTGGGCGAAACTGAACTGAATGCCGAGCAGCGCGATTATACGGATACCATTATTTCCTGCGGTGATAGCTTGGTAAATGTGATCAATGATATCCTTGATTTCTCCAAAATCGAATCAGGAAAGATGGAAATGGAGCAGGAAGATTTTGACCTGCGCCAGTGTATTGAAGAGGTAATGGATATCTTTTCGCAAAATGCAGCCAAACGCGAACTGGAGCTGGTTTACCAGATTGACCCCGCCCTGCCCCAGCAGGTAATTGGTGATAGTTTGAGATTAAAACAGGTGCTCACTAATTTAACTGGTAATGCACTTAAGTTTACCGAACGCGGCGAAGTATTTATTAAAGTGTTTTTATCCAAAAATATTAGCGATAAGGAAATTGAAATCGGTTTTAGTGTAATGGATACCGGTATAGGGATCCCGGAGGATAAATTGACAACTTTGTTTAATGCGTTTTCCCAGGTTGATTCATCAACAACGCGAAAGTATGGAGGCACTGGCCTTGGTCTCGTGATCAGCCAGCGTCTGGTAAACTTAATGGGGGGCGAAATATGGGCTGAAAGTGTTTATGGAGAAGGCTCTGTTTTTGTATTTACCATAAAAACAACTATCAGCAATAAACAGTCGAAACATGTACCTATTGTTTTTAATGCCGAAGAGCTTGAGGGCAAAAAGGTGCTTATTATTGATGATAATAAAACAAACCGGTTTATCCTGCAAACGCAGCTCGAACAGTGGGGAATCCAAACGGTGGCGGCGGCCTCGGGCAGGCAGGCGCTTGACATCCTTACTGCCAATAATGGATTTAACCTGGTTATAACCGATATGGAAATGCCTGAGATGGATGGCGTAGGATTGGCGCGGGAAATCAAGAGCAATTATGGGGAATTGCCGATAATTATGCTCAGTTCTATAGGCGATGGTTCAAAGAAAAAATATCCGGGCTTATTTTCAACTATTTTAACCAAACCTGTAAAACAATCGCAATTAGGTAAAAGCCTCCAGGCCGAGTTCCAGGGAAAAACACAGGCGCCGGCTCCTGAAGCAAAGCCGGATAAATTGCTTGATGTAAATTTTGCGAAAGATCACCCCCTCAGCATACTTGTGGCTGAAGATAATACGGTTAATCAAAAGCTCATTAGCCGCATGTTGGAAAAGCTGGGCTATAGTTTTGAACTGGCCCATAACGGGCACCAAACGCTCGATAAATTAAAGGCTAATCCAACCTTCGATGTAATTTTCATGGATGTACAAATGCCTGAGATGGATGGCTTTGAGGCAACCCGGCATATTCGTCAATATGCTTTTAAGCAGCCTTTTATCATCGCTATGACCGCTAATGCCGGCCCCGACGACCGGGATATGTGTATAAGTGAAGGCATGGACGATTATATTGCCAAGCCCATGAAAACCGAAGCATTGATCAATGTTTTAAAGGGCGCTTACAAAATGATGAAGAATGTAAAGGGCAAGTATGTTTAACTGTTGAAGGCAAAGCTAATTATTCTGATGCCACACCCCAGTAACAATTATGGCGGATTTTTTTAAGAATTGCGGGTGTTATGCTTGACACTTCATGCTGATATTTATTCTGGCTATTGAGCAGGTACATGGTACCGCTGGTATTGTTATAAATATATGTGCATAAGCGCGCGTCTTCACCATCTTCATCTTTCTTTACGTCAACTCTTATACCGTTGGTTTTGTTACTCGTGTCTGGTGTTAATGCCGGGGCCGACGCTTTTACCCAGTTAATGGTATAATTTATGTTTTGCGGCGAAACACCGTTGGTGTTTTCTTTGTAGCTTTTACTATCCTGAATAACTGTAAGCAAACATTTTACGCATGGATCGCCCACCGTTGCCTCTCCATATTTTTTGCGCGGATTATTGATCACGCTATTTTTTTTACCTGCAACGGTAACTATTGTTTTTGAAATATCATTTGATACAGGCTTCGGTTTGTTTTGTTTGCAGGCAAATATGGTCATCGCCAAGGCGCAAAAACAAATACATGGTTTAAACAGAATCATGGTTTATAGATTAGCTCTTAACTTATATACATCATTTTAGCCGTTTTGTGTTATCGTGTTTTGATATACCAAATGCGGTATTAATCTATAAATGGAGTTTAAACAATTTAAACATAGATTTTATTGCATTTAATGGACAGGTAAAGAACAGTTTTTCTATAAAAATTTCTTAAAATTGCCTGATTTATTTTGCCGGGCCGGTTAATTAGCGGCAGGACTTAAACCATCATAACAATTTTAAAAAAACGAGGTTTACCTTGTTATAAATAACACTGCGGCATATGCAGGATATCATAATAAAATGACTAATAGCGGTACAGGTTCAAATTTAACAGTTGATGTGGTTTTAATTGGCGCAGGTATTATGAGCGCCACCCTTGGTGTAATGCTTAAAGAGCTGCAGCCCGATCTGACGATTGAAATTTTTGAACGCCTGGATGTTATCGCTGCCGAAAGTTCGGCCCCGATGAACAATGCAGGTACCGGTCACTCAGCATTTTGTGAATTAAACTACACACCCCAGCTTCCCGATGGTAGCGTTGAAATAAAAAAAGCTATTAAAATTGCCGAGCAGTTTGAAACCAGTAAAGAGTTTTGGGCTTATCTTATTGAACAGGGCCTTTTAAATAACCCGCAAAGTTTTATCCGTAAAGTGCCGCATATGAGCTTTGTTTGGGGTGAAGAAAATGTTGAATATCTAAAAAAACGTCAGCAGGCCCTTACCAAGCATCATTTTTTTAAAGGGATGGAATACTCGGAGGATAAAGCTCAGATAAAGAAATGGATCCCGCTGGTGATGGAAGGCCGCGACCCTGATGAAAAAGTATCGGCAACGTTTATGGATATCGGCACCGACGTAAACTTTGGCAGCCTTACCAGTGCGCTTATAGATGAGCTTAAACAAAAAGGAGGCGTAAACATAAGCCTTAATCATGATGTAAGAGATATTAAACGCAATGCCGACGGTACCTGGAAAATTACGGTAAAAGATAAAAACACTGGCAATAAAAGAAAACTGAATGCTAAATTTGTTTTTGTTGGTGCCGGTGGTGGTGCCTTGCCCCTGTTGCAAAAATCAGGAATTCCGGAAAGTAAGGGCTTTGGCGGCTTCCCGGTAAGCGGCCAGTGGCTGGTATGTAACAACCCCGATGTGGTAAAACAACATGAAGCCAAAGTTTATGGTAAGGCATCGGTTGGTTCGCCGCCAATGTCGGTTCCTCACCTGGATACCCGGATGATTGATGGTAAACGATCTTTACTTTTCGGTCCATATGCAGGTTTTTCAACCCGCTTCCTGAAGAAAGGATCTCTGCTTGATCTTTTTGGTTCTATTAAGTTAAACAATATACTTCCCCTGCTTGCTGTGGGGCGCGATAACTGGCCTTTAACCAAATACCTCATATCTCAGGTTATGCAATCGCCTGCCGACAGGCTTAACGCACTTAAGGATTACATGCCAACGGCCAAAGCCGAAGACTGGGATCTGGATATAGCCGGCCAGCGTGTACAGGTTATTAAAAAGGACGCCAAACATACTGGTGTGCTGGAATTTGGCACAGAGGTGGTTACCTCTGCTGATGGCAGTATCTCAGCCTTGTTAGGCGCCTCACCGGGCGCATCTACTTCGGTACCTATTATGATCCAGCTTATCGAACGTTGTTTTAAAAACCACGTCAAAACAGAGGCCTGGCAGCAAAAATTCAGGCAAATGATCCCTTCATATGGCGTGTCATTGGCCAGTAACGAGGCTTTGAGCGATGAAACCAGGGCAAGGACGAGCAAAGTGTTGGGATTGGTTTAAAACTAACTTAGCGTTGTTCATAAGCCAATGAAAAACTTATTGGTACAGAATAAATTACATCAACAGTGATGCCATAACTGGTGGCGGGTTTCCAGGGCGGGGATAAACGCATCACCCGTAAAGCTTCTTGAGCCAGGATTAGGTTCCCTTGTATGGAGCGAATATCGTGTAAGATGCCCTGCCGATCAACGGTAAAGGTTAAGATTGCCCGCCCCTGTATATTATTATTACGTGCTTCAAGCGGGTATACTATACTTTTCGCAAGGAAGCTTCCGAATTTGTTTAGCCCTCCCATAAATTCAGGGGCAGTATATTCCTTATTAAAAGAATATTTATTACCGCTTTTCGCATAGCTGTTCCCTGCAATCAGGTTGCCGCTTTTATAAGTCGCCTCATAGCGTAAAGTATCGTTTAAGGTTCCATTCCAGGCATTGTCTTTTAAACCGTCTTTTATAGGACCAGTACCGATTGTGTTTTTAAAATCATCAGAATAAAGAATTATAGTACCGTTGCCGTTTTCGGCTAATACGCGTCCTGTTGAGTCAGCGCACTGGGCAACGATTAATGTATCCTTTTTGTAAATTCCGGACAAATAAATTTTGCCGTTGGGATAGTATTCGGTTATATCGCCGGAAAGCCTGCCTTTTTCATAATTGCAAATACGCTTCCTTTTACCATTAGGAAAATATTCAATACAGGCACCTTGTAATTGTGCCTCTATTAAACCTGTATTCGAAACACCTTGAAGTTTGGGTTTCCCATTTAAATAATAATCATTGACGGGGAAAAGTTGGTTATCGGTACTGGAATCTGGTGTGGTTACCATTCGGATAAAATCAGCACTATCTTTACTATTGGTTATTTTCGCTGATGGTGCCAGCCAGGGGGCAACAGTAAAATTCTTCATGTAAGCCATTATAGTGTCGCGTTGTGCGCTTACACGTTCAGTACAAAGGATAATTGCTATTAGCAATAAGGGAACTACTTTACGCATGGGTTCAGGTACAAATCTTATCAAAAAATCAGGTTAAGATAGCAATGAAATTGAAATTTTAAAACCGTTTTTTGATATGACTAAGGCAAGGCTTACGGATCGCCATTGCATATTGCGGCAAATGATCTATGGAAAAGCTCACCTGTGCCCTGATAGCACTGTTGCCTGTGTATCTGTCAATGTTTCGATTGGAACCCCGGAATTAATTTATAACCTCTGTGTGATACATTGATCAACTATTGCTTAACAGGAAGAGTTGCACCCTCTTTCATCTCCTCATTGGCTTGTTTAACCAGTTTATCGCCATCTTTCAGGTCACCAGTAATTTCTACTTTTTCTTTGCCTGTAAACCCTGTTTTTACATCTACCCATTTCGCTCTGCCATCCACGAGTTTCACGACAAACTTGCGTTCCTGCGTAGTTACAACAGCCTTGTAAGGTACCGTAAAGCCAGGATCAGGTCGATCAACGTTTAAGGTGATCTGGGCAAACATCCCGGGCTTAAGCTGTTTTTTTTGATTGGGGAAACTAAACTCCCATGTTTCGCTCCGGGTATCTGAGCTGATCGCTTCCGATTTTCGGGCAAGATTGGCTTTAAATACAACACCCGGCAAAGCAGAAACGGTAAACGAGGCCTGGTTATCTTCTATTTTAGTAGCATTATAAGCCTCCGGTACCGACACCTGGATCCTTAACAACGAGTTATCCTCTACAGTAAAAAGCAGGATTTTACCGGTATTATCCACATAATCGCCTTTAAAAATATTACGCGCGGTAACTACTCCGTTAAATGGTGACCGGATAACCAGGTAATCTTCTAATGCATGGTTAGCCCGGGTAGCAGCTTTAGAAGCTTCGTAAGCGGAGCTATCCGTTTTCATTTGGTTGCGGGCAATATCCAGCTCGTTATCTGATATGGCGCCGGGTGTTTTGGATGCTTTTAACAACCGCGAATAAACGCTTTTACTGGACAGGAACTTAGAATAAGCTCCCTGGCTGTTACTGCGGCTCTGCGCCTCGCCGGCTTTTAGTTCCGGCGCGTCCAGGATACAAAGCACCTGGCCTTTACTCACCTTGCTGCCAATGTCCACTTTTACATCTTTTACATAACCGGCTGTACGGGCATAGATATTGGCGCGGTCGTTTGGTATAATTTCCCCGGTGAGGCTGAGTTTATTGCTCACTTTACCGGCTTTAAGTTCAATCAGCTCTACAGGTTGTTTTGCCGGCGCCACCGTAGCTACCGGTGTCTTATTTTCATTGCTGCCGCAAGCTCCAAGTACCAGCGACAGGCCTAATCCTAAATATGTATGTAATGCTTTCATGCGTTTGGTTCTGTAATGGTAAAGTATTTGCTTTCCTTATCGTCGGGATCAAGTGAGATTAACTTAACCGGGCGATCGCCGGCTAAGGCATGA
The DNA here is from genome assembly GCF_017569325.2 of Mucilaginibacter gossypii. Lineage (NCBI taxonomy): Bacteria > Pseudomonadati > Bacteroidota > Sphingobacteriia > Sphingobacteriales > Sphingobacteriaceae > Mucilaginibacter > Mucilaginibacter gossypii. Next base: position 1,977,692 of record NZ_CP071878.2, on the reverse strand, counting down.
TAGATCAGTGGTAAAATTAACAGGCTCAAGAGCAACCCGAATAATAACCCGCCTATTACCGCTATGCCTAAAGGCGCGGTCTGATCCCCGCCCTCACCTATTCCCGATGCCATCGGGACCATACCTGCGATCATTGCAAGGCCGGTCATCAGGATTGGCCGCGTCCTATCCCTGATCCCGATCAGAAATGAATTTTCGGTTCTTAGTTTACGATAGCTTTCTGCCTGTATGATAAACAGGATAGCATTGGCCACCGCCACGCCAATGGCCATAATACAACCCATGTAAGATTGAATGTTTAAGGTTTTGCCCGTTAGCCACAGCAATAAAAAACACCCGGTCAATACGCCTGGTATAATACCGATCACGATCAGCGAAATCCTGAATGATTGGAAATTAACAGCCAGCAACAGGAATATCACGACAATGGCCAGCAGGACACCTGTTTGCAGTTCATCAAATGTTTGCTGAAACACTTCTGCCTGGCCCTGCTGCTGGATCTTCATACCATCGGGCAACTTGCCTAAGCCCGCAATAATCTTATCAATGTCGCTGATGGCAGCGCCTAACGATTTGCCATGCAGGTTAGCTGTAAGCGTGATAAAACGCTTTTGGTTTAAACGGTCGTACTCCCCTTCTATCCTACCCATCTTCCAACTGGCCACATCCCGCATAAACACCTGTTTGCCGCCATTTGAACCCAACAGGATATTATCTACCTTACCAGGGTCGTTCATGACAAACTCCGGCACCTGAACCTGCACCTGGTAAGCAGTGGCATTAGCTTTATCCAGCCAGTAATTGGGCTGGGTAAACCTGCTGGAAGACGTGGCCGCGATCAGTGATTTACTTGCGTCATCTACCGTTAAGCCTAATTGTCCTAACCTAACCCGGTCAAACTCCAGTTTCATGGCGGGGTAACTTTGAGGTGCGCCATAGGTAATATCCCGCAGGTATGGCAATTTGTGTAGTTGGTCGAGGATCCGCTGCGCAAAATCCCTGTCCTGTAATAAATTTTTACCCAATATCCTAATTTGTACAGGGGTGTTGGTGCCCTGGCTCATCACCTGGTCTACCAGGTCCGACGGCTCAAAGGAAATTTGCATACCAGGTATTTTCAGGGCCACTTCTTTTCTCAAAGTTTCCATAAAATCTTCGAGATTTATGCCTGCATTCTCCACAAAATTGACCTTCAGAATTGCTTCCTGGGGGCCGCTTGTCCATAAGTGAATAGCATTAACAGGATATGACGAGCCCTGGTTGCCAATAAAGGCAGAGGTAATGGCTATTTTTTGCCCCGATAAACTATCTATCAGGGCCAGCAATGCTTTGGTTTTAGTTTCAGTACGCTCGAGACGGGTGCCATCGGCTAAACGAATCCTGACCTGGAATTGGCCTGCATCAACTTTAGGAAATAATTCTTTTCCTAAAACATTGAACAATAAAACCGCGGCAACCACAGATACCAACAGGTATACCGTAACAATCAATGTAGATGCGGTGGCGGCTTTTTTCAGCCATTTGCCATGCCGGTCTTTAAATTTACTCATCTTTTCACCCTCTTTCGCGTTTTCGCTCAAACGATCCTTAAAAAGCCAGTTGGCCATGACCGGGACAAAGGATTGTGAAAGCAGGAATGACGCGATCATGGCCAGACCTACCGCTAAGGATAAAGGCAAAAACATCGCTTTGGGAATACCGGACATAAAAAATGCCGGAAAAAATATCGCAAGGATACATAGCAATATTAACAGCTTGGGTAATGCTATCTCTTTAGAAGCTTCTAGTATCGCCCGGCCTTTGGGTTCGCCTTTTTCCTGGTGATGATGGATATTTTCTATAGTAACGGTAGCTTCATCTACCAAAATACCAACGGCCAGCGCCAGGCCGCCTAAAGTCATGATATTGATGGATTGCCCGAATAATTTCAAACAAATAATTGCTGATAACAAGGCCAGCGGAATAGTAAGCACCACAATGAGCGATCCCCTCCAATCGCGCAGAAATAACAGTACCATGAGGCCAGTGAGTACGGCGCCTAATATCCCTTCTGTAGTTAAACTCTTTATCGAATTAATGACATAGCCCGACTGGTCAAACTCGTAGCTCACTTTGATATCCGGCGGTATGGCAGCCTGCATATCCGGCAATGCCGCTTTAACCCGTTGAACCACATCCCAGGTAGAAGCATCGGCCCTTTTGGTTACAGGAATATATACTGAGCGTTTGCCGTTAATGAGCGCATAACCTGATGTAATGTCCGCCCCATTATCTACCGCGGCCACATCATGTACAAAAACAGCCGGGCCGCTGCCAGTTTTAATGGGAATATTAGCCAGGTCCTGGATATTTTCCACAACCGTATTTTGCGGCGTGATCAGCGTTTGATCGCCCACACGAATATTGCCTGAGGGGGTGATAACATTCCCTTTGGCAATGGCGGTTACCAGGTCCTGGGGTGTAACGTTATAGCTGCGTAATTTATCAGGATCTGCTTTAATGAGTACGGTTCTCTGATTACCCCCAAACGGCGGCGGAGCGGAAACACCCGGCAGGGTTGAGAACATGGGCCTTACCTTAAACAAGGCCAGGTCCTGCACTTCGGAAAGGGAGCGCGTTGAGCTGAATACCAGTTGCCCTACCGGTACACTGCCGCCGTCAAAACGGGTAACAAAGGGAGATATAGTACCCGGTGGCATAAATGCCCTCGCCCGGTTCACCATCGCCACAACTTCACCGGTGGCCTGGCCCATATCCGTACCCTCATGAAAGTTCAGCTTTAGCAGGGTTACGCCTTGTATTGTCTTGCTTTCAACCGATTTAATGCCGGTAACATACAGAAAGTGGTATTCATAATAAGAAGTGATATAACCTTCCAATTGCTCGGCAGACAAGCCGCCATAGGTTTGCGCTACATAGATGGTTGGGGTGCCCAGTTTTGGAAAAATATCCACGGGCATATTGCGAATAGAAATTACGGAAAAGAAAATAATGGCGATAACCGCGACAATGATCGTTACCGGTTTTCTTAATGAACCATATAAAAGCTGGATGATATTCATTTTCCGTATTGATTTAAAAAGATATCTATATTGCCCTGGTAAGCGGCCTTAGTTAATAAAGATTTCCAGGCTCCCCAATAAGCGATCTTAACCGAGGCTTCCGATTGGTAAAGCAATTGCAGGGATTGGATCACATCATAATAACTGATGAGCCCCGACTGATACCGGGATTGTATAGCCTGGTAGGCGTACCGCGCCGCTTTCAATGCTTCCGGGGCCAGGCGGGCAGATTGTATGGCCTTAGTTAAAGCGGAATCTGCTATTTCCCGCTCAGTATTCAAATGAAGTTCGGTTTGTTTAAGCTGCTCCCGGCTGGCCTCAATATTCAGTTGCTGCTGTTTGAATAATGGTTTCTGTCGAAATACTTCCAGGATAGGAAAAGAAAGCTGTGCGCCGATACCGTAATTATACCGCTCAAAACGCCACCCATCACCATTATTAACGGACCCATCGGCGGCTACGCCTGATCCGCGGCCATGACCCACGCTCCAGATAGTTAGTTTAGGCAAAAGGCTCCTTTTGTAGGTTTTAAGGGTTAACTCATTGGTCAGTACATTGGTTTTTTGCAAGCTAAGCTCGGGATGTTCAGTATCATCAGCATTGAGTGGAACAACAGGCAGGCTCTTAAACATCGCAGAATCTGCCACCGGGGTACCGGGTAAGTTACCACCGGTAAATTCTTTTAAAACGATCAGGCATGAATCCCTTCGGCGTTCAAAAGCTATGAGTTGAATCTGCGCTTTAGCCAGTTCGGCGTGAAAAGTAGATGAATCCGTTCCGGGCCTTAACCCGCTTGATACAACAGCCTGCGATTGTTTCAGGCGATAAGCATCCCTGCTGATATTACTTTGATAAACTTTAACCAGGTCGGCCGTAAGCAGGTAATTGAGCCAGGCATTAATCACAAATATCTTATGCTGAAAAATGGTAAGCGTTTCGTCGGCTTGCCCGTTTTTGAGTTTTCCCCTGGCCAATTCAACGGCTGCTCCACGCTGCCCAAAGGTAAAAGGCTCCCATTGCAGGTTCAGAGCCGCAGCACTTCCCGGCGTGCCTTTATAATCATTTGATTTGCTTGGCGGCCCGCTGATAGGTGTGATGTATTGCGGGTAGATCATACCCGTAATATTGTTGTAAGTAGCGTAATCTACCTGGTAAGATGCATTTATAGAAGGAATGATGCCGTTTTGCTGTAATTTAACGGCATATTGCAATCCCTGGGTCTGCAAACGTTTGGCCTTGATCAGCGGATAATTACGGGCCGCCGTGCTGAGCAGGGAATCAAGATAAATGCTGCCGGATTGCTGTGCATGAAGCTGCTGACAAAACAACCCCATGGCCAGCATCAACAGTATAATTTTTGAGGTTTTAGCCTGATAAAATTTCGAATAGGTTTTTGAATACACTATATATAAATTTATGGTTGCAACGCTATAAACAATCTACAGGAAAAGCTTGAATAAAATTTACCATTTGGATAGATTTTACTTTTTGGCCAGGCTTTTTTTATACTCCGAAGGGCTTTGCCCAGTATGCTGTTTAAAAATCCTCGAAAAATGGCCCTGATCAGAAAAGCCGGTCAGGTAAGCAATCTCTGTGAAGCTGTGGGTGGTGGTCCCCATCAGGTTAATGGCTTTTTCAATCCGCATTTTCCGGATATAATCGCCAAAGCTCATATTCTCAAAATATTTGGAAAACTCCCTGGATAAATAGGCCGGATTGATTTCCAACTCTTCAGACGCCTGTTGCAGGCTCAGGCTCATATTGGTATCGATTTGATCCTGGATCATCTCTTTAAGTTCCTTTGTCCAGGATGGCGCTTTTTTATCTCCTTTAGTTTTGAGGTACTGGTGGTAAACCGCTATAAGCCTTTGTTCAACAGGCCCATCTGTATGTTTTTGTTTATGGAGGTATTTGGCCCAGTTGTATAGTCCATCGTAGATCACCATGCCTAATGCCAGGAGCTGCTGATCATCGGCAATATCATGTCTTAACCCCGAAAATACCGCTTCCAACCCGGCTGATTGCGGCGCAAAATCGTGACGGTCGGTATCCGCGCCCCTGATTATCGAGGCAAGCCGGTTTAAAGCTGCATCTTTTAACTGGTGTTTTTTAAGGAAATAATCAAAGGTGCATTGATCTTCGTAGTGGGTATACTCTACATTGGGAATATCAAAGGCGATAGCATCCAGCTCAGCTGCCTTCGCCAACACTTCTTCGTAAGGAACGTAGATGATTTCACCTTCAGGATCAATGAAGCGTTTGATGAGCCAGGGGCAGGCAATACGGTCAATTTTAGGACGGGCACGCGTGATCCATTTCATAGTGGATCAAAGTTAAAAATCTAAAGTATATTAGTGGCGACCCCATTCCTATAATCGGCAATGGAATTAGTGATAATTATGATACATAAGATTTTTTCGACTACCAGAATTATTGTTTTATCATTCCGCTATACACATCGGCCAGGCGCTCTACCTCAACGCTGGCTAATATAAATGCGCCGACACCTTTAGCATCGTTAGTTATTACCTTTTCGCTTAAATAATACTCGTAACTTCCATCCCGGTATGGTTTCCCTCCAAGCCCCGATACACTCACCGTGCCGTTAAGATTTAACTGTCCATTTGCATCTGTTTCAATAAACTTTTTGATAATTCCGTTATAGCCTTTTTGAATGGCGGGTAAATAGGTTGGTTGTAAGTATCCCTGCCTCACCGCTTTTGCCATAGTGTATACAAACATGCATGATGCCGATGCTTCCGGATAATTCCCTTTGGCGTAACCTTTGTCAAGTACCTGGTACCACAAGCCAGAATTTTCATCCTGATATTTAACAATTGCCGCAGCAAGCCGGTTAAGTATTGCCAGTAACTCCACGCGTTTGGGATGCTGCGCCGGAAAATAATCAAGCACATCAACCAATGCCATCCCATACCAACCCATTGCCCGGCCCCAAAAATTAGGCGACTGGCCGGTTTTCGGGTTAGCCCAACGTTCTTTTTTACTTTGATCCCAGCCATGATATAACAGCCCGGTTTTTGCGTCGCGGGCCTTTTCTTCCATCAGGATAAATTGCCTGGCTATATCATTAAATGCGGTATCTTCATGAAAAGCAGCAGCATATTCAGCATAAAAAGGCTCGCCCATATATAAGCCGTCCAGCCACATCTGGTTTGGATAACGGTTTTTATGCCAAAAGCCTCCCTGTGGTACACGCGGTTGTTTCCGCAGTTGTTCACGCAGCAACGTTGCCGCCTTATAGTATCTTTGGGCACCCAGCACTTTATATAACGTCAACAAATTACGGCCACACAATACGTTATCTATATTATAATCAGCTTGCTGATAGGTGCGGATATTGCCGTCGGGCGTAACATATCTGTCCATACATCGCTGTATATAGGTGAAGTATCTTTTGTCGCCTGTTTGTTGCCACACGCCTTCTATGCCTTTCAAAATCACTCCCTGGTCATAAGTCCACTTGTCGCCGGTTGTCAGGTTATCTTTCCAGATAGTCATAACCGTTTGTGTCATGCGCTGCGAATAAGGCTGCTTGTTTTGAGCCTGTAACATCAATGAACACTGTGCAAGGATGGCAATAATAAGCAGGCACCTTTTTATAAGCTGATCACTTCTCATACGAATTCATTTTGGTGATGATAAACTAACCGGATCATCTTCGTTTATTTTATTTATTGCTGATTAACAAATCATGGGTACCGGTTCCAATATATACCCACACAACGTGTTAATTATTAGGCGTTACCCTAAACCAGTCTACATCAGCATAACCCGAATCATTGATCTGGCTTGTACGCGTACAAAACAAGCCGATCTTGGCCCCAATCCAACGGCCTGCCTCGGCCGTAAATGGCCTGCCGGTATTTTTATAATCTATTCCGTCGGTGCTGTAGCTGAAGTTACATACAGCGTTCTTCGTTACTTTAACACGCAGGTAAACAGTTGGTGACGATAGCTTCGTAATCACTTCCTCCAGCTCCTTTTTGCCTTTATCTGCTTCTGTACAAGTAGTAAATACCAGGTATATGCCATCTTTTTTACTTTGCATGGCTATATTAGCGTAGCTGAAACCCATAATGGTAAGTCCCGTTTTTTCACCCTCCAGCTTTAAGTTAGGCGTAAAGGTGATTTTGGCAGTAGCCATAAATTCATCAGCCGGAAACTTTTGTAACAGCACATTTGGCGTAAACCACAGGTTAGCGGGATTATTTGGGGGTTGATAACTATAAAGCCTCAAAGCGCCTTTATTGGTGTTCATAAACATCCATACGGGCTTCGCGTTAGCCATCCATTGCCATTGTAAGCCTGGAGACATGGTATTAAATTCGTCACTTTCCTGCGGAGTGCTCACCGGAAAGATTTTACCAACATTGGGCTTTTTATACGTTAATACCGGTTCGCCTTTGCCATCACCATCCTTATCCACACCAATAACAGGCCAGTTATCCTTCCAGATCATTGGTTGTAAATGCACTACGCGCCCATAAACGCCCTTATCCTGAAAATGCAGAAACCAGTCTTCTCCGGTTGGTGTATCCACCCATGCACCCTGATGCGGGCCATTGATGCTACTTTTCCCCTGATCCATTACTACCCGCCGCTCATATGGCCCATAGATATTTTTTGAACGCAGCGCCAGTTGCCAGCCTGTGGGGACGCCCCCAGCCGGAGCAAAAATGTAGTAAAACCCGTTACGCTTATAAAACTTCGGGCCTTCTATGGTAGGGTCCATTTCATGTCCGTCATAAACAATCACGCCGTCGTCAACTATCCTGGTTCCGTCATTATTTAATTTGTTTACAGCGATTACGCTTTTTATACCTGCCCGGCTGCCTGCAAAGCCGTGCACAAGGTACATGCTGCCGTCGCTATCCAGCAGCGGGCAGGGATCTATTATACCTTTGCCTTCCATTACCATAACGGGTTTGCTCCAGGGACCGGCAGGGTTTTTAGCTTTTACCACGTAAATGCCAAAATCAGGGTCAGGATAATAAATATAAAATTCGTTATGGTAATAGCGGATGGCGGGGGCCCAAACCCCATCGCCGTGCCGCGGTACGTCAAAATGATCAAAGGGAGGCTGCTTCAATAACGCGTAACCTAAGATGCTCCAGTTAACCAGATCTTTTGAATGCAAAACAGGCAAACCTGGAATTGCTTCAAAGCTTGAAGATACAAGATAGAAATCATCGCCAACGCGAATAGCGTCAGGATCGGAATAATCGGCATTTATCACCGGATTTTTATAGGTGCCATTACCCTGATCTGCCACCCATACTTTAGAGACATAATTGGCACCAGTTACGGATAGTCCTTTTTTTTGCTGCGCAAGAACCTGTCCGTTTATAATTAATAGCGTAACGAACAGTAATTTATTTTTCATATAAAGGTTTAACATTTGAATGCGCGATATGCGGGGTAAGTCCAAGCTTTAACGACCGGATGCCTGCTAAAACTATTTCGGCCATTTTCAGGGCTCCCAACTTACTAAAGTGCGTATCATCAGCCCGGCCCTCCGGATAATTAATACTTTCTCCCGGAGTAAGGTAATTAAACAACTTTTTTGATCCCTCGGGCCCGAGTTTTTGCAATAAAGCCTGGCTTTCTCTGTCCAGGTCAATCAGCGGGACCTTTTGTTCTGCTGCCAGTTTACGCACTATGGCCGAATACACTTCATGTGTGCCAATTATGGTTCCTGTTGTATCAAACTTTCTTCGCGCTGCTGGTGTCAGCAATACCGGGTTTGCTTTTTTTTCCCTGGTTTCGCGGATGAACCTTGCTAAGTTATCCCGGAACCCTTGCTCATTGATATAGCTCTTTTTAGTGGGCACCTCATCATTATGGCCAAATTGTATAAATACATAATCGCCTTCCTTTAAACTGCCGATAATAGAACGCCATAAGCCTTCACTAATAAACGTTTTGGTGCTTCGGCCATTCTGCGCACGGTTGTCAACAACTACCGTACTATCAAAAAAAGCGCTGAAAGGCATCCCCCAACCTGTCTCGGGAAATGCCTTTGGCTGCTTATTGGCCATTGTTGAATCACCCGCCAGATATACGGTGGTATGGCCGGGAGTAATCAGAAAAGACATCAACAACACCGCACTCATTAAAAGGCAGATAAATAATAAGCCTTTAATTCTAATATTACCGCTCCTGTACATCATATATTGTTTTTTAGCAAAATTTGTTCTCTCCGGTTGCATACTTATAGCAGGCTCAAAAATTATAAAAAGGGATCAATTATCAGATCCCTTTTTACCGTTTCAAATTAATTATAGCCCGGGTTTTGTTTAAATACATCTTTATTGGTTACGGCATCAATTTGTCCCTGAGGTATGGGGCGTACCAATTCATATGACTTGAAATTGGCTGCCGCGTCCGGGTTCATAGCCTGGATCCGGCTCGCCAATTTACCCGTTCGCTTCAAATCAAACCAGCGTAACTGTTCGCCGCCCAACTCACGTGCTCTTTCGTCCAAAATAAAATCGAGCGTAACCTGTGCAGGAGTGATCTGCATTTCTGCGATATGACCAGGTTTTGCCGCCCTTGTCCTGAGTACGTTAATATAAGTTGCCGCGGTTCCCGGGTCGCCCAGGTTTAATTTTGCTTCGGCAGCAATCAGGTACATCTCGGCCAGCCTGATCACAAAGACATCGCGGGCACTTTGGGCCTCAGCCACACTTGCACGTGTTGAATCTTTAAATTTTGATAAAGAAACATAAAACTTACGCTGAATAGGTACCCCATTTGATTTATATACCTTGGACAGGTCATAAGTAACGTATTTACTGCTCTGCGATGCTGCAGGTATAGTTGCATTGGGGGTATAACAAACCGTATCGCCAACTTTAACAGCATTACCATTATAATTACCTGCTTTGTTAGCATACCAAACACTCTGAAAAGAACCGGCATAGCGTGAATCATTTTGCTGATCAAACATGTTTAGATAAGCCAAAGTGGGCATATACCTGTTAAACGGCCTTCCGTTCGGAATATCACGGACGAGCAGGCTTGAATTTACCTGGTCATAAACCATCAGGTATAGTAAGTGCCCGTTGTTTGAACCGCGATAGTGCCCGTTTGGATATGTTGCCGAGGTAAGATCGTTATTGGCCAGGTTGGTTGAATAATCAATGGCCCAAATCACTTCCTTATTTTTCAGGTTCCCCATATTCCACAGATCAGCATATTTAGGCTGCAAAACATAGCTATAGTTTTTAATCACATCATCGGCCATGTTAAATGCTTCGGCATTCATACCACGGGTCAAATACATCCGCGCTAAAAAGGCTTTAGCTACCGGCACTGTTGCCCGTCCGTAATCGGTGGTGGTTGGAGTCAGGTTAGCTACTGCAAATGTAAGATCTTCAAATATCTGCTTGTAAAAAGTCTCTACCGGTGTTTTATTAGCTTCTGTATTGGCGCCTGCAGTTGGTTTGGTGGTAAAGTTTACACCACCCCAGGTTTCAACAATATGCCAGTAATAAAATGCTCTTAAAAAACGCAGCTCGGCTTCGCGGTTCAATTTTTGGGCTGCCGTATAATCTGTAACGGCAGCAATCTGGGCTATGCCCGTATTGCATAAATTTACACCGGCATACAAGTTGTTCCACAATAAAGGCAGCGGGTCTGCGGTGCCTTGTAAATTAATATATTGAGTAAACATTGGGTATGGGTCGCCGGTACCGCTCGTCCAGATATCCGTTCCCATTTCAGAGGCCAGGTATCCTTCTTCCTTCCCATACCAAAACCGGGTATAGGTATAGGCTGCATTAACCAATGTTTCAAAACCTACCGCTTTGGTATAAACTGTTGTAGCGGTTAAATTACTGGGGTTATATTCTTCGAGCTTTTTGCTGCAGGCACTAAATAAAGTGGCAATGACTATAAGCAGCAGCGCCCAACTTTTTAGTAAATTTTTCATAATATGTTTTTTAAGATATTAGTATTGGTTAAAAGGAAATATTTAAACCGGCCAGGAACAATTTAGTAAGTGGCCTGTCAAATGAACCGCCGCCTTCAGGATCATAATCTTTTATCTTTGAGAAGGTCGCAAAGTTTTTGGCGCTCACATAGATCCTCAAATTAGATACGTGGATGGGTTTAGTTACACTTGCAGGAATGGTAAACCCAAGCGTTGCGTTCCTTATTTTAACATACGAACCATCTTTGTAGCCCAATGTTGAAGCAAATGGCTCGGATGCTTTTGTGATATTGGCACTTGGCCTTGGGTAGGAGTTTGTTGGGTTTTCAGGCGTCCAATAGTCTACGTTGGCGCCATTTTCAATTCCATTAGGCTCATACTTCAACGCGTATTGAGATACGAACATCTGCCCGATACGTCCAAATACCTGCACATTTAAATCGAAGCCCTTATATTTAAAATCGTTGCTAAAGCCAAAGCTATACCTTGGGACAGCTGAGCCAAGTATTTTACGGTCAAATGTTGTGGTAAACTTTCCGTCATTATCTAAATCAGCAACCTTAATATCACCTGGCTTATACCCATAAGTTGCAGCCTGGGCAGCTTCAGATGTTTGCCAGATCCCTGTTTTTTGATAATCGTAAAAAGATACAACCGGGTAGCCTATAAACCAGCCATTGGCAAGGTCGTTCACACCATTTGGTAAATACGTGATGCGCTCCTTATTGCGTGTATAGGTGATATTGGATGTCCATGTAAAGCTTTCTAATTGGATGTTAATGGTTTTCAGTGCAATCTCAATACCTGTATTACGACTTTTGCCAACATTGGCCAATGTTCTTAGCGCTCCTGTTGAGGCAGGTAATTGCTGTGGCAATAACAAATCCCTGGTGTGCGAATCATAATAATCTATAGTGCCCGAAACCCTGTCTTTATAAATTCCGAAATCTATACCAGCGTTTAAGGTTCCTGTTAACTCCCACTTTAATTGAGGGTTTCCGATATTGGGGTCAAGGCCATATGCTAACGCAGTTATATCGTTCCATGAAAATGGAATAAGCACTGCCTTACTTTGGGTTTGGTATGCGCTTACAGCAGCATTGCCGGCAACCCCATAGCTTAAACGTAATTTCAACTCAGAAAACACGTTTTGGGTTTTCATAAATCCCTCATCAACCATACGCCAGGCCGCGGCCGCCGAAGGGAAGAATGCCCACTTATTTCCCGACGACAATACGGATGAACCATCAGCACGCCCAGTCAGGGTTAGTAAATACCTGTCTTTAAATGCATAATTTAAACGTAATGCTCCTGAAGTTAAATGTTGCCCAACGTAATTACTTGATATTTTTAAGTTAGACGGATTGTTTTGCAGCGCGTAGAAGGACTGATCGGGTATTAGTTGTCCGGTGCCTTGTGCTGCGGATTGGTCCATAGCATTTGATTGATAACTGGTAACACCCGTTACAACTATGCTATGCCTGGCTATTGTTTTTTGCCAGGTGATAATATTTTCCCAAAGCAAATTAGTTTCGTTTGAATTGGTTACTGACGATAATGACCCTGAAGATAAGGCCCGGTTTATAGTATTGGCACTTTCAAAATGGCCGTTTCGTGAACCAGATAGTGTGATACCTAAATTTGACCGTATGGTTAAGCCATTTATTGGCTTCCATTCTGCATAGGCGGTTGAAAGCAAATGGGTAATCTTGTTTTTATTTACAAACTGGGATGCATCATCATCAAAAAGAGGATTGGCCTGGTTACCGTTACCCGGAAATTTAGCTATACTACCATCTGCATTGTACGGATTAAAATAGGGAATAATTTTATTGGCTACGGATAATACCCCATCGTTTCGAAGGTTTTGATCATAATAAGCAAGCTGACTTTGCAGCCCCACTTTAAAAGCTTTGAATAACTGGTGATCTATATTTAACCGCAGGGTATACCTGTTTGAGTAATCATTAGCATATAACCCTTTTTCCTTAAAATAATCAAAAGAAAAGTAAGCTTTTGTTTTTTCACTACCACCGGAAACGCTGGCGTTATAATCCTGTTGGGAGCCCTTATGCAGTAAAAATCCAGGCCAGTAATATGACAGGCCGCTTTGAACCGCAGCCAGATCGCCTGCACTGGTAAAAACTTTTGGATCGTCGGCAGGAGAATTCCATGTTCCGATAGTTCTGAAGCTTTCACGTTTCAGGTTTGCATATTGCGGCCCTGTCATGGGTACCGGATAGCCTGCAACATCCGAAATTCCATAATATGAACCCGCAGCTACTTTCGGTTGCCCGCTGCTGCCTCTTTTTGTTGTAATTATAATTACACCGTTTGCTCCGCGCGAACCATAAATAGCAGTTGATGAAGCATCCTTTAAAAACTCCATGGATGCAATATCGTTTTGATTGATATCTTCATAATTGCTGTACTGGATTCCATCGACTATATAAAGCGGACCGTTGCCTGCAGATAGAGACCGGTTACCACGAACAGTTACGCTTACATTTGCACCTGCGACACCGCTTGTACGCACGATATCTACACCCGAAACCTTTCCCTGAAGCGCTTCCATAGGATTTGATGCCGCAACTTTGGTGATCTCATCACCCTTAACAGAAACAACGGAACCGGTAAGATCCCTCTTTTTTACCGCACCATAACCCACAATAATCACCTCTTCGAGCGATTTGCTCAAAGGAACTAAAACCACCTTTAAAAAGGTTTTGCCATTAACACTCTGTTCTAACGGCCTGAATCCTAAAAAAGTAAATACCAATACGGTATTGGCATTGGGAACAGTAATGGTAAAATCGCCCGAAACATTAGTTGCTACACCGATATCAGTGTCTTTTATCCTTACCGATACACCAGGCAGGGGTTCACCTTTTTCGTCGGTTACTTTGCCATTTATAGGTATTGTTTCGATTTGCCCGTTGTTGTTGCTCGAAGCAGGCCCTCTGGTTGCGGTATTAAACAAAATAATATTGTTGTCTATCTGGCTATACCCAATTCCCCTGTTGGCAAAGAGCTCGTCCAGGATATCCTTTACCGATTTGTCGAGGGAAGAAACGGTAACGCGGGTGTTTGGTGACAGGACATTGTCTTTGTAAGCAAACCGCAAATTGGTTTGCTTTTCAATTTTTTTGATCACCGATTTTATCGTTTCGTTACCCACTTCCAGCCTGACATTGATCTTATCAAGCGATTGCCCCTTGCTTGAGGAAGCTAAGAGCAATTGACCGGAGACCAGTAATACCAGCAGGATCATAAAACTGAATCGCATAATTTTTCGGAATGTGTTTAAAAATTGGCGTGCAGAGGCACCGGATAATGTGCACCATTGCTTAAACGCAAGAGTTTTTTTCATAACTTGCATTGGTTTTAATCGGTTAATAATAATTGGTTAAATACTTGCCCTGTCGCCGAATGATGTGAGAAGTCGTAAGCAACGGGGCTTTTTTAATCTGGAAGGTTTAAAGTATCAATGTTTCATAGGTTTTTTATTTAAGAGGTAAAAAATTGGTTATTATTCACAGCCGGAACCAGATAGCGTAACATCCCCCTCCTTACTCCATTTATAGCTCAAATTATTCAGGTGCGATAATACTTTGACAACCTGTTCCAACCCAGTAGTATTTAAGAAGGTGGCGCTAAAACGACAGCTCCCTATCTTTTCGCTATCAAGGATAACTTTTACACCATATCTTTCTGTTAAAACGGCCGCGGCTTCTTTCAATGTCATATGATCCATCACCAAATCGGTCTCTTTCCAAAGTACCGTTGTTTTGGCATTCAATATATCTATGGAAGATTGATTATTGATTTCGTTATAACTTATCTGATGATTGGGCAATAAAATGCCTAAAGTTTTTTTAGGGGTAGATACTTTAACTTTTCCACGGGTTACCGTTACCTGGATCAAACTGCCTTCCGATTTAATATTAAATGCCGTACCTAACACGCGGGTTGTAATTTGCCCTGTATGCACCAGGAAAGGGTGAAGTGGATCATGCCTTACATCGAAATAGGCTTCGCCGGTTAAATATACTTCGCGGGTTTTCCCGTTGAATTTTGCCGGGTAGTCTAAATGACTGTTCTTATTTAATGTCACTACGCTTCCGTCGGCCAGCCTGATCTCGTGCACATGGCGGACGGGGTTTAATGGTGTTACCCGGGCCAGCGTGGGCATTGGCTTGGGCCTTGTGTGTAAAAAGTACAGGCCTGCGCATATTAACAATGCAATGGTCGCGGCAACCGGACGGATAATTGTTTTGGAGCTTCTTTTTTGAAATGAGTAAACGTTTTTTTCCTTTTTTACAATCTCAAGCAACTTATTATATAAAACCTCCTGATGGCCGACTTCTGCGTCAGTATCAGGTTTCATTTCAGTATCGGCCCATAGTTTCTCCAATAAACCTTCAATTTCTGGTAGATTCTCCTCTTTGGCCATCAGTTCAAAAAGTTCGTTAAACTCTTCTGTAGTACACGAGGAGTCCAGGTATTTTTGAAATAAGTATTTTATGCGAAAAACCGAGGCTGTTGACATGCTGCACTTGGCTGGTTAAAACCAATTCATATACATGACGATAAAAAGAGAAGAGAGGACTAATCAGATCTGAAAAAAAATAAAAAAAAGCGAGATTGTAAGCAAGATGGATAGTTGACCGTGCTTTATAAACTCGCGCATTTTTTTTAAAGCTGTAACAATGTGATTTTTTACGGTGTTTTTTGACAGGTTTAGCTTATCAGCAATTTGCTCATGCGTAAGCCCCTCTTCCCGGCTTAAATTGAGTATCAATTGTTGCTGCTGAGTAAGCATTTGCAAACAATGAATCACATGCTGGTTATATTCTTTAAAATCGTGATTTGAGGCTGCCGTTGCCTGCTCATACTGCATGTGTTGGTTAAGGAGCTGCTGTATTTTTTTTTCACGGGCGGCCGTACGTAAAAAGTCGAGTGATTTATTTACAGCCATCCGGTGAAGAAAAGCATCAACATTTTCTACTTCACTTAAGATCTCTTTAGCCGACCAGATCTTTACAAAAATATCAAGCACCAATTCTTCTGCAATTTCGCGAGACTTGACAACTTTATAAATATAGGCGAAAAGCCGGGGTTGGTTTTTTTGGAAGAATAACTTAAAAGCAAGCTCATCGCCCGATGACAGACGCTGGTGCAGCGAATTTGATATTTCGTCACCTGTATCGGATGAGCCCAAATTGTTGAACAAGGCAATATTATAATTGGAATCATAAAGTAACAATCTATTATTCAAATAATCAATAAATAAGTGAATAAATGATTGTTTAGAATACAATTAATAATGCGCTCTGTACCGGTCAACCTTTACTTAAATGATATATCGTAAATTATTGCTAAATATGTCGATAACGGAATCTTAAGGTCCGCTTCAGACCTGTCCTGACTTCAATACAAGTGCATCTCCTTCAAACCTGATTCCCGGCCAGCCATAGGCCATAAACTGACGGATATTCTGATGATCTGTACCATCTGGATTTGCAAGGACGGTCCTATAGTGCTCCGCAAATAAATAAAGCGTATCAGGCTCACTTAGATTATTGAGTTGTGCAAAAGCGAAAACCCTGGCGCTGCCCTGGTTCTGTGCTGCTTCGTTATAAACATTGCCATTTTTAAATGCAGTTGGCTGATGCTCGTAATAATTATTAATAAATTCGATAACTTCATTAAATGTAACTGTACCCTCTTTTAGGGCGGTAAGTAAACCAGACAATTGCTCTTTCATTAAGAAAATATTTTCGCGAAAATAAAATTTAAAAATAGTTATTGATGCAGGTCGTTGATTTCAATTGAAATGGAGCCGGATTAACCGTAGCCTATAGCCAGCCCTGGCCTTTTAGATAAGCAACAAATTGCGGGTTTTGCGCGGAAAGCACCGGTAACCATAATCCTAACTTTTCCCGCTCCCAGTAAGGGCCGGCACCAGGCGCGGGACGGGCAAAACGGTAACGGTAAATAACTGCACGAATATAACGCGGTGGTTTTTCCGGGAAAGGATTTCCGGCAAATAAACCAACTACCCCCGGTTCATTATGCAATAGTTTCCAGGCCAGATGATATGTCCAGGGGTACTGATCGGCTGTGGACATTGCGGCAAACCACATCTGCCAGTCCAGTCTTAATTGGTACGGCGCCACCTGGCGGGGAGACTGGTCAGGTGCTACCGGCAAGCCTTTATAAGGATAAACTTTCCAGTTTGCACTATCGGGATTGAGATCACTTGTTCCTTCAAAAACTACATTAAAACGTTCCTGTCCCACGCTGCCGAATGCACCATAGGTATTTACAAGCTCCAGTGGATCAAATGAGGTATTCATAATTTGTTTGGGCGACAGGAGGTTAAACGCGGGCTGGAAGCTTAGCAATCCTACTATACAAGTTACTATCAGTGCGGTGTAGTGCATAGGCTGCGAAACTTCAGCTTGCTCTTCGGCCTTCGCAGCTTTGCGTACAAGTACGCCCGGCAAAAGTTTAGCCCAAAAACCATCATCAAGGCAAGACAGCGCAGGCACAATGGTAAGCCAGTTCAAAAAAGAGAGGTTCCCGCTCAGGATGATTGCAAATTGAAACAAAATAATAACACTACCAGCGATGTGTCTGAATATCCGCGGGCCAAAAACAAACCAGGGTGCCAATAGTTCGGCCAGCCAATTGAACCAAACACCAAGCCGCAATAACGAATGTGGCAGAAAGTGAAACCAGCGGCTAAACGGTCCCGGTATTGGCTGGGTTTCAAAATAATAATACAATGCAGTTCCATTGCGCCACACAGCATCGCCACGATATTTGATCATTCCAGCACCAAACATGATCCGGAAGATGAGCCAGCGAAACAGGATGATAACCAGCAAAGGCGGCGGACGTCTGGGAAAAGGCCGCATATCCAGCAAAGGGCATAAAAATATAGCAAGAAAGCCCGTTTCTGTAAGTTGGATTTCCCAGCCATAACCATACCAGTCCTGCCCAACATGTACCAATGATAGATACAATACCCACAATACCCCCATTAAAAACGCGCTGGCATAACCGGCCACAACAATCAGGGATAAAATTAAACCTGTCCATGAAACAAGCAGTAATGCCTGATCTGAATGCCAAAACCAAAACACTGAAGGCAGCCGCATAAACCCTGCTCCTTTTGAACCCAGTGCTATACTTACCTGATGCAAATAATGATCAACCGGTAATAAGCCATTTGAGCCGATTAATGGCAGCACCTGGGTTATAGCCACAAGGAACGCCACCGCGTAAACCGCACCCAGCAAACGAAGGATCACAAAACGAGTGAGCCAGTATTGGGGTGCTGAGGTATGTTCAAAGCTATCTAACATAATGACATGTATCTTAAAGTTACAGAGATTTGAAGGCTATGGGTAGAAATATTTGATTAACGCAGTATTCGAATCAAAATGAATTTCTTGCTCATACCCTAAGGACTTCAGCCCAATAAGCAGCCACAGCAATTAAATTTATATATTTATTACCCAAAGCTTAATTCCTAAAAAATGGCAAACAATAAAAAAAACTGGTATCAAAGGCATATCGATTCTATGAACTTTGGGCAGCGATTGGCCGACTCTGTAGCGGCCGGCATGGGTTCATGGCGGTTCATCATCATTCAAACCTTAATTGTTGCGTTGTGGATGGCGCTAAACGTAGTGGCCTTTATTGGTCATTGGGACCCCTACCCATACATTTTATTAAACTTGTTGTTTTCAACCCAAGCGGCATATGCAGCCCCGATTATCATGATGGCACAGAACCGCCAAAATGAACGTGACCGCGCCCAGGCCAATGAAGACTTCCGAACCAATGTGGAAGCAAAAAAAGAAATTGAAGAATTGCAACTGCGCTTAAACGCCATTGAAGTAGACAAGCTTGACAGGATCCTGGCATTGCTTGAAAAAATGGATAAAGAATAATCCATAATCTCACAAACATGAAACCAACCACCTTTTCAGGATAGTTGGTTTCTTAATCTTTGCCAATCGTTTGTTGAGTGTAAAAGGTGTCCATAAAGCGCTGTTTTGGCAAGGTACCACTCGCTTAGCGCGCAATGATGCCTGGTCGGCAGTAGTTGTTGCGGGTAATCCAGCCCCAAACCTTACTATGTTTAATGCTGTTAAAGGTGACGCTCAAACAGCAGATCAAAAGCCGAATGATCGTTCTCCCTGATTCGTGAAAGCAAAAATAGTATCGGCATTTTCCATCATTTGATATTACAAACCTACATTACTAATGTTAACTAAACTTTAAGAAAATGATCGCTGTATGGTTGTTACAAAAAACTAACCGTGTAATAAAATATTGAATGATAGTTTGTAGATTTAAAAATTATGAGAAACCAAACTACTATTAAAAAGAACTCAAATAGCAGATTCATCCGCATACAGCTTATCGCGGGATTGCTGCTTTTAATAATTTCGGGAGCCAAAGCTCAACAGGCAAAGGATCCTGCCGTTATCGGCCGATGGGATATAACTATTGATAAAGGTGGCAAAAGCCTTCCTTCCTGGCTGGAAGTTCAAAAATCAGGCACACATACCCTGATTGGCCGTTTTACCTATGCTTTCGGAAGTGCGCGACCAATATCAGAAGTAAAACCACATGACGGCAAATACAGCTTTTCTATCCCGCTGCAATGGGAAGAGGGAAACCGGAACATGGATTTTGAATTTGAGGTTAAGGGTGAAGAATTAACCGGAACAATGGTATATTCAGATGGGGTTACTTATCATTTTACAGGTGTCAGAGCTCCATCAATGACAAGGGCAAAGGCACCTGTTTGGGGCAAACCTGTTAAACTGTTCAACGGTAAAGACACCAAAGGCTGGCATACTGACGGCAAAAACCAATGGGTAGTAGAATCGGGCATATTGAGAAGCAAGCACTCCGGCGCAAACCTTATTACCGATCAAAAATTCAGCGATTTTAAATTACACATCGAATTTCGCTATCAAAAAGGCAGCAACAGCGGCGTTTATCTGAGAGGGCGCTATGAGGTACAGGTTATCGACACTAAAACCGGTGAGCCTGAACCTATCAATAACCAGTTTAGCGCTATTTACGGTTTCCTGCCGCCTAATAAAATGATGGCAAAAAATGCCGGGGAATGGCAATCATATGATATTACACTGGTAGGGCGTTTAGTTACCATCGTAGCCAATGGCACCATGGTGATATGCCAGCAGGAGATTCCGGGCATTACCGGCGGGGCTATCGACAGTAAAGAAGGCGAACCAGGGCCGCTGCTGATTCAGGGGGATCACGGACCTATCGATTACAGAAACATTATCATTACTCCGGCAAAATAAATTACCGAAGGTATATTATTAAAAAAATCGGCCTGTTTACAATAAGCAAACAGGCCGATTTTTTTTAATTAATTTATTTAAAAACGATTAATCGGCTTGATACATCAGTTCTGCAAAGTTTTCCTTTTCGGCGCCGCAGGTTGGGCATTCATAGTCGCTTAAATTTTCAAAAGGCATTCCAGGTTCTATATTATTAAAGATATCTCCATACAACTCGTCATAAATAGTGAAGCAGCTTTTACATTGATGAACTGTTTTTTGATTGGGTGATTTAATTTCAGTATTGGTTTTGCTTACCGGCAATGGTGATAGGTTATTGATTTGTTGTTCATAAAACATATCGCAAAGCGCTGTCAGGTGCCTGCTTAAATCTGCTTTGGCAACACCTTGTTTGTAAATCACAAATTCGCGGGTATTGTGGTTAAAATCGCGGGTATGCACAATTTCAAATTCATCGGGCATCCGCGCGCGGATCATAATTGAGCCATAAATCCCCGATTTAGGCGACCGCTTTATGGCAAAGCTAAGTCCATATGTTCGCAAATCTGCCTCTTCAAATTCGCTTACCAATTGCTGCTTAAGCTCGAGGCAGGGATTGCAAAGGTCTTCAACCTGCCAGTTAAGCTCATTTGAAGCATGCCTGATGTTTACCCGGTATTTATTAAGCAGGTTACCCCATAACGGCCTGTGCTTTGCCTCGATATTTTTTATAAGCAGAGATTTCCATGGGCTAAAATACAATTGTCCAACCCGGGTTTGCATGCACAGGTTACAGATCTCTTTTAAAAACTCAATATCAAAAAGCTCGTGGCGCCTGTAAATACCCAGCCAATATTTATTACCCTGTTTGTTAAAACCTTCATAATAGGGTAGTTGAAATTCGGGAATAATAAGCGGTTGATCAATTTCCTGGATTACAAATTGGTAACCGGCAGTAACTAATTGATAAAGCTTATCGGGATTGATTTCAACCTGATCGTAAAACAGTTTTTTGTTGGCAAATATTACCTGTTGTATTGCCTTGCCAATGGCGGGAATATCATCCGAATAAACCAATACAGGCCAGCAATACAGGATATTAGTTTTAGGAAACCTGATATACAAGTACCAGTAATTACTTACCGGCGAAGAAATAAAATTAAGGTTACCGGTAAAAAACGAAGCAAAAGTTTGATTGCTATCAACCAGGTTTATTTTCAGTTCGGGCTGATAATCAAACAGATCGAAAATGTCTTTGTAAACACCTTCTTTGAGCCAGTTCTCCTGGTTAAAAATACCATCAGCTATGTACGAACTGGTGATGTTGGGATAAGTATCCTGGTTAACTTCATGGTCAATACCGGCACTAAGCATATCAAATTCCAGATCCTCCAGCCGTGCTTCTTCAATTTCAAAATACAATTGCTGCCGGTTCCCAAAACGGACCTGTTTTGCACCAGCATTTTGCGCGATGATGAGCATCTCGTAAAAATCACCGGCAGATGCTATACCTCCCGGCAAATTAATCTTAATTAGTTGCTTATTATCCATTGGTTTAAGCTTTTAATAATTGTTGCTCAAGTACTTCTTCCAACAGGCGTTTTACTTCGGGCCTGCATGATCCGCAGCCCGTTCCGGCTCCGGTTTGGCTGCAAACATCGGCCAGTTGCGTACAGCCGCCGGCTACTTTATTACGGATATTATCGGCACCCACATTATTACAACTACAAACCAATTTACCTAAAACAGGTTCGGCCGTTTTACCGCTGCGGAGCAGTTTAAGGCGCTTGTCGCTGAGCTCGGTTTTGTTTGCTATCAGCTCTCTGAATTCCTGGAACTCGCCTTTATCCCCAATCAAAATGGTGCCCACCAGCCTGTCCTGGTGAATAATGCATTTTTTATAATAACGCTTTGCCTTATCTATAAACACAATTTCTTCATAGTCTTTTTCATTCGGGCAATCAGATAAACCTATACTGCACAGATCAAAACCATGAATTTTGATGATATTCATAAACAGGCTTCCCTTATAGTAACTGGCAATGTCGCCATTCATATACCCTGCAACCACAGCAGCTTGCTGTTCTGCAGCGGCAGTTATACCGTATAATGTGCCGTTAAACTCTGCTATTTCGCCAATGGCATATATGTTTGGATCGCTGGTAAGCAAACGTTCGTTTACAATTACGCCGCGCTTAATTTCAAGGCCGCAATCTTTTGCTATTTCAAGATTTGGCATAGTACCAATGGCAAGAATCATTGCATCGCAGTCAATTTTTCGACCGCTTTTTAAACCTATACCGGTAAGCTTGCTGCGGCCATAAAACAATTGCACTTCGTCGTCATAAAAGATGTCGCAGCCCTGGTCAACCATTTCTTCATGCAAGAGCCTGCTGCCTAACTCGTCCAATTGGCGGTTTAAAAATCTTGATGTACGCTGAATAATGGTAATCGTAATCCCTATTTCACGTAGGGAAGCCGCCATCTCCAAACCCAACAGGCCGCCACCAACAATAACCACATGTCCGTTTTTAGGTACATGCTTTTTAAAGTTGTCAGCATCGTTACGGCTGCGCATACTGAAGATACCCGGCAACGATGGAACGTTTTTAGGAATTGCTGCCCGGCTGCCGGTGGCCAACAGCAATACATCGTAATAAGTTTTTACGCCCCGACTATCCAACACATATTTGTTAACACGGTCTATTTTCTCGACACTTACGCCACGTAATAACCTTATTTTAAGTTCGGGTTCTTCCTCATCCGTCATTTTTACCAGTTGCTCCCAGCGTTGCTCGCCGCTGATATAATCTGGCAGCATAACGCGGTTGTAAAAAGGATGATCTTCTTTGCTAAAAATGATGATCTCATCATTTTTGTTCAACTCCCGGTATGACCGCACGAAGCCGTGCGCACCGGCACCGGCGCCAACAACCACAATTCTTTGAAAAGGCTTTTTATACTTTTGAATCTTTACTGCGCAATACTTAAAATCCGGCTCTTTTGATATCGGATCAAGTGCGTCATTAGTAACATTGTTAATGCGGTGGAGATCATTGTTCAGTATCTTGCCCCAATGCATCGGCACAAAAACAACACCCTGTTTTATCTGTTCGGTAATCCGGGCTTTTACCCTCACTTCACCCCTTCGGGATGTAATAATAGTAACATCGCCTTCCCTGATCTCCAATGCTTCAGCATCAACAGGATTGATTTCGATAAATGACTCTTTAATATGCTGATTAAGCTTATTCACCTTACCGGTTTTGCTCATGGTATGCCATTGATCGCGGATACGGCCGGTAGTGAGAATAAAAGGATAGTCGCCGTCAGGAACCTCGCTGGTATGCGCATCCGGTACCGCGCTTATCTTAGCGTTACGTGTTTCGGTATAAAATTGCTTGTCGGTAAACAAGCGAGGTGTCCCTGGTATCGCATTACGTTTTTTATAAGGCCATTGTATTGATCGTTGTTGTATGATGGTTTCGTGCGTGAGCCCGCTGATATCAATATTGGTTTTCCCTGTTAGCTTAGCATGCTCGGTATAAATTTGTGCGGCATTTTTGAAGTCGAAGCCTTTATACCCCATTTTTTGAGCAAAACGGCAAATGATCTCGCTATCCGGCATAGCCTCGCCTGGGGGGTCAAGTACTTTACTCAAATAACTGATCCGCCTTTCAGAATTGGTCATAGTACCCTCCTTTTCGGCCCAGGCTGCTGCAGGGAGGATCACATCGGCATAAGCCAATGTTTCGGGCTTATTACTAATCTCCTGAACCACTACAAACTTTGCTTTTTTCAAAGCCGCTTCGGCAAGGCGTACGTTTGGCAAGCTGGTTAAGGGGTTGGTACACATGATCCAGATGGCTTTAAGGCGGCCATCATTTAATGCCTCAAACATCTCCGTTGCGGTAAGACCAGGTTTTGCGGCTATCTCTGTACCTCCCCAAAACTTCTGCACCTCCGCCCTGTCAGCCGGGTTAGTTAAAATACGATGCGCCGGTAAAAGATTAGCAAGCCCTCCCACTTCGCGCCCGCCCATAGCATTTGGTTGCCCCGTTAGCGATAATGGGCCAGATCCCGGCTTACCAATATGGCCTGTTATCAAATTAAGATTCAGGAGGCTTAAATTTTTATTTACCCCAACAGCGCTTTGATTTAGCCCCATTGTCCACATCGTTATAAAACCTTTTGCATCGCCAATATAACTGGCAGCAAGCCGGATGTCGTTTTCACTTACACCGCAAATTGCAGATGATTCAGCAAGGGTACGTTCAAATACCAATTTGCTGTACTGCTCAAAACCATCAGCATGATTGTTTACAAAATCAATATCGATATCCCCGTTCTCTATCAATACCCTGCCAATAGCGTGGTTAAGGGTGATATCGGTACCCGGGTTTAACTGCAGGTGCAGATCGGCATTGCTGCAGGTATCCGTAACCCGGGGGTCAACTACGATGATCTTTACCTCGGGATTTGCGGCTTTATGCGCTTCAACCCTTCGCCATAAAATAGGATGGCACCAGGCTGGGTTAGCTCCGGTAACATAAAAGCAATCGGCCAGTTCAATATCGTCATAACAAACAGGTACAGTATCCTCGCCTAAAGCAATTTTATACGCGGCAACCGCGCTGCTCATACACAAGCGCGAATTAGTATCTATATTATTACTGCCAATAAAACCTTTAATTAACTTATTGACAACATAATATTCTTCAGTAAGGCACTGGCCTGAGGCATAAAATGCAACCGAATCCGGCCCGTATTTATCAATGAACGTTTTAAAAATGGCTGCTGTGCGCTCCAATGCGTCGTCCCAGCTTACCCTTTGCAGGGGCATGCTTTTGTTATAACGCATTTGAGGGTACAGCAGCCTGTCGGTTTTATCATTAGCTGTGTAATGCAGGTTAAGCCCTTTACTGCACAACATGCCTTTATTTACAGGATAGTCCTTATCGCCCTCAAGCGTTATACTGCCATTTTTTTCTTTATTAATTACCACGCCGCATCCTACTCCGCAGTAGCAGCAAGTACTTTTAAATGTATTTTGAGGGCGTTTGTTCAACATTTCTTTTAAGCTAAAAGCTTAAGGCTGAAAGCCAAAAGCTCTTTTATTTATTACTATTTATTATGTATTTTAAGCAGAAAGCGTTAATGGCTTTCTGCTTAAAGTTTTTTTGCCCGGGCTTTAAGCTCCTAAAGCTAAAGCTGGTTCATCTGCTGGTTGAGCTTCAGCCTGTTTTTGAAAACGGGTGATCAGCACAATCACGGAAATCACCATAACAGTTATACCGATGTAAGTAAATGCCTGTATATAAGTGATATGTTCGGATTTGAAAAGAAACCCAAACAACATCCCCCCAAGGTTACCGCCTGCACCCACTATACCGCTTACCATCCCAACATTTTTACTATTGATAAACGGAACTATACCATAAGTAGCACCATTTGACATTTTGAGGAACAGTGCAAACGAGAGCATGGAAATAATAGCCATTGTAAGGTTGCCCGAATTTGCAAACAGAACAAGACCAATGCCTTCCAGCAGCAGTACGCCGGCAAGCAATAAGCCCTTGCCCCGCATTCCGAATTTGCCACCAACTTTGTCAGATACAATGCCGCCTAATGCACGGGCAAAAATGTTCATGAAGCCAAAAATACCTGCCCAGAAACCGGCCGAACTTTGCGACAAATGAAAAGTATCTACAAAATGCAGAGAAGCTACATTATCAAAAGTGATCTCCATACCAAAACACATCGCATAGGCCAGTGTAAGTGCCCAAACACGCCAGTCGGCCAATATCGACCAATCGGTTTTTGATGGGTTGGTTTTGGCATAACCTACTTCATCATAGTTACCGTTAGGCGTGTCTTTGGTAAATTTCCAGTATACGAATGCTATTATCAGCATCATTACACCCGGAACTATCATGGCATACCTCCAAGCTTCGGCCTTGGTAAAACCGGCCCCCACTATAGCAGCAAATATTAAAGGCATCACCATATTGGTTACACCACCGCCAAGGTTACCCCAACCACCGGTTACCGCGTTGGCTGTACCTTTTATATTAGGCGCAAACATCATAGAAGTGTGGAACTGGGTAATTACAAACGATGAACCTATTACACCGATTGCCAACCGAAACAATAAGAAAGACGTGTAATCATGCGCCAGACCTACCAGAAAAACAGGCAATGACCCTATTATTAATAACCTAACGGCTGTTTTGCGCGGCCCCCAGGTATCACAAAGTTTACCTATAATAAGGCGGGCAATAATTGTTGCAGCTACAGATGCAATGATGGTGTTACCCACTTGTCCTTTACTCAAATGTAATTCGGCACGGATGGTTGGCATTAACGGAGCCAGGCCGAACCAGCCAAAAAAGCAAACAAAAAACATGAGCCAGGTAATGTGAAAGGTGCGCATTTGTACACCCTTCAATGAAAATATGTTGAGTTTGGTAAGTTGTTTTTCCATTTTTTTAAGCTTAAAGCTCAAAGCCTAAGGCTAAAAGCTGTTTGTTTGTACTTTGATTTTTTAACATTTCTCGCTTTCGGTTTTTAGCCTACATTACTTATTCAAAAACTCAGGTTTGATATTAAGCTGCAGGTACGCCCAAAACGGGTGCAGTTTGCTGCTATCCGGCGTTAAACCTTTAGCATACTCCATGCTGTGAGTTGCTGCCATGTAGGATAAGCCCAGATCCACAGCGGTGAATTTGTTAAGTTTATAGCTGTTGGTGAGGTCAAATTCAGTACCCAAATATTCGTCGATAGGTTGCCCGTTTGTTCCTTTCTGATCTTTAGCCAACAGAAAGTAATGATTAGCCAAATCAACGCTAAAACGCTTATTATCTGAAAGATATTTAATTTTAACGTAAGGGTTGCTCAAGCCGCCGGTTGGGGATCCGGTGCCTGCATAAAAATAGTCCATATAGCCCCAGAACTTATGCGGGGTACCATACAATGGGTCAAACCTGTGATTGGTTTTTGAAGAGGACAGCGCATCATTTCCTGACAGGTAATCCCATCCGGCTGTGTAAGCCATGTTACTGCTTTTGTATGATAAAGACCCGGTATAAGTGTAAGCACTTAACTCAGCACCGTCGCGATCATGACCTCCCTGGTAATAAAATCCAGCGGTAGCAGCCCATTCATCTTTGCTACCGAAAACGGGATTAACAAGCAGCCCGGTTGTATAACGGGTATTAACTCCTGGTTGATTAAACCGGCGGCCATATATATAACCAACATCTTCGCCTGATACATTTTTTACCGAATCGAGCTTGTATTTGGCAAATTGATCGGCAAGGAAAAGGCCGGTTACCTTTGTTTTATTAAATTTTTTAGCAAAGTAGAGGTATTCAAGTGCTTTATAGTTTTGGTTTTGCCCATTAGTACCGGGAGGATTTAAAAATGAAAGATTGCCATTTTTGGCACTAACGCCCGATGCATTAACCAGCGGGATAAGCCCGGCAGGGGTATTAGCCAAATTACCTTTGCTATCCTTTACCGTAGCGGGCACATTGGCCGGTGTATAATAGGTACCGTTATAATTAATAGCATCAGAACTCTGATTGAATGCTGCGCCGAGGTCAACCTGCCAGCCTGATTGAAGAAGTTTTAATACGATGGCGTCGTGCCTGCGGGCCTGCTGAATCCAGTCGGTAGCACCAAGCAAGCGTTCATCGTCATAGCTAATTTCCTGGCGACCAGCTTTTATGGCGAAATAATCGACAGGTGATTTTTTAAAGGAAGTGTCTTTTTTGTTGGAGAGGATCAGCTCGGCCCAGGCTTCGTGAAGGCTTAGCCGGCTGCCATCGTTGATAGTAATAGTTGAGGCATCCTGGCCCCAAAGCCTTACATCCTGTACGGATGTTTGGAAAATAAGCTTGCTGCTTTTGTAATTAAAGGTGAGCCGCGTTCGTTGTGACACAAAGGCCGCGTTTTTGTTACCTACCGGTTCTAAAGTTCCATAACCATCACGTAATTCGCCCCTTGTTTTGATCTGCCCTGTCAAAGACAGCTGCGCAGAAGCATTATAAGAAACGAAACATGATATAATTAATAGAATTTTTCCAATAGTGTATTGATTAGATACATTTTTGTACATTTGAATTGGTTTTTTATTTGTTAAAGCGATTAAAAACTATTTAACCCTGTCTGGGAATGCGACCTCCCGGCAGGGCTTTTTTATTATTTTTTGATTTTTACCATAGGCTCAATCTTTTTTGATTTATTTATCTGTTTAATTATGATAAATATAACTTATTTAATGATTGCGTACAAATAATTGATTTTTAAAATTAATTTTTATGATTAAAATCATTAAAAACTATATTTTTTGATAAAAACTCAAATTACAAACGATCAAAAACAGATGAAATGCATTTTTAACAATTTATTAATAGATAAAAAATTAATAAACCATCGCAAAAACCAAATTAAAACCCTTTAAACAAAATAAAATCACTATAAAAAATCACATACATCGATATAACGCCATTTAAATTTGCTTTAAACTCTAAAAATTCGAAAAATAAATTCAAAATAAGACAGCAAAAACGAACATGACTTTATTAACCAATGCCTTGGTGTATTAAATACACCGAAATTTTAAACAAAAACACAAAAAAAGCGCCATTACCCCTTTCGGCAACGGCGCTTAATGTAAATTTCGTTCTATTTTCCGCCTAAATACACTAACATTTAATCAACTCCGACAAAAACTTTTCCATCGGCTATTTTTACCGGATAAGTTTTTATCACCAATTCCTCTTCACCCAGACACTCACCTGTAAGCAGCGAAAATGTTTTTTTATGAAAAGGACAAGCTACTTTTGGCTCGCAGCTTTCGCCGGCACTGCCGATCATGCCACGCGATATTGCCATTTGCTGCTTATGCGGACAAAGATTTTGCGTAGCATACCATTCATTGCGACGTGTAAAATTAAATATTGCTATCTGTTCATCACCGTGCTTAATACATGATCCGCCATTTTCGGGCACATCATCAACATAACAGGCCATGATCCATTGGGTTGCTATTGTTGCTTCCATTGTGTTTTCTTTTTAATAATGATCAATCTAACTTTGAACTAAAAAC
The DNA here is from genome assembly GCF_017569325.2 of Mucilaginibacter gossypii. NCBI lineage: Bacteria > Pseudomonadati > Bacteroidota > Sphingobacteriia > Sphingobacteriales > Sphingobacteriaceae > Mucilaginibacter > Mucilaginibacter gossypii. The sequence continues at coordinate 1,948,229 of NZ_CP071878.2, read as the reverse complement.
TCGGGATTTCCTAATAAAGCCTACCATTCCTTAGCGCGAACCTGTTCACGCATTGGCTCAAATTGAGCATGAGGATCTTTTTCATCAGGCGCATTTATAAAATGAGCGAAGCGCTTGCGCATTGAAGGGTTATTTATAGCTTCTTTCCACTCACAATGGTAAGTGTTTACCAATGTCTGCATTTCCTCTTCCAACTGCTCGCCCAATCCAAGACTGTCATTTACTATTACATTTTTAAGATAGCTCATGCCACCGTCGAGCTTATTAAGCCAGGTTGCTGTCCGGGTTAACTGATCGGCTGTTTTTATATAAAACATCAGGAACCTGTCGAGATATTTAACTACAGTCTCCTTATCAATATCTGTAGCCAACAACTGGGCGTGCTGAGGCTTTGAGCCACCATTGCCACACACATATAAATTCCAACCTTTCTCTGTGGCTATAATTCCAAAATCTTTTGATTGCGCTTCGGCACACTCCCTAACACAACCGCTTACACCACCTTTAATTTTATGCGGCGCGCGGATCCCCTTATATCTATCCTCCACCTCGATGGCGAAAGTTACACTATCATGCAAGCCAAACCTGCACCAGGTACTGCCTACACAGCTTTTTACAGTACGGAGTGCCTTGCCGTAAGCATGCCCACTTTCAAAACCGGCATCAATAAGCTCTTCCCAAATTAAAGGAAGATCGCTCAGGTGGGCACCAAACATATCAATGCGTTGCCCTCCGGTTATTTTAGTATACAACCCGTATCTTTTAGCAACCTGGCCAATCACGATCAATTTATCAGGCGTAATTTCACCACCCGGAATACGCGGCACAACAGAATAAGTACCTCCCTTTTGAATATTGGCTAAAAAACGATCATTGCTATCCTGTATTACTTCCTGCTTTACAATAACATCATTCCATAAGCTGGATAAAATACTGGCAACAACCGGCTTGCAAACCTCACAGCCATCGCCCTTGCCATAATGATCAAGTACCAGATCGTAGTTTTTCAGCCCGTTTATTTTAACAAGGTCAAACAATTCCTGGCGCGAGTAATCAAAATGCTCACAAATAACATTTTTAATATACTGACCATTTGCCTTCATGGTGCCGGCAATCAAATCTTTTACCAATGGTACGCAACCGCCGCAGCCTGTACCCGCCTTGGTGCATTTTTTCATGCCATCAATACCAGTCACACCACCCTCATTTACAGCCGAACAGATTGCACCTTTGGTAACCGCCTCGCATGAGCAGATCAGCGCACCATCAGGCAAGCTCATTACACCTGCCCCTGCATTAGCTTCACCTCCCCTTGATCCTAATATCAGATCTTCAGGATCCGGCGGCAGTACTATTTTATTATTAACGGTTTGCAGCAGCATATTATAAGCATCTGCATCGCCGATTAAAATACCACCTAAAAGGTTCTTGCCATCGTTTGTAATGTTAATGCGCTTATAAATCCCCTTATGCGTGTCCTCAAACAAAATGGTACGGCAATCAGGTTCAGTAATAAAGGCATCACCAAAACTGGCCACATCAACACCAATCAACTTTAGTTTGGTGCTCATATCATAGCCATAAAAACTCTTATCAGCCTCAGTTAAATGAGCTGCTACAATATCAGCCATCTCATAGCCGGGTGCAACGAGGCCATATATCATACCTTCGTATAAAGCACATTCACCAATAGCATAAATACATTCATCACTGGTTTGCATTTTTTCGTTCACCACAATACCGCCACGTGTACCTACATGCAAACCCGCCAATTTAGCCAGCTCATCGCGCGGGCGAATACCGGCCGAAATAACCAGCATATCTACAGCAAGCTGGCTATCATCATTAAATTTTAACGACTGTATTTTTTTATCGCCGGTAATAGCGGCTGTGCTTTTATTTAAGTGAATATGCAACCCCAGCTGGCTCAATTTCATTTGCAACATATTACTCCCTGCAGAGTCTATCTGACGCGGCATCAGGCGCGGTGCAAATTCGATGACATGCGTTTCAGAAATGCCAAGATCTATTAAAGCCTTAGCAGCTTCCAGCCCCAGCAAGCCGCCACCCATTACAGCCCCTGATTTTGCATTAACAGCGCAGGCCTTGATCAACTCCAGGTCTTCAATGGTGCGATACACGAACACACCTTCCTTTTCAATACCCGGAATATCAGGTACAAAAGCCGATGAGCCGGTTGCTAAAACCAGGTAATCATATTTAAGTGTAATGCCTTTTAAAGAGTGGATTGTTTTTTCGGTGCGATTGATTTCCTGGATGGGGTCATCCAAATGCAGCGCGATGCCATTATCTGAATACCACGATAAAGTGGATAACGAAAGATCATCAGCAGTCTTGCCGTTAAAATATTCACTAAGATGCACCCTGTCATAAGCGTGACGCGGCTCTTCGCCAAAAACAATTATTTGGAACTGCGTTGATCTGGCTAAAAGTTTTTCGCAAAACTTATAACCTACCATACCGTTGCCAACAACAATGATAGTTGGTTTTGACATATCGAAATTTTTTAAATGTTAAAGCAATTTTCAAACTAAAAATGAATCAACTGCGACCTTGATTTCATTTATATTACAATTATAACTCAAAAAAGCATCAAATAAAAATTTAATTTCAATTTTTTGTTAAATAAATCATGATTATTGACGTTTAAATTCATAAATTAGTACTATTAATATAATTTATATCATTATTTAAATAGATTTTTTAAAATGATTTTGCTATTTTAACAAAATCACTAAAATATAAAGGCTTAAAAGTCTATTTTTTAATCACTAATTTAATAAAATGCAAAAACAAATACAAAATCCTGAACTTTTTGTACTTGGAGCAGGTCCAGGAGACCCAGATTTGATGACTATCAAGGGATTTAAGGTATTACAGCAGGCAAATGTGATATTATATGACAACCTGGCTAACAAAGAGTTACTGGCGATAAGCCGGGATGATTGTGAAAAGGTATACGTTGGCAAGCAACCTTATGGTGATTATACACCGCAGGAAACAATTCATGAACTGATAAAACACTACGCATTTACTAAAGGTAACGTGGTAAGGTTAAAGGGAGGCGATCCGTTTATATTTGGCCGCGGGTTTGAAGAAATCATTTATGCACGTGAACATGGTATCACCACACATTACATACCGGGTGTAACCAGCATGCAGGCCTCCGGGCTGGAAGACATTCCCCTAACCCACCGACAAGTGAGCGAAAGCGTTTGGATGGTTACCGGCACCAAAAAAGACGGCAGCCTATCTGCCGATTTAACCTGCGCCATACACAGTAACGCAACAGTTGTTATATATATGGGGATGAAAAAGCTGGCAGAAATAGCATCAGCCTATATAAAGGCTGGCAAAGGGGATACACCGGCAGCTATTATACAACATGCTTCATTGCCCCAACAAAAATCTGCAAAAGGAAAAGTAAGCGACCTTGAAGCTATCGCGGCAGATAATCAGCTTACTTACCCCGCTATTATTATTATAGGTGATGTTGTTAACGTTAAAAATTAAGGAAATGAAGATCAGGATAAAAGGAAACTCACTGCGTTATCGCCTCACCAAAACAGACGTGCAAAACTTTAACAGGGACGGCTATCTGGAAGAAAGCACCAATTTTGGTTCACAAGTATTTAAATATGCATTGCAACGCTCTGCAACTGAATTTTTAACTGCCGGGTTCAGCGATAATACCATAATTATGTATATGCCAGCCTCGATGGCCGTTGAATGGGCAAGCACCGACCGTGTTGGTTACGAAAGCAACAACAACCAGATGTACCTGCTTATTGAAAAAGATTTTAAATGTCTTGACAATGTGGCTGAAGACCAAAGCGACAATTATCCTAACCCATTGAGCTTAAAACTTCAACATTAACCTGGGAGTGAATTTATTTACTGATAAATATACTTTATCAGTAAATAAAAATCATTTAAACCGAAGTTATGATGAAGTTTTGGATTGGTTATTCAACCTTAAATGCCGCACGGTAAAAAATAACGCAACTAAAATTAATATCCATACCCAGGTATCAAGCGGGCAGCCATCAGGTCCACCATCATTACCATCGCAAAGGCCATCTCCCGGATCTGCATAACTCAAGGATACTGTAAGCAAATTGATTATAATAACAGCTAATACTGTTTTCCATTTTGATGTAATTATAGATAATACGTACATACTGTTATTGTTTAAAAAACATTCCGCTCCCAATCCTGTCTCCTGTGCTTTCATTAACTGCAACTACTATGTAAAGTCCCCGGCCTAAACTATTAACATTTTCCTGAAAGGTATTAGTACCAGTAGCCGATAGCTTTCTGACAATAGCGCCCGAAGGGCTAACTATACTTATCCTAACAGGTTTTGAAGATGTTTGTTCTAACTTTATATTTACTGTACTGGCCGAAACCACAGTTGGATATACCAGGAATTTACTTACACCGGGGCCCGGCCGTATTTCAAAATTTAGATTATCAGATAATTTAGTTTCGCCGGTTACCAGGTTTTGGCTAAGCCTATAAACGATCTGGCCACTGCCTGGAGTTTGGTCAGTGTAGCTATACTTACCGGTAGCTGTTGACTGCAGGCTATCTATAGTCAAAAACGTTTTGCCCCCGTCAGCACTTTTTTGAACAGCGAATTTGGTAAAATTACTTTCGTTATCAGTTTCCCAATTAAGGGATATTCCTTCGGCTACTTTTTTACCGTTAAAGCTCAGCAAGCGATAATCGTGTCCCGGTACGATACCAATTTTAAGATAAAACCTGTCATGAGCATAGCTTGCCGGATTTGCATCAACCTTAAATGCGTACTCGGCGTTATTTACAACATCGAGTGAATCATTGGTATATTTATCTTTCAGATAGATGGAATATCTTTCGTCAATGTTCTTTTTTACAGGTGAGGTGAGTTTATAAGTACCATAATTAGAGAAAGTAACGATGAGATTCACACGTTTTAATTTTTCGAGGTTACCTGTGTAATTAGCAAAACACCCTACCGAATCGCTGCTTAACGAGTAAAACAAATCACCCTGCCCCGATGGCCGATAGTAGGGCGCATCTTCACCGGGCACAAACTTGTCGGTAGCATTTTCATCAAAATTGATGTCGGTAGAGTTATGAACAATAGCGTCTTGTACCAGGTTCATAGTTAGACGAGGAATACTGCTTTCAACATTATTGGTAGCCGGGCTTGCTGCAAATGAAGCCGTAATGTTTTTTGAAGGGCTGCCAACAACATTAAATACAGGGGTTGATGGAAGCGCTCCGCTATAATTTGAGTATGCTACCTTCATTGTTTCATCAAACTTAATAGCTGAAGCAGAGGTTGCAACGGTAAAAAATCCCTGCCCTGATAAAGCGTAGCGGCTTGCTCCTGTGCCAATAGATCCGGTACTGGCATCATACAACGCGAATTTGGTTGACGAGCTATTGGTTCCGGTACTGGCATCTTTTACCAGCATATAATAAAATTTATTAGTAGTGTTTACAGTGTAAAGGGTATGCAGATCTATTACCGAGGCATATGGATTACCAATAAGGTTTAAACCTTGTTTAACAGTCGGTGTTGACGTGTGATAAGACAAGGTAGCCGGGGCACTCACCGCGGTAGCGGTATAATAAGTTGGCGGTGTAGATGGAAAATTCACAATATTGGCCGTTAATGTTGCATTGCTGGCCCCCGTACCTTTAATAACAGTTCCAAAAAAGTTTAGCGTAGCATTATCTGTTGCCGGAAAAGGCCTTACAAAGGGGTTTGCTACACTCCTGCTCCCTCTGAAATAGTATAAAAAACCGTTTGCAGGTGGCAAACCCTGGCTTGTTGAGCTAAAAGGCTTGTATTCATTATTCAATACCTGATTTACATCCGAAGTAACCGGTGCGTTTTCATCATAAACAAATACCGAAGGGCTGTTGCCGGTAGCTGTAGCATCATCAAATCCATTTGTTGTACCACCTGGACCGGTAATGTACGTTGTAGCGATAAGCGGTAAAAGATTATAGGTGCTAAGCGAACCGGTTGTTAAAAATGTTGATGTTGTATTAAGTACCGGCGATGACATTAGCATATAGCGACGCAATGTACCTTTCACATAACGTTGAACATTGATACTGCCCGTAATGGCGCCTGCTGAAAGACTGCCGATACTTGCATCGCCTGCAGCGGTGGATAGTATGGTAAGCGCCGTTGTGGTCGATGTGACATTGCCTACCGCAAGCGTTGACGATGAGTTAACATTTAATGTATAAGTTGGCGCGACGGTAAATGTACTTCCTGAGGCCATTGTTTTTGTTCCGCCTGTGGTGAAGGTAACATTGTAAAAATTTGTTCCCGTGGCAGTTGCGTCTGTAAGCGTTTGGGTTGTACCGTCAAATGATATCAGCGCGGATGGATTAGGCGTGAACGTACCTGTATTTGTGTAATTACGCGAGATATTTAAAGCACCCGTACCCATATTCATGGTACCTGCATTGCTGAGTGTTCCGTTTATATCAATTGATCCCGCACCACCGGTAATGGTTGCTGCCGAATTATTCGTCCACGTGGCCGCTGTTGATCCGGCTACACCTATAGTAGTGGCAGTATTTGTGGGGTTTGAAAAGGAGACGTTTGAGTTTGTCGTAAGCGTAGAATCGACGTTAAGATAACTCGTCTGCCCCGTACTTGCAGATCCACCTATAACCGCTGTCCCTGTCCCCTGGATCACCAGGTTATCATAAATAGGATCAGTTGAAGCGTTAGTGTTAACTACCCCACCACCAGGCCCAAACCCAAGTGTGGCTGTAGTATAAATTAACGGATTTGAGCCGGTATACCTGACCGTTGCCTTACCACCCGGGTTATGGTCGCCATAAAAGTTTGCTGAAGAATACGGGGTGACCAATGTACCAATAGCACTCGTATTAGCCAATACTAATGTGGGATTCGTATTCGTGTTTGTTACTTTATACGATGTACGGGCATTGACCGTAAAGTAACCCGAATTTCTGGCCGTCACACCCCGGTTGGTAAAATTGATCTGTCCGTTTATGGTCATCGTGCCTCCTTCAAGCCTGATACCGCTGCCATTTATTTGTCTAACGTTTAAATTAATATTAACGTTATTGCTAACTGTAAAAGCAGATGCTTCAAGGATTAAAAACGAAAAGGATGAGGTTGTTACAGAAGCAGTGCTACCAAACTGTAAGTTGGTGCAGGTTACAGTTCCCGTCCCTCTGATATCATTAAAAATGCTTGTACCTGAAGTGCTTGAATTATAGTTTTGGGTAATATCTCCCGCTACGGTAAGTGTGGCGCCGTTAACGGTTAAAACGGTTCCCGTTAATGTTGTACCGCTTAATACGTAAGTGGAAATGTATTGAATACTTCCAAATGTAATAGAACCAACTGTTACACTTGTAGCCAATACCGGCTGATGGGTATACGTTGATCCGGTTACCCCAAACTGAACAATGTCATCGGTTCTGCCCCCACTCCCCGGGTAAGTGGCTGTTCCACTTCCCGAGCCGGAAATAGTCCAATTTGCTGTAGTATTCCAATCCGTTGATGAACTGCCGTCCCAGGCAAAAGTATAGGAAGCGAGGGCGTTGCTAGCACAAAAGAAAAGATTTATCAAAAGCAGTAAAAAAAATTTCCGTGGTGTTTTAAAGACAGCCCGCAAGTGCATAGTTATCCCATATTTATTAATAGTTACGTTTTACGAAAAACTTATCGCAAAGGTTTTTAATTAAAACATGAATTAACCTATAATTAATACTTCTTACTCTATCTTGCTCATTTTAAAGCGTATTTACAGTTGAGCAATATCAGCATATGCAACCTTATGAAGATTGGATGAAGGCTTAGGCCGAGAGTTGTTCATGTTTAAATATGAATTATATATTTGTAACTCATATCTAAACATGGCTAATCATAAAAAGACTGAGTTTGCCGCAACAGATCAGGACATATCAATGGTAGCAAAGGCGCTGTCGCACCCTGCAAGAATCGCTATTATGCGCATTTTGGCACAGCACAAGCATTTTACCTGCGGCGAAATAGTTGAAATACTCCCTTTAGCGCAGCCAACGGTATCCCATCATTTAAAAGAATTGATGGATGCCAAGCTGATTACTGTTGCAATTGATGGTAAAAAATCGTTGTATGATGTAAACTGGCCAACCTGGAACAAGTATACAGCCGAGTTTGAAAATATGCTCAGTGCTATTAACAAGGCGGAACAGGAGCCCTAATCTGCCCGCTCAATTTATGGGTTATATTCGTACACAACCTTATAAGGCACCTGTTTAAGCGAGGCAGATACCTGTCCTATCTTCAGATCACGCAGTTGTGGCGTAGGCTCACAAAAGGAATAAGCTTTTCCTTTATAAAGCAAGGGTTTACCCATCGGTTTATCAAACTGCACTGCCATAGTTATATGAGTTGGATATAACACCGCTATCATCGGCAAATTGTATATTTCTTTAACAAGGTAAAAAAATAATGCGGCACGATCGTCGCAGTCGCTGTATTGGGCAAACAGGGTTTCTTCCGGGCTCAACCGTTTCTCCCGGCCAAAATTCATATCATCATTTTCATATAAAAAGGCATATCGCGTAAAATGCATCAGGTAATCAACGCCTTTTTTGAGACTCATGCCGTCCACATTTTTCTTTAGCAAAGGAATCAGCGATCCATAAGTTTCTTTACTTAGGGGAATATTGAAGTAATATTCAAAATCGACAACCGGATAATTCCTGAAAATGGAATCAATCAGCGGGTTAAGCTTAATCTTGAAATAGTATGCCTTATGCCGATAGGTAAACTGCAGGTCCTTTTCAACATAGTCCGCAGGCGTAAAATCAGGCATGCTCGTAACCTTATATGAAAATGAGTTTATTGCACCGGGCACATTGATATCAACAGGAATAGCAGGTTGTATTGTAAGATCGGTACCCGGGTAATCATGAATGTTAAGACACATGTACTTTTTATCATTAACCGTATAAGAAGGAATATCTAATACATCTTCATTGTTGTAAACATAAAAAATGATTTTTTTTCCGGCCAGCGCCAATCGTGCATCATAGCCCGATTTAACCATCAGGAACCATTTATACAAGGTATACCTACTGTAATTTTTTTCTTTAGGACTTATCTGCTGGGCAGTTTTACGCACGAGCTGGTAATACAGCCAGTCATTAAGCTGGTGATCTTGTTTATAACTCAACAATGCATCAAGTAGAGGTTTATAATTACCGGCATCAACATTGATATAAAAGCTTTTTATGTTATTTACCGATAGTCCGCTTGTGGTATCGCTAATAGTTAAAGCATCGGCATTAAATGTACCATCATAAAAAGCAAAACAAATCCTACTGTTATTTTGAGCAAACAAATTAACTGTACTTAAAAGTATCAAACAAGGGAATAATATTTTAACATATCTGCCCATAGCAAACACATCATTTTACTTATAAGGGTTAAAGCATTTTGGTTTATGTCTAAATATACAAAATTGCAAATTAAAACATCAATTGACTTAATATTATTTTAATCGTTTAACAACATACTATTAATACTAGGCCCATAGATTTGAATTGGAAAATTATGATGCATGGGGACAGAAACATTTGGTAAAAGAATACTATGCTTATTTATAGCAATAGGATATTTCTTTTTTTCGTGTTTGTATGTTACACGATGCCCCAAAATTACAGGTCATGCTAAAACAGGAAAATATTTAACGCTTAACAACGGAACGGTAAAACAAAACGATCCGGTTATTTCGAGTGCAAATAACAGCAAATCGGCACCTGTTCTCTTTTTATCCCGCCCCCGTGTCATTTTCGGCAAAACCTTAACTGCATTAAATGATCAATTCAGGTTAATTCGTACCTGTGAGTTATGCCCGTTCCGGCTCATATCACAATATGACACTCAAAGCAGATTTCGGTCTCACAAGGTTTTTTACGCTGCTAACATTTTTTCCATTACCTGTACCTGGAAAATCTGAGTTATCAGCTTCTCACCTGCCAGTACCTTTTACAATGTTTTCTTAATACCTGCATTTACAGCGATTAACGCTGTATTATTAATTTATTTAAAAATCGTGTATACAAGTTATGCCTTATTTCAACTTAAAATTTTCAAATACCGATAACGAACTCGCTAATTTTGCCAAAGCCCTTGCGTTGCCGGTCAGGATTGCCATTGTTCGTATCATTATAGCTAACGGCAATTTAGTACCCAAAGAAAGTTTATATAGCATCCCATTTAACCAGGAAACAATAACCAAGCACATTGCCGAATTAAAACGGATGGGTATTTTAAAGACTCATGGTTTACGCGGCTCAATTAAATACAGCATTGACGAGCGATTGTTTCGTCAAATGGCCGATGGATTCGCCATGCTATTTGAAAGTATAAGAAGATTTGAACATGATCTGCAGGATTATTAAACTTGATTATACGAACATCGAGGTGAATTTCTGAACGTAAAATGATTAATTGCAAAAAAAGTTCAATTATAATAACCTGATAAACAGACACTGCGTTATAACATTTGCTTAGCCTGTGCTTAAAGTACCAATTCAGATTTGGCAATTCGGTTCAGATTTGTACTTTTGCGCCCGGAGAGTTGGCAGAGTGGTCGATTGCGGCAGTCTTGAAAACTGTTGAACTGTGAAAGGTTCCTGGGGTTCGAATCCCTAACTCTCCGCCAAAGGTAAAAATTGAAAAAATGCGCTATTCGTAGCGTTCAAGTTCAAAAAGCGCCAAAAACGGCCTCAGTGAAGCGGAATCGCAATAGGTTCAAAACCCTAGCTCTCCGCCAAGTATTATTCAATTAGGATCAAAAGCGCTGTAAATAAATCATTTACGGCGTTTTCTGTTTTTAGCCCACACCAAAATAAACCAATAAATCGCTTTGCTCCAGTGACCTGCCGGTGACCTTTTTTATGGTACTTTCGCAGGTCACCGGAATGCTTATAAGTTGCTGTTATTGAGCCTGTTTAGTAATTAAACATCTTGATTACAGGAGGATATGTAACTAATTTTATTCACTTAAAGCTTCAGCGATGAACAAATCTTTTAACCTCCTCTTTTACGTAAAGAGATCAAAAACAAATGCCGAAGGCCTCGCCCCTGTTTACCTGCGTATCACTATCGATGGCGTGCGCATCGAAGTCTCCTCTAAACGCTATGTCAATCCCGACAAATGGAATACAAACGCTCAGAAGTTAACCGGGAACAATGAGGAAACGAAAAGCATCAATGCTTACCTGAAAACATTAGAACACCAAGTGTATGATGTCCATCGGGATATGATAGAACGTAAGTTACTGATCACTGCTCCCAACTTAAAAGACAGGCTCCTCGGCGGCAAACCCTCGCCCGGAAAAATGCTGGTGCCGATATTCCAGGAACATAACCGTCAGGTTGCTGCCCTTATTGGCAAAGAATATGCAAAGGGGACGCTTGATCGGTACGAAACAAGCCTAAAACATACACAAGCATTCCTGCGATGGAAGTTCAACTCCTCGGATATTGATATCCGGGCAATAGACCACGAGTTTATCATGGCTTATGATTTTTATTTGCGTTCGGAAAGGAGCTGCAATAACAACTCAACTGTCAAATACCTCAAAAATTTTAAAAAGATAATACTCATTTGTATAGCCAACGGATGGCTTGATAGAGATCCGTTTATCAAATACAAACCGAAAGTTAAAGAGGTTAAACGCGACTTCTTAAACGCTGAAGAACTGGAGGTGATGGCAAATAAGAAACTTGTCAGCGACCGAGTATCACAGGTAAGGGATATTTTTCTTTTCAGCTGCTACACAGGCTTAGCTTATGCGGATGTTAAGAAATTAAAACGTTCGGAGATCGTAACCGGGATCGACGGACAGAAATGGGTTTATACCAGTCGTCAGAAAACTGATACTTCGACCCGAATCCCTTTACTTCCCCAGGCAATGGAATTAATGGAAAAATATGAAGATCATCCGCAATGCGTAGACCAAGGTTTATTGCTTCCTGTGTTGAGCAACCAGAAAATGAATAGCTATCTGAAGGAAATAGCCGATGCCTGTAGCATAAATAAAGAACTGACTTACCACATAGCCCGCCATACTTTTGCAACGACTGTAACACTTGCAAATGGCGTTTCTATCGAAAGTGTATCTAAGATGCTCGGTCATACGAACATCAAAACAACCCAGCACTACGCGAAAATCCTTGATATGAAAGTCGCCCAGGATATGTCTAAATTAAGGCAGATTTATTAAAAGACAAGCTAGTCGATAACCATAGAGCCAATTATGGCTCTATGGTTAATCATCACATTTATAACCAACACCTACATGAATATTACAAAATCAGTATCTGATGATATCATCATGACTAAAATTTATTATATCAGGGATCAGAAAGTAATGCTGGATAGCGACCTCGCGGAACTTTATGGTGCAGAAACACGACGTCTGAACGAACAGGTAACCAGAAACATGGACAGGTTCCCTGAAGATTTTATGTTCAGATTAAATGAATCGGAGTTTGAAAGTTTGATGTCGCAAATTGCGACATCAAAACGTGGAGGCAGATAAAAAAGCTTCGATTGGAAATTGAACAAATTAAAAGCAAATTGATAAGGCAGGATAAAAGCCTTGAGCTGATATTTGGATATCTGGATGAACTTATACAGAAAAAGTCGCAACCAACAGATAGAAAAAGAATTGGTTATATGCCGGATACAATTTACCTTTCTGATTAGCTGTTTCAAATTCACAGATTTTTTTTTGTTGGGATAGCAAATTCATCAAATAATGAGACGTATCCCGGTTTTTAAGATTTATTAAACTGCTATTTTAATGAATCTAATAACATCTCTATTCGTTTCAAGCGTACTTCAGAAGCCTTATTTATTACCTCCTGGTCGAACAACTTCTTTTGTTGTTCTTTAATGATTTGGTCTTTTTCGATTAGATAAAGAGTAAGCTCTTCAACTTTTTTCATCAGCAGCTTGTTCATTTCGCCCACATTCAGTCCCGCTTTCAAAATCTCCTGTTCTGAAGGAATTTCCGGTAAATGCTGGTTCTGGTCAATGTAAGCTTTAACATCGCTCAATGATGGCAACCTATAATCTTTTTTGAAAACATAATCGCTCCATCCGTTCAAATCGATCAATACGGATTTGGAATGGATGGTTCCATTTACAGACAGCTTTTGATCTGGTGTCAATGTTCCAACGCCAATATTTCCCACCCCGTCAATAACCAGATCATTGCCATAATACCATTGAGAACCGGTACCTAACTTATTGAACGACCGTCTTGTACCAATGATCATTTTGCCTACAGCGCTTGCATTACTGGCATTGCCCGCTACGGTTATTATTCTCCCCTGCCCCCAGACGTTGCTACCATCTGTATTTGCCGGAATTACAAACTCCAACTGTGCTCCCTGAACCGCTGATCGCCCACCGGTATTACCCTGTATTATCAGGCCTCCTCCTAAGGCATTCCGACTATTATCCCCATCTATGTCTGTACCTTGGCTTATGATATGAAGATTTGTTTGCGGGGTTTTTGTGCCAATACCTACGTTGCCTGTTTGATCAATACGCATTCTTTCTATCGTATTAGTCCAGAACGTCAAAGGGGCATTGCTTCTTTGAACAATCCTGAAACCGGCATTATTATAAGCATTTAGTTGAACATATTGAGCTGAATTTGTTTGATTCATAGATAAAAAGTCAGCTCCTGAGCCATTTAAATGTAGTAAGCCAAGGGTTGGGCTTGTTGTGCCGATACCAACATTGCCGGTTGCCGGAAATGTGTTTTGCGCATAACTATTGATGGTCATTAATAAAAGCGCGGAAAGAATTGTGTAAGTAAGTTTCATGATTAATATTAATTAAGGTTCTAGGTGTTTATGATATTATTAAAGGCACAGTTGTATCCTGATACTATGTAAGGAAATTATATTAGATATAAATACGATTGCAGTCCTTTACAAGGCTTTAGTGACGAAATATTACAATGGGGATAAAGATCATCTGATAAAAAGTTAGGTATTTCAAATATAATTATTTATGGTTTAAAACAAACACTTCTTCGTAAATAATTATTATAACACCTGTGGATAAATCTTGAGAAGCATCCTAAACCAAAGCCCCAAGAGGTTATTCATTTCCACCAGATCGTTAGACTCGAAATTATAGGGAGTCCAACTGGCGAATTTATCAACAGCCGGGTTAATGTCGTTAAAACCTGCCCAGTTGCGGATCGTCCTCCCCGTAAAGGGCACCATGGCTGTTTTCATAGAGGGAACGCAAGGCACGCGTTCGCCAGTTCAGAGATATTGTTAGCTGTATCTACATTAAATCGACTATTAGCCTTACCCTGCGACACATCGTCGAGCCAAATTTCGACTAAAAATGGTTTCTCCCACTTAATGACGAATCAAAAATCATTTGTAAAATAAATTATTAGGCTTTACGTAAATAGTAACCTACTTTATGATAACTTCAAAAAGCACTTCCAGTAATATCATCCTGCTGTCGGAGGTTCCCTCGTTCCTTGTTGGCGCCCGAAGCGAACAGGAACGGATCCTACCCGTGCCGTTTGCTTGCTGTAACTGGTTCAGCAATTTCAGCAATGAAAAATAATCGCCGGAAAAGGTCAGTTTTTGAAGGATATATTTTTCCGTATGATAGTTTTTATCCTGTAAGGGTGCGCTCACAAATTTGACATTATTTTTTTCTGCCAGGAAGGCGATGGCATTGATCGCGCTGCTCCTGTACGTCAGCGTATCTGCACGGTACAGACTGATGATCCTGTCCAGGTTAGCTTTTTTCCGGTCTGTATACCCGGGTTGCTCAGTTGCATTGTTTTGTTGTGTGAGTTGCTCCCTGAGTTGTTTGTTCAGGCTTCTGGCTTGCAGCGTATGCTTGAAGGCCAGGCCATAGCCCGCAGCAGCCAGCAAAACTGTCCCCAGCACCAGCAGATAAACTTTCTTAAAAGGCCAGTATTTCAGCATATCAATAGGTTAGCATTATCGTGAATATACCTGTATTCAGTTCATTGTTGAAGTTGTAGCTTTCCAGCTCCACGTTTTTTGCCCATTTCTTTGATTTCAGCCGGGCTGCCCATTCATTGACCGGTATGATCTGCGCCGACTCCCCGCGGATCAATATCTTCCGTTCCCGGAATTTTATTCCACCAAATCCATGGTCAGCAGCGGCATCGACCGGATTGATGCTGATCTCTTTCAACGTAATCTCGGGTGGCATCATTGCCGCCGCCTGATCAATTAAACTGCTTTTATTAATCCCGCCATCCCAGCCGAGTTCTTTTAACAACGATTCTTTCTGCCTGATTTCGTCATTCAAGGCTTGTTGATCTGTACTTGTCCTGGCCGAGCTGCTTACTTCGGCTGCAAGCCTGGTATTTTCAGCATTCAGCCCTGAAAGCCACACAAAATTGCCCAGCAGCAAAACGAAGAAAACCAGCAGAATGGCCATCCCGTTTACCTTGAATTTTCTGTCATTGATCAGTCCGTCAAATGCCGATCCCAGGACGGGTATATCTGCCTTAACTGCGTCAAGTTTACCCGACAGCAGCAACTGAAAAGCCGCCGCATATGGCAGCAGCAGTTGTTGGTCTAATACTTCGCTTTCTACTTTAATGGTATAGGGTGCCTGGAATTCTTCATGAAAACTGACCTTTTCCCAGTTTTTGTCTGCCGATCTTGCAATTTTTATACCTGCAAATAAGATTTCTTCATCATAGATATTCAATTGCGGCAGGATATGTGCTATTGGAAAAGGCCCAAGGCTCAGCATAAGCGGGGAAAGCCCCTGCTCCGAAATAGCTTCCAACCATTTGTCGGCCTCTGTTTTGCGGATCACGGACACAAAAGAATGCCCGCCGGAAGGAAAATGCTGTACATAAAAATCATCTATGGATGCGTTAGGCAATACGGAGGAGAAGTTCGAAGGGGTAATGTCCTCTATCCTCTCCAGTTGTTTATACAGCACTCCCCTGCCCGAGATATTAACACTGAGAGGTATACCCGCCTTAACCTGTTTTTTTATTTCCGGCAAGCTTAGCCCGGTAAGTTTGTTTTCAAAGGAAAGATTTTTACCCTCCAGTGATAGCTGACAGCAATTAACTGTCGCGCTGCCATCTTTGCTAATAACAATACCCAGTCCCGCTGCCTCCTTAATTCCGTAAAAGCGATCCAACACTGCCATATACCTATCTGATAATGGTCGATTTAATAAATAATACGCTTACTACTTTTGATTTGGTTTTAGTCCTGCTGCTGAAGATCCATTTTAATACCGGAATCCTCGACAGAATAGGAATACCCGAGCCGCTTTCATCACTCTCCGTCCTTTCAATGCCGCCCAGTACAATGGTGTCTTCACTATGTACCCGCAAGCTGGTCTCGAACTTGCTGATCGACTGGGGCGGCGGTGAGCCATCTGTTGGAATAGAGGTGAAGTCAGAAATATTGACGCTGATGCCAAGCGTAACCTCATCATTGCCCGACACGAGCGGTTTGATCCCGATCGACAGGTCGGCATTCACCGCCTCATACACATTGGAAAAGATGGATTGCGTCGCCGTTGTTGTGATCACATTCTGGGTTGTATTTTTATAATATCTTTTACTGCCGATGCTCATTTTAGCAGTATGCCCGTTCAGGGCGACCAGCTTGGGTACTGAACGGACATCGACATTATTGCTTTCCTCCAGCGCTTTCAGGCTGATATAAAAATTGGGGGTCACCCGGCCCAGGTTGATAGAGCTGTTTTTACTCAGGCTGCTCAGGAAGCTGTTGATCGATTTGGCCCCAAACGTATAGTCCAGGCCGGAAAGTACTGTTCCCCCTGTTTTCACACTATCGGAAACACCCGCAGAGATCCCGGTGGATATGGTATTGGATTTATGAATATCGATCAATGTCACCTCAACCAACACGCTTGGCACCAAAACATCCAGCTGCTTGACAAAAGCTTCTACCTCGTTGATTTGAGCGTCCGACCCCGATACCAGCAGGGTGTTCTGTTCACGAAATTCTTTGATCTCCAGGCCTCGTTTCCAGTCAGACGGGATCATCATCATCACCGTATCGATCGCGCGGTTCTGCAGGTGGATCGCCCGGTAAGACCTTAAACCCTCCTGTTTGCGGTCACCGATAATATAGATCCCTCCTTCGGCATGGAAAGTGTACTCCGTACTTTTAAACAGGAGGTTGAGGAAAGTATCATAACTTACGTCCGTTACATGCAGCGTAATATTTCCTTTGATCTCCGAGTAGATCGAATAGCTTTTGCCCGTTTCCTGCGAGGCCTGTTTAACCATGTCGTTAATCGGCGCGTTGACCGCATCAGCGGAGATCAGCTTTTGCCCGTTTACTATTCTCACGTACAAACCTGTCGCGCCCCCGGCAGCAGCGCCAGCCGGCCGGAAATTTTTACGGACCGACGTATTTCTATCGCCATTGACATATAGTTCCTCGTTCTCCCCGAGCGGTTGAAAAAGGTAAAAGCCATCTGCAGTCTTGACCATTTTTAATTCATTAGTGTAGGCCAGCTTTTCCAACGCTCCTTCAAACGGCGCGCCGGCAATAAAGGCCGTAACCAGCTTACCCTGTAATGAGCCCGGCACGATCACGTTTTTGCCGGAGACCTGGCTGATCTTTTTGGCTACCGCGGGCAGACTGTCATTCTGTAATTCAAGCGATAAAGTGTTATCAGTCTTGTTATACTTAGCGTTGATATCCTTTACCGGCGGCTTTACAAAACGATTGGGGTCCTGAAAGGGGGTCACGTAAATAATCGTTCCCACTACCGAAATATCCAGGTTATACTTTTGCGCCAGCAACATGAGAATATTGGCTGCTGTCGCATTGTTAAATGTATCGTAAACGATTACCGTCAGCGCCGGGTCAACGCTGATATTCAATTCATTGGCACGAGCCAGTGAATTCAGGTATTCCCGGATCGATACACCGCTAACCCTCAGTTGCACACGCTGACTCAGACCAGGCACCTTGCCGGCCAGGTCGTCCAGTTTCTGATGGATACCCTGGATCCGCTCCGTTTCCTGCGCAATAGTTGGGCTCAGGCAACCGGCAGCAATGATAAAAAATAAAAAAAGTAAAAATCTTTTCCCCATATCTCCTTAATAATTAAATAACAGCGGGTAAATCTCATCAATTGAAGTATGTCCCTCGCTGAATACCTGAAATGCATTTTCTGCCAATGTATGGATACCGCGGTCCGTCAATAGCCGGTGGATATTAGCATTTCCTCTCTTAATCTCTTCAGCCAGGTCAAGGTCGATCGGGATTACTTCATAAATCGCTTTCCTGCCTTTATACCCGGTATAGTAACACTGTTCACAGCCATGAGGCTTGTAATGATGTGCTACATCACGTGAAGGCCGGTATTGGCGCGGATACATCGAATTGTCAAAATCATGCAGCGTTTTGCAATGCGGGCACAATAGCCTGATCAAACGTTGCGCCGCTGTCGTAGAGAGCGTATTCGCCACCAAAAAAGGCGGGATTCCCATATCGATCAGGCGCGACACCGTTCCCCAGGCTGAATTGGTATGGATAGTTGACAATACCAGGTGACCGGTCAGTGCCGCCCTGATCGCCATATTGGCGGTCTCCGGGTCCCTGATCTCGCCGACCATGATCACATCCGGGTCCTGCCGGAGGAAGGTCCGGAGCGCAGCAGCAAAACCCAGCCCAATTGATTCTTTCAACTGTACCTGGTTAATCCCCTCCAGCGTATATTCCACCGGATCCTCAATGGTCAGGATATTCCGGGTTTCTTTATTCAATAACTTTAACGTCGCATACAGCGTGGTTGTCTTCCCTGAACCTGTAGGCCCGCTGATCAGCAGGATACCATTGGGGCGCCTTACACCCTGCAGGTAATTTTCCAGGTCAAAACCCGAAAAACCAAGGCTGTTCAGATCGATATCTGTCGCATCATTGTTTAACAACCTCAACACCACCTTTTCACCATATAAAGTTGGCAAAACGGAAACACGGATATCAAACTGGCTATCACCACTTTTAAAGTTGATCCTGCCATCCTGTGGAAGCCGCTTTTCGGCAATGTCCAGATTCGCGTAGATCTTGATTTTGTTGATCAGTGCCGGGTAATCATCATTTTTTAGCAGGTAACGCTCTACCATCATGCCGTCAATCCGGATCCTTACCCGGCATTTATGCTCATACCGTTCAATATGAATATCGCTGCTCTTCAGATTCTTCGCTTCGGCGATCAGGTTTTCGAGAAAATTATCCGCATGGTTGCTCAATTGCAGTTGGGAAGCGCCCTCTACTGCGTTATCCCGCAGGTAATACTTGGAAAGTAACCTGGCGATCATACCGGCCTCTAGCGGCTCCAGCAACACCTCTTTACCCAACAGTACCTCCAGTTCGGCAGCGAGGCTATCATCTTCTGCTCCTGCTTCACAATACAATTCCATTCGGAGGGCTGTACCGTTCTTCGGAAGAACACGGTAATGCCAGGCCTGCTCCTTGCTCAACAAATGGATATTTTCAGTTAACAATAAAATCTCTTCCCCGCTTCTCATAATAAAAGGATATGACGCAACCAGTTATCATCTGTCACATCGAAGTGAAAATACCACCAGTCGGCCATCAAAAACAGAATCAATAAAACAGATTGAAACCCCGCAAGGGGGATGTGGGCTCCACCTTTTGCCCAAACGAGCTGCCACAACAACCAGCAAAACAATACCACAATCAAACTTGCCACATAAAAAAACACGAAGCTTAATACTGACAAATAAAAAGCGGTAGCTAAAAAGAACAGAATATCTCCCCAGCCCAGAAGCTGCTGAGTAATATTGACGATCCGCCGATTTTTAAGCGAAAAATATACAGTCAGTACAGCGAGTTGCAAACAGACAAAAAGAAGATTGAAAGTAACAGGTTCCCAGTAATCTTCCAATTGACGAAACCTGAACCAGTGCATACCAGCAAAAGCAGCCACTAACAAAGGGAACCAAAACCAATATACCGACCGGCTCTTAAAATCCTGCACTGCCAAAGCGCCAAGCACCGTCAGGATGATTAATTTTAAAACCAGCGACACCTCAATCCGGGGTTACTTCTTTCAGGTTCTTGTCCTGGTCAATTTCCCAAACATTAAAAGTGCCGTTACCATTAAAATCAACGACAGCAGTAGCTTTGGCTGTAAAGCCGGTGTTAGAGGCGTTGGTGATCTCGATCCGGTAATTAGCTTTGGCATCCTTTCCCTCCGTACTCAGTTTTTCCTGGATAAAACCCAGCTCGGCCAGGTCCCTGGAATATTTGGAATGCTCGTAGAAATAGTTTTTTTCTAATACCTGTAAATGATTGAGCTGTAATTTAGCCTCTGTACTTTTGGCCTTCGTAATTAAAGGAAGGAGGTTGGGTAATACCAGTAAAACCAATATCCCGATGATCACCAAAACCACGAGGATCTCGGTAAGTGTGTACGCAACAAGGCGCTTTGGTGATTTCAATTTAGGCAACTTCATTATCAAATTTCAGCACTAAGCTAACAAATATTTATGTTGATGCAAATATGCTCATTTAATAATATTTGAAATTCAGCTGATTAAAGTTTATTTATTATGTATTAAAATCAAAGCAAATTATTCATTACAAACAAATTACACCCGCATGAACTCTCCATCAGTTACACCTGCACAGACAGCCTCCAAACCCTGCGTTAAAAAACATTGCAAGTCTTTTCATGAATTATTTTTAATTTAGTCGAAATGAAACTTAAACCCGCACAGATCCTGTTGGCCTTGTTTGCCATGCTGATGTTTTCCCTATCGGCCTGCAAGGATTTTATCGAGCCGAACATCAGCAAGCGGCTGGTATCGCTCAAGGCACCTTCAGATAAATATCAGAGCACGAACTATAATATTAATTTTTGGTGGGATGAAGTGGAAGATGCGCTCTCCTATCGCCTGCAGGTTGTGACACCGGGCTTTGACACCATTGGCGGTCTGGTTGCTGATACCTTGGTTAAAGGGAACCGCTTTACGTTAACGCTTGATCCCGGAGAATATCAATGGCGGGTAAGGGCAGAGAACGGCAGCTCCCAAACGGAATTCAGTACGCCCAACCACCTTACTGTCATTCCTTCTTCACTTACGGCCCAAACGGTGATCCTTGGTTCTCCTGCCAACAATACCGTCACTAATCAAAGCAGCGTAACTTTTAAATGGGCTTCATTGTTCAGTGCTGTGAACTACCACATCCAGGCGGATACCAATAATTTTGCCGATGCCAGCCACATCCTCGTTGACCTGACCATCCCGGGTCAGCAGTATACTTACAAATTTCCGAAAGACCAGACTTATCAATGGCGGGTGCGGGCAGAGAACGCTACGGAACAATCAAAATGGTCTGTTGTTAATAATATCAGCTTCGATGCTACCGCCCCTGCCGGCGTAACGCTTTCCTCACCGCAAAACAATGCGGTAGTCAGCAAACCGGTCAGCCTGCAATGGACTAAATCGGCCCCGGCATCCAACTATAAACTATACGTATACAAGGCAGACTCGACTACTTTGTACAGCACAGCGTTTCCTGCTTTACTGAATACCAACACTTACAGCTTTACCCTGGGCTCATCCGGGGAAAGGATCTACTGGCGGGTTACCGCGCTTGATGCAGCCGGCAATGAAAGTGCTCCCTCCGCGCTGCAAAGTTTTGTACTGCAATAACAGGCATTATGAAGAATAAAAAATTCACATACCTGCTTGGCGCCGCCGTACTGATCGTCTGGGGCCTGATCCTGTACCGTGTATTCGGAGCGATGGGTGATAATGAACCCGATGAGCCGGCAATACCCGGCCCGGTAAAAAAAGAGGCCTATAATGACTATGCCATTCCACCTGACACCACGCACTTACTGCTGAACTACCGGGATCCATTCGACATGGTAGCTGCTAAAGATACCACTAGCCATAAGCGTAGTTCTTCAGGGCCGGCGCAGACAGGACTACATCCGGCTGTACCTCCCATGAACTGGGATTTTATCCGGTATGTGGGCTATGTCAGGAACCCTGATTCCAAAAAACTCGTGGCCATGGTGCACCTCAACGGAACCGAGTTGATGATGAGCGAAGGCGAATCGAGCGGCAGCCTGAAACTCATCAAAAACCTGCGGGATTCGATCAGGATCAACTACCAGGGCAAAATCAAGTTTATCCCCCTTAAGCCAGCAACGCCATGAAGAAACTATTACTTTTCATTTTCATTCTGTTATCCCGTGGCGTTATGGCCCAAATGCCGGATTACGGGCTTTATAATATTCATATCAGCGATTCAGCGAGAATCATCCGTGCCCAGGTAAACCCGGTTTCAGGTACGGTTTTTACAAGGCCGGGGCTCTTATATTACTGGTTTGGCAGTAACATCATCCATGAACAGCAAGGCGGCTTCAGCGGTAAACTGCTCAACGGCAGTTACGAAGAATCCGACAGGAACCATCATTTGATCATGCAGGGAGGATTTAAGGGCGGCCTTAAAGATGGTGTTTGGAAAACCTGGAATGAAGGCGGTAAGCTTGGCAGCATGATTACCTGGTATGAAGGTGTAAAAACAGGCAAATTCGCTTACTATGATGCATACGGCAAAGAAACGCAGTCCGGGAAGTATGATCATGATTTACTGGACGGCAAGATCACGTATCATACCGGCACCGATTCGGTTAAAACCATCCTGTACAAGGATGGCAAAATAGTACCGGCGAAAAACAGCAGTTTCCTGAAACGGATCAACATTTTCAAAAAGAAAACAGCCGGAACTCCGCAACCCAAAACACCCTGACATGCTCAAAGCCTCCGCGCTGTATATGGTTATTGTGATCACTTTAGTTATTGGCGTGATCTGTTCCGCGCTTATCGTAGCGGCATACCTGTATAAATTCCAGTATCAGGCAAAGTTCCGCACCGACCAGTTGCGGAACAACCTGAACTCCGGTATCACTATTTTAATTCATAGTAAGGATAGTATTTACAAGGACGGGCATACGTTCAGCCTTTTCAATGACGATGCGGATTCGGTAACTTTAAAAAAAACAGATTGGGGAACTTTCGACGTGTGCGCTGCAAGCGCATTTATTAAGAGGGATACGCTTTATAAGGTTTTCTCATTAGCAAGCCAAATCGATTCAGCCAAATGGGGAGTGCTATACCTTATTGATGAGGACCGTCCCGTTTCCGTCAGCGGGAATACGGTTATTCGGGGGAACGCTTTTATTCCCAAGGCAGGCATCAGGACGGCCTACGTGGACAACCAGGCTTATACCGGAGATCAGCATATTGTTAACGGCAAAACCTTTGACAGCGAAAGAAAGCTGCCGCCGCTTTCGATGACCAGGCTGGGGCAACTGCAAAAGCAATTGTCGGTTTCTCCGGCCATGAACAATCTTCCTGTGGGTGTAGACAGCATTGCCCGGTCTTTTCTGAAACCAACGCTCAGTTACAGCTTTGGCAAAACGGCAAAGACCATAAGCCATGTTAACCTCAAAGGCAACATTATTTTATATTCAGATACCACCCTGATCATTGACAGCACTGCCCGTCTGAACAATGTACTGGTGTTTGCCAGGGGTATAGTCATCAAGAGTGGTTTTCGGGGCAACTGCCAGCTCTTTGCCACGGATTCTATTAGTGTAGAACGAGATTGCAAATTCATTTACCCGTCCTGTCTCGGCGTACTTCGCTTTACTACAGGTAACACAGTGGGGCTCCCGGCTAAATTAACTATCGGGGACCGGGCTGATTGTGAAGGTTTGATTTTTAGTTACCAGAAAGACGATAAACAACTGCCGCCGGTTATTTCACTGGGCAAAAAGGCCAGGGTACTAGGCCAGGTTTATTCCATGGGGATCTTAAACCTACGGGCCGGAACAACAATAGACGGCAGTGTATTCACCAAACGTTTTTTATACCAGAGTGAATTCACCAGGTACGAAAATTACCTGATCAATGTCAATCTGGATTCACGGGCGCTTTCTCCCTATTACCTGAGCAGTGATCTTACGCCCGTGGCCGGGAGACCAAAAAAAATCTTACAATGGCTGGAAGCAAACTGAGAAACAGGCATAGCGTCAAGGGCTCTACCATACTGGAAGTGATCATCTCGATGATCATCATCATTGTGGTGTTCGGTATCGCTATGATGATCTTTACCAATGTAAACCGCTTATCGCTTTCTGCAAAAAAACTGAAGGCGCAGGCCATATTACAGCACACGTTGCTTCAGGCCGAGCTGACAAAAGATCATACCAATCAAACAATCACCGTCGACGATATGACTATCAAACAGGAAATAACACCATTTGAAAACGAGCCCGGACTATCGGTCATTACACTGACCGCTTTTGATCGTAATCATGAGCAGGTAGCCCGGCTAAAAAAAGTGATCATGAACCATGAGGAATAAAAACAAGCTCCCGGCTTTTACGATCATGGAACTTACTGTCGCCATGCTCATTTCGGCCATTGTGATCGGCCTGATGTACAGTGCTTACGCCATCATCAGCCATTCATACCTCTCTTTTGTTGACCGTAATAATAACACTGACATGCTCGCCTCGCTTGACCAACGCCTGAACCGGGATATCGATAAGGCTGAAATGATATACAGGGATAGCAATACCGTGACCATGAGCAGCCATATAGATACCGTTATTTACCGTTTCCAGGCCGACCGGGTAATCCGCCAAAAGCTGCTTGCAGATACGTTTAAAGTAAGCACTGAAAGTTTCATCACCTCATTTGAATCTGTTCCTGTTGAAGGCAATCCGGCCGGGGGGGAGGAAAAGAAAATCGATGACCTGCAAATCGTATTATTGGCGGAAAGGCAGAAAATTCCGTATCATTACCATAAAACATATAGTTCCGTTAACCTATTCCAGCCTATAAACTGATGCCATCCATTGACCTGAGCAGGTACGAACCTAAAAAAGCGCCAAAACCACCCAGGCAGAGCAGCGAAAGCAGCCTGTCGGCTTTGCTCAATAAAGACATCAGTTTCGGCAGTAAGGAACTGAGTGATAAAAAGAAAGAAGCCTTATACCTGGAACTCAGCTCCCTGTTGCTGGCGGGTATTAACCTCAAAAGCAGCTTTGAGCTCATCACTGCCGACCAGGAAAAAGAAAAGGATAAGCAGTTGTTCAGCACCATACAGGAAGCTGTATTGAAGGGAATGCCCTTTTCACAGGCGCTGGAGCAAACCGGCAAATTTTCGCTTTATGAAGTGTATAGTTTGCAGATTGGTGAAGAGACCGGCAAACTCACCGAAGTGCTCGGCGACCTGGCAAAATTCTATCAGAACAAGATCAAACAACGCCGGAAAATCGTTTCTGCACTCACTTACCCATGTGTGGTATTAAGCACTTCGTTAGGCGCGGTATTTTTTATGCTGAAATTCGTAGTACCGATGTTTGGCGATGTATTTAAACGTTTTGGGGGCCAGCTGCCCTGGATCACGGAAAAGATCATCAATATCTCGCAGGCTATGGAAAATAACTTTTATGGTTTTGTGATGGTGATAGCGATCATTGCAGGCTTAACCTGGTACAGCCGTAAAACAGAGCGTTACCGGCAGTTTATTTCCGCTTTGGTGCTGCGCCTCCCGCTTGCCGGCAATATCGTTCAAAAGATCTACCTGGCCCGTTTTTGCAATTCGATGCGCCTGCTGATCAACGCCCGTTTGCCCTTGTTGAGGGCCATTGCATTGAGCCGGCAAATGATCGGTTACTATCCTATCGAGTCCTCCCTGCAAAAAGTGGAAGACGACATCATGAAAGGCAAATCCCTGCACCAAAGCTTGCAGCAGTTCAAGATCTACCCCGCTAAAATGATCCAGTTGTTGAAAGTCGGGGAAGAAACCAACCAGCTGGATTATTTCTTTGCCAAGATCTCAGAACAGTATATTGACGAAGTGGAATATAAAACCTCTACGATCAGCAGCATGATGGAACCTCTGATCATCATTTTTTTAGGCTTGATCGTAGGTGTGATCCTCATAGCCATGTACCTGCCGATGTTCCAGATGAGTAATAGCTTTCAGTAAAAGTTTCCCTTATTTGTTAAAAGCGAACGCATCTTCATGGATTACGCATTCGTTTAAAACAAAATCCCGGATGAGAGAACATCCGGTGGATTGCCTGGATGTTATTTTTCTGGACATCAGGATGCCCAGGTTTGACGGCTGGGATTTCTTTGAAGGCTTTAAGGATCTGTACCCGGCATTACCAGTTAAACCACTACTCTACGTATTTTCTCCATCAATCGATCCAACAGACCGTGAGCAGGTGCTTACTACAGCTATGTCACCGGCTTTTTTAGCAAGCCGGTTTCACGACCGGTGCTTGAGCTGGTATTAGTAGCTTGCGTTGATCGTTCAAGGTTATAAGCATGACTGTTCAATTCGTGAGTGTTCAATTTTTGAAAGTGTGAACACTTTGTATTTTCCATTAAATTATCATTGCTGATAATCAACAACTTAAGTTTAGCCTCAAATGTATTAAATCTTAATTTGAACAAAATTCCATTGATAATCAATTAATTGCAATATTATATTTTCAAAAGCTGAACACCCGTTTTTAAAAAATTGAACACTGACAAGATGTTGTCAGTTCAGTGGCTGGATTATGAGGCAATCTTAAAAGTCACGGGTATCCAGCCCACAATCCCACCGCTGCATACCCGCGCCTGAATGGGAATGCGATTCTGTCGGGTGTAGCCGGTTCGGATTATCATAACCATAATAGAATATTGGCTTACCTATTTACAACAAAATCCCGGATGAAATCAACATCCGGGATTTGCAATACTTTGCAAACGGGCCACAAGCCAAAGGCTTGCGGCAGCGAAAAACGCTTGCGGTAGCAGGGATTCACAGCACACCTTCGAACAGTGAAAGTCTTCTTTATCCTCTTTCGTCTTGTACCAAATAGTTAACGATATCTAATCAAAATGGAAGTATTTACATAGCTAGCATATAAGCTGTCAAAAGCCATAAAATCCTTATATGAATATAGAATATATTTCTGATAACTATTTAAAAAAGGTCGGCTATAATACACTACTTGTAAAACGTTTACATATTTAGGAACATTAAATTCAATCTTTTCTATATAAGATGCTCCTGGTTTTATATCATGCATAGGTTGAACACGAAACTGATTATAAAAGGTTACCGGCGATCTATGTTCTTCAACAGAGTCCGCGCTGATGCCTTTTATTTCCCGTGTTGTGTGAAATTCAAAAGGCAACACGTTCTTGTATCGGTAGTAGCGAGTAATGCTATACTTAGCTTTATTAACTGTTTCAAAATGAAGAGTGTCATCATTATTCGTAAAATCCGGAGTATATTTTGGCGGGACATAAATAATGCTATCTGTATTGTTTGTAATCTTTACATAAATAGTATCATTATCCTTAAGACAAAATAATAACACGCCAGATTGCTTAGCTTTCTTTTTTTCTGCTTGGAAACTACATGAGCAAATAGCAGTGCAAAGAAAGAAACTGAAGAGCAATAAGTATTTCATACGTATATATATTAAAATTATTGACCAAAATTACTTTCCTTATGTGTAGGATCAAATGACCTTGTAGGTATATTTAAATCTTTCCTAATCTCGTTTTCATTATCAACGGCATTCCCCCCGGTTGATCGTAGAATTATTGGAAGAGCATGACCTACAATTTCATGCATTAGGATCAGCGACGGATCATCAGGAACAATCTTACCCTGATTCAACATACTATTATTGGAATTACCAGATATCGTTATAACAGGATCGCCTGCTATTCTTAAGCGTTGATCAATCGCTGGTCCGACAGCTGATTGCGCCGGTGTTGATGTCACCCCACCGCCCGCATCAAGGTCAACAGATTTTGATTCGTTGTTTTTTCCTTTAAATGTATCTCCTATTTCTATTTGAATTGTTTTAGAGTTATTGATAGCCTTGTTAAGCTTATCAGAGTATTTTGTGGATCCATGGACATTGTCCTTAGCCTTTTTATCAACTTGGAGATAGTTATCTTTAAACTCATATTGAGTTTTCGATCTTAAGTTTATGTAACCGAGTATTCGAGCCTGCTGATCTTTTTTAGGAGCTTTTATTTTTTCGGGGCTCATGCCGTCAGGATCAATAAATTTTATTGGATTATCAAATCCATAGTTATAAGGCGAGTATCTCCTCATTTTCTCTGCCAAAGGATCAACACTTCCCCATCTCCCAATCACAGGATCGTAAAACCTTGCACCATAATCATACTGCCCCAATTCTTCCTGCAGCTCCTTCTTATTGTAAAGATACTCATTCTTAGGGCTTGCTGTAGTGCCCCTCGATATTTCCATACCAAACGGATAATAATCATCCTGCTGCCTGATCACTGTAGCCGAGTTTTGATCAAAGCTTAAACGATTGTTGCCCAAATGATCTGTCAGGGTGTATTCATAAATATAATTCCCCCCGCTATTGATCGCCCGGCCTTCTTCGGTTTGGATAAAAATGATGTTACCGTTTTCGTATTGAATGCCCTCAATATAATCCGTTATAGTTGCCCCGTTGTTTTTACGGAGCTTTTTACCTGCCGCATCGTAGGTATAGCTCAGGTTAAAACCAGTTGCGGTTACACTCTGCGGCAGGTTCAGCAGGTTATACGCGATATTCTTCTGATTACGGGCATCAAATTTGACGTTGCCATTCGGGTCGTATTGATATGTACCCGTGGTCAGCCCGCTTACCGACTGCAGCTGGTTGCCTGTATAATTATAAGTGTAGGCTGAGCTTTGACGGGTAAGGTGCTGGATATTCCCTGCCAAATCATAATCAATGCCCTGTTCATTATAGTTCTCGGTAGTAGGACTGTAGATCCCTGCAGTCAGCCTGTTCAGCGCGTCATAGGTATAATTATAACTTTTGCTTGCGCCGCCCTGGATTTGCCAGGTTTGGTTACTGATATTGCCATTAAACGGAGCGGTATTACCATTATTATAGGTTAATTGCATGGTAAACAAGGGTGAAGTACTGCTCTTTAACCATCCACGTTCATTATAGGCATACGCGATATTCTGCATAAACGGTGCTGTTCCTGTTGCTCCGTGCAGGTGTTTGGTTTGCACCTGGCCAATCTCGTTATAATCTGTCTGGCTCAACAATATGTTCGCACCACTGTTGATTTGCTCCTTGGTCTGCACCTTGCGCCCCATGTGGTCATAAGCATAGGTGTTCAGTATCGTTACCGATTTTACCTTATCCGTATTGGTTGTGTTTTTGACATAATGTTCACGCTTACTGGTCGTCAGTTCGCTGGTAATGTTATTATACGTATTGGTGATCTGGTCATAATTATACTGGCTTACCGTGCCGCCTAAATAGTGCTGTTTAAACAGCTGTGTTTCCCTGCCTTTATCGTCATAGTAATGTACTGTCCACAAATAATCTGAGGGGTTGTTCAGCACCGCTGTCTTACTGGCTGTTATTAATCCTGTGGTCATTTGGCTGTTCCCCGATACGGTAAAATTGGTCGGGTAACCCGGTAAACTTCCCAGGTTATTGTAATCATCATAATAGTTAACCGTTAGCACCGTTCCCTGAGGGTTGATGGCGCTGTAACCTGTTGAGGTAGTGTTATCCCGGCTTAACCATAAGGTGCTTTGAGCTGCAGCCCAGCTAATCAGCCAGTTCTTCAGCGTATGGTCCGGCGTACTCAGATTCGTGTCGCCGTTACTTCCCGAAGCTCCTGTTGAGCTCCATAAACCTGTGATCGCAACCCTGCCCAGCGCGTCGTATTGAGTATATGTCCATACCTGGGGCGTTTGGGTACGCTGGTTAGCATCCTGACTAAAAATCACCTGGTCTAATTTATTGTACACCATGAACTCCCATCCTTTGCCCGGCAGTTTCTTTTCGGTCATCCTGTTTCGCTCGTCGTAGCGGTACTGGTAACATAAATTATCCAGCGTAGTTTGATTGGCAGCGCTGGTGATACCCGCATCGGCATTGCTGTTAGGAGGCAGTACAAAAGCCAGGTTCCCCAAATCGTCGTACACATAATAGGTTGATAATACCTGTACCGTTGTGCCCACCAGGTTAAACGTCCGTTTTAGTATTACGTGCCCTTCTTTATCCTTATATTCTTCTGTGGTGCCCGGTTTACCGCTTACCCAGTTCTCATCTTTGCTGATCGTTACATACAACTGCCCCGCTGGATAGTTAGCCCCGCTTACCCGGTTTAGCGTCCGGCTTTGGTCGCCATTAATCGCTACTGTGTACAAGGCTGCCAGGTAGCTGTTGTTTACATCTGTTAGCGCCGTGATATTATTGGTGGTGTATTCTATTTTATTGGTATGCCCGGCCGAACTACCCGCTACCGGCTGCCAAACGGCACCGGGAGCTCCCTGTTCCAGCACCCGGTTCAGTGGCGAAGGTTCAAAATTTGTCAGCGAAAAAGGGCTTGCAATCGCTGAAACGCCCGAGCCTGACGGCGGGGCGGTATAAAATGCGTTCTGGTCGCTCACCGCAGTGCTTTTATAGCTCCCGTCTGCTGCGCCCTGTGCCGCGTAAGGCAGGTACTTTTGTACTTCCCGTCCGAACTGGTCATACGCAAATGGCTGGACCATATCTTTACCCGCTGTCGACCCTTTTACCTGTACCGTTTGCAGTGGCCTGCCCAACCCGTCAAAGTATTGTACTGTTTGCATCAGGTCACAGGCCGTTTTACCGCTCGTGCTGAACGAGCTCATCGCCGTACGCGGCGTACTGGTAATAATATAGTTCTGGTTCTGGCTAAAACTGTTTGTTAGCAGCTGGCAGTCAGGATTGGCAATATACAGGTTCAGGCTGCTACCAGCTGCTGCCGTAAAACTGAAGTTTGGGTTCAGCGTGATCCCCGTATAGTTATAATATGAACCCGCTGCCGGTGCTGTTGTTAATGTTGCCGGAGGCGCTAAATAGGTTTGCGCTGCCAAACGCATACTGCCCATAAGCAGCGATATAAGTAAGGAAACCGTAAAACGGTTTCTGTGATGAGCATTTCTTTTCATGCTTCAAGTGTTTAGGTGTGATATAGGTTCAGTTATTTTTTTGCTTTCCCTGACGCGGGCTTGAGTTGTTGCTTTAACTCGTTGATCTGTTCCTGAAGCGAGGTAAGCAACTTGTCTTTTTCCTTATCCTTCTGCTCATTCTCTATCGCGTACAAGGTCAGTTCCTCCACTTTCTTCATCAAAAGTTTGTTCATTTCGCTTACATCCAGACCGTTTTTGATCATTTCGTTTTCCGACGGAATCTCGGGTAAATGCCGGTTTTGGTCGATGTAAGATTTTACGTCGGTTAAAGACGGTAACTGATAATCCTTTTGGAATACATAATCTGACCAACCGTCCAGATCAATTTTTACAGACTTTGCGTGCGCAGTTCCGTTGACATCCAGCTTGTTTGTTGGATTAGAGATACCGATTCCCAGGTTGCCGTTCACCAGCGTCATCCGTAAATAGCTCGTTAACGTAGCGTTATTGATCGAATAGTTTGTCCCTGCAGTTGAAGGGGCGCTGTAGAAATTAATTGCACCGATATTACCGCCATTATTGTCCATTCTAATCGCAGCAAAATAATTGGACTCGCCATCACCCATTACAGTAAAAGTACCGTTGTTATTATCCTTAATGGCCCCGCCTAAAAACAGATTAGTATAATTATTCGCGGCCGCTCTCTGGGCAGAGATGAAGCCAAAATTATCAGCAGATATGACGCCGTTTACAGTAAGTTTAGATTGCGGGGTAATTGTTCCAATACCAACATTTCCAGATGCGTCAATTGTAAGTCTGCGGGTGTTAGCAGTAAGCAAGCTTAAAGAAGGAAGATTGGCATATACATTACTGCTTTCCAATAGCATCCCACCCATTTTGTCAGATTCGCCCGTAGTGCTTTCGCTTGATAATTTGAAAACAAGGCCGATCTGCCGCTGAACAGCATCTGCGTTCACGCCAGGATGGTTCAGAACAACCAGATCAGCAAAGGTCGCCGGTCCGGTCCCCGTTACTACATTGAATTTGGACGTGACAGATGGAAATAAAGCTGCTGAAGCATTGACTACTGTTGGGGCTGTCGCCCCGATAACTACACTGCCTGCATTATTTGTATATATATTGGTGCCGCTGGTTGTCCATTGCGCAAAAAGATAGTTAGATATGCAAACGAATAAAATCGTGATTAAGGTTAATTTTTTCATGTCTCTGATTTGTAATGTTTTATTGTCCCTGATAATGATAATCAAAATGTTTAACGATATTACCGTCTTTATCCTTGATGTTTTGCAAACGTCCGAGGCCGTCATATTCGTAGTACGAGGCATTGTTCTTCGGATCTATCGAACCTGTGACACCAATTAATGGCGAATAAGTGTAAGTGGTCATTTGAGCACCTTTTGGATATAGCCGCAATTCATCTATGTTTCCTGATCCCGACACGGTTATAGTAGTTTGCCCTGTTACCTGATGTTCATAATATGTCCAGCCATTGATTGTTGTTCCTTTTATTGGGTAGCCGGTAATTGTTCCTGTGATTGTTAGTGCAGCTGGGTTCTTTGTCCAGTACGATACCACATAGGTGTTTGCTGCCGTTAAACCACTTTTGGTAACAGATCCATTAGATAGGTTATAGGATACACGCCCCGAAAACGCCGATGTATTGTCGCGTAGTGTTGAACCGGTGATCCACCCGCCGGTGCCATCCCATTCAAAACCGGCATAGGCAATATCGGTTACACCTGCATTAATTACCTGAGCTATGGGCGATGTTGAATTATAATCCCATATATACGAATTTAAAGCTCCATTAAGCATATGCTGCTGAACGATATGCCCATAGTTATCGTACTGATCAAACAACACATATTGTTTATACCGCGTATCGATAGCTGCCGATGAGGCTGTTATACTTGATGGCGTAAAATCGCCAAGCGGCTGCACTGTGTTGGTTGCCTGTATCACATCGGGTAAAGGCAGCGTTGGCTTATATGAAGTGTAAACCGCACTAAGCGTTTTTTCGTTTGCCCCATTGGCATCCGCCTTTTTTGTAATCTTTTCAACCACAGTGCCAACCAGGTTTTTATCAATTAAATTTTTTATACCCTGGGCAGTTGGGTTTGCAGGTGTACCGGTTATGGTATAATCAAGCGGGTACTTGTTCTGGGTAATAATCTGCTCGCCTTTACTGTTGATTGTTACCACCCGGGTAGGCTGATAGTGGAGGTAATTATCATAATAGTAACTGGTGTTTACTTCCGAATATTTGGTGGTGTCATTTTGGGTGTAATCCCGCTCTGTGGTAGTTCTCAGAGGCAAAAACTTCGATACAAGGTTAAAATAGCTCATCATACTGCCCGATTCGCATATATCGGTCGGCATGTCGCTGGTATAGGAGCCATTTTCTGCAAGTTCATATGGGCGTTTTCGCACTTCCATGCCGTAAACCACATTATCATTCGTTAGGGCATTTTCGTACGTGTTGGTTACGCTTTTGGCAATCTGAAATTGACCTGCTTTATTGATATAATCTTTTTGCACCAACACTGAGCCATTCAGCAACTCCGGAACGTTGGAGGCATACGGTGGCTGAAGCGGTAAACCATATTCACTAAGCGGAGAGGAATAATCTGATACATGATCGGGCTGGTTAACATATTGATATTCGGTTTTACCATTTTCGCCGTTTTCGCCATACAAAACGGTTACACGATCATAACCTACCACCGCGCCGGCCGCCGAGCCGTTTAAAGGTATGTCGCTATCGGCACTCCGCATAAGGCGTGGTGCCACAAACTGCCTGTCGATAGAACCCTGCGAAAGTACAACACGGCCAAGTACATCGTTTATCACAAAATAATTATACACCGGGTGCGACATCCTGCGGCCGTAGCTGTATTCTTTTTGCTGCCCGCTATTGTTTTTATCCGCAAAATAGTGGTAAACAAATTTTTTAACATTTACATTGGGACTACCATCTGCTTCGTGATCAATTATCCTGGCAATTCTTTGCCCTCCACCTGTGGAAAAGGTAAGCGCATTGGCGTTGCCATAGAGTGTGGCCGTACCCACCTGGGTATAATAAGTAAAGTTGAAGTGGATATCCTGTAACGAGGATGCATAAGAAGGATCAACGTGAACCTTTAATTTGTACTTGCCAGGCGGCAGTAAAAGGTTACTGGAGTTATAACTTAACACAGGGCCTCCACAAACGGTACACCCCTCGGTGCTCCCGCCCGAGCACACCGGAAAGTAGGAGGCATCCTTATGCATTATAAGATTAGTGCCGGTTACATCGTAAATATCAAAAGTCATAACATCGGTTACCGGAAACGGATACGGATGTGTTGAACAATAATTATAATCCGAAAAGCGGAAAGCAACATTAAAATTAACGTACGTGGCGTTTTGTGTCAAAGGATTCTCGGTGAAAATGTATTCATTAGAAAGATCGAGGGTATCCGAAGGAAAAAAAGGCGTTGTGTTTTGGTTATCGTAATTAATCGTTGTTGTTTGCTGAACAACAGTATAAGTTTTACTGAAGTAGCTTGCATCATTTACCTGCGATTGCTGTTCATCAAAATCATTGCTTTCATACTGAAACTCGGTTGAGCCACCTGTTGGATATTGAATTTTCAACAGGGAGTAGGCGTTAACATAGGAGGAGTTTGGTTCGCGTTCGGGCCCCGGCACACCAAGCGCCCTCGTTATCAGATTGGGCGAACTTACCGACATTACGCTCGGAATAAGCGATGTATTGTCCAGCTTACCATTATAATATCCCCAATGATCCCTGGCAAACGAGCCTTTCGATGGCATCCAGATGTTTTCATTATAGGTAAAAAGATAGGGCTTTTCGGCAGTGTTTACGTTGTTGTATGAGCCCTTTTGCTGAACGCTGAGTAGTTTAAGCCTTGGCGAATTTCCGTTTCCTGCATCATTATCCGTGTTACCGTTATCAAAATAGCTATAGCTTAAAGCAATGGTTTTTAATGGCTGGCTGCTTAAGGCACCGTTTTTATCCTTCATAAATACAGTGAGGCTATCCAACTTTTTATCGCCTGAAATGTCCAGCCTGTCCGAATAATTAAACTTTACTATGCCGGTATTAAAATCGATATTGTCAAGAACAGCAAGGGTATAGTCCTTGCCGGGGATTGAACCTTTTTGCCAGCCGGTGTTATGTGCCGAGTAAAGCCTGTTTCCATCGGCACCTCCGCCATAAGGCACCGGCAAATCCTGATAATCCAGTAACTCTGAGTATCCGCCTACCGAAGTTACATATCGCGGAACGGTAGTATAATTGAATGTAACCGTATTGCCTGTAGGCGAGGTGATTTTTGTAAGGTACCAGGCCGAATAATGATCTTCAAGTGAATGATAGCTTTCGGCGGCGTTAAAATCAAACGTATAACCATCGGCTGATTTAATTTGCCAACTGCTGCCATCAGTACCCGTATTAATAATCTGAATTCTTTCCTGCTTTTGTAATATTGCCTGCCGGTTTCGTTTAACTATAAACTTGCCGCTTTTATCCAGGAAATTATAAAAATACTGATCCGGCTGAAAATCGACCGGCGAGTTTTCGTGGAGATAATCGTAAATATCATATGTATAAAGTGTGGGGCTATTGGCGATAGATTTATTAAACATATTTAATGTACAGCCACGGCCAAGAAGATCCCTGGGCCCCTGGCCGTCTGCAAAATCCATTACATTATTTTGAGCACTGTTAAAGTACACAGAACCATAAAAATCGTCATCGCCTATTATATTACGTGATATTGAGCCCCCGGTATTGATCACCCATCCTAAACCTACCTGGCTGGCTTCTTCGGATACTTTAATGCCCGATGCGTGATAACTTAATGAAATGGGCACCGTAATATCACGAAACTTAACATCATATAACGGAATAGATATATTCGGGATGCCTGTATAAGGACTAACCGGGATATTACCATATTTTTGAAAGGCCTGCATATTTGGCGAAGGGGGAATTACTTTAGCCAAGGTGGGCCCGGTTGTTTGCGCTTTTATATTTATTGCAATTACAAATGCGCACAGTAATGACACTAAAAATTTGAATGGTTTTATTGGTAACATGAGAGATAAGAATTTAGGGAACGGAAAAATTGGCAGAATCTAATTAAGCGTTTTGAACGCTGACTATGAATAACGGTGGCTTTTTTATTGGCATGTGACAAGGTATTAAGTGGCTGTTTCTGTTCAACAAATTTAATCGAATTTTTCACAGCCACAAGGTTTTCTTTCTTTTTATATCTCTAATTAAAAGCGCAGATTTATAACATATCTAAATCCCCTCGACTATGTAATGA
The DNA here is from genome assembly GCF_017569325.2 of Mucilaginibacter gossypii. NCBI lineage: Bacteria > Pseudomonadati > Bacteroidota > Sphingobacteriia > Sphingobacteriales > Sphingobacteriaceae > Mucilaginibacter > Mucilaginibacter gossypii. Next base: position 1,911,770 of record NZ_CP071878.2, on the reverse strand, counting down.
TCCAGCTTATTGCTCTCTTGCAATCCATTCAAACACCCTCTCTCTCAATTCCGCTAGGCTCGCCAACCAAAACATTAATGAGTATCATAAAATCCTGTGTGTGTATGGTAATGGAGCGGATTGTACAATAAGCAGCTAAACAAAAGTCCGGCTTCTCTGCCAGGCCTGATTTATCCGTTTATTTTACCGTCCCGTCCGAAATGGGTTTACTAAAAGGTCTCATCCTGAAAAAAGTTTACGATTGTAAACCTATGGCCGTATGAGACCATTCTGCCTTTATTGTCATTGACTCTAAAGGTTAAATAATTTGGAATTTTTACACTGTTCACTGATTAAGTGGGATAATTGCTACTCAGTCTCAAGTGTGTGTATTGTTGAAGCTATACTTGCGATGATTTTAGTGGTTTAAAACTTCCCGATAAACACCCTTTATGGCGACAAGGTTAACCGGGAATACTTTAAACATTATACCAAAAACTGTATGTAAAATAATAGGTAAGAAAAAAAGAAAGGCTGTAAGTTATGAGCTTACAGCCTACTACATCTATCAGATGTACTCAAACCCGTCAGCCAGACGAACCAATTCATCGATGACCTTAAACGATTTGCTGCTCTATTTGATGAGTGAGGTCGTTATGAAATATCAAAGCCGATTTTGATCGAACCGGAAAGTTTATAGGATTTAAAACATCTTCTGGCAAGAACAGCCTGCGTAACAATTGTCGTCTAATAGCATACATTCTCTTATCCATTTGCGATTCTAAAATTAGAAAGACTTATTTCTCAGCCCTTATTCATTTTTAAATTAATTTGAGCGTACCCGTAGATTAAGTTGATTAGTATTAATCAATTTAAGCCGGCGGGTGAAAAGGATGAGTTCGCGAATATGAATTCTGATCAATTCATTTTGGTATAAGTCGGCTTTGGAGGCCACATTATTAATACTTTCAAAAATTTCATTAATTCGCCATTTCCATTCTTTATTAACTATAAACATTATTGGTAATTGAGATCTGAACAAGCCCAATTGTTCAGATAATGCTAAAGTTCCGCTGTCAAGAAAATCCTTCATAAAATAAATTTCATAATCCGGGACATTTCCAGAACGGACCGGCTTTCCGGTTGAATAAGAAAAACTTAATAATGAATGGTTAGACATGGTTTTGGACGCGTCAATAACAAAATCAATCCTACAAAGATTATCACGTTTCTCATTTAAGAATATTTCTACCTGCGAGGCACCGGTATTTCTTAGGTCATTGAATTTATATTGACCATCAGCTTCTCTTCCTGATTTCCGGGCAATTGGAGTAACATTTCTCATGTAGCATCTAAAAAAATTGAAGAAAATCATAGAGACAGCAAACATCCATCTCTATGATTTGAAGTATTTTAATATTTACCTACCCAATCCCTATGCACCAACGCGAACAATCGTTTTACCTTTAGGCCGGTCGCTCGAGTTGTAGGCGGCAATCGCGTTGTCGAGCGTTACAATGCTCCCGCTGTTTGTCTTTAAACGTCCCTCACGGAATCTTTTTGCAATCTCAGTCAATTGGGATCGATCAGCTTCAACTACGAAGTCGATATTCTGTACTCCGTCAGCTTGTTCCTCGTTCCAACCGGTAATAGATACAAATCTTCCCCCCTTACGAATTACACCAAGAGAACGCTTCGCAACATCGCCACCAAGGACATCAAACACTAAATCGACCTTATCGATATTTTCCAGTTCATTACCATCCAAATCGATGAACTCGTTTACACCAAATTCAAGTGCAGCATCTCGGTGAGCTGCCCTCCCGGTACCGATAACGTACGCGCCGGCCTCACGCGCAAACTGAACGGCCATAGAGCCAACAATACCTGCAGCTCCATGAATAAGAACCCGTTGGCCTGCTTGTAGTTGCCCATGATCAAAAAGTGCCTGCCATGCTGTCAAACCTGGCATCACAAGCACATTGCCGTCGTTGAAGTCAATATCGTCCGGTAGCGGTGCAAGATTGCGCGCCTCAATGGCCACGTATTCTGCCAGGGAACCATTGCGATACCAGTCCTGAAGGCCAAATACCCGCTGGCCTACGGATAGGCCTGTGGTGCCATAGCCCAGCGCTGTTACTACTCCGGCCAACTCGTGTCCGGGAATCGATGGCGTCCTGTCCGCTCCTTTACGATCAGTCCAGGTCGATGGCCAAGACAGTTCGTCGCCGGTAATACTGGCCGAATAAACCTGCACAATGACATCATTGATCGCAGCCGACGGTTCGGGCAACTCTACGAGTTTCATTCCCGATAATCCCGCATTTTCATTTGTTACAACAATTGCTTTCATAATACAACTCCTTTTTGTTGTTCAATAAACACCACCCGGATAGAGTGGTATTATAATAAGTTACTATTTCTATTTTATAAGATTTAGGGCTGATAGTTATCTTCAAACATCCGGAACAGGACTGCCGGATTATTTTATGCCGGCAGTCTATTTTTCAGGAAGTCAACTTTTGGGGTTTTCCCCGGAGATTTCTAACCTAAGGATCAGATCGATCCAGCAGGTGTCACCGATGGAAAGTCTTTCTCAGGATCCGAAACGTTATTAATAAAGTTTGTCAGTGAATACATGGCCACCAGGCCAGCGATCTCCAGGATATTGGCATCGGTGTAGCCGGCGCCCCGTACGGCCACCAGATCAGCATCGCTAACTTTGCCGCGGGCCTCAATCAGTTTTTTTGCAAACTGGACGGCTGCATCGCGCTTGGGGTCTATAGCGTGACCTTTTCGGGCAAGGATTATCTCATCATCTTCCAATTTGGCCATGTGTTTAGCTATATAGCTGTGAACAGTGAGGCAGTAATTACAGCCATTCACTTCGGATACCGCAAGGCCAATGCTGTCGCGTGTCTTTACATCCAGCGCCTTGGTCATTACGCTGAATAGTGCAGCCCATGCGTTGAATGCAACGGGGCTTGCAGCAAAAGTGGCCATCATATTGGGCGTAAACCCAATGTTTTTTGTAAACACGTCAAGCGTTGGTTTTGAATCTGCCGGTACCTGTTCCGGCTTAAGCGCTTCAATTCTGGGCATTGTAGGGTCTTTATTTACAGTTTTTAAATAACAATTAAACTAAGTCAAGCACTTCTTCAAGAGGGCGGCGGGGCTTTTGCTTTCAGTTACCGGCACGCTCTGGGCCAACGGATAATAACATCATCGGTATTTCGTCCTCAGCCAATCCAAACTCGCTGGCTACGGCGTCAAAATCAAACCCAATCATTGGCGTAGAACCGTAACCAAGTGCGCGAGCAGCGTATATAATAGCGGCAGCGCCGAAGGTGGCTGTACGTATCGCTTCATCGCGCCTGCGCTGCGGATAAGGCATATAAAGATCGCGCGCCGGGATTTCCCATTCGGGCACCATGCTTTCGGGCATAACGCCGGCGGCTACCAATGGTGCAAGGCGGTTTGGGATTACGCTGGTATCAACCAACTGGCCAATCACAATGAATGTAACGGCTGCATCAGTAATAGCAGGCTGGTTCCAGGCAATTGGCCGTAGCCTGGCTTTGGCTTCGGCGGTGCGCACGGCAATAAAGCGCCAGTTTTGTAAATGAAAGGATGTTGGCGCGGTAGTGCCAATTTGCACCAGTTCGCGGATCTCATCATCACTCAGGGTAGCCGTGGTGTCGTAGTATTTAGCTGCGCTCCGGCTTAAAATGGTTTCAATGACCGGATTGGTCGTGATTTCAGTGTTCATGTGTTAAAATTTGCTAATGTTGATACAAAATTAGATGTCAATTTGGTTACCTTAGTGGGCCAAAATCAAAATAGATAAGGGTCCAGTTATGATAGAGAAATTACTTGAAATCACTTTCCACAAAGACGGCCAGCGAGGTTCTTTATACCAGCAATTGGAGTCGGAAATTATTCAACTAATTTGCCGCGGCGTTCTGAAACCGGGACAGGCGCTCCCCTCTTCCCGTGTACTTGCGGAGCGTCTTGGATTCAACCGGAAAACAGTGGTGGCTACCTACGAGGAGCTAAATGCCCAGGGCTGGGTAGAAACAAAGGACAGAAGCGGTGTTTATGTTTCCAGCCAGCTACCGGAAATAGCTGTGCGCAAGGTTTCCAAAGACAATGAAAAATTGGCACGCACCAGGGAGGCTGGCTATTCATTGATGACCAGGCAACCATTCAACTATGCTACGGTAGATGATCAGGACGGAAAATTCAGCCTACCTGGAACCGGTAAGCCGCAGTATAAATTTGACGACGGCTTTCCCGACCCAAGGATCGCGCCCATTGAAGAGCTGGTGAGAGAGTACCGGCGGCTGGGGAAAGGGCGTTTTGCCAATAAATTTTTGATGTATGGCCCGGAGTACGGCTCCTTTCGCCTGCGAGTTGAACTGGCTAAATATTTAGACCGGACCAGGGGATTGCAGATAACGGAAAAAGAGATTCTGATCACCAAAGGGACACAGATGGCCATCTATTTAGCAAGCCAGTTGCTTATCAATCCGGGCGACACGGTATTTGTACCGGAACCGGGTTATTTCGACGCGAACCAAACCTTTAAACTCACAGGCGCCAACCTGGTATTTATACCTGTTGATAAGGAAGGCATGGATATAGACCGGATCGAAGAATTGTGTAAACAAAAAGTACCCAGGTTAATCTATTTTATTCCGCACCATCACAGGCCAACTACCGTAACCTTGAGTGCGGAGCGACGCATGCGGCTCATGAACCTTGCCTCGAAGTACGGATTTACATTATTGGAAGATGACTATGATTTTGACTACCACTTTGCCAGTGACCCACTGTTTCCTTTGGCCAGTGTAGATCCGGGTGCACATATTATATATGTAGGCTCATTCTGTAAAAGCATTGCCCCGGGTATTCGCATTGGTTTCATGGTTGCACCAGACGCTGTTATAAACGAAGCTGCTGCTATCCGCCGCCTGATTGACCGGCAGGGCGAACAGTTGCTTGAAGAAGCCACAGCCGAACTGCTGATAGCCGGCGATATTTCCCGGCACATTAAAAGATCTCATAAAATTTACCAGAAACGACTGGAAAATACCTGCCTGCTACTTTCTGAGCACCTGGGAGAATACTTGACATTTGATAAGCCGAATGGCGGACTGGCCATATGGGCTTCTTATAGGGATGGCATAAGCGCCGGCGCTGTTGCCAGGAATGCAGCAAAGTTAGGGCTAAGGATGAGTGATGGGCGTAATTATTTCTTTGAACCGCATGTTTCCAAACCCCGTGACTTCATACGTATGGGGTATAGTTCATTGGATGAAAAAGAAATGGCTGAAGCTATTCATATATGGAAAAAGGCCCTGATGCCTTTTTCGCCAAAATAAAATTTGCAATAAATAATCGGGGGCTTTAAAGCTGGCCCCTTTCAAATACCATAACTGGCACCTTAGACTAAAATAGTATCGCGTTAACTTTGATCTTTATTCAAAATCAAATGAAAAATGTCGCGGCAATAGGCCAACTCCTGTTACGATCAGCCCTTGGAATTGGCTTTTTAATACCTGTATTAGACAGATTAGGCTTTTGGGGCCTCCCGGCTCCGGTGCTACCTGGGGAGACTGGAAACACTTTATTGATTATACAAACACGCTTATTCCATTTGCCAATCGGCAGGTTGCCAATGTGACGGGCATTATTGCGACACTCGGCGAATTTGTGTTTGGCATATCGCTAATTGTTGGCTACCGGATCAAAGAAACTGGTATAGGCGCCGCCGTTCTCACACTATGTTTTGGCTTATGCATGGCCATATTCGTAAGCATAAAAGCTCCGTTCAACTACCCGGTATTTGTTTTTACGGGTGCTGCATTGGTGCTCTCAGCCCTCGATCATCATAAATGGAGTGTGGATAGCTATATCCAAAAAAGCCACCTATAATAAAATCACATTTTAGCATCAACAATTATGGAATGCAAAAAGATAATTACAAAAGCAGATATTGAGTTTTGTAAAGAGGCGATCCTCGAATTCAGGCCGAACCTGGACCCCGAAACAGTGGTGAATCAGGTTTTGGGAATGATTAACCAGAAAGAATTTGAACTGGTATACATCCCAAATGAGGTGAGTACCAGGGCCTGCGCATTTATCAGCTACCGGAAATTAAACCTGTTACGTACATGACCGATGATCTACGTAGATGTCCTTTTCACTTTCCCTGAGTGCCGCGGCCGTGGATATGCAGGCGCACTACTGGATTTTGTTGCACACTATGCTGCCAACACAGGGATCAAAAGCGTTCACCTGGATAGCGGCTATATGCTGCATACAGCGCACAGGTTATACCTGAACAAAGGATATTACCTGGCTTGTAATCATTTTGCCAAAGCCAGCGGTTAATGATGAGAAAGGGACGCATGGAGGCCTTTAGCCATGGTGTGTTTGCAATCATCATCACGATCATGGTACTGGAGTTTAAAGTGCCGGCGCATGGTCATGAGTTGAATGCGCTTATTCCGCTTACACCTTTTTTTCTGAGTTATATCCTAAGCTTTGTTTACGTGGGTATTTACTGGAATAACCATCATCACATGCATTACCTGGTCAGTTCCATAAATGGCAGCGCGTTATGGGCCAATCTGTTTTTACTTTTTTGGCTGTCGCTCATTCCTTTCGGCACCGAATGGATGGCAGCCAATCATTTCGCGCGGGTACCGGTAGCGGCTTATGGATTTTTACTGCTGATGTGCGGGGGCGCTTACGTGATACTGGCCCGAATATTAGCCAGGCAGGGAGGCGTAGAGTCCGAATTGGCGCAGGCGCTGGGTTCCGATCGGAAAGGTAAGCTTTCACTACTGATCTATGTGATCGCGATTGTTATGGCCTGGTGGCTGCCGGTACCGGCTTGTATACTATATGCCATTGTTGCGTGTATCTGGTTTATCCCGGATACACGCATAGAGAAAAAGGTTTTAAAAGATAACTGAAGTAATTTCGGCTATTTGATCATGAACTGCCCGGGCAGATTGTTCATATATCGTTTTATCGAATGCGCTTCCATTTAAAGCAATCTCCTGTACATCGGTAAGCCCCATGATCCTGAAAACCGTTCTGAGGTAATCCGTCTGGAAATTCATGTGCGCATAATATTCGCCTTTTTCATAGCCGGCATTTCCCCTGCTAAAAAGCAGGTAAACCTTCTTATCGCTCAACAGACCGCGGTAAGGATTTCGCGGATCATCAGGCCGCATTTTAACCGTTTCGTTCGCCCTGATCACCTGGTCTAAATAGGCCTTTAAGCCGCTCGGGATAGACCAGTTGAACATTGGCGCCCCTAACACAATTACATCAGCAGCTTTAATTTCGGCGATGTACTGATCACTCAGTTTCAGTTCGTTGATCTCAGCTTCAGTCCTTGATTCAGCCGGTTTGAAGGCTGCCGAGATCCACAGTTCGGTAACATGCGGTATAGTTGCCTGCCCAACCTCTCGGAGATGAATGATGTAATCCGGATGAGCCAATATCCACCTGGTTGCAAATAAATTAGTAAGCCGCCTGGTGACAGATCGTTCACCTCTCGGACTGGCATTAATGACGAGTAAGTTTTTCATTTTGATATTTGCGATAAATCATCTTATAATGATCCTTTTTGAATATGATATCTTTGTTCTACAAACTTAAAAAAGTGCGGCCATCGCTTAAGGTACCAGTCTTTTGTAATCAGAGTGACCAGCGCCATTTAGCATTGCCATGAAAAATCTTGTCTTATTTACTTATGCTTCCCTATAAAACGTTGCTCAAGATCGATAGACGCAGTACTGAAGCCGTGTTCAAACAGATTGCGTCACAGTTGGTACTCTTAATTCAAAAAGGCATACTGCTGCCTGCCATGCCCCTACCCAGCGCCCGTCTGCTTGCAACAGACCTGGGCCTGCACCGGAAAACCATCATGGCAGCATATAACGAGCTGATCGTCGAAGATTGGATCATAAGCGAGGAAAGAAAAGAATACCGGGTATCTGAATCTTTACCCATTTTGAAACCGCGCAGTTACGGAAAAAAAGCCAGAACAAATTACCCAGCTAAAACATCCATCACATTCGATACGCTGGATCACGTGCCTTCACTGACCAAAACAACTGCTGACTTTAAGGTTATCATCAACGACGGCTTCCCGGATGTCAACATCTTCCCAGTTGAGCGCGTGGCCAATGAATACAAGCGGCTGCTTATGCAGGAGACTCTTAAAAAAGCTTCGACAAGCTGGAACATTGACGGCAGCCAGATCTTTAAAGAAGCTTTGACATTATTCCTTAATGACACCCGCGGACTTAATATCGGACCCGAAAATTTAATGGTTACCCGTGGTGCACAAATGGCGATTTACATTGCCAGCTCACTGATCATTAAACCGGGCGATAAGGTTTTGGTGACCTCGCCAAGTTATTTTTTTGCAGACGCGATTTTCAGGCAATTGGGGGCGCGACTGATTACTATTCACGTAGATAACGATGGCGCCGATGTTGATGCAATTGAAGAGGCTATATTGCATCATGATATCAGACTGTTTTATATCATCCCTCACCATCATCACCCAACAACAGTTACGCTTAGCTCAGCGCGTCGTACCAAATTGCTTGAACTAATAAAAAAGCACAAATTGAGTGTTATTGAGGACGACTATGATTACGATTTCCAATATCAATACAGTCCGTATTTGCCACTAGCGAGCGGAGCGCATGATGGCCATGTGATCTATATAGGGTCACTGACGAAAGTGCTGGGATCTAACTTCAGAATTGGCTATATTATATCAACTCCAGATTTTTTACATAGCGCTATAAAATTAAAAATCTTGATCGATTTAAGGGGCGATGTGTTAATGGAAGAAATAATTGCGTCGCTTATGCAAAGTGGTGAGTTCTCCAGGTTTATCATGAAAGCCAACAAACTGTACAGCCACCGGTGTAATTATGCGGCAGATCTCATTGGTTGTGAATTGAGTCATCTGGTGGAATTTACCAAACCGCAGGGAGGTATGGCGCTTTGGCTCAAGTTTAAGGAGAACTATCAGCTTGCCAATATTATTAATAGGGCTCCTGCTTTAGGATTGCAATTTTCAGGGAAGGCTCATTTCAAAGATCAAGGCTTAAGCTATGATGCAATTCGTTTCGGATTTGCATCTGTAGATGAAAAGGAGATTAATTTCGCCGTCGATATACTCAAAAAATTCACTCTTACAAAAAGTCAACCATAAATTTTATTAGCTACAACTTAAAGAGAAACTGGCCCTTGAATAAATTTGCATAAAAAAAGTTGCTAATGAAGTTGACAACTTGCCTAAAATAGTACCCTAAACCGGAGTCGAACCGGCACGGCTTCCGATGCGCGTTAGCGACCAGCGCGTCTTTTAATTCCTTTGTGTTAGGTCTGCAGTTTTTATATTTTAAAATAGTTATCTTTGTTTAATAAGTACAAGCGATTTGATTATTTACTGGTGATCTATTAGGTGACCTTTGATTGGATAAGAACATAAAACATTGATTTATAGCGGATGTTAAATACGTCATTGTTCCCTAACTCTCCGCTGATTTTAATATTAAAAAGCCTGCAAATCAAATGATTTGCAGGCTTTTTGTTTTTATATCAAATGCTCAAAATTACCATCGATTCATATCAAAAAGAAGAGCGATAAGGTGAGGGATGACAAAAACCGATAATTAAAATTTATAGTACTATGTTATAAATAGTACTATAAATATAGTATATTGACCCTAATTATTCAGTAGGACATGAAAATATACTATATCCTTTTATTATCCGGAGTTTTTTTGCTGGCAATAGTACACTGCTCATTAGCCCAGGAAAACAATTATCGTCAAAGCCCGGCGAGGGTAAATGATTTGGTCCATACCAAACTATATGTACGCTTTGACTATAAAAAGCGCTATTTATATGGTAAAGAATGGGTTACTATAAAGCCTCATTTTTATCCAACTGATTCGTTGAGGCTCGATGCGAAATGGATGGATATCCACACTACAGGCATTCTGGCAGGTGGCAAGTTAAGTCCGCTGAAGTTTACTTACGATAGCCTTAGCTTGGTGATCAGGCTCAACAGGACTTATAATAGTTCTGAGACCTATACCGTTTTTATTAATTACACCGCTAAACCTAATGAACGCAAAGGGCTTCGCAACAATGAGAAAGGATTATATTTTATCAACCCGGATGGTACCGAAAAGAATAAGCCGATTGAGATCTGGACCGAAGGGGAACCAGAAAGCTCCTCCGGCTGGTTTCCCACAATCGATAAGCCTAATCAAAAGACTACTTCCGAGATCAGCATGACCGTACAGGCTAAATATGTCACGCTATCCAACGGCAGGCTCGCCTCGCAAAAGAAAAACAACGACGGTACACGTACCGACACCTGGAAAATGGAATTGCCCAATTCCCCCTATTTGTTTATGATGGCAGTAGGTGATTTTAAAATTTACCATGATCATTGGCACGGTAAAGAAGTGAACTATTATATTGAACCCCAATATGCTTCTTATGCAAGGGATATGTTTGGAGATGTGCCGGAGGCCATAAGTTTCTTCTCAAAAATTACCGGCGTTGACTACCCTTGGAATAAATATGCCGCCATTGTGGTGCGCGATTACGTCAGCGGTGCCATGGAAAACACAACAGCCAATGTTTTCGGCAGTCAAAGCACCCGGCGCGAATTATTGGATCAATATTACAGTTCGGGTGTGGAGCATGAATTATTCCATCAATGGTTTGGTGACTATGTGACTTGCGAAAGCTGGAGCAATATAACTTTAAATGAATCATTTGCCGACCTCGGAGAGATTCTGTGGCTGGAACATAAATATGGGAAAGATGCCGCTGACGAACATTTACATAACGGATTACAGGGCTATCTTAGCAATCCTGACAACGCTAAAATACCCCTGGTCAACTTTCATTACCAGGCTATACATGATGCCTTTAATGGGGTAACCTATCAAAAAGGTGGACGTATCCTCAACATGCTTCGTAATTACCTTGGCAATAAGGCTTTTTATAGGGGACTGAATATTTACCTGACATCAAACTCTTTTAAAAGTGCCGAAGCACAGCAGTTACGGCTGGCCATGGAACAGGGCTGCGGACTTGACCTGAACTGGTTTTTCAACCAATGGTACTATAATGCCGGGCACCCGGTTTTGGACATCAGCTACCACTGGGATGAAACCGCTAAAACAGAATATGTTTACATCGCTCAGAAACAAGATGGGCAAGTTTTTAAACTGCCAATAGCAATTGACCTTTACATTAACGGCAAAACAGAACGCCATAAAATTTGGCTGAATGCAAAGGTTGACACCCTTTCCCTTAAATTGATTGCCAAGCCAAACCTGGTCAATGTTGACGCGGATAAAGTACTGGTGGCTCAAAAAACTGATCACAAAACTTTGGAGCAATTTGTTTTCCAGTACTTCAACGCCCCTTTATATCTCGACCGGTACGAAGCCCTTGAAGTCTCTGGAAATAATCAAGGGGATAAAGGCGCTCAAAAAGTAATCTTTGCCGCATTAAACGACAAATTCTCTGGTTTACGCCTCAAAGCCCTGGAAATGTTGGCTAACGATAAAAAAGACTTTATGACTCTGGATAAAGACCTAAAATACACCACTCTGCCGCGAGTAATGGAACTGGCAAAAAATGATGACAACACTTTAGTGAAAGCTTATGCATTAAGAATACTCGGCAGCTTAAAAAACCTTAAGTATATGGAGATTTTTAAAAAAGCCCTATCGAGTCCTTCCTACCAGGTTGACGCGGCGGGGCTTATTGGAATCAATGAGGTCGATCCCGTTGCCGCCCTGAAATTTGCGGCCAGATTTGAGGATGATAATATAGGCGACTTGACGCAAGCAATTGTCAGGGTGTACGCAGCAAGTGGAGGAGATGCCAAATGGCCTTATGTTTATCAGCGTTATGTTAGCGGAACCTTGCAGGAACAAATTCATCTGACCGAAAAATTCTCCAGAATGATAGAAAGCTTGAAGAATCCGGAATATGTTCGACAAGGAATTGCCGAGCTCAAGTATATGGGAATAACCTACAAAAAAGACGGTGCAGCTCCATATATTATCAAATATTTAAAAGCGGTTAAAGAAGCACGGGATAAGACAAATGACATAACGGCTTCAAAGGATATTACAGAAGCAATGAAGCTGATCGAAAATGCTAAATAGGCTTTCAATTTCCTGCTCTGTACGGTTCATCTTCCGAACCAGATTTGGTTATCCGAAAGCAACGGTTCTGAATGAGTTAGCAAGATCTAAAGTAGGCCGAAAGAACCTGCAGCAATGCGAATGGACTCTTGTACGGATAATTAATTACCCTCTTTGCTGTCGTTAATGGCAGTTACTATAAATTGATTTACTGCGACGGCTGGTATCGTAATTGTGCTTGTTCTGCTCAATCTTGCTATATTAATGCCCAAAAACTTTCCGGTGATATCAAATACGGCCCCTCCGCACTCCCACGGTTTTATTCTTGCATCATGAACAAATACATTCCCAAACCCATCTTTTCGAATGCTTTTCCCCCCTATGAAGTGGTCGGCCGGATGATTGGTAATTTTTTGGGGTGGATATTTTAGGGCGACTTTTTTTATTAACTTTTCTCCCTTGTGATTGATTGTTATTAAAGTAGTATCTCCGGCGCGGAATTTTTGAAGGGCTTTAAACATATCCAGTTCGTCATTTACAGTTTTGTCATCAATTGCTAAAAGCTCATCGCCGGTTATTAGTCCGACAGCCTCAGCCGCGCTGTTGGGCTGAATAAAAGTAAATAATAACGCCTGTCCCTTTTGCCGGGCAACAGCTCCCAAATAGCCGTAGCTGGTTTTTTTTGGCAAGCTTACGCCAACGCTTCCCAAAACACTACTACAATACGGAGAATCAGCGCGAAGAGAGATCAAAAAACTACCCAAATCGTTATTACTAAGTGTATCTGCCAATAACATTCCAAGCCTGATACCTTCCTTCCCTAACTTTGAAACGGGCAATAACATCACAAGGTCATTAATTCTGTCTCGTCTGATAATATTTGCCTTAACAGTCTTGCCGCTCGATAATGTAATAAAAGGTTCCTCGCCAATCATTGAACTTTTAGTCAAAATGATATCTGAATTTTTGAAAGCGGTTTTTACATTGACATCATCTAAAGAAAAAATGGTCCCTGCTATAATCTGTTCCTTACCATCAATAACACTCTTAATATTTACACAAGTTGTTTTAAAACGCTTGTTCACACTTTTAAAATACTTATCTGGATTTTCAGCTACCGGAAAATTATTGGCCGGCTGATTTTTTGAAACTACATTTGTATCCAAAGGCAGGGAAGTATAATTCTCTAAACGGGTTAGTGCTGTATAATATTTACGATAGGTATCTACGGGGATTTCATAATTAACATCCTCCGACTGTTCGATGCCGCTATGGATTCCGATCAAACGGCCAGAGAGATCAAACAGGGGGCCGCCTGAATCTCCTGGCTCCATCACGCAAGTTGATTCCATAAAACCATACCTGTTATTTAAATTGGTGATATGTCCAAATCTTACATCGGGCTTGCGTTGTTCCAGGCTTTCCGGGTAAGCAATGCTAATACATGGCTGGTTGATTTTGACATCCGAATAACAGCCCATTTCGACAAACGGCCAATCCCCTTTTTGGATTATTTTGAGCATGGCAGCATCCGGCAGCATAAATGTTGGGGGAATAGTAATACGGCCCAAACCACGGGCCAGGCACATTTTTCCATCGGGAAACATTACCTGATAGGTTTTGCCGGGCATTACCACATGTGCTGCGCTTAAGATCTCTCCTCCTTTCGAGACTACAACACCACTAAACTGTGCACTCATCCGGCTATACTGTAAAGTGTCATATTCCCACATCAATACACTGGCAGCATAACCTTTTTTTATCGCTGCTTTTATATTGTCCTGTAGTTGCGTAGCTCCGGGCTTTTGTATCCGCTTATCAACATTTTGCGCGTTAGTAACCTGCAGGTTCCATAAGCACTGCAGGAAAAAAAATAATAAAAACCGTTTTGTCATTATACATTATAATTGAACCGTAGCGTTGTCCAAACGCTGCTGTTTAGGGTACCTGCCGATGTAAAAAGAGCCGGTATTAAAACCGGCTCTCCGGAAATTAAACTAAAACTGATGGAAAACGTCCTACCGGGACTGTCTTTACGATAGCCAGTGCTATCCTTTTATAATTTCTTAATTGTTAAAGATCTTTTTGAGCTGTATATCGATATCAGAGGAAGTGGGATTTATTAAAATCACATTCCCCTCAGCATCAAGCACAATTGCAAAGGGTACCGACTGGATACCCAAAGCATTCATCATCACTGATGCATCTTTGCCATCCTCATATTTATCTATTCCCTGTTGCCAGGGCATTGCTTCTTTAAGCATGGCGTTTTTCCAGGCTTTATTGTTTTGATCAATTGAAATACTAACTATCTCGAATCCTTTAGCATGGTATTGTTTATATAACTCCTTAAGGTGCGGAATAGCTGCCCTGCACGGCATACACCACGAAGCCCAAAAATCAAGCAGCACCACTTTACACTTAACCGACGGTGATTTGATGAAGTTGCCATCGGCAGTTTGTAACTCAAAAGCCGGCAAAGGTTTTCCAACTATTAAATTTTGATTTGCTGTAACAGTATCCTGTTTTTTTAATGATGAAGCTTTTCCCTCCGCCTTCCATCCGGTGCTTAGGGCAAGTGCTATGGGTGTTACCAATAGCAACCTTTTAAAGTTTATTTTCATTGGGCTGGATTATAAAACCTGTATTTCAATTATCTTTCTTTTAGGCGGAAAACATTTGTTATTATCACAAACCTGGTAATAAAGCCCGCATTTAATTACGATGCCGGGTTTTAATGAGGCTGCGCTTATTTCCGTTTTAAATGTTGCAATGCCCTCCCAAACAAACATGCCTTCGCCACCGGTAAATGGTACCCCGGCCGATGTTTGCCACTCGCTGCTCGTAATACCGTTAGGCAACTCAATAATGGGCTGCGTAGTAATAAAAGGACTATCTTTAGGTACATACGCATAAATATGCCAGCCTTGCAAGATTTCTGCTTTAACAACTACCTGTTTTTTACCATTTGCTTCATTAACCAACGTTGCGCTCACCATCACCGGGTCGGTACGGGTTGGTTTTGTTACAGCGTTCGCAGTTTTAATGTTGCCGGTTGATACGGGCGCAATTGCCGCTGTTTCTGTTTTGTAAGTATTCACCATAAACTTAAACCCTCCGGCTTCGGTATAATAAAGGTTCGGTTTGTTTTTGGTTAACCATGTGCGCCATTCTTGGGCAGATGTGAATTTTTCAGTGGTATATCTTTCCAATACCCTTTGGGCCAGGGCAGGCTCCTCTCCTTTCTCAAGCATGCTGATACATTTTTCAAGCAGCTCAATTTTGCGGTTGGAGATCCCCAGCTTTTTTGCATCCTCATCAACCTGTAACGAGTAAGCATCAACCGGATAAAAATACTCGAGGTTATCCCGATAGTATTTATGATAGGCCTCTACGTCAGTTCCAAAAGCATCATACATGCCGCTGCCAGTCCAGCTTTTAAGGTATTCATCAAAACTTTGTACATCATCGGATACCGGCATCTTTAAAAACGCCTCGTTACCTTTACCAATATCCTCGCCTTTGGCTTTACGGTCTTTAAGTTCCTGCTGCATTTTTAGCAGGCGGGCGTTACCTTCTTTCCGGGCTATCAGTGTTTTTTGATATAACACTTTATCGCTACGGTAAATCATTTCATTTACCCACTCACGATTTTCAATTTGTACTTTTTTCATGATGGGCGCCTGGTGATCAAACTTTTTGATGTAGCAAACTGTGTTCACAAATACATCTTTAGCTTCATCGGTCATATGATTTGGCGAAGCAGAAAAGCCCCACATAAAATAATTACCCTGACGGCCTAACGCTACTGCTTCAGCATTTTTTAAGCAAACACCGCCACTTATAGCTTCGGCATCCGGCGAATCGTTAAATCCCTCGCCATGTGCCACCATGCCGATAATGTATTTATCCTTAGCTGCAGGATCCTCTTTAATCACCTTCCACATAGGCAGTTCCTTCGGGGTAGTTGCTCCCTGAAAGCCGTTAAAAAACGAACCCGGCGTAGGCCTGTTAACTAAAGTTAACTTCACTTTTACAGGTGTATTAAATATGGCATGACTGGTTTTGATGTTCAGCGCATCGTCTTCCAAACACTGACAATACCAATCAAACTTAAGTCCTATCGGCATGCCCACATCGGGAGCCAGCTGATGCATCAAAATAATAGGCCTGTCAAAATTGGCAGGTAATTTTATCGGCCCCGCATCGGCAATTGTTACGTCGACATTGGCAGACATCGAGGCATAGTAATCCCTCACATCCACAACTTCAACTTTGTCAAAGCGCGTTTCTAAAAAAGCCTTAAAATCGGCCATACGGGTTTTCCAGGCCTCATCTACAGCGCCCGCAGCTGTGCTATAGTAAGTAATATGTTCGGGCTTAGGTTTTGCCGGATCATATCCTACATATAAAACATGAAGTGCTATTTTGCCCGCTCCGTGTTTTATGACGTTACCCAAAGAGGCTACGCTAAACATAACACAAAGCAGAAAAGCCAAAATGATCTTTTTCATACCTGCTTAATTAAAAAGTTCGGCAAGTTTATTATTGAGGTCTTCCCCGCGCAGATTTGTGCTAATAAGTTTGCCGTCGCGGTCTACCAGGAATGTAGCAGGTATAGCCGAAACGCCATAAAGACGGGCAACGCTGTTGTTGTTGCCATTCAAGTCGCTAACCTGCGGCCATGTCATACCCTCCTGTTGCAGTGCTTTCAGCCATTTGTCACGGCTGTTGTCAAGCGATACCGAAAGGATTTCGAACCCTTTATCCTTGTACATTTTATACTGACTTAACAGATTTGGGATTTCCTGACGACAAGGTGAACACCAACTTGCCCAAAAATCGACCAAAACGATTTTACCTTTATAATCGGCTAACGATAAGCGTTTGCCGGCAGGGTTGACCTGAGTAAAAACCGGCGCCGGGCCACCTATTTTTAAACGGTAATGTGCATCAATAAATTCTTTGATAGTTTTACCGTTATCAGTTGCCTGGATTGCCGGACTGAAGGTTTTGAACACCTGTTCGGCTACTGTAACCGTTTTTTCATTAGATGCAGTGCCGAACAGCGCTACCGGTGCAAAGAACGAATCGGGGTGCGTTTTGGCAAAATCGAGATTTTTGCGCTGAAAATCGGCAATCATTTTATAGTGATGGCGGGCAACCGAATTGGTAAATGCGGTATCATTCACCAACTCGGGCGCTGCCGCAATTTCAGCATTAGAAATATGATCGATGTCCCATGGCATCGGTCCTACAGCTTTCACATAAGCCGAATATTCATCATATGTTTTGGATCCGCTCATCTGGGCGTTTGCCAGGGAATCTTTAGAAACTATATTAAGCGTTTCATTAGAAAAATTAAAGTAGAGAATATCGCCGCCATGGGTGGCAATTTCCCGGCCGGCGCCTTTATGATCAAGTGCAAGGCGTACAGAACTGTATGGGTTCATCCTACCTGTGAAATGAAAAGCGCCGTTAACTAATGTGGTCGAATCTTCATGCCCCTTGCCGTCTGTCATAAAGCTTAAATAAACTTTCTGACCGTTGAGATTGCCAATCTGCCCATTAATAGCGAACTGGTTAGTTTGGCCGGCGGCGTTCAACGCAGCCATGCTCAAAATTAAGTTTAGTAGTTTTTTCATTTCTTTATATGTTATACATCGAGTCGACAGGTTACGTTATACTTTTCAAGGATGAAACGCTCTTGTTAATGTCATGACTGCGGCCAAAAACACAAAAATCATTCATGCTGTTGGTTAATCTTTTATGTGGTTTTGATTAGTTAGTTTTTTATCTGCTCACAATGTCAACCGGTTCGCCCGGTATACCGGTTATTGTTTTGGTGATATTACCGGTTTTAGAAACACTTACGTCAAGTGTATAAACTGCCCCATCTGCGCCAACAGTAAGGGTGTTGTCATCCAAACTGATCTTCAGCATGGATACCTTTTTACCGCCAAAGTCTGCGTCAAGCTGTCTTATATCTTCATTAATTGGGTTATAGCGGTAAATTTTCCCTTTTGATGAAAAATAAAACACATTTAGGCTGTTTACCACCCATTTGGTATCATCATCAATTAAAGCGCTGCCTTTGAATGTGCGTTTGCCCACGCCTTTAAATGTCCGGTCATCCCCCATAGGGTAGCTAAAACTTAGTTCGGTTATGGTACCTGTCGCTGTTTTAAAGAAAGCATAGGAAGGGCCACCTTCTGTAGGTTTCATGAACAACAAATTATCGTATCCTACATTTTTGGGATCAAAACCGGTACTTGCAGCATCAACTTTATAATTGTTACCTGAGTAAGTACCATCGGCGCCAAAAGTGATAAAAGCTTTTCCTTTAAGATTGTAACCAATAAAAAATGAGCTGCCGTGAGTAAAATATTTCGACATCGTGTAATCTCCGCCTTGTTCGTTGGCAAATTTGCCGTAGTCATCAGCAAATGGCGCTGTTGAGGATACACCTACATACAGCTTACCATTGATAACACCAGTTGGCACTGTTCCCATTTGTACAGGGCCTAAAAATGGCTCCAGGTAACCTGTATTGATAACAGCCGGCGGCGAGAAGAATTGCGCTGCAAAATCTGTTCGTTTTAATAATGTGCTGGCGTCAAGCACCACCCCGCTTTTATTAGGATCGTTGCTTAGCACCCAATATTCCTCTTTGGTATTGGGCTGATAAGGCAATGGTTTTGAATAGTACAATTGAACCGGATTGATAGGCAAATCGTCTTTATTAAGTGATTTATAAATATCGCCCAACACCGTTTTATCCGGTTTTACAAATGATAGTTTGGTAACCCCATTATCGTTACTCAACACCAAAGTACCTGCCGAAAACTGGGTCGTACCTGTAATTTTGAAAGGGAATGTATAAAATAACCCGTTCCGTTTATCGGTAATGGTGAGTTTACAAGCACGGTCGCCGGGGCCTAAATTGTAGACCATTTTCAGAGGGTAGCCTTTGTAAACTGCTTCCCGCAGTTCTTCTTGTACGGTGATATGCCATTCAAAATCAAGATCCTTTAAGGGATCTGCACCGGCCAAAGTAACCTTGGGGTATATGGTGAGCGTATCGCCCAGCAGGGCTGCAAATGTTGCATTATTAACGCCGGTAACTACCGGCTCGGAAGGTGGCGAGTATACATAATTGCCGAGGTCTTTTTTACATGAAGTATAAAATACCGTTATGAGCGCCAATATAGCTATCGATTTAAATTTCATGACCTAAGTGTTTAATTGATAATAACCTGCTGACCATTTTCATCAACAAAAAAGTACTTGCCTGCCTGCGCGTAATACTTGAGGTAAAACTTCTTACCGGGCGAAGAAGAATTATAAAAATCATAATTGTTGCTTCCGTCAGCCCGCTTGGTAAGCACATAACCTTTTTCCGGGTATCTTGCTACCCATGCAAACGGATCATTAATAAAGGTCCTCACGTTATCTATATAATACAGTGTACGCGGAATCTGCAGATAAGCGTTCGGTTTTGACATATCAACCAGATCGGTAGTGCCCGAAGAGATCAGGAACAACTGGTGTTTTATCCTGCTATAAGGGCCCAGGTTACCCATCCAGTAAATCCACCATGCCGGCTGCTCCAAACGCGACGAATAGAGGATAGATCGTGTCCTTAATGCCACAGGCAATGACGAATTAAAATCCTGACCACCCGAAACAAGAATGGTAAGCATTACAGACTTATTTGCAAGTTCGGGGTCGCTGTTTTTAATGATCACCGGTACCTTTACAGTACCCGAATCAGCAGGCATAGCGTACGATGGCTTAAGCGCTTCATAATGCAAACCAGCTTTGGCCGTGGTAGCCGTGTCAACTACGGTTATCGCAAACTTCCTTTCAGTTTTTGATCTTTGCCCCGAAATAATTATTGGCACCCAAATGGTATCCTGCGCCAGGGTAGGATTATAGGCGAAGGAATAGGTTAATATCGATGTATCCTGGCTGCCGTCTTTATCCTTATAATTCAGATAAATATTATCCCTGGAGCCGTATGTAAGTAATTGGTCTTTTTTGCAACCGAAAAGAGCTGCAAAGACCACTAAAACAAAAAATATATTTCTTTTCATTGTTATAAATGGTATGAGATCAATTATTGTAAGCTGTTTCGTCGTCGGGGATCGGGAACACGTATATGCTGTTTGATGCCGGATAGATCTGGCCGCTGGCCGCCACTATATCAAGGTTTAAGCGTTTATACATGTAAAATATCTGGCTCTCACCGTAAAACTCTTTACGGGCTTCTTTAACCAGCTCGTTCATAAAAGCTGATTTGCCCAAAGTATTCGGCAATAAATCGATAATGCCCCTATGGGTACGTACCGTATTTAAATACTCAATGGCTTTTGTTGGGTTACTATCATAGCTTGCTTCAGCTGCTATATAGTAGGCCTCAGCTAAGCGAAAAGACGGCGCCATTAACGGGTGCAGGTTTACCTGCGGCGAACTGTTAACCAAATATTTAACCAGGTAACTACGGTTTGGCGTTACATCTGTAGCTGTAAAAAACCATTCTCTGTAGCGCCAGTCCTCGGCACCAACAGTGCTTTTTTCATAGATATTATCTAACTGCAACGGTGTTGGCTGATATTGAGCAGTATTTGTGGCACTGAATAACGTAACAAGCGCGTTGTTATCATTGGCATGTGGTGCATACCAGCCAAATACCAGCTCGTTGTAAAAAATCCTGTCTTTTTGTTCAACGTTGTTGTTAAAGGCATCATCTTTTTGAGTCCAGGGGAATTTATTAGCAGTTATTACATCATTGGCGTTGGAGAGTGCATTCTGGTAGTCATTTTTATACAGGTAAATCCTTGCAAGTTCGCCGCATACGGCATAATAATTAAGCCTGTGCCTGCGGTTTTGCAAAAACAGGCTATTACTTGTGGTTTCTGTTTGTTTGCGACCTGTATAACCGCCGGGATAGGTTTTGTTGGGGTATCCAACTATGTAGCCTGGAGAAAGAATAGGATCAGTTGTACTTAGCAGCGCACGTGCATTACGCAGATCAGCTATGGCGTTGTTAATTACCTCAGCTACTGATGAAAACGGTGTACTTTTAATAATAACTTTAGTTACATATGGGATGCCTTTGGCGTTCGGATTGGATTTATACGAAGCCGCGAACATGCGCAAAAGATCAAAATGCAGGTATGCGCGAAGGGCGAGCGCTTCGCCTTTAATGATGGCATAGTTGTTACCCGAAAACACAGCCTTTTGTTTATCTATCACCTGTAATATTTCATTACAATTACCGATGGCGTTATAAACCGCCGACCAGATCTGGCTGTTTTTATCCTTTAAAATGTTTTGGCTGTACTGAAAAGAAGCGATCTTTTGAAAATCAGTATTCGAAAACGAATAGTTCTGCGCCATGATATCCAGGTTGCTAAACGTGAGGTTGCCGCCGTACATATCTGCTTTGGTACACCTGGTGTAAACACCATTCAGCGCCTCCTCAAAACCATCTTCAGTGGTAAACAACTGCTCTTTGGTTACATCAGATTCCGGCTGTACATCCAAAAACTTTTTGCATGAGGTAAATACCAGCAACGGGATTATAAAAATTAAATATCTCTTCATGGTTATGTGTTAAAATGAACCCAATAATGAAAATGTTAAACTGCGGGCAAAAGGATAATAGATCCCCCGCTCTGCCTGGATAGTTGAAGTCCTGAAAACATCGTTTGCCGTGGCTGCCAGCCTCAAATTTTGAAGCCCCAAACGACGAATAGCGTTTGGCTTAAAATCATATGACAAGTAAAGCGACTGCAGCTCAATCAGGTTATCTTTTTGTACAAACCGCGATGACACATAAGTATCGGTTAGGTCAGTAATATTTTTGAAAAACGTATGATCGCCAGGCTGTTTCCACCTCTGCTCCAGCACGCGGCTATCAACATTAAAACGGGGATCAGCATTTTCAACCCTGTCGATAAGCGTTTGGTTAAAGGCCTGCCCGCCAAAACGGTAATGGAAGCTAAAACTCAGCATAAACCTTTTGTATGATACCGTACTACCAAAAAAGCCCTCGGCCTTTGGCGTGGTATTGCCCACGTCCTGTACATCCTTAACATCCCAAACATAGGTTAGGGTACCATCTTTTTTCACCAGGATCTCTTTACCGTTTTCAGGATCAATACCCAATGACTTCACTGCGTAAATGGTATTCAGTGATTTACCTTCAACATACCGGGTTAGCGGGGTTGAAAAAGCGTTGTTATCCTTGTTGGTTTGGAAGTTATCTATGTTATTGTTGAAGGCTTTAAGCGCATCAGATATGCTCACTATTTTGTTAACGTTGTGAGCAAGGTTACCGGTCAGGTTAATGTTCCAGTTGGATGTATGGAAAACCTGGGCTACGAGGTAAAGCTCATAGCCTTTGTTTGACATGTCACCAAGGTTATCTTTATAAGTTGTAAAACCTGTTGACGGCGCAAGATTGATATCAGTAATCAATCCCTTGGTAAGTTTGTAATAGTATCTTGGCGATATAACTATCCTATCTTTAAACAACCCAATGTCCATACCAACATCAGAGGTACGGGTTTTTTGCCATTCCAGGTTGCTATTGCCATAGCCCAGGATGGTAGCGCCGATACCGGTTGAATACCAGTTTTGCGTATCATATGAATAAATTGAGCGCGACTGGTATGCCGGGAAGCTGATAGAACCAAGCGTTGCTATACTGCCTTTAAGGCGCAGCTGGCTTATTACTTTTGAGCCCTGAAAAAAACCTTCCTTATGAATATTCCAGCCAATCCCAAGGGATCCGAAAGGAGCATAACGCCTGTCGGCCCCGAAAGCCGATGAACCATCAACCCTTACCGATGCATCTAACAGATATTTGTTTTGGAACGCATAGTTGCCCGAAAAGAAAGCACCCGCCGTTCTTGACTTGGTAACATCTCCGTAAGGGCCTGAATTTTCTTTGTAAATACGTGCAAATCCAATATTGGTAAACCTGTCGTTTGAAAAACCCTGGGCCGAAAATGATTTAACATCGGCCTTTGAAGCCAAAATATTAGCACCTAACACAAGGTTGAAATAATGATCGCCCAACTGCTTGTTATAACTGATAGTTACGTTTCCGTCAAGGTTAAGACTGGCATTTGTTCCGTAATCATAAGTACCCCTGTTGTTCAGCCGATCAGACGCGTAGTTGTAAAAAACACTACTTAAGGGCGATACATAATTATCAGATGTTGAATTGGTTTTGTTTACGCTCATTAACGCCCTTAACCTCAGGCTTTTTGTCATCTTATAATCAGCAGAGAACGACTCCAGTATTTCTGTATATGCCGCTTTATTAAAACTGCTCAGGCTGGCTTCATATAAAGGGTTAAATACATTTTCGGTAACATATTGATCAGTTCCTGAACGGCCGGTGTTTACACGCCAGTTGGCCAGTTCCTGCACCAGTCTGCCTGTACTGTCCCTTATCGGGAAATATGGGTTGGCATTTACATAGGTCGAAAAATCGCCATAAGGAGAATTGGCCTGGTTAACCTGCGTAATGGTCAGATCATTCCTGATGATAAGCTTTGAGTTTGGGTTATAGGTAAAATCAACCCCGCCGCTATAACGCGTATTGTCAGAACCCTTCATAACCCCCGGTTGTGTCTGGTATCGCAAGTCGATACCATACCTGAACGATTGATCGCCTCCCTGCGCGTAAACCGAATGCTTCTGCTGATAGGCGTTTCTTAAAGGCTGCGACAACCAATAAGTATTAACACCGCTCGCCACATTTTTTAAGCGCGTGAACAACTGGGCGTCAAGCTCGTCCTGTTTAGTATCACCGCTGGTAGATGTCTGTGTGTCATATAAACCCACAAGCTGCTCATAGGCCACTTTTTGTTTAGCATTAAGCACGTGATAGTCGGACAGATCCGGGCCGTTAAAGGTAAGCTCGTAATTGTATGATAACTGCAGCTTCCCGGCAACAGGCGCTTTGGTAGTGATCACCATTACACCGTTGGCTGCCCTTGAACCGTAAACCGCGGTAGCCGCACCATCTTTCAATAAGGTAACCGATTCTATCCGGTTAATATCCAGGTCAACTACTTTTTGAAGCGATACTTCAAAGCCATCAAGGATAAAGGCCGGCAGGTTATAATTGCTTGAAAGATTGTTACGGTCAAGTATTTTATCATTGATGGAAGGGATAGCTGTGGCGCCCCTTACGTTGATCTTTGGCAGCTTGTTTGGATCCGAACCGATAAAGTTATTATCAAGTACTTTAAACGACGGATCAAACGAGGCTATGCTTTTGATCACGTTTTGCGGATTATTACGCTTCAGATCGGCACCACTTACTGTGATAGCATTACCGGTATAATTATCTTTTTTGATAACCTGGTAACCGGTTACCACAATGTCTTTAATGTTATTAATATCAGGCAAAAGCCTCACTACAATCGATTGGCCTGCTACCACCTTAACTTCCGCCGATTTGTAGCCCATAAATGAGAATATTAATGTTTGCCCTGCATCTGCCTGTACATTAAACTCCCCCTTATCATTGGTTTGGCCTATTACTCCCCTCCCCCCCTTAACGGCAATATTTACGCCCGGTAAGGTGGTTTTACTTACCGAATCCAACACACGGCCACTCACCGAAACCTTGTTGATAGTAACCGGTTCCGGCCGCGGTTCAGGTATTTTATTTTGGATTACGATGGTTTTAGATACAATAGTAAAACTCAGATCGAAGTTTTTAAGACAGGCGCTGAGCACGTCAACAAGCTGCGTGTCATGAAAATCGGCATCCACTGTTTTGCCTTTTATATTCACTTTTTCGCTGTAAAAAAACAAATAACCTGTTTGTTGTTTTATATCCTTAAAAACCGATTCAAGGCTCTTATTTTTACCGGATATGGTTACCGTTTGAGAATAACTTGCTGCGGATAAGTGCAACACGCCAACAAGCAACAGTATAGTGGTGAGTTTCAATACTAATAAGAATTTGCACTTTACCCCCCGTATTGCGCATACGGCGTTGTAAAGAAAAGTTAATTTCATATTTTTGAATAAGATTGGGTTAATAAAATGCAGCCCAGGGCTTCGACATCTTGTGCTGCCTGACCTATTTTAAACCGGAAGCGGTGAGAGGCTTCCGGTTAATTTTTGGTCTGTTGATATGAGATTGATCTGAGATTTATCGTAGTTGTTTATCCATTAAGTTTTGTTTTAGTGATTAGCATTTAGTTTGTTTAGTTGTAAGTATAAAGTTTAAGTTAAATATCATTTACTGTAGGATACCTTCACTGTTTTGTCCTCAACCGCAAATTTCATGTTATTAAGCTCCAGGATCCTGAAAACATCGGCGAGGTTGCTGCTCCTTGAAATTTCACCGAAAAATTTCTCTGTTGGCATATCGCCATCATAAACCACATCAATATCATACCAGCGGCTTACCTGGCGCATAACCTCGCGGATATCCTCATCTGCAAATGAGAATATGCCGTTTTTCCAGGCTACTTCTTTGTCAAGGTTCACTTGTTGTTTACTTATCGTACCGTTACCAGTACGGCTTATTACAGCCTGCTCACCGGGAACAATAAGTATTGAGTTTGTTGCCGATGTTACCTTTACCGAACCCTCCAACAGGGTGGTTTTAACCAAAGCTTCATCGCCGTAAGCATTGATATTAAAATGCGTGCCGAGCACCTCAATAGTTTGCAATGCCGATTTTACCCTGAATGGCATTGCTTTATTTTTTGTTACTTCAAAGTAGCCTTCGCCATTGAGCGTTACCTCACGTTCCGCTCCCTTAAACACGGTTGGATAAGTTATTGACGATGCCGCGTTAAGCCACACATTAGTGCCGTCGGGCAGGATCACCTTGTACTGCCCGCCGTTAGGTGTGGTAACCGTGTTTTGAACAGCTTGATTCTGTCCGGTCGCTTCGGCCTGGTAAACGATCTGCCCATCGGCCGTTTTGGTGATTTTAACCCCGGCTTGTTTAGCTATTTGTCCGTTGGCAGCATCATCAAGCGATATGGTTGTGCCGTTGGCCAAAGTAAGCGTAGCCTTGTTGGTACCAGGTACTATGCCTTTGTAAGAGTTTGCGGCCAAATTATCGGCCTTATACCGGTTACGAATAAAAAAGTAAGCACCAACCGAAATAAACAACAGAATTGAGGCGGCCACGGCATATCTGGTCCAACCCGATCTTAAAGGCATGGTAACCGGCTTGTTTTCGTATTGCGCTATCCTCTCATCAACCTTTGTTTTAATAGCATCTTTCAGATACAGGTAGTCGGCCTCATTTTCATCAGTAATGAGGTCATCGTTCAAATCAAACAGGTTATAGTACGATTCCAGGAATTTAATTTCTTCCTGGGTAGCCTCGCCACGTTTGTATTTTGCTAGTATTTGTATAAAATATTGCTTGTTCGCCTCGTCCATTTACATCCTTTATATATACATGAGTCGGCAAAATGAAAATAGCCCATGTTAATTGAAAATATTTTTAATGTTTTATTTAAAAATAATGTGCATTTAAAATCAAAATGATAAAATAGCATCAACCAATCATCATAATTGATAAAAATAGCGCATCTTCATTAAAGAAAAAACGTTTTATCAACCTTTTTGATAAAAATAAAGCAATACATGGAGTAAGAAAAGTGATTTGCGAAGTGTTGCAAGGGCCTTCCCCATTTGATTACGAACGGTTTTGGGGGAGATTTCCAGTTGATCGGCGATTTGCTGGCTTGAGAGGCCTTCATTAAAGCGCAAGTTGAATATAATACGCTGCTGGGGCGGTAAAGTATCTATAAGTTCATTAAAAGCTTTCAAAAATTCGTCATGAAGCACATTGGCATCGGCGCGGCCAAGATGGCTTTCAATTTCATGGACTGTATCAGGCAAGGCCGCATAGCGCGATTCCTTTTCCATATATTTAAAAACGCCGTTGCGAGCGGCAACCAATAAATAAGCCGGCAGGTTCTCAATCGGCGACGTTGACGTGCGCACCCATAACTGCACAAATACGTCTTGAGCAATATCCTGAGCGCGTTCTATATCGTTAACCCGTTTGTATGCTGCATTATAAACCTGCTTCCAATATTTGGTATATAATGCATCAAAGGCAGGTTTGCTGCCTTCGCTAATAAGTTTCAGAAGTTTGGCATCGTCGTCTGACAAGTCAAGAGGGGCCATGCGTTATTTTAATTTCCTATATTGATCAGGTTAATTACACAAACATCATGGTGTTTTAATGCTCATTGTATATGTGTCAAATTCAAATATAGAAATTATCTGGCAAAATAAAATCTTACAAACGGGTTTAACCCCGATGGCAGAGAATTATCAGCTTAGCATGGGCAAGAATGCTCCGATTAGCCTTAATCTGATGGCCGCTTTCTTAATTATTGTAATTTACACGGTTATTCATTTGTACTTGAATGCCCCCTACAGAATAAGTGTAAGGTTTAAGGCTTAATGGCGTAACAGAATCCCGGTACAATATATCCTATAACATTTACTACATTTATACTTAAGACATCAAAATCTATGGATCTTATTATCAAAGTACTCATCGGCCTGGTAGCCTTTATCCATTGTTATATATTATGGTTGGAAATGTTTGCCTGGACAACCCGCGGCCCCAAGGCATTCAACAAATCATTGCAGGAACTGGAAAACAGCAAAGTTTTAGCGGCTAACCAGGGTTTATACAACGGATTTTTAGCAGCGGGTCTGATCTGGACATTCTTTATCAGCGACGCATAATGGCATAACTATGTGGCCCTGTTTTTCCTGAGTTGTGTTGCCGTAGCTGGTATTTACGGGGCACTTACAGTAACCAAAAAGATCTTCTATATACAGGCCGTACCTGCAATACTGGTCATTGTATTAATCATGATGAGGTGAGCGTATTTATCAACCTTACGTAATCTTTTATCCGGGCCACAATGGAAAAAACTATGAAGGAATTGGTCTCGCTATAGCCGGTTACAACAAACAATTCACGGTTTCGATTGCTGCCTGGATAAATACCAACAACGTGTCGACCTTACGACCAAACGTGGCATCACCCCGGAGGTTTGTGATCCTACTGCTCAAAAGGTTGTGGGAAACAGCGAATGGGCCCACATTAACAAATATCAGTACCGTTAGTATAAAGCTGTTTATAATACTCTTTTGCCATCCGGTTACTGTCAAAGTGAGGGAATATATCCTGCATGCTATGCCTAATTATTTCAATCCATTTATCCGGATGATCGTAATACAGGGGAATTACTGTTTTTTGCAGCAAATTGTACAAGTTATGCGCATCGGTTTCATCCTGTTGAAATTTATGTTCACTAATTTCAGTATTGGGTATAACAAAACCGTTCACGCCATCCACAACAAATTCCGGAAACCAGCCATCAGGAATCGAAACATTAATACATCCGTTCATTGCAGCCGACATCCCGCTCGTACCTGAAGCTTCGTGGGTCAGCCGCGGCGTGTTGAGCCAGACATCTGCCCCTTGTTTAAGCAGTCGTGATAAACGCAATTCATACCCTACTAAAATCGCGCAGTTAGGGTAATACTTACATAAGTTTACGATCTTATCAAAACTGGCTATCGCATCATAATCCATTGGATAAGGCTTTCCAGCCCATATCATTTGGATCGGCATTTTATTGTTAGTTAGCAGTTGGTGAAAAAAGTCCATATCATGCAATAGCAATTCCGGCCTTTTGTACCCGGCAAACCTTTTCGCAAAAACAATGGTGAGCACTTCAGGATCGAGCAGAACGCCGCATTGGTCCGCTACCTCGTCAAAAAGTGCACGCTTACCTGCCTTTTTCTTTTCCACCAGCTTTTGAATCTGATTAGTTTCCAATGCCGCATACATTTCCTTGTCTGCCCAATAAGAATAGCTCTGGGCATTGGTTATAGAAGTAAGTTCACAAATGCCGTTATTTCCATTCCATATTCCCTGTAGTGTGTTTAAATGCATTTTTGACACAGCATTGGCTTTGCCGGAGAACCTAAACGCAGTTAAGGTATGATCCATAACGTCGCCCTGACAACCCGCTATTTCCTTTACCTCATCTATTGGAATATCCCCCCAAAACCCCATTTTATTAAGCAGAAACAAATCAGACCGTTGGTTGCCGCCAGGTTCGGGTGTATGGTTAGTGAAAACCAGTCTTCTTTTTACTTCCTCAACGGATTGATATTTTTTATATAAATAAAATGCGATGGGTAAGGCATGTGATTCGTTCAGGTGATAAATATCCGGTTGGAAATTGATTGCTTCTAATAAGCGTGCCCCGCCTTCGCCCAGCAATATCGCAGCAGCAGTCCCCGTTTCAGGATTACTGTCATAAAGCTTATGTGAAATGGTTTTAGCCAGATAGTCATTCTCCGGCAGGTCTGTTGTCAGGAAAAATATAGGAGCCGTTTTAAAAATTTCAGGCTTCAGGTAAAATGCTGTAACCCAAACATCATGGCCGGATACCTTAATAGTAAATTTAATGCCGGTATCAATGAGGAAGTGATATATTTTTTCCTGGAAGAGTACCTCCATGGTTTCATCGCCCTTTCTTCCCTGGTTATAATACCCATATTTCCACAAGATTCCGATACCTATAACGTTCTGCCTGAGTTCATAGGCGCTCCTCATGAAAGAGCCTGCAAGATAGCCGAGGCCACCTGAGTAGGTTTTAAGGGGCTGATGGACGGCATATTCCATGCAAAGATAAGCGACCGGCGTTTTGTATTCCGGGTTTATTGGGTAAGGATGCTGAAAGGAGAAGTTCATATGATTTTAAAAAAAAATCCGTAGTTATTTTAAAACTGACGAGTATATTAGTATTGTAGACTATTTTAATTTCTGTTTTTCACAAGTTCTGATGAATATTTTTTCAAATGTTGGTGTTTCTCTGCTAACCGGGAATGACACGGATCAGGGTATTATATGACAGTACGCACAAAATACTCAAATTCAAACGATGGATTAACAGCCAAATTTGAAACCTGCCCGCAATTGACTTTAATAACTGACCTCACTCCTACATCCTTTAAAACAGAAAGCCGCTCTTAATATTTCCGTTTACAACAATTCTTTCACAATGATACCCTTCCTTGTCAGCACTTTTCGTCATTCCCCCATTTTCCAGTCTTGGGTTTTGGTTCTTTAGGGTTTAAAATTCGTCAGCAAAGGCAGGAAAATCAGGCATTAAAAACAATGAAATCAGCTTTATTCAAACTCAATTCACCTTTTTTTCCGGAGCCAATGATTTGCCACCGATGATTTACATCAATCTCATAAATGAGCTAAGTCATTTATTTTGAGTCATTAAACCAGGAAATTTAAAAGCGTAAAAAGTGTAGTAATAAATCCACAAAAAATGAAATACTATTTCAACAAAAAAATAACCGGAAGTTTCGAAGAAGCTATTCAACGGGTTACGAGCGCCTTAAACAAAGAAGGGTTTGGCCTATTAACGGAGATTGACATAACGGCGACATTAAAGAAAAAGCTGGGTGTAGATTTTTACAACTATAAAATATTGGGGGCATGTAACCCGTCATTTGCTTACAATGCCTTATTAGCCGAAGATAAGATCGGTACCATGCTGCCCTGTAATATAATTGTACAGGAAAAAAAACCTGGCAAAGTGGAAGTATCCGCCATAAATCCGGCAGCATCTATGAAGCTCATACTAAACAAAGATTTACATAGGATCGCAACTGAAGTAAAAGACAAACTAAAAAAGGTTATCAAGGAACTATGAATTATGCACCTTCAACACAGGAATATATCATTAATACACGTCATCATTAGGCATGCTTCGCAGGCAATCCCAATGACCGCTAAATGAGATATAATTCCCACGAGTGACAAAGAAATCGCCCGGTATGACAGTTATTTTTTTAGCGGGCTTCAGTATATGAAGAAATACAGCCTGGTATCGTATTGGAACCGAAGGCTGAATATGAAAAAAGGACCAAATGCGGCTGTGAAGACCTCCGGACCTCATTTTGAGCCGATCGCGCATATTAATAAATGATTAAAACTTAATAATCATATGATCTGCGTCAAAAACGATTGTTTATTAATTGTTACTTTTGTATAGTTTTGAAAAAGTTCACGGCCATATTGCTTTTAACAACCTTCCTGTTCTCAACAACTGAACTCCACCAGTTGCTGAAATTGCCTGTGGTTTTTGAACACTTTGCCGAACACCGGAAGGAAAACAAGAGCATTTCATTCCTGCAATTTCTTGACATGCATTACATGCATGGCAGCCCGAGGGATAAAGACTACAGGGAGGATATGAAGCTGCCCTTCAAAACTGCAGATAATTGCACAGCGACGATATCACCCGTGCTGGTTCCTCAATTATTTCAGCCACTCGTCCCTCCCCTGGTATTCTCAACGAAAACGAAGTTACATGCCTTCGATCAGTCGTTTAACCACTCAACTTATTTATCCAGCATCTGGCAGCCGCCAAAATCCTAATTAGCAGTCATTTCTATGTTGTTTACAGCGCTTAGCCTGGCTATTCCTGCTATGCGCTGCTTTTTGAATTGCTAATTTTCAAGATCTTATTTTATGTTAAATCATATTATCGCTTTTTCCGTACGGAATAAGCTGATCATAGGGCTTTTTATTATCGCCCTTATTGGCTATGGCAGCTATCAGTTTACCAGACTGCCCATTGATGCCGTACCCGATATTACCAACAACCAGGTACAGGTTATTACCATCGCCCCATCATTCGGAGCTACAGATATCGAACGTTTGGTCACCTACCCTATAGAGCAGGCGAACAGCAATATCTCGGGCTTAAAAGAGATCCGAAGTTTTTCCAGGTTTGGCCTGTCGCTGGTTACCATTGTTTTTGACGACGCTACAGATGTTTACTGGGCGAGGCAGCAGGTTGCCGAACGTTTGCAAAAAGTGCAAAGCCAGATACCGGCCGGCATCGGCACACCCGAGCTTGGCCCGGTAAGCACCGGGCTGGGCGAAATTTACCAATACGTAGTGCGCCCCAAAAAGGGTTATGCCGGTAGGTATAACGAAACCGAGCTCCGTACTATACAGGACTGGATAGTTCGCCGCCAGTTACTCGGTGTCAAAGGCGTAGCCGAAGTGAGCAGCTTTGGCGGGAAGCTTAAACAGTATTCTATTGAAGTTGATCCTAATAAACTGCTTTCCCATAATATTACCATAACCGATGTTTTTAAGGCCCTGGAAAGTAACAACCAGAATACCGGCGGCGCCTATATTGAAAAAGGCCCAACGGTGGTGTATATCCGCAGCCAGGGACTGATTGGCAATATGGAAGATATCAATAATACGGTAATTAAAAATACTGCCGATGGCTCGCCGCTTTTTATTAAAGACGTGGCCGATGTTAAAATAGGCTATGCTACCCGTTATGGTGCGATGTGCTATAACGACGAAGGCGAAGTTGCGGGAGCGGTTGTCATGATGCTGAAAGGAGCCAACAGCAGCGAGGTGATTAAAAACGTAAAGGAACGTATAGCACAAATCCAGAAAACTATGCCAGAAGGCGTTGAGATTGAACCTTTCCTGGACCGTACCAAAATGGTGAACAACGCCATCGGTACTGTGGAGCGCAACCTGCTGGAGGGGGCACTCATTGTGGTATTTGTACTGGTATTATTCCTTGGCAATTTCAGGGCAGGTTTACTCGTTGCCTCTGTGATCCCGTTGTCGATGCTGTTTGCTATTATTATGATGAACCTTTTTGGTGTAAGCGGTAACCTAATGAGCCTTGGTGCGCTTGATTTCGGTTTGATCGTAGATGGGGCCGTAATTATTGTAGAAGCCGTAATGCATACCCTTAGCCATAGCAAACATTTTACATTAACTGACAAGATTGGGCAGAAAGAAATGGATCAGGAGGTGAACAGTTCTGCCAGCAAAATGATGAATAGCGCTGTTTTTGGCCAGATAATTATATTGGTAGTATATCTTCCGATCTTCACCTTGCAGGGAATCGAGGGTAAAATGTTTAAACCTATGGCGCAAACCGTAGCGTTTGCGCTGTTGGGCGCTTTTATTTTATCACTCACTTACATCCCTATGATGAGCGCCGTCTTCCTGAGTAAGAAGATCAAGCACAAGCCCAATTTTTCGGATAGGTTAATGGCGAAGGTTGAAAGAATATATCAAAAAACATTAAGCGGGGTAATTGCATTTCCCAAAGCTGCATTATTAACTATTATCGGTCTGTTTATATTTTCAGCCTATATTTTAACCACACTGGGCGGTGAGTTTATACCTGCACTGGAAGAAGGTGATTTTGCGGTTGATACGCGGGTGCTAACCGGCAGTAGCCTGAATACTACTATTACCAATACCCAAAAGGCCGCCCACATCTTAAAAAGCCAATTCCCCGAAGTTGAAAAGGTGGTGACCAAAATAGGCAGCGGCGAAGTGCCGACCGATCCTATGCCGATGGATGCAAGCGATATGATGGTGATACTAAAACCCAAGAACGAGTGGACATCGGCTAAAACCTTTAATGAATTGTCTGAAAAAATGGGTAAGGCCTTACAAGCGGTTCCGGGTGTTACCGCAGGCTTTCAGTACCCGGTTCAGATGCGTTTTAACGAACTGATGACCGGTGCACGTCAGGACGTGGTTTGTAAAATATTCGGCGAAGACCTGGATACCCTCGCTGCTTATGCGAATAAGCTGGGTAAAATAATCAATACCGTTGACGGCGCTAAAAACCTGTTTGTGGAAGCAGTTGCCGGCATGCCGCAGATTATCATTAATTATAACCGCAATGCCATAGCACAATTCAACCTCAATATCGCCGATATTAACAAGGTGGTTAACACCGCACTCGCCGGACAAAGCACCGGAACCCTGTTTGAAGGTGAAAAGCGCTTTGAAGTAGTGGTCAGAATAAGCAGCGAGCAAAAAAAAGACTTGAAGGATATTCAAAATTTACTCATCCCGACACCGCGGGGTACACAGATCCCTTTGTATCAGCTGGCCGATGTACAAATCAAGGACGGCCCCAACCAAATACAGCGCGAGGATGCCAAACGCCGTATCGTAGTTGGCTTTAATGTGCGCGGCCGGGACGTACAAACAATCGTAAACGAGCTGCAGGCCAAGGTAGATAAACAACTTAAATTCCCGGCGGGGTATTATGTAACCTATGGTGGTGCCTTTGAAAACCTGAATGCTGCCAAACAGCGCCTGATGATAGCCGTGCCGGTTTCGTTACTGCTTATTTTCTTACTACTCTATTTTGCTTTCAACTCCATTAAGCACGGATTATTGATTTACTCCGCAATTCCATTGTCAGCTATCGGGGGCATCCTGTTCCTTGCTTTGCGCGGTATGCCTTTCAGCATCAGCGCAGGTGTTGGCTTTATCGCTCTGTTTGGCGTGGCCGTGCTCAACGGTATTGTATTGATATCGGAATTTAACCGGTTAAAAAAAGAAGGTATGACCAATTTGAAACGTATTGTGTTATCAGGCACCAAGGTAAGGCTAAGGCCGGTACTGATGACAGCATTTGTGGCTTCCCTGGGTTTCTTTCCCATGGCTATCAGTAACGGTGCCGGTGCCGAAGTACAAAGGCCGTTAGCTACGGTAGTAATAGGTGGCTTGCTGATCGCCACTTTCCTCACCTTGTTTGTATTGCCCGTTTTATATATCATGTTTGAAAAAGGCTTTAAAACAGTGCTATCGAAGAAAACGGGCACTGTGCTTTCCATCACTTTGCTGACTGTAATAAGCCAAACCTCAGGGGCGCAAACGCCCATTACCCTTAAAGCCGCTATAGATACTGCTTTAAAAAACAACTTACAAGTTAAACATGAACAGTTAAAGTCGAAGTATCAGCAGATACTGATCGGCACATCAGCCAATATTTCGCAGGCTACGCTGTTTGGGGAGGTTGGACAAATCAACAGCAGCTACAACGATACCAAATTCGGTATTTCCCAGTCTTTCAACTTTCCGACTGTCTATAGCAGGCAGAAAGAACTTTTGCAAGAAGACTGGAAAAACAGCATACTGAATATCGCGGTAAATGAGGTGCTGTTAAAAAAGCAGGTTAGCCAGGTTTTTAACACCCTGGTATATCTGGAAAACAAGCGGATGTTACTACAGCATGCCGATAGCCTGTATTTGAGCTTTTATAAAAAAGCCGAGTTGCGGCTGGCCAAAGGCGAAGCCAATTTACTGGAGAAAACAAGTGCTGAAACATTATTGGGACAGGTGCAGATGCAGCTAAGCCAGTTAAAGGAAGATGTGGCCATCATACAACTGCAATTCCAGTTGTTGCTTAATTCTACAGAGCCCTTAACACCAGATAAATCCGACTATAAATTAGCCGTTACATTGGCTTCAGACATATTGACCTTGAAAAACCACCCGGTAATAAAACTAATAGCTCAGCAGCAGCAAATTGCAGACGCTGCTATCCGCATGGAAAAGAGCAAGCTTTTGCCTGATCTGGCCATAGGATATAACAATACCAGCATCAAGGGTATTGGTGCCGATAATAAGCTTTATAATGGCTCAAACCGGTTTAACTCAGTGCAATTGGGTATCGGCATACCTATTTTTGCCGGGGCGCAAAAGGCGCGGATCAACAGCGCGAGAGTAAACAAACAGATAGCCGAAAATAGTTATGCTATGGAACTTCAAAGCATGACAACAGCTTATCAATCTGCCGTTTTTCAATACCACAAATACCTGCAAACGGTTCAGTATTTTGAAAGCAAGCCGTTAAAAAATGCCGCTTTAATAACCGTTACCGCCAACCAGCAAATTGCCGCCGGAAACATCAACTACCTGGAATGGACACAACTGATTAACCAGGCCACTACTATTAAAAATGATTACCTGGATGCTGTTCGCAACCTTAACGAGGCCATCATTCAACTCAACTATTTTTCAAACAACTAAAAATATGATCATGAAACCCATTATATATTTATCAGTCATCATTATTCTG
This sequence comes from Mucilaginibacter gossypii, assembly GCF_017569325.2. Lineage (NCBI taxonomy): Bacteria > Pseudomonadati > Bacteroidota > Sphingobacteriia > Sphingobacteriales > Sphingobacteriaceae > Mucilaginibacter > Mucilaginibacter gossypii. The sequence continues at coordinate 1,875,571 of NZ_CP071878.2, read as the reverse complement.
CTATCTGCATGCGGCGAAAAAAAACCGGCAACAGATAATACAGGTAAAGCAGAGAATACTAACATTGTAACCCTGACGGATGCGCAGCTAAAAAATGCATCGATACTTACAGGCAAGCTTGAGCAAAGGGAAATATCATCTGTGTTAAAACTCAATGGAAAAATCGATGTTCCGCCGCAAAATATGGTTTCCATTAGTGTCCCCCTTGGTGGGTATTTAAAATCAACCAAGCTGTTGCCGGGCATGCATGTGAATAAAGGTGAAGCCATAGCGATGATAGAGGACCAGCAATATATCCAGTTACAACAGGATTATCTTACAGCAAAGGCCCGGATAGGATACCTGGAAAATGAATATAACCGCCAAAAAGACCTTAACCAAAGCAAAGCGAGCAGTGACAAGGTTTTTCAGCAGGCCGAGGCCGAATACCGCAGCCAGCAAGTGTTAATTAGCTCATTAGCTGAGAAATTACAACTCATTGGTATCAACGTACGAACTATCAGCGCCTCAAAAATATCCAGGAGCGTCAATATATACTCTCCTATAACCGGCTTTGTATCTAAAGTAAATGTCAATATCGGCAAATATGTGTCCCCGACGGAGGTGCTGTTCGAGTTGGTCAACCCAACAGATATACACCTGGCGCTGAAAGTATATGAGAAGGATCTGGATAAATTATATATCGGTCAAAAACTGGTGGCCTATACCAACAACCAACCCGCAAAAAAACACGAAGCCGAGATATTACTGATTGGCCGGGATCTTTCTGCCGACAGGAACGCAGATGTGCATTGCCATTTTGAAACCTACGATAAAACACTGGTTCCGGGTACTTATATGAATGCAGAAGTACAAGTAAAAAATACTAAGGCATATGCCATAGCTAACGAAGCCATTGTTCAGTTTGAAGGTAAACAGTATATCTATAAAGTTATCGGGAACCGACAGTTTGAGATGACCGAGGTTAATATAGGCGAAAGTGAAAACGGCTTTACCGAAATACTGTTGCCAACAAAGGATATGACCGCGAACGCTGTTTTTGTAACCAAAGGCGCGTATTCATTATTAATGATGATGAAGAATAAGGCGGAATAAAATTAAATAGAGTTTAAACTAAGGCCTGTCAAATATGAAAACTAATATCACGATGAAATTAGTCATCTCAGTAGTCACCATCACTATATTATCATCATGCGAAAAAGCTATTGTATATAATGGGAATGTTAATGTTATGGTACAATACAACCAACAACCTGTGCCAGATATTCCTGTTTATTACTATGCCGGGATGCCTGAAAAAGACAACTCAGGCAACATTACATATCAAGGAATGCAGCTTTCCGCTATTGATGGAAGTGTAACTTTTAGGCAATTACCCCCTGGGCAATATCACTTTACAGCATCTGTTTTTTTGAATCCTGCCCATAAAGCAGTGGGAGCGGACACTGATATTACTGTAAGAAAGCGATACCGGGACGAAAGTAACTATCAAATACTACTCCCCCTTCGTTAAATTAAGTCCGGAAACAGAAAATGCCTCTTGGCATTTTCTGTTTCACTCGGCTGTTGTCGTAATAGAATAAATTGCTAAGCACTGCAGATTGCAGATCGATTTTTGCAGTTTGGCTTTTCTGGTGTAAAGAATTACATTATATCCTGATCTGCTTATTTATTTGATTCAAGGACCGCAGCCATTAACTGGTTATTATAGTGATTAGATTGAGCGCACGTGCACCTTCAACTGCTTCGGTGTTCCGAACCAGCGATACAAGGGACATCGGCATGTTGCGTTATCTGAGTGAGAAAAATATCCGAAAGTAGCTTAGTGTCTGGCTTTTGCAAAATTTATGGCATCCAATATCCGTATATGGCTGCCCTTTCTTTCAATTAAGCCTTCTTCTTTAAAATCGCTAAGTGTACGGCTAACGGTTTCTGTGGCCATACCAGCCATAGCTGCTAACTCATCACGCGATATTTTAAAATCATTATGATCCGGAAATTGCGACTGGAGGCGCAATAACACTTGTAACATTCGGTTTCGCACAGAAGAGTATGCAAATTGCAGCAATTGCTCTTCTTTTTCACGAATATTATTACATAAAATTCTCATAAATTGCTGACTAATATCCGGATATTGTGAAATCAGATCCATGATCATATCCTTGGGTAGGAGGCACACCACCGAATCATCTATCGCCTCAGCGGTGTCGACATGTTTGTCTGTGAATAGCTCGTTAATCCCCACATATTCTTCCGCTTTGTAAAGCCCGGTCACTAATTCGCGGCCATCTTCAACAAGCTTAAACGTCTTGACAAAACCCTCCAATACCAAATAAATGCCTTCTGGATTATCGCCTTCATAGTACAAAATATGTTTCTTTTTAAGCTGCCTCACTTTTCGTTCGGCAATCAATCTTTTTAACTCATCGCTACCAAGAACATGTTCGGAAGCCAGGCGTTGTAAACTTGTCAGAGAGCGACTATAAAATGTCTTGAGGTTTTCCTGCTTCTGAAGACGGCAGTCGATTGCGTGCAGTAGTTCTTTATCGTCAAACGGTTTGGTCAAATAATCGTCAGCCCCCATAGCCATCCCTTTTCGCAGATCTGGCTTTCCGGTTTTAGCTGTTAAAAATATAAAAGGAATAGTTGCCGTGTAAGGGCTTTTATTCAGAATGTTCAGTACACCATATCCGTCAAGTTCAGGCATCATGATATCGCAGAGTATCAGATCCGGTCGCTGCCTGATGGCTGTCTTAACGCCACTTTTTCCATTTTCGGCCGTGATTACTTTGTAACCGCTCATCGCGAGAATTTCAGCAGTACTCTCCCGAATATCGCTATTATCTTCAATGACAAGGATTGTCTTCATAATATTATAATCAATTGAACAAATGATTTATTAAATATTCTAATGCTTTTTCCTGGATAAGTAAAGACATTCTGATGATATTATGTGACCTTTAACTTATTTAAACAATAAACTATTTCCAATAAACAGAGAACATGCAAAGCAGGAAAAAAAGAAAATTCGTTACTGCAACGTAATCAGCACCTGCATTTTTAACTATGCCGATTTACCATTTTTAGCGCGGTACCGTCTATAGTTGCATTATGCTGCCGCTGCCGGCCAGCCCAGGCACCACTATTCCATTTCGTCCCTGATCGGCGCGGAGGCTGCCCGCTTATGCTATACTTGATTAATCTTTTTTCCTCTCAGTTTAATTTCAAATTATCTGCTTACTTTACCACCAATAAAGGCACTGGCATGTGGCCTGCCGATTGTTGGGTTCGACTTCCATGGAAAAGTTGGTCAAAAAAACCATGTTGATGATGAGCCATTGCAAGCAGGTTTATGTGGGCGTGAGCTATGAGCCAATTTAAACCATTGGCGACATGCTTACTGTTGACTGTTCTGACACTGACTTTTTCATAACCGTATTTGGTCATGATTCCGTCTTTTAAAGCATCAATCACCAATCTGTAATCCTGATCATCAACATCCCAATGGATATGCGCTAATATTAATTCTGCGCTTAAGGATCTTGCCAGCAACACCACATTCTTCAACGCGTCCAAATCGTTGTTAATATGTTTGAGGTCGGTGGCAAACCCTATCCTCATGATTGGCTGAAACTTCGCGCCTATCGGAACCAGTAATAAGGGGCGTACAGCCGACTCTATCATTTTGCGGCTATGGTTACCAACCATCCAGGTCCCTAAATGGTCGTTACTGTGGGCACCAACGATAATCAGGTCTGCCTTATACCGATCAGCTTCCGTATTTACAACATCAGTAACGAAACCAGGGCCCTGAATACACAATATCTCTGGTTTATAGCTGTCAATGTTTCCTGTTGCAATCATATCCTCTTTCATTTTGGAAAGTTGCAGCTTGCTGTCGCGGTCTATATCGTCATAAACTGCCTCCGGCCAGGCAACAGTTCCGCTTTGTGGTACTTCTGCAGGTACATTCAAGGTATGGCAAAGTAATAACTTAGCCTCCAGGGCTTGTGCAAGCCGGTAAGCGTAATTTGCAACATGACTGGAATTAGCTGAAAAATCAGTCGCGATCATCAATGTCTTCATAATTGTCAATTTAATAAGGTAAATAGCTCCGTTTTTATTTGCTATGTGCTATAAATAACGGCAGGTCCAAAACTTCCATTAGTTTATTAGCCATACTATTGTTGAACATTCGAGAAACAGCTCCCCGGCTGTAAGCCCCCATTACCACAACAGCTCCCGGATCGGCTTTTTTCAACCAGTCAAGCAATACATCTTCCGGATCACCTGTCAACTGCGTTGTTACCAGGTCATCGTAATGACATCGTACATATTCACCAATCAGGTTTCCATCGGGTAGTAAAGCCAAGGGGCGTTGGCTTACGCAAACAACCTCGGCGGGGTATTTATTTGCCCATGGAAATAAAGAATTGAATGTTTTTAGCGCAAATACAGAGGACGGATGACCATCGTACAAAATAATTATCCGTTTGATTGAATGGTAAACCGGCGGAACAACCAATACCGGGCTCTGAGCACCGGCCAGGAACTCTTTAATAAAGGGTGCAGGCCTTTCCTGATAATAGTGATTTAAAGTTTCGACAACGTTGATAACTGTAAGGTCGCTGTAAATACTTTCTTTGATCAGCTCGTTGATCGCAAAACTTTTGTCTTTATGCACTACATAACTAACCTGCTTTTCAGCGCATATCTTTTCAAATAGGGCGATAGTCCTATCACAGGTTGTCCGGTCTTTTCTAAGCAACCGGTTCAGCTTATCTCCTGAAACACCCTGACTTCCCACCATGTCAAAAATATCGAAGCTATGATAGAGAAAGTCCTCCAAAAAAACCCCGTTAATTACCATATGGTCGCGGCTTGCCAGTTCAATAGCGTAGTCAAGGGTTGCCTGTGAGAATTTCAGGCCGTCAAATGCTGCACTGATCTTTTTCATATTATTTCTATATGATATGTCAAATGTAATTTATTGAAGGGCAGTGCAATATGATGACAGTCAGCAGTCACAGTGATCTGCGTCATATCCGTTTTAGTTAAAATTCAAGCTGTATCGGCAAGAAAACCGGAGATAGGGATAGCGGGCGGTGATCTTTGGGTATTTTGATAATACCCACGCAAATAAAAATATCTGGGTTCCAAACACGCCGATACACCACTACACAAGCGAAGACCAACTTCGCCCGTAACAGCTCGCGATACTAATGCGAGGCATTGCCATTGACGGTACCGATTAGTCCGCCCCGGTAATTGAAGCGAAAAAATAGACAATTAAACATGGTAGCCCCAAATTGCCCGTAAAAGCCTACTCCGGTCCCATAATCATAGTTACGGCCCTTAAAATGGTAAGGATCGGGCACGGCGGCCAGTATCACCGACCAGCCGCCTGCACTCGCTGTGACTTGCAACTGCTTATTAAGTGTAAAAGCTGAAATCCAATTCAATTTGACACTTTGCGCGCTATTAAAAAAGCCTCATTGTGGATATAGTCATAATTTGCGGATAAGGTAAGGAGTTGAGGATTATGCTCAACTTTGCTTAGCCACCATCAGTGCTAATATTTCGCTAAACTGCCGCTTAAAACCGCGCGTATGATTATTAACAATCTGGTTTGATAAACGGTAGGTCATTTCACCGAGGGCGATACCGCCGAAACAGGTATTGATAAAATCGTTCGGTGAAGGGTATTGTTTTTCGGCAGCGGCCTCCCAAATATAACTGCCGAATAGCGTTGGCGGTACCGACTGCCAGAATGTATAACCATTTGCACGGAACGCACTAAAATAAAGACTGCCATGGAAGGATGCGCGAACTGATTTGTGCCGAAAGCGCCGTATCTGCTACAGTAGTTCCGTTTGATGAATATCCTGGATTAAATAACAGAAAATTCCGTTGGCCGGAAGCAACCGTACTGGCCATCATCAGGCATAACAGTAAACAAACCGGGCGGCACATAGTTTAAACAACAAGTTGCGGCTACATGATTACTTTCATATCCTCTCAGATGTGTGACTGCAACATTAATTCAGGCTCTTCAACAATCAACTTACTGTCCAGGCTGGTAACTCCGGGCGCAGCCCACACGATATCTTCCGCCTCCTCCTTTTCGGCAAAAGAGCGCACTTTGCCGGTAAGTGTCGCTTTGTTCCCGCTTACAGAAACTATAATCCTGGCGGCATCTATTGCGGCCCTGCGAAGAAAAGCTTCACTTATTTTCTTTGCCAAATCATCAGCGCTTACCTTTGGGCGTATGGTAATAGAATTATTTACGGCCTTTACACCATGGAGGTGCTGTATAGCGGTGCTGGCACTGTTACGCTGAACGTCCCATTCCACCTCTCCTTCTAACATCACAATACCATTTTCCACTTTTACTTTAATACTATCTTCAGGAATCCCTGTATGCCATTTAAGGGCATGCAGCACGGCCTCGGCTATTACCCCATCGTTTGTGTTGTACGCAGGAGATACTCCAATCTGGATATTCTCAGCCAGCGCTTTCACGCCGGCTACCTTTCTGGCAGCGTTTTCAGCAGCTAATTTCCTGCCATATGTGTCCACTTGTCCGGAAAGTGTTACTACACCTTTTTTTACGCTTACTTTGATTTCTGCATCATGAAGGATAGGATGCCATTTAAGCTCGTCCATCACATCTTTCTGAATTTCAAGATCTGTTTTCATGTTTTTTTGAATAAATAACTCGTAATTGCTGAAGTAAATAAACCGTAAAGTAACGAGAGTTGACATGACCGCAATCACCTGGCGACCTGACCTTGATCAGCTTTGGAAAGTGTCCGCGGCGTAATATTTGATGCCCCTCAGGTAGCGAAATTAAAAGCCTTGCCCGGTTAAAAAACAATGAATAGCCAATCTGTCCTGTAAATACATGGCAAATCAAAGTTTATTATTAAACTATCGGATCAGTTTTTTTCCTGACATAAGTTTTTCATTAAATGCCTCTAATAACTTAATGTATCTTCTCATCCAATAATAGATCGGATCATCCGGCTTTTCGCTACCTTCATCTAAACCGCCCAATGTTTGTATGTTGACAGCCCCTAACCTTTCGGGCAGTTCTTGAGGAAACTCCTTGGTAAAATCATAATTTAAGACATATCCTATTTTGCAAACAATTTCAAAATCCAGATCCTCTGCTTCAAACCAATTGTAAAGCGTCCGGCGACTTACCTGCAGCGCCCTGGCAATATCGCTGATGCTCGCGGAATTCCGGCGTATGACGAGTTCAACCACACGACCACGATGCAGGCACCCCCTATTGTTGCCAGGGCTGTTGTTCCCAAATTCGCCAGCCATTGATTTTTTTTCACTGTTCATAAAGAATAAATTATCGCCCCGCCAGGCTTCCAAATCAAAAATTAATATTTAATAAAATATACTTATGCCAACTAAAGATTGCTTCAGAATATTGGCCAAGTTGTATCACCATATTTGTTCGGACCAAAAGATCAAGCAAATAACCTTCGTCACTTAACGTCTCTCATACACACCGCATTTCCATAAATTAGTTCGGCCGCTTTTCCCAAACAAGTCATACTCAAGCTTGATTTATTTTCTATGAACAGTGCGCAGTAAAGGCCATGCATCGCCTTTGCTACCTGCGACATTCCGGCTGTTATTATCCGCCGAAAGCTTAACAGGCAGCGATATTTGCCCGTTATCTCGCCAAATAACCAGGGTAATGCGATCTCCCGGAGCTCGTTCCGCCAGCATTTCTCTGCATTGGGCGGTATTTTCAAGCGTAATTTTATCGAGCATCAGCAAAATATCGTCTTTCCGAACACCTGCCAGATCCCCCGCTCCTCCCTTTATCACGCCTTTTACCAGCACGCCGTTTACATTCTTCGTCTTTAACCGGCCCGCCTGTCTGGCATCCATATCACGGAGAACAATATCAAGTGATGCATGGTGAACCTCGCCAAAGGCAACCAAATCCAGCCATGCCTTTTTTACAATCCCCGAGGGAATGGCAAATGAATAGCCAGAGAATGAACCCGTAGGAGAAAGTATTGCAGCATTTATACCAATTAATTTCCCAGACACATCTACAAGTGCGCTACCGCTCATGCCTTCATTACTGGCAGCGTCTGTTTGCAGGTATGAATTAACGCCCGACGCAGCGCCCAGATCGTCAATTCCGCGGAAACGGGCACTCAAAATGCCGGCTGTAACCGTTGAGTTTAATTCCAGCGGATTTCCAACAGCGAGTACAGGGTCTCCGATGCGAACCAAGTTGGAATTTCCTATTTCCAAAAATGGTAAGCCATCAGCCTGTATTTTCAGTAATGCCAAATCTGCCGCCGCATCTATCCCGAGCACTGTTGCGTGGAAAGCCCTGCGATCTTGTAATATAACAACCACGCTATCTCCTGCCGCTATTACATGGGCGTTTGTAATAATGTAGCCGTTAGTACTTAAAAGTACGCCTGAAGCATCACTAACAGCTGTATCATAAGCAGATCTGTCGAATCTTTGACCAATCTGCGCGGGCAATTGCGGACGCCTGGATAATAAGCTGTCTGAAAGATAAGAGGTAACCCTTACCACCGCGGGCAACGCTCTTGCGGCTGCCAGGCTTAAGTCGGTCATTGTAGCCTGGGCGCTTCCCCTTGCAGGTAACATCACTAACAAGTAGATAATAAGCCTCTTCATTTTATAGTTAATAAAATTAACAGCTGCACAATTCTGCTTTTGCTTTATCGGCAGCAACTCTGACTGTATTGGCGAATTCATTCTTTGAATTGATACGGGTTTTCATGGATAGCCAAGCGCGGTAATGCACTGTATTGATTATCTCACGAATTTCCGGGTTGAGCGTTGTAGCCATATTTGTCTCTTTCAAGCCCAAATTAAACATAGTTACAAACCGGTAACAATGACCCCCATCATCCAAATAGGTAACTTTGCTCACATCATCATTGTATTGCGCTGAATATCATTTTTTTTAATGCTGATCATCATTTATAATCAAACTGCGCGGAAATATATTTGATTGACTTAAAAAACCTGTCAACCAGGAGCGAACGCGCAGGTTACCTTTAATAATAGCCGCCTGCGGTAAACTGCAGACGAAGCATAAAAAATGCGAAAACACACCTACAATCACAGCACTTAAATTAAGATTCAAATGAAAAAACTACTGGTTCTCACGGATTTTTCACCGAACGCTGCACATGCGGAGGCTGCAGCATTAAGGTATTCGGCCAAGCTTGGCTGGGGCATTGTTTTGTATCATACCCTGCGGTTCATTCCGTTGATTCCCAGTGACACTGCGGGTCCTTATGTCACAGAAACCACGAGCATGCTGTTTGCCGATGCCAGGGAGAGATTAAGTCTCGAAGCCGATCATCTGAAAAAACTTGCCGGTAGTGTACCGCACTACCACCCGGATATTGAGATAAAAAACGGCGAAGGTACCCTAAGCGACGTAATAGAAGAAATTTCCGGCCAACGTGAAATTGAAATGGTAATTATGGGCGGAAGGTCCGACAGCGCCCTGGAGCACTTATTGACGGGCAGCGATACAGCAGCGGTTATTCGCAAAGCTGTCAAACCTGTGCTGATTTTACCGACAGGCGCTGAACAGTATATACCTCAATACGTCGTTTTTGCAACCGATTTTAATACCGCTGATTTGCCGGCGATAGATTTTTTAATTGATTTATCTGAAACGCTCGATTTTCATTTCGATGTTGTGCATGTTGTACAGTCCAATGAAGTGGCTGCCGATATTGTCCCGAAAGTTACCTTCAGTAAGTTTCTTGCCCAACGCGGGCTCAGTTGTACCCAAATACCTGGCAAAAACGTACATAAAAGCTTGCATGAATATTGCCGGGCACATCAAGCTAATGTATTAGCAATGACTCATGGTCGCCATTCTTTAATTTCGAGACTTTTTAGCCAGAGTGAATCCTTAACCGCAATCACCGACAAACAATCTGCGGTTCTGGTTTTTCCGCCTGCTTTTAACAAGTCTGTCTGAAAGCTGCTATTTCTGGCATCATTAGGTGTTAATTGATGATTAACTTTACTAACATTATTTGTCAGCCCATTGCATGCCCGCAAATCCAAACGATAAAGTCACCGATAAAGCATCTTAATCCACATCTATCTCGATATCTGTAAGATGGTTCAGCGGTCCATTCAAAGTACATTCAAGTTCATCGTTTTATTAAAATGTTTTTTAAAATGATTATGCTCACCCGATTTGATGTTCTAAAGCAGCATATCACGCAGTACTTTTTATTATTTTAACACTGCTATGGATACACTAACACATCTTACGATCGGCGCCTGCGTAGGCGAAGCGTTTGCCGGCCGCCGGTTGGGTAAACGCGCAATGTTATGGGGAGCAACAATCCATAGCTTGCCAGACATTGATTTCCTGAACGCGTTCTGGTTCTCCACCCCAAGAGCTCTGTTGGCGCATCGCGGCTTCACCCATTCTTTTTTGTTTTGTGCGATGATCTGCCCTTTGCTGACGATTGCTGCCAACCGTCTGACACCGAGCTCAAATATATCCCGGCAGCAATGGTGTGTCTTCTTCGTGTCGCTTTTATTATTGCACGATGGGTTGGATGCACTCAATAATTACGGAGTTGGCTGGTTCGAACCGTTTAACGAAGCCCGTATAGCGTTCAATCTAATTTACGTGGCTGATCCCTTTTTTACTATTTGGCCGCTCGTTGCATGCCTCGCATTGCTTTATTTAAAACAGGATTATAAGAGAAGAAAAATATGGTATACTGCAGGCTTGGGTATAAGTTGCTTTTACTTGTTATATTGTTACAAACACAAATTGGTGATGGACCTCTCGGTTAAGGCGCTGCTAAAAGAGCAAAACATCCGGTACACAAGGTATTTTACCACTCCGGCCCCCCTTCAAAATTGGCTATGGTACATTACCGCGGGGACAGATAGCGGTTATTATACCGGATACCGATCTGTATTTGATCGAAAACAACATTTAGCATTAACTTATTTCCCACGTAATACGCATTTACTTAATAGCTCTAAATATCAAAAAGATATAGGCAGGCTCTTGCAGTTTTCACAACAATTTTATACTGTGGAATTACGGAAGGACACAACTGTGTTCAATGATTTACGTTTTGGTCAGATTATAGGCTGGCAGAACCCTAATGCCGGTTTTGCATTCCATTATTTTATCCAATACCCTGAGCAGAACAAACTCGTTGTACAGCGCGGCAGATTTGCCGACTGGAACTGGCAGGCTACCAAATCGCTATACAGGCGCATTAAGGGAGACTAAATCGTGTAAAATCTATAACCATTATTGTTAGGAGGCCTGCGTAGTGTTTTGTCGGGAAAACAAAAATTATTTGTCAATTGAATGTTTAGATTTATTGTGGGATGCCTGTTAATTTATTTCATAACGACCGGTCTTGTTGATAATTCTAATTCTATACCATATAGCTTCACGTACAGCAGCAGCCTGTGCATGCTCAATTGCTCCATGAGCAGGCAAACTACGACGTTCTTCGAGGAGTGTCATTATTTTTTCTATTAGCAATTTTATAGCTTTTTCTCTTTCGTCTCCATGAATCTCCTCAAAACGTCCCCAAATAACCACACTCCACCAAGTTGCAAGGTTTAGTATCTCATCAACCTGAAAGCAAACATCTGGATTTTTATTCATGATCGTCGTCTTCATACCTTCCTTTGAATGCGCATAGATAAATTCGCCATCATAAACATAGGTGACGGGTACAATATAGGTGACGCCATCAGCATGACAACCGATCCTTCCAACGATTTGTTCGCTTAACAATTGTGTTATTCTCTCTTCGTTTAGTTCTTTTGCCATATCATTTATTTTTGCGTTAAGGTTATGGTACAAAACCCGTTACGTGACCTGTGGATAAAGACAAAATAATGGTTAACCATACTTACAAATTTAATTTAAACCGAACATCCATTCAATGATTTCTGTCACGTTTGATATTTTACGTTTAATACCTCATTAATTTTTTTTGGAAAAAACCAACTTAATATTTACATTAGTAAACGACCTTAGATCATACCTTAAAGCCCTTTAAACACAATAAGGCCCGATTTCATAAGTTTACATAAAGTGAGAAATCCTAACAACTCCATATATATATAACTATTTTTATAAATAAATCTGACCTCTGTTAAATATTATTTACAATGAATGATGAACAAGCCACCTTCATTCAATATTATGAGCAATTACCGGTAGCGGTTTATTTATGCGATCGAAACGATTTGCTCATAGCATATAATAAAGCTGCTGCGACCCTCTTTGAAATAGAACCGCTTAAAGGTAACGATGACTGGTATCCGACTTTAACCAAATACGACCAGGAAGGGCATCTTATTAATACAAATTATAAACCATTGACTACGGGACTTAGAGCCCGAAAGGATATTGTCCGGCAAGAGATCCGGTTTCAGTTATCAAGCGGCGCCGACTGCTACATCCTCGTATCATCTGTAGCTGTACGCGATAAAGATGGCAATTATGATGGCTCCATCCATACCCTCAGTGACATTACTACCCAGCGCAGGTATGAAAAACAACAGGCCCTGCTTGCCGCAATAGTAGGTTCATCCGAAGATGCTATCATCGCCAAAGACCTGTACGGGCAAATCACCAGTTGGAACCGTGGCGCTGAACGGATTTTTGGCTACAAACCTCATGAAGTAATCGGAAAACATGTCGGACTTATCATTCCAAACGACAAACTGACTGAGGAAAAGAGAATCATCAGGGCGATAAGAAGCGGTAAGACGGTAGAACATTTTGAGACCTTGCGTAAAACAAATGCCGGTGTCATTATTCCAACTTCACTGACTATTTCTCCAATACGTGACGCCCGGGACCGAATAATAGGCGCATCAACGATAGCCCGTGACATCAGCAGGCAAAAAAAAGCGGAAGAACAGATAAAAAATTACACTTTACACCTCGAAGATATGGTTGCCCGGCGTACCGCAGAGCTTAACCTTTCCCTGCAAAAAGAAAAGGAGTTGGGGCTGTTGAAAAGTCGTTTTGTGTCAATGGCATCCCACGAATTCCGCACCCCCTTAAGCGCCGTAAAACTTTCGGCTTCCCTCATCGGCAAATATGCTGAAACCTATCACGACCTGAATATTATTAAACATACCGACAAGATCAAGAATGCTGTTAACGACCTTTCCGCCATCCTCGGCGATTTCCTTTCTCTGGAAAAACTGGAATCAGGAAAAATCAGCATTTCGGCATCTGAATTTAATCTCGCAGAATTTTGCCGGGAAATTATTTTAGAAATGCAAATGTTGGCCAAACCTGGTCAAAAACTTATTTATACGCATTCCGGAAGATTTGAAATGGTAACGCTCGACCAGCAATTGTTAAAAAACTGCCTCAATAACCTTTTGTCAAATGCAATCAAATATTCCGGTGAAGACACCCTGATCCGCCTTGACACAGAACTTAACTCAAAAGAATGCAGTTTATCAGTTACCGATCAGGGCATCGGAATTCCGGAAGCGGATAAGGCACATTTGTTCAGTGCTTTCTTTCGGGCAAGTAACACCGGTACAACCCAGGGAACGGGCCTTGGCCTGAATATCGTAGCGCGGTATGTAGGCCTAATGAATGGAGCCATCAAATTTGAAAGCCAACCCGGATTTGGAACCATTTTCACACTTCGTTTTCCCCGGCTAAGCGTTAGCTAAAGCGGGGATTATGTATAAATGAAGGTACCACACAGATGAATGATATAGGTTAGCGCATTCGCCCAATCAATACATGTCGTTGTCAAAAATTGGATCATTGATTATGATATGGCGCTTTTGAGACTTTTCCAATGCACCATCGCATTGCAGTTTTTAGGCTATCTGAACAAAACGGCTATGCCAACAGCTTTCAGGCGGATCCACTTACTGGCATAACCTACTGTTTTTAAAACTGGATCCTATATACTTTCAGATGATTGGACAGGTGTTGCACTTACTTGTTTGCGCTAATTGCAGCTTAGCTTGTAAGCAATAACCAGTAATCTTTACCACTGTTAGCGGGGTGCTTAATGGCTTATCTGCAGCACCCGCAAAGTTGATGAACATCATCGAAATCACTGATTTGAATCATGGCATATCACACTGTTTTACAAGTACTTTGAGGTACAATAAACAATTTCTTAACTTAATCATCAAGTCATGAAAACAGACAGTCAAATTCAAAAAGATGTAATGGATGAATTGAAATGGCAGCCATTTCTAAACTCATCTGCAATTGGTGTGGCCGTTAAAAATGGCATTGTAACCCTTTCGGGTACAGTGGATACATTTTCAAAAAAAATAACTGCTGAAAGGGCGGCTAAAAAAGTTATCGGAGTTAAAGCTATAGCAGAAGACATCCAGATCGGTGTTTCGCCGGTATACCGGAAAACCGACACAGAGATAGCTGAAGCAGTGCTAAATGCGCTTAAATGGCATTCAGCTGTGCCTGATGACAAAATCAAAATCAAAGTAGAAGATGGCACCGTAACTATGGAGGGTGAACTGGAATGGGAATATCAGAGGGTTAGCGCGAAGACCGCGATTCAAGATCTCACCGGCGTGCGTTCGGTCATCAATCTTATAACCCTAAGGCCCAGGATATCTCCTGCCGAACTGGAACAAAAGATCAGTGCTGCTTTTCAGCGCAGCGCAAACATTGATGCAACTAAGGTACATGCCGGCATCAGCGGCAACACTGTTACTCTAACCGGCAGGGTACGTTCATTTGCCGAAAGCGAAGATGCTGCGGATGTGGCGTGGGCTGCTCCAGGCGTATTTCATGTGGTCAATAATCTTGACATTGAAGAACCAGAGCTTGCCTTTTAATCCCAGAAAGCGCCGCCTGTTAAGAGCGGCGCTTTACTACCCATAATCTCATAGATATGGAACAATCTCCGATGCTCCTGGTAGCGTATGGCTTTTCAAACATAATCGGACTGCTGATTCTTTGGTCATCTTTCCGAAAACCCTGGATAACGCGGCTGGCCCTTGCATTACTTTTTGCCTGGGCCGCCTGGACAAATTATACGGTTTGCAGGGCACATCCAAATACGTACCTTGGTTTTAGCAGGTATGCATTTAGTTATCTCGGTTTCATAAATGGTTGGTTCAGCTTACATATTATTCAAATGGTTACGGCAATTGCCATTGGCCAGGCCTTGATTGCCATTGGTTTGGCATATAAAGGAATTTGGGTAACGCTCGCCTGCGCCGGAGCTATTATTTTTTTTCTGGCAATTACGCCTTTAGGATTTGGTTCGGCATTTCCTTTTCCACTTTTAGTAGCCTTTGCCACGTGGAAAGTAATTGGCACAGACAAGGGCAAACTTTTATGGACACAACTTAAAGGTGAGTCACCCAAAAAACAGTTTTAACCGGATATAAAGGTTCAGCTCCTGTGATCAAAGCGCCCTGGCGCCGGCCACTAATGCAACTTAAATAATGCCTTTTGCTTTGACCAGAGCCTGCCTTATCTTTATATTTTAAAAAAAAGGGCTTTAAAACACAACAAGCATTATACTTTACATGCAATCCGCATGCTTAACGGAGCCGGCTTTTGGAAAACTTCATTGCTGTTTATCAATAAAAGTTGTTGCTTGCCGGTGAGCAAAGGCGTACAAAAAACCAAAGAACTATCAGAAGCCCAAACTATTTTTTCGGAAGTAACCACCTTTCAAGCTTTCCACCGCCAATTTTTAATTTCAGGCATATCCTCACCATTCATATTGATGTATTGTTTGTGCTCAACCAATTTGTCCATTAGGTTTTGTTTGAGATATAAGCCTTTACTACCCAGATGCGGCAATCGATCGATTACGTCCATTACGAGATGAAACCTATCCATTTCGTTAAGTACGGTCATGTCAAAAGATGTCGTTATTGTGCCTTCTTCTTTGTAACCTCTTACATGAATGTTGTTATTATTGGTCCGGTTGTAGGTAAGCCTGTGAATAAGCCATGGATAGCCATGAAAAGCGAAGATAACGGGTTTATCGACAGTAAAAAGTGCATCAAAATCATGGTCGTTCAAACCATGCGGGTGGCTGGATTGCCTTTCCAGCTTTAACAGGTCCACAACGTTTACAACCCTTATCTTTAAATCCGGAAAATGTTCACGTAATATGGATACAGCAGCCAGTGTTTCTAATGTAGGCACATCACCGCAGCAAGCCATCACAATATCCGGCTCACAGTCCTGATCATTACTTGCCCAATCCCATACCCCAATGCCTCTTGAACAATGAACCACAGCCTCATCCATACTTAACCATTGAGGAGAAGGATGCTTCCCTGCTACCATGACATTTACATAATGTTTGCTGCCCAGGCAATGAGCCATAACAGACAAAAGGCAGTTAGAATCCGGCGGCAAGTAAACCCTCACAATTTCTGATTTTTTATTAATGACGTGATCAATGAATCCCGGGTCCTGATGGGTAAAACCGTTATGGTCCTGGCGCCAAACGGTTGAAGTAAGCAGGATATTCAGGGATGCTATCTTTCTCCGCCATGGTATCTCCCGCGTCATTTTCAACCACTTGGCGTGTTGGTTAAACATCGAATCAACGATATGTATAAACGCCTCGTAACAATTGAATAGCCCGTGCCTGCCGGTTAGCAAATACCCTTCGAGCCAACCTTCGCACTGATGTTCGCTAAGCATCTCCATTACCCTCCCCTTTGGAGCAAGATATTCATCGTTTATATTAATATCAGCGTTCCACTGGCGGCTGGTAGTTTCAAAAATTGCCTCTAACTTGTTTGAGACAGTCTCGTCGGGGCCGAAAACCCTGAAATTCTGAGGATTAAGTAATGTTACGTCGCGCAAAAAGCGGCCGGTCACATGCACATCTCCTTCACCCATAATACCGGGGCAATTCACGTTAAATGCGTAGCGCTGAAAATCTGGAAGAATTAATTCTCTGAGCAAAAGCCCCCCATTTGTGTGAGCATTTGCTCCCATCCTTCGATTGCCTTTTGGTGCTATTTCCGCAATTTCTTTCTTTAAGCAACCATTAGTATCGAACAACTCTCCGGGCCGGTAACTCTTCATCCAGCTTTCGAGCATTTGCAAATGACTCTCCGGGCTTGACTCAGAAACGGTAAGCGGTATTTGATGAGAGCGAAATGTGCCCTCTATCTGCTTTCCATCAACAACCTTTGGCCCGGTCCATCCTTTTGGTGAATTTAGTATGATCATCGGCCATTTTGGTCGCTCCTGCCCTGGATGCTCTATGGCATTATATTTTATTTGCTTTAGAAAGTGTACCGCTTGCTCTAAGGCAGCAGCCATAGCCTGGTGCATAATTGCGGGGTCCGAACCTTCGACAAATAAAGGAAAGTACCCATAACCATGAAATAATTGTTCGAGCTCGATGTGAGGAATACGGGCTAAAACCGTAGGATTTGAAATCTTATAGCCGTTCAAATGCAAAATTGGTAATACAGCGCCATCGGTAAGCGGGTTCAAGAACTTATTAGAATGCCAGGCAGTTGCCAGCGGGCCGGTTTCGGCTTCTCCATCGCCTACAACACAGGCAGCAATGAGGTCCGGATTATCCAGCACAGCGCCAAATGCATGGCTTAACGAGTATCCAAGTTCGCCTCCTTCATGCATTGATCCCGGTGTTTGGGGTGAGGCATGACTGGATACACCACCTGGAAATGAAAACCGTTTAAATAAATTTTTCATCCCCGCGCGGTCCTGGCTAACTTCCGGATAAACTTCACTGTAGGTCCCTTCCAGGTATGTACCTGCTGCTACTGCAGGTCCGCCGTGCCCGGGTCCTGAAATATAAAGCATATTTAAATCATATCTGTTAATGATCCGGTTAAGGTGAGTATAAATAAAATTCTGCCCGGGGGTGGTACCCCAGTGGCCTAACTGCATTTTTTTGAGATGTTCTATTTTTAAGGGCTCTTCCAAAAGTGGATTATCGCAAAGATAAAGCTGGCCGACAGACAAATAATTAGCTGCGCGCCAATAAGCATCTAATTTTTCCAAACATTCACCGGTTAACGGCGCGTTATCGATTGATGTGATATCAGTTATCATTGTCATTTTAATTGCTTTAAATAATTTTAAATGTGGATTATTTCATTCACAATCTGCGCCATCATCAGTTCCTCATCAGTTGGTATAATATAGACATTTACCCTTGAATCATTTGCAGATATATTTTTATTTTGGTTAGTGTTTGCTTCAGCGTTAAGTTTAAGTCCCAAAAAATCCAGGCCAGTGCATATCCGCTCCCTTATCACAGGCGCGTTTTCACCTATGCCACCTGTAAAAACCAGGGTGTCAACCCCACCCAAGGCTGCCGTAAATGCGCCAATGGCCTTTTTTATATAATAGCAGAAAAGGTTTATTGCTTCCACAGCTTTAAAATCGGTTGCATCCCGCAAAAGAAGATCCTGCATATCGCCGCTGGAGCCTGAAACACCTAAAAGGCCCGATTCATGATTCATTATTTGAATAAACTGGTCGGCCGAGAGCCCTTCTTTTTTCATCAAATACCATGCTACACCAGGATCTATATCTCCGTACCGTGTGCTCATCGGCAAACCGGAGCCCGGTGTAAACCCCATGGTGGTATCTATGCAATTCCCGCCGTTTACAGCGGCTAAACTTGCACCGTTACCTAAATGCGCTATGATAGTCTTACCGTAACCCTTACCCTCCGAGTTTAACTTTTGCATAATATATTGATAAGAAAGGCCATGAAAACCAAAACGTCTTAATCCGGTAGCCCTAAACCGATCCGGCAACGGAAGTAGTTTCGCTACGGGTGCCATATTCTGGTGAAAGTAAGAGTCGAAACAAACGTATTGCTGTAACTGCGGATGACGATGACGGAATATTTCAATCAGTTTAATTTCATTTGGCAAATGTTCGGGATTGTCACCGGCAGCCTGTTTCAGTTCATTTAGTAAGTTTTCCGTAACCGGCGCGGGGGAACTATCTTCTATTCCGTGTACAACCCGATGTGCGATTATTTTCACCTGCGAAAACATGGGCTGGCATTCGATCCAGTTGGCGAGAAATTTTATGACTGATATAAAGTCAGTTACATCGCCCGGTATTGTTTCGATCTCGGTAAATTGCTGTCTTGTCAATATAAATGATGTTCCTGGCAAACCAATACGTGTTATTCGCCCTTCTCCAACTTTCTGAATGCCGGTTGACAGTCGAAAGAAAGAGAACTTGATGCTTGACGAGCCGGCGTTGAAGACAAGTAAGGCAGCTGATTTTGAATTGTCAGGATTCATTATTCAGGGATTTAACATTATCAACAAATATCAAATGGCTGGGATCCTCAAAACATGACCGCCATCACTAATTCCGATGAGTAACAGCATTTAGTTAACTTTTGGCTTTACCCGAAGAAAGACTGATGATATGCCTAACCTTAAAAGAAATAACCACTCTGAAAATACCTGCTCCCAAAAAAGCCATTCCTGTCCATACGATCAGGTTCGCGATACCAAAAGCAGGATAAGCAAGAATGCCAACTGAAAAGAAAATGATAACCAAGCTATTAAACATGATCCAGCCCCAACTCTCGATACCGTAAGCACGCATATCAAGCGCGCTTCCTATACCCATTATGCCTCTTACAAGCAACCAAAATCCAACAATAATCGGAAGCAACATCATAGTTATTGTTGGGTAGGTAAACAAATAACTACCTATAGCTAAATCAATCAGTCCACTTGCCAGCAGCCATCCCCAGCGTTCAATATGCCGGATACTTATCATTGCAAAAACAGTTTCAAAAAGGCCGGTCATCATCATTCCTGCGGCAAACGTAATACTAAGTGAAAGATACGACTGCAGCGGCGATAAAATCACCCAAAAACCAAGAACACAAAGCAGGATACCAGATAACAGCATCAATATCCAATATCTGGACGGGACAATTACCCTGTTATAAACTACAGCTTCCATAGTTTGATATTTTTTGCGGCGTTTGATCAAAGAAGAAGTTGCACCTGTACAATCAAAGTACAGGCGCAACGCGGTTGATCAGTCAATGTTAATTTTCTTTTTCTCTGCAACAGCAGGGGTTGTTTTACGGATATCAATAGTCAGCAACCCGTTCTTGTAATTTGCTTTAATGTGTTCATCGTCCACATCTTCCGGTAAGTTGAAGCTTCGGGTAAAGGAACTGCTTGAAAATTCTTTGCGGGTGTAATTCTCTTTTTCCTCATTATGTTCCTCCCTGGTTTCGGCGCTGATAGTCAGCAAACCATTTTCAATACCGATATTGAAATCATCTTTCTTAAAACCCGGGGCGGCAACTTCAAGTTCATAGTTCTCTTTCTTATCACGGATGTTTACCGCGGGCAATAGCTCCCGATTGAAGAAAGGATGATTAAAGAAATTGTCGTTGTTCCAGAAATCCTCCATCATTGAACGCAATGAGGGAATGTTGTTTGATTTTACTAATGTTGACATAGCGTTGTATATTTAAGTTTATGGATCAAAATTCGGAATGGATTATTCAACCTCACATGACCTTGCTCACAAAGAGCTATGATTTTGAGCATTAAATGCAAGCTGCATTTAACCATTCATGTTTAAAGTCAAGCTCAGTCATGATCATGGTCATTTATAATGAGGAGCGAGATGTGAATATTTGTGTAATCAAATCAGTTACTTAAAAACTCAATTCATTATCATGAAAACTATCCTCGCACTCACCGATTTTTCCGATAATTCATCAAACGCTGTAAATTCGGCTGTACTACTGGCAGGTAAACTGCATGCCAACGTACTTTTGTATCATAACTATGAAACCATAGCGGTAGCGTCTACTTTTTCAGGAGGACCCTACGTAGAAGAAGAGTTTTTTTTAGCCACTACCGAAACAAAGAAAAAACTTGATCATCAATTAAATACACTACAATACATTGCAGATGGGATTGATAAAACCGAACGAAAGCCAACGCTCAAAGGCTTAAGCGGTGACGGTAACCTGAAAGATAATCTCAAACAAATAATTGATGAAAACCAAATTATGTTTATAACGATGGGAGCCCCGTCAGGTACCTCTATCGAACACTTGTTTTTCGGCAGCGAAACAAATAAAATAATTCAACATACACAACGCCCGGTATTGGTTGTACCAGCCAATACCAGTGTTAACAATATTAAAAAGACAATATTCGCTACTACCTTCGATGAAGCGGATATCACGCCACTACATTTCTTAATTGGCCTGGGAAAAATCTTCAAGTTCAGTATTGAAGTAGTACATGTAAATCAGCCGGTAAAAGATAAGAAACAGCAAATTGAAAAGGAAGAAGCTTTCCAAAAACATATTGCCAAATTCGGGTATGACCATATTTCGTTCAAGAACCTCGGAGGCCGCGAAGTTGCGGACCGGCTACACCGTCATTGCGCTGAAGAAAAACCTGATCTCCTCGCGGTAGTTCATCACCAACATTCTTTTTTCAGGCGCTATTTTGAACATAGCACTACCAAAGAAGCTCTTAGCGACCTAAAATTGCCGCTGTTCATTTTCCCTACTATTATTTAAACCCGGTTCAGTTTATTAAAAGCGGTCCATTCAAAAATGGGTACAATCCATACTTTGAATGGACCATTGGTATCAATTACATGAAGCGGCTTATTGAGCCGGAAATTTCATTTCGAACACGGTGCCATTTCTCAGACTCGTATTAAAGCTTATTCTTCCGTTCATCAGCTCAACATATCGCTTCACAATGTTAAGCCCCAGGCCGGTCCCTTCTATGTCAGTTGTATTACCGGCCCTGAAAAATGGCTGAAATATACTATCACAATCTTCGGTTGGAATTCCCATACCATTATCCCGTATACTAATGATGCAGGCGCCTTTTACAAGCTGGGCATTTATATTGATTATACCGTCTTCCCCGGAATATTTAATAGCATTGGAAATGAGATTAATAAGACAATGCCTGATCAATTGATTGTCAAGCATTACATTGATGGTGTCGATATCGTCATTAACAATAATTTGCTGATTGGCCTTTTTCAGCAATGACATCTCCGCAGCTATTTCTTTTATCAGAGCTCCCAGGTTAAAGATTACACGATGAATATTTACACTGCCGGATTCAATGCGTTCGATTGACAAAAAATCATTCAGGATACCGGTAAGATCTGTTACAGCTCCTTTAATTTTAGCAAGATGCTCGAATATTTTGCCCTTGTCCAGCCTTTCAAAATACCTTTCTATCAGCGATGCAGATAACTGAATGCGGCTAAGAGGGGTCCTGAATTCATGTGAAGCTATCGATACAAAACGGGTTTTCATTTTATTAACCTCTTTCTCTTTATTCAAAGAGGCGTTTACTTCTTCTTTTGCCTGTTCAAGCGTCTGGACGATATTCTTCAGGAAGGTTGTACGCTTTTCGACAATTGTCTCGAGCTCTGAAGTATATTGCCTTTGCTGTTCTTCAATTTCTTTTTCGAGGCTAAGGTCATGAATTACACCGGCGTACACCGCTTGCTGCTTAAATAAAACCTCACTTACTGAAAGTCTTGCAGGGAAGGAACTTCCGTCTTTTCGTAATGCTACAATCTCCCGGCCTTTGTTAATTATCTTCGCATAACCTGTTTCTTTATAAACATCTATACTGCGGTTGTGTGATATGCGTGCCTGTACGGGCATTAAATAGTCAACATTCAAACTGCACAGTTCACCCGACTGATATCCAAACAATTCGTCAGCAGCTGGATTTGCATAAATGATCTGTCCGGTTTTATCAATTATAATAATACCATCTATCACATGCTGTATAACGGCTTTTAAGAAATTCAGATCATTCATATTGATAGCGGTATTGATAATAAAACTATTAAATGTGTTCCAAAAGCCACTTTATAGGAGTGATTGGCTTTGCCGGCTTTAGCCCAAACGTTTTGATGCACTTTTCGGAAATTAAACTAACGGCTTCTGCTATGTCATCAGTTATCAAATACAACTTCATATCACCAGGCCCTATTGTTCCATTAGCCTTCATGAGATCGATATGTTCAACAAGTTTGCAATAGTATTCTTTACCGAAAATAATCACCGGGAAGTCTTTTATCTTGTGTGTTTGGATCAGGGTAAGCGCTTCAAAATATTCGTCCATTGTACCGTATCCCCCAGGCATAACAACAAAGGCAAAAGAGTATTTGACCAATAACACCTTCCTTACAAAAAAATGTTTCATGTAAACCCATTTATCGAGGTATTGGTTAGGCTTCTGCTCTACAGGAAGCTGGATATTACAGGCAACAGACCGGCCACCAACATCCTTAGCTCCCCTATTAGCCGCTTCCATAAGTCCGGGCCCTCCCCCTGTCATAATTGTAAAACCGAGTTTCGCAAATTCGGCAGCAGCTTTCCGGGTCAGTTCATAATAAGGATGGTCTTCCTTAAATCTGGCCGAACCAAATACCGTAATGCAGGGGCCAATAAAATGTAATGCACGGAATCCTTTTATAAATTCCCACATTGTTTCGACCGTAAAACGTAGCTCTTTAAATCGCGAATGGGGCCCCTCCAGGAATGCGATCTCAGATTTATTGCTCTCTTTAGACATCACTAATTATAATTAAAACAAAGCTTTATCTTTATTCCATTTAACCTGCCGCAACATTGAATATATGCCAACGCCCTCTCTCTGATAGCAATTGGCCTTAAACTCTTCAATTTCACCTTTAGTGACGTTACATGTTAAATTAATCAGGTCATCAGGTTTATTAACGATTCCATAGGTTTCGGTAGGCTTACAAATTGACAGAACAAACAGTAGGCTTACCATATATTACCGGCCATTATTAATATGACTTCATATTGCTTTTTTAAGGCTGCAAACGCCTGTTAAGATGTGCGTGAGATTTTATAATATATCCCTTCTGAGTAAAAGTTTTCGATCCTAATTCGCGGTCTAAAAAACACTAAAAATGTACGGCAGATAATCCCTCAGGCAGCACCAACAACGGAATCTCTATATGATGTGAAAGTTTTTGGGTATAACTGATGCCAAAAAGCTTTTCAAGCGAATTTACTTTACGGTGCACCATAACAAGCATATCAACTGTGCCATGTTCGCTTAGCCAGTCGAGGCCATGCATTACATCTACACTTTTTATATGTCTGTAATAAACTTTAGCGTAATTGGCTTTGCAGGTCACCTCCTTCAAAAAATCATCTACTTTACGCTTATCATCTCCCTCTTCAATTTTATCATCGGTAATATGTGCTATTAATAATTCGGCATTAAAATAATAGGCAAGGCTTGCTACCGAATGAATTAGTTCAATGTCGTTATCGTTCAGATCTGTAGCGAAAGCGATTTTAAATATGGGATGAAAATGAGCATTTGCCGGGATCAGCAAAACCGGGAAGGAAGCTTTATTGATCACGTCCTGTGTATTGCTACCCAAGAAAAACCTGCTTATGGCCCCGGCTCCCGACATGCCCATAACCACCATAACGCATTTTTGCTCTTCTACCACGTTTCTGATTACATCCACCACATCACCTGTAGCACTACGCGTGTTTATAAACTCCCGATCGCCGACCGCTTCATCTGAGTGGATGTCATGCAATAATGCAGCCGACAAGCTTTGCAGTTCCTGCGTTGTCTCTTCTTTGAGGGAATTATAATCTTCGAGCGGCCAGGCCACCTGATTTGCCATCGGTGATTCGTCAGGTACTTTTATAGCATGGCATAATATTACGCCTGCTCTGATAATTTGCGCAATATTTACAGCATAACTTGCCGCATTTTTTGCCTGCGCCGAAAAATCTGTTGGAACTAAAATCGTTTTCATAATTTTTCAAAATCATAATTAAAACAGCTCACTTTGTTTTATTGACGGGTTTAAGGCCATAAAGCTGATTTTCGACCTTACTGTCAAGGTTATATATATCTTCATATTTCACAATCTGGCCATCCACAATAGCAGTAGTGATATAAGTGATCCTGATTGGGACAGGCTTTTTAAGTTGAAAAACTTTAATTTCCCGATCCATCAGGGCTCGGTGCATGGATTTTATGTCAGTTTTATTTCCGGCTGTAGTTAATAACAATTTGGCAAGTTCTTCTCCCCGCTCAATTCTTATCGCGCCATTACTCGTCGCTCTTTTTTGCTTCTTGAATAAATTCTTGTCAGATATACCCAACAACTCTATACCTGCCTTATTGCCGGGCATGAAATAGATGTAAGTACCATTTTTTTGATTGCCTGTTTTTTGTTTAAAAAACAGATTATACGGAATCATTTTGTCTCTCTGATTAGTTTTGGGATTTACAGCGCCTGTTCCGGTAGCAAAATCTGTAAGCGTACTTACCATTAAGGGTGTTGGTGTAGCAGGGGCCCCTACAACTATTTTGAAATTAAACGTTGTATCCGGCAGGACTAATTTTAATGTATAAGTTGGAATATTAATCTGGATATAAGTACTATCGTTTATTTCGGCCCACCGTAGCCGCTCCATATTCACAGCAATTTTTCTCACATCGGCTTCAGGCGTTTCATAGCAGTCTCCTTCATAAAGCCCTTTAATCAAATGCAACTGATGTTGAAATATTGCGTACTCTTTATTTAAAGGTTGCACTTTTACTACTGCATCCATAAAGGCAGGTAATTTGAGCGCATTAGTTAATATTTCTTCGCTATTAAAGCCGTTAATGGTTGCCCTATCAATTTTTGCTGGCGGATAATACGGGTTCAGTTTGCCGAAATGCAGGTTATTCATAAAAGCGAGCATAGCGTCGGTGAGGAATATCTCAAACCGGGCCTTTTGCTTGTTGCTTACTTTACCGGGTTGTTCGAGTATGGTGTGCAAGGTGGTATACTGCAGCTCTTTAGGATGATAATCTTCGTGCCTTAAACCAAATTGCAACACACAATCAATCAGGAGCATGGCAGCCCATGTTTTATTTTGATCTTTTTGTTCCACTGTCCATACCGGAGCAAAAGCCCGTTTTTCGTAAAACCGCTTAGCTGAAACAGGAAAATACAAGCTATTATTCAATGCCTTATCATTCAGTTGCCCGGCGATCTGTGCTGTGATCGAAGTATCACTTGTATTGAAAATAATGGTTTTTCCTGGTGCATAGCTTTTTGACATGGCTCCTACCGGCATAAAAAAAATACACAAAACAAACAGCCAAATAAGGGTTTGTTTACTGGCGGCAAAGCTTATTTCAATTATTTTCATAATATCTTTTTTATGATGTAAAAATGCAATGCCTGGTAGGTTAAATTAGTGACGACGGTCATTTATCCAATTGATCCTGAACACTCAAAACAGTTTAAACTTTGTAAAATCAATATGGAAAGACAAGCACCGGGATGCCTACTTGTACAGGAACAGAAGTATCGCTACCCTCGGTTCTCAACTGCTCACAATGAAATCGGTGATGTACAACCGCCAGCAGATCGGCATGCATATTATGTATCATAACATCAACAGCCCGTGACATATCACGTTCTTTTGTATTACTAAAAAACAGCCTCTCATAGCCGATTTTTTTACTTATCTCGTCGCTAAAAAGTGTTAGCGCATAATTTTGTTCTATATGGGGCAAACCCTTTGCCGAAATATGAGCAAGTAACAGATCTGCCCGAAAGGCCTGGGCCAAAGAAGCAAGATGTTTCAAAACATTTAACCGGCAATATCGTAAATCAGCGGTGTAAACCAAGCGCTCAAAACCACCATCAAACTTCAGGGGAACAAGCATCACCGGGCAAGATATCCGGTTTAAAACCGCCTGCACCTTAACGTCCCGATTAAATGGTGCCGATTCTGGTAACCCTTTTATAACCATCCAAACGCAATTTTTATTGATGTAAGCAATCAATTGCGCTTCCGTATCACTTGATACTTCAAGTTCTTCAATTAGCGGCATATGTTCACCTTCTTTTACGGAAAAATTGGCCGGTTGGCCACGTAACGGGCCGGGTATGTAACCATCTGCGGCAACGTGCCCCGCCAATTGCAATGCTTTAGAAAACGATGGTTGTTTTACCGGATATATCCGGGCCAAAACTAAATTAGCTCCAATGTGCTTTGCTATATTGAAGGCAAGATGCGTGGCATTTGTAGCGGACGCAGAACCATCGTCAATTACCAGGATCGTTTTCATAGGCTGTGTTTTCAGGTTAATAATTGAAGTACAATAGCAAAATTAGGCATAGGCATATTTTATCCACTTGATGTAAATCAACGATTTACATGATTTTCCTCATACATTTTGCAGGCCTTATCCTCCACATTTATATCAAAAATGGCAATGAAAACAATAATTTCCCTTACTGATTTTTCTCCCAACGCAACGCATGCAGCGCATTATGCTTTAAAACTGTCACTTGGTTTAAAAGCTGATTTGGTATTATGTAATGCTTGCCTGTTGCCAATTGATATACCGAGCCCTTATACCATCACATGGCCGATTGAAGAATACGACATGTTAAGCAAGGAAAGTACCGCTATGCTGGAATTGCTAAAAAGCCAGCTTGCAACCTGGTCAGAAACTTTGAACGTCGATAATAGATTCAATCCACGCATATCCATTAAGAGTTCTTTTGGAGACTTGAATAACATGATAGAGGCCCTATCCTCCACAAATGATATTGTCATGGTGGTTGCCGGCACTCATGACAAAGACGGCTTAAATACGCTTTTACAAGGGAACACGGTAAAAAACATGATGAACAGCTTTGATTTCCCGTTATTGCTTGTTCCACCAACTGCAGGGTTTAATGACATAAAACGGATCGCGTTTGCCACCGATTTAACTTGTACCAAGGATGATATAATTGCTCTTGAATTTTTAAACAAATTGATAGAACCACTCACTGCGGAACTAATTTTAACATCAGTAAACAACCACCCGGACCGTACTGGCTTAAACGAACAATTTATAGAGCAAATACTTAATGCTATTGCCAATCAGGAAAAATGCTCTTTCTTGAGTAAAAGAATTATAAGAGCCGACAAAATCGAGACTGGGCTTTCAATGCTTTGCGCAAACGAACGTATAGATATACTGGCAATGGTACATCACCATTTTAACTTTATAAAACGACTTTTTCATGGCAGCCATACCCTTGAAATGGCTAAAAACATTAATATTCCGTTGCTGATATTAAACGCGAAATAGAATTTAACATGCGCATTACCATACACGGGTACAATATCATCTTAAGATATGATAGCGATTTGCAGACAGCTATTACTATGTACGTCGGACAAAGAGGTTACTTAATTTTTTTATAAAACCATCTCTTGGCAAGTTCAGCCGATAGAATATATGCAGTAACAGTTGCAAGCATCAACATATAGTATTTCCAGGACAGTGTTACGAAACCAAATATTGACGCCAATGGCGAATATGGAATCATTAACACCAATAGCAATATTGCGATGGTAGTTATCGATAAATATTTGCCAGGAAGGCTTTTAAAAAATGACAGTCGGGTACGTACTACCAAAACAATTAAAACTGCAGAAACCACCGATTCGGTGAACCACCCTGTTTGAAAAACTCTTTGATTAGCATGCAAAATAAAAATTAGCACGGCAAATGTCAAATAATCAAAAACGGAACTCAATAAACCGAAAACGATCATAAATCGTTTAATAAAACCGAGGTTCCACCGTTGCGGCGTTTTAAGATTGATATCATCAACCTTGTCTGAAGATATGGTCATTTCAGGAAAATCGGTCAACAGGTTGGTAAGCAATATCTGCTTTGGCAACAAAGGCAAAAAGGGCAAAAATAACGATGCACCGGCCATACTAAACATATTACCAAAATTTGCACTGGTGGCCATAAAAATATACTTCATGGTATTTGTAAATGTTTTACGGCCTTCTATAATCCCGTCACATAACACATTTAGGTCCTGATCCAATAAAACGATATCAGCTGCCTCTTTTGCAACGTCAACCGCCGAATTTACTGATATACCCACATCGGCTGTGTGCAGCGCTGGCGCATCGTTAATACCGTCTCCCATAAAACCAACCACGTTCCCTGCTTTTTTTAAAACACTTATGATACGTTCTTTCTGGCTGGGCTCAACCTCCGCAAAAATATGGGTCAGGGGCGCCTTATGACGCAATGCTGCACTACTCATATTACGTATTTCCTGACCGGTAAGGACCTGTGCGGATGAAAGCCCAAGCTGTTTAGCCAGGTTTCTGGCTACCGGTGCGTTATCCCCTGTAATGATCTTAAGTCTGACACCGAGATGTTGCAGCTTTTGAATAGTTTCAGACATACCGGCACGCGGCGGGTCAAACAATGTTATAAACCCAAGGAAAACCATATCATACTCATTTTCCCTCGTGAAAATTTGATCAGGACCAACTTCCTTATATGACACTCCAAGCGTACGCAATCCCGAATCACTTAAAAGCTGATATTGAGCTAAAATCGCTTCTTTATGGTCGCCTATATCCGCAAGAATACCTGCCGATATTTCAACCCGATTGCAAATATCAAGAACCTGACGCACAGCACCTTTCGTGATGGCTATATTAGCTGCCGGGATTTTCACCTGTACTGTAAGCCGTTTACGCACAAAATCATATGGCACTTCTGTAATCGCCGAAAAATCCTTCGCTTCATTTCCCTCATAATGGGCAGAACAGATGGCTTTATCGATCGGGTTGACAAACCCTTGCTGGCAGCTGGCATTAAGCCAAGCATATTTAAAAACTTTATCACTATGTACACCTTCAAAATCAAGTGTTTCTTTTAAAGTAACTTTACCTTCTGTAATTGTCCCTGTCTTATCAGAACACAAGATATTCATACTGCCAAAGTTTTCAATGGCGCTCAGCCGTTTTACAATCACCTTTTGACTGGCCATCCTGCGGGCACCAACTGAAAGATTAACGCTAATGATGGCAGGCAACAATTGAGGTGTAAGCCCGACCGCCAACGCGAGTGAAAACAAAAACGAATCAAGCGCCGGCTTATGCAGCAACACATTAACGGCAAAGATCACCAACACTAACAAAAGCGTGATCTCCATTAACATATATCCAAATTTTCTTATCCCTTTTTCGAAATCAGTTTCAGGAATTCTTAATGACAGCTTATCTGATATTTTCCCAAATTCGGTTTGCTGGCCCGTTGTCACGATGAGTGCCTTTCCAATACCGCTTACCACGCTCGAACCCATAAACAGGCAATTGTTGCGCCTGGCTAAGGGGGCGTCAACACTTTCAACTCCTGGATTTTTTTCTACCGGGTAAGATTCGCCGGTAAATGCCGCTTCATCAACAAACAAGGCCTCAGATTCTAAAACAAGGCCATCGGCAGGGATAATATCTCCCGCAGAAAGGCAAATCACATCTCCAGGTACAACGGCAGTTACCTCAAGCTCTGTCTTCCTGTTATCCCGTAGCACGGTGCAGTGTAGCTGAACCATCTTTAACAGTTCACTTACCGCACTTGCTGCACCTTTTTCCTGCCAGAAACCAAGAAGGCTGCTGATCAGGACAATGATCATAATGATTAATGTGTCGGCGGTATCTCCCAGGGCTGCGGAAAGTAAAGCAGCAGCTATTAGCAACAATGTTACCGGGCTTTTAAACTGAGAAAATAATATGATCAGGCTATTAAATTTATTAGCTTTTTTTAACGTATTGGCGCCATATTGCTTAAGCCTTTTAATAGCTTCGGCAGTGCCAATACCTGTTGCCTGAGTTTCAAGGAGTTTAAATGCATCATTAATAGAAAGTTGCCAAAAATTACTCAGTTGATCGTTAGTTTTGCTTTCCATCAGTTTGGGCTAAAAGAGGTTTAGAAAATTCTAAACAAATTGAGCCATTGCAAATTAAAAACCGAATGCTTCTGATCAGTCCGAAAAATGATTCAGGTCACTATTTGTTATCAGAACATTTTAATACACCTAAAATCTTCTGCCAATAATTATTTTGACAATGGCACGGTCCGAATTCGATGTAAATCCATAGCCAATTCCTCCGTTAAACTCCCATTTAGGGTCTGCATTGAGGTCCGTGGCTACAAACAACTGATGATCTTGTTGTTTAATTGGGTCGTAGTGAAAAAATGGCCCGGTACTACCATAATACTCGAGGCCAAGGGCAACCACTTTTGTTACATCGTAACTCCCTTTAACATTTGGTGAAAAGGTAAATCCACGGTTTTGATCGGGCCCCTTGAAACTCTTCTCGAGGGTAGGATTTAAGGAAACATATAACTTATTCCATTTTTTATCTACGATTGGCCTGATTTCCAGCGTGGAGGTATTTGCCGAGAACGCAGCTTTCTGAAAGCCAAATTCTGTAGATATACTTACCCCCACGGGCCAGTTCCAGCTTGAAGGAGCGGCAACCCTGGGCCTGATGTGAGAGCCGACGTAAGCCGTCCTGCCCGCATCTCCAATAGAGTTAAAGATATAAAAACCTGTTTCAAACCAGGTTGTCCAACCATGGGTGATCTCTACCGTTTCGTGTACAACATGATTGGTAGGAAGTTCCCCGCTTGTTACAGTTTTACTACCGTTTAACGTATAATTGCTATGCAATTCAAACATTGTTTTACCTTTTTCAACGGTTTCAGAACCGTAAACCTGAATCTCATAATTATCTTGCGCCTTAAGTTCCAGGGCGTAAAACACTAAGATCAATAAACATAAATATTTCATCAATAGTCGGTTTTAACTTGTATACAAATAGTATAGCGCTAAAACTATCGGGACAATCTGAAGTAAAATTGGAGTTAAAGCTTATGTATAAGAAACGTGACAAACAGGCTATGAAATTAAAAGGTTATGACAAACGCATGCTTTCCCTCGTCATATTGGTATTGGATGCCATACCCGTAGTGCTGGCAAATATTTTTAACCAGTGTTAATCCCAGTCCGGCACCTTGTGAATCTTTGCTTTTGTGAAAACGTTCAAAAATTTGTTGCCCGTTCAGCGCATTTGCAATACCGGTATTTTTTATCGAAAGTTGGTATGGGTCAAGACCAATAAAAATTTCACCACCCGGCACATTATGGCGGATTGCATTACCAAACAAATTATTTAGTAAAATATCTATCAGGTATTTACTGGCCGATATCTGCTTCGGGTGCAGCTTATACCGGACAGTAAGGTTCTTATTTTGCATAAGTTCCTGAAATTGGAGCATTTTCCTTTCAAGTATTACATCGAGTTCAATCGATTCCTCTTCAACGATCAGCTTATTTTCCAGTTTAGCCAGCAGTAATAATGAGTGATTAAGCCGACTGGACTTGTTTACTGAGCTGTAAATATCTGCGATTTGTGCCAATTGCGCTGCATTCAATGTTTCGTCCTGTATTAGCGTATCCAATTTGGTGGTTACAACAGCCAGTGGTGTCATCATTTCATGTGATGCATTCTCTGTAAATTGTTTCAGGCTAAGATAATCCTGAGTTACCCTTAAAGACATTTCCCGTATGGCTTCATTAAGTTCTGTAAACTCGTCCACCTTACTTGGTTTACCTTTAAACTGATCAACGTCGGCGATATTGAACTGTTTGATCTCTTTTAGGGTGAGTTGAAAAGGCTTCCAAAGGCCATTTAGCAGATATTTATTGGTTATAAAGAGTACCGTCAATAAACCGGCAAGTAATGCAAGCGTGATAATAGAAATGAGTTCGATCAGATTTTTTTGCCCAACCCTCGAAATAGTAATTGTAACCTTGTAGTTGCTGTTTTTTAATTTTACGAGGTCTTCTACGGCCCTACCCGCTTCCCATCGCTGCTCTTTCGGTTTTAAATAAATAGTGTCAAAAAAACGCTTCTGTAACAGTTGCTTGTAAGTTTTAACAAATACAGCGTGATCGCGGTCAAGGTCATATTGCTGCGGATTACCATTGTTGCTCCTGATATACTCTTCAGCCTCTGTTAACTGTTGTTGAAGCGCCCGATCAAGTTGCTGTGTGCCAATGTAACTTATAGCGAAGTAGTAAATCACTGCTCCTATCACTAACACAGCCAGGGTGATATAGAAACTCGTCCTGGTATAATGCTCTGACAGCCTCATCAATCAGTGAATTTATAGCCAAGTCCGTATATAGATGTTAAATAATCTCTTCCTCCCGCATCCAGAATTTTCCGCCGGAGGTTTTTAATATGGGTATAAATAAAATCGAAACTATCATACATGTCCATCTCGTCACCCCAAAGATGTTCTGCAATTGCATTTTTTGAAATTACTTTACCTTTATTGGCAATAAAGTACAGTAACATTTCATATTCTTTTCTGGTTAATATTATCGTATTTTTATTAACCTCGACAGTGCGCCCCTGTATATCAATTGAAATTTCATTAAAAACCAGCTTGCTGCTGGTATTTAGCGCTTTCCTGCGATAAACAGCCATCAGCCTGGCTTTAAGTTCGGCCAAATGGAAAGGCTTGGTCAAGTAATCGTCTGCGCCTATGTTGAGCCCCTTCAATTTATCATCGAGCGAGTTGCGGGCAGAAATAATCAGAACAGCTTCGCTTTTTTGTTGTGTGCTTAAGTATTCAAGTACACCAAACCCTTCGCCATCGGGTAAGCCAATGTCAAGCAAAACACAGTCATAATCATAATCAGATAGTTTTTGCAGTGCGGGGGTCAATGCATTACAACTTTCACAAATGTTACCATCTACATTCAAATAACTCGTGATGTTTTCGCGTAAACCTTGCTCGTCTTCTATTACCAGTATTTTCAAAGCTTTTTAATCAAATTTAAAAATTGAAACTGAAGAGAACCTGAAGTATTACCAACACTACAGACTTACTTCAAAATTATCAGGTAATTTACAAACATTTTAAATGAGGATACAAATAACCCGATTCCAGTTAAAACAACTATGGCAATAATCCAACCTGATAGTCGGCCTCTCACTCGCCGGGTATACTCAGCTCCCTTGCGTTTTTGGCATTGGGCAAACACAATAGTTATTAGTGGTTCATTAATTACTGTTTTGATCAATTCCACTATTACTGACAGAAGAACTTTAACAAAAATAATTAAAACGCAACTGAAAACCCAGGGCGCCACCATAACCGACGATCAATCTGGCTCGGTTGCTCATGCGCTTGGCGATAGTGTTTGGAGCATACATACCTGGTTTGGTTATGTATTAGCGGGATTATTACTGTTCAGGCTCATCCTTGAACTTTTTCAAGTAACCGATCAAAAATTCATCCGCCGGATAAAGGACCTTTATCGTCAGTTTCATTCCACAAGAAAAGAGCGTGAACTTGCCAAACATGAGCTCATTGTGAAAGCCGTTTATGCAGCATTCTATATCTTACTTATTATAATGGCAGTAACGGGTTTATTTCTGGCATTTGAAGATCTGTTAGCGCCATTTAAGGCGATCAGGCATAGTGTTAAAGAAGTTCACGGCTTTTGTATGTACCTGATTATCGCGTTTATACTCGTTCATTTGACCGGCGTATTTTTGGCTGAGCGGAAAGATGACAAGGGTATAGTTTCAGACATGATCAACGGCGGTAATGATAAATAACCATTATTTACCGGTAATCAGCTTTGCCATAATAAACGCGGCCCCTGCGGCAAGAGCTCCAATAAATACCACTTTTAACGCGCCACTTAACGCAGGCTGGCCGGTCATTTTACTTTTGAAATAGCCAAAAATGAACAAGCAAATTATTGTTACCCCGCATGAGTAATAAAGTGCCTCTTGCGCCTCATGAATAATGATATAGGGTGAAAGCGGGATGATACCACCCACAATATAGGAAATGCCAATAGTGATGGCACTTTGGGTAGCGCGGTTTGCATTAGGTTCCTCCAGGCCCAATTCATAACGCATCATAAATTCAACCCATTGTTTCTTGTCTTTTGCCATCTCATCTGCAATCTCGTCCTGTAGATGATTTGAAAGTCCGAAATCTGCAAATACCTTCTTTACTTCTGCCTTTTCCTGCTCAGGTACACGTTCAACCTCATCATATTCCCGCTTCAACTCGGATTGATAGTGGTCAGCTTCTGTTCGACCGGCAAGATATCCGCCCAACCCCATGGCAATAGATCCGGCTACTATTTCGGCGATACCCGCGGTAACCACCAGGGTCGACGAACTTACTGCTCCGCTTAGCCCGGCTGCAAGTGCAAAAGGCACGGTTAAACCATCAGACATACCGATAACGATATCCCTGATGGTTTCTGAACTTGTTACATGATGTTCCCGATGCATAAGGCTTTATTTAAACTTCATTGCTAAAGTTACAATATTTGAATTTAAGCCTGTCGAGCGCATGTAATGCCCCGCCCTGATCTCCAGCGAATTGAAATGCTGCCATCCAAATACGCCGGTTGGTGGTGATAACCTGATGTTGGCACCAACAAAACTACTATGGAGCGTTGACAGGTCGTAATCGCTGGTATAGTACACAGCGGTTGGATCATGTTGCCCATAAGGTGCAAAGTACCTTGTACCCTTCTGATTATTATACCGATAATATGGACTTACCGATACAAAAGAGGTAAGCTTTATGGGTATCTCCAATTCGGCTGTGTGCGCCCGGATCCCCCAATTGTCCATGTAGTACCTGTAAAACGTTCTGATCACAAAATGATCATCCAGAAAATAATTGAACCTTACTGCAATTGGCAATTTATAACGGCTACCCGGCAGGTTTTCAACCCTTTCAGATCCATCGGTAAAATAATCACGTTGATATTTTGTTGCCAGTAACCCATGCTGATAGGACGGTTCGATAATGAACAAAGCCTGTAAACGTGTGGTAAGCACCTGCGAAATTGAAAACGATGTACTAAATGAATTGCGCGGGCTATGGTCTACGTTACCCCGCCCGTCCCTCTCTGACCCTGACCCATATCCAGGGGGCCTTAATTCAACCGGCAATATAACTTTCCACGTATCAAGAAACACCTGTCCCTTAAAATCAAACTGCGTGTTTTTATCTTTTGATACCCTGGTTAGGTTGATACCCCCACCGAAAGACTGGTAATCAAACTCATGTGAATAAGACCCGGTTAAGCCAAATGCATTTCCCGTTTTATCATTAGATACTGTCCAATTTAGCGAGGGGTATACACGGGTGTCCTGCCTTGATGCGGAAGAAATACTGTAAGGATCGATCTTATCTGAAGAAGCGGATGTATAATGGTCAACACCTAATTCAAAAGTAAAAGTGTGTTTATTTCCTCCTATTCCATATTTGGATAATTGCAGATCGAAGGTATTAGCAAAATCAGTTAGTTTTTCTGTGCCGATACCACCTGTAACTGCCGAGTTGTTACCATCCTGGTGGTAATAGGCAGATATGATGTTAATTTCATCAATTTTAAGCTTACGTGCCTGGTAATTGCTGCTATCTTTAACGGGCAAGGCTTTAGTTTGCGCATGCGAAGCAACTATTCCTAAATACAGAGCGGCAACGCATAAATATATTTTCCTCATTTCCGGTCGCCATTTTAATTACATCCGCAGCCACCGCCGCTCTTTCCGCCATTTGCTCCTGAACCACCTTCACGGTACAATTGGAAACTTTGCTCAAACTTTTGCGATTTACGGGCTGATAGCTCCATCTCTGCATCATTAAGGCGATTTTTCTGATATGCTTTTACCGACATGCAAGATGTAAGGCCGATCGCCGGTAAGCTACTTACCAGCATTAATTTAATCAGGGGTATTTTTTTCATGTACTAATTTTTAATATTAATATTACTGGAGGTGTAAAGGCGGTTATTGTCGTCGATGATCACACAGGCAAGTTGCTGTAGTTGATTTACCAGGTCCAATCCAACGCTGATCCCCATTACTGTTACGGGTGTGGCCATAGCGTCGGCAAACTCCGCGCTCGGACAAATAATGCTTACGCTTTTAATTCCGGTTACCGGCAAACCTGTTTTAGGATCGATGGTATGGGAATATTTTTTTCCATTTATCACAGCGTACTTTTCATAGTTACCGGATGTGGCAATAGCCATATCACTGATATTGAGCGTTGAAAACGGCGTCATCTGCTTATTCGGATCTGCTATTGCTATAGTCCATGGCTTACCATTAGGTTGTGTTCCCCAGGTAATCAGGTCGCCGGCTGCATTTACTATCCCGCTGTTTACTCCATTTTGCTGTAAAATGGCTTTCGCCCTATCAGCTGCATACCCCTTTCCTATTCCTCCAAAACCTATACGCATACCTTTTTCTTTGAGCATCACAGTCATGTGATCAGAATCCATGATCACATTTTTATAATTGATCAGTCGTACAGCATTTCGCGCGGTTTCGGCATTAGGCAGACTTTTCATATTTACATCAAAATTCCACAGGCTTTTATCAATTGATCCATAGGTAATATCAAATGCTCCCTGCGTAAGCTCTGATATCCTTAGCGAACGCTGAATAAGTTGAAAAACCTCATGATCTATTTTTACCGGCTTTATTCCGGCGGCGGCATTGATCTGGTTGGTTTGGCTATCGTCACTGAATGTAGTTAGTAATTTTTCTATGCGGCTTATCTCCGCTACAGCCCGATCAATACATTTTGCGGCCCATTGCCCGTCATCTCCTACAACGCTTATCTCAAAACGGTTACCCATCAGTTTCAGCACACGTTGATGTACGGTTGCCCCGCTGCCGATGGCTGTCATTGGACAAACGCTTTGATCTGGTCAATAAACTGTTCAGTGGATTCATTTGGATAGCCGTCCCACTCTTTTAGTACCTTACCATGTTCGTCAACAAGCAGCGTAAACGGGAACTTACCGTCAG
Organism: Mucilaginibacter gossypii; assembly: GCF_017569325.2. NCBI lineage: Bacteria > Pseudomonadati > Bacteroidota > Sphingobacteriia > Sphingobacteriales > Sphingobacteriaceae > Mucilaginibacter > Mucilaginibacter gossypii. The sequence goes on along the minus strand of NZ_CP071878.2, from coordinate 1,837,748 downwards.
GATTGTATTCATCTGCAAGCGCTTCATTTAATTGTACCTGCTCCTTGCTTAGTTGATTTTTCTTTTGGCGGGGAAAATCAGCCCTTACCAGAACAAGTTTATCTGCAGCGAAATCATTAAATTTTTCGGATTCCAAAATCTCTTTCCTCAGCCGGATGCAAGGGCCACACCAATCAGAGCCGGAAAAATTTATTACTATGAGCTTATGCGACGTTGCCGCTTCCGTCTGCGCTTTCTTAAAATCACCAAGCCATGTAACCGGCTTGCCTGTAAACAACAATAATGAGATGATCAGTAATTTCATTTTATTAACTGGTTAAGAGAATATCCGCAACGAGGTGCCGGTTAAAGTTGTTTGATATACGGTAAGGTTGCGGTTTGCAGGCGAATTTTTAACAACTCCGGCTTCCGTGAAAGCGGAACCATGATTATTGCAAAAAAACTGCTGTCCGCTGCTCTGATAAATAAGAGGATAGCTTTCATGGGTGCAAGATTGCTGAACAGCAATATAGCTGCCGGTTGTTGTTTTAGCCACTATTACACCTTTTGAGGCAAGATAGCCGCCGTTCACGAGTAAAGCCGAGTTTGCCGAAAGGCTGAGATCAAGTGTAAAATCCACGCCGGTTGGCCCGGTGATACCTGCCGACGCATTGTCGGATTTTTTACTGCAGCCCATACAGTTAATCAGCGCGAATGACGCTGCCGTAATTCCGGCAATTGATAGAAATTCTTTTCTGTCCATAAATTTAAGATCGGGGTATATCAATAAATCTCAACTAACTTAAACAAGCCTCCTGAAGGTAAATCTCTGAGTAAAGCAATTCAGCTTCAGGTGCGTTTATTTAATTATTGCAATAGTATCTTTACATTCTGTAGTTTAAATGAAATCTCGGGTATTTAACAGATTTTAACAGATCGCGAATTTTAAAATATTAAAAAAGGGGCGAGAAAAAGAAAAAGACCTGGCGCTAAAAAAGGTACGCAGAAGATTACGGTAAAAATCCAATTTGCTACTGGAGTTAATTAAAGTCAACTATATTTCAAAACTATGTTGGCTTATTGTAAACACAATTATTGCCATTTAATGTACATAAAACGATCACCATTCAATATCCATTCAGATTGTCGGAATCACATTGCACGAAAAAACAGAGCAAACAATAAACTATAAGCCAACAACTTACAGATGGTATAATAATACTGCGGGGGGAGAAAGATAGAGAATCCCTTTGGTTGATAATGAAGCCTGTTGCAATATTTAAAAAAAGCGGAACCGGTTTTTCCGGTTCCGCAACGACGTCGGACAATGGTTCAATCCCTGCCCGCGATCATTTACCGAAACAGGAATAAACTCCATCCATCGGTTGATACAAAGTTAATCCGCCGCCCTAAGCCTGGCCAGGATAAAGATCAACTATAATGGTGACGCTCATCATTCAAAATGATTTGCCCTTTGCAGACATGTCTCAAGGCCTTCAAGTGCAATACCATTGCAGATAAACCGCCCACATGTTTAATATACAAATAACGAGTCAATTACCTCTCATTTTTAAATAGTGATATATATCATTTATTTACCTGACGGCCAGCATCATAAAAAAACAAAACAACAGCAATTTTGTGCTTAACATAAGTAGGTTAAAGCAGAAAATATGAAAGCATTAGTTTATCACGGCCCAGGTCAGAAAGCCTGGGAAGAAAAGCCCAAACCGGTACTGTTATCAACAAGCGATGCCATTGTAAAAATCCTCAAAACAACGATTTGCGGTACAGATCTGCACATTATGAAAGGTGATGTTCCTGAAGTTGCCGATGGCAGGATCATAGGGCACGAAGGCGTGGGCGTGATCGAAGAAGTGGGGACCACTGTTAGTAATTTTAAGCCGGGCGACCACGTGATTATATCCTGTATCACATCTTGCGGTAAATGTACCTACTGTAAAAAGGGTATGTATTCTCACTGTACAGATGGCGGTTGGTTATTAGGACACCTGATTGATGGCACACAGGCAGAATATGTTCGTATCCCCCATGCAGACAACAGCCTTTTTCTGGTACCCAGCGGTTCTGACGAAGAAGCATTGGTGATGTTAAGTGATATATTGCCTACAGGCTTTGAATGCGGCGTGTTGAACGGCAAGGTACAACCTGGAGATACTATAGCCATAATAGGTGCCGGCCCTATCGGGATTGCCACTTTACTTACCGCACAATTTTATACACCTGCGGAAATTATCATGATCGATCAGGATGATAACCGGCTCGATGTGGCCAGGAAATTCGGTGCAACACAGATTATTAATACCCGCAATGAAAATACAATTGAAGCGGTAATGAAACTCACCAACCAAACCGGCGTTGATGTGGCAATAGAAGCTGTCGGCATTCCCGAGACATTCGAGCTATGTGAGGCGATTATCGCCCCCGGCGGCCGTATCGCCAACATTGGCGTTCATGGAAAAAGTGTCCGTTTACACCTGGAAGACCTGTGGTCGAAAAACATTACTATCACGACCAGGCTCGTGGACACAGTGACTTCACCAATGTTGTTAAAAACGATACAATCAAAGAAAATAGCGCCCGCCAAACTAATCACACATCGTTTCAGATTAGATCAGGTGGCAGAAGCATACGATACATTTGGCAATGCAGCCGAAGAGAAAGCGCTGAAAGTTATTTTAAGTTCTTAAACAACACGCATATACATGCCGAATAAAACAACATCACAACAGTTAAACCTCGAATAAATCATGGAAAAGATATTAGTTACAACAGATCAATCCGTTAATTCCAAAGCGGCTATCCGTTTTGCGATTAAACTGGCCAGTCAGCGTAAAGCGCAATTAACCATCCTTCACGTATACCATCTTTTAAAACCCTTCAAATGGACAGACCACGCTTTTGCGGCGTATACAACTGAATTCAGAAAAAAAACGACAGACGAATTGTCATCATTTATTGCAGGCATCTATCATGATATCGATGAACGCGAAATTAACTACGAATTAGTTTTAGTATCCAATATCGATGTAGTTGATGGCATCACGGACTATGCCAGCAGGAACAGTTGTTCTTATATCTGCATCAGTACTCGTGGAGCGGGCACTATTGCAAAAATATTCGGCACGCATACCGCAAAATTAATCAGCTGTTCAACTGTTCCTGTTATATGCATACCAAGCGCATACCATTTAAAAGAATTGAAACACATCCTGTATGCTTCGGATATGACTGATTATGAAAACGAATTAAAAGAGGTTGTCGATTTTGCCAGGCCAATTGGTGCCAGTGTCGAGATGGTACATATCGCCTATCCTAATGAATTTGCTTTTGACAAAGAGTTGGCTGAAGCCACCTTACAGAAAAAAAATAATTATAAAATTAGCCTTTTAAACCTGCAAAGAGATGTCAACAATAATTTACTGGAAGATATAGATCACGCTGTTAAGATCAGCAAACCGTCCCTTTTGGTCTTATTCACTCATCAGTCCAGGTCTATGCTCGAAAAACTATTTTTCCCTTCTAATGCCACAGAATATTCCTTTTATGGAAAGGTTCCTTTACTCACCTTTAAAAAAAAGGATGGCAAATAATTTTGCCAAGGTCCCGTCCCTGAGTAGCGGTAAATAAAACCATTTTCAGCATGACCATGAAATACCCTATAGATCAGCCGTTTTCGTTAACAGTTGAAGAAGTTGCTAAATTGGTTCAAGCCAATACTGTTGAGGGGATTACTTATTATGAAGCAAAAAAACGCAGCCGTGTTTATGGCTTAAATAGCTATAAAACTCAAAAACAAAAAAGCCTCTGGTTAATTCTGCTATATCAATTCAAAAACCCCATCGTCTATCTCCTTATAGCCGGATCACTCGCTTCACTTTACTTTAAAGATATTTTGGAAACCACAGCCATCCTGGCGGTTATCTTAATTAATGCGCTGATCGGCTTTTTTATGGAGTTTCAGGCACGCAACTCTATGAATGCGCTAAAAAAAATGGATATAGTAACGGCAAAGGTTATTCGTGGTGGTAAATCCAGATCGATCCCCTCCGAACAATTGGTACCAGGCGATCTGATTCCACTCGAAGCTGGAGATATTATACCTGCAGACGGTCGTTTAGTTGCTGTAAACCGTTTACAATGCGACGAATCATCGCTCACCGGCGAGTCCCTTCCTACTGATAAAACTGTTGAAACATTAAAAAAAGACACCGTTGTTGGCGACCAGCATAACATGGTTTTTAAGGGTACCTCAGTTATTAATGGTAACGGTAAAATGGTAGTAACCGGTATAGCGGCAAATACACAGTTGGGCACAATAACTTCGCTTGTAGAAACTTCGGTTGATACAATCACCCCGCTTGATAAAAAGCTGAACAGGTTAAGTCGGAAATTGATTTGGGTTACACTGGTCATGACCGCAATATTTTCAATAACCGGATTTATCCAACGCAAAGCCTTATTAACTATTATAGAAACATCAATTGCGCTGGCAGTGGCAGCTATACCGGAAGGCTTACCTATCGTTGCTACCGTCGCGTTATCCTATGGTATGCTATTGATGGCCAGGCGTAATGCAATTGTCAAGAAACTATCTGCCGTAGAGACGTTGGGAAGCACCGGGGTTATCCTGACTGATAAAACCGGGACCCTAACCGAAAACAAGATATTTACCGATACTTTGGCGTTTCCGGAAGAAACCGTAAAAGCACAAGTAGAAAACAACCTGCTGAAATTTCCTAACGGAACAGTTAAAAGCGCCGAAAATCTGGACAAACTACTTTTAACCGGTATTTTATGCAATAATGCTACTATTGAAGAAAAATATCCTGAGCCGGATCAACTTTCCGGTGACCCTGTAGAAGTTGCGTTAATAAAAACGGCCATTGCAGCGGGTTTAGACAACCATTTGTTAAGCAAACAATTTGTACGTATTGCAGAAGTACCCTTTAGTTCGGAGATCATGATGATGGCAACTTTACATAAAACATCGTCAGGATACTTCACTGCTGCCAAAGGCTCGGTTGAAAGATTGCTGGATAAATGCAACTATTTACAGTCGGGTGCACACATCAAAATACTTGATAGCGCATCCCGTAAATCCATCCTGCTACAATCGGAGAAGATGGCGGCTGAAGGGCTGCGGGTGCTGGCATTTGCCTACCGGTCGGGTAACAACCTTGATACGCACAATTATTTAAATGACCTTGTTTACATTGGAATGACCGGCTTTCTTGACCCACCCAGGGTAGATATTAAAGGTGCTATGCTTAGTTGCAGAAAAGCCGGCATCAGGGTAGTGATGATCACTGGCGACCACCCGAAAACTGCTTTAAACATTGCCCGGAAGGTAAGCTTAATTGATGAGGACGACAAAGGGGTAATTACCGGCACTGAGTTACCACGGGCCGAGCTATTGACAAATGATTGGCGGCAGCGTATTTTGGCTGCTGCTGTTTTTGCAAGGGTTTCACCCAAACAGAAACTGGAAATCGCTCATGTATTTCAACAAGCCGGATCAATAGTTGCAATGACAGGAGATGGTGTAAACGATGCCCCGGCATTAAAGAATGCAGATGTGGGTATTGCAATGGGTATCAGAGGCACCCAGGTAGCGAAAGAGACGGCGAGTATTGTTTTGAAAGATGACTCTTTCACTTCAATCGTTCAGGCAGTGGCGCACGGAAGGGAGATTTTTCAAAATATTCAAAAATTTGTGGTCTACCTGGTATCTTGCAACTTAAGCGAGATATTCATTGTTACCGTTTTAGGTGTAATTATACCTGGTGCCACGTTATTGCCATTACAAATTCTGTTCCTGAATATGGTGACAGATATATTTCCTGCATTGGCGCTGGGCTTAGGCACAGGGGATAAGACTGTGATGTCCAGACCGCCAAGAGCACCAGGAAAGAATATCATCACCAACAAAAAGTGGCTGGCAATAGCACTATATTCGGCTTCAATCACCTCAACTGTGGTCATTGCGGTTGTTTATTGCAAAGTAGCGCTGCATAGTGATGATCAAACCTGCAATAATATCGCGTTTATCACTCTTACCCTTGCTCAACTATTTCACGTATTCAACATGTCTTCGGAAGGCTCCGGATTTATAAATAATGAAATTACCCGGAACAAATGGATATGGATTGCCATTTTGATTTGCAGCGGTCTTCTTTTACTGGTTTTTGCACTGCCCGGCCTGCGTTTAGTATTAGGGTTATCGCAGCTCTCATTTAAGTTGTGGCTGTCCGCTACAACAGCCAGCCTGTTACCATTAGTTATTTTTCAGGGCTACAAGGCTTTCCAGAAAATATATAGCCGAGAGAGTTAAACGTGCATCTGGCTCTTTACAGGCCGCTCATCGCCCAATAATACACCCCATTGCCTATAATTTTCGCTACGGTCAAACACGATCTTTAAAATGGATAGTACCGGCATCGCCAGGAACATGCCCGAAAGCCCCGCCATGCTTCCACCAATAATAATACCAACGATGGAAACAAGCGGATTAATTTTTACCTGCGACCCTACGATACGCGGCATTAAAATATTGTTATCCAGAAATTGTACTACTGTAATAGCTCCCAATACGATCAGCACATCTGCAATACTATCTGACGAAGCGAGCGTTAACAGCACACCCAGAATATTGCCGATCAGGGCGCCCAGGTACGGGATCAGGTTCAGAAAAGCGAAGATAATACCAATGAGCAGTGCATTCTGAATATCGAAAAACCATAATAGGCCACCTAAAAGAATAATGATATAGGTAATCTGTATCAGCAGCCCCACAAGATAACTTTTAACCATTTTTTCAGTTTGCCTTACTGCTTCCTCTACATTTAGATACTGCTCTTTTTTAAACCACATCAGCAGAAATCTTAAAAAAAGGTTTCTGTATAGAATGATCAGGTAGATATAGATCGGCAATAACCCAATAAATATAACCATGCCAGACAAAGATCCAGCCGCGCCGCTTAAAACTCCGCCTAAGGAACTGAATAGCTTTTTGCTTTGCACATTAATGAATTTCACTTGTTCTGCCGGGGAATATCCAAATGACTTGCTGATCCAGATACTTAGGTCATCCAGGTGTTTGGCCACGGTACGTTGAATCTGCGGAAAATCATCCAACAAAGCACCTATCTGACTGGAAAACAGCCAGATGATCAGCGCCACGACAATCGTCAATAACAATATTGGCAAAAAAACCGCAATAACCTCCGGTACTTTGAGCTTCCTGAAAAAACGAAAGACGGGTAAAAGTACCAGGCTGAAGAAGAACGCCATTAACAAAGGCATAATGATCGTATTACCAGCTATTATAATAGTTCCTAAAACAAACAGGCCAATTAGTTCTATGGCCCGCTTCACGGTCACCGGCATTTCTTTTACCATGGGGTGCAGTTTTACACTTTTGGAAGTGCGCTTTTTTTGATTACCCAATATAAGCCTTTTATATCAGTTTCCCATTTCGGAATAATAAGTACGAGTACGATCTCCTCTAACAAATCAAGAATGGTTAAAGCTGACACAAAGTAAAACAATATGTAAACCGGTTGGGGTAACCAATAGAAGAGCATAAGGAATACAGCCTGAAAAACCGCAACAAATTTGGCCAGGTAGGTATGGAAGCTACTAATCTTACGGTAGCGAAATAATGCTGCCGCGATCTGCGCGAAAAAGAGAAACACTTGAATTACAACTAATACAAGTTCCTGTCTAAGAAACGCAGGGTTCACCAAAACAATACCGATAATCGCTACCGCGATGGTAAGGTCGTCAGAGACAGAATCCAGAATTGAACCAAACGCACTGGTCACCTTGAATTTGCGCGCCAGATGGCCATCCACCGCATCTGTAAGAAAACTTACAATAAGCAACCATTTAAAAATTGAAAGCCGCTCATAAAATAATAATGTCAAAAGTAACGGAGCCGTCAATAACCTATAAAAGGTAATGGCATTTACTATATAATAACTCCGTTTATGCGCAAGGTTGACAAACATAATTCTATTCAATCATTATCCTTATCATTTTTCTCTTTTGATGTAGACATCGTATCAGTTCTGATTTCCGAATGCCTGATTTGCCCACCTAAATAGCCAGTCCTTGCAATCAGTCCAAAGCTTATCAAGGATACAGTGAGCGCTATTAAGGCTACACGCCTAACCTGTGATGTATTTTTCAATGTTGCAAAGAGCCCAATCAGAGAAACCCCACCTGTAAGTATTAAAGCGATCAAAGATACCAGGGCAGACTCCTCATGATCTTCAATGAGATATTTAGATATCCCTTTTAAATGTTCAATGGTTTCTTCAGCACCCTCGCCGGTTGCATAGGCTATACCGGCCCCAATTGCTGAGACAATCAAAACATTATAAGCAGCGATTAGTGTACCTTTGTTTCTTTTCCATATTCCATGGATCAGGACAAATGCACCCAAAGCCGTACCAACGATAGGCAGGTGCGTGATCAGCAGGTGGATGTGTGTTTGGTTCATGACTTTTTTATCAAAGGTGATCAACTAATAGCACTGTTTAAATAATAGTAATCAAGCCAATAAATGATCTTAATCATTTATTGGCGAATAATGAACGGATAGCTTTACAATCTAAAGAATTACACCATGAACACAATTCTAATGCTCACTGACTTTTCGGAAAATGCAAACCACGCCGCAAAAACCGCCGCAAAAGCTCTGAGGAATTTAAATGCAGATATATTGCTTTACAACACTTATTATGACCACCCTATACTTCCTACATATGCTGGCGGCCCCTGGGTGGTAGAAGAATTCGTTTTTCGTAAAGACGAAAGCGAGGTACGGCTGGGCCAATTGGCTAGTCAACTAAGGCATATTATTGCAGATTTAACTATAGAAGGCGTTGAACCTAAAATTGATTATCAAATTGGTGAAGGTTCACTTGGTCGAAATACAGCGGCGGTTATTCAGGATAATAACATTGATCTTGTTGTAATCGGCAGTAGTACAGATAGCTCTTTAGACCACTTAATCTTCGGCAGAGATACGATGCAGGTGATAGATCATTCGTCCCGCCCCGTATTGATCATCCCGCCAAAAGCGGATTTAGCCCAGCTTAAAAGAGTAACATTAGCCACGGCTTTCGAACTGGCCGATATCAATGCAATCAATTACTTAACCGGCTTACAAAAACAGTTACACTTTCACCTGGAAATTGTCCACGTATCCGCCATAGAAGAGGAAGGCAATACTGTAAAAGAAAAGGCTTTACTTAACCATATTGATGCAATCAAACAGGATAATATAACCTTTCAGGAAATAAGGGGAAAAGACGTGATTAAACGATTAAATAGGCTATGCAAAGATAACGGATCGGATATACTTACACTTGTTCATCATCAAAACTTTTTTTTGTCGGGGCTGTTTGACAAGTCTACAACGGTGGCCGCTTTAGACAACCAGCATTTACCTCTGATGGTCATTCCGTCTGAAATGATCTGATCAGTTCGTAACTAACTATTAGCTGATCAGACAAATGGCAATAAATAATTTCAATATACATGGCCTGAGCGAACAGGAAGTACTTGCGGCGAGATCTAAATACGGAGCGAACAGCCTTTCGTTTAAGAAAGAAAACGGATTTGTTAATGCGTTGATAGGATTGACAAAAGAACCGATGGTAATCTTATTGTTAGTTACCTCATGTATTTATTTTATTAGCGGAAAGGCGGGCGACGGTATTTTTTTGGCTTCAGCAATTGTACTCGTGTCGGGCATATCTTTGTATCAGGACTCCAGAAGCCGGAACGCGCTCGAAAAATTGAAGGACTTTTCGCAACCTAAATGCAAAGTGATCAGGCACGGAGAAGTTTTAGAAGTAAAAAAAGAAGAACTTGTTATTGGCGACAGCCTGATAGTAGAGGAAGGCACTTTTATTACTGCTGATGGTGTTATTGAACATTCCAATGATTTTTCAATCAACGAAAGCATTCTCACAGGCGAATCCCTGGCTGTTTTTAAAGACAGCTCCTCAGCAAACAATCTGATTTTCAGTGGCACAACAGTAGCAAGCGGACTGGCTATTGCAACCGTAACGGCAATAGGTAACCAAACACGATTAGGTAAAATTGGCAGGAGCCTGGAATCTATAGTAGAAGAAAAAACACCCCTGGAAATACAGATCAGCAATTTTGTAAAGAAAATGGTGATCGTGGGAGTAATTGTGTTTCTGACGGTGTGGGGAATAAACTATTTTCATTCGGCAAATATCTTAGACAGTCTCCTTAAAGCGCTTACGCTGGCCATGAGTATCCTGCCCGAGGAAATCCCTGTTGCATTTACCACCTTTATGGCGCTGGGGGCCTGGCGGCTTATGAAAATTGGCGTCGTTGTCAAGCAAATGAAAACGGTGGAGACTTTGGGCAGCGCATCGGTAATATGCACTGATAAAACCGGCACACTAACCGAGAATAAGATGAGCCTGGCGAAAGCGTATGTCCTGAAGGAAGATTGCATTTACAATCTTAATGAAAAGCTATCGACCGGCGCAGCAACAGAGCTAATCGCGCTTGCCATGTGGGCCAGCGAACCGATCCCTTTTGATCCGATGGAAGTTGCCCTGCACAATGCCTACACCCACACAAATCGGGCAGATGAGCGTTCGGATTATAAAATGATCCACGAATATCCGCTGGGCGGCAAGCCGCCTATGATGACCCACCTTTTTGAAAATGGAAAAGGGAATCGCATTATCGCAGCCAAAGGTGCACCTGAAGCATTGATCGGCGTCAGCAACCTAAATCAAATCGAGAAAGAACACGTGACTGCTGCAATAGCGGCTTTGGCTATCGAAGGTTACCGGGTATTGGCCGTAGGCGAAGCAAATTTTGTGGGAAGTGATTTTCCTGCTACACAGCAGGAGTTTCATTTTGTATTCAAAGGGCTGGTTGCATTTTATGATCCGCCTAAGAAAAACATCACTGCTGTATTACAGGGCTTTTACAAAGCTGGCATTAAGGTTAAAATCATCACGGGCGATAATGCAGAAACCACCGGCGCTATCGCGAAGCAAATTGACTTCCATGGAGCAGACCAATGCATCAGCGGAGACATGCTGATGCAATTGTCAGAACAGGAACTTAGGGAGAAAGTGAAGAAAGCGAACATTTTTACACGTATGTTCCCGGATGCCAAGCTAAAGATCATCAATGCTTTAAAAGCCCAAAATGAGATAGTAGCTATGACCGGAGACGGAGTTAACGACGGCCCCGCACTGAAGGCGGCGCATATTGGCATTGCGATGGGAAAAAAGGGCACAGAGATAGCGAAGCAGGCTGCTTCATTAATTTTATTGGAGGATGACCTTTCGAAAATGGTTGATGCTGTAGCCATGGGCCGGCGTATCTACACTAACCTAAAAAAGGCCATACAGTATATTATTTCTATCCACATTCCCATCGTATTAACGGTATTTATACCACTGGCTTTAGGTTGGATTTATCCGAATATTTTTTCACCGGTGCATATTATTTTCCTGGAACTGATTATGGGGCCGACTTGTTCGATCATTTATGAAAACGAGCCCATAGAAAAGAATGCAATGTTGCAAAAGCCACGTCCGTTCAGCACCACGTTCTTTAATTGGAAAGAGTTGGCGACCAGCATAGTACAGGGGGCAGCCATCACAATCGGAACACTAACGGTCTACCAATATGCCATAAGCAAAGCAGCAGATGAACAAGTAACCCGTACCATGGTATTTACCACCCTGATATCGGCTAATATTTTGCTCACTTTAGTCAATCGTTCGTTTTACTACTCGCTGTTTACAACTATCAAATATAAAAATAACCTTGTGCTGCTGGTTATCGGGCTTACAATCTTTATATCATCTTCACTGATATACATCCGCCCTTTGGCAGTTTTCTTCGGTTTCAACTCGCTAAATGTGAGTGACCTGGTGATGAGTATAATTATAGGGTTTACCTCCGTCATTTGGTTCGAGCTTTATAAAGCATGGTTACGTAAGGACTCAGAAGTAAAAACCTAGTGATAGAAAGTACGTTGATCGTACATTAAGATTTTGAAACAAGCGCTTTAGATGGATAATTAATCCTGATGACGCCCCTTATCAATTAATTAAGACATGATCTTCTTCGGTTTCATATTACCGGTTTTAGTTAGTATCGGTTAATATTTTTCAGAGGTTCTATAGCTTCATTGTGCCTCTTGTCACTACCTCCGGTTTTTCTGTGCTTAGCAACCTGTATATTCCCTGCAATACTTACGCTTAAGAAATTTGGCATACTTCATAAAGAAACATTTGTTAATTCATTTTTTTGTCTAAATTTGAATTAATAAAACTTAGACAAAATGAATTATTCCATTTCTGATCTTGAGCAATTGTCAGGTGTTTCTGTCCATAATATCCGTATTTGGGAAAGGAGGTACCGGGCATTTACCCCTTCAAGAACAGCTGGGAATACGCGCTTTTATGATGATGACCAACTAAAGAAATTATTGAGCATAGCCGGACTTTACCACGCTGGCTACAAAATTTCTAAAGCCTGCGCGTTAAGCCGGGAGGAAATGAACAAACTACTCAAGAATGAAATAGATAAAACGCGGCCAGCGCAACATCAGCATGAGTATTTCATTTCTCAGATCATCAGCAATGCATTAATTTTTCATGAGTATGCGGTAAATGAACTTATAACCAAATCGTTCGAGCAGAATGGAGTTTTAGGAACATATAAATTCGTGATATACCCCATGTTAGTCCGTGCCGGTTTAATGTGGCTAAACAATTCGCTTTGTCCATCACAGGAGCATTTTCTTTCGTCCATCATCAGGCAAAAGCTATTTTCAGCAATCAATGATTGTTTGGAGCAACAGCAAAATAGCAAACCGTTATGGCTGCTATTTTTACCGGAAGACGAAGATCATGATATTGGCCTGCTCCTTTCAAGCTATATGTTGCGGACGGCCGGCCATCGGGTGATTTATTTAGGTGCGCAGGTGCCAATGTTGGCTTTAAACCATACGGTTGAAAGCACGCAACCTCACAATCTCCTTTTTTTTATGACGCGTGTAAGGCCAATTGCTAATGCACAGGCGTATATTGACCAGCTCGCGTCTACTTTCAAATCCGTTAAAATATACTTATCTGGCAACAAGCAAGTTATAAATAGTGTTCACTTTCCCAAAAACGTGTATTGGTTGGAAACGCTTCCGGATTTTGAACAAATAATCGCGCCGGTTATATGAGCAAAAAGGAACGAAAAGGGTACGCGATAACAGGCACTGACATTGCCGGATTAAGCGCCGCGGCGTACTTATTTTTGCAGGACACCCGAGCGTACCAGAACAAGGTGTTCCGCCTGCCGGCGTTTATGGCAATGTTTCAATACATCAATTATTAAACTATCTGAAAATCTAATCGATGAAAGAAAAATTTGACCGCCTTTCTGCGGAATGTAGTAAACTGGCAACACGCAGGTACAGTACCAGCTTTTTTCTGGGCATCAATTTTCTTGATAAAGAATTGCATAAGCCTATTTATGCCATCTATGGCTTTGTAAGGCTTACTGACGAAATCGTGGACAGCTTTCATAATTATGACAAGCGTGAATTACTAAATAAATTTAGAAAGGATTGCTTTGAAGCGATAGAACTGGGTATCAGCCTAAATCCCATTCTTAACGCTTTCCAGGAAACAGTCAATAAATACCGTATAGATCATCAATTGATTAACCAATTTCTGCATAGCATGGAAATGGACCTGGACGACCAGCTTTATGATCAACAAAAATTTGAGGAATATATCCTTGGATCTGCTGAGGTGGTTGGCCTGATGTGCTTATACGTGTTCACAAACGGCGATAAGGACAGTTACGAAGCTCTTAAGCCGGGAGCCATGCGCTTAGGCGCGGCCTTTCAAAAGATTAATTTCCTGAGGGATATCGGCGCGGACTATCTTCAGCTCAACAGAAGCTACTTTCCGGGGATTGACCTTAAGCATTTTTCCGAAACAGATAAAAGAAATATAGAACAAGAGATTGAACAAGACTTCAATGAAGCGTTGAAGGACATCCGAAAGCTACCAAAATCTTCCCGCCGGGGCGTCTATCTGGCTTACCAGTATTATCGCGAGTTGTTTAAAAAGATTAAGCTTGCGAGCGCCTGCGTGGTTTTTTCGAAAAGGTTCAGAATTTCTAATGGCAGCAAACTTATATTGATATTTGATACTTTGCTTAAACACCAACTCAATTACCTTTAAAAACCGTTTTTCAGATATCCAATTTCTCAGAGATGTGCCTTATAACGTTATCAATATTGTCGCAGCAAATGAAAAGTGATACCCATATTTGATCATAGGTTTGTTTTTTATAAAACTACCTTTCAAAACCGGAAAATAATCTGGAGTGCCTGCCTTGCTAAAGTATAAATAAATTGTCCCGAACTATCCTATTTATTTAACAGGAAAGATCATCGTAAAACAGGTTTCTTTATAAGGGGTGCTCCAAAATTGGAGTGTACCGTTCATTAACTGAACATACCGCTTCACAATATTAAGCCCTAATCCCGTTCCGGAAATATGCCCGGTATTATTGATTCGGTAAAATTTTGAAAACAGTTGCATTTGATCCTGTTTTGCAATCCCTATACCATTATCTCTCACACTGATTAACAAATTTTCGGCGGTCAAATTCGTAACCAGTTCGATATTTGTTTCATCACCCGCATACTTAATGGCATTGGATAAAAGACTATTGATTGATTTTGAGATCAGCATCCGGTCCAGGCAAACAACGGCATTTTCCTGAACCGGTTTGTAAGTTAATTCCTGGCCGGGCCGGGCCATTTGTTTCATAGCAGCCATAATCTCTTCACAAAGCGGTACCAAATCGAAAGATGAAAATTCGGCTTCAGTCAAACCTTCTTCCAGCCTTTCAACAGATAAAAAATCTTCAAGGATATCTTCAAGATTATGAACTACCTGTTTGATCTTGGCAACATGTTTGACAATTGATGTTTTTTCATCTTTTTCCAGGTATTTAGCGATTAGAGTGGCTGACAGTAAAATAGAGCTTAACGGTGTCCGAAATTCATGTGATGCCAAAGTCACAAACGTGCTTTTTAATTGGTTTAATTCAAACTCTTCCCTATATGCCCTGATACGGGCGTTTAATTCCTTCAGAATTAGATAAACTAAAAAAGATACAATAACCATTATCAAAACAGAACCGGCAACTATAACAACCCTGGTTTGTTTAGAGGATAGTTTATAACCGGCCTCCTGCGAAGACAGGGACATTTCTTCCAGGTGCTTAAAGCGGTGGATGGTTTCGTTAATTTTTTCAATTTTTAACCTGAGGTTACTTCTTTCTGAAAAGGTCGTTCTCCGCAGCGTGTCTATTTGATGTTTCAAGTTAATAACCTGCGTTAATTGATTATCATCAATTACCAAAGCTTTTAAGGAATTAACTTTTGTATTAAGCCCTTCATACTGCTGCGTATTTAAGCCGGAACTATCTTTAGGCGCTAACGGTTTTGAATACGTTTGGTACACCATAGCCTGATTAAACAGCATGTTCAGCGAGTCAGTTTTTCTAAGCACCTGGTAGGTACGTTCTATCCGTTTTTCATTTCTTTCTTGTTGGATTAACGTATTATAAGAAACTGCCCCTGTTAATATGACAAGTATAATTGAGGCAGCACAACCGATGTAAAAATCGAACCGAAAGCTTTTGAGCGCGGTTGGGGCCAATTGTCTGGTTATACGTAATCCTCCCCTGGTTAAAATATTCCTGCTTTCGCTTCCTTCAGGGATTTTCATTGATTATTTATTTATCAACAAAAATCGCTCCTCAGAATATTAGAACAAATGACCTTGGGCACGCTATTTTAAATAGTTTATCACATATTGATAACAAATATTTAGTTAAACCGACTCCTGCAGCGAATGCCTGATGGCTTGAAAAAGTTCTTCAGGGTCAAATGGCTTGCGGATGTAGCCGCTCGCCCCCATCTCCAGGCCGATCGCTACATCCTTTTTTTCAGCACTGGCCGTTAAAAATATAAATGGAATAGCCCTGGTCGCGGCATTGTCTTGCAAATATTTAAGAACCTCATAACCATTAGCCTCAGGCATCATAATATCGCAAAGTATTAAATCAGGCAGGTGTTCAATAGCTAATATTAATCCTGTTTTTCCATCAATGCGGGGATGACGTTATAGCCTTCCAATTCCAACAATTCGCAGGTATTTTCGCGAATGTCGTTATTGTCTTCTACCAGTAAGATCGTTTTCATAGCCTTAGATTCATTGGAAATTCAATAATGAAAGTTATTCCGAGGTTAGCGTTGTTGATAAAACTGATGTGACCGTTCAATAACTCTACGTATTGTTTTACAAAAATAATTCTACCAATTGCCCTTCAAGCTCGGATTTATCATAGCCGAACAATTTTTATGCACATGGGTTAGATAACTCGATCCTCCCCCCCTTCACTTATCACCAAAACCCCAACTGTAGTGTACTGAAATAAAGCTTTAAACCCCGCTTCATTTTCAAAGAGATAAAGTATTTAACTCGTTCATAATACGAGAGATTTGGGTATAAGATATTTTGCGATTGTTTAATAAAGTTAAAAAAAATTCCCAAAAGTTTTAAACAAAAACTAATAGTAAATAAGCATTAAAAAATTACGAACTTACAAATTAACAAAAGGTGCCGTTAATTGAATGTGTGCTTCTAATGGCCGATCGGCATTCGCCGATCGTTTTATCAATTTGTCAGGAAAAAAAAGAGAAACACAGCCATTCCTGTAATGATAAGTAATACAAATGAGAGCAAAAGAATAAGCGGCCAATTGCCGCGCAACCAGTTGGGCGACTTTTGGGCAATTTGAGTTAAATGTTTTGTTTTCATGGTCATGGCTTTTATTAGTTGAGGTTTTTCCACACTTTGGGTGTATGGCTTGTGCAGCGGCTTCAATTGTGCAAAGATAATTTACTCAACAGCTCACTTACCAACGCCGAATATATGGGATCTCATTCCGACAATTATCTAAAGTAGCCAGTACTATAGCCCCCGGCAGGTCACCCGACGGTTTAGGCGCTCAATCAGGCCGGTGATTAAAGTTGTTTCTTTTTAAAGGAGATAGAAATAATAGATTTTTTGTAAAAAGGATAAGTAAGATATTAATTTAAACTGGCTTCTTTTACTTTGGATTACATAGCATTGGTAACTTGAACAACATAATAAGCAAGCGTTAATGGATAAACTTAAACTTTTTCAAACCAATCAACTTGTTTCGGCGTTACCAATGGGTAATAAATACAGGAAGATTATTCAATTTAATGATCAACTCTGCTGTACTATCTTTAAAAAATTTAGACAGCCAGTTACGCCCATACGCTCCCATAACCAGGCATGCATTGTTCTCTCTAAGGGAATAATCAAATAACTCATCCTTTGGTTTTCCCCGTAAATCTTTAAAGTTGATCAGGCTATAATGTACGCGTAGGTATTCATAAAGTTTTTCTTTTTGCTCTTCATTGAATACAGCATCTTCGTCAACCTGCATTACCACCAGCTCCGTGTCCTTCAACTCCGGAAACAGATAGGTGAACTGCTTGATTGCGAATAAAGCCGAAGCGCTGCCGTTAAAAGCAAAAAGGATCTTATTGATTAGATGGGTATGGTGTGGTGCTATAATTACCGGGCATTCTGACTTGGCCAGCAATGTTTTTACAAAGCCAGCCGGCATTTCGAGAGCGGACGAAGCGAACAATACAGGCCCTGAAACCAGGACATCCGCATATCGGCTTTCATTGATCAATTCTGTTTGCGGGACACCCTGATCACGATGGACCCTGCAATTGATACCCTGGGCTTCGCAGGCTTCTTTGAACACGCGTATGTTCAATTGAGCAGCTTTCTCCTTAAAAGCCTTTATTGGTTCTTCATCTGCATCTATGGTTTCTACATAAACACTGCCGTAGGCGAATTTAACACCAGCCTCGTGCGTAGGGGTCTGATCTTCCAAGAATATTCCGCAAAGCTGAGATCCTGTTAACCGGGCCAAATAAACACCGAATGCCACAGATTGTGGGTCCGGCTTTTCTGCGTTTAACGCGAGCATAATCTTTTTCATAACCGTTTGTTTAAAGGGAAGCTTCCGTCTTTGACTGCCAGAGCTTCCCTTATTGTGACAGGGATGCAAGGTATTGAGGTCAGTTACTTAGCGAAATTCTCCCTTTTCGTTGAGTTTTACTTTCATGCGTTTATCGCCGTTTTCCAGCAGGAGCTTGAAGATTTTATCAGCCTTATCCTTATGATCAAAATAATTAACCTGGTAAACATCCTGCGAAATACGCCAGTTTGGAAAGCGCTGCGAAACAGCAGTCCTGACTGCCTCGGGCAATTTTGTATTTTTAAACTTTTCGGCTGTTCTAAGGAGTTTGCCATCTTTATCATAAGCCGCGAGTATTTTCCCGTCAGGTATATAAAATGAGATATAATACCCATCATAGTCATCATCATAAAATTCTGATTTTTTCACATCGTAACTGGCTGCTTTAAATTCGAGCATCCTAACTGGTTGCGACATTTCACGGTTATCCGTAGCATTTAAATATTTGTAAGTTGAAGCAACGATCCGCACTTCAGGTAAAATTACCTGAGCCGATGAGCATAGAGCAAAACCGACTATCAGCGCGGTTAGCATAAGCATGGATTTGAACGTTTTCATGTTGTTTTGTTTTTAATGAATTAATAAACAAATTCCGGTTCTTCAATAGTCAGCTTATTTTCTACATGGCGTACACCGGGAGCTTCCCACGCAACATCTTCGGCATCTTCACTTTCGGTAAGGGAACGTACCTTCCCGGTCAGGACAACTTTGTTTCCGATTGTATCCACAGTTACTTTGCTGGCGTCGACAGTTGCATTCCTGCGGAAAGCATCTGCAATCTTTTTTTCCAACTCCAATGGGGTTAATTTCGGTTTAATGGTGATCCGGTTGAACACCGAACGTACTCCTGAAAGGTATTGAATCGCCGTCTGGGCATTAACACGCTGGTATTCCCACTCAAGTTCACCTTCCAGGGTAACGTCACCATCTTCTACCTTAATTTTTATCTTATCGTCAGGTACTACCGAGTGCCATTTAAGTGCATTTAGTACTGCCTCAGCAATTTCCGCGTCTGTTCTCCAGTAGGCTGGCGACACACCAATATGAATATCTTCAGCGATGGCCTTGACACCGGCAACTTTTTTGGCCGCCCGCTCGGCAGTTAGCTTTTTGGAAAAGGAATCTACATTGCCTGATAATGTCACAATGCCATTCTTTACAGCAACGCCAATTTCAGATGAATTTAGAAATGGCTGCCATTTCAATTCATCCATTACATCTTTTTGGATTTGATTGTCTGTTCTCATGATTTTTGAATGTAATTAACTACAACAAAGAACCGAATAGCCGGCAGCTATCACCATGATGGCGATCATGAACTGATATGATGTTCATCATCAATAAGATAAGACCCCTAAACATTATCTTTCTGAGTTCCCTTAACCTGGCTACTATCAGGCCGCCGAAGTACCATCTATTAGCTGCTACCATGCCTCTGGTCATTTATTGACCAAAGAGTGCTGCCAAAATTTATCGTATGAAAAATCAAGAAAAACGCAACCTGAAAAAGCCGGAGACATTTGGTAACTATCAACAGCAGTTAAAAAAGAATATCCCATGTGCGAAAAAGACGAGTAGGCCTGAGTAGTTGAGCTATTGAAAAAATAACAAGCCACGAAGCCGGGTTACTGTGTCAGATCTCCCCCATTTATATTATAATATACTTCTGAAAAAAAGATGTTTATCTGAACTTAGCCAAAGGGATAGTTCAGTTATCCATCCCAGGCCAACCGGAGCATGACGCCACCTGCGTTATATGCAACCTGTTCAAGTGGCCCTACCCATGAATAAACTCGGGGAGTAATACTGGTTTCTTTAATTTTCTTTTGCTCCAAACTATTGGAGTTTTGTCACACTTCATCACGACAAAAGTCACATTTTCGGCAAACAACCGTCATTTCAGGTTTGTACGCTTCAACCCATCTTTATTTTATGAAAAAAGCGATGCCAACAGCAAATAAAAACATTAAAAAAAAATATAAACCAACATTCAGTTGGGCTTGGGTATATGTGATCATTTTGCTGTATTTGATTCTTTCCCCATTCTTGTCTGGAGATAATGTCAAAGAGATCACATGGCAGCAATTTTCAAAAGATATGCTAAGCCGAAAAGCTGTTGAAAAGTTAGAGGTGATCAATAAAGAGCATGTTAACGTATACATCAAAAGTTCATTTGCAGGCGATACCGCTTTCAAAGCCGCATTTAAACCAGTGGTTGGCAAGGGCCTGAACTACGGGCCACATTACACTTTTACAATAGGATCAGTTGAATCTTTTGAACTTAATCTCGATAAAGCGGAGCAAGGTTTTCCCTTAAGTGAAAGGGTTTCGGTAAGGTACATTAACAAAAGCAACTGGTTCGTTAATATCCTCGGTTGGACTGTACCTTTCATTCTGATGTTTCTTATTTGGAATTTCATCATGAGGCGTATGGCGGGTACCGGAGCGCCAGGGGGATCTTCGATTTTTAGCTTCGGAAAATCAAGGGCTACATTGATTGAAAAACAAAACAGCACTGTCACCTTCGCCGACGTTGCCGGGCTGGAAGAAGCCAAGGTAGAAGTCAGTGAAATTGTCGACTTTCTAAAAACGCCTGACGTATTCACCAAACTCGGGGCAAAGATACCTAAAGGTGTAATTTTAGTAGGCCCACCTGGAACAGGTAAAACAATGCTTGCAAAAGCCGTGGCCGGCGAAGCGCAGGTGCCGTTCTTTTCAATCTCCGGAGCTGCCTTTGTTGAAATGTTTGTCGGTGTTGGTGCTTCCCGGGTGCGCGATATGTTTCAACAAGCCAAAGAAAAGGCACCCTGTATCATTTTTATTGATGAAATTGACGCAATCGGGCGTTCAAGAGGCAAAGGTGCTTATTTAGGCGGTGTCAATGATGAACGTGAAAGCACATTAAACCAGTTATTGACCGAGATGGATGGTTTTGCTACCAATGCTGGGGTTATTGTGTTGGCGGCAACCAACCGGGCTGATATGCTGGACCCAGCCTTAATTAGGGCAGGAAGGTTTGATCGTCATATTTACCTTGAGTTACCCAATTTAACGGAACGAGTAGCTATCTTCAAAGTGCACACCAAGCGGTTAACCATGGCCGATACCATTGACATCCCTATGCTCGCGGCCCAAACGCCGGGCTTTTCGGGCGCAGATATTGCAAATATCTGTAATGAGGCAGCGTTAATTGCTGCTCGGAGAAAAGCCGACAGTATACAAAATGCCGATTTTTCAGAAGCCATTTACCGTATAATTGCAGGGCTTGAAAAGAAAAGCAAAATCATTACGCCGGCCGAAAAGAAAGTAATCGCTTATCATGAGGCCGGCCATGCAGTTGCGAGTTGGTTGTTGGAAAATGTGGAACCATTGGTTAAGGTATCGATCATTCCCCGCGGGAAATCTTTAGGCGCGGCATTATACTTGCCAGAAGAGAGGCAACTGCGTAACAAAACTGCTTTCGTGGAACATCTATGTGCTACCCTGGCAGGCAGGGCGGCAGAAGAACTTACTTTTGGCGAAATATCGTCCGGGGCGTTGGATGATTTGGAAAAAGCGACCAAAGAAGCAAGATCAATGGTCATGTATTATGGTTTTGCCGAAAAGCTTGGAAACGTCAGTTATTACGATTCAACCGGTCAAACCGATCTGGCAATACAAAAACCCTTCAGCGAATCTACCAGCAAAATTATTGACGATGAAATAATAGGATTGCTGGCACAGGCCTATCAGAACGCGAAAGGAATTCTTGCCAAAAAGAAGCCTTTATTGGATCAGTTAGCAACCCTATTGTTAACTAAGGAAGAAATAGATAAAGGTGACCTCGAAAAGATTTTAGGCACACGGTCCGATTTTTTTCATTTACCCATACTTTAATAAGTGATTATAAGGAGCTTGGGATTGATTGTCGGTAAATCAATTATTTTCACCAGAATTATATTGGGGATTATAGGTATTTAAAACTCAATTTACTTCGGGTATCTCAAATTCTTGTTCATAATAATAATTCATGCCATCATGTTCCCACTCAAGCATTGCCTTCCATTTACCGCTGCAGAGACCTGTTACCGAAATTTCAATTAAGCCCCCGTGCTGGTCATCAATTGGTACTACGCGTATTTCTGCCGGATAAAGTTTATTCAAAAGCCTGAGGAGACCTTTTACGGGATGGCAAAAATTAAAAGTGAGCTTTTCCATGATCCGCACTTAATAAGTTCGCGTAACATTGCAATTTAACAACCCTGCTTTAAATGGCTTAGAAAGTAACCAGTATTCAAATATTGATAAATACTGGCTAAAGAAAAATGACGCTTATCATTAAATTAACCAATACAGTCAATTTACAGCACCAGGCACCGATTAACAGTATTGTTGCATTCAAAGTCAAGATATTAAGCAGTACCACTGATCACATTACAACTGTTGATTTAAAGTGAATAAAAGTTCCTTATGGTAAGGCTGCATAATCTTTACTGTTAGTTTCAACTCATCCTGGATCTTAACCCGAAGAGTGTCTTGTGCGCATGGTTCGCCATGTACCAGGTAAACCCCCGATACCGAATTTTGAAACTGCTTTAACCAGGTAATCAATTCGGACTGATCGGCGTGAGCGGACAAACCTTCTATCTCTTGTACCTTCGCCACCACCGGGTAATATTGACCATGAATTTTCAATTCGTGGATATGGTTAAGCAACGCCCTTCCCCGTGTGCCCTCGGCCTGGAAACCAATCAGGAGTATAGTGTTACGCTCATCGCCCAAATAACGCTTCAAATATTCCAGCACACGGCCTCCGGTTAGCATTCCACTTGCCGCAAGAACGATCTTAGGCCCTGCCCTTTTTATGATCTTTTCGGTATCCTTATAATCCTTGTTGATAGTTACGCTGTTAAACATGTCGGCACATTCTTTTTCATCAATAGTAAACCATTCGGGAAAGTGTACCAGGGTCTTTCCGGCAACTGCGGCCATCGGGCTATCAAGGTATACCGGAATGGATGACGGAATCAGATTATGTTGTTTTAAGCGATAGATCAGGTGCATCACTTCCTGCGCCCGGCCAACTGCAAAACATGGGATCAGGACATTACCCTTATTAAAAACAGTATCATTAATAGCACCCGCCAAATCCTGTGAAGTGTCATTTTTAGAGTGTAGGCGATCACCGTAAGTAGACTCCATGACTACAAAATCGGCTTGCCCTAATAGCTCGGGGCCAGGTAATAGCTCTGACTGGTCACGCCCGATATCCCCGGAAAATACAATTGTCTTCTCAAAGCAACTTATTTTGACCGAACAAGCACCCGCGATGTGCCCACATGGGTACAAACTAAAACTTAGTTGTTTAGCCAGGCTGATTGTTTTATGTATTTCACAAACTTCAAAATAGGGCAACGCAGCCTCAACATCTTTCACGGTGTAAAGGGCCTTTGCCGGATGATGCCTGGAGTAGCCGTATTTATTAGCCTTTTGGGCATCTTCTTCCTGTAGTTTGGCGCAGTCGCGCAAAATAAGCTCTACAAGGTCCCTGGTCGGCTGGCTCATGTAAATCTTGTTACGATACCCGTTCCGTACCAGTAAAGGGATATAGCCACAGTGATCGAGGTGTGCGTGGGTCAGTATCAGTGCACTAATATCAGCCAGGTTAACAGGCAGGCTTTCCCAGTTTTTTTCCCGCAAAGCCTTTATCCCTTGAAACAGGCCGCAATCGATCATAACGTTCCCCCCGGGGGTAAGCAGCAGATGCTTGGATCCGGTTACAGTACCTGCTGCACCTAATGATTGCAGGTAAACATTTTGTATTGCAGGCCCGGTTTCTATTGCCGATTCCATGCCATTAAAAGATTCATTCATAGCTTATTACTTGTTACCATAAAGGTATTGCGATAAAGAAACCGCCAAACTGACATGAATCACACCAAAGCGTGACAGTGGTCATTATACTTAATGTCTCCCATGGCGAAATTTGGATAACCAATCATTCAACAAACAAATTTATGACAGCCTTAATAAAATCACATCGCGTTCCATCATGGAAATCAATGATGGAGAATTTTTGGAGTCCAGACCGTTTTTTTGATAAAACTTCCAGCGGCGGAGAATTTCTCCCGGCTGTAAATATCCGTGAAACCAAAAATCATTATAAGCTTGACCTTGCTGTTCCGGGCTTTAAAAAAAACGATTTCAAAATCATTACCGAAGACGGCTTACTGATCATCAGTGCGGAAACCAATAAAGAAGAAAAGGAAGAGATTGATAGTTATACACGTAAAGAATTTTCCTTTGCTTCCTTCCGTCGCACATTTAAGCTGCCAGACAATGTTGAGGAAGACGGGATGAATGCCAATTATCACAATGGCCTTTTGGAAATCGAACTTAAAAAAAGCGGCAGAAACCAAGCGGCAAAGAAAGAAATTAAAGTAGACTAAAAAAATTTTGCCGGCAACACCGGCGATTTTGACAACCGGACGCTCTTCGGCCGGCTTAATAACAGTAACATGGAACATTTTATCAGAAAGTTTAGTGAAATCACCATAGGTGATATTGGTGATGTTGGTGGAAAAACAGCTTCATTGGGGGAAATTTACAATCAACTAACCAACAATGGAATAAATACGCCAAACGGCTTCGCTGTAACTGTAGCAGCTTTTCGTTATTTCATCGGGTTCAACCGGCTCGAAAAAAAGCTTATTGATTTGATGACCGGTTTAGACCGGCAGAACTTCTCTAACTTGACGATGAGCGGCGCCAGAGCCCGAAAACTGATCATGGACGCCGTTATGCCGAATGACCTGCAAATGGCAATCATAGACGCCTACGATTATATTTTTGAAAATGCAGAACCGACTGTGGCGGTGCGAAGCAGTGCCACAGCAGAAGATTTGCCAGGGGCAAGTTTTGCAGGACAGCACGAATCCTTCCTGAATATTAAAGGCCATAGTGCTTTATTAACTGCCGTAAAACAATGCTTTGCATCACTTTATACAGACCGGGCTATTAAATATCGGGAAGATAAAAATTTTGATCATGGGAAAGTTTATCTTTCAGTTGCAGTCCAGAAAATGGTGCGATCTGATATGGGGTGTTCCGGTATCGGATTTACTTTGGAACCAGAAAGTGGGTTCAAGGATATTATACATATTTCGGGTGTGTGGGGATTAGGGGAAAATATAGTACAAGGCACTGTTACGCCTGATGAATTCCTGGTGTTTAAACCAACTCTTAAAAAAAATTTAAGGTCCATTATCCAAAAAAACCTTGGCAGCAAAAACAAAACCATGGTTTGCGCAACTACCGACGATGCAACCAATCCAACAATAAATCAGGATACGCCCTGGGAACTCCGGCAAAAATTTGTGCTCAGCGATCAGGAAGTTGAAAAGCTTGCCAACTGGGCGTTGATCATCGAAGACCATTACCGTCAGCCTATGGATTTTGAATGGGCTAAGGACGGGTTCGATCACCAACTTTATATTATCCAGGCTCGTCCCGAAACTGTACATAATCAAGAAAAAAAGATACAGGTAAAAAGTTTCAAAATTGCCGAAAAAGGAGAAGTTATAACCATGGGGGCTGCCATAGGCAATGGCATTACAGCCGGCAGGGCACGCGTGCTCAAAACTCCTGACCAGGCTAACCTGCTTAAAGAAGGCGAAATTCTGGTTACCGAAACAACCAGCCCGGATTGGGACCCCGTATTGAAAAAGGTAGCGGGAATTGTTACTAATAATGGCGGCCGCACCAGCCATGCCGCTATTATAGCCCGGGAACTCGGCGCGGTGGCTGTAGTTGGAACAACAAACGGAACCTATAACATTGAGGATGGTGAGATGATAACCATTTGCTGCGCCGAAGGAAAGACGGGGATGGTTTACAGGGGCAAACTGGAGTGGACTGAAACGGTCAGTGATGTAAGCAAAACCCACCTGCCGGTACACCCGAAAGCCCAACTAATCATAGCCGATCCCGGACAGGCCTTTAAATTATCGATGTTTCCCAACCACGGTGTTGGATTGATGCGAATTGAATTTATTATCGCGAACCAAATTGGGATACATCCGATGGCACTCGTACACTTTAACCAGGTGTTGGACGAGCAGGAACGGGTAAAAATCGCTCACCTAACAGCTGGCTATGCCGATAAAAAAGCTTATTTTGTAGATAAACTTGTACAGGGTGTTGCCACGATAGCAGCGGCATTTTACCCGAAAGATGTGATCGTGAGGATGAGCGATTTTAAAACCAATGAATATGCCGGCCTAATTGGCGGAAGGTACTTTGAGCCAAAGGAAGAGAACCCGATGATTGGCTTCAGGGGGGCCTCCAGGTATTATGATGATCATTACCGCGACGGCTTCCTGCTTGAATGCGAGGCCATGAAAGTAGTTCGTGATGAAATGGGCTTCAATAATATTAAATTGATGATCCCTTTTTGCCGGACAGTTAAAGAGGGACAAAAAGTCATCGATCTGATGTCGTCCTGCGGGCTTAAACGGGGCCTGAATGACCTTGAGATCTTCGTTATGGCAGAAATTCCCAGCAATGTATTACTTGCCGAGGAATTCGCGGAAGTATTTGACGGTTTCTCAATTGGTTCAAATGACCTTACACAATTAACATTAGGCATTGATCGGGATTCAGCACTCATAGCAGGCTTATTTGACGAACAGGACGCCGCGAGCAAACAACTGATCGTCATGATGATACAAAAGGCAAATAAACTGAAAAAAAAAGTAGGCCTGTGCGGCCAGGCGGCAAGCGATTCAGAAACGTTCACCAGGCTACTGGTTGAAACCGGCATCGACAGCATCGCTTTTAACGCGGACGCATTGATTAAAGGTATTGAAAATATTAATGCTGCCTTGAAATCCAGCAAGAACAAGTCTCAACCAAGTGCGGTATAAGAAAGGGAACCATGAGCTATCTCTTGGATAAACACAAACCGGTTTCTGCCTATGACACACCTGTTAAAACCATCTTTCATATCCTGGTTAACCAGTTGTTCCGTCGGGCTTAAAAATGATTTGCGTCACTTATCAGTGGTATAGATATCAAAAAAAATGCTGTCCGATATCACAAATTTTTCTTCGGGCCCATATTAATTTTACCGTAGATCATTTTTTCAAATCAAGTTAAACAGATATAACGATGGCTTTCACTAAAAATATCAAAGCCTTTTTGAATGACACTGGGGATATCGCAGGATTTGCCGGCCAGTTTTTCTCTACCGGAATTAAACCGCGCTTTGAGGTCCGCGAATTATTAAACCAATGCTATATAATTGGATATAAATCGTTGCCGCTTATCGGCCTCACAGGTTTTATTATGGGCCTTGTTCTTACAATGCAGCTGCGGCCATCCCTGGTTGCCTATGGTGTTGAATCTCAACTTCCGGTGATGGTAGGCATTGCCATAGTTAGGGAGATAGGTCCGGTTATAACAGCGCTGATATTTGCAGGTAAAATAGCCAGCAGTATAGGAGCCGAACTTGGATCCATGAAGGTCACAGAGCAAATTGATGCAATGGAGGTAAGCGGAACCAATCCATTCAAGTACCTTGTCGCTACGCGTACCGTGGCAACTACATTAATGCTACCCGTGCTCACTGTCCTGGGCGACGCTATCGCCTTGTTCGGAGCATACATAGGCGTTAATATCAGGTCGGCCACCAGCTTTTATCTTTTTTTTATTCAGGTGTTTAGAAGTCTCAGTTTCGGCGACGTACTTCCTGCATTTTTTAAAACATTTTTCTTTGGTTTTGCTGTTGGAATCGTTGGTTGTTATAAAGGTTACACATCAAGCAAAGGTACCAGGGGTGTTGGAAGTTCGGCCAACTCAGCGGTTGTGTTATCATCTGTAGTAATCTTTTTCATCGACTTGCTGGCTGTGCAACTCACGGATCTGCTTGGTTTAAATTAAAGCATGAAAACACAAACAGCCACCGAAAACAATGTGATTGTGATAGAAAAACTTTGTAAGCATTTCGGCGATCATACCGTGCTGCAAGACTTTGCATTATCAGTCAAAAAAGAAGAGAATGTGGTAGTGCTTGGCAAGTCCGGATCCGGCAAGTCAGTACTGATCAAATGCATTATCGGTTTGTTGAAACCTGATAGCGGAAATATCAAAGTTTTTGGTCAAAATGTCCCTGATATGTCTCACGAAGTACTCGATCAGGTCCGCGCCCGCATTGGCTTTCTTTTCCAGGGCAACGCATTGTACGATTCCATGACCGTTCGTGAGAACCTGGAATTTCCTTTACGCCGTCACTGGATTGCTGCTTCGCAGAACGAGGTGGAAGCCCTGGTTATGGAGGCTTTGGAAAACGTAGGGCTGGCGCATACTGTTGATCTGATGCCGGAAGAATTATCCGGCGGCATGCTAAAACGTGTTGCTCTTGCCAGGACCATGATCCTTAAACCGGAAGTGATATTATATGATGAACCAACAACAGGGCTCGATCCGGTTACAGCCCGGGAAATCGATAAATTAATTTTGAAACTGCAGGATAAATACCATACATCATCCATTATCATCACACACGACATGAACTGTGTAAAAAACACCGCCGACCGAGTGGCTCTGCTGCTGGACGGTCGTTGTTATGCACAAGGTACATACACCGATTTCGAACATTCGACAGATCCAAATATTCATCAATTTTTCGAATAAATTATGGCAAACCAAACAGCAGGCAATATAAAACTTGGCGCATTCGTACTATCAGGCCTATTTGTGTTAATACTTGCCTTCTATCTTATCGGCAAAAATCATAACCTGTTTGGTAGCGATTTCAACATACGGGTGAGGTTTTCTAACCTCAATGGCCTCACCGTTGGCAATAACGTACAGTTCTCCGGAATTCAATCTGGTACGGTAAAAAAGATCAACATGATCAATGATACTACAATTGAGGTAACATTATCAATCGACAACAAGTTCACATCCTATATTCATAAAAATGCGGTCGCCTCAATTGGCACAGAAGGGCTGATGGGCAATAAAATAGTAAACATAGTTCCTTCAAACTTACCAAGCCCACAAGTTACTGAAGATGATCTTCTTATAGCGCAAAAAAAAATCAGTACCGATGAAATGTTGCAGACCTTATCCAAAACCAATAATAACGTTGCAGTTATCTCAGAAGCGTTAAAGGTTACTGTCCTGAAGGTTAACGGCAGCACATTCATGACCCTGCTGAACGATAAAAATGTCTCCGGCAACTTACTTGCCTCTTTGCAAAATTTAAACAAAGCGAGCGCAAATGCTGTCAAAATTACCAATGGCATAGATGATCTGATTGTAGGGATAAAAAATGGAAAAGGAGCGGCGGGGGTCTTGCTCAGGGACACCATAGCTGCCGGCAACCTACAGGCGGCTATTTCGAGTATCAGGAAAGCAAGCGATAACGCCGATTCGTTAACCTGGCAGCTGAATAACCTGGCGCGTACCGTAAACAGCCATTTAAACAGCGGGAATGGCTCGCTGCCAATGATTTTAAAAGATTCAGCATTTGCCAAAGACTTAAGGGCAACTATGTATAACCTGCGCCAGGGTACAGATGGATTCAATAAAAACATGGAAGCGCTCAAGCACAATTTCCTTTTTAGGGGCTATTTCAAAAGCCAGGAAAAAGCGCAAAGAAAACAACAGGCTGTGCAATCTCAATAAGCATTTGGGCAATATATTTTAATATGCAAATTCATAAATAGCATATAGTGGCAAATGACTATTAACATGTTTACAATTTTGTAATTCGCCTCTAATCACATTTTTTAATGACCGGAATCATTCTCTACATGTTGTTTACGAGTGATTTTTGTATATGTAAGTTAAACCAATTATGAAACAACTATCACAAAAAGTGGCCCTTGTAACCGGGGCCGGATCAGGGATTGGAAAAGCCATTGCAAAGCTTTTCGCCGAACAGGGCGCAAAAGTTATGCTTACCGATATCCATCAATCAAATATTGAAGCCGTCGCGGCTGAAATTCGCGCAAATGGCGGTATGGTAGCATGTATCGCTGCAGATATCTCCGTAAAGGGCGATGTGCAATTGGTGATGAAGTATGTTCACAACACTTTCGGCACACTTGATATTTTGGTAAATAATGCCGGCGCTATGGACAATTTTACTCCGGTGACCGATGTAACAGACGAATTATGGGAGAAAGTAATAGGAACAAACCTGAACGGTTGTTTTTTTGCCTGCCGTGAAGCTATACCTCTTTTCCTGGAAAGCGGCTCCGGTACAGTTATTAATATTGCATCCATCAGCGGCTTCCAGGGAGGCCGGGCCGGTGCCGCTTATACAGCATCTAAGCATGCAATAATCGGTTTAACTAAAAACATAGGATATCAATATGCGGATAAAAATATCCGCTGCAACGCTATAGCACCGGGGGGAGTAAATACCAATATCGTTTTTGGCATGGAACCCAATCCGTTTGGCTTTGAAAGGATGAACGCCGGAACAGGCAATGCACCAGGTGCTGCGGCTCCCGAAGCAATTGCTGAAGTTGCCCTTTTCCTTGCTTCGGTAAAATCAAGCTTTATTAATGGCTCCGTGCTAACAGCGGATGGAGGCTGGACAGCATATTAAGCTTTGTTCAAGAAACAATTCGGGCTTGTTTTTCTGATTTAATTGCTGCCACCGGTTTTTACAGTGGCAGCAACAGGAAACATACCCCCGGTAGTCACTATCCCTTAAATCAATTACAACCACTCCGCAGAAAACCGGTTAAACTCGTGGCGCAAATCGTTGAATATTTTTTCTTCGTTAAGATAGCGCTCATGAACTCTGGAATGTTCGGCAGCTATACTTTCAGAAACCATAGTACCGGAAAGCAAAAGATCTGCTTTTATGTCAAGGTCATTACGGTGAATGTCTTGTTTTAGCTCCGTAAGGCATTTTTCATGGATGATGAACTGATTCTGAAAATGTTCCACTTGTTCCTGTACTTCGCGGGCCGTATTGTCGCCGGCAATCTCCTGCAACCTTTCCTGTAAAATAGCCAACTCCTGTGTGTAGAACGCGATGCCCCTTAACACATCGTTGTTAAGGTTCTTAATGTGCTTAATGTTGATTTGATTTTTCATAACACAAGGTTACAACGTGCGTTATTCCGGATGAATGACATCCGGCAACCAGGATAATGATATTGGTCATGTTATTACTGATTGTTGCTGATTTTAAGACAAGTGACCACTATCATTTTCAAAGGCCGATAATATCATCTTTTTTTACTTGCCGAAAATCTATTTTTATGGTTGTTGGCGCGCCGGCAATGTAACGCATAGCTATGCCTCGCCGGAGGAAATGTTTTTCTCTAACCATCTACTGGCAACAGAGCCGGAGATCTGCGATATATCGGTTACTCTCAAATGGTATATTAATGAACAGGTAACTTTCTGAAACAGGATATTAAGATTATTGTAAAGTAATAAAAGATTAATATGAAACACACTGGTAACATGCAGGCAATGGTGCTTGAAAAAGCCGGCGGGCCACTGGTATATCGCCAGGTTCCCATTCCTCAGCCTTCTGACTATCAGGTGCTGATCAAAATTATTGCCTGTGGTATCTGTCGTACCGACCTCCATATATTAGATGGCGAACTGGATAAACCAAAGCTTCCGCTGATACCCGGCCACGAAATTATCGGAACCATCGTCAAAACAGGCAGTACAGTAACTGAACTTTCTTCCGGTCAGTTAGTGGGTGTTCCCTGGCTCGGTCATACCTGTGGGCGTTGTAAATTTTGCCTGTTGGGCATGGAGAACCTTTGTGATGCCCCCTTATTTACGGGATACACTATTGATGGCGGTTATTCCGAATATACGGTTGCCGACGCACGTTTTTGTTTTATATTAGACAAACGATATAATCAGCCGGCTTCAGCACCCCTGCTCTGTGCAGGTTTGATCGGGTTTCGTTCCTATAGCATGATCGCACCATCGGCCAAAAATGTTGGTTTCTATGGATTTGGTGCTGCTGCTCATATCTTGATCCAGGTAGCTATAGCGCAGGGTAAACAAGTATTCGCGTTCACCAGAGATGGGGACGAGCGTGCGCAACGATTTGCAAAGACCATGGGTGCACACTGGGTTGGCGGAAGTTCCGACGTACCACCCGAAGTGTTGGATGCGGCCATAATTTTCGCTGCCGCAGGGGAACTTATTCCCAAAGCTTTAAAAGATGTAGACAAAGGAGGCCAGGTAATCTGTGGTGGTATCCATATGAGCAATGTACCCGAATTTTCATATAGCTTGCTCTGGGGCGAACGGTCTGTTAAGTCGGTAGCTAATTTAACCCGTCAGGATGGTTTGAATTTCTTTTCTATTTTAAAAAACATCGAAGTATTAACACAAACGAAGGTATTCCGCTTGTTTGAAGCCAATGAGGCGATAAATCAATTCAGATCAGGCCAAATTAGCGGAGCTGCTGTATTGGTTATGAACGATATGTAATTAACATTTCGCTAACTGGGCATACGTGTACATATTGGGATAAGCAGCTACTTTTATCGATAAATACCTCCTTTTACAAACCTTGCTTTATGCATACAAACCTATAAAAGTCAGTCATCAGCCATACGGTGAATATTTTCGATGAGCGGTTTGAGGTTGCTCCGCTCAAGATGATCAAACCCATTACGCATCACTGATTTCTTTTCAGGATCTTTTTCAATCCAGGCGCCCAATTTTAGCATAAGCCGGTCTTTCCACGATAGTCCGGAAACGACACACCTGCCGGGCAGGAAAAATATTTCGGCAACATCTTTGATCTTGGTACCAAGATTATTTTTTATTATCTCCAGTTGTTGCGTTATGTCATTAACTGCGAAGCTGCAAACAATGAAAATGAAAAGCTTTTTGTCCTTTAGCCTGATGTCATTTTCCTTTAACCAATCGCGTAGTACCAGCCGGCCGATATAAACTGAACTGCCTATAACAATGGTATCATAAAGGGCTAAAACTGCAGGTGTTACATTCTCCACTTTTGATACCGGCATCTGCAATGTTTCTCCAAGCCAATGCGCATACTGCCTGGTTGCACCATATTTGCCCTGATAAATAATAATTCCATTCATACCGGTAATTTGATTTGGTTATACAAGTTACTGAACCGGAGCTTATGCAAAAATGACAATGGTCATCCCTAAACCATCAATTACACCAAAGCCGATTATAGCGTCAGTCGATTCTTAACCCGAAACGAGATACATAAAGCTTTTATGAGTACCACTCCCCTGTTATTCATGACGAGAATCAATGATCTTGCTGACAGAAATCACAGCATACATCGCTGATATATAGTTTATTTACATATTAATTACTCATTAACAGGGAGCATGAGAACAGATCAAGAAAGTCACTTAGAAAAAGCATTCAATTATTTGAAGCTACCTGTGCAAGGTCTGGTGCAGGTTCCATCTTATCAATTACATACACTAACTCATTAGCTATGGTTACGAATCACAAAAACACTGCAATAACCTTTTGGATTGCTATCAGTTTGATAGCAATAATAGTACTGATGATGATTTTGTCTGGTATTAAAGTGTATGGTTATCCGTGGTAATTTTTAATTGGTAAAAACAGATAAATTCAGCGCAGAAATTCTGCGAATAGCGTCCCTATTGCACGCCTGTCTTTTTCGACAAATTCAGTTTTTCATTTTAACCAATCGCTGCAGATCAAGCACTGTTATCACACTTCCATTCTTTTCAATCAGGCCCTCGTTACGAAAATCCGACAGGGTACGGCTCACTGTTTCAGTGGCCATACCTGCAAGTGCAGCCAGGTCTTCACGCGAGATCCGGACGCCTTCATTTGGGGAATCGCTTTGGCGATAAAGCCTCAGAATCGCGTCCGCCATCTTTTTTCTGACAGAATAATACGCAAGTTGCAGTAATCGCTCTTCGCTTTCCCTTATCTGGCCTGCCATCAATTTAATAAAACTATCAGTTACTTCAGGGTATAAGTTCAACATTTCCTGTAACTGCTCTTTTGGTATGAGGCACAATTGGCTATCCTCAAGGGCACTTGCGGTTTCTGAATATGCCTCACCGGCAAGCAATGCCTGAATACCAAGGTACTGGTCTGCTATATGTAAACCAGTAATCAATTCGCGCCCATCGTCTGCAAGTTTACTGGTCTTTATCTTTCCACTAAGAACAACGTATAGTCCATTTCCTCTGTCGCCTTCATAATAAATCACCTGGTTCTTTTTAAAAAAACGGACCTTGCGTTCCCGGATAACACGCTTTAGTTCGTTCAACCCATCAGTCCTGGCAACTATATTACTCAGTTCGTCCAACCCCTTACTGTAAAATTCCTTTTGTTGCTTTTTCTTTTTCAACCTGCTTTCAATTGCATTAAGTAATTCTACGTCATCAAAAGGTTTGGTCAGGTAATCGTCGGCACCCATTTCCATGGCTTTACGTAAATCGATCCGTTCGGCTTTGGCGGTAAGAAAAATGAAAGGGATATTAGCCGTGTCGGCCGATTTTCCGAGCATAAACAGCACACCATACCCATCCATTTCCGGCATCATGACATCGCAAAGTATTAAATCAGGTAACTGGACTTTAGCCAATTCCAATCCCATTTTACCATTACTTGCTGAAAATACGGTATAGCCGGCCAGCCCCAGTATTTCCACTACACCCTCGCGAATATCCGCGGAATCTTCAATGATCAAGATTTTAAAACTCATATCGGTGAGCAGTATATTGTGTAATTTAAATCATTAAATTGAAGTGTCCAAATCCCGTGCTAATACAATGTATAACACAAAGCTATTGCAGCTGCCCCCATGGCAGCAAAACTGCTCCAAAGCAGCAATTTGGAAATAAACTTGCTATTGTACTCTCCCATGATTTTGGGGTTAGAGGAGATCCTGGCAATCAGGAACAATAGTGGTACCGCAGCTATCCCATTTAATACAGCCGCATAAACTAATGCCTTAACAGGATCGATGCCAATATAATTGATTAGTAATCCAATTAAAGTGGCAATGCATATGACGGCATAAAAAGAGCGCGCCTTTTTCAATTTTAAATTAAGCCCGGCCTTCCAGTTAAAAGCCTCACAAGCGGCATATCCTACCGAGCCTGAAAGTACCGGAATAGCCAATAAACCAAGGCCTATAATACCGATCGAAAAAATTAATTTGGCTAAAAATCCGGCGTTAGGAAAGGTATGCACCAACGGCTCTATTGCCCTTGCCGCATCAGACGCACTTTTTATGTCAGTTACACCGCTATTGTGCAAAACGGTTGCAGCAACCACTATAATACTCCAGGTTGTGAATTCTGAAAATATCATGCCGATAGTGTTATCAATACGCATTTTTTTAATTTGCATCCAACCGGGCCTGGGTTTATGCCGCGAAAGCCTTTCTTTTTCTTTCTGTTCTTCCACTTCCTGTGAGGCTTCCCAAAAAAACATATATGGAGAAATTGTGGTTCCCAATACCCCGGTTATGATAAATAGAAAATTAAAATTTAACTCAAAATGAGGGATAACAGTTGCTTTCAGGACGGTAAGCCATGGCTGATGTACAATAAACAAAGTTATGGGATACGCCAACAAAGTTACTGCAAGCCATTTTAGTATCCTGGCGTAAGAATGATAAGAAGTAAAAATCTCCAGAAGAAGGGTTAACAGTGTAAAAAACAATGTTAATGCAACAAATGAGGCTGGGATAAGTAATTGGGCCGCAGCTGCCATAGCTCCTATATCGGCCCCGATATTGATTGTATTGGCCACTAATACCAGGCCGACAACTGCATATAAAACAGTTTTGCTGTAATGTTCCTTAATTACAGCTGATAGGCCTTTACCTGCTACCATGCCAATACGTGCGCAAGCTTCCTGAACGGCAATCATAAAAGGTAACATATATAGCGCTGTCCACAGCTGATTGTAGCCAAACTGTGCGCCGGTTTGCGAATAAGTAGCAATGCCAGAGGGGTCATCATCAGCAGCACCAGTAGTAAGGCCCGGGCCTAAAATTGAAAAAAATCTCAAAAAGCGGTTCTTTTTTTTCTTAACCTGTTGATTACCTTTCATGGTTTTGAATATCAGAAAATTATATTATTCCCATACACTAAATGATGAATTTTCTGATCACCTACTATGTTTTGACGCTGGTAGTAGTGGCCGCTTATAAGTTAAAGGTTCAAAATTTGATTTAACATTTTTTGCGCAAAACGAAGCTTATCTTATGCTCGTATTGCGTTGAAGCTTGCCGTAAATAGCCAATTCAAGGCTTGTGTCCATATTATAGATATCCTCAAACCTGATTAATTCACCTTTTTTTATGTCACATGTCAGGTAAGTGATTTTTATAGGAACAGGTTTATTAAGCACGAAATTATGTGTCTTTGATTTTTTAAGAATTTTAAACAATTTGTCGCCTTGGTCTGAAGCGTCATGTTTGAGCAATAACGCGGCGAGCCCGGCAGCATTATCTAACCAGATACAACCATTACTTAAATCACGTTTATCTTTTTCAAACAGCTTTTGATCAGCAATTTGGTTTAAGTATATGTTGTACACATTTTGAAAATGAAAAACCAGCGATCCCAAGGTGTTATCACAGCCGGGAGCCTGTTTAGCGTAATAGCCCTGGGGTGAAGCCAATATGCTCTTAAGTTGGGCGTTAGTGATATCTGTTAATTGACCAGCCTTATTATAAATGCTGATCTGAAGCCGATCAAGGAACAAACTATCAGCTATTGCTTTCGGGAGGATGTCGCGGATAAATATCCGGTCAGGAACAAGCCAGTCTGGAAAAGAAGTAAAATAGGTGATTTGGCTCTGCAAAGTCGGGCTGGGAGTTTGTGGCGTCCCGACAATAGCTTTAAATACCACCAATGTATCCGGCAAATGAAATGTCAGCTCGTAGGTAGGGATATTGATTTGTATATATTTTTCCCCGTCATCAACGTTTGCCCACCTGATTCTTTCCATGTTGACGGCGATTTTCATTACATCATTTCCTGGGGTTCCATAGCAATCATCCGGAGCTTGTCCTCTGATTATGTGCAGCATTTCCTGAAAAGCAGTATAGAGTTTTGCATTAGGTTGTACTTCCAAAACATCTTTCGCAAACTCCGGCGAATGTATAATGTCCTGCAGTTTAGCTTCTGCATGAAATGGTACATCCATTCCATGATCTACCCTGTCGGATCCGTAGTCAGGATTGAGCTTTCCATAATGCAAATAGTTTAGCATGGTAATGACAGCATCTGTAAGCAAAACATCAAACTGTGCCTTTAAGGAGTCACTAACCGAACCTGGATTTTCCAAAATATCGCGGAGCATATCAAACTGAAGCTCTTTAGGATGAAAATCATCATGCGATAATCCGTATTGTAACACACAATCTAAAAGCACCATTGCATTCCCGGTGTTTTGACGTGATTCCGGATTAGTCCATACCGGAAGGTAATTGTTTTGGCGATAAAACCTTGTAACGCTTTGTGGGTAATGTAATTGTTGCGACGTAGCAGCGCTTTTGAGCTGTTCGTTAATTGCGTAATTGGTAATCCCCTTCTTTTCCTGGGCAAATACATTAACCAGAAAAAACGAACCGAAAGTGAATAACAAAAGAACCGACTTTTTCATTGCAATATTTTGTGAGTATCCAAATCTTCTTCAGTGCAGCCCAAGGCTACCTTGATATTGTGTAAAGTTTTGAATAACACTCAGCAAAAAGAATGACACACATCAAATAGCTTGTTGATGCAGATCATAAAATCATGACTGCCACTAAATTGGTGTGATCACCGTCACTATTCATCCTGATATTTATCAACCTTAAAATACTTAAGAGTGATGACATTAGCAATATGAAAATTGTTAGGAGCTTTAGTATTACTGATAATATAACAAACCATCAAATAAATATTGTAAAAGCGATAATTACTGCATCCACGTTTCTGTTCAGCGTTTCCTGTCAATTAAAAGGCGATAAAATAAGGCCGGTAGTTGATTCCATATCAGAGTCCGTATATGCGTCCGGCATAATTAAAAGCGAGGATCAATATCAAGCTTTTGCCTCAGTTAGCGGCATCATTCAGGAGCAATTTGTAACTGAAGGTCAATATGTTACTGCTGGCACCCCCTTAATATCTATTAAAAAAGAAAATCAAAAGCTAAATGTTGAAAACGCGATGATATCGGCTTCATTTGCCGACTTTAAGCTAAATAAAGATAAACTGGCCGCAGCGGCAATCGTGGTTGATCAGGCCCGGTACAGGATGCTGAACGACTCGGTAATGTTGGTCAGGCAAAAAGAACTGTGGGGGCAGCAGATCGGTACGAAAGTACAGCTTGAGGAAAGGGAATTAGCTGTAGTCAATTCAAAAACAGCCTTACAAACAGCCATAATTAATTTCACAGAATTGAAAAGGCAATTGCGTTATAACGCCGCGCAAAGCATAAACAATCTCAGTATTAACAAACAACAGGAAAGTGACTTTACTGTTAAAAGCAATATAGACGGAATAGTATATAACCTTTACAAAAATCCGGGCGAAACTGTTGGCCCGCAAACGCCGCTGGCCCTCATTGGCAAAGCCGACAGTTTCTTACTTGAATTACAAGTGGACGAATATGATATCGTTAAGGTAAATCCGGGGCTTACCGTTTTTGTCACGATGGACAGTTACAGAGGCAAGGTATTTGAAGCCAGAGTTACCAAAATATATCCGGAAATGAACGAACACACCAAAACATTTCGTGTTGAAGCTATTTTTACTACCCCACCGCTAAAATTGTATCCTAACACTACCTTGGAAGCAAATATAATTATCCAAACCCGAAAAAAGGCTTTGCTTATCCCCAGAAGCTACTTGCTCAATGATTCCGTTGTGATAAGAAGCAACGGTGAAAAACTTAAAATAAAAACAGGTCTTAGTGATTACCTGCAAGTAGAAGTAATTTCTGGCCTCCAGTTAAATGATGAACTAATAAAACCGATACCATGAATTTTAAGCTGACCTGGAACATCGCGGTAGCTTTATTATTAGCTCACTTAAGACAGACGATTGTTGCCGCAACCGGTGTAACTTTTAGCATAACAATGTTTATTGCCCTATTGAGTTTTATGGGTGGCTTAAACAAGCTTTTAGATGGGCTGGTAATAAACCGCACTCCCCATATCAGATTGTATAATGAAATTGCAGCTGCACGGCACCAACCAGTGGACCTTACCAACGCATATCGCCACAGTTACAACTTTGTAAGCTCCGTTAAGCCGCAGAACAAGCGCCTGGGCATTTACAATAGCAAGGCTATAATGAAGGCTATCGCAGTCGATCCACGCGTGCAGGGACTTTCACCGCTAATTACAGCGCAAATATTCTACAATACCGGACAGGTTAATATCACCGGCCTTATTAACGGGATTGATCCGAATATGGAAAATGAACTTTTTTTATTTGGGGACTATATTATAGCGGGCAAATTCATTGACCTGAAAAACACTCCCAACAGTATTATTTTAGGAAAAGGCATTGCAAAAAAAATGATAGTCCATCTGGGGGACATCATTCACGTAACCCCGGCTAATGGCAACCAGGTGCCTTTAAAAGTAGTAGGAATTTATCAATCCGGTCTTGAAGAGATTGACAACAAGCAAAGTTATACCTCTATCGCAACAACTCAAAAATTACTTGACGAATCAAACAATTATATCACAGACATCCAGGTCAAATTAAAAAACATCACCGAAGCACCGAAAATTGCAGCTTATTACAGGCAGGTATTTAATATAGATGCGATGGATATTCAAACGGCCAATTCACAATTTGATACTGGTAGCTTTATCCGCTCGCTGATATCTTACACAGTTGGGGTAACTTTACTGATTGTAGCAGGTTTTGGGATATATAACATTCTGAATATGATGATTTATGAAAAGCTCGATTCAATCGCAATATTAAAAGCCACAGGATTTTCAGGCAAAGATGTAAGTCGCATATTTAGTACAATTGCATTAGGCATAGGTATTTTTGGCGGCCTGGCAGGGCTGATTCTGGGTTTCATCTTATCTGTTATCATAAACCACATCCCATTTAATACAACCGCGCTTCCCACAATTAAAACCTATCCCATTGATTTCAATATAGGTTTTTATTTTATTGCTGGTCTGTTCTCTTTTCTAACCACCTATTTTGCGGGATATTTTCCCTCTAAAAAAGCAAGTAAAGTTGATCCTGTAATCATTATAAGAGGGAAATAACATGGACTCAATAATATTAGAAGCTTTAAACATCTCAAAAACCTTTTATGAACCCAAAGCGGTAAAAGTATTGAGGGATGTTAACTTTTCGCTTAATAAAGGCGAATTCGCCTCAATTATGGGAAAATCAGGCTGCGGCAAATCAACACTATTATATATCCTTTCAACCATGGACACTGATTATGAAGGAGACCTAAGGATTGATCATATCAGTATGAAACAAAAGAACGAACCGGAGCTGGCTTACGTAAGAAACGAAAAAATAGGCTTCGTATTTCAGTTCCATTACCTGTTAAATGAATTCTCTGTACTCCAAAATGTGATGCTCCCAGGCCTGAGACTTGGGAAATACAGCGCAGAAGAAACTGAACACCGGGCTTTTGAAAAATTGAAAGTATTAGGCATTGAAACGGAAGCAAAAAAAAAGCCGAATCAATTATCTGGCGGGCAAAAGCAAAGGGTAGCCATTGCACGGGCATTGATCAATGATCCGCTAATCATCATGGCTGATGAGCCAACCGGTAATTTGGATAAAAAAAACACTGAAATCGTTTTTAATATTTTTAACGAATTGATTACCAATTATCAACAGACGATACTTGTAGTTACACATGACAGTGAATTTGCGCGTAAGACCCAAAGAATTATTGAAATGGAAGACGGAACCATCATAAACTAATTGAAAAAACAGCAACCGCATCGGCATGTAAGAATGCTTCTCAGCGGAGTCTCATCATCCAAGGTTTTCTTGCTTTTATCCGGGCTTTCCTGGTCTTGTCGAACGATCTGCCAAGTCATTTTCCCAATCAACGAATTGGGCCATCCTGAAATTATTTCACAGTTACAGCTATTATAATTATAGTGATCTATTGGCAAAAACGGGTTTACATTAAGAGGCCGTATCAAAATAAATTGATACGGCCTCACAAGCAGGCGGCCGCCTGTATACCGGCAGATCTTTTATTGATCTGCCAGTAATAATACAACTCGCTGGTGTTGTGGCCGGATGCGGTATAAACTGCCATTGGCGCTTTTTTCCAGAGTGCCCTGCTGCATAGCAAGCCGGTAGGTATGGCCATCAAATTCATACAGGGCGCTATTGCCTGTCAATTGTTTAAACGGGGTTTTAGCTCCTTCCGCGATGCACAAGTCAAGGAACCAGTCGCCGGCCGGGTGGTTCTTCGCAGTGATGGTCAGGGATTTCTCGCTCATATTGATTTCGAAAGAACCTTTACCAACAGGCCATGAAGCATGGGCCGTCGTCGTATTCAGATTTGTGAACACAGGATCTCCTCCCTGAACCGGCACCTCCCCGCCCCCGTCGTTCATCATCAGGCGAAAGCCCTCGGGTTTGCCGCGCTT
Source organism: Mucilaginibacter gossypii (assembly GCF_017569325.2). Taxonomy (NCBI): domain Bacteria; kingdom Pseudomonadati; phylum Bacteroidota; class Sphingobacteriia; order Sphingobacteriales; family Sphingobacteriaceae; genus Mucilaginibacter; species Mucilaginibacter gossypii. The sequence goes on along the minus strand of NZ_CP071878.2, from coordinate 1,795,939 downwards.
TCCCCATTGAAAACCATCTGCCAGCGGGAGTGTGTAAAAGAAACTTTGATTAACGGTAGCAACGTTATTGAGGTATTTATCCGGCACTATTTCGTTAAACAGGTGGATATCGGTTATCCGCAACGTTCCATTTTCCCAAAGCAGGTTGGTCCTGTAAAACCTGCTGTTATACCAAACGGTTTTTTTATCGCTGTTTGCCACATCCCTGCTTACCGTAAAGGTAGTAGCGGGGGTTACCTTATAGGTACGTAGAAACCATTCGCCCGACTGTGCCATGGTTTCTACGCGAACCTTGCCCTGTTGGCGGAGACGGGCAATAACGGGCATCTGCCACTCCAGCCCTTTTTTCATGGCATCCCAGGTGAATGAATTTTCCTGCCCAGCCTGCGTATAATTGTAGCCGAGCGAGGAATCATCGGCAAAAGTTTGCAAAAACCAGTTGATCCACTGTTCATTTCCGCCCGCGTGGGGGTAAACAGGCTCAAGCGTGGTTACCGAGCTGCCATCGGCATATTGCCGTATAGGGTCGCTGCCCAGCATCCTGAATACCGGCACGGGCAACTGCTTATCCGCATGCTGGGCAGGCATATAAGCGTTTAAACGGCTGGGGTAATATGCCTGGTTCCAGTAACCGCCCCAAAGGGTGAAACCATTGGTACCTACCTGGTCTTTACAGTTGGCAGAGGCAACAATCTTATATTTATCATACATATAATTCAGCGAATGCGCATCGATGACCCATGAAGCGATGGATTTGGGATAATACCCGAATATGCTTTTAAAATCAGCAAAATAAACGTCGATGATCTTTTCGCGTTCGGCAGGCGTGTAACCCACAGAAAAACCGATGTCTGAATGCCAGTCCCAGGCATATTTTCCCCGCCATTTGATCCCGGCTTTTTCAATCAGCGGTTGCGGCAGTTCCCACCATCCTCCAATCTCAAACTCGCCTTTCGGAAGTGTTTTCAGCAATTCCTGGTAACGTTTATCGATCAGGGCATCGTACTGTAACAAAAAAGTTCCGCCCAGGTGATATTGCTTCATCAGCGCAATCTGGTTCACCACGGTTTGGTACAGGACATCTTTGGTGATGTTCGCATCACGTGGTTCGATATCACGGATAAAATTGACAATATTAACGATTTTAGGCGCATTGCCTGGCTTTGTTTTTTGAGCGAATAAAGGCGTGGTAACGACCGCTGCCATTACCGCTAAAGTGAAGATCAAAAGAGTTTTAAATCTCATAAACGATAGTGCTTTTATTTTATTTTCCGGGAACAGGTATCGGTAGCTTTGCGCGCGGATGATCAAGTATTCCGTTTGGCTGGTTTATAGCGATTGCAACCGCTAAGTTATCATAATTCGATTTTTTCAAACAGCCTGCTAAGATATATAATGCGTATCCGTAACCGTCCCCAACTGTCTGTCGGAGCAAACCCCAGAAGTGTTCGGAAGATTTTTAATTCCCTCTCCTGGGAGGGGTGCGGCTGGATTTCGTGGTGGCAGGGAGGGGTTTATACGTCATTTCAGGCGAATAAGTCTGTGAATGAAACCCCTCCCTACACCCTCCCAGGGGAGGGAATCGCACAATCCTCGCTTTTTTTTTCTTCCGAACACTTCTGGAGCAAACCCGGTCGATCAACCGCTGTCTTGCCTTGCGTATCTCACGAAATAAAACGACAACTATCAAAAACTCCGCAGATTTTGCCCCTCACTTGAACCGCGCAAAATAATACACTGTCCGGGTCAGTTGCTTTCGGTTTGTAGTATAGATAGATAGATATAAGGCCGGCTAATTATTGAATCAGGCTTAAGCTTGACTTGATTGCTGTCAGTTCTCCTAAAAGGCGCGTTTCTTTTACCATATCTTCCATACCCAGCTCTTTGGCTATCCTTGCGATCTCCAGGTTGAGGGTGGCGATTTCCGTAGGACGATGTTCATTGATGTCCTGAAGGGTAGATATCAATTGTCCATCGGATGAACGGCTGATGGCAAGTAAGGTCTCGGTTACCTCTTCCTCCGGAAGGGGTACGCCACAAGCGTTAGCCACCTGGATACACTCTTTAATTATTCGTTTTCCGATTGCCAGCGCTTCATTATTACGGTGAAAAATACCGTTATCAATGCTCAGCAAAGGGCACACAGAGTTGAACACGCAGTTGACGATCACTTTTTTCCAGATCACTGCCTGGATGTTTGATTCTGGTTTAAAGGAAAATGCAGGGCTGTTTATTTCTGATACGACTGCTGCAAGACTTTCCTCATTGCTATTGATCGCCCCTACCGGGCAGGTTGCTACCGGTTTGAACCGTACCACGTTTTCGGAAGTAAACTGGCCCGTCACAAACAACACGCAACGATATAACTGCGTAAAACCAAGCATGATGAATGGCTTCTCCACATTCAAACCATTCTGCAAAAGGAGGACAGGATAATGGACTCCCTTCAAAGCTAACTTCGCCGCTAAAGCGCTATTGGCAAATGATTTGGCGGTGATGACAACGATACCATCAATCGTTTTTATTTGACTGAAAGTTTTTACATCAATGTTTTCACTTACTTCTGATCCGTCGGGCAAGTTAATCCTGATCCTTTCAGATGTGCCCGGCAAGCCATCAACAGTTCCACGGATCAACAGCACATTCTTACCGGCATGCTTTAATATAACCGCGAGTGTGCGGCCAATGACGCCCGCTCCGGCAATATATATCGTTTTCATATCTGCTTTGTTCCCAGGTTATCGCTTGCAATAAACCACGAGGGAGGCTTTAGCCAGGGCCGCTTTGTTAAGCAGGTATCCTGATAAAGCAGCCGGCGTGCCAGTTGCAATACCCAATTTATCTGTATTCAACGCGTAAACCGTGATGATGTAGCGATGCGGTGCTTCTCCTTCACCAGGGCAGGGCCCCTGGTAACCGGCGCCGCCCGTATCATTAATGCTTTGCAAACTACCGGCCGGCGCCGCGCTGGCTTTTGGGTCACCTGCTCCACATTTCAGTTCCGTAACAACCGGGGGGATATTGACAATTACCCAATGCCAGAACCCGCTCCCGGTGGGTGCATCAGCGTCATACATGGTAATCGCGAAGCTTTTTGTACCTGCAGGTGCATTTGACCAGCCGAGCTGCGGCGAATGATTTTGTCCGTTGCAGCCAAAGTTACCGGCCACAAATTCATTGGTAAACTGACCGCCAAGGTCTGCACTTTTAAGGGTGAATGTCTGTGCAGATGAGCAGTAATAACTGATTGCAAAGACGCAAAAGAGGATAAACTTTTTCATGCCTCAAATATGCCTGCGTATTGCATAAGGCAATTGTTGCGGAAAGTTCAGAATATATTGAGATAAGCTCAAATTATGGCGTTTTGCGGTAATTCGCCGGAGTTACGCCATATTTCCTTTTGAAAGCCGTGTTGAAATTGGACACGTGCTGATAACCGTAGTCCAGGTAGAGCTCGCTGGCCGACTTGCCTTTTAGCAGTTCGGTACATGCCATTTCCAGTTTCCGCTCCCGGATGTATTTTTGAGGAGCTACCCCGTAATCTCTTTCGAAGTCACGCTTAAATGACGACACGCTCCGGTTACTCAGAAAGGCAAGTTCATCGAGTGTAAGGCTGCTTAACAGGTTATTTTCAACAACAGTTTTAAGGGATATATCTGCAGGGTTGCCGAACATGCCGTTCAAAAGTTCGGGCGCCAACTCATGCAAAGCGGTGAGCAATTCGGTAAGTTTGAGTAAGGCCATTTCATAAGAAAGGCTTTGCCTGCCGGCGATCAGGGATTTGATGTTGCGCACATACTCATTGATATAAGTGTTGGTCTTGAAATAAATATACGGCGCATCGCCGGCGCTGGCTCCCCCCTTGCCGGGGCGGCTTACCGTGAATTCCTGCCCGATGCTGCGCGGAAAAAAGATGATTACGCTACCATAGGGCTCGGCATTATTGCTGTGCTCGGCAATAATTGAATTGCCCTCAGGTATCAACATGCCGTAACCCGGAGTAAGAACAGTGTTTTCAGCGGCACGATAGATCTGCTTTTGACCATTTTGTACAAAGCTGACCGCGCACCGGCTAAAAAAAACGCGGGTACGGAAAGCGCTCCCCTTATCATGATAATCCACGAAAGTGATCTCACCAGCCGAAATGTGGGAATGGTGACGTGTAACTTCCGGTACCTGTATGATTTCCATGCTGTTTTTTGGAACAAATAAACCGCAAAATACGCTCAATCCAAAATGAGTACGGATAAAAACCCGCGGTTCATGAACTAAAACCTTGACTTTTCGCTGATACCGAACCAGCGATTCATTCCTTAGATTTGTTGTTAGTATGAAGAAAATTGGCTTTTTATCATTCGGACACTGGTCCGATCACCCTGCATATAAGACGCGTACCGCGGCTGATACCTTGCTGCAATCTATTGATTTGGCGGTTGCTGCCGAAGAAATCGGCCTTGACGGCGCTTATTTCCGCGTCCATCATTTCGCATCTCAACTGGCATCTCCCTTTCCTTTGCTATCGGCTATCGGTGCAAAAACAAGTCGGATTGAGATCGGCACAGGCGTGATAGATATGCGGTATGAGAACCCGCTTTATATGGTTGAAGACGCAGGTGCGGCTGATCTGATCTCGGGCGGACGGTTACAGCTGGGCATCAGCCGCGGTTCTCCGGAACAGGTGATCGAGGGCTGGCGTTATTTTGGATATGAGCCTGCTGAGGACGAAAATGATGCGGATATGGGGCGTAAAAAAGCGATGGCTTTTTTGGATAAATTAAAAGGTGTTGGTTTCGCCGAGCCAAACCCCTACCCTATGTTTCCAAATCCACCGGGCTTGTTACGTTTGGAGCCCTACTCAAAAGGACTGCGGGAACGCATTTGGTGGGGCGCCGCTTCGAACGCCACGGCCGTTTGGGCAGCCGAACAGGGAATGCATCTGCAAAGTTCTACATTAAAGTTCGATGAAAGCGGCAAGCCTTTCCATGTACAGCAGGCCGAGCAAATCAGAGCGTATAAAGAGGCGTGGAAGAAGGCCGGTCATGATCGCGAGCCAAGGGTGTCAGTAAGCCGTTCTATTTTTGCATTGGTAAACGACCAGGACAGGCTTTATTTTGGCCAGCAAGGGAAAGGAGCAGACAGCTTCGGTTATATCGAGGCAGACAAGCGGGCGGTCTTCGGCAGAAGTTACGCCGCCGAACCGGACCGGCTGATCGCCGAACTATCTAAAGATGAAGCCATCCAGGAAGCAGATACGGTGCTTTTGACAATACCTAACACCTTAGGTGTTGACTACAATGTGCATGTGCTGTCTTCGATCCTGGAGCATGTAGCTCCCGGGCTGGGTTGGCGTTAAAACACTTGATAAGCGCTTGCAGAATGCAGCCATCCTGATGGCAGGCGCCTATGATTCGCGCTTCGAATTATATGCCCATGAAATCATGGCGGCGGCTTTCGGCACACCTGCAGATGTGATAGCTCTCCCCGCTGCCGGTGGCGGGCCATATGGTTTAACTGAACAAGTGCCTTCGCCAACAATGTCGCGAAGGCACTTGTTTACGGTCGGATCATTCCTGCCTCAATTATCCAAACCCTGCTACCTAAAACTGATAAATATCATCTTTATCATTGATTTCTTGCAGGTAAAGCGGCCTGTAATGGCGGATATATTTGCATGTGCCCACACAATATCCATTTTCAGCATTTCCCGCCCGTTCCGAAGAACAGCAGCAGCGCGCGACGACACTTTTTAAGAAAAAAAATCCCAATGATTGTTTTTTCCGCAATGATGCGGAATTTGACTGGCTCTACCCGGAGCATTTGCAGTCGTTATCACAAAAACAATGGACGCCTATTGCCATCGCCAAAAAGGCCGCCGAATATTTAGCAGTAAAAGGCGCCAAAGTACTGGATGTTGGTAGCGGCATAGGAAAATTCTGCTTAACCGCGGCGCATTTTTATCCTGATTCTTTTTATTTCGGGGTTGAACAGCGGCATGAACTGGTGCATTACGCCCAAACCACACAAAGATACCTGGATATTAACAATGTCAGTTTCATACATGCCAATATCACTCAGGTTAACTTTCATCAATTTGACCATTTCTATTTCTATAATTCTTTCTTTGAAAATTTAGACCAGGAGAATGCTATTGATGATCATATAGAGACTTCCTACGGCCTCTACGCTTATTATTCACGGTATTTAAAATCGATGCTGAATGATAAACCGTCGGGAACCAGAGTAGTGACCTATCAGAGTTTCGGAGAAGTTATTCCGATAGATTACAGCATGAAAGATCTCGCTTACGATTCCTTACTTCAGCTATGGGTCAAAGATTAATTAGGATTTAACTTAAACACATAAATAACATACAGTTCCTTTTTATGTATAGTGATACAATAAGCATTTCTTATTTCCGCAAAGACGCGGCTTTCGATACTTTGTATCCGATACATATCCGGGAACTATCACAAATGCACTGGACAGGCCTGGACATTTCGCTCGAAGCCAGCAATTTCCTTGCAGCTCCGGGGGCCAGCATCCTCGATATTGGCAGCGGTGTTGGCAAATTTTGTATCGCATCGGGCGTTTATCATCCGGAGGCTACCTTTTACGGCATTGAGCAACGGGAAGAGTTGTTCAATTATGCAGAATCAGCCAAAGCGCAGATAGGAGTACCCAATGTGCAGTTTATGCATGGTAACCTTACTAACCTGGACTACGACCTGTTTGATCATTTTTACTTTTTCAATCCTTTTTATGAAAACATAGAACCAAGCATCCGGATCGATTATAGCGTCAATACCTCATTTGATCTGTACAATTACTATACTTTGTTCATTTACGAAATGCTGAACAAAAGACCGGCCGGCACCCGGTTGGTTACCTTCCATGCCCCGGAAAAACAGATTCCGATTAGTTATCGATTAGTGAACAATTCCTATAGCCGGGTGCTGAAAATGTGGATCAAGCAGTAAAGGCGGTGGTTAGTCTTGCCATAGAAAACATCAAAATCAGGCTGATAAACGCGGCAATATTTATTAAATAATTATTGAACGATAAAAAATAAAAATCATGAATTACCCCGAACATTTATTTTATACCAAAGACCATGAATGGATCAGCTTCGAGCAAGACCATGCATTGATCGGTATCACCGATTTTGCACAAAAGGAATTAGGTGATATCGTTTATGTTGATATCCCATGCCTGAACAAGATCATTGCTAAAGAGGCCATATTTGGCACAGTTGAAGCGGTAAAAACAGTATCAGATCTTTTTATGCCGGTAAATGGTAAAGTAATAGCGGTTAACCCTTTGCTTGAAACTAACCCCGAGCTGGTGAACCAGGACCCTTATGGATGCTGGATGATCAAAGTGCTGGTAAGCTTAGCAGACGACCGCGAGTCGCTGTTGACAGCAGAGCAATACCTGGCACAGATCGGAGGTAACTAATCCTCTGCGTTGATACCATTTTGACGGTATTAAGCCAAATATTTAACCTTACTGGCTAAAAAATAAAATCAAACACATCATTCATTTAACACAAAACACAATGGAAAAATTTAAAGCGGCAAAAGATTTGATAGATGCCATAGAGAAAGACATGTTCGGCTTTTACGAAAAAGGCAACAAAGCTGCAGGAACCAGGGTTAGAAATGCTATGCAGCAATTAAAAGTTATGGCAACAGATATCCGTAAAGAAATAACAGAAAAGAAAAACAATAAATAATAGTTTAAGAACTGTTTTGGGAAAATAAACCTGGTCAACTCTGGCCTGGTTTATTTTATCAATAACAGCCAGATAAATCATTCTTTTTAATATATGATCGGATTTCCCCTACGTGTCACTTATCAGCAGCAAGATTTTATTTATTATATCATCGCTGCCCCGAGTAAAAAGAACCATACCCTTGAAATTCTTTTAGATGCTAAAAGTTACACCTTTATTCTGAGTTTAAATAAACTATGGATCGAAAAAGACCCGGATAAAGATCGTCCTCTCGATCAGGGGTTGGTGCTGGCCATAAGCAGAGCGGTGACCTTGCGTTACCCTATTTAATAACAGGATTATAACAGATCAAAGCCTTTATTAACCTGCATAGGATTTTTTGAGTAGTCGGTGTCTGATAAAACTTCATCTGCCCGTTTTAATGCTTTTTCAAATGTGTCCCGGACATTCCCTTTCCCAATTTGAAATAATAAACGCGTCTTTTTTAATGCTCCTGTTACCTGTTCGCTGTTTGCTTCCGACAGGATAAGTTTAGTTCCTTTCTTTTTTATTTCCTGATGAACATCCCTTAATACCCTGATACCGGTTGCATCAATGACTGGTACATTCCTCATCCGGATAATCAATACCCGGGCGGGTTTTTCCAGCACTTTCATCGTGTCTTTAAATTTATAGGCCGCACCAAAGAACAAAGGCCCATTGATCTCAAAAACGTCAACCCCTTTGGGGATAACTGATTGATTAAATTCATCATCAGATAATTGATCCGGAGCCAAAATCGTTTGCTGTACCGAACTGGACTGCATCATTTTGCGCATAAAAAGGAAAGCAGCAAGAATTATCCCAATTTCAATAGCTACGGTCAGGTCTACTAAGATAGTGAGGCCGAAGGTGATCAACAAAACGGAAGCATCACTTTTTGAGCCTTTAAATACGTCTATAAAATTCTCCAGTTCGCTCATATTCCAAGCCACCACCACCAATATACCTGCAAGTGTTGCCATGGGGATCAACGCTGCCCATTGGCCTATAAAAAGCATAATAAGAAGTAAGGTAATGGCATGTATGATCCCCGCTACGGGTGTACTTCCGCCATTTTTAATATTGGTAGCCGTTCTTGCTATTGCCCCTGTGGCTGGAATGCCCCCTAACACCGATGAACAGATATTGGCCACTCCCTGTGCGATGAGCTCTGTATTGGACCGATGATTTCCGCCGGTCATGCCATCTGCCACAACCGCTGATAGTAAAGACTCAATACTGCACAGCAAAGCGATGGTAAAAGCAGGCCTGATCAACTGCCTGATGGTTTCCAGACTTACATCTGGCATGACCGGGTGCGGTAAAGCAGCAGTGATCACTCCAAAACGGCTGCCAATAGTCTCTACCGGAAGATGGAAGTACCGGACAACCAGTGTGCTTATAACAATTGCGATCAGCGAACCGGGAACTTTCCGGGTTACCCTGGGCCACAGCAAAACAACCAGTAAGGTAAAAACCCCGATAAACAAGGCATAAAGGTTCAACGAAGACAGGTGCCGGCTATAGTCGATCCATTTACTGATAAAATCAGCAGGGACATTTCCCATTTTCAACCCTAAAAAGTCTTTAACTTCTGAAGAAAAAATGATGACGGCGATCCCGGTAGTAAAACCAATGACCAGCGGATAGGGAATGTATTTAATAGTATTACCTAATTTAGCTACCCCCATAATGATCAAAATGATTCCGGCAATAAATGTGGCAATAACCAACCCGCTAACACCGAACTGCTGAACAATCCCATAAACCACAACGATAAACGCGCCTGTGGGTCCTCCTATCTGTACCTTGCTGCCTCCCAAAGCGGATATAATTACCCCCGCAATGATAGCCGTAAAAATTCCTTTTTCGGGGGACACGCCCGAAGCAATTGCAAAAGCTATGGCCAGGGGCAAAGCAACAACACCTACAATTATTCCGGCAACAACATCCTTATAAAATTGTGCAGGGGTGTAACCTTTAAGGGTGTCAATCAGCTTGGGCCTGAACAAATTCATCATCCTGTTCATTATTGAAACCATTTAAATTTATTCCCGTCCACCGGCATTTCAATATCAAGTTCGGGGTGATAATGTACCTTGGGAGATAACCAGTAAAGCAATATTACGCGGGAATACCTGAAATTCAAAGGTGCAAGCAAGAACAAACCACCGAGAATGGTACTGAGATATAACCATGGCGAATCGTTATTTTGGGTTATCAGGAAAGTGGCGGCCCATAAGATGCCTCCCTCTGCTACATTCATAGCGTAGCTGATATACATCGCCGCATAAAAATAGCCGGGCTCGATCTCGAAGATCATCTGACAATGCGGGCAATTCAGGTTGATCTTGTTGGAACCCAAACGGTATGTTGCTCCTTCGAACATATTACCCCTGCGGCAGCGCGGGCATTTTGCATGGAGCATTGCCCATGATTTTGATGTTCTTACCATTAATACAAAGCTATAATTACTAATACAGGCTTGATATGGTATGACATCAGCAAACAAACTGATATTTATCAGTTTTAGACTGCAAGCCCGCGCCTGTACATGCTGTACGGGTTTTACCCGTCATACCGGGCATACCAGCCAATAACATCGGCTGCATTAAATTCATATATTTGTAATATGAGTTTATCCGGAATTTTTCCAATTGATAAGTGGGAATTCACAACACAATCTGTTCTTAATACACTTTCCGAAGAAGATTATAACTTTTTAATCTCCCGGCAAGGCGCGCAGAAATATCAAAAAGGAGAAATCATCTTCAAGGAAGGCATTGTACCTTCCGGTATCTATTTTATTCACCAGGGAAAAATAAAAAAATATAAAGTTGACCGGAATGGCCGGGAGCAGATCATATATGTAGCTAATAAAGGCGAATTAATAGGGTATCACGCGATTTTGGCGGAAGAGCGTTGCCCTGATTCTGCGGCTGCGTTGGAAGACTGCCTGATCAGTTTTATCCCTAAAGAGGACTTTTTAACCATTCTGGACAGATCTCCGCTTTTTATGCGGCGCTTATTAAAATCATTGAGCCATGAATTTAGTGTATTGGCCAATAGTATTTCCGTGATCTCTCAGAGAACAGCATCTGAACGCCTCGCTATTTCCCTGATCATTTTGAGAGAAAAGTTTAAAGGGGACGGATTAGGTGAAAAAGATGTTATTCTCAATATCTCAAGAATGGACCTGGCCGGCATGGCAGGGATAGCGCAGGAAAATGTGATCCGCTTGTTAAAAGAATTTAAAGAGGAAGGCGTACTGGAAACCGACGGCCGGAAGATATGGATCAAAGACATTAAACGCTTAGTTAAAAAATCGAACTACGGATTTGGGAACCCGTAGTTACGCAGGCGCAATTGCATCAGCGAGGAATTATGACAATATCTTGTCAGTGTTCAATTTTTAAAAAACGGGTGTTCAATCAATTAAAATACAATTTCACAACTAATTGATTATCAATAATAATTTGTTCAAATTGAGATTTATTAGATTTTAACTCAACCTTAAGTAATTGATTATCAATGGTGATTTATTTTGAAAAAATATCAACTGTTCACACTTTTAAAAGTTGAACACTCGTGAGTAAACAGTTACTTCAGCAACCCGCAACGTTTTGTGGCCCGTTTAATGATACCCCGGCGCCAAATGCCACCGGGGTAGTGAAGTGTAGTTAGTCAGGGATAATTTATTTATCCCAAAACACAGGTGTATCCAGGTCATCCGCACCCATGCTGGCCACCGCCGCTCTGTAGTTATCGGCATTAATGGCCGCTTCTGTTTGCGGGTAGGTGTACCTGCGTACAAAGTTGCCTTTGATTTGCCTGCCGGGATATGTGTTTGGCGCTAATGCAGGGTACCCACTCCTCCTGAAATTAGCCCATGTTTCTGCGCCGTTTCCAAACGAAGTTATCCAATATTGTGTATTGATCAGTTTCAGGGCATTGGCATCAGAATATGCAATTGCCGGGTTATTTAAATAGGCGTTTTGTGCATCGCTACTGATGACAGCAGTAGCATCGTAGGTGGTAAATTGATCCATGGCCGCCTTTACACCGTTATTATAATAAGTACTTGCGGTACCTGCTATATATCCCCTGAAAGCGGCCTCAGCCAGTAATAGCTGCGTTTGAGCATACGTTACAAAGAATTGCGGCGCGGTTATTTTACCAAATACACTATAGTTCACCTGCGAATACTTAAAGCCAGAACCACTCACCCCGCGAAAGCCCGGTGCTGTTGGCAATGTACCGCTATCATAGCCTATCGGCAAACCAAACTGGTTGGCTGAAGCAGTATCAGGTGCGAGGGATAATGCTTTTCCGGGGTCGGCGTACATAGCCGATATGTACTTCAGCCTTGGATCACCCGTGGATTTTAATTGCGTTATAAAAGGCTCGGCCAAATAATAAGTATTGGTTAGCTGTTGAATTTGCTGGGTAACCAGGTTGGGGTACGTATTGTTATATTTCAGGTAACAGTTATCGGCGTTAGATTGCATTACCCCTCCGGTCACAGCTGCCTGAACAATAGTTTTTGCCTTGCCCGGGTCTAACTTAGAATAGCGCATCCCTATCCGAAGCAACAATGAATAGCCAAGCCGCTTCCATTGAGGAATATCTCCGCCAAAAAACACATCTCCCTTAACAAGATCCTTCGCAGGGTCTAACGCCGCGGTGGCTGTTGTCAATTCGTTTACCAAGTCGGCATAAATATCCTGTTGTTTATCGTATTTAGGCAAAAAAGCAGAATTGAGGTAAGCCTGGCCAGCCTGGCTATATGGCACATCGCCGTAAGTGTCAACCAGCATCATGTAATTATAGGCCCGCCATATCCTGGTTTCGTTATACAAGTTAGACCTGGAAGCGTTGCCTTTTAAATCCGGCAAAATGTGCTCAAGCAATTTTATAGTATTTGGATAAGCGTTATTCCACCGCATCACTGTATAGGTTTGATTTAATACGTTGAAGTTAAACGCAGAGGTAACCCCACCAAAAGGATCAATAAACTGCTGAACAACTGTTGGTTCAGTTTCCATTAATGCCGCGTACGTTAAAACTTCCGCGTTGGAAAACAAAAACACCGGGTCGAGACTGGTAGTGTTATTTGGATTAACGTTCAACTCTCTGAATCCTTTATCGCAACCTGTTACAGCAAACAGGCAGGCGGCCGACAATATGATCTTTATATATTTTTTCATGATCGTACTCTTTTAAAATTTGACGTTTAGGTTAAAACCATAAGTCCGCGTGGTAGGCAGCGAACTTTGCTCGTAACCGGTTAAAATATCACCACTTGATGAGATAGCCTCCGGATCGATATTAGGTGTGTATTTTTTAATGATAAGCACGTTGTGGCACACTGCAGAAAGCACAAGCCCTTTAATAAATTTGGTTTTCATCATTTTCGAAAAATCATAGCTAACTGAAAGGTTTCGCAACTTAATGAAGTCCGATTTATAAACGAAAGGATCCAGGATACCTTGTGAGCGATAATTGGCATAAAAGTCCTCGGCATTTACTGCTGTTGTGTTAGGTGTACCATCGGCATTCACCGCGTCAAACTTTACACCTCCTTCCCTACCCACCAGCGACTCTTTTGACAAACCTTCTCTCAGGAAATTCAGGTTAGAACTTGACAATATTTTACCACCTTTTTTATAATCGATATGCGCCATCAGGGTAAACCTTTTGTAAGTAAATGTATTTACCCAACCACCTGTAGCTTTAGGCAATGCGCTGCCAAAAAGTGCAGGAGATGTACTTGCCACTGGTTTACCGCCTGATACGATGATCTTGCCATTGGAATCTCTGCGATAGGTTGAACCCTGGATCTGGTTTAACGGAAGACCAACCTGGTCAACAATGGAGCCGAAAAACTCCCCTGCACCCAGTGTCAATTGTTTTTGACCATTTGCCAGCGCCAAAACTTTAGAGGTATTTATAGCTGTATTAAATGCTGAACGCCAGCTAAAATTTGGTTTCCTGATAGGTACTAACTCCAGCAAAAACTCCATACCACGGTTTTGCAGCTCGCCAAGGTTTACAATGGTACCGGTATAGCCCGATGCGTTGGAGATGGCAACGCTTAAGATTTGGTTAGTGGTATGCTTATCGTATGCGGCAATATCCAGGTTTACACGACTGCTGAACATACGCAGTTCAAGCCCAATTTCTTTTTCTTTTACGCTGTATGGCTTAATTGCCTGGTTTGGCGTAGTAACATTGCTGATACTCCCAAGCGGGACACCGTTGAACGCATTTTGTGAAAGCGTAAAGGTAAGTGAATTGCTGTAAGGGTTGATACCGTTGGCACTGCCCACGTTAGCGTAGGTCGCCCTGATTTTTCCGAAAGTTAGCCATGAGGGCGGGTTCTTTAAAAACTCCGAAAAAACAAAACTGCCGCTTACTGATGGATAAAAATAATGGTTATGTTCGGGGCTTAGCACCGAGAACCAGTCGTTACGGCCGGTAACATTTAAAAACAAATAAGATTTATATCCAAACTCCGCGGTACCATAAAGCGAGTTTACTGTTGATTTGGAAACTGCAAAGGCAGAGGTATTGGTTACGCCGTTGCCAAGGGTATAAAAATCCCTGACGTAGAAATTTGTAGCGGTAACAGTATATCCTTGTGATGAGGATGGGAATGTATTTCCTCCTACCGTGGCATCAAAAGAAAAAGGGCCCCATTTGTGGCCACCGCCTAATAAGAAGTCGGCGTTAAGCGCACGGTAGGTATTATCATTTGAGTTATAACTACCATTATAAAGGCCAACGGGTGCAGCCGCGTTTGCTAAAGTACCTGTTGGCGAATTTTGTTCGTAGTAAGATGGACTATATTCCATATTTACGCGGCCCTGCAAATAAAGCCAGTCAAAAAATTGGTATCGCAGGGTCGCAGTACCTAAAAGATGATCTTTAGTTTGCTTTGTAAATTGCTTTTGCATAATCCAATACGGATTGGTAAGCGTGGTGAAACGAGATGTAGGCGTTTCGTTGCCGTTGGCATCAATGGCGGCGGCTTTTAATACATCCAAACTAACCGAGTTACTATAACGGTACATGTAATTAGTGACCGATGAGCCCTGAATACCAATTACCGGAGGGTTATTATTATTCTCGTGGTCGTAATTCACATAAATTTGGGCAGACAACTTGGGGGTAAAATTGTAGTTTAACCCAAGATTGAATATCTTTTTGTGATAATCATTATTCGGTATTATGCCTTGTGCATCCTGATTTGAATAAGAAAACCTGAAGCTCCCTTTATCATTACCGCCCGAAAACGCAATAGTATTAGTCCATGCATTGGCCAGTCTGAAAAATTTGCTGATCCGGTTTCTTTCTGGTGCATAAGGGCGTTGTACTCCATCAAACTGGTAGGTAGGTGCATTATCAAATTTTTCACCGAAACTCCACGCACCGGAACTTTGGGCCTGGCCCTGTGTTTTAGGGCGTACATTGTTTTCGCCCTGTCCGTACTCATACTGAAAATCGGTAAAATCAAGAGCTTGATTTTGAGTAAAGTTGGAGGTAAACTCAATACCTATCCCGCCGTTTTTATTACCGCTTTTGGTAGTGATGATCAACGCGCCGTTACTTGCCCTTGAACCGTAAAGCGCCGCGGCTGTAGCTCCTTTTAATACAGTCATCGACTCAATATCATCCGGGTTTATCTGCTGCATATTATCGCCCAAATCCACCGACTGGGTATAACCGTTGGTGCTTGACGGGCTTTGTGATAAAGGAAGGCCGTTTAATACGATCAGCGGCGCATTATCTCCCTGGAATGCAGATTGCCCGCGCAGCCTGATCTTAGTGCTACCTCCCGGGCCACTTGCCGGAGGAGATATGTCTAAACCGGCAACTTTTCCCTCAAGAGAATTAACAAAGTTTGTTGAACGGTTGGTTGTTATTTCACCAACGCGTATGTTTTCTGCCGCATATCCCAATTTTTTAGACTCGCGCTTTATACCTAGCGCTGTTACTACAATCTCGCTGATAGCAGTTGATTTTGGCTCAAGCGTTACATTCAGCGTAGTGCGCCCGTTAAGGGGCTCGGTTTTTGGATTGTAGCCTACGTAGCTGAATAACAATACCGCGTTATCGGCAGATACCTGGAGTTTGTAATTACCGTTTGCGTCGGTCAAAACGCCGTTTTTTGTTCCTTTTTCGCTTACGCTAACGCCGATAAGCGGGCCGCCTTTTTCGTCGGTCACTTTACCGGTAACTATTTGTACCCCCACTTCGGGGCTGGTTCGGGCTGCGACGGCGCTTTCCGCCTGCACATTCCCTGCAATTATAAGTGTAAAAACAACACTTATTGCAATGGACAGCATCATTCCTGATACTTTGATTTCTTTTTCCATAATTTTAGGGTTAATTCAAATTGGCAAATCTTACTTTAACTTCTTTCTCAAAATTGGTAATTGCGAAAGAGCTGCTCGGAGCGGTAACTTTAAAAGCCGCTTTTAGTTTTAGTATCACTTTTTCTTCATGTTATGCAGGGTTTTGGTTTAAAATTGGTTTATAGTACGTGTACTGGTATAATCTATTTATAGTAAACAGTCTAACAACAAGACGCCGGCAAGCCCTATTACAGCTACCAGGCTTTCCATTACCGTCCATGAGCGAAGTGTTTCCTTTACTGATAACCCGAAATATTCTTTGCATAGCCAAAAAGCGGTATCGTTTACGTGCGAGCCAAACAAGCTGCCCGCTCCGATAGCCAACACCAGTAAATTGGTATTTACGCCCGCATGATGAGCTATAGGGAACAACACGCCTGCGGCAGTTACACCAGCCACAGTGGCCGAGCCGAGGCAAATTCGTAAACAAGCCGTTGCCAGCCACGCCAACAACAAGGGATGCATGGTGCTGCTGACCAGCATACCAGCAAGGGTATTACTTAAGTGGCTATCTGTAAAGACCTGCTTCAGTGCACCCGCACTGCCAATAATGAGTAATACCATGGCTATATCTTTTACCGCACCCATATAACCATCCATTATTTTTGCTAATGACCTGCCTCTACGCAAACCAAGCGTATACGTACTTACAGTTACGGTGACCAGCATCGCAATAATTGGTTCGGCGAGCCATTCAGATAAACTCTTTATCAAAGGATTATCCCTAAAAAGCACAGGCAGCAAATGGGCCAGGCAAATCAATACTACAGGTAAAAGAGATGACAGTATGCTGTTAACAATACCCGGTAGTTCATGAACAGGCAAGGCGGCCGAACTATGGGTAAATTGCAAGCCATTAGGTCCTATCTTTTTGAGGGTAGCCGAGAACATCGGTCCCGCAATTATTATAGCAGGAATAGCAATGATCAGCCCATAGCCAAATGTTTTTACTACATCCGCATGAAAAACGCTGATGAGTGTCATTGGCGAAGGATGAGGCGGTAAAAAGCCGTGCATTACCGATAGCGCCGTGAGCATAGGCATACCTGCATACAACAGCGGCAAACGATAACTGGAAGCAACCGAAAAAATGATAGGCACCAAGAGTATAAACCCGACATTATAATACAAAGGGATGCCCACAATAAAGCCTGTAAGGGCCATAGCATAGCTTACATATTTAGCACCAAATAAGTCGTGCATAAAATGTGCTATGCGCTGGGCGGCGCCGCTTTCAGCAACCAATTTACCCAGCATGACACCCAATACTATAATAATTGCTACCGACCCTAAAGTGTCGCCGAGCCCTTTATTTACCGACGCGATAACCGCTGTAAATGGCATGCCGAAAAAGCAGCCCGCCAACAGTGCTACAATAATAAAGGCAAGAAATGCATTCACTTTTGCCCATGTTATCAGCACTACTAGCAATAAAATACAAAAAATCAGTATTAATATTGTCATTTACAATCAGGTTAATTTAATGCGAATCGCGGGTCACAACAGATCCTGAATTCCCAACCAGGAAATCCAGATCGGCTCCTTTATCAGCTTGCTGCACATGGCGCTGGTACATAGACACGTACCCCCTATCGGTATGATAAGCAGGTTTTTGCCATAACAATCGCCGTCTTTGCAGTTCAACTTCATCTACAAGCAGCTCTATTTTTTTGGCCGGTACGTCAAGGCATATCAGGTCCCCGTTTTCAACAAGTGCCAGGTTGCCGCCGATGGCAGACTCCGGTGAAACATGAAGTACAACTGTGCCGTATGCGGTGCCGCTCATCCTTCCGTCAGAGATCCTTACCATATCTGTAATACCTTTATCCAGCAGTTTTTTTGGCAGCACCATATTGCCAACTTCAGGCATACCGGGATAACCCACCGGGCCAACATTTTTAAGCACCATCACACAGGTTTCGTCGATATCAAGTTGCGGGTCGTCAACCCTTGCGTGATAGTCTTCAATAGTTTCAAAAACCACTGCCCTGCCAGTATGCTGCATCAGCGATGGCGTTGCCGCCGAAGGTTTAATAACCGCACCATTAACAGCGAGGTTCCCTTTTAAAACGGCTATACCGGCCTCAGGGATAATGGGACTATTATATGCTGCAATAACTTCGTTATTATAGCATATCCCTTCATCTTTTATGTTGTCCGCGTGCGATTTACCCGTTACGGTTATCGCATCCATATCCAACTCATTACTTAGCTCTTTCAATATCACCGGCAGGCCGCCTGCGTAGTAAAAATCTTCCATCAGGTATTTACCAGACGGCATCAGGTTGAGCAATAAGGGTATTTTACTGCCCAGCTTGTCAAAATCGTCCAGGCATAAGTCTACCCCAATACGCCCGGCAATTGCCGTAAGATGTATAATGAAATTGGTTGACCCTCCAATTGCCGCATTTACTTTAATGGCGTTTTCGAAAGCAGCACGTGTAAGTATTTTTGATATTGTTAACCCTTCTTTTACCATTTTAACGATACGCCTGCCTGATAGCTGAGCAAGTACTTTTTTCCTTGAATCAACCGCCGGGGTGGCCGCGGCCTGTGAAAGGCACATGCCAAGCGACTCTACCATACAAGCCATAGTTGAAGCAGTGCCCATTGTCATACAATGGCCTGCACTTCTCGACATGCAGCTTTCGGCCGCAAGGTATTCGTCGTTGGTTATTTTACCGGTTTTAAGGTCATCGGTCAGTTTCCACACGGCGGTGCCCGATCCGATATCAGTACCGCGATATTTACCGTTCAGCATAGGCCCACCCGGAACCACGATAGTGGGCAGGCCTACACTGGCCGCTCCCATCATGGTAGATGGTGTAGTTTTATCGCAGCCGGTTAGCAGCACCACTCCATCTATCGGGTTGCCCCGGATTGACTCTTCTGCATCCATACTGGCCAGGTTGCGGAAAAGCATAGCTGTAGGTTTAAGCAAAGTTTCGCCCAAACTCATGATAGGAAATTCCACCGGGAAACCGCCGGCTTCATACACCCCGCGTTTAACAGCTTCGGCCAGGTCTCGCAAATGTGCATTGCAAGGAGTTAGCTCCGACCATGTATTGCAGATCCCGATAACCGGTCTTCCGTCGAAAAGGTCTGTCGGCATACCCTGGTTTTTCATCCAGCTCCTGTATAAGAACCCCATTTTACCTGTTTTTCCAAACCAATCGGCACTTCTGAACTGTGACATTTTATTTTCTTTTATAATTTTAATTGATATCGTTGCCCTGGTGCAATTATTTGCCTACCTGGTTTGTAAGTGTTCCTATATTACTTATTGTAATACTTATCACGTCGCCATAGTTAAGTGTGAAAGAATCCGGCGGCACTATACCGGTACCAGTCATTAAGCAGGGAAAGACATCTCCATAAACAGGTAATCGGCAAGCTCCTGGTGTGTACGCTTCATCCTGCTGATCAATATAGCGTCAGTAAACACCTGATCGTCACCCCTACTTATTTCAATTTGAATTTCGGTATCCGGCGAAATAGGTGTACCGGGTACATAAAGACACGGGCCAACGGCCGCTGCGCCGTCGTACGATTTAGCCTGAGGAAGGTATAAGGGGTTTTCTCCTTCGATATCCCTTGAGGACATATCATTGCCAATCATATAACCCTCAATAGTACCTGCACTGCAGATGAACAGCACTAATTCTGGCTCAGGAACGTTCCATTTCGAATCTTTACGGATGCGAACAGAACCGCCGGGGCCAACCGCACGAGGTGCCGAAGATTTGAAAAAGATCTCGGGGCGTTCGGCGCTGTAAACCCTTGCATAGAAATCGCCGCCACCGGCATCTTTAGATTCTTCCATCCGGGCATCCATGCTGCGCAGATAAGTGACACCCGACGCCCATATCTCCTGATTGGCAATAGGTGCGCTTATGTTTTCCAGATCATGGGCCAGTAACGGGTTGGCTGTAATATTTTGAAGATCTCTTAAAACCTCACTGTGCAACGTTTTACGGTTTATAAAACTGTCCCAGTTCCAATCCGGTGAACTGTAAAGCAGGCTGTTATGTTTTACAATAACTTTGTTAGTGGTTTTAAATATATGCATAGCTATTTTGTACTACCTGCATTTGTGCGGTAGTTACTCGTTTATTAAAAATGTAACAAATAGGTTACTTGGTTATGTACAAAGAATGCTAAAGCAAATCGCTTAAGCTTCCAAAAAAACACAGCGTTGATTTTTGCACAAAAAAAATTAGCAGAAAAACCCAGCGCCATCTTAGAAGCTGTTTAAAAACGGTTCAACATAATTCTTATGGCAGATAAATGAACGATGGCAGTACTTGTATTGTTAAAACGCTCATAATTCTTAGCGGCTCTTCTGTTAGTATCGATCCATGCAAATGTCCGTTCTACGATCCAGCGCTTTGGTAATACTTTAAAGATGTGTAATTCGCTTCTTTTTATTACCTCAAAAGCTATTTTGAATTTGTTTTTCACTTTATCGATTAGCGCGCCCCGGTAACCATTATCGGCAAATATTTTAATGATATTGTTCCATGTTTCAAATAGCTTAGCGATTACATCCATCGCTCCGTCCCTATCCTGAACCGAAGCACTTTGAATAACCACAGCAAGCACCATCCCAAGCGTATCAACAATAATGTGACGTTTGATCCCTTTTATTCTTTTTCCTGCGTCAAAACCCCTGCTTTCGCTGCTTACAAGTGTTGATTTGATAGATTGAGCATCAATTATACCAACCGTTGGTTGCTCGGTTTTCCCTTGCTTTAACCTCGTTTGCTGAACGAGGCTCTCCTGAATTACTTCAAAGATCTCCTGATTTTTCCATGTGTTAAAATAGTAATAAACCAGTTGCCAGGGTGCAAAATCCTTTGGTAGCATACGCCATTGACAGCCCGTTTTTACCAGGTAAAGAATACCATTTATGATTTCTCTCAGTTCATAACGACGGGTACGTTGTGTATCAAAGTATTTTGATATAAATTGCCATTGGCTATCGCTTAAGTTGCTTGGGTAATTTGTCATTCTAATTGGGTTTGTGGTTATTCACAATTAGTATTTATTCAAGCTATCAGCGATGGCCTTTTTATCAACTTTTCAACACATAACATTTTCTTTCACCCGTTTTTAAACAGCTTCTAAGAGGCTGTTTAAAAACGATGATTTCCAAATGTAGAGACGCATCACATGCGTCTCCCGCATGCAATTTACGCTTGCTCGCTTATTGAACATGGCTTGTCCTACGGGAGACGCATGTGGTGCGTCTCTACAAAAAAACATTCATTTCATTCGTTTTTAAACAGCTTCTCAGTTCTCAGCAGGATTTTGCAAAGTAGCCTTGTGTGCGTAACCAGGCTTTCTTTTGTGCCAGTAAGAAGCCAGCAAAGAACCTGTAATATTCATGAAGGTTGAAAAGATAACCGGCGCCAGGCCCAGCGTAGCAATTTTGCCCATCCCTTTGGCAAGCCCGGCGGCCATCCCCCCGTTTTGCATCCCTACTTCTATAGCGATGGTGCGACAGTCACGTTCTTCCATTCCAAATGCCTTTGCCGACCAAAAGCCAAGTAAATAGCCGCCAATATTATGCAGTAACACCAAAAAGGCCAGCAGCAGGCCAACTTTTAGCAGGCTTTCTCTTCCGGCAGCTGTTATAATAATAATGATACAGATAATGCCTCCCATTGATATGACGGGCATTATCCTTTTTAGCCAACTGCTGCGTTTTTTGGCTATCGATGAAAACAGCACACCCAAAGCAATAGGTATCATGACCATTTTAAAAATATCCACCACCATTAACCAGGGGTCTATTTTAATAAGCGGACCGGCAAGTAAATTCATTAAAAATGGTGTCAATACCGGCGATAGCATGGTGGAAATGCTGGTTATAGTAACCGATAGCGCCAGGTTTGCCCTGGCCAGGTAGGATACCACATTAGATGCCATGCCGTTAGGACAGCAACCAATTAGTATAATACCAGCTGCTATCTCGGCAGGCATTCCGGTTAATTTTACGCTGAGGGTTGCAATACTGAAGCCAAGTTAGGGCATTATAATAAAATGGCTCACCACCCCTATGATGATTCCCCCGGGCGATTTTAATACGCCGAGAAAATCCTGGTAATGCATGGAAGTGCCCATACCAAACATGATGAGCTGTATTAGCGGGATAATAAGCGTAGCATATTTAAAATTGCCATAACTGATAAAAAACTCAGGATAATAAAGCGCCATGGCGGCAGCTCCGAAAATCAGTACCGTATATGCAAAACTTTTGGTTTTTGGGGAGGAACAAAGGCTTATGGCAAGCAGTACAAAAAATGTAAGTACATAAGGCCCGGTGTGCTCCAAACCTTTAGAAAGCATGATTAATACCGCAACCAATGCAGCGATGGTTAACGCGATGGTAACTTTGTAAAAAAATTTCATACCCGGCATTGATCAAGCAAAGAAAGGGACTCCGGGCATCGCGTACTTCTTCAACCCTTCCTCGTTGATCTCAACGCCCACTCCGGGCTTATCAGATAACACCAGGAAACCTTTCTCAATAAAGGGTTTATCATAGTGCACTATTTCCTTCCATTTTGGCTCGGTATCGCTCAACGTTTGCCATTCCAGGATATGAAAATTGGGTACCGAGGCACAAACATGCGCGGTTGCCATCGCACCGAGAAAGGAGCCTACCATATGCGGCGAAAAAGGCACATAATATAAATTGGCAAGGTTGGCTATCCGTTGTCCTTCACCCAGCCCGCCGCATTTCTGAAGATCGGGCATTACAATATCAATTCCGGCTTCCGAAAGCAGCCTGGTATAACCATAGGCCAGGTAAAAATTTTCCCCGGCACAAATTGGTGTGCTTGTTTCCTGAGTTATTGTTTTATACACATCAATATTATCTGCAGGTACTGGTTCTTCCAGCCACATTAAATTAAGAGGTTCCATCATTTTTGCAACCCTGCGGCCAGTTGTAGCATCGTAACGGCCATGCATATCTACGCAGATATCAATATTGGGCCCTACTTCTTTCCGCACGGCGGCTATGGCATTATACATCCTGTCGAGCTCGGCATTACTGGCAGTCCAGTTATAACGGTCAAATTTATTGGGGTCACGGGCATCATCAATATCAAATTTCACGGCAGTATATCCGCGATTAACCGCTCCGCGGGCAGCCTTTGCATAATCATCAGGCACCGGGTTTGTAGCTGTGTATAATTCCGTATCACAGTAAACACGGCATTTATCGCGGTATTTGCCGCCTAACAACTGGTAAACCGGCAAGCCCAAAGCTTTGCCTGTAAGGTCCCAAAGGGCTGCCTCAACCGCGGTAAGCACCGCCACAAACATGCCGGATTGTGCACCGGAAAAAAAGTTTGCTTTCCTGATCTCCTCCGCTATCCGGTTTGGATTTAAGGGGCTGCGGCCTTTCAACATCCATTCCAGCCGTTTAACCAGGTAATATGTTCCCGCTATGGCATCAACACCTTCGCCCGAGCCCCAGATACCCTGGTTGGTGTATATTTTTACAAAAAGCCCCCCGCCCGCGTAGGCGCACTTAACTTCTGTAATTTTAAGGTCGGATGGAGACGATGCCTGCGGGGTACGCTCTTTGGCGTCTATCAGCCCTTGCCCAAATGTTTTATTTAATGGTGCTGCCAGTACGGAGGCACCGGCTAATACAGTTTTTGAAAGAAAACTGCGCCTGTTTTGATAGTTTGACATATTTTGTATTTAGGATAGATTTATTTACCAGGTCCGGTTTTTCAGGATATTTTGGATCTGCTCTTTGGGTACCGGCAATTCGTTAATATGCTCGTTAAGCCACGCTGAAAAATCTTTTTCGATATCTGCGCTCCAGCGCGCGTCTATTTGCCCGGCTGTGTATTTACCTTCTTTTAACCGCAGGTGGCCAAACATATCCCTTAACCTAACCACTTCAGAAGTGGTTACCACTTTCTCGGCCAGGTGCGGCGGGATAAATATCACTATGCCATTCTCGCCCAAAACCACATCTCCGGGCATCACAGTGGCCTGCTTGATCCTGGTGGGTTGATTGATGCCAACAATCATGGTGTTCAGGTCGCCGGGCGGGTTATGGTACGATGGATCATAACTTTCTACAAAGGAGGTAAAGCCGCCAATCTCTTTTAATCCCCGCAAATCCCTCACCGCACCATTATAAACTATACCGTTACCGGTTTTCGCGTAGATGGCATTGCCCACATTGTCGCCAATAGTAGGTCCGTTTTTGTGGGCGCCAAACTGATCGGCAACATATACATCTCCTTTTACCAGCAAGTCTACAGGCCAGGTGTTTTGCCCTTTTTTGCCCTGAGCTTTGCCCCTGTCATCAATCGCCTTCCATACATCGGGGCGGGCGGGCATGAAAACAGCAGTTACTGCGCGGCCAACCAAAACGCTATCCGGGTTTATTACCAGCCAGTTTTCGGTTAACTGGTAGCCGTAGCCTGCGTTTTTTAAAACGGCCCAGGCTTCTTCAATACTCACCTGCTTCATCCGAGCCAAAATTGCATCCGGCACCCTGGGGCGGCCATCGGCAAAGCGCTCACCTTTCCACTCCGGAGTAAGGAATATCAACTCATCCCTGGAAATTTGCTGCGCGAAGGCGTTATGAAAAAACAAACAGCATTGCAGCAATACAATACCCGCAATACGGCAAAGAAGAAAACATTTTCTCATCGTAATAAATTTAAAACGCACACTATTAAGGGGAATAGCGTCTTTGGTTTTGGTTGTAACTGGTTATAATACTTACAAAGTATCATAATATTTAACCCGGAAAATACCATTAAAAAACAGCGTTGGTTTTTATACAAATTTTAGTTTTGTAATGTGTAAACTTGCTTTCAATGGGTGCACACTATTGGATGCCCGATAACCGTTGCAGTACAGAGGTGGCAGCAACGTATACCAATTATTATACTGAATGAATCAATTGATACTTCAGCAGGGCATATCTCAAGAACTTATGCATTTTCCGCATATTCTGGAGTTTACCCACAAAAAGAACAATACTATCCAACTCAACTCCTTTAACAGTAACGTTACAGACTGTATTTGCATGTATTATATTTTAGAGGGAAAATTCGGTTGGATGATTGATTTACAACAACATACCTTATATCCTGGCGATTTTGCCGTTGTATTGCCCGGGCAACGCATTGGCGGCGAAAACGGAATATTAAATATCGGCGCTCTGTTTGGGTTAAAGATCTCTGCCGAAGATTGCGGGAAGATTTTGCTGGGCAAATGGAGCGGTCTTACTAAAAAAGAAAAACTATCCATCAATCAGATTTTGCTCGTAAATAAGCAACAGCTTGTTTTGAAACTGAAAGAAGCGCAGGTTTTAATGCATAATTTACAACTTGAATTACAAAATGAGGAAGTAGGCTTTTACACACGTGTAAACCAGCTACTTGACGAGCTTTTTGTGTTGGTGAGCAGGCAATTGATCAGGCAAAACAATTCCAGAAGAGACTTCCCTCAAACATTCCTGAAGCTGGAGCAAACGTTGCGGCAAAATCTTGCCCATCAATGGACGGTGGAAGAAATGGCTGCGCTAATAGGTATGGGAACTACAGCTTTTACCGAAAAAGTAAAAAACTATTCCGGCTTTTCACCTCTGAATTATTTGATCAATATCAGGATAACTGAAGCTACCAAACTGCTTAAAAAAAACGAGGTAAATGTCACCGACATAGCACTGAGTACCGGCTTTTATTCGTCTCAGCATTTCTCTACAACTTTTAAAAAACTTACCGGGTACACCCCAAGCGAGTTCAAAAAAAATAAAACACCAGCTTATCAGCATACATTATGAATTGTATCATCATTATAGAAATGGGCACGGCCGCTGTACGGGTCTTCGCCTTTGATCTTTCCGGTAATTTAATCAGTTCGTCGAAGGGGCATTATCCCACCTTTCATGAACAACCCGACCATAGCGAACAAGACCCTGAGCAGATGTTTATTACAATGCTTTATATTTTGAAAAATCTTCTTAATGAAAAGATCTACCCTAAAAAATATACCGTAACCTGTATCTGCTTTGGCTCATCTATGCACAGTTTACTGGCAGTGGATAAGGATGGCATACCATTAGGCAACGCCATTACCTGGGCGGATAACCGGGGCAAAAAAGAGGCGGCCGAGCTTAAACAAAGCAGCCTGGGTGAGGAGATTTACAAAGCCACCGGAACACCCATTCACCCGATGTCGTCACTAATAAAAATTGCATGGATGAAAAATCACGACCCTGAAAAGTTCAGGCTGGCGAAGAAATTTATGCCTATAAAAACCTATATCATTCAGCAACTGACCGGCGCATGTGTGATAGACTACAGCATAGCCTCAGCAACCGGGTTAATGAACATCCACAATTTAACCTGGGACCGGGCAGCACTTGAGTTTGCAGGAATCACGCCGGAGGAGCTCCCAGACCTGCATCCGGTTTTTTACTCGGGAGTAACTTTAAAAAAAGAATACCAAAGGGTTTTGAAACTGTCACCAACGGTTAAAATCCTGATCGGATCAAGCGACGGATGCCTGGCCACCCTAGGTGCCGGCGTGTGGGAAAACAGTATGGCAACGATTACCATTGAA
Source organism: Mucilaginibacter gossypii (assembly GCF_017569325.2). Classification (NCBI taxonomy): domain Bacteria; kingdom Pseudomonadati; phylum Bacteroidota; class Sphingobacteriia; order Sphingobacteriales; family Sphingobacteriaceae; genus Mucilaginibacter; species Mucilaginibacter gossypii. The sequence goes on along the minus strand of NZ_CP071878.2, from coordinate 1,769,158 downwards.
GATAGCGGCGCATTCCGGATCATTGGCGATAAAATAATAGAAGATCCCAAACAACAGATTTTCAATTATCTGCTTACTGAAAAACATATTATCACCGGCGGTCCAACAAGTAATGGAGGTGTGATATTCAATTGGTTTGCTAAACAATTCGGTGATTTTACAGAAGCTTTTGATATCGACCAATCGATGGAAATGTTAATAGAGGAAGCCGCCGGTGTTGAAGTGGGGTCTGGTGGATTGATCTTTCTTCCCTTCCTGCATGGCGAACGAGCGCCTATCTGGAACCCAAATTCCAGAGGGTGCTATTTCGGTGTTAATATCAGGCACGAGCGTAAACATTTTATACGGGCTACCATAGAGGGTATTTTATATGAAATGTACAGTATTGGCCGTACCCTTGAGCCACATCGGCATATTGAAACTCTGTCTATCAACGGCAGCTTTGCATCTATACCGTTTTGCGCTCAAATCATTGCAGATCTGTTCAACAAGCCGGTGAGCACAATTAGCCATGCCGACAGCATCGGCAAGGGAGCATTCCTTCTAAGCGCTACCGAGATGGGCATTTATCCCTCTTTAGAAGAAGCCTCCAAAACGGTAACCATGCATCAGACCTATCTGCCAAACGCCGAAAATCATCAGGTCTACGCACAATATTTTAAAGTATTCGAAAGCCTGATAACAAAAGTCGCTGATGAATTTGACGCTATTTCTGATTTGCAACAACGGTATAGTCAATAAATTAACAGGGTGGCCGGGGCCGCGCTGGGATTGACACAGTTTATTTTACAGCCCCGGTTTTAGCTCAACTTTAGGATATTTGAAACAGTTAGTTACCTTTTGTTTTTAACTCCAAAGTGGTTACCAGTGAATCGAGTTTTACTGTGGCTAAGTCAAGACTGATACCCGTTGAATCTTGATCAAATTTAACTTTTTTACCATGCAGTACCCTGCAATGTGTAATAGTTTGTTTAACAGGCGGTAATTTTATGTTAGTATCTCCCGCCGGCATTTTCAGCACGTGGATATATATTTTATCTCCCCTGCTTGTGGCCCCGTAAAAATCATCAACAGGTTGAAAAGGTCCCGGACGCGTTTGATATATGCTCTCGCCATTTTTTGCTAACCACTGCCCCACTTCTCTCAGGCGATCCACATGAGCTGGGGGAATAACACCGTCCGGATCCGGCCCAACATTTAATAACATATTTCCACCGCGGTCAACGGTATTAACAAGCATGTTTACGATCTTTTTCAGCGGCATCAATCGCTGTGCTTTATTGTATCCCCAACTGGTTTCGTTAAGGTTCAAGCATTTTTCCCATGGGAAGGGAATAATAGGCCCTTTAACATCCGCGCCACCTTCGTCGGTCTGGAAATCTCCCACCATCCCTGATCTTGGATTAATGACCACATCCGGGTTGTAGCTACGTACAATAGCATTCAGTTTTAACGGCTCCCAAAACCAGGCTGCGTCGGCATCTGTACCTTTATGCGCCAGCCAGCCGCCATCGTACCACAAAATATCTATTTTGCCGTAATTTTTCATTAGCTCTTCTACCTGCCCATATGTTTGTTTTTTGAGCAAGGCAGCATTGTCGGGAAGCCCCTTATGGTCGAAATAACCAGGAAAACGCCAATCCAGAGGAGAATAATAAATGCCTACATAGAGGCCAGCTTTACGGCACGCATCAGTATACTCCTTTACAAAATCACGGTGAGCGGCAGTTTCCCAACTATCAAAATGCCGGTAACTTGAGGGGCTGTTCCAAAGGGCAAAGCCATCATGATGGCGGCTAACCATTACCATATATTTCATACCTGCCTCCTTGGCTACCTTAGCCCATTCTGTGGCGCTAAAATGTTTTGGGTTAAACTGATCGGCTAACCTGGCATATTCCTCTGCCGGTATCTTTTGATTGAACATGGTCCATTCACCCGTGGCTGGAATTGCATATAAGCCCCAATGTATGAACATCCCAAATTTCTGATCCTCCCACCATTGCATCTTTTCGGCCGGAAGATTAGAACCCGGGCCCGATACACCCTGCCCTGCACCCTTTAATGCGGGGTACACCTTACCTTTTTCCATTGATTTTCTTTCTGCGTCGCTCATTTGCTGGCTCTTTACCATAAAAGAATGGCTCAATAGTGTTAGCAGCAAACAAGCTGCCTTGATCGTGGTCTTTCGGTTAAACATAATTAGGGTTTTCAAACAGTAACAATTCAGGCAAATAGCGATGGTTTAAACCTTTTGTATTATAATAAACCCAACGTTTTTCAGGGCGGTTTAATAATTAAGGTATACGCCACGCTAAATTAATTAAAGCCAGCGATGCAGAATTACCTAAACCAGACTTTATTTTATACAAAAACGACCTCCGGCCGGTGCCCCCCGGCTCTGCAAAACTCATCAACTCTTATATGTGAGCATTTTCGCCCGGCTGCAAATCCAAAAACATTGCCCATCTTCAAGTTGTCAAGCGTAAGAAAATTTATATTGATATATGAGCCTTAGATTACATTACATTTATTAATTTGCCTGGCTCCGATCTGTTCAATATGATTGCTATTATAAATATCATTTTCTGTCTTTCTTTCCTGGTTTTCGCTTACCTTAACCTGAACGATGTCGATCCGTGGCTTTGGGTACCAATCTACCTTAGTGCGGCGGTATGTTGCGGGCTGGTAGTTTTTCACTTGGTTTATCCGAGGTTGTATCTATGCCTGATCGCGATATACCTTGTTCACGCAGGCACCATTTATTTTTCTAAAGATGGTGTACGCGACTGGATAACGAAATATAACAGGCCAAGTTTGGTAGAAACGATGCAGGCAGACAAGCCTTATATAGAAAAAACGAGAGAGTTCTTTGGCCTGCTGATCATTGCCGGCGCATTGCTCATCAATTATATCGCGGCCTGAGCAACATGGCTCGGTCAACCCTGATGATTTGAAGATATGTTCACTTATGATATAGAAAAATTTAAGCCTCTGCTTACAGATCTCATTGCAAGACATGTAAGCCCGGATGCCAAAGACTGGCTGCTGGCCCAGGGGAATCACGCCGCATCTGCCGCAGCATTTAACGCTGCCTTCGCTGCTTTGCCGCGTAAGACGGGAAAAGCACCGGTCAATGCCGGTCCTGAAAATGAAGCCGATTTATCGGCTATCCGTAAAGATTTTTCGATCGCAGGATGGTCGGTTGACAGACTTGCCAGGGTATGGCTGTTGTTAACGCTTGATACCACCGATAAGGAGCGTTATCAACGCAATATCGAAAACCTATTTTTGGCTGCTGAAATGAACGAATTGGTGGCTTTATATTCGGCTTTGCCTCTGCTTGCTTACGCCCCGATATGGGTACAACGCTGTACGGAAGGTAACCGCAGCAACCTGGGCGTTGTGCTCGAAGCGATCATGTATCGCAACCCTTACCCTGCGGAAAACCTGCCCGAGCCGGCCTGGAACCAAATGGTGCTAAAGGCACTTTTCACCGAAAAAAAGCTGGAACTGATCACGGGATTGGACCAGCGTGCCAATGCCAGCCTTGCACATACATTGATCGATTACGCGCGAGAGCGCTGGTCAGCCGGCCGGAGTACAGATCCTATGCTATGGCGATTAGTAAGTCACTTTATGGATGAAGCGATACTGCAGGACATCAGGGAAGGATTACCGGGTTTAAGCGAACTTGAAAGGGAAGCGGTGGCATTAGCTATTGCCGAAAGTGGCTTTCAGCCAGCAAAAGAATTGTTGAAAGTTGATCCTTTAAAGATGGCGGCGGGCAGAAAAACGATTTGGAACGAATTTATTAACGATACAAAAAATTAATTTTGGGATATGTGTTGCAGCAATTTTGAAAACAGAGAGCAAATACCTGGCGAAAAACCAGAGTCATTTGACATAACCGCCGTAAAAGGTATGCGTTTTTTTGACCCGCATGTACATATGACATCCCGTACTACTGATGACTACCAGGCTATGGCTGATGCGGGCGTGGTTGGGCTGATAGAACCGGCTTTCTGGCTGGGACAGCCCCGGACGGGTATTGACAGCTTTCGCGATTATTACAGCAGTCTGGTTGGCTGGGAAAGATTTCGCTCATCGCAGTTTGGCATTAAACATTATTGCACCATAGGGCTTAACTCCCGCGAGGCAAACAATGAAAGCCTTGCAGAACAGGTGATGGAAATACTTCCGCTGTTTGCTTATAAAGAGGGAGTTGTGGGTATCGGTGAAATAGGTTTCGACGATCAAACCGCGGCTGAAGAAAAATATTACCGCTTGCAACTGGAACTGGCCAGGGAAGCCGGCCTGCCTGTACAGGTCCACACCCCGCACCGCGACAAGAAAAACGGCACACGCCGTAGTATGGACATCGCGATAGAACATGGCATCGATCCTTATAAGGTCATCATTGATCATAACAACGAGGAGACCGTTAAAGAGGTCCTTGACCGGGGTTTTTGGGCTGCATTCACGATTTATCCCTTCACCAAAATGGGTAATGAGCGCATGGTTGAAATCGCCAGACAATATGGCCCGGAGCGGATCATGGTCAATTCGGCTGCTGATTGGGGCATCAGTGATCCCCTGGCGGTGCCGAAAACCGCTGCACTAATGAAAATACGCGGTATCAGTGACAAAGATATCCAATTGATCACCTACGGTAACGCAATTACCGCTTTTGCCCAAAGCGGACAGCTCGATGAAACTGATTTCGCCACGGTGAGGAACGTTGATCAAAGCGTAAAATTTGAAGGTAACAGTATATTGCGAGGCGGCCAGCAACCGAGAATCGATAAATCATCCATCATCATTAGCTAATCGTGATCTTGAGGAAACTGTACATTTATCTTCAGCTCATGCGGCCCGCCAATATTGTTACTTCGGTCGCAGATATTCTGGCAGGGATCGCTATAGCCAGTGCCCCAGGTACTTTAACGGAAAGAGCCTGGCCAACGGCCCTCCTCCTTTGCCTTTCCACAGCTTGTCTCTACGGCGGCGGTATTGTTTTTAACGATATTTTCGATGTGGAGACTGATAAGATTGAACGGCCTGAAAGGGCCATCCCCTCAGGCAGGGTTAGTTTACCGGAAGCTTCAGTGCTCGGCACGTTGTTGTTAAGCGCAGGTATCCTATTGGCGTTTCTCGTTTCGGCGGCATCGGGTATGCTCGCGGCAGCTATCGCGCTCTGCGCGCTGCTCTACGACAAGTTTGGCAAGCATCATCCCTTTTTCGGGCCGCTTAATATGGGGATGTGCCGGGGATTAAACCTGTTGCTCGGAGTCAGCATCATACCGGATGCCCTCAACCATTGGTCAATGTTAGCATTGGTGCCTGTGGTTTACATATTCTCGATCACCCTGACCAGTCGTGGCGAAGTTCATGGGGGCAAAAGGAACAACTTGTATGTAGCGGCATTTTTGTACGCCGCGGTCATCGCCTTTATCAGCTACTTTTCGTACGTTAATAACCGGCTGCTATGGTCACTGCTTTTCATCTTACCCTTTACCTGGATGATATTCAAACCGCTGCTTATAGCTATAAGAGAGCCTATCGGCAAAAATATTGGTAATGCCGTAAAGGCCGGGGTGATCTCCCTGATATTGATGGACGCTTCGTGGTCTGCCACATTCAGCTCACTTACATTCGCCCTGATGATCGCCTGCCTCTTACCACTCTCCATGTGGCTGTCAAAAACCTTTGCAGTCACCTAATTAATTTCAATAACAATAGATCTTCCCCCGATGGAACATTTGCAACAGAACTTCAGCGTAAAATATAGTTATAACGTCTTTTTTACTTCGGCTTTATTCGCAAAGGACAATCCCCTTCTGAACGATTTTCTGACAAACGCTGCTACTTCAGGCGCGTTAAGGAAGATTCTTTTTGTGGTGGATCAGGGGGTTGCTGACGCCCATGGGGATTTATGCTCTGATATTAATTCCTATTTTCAGACGCATACTGCTGTTCAGCTGGTGCCCGAGATCTTGCTGATACACGGCGGCGAGTACGTAAAAAATGACGAACGCTATTTTGATATGATCCTCGAAGCGGTAAATAATTACGGTATAGACCGGCATTCATACATCGCCTCAATCGGTGGCGGGGCCGTATTGGATATGGCAGGTTATGCCGCTGCTGTAGCCCACCGGGGAGTAAAGCTTATCCGCATACCAACAACGGTGCTGTCTCAGAACGATTCAGGGATCGGGGTGAAGAACAGCATCAATTATTTCGGGAAAAAGAATTTTCTGGGCACATTCGCACCGCCTGCCGCTGTTTTTAATGATGACCAGTTTTTGACCACGCTGACCGACCGAGACTGGCGTTCCGGAATATCCGAAGCTATCAAAGTTGCCCTGATCAAAGACCCTGTTTTTTTCAACTGGATAGAACAGAACGCACCCGCCCTTGTGAGCCGCGACGCGACAGCAATGAATTACCTGATTTGGCGCTGCGCGCAGCTGCACATGCAGCACATTGCCGGCGCCGACCCCTTTGAAAGCGGCTCATCACGCCCTTTGGATTTCGGGCATTGGAGCGCGCACAAACTGGAATATCTTAGCGGTTTCGACGTTCGACATGGTGAAGCAGTAGCCATGGGGATAGCCCTGGATACGGTTTATTCCTGCCTTTGCGGCCGTTTAACCGTTGCGGACAGTGAGCGCGTGGTAAGCCTGATCCAAAACTTAGGTTTTGAAATCAGCCATGGGCTCTTAAAGATCAACGGAGATGACAGCCCATTATTGCAGGGCCTGGAGGAGTTTCGCGAGCATTTAGGCGGGGAGCTCACCATTACGTTACTCAATGCTATTGGCGAAGGTGCCGAGGTGCATGAAATTGATACCCAGCTTTTGAAACAAGCGAGTATTGAACTATACAACCGGCAATTCGAACTTCAGCAAACGCAAATTTAAACAATACAAACATCTGCCCTCATGAAAATAAATGCAGCGCACCTGACCTATTGTACGAATATCCATCCCGCGGAGAACTGGCCGGAAACTTTCGGGGCCCTGAAAAACCATTTCCCGGCAATCAGGGCTGCCCTTGCGGGGAAGGAACAAATGGGTATTGGCCTGCGCCTTTCTAATATGGCCAGCCTGGGTTTGCTGGCAGAGGAAGATAACTTAGCGGAGTTTAAACAATGGCTGTCTGATCATGATGCTTATGTTTTCACGATGAACGGTTTCCCCTATGGCGGTTTCCATAACACCGTAGTTAAGGACGAAGTGCATGCGCCGGATTGGACAACAGTTGAGCGCGTGGATTATACCTTACGCCTGTTTCATATATTGGGCGAATTACTTCCTGAAGGTTTGCAGGGAGGGATTTCAACCTCACCCTTAAGCTATAAACCATGGCATGCGGCCGGTGAGGCCAGGAACACTGCAAGGGCGATCGCCACGGAGAATATTTTAACAGTGATGGCTGCACTTTTTAAAATACACCGCTCGGCCGGGGTCCTGATGCACCTGGATATCGAACCCGAGCCGGATGGGTTCCTGGAATCAGGCCGGGAGTTTATAGATTGGTTTGAAAACGACCTGTTGCCGCGTGGTATTTTATTGTTGGGAGAACAGTTTGGCCTGTCTCCGGCTGATGCAGAAGAATCTGTCAAACAACACATTAACCTATGCTATGACGTTTGCCATTTTGCTATCGGCTATGAGGAACATGAGTGCGTCATTGATGAACTGGCCGCGAAAGGTATCCAGGCAGGCAAGATACAAATCAGTGCTGCCTTGAAGGCCCATCTTCCGGTGGATTTGGCAATGAGGGACGAGGTGACCGACGCGCTTGCCAGATTCAACGAGCCAACCTATCTGCACCAGGTGATCGCGAAAACCGCAAAGGGAGAATTGATCCGTTATCCGGATTTACCGGAAGCTCTGGCAGATAACCAGAACCCGGCAGTCAATGAATGGCGTGCGCACTTTCATGTGCCTGTTTTTGTTGAGGATATGGGTGTGGTGCAATCAACACAAAACGATATTGTCAGGGTGCTCAACAAATTCAGGAACGCTGCTTTTACACAACACCTGGAAGTGGAAACATATACCTGGAGTGTATTACCGGATGAGCTGAAAGCCCCCTTAACACAATCGATCATCCGGGAATTGGATTGGGTTAAAGCGCAAATATCATAAGAAAGAAGCCAATATGAATAAAACGGTAGTTATCGATGTAGTGGGTTTATCCACGTCTCTGATCGGCGAGCATACGCCATTTCTTAAATCTTACATCAAAGACAGACATTTGACGCATATAACGCCTGTATTGCCTGCTGTTACCACCGCCATGCAGTCCGCCTACGTCACCGGCAAATTTCCTGTTGACAATGGCATTGTAGGTAATGGGTGGTATGACCGCGCGGATTGTGAAGTAAAATTCTGGAAGCAGTCAAACAAACTCGTTGAAGGACAGAAAATATGGGAAAAGGCCAAGAGCGAAGATCCATCTTTCACGAGCTCGATAATGTTTTGGTGGTACAATATGTACTCCTCGGCGGATTACTCCGTGACGCCCAGGCCAAACTACCTTGCCGACGGACGAAAAATACCGGATTGTTACTCGGAGCCCGCCGACCTGCGTGACCACCTTCAGGCGAAGTTGGGGCAGTTTCCGCTTTTTCAGTTTTGGGGGCCCGGCGCCAATATCAAATCAAGCCGTTGGATAGCTGACGCTGCAATGGAAACAGATACGCTGCATGACCCGACGCTAACACTGATATACCTGCCTCATCTGGACTATTGCCTGCAAAAATTCGGTCCGGATTTACCAATTATTGCCAAAGACCTGAATGATATTGATAAAATTATCGAAGATCTGGTTTCGTTTTACAGGAAAAAAGATGCCGAGATCATTATCCTTTCCGAATATGGTATCTCCCCGGTGGACCGCCCGGTTCATTTAAACCGGGTATTGAGGCAAAACGGCTTGTTAGGCATCAGGATTGAGCGTGGACTGGAGATACTTGACCCTGGCGCTTCAAAAGCCTTTTCGGTAGCTGATCACCAATTGGCACATGTCTACATCAACGATGCGAGCGTAACGGCAAAGGTCAAAGCGCTGCTTGAAGCCGTACCTGGTGTTGAAAGGGTGCTTACCCGGGAAGAGCAGGCCGCGTATCACATCGACCATCCCCGGGCCGGAGACCTCGTCCTGATCGCTGATGAGAGAAGCTGGTTCACTTATTACTTTTGGCTGGATGACGCGCTTGCCCCGGATTACGCGCGCGTAGTTGACATCCATAAAAAACCGGGTTATGATCCTGTTGAGATGTTTATGAGTTCAAAGCTCCGCGCCGGCTACAAATTGCTTCGCAAAAAGGCGGGTTTCAGGTATGTAATGGATGTCATTCCCCTGGATGCCGCCCTGATTAAAGGCTCTCATGGCCGGGTGGATGTACCGTCAGAATATCAGCCGGTGATCATTACCGATAACCCATTGGAAAAACAGGACCTGATAGCGACCGACATTCATGATATCATCTGGAGGCACCTGAAAAATTGATTAGCTAAGCTGGCCTTGTATACTGATTGCCGGTTGTTCAAATGGTTATCCTGCCATCCGACATGATCCTTCTTAGTTAACTGTTCAATATCACAAAAGCAGTTATTCAAAATTCCACCACGCAGCCTGTTTGATGGGGCCGCCTAAAGTGTAAGGCTCCCCAATACGCGGAACGTTTAGTTCGACACCCAACTCCTTTGCTGCAGGCACAAGCCTCTTTATCGGTTCGTTCCAGGGCTGGTTAGCTTCAATAAACTTAGCCCAGTGAATAGGCTGTAACAAACGGGCATGCAGGTCAGCAGCAGCCTGTGCGGGTTGCCCTAACCACAGGTGCGTCCATGGCCAATTGGGGCTATACTGCCCGCATTCCAAAAACGCCAGATCAAATGGCCCAAATTGCTGGCCTATTTGTTTAAAATGCGGACCGTACCCGCTATCGCCACTGTAAAACAGCCTATAATTGCCAATCTGAAAAACGTAAGAGGCCCATAATGTTTTATTCTCATTCTTATACGTACGATTGCTGCGATGTTGGGCTGGGGTGGCGGTAATCCGAATACCACCGGACAACGTAATCGATTCGTTCCAATTAAGTTCGATGATCTTTTTAGGGTCAAACCCCCAGTATACCAGATCAGCGCCTACTCCCATCGGCACGATAGCCATTTTAATACGATCTTTTAATTTTTTCAAAGTTCGATAATCCAGATGATCGTAGTGATCATGAGAAATGATCAGCGCATCTATTTGAGGCATATCATCGGCGTGATAATGCTTTGTACCCGGGAATGCGGTAATCAATCCGGGCACCGGTCCGGCATGATTGCTAAAAACCGGATCAATGAGCATATTAAACTGCCCGCTTTTTATAAGTAAAGATGAATGTCCAAACCAAACGATCGTAGGTGCAGGAGCAGCTAATGAATTCAGATCGGTTTTAATCCACGGAAGTGCATGAGATGGCCTGATGGTTTCAGGACGTCTGCTCAGAAAAAGAAATTTACGTTTGACCGTAGAATCGGAAAGTTCAGCCAAATTTATAAAAGCTCCATTTTTATAATTTGGTAAAGAATCTAACCGGGTAAGTTCTTCGCCATCCGGATTTTTACCCAAAGATTTGACTACGCCGCAACCGTCGACCGTCAATAATAACAGCGCAGCTAACACAATTCCCAAACACGCTCTTTTCATGCACTAAATGATGAATGTAACGCTTAAAAACAACATTTATTTTATCGATGCGTAATCTGTCTTCCCGCCACCAAAGATGTATGGGTTGGATTCAGCTCGATTTGGTCAGAGAATCACATCCACAACTCATTTAGATCTATATTTGAAATATAATCCTCCCAGGAAAATGATAGCAAGGGCTCCCTGGCTGCCATATTCCCGCAATTTGAGATGGCCGTTCCGAATTTTATTTCAAAAACACAGCAAAAAGACGGATGTTAAGACCGGTAAGGTCCTGATGCGCGCCGGTCAATGTGTGCGAGCTACGTTGTTGGACATTGACTGCCGGGTGAAGTTTATCACGGGAGCACGGCAGACTCAGAAACGACTCCAATAAAACTTTACTCCACCTCAATCCAAACTAACCGGATCCCCAGGAACTTCTAATCTTCCCGATTTTTAATTACAAGGTTATCTACGCTGAGATTACCAACATGGAGGTTTCTGATTACAGCTTTTTTAACCATGATTCGGCTAATCACCAATGCGCCTATAGCAATCGCGCCAATAGCCATAGATCCCAATGCTAACACAGCGATTGCTGATGCTCCGGTTGCAGAAGCGCCTGTTACCCCGACACAGTTTGTTTTGCCCGTTTCTTTTTCAAAAAGTTTCATATGATTTTTAATAAAGTCTCTCAACTACGTAACACCACTTGCCTATAATCATTTGTAATTTCCAATTCACCGGACGGTTATTATTTAGTTGCGGAATAGCCAGACTATGCCATCCGCTACCGGATCATGTGAAAATATTTCTCCCTGTTTTCAAATAGCACCCAGATGAGCACCGCCCAAAGCACAAGCACCATCGGTATTCCCGAAGATAAAGAAATAACAGTTAACAATATGCCAACCATAACGGGAAAAATGATTACCGCGCCTAAAGCCCTGAAACGGGGAATAATCACCAGGATCCCCCCGATAATTTCGGCAATACCGATGAGGGGCATCAGCCATTTGATCTGCATAATTGCGCCAAACATGGCCATGGCATTTGGCGGCATGTCTTTAGGTACAGGCATGTAATTTAAAAACTTGTTCAGGCCTGCATTGATAAACATCAGCCCGAATAACAGGCATGCAATAAATAAGATTTTCTTTTTCATTACTTTATGTGATTTAATTGTTTTTTAGCAATTCAATGAATGGCCTTACACCTTCACCTTTTTCCAGTTCCCTTTTTTGAAGTAATACCAGGAAACCAGGGCTAAAAGCGCCTCGGCCGCAGGTACCGCTGCTATGGCGCCTGCCGAATGCAACCCTAAGCCTTTGGCGAGTAAGTAAGCTAAAGGGACCTGAAAAAGCCAAAAGCACCCAAAATTGATCCATGTAGGCGTTTTGGTGTCGCCGGCTCCGTTTAAGGCCTGGCTCATGACCATGGCTATAGCATAAAAAATAAATCCAGAACCGATAATCCGGAGTGCCGTAGTGCCAAAGTTCAAAATAACCGGTTCGGTTGTAAAAATGCTGATGATGGGACGAGCGAAGAACAGGAACAGCAGCATTACGAAACTCATCAATACAGCATTATATCGCGCCGTAAGCAGCACACTTTGAGCTGCCCTGTCAACATGGCCTGCACCTAAGTTTTGCCCTACCAGGGTTGCCGCAGCATTACTTAACCCCCAGCATGGTAAAATAAAGAAAACAAAATTCCGGAAAGCGATCTGGTAACCGGCTGAAGCTGCTGTACCGCCGGTTTCAGCAACCAACCGCGTCAAGATGATCCAACTGCCGCTTGCAATGATAAATTGAAAGGTTGCCGGCCAGGCTACAGCGATGATGGTTTTTACCACAGCGGGATCCCAATTAAAGTGAGCACTGCGAAACTTCAGAATGCCGCTGCCTTTAAACAGGTGATATACCTGGAAGGTCACCCCGCAGCTCCTTCCAATTACGGTGGCCATGGCAGCGCCCTTCAACCCAAAAAAGTGGATGAAAACCGGGCAGAGAATTATGTTGATAATGCTTGCAATCCAAAGGCTTTTCATCGCCATAGCGGCGTCACCCGCGCCGCGAAAAATTCCGTTGATCAGAAACAACAGGATAATAATAAGGCTGCTGCCCAGCATGATCCGGGTAAAAATAGCTCCGTCCCTCACCACTTCTTCGCTTGCACCCATTAGCTTTAAGATCTCAGGTGCATATAAAACACCAGCCATGCTTACTATTATAGTTGTAATCAGGCAGATTACCAACGCCTGGGCTCCTGCATGTGCCGCGGCTTCCGGTTTTTTTTCACCAATCCTTCGCGCTACGATTGCCGTGGCCGCGGTGCTTAAGCCAATAGCGATGGAATAGACAATGGTGATCACCGACTCCGTTAAACCTACCGTGGCTATAGCGTTTTGCCCAAGTTTACCTACAAAGAACATATCTACCACCGCAAAAACGCTTTCCAGGCTTAATTCCAGGATCATTGGGATAGCCAGTAAAAAGATGGCTTTCGGGATACTGCCTTGGGTATAATCCTGCTGCTCGCCATTAAGAGAAAGCTTAATGGCGTTCCAAAGCTTTGAGCTTGTGATTTGTATTGTACTCATTGTTATTTGCTTGTTTAAAAATCCTGTACGGTTGCCGGTTTACTTTGTTGTTTTTCGTAACTCGATCCATATTGATTATAAACTTAATCAACGATACAAAGATGGGATACACGCCGGTGTTTCGCAGTGTGCAAAAGCGACAACCCCGGGGGTAATTCGCGACAAGATTATATCTTTACACCTCCACTTCGCTCATAATCTCCACGTACCCTGCGGTTCCATGCACACGGATGCGCTGACCGTCTTTAATCAGTTTGGTTGCATTTTCCACGCCAACAACCGCCGGCAAACCGTACTCACGGGCTATTACCGCGCCATGTGTCATTAGTCCGCCAACTTCTGTAACCAGTCCTTTGATGGCTAAGAATAAAGGCGTCCAGCTTGGGTCGGTAAAGGTTGTAACCAGGATATCGCCATCTTCCAGATCAGCACCTTCTACGTTTAGCACCACGCGTGCGCGCCCTTCAACTATGCCGGAAGAAACGGCGAGGCCGGCCAGAGCCCCTACCGGGATATTTTCACGGCTGTAATGACCGGTTATCACCTCACCTTCAGAAGTAATAACTCGTGGCGGTGTCAGCTTTTCATAAAATTGATAATCCGTTTTGCGCTGGTCAATAAGCTGGTAATCCACTTTTCCGGTTCGCACCACCTCCTGCAGCTCTTCAAAATAAAGATAATAGCTATCTTTTTCATCACGAAGCACACCGGCTTTTACAAGACGTTCGGCCTCCTGAAGCAAACCCTGTTTATAGATAAAGTACCTGCTCACAATATCGTATTTCGGGTATTCGCGGTAGCCTATAAAATTCCGCAACAGGTCAATCATCTGCTTCGTTTCCCGGGCTTTTTCTTCACCGTAGGGCAATTGTTTCAGGCGCAACATTAAGTCTTGTTCTTTTTCTAAGGCTGCCTGCTTCCCCTGCTTAAATCTTCGGGTGCTCTCCCCTGGTTCGAGGTTTTTGATATTACTCAAGATCATCGGAACCAGCGCACCTGGATTTTCCCTCCATCGGGCACGGGTAATATCGATCTCGCCGGCGCAACGCATACCATACTTGTTAAGATAAGCGTTGATGGCGTCGCGTACCTGCCATCCGGCCTCCAACTGGCATAACCCATTCAATAAATTATCCTGTTTTGCCCCCTGCAGATAGGCGACGACCTCCGGATAGGGACGGATCACATCCGCCAGGTCCAAAAGTTCAAGGCCCATTTCTGAGGTAATGTTGTTTGGAACAGAAAGCGACAGAACATCTGCTGCGTTGATTTCACCAAGCCACTCTTTCATCTTGTCATTGATCCAGGCCGAAGCATGGATGGCCGCCATGATCACGTTCAGATTTTTCTTTTCTAAAGACAGCTGCCTCCGCTGCTCCATATCATTGAGGATGTAAGCAAATACATCGGGTCCTGTTTTTATCCGGATGTTATCTTTCAATGCTGATACCGACCTTTCGCTGCTGCTGATGAGATCGGCCACAATCCCGGTATCGGCTCCCGCTTCCGCAAGTATATCCGCCGCCGACATCCCGTGATGACCTTTAACCTGTCCGGGAATATTGGCTTCAGGGCCCTCTTTTATAAAGTTTCGATCGATTACAGTCATCAGCGCATCTTTTATCAACGGATCTGAATGCCCTAACACATTCAACAGATTTTCCCTGCCCGCCGGCGAAGCGAGGCCCTTCGAGATATCAACAAATAACCTTCCGCCAGCCATTTTGAATATCGCACGGTTTCCGGTTAACATCCAAACGGATATGCCGAGTGGTTTAAATGCGTCAGTCATCATTTGTTGATGTCCTACAGATACATAAACCCGGTTCTCCAGGTCGTCTGCCGCTGGCACAGGATATAATGTGGTGATTGGCCGGCTTTGTACAACATAGAATTTATTGTCACTTAAACACCATTCAATATCCTGGGAATGGCCGAAATGTGCCTCGATCATCCTGCCGGTTTGTTCGAGTTGTAAAATTTGCTCGTCAGTTAGTGCTTGCTTATGTTGTTGCTCCGGCCCTATCTCTTTTTGCTCAGTACCGCCATTTTTAATGATCTCAATAGCAATCCTTTTCTCCGAAATCTTCTTTTCAATAATTCTTGAAGCACGGACCTGGTAATTATCGGCGTTAACCAAACCAGAAACCAGTGCTTCCCCCAAGCCGAAGCTCGCATCTATCGAGCTCACTTTCCTGTTACCAGTAACAGGATGGGCCGTAAATAGCACGCCGGCTACCTTTGCAACTACCATTTGCTGTATAATAACAGCCAGGTAAACCTTGCGGTGGTCAAAGCCATTCTGAAGCCGGTAGATGATGGCACGTTCTGTAAAAAGAGATGCCCAACATTTGCTGATATGTTTTAAAATAGCGGTTTCGCCGATAACGTTCAGGTAGGTATCCTGTTGTCCGGCGAACGACGCGGTGGCTAAGTCCTCCGCTGTCGCACTTGAACGAACGGCGTAAGCATAATCACCACCATATTGGTCCATACGCGCAACGATCTGGCTTTTCAGTTCCTGAGAAAGAGCTATCGATTCTATTAGTGTTCTGATCTTTTTGCTCATTTCATTGATCTCGTTCCTTTGGTTTTCGGTTAGCAATGCTAACTGCTCCTGCAGTGAGTTAAACTCCTGATCGTTCCCAACAGTTTCTTTAAAAGCTTCAGTAGTTATACAAAAACCGTCAGGCACATTAAGCGCCTTAATCGTGTATAATTCTGCCAGATTTGCCCCCTTGCCCCCGATTAATCTATTAAACGTTTTATCGGCCTTTTTTAAATCAACAATGTATAAACTTCTGTTTTTCATTATACTTTACTTGTCTTTAAACTGATTGACCGTTTCACTCATAATTGCAATCGATCCTTCCAAAAATTTTTCGATGATTTTTAAATCTTCTTCAGCGAAAGAACCGATCAATTGCTCCGAATGGCTGCGATAATCCTTGTAAAGCGGAGCCAAAAGCTGCATTATCTTTTCAGTATCCGGCACAACCAGTACTTTTCGCCTGTCCGTTTTCGAAAATTCTCTTTTGACCAGGTCTTTTTTCTCAAACCGGTCAATCAAACCTGTAACAGCGCCGCTGGTAAGCCCGGTTACTTCCATAAGCTCGCCGGCTGTCATGGCGCCTTTCACCAGGAAAAAGCCCAGGTATTTCTGATCGGTACCTGATAGCCCGGCTTTTCGCGCAATATTTTCATGCATTTGAATGGATGTATAAGCATACAACTGGCTTAGTTTTCTTATCCGGGTAATAGCTTCGCTTTTCACAATATCTTTATAACTTTGATTATCTTAGTTACAAAGATAATTTTATTTTATTAATTGAAAGAAGTAATTTAGAAATCGGTGAATATAATTACGTTGTTTCCGCCTCCCGACCTTGACGAATATGTCACTGGTATACTGACCATTGAAAGCAAAACCTTCAGTGCCGAATTTATTTTGCCGCTTTATGCCAATGGCTGCCCTACACTGGTGTTTCAAACGGCAGTGGGAAAGCGTTCTGGATCGGATACCGGATATCTTAACCTCTACGGACAAACAATCAAACCGGAAACGCTCATGATCAGGCAGCCTTTTACGTTGATTGCCTTTTTTATGCGCCCACATATCGTCCAGAGCCTATTTGGTGTAAGTGCCCGTGAATTAACCGATAACTATCTCGACTTAAGCGATATAAAGCCAATAAAGGATACCGGCCTCATCGACCGGCTTTTAGCACAGCCCCTGATCAATGAACGCCTTGAAATCCTTAACGGCTTTATCAGATGGCTGGCTAAGCAGGCGGATGATTTTAACCCCAGGGTTTTATTTGCCCTGCAATATCTTAAGACTAACATACACACCAGCGCTTTATCGACTTTACAAACAGAATTAAACATATCCGAACGCTCGCTTCAACGCTTATTTGAAAACAATGTCGGAATCTCGCCGAAAATGTATAAACGTATTTCGCAGTTTGACAGGGCGTTTAAACAACTTACTGATGGTAAGTTCAATTCGTTAACAGAGCTTGCCTACAGTAATGGATTTGCGGATCAAAGTCATTACATCAGGGTTTTTAAGGAGTTTACAGGCATTACTCCTAAGGAATATATCAACATTAATAAGCCTTTTAACCCTAAATTTTAGGGGCTGTCGGGTCTGTTCTATTTTACCTTACTTATCGCTGGTAGATTTGTGTTAAATAAAAAAACCAATACGATGAGAAAATTAATTGTATCAGAATGGACGTCATTAGATGGCGTCTTTGATTCGGCGCATATGGAGCAATGGTTTAATCCCTACCACAGTGATAGCCGTGCCGGATACATACAGGAAGTTATTAACAACTGCGAAATTATGCTTTATGGCCGCCATACTTATGAAATGCTGTATCCTTATTGGTCACAGTTTCAGAACAATGAAATGGGCGTAGCCGACAAAATGAATCGGGCGAAAAAATATGTGGTTTCAACTACCATGAAAAATGGCGACTGGCAAAACACTACCATCATTAGCGATAATATTATCGGGCAGCTAAACGCTTTAAAACAGCAAGATGGAGGCGCAATACTTGTTCAGGGCAGCGGACAGCTGGTAGCAACGTTACTGCAGGCATGCCTGGTAGACGAACTGAAACTGCTTGTGCAACCGCATATGATGGGTACCGGTACCCGTTTATTGAAAGAAGGAGCTAATATCCCGTTGAAACTTAGATCAATTTCGGAACTGGAAAATGGTGTGTTAGCACTAACGTATGGACCAGGCAAACAATAATTGGATGGATTTTCCGCCAGGTTTGGCCGCTGCGGTCATATAACCGTAGCGTGGTTTGTATTCCGGATTATTATTAACGAACTACGGCGGTCATGCTCAGGACCGAATGAGCGGAAAATAGTCCATAAGCGAAGTCGTCTTTGGGATTTGTCGGCGAGTTATTCGTTACGCAAACTATCCACCGGATTCGCAAAAGCAGCTTTAACAGATTGGAAACTTACCGTTATCAGTGCAATTGCTATTGCTACCCCCGCCGCTATAACCGGCAAATACCACCCGATTGTGGTGCGATAAGCGAAATCCTGGAGCCATTTCTGCATTGCCCACCAGGCAAGCGGGGTAGCTATCAAAATGGCAATCAATACCAGCTTAACAAAATCCGCAGATAACATGCCTGTAATGCTGGAAACACTCGCCCCAAGCGCCTTGCGGATACCTATTTCTTTCGTACGTTGTTCGGCAGCGTAAGCAGCCAGTCCAAAAAGGCCGAGACAAGCTATTAATATGGCCAGGGTACTAAAACACAGAAAAATGGTTCCCGCGTGCTGCTCTGTTCGATAACTTGCATCAAAATCGGCATCCATAAATGAATAATTAAACTGCTGGTTTGGCGAAAATTGTTTCCATTTCTTTTCAATCTGCCTGAGCGCCCTGGAAATGTCCGCGGTATGCAGCCGTACGTTGATAGCGCCGTTGTCAGGTGCGTAATACAAGGCCAACGGCATCACTTCCTCATGCAGTGTAGCAAAATGAAAATCCTTAACCACGCCAATAATGTGGTAAGGCTGAATGCCATATGAATTACGGTATAGCGTTTTATTCAATGGATCTTTTGCGCCAAACTTTCGGGCAAACGCTTCATTCACGATCATACCCGCGCTGTCTGTAGGCATTTCTCTTGAAAAATTCCGGCCTGTTGAAAGCGTCAATCCCATGGTGCGCAGATAGTCCTCATCCACGGGCCAGAATTCGGTTAGCAATACACTTCTGACGTCAATAGGTAAGGAAGGGAAAAGCCCTGTCTTTAAGCGCAGATCGCCTGTAGGCTGGAAAGCAGTCATACTCACATCTACTACCCCGGTCATTTGCTTCAATTCGTTTTTAAGCAGTGCAGCATTGGTGCCTAATACATCGGTATTTTTAATAACCAATACCTGGTTACGATCAAAACCCAGGCCTTTGTTCCGAATAAAAGTCAGCTGTTTAAAGATCACCATGGTGCTTATGATAAGGAAAATGGAAATTGAAAACTGAAATACCACTAAAAAACTTCGCAGAAAGCTGTTCTTAAAACCTTTGGCGATCTTTCCTTTCAATACATCTATAGGTTGAAAACCAGAAAGGAAAAAGGCGGGATAGGCTCCTGCCAAAAGACCAACTACTATGGTGATCAAGAACAACGCAGGCAGAAGCCAGGCTGCCTGGTCCCAACTAAGTATCAACTGTTTTCCGGCCAGCTGGTTGAACAATGGCAACATCCCCCAGGCCATTAAAGCAGCAATGATTGCTGAGACCATTGTCACCAACATTGATTCGGCCAGAAATTGAGCGATAAGGAATTTACGCGCCGAACCCAATACTTTTCTAACCCCTACTTCTTTAGCCCGGTTAGCTGAACGGGCTGTACTGAGGTTCATGAAATTAACGCAGGCAATGAGCAGGATGAATGCGGCAATCATTGAAAATATGTAAATGTATTGAATGTCGCTACCCGCTTCCAACTGGTATGTTGCACGATCGCGAAGATGGATATCAGTTACGGGCATTAAAACTGTTTTCAGGTAATTGTCGCCGCTGGTCCAGGCGTCTGCATTATAAGAGTTTTTGATTTCGATAGCGGCTATCTTTTTTTCCAGCCGATGTACATCAGCGCCGGGTTTTAGCAACAAATAATTATGCATGCCACCGTAACCCCATCCGTGTTGGGCACTTTCCGCGCGTGAACTGTACGACAGGAAAAAATCGTAATGAAAATGTGATTGCTGAGGAACATCTTTGATAACGCCGGTGATTTTGTATGTGCTGGTGTCATTGATGGTCAGCATCTGGCCAACAACATCAATACGGTTAAAGTACTTCTTCGCTGTGCTTTCTGTGATTACGGCACTATGGGGCGCATCCAGTGCCCTGGCAGGGCTACCATCGATCATCGACAGGGTAAAAACCTTAAAAATTGATGATTCGGTGAACACCACCCTTTTTTCCTGTATATTTTCATTGCCTTTACGGATATAGAACTTCAAAGGCGAAAGGAACAGCCCCTGAACATCTATCATACGGGTCATTTGCTCGATTTCCGGAAAAACATCTTTAATAGCAGCGGGCAAAGGCTCTTCAGAAGTAGCATACTGATTAGCATTACCATTCAATTTTACATCAAGGCCTATTCTGTATATTCGGTCGGCACGCTCATTGTATTTGTCGTATCCAAGCTCATTAGTAACATAAAAAACAATAAGCAGACATGTCGCCAGGCCCACCGAGAGGCCAAACACATTCAGTAAGGTAAATGCCCTGTTTTTAAGCAGGCTTCGGAAAGCCATTTTTAAATAATTTTTGATCATGATGCTGCGTTTAGAAATTTCAGTGGCCCAATCCAACGGGCTTTTCTTACGCAAGATTACAGGCTTTACCAGGGTCGGAAGTACCAACTTATCATTTGGCACTTCTTTTTTTGACCTTTCTTTAAATGAGGCCGGGCTTTGGCCTGTTATTTCTTTAAAAACACGATTGAAACTGGTTTTGGAGTTAAACCCCGAATCGTAAGCTATTCCCAGCAGGTTGTAACGATCGTAATCGGGATCATGCATTTTCCGGATAACGTCCCGCACCCGCAGCTCATTGATAAAATCATTAAAATTTTTTTTGAGTGCCAGGTTGATGATACGCGACACCTCGTGCGGATGAAGACCTAATTTTTGCGCCAGCGAAGCTAAAGTAAGGTCGGCATCCTCGTAAAGCCGTTCTGTAACAACAACTCTTTTCAACCACCTGCCTTTTTCGCGTAACCCATCGGATTTAGGAATTACCGGTACCGGCAAAATGCATCTTTCTGATTTTAGAATGTCGCTGACCGCCGTAGCAATCAGCACTACTGATAAGCAAACACCAAACAATTCATTTATCGATCTAAGAGCGGTAAACAATATGAGTAACTTAAGCACATTGTCCAACCTGCCAAAAGCAAATCGCGGCCTGTCCATCAAAACCGGCTGTTGCTCCCTGTTATAACGTTGTATTGCACGATGTGATAGCATTAAATAAGCAGTCGTTACGCTCAACGTTAGCCAGTTTGGTGCAATTGGAATAAAAATTAAAGAAAAAAAATGCAGCAAATCCTTCCAAGTAAACCGCCTGCTTGGCTCGATTAACTGAAAGACATAAAAATAAATGAAGGGGCCTAAAGCCAATAGTATAGAAAGTGTGACGCCGCCCAGCTGCAATATCGTAACGCTCAGGGCTAAACTTAAATATCGATTTGCAGCGCCGTGTGCCTTTTTTGCAAACCATAAAATTAAAGCTACAGTACAACCGGTGAACACTGCTCCAATAAAAAGCAGGTTAGTAAGGCTAATATCTAAAATAGTTGAGCTCAAATCAACACACTACATCAATCCACATTCCAATGTAGTAAGATCTTAAATATAAGTGACTTATAATAAACCAAGAAGGCAGTTGTACTATAAACGAACACAGACCGTACGGATATGACCAATCTACAACTGAACATGGTAATCATCGCTCAGGAATAAACAATTGGCCAAACGCAATCTCTTCGTTAAAATGATGAATTAAATTGACAGCACTGCTCGGGGTTATTATCAATCAACCATCTCGGGCGAATAGCTCACATTTTCATCGCCAACCCCGCCATTCCATTGAAATTAAGCTTTTTTAACTGAACCGAAGCAGCCTTTCCATTTCCTTCCGTAATGTGGTAAAACTGATTTACTTTCAAATTACGAAATCGTTGAACGCTATGGCTGCCAGCCCATGTTATTTCAAGCTCTTCGATAAGCCCTGCATGCCCTACCCCTATTTCCGCCTGTATGGGCGATGAACCAAAACTACCACCCGAGTTTAAGTCGTGGTAAACATTTTTTTTAACACCATTGTCAACAAATGTTATTTTTAACCGACTGCCAATGGCAGCTTTATTACTTTTTATCCCTTCTGCCTTTATACTTATCCAGTTATTATCGTTCTGCCCAGGGTTTACGTACAAGGCACTGGTATAGGCATCGCCGGCGTAAGCCCCGCCCATTTCAATGAAGATATCCTGTAAGCCACGGTTCCTGAAATCTGCAAATGCGACACCGTGGCCTTTTTGCAGGTTTCCCGTTCCGGACACGCCCGTAACGTCCTCAAACTGCTGCCCGCCTACGTTCCTGAACATCTTATTGGGTATAAGGGAGCCAAAATCCGGGTTGCCTGTGCCAAAATACAAGTCGGGAAAGCCGTCATTATCAATATCACCAAAGTTTGCGCCCATGCTGAACACTACTTTATCAAGGCCCGTTTGTTTGGTAACATCGGTGAAAGTGCCGTTATGGTTATTTTTATACAGGTAAATGTTTCCCGCATTGGGTATGGGTTTTCCGAGCGCTTCGGCAGCTGAATAATATCCCAGCGGGGCCTCGAATTTGTAATCTGCAATCAGGATATCCTGCCAGCCATCATTGTTGTAATCAAAAAACCAGGTAGTAAAAGTACTGTTGCTGTTTGCCAGGATCCCCGATTGCCTTGTAATGTCTTCAAAGTCGGGGGTATTTTCGCTGTTACCTTTATTTTTTAACAGATATTTGCGCCCGTCCATTGTCGAAATAAAAACATCCGGCCATCCGTCATGGTTAAAATCTGCCGATGTAACCCCTTTTACGTATGACATTACATCGCAGTGCGCTTTATGGCCAACCTCAGTAAAGGTACCGTTCCGGTTATTTATATAAAGCATGCTCCGGTGGATATTGACGCTGTCGCCGTTGTTAAAACCCTCCGCTCCTACAAATACATCGAGCCATCCATCATTATTAAAATCAGCCCAGCCTGCCGCCTGTGTAGGGTGATAAAAAAGTAGCCCGGCGGGTATCGTCACATCTGTGAATGTGCCATCGCCATTGTTACGCAGCAGTGAAGCAGGCTGGTTACCAAAACCGTTCTTTTTCCAGGCACCCCGCAGTACAAAAATGTCCATCTTCCCATCGTTGTTGTAATCAGTTTGCTGAATATTCAGCCCACCGGTAAACTTCCGCAACCCGCTTGTTTCAGACTTGTCAATAAATGTTCCGTCCTGGTTATTTTGAAAATAATGCATGTGATCATCAAGTTCCGTTCCTGAAGTTACTATGTCAAGGTAACCGTCGTTATTGAAATCATCTGCTATAACGCCACCCGCCCTGCTTTTCAGTTTAATACCAACATCGGCAGCCATATCGATAAACGGCTTTATTTTTGTCGCGGATGTTTTATCGAGATCTGGAATTAAAAACGGCTTGGGCACACTATCGGGGTAGTGCCCCAGTGTCATGTAAGCGATATTGAGCATCCAGCGGGATTCAAGGTCAGCCGGATGCTTCTTCAAAATACTTTCATAAACTGCAATAGCATGTCGCGAACCGGTTTGATTTACATGAATCGCGTTATCCCTTATTGGGTAGGTACATGACATCCGGTTGTGGTTCAACATACAATTAGTTCGCTCGCCTAACCGCATGTAGGCCAGTGCCATATCCGGTTCAAATAAATCACGCTTTGAGCTATCGGCACCCATCATCATTTTTTCGTAGATGGCAACAGCCTGTGTTTCGTCACCGGTTTCCAATAAAAGCTTAGCCTTGGTATTTAAAAAATAAAAATCATTTTCCCTGCCCGGCAGTTTAAGTAAGCTATCGCACTGCGCCACTTTCGCTTCGGGACAAAACGGATTGCGGCTGTTGTAATCCTTTTGGTTCAGACCGGCAATGATCCGGATCATTTTACTCTCCGATGAATCGCGGCATGAGATAACAAATGACATGGCCGGTATCAAAAGCAAAAATTTTGCATAAATATTTAACGACGCTTTTCCACGGGTCAAATTCAAAGCAAAATTGATAATTACATTCTTCGGCATTCCTTCTGTAAAATTAGCTACGCATTATTTTCTCTTAAGATCCCGATCAATATTGAAGGTATTACATTTTGAATACCACAAGCGGATTATTAAAGCTTAATTTCCCTACACCGGCCATCGTTAGATACAATCTTAACTTTCTGTACGTCCGGGCTTATTTTCAGAAACCTTGCCGATTGTGATAAAAAAGACGAGCCGTAATAAAACTCCTGCTTGGTAACCGAACCGTCTTTTGCAGATACTTCCGCATACGCGTCCTGCGGCTCAATTTTGATAGTTTTAGCCGGTATGTTAAGCTTTAATAACTTCAAACTGCCGTTATGCTCACTGGCAGCGAGATAATACCGGTTATCTTTCCCCTTAAGTTTTACCAGGGCTTTTCCATCGCCGGGAAAACAGATCCCGCTTTGCAAAATCGTTAATGGCTTAAATCTCCCTTTACCATCGCCTTTTAAAAGCAATCCGTTTAAGGCATCGTACCGGCCTACCGAAACATTTGTGCCGTAATCATTCCCGTTAATGGCTACGTCTAAATTGCCATCACCGTCAAAATCATCCACTACCATTCCGTTAATGGCAGAAACCTGCGCATAGTTTGGCAGAGGGTACATTTTAAATTTCCCGTTTCCTAAATTTTCGAGATAACATGAAGTAAGCGTATTGGCTTTTAACCGCAAGGCATTTTTCAGTTGTTCTGGCGATAACAAATCCTGCAACGTTGCTTGGCCAAAAGAGCGGTAATTCACAAACTTTTTTCGGAGACTGATCATTTGCTTAATAGCATCGTCGCGAACAAAAGATGGAAATTCACGTTTCACCCCATCAGTGTCGGGAAGAAAGAGGGATGGAAAGGCATCGGTGGTTTTACGTTTATCAAAATCGCCTGCCGTGATATATACAGGCTCTTTATCGCTGGCTTTGAAAAAACTATTCTTTCCCAGGTTGCCAACAATATAGTCTATCTTACCGCAATGCCTGAAATCGCCGGCCGCGATAGAATTCCACCATCCGATGTTATCAGCAATACCCGATGCCGCCGTGGAATTGACAAATTTGCCACGAACATTTTTGATAAAAGTTATAGGCATCCACTCGCCGGCGATAATTAGGTCGGGCCAGCCATCATTATCATAATCTGTAACCAGGGCATCACAGGTTAACCCGAGGTTTTTCAAACAAGGCGCAACTGATGCCGTTGCATCTGTAAATTGCAACTTTCCAGGTTTACTGTCGTTACGTAAGATAAAACAGGATACGGGGTTGGGATAATGCCATGGATCAACCCGGCCGGTTACCAGTAAATCGAGCTTGCCATCTTTATTATAATCAAATGCCCTGACACATAGCTTACTTGTAAAATTACCGGGCAAGGCACCTTTTTGTTCGCTAAAACGTCCACGGCCATTGTTAAGGTAGATGCGGTCTGCATAGTTTTTTGAACCCGGCGCGCTTTCATATCCCCCGCTGGCCATATACAGATCTGGCTTCCCATCGCCATCGGCATCAAAGAACAATAAACTTTCATCCTTATAATTTGTGCTATCCGGTTTTCCATTAATTAAATTTCGCTGATTAAATTTACCGTTAGCCTGCTGCAGGAAAACCTGGGCGGGAAATTTCTTGTTACCGCCAATAATGATATCATCAAGCCCGTTGCCATCAATATCTTCGGCTGCAAGCGCCGGAGCGTACGCTGAAAATTTATGGGGCAATAATTTCTGGATGGTAAAATCCGGAAAATCATCCTCCTTGTGCCTGTAACTAATACCTGCCGTGCCTGTAACTTCAGTAAACAGTGCCCCCCTGTTTTTTTGGGGTATAACCCAACTATAAGGCTGACGCGCATCATTGATATTTACTTTCAGCGTTTGGTTAGCGCTTACATTTTTTAATACCTGCTTATAATTATTCGGCCATCTCACTACTACAGAGTCGAGCTTATTGACTTTGCCGAGGCCAAAGTGCGCGACGTTTTGGATAGAAGATAAATATCCACGATAAGGATTGTTCTCGTATACCTGGTGTTGCTTGCCTGCATAATAGATATCTACCCAGGCACCAATGCCATCCCTGTTAAAGTTGTTGCCATTCAATTTTACCTGCAAGTAATTTGATGGTTTGGAGGTAAGTGCGCGGCTATTGTTTTTATAGATAAGAGCCTGGTCATTAATGTTATTGATCACCATATCCATTGCCCCGTCATTGTCCAGATCAGCATAAGCGGCACCGTTTGAAAAAGTCGGTAAATCCAATCCCCATTGGTTGGAAACATCACCAAAGTTTAGGTCACCATTATTTTGAAAAGCATAATTATGGATCTTGACCGTAGGAATCTGGTCAATAACAGTTTTTTTTGAGGCTGTGGAATAAGGATTGTTTCGGTAAACGATAAAGTCATGATCAGTAACATCCTTCGGAAATCCATTGGTTACAATGATATCACGGTAACCATCATTGTTGAAATCCGTTATCAAAGGCGTCCAGCTCCAGTCGGTCTCTGTAACTCCGCTCAAGAACCCGGTTTCACTGAATATGGGGTTCTTGATAGAATCATTCTGCCCCAATCCCGGCCCCTGGTTTATCTGCAAGGTGTTACGTGCATATTGATATTGGTATGCATAATGATTAAATAACTCATACGACTGGTAGCTTTCCGGCATCGACATCATTTTTTTCCGGTAATTATCCGGTGGTGACATGTCCAGTTCAAATACATCGGCCAAACCATCGTTATTCAAATCTTCAATGTCCTGCCCCATCGAGTTCATCGAGGTGTGCTTAAAGTATTCTTTAGATCTATTGGTGAATGTACCATCACCATTATTGATGTAGAGAATATTGGGCGATATAAAATCGTTGGTAACGTAAATGTCCTTCCAACCGTCTTTGTTTATATCCACAATAGTTGCCGCGTGCCCATAGCCTTCAATGGATATACCGGCTTTTTTGGATACATCGCTAAACACCGGGTGTTTAAGCTGGGCATCCCATTTGCTTTCATATAACCTCCCTGTACTCTTACCGCTGCCGTCCGCGATTATCGGGCGAAACTGGTTTGCATAATAGCCGTCCCCAGGCCTATTAACGGTAAGATACATATCCAGCTTGCCATCATTATTGTAATCAAAAAAGGTTGCCATAGTAGAATATGCGTGTATATTAAGGCCATATTCTTTGCCTTCTTCCTTAAAGTGCGGTATCCCCTTTTTATCTGTCCCCTGGTTTATGTAAAGCAAATTTTGCCTTTTGACGCTATCTTGCAGCAGCGAATTGCATACATAAATATCCTGAAGGCCATCATTATTAATATCGATAACAGCAACCCCTCTGCCCCATTTTCCTAAACCATTAACTCCGGCTTTATCTGTAATATCATCAAACTTAAAGTCGCCGCGATTTAGGTACAGCTTGTTTGATACCATGTTACCCGAAAAGTAAATATCCTGTAAGCCATCGTTATTGAAATCGCCTATGCCAACTCCGCCGCCGTTATAAACATTGGCATTATCAATCGGGTTGATTGAATCGTTCTCGGTAATTAAATTATTGAAAGTAACGCCCGAATGTGAAGACGGTATCAATTCGAACAGTGCTGTTTTCTTTTTAGCGCATGAAAAAAGAACAACACCAACGAGCAATAAAGCCGGGTAAAATTTCTTCATTTATAAATTGGTTTATATGGAAAAGATAGGCTGCTATGCGCAACCTATCTCTTTTAACAAGTCCGAACTTTATACTTTTTAACTGCTATATAAGCAAGTTAAGTATTAATAGCCAGGGTTTTGATGTCCGTTTACCTTAGGGTTATTATCCAGCTCGGCCTGAGGAATTGGCAATAATTCATCCCGGCCTTTCTTGAAATAAGGGAAGGGATCGGTTGTAAAGTATTGCTTTTTCCTCCAGCGAAGAATGTCGATATTTCTTATTTCTTCGCAACCCATTTCTACCATTTTTTCGTGCATAATTGCTTTTACAACATCAGCTTTTGAGCCAACCGGATATTGTGCAGTTGGATAAGGCGGCATCGCAACATCTGCACGGGCCCGTATCATATTAAGATAATTAACTGCGGCGGCAGTATTACCCAGCTCATTTTCACATTCGGCCAGCATCAATAAAACCTCGGCATAACGAATAATGCGTTGATTATTGCCTCCCGGGTGGAAACCTGCTGCCGGCAAACCTTCCTTGTAAATGATCATAAACTTACGGAAACTGATCTTTTTGGTTACGCCGTTCATCACTGACGAGTTGCCGTTCTGGTCGCCGTCAGTTAGTACCGACGCACCTTTATTATAAGTGTCGCCCGATTGGTAACAGGTGTAGTGAAAACGGGGATCAGATTTGGCAGCACCTGTAGCCGTATTTTCAAACTCATTAATTAATTTATTTGAAGGAATAAGGTTTCTCCAGGCAATTGGGTTATACTCCTGGTTGCGCACAGTAGATTGTGCTTCAGTAGGGCTATCGCCGCCCCAGTTAAACCCGCCGTCACCTTTGTCAACAAAAACGATCTCGAAGATGGATTCGCTATTGAATTCGGTCTCTTCTTCAAAGTTATCAAGATATCTGCTGGTAAGCGTATAGCCGTTTACTCCGGTTGTAGGAATTTTTAAGAGCGCAGCCTTTGCACCTGCATAGTCGCCGTTTTGCATCAGTACGCGGCCCAGCATGGCATTTGCTGCAGAGGCAGTCGCCCGTCCCTTGTCAGTACCTGATTTTTCAGGTAGAACGGCGGCCGCATCCTGAAGGTCCTTTATGATTAGTGAATAAACTTCAGATTCAGACGCGCGGGGTTGAAAATCGCTGGCAGTTTTAACGGGTGTCGTAAGAAGCGGCACTCCTCCCCATTGCGAAACCAGGTCAAAGTAAGCCCATGCACGCAAAAATTTAGCTTCGCCAACCAGTCTGTCGCGCAACGGTCCATTATCGGTTACAGCTGGTCCGTTTTGAATAACTACATTCGCTCTGAATATTGCTGTGTACCAGGCATTCCACACCGAGTTCAATACTGAGTTGGCAGGGTCTGCATTGCCATTAAGCATCTGGCCCCTGGGCGCTTCAAGCTGTCCGCCGCCGCTTGCAACCTCATCGCTTCTGAGATCGTGAATAAAGAACCATTCCCTTGATACCAGCCCCAGCGAATGAATAGCAACATATATAGCATTCACGCCTTTGGTTAGCTGGTCGCTGGTTTTATAGTACTGATTGGTTGTTACGTTATTAGGGTCGCTGGTGTTGAGGGATCCCTTTTTACAGGAATTAACCGTAGCCGTTACTATGATAGCTGTAAGGGCCGACCACACGAATATTTTTTTATTTTTCATCGCTGTATCTTTTTAAATTAATCATTAAAAGGTTGCCTGCAAACCCAACTGAACTACTCTTGGCTGCGGATACTGGCCATAATCAATACCGTTGGTGAGGGTGCCGTTACGTGAGCCTATTTCGGGATCGAGACCTTTGTATTTTGTAAATGTCAAAAGGTTTGTTGAAGCCACATAAATCCTGAGCCTGTTAAGCGCGTTATCTGTTTTTGCCCTTAACCATGACGTGGGGAAATTATAGCCAAGCTGCATGTTTTTAACGCGGAGGTATGAGCCACTTTCAATCCATCTTGTTGAAGGCCTTTTGTTTCCGTTCGGGTCGCCGGAAAAGGCACGCGGAATATTTGTACCGGTATTTGTAGGCGTCCACGCGTTTAAAACATTCGTGCCCGCGTTGAAAAGCCTTGGCATACCTTCCAGGATAATCCTTTCGGCATTAAATATTTTATTGCCGTAAACACCCTGGAAAAATACCACCACGTCGAAATTTTTATATGATGCGCTGTAGTTTAATGAATAGGTAAATTTGGGCAGATAGCTACCTATAAAGGTACGATCGGCATCATTGATAACACCATCATGGTTTACGTCCCTGAATTTGATATCACCCGGAGCCGCCCCTGTTTGCGTGGGCGAATTAGAAACCTCGGCCGCGTTTTGAAAAATTCCGTCAACAATAAGGCCGTAAAATGACTGTACCGGTTGCCCGACCACCGTATTGGTTAGAGGGTTACCGCCACCATAATCCGCATCGCCACCGGCGGTAATTGAGGCATTTGCAGTATTAAGCGTTAAAACCTTGTTTCTGTTCAAGGCAAAGGTTCCGTTAATATCGTATTTAAACTCACCGCTTGTTTTATGATAGCCTAAAGTAACTTCAAAGCCGCGGTTCCGCATCGAACCTACGTTTGCTAATGTACCAGCCCCGCCAAAGCCATAGCTGGGCGGTGTAGGTACTGTCAATAAGAGGTTATCGGTTTGCCTGTTATAAACCTCGGCAGATAGGGTAAACGCTTCCTGGAATAAACCCAGATCCAAACCGATATTTGTTTGCTTGGTTGTCTCCCATGACAGATCGAGGTTACTTAAACCACTGTAAAATGATGCATTTCCAAGATCGGCCAATGAACCGTTGAACGGATAGGTAGCAATATTAGATGATATAGGCTGCAGATAAGGATAGTTGCCCAGTACGGTACCATTAATACCCGTTACACCATAACCCGCCCTAAGCTTTAATGAAGATATTGATTTGATTCCCTTCATGAAATTTTCCTGGTCTACCTTCCAGCCTAATGACGCCGCAGGAAAGCTTTCGTGCTTGTGTCCCGGTGCAAATACAGATAAACCATCCCGTCGGATAGAACCAGATATCAAATATTTGCCTTCAAAGTCGTACCCTACACGGGCTACCTCCGATACGAGGAGATTTGTACCATAAGTGTAATTAGTGTAAAGATTAGTCGCGCCATTTAGTGTTCTTACCGTGTTGGTATTTTGATTACCAGAAGATACCTGGTTATCGCCGCGCGAGCTCTGGGCCTCGTAAACTAAAACGGCGTTAACATGGTGCTTGTTGCCGAATGTTTTATCGAAGGTAAGCTGTTGTGAATACAGTTGAGTTGTGCTGGTACTCCTACCGTAGTTAATAACTGCTGTTGTGGATTTTGAAGTACCACCGTCATCGTAAATAGGCGTGTAAGTATTGTTTTGGTTGGTATTGTAGTCAATACCATAAATTGATTTAAAGTTAAGCCATGGGGTAAACTTAAGCGTTGCATAAGCGTTACCATGGATAGTGAAGCCGTGGTTGGTATTATCGATAAGTTTGGCAGCTTCAATTGGATTGGTAGGATCCGATCCGTCGAAGCTATTTTGCGGCCCCATAAACCCTCCTGCGTTGTTGGGATTGTAAATAGGCAGATACGGCTGCATCCTCACCACATTGGTAATAGCGGTACGGTTACCCGCGTCAACGCCATAGCGCTGATGGTTTTCAATAACGTTGAATGTTTCGCCAAATGAAAGGAACTTACTGATGGTATGATCGGAATTAGCACGGAAAGCCTTGTGGTAGGCACTTAGTCCCTGGGCAATACCCTGCTGATCGAAGTAATTGGCCGAGGTGTAAAATCGGGATACCGCATTGCCGCCGCTCAACGCCACATTATGCTGCTGTATTGGCGCGTTGCTTCTAAAATAAGCATCCTGCCAGTTTGTATTGGTTTGGGCAAAGGTTTGAGAACTACCTGCGTAAATCGGCTTATTAAAGTTATCTGGCTGCAGGCGCGGCGGTAAAGCTATTCCAGCAGACCCGTTAAGGGCGCGCTCGTATTGCAGGTATTGCTGGGTGTTAAGCAGGTCATATTTCTTGATAACGTTTTGTATACCGTAATATGAGTCGATAGTAACCTCCGTACGGCTATTATTGTTACCTTTTTTAGTGGTGATGATGATAACACCGTTGGTACCGCGCGAACCATAGATCGCAGCGGCGCTGGCATCCTTCAACACGTCGATACTTTGAATGTCTTTAATATCAACGCCCGTGAGGCTGCCCGGGTAACCATCAACAATATATAAAGGATCAGATCCGAAATTTACAGAACTGATGCCGCGCAACGATATAATAGCCCCGGTTCCCGGACCGCCATTGTTGGTAACAGTAAGACCAGAGATACGGCCTTGTAGCGCTTCGATACCACCAACAGGTACAGAGGCCAGGGTTTTCCCGCTAACTGATGAAACCGCCCCGGTAACTTTGGCACGTTTTTGCGATCCGTATCCAACCACAACAACTTCCTCCAGGTTCTTGGTATCTTTTTTCATTTGCACTTTTAGCTCAGTACCATTGGTAACCGTGATCTCTTGCTGGGCAAAACCGATTAACTTGAACACGAGCACCGCTGAATTGCCGGGCACTGCTATTTTAAAATTACCGCCGGCGTCAGTTGTTACGCCTTGAGTTGTGCCTTTTATGGAAACCGCTACGCCGGGCAGGGGTTGGTTATCATCATCAGTAACTTTGCCCGAAACGTTGAATGCAGGCTTCATTTTCAAAGCGCCATTTTCATTAATGGTAATGCCGTTCAATGAACCTGCCGAACCACGGTTATGCGCAATTGACACCGATGGCATTGCGAGCGCACATCCGGTTAAGATGAGCGTTGCGTAATGCCACTTGTTATTATAAATTTTTTGTAAAGAATACTTCATGTTATTAAGGTTTTAAATTTTCGATTCGATTGGGAAAACGTTGGCCTGATTTGCGCTCAGCACAACATTTACCTGCATCGTTTAAGCTCATATGCCTAAAATTATCCTGGTGTCACCTTATGGTAACTACCAGATTTAAATGAACGACGAAACCTATCTGTTAGCTGTTCCGTACTTATCCAGGACCTGAAAATCTCTTTTTTGTCTTTCCATAATTTTTCTTGTTAGTTAATTGATTGATTGATAATTGGTATGTCGGTGTTATTAGTTTTCAATTTCAAACGGTATCCCACGTCGAACCGGGCAGCAAACAACAAATGCCACGAATGCCCATTATTGGTCAACATGTTTATAATTGGTAATCTGTACGTTGTAATGCCAACAGTACTAATTGTTACAGCCGGCAAAAAGCAGGTTGTAATAACAGGGGTAAAATTATCTTTCGCGGTTGGGCAGGTAGCGCAGTATTTATCTTAATCTTACAACATTTGTTTAAGCAAGTTCCCTATAACAGGGTTTCCTTTCAATGTTAAAACATTTTTCCGGCATGATATATAGCACTTCCCAACGTCGGTTTTTGGGATTAATAAAAATAACAAATTATTGGTTATCAAATACTTAAATACAAAATAAAAACCAAAATGAGTTAAAGACAAATGCTTTTCGTTAACAGAAACCGGCACCGGTTTGTTAATTTGCAGACAAAAATACCGCCAACAACAATCGATTGCGGAGCGTGCCCGAAATACGATATTTAGATATTGTTAAAACAATAAATTTTATTGATTTATAGCGATAGAAATAATAAATATTTACAGCATACCAGCTTACAGGAAACAAATAAGGACAGCCTCGCGCTGTCCTTACAACCAATTTTAAAAAAAGAAAAGTAATAAGGGTGAGGTATTATATCTTGTAAGTACACCGATAAAGTATTTGCGCATTAAGGCAAATGCTACAAATAATTGTTGATCATACCAGTAAACTTTGTTAAGGTTATGGAGTTCACGATTAGTACATCTCGAACAATCAAATGTATTAAGGGTTGTAAACTTTAACTGACACGCATGTTGAAAAGGTTAACACATTGGTTTACTAAACGCACAATCGCTCCCCCATTTCCAACTTATTGCTGTTCATTGTAGACTATTGCAAAATGCCCTAAACAACTGTTATAACAACTTCAACAATTGTTGTAATAGTATGACTATAGGTTGACCTATTTTTATCGGCAAGCCGGCCGCCAATTTTGACTGCCGCGAAACCTAAAAGAACATCAAATGAATCTAAGGATCTTTTCTCTTGCCCTGTTGGCAATCGTCGTATTATTTGTTGGTGATGCATCTGCCCAAAACAAAAAGTTTTATATTTTTTTGTGCTTCGGCCAATCAAATATGGAAGGTAACGCACGCATACAACCACAGGATACCGTAGTTGATCCGCGTTTACAAGTACTGGAAACTGTTGACTGCCCTAACCTTAAACGCGCCAAAGGGAGCTGGTATACCGCCGTACCACCATTGGCACGCTGCAATACCGGCCTCACCCCTGCCGACTACTTTGGCCGCACCCTAATAGCCACTCTACCTCATGATGTAACAGTCGGTATTGTGAACGTATCGGTAGCTGGTTGTAAAATTGAATTGTTCCAAAAAGACAGTTATAAAGACTATGCAGCCACCGCACCTTCCTGGATGGTGAACATGATTAACGAATATGGAGGCAATCCCTATGGCCATTTGGTCGAGATGGCTAAACTGGCACAAAAATCCGGCGTGATTAAAGGCATCTTGCTGCACCAGGGCGAATCTAACCCGAATGATACGCTTTGGACACTGAAAGTGAAAGGCATTTATGATATGCTATTAAAAGATCTTCACCTGAAGGCCAAAAAAGCTCCCTTGCTGGCTGGCCAACTTGTTAATGAAGATCAGGGCGGCAAGTGCGCTGCTATGAACCACATAATTGATAAGCTTCCTGAAGTTATCCCCAACGCATATGTGATTAATTCAAGTGGCTGCCCGGCTGCATCAGATAAGCTGCACTTCACTGCTGATGGCTATCGAATTTTAGGCACACGATATGGATTACAAATGCTCAATCTGTTGGGTTACAAGGCACCGGCCACCACCAATCCCGTACCTGTTAAAGCAACAGGGAATGCCGGCAGGTAGTATCGATATTTTTCTATCCGGTAAAATGAAAGCTTGCTTAAGCAACGCTTTTGACATCTACTTTTTTCACCCGGTACTCGGAAGGCAGAACATTATATTTTGCCTTGAATGATTTGGTAAAATAATGCGGCGTCGAAAAACCGATGGAGTATGCTATCTCTGCAATGGTCAAATCGGTTTTTTCGAGCAGTATAGCTGCTTTGTCCAGTTTTATGGAGCGGATAAATTCCACAGGCGGCTCACCGGTTAGTTCGGTGATCTTACTATAAAATGATCCCCTGCTCATACTAAAATGATGGCTGATCTCCTCGACGGAAAACTTAGGGTTGTTGATGTTTTTCTCAATATACATCACCACATCTTTAATGAACCGTTCTGACGAGGATTCGATATCCATGTCTGCCGGGATAACTTTTATCTTCTTCTGATAGGTTTCTTTAAGCGACTTATTTAGATGAAGCAGGTTTTTAATTTTGATATTCAGGATATCGAAGTTGAAAGGTTTGGTCAGGTAATCGTTCACGCCCAACTCCAGCCCTGCGAGTTGCTCCTTCTGGCTGGTCATCGCCGTTAATAATATAATTGGGATATGGCTGGTCCTTTTATCAGCCCTAAGTTTACAACTTAGCTGGATCCCATCCATATAAGGCATGCTGATATCACTAACTATGAGGTCGGGATGTACGGCAAGTGCTTTATGCCACCCTTCACGGCCATTAGCTGCCTCCGAAACTTTGTAAGTTGCAGCCAGGCTTTCTGACAAGTATTGCCTCATTTCATCATTATCTTCAATAACCAGGACATGCAGCTGGTTAACACCAGTGGCAATCGCCGTCTTCGGTTTACTGTTCTTGTCATCGTCGATAACGATTGGGGCAGCCTCGGGCGTATTTTGCCCATGCATTGCTGTCTCTGAAAGATTAATTACAGGCAACGAAATTGATAAGGAGAAAATTGAGCCTTTGCCTAATTCACTTTTCACACCAATCTCGCCGCCATGCAACTGCACAAGCTCGCGTGTTATCGATAAGCCTATCCCGCTTCCCTGGTTAAGTATGGCAGGCTGGGCATCTGCCTGATAAAACCTGTCAAAAACATGCCTAACCTGCTCGGCTGCTATACCGGTACCTGTATCCGCAACCGAAATACCCAAGCGGTATGAATTGCCGTCTTCTGATATAACAGGGGCGGTAACTTCAACAGTAATTTGCCCGCCAGGCATCGTAAATTTAAATGCGTTGGATAGCAGGTTAAATAATATTCGCTCCACCTTATCATGATCAAATTTTACAAATAACCTTTCACCGGCAGTTTTAAATACTGTAACAATTTTTTTTCTATTGGCCAGGTCATAAAACGAATCCGCTACTTCGCGAACAAAAGAAATAAATTCCCCTTCAACCAAATTCAACTTAAGCTCATTCTCTTCAAGTTTCCTAAAATCGAGTAGTTGGTTAACCAGGTTAAGCAACCTGCGCGAGTTTCTTTTAATAACGCCTAATTGTTCGGTAACAGGCCCGCTGTTAGGCTGCTCCAAAAGCTTATCAACAGGCGCCATTATCAAAGATATCGGTGTCCGGAATTCATGGCTCAGGTTGGTTAAAAACTTAATTTTCATCTCATCCAGCTCGTGACGGGCTTCAGCTGCTTTACGTTCCTGCTCATCGTGCAATTTCTTTTTAAGCTTTTTAACCCCCTGCCTGCGGATGAGCAACAACACGCCAAAGGCCAGCAAAACATAAAGCACATAAGCATATACAGTCCTCCAAAAAGGCGGCTTCACTATAATTTTCAAGGATGTACCGGTATCATTCCATTTTCCATCATTATTGGATGCCCGTACCCTGAATGTGTATTCTCCCGGATCAAGGTTGGTATAACTGGCCGTTGTGGATGTTCCTGCATTTTTCCAGGTATTGCTAAATCCCTCTAAAATGTACGAATACCGATTTTGCTGTGGAAGTGTATAATTAAGCGCCACAAAGTTTATGGAGATGTCTTGTTTATACTTAATGGTTATTTCTCTTGTCTCACTGATATTAACAGGCAAAGGGTTGTCACGGTTGGGCGAAATACGTTTATTATCTATACTTAGCGTAGTAAACACAACCGGCGGCAGGTTTTTATTAAGCCTTACATCTGACCCCTTAAAATAATTGAACCCGTCTACCCCGCCAAAGTAAAGCGTGCCATCTGCGGCAATAATACCCGACCCGTTTAAAAAAACATTGTTTTGAAGTCCGTTATCGTTACAATAAATATAAAGTTTCTGATCAGCAGGATCAATTCTTCCGATACCCTGGTTTGTACTGAACCATATATTATTGGTTTTATCCTGCAAAATTTTACAAATTACACCGTTTGGTAACTGGTTATTGTATTTAAACGGGGTTATTTTTTTTAACCGATGATCATAAAAGAAAAGGCCATCGCCATTGGTACCTATCCACATATTGCCGTTAGTATCGCGTTTTAAAGACAACACCTCTGCTATAGGCAGACCTGTATTGATTGGATTAAGTGTGTCGAACACTTTGGTAGCCGGGTTATAAATAGCGATACCCGTACCATATGACCCGATCCACATCTTACCGTCGTTATCCTCTTCAAAAGCCCTGATGTAGCCATTTGATGGCATTTTATAGCCTTTTACGGACACTAAAGCGGGTTTAAACCGCCGGAAGCTATCAACCTTGGCGTCAAAAATATCGATACCTGCACCGTTAGTACCTATCCATACATTACCAAAGCGGTCTTCCTTAAAGCAGAAAATGTTATTTTGACTGATATTTAGCTTTCCGGTACCGCTGGTGAATTGTGTATAGCCATTGTTTGCGGTATTGAGTTTAAAAAGCCCGTGGCCGAATGTTCCTATCCAAAGTTGTTTTTTTTGATCCAACAACATAGCCAAAACAGGCAGGCCTGCCGAATTTATTTTTTCCTTAGGCTGGATTGCGATATGAGTAAAACGGTTGGTTTTGTTGTTGAAAATACTAAGGCCGCCGCCGTCCGTTCCCACGTATAGTTCATTGTCATTTTTTTGCGCGAAAGATGATACGATTGGCGCGCGTAAACCATAAGGGTCTAACTCGGTTGGTTGCACATAATTAAACAATGTGAGGTTTTTGTCGTATTTATTGATGCCGCCCATATAGGTACCCACCCAATAAATGCCTTTAGGGTCGATATAAATGCTGCGGATAGATTTACTGTTAAGACTGTACGGATCTCGCGGATCATGACGGTAACGGATGGATTTACCGGTGTGGATATCCATAACATTCAAACCGCCTTCGGTACCAACCCAGATGTGGTCTTTATCATCAGCGGCAATGCTGTAAACTATGTCACCACATAATGATTGCTCATCTTTATCATTATAGCAGTAATTAACAAAGTGTTCACCATCCTTATCCAGGCGGCTTAATCCATTTGCTGTACCTACCCACAAATTGCCCACTTTATCCTGTGAAACTGTCATTACAACATCCGAGGGTAAACTACGGGAATCGTTTTTTTGATGACGGAAGGCTTTAAAATCTTTATGTGTATCATCATATAAATACAAACCTAAATTGGTGCAAACCCACATCCTGCCGTAACTATCCTCAAAAATATAGCCCATGCTTTTAACCGGTATCAGCCCTGGTTTGCCTGTCCCGGTTTCAAAATGGCTGATATGCTTACGATCGGGACTGATCACATCAAGGCCGTTTACCGTTCCCACCCAAATCTCATTTTTATCGTTTGCACAAACGGCGGTAATAACACCCTGGCTTAAACGCTGTCCTTTTAAGGGCGAACTAAAGCTTTTGAAATCATCCGCCACCTTATCGTAATAATATAAACCAAAACCGATAGTGCCTACCCATAGCGTACCGGCACGGTCTATACTGATACTGCTTATTTCGTAGGAACCTGGCTCTACCTGTCTTTTGGCACCCAATGTATAAACTTTAAACTTCCTTCCGTCATATCTGTTCAAGCTTTCGGAGGTGCCTACCCACATCATCCCGTTATTATCTTTTACGATGGCGTTTACGGCGTTACCCATTAACCCCTGCCTGGTGGTCAATGCGGTAAATTTCAGGTTAGGCTTTTGAGCATTTGCCAGGACACTGATGTTGGCCAAAACGACTAAGGTGAGTATAACGCGCACCGTGCCTGCCAGCACTGAATTAATTTTTTTGCGCATACACAAATCGGGTACAGAATGCATCATAACAAACTGGTTACTTTTTTCCGGAGCGTAATCCGCAGGAAAAAATTGTTGATGAACTATGGTTTCAAAATTGGTGTGATTGACGTCTTCGAACAAACATCATTATCCAAATCTACATTTTATGATGATGAAACAGGCAAACATTTGTTCAAAGAAATAACACACTTGTTCAATTGAACCGGTAATTATTGTACAAAAGTACATATCGACCAATTTGCGGCAACGATATTGCCCGACCTGCTATCGACAAATGTTGTAAAATTATGCTAAAAACTGCGTGCCTTTTTTTTAACATAAAAATACTTTTATAATAAGAAAAAGCCGCCCAAAACAACAGGAGAGCCATTATAAATTATTTTTAAATATTTCATCCCGGATCAACTTTTCATAAATAATGAAAACTGGCTCCGGTTAAAGTCAAAACAAAACAACTACTTAATATGTGTAACAATAACAATTAATCACAATTTAATCATTTATCATATTCCGTGTATTTACCGGATCAAAACAGCCTGGCACTTTACTATATCCACAATTTATAAACCTCAATATTCTATTATGAAACCAAAATGTTTACTTGCCTTGTTGGCCGTTACATGTGCCTCCAGTCTCTGCATGGCACAAACAGCTTCAATTGCCGAAGATTTCAAACCATCAACTTTTAACCAGCCGGGACAAGAGTACCCTCAGGTAAACTCGCAAGGCTACGCGCGCTTTCGTATTAAGGCTCCACAGTCCGACAGTATAAAAGTTAGCCTTGGTCTTGGCGGGCGTGGGGGCACTAAGCTCACAAAAGGAGCTGACGGCTTCTGGACCGGCACTACAGAAGGACCGATGGATGAAGGATTTCACTACTACCATTTAACCATCGATGGCGGGGTATTTAACGATCCGGGCACATTAAATTTTTATGGATCCACACGTTGGGAAAGCGGCATTGAGATCCCCGCACACGACCAGGATTTTTATGCGCTTAAAGATGTTCCGCATGGCAATGTACAGCAGATCCTTTTTCCTTCAAAAAGCACCGATACCCAGCGCAGGGCTTTTGTTTACACGCCACCAGGGTACGAAAAGGATAAATCAAAAAATATCCGGTGCTATATCTGCAGCATGGCTGGGGCGAAGATGAAACCGCATGGAGCAACCAGGGCCATGCCAACCTGATTATGGATAACTTAATTGCAACCGGTAAAATACAGCCATTCATTATTGTAATGACTTACGGCATGACCAACGACGTGAAGCCCGGCCCTGGCGCATTTAAAAGTTTTAAGATTGACTACTTTCAAACAGTTTTAACTGACGAGCTTATCCCCTATGTTGATGCAAGCTTCCGCACACGTGCAGACAGGGTTCACCGTGCGATGGGGGGATTATCAATGGGCGGTATGGAAACGCATATGATAACACTAAACAAGCCCGAGCTTTTTGCGTATTATGCCCTGCTTAGCGGCGGAACTTATTCGCCGGATGAGCTTAAAGACAAAGCCAAACCTAAACTAATATTCATAAGCTGCGGCAGCAAGGAACGGCCCGATGGCGTTAAAAATGCCGTGGTTGCTTTAAAAGGTGCGGGATATGACGCGGTATCTTACATTTCTGAAAACACCGCACATGAGTTCCTGACCTGGCGCCGTAGTCTTTACGAACTTGCGCCTTTGCTTTTTAAAGAGTAAATACCAATTACATTCACATGGCCATACACCAAGAAGCCCTGCCGGCATTTTGCCGGCAGGGCTTCTTGGTAATAAACGGGTTGACCTAAATCCCCCCCCCCGATCCCTTCTATTCGAAATCGGGGAAGTGATTGTTTAATTGAAATAATGCTCCTTTAACTTGTTAATTATGCTGACCTAACTGATTAACAGCTCCTGACAAAACTATGTACTGCGCACAGCCGGCTATTGTAACTTCATTCTCCCCCCAGAAAAACGGCCAGTCTTCCTTATTCTCCGGAAAATCGGGTTTAAGCAGCAGGATACCGGGCACTACGCCACCGGCAATAAACCTGAAGTCGGCCCGGTTATTACCGTAGGTTACTTTTTTTGAACGTACACCTACCGCCGATACAAACGAAAGGTTGGAATAAGGATGACATCCAAAGATATAATTCAAGCCTTTGTAAACATATTCCGGACCGATTATATTAGGGAAATACTTATTTGCGTAATAGTTGGTAATGGCGTAGTTAATAACCTGCCCGCTACCACCCCAGCCTCCCGGAGTAACCGGCACACCGTAGGGGTTCTGTTTATCGTACTCATCGCATGACGCCTTGTACTTTTGCATGTAGACTGCAATTTTATCCTGGTAATCTTTATCCATGTAATGGTAAGCATGCAACGCGCTTATCATAACAAAGCCGGGAAAGCGATCAAGCATTGGCATAATCAGCTTTTTGAAATGGTCTGCATACTGCTGATCTTTGGTTGTGATATACAATTGGAGCGCGGCAAGCATTTCGTTACCGGCAAGGAACCTATTACGTGCCCGGGCAGCCGAGTCCATGTGCATTTTGAGGCTGTCATCTTCGTGCCAGAGTTTCAAGGCACTTTGCAAACTTTTAGCAGAGAGCGTATCATTGTACCCTTTTAACGCCCTGCTGGCAGCGGCAAGGGCGGCGGTAGCCTGGTAGTCCAGTGCTATATTCCTTGTAGTGAACGCCCATCTGTCATCCATGGTACCACTTGATTTACCGTCGGTTTGGTAGGGCTTCAGCGAGGCGTTATAAGGCAGGTTATCTGTTTCGTTAACGGCGTCGCCGAGGTGATGATACTGGTGCAAATTAGGCACTATGATTCCGCGCGCCGGGTGGCCAATGTTCACGACCTGCGCCACCAGGTTAAGCGTACCATGTTCAATTTGCTGTAAAAGATCAGGCTTTCCGTCGGGGCGGTGTATATCTACATATCGGGTTGGGTAATCTACATATGTTTCGTCGCGATCGATTTTAAAATTCTCCCAGGCTTCAACAAAATTCAGCACAACGCTGCAGTGCGATGGCGTTTCAACATCAAAATCGCCGGCGTCAAACCAACCGCCAACATTAAGCCCGGGGATCCGTTCAAGCGGTTTATATTTGGTATCAGTAGTTGGCCCCATCTGGTACGTATCAAAATGCTGGTGGTTTGGAGGAGCCTGCAAGGCATCATCAAGGAAAGGCGCGCCATGCCATACGCGGTAGGCCTCATTAACCATCATGTGATCCATCTGAACCGGGAACCAAACATCCATTGTAGGATGCCCTATATTTTCATAAACATTTGCATTGATGGGGAAGGCATTAGTTTTTTGGTCGCCGTAGGCTATCACATATAACCCAGCCTTTTTCACACTGCTGAAATCAAATTTCAAATAATTATAACGGGTAAATTGCCCCCAGTGCTGTACCGCTGCTTTAAGCCGCTCAACGTATTTCCCATCGGGAGTTACCTCAAAAAGTGTGGCGGTTTGTAATGGCGTGTCATTTTTATCCAGTTCTATTACCGCAGTCTTTTGCTGCTCCGGGCGGTAACCTACCTGCGAAAACTCAATTACGGGCGCTCGCTTCCAACCAGGTACGGCATTTGGCTCAATATACCAGGTTAATACTTTGCCCGTTTTTCCTGCCGGCAACAAACTGCGTACGATAAACCATCCGTTTTGCGCAAGGCTTCGGCCATCAAACAACTTAAGGTCGGTATCAAACGATTGAATCTTAATGGTACGCTCAGGATCTTCGGGCGCCATCACCAGTGTTTTACCGGTAGCCAATGGCGCGGGCTCGATAAATTCGTTGCGGCCACGATCGTCAAATGTGCTGTGGCCGGCAAACTGCGGGATTTTTTGGCTTGAAGGAAGCATTTTTGTTAAACCTGCCGGGTACAGCGGAAACTCGCCCGGTTTTCCATCAATCAAAAATGTTTTCTCAAAGTAAGCAGATGGTATAATTTCCAGGTTGAAACCTGCCCTGCCTGCTAACTTTTCCGGTACCGGTTTATCAAGGAACAAGTTCAATTCAACGCCATTGCCTTTCGGCATAACGGTGATCCTGGAATCAAAATCATAATCGGCGTAACGCATGGTAACATCAATTTGATGGTTGATGCTATCAACCTTACGGTTAACCAGTGTGGGCACCAGATCCCATTGCTCGGGTGTATTTTGCAGCCGTACCGCGCCGCCTGTAATTGTACGCACGCCGTGGTGTATCAGCTCAACACCTGCTGTTTTTTCGTCCTGAAAGATCCCGTTATACTGGTTACTGAATACGAGGACATTTACGCCGGGCGTTTCGAAATAACCCAACTTGTTTAGTTTTAGTTTTTGAGCCGTGCCCCGGAGGGATGACAGGCAAAAAATTAATGCCATCACCATCATGACCGGCTTCGGTAAGTAAATTTTCAATTGCATGGTTTATAAGATTTATTAAAGAAGTTTATTAATCGGAATACCGATTACGGACCGTACGAAAGTATCCGTACAGAAAATGGTTTGCTACCACAATCCAATATTTTGATACCACGAATGTATCTGCATGGCTTCGTTCCAAAAAATGCTATATGATTGTTACAATCAGCCGCAACCAACCGCCGCCGCAAGCATTCCAGATATCCAAAACAAACTGGCCATCAATACAATTAACTATTCAAAAAAAAGAATAGCGGGCGTATTTTCCGGCTTCCTATCCACTTACACAAACCGGGTTGACGGTTCATTTTTCAGGTCTTAAACATTCGTGCTATCATTATCATGATTTGTGTTAACCGCGGCAAAGTGCTTGCCCTACTTTCGGGTATTCCTCAAATGAGCAAAAACTAACACAATTTAACCCGCTTTAGCGTCCTTAATCCGAAAGGCAATCAGTTTAGCGGATTAACTGACAACAAAATTATGAAGAAGATAGCCTACCTCACCGTCATCGGCATTTTGCCTGCCTTGCTGGCCCTTTCACAGCCAGCTCTTAAACATTCACCGGCCGGTTTCGACACTTATCGCGCTGGTATAGCACACGGAAAATTAGACACCGTTACCTACAACTCAAAAACAGTTGATTCCAAACGGCGCGCGGTAGTTTACCTGCCGCCTGGCTATACCGCTAAAAAAACATATCCTGTTTTGTACCTGCTGCATGGTATTGGCGGCGATGAATTTGAATGGCTTAACCAGGGCACGCCCCAGGTGATATTGGATAACTTGTATGCCGATAAAAAACTGGAACCAATGATCGTTGTGTTGCCCAACGGCCGCGCCATGAAAGACGACCGTGCCACCGGCAATATAATGGCCCCGGATAAAGTTGCCGCGTTTGCAATTTTTGAGCATGACTTGCTGGATGACCTGATCCCATTTATTCAAAAAAAATATCCAGTTTATACCGACCGCGAGCATCGGGCACTGGCCGGATTATCAATGGGCGGTGGTCAGTCACTTAATTTTGGGCTGGGCAACCTGGATAAATTTGCCTGGGTTGGAGGCTTTTCGTCGGCACCCAACACTAAAAAACCAGAAGAGCTGTTACCTGATCCCGATGCAGCCAAAAGCAAACTTAAGCTGCTTTGGATCTCCTGCGGCGATCATGACGGGTTAATGTCGTTCAGTAAACGTACACATGACTACCTCGAGCAAAAAAATGTACCGCATATCTTCAATGTCGAGCCGGGAATCCACGACTTTAAAGTTTGGAAAAATGATCTTTACCTGTTCTCGCAGTTCCTGTTCAAACCTGTGGATATCGATAAATATAACATGATGAT
The DNA here is from genome assembly GCF_017569325.2 of Mucilaginibacter gossypii. Taxonomy (NCBI): domain Bacteria; kingdom Pseudomonadati; phylum Bacteroidota; class Sphingobacteriia; order Sphingobacteriales; family Sphingobacteriaceae; genus Mucilaginibacter; species Mucilaginibacter gossypii. The sequence continues at coordinate 1,724,304 of NZ_CP071878.2, read as the reverse complement.
CTCGGGCGGCCCTGCATCTACCAATATCAGAGGCTCAAAATATCCTTTTATCCAGCCCGACCACCGGGTGCTTTTCCGTGTCAAGGCGCCGGATGCTCAAAAAGTTCAGGTTGACCTGGGCAAGAAATATGACATGGTAAAAGACACGGCCGGTTATTGGACAGCTACAACAGATTCAATTGGTGAAGGCTTCCATTATTATTCGTTGATTATAGATGGCGTTGCTACAACCGATCCCTCCAGTCAAACCTTTTATGGCATGGGGCGCATGGCCAGCGGCATTGAAGTACCTTTTGACGGCGGCGATTATTATGCGATTAAAAATGTTCCGCATGGCGATATCCGCATCAAAACTTATTTTTCAACCGTCACCAAATCATGGCGAAGATTGTTCATTTACACTCCGCCCGGTTATGATGCAAGCCAGGTTAAGTATCCTGCATTATATATATTACATGGCGGCGGCGAGGACGAAACCGGCTGGGCAACCCAGGGCAAAACCGATATGATCATGGATAACCTGATTGCGGCCGGGCAAGCGAAACCCATGTTAGTGGTAATGCCCGATGCCAATTTCGGCGGAGGTTTTGGTGAAGCCGGCCTCAAAACCTTTGCAAGTGAAATAAAACAATGCATTATTCCCTTTATAGAAAAGAATTACCGGGTTAACCGTACCGCGCAGGGCCGTGCCCTGGCCGGGCTTTCTATGGGCGGTCTCAACACGCTATATACAGGCATCTACAATACTGATACATTCAATTACCTTGGTGTATTCAGCTCGGGGTGGATTTTACCCGCACAAAACAGCATCGCTGATGCACAGTATGATTTTATGACGAAAAATACAACCAAAATCAACAGCAACCTAAAAGCATTCTGGATTGCCATGGGCGGCAAGGAGGATATCGCGTATAAAAACTGCCAGGTTATGCTGGGCAAGCTGGACGAGATGAAGATAAAACATAGTTATTACGAGTACCCTGGCGGCCATACCTGGCCTGTTTGGCGAAATGATCTTTACAAATTTGCCCCCATCCTGTTTAAATAATTAATGATCAAAAAAATCAGATCAAAGACATTCCGTTCATGAAAAATATTAAGTTCTGGCTATTGCTATTCGGATCAGTACTGGGCTTCACCGGGCGATCCATGGCGCAAAATCCATTGATCAGGGACCAGTTTACGGCCGATCCCTCAGCCCGCGTTTTTGGCGACAGGGTATATGTTTATCCCTCGCATGATATTAAGGCAACACCCGGCCATGGCCGCCCTGGTTGGTTTTGCATGGAAGATTACCACGTTTTTTCATCAGCAAACCTCACCGACTGGACTGATCATGGCATGATCATCAGTCAAACAACAGTGCCCTGGGCCGACCCTGCTTCGTACAGCATGTGGGCTCCCGACTGCATTTTCCGCAACGGCAAATATTATATGTACTTCCCTACTACCATGAAAGGCAGCGAAAACGGTCGCGGCTTTACCATTGGTGTTGCCGTGGCCGATAAACCTTATGGACCGTTTATCCCACAGCCGGAACCTATAAAAGGGGTGCATGGCATCGATCCTAATGTATTTATTGATAAAGACGGACAAGCCTACTTGTATTGGGCACAGGGTAACCTGTATGCTGCAAAACTTAATGAAAATATGCTGGAACTTGCTTCAGAACCAATAATTTTAGCCCAACTGCCTGATAAAGGGCTGAAAGAAGGCCCTTACCTGTTTGAACGCAATGGCATTTATTACCTCACCTATCCGCATGTGGCCAATAAGATTGAGCGATTGGAATATGCTACCGGCAATAACCCGATGGGGCCTTTTAAATTTGCAGGCGTGATCATGGATGAGTCGGCTTCCGGCTGCTGGACCAATCACCAGTCAATCATCCAGTTTAAAAATCAGTGGTACTTGTTTTATCACAACGACGACCTATCGCCGAATTTCGACAAAAACAGATCGATAAGGTGCGACAGCCTGTTTTTTAACGCCGACGGGACGATCAAAAAAGTTATCCCGACCCTGCGTGGCGTGGGAATCACCAAAGCCTCAGAAAAAATACAGATAGACAGGTACAGCGATAAGGGCAGTACCGTTAAAATCTCCTTTCTTGATACCGCAAAAAGATTTGACGGCTGGAAAACTACGTTCAACAATGCAGGTAGTTGGATCCGTTACAATCGTGTTGACTTCGAAAGCAAAAAGTTTAAAGAATTGCAGATCCTGGCAAATGCAGCAAGTAAAGCAACTATAGAAGTGCGGCTTGGCGATCCCAATGGACGTATATTGGCTTCGGCAAACATTGCCGAAGGGAACGATTGGCAAGTTATACAAACCCGCCTCGCTTCTCTCCCATCTAAAACCGCCAACCTGGTAATAGTATTAAAAAGCGGCACCGGCGTTAATATCGACTGGATAAGTTTCAAATAAATTAAAATCACACCTGCAACTGATCCAACATGAAATTTATAACGATTACAACATTAAAATTTCCGCTGTTACTAACGGGATTTGCCGCTCTGGTATCCTTTACGAACCGACAAACACTACATCATAATACAGATTATGGCCGGACTGCAGTCTCATCACATAAGGCTGATAAAGGTTTGAAAGATTATTACCGAAAGTATTTTCCTATTGGCGTAGCTGTTAACATGGCCGCGATAAACGGACCTGAAGCAGAACTGATTGCAAAGGAGTTTAACAGTGTTACGCCGGAAAACGATATGAAAATGGGACCCATTCATCCGCGCGAAAATGAATATAACTGGAAAAACGCCGACGCTATAGTAGCATTCGCGCAAGAGCACCACATGAAAATCAGGGGCCATAATTTGCTTTGGCATGCCCAGGCACCTGCGTGGATGTTTAAAGACAGCACGGGCAAACAGGTAAGTAAGGATGTGTTACTGAAGCGGCTTAAGGATCATATTACCACGGTAGTCAATCATTTTAAGGGTAAAATATACGCGTGGGACGTAGTTAACGAAGCCATTGATGATAAACCCGACAACTATCTGCGTAACTCATTATGGTACCAGATCTGCGGCGAGGATTTTATTGCCAAGGCGTTTGAATACGCCCATGAAGCCGACCCGGAGGCCCAGCTTTTTTACAACGATTACAACAGTGAGGTTCCATCCAAACGGGATAAGATTTGTAAATTGCTCAGGAACCTTAAAGACGCCGGGGTGCCTGTAACCGGAGTAGGTTTGCAGGGCCACTGGAAATTAAGTGACCCCAGTTTGCAACAAATAACTGAAGCTATGGATAAGTATGCAGCACTTGGATTAAAGCTGCAGATCACGGAGCTGGATGTTACGGTACGTACTGGCCCACCGCGTAAAGCAGGCGATCAAACGCTAACGGATTCCGCTTATACGGAAACTATGGCTGCTCAGCAAACCGAAAGGTATAAGGCCATTTTTGAAATATTCAGGAAATACAAAAAGGTAATAACCGGGGTTACTTTTTGGAACGTATCAGACCGGTACAGCTGGCTTGATTTCCGTGGTGGCGGTATTGCCGGCGGCGCGGCTGCGACCGAGGGCACAACTCGCAAAGTTATCAAAGCCTACCCGTTGTTGTTTGATGAAAAACTTCAGCGAAAAAAGGCATATTGGGAAGTGGTTAACTTTTAACGTAAAATGAATGAAAACAAAAAATATCGCATTTCTTAAACTGGCAGTTACCTGCCTTTTATGGCGACTGGCAATTATGCCTTTAAACGCGCAAACAGCACAAAATCCTATCATATATGCAGACGTTCCGGATGTATCGATGATCAGGGTTGGCGATACTTATTATGCGAGCAGCACCACAATGCATCTTAGTCCCGGGCTGCCAATTATGAAATCAAAAGATTTGGTGAACTGGCGTATCGTAAGTTACGCGTATAATACGCTTGATGATGGAGATGCCCTTAACCTGGCAAACGGAGCAAACGCATATGGCAGGGGCTCATGGGCAAGCAGCTTGCGTTATCATAACGGTACTTTTTACGTTTCTACATTTTCGGGTACTACCAATAAAACCTATATCTACAGCACAAAAAACATTGAAAAAGGCCCATGGAAAGAAATGTCCTTTAAACCGGCATTACATGACCACTCACTTTTTTTTGATGATGACGGCAAAGCTTATATGATCTATGGGAGCGGCAAGATCATGCTGGCCGAACTGAATGATGACCTGTCTGGCGTCAATCCTGATAAAAAACCGCAAATCCTGATCGAGAATGCAAGCGCTGCTGCCGGTCCCAATATTGGTTTGCCTGCCGAAGGCTCACAACTGTTCAAAATTAAGGGGAAATATTACCTTTTCAATATCAGCTGGCCCAAGGGCGGAATGCGTACCGTTTTAATCCACCGGGCCGACAAGTTGACCGGCCCTTACGAAGGCCAGGTAGGGCTTCAGGATAAAGGTGTAGCCCAGGGCGGGCTTATCAATACCCCGAAAGGCGATTGGTTTGCCTATTTATTCCGTGATTTTGGTGCCGTTGGCAGGGTGCCGTACCTGGTACCGGTTACCTGGACAGATGGATGGCCTGTATTGGGTGTTGATCACAAAGCACCAGATACGCTGGATTTACCCGCGAATAAAAGCTTAATACCGGGTGTTGTATCCCCGGATGAATTTAGCCGTAAAAACGGGGAGCCCATACTGCCTTTGGTATGGCAATGGAACCATAATCCGGATGATCAGTTATGGTCGTTAAAAAAGCGGGCCGGCTACCTGAGATTAACCACCGGGCGACTGGACAGCACGGTACTATCGGCACGTAACACCTTAACGCAGCGCACTATTGGCCCCCAATGTTCAGGAATAACTTTAATTGATGTTTCCAACATGAAGGATGGAGATTTTGCAGGGCTGGTTTTACTGCAAAAAAAGTACGGCTTCGTTGGTGTAAAATCAGATCATGGCTCTAAACAAATAGTTATGATCAGCGCGCAATCCGGATCGGCTATTGAAGCGGCCAGTATACCTCTAAAGCAAACAACCATTTACCTTAAAGCAAGCTGCGATTTTACTAACCGGGCAGATAAAGCCTACTTTTTTTATAGTCTCGACGGGCGCAAATGGGAACCTATTGGCACACCGCTGCAAATGGTTTATACGCTCCCCCATTTTATGGGATATCGCTTTGGCCTGTTTAACTATGCAACCACGCAATCGGGCGGTTATGTTGATTTTGATTTTTTCCACATCAGCAATGCACAATAAAACAATGATGCAGCAACCTGGTCACCATTTCAGAATAATTAAGGAATACCAACAATGACAAAAAAGCTATTATTCTTATCTGCTTTATGTTTAAGTGCATTCAGCGGTTTACAGGCGCAAACCCGCCTCAACCTGGATCTTACCAAAGGTGTGAACGTAAGTCCGAAGCTTTACGGGCTCATGACCGAGGAGATCAATCATTCGTATGACGGAGGTTTATATGCCGAGCTGATCCGTAACCGGGTTTTCAAGGATAACCCAAACCAGCCCGATGGCTGGAGCGTTGTTCAGGATGGCGATAGCAAGGCATCGATACAGCTAATTGGTGCCGATCCGGCCAATGTGCCTTTTGATCAGGGGCGCAATGCTATTAACGCGGCACTTACAACCTGCCTTAAGCTTACGGTTAGCCAGGCAAACGGTAACCGCGCGGGCATTGCCAACAGTGGCTTTTGGGGTATTCCGGTTACACCGTCAACTACTTATCGCTGCTCATTTTATATCAAAACCGGCACTGTCAATTTTCCGAGGGGTAACAGGCCTGATGCTACGCCGCCTGCAACAGCAGTTACAGAAGATGGCCCCGGTATTATCAACATTAGTTTGGAAAGCACCGATGGCAAAACAACCTACGCAAGGGGTACAATCAACCTCGAAAAAAGCACTTACTGGAAAAAGCATGAGTTAACCATCACAACCGCTGCAAATATTAAACCTACTGCCGACGCGCGTTTTGTGATTTCATCTAACCGGACAGGCACTTACTATTTTAACCTCGTTTCCTTATTTCCCCCAACGTATAAAAACAGGCCTAATGGCAATCGCATTGATTTAATGCAGATGATGGCCGATATGAAACCTACCTTTCTACGCTTTCCGGGCGGCAACTTTTTAGAGGGCCCATACCTGGGTGATGCCTTCCCATGGAAAACAACCTTAGGCCCGCTGGAACAGCGCCCCGGCCATACAGGCAGCTGGGGTTACCGTGCAAGCGACGGTATGGGACTGCTGGAATTTTTAGAGTGGTGTGAAGATTTAAAAATGGAACCGCTTTTAGCAGTTTTTGCCGGTTACTCGTTACGTGGTGACCACATAGATGCGGGGCCTTTATTGGAGCCGTATGTTAAAGACGCGCTGGATGAAATTGAATATTGTATTGGCGATACCAAAACTTACTGGGGTGCAAAACGGGCTGCCGACGGTCATCCCGCTCCCTTTAAACTGACAGATATAGAGATAGGCAATGAGGACTGGTTCGACAGGTCGCATAGCTACGATGGGCGCTTTAAACAATTTCAGGCTGCTATAAAAGCCAAATACCCCCAGTTACGCTGTATCTCAACCATTGAAAGCTATAAGCCCGATAAGGTAACCAGCGTTAAACCCGAAATGGTTGACGAGCATTATTACCAATCGGCCTGGCAGATGGAAGAAGACGCGGCGAAGTACGATAGCTATAACCGTACAACCAGCCCTAAAATATTTGTGGGCGAATGGGCCACCCGCGAGGGCGCGCCTACCACTAACCTAAATGCCGCCCTCGGAGACGCCGCCTGGATGACCGGGATGGAACGCAACAGCGACCTGGTGGAGCGGTCATGCTATGCACCCTTATTTGTGAACGTAAACCAGGCAGGCAATGGCCAGCCTAAAGCCTGGCAATGGGATTCTGATCTGATTGGTTATACAGCCCTTAAAAGTTATGGCTCACCATCTTATTATGTACAAAAGATGTTCGGCAGCTACCTTGGTATCAAGGTGGCGCCAATAACAGCCGAAAATGCCCCCTTACGCAAACCGGCCGTTAAAGACACCGCCGGCATAAGCCATTGGCCGGCAAACGCGCGGCGCCCTAAGGCCGAGCGTCCGGCGTTATTTTTTGTTTGTACCCAGGATGCCAAAAACATATACCTGAAGGTGGTGAATACCGATGATATGGCCCGGGAAATCACTGTCAATCTAAAAGGCGGAGATGTAGCTGCAAATGGCACCCTGGTAGTACTAAAGGGCGATAAGCCGGAAGATACCAATACCATTGATGAGCCAACAAAAATCGTCCCGGTTACGTCGACCATAACGGGACTTGGCCGGTCATTCAAACACACTTTCCAACCTTACTCTGTCAACGTGATCAAGCTGTCGAAGCGTAAATAGGTCATTGAGCTGAAGTTCAATTCAAATATATTATCAAATGCGAAAAGCCGGCCTCCCGGCTTTTTGTATTTAATTTAAGGTTTCGGGCGAATGGGCTTGCCCTCCTCAGCTGGCCTGAACCAATAGTTAATTTGCCCGCGATGGCATAAGGGGGAGTTTACCTTGTATATCCATTGCATCAGAGGGGGGTTAACAGGGTTAACACAATTTCAAAAATCAGCTTACAAACAACTGATAATCAATTAAATAAAATCAATCGGGGTTACACTATTTTTCAATCAGGAAGTGATTTTTCAGATAATACACTGATAATCAGAATTATACATAAAACAACGGGGTTAACACAGTATTTTTTGCTAAAAATATTAGCATATTCACACTAAATTCCCGATCTTTATTTAAAAGATTGCCAAACCTGATGGAACCTGAAAATACCTTATCAAATTTAACGCCTTCAAAAGAGAAGCTCGACCGTGTATTGGGCCTGCAGAAGATCACCTTAGCAGATATTGAAGATTTGAACGATGCTGAACGCAATTACATTGCCGAATTTAGTACCGAAATGCTGCACCGCTTAACGGATGAAGACCGGGACAAGTTTATAGATAAAATAGCGGAGATCATGCTGCCATGCACCAATGAGCAGATCTGGGAACAAAACCACTTATTGATTGGCCGGGCCATCGAAAAGCTGATTGCCCAAAATGGCTCCATGCCCCCTAAATTTGTAATAGCCCGGGAATGCGGCCTGAGCCGGCAAACTGTTGCCAAACACCTTACAGGCTATAAAACACATCCGCAATACCTTGCCGAAATGGAGCAGTTTAAATATATGGTCCCTAAAATACTGGCCAACGTTTGTAAGCTTGCCTGCAACGGCGATGTAAAGGCTGCCCGGCTTTATTTTGAAACGGTTGGCGCTATAAATAAACGCCGGCCCAATACGGTTATCAACGAGCAAAACAACTACCTGCAAATAAACAACACCATATTAAGCCAGGAAAACCTGAAACAGCTGAGCAAGGAACAGCTGAACCAGATTGAGTTGATTATTAGCGGGATTGGAGGGAAGTGAGTTTTGGGTTGGTGTTGTAGGTTTTAGATTGGATTAGCACAGTCGCTTCGTGCTAAGTTGCTTTGGCATAGCATGTGCGGATTTTGCCGTATATCCGTTCACGTAGTTCATATTGGATGTTAAGGGAAATGACTTCACAACTGCCTTATAACTGGCGCAAGTATGCGCGCCAGCAAAGGGACCGGCGTACTTGTAAGTTTTAATCTGTAAAATATCTTAGGACAAGACAAATACTAAACAGAAAATTTATAGCTCCAATTCACAAGTAAATCCTTAAAATATTCACATTTTTAGGTAACATCGCGAGAGGATTAAAATTCATGCCTGCATATATCATTGACATAGGTAAAAACACAACGTTTGAGCACATTGAAGGCTATTACGATCGATTGTATCAGGCGCAAGCACTTGGTACGAATGTCGAAATACTGCTACCTGTATCTTTTCAAAAAAGCTATCCAGGTATTGTACCAGCTATGCTTCAATTCATTGTAACTTGGATTCGCATTGGAAACGCTGGACGCTTGCTTATAGACATTGAAAATACAGAAAAGGCAACTATCGAATACCTATACAAAAATGAGCTTATATTTCCCGCTGTGCTGTTAAATTGGAATATTGGAGGAGTATTCACAAAAGATGGTATCTCTCTAAAAGGTTTTTTAAATTTCAAGAACAGAGAGTTTATTTCGACCATGCTCGCCGGTAGATCAATTACCCATAAACTGATGTTGATTAACTTCGATCATTTGGCCGATGAATTTCAGTTACCTTGCTTCGGAACACGATACGAATTTATTGGTAACCAATATAGCTTGCTTAAAAACTTACAAAGTGGTATGCAGGAGGTTTTTTATCACATGCAGTTAATTCCCGAATTTGTCAATATATATCCCAGTGTTATAGCAATCATCTACGAATTGATGAAAAATACATTTGAATGGGGAAAAGAAGACGAAAATAATGTGCCTTTGGACACCAATATTAGGGGGGTGCTTTTTAAATTTTTAAAAAGGCCTAGAAAAAGTCTAATAAGAGATTTCGCAAATCACAAAGGCCTTTCAAGATATTTTGCAGATCCACATCATAAGGAAAATCCGATGGGTGAATTGTACTTCGTTGAAATTTCGATATTTGATGGTGGGATTGGGTTTGCTCGTAAATTTCGCAGTAAAAGGAAAGACGCTGAAGAGTTAAGTGAAATTGACATCTTAAAATTGTGTCTAATTAAGCATCAAACTTCCTCAAGGGCTCTTGAAAAAGATGATAAAGGCATTGGCCTTGACCGTATGCTTCGCGTACTCGATGGAAAAGGATTTCTTCGTATTAAAACAGGTGACTTGTGTGTTTATCGTGACCTTATAGCCGACGGCTATCTTGATGAACAGGACGCTCAAAAAATGCTGTTATATGATTGGAAAACCAAGAGCTCAGAGACGTACACAACTTATAAACGCGCTGAAGGCGCGGTGCTAACAATTATTTATCCTTTAGCCATAAATCTGTCGTGAATAATTTCTACCTCTATAAATTCGAATTTAAAGAGCGGCAAAAAATTGTTTCCGCAACTGTAATCTTTTGTGATCGAGAGGATATCAACGAGGACAATTTACAGGCGGAGATCAGGCGTTTCTACGAAGAGCACTACCAGACGGACAAAATCTTCGTCATTGGGCCCGAGTTCATGAAAAATAAGCTTGAGGACGTTTTCATTAAAAAACTTGACTCAACTTTCAAGGGAATCCCTAAAAGACATGAGACCTTACTTAGTGAAAGCCTTCATATAATAAATTTTGATAAAACGGGAAAACTATCTTGTGATAAAAATTTGCCAGAAAATTTTGTAAAGCTTTACTTAAACGAAGGATTGCAACATATTTTTATCAAAAGAGGTGGATTAGTGACCGCTCAGGGTGCCCATCACTTCGTTTTTCCGTCGGGTAAACATTGCGACAAGTTCCTGCGAACCGGAAACATCCTATTATTTAGTACAGAGATATACTTTATTGCTTTCGCCCTACTTAAACATTTTAACGAAGAAGTACATACACAAATTTATTGTGATACTTCATCGATTAATTCAATAGCTTTTGCATTGATCGATTTGAAGAATCGCTTTCTCAACGAAAAGGAGAGAAAACATGTTCCAATTGAAAGTTTTAGTTCTTATGATGGTTTATATAAAAACCCAGTGCCTTATTCCACAAACGCATTGCTTTTAATCTCGGCATCAACCTCTGCTAATATTATCGGATATATCTTGGACTTACATAAAATGATTGACAGGGATAATATCATCATTCTTTACTTTTTAGGTGAGGATACCAATCTTCACAGTCTAAAAGATCAACTAATCTGCAACCTTAACTTTACTGATGATAACCTAAATGGTCTGCAGGTATATAAGACATACAAAGAAGATAATTGTACTTTATGTAAAAAAGGTTCTTATCCTGTCAAAGTTTCAGGCGATGTATTTTTATTAGAAAAGCCACACATTAACCGCATACTACTTACAACAAGGGATCCTGAAGGATATCTGTCAGATTTTGTCAAGCAATTTTTATCTTCCGAAGGTGGGGAAAACGTCTTAAAAGTTAACTTCAAAGAGACCTCCGGTTTTAAATATGAAATTTATATTGATTTCACTGTCATATTAAAAGGTTTGAACATCCACGACCGTTATAAAGAATTCCGCACCAAACTTCATGATTACATTAATCAGTATATCCCAAGTAACACACGATATATAGTCACTTTAAATGATGATGGTTCAATTGATTTAGGGAAATATATATTTGACCGTATAGCGAATAATTACGGAGAAAAGGTCCCTAAATTGCTCTTGCAAGATGATCTCGATATGTTAGAACCGGAAATTGAAGGAAGTGTAGTGATCGTAGGCTCTTGCATTTCAAACGGAAAGAATTTATTGTATATCAGTAGGGCACTTCGTAAGCATGACAAACTGAAAATTGTTTATTTTATTGGCATTTCAAGAACAAAGAACATCAAATATCTTAGTCGTTTAAAAAATGATCTCAAACAAGGCCGATATGGGGCAGAGACTAATAGCTTTCATGAAGTTCAGACTATTTATTGTAATAATGCATCGAAAAATACTTCGTGGTTGGAAGAGCTAAACTTCATCAGAAAGTTTATTCCATTTATTAAGCAAAGGAAACCAACTTATGTTGCCATCATTGTTTATTTGGAAAAACGGGAAAAACTTTTATTATCTAGCCAGGGTAATGAAATGAAGGGGCTTTCTAATGGATTGTTTTACCCAAGTATTGTTACTGATAAATATCCAGAACTTGCGCTGCGAAAAAACTTTGCTTTTTTCAAGTTTGACGGCTATGTCGACAACGTAAGTCAAGCCGACGTATATTTTACAATCAATAACATGATAAACAGTCTTCGCAATCGCGAACTTTACACCGGAAAAGACGGAAAACCTGTAAATACATTACAACAATCCGCTTTCGTCCGTAATCTTCTTGATCCTGGTAACTTTGATCGATTCAATGATGGGGTTATACAAGCTTGTCTCTTACGCTCTGCTTGTTCCGAAGAACTGATCTATAGAATAGATGATGATATGTCGCAGGAAATATTTGGCACTCTTGAAACACTAGTAAAATATAATCATCAAGAACAAGGAGAGGCTCTATTAGAGTTTTTATATGCCATTGCAATAGAGAAACTTTCCCTAAAAACAGTGCATATAAAACAATTGATCACATTAATCAGAGAAAAATGTGAGAAAGAATTCGTTCTAGCATTTAATGATTATATCGAATATATCCTGTTTGAACTGCCGGCTTTAAAAAAGCAAGAATGGGAAGAAGAATTGAAAACTGGTAGCAAAATGGTGCCAGTGCCGAAAAGTGAAATGTTTTAATTACCTCAACTTGAGTAAGTATGTTGCGCCGACAAAGAACGAAGCGTAATCGAGGCTTTCAATAAAGAATTCGGCAGGCGTTGAACCATTGCGTCCTCGAAGCAAGCACCCTCACCAACCCAGTCCCCCCCCACTGGCGCGAGTATGCAGCGCAGGGAAAGGGCTCGGCGTACTCGTGACTCTCAAGTACTATTTCGTTAAATATTTTTTTTGATGTTCAGTCCACCAAATGTTCAACTATAAACCAAACATAAGTCCAATTTACTTATATCCTTTTAATCCTCCCCCTCAATTGTAATATCAACGCTTTCACTCCCAATGTTAAGCCCGAGGAGTAATTCTGTCGACTGTGAGTCACTATCTACAATAATTAATTTGTATCGGCCTTTCTCATGTGTAAACTCAATATCTTCAACAGTTTTAATTCTTACGGTAATGCTCAAAGATTTATTTAGGAGAATATTAACAAACCACATTGGTTTTATTTCACCCGAGGTTAATTCGCCTATCAAATAAAATTCGTTTCTGCTTTTTATCGCAAAACTATCAATAACAGCAAAAACACCCTGAACCGGTTTAGTATTCATAAGCATAAAGTTAACGAATATTCATTAAGGTAACACCAAATGCAGAGCAAAACGATCAGCATGCCGGCTATGCACACCATTTATCAAAATGCACAACAAGGTTTTTTAAAAATCGAAGATACTCCGAAAACACCCTTTAACCGGCGCTCCGGGCCTTTTTTCGCACCGGCCAATTAAATAAATGTTAAATAATTTTACGAAAAGTAAAATACATCAATAATTATAGTTATATTGCACACTTATTAATAACAATATAATGCAACAAGGAACAGTAAAATTTTTTAATGAAGCCAAAGGTTTCGGATTTATCACACCTAATAATGGTGGCAGCGAAATCTTCGTTCATTCAACAGGTCTGATTGACAATGTTCGTGAGAACAGCGCCGTTAGTTATGACGTTGAAGAAGGCCGTAAAGGTCCGAATGCAGTAAATGTAAAAATAGCTTAATCACTATATCATCATTTTAAAAGCATCCTCCCACCCGGGGGGATGCTTTTTTGTTACACTTAATCAAAAACATGGGTAGATCCACCGAAACATTTAACAAGAAAGAGCGCGAAAAGAAAAAGCTCAAAAAACAACAGGACAAAAAAGAAAAGGCCGAAGATCGCAAAGCCAACGCTGTTAAAGGACAGGGTTTTGAAGATATGCTGGCCTATGTTGACGCAAACGGCAACATTACCTCCGTGCCCCAGGACCCCGGTAACCGAAAAAAGGTATTAGCGCAGGACATCCTCATTGGCACGCCAAAACAGGAGGAAGTTGAAGTAGAAATTGTAAGAAAAGGCACAGTAACATTCTTTAATGAATCTAAAGGGTTCGGTTTCATCAAAGACCTGCAAACCCAGGAAAGCATTTTTGTTCATGTCAACGCGGCTTCTTTTGCCATCAAAGAAAATGACAAAGTTACCTTTGAAATAGAACAGGGACAAAAGGGGCCTACCGCAGTCAAAGTTGCTAAAGCGAGCTAAGGCTTAATTAACCATTGCAACAATAAACAAGATAAATCCTCATACAATAAATATCAGATGACCGACAAACAAACAGCACACTACAAAGCCAGTGAATATATTTATGACCTGGGTAATACCGCTTTGGAGAATGGTTTTAAACCCGACGAGCATTGGGAGGTACAAATGGCTACCGCCGCTGAGAAAAAAGCTTTTGAGAAACAGTACTATCCCACAGTAGCGACAAGCGTACTGCCCGAACTGTTAAAAGCGACTTTTGCCCTGGTAAAAACGCAATTGAACCAGGTGATGAAGGCACAAACAGTGATACCGTCAGATCGTTTCGCCCCCGAGCCGGTGTACGAATACCTGGTTGCCTTTAATTTAAACCGCGTAAGGCGTTAATGTTGATAGTTTCCCAACCTGGCGCGGGTATGCAGGGTTGGGTTGAGATGCGGCATGCCAGTGACTTTCAAAGTAAAAAAGTGATTTTCACCCATATTTTCGCATCTTAAATTGCAAACATCTACCTCAGCCTGATTATCTTACGGAATTATTAGGATTGACTGAATGACCCGTACACTTTTACTATTTCTACTGGCCCTGTTACCCCTGGGCGTCTTTGCGCAGCAGTTTACGCTGATAGTTGTTAAAGAAAATGCCCAACCCGCTGATGGTGCCACTGTTAAACTGATCCAGGCTAACCGGCAGGTCAGCATGATTATGAGTAACGCCCGCGGCCAGGCCCGGTTTCAGAACATCCCACAGGGAACATTCAGCTTCTCGGTAACTTATATGGGATATCAGTCCCTAACCACCCGCAGCTATACCATTGCGGAGAATATAAAACAGGATACCATCCGCATACAACCTCTTAGTACCGTACTGAAAGAAGTGAACGTCACCGCCAAAACGCCGCCGGTAGAAATGAAGCAGGGAAAGGTGATCGTCAACGTTGATGCCTCGGTTACCAACGTAGGCACTACGGTACTGGAGGTATTGGAGAAATCGCCGGGCGTAATGGTCGACCGTAATGGCGGTATTTCTTTACAAGGCAAGCCCGGGGTGCTGGTGATGATAGATGGCAAACCCACTTACCTCTCCGGTGCCGATCTGAACAACCTGCTCAGCAGCATGAGCTCCACCCAGGTAGCGCAGATTGAGCTGATTGCCAACCCTACGGCCCGGTATGATGCCAGCGGAAATGCGGGGATCATCAACATAAAAACCAAAAAGAACCGGCAAAAGGGTTTCAACGGGGCGGTTACGGCCACGGCGGCGCAGGGTGTTTACTTCAAAACCAATAACACGCTCACGCTCAATTACCGCGCCGGGCGCGTCAGCACTTTCTTTAATTACAATATCAGCCGGCAAAAATACCTTACCAACCTGTACGCGCTGCGTAAATACACCAGCTCCGACGGAGCGACCACCGCAACGCTGGACCAGCCATCGCATTTCACCGGCACGTTGCTGAACAATACGGCCAAAGCGGGGCTGGACTATGAAGTTTCGCCTAAAACAACGGTTGGCATTGTGCTTGGCGGAACCATGATCCACCGCGAGGGTAACAATACGGCTTCGGCACGCTGGCTCAACTCCAGTGGTGTGGCAGATTCTGTCATCGCTACCGATAACGCCAATAACAGCCGGTTTAAAAACGGCCAGGTGAGCCTGAGCCTCCGCCATGCCATCAGCAAAACCCAGGACATCAGCGCTGATGCCGACTGGCTGCACTACAACATTACCAGCGACCAGAATTTCAACAACCGCCTGCAAACCACCGGCGGTTATAACGAATCTACGCGTGCCAACATCCCCACCAGCATCAACATATTCACTGGCAAAGCCGACTATACGCTTAAAACCGACAGCGATGGCCAATTTCAGGCGGGCTGGAAATCGGCACACAGCAGTACCGATAATTCTGCCGGTTATCAAAACCTCAATGCGGGCCAATGGACTGACGACCTGACCCGCAGTAACCATTTCCTTTACAGCGAGAACATCCACGCGGTTTACACGCAATGGGAGCGCAAGCATAAGGCTATTTCCTACCAGTTAGGTTTGCGTTATGAGCATACCGATTATCACGCCCATCAACTGGGTAATGTGCTGCAAAAAGATTCGGCCTTTTCACGCAACTATGGCAGCTTTTTCCCTAGCGGCTATTTCAGTTACCAGGCCGATACTGCCAATAGTTTTACTTTAACGGTAAGCCGCCGCATTGACCGCCCGGTCTACCAAACGCTTAATCCCTTCTATTTTATCATTAACAAGTACACCTATCAAACCGGCAACCCTTATATTTTGCCACAATACAGCTGGAACCTGGAGCTGAGCCATCAATACAAAAACCTGCTCACCACCACCCTATCTTACAGTAATATCAACAACTACTTTTCGCAGATCTTTTTGAGCGACCCTACCCTTGCGGGTATTTTGCTGTATACACAGGGCAACGTGGGGCGCACGTATATCATCGGCGTATCCGAAGCTATCACGGCCTCCCCCACCAACTGGTGGACCCTAACAGCACAGGCGTTGTACAATTACAAAAAACTGAGCGGTTTTAACGGCAATCATTACACATCAGATATTAACCAGCTTAACCTCAACGCCAGCAACCAGTTTACCATAGGCAAACGTTTTACGGGCGAGCTATCGGGCTTTTATACCACCCGTGCCCGCAACGATGTGCAGGAACGGCTATACCCTACCGGGCAGCTCTCGGCAGGACTGGGCATGTCGGTACTTAAAAAGAAGGCCACCCTGAAGTTGAGCATGCGCGATATATTCTATACCAATGCCATGGAAGGCTTAACGCAGTTCCCCAACGCCACCGAGTATTTTAAGATTAAGCGCGATAGCCGCGTAGTGGTGCTCGCGTTCACCTATCGTTTCGGCAAAACCTTCAAAACGGCCAAGCGCGACAACGGCGCGGCCGATGAAATGCAGCGTGTAGGGAATGGGTAAAGCCCCACCCAAACCCTCCCCGGAAGGGAGGGCTTAAAAAAATGCACATCAAAAAGTCTCCCCTTCCGGGGGAGATTTAGCGGGGGCTTATTGCTTTAATCTTGCGGTCGTTTGCAACAAGCGCTGATGTTGCTTTTATGTAGAGACGCATCACATGCGTCTCCCATAGGTCAAGCTGCTTTGCAGTTCATGAACATCAGGAATCTGTATACGGAAGACGCATGTGATGCGTCTCTACATTAAACAATTGAATTTGAACTGGCTTTAAAGAAATGTAACCTGCTGGCCTGATTCGGCCCATGCATCAATCCCTCCTACTAAAGGCCGGATGCGCTTCAGGCCAACTTTACGCAATTTCTCGGCATATCTTGCAGCGGTTATTTCATTCGGGCACGAACAGTAAATAACAATCTCCTTATGCCCGGCATATCGGTCAGCAATATCATTAAAACTACTTTCGTCTATGGGGACTGAGCCCGGTATAAATCCATTTCTTGTGCGCTGATCTATCGGGCGTGCATCAAGTATCACAGGGTTCGATTCCCCGTCAATCAGTTCTATCAAATCATTCACAGTTAACCTGTCCGTTTCAAACTGCCTGATAAGGCGATACCGCCGAAGCCATTTGAACAAAAGGTATAAACCGAACAGCACGACGACAAATAAACCGCCCATCGTGCCATAATGACTTAATGCGGAGATCAAACCATCAACCTGGTGCCGAAAAACTGCACCCAACGTCACTGCCGCGCCGAGATAGATAAGTGCTGCTATGGATGAAAAAAACACAAATAATGTCACCCGCATTGCATAAACCCCGGCAACAACAGGTGCCAGTGTTGACAGCCCCGGAATAAATTTCACAATGGTTAGCGCAGGGGCGCCGTAGCGTTCAAAAATATCGCCGGTACTGCGAACACAGGTATCCGGTGACATAGAAATTTTACATAATTTCCCGAGGATTCCCGTTCCGTATCTCTTCCCGGCAAAATATAATATAAGGTCGCCAGCTAAGGTACCCAGAGATCCGGTTAAAATGAGTATGATGATATTAGCTTCGGTTGCAGGCGTTACAGCAGTAGTTACAATCAATACTGCAAATGCAGGCAGCGGTAATCCAACACTCTGTAAAAGAGTGATCAAAAATACCAGCCAGAGCCCATAGGTTTGTACTAAATCAACTAATGTGTTCATACTTCAGTTACAGCTAAGATAAGACACTTATTTTTATTGAACGGGCCGATTTTTCCGATTAACAATTATTTGACATCAGGTTGAGAGTGGTCTATTATTTCATGGATTTTGGGTTAAGCTGACGATAATTTACCTGATGCTTTCAAATTATTTTCGCCAGTATTAATACCATTCAATCGTTTGGTATTCAACACACTTACACGTTAAAACAAATTACCATCAGTAGTAACCAGATAGTCTTAACATAAAATTGATTTGGATTAATCAATTTTATTCCTTTAGCTTTACTGCAACTTTAGGGGTGTCCTGACGGACTGAGATAATACCCTTTGAACCTGATCCGGGTAATGCTGGCGAAGGGAAAAGTGACGATAACACTATTGGTGTTGTTTTTTCTTTCCTAATACGGGGACATTCCTACAGTTGAAATTTTAATGCAACGTAATGGAAGTAACCGTTAATCAACAAGATTTTATTGTGCCTGATAACTGCAATGTGCAGGCTTTACTCGCTGATGTCCTGCAGCACCCTGACCGAGGGCTGGCTATTGCCATCAACGAAGCTATTGTTCCCAAAACCCAATGGGAAAACCATAAGCTCAATCAGGGCGATAAGGTCATCATTATTAAAGCCACCCAGGGAGGATAAACACCCAATAGCCTTTTATGAAAACAGAAAAAACACCTACAGCACAAGCCATCACGCAAACACCGTTTCCGGCGTCGCGTAAGATTTACGTTAAAGGGCAATTGCACGACATTGACGTGGCCATGCGCGAAATAAGCCTGAACGACACCAAACTACATGGCCGTTTTGGCGAAACCGAGCCCAACGCCCCGGTAACTGTTTACGATACCAGCGGCCCTTACACGGATCCCAACATAGCCATCGATGTTAAAAAAGGTTTACCCCGCCTGCGCGAAAAATGGATCACTTCGCGCGGTGATGTTGAGCTGCTGGATAGCGTATCATCAGCATATGGCCGCGAACGTTTAAACAGTAAAGAGCTTGATCATTTACGTTTTGGCTACCAAAGTAAACCCTTCCGCGCCAAAGCAGGCATGAATGTATCGCAACTGCATTACGCCAAAAAGGGCATTATCACACCTGAAATGGAATATATTGCCATACGCGAAAACCAACGCATCGATTTACTGAAACAACAGTTGAACGGGCAATACGATGTAATGAGCCAACAGCACCAGGGCCATAGCTTTGGTGCCAACACACCTAAAGGTTACATTACGCCCGAATTTGTACGACAAGAGGTAGCCGCCGGTCGGGCTGTTATCCCATCAAATATCAATCACCCCGAAAGTGAACCGATGATCATTGGCCGTAATTTTTTGGTTAAGATCAATGCCAACATTGGCAACTCAGCAGTTACCTCGAGTATTGAAGAAGAAGTAGAAAAAGCCGTTTGGGCATGCCGCTGGGGCGCCGATACCATTATGGACCTGTCGACAGGTAAAAACATTCACGAAACCCGCGAATGGATCATCCGCAACACACCTGTACCCATAGGTACCGTGCCTATTTACCAGGCACTCGAAAAAGTGAACGGCAAAGCCGAAGACCTTACCTGGGAACTGTTCAGGGATACGCTGATAGAACAGGCCGAGCAGGGTGTTGATTATTTCACTATCCATGCGGGTGTTTTACTGCGCTATGTGCCTTTAACGGCCAAACGTATTACCGGCATTGTATCGCGCGGTGGTTCTATCATGGCCAAATGGTGCCTGGCCCATCATAAAGAGAATTTCTTATATACGCATTTTGAAGAGATCTGCGAGATCATGAAAGCGTATGATGTCGCTTTCTCGTTGGGCGATGGCTTGCGCCCCGGCTGTATTGCCGATGCCAACGATGCCGCGCAGTTTGGCGAGCTGGAAACCCTGGGCGAACTGACCAAAATAGCGTGGAAGCACGACGTACAAACCATTATTGAAGGCCCCGGCCACGTACCCATGCACCTCATTAAAGAGAACATGGAGAAACAACTGAAACATTGTTCTGAAGCTCCTTTTTACACTTTAGGGCCATTAACTACCGATATCGCTCCGGGTTATGATCACATTACTTCGGCCATTGGCGCTGCTATGATCGGTTGGTTCGGCACGGCTATGCTGTGCTATGTAACCCCTAAAGAACACCTGGGTTTGCCCAATAAAAAAGATGTTAAAGATGGCGTGATCACCTATAAGATAGCAGCGCACGCGGCCGACCTGGCCAAAGGTCATCCCGGTGCGCAATATCGCGACAATGCGTTAAGCAAAGCACGATTCGAGTTCAGGTGGGAAGATCAGTTTAACCTATCGTTAGATCCGGATACGGCTAAAGAATTTCATGATGAAACCCTGCCTGCCGAAGGAGCCAAGATCGCACACTTTTGCTCGATGTGCGGACCAAACTTCTGCTCGATGAAAATAACCCAGGATGTGCGCGATTTTGCTAAAGAGAACGGTGTTGAAGAAGCCGACGCGCTAACCCGTGGCATGGAACAAAAATCGAAAGAGTTTGCCGAAAAAGGCAGCGAAATATACCTGTAATGGAATTGATCGTGATATCGGCCCCGGATGCTGTGACAGATGAAGCACAAATAATCAACCGCTTGTTCGGGGCCGGTTTACAGCGTTTCCACCTGCGCAAACCAGGTTGGGATATCGATCGATGTACCAATCTGATTACTCAGATTGACCAAGCCTATCATCATGCTATAGTTTGTCATCAGCATCATAGGCTGGCCAAAGTTTTTGAGATGCACTATTTACATTATCCCGAAAAGGATCGTATCAAAAGCGACAACCTGAAATTAAATATTCAGCTTAATGAGGGCTACCGATTGAGTACTTCGATACATGATGTTAGCGCCACATCCTCACTAAAACATTTTGAATACACGTTTTTAAGCCCGGTGTTCAATAGCATATCCAAGCCAGGTTATCAAAGCATGCTGCCTGCCGGTTTTTGTTTAGACAGTAATAAGCCCGGACCAAAAGTAATAGCGCTTGGCGGCGTGGATGCATCCAATCTAAACCCGCTAAAAAAAATGAATTTTGATGGGGCAGCGGTTTTGGGTGCTATCTGGCAAGATCCCAAGCAGGCTGTTTCCAATTTCATAAGCATTAAAAAACAAACCGAACAATTAAATCCATGATTGATAAACTGCATTATATCTCTCAACAGCCGCAAAACGGTACACATGCCGGCGCTATCAAAGCCGCTTTGGATGCCGGTTGTAAATGGGTACAGCTAAGGGTTAAAGATCAACCGGAAGATATCATTCTGCATTATGCCATCGAGGCCGTTAAACTTTGTGACGGGTACGGCGCCAGATTAATAGTGAACGACCATCCTGAAATTGCAAAAAAGGCGGGTGCCCATGGGCTGCACCTGGGTTTACAGGATATGCCCATACAACAGGCCCGTCAGATTGTTGGCCCTGATATGATCATAGGTGGTACGGCCAATACATTTGCGCATGTAAAACAGCGCGTTGCCGAGGGCGCCGACTATATCGGCCTTGGCCCCTACCGTTTTACAACTACCAAACAAAAGCTGAGCCCTATTTTGGGACTGGACGGTTATCGGGATATTATGGATCAGATGCGTCTTGCAAATATGAGTATCCCGGTAATAGCTATAGGCGGTATTGTGCCGGCCGATATACCGCTGATCATACAAAGCGGCGTATATGGTGTTGCGCTGTCCGGCGCCATCACCCACGCTACCAACGCCAGGCAAGTGGTTTCGGAATTATACCATCATTTAAATCAACCTTCGTTTAACGAAGCTTAAAAATAACATCTATGTTAACCATCGCTGATAAAACTTTTCAGTCGCGCCTATTTACAGGCACCGGCAAATTTAACTCGCCTGCCATGATGGAGGAGGCTTTGCTGGCCTCAGCCTCTGAACTCGTAACCGTAGCCCTGAAACGTGTTGATGTAAAAAACAACGACAACGACGATCTGTTGCTGCGTTTAAAATATCCGCATATTAACCTGCTGCCTAATACCTCAGGTGTACGGAACGCTAAGGAGGCTGTGTTTGCTGCCCAGCTTGCCCGCGAGGCGCTGGAAACCAACTGGATAAAACTGGAGATCCATCCCGATTCCAAATACCTGATGCCCGACCCTATAGAAACCCTAAAAGCTACCGAAGAACTGGCGAAACTGGGTTTTACAGTATTGCCCTATATCCATGCCGACCCCGTATTATGCAAAAGGCTTGAAGAAGCCGGTACTGCGGCTGTGATGCCTTTAGGCTCGCCCATAGGTAGCAATAAGGGACTTAAAACCATCGATTTTTTAGAGATCATCATCAGCCAAAGCAGTGTACCCGTTATTGTTGATGCGGGTATAGGAGCTCCGTCTGATGCCGCCAAAGCGCTTGAAATAGGCGCCGACGCCGTACTGGTAAATACAGCCATAGCGGTATCAAGCAATCCTGTACAAATGGCCGAAGCATTTAAACTGGCCGTTGAAGCCGGCCGGATGGCTTTTGAAGCAAAACTGGCACAACCGGTATCACATGCTATGGCAAGTAGTCCACTAACTTCTTTTTTAGATGAGTAGTTTTAACGACATTTTTGAAACCTATAACTGGGATGATACCAAGGCCAGCATCTACGCTAAAACCAGCGCGGATGTTGAACGCGCCCTGGCAGCAGATAAACGAACATTGGAGGATTTTAAGGCCCTGGTATCACCTGCTGCAGCGCCCTACCTGGAGCAAATGGCGCAGATCAGTCAGCGCCTGACCCTGAAACGTTTTGGCAAGGTGCTGCAGATGTACGTGCCGCTTTATCTATCCAACGAATGCAGTAACATCTGTACTTATTGCGGCTTTAGTTATGATAACAAGGTGAAACGTAAAACCCTTTCGCCAATGGAAATTATGCAGGAAGTGGCCGTTATTAAAGAGATGGGCTACGAGCATGTTTTACTGGTAACAGGCGAAGACAATGTGAATGTGCATGTTGATTATTTTAAAAAAGTGCTCGAATTGATCAGGCCGCATTTTGCACATATCTCGATGGAGGTGCAACCGATGGATCTGGAAGATTATCAGCAGCTAACGCCTTATGGCCTCAATACCGTGCTGGTATATCAAGAAACTTATCATAAAGAGGATTACAAAAAACACCACCCCAAAGGCAAAAAATCTAACTTTAAATACCGGGTGGAAACGCCCGACAGGTTGGGCCAGGCCGGGATCCATAAAATGGGGCTGGGTGTTTTAATTGGTTTGGAAGACTGGCGCACTGATTGTTTTTTCACCGCGATGCACCTTAATTACCTTGAGAAAAAATACTGGCAAACTAAATACAGCCTTTCGTTCCCAAGGTTAAGGCCTTTTAGCGGCGGGCTTGAACCTAAAGTTGAGATGAATGACCGCGAACTGGTACAACTGATCTGCGCTTATCGTTTGTTTAACGAAGAGGTTGAACTTTCGATATCTACGCGCGAATCGGCTAACTTTCGTAATAATATCATCAAGTTGG
Organism: Mucilaginibacter gossypii; assembly: GCF_017569325.2. NCBI lineage: Bacteria > Pseudomonadati > Bacteroidota > Sphingobacteriia > Sphingobacteriales > Sphingobacteriaceae > Mucilaginibacter > Mucilaginibacter gossypii. The sequence continues at coordinate 1,700,731 of NZ_CP071878.2, read as the reverse complement.
GTATTACCTCTATAAGCGCCGGTTCAAAAACCAATCCGGGCGGGTACGCGGTAGAGCCTGAGTCGCTGGAGCAGTTCGAAATTTCAGACGAGCGCAGTCCTGCCGAAATTGCAGAGATCATTGCCCAACAGGGTTACGAGGCGGTTTGGAAAGATTGGGATAACTGTTTAACCTAAGGATATGCTGGAACGCGAAGAACTGAAACGGTATAACCGGCAAATGATATTGCCCGAGCTGGGCCTGCACGGACAAGAAAAACTAAAAGCCGCCCGGGTGTTGATGATAGGTGCCGGCGGCTTAGGTTGCCCGGTTTTGCAATACCTGGTTGCAGCCGGCGTGGGCACCATTGGTATTGTGGATGATGACGTGGTTGATATCAGCAACCTGCACCGGCAAATATTATATGCTCCCGCTGATATTGACCAGCCAAAGGCTTTGATAGCCAAACAAAAACTAAACCAGCTTAACCCCTTTGTGGAGCTGATAGCTTATACCGAAAGGATTATTGCTGTCAATGCGCACCAACTGATAAGCAATTTTGACGTGGTGATAGATGGCTCTGATAACTTTACCACTCGCTACCTGGTGAATGATACTTGTGCAGCGCTCAAAAAACCGCTGGTATTTGGATCGATATTTAAATTTGAGGGGCAGGTATCGGTGTTTAATCATCAGGGCGGTCCCGGCTATCGTGACCTATTTCCTGAAGCGCCACTCGAAAATGAAGTGCCCAACTGTGCCGAAATTGGTGTTATTGGCGTGTTACCCGGTATAATAGGTACTTATATGGCCAACGAAGCCATTAAATTGATTTGCGGCATTGGGGAGCTATTATCAGGCAAACTGTTAACCCTAAATGCGCTTGACAACAGCATCAATGTTTTCAAAATTTTTGCCGCAACGCCTTCACTCCCGGTTAACATTTCTCAGCCGATTGAAAGTGATAAAGTTATAAATGAAATCGACGCCGACACCTTCAAAAAATGGCACGCGGAAACACCCGATGGAATTTACCTGGTTGATGTGCGTGAAACATATGAATTTGACGATGAAAATATAGGAGGAATAAATATCCCGCTTTATGAATTGGAAGAACACGCTAATATTTTTCCAAGCGGTAAAAAGCTGGTATTTATCTGCCAAACCGGGCAACGCAGTAAAATAGCGGCTCAGCAAACCAGGTCTTTTTCGGGGATAGCAGCCTTCAGTTTAAAAGGGGGCATTAACGCCTTTAATTTTTAAAACGAAATGATGCAGTATTATCAATATTGTTCGGTATTAACCATCGCCGGCTCCGATAGCGGCGGAGGTGCGGGCATTCAGGCAGACCTGAAGACCTTTGCCGCCCTGGGTTGTTACGGCACTTCAGCCATTACTGCCATTACCGCGCAAAATACCCTGGGGGTAACTGATATTCACATTATTCCACCGGCAATGGTGCAAAATCAGATCAGCGCAGTAATGAGCGATATCCGGCCTTTGGCAGTGAAAATCGGGATGCTGCCAAATGCGGAAACTGTGCAGGCGGTAACCGATGTTTTAAAAAAACACGAACCGCTACCCATCATCCTCGACCCAGTTATCAGCTCAAGCAGCGGAAAACAACTGGCAGATAACGAAGCATTGCTTGCCATGAAGGAGCTACTTTTTCCAATGGTAACCCTGCTCACGCCAAACCTGAATGAAACAACTCAACTAACGGGCAAACATGCCGGCAATGTTGATGATATGATAAACGCGGCAGAAGCATTGTTAGATTTAGGTAGCCAGGCCGTTCTTGTAAAAGGCGGCCACTTAGATGGGCTTGAACTCTACAACGTATATGCTGATCGGCAAGGTGTAAGAAAAACTTTCGCTTACCCTTTTATAAACTCCTTAAACACACACGGAACAGGTTGCACACTGGCTTCAGCTATCGCAGCTTATATAGCACGAGGGCAATCCATAACCGAAGCCATTGCTTCGGCCGGGGTTTACGTTAACATAGCCATCAAAGAAGGGCAGAATGTAAAAACCGGCGAGGGATCCGGGCCTCTGAATCATTTTTTTAAGCCGCGTAAGTTGGCGAAGCTCGATTTCTGAAGGCGTATATATCAGGTTGTTAAAGAATCGGCAATGGTCCGTAATTAAAAACTGCACTTTGCCTCCACGGTATTTCTAATTTTCATCAGCACGGGCTATTTACATCCCATTAGCTCAACCGATTTAACAACCACATAAAAAGCATTGCTCCGTTTATGTGGTTGTTTCTGTTTCAGGATATACCTTTTCAATTCAGAAAGCTTTTATGGAGCATTAAAAATGAATTAGGTTTAATCTCCAAAAAACAGGTAGTAATAAAGTGTAATGGTACATTCCTTATTTCAATTGTTTTGCCTGAAAAAATGTATACGACATGGCCGAATGCAAATCTTTTAAAATTTTATCTTTGCCGATGAAAATCAAATACTACAAAAGATGAGTGAACTTGCCCCCTGCCCAATATGTAAATCTCCCTATGCTTATGAAATGGATAACCTGCTCATATGTCCGGAATGCGGCCACGAATGGAACCCGCAAGATAATCCTGTAAGTTCAGATCTGTTTGTGGTGAAGGATAGCAATGGAAATATTCTCCAGAACGGAGATACTGTTGTTACCATAAAGAACCTGCCGGTACGTGGTTCCTCTCAAAGTATAAAAGCCGGGACCAAGGTTAAAAACATCCGTTTGGTTGACAGCGATCATAACATCGATTGTAAAATTGATGGGTTTGGCGCTATGGCATTAAAATCAGAGTTTGTTAAGAAAGCATAATTTTTTAAACATTTAGCTCAAAGCGGGTAAACGTACTTATTTAATGGAAGGAGATCGGCTTTTACGGTATTCTTTGGGACCGTATCCCATAGTTCTGTTAAACAATCTTGAAAAATAAAGAGGGTCATCAATGCCAATGCGAAAAGCTATTTCACGTATCCTCAATTCCGTGAACTGCAAGTACTGACAGGCTTTTTGTATTTTAAGATGATTAAAATAATCTATAGGAGAAAATCCTGTGGTTTTCTTAAATAATGCAGAATAATGACTCACCGATAGGTTTACCGAGGCCGCGAGCTCAGCTAAACTTAAGGTCTTACCCAGATTCTTCTGCATGAATAAAATAGATCTGTCCTGCGGCTGGGAGTGTGTGTTTAAGTTCGTTTTATAATATTTGTCCCTAAACAAAAAAGAACTTAAATACTGCAGCAACAGTAAATTGACGTAAGTAAGATTTTCTGTACTGTACCCCTGTTCTAAAAATGCGTAAAGCTTGTCAAAAAGGGCGATCCGATCACCGTCAAATTCGATGCTGTACCGGAAACTCTGATCCCTTACATAAATTTGCTCTGTTATAGCATCCGCTTGCGGGCCTTTGAAGTGGCACCAGTAAATTGTCCAGGGGCTGGTTTCATTTGTTTCATAAAAATGCTTAACACCATGAGGAATAACAAAAAAGTCGCCGGGCTTGATCTCATAAGTATGAGTGCCTATCTTAACCATCCCTTTTCCGTCAACGCAATAAATCAGGATATTTTGCCCCGCACCTGTATATCGCTCCCTGCGATGGAATTTTGCCTTGGGATAGTATCCAATATCCGTTATAAATGCTCCTTGTATAGCCGCATTTCCCTCACAAAACCGCTGTAATATAGTTTTGGGTATCACGATCGCTCGCTGACCTTCAAAACCATCTTTTTTGTAACTTGCTGAATATGTATTCATTTGATTTATTTAAATCCTATCGCGGGTTACGCATGTTTGCGAATGCAGACATGCTGTGTTAAAAGGCGAATAGATACTGTTTGCCACAGCCGTTATCAATGCCGGATACTGACATTAAAAGTAAAATTTCTGAACGGCTGAATTTCATAAATCCATTAAATTATTATCTTTTAAAATACTGCCCTACCCCATTTTTTAGGATATGGACAGGGTTTGATATTCATTGATTTCAATCTGTAATTGTTAGTCGGTCAACATTGATATTCACAAAAATATTTAATAACAGGGCATTCTATATAGATGAAAAAATTAAAAACATGGACTATATAACTATCGCCGGAACGCTAAAACACTTTACGTTCATTGCGAAAATAAGGTCAGGCTTTTATAAGAAACAAGCCTGATGAGTACCTCTGATTAGGCTATTTATGGCAAACTTTTGTGCTTATTATCAAACAGGACGAACCGAAAATCATTTAACATTTGTTTCATTCCCTTCAATTTTCTCCTTCCTATAATTTAATGCGCCACTACGCATTCATTTTAATCAGTAATGTCACATTCGAAAGGCCCCGACATACCCTATAATTAAATAGTAAAATTATCCATATAGAACAACCAAACTCATGAATGCCCGCCTTTCGTTTTTTAACTAAAAGAATAAAATAACACCATATGGCTCCAAATGGCATAAAAAAGGCATAGGTTTTTATTATCCAATAAGCAGCAAAACAGCTAAATACAATAACAATCAGAATATTGTCCATATATTACATCATATCGTCTATACTCAACGATCCGATTGCCATTAGATTTGTCATCCTTAATAACCCAAAATAACCCAATTATGAGAACAAAATTTACACTAACATTAGTGTTATTGTTACCACTTTGCAGTCTGGTTTTCGCCCAAACCAAAGCCGTAAAAGGACGTGTAACAGATAACACGCATCAAACGCTTATTGGCGTAAGCATTTTGCTTAAGGGCACAAAAACCGGTTCTGTAACCGACGCAGCCGGTCAGTTCCAGATCAGAGCAAGCAAAGGTGATATACTGGTATTCTCTTACCTTGGTTTCCAGGCCAAAGAGGTTCCGGTGGATGACAGAGAAACTTATGAGGTAACACTTAACCCTGCCGACAATCAGCTTAATGAGGCTGTGGTAATTGGATACCAAACCATTACCCGCAAAAGCGTAACTACAGCGGTGTCCTCTGTCGGGACTAAAGACATTGCCCCTACCACCACCAGTAATGTTGCAGATGCTATTCAAGGTAAAGTACCCGGCCTGCAGGTATTTCAGGGGGGCGGCAATCCCGGCGCGCAACCGAAGCTGCTGATCAGGGGCTTCTCCACAATCACAGGGTCCAGCGATCCGCTCATTGTTGTTGACGGCGTGATCACCTCATTCGGCGGCCTTAATGACATCAACCCGTCAGATATTAATAAGATCGACGTGCTGAAAGATGCGGCAGCTACTGCTATTTATGGTTCCCGTGGCGGAGCCGGTGTTTTGTTGGTTACCACAAAAAGAGGGAAAGAGAAAACGCAGATCAATTTTAACGGAACTTCGGGCATGAACTATTGGGTGAACCCGAAACTTGCACAAACAGACGAGTTTGTAAGCCATTACCGCCAGATCTATGCCAATAACAACCAGACCCTTCCGACTAATGGAGCGGTGACAGGTGTTAATACTGATTGGTGGAATGAGGCAACCAAAAAAGCTTACACACATAACTATAATGTCAGCGCATCCGGATCAAAAAACGGGCTCACCTTTTATGGAAGCGCGGGGTATTTTGATCAAACCAGCAACTTTGCCGCACAGCGTGTTACTGCTGACTATCAAAAAATCACTACCAGGTTTAACATCGATTACGAAATTTCAAAAGTATTCAAATTTGGTGTTAGCCTTGCACCGCGTATGGAGCGATATGGTGACGGTGGCGGCACAAGCCTGTTCAACATCATGTCTATTGCACCCAACGTAGCGGCAACCAGATCTGCTGCCGAGACGCAAACGGCTGTTAACGCTTATGCAGCAACCAATCCCAGCTGGAGCTTCACTGCCTATAACCCGGTTTACAGCCAGTTTACGCGTTCCAATTTTAATAATATCAATAATCCCCTGGCTGCCATGGCCCGTGATTTTAACCAATCACGATTATTCGGCACACAGGGTTCCTCCTATCTTGAAATCAAACCAATTAAAGGCCTGACGTTAAGAAGCAGTATTTCCGGCTTTTATAACTCGATAAACCAGACTAATTACCAACCTAAATACTACATCGATCCGCAAGACCGCAGTGATATATCAGGCGCATCCCAAAACTCGGTGATCAACTACCGCTGGCAATTGGATAATACGATCAATTACATTGGTAGTATCAACAAGCATCATTACAATGTTTTGATAGGCCAGTCTGCCGACAATTACACATATAATAACACTTACGTGTACCGCCAGGATATTCCTTATGATGCGGAGCCTTATCACTATATTTCTGCCGGCGCAACGCTTGCCGACGGATCCGGCTCTCATCAACCCGGCGCGGGCCCCTTCGGTAAAATGAGCTCTTACTTTGCCCGCGTATCTTATGATTTTAATGAAACCTATTTTATTGCCGGCTCTTTCCGGGCAGATGGTTCATCAATGTTATCACCCGCCAATCGCTGGGGTTATTTCCCAACCGTTTCGGGTGCTTATGTAATTTCAAACGAGTCATTTATGAAGAACATCAAATGGCTGAACTACCTCAAATTGCGCGGATCATTTGGCCGTGTGGGAGGCAATTTACCAGGCTCGCCAGGCGCATACGAAAGTACTCTGGGCTTATCAGATTATATCAATGGCGCAAACAGCCGGGTTTATGGCTATGTTCCCTCTAATGTACCAGACCCAAATATCAAATGGGAAACAACACAGGACGTGACCATCGGCTTTGATGCGGACTTCTTCAATAATAAATTATCCATAACTGCTGATAAATACTGGCGCTCGCCTAAAGATATGTTGCTTTACCTCCCGGTACAACCCTCGCTGGGCTATCCGCAGGGATATATCCCAACAGTTTACACTAACGTGGGTACCATGCGTACCAGCGGTTGGGAAGCAGCCATTAATTATAAAGACAAAATCGGTGGTGTTTCTTTCGGTGTTGGTCTTACAGTACAGCATTTCATTTCCAAAGCGGTTGACTTGAAGGGACAGATCCTGTATGACGAAATATCAAACGACGTATTTCAGTCTACCCGGAGAACCAAAACCGCTGCCGGTGATATTTTAGGCGGCTATTACGGTTATAAGGTACTCGGTGTTTTCCAAACAGCCCAGGACGTACAGAATTATAAAAGCCCTAACGGCGCTGTATTGCAACCTAATGCAAGGCCCGGCGATTTTATGTACGCGAACGTTAACGGCGATAATACCATTGACTTAAATGACCGGACGTCGATCGGAAATCCATATCCTAAATTATCATCGGGCTTAAACCTTCAGGCTTCTTACCATGGTTTTGATTTCCGTATGGAATTTTATGGGTCCTTTGGCAATAAGGTAGCTGATGATTACCTGGTAAGGATGAACCCCATCTACGGGTATAACTTCATCAGCGGTAAAGAAAATAAATTTTGGACCGGTCCGGGCAGCACAAACAGTTATCCTGTGCTGAGTTTGAGTGATCCAAACGGCAATTTCTCTAAAAACTCCAGTTTCTTTATCAAAAATGGCACCTATGTACGCAATAAGTTATTGCAACTGGGTTACACCGTGCCTGAAAAAGCCTTGGGCGGCCGGGCCAAGGTCCGGATTTACGTATCTGCTCAAAACCTCTTCACCATTACGAAATATGACGGATTAAACCCTGAAGTACCATTTGCGGGTGTACTGAGGTATGGCATTGACAACGGACAGAACCCGATCCCCAAATTCTTCAATATCGGATTTAACGCGAATTTTTAAGACTTAGCAGTAAACAACAATGAAACACTTGAAATATATATTGCTCGTACTGGTTATTGCCGGCATGAGCGCTTGCAAAAAAACTTTCCTGGATCAGGAACCTTATGGTAACGCTATACAGGCCAATACTTTTTATAATACAGTTGATGAAGCCAGTGGCGCAACGATTGCATGCTACAAATACATTGACTTTGACGACTGGTGGCAGACGCAATGGTGGAAGCAAGTAGGCGGCGAGGCCGCCTCCGACAATGAGTGGATCGGTATCAACGGTGGGCAAGGCACGGCAGTACAGGCTGCGCATTACACATTAAATGCCGAAAATGATCGTATTGAGGCACACTGGATCGAGATCTACAAAAGCATTTATATTTTCAATGCTACGATTGAAGGCATTCAGAAATCGCAGATTGATGACGCTACCAAACTGAAGCTTATCGCTGAGATCAAGTTTCTGCGGGCTTTCCAATATTTTGAGCTGGTAAGAAACTGGGGCGGGGTTCCGCTGATCACTAAGACACTGGGCCCTCAGGAAAATACCTACAGCAGGACCAGCGCCGCCGATGTGTACAATTTCATTAAACAAGATCTTAATAGTGCTATTGGCATTTTACCGAATAAATCACAGTATAGCGCCACAGATAAGTTCCGCGTATCAAAGGGAGCAGCGCAAGCACTGCTGGCCAAAATCGACTTGTATACCGAAGATTGGGCAGGAGCTCAAAATCTGACCAGCCAGATCATCAGCTCTGGTGAATACAACCTGGAAACGTTTTTTGGTAATATATGGCAAACAACTAATCATAACGGACCTGAGTCTATTTTTGAAATACAGTACCAGTATTCTACCCAATATCCAAACCTGGGCAACATTTTTCCTACAACCTCCATGCCTGGGACCGAAGGCGGATGGGGATATTTTACGCCAACCAGCGATCTTGAAAATGCCTTTAAATCTCAGGCAGACAGTGTAAGGTTAAACTGGACGATCATGCGCCAGGGCTTCCCGGTTGCCGGCGATCCGGCCAATACCTCATTCAATGCCAATCCTGCACAATGTAAATCTGCCAGGTACAACCGAAAAGTGTATGTACCTCGCGGTGAAAGAACACCGAACGGCCGCTTTTCAAAAGATCATATTTACCTGAGGCTGGCAGACGTTTACCTGATGAATGCTGAAGCTGCCGCTATGCAGCAGCAGTCGGCCCAGGCTTTACAGTCAATGCGTGCGGTTAGGAACCGCGTCGGCCTCACTACCGATATGACACTTACCGGCTGGAACCTCATCAACGCTGTGCGATTGGAGCGCAGGCTCGAAATGGCCCTGGAAGGAGATCGTTTGTATGACATCAGGCGATGGAAAGATCAAAGCGGACAACCAGTGATCAACAGCATTTTAGGACCGAACGGAAGTTTTGTTAAATACAATACACAACAAAGCAAAGACCCATATGAAACTAAGAACCTGAACGAGCCTCAAAATAAGGGTGCTAATTTTATTGCAGGAACACATAATCTATGGCCTATCCCATCAAAGGAAATTATTGCCTCGAACGGAAAGATCACACAAAACCCGGGATATTAGCAGATAGCCGCCGGCATGCCGGCGGCTTTAAATAACTATTATGAAAATAAATTTGCGATCAGCACTGCTGTTCATGGTAATGCTGGGGGTATCAAACTCATTCAGCTGCGCTAAAAAAACAGGAATTAAAAAAGGAGACGACGGTTGCATCGTTAATGGCGTTAATATATGCAATACCGGCCCGGCCCGCATCACTATCAATTTGGGAAATGAGCAGCAAACGATGCAAAGCTTTGGTGCCTCTGATTGCTGGACAACCAAATTCATCGGAAAGTGGAATGATGTTACCAAAAAGAATCAGATTGCTGATTACCTGTTCAGCATGGAAGCCGATCAACAGGGCAATCCCAAAGGTATTGGCCTTACACTTTGGCGCTTCAACATCGGCGCCGGGAGCTATGAACAAGGTGCGGATAGCGGAATACCGGATGAGTTTCGCCGGGAAGAATGCTTTCTGGATGCAAATAATAATTATAACTGGAACAAACAAGCAGGCCAGCAATGGTTCCTGTCGGCGGCGAAAGCACGTGGTGTAAAAAACTTCCTGGCATTTTCTGTTTCGCCACCGGTACAGTTCACGCAAAATAATAAAGCTTATGGTTTGGCTAACAGTCATCTGAACCTGACAGAAAGCAAGAAAAATGCTTTTGCAGATTTTCTGGTTAGCGTTTTAAAGCATTTTGAATCAAGCAGTACCCCTTTTAATTATCTCAGCCCCTTTAATGAACCTCAGTGGAATTGGGGAGAAAATCCATCGCAGGAAGGCACTGGTGCTACCAATGCTGAAATTGCAGACTTTATAAACCTGTTGGGCCCGAAGATGAAAGCTGCCGGCTTAGCAACTACGATATGTCTTGGTGAAGCCAATCAATGGAATTCGCTGGATGCTAACAACAGCGATGGTCGCGGCGATCAGCTCAACCAGTTCTTTAACAAAAGCTCCGCTAATTATATAGGCGATGTCCCCTCGATGGAGCACTTACTATCAGCACACAGTTATTTTACTACCTGTCCGGGCGCCGATTTGATCAGTTACCGGCAACACGCAGCAGATAAGCAAAAGGCTGTTGACCCAAGTCTTCATCTTTGGCAGTCAGAGTTTGGTATATTAGGCGATATTTGTGGTCAGTTAAATGGTTACCCGAAAAATACCGGTATTGATTACGGCTTGTATGTGGCCAAAGTTATTCATCATGACCTTACGGTGGCCAATGTAACTTCATGGCAGTGGTGGCTTGCCGTTGATACTTATAATTATAGTGACGGGCTTGTATACATTAACGACCCATCTGGTGGATATGACCTGAACAGCATGAAAACCAATGGCCTGGTTAGTGATTCAAAACAATTGTGGTGTTTGGGAAATTATTCACGGTTTATCAGGCCGGGGATGATCCGCGTAAATGCAGCATTAAGTGATGTTAACGATCCCGTGCTGGCAACAGGAACACAAATGGTTTCCGCATACAAAGATCCCGCTTCAAAACAATTGGTTATTGTGCTGATAAATATGAGTACCGAAAGCAAACAATACACGGTTGATCCGGGTGGTTCACAATTGGCCGGAAATACATTTGATATGTACACCACAACAGCTCTCAAAAATCTTAAAAAATCAACAACTCCCGTCGGGACAATAACACTTGAGTCCCGTTCTGTTACTACTTTAACCGCTCACTATCAATGATGCAGTATTCTTTAAAAAAAACATTTTTCTTGCTCGCGGCACTGGTAGCAAGTTCTACCATTTCGGCGCAGGTTAAACCAATACCGGTTGCCGGCAAATGGCTGTACAGACTCGATTCGCTTGACAAAGGTTTGGATCAGAAATGGCAGCAACAGCAATTTACTAATAGCATATGGCTGCCTGGCACCTTAGATGACGCCGGTATCGGAGCGCCTGTAAAGGTGGATACAACTGTGCTGAGCAAGGACATCATGCTGCATCTGTCCAGAAAACACAGGTACACCGGTGCCGTTTGGTATCAGCGCAGCATAAATCTAACCAGCCGGATGGCCAACGCCCTGCTGTCGCTTGAAAGGGTGATCTGGAAAACCGATTGTTGGATAGATGGCAAACCAGCCGGGACACAGGAAAGCCTGATTGCACCACAAGTTTTCAAATTAGGCCCTCTGGCAGCAGGCAAACATGTGATCACCATTCGCGTAGACAATCGCAAGCAGCATGACATCAGCGTAAATGACTTTGCCCATGCCTACACCGACGGTACACAGATCATTTGGAACGGCGTTATCGGAAAGATGCAGCTGATCGACATAGGCAAACAAGTTATTAACCAGGTACAGGTATACTCCTCGCTGGCCAATCACAGCGTAAAGGCGGCTATCAGCCTGGGCGGTTCCCATAGTGGCGATACTTATCTGCGGGCTTCCCTCCTTTCCGGAAAAAAGATCGTTAAACAAACCAGCCCAACTGTTATTCAACATAATCAGGAGGAAATTAACCTCCAGGTTCCGGAGGCGCAATTATGGGACGAATTCCATCCGCAGCTATACAGCCTTCGCACGGAAGTAATTGACAGCAAGGGACGAGTTTTGGATGCCAGGACTCAAAGTTTTGGCTTCAGGGATATTAACGCTACCGGGAACGAGCTTCGTATCAATGGTCGTCCGCTTTTTCTGCGCGGTACGCTTGAATGCAATATTTTTCCGCTGGAAGGCCATCCACCAATGAATGCAGCCGGCTGGCTGAAAGTGTTTAAGACCGCTAAAGCTTACGGGCTGAACCATCTTCGCTTTCATTCATGGTGCCCGCCCGAAGCAGCATTTCAGGTGGCCGACTCGCTGGGTTTTTACCTGCATGTTGAGCTGCCGCTATGGGCACTAACTGTGGGCAAAGACCCGAAAACATTGACTTACCTGGAACAGGAAGCCGAAAATATTATCCGGAATTATGGCAACCACCCGTCATTTTGTTTTTGGAGCATGGGTAATGAACTGGAGGGGGATTTTGGATGGCTGGAGAAACTGGTGCGTAAGTTAAAGCAGGAAGACAACCGGCATTTATACACCACAACCACCTTCAGTTTTCAAAAAGGGCATGGCAAAAATCCGGATCCTGCCGATGATTATTTTATTACCCAGTACACGGAAAAAGGATGGGTACGGGGACAGGGTATTTTTAACACCAACCCGCCCGATTTTAAGACAGATTACAGTAAAGCGCTGAAAGGGACAACAGTTCCTCTTATTATTCACGAAGTGGGCCAGTATTCTGTTTATCCGGATCTTGAAGAAATAAAAAAGTATACAGGGGTTCTGCGGCCATCTAACTTTGAGGCGGTACGGAACAACCTCCGCAAAAAAGGAATGCTTGGATTAGCCCCCGATTATCTTAAAGCCAGCGGAACACTGGCTGTTCAGCTTTACAAAGAAGAAATTGAACGCGCGTTGAAAACCAAGGGTGTTGGCGGGTTTCAATTGCTTGACCTTCATGATTTTCCGGGACAGGGAACAGCACTCGTTGGGATTTTAAATGCTTTCTGGGATAGTAAAGGATTGGTTTCGCCGGCTGATTTTAGCAAATTCTGTGGGCCGGTGGTGCCATTGATCCGTTTTGAAAAGGCGGCTTACAGCAATAACGAGCATTTTAATGCCGCTGCCGAAATCGCCAACTATAGCGACCGGCAAATAAATGGCGAAGTTCTCTGGTCAGCAATTTCATCAGATAAGCACCTTAATCTCCGTGGTTCGCTTGGCCGGCAGTCTATTGCCATTGGCAACGCTTCTGCGGGAAGTTTCTCGATAGATCTCAGCAAAATCGACCGGGCTTGTGAATTACAGATCACTGTGAGCATAGCCAATACCGGTTATACTAATTACTGGAAAATTTGGGTTTACCCAGATAAAAAGCCGGAATCTTTTAGTAACGTTATCTTTACTACATCCATCGACAGTGCTCTTAGTTATCTGCAAGCGGGGCGAAAAGTATTGCTTAATCCGGATACCGCCAACGTTAAAGGTATCGACGGCCGTTTCGCTCCTGTTTTCTGGAGCCCGGTCCACTTCCCCGATCAACCAGGCAGTATGGGCCTGCTCATCGACAAGAAAAGTAACGCCCTGGCTGATTTCCCTACAGACTTTTATACGGATTGGCAATGGTGGGACCTGGTGACCCGTTCCCGGTCGCTGATACTTGATAAATTGGGAGCTCCTGCAACGCCGATAGTCCGGGTGATCGATAACTTTTTCAGGAACCGTAACCTGGCAACGCTGGTTGAATTCAAGGTTGGTTCGGGGAGCTTAATTCTTTGTACAATGGATCTTCATAGTCAATTAACGGAACGGGCAGCGGCAAGGCAGCTCCGATACAGCTTGTTACATTATGCGGCCGGAAATATATTCCAGCCGGTACAGAAGATCAGTGCGGGCGATCTGCGCAGGTTATTAGATAACTAACCGCGCCTGGAATATCGAAAAAGGTTAATAACAAACAGGCGGTCCCCTCCGCCTGTTTGTTATTCGTTAAATGCTCTTAGTTCCCCGAAGGCGCTCCCTGAACATCGTCATTACTGATACCCCGTTTGTTTTTCTTAACCGCTTCTTTCAGCTTGCCGAAGCGGTAATTAAGGCTGGCATTCGCCAGGCTTGGTTAACCAAACCCGTAAACCGACCTTGTAACTACCCATCGTACTGGCTTGGCTGTGTAGATCTCGTTCTTGATTGGGATTGCTGATGAAGTTCAGAATCCAACTAACATTTTGGACTTAGCAGAAGCGATCACTTCTGTTTTATGCATAAAAACGCCCCCAAATAGCACCTAACTTTTTGGGGGCAGTAAATTTAAAACAGGCCCTTCACCGGGCAGTTACTATTGTCTTTTATGGTAATGAGAATGCAGCACCCGTCATGAAGGTGTTATTCCCCTTTCAAACTTTTCACCGGATTTGTTAATGCAGCCTTGATTGCCTGGTAGCTTACTGTCAAAACAGAGATCAGCAATGTCAGCGCGGCGGCGATTACAAATACCCAGATATTAATGGAAATCCGGTAACTGTATCCTTTCAACCATTGGAACATTAAATACCACGCTATTGGCGCAGCGATGCAAAATGAGATTATGACGAGCTTCAGAAAATCCCTGGAAAGCAATGTGGTCACGCTGGCAACAGATGCGCCAAGCACTTTTCTGATGCCGATTTCTTTGATACGGTTTTGCGCCATGTAAGCCGCCAGGCCAAAAAGTCCGAGACAGGATATAACGATTGTCAATCCGGCAAACAGGCTGGCCAAAGTCCCGATACGCTGCTCATCGCCAAACTTCTTGGCGTACTCCTGGTCAACAAAACTATATTCAAACGGGTAATCCGGATTGTATTTCTTAAATATAGCTTCAGCTCGGCGCAGGTTTTCTTTTGTCGAATTAGCGTTATTAAGCTTGTAGTGAATGATATTGAACCAGGAACTGGGGCCTTCAATCAACATATGTTGTACAGGTTCATAAGGCGAGCTTATAATAAAGTCTTTGATAACTCCAACAATATGCCATGTTTTGATGTCTTTACCCTCGCCCTGGGTAACTAATTTACCAACCGGGTCTTTCAGGTTCATGATCTTCACCGAAGCCTCATTCACCAGCATGGCGGTTGAATCTGTCGGGTAGTTTACCGGGTCGATATCCCTGCCTGCAACAAGCTTAAGGCCCATGGTTTTAATAAGGTTTCCGTCCGAAGTGTAAATAATAAAATCAACCTTGTTCTTGGGCTGTGAACCTGGCCAGTTAAAACCCCAGCTATCACTGTATCGCTGGGTTATGGGCGAATTTGTTCTGGACACAGAAGTTGCAGCACCACTGGAAAGCAATTCATTTCTGATGGATTGATAGTGCTTCGAGATCTCGCCGGACATAAATGTGTAAACAAGGTTATCTTTCTTATACCCCGTATCCCTGTCCTGGGCGTATTGTAATTGCTGGCGGATAATGATGGTACAAATGATCAATACCACCGCAAAAGTAAACTGAATGACCACCAGCAATTTACGCGGTGTAACCAAAGCATTTGCCGCCTTAAAAGTACCTTTCAGTACAGCTACAGGCTTGAATGACGACAGGTACAATGCGGGATAACTTCCCGAAATAACACCGGTAACCAGTATAAATCCAATTGCGGTGAGCCAAAAATAGGGATTACTATATGGTACATACAATTGCTTTTGGGTAAGCTGGTTGAAACCCGACATACTGATTTGTACAATGACGATGGCAAAAATCCCGGCAATAAGTGCAATCAAAACAGATTCGCCTAAAAACTGCCAGATTAACGAGCCCCTTAATGCGCCTACAGTTTTACGGATGCCTACCTCCCTTGCACGCGTCTCGCTCCTGGCTGTACTTAAATTCATGAAATTTATACAAGCAATAACGAGGATCAGTACAGCGATCAGTGAAAATACCCTGACACGTTCAATTCTCCCACCAACTATCACCCCATCCTTAAACTGCGAATACAGGTGCCATTTGGTTGCGGGGTGCAAAAACTGCTGAATATCCTTGGTATCGGAATGGTTCCTGGTAAAGTTCAATACAGCGGCATCAGCATGAGCTTCCGTTACGCCGGGTTTTAAAAGAACAAACGTTTGGATGGAGTTATTGCCCCAGTATTCATCATCCTGCCCTATCTTTTTTAGATATGACCAGGGAATAAGGTATTCAAAATCAAACCGGGTATTATTCGGGAGGTCTTTCATCACACCCGTAACCTTAAAATAAGCGTTACTATCTATTTTAACTGTTTTGCCGAGCGCATTTTCCTCTCCGAAAAGTTTCTTTGAAAACTTTTCAGTGATAACAATGCTATGAAGATCGTTCAAAGCGGTTTTGGGGTCTCCATTGATTAATGGAAAACTAAACATGGAAAGGAAATCCGGATCAGTAAAATCGCCTGTTGCAGTCAAACGTTTATCGCCAATGCTAAACAAAAAACTGGCATCAGTTACCCTGGCTACTTTTTCCAGTTGAGGCAACTCCGCTTTCATCACCTTACCCATGATTTTAGGCGTGGTTTCCCAGCTCCATAATTTACCGTCAAATTTAGAGCGGTTATATACAGAGTAAAGACGTTCCCGTTTTTCATGGAACTGATCATAGCTAACCTCATTCTGGATCCACAACAAAATCAGCGCTGCGCTGGCCATGCCTATGGTCAATCCAAGGATATTGATCAGGGAGAATGTTTTTTGACGTAAGAGGTTGCGCCAGGTAATCTTTAAGTAGTTTTTTAACATATGATCAGGCTTTAATAATCATAAGACGCCGGCATTAAGGTTTTAGTTGCACTGTTTTTCTTTTTTCTGCTAAAACAATGTATTGCGGTATTTCACAACACCGTAATACATTGTTTATACTTTTACATCAGAAATTGTAAACCGGCCTATCTTTGATAAATAATACATCCCCATTAATTTTCCGATTAATTTAGGATCTTTACTACTACGCAATAATTAATGCCGGTAACGGATCGAACTATGTATTGATAAAAGTCCGATGTACCAATTACGTTTATTGTAAAAAACTAATACCAATGACAACTTTAACAGAATTTAAAGCATCATTAAATTTAAAACAGCCTGTTAACGGGCTCTCTGCACAGCTAAAAAGCCTTTGGTTTGATGGTAAAGGTGACTGGCATCAGGCACATGCACAGGTTGATCATCTGACAGATCAGGCATCGGCTTGGGTACATGCCTATTTGCACCGTAAAGAAGGTGATATTGGAAATGCTGATTACTGGTATAGCAAAGCGCGGCAAGTACGCCCCAACCTTTCTTTGGAAGAGGAATGGGAGCAATTGGTATTGCAATTCCTTTGATCGGATAAACCTTACCATATCCCTTTTACAGGCATAGTAAGACAATTATAAACTACCTTTCGAGTTTATTAAAAGCCTTATTAATGATACGCTCTTCATCAATGAAAATTCCTGCCCTTATGAAAAGCACTCTTATTGGGGATATTTCGCGGATCAGGTGAAGGCATTGAGGTTTCATCCCCCCTGGACAAGCTCAGCAAAGAAGGCTGTTCATCAGGTACAGCCGTTAGTTTACCCAATAAAGAATTGAGATTATAACAGCGGCGTACCACCACATGGATCACTTCGCCCTCAACCTGTAAATGCCCATCTACCAGGAGCAGTTGCGACTGAACGATCTCTTTGCGGTATTTGTCAAAAAACTTACCCCAAACCACAAGATTGGCAAAGCCGGTTTCATCTTTGATGGTTACGAATACCACGCCTTTGGCCGTCCCCGGCCGCTGCCGCACGGTGATCATCCCGGCAACACGAATTTTTTCGCCATTCTTCAACGATTGGATCCGGTTGAGTGGCATAACCTGCAGCCGGTTCAAATCTTCCCGCACAAAACTTACCGGGTGCGCTTTAATGGATAAACCGGTGGAAGCGAAATCCTGTACCACGTGCTCCCCCGCGGTCATTAGCGGTAATTCAATTTGCTCACCTGCGCTGGCCGAAGGCAAGCTTTCCAGCAATGCTACGGGGCGGTCACCTAAAGCGGCTACTTCCCAAAGCGCCTGCCTCCGGTCGAGGCCGATAGAGCGGAATGCATCCGCATCAGCCAGTTTCTCCAAAGCTGCCTGCGAAATCCCGACATTTGACAAATCGATAATATGTTGATAAGGTGCATTCTCAACCAGGATATTCATTTCTTCTTCTTTTAGCCCTTTCACCAACCGGAAACCTAAGCGTAATATCTTATATTTTCCGGCCTGTTCTTCCAGCGAATGATCCCAGGCCGAGTAGTTAATATCCACGCCACGAACAAAAACGCCATGCCCGCGCGCATCGTCCACGATCTCAGCGGGCTGATAAAAGCCCATCGGCTGGCTATTGAGCAAAGCAGCAGCAAAAGCATCCGGATAATAATACTTCAGCCAGGAAGATATATAAACCAGCAGCGCAAAAGAAGCGGCATGGCTCTCGGGGAAACCATACCCCTCAAAACCTTGTAACTGCTTAAACACCCGCCTCGAAAAATCTTCCTCATAACCACGCGCCACCATACCCTCCACCAGTTTCTTTTCGTACAGGTATAACTTGCCATTCGCTTTAAAAGTCGCCATGCTCCGGCGCAGCTCATCAGCCTCGGCCGGTGTAAAGCCTGCGGCAACAATAGCGATCTCCATCGCTTGTTCCTGAAAAAGCGGAACACCTAAAGTCCGGCCTAAAATATCTTCCAGTTCCGTGGATGGATACACTACCTGTTCTTCGCCATTACGCCTGCGCAGGTAAGGATGCACCATATCACCCTGTATTGGACCGGGCCGCACGATAGCCACCTCGATCACGAGGTCATAAAAACATTGGGGCCTCAGTCTTGGCAGCATAGACATTTGCGCCCGGCTCTCAATCTGGAATACCCCAAGTGTATCCGCACGACCTATCATTTCATAAACTTTGGGGTCGTCCTGCGGGATATTGGCTAAGGTAAGCTTTCGGCCATAATGTTGTTTTATCAGGTCAAATGCTTTGCGGATCATGGTCAGCATACCCAATCCTAAAACATCCACTTTCAAAATGCCCAACGCTTCCAGGTCATCTTTGTTCCATTCCAGTTGGGTACGGTTCTCCATGCGGGCATTGAGCACAGGGCACAGGTCGGATAGTTTGTTATCGGTAATAACAAAGCCGCCGGTATGCTGACCCAATTGCCGCGGGAAACCCATCAGCAGTGTCGTCAATTCCAGTACTTTGTATATCAACGGATCGCCCGGGTTAAGCCCCTGTTCCTGCAAACGCTTTTCATCAAAACCTTCTTCACTGAAATCCCATATCGTACCACCGATACGTTTAATTGTATCTTCAGATAAGCCCATCGCTTTGCCCACATCACGAATTGCTCCTTTATGCCGCTCCTGCGTAACGGTAGCTACAATAGCCGCGTGTTCCCGGCCATAATCCTCATAAATATACTGGATGATTTCCTCGCGGCGTTCATGCTCGAAATCCACATCGATGTCAGGCCATTCCTCACGTGCATCTGACATGAAACGGGAAAAAAGCAAACGTGACTTCATCGGGTCGACCGCCGTAATGCGCAAACAATAACATACCGTTGAGTTGGCCGCAGAACCCCTGCCCTGGTGCAAGATTTCGAGTTCTTCTGCTTTCCGGGTGTATTTATATACGCGGAGAAAATAAGGCGCCAGCCTGCGCTTTTCAATAAAGGCCAGTTCAAAATCTATCTGCTTACCTATCTTAGGCGGTATATGCTCACCATAACGTTCATGTGCACCTTCCCACGTGTATTTTTTTAACCTTTCCTGTGGCGTTAATCCGTCAAAGATCTTTTCTTCAGGCTCGATGTATTTTAATTCGTCCAGCGAAAAAGTACAGGCTTCGGCAATAGCAAGCGCATTTTCAATTGCTTCCGGATATTGCCTGAAGATCCGGTGTATTTCTTCAATAGGTTTCAGGTAGCGTTCCGCATTCTGATGCAGCCGGTACCCTGCGTTGTTGATAGTGCATTTCTCCCGGATACAGGTCAATACATCCTGTAGTTCCCTCCTGTTCGGTTCATGATAATGCACATCACCGGCAGCAACCAAAGCTATACCCATGCCGGCTAACCTGTGCAGCCGCTTGGCATCATCGCCGCTGTAAGAGCGTAAGGCAGCCATGTATAAGGCATTCCCGAAAGCTTGTTTATATTCTGCTACTGCTGTTTTAAACTCATCTGCAAAATCAAACCGCGCGTTGAGCTCATCGGGCGGAATGATGATAAACAGGATGCCTTCCCGGTGTTCATACACATCTGCTTTATATAAATGGCATTCACCTTTTTCAGCACGCAGATTACCCCTGGTGAGCAAGGCCGAAAGTCGGCCGTAAGCAGCAATGTCAGTAGGATAAGCCAGCAGGCCCGGCCCATCCAGCAAGTCCAGGCGACAAGCGGGAATAAATTGTACAGGTAGTTTTTTTGCGGCAATATGCGCCCGGACAATACCGGCCAGGCTATTCCGGTCGGTAACCGCTATGGCCGTATAACCATGAACCACAGCCTGCTCAACCAGTTCCTCCGGGTGAGATCCACCGCGCAGGAAGCTGAAATTGGAGGTACAATATAATTCCGCGTATTTCATCATCAGGCAAAAAATCCGTGTAAATACCATTGGGCACCTCCGCTATCATAATGCCCCGAACGGAACAGCCAATAACGGCCCCCATGCTCATCCTCCACCATATAATAGTCGCGGTGCTCACCTTTGTCCAGCCACCATTCCCGTTCAATACGTTCCGGGCCGTCTGCTTTGTCCACAACATGGCGCTTACCCTTATAGATAAATATTTTTGGCGGATAATCCGGCAATAAAGCCATAACTTCAATGGCTTCCGGTTTGCTGAGCAAGCGTATTGGTCTTGGCTTGTCAGCCCGCCAGCCGGCCAGCGAGATATCTTTGAGTGAAAGAGCGGGCCGGATGGAACGTTCGGGCCAGTAATGCTCGGCAGGCAGGTAGCGCATAATTCTTTCGGGGCCGATCTTTCCGGCAATCCGGTCAAGCAGCTCGGCCAGTGCGGTATCCTGCAAGCCCGGATCCCCCAGCCATAGCTTTTCCTGCAAGGGGTCGATATCTTCTACTTTTTGTGCTTCCAGCAGAAACAGCTCAATACCCAAAGCAGGTTCAATCTTGCTGATCTGTAAACCAAAGAGCTTGAATAAATGGGAAACACTATGTGAGCCGCGCGTGGTCGTTATCCCCGCTTGTACCATTTTGCCATCAATCCGGAAACATTTCAGCACGGCCTTACGCACACCTTTTCCTTCAGCTTGCAAGCGGCTACATAGGCCTTGCAATAGTTTTTCAATGCCAATTTCTATGGCTTTATCCGTTCGTACCGGCTCCAGGCAGGGTAGCCGCTCAACATAAGGCAAGGGCGGGATAATCGGGGCCAGGTATTCATCAGTAGTACCCAAAGCCTGGGCAAGCCTTAACAAAAAGCCTTCACCAAAACGCCTGCGCAGCACGGTACGCGGCATGGTCATAAAACTTTTAACATACCGGAAGCCGAGTTTATACAGTTTGTCCAATATTTCCGGTTCCAACCGGAGGGCAGCCGGAGAAAGGCCGGCAATGGCTTCCGCTTGCCCACCGCTTTCAATGATGGGCCTGATTTTACCATACCGGGCAATAGCCCAGGCTGCGCCAACAGTATCGGCAATAGCGGCCCGTGCATCGTAGCCCATACCCCTTAATTTAAGTACAACGGTTTTTAAATATCCTTTTTCACCACCCCATAGATGTGCACAGCCGGAAATATCAAGGGTCAAACCATCGGGCAGGTCAATAGCCACAACCGGCGTATAGCGGATGCACCATAAACCCAAATGCCGGAGCAGCTTACTTTCCTGGCCCAACGGAAAATCAATAACCTGTAAATTAGTGGTAATCGCTTTGGCATCTGCTGCCGGCATACCTGCACGAACACCTTGTGCTTCGGCTTCGGGATTAGCCGCCCTGACGATCATACGGTTATGTTCGAGCACAACCAGCACAAAGGGCTGATCTTTTAATTCCGGCTGCCGGAGTGTCAGCCAGTCTGTCACCAGGTGACGAAACCAAATAGCCATATACCTGTGCTGCATAACTCACCCCGCTTTCCGTTTAAATGGTTTAGCTGTTTGCTCTTTTTCCACCTGTTTGAATTTACCTTCTGCCCATTCTATGATCCAGGTACCCGGATGCCCATTACGGACACGTAATAGTTCTACCTCCCAGCGCGGAAAACCAAGACCAGGCAAATCGTCAACCGGCTCGCTCGGCAAAGATTTCACCTGCCACCGGGCAGCGCAAGCCGTTGAACCGATCTTTTTAACGGCATTACGCAGCACAAACCCGGTAACGTGACTTTGCTCAACAGCCAGCTGAAGCCTGCGCGATTGTTTAAAATCCAGTTCCCGCGCTTCTGCCACAACCGCGGCAAGCCCTGCGCATTTCAGCGCTTCTTCCATCACCCATAAGGCTTCCTGGTCTTTGGTTACCCGGATAAAGATTAAGCGGCTGGGTTCTATACCAAAGCCGCTTAACGCCGGTGGGAAGATGTTTCCGGTGAGGCTGATCCATAAACAAGCCCCGCCATTTTGCATAAACACCGAGAGCAGGCCGCTAATCAATCCGCTGGAAGCAGTAGCCTGTTCGGTGGTACTGCAAACCAGTTCATGCACTGTACCTAAAGGAAAAACGCCGTTGGGGAAAGCCATTTCCACTGCCCCCAGGCCTACCAGCCCCTGCGTACCTGCAGGCGGCGGCCTATAGCCCTCCCATTGCAAAATATTCTTTTGCAGGCTGTTAATCAGTGTTTTTCGGTCATTTGCCGTTTCCATCGTGTTTGTACCAAATAGGGAGTACAAATTTAATGCTAAAAATATTAGTATTTTATATATCTTTGAGAAAAAATTTCAAATGCAGGAATTGTTGGTCAAAACGTATTTAAAAAGCGAGGTTAAAGCCTGGCTTAAATACCGCGATGGTTCACGGGAAGTGGTGAAAATTGTACCGGATACAGCTCAAAAGCACGCTGTACAATGCTATGAGATCTATACGGCTTATGATCAGCCGCCCGTTTACATGGGCCGTATTTTATTTGACGCAAAGGGTTACTGGATCTACGACGGCGATGTACTGCAACCAGAAGAACAGGAACAATTGGCCCATTTTATAACGACTTATGTGGAAAGGATTTAGTGATGGAACAATTGACATTATTTGCCGAAACCGGGCAAAGTAAAGGATTGCCTAAGGATTTGCTGGAATACCAGCCCGGTTTAATTGATCCGGCAACGGGTGACTGGCTGTTAGAAAAACTGATCAGGGAAACACCCTGGAAACAAACAACACAAAAACTTTGGGATAAGGAATACCTGACACCAAGGCTTACCTGCTGGTATGGAAACACCGACCGGATCGCAGGAACACTCCCCTGGACACCGGAACTGCAAACTATCCGGGGCATGGTAGAACCTTTAGCGGGTATTACCTTCAACAGCGTATTACTGAACTATTATCGTGATGGAAATGATTCCGTAACTTGGCATAGTGACAAAGAAAGCATTATGGGCAGTCAGCCAATTATTGTTTCGGTAAGCCTGGGGCAGGTGCGCAGTTTTGACATCCGCAATAAAGTTAATCACAAAGAACATTACTCCGTCAGGCTCGGGCATGGTTCATTCCTGATGATGAAATCAGGATTGCAGGAGTATTGGGAACACCGGATTGCCAAGTCTAACAAGTTAATGAAGGCGAGGGTAAACCTCACCTTTCGTTTGGTGATTTAGCCCGTTGATATTTGCTCAAACTCATATTTATTCTTTACGAAAAAGCGCAGATAGCGGCCTTTCACCCGTGAGGATCTCAGTTCCTTATAAACATTTTCAGGAACGTTCTTATACAGGCAGGCTTCAATTTGACGATTATAGCGGTCACCTTTCTTTCCAAATATCCTGTAATTTCCCCCCCTATCAGATGATCAATTAATTATAGAATAAGTTTATATAACCAAAATGCTTTATGATAACCGCAATACTTTAAATACCAGCTCCCTATAACTGTTCCCTATCGGAACTTCCGTAGTGCCGAATTCTATTACATTACCTTTAATACTGGTGATCTTGTCCAGATTAATGATATAGGAACGATGTACCCGCATAAATCGTTTAGCCGGCAATCTTTCTTCCAGGATTTTCAGATGCATACCTGCAAGTAGCCGTTTACCGTTACACAGATAAACTGAGCAAAAGTCACGTTCCGCCTGCACATAACTGATCTCATCAAAATTCACTTTTACCAGGCGGGTATCCTGCCTGAGAAAGATATAAGGCGGCGCATCCAATTCAGATTGATGCGAGACCAACCGCTCCTGCGCCCGCCGCACGGCCTGGTTAAACCGTTCAAAAGTGATCGGCTTCATCAGATAGTCCACAGAATTCAGTTCAAAACCCTCGACAGCATAACTGGAATAAGCAGTGGTAAAAATAACCAGCGGCGGATTAGGTAATGAACGAAAAAACTCTATTCCGGTAATTACGGGCATTTTGATGTCCAGGAAAATCAGATCGACAGCATATTCATAAAGCGCCTCGTAAGCCTCATTCGCATTGCGGCAGCTTTTTATCAAAGCAATTTCCGGCAGGCGTTCGATATACGTTTCCAATATACTTCTTGCAATGGGTTCGTCTTCAACGATGAGGCAACTCAATTTTTTCATGTCAGCTCAATAGATAAGATGGCGTTATAAACACCGTCAGCAAAATTATCTTCGTACCAATACTTGCCGGGGTAATACATTTCTAAACGCTTTTTAAGGTTGCCCAGCCCTATACCTCCGTTTTGCTGCATCTGTTCCCGGCGGTCCACTACATTGTCAGATGTAAAACGCAAACGGCCGTCAGTGACATCCAGAAAGAAATGAATACGGGCTCCCGGTTCATCAGGAGAAAATTTGAACGCGTTTTCAACCAGCGGCATGAGTAAAAGGGGCGGTATTTCATATGTCATGGAATCCACAGCGATATCTACTATGACCCCGGTATCATTCAGGCGCACTTTTTCCAGCTCTATGTAATTTTGTATCAGCTTGATCTCGCTTTGCAAAGGCATAAATGCTTCATTGGATTCATAAAGCATATAGCGCAGCATCTCAGACAAGCGAGCGACCAATCCGGCAGACCGTTCCTGGTTACCTTGCAGTATCAAGCCGTAAATGTTATTCATCGAATTGAATAAGAAGTGGGGATTGAGCTGCGCTTTCAGAAAGTTAAATTCCAGTTCCAGGTTGTCTTTTGCAAGTTGTAAAGCTTTTAGTTGCGATCGCCAGGCGTTAACCGCCAGCTTCAGGCATAACGGAATACTCAGCGTCAGCAAAAGGCCAAATGGGGTGCCCAGGCTAAGCAGGCGCTTCAGTACAATGTTAATGAGACCGGATTGTACCAGGGCAAAATATTGCGGCTGACCTTTCTGCAAACTGAGCAAGCAGCCGGAACAGGTCCTGAGCAAAGCCTGCTCCGCTACCGCCTCGATCAATGTGTAGCCGCATAACAAACCAAAAAAGGAGAAAGTAAAGTGAAAATATTGCCTCCGCTGCAATAGCTTCCATAGCGGACCTGCCATCAGATAAAATACAGCCGCGATAAGCAAAGTGCTGTTTAGGTTCAGCAGGAAAACAATACTAAAAGACAAACCGCTGTAAACGTTGAAGGTAATCAGCGTGAGGTATAGCCTAACTATAAGCAGCACAAGCCAGAACAAAAGGTGCACCATTTTGCGGTACCCGGGCCGGGAGGTGTATAGAGCAAAGCTTTGAAACATTGTTATTTAAAGTTGGCTTATCTTTGTCAATTACACAACATAAATCGGCAGAGGGGTGTTTTTAGTCAACGAGCAGGGTTGTGGGGCAACAAAAGATCAATTATGCTATCATGATTGAACCGATCGTTTGTAATAATAAGCGATGGCCAAACCGGCAAATAACGCGGCACCGACAAAAACGGACAAGCCTATAACTTCAGATAACGCTTCCCTGCCCGCCGTGATCCTTTGGGTAAAGATGCCAGCAGCATCACCTTTGCCTCCCCAGCACCACTGTCCCATATTCCACGCTGTATGCAGGCCAAGCGGAAGTCCAATTCCTTTACTTTTAAGAGCCGCATAGCCAAATAGCAAGGCCCCGGTTCCTGAACCGATCAACGCCATCCACAAGTTCATTCCTCCCTAGATGTGCTCAAAAACAAACAAGGCGGCAATAAACAATTGCGCTGAGCCTGCTCCGAAGCGGTCAGCAAGACTACGTAAAGCATAAGACCGGAACACAAGTTCTTCGCGGCAGGAGATCAGCGCAAAAAGCAGCATATGCAGACCGATAACATGCGGATCAAAGGCGTTAAATTGAAGCTTCACATAACCTATCATCATCAGTACGCCCGGTTGCAGGCACGACATCAGCAGCCCGGCGAGAAATCCGGTAATTATACGGCCCGGGCTTCCGTTGTCAGGAACAGTACCTGCTTCGGTTAGCGGTATGGCCCGCAGCCGGCAAAATATGATCACCAATAAAAAGGTAAAAAGCGCGGCGGTTGCCATTGCGATATGTGAGGCATATTTCTCTCCCAAACCTTTGGCCCAAAGATCGGATAAGATAAATACGCATACTGTTAAAACGTAGAACAGTAAAGTTTGCAAGATAACCTTCATGGTGTTAAATGGATTGAGGAGATGAAGTTAAGGGTACCGTGCTTATCCTCATTCTTTGTTTAAGTAACCACAAAACTGCCATTGTACATAAGACAACACCTAAATATGGGCCGATTATGTATAGCGAACTATAATGTTTAGGATCACCATCCACCGTGATAATCGTCCTCCCTGCAGCGCCTGCTGTTCGGGGGATCAACACCTGAGCATAGTTCCATCCTACGTGCAAACCTATTGGCAAAGCTAAGTTGCGGGTATATAGATAAGCCATCCCAAACAAAACCGATCCCAGACCTGTCGTCAACATAGCCATCAAAATAGTTTGCATGTCCATTGTACTGTTTACGTGCATCAAACCAAAAGGTATCGCAATGATGAGCTGTGCTTTCCATGCTCCATAGTGACCGTTCAGCGTCTGGAAAGGATATCCGCGAAAAGCAAATTCCTGCACAAACACCGACCACAGGTTTGCCAAAAAGCACATCAGCAGGAACATGATGTCAGGCGACGAGTTGAAATACCATTTGTCGCCGGTGAGGTAAACGGTTATCATCGCCGTGACGATTAACATTAAAATGCCGCCCACGGTTCCGCATAGTAACTGAACCCAATTGCTGCTACACACCGGAATAAAATTTAGCGTCTTTAGTGTTTTCCCTTCTGCCCATAGCAACAGCCAGCTTATTAGCAATGAAACGGCCATATAAAAGGACAGATCATTTAACGCAGGAACAGTGCCTGCGACGAACCTGGCGGCGGTAAGCAAAACAAAATAAAGAAATACTTTTAGCCATGCCGGGAGATTACAAATGATGGTTTTCATGTTTTTTTTAGGCAAATAGCATGAAAAGTCACCTATAAGGAAAAAATATCGACCAGGTAGTTCTTTTTTTCGGCAAATGCTACATTCCTGGCAATGAACGACACCTGGATTTTTTTCTAAATTGATTTACCGGCTGGTGATATAATTTAGTGAAAGCAACTTAGCATAAGTGCTGATAATTGTCGGATTAAGTTATGCTATTACACTTTATATGACCGAATACCTAAGGAATAAGCCCGGATACTACACTCCCGGGCCTTATTCCTTAAAAACTGTTGACCGGGCGAATGAACTTACGTAACATCAGATCGAACATTCCATGGATCATTCTTACAAACAACCAATTTTACGGCTGCTTTTTATTAACCGTCCACTCAGCCATCTGGAAGTCACGACTGCCATTATTGGTCTTAATGCTTATCCTATAAAATTTATAAGCTACATTGTTATTAAAGTGATATAGGATGCGCTGAAAGCGGTTGGCAAAAACTTCGTTGTTCTTGCTGTGCAGGTTTATCCAGCGTATACCGTCCTCAGAACCCTGGAGGATCCATCCTTTTGGGTCACGATCAGGTGAGTCATTTGCCGATGTCATGGTATATGCTCCTGCAACAACGGGAGTTTTAAGCTCATATTTCATTACCAGGTCGCCGGAGAACCCTGATTGGAAAAACTTGGTATTCGGATCGCCGTCAACCACTTTTAGTGACCCCTCATTTGCATTTGGGCCGCCGCCATTGTCGCGTGATACAGTCAATGTACCGCCTATGGTAGCAAAGTAACTTTCACCAACCTTGGTGCGGTCAAAATTAGGGTCGGCAACGTTCAATATTATTTCCCGGGCAGCTGAGTATCCCTGTGAATTTCTGGCCGTTAATGTCACGTGATATAAGCCATCAAAGGCATATCTGTGCTTCGGTGCTTTTTCTGCCGATGTGCTATCGTCGCCAAATTGCCACAGGATATCTTTATAATTGATGGATGTACTGGTGAACTGGTAGCTTAAAAAATCAACACTATCTGTTCGTGCCACTGTGAAACCTGCGATGGGTTTGGGCTCATCTGGTTCGGGTTGGGGCGCTGGCTTATCTTTTTTACACCCGGCAAACAACAGGGCTACTGTTGAAAATACCGAGATAATATGCAATGTTTTTTTCATGTCCTTAATTTTCATTGGTCAATTAGCGTAGCTGGCTTAAGGGGCGGGGAATAATTGGCTTTGTGGTACTATTCTTCTACCGTTGATGCCGGCCGACGGAACTTCAAAAGTTAAACGTGCACGCTGGCCACCCACGTTTTCGCGATGATCGGCTTCTATTTTATAGCGTTTACCGCGTTCCAGAAATATTTTGGCGGTACGGCTATCCTTATCCCACTCGGTAGTGAAATCATTAATAATGGCCTTGCCGTCTATATATAATCTTGATCCGTCGTCCCATTCGTTCTGCCAGAACACGTATTCACCCCGAACAGGTGCAAGGAACTCGCCAGTCCACCTGGTAGAGAAATTATCATGACTTATACTTGGTATAGCGGCTTGCCAAACCCCGTCATTAGGCCAATCAATAGTGGGTTCTATTTGTACCAGATCGGGCTTTCTGCCGTCAAAATCAAGCAGTTGGTTATTTGAAAAGTACTCTGCTTTTAAACCTGTTCCATTGCCGGTGATGTAAGAGTTATTATCAAGGTTAACCTCTGGCTCCACCAAAACGATCAACTTGCTTTTTATTGGATGCAATATATGTTTTGACGGATTAACCAAACTCACCACAAAACCAAAACGTTTATTGGCAACTATATTGGCATCAAAAATAGGCCATCCTATTGATAAGCGCACCACCGCTGTACTGGCGTTGGAATTTACCCTAATCAGGGTATCAATAGAAAATTGATCGGGGTTAAGTGCGATAGTGTTATCAGGCAGCACTTTTTTACTTACCAAAGTTGTAATGGTATCCATGTTTAATTTCACATGAACATTAAACGCACCGGCCGGTACACCTGCCAGGTTTACAGTTAACGGAATAGTGATACCTGCAGGCGACGTAGTGTAGTTTTTTTGATAGTCAACATCCATAATGCCACCGCCATTCAAAAGCGACACATAATGAATATCACTCTCTTTAATAAGCTTTTTGGTATCAAGCACCACCAGGATATTTGATTGCGATCCTTTAATTTGGTTGCCTTTACCCGGATTCGTAAGCTTAAATGCAAAAGCTATGTTTTTGCCATAGTTAGCTTCTATGGCCGATAACCTGACGCTGGCAACGGCAGTTGCGGTATCAGACCCAAATGCTACGTTGATTACGCCGGGATAATCAATTGCACCCGCAGGTAATACTACCGTATTTTTAAGTGTACCGTTTGCTATCAGTTTAGTTACCGTATCATTATTAAATGTTATACCTACCTGGAATGCTTTGGTTGCCGGTCCTGATAAGGATATTTTAAATGGAACTTTAACTATTTCGTTGCCGGCAGTTGCATCACCAGTATTGGCTCCTGCGCCGGAAACGTTTCTGTCGGTATTTTGAATTGGCTTCAGCTCATCAAGATCATTTTGCTTGCAGGCTCCTGCTATCAGGGCAATTAACCCGATAAACAAGATATATCTGTATTTTTTCATCATCAAATATTTTAGTTTGTAATGGTTAAATTTACTGATCAAGCCAAACGCGGCCGTCAAGCCCCCAGGCCTGCCTGTTAGGTATTCTGAACCAGTTTATTATTTGTGCTGGAATATCTGCCGTTTGCGGAACAAATATGGCCAGTGCCCCTGCCGGCGGCGGGCAAATCAGATCATTAAAATCTTCCCATTGATAAGGGCCTTTTAATTGAAAGTCGCGGGCCTGCGGGCCAATATCCCTGATCTTGTCGCCCTGGCCATCTGTGCCCGGCCAGTATGCTGCCAAAAAGGTATAATAAGGATGACCTTCGCTAATGGATGTTTCGCAGGCATAATTTCCAATCACGGCATCGGGTACGTCGACCTTGAAAAATCTGATGTCGGTTACATACACATCAGGTGTACCATGCCCGGTACCATTTAAATAGCCTAACTTTAAAGGGCTACTGTTACTAAAACTTCCTGATGAGGTTACATCCAGCTCATTATTAAAAACCCCGTCGGTATACGTTCTGATATATCGTCTGCCCGCGCGTATTTCACATTTAACCGACAGGTTTTGCCATCTGCCCTTTTGTAAATCGCCGCCACGGCATTGATGATAATCGTTATCCTTAGTCCCCCGGTATTCAAAATACCAGTAAGCATCTTCCAGATAAATCACCCAGCCAACACCCGGATGACCTGCCGACCATTGCGCTCTTTTTCCGAGAATACTTGGCCAAAAGAATTTATCCTCATTCTTCTTAACTTTTAGCTCGATGGTGAACTTGGTAGTATCATCGATGTTAAAGATATCAGCTGTATCTATCTCGGCTCTCACTCCCGTATCTTTCAAACGTACTGTGCGCCCCAAATACCTGTTGCCAGTAAATGGTTTACCTATTATTCTTTGTTTATATTTTGGATTGTAATAGATAGTAAATGTATTGGCGGCGGTGTTACTGAAAACTGTATTATCGTTCTCGGTAACCGGGATATTGAATTTACCACCACCGCTCGACGCAATCACTACCAGCCAATCTTCATTGGCATAATTTTTCCTTTTTTTCAGGGCATTAATAATCTCACCTACGTAACCGTCAAATTTTTCGATAGAAGCTTTGTATTGCGACGATGAATTGTCGAATCCATATTTGGCACCTGCTTCTTTAATATCGTTAAAATGGCCAACTATCAATTGTGCCGTGTCGGTATTCAGGTCATTAACTACAGCTGTTTTAATTTGCTCATCAGTACTATACAACTCGCTTACGGCAGCACCCTGTGTTAACTTATTTTTAAAAATAGCCGAGGAGGAAAAAGAAACGATTTTGGCATTTGGTCTTTCTTCTTTTATCCTTTCAAAAAACACAGGATAAGTTGCCAGGTTGTTGCCGGCAAAATCATCCGACAAGATCTTGTGCTTTTCTTTTTTTACGCCGGTTAGCATATTGGCCCAGTTGCTTACATCGCGGGTCGAGTCCGGATCGCTCAATGCAACCCAACTGTAAATTGAACTGGGCAGTAATGCTTTAATATTAGGCACATTGGCGCTATTTACTGATGAGCCCCGTGCCCCGTCAACAATCAGGTACAAAACCTTACGTTCGCCGGATGTTGCTTTGGCTGTATCAGTATAATTTTTATCGGGCAGCGTGCGCACAAAATCCTTATTACATGATATTGTAGCAACAGCCAATGCACAAATAATTGAAAAAATGATCTGTTTGTATTTTTTCCTGTTCTGCATTTCTTTATAGATTATAAGTTCAATTAAAATTTATTCGATGGTAACGCGTATAATATTGCTAACCTGAATGTTATCAAAATGGTCAAAACCACCAATCAGCAATAACGCCCGCTTTCCATCAGTCGATTTGGTTTCAATGATATCAGACAATGTACCTGAAAATGGTCCGGTAGTATTGTAATTCCCGGCAAGTTCACCTTTGGTATTTAGTACCATAAAACCATTGCGGGTAACGTTATTATACTTTTTAAAGCTGCCACTAACTACTACCAGTCCATCATTAAGCTGCCGGGCAAAACCAGGATAGCCTCCCTCAAATGTTTTAGCTACGAAAGTTTGATCAAGACTACCATCCAAATTAATCAGCGCCATGCTGATGGCCGGTTTGCCATCGTATGTTCTGAATATCCCCGTTATCAGGTATTTTTTGGTTACAGGGTTGTACGTTAAAGATGAGATGCTATTATCGGTACCTGTCCCGGTTTTAAATGAGTCGTCTATGTTTCCATCGGCACTTAAGCGAATTAAACGGCCTGCGTTTTTTTGATCAAACGTGGTAAAACTTCCAAACAGCACCAGTTTTTCCAGCTGATCAGCGTCGGTATGCATGTACGAGTCAACAGGGCCGTTTGCCGAAGGCAGGCCTTTGTTTGTCGCTATGTTAAAACGATAGGTTTTGTCAAGTGTCCCATCCAGGTTAAAACGGGCTATCTGCCGGATCTCCGTACTGTCAAGAATCACCGTATCGCGGGTAAAATCATGATTATGTTCGGTATAAACCCGTCTTACATAATATCTGAAACTCCCTGTTGCCAGTATTTTGTTCTGATGCTTGTATATTTTAGATATATAGTCGTTAGTACCGCCATTAAACTTCGGAAAATATTTGGTTGTATCTGTTTGGGATGGGCGCCTGTAGGTTTTTACGCCAATGGTATCAATACTGCCATCAACATTTAAAGTGGTAATATTACTAATGTTTTCTGTGCGCTGATTGTAGCCGCTAAATCCTCCGGCTATCACATATTTTCCACCGAGTTCTATTACTCTCGATAATGATCCGTTTGCTGCCTTACCCGTGCGGAAAGTGCGGTCAAACTCGCCATCTGCCGATGTTCTTACAATGCGGTTAAGCGGGGTGATAATCCCTTTATTATCATAATTGGTAAACCAACCCAGCACCAGGTTCCGGCCATCGGCAAGAGGATACACCTGGTTTACATTGCCATTTGCTCCGGCAGTTGCCCTGAAAGAAGGATCGATATTAATCAATCCAGATACCTTAAATACCGGCCCGAGCACTAACTGATCGTCAATTGCTATTGACGTAATACCTGTGCTGCCAAATGGTGGAACTTTTACCTTAATAGTTGATTCAGTTACTTCGGTAACCTGGCCGGGTTCGCCGTTAAACATGAACTTTATTTTGCCTTTGTAAGGAATAAGTCCGGTGGCTTTGAATGTTACCTCGGTACCCACCGTCCCATTTGCCGGTGCAGGTATTGCATCGCGGCTAAGGATGACGCCCAATGGCGGCTTTCCTTCCCCATAGGGGTCAGAATAAACTGTTTTATCCTTTTTGCAAGCTGCCATTATGAGCACCGGCAGGATAAACGTGATGATATAGTTAAATCTTCTCATATTCAATTTATTATCATTGAAAGAATATTGTTAATAATGTTTTACTCAGAATGGTGAAGGCCTGCAAAGTATATTTCCTCATAAAAGTCGTACCGGTTAAACCCAAAATAGGCTCCGTCATATTGCAGGGTATGTACTATCCCGTTCGTAGGTTTGATATCAGACGACGAAACCTTATTACCGAAAACCACGTTTTGCGCATTATTAATGTCATAGATATAACTGATTATCAATGTACGCGGACCAATGTATTTGATGTTGTTCGCGTCGTCATATATCACACCAATGTTCACCACATCGCCGCTGTATGAATAATAAAGCGCTCCGGGATACTGATTTTGCAGGTTAAAATCTATTTGCGGATAATCTTTAAGCCGGTTGATCCCCTTGAACATATACCGTTGCAGATATTTTTTCCATATGGCAGAGTCGATGTCCGACAGCTTTTTCACGGTATCACGACCGGCCTCGTACAAAAATTGATTTAAAGAGCCCCTGGTTTTGTAGTCACCTATGGTTCTTTTTATAACATCATCGTCTGGTGCAAAAAAGGTAAAATCACTTTTGCGGAATGTTTCTTCCATACCAGCCAGTTTTACGATCTGGGCAATGGTATCAAACGGTACTGCTTTATCCTGCAGGTATTGAAGCATATCGGCAGGGTAATCAGCCTTAGCTTTACCTCCGTCTTTATAATACTCATCGCGTTTACAGCCGGTAAGCACCAGTAAAAACCCGGCAAAAACAATAATTATATTTTTCATATTTCTTATCATTACTTTTTAGGAATAGGTTAATTACCTCCGTTAACCCAATACATATTTAATGTCATGAAGGGGTTATTGGCCAGGGCGTTATTGCTGATTGGCCATGTCCAGGCACCACGGTTAAATTTGTCCAGCGTCAATACGTTATATGACCATTCACTGTTCATAATTCTGCGGGTACGTACCAGGTCAAAGTAATGATGCCCCTCGCCCATCAGTTCCCGCGATCTCTCCAGGAAAATAAAATCCTTAAGATCTTGCCCCCCGCCTCCGGTATAGCGCGAAGCTTCTGCCCGGTCCCTTACTTTATTCAGCAAAGCAATAGCCTGATCGTCCTGACCGAGTTCCGCCAGCGCTTCTGCACAGAGCAGTATTTCACCTGCGTACCTGAATATCATAAAGGTGTTGTCAGGATTGGCGTCCTCCTCCCCGGTTGCAAATGAATTTTGAGCAAATTTCAGCATCATGAACTTTCCGTTATCAGCGTAGATGTCTGAGTTAAACCAGATTGTAGCGCGCTTGTCAGCCGTACCTGAGTATAGTTTTTGCATATACTCGGCCCTGAAATAGGCAAAGCTTATACGGTGTGTATATTCCGGCCTTTTATATGGATAATGCAGAAACATATCGCCAATAGGGGCAACATTGGTGTTCTGATCGCCATAGTTTATACTGCGATAAAACTCAAACAAACTCTCGTCCGACCGGCCTTTGATAACCGTGGCCCATTCATTGATGGGTAACAGCCTGTAAGCATTGCTCTTAATCAATTCCTGCCCAAGGTCTGCAGTCTCCTGGTAGTACTTGGTTGCATTGGGTTTGTCGAAACCGGCATTCCACATGTTCATGTTCATGATAAGCGCGATAACGCTGCCCCTGCTTGCACGTACCCCTTTTAAAGCAGGATCAGAATAAGTCCAAGGCAAACCGTCCTTATATTTTTTAAGGTCGGCGATGTTTTTGTTTAAAACAGATACCATGTTTTCGCGCGGTAAAGCTGTTGAATGGTAAGCATCGGTATAATAAGGTACGTCGCCATAAAGCCTTACCATAAAGAAGTATGCAAGCCCGCGTATAAAAGCCGCTTCGCCCTCAAACTGCTTTTTTTCGCTGTCTGATACGCCGGGCACGCCTGCTTCCAGTTTCGAGATGAGGATGTTGGCACTTTGTATTACCTGGTAATAGCCTGTCCAGTCGGTAATGCGATAAAAGTTGTAAAAATTCCAGGGCGGATTGCCGTTGATAAGCCCAAGCAGGTCATTCCGGCCTAATACCTCTACATATGCACGTGCGGGCCCATTATCTGCCTGAGGTTCAGATAAAACCTCTCCCGAACGATATTCGCCCGTAGCACCAATAAAATGCGTCTCGTTGATCTTGCCAAAAAATGTTCTTGACATATCATAAATATTGGCCACCACATCATCTTTCGATTGGTAAAAGTTATTCCCTGTTAGTTTATCAATGGGTTGTACGTTCAGAAACTTTTTACAGGCTGGTAAACACAAGCTTGCTGCCGCTGCTAAAATGTATATAACACTTTTTTTCATGATCTTGAGTTTTATTTACTTGTATTGAGTTCAATATTTAAACCTAAATTATATGTGCGCGGTACCGGGTACCCGCTTGATATATCCCGGCCCAAAGAAGTTACGTTTTCGGGGTTGGGGCCATTATATCCCGAAAATGTGATCAGGTTGTTGGTTGAGAAATAAACCCTAACGTTATTGAACCCGAACCTCCGTACAAACTTTTTGTCAAACATGTAGGATAGTGTAACCGTGTTGATCTTTAGGTATGAACCTTCTTCCTGCCACAAATTTTGATCGGAACGAAGTGGCCTGATCTGATTGAACCTCGAAAACGAATAGGGATTAGGATACTTGGATTGATCACCCGGTTTTCGCCATATATCCAGATCGTCCAATGGAACTGCCGCCAGCAGGGCGTAAGGATCTCTCATGATCGACAACCTGTCTGATAACGCGTTATTTAATATTGTTCTCTTGGCGGTATAGGAGGCATAAATATTTAATCCAAAATTTTTGTAGTTGATATTTGTCGATATACCACCGGTAATTAAAGGTTGTGAGTTACCGGTTATTTCATAATCCCGGTCATCGAGGATGTAATCGCCGTTAACATCTTTAAACCTCGGGTCGCCGCCTTTAAAGGCAAGCCCGCTGGTTTGGTATTTTTTACCGGTTACAGGGTCTACCGGTACATCACCATCGGTTGAATAAACACCCTGGTTAACCAGCAGGTAATTTGACAATGTATTTTTACCTACCCTGAAAACAATGTGCTGATAGTTATTATAATCAAATTTGATGTATTGTCCGTTGTATTCGGCGGGTAACCTCAATAGGTAATCGCGGTTAATAGCGCCATTGAATGATACCGTCCAGTTAAAATCCTTGCCGGTTAAAGGCCTTACCGTTACCATCAGCTCATACCCATAATCGGCAATGGATACATCATTACTTGACTTTTTCTGAAAACCCGTACTATTAGGTAAAAATCGGTCAAAAAGTAAATTATCAACCTTTTTATAATAAGTATCAAAAGTCAGGTCAACTTTACCCTGCAAAATCGTCATGTCAAACCCAAGGTTGTATTGAGTAGTGGTAGTAGGCTTTAATGCCGGGTTAGGCACAAATTCATAATTAATACCAATGGTTGGATTGTTGTTGAAATTACCATTAAGGTTATACAAGCCATAAATGCTTTGCAAACTGCCGGTTGGTACGATATTTTGACCCCAGGTTAACCTTAAACCTCCTGAAGTGAGCCAATCCCAATTTTTAAACCAGTTTTCCTTGTAGTAATTCCACCTGAAACCGGCTGCAGGATTTTTGGAATACGGATTCTCTAAGCCATTTGAGGATGTACCATCTAAGCGGTATGATAACTCCAGTACATACTTCTTTTTATAATCGTAGTTAAAGGAGCCTGCAAATGAGGCGATGGTTGCATTTTTAAAGTTCGACAATACACCTCCGCCTCTTGAGTTATATGGGTCCGACCCTACTGGCCCCTGCAATTGATCATTAGGTATACGGTTTTGCCTGATGATACCGCTTTGGCCACCTTGTTTATATATTTCATTAAACGTATTAATGAATATCGTATGGTCGGCGCTGAATGTTTTGGCATAGGTAAGTGCGTTACGGTTGTATAATGTGAAATTACGGCCCTCATAATCATATACCTGCGCAAACTGAGCATTTGCAGCTGCGGGAGTGAAGGTTGATTCTGCATCTGAGGTATAATCATAACTGATGCTTGAGGATAGTGCCAGCCCCGGTATAAACTCATAACGACCATCAATATTGGTACGGATATTTCTTGTGCTGTTACTGTTTTGGGTTTGTAAAGCAGATGTTACGCCATCTGGTGAAAGATAAAATGAAGGAGGCGGCAGCAGTGTAGATGCCTGACCGTTCGAGGCCACTCCTTGTTGTAGTAAGCCCACGCCATTGCCCTTAGCCTGGCTTCCCAACGAGCCGAACAATGAACCAAAGAACCTGAATTTATCATTCGGCTTAAACTCCATGTTCATATTCAGGTTATACCTGTCGAAACCGGTGTTTTTGATCACGCCTTTTTCCGAATAAAGCCCCATGTTCACTTTGTAGTTAAAACGGTCGTTGCCTCCGTCTAAGGCTACGTTATGGCTTTGGTTATGCGTTGTACCATAAAAAATAGACTGCCAGTTTGTTGAGTTGTTCCAATATGCGTTCAAACTATCAGCCAGGAACCCGGTTTGCCCCAATTTCCTTAACTCATCAATAATTGTTGCATTGGATAATATCTGCTGAATTTTTGCCCGGCGCTCGGAATTACCACCCAATGTTGCACGCAGCTGTGGGACGGCGTTAACGAAGAAGTTGCCGGTATACCTTACCCTGGGTACTTTAGAATTTCCACGCTTGGTAGTTATGATGATTACGCCATAAGCCCCCCTTGATCCATACATGGAAGTTGCCTGCGCATCCTTCATGATCTGTATGCTTTGGATATCCTCTATCGGGATCAATGATAACGGGCTTACCCCCGGCCCCTGCGTTTGAAAACCAAATTCAGCAGCCTTATCCGCATCTAAAGGTACCCCATCAATAATATACAGGGGGGATGTAGGTTGCAGGAACGATTCACTACCGCTGCCGGATACACTCAGGGCTGATAAACCACGCACCTGAACGGAACCCCTGAAACCTGGAGCACCAGTATTGTTCTGAACGTTTAACCCAGCTACTTTTCCTTGCAGCAGGTTTTCGACGTTTGATGCCGGCACATCCTGGATGTCCTTTTGGGTTAAGGTAACCGCAGCGCCTGGTGATGATTCTTTATTCCTGTTTTGGTAGGCCACAATAATTACTTCATTAAGGCCCTTTTTGTCTTCAGTCAGCGTTACAGTTATGTTTTTTTGGCCGGGCTCAAGTTTTACTTTTTCCGTAACAAAACCTACAAACGTAAAAGTAAGTGTGCTGTTAGCCGGTACAGAAACGGTAAACTTTCCCTTATAATCAGTTTGTGTCAGGCCTTTACTGCCCATATATATATTTACACCGGGCAAAATTTTATTGGTAGCTTTTTCAACCACCGTACCGGTAACCGTTATATTTTGTGCTTGTGCATGAACATCTGCGCAGAATAAGATCATGCAAACAGCAAGCACTATATAAAATAGTATGTGTTTTCTCATGGTGATAAGTTTTAATTCGGTTATTCGTCTTCAAACTTTGGATTGTCCTTCAAAAAATGGAACACTATCTCCCAGTCGCCTTTTTTGTATATAGCGAAATCTATCCCGAAGCTTGCCACTACCCTACTGCCGCCAAAACCAATTCGCGAATATTTAAATTCGGCATGGTCCCTGGTTCCTCCGGGAGCATATACAGTTGGTATTTCAACTAAAGGAATAGGATATGCAACATCGTATTGTACATATGTTGTAGTTTTTTGCATGTTGAAGCCATGCACTATTTTATCCCAGGTAGTTTCGTTAAACAGGGCCGGATTCATCTCTACTGAGTCTTTGTTCAGAAACTTAAACCTTAACGAATTTCCCGTACCGCCGGTAAACGGGCGGATATAAACCACCACATCCTTTTTATCGTCATTACTCTGCAGCGGGATGTCGGTTACCTGGCCTATTACCCCGTTTAAAAATGGCCTGATGTAGTTTCGGCTGGCCGGATTATATGGCGTTTTGGGATGAGGCGCAGGCATGCCGGAGTAAATGTTAAAGTCATCAGAAGGCTCATAAGGACGCTCGCGGAATGGGCGTACCTGCAGGTCGCGAATTATAGTACTGCCACCCGTGTTGGTTATTTTTATGTCAAAATAGCGCGTATCCTGCGGAAAATTGGTACTATCAGACGGCCTGGGCTTGATCAGCTCATTATTGGAAGAAGCCCACATAATGAACTCGCCCGACGAGCGCACTTCAAATAAAGGGTGATCTTCCAGCTTGCGTTTTGCCTCTATCTCGGCCAGGCTCTTTTCAAGCCCGTTGTAGGGCGCTGTCCATACATATGTTGGCCTTTTTTGAAAAAGATCTGTTACAGGCTTACCGTCACCAAAACGCGCGTTGATGATCTCAAACTTTAATGGCTGGGTTGAGTTATCTCCATTAAACCCGCCCATTAAAGTGGTTCGGCCTAAAATCGGTTCAAAAACTTTATTGCTGTAGTTTACATTCGAACTCAGATAATCTTTTTCATCGGGAATGCCATACATCTTCTTGCAACTACTGAGCGCGACTGCAGCAAATAGTAGAGCTACAGATCCCATTTTTATGAATGTTTGCATCTCTTTTCGTTTTTTTAATGTATTGATATTTTGATCTTCCATGCCTTATTTTACTTTATTGATGGTCCATTCGGCCAGTTGGAAAAGGCCCCCGTCACGCAGCTCGGAAATATCCACCCGGTAGAATTTATAAGCGGTGGTGTTAGGGCACCTGAAAACTTTGGTCTGGTATCGTTCTTCGAAGAAGAAGTTACTCCGGCGATCTAACTCCGTCCAGGTTTTGCCGTCATTTGAGCCTTCATAAGTCCAGGCCCTGGGGTCGCGTTCAGGTGCATCATTAG
The DNA here is from genome assembly GCF_017569325.2 of Mucilaginibacter gossypii. Lineage (NCBI taxonomy): Bacteria > Pseudomonadati > Bacteroidota > Sphingobacteriia > Sphingobacteriales > Sphingobacteriaceae > Mucilaginibacter > Mucilaginibacter gossypii. Next base: position 1,660,533 of record NZ_CP071878.2, on the reverse strand, counting down.
CAGATGTGAGCGTATACACCCCTGATACGGCAGGCTCATTTAGCTCAAACTGCATCCATAACCGTCCCTGAAGTTCGGCCAGGAACTTGGTATGATCGTCGCCGTCAATTACTTTTTTAGAGCCTTCGCCATTATCCGGACCGCCATTGTTATCTCTCAAAACGGTAAGCTTGCCACCTATCAGGGTCATCAGGTTTGGCGGTGGCGGAACAAAGGTTAATCGGGATACAAATTCATCAAAACCGAAAATGTGATCGGGACTTACCACATGAACAATACCATTTTTGGTGCTGATATTATTGGAGCCGGTAGTAGTGGTTGACCAGTTTCTGATAAACTTGCTGCGTTTGGTATTGCTAAACTCTATAAGATCCGGGCCGCCACCGGTAAGGCCGGAAGCTGATATTTTGGAAACCTTGCCATGCATAGGATATCCGAAACGTACGCTGAAAAGATCAAGCCCGTCCTGCAGCAGCAGGGAATCAGTTGTACGTTTACCCCTGATAATATAATATGAAACCATGGTGTCCAACTGCACGCCATCAATTTTTGCCAAAAACAGCGGATCTTTGTCGCTTTGCCTTCTTAATGTATTCAGGTTATTAATTGCCAGCTGAAAACTTGGATTAGTAACCGCAAAAAGGGTAACATTGCTGTCCATGAGCGTTTGCTGAAGTCCCATCCGGTTGACTACCGCCAGTAATGAATCATATACACCGGGTTTGCTTTTTAAATACTCATAAGTATTACCCGCAAATTTTGAGTTGGTGCCTGTAGCGTCATGGTAGCCGCCATCCTTTTTGCAGGCAGTTTGCAACAGGGCTGCAATCAACACCGGCGTTAAGGCACTCATATATTTTTTTAACTTTTTCATATATGGTCAGTTTATTTCCAGAATGGGTTTTGGGTTAACAGATTGTTTTGAGCGATGAGCTTACGCGAAACAGGCCAGTATATCCCCTGCGAATTGATGAGTTTCATGAATGCCGGGTTGTTTTGCTTGATTTTATTATAGCGTACCAGGTCATACCAGCGATGTCCCTCTCCCATCAATTCGCGATGGCGCTCCTTAAATATCAAATCAATAATGTCCTGGTCGCTGTCTATCGTAAGATCTCCCATCCCCCGGCGGGTCATGATATTAAAAACTTCATTTTCGGCCCCGTTCACATCCCCTAAAACAGCCAATGCCTCGGCCCGGAGTAATACGATATCCTCTATCCTTGTAAAGATCAAAGCACTGGTGAAGTATCGGAAGTTAGGATCAGAAACGCCCCCCAGTATCACTTTTATTTTGCTAAAAATAGGGTACTTGCCATTGATATTGGTGAAGTACCTTTCGGTACGGGGCTGACCAAGCGTATCTATACTAAAGCGCTCATCCTTTGGCATGTCAAATATTTTCAGGATAGTATCTTTAGGCATGTAGATATCCGGCACTTTTTTATTCACCACGGGTTCGGCCAGGGTTAACTCTTCCAGGTGGCCTGTTACCGACCCGTCAATATGCCCCCAGTCAGAGTTAAAACCAAACATCTGGCTGGTGTTTTTATTGAAAAAGAACCCATTTGATTTGGTCAGATCTTCAGTGCTTTGAAAATTGATACCGCTTTTACCATAATTATCTTCAACAAACTTGGTATAGGTAGCTACATCGGTATAATTACCTTGCCAGGCCGCCAAATGAGCCAGGACCGCATAGGCTGAGTTCTTTGTGGCCAAAGCTCCCCCCCAGCGGGTAGCATCTTCATTATAATAATTGCCGGGCTGCTGCACATCGTTGTTACTGTATACAAACGGCAGATCGGCTGCAGCTTTAAGCATTTCCTGCTGCGCCCATACTAATATTTTGCTGCCGCTTTCGCGGGGCTGATTTTCAAACTTACCATCGTGGGATGAGGTAATGAATGGTACATCTCCCCAAATCCTTACCATATAGAAATAGGTAAAGGCCCTTAAAAAACGTACCTGGGCAACATCAACTATCAAATAGTTTTCTGTATAGCGCTTATCGGCGGCTTTTACATCGCCAATACGTTCAAGGAAAATATTCGCAGCATTAATTATGGCGTAAAATCTCGTCCAGTCGCTCAAGGCGTCAACAGTTGGGTATGAGGCGTTGAGCTGATTACTTGCAATTGCTTTCAGGTCCTGCCGGTTCGGACTAATAAATTCGCCTGTACGTACATCGCCATAAAGCCAGTGACCATCGTTGTCAGATAAGGCTGCACGGGTAAGTGCATACACTCCTAATAAGCCCGCACGTGCATCTTCAAGCTTATTCCACATGTTTTTTTCGCCCACAACCCTTGTTGAATCAATATCCAGGGTTTTATTACAGCTTGTTATTGCCGCAGTAAACAGGGCCAGGACGATACATAATGTCTTTTTCATTTTTACAACATGATTTTTGTGATCGTTTTTCATATCATAATTCCATTTTTACACCCAGGGTATATGTTCGTGGTATAGGCAGGCCGTAACCGGTATCATAGCCATCATAATTCACCAATTCAGGATCCTGACCGGTATAAGGGGTTATAGTAAACACATTATTTGCGGTGGCATATACATAAAACCTGGTTAGCTTGATTTTCTTTAAGCGCATTGCTTTGGTTAGGTCATACCCAATGGAAACGGTTCTTAATTTCAGGAATGAAGCATTTTCAAGAAAAAGGTCCTGATCAACGCGATATGGGATAACAGTACTCCATGGGTTATACAGTGGGTATTTGCTATAGTCTCCGCGTTTTTCCCAAAATGTGATCTCTTTAACAGAGTTTACATCGCTGTTACCTTCCCGGTTAATAAAATCAAACCGGTTGGCCATTTCCTGGTGTATAAGGTCGCGCCCCAGGTTGAAATAGAGATTGACATTTAAATTCCAGTTGCCGTATCTGAAATTATTATCATAACCACCTGAAATTTTTGGTAAAGAATGTCCCTTTAATACCTTATCGTTATTATCGATTACATTGTCGCCATTGATATCACGCCATCTGGGATCGCCGGCATGCAGAGCGATGCCATTGTACTTAAGTGGCTGCCCATTTACAACGGGTACTTCGCTTTCCGCTTTATAAATGCCATCATTTACCAGTAACCAATACTGATCAACCGGGCTCCCTACCTTTAAAAGCCTGTTATCAATAATGATCTGATTTAAGCCCCTTGGCAATGCTTTGAGCTTATTGACATTATGATTTAGATTCAATGAAGATGTCCATCCAAATTTTGTGTTCCGGATGATATTGGCAGATACAGATACATCTATACCGGTATTGTTTACAGCCATACCACTCTCAATCGACTGCTTATACCCATACTCCGCAAAAGCGGGAATACCTATCAGCAAATTCTTTTCCTGTTTCAGGTACCAATCAACCGAAAGGTGCAAACGATTATTAAGAAAACCGGCATCTGTGCCTATATTAAGCTGATTAGAATATGACCATGGTATGCCATAACCAATCCAACCGGTAGAGTAAGGCCTGGTAAGCACACCAAAAGCGTTATAGCCAGGCACGGTTAAGTTACCGGTATACCCTACCGATGCTGTATACTGAGGCCCCTGCGCATAGTTGTCAAAGGCATTAAGACGACCGATCCTCCCTGCGCTTGCACGCAAAATAAGGTCGTTTATAATAGTGCTATTATCTAATACCTCCTTCTTAATGTTCCAGGCTGCAGATAATACCGGCGAATAGAACCACCGACTGGTAGGCTGAGCATTTGACGATCCATCAGCACGTACCGTTGCGGACAGAAAGTATTTTTCTTTGAATGAATAATCCGTTTTTGCATAAAACGAAACTAGGTTATGCTTGATCTTATCCAGAAAACGATAGGTCAATTCGCGGGGGAAGGCTGTTGAATTGAGATAGTTAGGGTTATCAGATCCGTCCGGGTTTTTCGGGTTTGAATCCAGGAGGTTTATCTTAATATAGTCATTCACTCCTTTGTATGCATAGGCGTTGCTATACTTATAAATGTCCCATTGCGTTGATTGCCCCAGTTCAAAATGGAAATCGTTCACTTTATTTACTGTCAGATCATAGGTTGCCCTGTTATCAGCCATTATCCTTTGGCTAAAGCCAAAATAATTGGAAGCATAGCTGTTGCCCTGCAAAAGCGTGCGCGCATAAAACACATCGCGGTAGCCTTCATTATAATCTAAATTGAAGGTGGTTACGAATTTAAATTTTCCGAGATCGATACCTATTTTGGCATAGCCGTCAACAATATTTGTTTTGTTGTTATCGAAGCCTTTTTTGTACTGCGCCAGGTAGTCGGCATAAAATTCTTTGTTTGGTGGTAGCGGGGCGCTGAGATCTGGAAAATAGTTGATCTGGGCAAATCTGTCGCGGAGATATCTGTTTCGTTGCCGCTCAATCCGGTTGGCATTTACCATAGCCGAAAAAAGTAGCCATTTGATAGGTTTCATATTAATGTTGAACATGGCGCTATATCGGTTTAGCACTGTTCCATCAGCAACACCATTATTCTTCAGATCCCCCAATGAGAAACGGAAGTTAGCACGATCTGTGCCCCCGGAAATTCCAAAATTAATACCATAAACTGCAGCATTACGATAGTAAAGATCGCTCCAGTCTGATTTCCCGCTATAAACATTGTTTAATGAATCGCTCAGGTAGATGGGATAGTTCTCATCATCAGAGTATCTGCCATTGGTAGTATAAAGGTCGTAAAAACGCTGTCTGAAAGCATTTTCATACTTACCGTTTATAGTGGTTACATGCGGCCGCTGTGCCAAACCTATATACGAATCAAAAGTGATGCTTTTAGCGGCAATAGGGGTTTTAGAGGTTAAAACGATAACACCATTAACAGCACGAGGCCCATAAACCGCCGTGGCCGACAGATCTTTTAACACTTCAACCGAGGCTATATTATTCATATCAATACCAGCAAATGGGTTGGTGGCTGTTCCCATCCTGTTATAGTTATATAGCTGTATATCATATGCAAATGGGTGTTCTGTTACAAGCGGAATACCATCCAGTACAACCAGTGGCTGCGATTGGTAAACATCCCTTGGAGAAAGAAGCGGCATGGGCGCCCCTCTCATAAACATATTTTGAACGGTACCGGGTTCGCCCGAAGGTTCCTGTATATACAGCCCTGCAAATTGCCCTTTTAACAATTGCTGCAGGGAAACAGCCGGGAATTTGGATAGATCATAAGGCTTTTTGGTAACACTATCTGCTAGCTTATTATAAAGGGTATGCTTTATAATAATATTCATGCTGTCTTTTAATAATGAATCTTTTGCCGTTGTATCCCGACGGACGTAAGGCTTACTATAAAAAGGACGTTTTACTTTGCTTTTTCTGCCCTCATTCCCCTTAGCTAAGCCTGTAAGTGCATTTGTGGCAATTGCTGCGAAAACCACAAAGCACAGCCATAAGTATCGCATAATGAATGGATCTTTTAGATTGTAAAATAATTTTTGATTTAACGGGCCATGTGCTTTTATGCCTGCAAACGAGTTATGCAGATGACATGCACCTTTAGATTAAGTAGAATGTAATTCTTTTTCCATAGCGCTGATTTACAAGCGAAAAGAACAGAAATCAAAAATAACCGGCAGGAATATTTTTGATAGCGGCGCATAGCTATACACCCCCAGGTTTGCCATCAAAAATGACCATACCCAAGCGTTCTTTTCACTTTTGGTGATTAGGTTAATTAATAAAATTCTTGATACCTAAAATCTCAGCAAGAGATTTTTCCGAAGGATCACCCCCGTCAGATGATAGGCTTCTGAAAGATGTGGTACAGGTAAATAATGTTTTTCATGTCAGTGATATTGGTTAATTTAATAATTACATAAATCTCAAAACAAGCAGTTCAGGTAGCTTAAACGATTAAGTAATAAAGTATTTTTCACAATTGGTTTTAACAAATATAATTAAGAAAAACGTTTTACCAAGTAATATCAAAAAAATAATAAACTTTTATTATTTCAAGTAGCAACAATCGATCCCCATTGAAAAAATGACAAAAAAATCAACAAAAACTTTAGGTTTTTTCACAAAATATCAATAGTGCAGCCAGTAAAATCTTGATAAAATGTTAAAAAATCATGTTCCAACCAATTAAAATCAGCCATAAAATGTAAGAATTACATTTTTAGTTAAGTACTGCAACCTGCACTTCATATTCTTGCCCCGGCAATCGGTCTTTTCCGTTCTTTGTTTTCGATATTGCTTGCTCACTTTCTGCGAATTAAGTCCATCGGTTATAAGCTGCACACCGCTTCCCGGCGTCACCATCATTCACCTTTGGAAATATCAAAATGCAGGGAGATTAGGCAGGACAGACGGACATCCACGGGTAAACCAATCATGTATATATTAAGATTGAAAAATTTATAGCCGCCGGAATAGCATACCGAAAAATTAAATAAAAACCGGGCAAAGATAAAATTATTGTAATGGGGTTATATCATCTTATTTTGTTACTCTTGGGCCCGAAGGCAAAAAATACAACCAGCCAAAACCGATTAGGAAAAGAATTGATGAGGCGATAAAAGATGGGAAGGCTATATCTGTATTTTTTTCTAACGCGTTATTTAGCGCGGTGTACAATAGCCATACCTGGATACTCACATTTAATATCAGGATCATGATCAATGCCAGCATGAGTGTGTTGGTTTTATTAGGATGTGCCTGATTTTGGGCTTCGCGGAAATTACTCATAACTTAATTATAATGTTTGTAAAGGCTAATGACCTTATGATCTGGATTGACGATTCGGATCCGGTTTGTCGTTATCGGGTTTAAAATCTTTGACGTATACTTCTTCCCCTTTAATCACTACAGTTAAACGGGGTAACGGTCGGGGCGGTGGGCCGGCAAGCACTTCGCCGGTAAAAGCGTCGAACAAGCCATTATGACAAGGGCATTCAATTTTTCCGCTGCCGGGTTTATAAAAAACCGCGCAGGATAAATGGGTACATTTTTGTTCATAAGCCCTAAACTCATCATTCTCCATGCGAATAAGAATATAAGGAATAGTACTGCCATTGATCACAAACGAGCGGGTCCCTCCTACCGGAAGTTCGTGCTTCTTACAAACAAAGTGTTCACCCACGATTTTATCCGGCGGAAAAAAATTAGCTTTTATGGCAACATACCCGCTTCCAACGGCCAACCCACCAGATACGAGGCATAAAAATTTTGCAAAATCACGTCTGCTTACCTGGGTAGATTCAAGCTGATAGACCGGAAAATCTTCTTTCCAGTGATTATCCTTTTTATCTGTGGCCATAAATAATGTCAGTCTATAATTAATGAAGTACTTCCTTTGGGCATCATGATGTTTACTTTGGTGCTCACACTTTCTTTTCCGAAAATAAAATTGTTAACAGGCGTACTGTTCGGGCGCATCTTTGCAATTTCTTCCCTTGTACCATAATACAGTGCCTGTGTTGGGCAAACGGTGGCACACATCGGTTTTTTGCCCGCGCTGGTTCTGTCGTAACACATATTACATTTCATCATCAGGTCATAAGCCTCATCTTTTTTGGGGACGCCGAAAGGGCATGCCATTACGCAATTTGAACAGCCTATACACCGTGCTGTATTGGCGGTGTGCACTACGCCAAACTCATCTTTCGTTATAGCATCTGCCGGACAAACGTTAGCGCAAACAGGATCGTCACAATGCATACAAACCTGTACGGTGGTTTGTACGGTAACGGCGCGATCAATATAATTGACATGGATCATAGATTCGTGGCCGTTTGTTTCACACTCTGAACAAGCCATTTCACAGGCTTTGCATCCAATACATCTTTGCATATCTACAAAGAATTCCTGTTCTGTTCTGTAATTGGTTACGGGCATATCTTATAATTTCGGGTTACAATTTATTAAATACTCGCATACGCGCCTGACGCCGTTGACGGCGGCGATATAACGCCCAAAGGCTTCAGGTTACAGGCGCAAACTTTAAACTCCGGGATTTTTGATACCGGATCAAGCGTTGCCGGTGTAAACTGATTTGCCGACTTTTTGCCAGGCCAATGGTAAGGCAAAAAAACAGTGTCGGTGCGGATAGTCTCTACAATATTGGCAGGAAACTCATCTGTACCTCGACGGGTAGATACCTGCACCAGTTCATTTTGTTTAATTCCATATTTCCGGGCAAGTTCCGGGTGTATTTCTAATTTGGGTTCAGGATACAAATCAACCAGTTTACCTATCCTGCGGGTTTGTGTTCCGCTCAGGTATTGTGATACAACCCTGCCGGTTGTTAATATTACCGGGTATTCTTCATCTGTAATTTCACCGGGATCCCGGTAAGTCACCGGGTTAAAGTGGGCTTTACCGTCGGGAGTCGCAAATTTTTTATCTTCCCATAAGCGCGGCGTACCCGGATGATCCAAAGTAGGGCAAGGCCAGAAAACGCCCATTGTGTCTTCGATTTTTTGGTAAGTAATACCATAATAATCCGCAGTGCCGCCTTTTGAAGCAACCCTTAACTCATTGAATAACTCTTCGCTGTTACGATAAGTGAATTTATCTTCGGCACCAAGTCTTTTTGCCAATTCCAATATGATGGATGTATCGCTGCGTGCATGTCCCGGCGGGTTCACGGCTTTGCGGATCCGAACTACACGGCCTTCGGCGGTAGTAACCGTTCCTTCCTCTTCTTCCTGTAATGATCCGGCCAGAATAATATCAGCATGACGGGCGGTTTCATTCATGAAAAAATCAATGCAAACGTAAAACTCCAGTTTCTCCAGCGCTTCGCGCACATAATTATTATTAGGCAGAGAAACCAACGGATTAAAACAAATAGATAGCAGCCCTTTTACTTCGCCCCGATGAATGGCCTCAATAAGTTCGTAGGCGGTGTAACCTTTGCCGGGCATATCTTTTTCATCAATCCCCCAAACCCCGGCTATATACTTTCGGTGTTCAGGATTGGTAATATCACGATTTCCCGGCAGCTGATCACATTTGTGGCCATGCTCTCTCCCCCCCTGTCCGTTTCCCTGGCCTGTAATAGTACCATAGCCGCAATATGGCTTACCGATACGGCCGGTTGCCAGGACTATATTGATACAGCCAAGTACATTATCTACACCCTTTGAATGATGTTCAATACCCCTGGCGTGTAACAAAAAGCTTGTTTTTGCTTTGCCCCACCATTGTGCTGCCAGTTCAATTTTCGCTTTTTCAATGCCGGTAATTTCTTCGGCCCATTCCAGCGTGTAATCCTTAACAGCTGCCAATGCCTTATCAAAATCTGTGGTATAGTTGTCAATAAAATCATGATCGAGCATATCATGATCGGCCAGGTATTTAAGTATTGCGCCGTACAAAGCGGAGTCGGTTCCGGGCCTGACCGGTAAATGCAGATCGGCGGTCCTGGCCAGTGGAATAACCCTGGGGTCAACCACGATTAATTTTGCCCCATGGTCCCGCGCACGCCAAACCCAGTGTGTTAAAGTCGGAAAGGTTTCGCTGATGTTAGCGCCCGCTACAATAATCACTTCTGCCTTCTCCAGGTCGGCATACGTATTTGAGGTACGGTCGAGTCCGAAAGCTTTTTTATTGCCGGCTCCCGCGCTAACCATACATAAACGACCATTATAATCTAAATTGGCGGTTTTCAATGCTACCCGCGCAAACTTGCCCATCAGGTAGCTTTTTTCATTGGTAAGCGAAACTCCCGACAGCACAGAAAAAGCGTTCTTTCCGTATTTTTCCTGTATCCGTTTTATTTCGGCCACGGTTTTATCCATCGCTTCATCCCACGAAACCGGAGTAAAGCCTACGCCTTCCTTGCGTTGTAAGGGCTGTAAAATCCTGTCTGGATGATTGTTCTGCATATATCGTTGTACGCCTTTTGGGCATAAACGTCCCTGGTTAAAAGGAAACTCCTCCCAGGGGTCAAATCCAACCACTTTATCATTTTTAACCAGTAGCTTTATACCACACTGCATTCCGCAGAAACAGCAATGCGTTTTTACCGCTTTATCCGGCTCATCACGGCCGGCAAAACCTTCGCGGGGAGGATAATTCAAATGCGGGCCAAACTGTTCTATTAGCTTTTCGGGCGAAACTGGTAAATGGGCCATAAATTTGTATTCTATGTTAAATTACTACTGCGTCAATTAACCGAAAAGGTTACCTCCATTTTGCTGCCTGGCTTTAAGATGAGCCATTGCCAATCTTGAGCGCTTCCCTTCTGGGCTCAGATCAAGGTGCGATGTACCATCCTCAAGTGTAAAGTCAAAGCCTAATTCTTTGGTTACAATTTTCAAGTCGTTTATATGCAACTGGGTAGCAAATTCCTGGCGGGTATGAGGGCATACCGCCATACCCCTTTTTATACCTTCCTTTTTGTAAATATGAGCGCCTATCTGGGCCGGCCGTTGTATAATATGAAAAAACTTGCCAAACGGGATCCAGATAAGAAACATAATAACTGTTATAGCATGGGTTACGGCCATATAATCATATGCAATGCCTTTCATATATTCATAACCATAGCTCAAACCAAGGCCGGTAACAGCAATAGCTAAAAGCAGGATTAACGGCAGCAAATCACCCTCAAAAGTTTGCGTAGCAACTAAACCAGCATTAGTGAGGCGACGACGCATAAATATCAATACGCCGACAATAACTAACCACGAGCACCAGTAAAGAGCCTTAAAAATCACAAAAGCCACAAATGAACCAAGTGCAAATTCAAACATTTTGAATCCGAGGAAATGGGCTTCATACATGTGCACACTCGAGGGGTTTATACTGGTTGCGGGGTTCATGGTAAAATTTATCCAGCCAAAGGTTAAAGGAAAAGTAACACAGAAAGCCATTGTGCAACCTGTTGCCATTAAAAAATGGCCTATCCACCGGCTCCGTCCGCGGGGATAAATAAACTTTTGGAAGCCAATATTTTGTATAAACTCTTTTGCAAATGAAATAACATGCAAAAATATCTTCCCGGTAAAAAAAAACTGAAAGGTGCGCTTAAAATACATCCAGGTAGGTGGCCGTTGCAACCATACGGTATAACGGTAAACTATTCCGAAAAAAGCGAACACAGTTCCGAATAAATAAATAATTAATGCGGGGTCGAAATTTTGAAGCTTACGTGAGCCATAAAAAACGAACGAGATTAACAATAAGGAAACTCCTGTAGCTATAAATAGGGCCTTTTTATTAAGAGACATATCCATCTGCTAATTGTATTACGAAGTATGATAATTGCCGGTTTCAATAAGCCGGATTAGATTTTCACCAAAAATATACAACTATTTCTGATGCGGGTTTTCCTGGTTTCTGTTTGTTATTATAATATGCCGTGGCTATTATAAAACATTTAAAAATACAAAAAAAACAGTTTCTTGTATCGGTTTTAATTACATTAGACTATATTCTTCAATAATTACCTTTTATTAATGCCTCTTTATCTCCTGTTATCATAAACTTATTACGAAAATATGGAAGCTCAGCATACAGCACTACCACCTAAACCAGGCGAACCGATTACGGGCCACTCACTCCAAACTTTCTTCCCTGGTTACTTTGCTTTGGTAATGGCAACCGGGATAGTTTCGGTTGGTGCCTTTTTATATAATATGAAACAGGTTGCCAACATCTTGTTATGTGCTAACGTTATTTTTTATATTGTGCTTTGGGCTGTGCTCATATTCAGGGCAATTAAATACCCTACAGATGTATGGAAAGATATAAGCAGTTCGTCGCGTGGAGTCACTTTTTTAACCATTGTTGCCGCGAATAATGTTTTAGGGAACCAGTTTGCTTTAATGACCTCCTATAAAGATGTAGCCATTTTTTTATGGGAATTTGGCATCGTACTCTGGGTGATGATTACTTACACCTTTTTTATTGTGATCACCGCCAAAGAACCTAAACAAGGAGTGGAAGCGAGTTTAAGCGGTGCCTGGCTACTCATTGTCGTAGCCACCGAATCTGTAGCGGTGCTGGGGGCTATTATTGCCGGTGAAATGGTTCATAAGGATGTTATTATTTTTATATCGTTTTGCGCTTTCCTCATTGGAGCAATGCACTATATGGTATTTATATCGTTAATTATATACCGCTGGCTTTTTATAAGCATGAAAGCGGAATTGCTAACCCCTCCTTATTGGATAAATATGGGTGCCGTAGCCATTACCACGCTGGCGGGTTCACGTTTATTGATGTACTCACACAATCATGAATGGATAAGCGGCATTAGCTATTTTTTACCCGGGCTCACGGTTTTTTTCTGGGCGTTTGCAACCTGGTGGATCCCTATCCTGTTTTTATTACCTATATGGCGGCATATCATACAAAAAGTTCCCGTGAAATATGATCCCCAATATTGGTCGCTCGTTTTTCCGGCCGGTATGTACGCCGTAGCTACCTTTAATTTTTCCAAAGCGCTTGATCTCCCGTTTATCCTGCCCATTTCTAATATCTTTATTTATTTTTCAATTACAGCATGGGTGATTGTTTTTGCCGGAATGTTAAGAGAGTTCATCCGTTTTTTGCATTCAGAAAAGAGCCTTTAAATATTTCAAAAACTTAAGTATAAAGGCATTGCTTTATTCTAACCTCAAAAGCAACAGAAAGGGAGAACAATCAATAATAGTTAAAATCTGTTTTGGAAAAAGCGGCTAAGATTGTCCGGAGTTTTTTATTTAAAGGTCATTGTAATGTTTTGGCATAATTAACCGTATTGGTAATCAAATTGTATTTTTTTTATTAAACCCAAAAAAAGGTTTTGAAATTTCAAAAAAAAGCCGATAATTGCCACCGAAATATCAGAAAACTCGAGCTATTGATTAAAGATTCGCATCTGGATACGATGCACCGGTCAATATTAACAGAAAGATATTTTAATATTACCATTTGGTTAATTTATTAGTTTCCTAAACCTTTCTTTTTGATGAGCATCCGTATAACTATCCGATCCTTATATGTTTTAATTTTACTATCCTTCACTGCTGCGTTAAAAGGCTATAGTCAAACCATACCAGTTGGAAGCTATGCTGAGGAGCTATTACGCAGGGATCAGGTAGCAGGAAATACAGGCAATACGTCATCGCTTGTTATCAGGCCTTTAGCTTCAACGGTTGCTGATCCTGCGTTTCAGCCATTGATTTCGAGCCATGAGTATTTAAAATTCAATTTCATGGGCATGCCATCGGGTTTACGCATCCTTCCGTTTAACTGGTTAAATGAATACAACGTGAACCGTCCCTTTGGCTACAATAATTCCTCCTTGTATCCCAATGCAGGCTATCAAAGCATGCTTAGCGGCGGTTTCTTGTTAAAAGCCGGAATTCTCAACGTACAGATAAAACCTGAGCTGGTTTACGCACAAAATAAAAGCTTTTCAACTTTTGCAGATGTACAGGCCCGAAACAATTCGCCGGCACTTATGGGTGCTTATTTTGGCCAAATCAATGGAATTGATGCACCCGAACGATTTGGTACATCTTCTTTAAAACATCTTTATCCCGGGCAATCAAAAATCACTTTGACGTATAAAAGCATTGAAGCCGGCGTATCTACAGAAAACTTGTGGTGGGGACCAGGAATAAGAAATTCAATCATGATGAGCAATTCGGCCCCTGGCTTTTTCCATTGGACCTTCAATTCAACCAAACCGGTTAAAACACTGGTTGGCTCATTTGAGTGGCAGATCATAGGAGGCAATCTAAAACAATCGGGCTTTGCACCAGACGATGTAAGCAAACTTATATACGGCAGCAATTTATATAGCCCCAAACCTAAAGTTACAAGGTATATTTCGGCCTACAGTGTCAACTGGCAGCCTAAATGGCTAAAGGGCTTATACCTTGGCCTTTCTGCTTATGACTATCTTGACAAAGACTCTCTTTATCATAATAAAAACATTATCCGTAAAGTAATTCCGGTTATTACCGGCTCTTCACTAAAGGCGAATGATATCAACAACGGACAAAACGGCGACCAACAGGATTTTGCGTACGCGCTCAACATCAGACAGCTGCTACCTTTATACAAAGCTGAAATTTACTTTGAATGGGCTCGTAATGACCGCACCGGAAGTATTTCTGACTTTTTACAGGAACCCGAGCATTCATCAGCATATACCTTTGGCGGACGCAAATTGTTTGAACTTAGCCGGGGCGGCTTTATACAAATTAAATCGGAAATAACACAGTTGCAAAGAGCGCCAACCTATTTGCTGCGTGACGAACCTTCATGGTATATCCATTCGCAAAGCCCGAGAGACGGTTATACCAATTATGGCAGATACATAGGTGCTGGAATCGGACCAGGTGGTAACAGCTTTATCTTTGATATAAGTTACCTCAAAAATTACAACTCTTATGGCCTTATGCTGGAAAGGCAGTTACATAACAATGATCTGTATTACCAGGCTTTTACTGAAGCCAGAGTAAGCAATCTTCACTGGGTAGATATTGCGGGTACATTTTATGCTAATCATAAATTTAAAAACTACCTGCTCTCGGCAGAAGCTACCCCTGTTTACACGTTGAATTATGAATACAAAAATGGCTCGACTTTCAATTTACATGCCAGGATTAACTTTACTTATTTTTTTAATTAATGAACAATTTTAGCCCCGATTTTTAGTTTATCGATCAACACACCATTTATACTAGAAATTAAAAAAATCACTTTAACCCCTAAAATGGGAAATTGGTTTACTTTTGCAGAAAATATTATCATTTATTGGAGTGTTATTTTATACTCTGATGACTTTCACATATGAACAGACTTCGCTTTCTTATATTTTTAATTGCTGTACTCAGTTTCGGAGCAGTTACTAATATTACCGCCCAAACCAACTTACAAAACATTTCCTCAATTAATGTCGACGATATTTCAGATCAGCAACTGATTCAGCTGTTACAGCAAGCCCAAAAATCAGGATTAACCGACGCTGAGTTACTACAGCAAGCTCAAAGCCGGGGAATGTCAGCCGCGCAGGTTCAAAAGTTAGAACTTCGTATAAAAAAATTAAGGACCAAAAGCAACGAATCATCCAATACCAAACCCGATTCGACACTTACACAGCAAGGAAGGCAACTTAATTATAAACCAGATACTACTGATACCCTTTACACCAATAAAGATTTATTTGAAAGCTTAAAGCCCAAAATTTTTGGCGCCGATATTTTTAAAAATAAAAACAGTTCATTTGAACCCAACCTTAAACTGGCTACCCCTCTAAATTATATTGTTGGGCCTAATGACCAGCTTAACATAAATGTTTACGGCAGCTCTTTGGTAAACTGGAAACTGGAAGTATCCCCCGAAGGAAATATAAACATTCCGGGGGTTGGCATTTTAAATGTTGGAAGTAAAACTATTGAACAAGCTACGGCCTTGATAAAAAGCAGGCTTGCAGCTAACAACTATGCGGTTGGCCGCGGTACAAGCGTACAGGTTACCCTCGGTAATATCCGGAGTATCCAGGTAATTATCATAGGGCAGGTAGCTAAACCAGGCACTTATACCCTGCCCTCTCTCGCTACCGTTTTTAATGCACTATATATGGCAGGCGGCCCAAATGATAATGGTAGCTTAAGGCAGATAGAGGTGATCAGGAATAACCGCATTATCAGGCACCTGGATGTTTATGATTTTTTGTTAAAAGGCGACCAGAAAAACAACATTACCCTGCAGGATCAGGACATTGTACGCGTACCAACGTACCGGACCAGGGTGCAGCTTGTTGGTGAGATTAAAATACCTGCGTTGTTTGAAGTTTTGCCGGGAGAAAGCCTGGATAACATTATAACTTATGCCGGTGGTTTTACTGATAGCGCATATACTGCCAGGATCAAAGTATCGCAGGTAAGTGATCAGCAGCGCAAAATAACGGATGTGTTGGAAGCCGATTATAAAAACTACATTCCGTTAAGGGGCGATAAGTATACTATTGAACCTATTATATACAGGTTTGAAAACCGGGTGGTAATAAAAGGAGCTGTTTTCCGGCCCGGCGATTATGAACTGCAAAGTGGGTTAACACTACTGCAGCTAATGGACAAAGCTGCGGGATTAAAAGAAGACGCTTTTACCGAACGCGGTACGATTACCCGTTTAAAGCCAGATAATAGTACCGAAATAATAGGATTTAATGTTAAGGACGTTGTCAACAAATCTGTAAATATCCCCTTGCAGCGTGAAGATATTGTTAACATCTCATCCATATTTGATTTAAGGGATAAATACACCGTTACTATTAACGGTAATGTAAGGAAACCGGGGAAGTTCGCTTTTTCAGAAAACATGAAAGTAGAAGACCTGATTTTAAAAGCCGGCGGTTTTGCCGAAGGCGCAAGTACAAACCGTATTGAAGTAGCCCGGAGAGTAACCGATGCCGATCCTTCATCTAAAAACAGTTCAGTATCGCAGGTTTTTAGCGTTAATATTGACGGTAAGCTGAAACCGGCAGACGCTAACTTTGTGCTTACGTCCTTTGATATTGTTTCGGTATATAGCCTGCCCGGATATGAAAAACAAAAAACAGTAAAGGTTGAGGGCGAAGTTTTATACCCCGGCTCCTACACCATCAAAAGTAAAAACGAAAAAATATCCGACCTGATTGCCAGGGCTGGCGGGCTTACCGCCTCGGCCGATGCAGCGGGCGGTTCGCTAAAACGCGATAATTTTGCAATACTGGGTATCGATAAAAACAAAGCAGATACTGCATCAGTAAATGCTGAACGCTCGGCCCGGATCAACAGGTTAAAACAATCATACAAAGATTCGACGAAAACCACCACCGATACCGTACAACAAAGAAATAATTATGTTGGTATTGAGTTGGATAAAATTTTAAAGTCTCCCGGATCAAAAACAGATTTGCTTTTGGAAAATGGCGATGTTATCAGGGTGCCAAAGCAACAGCAGATTGTTCGTGTTAACGGCCAGGTACTTTACCCAAGCGCCGTGGTATTTGACAAATCAAAATCATTTAATGATTTTGTTTCCAATGCCGGCGGTTACGGGCCGGATGCACTGAGGCGCGGCGCATATGTGGTTTACCCTAACGGAACGGTAAAAGGCACACGGAAGTTCTTGTTCTTTAATAATCATCCATCTGTTAAACCTGGTAGTGAAATATATGTTCCTAAAAAATCAGAAAGTAAGGGTAATACTGCCCAAACTATATTAGGATTTACTACCGGGTTAGCTTCGTTGGGAGCAATTATTTTAGGGATCTTAAGTTTGAATAAATAAAACAGCATAATTTTATATAGTACTTAGCCATAATCATGAATAAAGGAGATCAGCAAAGATCAGTAAATGATTCAGATGGGGTATCTGTTAATGATATTATCCATAATACCAAATCAGGTATTGATCATTTAAAAAGGAAATGGTTAACCATCTTAGCGGTTTCTTTGGTAGGAGCTATAATTGGATTGACCTTTGCTGCTTTTAAAAAAAGCACTTATACAGCTGTGTGTACATTTGTCTTAGGTGGATCTGAGAAAGGTGGCGGCCTTGGGCAGTACGCTGGCCTTGCCAGTTTAGCTGGCATAAATGTTGGCGGCGGAGGAAATGAAGGGATATTTGAGGGGGATAACATATTTGCACTTTATCAGTCACGTTTAATGATTGAGAAAACTTTATTGGCTAAAGCTAATTTTAACGGTAAAGATCAGCTCATGATTGACAGGTATATCGACTTTAAGGATTTGAGAAAATCCATACAAAAAGATGATAAGTTGAAAAATCTCAATTTCGGCGGAGATCCGGATCATTTTAACAGGCAACAGGATAGCATTATCAAAAATATAGTGATAGACATCAACAAAAATTCACTAACCGTAAGCAAACCCAATAAAAAGTTAAATATCATTGAAGTAGATACAAAATTTGAAGATGAAGTTTTTGCTATGGAGTTCAACAACAAGTTAGTTGAAACTGTTAACGACTTTTATATAAAAACAAAAACAAAAAAAACTGCACACAATGTTTTTATTTTACAAAAGCAAGTCGATAGTGTTAAGTCGGTTCTTAATAATTCAATAGGTGCCGTAGCTTCAGCATTAGACGCCGCCCCCAACGCTAATCCATCATTGTTAACGCTAAGGGTTCCCTCGCAAAAAAAACAGGTTGATGTACAGGCAAACAGCGGGATTTATGGTGAACTTGTTAAAAATCTTGAGTTGGCGAAAATTTCATTAATGCAGGAGACGCCTTTAATACAATTGATAGATAGCCCCGTATTGCCACTTTTAACGGAAAAACCGAGTAAACCTAAATGTCTTTTAGCCGGTTTTTTTATAGCCACCATTTTTTGTGCATTTTTTATCATGGTAAGAAAAGCTTACAAAAATATGATGCGATAATTTTTAAAGTTTCAACTTTAAGCTAAATATCTCACAATCTAATTTATTGTTTTAAACACTCACTACTTGAATTGCTTTGCTGTACTATGCCTGTAATTCAAATAATTTTCAATTATGATCATTGCCAATTTATATAAAAAAATCAGTTCGGTTACGGATATAAAGAAGATGGCAAGCAATGCATTCTGGTTGTTTTTTGACAGATTCTTGCGTTTGGGTGTTGGTTTGATCGTGGGTATATGGGTCGCACGATACCTAGGTCCGCAATCATTCGGTAAATTAAATTACGCTACAGCTTTAGTTGCTTTGATGAGTGCGTTATCGACTTTGGGATTAGATCAGATAATTATAAAAAAGATTATAGATCATCCGGAAAGCAAATTCTTTTTTATCGGAACGGCTTTTTTCTTACGCGTTTTTGGAGGGATCATCTCTTTATGCATATGCTGTTTGTACGTAGCAATTAGTGATAGTGATAGAAACTTGCTTCTTATAACTTTTATTGTTTCTTTGTCGCCAATATTTTCTTGCTTTGACGTAATTGATTACGATTTTCAGGCAAAATTACAATCAAGAAAAACCGTAATCGCAAAAAACGGCGCTTTCATCATTTCTTCAGTTGTCAAAGCTCTTTTCATCATAAAGGGGTTTAGTTTAGTAATCATAGTTGTTGCTATAGTATCTGAAAATTTTTGGGGGATATTTGGTTTGATAATATTTTACAAGCTTAAAAATCTACTCTTTTGGAGGCTTAAATTCAGCTTAGTTAAACAATTGTTAATAGAGTGCTGGCCACTAATGTTATCGAGTATTATAGTTTTGTTTTATATGAGAGTTGATCAGATTATGCTTGATAATTTAGCTGGTCATAAGGCTGTTGGTGAATATTCTGTATCTGTACGGGTTACAGAACTATGGTATTTTATACCAATGATTTTAACATCAACTTTATATCCCAAGCTTGTAAAAATGAAAGATAATAAAGACAGTTATTATAAGATTGTATTGCTCCTCCTTAAAATTTTATTCTTTATCAGTTTTTCGATTTCAATTGTTGTTAATTCCTTTTCTGTTGAAATAGTGAATATGCTTTTTGGTAAGGTGTACAGGGAGGCCGCTTTTGCTTTAAATATTAGTATTTGGACTGGTATTTTTGTTTTTTGGGGGGTAGGGATAAATAATATACTGGTGATTGAAAATTTGAATATTCACAATTTCAGGAAATCTATTTTGGGGCTTATTATAAATGTGACGCTGAATTTTATTTTGATACCCAGATACGGAATTAATGGGGCAGCCATCGCTACTTTGATTTCACAATTTTTTGCGTCATATCTCTATTTCGCATTTCAAAAATCTACGAGACATATTTTTTATCTCCAAAGTAAATCTATTCTCTTTTTTATTAAATAAAAATTATCGGGTACATTCGAGGTAAAAAAATAATTGATGAAATTGGTACCTAAACAAGACAAACAAACACAAGCCATCATTAGTTGGTTAACGGTGAATTTAAGATGAAACAACCAGTATTATTATTGACATTTAATCGGCTTGATACGCTTGAGCGCACATTAAATGCGATTAGGAAATATCAACCAGAAAGTATTTTTATTGCCTCTGACGGGCCACGAATGACTAAAGTTGGTGAAGCGGAGTTAGTTGATAATATCCGGAAATATATTTTAGGTCAGATCGATTGGAAGTGTGAGGTTCATACATTATTCAGAAATGAAAATTACGGTTGTGGAAAAGGTGTTTCAAGCGCTATAAACTGGTTTTTTGACCATGTTGAAAGTGGAATTATATTAGAAGATGATTGTGTTGCCAATGAAAGTTTTTTTGAATTTTGCGAAGACCTTCTATTAAGATATAAATCTGATGAACGGATAATGCACATTTCTGGTAGTAACTTCCAATTGAGTGAAGTGTCAGAACATTCATACTTTTTTACTTACGCCTGTTATATGTGGGGTTGGGCTACCTGGAGGCGCGCATGGAAAAAGTACGATTTTTATTTAACAGACTACAACGATAAATGGGACTTTAATGGTTTTGTAACCGATAAGTTTGAAAAAAAATATTGGCGAGATAACTTCAATCGCGTTAGAAATGGTCAGTTAGATACCTGGGATTATCAATGGTTTTATTACTGTTGGAAAAACAATGGTCTTAGTGTCATGCCAAGGGTTAACCTGGTGAAAAATATTGGTTTTGATAGTCGAGGAACGCATACTCACACAGAGCATTTTGTAGAGAATCTAAAAACCTATTCTTTAGATTCGCTTATCCATCCAAACGAAATAATTAGAAATACGAAGGCAGATAAATGGCATGCCGACATTCTTTCGTTACGTGATCTCGGACCTGTTTCACGACTTGTTCGTTTTTTTGACAAGTTAAAAGCCCGAATGCGGCAGATGTTATAATATCAATTAAAAACTCAAATTAAGCTTAAGCTAATGAAAAAGTTATATAGAGACGTAGTATCGTTAGTTACCATAATTATTTTGAATTTAGGTGATCTGATAACATTTGAAACAGATGGAATCAGAAATTTAAAAATCTTTTTATTAAAACTTTTAGGAGTGAAAATCAACTACCCTTGTTTCATTGATCGTGGTTTCAGGTTTATTAACCCCCGAAAAATATCGATAGGTTCAAATTGTTCATTAGGGCATTACAATAAAATATGGGCATTTGAAGAGGTCATCATTGGCGATTACGTTCAAACTGCATTAGGATTAACCATAGTGGCAGGGGGGCATAATAACCATGATTATTCACCATTAACTGATCAGAAGGTAACGATTGAGGGAGAGAACTGGATAGGAGCAAACGTAACCATTTTAGGCGGCGTTATTATAGGTAGAGGAGCTATAATAGGGGCAGGATCATTAGTGAATAAAAGTATACCTCCTTACACAATTGCTGCAGGTGTACCGGCAAAAGTGATCAAAAAAAGGGATCCGTCACCTTTGGTGTCATCTCCTTTTGGGCTTTATAAACCCCAGTTTTTATGATTTTGAATAAAAGAAAATTAGTATTTTTATCAGATGATCCGCCTTTAAGAAGTAAAGGGGTGGGTATATCTGTATTATTGTATAATATTTTACTGGCTTTAAAACAAGAGGAGTTATCATTGGTAACTTTTTGTGGAAATGTAAAGGCCACCGCTCAGGAAATACGGGAAGACAACGAGGGGATTACTGTAATTATTTGTGATGCTAAATTTAAGCGTTTAAATAATATAAGGTTATTAAATAAGATCATTAAAGAAGTTTCATTTATCATTTCCTTAAGAAAAATAGGCTCAATTATTAATGACTCTGATGTATTTGTTGTAGCACCTATAGGAGCAAGTGGCATACTCCTCTGGAGGTTTCAGATATTGAAGTTTCTATTTAATAAACCTAAATATGGTTTGTATATCGTAGATGACCTCGAAGCAATTAATAAAAAACTGAACCGAAAATTTGAAAATTTTTCTATCAGCAAACTACTACCCAGAGCTATTAAAGATTCAAACTTTTTAATAAATATAAGCCAGGGATTGCGTGAAACATATTTAAAGCAATTTGATAAAGACAGTCACGTTCTACTTCCGCATTTTCTTAAGCGCGAGCCTTTGATTAGAAGCAGTAGCACGGATCTTTTTACATTTTTATTTACAGGAGGCTTAAGTTTTCTTTATAATGAACCTTTGTTGGAGTTAGATGCCGTGCTAAATGAAATAAATGATAGTGGATTATGTAACAAAAAATTGAGGTTACAAATACAAACATATACCGATAGAAGCGAATTTGATGCTCTGCATTTCACCTCGCCTACTACATTCTATTCCACAGTAAAAAACAGAGATGAATTAATAGACGTTTACAATCAATGTCAGTGTTTTATTATCCCTTATTCATTTAACGATGCCGATAAGCAGATGATTAAAACCTCTTTTCCGCAAAAAGTAGCAGAAATAATACAATACAGAAGGCCTATTTTGGTATATGGACCAGCCTATAGTTCAGTAGTTGACTTTTTTAACACTAACGCCTTGGGATATGTTTGCGACAGCCAAAATAAAGAAAAGCTTAAAGAAAGTGTCTTACAAATAGTTGATCAGTATCAACAATTTGACGGAGAGAAGTATATCAGTGTTTACGATCTCTATTTGTCTGCCGGCATGGTGAACAATGTTTTTGATAACATTATAAATGAGACACGATAACTATGAAAATTAAGTATCTACCATATCAACCACATTGCTTTGCTTTTGGAGGCTTTGAACTACAGATGTTATCGACATTTAACGCAGTCAAAGCTCAGGGATTGGATGTTCAAAAACTGGATGTTTGGAGCAGGGATAGCACCTTTGATGTTTTGCACTGTTGGGGAATCGATATTGCTAATTACGAAAACGTTTATTGGGCTAAAAGATCGCAAAAAAAGGTTGTGGTCACTGCGCTTATAAGCTATTTTGAAACGTTTAAACAAGTAGCTAAATTTAATTTATCTTCAATTTTTTACAAGCAACGGCTTGTTAAAGAAATGGTTGATTATATAGATGTTATTGTTGCAATAAATGATGAGCAGGCCGAGCTATTTAAAAAATTTTATAAAGTACCAAGTCATAAATTAAGCGTAATCCCTAACATAGTAGATGACAGGTTCTTTGAACTTCGCAGCCAGGTAAAAAATAACGATCCAACTAACGACTATATATTATGCGTTGGCAATATTTGTCGCCGAAAAAATCAGGTACTTTTGGCGCAAGCCTGCGCAGAAAACAACATACCCCTTATATTGATTGGCAAAACCATAGCTGGTGAAGAACAATACGAAACCCAACTTGTACGTATCATAGAAAAATCGGTCAACATCCAATGGATCAAAGGCTTGGAAGCTAATTCAGATGAGTTATTGAAATATTTCATGAATTGCAGGGCTTTTGCTTTGCTTAGTTATATGGAACAGCAGCCTATTTCGTTACTCGAAGCCGCTGTACTTAACAAACCGCTAATTATAGCCAACAGGGCTTACGCAAAACAAAAATATTATTCTGGAAGCTATTTGGTAAACACCGATTCGGTTGCTCATATTAAAAAAGGAGTTGATCTGATATGGGATACCCCGGAAGTATATCGACCGAATATTGAAATATTGCAAGATTGTAAAGGCTCGGCTGTTGCGGGTGCTTATACAAACTTGTATGAGAGATTAAAATAAGATGGAGTCAAAACAAACGCCCTTAATTACAATCATAACTGCTACCTATAATTCTGGTAGCGTGATCGAAAAAAGCATTTTAAGCGTAATTGATCAAACTTATAAAAACATTGAGTATATAATAATTGACGGTAATTCAACAGATGGAACTGTTGGCATTATAGAAAAATATGATAAGTATATCACTAAGTGGATATCTGAACCGGATAAAGGGGTATATGACGCTTGGAACAAAGCACTTAAACTCTCCAGCGGGAATTGGATAACCTTTATTGGTTCTGATGACGTCTTTTATCCCTCTGCATTGGCCGACTATGTTGATTTTATTAACACCTATTCGGAGGCGGATTTGGAGTTTATATCATCAAAAATGCACTTGGTTACAATGACGGGTAAGATCATAAAACCACTTGGTTTACCTTGGATTTGGAAAAAAGCCCGACTCGAAAATACTATTGCACATCCGGGGGCTTTACACAGCCGTGTGTTGTTTGAAAAATATGGTCATTTCGATACAGACTTTAGAATATGCGGCGACTACGAGCTGTTGCTTCGCCCGGGTAAAGATTTTAAAACTGCCTTCATGCATAAATTCACAGTTCGTATGGCACAGGGAGGTTTAAGTGGCAATAGCAAAAAACTTTTTAAAGAACATTACAGGGCGGTGACCACTACCGGAAAATTAGATATTAATACGGCAAGGTTTTATTATGTGTTTCAAATGTTAAAGCACTATGTCAAATTTGGATTAAGAAGTTTAGGAAAAGATATTTAGCTCGCACTAATAATAAAGTGCAGCTTTTGAAAGTAAGAATAATGGATTTAGTTAAAGTTAAAGTTGAGTATAAAAGTTTTATATACCTCATTGTGTTGGTGTCAACTTTAACGGCATTCGCAATTATCCCAACCGTTCCGGCTACGGTTCCAGCCTATTTACTTACTATTATTCTATTGTGCATTTTTTTTGCTTCTCCCATAAAGTCCGAACTGCAAAAAAAAACGGCTTGGGAATTTTTTTTATTCGTGTTTCTATTTTTGGGCATTACGCTAATGTCTCAAATAGCAAGTCTCTTATTTCCCGTCAGCGTTCCTAAAACTATAGTGTTGATTGATGCCAGCGATTACACCACTTTAATTTTAAGGAGTAGCTTAATCACCCAGTCGGCATATCTTATTTGCAACGTTTTTTTATACTTAATGATAAAAAATTATGGAGACGAACGATTGATCAAGTTCATTTTGTGGACTTTTAGGTTGCTTATAATATACGGGCTATATGAGTTAATATTTTATATGGTATTTAACACATCGGGCGACTTCATTAGTAACAGGGTTTATGGTAATCAGGAAGATGGCGTAATTGGTGGTTCTTTTCAACTTCAAAGTATTGGAGCCATTAGCTGGTTGCGTATAAAGGGCTTTACAGGCGAACCCTCAATGTTTTCCTTTACTACACTTCCATATTTTGCTTTGCTAATCGGCATGAAAAAAAAGTGGGAGGCTGCACTTTGCTTATGCTGTTTGATTTTGACTTTTTCAACAACAGCCTTTTTGGGCTTGTTTATTTATGGTATCTACCTGATGTTTTTTTCGTCAAATAGAAAACTGCGTTACAGTATAATGCTTATCATCGGCAGTTTGATAATCCTGGTTTTATTCTTGTATACTACAAACGATATTTTCAGTGAACTTATAAACCAAATCTTTCTCGATAAATTTTCCGGACAAACAGTTTCGGGCGATGAAAGATCTTCCTTTTTTCTGGCCACATTTAACTTTTGGAGAACATCAGATATTTTACATTTCTTATTTGGCTTTGGGTTTGGTTTTGCACGATCAACAGATTTTTGCAGCACTTTATTATTTAACACAGGATTGTTCGGTTTTTTAGCTTTCACAGCATTTGTCTGCACCCACCTTTTTATTCCTGTTAAAAATAAAATCCTGAAAGAAAACTATCGTGCAGCAGTAATAATGCTATTTGTTGTTATGATGGTCTCGGTTCCTGAATTTGCTTATTGTAGTTTTTGGGTGATCCTGGCAAGCGGATATATTATCAAAAATTATAATTTAACAGATAGCGCAAATGTTATATATAGATAATAAATTTTCCAAACAAACCTTAACATGGGCACAAATATCTTATGTACAAAGGTTATTAGCAAACTCAATTTACTGATCAATAAAATTGTATAATGATTGAACAAAGATCAAGGTTAGAATGGATCGATGGCTTGAGGGGTGTTGCAGCCATACTTGTTGCTATACTTCATTTGTGGCTATTAATTCGAAGCAATGTTACTGTAATTAATCCATCGTTATCAAAAGGGATTTCGTTTTTTGTTTCTGATTTTTTTGATTTTGGAAAAATAGGAGTTGTTGTATTCTTTTTGATAAGTGGCTATGTTATCCCTTTTAGCCTTTATAAAGCAAACGCCAAATCTTTTCTAATAAGCAGATTTTTTAGATTATATCCTGCATATTGGCTATGTATCCTTAGTTTTTGTTTAATCTCGGGTTTTTCTGGAGTTAAAAATATACTGATAAATCTCACCATGCTTCAAAAATTTGTTGGCTCAGAGGATCTTGTCGGTGTTTTTTGGACTTTACAAATTGAGCTGATTTTTTATTTTATCTGTTTAATACTTCATGAGTTTAATCTTCTAAACAATGATAAGTTTTTAATAAAGTTTTTTTATAGTCTGCTGTTCATTTCACTCTTTGTAGCCGGATTAAGATATAAATTTCATTTAAAATTACCGGTCGCCCTGATACTTGGCTTAGCGGTAATGTTTTTAGGTATGTTGTGGCGTAAAAACGTTTTGGATAAAAGCTCTTATATAACAAATGAAACTTTTAAGAAGTTAATAATTTACTTTATTGTAATATTAGTACCATTAACGTTACTTGCCTATTCTGAAAATTTCGGGAATAACGAAGTTTGGTATCGGTATTTTGCATCGTATTTAATTGCTCTTTTACTATTCAAATTATTCTCTCTTTATAAATCTCCGGGTATATTTCTAAAATATCTTGGTACCATAAGCTACTCTATGTATTTGCTGCATCCCGTGTTTGGGATGGAATTACCTGTTAAAATATTTCCGAAAGAATATTTTGCTACCCATATGCTTCTGTTTGTTTTGTTTTTTTGGGTATTTACTTTAATAGCAGCTTCAGCATGTTATTATTTGATCGAAAAACCAAGTATAAGCATAGGTAAAAGATTAATAGGAAAGAAAATCATGTCTAAGAAAACGACCATCATATAATATTTATTCTTAATTTATATGATTATAGTAAACGCGCGTTTCCTCACCCAAAAACTTACAGGAGTGCAACGTTTTGCCATTGAGATAGCAAAACAGTTAAAATTGATGATGCCGGGGATTATATTTGTGGCTCCGTCTAACATCATTCACCTGGATCTGGCTCAACAGCTTGGTGTAATCGTTATAGGAAAAAACAAAGGGGTTATATGGGAGCAATTTGATTTACCATTATATTTAAAAAAAAACGGCAGCCCCTTACTTATCAACATGTGCAATGTTGCGCCGCTATTTTACAACAATCAGGTAATAACCGTACATGATGTTGCCTTTTTAGTTAATCCACAGTGGTTTAGCAAAAACTTTGTAAGGTTTTACAAATTCCTGATACCAAAGATAAGCAGAAAAGCTAAGCTCATATTCACCGTAAGTAATTTTTCAAAAACTGAAATTGTAAAGTATCTCCATGTCGAAACCGCAAAAATAAAAGTGATATATAATGGCATATCTGAGCTCCCCTCTCCTACACCTGTCAATTCAGATTACGGCGAGTATATATTGGCTGTAGGATCAATTGATAAAAGGAAAAACATACGGAACCTTGTGCAGGCCTTTGGATCAATAAAACACAGAGGTATTAGACTTATAATAGTTGGAGACAACAACTCGATTTTCAATAACGAAGATAATGCGCATCTTGATAAACATCCTGATATTATATTCACCGGGCGCGTTAACGACCAGGAACTTGCAGGTTTATATAACAAAGCAAGTTTATTTGTTTATCCAAGTTTATATGAAGGTTTCGGAATTCCGCCGCTTGAGGCAATGGCTCAAGGCTGCCCAACGTTAGTATCTGACATAGACAGCTTGCGTGAAGCTTGCGGTGATGCCAGTGTTTATGTAAATCCGCTCAATGTCGCGGAGATTTCGAAAAGTATTGATTTACTTATTGAAGATGTGGCATTATGCGGGCGCCTTGTTGAAAACGGAAAACAAAATACAAAGCGGTTTAGCTGGGAAACTTCGGCCAGGCAAATTGTCAATTCCATTACTGATTTAATTACACAATCTTGAAAGTCGCATTAGTACATGAATGGCTTACCGTAATTGGGGGCTCCGAAAACGTTTTTAAAGAAATTGCCGCATTATATCCCGATGCAGATATTTATACGCTTGTAGCCCGTGAGGAAACCGTTGTTAAGCTCGGCCTTTCCGGGCATAAGATAACCACTTCTTTTATTCATAAACTGCCATTTGCAAAAACTAAATACCGGGCCTATCTGCCTTTATTTCCTTTGGCTATTGAGCAGTTTGATTTATCAAGCTATGATCTGGTTATATCATCCTCACATGCTGTAGCTAAAGGAGCTTTAACCAATTCAAACCAAATACATATCTGTTATTGTCATTCGCCAATACGCTATGCCTGGGACTTGCATCATCAATATTTAAAAGAATCGGGGTTGGACAAAGGCCTGAAGGGTTTCATAGCAAAATATTTGCTGCATCGCATCCGGCAGTGGGATATCATAAGCACCAACCGGGTCGATTATTTTATTGCTAATTCAAATTACATAGCCAGGCGAATTAAAAAGATCTACGGCCGTGAAAGTACAGTTATATACCCCAACGTAGCAACAGAAGATTTTTTACCTGTTTATGAAAAAAAGGATTATTACGTTACCTGTTCACGATTTGTTCCTTATAAAAAAATTGATCTGATTGTGCAAGCCTTTGCCCAGATGCCTGATAAAAAATTATTTGTTATTGGCGAAGGGCCTGATTTTAAAAAGGTGAGCAAATTAACTACCTCAAATACAACGTTACTTGGATATCAATCATTTGATGTGCTTAAAAAATACCTGGCCGAAGCTAAGGCGTTTGTGTTTGCAGCTGAAGAGGACTTTGGCATTTTACCTGTTGAAGCCCAGGCCTGTGGCACTCCTGTAATTGCCTTTGGTAAAGGGGGCGCGTTGGAAAGTGTTGTCGAAAATAAAACAGGTATATTCTTCTATGAACAGTCTGCCGAAGCCATTAAAGAGGCCGTGGAGCGTTTCGAGGTTAACGAATCATTATTTAATTATAAAGAAATTACCATGCACGCTTCTTCTTTTTCGACAGATATATTTAAAAGTGAGCTATTTATCCAAATTAACAATAAAACACAAAATAAAATAAAGAATAATTAGTTTTTAATTGTAGCGTTCTCGATGAATACCCCGTAATTAAGTTTAACAAACATTGGTTTTATTTAAAAACGATTCGTTTTAGTAAAATTATTATATTTGCACAACTTAACCCTGATCGCAAATGCGCTACTCTAAACTACTTCAGCCATTCACATTTTTTTGTGATTTAATACTATTAAATATCGCACTTCAATGTGCTCATCTGCTTATATTTACGTTCTACTCGTCAGAAATACAGTCAGCTGATTTTTTATTATTAGTTAATTTAACCTGGATTACCATCGCATCGGTAACTAAAAACTATACCATAAAAAGACCCCTGATATTAAGTGACAATTTAAGCAAATTCATGTCCTCTATGGTGTATCACCTGGTAATGGTTCTGGGGATAGTTTATTTCTTTAAGCTTTATGAGGTAAGCAGAATGGTGATGTTTTGCACATATCTTTTGTTTTTTATCTTCATAGTTATCCAGCGCTCTCTAATCTTTTTCACACTCGATTATATTCGTAAAAAGGGCTATAATATTAAGCACGTTATCATAATTGGTAATGCGGATATCGTTAACCGGGTAAAAAAATCATTTTCAAGGCATCCGGAGTACGGGTATAATTTTATTACCACCATACCCGAAGAAATGATTGAAAGCCTGCCCCATGAAGTACTATTTGATAAAATCCTTGAGGCCAGGCCTGATGAAGCATTTATATGCTACAAGTTTATGGATCAGCTTTTATTGAATAAACTGGTTGACCTGGGCGACCAGCATTCCATTAAAATTAAACTGGTTTCAGATCTTGTACTTGATAACAGCTACGCCAGTATCGTTAATTATGAAAATCTCCCCGTAATACAGCTTTCATCTTCCATTGAGCTTAGTTTGAAAATTATTTTCTTCAAGCGCTGTTTCGATATTATGTTTTCCCTTTTGGTAATGATCCCTGGGCTTCCTGTGTTTATTGCATTAGCCATAATAACTAAATTAACTTCAAGGGGCCCGGTTTTTTATCGTCAGGAAAGAATTGGCAGAAATCATAAACCCTTCAGAATGTATAAGTTCAGAAGCATGTATGTAAATTCAGAGCAAGCTGTGCCGATGCTGTCAAAAGATAAAGACCCCCGAATTACGAAATGGGGTGTATTTTTACGTAAATCCAGGCTGGATGAATTACCCCAGTTCTGGAATGTTTTAAAGGGCGACATGTCTATCGTTGGTCCCAGACCAGAGCGGCAGTATTTTATTGAACAACTCATAGAAGAATCACCTAACTACAAAAAGTTATTTAAACTCAAGCCGGGTCTCACCTCTATAGGACAAGTAAATTATGGCTATGCCGAAAATGTTCAGGAAATGCGTCATCGTGTTCGTTATGATCTTATATATTTAAAAAACATCAACTTTAATAACGACTTAAGCATAATTTTCCAAACCATAAAAGTGATGGTTCAACTCAAGGGAAAGTAAACGTTATTCCCAAACTCGGGATAACGATCTCTCGAAAATATAATAAGTATTCAAAAAGACAGAGCAGGATGGTAATGAAACCATCCTGCTTTATTTTTATAAACCAATTTACCGGTTACCCTATACATTAAATTATGAGAGCACCATTTCTTATTGGATGTTTTTTATTTTCATGGCTCACTACCTCGGCACAAGTGGTTTTAAAAAATCTTTTAACCGAAAACCTGAAAAACCCAATTTGTATTGATGCACACAATCCGCGTTTTAGCTGGCAACTTGCAGAAAAAAATAATATACCCGTCGGCCAACAAGCTTATGAAATACAAGTAGACTCAGCCTCGTTCAGCGAAAATAATGCCCCCCCGTTATGGTCGAGCGGAAAAATAACATCGAATCAATCAGTATACATACCTTACCGCGGCAAAACACTGCTATCATGCCATAAATATTTTTGGCGGGTAAGGATTTGGGATACCAACGGATTACGTTCAGCTTGGAGTGATCAGTCATTTTGGAAAATGGGCCTGTTATCTGCTTCTGACTGGCATGCCCAATGGATTAGGCCTGCCTTGAATGATACAGTAAACGCCCCCGCTCCTTTGCTGAGAACTAATTTTTCATTAAACAAAAAAATAAGGGAGGCTACAGCTTATATAACTTCGCATGGCTTTTATGAAGCACAACTAAACGGGCATAAAGTAGGCGACAGCTTCCTTACACCAGGATGGACAAGTTATAATAAAAGGTTACAATATCAGGCCTATGATGTTACAACTCTGTTAGCCCAGGGAGAAAATGCCATGGGTATTACACTGGGCAGCGGTTGGTATCGCAGCCCGCTGGGCCCTTATACACCCAGGGCTAATTTTTATGGCGATAAAACAGCGGTTTTAATGGAGATGAGGATCATCTTTACCGATGGCTCAGAGAAAATCATATCGTCAGATCAAAGCTGGAGATCATCTACGGGAGCTTTACAATTTGCCGAGATCTACAACGGTTGTATTATTGATACGAGATTAGAAAAATCAGGATGGGCAAAGCCCGCTTTTGATGACCATGACTGGCATCCTGTAATCATAATGCCATACGCTAAAAACACCCTTATTGCTACATATAACGAACCCGTTAAGCAACATGAAACATTTAAGCCAATAAAGGTCATAACTACGCCACGCGGTGCAAAGGTGATTGATTTTGGTCAAAATCTGGTGGGTTGGGTAAAAGTTACACTGAAAGGCCATCCGGGAGACTCAATTAAAATTGCTCACGCAGAAGTGCTGGATAAAGCAGGCGAATTTTATACAGAGAACTTACGGGCGGCAAAGGCCGAAAACACTTATATATTAAAAGATACCTTAAAACGTACATTTGAGCCGCAATTTAGCTGGCAGGGTTTCAGGTACATTAAGGTTAGCGGTATAAAAGGCGCATTAAATCCAGAGAACTTTACCGCTGTAGCTGTTTATTCGGATATGAAAGCTACCGGGAGCTTTTTATGCTCCAACCCCTTGCTTAATCAATTGCAACACAATATCCAATGGGGACAGAAAGGTAACTTTCTTGATGTACCAACAGATTGCCCGCAACGCGACGAGCGCTTAGGCTGGACAGGCGATGCGCAGGTATTTTCACGTACAGCAGCATTTAATATGGATGTTCACAATTTCTTTACCAAATGGCTCAAGGATGTAGCTGCCGATCAGTATCCAGGCGGTAGTATCCCCTTTGTGGTTCCGGATGTATTCAAAAATGGCACAAATGAGGTTGGCGGCAGTTCAGGATGGGGAGATGTGTCAACCATCATCCCATGGAATATGTATTTTGCATATGGAGACAAAAAGATTTTAGAAAACCAGTTTCAAAGCATGAAAGCCTGGGTTAATTATATCCAAAAGCAAACCAGGAACAATTTATGGGTAACGGGTAATCATTTTGGCGACTGGTTGTTTTATAGTGTGAATAACGACAGAGATGGTACATCTGCGATAACCAATAAATATCTTATCGCACAATGCTTCTATGCATATTCAACCCAAATACTGATCAACAGCGCCAAAGTTTTAAACAAAACAACCGACGAGCAATATTATTCAAAGTTGTTGCTCAAAATAAAACGGGCATTTGTGAACGAATATGTTACCGCTAATGGCCTGATCTCATCAGATACCCAAACAGCATACGTATTAGCTTTGGAATTTGATATGCTGCCGGAAAACTTGAGACAGCAGGCTGCAGCCCGCCTTGTTAAGAACATCGGGCTATATCGGGATCACCTAACAACGGGTTTTTTAGGCACTCCTTATCTTTGTGATGCCCTCACCAGGTTCGGTTACGCCGACGTGGCGTACAAGTTATTATTGCAGGATACTTATCCTTCCTGGCTATACCCAATTAAACAGGGGGCTACTACTATTTGGGAAAGATGGGATGGTATCAGGACCGACGGCAGTTTTGAAGAGTCATCTATGAATTCTTATAATCATTACGCTTACGGGGCTATCGGCGATTGGATGTATCGCTATATTGCAGGTATTACGCCTGCCGCACCAGCCTATAAAAAAATAACAATCAAACCGGTAATTGGCGGCGGGCTATCATGGGCCGAAGGAAAATACGATTGCCCGTACGGAACCATCTATAGTAAATGGCAAATCACTGATAGGAAATTAGATATGAGGGTAACTGTTCCGCAAAATACAACAGCTGATATTTTTGTTCCCGATTTTTCAGGAAATAATTACAAAAAATTCACTGTGGGCCCCGGCAATTATCATTACAGCAGATGACAGCAATCTGTCTCTGAAAACCGGGTTCTCCCGCTACATAAATGATGAAACCCGGCAGGTTCAAGTATCTATAAAAATCATATATTCGGTTATAATCAAATAAAATTGAATTTATGGCTTTCGATATAGAAATACTGGTCAGGTTTTTACTGGCCCTGTTGTGGGGCGGACTTGTAGGCGCCGAAAGAGAATATCATGGTAAGGCGGCTGGCTTCCGTACCACCATCATGATATCTTTTGGCGCTTGTTTTTTCACACTCATGTCAACCGCCATTGGAGCGCCTGACAATGCAGACAGAATCGCATCAAACGTGGTTACGGGGATCGGGTTCCTTGGTGCCGGCGTTATTTTCAGAGGTGAAAACCGGGTTAATGGCATCACTACCGCAGCTACCATCTGGGCCGTTGCGGCAGTAGGCATGGGTATTGGAGCCGGTTACTACTTAGCTGCCGGGTTCGCCAGTATAATGATCCTGTTTATACTTTCCGTACTTCCTTTCTTTCAAAAGAAAATAGATTATTATAATCAATCCAAAACATTTTATATTAAATGCCCGGTCTCGGTAAATGGTATCGTCTTGTGCGAAGACATGATGACAGCTCATAAACTGAAATTCAAGATGGTTAAGAGGGTGAAAGATGGTGACTATATGCTTTTAACATGGCAGCTTCACGGACCTTCAGTTAAAATGGATCTGTTCATCAACTCAGTTAGCGATATTCCAGTTATCGAACATTTTGAGTTTTCGTGATATCGACAACGTATTAATTATTATATCCACAAAGCAAATGCTTTTTCATTCTCCCACAAGAATTCTGCTTGATCCGAGTTCTGTTTGATCAAATCGAAAAGTAGCGGCTTTTTAGAATTAAAAAGGTTAACTCTTTTAAAGTGCCCCTTTCAGAACTTAGACACAGTTCCTATATGGTGCGCCTAACGGTACAGAATTCGAACCAATTTCTAAAGGATTTGGCTGTTTTATGCGAGTTATCAGCCATGCAATAGCTTTTTTTACACACCAAATATCCTCCGGAAAGTCAATCTGGTTTATTTAGCTTTTTGAACCTTATATATCCCAATCCCCCTTCAACATAAGTCAGCTGGCTTTTGCTATGTTTAAGATCATCATTTTAAATAACAGGTTTTTAGGCATGATACGCCAGTGGCAGGAGCTGTTTAGCGGATCTTGAAAACCCAGCCGGATTCCGGCATTTTGATTGCGCCGAACGTTAATGTGTTGATGATTGACCTAAACAGCTTGTCCAATCAATATTTGATTGTTTAGGCGTTATGATTAATTTGTTCCGATCCTCTGTCCGTATCGCGGACTGCGGGTGTAATCAACATTAGGATTCAGAAATAATGTTGAATATGATATGGTCCATGAGGTTCAATTATTACAAATTTAACAAGAGGAATAAAACTCAATTGTAAATAATTAGCTTAATCGATTACCTCAAGAGAAGCAATTGGCTACCTGCAATTAATTCATAAAAAAGTTGCCAATAAAATTGACAACTTGGCTAAAATAGTACTAAAACCCGATGTACCCACAGACCTATTTTGGATGAACTGAAACTATTAGCCACTCTGTTTGATGGTCAGGCTGATTTCAAATATCTAACCCGTTTTCGATAGAACCGATTATTCAGGGTTTATGCTTGACCATTCCTAACATATAATGGAGTTTTAATAGATATCATTCAGAGAGTTTATCTACTTATCACTATTTTCCGTATCATAGTATTGCCATCAGTTACATATAAATTGCCGAAATTATCTGCGGCCACGTCAGTTGGGGTTTTAAATGTAGCTGTAGCGCCCGGGCCATTATCTGACCCAAACTCACCGGTACCGGCTACCGTGGTTACCACACCTTGAGGGGTCACCTTGCGTATTTTATTATTCAGACGATCCGCCACGTATATATTACCTGCGGCATCTATACCCAAACCAAACGGAGTATCAAATGAAGCTGCAGCACCCTTGCCATCAGCTTCACCCTTGGCGCCGCTTCCTGCAAGCGTACTTACCACGCCTCCCCGGTTAATCTTACGGATTAGGTTATTGTGGGAATCTGCCACATATAGGTTACCGATAGCATCTACTATTACATCAGAAGCACCATTAAATGACGCAGCAGTACCCTTGCCATCGGCCGAACCTGCTGCACCGCTACCTGCAAGGGTTGTTACTACGCCTTCCGGGCTTATCTTACGGACCAGGTTACTATGTACCACGTAAACATTACCGGAGGCATCTAAGGCCAAACCTCCCGGATTATAAAATGTAGCCGTAGCACCCGGGCCATCGGCTGTTCCCTGAGTACCGCTACCTGCAAAGGTTGTTACCACGCCCTCCGGGCTTACTTTACAGATCCGATTGTTATGACTATCGGCTACATATATAGTACCTGAAGCATCTACCGCTATGCCGGACGGATACCAAAACACAGGGCCCCGGCCATCCATGTCAACCTTATCGTTGCCGGCAAGGGTTGTTACTACAGCCGCCGGGCTTATCTTACGGATCAAGCCGGTCCAATTATCTGTCACGTATATGTTACCGGCAACATCTGTTGCTATACCCACTGGGCTGTTAAACGAAGCCGATGTGCCGACACCATCAGATGACCCTCCAATACTTTGACCGGCAAACGTGCTAACCGTTACTGTGGTGGGTTTGTGAAAGTCTTTAATACAGGATGCATTGCCTAACAGAAAGGCTAATCCTAAAACAACAGTTATTTGCGTTTTCATAATACAACGAGTAAAACTAAAAAAAAGAGATCCTTATTACTCCAGTGCTGATTTCAACAACCTATATGATGATCTTTACTAGATATGCTGAAAAAAGCAATACCCAAATTTGTATCCCAAAAGACACAATGCGCTTAATCTTATAATGGATAGCTCAGGTATGCCGGCCATTGGGCGGACTGCGAAATTTGTACTACCTTATACATCAATAGGCGATAGACAAATGCCGGGCAAACCGTTATTAACCAGGGAAGTCAAATATTTTTTTCTGTGTTACAAATTGTAAAAACATAAGCAATAATAGGAAAAGGATCAGGTTTTCAGAATGCTTGTCATCATCTAAATAACTGACTGTCATCATCTACAACATGCATTTATCATCTTTTTATCAACTGAATTATAACATTGGTTTGTGGGATCAATTAAAAAAGTTTGCGGAAATAGTAATTTATAATCTTTCTTAATTTATACAAAATCGTACTACATGTTAAAATATAGTATATGATTGTATTATATTTGAATCGTAAACTAAATGCTAATTTTCCTTAAATGTTAAAGTCAAATCCTATCAATAATATTATCCCTGACGAAAAATCTTCCGTAGCGGTGATTGGCTCTGGGTTTTCTCGTTTAAGTGCAGAAGCCTATTTAGTCAAAGCCTGATATAGTGTCACTGTATAATGGTTTGCTGACCGGCACGGTCCTGGAAAACCTGGTAGTTTGGTATAACCCGGGCACACATCATAGGCGTACGTATCTTGACCATTTCTGTAGAGGATGTTTTTTATGGGATGAATCTGATCCTGCTAAATGTAATGATCTATACAGGTTTAAACACAGGGTTTTATTTCCGGCTTAAAAATCAGCGAAGGGCAATAAATAGTAAACTCCATTTAAACTTATACTAATACGACTTCATGATAAAAGACGAAACAGTTAACGACTTAACTTTAGCGCAGGTAGTAACTGATCTGGAACAAGATCATTATAACGCTGCTTTCGACACGCCACTCCGGCCTGATGCATTTGAACTGGACGACGATACCAAAATGGAACATATCGCCAAACATTTCGCCGCAATAATGGAAACCTTGGGAATGGACCTGGAAGATGACAGTTTGAGAGACACACCTAAGCGGGTAGCTAAAATGTATGTGAAGGAGATATTTAGCGGCCTTAACCCTGCTAACAAACCCAAACCCACTTTATTCAAGAATCCATTCAACTACAATCAAATGCTGGTGGAACGGAATATTGCTGTATTTAGTAACTGTGAGCACCACTTTGTACCTATTGTAGGTAAAGCCCACGTTGCCTATATCAGCAATGGGCAGGTAATCGGTTTATCAAAACTGAACAGGATTGTTCAGTACTGTTCGCAAAGACCACAGGTGCAGGAAAGGCTGACCATGCAAATCGCCAATATGCTCAAAGAAGCGTTAGGCACGGAAGATGTAGCGGTAATTATAGACGCGCATCACCATTGCGTATCCAGCCGTGGTAT
Source organism: Mucilaginibacter gossypii (assembly GCF_017569325.2). NCBI lineage: Bacteria > Pseudomonadati > Bacteroidota > Sphingobacteriia > Sphingobacteriales > Sphingobacteriaceae > Mucilaginibacter > Mucilaginibacter gossypii. The sequence continues at coordinate 1,622,961 of NZ_CP071878.2, read as the reverse complement.
CCGGGACGCCGGCAGTACCACGCTTACAGCTGAATACAGCGGGCAGTTTCTAAATATTGAAACCAAGAATGAATTTTTAAAGTATATCGGATAATGGACTTCAACGGAAAGAATATCCTGGTGGTCGGAGGCAGTTCCGGCATTGGCTTATCATTAGTTCAACTGCTTCATCGGCAGAACGCCAATATTTATACGGTATCAAGATCGGCATCAGCCGAGTGGCCGGAAGATTTACATTTTTTAAAAGCAGACGTTTTAGAAAGTTTGGATGCGGTGGAGCTGTTCCTTCCTGAGCAACTGCACGGGTTGGTTTACTCGGTTGGAAGCATTACGCTGAAACCGTTCGGCAGGTTAACTGATGAAGATTTTTTGAAAGATTTCCAGCTGAACGTTTTAGGTGCAGCACGTATGATCCGGCAGGCTATGAAACCAATTAAAAATGCCGGAGGTTCATCCATTGTTCTGATCAGTTCGGTCGCCGCCAAAACCGGCATGCCTTACCATGCCAGTATAGCAGCTGCCAAAGGCGCAGTTGAAGGTATGGCGCTTTCTTTGGCAGCCGAGCTTGCTATCCAGCATGTCAGGGTTAACGTGGTAGCCCCCTCATTAACAGATACACCACTCGCTCAGGCCTTGTTGAGTACACCTGAAAAACGGGAAGCCTCTGGTAAACGTCATCCTTTAGGAAAAATAGGACAACCCGAAGATATCAGTCGGCTTATCGCCTATTTATTATCGGATGACAGTACCTGGATGACAGGGCAGGTTATCGGCATGGATGGCGGCTTAGGTAAATTAAAAACAAGTTAAGATGCAGGATATAAAAAGCGAAAACATCTATCAGCTGGAAAAGCAATACAGGACAAGCCTGATCAACAGTTTGATAGGCTACCGGGCTTTGAATCTTTTGGGAACAACCAGTAATGACGGTGTCACTAACTTGTGTATCATTAGTTCTGTTTTCCATTTGGGTGCGAACCCGCCGCTTATCGGAATGGTGATCCGACCCGAACGTGAGCACAATGATACGCTGCGTAACATCAGATCAACAGGACAATATACCCTCAATAACGTGTTACCAGAATGGTACATGCAGGCGCACCAAACCAGTGCAAGTTATCCTTCCGGCTTTTCTGAGTTTGACACCTGTCATTTCAAAAAGTATTATACAAATGGATTTAAGGCACCTTTTGTGAAAGCATCCAACGTACGCATAGGGCTGGAATTACTTGAGATGATTGATATGGAGGTTAACGGAACAACAATTGTTATAGGTGAAATAGTCCATATCCTAACAGAAGATGGATTGATCGGGGCAGATGGAACAGTTGATCACGGTAAAGCTGGAACCATGACCGTGGCCGGTTTGGATACCTACTATCTACCGCAACCCGTTGGACAACTCGCCTATGCCAAGCCTGGAGTTGAACCTCATTTATTAAATACAAATACCAGCTTCAATACATAAGCCATGAAAAAAGACGCGGAAGTGATTGTTGTAGGTGCAGGCATAGCCGGTTTAACAGCGGCCAAAATATTAAAGGCTGCCCAAAAATCGGTCTTGGTTTTGGAGCACTCCGATGGAGTAGGTGGTAGAGTGCGAACCGATGAGGTGGATGGCTACCTGCTCGACCGGGGTTTCCAGGTTTTTTTAACAGCTTATCCGGAGGCCAGAAACCTATTGGATTATGAGGCGCTGGACCTTTGTAAATTCGATCCCGGCGCAATTATTTTGAACAAAAAAGGCGCTAATATTTTAGGCGATCCGATCCGGCAGCCAGGTTCAACAATGAGCACTTTGCTGTCTTCAGCTGCTACATTTACTGATAAATTACGCATGCTCCGATTAAAGCTAAAATTGGCCGGTAAGAGTATCGACAAGATTTTTTCAGAACCAGAGATCACCACCACAGAATACCTAAAAAAAGAAGGTTTCAGCGGAACCATCGTAAACCAGTTCTTCATGCCCTTTATGACCGGGATATTTCTCGAAGACCGCTTAAGTACCTCCAGCAGAATGTTTGAGTTTGTTTTTAAAATGTTCAGCGAGGGTGATGCCGCTATCCCAGCCCAAGGAATGGGCATGATACCTAAACAACTGGCTGAATGCCTTGCTCCGCAGGAACTCTTATTCCATCAAAATGTATCCGCAGTTAATGGAGGCTCGGTAACAACAACAGATGGGCTTAGCTATCACGCTAACTTTGTTTTGATCGCTACCGATCCTTTGCGTTCTCCAATAAGCAACAAAAATTCGAACATTGAGCATCATTCCGTAAGCAATATGTATTTCACCGCCAGGAAACGCCCCTTTGAAAAGCCCCTGATAGCTTTAAATACGTTACCTGGAAAAATTGTAAATAACATTGCCGTATTGGATCGTATTTCTAACAGGTATTCTGAAAGCGGTGATACTTTAATTTCATTATCGTTAATAGGCGACCATTCAAATGCGAACCAAAATGAACTACAGGAAAATGTGGTTAGCGAATTGAAATTCTGGTATCCCGAAGCCGTTAGCTGGAAACACTTAAAAACCTACCATATTGATTATGCGCTGCCGAATGACGACCACGTGACTAATGAACCTGGTTATACAACCATACGGGTAAATGACCAATGCTTCATTTGCGGGGATTATTTGATGAATGGCTCAATTAATGCAGCGATGAAAAGCGGCAGGCTGGCTGCAGAGGGCATTATAAATACCATGCGCTTATGATCAACCATAATTTATATAGCAATGAACTTTTAAACCGCAAGCGGCTGTTGGGTGATAAACGGGCGGATGAGTTTATACATTATGTTTTTAGCGATCCGGTAAAGAAGAAGCAATTACAGGACTGGATGGGTGGCCAATCAGGTGCCGACCATTTGAAATTATTACAGCATTTATTCCCAAAAATTGACTTTATTGATAAAGCTACGGAACTGCCAATATGGGCGCAACCACTACTGATGAGAAACGGCGCTATTTTCTATGCCCGGCATTCGGAGATAATTATGAGTTTACTCGGGCTGTTATCATTACCCTATTGTTATAATGCAGCCAATGGCGCGATGGTGCTGTACTTGTCCGAACTGATCCGTAAACAAACTACCAAAAGGCTTTATGATACCGCTGTGTTTGTTTGGGAGGTTATGGGGCCGGATGCTTTCGGTAAAGACGGAAACGCTTATGAAGAAATTTTAAAAGTGCGGATCATGCACGCTGCCGTTCGTTACTATATGCTGCAAAGCGGTAAATGGGATGATAGCTGGGGATTACCGATCAACCAGGAAGACATGGCCGGAACAAACCTGTCATTTTCACTGATCGTTATTCGCGGGTTACGAATGCTCGGTTACAGCGTAAGCCAGGATGATCAGGCGGCGTTTATGCACATATGGGGAGTAGTAGGTTATCTGTCGGGATTAGATGAAGATCTGATCCCTGAAAACTCTAAAATGGCGCAGCAACTTGATAACATTATTAAACGAAGGCAGTTCGCTGTTTCTGCACATGGACAGGAATTAACCAGATCGCTGACCGCTCATATCCTTTCCGTTAATAAAAGTAAGGCCACGGCCAACGATATACTGGGCTTGATGCGTTACCTGCTTGGAAAAGAAATGGCCGATATGCTGGCGATCGACGCCCCCGAACTGCCTGCTTATAAACTAACCCTGATCAAAACGTTGAACCTGTTTAAAAGCTTTAAGCCGCAGGGAGATGCCAAGAAAAATTACCAGATTGCCTATGCTACCTTCAAGACGCAAAACCCAGCACTCGTTAAAAGAAACTAATTTTGAAAATTGCCGGCATGCTTAATTTATAAAAACATGAAATCATACCAACTCATTCATCAACTGATCGATCTTGTAGATGAACTGGAAAAAGAAAACCAGGGACGGGAAGTGTCTTTGCAGGATTTTACAGGTTTTCTTTTGAATAAGGTTGGCGATCCCGCCGTTAATAATCATAGCAGTGAAGTTAGGTTCGGTGATAATGACAGCGCCGCTTTGGATATTGCTTATCAGTTGGATAATAACATCGGGCGCCTGTTTGTTTTCATGAGTCGTTACGCCAAATCATATATTAAAAAAGCACTGGAGGGTACGCCCTTGCAAACCGCCGAGGATTTTACGGCACTGGCTATTTTATTAACGCACCCGCACTTATCAAAAAGTGAACTTATCAGCCATAATCTACAGGAAAAAACTTCTGGCACGGAAGTGATCAGGCGTTTGGTTGTGTCAGGATTGGTTAGGCAGTGGGACGATGAAAAGGATAAACGAAGTAAGCATATTGCCATTACTGACGAAGGCAAGAAATTATTGTTCCAGGTATTTGAACATACCAACTATGTGGGACAGATCATCACCGGCAGGTTGACCTTTGCCGAAAAATTCACGCTGCAATATCTTTTACAAAAATTGGAAAACTTTCATTTGGAACACTACGAAAAGAAAACCATCCTCAGCAAAGAAGACCTTAAAAAAGTAGCGACCGGAATCACACCGCATAATGGGCGTACCTCTGATCCAGAGTAACATTGATACTGAAGTCATTATTGAAATGCCGTACTAAGCCAGGGCATCTTCGTTGCGATCAGGCTATAATTAGATGACATTGACCATCAAGATCGAACTCATGAGCAGAATGAATTATGCATTTTTAAATTTTGCCGTCAACTTGTAAAGGGAGGTCGAACGAAACACACTGCGCTCGGTAAAAGAAGTTATCCAGTTTAAATGAAATACTCAAAAAACTAAAAATCAGCAACACGATTTGTGAAAAGAAAATGATTAAACAGGCTTTATATAAATCAAGTTTTGAATCAGGTAATTGGTAGAACGTTATCGCTTGCTGAACCAATACAAAAATTCATCCTAACACGATAACAATAAGAGGTAAGTTTACGGCTTTTAGAAAACACAAAGCGTACTCTTGTAAAATAAAATCATGGCTACGGTGGAAAAACCATGATCTTCAGGTAATCGTTTTTCAGAAACACTGCCGTGTATTCCTTATCCGTTTTTTCATCAGATATTTTTTCGACAACCGGGTGGGGATAAACAACACCGCTACTGCCCTGGTAAACCCCTTTCTCCAGAAACATTGGATTTTTTTCCGGTTGTCCGATCCCATAGGTCGGGATGGTCACTTGTTCCGCCCAAGCTTTTACTTCCATATCGGGTATATTATAATTGTAGTTTTAAATTAATTAGATGGTACCAGTTTAAGCATTCTCGCATCTGCTGCAGGTACGCTGGTAGAAAAAGTTTCTTGTCCGCTTTCGATCTTGCCTACTGTTTGATCCGTCAGAAAATCTTTTATAAGGTAACCGGTGTTCGTAAGACCCAGCTCCTTCTTTTTCCAAATTTGGTCATAGCCGGCGGAATTACTGAAGTTGAACTGTGAGATCAAGACTTCTTTACCCGGCAGAAAAAATGCCATCTGCTGGTCGAGTGACTCACCGTCAGCTACCTTTACTGGTGTAAAAGCCTTTGGTGCGCTAAAGAAAGCGCACAGGTATTTGTTGTTCAGGTAAACTGCTGCGCGATCAGCCGCGAGTTTATTCCGGTAATCCGAGCCGTCCCCAAGTATACTGCCCATGCTCATCATAGCATACAGGCGTACCTGGATATCTTTTTCAGTCAGATCAGGATTTCTCTGAAAATTTTTCATGACGGCCACATCCAGGTTGGTATACGGCCAGAGTGTTCCCTGTACCCACCAGAGATGAGACCCGCTGGCAAGGGATGCCTCTGTACTACCATATTGCGGGAAACCCGGCTGATCGTCCCTAAAATGGGAGTAGACATCCGTAGAAACAAAACGGCCATGGGCATACTGGCTGGGGAACATGGGAGAAATTGCCTCAGTTATAAAAACGTCTTTGCCCAGAATGGAATCCGCCAGTGATTTCAACATGTTCATACCATAATTGTAAGCCTGAAGACCGGAACGAACGGACGAGTTGTACCGACGGGTAGATTCAAGTGCGCCGGCAGTTAAGAAATCGATCTTCAAAAATTCAGCACCGATCTCTTTAGCTTTTTTGAGCTGGTAGATCACGTACTGCCGAACGGCAGGGTGTGTAGGATCCATCGCCAGGCACCCCCAGTCGCCTTCCTTATACCAGATCGGGTTGCCGTGATCGTCTGAGAGCAGCGCGTCTGAAAGGTTATAATCTGATCCCTGAATTTTAGTATTTGCAGTATTGTTCCGCCAGGTCCACATGGCGAAGGGTATAAAGTAGAAGCCAAGATCCTGTTTTTTCTTGTCAATGTATTTACCGAACGATGCCAGCAAACTCGTGGTATATATACCCTGATCATAAGAATCGATACTCATAACTGGTCTTGAATATTTATTGAACTGATCAAGCGTTGCAATAAAATCTGAAATCTTGGGAATATCACGCGGCATCATTTTCCCCTCATAACCCAGCACGCCTTCCACACCAAAACTATTCCAATAAAAAGGTGCTGCGCCTTTCCAGTCCAGCCGGCCGTTTAGTAAAGCGTTGGCATTGCCGTAGTCAATAAAAATTTTGCGGACATCTCCCGCAGCAAGGAAAATCACGGACGAATGAACTGACGGCCCCTTAGCGGTACCATGCACCGCATGATCGTGGGTTCCGTCGTTGCCCCCATACTCTGGTCTTAATGCAGAATTATCGGGGGTTGCTACGCCGTCGGTAACAGATAGTGAATCGACCTGACCCGTAGTCTTACCTGAATGATATGCAATACCGGTTTTCCAGAAGTCGTGGCTCAGACTGCCAAAGACGATACCTGAAAAACTATTGTTGTCGTAAACTGAAGAAAACTCGTAGGTTATGCCGTTGAATGCAGGTTTCCCGGGTTCCCAGCGTCGTTCCAGAATATGCGTCCAGTTATCGTTGTCAAACGGAACGTCGAGCAAACGCGGCTCGGCGCCCGGCTGCACAAGCAGGGCCTTTTCTTTTGGTAAAACAGCCAACGCGCAGATCTCACGGGTTTCCATTTCTTCATCCGTACCGTCTCCTTTAATGGCAGTAAGATTAGCAAAAATGTAAGGGTGATCGGTATAGATCAGCAACTGCTGCAACAAGGTAATTCGGGCCGCATTTCCGGAGTGTCTTATCGTCAGCCGTATACCTTTGCCGGCGGCATTGCTGAACGTATCGGTGCTTGCCTGATGCAACTGGCAGTCAGTCGTCGCCAAATATCCGGAAGATAATTCCCTTACATAGGCAATGGCGTTATCAATCGTAACGCCATTGCCAAATTTAAAATCCAAACGCCCTGTTTTTTGGTTGACAGTGATGGCGGACCCTTCGCTTCTAACCATTAGCGCGTCACCCGACCGATCTACTTGCTGTGCGAGCGATGCGAATGGGAAGCAGTAAAGAACTGAAGCGAGGGTAAACAGCCACAGATATTTGAATTTGCTCATATATAAATCAATTTAATTAGTAACCAGGATTTTGTGCTTTTAATCCCAGTGCAGCATTATTTTGCAATTCGCTCAGAGGAATAGGATACAACAAATTTTTGGAAGAAATCTCCTGCGTTGGATGCGGATCGGTAGACGAGTTATTTTTCTTCATAAAGTCACGTTTTGGATCGTCGTAACGTTTCACCCGCGAGATCAATGTGCCCGTACGCTTCAGGTCGAACCAGCGCCAGCCTTCAGCGCCCAATTCCCGGGTACGCTCATCCAGTATGATCTCTCGCATCGAGACCTGATCGGTCAAAGCGTAATTTACCGAACTATTTCCAAAAGCGCGTTCACGTATTTTATTGAGCGGTACCAGTGCTGCCTGAGTTTGACCCAATTCGTTCAAAGTTTCCGCATACATCAGGAATACGTCTGCTGCGCGCAGATAATATAAGTTTTTGCCAGAGTGATAAACATCAATGTCGCTGGAAGAGATATCATACTTTTTCACGGTTGGTAACCCCGGGTCTGCCCACCAGCTCATGGTGTTACCGTTACTGTCATAACGATCGTGACTGATAGAAGCTTTGTAACGTGCGTCATACTGATATGCCCATGAGTAAGGTTTCGCAAAAACGGTATCCGCGTAAAACGCTGTGGAAGTTATCACCGTACCGCCATAGCCTGGAGTATGCTGATTGAATTGTTGAAAAGGCACCGGAGGACCAGCGTAGGAACCGTAAAGATTCTGCAATCCCTGAGTGTTATTGTTGTTATCTGTAGAATACTGGATCTCAAAAAGTGATTCTGTATTATTTTCATGCTGACCATCAAAGAGATCAGCATAATTTGCCAGCAAAGTCAGTTTATTACCATTGATCAGTTCCTCAAACGTTGTTTTAGCATTCTGGTAGTCATGCAAGGTCAGGTACACTTTTCCTAACAAGGCTTTTGCCGCTTCCATATTGGCCCGGCCGGCGGCACTTGCTCCAAGTTGATTTTTAGCCCAGCAATTGGTCGAAGCAAACTTAAGATCGGAAATGATCTGGTTATAAACGGTAGCCTGCGGCGTACGCGGTACGCCGTTGTCGAAAGCCGTATTTTCAAGCGGCATAGGCACATCGCCGAATAATTGAACCAGGTAGAAGTAATAAACCGCACGCAGGAATCGGGCTTCGCCAACCAAACGGTTTTGCAACGAAGCGTCTCCGAAATTCTTGATCTGCGGAATATTAAGGACTGCTGCATTTGCATTGGCAATCCCTTTATAACAAACGCTCCAAAAGCCGCTGATGTCAGCGTTCTGACTGTTGAAGGTAAGGTCATAAACGTCAATACCTACTACTCCAGCCCAATAAGAACCATAACCCTGCGCCTGGTAAGCGCAGCGTGCCTCATCGGTGCCAATTACGCCAATAAGCTGATAGTCAGATTTTTTAAGCGTCTGCAATTGCTGATAGATACCGGTTACTCCTGCTATAGCCCCGGCCTGGTCCTTATAGAGGCTTTGGGCCGAAACAAATACTTCCGGAGTATAGTCAAGTTCCTTACGGCAACCGGCGATGACAAACAACAGCATGATGGCTGTGATACCGATTGCTTTGAATTTTATACGTTGAAAAGTTTTCATGTCTAATTTGGTCTTAATGTTACAGGGAAAGTCTTGCGCCTAAAATGAAAGTACGGTAACGAGGATAAATTTCGTTAGATGCATAATTACCGGCGATATCCGGGTCAATTCCTTTGTAGCTGGTGAAGACAAATGGATTCAGCGCCTGCGCATAGATATTCAAAGTGTTGACTTTTATCTTTTTCAGTAGCGAAGAAGGTAGATCATAACCTAACGTAATATGCTGGATTCTCAGGTAGCTGGCATTCTGGATGGAATAGCTTGATCCCTGAGAGATACCACCAGGCAATGTTTTAAGCGAAGTACCGAAAGAGTTTGGTCTTGGAATTACTGTATTTGTATTCGTTGGGGTCCAGTAGTCCCCCCCCTGAACGGTGACGTTGCCCTGGCTACCAAATGCCGAATTGTAATAAGTCAGGTTGGTAAAAGTCAGGTTGTTCAACTTCTGACCATACGCAAACGTACTGTTCACGGTCAATGAGATCGCCTTGTAACGGAAGTAATTCCAGAAATTGCCCGAACCTTTTGGAATGCTTGAACCTACCACCACCTGATCCAGCGGTGTAATCTTTCCGTCACCATTAACGTCGCGTATTTTGATGTCGCCAGGTTTGCCATTTGGATTTAACTTGAAGTTATCTCCCTGCTGGTACAGGCCGTCGAAAATGTAGTTTACGAAAGTGCCCGCTGGCGGCAAGCCAACGCGAAGGTACAGGTTAACGGAATCCCTGCCCGGGAATAGCTTGGTTACCTTGCTGTCATACTTCGACCAGTTGATCTGCGCCTGCCAGGTAAAGCTGGCCGTCTTCACCGGAGTTGTTTTCAGTGCCAGGTCAATGCCGCGCGTTCTCATGGCCGCAACGTTCACGTATTCTGTTTGAAAACCAGATGATGGCGCCAAAGGAAGTGGCATCAGCAGGCTGCTGATATTTTTATTATATACGTCAAGTGATAATTGAATGCGGTTATCGAACATGGCAATGTCGGTACCTGCATTGAACTGGTGCTGCACTTCCCATTGCAGAGAGTTGTTGCCGAATACGCCGTTCGTGCCCCCCGCCAGGTAGCCACTGGTTACACTTGTACCGTTAAACGGATAAGTGGTTGGGTCATACCGGGTATAAATTGCGTCATAAGGCAAGTTCTGATTACCTACCAAGCCGTAGCTGGCGCGGAGTTTAAAGTCGCTCAGCCAAGTTTTCAGCTTGAAGCCGATCCATGGCTCATCGATCACCCGCCAGGCGCCGCTGACTGTGGGGAATACACCGAATTTATTGTTACGCCCAAAGCGGCTGGATCCGTCCTGACGGATCGTGCCGTTCAAGATGTAACGTCCTTTAAATTTATAGACAGCCCTGCCGAAGAATGAGCGTACTGCCCAACCATCATAATTGCTATTGTCCTGCAATTTCTGACCGGCACTGCCGATGGCTTTATAACTCAGCAAGTCCGTTGGAAACTGGCTTCCCTGCATATCAGTCGCCGTATTTTCGTGACGTTCAAAAGTGAAACCGCCCAGTAAACTCAGGTCGTGGTTGCCTTTCGTCAGGTTGTAGGTTGCAGTATTTTCCCATAGTACGTCCGTAGCACGGGTATTATAAATCTCACCTAAGCCATTTGTCGGTGCATAACCCGGGCCTGTCGTTCTTGGCCAATACTTATCTTCTTCGGCTTGATAGATATCAGCGCCGATACTGGAACGGAACATCAGGTTTTTTACCGGTGTAAACTCGACGAATAGGTTTGCATTGGTCCGGTTGGTGGTGTATAAGTCGATGGCGTTTAAGGCCAGTGTTACAGGATTGAAAATAGTCGGTACCCCCGTGGAGTTATCCACAGTGATCAACGGCTGACCGCTGCTGTCATAGATCGGCTGCAACGGGCTTTGTGTCAGCGATTGCTGATACTCGTTCGGCATCGCATTGTGCGTAATGTCATGAGTAAAATTCATGCTACCGCCCAATTTCAAAAATGATCTGATCGCTGTTTCGTCGCTCAGGTAGCCGGAATATTTTTTATAGCCGGTGTTAATAAGTATGCCGTCCTGGTTCTGGTATTGCCCACTGAAATATACCTTGTTAGAGCCGGTTCCATTAGCCACAGAAAGTGTATAGTTCTGAGTGAGTGCATTATTATGCAGGATTGCTTTTTGCCAGTCATAACCGGTATAGCCATCAGCTATGCTCTGTAATTCGTTAGCGTTAAATATCTTGGCGTCAGCGGTCATCGTACCCGGCTGACCGAAGGTCCCCGGATCCGCATCCTGATAAGCCAATCGTTTAAGTGTAGCATAATCATGCGCCCCGAGCATCTGGTAAGCCGGATTATTATGCTGGATGCCCGCATACATATCAAAATTCACATTAGTCGCCCCTGCTTTTGGCTTTTTTGTCGTGATCAGAATCACACCTTCTGCCGCACGGGAGCCATAGATACCGGCCGCGGCGGCATCTTTCAGAATTTCAACAGACTCGATATCATTGGGATTAATGTTGCGGATATCACCGACTAAGGCGACACCGTCAACAATATAAAGCGGGCCTTGTAGCTGGGAAATCGAGTTGAGACCCCGGACATTAACCGAAGCGCCTGAGCCAGGCTGTGTACTGGTTGCGTGCACTTCCAGTCCCGGAGCACGCGAGCCGAGTGCCGTTGCAAGGTTGGTGGACGGAGCTTCACTGAGTTGCTGCGCCGTAACGGTAGTTACCGCACTGGTCAGATCTTTACGCTTTTCACGACCATAAGCGATCACAACAACCTCGGAAAGATTGGTATTGCTTTTAAGTGAAACGGTAAGATCAGAACTTGCCGCTAGCGTAATCCGGGCCGGTTCGTAACCAGCGAAAGATACCTGGATGATCATACCCGTTTCTGCGTCAACCGAGAACTTACCGGCCTGATCGGCCGCAGATTTGCTAATAGTCTTTCCGTTAGAGATGATGGAAATGGTGGCGAAAGGCAGGGTTTGCCCGGATTGTGAATCCTTAACCGTGCCGGTGATCTTCCGCTGCTGAGCGTAAGCGCTGATCAGACCGGCCGAAAACAGCACAACGAATAGTAGTAGTTTTCTCATTGAATTGGGTTTAAAAAAATTAGTTCTGCGCCAGAGAGATGGACAATAGAAATCAGGGCCAGGCTTTTACCTGGCATCAATAAAAAAACGAATAATCAAGATTTTTCGAAATTTAGTTTCCTACTGAAAACCGTTCAGGCGAATAATATATTTACATATTGGTTTTATACATCAAACTTACAACCTTTCGACCATGCTAAAAATGACATATTTTGTGATTGTGATGGATTTTTACAAACAATGAAATATTTTTATACACTTTTGCCGATATCTTTATTCAGCATTAAATGTCCAAAGACAAATCATTACGCAAGAGAGATGGGTTTGACGGTCAAAGACTGATTGTGATCCCCAAAAAAATTGTTTCGGATTTTTTGATCGATGACCCGATCACCAGGCAGGTTTACATCACTGATATCGGCTATTATCCCAGGGCACTATTCCACTACGCGCAGCGGTCGCAAGGCATCAATCAGCATATAATAATCTATTGCACAGATGGTTATGGATGGATTGATATTAACAAAAAACGAATTCAAATAGCTCCTTCACAATTTATCGCAATACCGGCAAATACGCCGCACGCTTACGGCGCTGACGAAAAAAATCCATGGTCGATCTATTGGGCACATTTCAAGGGAGAAAATGCGCGATTCATCACTGACCTGATCGTAGAAAAGCAAGAATCTTTTAAACCGCAGTTAACCTACAGCGCTGAACGTATTAAGATCTTTGACGATATCTACTACAACCTTGAAAAAGGTTACGGAGAAGACACGCTGCGTTATGCGAACATGAGTTTTTATCATTTTTTGTCCTCCATGATCTACACGGAACAATTTAACTGGGAGAAGAAAGAGCCGAGTACGGATACCGTAGAATCGGTCATCAATTTCATGCAAGACAACATTGAAAAGATTGTCACCTTGAAAGAAATGGCTGATCATTCCCAAATGTCAGTCACCTATTTTTGTAAAATATTCAAGAAAAAAACAGGACATACGCCTATGGAATATTTTAATTACCTGAAGATACAAAAAGCCTGTCAGTACCTTTCATTCACGGCCATGTCTGTCAAAGAACTTGCTTTTCGCATCGGCATCCATGACCAATACTATTTTTCCCGGATGTTCAGCCGGTTAATGGGCACATCCCCGTCTGATTACCGAAAAAGGCTTTCGGAAAGTAACAACTTGGTAAATTCCCCAATAGCTGCCAATATGGAAGATCCATCGGATAGCCATCTAAAAAACAGTGCTTATCAACCCATGATTGCTAAGCTTAAACGGTCTCCACAATCCTGATGTGCAAGCCAACCGTTAAATACTATACATGAGTCTGGCGTATCTGGCTGTTAGTGATTATCAATAAAGATGACAACTTCACCTCATCCTTCACACAATAAAAATCGCCTGGCCGCCAATCCTGAATCTGTGGAAATATATTGTTTTTTGACAGTTCTTCAGCAACAGCAGATACTAAAAGCCCGATTCACCAGCAATTCCAACGCAAAATCTAATTGCATTAAACATGTCCACGGCTCATCATCATAATCGATCCTATTTCACAGCGAAAATTTCTAAGTTCAACAAGCTTTCCGTATTGCCGTATAAGTTGTTTACTCCATGAACAACCTGACATATTTCTTAAAAAGGATTTCTTTTGGATCCTACTGTTCAAATATTTTCAATGTTTTTGGAACTGTACTTCACGAAAAACTGGAACAGGTCCTGGATTATTTAAGTCTTTCTAAGCCTTGTATCGCCTGCAACCGCCAGTTTCAAAGACATGGTAAAGGTTAAAAAAGTTGAAGGAACTGATCAACGAGGAAATTGAAGTAGAAACCTACCTGAAATATTATGAAAAGTTTCAGGCTGAAAAGACACGGCTGAGTGAGGAAATTAGTTATAATCAAAAGCTGGGGGACGACAGCCTGCATCAACAAACGATCTTATTAACTTCGCTGACCTCAATACCGGGCGTTTATAAAAAAGCGAACCTCAATCAAAAACATCCTTTATTAAAGGGGCGTTCGAACATAGTCTCATGTTTAGAGAGGGGGCATATCGCACACCCTACATCAATCCGGCGTTCGAGGATAACTTACTAAAAATCAATAAAAAATGGCTGCTCTTTTTGGAGCAACCCTCTCGGAATTTCGACAGAATCCCATGTGGTGCACCTAACGGTACAGAATTCGAACCATTTTTTAAAGGATTTAGCTATCCTATGCGGGTTATCTGCCATTTAAGAACTTTTAACAACACAAAGTATCCTAAGAACAGTTGTTTCAATTTATTTAGCTTTTGACAATTCACTTGGCGTAAAACCAAATTGTTTTTTAAAGGCATATGAAAAGTGCGAGAGGTTTTCAAAGCCCGTTTCCAAATAAATTTCAGAAGGTTTGCGATTCTTTTCAGCCAATTGGTATCGGGCGAGTTGAAGCCTTTTTTGCATGAGCCATTTCTGAGGCGTTGTACCATACACTTTCTTAAAATCACGCTTAAAGGTTGTTAAACTTCGGCCTGTCAGATAACCGAATTTTTCTATGGGCATGTTAAACATATAGTTACGTTCCATAAACTCGACAAGGTTAATTTTATGCGGCTCTGAAAAATCGGATAAAATATGGTCCATACTGTCATTTATAGATCGCAATATGGCTATCGCTTCCTGTATTTTCAACTCCGAAAGTTCGCGCGGTAATTTGTATTCCAGATCAAAATAAGGAAGCATTGAAGCAAAAAAACTGTCCAGTAACGGCCCTTTAGATAAAGGAATTATGGCATCAGTTTTAAATACCGTAAAGACTTCATTTTTTTTATGCTCGTAAAATGCTTTCAGCACATCTTGGGTTAGCTTTACAATAATCGCTCTGTAGGGCAAATCGTCTTTTCCCGTTTTTATGAGCCGGGCTAACCGGTTCTTAGGAAATAAAAAAGTTTCCCCAGCTTCAAAAAAGTAAGTTTTATTAGATTCTATTACTTTCAATTGGCCTGATAATACCCGGACAATAGAATGTTCTTCCGCAACCAGTTCACTATTTTGGTGTACCGCTTCGCTACAGGTAAATACAATCTCCGCGTAATTATTTATTTGCCGTACCGCCATAATACAAAAATAAGCAAATAAAGCCCAACAGCTTGGGCCCTATTTCTCTTGTTTATTGAACATCAAATTTTGTATCAGTAAGTTCCTCGCTCAAAACCCAAAGCCTTTGTGCCGCATTCGGCTCCAGGGCAAATGGGGCCACACCGAATGTCCCGCCAGGGTTGCGCTTCCCTGCGTTACTATCGTATGCATCGGGATTGTAACTGGCAACTTCGACATCTTGCAGATAAACACCGCCTATATTTTGCAATTGCGGACTTGTTGCGGCCCATACGGTTGTGGCTGCGCCCTGCTCTTTAGTCTTAGACATTTTCTGCATCGCTGCCTGGGCTTCTTCATTGGGTGTGCCGTCAGCATTTATAGCACCCAAAGTAACAAAATCTTCAAAGGTCAGGTGCCTGCTCAAATTGGTATCCAATATTAGACCGGGATGCAGTGTATAAGCACGGACACCGAACGGACGGGCTTTTTTATCAAGTTCAACAGTAAATAGCACGTTAGCTGTTTTAGATTGGCCGTACGCCTCAAATTTGTTGTATTCTCTCGTATGATAATTAACATCATCAAATAGTACAGGAGAATAATGGTGTGCCGAAGAGGAAACCGTCACCACCCTTGCTCCTTCTGCCTTCTTAAGGGCTTCCCAAAGTTTTGCTGTAAGTTGAAAATGTCCTAAGTGGTTGGTAGAAAACTGTGCCTCATAACCACGGTTGTCACGTTGTAAAGGTGTCCACATAATGCCCGCATTATTTATTAACATATGCAATTGCCTATCTGATGCCAGGAATTTTTCAGCAAACGAAGTAATAGAGGCAGGTTCCGTTAGGTTCATCGGCTCCACTTCTACATTGGCAATTCCTTGAAGATTTAATTTTGCTTTTTCAATATCCCTGGCAGGTACAATTACTGTCGCACCTGCCTTAGACAACGTTTTGGTGACTTCCAGGCCGAGACCTCCGTCGCCGCCTGTGACAATAGCAATTTTTCCATTAAGATCCACTTCCTTTATAACATCAGATGTTGTGGATACTGCGTTGAAGCCTGAACCTACCGGTTTTTGCAAAGTCCCATTATAATTATTTTGTTCCATAATAATTGAATTTTATGAAAGCAAAATTAGAAGGTAGCCTATTCAGACGTTTTGTTTTAAAGGCCGAAAAACTTTGTTTATAAGGCCATAGAATCTGATGCGATTTTTTAGGTCAGCCAGGCAATGAATTAGCATGTATAACAAAGATTTTTTGAACTTTCAGCAGTTGGATTGATGTCTGGACTCGAACTGTTAAATCACTAAAATACAAATACTTAAAAGAGGAAGTACATTAATAACCTATCTATCGAACCAAAAAAGCCTCCAAAATCAATGACTTTGAAGGCTTTTACTTTTAAGTGCGGAAGAAGGGACTCGAACCCCCACGCCGTGAAGCGCCAGATCCTAAGTCTGGTGCGGCTACCAATTACGCCACTTCCGCGTTTCTGATTTAACAGGCTGCAAAGATAGCGTTTAAAATTATACTTAAAAACATAATTTTCATTTTTTTGCTATCATGCTCATTTAGTAGGAATTAATTTTTCACAAGCCCATTTATCAGTTGTTTGAAGTATACGGGTGCGTATAAAAGCCTGCTGCCATACCATGAAAACATTTCACCATCTACCAAAACTATCTTTGCATTTGGTAAAAGCGCCCTAAACTCCTCTATATGTTTTTGAGCGAATGGATATGGCTCTGATGATAGAAAAAGAAGATCCGGATTAGCCGCGACTAAAGCATTTGCATCAATCTCCGGGTAACGCTCCCCCTCTGTTACATTGTTTAGTCCACATGTTTGCAGCATACTATCAATGAAAGTTCCCCTGCCGGCAAGCATATAGGGTTTACGCCAGATGAGATAGGCAACTCCCAGCCTCGTTACAGAAAACTTTATACCCTTAAAACCACCATTAATTTCCGTGCAAAGCACGTTTGCCTGCCCGGGCTTACCTATCATATCACCAATGCAAACAATCATTTGCAAAGCCGATTCCAGATCAAAAATATCACTGATCCAAACCGGGCATATATTCATTAACTCTTCTACCTGAAGACGGTCGTTCTCCTCTTTATTGGCGATAATTAAATCCGGGGTCAGCAATCGGATTTTTTCGACATCAAGCTGTTTAGTCCCCCCTACTTTCGTTGTTGAATTAAACCTATCTGCCGGATGGATACAAAATTTAGTAATGCCTATCACCTCAACGTTTAAGCCAAGGTAAAAAAGCAATTCTGTTTGTGAAGGGACAATGGATATGATCCGCTTAGGGATTCCGGAAAGTTCAACCTTTCGGCTTAGCTGATCCCGGAATATCGGCATATTAAAACGCGTTCTTTTCGCCTCTAAACACGTTCCATACCGTTAGGAAGATAATCTTCATATCCAGCAGGAACGACCAGTTTTCAAGATACCAAACGTCGGCCTCCACACGCTCAAGCATAGCCTGTGTGGTTTGAGTTTCGCCCCTCAGGCCTGACACCTGGGCCCAACCCGTAATACCAGGTTTAAGAAAATGCCTTACCATGAAAGTATCAATAAGCTGCGAATATTGTTGAGTGTGGCTTATCATGTGCGGCCTCGGGCCTACTACAGACATATTGCCTAATATTACGTTAAAGAACTGTGGCAATTCGTCGATACTTGTTTTACGGATAAATGCCCCGGATTTGGTTATACGTGAATCGCCGCGTGTAGCTTGTTTTTTATCTGAATCGTGATTTACCCGCATGCTACGGAATTTATAGCATTTAAACGGCTTATTGTCCCTGCCTGAGCGCTCCTGCACAAAGAATATCGGCCCTTTTGACTCAAGCTTTATAATGATGGCCAAAATGGGGAATAACCAGCTAAAAATAAACAGGATCACAAATATAGAAAAACAGATATCAAACAAGCGTTTGATGGAGCGGTTCAGCATGTTCTCCAAAGGTTCTGGCCTTACGGATATAACCGGGATATGGCCGAAGCTTTGTATAAAAGTTGGCTTTTTAGCGTAGTCGTAATATTCTGGCACAAATTTAAACCTAATCAGATTTTTATCTGCATCAAGCATCAACTGCTCTATTTTCTCGGCTTCAGAGTTTGGTAGGGTACAAAATATTTCATCAACTTTATTGTTGAGCACATAGCTTATACAATCATTAGTACCGCCTAAATAAAGGCTTTGATCAAGTACGCTGTCTGATGCATCATCAAAAAAGCCAACAAGCTTATACCCACGTTCGGGGTTTTGTTTAAAAAAGCTATGCAGGTCTGACCCGATGCGGCCCCCACCTATAATGATAACAGTACGTATATCGATAAGCGTTGCGCGGTCGCTTTTACGGATGCTCAGGAATATTAACTTCCATAAACCAAGCAGGAAACCGAATAACGCCAGTGAATAAAAAAGATACTCGCGTGTTATAAAATACGCTTTGGTGCCTATCAATATAATGATAGTGAAGCAAATAAAGCTTACAAACAGCAGATAAGTTTTAATTACACCGCGATAGGTTTTAATTGAATCTTTATTCAGAACATGTTCATAAAGCCCGGTAATATTAGCTGACAGCAGCCAAATTAGATTAAAAACTAACACAATAGGCAGGTACTGCCTGTTGTTAATCCAAAAAATATATGACCGGTCTTCAATGAAGTAAGAAATTACCATGCTCATATTAAGTATAATATAATCAATGGTAAGGTTCACTGCTTTAATAAAAGTAGCGTATCTGTGAATCATGTATATGTGCTTATGTAGTATGCAACCCTGCTAAAATTACTATAATTATTTACTAATAACAATGTCATAATTAAATGAAGACACGGTTACGAATGTATTATTTTCACAGCCACAAAATTAGAAATTAAGAAATTTATTCAAAATGAATTCTCTGTTAACAGTGACAAAAAAATGATTTTCTATGCGAAAAAATAACTGTAAAAAAAACATTTACAGCCGTCCGCTTACAACATCCTTGTTTAAAATACCTTTTATATCATAAATTACCGATGATGGTTTATGTTTTAAGCTTGCATAGTCTAAATCATAAAACTCGCGATGTGCCACAGCCATAACAATAGCATCGTAAGCGCCGCTTAGTTGCCCGTAATTTTTTAATGTAGAGATACCATATTCTCTTTTTACTTCATCCGGGTCAGCCCATGGATCATATATTTCACAGGTTGCGTCAAAACCATCAAATCCCTTAATAATATCAATTACCCTGGTGTTACGAACATCCGGGCAATTTTCTTTGAAAGTAAAACCGAGCACCAGGATCTTTGAGTTTTTTACCGAAATATCATTCTTCACCATCAGTTTAATGACTTCAAGGGCAACGTACGTACCCATACCATCATTAAGCCTTCGTCCGGCCAGGATAATTTCGGGATGATAACCCATTTGCTGGGCTTTTGCTGCAAGGTAATACGGATCAACTCCTGTGCAGTGGCCGCCTACAAGACCTGGTTTAAAATTCAGGAAATTCCACTTGGTACCTGCCGCTGCCAAAACCGCATGGGTATCAATATCCATGATGTTGAATATTTTGGCAAGTTCGTTTACAAAAGCGATATTGATATCCCGCTGTGAATTTTCGATCACCTTACAGGCTTCCGCAACTTTAATGGCGGGGGCTTTATGCGTTCCTGCTTTTACTATTGACCCGTATAAGTTGTCAATAAAATCAGCAGCCTCGGGCGTTGAGCCCGATGTTACTTTTAAAATATTGGTCAGCGTATGGACTTTATCCCCCGGATTTATACGCTCGGGCGAGTATCCTGCAAAAAAATCCCTGTTATACTGCAAACCTGATTCTTTTTGTAAAACAGGCACACAAACATCCTCAGTTACGCCGGGATAAACTGTTGATTCATAAATAACAACATCCCCCCTCTTCAATACTCCTGCTATTGATTTACTTGCCCGAATAAGCAGGCTCAGATCGGGCCGGTTGTGCTGATCGGTAGGTGTTGGTACCGAAACAATATAAACGTTACAGGAAGCAATGTCTGTTATCTGCGATGTGAAAGTAAGGCCCTTGCTTTCATCCTTTAAATTTAAAACTACCGATAGTTCGTCGCTACTGGTTTCAAGGGTACGGTCAAACGCGTTATTCAGCTCATCTACCCGGCTTTGTTTAATATCGAAACCTTTTACAGGATATTTTTTGGCAAATTCAACAGCAAGGGGCAATCCCACATAGCCAAGACCTATTATTGCAATATGAATATTTGCAGGAGCCTGAAATTTATTAGTGATCGAATTTGATTGATCAGACATTTAATTTAACACGGTAGAATATGATAGATACCGGTAAAGATAATCAAATATTACCAAAATCAGCTGCCTCCCGATCCAAAGAATGCGCGGCTTAGGCTAATCAAAAGTGTTTCAGGCCGTATATATCTGGTAAACACCTGTTATTGACCGGTTTTGTGCAGAACCCACCAGTAAGGTAGTGATCTTTTTTTCAAGCATTAACTGCTCGGCATAGCCTACAAATTCATGCTCATCAATAATAACCGGGTTAACGGTCATGATTTCGGCGATGGTTAAGGTTGAGGTATCCGGGTGTTTTAGCAAGGCCCGGCGAAGGTCGCCATCTGTAACCACCCCCTTAATCCGGGACGCGTCGCCCACTATAACCATACCCAACCTGCCTTCGGACATGCGCAGTAACAAATCCATAAATGAAGCTTCCTCATTAATAAAAGGAAGCTTATCGGTACGCATGAGGTCTTTAACTTTTACCAGCAGTTTGCGCCCAAGGCTACCGCCCGGATGAAAACGTGCAAAATCATGCTGCTGAAAGTTTCGCGACTCCATTAAAGCTATAGCAAGGGCATCGCCCATAACCAGCGCCGCGGTAGTTGATGAGGTTGGCGCCAGTTCAAGCGGACAAGCCTCCCTTTCAACTTTTATATTAAGGTGATAACTGCAGTTTTTGGCAACGGTTGATATAGGATTACCTGTTATGCCGATCATCACATTCTTGTTCCATTTTAAATAAGGAATAAGTTTCAGCACCTCGTCGGTTTCGCCCGAATAGGATATCAATAAAACAATATCATTGGGGCTTACCATCCCTAAATCGCCGTGAAAAGCCTCTCCCGGATGTAAAAAAAAGCTCGGTGTACCTGTACTGGCCAATGTGGCTGCTATCTTTTTACCGATAAGCCCCGATTTGCCAATGCCAATAACAACCAGCTTTCCTGTTGATTTTAATATGGCATCAACAACCCTTGCAAACTCATCATCAATTGAGCCGGCTACCTGCTGCAGCGACTCTATTTCAATATCAAAAACCCTTTTTGCAATATCTTTCATGGATCCGGACATTCAGAACAAAAACTTACCCTACTAATGGTGCTAAAACCTTATCCAGTTCGTGCAGCTTAACCATATTAGGGCCATCGCTCAGGGCATTATCAGGATCGGGATGCGTTTCTAAAAAATAGCCATCTGCCCCAAAAGCTTTTGCTGCCAGCGCCATCATGGGCACAAAAGTACGGTCGCCGCCGGTTTTTCCTCCTGCTCCGCCCGGACGCTGAACCGAATGGGTACAATCCATACAAACCGGGTGGCCAAAAGCTTTCATATCGTAAATATTCCTGAAATCGACAGCTAAATTATTATAGCCATACATATTGCCCCGCTCGGTTAATATTACCTGGTTATTGCCGGCTTCAATAACTTTTTGAGCCGGATAAAACATATCATGCCCCGAAAGGAACTGGGCTTTTTTTACGTTGACGATTTTACCGGTTTGGGCAGCCGCAACCAACAGGTCTGTTTGGCGGCATAAAAACGCAGGGATCTGCAATATATCGGCAACCTCGGCTACAATAGCTGCCTGGAATGGCTCATGAATATCTGTAGTAATCGGTAAACCAAAACGCTGCTTAACATTCATCAGCATTTCCATGCCTTTCTCTAATCCCGGGCCGCGGTATGAATGAATAGATGTGCGGTTGGCTTTATCAAATGACGATTTAAAGATCACCGGCACATTGTATTTCTGCCCGGCTTCGGCTACTTTTTCGGCAACAGTATATAATAACTCCTGGCTTTCCATTACACAGGGTCCAAGAATAAAGAACGGCTTTTGGCTTATTTGATCAAACAGCATATTGTTAGGATATATTTATCAGCCACAAAGATGATGATTTTTTTGAGAATCATACAGGATGGCCTATTTCACTCCCGGGCAAACGCACATAAATAGGGTTAACAGGGTTACCACTTTTTTAAAATATAACTCACAAGATATTCATAATCAAATATTTATTTTTTTAGGGGTTACACTACGCTAATGTTTTTGAGCGCTTAGGCAAGTCCGAATGTTTAAATGTTGACCCTGTACTTCTCCCCTTTTTTATTTACAAATAAAAATATTCAAAAAATTTGCGTAAGCGATTGCTTACATATTATATTTGTAAGCAATCGCTTACATATTATATTTGATTTAGATGAGACGAGATGTTTTCCAGGCCATTGCCGATCCAACCCGCAGGGATATCATTAACCTGATAGCCTTTAAACCCATGAACCTGAATGCCATAGCGGATAACTTTGATGTAAGCCGCCCCGCTATATCCCAGCATATAAAAATTTTAACCGAATGCGGTCTTATCGCTATTAAAAAACAAGGCCGTGAACGGTATTGCGAACCCCGGCTGAAACAGCTTGAAGAGGTTGCTCAATGGGTTGAGCGTTACCGCAAGGTTTGGGAAGAAAAATTTGACGCACTCGACAATCTGCTCGAAGAATTAAAAAACAATGATAAACCATTAAAATAACCAATTATGACGAAGCAATTCTGGATCAATCTGCCTGTAAAAAATGTAAATGTATCAAAGGAGTTTTTCAGCAAACTCGGCTTCCGGTTTAACTCGCAATTTGGTAACGGCCCGAATTCTGCAGCCATGCAGGTTGGCGAAAAAGATGTTACCGTAATGCTTTTTGACGAAAGCACCTTTAAAGGCTTTGTTGAAAACTGCGGTCTTGCGGATACTGCAAAGGGAGTTGAAGTTCTGCTGTCTATCGACGCGGAAAGCAAGGAAGAAGTTGATGAACTGGCTCAAAAGGCTATCGAAGCCGGTGGCAAAAGCAATCACAAGCCCCGGGAAATGGATGGCTGGATGTACGGCTGCCTGTTTACCGATCCTGATGGCCATAGCTGGAATGTGCTGCACATGGATATGAGCAAAATGCCAGGGAGATAAAAATCAATTTGTCGCTAATACCCCCTTATCTCGTCGTTTTTGGGCACTATTAGCCCTTGCCAGGGCGGGTAACTTTGAGATATCGAAAGCAACAAATTTTTAATCAATAAAAAACAGAAACCATGGCAACATTTAAAGCAACCCAGAAAGTAACCCCTTTTTTATGGTTTAACGGCAACCTTGAAGAAGCATTGAAATTTTATACTTCGGTATTCAAAAACTCCGAAAGCGAAGTAAGCTCACTTACCGATCCCGGCAATGGCCGCAAAATGTTAGTTGGAACATTCAGGATAGAAGATCAGCAGTTTTTAGCTTTAGATGGCGGACCAATGTTCAATTTTTCGCCTGCTACATCATTTTACATCAACTGCAAAACCCAGGAGGAAATTGATTATCTGTGGGAAGCACTACCTGCAGGCGGCGGCAAAACCAATCAGTGCGGCTGGCTCGACGATAAATTCGGCGTTACCTGGCAAATTGTCCCTGAAGTTATGAGCGAATTACTTTATAACAACGAAAATCCTGAAAAAGCCAAAAAAGTTATGGCTGCCATGATGAAGATGACCAAAATGGATATCAAGCTTTTGCAAGAAGCTAACGATAACGATTAATCAATCACCTAAATAAAAACACCATGATCACCACAAAAAATCAAACAGAAATTAAGGCCGAGCCCGGAAAACAGGAGCTTTTTATAACCCGCGAATTTGAAGCACCGCGTGAGCTGGTTTTCAGAGCTTTCACCGATCCTGAGCTTATTGTTAGATGGCTGGGCCCGTGCGAACTTAAAATGCGCATAGATAAGTTTGACTGCCGCAGCGGAGGCGCTTACCGTTATATTCATACCGACCCTGCCGGTAATGATTATGGCTTTCATGGTGTTATCCATGATGTAACCGCGCCTGAACGTATCATCCAAACATTTGAGTTTGAAGGATTGCCAGAAAGTGGTCATGTAACGCTTGAAACCACCAGGTTTGAAGCACTACCAGGGAACCGTACAAAAGTGACTGTACAATCTGTTTTCCAATCGGTGACTGATCGTGACGGCATGCTGCAATCGGGCATGGAACGCGGGGTAAATGATTCACACTGGCGTTTGGATGAGCTTTTTGAAGCAGGAGAAATAAAATAGATGCAAAAGGCTGAACGCAGAAAGCCAAAAGCTTTTGATTATCAGCACCGGGCTTGTACTATTACTTACCTTTCCTGATTGCTTCAAGTATCGTTTTCATTTTTTCCTGAGCTGCGGTCGAGCTGATCTCATGCTTCATAACCATCAGGCATTTACGGCAAAGGCAATCCGGGTAGGTTAAGCGGATATAATCGCGCTCCTGGTCGGTAAAGCTGATGCCCTGGCACTGGCACAACAGGATGCTGCCTACTTTGCATTCAAAGGGCTCTTTACACCGGGGGCAGTGTTTATTTTCATGCTTTGTCATATTAAGTATTTAAATCCCGTGGCCCTTTAGGCCTGTCAGTCTGAGTGTTTAAATCCAGAGGCCTCTGAAGGTGAAATGACAAAAGAGGGACTGTCAGTCTGAGCCTGTCGAAGACTCGCGCGCAGAGGCCTAACCACCATGCTTCGACAGGCTCAACATGACACCCATTTTTTAATTATACCTATAAAACTATTGTGTACCCGTAAGGATACACAGTAGTTTTTTTATTTAAGCAGTTACATTGCTGATAACATTCTCGCGGACAGCTTTCGCGGCTTCAACCATCTCTGTTAAGGCTTTTTGGGTTTCATCCCAGCCCCGTGTTTTTAAGCCACAATCGGGATTTACCCAAAGCTGGGCATCGGGTATTACGGCCTGGGCGCGTTTAAGCAAACGGATCATTTCCTCCCTGTTGGGCACACGCGGCGAATGGATATCATATACACCGGGGCCAATTTCATTAGGATACTTAAAATCGGCAAAAACATCCAGCAGCTCCATTTGCGAGCGCGATGTTTCTATCGTGATCACATCGGCATCCATGTCGGCTATGCTTTTAATGATATCATTAAACTCCGAATAGCACATGTGCGTGTGGATCTGTGTACTGTCCTGAACGCCGCTTGCCGAAATCCTGAAAGCTTTAACTGCCCAGTCGAGGTAATTTGCCCTGTCATCCCTGCGAAGCGGTAATCCTTCACGAATGGCCGGTTCATCTATCTGGATGATCTTGATACCGGCGCTTTCCAGGTCACAAACTTCATCACGAATGGCCAATGCTATCTGCGTACAGGTCTCGGAACGGGGTTGGTCATTGCGCACAAACGACCATTGCAAAATAGTTACCGGGCCGGTTAACATACCCTTCATCCATTTTGAGGTTAGTGATTGCGCATAAGCCGACCATTTTACCGTCATAGGCTGTGGCCTTGATACATCGCCATAAATAACCGGTGGCTTAACACAGCGACTGCCATAGCTTTGCACCCAGCCATTTTGTGTAAAGGTAAAACCGGCCAGTTGTTCGCCAAAGTACTCAACCATATCATTGCGTTCAAACTCGCCATGGACCAGCACATCCAACCCTATCTCTTCCTGCCATTTTATAGCTTTTTCAGTTTCGGTAGCTATCAGTTTATTATACTCCCCCAGTGTTATCGCGCCTTTTTTCAATTGGGCACGCCAGCTTCGTACTTCGGCTGTTTGCGGGAACGAACCAATAGTTGTGGTAGCAAAAAGCGGCAGGTCAAGCAGTTGCTGCTGCTGTTCTTTCCGGGCAGGAAAAGCACTTATACGCTTTGCATCATTTTCGGTGATGGCGCTTACACGCTGTTTAACCGCCGGGTTATGGATCAGTGCAGATGTTCGGCGGGCCTCGTTTGCCTGCCGGTTTTTTGCCAGCTGATGCAGGCTGCTATCGCTCACCACATCTTCCGATAATTTGCTGAGCAATACCACTTCGTTTATTTTCTGCCGCGCAAAAGCCAGCCACTGCTTAATTTCGGGAGTAAGCACTTCATCGTTGGTTTCATTTTGCAGATCGCATGGCGAATGGATCAATGAGCATGAAGGTGCTATCCAAACGCGGTCGGCACCTAATTTATCCTTAGCGCTCTTTATAATGACCAGCGAGTTAACAAAATCATTTTTCCAGATATTGCGCCCGTCAACAACACCTAAAGAAAGAATAGTTTTTTGGGGCAGATGTTCCATTACTTCATCTAATTGCTGAGGCGCCCGCACTAAATCGACATGTAAAACATCAATAGGTAAAGTTGCCGCTAATTGAGTGTTATCGCCCAGGCGTTCAAAATAAGTTGCCAAAACTATCTTCAGGAAAGGAAATTCTTTCCGCAATTGCTTATAGGTATCTTTAAATACCTCCTGTTGTTTTTCGCTTAAATCAAGCGCTAAAAACGGTTCATCAAACTGGACCCATTCGGCACCCAAAGCTTTAAGCTTATTCAGGATGTCAAAATAAACAGGCAGCAGATTTTTGATCAGGTCTATCCTATCGAAACCAGCCTCTTTCTCTTTGCCTAACAACAGGTACGATACAGGGCCAAGCAATACCGGCTTGCTAACGATGCCCAACTGTTTAGCCTCATAAAACTCATCGATAACTTTGGTGGAGAAAAGTTTAAACTGCTGATCTTTATAAAACTCGGGTACTATGTAATGATAATTGGTATCAAACCATTTAGTCATTTCCATAGCTACCACATCCAATCCATCTTTTTGATAGCCGCGGGCCATAGCAAAATACAGATCGAGTTCGGTATTGCCTTTTTGACTAATCACTTCATGATAGCGTTTAGGAATAGCGCCAAACATCAGTGAATGATCAAGCACCTGGTCATAAAATGAAAAATCATTTGATGGAATAAGGTCAATCCCGGCTTCTTTTTGCAGCAGCCAGTTTTCTTCCCTTATGTATTTACCCACGGTAAGCACATTTTTTAAGCCCGTTTTGCCTGCCCAGTAATTTTCGCAGACTTTTTTCAATTCGCGCCGGCTACCAATACGCGGGTAACCTAAATTTTGCGTTAGCATTCTTTTAATTGATTAAATGAATAAATCGGTTAAAAGCCCTTTCAGCTAAGCTTCGTAATGTTTTGTGATATGTAAAATATGGAGAGAATATATGGGCACAGCCTGTCATAACGGGCCATGGACCCATACAGGCAAGTAATCATAACCCAGACCAAGCTTCATACCGCGAAAGCATTGTCAATTCAGTATTAGGCAGGTCTCCTGACTTGTAACATTTTTGCCGCCCTTCCCATCCCTGTTTATCAGGACAGTGGACATTACTGGCAAAAACCTTTGTGTTACTTACAGTTGCGCGACAGTTCGTGATTTACACACGATTCCCTATTAATCTACAATTAAGTAAAACCTATACCGGTTGATGAAGTAAAGTAAAGAACTTATCGGGGCAAATATAATGATCTGCCGGCTGAATATTCAGGTTATTTATTGGTTAAATTGTAGGTTATACCATGATCAACAAATAAGTTAGGCTGTCAAACCGTTGAATTGTACCGTTCTTATGTATCATTGTAAAACAGGTGAAGCCGATAATTAATTACCGGCTTCACCTGTTATTTAAGGCAATATCACTCAGCTTATACCGCTACCTCAGCAGTTAAAATAACAGCAGCTTCTTCTTGTTTTTGGTGCGAAGCCCTCGCTTTGACGAAAAGCACCAGGGTAATAACAGCCAGTATCGCGAACGATAGATAAGCGGTTCCTAATAACTGCTGATTTTTGATGGCCATAATATTTACAATGCCATAGCTAAAAAATGAAGTGATAATATAAAGCGAGCCGCCGGTTACTCCGCTTGCAATACCCGCATTTTTTGAAAAACGGCCTAAACAGTAAGCAAATATATTATTGAATATAAAGCCCGATAACAGGTGAACCAATGCTGTAAAGGCCATCAGCGTAAATAAATTTGTTTTAATCCCTGCTGTAAACACCATTAAAGCGGCAAAGCCTAATTGCAGTGCAAGCGCTATAGATACTTTTTTGATAAGCGGTTTCCTGATGAGGGTTTTTGAAATAATACCGCCCGCCATCAATGATACCCCCGAAAGCAGCGAACAATAACCGGTTACCACAGGCGACAAATGAAATACGTGCTCAATTATAAAAGGGCTACTCATACCATAAACCACCAGCATGGCATAGCTCAGGGAGATCAGGATGAGGCCCAGGGAAAAATCACGGGTTTTAATGGTAGCCAGGTAAACCTGCAGAATACTTTTAGCTTTGAACGGGTGATAATTTTTTAATGATTCGCCACCGTATACCAGCTCTAAAACAAGTAGTGAAAGAGTGGCTATCCCCAGGAAAAGGAAGTTGGATTCCCAGCCAAAAGCAGCTTCAAGGTAACCTCCAATAAATGGTGCTACAATAGGCGCGGTTGCCCAAATGATAGAAAAAAGGCTGGTATAATGTTTAAGCTGCTCGCCCGAGTACATATCTACAAAGTATGCCCTCTTCCCTACTACAATAAGCGCTACCGTGATGCCCTGCAAAATACGCATGGCATAAATAAGCTCGATATTATGGCAGATAGCTATGACAAAACTTGCAAATGCAAACACCAGTAAAGAGACAGTACCAATACGGTACCGGCCAAAACTATCAAGCAAGCTGCCAACAAACAATTGACTAACGCCCGAACTGATCATAAACGCGATGAGCGAAAGCTGAACGGCCGAATTATTGACAGCTAATTCCCTGGCCATAGAAGGCAGGGAAGGTATATAAATATCAGTTGCAAAACCAGAAAGCGGGATCAGCGCGAACGCTAAAATTGTGCTGATGCCCCTGTGGTGTTCTTTTATAATTTTCATAGCTTAATGTTGAAATTTAACAGATCGTAAAAACAGTATACTGTGCGTTTTTATTTAAAACAAAAGTAGACTAATTGGTTTATTAAATAAAACCTTTTGGTCTACTTTTAACCATATTTACATTGCTGTGTCAATCACTGCTTAGCCGGCTTATAAATACAGGCATTCATAAGATAAGTGTAAAAAAATCAACCTAAAGTTATACATTTACAAACCAAACACGAAAATAAAACACTAGCTGACAGACATTTACAAATAATAAAACATTCAGTTAATTTCAACAGGCAATCAACGGCCTTTATTTTTTTTAAACCATTTAGTCTATATTTGCATAGTAAATAACTGAAGATGAGCAAAGGCGAGCAAAAAAGGCAATTCATTATTGAGC
Organism: Mucilaginibacter gossypii; assembly: GCF_017569325.2. Taxonomy (NCBI): domain Bacteria; kingdom Pseudomonadati; phylum Bacteroidota; class Sphingobacteriia; order Sphingobacteriales; family Sphingobacteriaceae; genus Mucilaginibacter; species Mucilaginibacter gossypii. The sequence continues at coordinate 1,593,293 of NZ_CP071878.2, read as the reverse complement.
AAGCAGCGATTTTATTTAATGAGAGGGGAATTGCCGGCACTTCGGTTGATGAGGTACTTGAAGTTGCCAATACCAGTAAGGGATGTTTTTATGGCCATTTTGAAAGCAAAGACGAGCTGGCACAAGCCGCTGTTGATTACCTTTTAGGAAAACTAAACGACAGAAGGAACAACACAGTAAGCAAACATAAAACTGCCATTGCCAAGATCAATGCCGCTTTAGACAACAGCAAAAATCCATTGAAAAGCTATATTGAAGGCGGCTGCCCGATAGTTAATTTTTCGACAGAGACGGATGATACTAACCCGGCCATCAAAAAAAAGTTAAAAGACATGGTTGATACCGCAATAACAACCTATGCCAATATTATTCAGGACGGAATTGAAAACGGGGAACTCTCAAACGCCATAAATCCCGTTGAATTTGCAACCCGGATGATGCTTTCGATAGAAGGAGGCAACGCGATCTGCAGGGTATTAAACAGCACAAAACCAATGCAGATCATGATCAAAAGCCTGAAAACTGAACTAGCATCATATGCCCTGGAAAAAGCATAAACACACTATGGCTTTGCAATAGCCTCATTGATTAATTGTTCGGCCTGCGCACTCCCCGGGCCGGGAGCGTCAAAACTGAGCATTTTGCCTTCTTTATCAATCAGTATATATTTTGGAATTGCATAGGCTATGTATGATTGTGCAACTGTACCGTCTTTGTCATAAAGCTGCAGCCAGTCCGGCTTTTCTTCTTTGAGTGCATTTCGCCATTCCTTTTCTCCGTCATGTACGGCAATACTGACAAAAGCAACCTGCGGATTAGCTTTGAACTTGTCGCTTAGCTTTTTATATGCAGGCATCTCCTGGCGACATGGCCCGCACCAGCTGGCCCAAAGATCAATATAAATAACTTTTCCTTTAAAATCGGCCAAGTTAAAAACCTTGCCACGGTCGCTGGGCAAAGTAAATGCCGGGGCCGGCTTCCCAATTTGCACCTGCATCAGCTGGAGCTTTTTTTCGGTAAAATTCCCGGCGATGTTATTTTTTAAAGCCGGGTTACTTATTGCGTCAATGAATACACGCATCTCCTTTTGGGCTATATTCAATTTTTCAAGAGAGTTAGCACTACCAATTCTTTTTTCAACCTGTCGGTTCAGATAATAGTCCCTAACCTTACCGGTAAAAAGCTGTTTGATTTTGCCAAGTGTGTACCCGGGCTGCTTCACCGATGCCGAATCGCGCAGCAGATCCAGGCGCTGTTCATAAGCATAATAAAGTGGTAAAACCCACGATTTATAATCTTCTGATACTAAATATTCGTCATGCGATATACCTTTTGAAAATGCTGAAGGAGTATTTTTTGATACCAGCTCCCGCATCTGCGCTGCATTGTATTTACTCAAATCAAGGTGCTGAAGCAGCATGTAAAAATTTAAGCTTTGATTATCTAAATCAATCATTTTCTTAAACGTATTGAAATATTGATCCTGCTTTGCCGGCTTGTTAAACACAACATTTAGTAACGAGTCTTCTAACGTCTTGCTTTTTTTAAGGAACGGGATTAACTCATCGGTCTTTAGTTCATACCACGCTGTTTTGTCGTTCCGGGCTACCAGGATTGAATCTAATTTTACACGGTATTGATTGGTTTCGGCACCTATACCGGTTATCTTTTTAGTTTTCGACAGGTTGACGTAATTAATGGCATCACCGGTTATATGGAGATCATAGCCCGGTGCTACATAGATCCGGTTGATTTGGGTATTGTTTTGCTGGATGCTGGTGCGTTGAGGCTTTACTATCTTGTACGTTTTTAAATAAAACTCACCCGAATCATTAAGCCTGATGGTATCCATAAGAAGTTTACCGTTGGCATCTTCAAAAAAGATCTTCAACATCTTTTCGGCCGAATTGCTGAGCTTTCCATGGATAACAAGTGGTTGAACCGGGTTTTGAGCTACTCCCTTGCCGATAAAATAAAATGAAAGCAGGAACAGGATTATTTTTTTCATAGATTAAAGGTAGGTTTAAACAAATATAAAGCTCAGCAGCTTATTTCAATACAACTTCGGGATTTAGTTTGCATGTTATCCCCACCCGGAGACAGACCGGACCAGCGATAGTTCAAAAATGAAACATAGTCCCATCAGCTTTGCCAAATGATAAAAAATTAAAAATTATAATAAAATGCTAAATCGATTTAATTATATTAGTCAAACCAATTTATCTACTTAATGCAAGCAGGAAAAACAACCTGACCATCACCAATTAATCAATGAAATCTGCATGAAACACCTTCTGATTTTAATTTTTTCTGTAACTACCCTTCTCTCATCACAAAACAGTAATGCCCGGTCTGTTCATAAAACTGCACAGGAAAAGACATGGAATGCGCAATGGATCTCCGCACCCGGCATCACCGGAAATGAATACGGCGTTTATTATTTCCGTAAAAACATTGAGCTGACCAACAAACCGGCCGGCTTTATTATTCATGTATCGGCAGATAACCGTTACAAATTGTATGTAAACGGCACATTGGTATCATTAGGCCCGGCAAGGGGCGATACTTTTTACTGGAACTATGAAACCGTCGACCTTGCGCCCTATCTCGTAGCCGGTAAAAATACCGTAGCTGCTTTAGTGTGGAACGAAGCTCAATACCGCCCTGAAGCCCAGATCAGTGTCCGCACAGCCTTTATTATACAAGGCAATTCAGCAGCCGAAGAGATCCTCAATACCAATAACACCTGGAAAAGCATTCAGGACAAAGGTTATCAGCCCATCTGGGGCTATTTTGCAGCCAGCACCGGCGAAATGGTGGACCTGAATAAAAGTATTATGAACTGGCATTCGCCTAACTTTGATGATAGCAGCTGGCCAAAGGCGGCAAACCTCTTCGGTGGGCAATTAAAGGGCCGGTGGGACGGTTTCGGATGGGAATTGGTACCATCCTCCATTCCGCACCAGGAATTAATTTACGAGCGGATCCCTGTTGTACGTAAAGCCTCCGGGATGGATGTTCCCCCGGCTTTTCCGGGCACTAAAGCACCCCTTACTATTCCTGCAAATACTACAGTTACCATACTGCTTGATCAAACGCATCTTACCAACGCCTATCCTACTATTAATTTCAGCGGTGGGAAAGATGCGGGGATCTCTTTAAGCTATGCCGAATCGCTTTTTGATAATTTAAGCAAATATGGCATGCGTAAAGGTAACCGTAACGATGTGGAGGGCAAGGATTTTTCGGGCAGAAATGATAGTTTGATCTCCAATGGCAGCAAAGGGCAATCATATACAACGCTCAACTTCCGTACTTTTAGGTACATCCGCTTAATTGTGCATACACAAAACGAGCCTTTGATTATTGATGACCTGTACGGCACCTTTACCGGGTACCCGTTTAAGCAGCGTGCCATTTTCAATACCGATAATAAGGAAATAAAACAGATGCTCGATATTGGCTGGCGTACAGCCCGTTTGAATGCGTTTGAAACCTATACAGATTGCCCTTATTATGAACAATTGCAATATATCGGCGATACCCGTATCCAGGCCATGATATCCTACTACTATAGCGGCGATGACCGGCTGGCCCGCAATGCCATAAACCTGATGGATCACTCCCGTTTAACAGAGGGCGTTACCCAAAGCCGTTACCCTACGCATGATACCCAAATTATTTCCACCTTTTCGTTATGGTACATAGGCATGCTGTACGATTACTGGATGTACCGCAATGACAGTAATTTTATTAAGGATAAGCTGGATGGCGAACGGGCAGTATTAAAGTTTTTCAGCCAATACCAACAAGCTGATGGCTCATTAAAAAACACCCCTCACTGGACTTTTGTGGATTGGGCCAGCGGCAAAAACTGGGATATAGGCTCGCCGCCAAAAGGCACCGACAGCAGTTCGGCCATTATTGATTTGCAATTACTTTGGGCTTATGAGTGGGCTGCTGCTATGGAAACAAAAATGGGCATGCCCGGTTACGCCACTTTATACAACAAAGAAGCTGCGAAACTTAAGCAAACCATTCAACGCAAATATTGGGACCCGGCAAAAATGCTGTATGCCGATACATGGGACAAGAAACAATTTTCGCAGCATGCCAATTCATTAGCCATACTTACAGGCATGGTAAAAAACGCAGATCTGCCCGTGTTATCCAAACGATTATTAACCGATACCTCATTGACCCAATGCACCATTTATTTTAAATATTACCTGCACCAGGCATTGGTAAAAGGTGGTTTAGGTAACGATTATTTGAACTGGCTGGATATCTGGCGCGAGAATATTAAAATGGGCTTAACTACCTGGGCCGAATATTCCGACCTTAAATACAGCCGTTCAGATTGCCATGCCTGGGGAAGCAGCCCTAACATTGAATTTTTCAGGACTGTTTTGGGTATTGACAGCTATTCGCCCGGATTCAGCAAGATCAAGATCGAACCTCATTTGGGAACAATGACCAATGTGAGCGGCGAGATCCCACACCCTAACGGCAAGGTTGCAGTAGCTTATGTTTTAGAAAATAACAGGTGGAAAATAAAGGTCAGTTTACCGCAGCGTACATCCGGCGTATTGGTTTGGAAAGCAAAATCATACCCGCTTAAAGGCGGTGAAAATGTGATGGTTATTTAAGAAACTCTAAGACTTACGAAGTTTTAAAAACTTCGTAAGTCTGGTTTTTATTAAGATCTTTAATTGAGCAAATGCCTTTCGTCCTGCCTTAAAATCATTTGTTCCCTTGCGCTTAGCAGCACCATAATAAATAATCCAAGTAAAATACAAACAACCACACCAAAATTGGCTGTAAGTACACTTGAACTTACATTCCTTTGTCCGCTTTGCAGCAGGCGGTTGCTCTCTCCCACCTGAATCGCCATCAGTTGATCAAGCGATTTAAGGGCCTGATTAAAAACATACTCTGCATTATTCAGGCCAGCTTCCTGCTGCTGCAGATGACGCAATTGCACACGAAAGGTCTTCCATTTTGCTGATTCTTCGCGTGTTAATTGAGTGGCCTCATATTTCTTTGCTAACGCTTCTATAGCTGCATAATTACCATTAATTTTTACCTGGACATCTGCACCAGAAACAGCTGCCAGTTTATTTTCATAAAGCCGACTGCTTATTTCATGCACAAAAGTAGCCGGCAATAAGCGGTCCTTCATAATGGATGTCAACGTTTTATCCAATTCTTTAACATTGTCCCGCCCATTCCAGTTGGCTAATAAAAGCATAGCGGTAAGCACAGCTAAAGCCAAAACCATTCTTGCTTTATTTTTTATAATAAAAGCCCGTTTCATAACAGTAAATTTTTTATTAAAGGTAAGATACAAACTGAATATTTACGAAATATCCATCTTTACAAATACTTCACTTTTACCTGCTAATATATGGCCCTTCCAAATTAAATCACCCTTTTAATCCGGACGATGAACCCCTGATCTGGAGGTTGGTTTTGAGAATAATAGAATGTGAGGCTGTACTAAGCCCTTTAGAGTTCAATTTTTTAAGTAACACGGTAATCACATTATCCGCAATTTCTTCAACCGGCTGAGCTATGGCGGTTACCGGGGGCGAGTACAGTTTAAAAACGTCATAATCATCAAACGATATAACGGCCATATCCACGGGCACTTTAATACCCAATGTGTTAAATACTTTTAACCCGCAGGTGCCTACATGGTTGGTGCCAAAAACTACCGCGTCGAGATCCTGATGCTTTTTAAAAAAGGCAGTCATCGGTTTAATGATCATTTCTTCGTCCTGGTTAAAAACAATCTCTTTAACCACCGGAGCAAAACGGCTTTCCTTCAGCGCATCCTTATAGCCCTGCATCCGGGCCAGCATTTGTGTTTGTGACGAAGCGAAAGTAACGAAGCCTATATTTTTGTAACCCTGTTGTATTAAGTGCCTGGCGGCATTATAGGTGCTGAAAAGGTTATCAATCTCTACATAATCGGTATTTACTTTGGGTAAATGCCTGTCGAACATTACCACCGGCAAGCCATCCTTAAGCAGCTGTTCTACATCGTCTTCAATACCTTCGGGCGGAGCAATAATATAGCCGTCCACATGCCTGTCGCGGAACATATTGATCAGTTCCCTGGTTTTTTGGGTATCATTATCGGTACTGCAATAAATAATTTTGTAACCATTTTTATAAGCCCTATCTTCAATAAGCCGTGCTATGCTGGCAAAAAAGGGGTTTGAAATATCTTCAACCATTAAACCAATGGTATTTGATTTACCGGTACGCAGGCTTTTAGCCAGGGAATTAGGTTTATAACCCACTTCTTCTACATATTTGGTAACACGCTCTACCAGGTCTTCACCTATCCGTTTTTCCTTTGCACGCCCGTTCAGTATAAACGATACGGTGGTTTTAGAAACCTTTAATTCATTGGCGATATCAACAATCGATAGTTTTTTCAATGGCTTATAATTGGCTAAAATCAAATATAAAATATAATCGCTTAATAACCATGATTTATTAAGCGATTATTGGCCAAAATATAAAAATAAATCGATTAAGCTAATCTGCTCATATTCCTTTTTTATTCAGTTTAGGATAACTGATCCCGAACAAAAATATCACCATATAACAAATGATAGGCAGGTAATAAGCCGTAGCAACATTGTGATTAGCAATGAGGCCCATAACTGGCGGAAACAACCCTCCGCCTACAACTCCCATTACTATAAATGATGACGCGTTTTGCGTTTGTGAACCTAAATTTTTCAACCCCAGGCTAAATATGGTTGGGAACATAATACTGAAGAAAAAGTTGATGAACAGCAATGCAACAAATGACACCACGCCAAATCCCTGTGCTACAATAACACACATCAGGATATTGCCCAGGGCAAATATCGCCAGCAGTTTGTTTGGCGCTATGTAACGCATCAGGAAGGTGCCAATAAAACGGCCGGCCATCATCATCACCATACTTAATGAAAAATAATAGCCTGCGTGTTCATCGGTTAAATGCATGATCTCGTGACCGTAATTGATAAAAAACGCCCAGGTGCCGCCTTGTGCTGCCACGTTAAACAGTTGAGCTATGGCTGCAAAAACGAAATGCTTTTTTTTGAACAGGCTTTCCGGAATATGTCCTTCACCGGCAACCGCATATGAATCTGTTGCTACAACATGCGGATCCTGCAATGACGGCACTTTTAAAAATGAAAATGCTACACCAACCAATGCTATCACCGCTCCTATCACAATATATAGGTGTTTGACAGATATCAGGTCGTTAGAATGCTCCTGCCCTCCTTTTAAAACGAAATAGCCGCCCAACAGCGGACCAATAACGCCGCCGACACCGTTAAAAGCCTGCGAAAAGTTAATGCGTTGGTCGCTGGTACGCTGATCGCCGAGAGAGGCAACAAATGGATGAGCAACAGTTTCGAGCGTAGCCAGGCCGCAAGCCAGGATAAACAAGGCTATTCTGAAGAAGTCAAACGATTTAGCATCAGCCGCCGGAACAAACAGGAATGCACCTGCAGCATACAGCCCCAGGCCTAAAAGCACACCGTTTTTATAACCAAATTTTTTCATGAACATACCTGCCGGGATGCCCATCACCGCGTAAGCGCCAAATAATGATAACTGTACATAAGCCGAACGCGACTTTGAAACATGCAAAACATTTTGAAAATGCTTGTTTAATGTATCGCCGAGGGTCATGGCTATGCCCCAGAGCATAAATAATGAGGTTACAAAAATGAGTACGACAAGGAACTTGCGTTCGGTGAATTTGGGTTTGGTATCCATTATGCAGGTTTGTTTGTTAATTGGACCGGTAAATTAGTTTAAAACTTCAAGGTACCAAAGGCTTATTATTACTTTTCCGTTATTACCGGATCGTTATAAGGCTGTACCAATAGCTTCAGCTTGTCGTTGCCCAGCAACGCTGCATCAAATTCAATCCAAATATCTTTTGATTCGCCCTTCATCAGCGAAAAATAGTTATCATTCATTATTGCGGGCAGTATCTGTTCGCCCGTGCCGGCTTTTGTTGCCTGTACGCGAATAGCAAATGCAGCCGCCTTTGATGAGGATGGGTTGCTGATCTTTGCATCCACATAATACTTGCCGTTAATTAGTTTTATGGTTGATGATACCTTCAGGTTAACCTTTGGCAGTTGGTTAAGAGCGGTAAAATCTGTGCGTTTATTACCCCGCCAGTAAAAATTATCTGATACCAGTTTTCCGTTTTTATCAATCAATCTTAGTTTGATGAAATGAACATCCGTAAGACCGCTGCTTTTCGGCACGCCGCCGTACACCTCAAAATCCCAAAGAGAGTAGCCCCAACCCGATCCGCGTTGTAATCCATACATACGCACGTATCGGCCTTTCACTTCATCAAAGGTAACCTGTTGAACACCGACATGCCCATCGCCGCTTTCATAAACATCTTTCCAGCTTTTGGCATCGTCAGATACCTGGATCTTGAAAGCTTTACCATATGCCTCCTCCCAGTTTAATTTCACGCCGTTTACTTCTTGCTCTTTACCCAAATCGACATAGATCCATTCGACATCATTTGAATTACTGGCCCACCTGCTTCCTGGATTACCATCCGTTACAGAACCGGCCTCACCCATGGTGGTTGATGATGCAAATGCTGGTTTGTTTAGTGCCAAATTTTCGCGATTATCAGCAAAAGCCATAGTAAAGCAATTCAGCGCTGTATTCGATGGCGCATCGATAGTTTTTGACTGGCTATATTCTTTTACGATCTGTCCATCACTATTATAAACATCGGCATAAGCAGCGAGGCTGTTTTCGTCGGTACGGGAGGTGTTGATCACTTTAATAGCATTATTTACCGGGTTCCATTGAATATGCACCGGTTCGCAGGCTTTTTTAGCCCCCCAGTAGGCACCGGTGAGGTCATAGTAGTAATCATAGGTTTGCCACACCAATGAAGGATAGGCCGACTGGCTCATCCAGGTCATAATGCCCGAAGCATCTTCCCAAATGTTATCTTCCCAGCCCTCATACATGGCTTTATTGGTTTCGATGTTTAGCAGCTGTGCTTTACGGCAATAATCTTCGATACCCGAAGCGGCTCCGTAACGGTTTTTAATTCCATCGTCGTACCTGTCGGGGCCTGCATTACCTGCGGACGGACCAAAGAAATGCAGGTTCCACATCTCATTGCGGGGCCACCATTTATCCTTCGGCATAAATTTCTTAAAGCTGTCGAAATTAGTAAACACCGCCGTACCTATCTCACTACGCAATCCCCAACCCTGATTACCGCCAAAGCCATTAGGAAAACGGCTGAAATACCAGCGCGGATCAAAGTTAGTCCACGGACCGCTGCCTGTTAAATTCCCTGCATGCGAGTTAGGTTGATAATACCTGTCGTTACCATCGTAAGCGCTAATGTCCTCACGAAGCCAGTTATTTAGCGGAGGTAAAGGCTCGCCCTCATTATCACCGCACCAAATGGCAATGGAAGGGTGGTTCCTGAACCGTTTTATTTTTTCGATGGCATTGGCATTGAAAGTACTTACGTCATTAGGCAGGTTGGGGATGGAGTTAAGCCAGAAATCATCCCAGATCATGATGCCGTATTTATCGCAGGCATCATAAAATTCTTCATCCGTGGTTGAGCCTATCCAGTTTCGGATGATGTTAAAATTCATTTCTTTCTGCAAGCGCACTTTGGTATCGTACTCATCACCACGACAACGCAGCATATACTCGGCCATCCCCCAATTGCCGCCCTTTAAAAATACTTTGGTGCCATTTACATACAAATGCAATACATGGCCCACGGTATCATAGCTGTATTTTTTGATACCGAACCGGATCTGTTTGCTGTCAGATACTTCATCGCCCAGCTTCAGGTTTAAGTTACAGGTGTACAGGTTGGCATCGCCATAGCCATTGGGCCACCACAGTTTTGGGCCGTTGATCACCAGCTGCGAAAAATGTTTTGGGTCGATTTTTACCTCTGCATTGCCGTTAGCACCCACAAATACTTTTTGGGTAAACTGGATATTTCCAGGATTAATAACACCGGTTAAGGTCCCCGACTGAAAAGTATCGGTGCTGTTTTTCACCCCAACCGAAACCGATACTTCAGCCCGGGCCGTGGTAGGCACATCCGTACGAATCCAGGGATCATTAATGGTAAGACTACCTGTGTTGCTCAGGTAAACATCATCAGTAATGCCGCTGTTGAGGCCCGGTACATAAGGCATCCAATCCCAACTGGCGCTGGGTATATATGTTGGGCTGGCATAATTTACCAATGGGTTCAGCGGACAATAAACCAAAACAGCAAGTGTGTTTGCCCCTGTTTTATTTACGAGTTTGGTTACGTCATACATGCCCCGCTGCATAAAACCATCTAAGCTACCTATCTTCTTCCCATTCAGGTAGATCTCGGCTTTGCGGTTAATACCTTTGAAATTAAGCCAGATTTTTTGTTTGGTGAAACCTGCAGGTACGCTGAACTGCGTACGGTACCAGAAATTGCGGTCGTACTTCTTTTTATCAACCTTATAAATATTATCGCCAAAATTGGGATCCTTTTCCAAACCGGCTGCTACGTATGATGAAAATACAGTACCGGGTACAATAGCCTTTACCCAATCAGGAGTGGCGTAACCGTTTTTGTAGATGTCAAGACTGTCGGCTCCCAGGTCGGCCTGGGCTTTTACTTTCCAGGTGATTTGGTTGTTGGTGTTGTTGAGGTAAAAGATTTCCTGTGCTGATGCCGGGTTGAACAGCAGTATCACCGAAGTAAGTAATAGAATTGACTTTTTTATTTTGTAAATATTGATCATAAAATCGTTTTAGCGGATATTCTAATAATTCTTAATAAGTAAACCGTCATTGTGAGGAACGAAGCAATCCCAAACTGTACAAAGCGGACCTGCTAATCGGGGATTGCTTCGTTCCTACCCATAACATAATAAAAAATACAGTCATGCTGAACTTGTTTCAGCACCCCACATGCAAGGCCGCTTGCATAGCCGCTCAGCGCGTGGGATCCCGAAATAAATTCGGGATGACGGGTAGTGTAAATGTCATTTCACCTTCAGAGGCCTCCGGATTTAAACACTCGCAATGACGTTTTCCATATTCTTCTTAATTTTGTTATTGAGCTTTTGAAAGCGAAAACGGTCTATCCTCAGAACCAATGCCACGGTTTATAGCCGGTTTATCACCCATTTCAAAGTGTAATACGCCGCCGTTCATAATATCAGCATGGCTGATCCAGTTATGGGTATAAGGCTTGCCATTAAGCGTCGCCGACTGGATATACACGTTCTCCTTGTTGTTATTATTAGCTTCTATCACGAACTTTTTGCCATTTTCCAAAGCGATGGTCATCTTTTTAAATAGCGGACTGCCAATTACATACTGATCGGTACCGGGGCAAACACTGTAAAAGCCAGCGGCGCTCAACACAAACCAAGATGACATCTGTCCTTCATCCTCATCACCAGGGTAACCATTTTCGCCGGCGTTATACATCTTATCCATCACACTGCGCAAATGTAGCTGCGCCTTCCATGGCTGGCCGGCATAGTTGTACATGTAAAGCAAATGGTGAATAGGCTCGTTACCCTGGGCGTACTGACCCATTTTAAATTCGGCCATCTCCGTCATTTCGTGGATCACCTGTCCGTACCCTCCTACTTTGATTGTTCCCGGTTCAGTAAATACCGAATCAATCTTAGCAGTAAAGTTCTTCTCTCCGCCCATCAGGTTGATCAAACCCTGCGTGTCCTGGAAAACCGACCAGGTCCAGTGCCAGGCATTACCTTCGGTATAGGGGCCGCCCCAATCCATAGGGTCAAAAGGTTCAATCCAATTACCTTGGGCATCTTTCGCGCGCATGAAACGGGTTTTGGTATCAAACAGGTTTTTATAATTGTACATCTGCCGGGCAAAAACATCTTCATAAAATTTATTACCGGTGAGTTTCGCCAGTTGATATCCACAAAAATCATCGTATGCAAACTCCAGCGTCCAGGCAGTTGAACCAAGGGTTTGCGGCGTAAAAGGCACATAACCGTTGGCATAATATTCCTTCCAGCCCGGACGGCCATTGGCACTGCCCCACGGACCTTTATTGGTAGCTTCATGATAGTAAGCCTCCAGGGCTTTTTTGGGGTCGAAGGTGCGGATCCCTTTTACCCATGCATCGGTTAACAGGGATATGGCATGGTTACCCAGCATCCCTCCCGTTTCACCCGGGAACGACCATGCCGGCAACCAGCCGCATTGCTGCTGCGCATCAAGCAAGGCATTTACAAGCTGGCCTTCCATTTTAGGGTGCAACACCGTATTCAGCGGGAATTGGGCACGGAAAGTGTCCCAAAAACCATTATCGGTATACATATAACCGTCATGTACCTTGCCATCGTAAGGGCTATAATAGTGTGGCTTCCCATCTTTATTATATTCAAAAAACTGGTGTGAGAATAGATTGGCGTGATACATGCACGAGTAGAAAGTCGCCTTCTGATCTTCCGTAGCCCCCTCAATGGCCATACGGCCAAGCAACTGGTTCCACACTTTATCAGCAGCTTTACGGGTATCATCAAATGATTTGTATTTACCCAGTTCAGTTGTTAAAGTAAGTTCAGCCTGCTCAGGGCTGATATAGGACGAAGCTACTTTGGCTTGTAGAGTTTCGCCATCTTTAAATTTGATATAGGCCCCGATACCTTCGCCCTCTGCCGATTCGTTCTTTTCCGAAAGGGTATTCTTTTTATTTTCCCAGGTGCCGTAATCGGTAAAGGGCTTATCAAAAATAATGACAAAGTAGTTCCGGAAATCTTTAGGGGCCCAGCGGCAATTGTTTACGTACCCTGTTATTTTCCGCTGGGCCGGGATGATTTTTACCCCGCTCATTTTAGTGTAGCCATCTAAAACAAGATAAGAGGCTTTACCCTTCGGGAACGAAAACCTCAGGTGCGCTCCCCGTTCTGTCGGCGACATTTCGGTTGTAATATTATTATCAAGTTTTACCTTATAGTAACCTGGTTGCGCTATCTCGTTATCGTGGCTAAATGATGCCGCCCGTTCATCTTCATTAACAACAAGTTTCCCGGCAACCGGCATGAGCGAAAACACCGCATAATCGTTAACCCACGAATTACACTGGTGCGATTGCTGAAAGCCGCGGATAGTGTGCTCAAAATACTGGTATTTCCATCCATCGCCGTTTTTGCCGGTTTGCGCCGTCCAGGTGTTCATGCCGAAAGGCAATGAGGTAGCCGGATAGGTATTACCGTACGAAAACTCGTATTTGGTATTGGTGCCCTGCCGGGTATTCACATACTTAATAAGGTTAGCCTCCTGCGCAAACAGGTTTCCGGCGTGCATAAGCGCAACTGCGCAAATAAGCGAACGTATTTTCATTGGGTTATATTAAACACTAATTCCATTCGTGCTCCTTCAATTCGAGCCTATTCGTGTTCATTAAATTTTACCCTGATAAACCTTGGGCGGTACAGGTTTGGATATTTCTTCAGATCGTTTAAAAAATCAACGGAGTTAATGTTATAACTGATTAGCAGTTCACCGGGCTTTGATAAGCTTGGATGCGCCTTGGCATTATAAACTACAAACGTTTTGGCGATAAGATCAGGCTTGCAATCCCATAATTTAATGATCGGGCCAAACGGACCTACCGGGCTTGCACCTATCCGCATCCCCACCGATGTGGTCATCCCCCCTACCTGGAATATCAGCGCGTAACGACCATCCGGCAGCGGACTAAAACTTAACTCATTTGATACACTGCTGGTTACATTGGCAACCTGTTCCATATCAGCAACCCAGGCTTTGCCATTGTAGAAAGTCCATTTGCTATAATTCTCAAAATCCCCGGGCAGTACACGGGCAACCATCAGATGCTTGGCCATGCCACGTACTCCATAAACATAAATATAGCCATCGGGCTTTGGCGCGCCGGCTTCTTTGGTATTTACGTAAATGCCGGCACCAAAAGAGCCGCTTTCCCCTTTCTGATCTACCAGGTAAAACGGCGTATCCATTTGCTTCAGGTCTTTATACGGCGGCTTGCTGTTTGCCGGGATCTTGATGAGTGTGTTGCCAACTTCCCTGAAACCAAATGCTTCGTTGCTTACGTTATGCACCCTGTACCCAAAAATGTAGATGCTGTTATTCAATGCCTGGTTTACAAAGCCATCGCCAAGCCAGTAGTAATCTGTAGCTCCTGTTTTAGGTGTATGGGGGATAAAAATAGACTCCGGTTTTCCTTTAGCATTTTTATCCCAATAAAATTTCATTTGTTTATCCAAAGGCTCGTTGCCTTTTAGTTCAGCTACGGCATTGTGGATCATGATGGCTCCCGGAGCCATAGTATGATCACGCACCGCGCCTATCATGCTATCGCTGAAAATAAAAAGCACTTTATCGTTATGTTTTGCCTGGCCAGTCTCCTTGCCATTCAAAGGGATAGTATAAATACCATCGCCCCCAAACCAGCCCGAATCACGCTTTAAAAGGGCCGACCATTCCGGCGCGGCCTCTACCTTAAATTTAATATCGGTAAGATTAACGGTATCAGTTTTTTGCGCAAAGGCCCTATTGGTTAAAACCAGGCTCAAACAAGCTAAACAAACAAGGGTAATTTTCTTCATTAAATGATATTTATAATACAGGTAAATGTTTATGATGATGGCTTTTGTATTTAGCAAACAGCACAATAAAACCTGTTAACCCTCCCATCAGCATTAAAAAGCCGATGAAGCCGGCCTGGGTAAACGGTAAACCTAAAAAATGATAAACCGGGTTTATACGGATCTGCTCTATCAAAAAACGCTCGGTACCGTTGAGCACAAGGTAAAGGAAAAACATAAAACCGGGTGTAACTATCCGTTTACGAAAAACCCACATCAGCAAAAACATACCAATGCAAAGTGCAGCCTCATAAAACGGCGTGGGGTATACCGGGTTAGCCAGTTGATTGCAATAGTTACCCAGGCAACCGGGCAGCAGTGTACCGGCATTGATAGCATTATGCGGATAATTGAACGCCCACATCCAATCGGGCAGCCAGCTTAAAAAACCGGGTTTTAGATGTGGGTTAAACTTACCCCAATCACCGTCGCCCGCCAGTTGGCAACCAATACGGCCAATGCCGTACGCCAGCATCATGCCCGGCGAACCGATATCGGCAAGGTGCACCAGTTTCATGTTATGCCGGTGGCCGATATACAAATAAGTCAATGCGCCAAAGATCAGGCCGCCGTAATAAGCAAATCCGTTGGCCGAAAATATAGTACCCAGCGGATCATATCTCAACCTGTCAAAATGCTCAACGATGTCAAAAAGCTTGGCGCCAATGAAACCAAAAAATCCGACACTGAAAACAATCAACCCCATTAATTGATAAGGATGTACTGTGTATTCAGTTGTTTGTGGTTTAGGCAATGCAAATTTCTTGCGATCGCGGTAAATCCAGAAGGCAAATGCACCTCCAATAAGTACGCCGGCTGTTAAATTTCCCTGCAATGAAAGGATATATGCCCGCGGGTTTGCAGCAAAAACCTGGTAGTTAAAAACGGTTCCAAAAAGTTTAAAGCCAAATAAAAAACCGGGCAAAAAATTAATGATCATTTCAGCTGCCGAAGCGGGTTTTCCGACGATTACCTTCCGCTTAAATGCACTGATCTTTCCAATAGTTTCATACCGTTTAAATTCTGAAGTAAACACTATGTAGGCAAATAGAAAGGCGAGTGCAATAAAAAAACCAAGCGTTTGGATAGGAAATCCAATCCGGATATGGAAGAGATAATATATCAGATCGCCGATGGTTGGAAACATATCCTAATTTAAAGTTTATCTGCCAAATCAAAAAAGGAAGCCGGCACCGCACCGCCGGCTCCTTTTGGTTTATCTATTGGTTTTTAAAAACCAGCCTGGATGCCCAGGTTAATCACCCGCTGGTTAATGTACGCATCGCCCGCGGTATTGGTAGCAATTTCGGGGTCCTGCTGATATTTTTTGTAGTTATCAAACGTGAGCAGGTTATATGCGCTCATATAAATGCGGGCGTTATTAATCTTAAATGGTAACAGCTTGGTTGGCAATTGGTAACCTATATCAACGGTTTTTAACCGCACGTAATGTGCATTTAATAACCAGTAATCAGAAAAATAAGCCGTAGGGCTGTTTACGGAAGTTGGATTGGTAGTTAACCTTGGGAAGGCGGCATTAACCGGGTTTTCGGGCGTCCAGCGTTCCTGGTGAATGGGCTGAAACTGGCTTTGAAATGGTTCGATACCTGTACCAATCACCGCGAAACTGTAGTTAAACGATCCCTGCAAAAGCACACTTACACTAAAACCTTTGTAAACAGCCTGCAATGAAAGACCCAGTATGGTATTTGGCAGGTTTGGATTGCCTATCGGCCTTTTGTCAAAAACGTTAATAATGCCGTCACCGTTCAAGTCCTGGTATTTCAGATCGCCGGGCTGTAGTGGGATACCGTTATCAGGTACGGGTACCGATTTGCTTCCCGAATTGATGGCGGCAATATCGGCAGCAGTATAGTATCCCAAAAAGTGATAACCATATTGCTGCCCGATTGAATGACCGGTTTGCGCCAGCCATGGATATGCCGGCGTAGCCTCATCTTCATATAGGATCTTGTTTTTAGCGTACGAGAACACGAAACCAACGTTGTATTGTACTTTGCCAAGCGTGCTATGATAGCTGATCTGCCCGTCAAGGCCCTGGTTACGGGTTTTACCGATGTTTACGGCAGGCAAACCAACACCCAAAATCTCCGGTATACTCCCCGGTGTAATTAGCTGATTGTAACGGATATCGTGGAAATAATCGGCTGTGATGGATATTTTATCATTAAACAAGTTGGCATCCAGGCCTATGTCGATCTTTTTGGCACGTTCCCAAACTACGTTCGGATTGCCCAATGAGCCTTCATATATAGTATTGTAGTTTTGAGCTGTTTCGCCAAAATTGTAACCACCGCCCTGATTGTAGACCTGGTTATATACATAACGGTTACCCGGCGCTGCATCCGAACCAACCAAACCATAACTGCCCCTTATTTTCAAAAGACTAAACATAGGGAGAGCCTTTTCAAAGAACGACTCTTTGGCGATGTTATAACCAAAGCTCACAGCCGGAAAAATCCCAAAGCGATGATTAGCGGCAAAGCGGTCGGTGCCGTTATAGGCTACGTTAAAGTCGAACAGAAATTTCTGTTTAAAGTCATATCCCACCTTGCCCGATATACCGCGGAACTTTTGCGGCACACCAACCTGCGCGCCATCAAGTAGCGGATAGGTGAAATACGTTTGCGAAGTTTGATTGAACAACAACAATCCCGAAAAATGGTGCGAACCACGGAATGTCCTGTCGTAGTTGGCATAAAGCTGCAGGTTGTAATTATTTGTATTGATATCGGTGCTGCCCGTTAAAGCATAAGTTTGATACACATAAGTAGCACCCGGCCTTAAGGAATATTGATTAGTAGCCGGATCGTAATGATAGGCAGGGATACCACCGTTAAAAATTTGCTTGGTAAATTGTTCAATGCTCGAATAAGCAACCCTGCCCGTTACCGAAAGGCCATTGGTTAAAGCATCAAGCCTTTGCGTAGCACCAAAAAGTACATTAAAATCGGTACGGCGGGAGTGTTGATAGCCTCCTGTTGCCAGCCTGGCGTTAAGCGTTGGCAGGTGATCGGGATTAAATGATGAATAGGCGTATGAATAACTTCCGTTAGGATTAAGATATGGCGCCGTAAAAGGCGTTTCCTTGGTAAAATTATATACCTCGCTTACGGCGTTCTGGTTATAAGGCTGGTTCAGATCCGAAAAACGGGTGGTAATGTCCAGTCGCAGATCAAGCGTCTTATTGGCTTTCAGATCGAGGTTTGAGCGAAAGTTATAGCGTTTAAAATAGTAATTGGTATTCACCAAACTTTGCGGATCGGCAAAATCACGTACCAGGCCATTCTGGTTTAGCGCGCCACCCGAGATGAAATATTTTACCCCGGTTGTACCACCCGAAATATCCAGGTTGGCATTGGTTTGATAGGTGTACTTTTTAAAGATCTTATTGTACCAATCCACATTGGGGTGCCCGTACGGGTCCGATCCATTTTTAAACAGGTCAAGGTCCTGCTGGGTAAAGCTAAGCGGGATGCCGTCATTATGCTGGGCCTCATTAATCAATATCGCTGTATTATATGAATCTAAAAACTGCGGCGTTTTAGTAGGCTGCTGGATGCCGCTTTCCACACGCAGGTTCACTTTAGGGGTGCCGGCTTTGCCGCGGCGGGTGGTTACCACCAATACGCCGTTAGCGCCTTTGATACCGTAGATAGCTGTAGTTGACGCGTCTTTCAGAATCGAGATGCTCTCTATCTCGTTAACATTGATCTGCTGCAGCTGGTCATAGCTGTACTCGATGTCATCTACAATAATGAGCGGCTGGTTACCCGATGGGTTTAACGAACTTACCCCGCGGATATAAAAATCTGAAGCATCCTTACCCGGCTGGCCCGAACCCTGCTGCGAAAAAAAGCCTGGCAATTTACCGGTTAAAGCATTTTGCACGTTGGCCGTTGGCACGGTACGGATCTCACTGGCCGAAATGGAACTCACAGCACCGGTATTGGTAATCCTTTTTTTGGTTCCGTAAGCTACTACAGCTACTTCATCCAAACCGTTGGTATTGGTTTGCAGGATAATATCCATTCTACCCGATTCCGACAGCCGGAGCTCACGCGGGATATAACCAATAAAACGCACAATGATGGTATTTGACTGCCCTTTAAGAACAAGCCTGAACTTACCACCCTGATCTGTAATAGCACCGTTGTTAGGAACGCCTTTTTCAATTACCGATACCCCGGGCAATACCCCGGTAATATCGCGTACAGTGCCTGTTACGGTCCTGCTTTGCGCAAATGACACCGCCGGGAGCAGGATCATTAATATCTGGAAGAGAAGTATTATTTTTCTCATAAAGCTTAATTTTTTTGGTTTAACTGGCTGAAGTTTTGAGATTACCATCCTGGATTTTGTTTCATATTCGGGTTCTTCAAAACCTCGTCATAAGGTATTGGGTACAGGTACATCTTAGGCGCTTCGAATTTGGTAGTGAGCGCATTCACCACGTTATAGGTAAGGCTCGAGCCTATCTTCACAATGCTGATGCCTTTTTGCGGCTGGTTCATTACCGTTTCGGCAATTTTCCAGCGGCGGATATCCCAGTAGCGGTTCTCTTCAAAAGCCATTTCCAGGCGCCGCTCATTTTGGATGATGGCGCGCATCTCCGCTTTGTTCATACCGGCTTTAAGTCCGTAGTTACCGGTGCCCGCATCTATCCCTGCCCTTTTCCTGATGCTGATAACAGCATTATAAACCTCGGGAGTTGCTCCTGCCGATTCATTGAGTGCTTCGGCATAGCCTAAAACCACATCAGCATAGCGCAGGATCTGCCAGTCTATGACATGAGCAGCGTAGGCATTGGTGTTTTCAAAATTGCCCATGAACTTGCGCATGTAATAACCTGTTTTGGTTTGCTGTAATGAGCCGTTGGGTTTGCTGGCCCCTCCTTCATACAATTGCAGATCTGAGTTAAGCCATCTTGCACCGTTATAGAGCACGGTATAGGTTAAGCGCGGGTCGCGGTTCTGGTAAGGGTTGTCGGGATTATAGCCTGATGCCGGATCAGTAATAGCCAAACCGCTTTTCATGGGGAAGGCATCAACCAATTGCTGTGTAGGACTGGTTTGCCCCTTGCCTACTGCCCCGGTAAATCCCACCGGACCGTTAGTGGTTTCAATCGAGGATGAATTATCTGTTTGCCGGATAAATATATTTTCAGAGCTGTTTTGAGTCAGAAATACATCTTTAAAGCTGGGCAATAACGAATAAACATTCAGGTCCATTACCGCTTTTTCGGCAGCAGCAGCCTGTGCCCACCTGTCGGCGCTAAAATCGGTATAACCGGTTAGCGGATTTGAGGCATCAATATTCTGCCCGTTAAATAATGGGCTTGCCGCATACAGCAGTACTTTGGCCTTTAAAGCCATGGCGGCGCCTTTGGTAGGGCGGTGATAATCAGCATTAGGGTTGCTTAGCGGCGCGCTCATCAGGGTGTCCTTAATGGCATCGCATTCGCTTACAATGTACTTGATACAATCGGCAAAGGAATTACGTGGCAAGGCCACATTATCCGTTATAGTAAACACCTTGTTGCCCAATAATGGTACGCCACCGTAACGTTTAACCAGTTCAAAGTAATATAGCGCCCTTAAAAAACGGGCCTCGCTTTTCCATACATATTTCATGGAATAACCATGGTATTGTGCAAGTACCGGCACTACATCAATATTATTCACAAACTCATTAGCCTTACGGATGCCTGCGTAATAATAAGCCCAAAGGTTTTCACCGGAGGGGATAGTATATGAATTATAAGATGCTGTTGAAAGTATGGTTACTACATTTGATGATACCGAAGCCGATGACATGGCATCATCACTGGCCGCGTCAAGATAGTCGTTCCCTACCCTGTTGTGCCCGTTTTGGAGCGTTGCATAAATCCCATACAGGAACATTTGGGCATTGGTGCCTAAGGAGTCCTTTTTGTCAAACACGTAATTGATAGTCACTTTATCAACCGGGAACTGCTCATATTTTTTACAGCTGGCCATTATGGTTAAGATGCCGGCGGCCGCTAAAATTATTTTGTTGAAATTCTTCATGATCGTAATATTTTTATGATGGCCAAAATCAAAGCTTAATGTTAACGCCGGCATTTATCACCCTTTGAATCGGGTAAGCAGTACCGTATGCCTCCGGATCAAAATCTTTGTAGCCATACAGTGTGTACAGGTTTTCGCCGTTCACAAACACTCGCAAGCCCGATAGCCTAAGCTTATGCGCCCACTCATAAGGCAGGTTGTAACCTACCTCAGCATTTTTTAGCCTTACATAATTGCCTTTGCGCAGGTACAAGGTTGAGTTGGCGGTATTATTGGCGTTACCTATTGACAACCTTGGCGCAGTAGCCGTGGCGGCGGTTTCGGGTGTCCACCGGCCTAAAATGGTTTCGTACGCCTGCCCGCTGTAAGTAAGCCCGAGGAAACCCACACCTGCAAAGCCGTTCACCTGCGAGTTATTGAACATCAGCTCACGGTTCGCCACGCCCTGTAACAGGAAACTCAGGCTAAAACCTTTGTAATTGAAACCCGCCGAAAAGCCATAATAAACCAGCGGCCGGTTACCGCCTATAGCCGAAACATCAAACTGGTTGATAATATGATCGCCGTTAAGGTCTTTGTATTTTACATCTCCTGCCTGCGCGGTGTAACCGGTAGTTGTTGCACTGGTGGCAGCATCCTGGGCATCCTTGAAATAACCGATAGCCGTGTAACCATAAATAGCGTTGGTTGAGCGACCGGTGTGCCTGAGCCATGAGTAAGGATATGGCTCTTCGTCGCTAAAAATAATTTTAGACGATTGGATAGAGGCATTACCCGAAATGAAGTAATTGAAATTTTGGATGTGATTTTGATAAGTTAAAGTAAGTTCAGCGCCTTTGTAAAGATTAATACCTAAATTTTCATAAGGATATGAGGTACCCAACAAAGCAATACTGTTTCCTCTAACCTGCAACAGATCGTAATACCTGTCGTGGTAATAATCGGCAGTAATATTGAAATGATTATTAAACAGGGAGATATCGGCCCCTATATCCAGCTTGCGGGCTTTTTCCCAACGGATGTATGGGTTGGCCAATGTGTTTTCAAAATAACCCTGTACCGGGCTTTTGATGGTACCTGTGCTGTATGAATAGCCCTGCGAAGGGCCGTAGGTTTGCAAAAAATTATAGTAACCGTAATTATCTACGTTGTTGTTTCCGGTTTTACCATAGGTGGCGCGCCATTTCCATGAGTTTATCCAGCTGAAATTATCTTTAATAAAATCCTCTTTACCCATTTGCCAGCCAATACCGCCGGCGTAAAACAAGCCATATTGATTGCCCGGAGGATAACGGTTATAACCGCTGCTGTTGGCGGCCGCTTCAATAAAGTATTTACCGTCATAATTATAACCTGCTTTTAATGCACGGTTTGTTGTTACCTGCGAAAGGTCATAGTTTAATACAACCGAGCGTACATCATACAGTGCCATACCGGTTATATTGCTTTTACCAAAAGTCCTGTCGTAATTAACCGATGCCTGGGCAAACGAGTAGCGGGCGCTTGAAACCGTACTGAACGAATTGTTTTGCGCAACTGATGAGCCCACTGCCGAATAAGAACTGTCGGCGTTAAAAGAATAGGCATTATTTTGCAATGAGCGATTTAAAAAACTTTGCGATGAAAAAGCAAGGTTGCCTTTCGCCTTTGCCGATAAGCCTGGTGTTATGCTGCTGAGGTTATAATTCAGATCGAGGTTGGCCAGTACATCATTGCTGCTGGTGCGCTGATAGCCTGAAAACTCGGTTTGCGAAAGCAGGTTGTTGGTATATGTTGTTGTACCGCCAAATGTGTTATTTGGATTATAAAGCGGATATGCATTGTTTGGCGTGCTGTAAAGAGCGCCCAATATGTTTCCATACCCTGCCCCTGGCTGCGTGCTTTGCTGGATACGGCCAAATAACTGAAGATCGACAGTAAATTTTTTGGTTACGTTAACCGCGAGATCGGAGTTAATGATATAGCGGTTAAGATCATTATTGGTGTTGTATGGTACAGCTGATGCGGTGCGGAACATCCCGGCCTGGTCAAGGTAGTTTAATGACACGCTGTACCGCGCTACCTGGGTACCGCCGTTAACATTAAGCTTGTAGCTGGTCATCGGCGAATTATCGCGCAATATGGTTTTAAACCAGTTAACATCCGGATGTCTTAAAGGGTCGGTGTGGTTGCGGTAGGCGTTAAAATCGGCACTGCTGTAAAGGGCCGGCTTACCATCGTTTTGTAACGCTTCATTATATAAATACGCATATTGATAAGCAGGCAGCGGGTTTGGCAAGCCTAAAGGCTGCTGGGTACCCGTTTGTGCAGTGAATGAAATATGCGGCGTACCCACCTGACCGCGTTTGGTAGTAATAAGTAAAGTACCGCGCGAACTGTTGATGCCCAGCATCATATTTGAAAGCGCATCCTTTAATACCGAAACCGATTCGATACTTTCCGGATCAAGCGACGCTATCTCACGCTGAACACCATCGATAATCGTTATCGGCCCCTGCCCTCTTAATGAAAGGCCGAACTCGGTATTGTCATTGGCCGAATAATTATTGTGCTGCACTACCGCCCCGATAAAATCATTTACAGTCTGCACACCGGTTTGAGGTGCGGCGAAACCGCTATACTGCTGGGTATATAAACCGGGGAGTTGCCCGGGTAAAGCATAGGTATACAAAGTTGCTGGTGTGCTGGTAAGCTGATTGGTATAGATAGTTGATATGGCACCCACATTTTTTGATGTGCTGATGGTATCATAAAGCACATTAATGGTTTTAGGTGCCTGAATATAGGTATCTATGAGCCTCACCGTTAATTTAGCAGTGTTTTTAACAGTAACTTGCCGGGCGTTATAATTCGCGGCGGTAAATACCAGCGCATCTCCCTTTATGGCGTTGATGGCAAACATGCCGTCTTTACCGGTAGTTAGGGTACTATTTTTTCCTTTATTAATTACTTTAACACCCTGTAGTGGGTTACCATACTCATCAAGTACAATACCGCTTACCTGACCGGGCCGTGCAGGCGCCACGGAAGCTGTATCCTGCTGCATGGCTGCATAGCTGGTTTTAACCAGTAGCAGCATCAACAGCGTGATACCTGTTAAACATTTATTTATGTAGCAATAAGCCATATTTTTCAGGTTTAAAATTGTTGGCAAAAGGTTTAAATATCGTTTTAGCAAAAGCAATATTGTGTAGTGCATTTGCTTGTTATTTACATTTTCAGATCAACCGCATTTAAATGTATAGGTGAACGGGGCATCAGTATTACCATAGCCTACCTTTACCTTGCCCGTTTTATCTGTAAGGAAGTACTCCATTCTTGTGATGGTTTGCGTATCCCCCGCATTAAAGAATGATCTCGGCCAAAACGTAAGCTGGTACTTTTTACTGGTGGCAGTAGTTTGTTTCAATAATGTTTTAGTGGTTTGCTCACAAACCTTTATGGTTTTGCCATCGCTGGTGTAGGCCGTTGCGCACAGGTAAACTTCACTTGCGCCGCTTAACTGTGTATCGGTAACTGTACCATCAAAAGTCAGGGTTACAAAATCGTTATCCAATGATTTTGGCGGATCGATTGTGGTAAGCTGCGGGTTACAAAAGTCAACCAGGTCACCGCTGCCGCCGGTTACTTCAAAACAGGTATTACCAAGCAGCACACTGTAATAAGTACCGTTGCCATCGCTGGTAAAACCGTTACCGCTGTCGGTTATGGTATAGCCCAGTTTAACCAACATGTTATTATTATCGGCGCCTACTTTTGTTTTGATATTCAGATCGACAATAAACTCTACCCCACCGGTATGGCTGTAGGCTTTATCAGTTTGGTAAGCCACCCATTCCATGTCATCAATAAGGTTACCACCGTTACCGAAAGTTTTTTTCATGTATGCCGACCAGGTAAGGCCGTCGCCTTTTTTAGGTAAAGTACCGTCGGGTATCAGGGACATGGTTCCGTTACCTTGTTTGCTGGTGTAAGTTATAGTGGTATTCTGCGCTGCCTTCCAGCCTTTAGGCACCAAAAAACCAAAAATGAGGTAGTCGGGGCCTCCATCTCCCACAGTAGGGATATCACAGTGTACCGTTATCGGCACAACTGAACCTACGGTAGCTGTGGCCGGCTGATCAACACTGGTAATTTGTTCGCCGCAGCAGGCTAAAGCAATACCCAGCACCACCAAAGCACACAGCTTCCATAAATTTTTACCTTTTATATGTAAATATGATCTCATAATTTATCGGTTGCTTTTAGTTTATCAATTGGCTTTTTCAAGCACGTACACATAAGTATTATTGGTACAGCCCGGACTGAAGGTTATGCTTAGCTGCCTCTTGCCGTTTACTATAGGATAAGTAAAAGCTGTTGAAACCGGCTTATCGCCCGTGGCAGTAAAGGTGATCTTAAACGGATACTGCGGATCATCAAGTGCAAAAGCACCGTCCTTGCTTACCAGGAAGGGCAATTTGTTCACCAGTGTATACCCTTTATCGGTAAAGCTGATCCTGAACTGGCTAAAATCAATAATGGAGGTTAAATCGGTGCCATTACGGGTAGCTTTGATCACCCGCCAGTTGCCGGCGATATCCTTGGGGGCCTCGCTTCCGGGGACTATCTTTTCGGTTTTACATGATGAAGCCGCCAGCATAAAGACAGCTATCAGCAGCATGTAAAACCATTTTGCTTTGTAATTATATTTCATATCAATACTATTATACTGTTGGTGATTAATAGCCTGGGTTCTGGATCAGTTCGGGCGATTTGGCTACCTCGCTTTGCGGGAAAGGCCACAGGTACATCGCTTTACGGAAATTGCGTTTGCGCACATCAAATTGTTTGTAGGCCACTGCAGCACCATCGCGGTCAACTTCCATCCCTTTGGTAGTGATGTTGTCAGTTTGGTCGGCAATTTTCCAGCGGCGCACATCCCAAAAGCGGTGCTCTTCAAAAGCCAGCTCAATACGGCGTTCGTTTTGAATGGCTGTACGCATATCAGCCTGGCTCAAACCCGCGGGCAACTGGTATGGGTTTAAGCCCGCCCGTTGACGGATAGCCTCAACTGCCGAATAAACTAATGCGGTTGGCCCTTCATATTCATTAGCAGCTTCGGCATAGTTCAGCAAGATCTCGGCATAGCGGATCAATGGCAGGCAACGATCTGTCCGGTGCATAAAATCATTGGCCACTGCAGCCGGGTCGAGCATTTTATTGGTGTAGTATCCGGTGGTAGTGCCAACATGTACAGCATCAGGCCCCGTTGTATTTCCGTTGTATTTGCCAACAAAAATATTTATGGGCGAGGTACCTGACGAAAGCCTGATTTGCAATGGTGTTTGGTCATGGATGATGCTATAATCCAAACGCGGATCGCGGTTAGCATATGGATTATTGGGATTATAGTTTGATGTAGGGTCTGTTATACTTTTACCGTTACTCATCGGGAAAGCATCAACCAATCCCTGTAGGGGGAAAGCACCGTTTTTGCCCGTACGGGTTGGTGGTTGCCATAAATTCTCTAAATCCACGTTGCCGGTCGGGCGCATCAACTGAAAAATATATTCGGTATTTACACGCTTGGTAAACAGCTTTTGAAAGCCAAAACCCGGGGCGGTGGCATTGTCAACGTTGAGACTATATACGCCAGTTGAGATAACGGCAGCCGCAGCTTGTTCGGCAAGTCTCCAGCGCTCTTTATCGTAAGCCGGGTATCCCGCCAATTCAAGTGTTTTACCCTCACCGATAGACTGCCCGTTGAACAAAGGGCTTGCGGCGTAAAGCAACACTCTCGCTTTTAAAGCGAGGCAAGCCCCTTTTGATGCCCTTCCATAATTTACCCCCGATTGCACAGTTGGCAGGTCCTGCGCTGCCGCGTCACACTCGGCAAGGATATAATTCACGCAATCGGCATAGGTATTGCGGGCAGCTGGGATCTTATCCGTATAGGTGTAAACACTATCGCCAAGTAAATGCACACCGCCGTAATGTTTCAGTAATATAGCATAATACCAGGCCCGTAAAAACCGCGCCTCAGCTTTCATCTGTGTTTTGACGAAATTATTGATGGGTGCCTTAGGCAAATTTTTAAGCAACTGGTTTACCGAGCGGATATTGGTATAGCAGGTTTTATATGCATCATCGGTAACCACAGCGGCATTGATGGTGCCTGTTTCAAATGCCAGGGCTGTTGATCCGGCAGATGCCGATACTTCCGCTTCGTCGGAGGCAGCGTCGATACCGCCGTTAGGTGTAGGCGAAAGTATTGGCCCGTAGGTAAACCTTCCTGCCGCCGCACTAAAACCAACATTGCTGTAAATGCCGGCTAAAAACGATACGGTATTGGCACTATCGGTAAACACTGTCTCCCCGGTTAGGTTTGATGTTTGTGTTTGCCCCAGGAAACCTTCCTTTTTACATGAAGTAAAAACAAGGAAGCCCCCGAAAACCGAATAAGCAAGAACCTTGAAGTAAAGTTTTTTCATACTATAGGGTTAGTTAACATCATGCTTCGACAGAAAAATATAAAATCGTTTTAGCAATTTCATATTTTAACCCGCGGAGCAAACGTTTTAAAAGCTGTTTGTTAATTGGTTTATAATTCAGATGTCGAAATCCGATACTAATATAGTTTATAAAAACGATTTAGCAAATTTTTCACACTATTTTTTTATAATTTTTAAAATCACAATTTCGATACCGGAATTTTAACAATTACAACATTTGCAATCGGTTGAAAATGTTGTAATTGTTATTATAAAAGCGTTATCTATTTAAGTCGATAATACTAAACCGGAAGCCACTGGACTGATTTTCTCTTTTTTGATACCTGAACGTGTACATTGAACTAAAAACGTAGCGCAATTTATCGGTAACCCGGCACTAACTATTTTTTCCACCAAAAAAAAGACTAAAATACAGTGCCTGGTAGTTAATGGAATTGCCCCAAAATTCCCAGGTATGGCCTCCCGGCCTTACAGTATAATCATGAGGGACTTTGCGTTCAAGCAGCTTTTCATGCAGCTCCTGGTTAGCCTGGTAAAGGAAATCATCATAACCAACATCAAAAGTAATAGCAAGTGAGTTGGGTTTTAACAGGTAAATGAGGTTTACCACGCTGTTTTGTTCCCACCTGTCGGGGTGTTCGCTGTATTTACCCAATACGCGTTCGATGCCGAAACTATCCGGAAAAGGCCTGATATCAACCGCGCCACTCATGCTCCCGGCAGCACCAAATTTATCTAAATGCTTAAACGCTATATACAACGCGCCATGCCCGCCCATACTCAAACCGGTTATGGCCCTCCCCTTTCGGTCGGTTATGGTTGAATAATGCTTATCAACCCAGTTCACCAGTTCGGTACCTACATAGGTTTCGTATTGCGAATCCTTAATGGTTGGGCTATCAAAATACCAGCCCGCAAAATCGCCGTCGGCACAAACTATGATAAAATGATAAGTATCGGCCAAACCGGCAACAGCAGGGACTTTTTTAATCCAATCGCTGTAATTGCCGCTAAAGCCATGCAGCAGGTATAATACCGGGTACTTTTTGGTGCTTGAATAATCGGCCGGCTTGATCACCACAGCCTTAATGTCTTTGTTCATTATGGCACTGTGGGTCAGCACCGTATCAACCGTTGCAGCGGCAGCTTTCAAACTGCAGACTGCAAAGCCGATAAATAATGGAATAAATAGTAACTTTTTAATATTCATCAGTATATAGTGATTTTATTTTGAGGCGATGATGGTGATGCGATGGTTTTGCGGTTTATTGATAGCATAGATCTGGTTGGTAAGTACATCCATTTCTTTTTGCCAGGCATCGCGCAGGCTTTTGTAGCGGGCACGGGTATAATTATCTTTATTTCCATTAACAAAAATGTCTTTTTTGGCATACTTGCTTATGGTATCCATAGCGGCGTTGGTATCATGGAACAACAAGCCTTTGCCTTTTAAAAAGTCAAACTGCATCCAGGTATACATGCGGATACGCCTTTCAATGTCCCAGCGTTCTTCGTTTAGTTCCCTGATCTGGATAGCCTGCTGATATTGCGGTGTTATAGTGATCTCGGCCAGGTTGATACCTGCGCCCAATTGCTCAGTCGACCAACTCCCCATTTTTTCTCCATCGATAATGACATCATAATTAGCTGTTTTTAACCCTTTAACGGTAAGCAACTCCTGGTTCATTTCTTTGGTAAACGGCACAACCTTAAGCGCATCGGCTTGTTTTTTTCGGTTTCCCCAACCACGCGGAATAGTATCAATGGGATAAGGCAATGAATTTGCGAGGTAATTGAACGATACGGAATCTGCCGAAGAAACCACGTTAGTTACTTTACAATTCACCGCCTTAATGGTCTTTTTACTTTTAGCGTCAACAGCCACATCAGCCACTACTTTATTGCTGAAGCCCTGCGCCTTTAAAAAAAGATAAGCCATCACGAGGTGCCCGTCATTGTCAGGATGCACCCTGTCATTAGGCGTTAAGCTGAAGGTGGAATCTTTGGCTTGCTCACGCAGGTTGATCTCTGTCATGGGATGATAGAAATCAACATAACCCCAGTTATTTCTTTTCGCTGCTGCTTGCTGAAAATCGATCACTTTTGAAAAAGCCGCACTTTTTTTAGGATAGATGTTTTTGGTAGTAAACTTGCTGGTTTCGTCATAAGGCGAACCAAGAATAAAAATTTTACGGATCTCAGGGTGTTGCTTTAGTTTGTTTTCCAGCAGTGTATAGTTATCGTATGAGCCCTGGATCCTTTTATCCATAACATCCTGTGCATCGGGGCGGTACCATTCAAAATAACCGGTATCATTCATGCCCCAGGTAAGGGTTAATACATTTGGTTTTTTGCTGAACACATCATCTTCAAAACGATCGTTGATCTGCCCTACAACATCGCCGCCAATGCCGGCGTTATAGCAGGTTATCCGCATGTTAGGGAAACGGGTCATATAGTACAACCATATGTACGAGTGGTAATGGCCCCCATCCGTAATACTGTTGCCAACAAAAGCCACCCGGTCGCCCGCGCGAAATGGCGCTATGTTTTGGGCAGTTACTGCTCCCCGGGCTGCTATCAGTACTAATAATAAAATCAACTTTTTCATTAACTGTTAATTATAATGTGTTCAGCAAAAAATAAATTCAAACTATAAACCCACCAGGCTGTACGGGATCCTTACTGCTTTTACCTGGTAAAAGTTAGGATCCTGGTTATTATTTACGCAGGTGGTTGTGCTGCAGCTGCCGCCATCACCGTTATAATTAAGGCAATAGGTAACAAGCAACTCGTTATGGCCGTTTAAAAACTCAGCGTGGATGGCCGGGGTATAGTACTTAGCCAAATGGCCCTGGTAAACATCATTAATGGTAAAAACCATTTTGGGCGCAGTGAAAGGCCCCTTAGGACTATCGGCCGTTGAAATATAAATGTTATGGCTCGCCGGATCACAAAAATAGCCCAGGTCCATTTGCATCATTACGTACTTATTGTTCACTTTTGATATGGTCACATTTTGCTGCGTGGTATTGCCCGCACCTACAGATAAAGCTGCCGCCGAAGCGGTTGTACGGGTTGACGACCATGAAGAGCCTGTCCAGAACGACCAGTTAGACGGGTTACTTACCGGGAAGCGGGCCAGGAATACATTGGACGTATTAAAGAAAACGCTTTTGCTTCCGTAAACATATACCGAGTCGTTAGTAGCGTTTTTAACCATCCCGTTTGAAAACCCGGTTTCTGTTTGGCCCGACATACCCGCAGGTGTTAACCGCGCGGCTGTACCCCAGTTAAGTCCGGATGTGTTTTGAGTTAAGTCATACAGCACCTGGTTTTCGGGCGTAGCTCCGTTGGCCGATTCAAATGTGTAAAGATAAACGTGGCTACCGGCCTCAATTCCTGCGCCGGGCCAGCGATAGGTTGAGTTATGATCGCCCGGGCTTTCAATGATCTCCATGCTGTTTACCGGCGAATTATTGGTAGTGATATTTGGCGTAAGGGACTGATCCCAGCTGTGACTGGCCGGCTGCAGCAGGGCCGAATTATGATACTTAAAAAACTGGCAATATAACTGTCCGTTACTTTGAAGCTGTGACGATTCATAGGCATCTTCGGTTATCCAAAGCACTTTTCCGTTGTTGGCGCCATAGGTAAGCGGGATACTTTTTCCCTCATCAAAAGCCACGGTGCCATTGGTACGGTGAAAAAAGTTTACGACATCATCGTCGCGGTAAGCCTCGGCTGTAAGCCCGTTAAGCAGCCAGGTTTGCGCGGTATTGCCGGCAACAAATACTTCCTGGGTAATAGGCGTACCATTAGTGGCAGATGATCCATGATTGGTGACTGCCAGGCCATTCCCCACATTAATAATTTTATAAACACCGGTACTTACTGCCTGAATATACCACTGCTGGGCATTGTTGGTGTTGGCTTTATCCTGCCATAGGCCTGTACCGGGATTCGTGGTGGCCAAGGGTACTTCCAGATATTTACCGCTGGCTACGTTCATGATCTTAAATTTGGTGGTGCTGGTTATAGCGCCGCTACCCTGTTGTACAATTATCCATTTTTGGTTGGGAGCCGTGGCCGTACCACTGCCCGAGTATTGGTTTTGCTGCGCACCGGTGCCATCATTAAGCATACCGCTACTATTAATTTCAATAGCTTTACCGCTTAAAACGTTGGTGATAAAAAAGGTTCCGTATGAGCTTACCGGCGATCCGCTGGTTAGTTGTACGGAATCTGTGCGAACAAAAGGTTTGGGGTACTTAACGGCAGCTTGTTTACTGCATGATGCCAGCAAAGCCATAGCCGTCATGGTACAGGTGAACAGGTTTGTTTTCATAATTTGGTTTGGTTTATAATTTGGTTTGATGTTTGGTCGGTGCAGTAAAATCATTCAATTTATAAAATCGATTTAGCAATTATGTATAAAAAATCCCCGCTCATCTTTCCTTCACTCATGTCCTAAATTATCAGATCCCCCAGTTTTTATTGGGCGTTGCGCCCATACTTAGTTCAAGGGTGCCGCCTGCTGCAATATCCTTATAATCGATATAGCATTTATTATAGGTTTTGCCGTTAAGCTTTGCCGCCTGTATATAAATATTTTTTGCCGAATTATTATTGGCGATGATGGTAAAGGTTTTACCCTTTGCGTATTTAGGATCAAGCTTTAACGTTACTTTATTAAATACCGGACTGGTAATCTCCTGCCTGGTATCGCCGGGACAAACGGGATGCAAGCCACTCGCTGCCAATACATACCAGGCCGACATCTGCCCGACATCTTCGTTGCCTACCAAACCCTCTACGGAGTTTTTATAAGCCCGGCCGCAGATCTCACGAGTCCATTTCTGGGTAAGCCATGGAGCGCCCAACCTGTTATATAAAAATGGAACATGGTGTACGGGCTCGTTGGAGTGATTATAATAATCGTTCCACATCATGTTATCGGGCGTTTTTTCAAAAAGATTATTCAGATCGGCTATTACTTTTTCGCGGCCGCCCATTAGTTTTGCCATACCACCTACATCCTGCGGTACAAACCATCCCTGCTGATAAGGATTACTCTCTACACAGCCATACCACTGTTTAACACGTCCCTCTGCAGGCCACGGAAGCCAGTTGCCGGTACTATCCTTAGGCCGGAACCAACCTTTATCCGCGTCAAAGATGTTTTTAAATGCCTCTCCCCTTTCGCCGTATTTTTTTTCGTCTTGTGTTTTGTTAAGCGCTTTTGCAAGCTGTGTAACGCACCAATCATTATAGGCGTATTCAAGCGTATAGCTTATGCTGCCACCACCCGGAGTGAAACCCTTATCGCCATTGCCAAATTTTTCAACAGTGCTAACCGCTAATTTATAGGCATCTGGTATATTATAATTACGGATGCCTTTGGCATACGCATCGGCCAATACAGCTACAGCCGGGTTGCCAAGCATACATCCGCTGTAAGCATTTAATAACTCCCAGCGCTCCAGGTAATCTTTCTTTTTTTCATTGGCAAGGGTAACCAGCGAATTAACCAGGTCATTAACCAGCGAAGGGTTAATAATAGTTTGTAAAGGCATCTGGCTCCTGAAAACGTCCCATCCGCTAAATATGGTGCGTTTTTTAAATGTTGTAGTATGATGCACCTTGCCATCGCCGCCCATATATTGCCCTGTAACATCGCTTACAATGCGGGGATCGATCATGGTATGGTACAATGCTGTATAAAACACCGTTTTTTGCCCTGTGGTGCCACCCTGGATACTTACTTTTGATAAGGCGTTATTCCACAGGTTAACGGTATGCTGATGAACAGCATCGAAATTCCAGTCTTTTATTTCGGCTTGCAAATTGGATTTGGCACCGGCTATACTCACAAATGAAATACCCGATTTAAGCAATACCTGTTCACCGGCTTTGGTAGCAAATTCGCTATAAAAACCAAGGTGCTTTCCCTGCTTTTCCTTCAATCCTTTAAGGATCTCAGCATTAGCTACGCGTTCCTGGTATTTATCGCCGGTAACGTCGTCCAGCTTACGGCCCCAGTCGCTTGGAATATCGGCACTCCAGATGCCATAGTTTTTAAGCGGCTTGCTGAATTGTGCATAAAAATATACTGTATAATCTGCATGTCCGTCACCATTGCCCCAGCCGCCACCCTCAGGGGTGCATTTCATAAAGCCCTCAATAGTGTGATCATCAACTACTTTTACATATTGCAGCGTTGACGTTCCCCCTACCCTCCGGGCCAGATCAATCTGGATACTCGATTGTTTATTTTGTGAAAAGGTAAAGCGCAACATGCCGCTATGAGGGGCGGCAGTGGCTTCGGCCTTGATATGATTATCAGTTAGCAGAACACTGTAATATCCGACCGATGCTTTTTCAGTGCTTTTATCGTAAGCAGAACGATATCCAACCCCAGTAGTGCCTGGTTTACCGGCACTGGTTTTAATTGGCCCCGCTGTAGGCATTACCAAAAAATTCCCCAGATCGCCATACCAGCCAATGCCACTCATTTGAGTAAAGGCAAAGCCTTCAATACTTTTATGTTCATAGCTATAGCCCGAGCCATTGTCGCCTCCGGTTATGGTGTTTGGGCTTAACTGTACAAGCCCGTAAGGTGAGGCAGCGCCCGGAAACGTTTTACCTAAGCCATGGTAAACCCCTGCTCCATCGGCACTGGTGCTGGCTCCTATAAAAGGATTAACATAGGAAGCCGCATTTTGCGCTTTCAGCACTGTTGCCGGAATAAACAACATACCCGCGGCAAATACGGTTATTAAACATTTTTTTAAGGCTGGTAGTGTAGTTATGTTCATAATAGCGGTACCGGATAGAAAGTTTAGTTTACCGTAAGTTTTTTATGACAGATAAGCCTTCAGAACTAAAATTGACCGGTATTTATTAATTGGTTATTGCACGACCAAATTATATAATAAAATCGATTTAGCAAATTTTTGTTAATTTTATTTTTTAGACTTAGCTGTGTTTAAATTAGCGACTTATTAATTATTCAATAAAATTCATTGCCGTTGACTTTAGTCAACGGAATAATGCAGTAAATTTAAGGGGCTTTAGCCAAAATACCATCTGAATTTGGCTAAAGCCCTCTCCTCATTGGCTATTTTACCGTTGGCTGAAGCCAACGGCAATGAATAAATCACTCTTTAAACAGCTTCTTAGAAATACTTAATGGCTTCCCTTAATATTACAATGCTGTATTACAACCATTTGCTAAACCAATCCAACGTCATTTTAAAATGTTCAGGCGTAGATGTATGGAATAGCTTTGGCGTTACATCGCGCATAATCTTATCGGTTGCCCCTTTCGATCTATATGCCTGTATGGCCGAAGCGTAAGCTATGTTTGCTCCGGGAAGCGGGCAATTGGGATCATTTTCTGTGCCTACAATCAACATGGCACGTGGCGCTATCAATCGCAGCATCGACGGACAGTCGAACTCGCCGGTGATACCGGGTAATAGTTTATCCCATACAGCCTGTACATTATGCTTGTTTAATACCGAATCGCCAAGGTCTTTGGCTGCCTGCAAATGCGCTCCCTGAATAGTACCTGCACGCCCCTGCCATTTATCATTATCTAACGACCATTTGAAACTTTGCACTGCAATATCCAGCACAATTACTTTTATCCGCTTATCTATTGATGCCGCAAGCCATGTTTCCATCCCTCCCATGGATATGCCGCCCATACCGATGCGGTTAGCATCTACATCAGGCCTGCTTGCCAGGTAATCGGTTACCCTCCAAAGATCGAAAGCGGTATCAAACAAAAATGGATGCGTTTGATGGGCTTTGTCCTTATTTTCCCAGGCAGCGGTAGCAGCTGCTACGTATTCCTTCGAGCCATGAGCGCCTCCGGCAATGCGTTCACCATGAAAGCGGGCATCAATGGCTACGCCCATGATCCCTCTTTTAACCAATTGGTACAACATCTTTTTGCTGTCTTCCTTTTTACCACCTGTACCATGTAAAAAAATTACAGCGGGATATGGCTTGGTCCCGGTAACCGGCTTATAAATAAGAATAGGCACCAGCTCATTCTTTTCGCTATAAATAAAACCGTGTTCTATAATAACTGAATCTGTATGAGTGATAGTAAAAGATGGATTTAACGGAACACGTGGTCTTTCCAGCAGTTTTTTAAAATCAGCGGCAACGTTATCAACTGGAGGATAATTTATTTGCTGCGCAAATGAAAGCAAAGAGCATACCAATAATGTAATACAGGCACAAAGCACCCTGATCTTAAACAACATAACATGATTGATTTACCTGTACAATGTATAAAATATGAGGCTTGATAAATGTAACAATACTGACATGCAATGTGAGAATATTGAAGTGTATAGGCCAGTACAGGAAGTGGGGACTTGGTAAAAAGAATAATAGTTTTGTTGAGTACATTTTCCTACTCCTAAACTAAGGGCAGAGTAAAAAGTACAAAAGCTGAATGTTTCCATCCAGCTTTTGTAAAACTACCATTAACGGTAACTTTCCTGAGCACGTTAATTTTCTTCGGTATATTTCTTAAAGTTGTTAAGTATCGCCTGCCAGCCATTTTTTTGCATTTCAAGGGGATTTTGATCTTCAGGGTCGAAAGCTACCTCAACTTCAGTTTGATTGTCATTGGCTTTGAAGGCAACAGAGGCCTGCCTGCCGTTTGGCATAGTATAGGTAAACTTTTCGCCATCAACAATTTCGTCATAAGTAGCTTCAAAGTCAAAACCAAAGCTTCCATCTTTCGCTTCCATTCTTGCCGAGTATTTTCCGCCTACCCGCATATCATTTGATACAGAAGGACATTGCCACGAAGGATCGGCAAAGTTCCATTTTGTAATGTGTTCGGGATTGGTGTAATAATCCCAAGCTTTTTTAGCATCTGCATTTACCATAGCGGTAACGGTGATCTTGTTGCTCATTTTTTACTTTTTTAAGGTTAATAATAATTGGTCGAGCTTTTCAAGGGTTGCCATCATTCCCTGTTCCATACCCATCTGGATAACCGTTTCCAAATCTGAAAGCGATTTGTAAGTTACAATGGTTTCTACCAAAGCGTTTTCTCCTTTATCGGTGAAATTTACAAGCCACTCCGCACGGGGAAGATCCCTATTTATTTCACCTTCTGCGTTACAAAAAGCATCCAATGATGTATAGTAATCAATAGGTTTGATTTTAAGATAGTCTGTCCAGCCCCAATATTCTGTGCCGTTAGGCTCCACCATGGCATAGTGCCAGTGGCCACCTTCGCTAAAGTCCATTGATTTGGTTTTGGTGGTTAGGGGCGCGGGCGCAAACCATTGATCGAGCAATTCGCTTTTAGTATAACAGTCCCAAACCAATGGTCTGTCGGCTAAAAACTCACGTCTGATGGTCAGCGTATTTTTTACTTTGTCGGCAATAAAATCGAAGTGCAAATTATTTTTCATTTTTGTTGTTTTTTTAAGGTTGCTAAAAGGTTATCGAGTTGCAGGAACCGGGTCTCCCATATTTTCCGGAATTGCTCCAGCCATTTGTCTATTTCTTTCATTTTGTCAATCTCCAATAGATAGTAAATCTCCCGGCCCCGGTGCTCCGGTTTCACCAGTTCACATTCGGTTAAAACCCGCAAATGCTTTGAAATTGCCTGTCGGGTAGTATCAAAATGTTCGGCAATGGCATTGGGTGTCATTGCCTGCAATGCTATTAAAGCGATAATGGCTCTGCGGGTAGGATCGGCAACAGCCTGAAAAATGTCTCTTCTCATTGAAGTGCTATTTAAGAACCGGTTAATAAGACCGCCGGTTCATTTAAAACTTATTTCCTGATCATGGGCAGGTATTTTTCCCAATTGTCAATAATTACCCAAAGAACAATTGCGATCAATACTAATACGATAGGTAAACCTGATGGCGCCATACTAATATTAGCCAATAAAATACCGGTTAAAAGAGGTACAAGTACTACAGCACCAAGCGCCTTGGTTCTTGGGATAATCAATAATAAACCACCAAGGATTTCCATGGCACCAACCAGCGGCATGAGCCAGCCGATTTGCATAAAGGCCTGCCCCGCTTTCACCATTTTTTCGGGCATTTCTTTAGGCATGGGCATGTAATGAAAAAATTTGTCACAACCGGCGTTGATAAACATTAGCCCGGTTAACAGGCATAAAACAAATAGGATTTTAGTTTTCATGGTTTGGTTTATTTAAATAAGAAACTGATTGGTTGCAAATATATGCGCAACTAATTGGTTTCGCAAATTTATTTTGATTTTTTTGGTTATAAACACAAAACCCCGATGTCTGCGATATCGGGGCTTCTAATTATCCAATCTTATAACTGTTATCCCAGTTGCAGATCTTTTTGCTGTACAGCGCCTGGTTGCCCAGGTGCACACTAATGGCGGTGCGGGCTCCTGTAAATACATTACTATCCGGTAGCTCATTATGCTGTATTTTCTGATAAAAATCATTGAATGCATACCAGGTACCGTCTTTCGTGGCCTCGGGCAGAATAGGTGTGCCTCCTTCTTTATTCCATACAATGCGTGTTGCACCGGTTACGCCGTCTACTGTCCCTTTTTCTTTCAATAGTTTTTTCTCAGGGTAAAACATGCCCTGGTCGGTTAGCAGGGATACAGTACCCAGGGTACCTTTAATCTTGAAAAGATACCCGTCATGCGCATTGCCGCACATCGCGCCGAAATTACCGATCAGGCCCAGGTCCGGGTAACGTAACATCAGTTGTACGTTATCATAGGTCTCCCGGCCATCTTTAAACACATCTATCCCGCCGGTAGCAAAAAATTCCTGCGGATGGGTATCAAAAACCCAGTTAATAAAATCAATCTGGTGCGAAAGCAGTTCGGCCGCCAGTCCGCCCGAATATTCTTTGTACATGCGCCAGTTGATGGCCCGTTCCAGTGAAGGATCAGGCACCGGGCGGCGCCAGTTGCCATTGCGGTCCCAGCGGCAATCCACTTGCGTCACTTTGCCCAGGTAGCCTTTATTGATCATATCTTTAACCCGGTAATATAAAGGCGAATAGCGGTACTGGTGACCAACCTGCAGCACCTGGTTGCTGCGCCCATGCATCAGGCTCACAAGTTCAAGCGCCTGATCAATGGTATAGGTCATCGTTTTTTCCAGGTATAAATGCTTGCCCGAGCGGATAACATCAGCAGCCACAGCGTAGTGCAGGTACAGCGGAACAGCAACGATGATCGCCTCCACCTGCTTATCATCAATTAATTTACGGTAATCCGTATATATTTTTACTGAACCAGGCTTAACCAGCTTTTGTGCTGCTGTCAGCCTAAAATCGAGCACATCGCACAAGGCAGTAATGCGGAACTGATCGGGCATTCCGTTAAGGATATTCATAATCCCGGTACCACGGTCGCCACAGCCTACCACTGCAATTTTAACGAGATCGGCCCCGGGCTGTATTGCGCTCAGGTTTTGGTTTAGCAATAGTCCGCCTGTTAGCAGGCCTGTATTTTTCAAAAAAGTTCTTCTCTCCATTTATCCAGTTTTATTGTTGATATCCTTTAAAGTAAGCAGTAACCGTATCTGCTATACGGCCATCCGGCTTCCGGTATACAATATAAGCACCCAGATCCTTCCGGTTTTTCAGGAAGCTCAACGTGCGTTTTAATCCCATCGTCATAAACCCGTTATCATAACCATCCGCTGTTATTGCATCTTTTGCATAAACGGTAACACTGATCATTTCGTTTTGTATTGGGTAACCTGTTAACGGATCCATCAGGTGCGAAACCTGTTTGCCGCCTGCTTCATGATGTTTGCGGTAATTGCCGGATGTAGTAATGGCGCCATCTCCCGGTTCGATCACTTTACGCATCGGGGCCGGGTTCAGGTCATCACCACTGATGCCTTCAATGCCTACCTTAAACGGCTCGTTGCCGGGTTTATGGCCTTTAATGCGTAATTCGCCACCCAATTCGATGAGATAGTTATGAATGGAATGCTGTTCCAATAACGAAGCCAGCAGATCGACAGAATAGCCCTGCGCGATGCCGTTGAGATCCAGTTGTACTTCCGGCTGGGTCTTGTGTAAAAAAGTACCTTTCAAACTGATTTTATCCGCTCCTACATGATGAAGGAGGTTTTGCACTTCTTTCCGATCAGGGTCATGTGCCGATTTAATTACACCAAATCCCCAGGCATCAACCAAAGGTTTCACTGTGGGATCAACCAGCCCCCCGGTTGCGTGGCTGATCTGCAGCGCACGGGTGATCAGCACACGAAAAATTTCATCTATACGGATACCTTTTGCAGAACGGTTGAACTGACAGATAAGCGAATTAGGCTGATATAGGGACACCGACTGATCAAAACGCTTTAACAGGCTATCCGTTTGCGCTGTATTCACCAGGCTGTCGGGCGCATAATACACGATACTATATGTGGTACCTTGTGCATACCCCTTCAGCTCGAAGCGGCGGAGCGGCTCCTGCTGTACGAAAGCACAGCATATCAAAATAAAGACGCAAGGATACGCCAGTAAGGTCGTTTTCATAGTCAGATAGCCAAATGTAAGCATTCAGCCGCTTTTTCATCTCATTGCGTGAAATAAGCTTGATGATCATCTGCGGGCTACCGGAAGATCAATCCCCCGTGCTAAAATTCGTAACCAAAACGATAAATGAACTCCTAAAGGCCGGTGGTTAAAGCGGCTTTAAGTGGTTTAATACGCAATGAGCTGATTTAAAATTTGATTAACACCTTTCCAAAAGGCTTTTCCTCTATTAAATAACGCTGGGCTTCCGGTGCATCGGCGGCATCAAACACTTTTGCTACCGTTGGTTTTACAGAGCCGTTAGCAAGTAATGGTAATAGCTGGTTCCATACATATTGCTGTTGCTCGGCTGTAAACCAGCCCGAAAGGCTTTGCCCCCGCATTTGAAGGCCCTTCCACACAAAATCAGTAATGTTTGCTGTAAACTGTGCCCCTGCAGAATACCCAATGTTTACGATGATGCCATTTCTGGCCAGGGCCTTAATAGCGTTGCCGGTTAAATTACCACCAACACTATCAATAACGATGTCAACCCCTTTTCCACCGGTAATACGCATAACGCCTTCGTTAATACTTTCATTTTCCAAATTAATTACATTTTCAAAACCTGCTAATTCCGCAGCTTTTGCTTTTGAGGCCGATCCTGCTGTTGTTATTACCAATGATGCACCATGTGCCTTAGCCAGCTGCACGCCCGCATTGCCAACTGCGCCACCCACTGCCAGAGAAAGCACAGTTTTGCCCGGTGCAAAATCCGCTTTATTTAAACAGGCCTGAGCAGAAAAAAAACCTACAAAAACTGAAGCAGCCTCCTGGTCTGATAGGTTTGCCGGTGTTTTAATTAATTCTTCAGGATATAAAGCGAGATGACTTTGCCATGCTCCGTCAGATGCGATGCCCCTTATGGCACCCGCCGGGGTAAAGGCCGATATAATAACTCGTGTTCCGTTGGGGAACTGATTGTTACCTTTTACAACAATCCCTGCGGCCTCGTTGCCTAAAATCATAGGCAGCCTTTGAGCTTGTGGGATAAGCCCGGCCCTGATTGTATTATCTACCGGGTTAATTGCTGCGAAATTAACTTTTACTAATAATTGTCCCTGCAGTAAATCGGGTGCGGGGAGTTCTATAAGCTTTAAATTTTCATAAGCCCCGTGTTGCGTAAATTGAATTGCTTTCATTGTACTAAGTTTTAAAATTAACATCCAAGAAGAGACCAAAAGGTCTCAACAATATCAAAAAAATTTATTCCAAGAAGCTCAGGACTTCGCTCCTGAGCATGTCAGTAACCATTTTCATTTGGCCTTTATTAGAAAACACCCGGCTGGTAAGTATCGTGCCTTCCAATAAATTAAACATATATATACCAAATTCATGTGGGTCAATATGCTTTTTAAATTCACCTGTTTGTATACCCTCTGAAATTATTCGGGCAAATCTATCCTGTATTGATTTGATGCCAAGTGCAACGCGATCCCTGATAATGTGATCGGTATCGTCAGTTTCCACGCCAAAATTTAATAATGGGCATCCGCCGTTTTCTGCAAGCGCTAAACGGTCCTGATAAAGATCAAGCACTGCAAATAATTTGTCCTTTGCATTGGTTTGGCTTTTAATCTTGTCATCGATCGCATTAATCAGTCTTTTCGAAAGGAAATTAAAAGCTTCCATCACAATTGCCTCTTTATTTTCAAATTGCCGGTATATGCCTCCTTTCGCCAGTTTTGTAGCTTCCATAATATCGCTGACAGAAGTGCCGGCAATACCTTTTTTGTTAAATATCATTGCGGCTTCCTCAATTATACGTTGCCGGGTGCTTTCTCCTTTTTTCATGACAATACAAATATAGAGACCCTTCGGTCTCAATAAAATTTATTAATGAAAAAATTTCGCTTATGTTATTTCAATGACTTTGCATGCCGCTAATTGGTGAACTCTTTTTTTTGCAAGCTGTTTTTGAAATTTCTAAGCCGTTTTCAATTAAACCATCATCGATGCAACAAAAGGGTAATGGTTGTTTTAATCTTCGCACTGTTTGAATAGCCCGCGTATAAGGAAAGCAAATTTAGCATCAGAGGCTCATTTTTTCTACACCCCGGCCAATAATAAGCTGTATTTCGTTCTACCTGATCATCAAATTAAAACGGCTGGCTATGAACAATCAATACCAGCTATTTGGAATGGTAACCTATTTTCTTTAATTAATCGACTAATAGTTTAGCATTTAAATACAATGTCATTATTTCATCTCTGTTCAATATTCGGCCGAATACTTTTATATTAGTTAAAAACGCTGAAGCTGAAAGATGGCCGCAACTGCTGCCTATTGTTTTTAGCGGACAAACGAATTGCTTTTCGACTGACTCTGTTTCTTTGCCATCGATGTACAAAGTACAGGTGTTATGCCCGCCGGTCAAGGTTATCTGCGTCCATTTATTTACAGGGACAATGCTATTAAATACCTGCCGGTAAAAATCTTCACCCTCACCTGCGTACTCTTTATAGCCAACAGTCCGGGCGATACCTAAACCGGTCTTGCCTGATTTTTTATCTTTAAGGTTCAGGAAAATTGTTCCGTAGGGCGATTCGAACAGTACCGTCGTTGTATCGCGGGTATCTGTTTTTTTAACCCGGAAGCTCAGTGTCCAGGGTTGTTCTAACTCGTCGGCTGGTAAGTTTAGCCGAACAAAATCATGCCCATCAAGCGCCAATACAGATTTTGACTCATAACCGATTAACGGTTTTATTAGGTGTTTATTTACAGCGTCGGGTAAAGTATTTTCTATGAAATCGACGTCAATGATTGGATCACTGTTTTTGTAAGCATCCAGTAGCCTTGTATCATTTACTTGTGGTACGTTTTTCAGGTCATCAACTCTCTTTGTAAATTCATCAAAAGTGGGTAACATTTTATTGCCCCATAGTTTTTCGGCCATTACGGGTAAAGCTACCGCAACCTCGTCTGCCGTTTCATGATAGGTAAAACCCATTGGCCCAAGATCATTCCATACATGCAGCTTCGCCCCTAACAAATAAGGTTCGCCCGGGTTTAGCTGCTGGTTTGGCCCGAAATCATTCGGTGCCCATTTTTCATACAAAAACTTATTATCTACGCCATAGTAATTTGTACCCGGAACAATATACAGCCACCCGTCAGTTGATTGTACCACCTGGTGACCCGCTTTAATCTCCTCCTTCGCATTATTACCCAACCACATATCAATCATTATATTGCTATCAATAGGGGTAAATCCCGGCATTTCGTTGTATCCGGACCATATCATTACTTTTTTCCCTTTAGCACCTATGTATCTGTTGAAATGATTGATATAGTTACAAAAGCCTGCTGCAAAAGTCTTACGGTCTTCTATCGTAGTAGCCTTTTTAAATCTGTATTCGTCAGTTCCGATATGGAAATACGGCGATGGAAATAACGGCACAAATTCATCGAAGATCTTTTCCATCATGGCGGT
Source organism: Mucilaginibacter gossypii (assembly GCF_017569325.2). Classification (NCBI taxonomy): domain Bacteria; kingdom Pseudomonadati; phylum Bacteroidota; class Sphingobacteriia; order Sphingobacteriales; family Sphingobacteriaceae; genus Mucilaginibacter; species Mucilaginibacter gossypii. The sequence continues at coordinate 1,550,005 of NZ_CP071878.2, read as the reverse complement.
GGTTTTGGGATTTAATACATCCAGTTGCCCGTCCTGCAACTTTTCATTTTTCAGCTCGGGGGCAATATCCAAAATACTCATGGCATGGGCGGGCGCATCAATTTCAGGGATAATATTTATGCCACGATCTGCGGCGTATTGTATCAATTCCCTGATTTCCTGCTGTGTGTAAAATCCATCTGTTGCCGTTAGCTGCGGATATGTTTTACTTTGGATCCTGAAAGCCGCGTAATGCTGGCCGTGAAAAGCCTGATCGTTTAAATGCAATTGTAATTGGTTCATTTTATACCAGCTCATGCGGCATATGTAATCTTTCAGCTGCGATACCGGGAAAAATTTGCGCCCAACATCCAGCATAAATCCCCTAAAAGGGTAAGCAGGGATATCTGAAATAATATAACAAGGAATACTTTGCTTATCGGCACTCTGTTCAATTAACTGTAACAAAGTCCGGGTAGCATAAAAAACACCGACCCCATCCATTGCCTTTATAATGATCTTATCCGGTTTGATTTCCAGGTGATAAGATTCCCTTTGGACTTGAGTTAAGTGACGCTGAGGTTTGATTTTTATGACAATATTATTCTTCCCTCCTTTTGCCTTTAACCCGGATAGTTGCTCCTTGCCTTGCAACGCAGCCAGGTCTTCAAGGAATATCGCAACGGTTTTTCGCGTTGGAACAGATGGCTTAAACTTAAATAGCGTAGCAGCGCTGATAATAAAACTACCGTTACCTGCCTGCCACTGATGAACCGCCGGTATGATATTCGGCGCAATATTATTCACCTGGGCGTACAGGCCCGATTGTATTAAAACAAAGAACGTGATGTACGTGATTAATTTTTTTGTTGAGATCATTCAAATGAATTTCGATGTGGTTGTAAATAACAATTGAAAAAACTGGAGGGTAATTTTGTTGCTTCTCCGGTGGTTTTAACCATATCCGTAGCCATTTATTCAATAGTAAACCATGTATAACTCCCGGGCGCTATGTTGAAGGTTAGCGTGATCTCATATTTCCTGTCAACAGGATACTTTTTAGCTATCCCTCCCTTTTCCCTAAGCAGGGCCGAACTTGTTAAACCTGTGTAGTATAGGGGTACCTTAATGGTTCTTGTAATCGCAACTTTAAGCGGGTTGTAAAGCATGATCATTCCTTTTGTACCCAGTTTCGGATTCACGTGCAGCAAACCATCCCAATCTCTGCCATCGGCCCGGCGAAGATGAATAATCTCAGAATTTAGGATACTGCGATATTTTTTATACCAATCAATGACACTTACTACCATCTTCCGGGTAGCTTCGGTGTCGTACAATCTTGGTCCGCGGTAACAGGCCTGAACTCCCGCCCCGTAATATTGCACCATCAATTGTTCATAATCTTTCAAATGATCCGAAAGCGGTTCCAGCACGGCTTCGGGGCCACCACCCTGATACCGGGTAAGCGGCACAAACCCCCAGCCCATGGCAGGGGTCTTTTCCCAGGTACCATCAAAAATATTCTGTCGGTTCAGGATCATTTGCTGATCACGCGGCAAAGAAAAGTTAACTTCGCGGTAGCCTAAGGCAATTTTATTGGTGCCATCCAGAAAATACCAGTCGGGAGCGTTTACATAAACACCGTGCTCATTGCACCAATGATATAAACCTTTTTGCAGTTCCATTTGCTGCCATTGGCTATCATCCAGGTTTTTATGGCCGGGGTGTGTAGTTGAAGCACAAACATCGCCGGGATAAGGGCCGTCATTTTCAAAAATGTCGAACCCGGTTTTACTGATAAAATATTTTAACTTATCCAGATAAGCCAGGCCCCATTTGCTGCCCAAACAAGGGGCATTACCAAAGAAAGCAGCGGCATCCGGCTTTTTTGTTACCGGATCGATCACATCATCTTCATCGCTGATCCGCCTCGAACTAAATAAAGAATAGCCCCCTATCAGGATGTGTTTACTATGCGCGTAATCAGACAGTGTTTTCCAGCGTTGTATGTTGACAGCCGAACTGTCTTCCATATTGCAATGGCTTCCAAAGCTGAGGATCAGGGCTTCATACCCTGTCGCCGCGCATTGGTCTATAGCCTTTTTTACGTCTTCATCATTATGGCTTACGAGGTGCATAAAGATGGGATTTTCGGTTGTCCATGGCGCTATAGTGCTGTACATTTTCCTGATAGCCAATCCCCGCCTTTCACGGTCATAACTATCCATCAGTAACTCATAAGTGCGAACGGAATTAAAAACCTGCCCCTTTCCCAACGCTATACCAGTAGCCTTTTCCGGGTATACCTCCAACAAACACGGGGTTTGATAATTATAATTTACCTGTGATGTATAACTACTATCGGCTTTCCAATGGGTAGTTTGGTCGCTGATATCATATCGCATAGAATTATTAAAGGCATAATTTGTCTCCAAATAGAGGCCGTGCTGTTTTTCCATTTGCGCCGGCGAACCAACTACGGCACTTTCCTCCTCTACCGTTGCAAGCACCTCATTGATTACTCTATTTAACATTATAGCTTTATTTCCTTTATTCTCAACCGAAAGCCATTTTACAATAAGAGGAATGTTATTATACAGTTCATAATGTACAGTAACAAGCAGATCTTTTAAACCATCAACATTTGATTTATAGGTAAATGACAGCATTTTACCGGAGCCAGGTGCGGTATTAAGCGCCCATCCCCGCGGTTTCCAACGGATGTAAGGAGGAATATTCGTTACCGAAAACGATTGAAATTGAAAATCATTTTCATTGCCTTTGAATCCGCCAACCCATTCGGGCAGCAGATAAGCATTCTCCTTTTGCCCGTAAAGGCCCCCGATATTATATTCTCTGCCATCAACGGTTAACTTTGCTTCGGGCTTTACAGCCCTCAGCAATTGCTGGCCGTTGCTCATATTGCTGTAATCAATACAAGCCACATTTTGCTGAATCCGGAAGGTCCTTTTTACCAAACCATTGCTCAAAATAATGTTTTTACCATCAGCATAAACATCGGCTTTTTGCTGAACAGGGCTTACCAGCCAATCCTGAGAAAGGATCGGCCTGTCATTTTCCTTCCAGGCGGGTAATTTATAATTCGCTTCTTGTGAACTGGCGATGTTGATGATGCCCCAAAAAGCAATCGTCGAAAAAAACAGCTTTCTTTTCATTTATTTCTTTTCAATTTGTTCCATATTTTAAAAGCAATACTATACGGATATAACCTGTTCGGTCAGAACGAATGCGGATAATAGCGGTTACTTACGCTTCCATCCTCAAATAAATCTAATATAGCATAGCCGGGCGGGGTTTCGCGGTAATAACATTTAGCCGCCGAATCACTATCGCCGTCTTCCCACCAAAATCCACTTAAGGCGCCGTTACAATAGTAGCGAACGCCATCATAACCGGCCTCATCAAGTAAATGGATATGGCCGCTTATACACGTGATTGTTTTGTCGCGATGTTTATTAAATAAATTAGTGATATATCTCGCATCTGTATGGTTGCCACCTTCCATTATGGTGCTTACGCCCAAAATCGGGTAATGGCTCATACACAAAACGGGGGTGCCGCGCCGCAGTGACGCCAGGTCGTTCTCCAGCCATTTTCGCTGTTCAGCATCTAATGAACCTGCATTATCATTATTACTGTCGAGAATGATAAAATGCCACCCATGCTTTTCAAAACTGTAAAAGCGGCCCGGCATTTCAAGCTGAGCGATAACATGCGGTTTGCCATACATGCTGTCGGATTTGTCAGGGCAAGCCCACCACATATCATGATTACCCAAACAACTGTATACTTCATATCCCTTAAATCTTTCACGGGCGTTTTTCCATATCGCCCACTGTTCGTTGACCCGTTCACGGGTAATATTATTATAGTCGGCAGCGAATATGGAATCACCTCCGTTTAGAAAAAAATCGACCTTATGTTTCTTTATTTCTTCAATGCAGCGCCCGAAACGTTCCGGCGCATTGTATTCGGGGCGGATATGTACACCTGTAATATGCGCTACCCTTAATACCCGTTTCTTTTCATGCGGACCGGCCAAAGCATTCGGTTCGCGTTTTACTCCCAATGGCAATGATATGGCGAGCAAGCCTATCCCCTTTACCAGGTCCCGCCTTTTTTTTGAGTCGACAGTGTTTGTCATGTTTTTAGTTGAGTGTTTTAATGGCCAAAATTTTGTTGCCGGCTTTGATTTGCAGCTGTACTTTTTGTCCTGCTTTTACCATCACTTTAGGCCAATGTAAAAACGCTGTATATGGAAGCGGCCTCTGCGCCTGGGCGCTGCTTTCTGCAAAAACGGCTACGTTGGCATCATACCCAGTGTTGTTGCTCACCAGCAACGTGGTCGATTTCTTATCCTTCTTCAAAACAGCAGCGTGCACATGATCAAAAACCAGGAGTTTTCCCTTATCTGTCTGAAGATAAATTCCGGGCAATTCAATCGCCATTAACATACCGTTGGTTTCCGTCCACGAATTCCGGGTGTTTATGAAATTGCCAACGCTCCCCCCGCCTTCGGCGTCGCTGGGCTGAATTCGTTCCATGCTCGATCCGATAAGGTTGTTTGTAGTATAATGACCTGGCATATTTACTGCTTCGGCGTGCGCATGTTGAATATCCCTTATCAAATCTGCATATAATTTGTTACCTGTTGCACGGTATAATTTGAACAGGTAATCGCCCGAGGCTTCACAAATACCCGGAGCCGAATGTTTATTTTGAATACTGGCCCAAACTGCCCCGGCCATATGGCAGTTCAACTTCGCGATCTGGCTGCCGGCTGGAAAAACAGGATCATAGGACAACACCCAGGTTGAGCAAAGCGCCGCTTCTACCTCAGCTTTTTGCAACCAGCTTTTATCGCCGGTAACGTTATATAAGGCCATCAATGATTCTAAAAAACCAAATGCCGATTCTGAATTAGCATCCATGCTAATATCCCCGCAGTCGCCGCCGGTGAGGCCCTGGTTTACCACATCGCGCTGGTAATAATAATTGGCAGCATCCCTGGCTATTCCAAGCCACTCCGGATGATTAAAGTAATTTGCCGCAATGGCGAGCCCGCCGGGCGCTATCGCTCCCGCCGTGGAGTTAAATACGGCTATCTCGCCAGTTTCGGGTACGATGTACTGCCCAAACTCGCCGTATCTTTTCCAGGTGTTAGTAAAAGCTTCGGCCAGTTTCTTAGCGGCCGACTCCCATTCGGGCTTAATTATATTTCCAAAACCCTGCGCTTTCAGCAGCAACAGATGTTTCATCAGCCACAATAAAGCGTCACTGTTTTTGCGTACCATAGCCTGGCCTTCCGCGAAATCGGGGTGCATTTTTTCAAAAAGCAGGCGGCCATTTGCTTCTATTCCGCCATAAAAAAAGCCGCTTTTCCCCTGAAGTTTATTCACAACAAAGTCGATCTCTTCCGCCACCCGCTCACGTTCTTTTGCATTATTAAGCGCCAGCATAGGATAGGTATTCATCATACCGCTCACCCAACCCAACTGAAAATCGTCATTATTTTCGGGCTTGTAATAACTACCGGCAGGAACATGTATAAAATTACCGCTGCATATAGCCGAACCTACTGCAAGTACCTTACTCATAGGCAATATATTGCGGGGGCTATTTGGCCCGGTTATATCCTTACGTACCTGCATAAACTTCGTAAGCAAATCGGGTATGTTGCGGGCATCAAATACGCACAATCTCATCGCGATGGTTACATGGTCGCCGGGTTTCCAGTCGCGTGCTTTATCGCCACTTTCATGAAAATCCCCAAACCCGGGCGCCAGTCTGCGCACCGCCGGTGCCGAAATGCGAAAGCTGCAACTATCTTGTTTTGCATTTTCTGCAATGGTAAGGCCACTGTTGCCCAACTGGGTCTGCTGGGTGGTCAACAGGATAAAGCCTTTCTTTAGCGATGGTGAATAGAAGCACATTGCCGGCGTTGCTGCATTGCCGGTTTGTAACTGCACCAGCGATGCTTTATCGGGTTCTGCGGATAACCTGGGGTTATTTGAAATGGTTAGCGGTACTTTGGGGTTATAGTACATGTCCCTGGTGTAGGGTGGATTGTACCCGTTTCCAATAGCAGGATACCTGTTCCCGTTATACATACTTGCAGGCATCATAACATAATTCTTCCTGCTCCAACGGCTGAAGTCAAAAGATACCTCCAGGGCCGTGGCAGCTGCATGGCCTTCTTTTAACTTAATATCAGCGGTGATATCCAGTATCCCGGCGCTTGCACCCTGTTTTGCGGTTAAGTTAAGCAACCACTGGGCACTGTCTGTTGTAAGGCTGTTGTTCCCGAACACAAATTTATTTAATGCTTTGGTGCCCTCATATTGGATAGCGCTTACACGTATATTTCCATGCACCGCTTTTAAAAAATCCGGAGTTATAAGCTTTTTTGCTCCCTGCGCGTGGGCAATGCCTGTTAAGCATGTATAAATTATGAATGCGGAAAGGCAGCTTTTTTTGTTAAAGTTCATGTTAAATCATCAAAGTGCTATACCCGGACCTACGGATGAAACCAGCAGTTCCATATTTACTTTTTGATTGCTGTTATGCAAGGCGCTAACCTGGATTGACGATGCCCCGTGCGGAAGGCTCAAATTGCCCTGAGTAGGAATTTCAGCGATCTTCTTTCTGTTCTTATCCGCTACATAGCAAGCATTATCCTTCAGGATAATAAATTCGCCATTGGTAATTTTTTTGTCGATTGAAAGTTCTGTACCGTCCTGAAAAGTGATCCTGATGCCATCAGCATATCCGTCTTTTTCGGTTGATGATATCCGTATCGCACAATCCAGCGGCTGCGCATCAAATTCATTATTTAACCGGCAGGTATTTTTTTCGATAGTGTATTGCTGGTCAGGAAAGCGGGTTTCACGTACAGGATATAAAACGAAAGACTTTTCGCCGTTTTGCACCAGGTGAAATTTATAGTTTAAATTTTTTAAACGCTCTTTTACCGCTTTGGTGAAAACATTCGAGGCCCTTGCATTTTCCCAGGCGCGGTATGCCTTGAAAATGTTATTCTTTTCCGGGCAATTTTCAACAGTGTGCTGGCTCAAACCAAGCATATAAGTTGCATTCCAACCAATTGATTTGGCTTCCAGGTTTTCTGCGTCATATAAACTCCAATCACTGTGCAAATCAACTATTCCGAATGTTGCAGGTAAATAACTGCTCTCAAAAACATATCGCATATCTTTCCCCTCTATTCCCCATTGGTTCAATACCGGATTAAACATATTATTGCCGCCGCCAACATTGCAAACGCTCATATAATGCCAGTTGCCTTCATAAACCGCACTTCCCATTACGCGGAGGTAATCACCTCCATTTTTTGCATAGGTATCAAATAATTTCCTGAAAAACTGTTTAAAGGAATATTGCCCCTGTCCCTGGTATATACAACTCTCCAGGCCATCAAAATCAATATAATCCATCCCTCCTTCTGTGAGCCACTTGCCATAATAATCTGCATATACTTTTTGCAAATTCATATCCGGAACAAAACCACGATAGCAGTTAGGCTGCAGCTTTACTATTGTAGTACCCTTTTTATAGGTACCTCTTTTTGTTCCGTAAAGCCCCCTTTTGATATGTAAAAAGGTGTAAGGCTTGCTCTCGCTAATGCCATTGTATTCTATAAGCTCCTTCCCTATTTTCAGCACATTGGTATGGTTACCTTCCCATCCACCAAACTCGTTGAAATAGGCCCTGTCGGCCACCGTTATAACCGTGTCCTGATCAGTAAGATTTTTGGTTATGGAAGTGCGCTGCATAATGGCCAGGCTATCGCTCGGTACCGGGGCCACATCGCTGTTATTATCAGGCTGCAGAAACTCGCACAGGGTATGCAGTCCATACCTGATCCCATTTTTCTTCATCAATGCACCATAGTCCGGAATGTTCATGGGAGCCGCGTTGTTGAAATTTATTTTTCTGTTAGTCCAGCGATTTTGCGGGTTGGGATAATATTCGCCCCATCCTTCATCCTGTACGCCTTTGATGGCTAATTGATGAGCATAGGTGATCAGGCTGTCATGAGCGCCATGCCATGCAATATCAGGGCGATATGCTTTAGGGTCTTTGATCCATTGACCATCAATTTCGGGATGCGGCAGCCCTTCCTTTAAAACTATTTGTTCGATAGTGCGGAGCCCGACAGAATCGGGACAGGCAAGCAAAGCAACCGACGACCCGATGTAATCGGCATTAACCGGCGGCACCAACTGGTACCTGGCCGAATTTACCTTCCCATCCAAATTATCGGGCAACACCGGGAAGCGTATCATCTGTTCCTTTCTCCGGTCTCTTGAATGCATGCAAACTGTAGAACCAAAAGCGGGTTCAAGTCTTGCCCCGTTTCCGTAGTTCATCCGGTAATACTCTTCCGGATGTGAATAAAACGCCACATCATTTATCCCATCTCCGCCGATTGTGAAAGTTTGACCTTCCTTAAGATTTGGAGGCAAGGGGTATTTCAGGAGATCAGGCGAATGAATAAAATAGTACATGAAAGACATGTCGCCTCCTGTTGGAGGGCCGCTGGTGGTATTGTCATTTAAACCCAGTATGCCAAATGCGAAATCATCATCTCTCACTACGCCCAGGATATCTCCTATTGTTTTAGAGATAGTTAATTTATAAGGGCCCCAAACGATATTATCAACCCCGTTTCGCGGCTTAAGCGATACCAGTTTCAATCGTACATACTCCCCTTTTTCATCAGTTTGCACCGTTGCCACCGAACCATTAGGATAGTGTAGCGTTATACGCTTATTGAGCGTGTTAAATGCAGCGGATACCGGCAGTATATAGTTTTCGCCTTTGTACAGACTAAGCAAGGCAGAAACTTTACCGGCAGGGCAATATTCTTTATGGGATGATTTATCCTTAATACTGGTAATGAACCCACGTTTGTTTATACTAAGCGTGACAAACTTTGTGTTTAAAGTAATGGTTTGTGCATTTGCCTGCGGGTGAATTACCAGCATCATACTGAACGCCAGGAGAACTAAAAAACCTGTGTTCAATTTATTTATCATGTTATAAAAACTCATATATAATTAACTAAAAAGCATTTCCAATTTCTAAGTACCGCTTTCTGATCAATGATAAAAGAGGGCGCCCTGTACCACCATACAGGGACGCCTCTTCAACTAAACCTCAGGTAGTCTCATTACCGGAAGTACACTTAAAAAATAAAACACATTCGGCACCTATTGTATCACCGGATTAAATGTTCCGCCATCCCATCCTATATTTTGCTGCAGATTTTTGTTTTGTAAAATATACTGCGGATCAATAGGACCGAAATAATAGGCATCGGGTATATTGATTTGACTGGTGGCACCAGGATCTATCGGCTCATATTTGTAATTGGTAATAGCCTTAAGAAAAGCGTTACGATCAAACGATGCTGGTGAATTGACTATCAGATTAGAAAGCTGTGCGGCAATCCCGCTATTACTTTGCGTAATATTAATACCATATTGAGAGGATGCAGCCGCGCTGTTAAAGTACGGCCCGTAAGCGTGCAGCGTACCCATGCTATTCAGTACATTAAACATCCGCCTGCGCCTTAAATCCCAAAATCGTTTTCCTTCAAAAGCAAACTCTATAGCCCGTTCGGTCATAACAGCGTTCAATGTGGCCTGATAATCAGAGCCAACCGATGCAGCCAATCCATAATTTCCTGCTCCTGCTGTTATATGGGCCCTTTGGCGGATTTGAATAATATAGGCCCTTGCTTCGGCCGGGTGCTGTACTTCATTAGCAGCCTCAGCAAGGTTAAGTAAAACCTCAGCATACCTGATGATAGGCCAATCAAAAGCCTGGCGGTTCCAAACGCTTGAACCCAATGTGGTATCAATCCCCTTACGGCAATAAAAACCAGTGATATTATAATTGGGTGTGGCTTTGTAGGCATCATCCCCGGCTATCGTGTTAAAAATCCATTGCACACGTGGTGTAATATCCGCAAAATCATACCTGGCGCCATTATACACAATTGTTTGATAGAAGCGCGGATCCCTGTCCTTCCAAAACTCTGTAGGGTCATATCCCGAAGCCGGGTCGGAAATTGGGAGACCATTTTTCATGGGATAAGCCTGCACCATCTCCCAGGTAGGATCACAGGAGCCTGCAGCGCCAGAGGTTTCAGTTAAAGGCCTTTGCCCTTGTTGAAAGCCATTTGTTTTTTCGGGATAATGGTAGCGTAAGCTCAAAACCATTTCCTTAGCAGCCCCGGCCTTATCATACCACATGTTTTCATTTGGTTTTGCAGTATTATCGGTATATAAGCCATAACCATCAGCATCTAACTCAGTTTTAGCGGCCAGCAAGGCACTATAAGCATCATTCCAATAAGTGGCATTAGGTGTTTTGCAAAACAGGGGGCTTGCTTTTAGTAACAGGGCTTCGCCTTTTACCGCCATAGCCGCGCCTTTGGTAACCCGGCCAATATCATTTGAACCCCAGGTAGCCGGCAATAAATTAATTGCGCTATCCAACTGTTTGCCAATAAAATCAAAACACTCAAGTGACGAATTTCTTTTTACCAGTAAAGTATTTATATCGGCTGTTGGGTCCTGAACCGCGGTAATGATTGGCACCCCTCCTAATACTTTTACCATCCTGTAGTATAAATATGCGCGGAAGAAGTATGCCTGGCCTTTCAGGCTTTTATAATCGGCATCAGATAGAGCAGATTTACTTTTATCAATATTTGCAAAAAAGTTATTGATAGACCTTACCCTTCCCCAGTCCCAAACCCTGTCGGGGTAACCGCTTTGGCTTGTATAAGTGCCTTTAAGAAAAGAGTTAAGGCCATTGCCGCCGCTGCCACCAGAATAAGCTTCGCCGGCCAGTTCTTCATTTCTGTTCCAGGAAGGTAAAATATTATAGAAATTGGTTACATATCCTTTTACAAAATCAGGACTGCCCCATTCCTGCTCTGGCGTAATTGGGCCTCCCGGATGATCAACATCAAATACCTTTTTACAGGATATTGTTAAAGCAATTATCCCCAATAAAACGAATAGTATATTGAATTTAAGTTTCATGATCTAATAATTTAATGTTTAAAGTGTTACATTAAGCCCGCAGGTAAACCCTCTTAATACAGGGTACATTCTAAAGTCGCCGCCCAGTTCAGGGTCCCAATCGGTTACATGGTTCCATTGATACAGGTTTTCGCCGCTGAAATAAACCTTCACAGCTTTAACTTTTATTTTCAACAACAAGCTTACCGGCAAACTATAGTCAACAATTAAGGACTTTAACCGCAGGAAAGCGCCATTTTTTAACCAGAATGTAGATGACACCTCGCTGTTGCTTGTGCCTTGCCAGTCGGTCATAATAGGGCTTGGCATGGTAGCGGTAGAGGCTGTTTGCGGAGTCCATGCATTTTTCCAGATGGTTAAATTATCATTGCCAGGCAAAGGCCGCCTGTAGTAAACATCGGTAGGCATAATGTCGTAACGGCCCAAACCAGCAAATACAGCGGTGAGGTTAAGTCCTTTCCAGCCAAATGTGAAGTTGAAGCCATAATTAACACGCGGTATGCCGTTTTTTGAAATAATTTGCTGGTCATTTCCATCAATTTTCCCATCAGGCGAATCGGTACCCAGCGGGCCCCTGATGTCCTTGTACATCAACATCCCGGGCTGTGGCTTGCTGCCAAATATGGTGAAATTAGGGCCGTTAGCCTTTAAAATATTATCTACATCCTGCTGCGTTCTGATAATTCCGTCGGATACATATCCCCATATAATCCCGTTAATTGGTTGTCCGATCAGGTTCTGGTAACCACGAACTGACGCTGCCTGGTCAACCTTCAGATATTTGTTAGCAGAATATGACCAGTTGCCAGACACGCGATAGAAAAAGTCATTGATGTGCCGTTCGTGGCTAAGAGATAGCTCAATACCCCGTGCCGATGCTATCCCATAATTAACTGCAGGCAAGCTTGCTCCAACCGTACTTGGGACCGAAGCTACACGTGCGCCAAGAATATCGGTGGTTTTTTTGTACCATAAATCAACAGTTCCGGTAAGGATTCTTTTTGGCATGCCAAAGTCTAAACCCAGGTTGTAGTTATGATTTTTTTCCCATGTGATATTGGGGTTGATAGTTGAACCCAACGTTGTTGAAGGCGGAAGCCCGGATCCTATATAAATACCTGAGTTTGCGTTAAAGTTGTAGGTTTGTTGCCACTGCCATGGAGCGGTATTATCTGTGCCTGTTATACCGTAAGAAAAACGCAGCTTCAAAACATCAAGGACTTTAGTATAATTTGCAAAGAAGTTTTCATTGGCGATATTCCAGCCTGCTGAAACGGCCGGGAAATATCCCCAACGCTTATTTGACGGAAAGATATAAGAACCATCGGCCCTCATGGTAAAGCCAAGCAAATATTTTGAGGCGTAATTGTAATCGACCCTGCCAAAATAGGAAGCGAAGCCTGTAGGCTGGTTCTGATCACCCCTGATGTACCAGTCGGTGCTATTGGTTGAGCCACCATTAATTTGCTGATAGTTTGGGTTGCTGTAATTGTCATCCCAAATGGTTGAATAATGGCCCCGGTATGCCGATTGTTCATAGCCGGCAAACGCGCTGATATTATGAAGGCCAAAAGATCGGTCATAATTCAACATCAAATCCAGTTGGTAATTAGATGACTGCGAATACGACTCCTGCAATTCGGTAGGTGCACCTATTCCCGAAATCTGGGCCTGGTCTAATATCTGGTACCCTCCAGATCGTGTTAAATCTAATTTATCGGTAACGATGTGGTTATGGTCGCCACCGGTTTGGAAATAATAAATGTAAGGTGCATTACGCCATGCTTTGGTGTAATTGTTAGTGGTATTGTAAGCGAAAGTACCTTTTGCTGATAGTCCAGTTATGCCGGGGATATCATATTTCAATTGAAAAACCGGGGTGATATTATTGCCCGACGGCTTGGTGTAGCCACCATTTCCCTTTGCCAGGTTGGCGGTATTGGTGTTATCAAAGTTGCCAACGGGAAGGCCATTAATAAAAGAGGGCCGGCCGGGATTTACCATTAACAACCTGTTGTACATGTTCGACAAATTGAAATCCCCATAATCATAGGCCCAGAATGGACGGCTGCCGTTATTCCATTCACTTTGGATATTTAAATTATAGCTCCATCGCTCGGAGATTTGTCCATCTATTTTTGCTGTTAAATTATATTTACGGAAGGAGTTTGAGGTTGCCCCTTCCTGCTGGAAATAACCTGCCGAGATGTAGTACCTGGCTGCTTGCGAACCACCGCTTACGGCTAAGTTATGTGAAGTGTTCCATGGATTACGCCAGGTATCTTTTAACCAATCGTACGAATGTGTTTTGAAATAATCTAATTCATCAGGCGTATAGTAGCTTGGATCGTTTGCCGGCAAACCTTTTTGGGCAAATGCCTCATTGGCAAAAGTATAAGCATCAAAAGCGTTCATTCTCCGTGGTGTAATTTCACGGTTATTCATGGTATATGATGCATTGTAGGATATAAAGGTCTTATTAGCTACGCCATGTTTTGTTGTAATCAAAACAACACCGTTACCGCCCCTGATACCATAAATCGCGGTTGATGCGGCATCTTTCAGGATACTGATATTATCGATATCGGCTGGGTTAATGGTGGCAAATGTGGTTGCATCCCTTACAAAACCGTCTATCACGTATAGCGGGTCTGTTCCGCCCTGCCAGGTGGAGGATTCCCTGATTTTAATATTAGCGCTTGCGCCGGGATAACTACCCTGCGTAGTAACGGTAACGCCCGGCGACAGGCCTTGCAACAAATTGGCTGGGGAAGATGTAGGGCGGTTTTCAAGTGCAGATGATTTAATTACACCTATTGCACCTGTCAGGTTTTCTTTTTTCTGCGTACCATAGGCAACCACAACTATTTCGCTGAGCCCGCTTACATCGGCTTCCATCCTTACCAGCATAGGTGTACCGGGAGTAACCTGCAATTCTTTTTTCACATAGCCAACAAATGAAAAAACAAGTGTTGCGTTCCCATCCGGAACCTCTATGTTGAATTTACCACTGGCGTCGGATATTGTGATGGCTTGACTTCCCTTTACTGAAATAGTCACGCCGGCCAGCGGTATATTTTTGTTATCAAATACCTGCCCGCTTATCTTAACCGGGCTTACATTTAAGCTGGTAACCACATTATCAACAGTCTTTTCAATTTGCTGAAGAACAATGTTGTTATTAACCTTTTTATAAGTTAAGGACTGATTTTTAAGACATTCCTTTAATGCCTCATCTATTGAGGCATCTTTCAGATGAATGGTTACACTTTTATTCTGTACATCTTTTGAATCATAAAAAAACACATATCCTGTTTGTTTATTTATCTGGTTAAGTACTTTTTTCAGTGAGGAATTTGTTTCATCCAGGTTAATTTTTTGACTATACACTTTTGCACTACATTCAAGAAGGGCAACTAACATGATCAAGGTAGTCAATTTCATAACTAATAACATTTTGCGCGGCCACGGACAACGCATGGCCATTAAAAAAGCATTTAATTTCATACTTTTGTTGAGTTGGGTTAACAGATAGTTAGAGACACTAAACATATTCCCGTTTTGCGGGGAGGGTTAACTCAATATTTAACCGCATTCCGATTGCCCTCGGGATGCGTTTTTTTTGAGTTAACCTTGTGGGGATGGGCCTAAATTTTGAAGGCCGGGTGTGTATTTATTTTTCCATATGGTTCCTTTTATTTTGAGGTGAATAATTGGTTAATTACAGGTGTTAGTTCATTACAATAATTGTTTTCCCATCTATTTTGTAATGTATTTGCTTAAAGCTCAGAATATCCAGTATTTGTGACAGATTGACGTTCCTGGAAATTTCGCCCGAGAATCTCCGCGAGGGTAATTGTCCTTCATATTTGATCTCCACACCATACCAGCGCGAAAGCTGCCGCATTACTTCCTGAATATTATTGTCTTCAAAAAAGAAAAATCCGTTTTTCCAGGCCACCACTTCATCCGCATCTACATTCATAACATCGATCAGGCCGTGATCAAACCTTGCCTGCTGCCCAGGTTTAATGATATTACTCACTTTCCCGGCCGATACTTTTACACTGCCTTCGAGCAGGGTAGTTTTAACAGCCTGCTCATCATTATAAGCATTGATATTGAAGTGGGTGCCTAATACCTCTACTGTTTGCCCGTTTGAAATAACTTTGAACGGCTTTTTGGCATTGTGTGCAACTTCAAAATAGGCCTCGCCGGTAAGTTCTACCCTGCGTTCGTTACCATTAAAAACTACCGGGTATTTTATTGATGACGATGCGTTTAACCATACTTTAGTACCATCAGCCAAAATAAATTGATACTGCCCGCCTTGCGGCGTAGCGGCGGTGTTATATATAATGTTCTTTGACGGATGGAAGTCCACAACAACATCCCTATAACTAATTTGGCCGTCGGCGGCTTTTTTTATAACGATGTTACCCTGACGTGCGAGTTTTCCAATCTTTGCACCATTTAATACAATGGTACTCCCATCCCCTAATGTTAATATGGCTTTGTTTCCGCCGGGGGCTACATCCTGTTTCTGAGGCTTAACTGCAGCTATTTGCCGGCGGGAATTATTATTAATGCTAAAAAAGTATCCCCCCACAGCCATAAAAAAAAGTATTGAAGCAGCTATTGCCCAACGCGATAATTGTATCCTTTTTGTCCTTCCCTGTATTTCATTCAGCAGATTATCAAGGCTCTCTTTCTGATCTTCTTCCAATTGCTCCTGCGACAAATAAGGATCGCCGTGCTTGTATTTTAAATACCAGCTTTCAACCAAAGCGTTCTCTGCCGGAGTAGTCATGCCGCTGTTATACCGTTCTATTAAATCTTCGATGTCTTGTGGTTGCATAATCGTTAAAGGATATATCATCCTTATTACCCCATATACAACTACTACCGGGGGGAGGGAGTAGATAAAAATTAAAAAATTGAAAATAATTTACCCGATGATAGGTTGGGGAAGATATCACCTCCTATTACTGTAAGAAAGCTTATTGAAAACTGACTTTTGGTTTAGCTATTCCAAGTGGCCGTATCGGGTCGTTAATGCTTTCAGACATAAGAATTTGTCAAAAATAAATTCAACGCAAACGTTTGTTTATCGCAACAAGGCTCATAAATATGTTTTTTGAGTTTTATAACAGCGAAGTGTTGTTATTGAAAGCCTGTATTAATTACCCCGACGGTAAAATCTTTACCAATCAGTTAAAAATAGCGCTCTTAATCAGCGGATTAAAGCGACATAGCGCTCGCATTGAGGGCAAGAACCTTTTTGTTAAAGCTGATTCGCCCAAATTAACGCAAACGGTTGCGTAGAACTTTAGCGCTTAAAATCACTCCAGTCCTCTTAATTTGTAACAACAATTATACGATTAGATAAACAGGGACCCGGTTTCAGGCGATTCGTTTATCCCGGGCCTCAATGGTCATCAATCAATAAATATCGCTTTGCAAATTTATAATCAATGTAAACTTTAATGGCTTTGTACGGTAAATATAGTGACGACGATTTGATAACGCTGTTAAGGCAAGATGACATATCTGCTTTTACGGCGATTCATTCGCGCTATTACGGAGCGTTATATCAGCATGCGTATAAAAGATTGCCGGACAGGGATACTGTTAAAGATATTTTACAGGAGCTTTTTATCCATTTATGGGACCAAAGAACATCAATTGATATTAAAGGCAGTTTGCAGGCTTATTTATGTACCGCTATACGGAACAAGGTTTTAAACGTTTTTAAGCACGAGAAAGTAAAAGCCAATTACATTACCTCATTAATTAATTTTAAGGAAACCTGCGAATCTACAACGGATGAAAATTTAAGAAATAAAGAACTTATTGCCCTGATTAAGGCCGAAGTAAGCTCTTTACCTCCAAAAATGAAACTGATATTTGAGTTAAGCAGGGATTCAAACCTGTCGCACAACGAAATTGCCGAAATATTGGAAATAAGCCCATTAACTGTTAGAAAGCAGGTAAACAATTCTTTAAAAATACTGAGGGCAAAATTAGCGTCACATCTGCTAACGCTGTTTTTATAACAGGTTTTAATATTTACGGGGTGTATTTTGATATGCGATAATACCATCCTAACAGATTACAAAAAATGTATGCTGTTTTAAAATGTTCCCGGTTTTGATTCGTCTTCATTATTAAAGACGGTTAAAATCATTAAATAAACAATAACATGAAAAAGCATATCATATCAACAGCACATAGTCAGTTGTGGGAGGGCATAGACGACTAAAAGAGTAAATTAACAAAGGTTATTAGCGGCAGGTGCTGTATCTTAGCGCCATGACGGATTATAAACTGGAAGCAGCTAAAGCCGCTTTAACCTTGATTACCCCCAATCAAATTATTGGTTTGGGAGCCGGGAGCACCATAGCTCATTTGGTTAATATGTTAGCCCAGGATCGTAAGCTTGCGGCTTCCTTAATATTTACCTCATCATCATTCAAAACAACTCAACTGCTAAGCACATACGGTTTGCGCATTCAGTCGCCTGCCTTGCTTAATAAACTCGATATCTATTTTGATGGCTGCGACCAGTTTGACAGCGAACTAAACGCCCTGAAAAGCGGCGGCGGCATCCATACTACCGAAAAGGTCCTTGCCTCAATGGCGCATGAATTTATTTTGCTGGGCGATGAGGGAAAATTCTCAGCCCAACTTAACGCTACATATCCGCTGGTTATAGAGATATTACCCCAGGCTTTACAAATTGTACTGGCAAAACTGGCAATCCTATTTCCCCAGGCTACGCTTACCCAACGTATGAGCACACAGAAAGATGGGGCTTTGATATCAGATAATGGTAATATGCTGATCGATGTACAATTTACTGAACTGCCCGAACCGGTTAAATTAAATACCCTGGTTAAAATGATACCGGGTATTGTTGAACACTCTTTATTTTACCAAATGGCCGGCAGGGCAATTATTGCAGGCGAAAATGGTATCCGGACCATAAGGCCTCAACGGTAACTATCAGTCGGCATTATTTAAAACGGCGATACCTTTTAACGTACAAACGCCATAGTTAAAATGGTTTAAAAGCTGCAGCTGGACATCCCATAAATTAAATTCGGCATGAGGATATACGGAGGCGTTAAAACCAAGTTCAATCTGGTTAACCCGCATAATGGCAATTATTCTGGTATCAATTTCGGGACGGACATACCCTTGATCGATACCTTTTTTTAACAGCTTCTCAATGATATTGACCATGAAGCCTGTTTTAAATTTCAGGTATAACATCCAGCCTTCGTGATGGTACTTTTGCAGATCGAACAAAACAGCAGGGTTAACCCTCGAAAAGATCTCCCCTGTACATTTGGTGAGCTCAACCATCTCATCCATCATATTACCCGTGTCACTAATAATTGAGCAAAGCATTGCCTCATCATCGCTCAGCCGCTTTTTTACAAGAGCAGTAACAAGTTCATTTTTGTCCCTGAAATGCTGGTAAATTGTTTTTTTGGAGATCCCCAGATGCCGGGCAATATCATCCATGGTAATGCTTTTTATCCCTGCTTCAAGAAAAAGCGCTTCACTCCCATTTAAAACCCGCTCCTTATCAATCATAGCGTTAGGTAGTTATCAAAGCGGTGATCCCCCTGATAGCGCCAATCAGGATCTCCTGGTTCATTTTTTCATCCCGCGTGAGCTGGATCATGTTAATGGCTATCAATCCATGAATTACGGCCCAGTAGGTGTAGTATTTTTTTTGAACTTCCTCCTCACTTACCTCCCGGGGTGCATACAGCGCCCGTATCACTTCAGAAACCATCTCCGGAAAAACCAATGCTTCCGCTATCCGGTTTTCTACCGGGCTGCAACCTGTACCAACAGCAAACATCAGCTGGTAAAGCTCCTTATAGGCAATTGCAAAGTTCCAGTAAGCCAACCACATAGCCTCCATCTGTTCAATGGCGTCTGTATGTGCCTCTTTTGCCAGCTTTACCATAGCTGCCAGCTTCAGGTGCCCCTTGCGGGCAAGCTCGGTATACAAAGCTTCCTTGCTTTCAAAATACTCGTAAATAGCAGGAGCCGTGTACTCGATATGCTCAGCAAGTTTCCGCATACTTAACGCATCACATCCCTCACACTTGATCATATCCAACGCAGCGTCCAGTATCTTTCGGCGGGTATCATCCTTTTGCCATAATATCCGTTCTTTACTTCCCATGTTTTAACTTCTCAATCACAAGCAAAATTCACTTTAATTTATTCATTAATAAATAATTAACCATAATTAAATTATCAATTTGGTTTAGATGATTGTATGATAACAGGCTTTACAAAAAGCAATTAGTTGGCATAGATAATAAATGTTTAAATAACTTCAAAATATGTCAAAATCACCACAGGTTATAAAAGAAGCCCGGCAGCTCAATTGCAAACCGGGCTTCATGATTAACATGGTGCCAATATCATCTATTTCCAACCGCCCCCTAAAGCGCGGTAAAGGTTAACTATGGCTTGCAATTCCTGCAAATGATCGTTAACGCCGCTTAACTGGGCGGCAAGCAAGTTTTGTTCTGAAGTTAAAACATCGGTATAGTTAGTTGCCGAGCTGTAACGCAGCAACTCTTTGGTATAATCAACCGATTTTTCAAGCGCCTGCAACTGTTTAACCCTTGAGCCTTGTTTTTCAATGGCGTTTTGGTAGGAGAACAACGCGTTGGTTACCTCCTGCCCCGCCGTGAGTAATGATTTTTGGTAAGCATAATAAGCTTCCTGTTGCTGGGCTTGCGCTGTTCTTAAACGCGCCCGGTTTTGACCTTTGTTAAAAATGGGCTGGGTAATGCCGCCAACAAAGTTGTAAAATATGGAATGATCAAAAAAGTTCTTCAACTGCAGGGTTGATAAACCGGCCTGCCCGGTAATGGTAAGCTGCGGATAAAAATAAGTACGTGCCAGGTTTGTATTCTCAAACGCGCTCCTGAATGCAAACTCAGCTTCCTGCACATCCGGGCGATTTTTTAAGAGCTGGGATGGGATGCCCGTTTTCAGGTCGGCCACAGGTTTCTGTTCGCTTAGCGTTGTACGTTTGATAGTACCGGGTGCTCTTGCCAGTAAAATACTTAATGCGTTCTCGGCTTCGCGGATGCTTTGTTTAAGATCGGGTATGGTAACCTCGGCGGCATAGCGGTTAGCTTCGCTTTGTACAACGGCCGCTCCGTTTACCACAGCACCTTCCTTCAGGGCTTTTACGGTCTCTACATCTTTTACCCGTATGGTAAGCGTTTGCTGAGTGATAGCCAATTGCTCATCAAGCGCCAGCAGGTTATAATAAGCGTTTGCTATATCGGCTATGAGCTGGGTTTGAACCGCTCTTTTAGCAGCGTCACTTTGCAGCAGTGATGCCAGCGCCGCTCTTTTCGAACTGCTTAATTTACCCCAGATATCGGCTTCCCAACTGGTACTTAATGCTGCCTGGTAAGTAGTGGTTTTCAGGTTGAAGGAGCTGGCAAACTCAGGCGGAAAATTTAAGCTTGCTGCTGATGTCTTTGCTCTTGTAACAGTTCCGCTCCCTTCCAGGCTTGGCAGATATGCCGCCTTGCTTTGGTTAAATGTTGCCTGGGCCTCGTTAATGCGCTGTACGGCAGTTTTTAAATCGAGGTTTTCACGTAGCCCCTCCTGGATCAGGTTTACCAGTACGGTATCAGAAAATAGCTGGCTTACCGGCATGCTGGCCATTGATGTGGTATCGCTGATAGTTGTATCGCGATACAACTTATCGGTATTTACTACCGGCTGCTGGTATTTTTTTGTAACACATGAGGCAAATACCGCCGTTGCTGCCAGCGTGGCCAATATTTGCCGTTTATATGAATGGATCATTTTTTTGCTTATTTATTGTTCTTAAAAATTTTGCGGTCAGGCTATCGTTTCGGCCTCAATCTCTATTTCTTTTCCAACAGGTTTACCGCTTACGCGTTCCTGGAGTGATTGGAAGATGATGAACAGTACCGGGATCACAAACACACCGAATATGGTACCGATCAACATCCCGCCTACAGCGCCTGTACCTATTGAGCGGTTACCTTCGGCACCTGCTCCTGATGCAATCATTAGCGGGACTAAGCCCAGTATAAATGCGAAAGATGTCATCAAAATAGGCCTTAAACGGGCAACCGAGCCATCAATAGCGGCCTGCACAATGCTTTCGCCGTTACGCCTGCGGGCTACCGCAAACTCAACTATCAGGATGGCATTTTTGGCTAACAGACCGATGAGCATAATGAGGGTGATCTGCAAATAAATATTGTTTTGGATGCCGAAGATCCTGGCGAAAATAAACGCGCCGGCCAAACCTATGGGCAGTGACAGTAATACTGCAAATGGCAGAATATAACTCTCGTACTGTGCACTTAATAAGAAGTACACAAACACCAAACACAGCAGGAAAATAAAAATAGTTTGGCTGCCGCTGGCAATCTCCTCGCGGGTAAGGCCCGAAAATTCAAATCCATAACCGGCAGGCAATGTTTTTGCACCTACTTCCTGTATGGCTTTAATGGCATCGCCCGTGCTGAAGCCCGGTTTCGGAGCGCCGTTTACCGAAATAGAAGTAAACAGGTTAAAACGGTTAACTGATTCAGGGCCATAAACCTTTTTCAGCGTAACAAACTCAGATATGGGCGCCATTGTATTATTGGCATTGCGCACATACATGTTGTTCAGGCTGCCGGTGGTACCCCTGTAAGCGGCATCTGCCTGGATCATTACACGGTATTGCTTGCCAAACTCATTGAAGTTGGAGGCATAAACACCGCCAAAATATCCCTGTAAAGCGCTTAATACCGAGTTTACAGTAATACCGGCATCCTTACATTTAGCCACGTTAACATCAACCAAAAACTGCGGGAAGTTGGTGTTAAAAAACGTGGACGCATATTGAATTTCGGGACGCTGGTTTAATGCGCCCAGGAACTTGCCGTTTATTTCGGCAAATTTCACAATGTCGCCGCCGGTTTTGTCCTGCATCTGGAACTCGAAACCGCTGCTGTTACCAAAGCCCTGCAAAGTTGGCGGGGCAAAGAACAGGACGGTAGCACCTTTAATTCCGGCTGTCATGCCAAATAGTTTGCCAATAACGGTGTTCACATCAGATCCTTTGGCCGTGCGTTTGTCCCAGGGTTTCAGCTTAACCATGATTAAGCCATATGAGCCACCCGCGCCGCTCAGTATACCCTGGCCGGCAACCCTGATAGTCGATTCCACTTCTGGCAGGGACCTTACCATACCTGATACCTTGTCGATAACCTCGGTAGTACGCTCCAGTGATGCGGCAGGCGGCAATGAGATATCGCCAATAATAAAACCCTGATCTTCATTAGGCACAAAGCCCGATGGCGTTGTTTTTAGCAGGAACCAAAATATCAACCCAAAAACCGCAATGCCGGCAATCGATAGCCATTTTTTGGCCGCAAGAAAGCTTACAGATTTTTTGTATTTGCGGGTAATTGTATCAAAACTGGTATTAAAGGCTGTATAAAATCTTTGTAACAGGCCTGTTTTATGATGCTCGCCTTCGGGATGCGGTTTCAATAACAGCGCGCACAATGCCGGGCTTAATGTTAAAGCGTTTACTGCCGATATAAAAATCGCGACAGCAAGCGTTAAACCAAACTGTTTATAAAACACCCCGGTTGAACCGGTAATGAACGTTACCGGGATAAACACGGCAGCCATTACCAAAGTGATGGATACTATAGCGCCGCTGATGTCATTCATGGCGCTGATTGTAGCCGCTTTTGCCGACTTAGCCCCATGATCAAGCTTGGCGTGTACGGCCTCAACCACCACTATGGCATCATCCACCACTATACCAATGGCCAGCACCATGGCAAACAGGGTGAGCAGGTTAATGGTAAAACCAAACAGCTGCAGAAAGAAAAAAGTACCCACGATAGCCACAGGCACCGCGATAGCCGGGATCAGTGTGGAACGGAAATCCTGAAGGAATACGAATACTACGATAAACACCAATACAAATGCTTCAATCAGGGTGTGCACAACTTTTTCTATCGAAGCATCTAAAAAGTCATTAACACTAAAAAGGGAAGTATAACTAATGCCCGCAGGGAACGTTTTCGACGCGGCCTCAATGGTCTGCTCGCAGTTTTTAATTAACTCATGCGCGTTTGAACCAGCAGTTTGATAAATGGCTATAGCTACTGCAGGTTTGCCATTCATGGTAGTAGCATTGGCGTAACTTTGCGCGCCAAGCTCAACCCGCGCTATATCTTTCAGGCGCAACAGCTGCCCCTTGGTTGATGAGCGGATCACGATGTTTTCAAACTCGGGCACACTGGTAAGCCTGCCTTTATATTTCAATACATACTGGAATGACTGATTATCGTTCTCTCCTACTTTACCCGGCGCTGCTTCAATGTTCTGCTCGGCCAGGGCGCTGTTCACATCATCTGGTACAAGGCCGTAGGTGGCCATTACATCGGGCTTTAACCAAATACGCATGGAATAATCCTGTATGCCAAATGATGACGCGTCACCTACACCGCTGATACGCTTGATCTGCGGCAGCACGTTAATGTTGGCATAGTTCTGCAAAAATTTCTCGTCGTAGCTTTTATTATCGCTCGACAGGGAAAATACCACCACCATACTGCTTTGCCGTTTACTGGTGGTAACACCCGCCTTTGTAACTTCGGCCGGTAATAAACTGGTGGCTTTTGACACCCTGTTCTGCACGTTTACCGCCGCCAGGTCGGGGTCGGTACCTTGTTTAAAATAAACAGTGATAACAGCGCTGCCGTCATTACTTGCAGTAGAGGTCATGTAGGTCATGTTCTCCACGCCGTTAATTTGCTCTTCGAGCGGTACGATAACACTTTTCATTACCACTTCGGCATTAGCGCCCTGGTATGATGCGGATACCTGCACGGTAGGCGGTGCTATATCGGGGTATTCTGATATGGGCAAGGTTGTAAGGCCCAGGATACCCAGTATGACTATAATTACCGATATTACGGTAGATAGTACTGGTCGTTCAATGAATGTACGTAACATATTGTTTATGTTGGTGCCGGGTAAAAAGGAATCCGGCCGGTGTTGTGAAAATTATTTTAGATCTTTATATACCGCGGCGTTTTCCTGTACTTCCGGTTTGATAACCATGCCGTCTTTTAAACTGCCTGCGCCATCGGCTACAATGGTATCACCTGCCTTAAGGCCTTCGGTAACTACATAATACTGGCCTGTGGTGAGGTCCATAACGCTCACTTCGGTATTTTTAACCGCTCCTTTTCCGTCAACCACATAAACAAAATGCTTTCCCTGCAGCTCATAAGCGGCCTTTTGAGGGATCAGCACTGCATCTTTTACAGTCTGGGGGATCTGTATAGTAGCACTTCCGCCGCTGCGGATCAGGCCAACAGGGTTTGGGAATGCGGCCCGGTAACTTGCCGATCCGGTTTCGGTATTAATTAAACCGCTGATGGTTTCCACTTTACCTTTTTCGGCATAGGTACTGCCATCCGGCAATACCAGTGAAACAGGCGGCGTGTTGGCCAGCTTTTCATTCATGGTTTTTCCTTTTACCGTTCTCGAAAAATCAAGCAGCTGCTTTTCATTCAGCGCGAAGTAGGCATACACCTTACCGATATTAGATACTGTTGTTAATGGCTGCGCGGTTGAACCGGTGATGAGGCTACCTAATTTATAAGGAATGGCCCCTACCACGCCATCAACCGGGCTGGTTATTACCGTATAACCTAAATTAGTTTTGGCGTTTGCTAAACTGGCTTTTGCCTGGGCGAGGGTGGCCTTGCGGGCTTTTAATGTGTACTCGGCCGATTCAAGCTCATAATGGCTGATGATATCTTTTTCAACCAACGGCCTGGTTTTGTTAACCTGTAGTTGAGCAGCGCTTACATCAGCTTCGGCACTGGCTATGGCCGCGGTCGCGGTGTTTACGTCCTGGGCGTATTGCGGCGCGCTGAGCTTAAAAAGCAGCTGGCCCTTTTTTACAACACTGCCCTCGTCAATGTAGATCTTATCAACATAACCATCAACTTTAGGACGGATCTCTATATTTTGCTGCCCCTGAAGCGTGGCAGGATATTCGTTGTTCAGCGTAGCGTCATGTAAACTAATCTTAAAAACCGGGTAGCTTTGCGGTGGCTGGGGAGCTCCCGCAGCCATGGCACCGCCCTGGTTTTGGCTGGCGCCGCATGACGACAGTAGAATTAAGGCGGCCCCAAAGCCAGTTAGCAGTTGAACTGTATTTTTCATAAATATAAACTTGCAGTTATTGGAGTGAATTGATATTGAAGACATTGTGATGTGTGTTAAATTATTTTGTTTGACGATTGCGTTAATCACCGGATAAATTTTTTACTGGAAAATCATTTTACAGATCATCTTCTTTCGCTCATTAATGAGGCAGGTATAACTTTCATTGCTCAGGTTAAACGCCTTTTTATATATGGGCCCCATGATAAGCGGGTATGACATCAGCGAAAACAGGTTCAGCACAAAATGCATGGGGTCCATCCGTTCAATATTACCAGCCTCCATTTCGGCGCTGATCTGCTCCATGAACTTATTGATATGGTGCGGCCTGGCCTCGTTTGTGTACTTACAGATGTTTGAATTGATCTCGGTGATCAGAAAAGTTTCCTGGTAGGGATAATTGTTGGCCTCAGTTAAAAACAATTCTATAAAGCTTTCAACCTTGCTTTTAAATGGCATGTCGGATGCCATAACAGCGTCGAGACGAGTTGTTAAAGCAAGCATTGCTTCCTTAAACACCTGTTCAATTAAAACATCCTTAGTGCGGAAATAATAATTTAACAAGGTGCGGCTTACACCGGCAGCGTCGGCAATATCCTGGGTATTGGCGTGGAGCCGGCCCTCGGCAAAAAAAATGTGTTTAGCGGTGTCCTTAATTAATTGTTCGGCACCTGTGTCCCTTATCGGCATAAACAAACCTGGCGTTTAACCGGGCACACTATTACGCCCGGCTGCATCAACAACTGATGACAGGGCAAAAGTGGCTCAATTATCGTTTTTGCAGAATGTTTAAAGGATGGCGCAATATGTCAAAAAGTCGTTTTCACTAAAAACATTGTAATGGAATGGTAATAATAATTACAGCGTTGCAACGATACTTATCATTTGCAATTAAAATTATAACAGCAAGGATTATTTGATGGATCTTTGAGATTGGGCGAAGAGAACTCCTCCGGAGAGCTACAGTGTGCCCACAAGTTTTCATGTAAAAAAATGTCATTTCGAACGAGCCAGCGCAGGGAAAAGCCGGGCGCGAGGAGAAATCTTATCCGCCATGTATAACCGCAGCGACGCTCGTAGAAGATTTCTCCTCACCGCCGGTGCACGATCCCACCCAAGGCTCGTTCGATTTCTATGATTTAAGCAACTAATTTTTGATAATTTTTTTCGTAAGGTCTGTTTTGGTTGACGCAGGCGAAAAGGCGTAATATGAGTTTGTTCCTAACTGCATTAATGACACTCATTTTATTCTTTTTCTCCTGCAATACCTTACGTTCGTAAAAGCGTTTTAGATCTTGGTTATGCTGTATGGCAACTATAGCGGCAAGATGTAGGAGCGTTTTGACTTTTTTGTTGGCCATATGCGATACCCTTGCCTTTTTAATAAGCTTACCGGAGTCATCTGTAAACGGTGCTACGCCTGAATAGCAAGCGAACTTTTTAGGGTCGCTAATATCCTTGAATTCGTTGGTAGTAACAATGACCTGTACGGCGGTTACTTTGCCAATGCCACTTACTGAAGTTGCCAGTTTGAATATCCGGGTTAATTCTTTGTCCGCTTTAATAATTTCCTCAATAGCCCGCTCTGTCCTGGCTATGTCCCCTTCGATCGCCTTTAAGGAATGGCTACAGGCTTGTATGTTCTGCTTGCTGGTTTTGCCGGGACTGAAAGATACATGCTCTTTTAGTGGCACTTTCAACTGTTTTTTAACAGTTATTAACCGTAACCGGGTAGCTGCAAGATGGGCAAGTTGCTGCACAGCTTCGCGCTTAGGCTCCCATAAACGCAGTCCTTCCCGCTCCTTATAAGCATACCAGGCGATGCGCATGGCATCTACCTTGTCATTCTTGCCCCGGATATTCCCTAATGAGTTCTTGATCTGGGTAGCTGCTTCTAAGCAAATATGTGCCTTCTTTTTATGCAGGCAAGCCAAAGCATGGTTGTTATAAATACCAGTATGCTCCATGCAGAAAATAGCTTTGCTTAAGCTGAACCCAAGAAGCTTTCCCAACTCCTTGAGAAATGTATTGATTGCTGCCGGAGCGTTAGCAATTTCCTGGTGGAATAAAAACCGGCTGCCTTGCTGGACAGCAAAGTCCAATTCGTTTTTGGACACATCGATGCCAATGAAAAATTCAAATTCCATATCTTTACCCTGTTTATGTTAGTAAACAGTTAACATGTTTTAAACTACATCAATTCCTTACTAATGAGCCTCGTAAACTCTAATTTCTATTTGATGCCACAGTTTAAAACAAGCGGTAAAGGAGTAAATCGAACGATAGGCCTACAAGCCTGGAAATGACAATAATGCGCCTTTACCGCTGTTAACTTTATCCACAAAATCTAAGGTTATTAACAAAGAAAAAGAAGCAAAAAGAAAGCTTCAACAATAATAATAACCCTTATTATTTTGTTGAAGCTAATCTAAAGGAAATGACAATCGTTTATTATCAGGGCGTTTGACGGTATTTACTGGGACTGGTACCGCATTGTTTTTTGAAAAACTTGCTAAAAAAGAACTGATCGGCAAAGTTGAGATAGGTAGCAATCTGGGCTATGGTTAACGAGGGGTCGTTAAGGGCGACTTTAGCTTCCAGGATCACAATCTCGTCAATGAACTCGCCCGCGGTTTTGCCGGTTATTTCCTTTACAGTTTGCGAAAGGTATTTAGGGGTGATATTCAGCATGGCAGCATAAGCCTGTACGCTTCTTTCTTCCTTAAAATGCTGCGGAAGGATTTTTAGAAACCGAAAAGTCAGTTCCTCCTTTCGTGTACCCTTTACTTCCGCTATTTTTTGTTGCTTTTGATATAGCGCGCCTATCTCATAAATAAAACCGGTAAAAATGCTTAGCACAACTTCATCCTGGAATGCCAGATCATTACGATTATCCATTTTACTTTCAAGGATCTTCATAATTGATATAAGGTTATCGGCCGAATCCTGATCAATAACCAGTAACGGATTTACCTGCGATGATAAAAAATCAAACGCTTCTACATTTTTTGTGTGGATACTGGTAGCAGATAGATAAGCCGAGGTAAATATGATCGAGGTAAGCCTGCAATCTGGCGAAACATTCAGAAACTGGCGAACGGTATTGGGAGCTACCATCAGGATATTGTTCTTTTTTAAGTTATACTCCAAAAGGTTGGCATTAATTGATAACTCACCTTCATGAACAAGCGTTAAAAAAAAATGGTCTGACCGGAAGGGGTGCAAAATAGGCACCTCAATATCCCCCGGATTAAACGACATGATATGCAGGCCTTTATACTGATTGGTAACACCAAGCGGGGCAAGTAATTGCTCCATGGTATGCATCTGTACAGGCAGGATCTCTTTCGGCATAGTAAGCAATAATAATTATTTACACGAATTATTGCGAATTAAATCGAATTACACGAATTAGCTATTTGATATAATTCGTGTAATTCGATACAATTATAAACACCTCGCAAAGCCATTCGTGTATATCAGCTCATCGACGGGAACGAAATCCCCTTGATTTTTCTGAACAACTCAACCGCATACAGATCGGTCATGCCCGAAACAAAGTCAAGAACGGTCTGGATCTTTGAATAATCGTCGTTGGCTTTGGTTAAAAACTGTTTAGGGATCAGTTCGATCAGTTTCTCGTGGTATTTTGAATTATTTTTTAAATAAGCAGGGACAAACTCTTCCAATAAACCACCCATTACCTTATAACCGGCAACTTCCTTTTGCACTACCGGGCTATAGTTGTAGATCTTTTTTACAGAAACCTTTTCGATCGCTTTCATGGCAGACCGGAGTGGTTCTTCAATTGCATCCATCAGTGCCGAATTAAAATCACCATTCATGATCTCTTCCTGTTTGTCGTAAAACAGATTTGAACATTGATTTACCAGGGTATTTATTGCTATTGCCCTCAAATAGCCAACTTTGGCGTCTGTATCATCAAACTCTTCCAGTCGCTCTTCCATCCTGGGAATAGTACACAATGGCATTAGCAATGCTTTCACTTCCTCATAGGAGAGTATTTTAAGGCGATGGGCATCTTCAAGATCAACGACATTGTAGCAAATATCATCAGCCGCCTCAACAAGGTATACTAATGGATGCCTTTTGTAAATAAGTTCATCGTCCTCTACCCTGATCAAACCCAAATCATTGGCTATCTTTTCAAAGTCCTGTTGCTCGGAAGCAAAGAAACCATATTTCTTTCGGTAGATGATACCCTTTTTATGCCCGGCGACAGATGAACACGGGTATTTTGCAATAGAAGCGATGGTTGAATAAGTTAATGCCAAACTCCCCCGGCCTTTACCGGCAAACGGATGCGTCAATAATCTCAGGGCATTGGCGTTGCCTTCAAAATGAGTGAGATCTTCCCATTGCTGCGCAGTAACAGTGTCTTTATAATCCTTACCTGCTCCTTCTGCAAAATAATGTGAAATGGCTGATTCGCCTGAATGGCCAAAGGCGGGATTACCCAAATCATGGGCTAAGCAGGCGGCAGCCACCATATTACCGATCTCACTGATCAGCGGATATTTCTTTTCTACATCTGGATCTTCTTTAAGCATCCTGTTAAAATGCATCCGCCCTAACGAGCGGCCCACACTGGCTACCTCCAAACTATGGGTAAGCCGGTTATGTACAAAAATGCTTCCGGGTAAAGGGAATACCTGGGTTTTGTTTTGTAACCTCCTGAAGGGTGATGAAAAAATTATCCGGTCGTAATCCCGCTGAAACTCCGATCGTGCATCGATATGGTTTGCAATATATTTATCCTCGTAACCCCAGCGTTTTGCCGATAACAGTTGATCCCAGTTCATTATAGTTTGATGTATATAGAGCGGCAAAAGTAGCCATTATGCATGAAAGAAATAATAGGCTATACCACCTCAAAATGCTGCCTTAATTTCTCTTCTTCCAAATCAAGCAGATCCAATTGCTGCTTTACAATATCATCGCTGATATTTTCTTTTTTATTCAGTGTAAGTAACAAGGCCCGCTGCTGATCCATTACATCATTTAAAATTACGCGGTAGTCATGATAAAAATTATCGGCGCGTTGTTCACTGCCATCTTTTTCCCAGTCTTTCAGCAGTTCCATATCAGCACTCAATCTTAACCTAAATGCCTTGATCATATCGTTACCTTCTAATCTGTCGGCATATTTATCTTCAAGTATTTGTAATGCCAACTTCGATAACTTCTTCCTGACTAATTGTTTTTGCTGCTCGTGCGAACCTATGTAATCACGATCGGGCATATTCACAAACTTCACCAATAAGGGCAACGTAAGGCCCTGAACCACCAGGGTAAACATGATCACCACAAATGTGATAAACAAGATGAGGTTGCGTTGAGGAAAGGCGGCGCCCGACGGCAAAAGCTCGGGGATACTCAAGGCAGCGGCAAGTGAAACCACACCCCGCATCCCTGCCCAACCCAGCAATAACGGCCCCTTCCAGCCCGGACTCGGATCGGCTGTAGTAATGTAACGGCTAATGAATACGGTAAATACAGAGGCCCCAAAAGTACTGGCTAAACGGGCCAGTATCAGTACACCGGTTATAATGAGGCTATAATTTATCGCCGGTTTCAAACCTTCGGGCCCAAGCGCCTTGATAATTACCGGAAACTCTAACCCTATCAGTATAAACACAAACCCGTTTAAAACAAATGCTACTGTTTCCCAAACATTAACTCCCTGTAACCGGCTGCGGTAACTTAATATCACGTGCCGTTGTGACGACAGGAACAAACCGCCGCTTACTACAGCCAGCACTCCCGAAAAGTGAAACTCTTCAGCCGCCATATACATGGCATAGGGTGTAATAAACGTAAGGATAATATCAATATTGGCCGTAGTTGGCAACCACCTGTGTATGGTATAAAAAACCAAACCTACTGCCAATCCTATAACGATACCCATTACAATCACCAGTACAAAACTTAGCGTTGCCTGTCCTAACGCAAATTTGCCGGTAACAACCGCGGCAAGCGCAAACCTGAATATCACTAAACTTGATGCATCGTTCAATAGGCTTTCACCCTCAACAATGGCAATAAACCGCTTGGGCACTTTTATATTTTTCAGGATAGTACTTGCCGACACCGCGTCGGGTGGGGAAATTATCCCCCCGAGCAAAAAACCCAGGGGCAGGGTAAAACCTGCTATCAGGCTGTTTGACACAACCGCGATTAAACATGACGTTAAAATAACGATCAAAAATGCAAAACTGGAGATCACCCTGCGCCATTTCCAGAAATCCTTCCAGGAAGTGTTCCACGCCGATTCATATAGCAAAGGCGGTAGAAAAATAACAAAGATCAGATCGGGCTGTATTTCGATACCTTTCAGAAAAGGAACGAAACCAAGAGGTAAACCGACTAAAACCAATAGTATGGGATAAGCTATTTTGATTTTTTGCCCAAGCATTACCACAAAAAGGATAACTACCAACAGGCAGGCACATTGAATAATAACGTGATGCAGCATGTAGCTAAAATACAATTATTCGTTGAGTAAAGCTTGCAAGTTATATTACTAGGCAGTATTAAGGAAGCATGAACAAATAACCGTTTTTGCTGTTATGAAATCATTAAATAAAAACTACCGAAGTAAAAATTGAGTTATAAAAAGATAAAATCCTAAAAAACAGCAACAAAAAATAAAAATAAAGTCATTTTATATCAAAAAAAATACAAACCTATTTCGATAGCTTCAAATATTTTAGTATTTTCGCAATCATGGCGTCGACGATAAAAAAAATATTCTTTGCATTATTTTTTTTCCAGCTTGCAATAGCTGTAGCCCCTGCTAACGCCGAATCAATTTTAACCCACTACAAAAAATCCGGCCAGGCTGCCGATTTAATTTCCCGTACCCATCAAAGGATCATCGGTCAAATTCAGCAGCAGGAGGTTCAGGACGATTCACCCGATTCGGATACTAACGAAGCTCATCATAACCGTACCATCATACGCTTTTTACCCAGTCGGGTAAATTATTCATCGGCACTAATGCCTGGTCAGCAGGCCTCACTTGCCGATATTATATCATTAGTCGAAAAACGACAAAACCAGAATAAATCCATCAAAGGCTTTTTGCCTGCATATTACAATTTCCTTTTCAGGCTCAGCCCGTTCTGATCCCTTTTCCGTTTCAGATGCCCTTTGCGGCAAATCCATGTTTTTATAAATCAAATTTTAACATTGGCTAACAGTACGTGATTAGCACTGCTATGCCTATAATCTATCCGGAAAAAAATGAAAAGGATCATCATTTATATACCCTTGCTGGCCATGGCCGCCGGCATACTTGTCACGGGTTGCTCAACCAAAGCCAAAACCAATAACGAAGCTGCCGCTTCCGATACGCTTCAGCTGCCTGTACTTACGTTAAATACGCAGGATACCGTTCTTCAAAAATCATACGTTGCCGATATCCAGGCACAAAAAAATATCGAGATCCGTTCGCGCGTTCGCGGCTTCCTCGAAAAAATATATATCGATGAGGGAAAGCAGGTTAAAAAAGGCCAGCTTTTATTTAAACTTAACGACCAGGAATTTAAAGTAAACCTGTCAAAAGCTAAAGCCGCGTTAAGTAATGCCGTGGCCGCTGCCAAAGCAACCGAACTTGAGGTAGCAAGGGTTAAACTACTGGTTGACAAGAAAGTAATATCCAAGTCTGAACTGGAAGTTGCTGAATCAAAGATGAGTGCTGACCGGGCAACCATTGAAGAAGCACGCTCTATGGTACAAAGCGCCGAAGACCAACTGGCTTACACTTACATCCATGCGCCGTTTGATGGCATCATCGATAGGATCCCGCTTAAATCGGGCAGTTTGATTGATGAAGGCACATTGCTTACCAGTCTGTCGGATATCAGCTCCATGTATGCTTATTTTAGCTTTCCGGAAAATGAATACTTACAATATATCCGCAAAAAGGAATCAGCTCCCGGCCAAACAAGTGATAAGGTTAAGCTGGTATTAGCAGATGGCCTGGACTTCCCCTACCAGGGCGAAATAGAAACGGTAGAAGCTGAAATTGAGCAAAAAACGGGCTCAATCAATTTCAGGGCAAAATTCCCTAATCCGAACAAGCTATTGAGGCATGGTGCTACCGGTAAGCTTTTCATATCTACCAAAGCCAATGGTGTAGTCATGGTGCCGCAACAGTCGGTGTTTGATATCCAGGATAAAAGTTACGTATACATAGTTGATAAGGATAACAAACTGCACATGCAGGCCTTTTCGCCGCAAACCCGTTTCTCCACCTATTACATTGTAAAAGACGGCCTGAAAGCAGGCGACAGGATCTTGTACCAGGGAGCGCAGAACGTACGTGACGGCATGATCATTAAACCAAGGAAAATGGCAAAAGACTCATTGCTGGCAATGAAATAATTATTGCTGATGTTTCCTTTTTCCGGCCGCGTAAAACGCGCGGCGCGGGTTTATTGTACACTTACCCTAACAAACTATGTTCGAAACTTTCATAAAGCGGCCAGTGCTGTCGCTTGTTATCTCATTGATAATTACCATGCTGGGTGTGCTGGCGTTGATAACGCTTCCAGTTACCCAGTTCCCGGATATTGTGCCGCCATCGGTAACTGTAACGGCCAACTATACAGGTGCCAATGCCGAGGTATGTGCCAAGGCCGTGGCTACCCCGTTGGAGCGTGCCATTAACGGTGTGCCGGGGATGACCTACATGTCGACAGTTTGCAGTAACGATGGCTTAACGGTGATCCAGATCTACTTTAACGTTGGGGTTGACCCCGACCAGGCCGCGGTTAACGTTCAAAACCGCGTAGCCACCATTATTGACGAAATGCCGGAAGAAGTGATTAAAGCCGGCGTTACCACAGAAAAAGAAGTAAACAGTATGCTGATGTACCTGAACATCATGAGCCAGGACACCAGCATGGACGAAAAGTTTATTTATAACTTCACCGATATCAACGTTTTACAGGAACTTAAACGAATTGATGGTGTAGGCCGTGCCGAGATCATGGGCGCCAAGGAATATTCCATGCGGGTATGGCTTAAGCCCGACAGGATGATGGCCTACAAGGTATCAACCGATGAGGTGATAGATGCCATCCGTGCCCAGAACGTGGAGGCCGCGCCGGGCAAAACCGGCCAAAGCTCAGATAAAACCCCGCAAATGCTACAATATGTATTGCGCTACCCGGGTAAATTCTTTGAGCCCAAGCAATACGAAAATATTGTGATCCGCGCCGAAGACGACGGTTCGGTATTAAGATTGAAAGAAATTGCTGATGTTGAATTCGGTTCCCTAACCTACAGTATGGTTTCCAATACTGATGGCAAGCCTTCGGCATCAATCATGATAAAACAACGCCCCGGTTCTAATGCCCGCGAGGTGATCAACAACATTAAAACCCGCATGGCCGAGCTTAAGGAAAGCTCATTTCCGGCCGGGATGACCTTTAACGTAAACTATGATGTATCGCGCTTTTTGGATGCATCAATACATGAAGTATTACGTACGCTGGTTGAGGCTTTTATCCTGGTTTTCATTGTAGTATTCATTTTCCTGCAGGATTTCCGGTCCACGTTAATTCCCGCCCTGGCTGTACCTGTAGCCCTCATTGGTTCACTGTTTTTTATGCAGATGCTGGGGTTCTCCATCAACCTGCTCACGCTGTTCGCATTGGTATTAGCCATCGGTATTGTGGTGGATAACGCGATTGTTGTAGTTGAAGCCGTACACGTAAAGATGACCGAAAACCACATGAACGCCATGGATGCCACTGTAAGCGCCATGCGCGAGATCAGCGGTGCTATTGTGGCTATTACGCTGGTAATGTCGGCGGTGTTTGTGCCGGTGGCCTTTATGTCGGGGCCTGTTGGGGTATTTTACCGGCAGTTTTCGCTTACGCTGGCTATTTCCATTGTGATATCGGGCGTCAATGCGTTGACGCTCACCCCTGCCCTTTGTGCTATCATGCTGAAACATAGCCCTGCTTCAAAAAAGAAAAGTTTGATGCAGCGCTTTTTTGGCGGTTTCAATAAACGGTATGATGGGTTGCAGAACAGGTATTCAACCTTCATGACCTATCTGTCGCCGCGCAAGGGTATTACTTTGATATTGCTGGCGGGCTTCTTTATCCTTACCTGGGGTACAAGCGCTATTTTGCCAACGGGCTTTATCCCAACTGAAGACCAGGGTATGCTTTACGTGAACGTAACCACCCCGGCAGGTGCTACAGTTGAGCGTACCGAACAGGTGCTGAAAGAGATCGAAGCCAAAACCAAATCGATGAAATCTATCGAATCGGTTTCAACCCTTTCGGGTTACAGTTTGGTGAATGAGATTGCCGGTGCCTCCTACGGTATGGCCATGATCAACCTTAAACCATGGGATGAGCGCAGTGAATCATTGGATGATATTATTGCCGAACTAACCGCTAAAACGAAGAATATCGGCGATGCATCCATTCAGTTCTTCCCCCCGCCTACCGTACCGGGCTTTGGTAACGCCAGCGGTTTCGAGATACGGGTACTTGATAAAAGCGGCCAGGGTGATCTGCAAAAAGCCGCCGATGTAACCAAAAACTTTGTAAATGCGCTTAACGCCTCACCGGAAATTGCCGGGGCATTTACCAGCTTTGATCCTAACTTTCCGCAGTATATGATCTCTGTCGATCAGCAAACAGCGGCTCAAAAGGGCATTACGATTGATAAAGCGATGTCGACCCTGCAAACATTGATGGGGAGTTTTTATGCTTCCAATTTCATCCGGTTCGGGCAGATGTATAAGGTGATGGTACAGGCCGCGCCCGAGTACCGTTCGCGCCCCGAAGATGTTTTAAACCTGCAGGTTAAGAACGATAAAGGCGAAATGGTACCGTTCTCCACATTCATTAAAATGGAGAAGGTTTTCGGCCCCGAACAGCTCACCCGCTATAATATGTATACATCGGCCATGGTTACGGGTGACGCTGATAAAGGTTTCAGCAGTGGCGACGCCATCAAAGCCATTGAACGTATCGCTGCCGAAAAACTGCCGAAAGGCTATGCTTTTGAATGGTCGGGTATGACGCGTGAGCAGATCCTATCCGGTAACCAGGCTATTTACATTTTTGTGATCTGTTTGATATTCGTTTACCTGTTGCTGGCTGCCCAGTATGAAAGCTTTTTGCTTCCGCTTCCGGTTATCCTTTCACTG
Source organism: Mucilaginibacter gossypii (assembly GCF_017569325.2). NCBI lineage: Bacteria > Pseudomonadati > Bacteroidota > Sphingobacteriia > Sphingobacteriales > Sphingobacteriaceae > Mucilaginibacter > Mucilaginibacter gossypii. The sequence goes on along the minus strand of NZ_CP071878.2, from coordinate 1,513,450 downwards.
CCTACAGGTATTTTCGGCGCGTTCTTCTTCCTGAAGATCACCGGGCTCGAAAACAACATTTATGCCCAGGTAGCACTGGTAATGCTTATCGGCTTGTTAGGTAAAAATGCCATCCTGATAGTTGAGTTCGCTATCCAGCGGCAAAAAGAAGGATTGAGCGTGCTAAAAGCCGCTATTGAAGGTGCAGTATCCCGTTTACGGCCAATCCTTATGACATCGCTGGCATTCATTGCCGGTTTGATACCGCTTTGCGTAGCAAGTGGCGCCGGTGCAATGGGTAACCGGTCGATAGGTACCGCTGCTGCCGGAGGTATGCTGATGGGAACTATTTTCGGATTGACCCTTATTCCGGGTTTATATGTCATCTTCGCGGGTTTGGCCGAACGCAATAAAAAGCAAAAACCAGCCACAGAAGCAGCTCACCATGAGCTCGATATCGTTAATAATTAATCAAGATCTGCAATGCTAAAAAAAGCAATTTTCTATATACTCAATACAGCACTTTTGATGGTGATCATGGCCGGCTGTAAAAGCTATAAACCGGTCACGGGGCAGGAAGCGGCTGCTAATCTGCCGTCGTCATTCAATAACAGTACTGATACGGCAACCATTGCAGCCTTACCAATAGGCCAGTTTTTTGCCGATCAGAGGCTCGTTAACCTCATTGACACAGCCCTTAAAGCAAACCCCGATTTGTTAAGCGCCCTGCAAAGGGTTGAAGCCGCGCGGGCCAATCTACGGTTCAACGCATCAAAGCTTTTACCTACCATAAACCTCGCCGCCAATGCTGGGGTTGAAAAATATGGTGATTATACCCAAAACGGCGTAGGTAATTACGACACCAATTTTTCAAACAACATCAATAGCGATCAGCATATCCCCAATCCTGTACCTAACTATTTCCTGGGCTTTCAAAGCTCATGGGAGGTTGACCTTTGGGGCAAGCTGAATAACCAGAAAAAGGCCGCCTTTGCCCGTTTCCTGGCCAGTCAAAGCGGATACCACCTGGTAACAACCGCACTTACAGCCCAAATTGCCGGGCTTTATTATCAGTTACTGGCTTACGATACCGAATTAGGCATCATCAAAAAAAATATCAGGCTGCAGGAGCATGCGCTGGAGATCGTTAAAATTCAAAAACTTGGTGGCCGCGCTACAGAGTTGGCTGTTCAACAATTTGAGGCCCAGTTAGCCCGCACCAAGGGATTAGAATACACTACCCGGCAGCAAATTACCGAGACTGAAAACCAGCTTCGTTTTTTAACGGGAAGTTATTCGGGCACGGTAACACGGGACACCTCTATCATGAAAACGAAACTACCAGTGGTTGTTGGTACAGGAGTTCCATCGCAAATGTTACTGAACCGCCCGGATATCCGAAGCGCGGAGCTGGAGCTTACCGCCATGAACGCGGATATCAAAGCTGCAAGGGCAAACTTTTTCCCTACTTTAACTTTAACTCCCTATGTTGGCTATAACAGTTTCAGGGCAAACCTCTTGTTTGATCCGGCTTCATTTACCTATGGTATTTTAGGGGGTATCACCGCCCCCATTTTCAACCGCAAAGCTATCAAGGCAGAATATGAGCGGACTATAGCCGAGCAGAAAATAGCGGTTTACAACTATCAAAAAAGTATCCTTTCAGGTTTCCAGGAAGTGAAGAATAATTTGAGCGGGATAGAGAATTTTAACCGCGCTTTTGAATTTAAACAACAGGAGCTGCAATCGCTAAACAATGCCTTGTCTGTAGCTAACGATTTATACCTTGTTGGCCGGGCCAATTACCTTGAAATTATCACCGCGCAACGCAGCGTACTTGATGCCGAGCTTGAACTGGCCGGTATTAAGCGGGATATTTTCTTAAGCTCGGTTAATTTATACCAGGCTGTGGGCGGCGGCTGGAGATAAGCGCATTTCAATTATCTAAAAAAGAATCGTCATTGCGAGAAGGCACGACGAAGCAATCCCCGATCTACAGAGCCGATCTGTATAGTTTGGGATTGCTTCGTACCTTATAATGACGTGTCTGTAAGAGATTCATAATCAAGCTGCTTTTTGGAGTGTAAGACCAAGTTTTTGCGCTTCTTTTTGCAGACGGCTGATCTTTCTTGCCTTTTGAACCTCTACATCTTGCTGGACTTTAGTGACATCGTAGGCTTCCTGTTTAAGTACCATATTATAAAATATCACGGCTATTTTCCTGGCCACTGCTTTAATAGCTTTTGCCTTTCCCTTAGTTGCAGCTAATTTTCGGTATTGCTGCCCTAACGGCCCCTTGCTTTGCCACAGGCAGTTTGCCGCCAACCTGAAAGCCTGCGTAGCCGGGTTGTGGGTGATCCGTTTTTCATAGCCTACGAGCTTGCCTCCTGTTATTTTAGGACGGGGTGACAGGTTTAACCAACTTGTAAAATGGCCTGCGGTAGGCCATTTGCTCATCTCAGGCCCTGTTACTGCCAGTATCGTTAGCAAGCCGATCTCATCCAAGCCTTCCACTGCTGTCAGGTCCACGCCCAAAATTGCTACCAGGTAATCTTTTAAGTTGATATGATATTGATTCTTGCGGACCATGCCTTGTTTCTTTGAGCTTTTTATCTCCGGTGCCAATAGTTTAAGCGTTTGTTCGATGTGCTGTTCGTAATAAAGCATCTGCTCTTTAAAAAAGTCGTATGCCTTTAGGCTGCCCCTAAGTGTATTGATCTGGCTGTCCCGGTAGTCTCCCTCAAGAGAATGGAGCAATTCCTGCTGACTTGCTTTCAGCCGTTTATGATCGATACTACAAAGCAGTTTTTCCGGATCTGAGATCCCTGAGCAGATCATCCGCAAAAGCTTCATGCCGCATACACCTTCAATATCGCTGATCAGGTGCTGGAACTTGATATTCATTTTGGTCAGGGTGTTTTGGATACGGTTGAGTGTATCGCTTTTTTGGTCCTGGCAGATCTGCCTTTCATGGATATATTGCCGCAGGTCCTGGTAACAGGCCGGAGCAATATGTGATTCGCGTAAAAGACCATGGGTAAGCAGCTTATGCAACCACTGTGCATCATTAATATCCGTTTTTCGTGCCGATACATTCCGATAATGGCTTGGGTTGATCATCACCACCTTTATGCCCCGGGACTCAAGGATACTATGCAGGGGCATCCAATAGTTGGCGGTTGATTCCATCGTTACGATCTCCACCTTTTCCCCCTGTAGCAAGTCGGCCAGTTTATTAAGACTGGAGGTAAAACTGTCAAACTGTTTCAGGTGGATCTGATCCCTGGAATCAGTGTAAGATACGACCATGAGCATACTCCCTACATCGATCCCGGCTGATCTGGGGTAAAGAATCCCAAATCGTTCCATCTTTTTTGAACCTGCAGGAGTTCCTGCCCCCTTCTTCTTTTTGTTTTGTTTAGCTTTGCCCATATTTTTAAAAAACAGGGCAAACTCTGCCGCTTTAAAAAGTCTAAGCTTAAAAGCGCGGTAAACCACCAGTTGGTCAGAACTGGTGGTTCCCTATAATGTTTTTTGCAAAAAGCGACAGTCCCAAACTCGCAAGCGGGCTCTTAAAGGCCCCAAGGGTTATACGGGGTGTGTAGTTTGCCCGATGTTCAAGACAAATATCTTACTTCTCATCGCAATGCATGTCATTTCATTTTTTTTCAGGGCTTCCCTGATGGTTACTCGCAATGACGTTTTTTAATAACATCACATTTCAGAAAAATCAGTACCACACCCGTCACAAATCCGTTACACAAATCAAATTACATCGCAACAATATTAACCAGTAGTATAAATTGCTTAATATAGTGGTTCCGGTGTTTACCAAACGAAACACCGGTTGACTGACTAATACTTAAACAATTAACACAAATGATCAAACTTTTAAAGCACGCATTGATCACTCCATCAATTGCTGTACTGGCGTTTAACGCGGTTGCCCAAACCGCCGCGCAACCAAAGCTTATTGAAAAGGTTACCCGTAAGGGAACCGAGCTGGTGATCCCCTATGAAAAATATGTATTACCCAATGGCCTTACGGTTATTTTGGCCGAAGACCACTCCGATCCGCTGGTTCATGTAGATATCACCTATCACGTAGGTTCGGCCCGTGAGGAGATCGGTAAATCGGGCTTCGCTCACTTCTTTGAGCACATGATGTTCCAGGGATCTGATCATGTAGCCAATGGCGATCATTTTAAGATCATTACCGAAGCCGGCGGTACCCTAAACGGATCAACTAACCGCGACCGTACCAACTATTATGAAACCGTACCTGCCAATCAGCTGGAAAAAATGCTTTGGCTGGAGTCGGACAGGATGGGCTTCCTGCTCGATGCTGTTACCCAGCAAAAATTTGAGGTGCAGCGCGCAACCGTAAAAAACGAACGCGGGCAAAACTATGATAACCGCCCGTACGGTTTAGTTGGCCAGTATGCTTCAAAAACACTTTATCCGTATGGTCACCCCTATTCATGGCTTACCATTGGATATATTGAGGAGTTGAATAAAGTAGGCGTAAACGATCTTAAAAACTTTTTCCTGAGATGGTACGGCCCTAATAATGCCACGCTAACCATTGGCGGCGATCTTAACCCCAAACAAACGCTGGCCTGGGTGAGCAAATATTTCGGCGGGATCCCAAGAGGGCCTCTGGTAAAGAATATGTCTTTACCTGCACCTGTGTTAAAAGCCGACAGGTATGTATCCTACACAGATAATTACGCCAAGTTCCCCTTATTGTCTGTAAGCTATCCCGGCGTAAAGATCTATGATAAAGACATGTCGCCTCTTGATGCTTTGTCGGCTATCATCGGGCAGGGCCGTAACTCTATCTTTTACAAAAACTTTGTGAAAACCCGTAAGGCGGCACAGGCCACCATGAGTTCGTCCAATACCGAACTGGCCGGTGAGATCAGCATGCGGGTTGTACCTTTCCCGGGTCAAACGCTGGCTGATGCCAAAAAACTGGTAGATGAATCCTTAGCCGAGTTTGAGAAAAAAGGCGTAAGTGACGATGACCTGGCCCGCTTTAAAGCCACCGCCGAGGCCGATTATATCAACAGCTTATCGAGCGTAAGCGGTAAAGTATCTGAACTGGCGCAGGCACAAACCTTTACCGGTAACCCCAACCAAATTGGCCGCGAACTTGCTGCTATCCGCGCGGTTACCAAAGAGGATGTGATGCGCGTTTACAACCAGTACATTAAAGGAAAACCGGCGGTAATATTAAGCGTATTGCCTAAAGGCGGTAATATGCAGCCTGTAGCACCCGATAATTTTACTGTTGATACCACAGGTTACAAAGCACCGGATTATGGTTATAATGGTTTAACCTATCATAAGCCTAAAGATAGTTTTGATCGCACTGCAAAACCGGGCGTTGGCCCTAACCCGGCCATTAAAGTTCCGGCTATATGGTCGGCCAATACATCAAATGGCATCAATATCATCGGTACGCAAAATAACGAGATCCCATCGGTATCTATGTCGATCTCTATTAAAGGCGGTGGCTTGTTTGCCATCAATGATCCATCAAAAGCAGGCCTGGCAGGTATTGTCGGCCGCATGATGAATGAAGAAACGCAGAAATACACTGCCGAAGATTTCAACTCCGAACTGGATAAACTGGGCAGCAGTATCACTTTTTATGCCAGTTTAGATCAGATTGATGCTGAGGTATCGTCGCTCACCAAAAACCTGGGCAAGACAATGTCCCTGCTTGAAGAAAGGTTATATCACCCTAAATTCACCCAGGACGCGCTCGACAGGATCAAGAAGCAAACTTTGGAAGGCTTTAAACAAGCTAAAACCCAACCTGCAGGCGTAGCCAGCACAGTTTACAGCAAAATCCTTTATGGTACCGATAACGTACGCACTTACGCTGCGGGCGGTAATGAAGAAACTGTTGCAGGTATAACGTTGCAGGATGTTCAGGACTATTACGATAAAAACTTTTCGCCATCGCTGACCAAAATTGTTGTGGTAGGAGATGTTAGCGAGGCATCTGCAAAAAGCGCACTCGCTTTCCTCAATACCTGGAAGGATAAAAAGGTGAACATCCCGGCACCTGCTGAAGGTAAAACATTTGATAAAACCACGCTATACCTGGTTGATATCCCGGGCGCGGCACAATCTGAAATCCGTATCGGGTATCTGGATAAACTAAACTATGATGCAACAGGCGATTATTATAAGCTGAACATAGCCAACTACATTTTAGGGGGCGCTTTCAACAGTCACATCAATCTTAACCTGCGTGAGAAAAAAGGCTGGACATATGGTGCCCGTTCATCTTTCAGTTCGGGTAGATATGGCGGCGACTTCACCGCCGCGGCCGGCGTATTGGCTACGGCTACCGATAGCTCGGTGGTTGAGTTTATGAAGGAGATCACCAACTACCAAAAAACAGGAATTACACCCGAAGAATTGAAGTTCACCCAAACTTCTATCGGCCAGAGTGATGCCCGCCGTTATGAAACCAACGCGCAAAAAGCGGCGTTTTTATCACGCATCCAGGAGTACGGCCTTAAACCTACTTTTGTTGACGAGCAAAGCAAGATCTTATCAACCATTACTCCCGCCGAGATCAATGGCCTTGCTTCAAAATACCTCAATCCCGACAACATGATCATTTTGGTTGTCGGCGACAAGGCAAGGATCTATCCGGGCCTGCAAAAACTGGGCTACCCGATTGTTGAACTTGATGCCGATGGCAAGCCAAAACAATAAATTAACATAACAACAGGCGGATAAATCCCTTATACCTTAACCGGTGTAAGGGATTTTTATTTTAAAAATCAATCCTTTACAATAAAGCTACAACCCAGCTGGTGTTGTTTATACCGCTACTTTGCAACTGAAAAGTTACTATTCAAAACCTATTTACTAACATTGATTTAACCTAAATTGAATGCATAAAGTTCAATTTTGAAAGGCTGATATGGTGCTTATGGCAACTGCCAAAGCCGGTGGTGTTAATATTTAAGTTTTAACTATTTGCGTGCAAGCAGTGCACCGGCCTTGTAAAGCCACAATAATATCTCAAGAGGAGCATGTGAATGCCTACTCCTGTTTCTTTTAGTTCCCCTAAATCTTTCCGGTTTAAAAATTTACGCAGCGTAAACGCATTTGCTATGCATTGTATTTATCTATCATAAAAAACACACTATGAAAATTAACAACTTACTTATCGGTCTGGGTTTAGCTTTAACCTTTGCCGGATGTTCCAAAGACCTTAAAAACTCGCCTACTCCACCAAAAACCGGCGATACTACAGCAAGTCCTCCTGCCCCGGTTCCTTATTCCATTACCGAAGGTTTTGAACAGGGCAGTAAAACCGCCTACGCAGCAGCCGATGTAACCCTAAGCACCGGAAGCTGGAATTTTAGCGATGCGCTGATAGGCAACCTCGCTGCCGACCTTAAAGATGGCAGTAAATCTGTAAGGCTCCGTACCGGGGATATCGCCATGAATTTTGATATCAAAGGCCTTACTACGTTATACATTAAACACGGTAAATATGGCAGCGATGCCACATCCACCTGGCAGTTGCTAATGTCGACAGACGGCGGGGCGAATTACACGCAGGTAGGTACCGATATTACTGAAACCAATACCACACTGGTAACCGACTCATTTAAAGTGAGCGTTACGGGTAAAGTTAGGTTTGAGATCAAAAAAGCTGGCACAACCCGCATCAATATTGACGATATTACCTTTAAGGGTACCGGCGATCCGGGCATCACCGTTGGCATACCCGATACGGGCGGCAGCGATACTACCGGCACATCAAACTCAGCAACACCAAGGGACGTTACTGCCGGCGCCGACGCCCCGCCTGCAAGCGGCGATAATAGCAACCTGCTTTTTGGCAACCCCTCAAATGCCCTTTCAACACTGGCATCTAAGGATAACTACCTGATAGACCAGAAGTATTACGTAGAATCATACAACGCCACCAAAGGCGAACCAAACTGGGTAAGCTGGCACCTTGACGCGACCAATACCACCAACGCGACTGGTCGTTTGGATAATTTTGCAGGCTGGAGCGGGATTCCTGCTGGTTGGTACCAGGTAGAAAGCAACAGCTATTCGGGCAGCGGGTTCGACAGGGGGCATAACTGTCCCTCGGCCGATCGCACCAGTTCAGCCAACGCTAATTCCTCAACCTTCCTGATGACCAATATGATACCGCAGGCACCGCAAAATAACCAGCAAACCTGGGCCAATCTTGAAAATTACCTGCGCGAACAAGTGGCGGCCGGTAACGAGGTTTACATCATTATGGGTAGCTACGGTACAGGTGGTACAGGCTCAAACGGTGCTGCCAATACCATCAATAATGGTCACGTAAATGTACCAGGCAACGTTTGGAAAGTAGCCCTGATCCTGCCTAAAGGCGATGGTGATGTGGCAAGGGTTACTGCTTCAACGAGGGTTATTGCAGTAAACACGCCTAATATCAATACCATCAATTCTGACTGGACCAAATATATCACTACCATTAAGGATATTGAAACAGCAACGGGTTATACCCTATTATCAAGCCTGCCTGCTTCGGTTAGGACGGCGCTTGAAGTTAAGGTTGATACCGGCGCTTCAGGATCGTAAAACTTATATAAGTAATAAAGCCAAAAGCCGGGATATCCCGGCTTTTGGCTTTAGGGTTTTTTGGGTGTTCAATTTTTGAAAAACTGGTGTTCAACTTTCAAAAACAGAAAAACACAACTCATTGATAATCAACCAAAAACCATTCAAGCGGGTGCAATCAATAAAAAATAACTATTGATTATCAAGCAATTACAACTCACAAATAACAATAAGTGTTCAACCTTAAAAAAGTTGAACACTTATTGATTTCCATTTTGATGGGTATTGTTTGGAGGTTAGATCAGTCAACTCCTTTTACATTCATTTTTAAAACGTAAACGGCTTTTGAGGCTGTCATAAATAAGATGTCCTTATTCTTACCTCCGAAACAGATGTTGGCAGTCCATGGTTCATCAATATCTATGTGGCCTATTTTTTCGCCTTTGGGGTTAACTATGGTAACTCCTTTACCGCACATGTAAATATTACCATGCTCGTCGATTGTCATCCCGTCGCAGCCCATGGCTATAAACAGGGTGCGGTTAGATAATGTACCATCTTTATTGATATCATAACGATAGGTTTTGTTATCACCAATATCGGCCACATACAAGGTCTTGCCATCCGGCGTGCCGATGATACCATTAGGGCGAACAAATTTATCATCAACCATTACAGCCGGTGCTTTACCTTTGGCCAGAAAGTATAGTTTTTGGCCGTCAAGATCGGGCTGTTTACGAGTCCAGTAATCACGCTGATAGTAGGGATCGGTTATATAGATTCCTCCATCGGGGCGAACCCAAACATCATTAGGGCCGTTAAATTTATGTCCCTGGTAATCTTTCAGCAAAACGGTAACCTTTCCTTTAGGGTTGATTGACCATAGCTGATCATCAGCATCAGCACAGCTAATGAGGTTTCCTTTCTTATCAAAATACATCCCGTTTGAGCGGCCGGCACTATCCAGGAAAACAGAAAGCTTACCATCGGTATCATATTTCCAGATCTTGTTATTAGGCTGATCTGTGAAAAATACGTTGCCTTTTTTGTCGACAGCCGGCCCCTCGGTAAAGGAGAATTGTTTGGCTATGAGTTGAGGTTTAGTATTTGGATCATACAAACCAGCGTCGGTTTGCGCAAACACTTTAATGGCGAACGCCGAGATCAATAAAATAAGGGCAGAAACTTTTTTCATGGTTTTGGGAGTGTTATAATGGTTTTGCTAAAGTAACACGTTTTTAAGCCCGATTATTTTGCAGGGGTAAAATATTTGATACAAGTAGTGGATTTGTATAGTTGCTACGGCTTAAGTATCCTCGAATACTTCTTTAACATCAAACAAATGTTTGATTAAAAATGATAGATAAAAAACCTATTTTTGCACCTTTATTAAAATACCGTACATCACATGAGTATTGCATTATCCGAACAGGAAATTATTCGCCGCGAATCCTTACAACAGTTACGTGCACTGGGTATTAACCCATACCCTGCCGAAGCTTTTAATGTTAACGCCTGGGCACAGGATATAGCAGATAATTTTAAGGATAAACCCGAGGCCTACCAGGATGTTGTAATTGCTGGCAGGATCATGACCCGCAGGATTATGGGCAGCGCGTCGTTTGCTGAATTACAGGATTCGACTGGTCGCGTGCAGATCTATCTGAAACGCGATGATATTTGCCCTGATGAGGACAAAACATTATATAACACCGTATTTAAAAAACTCCTTGACATCGGCGATTACGTTGGCGTGAAGGGCTACGTGTTCACTACTCAAACAGGTGAAATTTCAGTTCACGTACGTGAGTTGGTTGTGCTTTCAAAATCGTTGAAACCGCTGCCGGTTGTTAAACGTGAGGATGACGGGACCATCCATGATGGTTTTACAGACCCGGAGTTGCGTTACCGCCAGCGTTATGTTGACTTAACTGTTAACCCTGATTATAAACAAATCTTCATCAACCGCTCAAAAGTGATCAGCGCTATGCGTGGTTACTTCAATAATCAGGGCTGGATGGAAGTTGAAACCCCAATCCTGCAGCCTGTACATGGTGGTGCAGCGGCCCGTCCGTTTGCTACACACCATAACACGCTTGATATGCCGTTGTTTTTACGTATCGCCAACGAGCTTTACTTAAAAAGGCTTATTGTAGCCGGCTTTGATGGTGTTTATGAGTTTGGTAAAATGTTCCGTAACGAGGGCATGGACCGTACCCACAACCCTGAGTTTACGGCCATGGAAATCTATGTAGCCTACAAAGACTACATATGGATGATGGCCATGGTTGAAGAATGTTTGGAAACCGTTGCAAGAGCAGTTCACGGCATCCCGGTTGTACAGGTTGGCAGCAATGAAATTAACTTTGCAGGCCCTTACGAAAAATTATCGATGTATGACTCGATCCTGAAATACACCGGTATCGATGTATCTGCAATGGACGAATCAGGCTTACGCGAGGTTTGCGAAGAATTAAAAATAGAAGTAAACCCAAGCATGGGCAAAGGCAAACTGATCGATGAGATCTTCAGCGCTAAAGTTGAGCATCACCTGATCCAGCCTACTTATATTACCGACTACCCTATCGAAATGACTCCGCTTGCCAAAAAACACCGCACTAAAGAGGGTTTGGTTGAGCGTTTTGAATTGTTCGTGAATGGTAAGGAGATAGCGAACGCCTACTCTGAGCTTAACGACCCTATCGATCAGCGTGAACGTTTGGAAGAACAGTTGATTTTGGCCGGTCGCGGTGATGATGAGGCTATGGCTATGGATGATGACTTTTTACGTGCGCTTGAATATGGCATGCCGCCGACATCTGGTTTAGGTATCGGTATCGACAGGCTGGTGATGCTGATGACCAATCAAAGCACCATCCAGGAAGTATTATTCTTCCCTCAAATGCGTCCGGAGAAAAAAGCCAAAGTTGTTACTGCTGATGATTTTATAAACATCGGTGTACCAGCCGAATGGGTACCGGTATTGAATAAAATGGGCTTTAACACCGTTGAAGAACTAAAGGCAGGCAACCCGAACAAGGTATTTAACGACCTTGGCGGGATGCGTAAAAAACTAAAACTGGATATTACCATGCCGACTAAAGAAGTGGTAATGGCCTGGTTTGAATAAAAACCTGAACCTTGATTTGTAGGATTTTAGGATTACCCAGATATTTAATAATGGCCTGCATCGCGCAGGCCATTTTAGTTTATGATATATCATAAAATCTTTTAATCAAGAAAATCAAGGGCCCCGATAAGAAAATCAACGCCATCAGCGTAATCTCTCAAATCAGCGGTTATAATTTCTTAACAAAAGCTTAAAAAAAATAACACTTTCATTTAAAAAGAGTTGGCTATTATTGTAATAAACACATATATACAAATATCATGACCAACTCAATATTGGAAATCACCGAAAACGAATACCTGATCAAACTTAACAGGAGCAATTTTAACCTGTCGTTCATCAGGAGTTTATTGAAGCTTGTTGAAGTGGCCAATCCGTCTGAAGAAACTGAATATTCATCATACACAGACAGCTACGTTCAGCCTTATCAAAACCATTCAGCTACGCCTGATTATTTCAGCGCCATTGAAGAAAAATAAAAGGGACGCGGTTTTCGCGTCCCTTTTATTTTTTATACCTTTTTCTATCTGTTCTTTTTCTTAGAACTGACGATATCCACCTCTTACTACTTGCTTATCCATCTGGGCTAATTGGCCTTTCATCATTTTGATCTGTTCGGTAAGCAACTTGTTCTTGTCATCTTTTGAAGCTTCTGACAAATACATTTGCGCCTCGCGCTTGTTACGCTTAGCCATTGAAATGCCGGCCAGGCTCAACTTCGCCAAGGCTATATTGTGCGACATTTTCATACCCAGCGACAGAGCTTTCTTAAAATATTTCTCTGATTTCATTGGCGCCTTGCGTGATTCGATCAAACCGATCAGCAAGTTGTAGTAACCGTGCTGGTTTTTGTGCAGCTGTTTTTCGTAATCGGTAATTTTCAACAACCATACTTCCGACTTTTCAGAATTTTCCTTACGCAAAAAATACTGGGCGATGATCATATTCTCGTTAAAGAAGAAGCTAAGCAGTATAATACCGCCCATTAACAGAACAAAAATACCCCATCCCCAAAAACCGAATGCACAAAGGGCAACCGCCGCACCCATCACTACACAAGCAATAACTAACCGAACAATATTTGACATAATTTGTGATACTAATATTAGCGCAAATATCTGTTTATTTGTACGCTAAACCAACTTCTATATAAATATTTATGGCGATTGCATTACCACCATCATGGCTTGAGGTTTTACAGCAGGAATTTGACAAACCTTACATGATAAAACTTAAACAATTTTTAAAAGAAGAGCAGCAATCAGGGCAAGTTGTTTATCCTAAAAACGGCGAAATCTTCAACGCTTTCAATAATACACCTTTTGAGGATGTTAAAGTGGTTATATTAGGTCAGGACCCTTATCATGGCGCTCACCAGGCCCATGGTCTTTCCTTTTCAGTACAAAAGGGCATTGCTATTCCCCGATCATTAATAAACATTTACAAAGAGCTGCAAAACGATATTCCCGGATTTAAAATCCCCGCACATGGCAACCTCGAAGAATGGGCTAAACAAGGTGTGTTGTTACTGAACGCTACACTAACCGTTAGGGCAGGCAATGCAGGTTCGCACCAAAAAAGAGGATGGGAAGAATTTACCGATGAAGTAATCAAAACCATTTCCGATAAAAAAGAAGGTATCGTGTTTATACTGTGGGGAGCTTTTGCCCAATCAAAAGCGGTTTTGATTGACGAGAAGAAACATTTTATTATTCGCTCTCCGCACCCCTCGCCTTTCTCAGCCGATCGTGGTTTTTTTGGCAGCAAACCATTTTCAAAAACTAATGAGATATTGAAAAAAGAAGGTAAAAAAGAAATTGACTGGCAAATACATTAGGGGAAAGAATCAAGACGTCAAGAGTCAAGAAATCAAGATTAAAAGAAGCTAAAAATAAAAAGAGTCAAGAAATGAAGGATATTTAATCCTTCTTCTTGACTCTTGATTCTTATAGTCTTGACTCTTATCTAATACTCCAGCGGCACTATAGGCTCTTTTTTACTGGTAGACATGATCATCATTGTTTGGAAAGTTTTCACCACAGTAATACGGCTGATCTTTTCCATGATGAGTTGCTCGTATGATTTGATGTCGCGTACGTATACCTTTAACAGAAAATCACACTGGCCAGTTACGTGATGACACTCGGTTACCTCTTTAATATTCTTAATTTCATCCAAAAAAGTTTGAATGGTGTTTTTCTGATGAAAATCAAGGGAGATCTGGATAAAGGTTTTGATTCCTAATCCTAACTTCTCTTCATCTACCAGCGCATGATAGCTTTTAATGTATTCTGCGTTCTCAAGTTTACGCACGCGTTCAAGAGTAGGTGCTGGCGAAAGCCCTATCTCGTTAGACAACTGGAGGTTGGTTATCCTTCCGTTTTCCTGTAAAATCTTGAGTATTTGTAGGTCTATTTTATCTAATTCGGCGGCCATAGTTGTATGCAAATATAGTATTTTCCTTGCTTCGCAAAATTTAATTTTTCGTTAAAGTACTTCAACGAAAACATATTTCCTAACGTTTATTTTTTTAGATTAGTCTAAATTTTTTATTAGATTTGTTTAAATGAACACTTTAGCCGAGGAAAACTACTTAAAATCCATCTATCATCTCTCTGTAAATGATGGAAATGCGAGTACAAATCAGATCGCATCCTCGCTAAATACCAAAGCGTCTTCGGTTACCGACATGCTTAAAAAACTTGCAGATAAAGCGCTCATCAATTACACCCCCTACCAGGGAGTAAGCCTCACCCCTTCCGGCGAGAAAATAGCGATAAGCATTATCCGCAAACACCGGCTGTGGGAGTACTTTCTGGTAGAGAAACTCAATTTTAAATGGGACCAGGTTCATGACCTTGCCGAAGAGATGGAACATATCTCGTCTGAAGAGTTAATTGACCGCCTTGACAAGTTTATGGGTTATCCAAAACATGACCCACACGGCGACCCTATACCTGACTGTAACGGCCGTTTTAACACGCACGAGTTAAAACCGGTTTCGGCAGTAACAGTTAACCAAAGCGGTATAATTTCAGGCGTACGCGACCATAGTTCATCCTTTTTACAATACCTCGATAAAAAACAGCTTACTATCGGCTGCAAAATAATGATAACTGATATTATTGAATATGACCATTCGGTAGTGGTACAAACCGGCAATAAAGAAGTGCATATCAGCCGCGAAGTAGCCAACAACTTGCTTATAGCCCTATGAACAATACACACAACGAATCTTTAGGCAATGTACACGGATCAGTAACCACCGAAAACAAAAATGGCTGGCGAAAGCTAATGGCTTTCCTGGGCCCGGCTTACCTGGTGAGCGTAGGCTATATGGATCCTGGAAATTGGGCAACGGATATCGCAGGAGGCAGCGCTTTTGGATATAAGCTGATCTGGGTATTGTTTATATCCAACATGATTGCTCTTCTGCTGCAATCACTGGCAGCCCGGTTGGGGATAGTGCGCGGGCTCGACCTTGCACAGGCCTCCAAAAATGCCTATCCTCGTTTTGTAAACTTTTGCCTGTATATGCTGGCACAAATAGCCATTATAGCCTGCGACCTGGCCGAAATTATCGGCATGGCCATTGGTTTAAAGCTATTGTTTCATCTTCCGTTAATCTGGGGTGTATCGCTTACCATCACCGATACTGTACTGATGCTCTACCTCATGAATAAGGGTATGCGCAAGCTCGAAGGCTTTATTATTTCGATGATCTTTATAGTCGGGCTCTCTTTTTTGGTCGAAATGTTTATTGTTAAGCCCGATGTAATAGAAGTAGCAAAGGGTTTTATTCCCGGCAATCTGTTTAAAGGTGATAAAATAAGCCAGCAAATGCTTTATATAGCTATAGGCATTATTGGCGCTACGGTAATGCCGCATAACTTATACCTGCATTCGTCACTGGTGCAAACCCGCCAAATAACCCGTAGCGAAGAAGGCTTCAGGGCGGCGATTAAGTTTAATCTTTTTGATACTGTTATAGCCCTTAATCTTGCTTTTTTTGTAAATGCGGCTATTTTGATATTAGCAGCAAGCGCCTTTTTCAGGAACGGCTATTTTGAAGTAGCAGAGATACAGGATGCATTTAAGCTGCTGGAGCATATTTTCGGTGCAATAGCGCCTACTTTATTTGCCATAGCGCTTATTGCCTCGGGGCAAAGCTCAACCATTACCGGTACACTTGCCGGCCAAATCATTATGGAAGGGCACATTAACTTGCGGATAGAGCCCTGGTTACGCCGCCTGCTTACCCGTGTATTGGCTATTGTACCGGCAGTGTTCACCATACTTTTTTATGGCGAGGAAGGTTTAGGAAAACTCCTGATCTTAAGCCAGGTTGTATTAAGCCTTCAGTTGGGTTTTGCGGTAATCCCCCTCATCCATTTCACCTCCGACCGAAAAAGAATGGGCAAGTTTACCATCAATTTCCAGACAAGAACATTGGCGTGGGCAAGTGCTTTATTAATCGTTGCATTAAACGCCAAACTGGTATATGAACAAATTGGCGATTGGGTAAACGGAACCCCATCACCGGTATGGATTTATGCCGTAGTGGTTCCCATTATTATCGGCATAGCGCTATTACTGATCTACGTTTTTATACGGCCACTATTATTTAAACATCATGACAGGCCGGCTATTGTACCACATGGGATAGCCAATGCCATTACCGAGCTTGATGCGATAACTTACAGCCACATAGCTATAACCATAGATTTTTCAAAGAATGATACCGATTGCCTCCGGCATGCTATTATGCAGGGAGGTAAAAAAGCCGATTATACATTGATACACGTTGTTGAAACTGCTGGTGCGCGTTACTATGGCGGCCAGGTGCTGGATAATGAAACCCAAATTGATTTTAACAACCTCGATAAATATGTTTGCACGTTAAAAAACCTTGGCTACAATGCCCAGGGACAAATTGGTTACGGCAATCCGGCCAGTGCCATAGCCGAAATTGTAAAAAATGAAAAAATTGATTTCATTGTCATGGGCTCGCACGGACACAAAGCTTTGAAAGACCTCATATTTGGCACCACTGTAAACTCTGTAAGGCACAAGGTTAATGTGCCGGTACTAGTGGTAAAGCCACAGTCAAACTAATTTTGTAAGTTTGCGGCTGAATAATTATGAGCCAGGATAACATCTATATAAAAAATAAAAAAGCCTACTTTGAGTATCATATACTTGATAAGTATGTGGCAGGCATACAGTTGCTCGGCACCGAGATCAAGTCGATAAGGCAGGGGAAGGCTAACATTAATGACGCTTTTTGTACATTCATTAATAACCAGTTATATGTACGCAACCTGCATATCTCTGAATATTCATTCGGCTCGTTCTATAACCATGAGGCCAAGCGCGACCGCATCCTGCTGTTAAATAAAAAAGAGCTAAAAAAACTCCAGACCCGTGGCGAAGAACGGGGGTTGACCATAGTCCCCCTGGCATTATTTATCAGCGAACGGGGATTTGCCAAACTTGAAATTGGCCTTGCACAAGGTAAAAAGACATACGATAAACGCGAAACCATGAAGGAACGCGATACCAAGATTGAACTGGACAGGGTGATGAAAAGGTAAATTGATTTCGGAATTGGGAATTTCGATTTCGGATTTATTTAAATGAAATCATGATAATTCTTAATTCCGAAATCGAAAATTCGAAATCCGAAATCTCCTACCAAGCCTTATCCCCTACCAATGGTACAAACCTAAAGGTGTCCAGCACAATCTTTTCATAATCGTTATCTCCCACTTTTAGTATTGTAACCATCTTTTGGGTTTCTTCATCCCCAACCGGGATAACCAGGATGCCGCCTATTTTTAGTTGCTTTAACAGCACTTCGGGCACGGTGGGTGCTCCGGCGGTAACAATGATCTTATCATAAGGTGCGTGTTCGGCTATCCCAACAGAGCCATCTCCCAGGAAAAAACGGGCATTGTAACCCATTTCATTTGGCAATACGTATTTGGTGCGGTGATAGAGCTTTTCCTGGCGTTCAATAGTGTAAACATTAGCTCCAAGTTCAAGCAGGACACAGGTTTGATATCCCGAGCCTGTGCCTATTTCAAGTACTTTATCTCCTTTTCGGATATGCAATAGCTCGGTCTGATAGGCCACAGTATAGGGCTGCGATATGGTTTGTCCTTCGCCTATCGGGAACGCAATATCCCTGTAAGCCTGGTTCCAGAAAGTTTCATCAAAAAAGCAATGACGTTTTACCTTGCCAATAGCCTCTAAAACGTGTTCGTCGCCAATCCCCTTCTTTCTCAAAACATCCACAAGCCTTTTACGGGCACCCTGTTCGCGGTAATTATCAGTATACTTGTAAGCCATTTTCAAAGGCAAAGTTAATACGAATTTTCACACAATTTACCCAATAAGCATCATTTACGGGGTTTTGGACCCTCGTGGTTATTTATGTGCTTCATTAGTACAAATTTAAAATTCAATTTTGTCAATAATGAAACGCATGGTCTAAAAACACGACACGCCGAACAGTTTGCCCGGCGTGCATGTTTTTATGTATTTAAGAATTTATACCTCCCTGTTACTATCCCACTTCTCTAAATAATCGGCCACACGCCTTACAAACGAGCCACCCAAAGCTCCATCTACAACGCGGTGATCATATGATAATGAAAGGAACATCATGTGGCGTATAGCGATCATATCGCCTTCTTTTGTTTCAATAACTGCAGGTTTTTTCTTGATAGCGCCAACAGCTAAAATGGCAACCTGCGGCTGGTTGATTATAGGTGTACCCATTACGTTACCAAATGAGCCAACGTTGGTAATCGTAAATGTGCCCTCTTTTACATCATCGGGCAATAACTTACCGTTGCGTGCACGGTTCGCGAGGTCATTAACGGCTTTTGTTAAACCAACAAGGTTAAGCTCATCTGCTTTTTTAATTACCGGTACAATCAGGTTACCGTTTGGTAAAGCCGTAGCCATGCTGATGTTGATTGCCGCTTTTTTAATGATCTGAGTACCGTTAACAGATACATTGATCATTGGGAAATCCTTGATCGCTTTCGCTACTGCCTCAATAAATATAGGCGTAAAGGTTATTTTTTCGCCTTCACGTTTTTCAAAGCTGTTCTTTACTTTTTCGCGCCATAACACCAGGTTAGTGACATCGGCTTCAACAAATGAGGTAACATGCGGCGATGTTTGTTTGCTCATCACCATATGATCGGCGATTAAACGGCGCACCCTGTCCATCTCTATAATCTCATCACTGCCGGATACAGAAACAGCCGGAGCAGGCTGCTGCTCAACAGGGGCAGCTTTTGGCGTTTCGGTTTTTGCAGGTTCAGGAGCCGCAGTAATTATAGGTTGCGGCGCCGGTTCAGCAGCCGGTCGTGCTTCTTCAGCAGGCTCAACTGTTTTTACAGGTTGCCCGGCAGTTTGAGTAGTAAACGACTCAACATGAGCTGACGAATGTGTATTTGGAACTGATGAAGTTTTTGCCTGCAGATAGTTCAGCAGGTCATCTTTGGTTAAACGGCCATCCGACCCCGTCCCGGGGATGCTGTCCAACTCCCCGATACTGATACCTTCCTGCGTGGCAATATTTCTTACAAGGGGCGAATAAAAACGCCCTTCGGATTTAAATACCGGAGCAGCAGGCGAACTTTTTTGCTCAAGCTGATCAATACCAGGAATGCCGGATAAATTTTCCGGCTGAATTTCGCTTAGTTCCGGTTCAGGAGTTTTTTTAACTTCTTTAGCCGGAACAGTTTCGTGATAAGTTGAGTCTGCTATTTTCGGTTCTTCGGGAGGTTGTGGCGCAACCTCTTCAGGCTGGGCAACTACCGGGGCAGTTTCAGCTTCATCAGTTTCAATGATAGCTATAACCGCACCTACCTGTACAACATCATTTTCTTTATACAGTTGTTCAACTAACTTACCCGTTACAGGCGAAGGTACATCAGAATCGACTTTATCGGTAGCGATTTCCATTACCGCGTCATCGGCATTTACCTTATCACCCGGATTTTTAACCCATTTGATAACGGTTGCCTCAGCAACGCTCTCCCCCATTTTTGGCAATAACAGCTGGTATTTGGCCATACAGTAGAATATAGTTTAACCCCAAAATTATGTATTTAAATCTTTACTTTTTAATTTCAGTAAGCAAAGTATTCAACATTGACAGCGCCATCACAGCACTTCGTTCAATGTTTTGCCTGCGTTTACTGCCAAATGTGTATTTCTTTATTAATGATTTCTCTTTTGCGGCAACTGCAATCCACACAGTACCAACGGGTTTATCTTCCGTACCGCCGCCCGGACCGGCTACGCCTGTAATAGCAACAGCCAAATCCGACTTGAAATTTAACAGTGCACCCTCTACCATTTCTTTTACAGTTTCTTCACTAACGGCTCCATGTTGCCACAAAGTTTCGTTCTTTACTCCCAAAATACTTTCCTTTAACTCGTACGAATAAGAAACCGCGCCGCCTAAAAACACCTGCGATGAACCCGGATGTTGGGTAAACAAGTGCGAAAGATAACCACCGGTACAGCTTTCGGCTACTGATAAAGTAAGGTCGTTACTTTCCATCAAATCAAGGATGGCTTTTTCAAGCGGGATGTCCTGATCAATAACAAACGGTGAACCGATGCGCTCAATAAACCTGGTGGCAAATGCATCAACTTCTTTTTGCAAAGCAGCTTCCTCTTCGCCAAAAGCGCTTAATCGTAAACGCACCTGCCCTAACTTTGGCAGGTAGGCCAGTTTAATATTCGATGGCAAGTCATTTTCGATATCTGCAATCCGTTCGGCCAAAAATGATTCACCCTCACCAACGGTTAGCAGCGTTTTATGAATGATTACGGGAAGCTTCAGGGTAGCCTTAATTTTAGGCAATACCTGCCCTTCCATCATGTACATCATCTCAAATGGCACACCCGGCATCGACATGTAGATAACTCCATTGTGATTAAACCACATACCCGGAGCAGTGCCGTTTTCATTAAGCACAACTTCGCAATTGGCAGGAACAAGCGCTTGTTGCCTGTTGATCTCCAGTAACGGGCGGTTATATTTGGCAAAAATGCGTTCTACATTAGCAAATGCATCCTCGTTTTCAACAAGTTCAACACCAAAGTATTCGGCTAATGTTTTTTTGGTGATATCATCTTTTGTGGGCCCAAGTCCACCGGTAATAAAAATGATACTGACCCGGCTTGCTGCTTCGGCTAACGCCTTCAGGATATGTTCTTTATCGTCGCTTATTGATGAGATCTGCTTTACCCTTATCCCGATCTTGTTAAGTTCGGTAGCCATCCAGGCCGAATTGGTATCAACAATTTGTCCGATAAGTATCTCGTCGCCGATGGTTATTATTTCTGCCAGCATTATTTATATTAATAAAAAGATGATTGTGGATTGTAATCGCTTTTCTTGCTTAGTTTCAAATCCTGCAAAATAGAGGCTTTCACTTTTAAAGTTACGTTATACATTTTGTATACACCGAAGGGGATCCATTGAAAGGCCAGATCCCAGCAATGCAAATCGCGGTATATTGAAAACGAGGTAGCGCTTGCAAATTTAGCCGCCTTTATATCATACGTAGTAGAGTATTGGATCTTCCACTTTTGCGTAAGGTTCACATCACCCGAAATTTGGAGCGTATTACTGGTTGTTTTGTTGTTTAAGTAGTTTTGATAGCTAAAACTGTAGTTAAGCGAGATATTCCACGGCACATTAAAGTCAACATATGCATTCGGATCGCTGTTTACCAGGGCCAGTCTCTGCGCCTGGGTGGGATTCATGGTTGCGATAGTATTCAGGGCCGCATTCCCCGGAGTTGCCTTGGTTGAATTCAAACTCCCCCCCATAGAGATGTTCAAACCTGTTAAAGTTGGGAATTTGCCATCCTGCCAGGCATACCTGTTTATGTAACGGCTTGTTCTTACAATCTGATTATTGGAGATTGAATCGCTTACCTTGGTTACATATGGGCTAAACACTCCCGAAAAACTGATACTTAATTTTTGATTAAAAATAGCGGTATGCCCCGAAAATGAAATATCAGAAAGTTTCATTGAGTCGGCTGCAAAATTGTAAAAGGTGGAGAACGACAAACCTTGTAAAATCATGATCTTTCGGTCGGTGCCTGATGTATCAGTGCTTTTAGCTTTTACCTTAGCTTCTATCGTGTTATCTACCGAAAAGTTTAAACCCGCCTGCTTACCCGCTGAGGGGCCGCCGTAAACTCCATTTTGAAAAATAGAATATTTTTGATAGGTATACGGATAAGGAACCGTGGCTGTACTAACAGCTGTTTTGTAATAGCCAAAGCTCGGGTCGCTGAAGTCGGGACGATAGCTAAAACTTATTGACGGAGTTGCCACGTGCCTGATTGCTTTCAGGTTACCATGTTTAAAGTTTATAGTACCGTACAATTTAGTTGATATGCCTGTACTGATACTATACTCGCCGGCACGCTTAAAACCAGGTATAGTATCAATAATTAATTGGTTTGAACCGGCAATGCTTCCCCTTTCAAATCGTTCATTAATGCTTTGAAAATACCAGCGTTCGGTATAGTTAACACTGTTATTAAACTGAAAGTACTTTAATACGTTTAAGCCCAAACTAACCGGGATGGTATGCTGAAAACCATTTTGTAACCGTTTTGATAAAGTTTCGCCTTTAAATAATTGGGACTCGGGTATATCGTTAAGCTTGTTGGTACCTACCAAATTATAGCTCACGGTAATTTTTTGATACCATTTTTGTTCGCCAACCCTGTTTTTAGAGTCGAATGGGTTTATTGACGACATACCGAAGGCAATAGTGGGCAACTCGATATTCACCGTTTTACGGGCTATATCCTGGCTATGCGAAATGCCTACACTTAAGTTAAACGGTGTACCTGCCCAGGTTTTACCATAAGCGATACTTGAGCGTAAACTACTTTGAGCAATGGAGTTAACATTATAGTTACTTGCCGATGGCGTGTTCCTAAAAAAACCGGAAGTACCTGCATCAACCGAAGCACTGAATGTTGAACCGGGATTAGCATTGGCATCCTGCACGTGCGACCAATAAATATGCGCGTCTTTAGTGGCCGGGTCGCCCTCAAGGCCATAGTTATGCGAGCCAAAGCTTAGCGTAACGTTGCCTGTATATTTATAACGCTTAAGATATCGTGCCGTGCTGCTTAGTTCATACGAGCCTTTTGAGTAGATAGACCCGGTGGTAGTCAAATCAACATAATCACTTATACCAATATAGTATCCAAGCCCTTTTAAATAGAAACCCAGGGTGTTGTCCTCACCAAAAGTTGGCAAAATAACACCTGATGTCCTGGTATCCGGCTTAGGGAAAAAACCGAAAGGAATGGCAAGCGGTAAAGGGACCCCTTCAATCTCCAGGTAAGCGGGCCCGGATATAATACGTTTCTTTTCGCCGATACCACGTGTAATCACTATACCAAAGTGTGTATCTGGGTAAGGCAAATCGCAGGTACTGAAAATAACGTTACGGTACGCAACCTCATCATCATTGAGTTTTTTTGCCTGTCCGCCCGAAATAAAGTTGCCTTCCTGTTCGGATGCAGGATTATATATCTTTACTTTTTTTGTTTGATAATTAAAAATCAGCGAATCGGATGCTACGGGCTTATCCGTTTTTTGCTTCATGATAGGCCTGCGGATATATTGGTGCGTACGCGGATCAATGCTTCCCCGAGCAAATATGAGGTGGTTTTTATCATCAACCCTGATATAATCTGCGTCAAGCTCAAAATCTTCATAGGTTACACGGGCCTTGCCGTAAAAATAGGTAACCTGGTGCTCCCGGTCTGAGTGGGTCGAGTCCTCGGCAGTTGCCTTTACTTCTGATTGCAGGCCGCCTTTATTCTTTTTAGTGGTATCATTTGCAGGTAAAGAATTTACCGGCTTACCGTTTCGTAGCGGCGTTATTGAGCCGGATTGTTTACCTTTAAGAAGTTTCTTATCACGAAGCGAATCAAGTTTGATAATAGTATCAGTTAAAGGCCTCCTGCCATGGCTGTTATTTAAAACAGTGCCGGCATTAGCAGCAAGTCCGTTTACTATTAATATAATTGCAAGCAGAAAAAAAAAGGTTATGAATTTCAAAATTGATTATGAATAGTATTTTTGCAGATATAGTTAACAGCGTTCAAAAATAATGAAAAATAAGGCATTGAAAAGATTGATTTATAGTTTGTGGGTGTTGCTGGTTCTCCTTTCATTTTTTCCCTTTAAATCATACAGTTCTGTTTTAACCAATAGTCTTCCCCGTCAAACAGACACTGTTGTCAACAGTACCGGTTTTAAGATTAAAACCATTATTATCGACCCCGGGCATGGTGGTAAACCATCAGCCTCTACAGGTCATTATTCACACGGTGCATCGGGCTCTTATTCGTCAGAAAGGAATGTAACGCTGGCTATCGGCTTTAAATTGCAAGCCGCTATAGAAAAAGAATTAAGCGGTGTTAAAGCTGTAATGACCCGTACTACCGAAGATGATGTTTCGTTTGAACGCAGGGCTGAAATAGCCAATGAAAACAAAGGGCAGCTCTTCATTTCCCTGCATTGCAATTCGCTATCAGACAGAACCGTTCGCGAAAAAGTTGGCACCAAACGTCATAAAGCGGTGTACCGTACCGTTAGGGTTCCGGACAGGTCGGGCAAAGGCGTACTGATTTTAGTTTATGGTTTACACCGTACCCGCGAAGAGGAAAACGCCATTCAAAAAAACCAGGTTGGCGAAGAAACCGAACTCGACGGCGGCGCACTGGACCCGAACGACCCCATGACCATTATTTTAACAAACGAGTATAAGAGAAAGTTCAGACAGCAGAGTATCAAGCTGGCGACTTTAATTAACGGCGAGTTTGTTGATACCGATGGAAGGCGTAGCGAAGGGATCAGGGAGCAGGGCATTTACGTACTTTGCCACAGCGCAATGCCATCAGTATTGGTTGAAACCGGCTACATCAATAACCCCGACGATGAAAAGTACCTTAATTCAGAAGAAGGACAAAATGAGATTGTAGCTTCAATTATCCGTGCATTAACAACCTATAAAAAAGAAATGGAACAGATTTCGCAATAATTATAAAAGCCAAACTGTTACCTTCCTTGTAAATAAAACGTACATCATAAAACATATAAGCCTGGTTGCAGGTTTATAGCCTTAAACACAATTAACGCATAAACTCTACTTAATGAAAATCTCTAACGAAACCAAAATTGGTGCACTTACGGCAATAGCAATTACCATACTCATATTAGGTTACAGTTATTTACGCGGTAATGATGTTTTTTCAGGATCAAATAAATACTATGCTATTTATAACAGCGTTGAAGGTTTAACCGTTTCAAAACCAGTATTGGTAAACGGTTACCAGATAGGCCGCATCTCTAAAATGAAGCTTCAGCCAGACGGGCGTACCGTGGTTGAATTTAAAATTGAGCCAGATGTGGTTGTGCCTAAAAACACCCTCGCCAAGCTTGAAAGTACCGATCTGTTGGGCAGTAAAGCCATTGTTTTTGAGTTAGGTAACAGCAATGTGCCCGCCGAAGACCAGGATACACTTAAAGCCGATATTCAGGGCAGCCTTGCGGAAAGCCTGCAGCCCATACAAAAAAAGGCAGAGATGCTGATGTCTAAACTCGATTCGTCACTGAGCGCTGTTAACAAGATCCTGAATCCTAACTTTCAGAAAAACATCGACCGCAGCTTCATGAGCATTGCCAACTCATTGCAAACACTCGAAGGTACTACCAAAAAAATAGACCACCTGGTAGGTTCACAAACCGGACATATCGACGCCATACTTACCAATGCCGAGGAAGTATCAGGCAGCTTAAAGACAAGCACAGCACACCTAAACGGAATGACAGCTAACTTTGAAAAAGTAAGTAATGACGTTGCTGCTGCTAACCTGAAACAAACACTTGATAATGCAAATAAAGCTATGGCCGATTTGCAGGCAACTATTGCCAAAATTAACTCCGGTCAGGGTTCTTTGGGCCTTTTGCTTAACGACGATAAAATGTACAAAAACCTTACAGATGCATCAAACAACCTCAATAACCTGTTTATTGATCTGAAAGCACATCCAAAACGTTATGTAAGCTTCTCTGTTTTTGGCGGTAAGAAAGATTAAGGAAAGCTAAAAGCCTGCTTTTGGCTTTCTGCCTTAAGCTTTTAGCTTTATTCTATAAAAAAGGTTTTCCCCTCAATTGCAAGTTCAGTTGAGGGGAAATTTATTTTAGCCTCATCCAGTAACTCATTCAGGGTTTTATAACGGGCCGAAAAATGGCCTATGAGCAGTTTTTTAGCATTGGTTTTCAGGGCTATCTCTCCGGCTTGCAACGCGGTGGTGTGATGGGTTATAACTGCCCTGTCAAGCATATCATTTAAAAAAGTAGCCTCGTGATAAAGCAATGTGGCGTTGGCGATTTGGCCGAAATAGTTTTCATTATACATTGTATCGGAGCAGTAGGCATAGGTTTTAGGCTCGGCCGAATCGATAGTTAGCTCTTCATTTTTGTAAACTTTGCCTTTTTCATCAGTATAATCCCCCCCTTTTTTCAATACCGAATAATAGGCAACCGGGATGTCGAGACTTTCTATTTTCTCCTTAATAAGTTTACGAAGTCTTTTCTTTTCCTTAAACAGGAAGCCGGTACAGGCAATGCGGTGATCAAGCGGTATCGTTTCAACTACAACATCACTATTATTGATCACCACTTCACTTTGTTGGGCATTGGTAAATATATATTCAACAGGGAATTGCAGTTCGGTATCTGAATATCTTAATTGCAGATCAATTATTTCTTTCAACTGCACGGGGCATACCAGTTTAAGCGCCTTTTTACGACCGTTAAGGTGCATGGATGATAATAAACCAACCAGGCCTAAATAATGATCGCCGTGAAGATGACTTATAAAAATATGATCAATTCGACTGGCTTTGATATCAAAACGGAGCATTTGTTGCTGAGTGCCTTCGCCGCAGTCTATTAAATACAGGCGCTCATTGATATTGAGCACCTGTGAAGTAGGATTTCTGTTAAAGATGGGGGTTGCGGAGCTGCTGCCAAGTATTGTTACCTCAAATTTCATAATAGGTAAACAATCAAATGGTTTATCTTGCTTCCTTTTTTAATTCCTTTTCAATCTCTTCCATAAAAATAAGATCGACACCCTCTTCGGCGGTTGGGACAATGGTTAATACATTATCCAATTGTGATATGGTTATTAAACGCGCAACTGCGTCATTTAAACCCGCCAAAATAAATGAACCCGTAGCATTTTTACACAAGCGGTGACCAACCAACAAACTGCTTAAGCCTGATGAATCGGCATATTTCACCTGCGACAAGTCGAGAATGATGTTGCGCTGCCCCTCTGTATTGATCAAAATCAGTTCTGATTTTAACTGAGGCGTTACTATTGAATTTAATTTTGATTCATTAAGTTTCAATAATATATATTTCTCATGTTTATCTACAGTAAATTTCATTCTTATTAAATTTAATAAGCTAAGATAAATATTTTATGGATATTTTAAAATTACATAACGCTCAACGCGTTATTAATTGCTGTTTCAACACGGGCTAATACATTCCCTTCGGCAGGCTTAACAAATGGCTCGCCAATAATCTTTTCGTAAAGCTCTATATAACGCTCAGATATCGAATTAACAATCTCTTCGGTCATAACCGGCACTACTTGCCCTTCTTTACCCTGGAAGCCATTTTCGATAAGCCATTTGCGTACAAACTCTTTAGAAAGCTGTTTCTGCGGCTCACCTTTTTGCTGACGTTCCTCGTACCCTTCTTTATAAAAATATCTTGAAGAATCAGGCGTGTGGATCTCGTCGATCAGGTAAATCTGACCATCAACTTTACCAAACTCATATTTGGTATCTACCAATATTAAGCCTTGTTTCGCTGCAATCTCGGTACCACGTTTAAATAGCGCCTGGGTATAGGCCTCAAGCTTTACATAATCTTCTTCCGATACAATGCCTCTTGACAGGATCTCCTCGCGTGAAATATCTTCGTCATGCCCTACTGATGCTTTAGTGGTAGGCGTAATGATAGGTTGAGGCAGTATGTCATTCTCCTTTAAGCCTTCAGGCAAAGCCACTCCACATACATGATGCCTGCCTGCGCTGTACTCCCGGGCAGCATGACCGGCCAGGTAACCACGGATCACCATCTCTACCTTAAACGGCTCGCAAATACGACCAATGGTAACACTTGGGTCCGGAACAGAAATAACCCAGTTCGGAACAATATCGGCTGTAGCCTTTAAAAAACGGGCTGCTATTTGGTTAAGCACCTGTCCTTTAAACGGAATAGCTTCAGGTAATACAACATCAAAGGCCGAAATCCGGTCGGTAACAACCATGGCCAGGTATTTATTATCTATCGTATAAACATCGCGTACTTTCCCCTTGTAAAAAGCCGTTTGCCCCGGAAAGCTGAAATGTGTTTCTTTTATTGAGTTCATTGTTTTTAGTGATTAGAGATTGGAGGTTAGAGATTAGGATTTGCAAGTTTGCTTCCCTTTCAATAGCCTCAAATCACTTTATATTGAAGACTAAAGGTTGTTAGTTAGAAATGAGCTTTGCAACTAATCTCTAACCACCAACCTCTAATCAACTAATTACTGTATATCTCCGTAAGCTTCTAATATCTTACGTACTAATTTGTGCCTTACTACGTCTTCGCCGCTCAAGTATACTATCTCGATACCTTTGATATCGGTCAGGATCCTTAAAGCAGTGTGCAGGCCGGATTGTTGTTTTTTTGGCAAATCAATCTGTGTTACGTCGCCGGTTACAATAAATTTAGCTGATGGCCCCATACGTGTCAGGAACATCTTAAGCTGCATATCGGTGGCATTCTGGGCTTCGTCCAAAATAACAAAACAGTTATCAAGGGTACGGCCGCGCATAAAGGCCAGCGGTGCAATCTCAATGGTGCGGTTCTCCAGGTAAACCTTCAGTTTTTCGGCCGGGATCATATCATCAAGCGCATCATATAAAGGCCTCAGGTATGGGTCGATCTTTTCTTTGAGGTCGCCGGGTAAAAAACCAAGGTTCTCCCCTGCTTCAACCGCCGGGCGGGTTAGTATAATGCGTTTAATCTCTTTGTTTTTAAGTGCCCTTACGGCCAATGCCACCGCGGTATACGTTTTACCGGTACCCGCAGGCCCGATTGCAAAAAGGATATCGCTTTTGTTAATACTATCAACCATGCGGCGCTGATTGGTGGTACGCGCCTTAACCATTACGCCGTTAGGCCCAAACACAATCACTTCACCACTCGCAAATTTATCTGCAGCAGCGGGTTCGGATGTAGCGGCATTGTTAACCTTCGAACCAAGGATCCGCTCGAGATCAGTTATGTTGAGATTTTCAAATTTCTCAACATGATTTATCAGATGGGAAAATTTTTCCTGGAAAATATTCAGTTCGTTATCATCGCCCAAAACCTTCACTTCACTGCCGCGGGCAACTATTTTAAGCTTGGGGTATTGTTTCTTAATGATCTCAAAATGATCATTATTAGGCCCCCACAGTACTGCAGGGTTTACGTTTTCAATTGATAGCTTAAGTTCGTTCAATACTAATTTGATTTTTTAGTTACGGATTTTTATGAATTAAAAATTGAATATTTGTAGCTTCAAATGCTACTACAAGATTAGCAATAAATATTTATAAAATTAATGGCAATTATAACATTAACTACTGATTTAGGCGATAAAGATATTTACCAGGCTGCGTTAAAAGGCAGTATCTACAAATTGTTGCCTACAGTAAATATTGTTGATATTACCAACAGTGTTGCAGCCTTTAATGTACAGCAGGCCGCTTTTATACTTAAAAACAGTTTTCATTATTTCCCGGAAGATACCGTACACCTTATCGGTATTGATACCGTTTATAATGACCATACCAAATACCTCGCTATCCGCTACAAAAAGCACTACTTTGTGGGGGCTGATAACGGTATTTTTTCGCTGATGTTTGACCAGGAGCCTGAAGAGATAGTTGAGATCAACATTATGCAGGACCTTAAATTCCTCCACTTCCCCCTGGCCGATATCTTTGTTAAAACGGCCTGCCATTTAGCCAAAGGCGGCAAGCTGGATGAAATAGGCCTGCCGGTGAGCGATATTGAAAACAAAATGAATTTGCAGCCTGTTATTGAAAAAAACATGATCAAAGGTGTTGTAATTTATATCGATTCATTTCAGAATGTGATAACCAATATAACCAAGGAGTTTTTTAACAGCGTACAGCAAGGCAGGCGTTTTGTGCTCAATTTTAAGCGCAACGAAACCATAAACCATTTAAGCTGGCATTATAATGAAGTACCCGTTGGCGAAAAACTTTGTTTGTTTGGTATCAGTGACCATTTGGAAATTGCCATAAATAAAGGCAATGCAAGTGGCCTTCTGGGCCTGAACCTGAATGATAAGGTGATCATTGAATTTCAATAAGGTATTTATATAAATGAAAAAAACTGTACTGATTTTTTTATTTTGCTTGATAACAACCGGTTGGGCATCGGCCCAAATCCCCGTTAACTCCGATTCTGTAGCTTACCAGCTTCAGCGTAAAAAAATAAATAATATGCTGGCGGCCCGTAAACAAAAATTCGGGCAATATGACCAAAGCCTGGGCCAGCATACCGGCATTTTCGGCTTTCAAACCAAAGGTGATGTCAGACGTTCGGCCGGCATCCTGATGGATATCGCTAAAACAGATGATGCAATTTTTAAAGAGCTCAAGATCCTGCTTGAATACCGTGATTTTCAGCAAAGGCAGATCCAAAGTCACAGCAAGGAGGCAGAAACTACAGCTGCCGGTTATATACAGGTAATTAACAGGTTAAAGCAACAAAATGCGCATCTTAAACAACAGTTAAACAATTCAGAAGAGCACTTCAAAACCCGGCAAAACATATTTGTATTAGTGATACTTTTCATGATTGCGTCAATTTTATTTCTGCTTGTTAAAAAGAACCGTGTTAAAGCGTAAATTCGCGGCTCATAACATTCAAACGCATACATGGCAAGAGGACGACTGAACAGTGGCAGCAAGGCCGAAGCAGAATTACCTAAAGCAAAAATAAACAGGAGCAGCCTGCGCAACGTAGCTAAACTGCTCACTTACTTAAAACCTTACCGGGTTAAATTCATAGCCGGATTAGTTTTCCTGTTTTTGTCAAGCCTGGTAGGCTTGGCATTCCCCGCCATTCTGGGCGCATTGATTGATGCAGCACAAGGCATTTATAAATACAAATACCTGCCGCATGGCTTAAACGCTATTGCCATCATGGGTTTTATTATATTATTTGCACAGGCTTTTGTATCATTTTTCAGGGTGGTTTGGTTTGTGCAGGTGGCCGAAAAATCTTTAGCCGATATCAGGCGTGATACCTATTTTAAGCTTATTACCTTGCCCATGAACTTTTTTGCCAACCGTAGGGTTGGTGAATTGAACAGCCGTATTTCTGCCGATCTTTCCCAAATCCAGGATACATTGACCACTACTTTTGCCGAAATGATCCGCCAGTTGGTGATCATGATAGGCAGCACTACCTTACTGGCCATCGTGTCTATCAAACTTACACTTGCGCTATTAGCTATATTGCCATTCCTGGTTGCATTCGCTGTATTCTTCGGAAGGTATATCCGTAAGCTATCTCGCGAGGCTCAGGACAAATTAGCCGAATCAAATACCATAGTTGAAGAAACGCTGCAAGGTATTGCTAATGTAAAGGCATTTGTTAACGAGGCCTACGAAGCTAATCGGTACGATAAAATTCTGCGTAAGGTGGTTAACATCGCTGTTAGGGGTGCAAAATTCAGGGGTACCTTTGCCTCATTCATCGTATTCTGCTTGTTCGGCACCTTTGTTGGTGTAATCTGGTACGGCTCGGTATTGGTGGCCAATCATGAAATATATGTTGGCGACCTTACTACTTTTATCATGTACTCGATATTTGTAGGCGCCGCCATGGGTAGCTTTCCAGATCTGTATGCCAATCTGCAAAAAGCGGTTGGCGCAAGTGAGCGTGTACTTGAGATCCTTCACGAACAAGGCGAAGCTATTTCGATTATTGAAAGCGAAAATGGCATTAAACAACCCATTAAAGGCGACCTTGCTTTTGACAATGTGGTATTTACATATCCTTCACGCCAGGAAATAACTGTATTAAAAGGCATTTCTTTTAATGCTGATGCAGGGCAGCGTGTTGCTATTGTTGGGCCAAGCGGTTCCGGTAAATCTACCATGGCA
This sequence comes from Mucilaginibacter gossypii, assembly GCF_017569325.2. Classification (NCBI taxonomy): domain Bacteria; kingdom Pseudomonadati; phylum Bacteroidota; class Sphingobacteriia; order Sphingobacteriales; family Sphingobacteriaceae; genus Mucilaginibacter; species Mucilaginibacter gossypii. The sequence continues at coordinate 1,481,407 of NZ_CP071878.2, read as the reverse complement.
TCATTGATCTTACAATTTTATCACCCGCAAAACGGAAATATCTTATTTGATGGCAAGCCAGCCGACAATTACACCCTTACTGATATCCGTAACCAGGTAGCTATTGTTCCGCAGGATGTATTATTGTTTGGAGGCACCATAATGGAAAACATTGCCTACGGCAGGCTCAATGCATCAAAAGAGGATATCATACAAGCCGCCAAACGTGCCAACGCGCATCAATTTATCTCGTCCTTCCCCGAGGGTTATGAAACTATTGTTGGCGAGCGTGGTGTTAAATTATCAGGCGGACAAAGACAGCGGATTGCCATTGCAAGGGCGCTCCTTAAAAACCCATCTATACTGATACTTGACGAGGCTACATCATCGTTAGACTCTGAGTCGGAACGCCTTGTACAGGAGGCGCTTGAGGAATTAATGAAAGATCGTACGTCGATCATCATAGCTCACCGTCTATCAACTATCCGCGAAGCAGATAAGATCATCGTACTTGAAAAAGGCCATATAGTTGAAAGCGGCAGCCACGTCGAACTCATCGGCAATGAACAAGGTCTTTATAAATACTTAAGCCAGCTTCAGTTTGAAAGTAACCAGGCTTAGTAACACTCCTTAAAACTTATTGGTTTATAACTAAACTTATAAAGCATTAATACGTTTACACTCGCAATAAAGCGGGTGTAAACCGTTATATTCACAAACTGAAGATTACTTACAACGTAATATAATTATCGATACCCGCTTTAGCACAGGTATCACTTATAAAAATGAAACTAACTATACACGGGGCGGCCCGGCAGGTAACCGGGAGCATGCATTTGCTCGAGGTTGGACAATATAAAATTTTAGTAGATTGCGGACTTGATTATGAAAAGGACCGCAGTATCATATCTAACGAAAACTTTCCTTTTCGGCCCGAAGACATTGACGTGGTAGTACTTACCCACGCTCACATCGACCATTCGGGCAACCTGCCTACCCTGATCCGCTTAGGTTTTGAGGGACAGATCTTATGCACCCCTCCCACGGCAGACCTGACTGAATTATTGCTGCTCGATTCTGTAAACATATTCATGCGCAAAGCGGCAAGCAAGGGCGGTCACCACAAACGTGGCAGAGGCAAATTCAATACGCATGCCCAACCACTATACATGCAAAAGCATGTGATGGACACGGTTGAGCGCTTTGTTACCATAGGATTTAACAAACCGTTTAGGATTACCGGCGATATTGAGCTAACTTTTGTACCGGTAGGCCACCTGTTGGGCGCAGCAGCAGCTGTATTTAACGTAAATGATAAAGGCGAAGAAAAATCAATAGCTTTTACCGGCGATATTGGCAGGAAGAATTACCCTGTTTTGAATGATCCGCAGCCCCTCCCTCCTGTTGATTTCCTGGTTTCGGAAGCAACTTATGGCGGCCGCTACCACAGTAAAGACAAAACAGTTGAACAAACCCTGATAGAGGTTATTGAAAAAGCCTGTATTAAAGAGCAGGGCCGTTTAATTATCCCGGCATTCAGCATCGGGCGTACACAATCTTTGGTTTATACGTTGAACAAGATCTTTAGCACTGGTTTACTGCCGCCGGTTAAAGTTTTTGTTGATAGTCCGATGGCTACACAGGCTACCGAGGTATTCAGAAAATACCATAATCATGTTAACCAGGAAGCACAGGAGTTTTACCAAAAACGTGGCGACGAATTTGAGTTTGATAACCTCACCTATGTAGAAACCCTGAAGGATAGCCGGCAGATCTCTAATTATTGGGAACCCTGCATCATTATCTCATCTGCAGGAATGCTTGAAGGCGGCCGCATCCAGGACCATCTTTTTTATAACATCCAAAATTACTACGCCACCATCCTGTTCATTGGCTACTGCGCCAAAGGAACATTAGGCCATCGTTTGTTACGGGGAGATTCTATCGTCCACATTAAAGACCGTGAACTGGCCGTTTATGCCACCATCAAACAAACCGACGTACTAAGCGCCCACGGTGACCATGACGACCTGATGAATACCGTAAAAGCCATTGATAAAGCAAAGCTCAAACACATATTCCTGGTACATGGTGAAGGTGAAAGTATGCAGCTATTAGCCAATGACCTTGAAAAAGAAGGCTACGGAGTTACTTTGCCGGAGAAAGGTGTTAGTTATATAATTTAAATACATAATATTCGATGTCATTGCGAGAAACGAAGCAATCGCACGGAAGCATAGCGGCCCTGTAAAGCATGCGATTGCCACGCTACGCTCCTAATGACATAAGATATAAAACAAACGGCACGAATTGATGAAATTCGTGCCGTTTGTTTTATAGTTTGTATTCGTGTAATTCGCTCTAATTAGAGCAAATTCGTGTTATGCTTTTTTGAAATGCTCGATAATTAAGCTTGCAAGCTCTACACCGATCCTTTCCTGAGCCTCGTTGGTAGCAGCACCAATGTGTGGGGTTAAGGAAATTTTTGGATGGGTTAAGATTTCAGCGCGAGGGGCTGGCTCATTGTCGAACACGTCAAGTGCTGCAAATGAAACCTGGCCGCTGTTTAGAGCGTCAACCAAAGCAAGTTCATCAATTAAACCACCGCGTGAGATGTTTACCAGGCCAACACCTTTTTTAGTTTTAGCCAATTCCTCAGCACCAAAAAGAGCTTTGTCGATAAATGGAGTATGTAGGGTAATGAAATCTGCAGTAGTGATGATTTCATCAAGTGTAGCTTTTTTAACAGATGCTTTAACAGTGATACCACCGCCTAAAACAAGATCCAGCTCGGGGTTAAAATCAAAAAGGTCATAAGCTAAAACATCCATACCAACACCGATAGCTATTTTAGCTACTTCCCTGCCGATACGACCAAAACCTACGATACCTAAAGTTTTACCGCGAAGCTCAACGCCTTTAGCATAAGCTTTTTTCAGGTCGTTAAATTTGGTACTACCATCAACGGGCATTTTACGGTTGCTATCAGGTAAAAAGCGTACAGCTCCAAATAAGCTGGCGAATACCAACTCAGCAACTGATAATGAAGAAGATGCTGGCGTGTTGTAAACACCAATGCCTTTTTCTTTGGCATAATCAACATCAATATTATCAACACCTACACCACCACGACCAATCAGTTTAAGATTAGGGGTAGCGTCGATCAATGCCTTACGCACTTTAGTAGCGCTACGTACGGTAATAGCATCATAGTTTTTCAATTTTTCAGGAAGCTCGTCCTGTGGGATATTGTTGGTATCAACGAAAAAGCCGGCATCTTCCAGCATTTTCTTACCTATCGGGTCGATACCGTCATTAGCTAATATTTTGATCATGTCTAAAGTTTTGCCCCCCGGCCCCCTAAAGGGGGAGTGATTATTCCACATCTTTAAGGGCCGGGGGTAATTATTTAAAATTGTTGTTCCCCCTTTAGGGGGTTAGGGGGCTACTTATTCTTTTCAGCAAATTCCTGCATTACGTCAATCAGCACATAGATGCTGCTTATTGGCAATGCGTTGTAAATTGAGGCGCGGAAACCACCTACGCTCCTGTGGCCTTTGATACCTACTATACCGCGTTCTTCGGCAAGTTTCAGGAATGGTTTTTCCAACTCAGGGTTTTCCATTACGAAGCAAACGTTCATTTTTGAACGGTCTTCAACGGCGGCCACTGCTTTGAACAATGGGTTGCGGTCAATTTCTTCGTAAAGTACACGTGCTTTGGTAATGTTTTCCTGCTCAATTGCCGGTACACCGCCTTTTGCTTTTAGCCACTTAAGGGTAAGCATTGATACGTAGATAGCAAATACCGGTGGGGTATTATACATTGAACCACCTTCAATTTGAGTTTGGTAGTTGAACATTGCGGGGATTTTGCGACCGGTTTTACCCAGCAGGTCGTCCTTAACAATAACCAAAGTAACACCTGCAGGACCCATGTTTTTCTGAGCACCGGCATAAATCAAACCAAAATCGGCAACGTTAACCACGCGGCTGAAAATATCTGACGACATATCGCAAACCACTGGAATTGGCGATTTAAAGAACTCCTGTAACTGCGTACCGTAAATGGTATTGTTAGAAGTAATGTGAATATAAGCAGCATCAGCCGGGATTTCAAAATCCTTAGGGATGTAAGTAAAGTTGGCCTCTTTTGATGAAGCTACAACCTGTACTTCGCCAAAATACTTGGCTTCTTTTAAAGCTTTATTAGCCCAAACACCGGTTTCAACATAAGCAGCTTTACCGCCTTCTGGTAACAGGTTGTAAGGAGCTAAAGCAAATTGGGTGCTGGCACCGCCTTGCAGAAACAATACCGAATAACCTTCAGGAACGTTGAACAATTCTTTTACCAGGCTAACAGCTTCGTCTAAAACGGCCTCAAACTCTTTTGATCGGTGCGAAATTTCAAGCAAAGAGAGTCCAGTACCATTAAAATCAATAACTGCTTCTGAAGCTTGCTTTAAAACTTCGTGTGGTAGAATGCCGGGTCCGGCACCAAAATTATGTTTCATAATATTAACGAATTGTAGGTTCTAAATACACTATTAGGAAGTTTGTATTTTGTTGGGCCGAAGTTAATTAATTTGACAAAATATATAGACATTATTTACATTTTTTGAAAAAATATACAATTAATCAACAAACGGGCCTTTGATTGCAAATAATTAAACCAACCCTACAGGGCTGGTTTAATTATTATCATTATAATAACTTTTAGGGATGTTTGAGTTTTGAAATTGCGGCCACCTGGTTGGCCGACGAGAACACTGAAGTACCTGCAACAAACACATTTGCTCCGGCTTCTATCAGTTTTGTGATATTGTTAGCATCCACCCCTCCGTCAATCTCAATTAACAGGCCAGGATTTTTTTCGGCACTTAGTGTCCTGAGTTCTTTAATTTTTTTGTAGGTATTTTCAATAAAATGCTGTCCGCCAAAGCCTGGGTTAACCGACATGATCAAAACCATGTCCAAATCCGCAAGGATATCTTCCAAAGTAGATACAGGTGTGGCCGGATTGATGGCAACCGCTGCCTTGCAACCTAATTGCTTAATAGCCTGAATGGTGCGGTGCAAATGCGGACAGGTTTCCTGGTGAACAGTAATACTATCGGCACCGGCATCTTTAAATGCCTTAAGATAACGATCGGGGTCAACTATCATCAGGTGAACATCGAGCGGTTTGGAAGCGTGTTTTTTTACTGCGCTTACAACCGGGAAGCCAAAAGAGATATTTGGAACAAACATGCCATCCATAATATCAACGTGGATCCAGTCGGCTTCGCTGTTATTGATCATTTCAATATCGCGTTGCAGGTTGGCAAAATCGGCCGCTAAGATAGATGGTGCTATGAGGTGATTCATATGCAAATATATAAAAGCAGGTAATCTATGGGACTGATAGTGTAATTATTTTTATGATATAATTGTAAAAAAGTGCCTGTCCCAAAATCGCCGTTCTCCATAAAAAAATGAAATCATGCAGACTCCGTTTTTTAACTGTTCCATTTTTTGAGTGTAAAAACATGAAACACATTGAAAATTAAACACACTGATAATCAATAATTTAATATTCCACCCGAAACACCACTAATAGCTGATAATCAAAGAATAAAACTTTTGAGAATAAAAACATGCGTTTCAAAAAGCACTTTCTTTACCCCCGCTTTTGGGTGATTTTTTGGTTGTTTTTCTGATTTTTTTGCTAAAACTTAAAATTGACCGAAAGGTGCTGACAGAACGCCGCCACCAAAAAATGCGGTTAATTTAGCTAAAGCTGAAGGCTTTTAACATGCTCAACCACCGGTTACGCTGCGCTAAACCCGTGGCAGCTATTTTAAAATCTAAACCCAATAGATATATAAGGCAACGAGCCTTCTTTTGAAAAGCCCATTACGGCTTCAATCAGCACCAATTGCGCTGGAATAATATACAAACCGCCGCCATACCCATCGTGCCACCTGTCCGATGATTCGCCGGGGACCCATACCCTGCCTACATCATTAAAACCGATTAAACCCAATGAGCCCGGCAACAGGTATGAAGTAAAATCCAATACTTTTAACCGCATCTCCAGGTTGTTATAGGCTATAGTACGACCGGTAAACCTGTTGGTATGAAAGCCGCGGAAGTTTTGCGCCCCGCCTAATTTCATCTGCTGAAAATATGCTGCATTCCCTACCGTAGTACCTAATCCCGTGCGGTTAGCTATTACCAATACCGAGTCCTTGTCGGGATTTAAATAGAAACTAAACTCAGACAATACCTGCCCGTAGGTGTTATGACTTCCAGAACCTCCGCCGCTAAAGCCGCTCACAGTGGTTGTCCATAAAATGCCTTGTGTAGGGATGATCAGCTTATTCCGCGTATCAACCGTTGCGTTGGCTGTTAAGCCGCCGTAGACCTTAGTGCCAAATACCTTCTCATCCGGAAACGCGGCATTATAGCCATTCAAAAATCTTTCGGTGTTGTTGGAGGCTTTGCTGTTGTAAAACTGCCCTGCAACGCCGGCGCTCACGTGTAGGTTTCCAAAACTGCGGTGCAGGGAAACGTCGCCGGTAACATAGTCGTAGCGATTACGATAGTAGGAGATCTTCCTGTCGTCCTTATTCTCAAAAACTGTGTTATTTCCTATTCCGAAAAAATTGCTGAGGTTGCTTGGCCCGCGCGAAAGCAGGTTAATCTTCAGGTCGTTTTCACCGACGGCTTTTTTCCAGTCGGCGGTATAGGTAAACAAAAATGATTTACGCCCCAGTGAATAATTGGTCAAAAATTCTTCGCGGAAAGCATAGGGTTCCTTGCGAAACCCGTGCCGCTCGTATGAGAAACCTCCAATCAACAAAATGCCAATATCATTACTGTAATTAGCCAGGATAATAGGCTCAAACCTGTCGAACTTAAAGGCAGTTTTATCATAGCTATTTACCGCCGTGTCTGTTGATGTACGGTTTTTAGCCAGCGATGAAGGAGGAAGTACATTTTTTTGATCCGAACGATCATAAATATAGGTTTTGCCTTTATTATTTAAACTGCTGTCTACAGCAAACGTATCCATGCCCTGCCCCCCTATCATCCGCACAGTTATGGGTGATGGCGTTGAGCCCGTCACCTTAAATAAATCATCGCCATCAAAACCATACATCCTGATCTCTTTGGTTACATCGGGTTTAAAAGTACGCTGGTAGGTAACCTTATCAACGCTGCCGTCTTTCTTTATCTTATCTATAGTAAGCGTGATGTCACCATTAGTTTCATGAGCCACAGTAAATTTGTCCGTTTTATCACTCGCTGGTACATCTACATATATGGAGATGAATTTATAATATTCGAGTGCCTGTTTTTGCAGGATGTTACGCCTCGCTATCATTTTGCTGATGATCTCAGGCCCAGAAAGTTTGTAGATAGTATCGGGCATAAAATGCACCGCTTTTTTGATCAGGTCATCGGTCAGTTTGCTTTGCACATAGGCTATCTGTTCTTTCCAATCGTCTTCGCTCAACTGGTTCAGGAAATAGCGGTCGAAATAGCGGGCATTGAAATTCCATCCATTGATATCCCTGATCTCGTCACTATAACCCTGAAATTTTGATTTAAGCCATTGATGTGCTACTATCCAGGGCAATACGCCCGAAGTTTTATAGTACACCTGGTCACGGTCGCGCGGAACGGGCTCGTAAACGGTTTCATGCTTAACATCTATTTTTTCCCAGCGCCATTGGTCTTCGTGCCTGTCCCAATCGCCCAAAAGCATATCAAGCAAGCGGGCGCGCAGCACAATCTTTTGGTCAACACGGTTATCATTGTCATCCTGCAGTTTGCGTTGTACCTTTTCGGTATTATCTGTTTTTTCGGCATCGAGCGGCTCGCGCTGTTCAAATAAAAACACCTGATTAGCAAAATCCTTTTGATACTCACCAAAAGCAGAATCATCGGGTACATAAACAATTTTAGGATTAGAATGCGGAACCCCAAGCGCTTCGGCCAGCGGCGGTACTGTGAGTGCCGAGAATGGGTGTGCAGCCGATACCTGATCTTGCAGGATATCTTTGGCTACCGTTGGCCGCAGATCAACAGGCAGACCTTTTTCAGGATACTTTTGAATGGTGCGCAGTACCCATTGCTGGCCGGTAGGATCCTGCAGGCGTAATGATTTTGTTTGCTTCCCCCCGCCTCTTTGCAGTATTTTAAGTCCACCCTTTTCGGCGGTAAGGTGAAATACCGGCAAGGTGACGGGTGCCGCCCAAAGCTTGCGGTAATTATCGCCTAAAAAAAATTGGTGGGTACCGCTTACATTATTATAAGATGGCTCAATGGCCAGTTTAATACTATCGGCAGGGGTTTGAGCATACGAAATATTGCCGGCTAAGCACAAGCCTGCTGTTAAAAAAAAGGATAAAGCGTTGAACAGTTTTTTGCCGCCCATGAGGTTTTGTAAGTAATGCGTCAGTAGAATAATGCATATTACAAAATAGTTTTAATTATACACAGGGAAATTACTTTAAAATGCATGGTGAGCAGCTGTTTAAAAAAACAGAATATTCATTGCCGTTGGTTTTAACCAACGGAATAAAAAGCTAAAAAGTCTTGGCTTTAGCCTAATTGTGCAAGCGAATTTGGGCTGAAGCCCTCATGTTGCTACTCATTATTCCGTTGGTTAAAACCAACGGCAATGAAGTTTTATCTACCCGTAAACGATATTCTTCAAGCTTTGACAGTTTCTAAGAAGAATCGAACAAATAAAAACTCCCGCACTGTTTTTCCGAATTAACCTAATTACACCAATTTCAAATTTACGCTATTGAAAAGTTCGTGTAACTCGATTAATTGGGACAGGTATGAAAAGCAATTCGCGTAGAAATTTCTGATCCTATTGTTAAAACTTGATTACTATCTGCCCTGATTAATCAACGCATGCATCACCTGCTCTTTAAGCTGCCTGCTGATTGGCACCTCAAATGTGCCTATATGCAACATATTTCCTTCTATCGATGTGATTTTGCTATTGGCAACTATATATGACTTATGGGTTTGCATGAATTTACGTGGAGGCAGTTTTTCGGCAAAGGCCCGCAGGGTACTGTGGGTTATAATCTTACGCGCCGGGGTATAAACCTCAACATAGTTTTCCATGCCTTTAATGAACAACACTTCGTCAAAAATTATCTTCTCGAGCTTACCATTGCTTTTAACAAACAGATAATCTACCCTATCTGTATTGTTCCTTAAATCAAAGTAATCCTTAGCTTTAAAGGCTGCCTTCATAAAGCGCTCAAACGGTATAGGTTTAAGGAGATAGTCGAGCACATCCAGGTCAAAACCATCAGTAGCGTATTCTTTAAACGCGGTAGTAAAGATCACTTTTGGCGGATTGGGCAGCGAACGAATAAATTCAACGCCGGTTAAATGCGGCATCTGGATATCCAGGAACAGCAGGTCTACAGGTTGCTGCGCTAACAACGCTCCTAATTCCATAGCGTCTTCACATTGCGCTTTCAGGTCGAGAAAGCCAGCTTTTTTAACATAGCCTTCCAGGCCCTTACGGGCAAAGGGTTCATCGTCGGTAATAATGCAGCTAATTAATGCCATCTTTTATATATTCAATTCAAGTACTGCTGTGTAATGATCTTCTTCGCGGCCAGCAGTTAGTTTATGTTTATCCGGATAAAGCAATTGCAGCCTGCGGCTTAAGTTTTCCAAACCAATACCGCTGTAATTATCGGGGGCTTTCATATTTGCGGGTACATCATTATAAACTTTAAAAACAAATCTATTGTCAATAATGCAGCCTTCAATGGCTATTTTATATTCACCACCCATATATTTAAAGGCGTTTTCAACCAGTGGAAGCAAAAGCAGCGGATAGATGAGCTGATCCGTTAAACATCCTTCAAAATTAACACTGAGCTGCATTTTGCTGCTCGCCCTGATCTGCTGCAGGTGGATATAATTTTCAAGATACTCCAGCTCCTGCTTAACGGGCACTTGCTGGTGTTGGTCATAAAGCTGATAGCGCAACAGGCTGGATAGTAACTCGGTACTCTTTTTTGCGCCGGGCACATCTTCATCCATCTGGAAATAAATAGTATTCAGGGCATTAAATAAAAAATGCGGATGATATTGAGCTTTTAGAAACTTCAATTCGGTTTCCAGCTGATCGTTGGTGAGCTTTTCCAGTTGCATCTTATTATTTACATAGGCCTTTAGCCAGGTGCTGCTACGTGCAATTCCATAATAAACAATAGCGTACAAAGTGGGGATCATATTAATATCGGCCACATCTGCCCAGGGCATCAGCTCATCTATGCCCTGGCTTACGTGCAGAGCCATGACCATCGGAACAAATACGACGTTCACTAATATCAAATTTGCTCCCACCAATATGGCCAACTCCCTAACTACAGCTCCGTAGGATAGCTGTACCGTCCGGTGCCTGTCATGGTACTTAAAAAGCCGTTCAAAAATATAGATTGCCAAATAGCCAACCAATATTGAACAGGCCATTTCAATGCCATTAACATAAAAATCTCTTTCCCAAAAATGCTGACCAATGTCAGTATCATGCAATAGCCTGATGGTAAAATAAACCAGTAGGCCATAGAGTGCCGGAAAAATGTACTTCCTGAAAAATTTCATATCAGCAAATTACAAATTTAAGGCAGAAAGAATAGGTTCGGGTTTTGTCTCTACTATCTCCCGAATCGGCACAGTTTTGAGTTTTTCCTTTGGTTTCATACCGAATAAAAACCGGGTTAAAGCATAAGGGCGTACTAACAAATGATAGGTAAGCATCGTTACAAAAAAGGTAATACCCACCGTATAAATATATTTTGATAGGATGCTTTCATTTTGCGTTTGCACAATATAATAGGCAATTAATACAATAACGGTTTGGTGCAATATGTAAAACGGATATACCGCCTGGTTTAAATAATTGAGCGCGTTATGAGGCTTATTTAAATAATGTTTGCCATAGCCAACCAGCGCCAACACCCATCCCCAGGCAATAATTGGGCGCAATGCGGTAAAAGCATAGGAGAATGCGATATTTTGAAAAGGCCAGTAGGGATGCAAGGGTTCGATACCGTTCCAGCGCATTACTTCCCATGTCATCAGACTTAAAAAACCGATGGTTAAAGCAAAACGGCGGTTGCGCTCAAGGCTATCCATCAGTTTAGATTGAAGGATACAGATAAAACCTGCCAGGAGGAACAATAACCAGTAAACAAAGTAACTGCCATCATGGAACAGGTCGTTGGTTTCGGGGAGGTCCCAGCTGGTGAAGGTAAACCAAAGGATTCCGGGCAGCATCAATAAATAAACCCATTTCCCCCGGGCCAAAATGGCAAGCTTTTGTTTAAAACCATTGCTTTTGGGCGAGATCATCCAGGCAAATAAAGGCGCGAAAATGAGGTCATAAAGAAACAGATAGGCAATAAACCAAAGATGGTGCCAGCTGAAATTGCCTTTGGGATATGGCTGAAAGTTAAATGTACTGGGATAAAAATCCAGGAATGAGCCTTTGTAGCCATTGGCCAATCGTTCCATGTAAATTTGCGGTGGCACAATGATGAACATGCCCACCAAAAGCGGAATAAAAAGACGGCGGAAACGCAAACCGATGAAACTGAGTGTAGAGCGCCGCTGCATCATGTAGTAACTCACGGTACCTGAAATAAAAAAGAGCAGCGGCATGCGAAAAAGGTGCAAAAAGTGATTTGATTCCATCATCAGGTTGCTGGTTTCGTGGTTTTTGATGTGCCAGCCATCCTCAGCAACAAAAGGCATTGCCGAATGAAAAAATAACACCCCCAATATGGATAAGATCCTCAACCAATCGAGGTAGGTTTGACGTTGTGTGGTTTCCATGATTTCTTTTTTTATCAAAAGAAGTCACAACCCCTTGCCCCATAAAATTACTTTGACCAATGGTAAAAAACCTTTGACCATTGGTTGAAAACCCCACCCAACCCTCCCCATGGGGAGGGCTTTAAACAAAGTCTCCCCCTAGGGGGAGATTTAGAGGGGGTGTCAGCCGCGCATAAACGGATTAAAATTCCTTGTACCAATTTCCATCCCTGCCGCCCGGCAGATGGTTTTATCGCCGAACTTGAAATTGATCTGGTCCATGGCCTGGTAAAGTTTGATGCGTTCCTCATTATCCTCAAACAGGTTGATCTGGTAACTGCCCGTACAAAGATCGCTCAACCGTACACCTATCAACCTGATGGGCCGGTGCTGGTCCCAGGCCATTTTAAGCAGGTTTTTTACACCGGGAATCAGGATGTGTTCTGCCGCCGTAAGTGCTATTTTTTGCTGTTGGGTATGGGTTTCAAAATTACCGTATCGCAACTTAATAGCCAGGCATGATGAAAGCTTATTTTCCCGTCGTAGTTTGGATGACAGCTCTTCGGTCATGGATACTAAAATAGTTTCAAGTGTGCGGTGATCAGACACATTAGTATGGAAAGTATGCTCGGTGCTGATGGATTTCCTGTCGGAATGCGGAACGATTTCGCTATGATCGATACCATTGGCTTTTTCCCAAAGCGAATGCCCGTATTTACCAAAAACAGTTTCCAGGAAGCGGATATTGGTACGTTGCAGATCACCTATTTTTTCGATGCCGTATTGATATAACTTATTGCGGGTACTTTCGCCGAGGCCGGGTATCTTACCAATGTTAAGCGGCGCCAGGAACTTCAGCTCATCACCATGCTTTACAAACATTTGTCCGTTAGGCTTGGCCTGGTTAGTGGCCATTTTGGCTATCGTTTTACCCGATGCCATACCGAAGGATATAGGCAGGCCCGTTTCTTTAATTACTTTCTGCCTAAGTTTGGTGGCTTCATGGTAACAATCAAAAAAACGGTCCATACCGGTGTAATCAATGTAAAACTCATCAACCGATGTTTTTTGATACAGGGGTACCGTATCGTGAATGATCTGCGTAACCTCGCGTGAGGCTTCGCCATAGCGCCCGTGCGAACCGCGAATAAGAATGGCATGCGGACAAAGCTTTAAAGCTTGTCGGGTAGGCATAGCCGAATGCACACCAAAAGCCCTCGCCTCATAACTGCAGGAAGCCACAACTCCCCTTTCGGCCGAGCCCCCTATAATCACAGGCTTACCGATCAGTTCAGGATGAAACTTCCGCTCTACCGAAACGAAGAACGAATCAAGATCAATGTGTACAATATGACGTTTAACTTCCACATACCAAAAATGCTAACATTTTTTGTATTTTGCTAATTTTATTAGCATATTTGACATATAGAAATTGTGAAGCAAATGAGTATATATGAAAACTACCTGCTGTTATTATCGCCTCCCGACACGGTGAAGCATAAGATTGCGCGTTACAAAAAGGCATCGGCGAGGCTTATTGGCAGTTACAAAAGCATGGATTCGCCTGCTCATATCTCTATACAACACCTGGAGAGGCAAAAGCCCTTTATGGCCGATAAAAACCTGGAATTGATGGAACAGGCCCTGAATACCATGCCACCGGTATTGCTGCATATGGATGGTTTTTATCATTTTACCCACTTGCACAGCCGCATGACCATTTATGCCAACATCCGCGCAACACCCGCTACCGACGAATGGTTTAACACCTTAAAAAAGAAGCTGCGCATTAAAAAAAATCTTATCCCACATATAACGGTTGTGCGTGATATTGCCGAAAAAGATTTCGACACACTTTGGCCGCATTTTAAGCATAAAAAATTGGTGGAGCCTTTTTGGATCAAAGAACTTACCATATTGAAACGCGATACACTTGACGCCTTTGCCAAATGGGATAAGTTTAAAACTTTTGAATTTAAAAACATGACCGGCCCCGGTTATACCCGCGATGAACTGGAACTGCTTAAAGCCGGCGACCCTGATCAAATCAATTTATTCATTTAAAATTTAACAATCATGGACTACGCATTTTATCATTTTATCCTCCCGATACCTGATCATGTAGATGTTATGATCCGGAAATTAAAAAGCGAAGCAAAACGTGTTATCGGTAATTATCCCAGCATGCATGCCCGGTCGCATATCACCATAAACAATTATCCGCGCAAACCGCTTGATGTAGACGTTCAGGGCTTCTCGTTTTTGAGCCGTAAACTTAGTTTGCTGCCTCCCGTTGTTTTTGAAACAGATGGATTTGATTGCTTTAATGAGAGTAATGACTATAACAAAACCATTTTTGCCAGGCTTAAGCTCACCGAACAAAATAAATATTGGATTAAACTATTGAAGGGTATTGTCGGCGATAGCAGTACCATACCTCATATTACCATAGCAAGGGCCATCACACCCGAACAATTTAACCTGCTTTGGCCCTATTTTCAAAAAAGGGAAATGAAGGTAAAATTTGTTGTGAACCGGCTTACTATTTTGAAAAATTTACTGCTGAATCTCGATCAGCACGCAAAAAATTATCGGGAATTTGAATTTCGGGGAGATGAAAACGTGTTAACGAAGTATGATAATCTGGCTATAGCAAGGCAAATTAAAAATTATCCATCTATAAATCAACAGATAAGCCTTTTTTAACATTTTCTTAACCATAAACGCTACCTTTTTCTATATTTGCGCCGGGGTAAGTCTTTTACGGCCAGCTCCTCTTGAACTCCCCCAGGGTGGGAACGCAGCAAGGGTAGAGAGTTGAGCGGCGCGATAAAAGTAGCTTACCCTTTTTTATTTTCTTATTTTTGCCGCACCGGCAAACATGCCCGAACCTGTACAGGTTCATGATTTCTTAAATTTCATAAAGTACATAAAATGCTTGATATATTTATTATTGGCGGTGGCCCGATAGGTTTAGCTTGCGGACTTGCTGCTCAAAAAGCCGGTTTAAGTTTCGTAATTATTGAAAAAGGCACGCTTGTAAATTCATTGTACAACTATCCCGCTACCATGACGTTTTTTTCCACATCTGAAAAATTGGAGATCGGCGGCGTTCCCTTTGTTACTGTACATAACAAGCCTACCCGCAATGATGCTTTGGAATATTATCGCCGCGTAGCACTTTCAAATAACCTGCCCATTCATCTTTTTGAAGAAGTTACTGAAGTAAAGCCGGAAAATGGCTTTTACAGCATAACCACAAAAAAAGCAACCTACCAGGCTAAAAAAGTAATCCTTTCAACCGGCTTTTATGATATTGCGGTAAACCTCAATATCCCCGGCGAAAACCTCCCCAAAGTAAAACACTACTACCAGGATCCTCATTATTATACCCTGCAAAAAGTGGTGGTGGTTGGCTCAAGCAATTCGGCTATTGATGTGGCCCTTGAAACCTACCGTAAAGGGGCCGAGGTAACACTGGTGATCCGCGGCAGCGAAGTGAGCAACCGGGTTAAATACTGGGTGCGGCCCGACATTATTAACCGAATTAAAGAAGGTAGCATTAAAGCTTACTTTAATTCTAATCTCGAGGCCATTCGTGAAAACGAAGTGGATATTCAAACGCCCGATGGACTGATCACTATCCCTAATGATTTTGTAATGGCGATGACAGGCTATAAACCCAATTTTGAGTTCCTGAAAAAGCTTGGTATTATACTTTCTGAAGATAAATTCATCCCCCAATACAACCCCGAAACCATGGAAACAAACATGCCTGGTTTATACCTTGCAGGCGTGGTTTGCGGCGGCCTTGACACCCATCTTTGGTTCATCGAAAACTCCCGCGTTCATGCTGATATGATCATCAATGATATTGTGGCAGGGAGGTGAACGGTTGATTGGGTTGATTAGGTGAATAGTTATTGCTGTAAATCTGCGAGTTACAACAACAAACCAACCACTCATTCAATAAACTTAATCAACCATTCACCAACCAACAAATAATCACATTTTTTTCTTGTATAAATAAAATTTTATAGCCTAATTTGCAGCAAATTAAAAACACAGTAATTCAACAAAAAAATGAATACACCAAGCTTAAATAAGCCCGCTACAAGAGCAAATTTTGCTCCGGTTGCTGCTGCCTTGGGTTCAACTGTTTTTTTAAACTGCCCTCTCCGACGAAGGACCTACATGCCACGGGTTTGAATTAATTTTTCTCCTGTCCACACAAAAAGAGTTTTTTAAACGTCTTTTTAAAAAAACCATCTAATTATTTAAGGCTTGTAAAGCCAATTAATTTCACGGTAATTATCTATTTAAATGACAATACAAGATTTTGATATTCAGGTTGCTACTGCACAGCATGTAGATTATGCCACTATGATTTGCGATGAGATGGCCGAATCGGCCAAGGCGCGCGGAACTGGTATAGCTACACGCTCGCCCGAATACGTTGCTAATAAAATGCTGGAAGGCAAGGCTGTTATAGCCCTGCATAAAGACGGTACCTGGGCCGGTTTCTGCTATATTGAAACCTGGAGCCATGGCGACTTTGTTGCTAACTCGGGACTTATTGTTAATCCGCAATTCCGTAAGGCGGGATTGGCAAAAGCCATCAAACACCGAATTTTCCAGTTATCGCGTACCAAATACCCTAATGCCAAAATATTTGGGTTAACAACCGGTTTGGCGGTAATGAAGATCAACTCGGAGCTTGGTTACGAGCCGGTTACCTATTCGGAACTAACCCAGGACGAAAATTTTTGGGCCGGCTGCAAAAGCTGCGTAAACTTTGACATTTTAACCAGCAAAAACCGCAAAAACTGCATGTGCACCGCCATGCTTTTTGATCCTGCCGAAAAACAAAAGGAATACGAGGAGAAAATGCAGCGCATTACGCACAAAGCGACTTTGCTTGAGCGTATTGAGAACGCCATAAAGAAACGTATAAAACATGATGTTTAAGGATTAGGTAAAAGGTTAATACCTGTAAATTAATAAAACAGATCACCATAATTGATAAGTAAAGCTTTGAGCCTTGTGCCTTTAGCTTTAAGCTCACCAAAAACATGAAGAAAAAAGTAGTATTAGCTTATAGCGGAGGTTTAGATACCTCTTTTTGCTGTATTTATTTAACACAGGACCTTGGTTATGAGGTTCACTCGGTTATTGTAAATACCGGCGGTTTTAGCGAGGAAGAGTTAAAAGGCGTTGAAGAACGCGCTTATAAAATGGGCGTTACTTCTCACCATGTGGTTGATGAAACCGAAAACTTTTACAATACCTGCGTACGCTTTTTAATTTACGGCAATGTATTAAAAAACAACACCTACCCGCTATCTGTAAGTGCCGAGCGCGTAAGCCAGGCTACAGCTATTGCTAACTACGCTAAAGAAATTGGTGCCGAATTTGTTGCCCATGGCAGTACAGGCGCAGGTAATGACCAGGTGCGTTTCGACATGATCTTTAACATCCTTGTACCTGAAGTGAAGATCATCACCCCTATCCGCGACCTGAAACTAAGCCGCGAAGAAGAGATCGAATACCTGAAAAAACATGGTGTTGATATGAACTTCGAGAAAGCCAAATACTCTATCAACAAAGGGATCTGGGGTACATCGGTAGGTGGTAAAGAAACTTTGACCTCAAACCTTGGCCTGCCAGAAGAAGCATGGCCTACACAGGTAACTGCATCTGAAGTAAAAGACCTTGTACTTACTTTTGAAAAAGGCGAGTTGGTAGCCATCGGTGATGAAAAATACGATCATCCAACAAAAGCTATCCAGGCCTTACAGGCTATTGCTCA
This sequence comes from Mucilaginibacter gossypii, assembly GCF_017569325.2. Lineage (NCBI taxonomy): Bacteria > Pseudomonadati > Bacteroidota > Sphingobacteriia > Sphingobacteriales > Sphingobacteriaceae > Mucilaginibacter > Mucilaginibacter gossypii. The sequence goes on along the minus strand of NZ_CP071878.2, from coordinate 1,463,773 downwards.
GCCTTATGGCATTGGCAGGGATATTCACGTTGGTGATACCATTATCGGTATTAAAGGCCGTGTAGGTTTTGAGGCGGCCGCTCCTATGGTGATTATCAAAGCTCACCATACTTTAGAGAAACATGTGCTAACCAAATGGCAGCTTTCATGGAAAGATCAGTTATCATCTTTCTATGGCAACTGGCTGCATGAAGGTCAGTTTCATGACCCTATCATGCGCAATATCGAAGCTTTTTTAACCGATACTCAGAAAAACGTTACAGGTAAAGTATTTGTTCAGTTACACCCATATCGCTTCCAGGTAGTAGGCATTGAATCACCATACGATCTGATGTCGAACAAGTTTGGCAGCTACGGCGAAATGAACAACGCCTGGAGCGGCGAAGACGTTAAAGGGTTCTCCAAAATATTTGGTAACCAGGTAATGATCTATCATAAAGTAAATGCCGCCCCCCAGCCTCCTGAAGGGGGAGCAAAAGCTCAATAACAAATGGCTGATTCTATAGACAAAACAACCGTTCAGGTACCCCCTTTAGGGGGCGGAGGGGGCGTCTTCTCGAAGGGCCAATGCCTCAAGCACTATAACTGGGGCGACGACTGCCACGGATGGACCTTTATTGATACCGAAGCCCTGTCCGTTAAACAGGAACTGATGCCACCAGATACTACGGAGCAATTGCATTACCACGAAAAAGCCACGCAGGTATTTTTTATTTTGAAAGGAAGGGCTACATTTTCAATAGACGGCGAGGTTACGGTATTGAAGCCCGAACAGGGTATCGAGATCCATCCGGGACAAAAGCATTTCATCAGCAATAACGACCGGAGCGATCTTGAATTTATTTTATATTCATATCCATCTACAAATAGTGATCGGATAAATTTAGCCCCCTAACCCCCTAAAGGGGGAATAATTGTTAAAATTATGAGCGAACTAAATAAAAATATTGATCAGTCTTCCTTTGCTCCCCCTTTAGGGGGCGGGGGGGGCATCCGTGCAGGTATAATTGGCGGAGCAGGGTACACCGGCGGCGAAATGCTCCGGATCCTGATCAACCATCCTAACGTGGAGATAGCTTTTGTTCATAGCAACAGCAACGCGGGTAACTATGTTTACCAGGTACATACCGACCTGTTTGGTGATACCGATCTGAAATTCGCTGCCGAATTATCTACAGATATTGACGTGTTATTCCTTTGCGTTGGTCACGGTGACGCCAAAAAGTTCCTGGAAGCAAACGTTATCCCCGATTCGGTTAAGATCATTGACTTAAGCCAGGATTTCAGACTGAACCAAAACTCAACTTTAAACGGCAAAAGTTTTGTGTATGGCTTGCCGGAGTTGAACCGTGAGGCTATTAAAACAGCCTCTAATATTGCTAACCCCGGTTGCTTTGCTACCTGTTTGCAATTGGGTTTACTTCCACTGGCTTCAAAAGGTTTGCTAAACAACGAAGTGCACGTTACTGCTACAACAGGTTCAACCGGCGCAGGACAAAGTTTATCGCCGACCTCACACTTTACCTGGCGTAATGATAACCTTTCTGTTTACAAAGCATTCAGTCACCAGCATTTAAATGAGATCGGTCAATCGTTAAGGCAGCTACAAGCCGGTTTTGATAAGGCTATCAACTTTATTCCTTACCGTGGCGATTTTACCCGTGGCATTATTGCTTCAATTTATACTGAGAGCGATTTGAGCGAGGAAGAAGCATTAGCACTTTACCAAAGCTACTACGATGGGCATCCGTTTACACATGTCACCAATCGCAATATCGATTTAAAGCAGATTGTAAATACTAATAAATGCTTTATCCAGGTAAAAAAACATGACAACAAAATATTCATTATCAGCATAATGGATAACTTACTTAAGGGTGCTTCCGGCCAGGCAGTACAGAACATGAACTTATTGTTCGGGCTGGATGAACGCGCAGGCTTACGACTTAAGGCGATCGGCTTTTAGAAGAGCTGAAAGCCGAAGGCTGAAAGCTTAAAGCATTTAATTATGAGGGATTATAAAAAATACGAGGTTTGGAAAAAAGCACATGCGCTTAACATGTTCGTTTACAAATCTGTACTTCCGAAATTTCCAAGAAGTGAGCAATTCGACTTGATGAGCCAAACTAAAAGGGCGTCATACTCGATTCCGCTTAACATAGTTGAAGGATGCGGAAGACACACGGAACGTGACTTCGCTCATTTTTTAGATCAGGCTTTAGGTTCAGCTCACGAATTGGAGTATTGCTTGTTAATGTGTAAGGACTTGCTTTACGTTGAGGAGGTCCTTTACCAGGAAACAGATAAATTAATTAATGAAGTGAAGGCCATGCTTATCAGCCTGATCAAAACACTAAGAAAATAAAAGCTTTCGGCCTTAAGCCTTCAGCTTTAAGCTTAACACGATATGAAATTATTTGATGTTTATCCTATAAATCCAATTAATATAGTTAGGGGCCAGGGCAGTTTAGTTTATGACGCTCACGATACTGAATACCTTGACATGTATGGCGGTCACGCTGTGATCTCTATTGGTCATACCCATCCACACTACGTAAAACGCTTAGAAGATCAATTGCATAAACTTGGCTTTTATTCTAATTCTATCGAGATTCCTATTCAAAAAGAGTTAGCTCAAAAGTTGGGAAAAGTTTCAGGCAAGGAAGATTACCAGTTGTTTTTGTGTAACTCAGGTGCTGAGGCAAATGAGAATGCTTTAAAACTGGCTTCTTTTTATAATGGTAAAAAGAAAGTTATTGCTTTCAGCAAATCATTTCATGGCCGTACTTCATTGGCTGTGGCGGTTACAGACAACCCGAAGATCGTCGCTCCTATCAACGAAACTGATAAGGTGATTTTTTTGCCATGGGCCGATGAAGCAGCGCTGGAAGAAGCATTCAAAAACAACGAAATCTCTTCAGTAATTATCGAAGGTATTCAGGGGGTTGGTGGTATCCAGGCTGCACCAGAGGGCTTCCTGCAAAAGATTCGCTCATTGTGCGACCAGTATAATGCCGTATTCATTGCTGATTCTGTACAATGCGGTTACGGCCGTACAGGTAAATTCTTTTCGCATGATTTTGCCGGTGTTAATGCTGATATCTACAGTATGGCTAAAGGCATGGGTAATGGTTTCCCTGTGGGAGGTATCATCATTTCGCCTAAAATACAGCCGGCATATGGCATGTTAGGTACTACTTTTGGTGGGAACCATCTGGCTTGCGCTGCAGGTTTAGCCGTTCTTGAAACTATGGAACAGGATAACCTGTTGCAAAATGCTGCTGAAGTTGGCGGCTACTTAATAAAGGAGCTTAACAAGCTGGAACAGGTTAAAGAAGTTCGTGGTCGTGGTTTAATGATCGGGATTGAATTGCCTGAGGAATTGGCCCATGCGCGTAAAGAATTGCTGAACAAGCACCATATATTTACTGGTGAAGCTAAACCAAATGTGATCAGGTTATTACCTGCTTTGAACTTAACTAAAGCTCATGCCGATAGGTTCCTGGAAGCTTTTGTAAATGTATTGAATCAATAGACGCCCCTCTAAATCTCCCCTAAAGGGGAGACTTAAAAAAAATAGATAACAGAAAACACACCAATTAATTGTAAAGTTCATGAAACTATTCTCTTCTGTTAATGATGTTGCTGATGTTAACGCACTTGTAAAAGAGGCATTGGCGCTTAAGCAGGATCCCTTTGCCCATCAGCAACTTGGTAAAAATAAAACGCTTGCCCTGGTGTTTTTAAACCCAAGTCTGCGTACCCGCATGAGTACGCAAAAAGCTGCTATCAATCTGGGCATGAATGTAATGGTGCTCAATATCGATAAAGAAGGCTGGGCACTTGAACTTCGCGATGGCGTGATCATGGATGGCACTACTGTTGAGCATATCCGTGAAGCCGCAGGCGTTATGGGCCAATACGCTGATATTATTGGCGTTCGTTCGTTCCCTGGCTTAAGGAACCGTGAGGAAGATTACAGCGAAATGATTTTCAATAAGTTTGTTGAATTTTGCAAGGTGCCGGTTGTTAGTTTGGAATCAGCTACCCGCCACCCGCTGCAAAGTTTGGCCGACTTGATCACTATTGAAGAGCTCAAAACAACAGCGCGTCCTAAAGTGGTTTTAACCTGGGCGCCGCATATCAAACCTTTGCCGCAGGCTGTTCCTAACTCATTCTCGGAGTGGATGTGCAAGGCGGATGTCGACTTTACTATCGTGCAGCCTAAAGGATATGAGCTTTGTACCGATTTTACCCAGGGTGCAAATATCTCTTATGATCAGGATGAGGCTTTAGCCGGCGCGGATTTCATCTACGTAAAAAACTGGTCGGCGTATGAGCCTTATGGCAATATATTAGGCAAACACGAAGAGTGGATGCTTACTAACAAAAAGCTGGAGCAAACCAACAATGCCAAAGTAATGCATTGCTTACCGGTACGCCGTAACCTGGAGCTCTCTGACGAAATATTAGACGGGCCAAACTCAATTGTGGTACACGAAGCCGGCAACCGTGTTTGGGCCGCACAGGCGGTGCTCAAACAAATGCTGGAAAGTTTGTAAGTAATTGTTGTTCATATAAAAGCAAGAATCAAAGCAAATCTGTCTTGGTTCTTGTTTCTTCTCGTCTTAAATCTTTCCTCCCGATGTATACGCCAAAACATTTTCAGTTAACTGATGAACAGGAAGCAATCAGCTTTATGCAGCGCTATAGCTTTGCAACAATTGTAACAGCTACTGATAACGTTCCGTTTGCTACGCATCTTCCCTTCCTGGTAAGCAAACGCGATGATAAAATTGTTTTGTCGTCTCATTTCGCCAAGGCCAACCCGCAGGCTGCTGAAATTATTGGAAAGGAAATATTGGTGATCTTTACTGAGCCTCACGCTTATATCTCACCCAAACATTACGAAAAGGGAACCAACGTACCTACCTGGAATTATATCGCGGTACACGCTTACGGCAAAGCAACAATCCTGCCTGAAGGCGAACAAACAGCCAAGCTGTTAGCACAGATGATCGGTAATTATGAGGCCGATTATCTTACCCAATGGAATAATTTACCAGACGAATATAAGCAACGGATGATGAAAGGTATAGTAGCCTTCGAAATCATAGTTGACGACCTGCAAGGCAAACAAAAACTTAGTCAAAACCGTAGCGAAACGGAACGGGAAAACATCATCAATGCATTAGGCAAAAGTACAGACACTACTGAAGCGGAGATTGGCAAATACATGTCGCGTCTTAAATAATATCCTACCGGGTTACGCTGCACCAAACCCGCGCAGCATGGTTTATTCTTCTATCTTTTTGGAAGCGCTGTTTATCATTCTGTTCAACGTCAATCCCTGAACTATTACCGAAAATATCACAATAAAATAACTGCCGGACAAAATCAGGTGCCGGTATGGCGTATTGGGTAAAGACAACGCAAGGGCTATAGATATAGCCCCGCGCAGACCGGCCCAGGTCATAATGTTGATATTGCTATAGTTCACTTTAAGAGTATGCCTTAAAAACGTTAGCGGCAGCATAATACTCAGCCAACGGGCTATTAAAACTGTAACTATAGAAAGGCTTCCCGTTACCCAGTAATTATTTACAAAAGGCAGGTTAACGAGTTGCAAGCCAATCATTACAAATAAAATGGTGTTCAGTATCTCATCAACCAGCTTCCAGAATTTCTCCAGTGCCTCGTGCGACCGTTCTTTATTATCCTGGTTAATAGATTGGCTCCCGGCAAACAGTCCCGCTGTAACAACCGACAATGGAATTGAAAAATCAAGCAAAACTGCCAATACGGATAAACCCATTACTAAGGCCAGCGAGATCAATACGATAGTCTGAAAATCCTTAACCGAGCGCATCAACCGGTGAGCGACATAACCTAAAATTCCCCCGGCTACTATCCCGCCAATAATTTCTTTAACAATAAGCGCTACTACCTTAGCCAGTTCAATTTTCTCTTCTCCTACCCGCGCCACCTCCAGGATGATCACAAACAGGATCAGCCCTATCCCATCATTAAAAAGCGATTCGCCCGAAATAATAGTTTCAAGATTGGCAGGTAACTTTGAATTACGGATAATGGCTGCAACCGCCACCGGATCGGTGGGTGAAATCAAAGCGCCGAACAACAGGCAATAGATCAGCGGCATATGGATATGAAAAAACGGGGCTACATAAAATAACAGGCATCCAAACACCGCAGTCGAAATAACAACCCCCAATGTACTTAGTACAAATACGGGGCGCATTTCTCTCTTCAGCTTCCGGCCATCTAAGTTAAATGAGCTAGAAAAAAGCAGGAAACCAAGCAGCACATTCAATACCGCTTTTGAGAAATTGATATTTTTGGCAAGTGTGCCCAGGTAATCGGCAATTGATGAGTCAACTTTATCAACAATAAGTATCGATATAGAAGCAATTGTTGCCAGTAACACGATACCAATAGTGCCCGGCAATTTTATAAACCGCGCATTAAGGTACGAGAAAACCGCGCTGACAATAACCAATAAAGCAATTACAACAAACAGATCCATAAATACTTACAAGTAAGGATTTAAACCGTCTATTGTTTGATTTTATCTTGATTCAGGATCCGTCATGCGGGTTTCAGTATCAAAATACCGTACAATAAGTCGGTTGTCGCTGTTTTTGGTGAAATAGTTGATGGCCCAGCTAAAAAATATGATACCCTTATTGGTAAAGCCTGCCAGCGACATGATGTGTACAAATCCCCATACCAGCCAGGCAAAAAATCCCTGGAAATGAATTTTTCCTAAGTCGGCCACGGCTTTATTTCGGCCTATGGTTGCAAGCGAACCTTTATCCCTGTATTTGAAGGGCACCAACGGTTTACGGTCGAACATTCGGTACACGTTCTCACCCAGGTTTTGTCCCTGCTGGATAGCTACAGGCGCAACACCTGGATGCCCGTTTGGATATTCATCGGTGATCATAGCGGCAACATCACCTATAGCATAAATATTTTCGTAGCCCTTTACCTTGTTAAATTCATCAACCAGGATGCGGTTACCCCGGGCTATATTATCGGCAGAAATACCTTCAGGAAATTCCCCCTTTACTCCTGCCGCCCAAAGTACATTGCGAGTTAACAGCGATGTGCCATTATCTATCTTGAGTTCATAGCCATTATAGCTTTCCACATGTGCGCTGTTATAAATGGTTACGTCCATATCCTGCAAAAACTTTTTCGCCTTGGCCCTCGCCCCCGGCGAAAACGCGGCCAGCAGTTCCGCTTTACCCTCAACAAGGTAAACACTCATGCTGTGTTTGCGCAAACCATGGTAATCCTTCATTAATATCAGCTCGCGCATTTCGGCAAGTGCACCAGATAGCTCCACGCCGGTTGGCCCCCCTCCTACAACCACAAAGGTCATTAGCGCCGCTTTTTCTTCCGGATCTTTAGATACGAGCGACATCTCCAGATTTTGCAGGATCAGGCTCCTTAAGTTTAAGGCCTCAGGGATATTCTTCATCGGCATAGCAAAATGCTCTATCTCTTTGTTACCGAAAAAGTTGGTATTAGAGCCGGTAGCTATAGCAAGGTAATCGTAATAAATGGTACCGATGTCAGTATCAAGCGTATTAGTTTCGGGATTGATCTTCTGAACCTCAGCAAGCGCGAAGCGAAAATTCTTTTGCCTGGTGAAGATCCGGCGCAATGGAAAGCCAATTGAATCGGCAGCTATGGAGCCCCCTGCCACCTGGTACAACAAGGGCTGAAACGTGTGATAATTATGCTTGTCAATCATCAGTACATCAACGGGCGCATTTTTTAGCTTTTTAGCTAAATGGATCCCGCCAAATCCTCCCCCTATAATTGCCACCCGCGGCCTGGTATTCTTTTTTTGCTCCATTGATAGTTATAAGCAAGGATAATGCCTTAAAGTTTTCCAATATTACTAATTCTTTCATAATCAAATTGTAAACTTAAACTGCAAGTCCAATTATTCATTTTTAAATCAATTTTTGAAAAAACACACTATATTTTCGTAATTTTAACAGTTTTCCGCTTAAAAAAGTGGAAATTTGGCACTAAAAGAGTTATATTAACAGCTGGAATGAATAAAATTGATACAGATCATATCAAAACGGGGAAATTACCATCAAATAAGAGCCTTTATATAATCAAAATAGGTGGAAACGTTATTGATAACTCTGAAAACCTATATCATTTTTTAAAGGACTTTGAAGCGCTCGACGGCCTGAAGATCCTGGTACATGGCGGTGGAAAAGTGGCCACACAAATGGCCGAAGATTTAGGTATTGAATCGAAAATGGTTGATGGCAGGCGCATCACTGATATTGAAACGCTGAGGGTGGTCACCATGGTTTATGGAGGCCTCATCAATAAAAATATTGTAGCCCAGTTGCAGCGTTTTGGCAACAACGCCATAGGCCTGACCGGTGCCGATGGCAACTTTATTAAAGCGGTTAAACGGCCGGTAAAAACTATTGACTATGGTTTTGTGGGCGATATTGTTAAAGACTCTATCAACCCCGAAAATATAAGCCGGTTAATGGAAGCAGGCTTTACCCCCGTTTTCTGTGCTATAACGCATGATGGCGAAGGGCAGCTGCTAAATACCAATGCAGATACCATTGCTTCGGCATTGGCGGTATCGTTATCGGGATTATATGAAACCACCCTCATATACTGCTTTGAAAAAAAGGGTGTGCTAAAGGATATTAATGACGAAGAATCGCTGATCAGGGAAATTAACCCGCAGCACTACGAGGAACTAAAAGTGGAAAGGATAATACACAGTGGTATGCTACCTAAACTTGACAACGCTTTTACCGCAATTGCTTGTGGTGTGAAGGCAGTAATTATTGGCAAATCAGATGATCTGGGCCAATTGAAAGATAACAAACCATTTGGAACACGTTTAACAAAAAGCGCATGAACGCACAACAGCACATTTCAATATTAGGCTCCGGTAACATAGGGCTTTCATTAGCCAAAGGTTTGGTTAAAAAGGGTATTTGTAAACCCCAGCAAATATCATTAACCCGTCGTAACGTAGCTGCGCTGGCTCAATATGCGGAGCAGGGGTATCATGTGTCAGACAATAACCTGCGTGCCGTACGCAAAGCCGATATTATTGTGCTGGCCGTACTGCCGCAACAACTCAATAAACTGTTAGATGAGATTAAACCTTCGTTAAAGCCGGATAAGCAATTATTGATATCTGTTATCTCAGGCGTTAGCTGTGCCGATATCCGCCAGCACCTTGACCTCAATGTACAGGTGATCAGGGCAATGCCGAACACCGCGATTGCGATAGGCCACTCCATGACCTGTATCGCTACAGATAACGGCACCAATAAAAATATCAACATGACCAAATCATTGTTTGATACGGTTGGTGTAACTATCCAGATCAATGAAGAATTGATGACCTCGGCCACAGCTCTTTGTGCCTGTGGTATCGCTTTCTTTTTAAGGTCGATCCGCGCTGCTTCACAAGGAGGAACAGAGATTGGCTTTCACGCGCATGACGCCTTAAAGATGGCAGCCCAAACAGCCAAGGGAGCGGCCGACTTGTTACTACAACTGGCATCGCACCCCGAGCAGGAAATTGATAAGGTAACCTCACCAAGCGGCTGTACCATTGCCGGCTTAAATGAAATGGAGCACCACGGTTTCAGCTCAGCCATGATCAAAGGCATCCGTCTGTCGGCCGAAAAAGCAGGTGATTTGTATAAAAAGGACAGTTAGTTTAAGCAGAAAGCTTAATGCTGAAGGTTTAAAGCTTTTGAATCATTATATTTAAATCGTTTTGATAGGGCATATCAAAATGAGTTATTTTTTTAAAAAGCAGTTCAAGTACAAGCTATTTACATTCAACCAATTATAAATAACTACAGTAATTGGTATGGTTATGGTATTTGACTGCTGATCTTTTCAGTATAAAATGTTAACAGTAGAAAAAATTGGCGGTACATCCATGACCGCTTTGGGTGATGTGATAAAAAACATTATCCTGTTTGAACGTAGCGGAGAACAACTTTACAACCGCATATTTGTAGTATCGGCATTTTCAGGAGTAACCAACCTCCTGCTCGAAAACAAAAAGACAGGCGCGCCGGGCGTATATCACAAGCTTGCCAATTACAAGGATTTTCATACGCCGTTAAAACAATTGATTACGCGCCTGAAGCAGATTAATAAAACCTATGAAGGCCTTGGTTTGAACATAGCCGAAGCGGATAAGTACATTGAAACAAGGATCAACGATGCACAAACCTATCTGGAGAACCTGGCTAATATCCTGGCATCGGGATACGTAGGTAAAGAAGGCATTTTACAGGCCGCGAGAGAGATCCTGGCCTCAATAGGTGAAAGCCATTCGGCTTTTAACTTTACCAATATCCTGCAAAATATGGGTATCAATGCTACTTTGGTTGACCTGAGCGGTTTTCACGACCACCGTGCATTAACCATTGATCAACGCATTAAGAAAGACCTTGCCCATATTGATTTTTCAAAAACCATTACCATTGTTACCGGATACGCTAAGGGCACGGAAGGTATTATGCGCGAGTTCGACCGCGGCTATTCGGAAGTTACTTTCAGTAAAATTGCCGTGGCTGTACAACCACAGGAAGCTATCATCCACAAAGAATACCACCTTTGCACTGCCGACCCTCAATTGGTTGGCGTTGAAAACTGTTTCCCGGTAGGTAATACCAACTATGATGTTGCCGATCAGTTGGCCGACGTGGGCATGGAAGCTATCCACCCAAAAGCGTCAAAACCGTTGGAAATAAATGATATCGACCTGCGGATCAAAAACACCTTCCAACCGGAACACCCGGGTACGCTTATCACCCGCGAATACATTTGTGATAAAAAGCGTGTTGAGGTTATCACCGGCACCGATAAGGTGATCATGATTGATATTTACGATCCCTCAATGGTTGGTAACGTAGGTACGGATTTTCATATCATGCAGTTGTTTTACAAGTTTGGCGTTAGCTATAGCTTCAAAGCCACCAGCGCTAACAGCATTTCTATAGTGATATGGGAGAAGGACTACAATAAAAAACTGATTGGAGAACTGGAAGACAATTACGAAAAAGTTGCTGTGGAAAAAATGGCGATGGTTTGCCTGATAGGTTCCAACATGGATCAGCCGGGCTTACTGGCCAAATCCGCAACAGCACTGGCCCAAAAAGGGATCAATATCAAAAGCTGTGGCTTTGCATTAAGGATGGTCAATATCCAGTTTTTGATAGCCCGCGAAGATTTCGATGAGGCGATCCGCGCTTTGAATAAAGCAATGTGCTAATTTTTGAGGTGAAAGGCGAAAGCTAAAAGGCCAAAGGTTGTTTTTGGTTATTTAACATAATTCCTTTCACCTTTCACCTTTCACCTTTCACCTTTCACCTTTCACCTTTCACCTTTCACCTTTCACATCAATTGTAACTTTACAGTAACTAATTTCTTTTAACCATAAGTTTTCAGCATATTTAGGTTTGACATCTTTCCTGTATGCGTAAACTTTTACTATCAGCCTGCCTGTTATTAGCTATTGGGTTTCATGTATCTGCTCAAAAAACAGCTAAAAAACCTTTAGATCATACTGTGTTTGACGGATGGCAAAGTATAGCAGGGCAACGCATCAGCAATGATGGTAAATGGATAGGTTATGTCATAAAGCCGCAGCAGGGCGATGCTGAACTGATTATAAAAGACGCCAGGAACGCTACTTTGGTAAAAATTCCGAGAGCTGACACAATTAAGATAAGCAGCGATTCAAAATTTGCTGTATGCCTTATCCGTCCGTTTTATAAGGATACCAGGCAGGCCAAAATAAAGAAGAAAAAACAATCGGATTTCCCTAAAGATACTTTAGGTATAATTACTTTAGGATCATCATCCGTAAGGAAAGTCCCGGCCATCCGTTCATTTAAAATAGCCGAAGATGCGGCTGTTATTGCTTACCTCGCAACAGCCGATACGCTTAAAAAACCTGCATCAGGCGATACCACAAAAAAAGCGGTAGCTGCAACTGTAGCCCCGCCTACACATGAAGGTGCAGATTTAACTATTAAAAAGTTAAAAACCGCCGCCGAACACTCTTTTAAATATGTTACCGAATACCAGGTCAGTAAAAATGGAAAATGGATTGCGTTTGCTGTAACAGCGCCGGCTAAACAAAAAGAGACTGTATCTGGTCTGTATTTATTTGATTCGGAAAAAAACACGGTTAAACAATTAAGCACCGGCAGGGGTAATTACCGTAACATCAGCATTGATGATGCCGGGCGCCAGGTAGCTTTTACTGCCGAAAAAAATCCGGAAAAGGCATTGGTAAAACCTTTTAAGCTTTATTACTACAACACGGCAAAAGATAGCGCGGAAGTTATTGCCGCTGCCGGAACTGCAGGCATATCCAATAACTGGGCGGTAAGTGGTGATGGCAAAGTGAGCTTTAGCAAAAGCGGCAATAGCCTTTTCTTTGGCACTGCGCCTATCCCCAAACCTGCCGATACCACCCTGGTTGATTTTGAGGTAGCCAAACTGGATATCTGGAACTACAAAGATGATTATCTGCAACCCCAGCAGCTCAAAAACCTGCAAACCGACCTAAAGCGTAGCTATCTTGCTGTGATAAAACCTGAAGAAACGAACGCCAAAACTGTTCAATTAGGTAACAAGGCCATCCCAGAAATATTAACTGCCGAAAATAAAGATGCCCGCTATGTTTTAGGGCTTACCGACACCGGCGCACGCGTATCGGCCCAGTGGGAAGGCAGTACCAGGCAACAAGCCATTTTAATTGATACCCGAAGCGGCAATCACAGGTTTATTAATGCCTCTTTGGGCCGTTATTATATCTCTCCGCAGGGCAATTATGTACTATGGTTTGATCTCAAAGATCAGGCATGGTACTGTTATACCATTGCAACAGGGCAAAAAATAAACCTGAGCAAAGCAACCGGCACCAAAATGGGCGACGAACTGAACGATGTGCCAGGGTATGCTTCGGCCTATGGTATGGCCGGCTGGTTAGCAGGAGACAAGGCCGTATTTATTTATGACCGGTACGACATATGGCGTTTTGACCCGGCAATGGGCGACGCGTTTAACTTTACCAAAGGCATCGGGCGTAAAAACAAACTGATCATGAGGTATGATCAAACTGACCCGGAGCAAAAATTCATCCCGCTGAAAGAGCCCATGTGGCTATTAACCCAAAACGAAGAAACCAGGCAATGGGGATATTTCAGGAAATTTCCTGAGACTAACAATCTGCCCGAAAAAGCGGTCATGGCCTCAATGAGTTATGATAACCTGCTGAAAGCTAAAAACGCCGAAGCTTACATCTACACCAAAGCAAGCTATAAACAGTCGCCTGATTTGTACTTCTCATCCGATCTGAAAAAAGAGGTCAAGCTAAGCAATATCAACCCGCAGCAAAGTGAATATAACTGGGGCACTGCCGAGCTTGTGAGGTGGACGACACCTAAAGGCTATCAGTCGCAAGGGATCCTGTACAAACCCGAAGATTTTGACCCGGCCAAAAAGTACCCGATGATAGTTTATTTTTATGAGAAACTTTCTGACGGGCTTTATAATTACATTGCTCCGGCTCCCACTCCTTCCCGCCTGCCTATCTCATTTTTTGTGAGCAACGGCTATCTTGTTTTCGCACCTGATATCAGCTATCAAACCGGTCATCCGGGGGCATCAGCGGTCGAGTTTGTAAATTCGGGTGTTGAGGCCTTAAGGAAAAACACATGGGTTGATGCTGCACATATTGGCTTACAGGGCCAAAGCTGGGGCGGTTACCAGGTGGCTTACCTCATTACCCAAACCAATATGTATGCAGCAGCCTGGGCAGGCGCGCCGGTAGCTAACATGACTTCCGCCTATGGCGGTATCCGCTGGGAATCTGGCCTGAACAGGCAATTTCAGTACGAAAAATCACAAAGCCGCATTGGTGCCACGCTTTGGGAAAAGCCCGAGCTGTATATCGAAAACTCGCCCTTGTTCCAGTTACCTAAAGTAAAAACACCGGTAATGATCATGAGTAATGATGCCGATGGCGCTGTGCCATGGTACCAGGGGATTGAAATGTTTACAGCTTTACGCCGTTTAGGTAAACCTGTTTGGTTACTGCAATACAATGGCGAGGCTCATAACCTGGTACTGCGCCAAAACCGCAAAGATATTACTATACGTGAGCAGCAATTCTTCGATCACTTTTTAAAAGGCGCGCCAATGCCGGTTTGGATGGATAAGGGAGTTCCTGCGGTTGATAAAGGGAAAGACTGGGGCCTGGAGCTGGAAAAATAAAAGTTTATATAGAAATTAATTTCACACAAAGTAATAGCGTTAATAATCTATAGCTCTTTCAAAAAGCCCAGTAGCGCAATGGCCACACCGGCCAATACCGCCATCATTTTACGCATATTGAAACGGTGATCAGCACTCGATTCAAAGAGGATGGTAGTGGAGATATGCAGGAAGATGCCGATAACAACGCCCATGATCCTGTTAAAATAATGCTGCAGGTTGCCGATGTTTCCGTTGCTTAACGCATCGCTGAAAAAATAACCTGCCGGCGCCATTACCGCGAATACCGCTACAAAAAGTATGGTTTTGTTTTTGCCTTGTTTGTTTGTGAGCAACACTGTAGCCAGTGCGAAGGCTGCCGGGATATGGTGTAAGGCAATGCCGTAAACTAATTGGTCCTGATTGCCCTGGGCAAGCGGCATTCCCTCCAAAAAAGCATGCAGGCAAAGGCTTGCCATGATGCCAATCGGGAAAACTGCCATATCATGCGGGTGTTTGTGCATGTGGCCGTGCTCAATCCCGTCCGAAAATTGTTCAAGCACAATCTGAAACAGGAAGCCGACCAATATGAATACGCCAACGTAGTTATCATTACCGTGGTAAGCATCGGGAATCAGGTGCAAAACGGTAATACCAAACAGGTAAGCCCCGCTGAAAGACAGCACCAGTTTCAGCGTTTTGTGGTTATCGCCTTTAAATAAAAATACAGAAGTACCGCCAAAAAAGGCAGCAAAAAAAAGCAGCAGAATTTTCCAATATCCCATTAAAAGGCAGGTTGTAATTTTTTAAACAATAATGAAAACAGCCATCCAACAAAGGCCCCATATAAAGCGCCGCACAATACATCTACCGGGAAATGCACCCCCACATATACCTGTGCAAAGCAAATGCTGCCTGCCCAAAGTATCGCCCAAAGCCATACCCACCTCCATTTTCTGAAAAACACAAAGCCGAGGAATATCGCCATGGCAAAATGATCGGTGGCGTGGGTTGATGGGAAACTATAACCGCTACCGCAGGGCACACGGCTGATATCGGTTGCAGATACAACCGGATCACGGCAAGGGCGAAGCCGCTGAATATTGTGCTTGATAATAACTCCACTGGTGAAATCAGCAACGCCTGCCGATACCGCCAGCAGCATTATAATAACAGCGCCTGTTTTTTTATATCGCCATAAACAAAAAATGATGATGAAAATATACAGCGGGATCCAGAATTTGGGGTTACGCAATAAGGGCATGATCCAGTCGAAAAAGGAATTGGACAGGTCATGATTAATGAAATAAAATAAATGCCGGTCGAGGTTTAAAAGATAGTCGGGCATTGTTTTTTACTATAGGTGTTTGTTTACTGTAATTTCCAAAGTTATCAAATAGCTTAAAAAATCCTTCAAATTTTAATACTTAGCAGCAGCATTATCCCGTTAAGCATAAAATAATGCGCAGGGATGACAATTGAAACCACCCTGCACCGTATTAAAAAACAACAAATTAACCGTAACCTTATATGCAAGCGTTTGCGTAAATCCTTAAAACAATATCATTTGTAGCTTATATTTTTTACTTTTACCACACCAAAAACTTCGCATTTTGACATTAATAAAATCTATTTCAGGAATACGCGGCACCATAGGCGGTGCTGTTGGCGATGGTTTAACACCGCTTGATATTGTAAAATTCACTTCGGCCTACGGATCATGGGCTGTAAAAAAATCGGGGATTAAAAAGATTGTGGTAGGCCGCGACGCCCGTTTATCGGGTGCTATGGTGAACAATCTTGTTATTGGCACACTACAGGGTTTGGGGATTGATGTTATTGATCTTGGTTTATCAACTACGCCGACTGTTGAGGTTGCCGTTACCGGTGAGCAGGCAGCAGGTGGAATCATCCTAACCGCGAGCCACAACCCAAAACAATGGAACGCCCTTAAATTGCTCAATGCAAACGGCGAGTTCATCAGTGATGCCGATGGCAAGGAAGTGCTAACAATTGCCGAATACAGCGACTTTAATTATGCCGATGTAAACGATCTGGGTAAAGTTACTTATGATGATACCTGGCTTCAAAAACACATCGACCTTGTATTGGCCTTGCCGCTGGTTGATGTTGAGGCGATAAAGAAAGCCAACTTTAAAGTGGTAATAGATTGTGTTAACTCAACGGGCGGTATTTTTGTACCGGCCTTGCTCAAAGTTTTAGGCGTTGAAACCGTTCACGAACTATATTGTGAGCCGGATGGCAATTTTCCGCATAATCCTGAGCCGCTTCCCGAAAACCTGATAGCTTTATCAAAAGAGGTTGTGGGTAAACGTGCCGATTTGGGTATTGCTGTTGATCCGGATGTGGACCGCCTTTGCTTTGTTTGCGAAGATGGTAACATGTTTGGCGAAGAATATACACTGGTTGCCGTAGCCGACTATGTTTTGAAAAACAATGTGGGCAACACGGTATCTAACCTGTCATCAACCCGTGCGTTGCGCGATGTAACTGAAAAAGCAGGCGGCGAATACCATGCGGCTGCGGTTGGAGAGGTTAACGTGGTTAACAAAATGAAAGAAGTAAACGCGGTTATTGGCGGCGAAGGTAATGGCGGGGTTATCTACCCTGAGTTACATTACGGCCGTGACGCTTTAGTTGGTATCGCGTTGTTTTTAACTCATCTGGCTAAATATGGTAAGTCGGTTTCGAGTTTGCGCGCGTCATATCCGGGTTATTTTATTTCAAAAAACAAGATCACTTTAACGCCCGAAATGGATATAGACGCCCTTTTGGCGAAAGTTGAAGAAAAATACATCAAGCAACCCCACTCAACAATTGATGGCCTGAAAATAGAATTTGATAAAGAATGGGTACATTTGCGGAGGTCAAACACCGAGCCCATTATCAGGATCTACTCTGAAGGTAATTCTGAAACCGTGGCAAACGGTTTGGCCAATAAGATCATCATCGATATTAAGGAGATCTTACAACTGAAAGGTTAATTTTACTGGTATTAAAAATAGCAGGCAACCGGCGGCAAATACCGTTGGTTGCCTGCTTATATATAATTACCGGGCATGTGTTTTTGAAGTTACTGATCCATTAATTTATAATTTTTAAAAAAATGCGCGTTTATTTTGATAATGCCGCCACTACGCCGCTTGATCCGGATGTGATGAAGGAGATGTATAAGGTGATGGAAAGCCAGTTTGGTAATCCGTCGTCAATACATGCCCACGGCCGGGAAGCCCGTACTTTAATTGAGCGTTCGCGGAAAACGATTGCCGGTTTACTGCACACCTCGCCCGCCGAAATCTTTTTTACATCAAGCGGTACGGAGGCCGATAATACGGCTATCAGGTGCGGGATCATTGATCACAAAATTACCCATGCTATCACCAGCCCCACCGAGCATCACGCAGTGCTCCACACGCTGGAAGCAATGGAAAAATCGGGCATTATTAAATTGAGCCTGGTAAATATAGACAGCAAGGGTGTTATTGATTATGATCACCTGGAAACATTATTGAAAGAAAATGAACGCAGTTTTGTTTCATTAATGCATGCCAATAACGAAATAGGCACCCTATCGGACATGGAACGTATTGGTGACCTGTGCGAAGCATACAATGCCATTTATCACTGTGATACTGTGCAAACCATGGGCCATTACCAGCATGACCTGAGCAAGCTTAAAGCTCATTTTGTGGTATGTGCCGGTCATAAATTGCATGGCCCTAAGGGAGTGGGGTTCCTGCATATCAATCATAAAATCAAAATAAAACCATTTATTTACGGCGGCGCCCAGGAACGCAACATGCGCGGCGGTACCGAAAATATTTATGGTATAGTTGGTTTGGCCAAAGCGCTTGAACTTGCTTACGACGAAATGGAACAGCACCAAAACCACATTCAGGGCTTAAAATCTTATATGATGGAGCAACTGATTGCCAACGTTCCGGGCGTAAGTTTTAACGGAGAAACCGCCCCTGACAAAAGTTTATATACAGTATTGAACGTGGCTTTCCCCGAGATGGAAATGAGCGATATGTTGCTGTTTAACCTTGATATTGCCGGGATCTCCGCTTCGGGTGGCAGCGCCTGCAGTTCGGGTAGCGACATTGGTTCACACGTGTTAACTGCTATAGGGGCCAGCTCTTCACGGCCATCGGTGCGTTTCTCGTTCTCAAAGTATAATACAAAAGAAGAAGTTGATTTTGTAGTAGCCAAAGTTCGTGAGCTTTGTGCTGTGAATGTATAAGCTTGAAAATACGCTAATATAAACTCCTTAAGAACTTGGTTCTTAAGGAGTTTTATTTGGTAGGGGCATGCTAAGTAAATTAAATCCGGGGCCTCTGAAGGTGAAATAACAAAGAGGGCCTGTCAGTCTGAGCCTGTCGAAGACTCGTGCGCAGAGGCCCGCCCGCCATACTTCGACGGGCTCAGTATGACACCCCTTTTTTAAGTTGTCATGGGTAACTTGTTTCAGCGCCTCATACGCTAAGCACACTGCCAAGCAAATCTGATTTGCAACTAATCTCTAATCTCCGACCTCTAATCTCTAAAAAGCTACAACTCCTTCCTCAACCTCGCTACCGGGATGTTCATTTGTTCGCGGTATTTGGCTACGGTACGGCGGGCTATGTTGTAGCCGGCGTCTTTGAGTATTTCGGTCAATTTTTCATCAGCAAGCGGGTGACGCTTATCTTCTTTGCCGATATGCTCTTCCAAAATCTTTTTAACCTCTTTGTTGGATACTTCCTCACCGCTTTCGGTTTGGATGGCTTCGGAGAAGAAAGATTTCAGCAGAAAGGTACCAAACTCGGTTTGTACATACTTGGAGTTGGCTACCCGGGATACCGTTGAAATATCCATTCCAATCCTGTCGGCAATGTCTTTCAGGATCATCGGCTTCAGGTTTTTATCATCACCGGTAAGAAAAAACTCATACTGGTACTGCATAATGGCATTCATGGTTTTAAGCAGCGTTTGCTGGCGCTGTTTAATAGCATCAATAAACCACTTGGCCGAATCAAGCTTTTGCTTTACAAACTGCACTGCTTCCTTCAGCTTTTTATCCTTTTGGGAAGCCTTGTCATAATGCTGAAACATTTCCTGGTATGAGCGGCTTACCCTAAGTTCGGGGGCGTTTTTTGAATTGAGGGTAAGGATGAGCACGCCATCATTGTTAGTGATATGAAAATCAGGGATCACCTGCATTTGCTTGGTGTTGATCTCGTTTGAATCGCCGGGTTTGGGATTGAGTTTTAAGATCTCATTAACCACGGCACGCAACTCAACGGAGTTCATATTCAATGATTTTTCAAGCTTATCGTAATGTTTACGGGTAAACTCATCCAAATAATGTTCAACAACCTGTATGGCTTTTTTTACGATCGGGTCGCTTGCGTCTTTTTTTCTAAGCTGGATCAGCAGGCATTCCTGTAAGCTGCGCGCGCCTACCCCGGGGGGGTCAAAGCCCTGGATCACCTTGAGCATCTCTTCTACTTCGTCATCCTCAGCCAATACATTTTGTGAAAATGCAAGGTCGTCGGTTAGCGACATGATGGGGCGGCGCAGATAGCCGTCGTCATCAAGGCTGCCTATGATCTGCTTGCCAATCATGAAATCTTTATCACTTAGGGGAAGCAGGTCTAACTGGGCTTGCAGACTTTCAAAAAATGAGCTTTGCACAGCAATAGGGATCTCTTTACGCTCATCCTCATCATCACCATTTTGATCATAGCGAGATCCGTAATCGTTTACGTTATCTTCCTGCAGGTAGTCGTCAATATTAAATTCATCCATCTCGCCCTTTTCCTCATCGTTGTTATAATTATCTTCGTCGGGGTCGCGGTCGGGATATTGTTCTTCGGGTTCGTTTAGGTTGGTAAGGCTCAGATCTTCAAGCGCGGGGTTTTCTTCCAGTTCTTCTTTTATCCGGGTATCAAGCGAAACAGTAGGCACCTGCAGCAATTTTATAAATTGTATTTGCTGGGGCGAAAGTTTTTGTAAAAGTTTTTGTTGAAGGTTCTGTTTAAGCATAATTAAGATGTAGCCAAAAATACATCAAATTAATATTAACTAAAAATTACTTGAGGTATCTGCTTTAAAGTTGTTAAATGTTTTAGGCATGCCAATTGTTTTAGCGCTATCAAAAAAACTATATGAATTGATAGTTTATGTAATATTATTAACTTTAAGTAACCAAACTTTAATTTATGGCAATAGTAAAAGAGTTTAAAGAATTTGCAATGCGGGGCAACGTGGTTGACCTTGCTGTAGGTGTTATCATTGGCGCTGCTTTTGGTAAAATTGTTACCTCGCTGGTTGCAGATATTATTATGCCACCTATTGGCATGGCAACCGGGGGTATTGATTTTAAAGATTTAAAGTACGTACTTAAACCGTCTGTTGATAAAACACCCGAAACCGCGATTAATTACGGTTTATTTATCAATAATGTAATTGATTTTTTAATCGTTGCTTTTTGTATCTTTTTAATTGTTAAGGGTATCAACTCTTTGAAGAAAAAAGAAGAAGCAGCCCCGGCAGCACCACCTGAACCAACTAAAGAAGAAGTTTTACTTACCGAAATCCGCGATTTACTGGCTAAGAAAGCTTAATGGAATTTAGTTCATAGTTGATGGTTCATGGATCATAGTTTTTGTGCTATATGGCTATCTATAAACCATCAACTATTTCCTAACTATCAATCATAGTCACCAAATTTATGGTTCGCGTTTTTTTATCCTAATGACTATGAACCATCCACTATGAACCATAAACTATCAACTATCAAAAAGTTTTTGGCAGCTTAGGATCAGTTAAAATGATATAGTCGGCCATGCCGGCTAATTTGCTCCAGTCGGGCTTGTCAAAACTATCATCCATGTAGGTTGCTATGTTAAGCACGCGTAATTTGGGTGCGTATTTTTTAAGTTGGGCTACCGCGCCCAGTTTTTCTTCACTGTGAAAGCCGCCGTTAAGCTGCAATACTTTAAAGCCGGAGTGGTTTTTCAGGAATTTCGCTATCGACCAGCCCATCGTAGCATCCCAAAGGTTTTGCGATTGATAAATCTGCATGCCCGGCGTTGAGGCATGACCTCCCATTATTTTAGCAAATTTATCATAATAAGCCCCGGCAGCGGTATCGATAGGCAGAGGTGCAAGATAGCTTTTAGCCTGGGCATCAAGTTGCTTTAAAGCATCAAGGCCACCGCGTGTAACCATATTGGTATAGCGGGTTGGAGCGTTGGCTGCTATTACCGGCAGATGATTGGATTTGGCAAGTTCAACAAGCGGTTTGTAATCCTTATAGTTAGGCCAGGTACGTGCATCTGTTACCAGATTTTTTTCGCGAATAAGCCCCGCGAGATATTCATTCAGCACCAGCTGACAGTCAGTTTGAAACATCTCCATGGAAAGCGCTGTTTTCTGCGGATATTTTTCCGAAAGCTTTTTGAACAAGCTAAACTCCAGATAGTGCGCCGTTGAATCATTATGCTCTTCGCCAAAGAAAAGCACATCAGCATTGGCTATGTCATTAACAATATCATCGGGCGTGATGATCTTTTGTGCCGATGTGCTGTAAATTTTATAATGTGTTGCAGGTAGTTCCTGCGCTATGGTAACAGCCGATAAGGAAATAAATAGTATGGAGAGGATTAATTTCATTTGTTAGGATAACCTGTTGAATTTACACTTTGTTAATGATTCGGACCTATTTATTCAGCTTTTTTTAGCAAATGCCGTAGTTCGCGATTGCACATTGTTGCAAAATTGAATCTGTAACAAATAATTAATGTTAAATTTAACTTTTTATTTAATATGATTTGTAATGATAGCTTAGCGCTGTTATTTAGTTCAGACAATGAACAGGATTTCGAATTTAATTATTGCGTATACAATTAGTTTTCCGGAAAAAGTGCCACTGATTTGCAGCCACCGGGCGGCAGCACACATGTTATTATAAATAAGAAAAATAGTGTTTGAATTATTAAATAAAATAACTACATTTGCGCTCTTGTTTTAAAAAGACGAATAGAATAAAATATAGCCATGAAAAGAACGTTTCAGCCTTCTCAAAGAAAAAGAAGAAATAAACACGGTTTCCGTGAACGCATGTCAACTGCTAACGGTAGAAGAGTATTAGCAGCCAGAAGAGCTAAAGGCAGAAAAAGGTTAACTGTTTCTGACGAAGGCAGGCACAAAGCATAATTGAGGTTGCCCTACCCTATTTATAAGGGTTTGGAACCGCTTATCTGCTTTATCCTTCGGTTCAAAAATGGCAACTATGTATACTTTTAAAAAAGAAGAACGGTTATGTAACAAAAGGCTTATTGACAAGCTTTTTCATAACGGTTCTTCTTTTTTATGTTATCCCTTCCGGGTATCCTGGCTTGTCAATCCCGAGCCACAGCCCTATCCTGCGCAAATTCTTTTCTCCGTTCCTAAAAAGCGTTATAAACACGCCGTTGACCGTAATTTGGTAAAACGACTGATGCGCGAAGCGTACAGGCTCCACAAACAGCAGCATCTTTATGATATTCTGCAGCAAGCGGATAAAAAGATAATTGTTTCGGTAGGCTATGTAGGCAAAGAAATTGAACCATACCTTTTCATCGAAAAAAAAATGCTGAGGATGCTTGCCCAGCTTTCAGGTGAGTTAACTGCTGCAATACCAGTCACGGCTAATTAACATGAATGGGCTTATGGATACAATCACCAGGTTTTTAAAAGCAATAGTTGGGGGAGTTTTCATCATCCTTATCAAATTTTACCAATATTTTATATCTCCGCTTTCGGCTGCATCATGCCGGTATACACCCACCTGCTCGCAGTACGGTGTTGAAGCCATCAGGAAGTATGGCGCTTTTAAAGGTGGTTGGTTAACCATAAAGCGCATTGCCAGTTGTAATCCCTGGGGTGGTCATGGGCATGATCCGGTACCATAAATTTATAATATGAGCCTTATACTTCAAATAGAAACAGCAACAACATCCTGCTCCGTAGCACTTGCCCGCGATGCCAAGGTTTTGGACTTTAAACAAATAAACGTCCGTAATATCCATGCTGAAGTTATTACTTTATATATAGATGAATTGCTGAATAAAACGGGAGTAACTTATAACGAGCTTGATGCTATTGCTGTAAGCAGCGGTCCGGGGTCATACACCGGTTTACGGATAGGTGTATCTACAGCCAAAGGATTGTGCTTCGCCCTTGATAAGCCTTTGATAGCAATTGAAACGCTTGAGGCTATGGCTTATGGCGTTATTAACAGCCCGGGGTTTGCTGCTGATGGTAATATGCTGTTATGCCCGATGATAGATGCCCGCCGAATGGAGGTTTACACAGCATTATTTGATGCAGCCGGCAACAGAGCGCGTGAAACAGCTGCTGATATCATAGAAGGAAACAGCTTTGCCAACTATTTGAAAGATCATCAGATCTTGTTTTTTGGTGATGGTGCCGAAAAATGCAAAGGTGTTTTAAGTGAAAGCCCGAATGCCTTGTTTTTGGATGATTTTGTAAACTCGGCAATATATCTTACCCAAAAAGCAGCTCAAAAATTTACTGATGGCGCATTTGAAGATGTAGCTTATTACGAGCCTTACTACCTTAAAGATTTTATAGCCGGAAAAAAAGCGCTTTAATTATTGGTTTTAAAAATACGGCCAAACAAACGGCCAAAAAATCCTTTTTCGCCCATAGGGATATAGCTGGAGTTCATGGGATGTTCAATTACCCGTCCAAATTTCAATGAAAAGCCCAGGAAGATATCCGCCCCGCTATAGTTGCCTACCCTATTTATTTGATTGGTATTATTTAAAGCGGCCAAGGTAAGACGGCCTGTATTTAGTAAGCGCTCTGAACCTATAAAAAATTCGACATTAGGGGATTTTATCATAATTTGTGCGCCGAGATTAAACAACTTATAATCGTCATAAGTGGCCGTTAAGGTAGCTATCAGATTGTTTTTTTGTACTGAGTTGACCATTGCACCGGTAAAACCGGAAAAGAACATTTCTTTTTGGGCTACAACCGTCGGGAAGTACCTGAATGTTTTTTCATCATCAAGCCAGTAGCTTTTGGATATGCTCAATTCGGCTTTGGCATTGGTTTTTGTGTTAAATGAGGTAACCATTCCGTTGCCCCTGAACAAGTCATATACAGCATTATATATATTCTCATCACGATGCTGGGATGTAATATCTGTTATGTTTGTTGTGTTATTAAAATCAGTAATGGTCGAGCGCTTGTTCCAGTGGATAAAGCCAAGGTCTTTGATGTTACCTTGTATCAGGACCCCATCCTCTGTTCGGTAAGTTGCACCCATTGATATCGATGCACCGGGGTTGCGAAACGTTGGTAAAAAGTCGCGCCCGTTTAGTCTGCCGGGCACATAGCTCCTGTAATACCGTCCCCTCATATAAACGTCGGCATTGTCATTGTCAGGATTTGCCGGGTCGCGGTTAATTTGCAGGCTCGACTCTTCCACATCTATTTTGTTATATTCAACACCAGACAGGTAGCTCAGCTTAAAACCTAACGACAGTTGTTTATTAACCTGCTCCCGGTAAATATAACTTAACTGGTCATACATCTGTACCCTATAATGGTTGTTGAATATATTATCATAATTATCACGCGCAAAATTTGACGGTCCATCAAGAAAAGCAATAGATTCATCGGAAACCACGCCTTTACCTTCTACTTTAGTTTGGGCCGAAAAGCCCATTTCAACATTACCGTTTAAGCTGGTAAAAAACTTGAGCATTACCGCATAGGCATTGGCATTTGCATTGAAATGATTTAAAGCATTTTGGCCGATGCGCAGTGATGAGGTATTATAATATGAAGGGCTTGCAAATGCGCGGCTTTTCAGCGGCCGTTGTATATCGCCGGTTACATAAAAATTAGCATCGAAATTCGGGATGAAAAAATTGAATGCTACCCCCCGGCTCGAATCGGGGATAAAGGCTCTTTGTGAAGGATTTTCAAATGAATCGTAAAGCGTGCCGGTATTATATTGCGAAAACTGTTGAGCCGATACGGATAAAGAACAAAAAATAAAGAAAAGAATAGTAAAGAAGATTTTATTCATAATTGGCTCACATATCTTGCCCCGAATCTACTTAAAGAAAAGAACTCAAAGCTGATTGTCTGTAAATTTTTTACAAATTGCTATTTGTAATGTTTTACGAAATTTGGCGGGTATTGTTGTGTAAACGTAAATAAATTTATTTTTTAACTGCACTTGTATCCGGAACATTTAGGCGCATACAAAAATTGGTATAAAAGTTTTTGTCGGATGCAGTGAGTTGGAAGGCAGCACCATAATAATTTTTCCAACCGGGGTCGCTGTTTTCAAAAGCATCGTAAAAAGGCCTTTTTAAATCGCGTTTTAATAAAGGCTGCATGTTTTTAAAGTTAATAAAGAAGGCCACATTGCTCCTTTCGGCCAGCAAATTATCAAACTGGGTATACTGATCGGTTTTGCCTATGAATTTGCGGTTGAAGTAGGTGTCGTTATAACTTTCTAACTCGGATACCGACGTGGCAAGTATGAGATAATTATCAATGATCATAAAGTAAGGTTTCCGGAAAATGCTGAATGCATCGCCCAATAAAAAGAAAGGCAGTTTTTCATAATTAAACTGGCCAACTTTATCGGTAACCATATTACTGATGTTCATCATCACCGGAAAAAGCTTTGAGCCATCCTTAACAGAAATGATGGCAAATTTTTCAAAGTACCGCGTGGTAACTATCGCGAACTCGTTACCGAGCAGCTTTTCAAACTCGGGTTTTACAAACAGCCCTGCTTCTGATTTTACCTTATTCAAAAGTTCATTCTTTTCCTTGCCCACTCCCGCTTTATCATGCCACTGTGAAAGGTCGGTTTCAAACTTTTTAGGATCTGAAACGGCGAAGCTTGTGCTGTAGGCAGTTGTAGCCGGGAAAATATCTTTTAAATGATTCTCGACAGGTTGCTGGGCCGAAAAAATGTTTAAATAACTGGTTGCATTATTTTGCTTAGTGGTGAACCCGTTAAACATCAAAGCATCGCTTTTATAATTTAAGTTTAATGCCGCATAGGCCGGCAGCATTCTAAAGCTCTTAAAAAGATCGGTAGTTTTATTAAGGAAGAGCTGATCAAAAAACGGGTTAAACTGGTTGTAATTAATATAAAGATTGGCAAGCGAATTGGCGTTTTGCTGCTCAGGCAACGGTACAAAGCCATTATGGCCTTTATCCTGCTGGTAGATGGCGCTATGATCAACCAAATCTTTTGAAAAACTGCCCGAAAATATATTGTCGCCGGTTTTAATGAGATAAAAATGTTTATTGAGCGGCTTAACATATATATTATAACCCTGGCTTGCCGCTATTTGCATAGGCGCTATTTGTAAAGCGCTTTTGGCATTGCCTGTTAAATGATTAAACATAGTTGCGGAAAAAGCTTTTGATGCCGAGGTGGTTACGAGCAAGTCTATATTATCATTATTTGTAGGATGAAGGGAAACGAAAATGTTTTGGCCTGTAAAAAATTGATCAAGCTGTGGAGAGGCAATAAGCAACTTGCGTAAGGTGTCAAGTTCATGTAATTTGCCGGGGCCAACAAAAGTGCTCAAGAGCTGGTTGCCGGCAAAAATATCATAAAATCCCTTTTCATTACCAAACTCAAATACTGCCACCGCATTATCAGGAATAGCGCGCATAACCTGCCCGGTACGCACTCCCGGCGGACTTAAATTTTTAAAATATAACACCGTTACCAGCACGGTAGCTATAATCAAAAATATAGTGGTTACTATCAGTCGTTTCATAGCAGGGGCGTGCAGCAAATATAGAATTTTACCCCACGGCGTTAAAGTAATACTTTCAATTGGTTAACTTAGCTTTTTATATCGCATGAACAAACAAATAATTATTACCGCTTCGTTTTTAGGTATGCTGGCCGTTATAACCGGCGCTTTTGGAGCCCACGGTTTAAAAGCGTTGCTTACCCCCGCCCAGCTTGAGGTTTGGCATACTGCTGTACAATACAACTTCTATCATGTATTTGCCCTGCTTTTTTTAGCAGTTTTTGCGCGCGAAAAGAGCGGGGGCTTAATATCGGCAGCTTACTACCTGTTCACTTTCGGCATTATATTCTTTTCAGGTTCGCTGTACCTGTTGTCATGCCGCGATCTGCTTGGCTGGAACTGGCTTATAGCCATGGGGCCAATTACACCCATTGGTGGTTTGTTGTTCATTTTGGGCTGGCTGATGCTGGCATTAGCTGCTATCCGCAACAAATAATAAACAATGTTAGAGTTTGCAGAAATTGAACATACCGACCGTGAAACACTTTTTGCCGAAGTGATTTTGCCATTGGCTATTTCAAAAAACTACACCTACCGGGTTCCTTATGAGCAAAATGATGCTATTGCTATTGGCAAAAGAGTGGTGGTGCAGTTCGGCAAAAGCAAGCTTTATACAGCCATTGTTAAAGAGATAGGGAAACTGGCGCCCGAAAAGTACGAAGCAAAATATATCATCGAGATCCTGGATGACCGCCCGGTTGTAACTCCTAAGCAGCTCGAATTTTGGCAGTGGCTGGCAGATTACTATATGTGCAACATAGGCGAAGTTATGAACGCCGCGCTGCCATCAGCACTGAAGCTGGCCAGCGAAACCCGCATCATGCTTAACCGGGAATATGAGATAGATAAAGCCACGCTTCACGATAAAGAGTTTTTAATTGTTGAAGCCCTCGAAATTCAGCTGGAGCTTACCATAAGCGATATTACCAAGCTTTTGGGACAGAAAACTGTAATGCCGATATTGAAGCTGATGTTTGAAAAAAACATCATCAACATATCCGAAGAAGTAAACGAACGTTATAAGCCCCGCAAACGCACTTTTATTACACTTAACCCGGTTTATAACAACCAGGATAATCTGCGGGAGCTATTCCCGATATTAGAAAAGCGCGCGCCTAAACAGGCCGATGCCCTATTAGCTTACATCAAGCTTTCCCGTCATCAAAAAAACATCACCAAAAACGAACTTATTGAAGAGAGCGGTGCAGGTGAATCAAGCATTAAATCGCTCATTGAAAAAGAGATCTTCTTTTCGGAGGACAGAAACGTTAGCCGCCTGCATTTTGAGGAAGAAGGAGAAGAAGGCAACAACTTTGAATTGAGCGAACAGCAAACGGAGGTACTTCAAAGCATCCGCGGGCAGTTTAAAGAAAAAGAAGTAACGTTGTTGCATGGCGTAACCTCATCAGGCAAAACACAATTATATGTAAGGCTGATAGAAGATATTGTACGCAGCGGGAAACAGGTACTTTACCTTTTGCCTGAAATAGCCCTAACAACACATATTATTGAAAGGTTACGGACGTATTTTGGTGCGGATATCGGTGTTTATCATTCGCGTTTTAATGACAATGAGCGGGTTGAGGTTTGGCAGAAAGTTTTAAGCGGAGAGTATAAGATTGTGCTCGGCGCGCGGTCGTCTGTGTTTTTACCTTTTGCCGATCTGGGATTGATCATTGTTGATGAAGAGCACGAAACATCATACAAGCAATTTGATCCGGCGCCGCGCTACAACGCACGCGACACCTCGATTTTTTTGGCTAACATGCACCAGGGTAAAGTGCTTTTGGGTTCGGCCACGCCATCCTTCGAAAGCTACTATAACGCCCGCACTCACAAATACGGTTTTGCAGAGCTCACCGAACGCTTTGGCGGCGTTGAGCTGCCCGATGTGCAGGTAGTAAGCATCGCTCATGAAACCAAACAAAAAACTATCCAGTCGCACTTTACCAGTGTGCTGATGGAGGGCATCAAGCAGGCGCTTGAAAATAAAGAGCAGGTAATTTTATTCCAAAACCGCCGCGGATATGCCCCCATCCTGATGTGCAAAGTATGTGCTTATACTCCCAAATGTATTAACTGCGATGTAAGCCTTACTTATCATAAAAGCAGCGGCAAACTGCATTGCCACTACTGCGGTTACAAGGAAGATACGCCATCCATTTGCCCCGCCTGCGGATCTACCCACCTGGAATATAAAGGCTTCGGTACCGAAAAAATTGAAGATGAACTGAGCGTTTTATTGCCCGAAGCCCGGATTGCCCGGATGGACCTTGATACTACACGATCACGGAATTCCCTGCAAACTATCCTCAACGATCTGGAAGAGAAAAGGATAGATATATTGGTTGGTACCCAGATGGTGGCCAAAGGGCTTGATTTTTCAGATGTGACACTGATTGGTATTATTAATGCTGATAGCCTGCTAAAATTCCCTGACTATAGGGCAAACGAGCGTGGTTATCAACTACTTGCACAGGTAAGCGGCAGGGCCGGCCGCCGGGGTAAGCAGGGCAAAGTAGTTGTACAAACCTATGATATTTATCACAGGGTGTTAAAGCAGGTGATTGATAACAACTACGCCGATCTTTATTTTACCGAGATGGAAGAGCGGAAAAGCTTTAAATACCCTCCCTTCTACCGGATCATTAACCTCGATATCAAGCATAAAAATCCCGATGTGCTCCATAACCAGGCAGAGTACCTCGGCGCGCGCCTCCGCGAGCATTTCGGCGAGCGGGTGATTGGCCCGGAACAACCACTCATTAGCAGGATCCGCAATTATTACATTAAAAGCATTATGCTCAAATTTGAGAAGGATGGGATCTCTATCATTAAGGCAAAAACTGTTTTAAGGGATGTGATCACTCAATATTATACAACCAAACTTAGCACGGGCAGTATTGTACAGCCCGACGTTGATCCGTATTAATACGATCTTGAGTCGCGTCGGACGGGAATTTTCTGATTAACAAATTCTGTATCTTAGTTAAATGCATATTGAACGCTTTACGCCCGGCGAAATACTAAAGCCTTTTATACGGCAATACGTTTTTATCGAGACTGCAAATGATCTGGTTAATCGTATTTTGCCTGATACATCGCTGGTAATGGCGTTCAGATACGGTGGCAAGATTAGCGATATTACCGAGGCACATAGCGGTAAGCTCCCCTCCTCTTTAATCACCGGCTTAAAAAAATCGCCCAGGCTAATTAATTATGCACCGGGCACGGGCAATATGTTGGTTTTATTTAAAGCAGCCGGCGCGGCAGCGTTTTTCAAAAATCCGCTTCATGAATTATTTGAGGCAACTCTGCCGCTTGATAACTTTATTGACCTGCGTGAATTATCCTTAACTGAAGAACAACTGGCAGAAGCAGCCAATAATCAGCAACGGGTAATCATCACCGAACAATTTCTGCTTAAACATATTGAAAGCCACAAACAGGACCAGTTGATCATATCTGCCCTGCAAAAGATCCGCTTATCAAAGGGCATGATCAAAATTAAGGACCTTGCCGATACTCATTATATAAGCCAGGATGCATTTGAAAAACGCTTCAGACGAGTGGTTGGTACTTCGCCAAAGCAGTTTTCCAATATCATTAAGATCAGGTCGATAGTTGATAGTAAACCTAAAAACGGTTCGCTCAGCCAGGTAGCTTTAGAAGCCGGGTACTTTGACCAGCCGCATTTCAACAAGGAATTTAAACTGTTTACAGGGTTAAACCCTACCGATTTCTTCAAAATACCAAGGGCCTGGTAAATCAATGATTTTTTACAAGTATTGGGCGTTGATTGTGCTGAATTTTGGAACAAAAACAAGGATTATCATGAAACAGATATTTATAGATCAATTTATTGTTCCCGCAACAGCTCAACAGGAATTTAAAGGACGTATGAAAGTCAACCGCGACTTTATTAAAAAGCTCGACGGATTTATTGAAGACCGTGCCTTTGAGCGCTATGATGACCAAGGCAACCTCATTTGCATTACAACCGCCATTTGGCAAAACGAAGATGTTTTACAAAAAGCTAAAGAGGCAGTGCAGCAGCTATATCAGCAACAGGGCTTTGATATGAAGGCCATGTTGCAAAGGCTAAACGTAAACATGGAAAGGAACACTTACCGGGAGATTGCCGATTAGAAAGCAGCAACATATAATCGACACATAAAACGTTTTATATTGAATTAAAAGAACAGGCAAATATTACCCGGCCTAATTTTGCCGGGTAAGCCCGTTTTGTAATTTAATTTCTGATAGATTTGTGTTACGATTATAGTGTTTTATGACAATAACCAACTCCGATTTTAAAATAGATGTAACCTCCGAAATTGGCACACTCCGCACATTGCTTATTCATAGTCCGGATAGCGGTTTAGGCAAAGTTGTGCCTTCAAAGGCGCAGGACTGGCTTTTTGAAGATATAATTCACCTGGATACCGTGCGCCGGAATGAATACGATTATTATGTAAAGCTCCTGCTCTATTTTCTTGACCCCGACAAAATAAAAGGCAAGCTGAATCAAATTGATGATGAAGCTACCCGCCGTTCATTTTTTAAACCTGATAATCCAGGCTTCCATTCGTCAGATAAAGTTATCGAGATCCAAACCTTGCTGGCTGATATTTTACAGCAGCCGGATATCCGCAAAAAACTGGTAGCTGCAGTTTGTGCCGTTGAAAGCTGCAACTATCGCTTGCAGCAGCAACTTACAGACACGGATCCGGTTGAGCTGGCTAAGATCTTTATTTCGGGCTCGTTAACAACCGAAGAAATGATCTTTGCCCCTATCCCCAATCTTATTTTTTCGAGGGATTTGGGTATAGCGGTTAATAATCATATGCTGCTCAATAAGCCGGCAAAGAAAGCCCGTTTCCGCGAAACTTTGCTGATGCGTTACATATTTTTCAATCATCCGCTGTTTGAAGCTTATCGCAATAATATTTTGGAGATTCCTGAAACCGCGCAGCATTTTTTACGCCCGGGCGAAGATGCTGAAGGCCGCACAACTTTAGAAGGCGGTGATGTGATGATGGTAAGTCCTGATCATTTAGTGATCGGCTGCAGCGAGCGGACATCTGTCAGCGGGGCTAATGAAGCTATCAGGCTGTTGTTTGAGCACGATGTAGTGAAGAAGGTAACCATCGTAAAAATCCCAAACAAGCGTGATTACATGCATATCGATACTGTATTCACACAGGTAAAACGCGATACCTGGGTATTACTTCGCTCGCTTGCGGTGGCCGAAGCCCCTATTGAAGAACGGGAGCCGATATCATGGTTTGCCGATAAAAAACAAAAAGAACGGGCAGAAATTGTACAGTTTGAAAAAGATGAAAAACCAAGGCTATTTGGTTGTATTGAGGACCTGCTTTCTGACATCAGCGAGAACGACCTCAAAAGCGGTGTAAAAACCAAGTTTATTTACTCGGGCAACAACACCTTCCCCTTTGATGCCCGTGAACAGTGGACAGACTCCTGCAACCTGCTGGCCCTAAAAGAAGGCGTTGTTGTTGGATATGATCGGAATGATAAAACTGTAGAGGCTTTTAAAGAAGGTGGCTTTAATGTGATCCGGGTAGCCGAACTGCTTCAAAAATTTGAGAATAATGAACTTGATCCGCAAAGTTTGACTGATACGCTGATATTAATGCCTTCAGCCGAACTTTCCCGTGCCCGTGGTGGTTTCCATTGCATGAGCATGCCGGTATTCAGGGATACTGTAATTTAATTTATCATTGAGTCATCTGGTCATTAAGTCATTGCTTTGCATGATTTAATGACCAGATGACTCAATGACCCAATGAAATAATGACAAAAATCATGAGTCAATCAACATCACATATATTAATGATCCGCCCGGTTAATTTCGGGTTTAACGAAGAAACCGCTGCAAGCAATGCTTTCCAAAACCCTGATGCCGAAAAAAATGGCGTACAGGAAAGAGCCTTGAGTGAGTTTAATAGTATGGTTAACATTTTGCGCCATAATGGCGTAGATGTTAGCGTTGTAGATGACACCCCACAGCCCTATACGCCCGATTCAATATTTCCTAACAACTGGGTATCTTTTCATAACGATGGCGGCGTTTTCCTTTACCCCATGCAGGCCGAAAACCGCCGGCTTGAGCGCAGGGAAGATATTATAACCGACCTGGAAGATAAATTTAAAGTAGCCCATGTAATTGACCTGAGCCGTTTTGAGCATGAGCACCGCTTTTTGGAAGGCACCGGCAGCATGGTACTTGATCGTGAGAATAAGATAGCATACGCATGCCTGTCTCCCCGAACAGATAAAGATGTGCTTAATTATTTCTGTGAGCAATCGGGTTATCAGCCCATTAGTTTTGAAGCTGTAGATGAAAAAGGCAAGGCTATTTATCATACCAATGTATTGATGTGCATCGGCAGCCGGTTCGCGGTGATCTGCCTAAACAGTATTCCTAACCCGCATGAAAGAATAACGGTTATCGAATCGTTAAAATCATCGCGCAAAGAAATTATTGAAATCACTTTTGAGCAGATGAACCAGTTTGCAGGCAATATGCTGGAAGTGAAGAACAAAGCCGGTGATACTTTGATCGTGATGTCGCAAAACGCTTTTAGCGCTTTGAGTGAAGCACAGCGTTCCGCTTTACAACAGTATGGAAGGCTGGTTTATGCTGATATCAATACCATTGAAACAAACGGCGGCGGCAGCGCGAGGTGCATGATGGCAGAAGTGCATTTGCCGGTTATTTAAATTCATCTGTTAACAGAATACAACGCTATCAGATACTTGAAGAGGAAAACAATCACAGCTATAACTGCCAGTAATAACAATTGATTGCTTCACTAAATATTTAGGCATGGCTAAATCATGATTAAGATATAAAGAGGACAATTAATTATTACAATGCAATTTATAGCCTCTGCACATTTTTCACAAAAATTGTGTCTTTATTGTATAACAGCAACTTACGACAATAGCTTATCTTTAAACATACGTTATTAATTATGATTTTTTTACTAACGAATAAGCCCCTTTATTAGGGGCTTGTTCGTTAAAGTATCCAATTAAACAGCTATTTAAGTTTATTCGGTAATGAAATAGAGGTAAGCCTGTTTTTGCTTCATTTTTGAGCGTACGCGCTTAAAACTATCTTCAATGTCTTTACGCTCGTCTTTTTCGGTCACTTCCATAAAGGCTTCCTGGTAATAACCTAAGGATTTATTCCAGTCCTTTTGTTTTTCATAAAACAAGCCAAGCAGCTCAAAGATGCGGGCCTTGTTCACTCCCGGTGTGGTTAAAGCCTGGGCCGAAATGGTTGAAACCAGCTTATCCATTCCCAGGAATACTACCAGGTCAAGATAATGGGTGTAATTATCCGGAAAAGATGGCTCCAGCTCCATACAGGTTTTAAAATGATAACCTGCGGTTTGGTAATCCTGGATCTTGTAATAGTAGATCATCCCCAACTGGTAATGCGCCCTTGCAAAAAAGGGCTCATCCGTAATGATCTGGTTTAATATGTTTAAGCCCTTAGGTGTTTCTCCGAACGATAGTTCATCAACAGCCTGGAGGTACTTTTCTTCTATTGAATAATAATTGTCCATATAAAATTTCAAATTCAGTTAAGCTTACGTTTATGTAAGGCTTAATGTTATACTAATGTGGTAAATGTAGGATCGGTTTGGGTGCTTCGAAACCGCTATACCGGAGTTGAGAAGAGAATTATCGATGCAAAACCCTTCTGCTGCGGCACCATGCGCCACATTACTATTGAGCAGAATGATTTATTAAACAACATCGGTTTGTACTTTATATGTGCAAACCTACAATTATTGGATGAGAAAAGCAAGAAATGAAATTACTGCACAACGTCAACAGCACTGTGTATGAGGTTTATTGCCGTTACATGACGTAACGGCGCCAAATAAAAATAGCAGCCTTAATTAAGCTGCTATTGCATTTTGTTTAACTGCCTCAATAAGGAAGTTATTTTTTAATTCCTTTTCAGATATCATTACGCTGAAATCATCAAACTTAACGCCATGTTCAAGCGGGTAAAGTACATAGCCGCGTTTAAGGGCATCATATGCGCCAAGTTCAAATATTTCGTCGTGCTTTTTGCCTTTTATTTTCGCACCGCTTACTAACTGGTAAGCGTCGGATATGGTTTCAAAATTATTGTTTTTCATAGTACAGGTAGCTATACAATTACTTTGCCAATTTTTATGCAAACCAGTCGAACAAGTCATTTTGTTTTAAAGAAGCTTTGTCAGTACCCGATAAGTCGTTAATAATCACCCCCTCGCCCATTTGTATTATTCTTGTGCCATAATTAAAAGCCTCCTTCAAATTATGCGTAATGAATACCGCCGTTAAATTAAATTCGCGGATCAGTGTATCAGCTGTCCGCATTACCACGTCGGCCGAGCGTGGGTCGAGGGCCGCGGTAGGTTCGTCCAGCAATAAAACTTTACAACTATCCATCACACTCATCAGCAGGGTAAGCGCCTGCCGCTGCCCGCCCGATAAAGTACCCATCGGCTGATCTATCTTATCCTGCAAACCCATGCCAAGGCCGGCTACTTTTTCCCGAACCTGTTTTTTAAAAGTATCATTTACCCCAACGGATAAACCTTTTCTTTTTGTGCGGATAGATGCCAGCCGGAAATTATCTAATATGCTCAAATCTGGCGCAGTGCCACTCAATGGGTTTTGAAATACCCTTGCAATCCACCGGCTGCGTTTGTAATCAGGCATGTTGGTTACATCGTTTCCGTCGATACTTATAGTGCCATTATCGGGCGATACGCTGCCGGCAATTAAATTAAGCAAGGTGGTCTTGCCTGAGCCATTCGAACCAACTATCACCAAAAACTCACCGTCTTTGATCTCCAGTGTAATGCCATTAACCGCGTTTACCTGGTTGGCTTTACCTTTATTAAATGTTTTATGTACGTCGGTTATCGTTATCATGATGATCTTAATAAGGATAAACGCGGCAGGCTTACAATTACCAGCACAAAACCGGCGGTAACTATTTTAAGTAATTTAGGGTCGACACCAACTGAGAGTGTAAACGCCAAAACCAGCTGAAATATCACTGCCCCTGCTAATACCAATACCAAACTTAACCATACCGAGGTAAGCTTAAACCAGTTAATTAATGTTTCTGCAATGATCACCGATCCTAACCCTACTATCACAATCCCAATGCCCATGCTGATATCTGCAAAACCCTGGAACTGGGCTACCAGGTAACCGCTCAAAGCCGTGAGCGCATTGGCCAGTGCCAGCCCGGTAATTTTCATCCTGTCGGTATTTACGCCTAATGAACGGATCATGGATTCACTGTTACCTGTAGCCCGCATGGCTATGCCAAAATCGGTTTTGAGCAGGTAGCCGATCAGAAAAGTGATCACGATAACAAAAATGGTAAGGATCCATAATGTATTTTGATTAGGGTCGCTCACAACACTTACTATAGTAAATAACGACGGCAAATTGATAAGCGGTAAATTTGAGCGGCCTAAAATAGTAAGGTTAACCGAGTAAAGCGCCGTCATGACCAGGATGCCGGCCAGCAGTGCATTGATCTTTAATTTGGTATGAATAATACCAGTAAGCGCCCCCGCTGCTGCGCCTGCCAAAATCACAGCAGGTAAAATAACATAGGTGGGCTGATGATTGGTCAGCAATACTGCCGTAACCACGCCGCCCAGTGTATAACTGCCATCGGTTGTGATATCCGGAATATTGAAGATTTTCATGGATATATAAATCCCCAGCGCTATGGCCGAAAAGCATAGGCCCTGTAGTAAAGCGGTAAGGTAAAAATCCATTTATTTTACAGGCTCAAAATTTGGCGGAATGGTAATATTATATTTTTTAGCAGCAGCCGGGTTATATACCCTCTTCCTGATCTTCACCATTTCGGGCTGTAAACCATCCGTTTTATGAGTTTTAAGATATTGAGCAGCCTGCTCGCCCGCCTGGTATCCCCACTGATAAATATCGGCGCCAAAAGCAGCTACAGCACCACGCTGCACCAAACCTGCTTCGCTTGTAAAAATTGGGATATTTTTCTGGTTACAGTTTTTCAGAATGGTTTCAAAAGATGCAAAAACAGTGTTATCCGGATTAGCGAAAAAAGCATCAATGTTTTTATTTAGCAGCGACTGCGTAACCAGCTGCGCATCGGCCGAGGTATTTAACGGAAGTGCTACAATATCAACGTTTAGCCCTGCGGCCAATGATTTAATACGGTTTAAGGCATCGGCCGATTGCGGCTCCGATTGATTATAGATCATCCCGATTACAAGCTTTGCTCCTTTGGGCTTAAGCAGTTTGGGAATAATGCTAAACGAAGTATCGATATAATTTAGCTCTTCTACCGCACCAAAAAGGTTGGCGGGTGCTTTCCCGCTTGCATCAACTACCTTCATGCGTTCGGCAGTTGGGGATACCATGGCGAAAACGGGGATATGTTTTGTTTTTTGAAGCGCTGTTACTGTTGATAATGTTGTACATGTTGCCAGCAGGTTTACACTATCAGTAACAAAGTGGTTAACAATTTGCGTAAGCGTTGGGATATCGCCCTGGGCATTGCTGTATTCAATCTGAACGGTTTTCTTATCTTCGCTGAAACCATTTTTGTTCAAGGCATCAGTAAAACCTTTGCGGGCCTGTGATATGGTGGCATCTTCAAAAGCATCAACAAAACCAACTACAGGCACCTGCATTGATTTGGTTTTGGGTTTACATGATACGAAAAAAACAAGTACTATAGCTACCGGCAGATATTTGATAAACTTCATTTTACTAAATTAACTTTTTAGCCGTAAAGCTGAAAGTACAATGGCAAAACCCGAAAATTGTTTTACAATAAGATTATCATTATACGAAAGCTTAAAGCAGAACACACAAAGCCAAACCGGCAAGCCAATTACAAAGTCGTTTAATTATGTATAATAATTTACTGCATTACCTTTCCAGGCAACGAGCTTAACAACTATTCAACCCTAATATGATTAAAACACAATAAGTTTAAAGCAGCTCTTTAAGCCCGGCAAAATTACTGATGGTTGCTACCATGCCATCAGGCACAACGCCAAAACCATAATTTGCAAAAATAAAAGGTACACCGGCTTGTTTGGCGGCATTATAATCGCCCATGGTATCACCTACGTAAACCGGGGCTTTCAATTGGTGATCATTAACCACATCTTTGATATTATCGGCCTTAGGGTTCCCTTTTGTGCCGAAACACTGGTGTCCAAGAAAATGGCCATGCAATTGGTTCAGATCCAAAAACAGTTCGATATAACCGTTTTGACAATTGCTCACTATATAAAGTTTGTAATTTGCAGCAAGGTATTTAAGGGTATCTTCCAGTTGAGGGTAAAGTTCGCCCCCTTTGGTGAACAGGATCTCCAATTCACTTACGGCACAAAGAGCCTGCACTTCTTTGCGTTGCTCTGCATTAAGATCAGGGAATAACTTATCAAAAATTGCATCGTAGGTCATGCCGGTAATAGAACGCACGCGTTCCTGCGTCATTTCCTCGTTAATATATTCTACCTTACTGATTGCCGCCTGCCATGCAAGGGCAACATTAGCGGTACTATCCCAAAGGGTACCATCAAGGTCAAAAATTATGCTGTCGTATTTATTTTTAAGCGAATCATTCATATCGCCGGCAAAAGTAAAAGTTTATTAGCCGCCTTGCATAATGATGTTAATTTATTTGCTACTTTAACTGAATAAAACCATGATCACAATTAAAACGGTTTCTTTAAGCCCTGATGAAAAGGCTGAATTGGAAAAGGCTTTACGCAAATTTTCAGCGAAGCGTGAAACTAATTTCGATTTTATATCATCAGAAGTATCTATGGGAGCAGATAAAATCTTTTTAGGTTATGAAGGCAATCGCAACATACATTTTACCCGCCCACGCACGTTTATAGATCGCTATCTCCCAAAGCTGATTATCAACCTACCCCGTAACACAACTGATTTATTTTATAGGTTAAGGCTGAGTAACATGAGTACTGCAGTGTTAGCATTGCTGGTAATTGGGATTGCAGCCGGTATTATTTCCGCATCCATCGGCGAGGGTACGATTCAGGCTTTGATTTACCCGCCTGGTTTTCTTTTTATGTTTGCTTTGGGTACTTTACTGGAGTATAAACTTTCTGCTTTAAAAGTTAAAAAGGCTATATCAAAATATCGGCTGTTAAAACACCGGTATATTGAGGAAGAAAGTTTGTAATATGTTCATATC
This sequence comes from Mucilaginibacter gossypii, assembly GCF_017569325.2. Classification (NCBI taxonomy): domain Bacteria; kingdom Pseudomonadati; phylum Bacteroidota; class Sphingobacteriia; order Sphingobacteriales; family Sphingobacteriaceae; genus Mucilaginibacter; species Mucilaginibacter gossypii. Next base: position 1,424,302 of record NZ_CP071878.2, on the reverse strand, counting down.
GAAAATAGTGCCCAGGCCAACTCTTACCAACAGCCTGGCATAATTTTTTTAAAGAATTTGTAACATAATGGATTTTTTATTTGTACATTTAAATATTCGCCGTAATCTATTAAAAATTGCGTAAAACTACGTACGCAAAACGGTGAAATCCCTGATTACTTTTTATATAGCGTTGGTTATTTTTGGAGCATAATATGTTTCTGAACATCCGGAGGCATCTTTTAAAGACTTATACCTTGCTTATGAAATTATTTTACCATTTTCTTGTTTTGGTTGGGGCATCTCTCATTTTGGTAGCTTGTGCCAATATGTTTTCCTCAACACCCGAAAAAAAAATCGATAAACCTGCGCAACGCAGCGGCATCTACTTAGGCAAAGATTCATTATATAATTCAGAAACAAACACCCGGCTCACATTCTCGGATTCTTATTACCATGATGTTTTAAACCGGTATACAAGCGGCAACCACCAGGCCTGGCACAAAATCAATAACAATTTATTTATTGCTGCAAATTACCTGGGCCTTAACCCAATAGAAAAATAATTTAGTTTAATAGTTAGTTAGTTAGGAACAGTTGTAAACAGTCGCCGCAGAACGCTCCGACTGTTTTTTTATGATCAGAATTTGGGAAATGAACCCAAGCCAAAAAATATCGCGAATAAAGGAATAGCCAACAAAAAATATGCTTTTGCCAATTGTCTGTCATCGGCATTCCCAACTACAAATACATTATATAGATCGGCTTTCAGTGATTTAAGTTTCGCTTTCATGATAATAGATTTTAAGTAATTATAAACAGCTTAACTTCAAATACTTATTTAATTTATATAAATCAAGCTTGTTATTATTATGACTGTAGCGGCGGATTTTGGTTTAAATGAAAATGCCCTTAATTTTTTAATCAAGGGCATCTGTATGTATTTCAGTCAATTAAATTATTTCGTTTTATCCTCGCTCATCTCCGGATGATAATGTAAGCCCGGTGTAAGCCAGTGCAAAAGCATCACCCTTGAATACCTGAAATTAAATGGCGCTAAAACTACCGCTACTCCTAAAATAACAGTTACATACAACCAGGGGTTACTGCTGCCTGTTAAAACGCTGATAGCAACTGCCAATGTAACCATCTCAGCAACGTTAAGCGCATAACTGGCAAACATGGCTACATAAAAATAACCGGGTTCACGCTCATACACAAGGCCGCAGTGTGAACATGTTTTATGCATCTCCTGTCCTTTAAATTCATACATACCGGTAGCAAACAGGTCGCCGCGCCTGCAACGCGGACATTTGGCGTTTACAAAGGCAGACCAGGCGGATAATTTATATTTAGGGGTTTCCATAACGTTATGATTTATTGTTTAAGGTTTTTTTTCTGAATTCTTCGGGGGTAATGCCCTCAATTTTTTTAAAGAACTTGGTAAAATAGGAGTTATCACTAAAATTTAGGTTAAAAGCTATCTCACTTATATTAAGTCGCGGATTGGTCAATAGCCTTTTTGCTTCAAGCAAAGTTCTGTTACGGATCACCTCTCCTGCCGACAGGCCAAGCACATCTTTACATACCGCGTTTAAATGATTGGGGGTAATATAAAGCAGTTCTGCATAATCTTTAGGGAGCTTTACATCGATATAATGCTGTTCAATCAGCTTCTGAAAGTTACGGATCAGCGTTTGATTATAGCCCTGTTTGCCAAAGCTATCGCCTTTGCCCTGGCAACGATTTATTAGAATGAAAAGCTGAAGCATAAGCACCCTTACCATATCGCTACCCAAAACTGCAGGCTTTTCAACTTCAGATACAATCCTTTCAAAAAGGGTAATGATTTCGGGTAACTGGTTGGCAGGTAAGTCAACCACCTCATCCTTTGGATTGCCGTTCAAAAAGTTAAAATTGTCAAAGTAGCCTGAGCGTAATAAAAACGACTGGATAAACGAGCTTGAGAAATTGATAATATAACCGTCAGTAAAACCTTCAAAAGCCCATGAATGCACCTGCCCGGGAATCATAAAGTAAATCTGCCCCGGCCTTACCTCAAAGCTTTCAAAGTCAATGGTATGTGATCCTCCGCCATCAGTAAACAATACCAGGTGGTAAAACGAGTGGCGGTGCGGGAAGAAAAGGTTTTTATGAGCATCCAGATAAGACGCAAACCTGCTGATCAGGATGTCGTCCTGTCTAATATCATCGGCAAGTGTGCAAATATCAATTGTTGGAATGCTTTGTAACATGACACAAAACTACACACAATAGCTTTGCCCTTAATGGTACTATTTTTATTTTGTATGGTACTAATCAACGATTGACAATTTTTTGATAAATCACGTCCATTTTTGGATGATATCTTCCAGCCGTTCAAAAGTAAAAGGTTTACTTACAAAATCTTTCATACCGGCCTGGGTGCATTCACGCTCATTTTCGCTAAGCACGTTGGCTGTCATGGCAATAATAGGCGGAGCGCCTTTACCATGCTTTGTTAATATATGGCGAGTAGCCTGCAAACCATCCATTTCGGGCATTTGAATGTCCATGAATATCAGATCGTAGTTACACTGCTCAACCATATTTACCGCGGCCAATCCATTTTCGGCAATATCAATATTATAACCAACCTTTTTAAAAATCTTACTGGCTATTAACTGGTTCATTTTATTATCCTCGGCTAATAAAATGCGTAACGGCCGGTACTGAAAAGCTTCCTTTTCATCCGGTTGCATCTCCGGTTCAATAATGCCATAGGTAACATGTAAAGGCAAGGTAAAGCTAAACAACGAGCCCTGGGCTTCCTTACTTTCTACCCAGATTCTGCCGTGCATCATCTCCACAAGTTTTTTGCAAATGGATAAGCCCAGCCCCGTACCGCCATATTTGCGCAAGGCGGTAGTATTTACCTGTGTAAATGGTTTAAATAACTGTGCTAATGCCTCTTCACTTATGCCAATCCCGTCATCTTTGATGCTAAAGGTTATGTCCTGGACGTTGTTCCTGATCTCAGATGCTGTGACGCGTAAACTTACCGAACCTTCGTCGGTAAACTTAATGGCATTTCCGATCAAATTAACCAGGATTTGCTGAAGCCTGCCCTCATCTGCTATTACATAGTTTGCCACATTAGCATCAACATCATAGGTTAAGCTTAGGGCTTTGTGAAGGGATGTAATGGCCGGTTCAGTAATTTCAATAACTGTTTTTATGCAGTTACGCAAATGCGTTGAAACCGGGTGAAGGACCAGTTTATCTGCTTCGATTTTTGAAATATCAAGAATATCACTGATGATGTTAATCAATAAATTACTGCTCGATTGTAAAGTTTGAAGCAGTTCCTGCTGCTCGGGCTGTAAATTAGTACGTGATAGCAATTGGGCGGTACCGATGATACCGTTAAGTGGCGTGCGAATTTCGTGGCTCATATTGGCCAGAAAGTTCGATTTGGCAAACGTGGCCGCCTCAGCCTGGTCACGTGAGGCCGAAAGTTCAATTTGAGAAGCTTGCAACTCTTCACCCTTACGAATCAGGTCGCGCTTATCGGTTTCGTGGCTTTTTTTAATAAAACCTACCAGCAGCCCAACAGTCAATATGTTTACTACAGCCGAAGTGATGAGGTCAGATTCTTTTGACGCGGTACTATCATAAGGCTGTACTAAACCAGGAAAATGTTTTTCGATAAAGTAGCATCCTAAAAATATAGCTATTAGCGCGCCAATAAAAATATAATGATATCGCTTTTTTACAAGCAGGGTTATAAGTACAATAAAAAAGACTCCCGAAAGCGTTGTTGATCCGGAGATACCGCCATTGTAAAACCAGCCCGGAATAATTGCAAACAGCCCTAAGCAAATGTAAATGACGGTTACATCCTCTTTATACTTAACAAACCTGCTCCTGTAAAAAGCCCAGCCCGACATCAGGATTACAAAAAGCTCGACAAGCTCAAGTTTATAGCTTAAACCTAAAAACAAATTGCAGACCAGCGAAAAAATGCTGCTGGTACAAATGAATAATGAGAGCACATTAAACAGCTTGTTCTCCAGCGACAAATCAGGCATCCCGTAGCCAATAATCCGCTTAAGCTTTTCCATTTAAAATAAAAAATTAACTAGAGAGAACTCTTTATACTCAAAAACAGGGAGTTCGGTTTAGTAAATAAACTATTTTTCAGGAAATATTTAAAACTTTAGTGTTTAAAAAGATAAAAAACATGTTATTATTGTTTAATAATTAAATTAAAAAAACAATATAATTATTAAGCAATTCAAAATCAGCATTTAAAATATTAATCAGATGATTAAAAACAACAGCGCGACCTTCATTTGAAAAGCTCGCTGTTATATATAGTTAAATATAAATTAATATTTAATAAGCGCTGGCGATATTCAGCATCTCAATTGCTTCATTATTTAATTTCAAAGCGGCTGATTCAAAAAGATCATTGAGTTGCTCCAAACTGGTGGCACTAACAATGGGTGCTGTAATACCAGGCCTTGCAATTAACCAGGCCAGTGCAATTGCCGACTGACTGGTTTGATACTGCCCGGCAAGGTCGTCCAGGGCTTTTAATATTCTGTAGCCTCTTGGGTTAAGATATTTTTTAACCATACCGGCGCGACTGCTTCCCTTCAGGTCGGCTTCCGAACGGTATTTGCCGCTTAAAAAACCGCTGGCCAACGAAAAATAACTGATCACCCCAAGGTTTTGCTCTTTAATGAAAGGCTCGTAAGTAGTTTCATATTTTTCCCTATCGAACAGGTTATATTCGGGCTGAAGCGTTTGATAAGCTACCAGGCCTCTTTCAATACTCGTTTTGAGCGACTCATGCAACCGTTCGACAGACATATTGGAAGTTCCTATAGCCCTCACCTTACCGTCCTGCATCAGTTGATCATAAGCACGCAGGGTTTCTTCAACCGGGGTTGAGGGGTCATCGTAATGGGTTTGATATAAATCAATATAATCAGTTTGCAAGCGCTTTAATGAAGCCTCGGCCGATTTAATAATGTAATTCTTTTTAAGCCCTTTACTGCCCGAATCCATTTCGGCGCCTACTTTAGTGGCTATAACTACTTTATCGCGTTTGCCGCTTTGTCTAAGCCAGTTACCAATTTCGGTTTCCGATTCGCCGCCTTTATTGCCCTCAACCCAGCGCGAGTAAACATCAGCGGTATCGATAGTGTTAAAACCGGCATCTACAAATGCATCCAATAAAAGGGCTGTATCTTTACCTTTAACAGTCCACCCAAACACATTTCCGCCAAAAACCAATGGCGCTGTTGATATGCCGGATGCTCCTAATTCACGATTTTCCATAATAATTTATTTAGGGTATTACAGGGATAAAGCTGTGTTAAGCGTATTTGTTTGTCTGCATAATGAAATAAAGGCTCAATCTGTAATGATGTTACAAAACGCACAAAACTTAACAAATTAGAGATTGAGAAGACATATCCTCAGCCAAAACTAAGTACATTTGCGCTTTGTTAACTTAATATAATGGCTAAAGTTTCTATCAACCTGGCAACAGGCTCATTGCAAAAAGAAGAGATCATTGTAGGCATCGATCTGGGTACCACTAACTCGCTGGTAGCATTCATCAACCCTGATAAAAACCCGCAGGTAATTAATGATGCAGGTAAAGGTGTATTGGTGCCCTCTGTAGTTCATTTTGGTGATGCAGGCGATGTGCTGGTAGGTAATGAGGCAAAAGAATTCCTGATAACCGATCCGCAAAACACCATATTTTCGGTTAAACGTTTGCTGGGGCGCAGTTACCACGATATTGAAAACTACAAAGACTTTTTTAGCTATAAAGTAATTGATGATGATACCGAAAGCCTGGTAAAGATCAAGGTAGGTGATAAATTTTACACCCCTATCGAGCTATCGGCCCAGATATTGAAAGAGCTTAAGGCCCGTGCCGAGCATGCCCTTAAAACCCCTGTTAACCGTGCTGTGATCACTGTTCCGGCATACTTTAATGATTCGCAACGCCAGGCCACCCGTGATGCCGGTAAACTTGCAGGGCTTGATGTGCTACGGATAGTTAACGAACCTACTGCCGCAAGTTTGGCTTATGGGATAGGCCTCAACCCCGAAGAAACAAAAACCATAGCGGTTTATGACCTTGGCGGCGGTACGTTTGATGTATCCATACTGCAAATTCAAAACGGCATTTTTGAAGTACTATCTACCAATGGCGATACCTTTTTAGGCGGCGACGATTTTGACCGCATTATTGTTGATTACTGGATTGAGAAAAACAAGCTTAACAAAGCCGAAGTACTTACCAATACCGAACTGGCGCAGCAATTACGCTTAAAAGCAGAAGAAGCCAAAAAAGCCTTCGCACACCAAAGCCTGGTTAATGATAAAATAGGCGATATCTGGTGTACACTTGACCGCACTACTTTTGAAGAACTGATATTGCCGAAAGTACAGCAAACCATCACCAGTTGCCAAAACGCGCTTAAAGATGCTAAACTGACTATCGATCAGATTGATGAAGTGGTTATGGTTGGCGGCTCAACCCGTACGGCATTGGTTAAACGTATGGTTGCTGAGTTTTTTGGTCGCCCGGTGCATGATGATGTGAACCCTGATGAAGTAGTTGCCTTGGGCGCAGCTATACAGGCTGATATTTTGGCAGGCAACCGTAAAGATATTTTACTATTAGATGTTACCCCCCTATCCTTAGGCATTGAAACCATGGGCGGCCTGATGGATGTTATTATTCCCCGTAATTCCAAGGTGCCAACCAAAGGCGGCAGGCAATACACTACATCGATAGACGGACAGGTAAACATGAAAATTGCCGTTTACCAGGGCGAGCGCGATCTGATCAAAGAAAACCGTAAACTGGCCGAATTTGATTTAAAAGGTATCCCTTCCATGCCTGCAGGTTTCCCTAAAGTTGATATTAACTTTTTGTTGAATGCCGATGGGATCCTTACCATACAGGCTATCGAACTCCGTTCGGGCGTAAAGCAAGAAGTTGAAGTAAAACCAACTTATGGTATTACCGACGAACAGGTAGAACAAATGCTGATGGATAGCATAACCCACGCTAAAGACGATGTAAGCCAGCGTATGCTTATTGAAGCACGTACCGAAGGAGAGCAAATGGTATATACCGTTGAACGCTTCCTTCAAAAAAATGCCGATTATGTTTCTATTACAGAAATTGCCGATACTACCAAACTTGTTCAGAAATTAAAAGAAGCCCTGACCAGCGGTGATAAAGACCTGATATTGAAAACCATTGACGAACTAAATGAGTTTACCAGGCCATTTGCCGAACGTTTGATGGATCAGGCTATAAGCACAGCTATGAGAGGCAAGAGTATAGAATAGGCATAGAAATTGCTGATCAACCCCAAAATCTTAAAATTTGAAAAGGACAATTTCTGCTTTAGCCCTGTTTATTTTTATTGCCGTTGCTAATACGGCCTGTTCTACAACCCGCAAACACTTCCGCGATACTTCGGCAAGGTCATCCATGCTGGATACTTTAAAGTACGATTCGCTGATGAAAAAACTGGCCAACGGCGATAAAAGTGGTCGCTGGCCGGTAAAAACCAAAGAATATCCGCTCCCCGGAGCTATTTTACCATTTAACCGCATTGTAGCGTTTTATGGTAACCTCTATTCAAAAAACATGGGCGTACTGGGCCAATACCCACGTAAAACCATGCTCAATAAATTAAAGGAAGAGGTAAAAAACTGGGAAAAGGCAGATACAGCTACCAACGTAGTGCCGGCTCTTCATTATATCTGCGTAACGGCCCAGGCCGATGCCGGCCGCAACGGCCTGCATAACCTGCGGATGCCATTTAGCCAGATTGATACCGTGATTAGTTGGGCAAAAAGCATTAACGCTATTGTGTTTTTAGATATACAGGTTGGCTTCAGTACGGTACAAACCGAGCTGCCTTTATTAGAGAAATATATGAAGATGCCAAACGTTCATTTAGGTATCGACCCGGAATTTTCTATGAAGGAAGGCAGTGTACCCGGCAAACGCATAGGTACCTTTGATGCCGATGATATTAATTACGTAACCGGTTACCTGGCCAAACTGGTAAAAAAGCACGACCTTCCACCAAAAATCTTTGTTGTACACCGCTTTACCAAACGCATGGTAACCAACTACAAAGATATTAAATTACGTCCCGAAGTACAGGTTGTTATGGACATGGATGGCTGGGGCGGCCCGGAACTAAAAAAGGGAACTTATAAATATTTCATTTCCGAAGAACCCGTTCAATTTACCGGCTTTAAGCTTTTTTATAAAAACGACTTAAAGAACGAGCCACACAGGATACTGACACCTAAAGAAATATTGAGCTTAAAGCCTGCCCCTATTTATATTCAGTACCAGTAGTGATGAACTATAAGACTTACGAAGCTTTAAAAGCTTCGTAAGTTATAAGTTATTCAGTATTGGTAAAAGTTAACATTTTGGTTAAACTGGTTTCATATATTTAACCCATCTAAGCTTTATATATGAAACTTTTATTAAAGTATGTTTCTCTTTTTTCCTTTGTTATTTTAGGAAAATGTGCCTCTGCTCAAAACGGATTGCCCGCTGTTAACAATACATTTAACAAGCAAAACATGGACTCACAAATGGATCGACAGACGCCTCTCGCTATGTGGGACTTTTGGAGTGATCACAACAAGAGTACCAACAACCGAGAGTATACTTTCCTGGTAACGATGCGCAACGGATCTAAAAAAGAAGTTAAGTCCAGAATTTACGTAGATGCCTATGTACACAAAAGTTACCTGCTGTTTGTTGATCAGTCACTATCTAAAGCGGATACAAACAGGGAACAAGTGATATATCCTGAACAAACTATTGAAATAGCCCGAAACCTTACACCTCCATCAGCTGAAAAAAATGCCAATACTTTGGCCCCCCATTATTATGCAGGCATCGCTAATGATAGCTGCTGGATGTTTAAATTTATAAGCGGCCCCATTAATGCATACTCGCTTTTAAGTGACCCCGAAGGGAAAATGTTCAATCCAAAATCCATCGTTGCTATACAGCTCAACAACGGGCCTATTATCCAATATAACGAAGAAAATCTACGGGTTATGGTTGGTGACGATCTTGACGCTATTGAAAGCATCCAATGGAAAAATTATCTCCAGGCCATAAAAAGATATAACCGGAATAGTGGAAAAATCAACAAGAAATAATGGTGCTTTAGTATTACCACTACTATAAAAAGAAAATCCCCGAGAACGGGGATTTTCTTTTTAACTTATTTTCCTAATGCTTCCTGCTCTTTCAGGGCGGCTATATTGTTGCTGTCGCTATAGCTTGCGGTTTGATTAGCAAAATCCTCAAGGATGGCTGCAATAGTATCCAGGTTTTCTGATACACGCTGGTGCATATCGGGCAGATCTTTTTCAAGGCGTTTATCACCAAGTTCGATATTATCAACTTCTATTTTAGTTAACTTAGCAATAATAGCCTGCTGGCTGTTTTTCAAGTCTTCCAGTTCATGGACAATTTTTTCCATCAGTCCAAATTTCTTTAACTTATCCATAATGTGTGGTTTTAAGTGTCACTTTACATTTTAACCACACCAATAAAAAATTGTTTCAGATTTGGATTTAACACTTATAACTAATAACTTAGTTCAACTAAATATTTAGTTATGAAAAACCTGTTTATAACCCTAATCCTTATCTTATCAGTATTGCAACTACACGCTCAGCAAACCGTTAATGATTCGCTCCTGCTTGATTATTATCAAAACCAACGTTTTGCCGACGCAGCAGATTACCTCAAAAAAATATATCCCGAGCCTGTTACCGACATAAAAGTATTAGCTAAACTGGCCTATACTTCCAAAATGGCCTCCCGCCTGCCCGATGCTGAAAACTATTATCAACGTATTTACGCTACTGATACCACCAACCTAACTAACTTGTATAACATGAGCGAGATCATTAAAAGGCGCGGTAACAATAAAAAAGCGATCGTATATGTAAAGAAGATCCTGTTGAAAGATACCACCAACTTTGATGTGTATAAGCAACTGGCAGACCTGTCGCAAAATTTAGGCGATATAGAGGGAAGTATTGTATATCTGCAAAAAGCCAATAAGATCAATCCGCTTAACCCTGATGTGGCATATGACCTGTCGTCCTTCTTCATCAACCTTAAACTATATGGCAATGCTGAAAATATTATCGACAAAGCACTTGTTGCCGATACTGCCAATTTGCTGCTCCTGAAAGGCAAGGCCCAGGCCTCGTACGCATTAAAAAGGTATCCAGTAACTATCGCCATTACCAAAAAACTAATAGACGCGGGCGAGCAGGCCGGCAGCATTGTATCCATGCTGGCCACTTCTTATTACATGACCGGCAACTATCCGGATTGTATTAAAACTTTCAAAACATTGGAGGACGGCAATACCGGCACCGAAGCTTCATATTATTATACAGCCATGAGCTACAAAGCCCTGCACAATAACTCAAAAGCGATAACTTACCTGGATAAGGCCATTGAAGAAGCCATATCTACTGGGGCGAGCTCCTATTACAGTGAAAAAGGTGATTCGTACGACAGGCTGCACCAGCTTAAAAATGCAGTTCAAGCTTACCAGAAAAGCTTGCTTTATAAACCGGACCCTATTACCTATTATGCCCTTGCAACCCTGTATGATACCGAACTTAAAAATAAAGCAGCAGCTATTAAGTACTATAAAAAGTACCTGGCAAGCAAGCCAAAAGAGTCACAAAAAACTTATATCGCTTACTCCAAACAGCGCATTAAATCATTAGGGATTTAGCGTTGCATTAAGCGGGCAACGTATTTGCCAATGATATCAAACTCGAGGTTAACCTGGCTGCCAACCCGCACATTGTGCAGGTTGGTGTGCTCAAATGTATAGGGAATAATAGCTACAGAAAAACTATTGGCATGCGAATTAACCACGGTTAGGCTGATACCGTTTACACAAATGGATCCTTTCTCTACGGTTACATTGCCGCTTGCTGCATCATATGCAAAGGTATATTCCCAACTGCCGTCGAGTTCTTTAAACGCAGTGCAAACAGCCACCTGGTCAACATGGCCCTGCACAATGTGGCCATCGAGCCGGGCGTTCATTTGCATGCAGCGTTCCAGGTTTACCGGGTCGCCGACTTTGAGCTGGGAAAGATTGGTTTTATTTAAGGTTTCCTCAATCGCGGTTACCACGTGCAAGCCATCGGCTAAAGCCACCACAGTAAGGCATACACCATTGTGCGCTACCGATTGATCGATCTTGAGCTCGTGCGATATAGCCGATTCTACTGTAATATTAAGGTTGCCTTTTTCCTGCTGCAGATCGGTGATCTTACCTAAAGTTTCTATAATTCCTGTAAACATATGCTTCCCGGCCCGTTGAAAGGGGCTATTTTGATTGGCTCAAAGCTAAAATATTTTGCACTATGGTTTGTCAGCAGTAAATGAAATTATTTGAAACTTGAAAACAGGTCTTTACGCTTATTGCGCAGATCTTTGCCACCCTCCAGCACCGATTTCAGATTGGCCAGATAAAATGTCCAGCCAAGTTGGCATTGCACATAAAGTTTTTTTTCGGGGTCTGCTTCCTCGGGGATGTTTTCCTGCACCAGTTCAACAATAACAACGCCCAGTTTAGCAGTGATAGATACACTCACTATACTGCCGCCTGTAAAAGTAAATTTTATAAAATCGGCGCCGTTGGCTTCCAGCACCTGTCCGTTTTCGGAAATGGTATCATCAAACCCATGCCAATGCCAGGTATAAGTATCCTCTTTTTTTATAAACTCCTGCGGTTCGCGCTGACGGCCTGCTATGGCAAAAAAATCGGCTTTACGCAAAAACCAGGTTTCCAGGCCTTCGGGAGTAGCCCAGGCTTCATACATACTGCGTACGTCCGTATCAACATCAGCAGTTACTTTAAATTTGCTCCATCTGTTGTCTGCCATAATAATTGTATATCGGTTTGAGGCATTTGTATCAAAAATAACAATTATAATTAAGCCTTTCATTAACTTGCCTTTAAATCTTAAACATGCCAAAGCAAAGCGCAGGAATCTTATTATACCGCAAAGCGTCTCATGGTTTGCAGGTATTTCTTGTACATCCGGGCGGGCCGTTCTTTAAAAACAAAGATGAAGGCTCGTGGTCGGTACCCAAAGGTGAATATCTTCCCGATGAAGATCCCCTCATGGCGGCAAAGCGTGAATTTCAGGAAGAAACCGGGCATGAAATAACCGGGGATTTTATAGCGTTGAACGTTATAAAACAAAAGGGGGGTAAAACAGTACTGGCCTGGGCTGTTGAAGGCAATATTGATCAGGGAAATATCAAAAGCAATACATTTGAAATAGAATGGCCGCCACGCTCAGGAAAAAAACAAACTTTTGATGAAATTGATCGTGCCGAATGGTTTGATATGGCTACAGCAAAAATAAAGATCAACCCTGCTCAGGCAGCTTTGATAGATGAACTGGCCGCGATCAACAATTATTAAATCTGCTTCCTGTTCTTGATCCAGTTGCTTGAGTTAGCTACCTCTACCGGGGCTGCAATTGAAACCCTTTTTTTGCTCAAGAGCTGTTCCATTACTATTGCTGCTACTATGGCTTCATCCTCGCGACTTTCCAGCAACACCTCGGGCGAAAAATATTTTTTTACAAAATGGGTATCAAAATTACCAGAGGTAAAAGCTTCGTGCTGCATTACAAAACGGCCGAAACCGAGGGTGGTAGTAATACCGGTGATTTGATATTCATCTATAGCCCTTATCATCCGCTCAATTGCTTCAGCGCGGGTATCCGCAAAGGTTATCAGCTTGGCTATCATCGGGTCGTAATAAATGGGAATCTCCATGCCTTGCTCAAACCCATCGTCAACCCGTACGCCAGGCCCTTTTGGGGTTATATAGGTTTGCAGCGTGCCGATATCCGGTAAAAAATTATTGGCCGGATCTTCGGCATAAACACGCAGTTCAATGGCATGACCCTGAATCTTCAGATCTTCCTGTTTAAAACTAATAGCCTCGCCCCTTGCAATTTTAATTTGCTCCTTTACAAGGTCAATTCCGGTTATCAGTTCAGTAACAGGGTGCTCAACCTGTAAACGGGTATTCATTTCCAGGAAATAAAAATTCAACCCTTCATCCATAATAAACTCAACCGTACCCGCACCTGTATAATTTACAGCCCGGGCTACATCAACCGCACAACGCCCCATCTTTTCCCTGATTTCAGGCGTTAATATTGCCGATGGAGCCTCTTCAACTACTTTTTGATGGCGGCGCTGTACCGAGCAGTCACGCTCAAACAGGTGCACGATATTACCATGCGTATCGCCAAGTACCTGGATCTCGATGTGTTTGGGGGATGATACATAGCGCTCAATGAAAACAGAGCCGTCGCCAAAAGCTGAGGTAGCTTCAGATACCGCTAACTGCATCTGCTCTTCAAAGTCTGCCGGGCTTTCAACAATGCGCATCCCTTTACCCCCGCCGCCCGCGGCTGCTTTGATCAATATTGGAAAACCTACCTCAATAGCCCGTTTTTTAGCTTCGTTAACATCAGTAATGGCTTCCTCCGTTCCGGGCACCATCGGTATATTATACCTGAGTGCCGCAGCTTTGGCCGATAACTTGTTACCCATTACTTCCATGGCCTCGGGAGATGGGCCAATAAGAATAAGTCCCGAATCCTTAACCAGCCTGGCAAAACCGGCATTTTCGCTCAAAAACCCATATCCCGGGTGGATACCTTCGGCCCCGGTTTGCTTACATGCAGCTATGATCTTTTCTCCAATAAGATAGGATTGACTGGATGGAGCTTCCCCGATATTTACAGCCTCATCGGCATAGCGCACGTGCAGGGCATCCCGATCTGCATGTGAATAAACCGCAACGGTTTTAATACCCATTTCGCGCGCCGAGCGCATAATTCGTAAAGCTATTTCACCACGGTTGGCAATCAGTATTTTCTGCATAAAACAAATGTAATTGATTTACACAAAAAGATACTATATGCCCAATGCTATAAAAACGATTGAAGTATTATTTGGGGGCCCACCTGTAGGTTTTACGGGAGCACTTATAACAGATGTATTTTTTAAAGGGTAAACCCAACAATAAAAATTTTGCCAGGCTGCTCCGTTTGATACGGCTCAACCGGTTTTTGCAATTCCGGCAAAATAAATCGCTGGAATTTGTTGAGATATTAGCTTGCTCCTGTGGCTTAATCTGAAACTCAGCAGTCATTTATTAATTATGATAATATTAAAGGTTACAATAATTAGTCCCCGGTTTCATAAATCAACATTGCAAATTTGATCATAAATCAACCAGCAATTCTCTAAATAAAACCAACGAACCTTTATGGTGTATAAAGATCGTTACCAAGCATGAATTTTTCATGAATACAGTTTGAAGCTATCTGTCAAAAAGGATAAATATTCAACAGTTAAATACAAAATCCTTAACCTAATTTTTACTTTGCAGGTAAACACAGCTGATAATAACCACTATAAAACAAAAATGCCCCTGGGATTACCAAAGGCATTTAATTATACTAATAAACTTGTTAATTATGGCTTAGTTGGCGCAGGGCTGCCCGGAGCAGGACCAGCAGGCGGCGGACCAGGCTGACCACCCGGACCTTTTCCGTCAGGTACCATAACCTCAGGATGAGCTGTACCACGGTGACAGGTATTGCAGTTAACACCACTTTGCATGATCATGCCTAAAGAATCCTTTTTTGCATGAAAATACTTCTGGTTAATTTTGTTCATCATTTTATACATATCGCGCGCCATTGCTTTTTCAGGCTTGGCATCGCTTGCCCAATCCATCTTTTTAGTTTCTTCATTACGGGCATGGCAAAAGTTGCAATGTACACCTAATGAATGCTCCCACTCTTCCATAACCTTGTGCAGGTTCTCGCCCGAAATGTTTTTAGGCAAAACTTTAAGGTTTTTAAAACCTTCGTCCTGCGGTTTACTTGTAGTCATAGCGCCAAACACTACTATGGATAGCAGACCTAGCGTAACTAATAATTTTTTGTTAACAAGCATAATTGTCATATTTAAGTCATCTAAATTAACTTATAGATTTTAATGTTGCAACATTTTGATGCAAATGATTGAATTATTCATGGTAACTTCATTATTACAAAAGCATGTTTCCCTACAGTTTATGCTTCGCAGGACTACGCATTGTTGCCGACATTGTTAAGAAGCTGGTATTTTATGAATATCTCAGGGGTCCCCAACAGAGACCCCGAGGGAGACACTAAGTTTGATTAAAGCAGAAAAAGGGAACACGAAATTACTTCTGCATCACCATTACACCGTTCATGAGCAGGGTACTGCCGCCATCGGCTACAATGTTATATACTCTTTGTACACCGCCCGCGTGTTCTGTTTTTTGCAATACGGTGAAAGTTTCATATTTGCCGGTTTGCTCGTTTAGGCAAAGTACTTCCTGGCCGGTTGCTACCGCTCCTATTTTAATGTTACCCTGTTTGGTTAACATAGGGTGATTAGGAGTTGCCTGTAACACTTTGCTATTCAGTTTTACCTGCCTGCCTTCGGCTGTGTTTTTTGTTTGGGCCGATACCAGTACCAGTTGCGTTAAAGCGTAGTTTTTGGCCTCATGTATGGTAAGTTCTTTTACCTTTACAGCGGTACTTTTTTTAGTCAACGGATCAACCGTTATTATCTCATCGCCGCTTTTCACAGCTTTAAGCATCTTTTTATCGCCATTGGCCATGGTAACCAGTTCTTCGCCCGGGAAACATATGTCATTGCCATAGGTAGCGGCCTCTTCCTTCAAATCCTTGCCGGCGTTAAGTACCTTATATTGTTGAAAGCTGACTTCCTTCGACAATACGTACGACAGCTTCAGGATAAAGTTTTGCTCCACTTTGTTGATATTATCAATATCCTGAAAATACTGCTCCCAAACTTTAGCATCGGCAGTAAAATCGGGCACAAGGGCTTTGTAAAGCTTGCCTTTTTCGTTGGTATAAAACACCATCAGACCTATTTCCTGCATACCTTCTTTGGCAACCAGTTTATACAGGTCGATACGTTTTTTCAAGCCGTCGGCCCCGGTTATAAAATACGGTTTGCGGCTTTCATACCGGTCAAGTACATAGGTATTTTCAAATTTAACGTAGGTGTCATTATCCAAATTAGCAATCGTGAATGATTGCGCCTTTTTATACTCATCCATAGTAAGCGGACGAGGGTTTACAGTTTGCGCCTGGGCAAAATGCAATGAAGAGCTTAGTAATAGTGTTAATGTTAGTTTGTGCATTTTAGAAAAGATTCAAGATATCAGGATTCAAGAGCCAAAAAGTTTGCTGTAATTTTCAGAGCCGGGAGCAAGAAACTTTTCTTCTTGTCTCCTGACTCTTGATTTCATGCTTCTTAAAACTCAGGACAGTTGTTTAAACGCATCGGCAAAGGCTTCCATTTCGTCCATGCGGCCAATACTTACGCGGCACCAGTCTTTGCCGTTAAATTGCCAGTTACGAATGCCTACGCCGCGCTTCATCATTTCGCCGACAAATTTTTTGCCGTCCATTTTAAGCGGGAACATCACAAAGTTTGCCGATGAAGGGATATATTCATAACCCTCTTTTTTAAGTACCGAATACAGGTATTCTTTTGAGGCCAGCGTTTTTTGGAGTGCATCCTTTAAAAATTCCTCTTCGCGATACGCCGCAATTGCGCCTGCAATAGTAGTTGCTGCAAGCGAAAAGCCTGTAGTATACATCGATAAAGTTTTAATAGTATCGGGCTGGGCAATCACATAACCGCAACGCAAACCGGCAAAACCATACAATTTTGAAAAGGTACGGGCAACAATAACATTGCTTCCGGCTTTCACGGTGCTGATCATGGTGCTGGCTTGTGGATCGGGCAGGTAATCGATATAAGCCTCGTCAACAAATACTGTTGTTTTTTTAGATACGCGTTCACAAAAGGCTTTCAATTTAGCAGTATCCAATATAGTTGCAGTTGGGTTGTTGGGATTGCAGACATATACCAGACCGGTATTATCATCAACCTTTGCCTCCATCGCGTCAAGATCAAGTTTATAGTCTGCAGTTAGGGGCACCTTGATCCATTTGCCTTCCAATTGTTGCGCATGTGAAGGCAGATCATCATACGATGGATCACCGGTAATGATGCTTTTACCGCCTTTACTGTAATGGATCGCCGCTGCCAACAACAATGGCGATGAGCCAGACTCCATTAAAATGTTGTTGTAGTTTATACCCTCATGCTGGGCTATTTTATTGTACAGGGTGCCCTGGGTCATGAAAGGATACTGATAACTTTTATCAATAGCATCCTGGATAGCTTTTTTTGCTGCTGCCGACGGGCCAAAAGGGTTCTCATTGGCTAATAACCTTGCTTTCAATTCAAAGCCGGCATTGGTAACGGCTTCCTGATCGGTTAATACCCGGCTTTGCAATTTAAATACGCGGGCCGGCATGGCTGCCAGCTTACCAATTGTTCCTGAAAAAAAGGCCAGTCCTCCGGCCATAAATGCGCTGGATTTAATCCAGTTTCTGCGGTTAATTGTACTTGACATGGTGGTGGTATTTAATGTTTTGTAACGTCGTTTTATTTTTGAGCCGGATATTGGGTACGCTGGCCTGTAACCCTTGCATGTACGGCGGCAACCGTGCTCCTGGCCGATTCAAAGGCACCGGCCATCCAGGCATTCAGGTATGTCAAATGCTCTCCTGCAAAATATACCTGCTTATCGGGCTTTAACAGTACCGGGTATTGTGTTTTACGGGTTTCGGTAGTATAAACCGCCCATCCGCCTAAATTATATTTGGTTTTATGCCAGCTTACCGAAAACGAGCTTTCAAATTCCTTGTCATATTGCGGGTGGATCAGCCTGCCTTTTTCCAGCGCAAACTTCTCCCTTTCGGCGTAACCTAAAGCGCCTATCTTCTGCGCTTTTTCGTTAAAGTTGTAATATCCAATCAAGATACCCCTTTTTCCTAAATAATCATAACTGGGGTAAAAAATTTGCGTTAAATCATTGTTAGTGTGCGTTATACCACCGTAGATATGCTCATCCTCCTCCCAAAACCTCCGCTTAAACTGCAGACCAATCTTCCCGGTTTGGTTATAGCTGATATAATCAATAGCACGGCTAACATCACCGCTGAAATTATTGCTGATATTGCTTAGTACCGGCAGCGGAATAGTGCAAATACACAGGTCGCCGTTTAAGGTATGCTCTCCTGTAGCGTCTTTATAAGTTATCTTAACACCATCAGGTACATTATTAATGGCAGTAACCTCCGCACCCGTTTTTATTGACGGCGCCACTTTCTTTTCCAATGCTTTAGCTATCTGATCCATACCACCCACGGCCTGAAACATGGTCATCTGCAGTTCGTAGGTATATTCGGCCACATTATAAAAATCGGGATCCATCAAACCTGAATGCAACAGATCTGGCAGTTTATGCGGATCGGCAACTTTACCGGGTTTGTCGCCTGCTCCCGGTGTTTCGGCATAACCCCGGCGTGCGGATGCTTTGTACAATTTATCAATATCCAACCCGCCTTCGGCCTGCAGGTATTCGATGATCTTTTCGCCATCCTCTTTGGTAAAATTACTATCGAGACTGCCGTGGTCAATGCTTTTAGCAAGCATCTCCGTCATATAACCACGGATATCATTATGCACCTCCCTAACCTTTATCTTTTTGTTGGACAAAGGCCCTTTACCTTCGGCAAAATAATAAGCGCCTTCATTTACATTGTTATAAACCTGGATGGGCACACCCAGCTCTTTACAGTAATGCAGCGTAAGCTCATGATTATGCGGAATGCGCGACGGGCCGGCATTAAAATACTGGCCGGCATCAAAACGGGCTGTCGCCGCAGGCTTATCAATTTCGGTATTGGTACTTCCGTTGCGGATACTGAAACAGCGACCGCCTGTACGTTGCCGCGCCTCCAAAATGGTACATTGATAGCCAAGCTTGTCAAGCTCATAGGCGCAGGTCATACCGGCCAAACCGCCACCTAAAATAACAATATGCTTTCCTTTGCCGCTGCCTTCCAGGTTAAAGGCATGTGCGGGCGACGGTTTCAATAAGCCAAGGGCAAGCATAGCGGGATAGGCTCCGCCAGCCAGCATAGCACCTTTACTTAAAAAGTCTCTGCGGGTAATAGTTTTCAATAAGCGCGTTTTTATGTTTTACAATCAACTCAGGCCTAAATATAGTTTTTTGTTTGCGTTTATATTAAGTTAAGATCAACTTTTGTTGTGGTTTTTATGAAATTAACAGGGTTGTTTTAGTACTTGATAAGTTAAGGTTAAGATTCTGTTAGAATCAGAATTTACAGAATTATAAAATTTTCCGAATTAGAAATTTTCATGGAAGTAACATTCTGTTAATTCTAAAATTTTGTAAATTCTGATTCAGACAAATCCTCCTAACCTCTGATCTCCAACCACTAACCTCTCCTCCCAAACGTTAAATTCTGTTAAAAAGTAAAAATAAATTTGCTTTGCTACGAATAGTTCGTAGATTTACGAAACAATCGTAAACACAATGGAAAAACTATCGCAACAAGAGGAGGAAGCAATGCAGGCAGTGTGGCAATCGGGCCCGGGATTTATCAAGGATTTTTTGGATCAGCTTGCCGAACCCAAGCCCCCTTACACTACCCTGGCCTCAACCATAAAAAACCTGGAGCGCAAAGGATTTTTAAAAAGTGAAAAAATGGGCAACTCGTTCCGCTACCTGCCCGTGATACAGGAAGAGGAATATAAAAAGCGCTTTATGAGTGGTTTTGTGAGTGATTACTTTCAAAACTCCTATAAAGACCTGGTTACGTTTTTCGCCAACGAAAAAAAAATCAGCGCTACCGACCTGAAGGAGATCATTAAACTTATTGAAAAACAATAAACCTTACAATCATGCCGGCAACATTTGTTTTTTTAATAAAAGTAAACATAGCCCTGCTATTATTTTGCGCGGGTTATTACCTGGTACTGAGGCCCCTCACCTTTTATACACTTAACCGGATCTATTTGCTTGTGGCCATCCTGTTTGCAAGCATTTACCCACAGATCAATTTTTCGGCCTTTGTGCAGCGGCACGAGGGTCTGGCCAAACCTATGGAGCAGATAGCCATCAACTGGCAGTCATCGGCGCAAATGATAAGCCAGCCGGTTCAAACATTTGATTACTGGTACTGGTTGAGTGTTATTTTCTGGACGGGTGCCGGCCTGCTGCTCATCCGCCTGGCCTTGCAGCTTTTTTCCCTTTTACGATTGTATAAAAACTCCAGACCTCAATACATAGGCGGCCATTTGGTTCGGGTAATGGATAAAGACGCAGCCCCATTCTCTTTTTGGCGAAGCATCTATGTAAATCCCGCCAAGCATGAGCCTGCCGATCTGAAATCGATCCTGCTGCATGAACAGGTGCATGTAAACCAGTGGCATACAGCCGATATTTTGTTAGCTGAATTGAGCAGTATCTTTTACTGGTTTAACCCCGGCATCTGGCTTATTAAGCGGGCTGTACGCGAAAACATCGAGTTTATTACCGATAGAAAGATCCTCAAAAATGGTATCGACAGTAAAACCTATCAATACAGTTTGGTTAATGTGAGTTTTAATAATACCCAACCCGGCATTGTAAACCATTTCAATATTTCAACTATAAAAAAACGGATAATCATGATGAACGCGAAAAGATCGTCGAAACTTAACCTCACCCGCTACGCTTTTGTAGTGCCGGCCGTTATGGCCCTGTTGCTGGTATTCAGCATTTCAAAAGCTGACTTTGCCAAACCGGTGAGGATCACCCTTGCCGCCGCGGTACAACCACTGGCCAGGATCATTAACATCAATGCAGACGAAATTCCATCTGCAAAACCGGTAAAAGCAGGTAAACCAATCCACAAAACACCTGCTGCAAAACCAATGGTTACACCCGCGGCCGTGCCTCAACCCTCACTTACACCATTAATAGCTATCGCGCCAATGGCCGCCAAACCGGATACTAATAAAGAGCTAAAGATATCTTTTGCATTCATTAAAAAAGATTCTTTGGTATTTGTGATAAATGGCGTGGTATCTACCAGTAAAACCCTCGATCCGACAAAAATCGAGAACATGTATGTACTTACCGGCGATAACGCCCGGAAGTTTGTAAAAATTGATGATGACAAACCTGTTAAAGTTGCTTACATAATTACTAAAGACGCTCCTAATAAGGACGAGCTCGAAAAAGATGTACCCAACGTTACTTTTAAAAAGGTTAACACCAACCTAAGCGGCTATACTGTGCTAAATGACAATGACAATATTAACGTAGTAACTGTTGGTCCGGTTAGTAAAAGTGTTGGTAAAACTTACAGCAATGTAAAAACTTACATTTCAAAAAACACTACCAACTCATCAAGCGGAACTGGCAGTAGCAGCATTACCATAAACGGCGTAAAAGCTAAACCAACGGCTCTTTCATACAGTATAAAATCCGATGATGACGCGATAGTGGCAAATGGAGGCGATGTGGTTGTTACCGGCTACGGCAAAAAAGCAAACGTTAAGGCGTTAAACGTAAACGGAATGAGCATTATGACTAATGGCGATAAAGACCCATTAATTGTAATAGACGGTAAAACCAGTTCCACAGAAGCCTTTAAAAAACTTAATCCCGACAAAATAGAAAGCATTTCGATATTGAAAGGCGATGACAGTACGAAAAAATACGGCGATAAAGCCAAAGACGGTGTAGTAGTGATTACCACCCGTAAAAAGTAAAGTAATTGGTTGATTAAGTTGGATTACGTGAGTAGTTTTATTTCGATAAGGTAAGATCAGTTAATAGTTAATAGAAATAACCACTCTCTTAAGCAACTTTAAACATAATCAACCAGCTAACTGGCCTCGGCCAGTTTTTCCGTTTCCAGCAGGTTGAGTAAGGCTTTCTCAGCAATATTAAGTTCGGCGGCTTTTACATCTTCGCGTTCATCAAGCTGGCTGATATACTTAAAAATGGTGCCTTCTTCATAACTTTTAATAACCGATGGGTGCACGTAGTACTTTTTACAAACAGTACGCGTGTTCCCAAGGTTTATCGCTACTTCATCCAAAACACTCACAATCTTCTTTTTGCATTCGGTTATACTATTAAACTCCCCGGCTTCTTTAAAGGCGTATAACGCGCTCACACTGCCCGCCCAGGTACGGAAATCCTTGGCTGTAAAATCCTCGCCGGTTATTTCGTGCAGGTAATTATTGATATCGCCTGAACCAACACTGCAACGGGTTCCATCCTCATTATAGTATTGAAAAAGCTCTTTTCCCGGGATATCCCTGCATTGCTTTACTAAACGGGCCAGCTTGCGGCTCTGGAGCGATACTTTATGAAACACCCCTTTTTTACCTTTAAACTCAAACCGCAGGTTTGAACCTTCAACCTTTACATGCCTGTTTTGCAAAGTTGTTAAACCAAATGATCCATACAACTTTTTGTACGACTCATTCCCTACCCTGATACTTGTCAACTCCATTAACCTTACAACCAATGCTACCACCTTTTCATGACCAAGATCACGTCTTGCCAGATCTTTATCTACCTGCTCCCGAATTGCCGGTAAATGCGCGGCGAAAGACTGCATGCGATGATATTTGGATTGATTGCGGATCTGGTTCCAATAGGTGTGGTAACGGTATTGTTTGCGCCCTGCGGCATCTGTACCGGTAAATTGCAGGTGACCGTTTTCATAAGGCGAGATCCAAACGTTGGTATAAGCCGGGGGGATCACCAGCTTGTTAAACCTTGCTATCAGCTCCTTGTCCTTTATAAGGTTACCATCCGCATCATAATAACTCCAGCCCTTTCCCGATTTTTTGCGGGTATATCCCGGCGATGAGTCAGAAACATAACGCAGGCCAACTGCTTTTGCGGTGATCTTAGAAGCTGTTTAAAAACGGGTGAAAGAAAATGTTATGTGTTGAAAAGTTGATAAAAAGGCCATCGCTGATAGCTTGAATAAATACTAATTGTGAATAACCACAAACCCAATTAGAATGACAAATTACCCAAGCAACTTAAGCGATAGCCAATGGCAATTTATATCAAAATACTTTGATACACAACGTACCCGTCGTTATGAACTGAGAGAAATCATAAATGGTATTCTTTACCTGGTAAAAACGGGCTGTCAATGGCGTATGCTACCAAAGGATTTTGCACCCTGGCAACTGGTTTATTACTATTTTAACACATGGAAAAATCAGGAGATCTTTGAAGTAATTCAGGAGAGCCTCGTTCAGCAAACGAGGTTAAAGCAAGGGAAAACCGAGCAACCAACGGTTGGTATAATTGATGCTCAATCTATCAAATCAACACTTGTAAGCAGCGAAAGCAGGGGTTTTGACGCAGGAAAAAGAATAAAAGGGATCAAACGTCACATTATTGTTGATACGCTTGGGATGGTGCTTGCTGTGGTTATTCAAAGTGCTTCGGTTCAGGATAGGGACGGAGCGATGGATGTAATCGCTAAGCTATTTGAAACATGGAACAATATCATTAAAATATTTGCCGATAATGGTTACCGGGGCGCGCTAATCGATAAAGTGAAAAACAAATTCAAAATAGCTTTTGAGGTAATAAAAAGAAGCGAATTACACATCTTTAAAGTATTACCAAAGCGCTGGATCGTAGAACGGACATTTGCATGGATCGATACTAACAGAAGAGCCGCTAAGAATTATGAGCGTTTTAACAATACAAGTACTGCCATCGTTCATTTATCTGCCATAAGAATTATGTTGAACCGTTTTTAAACAGCTTCTTAGGATCGCGGCCAATTTTTTCGAGCTTTTTGAGGAGACGGTTCATGTTGAGATAACATGTCAAGGCAAGATTAAGTTTTAATTAGGGATTTATCTTATGGAGATATTTCCTACAGGCTCAAGTGTGACAACACCGACCGTAAGCTGAATATTTTGAAAATCTTTCGTGCAACCCCTTCTGTCTTTTAATCATATGATTATCAATTACATAAACAATATTAGTCAAAATTATGTTAACCCTGTTACCCCCCTCCTGCTGTCTATGTTATCATATTATCGCATAATTTGATAAATGCTGTTTGATTGAAAAAGATAAGCGTCCAGGCGTGCGATAATAACACCGACCGCACCTAAAACATTCCCACTGTCATTTCGACGAGTGAAGCCCGGCAAAAAGAAAGGGCGAGGAGAAATCCTATACGTTCGATATGCAAATTTGCTTAGTCGCACGTATAGGATTTCTCCTCGCCCTAATGCTCTACCCTGCCCGTTGCCCGTCGAAATGACAGGGGGAATAATAATATTGTTTGTATTTACTTCAACACCGAAACAGCTTTATTAGCTTCACCAACACCCCAAACGGTGCCAGGCTTATCGCCCATGGTAATCACCAGTTCACCGCCTTGCATAACATCAGTGTGCTTGATATAAGTTTTGGTGTAATTAGCTCCATTAAGCGTCATGGCCTGGATATACTTATTTTTAGGGCCATTATTTTTAACTACTACATGGAATTTCTTGTTTCCCTGCAATTGCAGTGTAGCCTCGTTAACCACCGGGCTGCCAAATACGTACAGGCCGTTGGCCGGGTTAACCGGATAAAAACCAACAGCCGATAACACGTACCAGGCTGACATTTGCCCTACATCCTCGTTGCCAATAATGCCATCCGGTTTATCGGTATAAAAATCATCGAGGATAAACCTCACTTTTTCGGCTGTTTTCCATGGTTTGCCTGAGTAAGCATAGTAATAGCTCATCGGGTGGCTTGGCTCGTTACCATGGGCATACTGACCGATCAAACCAGATACATCCGGCGATTTAAATTTACCCATATCGCCTTGCGCAATAAACAATGAATCGAGCTTGGTATTGAATTTATCAACGCCGCCCAGCATATCAATTAAGCCTTCCACATCCTGCGGGACAAGGAAGGTATATTGCCAGCCGTTACCTTCAGTAAAGTCGCCGGTTTCATGGATAGAAATGAACGGGCTGTAAGGTGTACGCCATGCATCCTGCGATAAACGCCCACGCATAAAACCAGCTTTGGCATCATAATAGTTTTTGTAGTAGGCACCGCGTTTGCTGAAGTAAGCATAATCTTCAGTTTTACCCAGTTTTTTGGCCACCTGCGCCAGGCTCCAATCGTCAATGGCATATTCCAGACCCATTGAAACTGATTCACGGCTGCTATCGGCCGGGATATAGCCATATTTTTTCACATATTTGATACCACGGTCATCGCCCATGGCGGTGGTTTTCATGGCCTCGTAAGCTAAATTGGCATCAAAGCCTTTGTAACCTTTTAACAAAGCATCGGCAACAACAGGCACTGCACTGTAGCCCACCATACAATTGGTTTCATTAGCCATTAAATGCCAAACCGGCAAGCTTCCCTGCTGCTGATAAATAGCCAGCATAGAGTTGATCATATCGTTCACATGCTCCGGGTGGATAATGGTTGACAGCGGATTGTTTGAACGATAAGTATCCCATAATGAAAATGTGGTTACATTGTTGAAACCCTCGTTTTTGTGCACCTTTTTGTCGGTTCCCCAGTATTCGCCATTTACATCGTTAAAGATAGATGGCGCTATCATGGTGTGATAAAAAGCGGTATAAAACTTCTTCATCTGTGATAATGAATCGGCCTTGATCACAATTTTCTGAAACTGTTTATTCCAGGCTGCATCGGCATCGGTAACTACTTTATTAAAATCCCAGCCCGGTATTTCGGCCTTAATATTCAACATGGCATTTTCGGCGCTCACCGGCGAGATGCCCACTTTAGCATAAACTACTTCGCCTTTGGTAGTGGCGAAACTGATAACACCTTTCACTTTCACGCCTTTAAGCTCTGCACCCTTTACGTTAGCCGTACTATCGTAAACTGCAAACGTTTTAATAGGTTTAGAGAATACCGCAGTGAAGTAAATACGCTGATCATCTGCCCAGCCTTTTGAAAAACGATAACCGCAGATTGTGTTTTTATCAACCTGTTTAATATAGGTTTCCATTGGCCTGTCCCAGCCTATGCCTTCCTGCAAATCGATGAGGATGTGAGCATCTTTTGTTGCAGGGAAAGTGTACTTATGCATACCAACACGTGTGCTGGCGGTAAGCTCAACGCCTATATCGTATTTTTTAAGTTTTACTTTATAATAGCCCGGTTTTACAACCTCGTCCTTATGGCTGAACAACGACACATAACCAGCTTTAAGATTTTTGTTGCTGCCTTTATATACGTTGATTGGCCCGGTTGTAGGCATAAAAGAAATATCGCCTAAATCACCGATACCGGTACCACTAAGGTGTGTATGCTGAAAGCCGATGATGGTAGAATCAGAGATATGATAGCCCGAACACCAGTCCCAGCCTTCAGAAATATTGGCTGGGCCTAATTGTACTGCACCAAAGGGAACACTTGCACCCACAAAAACGTGACCGTGAAAACCGGTACCGATGTACGGATCGACATATTGCGTTAAACCACTTGCCTTTTTCATAGGCTGCGATTGATGCCTTTGTGCCTGGGAGCTTAAATTAACCAGGGCCAGTAAACCGGCCAAAACGAGTTGTTTTTTCATTCTTTATTTAAATGAGGGTATTGAGGTTTATATTGCTGCCAATTAAACCCCAATACTTAATAGATTATTAATAAACGCTTAATTCGGCTACGGTAATACCATTGCCTGCAATTACATGCGTGGCTTCAAATTTAAAATAACGGGCGCTAACCTCTTGCTTCAATGCAACAGGCTGCTCAATTGGGTTCGATTTGATATTTGAGAACTCGCCAGATGCCACCTTTTCCCAGGTTTTGCCGTCGTCGCTGACATAAAACACATAGCTATCAACAATGCCCTCGGCCTGTTTATCCTGCCTTGGCAAATAGCCAAATGCTTTTATCTTTTGTTCTTTACCCAAATCAACGCTGATCTGCTGCGGGAATTGCGCGCTTTCTTTTTTTAGCGTGCTGTAAAGACTCCCGGTATTTTCATCAAAGGCATTCTCTGCACGTCCCCAATCCTCATTAGGCGCTGTGGCATCCAATACTTTCCAATCGATTTTAGCATAGCCGAATGATGCATAAGCGCTTTCACTTTGTTGACCTTTACCTTCAAAGCTCCGGGCTTTTACTACTCCGCCCTCATTAAGCACAAACGGCTTAGTATAAACCGGCGAGCTCGATGTTGGCTCGTGCCCGTCAAGCGTATAGCGGATAGCGCTTACCGGTGCTTCGGTAATAATGCTTACTTCACCTTTTTTATTGCGTGACACTTTTGGCGCAGTTAAATGTACAGGCTCTTTATAAATCCCGAAATCACTCAATGCAATAGCCACCGGCGAAGCGGTAACCCTCAGTCTCAATTTGCTTGCTATGATATTTTGCGTTAAACGGATCAACCTGTTACCGCCAATGCTGGTAGCCTCACCTATTTGCTCCCATTTGCCATCTACGTAAGCATCTACGGCAACGGCCTCAATACGCTGCCCAAGCTTAATATTTTCGCGCAGGCGGATCACGTTAAATGTTTTTGGCGAATGCAGATCAATAGTTAAAGTTGGCGTAGTTACTTTATCGTCAGTTGCCCAATAGCTGTAACGGTTGTCATCTACTAAAAACTGCGGACCGAATTTGGCTTTGTTACCACCACGCACATTACTGGCTGTTAGTGTTGCGCCTTTTGCCAAATTAACTGCGAAAGTTTGTTTAACCAGGTTACCAAACTCGGTTAATGATTTAACATCGATCTCGTTAATAATACCACGCGGATCAGGAGATAAACCTAAATCAAGCGCTGCACCACGGCCTACACTTTTGTAATAAAGATCAAGCAAGGTATAAGGCGATTTCACACCTTCATCCTGTGTTTTATGGTAAAACCATCCGGGGCGTAATGAAACATCGCACTCGGCTGGCATCCAATATTTACCGTTACGGGTGCCTTCGGTGCCTTCGTAATCTTTCACATAACCATTAGCCGGGGTTTTGCCTTCATCAGGAGCATGTGGCGTATAAGTTGCCCAGCAGGTTTCGCCCGCATGACCTTCCTCATTACCTACCCAACGCACATCCGGACCAACATCGCCAAATAAAACAGCATTTGGTTGCAATTTGCGGGTTATAGCCCAGGTAGTATCCCAGCCATAATAAGTTGAACGGTCAATTTTTCTTACTTCGCGTTTGCCACCGTAATAACCATCACCGCCATTAGCACCGTCATGCCATGAAATAAACAACGGACCGTAATTGGTATACAACTCTTTCAATTGCGCACGATAAGTCTTAACATATTCGGCCGTGCCATAGTTGGGGTTGTTCCTGTCCCATGGCGAGCAGTATACACCCAGTTTCATGCCGAGTTTATCGCAAGCTTCACGATATTCTTTCAGCATATCGCCCTTGCCATTTTTATATGGGCTTTTGGTGATATTATGCTCCGTAGTTTTAGTTGGCCAAATACAAAAACCATCGTGGTGTTTGGCAACCACAACTACACCCTTAAAACCGCCGGCTTTTGCGGCTGCCACAATCTGTAGTGCACTAAACTGCGATGGGTTAAAAATCTTTGGGTCTTCATCGCCAAAGCCCCACTCCTTGTTGGTATAAGTATCAACGCCGTAATGGATAATGCAATACATCCCGGTTTCCTGCCAGTTAAGCTGCCCTTGTGTAGGCAATACGCCATAAGGTTTAGGAGCAGTTTGGCCGAAACCGTTTAAACCGGCCGTAAGTAATAATAAGGCAATGCCTGTAAACTTCTTCATAATTGGTATCAGATAATTAGTTTTTGTACCATGATGACGGCACATCCTGTGGGGCCGAACCATTAACACTATATTTTAGCGATAGCTTAAAGCCGCCGCCACCTTCAATAAAATCAAGCTTAAACGGATGTGCACCCATTTTTAGGGCAACCTGGCCGCTACGTTCCTGCGCTGAGTGGTTGCCATCGTTATCCACGACGGTTTTATCGCCAATGTAAAGTACGCCACCATCATCGCAGGTTAAATAAAAGCTGTAAATACCATCAGTTGGCACATCAATGTAACCTTTGTAAGTGATACCAAATGACAGAGCTTTAACCGTAGCAGGTACTTCTATTTTATCAGTACTAAACGTGCTGTCAACCTTTGCATTTTGCATTAACGCAGTCTTTTTAAAGAAAGCCTTATAATAAGTAGCTGTAAGCCCGGGTTTAGGTGGAGCAATTTTTACCGGACCAAGCATTTGCTGTTGTGTGTAGTTCAAATTATAAACATCACCACGTGTCCCGGTTGGTGTAAACGCGGCAACCCTTACCAATTCCGACTTTGAAATAGTTAATGGAGATGGCAATACCGGTGATTTAGCATCTGGCAAAGTACCATCGGTAGTGTAGCGGATAGTAAGGCTTGGCAATGGAGACGCTATGCTTAGCTTGCCTTCATCTATAAAAACATACTGATTAAGCAAATTTGGCAGATCGGGCAAACGATAGTTGATCTGCAACGCGTCCATCCTTTTGTACTGTTCTGTTAAACGCTTCAGGTATGAATCGTACTCACTATCCTTATGTGTCCAAAGCATTTCAGACAATGCGGTTAAACGCGGCATGTACATATAATCGGCACGCTTTTCTGAAGGGATCATTTCTGACCAGATATTAGCCTGTGCACCGATAATTGATTTTGCTTCTTCGACATTCAGTACCTTTGGTACCGGGTTAAAGTGATATACCTTGCTAACAGAATACTGATCGGGCTGATTATCAAAATAAAGTGGTTCGCCGGGCGTCATGATCACGGTATTGCCATTCTTCACAGCTTTAACCGGTGCATCAGGCACCCAAGTGCGCCAGTACATGATAATAGCTGTCGGGCTGATGCCTCCTTCAATTACTTCATCCCAACCAATCAACTTGCGACCTTTAGCGTTAAAGAATTTCTCCATGCGGTTAATGAAGTAGCTATGTAAACCGGCAAGGTCTTTAATGCCCTCCTTCGCCATCAAGGCTTTACAGGCATCCGATTTCCCCCAGTTGGTACGGTCAACCTCATCACCACCGATGTGGATATATTTAGATGGGAAAATCTGCATAATCTCGGTGAATACATTCTCGGCAAACTCAAAGGTGCTTTCGTTACAAGGGCAGATAGGTTTGGTGAATAATTCACCCCATTTATTTTCGCCATCGCAGGTTAAAAACGGATATGAGTTAATGGCAGCCATCATGTGCCCCGGCATATCAATTTCCGGAACGATATCGATATGTCTTGCGGCGGCATAAGCTACCACACCTTTCATTTCAGCCTGGGTGTAAAAACCGCCGTATAATGTTTTACCATTTTTTTGGATGATATGCTCTTTATCAATCACAAAATCAGGATTATCCTTAGCCTTTTTCATGCAGGCCGAGTCCTGGTTATTGAACGTGCGCCATGCACCGGCTTCAGTAAGCAGCGGGTATTTTTTTATTTCGATGCGCCAGCCCTGATCATCAGTTAGGTGCAGGTGCAGCTTATTCATTTTATACAACGCCATCCGGTCGATAAATTTTTTCAGGTAGCTTACCGAAAAGAAGTGCCTCGATACGTCCAAATGCATGCCGCGCCATTCGTAAACAGGCGCATCCTCGATAGCCACAACCGGCAACGACAGTTGCTTTTGCACCACTCCCGCTTCAACGCCCACTGGCAATAATTGGCGAATGGTTTCTACCGCATGAAACACACCTGCCGGATCTTTCGCGCGGATAACCACCTGCTCTTTAGTAACGCTCATGCGATAAGCTTCGGGAGTAGTTATGCTTGCATCATAAACAAGATTTATGGCGTGGGCCTTCTTTATCTTGCTCACTTCAACAGGCGTGCCTAAACCTTTGCACAACAAATCCTTCAAGGCATAAGCTTCGGTATTAAAAGCGCCGGCATTTACAATAGCCGTTTTAGAGGTGATAGTAAATGAGCCCTCTCCCGCAGTTAATTGGGCAGGATAAGGTATCAACGGGAATTTCGAGGCCGTTTCCTGAGCGCTAACAGCACCGGTACAGATAAGGGCCAATGCCGCTGCCGACAAATATTTTGAAATAGTATTCATTGTCTGTGTTTATTATTTGTCGATAGATATAGTACGTTCTGTTATGTTCCAGCCGCCAATGGTTACTGCAAGGTTTTTATCTGCACCTGGATTATGGTCGATAACAACTTTTTTAGTTTGGCCCGGTAATACCGTTACATAGTTATCGCTATAAAAGGCCGGCAGAATACGTTGTTTAGTATCAGCATTAACTAAAGACAGGCGGTTGAAAAATGCCAGTGCACCGTTACCTTCGTTAGTCAGTGTTACCTCTACTTTACCATTTTTTAAATACTTAGCTGTGGCTCCTAAAGTACCTTTCGGCATTTTTTGTAAGCCGGAAAAATCGCCATTAGCGTCAGGCAACCAGTAAATATTTTCGCTGATCACTTCCTTATCCGATTTAAGCAGCTGCAGGCAAAGGAAAACACCTTTGTCTTTTGCCTCTTTTTCAATCTCATGCTTAAGTGATAAATAGCGTTTGGTAGTAGTTGGCGTTACATCAGCAAAAACCTTTGTTAACACTTTCTCTTTGCCATCCATATCATAGGTTTTAGCTACCAGCAGCATATTGCTATGCGTTTTAAAAGTATTGTTGGCCACCATTACCATACCATCTGTTTGGTTATACATGATGTGTAAAGGCTCGCTACCGTTATGTAAACCGTAAAGACAAGCGTTAGGATCAAGATAATAATCATACATCTGGCCGCGCATGGCTGTCCATGGGTTTTGGGTTTTCCAGATGATAGTACCGGTATACCAATCCCACATATGAGAGCTAAAACCTTCCATGAGGGCACGATACTGATCATAATTTACCAATTGTGCTTTTGTTGCGAAGTCCTCAACATTTTTGGCTTTTCCATACTTATCAATAAAGCCGTCGTAGCCGATATATTTATGATACTCCCAAACCGGGTCTGTTTTAGTTTTGCCGGTAGATGCATCAAACTCGGGCACTACCATGTTCTCCGCCGGGATAAAGCGTTTTAATGACTCATAATCGCTAACCCCAACCGAACCAACTTCCGAATTGAACGGATAGGTTTGATGATCCCAGAAAGTGGTAAGACTTTGAATGCCGTAAGGGCCATCACCATTGCCGCCCTGTACGTTGCGTGACATTTCTTCGGAGTTTGAATACGGGATAAACCAGCGGGTATTATCCAGCTTAGGCATAATAGTATCGCGCAGGGCTGCAAAAATATCCTCAGGCGGAGTGATCTCATTACCACCGCACCAAATAGCAAGCGATGGGAAGTTACGCACCAGTTTAACCTGATCAGCAACCGATTTTAAATACAGGTCATGATCATCAGGATATTTACGGCGGGTCCATTGATCATCAGCCTTCATCGGATCTATCCAGCGACCATTACAATCACCGGATCCCCACATATCCTGAAAAACAAGCATCCCGTATTTATCGCAAGCTTCATAAAACTCAGGGCGTTCAATCAGCGCACCGCCCCAAACACGAATCAGGTTTAAGTTCATATCGCGGTGAAAACGAACTTCAGCATCGTAACGGGCATCGCTGAAACGTAACATCTGATCGGATATGATCCAGTTACCACCTTTAATAAATACCTTTTGACCGTTTACGTTAACCTGGCGGCTTTCCGTTTTATTGTTCCATTCGGTAGTAATCTGGCGTACACCAACTTCAATATTTTTTTGATCTGATACTTTACCGCCTGCTATAAACTGCAAATTAAGCTTATACAAATTTTGCGGACCATAGCCATTAGGCCACCAAAGCTTAGGGCTTTTAAGGCTATAATCGGCCAGTTTAACTTCCTGTTTTGAATTTGCTTTCAGTGTAACCAACTGTGATACCAGCTTGCCATCTAAATTATATTGTAAAGTACCGCTAACAGCAGCATTTGTAGCATTTTCAACATCAGCCGAAACCTGCACAATGGCGGGCTGTTGCGCACCTTCCGGCTGGCGAACTCCCGGAACAAGAGTAACTACATGTGGATCTTTTATAACCACAGCACCGGTATGCTCAATGGTTACTTTATCCCAGATGCCGGTGTTACGGTCGCGGATGGGCTGGATCCAGTCCCAGCCAGCTGTATACTGAATGCCTACGCCGCGTGCAATAGTACCGTCACCGCCCTGACCACCGTTGGGGTTACCAACAACATCCGGAGGGTATACCACAACAGCTAAACGGTTATTGCCGTTTTTGCTTAACCATTTGGTAATGTTATAGCTTTGGCGCAAAAACATGCCTTTGTGCAGCTTGCTGTTAAGCTTATGCCCGTTCAGAAAAACATCGCAGCTATAATTTACGCCACGAAAGTTGAGGTAAGTTTGATTGCTGCCAGTTGGCACAGCCTCTTTAAAATCTTTGGCAAACCAATAGGTATAATAATCGCGACCAACCTTATAAATGTCAGGGATCTTTTCATTATTCATCCCGTAAAATGGATCGGGTACCTGTTTATTGGCCAGCTGGGTTGTAAGCACCGTTCCGGGCACTACCGCAGGGTTCCACGCAGCAAGATCGTAATTGGATTGTGATATAGTAGTGCCATTATCTTTAACACTATTGATTGAGGTACATTTCCAGCCGCTGTTAAGCTCATAGCTGGTTTGCGCCTCCGCGTTTTGATAAACGCCTGAAGCAATCACAGATAACACTAATGAAAATTTAAACAATGCAGATCTGCCTGCAGAACGGGTTGTTGTCATTTATTTGGATTGATGAATGATCAAAATTAAAAACTGCCAAATCATTTTAGCTGTAAAAACTTGGCTATATTATGTGGGATTTTGTCCGGTATAATTGTCATTTAGACGAGTATGCAGGGCATTTGTGGTAGTGATCAGGAGGAGAAATCTTATACGCCATGCTATCATGCATGTACAGCCCGCTTGTCGCTCGTATAAGATTTCTCCTCCCCCTTTTCTTAGCCCTTACCCTGTTCGTCGAAATGACATTGTGGTTAATTGGTATTATGAAATATTAATAAGCTATTTTAAACCCGGCCGCTTCATTAAGGCCGCTGGCCTGTTGTAATTTTACCGGGATACTAATATCGATTCCATCAGCTACCTGTTTCCACTTAAGGCTTTGGGCGCTGCCAAGTAAGGTTACTTTCTTTACCTTTTTAACATCTTTAAGCTTTACAGATATAGTAGCAGGCAAAATCACCTTTTCCTGGTCGCTCAAAGCAAAGGCATAAATGGTATTACTGGTTTTGGCTTTTGTATAATATATATTACCTGTTGAATACGGTGCAACCGACTGGCTGGCGTAAATACCCTCGCCATTGATCTTCATCCAATTGCTGATACCTTGCAGGCGCTCATAAGCAACCGGGTCCCAATCGCCATCCGGGCCGGGACCGATGTTCATGAGCAGGTTACCGCCGCGCGATACGATTTTTACCAATAGCTGCACAATTTGCTGTACCGATTTATAATGATCGCCCGGAACATAACTCCATGAATTGCCCATGGTTATACAACTCTCCCAGGGATGATCAAGCGGTACTTCGGGTACTTCCTGTTCCGGAGTAGTATAGTTTTCGTATTTGCCGGCTACGGTACGGTCAACCACTATCAAACCAGGTTGTTTTTGCCTGCCCATTGCGGCAATCTTTGGCATATCAATATCCTGATCAAATTTGATTCCGCGCTGCCAGTCGATGGTAGTATCAACGCTGCTTTTCGGACGTACCCATCCCCCGTCGAGCCATAAAATATCAACCTTGCCATAATCGCTCATCAACTCGCTGATCTGATTATAGGTAAAATCTTTAAACTTTTGCCAGCGTTCAGGGTATTTTTTCGGATCGTAGTTTACATTACGGTCTTTTGGCGGAAAATACGGCCACCAGTAATTTTCAGTATGCCAGTCGGGCTTTGAAAAGTAGGCACCAATCATAAAGTTATCTTTACGGAAAGCGTTGAAGATCTCCTTGGTTACATTACTCCTCGGATTAGTTGAAAAAGGGGTTTTACTACTCGTGATTTTATAATCGGTTTCTTTAGTATCAAACATACAAAAACCGTCATGGTGCTTGGTAGTAAAAATTACGTATTTCATACCTGCATCTTTGGCCGCCTTTACCCATTTTTCGGGATTGAACTTGGTTGGATTAAAAGTGGTTTGCAGATTTTCATAGGCAGCTTTATAGCCATTATAAGTTGCACCGTATGGGCCGCGGCGTTGTGTCCAGCCTTCATCTTCGGGGCAAATGCTCCAGCTTTCAACTACACCCCACTGGCTATAGGTGCCCCAGTGCATAAACAAACCAAACTTAAGATCCTGCCAATTTGCAATTTTTTGCTCAACTGCGGGGTCACCGGCAGGGACATACTGTTTTGACATATTGTGCTGTTGCCCAAAGGTTTTAAAGCACCCAAAAACCAAAAGAAATACTGTAAATAAACGTTTCATCAAGCTTTTATTTTATAAATTACTGACAATTTTATATGGTGTATTGCCTACACACTTTTTAAAATATTTTAAAAAACATCGCAACTTACATCATAAAATTTTATTTTTCGGTTTTAATATGTTATTATTGTTACACCATTATTAAGTTTTAAATTTAGTTGATTAATTAAAAAATCTTCGGTTTGAGAGACAGAAAAGTTGATACGCTGAAATTATGGAAACTCATTTGCAATAATGACGATGAGAATGCTTTTGAGCTATTTTTCCATATCCTTAACAACTCGCTCATTAAATTTTGTGTGCTATACGTACATCAACGGGAGATTGCCGAAGAAATAGTTTCGGATGTGTTCGTGAAGTGCTGGATTAACCGTAAAAACCTCACCGAAATTCAAAACCCTGAAACCTATCTGTTTGTAGCGGTAAAAAACCAATCGCTAAACCATATCAAAAAATACTCAACCATACATCTTGTACAAATTGAAGAAACCAACTCGGTTGAATTTGTAAATACCTACAACCCCCAAAAGGAAATAGAAAACAAAGAGTTGATTTTTAGAATGGACCAGGCCATAGCCGGTTTACCGCAACAATGCCGTATAGTTTTCAGGTTGATAAAAGAAGATGGTATGAAATACAAGGAGGTAGCCGAAATTCTTAATATTTCGCCCCGTACTGTACAAACCCAGCTTTTCAGGGCAATCAAGAAGCTCAGTGTCGTTTTGACACAATACAACAAACATAACAACATTCAACCTAAACCAAACGCTGTCAATATTTTGGGCTCTATAATTGTGATTTTACAATTATTTTTTTTACACTTGTAAGTAATTAACCTAAATAAGTTGTCCTATCATAAATAAGGATGCAATTATACGATGGGCAATGATAAATTTATAGAGCTGGTGGGCAAAAAACTGTCGAATGAAATCAGCTCTGATGAAAATAATGAATTTCAGCGTTGCTTAGCTAATGATGCTTCCCTTCGTGAACAATACGAAGCCCTTTCTGCTTACTGGAAACATAGCGATGCCCAATATGCCGACAATGCCCTCGCCTTTCAAAAAATAAAGTCAAAAATTAAAGCACAGGAAGTTATTGAACCTGCAACGGCCATTAACCCCGTTAAAAAGGGCACGATGCATTATCTTTGGCGTGCTGCGGCCGCTGTTGTTTTAATAGCAGGTTGCGCGTACCTTTTTTATTCAAAAACAGTTACTTTGGGCCACGGAATTGCAAGCGCAACATCCGGCGCCTGGCAAAATAAAAACACTTCTGCCCGCGATAAATCAACCATTGTATTAACAGACGGTACACGTATCACCCTTAATTCGCAAAGTTCGTTAAGATATCCAACAAACTTCACAGGCAAAACCCGCGAAGTTTATTTAAGCGGCGAAGCCTTTTTTGATGTACATAAAGATCATGAACATCCGTTCATTATCCATACCGAAAAAATGAACATTAAGGTGCTGGGTACCGCTTTTAACGTTAAATCATACCCCGATGATCCGTCAAGTGAAACAACCCTGATCAGGGGCGCCATTGAAGTTACCCTTGACGACCGGCCATCGGACAGGATCATTTTAAAACCAAGTGAAAAACTGATTGTTAAAAAGGGCTCGTTTACTACTGTACGTAAAAACCAGGCTAAGCTTTCACCACCTACCGACAGCAGTGCCGGTACGCAATATGTCTTAACCAGTTTTACCCGTCTTCATCAGGACGACAGTGCCATTTTAGAAACCTCCTGGACACAGAATAAACTCATTTTCCGGGATGAAAGCTTTGCCGACCTCGCCATGCGCATGGAACGCTGGTATGGTGTTGAGATCAAATTTAAAAATGATGAAATGAAAAAGTACCGTTTCAGCGGCACTTATGAAAAAGAATCCATTACTCAGGCTCTTGACGCATTACGCATTACCGAAGATTTTCATTATAAAATTAAAAATGCCGCCATTTATATCTATTAACTGATAATTCTACAGTTAGTTATCAGTACATTTGTTCCCATCAGTTGGCTTGGCTGTGGCTTTACAATATTCGTAATTGTTACCTACCAATTCGGTCATTTTACACTATTACCTGTGCTAATTATAAAATTTATGTAAATTTAGGCATCCTCAATGGATGTTGGCAACAGGTTTAGGTTATCAGTATAAATGAAAATACGGTTTACGTTAATATTATTCTTCAATTTACTGGCTATATTAACTGTATATTCACAAACCCGCGTCACTATCAATTTAAAATCGGCCGATTTTAAAAAGGTGATCTCAGCCATCGAACATCAAAGCATTTATCATTTTGTTTATAGCGAAAGAAAAATCCCTGCTTTAAACAAAGTTGACATAGATTCTGATAATGAAGATGTTAAAAGTATTTTAGATAAAATTTTGGCCAATTCGGGCTTCGCTTATACCGAGCTTGCCAATCACCTGATAGTAATTGCCCCGATTGATGAAATAGTTAATGTAGTTAAAGTAACGGGCGTTGTTGTTGATGAGAATGGCGCGCCGCTTGCAGGCGCTACAGTTAGGGTAAGAGGTTCAACCATGGGCTCACTCACCGACGCGAAGGGGGCGTTTTTGCTTGAAGTACCCTCCGGGTCAACATTGATAGTGAGTTTCGTAGGCTACGTTACAAAAGAGGTAAAACTTATTGGCGCTGTACCGGTAACTATTTCGCTTACGGTAAGTAACGTGCTAAACGAAGTGGTTGTAACGGCACTTGGCATTAACAAGGAGCAAAAAAAGGTGGGTTATTCAGTAACTACTATTAGTGGTGAGGTGCTTGATAAAGCCAAGGAATCAAATGTAGCATACTCGTTGGAGGGGCGCGTTGCAGGTTTAAGTATCAATGGCATAAACGGCGGACCAGGATCTTCTGCGCGTATTTTACTAAGAGGCGTTACAAGTTTTGGTGCAAGCGCGCCACTCTTTATTATTAATGGTGTGCCCATGGATAATACCCAAAGGGGATCGGCCAATGAATGGGGCGGGGCCGACTTTGGCGATGGCATCAGCAATATAAATCCCGACGATGTTGAAAATATGACCGTTTTAAAGGGCCAGGCGGCATCGGCACTTTACGGAGCGAGAGCAGCCAATGGAGTAATTTTAATAACTACCAAAACAGGAAAAAAAAACACTCCATTTGGTGTTGAGTTTAATACCAATTACCAAACTGATAAGGCAATTAATACCTTTGATTATCAAACACAATACGGCCAGGGTTTGTATGGGATAAGGCCGACTACCGTAACCAATGCAATATCCTCAGGCAACTATGGCTGGGGTGAAAAACTGGATGGTAAACCCACAATTCAGTTTGATGGCGAATATTACCCCTACTCCGCCGTAAAAAATAATATCAGTAAGTTTTACCGTCAGGGTTATACTTTTACCAACACTGCTGCATTTAGCGGCGGTAACGACAATGGTAATTTCCGGTTGTCGTTATCAAACCTTAGCAACGGCTCAATAGTACGTAACAGTGATCTCAACCGCAAAACGTTCAACTTATCGGCAAGTCAAAATGTTACCAAAAAACTGAATATTAATGTTGTAGCTAATTTTATCAACGAAACTTCCAATTTAAAACCCAACCTGAGCGATGGGCCTTTTAATGTAAATAACATTCAATACCTGGCAGCCAACGAAGATCAGGCTATCCTTGCGCCGGGTTATGCCCCAGATGGCAGTGAAATAAGATGGAATAGCGACACCTTTACTACAAACCCTTATTTTACCGTTAATCGGTTTATTAATGATGTAAACCGTAACCGCTTAATAGCTGCATTATCGGGTAAATACAATTTCAATAATTGGATGTATGCACAGTTGAGGTTAGGTAACGACATCCTTTACGATAAACGAAAAACGGTTACCCCAACCGGAACCGCTTATTACGCCGGCGGGATGGGAGGACTTGATGAACAGTCAAACACGCGACGATCTGAACTAAACAGTGACCTGCTAATAGGTGCCAAACATGACATTATTGCTAAAGTGCTGAGTTTTGACATATCTGCAGGGACTAACCTACGTAAAAACACATACGAGTACACGAAGCTTTTTGGAGGCCCATTCATTATACCATATTTTTACAGCTATAATAATTTGAACATCAAAAACAGCAATTACAACTATAATAGTACCGAAACGCATTCAAGCTATTATGCTGTTGATTTTTCATTAAGAGAATATTTAACAATAACTACTACCGGCCGCTACGATACCTACTCCACGTTGCCAAGTGATAACCGGAGTATCTTTACGCCTTCGGTATCGGCAAGTCTTTTATTTTCCGATCTCGTTCAAATCCCCAGCCTTGACTTCGGAAAATTAAGGTTATCGTATGCGCAAACGAGCGGCGAGCCAACTGATGCATATGTAACAACCCAATACTACACAACAAATTATTCAATAAACGGTGTTGCCATCGGGAGTTTCAGCGACAGCCTGCCCAATTTATTCCTTAAGCCTTACACGCTTACCGAAATGGAAGCCGGTACCGAGCTTAAATTTTTAAACGGCAGGCTTGGAATTGATGTAGCCTATTTTCACCGTAAAACAAAAAATGAGATCATTAAAGGCGACCTTGATCTGGCAACCGGTTTTGCACGGCGGTTTATCCCTACGGGCTCAACCCAAAACAACGGCATTGAAATTGAGCTAAGCGGCACTCCTGTTAAAGCAACCGGTTTTACCTGGTCGCCATCGTTTAATTTTACTTATGTACAAAACAAGA
Organism: Mucilaginibacter gossypii; assembly: GCF_017569325.2. Lineage (NCBI taxonomy): Bacteria > Pseudomonadati > Bacteroidota > Sphingobacteriia > Sphingobacteriales > Sphingobacteriaceae > Mucilaginibacter > Mucilaginibacter gossypii. The sequence goes on along the minus strand of NZ_CP071878.2, from coordinate 1,383,967 downwards.
TCCTTCAAACAGACGGCACTCCCGAGTCGGCTAACATAAGCTTCGGTACTTACCGCCCGCTAAACGCTGCTACGGCACTGGTTAAAGGCTTGCCAGGGCCTCAGATTATGGCCAACGATTACCTTAAAAATGATAAAGGACAGATCATTTTTGACGAAAATGGTTTACCCATGGCCGGCCCGCGTGTACCTATGGGTAGCGTGGTACCTAATATATACGGTGGATTAAACAACAATTTTGCATTTGGCAAACTAAGCCTCTCATTTTTGATCGATTACCGTTTTGGTAATAAAATATTATCGGCTACAAATTATAATAGCATTTACAGGGGCTTTAACCAGCTTACCCTTGCAGGCAGGGAAAACGGCGTTGTTGGCAATGGAGTAAACGCCAATGGTGAAAAGAATACCATTGCTGTACCTGCGCAGAACTATTACCAGGCGCTGGCCCAAAATGTATCTGCATTAAATGTGCTTGACGGCAGGTTTATTAAATTACGACAGGTTACTTTTGGCTATACTTTTTCAAAGGGCTTTCTTAATAAAACACCATTTGAAGGCATAACCTTTTCACTGGTAGGCAGAAACTTGTGGACAATTATGAAGCGCTCGGCCAATATCGATCCGGAATCTGGATTTTCGCCGGATATAAAATATGCAGGAATTGAAGGAGCAAGCCTGCCGCCAACCCATACTTACGGAATAAATATTAACTTTAAACTCAAAAAATAAATCATCTAAAAATGGCTTCCACCATAAAACACAAACTCCTATGTTGTTCGGTAATGCTTGCGGCATTACTAAAATTTTCTACCGCAAATGCGCAGGTTCCTTTTTATAAAGATGCTTCGCAATCGATTGATTCACGCGTAAAAGATCTTTTATCGAAATTAACCATCGACGAAAAAATCTCATTATTAGGCTACCGCAGCCAGGCCGTACCGCGTTTAGGCATTCCTGCCTATAACTGGTGGAATGAAGCTTTGCATGGCGTAGCCCGCGCCGGGGAAGCAACCATATTTCCGCAGGCAATCGGTATGTCGGCTACATTTAACGAAGATCTGTTAAAGCAGGTATCAACGGCCATATCAACTGAGGCCCGCGCAAAATATAACCTGGCCATAGCACAAGACAGGCACCTGCAATATATGGGCCTCACCTTTTGGACACCCAACATCAATATTTTCCGCGACCCGCGCTGGGGACGTGGACAGGAAACTTATGGCGAAGACCCATTCCTGACCGGCCGTATGGGCTCAGCCTTTGTTAAAGGTTTGCAGGGCGATGATCCTAAATACCTAAAAACATCGGCCACGGCCAAACACTTTGCCGTACATAGCGGCCCGGAAGCTACCCGCGATAAATTTGATGCTAAAGTTGATGAGAAAGATCTTCGCGAAACCTACCTGTATGCTTTTCACGAACTGGTCAAAAACCGTGTTGAATCGGTAATGAGCGCCTACAACCGCGTTAACGGTGTACCAAACTCTATAAATAAAATGCTGCTTACCGACATATTACGGAAAGAATGGGGCTTTAGCGGCCACGTGGTAACTGATTGTGGTGCCCTGGACGATGTATACCTTACCCATAAAACGCTACCAACTGCGGTTGAAGTAGCAGCGGCTGCCATTAAGGCTGGTGTTGACCTGGATTGCTCGTCCATTTTGCAGAACGATGGTATTAAAGCTATTAAACAAGGCCTACTTACTGAAAAAGATGTTGACCAGGCCCTGGGCGCTATCTTACGCACCGAATTTAAACTGGGCTTTTATGACGCCCCGGCCGCTAATCCTTATCATGGTTACGGCGCCGACAGTGTTCACAATGAACAACATTTGGCTTTGGCCCGTAAAGTGGCCCAGCAAAGCATGGTATTGTTAAAGAATAACAAGAATGTTTTGCCATTTAAAAAAAGCAGCTACTCCAGCATTATGGTGGTTGGGCCAAACGCGGCCTCGCTCGATGCTATGATAGCTAATTACCACGGCACCAGCAGTAAGGTAATTAACTTTGTTGAAGGTATAACCGGCGCGGTTGACAAAGCTACCCGTGTTGAATACGATTTGGGTTGCGACTATAAAGACACCACCCATTTTGGCGGCACCTGGGCTGCGGGTAATGCTGATGCTACCATTGCTGTGATAGGCCTCTCCCCCGTTTTGGAAGGCGAAGCAGGCGACGCTTTCCTGTCTGAAAGCGGCGGCGATAAAAAAAACCTGAGCCTGCCTGCCAGCGAAATTGCTTTTATGAAAGAGCTGCGTAAAAGTGTAAAAAACAAACCTCTTATTGCTGTAATTACCGCAGGCAGCGATGTTGATATATCTGCTATTGAGCCTTATGCCGATGCCATTATATTTGCCTGGTACCCCGGCGAACAGGGGGGTAATGCATTAGCTGATATTATTTTTGGCGATGTTTCGCCTTCGGGCCACCTGCCGCTTACTTTTTATAAAGACATGAGCAATTTACCCGATTACAGCGATTACAACATGAAAAACCGCACTTACCGTTACTATACCGGCCCGGTGCAATATCCTTTTGGTTTCGGTTTAAGTTATACGTCGTTCAGCTACACCCTGGGCAGTAAATTAAAAACCACCTACAAAAAAGCCGATACCCTCGCAGTAACAGTAAACGTTAAAAACGCCGGTAAATTTAATGGCGATGAAGTAGTGCAGGCGTATATCAAATATCCCAACATCGACAGGATGCCTGTTAAAGAATTAAAAAGCTTTAAACGCATCAGTCTGGAGCAGGATAAAGAAGGTACCGTTACTTTGAAAATCCCTGTTCAGGATTTGCAAAAGTGGGATCTCTCTACGCACAAATGGAAACTTTATTCGGGTAATTACAAACTGGTGCTGGGAAGCAACTCGGCCGATGAAAAGCTGGTAGCTGATTTTAAAATATCTAATTGAACAGATTTTTATAAAATAGCAGGCGCTTAAACTCAAAGGCGTCATTGCGAGGTACGAAGCAATCCCAAACTATACAGGGCGAACCTGCTTATCGGGGATTGCTTCGTACCTTATAATGACGTTTTTTTATAATTTATTCATAACAAAGCCTTCAAATCCTTTGTAATTCTAATTTTATCAGCAACTGTTTTAGCCAGCTTTAGGGCAGTTTGCAAATGCGATACTGCCTTTTCGCCATCTACCCCTGTATACAAGTAACCAAGCAGTACATGGTACAAATGATTGGTATCCAATTTTAACTTTTCGGCCTCAATAATGGCATTCTCCTTCCCTTTTACCTTTGCCAAAGCATAAGCCCGGTTCAACGCAGCCGCAGGCGAATAAGCAGCGATAAGTAACCTATTGTAGAGCATTAATATATTTTCCCATTTTTCGGTAGTATCAGTTTTAATGGTATGCCAATAAGCTATAGCAGCTTCAATATGATAGTTACCGGCGCCGTTTTCTTTAGAGGCAAGGTTTAAGTAGTATCGTCCTTTTACCATCAATTCATCATTCCAAAGCATTCTGTCCTGATCATCATAGCGGATCATTTCGCCATGCTCATCTACCCGGGCATCAAACCTTGAAGCATGAAAACACATCAATGATAATAAGGCATTCGCCTCGGGCAGGTTGGTTTGCTTGTTTTCTATAAGGAGATAGTTAAGTCGCATAGCTTCTAAGCACAAGTCTTTTCGCAATGTAGTACTCTGGCAGCTGGAGTAATAGCCTTCATTAAACAACAGGTATAAAGTTTTCAGTACGATGCCCAGCCGGTTAACAATATCAGCCGGTTCAGGAAAAACGATCTTTACTTTTTGTTCCCGAAGCTTTTCCTTAGCCCTGAACAGGCGTTTATTAATGGTTTCTTTATTCGATAAAAAAGCCTCGGCAATTTCATCAATTCCGAAACCGCAAAGGATACGTAATGCAAGGCCAATCTGTGCCTCGGCCGGCAATACCGGGTGACAAATAGCAAACATCATTTGCAGCTGGCTGTCGTTAATATTTTGGTCAGAAAGATCGATCTCTGCCCCGTAATTACCCTCTGCAACAACCCCTTCGGCTATTTTTTGCTTAAACCTGGAGCCACGCCTTACATAATCGGTTGCTTTATTGCGGGCCACAGTATATAACCATGCTTTAGGGTTATCAGGCAACCCCTTGATCCCCCATGTTTCGGCAGCTGTGAGAAAAGTATCGCTGGCAATATCTTCGGCGGCTTCTATACGTTCAAAGCCGAAATAATGGCATAATACCGCGATTATCTTTTGATATTCAGAGCGGAACAAATGTGGTAGAAGCTGATCTTGCTGCATAAAACACGCAGCCTCCCGTATATGGGAGGCTGCAAATCAATTATACTTCCATTGGGATGATAGGACGCACCTCAACACTTCCCCCTACCGACAGGATCGGGCAGCCCTTTGATAACTCCGCGGCTTCTTCCAGCGACGACGCTTTGATAATGCTGTAACCGCCTATAGCTTCCTTAACTTCAACATAAGGGCCGTCTGTTACCACATTGTCGGGTTTTACTACGCTGCCGGAGGTATCCAACCTATTGCCTACGGCCACCAGTTTGTTTTGTGCGGCAATCCCGCCAATCCATTCGCGCCAGTAATTCATCATGGTTTGCATCTGTTCGGGCGACCGCTGCGCTGCAGTGGCTTCTGCGTCTCTTCTGAAGATCAATAAGAACTCGTTCATGTTTTTTGAATTTAATGGTTAAAAACCAAAAGACGATCAGGTTTAGATGAATTGGACAACCACTCGATTTTTTTTTCAAATTAACCAGAAAAAGTTAATCTGCAATGTATAACCTTACATAATACTTATAAATGGAGGTTGATGTGCTTTTGTTATTTCACGTACTTTGATAGTAAAAAATACTACCACATTATGAAATACAGAAAATTAGGAAACACCGGAATTGAGCTTTCGGCTATTGGACTGGGATGTATGGGCATGAACCATGCTTACGGCCAGCCGGATGACGATGAATCAATAGCAACACTTGAAAAATCAATAGAAATAGGCATTAACTTTTGGGATACGGCTGATGTTTATGCTAACGGCCGAAATGAGGAGCTGGTATCAAAAGTATTAGTACCAAATCGCGATAAGATTTTCATTGCCACCAAATTTGGATTTAAAGCAGGTGCCGATGGCAGGCTAACAGAATTTGATGGCTCACCCGCCTATATCAAAACTGCCGTTGAGCAAAGTTTAAAACGCTTAAAAACAGATGTGATTGATCTTTACTACGCTCACCGCATCGATCCAAATGTGCCCGTAGAGGACATGGTTGGTGCCATGGCCGACCTGGTAAAAGAAGGTAAAGTAAAATACCTGGGGCTGTCTGAAGCTTCGGCAAACTCTGTCCGTCGTGCGCATGCGGTACATCCAATCAGCGCCTTGCAAAGTGAATATTCATTATTAACCCGCGATGTTGAGGCTGAGATCTTGCCGGTTTGCAAAGAGCTTGGGATTTCATTTGTACCCTTTAGTCCGCTGGTACGTGGATTGGTTACTAATGCGTTGGATGTAACCAAACTGGCTGATAATGATTTCAGGAAAAGCCTGCCCCGTTATCAGGATGCCAACGCCGAAAATAATATGGGCCTGGCTCATGAGTTTGCACAACTTGCGGCTCAAAAAAACTGCACACCTGCCCAGTTAGCCCTTGCCTGGGTGCTGGCACAAGGCGATAACATTATCCCTATTCCAGGAACAAAGAGGAGAAAATACCTTCTGGACAATGCCGGCTCGGTTGATGTGGAATTAACCGCCAATGATTTACGGGATATTGAAACCGTTTTAGCTAAATACCCGGATACCGGCGACAGGTATAATGAGGCTAATTACAAATTTGTTGATAAGAATTAATTGTAATTTTATTTCAAGAAGGCGCTGAGACGCCGGATTTCCGCTTGCTGTCTTAGCGCCTCTGCGTGAAAAAATATAAACCCTTATGGCATATAACGAACGAATGGCCGATCGTATTCGCGAAACATTAATGGACCTTCCGGTAGTGGAAGAAAAGAAAATGTTCCAGGGAGTTTGTTTTATGGTAGATGATAAGTTATGTGTTTGCGTACGCGACAATAGCATTTTGTGCCGCATTGGCGAACAACAAACGGCTATTGAACTTGAGAAAGGAAACTGTAACCAAATGGTAAGCGGCGAAAGAGTAATGAAAGGCTATGTTTATGTTGAAGATTTCACCCTGCAAACCACCGCCCAACTGAATTACTGGATCAACCTGTGCCTTGCATTTAATCCGCTGGCAGAGGCATCTAAAAAGAGGAAAAGAAGTAAATAACAGTAGCCCTGCCTATAATATTTATCTCTTTCGATTCAAATACAACATTGTGTCATTTCGAAACAAGGAACGAGTGAGAAATCTTATTAGCTATGCTCAACGAATTTTATAAAGCGGCTTACTTGGTGTAGAAGATTTCTCCTCTCCTCCAACGCACATACCTTAACCAGTTTCGTCGAAATGACAAAGTTTTTTTACTTCTTAACCATTTTATAATGTTTGATCCCGGCTTCTTCAAACTCCAGCTCTGACGCTTCAAAGCCCAGTTTTTCATAAAAAGCCACAGCATGGGTTTGCGAATTAAGATAAACATAATCCGCATCGGCTGGCAAATCAGTTAACACCGCTTTCACCAGTTCTCCTCCTATACCAAATCCTCTGAACGTTTTCAATACGGCAAACCGCTCAAGCTTATAGCCATTTTCGGTTTTACGCCAGCGGCAGGCACCGGCTGGTTCTCCATTAACAGTAGCTAAAAAATGATGAGATACATCTTCATGTTCATATTCCAGTTCGGGCGGGCAATTTTGTTCAACAACAAACACTTCCCTCCTTATGGCATGTACTATATCAAGATCAGCTTGTTCCGTTACTTTTTTTACTATGATTTTTTCGGGCATTGATGTAATGCGGTTTTGTTTTGAAATGATTGAGTTTTGTGGTATGGTTTTCCCTCGCGGCATCAATAGAGTGTGTACAGGTGATATCACTTTCCTCTTCGGCAAGTCCGGCCAGTTCCACATAAAATTTATGCAATTGATCGAGCTCCTTTTCGGTAATATCTTCAATATCAACCATCCGGTTACTTGCCCCCCGGTGCGATGCAAGCAGCTCATTCAGTTTCAAATGTATAGCTTTCGAATCTTTATTTTGTGATTTCTGAATCAAAAAAACCATCAGAAAAGTAACCACAGTAGTACCGGTATTGATAACCAACTGCCAGGTATCCGAATAATGGAATAATGGTCCGGTTATTCCCCAAACAATGATGATACCAAAAGCCGTGATAAATGCTCCCGAACTACCCGTAGCTATAGTGGCCCAATTGGCAAAGCGTTCAAATAAATTCTTTTTCTTCTTATTAATTTCAACCATATAGCAGCCTTTATCTTTTTGGGGCGAATCACCTGCTGCCTGTAAACAACAAAGCGCCTGTACAACAAATGTACAGGCGCTTTTGTTAGTTAGTTTATAATGAATATTATAATTTGCTGTGTACGTCGATACAGTTAAGATCTTCGAAAGCAGCAGAAAGCCTTTTAACAAAGGTTTCTTCGCCTTTGCGTAACCAAACGCGCGGGTCATAATATTTTTTGTTTGGAGAATCCTCACCATCCGGGCTGCCGATCTGGCTTTGCAAATAGCCTTCTTTTGATTTATAGTAATCTTTAATGCCCTCCCAGAAAGCCCACTGCATATCAGTATCAATATTCATTTTGATAGCACCATATGAAATAGCTTCACGGATCTCTTCCTGGCTTGAACCAGAACCACCATGGAATACAAAGTTAATCGGTTTTTCGGCAGTTAAACCAAATTTTTGTTTAACATACTCCTGTGAGTTATGCAGGATAACCGGTTGTAACTTAACATTACCTGGTTTGTACACACCATGAACGTTACCAAAAGCAGCAGCTACAGTAAAACGGGGGCTTACTTTTAAAAGGTGCTCATATGAATAAGAAACCTCTTCTGGCTGGGTATATAAACGTGAACTGTCAACGTCAGAGTTGTCAACACCATCTTCTTCCCCGCCGGTTACACCCAACTCAATTTCAAGGGTCATGCCCATTTTAGCCATACGCTCAAGGTATTTAGCCGAAATTTCGATATTCTCTTCAATAGGCTCTTCTGAAAGGTCGAGCATGTGCGATGAAAATAAAGGCTTACCTGTTTCGGCAAAAAATTTCTCGCCATGATCCAGCAGGCCATCAATCCACGGTAACAATTTCTTGGCAGCATGGTCTGTATGCAGGATAACCGCAACGCCATAATGCTCAGCCAACAGGTGAACATGCTTTGCAGCAGATACACCACCTAAAATACAGGCCTGAAGTTTTGAATTATCCAATGACTTGCCGGCGTAAAACTGTGCACCGCCATTTGACAGCTGAATAATAACCGGTGAGTTAACAGCTTTAGCTGTTTCCATAACTGCATTGATAGTATTAGTACCAATAACGTTTACTGCCGGTAAAGCAAACTGGTGCTTTTTTGCTGCTTCAAATAGTTCCTGCACCTGATCGCCGTGCAGAACACCTCTATAATTTTTTAAATCCATTAGCGTTTATTTGGGGCTCGAAGTTATAAAATTTATTGAATTCGGATAAGCAATCTTAAAAGTATATTAAAACGGTAGTAAAAATAGGGTTAATTTAAAAATATGATATAATTAATTAACAATCCGATCCTTTTATTACAAAAATAGCATTAAATAAGCAATTAAACTTTCAAGCAAACAATTTGCCCTCTATAACTTTTTATATACCGGCACCACATGTTTAATATTTTTTGTTTCTTTGTACCCAATTGAAAGAGTTAGACACAGATATGGCATGGTTTAAACGAGAGTTGAAAGGGATAATTACGACTACTGAGGAAAAAAAGGAAGCCCCCGATGGCATCTGGAATAAATGCCCTAATTGTAAAAAACCTTTACACTATTCTGAGCAGGTAGAAAATCAATATGTGTGCCATTACTGTGGCTTCCACCTGCGCATAGGTTCAAAGGAATATTTTTCGGTACTATTTGATAATAACGAGTTTACAGAACTTTTCCCTGAACTTACTTCCGGCGATCCGCTTCATTTTGAAGATACCAAAAAGTATACCGACCGACTTAAGGAAACTCAGCACAAAACAGGCTTAAAAGATGCAATAAGGGCGGGTGCCGGTAAAATTGACGGTCAGGACCTTGTTATTGCCTGTATGGATTTTAACTTCATTGGGGGATCAATGGGATCGGTAGTTGGTGAAAAGATAGCCCGCTCTATTGATTACTGTATCCAACATAAAGTTCCGTTCCTGATGATCTCAAAATCGGGTGGTGCGCGCATGATGGAAGCGGCATTTTCACTGATGCAAATGGCTAAAACATCGGCTAAACTTGCCTTGCTTTCACAGGCAAAAATTCCTTATATATCTTTACTTACCGATCCAACCACCGGTGGCGTAACAGCGTCATACGCCATGTTAGGCGATATTAATATTGCTGAGCCAGGTGCATTAATCGGCTTTGCAGGGCCAAGAGTAATTAAAGAAACCATTAAAAAAGATCTTCCTAAAGGTTTCCAAACTGCCGAGTTTGTGCAGGAGCACGGTTTCCTTGATTTCATTGTCGACAGGAGAGAAATGAAAGAAAAATTAGCCTCGTTTATTAAAATGATGGCCAATTAAGATATCTTAATCAACCTTGATATAGTAAGGGATAAGCTTAAGTTTATCCCTTATTTTTTTCTATCACCTCTGGAAAATCGTCATTGCGAGTAACCATCAGGGAAGCCCTGAAAAAAAATGAAATGACATGCATTGCGATGAGAAGTAAGATATTTGTCTTGAACATCGGGCAAACTACACACCCCGTATAACCCTTGGGGCCTTTAAGAGCCCGCTTGCGAGTTTGGGACTGTCGCTTTTTGCAAAAAACATTATAGGGAACCACCAGTTCTGACCAACTGGTGGTTTACCGCGCTTTTAAGCTTAGACTTTTTAAAGCGGCAGAGTTTGCCCTGTTTTTTAAAAATATGGGCAAAGCTAAACAAAACAAAAAGAAGAAGGGGGCAGGAACTCCTGCAGGTTCAAAAAAGATGGAACGATTTGGGATTCTTTACCCCAGATCAGCCGGGATCGATGTAGGGAGTATGCTCATGGTCGTATCTTACACTGATTCCAGGGATCAGATCCACCTGAAACAGTTTGACAGTTTTACCTCCAGTCTTAATAAACTGGCCGACTTGCTACAGGGGGAAAAGGTGGAGATCGTAACGATGGAATCAACCGCCAACTATTGGATGCCCCTGCATAGTATCCTTGAGTCCCGGGGCATAAAGGTGGTGATGATCAACCCAAGCCATTATCGGAATGTATCGGCACGAAAAACGGATATTAATGATGCACAGTGGTTGCATAAGCTGCTTACCCATGGTCTTTTACGCGAATCACATATTGCTCCGGCCTGTTACCAGGACCTGCGGCAATATATCCATGAAAGGCAGATCTGCCAGGACCAAAAAAGCGATACACTCAACCGTATCCAAAACACCCTGACCAAAATGAATATCAAGTTCCAGCACCTGATCAGCGATATTGAAGGTGTATGCGGCATGAAGCTTTTGCGGATGATCTGCTCAGGGATCTCAGATCCGGAAAAACTGCTTTGTAGTATCGATCATAAACGGCTGAAAGCAAGTCAGCAGGAATTGCTCCATTCTCTTGAGGGAGACTACCGGGACAGCCAGATCAATACACTTAGGGGCAGCCTAAAGGCATACGACTTTTTTAAAGAGCAGATGCTTTATTACGAACAGCACATCGAACAAACGCTTAAACTATTGGCACCGGAGATAAAAAGCTCAAAGAAACAAGGCATGGTCCGCAAGAATCAATATCATATCAACTTAAAAGATTACCTGGTAGCAATTTTGGGCGTGGACCTGACAGCAGTGGAAGGCTTGGATGAGATCGGCTTGCTAACGATACTGGCAGTAACAGGGCCTGAGATGAGCAAATGGCCTACCGCAGGCCATTTTACAAGTTGGTTAAACCTGTCACCCCGTCCTAAAATAACAGGAGGCAAGCTCGTAGGCTATGAAAAACGGATCACCCACAACCCGGCTACGCAGGCTTTCAGGTTGGCGGCAAACTGCCTGTGGCAAAGCAAGGGGCCGTTAGGGCAGCAATACCGAAAATTAGCTGCAACTAAGGGAAAGGCAAAAGCTATTAAAGCAGTGGCCAGGAAAATAGCCGTGATATTTTATAATATGGTACTTAAACAGGAAGCCTACGATGTCACTAAAGTCCAGCAAGATGTAGAGGTTCAAAAGGCAAGAAAGATCAGCCGTCTGCAAAAAGAAGCGCAAAAACTTGGTCTTACACTCCAAAAAGCAGCTTGATTATGAATCTCTTACAGACACGTCATTATAAGGAACGAAGCAATCGCGAGCTATACAGAGCGGACTTGCTTATTGGGGATTATTAATAATTGTAATTTGATTTTTATAGGTATTAATGAGCTCCCTACGGTCGGTTGTCTTCGTGCTTTATGATGACGTCATTGTAAATAATTGATTATCAAGTTGGTTTTTTGGGCCTGTTTTGTGATATGGGCGTTGCCTGCGGCCAGGCTATCCGCTACAAGTCCTCGCCTTTCCTGCCCGCAAACCCAACCCGCGCTGTGGGCTTTTCGCTGCTATCCTTAACGCGCCCCCGCACAATATCCTTAAAACATAGTTTATACGTTATTATATTTTTTTTGGGGTTCTGACCTGATGGTTCCTCGCAATGACGGGTGGATAGGCCTTACCTCCACAACCAATCTGACTAATCCTCCCTCACCTGCCATTTTGACAATACAATAACAATTGGAACATACATTGATGATGCAATCGGAACAAACATTAATTCAACCATATTAAAATATAGTTATGCAAGAAAAAGGCAGCATTTCGATCCACACCGAGAACATTTTCCCGATCATTAAGAAGTTCTTATACTCTGATAATGAGATATTTTTGCGCGAGCTGGTATCAAACGCGGTAGATGCTACCCAAAAAATTAAACGTTTGGCTTCATTAGGCCAGTACACCGGCGAACTTGGTGACCTCCGTGTTGAGGTTGCTTTTGATGCAGACAAAAAGACCATCACCATTAGCGATAATGGTATCGGTATGACCGCTGAAGAGATCAAAAAATACATCAACCAGATCGCTTTCTCAGGCGCCACCGAATTCATGGAGAAATTCAAGGAGGCTAAGGATGCCAACGAGATCATCGGCCGCTTTGGTTTAGGTTTTTATTCGGCTTTCATGGTGGCCGATAAGGTAGAGATCCAAACCCTGTCGTACCAGGAAGGTGCTGAGCCTGCTTTCTGGGTATGCGACGGTAGCACCGAATTTGAAATTGGCGAAGGTATTTTAGAAGAGCGCGGTACTGAAATTACACTGTACATCAACGATGAATCGGCTGAGTTTTTAAGCCAATACAAACTACAGGAGATCCTTGATAAATATTGTAAATTTTTGCCGGTGCCTATCAAATTCGGCACCAAAACAGAATCTGTTGAAGATGGCGTTGATGAAGAAGGTAAACCAAAATATACTTCAGTGGAGGTTGATAATATCATCAACACTACCAACCCTATCTGGACAAAAGCACCATCTGAATTAAAAGATGAAGATTATCTTGACTTTTACAAACAGCTTTATCCATTCAGCGAAGACCCATTATTCTGGATCCACCTTAATGTTGATTATCCTTTCAATCTAACAGGTGTACTATACTTCCCTAAACTGAAAAACGATTTTGAATTCCAGAAAAACAAGATCAAATTATTTAGTCGCCAGGTATTTATTACCGACGAGGTAAAAGACATTGTTCCTGAATTTTTGATGCTGTTACATGGCGTTATCGATTCACCTGATATCCCGCTTAACGTATCACGCAGCTTTTTACAGGCCGATAGCAACGTTAAAAAGATCAACAGCTATATCACCAAAAAAGTAGCTGATAAATTGGCAGACCTTTTCAAAGCCGACCGCAAAGCTTACGAAGAAAAATGGACAGATATTGGCCTCTTTGTAAAATACGGTATGGTGAGCGAAGACAAGTTTTATGACAAAGCAAAAGACTTTGTTTTGGTTACCAACACCGAAAAACAAAACTTCACCCTGCCTGAGTATAAAGACAAAGTTGAAGCAAACCAAACAGATAAAGACGGTCAGTTGGTTTACATCTACACCAATGATCCGGCAAAACAGGATTCATTTATCCAATCGGCCAATAAAAAAGGCTATGATGTATTGGTGATGAACTCTCCTATCGACAACCACTTTATTAGCCAGTTGGAGCAAAAATTAGAGAAAACATCATTAAAACGTGTTGACGCTGATGTTGCTGATAAACTGATTAAAAAGGATGACGCGCTTGAAACTGTACTTACCGAAGAACAGAGCACCCAGGTAAAAAGCATTTTCGACAAAGCCATCAACAGGCCAGCTTACAACGTTCAGATAGAAAGCCTTAACCCCGACGAGTTACCGGTTACCGTAACTATGGATGAGTTTATGCGCCGCATGAAAGATATGGCAGCTATGGGTGGTGGTATGAGCTTTTATGGCAACATGCCTGATAATTACAAGGTGATTGTAAACGGTAATCACAAACTGGTAAGCCGTATTTTGCAGGAAGAAGACGAAACTGTACAGGCCCAGCTTTCAAAACAAGCTTTTGACTTAGCATTGTTATCACAAGGTTTATTGACAGGTGCCGATTTAACCGAGTTTGTTAAACGCAGCGTGAGCTTAATATAATTTTTCAAGTCGCTTCTTGAGGAATTGCACAAGCCACCCTTTTTTATATTTTTCTTTCAAAAGCCACCCGAAACGGGTGGTTTTTTTGTTTAAAGATTGCTTAAATTTGAATGTACTTAAACCTAAATAACTCTTTACTGTCTAACCACTTAAACATTTATATCATGAAAACCTTAAACAAAATAGCCCTTTTGGCTGCTTTCATATTTATTGGGGTTAACGTAAGCTTTGCTCAAACCAAAGCTGAGAAAAAGGCAGCGAAGCAGGCTGAAATCAAAAAGATGGTAGAGGACCAAAACTTTGTATTTAAGGCAAATTATGCTTTACCGATGCGGGGCGGTACCAGGCCGCTTACCTCTGATTATGACATGACGATAAGTAAAGATACCATTGTATCATTTTTACCTTATTTTGGCCGGGCTTATGTAGCGCCTCCTCCGGGAACAACAGATGGCGGTATTAAAGTTAACACGACAAAGTTTACGTACTCGTCGACCCCAAAAGGCAAAGGCTGGAACATCACCATTAAACCCAAAGAAAAAAACATAGCCGACTGGCGCGATGTGCAAACATTTAACCTAAGTATTTCGCAGGATGGATACGGCTCCCTGCAAGTGATCAGCAGTAACCGCGACCCAATATCATTTAATGGTTACATTGAAGCGAGGAGGAAATAAGTAGGAAAAGCTTAAAGCTTAAAAAATTGGCCCGGAGCATAATGCTTTGGGCTTTTTGCTTTCAGCGTTTAGCTCATTAACCTTCAGCTATCAATCCCGCATTATCCTTCAGCTCCACTCCCGACAGTTTCCGTTTAAACGCCTCATTAATTAAATAGAAGATCTTTTTTGCTGCCTTTTTATAGGTTAAACCTTTGGGGCGGATATTAGAAACACAGTTTCGTGATTCGTCTGTCAAACCGGGTTTGGGATTATAGGTAAGATATGCACCAAGACTATCCGCGGCACTTAGACCAGGGCGCTCACCAATCAAGATCAAAGACAGTTTAGCCTTCAGGCCATACCCAATATCATCGCCAATAGCTACCCTGCCTTGTTCAACCAGACTTATTGGCGCAAGCTTTAAACTATCGGCAACCAACAAAGGAATTAGCGCATCGAGCAAACCAATTGTATTTTCATTTACCGCCGTTGCAGAGAGACCATCAACTATCATAATAGCCACATCACTTTCAATACTGTAGCCGTTTAACTCATTCAATGAGGCCTCATTAAGTTTACGCCCAAGATCGGGCCGTTGCAGGTATTGCCGCCGGTCTGTTACCTGGCTATGCAGGTGCAGGATAGGCTGTTCAAAGTGTTTAAGGGAATTAGTTAGTTTGCCTGAATTTAATTCAGAGTATACAGCATCACGTGCATGCGCATGTGCCAGTTTAAACTCAAGCGACTGTTTTAAGGGGATACTCGTTCCCACCCGGCCAATAGCTATCCTTGCAGAAGTAAACTCTTGCAAGGCTTTCAAAGGTTCAATTTCATGTGGGATGTTTCGTTTCATTTTTATATATCGCCTTAGTCGCTCGGCTCCAGCCGAGTGACAACTATTAAAAGGCCTCCGGCCTGCGTATCATAAGGTTTCACGTCGGCCAGAGGCCGTAAGATAGCTGACACTCGGCCGGAGCCGAGCGACGGCGGAGGATGATACCGTATTTTTTATTTTTCGTCAGTTCAAAAAACCTTTTACCTTTCGCCTTTACCCTTTTGCCTTCAATCAAAAACCTTTCAACAACCCATGCTCCCTAACAGGCAGCATATAGCCTTTATCATCAACAATCCCCTGCTTTATCAACCACCCCTCAAACTCGGGGGCTGGTTTCAAACCTAATACTTTGCGCAGGTAAAGGGCATCATGAAACGATGTTGACTGGTAATTAAGCATAATATCATCCGAGCCCGGAATACCCATCACGAAGTTGCAACCCGCTACGCCAAGCAACGTAAGCAGGTTATCCATATCGTCCTGATCGGCTTCCGCATGATTGGTATAGCAAACGTCAACCCCCATAGGTAAGCCAAGCAGTTTTCCGCAAAAATGATCTTCAAGCGCGGCACGAATAATCTGTTTGCCATCATACAAATATTCGGGGCCAATAAAACCAACTACAGTATTCACCAGCAAAGGATTAAACTTACGGGCGACGGCATAGGCCCTCACTTCGCAGGTTTGCTGATCTACCCCGAAATTGGCATTGGCCGATAGGGCGCTACCCTGTCCGGTTTCAAAATACATTACATTATTACCAACAGTACCCCGCTTTAACGATAGTGTGGCCTGGTAAGCTTCCTCAATCAAGCTTAAATTAACCCCGAAACTGGCATTAGCTTTTTCCGTGCCTGCAATAGATTGAAAACATAGGTCGACAGGAGCGCCCTCGTTAACCAATTGTAATGTGGTAGTTATGTGGCTTAGTACGCAGGTTTGTGTAGGGATATCGAAACGGTGCCGTAACTCATTCATCAACGTCAATAAACTGCTCACCGCCGCCGGACTGTCAGTCGCCGGGTTAATGCCTATAACAGCATCGCCGCTACCAAATAATAAGCCGTCGATGATGCTGGCCGCTACTCCCCGCGGATCATCAGTTGGGTGATTGGGCTGTAAACGCGTACTGAAATGTCCCTTTAAGCCTATGGTATTACGAAAGCGGGTAACCACCTGGCATTTATTGGCCATAGCAATCAGGTCTTGGTTGCGCATCAGTTTGGATACTGCAGCAACCATTTCGGGTGTCAAGCCGGGAGCTATAGTTGTTAAAATAGCACAGTCGGTTTCGTCACTTAATAACCAGTCACGTAATTCGCCAACGGTTAAATGGCCAATGTGACTAAAGGCAGCCTTATCATGATCGTCAATGATCAGGCGGGTAATTTCATCGTCCTCATAAGGGATTACCGCTTCATTTAAAAAGTTTTTAAGCGGCACATCGGCCAGGGTAATTTGTGCAGCCACTCGTTCCTCATACCCGCCGGCGCAAAGCCCGGCCAGTTCATCGCCCGAGCGGTAGGGTGACGCCTTGCCCAGCAATGTTTTCAGGTCGGGAAACTTATAAACCCGGTGATGTATGTTGTGGCGGTACATTTCTTTATATCATTATTTCACTGGTCATTGGATCATTTTTTTTCAATCATTATGTCATCGGTTCATTAATCAAAAAGCGAACAAGCAAATGATTTGATGACTCAATGATTAATGACCTCCTCATCCATTGGTGCGCTCATCATATCTTCTGTTAAAGCCACTTTATGCTTGCCCATCACTATAAAAATCAGTAAAACAATTACTAATCCACCTGCAAAAATGAGGCTCATATCTGGGTTAAAATAGATTGTTGCTATTAAACATATCACACAAATAACCAAAGCTATTGCCGGGAAAACCGGGTACACCGGGGCCAGGAAGGGTCGGCTTAAACGGGGCTCCTTTTTTCGCAGTATAAACAGGCTCAGCATACTCATGATATACATAACCACTGCACCAAGTACCGAGAGCATGATGATCTGATCCGTCTTAAACTTATAAATGAAGATGGAGCTTACTACACCACTTACAACAAGCGCCCAGTGAGGCGTTTTAAACCTGTGGTTAATATCGGATAGCATCCGGGGCAAATAACCACTGCGGGCCATAGCAAACACCTGCCGCGAAGAGGCAAGAATAATACCATGCAGCGATGCTATCAGCCCAAACAAACCTATACTGGCAAATATTTTGGTTAAGCCGTTACCCTTACCCAATACTATCCCGATAGCCTCGGGCAAGGGGTAATCTAAATGGCTTAGCTTGCGCCAGTCGGTCAATCCGCCGGTTATGATCATTACACCCAGCGCTAACACTACCAGCGTTATAATAGCCGATATATAGCCGCGGGGAATATTCCTTTTGGGGTTCTCCACTTCTTCGGCCACCATCGCAACACCTTCAATGGCCAGGTAAAACCAAACCGCAAAAGGCAGGGCTGCAAACACACCAGCCCAGCCAAAGGGCATAGGATTGGTGAGGTAGTTTACCATTTTAAAATGTGGCGATACAATACCAAGGTAAAGCAGCAGCTCAATTACGGCAAGTACAGTAATGAACACCGAAAACGTAGCCGATTCCTTTACCCCAAGCATATTTAAAAGGATAAAAAGAACATTAAAGCCCATAGCGGCCTCTGCTATTGGGATAGCCGGGTATAAAAAATGCAGGTAGCTTCCTAAAGAAACTGCTACAGCAGGCGTAGCCACCAGGAAATCAACAAGGGTAGCGTAACCGGCAATTAACCCGCCAAACGGTCCCATAGCCCGATACGCATAAGCAAAAGCGCCTCCCGCATGAGGTATGGAGGCGGTGAGTTCGGTATAGCTAAAAATAAATGTAATATACATCAAGGTGATAACCAGGGTGGCTATGAGCAAACCTATAGTGCCGGATACAGCCCATCCCAAATTCCACCCGAAATATTCGCCCGAAATAACCAGACCTACGGCTATGGCCCATAAATGGATAGGTTTCAAAACCCTTTTTAAATGTTCTGTAGATGTTTCTGCCATGCGCCGCCGTTATAAATAATATTTTATCGCCTTAAATTACTCAACAGGCAGGTTAAATCAAAATTACGGTACATTATGGAATTGTTAAGCCATACTTTTCCGAAAAATACAACAAGTTCCGGCGTCTTCTTTTACAAAAAAAGCTCATAAACTAAAATAAGAGGCAAACAACAATCGTTAGCAAACAAAACAGCCGATAAAACTTAATTTATCGGCTGCAATTCTATTATAAAACAATTAATAGTTAACGATTAGGATATCACTCCCCTATTTACACCATCAGCTTATCCTTCAAATATCCCATACTGGCTGTAATACTTGCAAAGGCATCTTTAGGCATATCATGCTCTACAAAAAAGTGTTGCATACCTGCTGATTTAGCCGCTGCAAAAATTGGTTTAAAATCAATAGTGCCGCCTCCTACAGGTTGTATATTCTGCCTGCCTGCATCCAAATCTTTCACATGCCAAAGCGGGAAACGACCGGGATGTTCCTTAAACATTTCTACCGGATTTTTACCTGCCTTAACAGCCCAGGCCAAATCAAGCTCCATTTTTACATTACCTGCATCTGTTTCGCTTAATAATAAATCATAAGGCACTTTACCATCAACCGCGTGGAACTCCATATCGTGGTTATGATATGCAAACTGGATGCCGGCTTTTTTAGCAGCTTCTCCCGTTTTGTTCAGCACCTCAATGGTCGATTTTATTTCATCAAGCGTAGCCGTAGGCGAATTGGCACAAACCAGGTATTGAACGCCGCCTTCAGCAACCTCGTCAATCACCTGCTGCATATTATCGCGCAGGTTCAATACAGGAGGCAATACCATCGGCTTACCATCTGCACCTGCAGGCATTTTTGCTCCCGGTGGCAGTTTAAACGGAGCGCCAAGAACATGGTGCGAGGTCCAGCTCATACCCAGGTCATTCACCATAGCTTTAAATTCTTTAGGCTTCATACCATAATAGCCGCCTTTTTTACTAAAAGCCGATTCCAATTCCTTGTATCCTATAGCCGCAATTTTGCTCAGCGTGCCCTTTACATCTTCGTCAATAACGCCGAAAAAAGTAAACAACTGCAGTCCTACAGGATGATGCTCCATGTTACTCAAAAAACTTGCTGCTTTACCCGATAAAGCCATGCCGCCAAGCACCAATGCACCGGTGCCTTTAATAAAATTTCTTCTGCTGTAAATCATGCTTGATAATGGTTAATAATTAACTGGTACAGTAAAGCTAATTAATTAATAATAAGCCAGGAAATTTTATTGTGTCTTTTTTACACAATAATTCATATCAAGCTAAAAGTATCATGCTGAAAGTTGATTGACAGACGGAAGCTTTAATATTTATCTGCAGCAATCCCACCACGGCACAATGTTGATTTATAGCGCTGCGCCGGGTTTATCATATACATAAACGCTACTCCAGGTACAAACAATTGGCTATCAAGCCCGTCCAGCCGGTTTGATGTGCGGCACCTAAACCAAGACCTGTATCGCCATCAAAAAATTCATAAAACAAAATGTGATCTTTAAAATGCGGATCGGTTTGCAGTTTTGGATTTTTGCCGTAAACTGGTCGTTCACCATTTTCGTTTTTCATAAACAGTTTGGAAACCCGGGCATATAGTTCGTTGGCTACCTCTTTCAGGTTCATAAAGTTGCCAGATCCGGTCGGGCATTCTATTTTAAACTCATTTCCATAAAACATATGGAACCGGTGCAAACTATCAATGATCAGGTAATTGATAGGCATCCAGATAGGGCCGCGCCAGTTACTGTTGCCACCAAATAAACCGCTGTCACTCTCGCCCGGCACATAGGATATGCCAAATTCAACTCCATTTACCGAAACGTAATAAGGATGTTTAAGATGATACTTTGAAAGTGAACGGATCCCATAATCGCTCAAAAACTCGTTTTCATCCAACATGTATTTGAGCAATGATTTCATCCTATAGCCGCGCAGCAAACTAATCAGGTGTTTACCGTTGCTTCCCTTCTCGTTCCAGCGCGAAACCAGCGAGGCAAGATCGGGCCGGTTTTCGGCAAACCATTTCATACGATCTTTAAATACCGGGCTCTCCATAATATCTTTCTCGTCCAGCACTTCAGTAGCAAACAGGGGAATCAATCCTACTATACTTCGTACCCGCATTTTTACAGAACCATCATCAGGAAAACGGATCTGGTCATAAAAAAAGCCGTCGTCATCATCCCAAAGGCCTTCATTGTTTTCGCCCAGGTTTGACATGGCCCCTATAATATAAATAAAATGCTCAAAAAACTTTGAAGCAATATCAGCGTAAGCTTTGTCGGTTTCGGTAAGCTCGGTGGCAATACGCAGCAAATTAAGCGAATACATGGCCATCCAACTGGTACCATCGGCCTGTTCCAAATGCTGCCCGGAGGGTAAATGCATGTTACGGTCAAAAACGCCAATATTATCCATGCCCAGGAAACCACCCTCAAAAATATTATTCCCCGATTGGTCCTTACGATTAACCCACCAGGTAAAATTGAGCATGAGTTTGTGAAAAACCCGCTCCAGGAAATAGGTATCTCCCTTACCGTTATTGTTTTCTTTATCAGTTTTATAAACGTTCCATACGGCCATGGCATGTACAGGCGGGTTTACATCGCCAAAATCCCATTCATAGGCAGGCAACTGGCCGTTAGGGTGCATATACCAATCGCGGGTAAGCAAAATCAACTGATTTTTAGCAAAGGCCATATCAACGGTTGCCAGCGGCAGGCAGTGAAAAGCAAGGTCCCAGGCGGCAAACCAGGGATATTCCCACTTATCTGGCATTGAAACAATATCGCGGGTATTAAGATGCGTCCATTTACTGTTTCGGGCTTTTTGCCTTTGCGCAGGCGGGCGGGGCATCCCCTTATCACCGCTAAGCCAATGGCGGATATCTGAATAGTAAAACTGCTTGTTCCATAACATGCCGGCAAAAGCCTGCCGCTGAATAAGGCGGCGATCGGGGTTCATGGTAGCGCCATGAATATCGTTATAAAACTGGTCGGCCTCTGTTTGGCGAACAGCAAAAACTTCGTCAAAATCCTCAAAACTATAATTTGCATCTTCAGACAGTCGCAAGCGTATGGTTACGCTTCGCCGCGCCGGGATATTTAAATCGTAGTTTATAACTGCTTTGGTACCCATGTTTTTAGGATTTACCGTATCGGCAGCATGAATAATGTAATCGTTTATACCATCCTTATAATACTTTCGACCATCGTCATAATTATAAAGCCTGCGCGAGTTAGTTTCATTATCACAGAACAGGAGTTGAGCTTGCCCTTCGATGTGCAGCCACATCTGCCCAAGGTCTTTATGAAAAATGCTGATCACTTTATCCGAAGAAGCACAAAGATCTGGTTTGCGCGAATCATATCCCCAAGCCCAGGTATTGCGGAACCATAAAGTAGGCATTACATTAAGCGGGGCATCCTCTTCACTCCGGTTATGAATAGTTATTTTAATGAGGATATCTTCCTGCGCGCTTTTGGCATATTCGGTAAAAACATCAAAATATTCGTTGCGATCAAATATCTCCGTGTCCATCAGTTCAAATTCCGGATCCTGGCGGCCGCGGTGTTTGTTCTCATCAACTAACCATTTGTACGGAAACTCGTTTTGCGGATATTTATACAACGTTTTCATGTACGAGTGTGTAGGTGTACTATCCAGATAGTAGTACATCTCTTTCACATCCTCGCCATGATTACCTTCGGGGTTGCTTAAACCAAAATATCGTTCTTTAATTATAGGGTCTTTCTTATTCCACAATGCTATTGCAAAACACAGATATTGCTGCCTGTCGCAGATACCGGCTATACCTTCCTCGCCCCAGCGATAAGCTTTGCTGCGGGCCATATCATGGGTTATGTAGTTCCAGGCATCACCATTTGCACTGTAATCCTCCCTCACGGTACCCCACTGCCTATCACTTACATAAGGCCCCCATTTTTTCCAGCCTGTATCCTTTAACCTTGATTGTTCTGCATTCATAGTATAGATGACAATTTACACTATCCCTAATTTAAGGTAAGTGTTTCGCAAAGTAGATTTAATTAAGGAAAGTTACAGATATAAAAGGCAGGTTTTACTGTTTAATGAAGAAAGCGAAGGATTTGGAGCGTGGTATTTTTAAAATCGCTTTTTGTGGTCTGGTCGAAGTTTAGCAATAGCTTAACTTCGACCCAAAATAAGTTAAGCTTTCAGCTTAACTACGATACCCTATGCTACGATTTCATAAATTAGCTTACAAGCTCCGCTACAGAAGCAGAATACTTCCATAGTGATATATCTAAGTTAAGCTACAGCTAAACTTCCACCATTGTCCAAGCGATGCAGCCTTTTTCGGAGAACAACCCACTGCAAACTAAAAACTGCCAACTGATTTATGCCCAGGCATTCCTTAAAAACCTGAGCCAGTTGCCATGCATCATATTTTGGATATCCGCATCCGTATAGCCACGTTTTTTTAACAGATCCGGTACTTTTTGCAAATCGGCAATTGTTTCCAGGTCATAAGGGCACTGCTCCCTGCCAAAAGCGCCGTCAAGATCGGTACCCATGCCTACGTGCAGGGCATTACCGGCTATCTGGCAAATATGATCGATATGATCAACCATAACTTCCATATTACAGTTCATACCTTTTGGGGTAGATACGCCCCTTACCCATCCGGGCACCATCATCCAGGCATCAAGGGCGGCGCCGATCACTGCGCCGCGGTCGATAAGAGCTTTGATCATTTCATCGCTGTACTGGCGGTTATGATTTACCAGTGCCCGGCAATTGTTATGACTTGCCCAAACGTGCCCGTTAAAATGATCAAGTGCTTCCCAAAAACTGTCATCGCAGAGATGGGTAGCATCTAAAATGATATTCAGCCGCTCCATTTCTTTAAGCAACTCATGACCTTTAGGTCCCATGTAACCGGTAGCATCAGTACCCTGAGCATACCTGCCGGGGCCATAATGCGCCGGACCAACAGCCCGCAAGCCATAATTATAAGCCCGTTCCAAATGTTTAACAGTTACTATCGAATCGGCACCTTCCAAACTTAAAATGTATCCTATCGGCTTCTTTTCTGTTGGTGTACCATCATTCCAAAGTTCTAAATGTTTTTCAAGCGATGGCAGATCGTTCACCTGCACCATTTCGCCGGCATCTTCCATAGCCTTGTACCAGGCTACCTGTCCCTGGGTTTGCGCCCAGGCCTGCTCGGGCGAGTGCCAGCCGGGCAACGGGTTACCAGGTGCTACATAACGCCCTATCTGGGTAGCTACTACCAGGCCAATATTCCCTTTACGCAATTCGGGCAGGGTAACAACAGCATTGGCACGATCTGGCTTGTCGGTTAAGCCTTCTTCGCGTTGGTTTACTTCAGCAAGCGGGCGCGTAAGGTCGCGGTTCCACTCCAGGGCGTTCATGCTTAAATCTAAATGGGCATCTATAACAAACATGGTATCAGGGGTATTTAAATGGTAATTTTGCGGTCGCGGGCCTTGTTAAGCCACTCACCAGTAACATTTTCGTTTTCGATAGTATAAACGCGCTCGTACAGCGCTACAGTAGGACAAACATGATGCGGAATACCATAAAGTATATCACCCACCTGATATTGGTGGTTAGCCCCTGCTTCAACTACCAGATGCTCCTCACTTTGGCTTAACGGGTAAAGTCCGGGTGCATTTAAAAAGTAAATGCGTTTACTCAATTCATTCTCGGCTGATATCGACTTATGACCCACATCCAGACAAAGCTTTGTTGAGCCAGGCAGAGAAATTACCCGCGTAATAACCAGTGCCGCGGGTAAAAAACCTTGCTCGGGCATACCCACCTGGTAACCTTTATCCCAGTAAACAAACGTGCCAGGACTGCATTCAACAGAATGACGTTTAGCATGGATAGGAAAGGTTGGTGAACCTCCTGCTACGATAACCGGTTCGGGGTAACCTTTACTTGTTATAGTTTGCTGCAATTTAAGTACAGGATCAAACGCAAAATCACAGCGTTCGGCCCGTTTTTGCAGGTCTACATCGTGAATGTGGCCATCATAAGCATGCAAACCCACGGGGCTAATGCCTGGCAGTACACGGCAATCCATATAAAGTTGAAGGGCTTCAAAACCTGGCGTTATGCCTGTGCGGTTCATACCTACGTTCAAATCCAGATATACGTCGATATTAGCATTAAATCTTACCGCTTCGTCAGAGATTTCCTTTGCCGACGCGGAGTTATCAACCAAACATGAAAAACGCGTTTGCGGATAAGCATGGATCAACCTGATGAACCGGTGCAGCTTAGGACCCTGGGGTTGATAAGCCAGCAAAACATCAGGAGCTTTGCTCATGGCCAGCAGTTCGGCCTCGGCAATGGTGGCACATTTGAACTTACTGATGCCAGCCTCCAGCAGTAAAGCGGTAACCTCGGCATTTTTATAGGTTTTAACATGTGGGCGCAAACGCTTAATATCATCAATCATGCCGGTAAGCATGGCTATGTTTGTTTTAACCCTGTCGGGATAAACCACCAGTGCCGGGGTATCCAGCTTATCAAGATCCTGTATATTATACCAGTTGGGGGTCATGGATTAAGTATTTTTTCATGTAGAGGCGCATAATTACGACTCCGAACATCCAAAGCCGTCTGCATAGTGCCTCTGCAAAAGAGAGACGCAATTATGCGTCTCTACAAAAAACGATATCGAATTATTTTATTCTAATTCAAACAGAGCTTCAATCTCAACAGGGATATTATCAGGTAATGAGCCCATACCCACCGCGCTGCGTACGCCTATGCCGTTCTCCTCGCCCCAAATTTTGGCAAAAAGTTCGCTGGCGCCATTTATGATAAATGGGTGCTTTTCAAATTCGGGTGTACAGTTAACCATACCCAGCACTTTTATAACACGTTTTATCTTATTGAAACTGCCGATGTTGGCTTTAATGGTAGCAAGCATAGTTAAACCAACCTGTTGCGCGGCAAGCTTGCCATCTTCCTGGCTTACTGTTTCACCAATGCGGCCAATAATCAGTGAAGCATCATCCTGTACCGGACCATGGCCCGACAGGTATAAATATTTGCCATCAACTAAACATGGTTTATAAACGCCAAGTGGTTTTGGTGCAGGCGGCAGGTTTAATCCCAGCGCTGCAAAGTTTTCTTCGGGAGTGTTCATGAACGTAAAACTATTGTTTTTAAGTAAAAAAGTATCCATAAAAAATAATTTTACGCGAATGCCGTCTGCCGAAGAGAAATTAATTCGGAAAATTAGTAATAAATAAAAAAGCCGGGGATCTCACTCCCGGCTTCACCAAATCAACTAAGTAGTATATATAATCTCAAAATTTAAACGACACTCCAAAATTGATAGCATAATCGGCAAATGCCGCGTCGCCGATAACGTATTTACCGGTGGCTATCGAGTTTTCTTTATCAGTAACACTTTGTGTGCGGTCGCGCTTCAGGGCGATGGGCACGCTGGCAAAGATATTTACCCTTTTAAATGCGTAGCTCAGGGCAGGCTCTGCAGAAATGATATAACCCGGACGGCGGAAAGCGTCGCTTTTACCTATCAGGTCATGAACGGGGATCCCCTCAATACGGCCACCAGCTGATATAGTGAACACATGCGCTATGGTATAATTAACACCTAAACGGGCCAGATACTGATCGGGCACACTTGAAATAGCTTCGTTGGCCAGTGTTGCGCTCAAAGTTTCACGATAAGTGCGGGTACCGTTGGTATTGCGCGGGTTGCTCATATAATACAGGTTACTATACCCGCTAAAGCCGCTGCCAAAACCCAGGTAACCGTTTGCTTCGGCAATGATACCCAAACCGCCATCCCCTAACTGGATGGATTGATCAACAGGGCGCTCGGAAGGGATGACGTTGTAAAAATGTGATTTATAATTAAAATCGCCGGTAGGCAACTTGATACCTAAACCAACCTGGATATTTCCCCTCGTTTTACGGCTATCAAACAACCACCTGTTAACAACGATGCGGGCATCGCCAATACCCTGCGAGTATGAATTATGGCGCTCTTTACCGCCGTGCTCATATAATGAAGAGCGGGTATTAACAAGATAAGGTACACCAACAGATACTGACCAATACTGGTTAAAATTACGGGTAAGATTTAGATCAAAAGTATGTTGATGGTTGATCACCTCGTTACCTATCACCAGGCGTTGCTTCTGCTCGTCACTACCTTTAAAGTGGCGAAACGATTTAAAATAACGCCATGAAGCGGTAAGCTCCCAACCTTTGTATGAAGTATCCTGCGTAGTATGTTCCATGTTACTGAATGGGCCATCTCCTTTAATAGCAACGCAGCCTTGCGCGTGTACACGGTTATAGGTAAGCAGCAGGCACGTCGCTACGCAAAAGAGAAATTGTAAAGTATGTTTCATAATATGTTGTTTAAGTGTAATTGCAACTTGTAAGCAGTGGTTGAATAAAGCCGGGGTCTCGATGCCGGCTTTAAAATCAACCAAAACAATTTTCTATTTAATTCTAAAAGTTATCCCCACGTTGATGGCATAATCGGCAAATGCGGCATCGCCCTGAGTATAAGTTCCTGTTAAGTTGGTTGTAATTTTATCCGGTACGCTTTGCGTGCGGTCGCGTTTTAATGCTACAGGTACAAAAGCGTAAATTGAAAATGATTTAACACGGTAAGTAACACCCGGCTCGGCAGAGATGATATATCCGGGCCTGCGGAAGCCATTGCTCCCTCCTACAAGGTCATGCACGGGCAAACATTCATAACGTACACCGGCCGAAAAATCAAACTTGCTGATGCCATAGCTTGCACCTCCGCGGATCATTACCTGGTCGGGCACGCTCATAACATCACTGCCGTTGGCAACCGCTTTGGCACTTGGTGTACCGCCACGGGCCGATGATACACCATTTTGCTCCCTTGGACTGATGAGATAGTAAAACCCGCCGTATAGGCCAAACCTGTGTGTAAAATTGTAATAAGTATTGATCTCAGTGGTGATACCTGTGCCACCATCACCCAATTGGATAGATTGATCAACAGGACCAAGCGTTTTGCCATCGTTGGCAGCAGTATGGTAAAAATAATCCTGGTAATTGTAGTTTCCGGTTGGCAGCTTGATACCCAGGCCAACCTGGATATTGCCACGGCGGGCCTTTACAGGGTTTAATAACCAGGCATATGCTGTTAAACGTACATCGCCCAAACCAAAGGAATGTGTTTCCAAACGCTCCTTACCTCCATGCTCATATAATGATGAACGGCTGTTATCAACTATAGGTAAATCAACAGCAAACGACCACCTGTTATTAAATATGCGGGTTAAAGTTAAATCCTGCGTATAGGAATGATTAATAACATTGGTTCCTTGTTGAATTCGTTGTTTTTGCTCCTTGGTACCAACAAAGTGTTTATACGAGCGAAAGTAACGATTATTGCTGTTTAACAACCAGCTGCCATTGTTGGAAACACTATCGGGATGTTCATCCATAGTGCATAAACCGCCTGTGCTTCTAATGGCGACACAACCTTGCGCATTTACCTTGGCAAAGGTTGTAAATAGGATAACCGTTGTTACGCCAATAAATTTCAGTACCAGTTTTTTCATAGTATTATTAAAAGTGTTTTTGTGCAATTGTTTAGTTAATATGTTTGCAAAGCAGGGTAACTTTTTACCCTGTTCAATAAGCTTTTTTATGTTTTGATGGATTAACTTGCTCTTAAATGTGATGTATGTTTAAAAGGCCAGAGAATATAACCAGCCGGTGCTTTTTTAACCGCAAACCACAAGGCCAGCAATACACCATAGCTCCCGCCGCGTTCTACCCACTCAAACATTTCGTATTTTGGATAAAAGAGCTCGCTGGATATTTTCCATATAATAAAAACGAGGAGTATATTTTTAAAGGGACGAATAAGCACTGTTAACGCAGCCAGCACCTCAAACAAGCCAACAAACTGGGCCGTTTTAGCCGGTTCAGCAAAACCAAGCGTATGGTATTGACTTAATAAACCTTGCTTTTGGATAAGGTTGAGCCAGCCATGGCCTATTAGCAGCAAAAATGCAAATACCCTTAACCATGTAATAACTTTAGCCAGGGTTTCGGCATTGATACTAACATTATCATCCATACGGGCAAGCCATTGTTTTTTACCTAATGGGAACCCTCCCTGTACCAGCAGTAAAGCAAACGGTGCACCGTAGTTGCCGGCACGTTCAATGAACTCGGCAAAAGGTTCGCCCGATAATGGGCGCATAGATGCAGTAGCCAGTCCCCAAACCACCAGCCATGCAGCTATGGCCCGGGTTGGATAAACCAGCATGGAAATGCCCATTAATATGTCCACGGTACCTACATAAGGCATCAGTGTATAGGCCATTTCTTTACCTATACCGAAAACACCAAAGTAGTTACACCAAATTTGTTTGGTGATAATACCAAAGCAACCGTGCCCTATAAAGCACATAGCTACCGCGAGCCGAAGCGTGTGATATATTTTCTGATCGTTTGTTAAGCTGCGCATTGTTTATTCGTCCTCAATTCAACATCCTGTTATTTTGCGTCTGCCCCATCAGCCTTACCTCTGTTAACTGCATACTGGCCAACTTTATTTCCGGTTACCAAACCAACTTCGCAGTCGCTCCGGTAGTGAATGGCTCCGTATAACCTTGACATAGCAGCCGCATGCGCCATATCGGTAAATTTACTTCCCCTATCCGGCAATAAATAGGTTAACACTGTAGATGCTGCACCACTAAAGTTAGAGTGGCCCGATGTATATGCAGGGAAGTTTGGTACGCCGGTTAAGGTCTTAATGTCATGATTAGCCTGCGATGGGCGCTGGTTAAAGTAAAAATATTTGGTATCCCAGCATACAATAGCAGCGTCCATTTCGGCCATGTTCAGCAAGGCAAAGTTACGCGCCCAGCGTACTTCGCTGTAGTTTTGTTTTACAAATTCATCGGCAGCAATAGCGTTCCAATGGCCGGCAGGCGTATAAGTGCCAACACCGTCAGCCCAAAAAGCCACCAGTTCTTCATGATCGCGGGTGCGGTTTTTGCTGAAGGACAGCACTTCCTCAGTTTCCTTTTTAAATTCGGGCGAGTTGGTTGCATACGGAGCCGGTGGCCTGATAGTAGCTACGGTAGTAGAATCAAACAGGAAAGGGGTAACTTTTGAAAACAATGGCAGCATCGGTGGCCTTTGGGGCTTTTCCAGGCTCACCCAAAATTGTTCGCCTTTGGCTGCCGTAACAGTTTCAAAATTCTTCCAGATATCCGGCGTGCCAATTGCTTTGCCTGCACGGTCATTACGGGCGCGGGCCGCAAATAATGCAGCAACCTGCCTGCCTAACGACTCACCGGCAGTAAACTCGCCCCGGGTATTGGCTCCTGAAGCAATCCTGTATAACCTTTCTTCGTCAACCTTGCTTTGAATGTAAGCTATCTCGGTTGGGAATAGCAGTTTCATAATCTCAGATGTAGCACCTGAGACGACAGCGTCCTCACATGGATATGAAGGCAGATCTGATGCCGGGATTAGCGCCTTAACGCCAGAATCGTTTTTATATGGTGCAGTGCGTTTATAGGTATTTTTAAAATGCCATGCAGCCACTAACGCGTCATATTGCGCAGCACTTACATAAGCGTAAGCACGTGCGGCATATGGTGGGTTCGAGAACGGAAATTCCGGGTAGTTAAATGGATTGGCAGAGCTTGGCGCAGGGTAAGTATCGTCAGGGTTTTGATATGGCGGCACGTTATGTTTGGCTACAAGTTCACGCAAAATCTCGTTCCATCTTAAAACAGAGCCTGCACTCCAATACTGGATTTTTGCCTGCTGATCACTGCTCAGGTTTTTCTGCAACGCCTTGATCTCATTTAAATCCGCGACATAGGCAGGAGATGTTAGTGCATCCGGTGTAGCCACATTCAATACGCTGAAATCTTTAACAAGCACCGGGTTCCAGGTATCGGCATTAAGATCCAGATTTGAGGGTTTAAGCGCGGGATACAACGAAGTACGGTCTAAAACATCCTTTCGGCAAGAGCTAAAGGTTACTGTCGCCAAAGCTGTGATTGTAAATATATTAAGTATAGTTTTTTTCATTTCATTGATCATTGATTGTCCAACCGCTAATTACTTCTCTTTTTTTGTGCTAAACACGTAGTACACACCTGCAAATCCCGACCGGGTTTGGCCTACATTACGTCCGTTTAAAACATAGTTACCGCCTGCAGTAAACTCAAGTCCGCTGATAGACTGGAAACTGTATTTCAATATTAAACCAACAGCTGTGCTATTCATGCGGTTACTTGGAAAAGGCATATCGTTTTTACGGATATCAAAGCCGCTTGTGCTTGTAATCTTTGTAAAAGTGGCCTCGGCATTAAATTTGAGGCTGCGGTAGCCACTGCTAAACATAAAGTTGGTAGCGTTTGGTAACTGCACCTCATTGGTGTAATGCATTTCGGTAGTGTAGTATGAATTTCTGTCGATAGTAATATTATCGCGGCGAATGTACTGACCTGAGCCTGCCACAAAGAATCTGCCTGTTTGATAGTTAAGCAAGGCGCGTAAGGCTACGCTTTTGCTATGCAAACCTACAGATAAAGGCAAAAAATCGGCTTGATAATTGGCTAAAGGCAATGAACCCGTAGCTATAGCATGAACGCTAAATAAACCACTGCCTATCTCCTCTTTTACGGCCATCCATTTAAACGAAACCATAAGGTCCTGAAATGACTTTTCGCCTCTTAAAGTACCGGCCGAAGCGTTGGTAGTTACATAAGGAACCATGAATAGCAGGTTGATCCGGTTTGAAAGACCGTAATTACCACCCAGGCTGTAAACATTTGTACTCACGGTACCCAAATTTGGATTATCCCGTTTAAAAGTACCTTCCCAGTAATGGTCCCAACTCCCATGGGTATATACTGCGGCGGCACAAAAATAATTTTTAGGGATCATCAATGCATCAGCATCGGTTTGGGCTTTGGCACATTGTGCAACAGCCAATAAAAAAGAAACTACAATACAACATCTGTAAAAATACAGCGACATAAATTTCATTACGTTTAAATAAAGGGTATAACTAAATTGGTAAAACAAAAGCCGGATCAACATTATCAACTGAAATCGCTTAACCACCGATTTGTTGATAATACATCAGCATTAGTGAGCATGATCAAAGCCGTAAATGAAATTGTTGTATCTAAAATTAGCAGCACAGGTGATGTGCAGATTCAAACAACAAAATGATAAAAAACCTTTGTGTCCCTTAAAGTACAGGCACACAAATTAATTTAACTCATAATTTACAGGCAATAATCAGCAGGCAATGTTTGGAGGTTTGCCGGGCGACTCGATGAACGGTGAATTTACATGGTAGGCTATAGGGCGTGGTTTTACCTTTAATGTCCTTCCGTAAGATAAGAATTGATAATGCATAACCTGGAAGCTGTATTCGCCCCCGGCGTTTATCTTTTTTTGCGATGAATCGTGTCCCTTTTTACTTAAGGGCACATCGCTTATTTCTTTGGCAATAATGAGGTTTGCATTAACCAAACGGGTTTTAACGCTATTGGCTATACAAATAAATGACATAGTATCCTGTGTAACTTTATACCGCAGGTAATTGTAGTATACCCCTTTTAGCTGCAATTGCCCCTGATCACGGACATACCCACTCCAACTGTGGATTTTTGGAAGATGTACAGGAATCTTGATCTCTACAAGTTTGGTAGCGTCAACCTTATTTTCATAGATCTGCTTAACAATTTGCACTTCGGACCGGTGAATAAAATACTCAAATACTAAACTGTATCCGCCCAAATTGAACAGATGTACGTTTAATAAAAGTATCGCTATAAGCTTCTTCACCAAAATAATTTTTGTTAGGGTATATAATTGCCAGTAAATATATGTAACAATATTGTTAAAACAAATAAAAAGTAAAATTGTATCAATCACAATTAAAAGCCAGCCTGATTAGGATTTTGCCAATTCACATTAGATATATTTGCGGGTATTAACCCGTAAACTATGGATCTGATAACTCAACCCTGGCCCTGGTATGCATCCGGTCCGCTAATAGGCCTTATTGTACCAGCCCTGCTTATTATCGGGAATAAAACTTTTGGTATCTCGTCATCACTGAAGCACATCTGTGCGGCATGTATTTCAGCCAATATATCTTTTTTTAAGTATGATTGGAAAAAAGAAAGCTGGAACATGTTTTTTGTAGTCGGCATTGTTTTGGGCGGCTTTCTGGCTGCACAATATCTTTCTGCTAATCATCCGGTTAATATCAATCCGCAAACCCATGCATTGCTGCAACAACAGGGAGTTAAAGATTTTAATGGTTTATTACCAAAGGATATCTTCAGTTTTGGTGAACTGCTTACCTTAAGAGGTTTTATTTTCATGGTGGCAGGGGGCTTTTTAGTGGGCTTTGGCACCAGGTATGCCAACGGCTGCACATCCGGCCACGCTATCATGGGAATCTCGAACCTGCAATGGCCATCGCTGGTGGCAACCTGCTGTTTTATGGCAGGAGGTTTCATCATGAGCTGGTTTATTTTACCTTACCTTTTACGTTTATAATATGCAAAACATTAAATATTTGTTTGCAGGCTTGCTTTTTGGCATAATGCTGGTAAAATCGGAGGTGATCTCCTGGTTCAGGATTCAGGAAATGTTCAGACTGCAATCGTTTCATATGTATGGTATCATTGGCAGTGCTATTATTGTAGGGATGATCTCCGTTATGATTATTAAACATTTTAAGATCAAAACCCTTACCGGCGACGCTATTGTTATTCCCGACAAAAAATTTAGCTGGGGCAATGTATATGGCGGGCTGATATTTGGCTTAGGCTGGGCAATTACAGGCGCCTGCCCTGGTCCGCTGTTTGCGCAGATTGGAAGTGGCTTTTTGGTTACTTCAGTTACGCTTTTAAGCGCTATTTTGGGGACATGGGTTTATGGCTTGCTCAGAGAAAAATTACCACATTAAATTAATTTCATGCAAAGGCTCGAAACAGCAAAATATTTACAGACCCTTAAATATCACTTTATGATCCAACAAAAAAAGATCTCGGTTTCAAATATTTTCAGCATCCTCATTATGGCATTGGCGTTGTTGGTAATTTTTAATCCAAATGCAAAAGGTTATCTGATCAGGGGCCTCATGTCGCTGGGTTTTTTCCAGCCCGATCCCGGAGGGTACGCTAAGCATCACGAAAACTTTACCAACGTACCGGATATCCAGTTTAAAGATGCAGGCGGTAATACCATATCGTTAGGCACCCTAAAATCTAAAGTGGTATTTATAAACTATTGGGCTACCTGGTGCCCTCCCTGCATCGCAGAAATGCCTAAGGTAAATGAACTCTACAAAAAATTCAGGAACGATCCAAAAGTAGCCTTTCTTTTGGTTGATGTAGATAACGATCTGCCTAAAGCCAAAGCTTTTATGCTTAAAAACGAGTATGACCTACCTTTATATACACAGGAGAGCAATGTACCCGGCACTTTATTAGATGGAACTATCCCTACTACCCTCGTGTTTGATAAAGAGGGCACGCTTATTTATAAGCACTCCGGCGCGGCAGATTATAGCAATGAAAAGTTTGAAGAGTTTATAAGGAACAACCGTTGATTAATTTAATTTCACTGATTCCGTTGATTTTTCCTTGAATACATCAATCAGGTTTTAAAGGCTAAATATCCAAGATCATTCTTCTAAAATAACACGCTGTCAATCCCAAAAACGTTGGCCCGTCCTGCGGCGCATCAGCGAAATCCATGCAATCAAAACACCAACGGTAATTTTTATTGTTATTTTAACACTTATTAACAAATTTTTCTTTTCTTTACTGCACAATCAGTTAAATCCTAAGTTTCAATGAAAAAGAACCCGTTTTTACAACTCGGCGTTATCGCTTTGTCTTTATTGAGCTCGGCATCCTTCGGGCAAACAGGTACACTTAATATTAGTACCGATTCAAAAACAACCATTAGCAAGCACATTTACGGCCAGTTTGCCGAGCACCTCGGTCATGGCATTTATGGAGGTTTTTGGGTTGATAAAACCCTCCCTGTAAAAAAGCAGGACCGCATCAGGCTTGACATTGTTGATGCCCTTAAAAAGATAAAGATCCCTAACCTGCGCTGGCCCGGCGGATGCTTTGCCGACGAGTATCACTGGCGCGATGGCATCGGCCCCGCAACTGCACGCCCGCGTATGGTAAATACCAACTGGGGCGGCATTACCGAAGATAACAGCTTTGGTACACATGAATTCCTGGAACTTTGCGACTTGTTGGGCTGTGAGCCTTATATAGCAGGTAACGTAGGCAGCGGTACGGTTGATGAAATGTCAAAGTGGATTGAATACTTAAACTCAAACAGCAGCAGTACTGTAGTGCAATTGCGTAAAAAGAATGGACACCCGGCCCCCTACAAAGTAACTTATTGGGGTGTTGGCAACGAGAGCTGGGGCTGTGGCGGTAATATGACACCTGAATATTACTCCGACCTGTTTAAACGCTACGCATCATTTGCCAAGGATTACCCAGGTGCCAAACTGAAAAAAATAGCCAGCGGGCCAAACTCTGATGATTACCGCTGGACAGAAGTTTGTATGAAAAACATCTCGAGCGGTATGATGGCAGGTTTATCGTTGCATTATTATACCATACCAACAGGTAATTGGGGCAAAAAAGGTTCGGCAACTAACTTTGACGAAAAAGAATACTTCGGCACTATGGTAAACTGCCTTAAAATGGAGGAGCTGGTTACCAAACATTCGGCCATTATGGACAAATATGACCCTGAAAAAAAAGTGGCCCTTGTTGTTGATGAGTGGGGTGTTTGGACTGATCCTGAACCAGGAACAAACCCTGGTTTTCTTTACCAACAAAACAGCTTGCGCGACGCTTTAATAGCGGGCACAACGCTAAACATATTTAACAACCATAGCGACCGTGTTAAAATGGCCGCACTTGCACAAACCATTAATGTGCTGCAGGCTTTGATATTAACTGATAAAGAAAAAATGGTGCTCACCCCTACTTACTATGTGTTTGATATGTACAAGGTGCATCAGGATGCCAAATACCTGCCCATTAAGTTGAGCGCGCCTGATTATGAAGTTGACGGCAAAAAAATTGAAGCTGTGAATGCATCTGCTTCGCAGGATGCGGCCGGCAAGGTACACATCTCATTAGTTAACCTTGATCCGCACAATACTATTACCATTACAACCGGCCTTAGCGATATAAAATGGCAAACCGTTAGCGGCCAGGTATTAACCTCGGCTAAGTTAACTGATGTTAATACATTTAAAGATGCCGATAAAATCCACCTGAACACTTTTACCGGAGCTAAAAAAGACGGTGACAAACTGGTAGTAAGTCTGCCTGCAAAATCAATCGTAACACTCGAATTGAAATAAAATCCTTTCCCCTAAATACAAAAGAGGCTGCATCAAATACAAATGATGCGGTCTTTTTATTACATATAAAGCAATCGAACAAACACGAATAATCAACCTATAGTTTTAAGCTTTACGTATTCTGCTTTTAACTTTATAATGGCT
This sequence comes from Mucilaginibacter gossypii, assembly GCF_017569325.2. Classification (NCBI taxonomy): domain Bacteria; kingdom Pseudomonadati; phylum Bacteroidota; class Sphingobacteriia; order Sphingobacteriales; family Sphingobacteriaceae; genus Mucilaginibacter; species Mucilaginibacter gossypii. Next base: position 1,347,964 of record NZ_CP071878.2, on the reverse strand, counting down.
CACGGTTTTTTCTTAAAGTTTGAGGGCAGAGGCTTTTCAGACTAAATGTCAAAACCTTTGAAAGCTTTTGACGCATCCCATCATGATCATATAATTAAATCAAAAAAAAAATCCACCTGCTATTGCTAACAGGTGGATGGGGATATAAATTAAAACAATAAACTCTTAAGCCAAATTGCGCCCGGCATTTACAATACCGTAAACCGTACGGATCACCAGCTTGTTATAAATATCATTAAGTTCGGTATCCTTTTCATAATTGATACATTGCAGGGCGTAGTGCTGAATGATCACCAGCGGTAACACTATTTTTTCGCGAATAGCGATAGAACGACGTTCAACCGGATATTCTTCCATCAATACGGTGCTGCCGGTTAGTTCAAGAAGCATTTCGCGGGTAAGAATAAACTCATCGCGAAGCATTTTCCAGAAGGCGCCAAATTTTTCATCCTGTTCCAGGTACGCTGTAACCCTGAAGTCCGACTTCGACATCGACATCATACAGTTATCCAGCATAGTTTTAAAGAAACCCGAAGTTTGATAAAGCTCTTTAATCTCGTCCCAACCGCCAGTTTCTTTAACCTGTTTAAGTGCTGTACCCACACCATAAAAACCGGGGATACTTTGCTTTAACTGGCTCCATGAAGTTACAAAGCTGATGGCCCTAAGATCTTCCAGTTTTAATTGGGCTCCAGCATTACGCTTGGTTGGACGGCTGCTGATATTAATCCTCGACAATAATTTCAGTGGACTGAATTTTTCGAGGTATTCAACAAACAGCGGATGTGCACGCAGATCAATAAACAGCTTGTAGCTCACGTCGGCCATTTGCTGAATGAGTTCCTTGTGACGGCTATCCAGCAGATCGTTACGGTTGGGGTGCAATGCTGAAATAATACCTGCATTGATCAGCTGCTCCATATTAAATTGAGCCGTTTCAACCGAACCATATTGCGAACTAACGGTTTGCCCTTGTATAGTTAACTGGATATGCTCGTTAGCAATCTCTTTACCCATCGACGCATAAAAACGGTGTGTTTTACCACCACCGCGGGCCGGTGGCCCTCCCCTGCCATCAAAAAACGCCAGTTGGATGCCGTATTTACGGGCCATCGCGGTAAGCTCAACTTTAGCTTTATATATTGACCAGTTAGCCATCAGGTAACCGCCATCCTTAGTACTATCCGAAAAGCCAAGCATAATAGTTTGCTGGCTACCCCTGTTTTTCAGGTGCTCGGCATAAAACGGATGGGTATATAATTGTTCCATGATGCTTGCAGCATGTTCCAGATCGTTCACGGTTTCAAACAGCGGCATAAAATCGATGCTTAAGCTGTCTTTTTTCCACCCGCTCCATAAAAACAGGTTAATCAACTGCAAAATATCCGAAGCGCGCTGACAGTTACTGATAATGAAACGCTGGCACGCCCTTTCACCATTACCCTGTTGAATTTGCTTAACCAACCTGATGGTATCCAGTGTATCGTGGATCATAGCATCTTTTTCCTCTTTAGGGCAAACAAAATCGGCCTCTTTAAAAGTGATGCTCTTTATTTTATCTTCTTCGCTTAGTTCCGAATAACCTTCCGCTACGCCTGTGTCAATATTTTGGGTTCCATATTCAAACACCTTACGTAAAATACGGCTGTCCTGCCTGATATCAAGTGTTGCAAAATAGCATCCAAAAAGGCGTACCTTCTGGATCATATCCTCAACAATATTCACAAACAAACCATCGTGATCCCGAAGGATAACTTCTTTTATAGAAAGCAGCAGCTCCAACAGTTCGCCTTGAAGATCAACCGGGGTTAATTGTTCGTTAGCGTTTTTGTAAAACAGCGTTTCCAGTTTAGTCATGGCTTCCTCAACACCGCGGAAAGTAATTCGGCGTTTAAGTACCCTGAAATCGCGGTAGTAACACCTGAACAGGCGCTGCCTTAAAAAGCTGGCAACTTCTTTAGTGGTTTGAGTTGTTACGTTAGGATTACCATCACGGTCGCCGCCCGGCCAAAAACCAAGCTCCAATATCTGGCGGCTTGCAGCGTCAATATCAAACTCCTCTTCCAGTTTTGACTGGATCCCAGATACGGCATGATAAAATATATTTTCCAGGAACCAGGAAAGGCTGATAGCCTCATCAACCGGCGTTGGCGATGTTTTATTAAAGAATGGCGTTTTACCTAATTGCTGCAGCAATACATCAATATTATTGATATCGTTGGTTTTTACAGCTTCAATTAAATCCGTCATGATGCCAAGCACCGTACCTGGATAAAACTGCGTAGGGTGAGCAGTAAGCACCAGGCGTAACGAAAAATCTTTTAATTTTTCACTGATATCCTGCCGGCTTTCATCACTGATGGCTGCATGCTGCAACAAGCTTTGCAGGGTACCACTGTCATCAAACTTACCTATTTTATTAAATGACGAATCTTCAATGGCGTCAAATAAAACCACCTGCCGTTCAATGTACTGAATAAACCTGAACATGCGGTTAATCTGCTCGCGATGATCGATATCCGGTACATACTTTTCAAAAAACGACTCGATAATATCTGTCGGCGAATCATGGGTGATAGCGCCTTTCTCACAATGTGAACTAAAAAACGGTAATAAGATCCCTGTATCCTTTACCTGGTAAAACGGAAGTGTTTGAAACAAACTGTTATATAACTCAAATCGGGTAACAACCTCGTTATTGAAGGCTGCTTCTCTTTGGCTGAGTTTTAACGTTGGCGACATAGTAAAAAATTAAATTGAGGTAAAATTGATTGGTTTAGCTTTTGGCCTTTTCCGGGGGGTGAATTTACTGATCTTTAATTTAATTTCATCAAAAAGTAAATATTTATTAACACAAATCTTCAATTAATGCCATTTTTATCAAAAACAGATACATAAATTAAAATTATGTAAATTTGAAACGTCATTTTAGGCCAATAAATTATATTTAATAAAAACAGGCCGAACAAACAAAATTGCTTATAATAGTTCTGTTATTTACAAAGCTACTGCTACCATGTCTATAAACACCAGGGAAATAAAAAGTTTCTTTTACAGTCAATATTTTTCTGATGGGATCCGCATTTGTATAGGCATTTTATTGCCCTCACTGCTCCTAATGCAGTTTGATAAGTTTGATCTGGGCCTCACACTTTCACTGGGCGCATTGTGTATCTGCGTTATAGACACTCCCGGCCCGGTATCGCACAAGCGTAATGCTATGGCGGCCGGCAACCTGTGTTTGTTTTTGGTTGCTGCTATTACCGGTTTTGCCCGGCTCAATGTATTTACGCTTGGCTTCGAGATCACCTTCTTCGCTTTTTTGTTTTCCATGTTTACAGTTTATGGCAACAGGGCAGCATCCGTAGGCACTTCATCGTTACTGATCATGATCTTTATGATGGATAAGGCACTGGCAGCTCCCGAGGTATTGGGTTACAGTGCAACTATCTTAGCGGGTGGCGTTTGGTATATGATCTTCAGTTTATTGTTTTTCGGTATCCGCCCTTACCGCGCGGCACAGCAGGCCCTTGGCGAAAATGTTACCGATATAGCTCGTTTTTTACGCATCAAAGCCGATTTTTATTTGTCGGATACCGATATTGATGAAAACTACCGCAAGCTGGTTTCCAAACAGATCCAGGTGAGCCAGCACCAGGATGCCGTGCGCGAACTGCTTTTTAAAAGCCGCATCATGGCCCGCGAATCAACAGCACCAAGCAGGATCCTGGTGCTTACTTTTGTGGACCTTGTTGATATTTACGAACAGATCATGGCCACACACTATGATTACAGCCACATTCGCGAAAAATTTAAAGACACTGGTGTACTTACCGAAATAGCCCGTATTATCCATAACATGGCCGATGAGCTTGATGATATAGCCTACATTATATTATCAAATACCCGTCGCCGCCATCTCACCGATTTTAATATCGAACTGGAAAAACTAAAAATAAAAATTGACTCCATCGGAAAAAACAACCAGGAAACCAGCAATCTGGTGCTTAAAAAGGTGCTGGTAAACCTGCGTTCACTTAGCGAGGGGATCAACAATATCTATAAGTACTACAGTTCAAAAGCCGCCGAATCATTAAACGAGCCCAAGGGTGATGTAGAGTATTCGGCTTTTGTTACCCACCAGGATTTTGCACCGCATATTTTCTTCGACAACTTTACGCTGGCATCCGGCGCATTCAAACATGCCCTGCGTGTAGCATTGGTATGTTTGATAGGCTTTATCACGGCTAAATTAGTATCATTAGGCCATCACAGCTATTGGGTGCTGCTTACCATTATTGTAATATTGAAGCCAGGGTTCAGTCTTTCAAAACAGCGTAACTACCAGCGTTTAATAGGTACCATTGGCGGGGGCGTTATTGGGATAGCCATACTTACCTTTATCCCTAACGTCACCGTGCAGTTTATTTTCCTGGTGATTTTTATGATGGGTGCCTACAGCTTTCAACGCCTTAATTATGTAGTGAGCGTAATTTTCATGACGCCTTATGTACTTATATTGTTCAAGTTCCTGGGCGTTGGATTGCTCAATGTAGCCCAGGAAAGAATTTTGGATACCGTCATAGGTTCAACTATCGCGTTGGTGGCCAGTTACCTGATATTCCCTACCTGGGAATTTGAACAGATCCAGGAAGCACTTAGGGATGTGTTAGTGGCCAACATCAATTACCTGGTTACCATTGCCGAGAGCATATCGGGTAAAATGATCAGTATTACCAGTTACAAACTGGCGCGTAAAGAGGTTTATGTAAAATCGGCCAACCTTTCGGCCGCATTTGAGCGCATGACATCAGAACCTAAAAGCAAACAGCGCAAAATTAAGGATGTACATAAATTTGTGGTGCTTAACCATATCCTTTCCTCGTACATCGCTACCATTGCATCGGCACAAAGCAAAAAGGAAATCCCGGTTGCACACCCTGAAGCCATGAAGCTCATCAAAAAAAGTATAACCGTTTTGAACGATACCGGTCAAAAATTACATGCTGAAAATATTGAATTTAATATAGGTAAAATTCCACCTGTTAACCCCGAAGCTCAGAAGCCGGTACCCCAGCCCGAAGATGCTTTGATGAAAGAACAATTGGGTTTTATCAATAAAATCAGCTACGATATAGCTAAGATTACCGACAGCATCCTCATTGAACCATGATTTTTAGGATTTAAGGATGGATAAGATTGACTTTGTTGGGTAATCTTCCCGATTCGAAAAATCCTGTTAATCTTCTAATCCTAAAAATCACGGCACAGTAATATGTTTAAACCTATAAATTAAAATATTTCCAAATACAAAAAATACCCGGTTATGGGGATAAGTTCATAATGATTTTTCCCTACTTTAGCCGTTGATGATACCTGTTGTTTCAAAATTACCCCAAACCGGAACTACCATATTTACCGTCATGTCGGCCCTGGCCAGCGAGTTGGGTGCAATAAATCTATCGCAGGGTTTTCCTGATTATGACTGTTCACCCGAGCTGATAGAGCTTGTAAATAAGGCCATGAAAGAAGGTCATAATCAATATGCGCCCATGGCTGATGTTATGGCTTTAAGAGAACGTATTGCCGAAAAAACCGAAAAACTTTACGGCGCGGTTTATAACCCCGAAACCGAGATCACCATCACTGCCGGTGGTACACAGGCCATTTTTACAGCTATAAGCGCTGTAATTCACCCCAACGATGAGGTGATCATATTCGAGCCGGCTTTTGATTGTTATGCCCCTGCCATAAAACTGATGGGCGGCGTTGTAAAATCGCTTGCCCTTGAGCCTCCTAATTACCGCATTGCATGGGACATGGTTAAGCGGTTGATCAACCAAAAAACAAAAATGATCATCCTTAACTCGCCTCATAATCCAACCGCAACCATTTTGCATAAGGAGGATATTGACGAGTTGAGCGCGCTGGTAAAAAACCAGGATATCCTGATCCTTAGCGATGAGGTATATGAACACCTGATTTATGATGGCGAAACCCACCACAGCATGGCCCGCTACCCTGATCTGCAGCAGCGCAGCTTCATCGTAGCATCGTTTGGCAAGCCTTTTCATGCTACGGGCTGGAAGGTGGGATATTGCATGGCGCCTGCTTATTTGATGAATGAGTTCAGGAAAATTCACCAGTTTTTGGTATTCGCCGTAAACACTCCTATTCAGTATGCAATCGCCGAGCATTTAAAAAACGAAGGAAATTATCTTGGCCTGGCCGAATTTTTCAGGGAAAAACGCGACCACTTCAGAAAAGGCCTTGAACAAAGCCGTTTTAAGCTTTTGCCATGTTCAGGATCATACTTTCAGTCTGTAAGTTACCGCGCTATTACCGACGAAAAAGATGCCGACTTTTCTATCCGTGTGGCGAAGGAATTTGGGGTAGCGTCCATACCTGTTTCGGCCTTTTACAGCAAGGGGATTGATCACCATGTGTTAAGGTTTTGTTTCGCCAAAAGGCAAGAAACTTTAGATAAAGCCGTTGATAGGTTAATTCGAGTTTAATTTTTGGTTAATGGCCTATAGTTCATGGATCATAGCCAGATCATAAGTTTGATTTTGGATCATGGTCTATAATTCATGGATCATAGCCAAATTGTATAAGTTTTATCCGAATGGATCAGCCAACCATCATGCATTTTTGCCATGATACATGATCCATCAACTATGAACCAAATATTATGGAGAATCTTAAAATTACTGTTTTTCAAGGCTACCTTTTTTGGGAAAATACCGATAAAAATCTTCAGAATATTACCCTCAGGTTATCGGGAGGGATCCGCGAAAAAACAGATCTCATCATACTGCCCGAAATGTTCAGTACGGGTTTTACCATGAACGCCGCCGAATTGGCTGAGCCTATGAATGGCAAAACCATGCAATGGATGGAAAAAATAGCCAAACAATATGATTGTGTGATAACCGGGACCATTATTATTAAAGAAGGTGGCAAGTACTACAACCGGTTAATCTGGATGCGCCCTGACGGCAGTCATGAACATTACGACAAACGTCACCTCTTTGCACTTGGCCAGGAACATAATACCTACACCGCCGGCACCAAAAAGCTTTTCGTTGAACTTAACGGCTGGAAAATTTGCCCGGTAATCTGTTATGACCTGCGTTTCCCGGTGTGGCTGCGTAATATAGAAGCTAATCCTTACGATCTGCTCATTGTGGTTGCTAACTGGCCCGAGCGCAGGGCTGCGCACTGGCGTACCCTGATACCTGCCCGTGCGGTTGAAAACCAGTCGTACGTGATAGCAGTTAACCGCGTAGGCCACGATGGAAACGAAATTTACCATAGCGGCGATTCCACCTGTATCGATCCTAACGGTAAGGTAGTTTACTATAAACGTGATGAAGAAGACCTTTACACTTTCAGTATCATAGGTGATGAGGTTGAAAAAGTTCGCCGTGCACTACCGTTTTTAAAAGATGCGGATGATTTTGAAATCAATATCTAACCCTGATTCATAGGATTTAAGGATTTTTTGATTTAATAAGATTTTTACATCCTCTATCCAAGGCAATCCTTAAATCCTACCAATCAAGGTTCCTCTACCATTAGTTTTCCTTCACTTCATACAAAATTCATAACCGTTTTGAATTTTTGCACTGTAGAATTGAAGAAGGAAACATGCGTACTATAAAATCCCTGCTATTTATATCACCGTTATTTTTTAGTTTATTAACACAAAAGGCCGAAGCACAAACAGATACGTTAAAGATCACTTTCCCTGATGCTGAAAAACAGTTCATTGAAAATAACCTAAGCCTGCTTGCCCAAAAGTATAATGTTGATGCCTCAAAGGCGCTCATTCAACAAGCCAAACTATGGGACAACCCTGTGTTAAGCACCGACCAGAATATCCATGACGGTAGCACCAATAAATTTTTCAACCACTCAAACGGAGGCGGACAAATATTTGTCCAGTTAAACCAGGTGTTTGCCACTGCCGGCAAACGCGGCAAACAGGTAAAAGTAGCCGAAGACGATGCTAAAGTTCAGGAAGCCGCCTTTAATGACTTGATGCGTAACCTGCGTTATAATCTGCAGCTTGATTTTAGCCAGTTAGGTTCCTTGAATGCGCAACAATTAGTTTATCAAAATGAAATTAAATCGGCCACTGAACTGGTTAATGCTATTCAAAAATCATTTGATGTAGGTAATACCTCAATGAAGGACCTCATCCGTTTGAAAGCCCTTTTGTTCGGTTTGCAAAATGATATGGTTGAAAATAACCGCCAGATCAACGATCTGCAAACAGAGCTTAAAACATTGTTGCAAACAAAGGAAACCACATTTGTTCAACCTGTCATAAATGACAAGCCGGTTGAAACTGTTGATCTTGATGTGCAATCGCTCATTAGCCAAGCCATGACCAACAGGCCCGATTATTTATCGAACCAGTATCAATTAAATTCGGCTACCCATAATCTTGCTTATCAAAAAGCCCTTGCCGTGCCTGACGTAACTTTAGGTGTATCATACGATCAAAACAGTAGTTATGCCCGTCATTACTATGGCTTACAAGTTGGTTTTCCGATACCGTTGTTTAACCGCAACCAGGGCAATATCAAGTCGGCACAATACAATATCAAAAGCCAGGAGAGCACCCTGAAACAAAATGAATTCCAGCTTAAAAATGATGTAGTTGCAGCTGTTAACCAGTATAAGCTAAACGTGCAGCTGTTCTCAACTCAGCAAATCGCCTTTAATGAACAGTACGATAAACTGTTTGGCGCAATGCTCAAGAGCTTCCAGCAGCGCCAGATAAGCCTTGTGGAGTTTGTAGACTTTTTTGACACCTATAAGGACACCAAATTAAAAATATTGCAACAACAATTCAACCTGCAAAAAGCAATTGCCGACCTCAATTTTGCTGTTGGCACTACCGTAATAAAATCCTGACTAACATTTTAAGACTTACTATGATGAAAAGAGAAACGCTGTTTTCCGGCATCTCAGCTTTGCTACTACTTGCCGCTTGCAAAGGCAAGACACCTCCTGCTGTTGAAAACAAACAGGTAACTGTTAGTGATTCAATGGCTAAAATTATCACAATCGATACTGCCAGGATCGCTACCATAAAAAATGAGCTTACACTTTCGGGCGAGGTATCATATGATGACAACACCGTTGTTAAAGTATTTCCTTTTTCAAGCGGGCAGGTGTTGGATGTAAAAGTTTCACTGGGCGATAAAGTGAGCAAAGGTCAAACTCTCGCCATCGTACGCAGTGCCGATGTTGCAGGTAATTATACCGACCTTAGCTCGTCAAAATCCGACCTTGCTATTTACAAACGTCAGCTTGAACAGGCCGAATATCTGTACAAAAACGGCATCTCAAGCGAGCGCGATTATACTGAGGCTAAAGAAAATTTCAACAAAGCCGAAGCTGCCTACAACAAAGTAAAAGAGCAGATTGCAATCAACGGCGGTGGTAATACCAGCCCCGGCGGTACATTGGTAATCAAAGCGCCTGAAAGCGGTTTTGTGGTTGAAAAAAATATTACAGCAGGCGGCTATATCCGTCCGGATAATAACAACAGCATGTTTACAATATCCAACATGAAAGATGTTTGGATTTGGGCCAACGTGTTTGAGTCAGACATTAGCCGTGTTAAAGTAGGTTATACAGCCAAAGTTACTACGATTGCCTACCCCGATAAAGTTTTTACCGGCAAGGTTGACGCCGTTAGTTCTGTGCTCGATCCGGACAACAAAGTATTGAAGATTAAAATCGTATTGCCCAACGATGGCATGCTGCTTAAGCCGGAGATGTTCACCAGTGTGGTAATAGCCAACAGTGAAAAAGCGCAGTCGGTTGCTATACCAGCAAAAGCCGTTGTTTATGACAACAGCAAAAACTTTGTAGTGGTTTATAACAGTAAAGACGATTTGAAGGTACGCCAGGTAGCGGTTATCAAAACCGTTGAAGACACCACCTATATATCGTCAGGTTTGCAAGCCGGTGATAAGATCATCTCAAAAAACCAGCTGCTTTTTTATGATGCCATTGCCGGCAACAACTAACAGGTGGGTAAACCAAAAATTGCCAGGTTTTAACCAGGGCATTTACGTTTTTAAAATACAAAGACTACAATGAACAAGTTCATCAAAAATATAATATACTTCTCGCTCAGGCACCGTTACTTTGTGTTTTTTATGACACTTGTATTGGTAGCATTGGGTGTGTGGAGTTACACCAACACCCCTATCGAGACTTTTCCCGACGTTACCAATACACAGATCATAATTATAGCCCAATGGCCGGGGCGCAGTGCCGAAGAGATGGAAAAAATGGTTACCATACCAATGGAAACCGTTTTAAACTCGGTGCAAAAAAAGGCTAACCTCCGTACCACATCGTCTTTTGGTTTATCATACATCCGTATTATTTTTGATGATGATGTTGATGATGCGTTTGCCCGCCAACAGGTATTAAGCCGACTTGGCAATGCCGATTTGCCCGATGGGGTTAAACCCGAGGTTGAACCGCCATACGGCCCAACAGGTGAAATTTTCCGTTACACCCTAAAAAGCCACACCAAATCTTTACATGACCTTACCGCTATACAGGATTGGGTGCTTGACCGCCAGTTTAAATCAATCCCCGGTGTAGCTGATGTGAACAGCTTTGGCGGCGAGGAAAAAACTTATGAAGTGAGTGTAAACCCTTCGCTGTTACAAAAATACGGTCTTACCTCGCTTGATGTTTACACGGCCCTTAACCGTAGTAACATTAACGTAGGTGGTGATATCATCGAAAAAAACGACCAGGCTTATGTAGTACGTGGTATTGGCTTAATCAATAATATCGAAGAAATTCAGAATATTATTATCAAAAACGTTAATAACGTTCCGATTTTGGCCCGTGATATTGCCGAGATTAAAGAAGGCGGTTTACCGCGTTTAGGCCAGGTGGGCCGGGATAAAAACAACGACGTTATTGAAGGTATTGTGGTAATGCGTAAAGGTGAAAACCCTGCCGAGGTATTAAAGCTCATTAACCAGAAGGTTGTCGACCTCAACAAAAGCGTGTTACCTGCCGATGTAAAGATCTCCACCTTTTATGATCGTACCAACCTGATGGATTTTTGTACCGAAACGGTGATCCATAATTTATGCGAGGGTATCATATTGGTAACCGTTATAGTATTCTTGTTTATGGCCGATTGGCGCACAACGCTCATTGTTGCGATCATTATACCGCTGGCATTATTGTTTGCTTTCATCTGTTTACGATTAAAGGGAATGAGCGCCAACCTGCTCTCTATGGGTGCAGTCGATTTTGGTATCATCATAGATGGGGCGGTGGTGATGGTTGAAGGGATCTTTGTGGCGCTGGATCACCGGGCTAAGGAAGTAGGGATGCAAAAATTCAACGGGTTGGCTAAACTTGGCCTATTCAAAAATGTCGGCGCCGAGATGGGTAAAGCTATCTTTTTCTCCAAGCTTATCATCCTCACCTGCTTGGTACCAATTTTCGCTTTCCAAAAGGTTGAAGGCAAAATGTTCTCTCCGCTGGCTTACACTTTGGGTTTTGCTTTGCTTGGCGCATTAATCTTTACACTCACGCTGGTACCAGCTTTGTCAAGCATCTTGCTTAACAAAAATGTAAGGGAAAAACATAACCCGGTAGTAATATTCTTTGAAAACGGTATCCGCCGTATGTTTAGTTACACATACCGTAATCAAAAGCTGAGCCTGATAGTAGCGGTAGCGTTTATGTCGGTTACCTTCTTTTCGGCTAAATTTTTAGGCTCGGAATTCCTTCCGCAGCTTAACGAGGGCGCCCTGTGGGTAACCGCGCAGCTGCCAATGAGTACCTCGCTGGAAAGTTCGGTTAAGGTAACTGATAAAATGAGGCAGATCCTGTCAACCTTCCCCGAGGTGAAACAAACCCTGTCGCAAGTGGGCCGTACCAACGACGGTACCGACCCGAAAGGTTTTTTTAACGTGCAGATCCAGGTTGACCTGCTGCCTAAAAAGGAATGGAAACGAAGCATCAGCCAGGAAGAGCTGATAGCCGAAATGGACAAGAAATTAAGCCAGTTTCCGGGTATTGTATTTAACTATTCACAGCCTATTATCGATAACGTAGCTGAGGCTGTTGCAGGTGTACCTGCATCTATGGCAGTAAAAATATTCGGGCCCGATTTCCAGGTGCTTGATCAGAAGGCCGACTCGGTAATGGCTGTGCTCAAGAAGATCCACGGTGTTGAAGACCTTGGTATTTTACGAAACCTCGGTCAGCCGGAGTTCCGCATCGAGCTTGATCAGCGCAAGATGGCACTTTACGGAGTGTCTACTGCCGATGCCAACTCGGTTATTGAGATGGCCATAGGCGGTAAAGCGGCCTCACAGCTTTATGAAGGCGAACGTAAATTTGATATCCGGATCCGTTACCAAAAACAATTCAGGGATACTCAAAGCAAAATTGAGAACCTGATGGTACCTACATTAAACGGTTCAAAAATTGCGATTAAAGAGATTTCTAAAATCACCACATTAACCGGCCCTGCATTTATTTACCGGGATAATAACATGCGTTACATCGCTGTGAAATTCTCGGTGCGTGGCCGCGACTTAGGTAGCACTATAGCCGAAGCGCAGGAAAAAGTAGGCGCCGCCGTAAAACTTGACCAGGGATATTCATTTACCTGGAACGGTGAGTTTGAAAACCAGATCAGGGCATCAAATACGTTAGCGCACGTAGTGCCTGTGTGTTTACTGGTGATATTCCTGATCCTGTTCATCACCTTCGGTAACGCTAAAGATGCAGTGTTGGTTATCCTGAACGTGCCGTTTGCGTTGATAGGCGGTATTTTAGCATTACATATTACTAATACAAATTTTAGTATATCAGCAGGTATTGGTTTCATTGCCTTGTTTGGTGTATGTATACAGAACGGTGTGATCCTGATCTCGGTGTTCAAGAAAAACATTGAAGAAAAAATGCACCTTGATGAGGCCATTATGCAAGGCGTGATATCACGTGTGCGCCCGGTAGTGATGACCGCGCTGATGGCTGCCATTGGTTTAATGCCGGCAGCTATCTCAACCGGTATTGGTTCGGAAACTCAGAAACCGTTGGCTATAGTAGTTATAGGTGGGCTTGTGACATCTACCATCCTAACCTTATTGATATTACCTATTATTTACGCAATCGTGTACCGTTTAATACACCGTCGTGAAAACCGTAAACTGCTGAAAAAAGTAGGTATGATAAAAGGATAAAACTGAACACTAATTATTTCGAATTAAATCGAATTTCACGAATTAGTTATTCTAAAACAAATAGCGATGGGGATATGCCCGTCGCTATTTGTTTTTAGTGACCATTTATTATACTAATAATAAAATAGGGAACTTTCCTGTTAGTAAATATTCGTGGTAATTAGTGTAATTTGTGCACACTCAAATCATATAATTGGTTTTAAATAATATGTCATTGATCAAACCCGTATTCCGCTCTGCTTTGCCGGTCACCCTGTTGCTTGTTCTGCCTTTTTTATCATCGGCACAAAAGAAAAAAGAGAAGGAAAAAGACTACGCCCAACTGGTTGATCCATTTATAGGTACTGGCGGACATGGGCATACTTATCCCGGTGCGGTGATGCCTTTCGGCATGGTACAGCTTAGTCCGGATACCCGGTTGGAGGGTTGGGATGGCTGTTCCGGTTATCATTATACCGATAGCCTGGTATATGGTTTCTCGCACACGCACCTGAGCGGTACCGGTGTCCCTGATTACTGTGATGTATTGTTTATGCCAACCACCGGCGATCCCAAATTTAAAAACACAGATTATCGGTCGCACTTTAGCAAAAAAAATGAGAGTGCTACACCAGGTTATTATAAAACACTGCTCGATAAATATAATATTGGCGTTGAGCTAACTGCAACTACCCGTGTAGGCATGCATCGCTACACTTACCCGTCAACCGATAAGGCAAATATTATTATCGATCTGCAGCACCGCGATGAGGTTTTGGATTCATGGATAGAAGTAGTAAATGATCATGAAGTACGTGGTTTACGTATGTCGAAATCATGGGCCGACAAACAGCAGGTGTATTTTTACGCTAAGTTTTCAAAGCCTTTTAAAACTTACGGTATTGCTGTAAATAACGAGGTACAAAATGGCCAAAGCAAAGCACAGGGCAAGAATATAAAGTTGTTTTTGCAGTTTGATAATCCCGGCGAAGTAATCAGCAAGGTGGGTATCTCGTCGGTAAGCACCGAAGGTGCTTTAAAAAACCTGGATGAAGAAATACCTGATTTCGACTTTAAAAAAGTTCAGAAAGATGCCAAAATAGCCTGGAACCATGAATTGAATAAGATTCAGGTAGAGGGCGGCGCACCGGCCCCGGCAACCCAAACCCAACCGGTAGGCGGAACCAGCCCATACAGTTATGCTCCTCCTGCTAAAAAAGTGGTGCAGCCCGATTATGCTAAAATCAAACAAACCATATTTTATACCGCCTTATACCATAGCATGGTTGCCCCCAATATTTACAGCGATGTTGACGGGCAATACCGTGGCATGGATCAACAGGTACATACAGCTCAGGGATTTGATTACTACACCGTGTTTTCCTTATGGGATACCTACCGGGCCGAGAACCCGCTGCTTACGCTGATAGACCGCAAGCGCACGCTCGATTTTATCAAGAGTTTTATGGCGATGTATGATCAGGGCGGCTTATTACCGATATGGCCGCTTGCGAGTACCGAAACTTATTGCATGATCGGCAATCATTCTATCCCGGTCATTGTGGATGCTTACGCGAAGGGCATTCGTGATTTTGATGCCGAGAAAGCTTTTATCGCCATGAAAGCCGCCGTAAACCGTAACCAGTTTGGGCTGGATAATTATCGCAAAAACGGAGCTGTTCAATCAGACGAAGAAGATGCGTCTGTGTCTAAAACATTGGAGTATGCTTATGACGATTGGTGTATAGCTCAAATGGCAAAAATGCTCAATAAAACCGACGACTATACCCAATACATTCAGCGGGCACAATACTGGAAAAACGTTTTCAACAACCAGAATACTTTTATGCAGGCACGTGTTAACGGCGGCTGGTTGGAGCCTTTCGACCCTGCAGAGATCAACAGCAATTATACCGAGGGCAACTCCTGGCAGTATTCGTTCCTGGTACCCCACGATGTAGAGACCCTGATTGATAAAATGGGCGGCAAACAGGCATTTGAAAATAAGCTCGATGAATTGTTTAGCACACAATCAAAACTTAGCGGCAGTGACATTCCCGATGTAAGCGGATTGATAGGCCAATACGCCCATGGCAACGAACCAAGTCATCACATGGCGTACTTATATAATTTTACCGACTCGCCGGATAAAACCCAGTTTTATGTGAGCCGTATTTTGCGGGAAGAATACAGCAACAAACCTGATGGTTTAGCCGGTAATGAGGATTGCGGGCAAATGTCGGCCTGGTATGTGATGAGTTCTTTAGGAATTTACAACATTGCACCCGGTCAGCAGGATTTTCAGATCGGGATCCCGCAGTTTGATAAGGCAGTGATCAATTTGGAGAACGGCAAAAAATTCAGCATTATTAACCCCGGCGCCGGCATTACCCGCAGCAATATCTATCTGCAAGGCATGAATCTTGATAAAAAGGTATACAGTAAGCTTTTTATCAATTATGATGATATTACTAAAGGCGGGGATTTTGAAGTGTTTACCGGCAGGCTGGCTAATAAGATCTTTACCCAGGATCTGGAAAAACCAGTTTCAAAGATTACTGATAAACTCATCGTACCTAATCCTTACATTATATCGCCCGCCAGGTCATTCAAGCAGCCGTTCAGCATCCAGATCAAAGATCAGGATACTGATGCAAAAATCTATTACACGCTCGATGGCTCTGCTCCTGCTGCATCGTCAACGCCTTATACACAGCCAATTACTATTAGCAATAACATCACGGTAAAAGCCATTGCCATAAAAGATGGCAAAAGCAGTTTTATTGACGAAGCAAGTTTTATTAAACTACGTAACGACATCAAACTAACCATAATCAATAAATACCTGCCTAATTACGCAGCAAAAGGCGATGAATCATTAATTGATGGACAGCACGGCACTACCAACTGGCGTTTAGGCAATTGGCAGGGCTACCAGGGAAAGGATTTTATAGCCATTGTTGATATGAGCGCCGTTAAACCCATCAAACAAATCAGCGTCAGCACCTTGCAGGATAGCCGTGCCTGGATTGTGTTCCCCAAATATGTACAGTTCTGGACATCAAATGATGGCAAAACTTACAAACTGGCGACCGCCGTTAACACCAAAGTTGATATTAAAGATACCAACGTACAAACGCAGGAATTTACCGCGCCGTTAAACACCAATGCCCGTTATATTAAACTGATAGCCAAGCAATACGGCCCGCTTCCAGATTGGCATGAGAATAAAGGCAGCCAGTCCTACATTTTTGTTGATGAGATAACCGTGGAGTGATTTTAGATGTGTGTATATGCAAATGATTGAAGTTTTGCCATAGCTAATCATTTAAAAATGAATAAAACTATTTCATTTTTAAACGGTTAGCTTTATACAAAAAACTTTACCACACATGGAAAATTACAAACCTACCTCTGACGACGGTAAGACCGCCGGCATCATCAGTTATTTTACGCTTATCGGGTGGCTTATTGCCTATTTTGCATTATACACCAACAATAAAACACCGCTTGCAGCCTACCAGATGAGGCAAACCCTATTGTTTCACCTGGTTTCAATTCTTATTTCATGGATTGCCGGTTTTATTATAGGCATGGCCTTTGTAACATCAGGAATATTCATAGGTGCGTCAATCCTTTGGATTATACGCCTGGGCTTACTGGTTATTTGGATCATCGGTTTAATTGGCGCAATTAACGGCGAAAGAAAACCGATGCCGCTTATTGGAGAGCCCGCCCAAAATATGTTTTCGGGTATTTAAGATTCAGAATGCTATCGCAGACTTACGAAATTTTGAAAATTTCGTAAGTCTTAATATTTCCGTTATTGCTTTTCTAACAAATGTTTAGCCTCCTGTAGTTTTTCCATTTCGTCTTTAGGCAAAACAGGGAATTCCAGCTTCAACTTTTTCAAGGTATCCCTGATTATAGTTGATATCGCGATGCGCGTAAACCATTTCTTATCAGCTGGAATAACATACCAGGGGCAATCATCTGTAGCGGTTTCGTTAATGGCTTTTTCATAAGCTTTCATATACTCATCCCAATGCTCCCGTTCCGCAATATCCCCGGCCTGGAACTTCCAATTTTTTTTGGGGTTATCTATTCGCTTTAAAAACCGCCTCTTTTGCTCCTGTTTTGAAACATTCAGGAAAAATTTGATCACAACAGTGCCGCTGTTACAGATATGTTTTTCAAAATTGCGGATGCTCTCATACCGTTGCTCCCAAAACTGCTTGTCAATATCTTTTACTTGTTTTATCGTTGGATTATTTTCCTTTAAAACAAGTTCGGGATGGACTTTAACGACAAGCACATTTTCATAGTGCGACCTGTTATGAATACCAATACGCCCTCTTTCGGGCAAGGCTTTGTAATGCCGCCATAAAAAGTCGTGATCATAGTCTTCTGAACTGGGCTGTTTAAAGCTATAAACCTGGCACCCCTGAGGATTTATGCCCGACATGGTGTGCGCTATAGCGCTGTCTTTTCCGGCAGCATCCATCGCTTGAAAAATAATAAGCAATGAATAACTATTTGAGGCATAAAGTTGTGCCTCCAATTTAGACGTTTCAGCTATCAGTTCATCCAAAACAGACCCGGCATCTTCTTTTTCGTAACCATAGCTAAATGCAGGATCATGATCACTCAGCGAAAATTTGGTATTACTTGGTACCTTAAATTGCTCTGTCAAACTTTTCATATAAATAGATATCCATACAAAGTACAAAAACAACATTAAAGTTTTAGCAACTTGATTTCAAATATACGTTGCAACCTTCAACAGGCGATTTTTTTTATCCAAACAGCTTTTGATTTATTTATTGTGTACTTTGCACATCATAAATATGTATTATGCCAGCGTTAACCTAAAATTTACCTGTCTATTTTACGTTGTTTATATTTGTTAAACTGCACTATGATATAGTGTCATAATTTTACATTTTTTACCCAATGTTCAGACGTATACGCAACCGGTTTCTGAGATATTTTGTCATATTCATTTACTTCGTAATTATTTTCTTTTGTTCTATTGAGCTTAATTTCCTTTGGCTTTTCGGATACTCACCTGACATGCAGGATATTAAAAGCCCGGTACTTTCGGTAGGATCGGAAGTTTACACTGCCGATGGCAAACTTATAGGCCAGTATTACAAGGAGAACCGCTCACCAATTGAATTTAAAGAGATCTCCCCCAACCTCATAAACGCCCTTGTGGCAACTGAGGATGTGCGGTTTTACAGTCATGGCGGAGTAGATTTTTACTCCTTTTTTACCAGTGTGCTCTCAACAGCCAAAGGCGACCGCCGCGGCGGCAGTACCATAACCCAGCAGTTAGCCAAAAACCTTTTTGAAACGCGTAAAAAGAAATCGCAGGGTGTCATTAAGCATATTCCGGTGCTGCACACTATTGTTTATAAATGCAAGGAGTGGCTTACCGCTTTTAAAATTGAACACGTTTACAACAAGCAGCAAATATTGACGTTGTACTTCAATACCGTGCCCTTCGGCAATAATTCGTACGGTATTAAAACAGCATCTTTAAAGTATTTTAATAAGCAGCCCGGCACCTTAAATCCTGCCGAATCAGCCCTACTTATTGGCATGCTGAAAGCCACATCGAGCTACAATCCCATTAAAAATCCGCAGCGTGCTACCGAAAGGCGCAATACGGTACTGGGACAGATGGAAAAATACAAGTTCCTCACTGCCGACCAGTATAAAAGTAACGTCGCGTTACCCCTCGGGCTCGACCTGAGTTATGTTGAAGACGACTCCCACGGCGATTCGTACCTGCGCCGCGCCGTTGAGAAATGGCTGGACAAATGGTGCAAGGAAAATGATTATAACCTTTATGAGGATGGTCTGAAGATCTACACCACTATCGACTCAAAGATGCAGCAATATGCCGAAGAAGCTGTTACCGAAAAAATGAAGATGCTTCAAAAACGCTTCTATAACCTTTGGGGGAACAAAAATCCGTGGCGCGATTCAAAAGGCGTTGAGATCAAAGATTTCATTCTCAAAAACGAACAAAGGCTTCCTATTTACAAGCTACTTGAAAAAAAATACGGCGGTGATACGATAAAGATCCAGGATTACTTTAAAACGAAAAAGCGGATGACTGTGTTTACCTGGCATGGAGAACAGGACACTACTTTTTCTACTATAGATTCTATAAAATATTACGCTAAGATCCTGAACACCGGCATGATGACACTGGAGCCATCAACCGGTAAAATAAAAGTTTGGATTGGTGGTATCGATCATCGTTTCTTTAATTACGATCACGTAAACCAAAGCCGCAGACAGGCAGGCTCCACCTTTAAGCCATTTGCCTATTTAACAGCGCTTGATAATGGCTTTACCCCTTGCGATAAGTTTACCGACAAGCCGGTATCCATCAAGTACAAAGACAATGGCGAGGACAAAGTTTGGGAGCCTAACAATGCCGACTTCCATTTCTCCTATCGTGAAATGTCACTGCGCTGGGCTATGGGTAAATCTGTAAATTCCATTACAGCACAACTAACCGAAAAAGTGGGCTGGGATAAAATTGTGGAATATGCTCACCGCTGCGGCATCGAAAGCCCTTTGAAGTCAGTTCCGTCGGTATCATTGGGTTCAAATGATGTTTCGGTTTATGAAATGGTTAGAGCTTACAGTACGTTTCTTAACAAAGGCGAAAAATTGGATCCGTTGCTGGTCACTAAAATCACCGATCAGCAAGGCAATGTGATACAGGAGTTTAAGCTTAAAACCGAGAAAGTGTTAAGCGAGGAAACTGCCTGGCTGATGCTTTACATGTTCCGTGGGGGGATGGAAGAACCCGGCGGAACCTCACAGGCGCTGTGGGAATACAACGGCCTTTGGAAAAAAGACAACCAGATAGGCGGCAAAACCGGTACATCATCCGATTATGTGGATGGCTGGTATATGGGTATCACCAAAGATCTGGTAACAGGCATTTGGGTTGGTGCTGATGACCGGTCAGTACACTTTACCACATCCGAAACCGGCGAAGGCTCACATACGGCGTTGCCTATCTTCGGCAGGTTTATGGAAAAAGTATATGCCGATCAGTCGTTAGGTTATACTTACGGACCATTCCCCAAACCATGGACCAAGATCACCAAAACTTATAATTGCCCATCGCCGCATATTGAAGAAGATACAACTTCAACTGATAGCATAAGCAACCCTATTGATACAACGGGCGTAACACCTGTACAGGAAAACAATCCGGAAAACCCGGAAAGCACACCGCCTAATAACCAACGGTAAACAGGTAGAGGCGTTTTTTTCATACTGTGAAGAGAAAATGAATAAGGTTGTTTTTTGAACTAAGAACAACCTTATTTTATTAAATTAGCCATATCTATTTAGTTAAATAATATATGAATAAAGTTTACTCACTTTTCAATAGAGTTAAAAAGCACACTATTATATTCATTTGTTTTGTCGGCTCGCTGTTGATAAGCATCAATGCCAGGGCGCAATATTTTGGCCAAAACAAGGTGAGGTACAAAAACCTTAAATTTAACGTTTATAAAACCCCTCACTTCGAGATTTACTATTACCTGAAAAACGATAGTATGGTAAAACGCTTTGCCCAGGAAAGTGAACTTTGGTACACCCTGCATCAACAGGTTTTCAGGGATACATTTAAGCATGCCAACCCAATAATACTATATGCCAACCATCCCGATTTTCAGCAAACAACCGCTATTGATGGCGAGATCGGTGTAGGTACCGGCGGTGTTACCGAAGGCCTTAAAAATCGGGTGGTAATGCCGGTGATGGAAACCAACCAAACCACGAGGCACGTTATCGGGCACGAGTTGGTACACGCTTTCCAGTACCGTTTATTGCTGGGGCATGATTCGTCCGAATATGAAAATATAAACAACATTCCGCTTTGGATGATAGAGGGTATGGCCGAGTACCTGTCCTTAGGTAAGAAGGACAGCTATACAGCCATGTGGATGCGTGACGCATATTTGAACCATGATATCCCTACCGTTCGTGATCTTACCGAAAGCAGCAAATACTTCCCTTATCGTTATGGCGAGGCATTCTGGTCGTTCATAGGCTCAACTTATGGTGATACGGTTATAATACCCTTCTTTAAAAACGCGGCTAAATTTGGTTTAGAGTATGGCATCAGGCGTACGTTTGGTTATGATGACCGAACCCTTTCCCGCCTTTGGAAAAATTCTATTGAGGCTACCTATAAACCCTTTTTAAAGGATACCACTCAAACACCTAAAGGCATCAAACTGGTTGACAGTAAAAACGGTGGCGACCTTGTGGTTGCCCCGTCCGTTAGTCCCGATGGTAAATATGTTGCCTTTCTATCGGCCAAAAGTTTATTCAGTATTGATCTTTATTTGGCCGATGCTAAATCGGGGCGCATATTACGAAAACTCACGAGTAAGGTATCCAACACCCATATTGATGAGTTTAACTTCATCGAATCGGCAGGTGCATGGTCGCCCGATGGAACTAAATTCGCATTTAGTGTATTTAGCAAAGGGCGTAACAGGCTCGATGTAGTTGACCTGAAAAGCGGCAATGTAATTGACGATATTTCGATGGAGCAGGTAGGTCAGTTCAGTAACGTTTCATGGTCGCCCAATGGCAAGGATATTGTTTTCCAGGGATTGGTTGAAGGGCAGGGCGATTTGTATTCTTATAACTTCGATACCAAAAAGATTACGCAGCTTACCAACGATAAATTTTCTGATTACCAGCCAAGCTATTCGCCGGATGGTAAAAAGATCATTTTTTCAAGCGACAGGACAACATACGATCAGAGCCTTGAACAGGACATCCCTTTCAACCTTGCCGAACTTGATCTGGCAACGGGAAAGGTAACCGACATTAAAATTTTTAACGGCGCTAACAATCTGAACCCGCAATATTCGGCCGATGGCAAGCAGATCTACTTCCTGTCAAACCGTGATGGCTTCCGCAACCTTTACCGCTATACTATCGCTTCGGGTCAGATAGAACAAATGAGCAACCTGTTTACTGGCATCTCTGGCATTACGGAATATTCACCGGCATTAAGTATTTCCAATCATGATGACGTGGTTTACTCTTACTATCGTGCGCAAAAATATTCCATTTATAACGCCAAAGCGTCCGACTTTACTCCT
Source organism: Mucilaginibacter gossypii (assembly GCF_017569325.2). Taxonomy (NCBI): domain Bacteria; kingdom Pseudomonadati; phylum Bacteroidota; class Sphingobacteriia; order Sphingobacteriales; family Sphingobacteriaceae; genus Mucilaginibacter; species Mucilaginibacter gossypii. The sequence goes on along the minus strand of NZ_CP071878.2, from coordinate 1,325,568 downwards.
GTTGTTGTGCAGCCGGGTGAAGTGAACTTTGCAGCAGGCACTTTGCCGCCAAACCGCTCCGTTGGCGTCGACCTGATCAACTCTAACCTGAACAACTTTTTAGCCTATCGTAAAATCCCGACTGATTCGGTTAAGGCCATTCCATTTCGCTCAAAATTCAAGCTCGATTACCTTGCAGGAAGCGGCATTGGTGTTGGTGTAAGTAACTTCTATGGCACAAGTCTTTCAAGCGGGATCCAGGGCGTATTTAGTGATATTTTGGGCCGCAACCAGATCTTTGCAGCAGCATCGGTAAACGGGCAGATCTATGATTCAGGCGCTGCTGTAACCTATGTAAACCAAACCGGCCGCTGGAACCTTGGTATGGGCGTTTCCCACATCCCTTACCAGTTCGGCTTCAATACAACCACCTACCCGGTAAGGAATGTGAGCGGTAAAAATCAAACCGTTTATTCTGATAACATTGATATTATCCGCAATTTTGAGGATGCGGGCAGGGTGTTTACCTCATACCCTATTTCCAGGACAACACGCTTTGAAGTGAGCGGAGCAGCCTCACACAACTATTACCGTGTTGACCGTTACAGCGATTATTACCTGCTTGATACTGCAGTAGTAAATGGCAAACAGCAAATCGGCATAGGTAATTATATTACGTCTGACAGGAAAAAAATCCCTAACGAAGAAGAGTCTGCAACCCTTAATCAAAACTACGGTTCCACTTATTTCTATAACTTAAAATCATATTCCATTTTAACGCTTTCAACCGCGCTAATTGGCGACAACTCATTTTTTGGTGTTACAGCACCGTTAAATGGTTTCAGGTACAGGCTGGAAGCCGGTTATAATTTCGGCACCTATAAGTTCTTTGCACCAACAATTGATGTAAGGAAATACGTACGTACCGCACCGGTAACCTTTGCGGCCAGGTTCTTTGCTACAGGCCGTTTCGGCGATGATAAAGGGCTTTATCCATTATTTGTGGGTTATCCTTTTTATATCAGGGGTTACGAAGGGCAAACATTTTATAATAACGGTAAGGCTACAACCAACGGCTTTACTATCGACCAATTATCAGGCAGTCGTTTGGCTGTATTTAACTTTGAGGTGCGCTTGCCATTTACCGGTCCCGAAAAATTGGCTGCTATTAAATCCAAATTCCTGTTTACCGATCTTAACTTGTTTTTTGATGCAGGTTTAGCCTGGAATTCTGGTGATCATATCTATTTTCAGAAAGATCCGCCGGTGATTGGTCAGCAGGACTTTATAAATTCTGACGGCACTACTACAACACAAAACATTTACGGTCGGGTACCGGCATTGAGTGCCGGTATTTCCCTGCGAATTAACGTATTTGGTGCTTTTATATTAGAGCCTTACCTGGCTGTTCCATTTAACCGCAGCGATGTTAAAAAACCGTTGTTTGGTTTAGGTTTTACACCAGGTTGGTAATATGTAATACTACTTATTACGATGATAAAACAGAAAAGCGGCTATGCAGCCGCTTTTCTGTTTTATATTGCCTAACAATAAGCTATGACAATAAAAGATGAGCTGTCTCCATCCATTTTTTAATTAGCGCGACCCTATCCTTTAAAAATTTTGGCCCGAAAAAGAAATTTGACCAGTCATCAAAGTTTTCATACTGGAAACCAAGATAAAATACCCAAAAGCCGAATCCTAAATATGGAATGGCATTAATTTCTTTATCTGATAATGGCCTAACTTTACGGTAATTTGCAATGAAGACTTTGAATGCATCGCGTCCCTGTTGTTCTGTAATTTTTCCGTAGGTAACCTCCATAAAATAGTGAATAAAAAAAGAGGTGATATCGTAAGCTAATAATCCTTTCCCTGCAAAATCGAAATCAAAAAAAGTGATCTCACCTGCGTTGGTAAAATGAAAGTTCTTAGGGAGAAAATCAAAATGACAATATCCATAGCTGAACTCCCCGTCAAATTGGTTGTATTGGCCGATTACATCGAGAGCAGTATTTCTCAGATATTCATACTCGTTTTCAAGTCCGGCAAATGCAGGTTCAATAACTTTGATGGGATCAATTATGACCGTATTCATTGAGTATGCTTTACGCTGATGGCTAAGTTCAATTGAAGAGGTAATGTTATGTATGGCTGCCATCTCCATACCTATTACTTCAAGATGTTGCTCACTAAGAGCAGAAACAACACCTCCCTGTGCCCACGAAAACAACACGCCATAACGAATCCCTTCGGCAGCATTGAAAACCTGCAATATTTCGCCACATATATCAGGAATTGGCCTTGATACTTTGGCGCCCTTTTCAAACAGGATAGTTAACAGCTCTACCTCGCCCTTGATCTCTTCCAGCTTTCGGTGCGCATCCCTGTAAATTTTAAAAATGTACTTTTCGGCTGTATTTTCTATAATATAAGTGTCGCTCACATTGCGTATCAATAACCGGCATGTTGTATGGCTTAAACCATAACTTTCCTGAAGTTTTATATTTAGTGCTTTTGATGATAAGGTTGAGTATTGCGTAGGGAAGATTTCCATAGGTTAACAAAGGTAGCTTATAATCTACAAGCTGGCTATCCATTTTAAAACCTATTTATATTTTGTATGTTTAACCTATAACCTACACACTATGAAAAAGTTACTGCTGTTAATATCCATTGTATTTTGCCCGGCATTATTGCTGGCCCAAACCGGCAGCAAAAGCAGTAATACAACAACAATGATTCCTGCCAATGATATTGTAAAAAACATATCTGTAGCGCCCAATACGCATACATTTTATTTTTTCATTCAAAAAACAAACCTCGCACTCACTTACACAAGCCGCGGGCCTATCACCGTATTTGTACCGGTTGATGGCGGGTTTAGCGACATGCCTACCGGTAAGTTCGACTCCCTTGCCAAACCTGCGCATATTTGGGAACTTACAGATTTAGTAGCCTATCACGCCATTGCCGGGCAGCTAAAGGCAAGAGACATTCAGAAAAAGATCAATAAAGGAAAAGGCATAGCCACATTTACCACACTTTCGGGCGGTAAATTATTCGCTAAAATAGATAGCAACAGCAATATCGTTTTGATTGATGGCAATGGAGGTAAAAGTACGATCAGTCAGTTTGATATTAAACAAAACAACGGCATAGTACATCTGGTAAACAAAGTACTGGTACCTAAAAAGAAGCTCATATAAACAGACTGTCAAATGACAATCCTCATATAATAAAATTACGTATTTGAGTTATAGCATATAGTAGTTTCCGACAATAAAAAGGCAGCATCTATAATTAAGATAACATCAAAACATAATGGGTTATGAAAACACTCATCTTAACAGTGATAGCTTTAAGCATCCTTACGGCCTTAGGATGCCAAAATACCAATGGACAGGATACTAAACGCAAACTGAGCAAACCTGCCGCTGAATGGAAAAAAGTACTTACATCCAACCAATATCACATTATGGTTGAAAGCGGCACCGAGCCACCCTATCAGAACGAGTATTGGAACAATCATGAAAGAGGTGTTTACGTAAGTGCCGCAACCGGCGACACGCTATTCACCTCTGACGACAAATTTGATAGCGGTACGGGCTGGCCAAGTTTTGTTAAACCTGTCGACCCGAAAAAAGTAGCAATAATTACTGATAACAGCTACGGCATGAGCCGTGATGAAGTTATTGAAAAAAGTACAGGCTTACACCTTGGCCACGTATTTGATGACGGGCCTGCCGACCGCGGCGGCAAAAGGTACTGCATGAACTCAGGGGCTTTAAAATTTATTAAAAAGCCATAACCCTGCGGTTTGCATTTAATGACGGGCGCAGCTGTGGCCTTACGCGTAAGCCCTGCTCATATTTTAACCCAATGGTCAGATCTATCCAGTCGGCATTAACAGATCTGATCATTTTTTCTTTTTGCGGACGGGTATAAGTGCTCACCACTTTAAAACGTTCCATAGCCTGTTCTTCGGTATTGATCTCCTCAAAGTAAACCAAACGGTTAAGCTGTTGCGCATTATCGAAAAACAAAGTTGGCATTTCGCTGTAAAACTGGATGGTTTTCATCAGGTCTGAACATAAGCCTACATGCAGATTTTTACGGTTCCTGTCGGTAATGATATAAACAAAACGTTTCATTTTATGATAAAAAATTTGGTGAACAGATAATTATTACTAACTTTATGAGCATAAAATTACTAATAAATTTAGCAAATCCAAATTTTATGTCAATAATTTCACAAAATATTAAGTTTCTCCGCAAAAAGAAGGGTTTAACGCAGCAGCAATTTGCGGACGAATTAGGTATAAAACGTTCATTAGTAGGCGCATACGAAGAAGACCGGGCCGACCCCAAATATGACTTACTAAAAACATTAGCAACCTATTTTGATGTTACTATTGATGACTTCATCAACGAAACCATCAACGAAAAATGGCAGCCAAAACCAAAAGGCAACCCTGCTAACCTGCGCATCCTGAGTATTTCTGTTGATAAGGAAGAAAATGAAAATATAGAAATGGTACCTGTAAAGGCCAGCGCCGGTTACCTTAATGGTTATGCCGATCCTGAATACGTGGCACAGCTTCCGAAGTTTTACCTGCCTATGTTTAAACAGGGTACTTACCGCGCTTTTGAGATCAAAGGCGACTCCATGCTTCCGCTTGTATCGGGCACTATTATAATAGGTGAATACGTAGAAAACTGGGGCGATGTAAAAAGCGGCGAAACCTATGTAGTAATATCTAAAAATGACGGCGTGGTTTACAAACGCATTGGCAATAAATTTAAAGAGAACAAAAAGCTAAAGCTTATTTCTGATAACCCCGTTTACGAACCTTATGAAATATCGGGCGAGGATGTACTGGAACTGTGGAAAGCTAAAGGATATATCTCAACACAACTACCATCACCGTCACCGGAGCCTACCATGGAGAGCCTCACAGCAATGATGGCCCAGATGCAACGCTCTATATCTAACTTACAGCAAGGCAACAATTAAGTTACATCGGCTTTTTTAAACCATTACGATATATCTTTATCATACTGATAAAACGTAAATTAAATTAAAAAGCTATGAAAAAATTATTGTTAATGTGCTGCTTCCTTTTAGGAATTTCAGCAGCCAGCTACGCACAGGGTGGCATGAGAAGAAGCCCGGAAGAAAGAGCAAAAGAATTGCAAACCCAGCTTAAATTAACAGATGATCAAACAACCAAGATCACTGCGGTTTACAAAGAGCAGGCAACTAAAATGGATAGCGTACGTACTGCAGCCAATGGCGACAGGGATGCGATGCGCTCTGCCATGCGCCCAATGATGGAAGCAACCAACACCAAAATCAAAGCTATTTTAACAGCCGAACAAGCTGCGGCTTACGATAAGGCAATGAAAGAAAGAATGGACCGCATGCGCCAGGGCGGCGGTGGCCAGTAAACATTATCACATAGAAAAAAGCGACCAATGGTCGCTTTTTTTATTTTTGCACAAAACGAAGCACATTGAACCCAGCCGAAGATTTTTTAAAACGCAAACTGCAGGAGCGACAACAAGCTGGCAACTACCGTGAACTGAAACCCGAAAACAGTAGGGCTGACTTTTGTTCAAACGATTATCTCGGTTTTGCCCGTTCGTTAGTTTTAAAGCAAAGCATCGCTCAGGAAGTAAACACCAATCCGCTTAGCTTAAACGGTGCAGCCGGGTCAAGACTGCTATCGGGCAACATACGATATGCCGAAGATCTGGAAAATCAAATAGCTGACTATCACCAAAGTGAAGCGGGCCTGCTTTTTAATTCGGGCTATGATGCTAACCTGGGACTACTGTCATCGCTTGCCCAGCGTGGCGATACCATAATTTTAGATGAGTTAGTGCATGCGTCAATCATCGATGGCGCAAGATTAAGCTATGCCAATCGCTATAGCTTCCGTCATAATGACCTGGAAAGTTTAGAAGCTAAATTAAAATTGGCCAAGGGCAATTGCTATGTGGTTATTGAAAGCGTGTATTCTATGGATGGTGATGCTTCTCCCCTTGTTGAAATCCTCAGCCTCACTGAAAAATATAATGCCGCCCTCATAGTTGATGAGGCACATGCTGTAGGTCTTTATCCCAAAGGGTTGGTTTGCGAACTTAGTTTACAACAAAGGATTTTTGCCCGTATAATAACATTTGGCAAGGCACTGGGCAGTCACGGGGCTGTAGTGCTCGGTAGTAATACCTTACGAAAATATCTAATCAATTTTGCTCGTTCCTTTATTTATACTACTGCAGCACCTTTCCACCAGCTGGCAGCTATAAAAATGGCCTATCAGCTATTAAAAGATTCCCGCGAAGCTACCATCAGCCTGAAAAAGAATATTGACCTGTTTAAACAGCAAGTAAACACGGGCAAAAATTTCACTTTACTAAATAGTGATAGCGCTATTCAATGTATCGTACTCAAAAGCAATGAAATGGCAAGGGAAGCGGCTAAGCAACTGCAAATGAACAACTTTGATGTGCGGCCCATCTTAAGCCCTACGGTTGCACAGGGCACCGAGCGGATCAGGATTTGCCTGCACAGCTTTAATACGGAAAATGAAGTAACTTTGCTGGCTGTAACTCTTAACAAATTTATACTATTACATGCCCGATAAGCAACCGATATTTATTTCCGGCATTGATACCGGAATAGGCAAAACACTGGTTTCGGCTATTTTAACCGAAAAATTAAACGCAGACTACTGGAAGCCCATACAATCTGGCGACCTTGATAACAGCGATACACTGAAAGTTAAAAACCTTATCTCAAATCCGGTTACCCAGTTTTTCCCGGAGGCCTATGCTTTAACTCAGCCATTCTCCCCTCATAAATCTGCTGCCCTTGATAAAGTGACTATCGACCTGGAAAACATCGTTCTGCCTAAAACTGATAACCAGCTAATTATTGAGGGCGCCGGTGGCCTTATGGTACCGTTGAATGATAACTTTCTTATTATCGACCTTATTAAGCAGCTTAATGCAAAGGTAATACTGGTAAGCAAACACTATTTAGGCAGTATTAATCACACCCTGCTTTCCTTACATGCATTAAAAAAATATGGCATTCCTGTTATGGGGGTAATTTTTAACGGTGATAAGGATATCTATTCAAAAAGCTATATCCTCGATTATTCAGAAGTTGTCGATCTGGGGCAGATCCCTGAGTTTAAAACTATCAACAAAAAAACTGTTAAAGAGGCCGGTAAGTTTATTACCTTGTAACACCGGCAGCTTATATAAACCGATATTTTGCCGGGTTAGTAAAAAAATACTATGAAAAACATTACTGTGATTGGCTCCGGCACTATGGGTAACGGCATTGCCCACACCTTCGCGCAATATGGCTTTGAAGTATCATTAGTGGATATCAGCGACGATGCCCTGAGCAAAGCTTTACAAACCATCAGCAACAATCTCGACAGGCAAGTAAAAAAAGGCACCATCACCGAAGGGGCGAAAACAGAAACGCTGAGCCGTATCCGTGTTTTTACAGATTTGGCCGAAGGCGCTCAAAATGCCGGCCTGGTAATTGAAGCTGCTACCGAAAACCAGGAAATAAAACTAAAACTGTTTAAACAGCTCAGCGAAATTTGCAATGAAAACGTAATACTGGCATCCAACACCTCATCTATCTCTATTACTAAAATTGCTTCGGTTACCAGGCATCCCGGCAATGTAATAGGCATGCATTTTATGAATCCTGTACCGGTAATGAAACTGGTGGAGGTAATCAGAGGGTACGCCACAACGAATGCTGTTACCGAAACCATTATGGAACTTTCGCGCACTTTGGGCAAAGATCCGGTTGAGGTTAATGACTATCCAGGCTTTGTAGCCAACCGCATTTTAATGCCGATGATTAATGAGGCCATTTATACCTTGTATGAACGTGTTGCCGGCGTACAGGAAATTGATACGGTGATGAAGCTGGGTATGGCCCACCCGATGGGACCACTGCAATTAGCCGATTTCATCGGGCTGGATGTTTGCCTTGCTATTTTGAAGGTATTGCATGATGGTTTTGGCAATCCCAAATATGCTCCATGCCCACTACTGGTAAATATGGTAACCGCAGGGCACTTGGGAGCTAAAACAGGCAGTGGATTTTATAAATACACCGCAGGCAGCAAAGATTTGGTTGTAGCCGATAAATTCATGGCCTAAGCGCCGTTAAACTTTCGATGTTGGATGTTGTCAATAGTTATTATACTGAACAACTAAAAACATCTGAAATGAAAACCATTGCTAAATTAGGAATAGTACTCGCCTTAACAGGCTCATTATTTGCATCATGCTCAAGTCAGGCCTACGTAACAGAGCAGCCGGTTGAACCGGTTTACGTTCGCCCGGTAGCACCCTACCCTAATGCTGTCTGGGTACCCGGCGAATGGGTTTGGCGCGGTAACCATTACGTTTACCGCCAGGGCTTTTATGCAAGGCCAAGATATAACCGGGTATATGTTCAGGGACATTGGCAACCAACCAATCGGGGATATGTTTGGGTAAGGGGATATTGGAGATAATCGCCGCCCCTGGCCCCTAAAAGGAGAGTTTTAAAACAGAAAAGCCTTTAGCAATTTTATCTGCTAAAGGCTTTTCTTTTAACCGCGCTCGTTCCCCCTTTAGGGAGTTAGGGGGCAATTACATCCTCTCAGGCACTTCAATCCCCAAAAGCTTCATACCTTTGCTGATCACCTTGGCTGATGATGCAGATAGAGCCAAACGGAATTGTTTTGAATCCTCATCTTCGGCCTGTAAGATCGACTTTTCATGATAGAACTTGTTATATGTTTTAGCAAGTTCATATATATAGTTGGCTATTACTGCCGGGCTATAACCTTTTGCAGCTTCCTTAACCGTTTCGGGGTATTTATCAAGCAATACAATTAAGTCGCGTTCAACACCTGCCAGCTCAGTTACTATGGGTTTAAGCTCAGCATTATAATCGGCCCTGCTTAATACCGATTTAATACGGGCGTGGGTATATTGAATAAACGGTCCGGTATGTCCCTGAAAATCTACCGATTCGTTAGGATCAAACAGCAAACGTTTTTTTGGATCGACTTTTAACAGGAAGTATTTAAGTGCGCCCATACCAATGGTATGATATAATGCAATCTTATCTTCTTCGTTAAACGCATCAACCTTGCCCATGGCTTCGGTTTGCTCTTTAGCGGTTGCTTCCATCTCGGCCATCAAGTCATCAGCATCAACCACTGTGCCTTCACGCGATTTCATTTTGCCAGATGGAAGATCAACCATACCATATGATAGATGAAACAATCCATCTGCACCTGTTTTTCCCAACTTCTGCAATATCAGGAACAGCACCTTGAAGTGATAATCCTGCTCGTTGCCTACCACATAGATAGACTTATCCATCTGGTAATCATTATACTTTAACTGTGCGGTACCCATATCCTGGGTAATGTAAACCGATGTACCATCTCCACGAAGCACCAGTTTTTCGTCAAGGCCTTCTGAGGCAAGGTCTATCCAAACCGAGTTATCTGCTTTTTTAAAGAATACGCCTTTTGCAAGACCTTCTTCAATAATATCCTTACCTAACAGGTAAGTGTTAGACTCGTAGTAGTATTTATCAAAATCAACACCCAGTTGCTTGTAGGTTTCGGCAAAGCCAGCGTACACCCAACCGTTCATGGTTCTCCACAAGTTCATTACCTCTTCATCACCTGCTTCCCATTTTTGCAGCATCTGCTGGGTTTCGATCATGATAGGAGTAGCATTTTTGGCTATCTCTTTGATCTTGTCTTCTTCGCCGGCAATTTTATCGTCCAGTTCGCCAATAAGCTTCTGATTTACCTCGTCGGTTTGAGCACGTTTTTCTTTAACCTTTGCTATGGTAGCTAACGAGTCCTCTATTTTGGTCTTCTGATTTTCTTTAAAGGCCGAAAGGTCATGCTTCTCGTAAACTTGACTCAAAACAGGTTTAAGCTGTTCCCTCAGTTCTTTATCAAACAGCACATAATATTTACCTACCAGGTGATCGCCCTTCATGCCTGATGATTCAGGTGTTTCATCATTGCCGAACTTTTGCCAGGCCAGCATAGATTTACAGATATGGATTCCGCGGTCGTTAACCAGATTGGTTTTGATCACCTCGTAACCATCAGCAGCCAGTATCTCAGCAACTGAATAACCCAACAGGTTGTTACGGATATGACCAAGGTGCAGCGGTTTGTTGGTATTGGGCGATGAATACTCTACCATTACCTTTTGTCCGTTAGGCTTTGCTACCGCAAAATCATCGGAAGTAATGTTGTTATATAAACGACCGATCCAGTATTCGTCGGTTATAGAAAGATTAAGGAAGCCTTTAATCACATTAAAGGAGTCAACTTCCTTCAATTCGTGTTTAAGATACTCCCCTATTTCGGTACCGGTTTGTTCAGGGCCTTTGCGCGAAAATTTGGTAAACGGAAAGGTTACAATGGTTACTTGTCCTTCAAACTCCTTACGGGTTTCCTGTATGCTAACGGCAGCCGGTTCAATGTCAGTTTGGTATAGTTGTTTAACTGCTTTTACGGCCGCTTCTATGATAAAATCCATTCGGCAAAATTAAATAAAATGGGCAGATTGCGAATACTAAAATGGCGATGTTTACATGTAGATTAGGAGGCACCTACAGAATCAACAGCAATTTATAATGGGCGCTAAAAACAGGACACAGCTATGGAGTACTGAGATTCAAATATTGTTATGAGCCACATGCTTAAAAACATGCCTATAATCATTTCTTACCCGATTATAACAATTAAAAAAAGCCCCGATCAACACTTTTGAACCATCCATTACGTAAAACGATTAAGAATAATTATTCAACTCAAGAGTTAAACAATTTCAAAACCCCGGTCTGATTATTTTGTTCTGCCAATTTTTTAGCTGATATCCCCTGTTTATTCTCTATATCAACATCGGCGCCATATTTCAGCAACAACCTGATCTGATCCAGCTTATACTTTCGTTTCACTGCATAAAAAAGGGCGGTATTCCCATCTTTATCGACAAAGTTTACATCGGCACCATTGTTTAAAAACCATTCGGCCACTTCAAAGCGTTTCCAGTTGAATGCTGCCATGAATGGGCTGTCATCTCCAGCACCCGGGTCTGTTTGTGCACCATAGCTTTTAAACAGACCGGCGGCTTCCACATCATTATACCAGGCTATGGCATACATGCAATGCTCGGGATTGGCGCCATTAGCCAGCAAATATTCATATAACAGCTTATTTCTTCCGCGGGTATAAGCATACCAAAGCGGGCTGGCCGGAAAAAAGCCGCATTCCTCTTTTATCCGGTGGATTGAATTGATATCCATGCCTTTTGCCAGCAATAGCTTAAGCATGGTCAAACTTTCTTCGGCTTTTGCAGGGCGTTTGGCGATTTCAATGCCACACAGGTAATGAAGTGCGTTTTTACCGCTGTCTTCAGCCCAGGTAAGCCAGCCGTGATCTTTTTCGATTATCACTTTAACAGCTCCAACGTTAAGATCTTTTATGTGCTGAATAAATTTGATCATAGCTTTCTCCTTTTATTTATCCAGCAAAGTCAACCAGGTTTTCACAACGTTTCGCAAAGCTTCTTCTTTTGCCTTAACTTCTTCCATATTGTGAAAAAAAGCCAACCGGCGGCCATCGGCATAATCGCCGGAAAGCAAACCGGATGTATCATTGATCTTTGCCCCTGAGGGGAATACCAGTCTGATACAATCTTTTTGGTATACGTTCGAAACGATAATATATCTTTTATACTCCTTAGGATCAAAGGGTTTCATTTCCCCGATATATAAAAAGCTCGGTGCATTCCATTTGATATGCTCGCCAATTTCATCATCAATAGCCAGGATAATTTTTCTCAGCGCTCCTAACACCTCCTTCAATGGATGATCAAGCTTTTGCATGTAACTGTCTACCCCAGCCGAGTCGGCAAGGACAACTGGTTTGGTACTTTTGGCTTTCATGATTAACAGGTAATAAATTGGTTAAGAGGGGCTATTTAAATTTAAAAAAAGAAAACATAATACCAAAGGAACGTTGAATAGTACCATTAAATAACCCCGCATCGTCTTAACTTTGATATATCAAATCAGATTATTACCATCATGGAACAAAAGCTGCCATTACCGCCATTTAACTTTGAAACAGCCACCCAAAAAGTGCAATTAGCCGAAGACGCCTGGAACAGCCAAGACCCGGCAAGGGTTTCTTTAGCATATACCATTGACACCGAATGGCGCAACCGCTCGGAATTTGTAAACGGGCGCCAACAGGTAGTGGAATTTTTAACCCGCAAATGGGAAAAAGAATTCGATTATAAATTAAAAAAAGAACTGTGGGCCTTTACAGATAACCGTATTGCAGTACGTTTTGAGTACGAATATCATAATGCTGAAGGCCAATGGTTTCGTGCTTATGGCAACGAGAACTGGGAGTTTGACGAAAACGGCCTGATGCAAAAGCGCTATGCCAGCATCAATGACCTGCCCATCAAAGAAGAAGACAGGCGGCTGTAAAAAGAAATAGCCCATTACCAAAGCCGATGACTCTTATAATGGGCTAAACATCAATATTAAATAATTGAGCAAAAAGGTTTAGGGCTTCCTTAAATTCAGTTAATATCGTTTCGAGCTGTAATTTCAATATCCCGACGCCCCTTCGCCGCACTTGAATATTTATTTTATCAAGGGGTACAAATTAAAAGCCGGGTATAATTCTTTCAACAACCCAAATCTCGCTTAACAATTAAGAATTAAAAAGGGTGAAACCACCCTTTTTTGCTTTAAACGGCATGGTAAAATGAAATATAAGTTCATTATTTTTTTTACTTTGGCAATATGATTAACATCAGTTAACATATACACCTAATATTAATGCACACTTCAACATTTACCGGGCCTGTACAAATTGCCATAATTGATAATCATACCTTATTTAGACAGGGAATGATCAGCTTACTGGGCGATTTTAAAGAGATCAATATCCTTTTCGACGCCGAAAATGGAGAGGATATGATCAGCAAGCTAAAAAAAACCTCCTTACCCGATATTATATTGATGGATATAACCATGCCGGTAATGGATGGTTACGCAGCTACGGCCTGGTTACGTGAAAATTACCCTACAGTAAAAGTGCTGGCGTTAAGCATGTCTGACGATGATAAACCTATTATAAACATGCTTAAGAACGGAGCTGTTGGCTATATGCTTAAGGAATCGAAGATAAGAGACGTAGTTTATGCGATGCAAACTATCCAAAAGCATGGCTATTATCTAAATGAACTGGTAAGCGGCAAATTGCTTTATACCATGCAAAATAAAAATACACCCGTCGATAAATCCAAAGAGCTTACCTCTAATGAACTTACATTTCTGAAACTAAGCTGCTCTGAACTTACCTACAGGCAAATTGCCGAAGAAATGAACCTGAGCCCGCATACTATTGATAATTATCGCGAATCGTTATTTCAAAAGTTTGGGCTTAAATCAAGAACAGGCATGGTACTTTTTGCCATCAAAAATCAGATCATAACCGTTTAAAAAACGAAGGAAAAACAATAATGTTAGCAGGTTACCCCCCTGAATCAAAGATATGGGGATAATTGTAAATGTCTTCCAATACTTGCCATCTTCGCCTTTCTTCGCCCTTTCCTGCGTAATGGCGTCAACCCAGATCTTATAATAAATGCTCAACATTTGTTTCAGATTTAGCATGCAACTATTTTAACTAACCTTAACGCCGCAGATAAGTTTGTTTTACTATTTTATAACTCACAATTGCTATATTCCGTTAGTAATGGCAAATCGTGACGAGATTTCGTCATTTCAAAGTCAAACAGATTACAAATAACTCATTATCAATAATATAACAAAAAGGCATAAGTATTGATAAAACCTGTTTATTCTTAAGCAAATCACTTTTCAAAATATTATTAACCTTAAAAATCACTGTTATGCCAAATCATTTATCAACATTAGGAGTTATTCATACAGCCATAAGTCTTGTGGGAGTTGCCATCGGTTTTATTGCATTGTTTCAGGACGGGAAAATCGCCCCTAAAACAAAAAACGGCAGGCTTTACGGTGTTTTTACCGTGCTGGCCTGTTTATCCTCATTTTTGGTTATGAAAACCGGTCACCTGAGCAGTGCCCACAACCTTTCGTTTCTTATTTTAATATTATTGCCTGTTGTTTACTATGCCCCCTCCCTGCGCATTTTTGGCAGCAAGGCCGATTATGTACAAACTATAGGCATGACAGCCACCTTATTTTTCTCATTAGTACCTGCCGTAGTTGAAACGCTCACCAGACTTCCGGTTGAACAACCACTGGCTGAAGGACCTGACTCTCCTGTAGTAAAAATGGGACTTTTGATCATGCTGGTGTTATTTATTGTGATTATGATATACCAGGCGATTAAACTAAAGGGCCAACGCAAAGGGTTTACTCCAGCTATGTGAATTGATATTTCGCCGGCACTTATGCCGATAATTTAAGCAAGGGGAATCATGTATTCGTTAGGCTCAACGTGTGGCCGGCGGAATTAATAAAGTATAAACAAAAAAGCACCCCGACCGGGGTGCTTAAAAAACAAAACTAAATCAAATAACTTTATCCTGAAGTACCATCGAAAAAATACTTTTCATAGCGGCCCCGGTATTGTCTTTATAGTTTATGGTCAATTTATAATTGTCGACAACAAACGCCGAATTGGTATAAAATTGAGCGTTAGAAGGGTCGGTACTGATAACATTACTACCTTCACTTACGATTTTTTTTGCGATAACAATGTTTAATCCATCTCCTTTAGTATGAAATTTCCCGGTGTACTGAACCGTTGTTGAATTACCATTTTTATAAGTTACATCAGCCAAAATAAAAGTACTATCCGACGAGAATACTAAATAACGCGCTTGTTCCCCCTCTTTAACCGGAATATACCACTGGCCAAAAAGGGATGTATTTTTTTTGACGGGTTGCTGCGCCTTGTCTTTTTTACAGGCGCCAAGAGAAAACAAAACCGATAGCAACAGGCAAACAGTTAAATTCTTAAATATCAATACAGGCTTAATCATAAAGTGAAGGTTTTACCTATCCGTACGATAGAAACTTTTAATTCGCTACACTAATAACAAAAAAAGACCGCTCGGAAGAAGCAGTCTTTCGATATAGTAAGTTAACCAGGTTTTAATCAGCTTTGCTAACCCTGCCTGATCCCGCGTAACGGGTTGTACCAATTGTTGCGGTACCGGAATATACAACACTTCCTGAACCAGAAATACGCGCAGAAACTGTTTTACTGGCAATCAAATTAATATTTCCTGAACCTGCAATTGAAGCTTCAACAGTTTCAGTTCTTAATGATTTACCGTTGATCTCTCCCGAACCTGAAATACGACAGTCGGCCATACCGGTACTGCCATTAACATCAATTGAGCCCGATCCGCTGATTTTCAGGTCCAAAGTACCTGATTTAACAGCAGTTTTAATATTCCCCGAACCGCTTAACGCAATTTTGGCATTTTCGGCGGTCATTGTACCTTCAACAGTTGCATTTCCTGAACCGCTGTTAGCAAGGTATCCAAGGCTTTTTGCGGTGATATAAATGTTGGCGCGTTGCATATTGCGGTGGTTTTTCCAGTGATCTTTAAATTCAACTTTTAATATGCCGTTTTCTACTTCAGTTTTAATATCATCAACTACATTGGCATCAACATCAAGTTTCAGGCTTTCGGTTCCATCAATTTTAATAAATACGTTAAATGGGCCACCACAGGCAATACCGTTATAACCCGATACGTTGCGGGTTGCAGTTTGGGCGGAAGCATTAAAGGCTACCGAAACCGTTAGTAACGAAGCCATAAGTGAGAAGATTAGTTTTTTCATGATCGCGTGTTTAATAAAATGACGCTTTTTCAAAAAAAACGTTGCAATTTTTTTGATTTTTTTACCTCTGCCAACTTCCACAAAGATTCATTACAACCTGAAGTTAAGCGATATGTAAGGATACCAACCCTCGCTTGAATGACCGGCCAGCAATTGCAATACTGTTAAACTTGCCGGTGCAAAATACAACCCGCCGCCGGTACCGGTATGCCACTTATCCGAATGCTCATTTTGTATCCAAACACGACCCGTATCATAAAAGCCTACCAAACCCAACTGGCCAGGTAAAATATAACTGGCTATATCAGCAAGTTTAACCCTTGCCTGTAAATTATTGAACACCATATGCTTGCCTGTAAACCGGTTTTGCAGATACCCCAATAGGTTGCCTTGTCCGCCTAAAAACATTGATTGATAAAAGGCCGGCTTTCCGAAACTTACACCGCCACCAACACGATCAGATAATACAATAGCACCGCCAGGGATTAGTTTTTGATAGAAAGTAAACTCTGGCTTAATCTGTACAAAAGATTTGGAATAACTGTTAAGTCCTTCATAACCTTGTACTGTTACAGTAAAGTAGTATCCTTTAGTAGGCAGGATATTATTATCGCGCTGGTTTGTAGTATAATTTATCAGCGCGCCAAGATGTGCTTTATCTTTTCCAACCGTTAAGCTATCGTAAGAATTGATAAGCGATGTTTGGTTAATGAACCGCCCGGTATTTTGTGAAAGATCAAGATGATAAAACTGAAACGAAGGACCAACACTGATATCGCTGTTCTTGCCCGTATGCCAGCGTAAAGCCGGATCAAACTGATAAATATCATACCGTGTACGGTAGTAAGTACGATAACCAGGAAATTTATTTAACGGGCTTTCATTACCCAGGCCAAAAAAGTTCACCGTATTATCAGGCGACTGGATGTTGGCCTGCATCGTGAAATCGGCTTTACCAATGGCATCTATCCATTCCCCCCGGTATTTGATCCTGAAAGCATCCGTAGCAAACGAATGGGTGATCATTACCTGCTGTAATGTTGAATAAGGCAATTTCCTGAAACCATCATGACCGGTATATTGAAAACCCAGGCCAAGTAAAAAGCCATCATCCTTATTTAATGCTGCAGTGGCAAGCGGCATCCACACATTGTATAAATTGGTGGGTAAAAACTGAGTATTTGAGGTATCATTTGAAAGATGCTTATTTAATTGGCCGACGTTGCCGGTAAAATTGGTGCTATCTCGCCGACCATAAAACTTTATCGCTTGTGCAGATTGCTTAACCTCAACAGTTTTACTACCCACACTATCAATCAATCTTAACTTAATGGGCGAATTGGCATTATTAATAACTATGCGGTCATCTCCGGCAGAAACATACAATCTTATTTCTTTAGTAATCTCCGGTTTGTACATCATATCCATAAACTGATCTTTGGTTTCACCATCTTTATTCAGCTTATTAATTGTTATACGCAAAGCTTTGTCGGGAGCATCGGCAACGATGATCAGTTCGCTTTTATCAGTAGCGCGGATATCCACTATCCTATTAGTGAATTTATAATACTCACTCATTGCTGCCGGTATATTATCCCGGCGTTGTTTTAATATGGCAAGCAACTCTTTATGCCTCAATTTATAGCTTTCTGCAGGCAGGCGTCTTAAACTTTCTTCAAGCACCGCATCAGTTTCGGCTTTAACAAATTCATTGGCAATCTGCATCCATCTTTCGTAGCTTATTTGTGCATCCGGATACTGCTTCATGAACCTTGTTTTAAAAAGAGAATATTTCACATGCGGAATATCCCCTGTAAAATCTTCAAGTAAGGGATCTATCCAGGGTAGCGCAGCAATACTCGGAAACACACCCTGCGTAACATGAAATACCTGGTCACGGTCACGTGGTACAGCAACATAGGTTTTACCTTTACCATTTTTAGTATCAGCCCAGCGCCATTGATCTTCGTGCCTGTCCCAATCGCCCATTAAAAGATCAAGCATACGGGCACGCAAAAAGCCTTCTCCATCCAACCTGTTATCATAGCTTTTAAGCAGTTGCCCTTCCATTTTAAGGGTATTATCTGATGAACCAACTGGCTCCCTTTCCTCTATCAAACATACGGTACCAACAAATAACTTACTATATTGTCCAAGTGCGGGATCTTCGGCCACAACACCTATAACCGGGTTAGCATGCGGCACACGCGCCGCTTCAGCAAGAGGCGGCACAATCAAGGCCGAATATGGGTGCTGGCCACTAAACTCGTCGCCGACCCAATCAACAGCAAAGGTACCCTGCAAATTTTCGGGCAACAGTTTATCCGGTGTTTTTTCAACACTGCGCAATACCCACTCGCGGCCGGTTTTATCTTCCAAACGTAATGACTTTGATTCCATACCACCACCCTGTTTAATAGGTGATAGTCCGCCATTTATTTGCGATAGTTTTATAACGGGAAGCTTCACTTTCATGGCCCAGTCCTTACGATAGTTTTCGCCGAACAGCCAACGGTGAATCCCGCTTACATCATCATATGAGGCGTGAACACTTACAACAGTGCTATCCGGAAATTTTTGCCAGGCCGATGGCGCTATAGCCTGGGCATTAGCATACAATGCCGAGCCCGTAAGAAATAAAATAGTAAGTATCCTTTTTGTCATGAGGTGATGTGTTTAAGATGCAGGACTTAAAATACAATAAACTAACTGTTAACAAGAGACATACCAAACACACAAACATCTAAAATACAGATACTTAATAAAAATCAGCACAAAAACAAGTGGCGATATATCGTTATTTTAAAAGGTAATTCTGAATAACACAACAATATGGCTGTTATCTTAATAGTCTTTTAAACTCTTGCACAGGTATAAAAATAATCAATCTGTAATTATTTTACACATCAGGCAGGCGGTTATGTTATTACCGTTCTGATATTGACCGACAAAGATTTTGAAAGCAAACAGTCTCTACATATTAAATTTTATTAGTTTTATGGTTGTATGACCCGCAACGATAAATCGCCACACATCCTTAACGCAGCATCAAATTTACTGGGCTTGTGCTTTGTGGTGCTTACCTCATTGAAATTCCTGAAAATGTCCGACCGGACCTATATTGACGAAACAGTAACCATAGCACTTGTTTTCTTTATGCTAAGCTGTATACTGTCTTTTCTGTCTATCCGGGGAAATATAAAACCCGGTGGACGTTCGGAAGCCGTGGCCGATTACCTTTTTCTGGCTGGGATGATCGTATTATTTCTTACCGCCATCTTAATCATATTTAAGGTAATGGTTTAGCCACACCTAATTATGTAGGCTAAACTTTCATATGATCACCAATCACAAAAGTTCTGCAATATTTAATGCACCTAAAAACGGACTGAGCCTCTGGCAATGCTTTTATTATTACATTCCCCTAAAAAAAACCAGTTAAATTAGGAATTATAATATCTATTTACTGTTTGTAAGAAAAATTTTGCAATAGTGTAAATTGATTGTAACTTGTATTTCAATTAACCTTACTGCATTTTACGTTTTTTAGTTCTATCTCCTGCACTATAACCCTCTGTTTAAAGCAATTAACAGAGCGGCGCGTTTGTTAATAAATAATTTACTGAAAAATACGGCTTAACGATTTGATAACTTTGGGTTTTCATTATTTAAAAACTACCCTCCTACATTTATCAAATCATAAGTTTTAGCCAGATATGGCAACTTCTTATTTAAATTCTGAATCAGGATTTTGTAAAGAATTGCCAATGCAATATTTTGATTTTTGATATGACAACTGCTCAACCTAAGAACATTACTATGTTATCCGGCCAATTTCTTTTCACAACGGCTAACTACAGAATCTATACAAAATCGGTCTATACCTTAATGTCTTTCACAATTAAAATTTCGGGAATTAAAGCTAATTGAAATAAAAGGATGAAGAAAATATTATTCATTACCGGTTCAATTAATCAAACCACTCAA
This sequence comes from Mucilaginibacter gossypii, assembly GCF_017569325.2. Taxonomy (NCBI): domain Bacteria; kingdom Pseudomonadati; phylum Bacteroidota; class Sphingobacteriia; order Sphingobacteriales; family Sphingobacteriaceae; genus Mucilaginibacter; species Mucilaginibacter gossypii. The sequence goes on along the minus strand of NZ_CP071878.2, from coordinate 1,305,662 downwards.
ATGCACCAGATAGCTAATGAGCTGCCTGATTTTGACTGCTGGTTTAGCCAGTTGTTTACTGATAATACTACCTTAAATACCATTATTAATAAAACTACCCTGCTTAGCGGTACAGTGCTTTCTACCAAATTCAGGCTTATTTCTGAAGAGTACCTTCAAAAACATGCTTTACAAATTGATTTCAGGGCACAAAAAAACAATTATGACCTTGTTGTATTCTGTACCGATTTGGTTGTGCCCCCGCGCATGCGCAACATTAAAACCATTTGGGTGCAGGAGGGTATGATTGATCGTTACACTCCGTGGAGCAGTGTTGTTAAAGCCCTAAAGCTACCCCCCACGCTTTGCGGCAACACCTCGTTAAACGGTTCGTCAAACATATGTGATGTCTATTGTGCCGCATCAGAAGGTTACAAACAGTACTTTACAGGTAAAGGTACCAGCGAACGCAAAATTGTGGTAACAGGCATGCCAAACTATGATAACCTGGTTCAGCACGTTAATAATGATTTTCCGCACCATAACTATGTAATGGTGGCCACCACAGATATGCGCGAAACCTTTCGTATTGAAAACAGGATTGCCTTTATTAAAAAAGCGGTAAAAATTGCAGACGGCCGCCCATTACTTTTTAAGCTTCACCCGAATGAGAATGTCGAGCGTGCGGAAAAAGAAATCTACGCCAATACGCCGGCCGGTACATTGGTATACAGCAAAGGCAATACTAACCACATGATAGCTAATTGTTGTGAGCTTATAACCCAATACTCAACCGTAGTTTATACTGGTATTGCCTTAGGTAAAAAAGTTCATTCGCTTTTTGATGTTAATGAGCTTAAAAGGCTTGCACCGATACAAAACGATGGCGTATCGGCAAGAAATATCGCTGCCATTTGCCGCGGTTTTTTAAACCACGATGGCGATAAGGAAAGCTTTGACCCGGAACTTGCTATGGAAAAATACCAGGTTGGTAAGCAGGAAGCACAATTAACCGAAGAACTAATAGCGAACTGGTAATTATTTACCGTGAAACAGAAAATATTAATTGTAGTACAGGCCCGCATGGCTTCGAGCCGTTTACCTGGCAAGGTAATGCTGCCTATATTGGGTAAAAGCCTGCTGGCAAGGATGATTGAACGGCTTAAAATGATCAGTCACGAGGCTGAAGTGATCATTGCCACATCCGAAACGCCGGATGATGATATCATCATCGATGAAGCTATCAATATAGGTGTCCCTTATTATCGCGGCAGCCTGAATAACCTGCTCGACAGGCATTACCAGGCCGCAAAATTGCATAATGCAGATGTTGTATTAAAAATCCCATCTGATTGCCCGCTCATCGATCCGCGCATTGTAGACCATGTATTGGATTACTTTTTTACCAACCGTAACAGCTTTGATTTTGTAAGCAATCTGCACCCGGCTACATATCCCGATGGCAACGATGTGGAGATCATGACCATGGATTGCCTCACCAAAGCTTGGGAACAAGCAAGCCGGGAGCTGGAACTGGAGCATACCACTCCTTATATATGGGAAAATCCTCAATTATTCAGGCTTGGTAACGTAACCTGGCCTGCCGATTTGGATTATTCCATGTCGCACCGGTTTACGATTGACTATGCAGAAGACTATTATTTTATAGAGCGGGTATTCCGCGAATTATATGCAGATAACAATAATTTCTCGTGCGATGATATCCTTAACCTGCTAACTCAAAAACCCGAGATCTATAATATCAATGCACAATATGCCGGGGTAAACTGGTACAGGCACCATGTAGATGAGCTAAAAACCATTACATCTGCCCAAACCAAACAGGCACCCACAAAAAACTTACAGGAATTATAACAAGCGAATGATAACAGTGGAGAACAACAATTACCAGGAATTAACAGGCACCGCTCTGAAGGTACGGGAGCACATCATCCGCATGTCTACCGATGGCGGGTGTTTTACAGGTGCATCGCTATCGGCGGTGGACCTTATTGTTTATTTATATAGCCGCTTTTTAAACATTAAAAAGGATAATCTTGATGATCCAAACCGCGATTACCTTTTTCTGTCAAAAGGCCACGATGTACCCGCCCTGTACGGCACCTTTGCCGAGCTGGGTTTATTGGAAAAAGAACGTTTAAAAAACCACCTGCTACTTAATGATCATATTTACTGGCACCCCAACACCAAAATCCCGGGCATCGAATTTCATTCTGGCTCATTAGGTCATTTGCCTTCGGTGGCTATTGGTGTTGCTCTGGACCTGAAGATCAGCGGCGGCACAAACAAAGTTGTTTGCATTTTGGGCGATGGCGAGTTGAACGAAGGCACCTGCTGGGAAGCCATGCTGGTAGCCAACGCTTATAAACTGGATAACCTGCTATTCGTGGTTGACCGCAACCACTTCCAGGCCAATATGCGTACGGAAGACCTGATTCCGCTGGAGCCGCTTGCCGATAAGTTTGAAGCCTTTGGCGCAGCCGTTAAAAGAATAAACGGACACAGTTTTGCCGAGCTTGACGAAGCTTTCGGCGCGTTCCCTTTCCATGACGGGAAACTGAATGTAATTATTGCCGATACCCTACGCGGCAAAGGCCTGCCAAGCATACAGGAACGCGCCGACAGGTGGTTTTGTAATTTCAATGCAGACGAGATTCAGCAACTTTTATTAGAGCTGCACGGCGAACATCAAACAACATTAACATCAGAAACTTTAGTGGTGCGATAAGATGAGTTACGAAGAACTTTTAACCCAAACAGCCCTTGCCAACGAGCAGGTGATTGTAATGACCGCCGAAAACCGCGCGCTGGTACGTAACCTGCCCGGTATATTAGGCAAACGTTTTATTGATACCGGTATTACCGAGCAAACCATGATTGGTGCGGCGGCCGGCTTAGCCTTACGTGGCCGCACGCCTGTTGTACATGCCCTTGCCGCTTTTTTAACCATGCGGGCTTTTGAGTTTGTACGCACCGATGTTGGAATCGCCAATTTGCCGGTTAAACTAAGCTCATTCATACCTGGTTTTTTATCAGACGGTAACGGCCCTACCCACCAGGCTATTGAAGATATCTCTATCATGCGTGGTATCCCCAACGTAACCGTTTTTGCCCCTGCCGATGAAGACGACCTGGTAAAAATGCTGCCACAGATATGGGAAAGCAAAAACCCTGCCTATACCCGAATTAATACCCGCAAAACCACCTATGTGCACGAGCCTTTTACCATAGGCAAAGCCGAAGTGATAGCTGAGGGCAGCGATGTAACCATTTTAACCTACGGCTTATTATTTGAGCAGGCACTGATCGCAGTTGAAATACTGAAAAGCGAAGGCCTTTCTGTTGGTTTGATCAACATGCGCAGCCTTAAACCTGTTGATGAGCAGGCTATATTAAAAGCATCGGCACAAAGCAAACTGGTAGTTACGCTTGAAGACCATTTTTTAACCGGCGGTCTTTACACCATTGTAGCCGAAGTTTTATTAAAACACCGTACCACAGCTAACGTACTGCCTGTGGCGCTGAACGAAAAATGGTTCAGGCCTGCCCTGCTTCCTTCCGTATTGGAGCACGAAGGTTTTACAGGCAAACAGATTGCCGAAAAAATACTGGGCTACCAAACTACCCACAACCAACCACAAATTTTAACACCTGAATTTTCAGAATAAAAATATTGACCATGGCTAATAAAATAGACCTTAACAACGATTATCCAAACATTACCGAGTCAGATAAATTATACGAACGCGCTTTAAAGGTTCAGAAACCGGTTACCCAAACCCTTGCCAAAGGCCCGGGGCAATTTACCAAAGGCGTAGCGCCAAAATACCTTGTAAAAGGTAAAGGATCGCACGTATGGGACGTTGACGGTAACGAATACATCGATTTAAACTCGGCCATCGGCCCAATCTCTTTGGGTTATGCCTGCCCCGCCGTTGATGAAGCTATCCGTCGGCAATTAAATGATGGCATCACCTTTTCACTGATGCATCCTTTAGAGGTTGAGCTTTCGGAACTGGTACAACAAGTTGTGCCTAATGCCGAAGCGGTAAAGATCTCTAAAACAGGAGCTGATGTTTGTTCGGCAGCTATCCGCGTGGCACGTGCATTTACCGGCAGGGATAAAGTATTTTGCTGTGGTTACCATGGCTGGCATGACTGGTATATTGGTATTACCAGCCGTAACTCGGGTGTGCCTGAAGCTATCCAGGATTTAACTTACACTTTTGAATATAATGACATTGAATCAGTAAAAGCGGCTTTGGATGAAACAGTTGCAGCCCTTATACTGGAGCCTTTCATTTTTGAGGCACCGAAACCGGGCTATCTGCAGGAACTGGCAGAAGTATGCAAAGCTAATGGCACCTTGCTCATTTTTGACGAAATGTGGACAGGCTTCCGTATAGCAGTTGGTGGCGCGCAGGAATATTTCAATGTTAAAGCTGATTTGGCTGTGTTTTCAAAAGCATGTGCCAACGGTATGCCAATAGCATTGTTAACAGGCCGTGCCGATGTGATGGAGTTGTTCAACTCTGAAGTATTTAGCTATACAACCTTTGGCGGCGAGGCTTTATCATTAGCGGCTTGCATTGCTACTATCAATGAGCTTCGCGATAAAAAGGTACCACAATACCTTGACGAGCATGGTGCACTTTTAAAAGATGGCTACAACAGCCTTGCCATTGAATTGGGCGTTGATAAATACACCCGTTGTGTAGGTTTTAACTGCCGCAACATGGTAACCTTTACTCCTGATGCCGGTAACGGACTGGAAGTAAAAACCTTCATGCAGCAGGAAATGATAAAACGCGGTGTGCTTTGGGCAGGCTTCCACAATATGTGTTACAGCCATAGCACCGAAGATATCGACTACATCCTTGCTGCTTACCGTGATGTATTGCCATTGCTAAAAGCAGCCATCGAAAGCGGTAATATCAAAGATCAATTAAAAGGCGAAGTGTTAGAGGCCGTTTTCCGTAAGGTGAGCAATTATAACATTAAACCAAAAAGTATAGCCTAAGTCATGGATCTGTTTTCATTAAAAGGGAAAACTGCAGTTGTAACGGGTGCTTTAGGGCTCATCGGTCGTAAACATTGCGAAGCCCTTGCAGCAGCAGGTGCAAACGTAATAGTGGCCGATATAAACGCTGAAGCAACCAGGGCATTTGCCGCAGAACTGGGCGATAATAATTTAGGGCTGGGCGTTGACGTAACCAGCAAGGAATCATTAATTGATGCGCTCAACGCAGCACTTGATAAATATGATTCGGTTGATGTATTGGTAAACAACGCCGCCATTAACGATAAGTTCGAGAACCCGGCCATGGCCAAGGAGCTATCTGCGTTTGAAAACTATCCGTTGGAGGCTTTTCAGCAATCGCTTAATGTAAATGTTACCGGCGTATTCTTATGCTCACAGGTATTTGGTACACACATGGCCTTGCAACGCAGCGGTAGTATCATCAATATAGCATCAACCTATGGCATGGTTGGGCCCGATCAAAGCATTTACCGCGATTCGCTTGGGCAGCAAACTTTTTACAAGTCGGCAGCATACCCGGTTACCAAGGGGGCTATCATCAATTTCACCCGCTTTTTAGCAGCCTATTGGGGCCATACCGGCGTGAGGGTAAATACACTTTCTCCGGGCGGCGTTGAAGCCGGGCAAACCGAAGATTTTATTGGCAACTATTCAGCAAAAACTTTATTAGGGCGCATGGCCCAAGCGTCAGACTATCAGGGCGCGCTTATATTCCTGGCCAGCGAGGCATCGGCTTATATGACCGGCGCTAACCTGGTTGTGGACGGGGGGTGGACAGCTATTTAATTTAAACCAACTATTATGAACGAGATTTTAAAACAAAAAGCGGCCGGCATTAAATTATTGCTTACCGACAACGATGGGGTTTTAACAGATGCCGGAGTATACTACAATCATGACGGCGAGCTTTTAAAAAAATTCAGCATGCGCGATGGTATGGGGGTTGAACGCCTTCGCAAATTTGCTGATGTAAATACTGGTATTGTTACCGGCGAAAACTCGCCGTCAGTAATTAAAAGAGCAGAAAAATTACACATTACCGAACTGCATTTAGGTACAAAAGATAAAGTAGCTGCTTTTAAAGAAATTTGCAGCCGCTTAGAGCTGCAACCTACCGAAGTTGCTTTTATCGGCGATGATTACAACGACCTGGAAGTGATGAAGCTGGCTGGCCTTACCGCCTCTCCTGCCGATGCTTTACCGCACGTTAAAGCTCAGGTAGACTTCGTAAGTTCATTAAATGGTGGCGATGGGTGCTTCCGTGAATTTGCCGAACTGATTATCGAAGCCAAAAACGATAAATATTTAGCGGGTAAAAGAAATGCTACCATCACTTTACAAAACGGCCGGGTAATTGGCAAAGGCCAGCCAAGCTATATCATTGCCGAAATTGGCATTAACCACAACGGTTCACTTGAAATTTGTAAGAAATTAATTGATGAGGCTGTAGCAGCTAAAGCCGATGCGGTTAAATTTCAAAAACGCACACCTGAAATTTGCGTGCCGCGCGATCAGTGGGAAATTATGCGTGATACCCCATGGGGCCGCATCACCTATATCGACTACAAACGTAAAACCGAATTTGGCATAGCCGAATATGCAACCATTGACCAATATTGCAAAAAAGTAGGTATCGACTGGTTTGTATCTGCCTGGGACGCACCGTCTGTCGACTTTATGGAACAGTTTGATACCATCCTTTACAAACTGGCGTCGGCGTCATTAACCGACTTTGCCCTGATCCAGCGTATCCTTGAAACCGGCAAACCGTTAATGCTTTCAACCGGTATGTCGACCATGAAAGAGATCGAAACAACTATGGATTATATCAATGCCTTTGATGAAAACTATCCACTGTTTATTGCTCATTCAACTTCAGCTTATCCATGCCCTCCGCATGAGCTTAACCTTAAAATGATCCAGACGCTGGAGAATAAATATCCGGGCATCCCTATCGGCTATTCGGGCCACGAAACAGGTTTGGCAACTACCGTAGGTGCAGTAGCTATGGGCGCTACCTTTGTTGAGCGCCACTTTACGCTCGACCGTGCCATGTGGGGATCTGACCACGCTGCTTCTGTTGAGCCTCAGGGTTTACAACGTTTAGTGCGCGACATCAGGGATGTTGAAACGGCAGCTGGTGACGGTGAAAAACGTGTTTACGAATCAGAACTTGCACCAATGAAACGTTTAAGGGTAAACATCAGCGACGAATATAAAGAGAAACCAAGCGTTAAATCATAATGTCTCCGGAAAAACTAACCACCATAATTACATCTATTATCCTTTTTTGCTGGATAGGATTCATCATTGCCTGGGAACGAATATCGCCTTACAGAAAAGGCTTGAAATTTTTCAGGGAAGGGTTTTGGATTGATTTGGTGTGGTATACACTGATACAAAGTTATTTTTTAAAAATCCTCATTTTCGATTATATCATTAAGCCTTTAGAGGCGCATTTTGATCTGTCGCATCTGCATTTAATAAGTAACTGGCCTGTAACATTGCAAGTATTGTTTTTCCTGTTTACGCATGACCTTTATATTTATTTGTTTCACCGCTTTCAGCACTCCAATAAATTTTTCTGGCGTATTCATGAGGCGCACCACTCGGGCAAGGAGGTTGACTTTTTAGCCGGTTCGCGTTCGCATATCATGGAGATCATCATTAATCAAACCATTGAGTTTGCACCTATCATTTTGTTAGGTGCAAACCCAATAGTTATACCGATAAAAGCTATGTTAGATGCCATGTTTGGCATGTTTATACACGGCAATATTAAGGTAAACATGGGCAAGCTTAAGTACATCATTAACTCGCCCCAATTGCATTTATGGCACCATGCCAATTACCAGGAAGTTTTTCACGCCAACTTCGCAACCAAGTTTTCATTTTGGGATTACCTGTTCGGCACCGCTTACGATCCTGGCCACAAGCCTGGCAACAAGCCCGAAAACTGGGGCCTTTATTATGATTACCCCAAAGATTACTTTTTACAGCATGCATTCAGCGTAAAACGCTTCGATGAAAAAACGCTGCTCAAATACCGCTGGTTTAACTGGTATTATCACCTGCGGCCACGGTTTATGAATTGGATGAAAACTTTACTTCCTGTTAAAATAAACAACACACCTAAATTGGAGATTGAGCAGCAACCCGTTACCTTAGTATCCGAACAAGAAAACGTACTACAACAAAACTAACAACATATTGGCCTGGCTATATATTTTAATCGCAGCCGCATTTGAAGCGGCCTGGACATTCTCGCTAAAATTCATGAAATTCAGCGATTTGAAGGCACTTCGTCTTAACTCTGTATTAAGTCTGCAACATGGCCTGCCTGTTTGGTTACCTTTTGTTGGCTATATTGTTTTTGGCATCGGCAATATCTATTTCTTCTCATTGGCTATAAAACTGGTGCCAACCGCCGTAGCATATGCTGTATGGACAGCGGTAACCCTTATCCTGATCAAATTAGTAGAGGTTTCGTTTTTAAATCAGCGCCTCTCCTACGTGGAAATATTTTTCATGCTACTGATAATGACAGGTGTTTTAGGTTTGAAATTTTATGGGCCGGAAATAAAGTAAGCTTGGCGAGTAATTTACCCAACGCCTCCTTTTTTAGTTTTGCCTTCAACGTATCAAACCTTACCCAGTAAAGGCAACAATCCTTTTCGCTGGTGCCCTTGGTATAAATCAGGTATTTACCATCAGGAGTAACATATTCGCCCCAGCGGTGGGCATCACTATCATTAATCAGCGCACCAAGGTTTAACGGCGCTGTCCAGCTATGATCCGGCTTACGAAAAGTGATCCCGAGCTCACATTCGTAATCTGGCTTTTCCTTATAGCTGATGATCATGTATGACTCATCGGGCGCTACATAGAAATCGCCGTCGAATGCCGGTGTATTGATAACCGGTCCTAAGCTTTTAATAACTGTATCTGTTTTGGAGATGGTAAGCGTGCAGAAATCGTAAGTACTATAGTCCCTTACGTTGCCCTTATCACCGTTACTACCTACATAAAAAGTTCTGCTATTGGTCGGCATAAAATTGTAAAGGCCATAACCCTTTTTCAGAAATACAGATGGATCTGTCCAACCGTCTTTGTTGCGATGTGATATCCAAACATATGAATGTTTACCATCGCCTTTGCCTGCAAAGTACATGCTCCTGCCATCAACAGAAAAAGTTGGTGTGCTATAATCATAGTTAAGTACAAAAGGGCCTTGCCATCTGTTATCATCATATTTAAAATAACGGATCTTATTACCTTTTGCATTAAACCAGTGCATGGAGTTGCCGTAATAGAACTCCTTACCATTTGCAGAAAAGGCCGACCGCCCCATGGCTATGCCACTATCGGGCACCAACATTTGTTTAGCAAAAACACGGGGAGTATCATTGGGACGCGGCTGTCCAAGGTAAGCGTCCTTGTTATTGAAAAAATTGCTTTGAGCGCTTACACAGCTATAAAAGCAGCACAACACAAGCAGGAAAATTAAAATTCTCATGGTAAAATGGTTATGTTTATTTTATTGGATTTACTATCTGCAAAACAAAGTTAGCGGTGGTTAATTACAAACACCGGTTCAAACCCATTCAAGTTTGTTTCAATTAAAATCAAGCTGTTTTGCCTGTACCATATTCCTCCAGATTGCTCTCTTAAATTAGTGTAAATCAAAATAAAAGCACTTATGAAAAAGGCCATTTTATTATCCGCAACTGCCTGCCTGTTCAGTATCGGAATTGCAGCAAAAGCAGCCAACACATTAGATGTTCCGGCAGCTGTGAAACAAAGCCTCGCCAAAAAATATCCAAATGCAACCAAAGTAACCTGGGAAAAAGAGAAAGGAAATTATGAAGCCAACTGGGGAGGCAAATCGGGCGAGGATACTTCGGTAACTTTTATGCCATCGGGCGAATTTGTTGAGGAAGTGGATGCGATACCGGTTAACCAACTACCTCCTGCTGTTTTTGAATATGTTAAAACTAATTATAAAGGCACAAAAATTAAAGAAGCCGGGCGTGTAACCAATGCAGCAGGCAAAAAAATGTTTGAGGCAGAAATAAAAGGGAAAGACCTATTATTTGACGAAAGCGGAAAGTTTATTAAAATTGATTAAATATGGCTGTCAAAATCATGTTAATCTTAAAATAATACTATCTTTTGTAACAATTCAAATTTAATTTGTACGTTTAAAACAATTGAAAAGCCTATTCCGGGCACACGCCCGGAATATGAATAAAACTAAACACTTTTTGTACCCTTAATCTACCACAATTTGCTATCCTCTTTTGAGATTTATTCCCGAACGTCAAACTCAACAAGACTGCTATTCTCTAATCTTTTAACTCCATTGCTTATCCTTATGTTGTTTCCGTTGTGCAGCACAGCACAACAACCAGACAGCGTTAAAAAACCATCAGCTCAGGTAATAACGAGCATTAAAGGACAAGTGGTAGATGACGCCTCCGGGCAACCGCTTCCGGGTATTAATGTTAAAGTTGTTGGCGGCAGGTACGGAACCATTGCAGATCCGGACGGGAAATTTGAGTTAAACGCCCCGGGAGCTTTTACACATGTTACCTTCTCTTATATTGGCTATCAGACCGTTACAAAAGTGATTAAACCTGGACTGGTAAACGTTCTGCACATCAGGTTACATGATAGTCAAACCCAGCTTAAAGAAGTTAAGGTTGTTTCCGGAAAGAAACAACGATACCGTAATAAAGGCAACCCGGCGGTTGAGCTTATCCAGCAGGTGATCGACCATAAAAAGCAAAACCGCATGGAAAGCGCCGATTACCTGCAATACGACCAGTATGAGCGCATCAATCTGTCATTTATCGACGTTCCTTCTAAACTGATGAACAGCCGTTATTTTAAGATGTACAAGTTTATGCTTGATACTGTAAAAGATAACGGGCAAACCCAGGTGTTGCTCCCCGCTTATCTCAGCGAAAAACAATATCAAAACTATTATCGCAAAAATCCGGCTAAATCTATCCAGGTACTTAAAGCGCAAAAAGAAGCCAACATCCTTAAATTTATTGATACGGCAGGCCTTGATGTTTATATGAACCGCCTTTACGGTAATGTAATTGATATTTATGATAACAATGTTTTTATCATCACCAACCAGTTCCTGAGCCCTATTGCAGATCACTCGCCCAATTATTACAAATTTTTTATTACTGACACCATACAAACAGCCAAAGAAAAACTGATTGAACTAAGCTTTACACCGCGTACCAAAGGCGACTTGCTTTTTGAAGGTAAATTGCTTGTAAGTATGACGGGCAACTATGCCGTCCGAGGCTGTGAACTTAATGTGAACAAACAGATCAATATTAACTTCATGCGAACGCTCAAGATCACGCTTGATTTTGAGCAAAACCCTAACGGCCGGTATTTTTTAAGCAAAAGCGATGTTAAAGCCGATTTCGGCATTTTAAAAAACAAAGGCCTTGGGTTAATGGGCGAACGAACGGTAATTTTCTCTAACTATATAGCAGACAAACCGCTTCCCGCCGCATTTTATGAGGGCAAAGAATTGCAGATAGCTCCCGATGCAGACAAGCCCGACACCTCATACTGGGCTCATAACCGGCCGGATACACTGTCCGATCATCAGTCAAAGATGTACCCCCGCATCTCGCGGTTAGAAAAAATGCCGCAATTTAAACGGGCAACCTGGTTTGCAGCTACGTTTACCGGAGGTTATGCCAAGGCGGGCCCGGTGCTGATAGGCCCCATTGGCACATTTTATTCCCGGGACAGCCAGGAAGGCTCCCGCTTTCAGATTGGCGGACGTACCACCACCGATTTAAGCAAATCAATTTATTTTGAAGGATTTGGCGCCTATGGTACTCGCGATAAGGCTTATAAATACAATATCGCAACTTTCTATTCATTCAATAAAACACCTTTTTACCGCTACCCTAATGACTACCTTAAGGCAAGCTATTTAAATGATGTTAATGTACCAGGCAGGGACCTTTCTACTATCAATCAGCAAGCCGCGCTTGCATCGTTTTCAACAGGAAAAACAATATACTGGCTTTATAGTAAGATTGCCAAAATTGAATATGTAAAGGACTTTGAAAACCATTTTTCGTTCGATCTCGCGTTTAGAAACTGGAACCAGCGCCCCGCCGCGGCATTAGTGTTTCAATATAATGATGATGCCAACACTATGGTTCATGACATTACTACCAGCGAGTTGAACCTCGCTTTCAGGTATGCACCGCATGAGCAAATTTTACAGGGAACGGTATACCGCCGCACCATCTACAGCAAATACCCGATCATGAATTTGCAGATCAATCATGGCTTTAAAGGCCTGTTCAATGGTGAATATGATTTCACCAGTGTTAAAGCAAGCATTTTCAAACGGTTTTACCTGTCTCAGCTTGGTTATACTGATATTACTGTACTTGGAAATTATTTAGTGGGTAAAGTGCCATTTCCACTCCTCAATCTGGCCCCGGCTAACCAGTCACTTGCCTATGATGAGGATGCCTATAACCAGCAAACTTACCTTGAGTTTGTAAGCGATCATTATGCGGGTATTAACTTAACTCATAGCTTCAGCGGCTTTTTGCTGAATAAATTCCCATTGATAAAACACCTGAAATGGAGGGAATTTCTATCAGCCAAAATACTATTCGGCGGCTTGCGCAACGAAAATAATCCACTTTATTCATCTAACTTGTTCCGGTTCCCGGTAGGTGGTAACGGGGCAAATGGCACTTATGCTTTAGGCACTAAACCTTATATAGAAGCCGGAGTGGGTATAGGTAATATCTTTAAGTTTTTGCGGATAGACGGGATCAAAAGGTTTAATTACCTTGACCATCCGGGGGCTGCGGAATATGGCGTTAAATTTAGTTTCGCCCCGGATTTTTAAGCAAACCCTTTTTATATAATATTAAAATAGCGTGGTAGTAAACCCGATGCTATAACTTACATAATCAGGATTTAAAATATACTGTGATTTAGCCTTATACAAATGGTAATAGGCCGGTTCAAATACAAGGGCAAAATGTGGTACAATGTAATATTCCAACCCTGCAGATATCTTTACCGCCGGATGTTTAGTGCTCACACTGCTTACGGTAATACCGTTTGAGTTAACAGATGTATTATTATACCCAGAGCTATTATAACCTGGCTGCAACAACGCATAAATCCCTAATCTGTTCAATTTCCGTCGATAACCTGCGCCCAAAAGAAAAAAGCTGGCAGATAGCTTTCCCTCTGTCACGTTAGTCGGAACTTCGCCGGCTTTACTTTTATATTTGTTATTTAGGGCGTCGTAGTTAAATCGAAAGAAAAAAGCATTGATATAAGCAGGGCGGTACTCAACGGCGGTATTTAAAACACTCCCCCGTTTCATACTTACCTGCTCATCTCCAGAGGGTATATTTATACCTACCCCTCCGGGAAAATAAAGCCTTGAGGTAAATTTTTCAGTTTGGGCTTTAACATGTAATGTCATTAGCAGCAGCCCCGGCAACAATAAAAAAGATGCTTTGCAAATCCTCATTCTGTTAAGTACGTTTTGAAACAAAGGGAATTTGTAAAACCTTAACAAAACTTCTGCATACGTTTTTATCAGGATGAGTATCTATCCCAAATACCGTATCTTCCGGCTTTAGCTTTCCGTAGGTGCCAAATATCCTGTCCCACACAGATAATACATCGCCATAATTGCAGTCAGTATAAGGTAACTGATAGTGATGATGAACATGGTGTATGTTGGGTGTTACAAAAATTAGCCCTAACCACTTATCCATACCATCTGATAAACGGAATTGCGTGTGTGATGTGATATTTGAAACGGTTTGAATTGTTTGTCTTAACAAAAGCAGTTCAAACGACGCTCCTGTTATTCCTATCCATAACATTAAAAAACACATTCTTAAAAAAGTTTCACCGGGGTGTTCCCTAACAGTTGTTGATACATCAAGTTTTTGATCGGTATGGTGTACAAGATGAAATTTCCATAGTACTTTAACCTTATGCATAATAACGTGGTACAGGTATTCGCAAAAGTCAAGTATAATAAACCCTATTAAGTATTTTACTAATATACTTTGGTGCAAGGGCAAGAGGTTTAACAAACCTAAATGACTTTGGGTTATCCAGGCTGCCTCAACCAATACAAACATCGTCATGAAAAGCTGCACAGGCAGCGCTGTTACAATAAATAACATATTTGTAAAGGTATGCTGCCATTTTTTGCGGACAGGTATTGCCAATATCAAACCTTCCGCAAGCCAAAGTGAAGTTATCAATCCTCCGAAAATCAATATTTGTACCGACGAGGGGTGGGTAATGAAAAAAGATTTTTTAAATTCCATGCAAAGCCTTTATCATCAATATTACAAGGACATTCTGTAGTAATTATGAACAAAGCCATTCAAACAATATCAAGAGGTTGTATCATAAATCAAATTGACGCCCCTTAGTGGCGTGTTACCTAATGAATTTAAATTTAGCCGATAATGTTTATATAAAAAGGGGGGGTGACATATTTTTACATAAAACAAACTCAATAACCTGACTATAAACCATATAAGTAAACACCAACACTAAATTGTGTTAACCCTGTTAAACCCTTTTTTGTCAGTAGAGTTAACCCAAAACTATATATCGCTTAAATATCCGAATAAGTTAAAAAAGGCAACATCACGATTTTTTTATGATACAGCCTTCTGGTTTATTAACTTAAAAATTACAATCCTTTCCAGGATCGATATTTTCTTTATCACGGGCAAAAACGGCCTCGCCATTTTTGAAAGTCACTATCCAGATGCTGTCGTAATCATCATCAGGCCATTTCAGTTTTTGCTGCTTCGCCCCTAATGAATGTACAATTGGTGCTATACCCCCATGCTCCCATACTACGAGTATGACACCTGTACGACTTTTTAAATCGGCGGCTAAACCTAACGAGTCCTTTTCCGTGCGGGAGCTGTTTACCGTTAAATTGTACTTGGCGGCAAGCGGCACAATTGTTTGAAACATCCGGGAATGTTTGGTAGCCTCTGCTAACCCCAAACCAGGCACAAATATTTTGTCAGGTACACCAAATTTAGCTGTTATTACAGCCGGTAGTTTTAACGATCTGTTTATTCCCTGGCAGTTCAGATTATCCCCTTTAAGTGGTTTTTCCGCATGACGGATAAACACAATCTTTAAATCAGCTGATTGTGCATTGACCGATAATGCTGTTAGCGACGATATGACTGATAGGCAAAGTATACAAATAAATTTTTTCATTTTTCTTGAGCGTATAAAAAAGAATAGCCGGATTAATTCCGGCTATTCCTAAAGAGTAAATATTATTATTTAGTGTTGATTCCCTGAACCATTTAACTGGTATGCACCAAGATCGGTACCTGGTAAAGTTGCGTCAGATAAGCCATAGATCTTATCAAGTGGCACTGTAATCAACGGTTTAATGGTAGTATTGCCCCTACCTATAAGCGGTGAGCTGGCCAGCAAATGAAAGTTGAAGTTCCCGATTGCGCTGTATTGGTACAATGGGTGACCAACTGTTGGAAGCGGGAAGTTCAGGAACATGGGGTTGTTTTTCTGAACAACATCACTACCGTCATAAATAGAGCCTAAAGTATAATTTGAAGGCAGGTATTTTGCAGATGTTGTGATTGATGGGATATCCGTGCTTTGTGGCTGCGTGATATAACCTGTTGGGTAAAACTGGTTAGCTACGTTTAATGAATCAGCCCATTGATAGTTATTACCGTATGAAAGGTGGGCAACATCGGCAACCGGGCTGCCTACCACACGATAGCCAAACTTACAGTTAATAGCTACGTTATTATAATACATACCCGCTGCACCTTCTTCAAAGTTGATACAACCACCACGACCGCTTTGTACCTGGCGATAACCACCGCTAACGAAGGTGTTATTATACATTACAATATTGGTTTGCGGGGCACCGGTTGCCTGACCTTTGTTTGATGCCTTTTGGCCATTGGTTGCAGTACCGATAAACATGTTATAGGCCATGGTACCTACAGTGCCGCCTTTAACATTTAAACAATCACCTCCGCTAACACCATTTTTTTCGAAAGTATTTCTGAAGATGGCTATTTTACCGGCCGAGACCCTAACCGGATCATCCACCCCACCGTACAACCAGGAGTCTTCCATGATAAAGTTGCCCCTATAGTTGGCAAATAGAATACTGTATTGATTCCCGGTACCCGAGCCTGCAATAGTTGATGTAGCTTTACCCTCTGTTAAACCGGCATATTCTACATGTGTCCATCTTAACACCAATAAATTACAGGTAGGTCCGCCAATAATGCCTTTCCATTTGCCTGAATAAGCTGGGTCAGCAGCTGCTGTAAGGCCACCGGGGGCATCGTTTTTCACAATACCAGGAACGGTGATCCAGTTTGGCTGATCTTTTGAACCGTTACTTACTAATGTTCCGAGCGCTATAAGGCTGCTCCCTGCCCCCATGTTTAACCTGACACCAGGCTGCATTAATAAAGTATCTGTTGGATTGATCACCAGGTCGCAGCCATCTTCAACAGTATAAGTTTTGCCGCTAAGCATGGTACCTTTTACCGGGATAACCGTTGAACCACTTGAGCTGCATGAAAGGGGAGCCTTATCACTTACCGGGTTTGCAGCCGGCGGCGTATAGCTGTAAATGTCCATGTGCTCACCTTTCCATTTCTGGCAACCGGAAAACGCGGCTGCCATCAGGATACAAATAACTGGGATTATATATTTTTTCATCGTTGCTTTTATTATAATTTATACCTGAAACCACCAAGGAATAGTGTTTTGTAATAGTCGCTTTGTACAAGCGTTTGACCTGCAATGTCCTGTTTGCCTAAAAACTCCTGCTGCTTTGCATCAAGACTACCATGCGGGTATTTCAAATAGATTTTGCTGGCCGCGTTGGTGATATTATTAACCTTGCCATAGAAAGAAAATCTTTTGGCGATAGTTTTTTCGAAAGAAAAATCTAACTGGTTGTAGGCATGCTGGTAAAAATCGAGGTTATAATATGGTGATACCTGCGCCAAACGCTCGCCGGTGTAAACAAAAGCCAGTTGCATATCCAAACCTAACTTCGCGCTTTTGTACAATACAGATGCGTTACCCACATGGTCTGCCTGACCTTGCAGCGGACGCGTTTGATTCACATTGGTTTGCTGTAAACCCAATGTTGGGTCATTTGAGTAAAGCAATTTGTTGGTGGTTATCCTTGAGTGGGTATAAGTATAGTTGATTGAAAAACCTATCACACCAAAGAATTTAGTAGCCAAAGCTTCAAAACCATAGTTGGTAGCATTACCCTCATCGTTTTGTGGTTTAATAACCTGATCACTCGGACCGCCATTGCGCACAACAAAGTACTCAATTGGATTATAGATCTTTTTGTAGAAAGAACCTAACAATAACTGATCGGCACCGCCAGGGAAAAACTCGTAACGTACATCGTAATTATCGGCAGTGATATGTTTTAAATATGGGTTACCTACCTGGTCATAATATTCGCCGGTAACTTTATACGGAACCTGCTCACCAAAACCCGGACGGCTGATTGCCGCAAAATAGGAAGCACGGATATTCTGATTATCTGTTAACTGATATCTTAAGTGGATGCTTGGTAATACATCGGTGTATTTGATGTTACCGCTTCTTTGCGTAACAGTTTCGGGCGATTGGGTATTGTAGGTCAAATCGGTATTTTCAATTCGCACGCCGCCTAATACCTGCAGTTTCGGCAACAGATCAAACTTAACCTGTAAATATTCGGCATTGTCATTTTCCGTTACGTGGTAGTTATTTTGCAAATCAGGGTTATTGCTACCGATACCATCGGCCGCCGATTTGAATGCAAAAGGGATTGCGTTAAAATTATTGTTAAATAAGGTTGATTTACCACCGGTTAATGAATAAGTGATATAATCAGCATCCCTCACTTTGTGGCGATATAAACCACC
The DNA here is from genome assembly GCF_017569325.2 of Mucilaginibacter gossypii. Taxonomy (NCBI): domain Bacteria; kingdom Pseudomonadati; phylum Bacteroidota; class Sphingobacteriia; order Sphingobacteriales; family Sphingobacteriaceae; genus Mucilaginibacter; species Mucilaginibacter gossypii. The sequence continues at coordinate 1,287,614 of NZ_CP071878.2, read as the reverse complement.
TGCAGAAAACTCAACATCTTTACCGGCGATTTTAGGAGTATAGATCAGGTTAGTATATGCTGAAATATCTTTATCGCGGTTATTTTCCCAATGATGATCTAACTGGGTATTGTTATCAACCTCGGCAGTAACTGCTCCTGAGTTATTGAGGGTTTTATTGGCATCATAAAAAAACTCAGTCCTATCCGGCTGGTGCCTGGTAGCTTCAGAATACACCCCATCCCAGTTTAAACGCCACTCATTGCCAAGCCAGTGGTCGCCATGCAAGGTTGAGTTATAGATATTTTGCTTAGTTAACATACTTCTGTTTGAGATGGTGATTTGCTTGCTTAAGCCGGTTGAGTTTAAGCCCAAACCAAGGGTATCAGAAGTAAAGCGCGATTCAAACTCGCTTTGATGGATATAAAGGTTGTATAACGAGATCTTGTTTTTGTCGTTAATCGCGTAATCTATTTTGTTGTGGATACCTACGCGTTCTGTTTGGGTTGAATAAGTACGGTCATAAGCATCAGAAAACTGCGGCGAGTTTGGGAGCGGGATAGCTGATGGCTGCGCGTTTGGCGTAAGCTGTTTTGAGTTAGAGCCGCGGTATATGTTCTGATAACTCGCAGATACGATAACGCCTAATTTTCTATTCAAAAACCTGTCGCCAATAGTGATACCGGCGGTTGAGCTAAAAGGAGTTGAAATATTTTTATCGCTTGTAAGCGCTTTATTGCTAAAATCGGCATAGGTAGCGGCATAGCTGTTACCATTGATTGCTGCCGGAGATTTGCCATTAGGAGATGCGCTGAAACCAACAAATGGCCTGCTTGATGAAAACAGGGTAGAAAAACCACCCGAAACGTTAGCGCTGAAAGTAAACTGGCTTGGCGCACTTTTCATCACCAGGTTCATTACACCGCCAATGGCGTCGCCTTCCATACTTGGGGTAAGGGCCTTGATCACTTCAAGCCTTTCCAGCATTTCTGAAGGGAATATATCCATAGGCACAAAACGGTATTGAGCATCCGGGCTTGGTATTTTAATACCGTTTACCAATGTTGAGTTGTAACGCTGGTCCATACCCCTGATAATGGCATAACGACCTTCGCCACTTGCCGAACGCTGAATGGTTACACCGCTAACACGCTGCAAAGCGTTAGCCACAGTAACGTCAGGCAATAACTTAATTGCATTTGCCGAAAGTACGTTGATAACCATCGGTGCATTTTTTTCAATACTGCGTACGGCGCCATCAGATTCTTTGTTTGTCTGGGCTTTAACCTGTATTTCGGTCATCTGCATATCGGCGTCCTGTAATGCTACGTTGACCGTAATCACCTCATTGGCCGACGTAATATTGCCCTCTCTAACTTTAGAAGGACCATAACCAACATAATTTACCTGTATTTTGTATGGCCCATTCTTTAAATTTTTAAAGCTATAAGCGCCATTAAGGTTAACCGCAACAAATTTGCTAACCCCATCCTGGGTTAAGTGAACTGTTGCTCCGGTAAGGGGTTCGCCGGTTTTAGTATCGGTTACCTTTCCCCTTATGGTTTGGGCATTAGCCGAAACGGAAAATAGCAGGCATATTGAAAATAAAAACAATAGCCTGTTAAGAAAGTAGGTGTATTTCATGAACAACGGGTTTAATTTTCCGCAAAGAAACCCGCTGAAAACTGGAGAAAAATTGAATAAAAGGGCCTAAAACTATTAGATAACCCAAACTTAATAAATGCTTAACACAAAAGGCCGAATTGCATTAATTACCTCCAAATTAAAATGGGCAGCTTCTATAACAAGGCGATCGTTTCAGCTTATTCGGCTTTTATTTTAGGTAGGACCAACTCATAACCTGTTGATGCTACTATCCTCAATAACAAGGTAGCTGATTGTCCCCGATTAACACGAAAGCTTAAAAATAAACAATGCTCAATTATACTAACAGGCTGTTTATCAATTAAAAATACCATTTCCACAAAACTGGTTAACCCATCAAAAACGCAAACGTTTGCGTAAATAATTAACAGCATTGTGGGTGCAATATGTAAATACCATGTTATAATTGATAATCGGTAAGTATTCTGTTAACCAAATTCTTTTAAGCTACCGGGTTAAACACATTAAACATCGAAAAATATGACGGCATTTAAAACTCTTGGACAATTTATTATTGAACGGCAAAAAGATTTTCCTTATGCAAAAGGCGAGCTTTCGCGGCTACTTCGTGATATTGGTATCGCTGCCAAGATAGTAAACAGGGAAATTAATAAAGCCGGCCTGGTAGATATTTTAGGTGATGCCGGCTCCTCCAATATTCAGGGAGAGTCACAAAAAAAGCTGGACATTTATGCCAATGAGCAGTTTATAGCAGCATTAAGAAGCGGTGGGGAATGCTGTATAGTTGTTTCGGAAGAAAATGATGAATACCTGGTTATAGATTCGGATATTTCAAAAGAAGCAAATTACGTCGTTGCGCTTGATCCTTTAGACGGATCATCCAATATCGATGTCAATGTAGGTGTAGGAACTATATTTTCTATTTACAGACGAAAATCAGACACAGGGAAACATTCCACAAACGAGGATGTATTACAGCTTGGTACCGAGCAGGTAGCTGCAGGATATGTCATTTATGGATCTTCAACGATGCTTGTATATACCACAGGCAAGGGTGTTAATGGCTTTACCCTTGATCCTTCAATCGGTGAGTTTTGCCTTTCGCACCCTAACATGACAGTTCCGGCAGCAGGAACAATTTACTCAATAAACGAAGGCAATTACATTCATTTTCCGGATGGGGTAAAAAAATATATTAAATATTGCCAAGTAGAAGATCCGGATACCAACCGACCATATACTTCCAGGTATACCGGATCGATGGTTGCGGATATGCACCGGACCTTAATAAAAGGCGGAATTTTTATTTATCCCCCTACTACAGGCGCAAAAAAGGGAAAACTGCGGCTGATTTACGAGTGTAACCCTATGGCTTATATTATTGAGCAAGCCGGTGGCAAAGCATCAGATGGATACAAAAGAATTATGGAAATTGAAGTAAGGGAACTACACCAGCGATCCTCCATATTTATTGGCTCAATGGATATGGTACTCAAAGCCGAAGAATTTATGTCATCATTTTCTCCAAAATTATTTGTGAAATCATTTGAAGGAGAAGTTAAAATTCAATAAGAATATTGAAAAAAAGCGCGATAGTGACCACGTTATGCACCAGCTTTTTGTAAAGCTGCTTTCACAATTTAATGCTTTAATTGCAAGTTAAAAATACTGGGCAAAACTTGGTTTTAAAGTGGCATAAGACAATAATAGACGAAAATTGTTTTTTCTTCTGAACTAAAATTGTCATCCAAATGTCATGAAGTGTAAAGTACTTCACAACTATACGTGTCACAAATACACATAACTTTACAGGCTCAAACAACAGAATCGACGTTTTTGAACTATTTGAGCTTTTAGTCTATATCTTTAGGAAAAAATCAACAGTAATTTTTAATATAAGACCGCGTTTCGAGGGCTTAATTAAAAATTATAACATGCAAAAAACAAAATCCTTAAAAAAAATGACTTTTGGCAGTTTGGCACTGAGCGCAATTATCCTCATCGGAAGTTGCTCCAAAAATGCAGACCAACCAGTAACCGTTCCAATTAATGATTTAAACGCCAGCAAAAGCCTGGCAACAACAGCCCCCACCGTCTACACGATGGCCACATCTTCAATCCGGTTAGATGAAGGTTACGCTTACAAATTCAGCCCCGTTCAGGTAAGCGGCGATTCAAACACGCAGCCAACAGCATCAACACTCCAACTTTATGAAAATGGTGTTGCGTTAGGTCCGGCCCATTCTCTTCACAGTGACATCAGGACCCTTGGTAAAGGTCGTTACAGCCACTGGGATACCGGATTGTATTTCTCAACTTCCGACAACAGCAGCCCTCTGACAAACGGAAGAAAGTACACTTACACCCTTACCGGTACGACTACCACTACCACAACTGCTCCAACTACAAGTACTTCAACAACAACCGCGTCAGGTTCTGTTTTGAGTACAGTATTAACCGGTTACGCTGCTGTTAATGGTACTACTACCGGTGGTAAAGGTGGTACTACAGTAACTGTAAACACACTGGCTGCGTTCAAATCTGCTGTGTCAGGCAGTTCGCCCAAGATTGTGTATGTTTCCGGTACAATTAGCGGATCAGGCTTAACTCCTGTGTATGTTGGTTCAAATACCACCATCATCGGTAAAACCGGCGCCGTTTTATCAAGCCTGAACCTTTACCTGTTTACTGTAAGCAATATCATTATCCAAAATGTTACGTTTAGAAATTACGTAACCGAATGCGGTGTTTACGTTAAATTCCAGTCGAACCACGTTTGGATTGACCATTGCGATTTTGCAACAGACCGCAGCCATGGCTGGGATTACTGGGGTAAAGACATCGGTGTAGCCGAAGGTTCTGACTACGTAACCATTTCATGGAACAAATTCCATGACACTTACCTGTCATTGCTTATTGGTTCGGTAACAAGCGATGCTGTTACAGCCAACACCGGCAAACTACACGTTACATTGCATCACAACTACTGGTACAATGTGTCTGAAAGGGAGCCAACTTTGGTATTCGGCACCATCCACATGTACAATAACTACCACTTAAACAATGATGGTTATTCCATCGGTGCAAGGTACGGTGGTACAGTAAGGACAGATAATGAATATTTCTCAGGCTGCAGGAAGCCACTTACTACTAACTTAGATGGCGACCCTGTAGGTTACTTCAGCGGTATATCAACCAACATTTATTCTAATTGCGGTGCCAACGACATCACCTCATCTTTATCAAGTTGGGTACCGTCTTACGCTTATAGTACGTTGCTTGATGCTGCTGCAAACGTTCCGGCAGTGGTAACAGCAGGTGCTGGCGTTAAAACAGTAAATTAACTAAATTATTCACCCCTATGCTAAGTGAAAGGCCGCTTTATGAATTATCATAAAAGCGGCCTTTCACTTTTTATTGATCCCGGCTCCGATACAATATTCAATTCTCACGCAGGGTTTCCTGGTTTTTACTGAAGTATTGAACGTTAGCTGCAGGGCTTAATCTTTTTTTCATAAAAGCCACGATAGTATCTGTATACAAATCGGCTCCTCTGCCGTTTAAATGCGCCCTGTCCGAATAGTATTCAGGGTTTTTAAAATATACATCGTTGGTAAAATCGTGAAAAACAACCTTGTTACTGTTACAAATACTTTTCAATTTTAAATAGGAATTCTGTTGGGTATCATCGTTATACCTTGGCGATACAAAAACAAACAATTGAATTTTTTGCCGCTTACATTTATTTATAAACAAATCCAGTGCATTTACATTATCGGCCGATATGCTGTCTGAATATGGCTTAAGCGATGTATGGGTTGAAACCCGGCTGACGTCCATTTTATTATCTAAAGGATTAAACCCCATGACAGTACTTCCTGATGATAAAAAGTAATGCTGAAATATAGAAACCACCTGGCCATTGTAGCGATATGTTTGAAGATGACTTTTTATTAGCTCCAACCGGTCTTTCTTTGCAATCATATTGCCGATAACATCCGATTGTTTTAAATAAGGCAGTAAAATGGAAAGCCTGTTCTTTTCATCTTCCTTTTCACTTAACACATTGCTGGTTACATCTAATACAACAACCTTAGGAACGTGGTGCTGTAATGCCAGTTCAAAAATTGCTGTACTATATAAAAGCCCTTCGCCATCCCGGCCGCCATTAAAACAACTTAGGTGTAAACCATCCTTTATAATCGATGAGTTATAATGATGAGAAGCTCTTGAGCTTCCCAAAACCAACACATCTTCATTTAAATTATACACAACGTGATTAGCGACAGCGTATTCGCCGGAAACCTGGTGTGTAAAAAAATAATAAAGGAACATACCGGCTGCCTGATCAACAGCCACAAAAGCCACAATCATCAATAACAACCTGATAAAAAACTTATTGCTGTTTTCTTTCAACTGCTTCATAATTTAAAACTGAAAGTAAATGAATTGTCCGCCGTCAAAAACTCCAAACAACAGGATTATAAAAACCAACCCTAAATAGGAAGCCATACGGATCCCCCAATTTTCATTGTGAAGAAACCGGAATGAATGAAGGCCGTATTCCTGCTTTATTTCGTAAAAAAACAAGGCGGCTATAGCCATCAAGTCATACAAAAAATAAGAAGGTTCGCCTATGAAAAAACCGGGTTTATAAATAAAAACACCTTTTAACAAACCCCAGGCCTGCTCTAATGATACAGCCCTGAAAAAGATCCAGCTTATAGTAACCAGGAATATTGTAAAAGATATATTTAAAAAATTGGCAAATACTCCGCTGCCTAACCCTAATTTACTTGCTGTTGCCGTCCTCCACTTCTGCGTTGCCATTCCGCAGATGAGGTAAAACCCGTGTAAAGCGCCCCAAACAATAAATGTCCAATTGGCACCATGCCACAAACCGCTGATCATAAACACGGCAAATAAATTTAAATACAACCGGCCTTTGCTAACCCGGTTGCCTCCTAAGGGGATATACACATAATCTTTAAACCACGTAGAAAGTGATATATGCCACCTGCTCCAAAACTCGCTTATGCTTTTTGCAAAATAAGGTCGTTTAAAATTTTCCATCAGTTTAAAGCCCATCACCCTGGCACTGCCTATCGCAATATCCGAGTAGCCCGAAAAGTCGCAATAGATCTGGACGGCAAAAAACAATGAAGCAAGTACAATTGTGGCCGAGCCATGTTCAGGATAATTGTTAAAAACAGTTTTTACATATAAAGATAACCTGTCGGCAACAACAACCTTTTTAAAAAAACCGATCAACATTCGTTTTAACCCTTCAGAAACATCCAGGGCATTAAAATGATGTTCGGTTTTAAATTGCGGTAACAGGTTTTGAGGACGTTCAATAGGGCCGGCAACTAATTGCGGATAAAACATTACGTATAAAGCATAAATACCGAAATGACGTTCGGCCTTTTGATGGCCCCGGTAAACTTCAATAGTATAACTCATGGCCTGAAAAGTGTGAAATGACAACCCTATCGGAAGCAGGATCTGTAAAAACGGAATTGGGTTAGTGTACCCCATCCAGTATAGCAATCCCGATAAATTGGCATTAAAAAAATTAAAATACTTAAATACCGCCAGTACGCCAATATTTGCCGTAAGACTTAATATTAACAAAAACTTCTTCTTCTTAAGGTCATTAACTTTTTCCAGGTAAATGCCCGCGGTATAGTCGATAATTATTGTAAAAAACAGGATGAGGATATAAATGGCTTTAAAGAACATATAAAAATAGCAGCTTGCTATAAGCAGCAACAGCCACCTAAATTTATGCGGCACCAGAAAATATAAAGCCGTTACCACAGGAAAAAACAGCAGAAAAGTAAATGAGTTAAATATCATCGCCAGGTTCTTTTTGGTTAATTAAACCTAACTGAAAATAAAATGATATAAAATAGCGGCACTGCGATCGTAAATCATTCTGTAAAATCAGGCAACAAACTTCACAGCCAAAATCTGATCAGCACATTGCAAGTTCAGGAATACATGCACTGTAACCCCAAAGTGAATTGATTCTCCAACCATTTGATAAAAAACCTTCAACCGGCTTATCATATAACACAACAACTAAAATGTAAAGCGATTTATATCCTTTTACAGTTTAAACGTGTAAAAAGGCGTCAGATTTACAATTTACGGGCAATTGAACTTAGCTCATACTTAATTGATAGTCAATTAAATAATTTTACTCACCAAGTAACAAATAAACTTAATTTATCATTTAAAGACCTAAAACTATGTGCGGAATTGTTGGTTACATCGGATCAAGAGATGCGTGGCCCGTTGTGTTGAACGGCCTCAAACGATTAGAATATCGTGGTTATGATAGCGCCGGTATTGCTATTATAAATAATGTAGGCTTCAGCGTTTATAAAAAGACCGGAAAAGTGGCGTGTCTTGAGGCACACACAGCAGATAAAGACAAAAGCGGGCATGTTGCAATAGGACATACCCGGTGGGCCACACATGGCGCCCCGTCTGATGCAAATTCGCATCCGCATAGTTCAAACGATAACCGCCTGCACATTATCCATAATGGGATCATCGAAAATTACCTGATCCTTAAAGAAGAACTGCTTGCTCGCGGGCACACCTTTAAAAGTGAAACAGATACCGAAATCCTGATCCACTTAATTGAGGAAATTCAAAATATCGAACAAACTGATTTACTGGAGGCTGTCCGATTGGCTTTAAATACAGTGATAGGTGCTTACGCTATAGTTATCCTGGACCGGGAAAACCCCGATCAGCTGATTGCCGCCCGAAAAGGCAGTCCATTGGTTATTGGTGTTGGCCATGGCGAATATTTTATTGCATCAGATGCCACTCCTATTATCGAGTACACCAAAAACGTAGTGTATTTAAAAGATAACGAAATAGTACAGGTTAAACCCAGTGGGCTTTTAATAAAGAAGCTTGATAATGTTGTTCAAACCCCATTGATCCAGGAGTTGGAATTAAAACTTGAATCGTTAGAAAAAGGCGGCTTTGAGCATTTTATGATGAAGGAAATCTTTGAGCAGCCGCGTTCTGTAAGGGATTGCATGCGTGGCCGCATCTTTCCGCTTGAAGGCAAGGTTGAGTTAGGTGGCATTAAACAATATACCGACAAGCTTAAAAATGCCGAGCGGATAATTATTATTGCCTGCGGTACCTCGTGGCATGCCGGCCTAACAGGCGAATACCTTATTGAAGAATACGGACGCATTAAGGTAGAAGTTGAATATGCTTCCGAATTCAGGTACCGTAATCCCATAATTACTGATAAGGATATTGTAATGGCGGTATCCCAATCGGGAGAAACTGCCGATACATTAGCCGCCATTGAGATAGCTAAAGAACGGGGTGCAACCATCCTGGGGATCTGCAATGTTGTTGGCGCTTCAATTCCGCGCGTAACTGATGCAGGAGTTTACACCCATGCCGGCCCGGAAATAGGCGTTGCCTCGACAAAAGCCTTTACAGCGCAGGTTACTGTTTTAACTTTAATTGCTTTATATATTGCACAGCACAAGGGTACTTTAACACCAGGCAGGCTCACCAATTTATTAACGGAGCTTGATACCATACCGGATAAAATACAAATGCTGCTGCAGGATAATGAATTGATTGAAGACATTGCCTGCAAAATAAAGAATGCCCCTAACTGCCTGTTCTTAGGACGTGGTTTCGGTTTCCCGGTAGCTTTGGAAGGAGCTTTAAAACTGAAGGAGATCTCCTATATCCATGCCGAAGGTTATCCCGCCGCCGAAATGAAGCACGGGCCAATCGCGTTAATTGACGAGCAGATGCCGGTGATCTTCATCGCCACAAAAAACTCATCGTATGAAAAAGTGATCAGCAATATACAGGAGGTTAAAGCCCGGAAAGGAATAGTTATAGCTATTGTTACCCGTGGTGATGTTAAAGTGAAAAACATGGCCGATTACTGCATTGAAATACCCGACGCCGACGAAGCCTTTTTACCACTGCTGGCTACTATCCCGCTACAACTTCTCTCCTATCACATAGCCGTAAAACGGGGCTGTAATGTTGATCAGCCCCGTAACCTGGCCAAATCAGTTACTGTAGAATAATTCGTAATAATTAACCAACAAACTCCTTAAAAAAAGCAGGCTCAGGTCTGCTTTTTTTTGTGCTGTTACTACTGGGTGTAACAACTGTTATATGAAAGTGTAGCCCAAAATGCCCAACTCAGATGCTTTTTTCTCAACCCTTTACACATGCCTGTATTGCTGCTTTACATGTTCTGTAAAGACTGAGATACAGGTTTACAAAAAAGCGGCAATCAGCTAAAACCGTATACTATCGATGCCCAAATAGATAAATTTGACTAACCAAATAAACCAGTTCAAAATAGTTCCCTAAACTCTCTTAAACTATTGATGATGAAAAAAATTAATATATACTGTTTCATTACAACATTGCTATTGATAACCGGATGTGCCGGAAGTCGGGATCTTGTTTACTTCAGCAACATGGCAAATACAGGTGCTGCAAACAACAATACAAACGGAACAGTAGTCATTCATCAGAAAGACATTTTAAATGTAACTGTTACCAGCTTAAACCCCGAGTCGAACATGTTGTTCAATGGCAACAAAAATGTGGGCTTAAACAATCAATCAACCCGCGGCGGATATAAAGTAAACGAAAATGGATTTGTGAATTTACCACTTATAGGTGACTATAAAATTGAAGGGCAAACCATTGAGGAAGCACAAAGCGAAATAGGTAAAAAACTATCGGCTTTTGTCAAAAGCCCGGTAGTTGACATCCAGCTGCTGAACTTTAAAATAAGCGTGATAGGCGAGGTTAACAAACCATCAACATTTATAATAACCGATGAAAATGTAAACTTACTTGAAGCATTAGGTATGGCCGGGGATATGACAGTTTATGGACGCAGGGAAAATGTATTGGTGATCCGCACAGAAAACGGACGCAGAACAATGAACCGCCTTAACCTTAATAAAGTTGAATCAATGGATTCGCCTTACTTCAACCTTAAACAAAATGATATCGTTTATGTGGAGCCCGACAAATCAAAGGCGGTTGAGTATAGCCAAAGCACGCGCTTAGCACCAATAGTAGTAGCCTCAATTTCGGCATTGGCCGTATTGGCGGCAGTACTTTTAAGAAGATAAAATACAGTTTTAGAGATACCTAAGAATAGCTGACATGGATAACAATTTTATTTTAAAAGAACCTTTGCCGGGCAACAAGTTCAGGAACAACGTTAAGCCTTATTTAAATGGCTGGTATTTATTCCTGATAAGCATGGTTATCTGTTTTGCAGCAGCCTGGACATACCTTAACTATGTTACACCGCTGTATAAAATAACAAGTACACTGCAAATCCCCGACGATAAAAAAGGCGATGGTATTTTAAAAGCTACTGCTTTCAGTGACCTGAACATGTTTCAGGAAACTAAAACCGTGGATAATGAAATGGAGGTATTGCGATCAAAAGATTTGATTTATAGCGTATTCAAAAAACTTAACCTGGAAACTTCTTATTTTGATGAAAGCGGCTTTAAAGTAAAAGAACTGTATGGTAATGAGCGGCCTTTCACCGTTACGATAAAGAGAATAGGGAAAACCGGCTATTTGAAAAAACTATATATCCAGCCATATTCACAAAGTAAGTTTTTGTTAAAAGAGGAAACCAAAACATGGATTTACAGCTATAACCAACTGGTTAATCACAAGGATTATTCCTTTAAAGTAGAAAAAGGCCCGGACCGTGCAGATAACGAAACCCCTATACTGATCCAGTTTAAAAACCTTACCGGGCTGGCAGCAGCTTACAGCGCTGGATTATTACAGGTAAACCCTGTAGTTAAAGAATCAAACACCTTAACCTTAAGCCTGGTTGATGCTGTGCCCGAAAGAGGAATTGATATTCTTAACAACATCATATCTACCTACAACGCCGAAAACGTTGTTAAGAAAAACGTTACAGCCGTAAACACCATATTATTCATTGATAAACGATTACATGATTTAGAACAGGACTTGTCCTACACCGAAGGTGACATTGAAACTTTCAAGCAAAGGAATGGAGCTGCAGAGATCAATGCAAGCACACAGGTAAATCTGACAAAATCTGCAGAATATAATCAACTGCTTGAAGAATCAAATACTCAGTTGGGTGTTGTGAATTCCATTGAAGCATATTTAAAAAACTCGGCTAACCAATATGATGCTGTACCCAGTACCATGGGATTGAAAGATCCGGCGTTAAATACACTGGTTAGCCGTTTCAACGACCTGCAATTGGAAAGGAACCGCATGCTGGGCAGCGCAAACCCTGCCAACCCTCTTATTGAAAACCTGAGCAACCAGATAGCCAGCCTTCGCGTAAATATCATGGAAAATCTCAATAATATTAAAAAAGGCTTTTCTATTAGCCACAAATTACTCAGTCAAAATTCTGCACAGTATGACTCCCGCATCCGCTCTGTCCCGTCGCTTGAACGGGGGCTTTTGCAGCGGAGCCGTGAACAGGGGGTAAAAACTAATTTATACCAGTACCTGTTGCAAAAAAGAGAAGAAACGGCGTTGTCGTTATCAGCTACAATTCCTTCATCGCAATTGATTGATAAACCTGCCGCTAATCCGATAGCTGAATTTCCTAAACAACAGCTCACCTATTTATTCGCTATTATAGCCGGGTTGTTCATACCGGGAATTTTCATCTTCCTGAAAGATAAATTTAGCCTTAAAATCAGGAATCAGTCAAGCCTGTTGAATATAAAGGGAGTAAAGATCCTGGGCGAATTATGCCATAATAATGAAGGTCAAAGCCCGGTAGTAATTTCTAACGGCAGCAATACCAACATTTCAGAACTATTCAGGTATATCAGGAGCAATATTGGCTTCCTGAACCAGGGAACGCAGCACAAAACGATGCTTGTTACATCGTCTATGAAAGGCGAAGGCAAAACCTTTTTTAGCATCAACCTGGGCTTAACGCTTGCCATGCTCAATAAACGCGTATTAATTATGGAGTTTGATTTGCGTAAGCCCGATTTGCTTAAAAATATCAACATGGAGCAAACCAAAGGCATTACAGATTTTTTAATGGGTGACACCAATTCACCGGCCGAATGCATCCAGGCCTATAATGAATCAGATAACCTTTTTGTAATGGGGAGCGGTAGTAAAGCAATTAACCCTGCCGAGCTATTGTCAGATAAACGGCTTGACCTGCTTTTTAACTGGTGCAAAACTGAGTTTGATTATATCGTACTTGACACATCGCCTGTTGGTGCCGTTGCCGACGCTTTTAGCCTGGCCAAATACGCCGAGTTGAGTATTTATATTGTACGGTATAACTATACTAATACCGAGCAATTAAGTATCCTCAGAGATATTTATGATAATGATAAACTAAATAACCTTATGGTAGTGTTTAACGATGCGAAAAAAGAAAACCGGGAGGCCTATGCCTATGGCGGTTATGGATACGCATCAGCATATGGCAGTTGATAACCATCATTTTTACAATGGTATAAGGTTAATGCTAATTTGTGTTTTAAACTTTTAGTTAGACTGTTTATTTGATCGCCGCTGTTCCATGTGACTGGATTGGCGGAGCCGTAAGCAACATAAGTTGCAGTTGTTATGAACCAATAACCGGGTAAAACCGGAGAACTTTATAAGCCGTTAGCTTGCCTTTTTACCGCCTGACCAGTGTGACTGGATTGGCGAAGCCGCAGAGAGACTAGAACGCCTGTTATATTCTATAATAAACGGGAAAAACCGGCGAATATTATAAACCATTAGTTCGATTATTTTTTATTAACCGCCTAACCATGTGACTGGATTGGCGGAGCCACAGCCAACACAGGCTGCGTCTGTAATAAATCAGATAACCAGGTTAGTAATTTTCAAATACTATTTTTTAAAACCATCATCACTTGCGCCATGTGAGTGAGTTGGCGAAGCTATAATAAGCCCTTATTAATTCCCCGATCCAACTTTATTCATTTTATGGAAACCCTATTAAGAACACCGCAATTTCGCATGACAAATTATCATGAAAAAAAATGGCTTGTTATTTACACCAAGCCCCGATGGGAAAAAAAGGTGGACAAGCTTTTAAAGCAAAATGGCATTGAATGCTATTGCCCGGTCAGAGATGTAGTAAGCCAATGGTCTGACAGGAAAAAGGAGATCAGTGTCCCTCTGTTTAGCTCCTACGTATTTGTTCATGTCAATGCTTATGAGCAGTCAAGGGCACTTTATGTAATGGGGGCGTTAGGCTTTGTTTACTATATGGGTAAACCTGCTGTAGTGAGGGACAACGTAATAGACGAGATCAGGACAAATCTTGTACGCTACAAAGACATGGAAATTGTGAGCCTTAACAACCTCACTGTTGGTGATACAGTTAAAATAAAAGATGGCGCTCTTGTAAATCAAATGGGTAAGGTGCTGCAGATACAGGGCAAAAATGTATTAATGATTTTTGAAACCATCAATTGCGCTTTGGTAACACGTGTTTCAATCCAAAACTTATCAGTTCATAACATCAGCAGAAATCATGAAAATTGAGAATTACCAACCTAAATTAGGCATTATCGGTCTTGGTTATGTAGGCTTGCCCCTGGCCGTTGAATTTGCAAAAAAATACAAAGTTATTGGCTATGATATTAATGTAAGTCGCATTAATGAGCTCAAATTGGGCATTGACCACACTTTAGAGATCGACTCTGACCAATTAAATGCAGTAATTACGCCTGTTTGCACAACCGCAACCGGTTTATACGTTACTGATGAAATTGAAAAACTACAGCAATGTTCCATATTCATTGTAACTGTGCCAACCCCTGTTGATAAAAATAACCGGCCGGATCTCTCTCCGTTAATAAACGCCAGCAGGGTTGTAGGCAAAGTGTTAAAAAAGAATGATATCGTAGTTTACGAATCAACCGTATATCCCGGGGTAACAGAAGATGAATGTATGCCTATTTTAGAAAAAGTATCGGGGCTTACCTATAATGTTGATTTTTTTGCAGGCTACTCGCCTGAAAGGATCAATCCCGGAGATAAATTACATACCGTTTCAAAAATCCGCAAAATTACATCAGGCTCTACTCCGGAAACAGCCGAAACTGTAGATAAGCTTTACCAATCAATTATTACAGCCGGCACATTTAAAGCGCATTCGATAAAAGTAGCTGAGGCTGCCAAGGTAATTGAAAATGCGCAACGCGATATAAATATTGCATTTGTGAACGAGTTGGCCATGATCTTTAATAAACTGGGTATCGATACCCATAAAGTATTGGAGGCAGCGGGCACTAAATGGAACTTTCTGAATTTTCGCCCGGGCCTTGTTGGCGGCCACTGTATCGGGGTTGACCCATATTATCTTGCACAAAAGGCCCAGGAAGCAGGTTATCACCCTGAAATTATTTTGGCTGGTCGGCGTATCAACGACTCTATGGGTGCATATGTTGCCGATCAGTTTATTAAACAGATGATTTGTCGCGGTACTTCAATAACAGATAGTGAGGTGCTTATACTTGGTTTCACATTTAAAGAAAACTGCCCCGACGTAAGGAATACCCGTGTGATAGACATTGTTAAACGGTTGAAGGAGTATAAAGTAAAAGTGCATATCCATGATCCCTGGGCCAACGCGGCACATGCTAAAAAAGAGTATGGCATCATCTGCGAAAACGGCGAATCAAAAACCCGTACCTATGATGGGGTTTTACTTGCGGTTGCCCATGAGGAGTTTAAAGAAATGAATGTAAAAGCACTTTGCAAACCTAATGCCGTATTGTATGACCTGAAGGCGTTTTTACCGGAAGAGGTTGTTAACGCCCGGCTTTAAAAATTATGAGCTATAAACAAAGAGCGGTATCTGGCATAGTGTGGGCGCTATGGCAGCAATTAAGTTCAAAAGTGGTAAGCTTCGGCATATCCATATTTCTGGCACGGATCCTGGAGCCATCACAATTTGGTTTGATAGCTATGCTATATCTTTTTATATCGGTAGGCAATAGTCTTTTGGATGGCGGCCTTACTGCTTCGCTGATCCGCACAACCGATGCCGGTCAGCGCGATTATTCAACCGTCTTCTATTTTAATATCATTGGCAGCAGTATCCTTTACCTGATACTTTTTATAACAGCGCCGCTTATCGCTGCTTTTTATCATCAACCGTTGTTAACCTCTGTTGTGCGGGTTTACACCTTAATTTTGATCATAAACGCATTTTTTGGTGTACAAAGCACCTTGCTGGTTAAGGATCTGAAGTTTAAAAAACAAACTAACATTCAAATCCCATCAGCTATTGGCGGCGGAATATTAGGTATCATACTTGCAAAATTAGGGTACGGCGTTTGGAGCCTTGTTTGGATGGGTTTATGCACCTCATTTTTATCAACAGCCATACACTGGATTACCTCAAGCTGGCGACCGGCACTAATCTTTGATAAAGCATGCTTTAAAAAACATATTCATTTTGGTTATAAAATGACATTGTCGGGTTTAATTGATACCGTTTATCAAAACATTTACCTGATAATCATAGGTAAGTTCTTTTCGGCAGCCCAGCTTGGCTACTACAGCCGGGCCGATTCGATAAGCCAATTACCGATAAGTAACATTTCTGCTGCTATAAATAAGGTTACCTACCCAATGTTTGCAGAAATATCAGACGATCCGGTGCAGTTAAAAAATGTTTACAAACGACTCATGCAACAGGTAGTATTCTGGAATGCACCGGCACTCATCATGCTGTGTATCATTGCCAAACCGCTGTTTCATATTTTATTAACAGATAAATGGTTACCTGCTGTTCCTATTTTCCAGTTGCTGTGTATAGGAGGCATCATGTATCCCCTGCACTCATACAACTTAAATGTGCTGAAAGTGATGGGGCAAAGCGCGCTGTTTTTAAAGTTGGAAGTTATTAAAAAAGTTTTGAGCGTTGTCGGGATCCTGTGTTTTATCCCCTTCGGCATCTATGGCTTGTTATATTTCCAGTTATTTTTTAATGTAATAGCCTATTATATCAACTCTATTTACAGCGGGCGTTTAATTGACTACCCCGTTACCGAGCAAATAAAAGATATTTTGCCTACAGTGGTGTTAGCCGGAGGCATTGGCCTCTGCTGTTATTTCCTCGACAAGTTGGTGATCAATGATTTTTTCATCCCAACTATGCAAATTGGCATATTACTCATAGTATTCATCGCGGTTTATTATAGTGCCAGTTTGTTAATTAAGCTCTCCGCTATTAAAGATTTTAACCAATTAATCCTAAAAAGATGATTCCAGTAACCAAACCATTTCTCCCTGCCGAAAAGGAATTCAGAGCCTATGTTAAAAGTATCTGGGAAAGGCAATGGCTCACCAACAACGGGCCCCTTGTAAACACGCTCGAATTAAAGTTAAAGCAATACCTGGGCGTTAGTCATATGCTGTTTGTAACAAACGGTACAATAGCTTTACAACTGGCCATCAAAGCACTTAACTTAAGCGGAGAAATTATCACAACGCCATTTTCATTTGTTGCTACTACAAGCACCATAGTATGGCAGGGTTGCGAACCCGTATTTGTGGATATCGATCCTGAGACACTGAATATTGATCCGGCTAAAATAGAAGCGGCCATCACACCCTACACATCGGCTATACTGGCAACACATGTATTCGGTAACCCATGCGATATAACAGCCATACAGGCTATTGCTGATAAACATAACCTTAAGGTGATCTATGACGCCGCACATTGCTTCGGTACTTTTTATAAAAACCGCTCCGTATTTGAATATGGCGACATCAGTGTAACCAGCTTTCACTCAACCAAATTATATCACACAATCGAAGGCGGCGCTGTATTTACCCAGGATCCGGAGTTATTAAAAACCATGGCACTGATGCGCAACTTCGGATATTCAGGTGTTGATACTTTCTCGGAGGAAGGCATCAACGCCAAAAACAGCGAGTTTCATGCTGCAATGGGTTTATGCAACCTGCGCCATGTTGACGAGATACTTAAAAAAAGAAAGTATTTGTATGAGCAATATCTGCAGCGCCTGGAAAACCTGAATGTTCAGTTTCAAAAACTTGAAAACGAACAGGATTACAATTATGCATATTTCCCGGTCGTTTTTCAAACAGAGGCGCTGATGCATCAAAGTAAAGCAAAATTAGAGTTAGCACAGATTTATTGCAGGAGGTATTTTTACCCCTCACTATCATCATTGCCATACGTAAAAAGCCAACCAATGCCTGTTTGCGATTCGATAGCTTCAAGGGTGGTTTGCCTTCCCTTATACCATACGCTATCGCTGTCAGATCTTGACCTTATTTGCAGGTTACTGCTCCGTGCACAAAACTTCGACAACAACTTTAAACCGAAACATTTTGGCACACTGGTGACTGATAAAATTGAATCTGAAATAAATGTAAGGGCTGCGAATGTAAATGGAACGGTATGAATGATGATGAAATAATGGTAAGTATTATCTGTATTACTTACAACCATGAAAAATTCATTTCCGAGGCTATCCGAAGCTTTTTGATGCAGAACACCAACTTTAAGTTTGAGATCATCATTGGCGACGATTGCTCGACAGATAAAACCCAGTCAATAATTAAATTTTACTCAGAAACCTATCCCGGCAGGATCAAGCTTATAGCCTCCCCTGCCAATTTAGGCACACATAAAAACTTAATTAATTGTGTTACACAGTGCAGGGGCAGGTACATAGCTCTTTGCGAGGGCGACGACTACTGGACAAATGAATATAAACTGCAAAAGCAGGTTGATTTTTTAGAAAATAATGCCGACTTCGTTATTTGCTGCCATTACCACAAAGTGATAAACGTTAATAACAAAACACTTTACGTACATCCTAACCCAACACCACTAATACATACATATGCCGATTTGCTGGCGGGGAAACAGGAAGAAACAAAAACGGCAACAGTTGTTTATCGCAATATTCCCGAAACCCTTCAGTTATTCACTGCCCCCTGGTTTTTTGAATGTTTTGCCGGAGATAAAATGTTTAAGCTATGGGCCACTCAGCATACTGGCGGTAAAATTTACGTAATACCCGAGGTAATGAGCTGTTACCGCAATCATGAGGGCGGCGTATGGAGCATGATCAACGCCAAAGCACGTATGGAAATGGTTATAAGTGATTTCAATTTAATCATCAAAAATTTCACATACTCCGCGATCGCTAAAAAAAGACTTTTGCTGCTTTATATAAAACGCTATCTGCTTTTTGAATTACAAAACAAGCGGTTTCGTAAAGCGTACGATACGGTAAAATACCTCCTATAACTGCCAGCGCATTTAACATGAACATACAAGCCGCCCCCTTTTCAAAACCCGTTCTGTTTTTCATTATTCCGTCGCTTAAAGGCGGAGGAGCAGAAAGAGTTATCATTTCGCTTGCTAATTATTTTAATAAAAACAACTTCCAGTCGGTACTTATTTCTTTAAACAATGATGTTCCAGCATATGAAATTGATGACGATGTTAAGGTATTTTACCTAACTGACCGTCAAAAAAGCTCATTTATTTACAGGTTGTATCATATTGCCGAAACTTTTTTTAAACTTATCAAGTTATTGCGGACTCAAAAACCGGTGTGCGCTTTATCGTTCATTACATCCGCCAATGTTTGGACTGGCATTACCTGTTGGTTAACCCGGGTGCCTTACATTGTTTCAGAGCGCACTTCGCCCGATAGAAGTGTTATCAGGTTTAACTATTTACGTAAACAACTGGCTTTAAACTTATATAAAAGAGCCGAAGCAGTTGTAGTAAGTGCTAAAGGAGTAGAGGACTGCCTGCTTAAGGATAAAGACTTTAAAGTACTCACTAATATCGTGCGCATAACAAATGCTGTTACTATTTTCCCATTATCGTCAGAGGAGAAGGTTCACCATCGGAGGTTTATTTTGGGGGTTGGCCGTTTGGCTTATGTAAAAGGCTTTGATATCCTTATTGAAGCCTATGCAAAATCAGGCCTTACCGACGTCGATCTGATAATCGTTGGCGATGGCGAAGAACGCGCTAACCTTGTTTGCCAGATCTTTAATCTCGGGTTAAGAGAACGGGTGTTGCTGCCTGGCAGCAAAAACAACCTCCAGGATTATTATAACCAGGCCGAAATGTTTGTTTTGCCATCGCGCAACGAGGGATATCCCAACGCTTTAGTTGAGGCTATGAGCTTCGGATGCCCTTCCATAGCGGTTGATTGCAATTTTGGACCTTCGGAGATCATCAATAACGGCAAAAATGGAATACTGGTAAAGAGAGGGTCAATAATTGATTTAGCCGATGCAATACACCGCTTGGCCGGCGACGAAGTTTTAAAAACAACTCTTGGAAATCAGGCCCGCGTAATATCTCAAACCAACCATCCCGATAAGATCCTGGGAGAATGGGAAACGTTAATCAAAAAGCACATTGCTGCAACTGCAACAGCGGCACAACTAACAAACAGCCAACCAGCTTTATAAAACTATCAAACTGTTAATATGCTACAGTACTTAATTCGTTTGGATGATTTATGCCCGACAAATAACCTCCAAAAATGGGAGCGTTTCTTCATCCTGTTTGACAAGTATGACATAAAACCCATAATTGCTGTTATACCGGCAAATAAAGACCCAAAGTTAAAAGCCTGCGGTAATTTCAATCCTTACTACTGGCAGTTGGTGCGCGAACTTCAAAATAAAAATTATGTGATAGGCATGCACGGTTTTGATCATTATTACATAAATCACAACTCCGGCCTACTGAAGATGAATAACCGGTCGGAATTTGCAGGCTTGCCATTGCAAACACAAAAAGAAAAAATAAGAAAAGCGGCCGAAATTTTCAAACGTGAAAATATCAGCCCCACTGTTTTTATTGCTCCTGCACATACTTTTGACCGTAATACATTACTTGCTTTACACGAATACACCAACATTAAAATAATAAGTGACGGCCTGCTTAAGTCGCCTTATGTAAGATTTGGCTTTAATTGGGTACCTGTTCAACTATCAGAAGTTGAACAAAAAACAAAATACACCTGGACATTCAATTATCATCCCGAAACCTGTTCTGACAAAACATTTGCTGAGCTTGAAATTTTCTTAGAAAAAAACCATCACCTTTTTGTTTCATTGGAAGACCTCGATTTTTCAAATTATACCTGGGCAGATGCCCTTGCCGAAAAATATTGCATTTATAAACGATTAGCCCGTGATTACGCTCAAAAAGCAATCGCTTTTTTGGAACGGGTCCCCGCCGGAAACTAACTCTATTAAACCTGATATGAAAATTTCTTTTGCGCCACCTTACATTGACCAGGCTGTTATAAACGAGGTTATGGACACGCTTAACTCTGGCTGGATAACCACCGGACCCAAAGTAGCCGCACTTGAACAGCAAATGAAGCAGCTTACAGCTTCGGATGCAGCTGTTTGCGTAAACTCCTGGACATCAGGAGCTATCCTAATGCTGAAATGGTTCGGCATAAAGGAAGGCGACGAGGTTATCATACCAGCATACACCTATTGTGCTACCGCCTTAAGTGTACTGCATTGCGGGGCTACGCCGGTGATAGTTGATGTTGATGACGATTGCTGCATCTCCACAGAAGCTGTAATCAAAGCAATAACCCCAAAAACAAAAGCAATTATTGCTGTTGACATAGCCGGCTGGCCATGCAACTACGAAGAATTAAAGGCGATTATCAATAAACAGGAAATTAAAAAACTATTTGTTGCTGAAAGTCCCAAGCAAAAGATTTTAGGTAGGATCCTCTTAATTGCCGATGCAGCTCACTCAATCGGTGCAACCATAAATGAATTACCGGCAGCAAAGTATAGTGACGTATCGATATTTTCTTTTCACGCGGTGAAAAACATCACTACAGCCGAAGGAGGTTGTATCTGCATCAATTTGCCTGCCTGCTTTATTCCGGCCGAGGAACATCGGTATTTAAAACTATATACTCTTAACGGCCAAACCAAAGATGCCTTTACCAAAAGTAATGGCGGCGGCTGGAAATACGACATCCTGTTTATGGGCCTCAAAATCAACATGCCCGACATTTGTGCAGCAATAGGCCTCGGCCAACTCAGAAATTATGAAGCCAGGTTGCTCCCTATGCGCAAGCATGTTGCATCCATATATTGTAACAGGTTCAAATCGATGGACTGGTTTATTGAACCACCACTGAAAAACGAGCAAAGGGAATCATCCTACCACTTGTTTGCCCTGCGCATCAAAGGCATATCAGAGGCACAGCGTGACCATATAATTGAAAGCATTATGGCTGAAGGGATCATGGCCAATGTACATTTTACCCCGCTGCCAATGCTTACTCTTTTTAAAGATCTGGGTTATAAGATCGCTCAGTATCCATCAGCTTATGCCCTTTACGCAAATGAAATCTCATTGCCTATTTATCCTCAACTTACCGGCGAGCAGATTGATTTCATAGTTACTACGGTAATAAACTCAGTTAACTCTGTGCTGGAAGAATCTAAAGAACTTGCAAAAGTTGAATTATAAAATAGAGTTATGATTAAACGGCTTTTTGATATTGGCATATCACTTATAGCACTGATAATGTTGCTGCCATTGTTTATTTTAATTGCCATAGCTATTAAAATAAATTCGAGGGGAAGCGCATTTTATAAACAAACAAGGGTTGGGAAAGATGGAAATGAGTTTGAACTGTTCAAATTCCGCACCATGTACATAAACTCGGACAAGGCCGGATTACTAACCATAGGTAGTAAAGATTACCGGATCACCAGTGTTGGTTACTGGCTCAGGAAATACAAACTTGATGAACTGCCGCAATTACTAAACGTATTAAAAGGCGACATGAGCTTTGTTGGCCCGCGCCCCGAAGTACGGAAATATGTAAACCTGTATACACCTGCTCAACTAAGGGTATTAAGTGTTAAACCGGGAGTAACAGACTGGGCATCTATCAAATATTTTGATGAAAATGATATCCTGGCCGGCAGCGATGATCCTGAAGATATGTATATCAAGGTAATAGTTCCATCAAAGATCAGCAAGAACCTCGAATACATTGACAACCAGGATCTTTTCATGGATCTGAAGATTATATTTTCTACAATAAAACGAATTTTTCAATAGCACCACTTTATTATGCTGCTTAAAAAGTGCCTCTTTTACGGTTTAATGCTCTTCTATCTGTACACACTTGCTTTTAACATTTTCATGACAGATACTTTGAGGATTCCTGCGCCTGTAATTTTTTGCATGCTGCTATTCTTTGTGCAAAAACCTTTGCTGGATTTCGGCTATACCAAGGAGTTAATAATTTTTTTAATCGGCGTTTTTTTATACCAGGTAGTAGGGATGAGCAATTATATTACCTTTTTTGCCATTCTCCTTACTATAATACCATGTTCGTTATACTTTAATTATTTTGTAGGTGCAAATAAATCGCGCTATTACGCTTCAATATTAATGTTCTTCTTTTTGCTCATGTGCTCTATGATCATTATGGTACTTGATCACAGCATGGCAGGTACCATTGATCCGATCAGGAGCATGCTTTTGGGCGAACCGGTTAAACAAAGCCCTGCAGGGCTGGCAGTAACACAATTTAACTTCGGATACCAGGTTGTGGCCATTACAACGTTTGCCTTCATTGCCTCATGCACCACAGGGCAATATCTTATAGCAAGGGTTTTGGTTTTAGCAGCCTGCGTTGTCTGCATTTACCTTGGCATGAACAGGTCGGCATTTATAAGCTTTGGAGCCGGTGTAACGCTCTTTCTGTTTATTTACTATCGCTATAGAGCCGTTTTCCTGGTTGCAGCTACAGTGATCATATGTTTTGGGTTGTACACTTACGTATTAAAAGATAACACTGACGATAAAAACAACATCCTGTCAAAAAATCAAGCTAAAGAGGCCAATGATTTTAATAGGGCCGACATGGCTGCCGAAAACCTTAAAATATTTGCAGATTATCCTTTCGGGCTTATATTTTATGGCAAAACCTGGAACGACGTAACTTACCGAAACCCCTTGTTTACATTCGGCCTGTCATCGCACAATGCCTACCTGATGTTTATTACCCTGCTCGGCCCGTTTTTGGGGCTGGGGTTGCTATGGGCCATATATTACAAAACTGTCCGACTGTTTTGGCAAACTATAAAAAACGTAAAACATAAAGGGAGTGCAATTTATGTAGCTATATTTTTCACATTCATAGCAATTTCATTAAATGCGCTGTCGCATAACGGGTGGCTGATGAGCGTGGACGGCCCTACTATATTTATTTATTTCGCTGTATTACACTACAACAGGTTAAAAGACCCGGTAAAACAAACCGAACCAGTGCAGGAAGAATTAGCTATTGCTTAAAACTTGATCCCGATTTTTATTTATAATGAGAAAGAAGATTTTCCTTGTTCTTGGTTCCCTTGGCACAGGTGGTTCTGAGCGTGTTTACTGGCTGCTATCGCAATATTTCAACAAGCCCGATTATGAGGTAGTTGTAGTGTTACTTAATGGAGACGAGTGCAGTTTCTCAACAGAAATAGCAGGTATCAGATTTTTAAACCTGAAAACAATAAAAGCTTCACGCTCATTTTTTAAACTTCGCAAGCTGCTGAAAGATGAAAAACCATACGCTGTTTTTTCAACTACTGATCATATTAATATCCTGGTAGCCTTTGTTTCAATGTTTGTTAAAGTGCCTAATTTAATAGCCAGGGCATCTAACAATCCTCAACAAATGGCGCAGTTTTATGAATTTAAATCCCGCTTTTACAATTACTTTTCAAGGTTTTTGTTTGTGCGCTTTAACTCAATAGTTTGCCAGTCTGAAGAAATGAAGCAATCCATAGCCCGGTTTTATAATATCAACCTAAACAAGCTTATTGTTATTCATAACCCGGTTATTATAACGAATGCAATAAAACCTCAAAATCAAATTTCAGGATTAAAGAGGCTTATTGCAGTTAACCGGCTCATCAAAGAGAAGGGATTATTTCGCTTGCTTGAGGTTATGAAAGCACTGCCTCAAAACTATGTTCTAACTATAGCCGGCAAGGGCCCGCTGATGGACACCTTAAAAGCAGAGGTACAAAATATCGGCCTCAACGAACGCGTGAAGTTTATCGGCGAAATTAAAAATGTTGCCGATGTTATTTCTAAGCATGACTTACTGGTTTTAAGCTCATTTACCGAAGGCTTCCCTAATGTAGTGCTCGAAGCACTGTCGGTAGGCGTTCCGGTAGTTACATTCAGAGTTGGCGGGGTTAACGAACTGATAAGGGAAGGCTTTAACGGTTTTATAGCCGAACAAAATGATCTTTGCACACTACGCCATCAAATTATCAGGGCATGCAATCAAACCTGGCAGCATCCTAATATCAAAGCCGATATCGTTGATCGCTTTAGTCTCGAGAAAATAGGCATGGAATATGAAACCCTGCTTGCTAATTAAACAAAACTATTAACCCCTAACGTTTTTTTATGTGCGGCATTTACGGATCAACAGTGAGGTATGACGATAACATCATATTTCAAAAACTGGCAAGGGCCGATTTCAGGGGCCCCGATTATTCTGGCTTTGAACACAATGGTCCGGTTACCTTAGGCCATAACCGGTTGGCTATTGTTGATCTGGATCACCGGTCAGATCAACCCTTAACTTACAATCACCTTAAAGTTGTATTTAATGGCGAAATCTACAACTATAAAACCTTAAAGATAAAGCTCATCGCCCTGGGTTACAGATTCCAGACCGATTCGGATACAGAAGTTATTACAGCCGCCTATCTTGAATACGGCGAAAACTGTGTCAACCATTTCAACGGCATGTTTGCCTTTGTAATTTTTGACACCCGCACGCTCCAGCTTTTTGGCGCCCGCGACAGGCTTGGCAAAAAACCATTTTACTATACCCAAAATGGTTTAGATTTTGAATTTGCCAGCCAGCCATCGCAAATATGTATAGGCCGGAATGTAACTATTAATGAACAAGCTATTAACGAATATTTTGTATGGGGATACGTTCCCGAACCCAAGTCAGCCTGGAACGAAATCCAAAAGCTTGAGGCCGGGCATTCATTTTGTTTTGATTGCAACACCGGCAGTTTCAGAACAAGAAAATACTGGGAACTGGACTTAAACCATGCCGAACGCTATGAAGGAGTATACCAGCAAGCACAGGCCGATTTAACCCGACTGATTACTAACGCTGTTGATATACGCATGCATGCCGACGTGCCGCTTGGTGTATATCTTTCAGGCGGCATCGACTCATCACTTGTTGCGGCCATAGCTTCAAAAAACTATAACAATGTAAAAACCTTTTGCATAAAATTCAGAGAAAAAGGTTTTGATGAAAGCGTTTTTGCTCAAAAAATTGCCGATCATTTAAAAACAGACCATCATACGATTGAATGTAATAAAGAAGAAGGCCTCGAACTGATTGAGAGTTTCGGCCGCTATTATGACGAGCCTTTTGCCGATTCAAGCGCCATCCCATCCCTGCTGTTAAGTAAACACACCAAAAAACATGTTACCGTGGTTTTAAGCGGTGATGGTGGCGATGAAAGCTTTTTAGGATACAGCCGTTACAAATGGTTTAACATGGTTAATCAGCTGTTTAAATGCCCGTTGGCGCTGCGTAAAAGAATAGCCGATATAATTAGCATCTCCCCTAACTATCGCCATAAGTTAATTGCAATGGGGATCTGCAATCCGGAGGTTAAATCACTTTACGGGCTTATGCTGGGCGGCCTGGAATACTCATGGCTCGAAAATCCTAACATTGGCCTGCAGGTTCCGTTCATGGATATCTGGTCGTCAAAATCAACAAGCATGCTTCAAAAGCTGTCGGCATTTGATACCAAGACCTATTTAAACGGTGATATAAATACTAAGGTCGACAGGGGCACAATGGCTTTTTCGTTAGAAGCAAGGGCGCCGCTTATGGATTACCGGGTAATTGCATTTGCTCAAACCCTGCCCGACAGCTATAAGTTTAAATACGGCATTCAAAAAAGGATTTTGAAAGATATACTATACCAATATGCGCCGGCACAGCTGTTTGACAGGCCAAAATCCGGCTTTACAATGCCGCTAAGCCATTGGTTTAAAAACGAATTGAGAGATCACGTAATGGACCATCTTTCAATCAGCGAGTTAAAGAACATCCCTGGTATTAACGTACAAAAATCCTTTGCCATGATAAACGACCACATGAGCGGCAAATGGAACAGGGCAACGCAGATCTGGAAACTGCTTGTGTATACACAATGGCTTAAAGATCAGCGCTCAAAAGCAATTTCAACATACCAGGTAGCTTAAAATACTCTAAACCTTATGATCCAGATTAACAACAGGGCTATGCGTATAGTACCATACACAGTTGTGTGGTTTGCCGCTAAGCCCAATTTATGGGGCTGCCTGTTAAAATACTATAAACAAAGTAAAAGCAGTGAAGCTGTTCCGGGATATCGCAAAGAGGATTTTTTTACCAAAATAATTGATATAACCGTACCTGTACCTGATATTGAAGCCAATTTTGATAAAAACACATCATACGAAATACGCAGGGCCATTAAAGATGGCGTATCAACCGTGATGGGTACCGGCATTAAAGCCTTTATTGACTTTTACAATGCATTTGCAGTTACCAAAGGCCTGAAAAAAATTAATAAAGAATTTTATAAATACAAGCCGCACCTGTTTATCACCAAAGCGGTTTACCAGGATCAGGATATTGTTATGCACGCTTACATCCGCGATCATTCATCACAAAGAGTAAGGCTATTGCATTCGGCTTCCCTGTTCAGAAATGAAAATGACAGCCAGTTAAGGGCTGTTACAGGCCGGGCAAACCGCCTGCTGCATTTTGAAGATATCCGCTTTTTTAAACAGCTTGGGTTTAAAATATATGATTTGGGTGGCTATGCTTACAATACATCGGATACCGAACTTTTAAAGATCAACAAATTCAAAGATAGTTTTGGCGGAAGCCTGCTGCAGGAAACCGACTATCTGCCTATGTCACTAACACTCCTGTCATTTTTTAAAAATAAATTTCGATTTATGAAAGACCTTATCTCCTCATTCATTTCATTTATTCACAAAGTGTTTAGTTATGACAAATGGAATATAGGTTATATATCACAATCTCCCGAAAACCTTATCCACACTCAGCAGCTAAACGGAAAAATCAATTGGTTATCAGAAGATAAAGTGGATTATACAGCCGATCCTTTTACTGCAAATATCAATGGCCGTTTACATCTCTATTATGAAGAGCTTAATTTCTGGAAGGGAAAAGGCGAGATCATGATGACCGATGACATGCATTTCAAAAACAAGAAAAAAGTAAATGGCATCATGGAAGACGAAATACACCTCTCTTATCCTCACATGTTCACTGACAGTAACCGGCTATACTGTATTCCGGAAACAGGCAGAGCTAAACAGGTGGCTCTTTATCAAATTGATATGAATAACCCGTATAAGTTTGAAAAGATTAGGGTGTTGCTGGAAGGCCAGGCATTTGTTGACAGTTCCATTATCCATTACAACAACAAATACTGGCTCTTTACAAGTGTTTCGGGAGAACACGGTGTACTGTATTTATTTTATGCCGATACCCTCGACGCTCCATTTAAGGCACATAAACAAAACCCGATAAATGTGGCGTCAAACGTGAGCCGGTCGGCAGGCAGGTTATTCGTTGTTGGTCAAAAGCTTTATATGCCCAGCCAAAATCCAAAAAGGTGTTATGGTGGCTCTGTAATGATCAATGAAATAACCACTATAACCGAAACAGATTTTCAATACCATACCGCTTTTGAACTACTTCCTCAGGCACCTTATGATGAAGGATTGCATACTATAAATTTTGAAGATGGATTATTAATTGTTGACGGAAAACGCAAAGTATTGAGTGCAATGGGGCCATTTAAAAAAGTGATCAGGAAGCTGAAGAGCCTTAATAATCCTAACTAATGCCCAAGATGAAGCCTAAATTACTTTTTGTTTCAATTACCAACAAGGCAAATGGCGCCGAGAACATACTGTTACAGGCCGCCCGTGCAAGTAACGCTTCTCTGCTATTTTTAAAGAAAGTTGAAAGTGGGGGGTTAAATATCCCCAGCGATCAACAAGTTGAATATGTGAGCAACGGAAGCATATTAAGTGGCTTTTCCAGGTTAATAAAAAGCTTAAGCCCCTACCGCACAGATCATATTATTTTTAGTACACATCCTTACTTAAATGCTTTCCTTGGTTTTTTAAAACGCATTGGATATTTAAAATCAAAACTCATAGTAAGGGAATGCTCATCTGTTTTAACCCGGTACAGCGGTTTAAAAAAATTGAGTTACCAGATAGCGTATCGGCTTGGCTACCCAGGGGCAAATTTGGTTGTATGCCAAACCAGCAGCATGCTGGATAGCTTTATACAGCATCTCCCATACATCGACAAGCGAAGGGTTATCATTCAGAAAAACCCGATCGACATTGAACAAAACCTAATAAAGGCCGAAGAAGCACTGCCCGCCGCCGATGTCGCTGTTGAATTTATTTGCGCAGCTGGGCGGCTGATCCCTGAAAAGGGTTTTGATATACTAATTATGGCTTTTGATGAAATTAAAGCTTCCCGCCCCAATTTGCAGCTCCTGATATTTGGCGAAGGCCCGGAGCAAACCTCGCTTCAAAAACTGATCAGTGAATTAAAATTGGAAGGCCGGGTAGTATTAAAAGGGTGGATCGCAAACCCAATGCCTTATTTTAAGCATGCAAAAGCCTGCGTTATATCATCAATCAAAGAGGGTTTTCCGAACGTATTGCTGCAAATGATGATCCTGAACCCAGTTATAATCAGCACAAATTGCGCGGGAGGTATCGATGAGATTCCGGGCATTTACCTGGCTGAAGCCGATAATGTAAACTCGTTAACAACAGCGGTGAACACCGCCCTCAGCACTAATAGCAATCATAAAGACCTTATAATGCAATACGTAGAGGACCGTACCCCCGAAATATTCATCAAGTCGATACTGAATGCACTGGTATAAACGGCCCCTGACTTATACATAGTAGCGCAACAACTTTAACTAACTAAAATAAAAATTTTATGAAAACAATTATTAAATCCACCCGAAATGTTGTGTTGCCTATAATAACAATTGTAGCCATGCTATCTGCTATTAACGGCTGTAAAAAAGCCGACCAGCCAACACCAACACCAACTACAACACCGCCTACAACTACTCCTCCTGTTACAACACCACAGGACGAATCTATCAAATCGATAAGCTTGATAGGGTTGAGAGTCGATAGCGGCTTTTGTTACAAAATTGGCTATGATTTACCTGAAATTGGGGATTCAAACACCTCTCCAACTGTTTCAAAGCTCAGGCTGTTTGAAAATGGTGTTGAACTGGGGCCGGCCCACTCTACCCACCGTGATATCCGCAATTTTGGACTGGGACAATTTAGCCATTGGGGCAACACATTGTATTTCTCAACGTCAGACAATAGTAATCCACTTACAAACGGGAGAAAATACACTTATACCATGAAGTAAGATTTATCAAATCACACTCAAACGCGCGCAATTTGATAAACTCCTTACTCAAAAGTATTCTGCAACAAGTACATCTACCTGCCTTTTTCGTTACCGTTCCTGATTCTTTGATACAGGCATTTACCATTATTTAAGCGTTCGCGCTTATAATCAACCAATAATCAACGCCTTCCACTCAGGCTTTCATTCAAACCTAATTTCACTTATTTATGAAAATTTTAATTACCGGCACTGCGGGATTTATCGGCTATCATTTAACCCAAAAATTACTTAAACGCGGTGACACCGTTGTAGGCATTGATAATATTAACGATTACTACGATGTAAAGTTAAAGCACGCCCGATTGCAGGATGCCGGCATAAAAGTATCAGGAATGGTTTATAACAAACCTGTTTGCAGCACAAAACATCCAAATTATACGTTTATTAAACTGGATATAACGGATAAAGAAAATCTGCAGCAGCAATTCCAAAACTATCAGTTTGATGCCGTTTGTAACCTGGCCGCACAGGCCGGTGTGCGCTACAGCCTTACTAATCCCGATGTTTATATTGACACAAACGTAAAAGGATTTTTAAACATCCTGGAATGCTGCAGACATTTCAAGATTAATCACCTTGTTTACGCCAGTTCATCAAGCGTTTACGGTTTAAACAAAAAAATGCCCTTCAGCGAGCATAATATCGCCGACCATCCGGTTTCATTATACGCAGCATCAAAAAAAGCCAATGAAATGATGGCCCATACCTACAGCCATTTATTTAACCTACGAACTACGGGGTTACGTTTTTTTACAGTTTACGGGCCGTGGGGTAGGCCGGATATGGCTTTATTTATTTTTACCAAAGCAATTCTGGAAGGCAGGCCTATTGAAGTTTTTAACAACGGTAATATGCTTCGCGATTTTACCTACGTAGATGACATTGTTGAAGGCATTATGCATGTTATTGATCAGCCGGCAGAGCCCAATTTTCTGTGGGATGCCAAAGATCCTGATCCGGCTACATCATCTGCACCTTTCAGGGTGTTTAACATTGGCAGAGGAGCACCGGTTAACCTGCTTGATTTTGTAAGCGAAATTGAGGCACAGGTGAACAAAAAAGCAATCAAAACACTAATGCCAATGCAGGATGGCGACGTTGCCGAAACCTGTGCCGATGTTTCAAATTTAGATGAAATGCTGAACTACAAGCCTCAGGTTTCTGTTCATACAGGGGTTGAGCGATTTATTGCATGGTATAAAAAATATTACCATATTAAAAGCACCAGGCCCGAGCCGGTCCTTGTTCACTAAAATACCACCTTCGATAACGGTGCATTGTCTTTAAACGGCATTACATCCCTAATTAAATCCTCGCTCATAACCTATTGCTTATTATACCATCATGGCAAGCAAAAAAGTGCTGATCGCCTGCGATTCAGCCAAATCGTTAATTGATTTTAGAGGTAAATTAGTTGAGCTGATGCGGAGAGAACATACTGTTTATGCTTTTATCCCTGCAATACCGCCCGAGCAACGCGCAAAACTGGCATTGCTAAACATCGTTTTATTTGAAAACAATCTAAACGGCAGTAATGTATCGATCTTATCTGATCTGAAATACGCGTTGAAACTTTACCGGCTCATTAAACAGCTAAAGCCGGATGTTTTTTTTCCATACACCCTTAAACCGGTTATATATGGAACACTTGCAGCCAAACTGGGCGGTGTGCGAAAAATAACCCCGATGCTTTCGGGCCTTGGGTATAACTTTGTTAACGGTAACACATCTTTAACAAGCAAAATTACACGCTTACTACTTAAGTTCAGCCTTAAAAACAGACAGGGGTTGTCTGTCATCTTTCAAAATAAAGATGATGTACAAACGCTGCTTGATTCTGAAATAATATCGGCAAAGCATCAAACAGCAGTGGTTAACGGATCGGGAGTTGATTTGAGCTACTATACCCCTACCCGCCCGGATATTAATAATATAAGCTTTATCATGGTATCCAGGCTAATCAATGCCAAAGGGATCCGCGAATATTTTGAAGCAGCGCAAATTGTATTCCTAAAACACCCGCAGGTAACTTTCAAACTAATCGGATCCTATGATGATAATGTCGATGCCATTCACCCCGACTTATTTTCGGAAATAAAGCACCGGAGTGTAATTAATTACCTGGGCGCCGTTGATGATGTAAGACCATATATAAGCAGTTCATCTGTTGTGGTACTGCCTTCATACTATCGGGAGGGAATTCCACGGTGTTTGCTTGAAGCCATGGCTATGGCGCGCGCCATTATAACCTGCGATTCTGTTGGTTGCAGGGAAACTGTCGAAACGTCACCCAACAGCAATGGATTTTTAATACCTGTAAAAAACACAGCCGAACTTGTGCAAAAAATGGAGTATTTCATAACTAACAAGGAAGCTATCAGCAGTTTTGGGCTTAACGGACTGGCCTTGGCAAAGGAAAAATTTGATGTGCATAAAGTAAATGCTATGATGATGCAGATTATGGACCTGAACTAATTAGCCAAAAATCAACAATACAAATTCATGAGAAATAGACTTAACTACGGAGACAGGCACTTTGAAGATTTCCGCGTTGCGATGCGTGATTACGGATGGGTTATTTTTGAGAATGCTTTAGACAGCGATTTTGTTGCAGTTATTAATGAGGACTTAAAGGAAGGGTACGTAAAACGACGAGCCATTCAGGAAAAAAACGGGATAGGCTCTAATATGGTTGGCACACTTCACCACCTTGTTGAAAAGGACAATTTCAGCTTACCGTTTATTGAAAAAATGTATTGTGCCGACGAGATTGCTTATTTTTTGAGTGGTAATTATATACTTAATGGCTTTAATGCTGTAATACACACCCAGCAGCAACATCCTTATGTAAGTAACATGCACCGTGATGTGCGCACATTTTTAGGCGACACGAAATTATTAGTGCAAATGATAGTTACCCTTGATGATTTTACCGAAGAAAACGGTGCTACCTATTTCCTGTCGGGCTCACATAAAACAGATATCAGACCTAACGAAACTTATTTCTACGAAACCGCCGACAGGGCGGTAACACCAAAACGAAGTATCATCCTTTTCGACTCCAATATATGGCATGCTGCCGGCGAAAATAAGACAATTAAGCAACGCCGGGCATTAACGCTGGGATTCACCCGCCCTTTTATTAAACCACAAATGGACTATCCAAGGGTATTAGGCTACGACTTTATTGATAAGCTTAGTGCTGATCAGCGGCAGGTATTGGGTTATAATTCACGTATCCCAGAAAGCCTGGAAGAATATTATCAGCCCATTCATTTAAGAATGTATAAAAGCGACCAGGGATAACAACTTTATTTTTCACACTCAATTTACAGTCATGCAAAAAAATAAAGCCGCGTTAAAACCCATAGGCGGGTATTTGGAGCTGGAACTGCCCAAAGGGAATGAATACTATCCCGATTTGGTTAGGTTAAACACAGGACGTAATGCATTAGAATACATACTGATACAAAAAAAATATCATAAAATTTATATTCCTTATTTCACCTGCGATGTACTGCTTGAACCAATTGTACGAATAGGCATTCAATACCAGTTTTATCATATTGACCGGCAGTTAGATCCCATAATTGATTTTGAGATTGAGCCTGACGCCTGTTTTTTATATACCAATTACTTTGGTATAAAACAAAAAAAAGCATCAGAGCTTAGCGTCAAAATCAAAAATCTTATAATTGATAATTCGCAAGCCTTTTTTTCAGAGCCCCTTGCCGGCATTGATACATTTTACTCGTGCCGTAAGTTTTTTGGCGTTCCGGACGGCGCATACTTAAGCATTAAAAGAAAACTCACTAAAAAGTTACCCGTAGATAGCTCAGTAAACCGGTTTTCGCACCTCATAAAAAGTATAGACGCAGGTATCGAAGCCGGGTATTCTGACTACATTAACAACAGCAAGGATCTGGAAAACAACGAGATCAGGTCCATGTCGTTATTAACCCGAAAGATACTTACAAGCATCAATTACAACGAATGTGTATTTGCAAGGCAACGAAACTTTAATTTTTTGCATAAGCACCTTGCTGAATTTAACCTGCTCAAGTTTGATGCCGCTGATGAGCATACAGTACCGCTGGTTTATCCTTTTTTAACTAATGACCGGCACTTAAAAGTACATCTGATACAGAAAAAAATATATGTTGCTACCTACTGGCCTAATGTATTTAAGTGGACTAAGAAAAACACCAACGAAAATTACCTGGCCCGGTGCTTAGTGCCATTACCAATCGATCAACGGTATGACCTTCAGGATATGTTTTATATGTTAAATACGCTAAGACTTTTTTTATGACCATTTCAGTTTACATACGCCCCCTTGTAATAGAAGATGCGTCCGTATCTTACGCATGGCGTAACGACCCATTGATATGGGTATATACAGGCTACAAACCCACTCATTATATTAGTTCGGAAATAGAAACAGCCTGGTTACGTGAAAAGCTGGCCAAGCCCGATCAGCTTAGATTTGCAATTTGTGTTAAAGAACTTAATACATATATAGGTAATATCCAACTGCTTGATATTACTGATCATGACGCAGAACTGCACCTGTTTATTGGTAACAAACTTTACTGGGGTAAAGGAATTGGTTACCAGGCAACAGTACAGATGATACGGTATGGCTTTTTAATAAAGGAACTGGATGAGATTTATTTAAAGGTCCACCCTGCAAATATCGCGGCAATCACTGTTTATGAAAAGGCCGGATTTGAAATTACAGGTAAGGTAAATGATTTGATTACAATGAGTATTACCAAAAGTAAATTTGTTTGCCTTCAAAATCAACAGTCATAATTACTATCATAAACTTTAATTCAATGATTAAGATCTTTACCCTGCTCAATAAAGATAAATGGATTTTTTACGTCGGTAATTCGGCCGAATATGATTTTTATCATACATGGCATTATCACTCCCTTGAAACAGCTGGAGATCCTGTTTTATTTATTTATGAGGAGTCAGATACCTACATCGGCTTCCCCCTGCTGCAGCGAAAAATTCCGGGTTCTGATTATAGCGACCTAACCTGTGTATATGGTTTTTCGGGTCCGTTTTCAAACAAAAGGATTGATGAGATAGATGAGGACTTGATGGAAAATTTTAAAAGCGCTTTCAACAATTTCCTTATAAAGGAAAGGTACGTATCTGTTTTTGTAAGACTTCATCCTTTTTATAAGCAGCAAAAATTACTGGAGAAATTTGGAGGTGTTCACGAAAACGGAAAAACGGTAGTACTTGACCTTTCAGTGCCTATTGATGAACAGCGCAAAAAATACAGGCAATCAACCATGGATGCTATTAAGCACGCATGGAAAATGGGGTTTAAAGTAAAGGACGAAACAAATGCTGACGGCTTAAACACCTTTGTCGAAATTTATACCGAAAACATGAAACGCGTTGGCGCCAGTAGCTACTACCTGTTTAATGAAAAATACTTTTCAGAAATATTAAACACCTCTGAATATGAGGCCCGTTTGCTTACTGTTTACTACAACGAAATTGCAATTGCAAGCACCATAATAGCCTTTACAAATGGCATTATTCAAGCCCATTTAGTTGGTGCCCGCGCAGAATATTTACATCATAGCCCAACCAAATTTCTGGCCGATTGCATAACGCAGATTGGCAGAGAAAAAGGAATGAAATATTACAACCTGGGCGGTGGCCTTGGATTTAAAAACGACAAGCTCTTTGACTGGAAATGCGCCTTCTCCAACCTCCATCTTGACTTTAAAACATGGAGATATATTGCCAATCCCGAAATGTACCAAAAGCTTTTGCAGGATAAGGGCATTGAAGAAAATGCCGAAGTAGACTTTTTTCCGCTATACAGATACGCTTAAGATAATACCTAAATAAACCAGTTATGATATACCTCAAAAATTTGTTATTCCAGGATAAGTTCCATTCAAGATGGTTAATCCTGGTAATTGACCTGATGGTAGTTTTGTTATCATTATGGACATCTCTATATTTTAAAAACCGGCTTCAGTTTGATCCCATCAGTCTTTATTATATGCTCTTTTATTGCAGCAATGCGGTGCTGGTTTTTATGATAATGAAAATACATACATGTATTATCAGGTATTCCAACACACGGGATATGATGCGGATTTTAATAACCGTACTGGCAAGTAACGTTACTTTTCTGCTGTTTTATCATTTGTTCTTCGCTTTCTATCTTAAAATAGATGTCAGCGGATTGATGGATGTGCTGCTGATCAATTTCTTTATCACTTCGTCTATGCTTATGTGTATGCGTATTATTATCAAGGATGTTTTTAAATACATTGAGACAACAAGCTATAAAGTCGAAAAAGAAAATGTACTCATCTACGGCTCCACCGAACCTTCCATACTAATTAAAAATGCCCTTGAAGCACAAAAAGGATTTATACTCAATGTTCAGGGCTTTATCGACACCGGGGTTGACAGAATATCAAAATGCATTGAGCAAAAGCAGGTTTATCCTATCAAATCAATTGATATGCTAAAAAAACGCTATGATATAAAGTCAATGCTGATAACATCCGAGGATATAAAAATCGACGGAAAAAGAAAGGCGGTTGAAAAATGCATTGAACTTGGCATAAAAGTAATTGTTGTGCCGTCATCAGACCAGTGGATCAATGGCAAGCCAAACCTAAATCAGTTTAAAGATTTAAAAATAGAAGACCTATTGGAACGAAAACCCATAAAAATCTGCAATGAACATATTTTAGATGACATTAAAGGTAAAAGGATTCTGATCACGGGTGCTGCCGGTTCAATAGGTTCTGAGCTCGTAAGGCAAGTGTTAATGTATAGTCCGGAATTTGTTGTATTATGTGACAGGGCCGAAACCCCGTTGCACGATATTCAAATGGAAATTGAAGACGGTTTGTACGGAAACCGCACCAGGATCTTTATTGCTGATATCCAAAATTCTGGTCGTATAAAAACACTATTTAATTTATACAGGCCTCAAATAGTATTCCATGCGGCAGCTTACAAGCACGTACCGATGATGGAAAATAATCCAACCGAAGCTATTTTAACCAACGTATGGGGCACAAAAATCCTGGCAGATATTTCAATAGAATTTAATGTCGAAAAATTTATAATGATATCAACAGATAAAGCGGTGCGTCCAACAAACATCATGGGGGCCTCAAAACGGATAGCCGAAATGTATATTCAATCGTTAAATAACCTGTTGTTTGAAGAGCATTTTTTCAACTCTGATCCGTCAAAAGGCAACCAAACCAGGTTTATAACAACCCGCTTTGGTAATGTCCTTGGATCAAACGGCTCCGTCATCCCTCGCTTTAAAGCACAAATTGAAAAAGGCGGGCCTGTTACTGTTACCCATCCGGATATCACAAGATACTTTATGACTATACCCGAAGCTGTACAACTGGTACTTGAGGCAGCCGTAATGGGTAATGGGGGTGAAATATTTTTGTTTGACATGGGCGAACCGGTAAAAATCGCTGATCTGGCGGCGAATATGATAAAAATGGCTGGTCTTGTTCCGGGAAAAGATATCGAGATTGTTTATACCGGCTTGCGGCCTGGCGAAAAACTATATGAAGAGTTGTTAAATGCGGAAGAAGAGGTAATACCTACTTATAACAAAGACATCAAAATCTCCAAAAATATCCCGGTTAGTTACGCTAAGATCAATAATTTAATTAAGGACCTTTTGGAACTTAACCTGCATAATGAAGTTGACTTGATGGTATCGAAAATGAAAACCATATTGCCCGATTACATCAGCAATAATTCCCAATATGAAAAGCTCGACGTAAAACTGATTGACAAACAAATGGTAAACTGAGCTTTTTTTGTAATTTATATGATTAATCTTATAGGTTTCCAATAATAATTTGCAGATTTAAGCAAATTATAACCTAAGATCCCATTCGCATTACAATGGGCAAAGCTGAAGATTGTTATTTTTTAAAGAGGAAATCCAATGTCCTTTGATCCGAATTCCGATTTTTTTGAGATAGCGTTCAACGTGACGGAGCATACTGAGGCCATGCTGGCTTATTGGGATAAAAACCTGATTTGCCGCTATGCCAATAAAGCTACGGCCGATTGGTTCGGGATAACCCCCGAGCATATGATCAATAAATCACATCTTTCGGAGATTTTGGGAACATTATTTGACGTGCAGCTTCCTTATATTAATGGTGTGTTAGGCGGTAAAATACAGGTTTTTGACCAGGTAATTCATTTGTATTCGGGCAAAGCTAAAAACGTGCGGGTAACTTATCATCCCAACTATGTTGAAGGTGAAATAAAGGGATTTTACGCACATATGGCAGACATTAGCCCGCTAAATAATAAATCCCACAATGATAAAACAGGAGTAGAAAAACTACCTGAATTTGTAACTCAAAACGACCAGCTTCTTGAAAATGTTGCAAAAACACTAAACGAGAATCTGTTTATCGGGTTTCCGAGCATCTCTGCACTTTCAAAAAAACATTTTGTATCTGAGTCGAAATTAAAAAGGGATTTTAAGCAAAATTTCGGCAAAACTATTTTCTCCTATTACCGGTATCTGCAAATGGAAATTGCAGACAGATATATAAGGGAAAAGCGCTGCAATAAAAACCAAATGGCAGTGATGCTTAATTTTTCCAACCCGTCAAACTTTTCGGCATGCTATCATAAATATTTAGAAGAAAAATCATCCGATGGTGAGCTCATCGAAACTCAAAAAGAAGATAATACGCATAATAAAATGCTTATAGAACAGGCCCCTATTGCTATTGCCATGTTCGATAACCAGATGCAATTTATTGCTGCTTCAAAAAGATGGGTTGCCGAATATAAACTTGAAAACACAGGTTTTATTGGAAAAAGTATTTATGAAGTTTTACCAGCCACAAAAAAGAAATGTGAAAAGCTCCATAATCATTGCTTAAAAGGTAATATATATCAATGTGATGGCCTGCTCTTAAAAAAGAATGATGGTACCCGCGTTTGGCTAAAGTGGAATATTCACCCCTGGTTTACAACTTCGGGAGAAACAGGCGGACTATTTATCCATACCGAAGATATCTCCAAAATTAAAGCCATAGAGAAAGAAAACAAACAGGCCGAGAAGCTTTTAAAAAGAGCTGCAACCTTGTCAAAAATAGGTACCTGGACACGGGATCTGCTTACCCATACCATGCAATGGGATAATGTTATCAAAAGCATCCTTGAAGTACCTGAGTACTTTGTACCTGATATAAAAACGATATGGAAGCTTTTTAAACAAGGTAAAAGCGAGAGACTCAGTAAAAAAGCTTTAAAAGACGCGTTAAAATACGGAAGTTCTTTTGATATTGAAGTTGATATGATAACCGCCAAAGGTAATTCAAGAAAAATAAGAATCATTGGTTATCCTGAATTTCAAAATAATAAGTGTAAAAAGCTATCAGGAATACTTCTGGATATCACTCCTCTTTCACCATTTAAAACTGCCAACTTTTTGACGGATTGAGCTGTTTAGAAAAATATTTTATCGTAATGATCTTCAATCATTACGATAAAAAAAATGATAATTCGCCAATATTTTATGAGTTTATGTGTTTGCATTAGCGCAACGCATTAAATTTATCTTATTTTGAAAAAAAATACACCATTAGTAAAATTAACTAAAATAACACTTCATTGGATGGATAACAGTTTAATAACTTAACTACCACTCACAAAACCTGGCAAATAATGGCCCCAAAAACGTGCAGAGCCATTTTCACTATTTCTAATTAGCGTGTATTAACGCCTTCTACAGGTATAATTTGACCTTTTATAGGTTGAATTAAGAAAGGAAGTATACATAAATTTAATTCACAAACGATGATACGAATTATCAACAAGGTCATTGCTTGTTTATTGATAAACGAATGTGAAGCATTAAATACCAAACAAATGAGTAACCTAAACTTAAATCATGATTCAAAAAAATCCGAGACCCGATATTTATGATCATAAGTATCTATGAGTAATTTGCAGTTTATTATAACCTAAATTAATTATGCTAACCAACTAAAAATTGACACCTAATCGAATCTAATCTTATGCACAGCAAAGTTTATTACCCTGTTAGCTCATATATCAATAATGATCAAAGATCTATTGGTATTAATGACACTCAAGATTTACATTTTGGCAAAATTGTAGAGCGAATTGTTAGACGTGACCATATGGGGATAAGTGAAATCGCCCGGAAACTCAACGTAAGCCGCAGAACCTTATACAATTGGTTCAACACCAAAAGGCTTAGCTTTGATATAATTTGTCAGATCGGCATCGTTATTGAGCATGATTTTTCAAAGGAATTTCCCAATGAATTTGCTTTGAGATTTAATTCACCTAATGCCGAAAAGGATATCGAAACTCATGAAGCAAAAGAGGCTCCGCTTGATGCCATATATTATTGGATGGACAAGTATATAAAATTGCTTGAAAAATTCAATGAAGCGTTACGTAACGAAAACACACTAAAGCCAGATTGATGGCTTCCAGATTTCACAAAATTATTATATTGACAAAAAGCCTTTACTCACTTTTTTTATGCAGTTGTAAGTTGGTTGCTGCAAAACAGCGATCAATTTTTGTGGCCTTTTGTTATACATCTACATCTACCTATTTCCCAGCCTCTATACACACATACTGAATATCCCTAAGTCGGCCACTTTGGCTATTTTTTAAAATTCACCATCATGCTTTTTAATTCCTTTGGGTTCGGAATATTTCTGATTGTGGTTTTTGTGCTTTATTGGTTTGTACTTAACCGAAAACTGCAACAGCAAAATTTGTTACTGCTAGCTGCAAGCTATTTTTTTTACGCTTGCTGGGACTGGCGGTTTCTTTTACTGTTAATTTTTTCGACCCTTTTAGATTATTTTACCGGGCTAAAAATGTACCAGGCAAAAACACATCGCCTAAAAACCTTTTGGCTTTGGTTAAGTATATCTGTAAACCTGGGCTTTTTGGGTGTTTTTAAATACTACAATTTCTTTGCAGCATCGCTTGCCAGCATATGCGCCAGTATAGGGATCCATTTAAGCCCGTTTACCCTAAATGTAATCCTGCCTGTCGGTATCTCTTTTTATACATTTCACGGTTTATCATATGTAATTGATGTTTACAAAAACCGTATTAAAGCCGAACGGAACTTCATCGACTATTCATTGTTCGTAAGTTTTTTCCCGCTTTTGGTGGCGGGCCCTATCGAACGGGCAACACACCTTTTGCCCCAGGTAAAAACAAAGAGAGAGTTTAACTACCAGGACGCAATTAATGGCTTGAGGCAAATTCTATGGGGCCTGTTTAAAAAAGCTGTAATTGCCGATCAATGTGCCGACTATGCCAACATGATATTTGCAAATAGTTCGCATTATTCAGGCAGTACCCTGGTTTTAGGCGCTATATTTTTTGCATTCCAAATCTATTGCGATTTCTCTGGATATTCTGATATGGCATTAGGCATAGCAAAACTTTTTGGATTTGAACTACTTAGAAATTTTGCATTCCCGTACTTTTCAAGAGATATGGCCGAGTTTTGGCGCAGATGGCATATCTCACTATCGTCATGGTTTAGAGATTACTTATACATACCTCTTGGGGGCAGCAAAACAGGCACCTGGCTCAAAGTAAGAAACACATTAATCATCTTCTTGGTTAGCGGCTTTTGGCACGGCGCCAACTGGACCTTCATCATCTGGGGCCTTCTAAATGCTTTATTCATTCTCCCTTCTATCCTTTTAAAAACAAACAGAAACCACCTCGAAATTGCAGCCAAAGGCAAAGCTATGCCAACGTTCACCGAATTCATGCAAATGATAGCTACATTTCTGCAGGTAATTTTTGCATGGATCTTTTTTAGGGCTGATAGTGTTACACAAGCATTTAAATACATCGGCCGGATTTTTTCACGATCTCTTTTTTCGATACCTCAATTAGATGTTAACAAGGCACAATTGCTTGAGGTGATCACTCTTATCCTATGTTTTATAATAGTTGAGTGGCAGGGGCGGGAAAACCAATATGCCATTGAGAAGTTAAGCTGGTTAAGAAAAAGAGGGTACAGATTGACCTTTTACTATACATTGGTGATAGTGATTTTTTTATTTACAGGAAAAGAGCAACAGTTTATTTACTTTCAATTTTAAGCAATGCATCGCTTTTTAATTAAAACCATATCATTTGTTTTAGTGAGCTGCCTGCTCATATTGGCTATTGCCCTGATTCCGGGTTATATGGTAAATAAATTTTCAAAGTTTAGTGTAAAGAAAGACAATACTATTGCACTTTTTGGTCATTCACATTCAGAATGTGCCTACAATGATACCCTGATACCCAAACTAACCAATCTGTCGCACTCTGCCGAATCTTACTTTTACACCTTTCAAAAAGTTAAAAAATACCTGTCGCAAAACCCTCAGATAACCACCGTACTTATAGAATTTTCAAATAACCAGATTGACACAAAGATGGATGACTGGACATGGGGATATACCTACATGTCAAACATGTTTCCGCAATATGCCTCTTTTATGAGCCCGGCCGATTTTGAATTGCTGGCTAAGCACAATTCAAAATATTTTATGAATTGTGTAGGCATAGCTGCACGTACCAATTTTATTAAAGCGCTTTCATTTAATTACGATTATACAGGAAAAACAGGAGGATATTTTAAAATAGAAGGTTCCAGGCTTTTACCTTCAAATAATCCGGCGGGCAAAAATATTAAAACAGCATCAAATAAAAGTGCAATCTCAACAACCAATATTCAATACCTAAGAAAAATAATAGATTATTGCAATGGAATGCATAAAAGTGTCTTCCTTATCAGGAGCCCGCAACATCCTTTGTATGAGTACAGAAATAATGAGGCCGAATTTTCGCTGATCCGTGAGCGTTACTTTAACGATATAACATTCCTGGACTTCAATAACTTTCCGCTAAAAAATGATGACTTTGCCGATTTTGGGCATTTGAATTTCAAAGGAGCTTTAAAGTTTTCAGCTTACATCAATCAGCGCATTATAAACGGGATGCTTAATACCGTTAATACCGCATCCCTAAGTCAGCTTGATAATAAAACGGTCAGTGGCAATTAATAATAACATATCAAACAACTAACTAAAAGCGCCTGGTACAAAATGTATCGGGCTTTTTTTTGTCTTATAAACAGCTATCCGACGAACTATTGCAGGAGGTTGCCGGCAATTTTAATAGCAGGTTAATAATAAAACGCCGATCAGGGACGCGCTTTATTATTAACTAAACTGCATTTAAATAATGCAACATTATAAATCAATAACCTAGATAGCCATGATATTAAAAACCCCGCTTCCTCCATCCTTAGTAATCCCGGCTTTGCCGCACTTTATTTAGCCGGGGCATACGCGCCGGTTTTTAACCAGGTAAGCCAGGCTTTCTTAAATGCTGCGTGGCTCATTGGTGGAAGTTTACGGCCCTCCCCCGGTTTCCAGGCCCAAAGCACCAGTCCATCATCTGCATGTGCAATGAGCTTCTGCATGTCCTTATGCCCGTTTTGCTTCGGATCTATGATTTGTTTTGCCAATTGGCGGGGTGTCCTCCCCTGGAAAACCATTTTCATATCGGCCGGTGGGAGATGCCAATTGGGATTACCCGGGGGCGTGTGCAAGCCCGGAGTATTTGTTGGCTGATGGCAATTGGCGCATTTCATGGCATAAACACCCTTACCATCCACCCCTCTTTTGGGAAACATGGTGTGCAAGTGATTATCGTCACCCTGCAGTGGTATATTACCTGATGGATGACAATTCATACAGCGGGCACTCATCAAT
Organism: Mucilaginibacter gossypii; assembly: GCF_017569325.2. Classification (NCBI taxonomy): domain Bacteria; kingdom Pseudomonadati; phylum Bacteroidota; class Sphingobacteriia; order Sphingobacteriales; family Sphingobacteriaceae; genus Mucilaginibacter; species Mucilaginibacter gossypii. The sequence continues at coordinate 1,243,510 of NZ_CP071878.2, read as the reverse complement.
ACAGTGTAAACTTGTTTAAAAGCTGCAACAGAAGCCACACTATCTTTAGGTAGTGCCGCATAATTAAATGTTGAATTTTCCTCTTTGAACGATAATATGACCGCGCTTGACATAAACAAAACGATCATGGTGATTATTAGTTTTTTCATGCCTGTTTTTCGAGTCGGTTGTTAACGATAGGTAAATTGAAAATCCGTTTTCCGGTTGCTGCAAAAATTGCATTAGTTACAGCCGGTGCTGTTGGCGGAACTGCACATTCTCCGGCACCCCCCATTTTTTCCTTGCTATCCACAATGTAAACATTGATCCGCGGTGCTTCATACATCCGGGTGATCCGGTAATCATAAAAATTATTTTGTTGTAATTCTCCATTAACGAACGTCAGCTCGCCGTACATTGCCATCGAGATACTGAAAATGATCCCGCTTTCCATTTGGGCTTTTACACCGTCGGGGTTCACGGCCAGGCCGCACTCAATTGCACAATCTACCTGATGTACCTTCGTAACTCCTTTTTCAACGCTTACTTCGGCTATAATCGCTACAACGCTGCCAAAAGCCTCATGTACCGCAATGCCTTTAAACCGCCCTGGAGCCAGTGTTCGGTTCCAATTGCCTTTTTCAGCCACAAGGTTAAGCGCAGCCAGGTGCCTTGAATGATTTTTAAATAACCCGCGGCGGTACTCCACAGGGTCGATACCTGCATCGTGGGCAAGCTGGTCTATAAGCGTTTCCATTACAAATGCAGTGTGCGTACCACCTACAGACCGGTACCACAAAACAGGCACTACTTCTTTAGTGGTGTGAAGGCCGACAAAATGATTTGGTATTTCGTCCAGGTACGGTGATCCTTTTACGCCTTCCACCGTTGTATCATCTATTGCCGGAGGCGGACCAAAAAGCACTGCCGCATCCGCCATAATTGACTGACCTGCAATATTATGGTTCCACACAATGGGAAGACCGTCCTTATCAACACCAATCTTTACATTATGGACATAAAAAGGCCGGTAAAAGCCGCTCTTCATATCGTCTTCCCGTGTCCATACCATTTTTACCGGCCTACCGCTTGCTTTCGCAATATGAACCGCCTCCGAAACAAAATCGCAGGCAGGTGTAGCACGCCTGCCAAAGCCTCCCCCAAGGAATGGTATATTTACTTTTACCTGCTCCGGCTTAAATCCAAGAATTTTTGCTGCGGCAGCTTGTTCTCCTCCTGGCAACTGTGTGCCTGTCCATATCTCGCAGCTATCATTTTCAATTTTTACTGTGCAATTCAGTGGTTCCATAGGTGCGTGGGCCAGGTAAGGAAAAACATATTCTGCCGAAATGGTTTTTACCGCTTTTGTAAACGCTGCTTTAACATCACCTTTTTCCTGAACCAGGAGGCCATCCGATGCAGCCACTTTTCGGTAAGCCGCAGTTTGAGTACCGGTATTTAACTGCACGCCGGCGCCATGATCCCAGGTTATCTGTAAGGCCTTCCGTCCCTGTTGGGCGGCCCAGAAGTGGTCGGCAATGACAGCCACACCCGTCGGAATTTGTACAACCTCCCTTACGCCGGGAACTGCTTTCGCCTTACCGGCATCAAACGATTTAACTTTACCACCAAAAACAGGTGCGTGGGCAACAACTGCGGTAAGCAATCCGGGAAACTGGATATCCAAGCCAAATTTTGCAGTACCATCAGTCTTTACTCGGGCATCCATCCGTTTGCTTCCTTTGCCGATGTATTTCCAGTCGGCGGGTGAACGCAGCGGAACCTTTGCAGGTACAGGCAACTTTGCGGCATCATTAGCTAACTCGCCATAAGTGTATCTTTTGTTCCCGGCAATAACAAATCCATCTTCCGTTTTGCAGCTTTCAACAGCAATCCCCGAACGGGTAGCGGCTGTTTGAAGCAAGAGCGTCCGTGCGGTTGCGCCGGCATTTCGATACCTGTCAAACTCAGACCAGGTGGTACTTGACCCGCCGGTAATTTGGGCACCGTAAATAACATGGTTAAACGCCTTATCGGCACCGCCATGTTTAATATTGATTTTTTTCAGATCCACATCAAGCTCATCCGCGATAAGCATGGGCAGTGTAGTCCAGATCCCCTGCCCCATTTCCACATGGCTCAGGTATACCGAAATGCTGTTGTCTGTACCTATATTTAAAAATGCATTAGGGGCAAACACATTTAAATCAGCCGTATCCGCAAGGGCAGCAAGCTTATTTGCCTTTGGAATAGTAAATGAGATGAGCAAGCCACCGCTCAATAATGCACCTGATTGTATAAAGTTACGCCTGTTCATGATTTTGCTCCTTCCCGCTGCAGTTCTGCCGCTTTGTGTATAGCCAACCGGATGCGGGGATAAGTACCGCAACGGCAAATATTACCTGACATCGCATCGTCAATATCCTGATCTGTTGGGTTGGGATTTTCCCGCAGCAAAACAGCTGCAGACATGAGTTGACCCGACTGGCAATAACCACATTGCGGAACATCGAGTTCGGCCCAGGCAATTTGCAAAGCGTGGTCATTTAATTTAGACAGTCCTTCAATTGTAGTGACCTGCTGCCCTGCCGCACGGCTCACTTTTGTTACGCATGACCGTACAGCTTCGCCGTTCAGGTGTACAGTACATGCTCCGCACTGCGCCACGCCACAACCGAATTTGGTGCCGGTAAGGCCTAAAAGGTCACGAATAACCCACAGTAAAGGCATGTCCGGGTCAGCGGCAACCTCCCGCTGTTTCCCATTGATTGTTATCGCTATCATATTGAAGAGTTTAAGTTAGGCTTGAGATCGGGAATTAATAATTAAATTTAAATATTTCTACCAGGAATACCAGTGTAAATAAAATAGTTATTTTTCTTTAAATCTATTGCAGGTTAAATCTGGCGCCAGGGTGAACCGATCCGGCCGTTTCTCAATTCAATGTTCTATATTCCTGGCGCGTTTGGCCGCTTACCTTTTTAAATGCCGGTGTAAAATGCCGCGGGTACTTAAATTCTAAGGTGTAGACACTAACCAGCCAATTTCATATCGGCCAGGGGGAGATATCTCAAACATCGCAACGCTCTTTATATGTACTGATAATAAATCATTGTCCTTGGGCTCTGTTACAACCTGATGGCCGTTTAATATCATCGGAGCAGGCAGATTTATTTGTTCAACACATTTTAACATTTGCAGGCATATTATTTATCTTCACAACAAATACATATTACCCATGTCAAAAACAATCAAACCCTTGTTAGTTACCTGTGCAATTGCTTCACTTTGCTCTTTTTTTGATATTACGCAGGCTGTTGCCCAGTCACTGCCGCCCGTTGAAACGCAATCACCAATGGCCGACTACAAGCCTGCTTTTCCGGGTCAGACAAGGGCCCCTGGCGCACAAACTAAAACCAAACTCAGCGTAAACGTCATCAATCATGAGCTGAAGCAACCCTTTGCTTTACGCTGTATGCCCGACGGGCGCTTTTTAATTACAGAAAAAGGCGGTACCATGCGGATATTAAAGGCTGATGGCGGTTTAGACAAGAACATTCAAGGTTTACCAGCAGTAGCGGTGGGTGGCCAGGGCGGTTTGTTAGATGTTAATTTTGATGCTTCTTTTGTAAAAGACCGGATGTTATTTTGGTCATACTCCGAAAAAGTTCCTGAGGGATTCCAGTTGGCTGTAGCCACTGGTGTGCTTTCGCCCGATTACAGCCGGCTCGAAAATGTAAAGGTGATCTATCATGCTAAACCCGCCTATAACGGTCACCTGCAATTCGGCTCACGAATCGTTTTCGATAAACAGGGCAACTTGTTTGTAAGCACAGGCGAACATGGGGATGATGAAATGCGTGTCAAGGCCCAGGACCTGAATACCGCAATCGGAAAAGTATTGCACATAACCCGTGACGGGAAACCGGTGCCCGATGGACCATTTGCGCAAAAAGCCGGCGCTTTGCCCGAAATTTACGCTTATGGCTTAAGAAACCCTGAAGGCATGACGATGAACCCAAATACCGGCGAATTATGGGAATCGGAATTCGGTCCGCGCGGAGGTGACGAAATTAACATTATCCGGCCGGGAAAGAACTATGGATGGCCGGTTATTACTTATGGTATCGAATACAGGGGTGTAAAAGTTGGCGATGGCATACAGCAAAAAGAAGGCATGGCCCAACCCATCTATTACTGGAACCCAAGTATTTCACCGTGCGGCATAACCTTTTATACAGGCAACCTGATTCCCGAATGGAAAGGAAATCTATTTGTAGGCGCCTTAGGTGGATCACATATCATCAGGCTTATTATCAAAGACAATAAGATTGTAGCGGAAGAACGCCTGCTGAAAGACAAGGGCGAACGCTGGCGTTCTCTTGTTACCGGCAAAGACGGCGCATTATACGGTGTTACGGACAATGGCAATCTTTACAAAATAAGTAAGCTTTAATGTGAAAGGTTATATGGGAGAGTAATTTTGCTTAAATCGATCAGCGTTGCTTAATATAGCGGAACCGCCTGTTTACAATTCGGGAACAGGATATACTATTACATCAAAGGTCAGCGCTTGTCTTTTTAATTGGAAATTGAAAGTTTGAGTTTCATAACTTTACGTTATGGACAATAAAATAGCGCGATCGGTTTCTCTCTTTAACAATGACCTCAGGTTAAAAGGCTTCAATGTTTTCCAGATAAAAGAAGACGATCAGGCTGTTCGGTTTTACAGTAGAAAAGACTTTTACAAAATTTGTTTAACTACAGGCAAAAGCAAGATTCACTATGCCGACCGCAGCTTTGAAGTGGAGGGCACTGTTTTGTTTTTTGGCAATCCGCATATTCCATATTCCTGGGAAACTATCTCAACCACTTATGTGGGCTATACCTGTCTCTTTTCCGAAGAATTCCTGTGCGTTTCAGAACGTACCGATATGCTGCAGCAATCACCCTTTTTCAAGATCGGCGGCACACCGGTACTAAAGATCACCGAACAGCAAAGAGCGTCTCTGAACATCCTCTTTCAGAAGATGATAGATGAGCAAAACAGTAGTTACGTATATAAGGACGACCTGATACGCAGTTACATCAACCTGATCATGCATGAAGCGATGAAAATGCAGCCCTCTGAAAATTTTGATCAGCATAAAAACGCTGCCTACCGGGTCGCTGCTGTATTTATGGAATTGCTTGAAAGACAATTTCCTGTAGAAAGCCCAAATAAGCCGTTGCAGTTGAAGACGGCCCAGGACTACGCCCAAAACCTCGCCCTTCACGTAAATTACCTCAACCGTATGGTAAAGGAAGTTACCGGCAGGCCAACATCTGCGCACATTGCAGAGCGGATTATTAGCGAAGCAAAAGCACTGTTACAACATACTGACTGGAACATAGCCGACATTGCTTATGCACTTGGCTTTGAATATCCCAGCTACTTCAACAATTATTTTAAACGTATGACGGGCACCAATCCAAGCTCGCTTCGCATCATGGAAGTTTGATTTTCATAAGCATTGGTTTGATTTTCTTAAACAGCAAAGTTGGCAACAGCACTAACTTTGCAAAATGAAAAACATCGGCAGATACAAAACTTCCATCATACTGCAGCTGATGATTTTAGCTGCAGGCAGTCTGTTTTCATCAAGTGCCACGGCGCAAAAATTTCTACATAAAGGTGATGTGGTCACCATTTCGCCGGGCATCTTACACTGGCATGGTACTACGTTCCAAAACAGCTTTACGCAAATAGCAATCAATTTCAATATAGAAAAAGGCATTGCGATATGGCTACATATTTCTGATAATGAATACAATAGCGTTAAATAAAAACATTATTATGAAAGATATTTTCGAACGGTTGAAAGCTGGGGAATTTGTTCCGCTTACTGACCCGGAATTTCACAAGGTAAATGATGTGGTGGCCCGCACTCTGGCGTTGTCGCCTGCACTCAATGCAGCTACCACCGTTGAGCAGCTCCGCGAACAGCTTAGCAACATTATTGGCGCAACAATAGACAAAAGCACCACTTTGTTCGCACCCTTCCATACCAACTTTGGCCGTTTCATTAGTATTGGCAAGCATGTGTTTATTAATCATGCCTGCTCGTTTCTGGACATGGGCGGTATTACGCTGGAAGATCATGTGCTCCTCGGCCCTAAGGTAAACCTGATCACTGAAAATCATCCACTCGACCCGGTTAACCGGCGGGGTATGATTTGCAAACCTATCGTTATCAAGCGCAACGCATGGGTTGGCGCGGGTGCCACTATATTGCCGGGTGTAACCATTGGAGAGAATGCAGTTGTTGCCGCTGGTGCGGTTGTTATCAAGGACGTACCGGCAAATACTGTTGTCGGGGGTATTCCTGCAAAAATTTTAAAAACCATTGAACCATAAAGAATAACGGTGCAGCGGCATATCGGAAACTTAAAAAGTTATTTCCTGTACAGACAATAACATTTACTCACAAATACAGGTTATTAAGGCAGAATAAGTTAATGAAGCCAGGAAAATACAATGGCTGAAAAAGCACGCTATCGTTATGTCACTGATGTCAAAACCATATAAACTCTCTCAATCTATTTATTATGGAAATAATTAAAAACGGTGCGCAAGCATCAGTAAAAGGTCCGGAAGCCTGGTTTACCGGCGCCGTGCGTATAGATCCCCTGTTTGCAAAAAAAGAAGCTACCAAAGGCGCGGGTGCGTTGGTCACCTTTGAGCCCGGCGCCAGAACAGCCTGGCACACCCACCCGGCAGGTCAAACACTTATTGTTATTTCCGGTCTCGGCCGGGTACAACGCGAAGGTGGGCCAATCGAAGATATAGGGCCGGGTGATGTAGTTTGGTTTGAACCAAACGAGAAACACTGGCATGGTGCATCGCCGGGTAAAGCTTTGAGTCATATAGCCATTCAGGAAGCCGTTAACGGCGAGGTGGTTACCTGGCTGGAGAAAGTAAGTGATGATCAATATTCAAAATAAACGATTATGAAAACAACAACAGTAAAAGCATACGGTACTGAAGCTGCAGATGCGCCGATTTATGATTCCAATCTTAAGTCAGCCGGCATCCTGCCGACCGATTCAGTAGAGAAAGCCGGTTATGGCAACTTTGTACATTGGATGGATCCTGAAGGCAATAAAATTGAACTATAGGAACCTAATGCTGCGGAATATGCCAAGTCCGGGAAGTTAACAGCTAATAGCAGCATCACGCCGATACCGGTCACAGGCCATCAGAAGCCCGCTGCAGGGCTGCGACGTCAACTTTCTTCATCGTCATAAAAGCCTGCGTAATGCGTGCAATTTGTTCGGGGCTGCCGTTTTTCAGTGTTTTTAACATAACTGTTGATGCAACCTGCCAGGACACGCCATATTTGTCCTTCAGCCAACCGCATTGGCCGGGTTTGCCATCAGCTGAAAGCGCCGACCAGTAATAATCAATCTCTTCCTGCGTTTCACAAGGAATCAATAGTGACACTGCATCGTTAAAACTAAAACCGTGCGGATGCGCGCTGTCCATCGCTGCCAGCCAGGTTTGGTCGATATGAAAATCGGCAAACATAAGCGTGCCGGCTTTATCAGGCCCTATATCCTCGGGGCGCGGGGCAGTAATGCCTCGTTTACCATCTTTAAACACAGAACAATAAAAGTCGATGGCTTCATTAGCTTTACCGGCCACCAAGCCCGTATACATCAGCGACGGAACGATCACTGGTCTTTCCTCACCTGCCGGATTGGTCAGTATCAGTTGCCATGACACGCCATATTTATCGCTTACCCAACCGTAGCGCTCGCTGAAAGGATACCGGTCGAGTGGCATCATTATCTTTCCGTTTTCTGACAGTTTGCTCCAAACTTCGTCAATACGCCCTGCCGCATCCGAGTCACGCGACGGATCAAAATTGATCATAAAAGAAATAGAGGGGCTGATCTTCAATCCATTCCCGGCGCTAATGCCCAGGATTGACTGGCCGGCAAAGGTAAATTCAACTATTTCGCACTCTCCGCCGGGCATTGGGAAATGATTAACATAGTTTAAAGCCGAATCGGGCATTAAGGTTACATAAAACTCGGCAGCTTCCCGGGCTTTATCCTGGTCGAACCAGAGGTGTGGTTTGATGGGTAACATGGGTAAATGATTTTAGTGGTGATATATAATAAAAAATTGTAAGCGTTAATTGTTTTTACAGGCAGCACCGCCGGTTAAGGCTTCACCTTGCAGCCTTTATCCGGAATAAGAACTCAAGATCCTAATCTGTTCTGATTTTTCTTATTCACTACCTCAAAACTAATTGGTTTTTTATGGCCAGACAAGGTGCATTAGTGACATTTAAGCGGCATATTATGACATGAGTTCACTCACCGCCGGTCTGCCAAACCAAATGAAAAACCCTTTATTTTCATCAGGGTGCACTATATTGCACATTCATTGAAAAACTATGAAAAAAACCGTGCCATTTGACTTCCTGCTCGATTACCTGCCGACAGGTATAATCATCAAGCCGGCGGTAGGCATGTTCTATATCTATTTCGATAAAAAGATTGTGCTGATCTTCCGAAAGGTTAGTAAAAATCCGCAGCATAACGGTATTTGGATCTCTACCACGCGGGAAAATCATGCCAGCCTCAAAGGGGAAATACCGGCCATCACTGATTTTGTATTAGACGAGGGCTTTGATACAGCCTGGCTCCTGCTTAGTGACAACCACGATGATTTTGAAATTTCAGCAATCCAGCTTTGCGAACTTGTTTCGCGCAGGGATAAAAGGATCGGTAAAGTAACCCCCAAAAGCGCAGCGATGTTTTAATAGCCTCCTGAACAATTTAATCGTTGTCAGCATCAGCTTCTTCGGGATGATCTTTAAAATATTCCCGTGCCTTTTTTAAACCTGTGGCTATGGCCAGGCCTTCATCCCCGCTTTCCTTCAAAATTTCATTAGCAATTTCTACGGCCTTTTCCCGCAATTTGGGTGGTTGATTTTTGTAAGATGGCGGGTAGTCTCCGTTATACCAGGGCATGCTTCCTCCTTTTAGGCAACAACAATTACGATGAAGATTTGATTGAAAAAAGTGTTGATTGAGAGGCAAGAAGATTCAAAACATTTCTTCAAAGACCATTTGAACTACTCTTTCAAATACTTACAAAGCCAATATCCTTACGAGAGAAGCTGCCTGATCAAAAAGCTAAATTCTGATAACGTTTTTCTGTTAGCATGCATTTGCATCAGCTTACTTTAAAAAATTGCTCAAGTAGGTCAACAGCGTTGTTGTCTGCATCATCAGGCTTACATGTCCTTGCGAAGGGACTATGGCCAATTGCGATTTTGGCATTGGCGCTAAATCAGCAGAAACACTGCCGCCTGATAATTTATATGTTTTTGCCAATTCAATTTTATCCAGCCCATCGTTATCACCGGCTATGATCAATACCGGAGCAGAAATTTTCGAAATATTGTCATCACCGAAGTCGAACGGCTCCTGCGCGAAAGCGATCATCTGCCCTATAAACTTTGACCATTTTGTTTTATCTGGGGCTATTGCATCGTATGTGGCTTTCATAGGAGTATTCATAAAAAGTTCGGGCTTCCAGGATTTAAATGCATTGGTTATTTCAGGCAGCCAGCCGCTACTTTTATAAGTAGAAGAAATGATCACTAATTTTTTTAACCGTTTAGGGGCTTGTATGGCAAATTTGTAAGCCACAGAGCCACCCATACTATATCCTGCTACGTCGGCACTGTCAATTTTCAGGTAATCCATCACTCCTTCTACATCATGCGCTAAGGTAGCATATGATAACTTTCTATCCGAAAACGGTGTATGTCCGTGTCCCTGTAATTCAATGGCAATTACTTTCCTGTTTTTTGATAGTTCAGGGATCAATTCGGCCCAGTTTCCGTCAATTGTCATAAAAGCGCCATGCAGTAAAATGAGCGGCTTACCCTCGCCATATACCTCATAATAAACTTTGATACCGTTCACAGGCGCATAGCCACTGTTGGAAGGCTTTATTTGTTGTCCGTTTGATCGTAATGTTGCAAACATAATTACAATGAACAGTATTGATTTAAGAGCATTAAGTGCATGGAGTAAATTTTTCATGGCGTTTAAGTTTGATTTTATTATCAATACAAAAATGGAACTCATTTCAGGGTTTGATAGCGTGCAAAAACGACTACTTAGGGGAGAATTGCGACAAAATATGCTTGTAAGCGAAGAAATGACTCTGGTTGCTCACCGTTAAAGAAGATCAAGCATGGAAGCAAATAAACATGAATCTGTAAAAAGAAAACCCTCTAAAATTTCAATTTAGAGGGTTTTGATACTTGGTATCACTTTTGTCGGGATGGCAGGATTCGAACCTGCGGCCTCCACATCCCAAATGTGGCGCGATACCGGGCTACGCTACATCCCGCTTTGGCTTTCGCCGGGTATTATGGTTTTTCCAATCAGAAAAGAAAACCCTCTAAAATTCAATTTAGAGGGTTTTGATACTTGGTATCGCTTTGTCGGGATGGCAGGATTCGAACCTGCGGCCTCCACATCCCAAATGTGGCGCGATACCGGGCTACGCTACATCCCGTCTCCCTGATTGGGTGTGCAAAAGTATGATTTTAAATTAAGTTGCAAAATTTTTTTTGAAAGATTTTGCAAGCCTGCCTATAATCTGCTCATTAACAAAATATTGCCTTAAATTAAATTCTTAATGGTTTCTCAAAATGCTGAACAACCCTGTTATTACACTTGATTTCCCTCCAAAAAACTTAAAAAAGGATTGCATGTTGTTATGCTATAGCTGTTCAAATCCATGAATTTATATGAACAACAGCCTTACTGGCTAATAAAAAATGGCATAATTGCCTCCTACCCTTCTCTTCAAAAAGATTTGAAGCTGGATGTGGCCATTATTGGAGCCGGCATCAGCGCCGCTTTAACAGCCTGACAGCTCCGCAACTCGGGTTTAAGTATAGCTGTTTTTGATAAGCGCCACGTTGGTATGGGCAGTACCGCGGCCAGCACTGCGTTCCTGCAATATGAAATTGATACGCCCCTTACAACTTTAAAAGCCCTGGTTGGCGAAGCAAATGCCGTAACAAGCTATCAACTTTGCCGCAAAGCTATTTATGACATTGCTGATTTATGTAAATCGCTTAAACCTGCCTTTGATTTTAGCTTGAGGCCAAGTTTGCAGTATGCCAGCTTCAAAACACATACAAATTCACTAAATCAGGAATATAACTTCCGTAAAAAGCATGGCTTTGAGGTACAATGGCTCGAAGCTGATGAAATTGAACAGAAATTCGGGTTTAAGGCTTCCGGGGCTATTTTCTCCACAGATGGCGGGGAGGTTGATGCATATCTGCTTACCCATGCTTTACTTACAAATTTTGGCAAAGCCGGTCATAAAATATACAGCAACACCGATATTAAAACCATTGAGCATCATAAACAAGGCATAACGCTGCAAACCGCCAATGGCTCAGTTATCAAAGCTAAAAAGCTGATTATTGCATGCGGTTACGAAAGTTTAAAATACGTCCCTAAAAAGATAGCCGAAATTAACTCAACTTACGCACTGGTTTCGGAGCCTTTGCCCGATATACGTTTCTGGTATAAGAACAGTTTGATTTGGGAAACTGCCGTACCCTACATGTATTTTAGGGCCGTAGGCGAAAACCGGATCCTTGTTGGAGGCCGCGATGACCTGTTTCATCATCCGCATATACCGCCTTCTGTTATTAAACGAAAGGCGAATATGCTACAGCAGGCTTTTCTCAAAAAAATGCCGCACATCCCATTAAAAGCTGATTTTAGCTGGGCCGGTGCTTTTGCAAACACAAAAGATGGCTTGCCTTATATTGGCTGTATCCCGGAAAGACCGGACACTTATTTTGCGCTTGGTTTTGGAGGTAATGGTATCACTTTTAGCGTAATTGCTGCCGAAATTCTCCATGACCTTATCCTGGAGAAAAAGAACGAACATGTTCAATTGTTCAGTTTTAACAGGTAGCGCGTTTTCAAATAATAAAAGCCGATATTTATACCCGAAATGACCGATCAATTACCCAAAATATACCTTTACCGCAGGCTTGTACAGGCTAAGTTGTTCATTGATAAAAACTATCATGAACCGATCGACCTGAACGATATTGCCGACGAGGCGTATTTTTCCAAATATCATTTCATCAGGTTGTTTAAGAACATCTATGCTAAAACACCGCATCAGTACCTCATCCAGGTGCGGGTTGAAAACGCCCGGCTGCAATTAAAAAAAGGCCTTCCCATTGCTGATGTTTGTTATGCTGTAGGTTTTGACAGTGTTACTTCATTTTCTGCTTTATTTAAAAAGATCACCTCCTGTTCTCCTGCCAACTACCAGCAAACAGAACTTAAACGGCAGGCGGAAATGCAGCAATCTCCCCTCAAATTTATACCTGGTTGTTTTGCCCGGGAAAAAGAATGGCTGCGAAATCGCAATTTTCAATAAGCCCGGTTCTTTTTTGATAACGACTTTTGGTTTGTCAAACAACATTAACATGATAACCAAATTAAACCATGTAAGCGTATTTGTACTTGACCAGGACAGCGCTTATGATTTTTATGTAAACAAATTAGGCTTTACCGTAAATACAGATGCTGCCATGGGGCCGGGAATGCGCTGGCTTACTGTGTGTGCTCCCGGGCAACCCGAATTGGAAATATCACTCATGGCCATAACGGAGGGAATGATGTTCGACGCACAGTCGGCACATCAAATGCGCGAATTGGTACAGCGCGGTACCTTTGGGTTCGGCGTTTTTGAATGCAACGACCTTATAGCTACTTACGAAGAGTTAAAAGCGAGAGGCGTTGAGTTTACTAAAGCCCCCACCAAAGAGTTTTACGGCTTTGAAGCCTTATTCAAAGACGACTCGGGTAATTGGTTTTCATTGGGTGAAAAGCAAAGATAAACGCCTGCACACGCAATGGCGCAAAAACACCCCAATTATGGCACAAACGACAAGGTGTAAATTTTGATTTTGCATGGAGATTTGTATAAATCATTTTCAAAACATCATGGAAAATCAAATAACCACCACCCTCCAAACCGATGCACGCATTAACTTACTGGCAGTATTTGAGGATACTGCCAGCAACCTTTTATCAACCATTGCTTTATTCAATGAGCAACAAATTAATATTGTACCACCCCACGGCGGATGGACAGCCGGACAGATAGCGGAGCATGTTTTTAAATCGGCTTTACAACTTGTCCCGGTACTTAACGGCTCCGACAAAGCAGCAGAAAGAGATCCGGCCGAAAAAGTCAAAATGATAAAAGACCTGTTTCTTGATTTTGAGGCTAAATTCAAATCAGCACCAAACATATTGCCATCAGATGGGCCGCACAATAAATCTGAGCTTATCGAATTATTACAAACAGTTATCACCCAGGTTAGAGAAATAATTAACTCCAAAGATCTTTATGCCATTAGTACTGACCTGGTAGTTCCTTTTTTTGGTGAGCTTACCCGGTTAGAATGGCTCTATCTTATTTGCTATCATACTCAGAAGCACATTCACCAGTTAAAAAACGTCGGGCAGCCTTTGTGATTCGTTTAATGATACCTGCATGTTCCTGGCTACCGAATTTGCAACGTAAATAATGAGCCACAGCAAACCGGTTAAAGCATACATACTAAGTATAACAAGCGATAAAGTGCTTACGGAAGCGCCTTCATCGCTTTTTTGCATAAATAGTGTGAGTATAGACAAACCTACTCCGGCACCTAAAAAGTAAGCGGTAGTACCCAGGCTTGATGCCAACCCGTAGTGTTGTTTGGGGATGTTTTTTACAGCAAGTACCGACAAACTTGTAAAACAGATGGTCATACCTAAACCAGATATAAAAGCAGCAGATAACAGCAGTAAAGGGAGAGAGTAGCCTGCGAATACCGCACAAATTAAAACCAGTCCCCCGGTTAACATACAACTCATACCCAACAACCCGGTTTGTTCGGTTGTTAACCGTTTCATGATGCCTGGCAGCATAAACTTAGCCACCATGGCCGATAAAAAACTAAAAGGTACCAGTAACAAGCCCGACCGTGCCGCGGTGTAATGCATATCTTTTTGCAATAATTGAGATATAATGAAAAGGTAACCGGTAAAAAACGCGCCTAATAAAATGAATACGCCATTTGCGGTAATAACTGATGATGCTTTAAAAACCGAAAGATCTATCAGCGGATTCGCACATCGGGTTAAACGAACATATAACAGCCTCATGCAAACAACCACGCCTATGGCACAAATTATAATAAAAGTATATTGTTGTTTGATATCCGCAAGCTGGTGTACACCGTAACTAAGCATCAGCAAACCCATCACCAATAAAATACCCGAAAACAGATCGGGAGACGACTGCCTTTGTTCAGGAGCGTCATTAGCCAGGCACAGCCAGCCTATAACAGTAATAAAAACCAGTATTGGCACATTAATCAAAAACACCCAATGCCAGCCTAAATAAGTGCTGATAATACCGCCTATGGAAAGGCCGCTTCCTGAACCAACCGCCGCGAATGAGCTAAAGATTCCGATAGCCTTGCTCCGCTCCCGTTCTTCGGTAAAAGTATGCGTTACTATGGAAAGTGCCGATGGCATGATCAACGCTGCTGCCAAGCCTTGTACAGCCCTCGATAAACTAAGAAACACAAAAGTATCTGATAAGCCGGCACCTAATGAAGTTACCAGGAATAATACCGCACCGGCAATAAAGACCTTCTTTGGTCCGGCAACATCAGACAGCTTCCCTCCTATAATCAGGAAACCGCCGTACAATAGCACATAGAGCGTTTGAAGCCATTGAACCTGGTCGTTAGTGACCACAAACTGCTTTTGTATTGCCGGAATGGTGAGGTTAATGATGGCGATGTCAAGTGCTTCGACAAATATGGCCATAGAGGCTATGATCAGGACTTTGTTCTTTTTTAGTGCCATAATTTTGATTTTTGTCCTTTCAAAACTATATTAATAGAAATTAACAATATTATTTATTATAATTTTGGAACATAATTAAAAATTCAAACGCTTTAAAAGAACAAACGCCCAATTAACACACCGTTATGGCCCCACAAACAGAACAAGAAAAAGCCGGCATCCAGCTTGATGAAAAAGATTACGAAATATTACGGCTGGTTGAACGGAATGCCAAGCTTACCGTGCGGGAAATTGCCGTTAAAATCAACCTAAGCCCTACGCCCGCACATGAACGCATTAAACGCCTCGAAAAAGCGGGGGTTATTAAAAGCTATACCGCCATTTTAGATAAGCGGATGCTGAACAAACGTATCATGGTTATTTGCATGGTAACCCTGCGCGAACATAGCCGCAAAGCAGGTGCCGATTTTATTAACGCTGTACTGGAATTTGACGAAGTGATAGAATGTTATAACATATCTGGCGATTTTGATTTTATGCTCAAAATTGTTTCTGAAAGTATGGATAGTTACCATTCGTTCTTTGTAAATAAACTAAGCGAAGTAAGGGGCATTGGCCACTCAAAAAGCACTTTTGTAATGGATATTATCAAAGAAACCAATCATTTGCTTTAACTTAACACAATAGCAGCGTTCTCAGTCCGTTTATATGTCCGGATAATTAATCGGTTCAACACCCTGTTTTATCGATTCATTAACCCGGTATATCAAATTGTTATCTTAATTTTAAGCTCAACTAAAACGGCACTTTTATCGTAATTATTACCAACCGGGTTTATATACAGACATATATGACTGCAAAACATTTACTTTTTACTTCCAAAATTATTGGTTGTTTATTAATAACGGTTGCCTTTTCTTCCTGTAAAAAAGATAAAACCGTACCGCCTCAAACACAAGTTAGTCCTGTTACGCTTGGTTTATATGAATACGCCAGCGGGGTAAACAAACGGATCTTTTTACCCATTACGCTGGTAGGCACAAAAGCAGTGACTTATTATACCGTGTTTGATACAGGTTCATCAGGGATGACACTTGATGCCGCAGGTATCCTGCCTGCATCAATGATCACATCGTCAGGCATCCAGTTTACCGGGGATTCGGTGGTTGTGAACGGTATTACGGTTACTAATACCAAGGGCACGATAAGCTTTGGCGACCAGTTAAGCTCTACGAAAGAATACGGCAATTTAGCCTACGCTAATATCACCATCGGCGACGCACAGGGCAACCTTACGTTAAAAAGGGTGCCATTTTTTTTATACTACAAAATAGTTGATGAAACTGGTGCGCAATTATCGGCCCATGCCAGCGATGTTTTTGGTGTTGGCCCCGGTACAAGTTATATAACCAGCCTGATTCAAAGCCCATTAAGATCCTTTAGCGCCGGCACAGGTCTTACAAGCGGATTTAAGCTGGCCACGTTAAATAAAAGCTTATTTTCTACCAGTGGAACTTATGTAAGCAATCTGTTAACTATCGGCTTAAGCAACAGCGATCTTTCATCATCTGGATTCATTATGCACCCGCTTTCTTATTCAAACAGCGGCGGATACTCGCCTAATATCCCCGCAACTATTACTTACAATGGAAAGACCATCTCCGGACAGATTTTGTTTGATACCGGCACCCCATCAACTACTGTAATTGAAGACAGGCTGGCAACCAATTCAGTAGGCAGCCTTCCCGCAAATTCGACCGTAACTGTAACTACCAACAAGGGATTTGTTTATACTTATACAACATCAAGCACCGGAAACCTAACAGAAGTGCAAAATCCCAATAATACGGGTGATTACCGTACCATTTTCAGTCTCGATTTTTTCATCAGTAATGAATACCTAACCGATTATGGCAACCACCAGATCGGGTTAAAAAACAACTAAATATTAATACTTTAAAGGCGATAACATTATTTTCAAAAACCCGGCCTCATAATTTCTGCTCCTTTTTTATCCCCTGTAACCAGATGACTTTTTCAATGCGCTACAAATTTACAGCGGCGCTTTTTTAAATAAATCAAAGGAGATAAAAGTCTATTTTTTATTACAGATCTCCGTAACTGCAGTACGACGGGTGGCGGTGTAAACTATTCCATTTACCATTTCATAGCCAGTAGAAACGCTTTGCGAATAGCGTTTTAAAATAACCCCGGTATTGTTATCTATGAGTATTGATCCGTTTATCCGGCTATTTAAGCTGCCGCCTAAAACCGAAGTTTTATAGGTAACAACAGTAGTCGTACTGCTTATTGCATAAACTGTATAGTTGGTTTCGGCCGATGAAGTAGTAACCTTCCATGAATAGCCCTTTTTAAGTGTGATGCCAACCGGAAAATCAACCATTAACTGTATTGTAGTCCCTGGCGACAGCCGTTCGGGCTGGATGCCGGCAAAAGATAAAAGTGTATCATTGGCAACAGCCGGGCGTTTTAAATTCAGGATCTCGCCTTTGTTGTTTACTGAAACTATCGATTGATTATTGAACATCTTTTGCAAACCAACCTGGATAACAGAATTTGGGTCGGCAGGTTTACCTGAGTTATATACCAGGTTCTGGTTCATTGCATTTATGGTATCGATAAGCTTATCAGTAGTAATAGTAAAAGAGGCCCCCCTTTCAGAAGCATCGGTTACCTTGTAGGTTTTAACAACTACTGAAACCGAACCAACACGCAAAGTTTGGCTGCCGCGCTGTAAAACACAATTTGACTTTGTATTTACCTGCCTTTGAAACTCATCTCCCTGTTTAAATCTGCCCTGGGCATAGGTAACACCGCTCGCAAAAGCTAATATTATAACAAATATATATTTTAACTCAATTGGGGTACTTTTCATTTTGGTATTCTTGTTATAATGCCTTTAATAATTTGACATTATGTCACAGTTAGTGTTTTTTCCTGTTTGATTGGGGTTTGCCTTTTAACTTATCATCCTTCGTTCCCGCAGGCGATATCATTTTAAAGCTCTCGCTTTCGGGAATTTCCGGGATAGACCAGGGTGTAAGATTTTCGGAAGGCTGTAAAAGCGGTACCGTACTTGTTATATCGGGCATTATCGGAATGGGGCCCTTTATAATATTCACCTGGCCTGATACGGTTGGCTCAACAGGCGCTGGCGGTAATTCCGGCGATTCTGGCAAAGGGAGGTCCATAACCGCTGAAAACTGAAGGTCCTGCATTGTTTGCTTTGGCAAATGCGGAGCTTCGGGCGCTTCAGGCGATGGAATTTCAGGTAACCCCGCAGTTGCACCATTAACATCGGGTTGGCCAGGTGCATCAACCACAGGCGGCGTTGAGCCAACTGCAGCCAGCACAGGCATTTGAGTTGCTGAAACAAAGGGCTGAGCAATTACCGGGATATCCGTAAGCGTAAGTACAATCGGCTTACCCGCCGAACCACTGCCATGGGTGTTTCCTTTGGTAATTGTACCAGGTGTTAATGGCGGCGGCACATTCCAGTCCGACTGATTATTACGGCTCTGGGCCATTGTATTACTTAAGCCCCCCCAGGCAACTAATAACCAAATAAAGCATGGTATTAAGCTGTTGAGTCGCCGGTTTCTCTCCTTTTTTTGGACGATGTATGACATTTCCATTTAATTATCTTTATGCAGAAAGCAATTGCTTTCAATACAATCAGTCAGTTTTATTTGGTGAATAATAGCTTATTAATTTAATTTTTATTGATTGTTAATGAGCAATAATGATTTTGGGTATAGGTTAGAATTACATTGCAAAATCATTATTAAAGTTAATCCTTTTTATCGATTACGGCACACGGCTTTCCAATATATGCTATCTGTATAATACTAAATAGTGTTTCTACATGATATACTTACCTCCAATATTTCATCTGTAAAAATAAGCTTTATGGTGTTACTCCAAAATACCAACTGCTTTGTATTGTGTGAATTTCGGCCTCTCCATAAAATTGTACTGTCAAGCACGATGGTGAAATAATATAAAACAAAGCCATAAATGGTTTTGAACAAATTAATTCATCGCGTTTCATCTAAATTAAAAAACCATGGAAAGTACTTTAAATTACCTCGCGGGCTTTGTTTCCCTAACTTTTATGGGATTATCAGCTATGTATAAATTTAAGCTCGAAAAATTGCAGGGAACAGGCAAAATACCCAACATTATCAGTGCCAGGCAACGGCAAATTGTGTTTTTCGTGTTAGCCGTATTATCTGCTTTAATAATATTCATATCCAGATTTTAAAAACACATTAACTGGTAACAACCCCAGGCCCAACGACTTTTGCTGATAAATATCAAATTACTATCTTTAACCGGGACCAAAAACCCGGATATGAAATACCCTTTGTTTTTTCTGCTTATTTTGGCTGTAATTCCGTGTTGCGGTCAAAATATTGATAGTTTAAAAAAGGTTGTTTTCAGCAAATCACCCACACAAAAACGCTTAACCGCCGCTACTCAGATTGCCAACTATGCGGCTGAAACAAATCCGACCAAAACCATCATTGTTGCAAAAGAAGGACTGAACCTTGCACATAAGCTAAACAATAAAAAAGCAATTACTTTACTATCGCAAACTTTAGGAGAAGCCTATTTCCAAACTAACCAATATGATTCCGCATCATATTATTACAACATTGCCGCCGTTGCACTCAACAAAATAAATCAACAGTACATTTTAACCGATGGTTACTACAGGTTAGCGAAAGCGTATGTAAAATTAAAAAATCATAAAAAAGCGCTTGAATTTTGCATGCTGGCAATTTCATACGCCCCAAAAACCGGCGACCGTACAGAATTGACAGAAGCCTTAAACCTGGCCGCGACGTTATATGAGGCAAAAAACAATTACCGGGAGGCCTTAAATTACTCCAGGCAGGCTTTCGACATAAAAGACTCTTTAAACCTTGCCCGGCAAACAAATGAAAACACCTCTGAAGCATACAGCCATAAATTTATGGGGGATGTTATGGGAAGTATTAAACCAAACGACTCAGAACAGGAAATTTTAAAAACCATCGATGTCAAAAAATCATTAAATGATACCCTTGCGCTTTCAATTAACTATTTTAACCTTGGCGTATTGTATAAAAACAAACGGTTATATCTACAATCTCTCGATGCATTAAAAAACAGCCTTCAGTTTGCCACACAAATAAATTATGCAGATATGCAAAGAAGCGCCACAAATGAAATAGCTGATTTGTATGAGCAATTGGGCGACTATAAGCAATCGCTGATTTATTTAAAAAAGCATGCAGCAATTAAAACCTCAGGCAACAGCACCATTGATGAACTACAGGCAAAATACGAAATAAAACAACGTGAAGACCAGGTACTGCAACAGCAATTTGAAATAACAAAGCGTAATTACTGGATGGCGGGTATCTGTGTTTTTATACTTTTAATGTTCTTCACAGGCTTTTTTTATTATAAACAAAACAAGCTAAAACAGCGCAATATGGCAATGCAGGCTATAATTGCGGCTGAGGAAAGTGAAAGACAAAGAATTGCCAGGGATTTACATGATAGTGTGAGCCAAATAATATCGGCGGCAAAAATAAACCTGTCAGTTATAGGCAGTGAATTACCTTTCATAAATGAAGAGCAAAGAACCCGTTTTGAAAAAGCACTTAACCTTGTTGACTATGGATTTAAAGAGGTAAGAACGATATCACATAATATGATGCCCTGGGCACTTCATAAAACAGGGTTAGCACAAGTAATTAAACAATTTATTGAGAATATCAAGAACAATAATATTGCAATAAACTTTTTTTGCCAGGGGTTTGATTCGCCGTTTGACGATACCATCGAGATCATTTTATACCGGGTATTACAGGAAAGTGTAAACAATGTAATGAAGCACGCTCATGCCGACAGGGTTGACATTTCACTTATAAGAAGCGATGAAAACATCAGCCTCACTATTGAAGATAATGGCATAGGCTTTGACGCAACCAATCCTGATATTTTTAAAGGCATGGGCTTAAACAATCTAATGTCGCGGATAAATTTTTTAAAAGGCAGGGTTGAATTTGATTCGCATCCTAACAGGGGGACACTTGTTTCTATTTATATCCCACTCACCAATAAACCTTTATAAGTTATATTGCATTATAAACCGGTTAAGCTCAACCGGATTTTTCAGATTAAGCTTTTGCATAATATTTTTACGGTGTGTTTCAACAGTATAAATACTTAAGTGAAGATGATCGGCCATTTGCTGGTTGGTAAAATTCTGTTTTATAAATTGTAAAAGTTCAGTTTCCCGCTTAGTAAGCTGGAACTGCTTTAAAAAAGGATCTGGTTCATTAGGCATGGAATTAACAACCGGCTGTTTGCAGGGAAAACACAGTTGCCCTTGCGCTACGGAGCGCATTACCTGTAATAGTTCAGCCTTCCCGACATTTTTGAACAAGTAGCCGCTGGCACCTTCAGCCTTTGCTTTTTCAATCAGGTGCTCCTCATTATATGTGGAAAGCATGATTACCTTAATTTTAGGATAGTAATCCTTTATCCGCTTAAGTACGTCGAACCCGTTCATACCCGGCATATTGATATCAAGCAATATGAAGTCTGGTGTTTGGGTGTGTAACAAATGCAATAATTCCTTACCGGTTGCTGCAACGCTCATTACCTCTATATCTGGCTCTCCCTGCAACAACATGTGTAAGCCGTTTATAAATAAAGTATGGTCATCTGCTATTATTACTGATAGTTTTTCCACGGTGCTTTCCATATAATAAATTCACTGTAAATCTATATTTTATCTTTATTTCATAAAATACCAACTGATTTGTATTGTGCATCCCAGCCTCTGTTCATAAAATTGTTCTACCGAAACAAACTTAAAAAAATGAAAAGCCATCGCACATCTTATTTATATGAATTACGCTTACCCGGTTACTGTACCCAATATATACCGAAATCTATTAACAGAAAAAAGTGATGGAATACTTTATTAGCACATTTATAATAATGCTGATTTGTATAATCGCATTATTACAGGATAAATCTTATGACAACGGGATAGTTTTACCAAGGCCTCAGAGCAAACTTCCAGACCGAAGAGATTACCGGTTACTTAAATACAACCAAGCCTCCCACTCTATTTCGAGGATATCCCCTCAATTACTTGTTAGTGAATATGGAGCTCAAACAGGTTCATTAGCGACATCATCAACAGCCAGGCTCGTCTATCCCTCAAATTTTAACAGGACAAAAGTATTACAACCAAAGTCTAACCCAACTATTCAATCAAATACTGAAAAAGATACAGATGTCGCAAACGCTTTTTGCTCACAATGCAATTTAAGCTTCTTTGCTCCTGCCTGCAACTATTACAAACAATCCTTTAAGGTTGCATAATCGGCAGATGACAACTTCATGGCGGCGGATATTTGCTATCTGGCAATTAATGAAGTAATTAAGCTGCATTGAAGTGCTAAGTGCCGCCCCCCATTTTTATTAAACCACAAAAAATGGCTGCAATCAAAATACCTTGCTATTACAGTTTGACAATTAAATTCCTTTTAAAACATTTTATTTAAAAACAGAATCTGACAAAAAATAATAATATATACAGAATACAAATAATTAAAAACCTAACAATCAATTAATTAAATATTTATAAAAGCAATTCGGGTATTACAAGCAAAAGCTTTCACCCATTAATTTTTTAATATTCAGTCATTTGTCACTTTCTTTTTACAAAAAATATTATTATTTTTAAAAAAGTAAACTAAAACGTTTTTCTCAAACGTATATTTAGTTTTTTAATTTAAAAAAGAACACGCTTTTTCAATTATTACTTACATATCTCATTAATACTGGCTTTATAAAGTAATATTTCATGTCATTTTCCATAAACATCGTACCAACCGCCCTGAAAATTAAAATTCATATAAATTTTATATGAATTTCATATGAAGAATTCAAAAAAAACCACATTTCACTTATTTTGCATTAACGTTTTATCAATTTTTTTATAAATATTTTAATATATATAAAAAACTTTAAAAAAAATTTAACTTTTTTTTCATTTTATTACAAAAATTGTAGTTTTGGATATTAACTAAAACTGATTTTTTAACAATGAAAAAACTCCTACTCGCAAGCTGGTGTTTGTTCATGCTATTTTTTAGTGTGGTACATGCACAAAACAAAACGGTTACCGGCCGGGTAACTTCAAAAGACGATGGACTACCGCTGCCAGGCGTGTCCGTAAGAGTTGTAGGTACCACGCTCGGTACGCAAACAAATGCAGATGGTAAATTTTCTTTATCTGTTCCTGCCTCTGCAAAATCTTTAGGCTTTAGCTTTATTGGCTTTACATCTCAAACAGTTGAAATCACTTCGACACCATTAGATGTTAAACTAACAAGCAGCGCTAATAAACTATCAGAAGTGGTAATTACTGGTGCTTATGGTACCAAACAGTCATCACGATCGGCTTCATATGCAGCACAGGTAGTAAAGTCAGATGCATTGAACACTATCCGCCAGCCTAACGTTAACAACGCATTGGCAGGTAAGGTTGCAGGTGTTCAGGTACGTAGCCAGTCGGCTGCAGCTTTGGGCCGCAATACCAACATCAGGCTTCGTGGTGCTACAGGCTTTGGTAGCGGTAACAACCCTTTATATGTTGTTGACGGTACAATAATGCCAAACGCCGACGATTTGAGCAATGACGACATCGACAACATTAGTATTTTGAATGGTCCTGCAGCATCTGCTCAGTTCGGTTCACAGGGAGCTTATGGCGCTATCGTTATCTCAACTAAAAAGGGTAAAAAAACCAAGGGCGTTGGTGTTGAATTAAACCTTGGTGCCAATTTCGACAAGGCTTATATTCTGCCTAACTACCAAAACAGTTATGGTGGCGGTGCTTCTGCAGATTTCATTCAATACCATTGGAAAGACGGCGATCCTGAAGGATGGAAAGCTTTAGATGGCAAATATTACCCGGATTATACCGACGACAGTAGTTGGGGCCCTAAAATGGTTGGCCAGGAATATATTCCATGGTATGCATGGGCTGCTGGTACCAAATACTCTTTCAAAACTGCCAAATGGACCCCACAGCCAGATAACGCAAAGGATTTCTTCCGCACCGGTGTTTCTTTAAATAACAGTGTGGCATTTACTAAAGCAGCTGATGATTACAACATCAGGATGTCATACAATAACCAGCACACTACAGGTATAGTGCCTGAAACCTGGCTAAACAAAAACAACTTCACCTTAAACGCCAACTACGATCTTAACAAACACCTCACAGCAGGTGCAAGTATTAACTTTTCGGGTACACAACTTCATGGCCAGATCAGTGATGCTTACGCAAGTGCGTCAAGTGGCTCGTTCAACTCATGGTTCCACCGTGATTTGGACATGGGTATCATGAAAGAGTTACAGGATCTAAAATCACCTGACGGTACCTATGTAAGCTGGAACCACCAAAACCCTAACTCATACGATCCATCAAACCCGGGCTCGTTTTATGCGGGTAACTATTGGTACAACCCTTATTTATGGCAAAAACAATGGCAAAACCTTAACACTCGCGACCGTTTGTACGGAAACATATACTTACAGTACAAGATCAATAATGATTTAAGCTTCAAGGTTACATACCGCCGCAATCAAACCAACACCTGGAACGAAGGCAAAATTTCATCTGAAATACAGGCAAGCGGCACTCAAACAGGTCAAAAAGCAGGTTATGGCACTTCAACATCATACTCAAACCGCGAAAACTACGAAACCTTGCTTAACTATGATAAGCAGATCAAAGATTTCCACCTGAATGTTAATGCCGGTAGCGATTTTTACAACTGGAGTTACAAAGACAACGGTGCAAACACCAACAATGGTTTAAGCGTTCCGGATTTGTATACATTAGCAAACTCTGTCGATCCGATCAGTGCCAGCAATACCAGGATCCAGGAGCAATACCGAGCGGTATTTGCAAAAGCTTCTGCCAATTACAAAAGGATTGTATATGCTGATGCGACTTTACGTAACGACTGGTTTTCAACCATCTCTACTATAAACAACGCTAACTCAGTGTTGTCAAAATCATTTGGTGGGTCATTCGTATTCAGCGAGGTATTACCTGAATTTAAAGACTGGTTAAACTATGGTAAAGTAAGGGGATCATGGGGCCAGGTACCATTAGCCTTAGGTAACTCAACCGAAACATTTGGCGCATACAGGAACAATACACTATACGGTATAGCTCCAAATAAATGGAATGGCGCCTTATTGCAAGGTGGCCCAACCCAATTTGTTGACCCTGCCTTACATGGCACAACCACTACTTCAAAAGAGATTGGTTTAGACTTAGGTTTCTTTAACGACCGTTTAACTTTTGGCGCTACTTACTGGGCTGCAGATGACAAAGACCTTCCATTGGGCTTAGCGGTTAACGCTGCCAGTGGTGTATCATCTATCCTGACCAACGTAGGTTTGATCAAACGGAGAGGTTTGGAGATAACTGCAAGCGGCACCCCTATCCGGTTACCAAACTTTAGCTGGACAATCAATGCCAACTTTGCACAGTTATTGGATAATACAGTAGTAGAGATCAGCAATAAATACGGTGTTGACCGTGTGCAGGTTGCAGGTGTATGGGGTACAGACATGCCTTACCTGATCAATCAAAAAGGCAAATGGTGGGGCCAAATTTACGGTAACGGTATCAAACGCAATGCTGCCGGGGTCCCAATTCTTACTTCATCCGGCGCTTACATCAATGATCCTAACGTATATTTCGGCAGTGCGTTGCCTAAATATACCGGTGGTATACAAAATACATTCACTTTATTTAAAGAGTTTGTGTTGAGCGCAAATATCGACTATCAGTTTGGTGGCAAATTCGCTTCATTATCAAACCGTTGGGGTCAATATAGCGGTTTAACGGCTAATACGGCGGCACTTAACGATAAAGGCATGTCGGTACGTGACCCTGTTGCTGATGGTGGCGGTGTTAAAGTTACCGGTGTTGATGCCGACAATAAAGCCGTGACCTATTACGTCGACGCAAAATCATACTATCAGGGTTTAACAAACAATAAAACTTACGATCCCTACATCTACGACTTGACTTTCATCAAACTTCGTGAGGTTGCTGTAGGTTACAACCTGCCGATTAAAAGATGGGGTTTAGGAAATGTATTCCAATCGGCAAGGATTGATTTAACCGGCCGTAACTTATTGTTGATATACGCTAAATCTAAGGATTTCGATCCGTCAGAGATCACCGCGACAGAAGGTGAAACTGCCCAATACCCAGGCACGAGGGGTTTTGGTTTCAACCTAAAAGTAACATTCTAAGCGAACAAGGATTATTAGACTAAGAAAAAATGAAAAAGATATATCTATATACATTAGCGGGCGCGTTTACCTTTTTAGGCGCGGGTTGCAATAAGCTAAAGGATTTTGGCGACGTAAACAACAATCCTGCAGCAACAGTAACGCCGATACCTTCGGCCTTGTTATCAAACGTTGAAGCAGGCTTAGGCGGTTATGCTTCAACCGGCACCGAAGCGATAAGCGGAGGCCAGTACGCTCAATATTTTACCGAAACGCAGTATTCAGGTACTTCATTGTACAACCTGCCCCAAAACGGGTTTACAGGCAATTATGCAGGTAATCTTAATAACCTGCAGCTTATCATTAACCAAAACCCAAGTAAAAACATGGTTAATGTGGCTAAAATACTGCAGCAATATATTTTCTGGATAGTAACGGATTCGTGGGGCGATGTTCCTTACAGCGACGCACTCAAAGGGGCGGCCAACATATTGCCTAAATATGATTCCCAGGAAACCATTTATAAGGGCATACTTACCACGCTGACTACGGCTATAAATTCGTTTGATTCATCGCCAATAAGCGGTGACATCATTTATGGTGGTGATGTGGCATCATGGAAAAGAATGGCAAACTCCCTTAAATTGCTTGTTGCAATTCAAATGTCAAAGGTAACCGCTTCTTCTTCCATCGCATCTGCGGCAACCAACGAAGCTATTACCCCAGCTAATGGAGGAGTAATAACTACTACCGATCAAAACTTCAAACTTCAATATCCTGGAGGTAATTACAAAAGCGCATGGTGGAACCTGTATAACGGGCGTAAGGATTTTGCCGAATCAAAAACCCTTACCGATTATACCGCGAGCACCAGCGATCCGCGTCAGGCAGCTTTTGGCGGCGAGAGTGAGCAGGCGGGTAACGTTACGACATCAAATATTGGCGTTCCATACGGCTTAGCGCGTTTAGCGGTGACCTCTTTTACCGACGCTAACCCAAAATGGGCACGTGTTTTACGCGGCGACTTCAGGCTTGAAAACGGATCAGTAACCCTGATCACAGCTGCAGAGGTGTGGCTGGCAAGGGCCGAAGCTGTAAACCTGGGCTGGATCACTCCAACAACATCTGAAACAGTAGCCATCGATTTCCAAAATGGTATAGGTGAATCGTTCGTACAGTGGGGGCTAACATCTGCTGCGGGTAAAACTTTCGCACAAGGCTTAGGCACACCTAACATTCAGCTAATTTCAACTCAGCGTTGGGTGGCAAGTTACCCTGACGGCCATATGGCCTGGGATATCTGGAGGAAAAGTGGATACCCAGTACTTACGCCTGCTCCTGATGCTACAAACGCATCAAAGCAAATTGTAAGGAGGTTTGTATATGCTACTTCAGAGTACAATACCAACGGCGCAAACGTTAGCGCGGCAGTTACACGCATGGGCGGCGATACTCAGGATACGCGAGTTTGGTGGGATGGTGGTAAATAATCATTTTAAAAATTGACACAACATGAAAAAGAACATATTCAATAAATATTTGCTTGTTGCCTGTATCGGATCTGCGATTGCTTTTTCAGGCTGTCGGAAAGAAACCATTGCTGATAAGGTTGGCGGGCAGGCTATGGACAATGGCAAGTCGTTTGTCGGCTTTCCAGACGGTCTTGAACAACAGCATTTCTTTGATCCATTCACAAACATTAAAACTGTTGATGTATTTTCTATCAAACGCGACGCAAAAAGCGCTGCTGATTTGCAAAAAGATCAAACTGTGGTCTTAAA
Source organism: Mucilaginibacter gossypii (assembly GCF_017569325.2). Taxonomy (NCBI): domain Bacteria; kingdom Pseudomonadati; phylum Bacteroidota; class Sphingobacteriia; order Sphingobacteriales; family Sphingobacteriaceae; genus Mucilaginibacter; species Mucilaginibacter gossypii. Next base: position 1,215,467 of record NZ_CP071878.2, on the reverse strand, counting down.
AGCAATTCCAGACGCAATTGATAAATACAACGAAAATAACGATACGGAGTATGAATTACTGCCAACAAGTCTGTATACAATAAGCAGCACCAAAGTTACTGCCGGAACTTCGGGAAACCTAAATGCTAAATTTGCTCCTGGCGACTTCCAGAACTATTTTACCATCAAATTAAATGGAAGTAAATTTGATCTGACAAAAAAATATGCGCTTGCATATATAATCAGTGACGCTGCCGGTTTAACCGTCCATGCTGAAAGCAAGGACACGCTATACACCTTCTTCGCTATCAAAAACAAGTATGATGGTGAATACCACTCAACTGGTATTTTTCACCATCCTGTGAATGGCGACCGAGCAATTGATCGGGATAAAACCCTTACTACAGCTGGTGCTACAGCCGTAAGCACAGAAATTGGTGATATTGGCGGATCAATGACCCTGACTGTAAATGAAGCTACAAACGAGGTAACCGTTTCTGGTAATGTTAGTGCAACCCAACCGTTATTACCTGTTGCCGGGAAGAAAAGCATTTATGACCCTGCGACTAAAAGCTTCATACTAAATTACAGGTACCCAGCCGGTACAGGTGATCGTGTTATTGAAGAAACTATCAAACACAAATAATAAAAAATCAAAAAAGAGCCGTTTTGCATTGCATAATGCGGCTCTTTTTATATCCTGTTACATCACATAATTGATGACATACTGACCTTATTAAACTAAACAAATCCGTATTGAATTGGGGTTTTAACAATTATTATAAAACACCAACACTTTTAACTGCAGCTTCGTTCTTTTAGTTAATAGTTACAACAAGAAACCGTACACAGTAAGCTCGTGTACGGTTTTCCCTATTATATTCGGTTGTCAGAAATTCGGATCAAAATTAAAACAGATCGGGTTTGACAATCCTACCATATTACCGCTCAGTGCTGCTGATTGCGGCACCTGAGGGTAAGGTGTAGACGGCCCTTCTACCGTCACCCGGTAATAAGTACGGCCGGCTATTGCCGGTGTATCGGTAAATTCAATCATGGGCATTTTGCCTTCCATTTTAAAAGTACCAAACGGGTTGCCGTTTTTTACCACATTGATAGTGTAAGTGGTATCCTTCATACTGTTTCCGGTTAACTGAACCTTAAATTTAACCGGCTTACCAGTTGCCTTTACATTATCCCCCATCATCATATCCATTTTATCGTCGCCATTTAAATCAGCATAAAACTCAACACGAGGAGCATATGGGTTTGAACTTATGGATACCCGTCCGTTGGTTAAGGCGTCAATAACGGCTTGCTTAGTACGTGCAGTTGCAAATACCCAGGTAGTAGGCGTTCCCGCATAATTGGCTTTAGCCTGGTAAGTATTAGGGCCTGGTTTTTCATCCCCTACAGGCACGCCGTGATGAGCATCGCTCCCTCCCCTGCCGGTTAGCTTTCGGCCCGATGACAGCATATCATCCCAGATCATGATCGCATTGGCATTTTTTGACCAGATGGCCGAATTCCATACCTCGATAGAATTAACCATATCATACGAATACCCAAAATGATCTTTACCGCTGGGATGGTTTGCAGACAGGTGAATACCCAGCTTATTTTTTATGCGCCCCACCACAGTATCGCGCTGATCGCGCACATCAAATAACTGCTGATGATCATAAGGCCTGGCCGAAAAGGCGTTACCATGGCCTCGGGTAGTTGTCCATTCGGCAGCGTAAAGCAGCAATACCGAATCTGATTTAAACTCCGGATCAGCCCAGGTATTGTGTGCTACGTCGCCTTCTACATGATTATCGTGATCGGTAATAGCCAGGAAATCGATCCCTACCAACCTGCAAAAAGTGATGATCTTGCTGATTGAATTATTTGACGACTCCTTGCTATGCCTGGAGTGCATATGCAACTCGCCTTTAAGCCAGATACCCTGACTGAGACTGGCCGGCGGCGGCAGTGTGCCCAGCAGTTTGGGAGCCCAGGGATTTACATGGGCCGATTGACCCAGTACAGAACCGCCGATGCAGCCCGCAACCATAATTATTAAACCGGTTTTAATTAACAGCCCAATGTTCCTGTTAGTGCTTAGTACCATAAGTAATTTCGTCGATCTTTTTATTGTGTAATACTTTCGGCAGCCAACTTAGCCCACTCATATTAGCTAACCGTTAACAGGAACAAATGATATAAAAATGTGACACTGGAGCGAAATCGAAAGCTTTAATTCTCATTTGACTGAAAATTAAAGCTAAGATCCCAGAAAACATTTGTAATTTAGGATTAAGTGAATTAACTCAACAAGCTATACCTATGAGCAACCCGACAACAACACGCTGGCCCAGGCTCGATTACCATGATCTTAAAGATACCCTTGCAAGTGTTCATATGTGGACCCAAATCATTGGTAAGGTAAGATTAAAACAAATGCCCTGGATCAATCATTCATGGCAGGTAACCCTTTATGTAAGTTCAACCGGCTTAACTACAGGGAGCATGCCATTTGAGGGCGGCGTTTTCCAGATAGATCTTGATTTTATCAGTCATACCCTGAATATATCCACCAGTACCGGAGAAAAACGATCGTTTGGGCTGGGGACCGGAAGTGTGTCCGCATTTTATAGTTCCCTGATGGATAGTATTGCTTCAGTTAATGCAAACGCAGAAATATATGCAGTGCCGAATGAAGTGGAGCCGGCTATTCCTTTTGCCGAAAATCATACGCCGTGTAACTATAATGCTTCCATTATGCATGATTACTGGCAGGCGCTGGTAAGGATCCACAATGTTTTCACCGAATTCAGGGCCGGGTTTCAAGGTAAAAATAGCCCGGTACATTTCTTTTGGGGAGGATTTGACCTGGCGGTCACCCGCTTTTCGGGCAGGCCTGCACCAAAACACCAGGGCAGTGTTCCCAATATGCCCGCAATAGTAATGCAGGAAGCTTATTCACAGGAAGTGAGCTCATGCGGCTTTTGGCCGGGATCGGATGCTTTCCCCCATCCCGTTTTTTACGCATATTGCTACCCAACTCCTGAAGATTTTGCCCAACAGCAGGTATCGCCTCCCGAAGCATTTTACAGCGGGGAAATGGGTGAGTTTTTATTGACTTACGAAGTTGTTTCCCGATCCGCCGACCCGGAAAGGACTTTGCTTCAATTTTTGCAATCCACCTATGATGCCGCGGCTAAAACGGGAAATTGGGATAAAGATCTGCAATGCGATTTGTCGGCGTTAAAGAACGCGTGAGATAAATATTGAGGGGCCGGAAAATCCTAAAACAACAGAATTTATCGATACCCCTATTTAACATTTCAGCAGTTATCGTTTATTACAATTTAATAATTCAATAATAATATAATATTTTTTTTCAACTCGATATATAATAATACCTTTGGAAAAAAACCTATTCCAAATGAAAAAAAACCTATGTATTGCATTCATTCTTTTGATTTGTGGATGCTCTAAAAACCCTTCTAATCATCCAATCGCTAACGACGCGAAAAAAACACAAAATCCTTTCGGAATAACCTCTTCAGGCACCAATGAAAGTGGGGCGGACAGTTTATCTAATACTAACAAAACTGAAGTAACTAAGCGCGTTTCAGTTAACAGTATTTCATGCGCCTTATCACAAGTAGGGAGCACTACTCATTTTTCGCCAAGTTACTATACAGTAATTGGCACGTTCCCTTCTTCGTCTTCATTTCCATCAGTTGTTGTTCCTAAAGGTACATGGCAAGCAGGAATTTATGCCTTTAACAACCAAGGCGACGGTAACCTTGTAGTTTATGTCCATTCAACAGGAAAAGTACTATGGGCCAGCAACACAAGTGATAAACAAACTAGATTAGATCTACAAAATGATTTAAATCTCGTTTTGTATCAAGTTAATGGGCCTCCTGTTTTTGAATCACAGACATATTATTTCAAGTGTGGATCTCAAAATCCTCAAAATACTCAATTGGTGCTTACCGTTGACGGAGACCTTGCCATAATTGCTGATGGTGTAAATGGAAATGGTTCTCTTTCTACTGTAAATTTAGCGGATACACGTACCTTTGGCGGAGCTACAAGTCCAAATTCGGGAAGCTTTTTTAAACTTTATACTACATCTCCCGGACCGGGAACCTATCCTTTCAAATACTGAAACATACAAATTTTATTGTAAGGTTCGATGGCCAAAGGCTTATGGATATAAAACTCCATAGGCCTTTAGCTTTTATTAAAAAATATTTAATTGTCATTCCTTATTGCCCATCGAATTAGAGACAATAAATAATCCAAAGAAATAAAATCTTTAAAACAATATACTCGTTTCTCACTGCATCAATTAATCACATTTTCCATTTGCTTTTATCTCGGCAATAATTTAACTTTATTTAGCAATAATTATTTGATTATGAGCCAATTTCCAGATCCTAACGAAACCCCAACCCCTGAAGAAGACAGTGGAAATATCCCTGATATCTGGGATATCAAAACATCAGGCAAGGGCCGTGTGGGCAGGTCAGACATTAACCTTGATGAGGCCATGCCTTGTGCCGAAGACAGCGAGCCTTATTTGGAAGGGGATATAGATACCCCCGGTTTATGGGATGATAACGACCTGTCATCGTCTGATCAGGCGGATTATCTGGGAGCGGAGTAGTCAGGAAGCTATGGTTGCAATAGCAAAAGCTATCCCCATAACTATAGGCGAAAAAAATATTGCCCGTAAACAAAGTACGTAAATATTCCATCTGTAATCGTTTTTCTTTGTGTTTTGCTCAATCCGTTCCTGGTAATTGATGATCTCAACCTTGTAAAACCTCAGGATCCTTTCATTATCAACAATATCCTTATGGAAAAATGCCTTATCAAAGTATATTTTGGGGCTTGTACCTGGCAAAAGATATTCGCTTGGGGTTAAACCTTGCAGTACAAACATTAAACCTACTATCAGAAAATAAAAGATCCCTACAATTGCTGTAAATAACAAACTATCCAAGTGAGGTGTATCCTTCCATTTTCCGATAGCATAAGCCACAAGACCAATTAAAACACCTGAAACCAGGGTTACTAATCCGTTTGATCGTTCATAAATACCCTTTGCAGTTTCTATGGTGTAGTTATATGATTTTTCGGCCTGTTCAAATATGAACTTTGCATCTTCCAGGGTCAATTTATTGAGCCATTCCTTTTTTTCCTGCCAGTAGTTTTCCATATGGATACTTTTAACCTAATTTAAACTAAATCTGGCGTAATCCATACAAAATCAACCAAATACAATTTAATTCGCCTCATGTATTGGCGTACCCCAATAAAAAAGCCCGGCGCTTTTTTAAGCAACAGGGCTTCGTTCTTTTATATTTGGGCTTCTATTAGTTAGGCATCAGCACAGTATTAACTACATGGATAACACCATTTTTTTGAAACACATCGGCAATGGTGACCCATGACTTATCACCTTTTTCGTCGACAAGGTATAGTTTTTTGCCTTTTGCCATAACGGTAAGTGTACCGCCCGCTACAGTTTTTAGTTCGGCTTTCCCCATACCAGCCTTAACTTTAGTCCATAAATCTGCCGAGCTTAAACGGCCCGCTACTACGTGATAAGTTAGGATCTTGGTCAGCATTGCTTTATTCTCTGGTTTTAATAAAGTTGGAACGGTCTCTTTCGGCAGTTTACTAAATGCTTCATTAGTTGGCGCAAAAACGGTGAACGGGCCCTCGCCCTTCAGGGTTTCAACCAGGCCTGCTGCCTTAACCGCGGCAACAAGTGTAGTGTGATCTTTTGAATTTACAGCATTATCAATAATATCTTTGGTGGGGTACATAGCCGCGCCGCCTACCATTTTGGTTTGAGCGTTGACTTTAGGGACTACTGCAAAAGCTACTAATGCAAAGGCCGCGATGATCATTTTTTTCATAAATTATTATTTCAATTAGTTTGGAAGAAACTACGATTCAAGGCAGCTAACGGATTTACAATCAATCAAAAACACGCACAAAAACCTAATTATCAACAAGTTAATAATACCCTATTTTAGAGTAAAGCTAAGTTTTCGGCATAATAAACAACTCACCTGTTTATTACATGCATTTCCAATCCGGGGCGTTCACAATTACGTTTATAATTGAAACCAGTAACAACAAATGCTCACCGAAAAACTTATAGCCAACAGGATCCGTGCAATAAGGCAAGAAAAAAATTACACTCAGTTTTACGTTGCCTACAAGCTTAACGTATCACAAAACACGTTCAGTAAAATTGAATTAGGAAATGTTAAACTGACCCTTGCCAGACTCATTGATATAGCAAAGGTTTTGGAAGTTGATTTGCATGACTTTTTAAAAGAAGAGCATTTGCATATTATCGCGAGGTAATACTTTCCCTGGAGCTATTCGGCTCTCCAAGTCGCTTATTTCTATTTTCCAGGAAGATCAATCATACATTTTCGGGATATGACTTTGACCGCGGAATCTTCAATAAATTAAGCCTGGTTATTAACACTTCATGAAAAACACAACATTGATTTACCGTGTACTGCCCGGCTCGCTTTATCTGATATTCGGCCTCAATTACTTTTTACATTTCATAACCTATCAATCGCTTCACTCAGGCAAAGCAGGGGTTTTCATAGCAGGCCTAAAAGGCAAGGGATATTCCTACACACCCTTTAAAGCCTGTGCTATCCAAATTGGAATTAGCTTCTTTCTTTCCTTTATCATCGTTGTAAATTCGGCGGCATCAAAATAGCCTGCCTCCAATTGCCTCGGTCGCACAAGAAAAGGGAAAACAATCATACCGGCAATATTCCACATTAGGTTAATGGGATGAAATTTCATGACGCCATCGGCCTGCAATGCATAAAGCTGCCTGGCAAAAACAGAATCGGTTAATGTCTTAATTTTTTCGACCATGGGCAAGGTGGTGTGCCCTGCAAGCACTTCGTTTACCATAAAAAATGGAAAATCAGGATTTTCTAAAAGCTGGTCGATATAATACCCTACGCAAATCTCTATCTTTTCAATAGCTGTGGAAGACTCGTCGTTTAAAACCGGTTCAATTTTATCAAAAAGCTTTTTTATGGTTTCGTCCATGATAAACTCAAAAAGATTTTCCTTACTGCGGAAATAATAGTTAACCGATGCCACGTTGGTATTGGCTTCGGTAGCTATGTCCCGTACAGTAGTTGCCAGGAAGCCCTTTTTAGTGAAGATGCTCCTTGCAGCATTCAGTATTTTTTCTTCGGTTGTTGTTTCGGCTATTGTAGTCATGGATGATATATGTTTCAAATTTAGTGATTCAAAAACATATATCATCCGGAGCTGATTAATGTGTATCAGCCACAGCCTTTTGCCCTTTTACAATCGGCGCTAAAAATATCAGCGGAATGGCTGCCAGCATCACCCAACCAACCACAATGTAAGCGTCGTTATAACTTAGCAGTGTGCTTTGCTTGTTTACAGTACCGTCAATAGCGGCATAGGCCATTTTTGAAGCATCAAAAAACGATTTCCCTTTAGCCATAAACCCGTGCAAAAGTGAGTTATACCTATCGGTAAAATAGTTATTATACGTATTGATATTACTCAACAAGTTATTGCGGTGCGTTGCCACGCGGATATGGATCAGCGTATTTAGCCCGGCAATACCAAACGAACCGCCAAGCTGACGCATCATATTATTTAAGCCGGTTCCCTGCCCTATCTCAGCCCCCTTTAAGCCACCGATGGCAATAGTAGTAAGCGGAACAAAAAGGAGTGACAAACCGATCCCCCTGATAGCCAAAGGCCAAAAGAAATCGCCGGTACCTGATACCAGCGTCGAGCCGCTCATAAACCAGGAGAAAATGAAGAACAATATCATGCCCCCCACAGCCATAAACTGTGCAGGTAAACCTTTATTAAGCATAATACCAACAAAAGGCATCATCATAATGGTGAACAAACCACCCGGCAGCAGGATCTCGCCGGTTTGCTGTGCCGAAAACCCCAGCAGGTTTTGACAAAAAACCGGAAAAACGAACTGCGACCCATACAAGCCAACACCAAGTATAAAGGAAGTAACCATCCCGGCCGAAAAGCTGCGGTGCCGCATGATCTTAAAATTAACAATAGGATGATCGGTGCTTAACTCGCGCCACAAGAAAAGCAGCAGGCCGATAACCGCTGTACAGCTGAGTACAATAATATAAGTAGTGGCAAACCAGTCTTCATCCTCTCCCTTCTCTAATATGGTTTGTAAACTTCCTACCGTAATCGCTAACAAAGCAATCCCCCACCAGTCAATAGGTTTGTCCTTGCCATCGCGGGATGTCACTTTTACGTACATTACCGTAAATATCGATGCAAGGATGCCTACAGGGATATTCACGTAAAAGATCCAACGCCATGCCGCATGGTCTGTTATGTAACCACCAATTGTAGGGCCTATGGTTGGCCCTACTACTGCGCCCAATCCAAATAAAGCTGTTGCAGTGCCTAACTGTTCTGCCGGCCATGTTTCAATCAGGATAGCCTGTGATGTTGAAAGCAAACCGCCACCTGCTAAGCCCTGTAAAATCCGGAAAGCAACAAGCTCCGTAAGACTGCTCGCATTGCCGCATAAAAACGAGGCAATGGTAAATACAATGATGGACGTTAAAAAATAGTTTTTACGACCGAAAAAACTACTCAACCAGCCCGACATGGGCAAAATGATAACGTTTGCTACGCTGTAACCCGTAACTACCCACGCAGCATCAGTTATGGTGGCCCCAAGGTTACCCTGAATTTGAGGAATGGAAACGTTAACGATGGTGGTATCTATTAATTCTAACAATGAAGCAATGATTACCGTGATGGTAATGATCCACTTTTTAAATCCTGACTCGGCCATTTGATAATTTTTTTGTCTTAAATAATGGCACAAAATTAATCAATCGTTTGATTAAAACATTTGTTTTAAATATTTGTACAAATTATTACTATGCAGTGACATGATAATTAATATTAGATAGAAAGGCAGGGAATAGTTGGATTCTTTTGGATAAATAGATTGAGGCTGTATAAAAATTAAACAGACCGTCCTTACCAAAGAATTGAAATCTAATCGATAATATTTATTCAAAAGGGGGTTAACATGTTTCCGGACAAAACACGCAATTACATAATTATTAATTAGATATGCAAAACAACCCTAAATTGTGTTAACCCTGTTAACCCCTTCTGTTAGTACAGTCAATCCAAAACTATATATCGCTTAAGAATCTGAGTAAGGCAAAAAAAGAAGAGGCTGATCATGATTTATGATACAGTCAGTACTCACCGGAGATTTCATTGATTTTTTACATCATTTGCTACAAGCAGGTACTTTATTCTCGTACGAATACATCGATCCAGAGTATCAAAAATCACTGAAAGCTTTGCCCGAAATTGGGATGTGGTGGGACCATAATTTCCGGCTTTAGGCCACAGAAAAGAATTAAGGCTTGTTAAAAAATTCACCAAAATGCCAGAGGATTCCGGAGGGGTCATGTAAAAAACATTCCCTACCCCATTGCTCTACACGGATGGGGGTTAATCTTACTCCGGCATATTTTGCAGGCAGATCAAGAGCCAGCAACTCGTTCCAGTAGCGGGCAACATCATCAACTTCCAGAAACAACATGGTGTTATCAACCCAATCTTTAACGTAAGCGTTCTGAAGATAAAATGCCAGCTGACCTGTTTTGAACACCGACATATTGGCATCCAGTACAACCTCTTCAAATCCCAGGTCGCGATAAAAACTTCGCGATATTTCAAAATCTTTAGCGCCGATGAATGGCCTAAGCGATATAGCTTTGTGTTGCATAGTGTAATTTAAATTTGAGCCGGCAACCTGCTAAATAAGAAGCAAGTTGCCAACTAATTAAACACGAAGATACTTTATGACCGCTGGTTTTCAAGCAGCTTCAGACTTCTTCCTCATCTTTAATTTTTTTGCTGAGATAGAAAAGTAACCAGTGAGGCAAATTCATCATATGATAATGCATTGGCAAGCCCTACAGGCATCATAGATGTTTTCAGTTCCTTCCTTGTAATCACATCGCTGGATTTAATGGTAAATACATCTCCGGTAATGTTTCTCATCACTATTTTTTGGGCAGACTCATCTGTAATAAATCCCATATAATTTTTATTTCCTTTAGCTGTGATCATCACCGTGGCAAATCCCTGCGAAATAGAAGCGCTGGGTTTTAGGATGGATTCGGCAATTTGCTGGCGGTTCATAATAGACCCTATCTGTCCCATAAACGGGCCTTTTAATTTTTCGCCACGGGTAAGGCTATGGCAGGCTACACAACCTTGCTGCGTAAAGAGTGCCTTTCCTTTCTTTGGATCTCCTTTAACTTTGGCTAACATCAACATCACATCTTCAATAGATGAATTACCGATCTGCCCTTTTTTGTTCAGGATCTTTGACAAATCTACTTTAACCTCTTTTGTTGGAACACTTTTTTCCTCACCGCCAAAAGCCGTGATCCCCATTTGGTGGCGCTCATTCAGGTCAGCATAAAATTGCTTGCCGGCAGCGCCTGCTTTGCTTCGTTCAAGCGTCAGGAACTTCTCGATACGAGCCGAGCCACCCCAGGTTATACCCTTATAAATTGGGCCATGTGAATCGGGCCGGGTTCCCCACCACCAGGATGCATCATAGGGAGCTTCCTGCTTATAAAGGCGTGCCAGGGTTACCAATATTTGTTTCTTTGTTTTTACATCTTTGATTTTGGGATAAGCGGCAATCAAACCGTCTACCGCTTTAGTATCGTACATATACCGCAATGCCCATAATGCTAATGTCGAATTGGTAGTTCCAATTGCACCAACGCATGCATCAACCGCATTCATGCTTACAAGTGCCCTCACAGCCAGGTGGGGCAGTATTATGGCCGAATTTGGCGTGGCGTGCGGTCCTTCGGTATTTTTAGCAGGCGCTGCAAAACTTACAGGAACTTGCGTTTTAAGTAATTCAGAAGCTGCTTCTAAACGGCCAAGACGACCCAAACCTATAATTGCCGCAGCCTTCACGCGCGGAGACGGATCTTTCAGCCCGTTCAAAAACGGAGCTATTGGCACTTGTGCTATTCCTTCTTTCCTGTCTGTTAAGGCTCGTAATGCAAATTCCCTCAGAGCATTATCCTCCGTAAGTTGTACAAGGTTAGCTATTCCGCTCTCCCGGGCAATTTGTCCGTAAGTAAAAAGAGCAGCCACCCGTGCATATAAAGCAACACTTGCATCTGATGCTATGGCAAAAACTGCCTTGCTGCTTTCGTCGGCCGGCCTGGTAATAAGTTCCTGTGAAGCATTTAATCTCGCCACTGCGCTTTCTGATTTTAACATATTGGCCAAATCAGCTACGGCCAGCGCTTTAACATCAGGAAATGCTTTATAGTTCCATCCATTAGGTATGGCCCTGATAACATAGCCCTTTGATGCACTGCCCGAATATCCCGCGCCATCCCAGGCTGAAAGATAGAGCCGCCCCGAACCATCAACATCCAGATCCGTGATCTGGGGTAGTTCAATAAACGGTTCCTCAGTTTGTTTAAAACTGGCACCATCTGGTTTTACCCTATTAATATAAAGTTCGCTCCGTCCCCAGTCGGCCGTCATAGGTACATGGTTATATTTTTCGGGCCAGGTAGGTTCATCCATAAACAGCGAACCTGTGCCTGAGCCGCCGCCCAAATCAACCAGGGCGGGCAGAATCTCATCTGTAAAATGCTGAAATAATAAGGGGTAACCATATTCGCCCGATTGAATATGATGCGAAAAACGGATGTTCCAGCCGCCGCCATCATTGGTATTATCGCGGGTAAATACATTCATGTACGGATCTATGGCAACATCATAAATATTGCGTGTGCCGTGTGTATAAACCTCCATTTCTTTGCCATTAGGCCTTACCCTTATAATGCCGCCACCAAGCATAGTCAGTTTTTTACCATTGCGGTCGGTAGCATCATGAAAGCCGAAATCGCCAACAGCTATGTAGATCCATCCATCAATCCCCATACGGATGCCATTAGTAGCATGGTCTGTTCCGCGTTCAACCAGCATGTGAGCATTACTCAGGTGCTCGACGAGTGGTTTTGGCGGCCCGTCGGCTATGCCATCATGATCTTTATCTTCAAAAACTTCAAGGATCATACCGGTTGCCTTAAGAGTTTCTTTTGAAAAAACTGTATGAAGCACAAAAACCTGATCGCCCATGATGAGTATACCGCGCGGATCATCAACATCAGCAAAATCTGTATGTTTATCTAACTTACCATCATTATCGCTATCGATAAGTTTAATTATCCGCCCTTTCCCGGGGTCTTTACCCAGCGAACCAATCATATCAACGCCAACAAACACCTCGCCTGTGGCAGCCACAGCTAAACAAGCCGGACTTGGTGTAAGCTCAGGTCCGGCAAACCTGGTGATTGTAAAGCCAGCTGGCCAATGGAGCGAATCGCTCTTAGAATGACTTTGTCCTAGTATTGAAGCCAAAGTATTTGGTTTAGTGGGTCCCGATTGGTTACTGCGGGTATTTGCAAAATATTTGAACGTCAAAAAGAAAGATAAGCAGAAGAATAGGGTTAAGGAAAACTTTAACATTGTTATTTTTAATTATACAGGTAAAAGGCAGTCAAATTAGTCTTTTTATTTTATTTATTGTTTAGGAATCCGTTTCTCAGCAATTAACTGCTTAACTACGTCGGCCAATTTCTGACGATCATGCGCATATTTTTCAAGATCAACAATTTCAACTTTCCTAAACTCAACAGGATGACTTTCGCTTTGCAGAGAAATTGTACCACTTTTTAACAATGCACCCTCCTCTGTACTGCCAACGGGATCTAATTGCGGACGCTGATAACGTAACACTTCTTCTCCATTTACATAATGTATCACCAGCGAATCGCCTAAAACAAGAGCTTCTACCCTAACCCACTGATCGCCATGAAAGGTTTCCGATTTTGAATCCAGACAATGACTTTTAACAACTGAGTTATTTAAAACATACTGTGTACCGGGGGTGCACACGTTTGCGGTCGGCCGTTTATCTTTACCATTGCCGCCCAATAACTGAACCTCAATGGATATTGGAAAATCCTGGTCAACCTTCATAGTTTTAGGATCCTGCCCATGTATCATAATTCCGCTGTTGCGGAACGCCCATCCGGGGCCACCTTTTACCTGGTTACCTATGAAACGATACTCCACACCTATAAGATAATAAGAAAAAGGCTTTTTGTAAAACAAATGCCCAAACTGGTCATCAAATTTTTCATATTGATCATAATTTACCTGGATCTTATGATCAACAACCCTGAAGGTGTTACCAAAATTTTCATTTAATTGATGTTTCCTGATTTTAACAATCCAATCCGTTAAATCCTTTCCGTTAAAAAGCTGTTCCCACTTAACTTTCAATTTTGGGTCCGGGCTTTTCAACGCCAGCAATATGGGCAGGCTTATTAAAAATAAAACATTCAGTATTGAAAAAGTGAGTCCACGCTTTATCATGACATATTTTTTTATTATCTAACTATTAGTCTATTGCCCGAAAAATAAAAAAGCAGATTGCTATATAGGTTTAACCGGCTGCTGATCAAAAATGCAATAATAGAATTAGAAAAGAAGGGGGTAAAGCCCTAAATTTAAGGGGATAAAATAAATTGCATGTAAAAATCAAGATACAGAAACCTATCTGGTAGTATAGAAGCAATTAGCTCATAGATATATACTCAAAACAGCACCCTGAACACTACCCCTGCCCTTGCTTTGTAATATTATTACTTGGATTAAAAAACAAGACTCTTTTGTAAATCATTTTGATATTTTTACTTACCAGTTATTAACTAATAATTTAATAATGCATAGTAGGATAAATAACATCTTAAATCCGAAAATATACTTTAGTTTCCTGTTCCTTTTCGTTTACCTAAATGTTTTTGATTTCACAGCCGGGCAGCCCGTGCGGTATCTTGGTATCGAAAACGGACTATCTAATAATGCGGTTACCTCTCTCTACCAGGATCAATATAGTTTTATGTGGATGGGCACTTATGATGGCTTAAACCGGTATGACAGCGATGAATTTAAGGTCTACAGAAACGAGTGGAACAACAACAAACCCCTCCCCTACAATTATATAAGTGCCTTAAATGGTGTTGGTAACAAAATATTGATAGGCACACAACGCGGGCTTGTTTTTTATAATTACCCCGACTCTTATTTTTATCCGGAATATTTCCGGGAGCACAACAGCGGGTGCCGGTTAAAAATAGCTTCAAATATAAATGTTATTGTAACCGGTAAGGACAGTAGTATATATATAGGATCCGATGAGCTGGGATTATTGAGATATGATAAAACCAGAAAACTTTACCTGCAAACGAGGCTTACCGACCAATATAATTATAGTGTGAAAGCATTATGCCCTACCCGGGCAGGCGTTTGGGTATTTGTAAAAAACCGCGGGCTGGGTTTATACGATCCAAAATCTGATCGTATAAATATCATCAATACTCAACTTTACAGTGCCAGTTGCCTGCTTTCAGATAAAGCGGGCAACCTTTGGATAGGCACTGAAAACGGCTTGTTTATATTTGACAGTAAAACACGAGCTATCAAGAGGTTTCAACTGGCTATTGATAAACTTACCAGCGATAACATATCCAATTTAACTCTCGACGAAAAAGGTAATATCTGGATAGCTACCGACGGTGGCGGCATCAATATTTTAAATACAGATAGTGGCAAACTCACTTTTATTACCAATGGTAACAAAGCAGGTTCATTGCGAAGCGGGGCTGTTACCGCGGTTTATCATGACAGGGAATCAAGAAAGTGGATAGCAACGCTGCGCGGCGGGGTTAGCGTGGTGGACAATTTTAAAAAGCCATTTGCACTTTTTAACAATGACCCCTTCAACAAAAACAGTGTGATCAATAATTTTATTCTTTCCTTTTGCGAAGATGAAAAGCATAACCTATGGATAGGCACAGATGGCGGCGGGCTTTCTTACTGGGACATTAAAAATAATTTATACACCGGCTATACTCATGCATCAACCGGCGGGGGCTTAAGTACCGATTTTATCGTGAGCATACTTAAAACCTTCGATAATAAAATATGGGTGGCTTCTTTCAACGGTGGTATTGACCAGTTTAGCAAAGCTACTGGCACATTCAAGCATTATAATTGCTATAATACATTAACTCAAACAACCGATAGAAACCTATGGAAACTTTTTGAAGATTCCAGGCACCATCTATGGGCAGGTACTACCAGGGGCGGCCCATTATATCTTTATAACCGAAAAAATGACCGCTTTGAACTATTTGATGAAAACCTGGTTAACATACACGCTATATTTGAAGACAGTAATGGAAACTTATGGGCAGGTAATTACACCCGGCTCATTAAAATAGATACCGTTAAGAAGGCTCATCATTTTTTTAATGTGGGCTATGGCATCAGAACCATCGCGGCTGATAATTCAAACCACTTATGGGTTGGCACTGAGGGTGGTGGATTGCTAAAATTCAACCTTCCTGATATGAGCAGTGTGAGGTATACCAAGGCTAATGGTTTACCAGGTAACTCAATCCTTAACATCCTTATAGACAATAAAGAAAACCTATGGTGCAGTACTTACAATGGTTTAAGCAGGTTTTCCCCGGCAAAAAATAAGTTTACAAATTATATTGTTTCTGACGGTTTGCAAAGCCTCCAATTTAATTACAACGCGGCTATCCGGCTTCAATCGGGCAACATGGCCTTTGGAGGGATTAATGGATTTAACATTTTTAATCCCGACAGCATACAGGTAGCAGACCATCGGCCCGATCTTCGTATTACCGGCCTGAAAATTGACAATTTAGAAACCGATGGCTCCAGCGAATTGCTCAAAAATCAATCTGTAGCCGATCTTAAAACAATCCGGCTTAATTATGAACAGGCTGCGCTTACCGTTCATTACACGGCGCTCGAATATTCGTTTCCGGATAAAATTGAATATGCTT
The DNA here is from genome assembly GCF_017569325.2 of Mucilaginibacter gossypii. Classification (NCBI taxonomy): domain Bacteria; kingdom Pseudomonadati; phylum Bacteroidota; class Sphingobacteriia; order Sphingobacteriales; family Sphingobacteriaceae; genus Mucilaginibacter; species Mucilaginibacter gossypii. The sequence continues at coordinate 1,199,442 of NZ_CP071878.2, read as the reverse complement.
ATTATCTTGAGGGATGGGACCATGGGTGGAACTATGTGGGCAAGACCAAATCTGCATATTACACTCATTTAAATGAAGGCTGCTACAGGCTAAGGATCAAAGCTACAGACACCCGGGGAAACTGGATGCCGAAACAAATCAGTGTTAAAGTTATTGTGTTTCCGCCATGGTACAGAACGTTGTGGGCCTACGGGGTATACCTGGTTATTATCTTTGGGATAATATACCTTTATCTTTTATATCGGGTAAAGCAGGCAAAGCTTAAATTTGAAATTAACCTGGCTAACTTAAAGGTTGAAAAGGAAAAAGAACTGAATGAAAAAAAGCTCGCTTTTTTTACCAATGTTTCGCACGAGTTCAGAACGCCACTTACGCTAATCATTAATCCTGTCAAAGATCTACTGGACAAAAATAAAAGCCATTCGGACGAGCTAAATACAGTATATAGGAATGCCCGCCGCTTATTAGGATTAGTAGATCACCTACTGCTGTTTCGCAAAACTGAAAGCGAAAACGCGCAGTTAAATATAAGTGAGATAAATTTTGTACGGGTATGCGAAGAGGTATTTTCGTGCTTTGCACATCAGGCTAAAATCAAAAACCTGAATTTTAACATTGAAACAACCAGCAGGAATATCGCGGTATTTGCCGATGTCGAAAAAATAGAGATCTCATTGTTCAACCTTATTTCGAACGCGGTTAAGTTTACACCTGATCATGGCACCATCAAGATTTTTGTAGAAGAAGATGACACACATGTTTACTTTAAAATATCGGATAATGGCATTGGTATCAATACCGACACCGGCGATAAACTGTTTGATAAATTCTACCAGGTAAAGGATAATAATTACTTTAAAAAGGGCTTTGGTATCGGTTTGTACCTGGTTAAAGTATTTATTGATTGCCATAAGGGCACGATAAATTATTTAAATAATAAAAATGGCGGAACAACCTTTACCTTAAAGCTATCAAAAGGAATAAAACACTTTTCGGCCGAGGAGATAAATATTGTAACAGCTCCTGACTATAATTTTGTAAATGACCTTATAGATCATGACAGTAAAGAACTGATTGAAGAGAATGGTGAATTACAGAAGCTTGAACTGTTTAGCCAGGAAAAGCATACCCTCGTTGTTATTGACGATAATGAACAGATCAGGACATATATCAAAAAAATATTTTTTGCCGACTATTTAGTTCTTGAAGCAAAAGATGGAGCAACCGGTCTTGAGCTGATTAAAAAATACATACCAGATCTGATCATCAGCGATATTGTAATGGACGGAATAAACGGGTTGGATTTATGTAAAATGATTATGGAAGATGCGGCGATAAAGCATATCCCGGTTATTTTGCTCACCGGCGATACCACACCCGATATTATGGTTAAAAGCCTTGAACAAGGCGCAATAGACTTTTTGCGAAAACCATTTGATAAAGAATTGCTCACAGCAAGGGTTAAAAGTGTGTTGAGGAATAAAACCAAACTTCAGCAATATTTTTATAAGGAGGTTACGAAGGAAAACATAGCCATTAATATTTCGCGGGAAAATAAAGACCTGCTCAACAACTGTATTGCTGTTATTGAGCAAAATTTCAACAGCGACAATTTTGATGTTTATGCCCTTGCCGATGCAGTCGGCATTAGCTATCCAACATTATTTAAAAGGATCAAAAGCACTACCGGTCAGTCTATCAATAACTTTATCAGGTTTGTTCGCCTGCGTAAAGCCGCCGAGCTCCTTATCCAAACCAATTGTAATATCAACGAGGCGGCAATACAGGTAGGTATCAGCGATATCAAATATTTCAGGGAACAATTTCACAAACAATTCGGCGTTAATCCATCAGAGTTTATCAGAAAACACCGGGCAAATTTCCAGGTCTCCTATCGCTTAAACGAGTTTGAAAAACCTCCGGTAAATTGAATATCAATTGCACAAAGTTGAGTAGAAGAAATATCAGGCTGTATTAAAAACAGAAGAACAACCTTGAATATAATTTTCTCCCCCTTTAATTTATAGTTCTGTCCCTCCTTTATACTTTAAACTATGCCTTACTTTGTTTCTGACGAAATCGACAATCTCATTTAAGATTTATAATTATTTCATTATCTTGATTACTAAAACAATAACTGCCATATTGCTTATAGCGCTTCCGGTTCTCGGTAAATGTCAGCAGGATACGCTGGGCGGCTATAAATTGGTTTGGGCAGATGAGTTTAACAAATACGGTGCTCCCAATCCGAATAATTGGGCATTTGAATCCGGTTTTGTTCGGAATAATGAAGATCAATGGTATCAGGAACAAAATGCAATTTGCCGCCACGGCAAATTGATAATCGAAGCGCGGAGGGTGCGCCTGACAAATCCTGGGTACGTACCTCACAGTACCAACTGGAAACAGAAAAGGCAATTTATAAATTATACCTCATCAAGCATCAATACAAGGGGCAAGCACAGCTTCCAATACGGCCGGTTCATTATGCGAGGCCGTATAAGTACCGATGCCGGCCTATGGCCCGCTTTTTGGACCTTAGGTATAGAAAAGCCCTGGCCTGCCAACGGAGAAATTGATATTATGGAATATTACCAGAGTAAGCTTTTGGCTAATATTGCCTGTGGTACGGCGGTCCCTTATAAAGCCAAATGGTATAGTAACACCAAAGCCCTCCATACTTTCAAAGCTAACTGGAGTAAGAAATTTCATACCTGGCGTATGGATTGGGATGCCACAGCTATAAGTTTATATGTTGATGACAGCCTGCTCAATCGTATCGAGCTAAAAGATCTTGTTAATCAGGACGGCACTCAATTTAACCCTTTTATGCAGCCTCATTATATATTGCTGAACCTTGCAATAGGGGGCGACAACGGTGGCGACGCATCTGCTACAAAATTCCCTAAACGGTTTGAAGTTGATTACGTTAGGGTGTATCAAAAAAAATAAAGCGCCGGATCAGTACATTTTGTTTGCTGCCTTTTAAAATTGTCATTTATACATTATTCCTAACCAAAAACAGCGGCATAAGACCGTTTTATTTTAAAAACGTTGCATATAATGGATTTTATCCCCTTTTTTTTACAGCTTTACCCCCTTTTTTTCCAAAAAAATAGCACTTAATTGTGGCTACCAATTAACATAGACTGTTTGTTATTCCCTGCAAAAATTATACGGATTTTTCGTACAGATTTTTTATTTGTTAAAAATTGCCTGCTGATGTTATGCAATAATATAGCTTCTTAAGTTTTAAGAAACACCAGGCTATAATTATTAATGCTGGCTTAAAACGGAAAGCTACCATTGTTCTTTGAGATTACCGCCTGAATTTCGACCTGAATTTAAACTGTTGTTTTAACAATTATTCTATTAATTCATTTCATAACCTAAATAAAAAAATAATGGCAAGACAGAAAAACTAAAAAGGAAAACGGACCATGATCCAGACGCATTAACAAATGCCAAGTTTTAAATTCTAATCACTCCCAATTATGCAATATTTTTTACCTGATAAAATATCTTTGAGAAGAAAATCCGGGTCAGTAGTTTTATCACTGATCCTGCTGATAGCTATGCAAACAAGCAGCTATGCAGCTAATGCCTTTAACTCTTTCAGCGGAATAAAACTTAACCGATATACCGCCGCTGTACCTATTAAAGGTAAAGTAATTGACAAAACCACCGGTGAAACCATCATAGGCGCATCCGTAAAAATCAAAGGAACCAGTACAGGTACCGTTACCGATGTAAATGGTAGTTTCGCGCTTAACGCCGATCCTAATGCTGTACTGATAGTTAGCTATATAGGCTACGAACAGGCTGAGTTCCCACTGAACGGACAAACCTCGGTAACCATCAGGTTACAGGTAAATGCCAAAAACCTGAATGAGGTAATCGTGGTAGGTTACGGTACCCAAAAGAAAACATCTTCAACTGCAGCCGTATCAACCATTCAAACTACCGAAATTGCAAAGAAACCGGTGGTTAACTTAACCAACAGCCTTGTTGGTCGTGCGTCGGGTTTAATTATAACCCAAAGCAGTGGTGAACCAGGCTATGATGGTTCAAACATCCTGATCAGGGGTATTGGATCCAATGGTGGTAGTTCGCCGTTGCTTGTGGTTGATGGTGTACCACGCGATTTCAGCCGCCTTGACCCTAATACCATAGAAACCTTTTCTGTATTGAAAGACGCCGCCGCCGTTGCCCCGTATGGTGTGGCCGGCGCAAATGGCGTAATCCTGGTTACAACAAAAAAAGGCAAATCGGGCAAACCGACTTTAACTTATAACGGCTACTATGGTATCCAGAATCCGACCAAAGTACCCACATTTGTTGGCTCATATGAATATGCGCTTCTGCGTAATGAGGCCAATGCCAATGATGGCCAGCCAGCGGCATACACCGCAGACGATATTCAAAAATTTAAAGACCACTCAGATCCAGATGGTCATCCTGATGGCCATCCTTTGCAGCAAATTATCCAGAAAAACCGTCCAATCACTTATCACAATGTAACGCTTTCGGGAGGTACAGATGATATCAAGTATTTTGCAGCCCTTGGATATACTCACCAGGCAGGTATGTGGAGCACAACCTATCTTGATAAATATAATGGTTCGTTAAACTTAACTGCAAACGCCACTAAAACCACAACGGTATCCCTCTCTGTTAACAGTTATGTAGAAGATCAGCACTTTCCATCCCAAAGTGCTGCCACAATTATTGGGCAGGCACAACGCCAGGCGCCGACAACGCCTATTTATTACAGTAACGGATTATGGTCTGGTTATATCGGTCAGTCGCTTATAGGCGAAATTTATCACAGCGGTTATCAATTCAATGAAAATACGGCCGTATTGTCGCAGTTTACAATTGACCAGAAGCTTCCTATCAAAGGTTTAAGCTTGAAAGGTGTGCTCAGCTATGATAATGGGCCGGATCCTTTATTCACAGGAAATCAAACCTCGTTCCAGCGTATTTATACTACCCCTATACCTTTCTATAATGTTGACGTTACTACCACCCCTTACACTTATAAACAGGGGATACAAGGTAACTCAAAGGCTACATTTTCAGAAAATTACAGCCAAAACCACACATTGACCATTCAGGGCTTGTTATCTTATGCAGGTTCATTTGGCAAAAGCGATATTACCGCTTTAGGCGTTTTTGAAAGCCGCCGCGTAAAGTATCAAACATTTGGAGCCACTAAATATAACTACAACCTTGATATTGATGAATTGGATTTTGGCGGTCCGGCAGCTGCGGATGCAACTAACTTTGGTCGATCAAGCGGTCAAAAACAAATTGGTTATGTGTACAGAGTAGGCTACTCATACGATAAAAAATACCTGTTTGAAGCAACGGGCAGATATGATGGAAGCTACCTGTTTGCGCCAGGCCATCGTTATGGCTTTTTCCCTGCTTTTTCTGCCGGCTGGCGACTGTCCGAAGAAAAATTCATTAAAGACAATATTCTCTGGCTTGATAACTTAAAACTTAGGGCTTCCTGGGGTAAATCGGGGGCCTATCCAAGAACTAATAACAATATTCAAACTTACCAGTATCTAAACCCTTATAACCCTTATGCAAACTCCGCTGTTATTAATGGCAGTGCAACACAGGGAATCAACGAGGCATTGCAGGGCAATCCTAATATCGGCTGGGAAAAAGCGACTAAAACAGATATTGGATTTGAAGCTACGTTATGGAAAGGTTTACTAAGCATTGAAGCCGATTACTTCTATGAAAAAAGGGGCAATATGCTTGTAAGCATTGGGAATACATTACCCGGTGAATACGGCCTCGGCGTAGGGCTTGTAAACGGCGGCATCATGAGTAATCACGGTATCGATCTGACACTGCAAAGCTCCCATAGCTTCTCAAAAGACCTGCGGTTAGATGTTACAGGTACTTTCACCTTTGCCAGGAATAAACTATTACAAGTTTATGAGACAAACGCAACAGCGAACAATCCAAACAGGAGAATAACAGGCAGGCCTTTAAATACCATATTTGGATACCAGGCGTTGGGTTATTTCAAAACAACGGATTTTAACGCAGATGGATCACTCAAAGCTGGTTTACCAGTTCCTTCTTTCGGACCTGTTAAGGCAGGCGATATTGAATATGCTGATTTAAGCGGACCTGACGGAAAACCAGACGGCAAGATCGATGCTAACGACCAAACTGTAATAGGCCATCCTAATACGCCAGAGATCATCTATGGTTTAGAACCTAGGTTAACGTTCAAAAACTTTGATCTTGATGTTTTATTCCAGGGTTCGGGTAACAGCAACATTGTTATCAGCAACTATTTTGCTTTTCCTTTCAACGCATCCGGTTCGGCCTCTCAGTTGGTGTATGACGACCACTGGACGCCATCAACCCCAAATGCTTTATACCCAAGGGTTACCGGCACACCAACATCAAATAACACGCAAACTTCGTCCTGGTTTGTCAGAAATGATTCCTACATCAGGTTAAAGAGCTTTGAAGTTGGCTACACACTGTCAAACAAGCTGTTGCGGAATAAGATCCAGTCTATAAGAATTTACGTTGCAGGGCAAAATGTCATTAACCATTTACCTCATGTAAAGGAAATTATTGACCCGGAAAATAGTGGCAATAACACCAACTACTATCAACAGCGTGTATTTTCATTAGGTTTAAATGCCACATTCTAACTAAAATAAGAAAGCGATGAAACAGATTTTTAAAAAATACAGAGAGCTTTTTTTACTTGCTTTGCTTGTTGTAAGTATCAGTGGATGTAAAAAAGATGATTCTTTAAATGTGACAAATAAAGCATTTCTAACTGATGTAGCTACATTCAGTTCGCAAAGTAATGCAGATCTTTTTGTAAATGACATATATAATCAAATCCCCGACGTCAACAATGACTATCAGCTAACAGAACAATATGCCGATAACAGTTTTTGCGGGGCAGCCTGGGAAAACGGTCAGGCGACGGTAAGGGCGGGTTCAATAGGACCAAGTAATGTGCCTACCGGCCCAGGAAGTATGTGGAGTTGGGAAGGTAACTATACCAAAATACGAAAATGCAATGTCTTTCTTCAGCAGGCAGCTTTAAATAAAGCGAAATATACCGACGATTGGTACAAACAGCGTGTTGCGGAAGTTACCTTTATGAGGGCGTACTTTTATTCACTGTTGTTTACAGCTTATGGCGGTGTCCCTATTATTACTGTACCGCTTGATAACCGTAATGGAAGCGATATTTTTACGGCCAGGGCCACCATTGATGAAACAGTCGCTTTTATTGAAGCCGATTGTGACGCAGCTGCCGCAGCTTTGCCTGTAAAAGCAGCACAAACCGGTCGTGCTACAAAAGGGGCCGCATTAACACTTAAGGGCTGGGTAGAACTTTTTGCAGCCAGTCCGCTGGCAAACACGGCCAATGAAGCGGGAAAATGGAGTAAAGCTGCGGCTACCAACAAATCGGTGATGGATATGGGCACTTATAGCCTGTTCAATGCTTCAGCTACTTCTTATGCAGATCAGTTTTTATCGGCCAATAACTGGAATGTTGAAACCATTTTTGCCCGCGGTTATGCTACCGGGCCGGCTAAAGGCAGTCACCGGGAAGGTTATTTAGGCCCGGTTTATGTAAACGGCGTTCAGCAATCATGGGGTAACCTTGCTCCTACCCAGGGCCTGATTGATGATTACTCGATGGATAACGGTTTGCCTATCACTGACGCGGCTTCAGGCTATAATCCTCAAGCTCCTTACACACATCGTGAACAGCGTTTTTATCAATCCATATTATACGATGGTGCAGCATGGCAGGGAGATATCATAAAAACGCGCATAGGCGGCAGTAACCAGATAGACCTTGGCTCTTCAAGCGATATCACCAATACTGGTTATTACGCCCGTAAAACACTGGATGAAAGCATCACCGGGCAAACCAGTATCAACCTGGCGCCAAGCTTTGCCAATTACATTATTTTCCGTTATGCGGAAGTATTGCTAAGTTATGCCGAAGCGCAAAATGAAGCGGTTGGGCCAGATGCATCGGTTTATGACGCGGTTAATAAAGTAAGGGTGAGATCTGCATTGCCTGCCGTAAAAGCCGGCTTAACCAAGGATCAAATGCGTGTATATATTCGTCGCGAACGGCGTATCGAGTTGGCTTTTGAAGATAAGCGATGGTTTGATATTCGCCGATGGCTGATAACTACCGGCACAAACGGTGTGCTCACCACGCCGGAGTATGGAATGAAGATCGAAGCCAGTGGGTCAGGGCTAACGTACACCCCGGTCAAGATATTCACCAATACCTTCTTCGAGCGGCAAAACTGGATGCCAATTCCGCAAGCGGAAATTGACAAGAATAAAAAACTGGTACAAAACCCAGGATACTAAAAGATTAATACCTTGATTTTACATAACCCCGGGGCAAATGTCCAGGGGTTATGTATTTAAAGACAACTCTCACCGATTAATATTTTTTAGCTTTAAGCTTTGTGCATTCTGTTTTTAGCTTTTGTATATTAAACGCCTTCTAAAATATTCATGAATAATAAACCTGATAGTCACCGTCCTGCAAAAAATCGCAAAGTTGTAATTGTTGGTTCGATTGTTTTGGTCATAACCGTTTTGGTAGTTTATTCAATATGGCATTTCTCTGAAAACAAACAGGATAATGCCGGTACAGATCTACGTACCGATTACCCGATGGCAACCCTTCAAAGCATTGCCAGGGGTAAGATATTATCACAACAATATTGCCGCTCGTGCCATATGCTGCCCGAACCAGCCTTGCTTAGCAGGTTTAAATGGAAAAATGTATTTCCGCAAATGGGTTTACGTATGGGCATTAAAGCCCACAGAGGTGAGTCATACGTAGGGACAATTAAGGGCGACGATTTGATTGTGCCCGACAAGCCCGCATTAAATGAGGAAGAATGGCAGGATATTATCGATTATTACATGAACACCGCCCCTATCGCCTTACCTGCACAAAACAGGCCTACGGCTATTAAACGGGAACTCCCTTTTTTTAACATCCAAAAATCACAGCAATCATTTGACGGCAAACAGGTGCTGGGCTGCTATGTAAGAATTGACAACAGCGCTAAGCCCGCTCGTGTTTTTATTGCCAACGGGCAAACAAAAAAGCTTTATCTTTTATCAGGTCAATTAAATATCATCGATTCGGTATCAACAACCGGCCCTGTGGTTGATATGCTTTTCGACCATGGCAATACCATGATTTGCACCATAGGCAATGAATTAGGTGCCAACAGCGATAAACTGGGGACTATAACCCCATTAACCATTTCCGCCGAAGGCAAAATGCAATTAGCATTTCAGCCTGTATTCAATAAGCTTGGTCGCCCGGTTCAAATACTGGCGGCCGATTTAAATAATGACAACAAAACCGACTATGTTATTTGTGAATTTGGGAGTATAACGGGCGAGCTCTGTTGGATGGAAAATTTGGGTACCGGCGCTTTTACCAAACATGTAATAAGTAATTTACCCGGAGCCATAAAAGCATATATTGATTATAAGGATAAAAAATTACCCGGCCTGTACGTGCTTTTTGCACAGGGAGAAGAAGGGATTTTCCATTTCGAAAACAAAGGGAGCGGCAAATTTGAGTCAAAGGAAATTTTAAGGTTTCCGCCAATTTATGGGTCTTCCTACTTTGAAATGGTTGACATGAACCGTGACGGGTATAAAGATATAGTTTACACTTGCGGCGATAACGGGAATGCAACGCTGGCATTAAAACCATACCATGGTATCTACATTTTTTTGAACGATGGAAAAGACAATTATAAACAGCGATATTTTTATCCTATAAACGGCTGCTATAAAGCCATCGCTAAGGATTTTGATAGTGACGGAGAAGTTGATCTTGCAACGATCAGCCTTTTTACCGACGCAAAGCAGCCCGAAGAAGGCTTTGTATATCTAAAAAACACCGGCAACTTAAACTTTGTACCGTATGCTTTTCCGGCCGATACAAAGTTTGAACGCGCGGTAACTCTTGATGCCGGTGACATAAACGGTGATGGAAAACCCGACCTGCTGATCGGGAATGCTTTTTTTGATTTTGGCCCTTTCAGCTATAATATCAAAGAGCCGCTTTTCTACGTTTTGAAAAACGTTTCGAAATGAAAGTAACAACTAAATTTCCAATGCAAATAGATCAGGATTGTTTGAGGGAACTATAGCTGTTTTTCAAACACCATGTATATGTTATTACAGCCCACATACGTAAAGCCTAACCTTTTACAAATATTTACCGCTTTAATTTTGGCCCTTTCAGCTATAATATCGATGAGCCGCTTTTTTACGTTTTGAAAAACGTTTCGAAATGAAAGTAACAACTAAATTTCCAATGCAAATAGATCAGGATTGTTTGAGGGAACTATAGCTGTTTTTCAAACACCATATATATGTCATTACAGCCCACATACGTAAAGCCTAACCTTTTACAAATATTTACTGCTTTAATGTTGTCAGCATTCACCTCGGTGCGGCATTTTTCAAATCCCTTCATTGTTAAATCTTTTAATGCAAATTCAACAAGCCTTCGGCCATACCCCATCCGTTTTGTGGAAGGATCAATGATCAGCATGGAAATAAACCCAACTTTATTTTCATAATCGTTGGCATAATAAGCCAAAAAACCCTGTAAAGCATCTTGTGCCATAATAGTTATGATACATGCTTTTTCAATTAACTTATCAATGTAACCATCCAAATCGCCTACTTCAAACAACCCGCTTTCGTCGTTAATCATCAGGTTCATTAAATCATAAATTTTCGATTTTAGGTAAGAGCCCTGTTCAATCATGATTGGTTTAAAATTTATTTACTTAATTTAAATCGGTTATATCAGCCCAGGTAAATAGCAATTAACAGAGCACGTTAATATGTACTAACCTCTTATCGAAAATCAAATGATGCCGATACAAAAGTGACTGATATTTAGATTACATAACCAAATTATAAGTATGTTTTTAAAGAAACAACAAGAGTAAAATAATGGTACTAAATTGTATATGACTGCACATAGCGTTTACACCATTTGTAAATCGGTTTTTTAGAATTCTATCGATAATGGATAAACCACAACATATTGACCCTGTTGGCCAATTTGGTTTTGGCCACCTTTAGTTATCAAAATCAAATAGTTAAGAATGTAAATGAAATTGGTGAAGAGGGATGAATCAAAAATGGTTTTTCCAGATCTCCTTTATGATGCGAATTGATGGCAACTTTGAGTATTTGACATAAAGCAAAATCATTTAACCATTTGATTTAAAATTTTTTAACAGATACAAATCAATATCAGCGGGTGGAAACCTGTTAGAACACCTGGAAGGGATTTTGGAGGTTGTAAAAAGTATTAAGAAAGTGTAAACTCAGTCCTGCTTTTAGTACTTGTCTACCAGATCATGTATAAATTTATTGTATTCATCCCGCATGGGCAATTCCATGTTTATATAAAGTGTACGTCGGTTAATTAACACGTGTTCATCGGTCTTCGGATTAAATCCTTCCTTTTTTAAATCCTTCCAATACAAACCTATTCCTCTTTTTTGCCAAGCGGGAAGATTGTTGAAATTTACGCCATACTGAAATAATAATTCATTTTTATTAGCAATGCTCATCCCCTCGATTTTTGAAGTTGCCTCATTCATGGTAAAACCATCTTGTCTTAGCCGCCAGTAACAATGTGTATTTAAGGCGTTTCTGTGTGCATCTTCATTACGCCATCTAAAATAATCTTCCACTAAATTTCTATTGGGAAGCTCTGAGAGGCGGCAGTCAAAAGCTGCCACGCTGCCCAGCGATGCGGAGAATTTGGCGCTGGCTTCGCTTGCTAATATGGAAATGTATTTTCTGGTCTTTCGGCCAAAAAGATTTTCGTTTGGGTGCAGGAGCAGTGATATTTCGTCACTTTCGGTATAACCATATATCACATTGAAACCGCAATTCATCAGGTGTTTTACTGTTTCAACCATCAAGTCCCGAAATTTTTCGTCAAAAGGTGCTTCGAATTTGTGTGTTTCTTTTGTAAGTCTGGTGAAACTTCGTCCATCAATTCTGGCTACAATGTACATATCAGGGAGTACGCAGCGGTCTTGTGAGGTCTCATATATCCTCATTTTTTCATCTAAATCATTAAACTTCATCTAACCATTTGTTTACTGTAAATGTATTATTTTCCGCTACTACATAATAAAGTTCATCAAAACCTTCTGCTATCTGCGGTAAGACAAGACGCTTAAAAGTTCCCCGTATGCCAATTTCAGGGATATTTTCTTTACCAACACGTTGATTATTCCGCTTTATGGCATCAGTTATCTTAGATTGAAAATAATATCCAATCACTTTAAAGTTATTTGCTTTCGCGATAGTTATATATTTTGCTCTTTCTTCCAGGGAAGAATTAGTGTTATCTATTACAAATGGATGGGATGTTTGGATGCAAGTTTCTATAAACCTCAATTCTTTATTTCTTGTGTTTAGCTGGTCTAAGGAAATACGCATGTGGGTGTTAAAAAAACTCTCTTTAAAGAAAGTAGTTTTACCTGTCGCCTGAATTCCGCAAAATATTATAGCTTCCATTTGTGCAAATGTAAGCGTTTAATGGATGTAAGTAAACAGTGTCGGCTTTTATGACGGGACCTGTAGCAACAAAAAAGGACCGCAACTTGCGATCCTCTTTCGAAGCGGAGAGAGAGGGATTCGAACCCTCGGTACCGTTTCCAGTACGACAGTTTAGCAAACTGTTCCTTTCGGCCTCTCAGGCATCTCTCCGTTTTGTTTTTTTTAATTATATCCCTTTTTTCAGGGACTGCAAATATAGTAATTCAAGTATCCCCGCAAAAAAAAATTACATTTTTTAATAATCTATCCTGACATGATAAATACTCATTAGCATACGCTTAAAAATAGCCTTGATTGTTTCTATATCTTTCAAAGTTATATTACTGTCTTTCAACTGGTTTTGATCAAGCTTGTATTTTACAATACGGTCTACCAGTACACTGATGGATTCTTCATCAGGCTCTTTTAATGAGCGCGATGCGGCCTCAACCGAGTCGGCAAGCATTAAAACGGCACCTTCTTTGGTAAAAGGAATAGGGCCGGGATAGCGAAAAATGTTCTCGTTAATGAATTTTTCCGGAAAATTTTTCAATGACGACTGGTAAAAATAATCCACGCGGGTATTACCATGATGGGTACGGATAAAATCAATCACTACCTCGGGCAGGTTGGCCTTGCGTGCCATTTCAATCCCTCTGCTTACATGACGAATGATGATCTGGGCACTTTCTTCATACGGCAGTTTATCATGCGGGTTAAAGCCCGAACTTTGGTTTTCGATAAAGAACAGGGGGTTCTCCATTTTACCTATATCATGATAAAGCGCCCCCGCCCTAACCAGCAGGGCATTGCCACCAACTGCATAAATAGCGTTTTCGGCCAGGTTAGCTACCTGCAGCGAATGCTGAAAGGTGCCCGGAGCGTTAAAAGCCAGTTCGCGCAGCAATGGCGCATTGGTATTGGTTAGTTCGATGAGCGTAATTTCGGAAGTGATGGCAAAAACCTTCTCGAACAAATAAATAAGCGGGTAAGCCAGCAGGGTAAGCAGTACGCTAACTACAAAAGGCAAAAAGTCCATCCAGTCGATGTTCAGGAAATCACCCTCACGAATAAAGGTAATCCCCAAAAATGCCACGAAGTAGGTAAAAATAATGATCACTGCCGAGATCAAAAACTGCTCACGGCGTACAAGGTTTTTAATACTGTAGATGGATACCATACCCGCCGTAATCTCATAATAAGCAAACTCAAAACTGTTAGGTACAAAAAAGCCGGCTATGAGCACCACCAGCAAATGGATATTAAGCGCCAAACGAGTATCAAACAATATCCGGATAATAATAGGTACTATACAATAAGGGATATAGTACAAATTAGTCGGGAACTGGAGTTTTATAGCGAGCGATAAAGTGGCCAGCATGGTAGTAATTACCAGTAATATCAAACTTACCAACCTGTTATCGGCGTAAATATCCTTACGAAAAAGATACAGGAAAATCATGAGCAGCGATATGGCTATAGCCACCAGGAAAAATTGCCCCAAGAGTACTAAGTTCCTGTTACCGTTAACACGGGCGTTATCCTCAAAGGCTTTTTTAAATGATTCCAGTTTTTGATAAACATCATCATTAACTACCGAGCCTTTATAAACTATCACCTCTCCTTTTTGCACCATTCCGCGTGTTACCGAAAGACCATCTACAACTTCCTTCTCCAGTCTTGAAGTAAGGTTATTATCATAGGCAAGATTATTTTGGAGGCGGTTGCTGATCAGATCGAGCAGGAAGGCTTTATCTAAATCAGTATGCCTGCTCAATACCTTATCACAATAAGCCTGCGCTTTTTCTTTGGTAAACAGCTCACTGGTGTTTTTATCAGTGGCCACATTCTTATCCAGAATCCGTATGGGGTAATTTTCGGAGCTTTGCTGATATTTGGCATTGGGTTTAAAAACCCCTGTCTGGTAAATTTCGGTCAATAAATCGGTGCCGACAGCAATGTACTTCGACTTGAGTTTGTCATTGATACCGGCATTGTGCCATTTAATTTCCAGGTCGGCTTTAAAACCTTCTATCTGCTGGTTTTGCATCCCTGCGTCCAACTGGTAAATTGGCGTTACGCTTTCCAGCGCCGATTTTTGATCGGCCATGATTTCCTGCGGTGTTTTTAGTATTGCGAAATTATAGGGCGATACCAGGTCTTTCTGGTTCCAGATCCTCCCCTTTTCGTGCTCGTAGCTAAATTTTGCCTGCTTCGGTAAAAAGTAAACAATAAGCACGATACTAATCAGCATCATCAAAAACTTAACATTACGGGCGTATTTGCGCAGTAAAGCCTTTTGGCGCGAAGTGGATAGTTTTGCCATTTAAATGATTAACCTGCCAAAAATAATATAAGTTTCTGTTATATGCAGTTTTTCTTGCTTTTGTAAAAATAAATTTGATATCTTTATGATATCATTTTAAAATCAAACTAAATCATGAATACTGAAAAAACCATTAACCCGCCATCCGGCTTCTCTGTGTTTATTTTGGCTATTGCTTTGTTAATTGCGGCCGTTTTCTGCTTAAGCACCGGACTGGAAGCTATCGGTTTCCTGTTAATTCCGGTGAGCCTCATATTTTTACTTCCTGGCATCATCGTTGTTAATCCCAACGAATCAAAAGTGCTTACCCTTTTTGGCAAGTATGTTGGTACTGTAAAAACTGACGGCTTTTTCTGGGTTAATCCATTCACTGTTAAAAAGAAGGTATCATTGAAGGCATTTAACCTTAACGGGCAACAACTGAAAGTGAACGATAGCATTGGTAACCCTATTGAAATCGCAGCTGTTATTGTATGGCAGATAAAAGATACCGCCGCTGCCGTGTTTGCAGTTGAAAATTACATTCAATATGTAAATATCCAGAGCGAAGCTGCAGTAAGGCACCTGGCCAACTCTTTCCCTTATGATAACCTGGAGGATGAAACTGCAGCCATCACCCTGCGCGGTGGCGCCGAACAGGTAAGCTCAATGTTGGAGAAGGAGTTGAACGAAAGGCTTGACCGCGCCGGCATTGAGGTATTAGAAGCCCGCATCTCCCATTTGGCCTACGCTCCTGAAATTGCCCATTCCATGCTGCAGGTACAGCAGGCATCGGCCATAATAGCTGCCCGTAAGCTGATAGTTGAAGGTGCCGTTGGCATGGTTGAAATGGCACTGAACAAGCTATCCGAAAAAAACATTGTTGAACTTGATGAAGAACGCAAGGCAGCCATGGTAAGTAACCTGCTGGTTGTACTTTGCGGTGATAAAGCCGTTAACCCTGTTGTTAATACAGGTACTTTATACCATTAATGCCATGGATCAATTTAGAAGCTTTGATCAGTTGCGCGTGTCGGAATTACCAGTACTGAGGCATGGTTTTTGGCGACCATGGTATGAGCTTACCGACGGGCAGTTTAGCTATGGGAAGCTCACCTATACAGGAGCTTTAAAACGTGCTTGCTTACTCGAAACAGCGAATGGAAACTGGATAGTAAAACGCAAGAACTGGATAGGCCGAAAACTTGTTATTGAGCAGCCCGATGGCATGGAAACAGGCTTGGTGGCACCAGAGATCTGGAGCCGTAAGATAACGCTCAATTTGAACAATGGGCTCATGGCTACTTTTTATAATAAAAAGATCCTTTCACGCACCTGCACCTGGGTAAACGAGCAATTGGGCGATATCCTGAATGTAGAAACCAAAATATGGAGCCGGAAAAATCCTTTTATTGTAAAAATGGACCTCGATATGATCAAAAAAGTACCAGAACTCCCTTTACTGGCGTTACTGGGCATAAATTTAGTTTTGTTAAAACAGGCCCAGGCAGCGGCCGCAAGTTGATATGGCCGAAAAAAAAGCATTTGTATTACGCATTAACCCCGACATGCTGAAGGAGATTGAGAGCTGGGCTGCTGAAGAATTCAGGAGCACCAACGGCCAGATCGAATACCTCATGCAACAAGCCCTGCATGCGAGGAAAAAAGGAGTTAAAAAGAAAAAAGAAGAAGAGTGATCAGAGGTTGGAGGTTAGAGATTAGTTGAATACCCATTATATAAATGGACAAAATGCCAGATTCTTAAGTCTTTTAATTCTGGTTCGGATAAGCGAAAACCCTAATCTCTAACCTCCAACCTCTAATCTCTTGCCCAACTAATTTTATTATGCATGCATAGTATTTTCTTTCATTCAAATCACTAAATTTGCCCACCAATTTTAATGAGGGACACATGAAAGAAGTAGTAATAGTAGCGGCTACGCGCACGCCTATAGGTAGTTTTGGAGGCAGCCTGGCTGCTATCGGCGCCACACAGTTGGGCGCGGCAGTCATCAAATCGGCAGTTGAAAAAGCGGGCTTACGCCCCGATCAGGTTCAGGAAGTTTATATGGGCAATGTAATGTCGGCCAATGTTGGGCAGGCGCCGGCAACACAGGCAGCTATTTTTGCCGGGCTCCCCTATTTGCCCGCAACAACCGTTAATAAAGTTTGTGCATCGGGCATGAAAGCCATTATGTTAGCCGCCGAAAGTATAGCCATAGGGCAAAACGATATTGTTGTTGCCGGCGGCATGGAAAGCATGAGCAACGTACCCTATTACCTGGATAAGGCCCGCAACGGTTACCGTTTAGGTAACGGGCAAATCATTGACGGTTTGGTAAAAGACGGTCTTTGGGATGTTTACAACGACTATCATATGGGCTCAGCAGCCGAACTTTGCGCTACCGACTGCAACATCAGTCGGGAGGAACAGGACGCATATGCCATACTATCATACCAGCGTGCCCAAAAAGCACAGGCAGACGGAAAATTTAAAGATGAAATAACTCCTGTTGGCCTTAAAGACAAAAAAGGCGATATCACGATGTTCGCCGAAGATGAGGAACCCAAAACAGTTAAGTTTGACAAGATCCCCTCATTAAAACCCGTATTTAAAAAAGATGGTACGGTTACGGCCGCCAATGCCTCGACCCTGAATGATGGTGCCGCAGCTATAGTGCTTATGAGCCGCGAAAAAGCGGATGAACTCGGTATAACCCCATTGGCTAAGGTGGTATCCTACGCCGATGCACAGCAGGCACCCGAATGGTTTACTACCGCACCGTCAAAAGCCATTCCGCTGGCACTGCACAGGGCGGGCCTGCAAAACTCCGATATCGACTTCTTTGAGATCAATGAAGCCTTCTCTGTAGTATCAATAGCCAACAACCAGCTTTTGAACCTCGACCCGGAAAAAGTAAACGTTAACGGCGGTGCTGTTTCATTAGGCCACCCTCTCGGCGCTTCGGGTGCACGAATCATTGTTACCCTTTTACACGTATTAAAGCAAAATAACGGCAAATATGGCGCTGCAGGTATCTGTAACGGAGGCGGTGGTGCCAGCGCAATGGTTATCGAAAATTTACGTTAGTATTGTGTGCAGAGGCTGTCATCCTGAGCCTGTCGAAGGACGCGCGCAGAGGCTCCACTATGCTTCGACGAGCTCAGCATGACCCGTTTTAAATTTGTTATAATAGGTACGAAGCCATGACAAAAAAAAATAAGCTCAACTAATTAAATTAAAATAGTGACAAAAAAAACCCTTCTTACTATCTTCTCCATACTGCTTTGCATGCAAACTTTTGCGCAATACCATGACGAAGGTACAAGGCTCAAAAAACTTAACGAATACCAGGATAGTCTCACTCGCCTTGGCAAAAAAATTGTAAATGATGAGAACGACATGGAGCGTAAAAATGCCAATTATCAGTTCATTAAAACACTGGTACAAGCGCTGAAGGTCAATAACTCATTCCTGTTCCCTTTTGATTCGGTTAAAAGCATCAGCATTGTCAACTCGCCCGATAACCGTTTTCGCATCCTGAGCTGGCATGTTACAAACCTCGATGGCAGTTATCGCTTTTATGGTACCGTTCAAATAAATACCGGCGGCCCGCTCAAAATGTACCCGCTCGAAGATTATTCGCCTTTATTGAAAAACCCAGAGGATTCGGTAACCGATAGCCATAAATGGTATGGTGCCCAATACTATAAGATAATGCCGGTGTACGGCCCCAAACCATATTATGTATTATTAGGGTGGAAAGGTAATACCGTTAAATCCACAAAAAAAGTGATCGATGCAATTTCATTTAACAATGGTGTACCGCAGTTTGGCATGCCCGTGTTTAACGGCAATGGCAAAACCCGCAGCCGTGTTATATTTGAGTACGCCCGGCAGGTATCGATGCTATTAAGATTTGTGCCCGAGAAAAATATTATTGTTTTTGACCATCTTTCGGCGCCGGATAGCCGGAGTAAAGACAAACCTGAAACCTTTGGCCCCGATTTGAGTTACGATGGCTACCAATTAAAAGATGGCCGCTGGACTTATATAGAAAACCTTGACATGCGCAACATTGCCGACGGCAATTCGGCCACCGATAACGAATATATTGACCCCAAAAAGCAGGCCGCAAAAGACCGCGCTCTTTTACCGGTAAAACATTAAGAAATTAAACAACAGCAATAGCCCCAAAATCAACACTTTTATTGTTTAAATTGTAACACTTTCGGTATTAAATTTCGGATTGGAAGATTTATATTACCTTTAGCAAATTTTAAGTTAACTGATGCAAGAAAAAACTGCTCCACTAAAATCAAAATTCCCCAAGAGCGTCCCTTACATTATTGGCAATGAAGCCGCTGAACGTTTTAGCTTTTATGGCATGCGTTCGATACTTACCCTTTTTCTGGTAAAACAATTCTTTAACCCTGCAGGTAATCCCGCGTTAGCCCAACAGGCTGATGCCCATGCCAATAAGCTGAACCATTTATTTGTTATGGTGGCTTACGCTTTACCATTTGTAGGCGGTATGGTGGCCGACTGGTTTACCGGCAAATACAAGCTCATCCTTTATATTTCTGTAGTATATTGCTTTGGACACCTGTTGCTGGCGATGTTTGATACAAGCCTTAGTGGCTTTGAGATAGGTATGCTTGTTGTCGCCATCGGTGCGGGTGGTATCAAATCGTGCGTTTCGGCCAACGTAGGCGACCAGTTTGATGCCAGCAACCAGGATTTGCTCTCAAAAGTTTACGGCTGGTTTTACTTTAGCATCAATGCAGGCTCTATGTTATCAACGATTGCTATCCCTACCATTTACAAATATTACGGCCCTAAATGGGCTTTTGGTGTTCCCGGGATATTAATGGGTTTGGCAACTGTTATATTTTTTATGGGCCGCAAAAAATATGTAAAAGTGCCTCCGCAGGGCGTAAACCGAAATAACCTGGTGTTTATTACCTGGTATGCACTTACCCATTTAAGTAAAAAGAAACCCGGGCAATCATTGCTTGATATTGCCAAAGAAAGTTATGACCCGGAACGCGTTGAAGGAGTTAAAGCGGTATACCGTGTAATTTCAGTATTCTTTTTTGCGCTGGCGTTTTGGGCTGTTTGGGACCAGTGCCTTTCAGAATGGACGCTGTATGCTGCAAAAATGGATCGAAACATCAATCTTGGTTTTACCTCATTCCAGATAGAACCAGGTTCAATGTCTACATTTAATACCATTTTCCTCCTGTTATTCATCCCGCTTTTTAACTATGTGATTTATCCGAATTTAGATAAGATCGGATTAAAAACAACACCATTACGAAGGCTTGGTGCGGGCTTGATTTTGACGGCGTTATCGTTTGTAGTTATCGGTTTTACACATGTAAGTATTGATCATGGTGGCTCTCCGTCAATGTGGTGGCAAGTGCTGGCCTTTTTAATACTCTCAGCTGCGGAAGTATTGGTGTCAATTACCGGTTTGGAATATGCTTATACCCATTCTCCAAAATCCATGAAAAGTACCATGTCGGGAATCTGGTTCCTGGTTGTTTCATTTGGCAACCTGATCACAGCTCTTGTTAACGGACTTATTGAAGACGGTGGCTGGTGGGCCAAAAATCTTGCTGGCGCCAACTATGAGTGGTTTTTCGTAAGTTTTATTGGAGTGTTTATCATCATCTTCATGTTTGTTGCGCCTCGTCTTAAAGAAAGAAACTATATCACCGACCCTTATATAGAAAACGAGGTTATTGCCGACACGAATAACCTATAAAATATGACTTCGAAAAAGCAGGACTGCATGTGCTTTCCTGTTTTTTTGTTTTGATGCTCTGTAAATTGATTATTTTCGCAGCTTAAACATTTAACTCATTTTCTAAAATAACGTTCAGTGCCTGATAGCGTCGTAATCATACCCACCTATAATGAGAAGGAAAACATCGAGCGGATGATCCGCAAGGTATTCTCTTTGCCTCATGATTTTCATATCCTGATCATTGACGACGGATCACCCGACGGTACGCCGCAGATAGTAAAAAGTTTGCAAGCTGAATATGACGGTCGGCTTTTTATGGAAGAACGAGCTGGTAAACAGGGATTGGGCACTGCCTATATACATGGTTTTAAATGGTGTATAGCCCGCCATTACGACTATATTTTTGAGATGGATGCTGACTTTTCGCACAATCCGGATGACCTGTTGAAACTAAGGCAAGCCTGTATTGATGGTGCCGACGCGGCAATAGGTTCGCGCTATGTAACCGGCGTAAACGTGGTAAACTGGCCCATGAGCCGGGTGTTGATGAGCTATTTTGCATCAGTATATGTACGTTTTATAACCGGCATGAAAGTGCAGGACGCCACCGCGGGCTTTATGTGCTACAAACGCAGGGTGCTTGAAACCGTTAAGCTGGATAAAATCAAGTTTGTTGGTTACGCCTTCCAGATCGAGATGAAATATACTACCATTAAACATGGCTTTAAGCTGGTAGAAGTCCCAATTATATTTACCGACCGCACTGCCGGTACCTCCAAAATGTCGACGCGTATTTTCCGGGAAGCATTTTTAGGCGTGATCCAGATGAAGATCAACAGCATTTTCAGGAAATACCCGGAGGGATGACTTTAAGGTGAAAGGATAAAGGTAAAAGGCGAAAGGTAGAATCATTTCGCCTTTTTACATTTAAAAAAAGATAGAAAACCTTTTACCTTTAACCTTTTGCCTTTAACCTAACAAAAAAAGAAACAAACCATTTACCTTTAACCTTTCACCTTTAGCCTAAAAAATTACTAATTTCGTTGGCAATGAATGAGCATCTTGACCCTGAACGCGAACGTCTCAGTCCGGCCGAACGTGATATTGAAAAAGTATTGCGGCCGCAGCAATTTGAAGACTTTACCGGTCAGCATAAAATATTAGCCAATTTAAAGATCTTTGTACAAGCTGCCCGTCAGCGCGGAGAAGCGCTTGATCATGTATTGCTGCATGGCCCTCCGGGTTTAGGCAAAACCACCCTTTCACACATTATCGCCAATGAAATGGGTGTAGGCATTAAGATCACCTCAGGCCCTGTTTTAGATAAACCCGGCGATTTGGCGGGTTTGCTTACCAATCTTGAAACCGGGGATATCCTTTTTATTGATGAAATTCACCGCTTAAGTCCGCTGGTTGAAGAATACCTCTACTCGGCCATGGAGGATTTTAAGATAGATATTATGCTGGAGAGCGGCCCCAATGCCCGTTCGGTACAAATTTCGCTTAATCCGTTCACCCTGGTAGGCGCAACTACCCGTTCCGGCTTGCTTACTGCGCCTCTAAGGGCCAGGTTTGGTATCAACTCGCGCCTGGAATATTACGATGCCAAACTGCTTACCACCATTGTACTACGTTCGGCATCGATACTAAAAACACCTATTACTGATGAAGGTGCTTATGAAATCGCCCGCCGCAGCCGTGGTACCCCCCGTATTGCCAATGCATTACTTCGCCGCACACGTGATTTCGCCCAAATCAAAGGAAATGGCAAGATTGATACGGAGATTGCCCAGTATGCATTGAACGCTTTAAATGTAGATAGTCACGGACTGGACGAAATGGACAACAAGATCCTGCTTACCATTATTGATAAGTTTAAAGGTGGTCCTGTAGGTTTAAAAACCGTTGCAACAGCAGTTGGTGAAGACGAGGGCACAATTGAAGAGGTTTACGAACCGTTTTTAATACAGGAAGGCTTTTTAATGCGTACGGCTCGCGGCCGTGAAGCTACTGAAGCTGCCTACAAACATTTAGGAAAGATAAAGCTGGGAGGAAATCCATCCTTATTTTGAGATAAACGTATACATCGCCACCAATCATGAAAACCAAATTAAAACTACTGCTCACTACAACTACGCTCTTTTTAAGCTGCATAACTATCGCATCGGCACAAACAACACCTCCGCCACCGGGTACAGCACCAGCCCCTTCGGTTACGGCACCTACCGATTCAGTTAACAAGGCAAAAAAAGACACCATACCGGTGATACACAAGCCCGTACCGACGCTAAAAGTAGGTATTATGGGCTTAAACCATGACCATATCCACCTCATATTAAGTGAGTACCGAAAAGGAAACGTAAATATTGTAGGCATTGCCGAACCTGATAAAAAGCTTTGGGAAAAATTTGGCAAAGCATATAACCTGCCCGATTCCCTGTTTTTTGATGACCTAAGGAAAATGTGCACCACCCGTAAGCCTGCTATTGTGTTGGGTTACAACGCTGTTGGCAAACATGTGGATATTGTGGAGACCTGCGCACCCTTAGGTATTTCTGTAATGGTTGAAAAACCGTTGGCCGCCACCCTTGAGCAGGCTAAACGTATGGAGTTTCTGGCCCTTAAATACTACGTCAAAGTATTAACCAATTATGAAACTACCTGGTACCCATCCTTTCAGGATGTTTATAATACCGTTAAGCAGGACAGCATAGGTTTGATCCGTAAAATGGTGGTGCATGACGGGCACCAGGGGCCACGCGAAATTGGCTGCAGCGAAGACTTTTTGAGCTGGTTAACAGATCCTGTATTAAATGGTGCAGGCGCCCTAAATGATTTTGGCTGCTATGGCGCCGATTTGATGACCTGGCTAATGAAGGGCCAGCGCCCGATAGCAGTAACCGCTATCGCAAGGCATTATAAACCAACCGTATATCCGAAGGTTGAGGATGATGCCACCATATTGGTTGAATACGCCAATGCCACCGGGCAAATTGAAGCCTCCTGGAACTGGCCTTTCAGTATCAAGGACATGGAGATTTTCGGTGCTAAGGGTTATATCCATGCCTTCGATAAGGATAGTGTTGAAATAAAAGTTAATAACCGTGTAAGAGGTTATAAAGCCGCCCCACTGGTAGCACCAGCTGATGCGCCGGTAGCCTATTTTACTTCGGCCCTCGCAAATCCGCTCAGGCACCCGGATGACCGTTCATCATTAAAATACAATATGATTGTTATGCAAATCCTGGATGCCGCCAAGCGGTCAATAAAAGAAGGAAAGCGTATAGTTTTATAACAAACACAACAGGGCCGATGAAATACATAACTTTATTACTGTTATTTTCCTCGGCCTTGTTAAGCTGCGGAATCAAAAAAGACAAAGCATCCGCTGAGGTTTACCCAACGGCTAGTTACTTAAAGATCAAACTTGATGCTGCCGGGCATCTGCCTGCCAATCCCTACATCTTAAGGTTTAAAAACGACAAAAAGGAGATTGTTTTTTGTGGCGTTAACCATTTGCCGGATAACAACGACACCGAAAATCCGATGTTTAAGGGGATCGAAAAGGTCTTTTTTGAATTTAAACCCGATGTATGCGTGAATGAAGGAGGCGATGTTTCAAAAACAGTGTTCGCATCAAAAGAAGAAGCCATACAAAAAGATGGCGAAATAGGGCTAACTAAAATCCTTGCCGACAGTCTTAAAATAAAAACTGTTAACGGCGACATGACCGATAGCCTGGAATTTAAAGAGTTATTGAAAAGATACACCACTGCTGAGTTTTTAGCTTATATCGTGACCGAACGTTTTATGTGGGGCCAACGCCCTCCTGTTACCGATAGCGCGGCATTTAAAGCAAACTACGCTAAATTTATACAAGGCTATATCATGAAAACAGGTGGAGTAAAGCTTTCACCGGCTGAGCAAACCCTGGATTATTTTGAAGCCGCCTATCAAAAACTGCTTAACCGCCCTTTTAAGCTCGAGGAGCTGGAACCTACCAATCCGTTTGACCCCAAAGGAAAATTTCAGGAAATTGGCAGAGCCTCCAAAGAGATCAGGGATCAAAGCCTGCTTCGCACCATTGACAATCTGCTTAAAACCCATAACAAAGTGTTTGTAGTTTTTGGCGGATGGCACCTGCTTACCTGCGAGCCGGGCCTGAAGCAGATCATCAATAAAAGCGAATAATTATCCGGTTATCATACTTAAAGTCTTAATTAATTTTGTTTACATCGCAAGGCTTGCGTGTTATATAATTATTAATTTAGCTGCCGTTAATTAAGGAATAAAACCAACCTATAATATGATAAAACAAACGTTAGCCATGCTGGCCCTTTGTGCTTTCGGCGCTGTTTCATGCCAGTCGAAGCCATCAGATAAATCAACTACTGCTGCCCCTGTTGCCGAAGTTCCGGCTGCCAATGCACCATCACAGGGTGATGCGGCCGCTATTTTAGCCCGCAAACAGGTACCTATCCTCTGCTACCACCAAATCCGCGACTGGAAGCCTACCGATTCAAAAAACGCTAAAGATTATATAGTTCAGGTTGCTGCTTTTAAAGAGCACATCAAAATGCTGGCCGACAGTGGTTATCATACCATACTGCCCGATCAGCTTTATGCATACCTTACCAAGGGCGCGCCGCTGCCTAAAAAGCCTATCATGCTTACGTTTGACGATACCGACCTTGATCAGTTCACCATTGCCAATCCTACCCTTAAAAAGTATGGTTTTAAAGCGGTTTATTTTGTGATGACCGTATCGTTAGGCCGTCCGCATTACATGACCAAAGAGCAGGTAAAACAACTATCAGATGAAGGTAACGTTATTGCCAGCCATACCTGGGACCACCACCGTGTTGACCGTTACTCACACACTTCTACCCTCAAAATCATTGGTAAAAACGGTAAAATAACCAATCGCCCGGTGGATGACTGGGTTACCCAAATCGAAAAACCAACCAAAACGTTGGAAGAGATCACCGGCAAAAAAATGGATTACTTTGCTTATCCGTTTGGCATCTGGAACAAAGCCGCTTTACCTGAGCTTAGGAAACGTGGCTTTAAAATGGCTTTCCAATTAGCTGATAAACGTGATCAAACTGATCCGTTGATGACCGTGCGCCGTATTTTAGATAGCGGATACTGGAGTACCAAAACGTTAAGCAACAGTATCAGGAACAGCTTTTAGCCCCCGCCCCCTAAAGGGGGAGATATGGAGGATATTTAAATAAGAAATGCCGGCTCAAAGAGTTGGCATTTCTTATTTTCTGCCATCTATTTAGGCATAGCCATCAACTTAAGGAATAAAAAGCTGGGAACTTGCGATTCCCCTTTTGGGGGCGGACGCCTCACAAATCCTCACCCGCCGGGCCTTGCCCTTTGTTTGACGACGGCATTTTGCTAATATCCTTTTCGTCGGGCTTTAAATGAACTATCTCGGCTATTATGGTATCATCACCGGTATTTTCACCTAACTCATCATTGTGCAGATCTGAATCATCATTATTCATAGCTGCTCTTTCATCTATAGTTTCCATAATGATATTTATTTATTTCCTGTTATCCATTTTACGGCTTCGTCTAATTCTTCCAGCCTATAGCCTGCAAACTTGCCCGGTAAAATATATTTAAACAAATGACTGAACTCCCGAACACCGTCCTGATCGGTTACAACGGCAACTTTGTTCCACCGGGTAAAATATTTAAGGCCCAGCCTGATATTACCGCACCAGGCACCTGCTGTAAAATTTTTAATATTAGTTTCCAGCACCAGTAAAAAGTTTATCCGCCCGGTTTGTTTTACCTGTTGCTCAAGCAATGGTCGTAAAGCCCTTTCATAATCACCAATAGTAACGTGGCCTGCTGCATGCATCCCTAACACATGCGCAGGCAAATATTTAATATGCTCAAGCATGCTATAAATTCTTATTTTTTAATCAGATACAAAAACTGAACCAATAGTAAACTTATAGCAAAACGGAGTAAAGTATAATAACGAATAATGTGCTTATGCAAGTATACAAACCTGATTGGGGGGCGTCTCTGTACACTCACCAATTTCAATTTATAGTATCTTTGCACAAATGCAGCAAAACAAATCCACATACAGTCAACTCATTAAAAACGAGGCGCAAAAACTCGGTTTTTTGTTTTGTGGCATTGCCAAAGCAGGTTTTTTGGAAGATGAAGCCCTGCACCTTGAAACCTGGCTAAATAAAAACATGCACGGCGAAATGGCCTATATGGAAAACCATTTCGATAAGCGCCTCGACCCCCGTTTGTTAGTTGATGGGGCAAAGTCAGTCATCTCGCTTGGTATAAATTACTATACGGATAAGCAACAGGATGATCCTTTATCGCCCAAAATCTCTAAATACGCTTATGGAATTGACTACCACACGGTGATTAAAGATAAGCTGAGGTTATTAATGCAAATCATTAATAATAAAATTGGTGAAGTAGGCGGCCGTGCATTTGTTGATTCGGCCCCGGTACTTGATAAGGCATGGGCACGTAAAGCAGGAATGGGCTGGATTGGCAAAAACAGCAACCTGCTTAACAAAAAAGCCGGCTCGTTCTTTTTCCTGGCAGAACTGATCATTGACCTTGAACTGGAGTACGATATAGCTCCCACAGCCGATCATTGCGGCACCTGCACCAATTGTATCGACGCCTGCCCTACTGATGCCATTGTAGGCCCGTATGTGGTTGATGGCAGCCGTTGTATCTCCTATTTAACCATCGAACTTAAAAACGAAATTCCACAGGAGTTTAAGGGCAAGATGGATAACTGGATGTTTGGTTGTGACGTTTGCCAGGATGTTTGCCCCTGGAACCGCTTCTCGGTGCTAAATACCGAACCAGCCTTTACTCCGCACCCTGATTTACTGCACTTGAAAACCGCCGACTGGCAGGACATTACACAGGATATTTTTCAAAAAGTATTTAAAAATTCGGCCGTTAAGCGCACAAAATTTAGTGGGTTGAAACGAAATATCGATTTTTTGAAGGTTAAAGGTTAACGTATCCTTCCTTTTCTGGTTTCAAAATAATATCAACAAAAAACCCTTGCAATTATTTATGCAAGGGTTTCAATAAAAAATCCTAAAATCTTTTAATCCTAAAAATCAGGGTTCAAAATATTATCCTTTTTTAAACTTCAACGCTAACTGGGCCAGCATATCATCGTTAACCGGCTGGGCTGGCTCATCCTTCTTTTTAAAAGGTTTGTTTTGATAGTGCTGATTTTTGGTATGATCGGGCTTGGTATACTCTTTTTTCTGGTACTCAGGTTTAGAAGCAGCGGGCTGTTGATCTGCCGGTTTTGGCTGGGCAGCTTTGTTGGCCTGGCGTTCGGCTGCTTTTTTGGCGTTCCAGCGGGTGTAAATTTCTTCGAGTTTGCGTTTAGTATAAAGCGGAAAATCACCCTGCATCATCCATGAGTAATAACTTGGCTCGGCGTTCAACACGTCTTCAACACGTTTGCCTTTATGTTTGCCAAAGTTTATCAACTCCTCGCCCTGTTCATTATAAACCATACGACCGGCAAAATCAACCGGTTTGCTCAGGTTAGTAAATGCGTGCAGCGCTTCAACATCGCCCACAACAGGGATTATTTTATTACCTTTTTTATCTTCCCACTCTACATTTTCATAACGCTCAATCTGCGCCAGCAAAACTTCCATGGTAGCGCGAGTATCTGCTTCGGCCGAATGGGCGTTTTCAATTACTTTATTGCAATAAAACTGGTAGGCAGCCTTTAACGTGCGTTGCTCCATTTGATGAAATATGTTCTGTACATCAACAAAATGGCGGGCATCCAGGTTGAAATCCACTCCGGAACGTAAAAATTCCTCCATAATCATGGGGATATCAAACTTATTTGAATTGTATCCGGCCAAATCGCTATCACCAATAAAATCGGCTATTTCCTGGCCAAGCTCTTTAAATTGCTTTTCGTTTTGTATGTGCTCATCGTAGATGCCGTGCACCAGCGACGACTCGAGCGGGATAGGAATGCCCGGGTGAACACGCCACGTTCTCACTTCTTCGCTGCCATCAGGGTTAAGC
Organism: Mucilaginibacter gossypii; assembly: GCF_017569325.2. Classification (NCBI taxonomy): domain Bacteria; kingdom Pseudomonadati; phylum Bacteroidota; class Sphingobacteriia; order Sphingobacteriales; family Sphingobacteriaceae; genus Mucilaginibacter; species Mucilaginibacter gossypii. The sequence goes on along the minus strand of NZ_CP071878.2, from coordinate 1,170,663 downwards.
TTGATAACAGATATTTCAACTATACGGTCGGCACCGATATTGGTACCTGTTGTTTCAAGATCAAAGAAAGCCAGGGGCCGTTTTAAATTTAATTTCATTTGTAAGTGTTCAGAGATGCAAAGGTCGCAAATGTCCTAAAATTAATCAGCAGAATAAATTTTTTAATTTATTTAATATACCAATTTATTATTTAATTTGATTATCCCTAATTATCACAATTTGCATGAACAGATTTCTTCTTATTCTTTTGATTTTCATTGCCTTATCACACCTCGCGTCGGCTCAGGACTTTGAAACCGGTATAGAAGGGCCGGAAATTGATATGGTTAAATATGATAAAGATCCGCAGGCCAACGCCGTTTTTTTAAACGAGTTTGGCAGTGTTCGTATAGATGAATACATGGACCATATCAGGCTCATTCACACCTATCATGCCAAAATTAAAATTTTCACCAAGGAAGGATTAACTCACGGTACTATAGCTATACCTATCCACAATGGCGATAACTCCGCAGAAGAAGTTAACAATGTTAGCGGGTTTACTTATTATAAAGATGATAACGGTATTATTCAAAAGGCCGAACTTGATTCAAAAAAGGTATTTACATCTAAAGATTATAAATATGGCAGCACTGTAAAGTTTGCGTTGCCGGCATTACGGCCCGGCTGCGTTATTGAATTTAAATACGAACTTATCTCACCATATTGGGACAATTTCCGGGAATGGACATTTCAGGACGATATCCCCAAAATAAATTCGCAGTATGAAGTACACATCCCGGGCTTTTGGACATTCAACGCTTCGTTACGCGGGGCGCTGAAATTAACCAAAAGTAGTTCGGAAGTTGAGCGTGAATGCTTTTCATCGGGAGGTGCAAAAGCCGATTGCTCACATATTACTTACAACATGAAGGACATTCCTGCATTTGTTGATGAAGATTATATGACCGCCCGTAAAAACTTTTTATCAGCTATATTTTTTGAGCTTGTTGAATACACCAACCCTTATAACAACGTCAAAACCGTTATGACAAAAGAATGGGGCGACGTTGACCATCAATTAAAGATATCCGATGAATTTGGCGTTCAAATGAAAAGGACCAGCTTACTTAAAGAACGCATTGGGCCGGTAATTGCAGGTAAGGCAAATGACCTTGACAAGGCAAAAGCTATTTATGCATGGATCAAAAGCCAAATAAAGTGGAATGATTATATAGGTATCTACAGCACCGATGGCGTAAAAAAATCATTGGCTACACATGCCGGCAGTATCGCCGATATTAATCTGACACTTATTACCGCGCTAAGCGCTGCTGGCCTTAACGCCGATGCCGTATTGCTTTCAACCCGCGACCATGGAATGGTGAATAACCTTTACCCGGTACTTAGCGACTTTAACTACGTTATAGCCAGGTTAACTATTGGCGATCAAACCTACCTGCTCGATGCTACCGATCCGTTATTGTCCTTCGGTTTACTCCCTCTTAAATGTATAAACGATAAGGGAAGGGTGATTAGCCTTAATAAACCATCATACTGGATAGAGTTAAGCACTCAGCAAAAAGCGGCCACCACACGGATGTTCGATCTTACACTGCTTGATAATGGAAAGCTAAAAGGTACAATAACCAATTACTACAAAGGTTACGACGCTTACGAAAAACGCAAAGTCATTAAAAAGTTTAATACTGTTGATGAATATGTTGAAGATTTTGACGAGAAACAACCTAAATTAAAAGTACTTAAGTCAGACATAGCAAATCTCGACAGTCTTGACAACCCGCTACGTGAAACCTTTGAAGTGGAGATAGATGCATTTGATAATACCAATCATGATAAGCTTGCATTTAACCCTTATTTTTGGGAAAAACGCACCACCAACCCGTTCAAACTTGCCGAACGTGATTATCCTGTTGACTGGGCCTTTGCCTCAGACAAGAGGCTTGTTTTGGTGATGCACCTGCCTGCGCAATATATCATTGAAACCCCGCCCCAGATAGTGGCGTTTTCATTACCAAACAAAGGCGGCATGTTTGCTACCACGTTTGAGAGCCAGGACAATAACAGTTTTACCTTTTCAAACATTACCCAGTTTAACAAGTCGGTTTATGATTCGGCCGAATACCCTTATCTTAAGGAGCTGTTTAATAAGATCATTCTAACGGAAAAAGGAGATATGATCTTCAAGAAAAAATAATGAAAGCATTTTTAAATACTCTTTTTATCTTTTTGGCGGTAACCTGTGTAAAAGCACAGGAAAACTACGACGTATCGCTCATTTCAAAAGACCTTTTGCCTTATGCCAGCTCAATAGTGCGTAATGAGGAAGTTACTGTTGAGGTTAAAGACTTAGATAACACACTTTGCCACGTAAAACAAGTAATAACCGTACTCAATAAAAATGGTGACGATGACGTTGATATAGCGATATGGCATGACAAAAGCCGGTATATTAAGGATATAAAAGGAATGATTTACAACCAATGGGGCAAGCCCACAGGTAAATTTTCAGAAAGCGACTTTGATGATGACAGCAATCACGATGGCTTTTCACTTTTTACCGACCTAAAGATAAAACATTATCAACCCAGGGTAAATGATTATCCTTACACTGTAAGTTATGAGTATGATGTAAAGTCAAAACAATCACTTGACCTTGAAAGCTGGCAACCTATTCCTTCGGATGGTATAGCAGTTGAAAAAAGCTCGTATACGTTAATTTGCAAACCCGATTTTAAGATCAAATACAAACAAACCAATTTATCTGTTAAACCAACAATTTGTACCAATAAACAGGGTATGCAAACATACACCTGGCAAACTAATAACCTTAAAGCTTTAAAGCATGAGCCATATAGCCCTGTTTACCGATCAATAATGCCCAGCCTGGAAATAGTGCCCGAAAAATTCATTTACCGTGGTATCAGTGGCTCATTTACCAACTGGAAAGAACTTGGGCAATGGCAATATGACAAGCTTAATGCAGGCCGCCAGCAGCTTTCGCCTCAAACTGTGGCAAACATGAAGGAGCTTACAGCATCAATAACCGATCCTAAAGCCAAAGCGCGTAAGGTTTATGAATACATGCAGGGCAAAACGCATTATATCAGCATCCAAGTAGGGATAGGCGGCTTACAACCCTTCCTGGCTTCGGATGTTGACGCTCAAAATTATGGTGATTGCAAAGCCCTCGTTAACTACACCCAGGCGTTATTAAAGGCTGTCGACATCGATTCATATTACTGCGTGGTGTATGCGGGATCATCGAAGGTAAATTTCCAGCCCGACTTTGCAAGCATTGACCAGGGCAATCATGTTATTTTATGCCTGCCTTTTAAAAATGATACCACCTTTTTAGAATGTACCAGTCAGAACATACCGTTTGGCTTTTTAGGCGATTTCACTGATGACCGTATTGTGCTGGCCTGTACACCGCAAGGTGGCAAACTCATACACACGCCAAAATACACGGCCCAGGCTAATCTTGAACAACGCAAAGCCAATTTTACATTGAGTGCCAACGGTAACCTGTCGGGTACAATGGTTACCAATTTCAAGGGCACTAATTATGAAGATCGCGATCATGTGATCTATGAATCGAAAACAGAACAGATCAAAGATCTGAAGAAGATTTATCCCATTAATAACCTTGATATTGAAAGTGCAGACCTGAAGCAGTTTAAAGTTGAACAACCATACACCACCGAAACGTTAAAAATTTCGGCTACAGACTATGGCTCGATATCTGACGGAAAAATAATTTTTCTGGCCAACCCGGCCAACCGTGTAAGTTCGCCGTTACGTGAGGTCCGTAACCGACATAACGATGTTTACATTAACCGTGGATATACCAATGAGGATGAGATCACTTATACCCTACCCGCAGGATACAAGGTTGATATGCGCCCTAAAAAAGTAAGTATCGAAAAACCTTTCGGAAAGTTTGAATCAAGTGCAACTGTAAATGGGGATAAGCTGGTATACAGTCGCAAGCTACAGATCATAGATGGTACATATAGTAAAGACACCTATCAGGACCTTGTTGATTTTTACCAGTCAATTGCGGATGTAGATAATGATAACGTTACCTTAGTTAAAGGTAACTAAATATCACGATACCGAGGATAATACCAAGCACCATGATCACATAAAGCATGATCTCGGTGCCTGCGAACCGCTTGTACTTAGTCCAGAATGAGTAATCTTGTTTTTTGTCGGCCATAACAGCGCAAAATTATTGAAAATAAACACACCAATTGGGTCAAATTTAAACGAATTACACGAATGCGATTTAAGCTTAATATTGGTGTAATTCGCAAAAAACCTTCTAAAATTTGTGTCACTTAATTCATGCTGGTGGGCACATTTTCGATTGAGCCAGCCCTTGAAAAGTATTTGTATAACGAGGGATCGCGCAGTTTTACAATGATAACCCCGCGACGTGAGCTGGCATGCACAACATACCCATTTTGCAGGTAAACACCCACATGGCTAAACTGCTTTCCGTCGAAATCAAAAAACACCAGGTCGCCTTCCTTTAGCTCGTCTTCATATTTTCGTTTGATGACGGAGATCTGCTTGCTGGTCATGCGGGGAATGGTAATACCATAAACCTGCTGTTCCAGCAAAAAAGTCAGCCCTGAACAGTCGATCCCGTCTTTATCTAATCCGCCAAATTTGTAAGGCGTACCCATCCATTGATCAATAAAAGTGTAAAGGCGACCATTTTGAATATTGCCCTTATCAACCTCCATAATTTCGGAATATTTTGAAGCGATATCAGGCGAGGGATTAACCACCTCACCCGGCTGGCCGCGCATAGCGGCCTTGCGCGAGTGACATGAACTTAATATAAATGGGGAAAGGAAAAGTATAAACAAATAAAAACTACGACGCAGGTATATGCTCATAAAGTAAATTTAGCTTTAATGTTTATTGCGGTGATGTGATTGTTTTTAACATATTAACATGAGGTGGACGTGCAGGTGTGCGGATTGCAGATATGCGGATGCCGGGTCGCGAGCAGTATAGCTCCCTAATTTTATTATCTTGCAGCATAAGATGATTTAATGAAGAAGCTATTTTTATTTATTCCCTGTTTAATTTGCAGCATTTGTTTATATGGACAAAGTCTGACTTTTGATAACCTGCACCATCTCTTGAAAGAAAAAGATCCAAATTATCTCATTGGCAAACCATTTCTATTTTCAAAGGATGCGAGGCCATATCCAGTATCCAGATTTATTAAAAACGCGTCGACCCCAAACGAAGAACTTATTGATTATAATCATAGAGGAGCAACTTATAAGTCTCCCAATAAAACTTTCATTGATGCCTTAATTAAGCAAATAAAATATCCGCTCATCCTCAAAGATGATAATGGTCAATCAACCTTTTATCAATATGGAGATACACATGTAACTATTATGATTGACGTTTACAAAAAGCCGGGCAAGGGTGGAAATATAACAATTACTGAAAAATAAACAGGGTTTGAATACCGGCCTCAGTGTGTATAAAGCACAAATGAGCCTACCATCGACAACCGCACAATACTTGCGTCAGTAAAGGAGCAAATTCTTGGCGCATAAAACTTACGAAGTTTCAAAAACTTCATAAGTTTCTAAGCTGAAGAGCGGCGTTCAACAATCTGTACATTTGCACATCTGAAATCTGCATATCAAAAAAATCAACTCTTCACCACCCTTTGAATTTCATCCAGTTTCATGAGTGCTTCAACCGGGGTTAGGGTATTTACATCAAGGTTGTTCAGCGTATCGCGTATCTTCACCAGTACAGGGTCATCTATCGAAAACATCTGCATTTGTACCGCTTGTTTCTGCACCTTACGGATACTTTCCTTAATATGCTCGCCGCCCGTACGTTCGTTTTCGAGTTTCTTTAAAATTTCATTGGCACGGGAAAGTACTTTTGAAGGCATACCTGCCAGTTTAGCCACGTGAATCCCAAAGCTGTGCTCGCTGCCACCCGGTACCAGCTTGCGTAAAAATATGATCTGCTGGCCCACTTCTTTTACCGATACGTTAAAGTTTTTAACCCGGTTAAATGAGTTGCTTAATTCATTAAGCTCATGATAATGTGTAGCAAATAAGGTTTTAGCCCTCGCTGTTGGATGGTTATGCAGATACTCGGCAATGGACCAGGCAATTGAAATACCATCATACGTTGATGTACCGCGACCGATCTCATCCAGCAAGATCAGGCTCCTGTCGCTAAGGTTATTGAGGATGCTGGCCGTTTCATTCATCTCCACCATAAAGGTTGATTCGCCGGATGAAAGGTTATCCGACGCTCCCACCCTTGTAAAGATCTTATCAACCAGGCCTATTGACGCAGCTTTAGCCGGCACAAAACAACCCATTTGGGCCATCAGTACTATTAAGCCTGTTTGCCTTAATAAAGCCGACTTTCCCGCCATATTAGGGCCCGTAATAATGATGATCTGCTGGGTTTCCGAATCGAGGTAAACGCTGTTGGTGATGTACTCCTCGCCTATTGGCAGGTTCTTTTCAATAACAGGGTGGCGACCGCCCTTAATGTCAAGTACCTTGCTTTCATTAATCTCGGGCTTAACGTAGTAGTTTTTAATGGAGATGGTTGCAAAGTTGAGCAGCACATCCAAACGGGCTATCAGTTGGGCATTCAACTGGATAGGTTTAATATACTCGGCAAGCGAATACAGCAGGTCGTTATAAAGCTGCGTTTCAAGCGCGAAGATTTTTTCTTCGGCGCCTAAAATCTGTTCTTCATATTCTTTAAGCTCGGGCGTAATATAACGCTCGGCATTAACCAGCGTTTGCTTGCGGATCCACTCGGTTGGTACTTTATCCCTGTGGGCATGGGTAACCTCCAGGTAGTAACCAAATACGTTATTGAACGATACTTTAAGCGACGGAATCCCGGTTAACTCAGCCTCACGCTTCTGGATCTCCAACAGGTAACCTTTACCGCCGAAGGCGATCTTACGCAGCCTGTCAAGCTCTTCATTAATCCCCTCGTTCATTACAGAGCCTTTTACCAGCATCACCGGTGGCTCGGGGTTTAATTCACGTTCTATCTTTTCGCAAATTAGTGCACAGGGGTTAAGCTGCTCGCCAATGGCGCGTAACGGGGCACTTTGTGATAATTCGGCTATGCGTTTAATTTGGGCTATAGCGGTCAACGCTTTTCTTAATTGGCAAACCTCGCGAGGGTTAGCTTTTTGGAGTCCAATTTTTGAGATAAGCCTTTCCAGGTCACCTATCTGGCGCAGGTATTGGAGCAGTTCTTCTCTAAGTTCTTCGTGTTCTATCAGGTATTCAACAACGCCTAAGCGGTCATTGATAGCTTTGATTTGCTTTAAAGGCATCACAATCCAGCGGCGCAGCAAACGTGCGCCCATGGGTGAGCAGGTATGGTCAAGTACATCAACCAGTGTCATGGCGTTTTCATTGGCCGAACCTACCAGTTCGAGATTGCGGATGCTGAACCTATCAAGCCAAAGGTACCTGTCTTCCTCTATCCTGCTGATGGCTGAAATGTGGCCCAGGTTGCGGTGTTCGGTTTCATTCAAATAATGAATGGCTACACCGGCAGCAATGATACCTAAATTCAGTTTATCAATACCAAAGCCTTTGAGCGATTTTACACCAAAGTGCTTAAGCAACGTTTCCGTAGCGTAATCGCCGCTGTAGGGCCATTCGTCAAGAGCATAGGTGTAGAAGCGGTCGCCATAAGTATCTTTAAAATCGCGTGTACGGCTTTTGGGATAGATCACTTCGCTGGGCGAAAAGCTTTGCAGCAGTTTATCAATATAATCGCTGTTACCCTGGGCAGTCATGAACTCGCCGGTTGAGATGTCAATCAGGGCAATACCTATCGTATTTTTTTCAAAGTGCAGCGAGGCCAGGTAATTATTGCTTTTTTGCTGAAGGATGTTATCGTTAGTGGCTACGCCGGGGGTAACCAGTTCGGTTACGCCTCGTTTAACGATGGTTTTGGTTGTCTTGGGATCTTCCAGTTGATCGCAAATGGCCACACGCTGTCCCGCACGTACCAGTTTAGGCAGGTAAGTATCCAGCGAATGGTGCGGGAAACCGGCAAGCTCAATATGTGTAGCGGCGCCGTTTGCCCGGCGGGTAAGTACGATGCCTAAAATACCGGCAGCCTTAACGGCGTCTTCGCCAAATGTTTCATAAAAATCGCCCACCCTAAACAGCAATAAAGCACCTGGATACTTTACTTTGATAGCATTATATTGCTGCATTAAGGGGGTTTCTTTGGTAGTATCTTTAGCCAAGCGGTTACTCCTTCTGTTAATCGGGTAAAGTTAATGCATTGGCAGGTGTTTTAGGGCATTGTTGAAAAGTTGGGGAAGTGTGGATATGTAGCAAATAAGTGTACCTGCCACACTGATTAGGCGTATCCGTTTCTATCGAAACCCTACTTCGCCAATAGCTTACCGTTCACAATCCTGTCTGTATAATCTTGTATCAGGGCTTTACAATCCTGCATGCCTTTTTGCATTTCGGCATTGGGTTGCGCTGTCATCAGGTTTTTTTCCAGTCCTTTGTCGGCCACGGCAAAAATGCCGGTGAAGTTTTTGCCATCAAACAGGTAGGTATAGTTACCTTGCATAAACTGGTAGATGTTACCTGTTGAGTTGATCACCCTTGGCTGCTCATCAGGATAGTTGCCTACCAAACTCCTCCCCCATGATCTGAAGGGCTTGTTATAACCAATCAAATCCGCCACAGTTGGATAAATATCCATTTGCGATGCCAGATCAGTACGCACACCTTTCAGATTATAAGCGCTGTTGGCGCTGTAAAACAGGATAGGCACAGCAAAACGGTTAACCTGCTTACTATATTCAGGATAATAGGTTTGACTGGTATGATCGGCCGTGATCACAAAAATGGTATTGTTAAACCAGGGCTGGGTCTTCGCATAATTGAAAAAAATCCGCAGTGAATTATCCGTATACTGAACACATTTATCAATAGCCAGCGGACCACCCTTAAACCTCGCTTTATATTTTTCGGGCAGCTGATATGGATCATGGGATGACAGCGTGAACAGCGTAGCCATAAAGGGCTGTGTCTGATTGCTTAGCGTACGCCCCATAAACTGGAAAAAATATTCATCCCAAATGCCCCAGATGCCGTCAAAATCTTTATCGTCGTTATATTCGGTACGGCCATAATAGTGCTGATATCCCAAAATACTGCCGAAGCCCTGGAAGCCCATCGACCCGTTGGCTGCCCCGTGAAAGAACGAAGTCTGATACCCCATGCTGTCGCAAACCGACACTATCGACTGGATCTGCTGTTTGGCATATGGCGATGAGGTAAAAGCATTTTGAAACGAGGGAATCCCCGCTAATACCGACGACATGGCATGGATTGATTGCCTGCCCGTTGCGTAGGCATTGGTAAATATCAGACTGCTGCCGGAGATTGAATCCAAAAAAGGTGTATAGGATTTAAATCCCGGTATATTAACGTCGCGGTTCATACTGCCCCAATACTCGCGGGCCATACTTTCGAGTATAATGATCACCACATTAGGCTTATTAGCCGGCTTGGTGTTGTATTGTTTTATAGGTTTGATGTTGGTTTTAATATAAGCCTCATCCGTCCAGTGCTGGAGTTTGTAGTTGTTGGTGCCCAGTGTCCTGAAAATAGCGAACGAGGTATTCAACACAATATCACCCTGGTTGGGCACCGTGATGTGTTTATAAGCATCGACCATATTAATAGGCCTGGTACTGTGTGCAAAATCGCCCCTAATGCCTCCGATAACCAGCGCCAGAATGAGCAGGAACGACATTATAGATGATAAAAAATATACTTTTTTATCCCGTGCTGCGGCAGGTGTTAGCTTCACCCGGTTATAGAGCCAGATCCAGCAAAGTGAACACAATATGAATATGATAATGACATACCAGTAGGCTTCCGAAAAATGGGTAAACAATAGTTTTTTGTTGTTCTCATCGGCCAACACATCAAGTGTTGCCCTCGTTGAACGCACCTGGCTAAAGCGATAATAAATAATATCAACAAAGTTGGTAGCGTAGGCGAGTAAATTGGTAACAAAATATAGGATAGCCATGCCCTTCTGAAAACCGGGCCGGGTGTTTACCGTTAGAGGTAAAACGCTAAGCAAGATGAATAAGCTGTTAATATAAAGCAGCGCCGTGGTATCAAAGGCCATACCGTAATAGCACAATTTGAGCAGCGCCCAAAAGCTGTCAACTGCAAACAGGTGCGTATTAAAAGTAAAGAATAATACCCTTGCAATAAAATAAAACAAATACCCCAAAAACAGCCTGTATAAAAGTACTTTATATTCGGCCAACCTCAATTTACTTTTCATGAAAAACGCATTGCTTTAGTTTCCCCAAAGACTTGACCGGCAGGGATTGATCAAATCCGAATTTCCCCGGGAGCTAATAAAAAGCGAAAGTAAAAAAAATAAGATAACAATTATTTAATGCTAAATCAACAGTGATTTAATGACATTAGATTAGCAAACCGGAGTGTTAAATATTTTTGAGAGAGGAAAACGAACCCTGGGAAAGCTGAGTCCCCTCTTTTATAAACAATATATCAAATAGCTTTCAATTGCCTGTATTGCCTTAAAGTGGCCTGGTTATTTCGTTTGATCCGGTAAGGCAGCTTTTTCAATTTTTCCTGTAATTGCATATAGGCCTGAAAATCGGCATTACCCTGTAGTTTCTTCACCAGTTTATCCAACTGATCTTCGAACTTTACAATCTGTTTATAGGCTTCGTTGTTATCTCTTAAGTTAGGCAAAAATTCCCGGATGGTGCTATACACCCAAACTTCAAACTTAGGGTTAAGCCAACCTGCAAATTTCAATGCTAAAATTTCGCACATCCATAGCCCATCCAGCTTATTCACAAATATCATGGCTTCCAGATCGGCAGAATTCTTTGTGCTGTTACCTTCAAAATTCGATTCATTAAAAGGCAAGGGCATGCTTTTCAATTCGTCAATAAAATCTTTAGTTTGTTTCAGCTTTAAAAACTCGTTGGGTTTTTACCGAAGATTTTGCCCATTTCTGTGGCATTGATCATTAAATCTTTATCGCTGATATCAAACTCAACAACCTGATTATTAAATTCAAATTCAAAAACTGCATTTACCATACGCCTGTTTTAAACTATATCCCTAATTAAAATACAAGTATACCAACAACAATTTCAAAACTATAAAAATTAGCAAAAATGTTTTAAACAATCAAAAAGCCATTAAAATTAGCAATCAATTAATAACTGAATCTGATACCAACTTTCTACCACTCTAAAATAAATCGCCTGTTTCCTATTGCAAACTCAAATCATTTTAATAACTTTGAAATACAAAGTACTTTTAAAATACAAAGTAAAAGCAACGAAAAACATATAACATGAACCTTTTTGTAGATGAAAATTCGATAGTGCGCAGGATTTGGGGCAAGGCAGATACCATCCTGTTCATTTTCGCCGGGGCCGCAGCCGAGTTTGCTTTAAATAAGGCTGTCGACTGGCTTTATTTCACGGGCAAACTTCCTGCTGATCCTTTAGCACGCCTGTTTAGCACCGTAGCCTATTCGCGGCAAATCATTTTTTCGGAACGCGATGAAGCTTTAAAGGCTATTGATAAAATAAATGCCATTCATAAAGGTGTTGAAACCGCCCGTGGTTCCCAAATACCCGACTGGGCTTATCGTGATGTGCTGTTCCTGTTGATCGATCTTTCCATCCGTTCATATGAATTACTGGAAAAGCCTCTTAGCGCAGCCGAAAAAGCCGAAGTGTTTAACGTATTTAACCGGGTTGGCGAACGAATGCAGCTAACAGGGATACCATCAGATTATCAACACTATCTTCAAATGCGCAAAGAACACCTTGAACACAATTTAATTAACAGCGCCTTCACTGCCGATTTATATCATCAGTATAAAAAACATCTTGGTTTTGCGAGGTATCAGATTCTGAAGCAGGCACAGTTGCTAACCGTGCCCACGCAGGTTAGCCAACAACTGCCGCTGGGTAAAATAGCCTGGCTTTGGCCTGTACTAAAGGTATATAAGGCAATAAAAAACCTTAAACCCGGGAAGTTTTTAAGGGATGCCCTTCTGCCGGTGCAATACAAAATCCAGATCCAGGGAATGGACCGGGCATATGCTTTAAATTAATCCATGAAAACAGCTATTAAACATTTCGGGATCTTTGTGCAGCAGCAGGCACTCTCCTGCCTGTTCCCGGTTTTGGTATTTGCCATGCTGGCACTTTCGCATTTGTTTACAGGCATTTTGCCCCGTTATGACTTTATGCTGATAGCCTGCCTGCTTATTCAGGCTGCTTTATATTACACCGGGATCGAAACTAAGGATGAAGTACTGGTAATTTGCATATTTCACCTGCTGGGTCTGGTAATGGAGCTCTTCAAAGTTCACTACGGCTCATGGGCCTATCCTGAATTTGCTTATCTGAAAATAGGCGGCGTTCCGCTATATAGCGGCTTTATGTATGCCAGCGTTGCCAGCTATATGTGCCAGGCCTGGCGGAGGCTTAACCTGCAAATACAAAACTGGCCTAACCGTTATATTGCCCGCACCATAGGTATTTTGATATACTTTAATTTTTTTAGCAATCATTTTATGCCCGATATCCGCTATGGCATAGGCGTGCTGATCCTTTATTTTTTCGGGCGGTCGGTAGTAGTTTTTCATTTACAGGAAAAAGCCTGTCGCATACCAACAATAATATCATTTATGCTTATAGGCTTTTTCATCTGGCTTGCCGAAAATATAGCTACCCGACTTGGCGCCTGGCGCTATGCCTACCAGCACCATGCCTGGACAGTAGTAAATTATCAGAAGATAAGCTCCTGGGCCTTCCTGGTAATTGTAAGCTTTATCATTGTTGCCGAACTGAAATTATTAAAAGACAGCACAAAGCCGTTACCGATGTTATCAGCTTGAACACTTTCACAATGTCAAGCTCGGTAATTTCAAGTAAAGGGGCTAAGCATAAAAGAAATTTCTTTTCTCAGCTGCTTTACGTATGTCTGAAATAGCTTGCTCCCAAAGCCGTCAAATCCGAAATCGAAATTCCGAAATTATAATGAAATCACAACTCTCTGATTACCCGGCATGGATTTCCTGCAGCAACTACATTTGCCGGAATACTTTTGGTTACCACACTTCCTGCACCTATTGTCGTATTATCACCTATGGTAACTCCAGGGCAAACAATTACACCACCACCCAGCCACACGTTGTTGCCAATAGTAATAGGTGCCGCATATTCGGGGCCTTTGATCCGTTCGGCAGCTATTACCGGGTGATAGGCTGTATAAAGCTGCACATTGGGCGCCAGGAACACGTTATCACCAAAGGCAACACAGGCACAATCCAATATAATACAGTTAAAATTCAGAAACAGGTTATCCCCGGCTATTATATTAAAGCCATAATCACAGTAAAAAGGCGATTGAATATCAATATTGCCTTTAAAGCTTCCCAGCAGTTGTTTTAACAGGGCTGTTTTGGTTTCCTTGTCATCATAGCTTGCGGCATTGTATTGTGTAAACAATTGCCGGGCTTTTGAACGGGCGGCAACAAGTTCGGCATCCCCGGCATTGTACAGTTCGCCGGATGTCATTTTTTCAAGTTCTGTCATAGGTAATGTTTGCAGGCAGGTTACATGCAAAGATAGGTGCTTAATATTTAAACCGGCAACTCATCAACAATACAAACTCTAAGTTGTATTACCAGGTCATTTACTGCAACAGGTGTGGTTAATGGGTTTGGACCTGGATTCATTTCAAATTTCAAAAACCATTCCTTTTTCGTTAAGTTATATTAATAGTTAACTTTTCATAAATAAAAAGAAAAAATATGAAAAATTTAAGAATAACAGCCGCAGCTATCGCCCTGTCATTAGCCGGCTCTTTGGTATTAGCGAACGAACACCAGACTCAAAATACCGGTGTATCAGTAACAAAGTACACATTGACCACTGATACTGTGCCAGATAAAAATAAAAAGAAACCAAAAACGCCGGTACCCACACCAAAACCAACAGATCCTGTGCCAAGTCCAACGCCGACGCCGACACCTACTGATCCAAATCGGGTACCAACTCCTGCGCCAACGCCAAACCCTTCACCAACACCCAGTACACCTAACCCTACACCGCAGCCAAATACGCCTAACCCAAGCCCTGTACCAAATACGCCAAACCCAACAACACCAAGCCCAACACCTAATCCGTCGAGCCCAACCAGGCCAAGTCCTGGCCAATAATTACGGATCGGTTTAAAAAAGAACGCCCCGGGATATTGCAACCCGGGGCGTTCATGTTATATTTTCTAATTTATTTAATTACTGACCTGGGTAAAGTTATAAGGCAGATTAGTGAATGTACCACCTAATATCTGCGACGTTTCAATAGATGCTATGGTACCATCATCATTATAGTTTACCTTTTTGGTGGTCATGCTATAGGTACCGGTTATCACATTTTTTGATGGATCTATAGAGGTAATTATGATAGAACCCGAACCTGGCTCAACCACACCTACCTGATTATAGGATGTACCGCTAGTTGACGTGAAATAAGCCATATTTACCCTGCTGGTAGCATCAACCTTATAAGTAGCCAGCGGAAAAGTATTGACATTGGTAGCATTAGCATCACTTAAAGTAATCGTCCATTTTACTCTTTTCAGGTCAGTAGTACCAACTACATTAAATGATTTTGTTTTAGCAGTAGCATCATAATTTATAGTAGCGGTAACATCATCAGGGATCCATGATGTACCATTTATAGTTGCGGCAAGTATTTGGTCGGAAGTAGTGGAAGCAGAAGTAACAACGTCCTTTTTACAGCCCTGGAATATTATAGCTGATAAAACGAACAGCATTAATAGTTGGATTTTCCTCATATATAAATTTTATGCAAATAACGATGTTTAAGAAGTAATAATCACAACCGAAATTACTTTTTTCACATATTTTAACATTCGCCAGTATGGCGGCTTTTAATAGTTAAGCCCCAATTATAATACAATTCATTTTATTTAACCATATTAGGCCGAAATTTTTAAACATGATCAACGTAAACGAATATTTTGAAGGTGCCGTAAAATCACTGGCATACACCACTCCGCAAGGGCGCTCAACTATCGGCGTTATTGAACCCGGCGAATACGAATTTGGCACATCAAGTCACGAAACCATGACCGTAATTGAAGGCAGCCTTGAAGCTTTATTACCAGGCCAAAGCCAATGGCAAACATTTACCAACGGACAAGTATTTGAGGTTGAAGCAAATACTTCATTTAAAGTTAAAACAGAAGTGCAGAGTTCGTATTTGTGTACTTACAGATAGTTGATTTTGTCTGAACTCGAATTGAACAAATTTTGAAAATTTATAGAATTTGCATAGCATCATGTTGATTCCTTAAATTCTATAAATTCGAGTTCAGACAATAATTCGAAATCAAAAGTTATAGACCTATCGACTCCCGGAGCTTTATCTATACCTTGATAAGAGATCTTTCAAAATTCAACTTTCAGACTTGCCGACTTACCGCCCCCTGACTTTTCCCCTCCCAAATCCTACTAATCACATAGGGAAACACCACAAAATTTAATTTGGTTATAGCTAAAAAGTCAGCTTTAATAAATGTATTGCACAAGTTTGGTATAACTTTATATTGATTCTAAATAATTTTTTTCGTACTTTCATTTTGTACATCATAATATTTATCTCTTTTTGTTGAGATAATGTTAAATAATTATGATTTAAATAATTGATTTTTTAGAAATCTTTAAAAATTACCGTAAATTTTATAATTTATTTGAGTTTTGGTAACTTCGTGGTTACACCCCTTATAAAATTGTAAACGGTTTAATTTAAACAATGGATCAAACTGATAGCCACCAGGGTCTTTACAGACCGGAATTTGAACACGATTCGTGCGGAACGGGATTTATAGCCAATATCAACGGTCATAAAACCAACCAAATTATTGATAACGCGTTAACCATGCTCGAAAACATGGAACACCGCGGTGCGTGCGGATGCGACCCCGAGAGCGGGGACGGTGCGGGTATTTTAATACAATTGCCCCATGAGTTTTTAATGGAAGAATGCTCAAACCTTGAGATCAGCCTGCCGGAACCTGGCGAGTATGGTGTAGGTATGATATTTTTACCTAAAGATTCGGCCCAGAAAAAGGCCTGCCGTACCATTATTAACAATGCTATTGAAAAATTAGGTTTACATAAGCTGGGCGAGCGTAAGCTTACCGTTGATTCATCAGTTATTGGTGAAACAGCCCGCCAGGCCGAGCCTGACATTGAGCAAATTTATATTGCAAGGCCACATCATATTACCAACGCCGATGATTTTGAACGCAAATTATTCGTACTCCGCAGGTATATCAACAAAACCATTACTGAAACGGTAGCCGGCGCTTCTGATAATTTTTATTTTACATCGTTAAGCTGTAAAACAATTATTTACAAAGGGCAGCTTACTACCTACCAACTGCGTAAATACTATTCAGATCTTTCCGATCCGCGTATTGCATCAGGCTTTGCCATGATCCACTCGCGTTTCTCTACCAATACTTTCCCTTCATGGAAACTGGCCCAGCCATTCCGCTTAATTGCGCATAACGGCGAGATCAATACTCTTACAGGTAACTTAAACTGGTTTTATGCCGGCCTGAAATCATACGCTTCGTCATACTTTACTGCCGAAGAAATGGACATGTTGTTGCCGGTGATCGATAACAACCAGTCGGATTCTGCCTGTCTGGATAATATCATTGAAATATTGTTGCACTCCGGCCGTTCATTGCCACATGTAATGATGATGCTAGTACCTGAAGCATGGGATGGCAACGAAGCCATGGATCCGCTTAAAAAAGCTTTCTATGAGTTCCACGCTACCCTGATGGAGCCATGGGATGGTCCTGCCGCTATTACCTTTACCGATGGTAAACTGGTAGGTGCCCTGCTTGACCGTAACGGCTTACGCCCGCTACGTTTCGTGATCACCAATGATGGTCGTGTAATAGCTGCTTCTGAAGCAGGTACGTTAACTATCGACGAAAGCACTGTTTTACGCAAAGGCCGCTTACAGCCTGGTAAAATGTTATTGATCGATACTGAAAAAGGCCGCATCATCACCGATGAAGAGATCAAGCAACAAATTGCATCACAACAGCCATATGGCCGTTGGTTAGAGAATTATAAAATTAACCTGAGCGAGCTTTCAGAACCGCGCCTGGCTTTCGCCAACCTGTCTGAAGCCTCTGTATACCGTTACCAGCAGGTATTCGGCTACAGCCGCGAGGATATCGATACCATCATTAAACCGATGGCCCTTGATGGCAAAGAGCCTGTAGGTTCAATGGGAACCGATGTGCCTTTGGCTATCCTTTCGGATAAACCTCAGCACCTGTCAAGCTATTTCAAACAATTCTTCGCACAGGTAACCAACCCGCCAATCGACCCGATCCGTGAGCGTTTGGTGATGAGCCTTGCTACCTTTATCGGCAACAATGGCAACCTGCTTGATGAGGATAAAATGCATTGTCATTGCGTGGTATTGAAACACCCGATATTGAAAAACCACCAGTTAGAAAAACTGCGCAGTATCGATACCGGCCTGTTCCACGCTAAAACACTGCAAACATACTTTAAGGCTGATGGCCTGCCTGGTTCACTGGAAAAAGGCATTGCACGCCTTTGCCGCTATGCTGAAGATGCTGTTGATGACGGCTTTGAGGTATTGATCCTTTCGGATCGTGCGGTTGATTCTGAGCATGCCCCTATTCCTACCCTGCTGGCTGTATCAGCAGTACACCACCATTTGATCCGCAAAGGTCGCCGTGGCGCTGTTGGCCTGGTTGTTGAAACCGGCGATGCCTGGGAAGTACACCACTTTGCCTGCTTACTGGCCTTTGGTGCTACAGCTATCAACCCGTACCTGGCGCTTTCAACTATTGAAACCCTTAAAGATAATGGCAGCCTTGAAACCAGCTACGATATCAAAAAGCTGCGGAATAACTACGTTAAATCTATTAACGATGGCTTGTTGAAGATCTTCTCGAAAATGGGGATCTCAACCTTACAGTCATACCACGGCGCGCAGGTATTCGAGATCCTTGGTTTGAACAAAACCGTTGTTGACAAATACTTCCACGGTGCAGTTACCCGCATAGGCGGTTTAGGCCTCGATGAAATTGCCCGTGAAGCACTTTGCAAACACAAAATGGGCTTTGAAGCTAAAGGAGCTGACAACCTGTTACCTGAAGGTGGTATCTACCAGTGGAAACGCCGAGGCGAAGCCCACTTGTTTAATCCTACTACCGTTCACCTGTTACAGCACGCCACACGTACTAATAGCTACGAGGTATATAAAAACTATGCTAAGGTGGTTAACGAGCAAACTGAAAAGCACTTCACCATCCGTGGTTTACTTGATTTTGCCCACCACCGCGAATCAATCAGCATTGATGAGGTTGAACCTGCGGAAAGCATCATGAAGCGTTTTGCTACAGGTGCCATGTCATTCGGCTCTATCTCGCACGAGGCGCACAGCACCATGGCTATTGCCATGAACCGCATTGGCGGCAAAAGTAATACTGGTGAAGGAGGCGAAGACGAGATGCGTTACGACAAGTTGCCAAACGGCGATTCGTTACGTTCTGCCATTAAACAGGTGGCATCAGGCCGTTTTGGGGTAACTTCAAACTACCTTACCAACGCCGATGAGTTGCAAATTAAAATGGCACAGGGTGCAAAACCAGGCGAAGGCGGTCAGCTGCCGGGCCACAAGGTTGACGACTGGATCGCTAAAACCCGTCACTCTACCCCGGGTGTAGGTTTGATCTCGCCTCCGCCGCACCACGATATTTACTCTATCGAAGATTTGGCACAGCTTATCTTCGATCTTAAAAATGCTAACCGCGCTGCCCGTATCAACGTTAAGCTGGTATCAAAAGCCGGTGTAGGTACTATTGCAGCCGGTGTTGCCAAAGCACACGCCGATGTGATCCTGATTGCCGGCTACGATGGTGGTACAGGCGCATCGCCAATAAGCTCTATCAAACATGCTGGTTTACCATGGGAGCTTGGTTTAACCGAAGCTCACCAAACACTGGTACGTAATAAACTGCGCAGCCGTGTGGTACTACAAACAGACGGTCAGCTGAAAACTGGTCGCGATTTGGCAATCGCAGCCCTGATGGGCGCCGAAGAATGGGGTGTGGCTACTGCTGCCCTTGTTGCAGGCGGTTGTATCATGATGCGTAAATGCCATCTGAACACCTGCCCTGTTGGTGTGGCAACACAAGATCCTGAATTACGTAAATTATTCTCGGGCAAGCCTGAACACGTTGTTAACCTGTTCCGCTTTATGGCTGAGGAGTTACGCGAGATCATGGCCGAGCTTGGTTTCCGTACTATTCATGAAATGGTTGGCCGCGTGCAGTTCCTGAAAGTGAAAGATAACCTGCAAAGCTGGAAAGCCAAAAAGATTGACTTGAGCGGCATCCTGCACCCGGTTACCAACACCAAAGGCATGACCTTGTACAACAGTGAATCACAGGATCATGGCATGGCCAATATCCTTGACTGGAAACTATGGGAAGCTGCGAAGCCTGCTATTGAAGATAAAACCCCGGTATTTGCTTCGTTTGATGTGATCAACGTTGACCGCACTATCGGCACCTTGTTATCTAACGAGATTTCTAAAGTTTATGGTTCGGCTGGTTTACCTGACAATACCGTTAACTTCAAATTCAAAGGTTCGGCTGGTCAAAGTTTTGCAGCATTCACCACTAAAGGTGTTTCTTTCGAGCTGGAAGGCGAAGCTAACGACTATGTAGGTAAAGGTCTTTCGGGCGCTCAGATAGCCGTTTATCCGGCAGCTAACGCAACCTTCGTACCTGAAGATAATATCATCATTGGTAACGTAGCCCTTTATGGTGCTACATCGGGCGAGTTGTTTGTAGGCGGCATGGCCGGCGAGCGTTTCGCGGTACGTAACTCTGGCGCTACCACTGTTGTTGAAGGTATCGGCGACCACGGCTGCGAGTACATGACCGGTGGTCGTGCGCTTATCCTTGGTAATACAGGCCGCAACTTTGCAGCCGGTATGAGCGGAGGTATAGCATGGGTTTACAATCCTGAAGGTACGTTTGCAGAAAACTGCAATACCGAAATGGTTGACCTTGATCCGCTAAGTGTACAAGACGAAGAGCAGATCCTCACCCTGCTGCGTAAACACATCACCTTAACCGGCAGCAAGCTGGCGCAAAAGATACTAAACAACTGGAATGAAGCATCAACCCAGTTTGTGAAAGTATTCCCGAGAGAGTATAAAAAAGTATTAGAGAAATTACAATATCAAACCATAGGCTAAGAAATGGGAAAACCTACAGGATTTCAGGAGTTTAATCGCGAACTTCCATCAAAAGTTCCGGCTGCTGAACGCGTTAAGAACTATAACGAATTTGTGAATTTATATACTGAAGAGAAGCTTAACCAGCAATCGGCAAGGTGTATGAATTGCGGTATCCCTTTCTGCCATTCGGGATGCCCCCTTGGTAATATCATTCCTGAGTTTAACGACGCCGTGTATCGTAAAAACTGGGAAGAAGCTTACCATATATTATCATCAACTAATAACTTCCCTGAGTTTACAGGCCGTATCTGCCCTGCCCCATGCGAATCTGCATGCGTGTTAGGCATCAACAAACCGCCTGTTGCTATTGAGGAAATTGAGCGCCATATCATCGAGATCGCTTACGAGAAAAACCTTGTAAAACCAACTTCACCGCTTGTTAAAACGGGCAAAAAGGTAGCCGTTGTAGGTTCGGGACCTGCGGGTCTTGCTGCAGCGGCCCAACTGGTGAAAGTTGGCCACACCGTTACCGTTTACGAACGTGATGACCGTGCAGGTGGTTTATTACGCTATGGCATCCCCGATTTTAAACTGGAAAAATGGGTTGTTGAGCGCCGCGTTGAAGTAATGGAAAAAGATGGCGTTGTATTTAAATACAACAGCGAGGTTGGTGTAAACGTAGCCGCTGATGAACTGGTACGTAACAACGATGCCGTGATTTTAGCAGGCGGTTCAACTATTCCGCGTAACCTTAACATTCCGGGCCGTGAGTTAAAAGGCATCCATTTTGCAATGGATTTCCTGAAACAGCAAAACAAACGTGTTAGCAATATTGAGGTTACTGCCGAAGATATTATAGCTACAGGTAAAGATGTAGTGGTAATTGGCGGTGGTGATACCGGGTCGGACTGTGTGGGTACTTCAAACCGTCAGGGTGCTGCATCAATCAAACAATTTGAGGTGATGTTCCAGCCGCCGGCTCAGCGTACACAGCATATGCCATGGCCTACTTACCCAATGGTACTGAAAACTACCAGCTCGCACGAGGAAGGTGCCGACCGTTTCTGGGGTGTTAATACTTTAGAGTTTTTAGGCGATGAAGAAGGTAACCTGCGTGCCCTGAGAGTAGTTGATGTTGAATGGGAACAGGATTTTATGGGTCGACCGGTAAAATTCCATATAGTTGAAGGTTCGGAGCGTGAAATCCCTTGTCAGCGTGTATTCCTGGCTATGGGTTTCTTACATCCACAGCATGATACTTTCATCAGCCAGCTTGGCGTTGAAATTGACGACCGTAAAAACGTTAAAGCCAAAGAAGGTGTTTACCGTACCAACGTAAGCAAAGTGTTTACAGCAGGCGATATGCGCCGCGGACAATCACTGGTGGTTTGGGCTATATCTGAAGGCCGCGAAGCTGCCCGCAAGGTTGACGAGTTTTTAATGGGCCACTCTCTGCTGGAAAGTAAAGACGCTGTTAACCAGTTCGACCAGGTGTTTTAATGTTAGAGATTGGAGGTTTGAGATTAGAGGTTAGTTATTTTTAACTTACAAAGTAGATATCTCCTTATCATATTGTTTTAATTATGAAGCCGGGCGTTTGCCCGGCTTTGTTGTTTTTTACTTTTCCAGATACTCTTTAAGCGAAATACCTATAATATGTGTCCAGCCAGCAACAAAATTTTCTTTTTTGAAGGAATCCAACGGCGGGAAAGTTTCCAGGCCACTATGGGTGAGGATTAATTTGGTACCATTCCCTTCAGGAAAAAGTTCCCATGTAACTTCCGAGTCGCCTTCATAGCCATCATATCGCCAGGTATAAGCAATGGTTTTGCCCTCAACAACTTTAGTTACCCGGCACAGGTGACGGTATTGAAAATTATCCTTATCTCCCGCCGTAAATTCAAATTCAAATCCTACCTCGGGTTTAAATTCGGCAAGGTCAAAATACCATTCTTTCATTTTTTCTTTAACGGTAATGGCTTCCCATACCATTTGAATGGGCGCCGAATAAACACGTTCAATTACAAATGGTTGTGTGCTCATAGTTTGCTGTTTTTATAGTTATCTGTATTTTGTTCGTCGGTTAAAAAAGCGTCGAGGGCATCCAGCTTCTGCGTCCAGAACCGGCGGTATTGCTCTGCCCAGTCTGTAACTTGCTTTAACTGTTTCAAATCGGCATGGCAATAGCGTTCCCTCCCCTGTTGCTTAATAATGAGCAAACCGCATTCGGTTAATATTTTTATGTGTTTGGATACGGCCGGCCGGCTGATATCAAAATTATAGGCCACGGAATTAAGGTTCATTTGCCGGCTGGCCAGCAGGTTAATGATCTCACGGCGGGTTGGGTCGGCGATGGCCTGGAAAACATCTCTTCGCATAGTAACAGAACGGAAACATGAAACCGTTCGGTTACAAATATAAATGAAACCATTTGGTTACGCAATATCTATTTTAATTTTCTTAAAAAGACGCAACACGCACCTACAGGGTGCTACTTTACTTACAACATACTTATTTACAAGCATATGCAATACACCCCTATCCTCAAATCATTTCATTATTCGCCAAATAAGCGATATGGTTAGCAAGCGGCAGCGCCTATACCATAGGTAATTTTACGTAGTGAAAATTGGGTGATTATACCTATTTCGGGGTATTGCTTTTTACCATATTTTTATCCCACCTGAATGTTTAATGCAATTTAATACAATGGCAGTACGTATAGTATCTATAAAAACCGACAGCGCACCGCACGATAACCCGTATGTGGCCATCGACTCACTTGAATGGATCAACGAGCGGATCAATGTAAAAGGCCTCACCGAAAGGTCGAAACTTTATGACTGGATAAAACATGAGGATGGTGAGGCTTACATTATTGATGACAAAGGCAATAAAACCAGCTTGATCCCTGCTCTTTGTCCCAAGGGCAACAAGTATGTTAAGACCGTTTACGACGAATCGAAACCCGACTATCTGCTCGGCTTACCTGAATGCGCCTGAAAAGTTGCTACCAGTTTTTAAAAGGATAAATGCTCAACCTGGCATTATAATACCGATCATCGCCGGTTACCTCAGTTGTTACCCATGGCGGCAGTTCAAACTCTTCATCCTCGCTGCCAAGTTCAATTTCGGCCATCAGTAAGCCCTGGTTATCGCCTAAAAATTCGTCAACTTCCCAAAGTTTACCGGCATAAGTAATGCGGTAGCGGTATTTTTCCAACTCGGAAGTGGCAAAATTATCAAGCAACTGAACGCCATCGGTTGCGGGAATAGTGTATTCAAACTCGCTCCGGCTAAAACCTGCTGTACTCCCTTTTATAGTGATATATGCTTCTGTATCAGTAACCCGCACCCTAATTGTTTTCTTTTCATCACTAAAAATGTACCCCTGCCTGAAATGCATTGCCTCAGGCTTTGTTACCAGCTGCCATTTCTCCTGATCTACCAAAAATTTACGTTCTATTTCAATTGCCATCAGCTTATATCAGATTTACTTACAATCTGCAATTTTAGCATTATTTAACATTTGGGCGTTGGTAAATATCATATATTTATAATATATCGAACCTATATGCTAATTGCTAAACCTTTTACAAATTTAACCTGCATTGTATTGACTTTGTTTTGCCTTGGCTGTAAACACCGCAACATTGTTAAACATGACGGCGAAAAAGATCTGATCTCATTTGAACCTGTCTTTGGCATCAGCTATACCGAAATTGCGCGGCGTTCACAAAACGGGCTATCATTTAACCATTTTGGTTACCAGTTAGAACCGGAATGGAAAATGCGATTTGTTTCAAATGATTCTACCAGTATCTATAGCCCAACAAAAAAGCAGTTCATCAATTTCCCCCTTACCCGTGGTTATGACTCTATTTTTAATACAGCCCGCACCTGGCTCAAAGTTAAAACCATGACAAAAGACAGCATGATCATTGAATTGCTCAAAGCCTATGCAGATTCGGTTGATACGCGCGGCGCTAAAGTTTACATGGTTTTTTATGCGGATAAGTATATAAACAATGCACTTCATGGCGATTTAAGCAAATGCAAAAGCCCGAGTAAAAAAGACTCTGTTTACATACAATCATTAACCAATGCAGCCAATAAAGATTTCACCAAAGCATTTTCCGCAAGACAACCTGTTGAACTCGAAAGCAAAAGTCCGCATGTTACTTTTAGTAAACGCCATACAGAGCCAACCATGCTTAACAACTTCGACACTTCTTATGATTATATGAACCCCGAGTTTGATATTACCATCGATAAAGCCTACAGCAATTTTTACTATTCATTCTCCATGTTTATTGATCCGGCAGGGCAAATACATTATGGAAAACCCCTTACGGTATTTACGGAAAAAAGCTACGAGGAAAATTATATTCACCTCTCTACAGCGGTAATGAACAGTTACCTTAAATACTACCTGAACTTTATTCCCGGTAAAACACTTGGTATAGTGCATACCAGCGAGATAGCCGTTCATGTTACAGGAAACCGGGGCGTGTAGATTTAAGTCACGGGGTTATGTAACCTCCTCATTTTAGCGTTCATAATACGTCATATATTTAACAAATACCTATATGATAACTAACAAACCTATAGCAAAATTAACCTGCATCGTTTTGGCTTTGCTTTGCATGGGCTGCAAACAACGTAACATTGTTAAACACAATGGCGAAAAAGACCTGATTTCCTTTAAACCTGTATTGGGTATCAGCTATACAGAGATAGCGCGCAGATCAGATAACGGGCTATCATTCAATAACTCAGGTTATCAATTAGAGCCGCAATGGAAAATGCAATTCGTTTCCAATGATTCAGCCAGTATTTATAGTCCGGCTAAAAAACAATTCATCAATTTTCCGCTTACCCGCGGATATGATTCTGTTTTTAATACCGCCCGCACCTGGTTAAAAGTTAAAACCATGACTAAGGATAGCGTGATCATCGAAATGCTTAAAGCCAGCGGCGATTCGGTTGATACCCGCGGCGCAAAGGTTTATATGGTTTTTTATGCCGATAATTATATTAAAAACACACTTCATGGCGATTTGAGCAAATGTAAAAGCCCAAACCGTAAAGACTCGATATATATATAAAGCGATTAGCCGACGTTGCCAACAAAAACATTGAAAAAGCCTTTGCAGCGCGGCAACCGGTCGAGCTTAGCAGCAGCAGCAACCGGATAAAAATAAAAAAACTCCATACAGAGCCAACTATGCTCAACAATTTTAATCCATCCGACTATATGCGACCCGAGTTTGACATTACCATTAATAAAGCCTATGCAAACTTTTACTATTCGTTCTCAATTTTTGTTGACCCCGTGGGGCGGATGCATTATGGTAAACCCCTACGGGTATTTTTCGAAGAAACTCAAAGGGTAAGCAATACCCATCTTTCAAAAGCCGTAATGGAGACTTACCTCAAGTTTTATCTTGATGTAAAGCCGGGCAGTACGCTTGGCATTGTGCATACCAGCGAGATTGCAGTAAACGTTACCGGCAAAAGTGGCTTGTAATGATATCGGTCCATTTTTTAGCCATTTATCAAATTATCTATATCTTTAGCAGCAATGCTACTTATCAATTTTAAAATGTTAAAAACGGCAGCATTTGGGCTGCTCTTCATTATATCTGCCTTTATTTCAGGTTGCGGCAGCGGTCCTTCAGGTAAAAAGAAAAGAGAGCTGATCTCCTTTAAACCTTACAATGGCATCAACTACTCCGAAGTATCCAGGCGTCAAAAAAACGGTCTTTCGTTTAACGAATACGGTTATCAACTGGAGCCACAATGGAAGCTAAAATTTGTTTCAGACGATTCGATAAGCATTTTCAGTCCAACAAAAAATGCATTTATTAATTTCCCGCTAACACGTGGCTATGATTCAATCTTCAACGCAGCGCGCTCATGGTTAAAGATAAGGCAAATCAATAAAGACAGTATCACCATGGAGATCCTGATCCAGAAAGGTGATTCACTTGATGTTAAAGGCACCAAGGTGTTCATGCGATTTTTTGCTGATAATTATGTAAAAAACGTTTTGCACACCGATACCAGTACATTAAGAAGGCCAAGCCATGCCGATACTGTATTCATCCGTTCGCTTGCCGCTAAAGCAACCGCAGATTATGCCAAGGCTTTTGCAGCCAGACAGCCGGCTATTATAACCAGCAAAAGCCCGCTGGTAACAGTGTCTCGCCGCACTACCAAACCGGACATACTTAATAATTTCGACAACTCTGATGACTACCTCGACCCTACTTACGACATTGTGATCAAAAATGCCTATAAGGATTTCTATTTTTCCTTCACCATGTATGTTGATGATAAGGGCAAGTTGTACTACGGCGCCCCGCTTGTTGGATTTAACGGCGACCAGGAAAGAGAGGCTGATTATATCCATACCTCAAAAGCGGTTGTGGACAGCTACTTTAAATTTTACCTTAATGTAAAGCCTGGTACTACCCTGGGCATCATCCACTCAAGCATGGTCTCGGTACATGTTGAGGGCAAGGCCAAAACTGCAGCCAAGTAACAATTGTGCTATTTTGTACAAGCGTATAGCTTTTAGCGTTTAACTTTCGCAAGCGGCTAAAAAAAGCATTTGTAAAAAAGTGTTAAATAAACACTCGCTAAAAATGCAATACGGCTAAATGTTTATATTAGCCCCTGTTACTTCTTTAACTTATATTGATGATCATACGTCGATTTTTACTCCTATTATGCCTGTTAACCGCATTTGGCGCATCTGTTTTTGCCCAGCAGGATAGCATCCCTCTAACAACCATAATCGAAAAAACAAGCAAGTTTATCAGCAGCTACCCTATCGAGAAAGTTTACCTGCATACAGATAAACCTTATTACGCTGTTGGTGATACCATTTGGTTTAAAGCCTATGTAACCATTGAAAAGCGCCAGCCATCAGCACTAAGCCGTATAGTATATGTCGACCTGATTAACAACCGCGATTCCGTAGTTGAGAGTCAGCGCATTGCAGTTACAAACGGTTTTGCAAGTGGTAACATTGTGCTTAACGGAGATACTTATAAACAGGGAGCTTACCGCCTGCGAAGCTACACCAACTGGATGCGTAATTTTGACCCGGATTATTTTTATGACCATACTTTTAGTGTTGGCAATGCCATAGATAACCAGGTACGCACCAACATCACTTATAAAAGTTCAAGCAAAAGAACAGGCGTTAAAGTTGATGCCACCATCCTTTACAAAGGGCCGGACAACAGTCCGTATGCCAACAAAAAAGTAAACTGGCAACTGATGAAAAACGGCGACCCCGTAAGCAAAGGCCACGGCGTTACAGACGATAAAGGCGTATTGCAGGTTGACCTGCCCGAAAGCCAGGCCGATGTAATTACCGGCGGTATCCTGGTTACATCCATTGACGTTGGCGACCGTAAAACTATCAGCAGCAGCTTTTCTATGCGTACAGCCGTTAAAGGCTATGATGTGCAGTTTTTTCCGGAAGGAGGGCAGCTAACCAACGGGATCCGCACTAAAGTTGCTTTTAAGGCTATAGCCTCAAGCGGACTGGGCGTAGATGTTAAAGGAACCATTGTTGATGATAAAGGCGCTGAGGTTGCCCAGATCAGCAGTGCTCATTTAGGAATGGGCATCTTCGCTATCACTCCTGACATCGAAAGATCGTACAAAGCAAACATTACTTTCCCCGATGGATCACAGGCTACCTATAATTTGCCTCGCGTACAATCAATGGGAATAAATATTGCCGTTTACAACAATGATCCAACCAATCTCACTGTAAAAATATCGGCTAACGATTTGTTTTTTCAGCGCAAACAAAACAAAAGTTTTTACCTGGTAGCGCAAAGCGGCGGTGTTATTTACTATGCAGCACAGACTGTACTACAAAGCACGGTTTATTCGGCCAATATCCCTAAAAGTAAATTCCCCTCAGGTATTGTGCAGGTAACACTGTTTTCATCGGGCGGATATGCTCTGTGCGAACGGATTGTGTTTATTCAGCATAACGACCAGATGAACCTGGCCCTTAAAACTGATAAACCATCATACACTACAAGGGGCAACGTTAAGATCACTGTATCGGCAAAAAACAATACAACCCCGGCCGAAGGCAGCTTTTCGGTAGCTGTTGTTGATGATGGTACAGTACCGTCAAATGAAGATGCAGAATCAACCATATTGAGTAATATGCTGCTCACCTCCGATCTGAAAGGGTACATCGAAAAACCGAACTATTACTTCAATAAACCCGATGATGAAAAACTGGCCAACCTGGATATTTTGATGCTTACCCAGGGTTACCGTCGTTTTGATTATGAGGATATACTGGCCGACAAAAATCCGCCTATATACCTTATGCCGGAGCAAGGCATTGACATAACAGGAACATTGAGGACCAATGCAGGTCTCCCTGTAGCCAAAGGCAGCTTAAGGTTGCTGATTCCAGATAAAAACTTTTCGGCAGAAACAATTACCGATATGTCGGGCAATTTTAAATTCTCAAACGTGAATGTGCCGGATACATCAAAAATTACACTGAGTGCCCGCAACAATCCTAACGGACGCAACATGGTCATATCGGTTAATGGCGAAGCTTATCAAAAACTGAGCAAAAACAACAACATCCCCGATGAGATCCTGAACATTGACAGTACTTTCCGCCCTTATTTACAAAACAGCTATAAGCAATATCAAAGCTCACGTACCATAAAAGAAGTTGTTGTAAAATCAACCAAGATCGTAAAAAAAGCCAGTCATGCTGATTATGGCACGTTCTCAGGTTTACCTATGCAGGCCGATCATGAAGTATCTGCACAGCAATTACAGGGCTGCCCTTTGTTGTTAAACTGTTTATCAACCATGGCAATGGGCCTTACCTATATCGACAACAATTTTTACGTTACCCGCGATTACAATGCCGGTGGCCGCACCCCGGTGCAGGTATATGTAGGCAGCCTGCCTGTTGATGCCAACTTTTTATCGAGCATCCCATCGAGCGAGGTTGAATCTGTAGAGATCTTTTTAAATGATGGGGTAAGCGGCATCAACCGTAGTACGCAAACCAAGGGTGTACTGGTGATTAACAAAAAGGTTGTTAAAAAACAAAAGATAACACTTGCACAATTACAGGAACTTATCCCCAAACAAAATGTGATCACTTTTGCAGTGCAAGGCTATACCAAGGCCAAAGAGTTTTACTCGCCTAAATATGATGTAACCAAAGCAGGCACGCTTGGCGGCGATTTACGTAATACTATTTATTGGAAACCTAACGTAATTACCGATAAAGCAACCGGCACTGCAACCATCAGCTTCTTTAACAGCGATCAGCGCGGCTCATACCGTGCTATAATTGAAGGGATTGACGCCGAAGGCAATATAGGCCGAAGTGTGATACATTATAACGTAAAATAAGATACAACCCCGGTTATTATAAATGGAAAACCCTGATCGCTTAAGCAGCAATCAGGGTTTTCCATTTATACCTATTCAGTGTTTTTTTTAAAAGCTTTAAGCCTTGTGCATTCAGCTTTTACCTATTAATAGTTTATATTAGTACAACCAATTAATTTAAACATTATCATCATGAATTTTCAACTTATCAACTGGCTGGCCGTTATGGTTGCAGCATTATCCGCGTTTTTAGTTGGCGGTATCTGGTACTCTCCTGCCCTGTTTGCCAATGCATGGATGGCAGATAATAAACTAACCAGTGCCGAATTACAGGCTTCCAACAAAGGCAGGGCCTTTGGCTTTACAGCATTCTTTTCTATCATTATGGCTGTAAACCTTGCTATGTTTTTGGCCGATGCAAAAACCGATCTTGCCTGGGGAGCTACAGCAGGTTTCCTTGCCGGTATCTGGACATTCTGCGCTATTGCAATCCACAGCCTTTTTGAACTCAAAAGCTGGCGGCTTATATTTATAAACGGCGGTTACAGCGTAGTATCCCTAACCCTGATGGGATTGATATTAGGTGCCTGGAGATAGGATGATTATTCATTAATAGAAAACGAATTTATGCGAATTACACAGATAGTCATCGAGCTTTAATTTGTGTAATTCGTTCACAAATGACATTGATGTTATACATTCCATGAACAATACTGGTGCTTTTTAGTTGAACTTTACAGTAGTCAAACCAAAAAAACATGACCATGGCAAGCACAACAAGTTCATTTGAAAAGACATTCACCATTGGTGGCGACATTACCATTAATCGTTTAGGTTACGGCGCAATGCGTATTACAGGTCCCGGCATCTGGGGACCGCCGAAAGATAAAGACGAAAGCATCCGTGTGTTGAAGCGCGCTATTGAACTCGGTGTAAATTTTATTGACACAGCCGATAGCTATGGGCCAAATGTATCGGAAGAGTTAATTGCCAAAGCCCTGCACCCATACCCTACCGACCTCCTGATAGGTACCAAAGGCGGTTTATTACGTACCGGCCCTAACGAGTGGCCTGTGGACGCCTCGCCGGAGCATTTGAAGGAAGCTCTTGAGGGCAGCCTGAAACGCCTCCAGGTTGATCGTATAGATCTGTACCAGCTACACCGCATCGACCCTAAAGTTCCTGCCGAAAAATCATTTGAGTTTTTGCAAAAAGCACAGCAGGAAGGTAAGATCAGGCATATAGGCTTATCTGAAGTAAGCGTCGACGATATCAAGCTGGCCCAGCAATACTTTGAAGTAGTATCGGTACAAAACATGTACAGCGTTGACAACCGCAAATGGGAGGCCGAACTGGAATACACCCGCGATCATAACATCGCCTTCATTCCATGGTTCCCGCTTGGCGGCGGCAACGTACAGGGCGAAGACATATTAGGTCGTATTGCCGCCAAACACGATGCTACCATTCATCAGGTGGCGTTAAGCTGGTTATTGCATCATTCGCCAAACATTCTGCTTATCCCCGGCACATCAAGTGTTAAACATTTGGAGGAAAATATGAGAACCGCCGATATTCAGCTGTCAGATGATGATATAGATGTATTGAACAGCCTGTCTGAAGTATAAATAAAACATTTGAAGAGCTAAAATTAAAAGGATGCCATTAATTTGGCATCCTTTTAATTTTGAATCAAATTGAAAAGGATGAACACCGGCAGCTATTATGAAACATCAATCCTAAATGAAAAGTAAAGAAGAAATACTAAACAACTATAACACTACTGGCAAGGATGGCCTGCCTGAAATATCAGCCGAAGACCTGCTCAACGCCATGGAAGCCTACAAACAACAATGGGCCGAAGCGGCTTTTAATGCAGCAAGGAAACAACGTAACGAAGCTTACGAGTTTGAAACTTTTAATGATTTTATGGCGAGCACCCAGGCTAAGGCGCAGGTGCAAGATAACTTCGGTACAATGATAACCGCGGTAGCCGATAATGTAGTCGCCAATTTTTTGCCAGATGACGGTTCGATAAATGAGTTTGATTTTAATTTTACGATGCAGGGCAAAGGTTATACTGCTTTTTATGCTAAAGATGCCCAGGGATACTGGCAAATGAGCAGATGGTCGGAACAGTAGGCAGGGGCAGTGTTGAGTTAGCAGTTTGCAGTGAAAACATGTTTGATATTCTGTTATATTCGCTGTCCGAAGTCCCTGGCATCGAACAGCGGAGTTTTTTGTCACTGCAAACTGCACACTAATGACTGCAAACCGCCTTAAACGTCGGCCACTTTAAATGGCTTTACATCAACACTTTCCCATACTTTTTGAGTAACATACGGATCATTTTGTTTCCAGGCTTCCATCTCTTCGTCGGTTTCAAACTGTACTATCATGGTTGAGCCAATCATCTTGCCTTCTTCGTTCAACATGGCTCCTCCTAACACAAAATTACCATTGGCTTTTAAAGCCCTGGCACCATCAAGATGATGAGGGCGTGCGCCTAAACGACGTTCAAATGCTTCGGCGTCGGTATAATCATAGGCAGTAACGAGATATTGTTTCATGGATATCTATTTTAATTGGTACTTAAATACATGCCTGCAGCTTTGGCGCCTGCATGTTTTATCAGGTCCGAATATCTGCAAAACTATCCCATTAAAATGAATTAAAAATTAAATTAAATTTATAACTGTAAAGTTGACAATTTTTACAATATTTGTTTTCCGAAAAACCAACCTGAATAATGAAGAATAATTTGCACCAGGAATTTATTAAGATCTTTAACAAAGAAGCAGACAACGCGTACTTTTCACCCGGCCGTGTAAACCTTATCGGCGAGCATATTGACTATAACGGCGGTTTGGTTATGCCATGTGCTATTACTTTTGGTACTTATTTACTAACCTCCCCTAATGAGGATGGCATTTTCCGATTCAGGAGTTTAAATTTTAGTGAGCAAAAAGATATTCCGCTGCAAATCAGTTATGAAAAAACCGGCGAAAACTGGTTTAACTTTCCTATAGGTGTCATTGACCGCTTTATAAAGGATGATCATCCGTTAAAAGGCCTGGATATGCTATTTTATGGCGATATCCCAATTGGCTCAGGTTTGTCATCATCAGCTTCAATCGAGGTGGTTACCTCCTATGCACTTAACGACCTGTTTAACAGCGGCTACAGCAAGCTCGACCTGGTTAAACTGTCAAAAGATGTAGAAAACAACTTTATAGGTGTTAACTGCGGTATCATGGACCAGTTTGCAGTTGCCTTTGGCGAAAAGAACAAAGCCCTGATGCTTAACTGCGATACCCTGGATTACCAGGCTGTTGACAGCAATCTTGGCGATTATGTACTTGCCATTATCAACACTAATAAACCCCGCAAACTGGCCGAATCAAAATACAACGAACGCGTAGAAGAGTGCCAGGCAGCGCTAATGGCCTTGCAACAGCAACTGGACATTAAATATCTTTGCGAGATCAATAGTACTACTTTTGAGCAATACAAACACCTGATAACCGATCCGGTTGTGTTGAAACGGGCCAAACACGTAATTGAAGAGAACGACCGTGTAAAACTGGCCGCAACGGCCCTTGCAGATAACAACCTGACCGAGTTTGGCAGGCTGATGTACGCCTCACATGATTCCCTGCGCGATTTATATGAAGTAAGCGGTGTTGAACTGGACGCTGTTGCCGAATACAGCAAAACCAACCCTGATGTTGCGGGTGCCCGTATGACGGGTGCAGGTTTTGGCGGTTGCGCCATTGCCCTGGTAAAAGGTGAGGCGTTTGATAATTTCAGCAAAGAAATAACCGAATACTACACGCAAAAAATAGGCTATGCACCTTCAGTTTATAGCTCGCTTATTGGCGATGGTGTAGGCGAACTGGCTTCAGTAGCTAACTAACCGCTTTTTTGTATTTTTGTCGATGGACCATGGTCGATGGACGATAGCCATTCACTTTAAACTATCGACTATGGTCTATGGACTATCGACAAAAAAATATGCGCAAATTAAAATTGGATGAGCTGAACCGGGCTACGGTTGATGAATTTAAAGCACAGGATAAATTGCCGGTAGCCGTGGTGCTGGATAACGTGCGGAGTATGCACAATATTGGCTCTATTTTCCGCACCTCCGATGGTTTTGCGGTTGAACAAATCTGCCTTTGTGGTATTACAGCCCAGCCCCCTCACCGCGAAATTGAAAAAACAGCCCTTGGCGCAACCCAATCAGTAAACTGGATTTATTACGAAACCCCTTTGCAGGCTGTTGAACAATTACGTAACGATGGCTATCAGATCATAGCCATTGAACAAGCCGAAAACAGCACCATGCTTCACGAGTTTAAACCTGCCGAAGATGGCAAATATGCCCTTATTTTTGGTAACGAAGTAAACGGTGTAAGTGATGAAGTAATGCAGGCGATTGACGCATGTATCGAAATCCCCCAGTTTGGCACCAAGCATTCGTTTAATATCGTAGTATCGGCAGGGATAGTGCTCTGGGATTTTTTTGCCAAAATGGCGATATAGAACCTCACCCAAACCCTCTCCAAAAGAGAGGGCTTAAAAAATGCTTCTTAAAGTCTCCCCCCTCGGGGGAGATTTAGAGTGGGTTACTTCCTCAGCACATAAAACGACATTTCCTTCCTCGTTACAAAACCGAGCTTTTCATACACTTTAATGGCCCTTTCATTTTCACTTTTCACATGCAGAAATGGAATTTCAGAAGCTGCTTTGATCCGCTTAGCCTGGTTTAACAATAATTTGCCTGCATAACCACGCCCCAGATAATCGGGGTGTGTACAAACTGCGCTGATCTCGGCATAAGGTGCAGGGTTTAAACGCTGACCGGCCATAGCAACCAACTTATCGCCATCAAATATGCCACGGTAGTGTCCAAATTCGATTGTACGCTCTATAAAAGGCCCCGGATTGGTCAATTGAGTAAGTTCAATCATTTGGGGTACATGTTGCTCTGTAAGCGGCAAGAGATCGTCATCAGCAAAACCAGCAGGTACCTCTCCATCAAAAACCATCTGCAGACACTTCAGGTAATGTACTATTTTCCACTGCTCCGGGATCACAATATCGTGCGGGGCAATAAAGATAAAATGGCTCTCAAAAGGAATTATATCGTAAAGCAGGTTAAAATTTTCAGCAGATATTTCGGGAATAGCAACAAAAGGCGAAACCTCCTTCGGGAAATATTTAGCTATATCATTACCGCCTGCAAAAGCTTTATTACCGGTGCTAAGGGCGTTCCAGGCTGGGTTATCAAGTACATGTTCCATCAAGGCAAAGCTATTAAAAATACCATGCAGCAGGGTTTGGGCTTGTCATTCAATTTTAATTTATTGCTTACATTAGCTTTATCCATTATAAAACGTTTACAATGAATGCCCTTGCTAAAAAACTGCTGATCAAACCAAATTCACGCTGGTTGTTGCAAAATGCGCCCGCAGGTTACCAGGATAACTTGTCTCCCCTGCCGGATAATGCCAGTCTTGTATTTAACACCGAAGGCGAATTTAACGGTATCCAGCTATTTGTGACCAACAGTACAGAACTGACATCCGAACTTAAGGTAATCACCCCCTTACTTAAAGACGATACTGTTTTCTGGATTATCTACCCTAAGAAAAGCTCAGGTATCCAAACAGATCTGGAAATGATGAGCAGTTGGGACGCCCCGGCTCTGTATGGCTTACGGCCTGTAGCATCAGCTGCTGTTAACGAAGTATGGACTGCATTACGCTTTCGGCCGGTTGAATCTGTAAAAGTTTCTGAAGGACGAAATGAGGCTGTACGAAATAATGAGTACGGCGATTATATTGACGTGGATAATAAAATAGTAACCCTCCCTGATTACGTAAAAGAAACATTGGAGCAACATCCGGCAACGCTTGACTACTTTCAATCGCTGGCTTACAGCCATAAAAAGGAGTATGTACTTTGGATCCTTACAGCCAAACAGGAAAAAACCCGCCAGGACCGCTTAACTAAAATGGTGGAAATGCTGCAGAATAAAAAGAAGAATCCTTCGGATAAATAAAAAATTTCAAATGGTTACTAAACAAAAGCGCCCTGCATTTTCAACAAATACAGGGCATTTTTATGTTTAGTTTTATTTACCAGCCAGAGCCTTTTTTAGCATTACCATTTTTGATATGCTCTTCGGCAGTTGCTTTGCCCATGATGGCAGCCATTTTATTACCTTCACTGTCAGTTCCTGTTGCAATGTATCTGCCCGATTTTACGTCGATAACGGGATTGATCATTGGTACATTTTTAGTTTTTGTTTTCACTGAATAAGCGGTGATGCCACTTCCTTTTTCTGTTGCCATGATAAGTTTCTTTTGTTTTTTAATGTTAACCCCATTTAAACTGAATTGTTTTCAGCACAGGTATAATTGGTTTCTATGCGTAAACATGCATCATTTTTTTTTAATTAAAAATAGCTGGGATAAATAATTTGTTAACAGATTTAAGTTTGTGTTAATAACGAATAAACCATCGTATCCTCAAAACGACCGTTATACAAATGATCTTCCTTAAAATAAGCCTCCTGCACAAAATTGTTTTTGAGCAATAATTTAATTGAAGCGAAATTCCCCGGACTTACATAAGCTCCTATAGAATGCAGTTTCATCACATTAAAACCATAGTCGATAGCGGCGGTTATTGCCTCCTGCATGAGCCCCTGCCCCTGGTATACCGGGTTTAAAAGGTACCCGATCTCGGCACGGTGACTGTCTTTCTCTATCCGCCAAAAACCTATGCTCCCAATATATTTATTATTGTTTTTCAGGCAGATACACCAGGTAATACCATCGTTTTTGCCAAGCAGGTCTTCTATCACGTCTATCAGCGAAATGGCATCATCAATGGTTTTGTTGATTGGCCGATGAATGTACTGCATCACGGTTTCGTTCGATCTCATTTCAAACAAATCGGCAGCGTCATCACGGGTAAAACGCCTTAATATAAGGCGCTCAGTTACCAAAACAGGAAACGGATTAAAGTTGGGACTAAGCATAAATAATGTTAATAACCGGCTGCAATAGCGGCATTTTAAATAAAACTGTCCGCTTCGCGATACGCTTTAATTAATGCAAGCTCACCTTCTTTTCCTGTTCCGGCTGTGCCATGCTCCATACCCATTACGCCTTTATAACCTTTATTATAAATGTGTTTGAATATATTTTTATAATTAACCTCGCCGGTTCCCGGTTCTTTACGGCCGGGGTTATCCCCGATCTGGTAATAGCCTATCTCATCGTAAACCAAATCAAGTGTTGGGATAATATTACCTTGGTTACGCTGAACGTGATACATATCATACAGGATCTTACATGACGGACTTCCCACAGCCTTACAGATGGCATAAGCCTGGTCGGGTGTACGCAGGAACAGATCTGGATTATCACTTAGCGGCTCCAAAACCATAATAACGCCGTGCGGCTCCAGTATAGCAGCTCCCTTTTTTACGGCTTCAATAACATTGCCTGTTTGCACGCCGATAGGGAGTTTCCGCGCAAAATCGCCGGGGACTACAGTAACCAGTTTGCTGCCTATGCGTTTGGCTACCTCAACCGCCTGCTTACAGGAGGCGATGAACTTTTCAACCTGGTCGGCATTGCCTGTTGCCAGCATGTTACTATCGTTGCCCAAGCCTGGCTGCACAAAAACGCCCATTGCCATGCCCAGCTTCGCCAGCGTATCACCTATCTTTTTTTGCTGCTCAACCGGGCGGCCGCTCATGCCGTTATCCTCAATAGCGCGGAAACCTTTATCGTAAGCAAATTTTATCTGGTCGATAAAATCATCGCCTGCATGGCTTTTAAACATGCCGTCATGAATACCATAGTTAAGATTAAAAGGTTTATCGCCGACTACAGCAGCTACTTCTCCTGTAGGTTGAGCGCAACCGGTAAGCGCGGAGGCTTTTAAAACACCTGTGGTAAAAAGTGAAGCCCCGGCCAGTACCGAGCTTTGAACAAAGTTTCTGCGTTTCATGAGGTTGTAATTGGTTTTGCGGGCTAAATATAACACCTACACATCGTTTTCAAACATGGACAACACTGTTTTTATCGGGATTTTTTAATGATTCACGTTGGCCCGGTAACAGAGTGCGGTTGAAAAATCAGCTATTTTTGTTATCTTTGCGTATAAACGGCAAAATATATAAAGCTATTCCAGCTCACAGCGCCCAGCTATTTTGATGCTGATCTGTTTTATTCCCCGCTGATACCGTTGCTGCCCGGAACTTAACTTAAAGATCATTTTTACGCTCACCAAAACAAGGGATTATTACCTGGCCCGGCCTTTTTACTGCTACACGGAATAGCTATTGTTTAACTTAATTGATCTTAATTATGGCTAAATCGCAAGCAACATTCATGAAAAAACAACTGGAAAAAAATCGCCAGAAAAAAAAGGAAGATAAAGAACAACGTAAACAGGAACGCAAACAAAACGCAGGCGCCAGCGATCTGGAAAGCATGCTGGCCTATGTAAATGAATTTGGGGAAATTGTATCTACCCCGCCCGAAAAAAAACAGGCATAACCGGGTACGAATGGCATTAACCAGTACATTGTAACTATTTCGTGGCTGTAGCAATTAGTGATTGAACCTTTTACTATTTTAATTGTCATAACAAAAAATCAACCACAGTTATGAAATTTCAATTAGGCTTTGTTTCCCTTATCGCAATGACGGTTGCCTCTTGCTCGGGCAATCATTCGACGAATGATACTGATACGGTAATTAAAAAGGAAGACACCGCCATGGCTAATGCACCCGACGCCCCATCTGTAAATATGGAGTATTGCTTTTATACTACCGAAGGCACCGCCAGCCAGGATACTACCAAAGTTAACCTTCATATTAACGGCAATAAAGTTACCGGCGATATGGACTGGCTGCCCAAAGAAAAAGATGCCCGCAAAGGCAGCCTGATGGGCAATTTAAACGGCAATGTTATTAAAGCCTTATGGACTTATGGGCAGGAAGGCCGCACGGATACGCTGAGCGTAGAGTTTCAGCTAAGGGGTAATCAGCTTGCCCAGAAGCCTTACAGGTACGATCCCAAAACCGGCAAGCAACAAACAAACAGCACAGCCGATTATACAGTAATTTACAGCATGAAAAATTGCCGTTAATTTAAACGCAATTTATAAATTAGCTAAAAAATAAAAGGTCAAGAAAATGGAAAAGCGCGAAACCAGTATACTATATCTTGTTTTAGGCCTATATAGTTTAATGATAAGCTGGTATTACAATCACAGTGTTATATTACTTATTATCCATTACATATTTTGGCCTGTTTACTTGATATATGAACTACTAATAGGCCACCTTGCCCACGGCATGTGGAAAACTATCCCGCTTTCATACTTTAAATAAAGTAAAACTGGACGATATATAAAAAAGAAAAACCACCCTGGTATATAATTCCAGGGTGGTTTTCTGTTTTTATTAAACCTTTTCAACCACAACAGCGGTACCGTAAGCAAGCACTTCTGTAACGCCCTGCATTACTTCGTTGGCATCATAACGCATGTTAATGATGGCATTGGCACCAATAGCCTGCGCGTGCTGAATTAAAAGCTGGTAAGCCTCTTCGCGCGCGTTTTCGCACAACTCAACATAAATTGAAAGCCTGCCGCCAAACAGCGACTGAAAACCGCCGGCAATATTGCCCAACGCACTGCGGCTGCGCACCGTAATGCCACGTACAACGCCTAAATGCCTGGTAACTTTGTAGCCATCTAAGCCTGTACTGGTAGTAATAAGTGATGTATCCATTTTTAATTTAAGTTTGTTAGCCAGCAATTTATCCGGCCTGGTTTTTATTTAGATGTAGTATGGTTAACGATATTACGTAAATATCTGTTTTTATTTTTTGAGATCAATGGTTTGTGATCAGAGATTAGTGGCTGGAGATTAGAGATTAGTTTCTTTGCATATACAAGGGCTAATGATATCTAAATTAAGAGCAAATCCTAAAATCCGTTTAATCCAGGTCAGAAACATAACCGGTATTCGCTATTAACTAACGCAAACTCCGTTTTCAATTTAAGTAATCGAAGCAAACTGCCCATGCTCCTTAAACCACCAACTATGATCCATGAACTATAAACCATGGTCCATAGACCATCGACTATGGACTAAAAAACGTACCTTCGCCAAAAAATTAAAATAGATGCCTGATAAAATTAAAGCTGTTTTTTTAGATCGAGATGGTGTGTTGAACCAGGAAATGGGCGATTATGTATGCCGTTTTGAGGATTTCCATGTACTTGATAACTTTGATGCCCTTAAAACCCTGCAGGACCGCGGCTATATGCTGCTTGTTGCTACCAACCAGGGCGGCCTGGCCAAAGGATGGTACACTGAAGAAGAACTGGCAAAAATGCACACTCACCTGAAACAGGTTTATCTTGAACGCGGCGTTGAACTTACCGACTTTTTTTACTGCCCGCATCACCCCAACTTTACCGGCGACTGCGATTGCCGCAAACCAAAACCGGGACTCCTGCTGCAAGGTATAGCTAAATACAACATCGACCCATCAAAATCGTACTTTATAGGTGACCGCGAACGCGACGTTGAAGCAGGTACAGCTGCAGGTGTAAAAGGTATTTTGATAGACAGCGACCAGCCGATCAGTACGGTGCTGGATCTGATACTATAAAAGCAAAAACATATGTCATTGCGAGCGTAGCGTGGCAATCTCGTAGCCAATGCATTTCCGATCTGCTTGGCTACGAGATTGCTTCGTCGTTCCTCCTCGCAATGACATAAAAATAAAGCCCTTTCCCTAAAACATTTTCTTCTCTCCTGCTTTTTACAAATATTTATATTATCCTATGCAAAAAAGCCGCTACTTAAAAAACCTTGATGCTGTAATAGCCGCCTTAATCAGCTGGTTTATATTAAGCTTGTTTTTCAGGTATAGCGGTGTAGGAGTTTCTCCGGATAGTATCATGTATACCAGCGCGGCCAGGAGCTTTAAAGACCACGGTACCCTGCTAACGTTTAACCATGTACCTATTGTTGACTTTCCGGTTTTCTATCCTATCTATCTTGGTATAATTTCAGTTATCACGCAGATAGATCCTGTTAAGTTTGGCGCGGTAATGAATGGGATCATGTTCGCCACACTCATCTTTACCAGTGGGTGGATCATGGAGCACTTTATACCGGCCTCAAGAATTTATAAATGGCTGATGCTGGCGGCTATCATCCTGAGCCCCCCGTTGCTCCAGGTGTACTCCTATTTATGGTCCGAGACATTGTTCATTCTTGAGATCCTGTTTTTTTTGGTTGCTTTCCGCGAATACCTTTTAAAACACACGCTTAAAGCACTTATAGTGGCAGCCGTTATAGCAGCCATAAGTTGCATAACCAGGTACGCGGCTGTTACCATTGTAGGTACAGGCGGTTTACTTTTGCTATTGGACAGGGTATTACCCCTTAAAAAGAAGATTACCCATATCATTGTTTATGGATTAATTTGCATATCGCTGCTGGTAAGCAATCTGATATTCAATGCTTTTGTAACAGGTACAACAACGGGTCCGAGGGAGCCATCCATCACTCCGTTTAGCAAAAACCTGTATTACTTCGGCACCGTAATGTGCGACTGGATGGGCCTTACACCAAATCAATACTGGGCCGCCACACCTTTAGCCATCGTCATATTCCTGGGTTTTATTGCTGCTCTGGCATTTAATTATTATCGCCGCAAGCTGGATAGTTTTGAAAATCTGGCTATTACCTTCGCGTTGGTTTACGGAGCGTTTATTGTGCTTTCATCTACCTTTTCAAGATATGAGCGAATTAATCACCGCCTATTATCGCCATTATATATTTCCGCTTTATGGGGATATACCAGTTGGGCTTTGCTCCTGCTGAAAAAAATAAACAATACCACTACCCGGCGCATTATCGGTGCTGTAATGATTGTGCTGATGCTGGGTTTTATCACCAGCGAATTTTTGATAGATAAAGCCCGGTACAACGACCAGGTAGCCGACGAATACGGTAACCCCGGCTATACCGACGAAAGTTGGATAGACTCTGAATTTGCAGCCTATTTAAGGGGTACAGACCACAGCCTGTTTAAACCCGGCGTCAAAATCTATACCGACGCGCATGAAGCCGTTTACTTTTTCTCGGGCATGTCATCATACCTGGTGCCCCACCGTTTCTTCACTAAGGATATCGATAAGTTTTATAAGGTGAAACATTATTATCTTATTTGGTTTAATGTATTGGAGAACCCTGAACTGATCAACCTGAAGGATATCCAAAAGGTTAAAAACCTCAAAAAGATCAAGGATTTTGGCGAAGAAG
Organism: Mucilaginibacter gossypii; assembly: GCF_017569325.2. Lineage (NCBI taxonomy): Bacteria > Pseudomonadati > Bacteroidota > Sphingobacteriia > Sphingobacteriales > Sphingobacteriaceae > Mucilaginibacter > Mucilaginibacter gossypii. Next base: position 1,128,438 of record NZ_CP071878.2, on the reverse strand, counting down.
GGGCGATTTATGAATATAAGTCTGAACCATGATTTACGGGATTTTAGGATTACCACGAATTGAATAAACGCAGCTTCCGCCCGTTGTTGGTATTGTCACCAACAACGGGCGGGTTTCATTTGTCAATGTTTATCTTTGTTTTATGGCAGGCCAAAAGAACCCCAAAGAAGCATCAAACATCTTTAACTCTATAATAAAAGCATCGGTGGATATTCCTTTGCCTAAAAAGCCTTACCCCGACTGTTTAGAATGTGGTGAAGAAGCAAAAGATATTGTATCGAATAAGCGAGATGGTAAACTGATAATCTATACATACAAATGCCCCAATGGGCATTTGTTTACTGAAGAATTAACGTTGAAGTAATTCTTTTCTCATCCACATGGTCTAACAGGTATATAGTTACCTGACAACACCAATAACGGGTGGGTGACAACAAGTTGACCACAGGCTAAGTATTTTAATAATCTTTGGAGTAACCCTACCTTCAAATCAAACAATTGATAACCAATTACTTAGTTCAACATATTCAAATTTATGTTACCCCTGTTAACCCCCTCTCAGTGCAATCTGCGGTTGCTGTTGTCACCAACAACAGCAAAGGTTAACAAAATTAAATTCTAAAAGCTCGTTCAATCGGACATAAAACTTCTTGAAAATTTCACGCACCCGTATACTTTTTCACATTAAATTTTGATTTAAAAAACATCTGTCTATATTTGCACCGCTAATCTATAGTTTTACTATATAAAAAATGAACGGTATCGCACTACATCATCTTCATCTGCATCACCACCATGTGGTGATCAGCTAATATGTATGTTTCTACGCGAAATAACAACCTCCGTTTATATTCTTTTTTATCATAGTCTCTTAAATTCAATCTTTTGAAAACACTTAAAATAGCTATCCAAAAATCGGGTAGGCTCAACGAAAAATCTGTTGAATTATTAAAAAATTGCGGCTTAAACTTTGAAAATTACAAAAGCTCGCTTATCTCTCCGGTATCCAATTTCCCTTTAGAGATCCTTTTCCTCCGTGATGACGATATTCCTGAATATGTGCAGGATGGTATTGCCGATTTAGGTATTGTTGGTGAAAACGTGATCCAGGAAACCGAAGTTGAGGTAAGCTATCTGCAACGCCTTGGTTTTGGTAAATGTTCGCTCAAGATAGCAGTGCCCAACAACAGCGATATCAACTCACTGGCCGATTTACACGGCAAAGCAATTGCTACCACCTACCCCGCCATTTTAGGCAAGTTTTTAAAACAACAAAATATTACCTCAGATATCCGCACCATTTCCGGTTCGGTTGAAATTTCACCGGGCTTAGGTCTAAGTGACGCCATTTGCGATTTGGTATCAACAGGCGGTACCCTTAAAAGCAACGGACTGAAACCTTTTGCCGATGTAATGTCATCTGAGGCGGTACTGATAGGCAGCAAGGCCATTGCCGAAAGCGACCTTGTACAGGAACTGATCCAGCGTATTCAATCAGTTTTACGCGCCAAAGAAACTAAATACGTGGTACTTAACGTTGAGAAAAAAAACCTCGATGCCGTTATTGCTTTATTGCCGGGCGTAAAAAGCCCGTCGGTAGTACCATTGGCCGAAGAAGGCTGGGTAGCAGTACACACTGTAATTCCCGAACGTGATTTTTGGAACCGTATAAGCCAGCTTAAACAGGCCGGCGCGCAAGGCATTGTAGTAATGCCTATTGAGAAGATCATTTTATAAGCCCCCCGGCCCCCTGAAGGGGGAGCGAGTGTGGTTATATAATAAATTGAATAGTTTACTTTAGGACATAACGCCCCTTTAGGGGGTTTGGGGGTATGAAGACATACAATTATTCAGAACTTTCATCCAACGATATCCAGAAGCTGGTTCAGCGTAATGTTGACCCGGCCAATGAGATCAGGACTATTGTTGAAGATGTGATAGCCAACGTGCAGCAGCATGGCGACAGCGCTTTATTTGATTATGCATTGAAGTTCGACAAGGTAGAACTGAACAAACTTTATCTTGATAAAGCCGAACTGGAAGAAATTGCCAAAGCAATATCTGCCGATCAAAAGGCGGCATTGGAAACGGCTTACAGTAATATCTATAAATTTCACCAAACGCAGCTCAAATCCGAGGACAAGGTTGAAACCATGCCCGGCGTAACCTGCTGGCGCGAATTACGACCAATTGAAAAAGTTGGTTTGTATATTCCGGGAGGTTCGGCGGTATTGCCAAGTACGTTTTTGATGCTTGGGATCCCGGCGCGTATCGCAGGTTGTCATGAAATAGTGATTTGTTCGCCCCCGCAAAAAAATGGCAAGGTAAATGCCTTTATAGCTTACGTGGCGCTGATGTTAGGTATTGATAAAATCTACCTGGCAGGCGGCTCCCAGGCTGTAGCCGCTATGGCTTACGGAACTGCCAGCATCCCTAAGGTTGACAAAATCTTTGGGCCGGGTAACCAGTTTGTAACCAAAGCAAAAACCATTATCCAGTCAACCACCACAACGGCAATTGATATGCCTGCGGGCCCTTCGGAAGTATTGGTTATTGCAGATGAAACGGCTATTCCGGCATACATTGCAGCCGATCTGCTGGCCCAGGCCGAGCATGGCATCGACAGCCAGGCTGTATTGGTTTGTACCTCTGCAGATATTGCCCAAAAAGCCGTTGCCGAGGTTGAAAAACAACTACCCGTTTTGCCACGTGCCGAGATAGCCAAATTGGCTATTGATAATTCATATGTGGTGATTACAGATAACCTGAACGAAGCAATGAGTTTCAGCAATGAATATGCTCCTGAGCACCTGATCCTGGCAACCAACAGTTGGGAACAGATCACCGGAGACATCATCAATGCGGGTTCAGTATTTTTAGGAAACTTAACGCCTGAAAGTGTCGGTGACTATGCATCAGGAACTAACCATACCCTGCCAACCAGCAGTTATGCAAGGGCTTATTCGGGTGTATCGGTTGATTCGTTTGTGAAAAAGATCACGTTTCAGCATATCACCCGCGAGGGTATCCAAAACATCGGCCCAACAGTTGAAGTTTTGGCTGAGCTGGAAGGGCTGCACGCGCACAGAAATGCCGTGAGTGTGAGAATGAGCAATTAATAACAATACTAACACTACATGTCATTGCGAGGTATGCTTCCGTGCGGTTGCCACGCTATCGCTCGCAATGACATAATTTATATGAATGATCAATGTTCGACATAAATAATATACTCAGAGAAAATATAAAACGTCTTGTGCCCTATTCATCGGCACGTGACGAATACCAGGGTGAGGCAAGCGTTTTCCTTGATGCTAATGAAAATGCCTTTGGTTCTCCTTTGGATCAGCAGTTTAACCGCTATCCTGATCCTTTACAATACGATTTAAAGAAACGCATCACCGAAATTAAAGGTGTACCGCCGCGAAATATTTTCATAGGCAACGGCAGTGATGAAGCTATTGATATCCTTTTCCGCAGTTTTTGTAACCCCGGCGTTGATAATGTGATATTGGTACCACCTACTTATGGCATGTACGAGGTATCGGCCAATATCAACGATATCCAGGCCCGCAAAGTAAACCTTACGGAAGATTATCAGCTAAATTTAGAGGGCATTGCCGAAGCTATCGACAAAAACACCAAGCTCATCTTTATCTGCTCGCCCAACAACCCGACTGGCAATTCTATCAACCGCGATGACATTCAAACCCTGCTGGCCAACTTCAGCGGAATTGTAGTGGTTGATGAGGCTTACATCAACTTCAGCCGTCAAAAGTCATTTATACAGGAATTGACCGAATGCGCCAACCTTGTGGTAATGCAAACTCTTTCCAAAGCCTGGGGCCTGGCCGGTTTACGTGTTGGTATGGCTTTCGCCAGCGAGGAAATCATTGAGGTAATGAACAAAGTAAAGCCGCCTTATAACGTTAACGAGTCCTCACAACAGCTGGCATTGGCTGCCCTGGCAAACGTTGGTCAGGTTAATGAATGGATTAAAGAAACCCTTACGCAACGCGACAGGTTGGTTTTACAACTGAAAGATTTTGAGTTTGTGGTAGATATTTACCCATCAGATGCCAACTTTATCCTTGTAAAAACCACTAATGCTAACGGTATTTACGATTACCTGGTAAAACAGGGCATTATAGTGCGCAACCGTTCAAAAGTTGAGCTTTGCGAGGGCTGTCTGCGCATCACTGTAGGCACACCAGATGAGAACACTATTTTACTCGAAGCGCTTCAAAACTTTAAATAAAAAAATCACTAACTCAATAATTCGCTAATTCACTAATTATAAAGAATGAGTTTACAGAAAATATTATTTGTCGACCGCGACGGCACCCTGATCAAAGAGCCTGCTGATGAGCAAATTGATTCATTTTCCAAACTGGAGTTTTATCCGGGCGCGTTAACCTATTTGCCCAAAATAGCCAAAGAGCTTGATTTTGAACTGGTAATGGTTACCAACCAGGACGGTTTAGGAACTTCTGTTTATCCTGAAGATACATTTTGGCCTGTCCACAATTTCATCCTGCAAACATTTAAAGGTGAAGGCGTAAAATTTGCTAACCAGATCATCGACCGTACTTTCGCCCGCGACAACGCTCCCAGCCGTAAGCCGGGCACTGCACTGTTAACGCAATACTTAGATGCGGATAAATACGACCTGAAAAATTCGTTTACTATCGGCGATCGTAAAAACGATGTGCTGCTGGCAAAAAACCTGGGTGCAAAAGCTATCTGGCTTAACAACAACAGCAACCTGGGCGGAAACGAATTTAACGAAGCAGATCATATTGATGACGTTATCGCCCTTGAAACTACCGACTGGCAAAAGATTTATGAGTTTCTGAAACTTGGTCAGCGGGTATTTGAACATCGCCGTGCCACTAAGGAAACCGATATCTATATCAAAATAAACCTTGATGGTAAGGGCGATGCCAAAATATCAACCGGTTTGCATTTTTTTGACCACATGCTGGATCAGATTGCCCGTCATGGTAGTATTGACCTGGAAATTACAGCCAAAGGAGATCTGCATATCGACGAGCATCATACAATTGAAGATACCGGCATTGCCTTAGGCGAAGTATTTGCTGCTGCGTTAGGTAACAAAATGGGCATTGAACGTTATGGCTTTTGCCTGCCGATGGACGATTGCCTGGCCCAGGCCGCTATCGACTTCGGAGGCCGTAACTGGCTTGTTTGGGAAGCTGATTTTAAACGCGAAAAAGTAGGCGATGTACCAACAGAAATGTTCTTCCACTTTTTCAAATCGTTTAGCGATGCTTCAAAAAGCAATCTGAACATAAAAGCCGAAGGACAAAATGAACATCACAAAATTGAAGCTATATTTAAAGCCTTTGCCAAGGCAATAAAAGTGGCTGTAAAACGTGATGTAGATAAGATGGTTTTACCAAGCACTAAAGGACTTTTGTAACCCCCCAGCCCCCTAAAGGGGGAGTAACTAATCAAAATGGAAACACCAGATCAAAACAATACATCGGAAACCGATAAAAGCCTCGCAGAGGCACCCCCTTCAGGGGGCGGGGGGGGTATCGGCATCATCCTATACGGAGCTGGAAACATATTTTCCCTAACTGCCGCTTTAGAGCGCTTAGGTATCCCTTATGGCTTTATAAACAGTGAGGAGGATTTTGATAAGTACGACCGTTATATCATCCCCGGCGTCGGACATGCGGGCGCAGCCATGAATAAGCTTAAAGCTACCGGGCTTGTACCTTCCATCAAAGCGTTAAAAAAACCCACCCTCGGTATTTGTGTAGGCATGCAATTGCTTACCTCTTACTCTGAAGAGGGCGACTCTAACCTGTTGGATATCATACCGGTTAAAACTTTAAGGTTTAAAGATAGCGCCGATCATAAAGTGCCGCACACGGGATGGAACAGGGTTTATCCCGAAAAAGAAAACCCGCTATTTGAAAATATACCGTCAGGTTCACATTTTTACTTTGTACATTCATACTTTATTGAGTATGATAAAGCATACACTTTATTAGCTTCTGATTACGGAAATGAATTTTCGGCATCAATTTGGCTTGATAATTTTTATGGCGTTCAATTTCACCCCGAAAAGTCGGGTGTGGTTGGCGAAACATTGTTAACTAATTTCTCAAAAATATAAAGGATATGTACATTATTCCTGCCATTGACATTTTGAACAAGAAGGTTGTTCGTCTTCGTGAAGGCGACTACAAACAGGTAACCGAATACGATGTTACCCTTGAAGAAATGATTGAACGCTACCAAAGCAACGGCACCAACTTCATCCACATTATCGACCTTAATGGCGCAAAAAATGATTTCAGCAATCAGCAGTACCTGTTTGATGTGATCCGCAAAACCGACATGAAAGTGCAGTACGGCGGAGGTATCCGCAGCATCGAAAAAGTAAAAGAGCTGATAGATGCAGGCGTTCACCGCGTTATTGTTGGCACGCAGGCACTTACCAACCCTGATTTTTTACCAGATTTGAGCAAAGAGATCTGCGGCAAAGACAAATGCTCCGACCAGGTGGTTGTGGCTATAGACGTGCTGGATGAAGTAATCAAATACTCAGGCTGGATGGAAAGTTCACCTATCAAACTGATGGATTACGTTGATAAATGCCTGGCTTTAGGTTTCTTCCGTTTCCTTTGTACCGATATTAACAAAGATGGTAAATTAGGAGGTGCAGGTATTGAGCTATACGAAAAACTGCTTGACCATTCTCCATTCATTAAACTGATCGCCTCAGGCGGCGTTAGCTCTATGAGCGATATCGAAAAACTTAACCGCTTAAAAGTTGAGTCGGTAGTAGTTGGCAAAGCCATATATGAGGGCCATATCACCATTGAAGACGTGAAACACTGGAATTTAGACGCGTTGATATCGATATAAGTCGCCCCCCCGGCCCCCCTAAAGGGGGAGAAATAGTTCAACAATGAAAAGAAAAATGTTTTTGGGAGCCGATAAGTTAGTTTTCCAAAATGCAGAATCTCTTCGTTATAGAATGACTGCCGCGGAAGAGTTACTTTGGGAACAATTAAAGGGCAAACAGTTAGGTGTAAAATTCAGAAGGCAGCATCCTTTGGGAATTTATATCGCCGACTTTTATTGTCATCAACATAAATTGGTTATTGAGCTCGACGGGAGTATTCATCATCTTCCTGAGGTTGCTCAAAATGATATAATCAGGCAAACCAACTTAGAACTCGACGGCCGCAAAGTATTACGTTTTACTAATGAGCAAGTCTTCAACAACTTAAATAAAGTATTGGAAAATATAAACACACAAATCAAAGGCTCCCCCTTTAGGGGGCGGGGGGGGCTCGCCAAGCGAATCATCCCCTGTCTTGACGTTAAAGACGGCCGCACGGTTAAAGGTGTAAACTTTGTTGACCTGCGCGATGCCGGCGACCCGGTTGAGCTGGCCTGGAATTACTCGAACCAGGGAGCCGACGAGTTGGTGTTTCTGGATATTACAGCAACCGTTGAACGCCGCAAAACTATGGTTGAACTGGTGAAAGCAGTCGCCAGGCAAATCAACATTCCTTTTACTATTGGTGGTGGTATCAATGAAATTGCTGATGCCGATGCACTGCTCAATGCCGGAGCCGATAAAATCTCCATCAATTCGGCTGCGGTACGTAACCCTAAGCTGATAGATGAACTGGCCGCCGCTTTTGGTGTTCAGTTTGTAGTAATAGCTGTTGATACCCGCAGAATAGATGATAAAAACATTGTGCACTTAAATGGCGGCAGACTACCGACAGAACGCCAAACACTGGAGTGGATCCTGGAGGCTGAGAGCCGTGGTGCAGGCGAAATCCTGCTCACTTCTATGGATCATGACGGCACCAAAGCCGGCTTTGATAATGGTTTGCTGAAAACTGTTAATGATGCCGTGCACATTCCGGTAATAGCTTCGGGTGGTGCAGGCAAAGTTGAACACTTTGTTAATGTTTTTGAGAGAACCAACGTTGATGCCGCGCTTGCAGCTTCTGTATTTCATTATGGTGAGATATTGATTCCGGATTTAAAGCGGGCATTGCAAAGTAATAAAATAGAAGTTAGGATTTGAGATAAAGCGGCGGCCTTGCGCGATTCCCTCCCTTGGGAGGGTGTAGGGAGGGGCTTCAGTAACAGGTGTATTATACAAAGCGCATAAACCCCCTCCCTGCCACTACACATTCTCAATACCCCCCTCCCCAGGGAGGAAATTAAAAGAAAAGAATGAATATAGATTTTGAAAAAACCGGCGGACTTGTCCCCGTAATCATACAGGACGAGCAAACTTTAGAGGTACTGATGCTGGGTTACATGAACCAGGAAGCTTATGATAAAACCGTTCAGGAAAATATCGTTACTTTTTATTCCCGTACAAAAAACCGTTTATGGACTAAGGGCGAAACCAGCAGTAACTTCCTGCATGTAAAAAGCATCAGCATTGATTGCGATAATGATACGCTGCTGATCAAAGTGAAAGCCGACGGCCCTACCTGTCACACTGGCTCGCGCAGTTGCTTCAATACCGAATTTAATCAAAATTTTATCCTGGAGCTGGAAAATATCATTGCCGACAGGTATACTAACCCGGTTGAAGGATCATATGTAAATAGACTTCGCAACAAAGGCCTTAACAAAATAGCCCAGAAAGTTGGTGAAGAAGGTGTTGAAACCGTAATAGCAGCTCTTGCCGAAACAGAAACCGACCTGATCAACGAGTCATCAGACCTTGTTTTCCATTTACTGGTATTGCTCCGCGAAAAAGGTTTAACACTGGAAACTATTGGTAAAAATTTAGAATCAAGGCATAAGTAAATAGTTGGCAGTTTTGAGTTTGCAGCAGGCAGTTGGAGAGTTTTAACTAATATTGCAAAATACAAAACTATAAGGTGCCAACCGGAAACTGCAAACTGAAATGATTACCGTCCAAAAAACAGCCGAGCTCACAGGCCATGCCAACCCGATATTCACGCTTGAGTTATCGCAAAAGCCGGGTATATTGTTTACAGGCGGAAATGATAAAGGACTGGTTGAGTGGGGCCTGAATGATTTCACTTTTATTAAAGTGATGTTCCCGGTTAATGCATCTATTTATGCTATTCATTGTCCGGAGGGATATCCGCTAATGTTTGCGGGTTTACGCAGCGGCGAAGTTCTGGTGTTTGATTTTATTCAGCAAAAATTGCTCAAACCTTTAAGGCACCACCGTAAGGCTATCTTCGATATCAAATCATCAGTTAAAAAAGATGAGTTATTAATAGCATCGGAAGATGGCACCGTATCTGTATGGAACCTTAAAACGCTTGAAATGGTGCACAGCATAACAGTATCCAGGGACACCGTTCGTTGTATTGCCGTTTCGCCGGATCAAAAACAGGTGGCATTCGGTTGCCGGGATAATCACATCGCCATTTACGACCTGGAAGATTATACGGTTATTAAAGCTCTTCACGGCCATACTATGGCTGTTTTTGCGCTTGTCTACAGTCCCGATGGGAGTTACATCGCTTCCGGCTCAAGAGATGCACAGGTAAAGATTTGGGATAGCAGCAGTTATCATGAAATAAAAAATGTTCCGGCCCATTTATTTGCGGTGAACCATATTGCATTCCATCCCACCCTACCCTATTTTGCTACCGCCAGCATGGATAAAAGTATCAAGATTTGGGGATCGGACGATTTTAAACTCTACAAAAATATCAGCAGGGAAAAAGGCTATCCAGGCCATGTGCTATCTATCAACAAATTAGCCTGGGGAACGTCCGACCAGCTCCTTTCGGTAAGTGACGATAAAAAGATCATTTCATGGGAGATTAAATTTAGTTGACATCCTTCTTTTTTTCAGGAAACTTATCTTACCAAATTAAGCTACCTTCCCTCCGTATGCCTTTACCATTATTGGGGTAAATAAGGCATGGAGCTAATTAAAAAAACGCCTTATACTGCACAGGTTATGGGTATGTTTTTTTTGCTCCCGCGAGTATATACCATCTTCGTTAATGGCATCAATTTTAACCTTGCCCGATGCATGAATGATGTGCTCATTATTAAGTATAATACCCACGTGAGTTACCCTGCCTTCGGGCTTATCAAAAAAAGCCAGATCGCCTAACCGTGCTTCCTTTATCGAATCAACCTTGGTACCTTCTTTCACCTGCATGCTTGCATCCCGCTTAATTCTGAGGCCTTTAAGTTTGTAAACCATTTGCGTAAAGCCCGAGCAATCAATACCAAAATGCGTTCGCCCGCCCCACAAGTAAGGAGAGTTCAGAAATGCTTTAGCGGTAGCAGCAATATCTTCAGGCTCACCGATTTTACCAATTATTTCAAAACGTTCATGACCAATGCGGCATGAGGTCCCTTCTAAAAAAGCAAGCGAGCTGCCCGCCGGCAAATAAACAACACTATTGTCGCTCATTTTCCATGCCTGCGTAACCGGCTGGTAAGTGAGCTTTGAGGGATGGTTCCTGATATTTTTATACGCTACATGACCAAGCATAGCAAATTGCAAGCGGCCTATCCACCCGATATACCCATCCGCCTCGGCAATGATCTTAACCCAGTTGTTTTGCCACTCAGTAATTTCAAACACTTCGCCAAATAGCAATTGCGATACCTGCTCGCTCCGCTCACTGGGCTCGGCCCTGAGCGGGATTACAGCAAGATTACATATCCCGTACTCCATAGTTCTGTAATGTCAAATAAACAACAATCTGGCACGTATTTTTTAATCTATACGCGGTTAACATTTTAATATGATATTATTTTATAATTGGTATCAGTAACTTTTGGGGTAAAAGCTATACGATAATACAAAATATTTTTGAAATATTTAACCCAACAGAAATCTTCCGGCAATCCTTAATACTTAATTTATCAATCACCGAATCGTCGCTAACTAAAAAGGGACATGCATTGCATATCCCTTTTAATGTCCTTAAAATAAAATCCTATTCGTTCATATGCAGCCACTCTTTTTTGGCAAGCAGCTCTTCTTCGCTTTCGCGGATATCTTCGTCATCAACACAACAATCTACAGGGCAAACCGCAGCACACTGGGGTTCATCATGGAAACCTACACATTCGGTACACTTATCGGGTACTATATAATAAATATCGTCAGATAATGCAGCTTGTGTTTCTTCGGCATTCAGGGTATTACCATCGCCAAAATCAATTATCCCTCTAAGGCCAGTCCCATCGCTGAAACGCCAGGCCGCTCCTGCATCATAAATAGCATTATTAGGGCATTCCGGTTCGCAGGCCCCGCAGTTTATGCATTCGTCGGTGATTTTAATCGCCATATTTCTAAATATCTAATAATCTCAATTAACTTTGCCTGCAAATTACAAGCGCACAAATATAACAAAAAAAGGCTTTAAGGGTTTAATCCCTTAACATATATATGTCAAAAATTAATCCAAAAAACTCAATAAATTCATTTTCGGAGTTAGGCAGGCAACTCCTGGCCCCCGATGCGGCATTAAGCGCACTCATTGAAAACGAACAATATCATAATGCCTGGTTTACACCGGCAAGTGTTTCAGAAGCGGTTACAGCCATAGGCGCCATGCTTAACGTGGAAGATCTAACTACATGGCTTTCGAAATATGTGCTTGAAACAGGCAAACCTGCAAAAAACGTAGGGCTTATACTGGCAGGAAACATCCCGCTGGTAGGGTTTCATGACGTGCTTTGTGTTATTGCTTCCGGCAACAAGGCGCTTATCAAAGCCTCATCACAGGATGCACGACTCATCAAAGCTGTATTGGAAAAACTGGTAGCTATTGATCCTGCTTTTGCCGGCAGCTTTAACTTTGTTGACAGGCTGGAAGGTTTTGACGCCATCATAGCCACAGGCAGCAACAACAGCTCACGTTATTTTGATTATTACTTTGGCAAAGTGCCTAACATCATTCGTAAAAACCGTAACAGTATTGCCGTTTTAAGCGACAAGGAAAGCGCTGCAGACTTATTTAGCCTAGGACATGATATTTTAGATTATTACGGCCTTGGCTGTCGTAACGTATCCAAAATACTGGTACCGGAGGGGTATGACTTTACTTTCTTTTTTGAATCAATAGAAGCTCATAAAGCCATTATCAATCACCATAAATACAACAATAATTACGATTATAACAAATCCATTTACCTGGTTAACGGTGATAAACATTTTGATAATGGTTTTTTGATGGTTAAAGAAGATGACAGGCTGACATCTCCGCTGTCAGTATTGTTTTTTAACTATTATCATGGCATAGCAGAGGCCGAAAATATCATCGATCAGAATGCCGAAAATATCCAGTGTATAGTAAGCAAACTACCGCTGCAGGTTACAAGCCAGGTTGTAGGTTTTGGACAAAGCCAGCAACCCAAACTATGGGATTATGCCGACGGCGTGGATACGATGGAATTTTTGTCAAGTCTTTAAATAAAATAAATACCTTTGGGAAGTAAGGTAAAAGGCGAAAGGTTACTACCCTATTGTACTTGAACTACACCTTTTGCCTTTCAGCTTTAACCTTAAAAAAATGTATATCATAAAAGTTAAAGGTGTTGCCAAAATACCTGATTATGTACAACTGCGTGATGATAAGTTTACGCTGTTGGCTTATTTCAGGGTTGACAGACCGGATAAATCGCTTGATAAGGTTGGATTAGGCGACAAGGCCGACGAGATCATGAATATTATCAAAGACCTGCCGTTTGGGCAGATCTTAAAATTAGAGTTATAAAACAATGATTGGAAATTCTATAATAAAACTAAACAACGTTGATATTTTTCAACAGGCGCACCTGGTACTTTCAAACGTAAATTTACATGTTGATAAAGGTGATTTTGTTTGGCTGATAGGTCAGACAGGATCAGGGAAAAGCAGCCTGCTGAAAGTAATTTATGGCGATTTGGGGATTAAAGCAGGTACCGGTCATGCCTGTGGTTATGAATTAAGCAAGCTGCCCAGCCGCGACATTCCCTATCTGCGTCGTAAACTGGGTATAGTTTTCCAGGATTTCCAATTACTTACCGATCGTACCATTGAGCAAAATCTCAACTTTGTAATGCGCGCCACCGGTTGGAACGATAAAAAGCTGATTTCAGATAAAGCTCTTGATGTACTTGAAAAAGTTGGCCTGCGGTCAAAATTAAAGAAAATGCCTCACGAACTTTCAGGCGGTGAGCAGCAGCGTGTGGTTATAGCACGCGCATTGCTTAATGACCCGGAAATAATCCTGGCCGATGAACCTACAGGCAACCTCGACCCCGAGACATCTGAAGAAATTGTACTTCTGCTCAAACAGATCAGTCAATCAGGCACTGCTGTACTGGTAGCCACGCACGATTATCACATTATCCGCGCTTTTCCATCGCGTATTATCAAATGCGAGAACGGTAAGGTTTTGGAAGATGTGGAGATATGACCGCTGATCATTGATGATTACGTTGATTTTGTTGATCTTTTAATTTAATGATTGAACTGATGTTTTAAATTCGCCGGCAAGTCAAAATCATGCCGGCTAATAGTCATAAACACTCTTCAAGAACAATCAACGAAATCAGCGCCATCAAAAACCAACGGTGTCAAATCAGCGGTTCGTCTGTCACCCTTTCTTAAAATCATTTCATGCTACTGACAGCTTGACTGCTTTACAGTTGTGGCAAGATACTTGATTGGCACTACTCGCTATGAAATTTAACGATATGTTGAAGAAAAAGAAGAAAGAAAATACGGATAATACTGAAAATATAAACGAAGTGAACAACGAGCAATTACATGATGAAGGGCAGGAACAAGCCCCGGTAGCAGAAGCTACAGCCACAGAAACCCAACAGGGAACTGCCGCTGCCCCAACTGCCGAAGAAAAGTTGAAAGACGAGCTGGCACAGGCTAATGACAAGTACTTGCGTTTATATGCCGAATTTGATAACTTCAGGAGGCGTACCATTAAAGAACGCGAGGAAGCCCGCAAAACTGAAGGTAAAGATGTAATTGTGGCTTTACTACCTGTACTTGACGACTTTGAACGCGCGCAACGCGCCATGGATAAGGCTACCGAAGTGACCCCGGTTAAAGAGGGCGTTACTTTGATCCAAAACAAGCTAAAAAATATACTTGGCCAAAAAGGCCTGAAAGAAATGACATCAATAGGCAATGCCTTTGATGCCGACCTGCATGAAGCTATCACCAATATTCCGGCACCTACTGATGACCTTAAAGGCAAGGTAATGGACGAAATGGAAAAAGGTTATACCCTGAACGACAAAGTGATCCGCTTTGCTAAAGTGGTTGTAGGAGCGTAACTGATTTCGGATTTGAGACTTTCAATTTCGGATTTATCCGGATGTGATGGTCTATCCTGATCTTACACAATATTAAATAATTATAAATCCGAAATCTGAATTTCGGAATCCGAAATTTTTAAAATTATGGCTAAAAGAGATTATTACGATGTGCTTGGGGTTGCGAAAGGCGCAAGTGCTGATGACATAAAAAAAGCATATCGTAAAATGGCTATTAAATATCACCCTGATAAAAACCAGGGCGATAAGGAAGCGGAAGAAAAGTTTAAGGAAGCTGCCGAAGCTTATGAGGTACTAAGCACCCCCGAAAAACGTCAGCGTTATGATCAGTTTGGTCACGCAGCCAACGCTTCATCGCCAAATGGTGGTGGTTATGGTGGCGGTGGTATGAATATGGACGACATATTTAGCCAGTTTGGCGATATTTTTGGTGGTGGCAGTCCGTTTGAAGGTTTCTTTGGCGGCGGCCGTCAAAGCGGTGGCGGCGGCAGGCGTGTAGCCCGCGGCAGCAACCTGCGTATCAAAGTACGCTTAACCCTTGAGGAAATTGCCAACGGCGCCGAAAAGAAGATCAAAGTAAATAAACAGATCATCTGTAAAACCTGCGATGGCAGCGGGGCTAAAGACAAATCATCGTTCCAAACTTGCAAAACCTGCGGTGGTTCAGGAGCGGTACGTAGAGTAACCAATACCATTTTGGGTCAGATGCAAACTACCAGCACCTGCCCTACCTGCAACGGCGAAGGATCAACCATACTGTCAAAATGTAACGTTTGTCATGGTGACGGCGTGGTTCGCGGTGAAGAATTGATCACCATCCAGGTGCCTGCAGGTGTTAGCGAAGGTATGCAGTTGAGCATGAGCGGTAAAGGTAATGCAGCTCCACGCGGCGGTGTGCCCGGCGACCTGATCATCCTGATTGAAGAGGTACCTCACGAAACATTAAAACGTGATGGCAATAACGTGATTTATGATCTGCATGTAAACTTTGTTGATGCAACTTTAGGCACATCTATTGAAGTACCAACCATTGACGGTAAAGCTAAAATAAAAATTGATCCCGGAACACAAGGGGGCAAAATACTACGCCTGAAAGGTAAGGGTTTACCGGAAGTAAATTCATATCACCGTGGCGATCAGCTGGTGCATATTAACATTTGGACACCAAAAGCGTTAAGCCGCGAGGAACGTGAGATCCTGGAAAAACTGCAGGGTTCTCCTAACTTTAAACCCAACCCCGGTAAAAACGAAAAAAGTTTCTTTGAACGGATGAAGGAATATTTTGAATAATATTTTTTTCAGGTAAAAAGATAAAGGCGAAAGCTGAAGGTATATGCAAAGCCCGGAGTTGTTATGACTTCGGGCTTTTTAGTTTAAAGAAAGTTGAAGCGTAGACGCCGGACTTGCTTTATAAAATGCCCGCCTTTTCCAACTCCGCCTGCATCTGTTGCTGCAAACTCAGCGCTTCTGCGCGGGCAGCGTCGGCAAAATCTTCGCCATTACTTGCATATAATATAGAACGCGACGAGTTTACGATAAGGCCGCAATCTTTAGTGATGCCGTATTTGCAAACTTCTTCCAGGCTTCCGCCCTGTGCCCCTACTCCGGGTACTAATAAAAAATTATCGGGCGCATATGCACGGATGTTAGTAAACTCGGTGCTTTTGGTTGCGCCTACTACATACATGATCCTGTCGGCGCCGGCCCAGGTGTTAGCCTTTTTAATGACATTTTCATATAAGTAACCATCGCCGGTTTGCAGGTATTGAAAATCCTTACTGCCAACGGATGATGTTAGGGCTAAAATAATAACCCATTTACCTTCGTAAGCCAGGTATGGTGTAACACTATCGTTACCCATATAAGGCGTAATGGTAATAGCATCAAAGCTCATCCCGCCCGATTGTTCGTCAAAAAATGCTTTGGCGTATTTGTCTGATGTATTGCCGATATCGCCCCGTTTGGCATCAATGATACTTAAACAATCTTTGGGCAAATATTTATAAGTATCGATTAAGCTTTGCAGGCCTTTTATACCGTAAGCCTCATAAAAAGCAGCATTGGGTTTATAGGCAATGCAAAGATCCTGCGTAGCATCAATGATGCGTTTGTTAAATTCAAGTATAGGATCGGGATACGATTTTAAAAACTCAGGGATCTTATTAATATCGGGATCAAGCCCAACACATAAAAACGATTTCTTTTTTTTGATTTGTTCAATTAACTCCTTGCGGGACATCATCAGCGGCTGAATAATATTTTAATTGTCAAAAAAACTAAAAATTTGGCTTATGTGTTCTGAGATAAGTGATATTTATTTAATTAATTTGAAATTAAAGAATAATTGTTTACACTTGCATCGTTTTCCATTGAATTTTTCTTGCACTAAAGAAACAATTTAAATCACCACGCTTTTTATTATCACTTTACATAATACTTGCATGGGTTTGGATGTTTACTAAAACAAGGTTTCAAGATCAATTTCTTTCAATTATAGCCTCATATGTTTTTACATGTGGTCAAGCTTTAACACTTGCATAGAAATTTTTGCCGTTTGAAAACAAATTACAATTAAAAAATCCCATTGAACTATAATTCATATCATGTCTGATAAAATTGAATTGAACGACAAACTCGTTTCTGAGTTGCGCGAAATTGCCAGAAATTTAGGTATTGCTGAGGCCGACGAACTACGTAAAGCTCAGCTTGTTGCCCGTATTATTGAACAACAACAGCTTATTGAAGCCGCCAGGGCTCAACAAAACCTGATTGAATCAAACTATACCCCTACACCCGCGCCAGGCGAAGCACCTGCTGAAACAATTGAAAAGCCCCGAAAAAGAACCCGTGTTATAAAAACCAAAGATTCATCAAAACCACGTATTGAGGTTCCTTTAGATGATACCAATCTTTTTGATGCGCAGGATGATGAGCCGTCACAGGATGATCCGGAAACTGAAATTCCTGCTGTAAGCACAGAAACGGAAGCGCCGCAAGCCGGTGAAACAGTTACCCGTACAGAAGAAGTTGTTCCGGAAGCCCGCCCGCAAAAATTTGAGCGCAGGGTTAACAGCAACAACCAAAACCAGCAAAAAGCGCAGGAACCGCCAATCAATCTCGACTTTGATAATGTAATTGTAAATGAAGGTGTTTTGGAAATTATGCCTGATGGTTATGGCTTCCTTCGTTCATCTGATTATAACTACCTTACTTCTCCTGATGATATTTACGTATCACAATCACAGATAAAACTATTCGGCCTTAAAACAGGTGACACTGTTAGGGGCAGCATCCGTCCACCGAAAGAAGGTGAAAAATACTTTCCGCTGGTACGTGTTGAGGCCATTAACGGCCGGATCCCGGCCGAAGTGCGTGACCGTGTTCCTTTTGATCACTTAACACCTTTGTTCCCTTCCGAAAAACTGAGCCTCTTCACCGATCCGAACAACTATTCAACCCGCATCATGGACCTGTTTTCGCCTATTGGTAAAGGTCAGCGTGGTTTAATCGTGGCACAGCCAAAAACAGGTAAAACCATGTTATTAAAGGATGTGGCAAATGCTATCGCCAAAAACCACCCCGAAGTATACCTTATTATATTGCTGATAGACGAACGTCCGGAAGAGGTTACCGACATGGCCCGTAGCGTACGTGCCGAAGTTGTATCATCAACCTTTGATGAGCCAGCCGAGCGTCACGTAAAAATTGCTAACATTGTGCTTGAAAAATCAAAGCGTATGGTGGAGTGTGGTCATGACGTAGTGATTTTGCTTGACTCTATCACCCGTTTGGCACGCGCTTATAATACTGTTGCCCCTGCATCAGGTAAAATATTATCAGGCGGTGTTGATGCCAACGCATTGCACAAACCTAAACGCTTTTTTGGTGCCGCCCGTAACATTGAGGATGGCGGTTCATTAACTATCATTGCTACAGCGCTTACCGAAACCGGCTCAAAAATGGACGAGGTTATTTTTGAAGAATTTAAAGGTACCGGTAACATGGAGTTACAACTGGATCGTAAATTATCGAATAAACGTATTTTCCCGGCTATCGATATTACTGCTTCAAGTACCCGCCGCGACGACTTACTGCTTGACCGTGACACGCTTCAGCGTATCTGGATCCTTCGCAACCACCTTGCTGATATGAATTCGCAGGAATCAATGGAGTTTTTACAAGCTCAAATTAGGGGCACAAAAACTAACGAAGAATTTCTGATTTCGATGAATTCGTAATATTTTAGCGATAATGAAGTTATAAGTAAGTAGAATATTATTTGTAACTTCATTATTACTTAATAAATTCCTGATAATTTCGATGGCGAAATGAAGAGACGCGTCAAAAAACACCTTCCAAATGCTATTACCTGCGCCAACCTTTTTAGCGGTTGTATAGGTATAGTTTTCGCTTTCCAGGGTAACCTCATAGTGGCTGCTTATGCCATTTTTCTTTCCTCAATTTTTGATTTTTTTGATGGCCTTGCATCAAGGGTTTTAAACTCTTATTCATTTATAGGCAAAGACCTCGATTCGCTGGCCGATATGGTAAGCTTTGGCGTATTGCCGTCAGTGATTATGTACGAACTATTTTTACAGGCTCCGCAATTAGACGGCATAAGTCACCTGTTAAATTTCGTTGCATTCCTTTTACCGGTATTTTCGGCATTGAGGCTTGCTAAATTCAATAACGATACACGGCAATCAGATAGCTTTATCGGCTTACCGACACCAGCAAACGCCATCCTTATCGCATCGCTGCCTTTAATAGTACAACAGTACGATGCTTTGGCGCATTACATTTTAAATCCTTACTTTCTAACAGTTCTGGTTTTAATAATGTGTACGCTACTTGTATCCGAAATACCGCTCATGTCGCTTAAATTCAAGAACCGCGACTTTACCAAAAACATTTTCCGTTATTTACTGCTCTTGTTTTCGGCAATACTCATACTATTTTTTAAATTTGTGGCCGTTCCGGTGGTTATATTTATTTATATCACCTTATCTCTAATTCAAACAAAACTCACAAATGACAAAGTTCCAGGCTGAAATCGACGTAATGCCAAAAAAAGAAATACTTGACCCACAAGGAAAAGCAGTAACCGGTAGCATGAAAAACCTTGGCTTAGCCGAAATTCATAACGTGCGCATTGGCAAACACATTACGCTTGAAATAGAAGCCGAAAATGCCGAAGCCGCCAGCGCCAAAGTTGACCAGGCCTGCAAAAACCTACTGGCCAACCTGATTATGGAAAGCTATACTTTTAAAATATCAGAAGTAGCTTAGAGCTGAAAGCTCAAGGCTTAAAGCCAAAAGCTTATAAATTAAAAAACTTAAAATAAAAAGAAGGCAACTTTTCGGGTTGCCTTTCTTGTTTATATCTAACTGGTGAAAAAGCTTTCTGCTTTCAGCCTTAGGCTTTTAGCTTACAAATTAGCTTCCTTCTCGGCTTTAATTTCCTTTAAAGTGATGAGGTTTGCAGATACCATACTGTTTACCTGGTTAAATTTTTCAAATATTTCGGTTGGGTTTTGACCTCCGGCTTTACAGGCCAACTCAACTTCCTGTATTGTAGCCTGGCTTATGGGCATACCAAAAAAACCAAGGTTAGGCTTTAATTTATGAGCTGCCTGGGCTGCTAAAGCCCAATCCTGGTTATTTAACGCGTTGCTGATCGTATTAAGTAAATCGGGCGATTGCTCAAGGAACATCCCAATCGAGTCAACAATAAAATCGTCACTACCGTCGGCGATCTCGTATAAAAAAGAAAGATCAAGATCCTGTTCTGGTGAAATATCTGCCATTATAAAAGCTTTGTGTTTATTCAAAAATATGCTTTTTTACGATTAAGTTATCCTTTAGTTCATCCTTTAGCTGCAAAATATTTTTTTTGAACACAGGATGAACAAGGTTAGGTGCTATCTCGGCCAGGGGGATCAGCGTAAAACTGCGTTTATATAGTTCGGGATGGGGCACTACCAGGTTAAAGTCATGGATTACTTCATCGCCATAAAACAAAATATCAATATCAATAATGCGCGATCCCCATTTAACCTCCCGTTTACGCCCCATTTGCAATTCGATACCCAATATTTTTTCCAACACATCCTGCGCCGAAAGCTCAGTTTGGAGCATCAGCACCTGGTTTAAATAGTCGGGTTCATCGGTTTTACCCCACGACTGGGTTTCGTAAACCGACGATATCAGTTTAACCGGAGCGATTCGGGCCGAAACAGATTCAATTGCCTGCTGCAGAAACAATTCGCGGGTGCCAAGGTTGCTCCCAAGCAATAAAAAAACATCAATCATGTTGTAACAAATATAATGGAAACCGCTCTTAGCATTATACGGCTCCTTATTACTAAGTTTGCATAGTTAAAAAGATTTATAACATTAATGAAACAATTCTTCAAATTCGTTCTGGCCACTATTGTAGGGGTAATTATTTCGGGTATAATAATAGGTGTTGTAGGAGCGGTTCTTGTTATCGGCCTTATTGCATCCGCCGGCAGTGATAAAACTGTAGACGTTAGCCCAAACTCTATTTTATACATGTCGCTTAAAAATCAGATCACCGAGCGTACACCAAACAATCCCCTTGCCGGTCTGGATTTTTTGGGTTTGAATGAAGATAAATCAATCGGCTTAAATGATATCCTGGCTGATATTAAAAAAGCCAAAACCGACGATAATATTAAAGGCATATACCTTGATGAGAGTTATATGACCGCCGGCCAGGCCACTACCGAAGAGATCCGCAACGCACTTATCGACTTTAAAAAATCAGGCAAATTTATTGTAGCCTACGCCGAAGTATATACACAGGGCTTTTACTATCTGGCATCAGTAGCCGATAAAGTTTATATTAACCCAAAAGGTATTTTTGAGTTTCACGGCTTTAGCTCTCAAACCACTTTCCTGAAGGGTGCACTGGACAAATTAGGCATTGAAGCACAGATCATTAAAGTTGGTACCTTTAAAAGCGCTGTTGAACCGTTGTTCCTTACCAAGATGAGCGATGCTAATAAACTACAGGTAACCTCATATCTTGGTTCACTGTACAATCATTTTTTAACCGGCATCAGCAAAAGCCGCGGCCTTAACAGGGATTCGTTATTCACTTATGCCGATAATATGCGTATTCAATTTCCTGAAGATGCATATAAATTGAAGCTGGTTGATGGCTTAAAATATAAAGATGAGATCCTTAACGACTTAAAAAGGCGCACTGGTACCGATTTAAAAGACGATTTAAAAAGCGTTGACCTTAGGGATTACGCCAAAAGCAAAAATGATGATTCGGACGATAAAGAGGATGATTCATCATCTAAAAACCGGATTGCTATAGTCTATGCATCAGGTGATATTACCGGTGGCGATGGCGACGACAACAGTATCGGTTCAGAAACTATTTCGAAAGCATTACGCAAAGCTCGTTTAGATGATAAAGTTAAAGCTGTGGTATTGCGTGTAAATTCGCCGGGCGGCAGCTCACTGGCATCAGACGTGATCTGGCGCGAGGTGAAACTCATCCACGAAAAAAAGCCGATCATTGTTTCTATGGGTGATTATGCTGCATCGGGCGGTTATTACATTTCATGTGCAGCCGATTCGATCATTGCCCAGCCTAATACTATTACCGGTTCTATCGGCATTTTCGCCGTATTGCCAAACATGCAAAAACTGTTTAACGATAAACTGGGTGTAACCTTTGATGGTGTAAAAACCGGGAAGTATGCAGATTTGGGCGATATTAGCCGTCCGCTTAGCCCCGACGAACGCCTGATATTACAAAACAGCGTAAACCGTGGTTATGACGAATTTACCAAAGCAGTGGCCGAAGGCCGCGACAAAACACAGGCTTACATTAACAGCATTGGGCAGGGCCGTGTTTGGACCGGTGAGCAAGCCCTAAAAATTGGCCTGGTTGACCGTTTGGGGAATATCAACGATGCTATCACTTCAGCTGCCAAAAAAGCTAAGATCAAAACCTATAATATTGTAAGTTATCCCGAGCAAAAAAGCTTTTTCAACAAGGTGGGCAGCGGCTTAAGCGCCGAAGTACAAACCCGCATGGTGAAAAACGAGCTTGGCGAAAATTACCGTGTTTATCAGCAAATAAAAGAGATCACCCAAATGATGCGCACTCCGCAAGCCCGCCTTCCTTACGATTTGGTGATCAAATAATATTTCATTAATACATTAATTTTGATTGTGAAAAGCTGCCCGATTTGGGTGGCTTTTTTTATTTTTAGAAAAAACTTAAACCATGAAATATCCATTGGATTTCTATACTTCATATAGTCAGTTTTATGTTTATGACGAGTACTCTCCAGGCCAAACTGACTCTGCCAGCTTTTGGACAAACGAAGCTTACGAAGATAGATTAGCTATTGAAGATGGCGTGTTAGGCATAGGAACGGAATGTTATGGCCCGATTAAAGCTGAACTTGAAATTTTGGAATCAGCGAATAACATTGTAGATTTTTCCAGTTTCGATCACATTGTTGAAGCTGGCATTGACATAAAATCCGGGGTAATTCAAATACTTAATTGCCCGGATTGGACAGTGCAGATAGAATTACACACTGCACCCGGAACTTACAGGGTTAGAATATATTCTTCAAACCTCGCTTCCGTTTATGGCGATGAAGGTGATGATTTCTATCGAATAGAGATTTGGCCCAGTGAAAATATAGAAAGAACGGTTTTAAAAAGATATTCACGTTAATCCCTATCCCCTCTTCAAATAAGCATTCGGCACATTTTTCGGTACATAATCAATTCCGTAAGCATGCTTTATAAGCAGGCTAACTACCTCCATAATAGTCTGCTCCCTGCGGTGAAATTGAGGCAATGAGCCCATCATGGCATAACTTATTGGGTTTACTGCCGGGATAAATGTTTCCCATTCATATCCCCTGCCCCAAATCAATCCTTTAACGCTGTACAACAAGTCTGCACAATTTTGTAACAGAAAATGAAGCATATCAACAGAACTATTCCCGTTTTGATTAACCGTATGAAAAATAGGTGTATGTCCGCCGAAACCATGATCATCATGAGCTGCTTTGGCATTTACATCAGCCCCATGTTGTAAAAGTATTTTGGCGCAGGTAAGGCTATTATATTCGGCGCAAAAATGCATGAGTGTTCCACCCGTTAAAGGAGTATAGGTATTATTATATAAAGAATAGGTTTTGTTAACAGCAGATGGATCTATCGTCAAAGCCTGTTTTAACATTGCCTCATCATGGGCTAAAACGGCCAGTAGCGGCTTGTCGTGATACTCAAGTCCGGCGTCAATGAAAGCCCGTACACAATCCTTAAACCGGGGACCGCGGGCATACATTTCAACCATCATGGTAAAAACCGGCATTCCGTCATGAACTTCGTTCGGGCTGCCCCCTTTATTAAAATACGCCTTGATCTCATCAACTGAGTGGGTTTCTGCAGCGTAAAGGATGTCGTTGTAGTTGGGCATGATCTTCTTTTTATTAAAGTTAAACAATCAAAGAACTACTTATCAGATAATCTGGAATCTCGCAGAGATGTAAAACCGATAAGCATCCTCAAACTTATTGCGGCATCACCGTGCCTTAAAACCTCTCTTTACAAAAACAAACCCACCATCTAAGCTGTCATTACAATGGCTTTTTGTATTTTTACCGCCTCATTGTAATTATGGAAAATAAACCCATAGCCCGTACACTTCGTTTACTCTCACAACTCATGGAACTCCATGAGGTTAATCCATTCAAGATCAAATCGGTAGCTAATGCAGCTTTTAAGGTTGATAAGCTCCCCTTCCCTATCGCCGGTAAAAAACTGGATGAACTGGAAAAGATTGATGGCATTGGCAAAAGTATAGCCGGCAAAGTTGCTGAGTTGCTTGAAACCGGCACCATGACCGAGCTGCAGGACATGTTGGATAAAACCCCTGCCGGTGTGGTTGAAATGATGGGTATCAAAGGCATCGGCCCCAAAAAGGTAGCTGTTATCTGGAAAGAGCTGGGCATTGAAAATACCGGTGAGCTTTTTTATGCCTGCAATGAAAACCGCCTGATAGAGGCTAAAGGCTTCGGCCTTAAAACGCAGGAAGATATCCGTAAAGCTATCGAGTTCAGAATGGCAAGCAATGGCAAATTTCTTTTTGCTCAGGTTGAGAAGGAAGCCAACGAACTGATGGATGAGGTAAAAGCCATTTTCCCTGATGCGCTAAAACACTTCGCAGGCGAATTCAGGCGTTTGAATGAGATCATCACCGAAATTGTGATCGTAGTAGGTAGCCTTAACCATGATATTGCTTACGATGCGCTGGTAAATTCAACCATACTTTGCAATGTAAGTAAAAATCAAAACCATATTCAGGGCGAGCTGCAAAATGGCTTGCTCGTTGATATTGTTTGTGTAGATAAGGCTGATTATTACAAAGAACTATTTATCAATACAGGTACTGATGATCACGTACAGGCCGTTTTCGACAGGATTAATGTTCCTGTTGAACAGCCAGAAACAGAAGAAATGATCTACACCAAGGCCGGCTTAAGCTGGATGCAGCCCGAACTGCGTGAAGGTACCCTGTTTATTGAAAAAGCCGAAAAGAACGAACTGCCAACGCTGATCAACTGGCACGACCTGAAAGGCACACTTCATAACCACAGCACCTGGAGCGATGGTGTTAACAGCATTGAAGAAATGGCCTTGTATTGCCGGGATACCCTGAAATTAGAATACCTGGGCATGTGTGATCACAGTAAGAGCGCGTTTTATGCAAAAGGCTTGAGTATTGAACGGGTATTGCAGCAACATGAAGAAATAGATGCCCTGAATAAAAAACTCGACGGTTTCCATATTTTTAGAGGTATTGAATCGGATATTTTGTATGATGGTTCGCTTGATTATCCTGACGAGATCCTGCAAAAGTTTGATTTCATTGTAGCCTCAGTTCATTCAATCCTCAAAATGGACGAGGAAAAGGCTACGTCAAGACTGATCACCGCAATCGAAAATCCTTATACAACTATATTGGGGCACCCAACAGGCAGACTTTTACTAAGCCGTAGCGGATATCCTATCAACTATAAAAAAGTGATAGATGCCTGCGCAGCCAACAACGTAGTTATTGAAATCAATGCCAACCCATTGCGGCTCGACCTCGACTGGCGCTGGCACCAATATGCTTTAGATAAAGGCGTTATGCTGTCCATAAACCCCGATGCCCATCGCATTGAAGGCTTCACAGATATGCATTACGGTATTCTCGCCGCACGTAAAGGCGGTTTGTATAAAGAGATGTGCATGAATGCCATGACCTTAGAAGAAATCACAAAGGCGTTTTCCAGTAAAAAAGGTTAGTGATTAGAGATCAAAGGTTAATGTTTTTTACGCGACAAACCATGACCTAATGACCCAATGAAACAAAGACTAAAATTAAATGAGCAACCTAAAAGATAAAGTACAATCCATCCAGGCAGCGGTCCGCAAACCCGCAATACTGGTAATTGGCGACCTGATGGTTGACCATTATATATGGGGCAACGCTACCCGCCTTTCGCCCGAGGCGCCTGTGCCTATTGTAAACGTTAAAAACGAAACCACTACATTAGGTGGTGCCGGTAATGTGGTTCAAAACCTGGTATCATTAGGTGCAAAAGTTATTGTTGCCGGCATAATAGGAAATGACCAGGCTGCCGGAGAATTGATCAAAATCCTGACCGATGAAGGGGTTGAAACGCACACTATTATTAAAGATAGCAACCGCCCTACCACAGTAAAAACCCGCGTTGTTGTTGGCAGCCACCAACTGGTACGTGTTGACCGGGAAATTACCGACGAAGTATCGGAGCCTATTGCCAACGAGCTTATAAGTAAGCTAAGCAGTTATATTGACAACGCAGATATGGTACTTTTATCGGATTATAACAAAGGTCTTTTTTCACCGTTTTTAACGCAAGGCATTATCAGGGCGGCCAATGCTAAAGACAAAAAAGTGATCATCGACCCTAAAGGGCTTAATTACGAAAAATACAAAGGCGCTTTTATCATTAAGCCTAATCGCAAGGAATTGTCTGAAGCTGCTAAAACCGATAAGATCAACTCGATAGAAAGCCTGCAACAGGCCGGCAAGGTAATTTTTGAACAAACCGGGACCCACTATATAGTAGTTACCTTATCCGAAGAAGGTATGGTAATACTGAATGAAGAAGGCTATCAAAGTTTACCGGTAAAGGCAACCGAAGTATTTGATGTAACCGGTGCCGGCGATACTGTACTGGCCACCATGGCATACTTTATGGCAGGAGGTCTGAATATTGAGGATGCCTGCGAATTGGCTAACCATGCCGCTGCTATAGTGATTCGCCGTGTAGGTAGCGCAACAACCACTGTAGATGAGATAATTGAAGATATATTAAAAGGCGAAAGGTGAGATAGAGGTGAAAGGCCAAAGGTTAAAGGCGAAGGGTTTGAAATGTGCTTGCCCTAACCAACCAATGAACTAATGAACAAGTGAACTAATGAACCAAAAGATATTAAACGAACTTAAAGATCACCAGGATACGCTGCAAAGGGTAATTGATACGCTTGGCGGCGATATCGAGATAGCCTGTGATATGATTACCTCAACCATAAAAAAAGGCAATAAAGTATTACTGGCTGGCAACGGCGGTAGTGCTGCTGATGCTCAGCATATTGCAGCAGAGCTTACCGGGCGTTATGTAAAAGATCGTAAACCCTTGCCGGGCATTGCATTAACAGTTGATACTTCGGCGCTTACATCTATTGCCAATGATTACGGCTACGAACATGTATTTTCACGCCAGTTGGAGGCATTTGCCAAACCGGGCGACTTGTTCATCGGCATTTCGACGAGCGGAAACAGTCCGGGGATCCTGGCGGCATTTGAGTCTGCTAAAAAACTGGAGGTTAAAACATTAGGCCTTTCGGGCAGGGATGGCGGTAAAATGAATGGTCTTTGCGAGCTGAACATCATCGTGCCGTCAAACATTACCGCGCGTATCCAGGAAATGCATATTCTTATCGGGCATATCCTGTGTACCGCCATTGATGACCTTTTTGATTAAACAGTACCGTAGAGACGCATCACACGCGTCTTTCTATTAATATACAAAGACACATGTGATGTGTGTTTACAGGAAAAACAAATGAGGACCGGCTTCGAAAAAACCCTTCTTGATAAAATAACAGATCAACCGTCGCTACAGGCACAGATCAAAAACTGGCAAGCTGAAGGCAAAAAGGTAGTGTTCACCAATGGTGTTTTTGACCTGCTGCACATAGGCCATCTCACCTACCTGGCCAAAGCGGCCGAACTTGGCGATAAGCTGGTGATCGGCCTTAATGCAGATAGTTCGGTTAGGCGCATCAAAGGCCCAACCCGCCCGGTAAATGATCAAAACAGCCGTGCAGCACTGTTGGCGGCTTTATTTTTTGTAGATGCCATCGTTGTTTTTGAAGAAGATACTCCTCTTAATTTGATCAGCTCCCTTCTGCCCGACATACTGGTAAAGGGAGCCGATTATACGGTTGAAAACATCGTAGGCGCCAAAGAAGTGATTGCAAACGGAGGCGAGGTTAAAACCATTAATTTTGTTGAAGGATATTCATCCACTTCTATAATCGAAAAAATCAGGAACCAGATTTCCTGAACGTGATAACAACATGAAGATACTGGTGATCCGCTTTAGTTCAATGGGTGATATAATTTATACCACGCCCGTTGTGCGTTGCCTCAAAAAGCAGGTCCCTGATGCCGAAGTTCATTTTTTAACCAAACCAGCTTTCAAATATATTTACGATAATAACCCGTATGTTGATAAGTTGCTGCTATTAAAACCCTCGTTAACAGATACCATTAACGACATTAAGGCAGAAAAGTATGATCAGATCATTGATCTGCATAATAATCTCCGCACCAGCATCATCAAGCTGCGTGCCGGTATCAAAGCATCAACTTATAAAAAACAGCCAATTTTAAAGTGGCTAAGTTTAAAGTTGAAACGCAACCTGGTAAGTAAAGAGCATTTGGTTGACAGGTATTTAAAAGCTGTTATGTTTTTAGGTGTGGTTAATGACGATAAGCCTATCGATTATTATATCAAAGCCCAACACGATATAACTAAATTACTACCGGTTAGACATCAGCATAGCTATGTTGCTTTTGTAATAGGTGCAACACATTTTACCAAGCGGATGCCCAATTTCAAGATCATTAGCATTTGCAGGCAGCTTAATTTACCTGTTTTGCTATTGGGCGGCAATGATGTAAAAGCAAATGGCGATGAAATAGCTGCGGCAGTTGGTACTTCAGTTTATAATGCCTGCGGAATAACATCACTTGATGAATCGGTTTTTCTGGTATCGCGCGCAAAAAATGTAATTGGTTTTGATACAGGTCTCACACATATTGCCGAAGCGTTTAATGTGCCCATAGCCTCGGTTTGGGGTGGCACCACGCCCGATTTGCTGGGGGTTTGGCCTTATAAAGTAAAAGAAACACTGATTGCCGGTATTGAACTATCCTGCCGTCCCTGCTCCAAATTCGGACTTGAAAAATGCCCGCTCGGACACTTTAAATGTATGAACGATATGCCAGAAGCTGATATTGTAGAGTTCTCCAATCGCTAATTACAAGTATAAAACCTTGCCTAGGTTATACTTACAAATGCACAATTGATAATATTTCACAAAAAGCACCAGATATGTTTTAATCTTAGTGTATTTATATAATTTTGTGCATTAACTTAAAATCCTTTCACGATGAAAAAAACTTTACTAAGCCTGTGCCTTTTAATGGCATCTTTCGCAGCCTTTGCACAATTACCTACCGTTGGTTTTAAAGGAGGTGTAAACTTCGCAACGTTACATGCTACAGTTGACGGGGTTTAGCGGCTCCGGCAATTCGGGCAGCTTAACCACATTCAACGTAGGCGCTTTTGTCGATTTTAAATTTGGCAATGTATCATTACAACCAGCCTTAAACTTTACCGGTAAAGGCGGATCATCAAGTGTTTCTTTTGATGGCGAAGCAAACTCTGGCGGCAAAGTAAAACTCTATTACCTGCAAGTTCCGGTAAATGTTGTGTACCACGTGCCTGCGGTAGTCGGTGACTTTTACCTTGGTGCCGGCCCTTACCTTGGCATGGGTGTTTCCGGCAAAGCAAAAGACAACAGCGGCAATTCTGAAGACATTAAATTTGGCAGCGGCCAGGACGAAATCAAAAGAACAGACGCTGGTTTAAATGCCATTGTTGGTTTTAAATTCAAAACCGGTTTCCTGATCAATGCTAATTATGATTGGGGACTTACCAACATCACCAACGTTGATGGTATTAAACTTACAAACCGTGTTTTCGGCATTTCAGTTGGTTACGCGTTTTAATTAACCCGGTGAAAAAATTGAAGCAGACTTTGTCTATCTTTTATTATAAGGAGAAGCAACAGCTTCTCCTTATTTATTTAGTATTATTGGAAACTTATTACAAATGTCTCACGTTATAATCACAAAACCGTAACATTATAAACCGATCGGTCAGCCGTTTAAAATCATGAAAAAGTTATTATTAATACGCCACGCAAAAGCTACCCATGAAAGCGGTTATGTTGATTTTGACCGGCCTTTAAAACAATCGGGTATGCAGGATGCGGTTTTAATGGCTACTCTTTTAAAAGGACAATTACAAATCCCTCAAATTATTATAACCAGTCCGGCACTTCGTACCAAAACTACTGCCGAAATTTTTGCCAACCAGTTTAAATTACCGGCTCCCGGGGAAGACAAAAGAATTTACGAAGCCAGCGAAAACACCTGGGTTAAAGTGATTAATGGCCTGCCCGATGAATATGATTATATAGGCGTAGTTGGGCATAACCCTGGCGTAAGCCAAATACTATATTACCTCACCAGCCAGTTAAAAGAGATGCCTACGTGTGCTGTAGCTATCATTACTTTTGAAAACGATACATGGCAATCTATCAGCGAAGAGGATGGGAAACTGGTACACTTTGATTCACCGAAGGGGTAGCGGAGAAGCCCGAAAGTCAGAGAAGTCAGTAAGTCCGGAAGTAAACATTATTTAGGGCGTAAAAGTCTCCCATCTTTCGAACTTCCTTTACATTCGGACTTTCCAACTCCTTACAAATCTTAATTTGCACGATACATTTTCCCAGGAAGCGAACTGATATATCCCTGCATCTCCATAGTAAGCAAATTCATAGCGAGTTGGCTCATAGGCATATTAGCCCGCAGGGTTAAATCATCAATAGCAACGGGCGTATTGTTTTGCCGTAATATATCCATGATCAGCCGTTCATCGTCCGATAGATCAAACGGCAGCATAAATTGCTCAACAGGTTTACTTACATCATTCTTTTCCCAACCTAAACTATAAGCCAGATCAGCAGGGCAGGTTAGCAGGCTCGCTTTATTATTGCGGATCAGGAAGTTACATCCTTCAGAAAATTCATCACCTAATCTGCCCGGAAAAGCAAAAACATCCCGGTTATAGGAGTTGGCAATTTCGGCCGTGATGAGCGCACCTCCTTTTATACTGGCTTCAATTACCACGGTTGCATCAGCAATACCGGCAACTATCCGGTTTCGCTGCGGAAAGTTTTCTCTATCGGGATTAGTGCCTGAAGGATATTCGGATAGTAAACCGCCATTTTCGAGCATTTTATCGGCAGTGGCCCGGTTTTGAGCAGGATAAAGCCTGTCGAGCCCATGGCCAAGTACACCGATGGTTGGCACATTTAGCTTTAAACATTCTTTGTGTGCCGCTACATCAATGCCATGCGCCAAACCACTTACTATTAATACATTATATTGCTGTAATTCCTCAACTAACTGGCGGCATAATTGCCTGCCATAATCGGTAGCATTACGGGTGCCTACTATACTAATAGTATGTGGCGGGTTAAGATCCATTTTACCCTTTGCATAAAGTAGCACCGGCGAATCGTGGCAGTTTTTCAAGCGTTTAGGATAACGGGGATCGGTGTAAAAAACAACGTC
The DNA here is from genome assembly GCF_017569325.2 of Mucilaginibacter gossypii. Classification (NCBI taxonomy): domain Bacteria; kingdom Pseudomonadati; phylum Bacteroidota; class Sphingobacteriia; order Sphingobacteriales; family Sphingobacteriaceae; genus Mucilaginibacter; species Mucilaginibacter gossypii. The sequence goes on along the minus strand of NZ_CP071878.2, from coordinate 1,097,089 downwards.
GATGTTATGCTCTTCTATAAACTTCAGCTCCTTTTCGGCTTGCCTTAAAGCATCGTCAAAATCCCATTTTACAGCGCGCTTCTCACCTATTCCCGGGATCCTGGTCATCTTTTCGGGCGATGCGTTAAACACTTCTTCCACGCTGCCAAGATATGCGATCAGCGACTTAGCCGCTACCGGCCCGAGTTTTTTAACAAAAGATAAAGCTACTTTATGGAGTAATGACATTGGGTTTAGACATGCAGATTAGAGCCTTGCAAATTATGAATATTCGGGCGATTTGCAAGCAGGACCTGTTATTTGCAATGCAATAAATAAAGTCTGGATATCATACTCACCCCTAAAACATATACCTTTCGTTATTTAATTTGCACATCTGCACAGCCCTAATCTGCACATCTATTAAAAAACTACAAAAATAGTTTGCAAACTATAAAAATAGTTTTACCTTTATCTAACTATAAAAATAGTTTGCTATGCATATCAAAGAACTAACCAAAGCCGAAGAGCAGGTAATGCAGATCCTTTGGCAACTGAAAGAAGCCATTGTTAAAGATATTATTGAAGAAATGCCTGAGCCTAAACCCGCTTACAACACGGTGTCGACTGTGGTAAGGGTATTGGAAGGCAAAGGCTTTATCGACCATAAGGCCTATGGTAACTCGCATGTTTACTTCCCGCTCATCAGCGACGCGGAGTACAAAAAATTCACTTTTGATAAGATGATGAAAAACTATTTCAGCAATTCATATCAAAGTTTGGTATCCTTTATTGTGGATGAAAAGAACATCAGCGTAAAAGAACTGGACGAACTAACATCATTAATTGATAAACTTAAAAGCAAACAACAATGAACTGGCTATATTATTTGCTTGAAGCAAACTTGTACCTATGCGTATTTTATGCAGGGTACTGCCTGTTTTTAAATAAGGAAACACACTATACCTTAAACCGTATATACCTGTTATTGAGCTGTGTGGTTTCATTTGTATTACCCGTTGTACAAATTGGCTGGCTAAAACCGGTTGAAACTGCAACCAAAACAATCGTTATCATTCCTCAAACGGCTTACCAAACAACAGTGCAAAAACTTACCGTGCGGCAAACGTTAACCTTTAACGATATTTGGGTTTACGCCTATATACTTGGTATAATAGTACTTACCACAGTACTATTTATCAGGCTTTATCAATTGGTCAAATTAACAAAGGCCACCAAAACCCTGGTTGATGGTAAGTATAAACTCATCAATATAGAGGGATCAAACATCGCCTTTTCCTTCTTTAACTACCTTTTTATTGGCACAAAAACCCAGGCTAATAATATCATTATCAGGCACGAGCTGGTTCACATTCGTCAAAAACACTCAGTTGATATTGTTTTTCTGGAGCTGATCAAGATCATTAATTGGTTTAATCCGCTGGTTTATTTATTGCAAATCAGCCTGAAAACCATCCATGAATATATAGCCGACGAGCAAACTGCCGCGCAGGAAAGTGATGCCTTTAGCTATTCGTCGTTTTTGGTAAGCAATGCTTATGGGTTAAACGGCTCGCCCCTGGCGCATTCATTTTTCAATTATAATTTATTAAAAAAGAGGATAATTATGTTAAACCAAAAACGTTCGGGGAAATTAGCCAGGCTAAAATACCTCGTGGCCGTACCCATATGCGCCGGCCTGCTTTGTGCATCAACCCTGGTATTCAGTAAAACTTATGGTTTTTTCGATCTGATGCCCCAACAGGAAATTGTTAATAAAAAGCTGGCCAATACGCATATAGCCCCCGCCGACACTGTAAAAGTAGACCCAGTCCGAATAAAAAAAGCAGATGTTACTTCCAAAGGTTTTAAATACGAAGAAACCGGTTACCTTGTTAATAAAAAAACCGATTTCAGAGTAATTATTACCGAAAAGAACGGCGAGCAAAAAGAATACTATAAAAGCAAAGCTACCCCGGAAGAACTGGCTACACTGAAAACTAAATACGGCTATACATTTCCTAAAATGTTAATTTATCCAAAGCTTCCGCCACCACTGCCTGCTCCACCCGCAAACAGCAAAAAACCAAAAGTTATTGATGTAAAGCTGCCACCTCCGCCACCGCCTGCAAATCCGGAAAAGATAAAGAAAGCACCTAAAGGGGTCGAGGTGACACCGGTTACCCCGGCAGCACCGGCAGGTCCTGTACCAGCAGTTACAGAGCGCGTTCCGCCGCCACCGCCACCTGCCGATCCATTTCAGAACCTGTATTCGTATGTTGCAAAACACGTTCGCTATCCTTCAAAGGCACGCTTAAACCATATTTCGGGAAGAGTGATCCTCACCTTCAGTATCGATAACGGGAAAATAAACAATGTAAACATTATCAGAGGTGTTGACCAGGAAATTGACAATGAGGTGCAGCGGGTAGTGAATGATTTTGATGGCAACCTTAGTGTAAAATCAGGTTACTATAATATACCTGTAACTCTATCATTGGTAGATGCCCAGGATAAAAAATACGCTTATACCCCTGCAAAACTATATGCTCAGGCAAATACATCGGCCGCTAAACTTTCAACTACTCTTCGCGAAGTTGTTGTTTTAGGCTATGGCCCCCTGACTGACAATAAGTAAATAAAAAGGCTTTTAACAAGCTTTTCTAATTGCCGACCGGCCTAAAACCGTCCCGGCAATTTTCTGCGTAAACCCCTCTGTTCTCTTTAACCGCCCTGTTTTACAAATAGCTAAATAATTTCTTTTAGTATCCAAAAATTTGTAACTTAGATATATCCCATCGGGACAATTTCTTTTAAAATATATCTAAAACAAAGCAAACACATTAAATACCGCTTTGTTTAATAAGTACCAATTATACTTCCTGGACCTTACCGCTAGCCTGATTTTGTTCATTTTTAAACCTCATAATATGAAAAAGTTTGGGATCATTTTAGCAATAGTAGGCATTGTGATGCTTATTGCAGGTAATTTTTTTTATAAGCATACCATCAATGCGGTAGATAGCTCTGGCAGTTCAATTATCACTACCGGCTTAAATGGCGGATGGACATTTAAACTGCCTGTTTTTGCCGGCGGTGCTTTATTTTTCCTGGGGTTTGTTTTTTGGGCAGCATCACGCACCGACAACCAGCATCATGATCATTTGATATAGAAGTTAAACCGCATTTTATAAATGATTTCTCGCAAAGACGCGAAGGCGTAAAGTGATTTACTTTAACGCAGTAGCGTCTTTATGTGCATATTTATAATCAGAAAGGTGGATTACAAATAGATTATCCCTTCACGTATATCACCTGTTTTGTTTCGAAAAACTCCTCTTTAAAGTAATCTTTCAGATGATATTGGGTAACTTTTAAGCCCGATTCTTTGATCTCCTTCTCCAAATCGCCGCCCTTTAAATACAGGATACCGTTGGGTAATTTGTTATTCGATTGCTTGTTGAATTTACCTTTTACCCATGGATAAAAATCCTTTAATTGGGTAACAGCGCGTGATACTACAAAGTCAAATTTATCCGCAATTTGTTCGGCCCGCAGGTGTGATGCTTTCACATTTCTGAGGCCTAAGGCTGCAGCTACTTCCGTAACAACCTTGATTTTTTTGCCTATCGAATCAACCAAATGAAATTGTGTTTCGGGGAATAAAATAGCCAGTGGGATACCAGGAAAGCCCCCACCGGTACCCACATCAAGCACATTTTCGCCCGGTAAAAAAGCCATCACTTTGGCAATCCCAAGCGAGTGGAGCACGTGACGTTCAAATAAAAGATCAATATCTTTGCGGGAAATTACGTTGATCTGGCTGTTCCAGTGTTCATATAAAGCAGGCAATTTTTCAAATTGCTCACGCTGTTCGGCACTTAAATCAGGAAAATATTGTAGAATTATTTCAGATGTCATCCCTGTTAAAACGGTTAATAATATTGCCAAGCAGGTACCTTGCCCTAAATAATTGCGCCTTTACCGTTCCTAAAGGGAGGTCGAGTTGCTGAGCTATTTCTTCGTACGAAAGCTCATCAAAATAGCGTAAGGTAATCAGGTTACGGTAACGCGTGGGGAGGCTTTCAATTAATGATCTTAGCTCCTGAGTTTGTTGCTTTTTGATAGATGTTTCTTCGGGGTTAAGGCTATCGGCCTTAATTTGCAGCGGTTTTTCATCCCCTTCGTCGTCCATCATGCCATGAATTGACATGGTACTTAGTTTCTTTTTGCGGATAAAATCAATGCAATTGTTAGTTGCTACCCTGAAAAGCCAGGTGCTAAAAGCAAAATCAGGCTGGTATTTTTCAAGTTTTTCAAATGCCTTGGCAAACGTTTCAACCGTTAAATCCATTGCATCTTCTTTGTTGTTTACCATCTTAAGCACCATGAAATAAATAGAATCTTTATAACGGTGCATCAAATCGGCATAGGCTTTTTGATCTCCCTGCCTGGCCTTCACTACCAGGTGAAAATCATTCTTTGCGTTCTCGGTAAAGTTGGCGTTTATTTCCATTGAGTAGTTTTTAAAAAGGTACCGATCAATCCAAAAACATTTAAATATGTATAATATAATAGGTCAAAAAAGGGGAGATACCACCAAAGGTCTTTGCCATTAAGTTTTTTAAATATACGATTATAAATGGCCATTTGTAATATCAACCTAAAAACGTACAAACCTAGTGCCAGTAACGGCTCATATCTCAAAATAAGGAATAATATCAATAAAATATAGAATATAAACCCGCTAACTGCATCAAAACTAAGCATACGCCTGTGCTGGTTTTTATACAGTTTCCCCACTCCCATGTGTCGCTTTTTTTGTTTAAACCACGATTTAAATGTGGTTTTAGCTTCAGTAAACATAAATGATTCGGGACTCAGTTCAACCACTGTGTTATCAGGAGTAGCATGCTGGTTAACAAACAGGTCATCATCGCCTGATATTACGTGCATGTGCGAAGCAAAACCTTTTGCACTAAAAAATAACGTTTTTGTATAGGCAAGGTTGCGGCCAATACCCATATAGGGGTCGCCGGTTAACGCGCCCGACAGGTAACTGGTTGCTGTTTTTATGGTTTCAAAGCGGGTAAAAGCATTAATAAAACCACCTTTTTTATAATAAGGAGAGTACCCCAAAACTATTTGCACACCGCTTGCAAAATTGGCTGCCATACGGCTTATCCAGTTTTCGGAAGCTGGTTTACAATCAGCATCGGTAAATAAAAGGTGTTCATTTTTTGATGCCTTGATGCCTAAGGTAAGGGCAAACTTTTTACCGGTTTTAAAGCGGTCATGCTCGGTAATGGTAACAACTTTAAGGTGGGCGTATTTTTTTTGCATGGTTTCAAGCACCTCGTCGGAAGTATCAAAAGAGCAATCATTGATAACAACCACCTCAAAATCAGGATAGTTTTGTTCCAGTATCAATGGAAGATTTTCCTCTAAGTTACGGGCTTCATTGCGGGCGCTGATAATAACAGAAATGGGGATTAAGACTCTGGGCGGCGGCCCTTCGGCGGGTTTATGACCTGCAAGGCGGGTATGCCTGCTTACCAGGTAATATAGCTGAACTATAAAACAAAGCTGAAAAAGAATAAAAAGCGCGTCGTGTAAGTACGTTTCCAAACAAAAAAAATAATGAGGCAAATTTGTTAAAAATCAATGAAATTAAGGCTCAATATCAGCGTTAATTTGAAGTTTAATGTACTCTTATTTAATCCCTCTTAAAATAAAAGTACTTTAATTAACATGGTTTTAATATTCAGCACGTTTATAAATAGCTTTTATCCTGCCGCCGTTTTGGAAAGGACGGGCATGAGGGTTTTTTTTGCTAATTTTGCAACCCTAAAATGAAATTTAACTTAACAGCACAAGACCCGCTTTCAAAGGCCCGAGCCGGCGAGATCACTACCGACCACGGTACCATACAAACCCCTATTTTTATGCCGGTAGGCACTGCCGGCACTGTAAAGGCGGTACACCAGCACGAGCTTAAACAGGATATTTCGGCGCAAATTATATTGGGCAACACTTATCACCTATATCTGCGCCCCGGTTTAAATACACTTGAAAGCGCCGGAGGACTACATAAATTTAATGGATGGGACGGCCCCATCTTGACCGATAGCGGTGGCTACCAGGTATATTCATTAACCGAAGTACGTAAAATAAAAGAAGAAGGGGTTACTTTCCGCTCGCATATTGACGGATCAAAACACTTGTTTACTCCCGAAAATGTAATGGACATTCAGCGCATTATCGGCGCCGATATTATCATGGCGTTTGATGAGTGTACCCCCTATCCCTGCGATTACAACTACGCAAAACGATCGATAGAAATGACCCACCGCTGGCTGAAACGCTGCTGCGACAGGTTTGACAGCACCGGACCAAAATATGGTTACAGTCAAACGCTTTTCCCAATTGTACAGGGTTCGGTATATAAAGATCTGCGTGTACGATCGGCCGAAGTAATAGCTTCATATGAGCGTGAAGGCAATGCCATAGGTGGCCTTTCAGTAGGTGAACCGGCCGAGGAAATGTATGCTATGACCGAAATTGTATGCAATATATTACCGCAGCAAAAACCGCGTTACTTAATGGGGGTAGGTACGCCTGTAAACATTTTGGAAAACATAGCTCTGGGTATTGACATGTTTGATTGCGTTATGCCAACCAGGAACGCGCGCAATGGCATGCTTTTCACCAAAAACGGCATCATCAACATCAAAAATGAAAAATGGAAAAACGACTTTTCGGCCATTGAGGATGACAGCGATCTGTTTGCCGACAGGGATTACAGTAAAGCTTATTTACGTCATTTGATCCACTCTGGCGAGATGTTAGGCGCTCAAATTGCCACCTTGCACAACCTCCATTTTTATCTATGGCTGGTTAAAGAGGCGCGAAAAAAAATCATTGCGGGTGAGTTTTACGATTGGAAAAGCATGATGGTAAAGCGCCTTGGACAGCGTTTATAATAACTCATAAAATCAAAAGAAATCTCCAGGAAAAACATGAAAATTAACAATCAAACAACCGACAGATGAAAGCTTTTTTTCATAGATATTTAAAGATCATCGACAGGTTTATTATTGGCAAATACCTCGGCACTTTTATATTTACTATGGGTATTTTCATGGTGATATCTGTAGTGTTTGACGTATCAGAAAAGCTCGATAACTTTCTGAATAAACACGCCAGTTTGCACGATATCGTCTTTAGATATTACGCGGGTTTTATTCCGTTTTATTTGAATATGTTATCGCCGCTGATCAACTTTTTGGCGGTAATTTTCTTTACAGCCAAGATGGCAAACCAAACAGAAATCGTTCCGATACTGAGCGGCCGGGCAAGTTTTAATCGATTTTTAAGACCTTATGTAATCGCTTCATCAATCATATTTGTGGTGTCTTTTTTTGCAAATGTATACCTTATTCCTTTCACAAATCGGTTGAAAATCGACTTTGAAAATGCCAATGGCATGATGGACAATGACCCGACTAAGGTGGAGGTACACATGCAAATTGACAAACATACTTTTGTCTATCTTGCCAATTACGATCCCACAACTCATTTAGGTTACAATTTTATAATGGAGAAATTTAATGGTGATACGTTGCGTGAAAAACTGATTGCCGAACAAATTCAATACGATTCTTTAAAACGGATCTGGTCGCTTAAACAATACAGTGTTAAATATGTAAACGGAATGAAAGAACAATTCATTACAAGCAACACACCAAAAGACACTGTTTTGGATATGCACCCGAGCGATTTTATTGTATATGATAACGTATACCAGGCCATGTCTTTAAGCGACCTGAACAAGAATATTGACAAGGAAAAACTGCGCCGCCCAGAATATTTAAAGGCCATTTATTTCGAAAAATATCACCGTTTTGTATACCCTTTATCAGCCTTTGTACTTACTTTAATCGGTGTTTCTATATCGTCGAGAAAGGTACGCGGAGGTGTTGGATTACCCCTGGGGATAGGTATTCTATTATGCTTCGCTTATATTATATTAGAACGATTTGCCCTTGTATTTTCAGTAAAAGGGGGTATGTCACCTTTGGCAGCTGTATTCATTCCTAACATCGTTTTTGGCATTTTGGGCTATTACCTACTTTTAAAAGCACCTAAATAATGGCGCAAAATACCCCCTCGACCCTAAATAAGAACCTTATAATACTCCATTTTACTGTTTTTGTGTGGGGATTTACCGGAATTTTAGGCGCCCTGATCACCATTTCGGCCGTACAATTGGTGTGGTACAGAGTACTTATTGCCTTTGTTTCGCTGTTTTTGTATTTTAAATTCAATAAAACCGATTTTAAAGTCGACAGAAAAACCCTGGTAAAACTGGTGTGTACGGGAGCAATTGTCGGCGGACACTGGATCCTTTTCTTCGCCGCCATCAAACTTTCTACCGTCGCTGTCACCTTGGTTTGCCTGTCATCCATCACACTTTTCACGGCAATATTTGAACCCCTGATCAATAAAAAAAGCATTTCAAAACTTGAAATTTTAGCCGGTCTTTTAATCATCACCGGCATTATTTTGATTTTTAAATTTGAAAGCAGATACACTAAGGGCATCACAACCGGGCTTGCAAGCGCCGTTTGTGCAAGCCTTTTCTCTATCATTAATTCGCGCCAGGTGCAAAAAGTACAGGCACCAGTCATTGCATTTTATGAGCTGTCAGGAGCCTTTGTATGGATCTCGATCTACCTATTTATAACCTCCGGCTACACCCGTGCCATGCTGTTAAAGCCTGCAGATATCGGTTACCTGGTGCTGCTTGGCACCGTATGCACATCGCTTGCTTACGTGGCCGGGGTATCTGTAATGCGTGAGCTTTCGGCTTTCCGGGTGGCGCTCATTACCAACCTCGAGCCGGTATACGGTATCATCCTTTCGTTTATTTTTTTCGGAGATCTCAACAAAATGACGCCCGGATTTTGGGGCGGAGCATTCCTTATCCTGTCAACAATTTTTTTGTACCCCGTAGCCCGAAAGCAAATAACAAGGCGCAAAACTGTAGCTTAATTCTTAACTCTCCATATTCTTGTTTTATACAAACACTTGTAATAGCCGTGGTTCTGCTTGTTCTTAAAGCAGCCTTTCAACAACTCAAATCACCTTAATTTTTTCGTCATTTTCTCCCAAATAGGGGCGAAGCACCTAAGGCTGCTTTAGCCTTTTTTAGCCCCTCTAAGCCATTTAAATTTTTTAAGACATTCCGGGCTCAACTAATGCATTAGCGCCAAACAGGGGCAAAATCCATTTTTAACTTAGTGTATTAAATATCAATATAAAAATCAGGGCATCGAATCTACGTATTCCTATTTTTAGCCATTTTTTAAAATCTACAAACTTAAATAATTCAATTATATACTAAACATATAAATTTAAAAATCAATTACTTATAAAATTTAAATAAATAGATAGTTAATCAAAATTCATCTAAGTAAAATCTCAAAAAACTAAAAATATTAGCATATGAATTTAAAGCCGCTTTAAAGTATCATATAAATTTAAAAATCAAATAAATACATGGAATTATTTAGTGTAAAACTTCTAATCAACCAAAAGTCAAAACCCAATTTACAAAGTGTAATGAAGTAACTATTCAGGAATCAAAAAAAATCGCAGCATCTCTCCTGCTTGTATACAAAATCAGTTTTCGAACGGATTTTTTTTCACTCTCGCAGGATTCTCGCAAAGAAATTTTGGGCGAAAGAAATCCTCGCAATATCAAATTCCAGGGGTATTAAAAGTTCTGATTTTAGCCTTTGAAAAATACGGGCAAAATTTCACTGCGGTTATTGTCACCTCATTTTTGAAAGGGCAATTATCAACCGGGCAAAATCTGGGCGACTTAAAATTGAAGAGCTACCAGAGGTGGACACAGCCAATAAAATATGAACCTAAAAATGCAGACACATCTCCGCACTATTTCGCGATCAAATTCCATGACCTCGATTTACATGAGATCAATTTTTATTAAACATTTAAAAAGCGGATATTGTATTACTCTAAAACCAACATCCATCATGAGCATTAAAACAATAGTCATTGTAGCCATCGCAGTTTTGCTTACCATCGTACTAATGCAAAATACCGACGAGGTTTACTTCAAATTTTTGTTCGCCACTTTCAGGGTATCCAAACTAATGATGATGCTGGTAGTTGCGGTAACAGGTTTTATATTGGGCTTGATCGTGGCATGGCCTAAAAAACAAAAGTTCGATATTGAAGGCTATCATGACGCCATGCACAAAAAAGACGACACCGATACACTAAGTGACGAAGACAGGGAATACATCAGCTAAAATATGAAAACAAAGATTGGATTTATAGGGCTTGGCAACATGGGTGCCAGCATGGCCAAAAACCTCATTGACTCAGGGTACCATTTGCAGATTTACAACCGCACACTTTCAAAGGTAGACGAGCTTGGCACCGACAGTGTAACAAAATGCCAGAGTCCTGCTGAAGCTGCGGCAAATGTGCCATTTTTGATCACCATGGTATCAGATGACGAGGTGCTGCGAGAATCGGCTGTAGGCGACGGCGGAATTTTAAAAACGCTACAGCCAAATGCTGTACACATATCCATGAGCACTATTTCACCTGGAACTTCTGAAGAATTGGCCAGGTTACATGAACAGTCAGGAAATCGCTACCTCGCTTCTCCTGTATTCGGAAGGCCCGAAGCAGCCGCTGCACGTAAGCTTTGGATTTGCGTTTCGGGTGATGAACAAACTAAAACTGATGCCCGTCCTATACTTGATTTACTTGGCCAGGAAGTGATTGATTTTGGCCCCTCGGCGGGGGGTGCAAATGTGGTTAAAATAGCAGGCAATTTTATGATCATGGCATCCATGGAAATGATGGCCGAGGCATTCACCCTTGCCGAAAAAAACGGACTAAGCAGAATGCAGGTAGCCGACTTTTTCAGCTCGACGCTTTTCAACGCTCCAATTTTCCAGAGCTACGGCAAGGCCCTTGCCGGCAAGCAATATCAACCGGTAGGCTTCAAATCAAAATTGGGTTATAAAGATGCGCGCCTCGCATTTAAATTATCGCAGACAAGCGAGATGCCCATGCCTATTGCAAACGCCGTACACAGCCGTTTACTAACCGCTATTGCCAAAGGCTGGGGCGAGAACGACTGGGTGGAAGGGATAGGGCGAGGCGTGAGTGAAGACGCGGGCATTTGATTTCGGATTTCGGATGTTTGATTTCGGAATTTGTAAGTAGGATTTTGGAATCGGATATTTCTTTTAAATAAAATGCCGGATGGTCTATCGACTGATAAAATGATCGATAAATCATCCGGCATTTACATGCAGCAGGATAAGTAAGTTTGGTAGCAGAATTGCTTTATATCACAACGTCATTGCGAGGTACGAAGCAATCCCAAACTATACAGGGACGACCTGCCAATCGGGGATTGCTTCGTACCTCGCAATGACGATTTTATTTTGCTTCGGGACAGCTTCCCAAATCCGAAATCAAACATCCGAAATCCGACATCACAAATAGAACACCTGGTTCTCCCCTTCCAAAAATTTCAAATCGGGAGTTTCAGCAAAAATACCGAACACAGATGCTCCGGTTCCGCTCATGCTTGAGTATATGGCCCCTGCCTCATAAAGGGCCGCTTTGATGCCTCTGATTTCCGCATGATTTTTAAACACGGTTTGTTCAAAATCATTTTTGATAAGCTTCTTCCAGTCGGCTATTGGTTCGTTGATCAAATCAAACAGCGAATCTTTTACCGGAGTTGGTTTTATGCCTCTGAAAGCCTCCCCTGTTGATACATGAACAGGAGGCATCACCAACACTATTTTGTATGCCGATAGATCAAGTTTAATGCTCTCAAATTCGTCTCCGCGCTCAAAGGCGAACACGGGCTTGTTCTCGATGAAGAAGGCGCAGTCGGCACCAAGGCGACGGGCGTAATCAGTCATCTCGTCAACAGATAAACCGAGCTTAAATTTGTCGTTCATCAGCCGGATAAAAAACGCCGCGTCAGATGAACCGCCGCCCAGTCCCGCGCCTATGGGGATATGCTTATGCAGGTGAATGCTTACCGGCGGCAGGTCATAATCCTGCTTAAGCATATGGTAGCCTTTAACGCAAAGATTATCCTCCATCAACCCGGGAATTTCCAGGCCGGTTGAGGTGAAGCTGAGCTTATCGCTTTTCACCACTTCAAGGGCGTCTTTAATATCGATAGGATAAAAAATGGTTTCGAGATTATGATAACCATCCGGCCGGCGTTCGGTAATATTAAGGCCGATGTTTATTTTTGCATTCGGAAATAAAATCATACAAAGTAATTAACACGTGATGTATTTGCCAACATCATTAGGAAACCAAAGGTAGATTATTTTTCTTTGCCCTTTAAATTTGGTCATCGAGTCATTTAGTCATTAAGTCATTGTTTTTTTCAAAGCCTTGCCTAAGTATGCCTATCTGATTGATCACCTTAATCTAACTATACAAAAAAAATGAAACAGTATCTCGATCTGATGAGGCATGTGATGGAAACCGGAGCGCAAAAGCATGACAGAACCGGCACCGGTACAGTAAGTGTGTTTGGCTACCAGATGCGTTTCAATCTCAAGGATGGTTTCCCGATGGTAACCACCAAAAAACTGCACCTCAAATCTATCATCCATGAGCTCATCTGGTTTTTGAGCGGCGACAGCAATATCCGCTACCTGAAAGAAAATGGCGTAAAAATATGGGACGAGTGGGCCGACGAAAATGGCGACCTTGGCCCCGTGTACGGAAAACAGTGGCGCTCATGGCCTACACCGGATGGCGGCCATATCGACCAGATCAAACAGGTGGTGAACCAGCTTAAAAACAATCCCGACTCGCGCCGTATCATCGTGTCAGCCTGGAACGTTGCCGAGGTTAATCAGATGGCCCTGCCGCCATGCCATAGTTTGTTCCAGTTTTACGTAGCTCCGCCCGATATTTCTAAAGGCGAGACTAAAGGAAAGTTATCATGCCAATTGTATCAGAGAAGTGCAGATATATTCTTAGGAGTTCCGTTCAACATAGCTTCCTATGCGTTGCTCACCATGATGATGGCACAAGTCTGTAACCTTGACCTTGGCGACTTTATACACACTTTTGGTGATGCGCACCTATACAACAACCACATGGACCAGGCCCGGCTACAGCTCAGCCGCGATCCTCGCCCCCTGCCAACCATGAAAATCAATCCGGAGGTAAGAGATATCTTTTCATTCAAGTTTAAAGATTTCACTTTGGAGAATTATGATCCCTGGCCGCATATTAAGGCCGAAGTGGCGGTGTAACTTAGTCATTGGCTTCGCGTCATTTGGTCATTGAGTCATTTTTTGATTGTCCTATTTTTTGCCTGATCTTATCATGAGTAATCGAATTGAAGAACTTGAAGTGTATAACCTTTCAGAAGCCTTTGCAGACAGGATTTGGTTTATAGTGGCTAAATGGGAATACTTTGCTAAAGACACTTTGGGTAAACAAATCGTTCGCTCGTCTGATTCGATTGGCGCAAACATTGCTGAAGGATTTGGACGCTATCATTACAAGGAGAATAAGAACTTCTGCTATTTTAGCCGCGGATCAATAATTGAAACCAAAGGCTGGCTCAAAAAGGCAAATACGAGAAGCCTGATCAATGACGACGATTATCAATCGCTACTTAGGGAGTTAGAAACAATTCACTTAAAATTAAATATCTACATCAAATTCATTGGAAAAAGAAACATATAAGGCAAGTCAAAAAAAAATGACTCAATGACCTAATGACGCGGTGCATATGACGTAAAACGAATGACGCGAAGCAAATGACCCAATGACTTAATGACCTGCAAGAAATGATACTATCCATCATCGTAGCCATAGCCAAAAACCACGCTATCGGTAAAGACAATAAATTACTCTGGTATTTACCTAACGATCTAAAACATTTTAAAGATGTTACTACGGGGCATACCGTTATCATGGGCCGTAAAACTTTTGATTCGGTTGGTAAGCCATTGCCTAGGCGCCGCAACATTGTTATTACCCGGCAAGCCATCAGTATCGATGGTTGCGAGGTGGTGCCAACCATTGAAGCGGCTATTGAGCTTTGCAAAACCGAGGATGAAGTTTTTATTGTTGGCGGGGCCGAGATCTACCGGCAGGCTATCCCGCTTACAAACCGCATATATCTCACCATTGTTGACCAGGATTTTGAGGGGGATACATTCTTCCCGGAGTTAAATCCTGATGAGTGGCAGGAAAAAGATCGTGAAGATTTTGAGCCCGACGAAAAAAACAAGTATAAATATTCGTTTATCACACTTGAGCGTCGCTAACATTCTTTGTCATGATTTTGTTTTAATTTAAAATTTTGTGCTTACGAAATTTTATTAGATTTGCTGCCTTATTGAAAAAAAGCTTATAAACTAATTTATTACATATTACAAATTCGATGCAAGGCAAAGGGGTTATTAAATTTTTCGCCATACTACTGGCAGTGGTGTGCTTATACCAGCTATCATTTACGTGGGTGGCCCATAAGGTTAGGGAGGATGCCAAAGTATACTCAAAGGGAGATCCTGAGAAAGAAAAAGCTTATTTGGATTCTATTTCCAATCAACCGGTTTATCCGCTATTAAAACATGATTACGCTTATGTATTGCAAAGGGAAATTGCATTAGGTCTTGACCTTAAGGGTGGCATGAACGTTACTATGCAGATCCAGCTTGATGAGCTGGTTAGGAAAATTGCCAACAACAATCCTGATGCTACTTTTAACCAGGCTTTGGCTAATGCCGATAAATTGCAGGCAAATGCTCAAACCAACCAAAAAGATTACATCGCTTTATTTGTAAGCGAGTACGAAAAGCTAAACCCCAATGGTAAACTTGCCGCTATCTTTTCAACAAAAGATAACCAGGACCACCTGAAGTTCAACGCTTCAAACAGCGAGGTTAAAACTTATCTTGAGGATTTGGCTTCAACTGCGGTTAAACAATCATTTACTGTTTTGAACACCCGTATCAACCAGTTTGGTGTAACCCAACCAAACATCCAGTTGCAACAAGGCTCAAACAGGATTTTAGTTGAGTTGCCAGGCGTTAAAGAACCAGAGCGTGTTCGTAAATTGCTTTCGGGTTCTGCGAAACTGGAGTTTTACGAAACTTTTGATAATGCTGAGGCATATCAATACCTGATCAATATTGACAACCTGCTTGCTGCAAAAAGCAAAACTGCCAAAGCGGACACAGGTAAATCAGCGAAAGCTGATACCACTGCTAAACTTGCAGCCGGAAAAGCTGATACAGCTAAAGGTGGTTCATTGTTAAGCAAGGTTCAGAAAAATGCCGCTAAAAACGATACTTCAGCTGCTTCATTAAGCAAAACAAAATTAGCTGCACAACACCCGTTGTTTGCAGTAATGTCATTAAACGTTGGCCAGGGTGCAAACGGCCAGCAGCAATTAGGCCAGGGCCCTGTTGTTGGTTATGCTCCGCTTCAGGATACTGCTAAAGTAAATTCATACCTGCACAGTGCAGATGTTTTAGCAGTTATTCCACGTAACATCAAATTTTTGTGGGAAGTAAAACCTATTAAAAACACAAAAACTTTTGCGTTATATGCTATTAAACTTACAGGTGCTGAAAACGGCCCGGTATTATCTGGCGACGTAATTAACGACGCCCGTGCTGATAACGACCAGAAAGGCAGCCCTGAGGTTGTGATGATCATGAACTCAGAAGGTGCTCAAAAATGGCGTGCCGTTACGGCCGAAGCATCATCAGGCACCAACAAAAAAGCTATCGCCATCGTTTTAGATGATAACGTATACTCTGCTCCTACCGTACAAAACGAAATTTCAGGTGGTGTATCATCAATCTCCGGTAACTTTACCATTGATGATACGCGCGACTTAGCCAACGTATTAAAAGCAGGCCGTTTACCGGCTCCTGCCCACATCGTATCTGAGTCAATTGTAGGTCCGTCATTAGGCCAGGAAGCTATCTCTGCAGGTATCACTTCAAGTATCTTAGGTTTAGTTGTGGTATTGATCTTCATGATCGCTTACTATAACCGTGCAGGTACTGTAGCGGTAGTTGCGGTAATCATCAATATCTTCTTCCTGATGGGTGTACTGACCAGTTTAGGCGCGGTATTAACTGTGCCAGGTGTTGCAGGTATCGTATTAACCCTCGGTATCGCGGTAGATGCCAACGTACTGGTTTATGAACGTGTGCGTGAAGAGCTTGGCCTTGGCAAATCATTAAGGGTTGCTGTTGCCGATGGGTTCAAACATGCTTTGCCTTCAATCCTCGATTCACAGATCAGTACCTTCCTTACCGGCTTAATCCTGTTTGTATTTGGTTCAGGTCCTATCCAGGGCTTTGCAACTACATTGATGATTGGTATCGCTACTTCATTGTTCTGTTCATTATTGATCTCAAGGGTTATATTTGAGTGGATGCTTGACAAAGGCATGGATATCAAGTTCTCAAACCCATGGAGCTCACATACTTTCAAAAATGCAAACTTTGCGTTTGTTAAAAACCGTACTAAGTTTTACATTTTCTCGGGCTTGTTCATTGCAGCGGGTTTGGTATCTATCTTCACCCGCGGCTTTACCTACGGTGTGGATTTTGAAGGCGGCCGTAACTATATTGTTAGCTTTACCAACAAAGCGGTAACTACAGAACAAATTCACGAGGCTATTGATGCTACCTTAGGCCGTAGTACCGAGGTTAAAACCATGGGGGATAAATTCAGTATCACTACCAACTATTTGTTTAATGATAACTCAACAGCTGCTGATGTTAAAGTAAAAGGTACATTGGTGGACTTGTTAAATAAAAAACCCGAAACCAAAATTGCTAACAGCGACTTAGGTGGTTCAAAAGTAAGTGCTACTATTGCCGATGAGTTAAAAACATCAGCTATCTACACTGTATTGTTCGCCATCTTTGTGATTTCGGCTTACATCCTGATCCGTTTCCGTAAATGGCAGTTCAGCTTGGGTGCGATGATCGCGACTGCTCACGATGCCTTATTGGTACTGTCGTTCTTCTCGTTGTTCAATGGCTACCTTCCGTTCTCATTGGATATTGATCAGGCTTTCATCGCGGCTATCCTTACTGTTATCGGTTATTCAATTAACGATACCGTGGTAGTATTTGACAGGATTCGTGAATTCCTTGATCACTCTAACAAAAACGAAAAACCAGAAGAGGTTATCAACAGGGCCATCAACAGTACATTAAGCCGTACAATTATCACAGCTTTAACCGTGGTATTCGTATTGTTGGTATTATTCATCTTTGGTGGCGACGTGATCAAAGGCTTCTCATTTGCGTTATTGATCGGTGTTCTTTTCGGTACATACTCGTCGATCTGTGTGGCAACACCAGTAATCGTTGACTTTGGAAAGAAAGACCTGAAATAAGAAAAAGAATAAATTGTTAAAAGGCTCCAAAGTAATTTGGGGCCTTTTTTGTTATCATTTATTGCTATTAAAAAAAAACAAAACAGCCGACAGATGGTGTTGCATATCGTAATCAATGAAGTATAATTGCACTGTATTTCAATACAAATCGGCATTGGCGGCACGGTGATTGTGCTACTTTCATATGCGGGCAGTATTGCCTGTAAAAGAATAGATTTTAAATATCAACCTGCATAAATGAACACATCAAATAATTCAAAATTTCCACTTGTAGTGATCGTAGGCGGCGGCTTCGGCGGCCTGCAGGTAGCAAAACAACTAAAGGACAAACCTGTAGACGTTTTGATGCTGGATAAGCACAACTACCATACCTTTCAGCCCCTCTTATACCAGGTTGCTATGGGCAGCCTCGAGTCGGAGTCGATAGCTTTCTCATTAAGGAAAAATTTTGCGAGCCAAAAGAATTTCCGCTTCAGGATAGCGGAAGTAACCAGGGTGGATGCGGAAAATAACATACTCGAAACCACTATAGGCAATATAGCTTATGATTACCTGGTGATAGCAACAGGCTCAACGACCAACTTTTTTGGGAATAAAGACATCGAGCATTATGCTATGCCGATGAAGTCGATCCCCGAGGCATTGAACCTCCGGTATTCTATTTTGCAGAACATTGAAGAGGCCCTGCTTAAAGTTGGCAAGGCCGAGCGCGATCCCTACCTTACTTTTGTACTGGTAGGCGCTGGCCCAACGGGTGTTGAGCTTGCAGGCTCACTGGCCGAACTTCGTAATCACGTTTTGACTAAAGACTACCCTGAACTTAAAAAAGAGGACATGAAGGTGTACCTGGTCGACTTTTTGCCGAAAGTACTTGGCCCCTTCTCCAACCAGGCATCCAACGCAGCCCGCACCTTCCTGACCAATATGGGCGTTGAAGTGCTAACCGGCGTAAAGGTGGAAAGCTACGACGGCGAGGAAATCAAATTTGAAGGCGGTAAAAGCATTCGCACCAAAAATGTGATATGGAGTGCCGGGGTTATGGGTGTTGTGCCCGATGGCTTTGATAAAGAGGTTATTGAACGTGGAAATAGAATAAAAGTGGATAGCATAGGCCGCGTTGCCGGCTTTAACAACGTATTCGCAATTGGCGACGTTGCAGCCATGATCACCGATGAAACCCCTAAGGGACACCCCGGCGTAGCGCAGGTAGCCATACAAATGGGCCAGCACGTGGCTAAAAATATCATTCATATCATTAACGGCGAACAAACCTCACCGTTTAAGTATAACGATAAAGGCTCATTGGCAACTATTGGCCGTAATAAGGCGGTGGCCGATTTGGGCAAAGTAAAATTCCAGGGTTTTTTTGCATGGCTTGTATGGATGTTTGTACACCTGATATCGCTTTTAGGCGGCCGTAATAAGGTGATTGTATTCATTAACTGGGTATCGAGCTATGTAACCTATAATGGCGGTACGAGACTTATTATCCGCAAATTTGAGCGTGAAGGCTTAACTGAGGATCAGCATTTGCCTAATACGGTTGATTAGCTTAAGTCCGGAGTCTAAAGTCTCGGGTTCTAAGGCTTAAGTCAAAAGTTTTAAGTTGGAAGTTTAGCGTTTTCTAAACTAAATTGATGACTTTTGACTTAAGACTTAAAACCTAAGATTTCCAAAAATGAGCATCAAAATAACCGAATGTCCCCGCGATGCCATGCAGGGCATTCATGATTTTATTCCTACCGATATAAAGGCGGAATACATTAACCTGCTTTTACAGGTGGGTTTTGATACGATAGATTTTGGCAGCTTTGTATCACCCAAGGCTATCCCCCAGTTACAGGACACGGCGGAGGTATTAAAGAAACTCGATCTGAGTAATACTCGGTCAAAGCTATTGGCTATTATAGCCAACTATCGCGGGGCAGAAGACGCGGCTAAACATGAAGAGATCACTTACCTTGGTTATCCATTTTCCATATCCGAAACATTTCAGCTTAGAAATACAAACTCAACCATTGAGCAGGCTTTTGAAACCGTACAGCGGATAAATGAATTGTGTGGTGAAAACGACAAACAATTATTGGTATACCTCTCTATGGGTTTTGGTAATCCCTATGGCGATGAATGGAATACCGGCATCATTGAACAATGGGCGGAAAAAATGATAGCCGAGGGAATAAAGAATATTGCCCTTGCTGATACTATAGGCATTGCAGATGCGGCACAGATCAGTGGCATTTACCCCAACCTTTGCCGTTTATTCACCAATACCGAGTTTGGCATTCACCTGCATTCCACTCCTGATACATGGCAACCTAAAATAGCCGCAGCCTACCAAAGCGGTTGCAAGCGTTTCGATACTGCAATAAAAGGCTACGGAGGCTGCCCAATGGCCAAAGACGATCTCACAGGCAATATTGCCACCGAAAACCTGATAAGCTACCTTAAAATACAAAATGAGCCCACAGTGCTTAATATGGATAAATTTAAAGAAGCGATGGATTACTCGGGAAGGGTGTTCGCCTAAGCATAATTTACAGAACTTAAGAAGTTACAGAATTGAAGCTTGCATACCAGGGCAAAGAAATTAATTCTGCTAATTTAAAAATTCTGTAAATTCTGATTCAGACCATTCTTTATGCCGCGGCGTGCTTAGTTGCTTTAGCTGCTTTATTTTTCACCACTCTGTCAAAGTTTTCCATTACCAACACAGCCGCACCAATTAACTCAGCATCAAATCCAAGTTCAGATACTAATAGTTCGGTACCGCCTGCCAGGCGCGGGATACAGTACTTGTGAAGGGCTTGTTGTATCGGGGCCATCAGTATCTTGGCAACTTTAGCCCCGCGACCACTTAATACGATGATGGCCGGGTTCATAATATGGATAAGAATGGCCAGGGCCTTCCCTATTTTATAACCCGCATCCGATAATAGTTCAATCGCAAACTGATCGCCATTATTGGCGGCTTCTATCAAGGCATCACCCATTAGTTTGGAGTGATCTTCCTCATTATATTTTAAGCTGGTTACACGGCCTTTTTTGATACCTGCTATGGCTTTTTGAGCAACTACCAATAATGATGCTTCGGCTTCCAGGCAGCCACGTTTACCACATTCGCAAAGGGAACCATCTTCCGATAGCGGGATAT
This sequence comes from Mucilaginibacter gossypii, assembly GCF_017569325.2. NCBI lineage: Bacteria > Pseudomonadati > Bacteroidota > Sphingobacteriia > Sphingobacteriales > Sphingobacteriaceae > Mucilaginibacter > Mucilaginibacter gossypii. The sequence continues at coordinate 1,076,480 of NZ_CP071878.2, read as the reverse complement.
GGCTTAGCTCGCCTGCAAAACCGTTGTGACCGCGGAACAGTTTTCCATTTACGATCATCCCCAGGCCAATACCCCAGCCCAGGTTTATTACCATAACTTCCTGCTGAGATTTGGCTATACCGAATTTTTGTTCGGCAAGTGCTATGAGGCTCGAATCGTTATCGATGTAGGTGGCGATACCTGTTTTTGAAGTAAGGTAAGCCGTTAAGCTTTGTCCGCCGGCATCAAGGTACGTGTAATTGATGCCTTCGGTGATATTTATAAATCCCGGCATACCAATACCGATGCCTGCAATTTTGTCTTTAGGGATACCGCTATGTCCAATATAACCATTGATCTGATCAACCAATGTTGGCAATGCTTCAGGGTTATTAAGCAGTTTAAGCTCGAAAGTGAGCATATCTGCAACAGGATTGTTTAACAGATCAAACATCTGGATGCGGGCGGTGAGCTGATCAAGTGCTATTGCTAAAATATGCATGGCGCTTGATTTTACCGAATACATTAACGGGCGACGGCCGCCGCTTGAAGGGGCATACCCCTGTTCAACCACAAAACCCTCGTGCATTAACTCGTTTATAGCTTTGGCTATAGACGGGATACTTTTATCAAATAACTCACTTAACCCTGCGCACGACATAGCCTTATTAAAATAAAGCCTTTTAATGATCATATTTTTTAACTGGCTGCCTTTTACCCCTTTATTCGTAACTTCCATCAACAATTATTATAGTTTGGTTTATAACAGGCAACACCTTAGTGTTCTGAATTTTATAAAATTAAAAATAAAGTTATTAACTACAACTGTAAATATTACAGTATTAAACCTGTTGTAAGTACATGGACACTATTAATACACCATTTGCCTACAACGTACAAAAATATCTATTATATCCGTGTACGATATAAAATAAGCGAAAGTTTTGATTAAAATTTACCATCCCAGGCTTTTCGGTCTGTGTTTTTTCTTGTTGAGAGTTTGGAATACACCTCGACACCAGCGGGATTATCAAGGTCAGCAGGTGACTCAATATCAGTTTCATAACAATCCTCATAACTATCAATACGCCACCTCACAAACCGTCCGTATGGATTTAAATAAGACCGCGTGTATTCATGTTCCCGCTTTTCCAGTTGTTCATAAGCATCCTCACTTGATTTTGCTTTAATAAGTACAAAGCGTTTTTCAATTTGCTGCTTCTTAGATAAAACTCCCTCTTCCTCAACAACAACAGTCATTTTTACACAAAAATACCTGTCGACTAATACCTTTTCTTTACCTAAGGGCTCTGCAAAATCTATCGATTGGATCCAGATGCCCGCAATATAGTTAAGTGCGGCAATATCTTTGAGCCGGCTATATTTTAGCTTCGCAATAACAGCTTGTGGCCTTTTTTTATGATCTGAAATTTCAAAACTTTCAAACAGATCAAGAGCGATAAGTTTTTTACAATTATCCCTGAAGCTTTTGTTTATTGCCTTAATACGTTCCTTAGGCTTAAGGTCGATATACAGATCCTCCTCCGGGTATTGGAGAACTATCTTGACTACGGCAAAGCGTTTATTATTGGAAACCTTTTTATCTAAAGCCCAATCTTTTAATGCGTGAATTTCTGCCATAAAATAACTGATTGAGTTCTATGGCAGCAGCCAAAACCGCCACCCGCTCCAGTATTCATCATACTGCGATCTAAAATCTTTTAGTTGCCGCGATAGTGGTAAACCGTACGAAACAGCAAAAGCATTATACATTGGCTCATCACTGAAATTAACAACACCTTTAGTTCTTAAATTATAAACTTTATATCCCGAATCAACCGACATGCAAAGATTATCGCCTTTTAAAAGATAGGTATCCACAAGGATTTGTTTACTTTTCCCTTTAGGCACAAAATAAGCAAACTGGTCGCTCTCCTCCATAGCTTCTCCATGCCCCAAAGGGATCCGGGATTCATCACCAAGACCATGATCGCCATAATAGGTAAAGGAAAACACCATTAATGATATACCGACAATTTTATAAACTGCAAATACACTGAGCCATTTAAAGTTGGTATACTTTTTCTGTGCTTTTAAAAACAGCATCCATAAAAACCAGATTACCGGGGTATAAAACAACCCAAGAATGGATGATTTAATTACAACAAACAATAAATGGAGCAGCGTAGTCATAAGGAGGTTTAATCTCTTTCAATTTGCATAAACATCCAGCGCTGCCCCTCCAGGTCGGCAGCACGATAGCGGGTGCCGGGGAAACCATATTCCAATTCACTTAATATCCTTGCACCTTTACTTTTAGCAGTTCTGTAATGCTGTTCAACATCATCGACGTACACCAAAACCCCGTTAATAATATATGGAACACTGCTCCATTTTGCGGCGATATTACAATTTTGAGCGTGATGTAATGGCCCCTGATAGTGAGGCGAGGGTTCGGCTAGCATAACCAGGCTTTCGCCCATTTTGAGCTCCCCATGAGCAAGGCGATCAGCCGCATCCGTCATCCGCATATTTTCAGTAAAACCAAAAACATCGCATAACCAGTTCATGGCCGCAATACCATCTTCGTAGGCAAGCATGGGGATTATTTGTTGAATTATGTTCATTAGTTTACGCCTGCTGTTATCAGCATTAATTAAAGGTAAACTATTGCGGTCTATTTATCAAAGCCGCTTATTTTTCTTCCAGTTGCTTTTTTAGCTTAGCTATTTCATACTCCAATTTAAGCACATATTCATTTTGCGGTGCGAAGGCTTCTTTAATTTCATCAACGGTATACCGTGGAGTAATATGCTGCGGACAATTCCAGTCGAATGCTTTTATGTCAAAGATGAGCATCCTTTCTGGCGTATGTTTGTACTCAGCGGGATCAATAAGGTCAAACAGTTCGGGATTGTCGGCAAGTTCAACAATACGGGCATCAGCATAGATCTTGAGCCTTGTTTTATGCGGATAATCCATCAAAAATAAAGACACCTGCGGATGTTCCATTACGTTACCAACCGAAATGTACTGCTTGTTGCCCCTGAAATCGACCACGCCAAGCGTATGGTTATCTATCACTTTAATAAAACCGGCCGGCCCTCCCCTGTGCTGGATATATGGATAGCCGTTTTCGCCTATACTGGCCATATAAAAGCTGTCGCGGCTTTCAATAAACATTTGTTCAGGTTCGGTAATGCCATCTTTATCAGCCATGAGGCTTTCCATACGGGCATAACTACTACGGCTGCCATATTTTTCCTGCAGCTTTTTAACACCATCAGTAAAAGCAAAACGTGCAAAGTTCATAATGTAAACAATTTTAAGATAAATACTTATGCCCGCCCTGCAGTGCAGGGCGGGCATAAGGGTGTAAACTATAATTATAAATCAGAAGTATTATTTTACCAGTTCAGGGATAGCAGGCCAGTCGACTGGTACCTCTGTTAAGGCGTATACGTAGTTGGTAATGGTTTTATCGCCAACAGCTACGGCAACATCAATCAGGTTAGCTTGTGTATAACCGGCAGCGTAAAAGTTTTCAACCAGTTGATGATCGGCATGGCCTTTATTTTCGGTAATTGATTTAGCTACCTTAACTAAAGCATCAATTTTTGCATCGAACGAAGCTGAACCGCCACGGATCTCAACGATCTGGTCATCATTAAACCCATTCATTTTAGCAATGGCAGTGTGTGCAGCAGAACAATAAGCACAATCATTTACCTGGCTTACGATAAGGTTTACAGCTTCTTTTTCTTTAGCACGTAATGATGTTTTACCGTTTGAAAGAGTTATATAGTTAGCCAGCGCATGATCTGAAGTTGCAAAAACTGCAAACAGGTTTGGCACGCGGCCTACTACTTTTGTTAATGTATCAAATATAGCCTGATTTTCTGGAGTAACTTGTTCTCTTGTTGGAATTGCGAAAGTTTTCATTTTTGTAATGTTAATTTTTGTTGTTTTGAATTAACAATACAAAGGTGGCAACTTTAGCAGCCCTGCGGAATGGGCAAATTTCCCGGGTACTTGTAATTATTTCCCTTCGGCAACTAAAACCTTATTATTTCTGAAATCGGTTGGTGAAAATGAGGTGTGTTTTTTAAAGAAATTGCTAAAATAAGCAGCGTCATCAAAGCCCAATTCATAAGTAATTTCCTTAGCCGATTTATCGGTATAATACAATAGGCGCTTCGCCTCAATAATCAAACGCTCTTGTATCACCTGTAAAGGCGTCTTATGGTTATACAGGGCAAAAAGGTTGGAAAGCGTTTTAGGCGATTTGTTTAACTGCTGCGCATAATAAGCCACGGTATGGTGTTCACGGTAATTATTCTCTACCAACAAATTAAACTTACGTATGGTACCAAATTTTTCATCGGCCAAAACTTCACGAGGCCCGCTGTGCGCCTTGGCAAGGCGCGTCACGATAATGATAAGCCGCTTCAACAACATCCGGAGCATGTCTATCTGTATATTATCTGCTGTTTCAAATTCTTCAATGAAAATATCCAGCAAGCGCTGTAATTTAAACTGCATGGCTTCGTCAAGGGTAACAAATACCTGGTCGGAGCTACCATAAAACAGGAAGCCTACGCAGCTTACTTCTTCGTCATGATCAACAATGCAATAAAAATCGCGGTTAAACTGCCAGGCTACTATATCTTCAGGCCGCTCAAAACGGAAAGATTGGTTAACCATTAGGGGCAGAACGGTGTTGGGCTGAAAATCATAATCCACCTCATCGATGGTTACAGTTTGCTTTTCGCCACGGTTCCAGGCTATGGTAAGGTATTTATGCTGACGATCGCGGGTAAAAAACATCCTGTCGAAATGTTTTTCATTGATAAGCAGCAGCAGATCGCCGCCTGTAGATTGTTCTGTAGCTGATAGTTTCATTTTGCGCAAACGCAAAGATATTTAAAAGTAATAATTAAGCGCTCACCACCATCGGTTTATCGCAGCCGGATGACCAATCGTGCTGAACATCGGTCATAAGTAGTACATTATCGAGTCACACAGTTTTAACAACCGCTTAACATACTTCATCAAACATTCATTCAAAAAAAAGATATTGCATTCTAATTGCCTTCTAATATCAAAGGCGATTACCCTACTAATTTAAGAATGACTATTACCCAATTTCTAGACCGGCATCAGGATGCTGTGCAAGTTGCTTTATATGCTTTAATCATATGCTCATTATGGCTGATGGAAGTTGTTTTTTCATCAGGTATTTCGGTGAAAAAACGCTGGCAACATAACAAAACCAACCTCCTGTTCATTTTTACCGCTCTCCCTATCCAGCTATTACTTACTACCATTGTTTTAATCATAGTAGGCTGGACCAATTCACATCATTGGGGATTGGTTAACTACATACCCGGTCATCACAATAAGTGGGTTTATTACATCAGCCTTTTCATGCTGCTTGACCTTTGCGAATACGTTTATCACGTGGTAATGCACAAAATAGATCCCCTTTGGAAATTTCACCTCGTACATCACAGTGATCTTCACGTCGACGTTTCAACCACAGTACGTGAACATCCCGGCGAAACCTGTGTGCGCACCTGTTGCTTAATGCTTTGGGTATTTATTTGCGGCCCGGCAATTGGCGTTTTGGTATTGAGGCAAACTTTTCAATCATTATTTAATATCCTGGCCCATACCGAGTTCAGGTTACCACAACGTGTTAACAAAATTGTTGGCCTGATTTTTATAACCCCTAACCTGCACCATGTACACCATCATTATCAACTACCACATACCGACCGTAATTATGGTGATGTATTAAGCATCTGGGACAGGCTTTTCGGTACTTTTGGCGAACTTGAACAGGAAGATATCCGCTTTGGCATTGATACCCATATGGATAAAGAAAGAACCGGCAAGTTTGTGAACATTCTTAAAATACCATTTCAAAAGCTGGAACGGCCAAACGGGCATCAGAATTAACGTTTAACCGGTGGCAATCGTTTACTCCCCATCCTCTCCAAAATCTTCCATTACACCAAAATATTCTTCCCATTCCGGGTCGTCAATAACCGTGATATTAATCGGGAGTTCATCAAATTCGGATAAAGCATCGTTTAACCTGTCGCCTGCTTCATCAATATCTGTGGTATACCAGGCCCACCAGCGTTCGTTTTCTCCGGTAAATACGAAGGCCAGTATGCTTTGATGACCATCTTCAAGCAGATCGACTAAAGCATCCTCTACCTGTTCCATCAGCAACATTTCATCAGCCGAAGGCAATAATGACGGATCAAATGATTCATAGTTCCAGGTTACATCCATCCGCTGCAGGTAAACACCGGTTTCAAAAAAGTTTGATAAATTGGGTCTGTAGCGGACCAGCAACGGAATATCATCGTCGGATACGGCTTCAACCGATACCCAGGTATCGTCTAAGATCATAGGTTGTATTTTAGGCTGAAGTTATAAAAAAAACCGGGGAAGAGATACTTGAAATCACTGCAGACTAACGATATTCTTTAAAAACCGTTACGAAGCTTCAAACGCTTCGTAACGATTGATATATATTGACATGTTTATAGTTGATTTATTGCACCTCAAACTCCTTCTTAAGTTTAATATCAACTGATGAACTACCTATCATAACTTCAAATTTACCGGGTTCTACAGTCCAATTCATATTTTTATCCAGCAGGGCCAAATCATCAGGGTGCAAGGTAAACTGTACTGTTTTCTTCTCGCCGGGATTTAGTGTAATGCGATTAAAGCCACGCAGATCGTACTCGTAAGTAGTAACGCTGCTCACCTCATCCTTAAGGTAAAGCTGCACCACATCATCGCCTTTGCGCTGCCCGGTATTGGTTACATCAACGCTAACCTGTATAAGTCCCTGAGAATTGCCTTTTTCGGGCGATACCTGCAGGTTGCTGTACTCAAATGTGGTGTAGCTTAACCCGTAACCATAAGGGTACAAAGCTCCTTTCACACTTGTTTTACCCCAGCTGTTCTGTCCGCCCTGCTCTGCCTGTGACGATGGTTTAAAAGGGAAGTTATATTCCAGTTGACCTGTTGTTTTTGGGAAAGTGATCGGCAATCTTCCACCGGGATTATTATCGCCAAATAAGGTTTCGGCAATCACCTGCCCGCTTTGTACGCTCGGAAACCAGGCCTCTAAAATGGCCGGCACGTATTTATTTTCCCAGTTGATGGTAAGCGGCTGCCCGTTGATCATCACCATTACCACAGGTTTGCCGGTGGCTTGTAAAGCCTGGATCAACTTTAATTGCCTGCCCGGCAGGTTTAAACCCGTACGCGATAAACTTTCGCCAACACGGTCAACATCCTCGCCTACCACAGCAATCACAATATCCGATTGTTTAGCCTGTGCAACTGCCGAATCAATACCGGCCTGCTCCTGGGCGGTTAGCGGTGTTTCAATAATTTCGCTCTCCGGCCAGGTAGCATCAATCATGTCACAGCCTTTAGCATAGCTTACTTTGGCATCGCTGCCTACGTAATTTTTAACGCCGTCAAACACTGTAATAACCGGGTTATGCGATGGACCATACCTGCTCACAGCATAGTTAGTTTCCTTAGCCAGCGGACCAGTTACCAGGATATTAGGATATTTCTTTTTATCCAACGGCAGCAGATTGCCTGCATTTTTTAGCAATACCATCGACTCGCGGTTCATTTTCAGGCTCATGGCTTTATCTGCATCGGTGTGCACTATTTTATCGGCAGCTTTAGGATCTTTAACATAAGGGCTATCAAACAAACCTAACCTAAATTTCACTTTCAATACCTCGCCAACACGGGTATCAATGATCTTCATGGAGATGCGATTTTCTTTGATCAGCTCGCGCAAAGGCATAATAAAGGTTTGCGGCATAGTGAAATTAGTACGCACGTTAAGGCCAGCCTCAACAGCCTGCCTTACAGCTTCTTTGTAATCGGCAGCAACATGATGTTTTGAATAAAGAAACTCAACAGCCTCACTATCGCTTACCACATAGCCATTAAAGCCAAATTGCTGACGTAAAAGCTGCGTAAGGAAGTAATAGCTGCCAGTTATCGGAACGCCGTCCCAATCATTATAACTGCTCATTACCCCCATTGGATGCGCCTCCTGAATCACCCTGCGGAAGGGATACAAATATAGCTGGTGCATTTCGCGCGGAGCGACATGCGGATCGGTACGGGCACTGCCATCACGGCCTCCTTTAGGCACGCTGTACACAGCAAAGTGCTTAAGGGTTGACGCTACGCCGCCTTCCTGGATACCCAGCACCATCTGCTTGCCCATTTCGGCAATATGAAAGGGATCTTCACCATAACATTCAACCACACGGCCCCAGCGCTGGTCGCGGGCGGGGTCAAGTATGGGGGCGTAAACATTGGTATACCCCAGCGCTTTGGCTTCGCGGCCAACGGTTTTACCCGCCTGGTATACCAGTTCCTTATCAAAAGTACTACCTATGGATATTGGCGCGGGTAATGGCGTGGCCCTATCGTGGTTAAGGCCATGGATACCCTCGTTGGTAAAATCAACCGGGATCCCTAAACGTGTTTCTTCAACAAACCATTTTTGAATGGTGTTAATAGCAGCAGCGTGCTTGCTAAACGGATATGAATATTGTGTAGGCGCATCATCAGTATGCGAAGTAAGATTATTCAGTTCTTCATCAATATTGGCTATGCCATCTTTCCACACTTCATTTTTCCAGTTAGGGACGGGCATTTCGTCCTTTAACACACGCTTATAACCATAAAGGGTAGCCATTTGGCAGGTTTTCTCTTCAACGGTCATCTGGCTTACCAGGTCGGCTACACGCTTATCAATGGGTTGTGACGGGTCTTCGAATACATCCATTTTACCGTTCTTGTTAAAATCTATCCAGCCTTTATGATAGATGTTATTTTGCTGTGCCGAGGCTGCCAGGCTAAAGCTAATGGATAAAGCAGATGCCACAAATACCCGCGGCAGATAGTAGTTAATTCTCATGTGGTTATATTGGAGTTGGAATTTCAAATATATAAACCTGTGTGGGCGCAGCCATGCCCGGAGCCGTATATTTTAACTATATCGTTTGAGTGAAGAGGTTTACACCTGTCACTTGCATAGTCACAACCTTTATATATTACATTTAACTCTTAAATGAGCTTAAAGTAACCTGTAGCCCTAATTTCACAGGCACTCATCCAGCCTGGCATTTGCGAACCTTCTAATTTTAACGCTAATCATTTATGGCATCTGCCGGAAAGGCCGCGAAAAGCTTTCATAGTATTGGCAGGAAAAAATTCTACGATTCAGATTTAATTATCAACTCCAGCACGATAAAAATGTTTTTAGCCTAATGATAAGATTTTATTAAATTTTACCGGCCGACTAATACTTTAACGACGTCTTAAAAAAGCCGACAGCCAAACTGTCCATCTGTGAATGAATGGTATGCCTGTTAACTGAAGGATCATCGGTAAAGTATATCGGGGCTTCCTTTTTTATAGCGTCAATGGCCTCGCCAAGCATTACGTAATGGCCTACCTTACCGGGCAGCTCTTTGTATTTTGATTTACCGATTAGCTGATGATAATGCCTTGCATTGGTTTTAACCGGGGCTATGCTATCACTTTGTGAGCCTACAATATACAAGGCGCCTTTAATATCAGCTACCTGCTCTTTACGGGTAAAACCAAAGCCTAAGGCAGGCGATATGGAAAAGAATGCTTTGATCCGGTTATCTTTTAGCGGGGGCACATGTTTGGAATCGGCGATCATGGAGCTATCGTCCAGTAATTTTACCAAGCCCGGAAATTCGGGGATTTCCAGCTCTTTGCGGCCCGTGGTTTTGTAATAGTTGCGGGCCTGTTCAAAATCGAGCTTTGCACCGGCAAGAGCGATCATGGTGTAGCCTCCGAATGAAAAACCGGTTGCGCCTATTTTTTGCTGATCGATAAGCGGGCCAACTTCGGGGTTATTCAGTAAGGATGTAAGGGCGAAGCTGATATCCAGCGGGCGTTCCCATGGCTTAACAAATTCAAGAGGAATTTTATGATCATACGTATTGCCGTAATGATCGACAGCAGCAACTATACAACCGCTGTTTGCTATGGCCTGGGCCAGCCACTCCAAAGTTAACCGGCCGCCGCCTGTACCATGAGAGAGCAGGATAAGCGGCAGTTTATTTGCCGAAAGCTTACCATTACGAACTGTTGGCTGTCGTAAAAAGGGCGAAAAGTGCTTATCTGCAGCCTTCAATGTATCACCAGTTGGATACCAGATTTCCGTTACCACCGGGCGGTTATTACGGCTTTCATCTTTAAAATTGAGGGTGCGTTCGCCTAAGTTTTGGGCAATCGCAAGATGGCCTGACAGCAAAATCATAATCATGGTGAAGGTTTGTTTCCACATAATGTTTAGCGTTTATATCACAAAACAAGACATTTAATGAGTCAAAAAGATTGACAATAGTCAATAAATCACTTTTTTGATTTAAGGCGGCTCAGGGTCTCCTGCGAGATGCCAAGGTAATCAGCAACTATTTTATTGGGCAGTCTTTTGATGATTTCGGGCTGGGTTTGCATCAGGATATTATAACGGGCTTTTGAATCCATAGTGATAAGGCTTTCTATCCGCTGGATGGATGCGATATAATCAAGCTCGAGACCCGTACGGTACATAGTTTCAAAACCGGGAATCTCCTGAAGGAGCAGGTCGCGATCCGCATAGCTCAGCACCAATAGTTCGGACGGCTCCGGGCTTTGAATAGAGGCTACAGAAGGCTCTTTCAATATAAAGCTGGGAAATGCGGTACCCATGCGCCCTTCAAAAATCAGGAACCGGGTTGATTCATTGCCGTCATTATCAGTTAAGAATACCCTAAGGCATCCTTTTACCACAAAATATAAATGTTTTGCGATGCTCCCCTTTTCAACCAGCACCTCGTTTCGTTTGGTAAAACGGGTTTTGAAACAATTAGCAATCAGCCGCTCATGTTCAGGCGAGAGGATTAATTTACCTTCAAGATGTTGTTTTAAAGCAGGATGCATGGCTGCAATTTATACAGTTAGCATTGGGTTGACAAATTCCGGATTATTTTAAACTGTGAAGACTTATGAAGTTTTAGAAACTTCGTAAGTCTGGGTCTGCAACATATAAGGGATAAGCACAGTGTGCTGCTAAGTAAGCAGCTTATTATACAAGCTGTAATTTTCGTTATCGAAGCAGACAAATATCACTTTCTCAACTACCTCGTTATCTGCCAAAAAATCTTTAACCGTTTTAACAGCGATTGCCGCAGCCCTATCCTTGGGAAAATGATAAATACCAGTACTGATATTAGGAAAAGCTATGATATGCACGTCGTTTTCTGCCGCAAGCTTCAAACTATTTAAATAAGCGGATTGCAACAGTTCGTCCTCACCTCTTTTACCACTATTGTAAACGGGGCCAACCGTGTGGATCACGTATTTAGCCGGCAACTTACCGCCGGTTGTAATCACAGCCTGCCCGGTCTTGCAGCCGCCCTGCCGGGCTACTATCTTACGGCAATCTTCCAGGATCTCCGGCCCGCCGGCACGATGGATAGCACCGTCAACACCGCCGCCGCCCATGAGCGAGGTGTTTGCCGCGTTTACAATGGCATCAGCTTTAATTTTTGTGATATCGCCCTGTACCAGTTCAATAGTACCCATAACATTTTAGATTTACAGCTGATAACAAACAGGAAAGTGTTTTGCTTTTAGAAATACAGTTGTACCATTTTGCGCCAGTAACGGGCGCGGTGTGCTTCCTCATGCCAGATATACAGGCTGTTTTGGATACCTTTGCTGGCCAGTACGGTGCTTAGGTATTTATTATCTTCCAAAAATGCATCCTCCTCGCCCACCGCCAGGATAATTTGAAGGCGTTTGATCTGGTCAATAATTTCGGGGCTATGCAGGTTATTTAAAAACTGGTTGGGCATGTTGAAATACACATTCTCATCGCGGTAGCCATCTAACAGGTCGCGGAAATTGCCCATAGCCTGTGTAATGTCATAACGTCCGCTCATACCCACTACCTTCACAAATACCGACGGATGTTTAAATGCAATATTAACCGCATGATAAGCCCCCATGCTGCAACCCGCCGAAATAATTGAACCGGCGGCATTAAGTGTTTTCATCAACGGCACCACCTCCTGCAAAATATACTGTTCATAATGCAGGTGCCTTTCCATACGATGGTAGGGATGACTGAACTCATTATAAAAGCTTTCCCGGTCGATACTATCTACACAGTAGATCTGTAAATGACCGGCTTCAATTTTACTGCGTAAGGCTTCAATTACTTTCCAGTCTTCATAATCATAGAACCGGGCTGTGCGGGTGGGAAAAAATAAGACAGAGGCGCCCGCATGGCCAAAAACCAGCAATTCCATATTACGCTGAAGCGACGGACTGAACCACTTGTGGTACTCTCTTTTCATCTTTTAAACCGCTGAAAGATGACAAATGCGTGTAAACCCTATATTAAGCTAATTTGATACTTTGCGGCATTCGCTGTAAAACTGCGTTTTTCCACAAGGTGTAACCGGCGCTGCTCAAGTGCAAACCATCTTTATCATAATATTCTCGTATTGGTTTACCGGAAGCATCTATCATCTGATTAAATATATTGATGAACTGCCAGTTTTTATGGCGGTGTATTATCTCGTTTTCAATTAAGCTATTGGTGTACCTGTACTTTTCAACAATAGGCCAGCGGGCAAGGCTTGGCTTAAGCGATATATAATAGCAGGGAATATTACCAAAAAGCCGCTCAACCTCAACAGTGAGCTGCTTAAAAAATATAAAAACTTCCTCGGGATTGCGGCCATCGCCGAGATCATTATCGCCCGCATAAACTACAATGGATTCGGGGTTATAGGAATGCATTATACGTTCAAAAAACCATACGCAAGCAGCCAGTGTAGAACCGCCAAAGCCAAGGTTAACAGGTTGCATGTCATCAAAATCAGCATCAAGCGTATTCCACAAACGAATGGATGAGCTTCCATAAAAAATCACTCGCGGCACATAATCAAGCTTGGTTCGCTTAATTTCCAGCTGCTTCACATCCTCTTCGTACCAGATCATATTCTTTTATAGTAGGGCCGTATTAATTTAAGCGCTAAAGATAATACAATAGCCCCAACTTAATATAACGATGATAAAACAATGGTATTAAAAATGTAAAAATGACTATTATTCTGCCGCTTCTTCACCTTTGGTGCCCAGCTCAACAATATCACCCTCTTTAAAAAGAATAGCCTGCAGTGTAGTACGCCATACCGGTTTTTTGCGCAGCAAAAACTCCAGGTCCATACCAAAGTGCTTAAATTCCTCTTGCTGTGCGTTTTGCATAATGGCCTTGGCCTGGTTATCTTTTTCGACAGAAATCCGCTGTTCGTACCAGTTTATAGCCTCAGCCTCTTCGGTTAATGAAACTATCATTCGGGCAAAGGTGCGGGTTTCGTCGGATAGTTCATTTGCCGGCTCGTGATATTGATCAAATGACATAATATTTTTTTTAAGGAGATAAGTATTATGTAAACGCTTTTGTTTTAAGGTGTAAGTATTTAGAATGGTTATTAACCCACGTGTTTCCTGATTTTGATATTAACCAGTTTGGATGTGGGCGTATTACTTTGTTCGGCAACGCTGTTGATAGGGACCAGCACATTGGCTTCGGGGTAATAGGTAGCTGTATTCCCCTCGGGAATGTTGTAGGGTACAACTACAAACAACCTCGCTACCCGCTCAACACCATCATCATAATTAAACAGATCAACTTTTTCCTCCGCTCTAAAATCGGCATTTTTCATGTCGTTTTCGTTCATCAAAATTACCCGGCGCTCATTGTGAATGCCCCGGTAGCGGTCGTCAAGGCCATATATGGTGGTGTTAAACTGATCATGGCTGCGGATAGTGGCCATATGATATTCATCAGCCGCAAGTTCATGCTTCGGCAACGGGGCGATATTGAAAGGCACAACAGCTCCATTTTTTTCGGTGATAAACTTACCCTCCCGCGCAGCATTGGGCAGGTAAAAACCACCTGGCAAACGTACCTTTTGGTTATAATCCTCACAGCCCGGAATAACCTTGGCTATCGCGTCGCGCACTGCATCATAGCTTTGTGAGTACTTATCCCAGTCGACAACGGCGCGATTACCTAATGTGGCTTTAGCGAGATTACAAATGATCTGGTTCTCGTTCATCAGATGTTCAGATACCGGCTTCAGCATCCCTTTTGACATCTGGACAACCCCCATAGAGTTTTCGCAGCTTATAAACTGCTCCTCGCCATTTACAACGTCTTTATCACTTCGTGATAGTGTTGGCAGGATCAAAGCTTCCTCACCATGAACCAGATGACTGCGGTTTAATTTGGTTGATACATGTACCGACAGCTTAAGTTTACGCATGGCCTGTGCCGTAAACAGGGTATCCGGTGTAGCCGAAAGGAAATTGCCACCCATGGCAAAAAACACTTTAAGTTTGCCCTCGTCCATAGCTTTAATAGATTCAACAACATCATAGCCATGCCCCCGCGGCGGTTCAAAACCAAAAACTTCCCTGAGTTTATCCAACTGCTTCGGTTTAGGCTTATCCCAAATCATCATGGTACGGTTACCCTGCACATTGCTATGGCCACGCACCGGACACAAACCGGCCCCGGGCTTACCGATGGCGCCTTTTAGCATGGCCAGGTTCACAATTTCTTTTACGGTATCCACTCCGTTTTTATGCTGGGTGATGCCCATAGCCCAGCAAATGATGATGCGGTTTTTATTTTTAATCAGATCAACAGCCTGCTCAATTTCATTCACTGTTAAACCGGCAGCTTTAGCCAGGTCCTCAACCTCATATTGGTTCAGGCTGTCTAAAAAGGCAACGTAACCAGTAGTGTTCTTTTTAATAAATTCATGATCGAAGACGCTGCCGGGATTTTCCTGCTCGGCTTTGTATAGCAGTTTTTCCATGGCTTTTAGCAAAGCCATATCACCGTTTATTTTTACCTGCAGGTACAGATCGGCTAATTGCGTTTTGATACCTAAAATGCCTTTTACCGTTTGCGGGTTTTTGAAACCCATTAACCCAGCCTCATGCAAGGGGTTTACCGCAATGATCTTTGAGCCTTTCTGTTTAGCCTTTTCAAGCGCGCTAAGCATCCGGGGGTGATTGGTACCAGGGTTTTGCCCCATGATAATGACTACATCGGTATCGTAAAAATCATTAAGGGTGACGGTCCCCTTGCCAATGCCAATGGTATCTGCAAGGCCAACGCCGGTACTTTCATGGCACATATTGGAGCAATCGGGCATGTTATTGGTACCAAACTCGCGCACAAATAACTGGTAAGTAAATGAAGCCTCGTTACTGGTACGGCCAGATGTATAAAATGCAGCTTCATCGGGCGACGCCAAAGCGTTAAGCTCATTCGCTATTTTTTTAAACGCAAAATCCCAGCTAACCGGGGCGTAGTGAGTGGCACCTTTAGCGAGGTAAACCGGCTGGGCGATACGCCCCTTCTTCCCTATCTCATAATCGTTAAGCTTGGCAAGATCCGCTACTGAATTTTCGGCGAAAAAATCTCTGGTGAGTTTTTTGGTAGTAGCTTCTTCGGCAAGGGCTTTGGCTCCATTTTCACAATATTCGGCAATGGCTGAACGGTCGTCATCCGGGTCGGGCCAGGCACAGCCAGAGCAATCAAAGCCGCTCTTTTTGTTCATATGAAACAAACCCTCCATACCTCTTGCCAAACCAGTTTCCTTTAATATATCAACCATAGCCACTGTTACAGCAGGGATACCCGCTGCCCAGTCTTTTGGATGTGTTATTTTCAGGTCGAGCAATTCCTCAGGATTCTCTGCTACCGGTCCTTTTTCTGTTTGCTTGCTCATGGCTTTTTAGCTGCTAGGGGATTAGGATAATTATCGCTCTGATCTTCGGCGACTTCATCCAAACACGTAAAATCTTTTTCAACCAGTAAATGCAAACTGCCGTGCTTACCTTCATAACCTACTTTGTCATCGTTGGCAAAGCCGGTGGCCACAGCTTTTGGCACATATAATGTTATGGCATTCTCCTTATAGGTTGCCGAAAGATGTTCATCATCAACCAGTCTCAAAGCGTAAATAAGCTGTTGGCTGCCAAAATCCACGGTTTCCTGAACATAACCTTCTCCGGCCAGTTTGGCTACATCGGTTTTAGTGAGCCTGTATCTTAGTGAATTACCTTTTATCCTTATTTTCATTGGTATCAATCAGTTTACGCCGATGGCGCCGTTAGTACGGCCTCATCGGGGACCATTACCCGGTGCGCGCCCGCGTAAATATTAAAGCGCTCATCGCGTAAAAAGCCAATTAGTGTAATATTAAATTCGTTTGCCAGTTCTATAGCCAGGCTTGACGGTGCACCTACTGCCGCAATAATACTGATGCCGGCCATCGCGGCCTTTTGAATAAGCTCAAAACTTGCCCTGCCGCTAAGTAACAATACTGTTTGCTGCAACGGCAACCAGTTATACATCATAGCAGCACCTATCAGCTTATCTAAAGCATTATGCCTGCCTACGTCTTCCCTCAATAATAACAGCTCACCCAAAGGAGTAAACAAAGCCGATGCATGCAAACCGCCCGTATCATCAAATACCCGCTGGTGCCCGCGCAAAATCTTCGGCAACTGATTAAGTACCAAACTGTGGATCACATTGCCATCATCTGACCCGGCGGCAAAATTGCTTACCGTGCGAATAGCGTCGATAGAACCCTTGCCACACACACCGCAACTGCTGGTGGTATAAAAATTACGTTCAGTATTTTGAAGATGTGGTATCACATCTTGTTCAAGTGTTACCAGCATGGTATTCTCCTTGTTTTCGGCACAGGTTATAAAGCTGTGTTTTGCCGACTTTATCTCATCTGCATTTTTAATAATGCCTTCGGTAAAAAGGAAACCGGTTGCCAGTTCGGCATCATGCCCGGGGGTACGCATAGTTACAGAGATATTACGTAGCTCCCTGCCATCTGCAGGGCCATATTCCAGTTTAATTTCAAGTGGTTCTTCAATGGCTACGCTATCCTCCTCCCGTGCGCTTCGGTTAGCGTTAACTTTTACAACCGGGATATGAATAACTGATGGAGAAGACATATTCAAAGATACAATTTATGGAATAGTTTGTTTATGCAAGTTTATATGCAGAAGGCCAGCTTAAGTCCCTTCGTTTGAATTGTTTTTGAGGCAAGCGTCTGCAAAACAGCCGTTAACTTAGGCCGGCAAGGGGTTAACAGGGTTAACAGAAATTCGAACTATTTTACATTATTTAATTGACAATCAATTAATTACATGAAAAATAGCATTAACACATGTAAACCCCGGCAAGGTTAATCCCCCACACTTATTTTTTGTTTAGGTTCAAACCCGGAGGCTTGGACCCGCATAATGAACTTACATATGTCGATTTGTTAAATTTACACCTGCTGCTCGTTTTGTAAGCTAATTTGAATATTTTTGAGATATGAAGATCAACATACTGGCTTTTGGAGTGGCTAAGGAGATATTTGGAAGCAGCGAAGTTAGCCTGGAAATGACCAACGATGCAACTATCTCCAATTTAAAATACCTGCTTGAGCAACAATACCCGCGTTTAAAGCAGCTTTCATCATACATGCTGGCTGTTAACAACGAATATGCCCTGCCCGGCGATACTATTCACGAACGTGATGAGATTGCGATCATTCCGCCTGTAAGCGGGGGGTAGATCAGTTTGCAGTTTTTAAGTAGCAGTGGCAGTAAACTTTTTAGCGGCAGTTTACAGTTTTTAGTGGGCAGCTTGCAGTAGTATTTTAGGACTTACCCTTAATTTCATCAATATTAAACAATCAACTTAATATAGAATGGCCATCAGAAGCGCAACGCTTGCCGATCATACTGCAATATCAAACCTGCTAACGCAATTGGGCTATCCTGGCACTGAAGATTTTTTGCCGGAAAACCTTGAAAAGATGTTGCGACAATCTTCATCGAAGGTTTTGGTTTATGAAGATGAAGGTAAGGTTGCAGGTTTTATCGCCATTGATTTTTTAACACAGCTGGTAGTTAAAGGTGATTTTATTCGCATCAGTTGTTTTTCTGTTGATGAAAACACCCGGGGCAAAGGTATTGGCAAGTCGCTTGAGGATTATATTACCGAACTTGGCAAAGAATGTAATGCCGACAGGATAGAGGTACACTGCCATACACGCAGGACTGATGCCCACCGGTTTTATTACAGGCAGGGTTATACCGAATCGCCCAAATACCTCATGAAATCATTGGTAGATAAAATATAGATTTGCATTGCTATGAATACACAGATCCTCTTATCGGCCCAAACACTGGATATTCAATCGTGTATTGATTGGATCATGTCACCCGAATCCGGGGGGATAGACGTGTTTATTGGTACCGTTCGTAATGCAACCAAAGGGAAAAAAGTTTTAAGGCTCGATTTTGAAGCTTATGAGCCCATGGCTATCAGCGAGATGAACAAAATTGCCGCCCAGGCCTTTGAACGCTGGCCCATTCAAAAAATACTGATCCACCACCGTACCGGATTGCTGCAGGTTGGCGAGGTGCCGGTTGTTATTGCAGTTTCAGCAGCACACCGTGATGCTGCCTTTGACGCCTGCAGGTATATTATCGATACACTTAAACAAACCGTCCCTATTTGGAAAAAAGAAAGCTTTGAGGACGGCGATGTTTGGGTGGCAGCACATCCTTAGGATTTCGGATTTGGGATGTTCGATTTTGGATTTTTCATTTTAAAAAAACTGTGTGCCGTTGTTGGTGTTGTCACCAACAACTTTACGCCATGCAATTGCCAATATTTATGATCTTAGCCGATGATTGTTGGTGACAACACCAACAACGGCACGGTGACAACACCGCCAACATCACAATAAAAAAATCCGAAATCGAAATTCCGAAATCCGAAATCATCTATCCAACCTTGTACTCTTCCAATCCACCTTCCAACGAAAATACATCTGCATCGGGAATCATTTTGAGAATTAGTTTTACCGCCTCGTCGCTTCGTTTGCCCGATGAGCAGTAAAGGACTTTGGTATTAGGGCTGGTAAAATAGGCCAGGTACTCTTCTATTTCATCGAGCGGGATATGCGTACCGCCAATATCATAGGCTTCACGCTCCTGAATGGTACGCACGTCAATAAGTTCTATGGTATCATCCAAAAGGGTTCGTTTTTTTAGTTCATCAGCGTTGATGGTTGGAATGGTGATAGTTGTTTTTAACCTGCGGATATGCGTTTTTGTCACCGGGCCAATTTTAAAGATACGGCTTTGCATGCTTTGTGCGTCAAAGATCAGCACTTTTCCAGCCAATAATTCACCGGTTTTGGTGATGTACTTGATTACTTCATTGGCTTGCATACAGCCAATGATTCCGGCAAGTGTAGGTACAACTCCGCCTTCGGTACAGTTAGGGATCTGGGTAGCATCCACTTCGGGAAACAGATCACGGTAATTGGGCGAATTAAGCCCTTTAGCGTTGCTTACATTCCAAACGGCAACCTGCCCTTCAAACTGGTAAATAGCACCGTAAACAATGGGTTTACCTGCCAAAACACAGGCATCGTTGAGCAAATAACGGGTTTCAAAATTATCGGTACCATCCAGCACAATGTCGTAATTGCTGATGACATCCATCACATTATCGGATGTTATTTTGATGGCATGAGGTACGATCTTAATACCCGGATTTTGGGCCTGCAGGCGTGTACAGGCCACTTCAGCTTTATTTTCGCCTTCATCGGCCGGCGTGTATAACACCTGGCGATGCAGGTTGCTTACCGATACCTGGTCAAAATCGGCAATACCTAATGTGCCTATTCCAGTTGATGCCAGGTATTGTGCAGCCGGGCAGCCCAACCCTCCTGCCCCAACAACCAGTACGCGGGCTTGCTGCAATAATTGCTGGGCTCCCTCGCCAAAACCGGGCAGTGCTATCTGGCAGTTATATCGTTGTAAATCCTGATTCATTAGTAGCAACTATTGTATGGTGGATCATTGATTTTACTTTCTCCAATTCTTCAGGCGTGTTCACATTGGTAAGCGCCTCCTGTTGTGGGGCGTTTAACAACGTAATATCACTATTGATCAAAACCTTGCGCGGGCATGAATACCCTTGCGCCAAAAACGACAACAATGCAGGGTAGCTTTTAGGTTCCCATATGGCTATCAACGGTTCCGGAAAATCGGTTACCGGACTGTGATAAGCCGTAGCCACCGACGAACTGTTTCGCCAGGCCACTAAATTGCGAAGGGTAGCTTCATCCATCAAAGGCAAATCGCAGGCTATGACCAGCCAGGCGGCATCCGGCTGTTCGCGAAAAGCGGAAAGAATAGCCCCGTAAGGCCCTAAACCAGCAAATGTATCCTCTATAACGGGATAAGCCGGGTCAATTTCCTGCTGCTGGCCGGGGCGACCGGAAATGTAAACCTCCCGGCAAAAGTTTTTGAGCAAATCGGCCATATAATACCGTTGCTGCTTGCCATGCCACGTGGCCGTACCTTTATCAAAACCCATTCGGGTACTTTTGCCCCCAGCCAATACCAGGCCGTTTAAAACAGGTTTGGCCTGTTTTAAAGCAGTCTCAAAAAAAGCAACGATCCTTTCACGGTCATCTACTTTTAAAACGGGGATCTGCTGCCAGTGAGGGATAACCTCCTGTATAAAGCCCGGAATTTCGCTTGCATTATCGGCCAGCAGAAAAAGCTGAACGTTATTGAGCTGACCTGTCCTTTTTTGCAGCGACGCTTCTTTATTACTATCGATGATAACTATCTGGGCATTGGCCTGCTGATGGTTACCATTAACCAATATCAGGTCGGCAAATGAAAATTGCTGTTTGAGCTGATAAGGATATACCGGGTTTTGATAATTGAATTGCTGATAGTTTACCTGGTCGGTATATTCGAGCGAGGCGCCGCTCACCAATCTGCCGGGCAGCAAAGTAATATCATCATTATGTGACATATCCACATAAGCACATTTATAAACCGGTGAAAGTGAACGGATCACATCATCGGCCAATAATTTGATCACGGTACAGGGGCCGCCCAGAATAGCCCACTCGTTACGGCCAAAGTTACCGGTTGAAGGCCTTGACAGCCTGGCGTGTTTTTTATGGGTGCCCGACGGCTGGTTATGATCTTTTAAAGTCACGTTTACCTCCTGTTTTTGAGATCAGTTTGGTTTCTTTTATCACTATATCATGGCTCATGGCCTTGCACATATCATAAATAGTAAGCGCCGCTATTGAAGCTCCTACCAACGCTTCCATTTCTACGCCTGTTTTGGCGGTAATGCTTGCAGTACAATCAACAACAACCTCCTGTTGTTCGTTGATATATATGACTACATTGCAATTATCCAAACCCAGCGGGTGGCAAAGTGGTATCAAATCGCCGGTTTTTTTTGCCGCCATGATACCGGCAATAATAGCCGTTTGAAAAACAGGGCCTTTTTTACTCTGCAATTCATTCCCTGCTAAAAGTTCAAATACCTCTGCCGGCAAACTAACAATGCTACGCGCAGTAGCAGTACGGTGGGTAACCTGCTTTTCAGTTACATCAACCATATTAGGATCGCCTTGTTTGTTTATGTGGGTTAACATTATTTTTTATTATGATTACACTGATTTTTATTGTGATTTCACCGATTTGTTAGGGCCATGATTCCTTTGTTTGTTTATAGCGACTTATTATGTTATGGATTCGATCAAATCAAAAAATCGGTGTAATCAACAAAGAAAATCGGTGAAATCCCAAAAACTAAAACCTCCAAACCTTAAACACCTCTCCTGCTTTAAAATTATTCTTTTCGGCCGGAAGTTCTAAAAAAGCTTCGGTATCTGCTAAGTTAGCAAAATCGCCAGAACCATTTCCCTCAACAGGCGTAGCTATCAATTGGCCTTGCCCGTTACTTTGCAGCTTTACCTGCAAATAGTATTGTAATGCCGGCTGAAATGTAAAATCTTTCCCTAATACCGCATATGTGGCGGCTTTTGCGGGCAAGCCCAGCGCTGTATTAAGCCATGTTAAAAAGTAACGGTGCAGGCACATAAATGTGGCTACCGGGTTACCCGGAAAAGCAAACACCAATGCACCGTTATTATGCCTGCCAAACCAAAAGGGTTTACCGGGCCGCTGGGCTACTTTATGAAACAACTTTTCAACCTTTAATTCCTCAAGCGTCCGGGGGATATAATCAAACTTCCCCATCGAAACACCACCGCTTAGCAGCAGTATATCATAGTTTTGTAAACAGTACTGGATCTTTTCTTCAGTAACCGCGGGCTCATCGGGGATATGCAAAATATCAGCATCGGTACCATGTTGTTTTAAAACGGCTTTTACCATATAGCTGTTTGATTTGCGGATCTGGTACGGCAGCGGCGTTTCATGCACATCAACTAATTCATCTCCTGACGAAACTATTACCACACGCGGCATTTTTTTAACAAGCAGGTGGGTTTTACCTACTGATGCCGCCACACTAATGATAGCGGGGCTTACCACCTGTCCTTCCGTTGATATAACATCATTTTGTTTTTTATCAAGGCCCTGCAAATGCAGGTTCTGCCCCTTTTTTATGTCGCGGGTGTGTACGCTCGCCGACCCGGCGATGATCTCCACATCCTCATAACGGATCACTGTATCAACCGAAGCGGGCAACACAGCACCGGTCATGATCTCGATGCATTCCTCGGCGCTGTCGATTTGAACCGGCTCGTCACCGGCTGCCTGGGTAGCTTTGATGCGGAAAATATTGATCCCGCTTTCAATAGCTTCATATCTTATAGCGATACCATCCATGGTTACCCGGTTAAAGGGCGGCAGATCACGATCGGCCTTCAGGTCTTCGGCCAGGGCACAACCCAGAGCCTGTTCAAACGGGAGGCTTTGAGTACCATAATCCCTGATTTGTGCAAGCACCAGTTTTTCAGCTTCTTCAACCGTTGTCATATATATGTAGTTTAAAAACTATCCGCCAATAGTGGCCATTGACTCGTGGATGCCTGTTTTGGCTACCCGTGCCCGCTCGGCTTCCCAGCCATCTGCCGGACGGTGGCTAAAAGCGGTTAACAAGGCATCCTCCAATACTTCATCAGAAGCTCCCGCGCGCATCAGATCTTTTAAATTGAGCACGCCATCATCATACAAACAGGTTTTTAACCCACCCTGAGGCGTTATGCGGATCCGGTTACAGCTGCCGCAAAATGTACGCGAATAAGCGGCTATAATACCAATTGTACCTTTATGCCCCGGGACCTGATAATTGTATGAAGTGGAATAAGCCGGGTCATCCAGTTTCTTTATTTGCGGATATTTGCTTTTTATTTCATCTAAAATGCGAAGGTAATCCCAATGCAACCCGTCGTATACATGGCCATCGCCGTTAAAAGGCATTTCTTCTATAAACCTGACACTTACAGGTAGCTCTTTGGCCAATTCAACCAGCGGGATAATGTCCTGAATGTTCTTGCCATCCATCACCACAGCATTGATCTTTACTTCCATATCATGGCTCAGCATGGCATCTAAGGCTGTCATCACACTGGCAAATTCGTCGCGGCGGGTAATAGTAAAAAAGCGGTTGGCATCCAGCGTATCCAGGCTCAGGTTTATTGACCGTACACCTATCTTTTTTAATTCGGGCACATAAGGAGCTGTAAGCACGCCGTTAGTTGTAAGGCCCAGCTCTTTCAAACCATCCAGCCTGGATATAGCTGTGAGCAAATGCATAATATCTTTGCGTACAAAGGGCTCGCCCCCGGTAATACGGATTTTTTCGATACCCATTTTTACAAGCAAACTGCAGCTGCGCAGCATTTCCTCATAGGTCATGAGCTCGGCGCGTGAAAGCCACTTCAAGCCATCTTCAGGCATACAGTAAAAACAGCGCAGGTTGCACCTGTCTGTCACCGCGAGGCGCATATAGCTGATCTTCCGTCCATGATTATCTTTTAACAAAATGTAGCCTTTTTATCCTGTAAATTTAATTAATTAACAGCCATTACACCTTTAAGTTTATGCATGGCAATTGTAAAAATAAGCATTACCCCGCTTGGAGATGTTTACGAAATGTATTTTTATTTCCTTCCTCAGTGATATATCCGGTCTTAAATAAAATTACCAAAGCGTAACCGAGTTATACTCCTTTCGCAATACACACATAAAGCACAAAAAATCAATTTGTTATAAATGAACAGATCTAATTAAAACTTTCATTAAATTATTACCGTATTAAGGCAAGCATCCGCCCCAAAGAATTTATAAAAAGGAAGCCCCCTGAGCCTAAACAAACATAAAACGCAGGACCGGAAGCTACAAAATGGTAATGCATGATCATTAACCAGGCATTACAACAACAGTCATATCAACATCTAACGTAACAGTTATAAAAAATGACAGGGATTATTATTCTGGCAGCAGGCGCATCAAATCGTTTTGGCTCCCCCAAGCAAAACCAAATCTACCAGGGTAAAACCCTTTTACAGCGGGCAATTCAAACCGCGCTTACCTGCCTGAATTGCGAAAAAGTTATTGTGGTGTTAGGAGCCAATGAACAATTAATCCGTCCCAATATAGATGAACAAGCTGTAGGCGTTATTCACAATCCGCGTTGGGAAGAGGGAATGGGTTCGTCAATAAAAGTTGGTGTAGCCGAAATTTTGAGGCTTGAACCCGGCATAACTTCAATTATCCTGATGCTTTGCGATCAGCCATTTGTTGATTCATTCCTGATATCACAATTAATGGAAAAAAAGGAGGTTAATGACTGCGGTATTATTGCCTGCGGCTATCGTGATGTTTTGGGCGCGCCCGCTTTGTTCGATATAAAATATTTCCCTGAACTACTTGGCCTGCAGGGGGTAGAAGGTGCAAAAAAAATCATCGAAGCACATACCGATGACGTTTTTATACTCCCTTTTCCGCTGGGCGCTATTGACATTGACACCGCCGATGATTTAGAAAGGCTTAACCAGGTAGGATAAGATAATTAAGCCGAAGCAACCAGTTTATTTACGCTGCGATATACAAACTCGTTAAAAATATGCCTGCGGGCAAACCGGCCGGGCGAATCAGCATTGATCAGTTTGATATAGACCGCTTTGGGCACTCCAAAATATTCATATACATTACCATCAAGAAAAGTAACTTTCAGTACCTGTTGCTTATACTCAAAATCGGCAATGTTTGATAACGTTGTGGTAGCTGTATAATCGGGCAAAGTTTGAGCACGGGTTTCAGGGGCAATACTTACCAAAAAATGATAAGCTTCAATAATTGTTTTACTCTTCTCTTCTGCCTCTGCCCTGTTGTCGTCCTGAAACCTGTCGGGATGCCAGGTTTTCATCATGCTTTTATAAACCGAACGTAACTCACTTAACTCCGCATTTTCGGTCACGTTCAGGAGTTTCCTGTAGTCGCCAATTTTTTTCATTGTTTATTTAATTCTTTTTTATTGTCGATGAAGGGATTACAGGCAAAAAAGCGCTCAGCACCACCATGAAAATAACGGCGCGAAGGTACACTTTTTTAACGAGGAAAAACAGGAAGTTTTATTTATTAAACAATGATGATATGGAGTAAATATTGGCTAAAACTTTTATTAACATTCAACTTAATTCGCTACCGTGTTTGCAGCTTCAATTTAGCAGCACAAATGAATAAAATACGGTGGCAGCTGTTTAAATTATAAACCGTATTTTTGCGGGCTATGAAGTTTCCCAAATTTGCCGATCTGATACTGTTTGAGAACGACGACGTTATTGTTGTAAACAAACCGCCTTTTATAAGTTCACTTGATGAACGGGGCGAAGGCAGCAGTGAGATCAGCATGTTAAGACTGGCTAAGGCTTATTGGGACGATGCGCAGATCTGTCATCGCCTTGATAAAGAAACATCCGGCGCGCTTATTTTTGCAAAAAATCCCGAGGCTTACCGATCGATTTCCATTCAGTTTGAAAAGCGTAAAGTTAAAAAAGTATATCATGCGGTTATTGACGGTACGCATACTTTCGATAACCTGCTTGTTGATTTGCCTATATTAAATGTTGGCAAGGGCAGTGTAACCATTAGCAGGCAGGAAGGCAAGCGTGCCGAAACCTGGTTTCAGTCGTTAAAATATTATAAACATTATACTTTGGTTGAATGTCGCCCGGTTACAGGCCGTATGCACCAGATCAGAATCCACCTGGCAACACAAAGGGCCTCCATAGCCGGCGATGAGATGTATAAGGGCGAGCCTGTTTTCCTCTCCAAAATAAAGCGCAAATATCATCTAGGTAAAGATCAGGAAGAGCTGCCTATCATGAAGCGCTTTGCCCTGCATGCTTATGAAATAACATTTCGTATCAATCCCGAAACCGAAGTTACCATCCATGCTCCATATCCTAAAGACTTTGAAACGCTTTTGAAGCTGCTTGATAAGTTTGACAGTTAAAATTAAATGGTATAAA
The DNA here is from genome assembly GCF_017569325.2 of Mucilaginibacter gossypii. Lineage (NCBI taxonomy): Bacteria > Pseudomonadati > Bacteroidota > Sphingobacteriia > Sphingobacteriales > Sphingobacteriaceae > Mucilaginibacter > Mucilaginibacter gossypii. The sequence continues at coordinate 1,049,964 of NZ_CP071878.2, read as the reverse complement.
GTATTTGAAATTATCATACGCCAACGTATTTTTATGCTCCATGGCGCGTAGCTTAAAAAAATCCCTCTTCTGTATTTTGCTGATAATATCTGGTGTGAGCTATTCAAAAGCTGATCCATATGTATATCTTCCAGAAGACAGTCTTGTTCATTTTTTAAAAATCCAGAACAGGGATCTTCAGGATAAAAAACTGGTTAATTATATTAAGCTTCGCTTTCAGCAGGGGCCCGTAAATACGATCCCGCAGGGTAAAAATGAAGTTTATAAAGAGCTTGATAAATACGATGTGGGCGACAAGGAAGCTTTAAAATACTTTATTGAAAGCATTATTCAGAAACGCTTTTTAAAACTCCCCGAAGCTGAAACGGCTATGGTTAAAGCCATTAACCAGGCATCAAAGAACAAAGCCGATTTTTTGCTTTATTCGTTTATTAGCCATCTTGCTTTTATTCAAACAGATAAAGGCAACCCCATAGGCGCCATATACAGTTACGGTCTGGCTCAAAAACAAGCTTTAAAACTTAACGATCCGCTATTGCAGGTATTCTTGAATATCAATATATCCGATCTGTATTACAAACTCAACCTGTATAGTCAGTCATTATATTACCTTAACCAGGCATTTCATATTAAGGAAGAAAATAAGATAAAGGACGACAGATTTTACACGATAATAAGCTATAACAAGGCCGAAAACTTTTTTAGGACGAAAAACCTTGATTCGCTGCAGCGATGTCATGATGATTTAATGGGGCCAAACAACAAAAGTTATAAACTATTCAGCTATCAATATCGTACTGCCTATTATATATCGCTGTTAAAACATGATTATAACAAAGCTATAACACAAATCAAAAACCTTCAAAGGGACAAAAAATATGTACCTAACGATGTTGAGAAACAAAACCTAGCCGATGCTTTTTACCTGAACGGACAACCGGATTCGGCAAGCTCTATAGCTAACCAGCTGCTCGCGCTTCCATATTCTGATAATCACCCTGAAATAAAGCATCATCTTTATCAATTGCTTGGAAAAATAGCCCGGGACAGGGGCGATTACAAGCTGGCTGTCGAGAATTTTGACCTTGCATTGAAACAATCAGAAGAAAGCCTGAATAATACCACACAGGTGGGCAATGTATCGGCGCAAATAAAAATTGATAAGATTGAAACCTCGTTTACCGATACTGCCGAAAAATACAGGCGCGAACGCCTTATTTTGATCCTCATCAGCATTACCACAGTTTTCATGTTTGCTGTTATTGCCCTGTTATATCGCAGCGCCAGGCAAAAACGGCACTATGAAAAATTATTATATGATACCAAAAAAAACGAGCTGGCTTTTATCAACTCGCATGAGGTACGTAAACATCTTACCAATATATTAGGCCTCGTTGAGCTGATGAGCGAAAGCAAAGACAAAAAAGAGGAGTTTTTACAGGTTGAAAAGCATCTTTACGATTCGGCCACCAGGCTCGACGACGCTATTAAGAACATATCAGAAAAATTAAGCGACTAAGTTCCTGTATCAATAATTTTTATCTCAGCCTTACCGAAAGAGGCAAGTATATCTGCTTGTATTATACCTGCAAGTCTACCCCGTACACGCACATTTGCATTATTGATAAAAAACAGCCCTTATTCATTTCCGAAAATATGAAATTGTTAAAAACACAGTTTTACAGATCCTTTTTTACAGGTTTACAGCTATAATTAACGTGTTATTGAAAAAAAATACAAAATTTCTTAACATTTGTAATGAATTTTGTAAAAATAATTTAAATTCGCCTTAATAATTATTGAGATTAATACAAAAACTATAATTAGAACCCCAACTTTACAAATTAATTAAAAAATGGCAACGAAACTCGAGTACATTTGGCTTGACGGCTATAAACCAACACAAAGCCTGCGTAGCAAAACAAAAATCGTTAAAGAATTTAGCGGAAAAGTAGAAGATTTAGATAACTGGAGCTTTGACGGTTCTTCAACTGAGCAGGCACCAGGTGGTTCATCTGATTGTATCTTAAAGCCAGTTTTTGTTGTTCCAGATCCGCAAAGAAAAAGCGCTTACTTAGTAATGTGCGAAGTATTAAGTGCTGATGGCAAACCACATGAATCAAACGGCCGTGCTACCATCGCTGATGATGATAATGATTTCTGGTTCGGTTTTGAGCAGGAATACTTCCTGTGGGATCCCGCAACAAACAAACCACTTGGTTTCCCTGCAGGTGGCTACCCTGGTCCGCAAGGCCCTTACTACTGTTCAGTAGGTGCAAACAATGCTTTCGGCCGCGAAATTGTTGAAGAACACTTAGACGTGTGTTTAGAAGCAGGCTTAAACGTTGAAGGTATCAACGCTGAGGTTGCTGCCGGCCAGTGGGAATTCCAGATCTTTGCTAAAGGTGCTAAAGAAGCTGGTGACCAGATCTGGGTTGCACGTTACTTATTGGAAAGAATTGGCGAAAAATACGGAGTTGCTGTTAACTGGCATTGCAAACCGCTTGGTCAATTAGACTGGAACGGTTCTGGTATGCACGCTAACTTCTCAAATACTACTTTACGTACTGCAAACAGCAAAGAAATTTTCACAGCTATCTGCGAGTCTTTCCGCCCTGCAGTTGCTGAGTGTATCGCTGTTTACGGTGCTGATAACGATCAGCGTTTAACCGGTAAACACGAAACAGCTTCTATCCATGACTTTAGCTATGGTGTATCTGACCGTGGTGCTTCTATCCGTATCCCTCTGTATGCTGTTGATCACAACTGGAGCGGTTACCTGGAAGATCGTCGTCCTAACTCAGCTGCCGATCCATACAAAGTTGCTGCTGTGATCATCAAAACTGTAAAATCAGCTAAGATTTAATCCCCCTAATAAATAGTTATTATTTTATCCCCCGGTTTGTAAACCGGGGGATTTTTTTTCTACAATCTGTTTGTCAACTACATATACTTCTTCTATCAAAGCATTAGCTTTATAATATTAACATTCAACTTTTATTTAAATAGCTGTTTAGAAGCATTGTTTTGGGCAGAAGTATCTTTTAAATATTGGATATAGTCACCCGTGGTAACCTCATTATAAGCGGCTACAGGTAAATTATAAAGATACATCCAGCAATTTATATCTCCATTATCAGTAAAAATATCAACCTTCTCCCTGATATATTCGTGCGGATGATTGTACAATTCTCCTATTCCCTCATAATCATCAACTACTTTCAATATTGTTTCAGGGTCATCCATCATAAAAATACTACCGTAAATGTAGCGTTCTTCAGTATTACCGATCACAGCGCCGGGATACTGGCCAATATCATAAAGTCGCCCTCTTGTTCTTCCGTTACCTATAAATTTACAGTGTTTATTTAGATACGCTGCAAACTCGTTACCAGGCTGCAGCAATGTGCCATACACAAATAAAAATTGACTTGTTGTTTCCATAAATAACTCAAACAAAGGTAAACGCTATCGCGTATTATACACGCACAGGCTATTTTTTTATAGTTTAAGCCATAATAGCTATCTTGCTGCACCTTAACCGGCCATACTTTTATACCATGAACACAGAAGAGATCAAAGCATATATAGAACAGAATAACATCCAGAAAATAAAATTCGCCTTTGCCGATATTGATGGCATTTTGCGCGGTAAGGTGATCCACCCTAAAAAATTTATTGATGGATTGCAAAGTGGCTATGGCTTTTGCGATGTGGTATTTGGCTGGGATAGCAGCGATGTTTGTTATGATAACGTACAGTTAACCGGCTGGCAAAGCGGTTACCCGGATAAACTTTGCCGTATTGACCTGTCGACCCTGCGTAATGTACCCTGGCAGGATAATATCCCCTTTTTTTTAGCCGATTTCAGCAAACCTGATGGCAACGATCTGCCGGCTTGCCCTCGTAGCCTTCTCAAACATATCAAGGCCGGGTGTGAAGCAATGGGTTATCATGCCGAGTTTGCTCAGGAGTTTGAATGGTTCAATTTTAAAGAGACACCACAAACGCTTGCCGATAAAAAATTCACCAATATTGAACCACTAACACCGGGCATGTTCGGCTATTCTATACTACGTACATCAGAAAACAGCGATTTTTATTACGATCTGTTTAACCTGCTTACTAAATTTAATATTCCAATAGAAGGGCTGCATACCGAAACTGGCCCGGGAGTATATGAAGCTGCCATACTTCATGATGAAGTTTTAGCTGCCGCAGATAAAGCAACGCTGTTTAAAACCGCAGTTAAAGAGATAGCCTATAAACACGGTATCATGGCATCATTCATGGCCAAATGGACCGAAACACTGCCTGGCTGCAGTGGCCACATCCATCAAAGCCTGTGGACTAAAGACCAATCAAAAAACCTGTTTTACGACTCTAACGATGTAAACAAAATGAGCGACCTGCATAAGCATTACCTTGCAGGTCAGCTATACTGCATGCCTCACCTGTTGCCTATGTACGCGCCAACCATAAACAGCTACAAACGCCTTGTTGAAGGCGCCTGGGCGCCCACCACCATAACATGGGGTGTTGAAAACCGCACTACCGCGCTACGTGTTATCAATACCACCCAAAACTATACCCGCCTGGAAACCCGCATCCCTGGCTCGGATACTAACCCATACCTGGCCATGGCTGCAGCACTGGCTTCGGGCTTGTACGGTATTAAAAACAAGCTTGAGCTAAATATTAAGCCAACAACAGGCAATGGTTACCAGGACAAAAGCAATGGTGTACTATGGCCAAACCTGCATGCAGCCGCAACAGCCATGCAAAACTCCGATATTGCCAAAGAGCTCTTCGGCGAAGGCTTTGTTGATCACTTTACCCAAACCCGGCTGTGGGAATACCGCCAGTTTACCAAAAGCGTAACCGACTGGGAGTTGAAAAGGTATTTTGAGATTATCTGAACCGGGATTTGGGGGGATTTTTTGGATTTTTAGGATTTTGATTTGCATGAGGGCAAAGATTGTTATGCTGATGGCTCTTTTATTTTGTTTTCAAAATGGATCAACTTAAACACACCGACATAACAGGTAAAATAATTGGCTGTGCTATGCAGGTACATAGCACTTTGGCAACGGATTTCAGGAGGTTATTTATCAGAAAGCTTTAGAAATTGAGATGGCCTTAAATGGCCTTGTGTTTGAACGGGAGAAGGAGATGCCAATCCATTACAGGGATCTTCATATCGGAACCCGCAGAGTTGATTTCTTTGTATCCGGAATGATCATCGTGGAGCTTAAGGCAATTACCCAACTTGAAGATGTTCATTTGGCACAGGCCATAAACTATCTGGAAGCCTATAATGTAGAGATTGGTTTGCTATTAAATTTTGGGAGCAAATCATTAACTGTAAAAAGACTCCTAAACAAAAAATATAAACCCTAAAGATAAAAGCCAATAAATCTTAAAAATCCATTTAATCCTGGTTCAGAGAAAAACACCAGGTAAAATCCTGCCCATCCAAAAAAACCTTCCAAATCCCGGTTCAGAAATTAATAATATATTTACACCGTTAATTATAAACCGAATGCTGCCAATGGCGTAACTTTGCCGGCAGATACATACAAATGGACTATTCTTTTATTATCCGCAAGGCCTGGGAAGGGTATGACGCGTCAAAAACCATCCGCGATATTGAAGATATCAGCGCTATGGTTTCAACCAATCACGTGTACCGTATTACGTTTGATGACGATGATATTATCATAGCCAAACTCTCATACTTTGGCAAGTTCGAACATTTTAAGGAGGACCACCGCATTATTCAAACGCTGGCAATTAACCTGCTTTACCCGTTTGAGAATTTCCTGGCCCGTTCTTTACAAAAAAACAACCGCGTTTACATCTATCATCATAAACACGGCAAAACCGATGCCTGGGTGGTTTTCTATAACCCTACACGCATTTTACAGCGCCTGCCACGCCGGTTAGAAGAAAACCATATTAAAAAACTTGGTCAGCAGGTTGGCAAATTCCATAAAGCATGCTCCAGGGTTAAAAATGTGTTGCCTAAATCGTCAAAGACTTTACGCACCGATATCTGGGCGTTGCAGCAACAAATCGAGACCAACCCAAAACAATTTGGCTCCGGTATGCAGGCCGACTTTTTAAAATACCACTGCGAAACCTTTTTGAAAAACCGCTCCAAATACAATATGAGCTCGTTCGAGATCATTCCTGTATTTATCGACTGGAATATCGGCAACTTTTCGGTAACACCTGATCTTGAGCTTTACTCGCGCTGGGATTATGATTGGTTCAGGATGAGTTACCGTTTGCTCGATTTTTATTTTTTTAGTCGCGTAGTTTCTGATATCGGCGACCGTACCGTTTTCAGCTACGTGATCAACACCATGATGGAAGACCGATTCATCATTTTTTTAAAAGAATACCATAAAGTTAACCCGCTTACTGCCGATGAGATCCGCTTTTTAAAAGAAGCTTATCGTTTTTTTATCCTGAATTACGTAATTAAAGATGGCAAGCACTTTTTTAGCGAACAATATGCCAAAAAACTACAGGCTGAAGCTTTTGACATCTATTTACCATCGGTAGACAGGGATTTTGATGCCGAAAAGATCATTGAGGCCTTAAAATTAAAATAGGTTAGCTATCTTTCGGGCTGATTTTATAAAAAGCCCTAAAACAGATAAGCATGACCAGGATAGACAACTTTAAATCCATAATTGATAAATACGAAGTTGTTTTTTTTGATGCTTTTGGGGTTCTGAAAAACTATGGCGGCCTGCTTCCGAGTATTGAGCGCACCTTTTCTTACCTGGCAGAACAAGGTAAGGAGTATTACATTGTAACCAACGATGCTTCACGAAGCCCGGTGCAATTAGCGGAATCCTATACCACTAAAGGATTGACCGCCATAACACCCGACAGGATTATATCATCGGGCATGCTTACCAAAGAATATCTTGACCTGAAGGTGAACGACGGTATCGTAGCTTATTTAGGTACGCCCGATTCTGCCCATTACATTGACAGCTCGGGGCTGCATACATTGCCTATCAGCGAAGTAAACGAAAGCAATATTGACAGGGTTAACGCGCTGGTTTTTTTGGATGACGAAGGTTTTGACTGGGGCCGTGATCTGAACAAATCAGTTAACCTCATGCGTAAGCGCACCATTCCGGCCATTGTAGCCAATACCGATCATGCCTATCCCCTAACCAAGCATGACGTATCTATAGCCATAGGCGGCTTAGCCAGTATGATAGAAAAAATTGTGGGTAAAGAGTTTATTCGTTTTGGTAAGCCTGATTCGCAGATGTTCATGTTTGCCTACGATCTGCTCCGCGAGCGCAGACCGATCAGTAAAAGAGATATTGTAATGGTAGGTGATACCCTGCAAACAGACATTTTGGGCGGTAATAAATTTGGTTTGGATACCGTACTGGTGCTATCCGGTAATACCCAGGCCAAAGACGCCGAAAACCGCATCACCGCCACCGGCATTGTGCCAACTTATATCTGCGATTCGGCAGTGGTGGAGGCCGGTGGATTGGGATTCTAAACTTCCAAAGCACGTCATCGCGCGGCAACCGCCAGGAAAGCATAGCCACCTGTATAGAATGTTATTGCTTCGTCGTTCCTACTCGTATGACATTCAATCTCCCCCTTTTTCTACAAATCCTATCAATCTTTCTACTGTAACTATTTATTTAGAAAAATTTGTTTTAAATGTATGATTTACATTTATTTTTACCAACTTTGAAATCGCTAAGGTATAACTGTCTACCTTACATGTATAAGCCAATTATTACCTGATTTTAAACTAATGGACACAAATTTTGATCTTAAAGAGCACCCTCACAGCAGGTTAAACATTTTAACAGGCGACTGGATCCTGGTATCGCCGCATCGTACAAAACGCCCGTGGCAAGGCAAAGTTGAGGCTACACAAGCCGACGACCGCCCGCAGTATGATCCGGCCTGTTACCTGTGCCCCACAAACAAAAGGGCCGATGGCAGCGAAAACCCTGATTATAAAGGAAGCTTTGTTTTCACCAATGACTATTCATCGTTGTTGCTGAATACGCCCGATGGCGGTTTAAATGAAGATGAACTACTGGTAGCTAACAGCCAGAAAGGCATTTGCCGGGTAATCAGTTTCTCGCCGAGGCATGACCTCACCCTGCCCCAGATGACCACCAAAGAGATCAGCAAAGTGGTTGACGTATGGCAGTCGGAATTTGAAGACCTGGCTTCTTATCCGTGGATCAAACACATCCAGATCTTTGAAAACAAGGGCGATATCATGGGCTGCAGTAACCCTCACCCACATGGGCAAATCTGGGCGCAAAACAGCCTGCCCGTTGAAGTAGCCAAAGAAACCCAGCAGCAAAAGCTTCATTTTGAGCAAAAAGGAACTAGCCTTTTAGCCGATTACCTTGCATTGGAACTTAAAAAGCAGGACCGCATAGTTTTTGAAAATGAACATTTTGTTGTGCTTGTACCATTTTGGGCAGTTTGGCCGTACGAAACTATGATTGTAAGCAAAAGGCATGTAACAAGCATTTTATACTTTACCGAGCAGGAAAAACATGCCCTTGCCGACGCTATCAGGAGGCTCACCATCAGGTATGATAACATGTTTGAAACATCGTTTCCTTATTCGGCTGGTATGCACCAGTCTCCGGTTAACTCGGGCGATCATCCCTACTGGCACTGGCATATGCATTTTTATCCGCCGCTGTTACGTTCGGCCACGGTTAAAAAGTTCATGGTAGGTTATGAGATGCTTGCCAATCCGCAACGCGATATCACAGCAGAGTTTGCTGCTGAAAAATTGCGTGGTTTAAGTGAGGTCCATTATAAAACGAGGGAATAATGAAAAAACGCTATTTTTAAACCAAACTATAACCAACCTATTTATGAGAAAATTAATTAAAGGTATTTATTTAACAATTTTACCTGCTTGTAGCCTATATTTGGCTGCCTGTAATCAAAATTCAACCTCACAGAAAAACACTACTATGGCGGATAGCACCCAAACCACTGCATCAGCATTCGAAAAAACAATCGATGGTAAACAAACCCATTTATTTACCCTTAAAAACAAAAACGGCATTATTGCCACCATCACCAATTATGGCGGCCGTGTGGTAAGCTTGTTAGTACCCGATAAAAATGGCAAGTTAACCGATGTTGTTTTAGGTTTTGATGATGTGGAAGGTTTTGAAAAATCAACCGAACGTTATTATGGCGCTACCATTGGCCGTTACGGCAACCGTATTGCCAAAGGCCATTTTAAAATAGATGGTAAAGATTATCAATCGTCAATTAACAATACGCCCAATATGTTGCACGGTGGCAAACACGGTTTCCAGGAAGTGGTGTGGGATGGTAAAATGATCGATTCATCTACCGTAGAGCTTACCTATCTTTCAAAAGATATGGAAGAAGGCTTCCCCGGTAACCTCAATGTTAAAGTAATTTACAGCCTTACCGACGATAATTCATTTAAATGCCAGTACGAAGCTACTACCGATAAAAAAACGGTTGTTAACCTTACCAACCACGCGTTCTTTAACCTCAATGGCGAAGGCAGCGGTACAATCCTCAATCATTTGGTGCAGATAGATGCTGATAATTATTTACCGGTTGATGCAGGCTTGATCCCTACCGGGAAACTTGAAAAAGTTGCCGGCACTCCGTTCGATTTCACTAAGCCCGAAACCATTGGCAAACGTATTAACGAAGACAATGTGCAGTTAAAAGATGGCAAAGGTTACGACCACAACTTTGTACTGAACAAACATGACCTGAGCACTCCAATTGCGACTGTTGTAGGTGATAAAAGCGGTATCAAAATGGAAGTATTTACCGAAGAACCTGGCTTACAGTTTTACAGCGGTAACTTTATGCAGGCTAAAAACGCAATGAAACGCGGTATTAAAGATGAGTACCGGACTTCGTTCGCGATGGAAACCCAGCATTTTCCTGATTCACCAAATCAGCCGCAATTCCCTTCTACGGAATTGAAACCCGGCGATACCTATAAAACGCAATCGCTTTATAAGTTTTCGGTAGTAAAATAACTGAACACTTTTTTTATACAAAAGTCCTGCCCAACGGCAGGACTTTTTGCTTTATATTAGTTCCTGATATAACCATAGATATACAAAATGAGCGCCTGGCGAAAACGGGCAATTGAAAGCCTCCCTTCCTTAAAGAAGGACTTTGAGGATCCACAAACTTCAATTTATGGCGTTTTCATGGAGTTATTACCGGTTACTGTAGCGTCTCATAAAAGTAATAACGTCGCACAACTCAAAAAGAACTATGATTTTGCCGAATGGTGTTTCAGGCAAAAATCTGAAACCTGTGGAATGCCGCCTGCGTATCGCTTTATGAACATCTGGGTAATAAGACCGAAACACTTCAGGCCATACATTTATGGGTTAAACAAGATATCTATATCGAGATACGATCACTCTTGAAGCAAAGAGTTGGCGAGGCTACTTTAAAAATAATAGACGGCTTATATGGGTTGAGTAATGCCAGGTTTACGGGCTTATCTTAATGGCTTCGATGTTTAATGTTTGTTAAGCAGATTTAAAACAAACCTAAACTTTTTGAGGTTAACAGGTTAATTAATAACAATCTGTTTACCTATCTATAAAAACATCATGAGTGATCAATCAACCCAACCTGAAGAAAAGGGATTTTTCGAGAAGGTTAAAGAAACAATTGAAAGCCTTTGGGAAGGCACAAAAGATACAGCCGAAGACGTAAAAGAAGCAGCCGAAGAAAAAATAGAGGATATCAAGGAAAAAGTAGCCGCTAAAAAAGCCACGGCTACCAAAAAAGCTGCGCCAACTAAAACCGCAGCAGCTAAAAAAGCAAATGTGGTAACCACCAAAGCAAAAAACGCAGTTTCTGAAGTAAAAGCGAAAGCCGAAACCAAGGCTAAAGCCATTACCGCCAAAGCAAAAGATGAAGCGGCAACCGCTAAAAAAGCTGTGGCTGATGTAAAAGCAAAGGCAGCAACTAAAGCAAAAGCTATTACCACAAAAGCCAAAACTGAAGCCACGGAAGCTAAAAAGGCCATAGCATCGAAAACTGCCAAAACAGCTACCAGCGTTAAAAAGAAAGCGGCAGCGACAGCTAAGTAAGGTTGCCAATTTTCAGACCTGCGAAGTTTTAGAAACTTCGCAGGTCTTCCTCTCCTCCTTCCGAATTTACTTCATCAGCCAACACTCAGCCTAAAATTAAATTGTAAAAGCTATTGACAGCAATTTAATTAATCGTAATATTGCAATATAATTATGGGAATCACTAAAACAGAAATATTTACCGACGAGCAGAACAAACTGGCTGTGCAGCTTAAAGCTATCGCTCATCCGGCCCGTATTGCCATCCTGCAGCTTATTATTGAAGCTAAGGCTTGCATCTGCGGCGATCTGTCATCCGAACTGGGGCTTGCCCAACCCACCGTATCCCAGCATCTTAAAGAATTAAAGAATGCAGGCCTCATACAGGGTACTATAGAAGGTGTAAGTGTTTGCTATTGCATTGAGCCCGAAGCCTGGAAAAACCTGAATGATGAGTTAAATAAACTATTCTCATCGTACAAAGACTTCAATAATTGCTGTTAAAATTTTTTGGTCACATTAATCGTAATATTGCAATACACAAATGAAAACAAACGAGGAATTAAAAGAATTGGTAAAGCTGAAATACAGCGAAATTGCCTTACAGGATAAGGATACCAATCAATCATCATGCTGCGGGGCTGGCGGATGTTCAACCGAGGTTTACAATATCATGAGCGAAGATTATACCAAACTGCAGGGTTACAATGCCGATGCCGATCTCGGTTTGGGCTGCGGTTTGCCCACGCAATTCGCCCAAATTAAAAAGGGAGATACGGTAATTGACCTCGGCAGTGGTGCAGGCAATGATTGCTTTATCGCCCGTTCCGAAACCGGCGAGACCGGCAAAGTAATAGGGATTGATTTTACAGACGCTATGATTAGCAAGGCCCGCGAAAACGCCGACAAACTTGGCTTTAATAATGTGGAGTTTCGTTTGGGCGATATCGAGCATATGCCGGTAACTGCCAACGCGGCCGATGTAATTGTAAGCAACTGTGTATTAAACCTGGTGCCCGATAAAAACGCTGTCATTAAAGACATTTACCGCGTATTGAAACCCGGGGGCCATTTTAGCATTTCGGATATTGTATTGACAGGCAGCCTGCCCGAAAAGATCAGGACAGCCGCCGAAATGTATGCAGGCTGCGTATCAGGGGCCATTCAAAAAGAGGAATACCTTGAGCTCATCAGCAAAAATGGTTTTGTCAATATCATTGTGCAAAAAGAAAAACCCATTATTATTCCTGACGATATTTTAAGCAATTACCTATCGGCAGATGAAATTAACGAATTTAAAAACGGCAACGGCGCTATTGTAAGCGTTACCGTGTATGCCGAAAAACCCGAAACAAAAGTATGCTGCGAACCAGGCTGCTGCCAATAAAACAATTATGAAAAATATATTAGTACTATGCACAGGCAATAGTTGCCGTAGTCAGATAGCCGAGGGATATTTAAAGCATTTTGCGGGCAGTAAAGCAAACATATACAGTGCGGGCATTGAAACACATGGCGTAAACCCCAAAGCCATTAAAACCATGGCCGAGGATGATATTGATATTTCCAACCATACCTCAAACCATGTGGATGAATACGCCAACATTGCTTTTGATTATTTAATAACTGTTTGCGATAATGCTAACGAAGCCTGCCCTTACTTTCCGGGGAATGTGAAACGTTTTCATTACAACTTCCCGGATCCGGCCAAAGCCCGCGGCACCGAAGATGAAGTGATGGGCGAATTCAGAAAAGTACGTGAACAGATCAAAGCGTACACCCAACAATTTGTAGAACAGCATTTAACCGAAGCGCAATAATATGTCTGCCAATAATTGCACTCCGGCTGTTGAACGAAAACGGCTCGGTTTTATTGATCGTTATCTCACCATCTGGATTTTCCTGGCTATGGCTATAGGCGTTGTAACAGGATACTTTATACCCTCATCGTCCGATTTTATCAATTCGTTTTCGAGCGGGACTACTAATATTCCGTTGGCGATCGGCCTCATATTAATGATGTACCCGCCGCTTGCCAAAGTAAAATATGAACAAATGGGCAGGGTATTTAAAGATATCAAAATATTAAGTGCCTCACTTGTTTTAAACTGGATAATAGGCCCTATCCTAATGTTCATTTTAGCTGTCGTTTTCCTGCGCGGTTACCCCGAATATATGACAGGGCTGATACTAATTGGGCTTGCCCGTTGTATTGCCATGGTTGTAGTATGGAATGAACTTGCCGATGGCAGCCGCGAATATGCCGCCGGTTTGATAGCCCTGAACAGTATTTTCCAGGTACTTTTATATAGCGTATATGCTTACATTTTTATAACCGTACTGCCGCCGGTGCTTGGCTTTAAAAGTCTCCAGGTACATATTACCATGCTCCAGATTGCCAAAAGCGTGGGTATCTATCTTGGTATTCCTTTTGCCGCCGGTATTATTAGTCGTTATACATTGATCAAACTAAAGGGCGAGGGCTGGTTTCAGCAAAAATTTGTTCCTTTTATTTCGCCCATAACGCTTATTGCGCTGTTGTTTACCATTATACTGATGTTTAGCCTCAAGGGTAGGCTTATAGTGCAAATCCCTATGGATGTGGTTCATATTGCTATACCGCTGGTATTTTACTTTGCAATTATGTTCCTGCTTAGTTTCTTCATCGGCAAATATTTTGATGCCGATTACTCAAAAAGCACCTCCATTGCGTTTACAGCTACCGGCAATAATTTTGAGCTGGCTATCGCCGTATCTATTGGTGTATTTGGTATTAATTCGGGGCAAGCATTTGCAGGGGTAATCGGCCCGCTGGTTGAGGTTCCGGCACTGATAGCGCTGGTTAACGTGGCATTTTGGCTTCGCAGAAAATACTATCGTAATGAAGTTATAGCCAAAGGGGACTAATTACAATGCCATCCCGCAAAAAAAGCGATTGGGGACAATCCAATCGCTTTTTTAATAACTGTAGGGGGTATTTAAAAAGGTATATTTTAACATAAAGAAGGAAAAACGGCAAAATTGAAAAAAACGGCGTTTTTGATATAACCAAGGCGGTTTTTTTGCCTGCTAAAAAGATAACGTAAAAGTAATTTAAAAAGTAGGTTTCCGGTTTACTACCATTTACTACTATTTTACTTGTATTTCCTGTAACATAAAGAACAGAAAACGGCAATATGCTTGTATTTTCTGTGTCGAAACTGGCGCTTAAACTGAATTTAACCACCATTTTTAAGGACTTTAAACGCCGTTTATTGGATGTTTAAACGTAGCCGAATTTATTCACTTTCTTCAAATAACAATACTGAATTTATCAGGTCAACCAACTCCCTGACCGACTTGGCGTATTTCTTCAATTCTGATAGCTTTAAGACGTTTTTTGACACAAATTCATTAGATAATATGGATTTGTAATCACCAGCTATAACACTGTCGTAAACCTCGTTGATGGGCTTATTCAATTTCTCGATATACTCGTTAAGATCATCTTTTAGATGTTCCAATTCGGTTAGATCAGACATAAAATTATCAAGCTCTGGCGCTTGCTCAAAAACCTTCTTGTAAAAGGCAGTTAGTTTTTTGCTATTGGCAAAGTAGTCTATCTTTTCAGATATTCCAGAAGCATGCGTATTGGTGGTTTTTTGACCATCGAAATCAGCATTTTCTGAATTTAGTATAACATTATTACCAACATTTTGAATAACATTACTTATTGCATTTTCATTTACATTCAATGATTCATTGTGTAAATAGTTTGCATCGATATTAAAAGCCGAACAAATCGCTCCTATTGCTTCAAATGTCGGATTTGTTTTTCCTGTTTCAATTTGTGCTAAGTTAGACCTACTGATGCCTATTTTATGAGCAAAGTCCTCTTGTGTCAATCCTGTTTGTACCCGGAGATTTTTTATTTTCTCTGCTATTGTTGCCATTGTTAAATAAAATGTTAAATGATTTGTTAATTATAAAAGCAAATGTTATTTTTGTGACATATTAGTTAACAAAAGTATAAAAGTTATGACAAGAGAAGAATTAAAATCTAAAATTCCTCACGGTTATGCAAAGATGATAGCCGAAAAAGCCGGTGTAAATAGAGTGACTGTTTCTAATTTTTTGAATGGCAGAAATGACAACATAATGGTTGAGTTGGCAGCTCTTGAAGTAGTGGCAGATGTAGAACAAAAAAGGAGAGGCTACATGGCCATAATCAACGGATAGTATGGTGAGGCACGGGCATAGTGATGTATTGATTTCAGTTTCTGAACTGGTAGACTTGACTAATAGTAAGCTTAAAGCTAAGAGTGTAATGTCGAGTTGCGGTCGGTCGAGTTTGTCAGTTAAACCTATTTCATGGATTAACCATCCTGACAAACTTGATGGAAGGAAAATTTTAATTGAATACAATTCTATACCTAAACAAACCAAAAGCAAATACAATTTACCGTCAACAAAAGACCTCATAGATCTTATAAAACAGGATAAGGTATTAGCGGCTGAGGACGAAAAGCAAAAACAAAAGGACTTAAAGGCCGCACAGTTATCGGCAATCTTAGAAAATGCAGTAACCAATACCTTTCACCAATACTGTTCACAGTATAATGCCATGTTCCCAGGCAAAAGGGAAAAAACTATAGAACTTGCCAAGATACATGCACTTATACAGTGCTGCATTGATTTACGTGGGAGTTATAATAATAACGAGCTTCATGCCGCTTACCTGTCTGCAAAAGGCGTTAAGATTACGCTAAAGAGCGCCGAGAAGTTCAGGCAGAAAATCAAGGATTTTGCCGCAAATGGCATCCGCATAGTGCATAAATGTACGGGCACACCTCGAGCTCACCTGGTTAAGCTTACCTTATGGCATATCGCCAGGATTGAGAAGTATTACGCCAATGCCAATAAGTACACTAATAAAATCATCCATGAACTTTTAACAGCCGATTGCATAGAGGCCGGTAAAACCCGGGTTTCTGTTGAAACCGTGGCTAAATATGTAGCTAAGCCAGAAGTTAGAAACCGCCTGTCCGCTTACAGGGATAAAGCCTATTACCGAAACAACGTGCAGCCATCAAGCCGCCGTAAAGACCCCGCACATGCCGGGGATCTGTACTATGCAGACGGCACCCCGCTTCAAATTTTTTGTTGGGATAAGGCAGAAAAGGAAAAGATCAGGCTTAACCTGTTTGTTGTGATGGATGTAAAAAGTAAAATGATAATGGGCTATGACCTTGCGCTTAGCGAAGACAGACACAATTGGTTCGGCGCTTTTAAAATGGCATTTAGCAAAGAAATGCTATTGCCTCATACCCTGATGCATGATAATGCCAGTGCAACCAAAACGGCGGAGTTTTTAACCTTAAAAGACGAGTTATTGCTTAAAGGATGCCGTTTAGCCCCAACTGCAAAGGGCGATCCAAAGCAAAAAGCAGATGTCGAAAGATGGTTTGAAACCTTTCAAACTGGCTTTCAGCGTATGATTGACGGTTTTACCGGCGAAGGTGTACGTACCAAGCGGGATAATGGAAGGATCGACATTGAACACCTTGCCCACCTGCATAAACGTGACAACCTGTACAGTTACGATGATATGCGCACCATTGTTGACGCCTTGGTATTGGTTTACAATAACAAAGGTGATGAAAAACGCAAATCGCCAGGTAAAATATTCAGCGAAAGTGAACGGCCTAATACTACCAGTATTAATCATGCTGATTTAGCAATGTTGTTTTGGATGAATAAAACGCTGAAGGTTCAAAAAAGCGAGATTGAAATGACCGTTAGGCACAATGATTACTTCTACGAGGTGTATAATCATGAATTGGGTCTTAAGCTTGACGGCACAAAGGTAAAAGTGTATTACGATGAAAAAGACCTGTCAACCGTGCATGTATTCAGCTTATCAGGTCAATATCTGTGCGAATGCAGGCAAAAAATCGGGTTTTACAAAGCACCTGTTAATCAAACTGATGCCGATGTAATACAGATCATCAAGCAAAGCAAGCATAATCAAAGCAAGCTAAATGTAGCTAAACGGATTAGTGAACAAATAGCAAATGAGGGCTTTGAGGGAGATATTGACGAAATGCTTAAAACAGCCAACCCCTTGAAGGTTGCCTTAAAAGGAGTGCTTAACGATGCTGAAACACAGCAGCAACTTAAATGGATAAAGAATTACAACGGCACTGGTGATGTACACGCCTACGAGCCTGCCGCAATTGAGGCTATTCCCCAACGTAAAAAACAGACCGCACAGGAGCGGCATTCAAAAGCGAACATTATACCCGCTACCCTTGAAAAGGTAGGTAAAATATAAAAGAAAACCGCTGAGCATTACCAGTGCTCAACGGCCTATTAAACAGTCATAAACCATTTATAAAAAAATCTGAACAAAGATGCAAAAAGAAAACCTAATTCAACAAGCCAGGGAGTTAATTAACGATTACACCGGCTTAAAAAAGGTAAGCAAAAACCGGCTTGCCTCTAAAATTCAGGTATCACCTGCTGTTTTAACCTTTATTGAGCAGGGTAACACTGATAACCTATCAGAAGAAATGCTACTTAAGGTGATCAACGCCTTAAAACCTGCAAGCGACTTTACCATTTTAGGAACGTCAAATTACAACTCCGTTCAAAGCATCTGCCAAAAGAGCCAGGCACACAGCCTGATGAACGCTGTAATAGGTTATACAGGTGCAGGTAAAACTACAGCGCTGTATGACTACTACCGAGCAGGCCGTAACGTGTACTATGTTGAGTGTAAAAACTCTATGAACAGGAGGCAATTTTTACATTCGGTTTTACTTGAAATGGGTATCAATTACCTGGGCAGTGTTTACGATATGGTTAAGCAGATCATTGAGCAGCTTAATAGCCAAACAAAGCCCCTTGTTATTATTGACGAGGCCGGAAAGGTTTCAACCAACGTATTGCTTGACCTGCATGATATCAGGAACGGCACAATGTACAATGCCGGTATCATCCTGGCCGGTTGTGAATATTTCCAACGGGACATGGAAAAGGCTGTCACTAAAGAAAAGCCTGGCTATCCGGAGTTTCACAGTCGTATTGTTAACTGGAACATACTTAACCGCCCTACCAAAACGGAGATTACTGCAATTTGCAAAGGTAACGGCTTGAACGATGATGATATAATCAGCGACTTTCACAGATTACCAAATTACAGGCTGCTGTACAATGCCATTTTGAACGAAAGGGGGCAATTATGAATGCTGATCATACCGTAACAGCTCTGTCACTACAGGATTTAGATCTTTTAAAGGCGCTAACCGCTTACGACCAGTTAAGTTATTTTATGAGAATGCTTCATATCTATATAGAAGAGTCAAACGGGTTTAAAGACGAGCAAATGAACGAGATAATAGATACGTTTTTGTGTTTGACAAACACAAAAATCAAAAGCGCTTCTATCGAATTGCGTATTACTCAACCGCCATTAAATGATTTATTAATAAAGCTTACAAGTATAAAAACTTCATGAATAGCGCAAACTGGCAAACCGTAAAAAACGCCTGGGGCGCTTTTTACGACCAAATACAGATCATAGCAGACGGCCACAAGTTAACGCTGCAAACGCAACGTAACGGAATGAGCCTGTTGATGGTGATTTATGTTGATGGTTTTATCAAAGGCGAATACATGAGCGCCGAAAGCGAGATCGGCCAAAAATTCTACAATGAACGCAAGATCCCGGTGTATAAGGCTAAAGACTTGAAAGAAAATGCGAAAGTATTCGGCAAGCGTAGCCGCATGGCTAAGCAGAAATATGTGAGTAGTCTGTCGCCTTACTGGAAGTCCTTTGCAGCATTTAAAAAGCAGCTTACGGCCAAATGCAAAAGCCTTGAACTGGTTACTGTTGCTGAAAATCACCCTATTAACTCTCTTGATTACCTGAGCAGCAGGGGAAAGGTCGAAAACTTATGAGAAAGGATAAAGCTCAGTATGCAGATTTAAAAGTTAAAGCTGCCATACTGTACATAAAACACGGCTTGTCTGCTATGCAGATTAGCGAGCAGATAGGCGTATCAACAAAGGCTTTGCGAGTATGGCGGATCGCCGGTAAATGGGATGATTACCGCCCGGACACAGACAAGGTAAACGAGTATAAGGCCGCTCACATGTATATCGAAAAAGGGCTTACTAAGACCGAAATAGCTATCAAATTAAGCGTAAGAGAGGATTTAATAAATTGTTGGGTATTAATTAATGGTTGGGATGCCGCACGTTTGTTAAGCCAGTCTCACAACAAGTACAAAGAGATTGTAAATGACTTTTGCAGCTATTACGAAAGCCTATATCCCCAAAATGCTCCTACCGTTCAGATTGCCCGGATGAAATACCTCCGAAAGAAACTGAAAATAATAAAGCAAACAGACGATACCAACGCCCTGAAATCAAGTAACCATATCGATTCAAACTTATAAAATTTAAATACCATGAACTACGCGAGTACAGCACAGATACAGAAAATACATGTCCTGCTTAACCAGTTAGGTTGGATAGATGAAAAAAAAGATTTGATCAGCAATGCTACCAACGGGCGTACCGAAAGCAGCAAAGGCCTTTCGTTTGAAGAGGCGAGGCGGCTGATCAAGGATTTAGCGGAATACGATCCGCGAGAACGGATGAAAAGCTTAATATTCTCACTGGCTTACCGATCAGGCATTATTTACGGCTCTACAGGAGAAGATAAGAAGATAAACGCCGCTAAGCTCAACCTTTTTATAAAACAGCGTGGAGCGGTTAAAAAGCCGCTGAATGACATGAACTATGCTGAGCTGATAAAAACACACCGTCAATTTGAGGCCATTGCCAAAAGCACCCAAAAGACAGCCGATAATAAAGAAGCTGATGCAGCAGTAAAGCACCTGCTTAGTGAACTTGATTTACCAACCTCTAATAACTCAAAATTATGAACAGTCAACAAAAAGCAGAGCAGGATATCGAAAAAGCGGTTGAACTGTTCAGGAACTTTATAACTAAAGATTACACCCTCGAAAGACTTGCCCAGAAACTTGACGAAATAGGCATCCAGTACGGGCAGCTCCTGATCGATAATGCTGATCAGAACGGCTACTCTAACAGATCAGACGGGTTTTACCTGTTGTATGAACTACGCTGCATATGCCAGCTTAAGGACTTGGATAACGCGGCTTGATAAAACTTTTACCTGTAATAATGAGCAAAGGCGATCAAAATAAATTGACCGCCTTTGCTGCGGGCAGGTACACGGCCTGCCCACGACAAAAGTAAGTATAAACTATTGACTATTAAAATCAAATGCAAGAGATGCACATAAAACCGCCATAAATCACAAAGGGCAATAGAATTGATCTGCTGCCCTTTGCTTTGTCGGCCAGGTACACAGCCTGGCCACCACAAATTTAATAAAACCATTTGAATTATATGAAAACCAAAGAAATAATAGAAGTAAACCAGGAAGGGATTGAGCAGCAACAAGCTGTAATAAAAAAACTGATCCCTTATTTGCAGGGGATATACGACAGGTTCGATCACGTTGATGTTGTACTGCACATAGAAGATTTTAACACTATAGTAGGGTGTGCTACTCTCGTAGGATATGAGCAGACTTTTGATGAACTGGTATTAAAAAGAATGCTTGAGCATGCGAAGTACAAAAGCTTCTCGGCGTTGCCAAAGTACGAGATCAATAAGCATGTAAAATTACCTAACCTGAAAGCAGATTTGGAATGGATATCCCAAAACAGAAAGCCGGAATTTGGTGCCAGTCCTGCCTATGTCAATACTACTTATCTTGAACTGATGGACGGTAGGGTATTGAAGTTAAAAGATGCCGATAGCATCATTAAAGAGAAGTTTACCCAACGGACTATTATGCCTGATTATGATGCAATAAATAAGCGACCGACAGGCATTTCAAAAGTAATTAAAAACCTTTTTAAATAACATTTAAACCCCTTAAAAATGGAACCTATTTTAATAGTAGCCTATCCTGAGCGGATAGCATTAGAGCAATTATGGCTCGATTCGCAAATTGCCTATTTTCAGGCGATATACGACCTTTTCAAAAGCGTTGGCATTACAGTAACCCTAAATGAAATTAATCACGTAAGGGAAGAGATTTTAAACCCTCACAGCAAAGAACATCTTTTTCATGATCTTGTCGTAAATAAAATGCTTGAAAAAGCAGGTAACCCGCACTTTAACGGCATTGCTATTAAAAAGCATGCGTTTAAAGAAATGATCGATATTCCTGATGTTCATTTCATTAGAAAATGGATACATGATAACCCTGTTAAGCCTATTTCAAAACGGTTTACTAAAGCCACAGGCGGCGTAGAATCAGAAGTGAGATATGGACATGAAAGACATCAAAGTCATCTATCACCTGATTTATTCGAGATCGTTCAAGATGTAGTACAGCGCAAGCCAGACACAAACGATAAGGTGACAGAGAAGTATACTCACTACACCAAGAATGACAAAGGTGTTCAGACATATAATGTGTTATTGGATTGGCGGGATCATGTGATTGAAGTCAACAATCAGCTTGAGCAAATTAAAGCTACCTTCAGGATAGAGCCTTTCGGCCTTGATAAGCATCCCGATGGAGTCATGAGGCCATCTTTAAAAGTTATCCGGGATAATGAGGCCAGATATCCGGCTGATTACATACCAGATTGATATTTTAAGACTGACAAGTGAGAATAAAAGAAATGCTGCCCCTCGCGGGCAGCATTCTCAAAAAAAAATTAAACTTTACTAATACCGATGAAAAAAAATCATTCAAGTATAGACCAATTAAAAGCCTCGTTATAAAACATGTGCAAAGCTTGCGGTTGTTTTGTGCATGGGTTGCTCAAACGCCGTGATTTGTATCAATGGCCTACAACAGCAAAAATAACAAGAAGAAAATAGCGCATATTATGAGCGTATATCAGTCGATCAAAGAGGCAGACATACCCGATACACGCATTGTTGCTAAAAGATTTCCTGAACATGGGATTAACATCAGTTACAGGACATTAATGTATTACAAAAGCATGAAGCCGTCAGAATACAAGGAAGCCAGTTAATAAATACAGTAATTAACCATTAAACATTTTTTACAAAATACCATGAGTAATAAAATTTCAACTGTTGATGATTTTGAAAAGCTTTCAGACAAAGAAAAGATGGATTTCAAAATGAATCACGCTAAAGATTATCAGGCCTTATTTAACAACGCTACAGTTGTAAAGCCTGCTGAAGATACAAGTAGTAAACTTTCATTAACACCATACAAGTCATCAGATATTAAAACAGCAGATGACTTTGAAAAGCTTTCGTTAGCCCAACAGCTTGACTTTAAAGCAAAAAATAATGATGCTTATCTGGCATTGTTCGGAATGACCAATAATGTAGGTGCTGTTACAGCAAGCCGTTCCTCCTTCATTTAGTAAAATATTTGGCATGAAGAGCGCCAATATTGATTGATTTTCAATAAAACTTAACATTAACTCACTTGCCCGGTACGCTAAACCCCTAAGCGCCGGGCATATTTTTTAAAACAAAATACTACTAAGATGGATGGATTAGGGCCGATAGATATAGACATTTTGATAAATAACCCTGCTTTGCTCCGCTCATTGCGCCAGGCAGAACAGGATACGCAAAACACTAACCGTGTTATTACCCGTGAAGGGCAGCAGATGAGCGATGCGCTTGACGGCTGGGCTAAAAAAGCGGCAATTGCTGCTACTTCCTTTTTTTCAATACAGGCTGCTCAAAACTTCGTACAGGAGATCATTAAAGTACGCGGCGAATTTGAGCAGCTTAACGTTGCCTATGATACCATACTTAAGAGCAAAGCCAAAGGCGATGCCCTGTTTGCCGAAACTGTAAAGTTTGCGGCTACAACGCCATTTAACCTTACCGAAGTAGCTACCGCTACCAAGCAGCTGCTTGCCTATGGCTTTGCTGCAAAAGATATTAATGACGTGCTTACCACTACAGGCAACGTCGCTGCCGGTGTGTCTGCTCCTTTGAGTGATATCGTTTACCTGTATGGCACGCTGAAAACGCAAGGCCGCGCATACGCTCAGGATATCAGGCAATTTACCGGACGAGGGATCCCGATCATACAGGAGCTTGCAAAGCAATTCCATGTGAGCGAAGAAGAGGTCAATAAACTGGTTGAAGCCGGTAAAGTTGGTTTCCCTGAAGTGCAGAAAGCCTTTGAAAATTTAACAGGTTCATCGGGGATCTTCTACAACCTGATGGAAAAACAAAGCCATACCCTTACCGGGATGCTTAGTAACCTGGAAGATGCTTTTTCACAGATGCTGAACAGTATTGGAGAAAGCAACGAGGGGATTTTAAAAGGAGGTATAGAATTAGCGGCAAGCCTGGTGACTAACTACCAGAAAGTGATTGACATTGTTGAGCTGCTTATTGTAACCTATGGTGCGTACCGTGCTGCTTTGCTTTTACAAACTGCTTCGACCATTGCAAGCACCATTGCATCAGGAGCAAACACTGTTGCAATAGGTCTTGAAACCGTGGCTTATCGATTGTTGAGGGATGGCCTCGAAGTTTTAAACGCGGAAAAGATCCTGACTATCGCTACTACGGCAGCGTACACAGCTGTCATCTCGGCGCTTGTTATTGCCCTGAAGTCATGGCACGACGCAAGCGACCTAACCAACAGGATCAACAGCGAGACTAACGCCATCACCAGCGATGCCAACGTACAGGTTGAGATTCAAAAAACGAAGATTAACGATCTGAATAAGATCATTAACGACCATAACAATACCCAGGAGGATAGACTGGCGGCGCTTAAGAAGCTTAATGCCATTGCGCCCGAATACCTGGGAAACATCACGCTTGAAACGGCTAATACCAAAGCGGCATCAAAAGCAATCAAGGACTACCTTGATGACCTTGATAAAAAGCTTCAGGGCGAAGCTGCCTATAGCCAAAAGCTTGAAAACCTTAAAAAGATAACCGAGCTTAAGACAAAAGGTATTGATGCGATCAGCAATACCGAGCGTGTAGGCTATAGTCTTCAAAACTTCTTTTCGGGAAATTTCACGACCTCGACTGATGCAGACAACAAGCAGATTGTAGCACAGCTGGTTAAAACTTACGAAGATGCTAATAAGCAAATTGATGCTCAGTTCGGCGAACAGATCAAAAAGACGTTAACCGGCAACACCGGTGCAAAAGACTTTGTATCCAAATTTAGTAAAGACCTGAAAGCCGCTCTGGCCGGTGATGGTGTTAAGGGCATCCTTGAAAATTTCAATACCATCTTAAAAGAGGCTAACAGCGAAACCGATCTTGAGGCACTCCGCGATGGGTTATCAGCTAAATTGAAAGCACTTGCCCCTAATGATTCGCAAAAAGAAGTCTTAAAGAAAAGGCTTGCTGAGGTGAAGGATATTATTAAAACCTATGATCCCGGTGAGGATGCGAAATTACAGAAAGCGGCAAATGCCGAAATAGCAGCACGTAACGCAATAGCCGATCAAATAGCAAAGATCAATGAGGAGAGTAGGCAAAATAGCCTTACAAGCGATGAAAAGGAAATTGCCCAAACGAAGGCCAAGTATGAGCAGTTATTGAAAGAAATTGAACGTTTCAATATTAAAGCAGGGCAAAATAACTGGAAAAAGATTGACCCTACAAAATATAATGTCAATGGGGTTATGATCAACGTACCTCAGGCAGAGCAGGCGGCGGTAGATGATGTCAAGGCTAAACAGCAGGTAGAAAAACAAAAGGCTGTTATAGATGAGCAGAAAGCTATTTTTGATGCATTCGAAGACTACAAGTTACAGAACGGAGAAGCCGCCGCAAACCGCCTTTACGCAGATCAGTTGAAAGGATTTAAAACGTTTGTCGAATACTTAAAGTCACTGATGCCGGCAGGAGATGATTTCTCTGCATCTGCAAACGCTCAGCGGGATGTATTGTTAAAATTGATTGCTGTAGCAGGTAAAGAAGCTCAAAAGAAGCAGCTTGACCAGTATTCACAATTATACACCTCAACGGAAACCTATGAGCAAGGGCATAACCGAATAATACAAAAATATCTCGATCAGGCAGGAGCCTTAAGGCAAAAAGCATATGCCGCTCAAAGCGCAGCTGACCGGCAGGCCTATTTAGATCAGGCAGATCAGGCCATTAAAAACGGCGAACAGGAATTGAACGACTTTGAAAGCAATAAGGTTAAGCAGCTTGACGAGTATAAACACCTGTACGATCAGTACCAACAGTTAAGGGATAAGGATTTAAGGGATTATATAGCTAAAGCCCAGGCAAAGGCTAAAGTTGACCTTGATAGCGGGAAGATCAATAAAAGTACCTACAATGAAATTCAGCGCCTTTCATCCAATACATTAAAAGAGCTTGATAGTAAGCTATTTGATAACCTGAATAATTATGCATCAGGGTTTGATTCCGTTGCCGGTGCACTCCAAAATGTGAACGGTGTACTCGCGGGCATTTTAAGTAATCTGGGCGGGAGCATTAGGGAGTTTGCTAATATCAGTAAGATAAGCAGAGAGCTCAACAATTTGAGCAGCAAGGCTAATCTTACGGCAGACGAAATGAAACAGAAGTCACAAGACCAGATTTCGCTTTATACGGCTGCTGCAAGTTCAGCTATAACACTTGTTGGGGTTTTTACTTCTGCCGCTAAGCAAAGAAAAGAGGCAGAAGAAGCTTATCAAAATTCAGTTTTAGCGTTTCAGAATCAGTATAAAATAAACACCATTGACCAGATCAGGCTACAGGAGCAGCTAAATGGCAACCTTTTTTTCAAAAACTATCAAAAAGACATAGCAAGTGCTGCCACTGCACTTGCCTCAGTAAACAAGGAGTTTCAAACGACACTCGGTGCATTGCAGGGAGGGCAGGCAAAGGACGGCCAAAGAAACGCTACGAGTGCCGATAATGCGGCAAAGGCGGGTCTTGCAGGTGCTGCCACGGGAGCTGCTGTTGGTGCAATCGCCGGAGGTGGTGTTTTGTCAGTTCCTGCTGCTGCTGCCGGTGCTATCATTGGCGGAGCTGTAGGTTTTGTTGGAGGGCTGTTTGGCGGCAAAAAGAAAGTAGATAATCTGGTGCCATTATTGGGTAAATATCCCGAATTGATAAAAAAGGCCACTGATGGGACTGTTACGTTTAACGAGGCGCTTGCGAAAAACTTAATAGCAAATAACCAGGTAACTGATAGCACTAAGGTACTGTTGCAAAACACCATCGACATGAATGATGCCAGGCAGGCGGCAGTAGAGCAGATTAACCAGGACATCAAAGATTTGGCGGGTGGTTTAGGCGATGATTTGAGAAATGCTTTGGTAGACGCGTTTAAAAATGGCACTGATGCAGCTAAAGCTTTTGGTGACAGTGTTGATAAGGTAATCGAAAATATAGTTTCTCAATTCCTGTTTGAAAACATATTTGGAGGTGAGTTTGACAAACTTTCGGATAGCCTGAAAGCATCGTTTTTGGTAACCGGTGATCAAAGTGCCACAGACGATCTGGTTAACTTCTTTAAAGATGCGGGACCCCTTGCCAAACAGTATCAGGATGCTTTGAAAGCGGCACAGGACGAGGCTAAAAAGCAGGGGATTGACCTCTTTAATTCAGCTAATGGAAGCAGTAGCCAATCAAGTTTATCAGGAGCGATACAGGGCATAACACAGGAGCAGGCTAACGTTTTGGAAGGGTGCAACCGAAATTTATATCAAACTACATTCACAAACTTAAAATTTAAATAACATGTCAGCATTATTCGCATTTTTTACAGACACTGAATACTATTTTGCAACGGATACGCTTACCTACAGCGGATTGAGTACCAATGCCAGGATTGAAAAACTCAGCCAAAAAATTGATTTTTACCCTGAATATCGTACTTGCATTGTATCATTGGGATATTCAAGGCTCAAAAGAGATATTTATGCATTTATCAGAAGTCATACAATTGGTACTGACATTAGCGAGTTGGCAGAGGCTTTAAAGAATTACTTTCTATCATTTATAAATCTTGATAATTACCCTGTTTTAGAGGGGCATAATAATGTTATAGGTGATGCCCATATATTCGGATACAGCCAGGCCTTAAACAGGCTTGTTAAATATTATCTTCTTGTTGACAGAGATAACGTATCTGTCGAGGTATTAAATCCGGTGAGCGGATCTTTTTACTGTCATCCGCCAATATCTGATAGTGCGAAGAATGCCATATTAAAAAAGGCTAATAACAACGAAATTACCAATATATCTGACCTCTGTACAGAGTTTATGAAAACAATGTATCATGAAACCATGAACGATAGCAAAAGGCTGGTTTCAATGGGTGGAGAGATGGTATTAGCTGTTTTAGCAACAGAGCCTCAATTTTCATGCAGATTCAGCATACCTCATAGATTCGATAACTATGACGAGGCAGTAGCCGTTATCGCATCTAAACAGAAAGCTGAAACGACTATTAGCAATGGGTAATTAGAAAGTATTTACCAGCACTTTAAGCAGCATACACAATGAATAATATAGATTATAATAAAATCAGGGAAACCGCTGAGCAGCTTGCCCAATACTCTAAAAATGTAACTGCAATCAGTAAAGATCAACGATCTAAATTCGTTGATCTTGCCAAAAACATTATAGAACAGCAGGATCAGTCCATTCAGCTACTTAAATCATACGTGCTGAAGTTATCGGATGCGAACGAGGGTGTTGTAACCTCGTGGGAACAGGCTCATTACCTCAGTAATAATAGGGAGGTAATCGACAGCGACTTCTCAGATAATTAACTTAAAACACAACTTAAAGGGCGTTTAAATAGCGTTTAAGCGCCCAACTTGTTCTTTGAAATATTTCTTATCGCTTCACAAACGATACGCCTTGATAGGTAATAACACTTGTATTATCAGTTGCCTTACCTGCTGCACTGGTTCCGTTTGGAAAATATATAACAAACTCATTTCCTGTAACCTGATAAGTACAGGTAGTTACGCCGGGATCTCCCTCATGATCTTCTTTACCGAGAATATCGTAGGTATACAGATTTACTTTAGTGCTACTTGTAAAGTGCAGATAATCATAATATTTAGTACCAGATAACTTATCTGTATACGAATATCCTGCCCAAGTGGTGTTTACCAGTTCAGGAAGCTTGTTTTGAGGTGTAGACTTATTGTCTTTTTTGCATGCAAAGAATACGACTACTAATGCGAATATTAAAGTTATTTTGGTTAGGTTTCTCATAGCGGCAATATTAACATTTTGAATTGCCTTTTTAATACGGGAAACCGTATTTAGTAAATAAAAATGTATGTTTTTATGAATATAATTTATTATTGAAAATTTGCCTGTTTTTAGGATTTATTTTAAATGAATTTTCATACCTTTTTAATTATTCAATTTCAACCTTTTTTTTTCGCGTTTACATAACTTCCTTCGGGGCCGGGGGCTTAAGCTTCAAACTTATAACCCACACCCTTCACAGTAGCAACGCAATCGTCGCCCAGTTTTTCGCGTAGTTTACGGATGTGTACGTCGATGGTGCGGTTGGTAACCACTACCGAATCTTCCCAGATATTTTTAAGGATCACCTCACGGGTATAAACTTTGCCGGGTTTTGAAGCCAGCAGGTACAATAGCTCAAATTCTTTTTTGGCCAATACTACTTTAACACCGTTTTTATAAACCAGGTAAGCTTCACGGTCGATAACCAGGTCGCCTATTTCCAGTTTATTATCAATTACGTCTTCGGCAGGGGCATTACGACGAAGTATGGCGTTTATGCGGCTAACCAGCGCACGTGGCTTGATAGGTTTTGCAATGTAATCATCGGCACCTACGTTAAAACCGGCAATTTCCGAATACTCTTCGCTGCGGGCTGTTAAAAACACCATAAAGGTATTTTTAAACTCGGGCATGGTGCGCATAATGCGGCATGCTTCTATCCCATCCATTTTAGGCATCATGATGTCAAGTACAATCAGATCAGGCAAGGCCTTTTTTGCCTCGGCAACAGCTTCCTGGCCGTTACGTGCTAAAAACACCTGGTAACCTTCCTTTTTGAGGTTATACTCAATCAGTTCTAAAATATCCGGTTCATCATCAACAATAAGTATTTTCTGTTTTGCGGTGCTGCTCATGTTGCGTTAATTTTTTTGTATAAAAGTATACGCTTTACAACAGCTAATGGTTAAGCCAATATTAACAAATTGTTAAACGTTACCTTATATTAACCCTAAGTTGAGGCTATTTAAATGTTTTATTTAAAAAAGCTTCAAGATCGGCGCCTGTAATATTTTTGGCAACAATATTTCCCTGCGGATCGATGATGAAATTTGAAGGGATAGCTTCAATACGGTAAAGCCTTTCTGTAGCGCCTTCAAAGCCGTTTAAATCCGAGCCATGGGCCCAGGCAAGCTTATCATCGCTGATAGCCTTTTGCCACGGTGCTTTGTCCTTATCAAGGGAAACACCTAAGATGTTAAAGCCTTTACCTTTAAAGGCATTGTACTGTTTAACCACATTAGGATTTTCCTGACGGCAAGGCTGGCACCATGAAGCCCAAAAATCAATCATTACATATTTGCCTTTGTAATCAGACAAATTAATTTGCTTGCCATCAATACCGTTAATGGTAAACTCAGGCGCTTTATGACCAAGAGAGATCGGCTTAGCCTTATCCATCTGCGCAATAAACTTTTGTACCGTAGTATTATCCTTAAAATCGCCCCTGATTTCATCAGCAAATTTGATAAGCTGGGCTTCATATTTGGTAGGATCGAGCGTGGTAGCTGCATAAAAGCCGGCAAGCGATTTTTTATTATCGTTCACAAATTTTAAAACCGCCTCGCCGCCTTCATTCATATTCTTTAAAAATATAGGCATATATATTTTCAGCAGCGAATCGTTCCGCTCACCGCGAGATTTTTCCTGGTATTCGGCAAAAAGCTTAGTATTTTTATCCCCGTAAAGATTACTGATGCGGTTAAACTCCTTTATCTTGTCCGAATCATCGGAACCCTTGATAGTATACTCGTGGTTTTTATTGTTATTGTCTGTTTCAAACTCAATATCATCGCCATTTTTAGCAATAAAATCGTACAGGTTTTCGCCCTGCATTTCGCTCCCCTGCGGACCGGTATTGCCTACCCGAAGTTTAAACAGGTTTGGGTAAAGCGCCACATGTTTAAACTCAAACTTACCGCCCTCGCCTAACGAAGTAGAATCAACAACCTTTAAGCCCGAGCTATCGGCCTCAATCAAATAAACAGCTTTAAGGTTACCCGGATTTTTGATAGTTCCCGAAACACTAAATTGTGATTCGTTTTTACAAGAGTACATGCCCGCGCTAAGCAATAACAGTGCGCCGGCAGCCAGATTTTTAACTTTCATTTACTTAGCTTCTAATTCCTTTATCAATAGCTGATTAGTTTTCTGCGGGTCGATCTTACCTTTTGAGCTTTTCATGATCTCGCCCATAAACAGGCCTAAAACCCCCTTTTTCCCCTTTTGGTATTCCTTAACCTTATCAGGATATTTTGCGATGGCATCCTTTATAAAACGGGTTACATCATCACCATCGGCACTGATCAGCAGGTTAAGTTCCTTAGCCAGATCATCCGGTTTTTTGCCGGGTTCTTTGATCATGACAGGAAATAATTTGTGCGAAGCTACAGAATTATTTATCACCCCGGTGTCAATTAGTTTGATGAGGGCGGCAAGGTTTTGCGGCGTAACAGCAAAGTTACCAATGGTTTGGTTATGATCATTCAGGTATGAGCGTACAGCACCCATCAGCCAGTTAGCAGCAGCTTTATAATGATCGGTATATTTTATCAGCGATTCAAAATAAAAGGCGGTGTCCCTATCAGCAGTGATAACCGACGCGTCATAATCGGTTAAGCCTAATTGCTCTGTATACTTATGATACAACTGACCGGGTAATGCAGGCAGACTTTTACGGATATTATCGACATACTCATTGGTAAGCTTCAAGGGCGGAAGGTCCGGCTCGGGAAAATAGCGGTAATCGTTGGCCATTTCTTTTGAACGGAGCACTGAAGTTTCACCTGTATCGGCATTAAAGTTCAGCGTATTTTGATCAATGTGGCCGCCGGCTTCAATAATGTTTACCTGGCGAGCAAACTCATGCTCAATAGCACGCTGCACGTTACGGATGGAGTTAAGGTTTTTTACCTCGCAACGGTTACCATAGGCAGTTGCACCTTTAAGCCGTACCGAAATATTAGCGTCGCAGCGCATGCTGCCCTCTTCCATGTTACCATCGCAAATATCAAGATAGCGGAGAATTTTACGCATTTCGGTCAGGAACTGGCCAGCCTCTTCGGCGCTGCGCATATCTGGTTCAGATACGATTTCCACCAGCGGTACACCGGCGCGGTTCAGGTCGATCAGTGAATCGGCGTGATGCTGATCATGCATACTTTTCCCGGCATCCTCTTCCATGTGAATGTGGTGCAGGGCTATGTTCTTTTCAGTGCCATCGGCCAGTTTCACGGCCACATAACCGTTAAGGCAAATAGGCGCCTGGTCCTGGCTAATCTGGTAGCCTTTAGGCAGATCGGCATAAAAATAATTTTTACGGGCGAAGCTGTTATTCAGGTTGATAGTGCAATTACAGGCCAGGCCCATTTTAACGGCATATTCAACCGCTTTTTTATTAATAAAGGGCAAAGTGCCTGGATGCCCCAGCGATACCGCGCTAACATGGCGGTTAGGTTCGGCACCAAAGGCAGCCGAATCTGCCGAGAATATCTTACTTGATGTAGATAACTGTGCGTGTACTTCGAGGCCTATCACCAACTCGTACTTTTCAGCTACCCCGTCTGCGAGAACTGTCATAAAAATAAAAATTCAGCTATGATTTTACTGATGTATAAAAGTCAAATATATAAAGATTAATACAGTAACAACACCATTTTGCTTTTAAAACAACGGTAAAAGTGCAATTATATAGTTGTAAGGTAGGGGTTATAGAGATTATACCCCATGATTGGAGATCAGTTGATGAAAATATTCAAATCAAACATGCCTGTCATCAGCATGATTAAACTTTCTGTATCCGCCGCCGTCTATTTATTTGTCAGGCACAGAAATTGAATAAGTGTTCATATTTAGACAGACACCATGAAAAAATTAATTTTAGGAATGCTTGCAGGATGCTTTTTACTTGCAGCTTCGGTTACCAGGACAAACGCACAGGTAAGTGTAAATTTAAACGTTGGCTTATGGAACCCGCCCGCCGAATATGCCGGTATTAATTATTACTACTTACCCGATGTAGAAAGCTACTATTATGTCCCTACTCATCAATACGTTTATTTGGATGGCGGAAACTGGGTTTGGAGGCGATCATTGCCGCCACGCTATGCCAGCTACAACATTGCAACAGGTTACAAAGTGGCCGTAAACCGCCCAAGAGCATATACCTATTTTACACACGACCGTGATACCTATGCCCGCTACCGCGGTACAAAAAATGTTATAGTACGAGACAACTACCGCACCAGGGTAGTAAACCGCACACATGTGGTTAACCGTACCAGGGTAGTAAACCATTACCAAAAGCCACATAAAACCGTAGTAAAACGTACCCGCGTAGTTGAACACCGTGGGCAAAAAAATGGTCACCACCATTAATTGTCCAACAGGCTTTCCCCTAAAAAATATAAAAGTAAAAAGACCGCCTCAACAGAAGTGGTCTTTTTACTTTTATTAGATTATCTATACACCACATCATGGGAATTTGGCATCCGGTTTGAACGGTGAAATGCTATTTGCTATAGAGGGCCTGTCACCCTGAGCCCGTCGAAGGGTCGCGCGCAGAGGCCTTACCCACCATGCTTCGACAGGCTCAGCATGACAGCCTCTTTACCCCGCAAAGCTCCTCGCCTTCATTAATACTTTATCCAATCCGCTTACATCACTGCCACCCGCGGTAGCAAAAAACGGCTGACCGCCGCCACCGCCTTTAACTTCTTTAGCCAGCTCTTTTACGATGTTACCGGCATGCAGGCCTTTTTCCTTCACCAGGTTTTCCGCAATCATCACGGTAATGCTTGGTTTGCCATCGAAATCAGCAACCAGCACCAGGAACAGGTTCGATACGATATCCTTAAGCTGGTAAGCCAGGTTCTTAACCGCGTCGGCATTAGGCAGGGCTACTTTTTGGGCGATGAAATTGATATCGCCAATGGCTTCAACTTTTTGAGCCAACTCTGTTTTTAAGCCCGATGATTTTTCAAGGATCGATTTTTCGATCTCCTTTTTCAGTTTAGCGTTTTCGTCCAACAAGCCTTCAATGCTTTTTGAAAGGTCTTTTGGATTCTTAAGCAGTTCTTTTAACTGGTTAACCAAAGCATTTTGGGTAACGATATATTTTTCGGCAGCAACACCGGTAATAGCTTCAATACGGCGAACACCGGCAGCTACAGCACTTTCGGCAATAATTTTGAAGAAACCAATTTGCCCGGTAGCTTTCACATGTGTACCGCCGCAAAGCTCCTTACTAAAGCTATCATCAAAAGTAATTACACGCACATACTCGCCATATTTTTCACCAAACAGGGCGGTTACACCACTGCTGATGGCTTCGGCATACAGCACGCTACGCTCTTCCTTGAGCGGAATATTTTCGCGCACCTTCTGGTTAACAATAGCCTCGATCTGCGCCAGCTCCTCATCGGTAACTTTAGCGAAGTGTGAAAAATCGAACCTCAGGTAATCGGCATTCACCAATGAACCTTTTTGATTTACGTGCGTACCAAGGATCTGTTTCATGGCAGCATGCAGCAGGTGCGTGGCCGAGTGATTACTGTTGGTTTGGCTGCGTAAGGCAGGATCAACAATAGCTGTTAAAGCATCGTCAATATCCTGCGGAAGTTTATCTGTAAAATGAACTATCAGTCCGTTTTCTTTTTTGGTGTCCGTAACGAGGATAATCTCGCCATCAGGAAAAACCAGTTCGCCCTTATCCCCTACCTGGCCGCCACTTTCAGCATAGAAAGGTGTTTTATCCAATACCAATTGATATTGCTCCTTGCCCTTAGCGGTTACCTTGCGGTATTTTACAATATGGGCAATGGTTTCGGTTTCGTCATAACCGGTAAATTCAACCGATTCATCGTCTTTTAATACGATCCAGTCGCCGGTATCGATAGCAGTGGCAGCGCGGGAACGAGTTTTCTGTTCTTGGAGCTCCTTTTCGAACCCGTCTAAATCAACTGTCAGCCCATTTTCGCGAGCCATTAATTCAGTTAAATCAATTGGAAAACCATAAGTATCAGACAATTCGAAAGCAACTTTTCCTGAAATTACTTTCACATCTCCAAACATAGCTTCCCTGAATTTCCTGATACCTGATGATAATGTTCTCAAGAAAGATGCTTCCTCTTCTAAAACAACTTTTTGTACAAACTCTTTTTGGTTATACAACTCGTCAAATACGCCTTTAAACTGTTCAGCCAACATTGGTACCAGTTGATTTACAAATGGTTCCTTAAATCCCAAATATTGATAGCTATATCTTACCGCACGACGTAGAATTCGACGAATCACATAGCCAGCCTTATTATTTGAAGGTAGTTGCCCGTCGGCAATCGCGAAACTTATAGCTCTAATATGGTCAGCTATTACTCGCATAGCAACCGCGTTATTCCAATTATCAGTATACTGTCCCCATCGATCTCCATAACCAGAGCCGTCGTCCTCGCCGGCTCCTGCTCCAGATCCGCCACCAAAACCTTCACCAAATCCATCTCCTGCGCCATCACCACTTCCCCCGTTTTGATCAACTTCCTCATCACTAAGTTGATCATTAAAAGGATTAGCAGAAGAATAATATTTCTTCCCAGATTTTTCGGCAATGAACTGGATCATCGGTTGAAAAACATCGGTATCATAGTTTGATGTTTTGCCCTGCAACACGCGTACCAGACGCTCAAAACCCATCCCTGTATCAACGTGCTTATTAGGGAGTGGCTG
The DNA here is from genome assembly GCF_017569325.2 of Mucilaginibacter gossypii. Taxonomy (NCBI): domain Bacteria; kingdom Pseudomonadati; phylum Bacteroidota; class Sphingobacteriia; order Sphingobacteriales; family Sphingobacteriaceae; genus Mucilaginibacter; species Mucilaginibacter gossypii. The sequence continues at coordinate 1,014,823 of NZ_CP071878.2, read as the reverse complement.
CAATACACCACCTTTAAGGCGGTTAAATTGCATAAATACATCGTTCCAGATCTCGATAACCTGGTCATGGTCGGCATTTACCAATGTAGCACCACTTACTTCCGCACGCTCATTATCCGGGCGGCTATCAAAATGAATCTCCGAACAAGGACCGCACGGACCAGTTTCGCCCATTTCCCAAAAGTTGTCTTTTTTGTTACCACGGAGGATGTGATCTTCCGCTACGTACTGTTTCCATAATTCGTAGGTTTCAGTATCAGCTTCGAGGCCTTCCTTTTCGTCACCTTCAAAATAGGTAACGTACAGGCGGTCTTTAGGCAACTTGTACACCTCGGTAAGCAGTTCCCAGCTCCAGGCAATGGCTTCTTTTTTAAAATAGTCGCCAAAGCTCCAGTTACCCAGCATTTCAAACATGGTGTGGTGATAGGTATCGATACCCACCTCTTCCAAATCGTTGTGCTTGCCGGACACTCGTAAACAACGCTGGGTGTCCGCCACGCGGGAGGCCTTGGGTGCCGCCTCGCCTAAAAATATATCTTTAAACTGGTTCATCCCCGCGTTGGTAAACATCAGGGTTGGGTCGTTTTTAATTACAATTGGAGCCGAAGGAACGATGGTATGTCCCTTTGAAACAAAAAAATCAAGAAAAGCCTGTCGTATTTCGGTAGCAGTCATAGGAAGCAAAGATAGGATTTTCAATTATTTCGGATATCGGATTTTCGATTTCGGATTTATTTATTGATTACATCATATTAACCCTCCCATTCATCGATACAATTAAACAATTTATCATATTTGGTGTAAATTTGTTTATGGAAACTTTAAGAGTTGATATTCAAAACGAACAGGAGAAACGAGTGCTCCTGGCTTTTCTTGATAGTTTGGACTATAATTACCGCATAGATAATGAAAGCGATGCCGTGCTTGAACAACAAGCTAAGGACATGGCCAGCCGCAAAGCCGATTTTTTAGCAGGCAAAGCCTCCTCCCTACCCTGGAGCGAAACCAAATAGCCATACGATACAGATTTAGCGGACATAAAAAATAATTGCTGGTGCAATTATAGAGACTGTTGAAAAAGAGTCCGGATGTTGTATCCGTACTCTTTTTCAACAGTTATTAACTTTTTTTCTCAAACAGTATTTTCCGCGCGTTGAATCCCGCTGAAGCGTCAATCACCTCGCTAAGGAGCGGCCAGTTTTCTGCTTTTTCAAAATTATTATTGTAAACACGTGTTATCACAATAGTTACAACATTACCGTTAAGGGTTGCTTCTGACGAAAACGAACCGGTTTTATTAGTCTTTTTAGCCGCTATTTCTTCCAGGCCTTTGGCTGTATATCCCTGTGGCACAGCAATGTTTATGGTGTATTTAAAACTACGGGAACATGGCATATACACGTCATAAGTGCGTTTTCGTTCTTTTTCTTCCAGTTTGTAAAACGATCCTGCAAGTTTACCGGCGTCAATAATATAATTATTGCCCGCTTTTTTTACCAAATTATCCAATACAAATGATTCCGAATACTGAAAAACCGGACTGCTGTTATCAAGAGCGGCATTAATAATTTTACAATCTGTAACCTGGGTTGGCTCCTGCTCGTACTGGGTTTTTATTTCAGATGTAAATTTCTTTACTGACTTTGACTCATCATCCGAAAATGCGTAGCTGAAATCATCACGCAGTTTTTTTGTTTCGGGGTTTTCTGCCAGTCGTTTTTCCAGCTTTTCACTCTTAGATAATTCCATAAGGATGTTATCAATATCAACTACCGGCAGTAAACGTAACTGATCATCATGCCTCATCAAACCTGTTTGTTTAACCAACCTCTGTATCTTTATCTTTTGCATATTGGTCGGCAAAAGCGATACCTTAATGTCTTCATTTATATTATTAACAGCGGCCTGCATTACGGGCAAAACTGCCGTACCTTCAGTAAACGAATATTTGGTTGAACTTTCCCGCTTAGGAGTAAGCACAATCACTTTTTCACCCTGAAAGCGTTGAGGTATCTCATTAAAGTGAGTTGCGGCGTCATCAAAAAACATATATAGCGGCTTTGTATCGTTTATGCGGATGCAGGCGTCAAAATCACTGTAATTAAAGATATTATCGAGTGTATTAGCATTACGCGAACAAACCAACAATACGTCATGATCTATTTTCAGATCATTTAAAGCCATGCTCATAACAACCGTATTAAACTTTGAGGACATACGACGATAATTGATTTCATCAACTTTGCCAACATCATCTTTACTATAACTACCAAAAACCATCCCTTTCCTGATATTGTAAAGCACCTTCATAGCGCTATCAAGCGGTACAGCTTTAATGTTCTTTTTACCGTCGAAATATTTTTTTAAACGATCAACAACATCGCTGAAGTAAGGAATGTTCCGTTCGGTAAAAGTGCCTTCAAAAATTGCCTTATTGGCCTGCAACCTATCAGCAGCGCTTTCACCTGCTTTACCACCCGAAACAAACTTTACAAAACCCATGGTGTGTGAACTGCTGATTTCGATATAAGGGAACTGACGAAACTTGGAAGTCCAAAATTCACTGGAATACTTGGCTTGATCTCTGACCTTCAAACTGTATATCTGGTCGCCTGCTGCGTTCGTACTTATATTAAACTGCGGGGCGCCATTTGCACAAATATGCTTTACATTATCTTTTTTTGAATATTGAAAATCGTAGCTGCTGTATAAAACAGGATACTCGCCGGCCAATACAAAAACCATATCGTTATCAGCAAAATTATCGGTACTTGCATTTTCGTTTACGTCGACAGTGCTCACGTAATAATCAAGTATATCACCAACCTGCAAATCGGATATGGCAAGTTTACTTACCTGATCTTTCTTTTCATTTTTTATCAGAACTTCTTCGCTTGTGTTTACCACAACTTCTTTGCCGCTTGGCTTAATGATCTTAGCCCCAATGTAGGTATCATGTGTCATGGAAAATTTAGCGCTCAAAATATGTACGCTTTCATCAAGACGTTTTTGGTAAGATATAGTTGAAAAATCTTCAAGTGCTGATTTGTCGTTTATCTTAACCCGTTCGTGAAAAGTGGTAAGCTTGAGTGCCCGAGTTGTTGATGACGCCGTGATGATCATAAATTTAAATTTATTGGTCAGCGATCTTTGCATGCTGTATGATTTGGCAAAAACCACGGCGCTTTCATTACTTAAATTAACAGGCACCTTTGTGGTTGCAAATTCAGGCACGGTTGTCCCCCAAACCTCCTTCTGAATTTCGGCTGCTTTTTCCGCGTAGGTTTGGTTATTGTTTTGCGCACCCGCGGTCATAGCAAACAGAGGAAAGAAAAATAATAAACGTAATGTTTTTTTCATTGTGATACAGGTTTTATAACTAAATTTTCGTTGTAAGCTTTATTCAAGAGTTCAATATCCTGGTTCCATTGCGCAAAATTTGCCTTTGTAAGCAGCGTGTTATTTATGAGCAACGTTTTTTTATAAGTGATTTTTCCGGGCGAACTGATGTAACTGATATGAAACTCATACCCCGGCCTGGATATGTTAACGCCGGGCGGTATGCTTGCAGCTTTATAACCTGGCGGCAGCGTGAGTTCGGTCTCGGTTGCAATCTGGTCTTTTCTTGAAAACCAGTAATCATTTTTTTGCTCATCAATAGCTATGACAGCCCCCGAAAGCTCTTTACGGTTATCCAGATCAATATAATACTCTTTACCAAAAGCAGATATTCCACTTTTACGGTCAACATCATACCCGGCATTTAAATCTTTGTCGGGATTGCTTGTACTACTTAAAACAAGGTTATTGATGGCATAATCGGTATTACCCGCAGCAAGATAATGTTTCATAACATCTTCGACATTTTCATGCTTAATGCTATTTATTCCGGCTAATACTGCTTCTTTATCCTCTCCTTTCCAAACGTTGCTCACTTCACCGGCAAGGCTTGCGCCATTTATATAGAGTTTGCTTATTTCGCTGCTTACATTTTGCTGAGGTTGCGCGTATGGTATTTTACCGAGAATATACTTATCACCATCTTCCATTAAAACCTGTCTGCCTTGTATCCTTTCAGCATATTCATTAATACCTATATAGGTTTCAGTGGCATCAAGATAGTAGGTTTTGCCTTTATAAGGCAACCCGCAAATCATATGATTATCAACTGCCATTGAGGGTGTTTGATAATCATAAGCAATATGTTTTGTACCCAGCCAGCAAAGCCGGGCATCAAAGCCTGCAGATACAAGCAGGGCTTTGGTGAGGTTGGCCATTCCCTTACAGTCACCATATTTTTTTCTTAGCACCTCGTCGGCTTTTTCAGGTTTAAAACCTGCTATGCCATCTTCAAATGCTATATATCTGATGTTGTCCTGAACATAATAAAATATGGCTTTTATTTTATCTAAATCATTAGTTAACCCTGCAGTGAGCTCATTACTTTTAGTACGTAACAGCGCGGGGTCGCCGGCCACATCCTTTACTAACTCGTGGTACCATGCATAAAGATCGGCAAGAGTATTGAAATAAGTAAATTGTTTACTCCCTACAATCGCCGATTTACACATGATGAGCAAATGCGGATATACGTAGGTTGGGCCCGGACCATGCAATTCCTTTTTCATTGCCGGGATATTAGTAAACTTATATGTTATAATATCGGCATCATTGCTGCTGTTATAAACGGTACTTTTTTTAATATTAAAAGCATTAAAATTAAACTCCTTAATATCCACCTTCATCCAGCGCGGAATTTCGATACTAACTTCGCCTTGTTGGACCGGCAGGTTATCAGCAAAATAAATATTGGTAAAATAGCGGGGATCATTAACGGTTTCTTCAAAAGTAACATTGCCAATACTTCCTTTTTTTGCCAGATCGAGCGTAAAGTAACACAACCGTTCGTCCGAATAAAAAATATCATTATTGCTGTAATAAGTATACTCAGGTTTAAAACCGCGGGGAGTGCGGCCGTCAACTTTGCAGGTTATATTATCAATAGAGATATTGTTGTTGTAAAATTCAGATACCGTGTAATTAACCTGGTAAGCACTACTGGTGTAGATATTATTAAGTTTCTGGATGATCTCTACACGGTTATCTTTGCTGTTCCAATTAAACCGAAACTCATTTTTCAAGGAGGTTATGGTTACAGCCGAATCAACTTCGAGGGCACTTAACCGCATAGTACATAACACACACAGCGTGTATGTTATCAATAGTTTAATAGTCATAAGGTTATTAGAGCCATAAATATATAATTATATGGATCAGATTCAAAGAAAATTCCGAAATCGAAATTCCCAATTCCGAAATCAAATAGATACATTTGTATTATGCCGTATAAAGAACGTGAGATAAGCAAGATGTACTACACCATGGGCGAGGTATCGGCCATGTTTGATGTTAATCAGTCGCTTATACGTTTTTATGAAAAAGAGTTTGATGTTCTGCAACCTAAGAAAAACAAAAAAGGCAACCGGTATTTCACCCCCGAAGACATTGAAAACTTCAAGATCATCTTCCACCTCATCCGTGATAAGGGCTACACTTTAAACGGAGCAAAAGAACATCTTAAAAACAACATGGGCGATACCAGGGATAACCAGCGCGTTATCGATTCGCTCGAAAATCTCAAAAAATTCCTGCTTGAGGTACGCGACCAGTTGTAATCTTCCGCATAAAAACTATCTTTATTTCTAAAATACCGTCGGGTTAACCTATAACCATGCTGTCACCTGCTATAACAATCCGTAAGATATATGATCGCTAACCACAAGGGCGAGATCCCGGTTGTTATTTTACTGATTCCCTTTTTGTTAGGTATAAGCGTTGGGATCAATTTAAGGTCTGTCGCTTATTTAATGCCCTTGGCTGTTGGGTTTGCCAGTTTGCTGATGTTATTTCTGCTGCTCAATTTTTATTACAGTCGCTTTAAAGTTTATAAAAAGCGGTGGCTTGGCGGAATCATCATTCACTTGTTATTGTTTCTTGCTGGCTGGATAGCTGTCATCAACAACAACGAACTTAATAATCCCGGTCATTTTTCAAAGCTGCCCGCGCAACGGCAGCTTGTATGCATTAATAATGAGCCACAAATAAAAAACGGGCTGATCCATTTTACGGCCAACGTTGTAGCGAACATCAATCAAAAAAATTCCCTCCCGGCAACCGGGACGTTGATGATCACCATAAAAGATAGTGCTGCGATGCACCTGGCTTATGGCGATGAACTGTTGGTCCCCGGTAAATACACTGCTATCGACCCGCCTTTTAACCCTGCCGAGTTTAACTATAAAAAGTACCTGGCGCACCAAAACATTTATTACCAGGAGTTTTTATACCCGGGACAATACCGTTTGGTGCAATCACACGCCGGCAATATGTTCATGGCAAATGCACTGGCGCTAAGGCTACAAATGGTTGAAAAGCTAAAAAACCAAATGCACAATGCAAATGCTATAGCCGTAGCCTCCACCTTAATATTAGGTTATAAAGCTGATTTAAGCGAAGATGTATTGCAGGCCTATTCCAAAACCGGCACCATTCACGTGTTATCGGTTTCCGGTGCTCATGTGGCTATCATTTGGGCTTTGCTGGCATTTATGCTGAATTTCCTGAACAGGTTCAGGCATGGCAGGGTGATTAAAGCGATCATCATTATTCCTATCATCTGGTATTATGCTATGTTAACCGGTTTTTCACCCGCGGTTTGTCGGGCAGCGGTGATGATCAGCACGGTTATCATCGGGAAAACCTACAACCGGTACATCAACAATTTAAATATTCTGGCTATATCGGCTTTTATATTATTACTTTATAACCCTTTGCTGATAACAGATGTAGGCTTTCAATTGTCATACCTCGCGGTTGCCGGGCTGGTAGTTTTACAACCTGTGGTTTATAAATGGTTTACTTTTTCTAATAAATGGATCGACAAACTATGGGCTTTGTGTTCGGTATCAATAGCCGCGCAGGTTATTACGTTCCCGCTGAGCGCTTTTTATTTTCACCAGTTCCCGGTTTATTTTTTGTTTAGCAACCTGTTCATCATCGTTCCCACAGCTGTTATTATGTATAGCGGGATCTTTTACCTGCTATTGCCGCAAATCCCCTTTATATCTGCCGGCCTTGCATGGCTCCTCGAAAAAACCATCCTGCTCATGAACGCTGTACTGGCCAGGTTTGAGCACCTGCCGTTGGCAAGCATTAACAAAATATGGCTTACCACAACCGAGTACCTGTTGCTTTACGCTATTATCATATGCGTTTTTTACTTTTTGTACGATAGAAAAATATGGCTGCTGAGAGCAGGTATTGCATTGATATTTTTGTTAGCTGTAAGTATCAGCATAAAACGATACAGGTCATACAACACCAACAGCATTGCCTTTTTAAACCTGCGTAAAAACATGGGGATCATCTTTAAAAACGGTAACCGTGCTATTGTACTAAGTAACCTCACTGATACCGACAAAAACTACCATTATTCTATCCAACCCTATCTTGATAGTTGTAAAATAAACGACATCGCTTTGTATCAACCTAATCAGGATATCCGATCTGGCTTTTTACGAAAACAGAATAATTTTATTCAATTTCGAAATCGGTCGATAGCTGTTGTGAACAGAGATTATGTGGACACCATATCCGCGGTAAAACAAAAAACCGACTACCTATACATAACCGGGAGCCCTAAAATTCCGCTTGCTATTATTAATAAAAATCACGAATATCATACTATAATTATTGATGCCACCAATGCCCCTAAAACCGTACAATTTATTGCAGATCAGGCACGTGCCCTGCATGTCAATTATGTAATATTAAAACGTAACAAATCGTTCGTGACAGCATCTAATTGAAAAACATATTAAACTACTTATCTAAAAATTTGTCTTTTAATTATTAAAAATTAATTTGGCATTAAATCAAACTCAAAACATGAACATTAAAATTTTCAATGTTGCCTTAGGCCTTGCCCTTACCGCAACAGCTATCAGCGCAAACGCCCAAAAAGCTTACAAAGAGGGCGTGGTAACTATTTCAACAGCTATGCAGGGGCAACAGGTTGAAGCTAAAAGTTATTTCCGCGCCGATTCGGCCGCTATGCAATTTACTACAGGGCCCGCTACCATAAAAATATTAACCGATGCCGATGGTAAATCATTAGTTGTAATGGTTGATGTACCTGTTGCGTCTATCAAGAAAGCTGCGGTTGCTACTCCTGATGAGGTTGACCAGGCTATGGCTTCATTACCAACTCTTACCTTTGCTCCCGGTACCGAAACTAAAGTTATTTCGGGTTTTAACTGCAAAAAAGTGGTAGCTACAGATGCAAAAGCCAATAAAACTTATGATATCTGGGTAACTAATGATGTTACTGTACCTGTAACTGCTATTGCTAAATACTACCGCGCTGTTGGTGGTTTCCCGGTACAATACACCTCATTTTCACAAGGTCAAAGCACCGAGGTTACTGTTAAAAGTATTACCGAACAAAAAAACCCTGCCGGTACATTCGGGATCCCTGCTGATTTTGAAAAGATCACCCTGGATGACCTGAAAGCTATGAGCGGCGGCAGATAATCGAATATTTCATTAACAATTCATTAAAGGTTCCTTAACATTGTGGCAAAATACTATTTTTGTTACCCCAATGTTAAAGAACCTTTTTAGCTTTTTCAGATTCTTCATCTTTTGGATCGCTTTTTTCGCAATTACGAGAGCGACATTTGAGATCTATTTTCTGCACAAGCTGGATCACGCCCGCATCGGGGAAATCCTTCAAACGTTTTTCTGGGGCTTAAGGCTTGACATATCGGCAACAGCATATATCTGTATCATTCCCATCCTTGTATTTGCCATCAACTGGTTTATCCCAAAGGTTAGAATAAAACCCATCTGGCTAAAAGTATATGTTTGGTTTTGCTTGTTCTGCATTTCGTTGAATACGGTACTTAACTTTAATATTTTCCGTGAATGGGGCACCAAAGTTAGTTTCAGGGTGTTTACTTCGTTTTATCACGCACCTTCAGAAGCAATCGCATCAAGTGGATCATCGCCGGTTGGTAAATGTATTTTTATCGGGATTGCCTTACTGGCCACCGGTATAATGCTATCTCATCTCATCATCAATTATCAGTTTAAAAAGCCTGATGTCCGGCCAAGCCTTAAAGTTTCGCTTACTACACTGCTGCTTTTTGTAAACTTTGTGATGATGCGCGGCGGTTTGCAAGCTAAGCCGGTAAGCCAGAACTCTGCTTATTTCTCCGAAAAGCAAATCCTCAACCAGAGTGCCCTCAACACCGAGTGGAACCTGTTCAATAACGTATTTGAAAATTTGCGCCCGCTTTACAATCCCTATCTATACGACCGCCCGGATGAGGCCGCAAAAACCGTTGAAGAATTATATAATGTTAAAGGCAATTCAACAGAACAAATCCTGACTATCAGCCGCCCAAACATAGTAATCATCCAAATGGAAAGCTATACAGCCGACGTGATAGAATCATTAGGAGGAGATAAAGGCGTAGCGCCAAACTTTGAAAAGTTCATTAAAAACGGACTGTTCTTTAACAACATTTATGCCTCAGGCGATCGTACCGACAAGGGTATTGTAGCCCTCCTGAGTGGCTTCCCGTCACAGGCAATCCGTACCATAATCAGCGATACGCTTAAACATAAAAAACTTCCGGCTTTATCTGCATCGTTTAAAGATGCAGGCTATGAAACCGCTTATTTTTATGGTGGCAAAAGTAATTATATGAATTTTGATAAGTTCATGACTTCACATAATATCGATCATATTATCGACGAGGCCAGCTTTGATAACAGCCATATAAAAACACAATGGGGTGTTTATGACGATGACCTGCTTACCCGAAACCTGCAATATTTGGCCCGTCAAAAACAGCCGTTCTTTAACTATGTACAAACATCATCCAATCATGAGCCTTTTGTACTACCTGTTAAGCACCATTTTAATGATGACGCTGATGTAAGTAATAAATTCAGAAGCACAGCCTATTTTACCGATTCATGCCTGAACGCTTATTTTGATCAGGCCAGAAAACAACCCTGGTATAAAAACACACTGTTTATCCTGGTGGCCGATCACGGTCACCGCCTGCCGCGTAATACAGCCGAGGCTTACGACCCGGCTAAATACCATATACCTCTTTTGTTTTTCGGCGATGTGATCAAGCCCGAATATCGTGGTAAAAAAAACAGTAAACTGGGCGGACAAACAGACCTCGCAGCTACCCTGCTGGCTCAGTTAGGTATGCCACATAATCAGTTTAAGTGGTCGAAAGATCTCTTGAATCCCAATAGTAAAGAGTTTGCTTTTTTTGATTGGGATAACGGGTTCGGTTTTATGCAGCCGGGGCAGGCTGTTTCATATGATAACGCCGGCCGCACCATGATCTATAACAGCAAACCAAATGCTGATAAAAATGCTACTGAAGCGGCGCTTGCTTGTGGTAAAGCCTATTTGCAGCAGGTGTTTACGGAGTATATGGGGTATTAAGGTTTATTCATGTCATTGCGAGGAGGAACGACGAAGCAATCTCGTAGCTATACAGAGCCGCTCAGCTTCAGTGCGATTGCCGCGCTACGCTCGCAATGACATATTTTTTATTCCTTACAAAGCCAATTCTTTACCCAACTGCTCAAGCCATTGATTAAACAGTTTGGTTTCAAATTCAACAGCTTTTTGAGCGTGCAGTTCCCAATCGGGCGAGAAATGCTGCAGTTGGTTGATCATCTCTTCCAAGTGGCCTTCTTCCTCTAAAATGATCGATTTTACGTTTACTTTGCTACCTGCTTCGTCAAGGGCATCCTGGTAAATTGGATAAAGTTCATCGGCACGTACCTCAATAGCGTAGGTAACCAACAGGTAAGCTGCAAAACGGAGCTCAGCGCCTTTCAGGTTCAGCTCACTTTTTAAATAACGGCAAACATCCACATCCAACTGATTTAAATAATACTTGCTTGAGCCCGGGGCCAGCAGGTATTCGGCAGCGTAGGTTGGTAACGTTACACCCGTTTTTTCCAGTTGCTTTTTAAGATAGAAGGCATGACGGTGCTCTTCGGCAGCGTGCTTTAATATAATGTAAGTAACCGTAAGCGGGTCTTCACTGGCCGAAATCTTGCGTGCGCCGGTATTTTCCATTAACGATAATGTGTTTAACCAGCGCGAATGAAGTTCGTTATCGGCTATTATAGTAGGTAGTATTTTGTTCAGCATAATTTATAATTCTTCAAGAGCCTGCTCAATTTTGCTGTAAACATAACTGAGTTGCTCATTAGTAATGCAATATGGCGGTAAAATATAAATAACGTTTCCAAGGGGGCGCAATATGATCCCCGCGGATAAAAAATAATGGTACAGCTTATCCCTGAGCGAACTGAAGTATGAGGTATTATCGCCGGTTTCCCACTCCATGGCCAGTATAGTGCCTGTTTGCCTCACGGTTTTTATTTTAGGGTGATTGCGGATCTTATCGGCAAAGGCAGTATGAGCGGCTTTGATCCTGGCAATATTCTCTGCCGTTTCGGGTTGTTGAAACAGATCCAGGCTGGCCAATGCCGAAGCACATGCTATCGGGTTGGCCGTAAACGAATGCCCGTGGAAAAGGGTTTTCAACTTATCATCCGATAAAAAGGCATCATAAATTTGCTGCGTACAGGTAGTTAAGCCCAGCGCCATCGTGCCGCCTGTAAGTCCTTTGGAGAAACACATGATATCCGGCTCGACATTTACATGATTCGTGGCGAAAGGTTTGCCTGTACGCCCGAAGCCGGTGAAAACTTCATCGGCAATCAGCATCACTTCTTCCTCACGGCAGTGGGCCATCAATTCATTCAAATACTCAGCCTCATACATGATCATCCCTGCCGAGCCCTGCACCAATGGTTCAAAAACAAAGCAGGCCGTCTGAGATTTGAGATCTGAGATCTGAGATTTGAGGCTTTCTATATTTTCTGCGTTGGGTATATCGATAAACTCTACCTCGAATAGTAAGCTGTCAAAAGCTTTAGTGAATGCACTGCGGCCGCTTACGGCCATAGCCCCGAATGTATCGCCATGATACGCGTTATTAAACGCGACGATCTTAGTGCGCTGATCGCCTTTATTAAGCCAGTATTGCAGGCACATTTTTATAGCTACCTCAACAGCGGTTGAACCGTTATCTGAGTAAAAAGCTTTTTTTTGGTTGGCCGGCAAAATTGCTAACAGCCGTTCCGCCAATTCAACGGCGCCTTCATGGGTAAAACCTGCAAATATCACATGTTCCAGTTTGTGAAGCTGCTCTGATACCTTTTGGGCAATATAAGGATGTGCATGCCCGTGAATGTTTACCCACCATGACGATACTGCATCAATGTACTGTTTTCCTTCTTCATCAAATAACAGTGCCCCTTCGCCGCGTACAATACCTACAGGCGGCTGCGCGGTTTTCATTTGGGTATAGGGGTGCCATATTACTTTTAAATCCCTTTCGGTAAGGTTCATAGTTCGTTCTGCAAAAGTTCAACCACACGTTTATCTGTCGGAAATTCAAAGTCGGCCACACTAAGCGCGGTAAGCGGCACCCATCTAAAAGCCTGCAACACCTCTCCTTCCCCATCAAAATCAAAGGCAACAGCCTTTATATTCAAATTAACCGGGGTGATGCTTCGCACTAAATAATATACACTGATAACCTGGGAGTTGTTAAATGCCGATTTTACGGCAAAATCAGTGGTGTAAAAATGGCCTACAACTTCTATCTCAATATTACACTCTTCCATAAACTCGCGTTTAAGCCCGTCAATCAGGCCCTCGCCAAGTTCCAGACCTCCGCCCGGGAACTTTGAAAAACGCACACCGTATTCCTGTTCATCGCTTATGAGCAATTCATCATCATCGTTCAGCAGCAGACCGTAAACCCTTACATTAAAGTATTCCATTATTCAAAGTGTTTTTTATTACGTACAACCTTTTCCATTGTCCAGGCTATTGTTTCGTTTTTTGCTTCCGACCGGATAGGGCAATTGGGCATACTGCAGTAGTGGCAGCAATTGGGTACACAAGGGTCAGCATGAATAAAAAGCTCCGTTTTTATGCCCATATCGTTATTTATCATCTTATCAACCAAGGATATTTCAGTATGTACTGTATTCAGATCAAAATAGTTGGGCAGCGTCATGTGACAGTCGATATGCAGCTCATGTCCATATTTCTGCGCGCGCAAATTGTGTACATCTATCCAGGCCTCACGGCGTTTTTCACTTAAAACGTTCACGATCCCGGTCACTACCTGAAAATCTGCCTCATCCATTAATCCTCCTACCGATTTACGCACCAATTTGTAACTACTGTACACTATATATAAACCAACCAATATAGATAATGCACTATCGAGCCATAAAATCCTGGTAAATTCAATTAACAATAAACCTACCACCAGGCCTACGCTGGTAACGGTATCGGCCAGCAAATGACGACCGTCGGCATCAAGGGTGATGGAACGAAGCTCTTTGCCCTTACGGATCATATAATAACCCAGCACGCCATTAATGGCTCCGGTTGCCGCTATAATAATAGCACCGGTAAACAGGTCATGGATAATGTTGGGAAAGAAAAAGCTGTAAACCGATTTTACAATGATGATGCACCCGGCAATGCCGATAAGTGATCCTTCTATAAAAACCGAAAAAAACTCCACCTTGCCGTGGCCGTAAGGGTGGTTTTCATCTCGTGGCAGGGCCGAGAGGTAGATACTGTAAAAGGCAAATGAGCTTGCAATTACATTTACAATACTTTCGGCGGCATCGGTAAGTACAAAATTGGAGGCTGTTAAAAAGTAGGCGCCAAATTTCGCCAGCATCAGCACAATCCCCGTTATAAGCGAAATTAAAATGATCCTTTTTTGTTGATTCAAAGCAAGGGTGGTATTAGGCCGCAAATTTAAAAAATAACAAGCGTAAGTAGCAGTAAAGTTATTTTCTATATTTGCCGCGATAACATAATTTATATGAGCGCATTAAGTACCCGGATACAAAACCTGTCCGAATCTGCAACGATTAAAATGGCCAAACTGGGCCGTGAACTTGCCGCTAAAGGTGTCGACGTGATCAGCCTTAGCTTTGGTGAACCTGATTTTCATACCCCTGAACACATCAAGGAAGCCGCCAAGCAGGCCATGGACAAGAACTTTACCTACTACACACCAGTAGCAGGCTACCCTGAACTTCGTAAAGCCGTAGTTGCCAAGCTGAAGAACGAGAACAATCTTGATTATGATGCTGCCGACATAGTTGTTTCAACAGGTGCCAAGCAGGCTATCGCTAACGCGGTATTGTGTTTGGTTAACCCAGGCGAAGAAGTAATTATCCCTACTCCTTACTGGGTTTCATACAGTGAAGTAGTTAAATTGGCCGAAGGTAAAAGCGTTTTCATTAACACTACCGTTGATACTAACTTCAAAATCACCCCCGAGCAATTAGAGGCAGCCATTACTCCTAATACCAAGTTGTTCATGTTTTCATCGCCATGTAACCCTACCGGCAGTGTTTACACTAAAGATGAGCTGGAAGGTTTGGCTAAAGTATTCGAAAAACATCCACAAGTTTACATCCTGAGCGACGAGATCTACGAACACATCAACTTTGTTGACAAACACGAGTCTATCGCGCAGTTTGACTATATCAAAGATCGTGTGGTGATCATCAACGGCTGGTCGAAAGCCTTTGCCATGACCGGCTGGCGTATTGGTTACACAGCCAGCACTAAAGAACTTGCTGCTGCTTTTGATAAGATGCAGGGACAGGTAACTTCCGGTACCTGTTCAATCACTCAGCGTGCCGGCATAGCCGCTTACGAAGGTGGTTTGGAAAGCGTGCTTGAAATGCGCGCCGCATTCAAAAAACGCCGGGATATTGTTTATAAATTGCTGAGCGAAATAGAAGGCATTAAAGTAAACCTGCCAGATGGAGCGTTCTACTTTTTCCCTAACGTTACTTCGTTCTTTGGTAAAAGCTACAATGGCCGCGTGATCAATGACTCTGACGACTTGAGCCTTTACCTGCTTGAAGAAGGCCACGTAGCTACCGTGGGCGGCGATTCATTCGGTGATCCTTCTTCAATCCGTTTATCATATGCCGCGGCCGAAGACAAACTGATTGAGGCTATGAGAAGGTTAAAAGAAGCGTTGGGTAAATTGGCATAATAAACTGAAACTTGATTTTTAGGATTTGAGGATTATCAGGATATTAATTGTCTGCACCGCAAAATCAATCCTATAAATCCGGTAAATCCCCGCAAATCCCGGTTCAGAAATAAAAAATCCGCTTGCTGTTGGCAAGCGGATTTTTTTGTTTAAGTATATTAAAAATTACAATCCAAATCCATAAGCTAAACGTAAGCCAACCAGGCCATAGTTATTGCTTTGTCCCGAGAAGTTTTCATAACGCACACCAATATCCCATGATTTGGTGGCGTAACCTAAGCCAGGAGAAAGGATAAGTTTAGTATTCTTTTCACCCCCCGCAATTGGTGGGTGAACTTCAAAACCGGCACCCACTTCGCCTGCGAAATAAAAGCCATCGCCAACAAAAGCTTTAATACCGGCTTTTACCGGAATTATGCCTAAAGACCTGCCTTTAACTGTAACTGTAGTTGTTGACGTAGAGTTGGAAAATGATGAAGTATAGGTTTTACCAAAAAAATTGTAATAACCCGAGGTAAGTGTAAGGGCTAAATCATTACTTACACCATATTGCAAACGAGCAGTACCGCCTAACTCAAATTTTGAAATGTCGTGAGCGTTACCTGTTGGGATACCTGCTTCCAGGCCTACCCCAAAGCGTAGTGCGTTCGCTGGTGTAGTTTGAGCTTTAACATTTGTTCCGATGAAGATAGCCACCGCAGTAAACGCCGAAGCTATCATTTTAGTCATTGTTTTCATAGTTGTGTTTTTTAGTCAAATTCTACAATGTTGATTTTTTTAATTTTCCATTGTATTAACTCCTCCTTAACAAATACTTTGCCATTATTGGCATCATTCACTATCCAGGATATTATTTAAACTAATAAAACAACCGCGTTTAATCCAATCACACACGGCTTAATAATTGAAAATCAATATTATTTAATGCGATGAGGTCAATACAAAATAATGACCGTTTAATATACTTTATGATGAATAGTTTTATTAAAAACTGCCCTGCATAAGCATCAAAAGTGTCTACTAACACCTAATTTCGAGCGCATAAATGGTTAAATAGCCAGGTGTAGCAGTATACCAAACCTGTCGGAAAGTAAAAAAGAGAGACTTGCGCCTCTCTTTTTACAAAACTTTAACAATTATTATACCTCCGGTCCGTGCTTTTTAGGATCATAATTTTTTTCAAGCTCGGCAAGTTTTTCCTTACCGTAAGCCATTTTAGTGATCAGGTAAAATAAAACCGGTACTATAAATATAGCCAATGATGTAGCAGTAAGCATTCCCCCAAACACCGTCCAGCCTATGGTTTTACGGGCTTCAGCACCGGCGCCCGATGCAACCATCAACGGACCTACACCTAATATAAATGCCATCGACGTCATGATGATTGGCCTTAAACGTAGCCGGACAGCCTCGAGCGTAGCTTTTTCCAATTCCATGCCTGCGTCTACACGTTCCTTGGCAAACTCTACGATCAGGATGGCGTTTTTGGCCGCCAAACCAATCAGCGTTATCAAACCAATTTGTGCATAAACGTTGTTAGTAAGATCAGGCCAGAAAGTAAGGAACAATATGGCACCAAATGCACCCAGGGGCACTGACAATAACACAGAGAACGGTACCGACCAGCTTTCATACAAAGCAGCCAGGAACAGGAACACGAATCCTATTGACAGTGCAAATATATATACCGTTTTTGACCCGGATAATAACTCCTCACGGCTCAGGCCCGAAAACTCGTAACCGTAACCTTGCGGCAATACCTGCGCGGCTGTCTCTTTCAAAGCGGTAATAGCATCACCACTACTATATCCCGGCTTGGTACTACCGTTAATCTCGGCCGAACGGAACAGGTTATAGTGCGATATCAACGGTGAGTTTTCAATTACCTTATATGATGTAAGTGTGCTCAATGGCACCATGGCTCCTGATGAATTACGCACAAAATACTGTCCTATGTTTTGCACATTGGTACGATAACTGGTATCGGCCTGGGCTACTACCCTGAAGTTACGACCATAAATGGTAAAGTCGTTGATATAGGTACTACCCAAATAGGTTTGCAGCGCATTGTTCACGTCAGATATCGCTACACCAAGCTTTTTAGATTTCTCTCTGTCTATCGTTAACTGGTAAGCAGGCGTACTGGCAGTAAAGAACGAGAAGGCCCTTGCTATCTCTTTACGCTGATTAATTGCGCCAAGGAACGTTCGGAGCGTTTTCTCAAATACCTTAATGTCGCCACCTGCCTGTTTCTCCTCTAATATAAACGAGAAACCTCCTGTACTACCCAACCCCGGAATTGCCGGTGGCTGGATCACCACAACATTGGCTTCCTTATACTTACCGAGCTTTTGGTTTAACCGTGCAACAAGCGCTGTTATCTGCTGCGACTTTTCTTTACGTTCATCCCAAGGTTTCAACTGCACGAATATGGTTGCACTATTTGATTTACTTGCAAAGCTGATGGCATTCAAACCACCCAGCGCCGCGTAATGAGCTATTTCCGGTACGCTATCAAGCGTTCTCATCATGTTGTGCAACACATCAACAGTACGGCCGGTTGCTGAAGCCTCGGGCAAATCAAAAGTAATATACACACGACCATCATCTTCCAGCGGGATAAAACCAGATGGTTTACTTCTGAATAAAAGTATCGTCCCTACAATGATACACACCAGCAGAATGATAATGTATCTTGAGTTTTTAATGCTTTTATCAACTGTGTTTCGATATTTACCGGTTACGCGGGTAAACCAGGTATTGAATTTAAAGAAAAACTTATTTAAGCCACGAGAGCTTTCATCTATCTTATGCGGCCTTAATATCAACGTACACAATGCAGGTGTTAATGATAGCGCAACAAAAGCTGATATCAATACAGATATGGCAATGGTGATGGCAAACTGTTGATACAATCGCCCTACTATACCCGGCACAAAGCCTACCGGCACAAACACTGCTGCCAGGATCAACGCAATGGCTATTACGGGGGCCGAGATATCGGCCATAGCGTGCTGTGTGGCTTCTTTAGGTGTCATACCCTCCTCATCCATATAATGCTGTACAGCCTCAACCACCACAATAGCATCATCCACCACAATACCAATGGCCAGTACGAAACCAAACAACGTTAACGTATTGATAGTAAAGTTGAGCGGAATAAAGAAAATGAACGTACCAATAATTGATACCGGAATAGCCAGTACCGGAATGAGGGTTGTGCGCCAGCTTTGTAAAAACAGGAATACTACAATAATAACCAGTACAAGTGCAATAACCAGCGTTTCGATAACCTCGCTTACCGAAACCTTTACCACGGTTATGGCCTCAAAAGGAACTACGTAATCTATATCTTTAGGAAAGCTCTTTTTAAGCTCATTCATCGTAGCGTATACATTATCGGCAGTTTCAAGCGAGTTACTGTTCGGGGCCTGGTACACCAGCAGATAAGATGCCCTTTTACCATCAACAAATGAGTTACCTGAGTAGTTGAATTTACCCAGCTCAATCCTGGCAACATCTTTTAAGTGTACTATGCCCCCATTGTTAGGCTGGGTTTTAACAACCACATTACCAAATTCTTCCGGCTTCTCTAAACGGCCTTTTACAATAACCGAATACTCAAATGTCTGTCCTTTTAACTGAGGTGTAGCACCTACAGTACCGGCGGCAACCTGCGCGTTTTGCTCCTGCAGGGCACTGGTTACATCGGCAGCGCTCATACCTAACGCAGCAAGTTTATCCGGGTTAAGCCAGATGCGCATACTAAAATCATCGGCACGTGTAACAACGTCACCTACTCCTTTGGTACGCAAAATAGCATCCTTTATAAATACGTTGGTGTAGTTATCAGTAAAAGTGACATCATGGGTGCCTTTAGGACTAAACATGGCCACAAGCATCAGGATACTTGGGTTACGTTTACGTACTACCATACCCAAACGCTGTACCTCCTGCGGTAAAGTTGGTAAAGCAATACCTACACGGTTTTGCACATCGAGGGCTGCAATGTTAATATCAGTACCAACATCAAAGTTAACCGTCATGCTCATTTGCCCGTTGCTGCTGCTGTTACTTTGCAGGTAGGTCATACCCGGTACGCCGTTTACCTGCACCTCAACAGGTGTAGCTACCGTTTGCTCAACTGTTAACGCATCAGCACCGACATAGTTACCGCTAACTGACACGGTTGGAGGTGTAATATCAGGGTACTGGCCTATAGGCAGGCTGGATATTGACAGGATGCCCACTATTAATATTACCAGGGATATTACAATGGCGGTAACCGGTCGTTTTATAAAAGTATCTGCGATCATTCTTTCTCTATATTAAGTTTTCCAGGGTAGATGCGCCCCTTCTTCGGCTTAAAATTTTTCCTGTTGATATAAATTTATTTTTTGGGTGCTGCTCCGGCCGGCGCGGCTGTTCCGGTAGTGACCCTGCCACCATCGCGCAAACGCTGAAAACCGTCGGTAATCACTTTATCACCTTGTTTTATGCCATCCATTATCACTACGTCGCTGTTAATACGCGGCCCTAATTTCACCTTCACCTGTTTTGCTATCGTATCGCGCCTGTCTTTAACTGTTTTATCAGCTGCGGTATCTTTAACAACAGTATCTCTTGTTGCGAAAACAAAAAACTCACCCATTTGCTCAGTTACTGCTTTGTAAGGGATTTGTACCCGCTGGCCCGATTGGCTGTTCAGCACCTGCAAAACACAGCTCATGCCATCCTTAAGCACGTCATCCTCGTTCGGAAACTGGATCCTTACCCTAATGCTGCCGGTTTGATTGCTAACGCCCCTGTCAATCGCCAGTACTTTACCTGTCTTGTTGTATTTGCTTCCGTCGGGTAGCACCAGTTTAAAGGTACTGTCGGTACTTGATTTTTGAAGACCATAAAAGCGGTTGATGTCCTGCTCATTGATTACCACATCAACACCTATAGGGTGCTCGGCCGATATAGTGTTCATCAATGTGGTACCTGCTGCTACCTGTGTTCCAAGCCTCACTTGCGAGATCCCTATTCGCCCCGTAAAAGGCGCGGTAATGGTGGCATATGATAAATCGGTACGGGCCGACTCAAGCGCGGCTTTGGCTACCGCAACCTGGCTTTTATTAGTTTCGTAGGTAGCCTGTGCCTGATCAACTGTCTGACGGGCAATCGCATCGCTCTTAAGCAGCATGTTATACCTGTCAATGTCTTTTTGCGCTTTAACCAAATTGGCTTCGGCGCTTAGCACATTAGCTTTAGCCTGGTCAAAAGCAGCCTGGTATTTGCGTTTATCTATTTCATACAATACTTTGCCTTTTTGAACAACATCACCCTCTTTAAAAAATATACCCGTTACAAAACCCGGTACCTGGCTGCGCAGTTCGACAGTGTTCACCGAAACCACAATACCCTGGTATTTATCATAGTATACTGCTTCGGCTGTTTTAGCGTCGGCAAGGTATACTGGGGTTGGGGGCATGGCCGCCGACCCGCCCTTTTGAGGTTTACCGCATGATGCCCATGTTAAAAGTGCTGCAGGGGCTAACCAATATATATATGTATGTTTCATGTAGAATAGGTTGTTCGTGTGTTGCTGTAGTTTTTATTTTTTTATGACGATATCTTATGGTTGCTGAACAGGCAGGATTCCAAGAGCCCTCTGCAGGTCAATTTTGCTGCTGAGTAAATTGAACAGGGCATTATAATAGCTCAGTTCGGCAGTACGCAGATCTGCCTGCGATACAATTACGTCGAGGTAAGTTTTTACTCCCTCGCGGTATTGCAGGCTTACCACCTTATATACATCTTTTGCAAGTGTTACATTTTCGCGAATGAGCTGGTAGCTGGTATAATTGCTTTTATATGCCGCCAGTGCCTGGGTATATTCCGTATAAATACTATTTTTTGTATTGATCAGGTCCAGGTCGGTACGTTCAACCTGCAGCCTGGCTTTAGCGAGGTTTTGCAGGCGCTTCGTCCCCTGGAAAATAGGTACAGCCAGCGTTAAGCCAACATAACCTGTAGGGAAAGACTTATTATACAAATCACCTAAATCATGACTGAAGTATGCATGCTGGTAACTCCCTACCGCCGATAATGAAGGCAAAAACCCAAAGCGGTAGTAATTTACGTTGAGATTATTGAGTGCCTTTGTTGTTTCAAGCAAACGGTATTCGATCCGGTTATTTACATTGAGCGATTGTAAAGTATCAATACTGGCCTCCTGCTCATACCGGCTCGAATCATAAGAAAGGCTTAACGGTGTAGCCGCCCCTACGCCCATGATCCGTTTTAATAAAGCCGTTTTACTTTTGATGGCTTCTTCGGTTTGTTTACGGGTAGCCAATGAATTATTTAAAGCGATGGTTGCCTGCTTATAATCCGTAGGATCGGATACACCGGCAGTATACCTGCTTTTGGCATCCTTCAGGCTTCTTTGCAACCTGATGATGTCCTCATTAGTAATGTCAAGTTGCTTGCCGGATAGTAAAACATCAAAAAAAGCTTTGCTTACATCACTTACTACATCAATCTGGCTGCTCAAGGTGTTCTGCTTATAGTACTCGCGCGAATATCTTTTCGCCCTTGAAGCAAGAAATACATCGTTGTTATATAGTACCTGCGATGCCGTAACGCCCAGGGTTGAAAGGTTACGGATACTGCCCGCGTTGCTGGGGATGTTAGCACCGGAGGCACCAGCCTGAGGGCTGCCCTTATAGTAATAATTATAAAGGCCCGAGCCGTTCACCTGCGGCAGCCAGGCCGACAGGCCAATTCTAATATCACGCTCATTGATCTGTTCATCAATGGAAGCCTGCCTTACTGTTGGTTGGTTACGCAAGGCAAAGTCAATAGCCTGTTTGAGGGAAACCGATCCGCTTATACTATCAGCGGCAGTTTGGGCATAACTATTGCTATGTAAATTCAATGTTAAATTAAGTACAAGAAGCGCCAAAAAGTACTTGTGTTTTTTCATAGGGTAGCTATAAATAACAATGTATATCAGGCAAAAATTATAAGAAAAAATTTTATAATTAGTGCAGGATTGTTATGGGGAATGCGAATATGTAATTAATATTACTAATTTAAAATCACGAACAAGAATTTTACGTAAAAAAATTACAAAAACACGGGATAGTATCAGCTTTTTGGGCTTTTGACAAAAAAATGAAAATAATAGGCTCGATATAAACAAAAAAATTAATTAATTTGCCGTGTAAGAATTTGTGTGCTTCTTAAGTAGTATTGATACGTTAATAGGCATTATTTTAAAAAAATTTACACACACCGTATAAGTTATATGCTTATTCATGGTATTTTTACACAAAATTTAAGCAGAGTTAATATACATGGTTAAAAAACTACATGGGAAAATCGCTCAGTTTCAAGTAGCAAATATGCTGCGTGAACGGGGGTTATATCCTTATTTCAGGCCTATTGAGTCTGCACAAGACACTGAGGTAATTATTGACAACAAGCGGGTATTAATGTTTGGTTCTAACTCATACTTAGGCCTTACCAATCATCCAAAAATCAAAGAAGCTTCAAAAAAAGCAATTGACAAATATGGCACAGGCTGTGCCGGTTCACGTTTTTTGAACGGTACACTTGATATCCACATTGAGCTTGAAAACAGGCTTGCTAACTATGTAGGCAAAGAAGCTACTGTTTTATTCAGCACAGGTTACCAGGTTAACCTTGGTGTACTTTCGTGCGTTACCGGCAGGAATGATTATATCATACTTGATGAGTATGACCATGCCTGTATCATTGACGGCAGCCGCCTGTCGTTTTCAAAAGTGATCAAGTACGCTCATAACGATATGGCCGATTTGGAGCGCAAATTAAGCATACTTCCTGAAGATGCCGTGAAGATTATCGCTGTTGACGGTATTTTCAGCATGGAAGGCGATATTGTTAAATTGCCTAAGATTGTTGAGCTTGCCGATACTTACGGTGCCAATATCATGGTTGATGATGCCCACAGCCTTGGTGTAATTGGTGATAAGGGTGCAGGTACCGCCTCACACTTTAACCTTACCAATGAAGTTGACCTGATCATGGGTACCTTCAGTAAATCATTAGCCTCGTTAGGTGGTTTCATCGCCAGCGATCAGGACACTATTGATTATATCAAACACCGCGCACGTTCATTGATGTTTAGCGCAAGTATGCCTCCGGGCTCTGTAGCCAGCGTAATTGCAGCATTAGATATCATTGAATCAGAACCGGAGCGTATCGAGAAATTATGGGATAACACCAATTATGCCATGAAACTTTTGCTGGAAGAAGGCTTTGACCTTGGCCCTACCGAAAGCCCTATTTTGCCGATCTACGTTCGTGATAACGAAAAAACTTTCGCGGTTACCAAACACCTGCAAGCTTCAGGTGTATTTGTTAACCCGGTTGTATCCCCTGCCGTTCCTTCCGATTCGTCACTGCTTCGTTTCTCATTGATGGCTACCCATACCTTTGAGCAAATTGACGAAGCCGTTGAAAAACTGTCAAAAGCCTTTAAAGAAGTTGGTGTAACCGCTTCTGTTAAAGAAAAAATATAATGAAGAAACCTGAGGTGCATTTAGCTGCTTTTTTATTAAAGTAAGCTAAATGCACTTTTTATTTTAAAGCATACCAATTTGCTTTATTCAATCATTTACCACACATGATTACAATAGTAACGGTTAAATCAAAAAAAGAACTGGCTTCATTTATTGATTTCCCGCATGACCTGTACAAGGACGATCCTTACTATGTTCCGGAGTTGTTTATTGCCCAAAGGGACCTCTTAACCAAACATCCCTTCCATAAACACAATACCGTACAACCCTTTTTAGCTTATGATGGCGATAAAATTGTTGGCCGGATAGCCGCGATCCTTAATAACGGGCATAACGAATACAGCCATGTTAACGATGGCTTTTTTGGCTTTTTTGATTGTATTAACGACACGGCAATATCTAACCTGCTTTTTGAAACCGTTACCAAATGGCTTAAAGAAAAAGGCGTTACCGGTAAACTGTTAGGCCCTACCAACTTTTCAACAAATGAGCCCTGTGGCTTATTAATAAAGGGATTTGATAGTTCACCATTCCTGATGAACACCTACAATTTTGCGTATTATGCCGACCTGGTTGAGCATTTTGGCTTTAAAAAAGATGTTGACCTGATTGGATGGCATTGGGAAGGACAAGCCTATGATGACAAATCGGTAAGGTTATTAAACGCGCTTGAAGATCGGTTAAAACGCAATGATATCATTATCCGCAAGATCAACCTTAAAAATTTTAAGGAAGAGGCTGCAAAACTTCGCGACGTTTATAACTCGGCCTGGGACAAAAACACCGGTTTTGTGCCGCTTACCAATGAAGAATATGATTACCTGGCCAAAGATCTTAAACTGATCCTTGATCCTGATTTTGCTATTGTTGCCGAGCAACGTGGCAAGATAGTTGCATTTGGCCTGGCCCTGCCCGATTATAACGATATCTTCAAAAAAATAAAACGCGGCCGCTTGTTGCCCACCGGCATTTTCAAATTATTGTTCGGCAAAAAAAGCATCACCGGCATCCGCATTTATGCCCTCGGCGTTATTGAAGATTACCGCAAAATGGGCATTGAAGCCTGCTTATACGGCACCATTATAAGGGAATATAAGGCCAAGGGTTATAAACATGCCGAAGCCGGCTGGACACTGGAGAACAACGATATGATGAACCGTGCCATTGAAGCTATAAAAGGCGACCCGTATAAAAAATACAGGTTATATCAAAAAGCGATATGAGGGAACGGGTTTTAATAACCGGTGCAAGCGGATTTGTTGGATATCATTTAATTGAAGAAGCCCTGCAAAACAACCTGGAGGTTTTTATAGCTGTACGTAAAAGCAGCAAAATTGATCACCTAAAGGAATTAGACATTCAATATATCTACCCCGAATTTAACAATAAAGAAACATTAAAGAAGCAACTGGCAGAAATAAAACCCGATTATATCATCCACGCGGCAGGTGTAACCAGCGCCCGCTCCGAGGCCGAATATAACCGGATCAATGCTACATATACCCATAACCTGGCTTCGGCGGCTTATGAAGCTTGCCCTGATTTAAAAAAGTTTGTACTTATTGGCAGCCTGGCTTCAGTTGGGCCGCTTAACACGCTAACCGGCACCATAACCGAATCAACCCCTCCGCGTCCTGTTACAGCATACGGCAGGAGCAAATTGCTTGCCGAAGAAAAATTAAAAACGGTAAACGGCTTGAATTATACTATCCTAAGGCCAACCGCGGTTTACGGACCGAGGGACACCGGCATATTTATATTTTTCAAACAGATAGTGAAGGGCATTGAGCCCTATATAGGCAAGGCGCAGCAAAAGCTCAGCTTTATATATGTTAAAGACCTGGCCAAAGCAAGTATCAAGGCCTTATACGGTGGCAATAACAAGACATATAATCTGAGCGATGGTAATTTTTATAACCGTTACGAGTTAGGCACCATCACCAAAGATGTGTTAATGCTAAAAACGCTAAAGTTTCATCTGCCTGTAAATTTTGTTAAAATGATTGCAGCAGTATCTGAAAAAATAAGTTCTTTGAGCAACAAAGCTGCGGTGCTGAATATTGAAAAGCTTAATGAACTGACCGCCATTAACTGGAATTGCGATATTGAAGCAGCTAAATCCGACTTGGGTTTTTATCCTTTATACAATCTGCAAAACGGCATGGCCGAAACGCTAAAATGGTATAAAGCCAACAAATGGCTTTAGCCGATTAATTTGAAATAAATAATAGTAACATAAATGAAAATCAACATTACACCTGCTAAAGGTAAGCTTGGCATCCTGATCCCCGGGTTAGGCGCTGTAGCAACTACCTTAATTGCCGGCGTAGAGGCCGTTAAAAAAGGCATCTCGCAGCCAATTGGCTCCCTTACTCAAATGGGCCACATACGTTTAGGAAAAAGGACCGAAAACCGTAACCCGAAAATTAAAGAATTTGTTCCTTTAGCCGATTTAAACGACATCGTATTTGGCGGTTGGGATGTTTATGAAGATAACGTATTTGAAGCTGCATCAAACGCACAGGTACTGGAAGCAGGACTTTTACATTCGGTTAAAGCCGAATTGGAAGCTATAAAGCCAATGAAAGCAGCGTTTGATAAAAACTACGCTAAAAACCTTGATGGCACCCACGTTAAAACCGGAACCAGGCTTGAGCTTGCCGAGCAGGTAATGGAAGATATCAAAAACTTTAAAGAGGCTAATGGTCTTGACAGGGTTGTGTTGGTATGGTGTGGTTCAACCGAGATCTACTACGAAGCATCAGCTGTACACCAGTCATTAGCAGCTTTTGAAGAAGGTTTGAAGAATGACGACAAGCTGATCGCTCCAAGTATGATCTATGCTTACGCGGCTTTAAAATTAGGTGTTCCTTTTGCTAACGGCGCCCCTAACTTAACAGTTGATATCCCTGCATTAATCGAACTGGCTAAATTAACCAAAACTCCAATTGCAGGTAAAGATTTCAAAACAGGTCAAACTTTAATGAAAACAGTATTGGCCCCAGGTTTGGCAGCACGTTCATTAGGTGTACACGGTTGGTTCTCGACCAACATTTTGGGTAACCGCGATGGCTGGGTTCTTGACGATCCGGATAACTTCAAAACTAAAGAAGTATCAAAACTGGGTGTATTGGAAGATATCTTCAAACCGGAAGATAACCAGGAACTTTATGGTAACATCTACCACAAAATCCGTATCAACTATTACCCTCCGCATGGTGATAACAAAGAGAGCTGGGATAACATCGATATTTTTGGCTGGTTAGGCTACAAAATGCAGATTAAGATCAACTTCCTTTGCCGCGACTCGATCCTTGCTGCCCCTATCGCGCTTGATTTGGCTATCTTCTGCGATCTGGCTAAACGTGCCGGCATGAGCGGTATCCAGGAGTGGTTGTCATTCTACTTGAAATCGCCTCAAACAGCACCAGGCCTACATGCAGAAAACGACATCTTTAAACAACTGATCAAATTGGAGAATACCCTTCGTTACCTGATGGGCGAAGACCTGATCACCCACCTTGGTTTGGATTACTATGACGACATGTTCGCGACCGAATAATCGTTAAATTACCAAATACCGTCAAAACAGCCGTAAGCAGTTGAACCCCTGCTTCACGGCTGTTTTGTTTTTGTGAGGTAAAAAAATCCAGGGGCGGGTAACATTCCTTTATCAGCATTAGTCTTATTAGCGCCAAGTATAAATTGTTAAATAATGTTATTTGGATAGCCCGGCACCCTTTCAGTCGGCAACAAAACCCCTGATTATATTTGATTACCAGATGATTATAAAATAAACAATATAGTAAACCGAAAAGTAACGAGCATACTAATGGCTGCTCAAAGCCGTTGTTTGGGTTATTATGGCTAAGGTAATATAATACAGTAAATAGCTGTAAACAATATTTGACTTTTTGACCACATTAGTCTGTAGTGATTTTTTTTACCTTTGGCCTGTTAATTGTAAACTCCGTAATAACCATCTGCCGGGAGTGTACAAAGCAAGGTAAGTGAGGAAAGATTGGGTGGCAGAACAACGAAAAACATACAGGGGCGGACATAATTAATCTGCCAGGAATATTTGAATAATTAATACATACCTCTTTATCCAATAATAACAGTATTGAGCCGAAAAAAGAAGTTTGTATTTGCACAATTGCACAAAGTACATGGATTGTAAAAAATTTTATAAAAGCTTATTTTTCTTAATACTGTTCTTTTCTGCTTCGGCATTATATGCGCAGCAAACGGTAATAACGGGTACTGTTACCGATGCAGGTAACAAACAAACCCTGCCTTCTGTTAGTATTTCTTTCACGGGCACCACTACCGGTACCACTACAGATGTTAA
This sequence comes from Mucilaginibacter gossypii, assembly GCF_017569325.2. Lineage (NCBI taxonomy): Bacteria > Pseudomonadati > Bacteroidota > Sphingobacteriia > Sphingobacteriales > Sphingobacteriaceae > Mucilaginibacter > Mucilaginibacter gossypii. The sequence continues at coordinate 986,696 of NZ_CP071878.2, read as the reverse complement.
TGGCAAATATCGCCTGGCTACAAACAATCAGCAATACAAACAAATCAAAATTTCATTTTTAGGTTATAAAGACGCTTTTTTAGCTGTTGTTCCCGGTAAAGAGCAGGTTATAAATGTAAAAATGTTCCCGGCTTCGCAACAACTTAACGAAGTTGTGGTAAAATCGGGCAAAAAACCTAAATACCGTAATAAAGATAACCCCGCTGTTGAGCTGATCCGTAAGGTTATCGAAAATAAAGAAAAGAACCGTCCCGAAGCGTACAACTATGTTGAATACAAGGAGTATGATAAAATGATGTTTGCGTTGAGCAATGTATCAGCCCAATTCTCGGACAGGAAATTTTTCCGTAAGTATAAGTTCATTTTAGATAATAGGGATAGTACATTGGTACCCGGCAAATCGTTATTGCCTATTTACCTTGATGAAAAATTGCAGCAAGTTTATTATCGTAAAAACCCCGAAAAAACAAGGGAAAACATAACTGGCCAAAAAAGTGTAAACTTTGGCCCTGGTATTGATAATGAAGGCCTTACCCAATACTTTAAACACCTGTACAACAAAGTTGATATTTACACCAACAACGTATTTTTGATAACCAGCCAGTTCCTGAGCCCAATCTCTGATAACTCGCCAAACTATTACAAATATTTTATTGCGGATACTGTTCTTGATGAGCACAATAACAAGCTTGTTAAACTTGATTTTACGCCGCGCAACAGTACCGACGTACTTTTTGAGGGTAGCATATACATAACGCTCGATGGCAACTACGCTGTTCAAAAGTGTGATTTAACTATCAACAAGCATATCAATATCAACTTCATCAGGTCGATGACCGTTAACCTGGAGTTTCAACAAAACCCGGATGGCCGCTATCACCTGAGCAAAAGCACTACCATTGCAGATTTTGGCGCATCCAAAAAAGATGCAAAGAGTGGTTTATTTGGTATCCGGGCTATAACCTACAGCAATTACGTGGTTAACAAACCCCGGCCGGATACAACCTACCAGGGATCAGAATATGCGGAATTAAGCGATGAAGTGAAGCATCGACCCGAATCATTCTGGCAGGAAAACAGGCCAGATACTTTAAGAACTGCCGAATCTAAAGTATACAAGAATATTGACAGCCTGCGCAATATGCCATCATTTAAGCGCACAGTTGATATAGCAACCCTTTTGCTTGCAGGTTACAAAGGCTTCGGCAAGTTTGAGTTAGGTCCGGCTAATACATTTTACAGCTTTAACCCTGTTGAGGGATTCCGTTTACGTGTAGGCGGCCGAACCACGCCAGACCTAAGCAAGCGTTACTATTTTGAAACTTATGCAGCTTATGGCTTTAAAGATGAGCGCTGGAAGTACTTTCTTAGCGCAACATACTCGCTTAACGATAAGTCCATCTACCGTTTCCCGCAAAATTACATTAGGGCAAGCTTTCAGCGTGATACCAAGATCCCCGGTGCGAACTTGCAGTTTGTACAGGAAGACAACTTTTTGTTATCGTTTAAACGTGGTGTAAACGACAAGTTCCTGTATAATGACTTTTACAGGTTTGATTATGTACACGAGCTGGAAAGCCACTTCTCTTACGCAGGTGGCTTTAAAAAATGGACACAAGAACCTGCAGGATCACTGTATTTTGACAACATCATTAACGATTTGCCAAACTCTATCCACCATTTAACTACTACCGAACTTACAGCAAGCGTACGCTGGGCACCGCATGAGCAGTTTTACCAGGGTAAAATCTACAGGATCCCTATTCCTAACAAATACCCCGCTTTTGAGCTTGATTATGCAGCTGGTATTAAAGGCTTTTTTAATGGCGAATACAACTACCAAAAGCTTGATTTCCGTGCTGATAAGCGCTTTTACTTTTCACAGTTAGGCTATGCGGATATCAATGTTTCGGCAGGTAAAATTTTTGGTTCGGTACCTTACCCGTTGTTAACTATACACAGGGCAAACCAAACCTATGCATACGATATAGACTCATACAACTTAATGAACTTTTTGGAGTTTGTGAGTGATAAATATGCAAGCTTCAGGATTGACCAGCATTTCAGCGGCTTCTTCTTCAACAAAATACCGTTGTTAAAGAAACTTAAATGGCGCGAAACCGCATCAGTAAAAGTATTATACGGTGGTTTGTCTGACCAAAATAATCCTTCAATACATCCGTCATTGTATCAATTGCCGGTTGGCGTTGATGGTGTACCAATTACTTACACATTAGGTAAAACACCTTACGTTGAAGGTAGTGTTGGTATCGAAAATATATTTAAATTTATACGCATAGATTTTGTAAGGCGCTTTAACTACCTTGACCAGCCAAACGTTGCCCAATGGGGGTTACGGACAAGGCTTAAATTTGACTTCTAATCATCGTACCTAAATAAGCAGAGAGAATAACATGGAACAGCAAACAACAACACTTAGGAGATCATTCAGAACCAACTTGCAATTAGGCATTTATAAGGTTATTGATCCGTTTGTGAAGATCCTTATAAAAATAGGTTTAACCCCCAATGCCGTAACTACTATAGGTTTTGTACTTAACGTAGGCGTTGCAGGGATATTTATTTTAGGTGCCGAAGAAGGTAACCGCGGCGATTTAACCTACGTAGGCTGGGCCGGCGGCCTCATCCTTTTTGCAGGCTTATTTGATATGCTTGACGGCCAGGTAGCCCGCTTAGGGAATATGAAATCAACCTTTGGTGCTTTGTACGATTCCGTACTTGATCGCTACAGCGAATTGATCATGTTTTTGGGTATTTGCTATTACCTGGTGGCGCACCACTACTTCCTGAGTTCGATAGCTGCCTTTATAGCGTTGATCGGCTCAATGATGGTTAGTTATGTACGTGCACGTGCCGAAGGTTTAGGGGTTGAAATTAAAGGCGGTTTAATGCAAAGACCTGAACGTGTAGTAACTATCGGCTTATGCGCAGCTTTATCGGGCATAGTAGCTCAGTACATCGGCGGTAACTATAAATTATTTGTTCCCGGCATCAAATTTCATGTATTTGAAACCATATCGATATTTACTATTCCGCTGGTAATACTTGCTGTTTTAACCAATATCACCGCTTTTAACAGGTTAAGAGAGGCTAAAAAAGCATTAATTAAACTGGAAGAGGAAGAAGGTAAGTAAGTTTATAGTTTTAAGTCAAAAGTCTTAAGCAAGGACGTTGAATTACTTCTCTTAAGGCTGCGAACTTTAGACTTAAAACTTTTGGCTTAAGACTTACCAACAAATATCATATCTTCGCAACAATAAAATAAAGGCATTTACACTTAGCAATATCTTTGCTAAAATTGCCTTTTGGTGATTAAAGGCCAGCCATTCTGAAAAATTTTAACATCCATAAACAGGCAGAGAAATAATAAAACATTTTAAAACCTGATTATAACAATGAAAAAGAAATATATATCCAACTCGCAGGAATCGGTGCGAATGTTTAAGAGCGACTTTTTAGAAGGCTTATCAAAGGTACATTATACCGTGCCCCTGTACATTTTTGTGCCTGTTATTGGATATTGCAGTTATAAATTCTTTGATTTAGGGTTAGACATATTAACCTACATAGGCCTGTTCATTTTCGGCCTCTTCATTTGGACCATCACCGAATACATTATGCACCGTTTTGTTTTTCACTATCAACCAAGTGAAAAACTGGAATGGGCGCAACGACTCCATTTTATTATGCATGGTGTGCATCATGATTACCCGAGCGATGCCAAACGTTTGGTATTGCCCCCGTCATTAAGTATTCCGCTGGCTACAGGCTTTTTCTTTTTGTTTAAATGGTTATTGCCTGTAAACTACATCTGGGGCTTTTTTCCGGGCTTTATTTTAGGCTACCTGTTTTATGACATATCTCACTATGCCATGCACCATTTTAACTTTAAAAGCGGCCTGTTCAAAAAAATAAAACAACACCATATGCTGCACCACTATCAGGATCCTGAAAAAGGTTATGGTGTGAGTTCACCTTTCTGGGATAAAATTTTCCGTTCAGATTTCTTAAAAAAATAGCAATGACCAATGCCAATACAGGCGTAACAGTAAATATCCGGTCGATAATTATTGTTTCGCTGCTTTCCATTGCTTACCTGGCGTTTTCAACTTTCCTTATTGGTTATAAACCAGACGAGCTTACGCTGGTAGTTATTTTCAATGTGCTGTTCTATGCGTCGGCAATAACCCGCAAGTTTATATTGGGCTTCACTATTTTCATAGTGTACTGGATTGTTTTTGATTACATGAAAGCCTTCCCCAATTATAACTACAACCCGGTACATATTGCCGAGCTCTATAATGCGGAGAAACACCTGTTCGGCATTCATTTTAATGGCAAGCTGCTTACACCCAACGAATACTGGCTGGCCAACAGCAACACTTTTATTGATGTGTTATCGGGCTTGTTTTATTTGTGCTGGATCCCTGTGCCGCTGGGCTTTGCCGCTTACCTGTTCTTCAAAAACAAAAAACAGTTCCTTAATTTTTCGTTAACGTTTGTTTTGGTGAATATCCTGGGCTTTATAGTTTACTACGCCTACCCTGCCGCACCACCCTGGTTTGTTCAATATCACGGATTTCATTTTATTCCCTTAACTATGGGCAATACGGCCGGCCTGGCCAGGTTTGACGCCTATTTTCATGCCGGGGTTTTTAAAGGGATTTATACAAAAGGATCAAACGTATTTGCTGCCATGCCGTCGCTGCATTCCTCATACCCGGTTATAGTGCTTTACTATGGCTTAAAAAACAAGCTGGGATTTGCTAATATCTTTTTTGCGGTGGTAACCGTTGGCATCTGGTTTACGGCGGTATATGCAAGCCACCATTACGTGCTTGACGTGTTAGCCGGTATCACTTGCGCGGTATCAGGTATTACGTTATACAACGTACTGTTAAAGCAATTTGCAGGTTTACGATCAGCGTTAAATAATTACGAACGGGTAATCTCTTAAGCAATCGCATAGCAAAATCTTTTTTTGTATACAATACTATGCATTAAAGCTGATGCTGTGGAATATGCGCAGGCAATTGTTAATTAATATTTCCAGGGTTATCCTCCTGAAAAACAGTTCATACTGTTCAAAAACGAACAAAAAGCCAAGCACCTTTCACAAACACCCATGGCGGTGATCTTAAACAGGCACGCTATTTGCGTAATTACAAGTAGATTATTGCATTTTCGAGTAATCTGTTATATGAAGAGACTTTTTACCTTACTTTTTTTTCTGACAGCCATGCTTAAATTATCAGCACACGCCAGTGAGCTTGATAGTCTTAAGCAAAAATTACAGGTTACCAGTGATTCGTTAAAAGGCCCTATCTATACCCAAATAGCTGCCCATTATTTAGGATACGATACCGTATCAACCCGGCGAATGAAATACTATTTCCAAACTGAGGCGCTTAATTACACTATGCTCGCCCTGCATAGCTATTCCACTTATAACGATACTTTAGGCTTGCGTACGAGCTTTAACGCGCTTGCAAAGGTTTATCGTTCGCAGCGTAAATTCAGCCAGGCCAAATGGTTCATTTTGCAATCGAACACCATATCGAGGCAAAGGAAGGATACGCTTAATATTATCAACTCGCTTATAGAGCTTGCAGCCATTAAAAGCGACATCAAAGACTATAAACTCAGTATGAAGGACCTGAACGATGCTTTAACCTTATCGCTCAAAACCCACGATCCTAAAAAAGAGTCGATAGTGCAGGTAGGTTTTGCCGAACTGTACCGGAAAATGAACGATTATGATAAAGCTGCAGTAGCCATTAAGCGCCATGAGTTTTTAGACGATAGCCTTAACCAGGTCACAGTTGACAGCATTGCCAAGGTAGCTGCTGCCGATTCGATCAAGATCAAAAAGCAGGATTCGGCGATAGCCAAAAAAAAAGTATTTACCAAAAACTCCAGGCGCAGGCCAATGCTAAGGTACGCCAGGCACATAACATCGTTATCATCCTCACAGTCACCACTATTATTCTCGTCGTTATAGCTATCATTATCATTTACAGGCGAAAGAAAACCGGTCGCTGGCGTTCTGCTATCAGGCGGCCTAAACAATAATTTAAACCACAGGCGTTTAAAAATGTCAAAGCACTAAGATGAAAAAATTGATAGTATTATTTGCTACATTATTCTGGTTTGCAAATGCCTACAGCCAAAGCAGCAAACACTTTAGGACTGAGTTTTTAAACAGCATTAATGCTACACGCCAAAAAGGCTGCAATTGCGGCAGCAAATATTTCCCGCCGGCTCCTCCCCTCACCTGGAATAATGATTTGGAAGATGCAGCCATAGGGCACGCTAAAGACATGGCCCGCAAAAGCTATTTTAGTCACGATAGCAAAGACGGCCGCAGCATGGAAGACCGCATAGTATACGCCGGTTATAAATTCAAAGGGTTCAAAAGTTTTGCCATAGGCGAAAACATAGCCCAGGGCCAACAAAGCATTGCAGAAGTGATGGATGGCTGGTTTAAAAGTGAAGGCCATTGCCGCAATCTCATGAACCCGGACTTTAAAGAAGTTGGCGTGGCAGAATATAAAACCTATTGGGTACAGGATTTTGGCGGCCGGACCTCATTTTCGGCTCAGCAACAAAAGTTGATTAAATCAGGGAGATACAGATTAATACAGGAAAAGCCTGTGGAAGGGCATTGATTATTGCCTGAACCGGGATTTTTAGGATTAAAGGATTGCCCGGGTTTATCTATCCGCTCACAAATCAAATCCTATAAATCCGGTGAATCACCCCAAATCCCGGTTCAGATTACTCCGGTTTTGGTTTTGGCTCCCTTGGGCCGCGTTTGTAGATAATGAGGCCATTCAGGAAATTACGCAGGATCTGATCGCCGCAGGGTTTAAAGTTGGGGTGATCGTCAGCACGGAATATGGCACCAATCTCGGCTTTGGTGATCCTGAAATTAACCAATGCCAAAACCTTGATGATATCATCATCAGTAAATTTCATAGCCACCCGCAGCTTTTTCATGATATCGTTATTGCTCATTATATATCTTTCTTTTAAACAAAATTACCTCGAAATTTCCATCTTCACCTTTTTGCCCTTAATTTTTTCGGCCTTTACCTGCTTTACTACACTTTCTATTTTATCGCGCTTGATAGCCGCGTACGATGAGTAGTCAAGCACTTCTATCAAACCAAGGTCCTCCTTTGCCAGTCCGCCTTTTTTAAGCAGCAGTCCTACAATATCCACCTTATTAACCTTATCCTTTTTTCCGGCAGCTATGTACAGCGTAAGCCAAGGCGATGCGGGCGGCAATATCAGTTTTTCGGGCAGTTCTTCAATCTGGGGCAATTGCTTTAAATATGGCAACTTTTCATCGGGTGTTAGCATCAGGTATGATGTACCTTTAGCGTTCATACGTGCTGTGCGGCCGTTACGGTGTAAAAAAGCCTCCTCATTATGCGGCAGCTGGTAATGTACCACATATTCTATTTCAGGGATATCCAGCCCACGTGAGGCCAGATCGGTGGTGATCAATAAACGGTGACTTCCGTTCCTGAATTTTAACAGGGCGCGTTCCCGGTCGTCCTGTTCCATACCGCCGTGAAAAACATCGTGCTCCAACCCCTTGTACCAAAGCAGCTCGCTGATCCTGTCAACCGCTTCACGGTGATTACAAAACACAAGGGTTGCTTTATTACCAATTTTACAGATCAGGGCAAAAAGTGCATCCAGTTTATCGGCAGCTTCGGATATCACCGCTTTTTGTTTAATATCTGGCGCCGAAGTAACATTACTTAAAAAGTTCACTTCAACAGGTTTAGCAATCCCTGTAAAATCCGGGATCTCACTCATTTTTGTAGCCGAAGTCAATATCCGCTTTTTAACAAGGGGCAACTGCCTGATGATATAAGCCATATCCTCCTGGAAACCGAACTCAAGCGCTTTATCAAACTCATCGAGAATGAGCGTACGTACAGTATCAGTACTAAAATTTTCTTCACGCAAATGAAAGGCAATCCTCCCCGGCGTACCAACCAAAACTGCAGGCGGATGTGAAAGATTATTCCGTTCAATTTTTACGGCATGGCCGCCATAACAGCAATTGATCTTGAAACCTGTACCCATAGATTTCCAAACCTGCTCAATTTGTAAAGCAAGCTCACGCGAGGGCACCAGGATCATCACCTGTACTGTGGTAACACCGGCATCAAGCAGGTTAAGTAAAGGCAATAAAAAGCCAAGTGTTTTCCCCGAGCCCGTAGGTGATAAAAGGATTACATCACCTTTTTTAGCGGCACTAAGCGCGGCAAGCTGCATGGGGTTAAGGGCAGTTATGCCGAGGTTACTCAATGCATGATCAATCATGGTTTGTTTTTGTTGAGGCGCAAAGATACGGTAAAATTTCCCCGGGGGACCGATTATCTGTATCGGCTTAGCTATTAACTTAACGGACTAAAAAAGCGGGAGATTGTGCGATTTCCTTCCCGAGAGGGGATTTTTCCCTTTAGCTTCTTACTCCGCCACTTCCGTTTTAAAATTATGCTTAATAAACCTTGCAACCTTTTTAGCTTCCCGATGGGTTAAATTTCCCATACAGGTATATTCCCATTCGTGCATATGATCGTCAAAAACAATATCTCCAAGATCTGTTTCCCCTTCACTTAACCTAAATACGCCAGTTGCATACACATTTGTACCGGGTATCAGCTGCTGCACCGCTTCAATGCCGATCTGGCGTATACCATCTTCGGTATCCAGATCATAGATCACCGACTTTTCCATCTATCAACTACAATATTAAGCCCGTTTTGTTTAAATAATTACCTTAAGACTGGCTTACCAGCTCATGATCTCCATAACCCGGGTAAATTCGGGTTGAAGTGCAGCTTTGATCGTTATTTCTTCGCTGGTTATGGGGTGCTTAAAATTTAACTGCGATGCATGCAGTAGCATGGTTGTCATTGCCCATTGCTCTAAAAACAACTTATTCTGTTTGTTACAGCCGTGGGTGCGGTCGCCTATAATTGGGTGAAAAATGTGGCTCAGGTGCTTGCGTAATTGGTGCATACGCCCGGTTGCAGGCACAGCCTCAACCAATGAATACCTTGAAGTTGGATGTTTGCCAAAGGCGATATCAAGTTCTGCCCTTTTTAGGGTAGTGTAACTGGTAAATGCATCCTGCAAAGTGCCATTCTCTTTGCGCAGCGGGTAATCTATATCTTCCGCATCAGGTGTATGGCCCCTTACTATGGCCAGGTATTTCTTGCTCACCCGGTTTTCCATAAATGCCTTTTGCATGGCAATCTCTACCTCTTTATTAAAAGCAAAAAGCAGGATGCCACCGGTTTTACGATCGATGCGGTGAACAGGGTTAACTTTCATGCCAATTTGATCCCGAAGCAATTGCAGGGCAAACTCTGAAGCATCGGCTGCTATGGGCGACCGGTGAACCAGCAATCCATGGGGCTTGTTGATGGCAATCAGGTGTTCATCGCGGTATATGATCTCTAACATGGGCATAATTACAAGGCTGCGAATTTACGGCAGCATTTTGGATTTATTTCCGAAATCTTTCCATCGCAGAAACGCATCACATTAAAATACCTCACAAAATCTTTTTAAACAGCTTTTAAAAGTTATTGATGTAAAAAAATAATTTTAAATAGTATTGCTTTTCCTATCTTTAGTTCATACCTAAATACAATTAAACTAATGGCTACCACAGCAGACCAGGCAAGTGCTAAACAAGCCGACGATATTAACGCGGCGCGCACCCGTTTATTTTCATTGGACGCCCTCCGGGGATTTGATATGTTTTGGATTATGGGCGGCGAAGAGATCTTCCACGGCATGGCCAAAGCCACCGGTTCACCTTTCTGGGGCGCTATTGCCAACCAATTTACCCATCCCGACTGGAATGGTTTTCACCTGTATGATCTTATCTTCCCGTTGTTCCTGTTTATGGCAGGCGTATCAACTCCATTTTCTGTGGGGCGCGAACTGGAAAAAGGCAAAACACGCCAGCAATTATTGCTGCGCGTTATAAAAAGGGCATTTATTTTAGTGTTGCTCGGCCTTGTGGTAAACAACGGGTTAAAAATTATGCCTGTTTCAGAGATCCGGTTTCCCAGCGTATTGGGCCGTATCGGTATCGCCTATATGTTTGCCAACATCATTTACCTGTACAGTACCGAGCGCTGGCAAATGTTTTGGTTTGGCTTTTTCATCATCGGCTATTGGCTGCTGCTTAAGTTTACCTCCGCACCGGGCTTCCCTATGGGCGACCTGACCATGAAAGGCAACTTTGCCTCATACGTTGACCGCAGCATACTACCGGGCCGGTTGTATTTAGGCATCCACGACCCTGAGGGACTTTTTTCAACCATCCCGGCCATCAGCACGGGCATATTAGGCATCCTTACCGGCCTGTTGCTAAAAAAAGGCGGCGTTACACAAATGCGCAAGGTAACTACCATGGCTGCAGTAGGTATCATCTTCCTGATCCTTGCACAAATCTGGAACCTCGATTTCCCGATCAACAAAAACCTGTGGACAAGCTCATTTGTGCTGCATGTAGGCGGTTTAAGCTTATTATTGATGGCTTTATTTTATTATATCATTGATGTAAAAGGCTATCAGAAATGGGCATTTTATTTCAGGGTGATAGGCATGAACTCCATTTTGATTTATATTTCGGGCCATTTTATTAAATGGAGTTATACAACCGAAGGCTTTTTTGGATGGATAGGCCAGTTAGTAGGCGATCCATACAATATTGTAGTAATGGCTATTTGCTTCGTAATGGTAAAATGGGCGTTTTTGTATTATTTATATACCAAGAAGACATTTTTGAGAGTGTAAGCTGAACCTTGATTGAAAGGATTTTAGGATAACCATGAATTAAAAAGCATCAAGGCTATCCTAAAGTCCGGCAAATCAAGGTTTAAATATCACGGCATCCTTTAATCCTATAAATCAGGGTTCAACCACATTTTCTGCTCCTCCGGCGTTAAATAAGTCCAGGCCATGATGCGGCTTACCTTTTGGCCTTGCGACATATTGATGGTTTGCACATCTTTTACGCCTTCTTTTTGAAGGGCATTATACAAGATCCTGAGATTTTCTTTTTTTGAAACCAGCGTGGTAAACCATAAAACCTGTTTTTCAAAGGCCTTGCTTTGCGCGGCCATCAGTTTCAGGAATGCAGCTTCGCCCCCGGGATACCACAACTCGGTATTTTGGCCGCCGAAATTAAGTATAGGCTGTTTATCTTTTCGTAAACCCAGGTTATCCCATTTACGGGCCGAACCGGCAGCAGCTTCCTTAGCCGAAGCGTGGAAGGGCGGGTTACAGATAGTAAGATCAAATAACTCGCCGGGTTTAATGATCCCTTTAAATATATCAGCCTTCTTGCTTTGCTGCCTCAATTCAACAGCAACCTTTAACTGGCTGTTTTGCTCAACAATACTTTGTGCGGATGCCATAGCCTCCAGGTCGAGTTCTGAGCCAACAAAGTTCCAGCCATATTCTTTGAAACCTACTATGGGATAAACCAGGTTAGCGCCTGTTCCGATGTCAAGTACACGTACTTTCCTGCCTTTGCGCACAACACCGTTGTTAACAGAAGCAAGCAGATCGGCCGCATAATGGATATAATCGGCACGACCAGGTATAGGCGGACATAAAAAACCTTCGGGAATGTCCCAGTAGTTTATATCGTAATGATGTTGCAGCAATGCCTTATTAAGTGTTTTTACTGCTTCCGGATCGGCAAAATTAATGGTAAAATTATCATACTCATTGGTACGCACAAATGGCCTCAGGGCAGGCGTGGCTTTGATCAATGCTTTAAAATCATACCCCCCGCGGTGTTTATTACGCGGGTGCATATTGGTTTTAGCCTGAGGCTGATTGGATTCTTGTGCTGACAATGGAATAGTGTTTTTAGTTTATGATTAACCCACAATACCATTCAGATAGGCAGGCGAATAATTGATAGATTTTAATGTTTTATGATCAGAGGTACGGTACACCAGGTACAAACCGTCTATCTCTTTATAGTATGCATCCGTACTGGCCGTATTTTTATAGTGTTCGATGGTTTTCTCAGCCTCTTCAACCGTTTTGCAGGCTTTGCTCATATTGGAGCGGTGCACTTCATCAAACAGTTCTTTAAACTTTGAGCCCAGGCCAAATTCAAGTACTGCTCCTGATAATACGTATTGCAGATCACAGAGGGCATCAGCTACTTCAACCATGTTATTATCATTAACAGCCTGCTGCAGTTCTTTTAATTCTTCGGCAATCAGTTCGATACGCAGATCGCAGCGTGCTCTTGAGGGTATTGCAGGTTTTTCAATTATAGGGTGCTTAAAAGTGGCATGAAATTCGGCTACCTGGGTTAATGCACTTAAATCTTTGATCATGTTGTTTTAGGGCAATAAATAAACGGCTAAGTTAAGAATTAACCCTAAGGCTTTCAAAAAATTAGTAAAGCCGTATTAGGCCAAGGGTTATAAAACAAAAAATAAATAAAGCAACAACAATTAATAGCGTTGATTATCAATTAATAAAAATTTAACATAAATAGTAGATGTTAACATAAACATAATATTAAAACCACATTATATTAACATAACTTTGCAACGCACAGAAAAAAATGTGCTTCACCCGATCTCTAATCCATTCACATGAAAAACATAAAAGATAAAGCCGCTACTAAACAAGCCCGTAAAGCTCTTAAGAAACAAATAAAAGAGAAATTAGTTATCCAGATTGAAACCCTGGTAAGTGAATTTGGCCCCGATGCCGGCAAAGCCAAAAAAGCTATAGACAAAGCTGCAAAAAACCTGGCAAAAATATTGGCGGCTAAATTAAGTCCTGAAGCACACGCCGCTCCCGCTGAACCCAAAGCAAAAAAAGAGAAAAAAGCAACCGACGCTGCACCAATTACTCCTGCAAAAGCGCCTGCGAGCAAATCGATAAAAGATACAGAGGCGGAAAAAGCCGTTTAGTTAAAAAAAACAAACAAATAAAAGACGCTCAATCCATTTTTTAAATTCAAAAAAGCCAATTGTTAACGGGTTAAAACCTTTCAACAATTGGCTTTTTTTATTACTTCAACAATTAGGCATAAAAAAACACAATTAGGTCAATATTTTTAATACCAATTACCTAAAACAGCAAATTTAGAGTGCAAACATTCCAATAAAATTGATTTTATATTGATAATTATTCAATAATTATTAACTTACGTTAAAATTAACATTATTCAAACAGCCATAACTTCCGTTTTATGAAGAAAATTTTACTATTCACTCTCATTTTGCTAACCATAACTCCCCTATTGGCATTAGCACAAAAGAAAGCTATAACCGGAATCGTTACCGATGCAGCAAGCAATGCACCAATGCCCGGGGTATCGGTACATATAAAAGGCAGCAATTTAGGTACAAGCACCAATGCAAAAGGGATATACACCATTTCGGCAGCAGCAACTGATGAACTGATTATAAGTTATACGGGCTACAAAACCATAACAGTTGCCATTAACGGGCGCTCTAAAATTGACATCACCATGGTTAGTGATATAGCCCAATTAAATGAAGTGGTATTAATAGGTACACGATCTGCCGGGCGGGTAAAGCTGGAAACGGCAGTTCCGGTTGATATTGTTAACGTGGGTAAAGCGGCATCGGTAACCGGTCGTATGGATATCACCGACATCCTTAACTACTCGGCCCCATCGTTCAACTATAATAAACAATCGGGTTCGGATGGTGCCGATCACGTTGAACTGGGTACCTTACGCGGCCTCGGTCCCGATCAAACACTTGTATTGATAAATGGTAAGCGCCGGCACTCCACTGCTTTCGTTTCGGTATTCGGTACGCGTGGCCGCGGTAACTCCGGTGTCGATCTGAGTTCTATCCCAACAGCATCTATCGACAGGATCGAGATCCTCCGTGACGGAGCTTCGGCCCAATATGGCTCTGACGCTATTGCGGGTGTTATCAACCTTGTTTTAAAGAAAACCACCGGCGTGTTTAATGCCAATGTTGGTTATTCTGGTTATTATGATCCCGCTTTTAACAGTGGTAAAAGTGTTGTTGCGTCTCAATACCCTCACGGGGGTGCTATTGATGGCAATGGTATCACTATTGATGCCAACTATGGTTTAGCGCTCGGCAAAAACGGCGGTTTCATCAACTTTACGGGCGACTATGCCAAAAACGGCAAAACCTTTCGCCAAACGCATGATACCACAACCTCAAACCCTAAAGCGCTGCCTATAAACCCGTACAGGCGTGCCAATGGCGATGGATCGGCCGAGAGCGGCACATTCTTTTTCAACCATGAATCACCTCTTGCCGGTACCCGTACAACCTTGTACAGCTTTGGTGGTTACAGCTATAAGGCATCTGACGATTATGCCTTTACCCGTAATTTCTCTGGCCGTCCTGAACGTTTCCCTACCGACAACAGCGGCAAAATGATCCCGGTGAGCGGTATCATTTTTAACACCCCAGACGGCGAATCATATTACAATCCCATTATCCGTACACATAATACAGATCTTGCCATTGCCGTAGGCGCAAAAGGCACCCTAGGCAATGCCTGGGACTGGGATTTGAGCAATAATATTGGTAACAATAAGTTCCACTTTTTTGGCTATAAAACATTTAATGCTTCTTTAGGGGCTGATAAAACCAATTTTGACGACGGCGGATCGGAGTTTTTACAAAACACCAGTAACCTGAACATCAACAAACATTTTGGCAATGTAATGCAGGGCCTTAACCTTGGTTTTGGCGGCGAATACCGTTACGAGCGCTATAAGATCTTTTCGGGCGAAGAGGCATCCTACAAAAATTACGACCCGACCGGTGTAAAAGCGGCAGGCTCACAGGGATTTCCAGGCTATCAGCCCGGTGATGTGGTAAATGCCCACCGTTCGGTAGAAGGTGTATATGTTGATCTTGAAGGCGATATCACTAAAAAATGGCTGGTCGATTTCGCTAACCGTTATGAACATTACAGCGACTTTGGTTCAAACTTTAATACCAAACTGGCCACCCGTTACAAAATCACCGATAACTTTAACATCCGCGGTTCATTGGGAACAGGCTTCCGCGCACCTTCATTACAACAGATCAATTACAGTTCAACTTTTACCAACGTACAGGGCACTGTGATATCTGAAGTTAAAATAGCCCCTAACTACAGCCCCATCACCAAAGCAGCAGGCATCCCTAACCTTAAACAGGAAAAATCAAAAAATGCTGGTTTAGGCTTTACCTTTAAACCGATGCCTGAGTTAAGCTTTACTGTTGATGGATACTATATTAAAGTTACCGACCGCGTTGTGCTTTCTGGCCAGTTCAGTGCCGATGACGAAACCCTCGACCCTACATTTACCAATGCCCTGAAAAACCTGCATGTAAGCTCTGCCCAGTTTTTTGCCAATGCTGTAAACACTACCAATAAAGGGTTGGACGTAGTTATTGACTACAACAAAACCATTGGCACCAACAGGTTCAGGGTACTTTTTACAGGCAATTTCCAAACCATGAAGATTGACAAGGTAAACTACCCGCCTATACTTGGTACTACCCCTGCCCTGCGCGAAACATTTTTGAGCGAGCGCGAAAAGAAATTTATCCTGGCATCGGCCCCCCCTCAAAAACTTAGCTTAAACCCCGAGTTTAGCCACAAAAGCTTTACCGTAGGTACCCGCTTTACTTACTTTGGCAAAGTTGTGATTGATGGCTATGGCGACGGTACAACTCTTACACCTACCGTACCAACCGATAATGGTTCGGCACAACTGCCCGACCAATATATTTACAGCGGCAAAGTTGTGAGCGACCTGTATTTCGCTTATAAAGTGGCAAAATCGGTTCGTGTATCTATCGGAGCGGATAACATTTTTAACGTACATCCCGATCTGGCTTATGTAAAGGGAGCTAAGGGATGGGCTTATAACAACGAACCATCAGGCCCGTTTGATGCCGTACAAATGGGCGAAAACGGCCGCCGCTTTTTTGCCAGGGTAGGCTTTACATTTTAAATAATTAACTGAAAAACTATTAACTGACTGATTCGATACAGGTCGCCCCGGTTGTGGGGCGACCTTTTTTCATTTTAGAGGAGATTCATAAATATTGATAGCTCTGTAACTTTATATGTTGATTAAACTCTAAACTTGTAAACTGTTAAAACATGTTAAATAGGTTCAAAAAATAAGATTTTGCAATCTATTTAACATAGCATTGCAGATGAAATAATGCCTGTACCAAACCAGCACATAGCCCACACGGACGAACAGTTATTACAGCTAATGGCCCGCGACAACCGTGATGCCTTTACCGAGCTGTATAACCGGTATTGGGATAAAACCTTTGCTGTAGCCTATCACCGTTTAGATGACGAGCATGAAGCCGAAGAAGTAGTGCAGGAAGTATTTTTAAGTATCTGGCAGCGCCGGGCAAGCCTTAAGTTAACACATACCATGGCTACGTATCTTTCGGTAGCCATTAAATACAAGGTGATCAATCATCTTGATCGCCAGTACAGGAAACAACAGCACCTGGATGAACTCGCTTTTACCTCGCCCGAAGCAGACGACAGCACCATTCAATGGCTGGAGGAAAAAGAACTGCGCCAACGGCTTAACCACAACATCAGCCTTCTGCCCGAAAAATGCCGCATCGTATTCCTGCTTAGCCGCGATGAAAATAAAACCTATGCCGAGATAGCTGCTGAACTGGGCATATCACAAAAAACCGTTGAAGCGCATATGTCAAAGGCACTAAGTTCGTTAAGGCAATCGCTGGGTATTTCTCTGCCGGTGCTAATTTTACTCCTCAGCTAATATACACTTCAGTTTTTAACATAATGAAGCGCGATACAGCCCGATTCAAGGATCTTTGATTCAATTAGTTTTAAGCCTACATTTTCCTTTAAACCTACGGCTTCCAGCAAACTTCTCCCCTCGCCTACAATTACGGGATGTATAACATAATGGAACTCATCAACCAAACCAAGTTCAATGAGTTGTAAGGGCAGGTTCACACCTCCTATTGAAATATTACCTCCGGCCTGTTGCTTCAGTTTGCGGATCTCGTCGCCAGGGTTTGCTTGACTAATAACAGAGTTTTTATCGTTGGTGCCGGTCAGCGTCCGTGAGAAAACAAGTTTTTCAATACCGTCAAATGCCTGTGCAAATTCTTTTTCCTCTTTGGTTGATAAAGGATCTTTTGCGGCATCCGGCCAATACGGAACCATAAGCTCGAAGGTTTTACGCCCGTATACAATCAGGTCTACATCATCCATAAGTCGGGTAAAATGTTCTAATATATCCTTGCCACCGCTAAATTTGGCATGGTCGCAACAACCATCTAAGCTTAGGTTAATGCCGTAGATTACTTTTCTCATTTGATTGGTTTTAATTGGCTTTTTTAAAATTAGTAAATTTTCAACCGGCATAACTTATACAGATCTTTATCTCACCAAAAAAGAAAAAAAAGATAGCGGTAAATATTTTTCATTTTCCACTAAGGGTATCTGCTTCCATCACTGACTATATGTGCAAAAGGTTGAAAGATCAGGCACAATGGAAAACAACACCTACAACGTAAGGGAGCTCGCTCATAAATTAAAACAAGGCACCATCAGTGCTAACGAAAAAGCCTGGCTTGATACCTGGTATGCTGGTTTTAATGATGAAGAAGTATTGTTATCTGCCTCGAAATACCAAAATCCTGAGCAGCTGCGGGAAAGTATTTTGAGTAAGATAACCGCGCAAATGGAAACACCTGAACAACCTGTACGTAAGGTATTTACCTTATGGCGAAATATAGCTGCTGCAGCGGCTGTGGTATTACTGGTTACCTTTGCCGCGCTTTACAAAAACCAGGTATTGGAAGTTATTGATCCTGCCAAACAGATCGATCTGGTTACAGCTCCGGGCAAACACCGGCAAATCAGTTTGCCCGATGGCACCCGGATCTGGCTTAGTCCCGGCAGCCGCATCAGTTATCCAGATAAATTCAGGACTAAAGAACGTTTGGTAACACTGGAGGGCGAGGCGTTTTTCGACGTAGTACATGATGAGGACCATCCATTCGTTATCCAATCGGGACAGCTTAAAACCGTTGTATTGGGTACCAGCTTTAATGTTAAGGCCTATCCCGACCAGATTATCTCTGAAGTTACGGTTATCAGCGGAAAAGTGGCGGTGCAGGAGCATAACCTGCCCAAAAGCCAGCAAGCCATTATGGTACTTAATCAACGGGCCTTGTATAACAAGGCTGACAGATCGTTAATTAAGGAAAATTATCCCAATGCCTCCAAATTCCTTTCACAGCGCACCGGTTTGTTCAGTTATGACGGGGCGTCACTGCAAACCGTGGTTGACGACCTGTCGCATCAGTATGGTATCCGCGTAAACCTTACTCCGGATATCACCCAAAACGGTTTTTACGGCCACATCAACACGAATGAGCCGATCGACAAAACGTTTAACAAACTTTGCGCCGTAATGGACCTTCGGTGGAAACGGGTCGAAAACCAATATTTCCTGCAACCCTTATCATCCAACAATTAACCTTTTCATTCTAAAACATCATCCCTAAAAAGGAAACAAACCACACCAACAATTTAAAGCAACTATGAAAACCAACAGACCGGCATGGCCCTCCATGCTGATTTGCGAAATAACGCGAACACCCTTCCGAACGGCACTCTGCATGTTGTTATTTTTAATGACGGCACTAAGCAAAGCACAAGCCCAGGGGCCTTTAGATAAACCCGTTACTATAACCATAAACAACGAACCGCTTAAGCAGGCTTTGGATAAAATCACAGCTGCCTGTGGCGTAAGGTTTACCTATAATGAAACAGTTGCCAAAAGCACTGTTAAGATCAGTGTGAATACCAAAAACCAGCCTTTGGGCGATATATTACGCAAGGCCCTTGCTCCGCACCCGTTTATTTTTACGGTGCTTGATAATGAAGTATTGATCAAATACGATGCCGGCAAGGTAAAAAAGCAGGCAGCCGCCGGCACTGATGGCAAATACACGGTAAGCGGCACTGTTAAATCAAAACAAACCGGCGAAACTATTATTGGCGCAAGCATTAGGGTTACCGATGCAAACTTTGGCACATCAAGTAACGAATACGGCTTTTATTCGCTTACACTGCCTGCCGGTGACCATCAACTTTCGGTAAGCGCTATGGGGCAAAAAGCCGCGGTTGTTCCGGTATCATTAGCCGGCAACCTTCGTTTAAATATCGAACTGGAAGACAATGCCCAGCAATTGCAGGAAGTAACCGTTAAAGCAGTGCCTGCCGGCGCGCGCGACCTGGCCAGCCCGCAAATGGGCGTTGAGCACCTTAGCATTCAGGAAACCAAAAACATTCCCGTGCTGCTTGGCGAGCGTGATGTGATCAAAACCATCCAATTGCTGCCCGGTATCAAATCGGCCGGGGAAGGCAGCGGCGGGTTCTTTGTACGTGGTGGCGCAACCGATCAAAATTTGATCCTGCTGGATGAGGCACCCGTATACAATGCATCGCATTTGCTGGGTTTCTTCTCCACCTTTAACTCGGATGCCATCAAGAATATCAATATTTATAAAGGCGACATGCCCGCGCAATATGGCGGCAGGCTTTCATCTGTACTGGATATTAAAATGAACGATGGTAACAACCAGAAGTTTGGCGTAAGCGGCGGCATTGGCCTGATTGCCGCGCGCATCAATGCCGAAGGGCCTATTCAAAAGGGCAAATCATCTTTCCTGATTTCTGCACGGCGTACTTATGCAGATGCTTTCCTGGCCTTGTCAAAAGACAGTATTGCCAAAAAAAGCCAGCTTTATTTTTATGACCTTAATGCCAAAGCCAACTATGTTTTAGGCGATAAAGACAGGTTGTTTGTTTCGGGATATTTTGGAAAGGATGTGCTTAAGGCTGCCGATATAGCCGGCATTAACTGGGGTAACACCACGGCTACCCTGCGCTGGAACCATATTTTTAACAGTCAGCTATTTTCAAACACCTCGCTCATCTACAGCAATTATGACTATAAGCTTAACATTAAGCAGGATGTAAACGAATACAATATTTATTCGCAGATCCGCGATTTTAACTTTAAGGAAGACATGCAATGGTATGCCGGCGACAAAAACACCATCAGCTTTGGTGTAAACAGCATTTACCATACCATTAAGCCGGGCGAAATTTCGGCTACCGGTAACTCCGGGGTTATATCACAAAGCCTGCAAAACAGGTATGCCCTTGAAAACGCCGCTTATGTTACCAACACCTGGAAAGCGACAGACCGTTTTACCCTAACCTATGGGGTACGCCTGTCGGCCTTTACCATACTTGGCTCAGGCGATTATTATGACATTGATGCTGACGGGAACATCGTAGGCTCTAAACATTACACTTCCGGCCAGGAGGTAAAAACCTATATAAACCCCGAGCCCCGCATTGCAGCGGCTTTCCAGCTAAATGATGTAAGTTCTATCAAGGCATCGTACGCCCGCAATGCGCAAAACCTGCATTTGATCTCCAACTCAAACTCGGGTTCACCAACGGATAAATGGGTGGCCAGCACTAATATCATTAAGCCGGAAATTGCTGACCAGTTCTCTGTGGGATACTACAAGGATTTCAACGAACACAACTATGAATTTACCGTTGAAAGCTATTACAAAAAGCTGCAAAACCAGATAGATTACCGCAATGGCGCCAATGTGTTCACCAACCAACCCATAGAAACACAGTTACTTTTTGGAAAAGGCCGCTCCTACGGTGCCGAGTTTTTGCTGAAGAAGAAAACCGGCAGGCTTAGCGGCTGGATCAGCTATACGCTGTCAAAATCTGAACGGATGATTGACGGCATCAATAACAATCAGTGGTATAATGCCCGGCAGGACCGCACCCACGACATTGCCATTGTAGCCATGTATAAAGCCAGCGAAAAATGGACATTCTCCGCCAACTTTGTTTACTATACCGGCGATGCCGTGACCTTTCCGAGTGGTAAATACCAGGTTGACGGCGTAACTTATTACTACTATACCAACCGAAATGCCGACAGGATGCCGGCTTATCACCGTTTAGATTTAGGGGCAACCAGGCAACTTAAAAAAACGGCGAAATTTCAGTCTGATCTGACATTCAGTTTGTACAATGCATACGGTAATCCAAACGCTTACCGCATATTTTTCCGCGACAACAAGACCGACGCAAGCCGTACCGAGGCGGTGCGCACTACCCTGTTCACCTTTGTGCCTTCGGTTACTTATAACTTTAAATTTTAAGCCGATGAAAAATACTATAAAATACATAACCCTTATGCTTTTTGCAGCAAGCCTAAGCAGCTGCGAAAAGGCCATCGACCTTAAACTGAAAGATACCACCCCGCAATATGTAGTTGAAGGTGTATTAACCAACCAGGCCGGCGGCTGCAAAGTATTATTAAGTAAGACCAAAAACTTCACCGATAACAATGACTTCAATGGCATAGGCGGCGCTACCGTTACCATTGCCGATGATAATAACAATGTTTACCCGCTTACAGCTACAAGTACCGGCATTTACCAAAACAGTACTTTAACAGGCACCCCTGGCCATACCTATCAGCTTAGTGTGAGTGTTGATGGCAAAACATTCACCTCAAGCTGCTTAATGCATCCCGCGGTTCCCTTAGATAGTATTTACCTGGTTAAAGACGAACTTCAAAATAACAAGGACGGCACCCCGCGCAAATATGTTACCGTGCGATATGACGACCCTATAGCTACCAAAAACTATTACCGTTTTGTTCAGTATGTAAACGGCCGCAAAGAAGAAACGATCATGTTGGAAGACGACGAATTTACCAACGGACAGGAGGTGAACAACAACCTTAGGTTTGATAACAGCAACGATAACCAGGCGCGCGACATCCGCCCTGGCAATCAGGTAACCATTGAAATGATGAGCATTGACCAGGCCGTTTACAAATACTTTTACAGTCTTAGCAACAGCGCCAACGGCGATGGTAATAACGCCGCCCCGGCAAATCCGTTAACCAATATCAAGGGCGGCGCACTGGGATATTTTAGTGTTCATACGGTGGAGAGGAAGACATTGATAGCGCCGTAACCGCCAGCCCCTAAAGGGGCAACTATTGGAGTAAAATCATATAAAAACACCCGCCCAAGGCGAGTGTTTTTTATTTAAACCAATATTTCCCCGCAGGGATTTTGTTGCCTGTTACCATCATTCAAATAAATTCATAAATTTAGCATGTGCAAGATTACCTTTTATTCATAGATACCGAAACCTCCGGCCTGCCCAAAAAGTGGGACCTGCCCTATTGTGATAACGACAACTGGCCTTATGCCCTGCAGGTGTCGTGGATCGTGTACACCAAAGATATGCGGGAGGTAAAGCGTGAAGATCATTATATTAAAGATAATGACTTCACCATAAGCCCAAAAGCATACGCAGTACACGGCCTTACCCAGGAGTATTTGGTTGAGCACGGCGAATGGCGCAAAGATGTAATGACCATGCTGGCCAATGATCTTTTAGAGTATCAACCACTGGTAATAGGTCATTTTATTGAGCTCGACCTGAATGTTGCCGGCGTTGAGTTTTACCGCACCGGCATCACCAATCCGCTTCAAAATTTAAAAACCTTTTGTACCATGCTGGCTACCACCAAGTGGGTACAAAACCCGCAAACCAAGTATTTAAGGTTAAACCAACTGTACGAAGTATTGTTTAACAAAACCTTTGACAGACAGCACAACGCCCTTGAAGATGCCGAGGCTACCGCCGAGTGCTTTTTTGAGATGCTGAAACGCGGCGATATTACCGAAGAGAGCGTGGAGCACCAGGAGGTTTACCTGCAAAAAATCCGCTCCGAAAAAAAATACCTTTTACCCGCAGCGATCATTTTAATTTTGATCATCATCATAGCTTTTTGGTTATATGGTTCAACGTCTTGAATTTTTAAGTAAAGTATCCCCTTTTAATCTGCTTCCAACAGAAGTATTGGAACAGGTTGCCGACCAGTTGCAGGAGATCCGTTATAGTAAAGACACGGTTATTTACCAGCAGGAAGTAACCAAAATGCGCGGCGTAGACATCATTGCCGAAGGCGAATACGAATCCTTTTTTTATGACACCCAGCAAAATAAGCGGTTGTTGGAGTATCATCATTCGGGTTACTGCTATGGAGGTATTTCGGTATTGCTTAACCGTAAACAGTCTATCCGTACGGTAATAGCCAAAAAGGGCACAACCGTTTTCTTTTTACATCGCAAAGATTTCCGGTCGCTGTGCAAAGCTTACGAAGACTTTGTACAATATTTTACTGCCGATTTTGGTAAACGGATGCTTAATGATGAGTTTGCCCATTTTTACAAACGCCCGGCAACTTTTGAGGAAAGCTATATAGCTTCCGAACAAATGTACTCGCGCAAAATTGAAAGTATCGAATACCGCGAGATAGTATCCTGCCCTCAAGGGACCCCGGTTTATGAAACGGCACGGTTGATGGCCAAACACAAGGTAAGCTGCATTTTTATCCGCGATGAGCAAGCCAAAATTGTAGGCTATGTGACCGATATAACCCTGCGCGATAATGTAGTTGCAAAACAGGCAGATACCGCCCAACCGGTCGGCAACATTATGGATAACCCTATCGTTTGCATTAGCACCAACGCTTATGTATACGAAGCTATCTTGATGATGTTCCGTACCAAAACCCGGTATTTACTCATCAAAAACGGGGATGAATTTGTAGGCAGCATCAGCAGGAATAAATTATTGTCCGAACAGGCGCAATCGCCCCTGGTGTTCATTCAATCGGTAAAACAAGCCATTTCAGTACAGGAGCTTAAGCGCAAATGGGAATCCGTACCGCAAATGGTCACACAATTGCTTGGTCGGGGTGTAAACGCCGAAATTGTAAACCAGGTGATCACCACTATTGCCGATACCATTGCCATAAAAGTAATTGAAAGCGTTATTGCAACAATGGGCCAACCGCCGGCCAAATTTGTTTTCATGGTGCTTGGCAGCGAAGGCCGTAAGGAACAAACTTTTAAAACCGACCAGGATAACGCCATTATTTACGAAGATAAAGCCAACGAGCAGCGTGAGTTAGTGCGCGAATATTTCCTGAGTTTTGCGCAACAGGTATCTGAAAAACTTGACCATATCGGCTTCAGCTTTTGCACCGGCGGCTACATGGCCCAAAACCCCAAATGGACGCACTCTCTCTCCCATTGGAAACGCAATTACGAAAGTTGGATGACCGAAGCTGTTCCCGAAACTGTAATTCAGTTCTCTACATTTTTTGACTGCCGATACCTCTATGGCGAAGCCGGCATTATGGATGAGTTAAAAGAGTTTCTGGACGAGGAATTGCAAAAACCTTTGGGTAAGATCTTTTTCCATATGGCTAAAAATGCTCTGCAATACGAGCCGCCCCTCACCTTTTTCAAAAACATCAAAACGTTCACCAAAGGCAGCCAGGAAGTTTTCGACATCAAAAAATCAATGACCCCAATTGTTGATTTGGTGCGCATGTATGCCCTGCGTCACCGGGTTTTTGAAGTTAACACCGGCGAGCGGTTGAAAGCCCTGAAAGAAAAAGACGTTTTCAACGAAAAAGAGGTACACGAGCTGATCCAGTCGTACTATTTTTTGATGGGCCTGCGCCTCCGCAACCAGGCCTCCCAAATTATTCGGGACCGCACCGAACCCGACAACTACATCGACCCGGATAAACTCACCAAAATTGAAAAGGTAGCCTTAAAGGAGATTTTTAAGACGATAGATAACTTTCAAACAAGGATAAAGATGGAGTTTACGAATAATTTGTTTGGGTAGGGGATGATAAATGTTGGTCTTAATCAATATCACGTTTACATATTGAAGTGTGCTGATGGCTCATATTACACTGGAATAACTAATAATATTGAGCGAAGATTGATTGAGCATCAATCAGGCGAGAATCCTACTTGTTATACTTTTAAACGGCGACCTTTGGAACTGGTGTTTAATGAGGTATTTAATGACGTTAACCAAGCTATAGCATTTGAAAAACAGGTTAAAGGATGGCGAAGAGAAAAGAAAGAAGCTATCATAAACGGCACTTGGGACCTTTTACCGGAATTAGCTAAAGCGAAAGCAAAAACTAAAGGCCTGTCCTTTTGAGCCGAGGGTTGTGCGTAACGGCCTTTACGATATAATCCGGGGCCTCTGAAGGTTAGATGACAAAGAGGGCCTGTCAGTCTGAGCCCGTCGAAGACTCGCGCGCAGAGGCCTGCCCGCCATACTTCGACTGGCTCAGTATGACACCCCTTTTTTAAGTTGTCATAGGGTAGCTCGTCGAAGCATGACATCCATTTTTTTGCTGTACACCGACGTTTTTACCCCCCCATCTCTTCCAACCTCGCATAAATCTCTATCATCGCTGCCTGGTCTATCAGGCTTTTGATGCGATGCGGGCCGAGCAGGTTTTTATCATTCCGTTCCTGTTGCCATATGCGGTTAGCGTCGTCAACAAAAAAACGAAATTGTGTTTTGTCTTTATCAACACGATATAATTCCTGGTAGCCACGAAGTAAAACTGCATTAAACCAATAATTGCCCGGCAACCGGTTGTTACGATAAAAATATTGTTCGGAAGCTTTGGCTATGCGGCGCGCCTCGGTCAGGTATTTTTTATCATGGGTGATGTTATAGAGCAGCACATTGGCCTGCAGCATGGTACCCGCGTTATAAGTATAAATGGCCGAATCGATCTTTAACGACGGCACCTTTATGTTATCATAAAACAAGCCGGATGGCGCCTGCAGGTTTTTGTTTGTCCAGTTATAAGCCAGCAATGCGGTATCTAAATACTGTTTACGCCCGGTTGCTTTGTAAAGCTGTAAGGCCACCAAAATCCCCGGACCATTTGAGCAGGTGTTTTTACTTTTCCGGTTGCCTTCTTCCCAATAAAAACCACCACCGGCTTCATTGGTATAACCGGTTAGTAAAAAGCGGTAGATCATTTTGGAGGTTTCCAAATATTGTTTGTTATGGGTACGGTTATAGGCATCCATCAGGGCAATGGCCACCCACTCGTTATCATCATAAAAACGCGAATCCTGTTTTTCCTTTGCTACCACGGCCTGGTAAGCCGGTGCAGGTGAACGAGGCGAATAATATTGCTGGATAGCAACCATAACAGGCTTAAGATATTGTTTGGAAGGTTCCAGCACTTCCATTTCATTAGCAGCCTGCACCAGGGCACAAAGTGGCCACAAAAACGAATGGTTGCCCTTATTCGCAACCGAGTCGGTAGTTTCAAGATACAACCCTGTTTTGGTATCAGCAAAACAACTGTTGATATTTTGGTTAATGATTTTTATCCGCTCTTTGTAGCCGGGCGTTTGGGCACTTGTACTTAAGGCAACAGACAGACAAAGCAGCGTAATCAATTTAATTTTCATAGATAATTGTATTTGGGACAGGTATAAATCAGATACTAAAATAAGCCATAAAAGTGGTTGAATACTTTTATGGCTTTTATTGTTACAAAGCTGTTGTTTAAAATTTACCGGCCGCTTTCAGCGTTGCGGCAGCTTCAACCATCATCACACCACTTAACTGGGTAGTAAGGTCCGTTGTTCCCGATGGCTGTTTTTTCCAATCGGGACTGATCATGAGTGACGGCCGCTCGATACCGGCTGTGTAGAGCGTTTCGGCGTTAAATTTTAGGAAGCTGATAAACTTAGTTTTGTCTGCTTCTGAAACATCCGGATCAAGCGCCAGCAATGTAAGGTATCGGATCAGGATACCTTTAAATAAACCACCATCGCCCTGTCCTTCCGATTTCAGGATGCCGCCTGGTGAAATATCTGTATCATTAATGGTGGCATTGGCTGTGTTTACCGCATCGGTAAGGTAAGCAGCATCTTTGGTAACGTGATAAAGTTCCAATGCAGCCCCGATAAACACGCCCTGGTTATAAGTAAACTTCCACTTGCTGATCTGCCCGTCGCCATTGGCGTTGATACCATCCCAGATAATGCCCGAAGGATCAAGCAGGGTTTTCTTGAGCCAGGTATATAATCTTTTTGCTGTCGCAAGATCAGCCTCATTTTTTTCCAAAGCATATAAACGGGCCGCAAAGATGATGGCCGGAGCATTTGCAGGTGTATTTTTATAATCCAACTGATTTTTACGCCAGGCTATGCCGCCGCCCTGGTTGCTGTTTTCGCCGGTTTGAATATCTGTCCAAAGCGTGTGGGCTGCCGTTAGATAAGCGGCATCCTTTGTAGCATTGTAAGCCCTTAATGTAGCCAGATCCAGCCATTCCATATCATCGTAAAAATTATTGGAAAGACCGCCGTTAGTAGTTTTTATTCCGGCTAAAAGCGAGCTCATTCTTTGCTTGTAGATATCATTATTGGTGCGCAGGTAGGCATCGGTAAAAATATCAAGGGTATGGGCATTAGGCCAGTAATTAAAAGTGGTACTGCCGGCATTGTTCGCCACAAAATAATTTCCGTTTGCCGATATGAAGGTTGTGTATGTTTTTTCCTGTAATGAATCGGCTGTTTCGGCGTACTTATATTGCACCTTTGCCGAAGCTTTATTGCCGTACAAGGGGAAAGGCTTATCCTTTAAACACGATGAAAAAGTCATGGCTATGCCACCCATAAGGACAGCAGTAGCTATGTTGAGCAATTTATTTTTCATAAAATATCTTTTATCGTCAACCTGCCGCCATATTTTGACAACACGGCGGCAGGTAGGCGGTTAATATTATTTAACAGTAACAGAGTGGGTATAAGCAGCAGCATCAGCGCTAAAGTCAACTACGATATCGGCGTTGTGATTATCGGCTGCACCGGTAAACTTAAAGCAGAAATCATATTGCGAGTTGTTAACCGGCACCATGTACCAGAATGATTTAGCTGTATTGGCATCCGGACGACTGTTATCCGAATTTTTGCTGCCATAAAACTGGGTTGAAGTATTACCCGCAGCATCTTTAAAGGTAAAGCGGAACTTGTAACGCTCATCCCTACCCCATGATTCCTGGTGAAACACAATAGAAGCATTATCTATTTCCCATTTACCACCGGCTTTATAAGGCAGCGGGAACCATACTTTATTATCTGCCGCAAACCATAAACCAACCTCGGTTACTTCGGTTATAGTAGCCGATGCAGATGTAAAGTCAACTACGATACGCTCAACTTTAGTTGCGCCAGTTACGGTAGTGCTACCATCTTTCAGCAGCTTGATACCGTCAATAGAATAGGTAGCGGGCGTGCCTGTGTTACGCTCGGCAAAGTGATAAGTACCTGCTTTTAATGAAGTCCAGGCCTCAAATACACCAGCAGCAGTTTGTTTAAAATGTACCGCTTTGCTTAAGTCTTCGCCGCCTTCGGTAGCCGAACCTGTCAGGTACAGATCGGCAGGAATATCAGTAAAACCCGCGGCACGCTGCACTTCAATAATGCTTGATGCAGTCGCTTTAACCACATTGATACCTTTCGACGACATTACGGTCCATTTCAATTTACCTGTAGCCTGCGGTTGGATCCCCGCTAAATCGGCCACCTTATTCAGGTCTTTGTAGGAGATGGTAAGCTTGTTGTAGAGTCCGTTAGCATCTGAAGGAATAGTATAAATTGGCTTTGAAAAATCGCCGCTTTCTTTATCAAAAGCAACCTCGTACAAAACCAGGCCATTGTCTTCGGCATGGGCTTCGGCCCATTCAAATGTGGCCGAACCGGTTACCGGCTCCAACTGGATGAATTTGTTATTTGCAGGAGCAAAAAGGTTGGTTACTGCCGATACCTGTGTATGTTGTAAGGTTTTATCCTTTTTGCAGCCTGTTACCATTAAAATGGCTATGATGCCTGCCATGAGGCAGTATGTAATATTTTTCATGATCGTAATTGATTATAATGTCTTTTTATAAATAATTAATGATTTACCAGCCCGGGTTTTGAGTTAGGTTAGGGTCAACAGCGCGCTCATCGCGAGGGATTGGCCACAGGTAGTTTTTACCTTTGTCAAATGTGCGCAGGTTGGCCCTGATGTAGCCATTATCAACCGATGCCGGACCAAATTTGGCTCCGTGCACCCAACCATTCAATACGGTTTCGGCGGTGTGCCAGCGGCGGATATCAAATACCCGCAGGCCTTCCATAGCCAGTTCTACACGGCGCTCGTTACGAACTATCTCTCTTAAATCAGCCTGGCTTCCAGCTGCAAAATTTAATGCAGGGGCATCGGTAAAGCCTGCACGACTGCGCAGCGCTTTGATAGTTTTATCCCAAACACCGGCATCCAGCTGACCAAGCTCATTTTTAGCTTCGGCATACATCAGCAGCACATCGGCATAACGGATGAGAATCAGGTTTAAAGCGGATTGAAAATTTACGGCAGATGAAGGGTCGTAATATTTACGGGTATAATAAGCTGTTGGTGAACTTACCTTGCCCGGCGCATATTCATCAGGCTTGGTAGCACCCGGATCGCCGCCCGGTTTGGTATAAATAATTTGTACGCTGTTATCCGGCTTTTTCCATTTATAACCGTTGTACACAACCGTGTTGGTAAGCCTTGGATCGCGGTTTACATAGGGATTATTTTCGTCATACCCTGAGCCTGGATCGGTGATCTTTTTACCATTTTCCATCAGGTAACTGTCAACCAGCTCCTGTGTTGGGGCAAGGGCATTTAAACGGGCTCCAACAGCAAGCGGAGCCATATCAAAAAAGTTACTGTATGTTTTTACATCCGGTACAAATTCCAGGTCGAGGATCACCTCGCTGTTGTACTCATTCTGCGGTAAAAACAAACTTTCGTACGATGGAAACAGGCTGTAAGTACCATTGCTGTTATCGTTCATCAGCTTTTCGCAGGTGGCTGCTACATCCTGCCAGCGGCTTTCATATAGCAGCACCCTTGCTTTTAAGGCTATGGCTGCACCTTTGGTGATCCGGCCCCTGTCGGCATCTTTATAGGCGGTATTTACCGGCAAATCAGTTGCTGCAGCGTCAAGCTCTTTCAATACAAAATCAACAACCTGCGCTTTTGGTGTGCGGGCAATGCTTTTTGATTCGTCAATGCTGATGTCGTGATCAAACAAAGGCACATCGCCCCACCAGGTTTCCAGCATAAAATAATGAAAAGCTCGAATAAACCTTGCTTCAGCTTTCATACGGGCTTTTAGCGTTGCATCCATAGCGGTTACCCTGTCTACATTCTCTAAAAAAATGTTGCAGGTTTTTATGCCACTGTAGTGGCCCCCCCACTCCTGTTTGATACGCCCTAACGACGGATCATATGTACCCGCGGCAAGCGAGGCAGCACCCTGGTTGTCACCGCGGCCATTGTATGCATTGTCCGACGCTCCTTCGTTATAAAAGAAATAGTCGTTGCTGAACATTTGCGAATAAGCGGTATTAAGCACCGCGCCGGCTTTTTCGGTAGTAGTCCAGAAATTGCTGTCGGTGAACTTATTGGTAGGCGCCAGATCGAGTTTTTTACAAGCCGATAAACTGGCCAGTAATACTAAAAAGGCGGTTTTATATGTCGAATATTTTTTCATGATGGATAGTGTTATAGGGTTACATCTAAACCAAAACCGTAGTAAATTGGCGTTGGGTATGACCGCGCACTGTTAGCGCCGCCAGCCCCCAGGTTACTGTTAAATTCGGTCGATTCTGGATCGATAAATTTCACGCCCGAAAACGTAAGCAGGTTTTGGCCCGATACATAAGCCCTCAGTTTTTGTAAACCCAGCAACTTGGCCCATGCATTTGGAAGTGTATAGCCCACCTGTACATTTTTTACGCGCAGGTACTTGCCATCAAACAAATACATATCTGATCCACGCCTGAAGTTGTTTTCGTTTGATTGGCTGCCGCTGGCCGCAAGGCGCGGAAAACGGGCATCAGGATTTTGAGGTGTCCAGAAATCAAGCTCGTGCTGATAGATAACCTGTGAGTAGTTTACGTGAAATGGCTCAACCTGCTCGCCCCTAATAAACATGCTGCGTTTACCTACGCCCTGTAAAAACAGGTTAAAGTCAAAGCCTTTATAGCTTACATTATATGTAAAGCCGAAAGTTAAGCGAGGGAACGGGTTACCGAAAACAAACTTATCGTTATCGTCAATTACGCCGTCGCCGTTAACATCAACATAGCGGTTATCGCCGGGCGATACGGTTAAACCGGTTGGCTTAGCACCTGTTTGAATATCATGAAGGTTTTGGAAATAGCCGTCGCGTTTTAAGGCCACATATGAGCCTATCGGCAAGCCTACGCGGTTGATCACCTGCATCTCATCATAGCTTTTTAGCTGATCGCCGCCCTCAAGGTAAAGCACCTTGTTTTTGCTATCAGCCACGTTGAAGCTAAAGGAGTGTTTAAAGTTTTGCGTAGTGAGATAATAGTTAACCGTTAGCTCCCAGCCATGGTTTTGTACTTTGCCCGCGTTATAACTTGGCAAACCAGCACCAAAGGTTCCCGGCACAATGGGTGGCAGCAGGATATCGCGGGTGGTTTTATTAAAGTAGTCGATAGCAACGGTCAAACTGTTTTTCAGGAAGCCTGCATCAACCCCAATATTCAGTGTTGCAGCACGTTCCCAACGCAGATCGGGGTTGGCAAAGGATATGGCTGTGCCACCCACGCCCGAGTTGTTAAAGCCATAAGCATTTTGAAAAGGGCCATAAGTGCGCAGGTACTGATAATCGCTAACACTTTGGTTACCCAAAATACCGTATGAGGCACGCAGCTTCAAATCGCCTATGTTGTTACGATAGTTTTGCATGAAGCGCTCCTCGGTAAGGCGGTAGCCGCCCGATACCGAAGGGAAGAAAGCGCCGCGATTTTGCGGCGCAAATTTTGACGAAGCATCTACACGAAAATCAAACTCGCCATAATACTTATTTTGGTACGAATAACTTGCCCTGCCAAATAATGAGTTAAGACTTGTTTCGGTAGTTCCGTTATTGGATGCTGATGAAGTAGCGGGGTCAATGATAGTACCGGTGGTAGGTGTACCCAGTTCCGGGTCGGTATATTTAAGATGGATACTGTTTTGCTTTGCCGTGGTAGATTCGTTAGCCACGCCTACCAATACATCAACATTGTGTGATTTATTAAAAGTTTTGGCAAACTCGGCCAGTAACTGCGTATTGGTGAACAGGGTTTTGTTATTATCATCATTGGTGTTACGATCTGCCCCGTAAGTTCCGGATGGATAAAAATTCACCTGCTTAACACGCGTAAACTGGTGATCGGACAATAACCTGCCGCCAAAAACAGCTTTCAGTTTAAAATCTTTGGTAACAGAAAGTTCTGCATTTAAGTTACCTAACAGATTGTCATCGTCATGGGTACGGTAACCGCCCTGTTCCAGGATACCAAGCGGGTTAAACTCTGTGAGTACATCATTAGTAAGGTACCGGCCCTGATCGTCCTTAATTTTATAATAGGTGGGTGTACGGCCTGCATCCACTATCAGCGTGCCTGTGCTGTAGGAGTGTTCTCTGATTTCGGAGCGTGAATAAGCCAGGATACTTGTAAGCTTTAACTTACCGTAGTTACTGGTTAAGTTCATGCGGTAGTTATAGCGCCTTAAACCATAGTCAGGCCCGACAAGGTTGCTGCGCTGATCGGTTACGCCCGCCGACACCAGGAACGATGTTGTGGCGTTGCCACCTGTTAAACTCAGGTTATGGCTTTGCTGCCATGAGTCTTTCAAAATAGCATCCAGGAACCATTGTTGATCGCCCTGTTGCTGAAAATCACGAATTTGCTGCGGACTATAAATAGGCTGCAAACCGGCATTAACCATAGCCTCATTGCGTAAAATGGCATTTTCATAGCTGTGTACCGGTTTATAACCCACGTGCGGGGATTGAATACCGGCCTGACCATTATAATTTACGGTAGTGCGTGAATTGTTTTTACCTTTTTTGGTGGTTACTAAAATAACCCCATTAGCAGAGCGTGAACCATAAATAGCCGCCGAACCGGCATCCTTCAGTACCGAAACACTTTCGATATCCTGTGGATTAAGGAGGTTGATATCACCACCGGTAATACCATCAATTACCACCAATGGGGTGTTATCATTAAGTGTGCTCACCCCCCTGATATTCACATTGGCGTAAGCCCCGGGCTCGGAGCTGGTTTGTTGTATAATAAGGTTGGGCGAAGTACCCTGCAAAGCCTGTGTTAAGTTTATTGAAGGTTTTGATTCAATGGCTTTCGCACTGATCTGATCTACCGCGCCTATCACATTGGAGCGCCGCTGGGTACCGTAGCCTACCACCACTACCTCATTAAGCGAAGTACGCTCGGGGACCAGTTGCACATTCAGCGTAGCCTGGTTGCCGATGGGCTGCTCTTTTGTTGCATAGCCTATAAAGTTAAACACCAGTACAGCGTCAGCATCGGGCGCATCAATGGTGTAGTTTCCGTTAACATCGGTTACAGTACCTATGGTGGTGCCTTTAACCCGTACGCTTGCACCGGGTATAACTAAGTTATTTTCGTCGGTAACTTTACCTTTAACTTTGATGGGTTGCCTGGGGCCTTGCTCAATACCCCCGGTACTGCTTTCTATCTCCGGCTTTTCATCAATAACTATAACATCGTCAATGATCTTATAGCTGAGATTAAAGGGCGTTAAAACCTGGTCAAGTACTTCCCTGATACTTTTGTCTTTAACCTTAAGGCTTATGACATAAGTTGGTTTAAGTACATTATCGGCGTAGGCAAATTTGATATGCTTTTGGTTCGAGATCTTATCCAGCGCATCGGTTAGCTTGGCATTTTTGAGCTTGAGCGTAACCGATGCCTCCAGAAATTTTTGCCCGAACGAGTTGTTTGCCACGGCCGTAAAGCACATGAGACAAACCACAAAGCAGGCAAGCGAGGTAATTTTCATTAATATTAATACATGACGAATTACTCCATTTGAAAATAGAGATATATTCATAGATTTGAGAAAATTAAAGTGTTTGAAATTCAAGTGCTTCGTTCTGAATTGGACCTCTAAACGCTGCACTTATTAATAACCCGGCATTTTAGTTTAACCCTGTCAAAATCCCTTTTGAGCAGGGTTTTTTAATGTATTTATGTTATCATAGCTTGTATTTAGGTTAACTGATAATTGGTATATCTCTTTTATTAATTGGTTTTATGTTAGCAGCCCTTGCCTTTTAGCTGATAAGCCGGGCCCTTTTGCACAGCTTTTCCCTTCACCAGTTTCGATATGATCTTCATGATATTTTCCAGTGAAACATTGGTAAAGTTGGCGGTGATAGAGCAACGTGCCAGATTAACATCGGCCTTTACGGTTACATTGAAGCGGCGGTTAATGGTGTTGAGCACTTCGGGCAGCGCCATATTTTTAAATACCAATTCACCGTCTTTCCAACTGCTTAGGGCGTTCACATCAACCTGAGCATTTTTTATCACGGATAGCTTATCCTTATCAAAAACAACCTCCTCGGCGGGGATTAAAAATGTGGTTGTACTTTTTGTTGCACCGGCCGGAGTAACTACCCCAACTTTGCCGCTTAAAACGTCAACCTTAATAAAGCTTTCGTTAGCGTAGGCTTTGATATTGAAACTGGTACCCAATACATGGGTGCTCACCTGCCCCGTATGTATAATAAAAGCTTTCGCCGGATCATGGGCTACATCCAAAAAAGCTTCACCTTCCAGCCTGATCTCTCGTTTTTCGCCCCGGAAGGTTTCGGGATAAGTAAGTTTACTGCCAGCATTTAACCATATTTTGGTACCATCGGCAAGGGTGAAATTTACAGTTTGCCCGTTAGCGGCAACCAATTGTTTGCTGGCAATAGGATCCAAACGATCAAGCAGGGCATAGCGGTATTGATAAGCTATTGTTACCGAAATACATAAGCCTGCAAGAAGCGAAGCCGCAACCATCCATTTTTTTAATTTTCCCGGATTTTTCTTTTCCGTATTATCTAAAGCAGCATTGATTCTGCTGTACACGCCATCAGCATTAAATTCCACCTCATCACCTGCCTCGTTTTGTACGCTGCGGAGATCGAGCTCGTCGAAATATTTATTTACAAGCTCTTCCTGCAAATGCCTGTCATTTGCACCGGATTGTTTTTTTCTGAAAGGGAATTTTGCCATGGTTTATAACTGCAGGATGCAATAAACCGGGGTACCCCCCAAAGCAATTGAAAATATTTTTTTGGGTCTATTTGCCAAAAATATGCAGCAATACCAGCGCCACTACCGACGGCAGATAATCGGTTAAACCGGTGCGCAGGTATCTTAAAGCGATAGTGATCTGGTTTTCGACAGTTTTAATAGAGATGTTTAGCCGGGTAGCTATTTCTTTATTGCTGAGATATTCTTTGCGGCTCAGGGTAAAGATCTGCCTGCATTTTTCGGGTAACTGGGCTACGCCATCTTCCAGTAAATGAGCAATATCATCCTGGAACAATTTACTATCGGCCGAATATTTTTCAACGAGCGTTTCAATCACCGCAAGATCTACCGATGCCTTTTTTGTGCGCAGATAAAATAACACACGGTGCCTGATAGCCACTTTGAGGTAAGCTTCGAGCGAGGTAATATTTAGCTGATTGCGCTTTGTCCACAGATCAATAAATAATTCCTGCACCAGGTCTTCACAGACATCCTTATCCCTGAAAAGATTATAAGCTGCGTAAAACAACTTCGACGAATATTTATGGTACAGAATTTCAAATGCCTTACGGTCATCAAGCCTTAACTGCTCCAATAACCGGGCATCAGGCCACATTTGATATTCCTTATCGTGAAGCATAGCGGCGGTAAAACGGTTTACTGATTGGTAGGGCATATTTACAAGAAAATTTTTAAATAAAAAAACTTTTAAATATTACTTGCGCTAAACCAGGTTATTCGATCAATCTGGAATGGTAAAAAGATTGGGGTTAAGCCATTCGTGTTATCACGTTCTTTAACTATCCACAGGGTTACTTTTGGGTAATCATCGTATTAAATACAAACCAATATCCTATGCCGAAAATTATAATGAACGAAAGGAAATGGACATTAACTGTGATACTTTTATGCATTGGGGACTGGCATCTATAATTTGATAAATTGTATAAACAAGCGCTCGATGCAAACCGTTTCTTTTAAAAATTGCACAGAAAATTATTATTATAGTACCCAGTGGCCCGGTATGGAGGGAGACGAAGACCATGCGGCTAAAGGGCGTTTAGCACGCTGTTTGTGTCAATCCTATTTGCAAAAGCCTGATACGGCGATATCCCGAAAAATTATGGAGATCTATAACAGTGATGGTCGTCGTGTTTTATTCAACACTTCACACAATAAAAACTATAACAAGCTTGATTCTATAATTAAGTATCGAAAAATGGCATTTGATACCCTGGCTTTATATGATTGATTTATTTATAAACCCTTGCCCCGCCGTTTCCCAATATCTAACTTTGTATTATGCCAGTCACCCAAAATATAAAGGTTGCCGTTGATGCCGTAGTATTTGGATATACCTCCAAGGAGGGATTATCCGTACTGCTCATTAAACGCAATATCGAACCTTTTAAAAACAGCTGGGCGTTGCCTGGTGGCCTGGTAGCTGATCATGAATCATTAGAGGAAGCTATTCAGCGCGAGCTGCGTGAGGAAACTGGCGTAAACATCACTTACCTGGAGCAACTGTACAGCTTTGGCCAGCCGGGGCGCGACCCGCGTAACCGGGTAATCTCCATAACTTATTATGGCCTTGTACGGCCGGATGCCTTTGTTGTTAAAGCCGCTACCGACGCCAGCGATGTAAACTGGTTCAATATCAAAAAGCTCCCTGCCCTGGCGTTCGATCATACTACCATTATCAGCGTAGCGCGCGAACGCCTTAAAAGCAAAATGCTTTATCAGCCCGTGGGCTTTGAGCTGCTTGAAGAAAAGTTCCCCTTTTCTGAACTCGAAAAACTCTACCTCGCCGTGCTCGACCGCCCTATCGACCGCCGTAACTTTAAAAAGAAGATCACCAAATACGGCTTCCTCGAAGAAACTACCGAAAAACAGGCCCTCGAAGGCGCCGGCAGACCGGGTAACCTTTTCCGCTTTAATGAGGAAAAGTATTTTCAGCTACAAAAAGAGGGTATTAGTTTCGAGATATAGCGAGCCCCCTCTAAATCTCCCCCGGTTGGGGAGACTTTTACTTTTCCATCGTCCCGAATTTATTTCGGGATCCAACATGCTAAGTCACCGCTATGCTTGCGCCTCGGCTTATGGCGTGTTGAAATAAGTTCAACATGCCCACATCCGTCGTCCCGAATTTATTTCGGGATCTCACATGCTAAGTCTCCGCTATGTTTGCGCCTCGGCTTATGGCGTGTTGAAATAAGTTCAACATGCCCACACCCGTCGTCCCGAATTTATTTCGGGATCTCACATGCTATGTCTCCGCTATGTTTGCGCCTCGGCTTATGGCGTGCTGAAATAACTTCAGCGTGACCAGTTTATTTTAACACCATTACAAGTTTATCCCCAAAAAAATTAAAAAATAATTTGCGTATTAAAAACACATATTTATATTTGTGTGTAATTAACGCAAATTAGAAATGAAAACAGGAGTAATAATAGCACGCTTTCAAACGCCGTACCTGCACGAGGGTCACAGGGAATTGATAGGACAAGTTAAGCAAAACCATGCCAAACTGATTATATTACTGGGCGTTAGCCCCATAAAAGGCAGTCGCAAAAATCCTTACGACTATTACACGCGTGAAAAGATGATCAAAAAAGATTATCCTGAAATTGTGGTGCTCCCCATCAGCGATAATCCGAGCGATAAAGTTTGGTCGGATAACCTGGACAACCTGCTGAAAAGTGTTTTCAATGCCGAGCAGTTTTGTCTGTACGGCAGCCGCGACAGCTTCATTCCCTACTATAGCGGTAAATTTGAAACCATCGAACTGCCCGAACACGGTGATTATAACGCCACCGAACTTCGCAAGCAATACGCCGATAAGGTTTTCGACTCAAACGATTTCCGTGCAGGCATCCTTTACGCTTACTATAATCAATATCCAAAAGTGTACCCTACCGTGGATGTAGCCCTGTTCAGGAATAACCGCAGCGAGATCCTGTTAGGCAAAAAAGCCATCAACAATAAATGGCGTTTTGTGGGTGGTTTTTCTGACCCTGAGGATGCCTGTTACGAAGATGCTGCCAAACGCGAGCTTACCGAAGAATGCGGCGAAATGCAAACCACTGCCATGCAGTACGAAACATCGGCCAAAATAAACGACTGGCGCTACCGCAGTGAAGCTGATAAGATCATTACCCTGCTGTTTAGCTGCGACTTTATTGAAGGAGAACCAAAGGCCCAGGATGATATTGCCGACCTGGCCTGGTTTAAACTAACAGACCTGCCTTTAATGATAAAAGACAGCTCTATTAGCGAAGAACACATTGAATTGTTTAATTTCATCACCGGCAAATACCTTAAAAACTAAAGCCATGAAAAAGGAAAATCTGATCCTCTTAGCCGACGCATATAAATACGCCCACCATAAATTTTACTACCCCGGCACCACCAATATTTACAGTTACCTGGAAAGCCGCGGTGGGATGTTCAACGAAACCGTTTTCTTCGGTCTGCAATATTTTTTAAAGGAATACCTGCAGGGACCAACCTTTAACCAGGTTGATTTGGACGAAGCCGACGAATTTATGAAACAGGTTTTCGGCAGGGATGATGTGTTTGATTGCAACAAGTTTCAATACATATTAGATAAATACAACGGCCACCTGCCGGTGCGCATCAAAGCTGTGGCCGAAGGCAGCAGCGTACCCACCGGCAACGTGCTCATGACCATCGAAAATACCGACCCTGAATGTTACTGGCTCACCAACTTCCTCGAAACGCTGCTGATGCAGGTTTGGTACCCTTGCACCGTAGCTACGCTTAGCCATGAGGTTAAAAAAGTAGTTACCCAATACTACGAGGAAACCGCCACACCCGAAGCTTTCGGCGGGATTGGTTTTGTGCTGAATGACTTCGGTTTCCGTGGGGTGAGCAGCGTGGAAAGTGCCAAAATTGGTGGTGCGGCTCACCTGCTCAGCTTTGCAGGCAGCGATAACCTTGCTGGCTCTGGCATGGCTATTAAATATTACCATGCAGAAAAAGTATATGGCCTCAGCATCCCTGCTACCGAGCACAGTATTTGCACCCTGCTTGGGCAGCAAGGCGAACTGGAAGTGTTTAAACATGTGCTGCGCAGCTTCCCTACCGGCGTCATTGCCTGTGTAAGCGACAGCTACAACATTTTCCGTGCCTGCAGCGAGTACTGGGGCGAGGATTTGAAACAGGAGATCCTAAAACGCGATGGTACCCTGGTGATCCGCCCGGATAGCGGCGACCCGGTGATGACCCTCCTTGAGATCTTTAAAATTCTGTTTGATAAAT
This sequence comes from Mucilaginibacter gossypii, assembly GCF_017569325.2. Classification (NCBI taxonomy): domain Bacteria; kingdom Pseudomonadati; phylum Bacteroidota; class Sphingobacteriia; order Sphingobacteriales; family Sphingobacteriaceae; genus Mucilaginibacter; species Mucilaginibacter gossypii. The sequence continues at coordinate 947,177 of NZ_CP071878.2, read as the reverse complement.
TTGGCTTTACCACCAATGCCAAAGGTTATAAAGTATTGCCTCCGCAGGTTAGGGTGATCCAGGGTGATGGGGTTAATTATACCGAGATAGGTGTTATTTACAAAGCCCTGAAAGAAAACGGCATCAGCGCCGAAAACCTGGTGCTGGGCATGGGCGGCGCATTACTGCAAAAAGTCGACCGTGACACCCAGAAATTTGCCCTTAAATGCAGCAGCGCCGTGATAAATGGCGAAGAGATAGCCGTTGAGAAAAGCCCTGCCGAAATGGACGCCAATGGCAACATCACTACCAGTTTTAAAAAGAGCAAAGGCGGCCGCCTTAAACTGGTAAAAACAGCCGAAGGTTATAAAACCCTTCATGAAGACGAGCAACCCGAACTGGCCGATCATCTGCAAACCGTTTTTGAGAACGGCCATATCATGAAAGATTTTACCTTTGAACAGGTGATTGATACCTTGCAACACCAATAAATAACGATAACAAAAAAAGCTTTAAGCCTTAAGCATTCTGCTTTCAGCTCATATATAGATGCTCAAATGAAAAAATTACTATTCGCCATAACCGGATATGAATACCTTGCCGAAAAAGTGCTTGCCCTGGGCACCTGCGAACGCGGCGAAATTGAAGTGAGCCACTTTACCGATGGTGAGCGTTACCAGCGCATCCTATCCAACGTGGAAGGCCGCGAGGTGTTGCTGATTGGCGGTACCGTGAGCGACAGCGCCACGCTTGAACTGTATGACCTGGCTTCGTCGCTGGTGAGTTATGGAGCCGATTCGCTTACGCTGGTGATCCCCTACTTTGGTTACAGCACCATGGAGCGTGCCGTTAAAGCCGGCGAAATTGTAACGGCCAAAACCCGCGCCCGCCTGCTTTCGGCTATACCCAAATCAAACCGGGGCAATAAAGTGATGCTGTTCGACCTGCACAGCGAGGGCATCCAGTACTACTTTGAGCAGGACCTGTACCCCGTACACGTATACTGCAAAGATATTGTGATTGAAGCGGCCACCCGATACGGCGGCGATAACTTTGTAATGGCCAGCACGGATGCAGGTCGTGCCAAATGGGTTGAGTCATTAGCTAACGACATGGGCGTAAATGCCGCTTTCATCCTGAAACGCCGCCTCAAAGGCGACCATACCGAAGTAAGCGCCATCAACGCCGACGTAGCCGGCAAAACGGTTATTATCTATGACGACATGATCCGCTCGGGCGGCAGCATCGTAAACGCCGCGATGACTTACAAAAATGCCGGTGCCGGGGATATTTATGTGATCACCACACATGGTTTATTTGTGAACGATGGCATTGGAAAGTTAAAAGCCTGTGGGGCTATTAAGAAACTCATTTGTACCGATACGCATGTGAACTGTAAAGATTTGGAAGGGGATGATTTTGTGGAGGTGAGGACTGTGGCGGGGTTGATTTGTGGGTGAAGCGCTAAGAGATTTTTTAAAAGAATTTGTTATTCAAAGAAACTAAGCAATATCAAAGCAAAAAGAGTATTCCAAAAAGAGATCAAATTATGCAAGATATAAAGGACCGTTTTCTTTGGCAAAGCAAGATTAACTATATAAAGGAATCACTCCTAAAATGAGTTAAGCTTTCAGCTTAACTTTATGACAGTTATATCGTTTATTACTATTTAGGCCATGCAAGCAAAATGCTTGAACAGTTTTAGGTTCAAGTCAGGCTACCGCTTCGACCAGAATATATATTCCAGTTTCAGAGAACTGCCCTTGTTGTTCAAACATACAATAAGTAACAGCATTCGTAATTCAAGATTTCGTCTAAGATCTCTTGTACGCTTATATTAACTTTATTCCCAAAAGCCAAACATACCACTCAATCCAAATAAAAAACGATCTTTATTATAATAAAAAATAAAAACTGTTGGCTCAATACTTACAGGCGGTTCGTTATCAAAACCTCCTTGATATGCGTTTAAGAATTTGAAGGCTTTCGTAGCTTTTAATCTCGAAAAGAAGTATCCCGGGTCTTCACTTCGGCCATAAACTAAAACAGGGTGCTTTTTATATTCAAAGAAGCCGTAGTATTTGTCTTTCTTTAAAAGTAAACTATAAAGATCATCTTCTGCCAATGTTGTAAGTCTTACCTGATAGACACCTACTCCGACACTGGATGTAGAATCCTTATTCTTTTGAATTCTTAGCAGAATTGTATTTTTTTTCCTTGAATTAAAATAGCCAAATACAGAATCTATAATTTTTTTTTCAAAATTTTTACGTGGACACAATAAATGGATTTTCTTCGTCTGCCCCATTAAAATGATGCTCCAAAAAACAAAAAATAATAACAATGGAGCAGCAATAATTTTGCTTTTATTGATAATCATAATAAACAAGTTTAGGTCCCAATATTAATAGTTATATATTATTACTTTTTTTGTGTTGTAGTTAAAATATTGACGTTGTAACATCGCATACCGTCCGCGTATTGTTATTCATTGGAAAGTATTGATTTGATATAATGAACTAATGCTCTATCTCTTCGCTGGAGCACGCGTGCCGCGTGTTTCTTTCAACTGATCATGAATGTCTAATTAGGTGAAGTTACAAATTTGTCAAATATCTTTTCAAAACAAAACGGACAAGGTACACGCGACACGCGTGCACCAGTACTAAAACACTCAACACCGCAATCATATATACCGTATCTTTCAAGAATTAACCATAGCTTTAAAAACAGAAATCATCAACACAACCATGCCCACAAGAGAGCATAACCGATGACGCTTATCTATCTCATAAAAAATACCGCTAAATGAACCGGGAGTTAATAGAAAAATACGAGATTAATTTTACCAATAAGGTTATGGACATGGGCAAATGGGGTAAAAAGATTAGTAAGATACCACATACCAATAGTATAGCCAGCAGCTTTTTATATGGTTGGGGGGCGGATGACCTGACTGAAGAAGTAATCCCACAGATAGAAAAAGTACTCAGCGGTGAACTTGCCGAATATGAATCTGGTTCCGATCTTGTAGAAATTACGGTTTACAAAACCATTACGATATTTTATCTAGATGATGTTGGGAGGAATTATCCGGAAGTTCCTACTACAGAATTAAAAGAACTTGTAGAAGCATGGCGGGACTTTCTGTTACAGCCACCATTTGACGGAAATGCTGTATTATAATGCGTTTTGCAGATCTAAAGGCGCCGCAGGCGTCCCCAACTGGTCGAGTTTAGCGACAGCGTAACTTCGTCCAGAATAAGAGAATGATAGACTTATTAACAGTAATTTGAACTGGTTATCCGCTAGCTGATAAACGCTAACCATTCCTGCAAAAGTTGTTTAAATCCTGCTGCGGCAGAATCGTCCCTACGTCCCCCCTCCGCTGGCGCACGCGTGTTCCTCTCAATCTTGCCTTGGCCCCAGTTAAATGAAGTTATCTTGCTAAATATTATTTCAAAACAAGATGAGTAAAGTACACGCGACACGTGGCCGTTGCACAACGAATACTTAGACAACAAATAAGTATTCGTTATCTAATCACTTTCCTGAAAAACCTGATTATGTGTAGTAAAAACGGGAGCTTTTAAATGCTTCTAAAAGGCTCATTATTACCTGCAAGAACGACTTTCCTTCATATTTAATTAACTTTTTAAGATTGTAAGCGATTCCTGCCATCAACATGCATTTATTGGCTAATTCTATTCCAATTGTATTTACTTTTCTCATTCCCAGGTACTCAACCAGCGTTCCAATGACAGGCTCCACTGTGCTTTTTCTTATGACCATCATTTGTTTGCCATAGGCCTCGTTTAATCGTTTGTGCATGTCGTCAAACAGCGGCTTAGAAAGCGAATTTGTAATTGTTTTATAGGTTGATTTTTTGAGGCACTGTTTGCGAACAGAACATACCGCACAATCGGATCGTTTACTCATATATTCTTTAGAAACGCCGTGATGATCCTTATAACCAATAAATTTTAAGCTATTACCCTGACTACATTGGTATGTATCATTTTCAGCATTATATGTAAAACCCTGCCGTTCTGACTTGTAAGTGCCTGTGTTGGGGATATATCCGGTAATTCCTCTTGAAACAAGGCTTTGCAATACAGTTGAACTGCTATAATTAGCATCCGCAATTACTTCCTTTACCTCCAAACCATGATCTCCGAGATTGACACAAACTTTATCAAGCACTGTATCAAGACATTGGTTGTCCTTTTTGTCTGCATGGCAGGCTCCAATGCTTGTAATCACATAGCTGGATGTATCTACGCTAAGCTGACTGAGATAATTTAACTTAGTTACCTTGCCCGGTTTTACAGACATTCTCGCATCCGGATCAGTAGTACTTGCCCGGTTAGCATTACTGCGCTTTTGTGTTTTTTGCCTTCCTGATTTATCGGATAAGTGATCATCTCCTTCAGTTGCCTGACCTTCTTTTAACTGGTCTGTGAACACCTGTCCATCCTCTAAAATATCCTCAACACTACTCATTGATGCATTCGCTTTTACAAACACACTATCAACTGCCTGTCTTTTGCCGGTTAACATTCCTTTGTCTATGCACTGCTTTAATACTTGTTTAAATAATTGGTTAAATATGTCTTCATCATAAAGCTGACGGGTACGACTTAAAGTAGAATGCCAAGGCAATTCTTCGTCGATATCGTAACCAATAAAATAAAGAATATCAAGGCGCATGGATGATATGTTAATGATGCGCCTATCACTTGGCTGATTCTCCAAATAGCCTACGAGTAATAACTTAAAGAAAACAACCGGGTCAATACTTTTTTGTCCGTCTTTTCCGTAATACTTAGCGGTAGAAGCATATAAAAACTGAAGATCTAGTGTTTCTTTCAGCTTTCGGTATATGTTGTCTGCCGGAACACGGTCGGATAATTGGAAATTGGTAAAGAGTTTCTCTTGATAGTGCTTCTTTCCTTGCATGTCATTAAGATACTAAAAACCAGTATCTTAACATAAATTATTATAAAATAACTGGCGCGTTGTGCAACGGCCACGACACGCGTGCACCAGCATTGGGCTGAAATAATTAAATTTATGTGAATTATCAACACAAGTCAAAGTAACTCTAAATCCCTTCTTCATGAACAGAATTTGGACAGTCTGCATTTTTATAACTTTAATATGCGTAAACACCGTTTTTGCCCAAAAAGCTTCGTTACACTCTGTAAAAATCGAATGGGAATCGTTTTCAACCGAAACTTTCCGTGCCGTTAGCTGCGATGATTTTGAATCCTCTTTTTTAGATACACGCAAGTATTGCGTAATAAGTAAAAAACCAGAACTAACAAGGTTAAGTTCATTGCGAATAAGTAAGCTTTTTAAGACAGAAAAGGAGTTCAAATCAATAGACGTCCGGGGCAAAATAATTTTCAGCTATTCAAACTCAACCGTTAAGTATTGCTTTGATCAATTTGGGCATTTCTATTATAGGGAAGCATTATTTAATAACAAATCGCTTTGGGCATTTATCATCAATACTATTCCAAAAGCAGATCAATGAATTTACCCGCTGTTCTCAACACTGACTGTCTTATAGTTCATGGTATTTACACCCACAATTTCTACCTTTATAAATACCATGCTAATCCACAAAGAAATTAAAGACCGGGAACTCCATTTTTATATGAACGGCAAACTCATTTACAAAAGATGGCTTGATACTGGAGCATCAAAAGTATTTGATGTTATGGCTTATGATAAATATACTCTTGCGAGTATCAGGGAAATAAAGCAGGAAGAACACCAACTAATTTCTGTTAAAGCTTTAATAAAGCTAAAAGCAACCAAAGATGGCGGAAGACGAACAGGGATATTAAGCGGATACCGGCCCAATCACGTTTTTGAATATAACAAAGATGGCAACAGGTTTGAAACATACATCGGGGATATTAGGTGGGATGATGGGTTTACAATTGAGCCCGGTGAAGAAAAAGCAGTAACTGTAAGATTCTTTTTAGGTTGGAAAATAGAGCACTACTTAAATATAGGCAGAAAATGGTGGATACACGAAGGGCCAAGATGCATTGGAGAAGCGGAATTGATTGAATTTTTATAAAATTAATCATAGCATACGCTGCCTTTAGTTGGTGCACACGTGCCGCCCCCCCAGCGCTTGCGGCAGCGGGGGATTTTATAGGCTAATCCCCCGTTACCTCGAAATACTAAAACTACCGCTTATCTCCACCACCTCACCGGGCGCCCCTACCGAAAAATTGAGATTAGTTTTAGTTTTAAACGTTCCCTCAATTAAGGTGTCGCTCGTTTTATATTTTGTGATCTGGGTTGTACCACGTTCGTAAAGCCCCCAGGTCATGGTGTAATTATTTGAAGGTATAGAAAAGCCGCAGGTATACAAATCAACTTTCCCCCCTTTAAAGCCAAGATAAGTCAGAAGAAAGCCCTGTGTTCTGTCGGCACTGTGCGCAGAGATCATGGTTGTCGGGCTACCATTCCAGGGTTCAAAAGTCTCGCTCATCGACAGGCTATCTTTAGGCGTTTCAAACGTATAGGTTTTTCCATTTACATTTATTGTTACCTTACCAGCTTGCGGTACAGTACACAATGAAGCCAAATAGGCATTTTTAATGCCGGCCCTTATCGGGTTATTGCTGTTTTGATGAATAATTTTGTTTTGCTCATCATAAACAACCAATTTACCATTGTAACCATTGAACTGGCACAGAAGGAAGGTAAACTTAAAATAGCCATTGTTATCAAGATTACTCAGCATCTTTTTGCCGTTAAAAGTAAACTCGGCCCTGCCCTTCACGCCGTTAAATCCGCAATCTTCTATTTTACCCTCAAAGGTGGTTATGTATAGCGCCAAATTAACAACCAGTGGTTGCTCCAATTTTTTATCGACCGCAATTGGCGGGATTAAAAAGGCGTTCAACATATCATAACATGGCGATGCTACGGCTGTACGTATTTGTGTATTGGCCGGCACGTAAATTAATGCAACGCCTTTCGAGTTAATTCTTACGCCCGAAAAACTATTAACGGCGTAATTATCTATACCGCAACCAAGCCTAAAAAAGCTGGCCGGGTTTGAATTGCCATCCGTTACATAAGCCCTGAGCAAAGCTTGCGGATAAGCTGTGCCCCATTGCAAATAGGATAGGCTTGTTGTGCTACCGGTAAAATATTGTCCGTTCAAGGTAGCGTCGCCGGCTTCTTTCCAGATATCATCGGCTTCGTCGTAACTCCATATCTTTATTGGGTTGCTTTTGTTAATGTAAACATATCGCCAGTCAATTTTATAGGTATAATTAACCGGCTTTACCAGTTTAAGCAGTTGCCCCGTGTTGCCATAAACCTGCACATTCATCCCGCCCCAATGGTCTAACACAACTTTCTGATTCGTTGCCGTTAAAGCCCTGGTATCCCCCGGCAATTTATCCGCATATTCGCTAATGATATTGGGAGGCATTTTTACGGTCACGTTTCCATTATAGGCACTTCCGTCTTGGTTAACAAAGCTATTAGGCTGAAAAACCAGCGTAGCGTAGGTAGTGGTAATGGTACCGCCGCTTGCCGATCCGAAACTTCCGACGGTTTGTTCCAAAACTAAAAGGTAAGAGAGGTTTTCTATCGTACTATTCTCTTCCAGGGTAAAGGTTTTACTGAATTTGAAATACCCTTTTTTAGATATCGAAAGTTTTACCTTATCAGCGTTACTTACTTTGCCGGTATACTCAAACAAGCCGGAAGCTGAAGTTGTGATTTTATGTCCATCTATAGTAACATCCACTCCTTCGGCCGCGGAGCCATCAGGGTTTTTTATATCACCTGATAGTCCAATTTCTGCCGCTCCCGGACCGGGTGTAAGTGCTGGTATTATTTCTTTTGCGTTTTCTCCTTTTCTACATCCATAAAAAAATAAAACAGCAAAACACAGTATGATAAGGCGGTTTAGTTTCATGCTCAAAAATAGCTAATATCCACCTTACTATAAAAGCCAATTACTATTATGCTGTCAATTCCCGTTGCCGTAAGTACTCACTACCGCTTACGGTAGCATTGACTTTTATAAGCTAATCACCTACAGGCACAAGCGTAACCTACATCAGCAACACTTTCCATGCATCCGTTACACGGCCGTTATCTAACAATTGTTTGGCTTTTAAATGCAGGTGCAGGGTGTGAGTGTCACTGGTGGCAGCATCAACCAGTTCTTTCTTTTCATCGGTTTTGCTAAAAGCGTTTACCTCCTCATGTGATGGCAGCGCTTCAACAAGCCCCAATATCCCAAGATCATTCCCGGTTAATACTTTGGAATATTTAACCTCTTTTGGAAAAGCATCTACACCGATACCTATTCCGGCGCTGCCTGTTGGTTTGGAAATTTTAAATAAATTATCACCGGTTACCCTGCAATACCAATCGCCACCTAAACGGGCCACCAGATCTATTTTATGCGGGTCTATTTTATCATTAGCATCCAAAATAGCTTCGCTGATATGGATCCGTTTCACCTCAGCAATAACCAAATTACCCGCGCCCCCGTTTTTTCCTAACGATATCACATCATTCACTGCACATTCCAATTGAACGGTCGACTCCGCCACCCTCGGTGGTTTTACCGTATCCGAAGCCAGTTCAGTAAAGCCCGCTTTCGCAAATTCGTTTACCCCTTTTTTGTAATCCATACTGGTTAAATAGGTCTGTTGCACCATATCATAGTTCACAATATTGATCACACATTCAGGCACTTCCAAAACATTTTCGAGCGTGTGTTTAGTGGTATTATCCCGCGCCCTGCTTGTGGCCGAAAAAACACATATTGGCGGGTTGATACTAAAAACATTAAAAAAACTAAACGGACTTAAGTTAACCCCGCCGCTTTTGTTGATAGTGGATACAAAACATATTGGCCGGGGAGCAATGGCATAGTGCAGATAAACCTGCATTTCGGCCGGTGTCAGTGATGTTGCATCAATAGTTCTTAACTTCATTCAAGTTTTATTTAAAGCTTAATCGGACTAACAGCTATTTTCTTTGATCCGGTACCTGCCATTTACGAGGAGCCGGGCGCTCCGGTTTACTTAACACCGGCCTGGCCATCCGGCGAACGCCTCCATCTGAAATAAGCATCCAATACTTTCAGCGACGCAAGGTCCGGAACAGGGCCGGTATGCGCCGTTTGGGAAAAGTACATTACTGCCGGACGGGCGGGGCTGTAGGCCGGCCATTCGGGCTTTCCGTCACCATTGGGGTCGCCATACTTTGCAAAGTTTGTCCAGTAAGTACTCATTGCATCCGAAATATCAAGGTCTGCTTTAGCCTGCGCACCTGATACATTAAGCAGGCCGAACACATAAGCCACTTCCTGTGCATGCGGCGATCCATAACCTGCCTGCGAGGAACCTGCCGGATACTCGGGGTGTTGATCAAAATAATAATAAAAAACCTTGGATTTGCCCCTTTTTGCCTGTAATGTAGCCCAGCTCCAGGTATGCCAGCCAAACGCTGCATCACGTGTTAAGTCGCGCGCGGTTTTGGCTACCGTACCGGTGCCGGGCGGATAAGCCTTAATAAGTTCATCGGCGAATTTTCCATAACGGTTTTTTACTGCGGCGATATAGTCATCCGTAGTTTTAGGCGGCGAAAAACTGGCCCCTTCATCAGAGTTATAACCAACCAGTATTGGTATGTCGTTATACTTACCGGATTCGTAGAGCTTATATTGATCATCGGGAATCACCCAGCCATCAACAATGGGCCATGCAAGCCCGCGTACGGCGGGGAGCTTATCAGCATCAACTTTTCGCAAACTGTCAATTGAGGGATACCCGGCACCTTTAGCATATGCTTCGCCGGCAGCTTCGGCATCATGCAGCTTTTTCATATTTTCGCCCGGAAATGTTGTGGTACGCGTTGGGCCAAATGAGCCCCCGCTTTCGGAAATGGCCCCGCGAAACAGTCCTTTAGCCAGTGGGCTTGCACATAACATACTAACCGCGATGCCTCCTGCCGACTCGCCAAAAATAGTTACCTTGCCGGGATCGCCTCCAAAGGCTGCAATATTTTGTTTAATCCATTTAAGTGCTGCTATCATATCAAGAATGCCGTAGTTACCGGATACTCGTTTGGGGCTTTCGGCGCTCAATTCAGGATGCGCCAAAAATCCAAGCTGGCCCACGCGATAGGCGATACTTACCAGCACCACATTTTTTTTCGCCAGATTGGCACCGTTATAAGCCCATTCGGCAGTGCCGCCGGCATTGAAAGCACCGCCGTAAATCCATACAAGGACCGGAATTTTGCTATCGGGTGATTTAGCAGGTGTCCAAACGTTCAGGTACAAGCAATCTTCACTTTTTCCCGACACAGGGTTGCCCCCTTGCATAGGTTCCGGGGCAAATTTGTCGGCCAGGCGCACACCATCCCATTTTGCGGCGGGTTGCGGAGGGCACCAGCGCAATTTACCAACCGGAGGAGCGGCAAATGGAATACTTTTATAAACTGTGAGGCTATTTTCAAAAGTACCCTGCAGCAGCCCTTCATTTACCTTAACGGGAGCCGGTTGTGCATTGGCAGTCAGCATAGTAAATACTGAAGCAAGCATATAAATTAAACGTCTCATAAAATTGCGATTGGTTGGCTCAAAACTACCATTAAACTGCTAAATCTCAATTGTGCGAACAAGTATTTTACCATGCTGGTACGCGTTTCGCGGGTATGTTTAAACTAATATCAGATAAAGCACATGCGGCATATGTGCAGCGGCAATAAAAGTACTCAGGCCTCAGGGCCGACGAAGCGAAGCTTCGTCATATACACAGAAAAGCGCAAAGCTAATCTTCCCGGCTTTAAGCAATGGTGGCAGTACTTTGTCACCATCAAGATTTCGTCAACCGGTCTTATCAAAAAACATAAAAAGAAGCACAAAAATACACTCAAAATCAGCCACCGTTGGATTAAGGGTGAAACACCTAACAAATACCCAAAAAAGTTTTAAATACTGATTATCAATAATTTAACTGTGTTCCACACAAAAACACAAACCTCTTATTATCAACGAATAACATTTTTATCCCGTTCCGTTATTTTTCACTTAAAAAATGGAACACATGGATTTTCAAAAAAAGGAGCACCGGGCTTTTTTCATTTTTTTTTCGGGAATCAAAAAATTGGGACACCTCATTTGTTACAATGCTCCCGGCCATAAAGGCGCTTGCTCATTATTTGAGAAACGAAAAAGGGGCAGCAACCTGCACCAGGCGCTGCCCCTTTTTTGTATAAGCAAACCATTTAATACAGACGATTAATCTGCCCGGCTCTGCCCGCTCCCGAATATCATCCTTAGTGCCTGATCACGTGTTAAAAAGGCTACAGCCCAGTTATACAAAGTTTTAATTTTATTATTATAATTCACCAACGACATTAAGTGGATAAATAGCCATACAAATAAAGCCGCAATACCACTAAGGTGTACCTTGTGCTTAAACAGGTCGACCACGGCATTATGCCGGCCAACAATGGCCATATCTCCCCTATCGAAATACTTAAATGGTTTTATGGCTTTGCCTTTTGCCATGGCTATAAAGTTCTTGGCAGTATTGCGTCCCATTTGTATGGCAACCTGTGCCAGTTGCGGGTGCCCTTTGGGATAAACCGGATCGGTTATTTGCACGCTGATATCGCCTATGGCATATACATCTTCAAGGTCTTTAACCCGGTTATATTCATCAGTGATCATGCGGCGGCCTATGCCTAAACTACTCGCAGGGATCCCCTCAAAAGTATTGGCAATGATACCGGCAGCCCAAATCAGGGTTTTGGCTTCAAGTGTTTCACCATCGGCAAAGGTTATCACACCATTATTAAAATCGTTTACATGGGCATTTAATTTAACTTCAACACCCAACTCAATCAGCGCCTGGCGGGTTTCCTTGTGGGTTTTATCACTCATGGGGGCAAGCAAATCAGGGCCGCCATCAACTATGTAAATTTTACCTTTGGCATTCATTAGCTCGGGGTAATCCTTTTTCAGGATATAGTTTTTCATCTCGGCAAGCATACCAGCTACTTCAACACCAGTTGGACCGCCCCCGGCAACTACTATGGTTAAAAGCTTTTGACGCTCTATTGGATCGGTAGTAATGGCTGCCTTTTCCATTGTTTTAATAAGGCTGTTACGCATTCGGAGCGCGTCGTCAATTTCTTTAAGGGAGATGGCATTTTGTTTGATACTCTCAATCCCGTAAAAATTTGTACTTGCACCGGCCGCGAAAACGAGGTAATCATAAGATAGCTCGCCATTACTCAAATAAAGAATCTTTGCCGCAGGATCAACCTTAACCACGGCTGCCATACGGAAACTCAATCTTTTATCCCTGAAAAGCTTACGGAAGGGATAGCTGATACTTGATGGTTCAAGGAAACTGGTTGCTACCTGGTAAAGCAGCGGTGTAAAATAATTGTAGTTATTTTTATCAACCAGGGTAACATCATAATAATTGTTTTTATATAGCTGCTGTGCAATGTTAAGCCCGGCAAAACCGCCGCCAACAATTACTATCTTTTTTTTGCCGCTTTGGGGTGTTATACTTGTCATGATACTTAATATTTTATAGGCAGGTAAAGCAGGATCAGGTTCCGATCTGAAAAATATTCCGGCTTCATTTGCCTCGTTTTTCTACCATAAATTTACTGAAGTTTATGGCAACCGGCCTCATCTTAGTGTAAATATTACACACTTAAAAACTCAACCCATTCCTCTGCATTACCTCACCTATGCGATACAAAATTGCGCAGTAATACCTGATTAAAAATGGCTAAAGTTCTGATGTTTGGTCTATTTTACGGTTCCGGACAATTAATGATTGCGGTATGACAAATCGCAACCAAAACTGTTAATTCGAAGAAGATTTGAAAAACTAACTAAAGTAATTATATAGAGTCTACTAATTTCATATAAAATATTTGAATAAAGTTAATAGACAATCTTTGGATTTAAGCTTTGTGCTTTTTGCCTTCTGCTTTTAGCTTTCAAATCCAGATACCTGACGGCTACTTAACCAGGTATTGAAGATTAGAAATATGGATAGGCGCAGGTTTATATTTCAATGAATATCCCTGGCGTGCTGATAATACCGCTTTAATTTCAGACATAATCGATAAGGCTATCTCTTCGGCCCCCTCTGCACCTAAATCCAAGCCTACCGGGCCATAGATGTTGTTCATTTGTGCTTCGCTAATAGATATGCCTGCATGTTCAACTTCTGCCAGCATACGTTCCAATTTCTTTTTGGGGCCGAGGATGCCGATATAGGGTAACGATGTCGGTAATAGTTCTTTAAGCAGCGCTATCTCATAGTTATAATTGTGGGTCATCATAACAATAGCGGTACGATCATTGGTCTTTATATGCGATAATACATCGGCTGGTTTGGCAGTTACAATATTTTGAGCAAACGGGAACCGTTGCTTAACGGCATAATTAGGCCGACCATCTATCACGGTAATATTCCAACCTAAAACCGCAGCTATTCGTGTTAAAGGAATTGCGTCGTTACCTGCCCCCACAATCACGAGCGAAATCACAGGTTTAATATGTTCTACAAAAGCGGTATACTCGGTATCAGCCTGGTAAAACCGTATTTCTGATCGCTGTTCTTCCAGCACCCTTTCAGCATCACTTACCAAAGCAATCTGGTATTGCAGGTGCCCGGGATGGCTTATCGCAAGTTTATCTTCGGTAAGGCAAAGGCACGTACCGGGCTGCGCCGCTTTTCTGTCTTTAACGGAGAATACAGTTGCAAGTACGGCATGCTGACCATTGCTGACGATATTTTTCAACAGACTAATTGGGTTATTGATATCGCTGGTTATGGGTTCAATAAGAATATGGATAATGCCGTTGCAGCCCAATCCTACGCCCAGCTTGGCATCATCATCGTCGGTAGTATCATAGGTTACCAGTAAAGGTTGTTGCTGCAGGATCACCAGTCGGGCTTTACGCAGGGCATCGCCTTCCAAACACCCGCCGCTGATGGCGCCGGTAAGTTGCCCGTCCTCAGTAATCAGCATACGTGCGCCGGCCCGGCGATAGGCAGAACCTTCCACCAATACAACAGTAGCCAGGGCAGTTTTTTTACCCAGTGCATGAGCCTCATCATAGGCGGCAACTATGTCAATAATCTCTTTCATCAGCAGCTTTACAGCTATATCAGTTTATCGGGCGTTATGGGCAATTCCCTTACCCTTTTGCCCGTAGCGTTATAAATGGCGTTTGCCAAAGCAGGAGCTACCCCTATCAACGAAATTTCGCCAATACCTTTGGTGCCTACCGGATTCAAAACCGGATCGGGCTTATCAATAAATATAGCTTCTATCTGCTGGATATCGGCATTTACCGGCACGTGGTAATCGGCAAAGTTACCGTTAATGTAGCGCCCGTAACGATCATCAAAAACAGCTTCTTCAGTCATGGCCATGCCAACGCCACCAACCGCGCCGCCAATCATCTGGCTGCTGGCGGTTTTGTGGTTAACTATTTTTCCGGCATCAACACAGGCTACAATCTTTTTGATCTTTACCTGCCCTGTAAGCGGGTGTACATGCACTTTGGCAAAATGCGCCGAAAACGAGTACATGGAATATTTTTGCGCTTCGGGATTGCCTTTTGATTCTTGTGTAAGCTCAACCGACGGCATATTGTTTTGCTTTAACACAGCAACGTAATCAATAGGCTCCGTGCTATCGGCAGGTTTGCCGGCCATGGTGTACAGCTTCTGTTTCAAAGCCACACACACATCATGTACCGCCGAACCAACAGATGATACCGTTGCCGACCCACCCTGCGTTGGCGCATTAGGAAAAGCCGAATTGCCCAGCTCAAACGTGATCTTATCCGCAGGGATTCCCAAAGTATCAGCAGCTATCAATACCATTGATGTGCCGGTGCCCGGGCCGATATCGCTCGTGGCACTCTGAATGTTCACACTGCCATCGGCCGTCAACTTTATTTTAGCCACGGCATTGCCCCGGTATGCGCCAAACGCACCGCAGCCTATCCCGTAGCCTACCAGCCATTCGCCCTCTTTATTGGCGCCGGGTTGGGCTTTACGATCAGCCCAGCCTATGGCCTCGGCCCCTTTCTGGTAACATTCCTTTAGGTATTTGCTCGACCATGGCTTGTTCCGTTCAGGATCAGTATCGGTATAGTTTCTTAGTCTTAACTCTATGGGATCGAGGTTAAGCTTGTAAGATAACTCATCCAGCGCCGATTCAAGTGCGAAAGAACCTGTAGCCTCACCCGGACCGCGCATAGGCGCAGGCACGCCTACATTTAAAGGCACTACCTTGTAAAGCGTATTTACATTAGGACTGTTATATAAAAACTGCGATACATTTACCGCCCCTTCGGTAAATTCTTCATAAACGGCTGTTTGCGAATGCGATTCATGGGTAATACCAATCAGCTTACCATCGGCAGTTGCACCCAGTCCTATTTTTTGGATGGTTAAAGGGCGATATCCTACCTGCGTAAACATCTGTTCGCGGGTGAGTGTAAGTTTAACCGGGCGTTTTACCAGTTTAGCTGCCTGTGCGGCTGCAATTTCATGCGGCCAGGTACGTAACGAAGAGCCGAAAGCTCCACCAACAAACCTCGAATTGATCTGCACATTATCGGGGTTAAGTCCGAACGCCGCAGCAATGGATCGCTGAGAGCCTTTTACGCCCTGCGATTTGGTATACAGTGTAACCTTATCATCCCCATCCCAAAACGCGGTGGTAACGTGCAATTCCATAGGGTTATGTACTTCTGTAGGAAGCAGATATTCCTCCTCAACCACTACCGGGGCATTTTTATAGGCATTTGCCTCACCGCGCACATAATCTTTATAATTACCTTTTTGCGGGGTTACCCCTTTATCTATGTTTTTATGAAAATCCGTTTCAAAAGGCTCAGTATTGTAAGTTGCTTTAACCAGGCTTGCCGCATAGGTAGCCCGTTCAAAGGTATCAGCAACTACCAACGCAATGGGTTGCGCGTTAAAGTAAATCTTATTATCATTAAATAACTTAAGCCCGCGTACCGGCCTTTCGGCGCCGGCCTGGTAGCCCGGTACTTTTGGCGCATTAAATGGCGTAATGACAGCAAGCACTCCCGGTGCACGCTCGGCAGCCCTGGTATCAAGTGCAGTTACCGTGCCAGAAGCAATAGTTGCCGATACCAGCACCCCATAGGTGAGGTTGGGGACTTTATACTCACCGCTGTATTTAGCTCCGCCGGTTACTTTTAACCGGCCATCAACACGGCTTAAGGAATCGCCAATTGCGTCTTTTTTCATGAAGATCAGTATTAAATCTATTAGCTAAATAGTCGTTAATTTATGATGCGAGGCCGGTGGCCAATTTTAAGGATTGTACAATAGCATTGGGCGCAAGCTTTAACTTAAACTTATTGTACTCATAAGCTTTAGCTCCCTGCATGGCAATTTGCGCCGCTTGCTTAAAATTATCTTCAGTAATAGCTTTACCTTTTAAAAATGTTTCGGCAGCGGTTAAACGCCATGGCTTATGTGCCACCCCGCCCATGGCCAGTCTTGCACCTGTAATAGTATTATTTTCGATATGCAAAGCGGCAGCCACCGAAACCAGGGCAAAGGCATATGATGTACGGTCGCGGATCTTTAAATAGTAAACATGCTTGTTATAAGCAGATGATGCTGCGGGCAGATCAACTGAAGTGATCAACTCGCCTTTTTGCAAGGTATTATCAAGTTCCGGATGATCGCCTGGCAAGCGGTGAAAATCACCAATATTAATGGCTCTCGGGCCTTTTACACCCGTTACGTGGATGGTGGCATCCAACGCGGCCATCGCCACATTCATATCACTGGGGTTAACAGCAATACATTTATCGCTGGCGCCAAAAAGGGCATGCATACGATTAATCCCTTGCAATGCTCCACAACCGCTTCCGGGAGTACGTTTATTGCAAGGCATAGCAGTATCAAAAAAATAAGGACAGCGGGTACGTTGCATAAGATTGCCCCCAACGGTAGCCATATTGCGCAACTGCGGCGAAGCACCGGCATTGATGGCCAGCGCCAGCAACGGGTATTGCGCCTTTATATAAGCGTGCTCGGCAACCTCGCTATTGGAGGCTAAAGCACCTATGTGTACACCTGTAGGCGTTTTCTCTATTTTTTTAAGCGGGAGGCGGTTAATATCTATTAATTTATCCGGTACCACCAATCCCATTTTCATCATATCAACCAAGTTGGTTCCGCCTGCCAAAAAGTAACCGTTTGGTTCTTTTGCCAATGATTTAATGGCGACAGCCGTTTCGGCTGGTCGTGTGTATTGAAACTGGTTCATACCATACCTCCTTTAACTTCCTGAATAGCCTTAACAATATTGGGATAAGCGCCGCAACGGCAAATGTTACCGCTCATAAATTCCCTGATCTCTGTTTCAGAACCGGCATGTCCCTCTTTAAGCAAAGCCACAGCCGACATGATCTGTCCTGATGTACAATATCCGCATTGAAAACCATCATGCTTAATAAAAGCCTCTTGCATGGGGTGCAGCTCTTCCTCTTTGGCAAGACCTTCAATAGTGGTTATCTTTTTACCATCATTTGTTAATGCAAGACTTAGGCATGAGTTAACGCGTACGCCATTTACATGCACCGTACAAGCGCCGCATTGGCCGCGGTCGCAACCCTTTTTGGTGCCCGTAAGGTCGAGGTGTTCGCGCAGCACTTCCAGCAAGGTCACACGCGGTTCAACCATTAATTCATGTTTTACACCGTTCACCTCCAGGTGCAGGGCTTGCTTTTCAAAAACGCCGGCAAATTTCTCATCCCATTGGTTTTCGGCCGCTTTAACTACAGTACCCGGTGTTAAGGCAATGGCCGTTAACAGCGATGTTTGCTTAAGAAAATCACGGCGCGTTCCGTTTGAATTGTCTTCGCCGTCGGTTGGAGTGAAGGGCTTTGTTGTAGACATAGGTACAGCGATTTATAATTACACCAAGATAGCACTTTTAATATCAATAACTCCGTAACAAATTTGTTTTGAACAATGAAAAATCCAATTATTCAATCACCGCGCTTTTAATATTTCTTCTAACAAAAGTTTAGGGCTAACTTTAAGCAAATACTTCACAATGAAAATGATCCCGCTTTTTAAATGCCGCGATTTACGACAAGCCGTCGGTTTTTACACCAACGTGCTTGATTTCAGGCTCAAATACCCTGAAGCCACGGCTGATGACGGCGTTATTGATCTGGTAAGTGATTTTGGAGAGCTGCAGCTAACCATATATGAAAGCGACCGTTTGTTTGGCTCTGTAGTAAATGTTTGGATTGATGATGTGGATAGCGAGTTTAAGAATTACATATCCCGCGGGCTGGATACCTCAGTTAAAAAAGAATCGCCCGTTCACCAGGGACCAACCGACCAAACCTGGGGAACGCGCGAGTTTTATGTTACGGATACTGACGGCAATACTTTACGGTTTTGCCAGCGGCAACGGTAGATATTTATTGGACCACCTTAACTTCCGCGGGCGCATTAATTGTGGTTTTTACTTTACCATCAGCCTGCTTAACATGTTTAATTTTCACAATACCGTATGGCGTTGGATAAGTGCCTTCGGCAAAGCTCAGATCGCCCAAATGGGGTTCAATCTTAATTACCTTACAACCTGGCGCCAATATCTTTACACCCAACACATACTCAGTTAACCACGGTGTTGGCCCTGATGCCCAGCCATGCGAAAGACTATGCCTGAAACCTTTATAACAATAAGCGCCATAATCACCATGGATATCTTTTTTACCATCGGGCACCAACTCATCTATCCGCGAAGCGTTGGGCAACCAGTCGATATTAAAATCTTCCCAAAAAGTAGTGGCGCCAAGGTTCAGCATCGGTCCCCAAAAGTTACGGATAGCATCAATGCCACCCTGGTAGTCGCCGGCTTTGGCTTTGGTCAACAGCATATAATAACCAAAAAACGTTGAGTAATTGTGTACTCCATCTTTAGAAAGAATATCGTTTGCTTTTTCGGCAGGGAGTAAACCCGATAAACCCGATAAGGCTGCCGCCTGTTTTGAACCGCTGGCATCCGGCACATTGTTTTTTAGTTTAGCAATCGCGGCTTCGCATTTTTTGGCGGTGGCCTGATCATTCAATATTTTGCAGAGTTCGGCACCGGCATTCAGGGTCATCACCAGCATGGCCTGTAAACCCGCATGAATAGCAGGTTTGTTTTCGCTCGATGGCCAGTCCAAAAACCGACCGGCGCCGTCCAACTTTTCGCTGCCGTTTGCATCAACCTGTACAGCGTACTGATTCAGCAACTTTACCAAGTAAGCTTTCTGCTGCTGCAGATATTTCAAATTACCGGTGTACATATACCAATCGCGTTGGATTAGGATCCACCACATAGAATAAGATACCATACCGTTCATATAGTCGGGCAAAGGGGTAATGTCCCGTGCCAGATCAAGGCTCTTTGACACTACCGGATTATCGCCAAATACAGCGGCAATGGTTGATGTTTCGGGATGCATATCGCCTACCCAAACCAGCCTGTCGCGTTTAATACCGTCCCAAAGATAATCCTGCATATTGAGGTGTACGGTGTACGCACCGGTAAGCCATATTTTGTTAAGCAGCGTATCACTGCATTTAAATGAGCCGAGGTAAGGGATATCGCGGTAAACAAAAATAGCCCTTGCTTCTTTCAGCTTAAGTTGACTGTTATCATCCAGCAAATCGATCCGTACAAAGCGAAAACCGGTGTTACCGATTTCCAGCTTACCCAACCATGGCAGGGACATGATCATGTCGCGCATAGCGTGGTCGTTAGTAGCACCTTTTATGGTATCGATGTTTGACATAGCTTCGCTTGCCGATTCGCCAAAACGGATACGCACCCTCACCGGCTTGCCACCCCTTGACTGATCGGTTACCAATTGCAAACCGCCGTGCAATTCCCTACCAAAATCAAGCAATAAACCGGACTTTCCCTTTTCATCACTTTGAAGAATGCACAAGTCATTACCTGAAAGATCGGCTTGTCCATCACCTTGCTTCAGCAGTTTTTCGGCATTGATAATATTGGTAGCTGCATTCGGCGATTTCCAAAGAATGCGGACCGGTGAAAGATATTTCCTTACCGTTTCTGTAGATTGCGCTTCGGCAGATCGCTTAGCATCAAAAACCGGAGGAAGCTTTTGGGCCTGACAGATAAAACAGATGATGGTTAGTGTAAGTATGCCGATGATTTTCTTCATGTGAAAATATCTTTTTGTCTGTTTTTAAAATTCCGCTCTTGAGAAAGAGCCCAATGGAAAATACTGCTGTAAAGGCGTATTTCGCACTGCTTTATTAGTTGCCGGTTAATCACAGTCTTTTTTATCGAGTCAAGGTCTTTAACCGCACCTTCTTTAAAGATATTACCGGAGATTAAATACAAATGAGACAGATTTATCGTGAAAGCTGGTAAGTTTATAATTAAACAATACTAACGCTTTCATCATGATCTGGCATCCTGTACTATCTTTTTTTAATACATTATATTATCGATGGTATTAACGCTCTCCTCTGGGGCGCTTACTTCAGGAACAAGTAAGCAATGCACCGAAGCTGCAAAAGGTTTACATGGCAATAGGATTATCATCAACAACTAACTTACCTTGAGCAGGCTGAATAATATTGCAGGGATAATCATTTTACTTTCCGCTCGTGATCTTCCGTTTGTATCCGGAAGATCATTTGAGCCGAAAGGTGTTATTTAAACGGGGAGATCATTTTATCTAAAGTGCGACCTCAGCATCCAGGCCATGCCCTCGTGTGTTTCCATCAAGCCGGTAATAAAGTCGCTGGTACCGGCGTCATTAAACTGATTTGCGAAGGGATTGATATTACCGCGTATGAACTCGATGATGCTTTCATGGTCTTCAAGCAATTCTTTCAAAAAGCCAGCGCTATCGTTTTTGTGATCGAGCTTTTCGGTTAAATGAGTAAGTTGCAACAACTGGGTTAAAGTAGCTGGTGCGTAATGACCTATCTTACGGATACGTTCGGCCACGCTGTCCATAATTTCATCAAGCTCGTTGTATTGCTGTTCAAAAAACACATGCATTGAATGAAAGTCGGGGCCTTCAATATTCCAGTGAGCATTACGGGTTTTGGTGTACAGTACAAATTCGTCGGCTAATAATTTGGCTAACTGATCTGAAACGGCCTGGCGGTCTGCTTCATTAATTCCGATGTTTGTTTTCATGATATATGTAATTTGTGATTGTTATTCTTGTTATAACTTATTCATATTTTGGCAGATGCCTATACACGCTGAACTGTCTTTTTACGGGGCCAATATAACGTAAATGCGGTTACCCAAAAGTAAAAAATCAACGGCATAGGATGATCATGGTATGTGTATGACAAATCCCAACCAATAGATGACAGTACAAGCGTGATAAACACCATCGCCCCGCAGATTATGACTTTCATGCTATGTAGTTTTTTTGGAAGTGTCATCATACAATTTAATCAGTAACACATTTACAACTGCATCAAATTAGTAAAGCGGGCAACAATAATCATCAGTGCTCTTTTCAGGTAGAGATCTGTCAGGACAGGATCATTTCAATATGGTCGATACCATCTTCATCATAAATTTCACCATCAATTTTAAAGCCCGACTGTTCATAAAACTTGATAGCATAGTACTGTGCCCCTATCCGGATAGGCACATCTCCATAGATCTTTTTAGTTTGATCGATGGCGGCCTGGGTTAGTATTTTACCTACACCCGTACCGCGTACTTTTTTGCTGCTAACTATACGCCCAATTGATGCTTCGGCATATGATTTACCCGCGGGTACAATACGGGCATAGGCCACCAGTTCCTGATCATTATCAAACAATAACAGATGGTGGCAAGCGTAGTCTTTATCATCGGTGTCTAAAAACACACAATTTTGTTCAACTACAAATACCTCGCTCCTGAGCTTTAGTAATTGGTACAGCTCGGTAACGGTTAAATCATTAAAAGCTTTGCAAATTTGAGTGTAGTTCATGGTGTTTGATTTTTCTCTCGCAAAGCGCAAAGTCTTTTTGCCGATTTGCTTGTGTGGCTAAAGTAGATATTTCTGAGAAAAGCAGAAAGCATGGCCAGTTACTAAAAAAAAGTCATACCGAACTTGTTTTGGGAATGCGCGGGGCAAGCAATCTGTTAAACATCCATCAACTTAGCATGTGGGCTGCTAAATAAAATGATGCCCAGTTGCTACGTAAATTACCACATGTGATAAAGAGGCATTACTTTGTCCCGTGGGAATAACTTTTTTTCAACAATCCCTTATTGCAACCTGGTAAAAAATTATTTTCGCAGCCTGATAAATTAATCATTCTATCGCCCAACATGTCTGCATCTCATTCCCTGTTGCCGGTACAGGCCGATCTTGTACGAATTGTTTCAAAATATGTGTTGCTTGAAGAAAGCCGGAGAAATTTAAAAGGCCGCTGTCCTTTCCATAAAGACCAGGCAACCTCCCTGATGGTGTCGCCCGAAAAAAATATTTTTCAATGCTTTGGCTGCGGTAAAGGCGGCGGCCCTGTTGAATTTGTAATGGCCATTGAACACAAAACCCGAGAAGAAGCTATTCAGCTGATAGCAGAAAGTAATTAAGTTTTACAAAAGCGGATCAGGCTTACCCGATCTGCTTTTTTAGTACTAAAGCTTTTTCTTTAAAATCAAAAACAAAGCCAGTGATAAAGTTTATTTGTGCTACGAACTAACCGACCAACAGCCTGTTTGATATTTTTTTAGAGCTTTTATTTACAATTCTATTACCTTAATCAATAATTGCGTGAAGACAGTTTTTTGGTTAGCTCTTGGCAACGAAATGTACAATAAACCACAATGAAAACGACTCTTTTGTTTCCTTTAACCATTTTACTGCTATTCTCCTGCTCCGGGCAATCTCATAAACGATCTAATATAGATGAATTTTACACAGCAAAAGGAGAATGGGATTCAGCCAGGTTACCATTCATTAAACCTTATGAAGCAATAATTGTAACTAAAGAATCAGGATGGGGAATGAATCTGGAAGGCATAGATGGGGATACAGGCTTTTCTCACATTAAAAAAGCAAATGTTATAGATGGCGTAATTCTGGTTTATTACACTAATTCAATTCTTCATGGAAATTATGTTAAAGAAGGGTGGTATGTTGTGGTTCCAGCAAAAAAAATAGAGCGGGTTTTTTCAACCCATAAGAAATATCTAAAATATTTAGAAAGCATTCACATTTCAGCAGAACCAATTCTTTATGATATTGAATCTATTGCTGATTACTACGAATATCATGATATCATAGATTGGAAAAAGATTCATTAATTTCTACGCCGTTGTTAGTGTTCGGAAGAAGAGATTTGGGTTGGAGATAGTGGTTAAAAAGTCATGTAAAGAAACGGCGAGACAATCTCGTAGCTGTACAAATGGGACATGCATTGACTATGGGATTGCCACGCTATACTCACAACGAGTTTTTGTATCGTAAAACGGCAAAAATCAATACAGCTTTTTAACCGCCTTCATCCATTCCCGGGCAATGAGCTCATGCCCTGCCGGCATGGGATGAACACCATCCCAGATCCAATGCTCAGCATTGGCTTTTTGTAAAGCTTTATTAAACACCTCCTGCAAAGGCACAAAAATGGCGTTAAATTTTGATGCAAGTGATTTAACTATAACCTGTCGCTTTTGAACTTCGGTTGTCCAAAGCTCCGGGTTCTTGCTTACCATACCAACGGGTAAAATAAAAGGCTCTAACATGATCAGCTTAACATCGGGTAACGCAGCTTTAGTTTGTGTTAACAGCCTATCATAAGCATTGCCGAAATCGTCGGCGGTTGCTTTATGGCCCTGCATTATTACCCTGTGCACATCGTTAATGCCTATTAGTATGCTTAATACATCGGGCTTAATATCCAACGTATCTTTTTGCCAGCGTGATGCAAGATCATTTACGGTATTACCACTGATGCCCCGGTTAAAAAACTGGTAATCACGGCCGGGATAGTCAAAATTAATACGGGCAGTTATCAAATAAGCGTAGCCCTGACCGTAAACATGGTTCCAGTCTTTATCATAACTGCGGCCGCCGTCGGTTATCGAATCGCCCTGGAAAAGAAAAGTTTTTCCAATGCCATCATCTGGCAAATAATCATCATTCTTTGCTGATGCTGATACCAATCCCGGTGCTGCCATTGCTGCTGCGCCCGCCAGCGATGCTTTCTTTAAAAAATCTCTCCTGCTGCTGCTCATATGCTGCTTACTAATTGGTATGATTTGCCTTTTTCTGTATTGATCACCAACTCATACCCCTCTTTTACCTTAACAGGAGTAGCATTTAAACCATTAACTGTCAGTTTAGATTTAGATATAATATGGCAGGTGCCGCCTGTTTTTGATAACACTTGGGCGGTCACAACCTTGCCCGCTGCCCATTTCATGTCAACTACAAATGCGCCTCTTGCTACCAAACCTTTAATTTCACCATTGGCCCAGGCATCGGGCAATGCAGGTAGCAGGTGTACATTACCATCCTGGCTTTGCAGCAGCATTTCGGCCAAACCAGAGGTACCACCAAAGTTACCATCTATCTGGAACGGAGGGTGAGCATCGAACATATTCGGATAAAGTCCTCCCCCCTCGCTGTAGTTGTATCCACTTTCGCCGGTTAAGCGCAGCAGATCGCGGTAAAGTTTGTAGGCATGGTTGCCATCTCTCAACCGGGCCCAAAGGTTTACTTTCCAGGCCAGGCTCCAGCCGGTGCTTTCATCACCGCGTAACTCTAACGATCTTTTAGCCGCGGCTGCCAACTCAGGATTTGTAGCTATCGAAATTTCATTAGCCGGGTAAACCGAATATAAATGCGATACATGGCGGTGATGCGGGTCAGGCGATTCCTGGTCTTTGTACCATTCCTGCAATTGGCCTTTACTGCCTATCTGATACGGGATCAGTTTAGCTTTTTTGGCGATAAGCGAATCCCTGAAAGCTGCATCAACGCCCAGTACCTTAGTTGCTGCTATCAGGTTATCAAACAGATCGCGGATGATACCCATATCCATTGTAGTAGAAACAGAAACATCCCCGGTTTTACCCTCAGCATAAATAAAATCATTTTCGGGCGACATAGACGGTGCAGTTACCAAATGGCCCTGACCATCGGGCACTAACCAATCAAAAGTAAATTCGGCGGCGCCTTTCATTGAAGGGTAAGCTGTATTTTTTAAAAACGCTTTATCGCCGGTATATAAATAGTGCTCCCAAAGATGACGGGTTAGCCAGTCGCCACCCATTGCCCAGTTTGCCCATTTAGGGTCGCCATGACCAAGGTCGCCTACAGGGTTAGCCAAAGCCCAGATATCTGTATTATGGTGGGTTACCCAGCCCTTAGCATGGTAGAAATCTTTAGCAACACCAGCGCCCGTTTCCGACAATCCTTTGATCAACTCAAATAAAGGCTGGTGCATTTCAGACAGGTTACAATCCTCTGCCATCCAGTAGTTCATTTGCACGTTGATGTTGCTGGTATAGTTTGAGCTCCATGGTGCACGTAATTCTTTATTCCAGATGCCCTGAAGGTTAGCAGGAACGCCCGGTGTTCTGGAGCTGCTTATCAACAGGTAACGGCCATATTGAAAATATAAAGCTTCAATGCCAGGATCAGTACCATGATTCTTATTGTAAAGCGCAAGTCGTTCATCAGTAGGCAATTCGGCATGACTGCCCTTGTTATCGTTAATTTTAAGGCTTACCCTGTTAAAAAAACGATGATAATCGGTCAGGTGGGCGGCGAGCAACTGTGCATAAGGTTTAGCAGCAGCTTTATCAAGGTATTTGGCCGCAACCTTTTCGTCGCCATCAAGGCATTGGTTGTACGCTTTAAAACTGGTGGCTGCGGTAACATACAGCGTTAAACTTGATGCCCCTTTTACGGTGATCCCGCTTGTATCGGCAGTTATTTTACCATCACTGCTTACGGCCTTTGCCAACACCTCATACCGCATACCTCTGCACTTATCATCATCATCATAAACTATCGGATTTTTTGAATCAACATAGCTTGGCTCAACATGCGCCGGAGCTTTACCGCTAAGCTGCAATACATTTTTATTCAGCACCTCTTTTTGAAAACGAAGCTGGCTGCTCGTATTTATTTTAAGGTTTAACTGTTTAGCCTTATCAGCCGTAAACCGGATAACAATTACCTTATCAGGTGCCGAAGCAAAAATTTCGCGTTTATAGTTTATATCGCCAACGGTATATTTTGTTGTGGCAACAGCATTCCCGATATTCAGATCGCGGTAATAGCTGGTGCTGTTACCACCATTATATGATTGTTTGATATGCAGATCGGCCATAGGCAAGAAGCTTTCAGAGTATAAGCCCTGCATCTTTTGCGTTAGCTCATGTGCCTTTTGATATTCCCCTTTAAACAACGCTTCCCTTACCTGGGCCAAGTATTGAAATGCACCGGGATTTACATTTTGCTTCACCGGCCCACCCGACCATAGGGTAGATTCATTGAGTTGCAGCAACTCATCATCAACGCCACCAAAAATCATGGCTCCTAATCTGCCGTTACCTATCGGCAAAGCTTCTGTCCACGCTTTTGCGGGCTTTTTATACCATAAAGTATTGTTTTGCGCGTTTGCGTTTGGCGCAATCAATTGCATGCATAGCGGTAAAACTACAAACAGGAATGTTGTTTTCAGGCCTTGGTTCATAAAATAGGTTAAAATTGTTTTTACAAGTATACCAATGCAACAGCTATAAAAAATAATGCTTATTGGCATTTTAATATACAAAAACGGGTTACAGCAAAAAAAACCCGCCTTGCGGGCGGGTCTTCCTTATTAAATTTCAGTCAGTTATAGTGTATTATCTTCTTTCGTTATAAACCTGGAATTCGGCTATCGATACCTGGTGCTCGGATTTATCTATCGAGATCCGAACCTTGCCTGCCCATACCCTGTCAAAACGGTGAACTTTAATCTTATTAGCATTATCACCATCAAACAATGGCTTCCAACTTCCGTTCAGGTAATATTCCAAACGGTAATGTGAAATATTCGGTTTTTCTTCGGCAATAACAATGGTATTCAATGCCTGGTCTTTCTTAAAATCTATCTCATACCATGGATTTTTAACTGTTGGATTTGACACCCACGAGCTATGAAAATCATCATCGTTAGCAAAATCCATAATAGCAGAATCATCGCTCCAGCTTGCGCTTGCCGGCTGATTTTTTGCAATGTTTGATGAAATAATCGGCGCATCCAACGTAGAAAGCTTAGCCACTGGCCCTTCGTTCTTCCAAAGTTTGCCTATTTCTTTAAGCGCGGCAAGGGCGTTATCGTCAAATAAACCATCGCGGTTTGGTGCCACGTTCAGGATAAAATTACAGTCGACGTTGTTCAATGGTTTCAGGATATCATTAACCAGTTTGGCAGGCTCCTTAACCGAGGTTGTAGGGTGGCTTGTTTCCCAAAACCAGTTGGCCTGCAATGGTAAACAGGCAATGGCCGGCATGCGGTTATCTTTAGTTGAAACCCGTTGCCCTGCTCCCATTTCGTAAGTCTTGATATCAGTATAATACATGCCTTCTGCCGGATATTTGGCACCATTAAGGTCCATTACCAAACAGTTTGGCTGTAATGATTTCACCAATGTGTAGATTTCTTCAAACGGAACGTCATCATATGAAATCCTCGACCATGGTGCATCCCATCCGTCAATGATCAGAGCCGAAATCTCGCCGTATCTGGTCATCAACTCAGTGATTTGCGCTTTTACCATATCAATATGCTTTGGCGTGATCATGTTTGGCCTTAACCTGTGGTGAGTATCCAGTATTGAGTAATATAAAAACACCTTTAGACCGTTAGCCCTGAAAGCATCAGTATACTCTTTCACTACGTCTTTTTTCAGCGGACTGTTCATCACGTTATAATCGGTTGTTTTGGTATCCCAGATACAAAAACCACTGTGGTGTTTTGTGGTAATACAACCGTAAGTCATGTTTGCCGATTTAGCGGCTTTTGCCCACTGGTCGCAATTCAGTTTTTTAGGGTTAAAGATAGTTGGCAAAGCATCAGGATCGGCCC
Organism: Mucilaginibacter gossypii; assembly: GCF_017569325.2. Lineage (NCBI taxonomy): Bacteria > Pseudomonadati > Bacteroidota > Sphingobacteriia > Sphingobacteriales > Sphingobacteriaceae > Mucilaginibacter > Mucilaginibacter gossypii. The sequence continues at coordinate 918,999 of NZ_CP071878.2, read as the reverse complement.
AGTCCTGATCCATATAGGTTGGGATGTTAAAGTGGATAAACATACCAAAGCGCAGATCGACAAATTCCTGCTGAAGCTGGGCAAGCGGTTTTACAGGCTGCCGGGCCGTTTGTGCTTTTAGTGAGAGTGAAGCGGCACAAATCGCAATAAAGCATATAGCTTTTAACTTAAACATGATTGGGTTGTTGGTTAAATTGATAAAACGTTTTAACAAACTGCAATATCACATTTAAATTCAATGTTTAGATTATGGTAAATTGACATTACATTCAGCTTATTTGGCGTGGATAAGCTTCGGCACAACAAAAAACATGTCATTGCGAGGAGCGAAACGGGAATAAGCTTGGGCGCGACGTGGCAATCGCATGCTATAAAGGGCGGATTTGCTTCCTAAAACAAATCCGGATAATCAGTAATCACACCATCAACACCTAAACTTTTAAGCTGTTCAATTTCGGCTTTTGTATTTACTGTCCATGGTAGTACTTTAATCTTTGAATCATGGCATTTCTTTACCAGGTCGGCATCAACCAGTTTATAGTCCGGGCTGTAGATGAAAGGAGTAAAACCAAGATCGGCCATATTATCTTCAAACGATTTTTTGTTTTCGATAAGATAAGAAGTACGCACATCAGGATATTTTTTGTGGATGATCTGCAGCGTACGTCTATCAAACGACTGGATCACAACGTAAGGCAGGACCTTCTTTTCGATCAAAACAGCCATCAGCTTATCCACAAACTCGTCCGGAGCTGGATTATAAATACCGTCACCTTCGGGTGAGCACTTGGTTTCGATGTTGTAGAACACCGGCTTTTTATGATTTATCTTAATATAATGCTGTACCGAATCAATCAATTCAGACAGAAGCGGCATATAGGTTTTGATCTTTTGCTGGCGCGGAAATTTGCTGTACGGCTTTGAACCTACATCATATTGTTTCAGGTCCTCATATTTCATTTTATAGAGGATCAGGTTTTTCGCATCTTCCTTGAGGATATCCTTACCATCAGGAGTAAGCGAAAACAGCGGGTTGACATATTCGTCATGCGATAAAACCACCTGCCCATCAGCCGTAATATGCGTATCCATCTCCAGCATGGTTACAGTGCCGAGGTCGATGGCATTTTTCATAGCAGGAATGGTATTTTCGGGCCTCAGTCCCCTGCCCCCGCGATGCGCTTCGGCACTAAATGAGGGAAAATCTGCATTTTTTAATTCCATGTTTTTAACAACAGTAAAGCCTGATAACAAGATAAGACTTATACCGGTAACAATGTTCAATTTATTTTGCATCTAATTCGCTTGAATATTTATTTCCGAAACGATCTGTAGCTTCAACCCTAACCTTTTTAACCGACGGATCAAAGTGCGCCACAAACAAATGCCCTGTTTCATGCGGCTCCACAAAATGCCGGCCTGCCGGTAACTGATCGCCTTTATACAAACTTACCGATAAGGGATCATATCCCTGTTCTTTTGACAACGCTCCCATCGGTTTGTCATCTAAATAATACACTACCTTCCACTCTGGGTCATAGTTCCAAACATTGGCGATGAGGTGCATCTGGTCGGTTAGTTTTTCGGCATAAACACTGATCTGGTTTTCGGCCGGTAAACCTGTCGATTTATAATACCATTTCAGCTCGGTACCATTTACAGAATATACACCATAACCGCGCGGGGTACCATCAACGCAAATAGGCCCCGTCCACCAGCCGCCACATACGGTGCCGTGGTTATGCTCGAAAATGCCGTTGGTGATATTGTTATCATGGTAATGCGTATGACCCGACATGATGTGCACATTACTGAAGTCATTCAGCACTTTATAAAAATCCTGGTTGTTTTTCACCTGGTTATAAACAGGGATATGCAGGTTGATAATCAGCAATTGATCTTTCTTCACATATTGCAGATCTTTTGCCAGCCAGTTTAGCTGATCTTCGGTAATATAGCCATCATACTCACGCTCAACACCCAGGTAACGAACATTATCCAATACTACATAATGAGCCTTGCCCCGGTTAAATGAATAGTAAGTTGGTCCATAAATCTGCTTAAAAGTAACATCCGAGGTTTCATCGCCGCCCATACGGTAGTCCATATCGTGGTTGCCAATCGCCTGGAAAAATGGGATTTCCATTTTAGCCACAGCCTCATTATAAGCGGGGAAAAGCTCATGGTTATCCCATACAATATCACCTACACAAATGCCGTGTACCAGTGCGTTTTTACCTAATGATTTTATGGTGGCGATGGTGTCGGGAACCGAAGTATCCATCATCTGTTTAACATCCTTTTTGTTTTTAACCTGCGGATCGGCCCAGATAATAAAGTGGTGATTGTGATCATCAACTTTTAGCGGGCCCAGCTTAAAATCAAAATGCGAACTACTGCCTATGTTTTCGTAATGCTTGGCAACATTATAATCTGTTTTAAACTCGTAGCCTGATGGTGTGCTCATGAAAATGCTTTTGGCCTTTTCATTTGGCGTAAGTTGGTAATTGCCCTTGTCATCAGTAATCACTACCGAAAAACCGTCGGATATTACTACTCCTTTAATTCCCTTTTTGCCTGCGGTAACACGGCCTTTTACGGTATCACCGGTTAATATTTGTGTAAGTGCGTTGGCACGGAGCGATATGAATGCACCGCCGGTTATAAGGCCAACGCCCTGTAAAAATGATCTTCTGTTCATGTAATAATATTTTAACCTCACCTAAATCCTCTCCAAAGGTGAGGACTTAAATAAATATTTGATCCTGTTATATAAAGCCCCTCTCCTTTGGAGAGGGGTTGGGGTGAGGTTTTAATTTTGAATTGTTGTTGCACCTGTAGCCGTTTCAATGGTGCTTATTGGCGATGTCAATGTAAGCGGAACGCTGGTTACGGTTCTGCCGGCCACCCATCTTCCGGTAAGCGCATCATAAACACCGCCTAACTGGCTAAATAAGCCATCGGTTGGTAAAGGTAGTTTTGACGTATTGGAGCCGCCGCCATAAAAGCCCTGCTCTGTACGGGTTACCGGGTTAATGGTACTGTAGTAATCGGTATTGGTGATGCGGTAACCAATCTCCGGCGGGCCAGCCGAGTACACGGTACCACCGCCACCGTACATGATAACATCAAGCGGAACGCTTGCGGCACTCACTGTTGTACCCGCAAAAACTGAAACTCCTGCTACGTTACCACTGTTAGCTAACAGATTGGTAGTTACATTGCCGAAATCAGCACCCGGCACTTCGGCATACATGGTGCTGTTGATCCAGTTGGATGAGCTGATATCTGTTGAGCCTTTACCCCAGATATTTTTATTACCGCCTACATAAAAGAACTGGCCTTTTTTAACTGTGCCCGATGTGAGGTTAAACTTGTAAGTTTTTGCCAAACCTTGCGCCCAGCCATTGGCAGGTGCCGGGTTAGTACCCGCATTATTACAGGTTACAACAGCATAATTGGTTACCGCAAAGTCAATGTCCTTAGTTGCCTTGAACTGGATATACTCATAATCAGCATCGCTGCCCGAAGGATTAGTAAGGTATCCGGTTATAATGATTGGCGATGGTTTGGTTGCAGCAAGCGTAAACACATCATCGATAGTACGCGGCCAAAGCTGCATTTTGGTATCGGTGCCTGATGTTATCACTAACGGAATGCCTGTAAAATTAGCGCTGAACGGTAATTCGGTAGTTGCGAAAGCAGCGTTAGCCTCTGTATGCATTATTATTTTGCCAAAACCGTCATTAAGTGTTTTATCACCCGCGTAAGTTTCGCCCTGCTGCGGCTCCGGGTCGGTTACCGCCTTAGCTATCGTAACCAGTGTACCTTCGTAAACATCGGGCGAAGCCAGCAACGTTGCTGATGGAACCGACTGCACTTTAACGGCTTTATTCGTGGCAACTTTATTCACTGAGCTTTCGGTAAGGCCTTTAACACGCATACTGCCGTTTACTTTGGTAAGTGTAGCGCCCTCAACTTGCACTATTACCGAATCGCCGGGAACATAGTTTGCAGCTGCATTACCTATTTCGAGAGAAATACCCCTAACTGCGTTACGGCGGTTGTTTTGCACCACTAATACGCCGGCAGGACTATTACCTGCTGCGGCGTTTGAAATTACTACGCCCACTATTTCCTTTGCTCCGCCCATATTGGTGCTGTTCAGCACAACATCCGAGCCTTTGTAAATCCCCTTCAGGTCAACAACGGCAATAATCGGGCTTAACGAACCTTCAGCATAGTTATTCTTTTTGCATGAATTTATACCGATGGCTGTTGCAAGCACCAGTAATAAATATATCTTTTTCATTTTATAGATCTCTTAGTTTAAAACCAGTTGATTATTGTTTTTGCCACCAAACCTGCGTGCTGATCTCATCGGCACCCTGTACAGCCACTGCGGCCTTGTAACTATCAGGATTGGCCGATTGTACATAAACCGGGTATTGCAGCCTTGCCGGCATAATGCCGTTGTTCCTTAAACCGTTACCTTTTGGCAATACCGGGTGACCTGTACGACGGTACTCAAACCATTGCTCAAAATCAGTGTAAAACATGGAGTAGTATTTTTGAACATGGATCATCTCCATCTTTTCATCAAGCGGGGCAGCATTGTCCCAAACAATATCGGCGCCTGCTAAATAGGTATCTATAGGGGTTGCATAAGTCGGGATCCAGAATGTGATACCTGCTTGTACACCATTTTTATAATAAGTGGCCGCATCTCCGGCTATCCAGCCTTTCGCTGCAGCTTCAGCAAGGATAAACTGTAGCTCCGAATAGTTCATGATGTTACCCATCAATGGGTCGTTCATCAATGTAGTTGCCGATGTGGTAGAAAGGAAATATGATTTGATACCAATGTTTTGGCCGGGCGCATAGCCGCTCGGGATTCCCTGGATACCACCCTGATAGCTTGATATCGACCAGCGGTTAGCAGTTAAACGGGGATCAGCCCATTTGGCAAGGTTGTTTACAAAAAACTCACAAACACCGGGCTGTCGCCAGTCTTGTTCACGTACTCCGCCAATAAAAGGAGATGTTAAAGCACTGGAGCCGGTCCACCGCAAAACTGCCGAATCATCATTGCTGCCCATAATGGGGTAAACATCGGGATTGGTATCAACAATTTGCTTGATCTTAGCTATCACATCAGCCGAAACATCGGCTTTGCCAGATACCCTTAACAACAACCTTAAATAAAGCGTGTTACCAAACTTGCGCCATTTTAAAGCATTGCCGCTAAATACCGGATCACTGCCGGCAACTACGTTTGCCGACGCATTGAGCAGGGTATCTGCAGCTTCCAGGTTTTTGAAAATATCCAGGTAAATATCTTTCTGCTTATCAAACTCAGGCGTAAAGTTCCCTTCCTTGCCTTTGTTCGAATCAAAGTAAGGCACATCGCCATAAGTATCTGTCAACAAGGAATATAACCATGCCTGACAAATAAGTGAAATGCCCATATACGTTTTGTTGTAGGTAACTTCCTTACTGGCTATGTTATAAATATCTTTAAAGTTGGTTAACTGGGTATACCAGGCATTCCAGGTAGCATCGGCCCAGGTGCGTTTGATATCATACCTGAATACTTTGCCTTCCGAATCGCCGGGATCAACGGTAACCTGCATCAGCTCGTTATTAAAATTACGGGCGCGAAGCATATTAGTCCCCAATGTATTTACCAACGCCGGAGCCAGCAATTGCTGCGGCAGGGCGTTTGGCGTGCCGTTGGGATCGGTATTAAGTTCAATAAAATCCTTTTTACATGACGACATTATGCTAACGAACAACATCATCATCGATATAAGTATATATCCGTTCCTTTTCATATTGTTAATTATTAAATGCCAATAACTATGTTAAAACCAAATGTGCGGGTTGATGGAAACTGTGCAATCTCAAATCCCTGCACTATATCGCTGCCCGAAAGCGTACCAAATTCAGGATCGAAGATTGGCCACTTAGTCCAGATGTACAGGTCACGACCATATACACCTACCGTAGCACGCGTTAATCCAAGGCGTTTAACTAAACGAGGGCTCAATGAATAATCAAACCTTGCCTCGCGGAATTTCAGGAAGTTGGTTGAAAACGTATTACCTTCGGCATTATCAATACCATAGTGTGAGCGGTAGTAACCGTCAACATCTGTTGCAATAACATCGTTCGGTCTGTAACTGCCGTCCGGGTTTTGGATAACGCCTTTGCCTATGATACCGTTATACCTGCCGGGTAGGGTGAGCGTTGTTTTACCCTGCTCGGCCAGTTTATAGTTTGAAAGCGAATATGATACACCGCCAACCTGGGCATCAAACAACAGGTGCAGGTTAAATTGCTTATACCTGAAATCGTGGCCCATGCTTGCCTTCCATTTAGGGATGGTGTTGCCTAAATAAACCAGGTTATCAGCTAATTTGGCAAAACCTGTAGAAGCATCATAAACGATCTGCCCATCAGGCGAGCGCAAATAACTGCGACCGTACATATCGCCCATACTGCCGCCTACACGGGCAACAATCTGGCCACCGCCGGTAGGGCCATTCCGCAACACAACCGCGCTATCGGCAAGTTGCTCGATGGTGTTTTTATTGGCGCTGAAGGTTGCAGTAACATTCCAGCTAAACACGTTGGCTTTGCGTATAGGCGTTCCGTTCAATGTAATTTCGATGCCTTTGTTGTTTACCTTACCTACGTTGATAACTGCCTGGTTATAACCTGACGATTGATCCACAGTACGGCTCAGGATCTGGTTTTTAGTGTTACCCGTATATAAAGCTATATCAAAACCTAAGCGATTGCTGAACATCCTGGTTTCGGCACCAACTTCAAGCGTTGTGGTGCGTAAAGGTTTCAGATCGGGGTTTGATAGTGTACGCGGATTTTGCAAACCACCTGCATAAGTGCTACCCGCCGATACATAATTAAATGAGGTTTGATAAGGATTTGTTGTACCGCTACCAACACCTGCAAGCGATGCCCTCACTTTTGCATAGTCAATAAATTTAGGCAGCTTGAATGCTTCAGATGGCAAAAAGCTCATGCTTGCCGATGGATAGAAGAAACCAACCTGATCGGTACGGTTCGCAGTAGCCAGTGTACTGATCCAATCCTGGCGGGCTGTTAAATCTACATACAAGTAATCTTTAAAAGATGTGGACAATAAGCCGTAGAAGCTGTTGATAGCATATTTTGATTTATATGGCAGGGTAACCAGAGGACCCGCATTGTTAGCCATTGAATACACACCCGGATATACTAACGAGTCGGCACGTACCTCATCGCGGTTATAATTGTTGCGGAGCATGCTACCACCTGCCGTAGCGGTGATGTTAACATCGTGTGTTATTTTCTTGTTGTATTTCAACAGGAAATCGGCACCCTGCTCTTCCGAATAAATGTTTTGTGTACGGTACGAGCCTTTCGGGTATTTACTTCCGGCATCATATGGACGCTGCTGTGCGCGCTGCTCATAGCCCATATCTAAAGTAGCACGAACCTGTACGCTAAACTCTTTTGTTACATTGTAAAGTGCTTCAACGTTTCCGGTAACCGAATTACGGTTTGATTTATTGATAAACTCGTAAGATACAGCATAAGGGTTTTCTGGGAACGAGCTGAAAGGATAAAAGATCGCTTTACCATCTTGCCCGTTTTTCCAGTAGTTCTTCAACCAGTTTAAATTGGCATTGGGCTGCCAGAATATAAACCAATACATCAGCGACTGGTTACCATAACCTGCACCTGGTAAGTTATCGCTGTTTTTATTATTGTAATTTACTTTTGCATTGATGGTTAACTTATCATTGATTTTGGAGTTAACCGATAAAGCAATGCTGTTACGGGTGTACCCTGTATTCGGCGTAATCCAGTGATTGGTAACGTTGGTTGCCGAAAAACGGGCCGTTGTTTTATCGCTGCCGCCGTCAACACTTACCGAGTTGGTGAAAGTTTGGCCAACATCAAAAAAATCACGGATCTGGTTTTTATATGGTACCCATGGCGTACGTGTTGTGCTTTGCTTTTGTGTAACCGGATCCAACTGATAAAAAAGCTGGCCATCAAATTTAGGGCCGTAAGCCGAGCTTGTCGAGCTGGTGCTTGCACCATCCGGCCCTGCCCCGTACGAATAATAACGGGAACCCGCCGTACCTTGTCCGTATTCATATTGCAGATCGGGCCAGCGGTTTACACTTTCAAGGCTTGCATTTGAGTTAAAGGTGATGCCCAGGCCACTATGCTTTTTACCCGATTTTGTTGTGATGATAATAGCACCATTGGCACCGCGCTGGCCATAAAGCGCCGCCGCGCCCGGGCCTTTCAATACCGTTACCGTTTCAATGTCCTCTGGGTTGATGTCGTTCAGGTTGCTGCCATAATCGGCAGGCATGTTATCGCTGCTGGTACCATAAGCCGATTCGCCGGAGTTGCTTGTACGTCTGCCGCTACCCTGGTTAATTACAACACCGTCAACCACTATCAAAGCTTCGTTATCACCGGTCAGGTTATTTTCACCACGCAGGATAATTTTGTTTGATCCCGCAGGGCCGCTGTTTGAACGGATGAGGTTTAAACCCGCTACTTTCCCCGATAATGCATCAGTCCAGTTGCCAGAAAGGGCGCCTGTTAGCTGATCACCTTTAATAACCGGGGCGGAATAACCCAAACTTTTATCTTCCCTTTTGATACCGAGTGCTGTTACCACAACCTCGTTAAGTTTATTATCGGCCGGACTAAGCGTAATATTTAAAACAGTGTTTGCATTTGAGCTAACACTTACATTCTGGATTCTCTTAGTTTCGTAAGAGATAAAGCTTGCCTCAACCGTGTAAGTACCCGGCACAATATTTAACGTGTATGAACCACCAACTCCGCTGATGGCAGTTGCCCCGGTCCCCGGAACTTTCACAGTAGCACCGGGAAGTGGTTCTGATTTTTCGTCAACCACTTTCCCTTTAATGCTACCCCTATCCTGTGTTTTTGCAATGATGAGGATATTACGTTCACCTGCTGCTCTGTATGTGCAGGTAGTTCCTTTTAAAAGCAGGTCAAGTGTTTCGCCTAAAGAGCGCTCTGCTTTTGTTACGTGTACTTTGCGTTTATCATCCAGCAAGCTGTTATTATAGCTGATAGAGATATCGCTTGATTTTTCAATTTGCTGAAAGGCATCCTTGAGCATGGTACCCTCGGCACCAAACGTGATCCTTTTGTTTATTACTGTTTGAGCCTTAGCGTTTATGCCGCCAAAAGGCAATTGTAAAAATAACAGCATGGTTAATAACCATAACTTTTTCATATATTTACTTTAATTTATACTTGTCTAACCGTGAGTTTAAATTGTCAAAATTCTGAAGCCTGGGGTTGTTACCAGCAACGTCCAGGCTTTTACCAATAGCCGGGTAATACTATTTCATTATACTTCCTCCTTTTTGATTATTGTTTGAAATAAAAAGCTGACTACCTTTTTGCGTATAGCCTAATCCTGATAGCGCGCTGAGGGTTTCCATGGCATCTGTCAATGTCATACCTCTTAATTTGGCTGTAAGCCTTACATTGCCCAAATCCTGTTCTGTAAACCTGATCTTAACGCCGTAATGATGCTCAAGCGAAGCGGCTATCTCACTGTAAGTTGTATTATAGAAAACAAATTCGTTATTGATCCACGAGCTTACTGATGATGCATCAGTGTTGTTAAAAGTGTAGATGCCATTTTGGGTATTGATGCTGATCACTTCGTTCTTTACCAGGTATTTAACCATTTGAGGTTTTCCCTGCACATTGGCCATTACCCCTACTTTTCCGCTTTGCACGGTCACAGCTACTTTATGATCGGCCAGGTAGGCTTTTATATTAAAGGAAGTACCCAATACTACAGTGGTGATATCTCCGCTTTTAACTACAAAAGGTTTAGCCTGGTGAACCACATCAAAAAAAGCTTCGCCGTTAAGCATTACATCACGTTTTTCATCACTAAAGTTTTTAGCGTATCTGAGTTTGCTGCCACCACCCAGATAAACTGTCGAACTATCGGGCAGCATTATTTTTGAATGCTTGCCATCAACATTGCTGATCTCTTCATAAACCAAAACAGGCGACTGTTTGAAATAACGGTATCCAAACCAACCGGTAGTACAAATAAGCAGGCAGGCGGCAGCGTAAGCTATCCAATTGAATTTAGTAGTGCGTTTAGTTACAGGTATTTGAGGTTGGGTTATATGTGCATTGATTTTTGCCCAGGTGCTCTCGGCATTTTCCGGTTGTTTAAAGTATGTTTTGGATGCTTCCAGGATCTGGATGGTTTCACTAAACTGGGCAAGGTTTTCGGGGTTCTCCTCAATCCACTCCTGTAACTGTGTTAAGCCATCATCGCTGATGGTTTTTTCAAAATATTCAACTATTAAGCGGTAACTATTATCTTCCATTAAATCTGTCTCTGCAATAAAGACTGATTTTACGTAGCCGATACGTAGCGAAAAAAGTTAAGTTTACATTAAGAAATTATTAACCCTCGGAAGTGAAATTGTGCTGCCCTTTTAACAGCTGACGAAGTTTTTTGATAGATTGATAAAGTGTAGTTTCAACCGTACGAACAGAAATACCCAACACTTTGGCTATCTCGTTTTTGTCGAGATTATCGATACGGCTCATGAGCAGCACCTGCCTCTGACTGGTTGGTAACGTATCAATAAGGCTTAGTATTTTATTGTACGATTCGCGACCCGAAAGGATTTTGAATGGGTTGTCCCTGTCTTTTAATACATGTCCCTGCAGGTCGATATCTTCGATGGAATGTACCGGATCCTTCTTTTTTTGGATATGATTCAAAGAGAGGTTTTTGGCAGCAACAAACAGGTAACTTTTTACATTAAGGATGGCTGTATCGCGGTTATCCCAAAGTTTAACGAAAAGATTGGCGGTGATCTCTTCGGCAACGGTATAATCTTTAGTGTACACCGTGCACAGCTGACATAAGGTTTTGTAGTAACGATTAAAAAGAGTTTCAAGGGCAACGGGGTTACCTTGTTGTATAAGCCCCATCAACGCTTCATCAGTAAGTGCAGGATACATGCCAAAGAGTTGTTTTGGCCCAAATGTAAGACTGCCATGTTAGCACTATGTTAACAGACGACGAAACCTTTATTACCGAGAAATCTGACAATGGCTATTAAGCTATTCAATGATCAGGTTTTTTGATTGAGATGTAAGTTTCTGATGTGGGTTATCTAAAAATAGCTTCACATAATCAGTTCCATCTACACTGAAACCCGGCGCGTGCCCTCTATTATGAATGATTAATAGTTGACTATTAGGCATATAACGCTTAATTAATCTATTATAAAATGGCCTGCAATCAGGGTCGACGTCACCTGCCGAAATCAACGCCGGTATTGCAGAATAGACAGGTTGTTTTGCTATAGCAGGTTCTGCCTTCACCTTCCAACAATTGCATATAGCATGATTTACATCATTAAACGGATACCCGGCCAACCACGGTAATACCAAATGTTGTTGTGCTTCCAAGGTAGGATCATCGTATGAAATTTGTTCTGAACAATAAACAGAATACCTCATACCCAGTGATACGCTTGAATTACCCGCGAAATAGCCATCAAACACCTCCTGTACATATTTATCATGACGTCCTTCAATTAAATCAATCATTACCGCAGGCACCGTGCTAACCTGCCGGGAGTTCATCCGGCCTATTATTGCATCGAGTAGTTCGTTTTTTGTATAAGTGAGATTATTAGCTTGCTTGCTTCCTTTTTCCTGATAAGCCATGGTATACTTCTTCCCGTTGATAGCGCTGAAGTATTGATGAAACTTAGTTCTTAAATTTTTATATTTCGTACCAGAGGAATCCGTTTCGCAATTATGAAATACCTGCTCAAGCGCTTCATTAATATTAAACAAAGCGTGTTCTTCAAAATTTACGTAACCGGGGAGCGGTGAATTCAAAAGCAACGCCCGAACGCCCTCGGGATGGTTTCGCGCCATGGTAAGCATCAGGCCGCCACTGTAAGATATACCAACCAGGTTAAGCGAATCAATATTTAAGGCTAACCTTAAATCATTTATATCCTCTGCGCTTTCAATAGTATTATAGGCTGACAAGTTGACACCCTGTTTTGTAAACCGGTTTCGGCATTGGGTAACGGCCTGAGATACGAGGCTATCTTTATTTTTCCCTTCCCTGTAACTGCGTTTGATGGCCGCTGCTACTTCCATACAATCCAGGCATGGTTGTGCCCTCTTTGTTCCCCGTTGGTCAAACGCAATAAAACCGCCATAGGCTAACCAGCCGGAGTTATAGCTTATGCTATCAATATTTAGTGTAGTGCTGTAGCCTGGGCCACCTGTAGTGTAAAGCGTGATGTTTTTGCGTGGGTCCTGATCTGGTCGGCGTACAAACAAAAACGGGATCTTAACTTTGCGTCCTTCGGGCTTGCTTCTATTTTCAGGTACTACCAGGTAACCTGTTTTTAAAATAAGCCTTGGGTCTGCTTTAACCAGCCCGGGATATGGTTCTAATACCGGCTTATATTTTTGGCAGTACACTTTTTGAATAAAAATAGCAGCGCAAAGTAATATGATAAGGATTTTTTTCATGACCATTGTTTAGCTACAAAGAAAGAGATTGACTTTACCTGTTGAAAGTAAAAAACGGACAATTTAAAATTGATGCTTTGTTATCCGTTGGCCCGTAAGGTTCATAACGTCTTTATGAAAATGGCTCAAATCATAATATCCATAATCTATCGGAACAAAGTTTTCTCTATCATTAACAAATGCGGTTAATGCGTTTCTGCCCCGCATAATTGAGAAGTAATTTTTAGGCGCTGTGCCTATCACCCTGTTGAAATAACGATTGATGGTTTTAGATGTAATGAACAGCCTTTCGGCAACTTTTGATGTGTTTAGCTGCATACCGGTACCCCGGTATTCGCCAATGCTGTCATTAACCATTTTAACGTAATGATCTGGGGTTGTTTGTTTAATCAGCTTATCTAACAAAAAAGTTTCAATGATTACTACTCGCTCTTCAAAGCTTAGAGGTTGCTTTATTTTTTGAAGTAATTGCCGGGGTAAAATTTGATTAAGATCAATTAGTTTATCAATAACCGGCACCTGGTTAAGGCCTAATACGGCTTCCAAACCGCCGGGGTTAAATTTAACCGTGAATATATTGTCGGTGGTTAGTTTATGCCTGGTAACATCCTCATTCCTCAATAACAAAACATCCTGCTGTTCCTTTACATGATACCTGGTATTCTTTAAATCAATGTAATAAGGCGAACCAAGGTTAATATAAAAAGTGGGTGTCCAGCTCGGGAACATTTTCACAGTTGAAAACTCAGCTTTTACCTGCTGTACTGATAAATCTAAAACCGATTGCGAATAAAATTCGATATAGTTAACCAGCTCTTCACAAGGTGCGCTGAACCTGTATATTTTACGGATATTCTGAAATATCTCAACCATACTCATCAGTGTTAACTATATCTGTAAAAATAATTCTTTTTATTAAAATCAGCACACATAGTAAAGTAACAGCCCAGCAGGTGCTTGACCTGTATAAAACAAAAATGGCTATCATAAAGGCACCTAACGCAGTATGCCATTTATGACAGCCATTTCGGAAGGGATATTTTTGTATCTATGGCAAAAAGAAAACCTCTTTTAAAAGTGTGCTTACCGGCGAATGATCGGCATTGGTATCCATAATATCTGCCATGTATAACCACCATTTTTTCATAATGGGGCTATCAGGCAAATGATCAAGGGCTTCCTGATCTTCAGCTTCCATCACCCCGAAAAGCCAATGCGTATCCTCATCTAAAAAAATAGAATAATTACTGATCCCCACATCCTTAAGCAAACTGCTTAATTCGGGCCAAATGGCGTCATGCCGCGCCTTGTATTCGGCGGTTTGCCCTTCATGAAGCTTCATTTTAAACGCTACTCTTGCCATTGTAAATAGTATTTATATATGTCTGTTATCAAAAGAGCTTAAAGCAAAACGCCTAAAGCCCAAAGCTTCTTTTTTTCGCCAATACGTGTAAAATAAGCTTTGAGCATTTAGCCTTCGGCTTTAAGCTTATTTAAGGTTTTACTACGTCCAATATCGGTTTATCAATTCCAGCTAACTGATCTTGCTCAGGTTTTAACAGCTCAAGCACCTCAACATCATTATATCCTTTTTTCAACCACTCAACCGGCAGGTATAAGGTTTGCTGCGGACCAATGCCCCAGTACCGGCCAAGGTTGTGGCCATTTACCCATACCACTCCTTTTCCCCAGTTGCTCATATCAAGGTAAGTGTCACCCACTTTATCCAGCGTAAATCCACCTTTCCTGATAACCGGCGATTCTACATTTTGCTTTGCAGCGGAGAATTTCACGGTGCTTAGATCATGAAACGGCAGCGAATACATTTTCCAATGCTGCACTTCTGTTCCGTTTAAAAGCACCTGTTGAGTGATCCCTTTTTTATTTTGCAAAAGATACTTACCAAAGTTGATGCGGCCAAGGTTTTCCACCAAAATATCAAGCGTTACTTTACCTGCCGGAAGTTTTAGATACAGGCTATCCTGATTAAGCCTACGGTCGAGCGTGCCCACTTTTTTACCGTTAATCATAATCACCGCATAGTCCCTAAGCTCTTTTAGTTTGAGCTGTCCGCTTTTGCTTTCGTTTAAAACAGTTCGGTACAACACAAAGCCATAGTCCTGGTGCAGGTCTTCAAACGTAAGCGGACTTAGATTTTCTTTAACAGCTGGCAGAGTATTTAATAAACTTACCGATTGTGTTAGTTTAACAGCAGGAATTGTGATTACCGGTTTGGCTGCCGGCACATCCGGCAATTGCATACCGGCAGGCAAATGCTTACGGATCACCTGCCTGAACTGCATAAATTTCGGGGTAGCATTACCTGCCTCATCTAAGGGTGCATCATAATCATAGCTGCTCGTTTGCGGTTCATAAGGCGAGGTATCTTTAAAATTAGCACCATTCATGAACGCACGGGTAGTACCGCCATGAAACATGTACATGTTGATAGAAATCCCTGCTGCCAACACAGAATCAAGCCTACCTGCATAACGTTCGGCAGGGATGGTGTGGTGAGCAGTTCCCCACCAGTCGAACCAGGCCGGGTACCACTCGGCAATATAATATGGGCCCTTGCCATCGTGGTTTTCATTGATGATTTTTTTCACTTTTGCAGGATTGTCAAGGCCGTTAACAGCTGGCAATAATCCCGGCAGGTGACCGGCTACCAAATCGGGGGCAGGATCGCAGGTGTACAGTAATCCGTCAAAACCGGCTTCTTTAAATAGTTTTTGATTAATACCCAAATACTCTTTATCGCTGCCATATGAGCCGTACTCATTTTCAATTTGTATCATCAGGATATTACCGCCATGGTTTATCTGTAGCGGGGCTAATTGCCTGCCTACCTCTTTGATATAGCTTTCATACTCTTTAAGGTATTGAGCTTCTTTGCTACGCACCTCAAGGCCTTTTTCGTTCTGCAACCAGTAAGGATATCCTCCAAACTCCCATTCGGCACAAACATACGGGCTTGGGCGAAGGATCACCCACAGGCCTTCCTGCTGGGCTATGCGTACAAATTCGGCCACATCATTATTGCCGGTAAAATCAAACTTACCTTTTTGTGGCTCGTGCAGGTTCCAGAAAACATAGGTGCCAATGGTATTTAAGCCCATTGCCTTAGCCATTTTCATGCGGGCGCGCCAGGCTTCGCGCGGTACGCGGGGATAATGCATTTCGCCCGAGATCATCTGGAAAGGTTTCCCGTCAAGCAGGAAAGCCTCATCGCCCAGCGCAAAGGTATGTTTGGGTACCTGGCAAAAGCCCGCTATGCTGAAGCATAAAAATAATGTTAAAAAAGATATTGTAATTTTTTTCATTGTGATGCGCTATCTGTTCAGCGCTTCTGCGCTTTTTTGTTTGTAATAGTTTTGAAGAATATAAAAAGCTTTCTTTTTGTTGCCTTTATCATCATAAAGACCCTTGCGGTTCCAGCCTTCCTGGTACAGTGGGTTATTCCGTTTGGGCGACCGAAAATCGGCCATTACCCATGGTGACAGGCCCACGAAATTTGCAGGCATCCGCTTAAACATAGCTACCTGCTCCTTAAAATACCACTCCTGGTACTCCTCGCTAAAGCGGGTCAATGAATCGGCATGAAAACCGGTTTTAGCTTCGGCCCCGGTTTCGCTGATAAATAAAGGTTTATTGTATGGCGTGCTCCAGTTTGTAGTGCGGCATTTATCGGGCAGGCCGCCATACCAGCCAAGGTATTCGTTAAAAGCAACGAGGTCAACAAACTCACCCAGCGGATCATCTACCACATTCAAATCTTTACCCGAACCATAGTTTACCTCAAGCGCTGCTGAAACCAGGCGCGTATCATCCAGTTGTTTGGCCCTGATAATCAGATCATGCATAAAATTCGTACGTGTTGGGCTCACCGGTGTTTCGTTCCCAACCGACCAGATAATGATACTGGCGCGGTTATGATCCCGTGTAATCATTTCACTAAGCTGCGCTTTTGCCTTTCCAAGTACTGCTGCGTTGCCAAAGTCAATTGTCCAGTAAACCGGGATCTCCGACCAAACCATAATACCCAGCGAATCGGCCAGGCGGGTTATCTTTTCATCGTGAGGATAATGTGCCAGCCTAACCATATTGCAGCCAAGTTCATGCGCCTGGGTGAACAATTGCTCAGCATCCTGCTGGGTGTAAGCCCTTCTTACATCCTGCGGTATTTCACCATGGATACAGATCCCCCGTAAAAACACAGGCTTACCGTTTAACAATAGCTTCGGGCCATACGCCTCGATGGTGCGGAACCCTATCTTATCTTCTGTTTTATCGGCACCGGACCTTATGATAACTTTATACAGCTTAGGTGTTTCGGGCGACCATAGCTGCACCTTTGGCAATTTAAAGCTAACCTGCGTAAGTTTGCCTGTGGCAGCAAACTGCTTACTAAACTTGAGCTCGGGTATTTGTACGGTGATATTTTGACCAGTTGGCGGAGTATCGCTCAGTTTAACCCATCCGCTTATCTCCGGTTGTTTTGCGGGAGCCGCACCATTAACAGGCTTTTTAAGCTGGATTACAAAATCGCGGATATAAGTTGCCGGTACTTCAACCAGTTTTACATCGCGGGTGATACCTCCGTAGTTCCACCAATCGGTGTTAAGGGTTGGCACCTCGTCTGCATAGCGCTTATTATCAACCTTAACCACCAACAGGTTATCCTTTCCCTTAAGCAGCCCGGCAGGAATTTCAAAATTAAACGGCGTAAAGCCACCTTTGTGCATGCCCAGCTTTTTACCGTTCAGGTATACATCGGCCCTATAATTTACCGCACCAAAATAAAGGTACTGCCTGCCGCCATTGGCCGGTTTAACGTAGTCGAACGATTTTTTATACCAGATAGTACCCTCGTAATAAGTAAATTCCGGCTTTTGATGGTTCCAGTCGCCGGGTACATCAATGCTATATTTATCGATATAGCCGTGCTCCTTTTTCTCAGTTTTATTAGCCGGGATGCCGCTGTTCCAATAGGCATCGCCATTTTTTTCGTTGAGCTCCTTATACCGATAATCATAAAACCCGGTTTCGTACGGATCAACAATGTATTGCCATTTGCCGTTCAGATCAAGTGCTTTACGGCTTTGGATATTGGTAATGAGACTGTCTTGAGCGGTCGCCGTACCGGTAACGAACAGCAGGCAGCATAAGCTTATGAAGTTTCGCATGTTATTTCTTAAATACTTCAAGGTTCCATTTATCTACCCAGTTTATTTCGATATCATCACCTTTAAAGCTGATGGGCAGCCAGAGGTAACGGCCATCAATGGCGTCTTTTGGAGCCCATTTATCGGCTATAAATATGAAGGCATCTTTTTTACCGGCCACAGGCAATACATGCGTACTTTGACCGCCGTAAGTTATTTTGCTATCCTGTCCCTGGCAAGGGTTACCGTGGTAAGTCCAAGGCCCCCAAATTGATTTTGCACTGAACCAACGGGCGGCGTTGGGTGCCCAACCTGTACAACCCGAGCCTATCATGTAATAAATTCCGTTACGTTTAAATAATGCAGGAGCTTCGGTTTGATGGCCTATATAGATACGGATAAACTTACCTGTATGCCCTGTATAATCGGGAGTTAGTTCGGCCAAATCAAGGGTGTAGTTTTCTTCGGATGAAAAAACGTGGTAGGCTTTGCCGTCGTCATCAACAAAAACAGTCATATCGCGGGCCATCTGGCCGCCGGGCAAATCGCGGCAAAAAAACTTATCGGTTTCGTGAGCCGGATTAACACAGTTTATTTTATCACCTTCGGGTGTAAGTGCCGGATAAAACGGCATCTGCCCTGGGTTAGGGCGATAGCTTTTAATAAACTTGTACGGGCCGGTCACCTTATCGCTTACAGCAACCCCGGCGCGGGCAGCGCTGTAGCCTTTGCCTAATAGTTCCAGGTGAAACCACATTACATATTTCTTTGTCTTTTTGTTATAAACAACTTTGGGCCTTTCCAGGATGCAGCCTTTTGCTATATCATTTGTGGTATCTGGCGAAACACTCAGCGAGATCCCCTCATCCTTCCAGTTGTATAAGTCTTTTGACGAATAGCAATGAACTCCAACTATTGCCCGGTTACCTGCATCGCCGGCAATTTTGTGTTCGCCAAACCAATAATAAACCCCATCATTATACAGAATGCCTCCTCCGTGGGCATTAATGTGCACCCCTTTATCATCTGGCCAGATTGCGCCCGGACTAAAACTGGTTAATTTGGTTTGCGCACGACCGAGGATACTTAGCAGCAAAAAGGCCGGCAATAAAAAACGATAGTATTTCATATAAAGATGTTGTATTATTTTCTGATATCAAGTGCATGATCTGCAGGTGCATCTTGACCGCTCCAAATTTTAACTGCGGTCCAGGGTTCTTCCGCATCAGCCCAAAACGGATCGGCTTCGGGCAGACCTAATGGTACAAAAGCGGTGGCGCAGAAATACAGGCTGCCTGTTGTAATATAAAAATCGGCCAGGCCGGGCTGCTTGCCATATAAACCCATATTAAGCCAGCCATCGGCAGTAAAAGTTTGCGGCGCGCCAAGCGTTTTTTTGATCATAGCTGTTAGCGCGCATCTTACCTGTGCCGGTTTCAGGCTTGCAGGCAGTTGTTTTTTGTAGGCGATATTTGCTAAATGATGAAATGCGCCGCCGCGATAAACTATCGACCGTCCTATAGCGGGGTAGCTTCCATCAGCATTAATAAGGCGCTCAAGCACTTCGGCATAACGTTGGCCAACAGCCAGCTCACGTTGTTCCTCACGCACATAAGTTTTCTTTTTAGCATCTACCTCTTCCAATATGGTACTCAGATTAGGATGGATTACGATGCTATTATAATAATCGAGATGAAAGTTCATCCCATCCGAGTACATACCGTCGCCAACATACCAATGTTCTGTAAATTCGCGGATACCGAATTCAACCCTTACCGGGTCATAGCCAAGATCATATTTGCAAAAAAAAACTTCTATCATCCCCGAAAACAGGATCCAGTTGGAGTAAACCGGAACCGTTGCACGGGTAGTTTTCATTACTTCAACCACTTG
Source organism: Mucilaginibacter gossypii (assembly GCF_017569325.2). Lineage (NCBI taxonomy): Bacteria > Pseudomonadati > Bacteroidota > Sphingobacteriia > Sphingobacteriales > Sphingobacteriaceae > Mucilaginibacter > Mucilaginibacter gossypii. The sequence goes on along the minus strand of NZ_CP071878.2, from coordinate 899,329 downwards.
TTTTTTGGTGACATCATCAAGGTGCTCCCATAACCATGGGCTCCGTACCAAGGCAAAAGCAACAAACGAAGCATCAACCAATGGCTGGCCACCGCTCCATTGCATATAGTCTTTAGCCTGCGGATTAACCGCGTTTGCAATAGCCTTTAAAGACCAGGCCCTGTATTGTTCGCGAAGTTTTACCTCGGCTGGATCACCACCTTCTAATTGTAACCACGGTGCTATACCACACAATGTACGACCAAAAGCTTCCAGGTATCCCACCTTAGCACGACTTTCCTTATTATCAACCCTATCAGACAATTCCATGAACATTTTTTCTTTGAGCTGATCAGCAGCAAGGTTGCTAATCACCGGCCTGGCCACCTTATCCATGTAGCTTAACCACAATTTCCTGTCAGATACCTGCACGGTATTCTTTTTGCTTTGGGCGGATGCACAAAACGGAGCGCTTATCAATAGAAAGTAAAATATGAGTTTCTTCATCCGGGATGTTTATTTGTTTATTATACTTTGATTCAAGTTCCATGTTGTAAGACTCAAGTCGAAAGCCCTAAGTCTTAAGTCGTTTTTTCTTAAAATATGTCTAAAGACTTTCAACTTTAAGGCATCCATTCCAATACCTGTACGTTAGTGGGCGGTATACTGGCTTTCCCTTCACCATCAACCTGGGTTACCTGTTGTACAAACAGGTTAAGAATCTTTTTATCCTTCCATAATTCGGTATCATAGGTTGGCTCCCACTCCCCTACAGGCGTGGTAGTTAAATCACTAACCTGCCAGTTTGAAGTTTTCAGGTCGGCATTCATCGCCACCGAAACTTTATCGCCGCGTTCGGCGTCCCTGAAAATTAGCGCTGCGGATTGCATCCCGCCATTGTTCCAGGTAATGATCTGCGGGCGAGATATCGGGATCCGTTTGGTACCTGTGCCTCCAAGGCTGAATGCCGTTTTCCTAAAACCAAGATTGGCCGAATGCCAACCACTGCTGGTTTTAAAAACAATATGATACTGCGGTGCAGTTGAACTGCTATCGCGCCAATAGGTTGCGATAAAAGGGTTGCCCCCGTCATCGGCAAACATGGATGTTTGATTGATGAGCTCGCTGTGCTGCGGAATCCGGCATGCGTACTCAGCATTAGCAGCATTAATCGGGAGCAAATATTTTTCGCCAGTCGATTTTTCCCAGGTTAAACCTCCGTCATTTGATCGGGCGTAGCACATGTCATGATTACTTGCCACGTCTGGCGTTTCGCGCCATACCCATGAAATATGGATTGTCCCTTTTTTATCGATACACATTTGCCAGTAGGCATTGCGTTTGCCCTCACCGTCAATAAGGTTTTGCTGTATGTTGACCCATTTTTGAGTAGCTATGCTATACCTGTTCATGACCAGGTTTCCGTTACCCGAACCGCCGTCCCGATAAACAAATAACAGATCGCCGCCCCGTAAACGATAAAATTCGGGATAGCTGACCTTATTTTCGCCGACTCCCGTCATGCTTTGCGGATCTGATAAAATAAGGCTGCCGGGCTTAATGCTTTTAGCATAGTTTAAAGCCTGATTATGGTGCCCCCAGGCAACATGCAAATAACCGGCACCATCAACCATAATACTGATATCCTTATGAGCATCGGCAGCATCCGCTTTATATCGCGTTGTGGCAACCTGCCAATTGGTTGAATTGCTTTTTCTTTTAGCCAACACCAGTACCTGGTCGTTGTTATAATAAGCGGCATACTGTTCGCCCTTAAAGGTAATGAGCGAATTTTTGCGGAATATCACCGTATTAACCGAGTTATTTGCCCATCCCAAGCCTATGGTACTGGTAGTTACCCTACCGGTTTGAGCCACTGCACACACAGCGCCGTAAAGCAGGATACATAGTAAAAGTTGGTATTTTAAACAGTATAGCTTCATAAAAAGTAAAAGTAAGGGCAATTAATATCGCCCTTACTTTTTATTTGTGTTTTAATTAATAACCCGGATTTTGCTCCAGTACCGCATCTTTATTCAATTGAATTTCAGACAGTGGGATAGGTAGCAGCAGATTCTTAGCTGCAAGCCCGGTTGTTGGGTGAACGGCATCGTTACTATTAAGCCGCGTGGCACGGTCAACCAGTGTACCTGTTCGCATCAAGGTTTGGCGGCGGTTTTCCTCGCCTATCAATTCCCTGGCACGTTCATCAAGTATAAAATCAAGTGTCATTTGCGCGGCCGTTACCTGTGGTGCATTAGCCCGCGTCCTTAACACGTTAATAGAAGTGGCTGCATCAGCAGTTTTACCTTGTTTAAACTGTGCTTCAGCGAGCAGCAGGTAAGTTTCGCCTAAACGCATCATGATAAAATCCTTGATCATGGCGTAGCCAAAAGTATCGTTAGGATCAAACGCGCCCCATTTAGTTGTACTCGGGCAAATCCTGAATAAGGTATCCGCGCCAGCAAATGGTACAGGTTTTCCTAATAACGCAGGGTACTTAGGATCATTGTAATAGTATTGTCTTTTAATATTGTATTGTGAATTACGAATGTCCCCTTGTGGATACAGCCCATAAAGCACCCAGTTACTTAATCTTAATCTCCCGATACTACGACCACCTAATGAATCGCAAGGCAACATTCCCGGAATCTGATAGTATGCCGCGCCCCACACCCTGCGTTGCTGAGCATTATCCACATTTCCACCTACAACAACTGATGAATTTTCCTGTTCAAGCACCCAGATAGCTTCGGCGTTGCCTTGTGCACGGCGTTGATTGCCATATACAAACATATCTGAATAGTAATCGCCGGCGCCACCTGCCCTTACGCCATAACGGGCTTTGATCAGGCTAAATTTGCCACTATTGATAATGGCTTGAGCTTGCTGCTCAGCAAGGTCATTTTTACCCATACGCAGATAAGCTTCGGCTAACAACTGCATTGCCATGTATTTGTTAGCCCTGCCAACCTGCTTACCCTGAGCGTTTGTTTTCGCGGTACCGGCATTCAGGTCGGCCAGGTTAGTAACTGCATAGTTAAGGTCACTGGCAATAAGCGCGTTTAAATCATCAAGAGACGCACGGGTAAAGTTTATCTTCGGAACAGTTAAAGCGTGATCAGTAAGCGGCACTTTACCAAATAAGGTAACCAAGTTATTGTAGGCATAGGCCCTGAAAAACTTGGCCTCTGCTTCCACTTGTTTTTTTCCTACAGATCCTAATTTTGTATTTGATGGATTTTCAGCATTGTCAATTATAATATTAGCGTTATTGATCATCGCATAATATTTGCCCCAGATATATTTGGCGGCGTCATCCTGTGGTGCCAGCGCACTATAATTATAATAAGGCACCTCTATCCCCTGCTGCTGGGCTGTAGCGTTCGCCACATCGGTACCTACCTGCCAAACACTTGGCCAGCCTTGCGCACCTGAATAGGTTAGGATACCGGTTTCAAGGTTGTATAAACCTATTGCCGATGCCTCCATACCCAATGAATCCGTAACAGTAAGGGGAGTATATGACGAGTATGGTTTTTCGTCGAGATATGATTTTTTGCAAGATGCGAATGCTGTTAACACACCTGCAAAGAGTAATATTGCTGAATAGTTTTTCATGTCTTTTTACGGGTTAGTTATTTTAAAGAAATATTAGCACCTAAAATGATTGTACGGGTTTGTGGATAATTATTTACCCAATCGCCCGATCCGCGGGTTGAGTAATTGGCCTCAGGGTCCCATCCTATCCAGTTTGTAAACGTTTTCAGGTTTCTACCGCTTAAATAAAAGGTTAAACCGCTTATGCCTGCTTTATCAAGCAATCTTTGAGGAACTACGTAACTAAAAGTCACATCTTTAATACGTGTATAGCTGGCATTACGCGGATAACCATAACCACGCGTGTTGGTATAAGTTAATGACTGAAACTCGTTGCTATTATTGGTTGGTGTCCAGTAACCAACCGCGGCAGGTGTATTTCTTCTGCCCGATTCATCGGCGTAATTTAAATCGGCGTTATTTTTTAACATACCCTGTGCCGTTTGTACAAAGATGCTCAGGTTAAAATTCTTATAATGAAATGTGTTGGTTAAACCGCCGGTCCATTTAGGGTCCTGCTGTCCCAATATTACCCTGTCCCCATCGGCAGTAATTTTACCATCGCCGTTAATATCGGCAAATTTCAAATCCCCCGGCTTAGCAACGGGATCCTGCTTGGAGGGATCTTCGCCTGTTTGCCAAACACCGGTCATTTTATAATCATATATTACATTGATAGGTTTGCCAATAAACCATTTGTTGCCAATATCATCTTTGCCATCGCCATAAAGGGCAACAACTCTATTTTTATTAGCTGCAAACACAATAGTGCTTTCCCATCTAAAATCTTTGCCATCAATATTGCGGGTATTTAGCGTTACCTCGATACCTTTATTTGCTACCTTACCTATGTTATCAACAACCTGGTTGTAACCGGTAATGGTTGGTAGTGCACGGTTTAACAATAGCCCGGTTGTTCTTGAATCATAATATTCCACGGTACCGCTGATTCTGCTATTCAACACAGAAAAGTCGGCCGCGATATTAGCCTGATTAGTGCTCTCCCAGTGCAGGTTGCCATTACCAAGGTTGCTTGCTTGTATGCCTACGGTGCTTACCCCATTAAAAGGAAACCTTACCGTACCATCCGATGTAATGGTTCTGTAAACACTTACAGCCTCGTTACCTGTTTTACCATATGATGCCCTAAGCTTTAAGCTATTGATCAGTTTTGAGTTTTTGAGAAAATCTTCATTACTTACATTCCAACCCAGGGCTGCAACCGGGAACCAGCCATATTTGGAAGTATTGGCACCAAATACTGATGAACCGTCGCGCCTTACGGTCAGGGTTACCAGATATCTGCTGTCATATGAATAATTCAACCTGGCCATTTGCGAATTAAGCGCATATCTGTCTGAATAGCTCCCTGAAAAGCCATTTACACTTGCACCTGATACCGTTGCGCCAATGCCAATCTGGTTAAATGACAGTTCGTCGTTTATATAACCAGTACCGGCTATTCCCGAAATGAAATATTTACGTTGTTGAGCACTGTATAAGCCGGTGAAATCGATCCGGTGCTTACCAAAATCGCGGGTATAAAGCAACAGGTTATCAAGTGTGTAGCTATTTGTTTCGGAACTTACCGCGGTTGCCGAACCTAAAGGTGTATTAGCCAAACGGCCGCTATAGCCGTCTACACGGGTAGGCAGGTAAGTATACCCGGCATTTAAGCGGTATTTTAAACCTTTGAGTACACCGCCAAATTTTACTTCGGCATAGCCGTTGCCGCTTATATTCACGCTTCGGTTTATCTGGTCGGTAGTTAAACCAAGCAGAGGATTAACATATAGCTGTTCGGGGGCCATTGGGTAAATGGCATAAGTGCCATCAGCATTATATATGTTACCATAGGGGCTCATGGCTGTAGCGTTGAGTAAGTTTGCCCTGCCGCCATCATAATTATTATTGGCGAAATACAAATTGGCGCCTACACTCAGATAGCTGGTCACGTTTACATCCAAGTTTGAACGTACGCTTGCACGGTTATACTGATAGCCTTTTATCACACCTTTTTGTTTTAGGTAATCGCCTGATAAAAAGTATTTAACATCAGGGGTACCGCCTGTTACACTCAGGTTGTGATCCTGTATAAAGCCTTGCTGGGTAACTTCTTTTACCCAATCAATAGTGCGGCCGGCAGCGTAGTTAGCCCTTTCAGAGTTATTATATACCGGCTCCGGGAATTGTTGGGTTAAGTGGTTTTGAGATTCATAATCAAGGAACTTCTGGGTAAATGAGGCCGGATCACGTGGTTCAAGGATATGCCCAAGATTTTCATAACCGGCATATCCGTTGTAACGAATTACAGGTTTACCAGTAGTACCACGTTTTGTAGTGATCAGGATAACGCCTTGCGAGCCGTTAGCACCATAAATAGCAACGGCGGAAGCATCTTTAAGGATCTCCATTGATGCAATATCGTTGGGGTTAATATCATTAAGTGATCCTCCACTTTTGGTAAGCGGGATACCATCAACTACCACAAAAGGGCCAGAAGCAGCCGAGATAGAGTTTTGCCCCCTAACCGTAACTGAAGGCTGGCGACCAGGAATTGAGGATGATGTGGTTACAGTTACCCCGGCAACCGCTCCCTCTACGGCCTGCAAAACGTTTGTAACAGGCAACTGCGACAAGCGAGACTTAGGCACCGTTGTAACAGAGCCGGTAACATCTGAACGTTTTTGCGTACCGTAACCTACTACTTCGTTAAGCTGCTTGTTACTATCCTCAAGCACGATATTTAGTGTGGTGGTATTTTTTGTAACCTCAATGAATTTGGTTACCATGCTCACAAAAGAGATCTTTAACGTTGAGCCTTCGGCAACTTCCATTTTAAAAGCGCCATTAACATCGGTTGTGGTTGATTGGGTTGTGCCCTGGATGTTTACAGTTGCACCGGGCAATACATTGCCGGTGGCATCTTTTACAACACCTTTTACATTAATTTTTGTTTGCGCGCTTGCCAGCTGAGCAATGCTTGTGAGCATCATCATTAAAAGCAATACGGAAAAACTTTTTAAGAGAGTAAATCTATATTTCATAATTTAATTTGGTTTATAGGGTTCATTTAATTTGGTATTTCGGGTGGTAACTGAGCCTATCCGGGCCGGTTTAACACCATGGCAAAAGCTGCCCGGTTGCGCATTTTTGAAACTTTCATAGCATTAATTTTTAGTTTATGAATTGCCGGCAATAAAATATTGGCACTGCTTATTGCCTGTCGGTTGGAACGAAATAAGCGTAATTCGGCATTACGAGAGAGGGGTAAAACTATAAATTACCGGGGTCAAAACATACAAAAACAAGCCTTTTTGATGATTTTTGTAGAATACACGAGAAAATAAGTGTCAAATTCACTTTTATTTTATTTCAGCAAGCTTTTCGGAGTGATGGAATGTCATCCTAACAAAGGCGGCCTATTTGGAAGAGCTTTTTTCGAACTCGTTCAGTCGATACGAAATTTGAAAATTGGCGCGGTGCTTTTTGATAAAATCAGACGGGTTGATGCCGTACTGTTTGAAGAATTGTTCGCGAAAATATTTCACATCACTAAAGCCAACCTGGAAAGCGGCTTCGTTGACATTACAATTGGTTTGGATCAATAATTCGGCAGCTTTGCGCAGGCGCACAAACCGAATAAAGTTATTGACCGATTGCCCCGTGATGTTTTTAAGACGTTTAAATAACGTTGCATAACTGATACCAATCTCTTTGGCCAACACATATACATCAAACTGATCGTCGGTAAAGTAATGCTCAATTACCGAAATACAGTTATTCAGAAAGTCTTTGTTTTCCTGGGAGATGCTACGGCCGGTACTTTTCTTGGTAACTTCCTTATAAAAATAGTTTTGGAGCTCGGTTTTATTGCGCAATACACTTTTTACCCGTGCTATCAGCAATTCTTTATCAAATGGTTTGCGTAAAAAATCAATGGCTCCCTCATCTATACTTCTAAGCATAATATCAGGCGTAGTGTCCCCGGTTAATAGGATAACAGGGATATGGTTTATAGCCTGATCTTCCTTAACAATCCGGCACAGGTCAAGTCCGCTAATGCCGTCCATTACAATATCGCTTATAATTACGTCGGGAATATGCTTCTTGATAAGTTCGAGGCCAGTAGTACCGTCCTGCGCCTCGATTACGTTATAGCCCGGCGTAAAAATTTTTTTGATGTATGAACGGATCTGATCATTATCATCAATCACGATAAGCGTATGCCGCGCCGAACTGAAGAGTTCCAATGCCGCCAAGTCCTCATCTTCCGGCATAACATCCTTGTTATCTTCGCCAATAAGGTCATTTACGTAAGTGTAATCTGGCACAACATCGTCAGCAATAACATCCTCCGAAAAATGTGATTTGCCCTTTGGCAACGCAAGCACGAAAGTTGTCCCCCCATCGGGATTATTAGAGTAGCGGATATTACCTTTATGACTTTCTATAAAAACCTTAACCAGGTATAAGCCTATGCCAAAACCCTTGCGGAAATAATTTTTATCCTTTGCCTGGTAAAATTTATCAAACAGCCTGTCGCCCGCTTCGGTATTTATGCCTATACCATTATCAATTACCTTAAAATATACATAAACATCGTCCTGTTCAATTACAACGTTGATCGTCCCCTTATCCGGAGTAAATTTTATTGCGTTTGAAATAAGGTTAAATAAGGCTATTTCTATCTTTTCCAGGTCGCAGTATACTTCAATAGCATCTGCTCCACCTGCGAGGGTATAATTAAGGTGTTTAATTCTGGCTTGCTGAATAAAGCACGAATAAACCTCATTACATAAAGCAACAAAATTTAACCTGCTCACTTTAAGCGACGCATTTTCACTTTCGGTTTTTCTGAAAAGGAGCAAATGATCAACCAACCCCAGCAAACGGCGTGCGTTGCGGTATATCGTGCTCAACTCTTCGGTATTGCCTTTACTTTGATTAAGGAGATCCTTGATGGGGTTAATAATAAGCGTTAACGGAGTCCTGAACTCATGCGATACATTGGTAAAGAAAGTCAGTTTCTTTTCGTTGAGCTCCTTTTCTTTCTCCACCTGCAGGTTGGCCAGCTTTACCTTAAACCTGAGCCTGGCCTGGTTTAATCTGTACCTGTAAAACGCGTAGCCTATAGCAACTATTAATGACAGGTAAACTATATAGGCCCACCAGGTACGATACCAAGGTGGCAAAACAATAATTTTAATGGTAATGGGTGGCGCTGTCCACTGTCCTTCCGTATTGGTAGCCCTGATTTTCAGTGTATAGGAGCCTTCATTGAGACGCGAAAAGTAGGCCGACTTTAGCTTGCCTACATAGTTCCAGCCATGGTCCCAGCCTTCAAGGTAATATGCATAGGAGATCTTTTCGGGAAATGAATATTCAAGCGCTGTATAACTGATGTTCAGCGTTGCCTGGCTAAACGGGATGGCTATATTTTTTAATTCATTTAACGGCAGTTTTGGGCCATATGCACTATCGAGTTCAATTGAAACGTTATTTATTTTAAAATCAGAAAGCATGAGCCGGGGCTGGTGTGCATAAGGAGCGATACTATCGGGCGAAAACAAATTAAACCCTTTGATTCCGCCGAACAACATTTTGCCCGATGCCAGCTTTAAGGCCGCGTTGTAATTAAACTGGTTGCTTTGCAAACCATCAGATGCATTGTAATTGGTGATCTTTTTTGTGATTACATTAAAACAGGAAAGGCCATTATAAGTACTGCACCATAAATTGCCGCTGTTATCAACCAATATATTCAGTACAGTATTGCTCGGTAACCCTGCCGATTCGGTGTATCTTTTATACTGATGGGTGTTGGTATTATATTGAAGCAGCCCTCCGCCTTCAGTACCAATCCATAAATTGCGTTTATTATCTTCGGTAATAGCCCTGATGGCCTGGCCGATAAAATAAACCTGGTGTTTTTTATGCTGAACATCTATTTTGATGAGACGACTATAATTTCCCGCCCACAAATTACCTCTGTGATCTTCAAAAAGCGCGTGGAGATTTACCAGGCTGTTATCAAAAAGTTCAAACTGATCTTTGGCTCGGTTGTACAAAAACAATGCCCCTCCCCAGGTACTGCCTGCCCACAAACGGTGCTGCGAATCTTCATAAAGCTTCCAAAAATTCCGTTCTTCTTTTTTATCTACCGGGTTATAACAGCTATAATGTTTAAACCGTCCGGTTGCATTATCAAACGCATCAATGCCACCATTAAAGGTTGCCACCCAAATCTTATTGGTATAGTCGTTTAAAATACTTACAACAAAATTACTGCTGATAGATCCCGGAATATTTTGGTGTACATAGGCAGTAAACGTATTTGTTTTAGTGTTCCAGTAATTTAACCCGCCGCCGTCAGTGCCAATCCATACATTATGCTGCTTATCTTCGCAAAACGACAGGATAAAATTATTGATAACACTGTTTTTATTAAAAGCATCATGCGCGAACACATGAAATGAGGCCGGTTTACGGTCAATAATGTTCACGCCACCCCGTAAGGTTGCTATCCAGATCCGGGATTCATCATCCTCATAAACAGCATCAACAGCATCGCTCCGTAAGCTGTTAGGTGTTTCGCCTGCATTGATATAGATGAGCGTATTGGTCTCCGGGTTCCAAACTTTAATCCCTCCCCCATTGGTTGCAATCCAGATATCGCCGTTTCTTGTTGTGGTGAGGCTAAAAATATTGTTGTTGGTCACTTTGTTAAGCCCGTTCTCCAGCCTCGTAGTTTTCAAGGTGACGGGATCATACATCCATAATTCATTACCTGCGCCTGCAATAATTTTACCTTTTCCATCAATGGTCATACAACCCGCATATGCCAGTTCTGGTGATACAATTTTTATCTTTTCAGCCGCTGCATCGTACCTGCCAAGCCCAACCCCGTTTACCAGAATCCAGATAGTGCCCTGCTTATCCATCTGGGCAGCAATGGTATTAAACTGTTGTTTTTTGACATCATACAGGATCTCTTTGCCAATGGTATCTGTCTTCCCAAATTTTAGGAAACCGTATGTACCATTGGTAGCGAAAATATTGCCCGACCGGTCGGCAACTATCTCATTGATATTAAACCCTATTTTTATTGGTTGATGCTTTTCGTTATAACAATAAAGTGCATGAAAGCGTGAGTCGGCATAATCAAAATGCATGAGTCCTTTTTCGGTTCCCACGTATATTCGCCCGCCGCTGGCATTAATGGATTTAATGTGATTATTGACGAGCGAGTTTTTATCGCCCCAGATGTTCCGGAAGACTTTAAATGTGTAACCGTCATACCTGTTGAGCCCGTCATAAGTCCCCATCCACATAAAGCCATATTTATCCTGTGTAATACAGGTTACCGCATTGTTTGAAAGACCATCTTCAATACCTAAATACCTAACCGGGAAACCAGGGCCTTTTGCTGAGGCTGCTAAAGAATAGCATAAAAAAGAAATGAGCAAAAAGGCCTTTAATTGCTGAAACATCCGCCGTAATTAATAACTGGTTGTTGCCAAAGGTATCAAAATGTAGCAGGCTTTCATTCGCAAATTTTATCCTATTTTGATACATCGTGAATTACAATACATCAAAAGCGTGTCAGAAAACATAAAGAAAATAGAGCAACCAGCAACGACAAATAATTAACAATTAATTATATTTGGGATATTATAAACCTGTTCTTAATAAACATTATTGTGTATGGCCGTCATCCCAAAAAATGGGAGAATGCAATAACTATGCATTTTAAATTATTGCAAGCTACACTACTTATTGAAAACATTTGATTAAACATTTACCTGCATTGACTAAGTATTTATTTGTTTTTTTTATATGCCTATGGGCACTTACTTCTCGTGCTCAAAATATACTCCGGGTTGATAAAAGTGTTCAGCAACATAAGTTTACCCTTAACGAGGTAAAATACCTGCAGGATAGCACCGGCAAGCTAACTTTCCGGGATATACAGGAAATGAGCTCCTCTTTTAACGAAAACAGCTCATACTATCCCAGCAATCACTATAAAAACTCTGCTTACTGGTTTCGCGTGCGGATGTACTTTAGCGAACCTGTAAACAACAACAGCATTATTGAGCTCTTTGATCAAACAACCGATGAGGTAACGGCTTATATGCCTGATGCGACAGGTAACTATATCAAAAGTGAATCGGGCGCTAGCCTTAATTTCAACAGCAGGCTTTTTCATCATAAAAACTTTGAGTTTCAGATCGGAGATACCAAACCTGGTTATCATACTTATTATTTCAGGATCAAATCGCACAATGCGGTAAATGTTATTATAGTTTACCGTACCATTAATTACTTTATTCATTATGCGCTTAACGAATACTTAACCTACGGCCTGTTTTATGGCATGATCCTTATTTTTTGTTTCCATAACCTACTCATGTTCCTTGCGGTTAAAAAGAAACAATACCTGTACTACGTATTTTACATTTTAAGCGTAGGCCTTTACGAAATGAGTGCCGATGGTATCGCGTTCCAATATTTATGGCCGGGAGCGCCGGCTTTAAATAATTACGGGAACGGCACTGCTCTATATTTTACCAGTATTTGTGCCCTGATATTCAGCAAGGAGTTATTGCAGGTTAAAACAAAAGCTCCGCAATTAAACAGGCTAATCAATTGTGTGATATTGCTGCGCACCACCTATTTTCTGTATTGCCTTATCTTCAACAATTCGCTGTTTGTATATAAGTTTGTTGAAGTGATTCCGCTATCGCTGGCTTTTGCTACCGGTGTGTATATCTATAAAAACGGTTACAAGCCGGCCCGCTTTTTTGTGCTGGCCTACTCCATTTTGTTTGTGGGCTTTATAGTTAAAGCTCTTACCGCTCTTGGTTATACTTACTTTTTACCAGCTCCTATAAGTTACTATAGCCTCAGCTTTTGTTTTATTATTGAGATGGTACTGTTATCATTTGCCATTGGCGACCAGGTAAGGATCCTGCGGAAAGAGAAGGATGCAGCCCATGAAGAAACCATACGGCAAATGCAATTGAACAGCCAGTTGAAGGATTCGATAAATGAGGAATTGGAGCGCCAAGTTGAAATCCGCACGCATGAACTGGTTGAAAAATCAAACGAGGTGAGGCAACAAAGTCAGATCATCGAAAACCAAAACAAAGAATTGTTACGGGCCAACGAGCAGTTGGAAAAGCAGGCTGGTGAAATATTAAGAATGAATATTTTACTTGAAAAAGATAATGTTCAGCTCAAAACAAACATTGAAAAGGTTACCGAATCACGAGCGTTATCTACAGAGTTGGGCTATGAAGAATTCAGCGCAAAGTATCCCGACCAGGAAACCTGTTTTAAATTCCTGTCGGCTTTAAAATGGAAAGATGGCTTTATCTGTACCCGCTGCTCAAATACAACATATTGTGCCGGAAGGTTGCCGCACAGCCGCCGCTGTACCAAATGCAGTTATGAAGAATCAGCGCTGCATAATACCATATTTCAAAACAGCCGCATCCCTATCAATAAGGCTTTTTATCTAACCTATCTTATTTACAGTACTAACGGCACGATATCATCGCACCAGCTTTCCGAAAAGCTCGATATCCGCCAAAGCACCTGCTGGACTTACGCCATCCGCATAAAAAAAGTGTTGCATGAAAAGAAAAAATCACGAAAGAAGAATGATCAGCAAGGCTGGACGGTGTTGGTGATGTGAGGTAAACTTTCTGAATATCGATAGAAGGCACCTACGCGCTAAAACATACTCCATATTTGCTATAAACACGACGCCGTTGTGGCCGACGATGATTTATTCAGCAAAGCTCCTTGTTTTGCCCCTCTGGGCAAAGGATTACCACTGGAACTAGAAGCTGCAAACCTTTTGCACCTCTGGTGCACCACCTGTCAGTACATCTCAATTAATGTTTGTTTATTAGTCACCCAGAGCGGGAAAAGGTTTGTAGAAATATCCTTCCCCACTTGTACGAACCCCAGAGGGGTTCAACCCGCGTTGATCAATCAATTGGCAATAGCCATTTGCTATTAGTTTTGTGCGTTAACCCAAGCTCGCAGAGGATCCTCATAGCGTGAAAACCTCATTTTTATCATTATAAAACAAGTATTAACCATCTCCCCGATCTCCTCCTTTGTCATTTTTTAAATTATTTTCACTTTTTTTTCTTGTTCACAAAGCGTATCAGCTGCAAAAACAAACCGGGTGTAATCTGCTGTAAATACGCCACTTCAACGTTTGAGTTCCTCGTTATCAAAACGTATCAAAATTGATTTAAATATCTTAAAATCAATAACTTACATAAAGTTCACCTATTGCATTATTGGTTTATTCCACGTTAAATTTACCCCACCAAATACCAATTAGTAATACGCTTAACCAACAAATCGCTTATATGAAGTAAAGATTGCACAGCAGTTATTTACCTGCATCGCTATGGTGTAAACCAGGTTTGCCTATAGCCCGTTCCGGCAGCCATGGGCTGCTTAACCAATTAAACAGCAATTAATTATGAAGAAAAAAATTACGCTAATTTTTGTTTTACTTATTACAATACTAACACGCACGTTCGCACAGGACATTACCGTGAAAGGTATTGTTAAAGACAGCCAGGGTCTGCCAATACCTGGCGCTACTGTAAAAAACAAGTCGACAGGTGCGGTAACAGTTACGGATTTAAAAGGCAGCTATTCTATCACAGCCAACAGCAACGCTACACTTGTTTTCAGCTTTGTGGGTTCGGCCACACAAGAGCAGCCGGTTAATGGACGCACAACAATTGATGTAACACTGGCCGATGCCAACAAACAACTGGAAGAAGTTGTAGTTATAGGTTACGGCACACGTGCCGTTAAAGATGTTACCGGTGCCATCAGCAGTGTTAAGGCCGAGAAATTGGAAAATGAACACCCGGCCAGTGCTACAGACATTATCAGGGGTAACATCCCGGGGATATCGGTTGCATTGAATACCTCAGCCAAAGGCGGCGGTACAGGCGACCTGCAGATCAGGGGTAAAGCCTCTCTTTCGGGCAACGTACAGCCTGTTATCGTATTGGATGGTGTTATTTATCCCGGCCAGCTGGCTGATATCAACCCTAACGATATCGACCGCGTTGATGTACTGCGCGACCCAAGCGCACTTGCTGTATACGGTGCTCAATCTGCTGGCGGCGTTGTAGCCATTACCACTAAAAAAGGTAAAAAAGGCGGCACCCAAATCACCCTGAATGCCAACTTTGGTATCGCTCAACTATTGCAAAATCAAAAATATTACACCAGCGACGGCTTTCTTAACTGGCGTGCCGACGGAGCCCGCAGTTCCAATACTTCAAATCCTTATTATTATTACAGCAGCCCCAACAAACTGCCTGATGGTGTAACGCTACAACAGTTCTTAAACGGTGCTACCGGCGATCCAACTACCATCTGGCTGCAGCGTTTAGGCTTATTCCCTAACGAGATTGCCAACTACCAGGCTGGTAAAATGACCGACTGGTCAAAACTGATTTTCCGCAATGGCTTCCGCCAGGATTATACCGGCAGCTTTTCGGGAAGTTCAGAAACCGTTAAATATTATGTATCGGGCAACTACACCAAAAACCAGAACCTGATTCAGGGCGGCCAGTATACCGACGGACGTTTCCGCGTAAACCTGGAAGGTAAGGCAGCTAAGTTTTTAACCCTGGGTGTAAACGCACAGTTTGCAAGCCGTGATGAAGGCGCTGCCAGTACCCCGCTAAGCGGTCAGGGTATTGACGCTACCGAAGCCGACTGGACGCAGATCATTAACTCATCTCCTTATGGAGATGTGTACAATGCCGATGGCTCATTACGCCGTATCGATACTGATGACAGCGGTTTGAACCAGCGTAACCCATTCCTCGGGAACCGCTATAATCAAAACGTAGCGGTTCAAAACACGCTGTTCTCGGTGCTTTTTGCCCGTTTGGATCTTCCTTTCGGTATTAAGTATACGGTGAATTATGCGCCAACCATCGAATCGTACCGGAACTTCTTTTTCCGCCCGGTAGCTAACCCTAATGAACTTTCTGGAGGTACAGCTATACGCTCGCAAGAAAACCGCTACAGGTACAACCTCGATAATATTTTAAGCTGGAACAAAACATTTGGCATCCATAGCTTTGATGCAACCTTCCTGCTTAACAAAGAAAAATACCAAACCTGGTATACCAATGCTTCAAACACACAGTTAACTCCAACCGATATTTTGGGTTACCACAACATAGGCGCCGGTAATTTACCTGTTGAAAGCAGCGATGACCGAATTTATAATGCCGATGCCATCATGGGCAGGATCAACTACACCTTGTTGGGCAGGTACATTGTTACCGCCACTGTACGCCGCGACGGTTTCTCTGCATTTGGCTTGCAGCATCCACGCGAGGTATACCCTTCTGGAGCAATTGCCTGGGTATTCAGCGATGAAAGCTTCATGAAAGGTGACGCATTTAAATGGCTTGACTATGGTAAACTACGTTTCAGCTACGGTGCAAACGGTAACCGTACCTCTACAACCACTGCCGATCCATCTATCTCATTAGCTGTATTGGGCGGTATCAAATATCCAACAGCAAACAACTCTGGTACTGTAACCAACAACAGCGGCATTTATGTAAGTACTTTACAAAATGCGGCTTTAAAATGGGAACGTACCGTAGGGCCTAACATCGGTTTGGATTTCACCATATTGCACAACAGGCTTAGCGGTTCAATAGACGTTTATGACCGTAAAACTACCGACCTGCTGGTTAAACGAAGTATTCTTGATGTTCAGGGCTACAACTCATCGGGCGATTTAGTTGGTGGGGCTAACAACTCCAACCCATACACCAACATCGGCCAGGTTAACAACAAGGGGTTTGAAATTTCATTGGATGGCAAGATCATTAAAAGCGAAAACTTTAACTGGAATGCCAGTGGAACGTTTTTCTTAAACCGCAACAAAATTGTTCACCTGTACGGTGCATTCCCGGTTACTGATGCCAACGGCGTTACCACCAATGTTGAAAAAGATGATATCGGCAACGGCTGGTTCATTGGTCACGATATCAACGCTGTTTGGGATTACAGGATCCTGGGTGTTTGGAAAACCGCAGATGCTACTGAAGCAGCTAAATACGGCGCTAAACCCGGTGATTTTAAACTGCAGGATGTAAACGGCGATTTTAAATTCACCAATGATGATAAGCAATTTCTGGGTTCAACCAATCCACGCTTTAGCTGGTCTTTACGCAATGATTTTAATTTCCTTAAACATTTCGATGTATCATTCCTGCTGGTATCAAGCATTGGTCAGTTAAGGCAATATAACCAGGCTTTAAACAACCCGGGGAGCGTAGGCTTTGCCCGTATGAACTCATATGTATTACCTTATTGGACACCTGATAACGAGATTGATGATTACGCCCGTTTAAACTCAGGCTCATCCGGCACTACCATCAACGTTTGGCGCAAAGCTTCATTTGTGAGGCTTCAAACCGCTTCTATCGGCTATACTTTCAGTCCGCAGCTTATCAAACGCCTGGGCATATCAAGCGCCAAATTATTTGTGAACGCAAGCAATGCAGCTGTGTTTTCAAGCTGGCCGCTTTGGGACCCGCAAAATGGCGGTCCTACTCCAAGATATTTATCAGCCGGGTTTAACGTAGTTTTTTAAAGGAGGGATTTAATACATGAACAAGATAAACAAAAACATCATGGCTGCGGCTTTAACAGCGGCAACCATATTTATAACCGGAGGCTGCACCAAGCGGGCTGATCTGTATCCGCAGGCACCTTCAAAATTTACACCCGACGTAACTTATACCTCACCTGCTGCATTTAAAGCCGCTTTGGCTACATTAAATGTAAGCGTTAGGTTTGAATACTTTGGCGACTCGGCCCCGTTGCTTACCGAATCGATATTTACTGATGCTGCGGTTGAAGGTACTACCGATAAAACCACGCCGGCGCAAGATCTGAACGCGCGTATCACCCCTACCGCCAACTTAAACAGCGACGACTATAACAAGATAGGCCGCTACTGGAGCGCCTGGTACCAGGGGATACATGACTGTAACGTTATTTTATCGAGGCTGGATAACATTAAATGGCCATCGGATGCTGATAAAAATCTGGTTAAGGCTACCGCGCTTTTTCACCGGGCTTACCGTTACTATCGCTTAGTACATGAGTTTGGCGATGTGCCATTGCTGCTAAAAGAAGAAACTGCGGTAAACACCGGCTACTTCAGTACGCAGCGTATCGTTATCCTAAAGCAAATGAAAACAGACCTGGAGTTCGCCGTAGCTAATCTTACCGATGCGAACGCCAAAGGTGATATTTCCAAAGGCGGCGCTGCCCACCTTTTAGCTAAGGTTGACCTTGCCCTTGGTTTATTTGATGACGCCATTGCAGCCGCCAACGTTGCCATCAACGGCCCGTATCACCTCATGACCAATCGTTTTGGTATAGTTGCGGGTGATGCTTCAAAAAACATCATCTGGGACCTTCACCGACCCGAAAACAAGGCTTTGGGAACAAATGCCGAGGCTTTATATGTAGTACTTGACCGTGAAACACTTGACGGAGCAACACCAAACGGATCGCAGGTGATGAGGAACTGCGTGCCGATGTGGCATAACGGTACTATTCTTACCCCCGGAGCGCTGAAACCGGGCATTTCAGATAAAGTAACCGAAGAATTCCCGCTTACTTTATGGTATGGCCGTGGTATCGGTCGTTTACGCGGTACGCCTTATGCTACCAAATACATATGGACAGATAATACCGACTTAAGGCACGCCCCCGGTAACTGGATGAACATGACCGATTTGGTTTACAATAGCCCGGCCATTAAAACCTCCGATCCGGCATGGTATGGTAAGCATCTTGAGCAATATACCGATGCTAACGTTAAGCAACGCTTCCTGAATGGTGCAAAAGATACCATCCGTGCCTGGTTTGGCTGGCCGCATTACAAAGTGTTCATAGGCTCGGGCCCTATTGCGCTTGATAAATGGTGGAGCCCGCCGCGTGGTACCAACACCGACTGGTATGTTTTTCGCTTAGCCGAAACCTACCTGCTGCGTGCCGAAGCCTACGTATGGAAAGGCCAAACCGCACTTGCTATGGATGATATCAACAAAGTAAGGGCACGTGCAAATGCACAGTTGTTAACAGATCCGGGCAAAGTTAATATCGGCACTATACTTGACGAACGCCAAAGAGAACTGTATTGGGAGGAGCCACGTAAAACCGAGCTTACCCGTATCGCTTTCATTTTTGCGCAAACAGGAATTGCCGCTTATAACGGAAAAAGCTATAACATAGCTAATTTTTCAACAAGCAACTTCTTTTACGACAGGATAATGGAGAAGAACGATTTTTACAAAAACCCTAATGTTGTAACCAACTCGGGCAACCACTATACTATTTCACCATATCACGTGCTGTGGCCTGTCCCGCAAAGCGAGATCGACCTGAATGTAAATGGTCACATCAATCAAAGTAAAGGATACGCGGGCGCCGAAACCAATATCCCGCCTCTTGATAAAGTAGTACCATAATTTAGTTGATTTGTAACATTTGAGCCGGGCATTAGTCAATTGATTAGCGTCCGGTTTTTTTATGGAGATTTTAACAGGATAAAAATAATTAGCCGGGCGAACATTTTACATTTCTGATTTTTTCACATATTTAATCATTATTTAAACCTGACATCGAAAAATATGGGCCTGTTCAATATCCTTCGTAACGAATTTATAGATGTAATAGAGTGGGTTGATACCACCCAGAATACGCTTGTATGGAAATTTCCGCGCCATGATAATGCCATAAAGATGGGTGCAAAACTTATTGTTCGCGAATCGCAGGCCGCTGTTTTCATGAACGAGGGACGCATCGCCGATGTATTTACTCCCGGTACTTATGAGTTGCAAACTCAGAACATGCCTTTGTTAACCACCTTAATGAGCTGGAAATATGGCTTTGAAAGCCCGTTTAAGGTTGATATCTTCTTCGTAAGCCTGCGCCAGTTCACAAATCAAAAATGGGGTACCAAAAACCCGGTAATGATCCGCGATGCTGAATTTGGACCGGTGAGGTTGAGGGCATTTGGTTCGTTTAACTTTAAGATTCTGGACCCCAAAGTATTTATTAAGGAAATCGCTGCCACTAATCCCGATTTCATTATTGACGATATCAATGAGCAGTTACGAAACACCGTTGTTTCGCGGGGGATGGATGCCGTAGCCGAATCAAAAATAAACGTGCTTGATCTGGCAGCCAACTACAACGAAATGGGCAAATTCATAACAGAATCTATCCAACCCGATTTCGCTGAGCTTGGTTTAAACCTAACCAAACTATTAGTCGAAAATATCTCCCTGCCACCCGAAGTTGAGCAGGTGCTTGATAAACGCAGCGAAATGGGCATATTAGGCAACCTTGGTGCATACGCGCAATTCCAGGCGGCCAACGCTATTGAAAAATCTGCCGAAAATACCATAGGCGGTAATTTAGGTGCTGCCGGTATGGGCCTTGGTGTTGGCGCTGCGATGATGAGCCAGGTTGGCAATATCTTTCAGCAAAATCAGGTTACTCCCAACAATACCGGTGGCAATGTACCGCCTCCTCCACCCCAGCCCGCTGTTCAGTACCATATTGCGAAAGACGGCAAATCTGACGGTCCGCATTCATTAAACGACATCAATGCGATGATAGCCAGCGGGCAGCTAAGCAGGGAAAGTATGGTTTGGAAAAAAGGCATGGCTGCCTGGGCTGTAGCATCATCTGTTGAGGAAATAGCCGAATTGTTTAGTAACGTCCCTCCACCAATAGCCTAACCTATAATCATTCCTAATTCTATATTTCTGAAATGAACAACGAGGTTAACCCATCGGCTATAAACAACTCTTTAAATTGTTCGGGCTGTGGGGCGTTATTGCACTTTAATCCCGGCACCCATAATTTGCTGTGCGATTATTGCGGTGTAAGCAATGCCATTGAAAGTGCCCCCGATAGCTGCGATATTTTATCTTATGACTACGATGAGTTTATTGCCGAAATCGATGATAATAAACAAAGCGCCGACCTTAAAGTAGTGAACTGTAAAAATTGTGGTTCGCAAACAATTCTTGATCAGTTTGTAACTTCAGATAAATGCCCTTTTTGTACTGCTCCGCTTGTATTAGATTTAGAAAGCGGACAGCAATATGTACCGCCCCATTATATCTTACCATTTGCTGTTACGCAACAACAAGGGGTCGATTTTTTCAAAAAATGGCTTAAAAGCTTGTGGTGGGCGCCAAACGATCTGGCAAAAAAAGTTAGTGATGCCTCATCGGCGCTAAAAGGTGTATATCTTCCTCACTGGACTTATGATACCTACACCATCACCGATTATAGCGGTGAGCGCGGCGATTACTACTACACCACCGAAACGTATACTGAAACTGTAGACGGGAAATCGCAGACCAGAACCAGGCAGGTACGCCATACTGATTGGTCATATGCATCAGGAAGGGTGGAATGTGATTTTCGCGATTTGATGGTACCCGCCAGCAACTCATTGCCCGAAAAAACGCTTACCAAACTCGGCCCATGGAACTTTAATATGCTGGTTAAGTTTGATGAACGTTATATGAGCGGTTTCCGTTCCGAAACTTACCAGTTAGGCCCGGAACAAGGTTTTACTAAAGCGGCCGAACAAACTGTTGGAGCGATAAATTCGGCAATACGGGACGACATAGGCGGAGACGAGCAAAGAATCGACAGCACCGACACCCAATATTTTGATAAAGCTATAAAATACCTGATGTTACCGGTTTGGGTAAGTGCCTATAACTACAATAACAAGATTTATCAATTTACAGTTAATGCCAGCACCGGTGAAGTTATCGGCCAGCGCCCGGTAAGCGTCATTAAGATTATCCTGGCCGTGCTACTTGTAATAGCCTTGATAATAATTGGGTGGATCCTATATCAAAACGCTCATCCCGCGTAGAAAAGCTACCCTAAAACACAAAGTCCCCAATCATTTTACGTAGAGATGCATAATTGCGTCTTCCATAGGGCAAGCTTCCTTTACACAGCGCTTGCCTATCGTAATCTGCATGTGGGAGACGCATGTGATGCGTCTCTACATTTTTAACAAGCTTTTTCGAACATCCCAAATAAAAATAAAAATAAATTTGCGTAACTCACAAGTTACATATACATTTGAGTAACTTAAAAGTTACCTATCATGGCAAAAATTATTCAGCACCAATTATTTTACCCGCACCCACCCGCAGTGGTTTGGGAATTTTTAACCGATCAGGAACTGATATCGCAATGGCTCATGCCCGGCGATCTGAAACCTGTACTGGGTCACGAATTTCAGCTCAAGGCCAAACCTATGCCCGAAATGGATTTCGACGGGATTTTTTATTGCAAGATCCTGGAGGTTATCCCCTTCAAAAAACTTTCTTATTCATGGAAATTCGGCCCGGGCAATGGTGAACTAAGCAACTCGACAGTAAACTGGATGTTAACCGAAAAAGATAATGGCACCGAACTTTTGCTGGTACACCGTGATTTTGCAGACTCTGTAAACCCGTTGATGTTTAGCTCGATGGAAAAAGGCTGGTTGGTGCTTATCAATAAAATGCTGCAGATCATAAACGCAGAAAAAGATGGAACAGCACAGGCTTGATGTATTCCAGGTAATTGCCGATCCGAGCAGGAGGCAGATCCTGCACCTGCTTTCAAAAGACAGCCGTACAATAAACTCATTGGCTGAGAACTTTGATATGAGCAGGCCGGCCGTTTCAAAGCATATCAAAGTACTTTACAATGCCGGTTTTATCTCTATACAAGACATCGGCAGAGAAAGGCATTGTGTGTTGAAGCAAGACGGCTTTAAAGAGCTACAGGCCTGGTTAGCCTACTATGATAAATTCTGGGGCGATAAACTGGACAAACTGGGAGTTTTAATGAACGATAAAATGAACAAAAAATGAAAGATCAGGATTTAACATTAACCATTTCGGTAGATAAAACCCCTAAAGAGGCTTATGATGCCATCAATAATGTTCGCGGATGGTGGTCGGAAGAAGTTAAAGGCGGCACAGAAAAACTCAATGACGAGTTTACCTACAAAGCCAGGGACCTTCACCGCTGTACCTTGAAATTAACAGAAGTTGTTCCCAACCAAAAAGTGGTTTGGCTTGTACTGGACAACTATTTTAGTTTCACCAAAGATCAAACCGAATGGAAAGGCACCAAAGTGATCTTTGAAATTTCCGAACAGGACGACAAAACACAAGTCCGCTTCATCCACCAGGGCCTGGTTCCACCTCATGAATGTTATGAGGTTTGCTCAAACGCCTGGGCCGGTTATATTACGGGAAGTTTGTACAACCTCATTACCACAGGTAAAGGAGAACCTAATCCTAAAGAAAGTTAGTTAACGCAATTAAAGCTAACCAAATAAAACATAATATTCTATTAGTCAATATATTGAAACTAAAATCTAAAAGTTTCGAACAACTTTTAAACCCTCAAGCGCCTTTCATTTTTCATGAAAGGCGCTTGAGGGTTTAATCAATTATTTTATCTCAAACTTTATACTGCTATAAATTTGGGTTGCTTAATCAATTAGCCTAATTAAATATTAACCTGTTACATTTTAAACCAGGACACTATTTTAAGGAAACCTGATCTGCAAAAAACAGTATTATTGTTACATTAACATTTAAAAACACTATTGCTTTTCAATTCTATTCTTCGATATTTGATTTAGCCACGCATAAGCGCCGGCTTTAACCAGTTTACCTTTTAATCAGCAAAAAATACAGGCACCTGCCCCCTGACGTACCCGTATTTTGAAGAAAACAACCTGCAAATAAAACTATTTACTACATGGAAAAATCACGCCGTACCTTTATCAGGCAGGCCTCGTTAGCCGGGGCCGGAATTATGCTTGCCCCCAAAAGTTGGAGCGCACAAAGTTATAAACGTATCATTGGCGCCAATGACCGGGTCAGGGTTGGGGTGGTAGGCTTTTCAGACAGGCACAAAAGTTCGCACGTGCCCAGTTTCATGAACCATTATAAAGAACTCAACTTTGATGTAGTAGCCGTATCTGATATCTGGAACAAGCGGCGTGAGGAAGGCTCTGCCCTCTGGAAAGAAAAAATGCAGCACGATGTAAAAGCTTACCGCAATAATGAAGAATTATATGATAGTAAAAGTGTGGACGCTGTATTCATCAGCACTGCTGATTTCCAGCATGCACGCCATGCTATTGAAGCTGTGAAGGCCGGCTGCGATGCTTATGTAGAAAAACCATTTGCCGAAACCATGGAAGATAACCGGGCTGCCTTAAAAGCAGTAAAGGAATCGGGCAAAATTGTGCAAATTGGATCGCAGCGCAGAAGCGGCGCTAATTATCATGCGGCCAATGAATTTATCAGTTCGGGCAAGTTTGGCCCTATCACCATGGTTGAGCTTACCTGGAATGTGAATCAACCAGGCCGCTGGCGCCGGCCGGAGTTATTAGGACAGCTGAAGGAACAGGATACCGACTGGAAACGTTTTATAATGAACCGGCCTTATGAAGATTTCGACCCGCGTAAATATCTGGAATACCGCCTGTTCTGGCCATATTCGTCAGGACTGCCAGGGCAGTGGATGAGCCATCAGATTGATACTGTACACTGGTTTACCGGCTTAAAACACCCGCGCAGTGTAGTTGCCAACGGCGGCATCTATATGTGGAAAGATGGGCGCCGCAACTGGGATACCATACTTGCCGCTTTTGATTACGGTCCGCTTAATGATCCTTCAACCGGCTTCCAGGTTACGTTTGGCTCACGCATGCACAATGGCGATGAGCATCCGGCCGAAATTTACTATTCAAACGGCGGTGAGCTTAACCTCATCACCAACACAGTATCGCCAAAAGGAGGTCTTACTCAAAAAATGGCCGATGCCATGCATATGAAGGCAAACCTGCTGCCTGAGATTAGCCTGGCTAATACCGAAAAGGTGGTAGCATCAGCCAATACCGGAGGTGATATACTTACTTCAAACCACGTACGCAACTGGATGGAATGCGTACGCAGCCGTAAGCAGCCAAACGCCCCGGTTGAAGCCGGTTACAGCCATTCGATAGCCAATATCATGACCAATGCAGCTGTTCATACCGGCTATAAGGCCACTTTTGATGAAGCTACCCAGGAAGTAATGGCTAATGGAAAAGTTTTTAAATATTAATAGCCGGATAGGTCACAAACATTATTGACATTGGCCGTGCCCTACCATTAGGGCACAGCCTTTTTTAACCTTACATCAATCAATGAAGATCATAAAAAAACTGGGGCTCGCCGTTGCCGCAAATATGCTATTGTTTCCTGTAGTACACGCTCAAAAAGCCGAACCGGTAAGGCTGGTAAAAACAACAAATAATAAAATAGATATCCTGATAGGTGGAAAACCCTTTACCAGTTTCCTTTATCCGGATAGTTTAGAAAAACCCGTTCTTTACCCTTTGCGGTCGGCAAACGGCACATTGGTGACCCGCGGCTTTCCGCTGGCCCCACGACCTGGCGATCCTACAGATCATCCGCATCACATAGGGTTATGGTTTAACTTTGAAAACCTGAACGGTCTTGATTTCTGGAATAACTCTTATGCCATACCGGCCGCTAAAAAGAGTGGTTATGGTTGGATCCGAACCGACAAAATTTTGGAAACAAAAGATGGCACAAAAGGTATACTGGCCTATCATGCAAACTGGACAGATCAGCAAAAGCAGGTGATATTAGAAGAACAAACGCGTTTTGAATTTAGCGGAAATGCCCGGGAACGGATCATTGACCGTGCAACTACACTTACTGCGGATAAGGACGCTCTTTTTAAAGATGCCAAAGATGGCATGCTTGGCCTGCGCCTGGCCCATGAGCTGCAAATCCCTGACCCTGCCGATCAGAAATTTACCGACGATAAAGGTAACGTAACCATAGTAAAAGGAGGTACCGATAAGGTAGCTAACGGTACTTACCTCACCAGCGAAGGCAAAACAGGTAACGACGCATGGAGCACCCGCGGTGTATGGTGCAAGGTATATGGTAAAATTGGAGCAGATTCGGTAAGCGTTACTATTATTGATCATCCTCAAAACCCAAATTACCCTACTTTTTGGCATGCCCGTGGCTACGGCCTGTTTGCAGCCAATCCGCTGGGCGAAAAGGTGTTTACCAACGGCAAATCTGAAAAGAACCTGACTTTAAAGAAAGGCGAATCGGTAACATTCAGGTATCGGATCATCATACACAATGGCCCGCAAACTAACAGCGCAGCGCAATTAAACCAGGCTGCGGAGGCTTTTAAATCATTTAAATAGCATCACCATATCAAACAAACCAGTCCGGGATATTTATCAGGATTACTTTTTATCATTTTTAAATATCCCGGCAGGCATGTCATTTCCCGCCGAGCCCGGCGCAAGGTTCAGGTAATTATGGGGGTGTTGCTTTTCCATTTTAATCTCTACCAGTAGTACCTTTCCTGTTTTTTGAATATTTTTTCAGTCAGATTGTTTGTTATTGCCGGGATCAGTTCGTTAGAGATATAGCCCATATAGCCCTCATTTTCCTTGATAAGGGAATTACTCAAAAATTTACCCTCAATATTTTCTATCAATTTTGCGCCCCTTGCCCACTACTGTCGCCCTGTTTTAAATCATCATTGTTAACGCCGCGTTTCTTCTTAGGCATCTGCGGACCAAAATTCATTTTACCGAAGTTATAGGCAAAGCTAACGCCAAAAGATCTGAACGGCACTGAGAACCTGCTGCTTTGACTAAGCGGGCCGCTATTAATATTGGAGGTAAAGTCTTTATAATCCTTAAATGGCTGCGTAATGTTCAAACCAATAGTTCCGCGTTTTTTCCAAACATCCTGCTTCAAACCTATCACCCATAAATTGAAAGATGGGTTTGTTCCCTGGAAAGTTCTCCTTGCCGAGTTCTGGATCAAAAAAGTTTCGGCAGACAAAGCCTTGTTTATTTTTACTGTTCCGCTAATGAAGGCATTGTACTGAACATAGGTAGACTGACTTGCCTGCTGAAGGCTGCTGATCACCTGCGGTTTATAGGTAAACGCATTAATGTTGCCCCGTATCGTGAGGACCTTGAACAGTTCTGTTGAGCCAAAGAAGGTTACACCAATGGAATTATTGTTACCCACGTTAAGGTAATTGGTGAGGGAAACATCCCTGGTAACCGGGTTCCCGTTATTATCCACCGTTGTGTAAGGCACCGTACGTACATAGCTTTCAATAATATCATTGGTCTTCCTGTAATAGACGGAGGCATTGATAACGCTGCTTTTGATGAAAGTAGAATAAGTCATTTCCACGGTCTGCGTAATTTCGGGCGACAATTCCGGGTTACCCTGCGTTTGGTTGAGAGGGTTGCTGGTATTCAGAAACGGGTTTAAATATTGCAGGCTCGGCCGTTGGATACGCTTACTATAGCTTAGTTTCAGCGTTTGGGTAGGCGTTAAAGCCTTTGAAATCACAAAACTTGGAATAAAGTTGGTATACGTATTATCAAAAGGTGCCAGGCCGGCACTGACATTGCCCGAATTTCCATTAATTTTTGTATTCTCTAACCGGGCGCCTGCCTGTACAGTAAAACCATCTTTCAAATTTGCAGTAAGCAAGCCGTAGCCTGAGTACACGTCCTGGTCGTAACTATAGGTGTTGGATGTGGCCGTATTAAATACGTACGCGCCTGAAGCATCTGGATTGAAAAAATCGTATTCGCTGGAGATCCTCCTTAAAATACTTTTCGCACCTGTTTCCAGCTTAAATACCTTGCTGACCGGTAGTACGTAATCCAGCTGGTAAGTATACTCGTTATTGATACCGTTATTAACCGCACGCTGGTTTTGAGTAAAAGCAGAATATTCTGACAGATAGTTTACATCTGATGTACCATGTGTCCATTGAAAAGCAAAGCTTAATTCTTCACCTTCCTTTTTAAACTTATGAGTAAAATCGTTATTCCAGTCAAAGTTGGAGACTTTGAATTCGTTGCTTGTTAAGGCTGTATAATCGATATTTCCCTCTGATGCAGAATTATTGCTATTTACCGAGTTACCTTTATTTTTAAATGCCCCTCCCCTTAGGCTAAAAGTAGAGTTAAACGTGTTTTGATCATTAAAATCATATCCCAAAGATGCCGAGCCATTAGTAAAATGACGATTTGATGTACTTTGCCCGTTTGACGAGGATGATGTACCCAGCTCGGTATTTCGACTGCTGAAGGATTGATAGGTGGTTTGCGGCCATCCAACGTTATAACCCAGGTTAGCTGTGATGCTTAGTTTATTTTTGTTGAAATTGATATTCCCGCTCTCATTGTTTTGACGGGTGCCTATACCCATATTGATGGAGCCGCTTACACCGGCAACCTCCTTCTTCTTGGTAATAATATTGATGATGCCGGCCGAACCTTCCGCATCGTATTTAGCCGAGGGTGCCGTTATCACTTCAATATTCTTGATCTGATCGGAAGGCATGGATTTCAAAACGTCGCCCGCGTTGGTTACCAACGCTCCTGAAGGCTTGCCATTGATCAGTATCCGTACGTTCTGATTTCCGCGGAGGGAAACATTGCCGTCCATGTCAACCGAAACCATGGGCACTTTGCGCAAGATATCAGAAGCATTGCCGCCTGCACTGGTTACATCTTTTTCTGCATTAAAAACTAATTTGTCAATGTGGTTTTCCACCAGGGCTCTTTGCCCGGTAACCTGAACATCAGCCAGCATCTTAGCGCTTGGCGAAACGATAACCTGCCCAAGGTTTCTGTCGGTTTTGGCTCCCGTTAAAACAACGCCGTCAATTGTTTTGGTGGAGTAACCTATAAAAGCGATTTGGATGCGATAAGTTCCCGGCGCCACACCGGTGATTTTGAAACCACCTTTCTGATCTGTCAGGCTACCGTTCACTGGAGCAGTTGTACCTGCTTTAAATAAGCTTACTGTCGAATAGTCCAGTGGCTTTTTAGTAAGGGAATCTATTACGGTTCCTAAGATAGTTCCATTACCCATAGGGGCACCTGATGGCGGGCCTGCGGGCTGTTGGGCTTGCACGGTCCCTGCTGCCAATAAAAACCAGGTTATCAGTTTCAATGCCCGCAGGCTCGTTGTATTTTTTAAGTTGAACTTGTAATTTTCAGTTCCCATATTCGAGATTTTGAAACAAAACAAAGTAAATACATTGATCAAAATCTGCAGAATAGACGGATCGGCCTTAATAATAGACCAAATGAACGTTAGAGTCTATGACTTTGTGATTGGAGGAATTTTCAATAAAAGCTATAGATCAAAGTTGCCATTCTGTCTATTAATTCCTGTAAACCATCTATTCCTAAAAAAAAATAAAAAAACATTTTGTCATTTGCAGCATCCCGGTGAGATGGGATTTAGTTGATTACTGTATTTGATACAGTATGGTGCGTTTTGCCTGAGAAACAAAACGCACTTTTTTTCCGCTATTTTTATGGTAAAATTCGCGATATGGCTTTTTCAGGCTTAAAGAAGATCTTTTTCTCAGTTCACTTTTATATAGTGGCCTGTTTATTAGCGTTAATGTTATTCCCATTATCCTGGCCCTTAAAACTCCCCGGTGAATTTTGGATCAAACAGGTATTGATACATTTGGTATGGGCAACATTATTCTATGCCAATCTGTTTTATTTTACGCCCCAATTGATTTATAAAAACAAGGCTGTATTATTTGTTCTTTTGATGATAGCTATTCTCGTCTCCGTTGTGTACTTAAACAATTGGTTAGATGAAGTAACCGGCTGGAAAGCTGTATTTACCAAAGTTTACAAAAACCCGGCTAAAAAATCATCTGACGATAACCATGTTTATAATTATTGGACTATCATAACTGCACTTGTTTTACTGGGAGTAAGCACAATCATCGCGGTCTCCAGGAAGATCAAGGCCGATCAGGAAGCCTTCCGTGCCACTGAACAGGAAAAAATCAGCTCAGAGCTTTCTTTTTTAAAAGCGCAGATCAATCCGCACTTCTTTTTTAATATCCTGCATACCATTTATGCACTCGCCGATAGCAACCCCGTGGCGTCTAAAGATGCGGTTTACACGCTTTCGCATATGATGCGTTATGTTATTTATGAAACCAAGAACGATCTGACCGACCTGGAAAAAGAGATCAAATTTATTGAGGACTATATCAAACTGATGAAGCTGAGACTGAGCGATGATGTACAGATCATTTTTGAAAAACAGGTCAACCTAAAAAATCATGAAATAGCCCCCATGCTTTTCCTGCCATTTGTTGAAAATGCCTTTAAGCATGGCATCAGCGGTGTACACCCAAGTTACATTTATATAGAGGTCAGCCAATCTGCCGAAGAGTTGAAGCTGGAGATCAGGAATTCACTTTTTGAAGAACAAACAGCTCAGTTGGAAGATAGTAATGGCATCGGTATTGTAAATACGAAAAGAAGGCTCGACCTGCTATATCCCGGGCGCTACACATTATCGGTTGACCGCGACTCCAATATCAGGGAATTCATTGTAAATTTAACTTTCCGATTCAAATGAAAATTGACTGCATAGCTGTAGACGACGAACCGATAGCTTTAAAGCTAATTACTTCGTACATTGAACAAACCCCGTTTTTAAATTTACAGGGTACGTTCGGCAACGCTATCGAAGCGCTGAAAGCTATTCATCAACAACCCGGCCTTCAATTGATATTTTTAGACATCAGGATGGCCGACCTAAGCGGTGTTGAACTGGCAAGGATCATTGAGCAAACCGGAAAG
Organism: Mucilaginibacter gossypii; assembly: GCF_017569325.2. Classification (NCBI taxonomy): domain Bacteria; kingdom Pseudomonadati; phylum Bacteroidota; class Sphingobacteriia; order Sphingobacteriales; family Sphingobacteriaceae; genus Mucilaginibacter; species Mucilaginibacter gossypii. The sequence continues at coordinate 868,893 of NZ_CP071878.2, read as the reverse complement.
AAAAAAGGTCCGCGCGTTATATTTACAACGGCTTATGATCAATATGCTTTAGAGGGCTTTAAGGTGAACGCGTTAGATTACTTACTGAAACCGTTTAGTTTTGTTGATTTTTCAAAAGCGGCTGCCAAAGCATATGATTATTTTGAGATTTTGGAAAGCGCTCAAAATAATATAACTCCCGGAACGCCTGTTGAAAAGAACTATATTTATCTTAAGGTTGATTATCAGCTGGTAAAGGTTAATATAGCAGACATCCTTTATATCGAAGGACTTAAAGATTATGTAAAGATTTTCCTGGCGAACCAGGATAAACCGTTATTAACCCTCACAAGCCTGAAAAACCTTGAAGAGAAACTCCCGGCCAGTATTTTCCTGCGAATTCACCGCTCATTTATCGTATCCAAAGAAGCAGTCAAATCCGTTACCAAAAATTCTGTCCAGATTACAAATACTACGATACCTGTAACAGAACAATATAAAGAAGTTTTTGCCTCATTCCTGAAAAATTGGTCTTGATCATCATTTGTTGTTCATCAGGGATTAAATATTCATGAGCTGGCATAACCCTAGTTTCTCCAAAACGGCGCTGCATGTCCAATACAAATTTTACAGATCCTGCAATAAAGGAATGGAGCTTTGCATGGGTCGTAGACGCCCATCGTACTTTATGAAATACTTTAAGAAGCATACGCAGCAATCACCTACTGATTTCCGCAGGGCGGTTTCCTGAATATATCGTTTTCTTTTGGCCCCGTCGGCTGTGGGGGATAAATAAAAAAGTTGAGGACACTAATTTTTATAAAATGAAATTTTATCAATTACTACGCCAGGGTCGATAGCCCTGATAGACAATTTGTGTGTACCGGTGGTTAATGCTGGTAAATCTATTAATGCACTAACGTAATTATTTCTAATACCCTGGTTACGGTTGGGTCCATTCTCATCTTCCTTGCCATTTGACCCCGGCACTTCTGTTGTTGAAATAAATTTATTATCAACTAAAATGGCTACCCTTAATTGCATACCAGGATAAATTCTGAAAGTTGGCATAAAATCAATCCTCACCTTTGCTGAATTACCATCAGTTTTAAAATTGTAATTCAATGTTGGAGCTTTTGCATCGCCAGGTTTCCATGATAAATTAAGGTTAACCGGTGTCAATGCCATAGCCCGGCCGCTATTGCCCAATCCTGGTATAACCGACCATTTTGCGGTTCCAGCTGTGGTTTGTTCATCGGCAGATGAAGCGTTTCTTGTTATATCCGCCTGAATTGCTTTTTTGGTGGTATCCGGTTTCCTGGTTTCAGCCCATGGCCATGCTACCTGGCTATTCCATGATAGAAGATTTTGACAGGTTATTGTTCCCGGCATCATATATTGCCATTTCCCCCCTGCTATTTTATTATTGTAATTATTAACTTCGGATTCCAAAGCCGCTTTAAGGCGATCTATCTCGACATGATGGGTAGCTTGATTTGCGCCATAAACAATTGCCCTGTCATGCATAAATATAAGTCCGGTTTCTGCCATGATACGGGCCGGAAAACCAATCATTTCTGTATAAGGATCCTGCTTATTTAAGGGTACAGACTTTGCTACAGAAGTTTCAAGATTTAATAATCTCTGATAATCAGCTTGTAATTGCACAGCTTCGTTATCCGACAAAGAAATAGCCCAATCACGATTCATTAATTCAGGTTTTCGTACTGTGCCTAAACGATAAAATTCTGTAAGCAAGTCGTTAAGCTTAGCTACATTTTCATTAAAATGTTCTGTAAGAAATGCTTTTAAAAATTGGGGTTGTGCATCCGTCTTTTGACTTTCCGGGTTCCATGATAAGCGTGAAAAATAGTCGATCCCCAATTCCATCGGTTTAACATCACCTACGTTAATCACCCACATCGTCCGGGCCTGATTTTCCCAGGCCTTATGAAACTCTTCCCACATCAATGCCGGGGCGGTAGAATTAATCCATGTATACGAATGAGGACCACCGTAGTAAGATAAGTGCCAGTATAATCCGCTACCGCCAGACCGCTTCCTTTCGGTTGGATTCGATAAGCGGCGAATGTATCCAAAATTGTCATCTACCCAAATCAGAGTTACATCATCAGGTACTTTTAAGCCGGCATCATACACAGGCAATACTTCTTTATAAGGAACAAAACATTGAGCAACAGCCCCCCATTGTTTATTGACGTATTGATTAATAAGATCTCGCTGGTCTTTAAATACCTTTTCTAAAAGGGTTATCCTTTCAGGTATACCTGATGGTGGCGATTCCATACCACGATCATGTATACCGCGTATACCCATTGTCCAAACTGCTTCTTTGTCTTTTCTGTCCTTAGCAGTTTCTTTCCAATATTTATAAATACTATCAGGATTAGTGCTATAATTCCAGGCACCTTTAAGTTTCTCGTTCCAATGCACGTTATTATACAGCATCGGTTCGCAATGTGATGAACCTGCAACAATACCATAATGATCGGCCAAAGCTACATTCTCGGGAGTATCGCCAAATTCTTTAGACACCTCATGCATAGCAGGCCAAATATAGTTGAGCCGCAAACGCAACATCAATTCAAATAATTTTTCATATGTTTTGGGGCCAATGCCATGTGCAAAATCCTTTTCAAAGTTTTTCCTCGCCCATTGATTTATTCCCCAGTCTTCATCATTAATAAAAATACCGCGATATTTAACTGCCGGTTCATCCCAAGTTGGTTTAGGTACGGAGATTGTAACTGTTTTTCTTTTAGCAGTAGGAACATCTGCCCACCAATGCCATGGCGATACACCCATTTTCCTTGAAATTTGTAAGAGTCCATAAACTGTCCCTCGTCTATCGCTTCCAACTATAATGAGCGCTTTTTTTACACCAGGTGCGGGGTTGTTAACTATTTGCCATAATGAAGCCTCCCAACGGCCTTTAATTTTAATAATATCTTTGATCTTGTGTGCAGCTATCAACCTATCAATAGCTGGGCTTTTACCAATAGTGCCGGCAATAATCATTTCAGCGGCGGGGTGTTGCAAAGTAGTAATAGCCGGCAAAGTTCCGGTAACCTGTTTTATATCGTCAGCAAAAAAGCAAGCCGCAAGTTTCACCGCCTGGTAATCAGAATTATCAATAGCTAAACTTATACTTTTTTGAGCAGTGGCCACTGTAATATCTGTTGATTTTGAGGCTAAAGCAGTTTTTACACTCAAATTTTGAGCACTAACGCTTATTGTTGTTAAGGTTACCAGTAAATGCAGTAGCGGTGTTGCTTTTAATATACTGCGGTTATAATATTTATAATAACTTATGCGGGTATTCAAGAGTGATTTTAACATTTATAATATTGTATCATGTGACCATATTAAAAATCAACCGAACTCGTGAGTTAAACCACCAGTTTGGTTAGGTTATTAATATCCGTAATTCTGCTCTAATTTAGCGCCTTTATTCCATTTTTCAGCGGCCGTTATAGGCCGTAGTTATCGGCAGTCCTTAGGTAACTGTAATATCGGCTACATTTTTTCGCCCTATCATAAAATAACCCAGGCTGTTAATGTCAATCGGGGTTATCCAGGCAGGATTAGCATATCGCCCGCTCTATATTTGATAAAAAACAGTGAAAACTTACGCAAACGTTTGTCTTTACAGTAACAAACGTTTGCGTAGGTTTCAAGGCTCCAGGGCATAGAATTATGCATAATCTTTCCATTAAATTTTAGTTAGTTTCGGACATATTAACAGAAAAAACCAACAAATTTTTATGCGAAAACTAACCTGTCTGCTACTTTTATTATTGCCTATACAGCTTTTAGCGCAACAATTTGATGCTGTAAAAGCACTGGTTAAAAGGCGCGCTCCGTGGTTAAGCAACCATATCGTTTTTGAACCCTTAAAAAACACCAGTTCAGAAATAGTTGAACTGCAAACCATCAAGAATAAACTGGTTATCCATGCTTCAGGAGCCAATGCGGCAGCTGTTGGTATAAACTGGTATTTAAAATATTACTGCTATCGCTCTATGTCTCACATGGGTGATAACATGTTGCCCGTGTTTCCTATTCCTAATGTTAACAAAAAAGTAACCGTACAAGCTGCGGCCAAGTATCGTTATGCGTTAAATTACTGCACCTATAATTACACAATGAGCTTTTATAGCTGGCCCGACTGGGAACGGGAGCTTGACTGGATGGCGTTAAATGGTGTTAATACAATGCTTACTGTTGAAGGTATGGAAGCGGTATGGCAAAACACGCTGAGGAAAATAGGATACACTGAAAATGAAATTAACAGTTTCATTGTTGGGCCTGCTTATACCGCATGGTGGCTGATGGGAAATATTGAAGGCTGGGGAGGTCCCATGCCTCAAAGCCAGATAGACAACAGAAAGCTGATTCAACAGAAAATGATGAAGCGGATGCAGGAGTTGGGTATACAACCTGTGTTGCAAGGTTTTTATGGCATGGTGCCAAGCTCATTAAAAAACAAAAGTAAAGCACATATCATTGATCAGGGTACCTGGGGTGCTTTTAAAAGACCTGATATACTTGACCCCACTGATCCTGAGTTTAGCCGCATTGCCGGCATCTACTATAGCGAAATTCAAAAATTATACGGTAAGAACATCCATTTTTTTGCCGGCGACCCTTTTCATGAGGGTGGTAAAACGGAAGGTGTCGATTTGAAAAAAGCAGGCACTGCCATACAGGCATCGATGCAAAATTACTACCCCGGTTCAACATGGGTATTGCAGGGCTGGCAGGATAATCCCAAGCAGGCCATGCTTGATGGTCTCGATAAATCAAAAGTATTGGTACAGGAACTTTTTGGTGAGTTTACCAATAACTGGGAAAAGCGTAAGGCTTATGATAATACACCATTTATATGGTGCAGCGTTAACAATTTTGGCGAACGGCCTGGCGTATATGGAAAACTGCAGCGCTTTGCCGATGAGGTATACCGTGCCCGTAAAAGCACTTACAGCAATTATCTTAAAGGTGTGGGGATTATGCCTGAAGGCATCAATAATAACCCTCCTGATTATGACCTGATGCTTGAACTGGGCTGGCACCAGGAACATGTAGACACCCGCAGTTGGATAGATAAATACGCTCTATATCGTTATGGTAAAAGCAATGGGCATGCAAGTAATGCCTGGCAGGGATTTTTACAAACCATTTATCAAAGCCTTCCCGGTTACCAGGAAGGGGCTGGCGAATCCATTTTTTGCGCAAGGCCCGCACTTAAAGTTAAATCAATTTCCAGTTGGGGTACGCTCACCCGGAATTATGACACAGTTGCTTTTGCAAATGCGGTAAAAGAATTTGCAAAAGCGGCGCCTGCTCTTAAAAATTCGGCTACTTATAAAATAGACCTCATCAATATGGTGCGGCAACTGCTGGCTAATAAAGGCACGCTCACATTTAATGAAATGGTAACTGCTTATAACAGCAAGAATCTGCAAACATTTAACGCAGCCAGCGCAAAATTCCTGCATATGATAAGGCTGACAGATGATCTCTTAAATACCGATCAGTATTTCAGGCTCAACACCTATCTCAAACAAGCCATAGATAACGGCAATACCGCAGAAGAAAAAGCAAACAATTTAAAAAACGAATTAATGCAAATTACCTATTGGGGCGAAAATGTGCGTACCGAAGACAATCTGCATGAGTATGCTTATAAAGAGTGGGCCGGTCTGATGGATAGCTATTACTTGCCCCGCTGGGAGATTTATTTTGATTATTTGCGCAGCAATCTGCAAGGTAAAAACGTTCAGGAACCTGATTACTTTTCCTGGGAACGAAAATGGGTGGACGACAACCAAAAGCTAAATCCCGAAAAGCCTCAAAGGCCTTTACTGGAAGTGGTTGATGAAATTTTATCGATGTAAAACATCTCCTTTTTTAAACACGCTTTTTAAAACTAACGTCAGCTATCCGCCAAATGAAAAAAACGTTAACAGGTATTTTATTGGTTTTTATTGCATTTTCCCCTTTATATGCCCAAAAGAAAATAGGAACGGAAACACCCGAACAAAAAGCCAAACGTATGTCCTGGTGGACTGATGATCGCTTTGGTATGTTTATCCATTGGGGACTTTATTCGCAGGCGGCAAGGCATGAATGGGTAAAAAGATGGGAGCGCATGACGGATGCGCAATACCAGCCTTATTTTGATGAGTTTAATCCAGATTTGTTTAATCCCAAAGAGTGGGCAAAGAAAGCTAAGGCAGCCGGGATGAAATATGCTGTGCTTACCACTAAACATCATGAAGGGTTTTGCCTGTTTGATTCAAAATATACTGACTACAAGGCTGCTAAAACCGCTGCTAAAAGAGACCTTGTAAAGGAGTTTGTTGATGCTTTTAGGGCCGAGGGTATAAAAATAGGGTTTTATTACTCACTGTTGGATTGGCACCATCCTGACTTTACGGTTGATGTTTTACACCCATTGCAACCGGCAAGCGAAAAGGACGAGGATTATGATAAGCTGAACAAAGGGCGTGATATGGCCAGGTACCGTACCTATATGCACAACCAGATTAAAGAACTGCTTACCAATTACGGCAAAATTGATATGCTATGGCTCGATTTTTCGTACCCTGATAATGGCAAACATGGAAAAGGGGCCAAAGACTGGGGATCTGTTGAACTCGTTAAAGAAATAAGAAAACTACAGCCCAATATTATAATTGATAACCGCCTCGATTTAAATGAATACCAGGATGGTTGGGATTACCTGACACCCGAACAGGTAAATTTATCGGAATGGGTCAAAAAAAATGATTACAAAACCTACTGGGAAACTTGCCAAACGTTTTCTGGTTCCTGGGGTTATTTCCGCGACGAAAACAGCTGGAAAAGTACCACGCAATTAATTACCATGCTGATAGAGGCTGTAAGCAAAAGAGGTAACCTGTTGCTTAACGTGGGCCCTACTGCACGCGGTTTATTTGATAAACGTGCTAACGAAAGGCTGGACGGAATAGCAGCCTGGATGAAATATAACAGCCGCTCCATTTATGGATGTACCGAAGCTCCGGAAACCTTTGTAGCCCCGGAGCACACCCTGCTTACCTATAATGCAAATACCCGGCGCTTATACGTGCATTTGTTAGCATATCCCGGCAAAACACTTACTTTACCAGGCTATAAGGATAAAGTAAAATACGTTCAGTTTTTACATGACGCGTCGGAGATACAACAGGATAGCAAATCAAAGGATACAGGTAACGACCTGATATTAAATCTACCAGAAACCAAGCCCGATAGTGAGATACCGGTAATTGAATTGGTTTTAAATTAATGTTTGCTCATCTACCTATGAAAGCAAAACTACCAATGTATTATACCATCATGATCCGAAAACTTTTACCCTACCTGTTTATTTTAGGATGCACCCACGCGGCATTGGCACAAAACGAACATAAAATGTCAGATACGTACCAACTTCCTAAAGATTCCCTGGTACGGCAAAAACTTGCCCGCTGGCAAGACCAAAAGTTTGGTTTATTTATGCACTGGGGAACATACAGTCAATGGGGTGTGGCCGAAAGCTGGACCATTTGCCCTGATGACTGGGTTACGCGTACCGGCCCCTATAGCAATGATTATTTCGCTTATAAAAAAGCATACGAAAACCTCCAAACCACTTTCAACCCCGTCAATTTTAACCCCGAAAAATGGGTTAAAGCGGCCAAGGCTGCGGGGATGAATTATGTGGTATTTACCACTAAACATCACGATGGTTTTAGCATGTTTGATACTAAACAAACAGATTATAAAATTACCGACCCTAAAACTCCGTTTTCAAAAAATCCGCGAAGCAATGTCACCAAAGAAATATTTAACGCCTTCCGTAAAGACAATTTTATGATCGGGGCATATTTCTCAAAACCCGACTGGCATAATGAAAATTATTGGTGGCCTTACTTTCCTCCTAAAGATCATAATGTAAATTACGATCCGCAACGATATCCTGAACGCTGGCAAAAATTTAAAGATTTTACCTACAACCAAATTGAAGAATTAATGACCGGTTATGGTAAAATAGATATTCTATGGCTCGATGGCGGCTGGGTACGGCCATCAGTTACAAAGGATAACGACCCGCAACATTATAACCAGGACATTGATATGGCCCGGATAGCAAAAATGAGCCGCAGCTATCAGCCAGGTTTGATTATGGTAGACAGGACAGCGACCGGCGAATTTGAAAACTATACCACACCCGAACAGGAAGTCCCGGACAAGCCCTTATCCTACCCATGGGAAACCTGTATGACCATTGGCAAATACTGGAGTTATGTTCCTGATGACGAATTTAAGCCCAGCCGTCAATTGGTACAAACGCTGATAAAAATAGTTTCAAGGGGAGGTAACCTCTTGCTTAATATAGCCCCCGGACCAAATGGCGACTGGAATCCGATTGCCTATCAAAGGTTACAGGACATTGCGGATTGGATGAAGATTAACGAAAAAGGGATCTACGCTTCCGAACCTGTTATACCTTATTCTGTTGGGAACATATATTTTACAAGGTCAAAAACAAAAAACACATTATATGCCTTCTGGCTATCAGAAAAAGATAATATAACCCTTCCGGCCGAGGTAAGTTTCCCTGTAAACAATATTAAACGGATTAAAAAAGTAAGCCTGTTGGGCAACGCTGAAAAGTTAAAATGGGCCTATCAAAATGGGCAGTTGAATATTCAAATTCCCAAATCTTTACAAAAGAACAGCAAATTAAAGTATAGTGACACTTTTGAATTGGAATATTAAAGAGTATACAAACAACAAGCCTATCAACCTCTGCCTTATAAATTCAAAACAAACGAGGCGGTATGATGAGCCTCGCTTTTTTTGAATTTTTCAGATACTAAGCGATATATAGTGTTGGGTTGGATTTACTCTATTAACAAAGAGGGGTTAACAGGGTTAACACAATTCAGGGCTAACATTCACATATACAGTTAATAATCAAATTATTAAGTGTAATTTCTAAAAAATATGTAAACCCCTTTTTCTATAAATATTACCCGCTAATGCTTTATGCAAATCGAAATTGGGACTGTTATAACCTTATCCTATACATTGGTACGCCCTCTATGAGACACCATACTGGAATCAAATACCGCATGATGGAAAACCGGGGTTAACGACGCTTCACTGATGCGATCATCAATTATTTTAAAAAGTATTTCGGCCGCTTTTATGCCTTGCTTTTGGGGAAATTGTTCAATGGACGCCATTGGGGCACTATCCATAAAACTCCAAATAGGAGAATTTGCAAAACTGACAAAGCTAATATCGTGATTGGGAGCCAAATTATAGTTCTTCAACAACTTAATTGCATCGCGTGCCACATAATCGTTAAAAGTGATAATAGCTGTGGGCTTATCTGCTAAAGATAATAGCCGCCGCATAGCATAAGTATTTTGCGCCGACGATAGATCCGAAGAGACTATCAGGTCAGTATTTACTGCTATCTGATATTTATCAAGCCCCTGTTTGTAAGCATCCAGGCGCTCTTTACTTGCAGCCAGTTGCGATGGACCATTAATTAACCCAATACTACGATGCCCTTTTTCTATTAAACAATCAATGGCCTGTAACATTCCCGATTGGAGATTACAAGCCGAGTAATGAATATCTTCCATACCAGGAATACGGTCAAAAAAAACAACAGGAATGTTATATTTTTTCAATTGTTCAAACACTTCATAATTCGTGGTATTTTTGCTTATCGAAATGATAATGCCGTCTAACCGATGTGTTTTCATTGTTTCCAGGATACGTTTTTCCTTATCAGGGTTTTCTAACGATTGCCCAACAAAAACGTTATAATTCCTTTTGCTGGCGTAATCTTCTATCCCACTAAGGGCCGAAGAAAAAAAAGCGTCAGAAAAATCCGGAACAATTACACCAATAGTTAATGTTTTTCGTTGTTTAAAAAATACAGCTGTTTGATTTCGCTCATAATTTAGTTCGCTTGCTACCTTATTAACCCGCATGGTAGTTACAAGGCCAATGCTGGGATGACCATGAAGAGCACGCGACACTGTTGAAGGGCTTACTTTTAAGCGTTTAGCTATCTCTTTAATTGTGGGAATCTTTTCCATTTTGTAATCAAGATTAAAAACAATGGGTATTGATTATTGATATGCCCCTTTACTTATCTGCTTATTTACGATACGCGTATTACCATCAAAATCAACCGTACCGTTAACGCCATCAGATATCACCTGCCCGCTATTTTTTGCTACTGAGGATGATTGCAGGTGAAAATCAAGGCCGGATGTATTGACAAATAAAGGATCAGTGCCATATGTTGAACTGGCGTCCCCGCCGCAGGCTGTCTTCCATAAGTTATAGTCGGTATAGGCCACGCCGTTCCAGGTCCACTGCGCGGGGCCTGTGGTGTAATACAGGTTATAATCGATGATATTACCCGATCCGCGGTTGGTATATTTATGAATAAACATATCTGATGCCCCACCATAAATGATGTTATTTTTTATTACGTTATTGGTGCAATCTTCCCTGATACTTATCTCCCCTTCTATTTCGCCAAAGGCACCTAATGCCTGGTTGTTATTATACAAGGTATTGTTTACTATAGCCGAGTTGCTTGTACCACCGCCTGTGTAATTTAAATACCCACCCATATAGATCCCGGAGCACCAACAGTTAAATACCAGGTTATTCCTTATGGTAACATGATCGGTGGGGAAGCCATTGGTTTCGCTCACAACACCAATCCCCCTGTCTGTAACGGACACTTTGTTTTTTTCCACTACCACATTCCTGCCGCCGTCTACATAAATACCTATGGCGCCATGTCCACCAAGCGGTCCTCTTTTGCTTTCAATGTTATAGAGGGTGTTGCCGCTGATAACACCATTACGGGCATAGTTAAGCGTTGGATCGCTATTTGCTGCATAACCTCCTGCTGCATCTATCCCAATATTTTGAGCATTATAAATGGTATTATTGGTGATGGTAAAACCGTCAACATAGCCATTGATGGTTAAATTTTCGCCGTACCCGGTTTTACAGTCATGGATTGTATTCCCGGTAACGGTAATATTAGTTACGGGATCGGTAGTATTCCCGATGACCAGTATAGCATTTCCGCCTCCATTGAGCGGGAGCTGAGTATAATCAATACCGTATACCGTATTGTTTTTTATAATAATGTAGTCGGATCCACCTTCAACCATAATGGCTTTGGGATCGCCAGTTGCGGTTTTAAGATTGCGTATTTCAAAGCCATCTACAACTATATACTTTGCCTTATCAATGGTTACCAGGGCTTCCCTCCCGTTAACACTAAAAGCACTACCGTCAATTATAGGTGTTTCCCCACGGTAAGCTTTCAACGTGATATACTTATCCATTACGCCAGATTTGGGAAATACAACCTTTTCGCTATATACTCCACCCCTTACCATTACGGTATCGCCGGGAATGGTATGGGAAAGCGCGTTATTGATAGTTTGAAAAGGCGCGTCAATTGTTCCTTTATTTGACTCTAACCCGTTGGCAGCTACATAATAAACATGAGTGCTCCCGGTAATTGTGACATTACCGCCGGGATCGTTCTTTTTACTGCAACCAAATGCCTGTATAGCAAAACCAAGCATTAAAAAAACATAGACATTACATTTCATAAGCATACTTTTTTAATTAAACATGTTACTGCTGTGCGCCTTTACTTATCTTATTATTTACAATGCGTGTATTTCCGTCAATATCTGTAGTGCCATTTATATCGGCAGAGATTACATTTCCGGTATTTTTTGCAGGAGAGGCCGATTGTATATGGAGATCAGGCGATGATGTACTCAACAAAAGAGGGTCCTGCCCGTTTGTTGAACCGGCATCATTGCCACTGAATGCTTTCCAGGCGCTCAAATCGGTATATGGAGCACCGTTAGTACTGTTCCAAATCCATTGCGGAGTGCCAGTAGTATAGTATAAATTATTGTCGATAATGTTATTGCTGCCTGTTGTGGTATACTTATGAATAAATACATCAACGGGCCTTGCATAAACTATGTTATTTTTGATCACGTTATCGTCGCAGTGCTCCGTAAGCCTGATCTCCCCTTCAATTTCGCCAAAAGCGCCCAGTACACGGTTATTCTGATATAAGGTATTGTTTACTATGTAACAGTTTTTAGTTCCGCCGGATGTGTAGTTCAGATAGTCGCCCATGTATATACCTGTGCGATAGCAGTTATATACAAAATTGTTTCGCACGATGGTGGTTTTGGTTGCATATACGTTGCTTTCGCTCACCAGTCCAATCCCCCGGTCACTGTTATATACTGTGTTTCTTTCGATAATGGTATTAGCACCGCCGCAAACGTAAATGGAGATAGCACCGTACCTGTCGGGGCCCCAGGTTTCCGGGGTCCTGGTCATGGTATTATCGTGAAAAATATTATCACTTATCACGCCATTGCGGGCATAGTTGGTAGCTACATCTCCCTTGGGATTTAAACCATCACCACCGGCAACAATTATCCCGATGTTTTCTGTATCATATACTTTATTATGGCTAAAAACAAAGCCGTCAATATTACCGGCCAGCGTTACATTTTCACTTGTACCGGTCTGCGTATCATGTACAGTACAATGCGTAATAACCAGGTTAGTAATGGCAGTAGTTCCGTTACCAATTGCCAGTATAGCGTGTCCGCTTCGCCAGTCGTTCAGGGATGCGTTGTTCTTTATGTTATAAATGTTGCAGTTTTTGATAGTGATATCGTGCGAATTGCCATTGATGGCGATCCCTTCAGGATCGGTATTAAAAGTTGAGCTCGTGAGATTACAGATATCAAAGCCATCCAATGTTATATATCTTACATTGCTCAGTGTAACCAGCGGCACCCAGCCCGAAACTATTATTTTGCTCCCGTCTATCACCGGCTTTTCGCCGGGATATGCCTTTAAAGTGATTAACTTATTCATGATCCCCGATTGCGGAAACACCACCTTATCATAATAGCTGCCACCTCTAACCATAACGGTATCACCGGGCAAGGCATGATCTAAGGCGGCATTGATGGACTGGAAAGGGGTATTGATTTTACCCGAATTAGCATCAGAGCCGTTAACTGATACATAGTAGATATGCGTATTACCGGTTGAGACTATTACGTCATTACCTACCGTTTTTTTGCTGCAAGCCATTGTCTGAATGGCAAAAACATGTATTAAAAAGATATTTATATAATGTTTCATTAAATTTATTCTAAGAAAAATTGCCGTAGCTATTGTTTGACATGCATTAAGTTTATTCGCACTTAAAACCGCGCAGTACCTGCCCGTAGCAGAAACACGTTTCTGCTACGGAGTACCCCTTAAATAAACCCAAACAATTATTAACTACTACTCATATTTATCCCGGACAACAAGGATATGCCTGGGTTGAAAAATAAACTGTGATAGTATTTTTAAAAAGGATCGTAATTATTCCGAAACTATTTTTCTTATCCGATTGTTGTTTTTATCCAAAACATACACGGTTCCATTCTTATCAACAGCAACACCGGTTGGCGCGCTGAAAAGCGCAGATCCTCCTATTGCGTCAGCATAACCTGCCGTACCGCTGCCGGCAAAGGTGCTCACATCAAAAGTATTAGCTTGTATAAAGCGGATACTTTGGTCGGGGTTGTAGCTTCCGCCGTCCCAGGTTCCATTGCCTGCCACATAAATATTGCTGCTATTGTCAACCGCGATGCCCCATGGATAAGCGAATTTTGCAGTTGCAGCCGCTCCGTTTAAATAACCCGAAACCCCAAGCTGCCCTGCAATGATACTGCCCTTCCAGTCGCCGGCATTAAATTTTCTGATAACCTGGTCACCATTAACCGATACGTATAAGTTGCCGGCTTTGTCAAATTTGATTCCAGCGGGATAGTTAAGACCGGATATCACCTGTTTGGTAGTCCATTGAGCTGATACCTGGTAGATGTTTCCGGGGCTGGAGCAGCTGGAGTAATAAATATAACCTGTGGTTCTGTCAACAGCAATGCTCCATGGCGATTGGTTTCCCCAAGCCCAGGTAATTGCAGTACCATCGGGGCTTATTTTACGAATATCATAATTTCCCGGATCAACGGAATATACATTTCCCTGGGCATCAACGGCAACATCGTAAGGTAGGGAGAAATTTGCCGCGCCCCCTTTACCATCCGCGTAACCCGAAACCTGGGGATTACCGGCGAGTGTAGATACATTACCTGCCGTATCAATTTTCCTGATGCAATGATTTCCGGGGTCGGCAACATAAACATTCAGGTTGTCATCAACGGTTACTCCGCAGCTTCGGTACCAGCTTTGCCCGCTAAAATCAAACATAGCATCTGTTCCTTTACCGTTTGCAAAGCCTGCTTTACCTGATCCTGCCAGGGTGGTGACAGTCCTGGTATATTGGTATGTAAAATTATCGGTGCTTGTTGCGGTTCCTTTTCCAATAGTTACAACTATGGGCCCGGAACCTGCTTTCTTAGGCACCACTACCATCATTTGTTTGGTGTTGGCACCAATGACCTTCAGTTTGAACCCATTCAGGGTAACCGAAATTTGCGAGGTATCTGTTGAAAAGTTGGTACCGGAAATCAATACTTCGGTACCACCGCTACCTTGTGCCGGGATAAATGTACTAATACTGATAGGTGATGCAGGATCATGTGCAGGGACTTTTTCTTTTTTACAGCTTATAAAAGCTATCATTATAAAAAGCGCCCCGGCAAGCAGGTATTGATTGATGCCTTTTGCCAATATATTTATGAATGTTTTCATTTGAATAATACGGTTTAATTATTTATTTCCAGACCTTTTACGCCCTGTTGGGTTAACAAGAGTCATCATTACCAACCCGGGTTTTGTACCAGTGCCCTATCGCGGTCCAATTGGTACTGGGATATTGGGAATAGGTACATTTTATTGTTCCATACCCTTTTTTGAAAAAGCGTTTTGTTGTAAAGCCCGGTAAATGCAAATCCCAGGCCTTGATCGTCAGTGTTGACATTAAGGCCATAAATAGTCTGATTTTCATCGGCACCCAGTAACAGCCTTCTTACAAGGGTAAAGTATCGGTCGCTTTCAAAACAAAGCTCTACCTGGCGTTCCCTTAAAATATATTTCCGCATTAAATCCTTGTTTCCAACAGCTCCCGGATAAACTGTCTCTATGCCAGGCAAGCCTGCCCTTGTCCTGATCTGATCAAGATAAAGCACGACATTGGGGTTCGAAGGATCATATTCATTCAGGGCTTCTACATAATCCAATAATATCTCGGCATACCTGATCAATATAAACGGCCTGTAGTTGGTGGCATCCATCCTTATGTTATCGGCAGGACTTACATTTTTTAATACATCATATCCGGTAATATTATTACTTGCGCCGCTGGCTTTTGCACCGGCTTTACCGTTATAATAAAATTCAACCCGGCCTGTGCCGTCAATATTCGCTGCAGATGAATAATAGTTTTTATCATCAACAGTTGGCGCAGGCAATACCGGTCGGCCATTATACTGGATATAGGCATAAAACCGCGGTTCGCGATTAGCATACATGTTCCATTGCCCTTTGCTGTGCTCCCAATATTTTGCGCCATTACTTTGAGCAAAACTTGTAGCTGTATATCCCGAAAGCGGATCATCAATGGTGCGGCCATTATTCATATAAAACGCATCCACAACATTCTGGGTGGCATTGTACATGCTATATCCTCCCGGCCCCGGCGACACACATTTGGTATATCCCCAATAATTCCAGGAGTTTCTTGAAAATATGATCTCACTGTTCCAGTTTGTTAAGAAAAGGTCCCTGACAGACAGATAAGGATCAAACTGGGTTCCGCCATTATCCAGATTTGTAAATAACTTGTACGAACCAAGATCAATTACAGCCTTGGCTGCATCGGCAGCTATTTTCCATTTGCCGGCGTCAAATACTGTGGGTGCCAGCGGGGTGCCATCCTGGTTTTTAAAAGAAGCAAATGATGGATTACCATTCCATAAGGGGCTTGCCGACAGTAAGGCCAGCTGAGCTTTTACAGCAAGGCAGGCACCTTTTGTTGGCCGACCGTAATTGCTGGTTGAAGGCCATTGCGCCGGTAAACCCGAAGCGGCCTGATCCATCAGTTGGTTAACATAATCCTTGCATTCGTCAAAAGACGCTCTCGGGTACTTATTGAAGTCATCATTTAAGCTTAACGTTTCCGTTACTTTCACCACCGGACCATATTGCTTCATTAACTGCCAGTAAAACCACCCGCGCAAAAACCTTGCTTCGGCTTTATATTGATTTTTTAGGCTGACACTTAGTTGGGTAGCGGGAACCTTATCAATATTGGCTTCAAAAATGAAAGACGACCGGATGCCGGTATAGTAATTATCCCAGTAATCAAAATAGGCGTTTACCGGGCTCCAGTTGCCCACAACCATTTGTCTTACATTGGTACCCGGAATGGATACCGACGACTCGTCACTGGCGCCCATCGCGCTGTAATCTCCCCCATCGGTTTGTTTGATATAACCATATATATTATATAAATACGATTCGGCATTAGCCCTGGTGCTCCAGATCAGATCTGATGTTAACAGGTTATCCGGTTTTTTATTAAGGTAATTACAGGACGATAAACAGGCACTCAGGAAGCAGATCCCAACTACCATTATTAGTATGTTTTTTTTCATTTGGCACACTTTAAATTCTTTTGAAATTGATTTAAATTCACGATTTCTATAACGCGACCCTTAACCCTAAGGCAAGTATTCTTACCGGTGGATAGCCTGCACCGTTTGAGCCAAGTTCAGGGTCCCAAAGTTTGAATTTGGAGAATGTTAACAGGTTTTGCCCCGTTAAATAAAAGTAAACTGAGTTTACACCCGCCCTGGTAAGAAACAAAGGCTTATAAGTATAACCCAATGTAGCCTGTTTTAAACGGACAAAACTTGCGTCTTTTGACCACCATGTACTGGGCTGATAATTATTGCTGTTTTGATTAGCAATGCCCAAACGCGGATAGTAAACATTCTGACTCGGGTTATCAACTGTCCACCTGTCCTCAAGGCTTGCAAGCATACCCGAT
The DNA here is from genome assembly GCF_017569325.2 of Mucilaginibacter gossypii. NCBI lineage: Bacteria > Pseudomonadati > Bacteroidota > Sphingobacteriia > Sphingobacteriales > Sphingobacteriaceae > Mucilaginibacter > Mucilaginibacter gossypii. The sequence continues at coordinate 851,774 of NZ_CP071878.2, read as the reverse complement.
GGATAAGTGCCCATGCCTGTAAATGGTACAATACCCGCGCCTTGTGCACCTGCACCGATTATAGAAGAACCGTTTGCCATAATAATTACATTACCCGTTCCCTGGAAGAAAAGAGAGAGATCGAACTTCTTATAACCAACCGTAAACCCTGCGCCGTACAATATGGTAGGTATGTCGGATTTACCTGTATAAACCCTGTCATAGCTGTTGATCACGCCATCGCCATTTACATCTTTATACTTGATATCGCCGGGCCTCAACACAGCGCCAAACTGGGTGGGGCTTTTATCAACATCTTCCTGCGAAGTAAATAACCCTTCCGCAACGTACATCAGGTTATCGCCATATTTGCGACCGGTAGCCTGCTGATAGGCGTATAATTGTTTAGGCTCATCTTTCTGTACAATTTTATTATTGTTATAAGTGAAATTGCCATACAGGCGCAAGCCTACCTTACCTATATTATCATTATATTCAATGTTACCCTCAATACCATGGTTATTCATTTCGCCAAGATTGGCGAATACAGCGCCGCTTACACCCAATATACCGGATAATGAACTCCGTTGAACCAAAATACTTTTCCTTCTCTCTTTATAAGCATCAATAGTGATATTCAGTTTATTAAACAGCCCAATCTCCAGGCCAATATTATCTTTTGTAGCTTTTTCCCATGTCAGGTTCTCCACTCCTATCACACTTTCGGTAGTACCTCCATATATTGTTCCGTTAAGGCCTAAACCCACAGAACCGCCACTGCCATATTGGTTGATATAAGGAAACCTGGTGATTTGATAGTTTGAGCCAATTTGGTCGTTACCTACGAGACCATGTGAACCCCTTATTTTAAGCAGGTTAAATGTTTTTGAAAAATCTTTGAAAAAAGGCTCCCTTGAAATTACCCAACCCGCAGAGACAGCCGGGAAAAAGCCAAACTTTTTGCCTGGTTCAAAGTTTTCTGAACCGGTATAGCCGGCATCAAATTCAAGTAGGTATTTATCGGCATAAGTATATGTTGCCCTGCCGGCCAAACTCTGATTGTTATAAGGGATAGAGGTAATAACACTACCTGCGGTGCTCTGGACCCTCGATCGCATATTGTATAGAAGCAATCCGCCAACGTGGTGCTTGCCGAAAGACTGATCATAATTAATATTGGTTTCCAGGTACATGGTTTTTTCGGCAGATGAATACTGCGTATAACCCAAAAACTGGTTTCCGTACCTCGATTGACCTAATACCAGGTTACCCTGCGGATCTCTTGACGTAGCTAAGTAAAGATCATTGGTACCTGTTCTGCCATTGTCATTTTCGCTGTACGAATCGAACGAAAACCTGGCCATGGCGCTTAGCCCGCTGGTAATTGCATCCAGTTTCTGGTTAATGGAAAAAACAGACTGGATAGTAGGGCGAAACTCGGTGTTATAACCTGAGTTTTGGATATCGTTTACCGGGTTGGATCCGCCATTGTTATACGGACCGGCCCATTTGCCATCGGGGTATCTTATCGGGAACGCGTTAGGTGGGGTTAAATATGATTCATACCAGATGTTTCCTGCCGAGATGCCGGGATAACGGCTGCTTACCAGCATCGCATCCAGGTTCATGGTCAGTAAAGTGGTTTTGCTGATATCTATATCAAGGTTTGACCTGAAGTCATAACGCTTAAAGTTAAGGTTGGGATTATAGCCATTTTGTTTGGTTACTTTATAACTTCCATCCTGGTCATAAAAAGAAGCGGAAACATAATACCTTACCGACGAAGCACCCCCGGTAACATTTAAGTTGGTATTATAACCGGGGGCCCAATTCTTATATACAGATTTTATCCAGTTTACATTGGGATAAAGGTACGGGTCCAAACCGCTTGCCGTTTTCTGGATAGTTTCTTCAGAATATGCAGGGGGGTTACCATCGTTTGTAGTTGCTTCGTTATGTAACCTCATCCATGAAACGGCATCCAGCATTTTAGGGGTCCTGGTAAGGCCCGACATGGATGTTTCTGTTTTAAAGGAAATTTTAGGTTTACCTGCGACACCTTTTTTGGTGGTAATGATCAAAACCCCGTTGGCGCCTTTGGCTCCATATACGGCGGTTGACGATGCATCTTTTAACAGGGAAATGCTTTGAATATCTTCTGGATCGATGTTGTTGTAAGCTCCACCATAAGTACTGTTCACGTCATCCCGCTGCACTCCGTCTATAATAATAAGCGGGTTTGAGTTACCTGTAAAAGTGCCAATGCCCCTGATGGTAAATGACGCGTTATCATAACCCGGCTCCCCGCTTCTTTGCATGGATATAACCCCCGCTACTTTACCTGCCAGTGCATTAGATAGGGAGCGGTTTGGAGTTGTTATATCAGCAACATTTACCGTAGTAACAGCCCCGGTTATGGTCAGCTTCTTTTGTTTACCATAGCCTACTACCACTACTTCATTTATACCCTTGGTATCGTCAAGTAACTGAACGGTCAGGAAAGATGTTGCTCCGGTAACCGTAATTTCTTTGGCAACGAACCCGGCAAATGAAATAACAAGGGTGCTGTTATCATTAGCTTCAATGGTAAACCGCCCCTCACTATCAGTTATTACCCCCTTATCAGTCCCTTTGATACGTACACTCGCGCCGGGTAAAGTAACACCCTTTGAATCAGTAACAACACCTGAAACTTTGATAGTAGGTACTGCCTGAACGGGAGGCTTAACAGGCGCAGGCTTAGGTTTTATAATTATTGTTTTCTCTTCTATGCTATAGATAAACGGCTGACCTGAAAGTGCCAGTTTCAATACTTCTTCCAATTCTATGTTCCGTACATTGATACTAACCGGATTAGCCTCTTTAATCAGCTTTGAGTTATAAAAAAAATCGTACCCGCTTTGCTCTCTTATTTCTTTAAGCACTTTTTCTAACGGAGCATTTTTCTCTGACAATGTGATTTTTTGTGCATAGCTCTTAGCACTTACCTGAAGTATTGTCGCCAGTAACAATATGATCGATAATTTCATGACCAACAGTGCTTTATTTTTTATACGGGGGATCGTGTATAAACTTATTTCATAACATTTCATACATTTGAACTTGTTTTGGGTTTAATCTGTAATTGGACTACGAATTTAATTTCATGGTAAAGCCCTAACTTTCCGGCCGGAAGTGTTCCACCACTTCCGGCTTTCCTTTTTAGGCTACCTTATGCTGGGTAATGATCACGGCATAATGATAACCCTCCTTCCTTCGATCCTGGTTTTTACGTTCCCTGTCTGTTCAATTATCTTCAATGCCTGCGCAAGGTCTTTTGAACGCGACACCATCCCTCCAAATCTTAAATTATCCACATTGCCCTGGTATTCTACCTCAACATTATACCAGCGGGCAAACTTGCTCATAATGCTTTTCAAATCTTCGTCGGTAAAAAGGAAATAACCATTTTTCCAAGCCACAACCTCTTCGGTATTAACCGGTTGTACCGAAATTGTGTTATTTGCGTAATGGATATCGGATTGCTGACCTGGTTTCAGTAATTTGGATTGATTGGCCTTGAGCGCAGATACCTTAACCGAGCCTTCTAATAAAGTAGTTTTAACCGAAGTTTCGTCCGTATAAGAGCTGATATTGAAGTGTGTACCCAGAACCTCCACCATCTGCTGGTTACTGATAACCTGAAATGGTTTATGTGCATTTTTAGCAACTTCGAAGTAAGCTTCTCCTGCTAATTCAACCTTGCGTACTGCACTATCAAAATTTGTAGGATATTTGAGCGAAGATCCGGCATTTAACCAAACCTTAGTGCCATCGGCTAAATTAACCTGGTATTGCCCTCCCTTTGGGGTTTCAATAACATTGTATTCGGGCAAACCCGGAGCAGTGGCATGAGATGCAGAGTTTTCAACTGTGTAAACCAACTGACCATTTGCCGCCTTAGATACTTTTGTACCCGATTGTTTGGCCAGTTCGCCGGATGCGGCATCATCCAGGGTAATTTTTGAACCATCGGCTAAAGTTAGTAATGCTTTATTTCCTCCCGGGGCAATACTGTGCTTGTTTACGGGATAGATACTATTTTTTGCGATGAAATATGAGCTGTTATGCTTCATGTAAAAAACCAATGAAGCCGACGCGATCAGCAATGTTGTGATAGAGGCTGCCACAAACCACCTCCTCAGAAAAATCATTTTTTTAGGTGCAGATTCACGTTTTTTTATCTCCGATAGTATCTTGCTGTACAACTCGTTCTTTGTTACATTCTCATCGCCCATTTCAAGCTCATCCCATTGCAGCTTGTTTTTTTGGAGTGTATCATAATAGCTTAGCAACCGGGCCTCCTCTTCGGGGGTAGCCTCGTTTGATAAGTATTTGTTTATTAAGTTTATCAGTGTTTGTTTTTTCATTTGGGTAGTTATTGTATGTAAGTAACCCTAAACAGGCCATACCCCCAAAGAATAATAAAATATTTCTACAGCATTAAGGAATCATGAAATTTTGGAGAGTAAAACCCGTAATAATATTAAGGAAGGGATAAATGCAACGAGATACAGGTAAAAAAGCTTAAAACCAACGCCCGCATAACATAATGGCGGCTATGCATACAAAATCGCCCAGCGTTTTGCGCAAGCGGTTCAGGGCTACAGTCAGTTGGTTTTCGACTGTTTTTGGCGCGATACCCAGCCGTTCGGCAATTTCTTTGGTTGATAAGTGTTCTTTGCGGCTCATAATAAAAATCTGGCGGCACTTTTCAGGTAACTCAGCAACACCTTGTTCCAGCAAACGGTTAATTTCTTTTTCAGACAGGAGCTCCTCGCCGCCGTTATTGCTAAAAAGCTCCTCCAGCCTGTTAAAAAGATCCGCTCTTACTTTACCCGAACGGATAACATTAAACACCTGGTAACGAACAGATGTATATAAATAGGCATTTAACGAAGTGAGTTTAAGATTGGCCCGTTTCATCCACAGGTTTACCAATACTTCCTGGGTTACATCTTCAGCTACCTGGCGATCTCTGATGATGTTATATGCTGAAAGATAAAGCTTTGACCAATATTTATTATAAATACGTTCAAACGCCCCAAGGTCATTTTCCCTGATCAATGCTATAAGATCCTCATCCGTCATCAGCTGAACTTCCAGGCTATTCATTCTGCATTATAAAATTTATAATTGGCATCATCCAAAGAATGTACTTATTATCGATTATTGATTTTAACTTTTTAAAATTAAAAAAGCTATTTCTTAAGGGCTTGGTGTAAGCCATTTATATTAAGCTTTTCAAAATAATCAGAAGGTATAAATAAAGTCAAAAAAAAACTGAAAATGAAAGCGGGCAAACAATTAATATAAATTATTAAAACGTTTTTTTTGCGATTTATAAGCTATTCAGTCGTTCCTGCGCGGCCTGAAGTGTTTCGGCGGCAGTCTTATTTTTCAACTCGCCTATGTCAAAACCTTCCAATATATTTTTTAGCTGAAGCAATTTATCCTGCTGGTTATTTTTCATAAACCGTTCCTTTAAAATATTAATTTTTTCAAAATCCTGGATGCCCTCGATCAATCGTTCCAGGCGAACAGAGGACCGTGGACCGGGATAAACCAGGTAAGCATCGCCCGATGACCATGACCCAAATCGTGTATCACGTAAAGGATCTTTGGTCCAGCAATTGTAAGCCCATCTCAAATACCCGTCATATCCTTTGTAAGCGGCATACCATGCCAACCAAACACACTCGGCCGGGGCCGAAAAACTGAATGTATTGGGATACCCTTCTGTGCAGCAGGTATAATAGGTGGTATTTAAACCCGATTCCCTGCGCAAACGAATTGTTGCTTCATCCATTAACTGGTTTGACGCCACACTATAATCAAACAAATCTTTTTCAATTTCCGGATGATAATTGCCCGCTAACGAAATCTTAAAATTTTTATCAGCGCTTTTTATTAACGCTATAGCTTTTTGCATATCGGCCATGGATCTTTCGTCCATAGCTATAGTGGTTTTATTAAACCATCCTTTTTCTTTAAGATGGCGGGCAAAATCCATCAGCATTGGGCGCCAATGTGCCTCGTACTCTGCCGAGCCGGGTTTAGCCACGATCATCGTGTCTTTTCTCAGGGCTTCGTCATAGTAGTAAAACTTTAGATTCCAGGGAATCATACTATAGCAGTTGATTAACTTATTAATCCCCAATGACATCATAAAAGACACCCACTTATCAAATACTGAATAATCGTACCTCCATGAGCCATTCTTATTTTTTGTCCATTTTATCATCGATCCGTAAATATCATAGGTTTGGCTATTCCACGGATCATGAATGAGTGTGGTAGTAATTGCTTTCTGCCCGGCATTTGCCAGCATTTTCATGTAAGGGCGCATTACATAAAAATGTTGCTTTGACCATGGCTTTACACCATACACCCGGGCCACCGAATAGGGATTTTGCCACAAGTCAAGGTGAAATTTCCAGTGCTCCGGTGCAGGCAAAGTATGGTTAAGCACTTGTATAGCGTAATGTAAAATTAAAGGGGGCTTGCCTTTGCCCTCAATTAACTTCACATTCCCCTTGTAAAGGCCTTCAACAGCGGTAGCCGGTACACTCACACTTAACCAAACCGGCCTGGTTGTATTTTTACCCGCCGGAAGCATTTTTACAGGGTCAATAACATCCTCAACAAGGCTGGAATCATGGCCGGGCAATATACCACAGCCACCGCCTTCGTTGTTTAACCCATCGGCCATCACATAACGTACAAAACTCGCGTTTATATTTTGTTCGGGGATTTCATGCCCTTTACCATCTTTAAGTTTATTCCATATAAAGCTTAGTTGTTTCAGATTCCGGGTTGTCCATATCAGGAATTGAGTATGCACTTTTTCTCCTTTCCAGGCTTTGGTTTTCCATTGAGCCTGTAAAGGAGATATAGCAGGAGCATTATGTTTATCATAACGTATATTGGCGGTAGCGAAACTTACATAAACTCCGGGTTTCAGCGTACTCCAGCTTGCCTGTTTTACAGGTTTGGGATCCGGAAGCTCCTGGTAAGTTTCATCAACTTTAACCTGTGCCAAAGCCACTGCACTATATAATAACATTATTAATATAAGTTTCATTCTCATAAAATCGTCGTTCTTCCGGGATCTACATTATCAATAATAAAAACAAAAAACTCTGTGCTATTACCTTGCAAATAACTTAAAACACATATAAATGCCGCATGGCTATGTTAAGCTTCAAGCTTTATTTCCCCAAAAAACTCCGGGTGGTGAAAGTCAGGGTCGTCGCATTCAATATTATGCCACGTTAAAAAGTGTGGCTCAGGTAGTTCATCGCCACATTTATAAAAATTAGCATGGCATTGTTGTCCTTTTAATGATGTAAATGAATGATGATAAAACACATCCAACGGTAACATCAGGGTAAGCTCCCAGCTAATATCGCCATGCCCAATATTTGTTTGCTGTGTTAACCGCACCTGAGACTTTATAAGCCGTATTAGCTTTTCAGGTGATAACTCGCGATTTTCCCTGCCCCTTCCGAACCCAAGCGAACAAGTTCCGATACAGTTAAACCCAAAATTGTAATACTCCAGCTCGGTACCAAAACCAATGAAAAATTCCACACAGCTATCCTGGTGAACGGGTTCGTTGGGCTTGTAACAGGAAGCTTTTATCGCTTTTTCTTTTACGTAATATTTCAACATAAAACAATCATTGCTGTAAGCTATCGCAAAATGAACATCGGGTTTGTAATCATAATCGGGCCATGGTACAATTCCAACAAGGTGCTTCTCCTGCTCGTCTAACAAAACAGACACGTGTTCAATAGGACTGCTTTTGTCCATATCTTCTAAAAATGCTACTGTAAGTTCCATTATTTAATTTCGGTTGTTATCTGTATGTACTTTTTTGCTGTGTTATGAATTATCTGGTCTAAAACATCGTAATTCTTCTCAAGCTTACTAAGCAGCTCGAACTGTGCCCTGGCTCGCTGTAAATTATGTTCGGGAGAGTGGATCTTGTAATAAACATCCCCTTCTATATAATCCGTCAGGAAACGCACACCCTGCATATAGGGTATTAATAAAACTCCCATCGAAAGCGATTTAACTTCTGTATCTGACAAAAAGCTACCGGCGTATTCAAAATACCCCGCTGCATAAGCTTTAAATAAGGGGATGTTTAGCTCTATTTTAGTAACATCCTGCTCATCCTCGGGCGCGGTATTGATGATAGTGCGGATGGCATCGCCAAAATCATATGCCACATAGCCTGGCATAACTGTATCCAGGTCAATTACACATTGTTCATGATCATTCATATCAAGCAATATGTTGTTGAATTTGGTATCGTTATGAATAATGCGCAGCGGCAATTTCCCTTCCTTTCCCAAATTCATGATAGTAGCCATCTGATCTGCTCTTTCAATTATAAACGACAACTCAGTCAAAACATCCTTAATCCGATTTTTCGGATCAGCCAATACCGCTTTGTTTAAACGATCAAGCCTCATGGTGATGTTATGAAAGCCGGGTATAGTTTCGTAAAGTAATCCGCTATCAAGATCTGACAACAGTAACTGGAATTTTCCAAATGCTTTTCCGCCTTCATAAGCTTGCTGTTCGGTTAATACCATGTCATAACTCTTGGTATCTTTCAAAAAACAATACATTCTCCAGTAATTACCTGTTTCATCACAAAAAAAACACTGTTTGTCTTTAGCCGAAACTATTGTCAGTACTTCTTTGTCAGGGCTTGAACCCGGAATGCCGGTCAATTTTTCTTTTAAATGATCTGTTACTAATTGTACATTTTTCATCAAAGCCGGAACGTTTTCAAACACGTGATGATTGATTCGCTGAAGCAAATACCCCGACAAACCCGGATTTGTATTTTTTAAATGAAATGTATCGTTTATGTGCCCGGACCCATACGGAGTAATAGCTGCGACATTTCCTTCAATGCAAAAATTGGATACTATTTCAGAGATATTATATGACATTTATTTTTCGTTTATACGTTGCGATCAGTAAAATGTTTACGAACACATTAAATTAGCATAATCACCTTGATACAAATATAATTATATTAGTGTGTTCGCACACACTTTGTTAATCTTTTGTTACTATTTTTTTCATGAGGATAATGCACCGGAAAAACCTTCGGATCATATAAATGAAACAGATTAATCAGCGAGAACTTATCGGTGGATATCGTGCTGAGCTGAGCCCCTCTGGTTGTGCACAAAAAATGTTATTAAAAAGTTTTTTGCGTACAAGGACACTAAGCCGCAAATGGGAAACTTAAAAGCATAGCGCCGTTGTGAGAGATCAAGTAATTTATTGTACCTTTTTTTCTTAACCCATAAAAATTGGGCTTTGGCAGAAAAGGATTTGACTGGGGTTTGAACCGGATAACCGAACAATGGCGGATACAGACCTGTGAATGAAGGACAATTAGCTAAAGAGAGATCAGATATCTAAATAAACGGCATCCTCATCATCAACATAATAGTTCGCATTTTCCTTTGTAACGATATCAAGCGGAAGATACTTGATAATGGGTACTTCCTTTTTGAACACCAGGCTGTCGGTTAACTGGTAGATGCCCCAATAGCCCTGCCCTTTCGGGTTTTGATTGATCAGGAAACTGATTGTCCCTTTATTCAGAAAATACAGATTGGGAGGCAATAAATCATATCCTATTATTTTAATATGCTTTATATATCGCTGTTCCAGGTACTTCGCAATTTCATGAGCTTTAGATGTTGTCACGAAAATACTGCCTAAATCAGGGGTGCTGTCAATAATATCCCCCAGTTGTTTCATAAAAACAGCGGCATTTGACCTGTTTAACTCAACCCTCAGAATTTTGTACTGATGATCCAGGTTATTTTGAGCAAAATAATTGCGAAATCCCTGCTCTTTTTTTAAAAGGTGAGCGGCGTTGCTCGTCTCTTCATCAATGTGTGCAATTAAAATACAGCAGGAATCGGGTTGCCCATAATGAATAAGCTTACCAGCCAAAAACCCGCTCTGATATGAATCCTGGCCTATATAACTTAAAGGCTCACATTCAGCAATTTGTGTATTAAACAGCACAAAGGGAATTTCGGCAGCCTTCCATTTCTCGAAAAAAGGCAGGGTTTCCCGGTAAAATATAGGCGATAAAATTATGCCGTCGGGCTTATCAGTGGTTAATTTATTGGCCTTGCTTATAAATGAATCTACATCATATGGATCAAACACATATTGTTGTACAATAATGCCATATTGCTTCAAGTCTTTTTCTGCCTTTTCAATTCCGGCTTTAGGCGCGTGCCAATAGAAATCAATTTCATGATCGGGTATTAAGGCTGCTATTTGGTATATTTTATTGGATCCCAAAGCCCTTGCCATAAGATTGGGCTCGTAATCCATCTCTTCAATAATTTTGAGCACTTTCTCTTCTACCTTTTTTGATACCCGCCCGCGCTTATGCAGTACTCTGTCAACCGTACCCGTCGAAACCTTCGCTTTTTCGGCAATGTCTTTAATGCGAACAATTTTATTCTTCATAATAAACTTTAGCGTAGAAAAGATAGCAAAAGTAATTTAATATAGTCCATCTCATCAATATCGACTATCATTTGATAGAAATTACTTTTAAAACAATTCCGCTATACTGAACTTATTTCAGCGTTGCACATGTCAAGCGCATTTCATACCAGCATCTTTATTATTTTTTAAGATATGGCACCAATGTTACCGCCAGCTTTTGATAACCAACCTCATTGGGGTGCAGGCCATCTCCGAAAAGTGATTCATCAATCTTCCCTTTATGGTTAAGCAATAGTTTGCCCGGATCAATAAAACGGACCTGGGTTTGAGCTGCCAGTTTAGCAATGGCTTTATTGAGCACCTTTATCCGGCTTTCCATCGCCCTCCTGGGCAGCAAACCCGACAAAATAACCTCCGCTGTGGGCTGACGTTCCTTCACAGCCAGCACAAGCATTTTCAACCCTTCTGATATTTCCTGGTCACTGCAGGCAGACAAGTTATTGGTGCCTATCATAATCATCACTTTGTCCGCCTTAAACCCTTCTATTTCTTCATGGTATACACGCCATAGCACATTCTCTACCTGGTCCCAGCCAAAACCAAAATTTTTCACACCCAGAGGTTCGATATATTTATCCCACGAATCAGCTCCTCTTGCTAAAGGCGCCTTAGGCTCACCACCCCAGTAATTCAGAATAGAGTTACCAAGAAATACAATCTTTGGCGAACTGGTTTTGATAAGCGTTAATATTTCATTATGCCTGCTTCGCCAGTCGTAATACCCATCCCTGCTTTGCACTACAGGCCGCGTGGTTGAATAGCGGCCAACTGGTTCATTAATTATAACACGGATTGTTTTTTCAAATGCTGCGGCATACTGCTCCATTCCGATATCATTAGGATGTAAACCATCAACTGTTGAGTTGATACCAAATCCAATTTCTTTGCCAGTCAATAAATAAATGCCTTTTGCTCCGGCTGCAGTCAACTTTGAATAAGCCAGGCCAAGCACTTTATTGACATGATCATAACCGGCATTTCTGCCCGTGTCCAATAGTCCACCCGTGTTACCCCCGCTATGTTCAACAAGCAATATCGGCACCAATGGGTGCTTCTGCTTTAAAGTTTGTATCGCTGCAGATAAACGTGCTTCGATTTCCTGGTCAGAAAAACTTATCATATTAGGCATACAATCAAGCACATATACTTTCGCATCCACCTCTGCCATCAGATCAATAACTGATTTCTCAAGCAATCCGGAGCCGGAAAAACCAAGATTAATCAACGGGCGATCCAGCGCGCGCTGCAAAATGGAGGTCCATGCTAAACCTGGCCTTGAAGCACAGGCCCCCTGCGCAATGGATGTTCCGTATACAAGCACCGGCTTTTCTTTGGATAAAGGCATAAAATTAAATGCACTACCAAGTGGAACGCCTATTTCAAGCCATGATAACGAATTATACAAAGGCAGGAAAAGCCGGTATTCATAACTTCGCCCCGCAAAATCGGCACTTACCTTAATATTTGAAAACCGGTAAGTAATCGTATCCTTAAACGAGAAACTACCCGGAGCAAGGCACCATTGGCCATTAGGATCCAATACATAAAGGTCCAACCCACTTACACCAGTGGCCGGCATATGTGACATAGCAAACTCGCCATTAACTTTATACCGGATAACCAAATTCTGTGCATCTGTTTTAAACTTAATGTACAAACCGGCACTGCTATGGGAGATGTTCCACACATTGGGATTAAGGCCCTTTTGAGCACGCGCCGGAAGCCTGTCATAACTACCTGCCGTTTCTTTTGACCAGGCCTGCCCTTCTATAACCGGAAAATCAGCCTTAACCGGATTATACCATTTATATGGAGCTAAATTTTGCGAAAAAGATGTTTTATTAAAAAGGCAAAGGATTAGCAATACTACTACGAATACGCGTTTCATTTTTATTTATTTAAAAACAATGTTGCCATACACACCCTCATGCAGGCCAATGCGTTTGCGCGCACACTTACAACATCAATTTATAATTCAAATCAGAAGACAAACAAATGGATTAAACCGTCATTTTACAGGTACAGCGTTTAAAACCATCACTTCAAACGGCTCAAGCTTAACAGCATGAACGGCTCCCTTAAACACATACGACTTCGTTTCTTTACTGTTAACTTTCGCATTATAAAAGATATAATCTGGAGTACTATTTGATGGCAATTCAAATACTTCCCGGGTATTAACCAGGTATGTTTTAGCTGTATTCGAGGGATTTCTTAAGGTAAGAACAGCCTTTTGCGGAGACCAGGCTGCAAAACCGTAAACATCCCCTTTGGATGGATCGCCGCCTACCCAATGCACATCCGGCATAATATCCGCATTTTCGCGCGACCATTTTATGGCAGCGGCAAGGCAATTCCAGTTGGCCTCGTTTAGCTTATGGGGATTGATATACAACTCCTGCAAACTGGTTCCAGATCCAAAAAACGACCATATCTCGTCAGAAATATCTTTATCATCCATGTCAAACTTAGCAGGCGCGCCATTATCCGCAATACAAATCCCGTGATACATCAGGGAGCTCAAAGGATAAAGGGGAGCGCGCATTACAATATTCTTATAGGCCTGACCATCCCGGTAATTGAGCCATTGCTGACGACCATTGCCCTGCCCTTGCGTGTTTGTATCCCAGCCATTCCGCCAAATTACATCACCATATTTAAGCCAAAAAGGCGACGGCCAGGTACCTATGGTGAGGCTAAAATACAAATCCGGTTTTACCTTACGCAAGCCCGTTACTAAATTCAGCAAAGACTCCATATCTGTTTGATATTCAACAGTGGCACCTGTAGACTGATCTCCCGCCCCTACACCATCAAATTTAAACATAGAGATACCATCACTGGTTACGAACTTAGCGGCAGTACTTTTAAACCTGGACGAATAAACCGGCCCGGAAAGAGAAAACCCATGCAAATTAGTTTCAAAAGGAGGATTTTGGCTTCGGCCATACTGTAGCCGCTGTTCCTTTGCCTGCTCGTAACCACCCCAGGGCGACATCCACACTCCCAATGAAGCTCCGTATTTATCAGCCAGCGCTTTAATGTTATCAAAACCTGCAGGGAAATTCTTTTGGCTGATCTGCCACAATGTTTGGTTGTCATCCCAGCCATCGTCAAACAAAAATGCGTTTAAGCTAATATAACGTTTTGCCGTAAGGCTGTCACCAAATGCCTGAATACGATCAAGACAACCAGCTTCGGTTAACTTACGATCGGCCCAGGACAGGTCATACCATGAATTATAATGAAGCATCTGGCGGTATGGCACTGCTCTTTCCCGCTCAAGGTAATAAAGAAATCCCCTTCGTAACTGGCCTTCAGGGGCAATTCCCCATACGGTAGAAGCTTCGAAATCAAGAGTTGGCTCCTGCCGTTCAATATAACTGCAGATCCGGCCATTCTGATTATTGTATTTACTTATTGGACTTTCACAGGCAAAAAAGAAATCATCCGATACCATTGGCGATCCGTCCACAACCCCCAACGGCTTAATGCCCGTTTCTGCCGGAAAATTGATCAGATTCAATTTCCTGATCTTTAAAGAGTCTTTCAAAGCAAAAACGCCGAAAACTTGTCTGATATAATTGGAATTATCTTTCAAAACAGCCTCCCACTTTACACTAACACCATATTTCACATTCAAAAATTCGGCTAAAATTTTCACACCATCTTCCTTTTCAGAAAATTTAACTGCCCCAGGATCTCCTTTGATCTGAACAATTTGCGGAATGGTGCTTAATTGAAAATCAGCAGAATTGATTATAGTACCATCCTTAAACTCTAATCCAAATAAAGGAGAGCCTTTTAAATTAATTTGTTTCTTATTCTGAACGGCAGATTCGTTTATGGTAATTATCGATTTACCAGCAAGCCACTTTACAGATAAACAATTATTTTTTAAAACCAATGTCCCTTTAGTAGAAAACGCCAATGCCTTGCCCGGTTTTACACCCGAAAGAAAAACATCCTGAGCTTTGGTAGCGCTTGTTAGGCCGATACAAATTAAAAACAACAGTCTTTTTAGCATAGTTGATAAATTACGAGAAAAAAGAGAATAAGTATTTGTGTGTACGCACACACAAATATAAAACATAATTAATACCTCAAAAATTGGACGGGCCTGTTTGACACTCCAAACAGGCAAAAATGATGAGATCATATGTAATGTACGAGAATACAGTGCAAAACAATCGGTTGCGCCATTTTTCGACTACAGGTACAACATCACGCTATTTCAAGAGAAGATTGACATATATGACAAATAAGAGACGTACTTCATTAAAGATATCAAGCATAATGCTTTTTAGCAGTGATTTTATGATTACTATTTGAGTTAAAACAACGAAATATCGTGGTTCTTGAAATTCAAACCTTACGAAATATGGTTGTAATTATTAATCCATAATGGCCATCCATGTAGATCTCGGCATGAATTAAACCTTCATGTTCGTTATATTAGGTGAAAGTGATGTAATTTTAACTGATTTGAGTCGAGCGGCTGATTAAGCGTTACTTTCGATTCATTTGGCAGGATTTATGAATTAGTGCGTTTACAAAAACTGTAACCGACTAATGTAATCAATATCAGGTGGGCTAAACATGACAGACCAGTTAAGTAAGAAGATCTTGATCGTCGAAGACGAATATATCATTGCTGATGTTTTACGCAATTTATTACAGAATGCCGGCTATGATATATGCGGTATAGCTGATTCAGTTGATGAAGCCCTGGAGTTGATCGAGATCAATAGGCCTAATTTTGTCTTGTTGGATATTTACCTGAAAGGCAAATTAACCGGTATCGACCTGGCGAATCAGTTAACGGAAGAAAATATTCCATTTGTATATCTTTCTGCGAACTCCAATCAAAGTATCCTTGAAGAAGCAAAGAAAACGAATCCTTACGGCTTTATCGTAAAGCCATTCCGCGAAAAAGATGTTCTTGTGGCTTTAGACATTGCCGTTTACCGGCATGAAAACAACCTTGAAAATAAATTGAGGCAAAATGCGGCATTGCAGAAAAAAGTGGCACGGATCATTGATTTGCAAGCAGACTGGACTTACAAACTGATGCAAATCGGCCAGGCACTTCAACCTTATATTCCATTCGAATATCTATCCGTTGGCCTTAAGTCAAATGACAACAATAATGACGAAATTGGATTTATGCGTATTGGATTCGAGGAATACCAAACCATTGGTCCCAAGGAACTTATGGTTATCACCAACAAAAAATCATATGAGCTTTCAGCCTTGAAAGGAAAAAGCACATGGGAGCAGTTGGCAACCTGGTATGACGAAAAGGAGCTGCAGGCGGCTTTTAATGAACAACCGATGAGAAAACTGATAACGGAAACGTTTTCAATGAAATCGCTTTTGGTTTTTCCGGTACCCTTGTCTGGCAACCAGGCAATTTATTTCTTTTTCTACGGCCGTCGGCCAGACGCATACGACTCTGATCATTTAATATTGTGCGACCAATTCAGGAATTTAATTGGTGATTTTGCCCAAATCATGGTCTCTGACTCAAAGAGCCCTTTGGGTAGCAACCCCGTTTATAATGGAGTGCACAGAACAGCGGGACAGGAAATGAGTGCTAATTTATTTGCCGGGATTATCGGAAGCAGCCACCTTTTGTTAAATGTTTTCGATAATGTTCAACAGGTAGCGCCGGCGGATTCTTCCGTCCTTATCCTGGGCGAAAGCGGGACAGGCAAAGAAAGAATCGCAGAGCGTATTCATTACTTGTCCCCGCGTAAATCCAAACCATTTATTAAGGTAAACTGTGCTGCTTTGCCTGCCACTTTAATTGATTCCGAATTATTTGGACACGAAAAGGGTTCTTTTACCGGAGCGTTTGAGAGAAAAATAGGGCGGTTTGAACAAGCACATACAGGAACATTGTTTTTAGACGAAATTGGTGAAATCCCGTTGGAATTGCAGGTAAAGTTGTTGCGGGTACTGCAGGAAAAGGAAATTGAACGTATCGGGGGTCGAACTACTATTAAAACTGATGTTCGCATTATCGCTGCTACAAACCGCAATTTAGAAATGGAAGTCGCTGAAGGTCGCTTCCGGCTCGACCTGTATTACCGATTAAATGTTTTCCCGATTGTTATGCCTCCGCTACGCGAGCGTAAAGAAGATATCCCCGCGCTTGCTAATCATTTTTTAATTATTTACAGCCGCAAAACCGGGAAAGCAATTAAAGGCTTGTCGGAAAAGGTTTTGGAAAGTATGCAGACCTATCGCTGGCCCGGCAATATCCGTGAGCTCGAAAATCTGATCGAAAGAAGCGTGTTACTGGCTAAAAGCGACTTTATTGATACAATTGCATTACCATTCCAAACTGAGCAACCAGCCATGAGTTTCATTGCGAATGCAAGCGTTCAAACAATGAAAGAAAATGAGAAAACACATATTCTGCGGGCATTGAATGAATGCGGCTGGAAAATCTGGGGCCCTGGCGGTGCCGCCAGGTTGCTGAATTTACCGCCGACTACCTTAAATTCCAAAATGAAGAAATTAGGCATTACAAGATCCTTCCAAAAATAAGCGGGACAAGTGTTCGTTTGACTGTCTTCCGGGCCAAGCTATCGCAGCAAAATAACTGCAATCAAGGAACATCGCAGGCTACATCGCACTGTATTGATTCCCAAAATACCTTCTAAAAACAACGCTATTTCGTTATAATGCTGAGCCAGCTACGAGATAAAGTAACGCGGCTATAATTACATTTTACAAAAATCTGATTATCAATCATTTTCAAGCACTGGCATATCTATTGAGTTGATCCCGGCGACTGCCAGTCCGATTTCAATTTTAACTATCAGAACACCATGAACAAAGATTCTTCAAAAACCATAGTCTTTATAACAGGAGCATTTGTGAGCAATTCGTGTTGGGACGAATGGCGTATTTTTTTTGAAGGAGAAGGCTATAAAACGATTGCTCCTCCATGGCCCGCTAAGGATGGCGCAGCCAATGACCTGCGGCAAACGCAACCGAACTCCTGTATTGCGGCCCTACGGCTGGAAAACCTAACGAATTATTTCGACGAGTTTGTCCGGCAATTGCCTGAAAAACCTATCCTAATCGGGCATTCGATGGGCGGGCTCATTACCCAAATTTTACTTGAACGGGAATTGGCAGCTGCCGGAGTAGCAATACACTCCTTGCAACCGCAAGGCGTCTTCACCTTCAAGTTCTCTTTTTATAAAGCCGGTTGGGGTCCACTTGGATTTTTTACTTCAGCAAAAAAATCCTTTTTAATGTCTTTTAAGCAATGGCAATACGCATTTACAAATGGGATGTCATATGAAGAACAAAAGGAAGGGTATTACAAATATCTTATACCAGAATCCAAACTGGTGGTTAGGGATGCCATATCCAAAGCTGCAAAGGTCGATTTTAAAAAGCCGCACGCACCTTTATTATTCATAGCAGGCTCAACCGATAATTTTATCCCGGCGTCACTGAATTACGCCAACTATAAAAATTATAAACATACAGGATCGATAACCGCCTATAAAGAATTCGAAGGACGAAATCATTTTGTTCTGGGTCAACCCACCTGGAAGGAAGACGCAGATTTTATTGCCCATTGGATAGAGCAATTGCCCACCGGAAAATAGAACAACTTAGCAAATGACAGTAACAATTATCAGACAATAAAACCCCATCAAAATCATGAAAACAATTACCAAATCATTTCTCGTTCTTTTAATAGTAGCAAGCGCCGGTTGGCTGGCCCCAACACATGCCTCAGCTTTCATGGCGGCAACTAAACCAGCTTCTACGACAACGCCTGCATCACCCCCAACTGGTTTCAAGCACCAATACGCAACAGTAAACGGCGTCAAAATTCATTACGTAACCGGCGGTAAAGGAGAGCCTTTACTTCTTATTCATGGGTTCGGTCAAAACTGGTATATGTGGAACCGTTTGTTGCCTGAGCTTTCAAAACACTTCAGGGTGATTGCACCTGATCTGCGAGGCGTCGGCGAATCAGCGAAGCCAGCCGATGGATATGACAAAAAAAATATGGCGATAGATATGCACGAATTAATGAAAAAACTCGGCTATAAAACTATCAATCTTGCCGGACACGACATCGGCCTGATGGTAGCCTATGCTTATGCCGCACAATTCCCGAACGAAGTTAAGAAACTGGCATTGATGGACGCATTGCTGCCAGGGGTTGAGCCTGTCTGGAGCCAGGTTAAAGCGCAGGCATGGTGGTTTGGCTTTTTCGCCCAGCCACATTCAGGCGAGCTCGTTAGTGGCAGGGTTGGGACATTCTTCACCGATTTCTGGCCTGTGGTGGGTTATGTAAAAGACGCATTTACGCAAGCTGAGCGGAATGAATTTATCCGGGCTTATTCGGTTCCAGGTGCTACCACAGGGGCTTTTCATTGGTTCGGTGCATTTAACCAGGACGGCCAGGATAACCTTGAGCTGATGAAGAATAAGCTGCCGATGCCTTTGCTGGCTATGGGATCAGATCATTTTGCTGGTTCTTTTCTTGCAGAGCATTGCAGGCTGGTAGCCACAAACGTAAAGGAATCAATCATCAAAAATTCAGGGCATTGGGTTGTGCAGGAAAATACGCCGCAGGTTCAGAAAGATCTGCTCGATTTCTTTCTGCAGAACTAAGGCGGGTAATTAAAGTAATTTGCTATATTTAATTTTAATGGTCACTATGTTATTTGCTTCATTGGGCTAATAATGTAGTGACCGTTAGTATTTTTTTGCGGGCGATTATTTACAAGTCATGGCTCGTTAATCACGCTAATATTTTTTTAATAACCTTTTATCACAAATTGAACGATACTTTTTGGTTAATACTCAATGGCTGCACGATCTAAAAATACTATTCTGAAGTTTCTTTTCTTTGCCGGAATGTTATTGGCAATTGTTTCCCCTTGTTTCAGCCAGCAAAACAACTTATTAAAAAAACTTCATGATAGCAAGCCAGATACTGCTCAATTAAAAATCCTACATGAATTAGGCAATTATTACCTAAAAAAGCAATATCAGAAAAAGAAGAGCGACCTGGACAGTGCAAAATACTTCTTCACTAAGGAACTTGAGCTTAGCAATGCTTTAAACGACACATCTAGGTATGGTAAGTACGAAAGCCTGGGCAAACTAGGAGAAGTCAGTTTTGCGAAAGGTAATAAAGACCAAGCCGATGCTTACTTCGTGAAAATCATAAATCATTACCAGGACATCCACGACCTCTACAATCAGGCGGTCATATTGCAATGGTTCGGTGAGAAAGAAACAAATGCTTCAGAAAAAATTGAAATTTTAAAGAAGGCGCTCGAAATTTTTCAAAAACTAAAAATGCCGGCGAGGATCATTGATGTCAACCTGGAAATTGCCGGCGGCTATGTATCGCTAAATAAATTAGATACAGCCCAACAGATTTGTAAAAAAGTTGTCAGCCAATATAAAAACGCTAATGACCTGCAACTTGACCAGGTATACAGGCTCCTGGCGTCTGTAAACCGATATCAAGGCAATTTGAACCAATCCCTTTTTTATATATTGAAAAGCGTCAAAATATCGGAGTCAAAGGGCAAAGCCTCTGAATCGACCTATGGTGAACTGGCACAGATCTATCAGGACCTTGGAGAAACGGAGAAGAGCATTTATTACTACAAAAAGACGATCGAGCTGAGAGAGAAAGGCAATAACGTCCCGCAGGAATATATATTCAGGACAGCGGGATTCGTAGTACAGGGGTTGATTAAATTAAAACAGCCGCGTGAAGCGCTGAATTATATCGAATATATGGAAAGGCGGCATCCGCATGACAGTAAGTTCATGGCTGCCGTAATTGAGCAAATCAAAGCAAATTGCTACGAGGCGCTAAACGAACCTACTATGGCCGAAAAAAACTACCTGGCGATGATGAGAGATTACAATGAGGGCGGTATAAACACGGAAATAATTGAACTTGCGAAATACGATATTGCCAGGTTTTATATACATCAGAAAAAATATACCAAAGCCGCCTACTTTTCAAAGGGAGGAATAACGATAAATAGCATTCCGCGGGCCCGCGATTTTGAATTGCTTTTTTTTCAGATCGACTCAGCGCTGCGAAATTTTCCTTCCGCCATAAACCATTTTAAACGATATAAAGCCTTAAGCGATTCGATTTTCAACGAAGCCACAAGCAAGCAAATTGCCGAATTGCAAATTAAATATGAAACAGATCAAAAGGAGAAAGATATAAAATTACTAACTAAGAGCAATCAAATCAAGGATAACATTGCCCGGCAGGCAAATACTTCACGCAATGTTGCCCTGGGTGGTAGCGCCGCGGTAGTTTTATTCATGGTGTTATTTTATTACAACTACCGGCTCAAACAAAAAACCAATAATGAGATCAGGGAGAAAAATGATGCACTTAACCAATTAGTTAAGGACAAAGAATGGCTGATCAAAGAAATACACCACCGGGTGAAAAACAATCTTCAGATCGTCATCGGCCTTTTACAAAGACAATCGTCTTTTGTCGACAACGCCGAGGCATTGGCGATCATTCAGAATAGCGAACACAGAATGCAGTCGATCGCTTTGATCCACCAAAAACTTTACCAGTCCGACGATTTGGCATTAATTGACATGGCGGATTACATTGATGGATTTGTTTCCTATCTAAAAGAATACCTTGATCCACAAAGCCGGATAATCTTTCTGCGAGAGGTGGACGCGATACAACTGGATGTTGCACAGGCTGTTCCTGTTGGCCTTATTTTGAACGAAGCGATCACGAATTCTATAAAATATGCCTTCCCCGAAGATGGCTATGGAACAATCAACATAACTCTTACTGAAACTTGTGAAAACAGCTATTTATTGATCATAGCCGACAATGGCCGGGGGCTTGAGCCGGGATTTAATATAGAGGAATGCCGCTCTTTAGGGATGAAACTTATTAAGGGTTTAAGTAAACAGCTAAATGGCAAGCTTCAAATCATCAGCGAAAAAGGTTTGTGCTTAAAGATCTCGTTCAAAACCGATGCGGTTTTAATGGGAGGATGACTCATCCCCCCTTCTTTCTTTAACCTACGGTACAGAACATCCCCCTCCCCAACTGGGATTCTTTTTCATTCAAGATTGCCTGAGACCACTGCATATCGTGGTTGTTTATTCACAACCTCGATATGTCGTACCAAAAAAAACCAACAACATATTAAATTTCTGATTATCAGAAAATTAAATAATTGGCATCTAAGTTGAATGAAGTGATGATATGAACGTCTTTTTCACCTTTAAAAAAAACTTTATGTTTCGCATCCTTACTTTCTCGTTGTCGGCGCTTTTATTCGCCGGTACTGCCAGCGCCCAAATTTCCAAGAACGGTCAATTTCGTCTAAATCTCCACGAAGTGAAGGCCCTTAAAACCGGTTGGGGTACAAATGCTCCCGGATCGTCCAATTATTCGGCTGTTAAGGAAATAGTAATCATGGGCAACCCCTCCAAACAAGGAATGTATATGATACTGCTGGAGATTGAACCGAATACCAAAATAGCCGCCCACATGCATCCGGACCAACGCACGGCCACGGTACTGTCGGGCACATGGCACTTTGGTTACGGTGACAAATTTGACTCATCAAAACTCAAAGAGTTGCCCGCAGGCAGTATTTATTCGGAAGTAGCCGGACAGAATCACTTTGCCATGACCGGAAAAGAACCAGTTATTGTCGAAATAACCGGGTTCGGCCCATCCGGAGTAACTTATGTCGATCCGAAAGATGACCCTTCCCATAAATAGCATAATACTTCAACTCAGAATTTTGAAATTCTAACTGGGCATATTAGCAGAGCGTCGATACTCATGTTAACATGGATTTCATTTACATATTGATTCAAACCAATTATTCTGACTATCTCTATCTTTTCCTAAGATTATTGGCCGTCATAATTATTGGGTCGAGAGTTCGAATCCCCCCGCCTCCACTTTTTTTTTAGAATTTATATAATAACAATTTATAAGTAACTTAAAACTAAGTCAGGTTCTGTAATAAAAGCATCCCATTCAAATTCACATAAAAGCATTTAATTAACCTGTTTGAATTAAATAATAACAGAGCCTGCTTAATGACGCAATTTTTTGTCATTGCACCCGGAACCTATCAGTTGTTAGGCATTACATAACTAACTTCGGCAGGCTTATTCATCATTTGATGGATCGCCCTCTTGGGGCTATTGCTTCTGGCTTCCTACCTGTGGGGCGCTGTGCACCTGCAGCATGGGCAAAATATACTTTTCCCCGCAGCGATTAAAGCCCTGATATGTCCCTGCGCTTTTTTGGAGATCTCTCTGGATGTGTCCCGGATTACCTGAAAAAATACAGAGATCAGCCTACAAAGAACAGTAATTAGGCTACAAAGCAAAAGGCTTGTTCCCTGAACTTTGCTTTCATCAAATAAAATATAGTATGACACAGCAAACGAATAAAATATGGTTCATCACTGGCGCTTCGCGCGGTCTGGGACGTATATGGACAGAAGCGGCATTGGAGCGCGGAGATCAGGTGGCCGCGACGGCCCGCGAATTGAGCAGCATCGCTGCATTGAAAGAACAATATGAAGATAGGGTATTAACACTGGAACTTGACGTGACCAACCCTGCTCAGGTCAAAGAAGTCGTAAATAAAGCGCATGAGCATTTTGGCCGGTTAGACATCGTGTTGAATAACGCGGGGTACCCACTGATCGGGACGATCGAGGACGGCAGTGCCG
Source organism: Mucilaginibacter gossypii (assembly GCF_017569325.2). Classification (NCBI taxonomy): domain Bacteria; kingdom Pseudomonadati; phylum Bacteroidota; class Sphingobacteriia; order Sphingobacteriales; family Sphingobacteriaceae; genus Mucilaginibacter; species Mucilaginibacter gossypii. Next base: position 828,423 of record NZ_CP071878.2, on the reverse strand, counting down.
GCGATATCCGCGCCCTGTACGAAACCAACGTGATAGGCCCTGTTAGTGTGATCCAGGCGGCTTTGCCGCTGCTGCGTGGGCAAGGTTACGGACATATCCTGGGTACTTCCAGTAACCTGGGCCATCTGGCTATGCCGATCCTGGGCTATTACTGTTCGTCCAAATGGGCGTTTGAAGCTATCCATGAAAGCCTGGCCCTGGAAGTGGCACAGTTCGGTATCAAAGTCACCATCATTGAACCTGGCGCATATGCAACCGAATTTGGTAGCGATCAGATCCCGACGATTTTCGAAGGAAACCCGGTTTACCACGATTTTAAAGCGAAATTCATGGAGGGTATAAAAGGCATGGAGAGAGGCAACCCGGCCGCTACCCCGCAGGCACTGTTCAAAGTGGTGGACTCCGAAAACCCGCCGCTGCGTTTTAACCTTGGTAGCCATAACCTAACCGGCCTGAAAACTGCCTACGCGGAGCGCATTGCCACCTGGGAAGCCTGGGATGAAGTTTCGCGCTCGGCGCAATGAAATTACAAAATACGGACACCAGCCACTGCAAATTACGGCTTGGTGTCCTTAACTTAGCTATGATGAAAAAGGATGAGAACCCGCCATTGAAACTTGAGTCGCTGACCGAGGCGCACCGGATGTTCGGCTTACCGCAGCCTAAACACCCGCTGATCAGCCTGATTAACGGTGCACACACGGTATTGGAAGGCAAATTACCCACCCGGCATGTGCTGGCCTATTACAAGATCGCCTACAAGCCCAGGTTAGGCGGTAAGTTGAAATATGGCCAGGGCTATTATGATTTTGATAACGGCGGTTTGTTATTCGCCGCACCGGGGCAGATCATCGGCGGTAACGACCTGGAGGGGGCGGTGTGCTCAGAGTACACTCTCATCATCCACCCGGATTTCTTTTTGGGGTACCCACTGGCTAAAAAGATCAAGCAATATGGCTTCTTTTCCTACAGCACCAACGAAACACTGCATCTCTCGGAAGAAGAAAAAAACACGGTCCTGGCTATCTTTAGCTTTATGGAAAATGAACTCGAAGGCCGGATCGACGACTTCAGCCAGGAGGTGATGATCTCCCAGATTGAACTGCTGCTCAGTTATGCCAACCGTTTTTATAAGCGGCAGTTCCTGACGCGCAAAGCGGCCAACACCGACATCCTGCAACGGTTGGAGGAAACGCTGGATACGTATTTCAATGATGAACTGACGTTGAGCCACGGAATCCCTACCGTTGCCTACCTGGCCGAAAAACTGAACCTTTCGCCTAACTACCTGAGTGACATGCTGCGATCACTGACCGGGCAAAGCGCCCAACAGCACATTCATGATCATCTCATTGAAAAAGCGAAGGAAAAATTATCTACCACAAGCCTGTCGGTCAACGAGGTGGCTTATGCTTTAGGTTTTGAGCATTCACAGTCGTTCAGTAAGCTATTTAAGACCAGGACGAATCTTTCGCCGCTGGAATTCAGGAAATCTTTTAATTAGCAACTTGCCTGTTATCCGCTATCATTTTAATAATTACACATTTGGCAGATAATAGTTGACCCGTTTTTTGCAGCTACCAGAATTGCCGGTTGTTCGGCAACTTGAACTAACGAGATTGCAGTAGCCAAAAACTTCAGATTTGCACAGAAACGCCTTTTTCAAATTACCTGCTCCCAAATGTTCTTTGCCATCCTTAAGGACGACAACTTTTAAATTGGCAACCTCCTTATTAATGGGATAACTGCCCTCCTGGGTAACCACACGCAGCGTAATTTCGTGGCCGTTTTTTGCTGCCTTGAATTTGATTTTGCTGTACTGCTTTTCTTAAATCCCCAACCTTCGCCCTTATCCCAGTAAAGTTCGCCCGTAGCGTTGTCTTTTGCATCTGGATTAATATATAGCGTTAAAGTCTTCAACGATTTCTCACCTGTATTTTGGATAACTGGAGAAACTGTTTTGATTGGCCCCGTCTTCACCAATTTTATTTAAAGTTTTGACTGATAAATAAAGGCGGTCAAAATCAAATTGGCCTGCAGGGGTCAATCTGTTATGGTTTATCCAGCCATTTGATAAGTCAAAATATCTTGGCACATGATATGAGATCGCACGCGATATTATTGTTCGGAAATTAACATCTTATGTCGGATTAATTATCTGACTTCAACATGCATTTACTGTAATTAATTAAACTTAGTTGTATTGTGCTCGAACCAATTTTTAAACGAAAATAAAATTCATTCTTTTGTTACTTTTTAAACTCTCATAACTTACATTTATTTGTATTTACAGGTGTTAGGACCAAGATTATGTCAAAGAGAAATGATGCTTCTTTACAAAAAATTACCGCTGCTGGTGGGAGTTACGTAGAAAAAACCAAGGGCCAGGTAAAAACCAAGAAACACGACTTGCAATACCGTGTGCTGTTTGACAAAAGCCCGTTACCAATGCTCATATATGAGTTATCTAGTTATAGAATACTTGATGTAAATGAGATGGCTGTCTTACATTACGGATATAGCAAGGCCGAATTTTTAAACATGACTATACATGATTACAGGCCTCAAAAAGATGTTGAAGAGGTTAATAAGATACTTAATGGCCTTATTGATAAAAATCGGGCATACCAATTTGGGGTATATGAGCATTTAAAAAAAAACAACACGACTATTAACGTTGAAGTTTCGGGTTACGCCATCACTTATGACGACAAAGAATGCATGATGGTTGTATTTAACGATATTACCGAAAAGGAAATTAGCTTGAAGAAGATAAAAGATAACGAACAAAAGCTATTGGATAGCCAACAGCAGTTATCGCTTATATATAACAATGTTAAAGATGTAATTTTTGTGATTAGCATTGAAGCGGACGGGAAGTTTAAATTCCTATCTGTAAACCAAGCCTTTACCGACATAACAGGAATTCAGGAAAGTGATGTTATAGGAAAATACATTGACTATATAATTCCCGAACCATCTTTAACCCTGGCGGTGTCTAAGTATAAACAGGCGATAAGTAGTAAAGAAAAAATTACCTGGACAGAAACAACACCATACCCTACAGGCACAAAAATAGGGGAAGTAACAGTTACACCAATTTTTGACCAATACAATAATTGTATGCAACTGGTAGGGTCGGTACACGATATTACCGAATTGAAAAAAGAAGAACGACAGCTGAGATTATTGGAATCTGTGATTACTAATACCAACGATTCGGTAATTATAATGGAGGCTGAGCCATTTGATGAGCAGGGACCACGTATCATATATGTTAATAATGCATTTACTAAAATGACGGGATATACTGCAGCCGAGGTTCTGGGTAAATCGCCAAGAATTCTGCAGGGGCCGAACAGTGATCGGGCCGAGTTGGCACGACTTAATGAGGCAATCCGTAATTGGCTATCCTGTGAGATCACAATTATCAATTATAAAAAGAGTGGCGAGCAATTTTGGATAAACACTTCTATTACACCCATAGCAAATGAAAAGGGTAGGTTTACTCATTGGATTGCGATTGAGCGGGATGTTACAGAGCAAAAATTAGCAGAGCAAAAATTAAACAGTTCTTACAAGGAAAGAAATGAAATACTGGAAAGCATTGGCGATGGCTTTTTTGCGATGGACAAAAATTGGGTAGTAAACTATTGGAATAAAAGGGCCGAAATTATTCTGGAAAAGCCTCGCGAAGAAGTTATTGGACGAGACCTGAGAGATATTTACCCCGATATACCGGGACGTGCTACTTACGAGCACTACAAAAAAGCGTTTAAAGAAAAAACTGTACAATCGTTTGAAACATTAAGCCCTGCCGTGAATAGGTGGTTTGACGTAATGGTTTACCCATCCGAAAACGGATTGTCGGTGTATTTTAAGGACATTACCGAAAGGTTGCTTCATTCCAAAGCTATAGAGCAACAAAATGAAAAATTAAGGACAGTTGCCTGGATGCAATCGCACTTAACCCGGCCTCATGTTGCAAATTTATTGGGCTTAATGAATGTTTTGAAAAACGAGGAATTAACAGAGGCTGAAAAGGGGGAGGTATTAAATCATTTGTTAACTGCAGTTAATAAGTTAGATGCAATAATATTAGAAATCGTTGAAAATGCTGAGGAAATAAAATATAAATAACAATTCTGAAATGAAAGTCTGCAAAGGTGAATAACTTTAAACGGCAAAAATTTTATATAACCGTTTTGATAACCAGCAGTTTTACCGCTAACAAATTCATCTACAGGTCACCGGAACAAAGCGATTAATGGTTTATTTTGGTCGGGCTAAAATTATAAAAAACTTGTAAATAATTGACTTACAGAAATTTCGCTCTAATTAAATAATACTTAGCGGTGGGATTGAGTCGTTCTTGGCGGTGCCGGTGTTATAAAAATAGGCGCCTTGCCTGACGAATAATTTGATAATGGCTAAAGCCATCTCTCTGTTGTGCCGGTTGTTTGTGCAGTTTTTTTGCTTTCGCCAGGTTTTTCAATGGGGCAAATTCATTTTTGCTCAATTAGCGAGGCGGAGAGCGTAGGATTTAAAATATTTCAAACACGCCTAACCCTTTATCCGTTTAGCGGCCGGGCTCCGGTAGAGGATCTTAAAGCGACGATCAAGTAATGTCACGCCGAGGTCACTCCCGTCAAAAATTTTCGAAAAGGCAGTTCCAGTATCTGATTTTACTTATCGATAAAGTGGCCGTACATGGCCGGGTTATTAATCAGGTAATGAAAAGCAATGATATGTCATTATCCGACAAACAATATCAGAAAAAATAAAAACAACCCAGGGGCCTAAATCTCACATAAACAACTTTTTAAAATAAATGGCGTATAGAAGTATATTCTTGCGCTCCAAGTACCTGTTCATCATGCAAAACCCTAAATTAAACTACTTCTTTGTTCGGTACTGCCGACGTATTCCTCACTTGTGGAACTCATTAATTGGCGATTCCTCAAATTTCTCGCTTGAATCACGTATATTTCATTCAATCAGCCTAAGCCTGATGGTTTTGGCCGCCTGTTATATTCCATACAATCTTGTCGCGGGTCTGAAAGTAGCAGCTGTATCATGCCTGTTGATTGGCACCGTTTTCCTGCATCAATTCTATTTCTCCAGATTCAGGAGCAAACCGCATAGTAATGTCATATTCGGAATAACCGGACTTTTCATATTTTCAGTAAACTATTTTTCCAACGCCGGCATCAGCGGTTCCACAGACCTCATCTGGCCGTCTTACTTGTTACTCGTGTTTGCCATCTCGCCATACCGGCAGCACCTTGCCTGGCTTTCAACATATGTCATCGTTTTTATATTGATCCACTTGGCCGAATACCTCGATCCTTCCCTGGTGAGCCATCCTTTCGTGCAGGGCAAGGGCCAGGTCCTTGACCGGATCACGGCGTTTCCCATTCCTGTGCTGGCGATTTATATCATAATCAAATTTATCAGGAAAAATTATGATAAAGAAAGAAGCGAGGTATCGGAAAAAACGAAGTCCATCGAATTAAGAAACGAGCAAATGCTGCAACACAAAGAACAGCTTGAAAAAAGCAACGCAGAAAAGAGCAAACTTATGTCGATCATTTCACATGACCTACGAGCGCCCCTGATCAATATCCAAAATTATCTGGAGCTATTAAGCGAGGATCAATTGGACAGCCAGGATAGGGAAATGCTGGAAAACAGTTTGAAAAACGCCACCCGCGATACGATCAACATGTTGTCTAACCTGTTAAACTGGTCAAGGACACAAATGACAGGCCCCGTTGTTCACCTCACCGCGCTTAACTTGCTGGGTACCCTCCTGCCAACACTGGAAATGGAACGTTCATTGGCTGCAGTAAAAAAGATAGATCTTAGATGGGACATTGCATCCGGGCTTACCGCAACCGGCGACAAAGACATGCTTGAGCTGGTGATCCGCAACCTGATCAGCAATGCGATCAAATTTACTCGACCGAACGGTCTCATTTTAATCCGTGGAAGCATATCCGGTGCTGATTGTAAGCTAGAAGTAAACGACAATGGAGTTGGTATACCATCGGACAAGAGAGCAGGTCTTTTCTCTCCGGTTACCGAACCCGCTTACGGTACAGAAAACGAACGGGGTATTGGCCTCGGCTTGGTGCTTTGTAAAGATTTCATGGAACGCCAGGGCGGCAGGCTTAATTATGAAAGCACTGTCGGAACAGGTTCCAGTTTTTTTATTTTTCTCCCCCTGTCTGAACAGGTGCCCAACCTGCCGGACCGTGCCAGGTAATAATGAGCCATAATATGGGCGTAAAAAAAGGCCCATTTACGTATGTAAATGAGCCCTATAAAAGCGGGTAAGCAATGGGGCTCGAACCCACGACCCCCAGAACCACAATCTGGTGCTCTAACCAACTGAGCTATGCCTACCGTTTTGTTTTTCGAGTGTGCAAAAATAGAAATCTCCCGGTTAATTGCAAACTCTTTTTTAAAATTACATTAAGCTTACCCGTTTAATTTAGAATGATTATGCTTAATAAGTATTTTTGTAACTATGGCTGAGCAATTGATAGAACTAAATGTGACCGGCATGCATTGTAATAATTGCGCAATGTCCGTCCATAAATTCCTCGAAAAAAAAGGTTTACACAATATCCTGGTTGATTTTGCCGGCGAAGAGGTAAAATTTTCAACCAACGATGAAACCCGGCTGCCTGAAATAAAAAAAGGGATAGAAAGTTTAGGTTTTAAAGTTGTCGAGGATCTCAGCACCCATTCGGTACCGTTTTACGAACGGGTAGAAAACAAATTTATCTTCTGCGCCATCTTTACCGCACCACTTTTGCTGCACATGATATTACCCTGGCACTTTCTGCATCAGCCCATAATTCAATTGTTGTTATGCCTTCCGGTTTTTATAGCTGGATGTTTACACTTTGGCAAAAGCGCCATTAGTTCAATAAAGGGAGGTGTCCCTAATATGGATGTGCTCATTTTTGTGGGCTCAACATCGGCATTTATATATAGCCTTATCGGCACAATACAAAACCTCGGCCCTCAATACCAGTTTTACGAAACTTGCGCCACCATTATTACCCTGGTGTTGTTAGGTAATGTGTTCGAAAAACGTTCGGTGAGTCAAACTACCTCGGCTGTAAAAGACCTCATCAAATTTCAGGAAGTGAATGCCAATCGCATCATAAATGGAAGCGTTGAAATAATCAATGCCAAAGAGGTGCGCCCTGGTGATACATTACTGGTTAATGAAGGCGATAAAATACCTGTTGACGGCGAGATCCTTTCAGGCCAGGGTTCGGTTAATGAGGCCATGCTCACAGGCGAAAGTATCCCGGTTGAAAAACAAAAATACGATAAGGTTATTGGAGGTACTATATTGCTTAATGGCAATTTCCATATGCTGGCAACCCGTGTTGGCTCAAATACCATTCTTGCGCAGATCATCGACCTGATGAAGAAAGCCCAGGCGGCTAAACCACCTGTTCAAAAACTCGGTGATAAGGTTGCGGCTGTATTTGTCCCTGTGGTAATACTGATAGCATTGACCACCTTTATGCTCACTTACTTTGTTGGCGGTTCGGGTTTACAACATGCTATCATGAATGCTATTGCTGTGCTGGTTATATCTTGTCCATGTGCCATGGGTTTAGCCACGCCCACTGCTGTTATGGTTGGTTTGGGCCGGGCGGCTAAGAACGGCATCCTGGTAAAAGGCGGAGATACGATTGAAGCTGTTACTAATACCAGATATGTAGTGTTTGATAAAACAGGTACCCTTACAACCGGCAAGTTTATCGTTAATGAGATCAGGATTGAGAATGGTGCGGATATAGAACACATCAGGGGCATGATCACTGCTATTGAGGAACGATCTAATCATCCTATAGCCAAATCGCTTGTAAATGGTTTAAAAGGATTACCTCAGCAAAAGCTCATTTTAAAATCGGTTAAAGAAGAAAAAGGCCTGGGTATGCGTGCAGAAGATATCCACGGCAATAATTACTTTTTGGGTACAGCGAAAACCAACCACCAGGCCAATTTCAACATTGTGCTGTATAAAAACCAGGTACTGATGGCGCAAATTGCTGTCGATGATCAGGTAAAACCTGAAGCCGCCACGCTTATAACTCAACTTAAACAAATGGGTATTATCCCGGTACTGTTGAGCGGTGATAAAAAAGACCGTTGCCTTAGCATAGCTCATCAATTAGGTATCACAGAGGTTCATGGCGAAAAACTTCCTGAAGAAAAACTGAAGGTAATTGACATTTATAAACAAAAAGGTAAAACCATTATGATAGGTGACGGCATTAACGATGCTCCTGCCCTAACCCATGCCGATGTTGGCATATCAATGAATGACGCCAGTCAGGTGGCAATTCAGTCGGCCAGTGTGGTATTATTAAATACCGACCTGCATTCAGTGATCAAGTTTTTACAGATCAGCAGGCATACGCTGCTTACCATAAAACAAAACCTTTTTTGGGCCTTTGCCTATAATATCATAGCTATCCCTGTGGCAGCAATGGGTTTCCTTAATCCTATGGTTGGCGCACTCACCATGGCGTTTTCGGACGTGGTAGTGATTGGGAACTCATTGAGACTGAAGATTAAGAAAGTCGATAGACCATAGTCTATAGCCCATAGTTTCTATTTGCTTTAGATCAATGCAACGTATGATTTAAAGTTTCTTACTTTTGCCATGGACTATCAACTATCGTCCATGGACTTAAGATATGATCGAGATTTTTACAGACGGGGCTTCAAGCGGAAATCCGGGACCGGGTGGATACGGTGTGATATTACGTTCGGGACAGCATTATAAAGAGCTATCCGAAGGTTTCCGGAAAACTACCAATAACCGGATGGAGCTACTTGCTGTGATCAAAGGCCTGGAAGCGCTGAAAGCGCCCAATCAAAATGTAATGATCTTTTCCGACTCCAAATATGTTATTGACGCTATCGAAAAACGCTGGGTTAATGGTTGGGTAGCAAAAGGGTTCGCAGGCAAAAAAAACAAAGATCTGTGGATGCGCTATTTGGAGATCAGCAAGCTTCATAAAATTAAATTCACCTGGGTGCGTGGGCATAACGGCCACCCCGAAAATGAGCGTTGCGACCAATTGGCAGTAGCTGCTGGTAAACGCCCTCCCCTGCTTATAGATTCTGTTTTTGAGGCTGAGAATGCAAGGGCAGGGATGGTTTAGCTTTGCGGGAGACGCAATTATGCGTCTCTACATCAAAACTTTCACCCCGCCAGTTCAATTATCTGCAGATCCTGGATCTTGTCACCATCAATATTAAATCTCAACAACGTACGCACCTTATGCCAGCCCTGCTTACCGGCAGCGCCGGGGTTCATGTGCAGGCAGTTGATCTTTTTATCAAACATCACTTTTAATATGTGCGAATGGCCGGTAATAAATAATTGAGGTGGATTGCTGTAAATCTCAGCCTTGATATTTTGGCTATACCTGCCGGGATAGCCCCCGATATGGGTCATCCATACATCTACATCTTCGCATTTAAAGCGTAAATATTCGGGGTAAACAATTCGTACATCTTTATCGTCGATGTTGCCATATACGCCTTTTAAAGGCTTAAAAGCGGCAAGCTTGTCGGCCAGTGCAAGGGTGCCGAAATCGCCGGCATGCCAGATCTCGTCGCAGTTTTCAAAATGTTTAAAAACGGCATCGTCAAGGTAGCTGTGGGTATCGGAAATGAGGCCTATGCGGGTCATGGGGCAAAGTTAGGATTTAATTAGTCAAGAGTTAAGAGCCAAGAATTAAGATTCGAGGCGGGCTAAAATATCGTCAGGAAATCCTTTAGCACTCCCCGGTACGTTTCCGTATATACATTTGGTTCGCTGTAGATTACAAATTTACCGGTTATCATATGCGTGTTGTTTTTTCCGAAAGCAAGAATTTCCCGGTGCGCTGTATCATCCTTAAAGGAGTGAATGCTAATTGTTTTTTGCAGATAAAGACCGCTTTGTAAGGCGAGGTTTTTCACCAGTGCCGAAGTATCTACAGGCAGTATGAGCCAGCAAATGCCCTGCTTTGTAAGCTGCGTTGCGACTACCGATATCAACTTTTCAAAAAAGCCATCAGCAGCATGTTTGGCTAAATTTGTTTTAACTCCCGGCGATTGCAGGGAGTTGATGTAAAACGGCGGATTAGATACAATAAGGTCATATCTTTTTTCAGGATAATCTTCAAAAAACTGTTCAAATCCATTTGCATAAAGGGTTAACCTGTTTTTAAATGGCGAATTGCCGAAATTGCTTTTGGCCGTAGCTGCTGCTTGTTCATCAATTTCAACTGCGTCTATTTTGGCATCCGTGAAACGTTGTGCGAGCATCAGGGCTATTACACCTGTTCCGGTGCCAATATCAAGTATGTTTAACGGATGACCATCACCTGCGATTGCACCCAGCAATACCCCATCGGTATTAATTTTCATGGCACAGCCGGCTTGATCAACGCTGAATTGTTTGAAACGGAACATGAGGGCGAAGTTATTGTTTTATTCTGTTGGTTGGGTTTTAAAGATATTTCTACTATATAACTTACATCGTCGCCCTCTTGGCCGGGCGGGGCCAGTTACTTTACCTTAGATGCAAAGTAACCAAACATCAAGGCAAAAAAATGCTTCCCCCCACAGGCCATACTCCCTGGCCCGCTTTTTTGCCGGGCCTTTACCCGCTTTTGGTTTGGGAATCGTAAGGTTATTTTTTTCTCCTAAGGAAGCAGTTGACTTACTGCTTGTATATCGATTTCTCGCTTCTCTTTCCCACCTCTTTCTTGTCTCTTGCATCTTGATCTCCTGAATCTTTTCCCCTCCCCGTCAGCAGGTAAGCTTCGGGCGAAAGCGGGCAGAACAATGGTGGCCTGTGCGGTTGCAGGGGCATAGCAAGTTTTTGCAGAAGTATTGGCCAAGCGCGGGCGAAGCGGGGCAAAATAATTGCAGCCCGTGGTTATGCCCGGTTTGCAGGGCAAAGGCCAAACAAAGGCATGTGCACTGGCCGGTGCGGTAAAGAAGCCTATCTGCTGACTTGACTTTTTGGTTACTTTTGTGTCAAGACAAAAGTAACAGCCCTCCCGCGGCAATTGAGCGGGCCGATGATTGTTAATAACAACAAAAGTTATTTAAAACGAAGCAGACTTGTCCTGTGGGATGCCGAAATAAATTCGGCACGACTACCAAAATTAGATCTCATACAACTCCAGCGGCAAACCATCCGGATCGGCAAAAAACGTAAAGCGTTTGTCGGTGGTTTCATCTATGCGGATAGGTTCAATATCCACACCAAATGAAGAAATATGCGCTACCGCTTCATCCAGATCATCAACCTCAAACGCTAAATGACGTAAACCTGCTGCTTCGGGGTGCGACGGACGTGCAGGGGGATCGGGAAAAGAAAAAAGCTCGATCTGGTAGAGGTCTCCCAATGCCAGATCAAGCTTGTATGATTGTCGTTGTTCGCGGTAAACCTCACGAACTATTTTTAAACCAAGCACCTCAGTATAAAACCGTTTGGATTTTGCAAAATCCGAACAAATGATAGCTATATGATGTACCCGGTTAAGTTTTAACATTATTCGCCTAAAATACCGTGAAGGATATTGGCGTGAACCATTTTCAGGTCGGTAACATGACCGAAGGCTTCTTCATCGACAGTTAAACCACCGTTGGTTACAGTACCCAATAAGGTAAATTCAACCTCACTGGTAGCCATTACCTCAACAAAACGTTCCTCCTCTTCCGGTGCAACGCTCACTACTACCCGGCCTTGTGCCTCGCCAAATAAGAAGGCATCTTTACGGATGCTATCGTCAGAAGCGATCTCAAAACCAAGTCCGTTAGGCATGGCCGACTCTAACAGCGCAATATATAAACCACCGTCAGCAACGTCATGAGCCGATTCAACCACTTTGTGTTTGATCAGTTCCTTAACGGTTTGCTGCATATCGTATTCTTTATCGATATCGAAATGCGGCGCAGGTGCTTTAGTTATTTTATGCCATGAAGCAAGGTATTGCGACGAAGCAATATCATTAACCGATTCGCCAATCAGATAGATCAGATCGCCAGGCTGTTTAAAGTCGGCAGTCATGATGTTTTCAACGTTGTCCATTACACCAAGCATACCAATAGTTGGTGTAGGGAATACCGAACCACCATCGGCAGACTGGTTATAGAAGCTCACGTTACCACCGGTAACAGGAGTTTCAAACTTGCGGCAGGCATCGCCCATACCTTTAATAGCGCTTACAAACTGCCAGTAAACTTCAGGGATATAAGGGTTACCAAAGTTTAAGCAGTTGGTAATAGCCACAGGCTCGCCACCGGCACAAGTAATGTTACGTGCTGCTTCGGCAACGGCAATGGCAGTACCTTTGTATGGGTCGGCGTATACGTAGCGCGAGTTACAGTCGGTAGTTAATACGATAGCTTTATCGGTATCTTTAACGGCAACAACGGCAGCATCGCATGAACGGTTGGCCGTCATGGTTTGTACGCCTACCATGCTATCGTATTGGTCGGTTACCCAACGTTTTGAAGCAATATTAGGGTGACCAACCAAATGCTCTGCAACCTCAACCAGGTTTGCAGGCTCGGCAACGTCATCGATATTAAATTTCTGGTTTTCGGCAAAGTAAGCAGGCTCGCGGTATTCGCGCTGGTAAACCGGGGCACCGCCGCCTAATACAAGGTCATCGGCAGGCACATCGGCAACTTTTTCGCCGTGCATAAAGTACTCCAAACGTTTGGTATCAGTAACTTCACCAATAATGGCGCAGTTAAGGTCCCATTTGTCAAAAATGTCTTCAACTTCTTTTTCGCGACCTTTATGAACCACGATCAGCATGCGCTCCTGTGATTCAGAAAGCAGGATTTCGTAAGGTTTCATATGATCCTGGCGGGTTGGCACTTTGTCCAGGTCGATACGCATACCGTGCTCGCCTTTAGCACTCATTTCCGAGTTTGAGCAGATGATACCGGCAGCGCCCATATCCTGCATACCAACAACGGCACCGGTTTTAATAACCTCAAGGGTAGCTTCCAGTAACAGTTTCTCCTGGAAAGGGTCGCCTACCTGTACGGCAGGAAGGTCGTTCACCGAATCTTCGGTAATATCTTTAGAAGCAAAGGCGGCACCGTGGATCCCGTCTTTACCTGTAGCCGAACCAACTATATAAACCGGGTTGCCTACACCGTATGATGTAGCAGAAACGGTTTCGCCGGCCTTAACAATACCGGCCGACATAGCATTAACCAGCGGGTTAACATTATAGCAATCGTCAAAAAACAATTCGCCACCTACGGTTGGGATGCCGAAAGCATTACCATAGTGGCTGATCCCTTTAACCACACCTTTAACCAACCATTTGGTTTTGTCAAGGCTCAGGTCGCCAAACCGTAATGAGTTAAGCTGTGCGATTGGCCTTGCGCCCATGGTGAAAATATCGCGGTTAATACCGCCTACCCCTGTCGCGGCGCCCTGGTATGGTTCAAGGGCCGAAGGGTGATTGTGCGATTCGATTTTGAAGGCGCAGCCTATGCCATCGCCAAGGTCAACCAGACCGGCATTTTCTTCACCTGCCTTAGCCAGCATCCGCGGACTATCCTTTGGTAAAGTTTTAAGCCATGTAATTGAATTTTTGTATGAGCAGTGCTCGCTCCACATAACCGAGAAAATAGAAAGCTCGGTAAAGTTGGGCACACGCCCTAATATTTCATTTATACGTGCAAATTCTTCGGGTAAAAGGCCCAGATCTTTAGCGGTTTCAACGGTGGTTAATTCCTGGTGCTCCAATGTAATATTGTTTTATTTGAAAGGATGCGCAAAAGTATGAATTTTTGAGGGAAAGGCGAAAGGGAGTTTAGGTTTAGGTGAAAGCTAAAAGGTAAAAGGCGAAAGGTATGAGCAGATGATTGCGTAAGTTGAGGCATTCAATTGTAACAAAGCGGCTGTCCCAATTTTTTGATTCCCTAAAAAAAATAAAAAAATCTCCGGCGTCTTTTTTAAAAAATGAGCATGTTCCAAATTTTGAGTGTGAAAACGCGGGACACCTTTTTATTGAAACACGTTGAAAATCAAAGAACTACCATTTTACCCGAAACGTCATTAAATACCTCATAATCAGCTAATAAAACTATAAAGAGTAAAAAATGGGATCAAACCATCGATTTTTCATCTTCCATTTATTTCATTCATTTTTTATAATTTTTTGGAGATTTTCTGCAATCAGCGATTTAGTTGCAAAAGGTACTGACAGAATAGCGTCACCATTATTGGAATTTAAAATACAGCCTTGTAGTAAATGTGCCATATCTTTAATTGTTTTTGGTAGAAGTAATAAAAACAACTTGAGATGAAAAAAATTGCCATTATCTGTTACTGCCTTTTATTATCGTTACCATCCCTTCTATTTTTTAATCCTCAGGTTGCTTATGCGCAAGATGACCCGTTACCGGCCCGTAATGATACCGCAATTCATTTTAAATCGAAGGTAATGGCCGAAACCAGGACACTGTGGATCCATGTCCCGGACGATTACTATACCAGTAACAATGACTACCCCGTGTTTTATGTGCTGGACGGTGATTCTCATTTTAATTACCTCGCCCGCACAACCGACTTTCTTTCGGGCTATGACCGCAACAGGACACCAAAGATGATTGTTGTCGGCGTAGTAAATATTGACAGGGGCCGGGATTTTACGCCGGTATATTTAAAGAAACAAGACGGAAACAGGGACAGTTCCAAAATTATGCCCGACACCGGTGCAGGACGTTTTCTTCGTTACCTTCAACAGGAGGTTGTTCCATATATTGATAAAAATTACCGGGTGCAACCTTATCGTATACTGGCAGCACATTCATTGGGTGGCTTATTCGCGCTTTACGCAAAGGAAACAGATCCCTTGCTTTTCCCCGGTATGATACTGAGCAGTCCCGTTACAACCGACAGATTGCTTGCTAACCTGGCACGCTTCCTTAATTTTAACCACCCGTATAACGGCAAAATGTTTGTTGGGATCGGCAATGAGAACACATCAAAAGTAGATCTGTTAGTTGCCAACTTAAAGCGACAGGCCCCCGTTTGGTTTAACTGGGCCAATCAATATTACCCCGATGAAAACCATTTTACAGCCCCCTATAAAACGGTGTTTGATGGCTTAAAATTCATCTATTGGGATTGGTTTATAGATTATTACGAAAACGATAACCTGACCATGCCTGCTATTGATGCAAGGTTTCAGAAACTGTCTGATGAATTCGGTTACAAGATGACCCCAAGCGAAGAATTTCTAAATAATTGCGGCTATTATCAATTGCGCTTAAATCATATTAAAAATGCGGTTAGCATTTTTTCTGAAAACGTTAAGAAACATCCCGCATCATTTAATGCATACGACAGCCTTGGTGAAGCGTATATGCATTTAGGGGATAAACCTAACGCGATCCGCTATTACAAAAAGTCGTTGGAGTTAAATCCGCAGAATAGTAATGGTAGGCAGATGCTGGAGAAGTTGGAAAATTAAACTCCGTAAAATTATACCTTGCATGTAGGGCATAAGCCACAGCCATGTGGAAGCGTTTAGATTTTGCTTACGATAGCTGAACATTTCTGGATTATACCTTGCATGTGGGCCACAAGGCACAGCCTTGCGGCAGCATTTCAGATTTTTTGCTACCGCAGGGCTGTGCCCTGTGGTAAATATGCTAAGTCTTGAATTTGCTTGCGGTAACGGGGCGGCCCTGGCTAACCCTGTGAGGAGTTTGAGGAACGAATAGGTCGCTTACTTCAGTTGAAAAAAAACAAAAACTTCAGGTTTGAAGATCCGAGGTTGTTGTTTTAGGATATTATGATCAAAAACATACGTTTTAAATTTAACAAGAGCATTTGAAAATCTTGCAATTAATATTATTATTATAAATTAGCATACAAATCCTTATGCACGTTATATTTAAACCAAACCGCCGAATATTTGCGCTATTTATACTATTGTTTATAGCTGCATGCGGAAAATCCAGGGGTCCGTCGCCCGTACCTCTGCCAGTTGTACCTCCGCCAGTTGTAGTTCCTCCCGTCGTAATCCCACCACCCATTGTGGTTCCTCCCGTTGTCCAGGAAACTGATGTTTATGTAAGCGGGAACCTGTTAGTTGGATTCAACTCTACCGCTGTCTATTGGAAAGGGAACACGCTTGTTAAATTAGGCGATGGTAGTTCAAACACGGTTGCTAATGCTATTTTTATTAAGGATAATGATGTTTATGTAGCGGGATCCGCGCAGGTTAGCGGGAAAAAGAAAGCCGTTTACTGGAAAAATGGCAACATGGTTGTACTTGATGACGGCGCGGCTACGGACATTGTCGTACAGGGGACAGATGTCTATGTATCAGGGAATTTTGATTATTACGTCTATGGAACTTCTGTGCCACCTGTTATGGTTGCTGCATATTGGAAAAACGGGGTTATTAATAAGTTGGTAAATCCTATTGGAGATATAAGTGGTGGGCTGCCTAATGCAGACGCATTAGCTATTTCAGTTTCTGGCAATGATGTATATGTTGGAGGTTTTGGCAATGGCACATATGGTGGTGGTAATACAGTTGCCCTCTACTGGAAAAACGGGGCGGCAACCAATCTCACAACTTATTCATCAAGCTTTGGTAATTTGTGTGCGAAGTCTATGGTAACAGATCTGGTGGTTCAGGGAACTGATATTTATATGGCTGGTTTTATTATTCCGGCCACCGGCATCCTGGCAAAACCTACAGACATTGGTGGTGCGGTGTATTGGAAAAATACTACAGGTGTTCAATTATTTGATAACTCCATTTATTCAAAAAGCAGTGTTATTGGCATTAATGGTTCTGCAGTTTATACCGCAGGGCCTTATGACGCAATTAATGCTTATTATAAAAAAGATAACACCACTATCATGTTGGGGATGAGCGAACAATCACCAAACGCCACAGGGATAGCATTTTACAATAATGATTTATATATATCCGGATATAGCTCCCCGCCGGGAAATAATAGCGGTATTGCGGGTTATTGGAAAAATAATTCGCTGGTTGTACTGGCAACATCGAGGGCACAGGCTACAGGCATTGTGGTAACTAAACACAAGTAGTTGAGTTTTTTACAGTGACAAGTTTAACGTAAGCGGATTTGGAGGTTTTTGATGGCTAAAGGGCAAATTTGAGCATTCTTTTACTGGCGCGAGTATGCAGCCATTCTCTGTCAAACATCAATTCAAAACAGGTTATCATCTATCGGTATAATCCGCACCACAAAAAAGACCATAAGGTTAAAGCTATAGCGCTTCGGGCAGCCAAGTGTTATTACTTTAAAAAAGTACCGCATGCGCAAATAGGCAAACCTTTATCGGCCGAAAACGGCAAATACATAGCTGATGTCACCATGCTCAACTTCATGAACAAGCTAACCGCAAAAAATTTTGAAAACATCAAAAGCGGGAATGTAATTGCAGCGGTATCAGTGAGGAAACCTATGTTGTAGAGATATGCCCCGACGGACAAGCCGGCAGCCGAAGGATTTTTTCTGTTTCCATAGTTAGTAACTGCCCGACCAACTCCCCATGAGCGGTAATTGGCACCATTACCGGCTTTTTTTCAAAGCTGAAGCAAATAAGTTGCCTTTTTACAGATATGAACCTGCACCAGCGAACGGACTCTTCCATAATTTTTAATTATCTTTTCATGTTTGTTTACAATTGTGTAAACTTATTTTCGAACAAGATAAATATTGACAATCATTATTCACTTAGCATAAAAGGCAACAGCAGTATGTGACTTCGGTAAATAGCAGCATGAAAAAACAATTGATATTATTACTAACAATTCTACTGCCAGGCACTCAGCAGAAAATTAGGGTAAATGAGCGGTTATCAGCTATTGAAATAGAAAAACATTTTCCACTGCCTTCCGCGGATAGGATAATCCATTACAAAAAACACCATTATTTAATTAAAACTTCCGAAATCTTCGACGAAGATGGATCGCTTAACGCTGTAAGCTTTTTAAAATCGGAAGGTTGGCTTGAATTTAAAAGAGATGAATTTTCAAAGCTCAAGAATTTTTTAGAAGAGAATGATCTGAAACCAAAATTAGCGTGCCAGGTTATCGGTAAAAAATCAATAAAAATCAACAATGATACAATAGTATACGATTCACTGAATGATCGTCGGCATATTATTTATTATTTCAAAAAAAATGATCATAAGCGTCTATTCATTTTGAAATTTTAATTAACAACGGCGAAGTGACCTTTTGCTGCCGGCGCACCTGCCATCCCCCCGCTGCTGCAAGTGTCCTCGCTTCTGCCCCGGCGTTTGGGTCATAAACATTACAAGACAAACCAACATAGCTAAATGACGTTCACAAGCGAGGACGCTTTCGGCAGGCAAAGGACGCACATAAGACTTTGCAACAACCAACAATTGCCATTCCCCCAGCAAATCCTTAATTTTATTCAACCAAGTACCAAACCGAACAGCCTCACCCTTCTGGCAGGAAGCAAAAGTGCACAGCAGATACGTTGAACAGGCAATAAAGAGTTATTAGGCACACGCAAAAGGCATCACCGCAAATACAATTAAACCAATGTCCATATTCGTAAAAATCGTATCGACAGCGTTGCTTATCATAAGCACAGGAAATACTTTTGCCCGGGCCGCCAGCCAATCCCCGTCAAACCTAAATTCAAAGCAGGTTATCATCTACCGGTACAATCCGCACCACAAAAAAGACCATAAGGTTAAGGCCATAGCACTTTTGGCGGCTAAGTGTTATTACTTTAAAAAAGTACCCCATGCGCAAATAGGCAAACCTTTATCGGCTGAAAACGGTAAATACATTGCTGATGCCGCCATGAACAACTTCATGAGCAAGCTGACCGCCAAAAATTTTGAAAATATCAACAAGCGGGAGTGCAATTGCGGCGGTATGAGTGAGGAAACCTACGTTGTGGAAATAAGCCCCGACGGGCAAGCCGGTAGCCGAAGGATTTTTTATGTTCCCGTAGTTAGTAACTGCCCGGCCAATTCGCCATGCGCGGTTATTGGCACTATTACCGATTTCTTTGCAAAACTGAAGCAAAAATAAGTCATCCCCCACCGGTCTCCCAACCGGCGAGGGGATGCAGCCAATTAACTATTAACTATTTAAGAAACAGATCCCCTGTAGCCCAGGTTGGGTTTTTGGCGTATGCCTTCCAGAAGATCTGATCAAGGGCAAGATCGAAATTAGCTTTGAAACTGCGTGTGTTGGTCAGGATCACAAAATTAAACCCGTTACCCAAACGGGCTTGTTCTGTAGCCGTACCGGGCAAGCTTCCCTGGTGAAAGTAGCTATCGCCTGCAATGGCCCAGCCGCAACCATAGCCGGCATTGGCCGTTGAGCCGGTATACATGGTGGTTAGCGAAGCCGAGGTAAGGATATCTGGCCGTACGGGAAATTTATCAATATAAACCAGGAACCTGGCCAGGTCGGCAGCGGTAGCAACCCAGCCCCCGTGCGCATCCATCCGCGTAATATTATAAGCATAAGGATCCTCTCCGGATTGACCGTAATAGGTAACTTCTTTAGCCTGTTTATCGGCCAGTGTGTTGCCGCCAATGGTCATATCCGTAATTCCGATTGGAGTTAAAACCAATGTTTTTACAGCTTCAGCATAGGTTTGGCCGGTAATTTTTTCTATTACGCGCCCCAATATGCAATATCCAAAGTTAGAATAGTCGTAATTGGTACCCGGTACATGATCGAGCGGGCGGTTATCTAAAGTCCAGGTAATGAGCTGTGCTGCCGTCATTGTCGGGTTACTGAACATCGGGTCATCTGTTTCATTTCCCCAGCCGCCCGAGGTGTGGTGCAGCAATTCATCAACCGTAATATCGGCAATGTGTAAGCCATAGGCTTTAGTACCATAGGTTTTACCTAAAATAGCGCCATCGCCAAATACTTTGTCCGATAGCTTTATTTTGCCCTGTTCAAGCAGTTTCATGATGGCAACCGCCGTAAATTGTTTTGAACAGCTGGCCAACCGGTAACGGTCGCTGATCACGGCTTTGGTACCTTTAGATTTATCGCTTACGCCGTAAGCTTTCAGGTAAACCAGTTTTTCGCCTTTGGTAATCGCTACGGATACCGCCGGTACATCATAAGTAGTCATAAAGGTATTTACCTCATCATCTAAAGCGGCAACAGCAACTTTACTGGGGGTTAGGGTATCAATAATGGTACCCGTTCCTCCACCTGTACCTGTTCCGGTACCTGTACCCGTTCCTTTACCGGTTGTATCTGCACCGTTGTTTGTTTTAGTTACAGATGGTGCATCCTTTTTGCAGGCGGCAAAAAACAGCAGACCTGCAATTGCAATTAATCTACTGATTTTCAAAGCATTAAACGATAGGCTATAAAGCCCGGATGGATAAGTGTTTTTCATAGGGTATTTAATGGATATTAGGTTTAGTGTAAATTGCAGGCTTTGTTGCCGGGGCTATAACGCAAATGCAATTAGCTTACAAAGCTACATTACCAGTAAAAAAAACACTTACGCGTATGTTGCAAATACTTTCGAGTTTGTTGCATTTTTGTTGCAGCACCATGCGCGCATAAATAAATCCTTTCACCTTTAAAAGATTGATGAAATGAAACGAACGCTTATCCTGTTATTATTTTTCTGCAACGCTTTAATAGTACAGGCCCAAAGGGTAATGGAACCATCAGCAGAAAAGCACCCGGAATGGTGCCGCTCCTTTCCGCCTTTTCAAATCGCGGGCAATCTTTATTATGTGGGCACCACCGATCTGGCTTGTTATCTCATCACCACTTCCGGAGGCAATATCCTGATCAATACCGGGTTGGCGTCTTCCGAACAGCAAATCACAGCAAATATCAAAACCCTGGGATTCAGGATTTCAGACACAAAAATCCTTTTAACAACGCAGGCGCACTTTGATCACATGGGCGCTATGGCCGCAATAAAGAAGATAACCGGAGCGCGGATGATGGTAGATGAAGGTGACGCGGCTGTAGCAGCCGATGGCGGTCTTTCCGATTATGATCTTAAAGGGGATGTGCGCACATTCAACCCTGTAAAAGCAGACCGTATTTTACACAACGGCGATAGTATTAAGCTGGGTAACATGAAACTAACTGTACTTCACCATCCGGGCCATACCAAAGGTTCCTGCAGCTATTTATTTGATGTAAAAGATAATAAACGAAACTACAGGGTTTTGATCGCCAACATGCCCACTATCGTTACCGATAAAAAGTTCACAGATATACCTTCTTACCCTAACATCGCTAAAGACTATGAGTATACATTTAACGCAATGAAGGGTTTAAAATTTGATCTCTGGGTTGCATCCCATGGCATCCAATTTGATCTCCTCAGCAAGTACAAGCCCGGCAGCCCTTATAATCCAATGGTTTTTGCTGATAAGAAGAATTATTACGATGAAATAAATGAACTGCAGGCTGAGTATGATAAGAAAATAGCGGGGAAATGATTGGGAATTTGGGCTGATCGTTCTTTAGCTGGTCGCACCGTTAACTGGCCGAAGCTTAGCGACAACATAACATCAAATATGAATATCAAGCTGCATATCTGAGGTATACAAGCGAGGCTCCCGCAAGCGTCTTTGATTGTGCCCCGCGTTCGGGTCATAAATATGCATAGTATATATATTTTCAGTAACTATTTTGTTATTCTGCTTTGAAGTAAAGTGTTTTATTGTAACTTACGGTAAAACTTAAGCCTTTCGCAATGATCAGAAAAATCGCCTTACTATTTACTTTAACACTTATCGGTTACCGTACTTTTTCGCAAACCTGTAACTGTGAAACCGAAGTAAAATATATCGCCGGCTTTATGGAAAAGAATTACGCCGGTTTTAAGGACAAGCAGGCACTGATGACTAAAGCCAGCTACGATAAAATGCTCAATGAATATATCGGGCTTGCAAAAAAGCCCCATGCCAATGAACATTGTCTCCTGATCATCGCCCAATATCTTGGTAAATTTAAAGACCACCATGTATCCGTTGGTGTTAAATTTGATGCAACTAAAATTGATTCGGCGTATATAGCAAACCGGGAGATCGTTCCAATAACAGCAGAAAAAATTGCCGAATTAAGAAAATCTAAAGGCTTTGAGGGTATTTATGATTTTCATGATCCGGCCAAATATAAGATAGCCGTAATAAAAGACAAAACACCTTTGCACGACTATCTGGCTGTGATTATAAGCTCCAACCTGCCGGGATGGAAACCAGGCATGATCAAATGGGAAGCTAAAATGGTTAATGACAGTATTGGGCGTGGTGTATTATATATACTTAACGGGATGCCAAAAGTAGAAGGGTTTTATTTTAAAGGCAACCGGATTTATGGCGATTGGCATCGCGAGGGGACTACAGTTACTGAGTCCGCCTCATCCAAATACGAACCGGTGGCATTCCGTAAATTATCTGATAAAACCAGCTATCTGAAAATATCAACCTTTTCTCCGTCAAATGCAACAAATATTGATTCTATTGTTAAGGCAAATAAAGCGATACTTTCAAACACCCCTAATTTGGTTTTAGATCTGAGAGGCAATGGCGGCGGCGCCGACTATACCTTTACCCCCTTAATGGATTTGGTGTATACCGGCCCGATTAAACATATAGGTAATGATTTGCTGTCTACCGATGCCAATATAGCCGGCTGGAAAAATATATTAAATGACAATGACAGATCCGAAGAAAACAAACAATCACTCAGAAAAACAGTTGCCTCGCTTGAAGCAAACAGGGGTAAAATGGTAATGAATGCTAACGATTTTGACATCACCGGATACAAAATACAGCCCAACCCGGCTAAGGTTGTTATATTAATTGATAATAATTGCGCCAGTACTACCGAAGAGTTTTTACTACAAAGCCGCCAAAGTAAAAAAGTTACGCTGATGGGGCAGAACACATCAGGAACGCTCGATTATTCCAACGTACTACAAGCTCCGTTTTCTTGCATGCCGTACGTTCTTCATTATTCTTCCTCTCGTAGCCGCCGCGTGGATGTAGGCCAGGGAATTGATGAAACGGGTATAAAGCCCGCCGTTTATTTGCAGGAAAAAGACGATTGGATCAAAAAAGCCCAGGAAACATTGGAACACTAAAAGGCACACTCTCTCATATGTGGTAAGCAGCAAATGGGGCTATCCGGCGCTTAAGCCTAAATTCATTAAAACAGCCGATACTTTATAGTAATGGCCGTTCTGTTTTACCTTCACTGGTCTCCTTTACTGGTCCAAGTTTAGCGATAGCGTAACTTCGGCCCCCTTCATCCCGCCCAACCCGCATCTCGTCAATTATCCCAACACAGTCATCAATTCCTCAAACCCATACCGTTAACATTAGCTATTTTGTTATCAAAAACCAATAGCCGGTATGAAAACATCACGCTACCTTATTTTCATCGCTTTAATATTTTGCGGCTGCTCCTCAGCACCCCAAAGCGATAACCTTGCCGCCGACAAACTTGCTCTTGAAAAAACCAAGGCCGCTTTTACCGCGGCTTTTGCTCATAGTGATGTAAAGGCTATTGTAGCGCTGCACCATCCTGATATTGTTAAATATTTTGGCGGCAGCAATGTGGTTACCGGCCGCGCGCAGCTGGCCCGGCAGTTAACGGCCATGTTCCGCACATCCAGGATGGAATTAATCCAGAACCAGGTTGAAAGTACCGCCTTTAATGGCAACACCATTATCGAAACCTGCATATTCGCGTTTAGGGCAACCCCGGTAAATGGCGGCAAGCCGTCTGTAGGCCGGGGGCGATCAATGACTGTTTTTGTCAGGTATAAAAACAGCCCCTACGGTTGGGTTTCTATAAGGGAAATGGCCCAGGCGGCTCCTGAAGTTGCAAAATAATTCTGTTTATCATTGAGATCTTTTAAGCTTGCGCATTTCGCTTAATGACATGGTTCTATCGTTCGCGACATCCCAATACCTTATAGCGAAGGTTTTGGCATCAACTTCGTACCATTCATAAGTTCGCAATTGAAAGCCGAGATCTTCAATTATTGATACCTTGTAATAATTATTTTCTTTAGTTGGTGTATCCTCAATTTGTGCTTTTAACAACCTGGGATTTTTATGTGCTTTTCTAAACTCATTTTCCCGCTGCACCTCTGGTAAAGCATTAATAAGCTTTAATACCTTTCGCTCTGTTGCATTTGTAGCTGCCCCATATTCCTGCCCATAACCAAAAGCACAATTAAAACCCAGTAAAAATGTAGCCAGAATTAACTTTTTCATAAAAAATTTATTGAATTAAAGATAGTTGTTTTCGCTATATTATATACTACATTCACGTAAAAACCGCACACGCAAAACGTGGTTCAACGCATTGCTTTTCAATAATTTATATTTAATTTCATTCATCTAACAGCAATAAAACCATACCAACCAGCAATTAGGATTTGCACAAGCACAATTGTGCTTTTACCATCATTAATATTTATTAAAAGGCGAAATAAATGAAACCGCGCGATCATAGTTTTTGGCCGTTTACGCCAAAGGTGAGTATCATTACCGCCGTTGTTGTTTTATTGGTACTCCTGCTGCTCACCGGGGTGCTCCGTGTTTATACAGGCTGGCCTGCCGAATCGGCCAATAACACCGTTTTGATCGGTATTTTTATCCTTAGCCTGCTCCCTATTGTCCTCGCAATTCTCAACGTAGTTATTGAGCGCGGGGGCAGCATAGGCTATGGCGACCTCAAGATCGACTTTTCAAAAATCCAGCAACTGTCAAACTCGGGTTTTACCGTGCCCGCCAATATTGGGGTACGGGGACAGTATGTTGCCGACAGTGGCACATCCAATATCCTCGAAACACTGCGCGCGGCCACCTCTTCGGGCGTCGCGGTGATCGACCTTGAAGATGGGCACGCCTGGTGGGAAACCCGGTTGTTAGTTTTACTGGCCGGCGCTGACCGCCTTAAAAAGCCCGATAAAATTGTTTTTGTAGCAACTGCCGAAGCAAGAGAGCAAACTTATTTAGGGTGGGCCCGCCCCGGCGACCTGCTGGAACAGCTGCTAAAAGAAGACCCGCGATATTTAAGAACCTTTTATGCCGCCCGTGCGGCTGCCGCGCAATGGGCATTATTAGGCCCCTTAGCCCTCTTGCCGCCCGGCAGTTATTATAATGCTCCGCCGCCGCCGCCCTGGATGCAGGGTATACTTGCCCTGAGCCACGCCTGGATGGCGTTTTCAACCACCACCGGTTTACCTAACGAATTATTAACCGAGCAACTTTTACAGAACGAACTTGGCCAAACTATTGAAAGCACGGGCGGCGCAAAGCATATCAGCACCGTACACCTTGATAATTTATTTAAGCCGGTACTGATAAAAAAACAGATAGACAAAAACTGGGATAATGAGCAGCAAACAAACGCCCTGTTCGCCAATGAAGATCCTTTTATTGTAATAACAGAAAGTGGCAAATACTCGGCGATAGTTTCGGCACAGTCTTTATATAATGAGGTATTAAGAGGCTTTTTAAAAACAGCCTGATGAAGATTTTATAAAAAAAGGCGTCATTAGTTCATTTCTTATAATAACGCGACTGTAAGTTACTGATCGTTAAATGTGTTTTCCCGGTCAATATTATAAATATGGGCGTTGCCTGCGGCCGTGCTATCCGCTCATACGCCTGCAGGCCTTATGCTCATTGGCCGGTATCCGCTCCTATCACTAACGCGGCCCCGCTCACCATCGTTAAAACCTATTTTATACATCACCGCAACTTTTTCCGGGTTCCCCAGGGTGGTTATTTACAATGATGCATTTTTATCTATTTTTTATGTAGAGACGCATAATTGCGTCTGGCGCTTGCAATTAATGGCAGTAGAATATTTTCGAAATCGGATTATCCCTCCAGGAGACGCAATTATGCGTCTCTACCAAAAATGTTTTACCTGTTCATAAACCACTTTCCGGGAGGCATGATGGATAACAAAAAGCCCCGCGTAAGCGGGGCCGAAACAGTTAGCTACTATATAACACACATTTAATTAAAAACACACAGCAAATTATTACCTATTCTTCTGTCGCTAACTGAAAGCTTATTGGAATACTGTACCTAACCCGTACATTCTGGCCGTTTTGCACACCAGGCTTCCAGGCTTTGGCCAATTTTAGTACGCGGGTTGCTTCTTCATCAAAACCATAACCGGCACCGCGGTCGACTTTGATATTTGAAAGCGTACCATCTTTTTCAATGATGAAGCTCATAAACACTTTGCCTGACACACCTGCATCTTGTGCGGCTCCCGGAAAGCGTAGGTTTTTTTGCAAAAACTTAGCCCAGGCGGCAGCCCCGCCAACGGGTTCGGGCATTACTTCGAGGGTACCGGGTGTGTACACTTCATTATTATTAGCAGGAACTGATGATGTTCCTCCGGGTGTCCCCTCATCAGATTTGGCCACATTATCTGTCCCGCTTTTACCGGCTATATCAGTTGGGCCAATGGCAACATTTTTCAGTTCGTCCATTGTAGGCGGGTCTGTTGGCGGATTTGTTGGAACTATATGCGGAGTTGTAAGACCTTTTGTTTCAACCGGGGCGGCCGGCTTTTGATGCTCCATTGGAGCAGGAGCATCCGGTTGCTTGGGTTTGGCCTCAACAGGTGGTTTGGGGATGGAAGGATCAAGTGTCACTTCAATTCTCCGGCTATTATCAATTGGCTTTGGCTTTGCCTTAAAAATAATGGCTGCGGCCGATAAAAGGGCTACTGCTGCAAAGGCGATCCCCATGGATTTTGTCATGGTACGCCCATAGCTTTGTCTTAATTCATAAGCGCCGTAATTTTTGTTTCGATGGTCAAATACAAGGTCGAGCCACTCGGCATTGTACAAATCAAATTTGGTGATAAGCATAGTTTCAGAATTAAATTTCAATTATAACGAATATACCTATATTATATTTTGTATAAAACTAAATTTATCGAAAAAAATTCCGCCTAATTTTTCATCAAATTTTCATTTTCTCACAAAAACCATCAAATCATAATATTCTGTTCAAAAATCAATAACCAAACCAATTTTTTTTATCAATTAAACAAAAACAGCACAAAAACATTCATTTAAACAAAATTTTTATATATAAATCATTAAAAACTTAAAATATTTTAAAAAAAAGTGCAGTTATTTTATTTTTTTATTACTTTTAGATATGGTTAACAGGCTTTATAAACTTATCGCCTTATTTTTTTTACTCTTTAGCGGATTCACTGCGTCCGCTAAGGGTGAATTATACCATTATTACCACAAAACCACAAAAAAAACCACGGTATCCGCGACAATACCGCATCACCGCCCGTTAAATTTTGAATTCACACTCAATAATGCGCTCACGCCCGCTATTAATATACACCAGCATAGGGGTGCACATTCTTTACAGGCCTTTGTAGCAACGCCCGGCGGCTACGCCATTAAATTTAAATACCTTGATTTCATTTGCGGACTGGATACAAGTAAGCTCTCCAGGTTCCGCAAGCTCATCCTTTTTCCATTTCACGATTTTTGGTAGGCAAAAAACAATAAACCAACCCTCATGCTCTGATTAAGCATGCAGGATTTATTGTTTTTTAAAAAAATTTAGTTTTAATGCTGTCCGGTATTTTTGATTGGATACCGGGCAGTATTACTCAAACCTTCATTTTTCCTCCCTTAAACCCAAAACATGAAAAAATTCATACCCTTCGGCATACTTTTAATTGTAATTGTATTAGCCCTTCTATACCCTTCAGTTACACTTACAACCATTAAAGACAGCAAAATTGATACAGGTGATACCGCCTGGCTATTAGTAAGTACCGCCCTTGTACTGATCATGACCCCCGGCCTGGCATTTTTTTATGGCGGTATGGTGAGCAAAAAAAACGTGTTGTCAACCATGTTGCAAAGCTTTGTTTGTATGGGTGTAATTACTGTTATATGGGTAATATTCGGCTTTAGCCTTGCCTTTGGCGAAGATGAGTTTGGTGGCTTTATTGGTAATCCCGGCACTTTCTTTATGATGAAAGGCACATTGGGCAACGCCACCTGGGAACTGGCCCCAACTATCCCGCTGATACTATTTGCTATGTTCCAGCTAAAATTTGCGGTTATCACCCCGGCCCTCATCACCGGCGCGTTTGCCGAAAGGATCCGCTTCAACTCTTATGTTATTTTCCTTTGCCTGTTCATGGTGTTTATATATGCACCCTTGGCTCACGCTACCTGGCATCCAAAAGGCTTCCTTTTCGGAAAAGGTGTACTTGACTTTGCCGGCGGCACCGTGGTGCACATGAGTGCAGGCTGGGCAGCTTTGGCATCAGCCATATATTTAAAGGGCCGTAATGAAACATCACACAATCCGGCCCGGATCAGTTATGTATTATTAGGAACAGGCTTATTGTGGTTTGGCTGGTTTGGCTTTAACGCAGGTTCGGCCCTGGGTTCGGGCACATTGGCAGCAACCGCTTTGGCAACAACCACTACAGCATCAGCCGCGGCTGCTATGGCATGGATGTTCTTTGATATCCTTCGCGGTAAAAAACCAAGTGTGTTAGGTGCCTGTATCGGCGCGGTTGTAGGTTTGGTGGCTATCACCCCTGCAGCGGGCTATGTAACTATTCCCCATTCATTAATTATCGGTATCGTAGCAGCAGTTGTAAGTAACCTGGTTGTGATTTGGAGAACAAAAACCAGCATTGATGATACCCTCGATGTATTCCCATGCCATGGCGTAGGCGGCATGGTAGGCATGTTATTAACCGGTGTATTTGCACACCAAAACGTAAACTCCGCCAACACAACCGGTAACGGTTTATTTTACGGCGAAACACACCTTTTCATTATTCATTTAATTACCCTTGTAGGTGTATCAGCCTTCGCTTTCTTCGGCTCATTCATCTTATTAAAAATCACCGACATGATCAGCACACTGCGTGTAACACCAGAAGAAGAGCTTGCAGGTCTTGACATCAGCCAGCACGACGAGGAACTATAACCAGATCCTACCCTACCTGATTAAACTCAATTAACAACATAAAAAATAAGCCGCACCCTGTACAGCGTGCGGCTCTTTTATTTCATCTTGCGCATTATCTACTGAAACTGCAAAACTGCAACTGCAAACTCAAGAAAACTACCATTCTTTAGTAGATACCCTTTTTACTTTTTTAACTTCCGCCGGCTTTTCAAGCGACGAGGTTTTAAGCATATAAGCCTTTAAATTATCACCTACATGCTTGCTGTTGCTCAGCACCTGGTTTAAACAGGCGTTAAAATCAACCTTTGATAATTTTTCCGACGCCTTTTCCAGGGCGACATCCTTGCCATGCATATGTTCCACATTACCATAACGGTTACGCTGATATGGCTGATAAACAAAATCCGTTAACCAATAACGGTATTTGCCATCTTTTACCTCTACTTTAAGCGTATAGCTTAGCTCACCGCCTTCACTATTACCCATCAGGCCTTTTTTGTTAACCAAAAAAATACCCGTACCGGTAAGCGCATTGCCATCCTTATCGGCCTTTGCCAGTTTAAGCACTTTTTTAGGATAGGCTTTAGTTAAAAAATACAATCCCCTGCTATAAAGCGAATCTGTAATAGAGCCGGGCTGGTCAACCGTTTTATAATAAATGTATTTATTATTCTCATCAAAAGCCAGTGAATCCTTCTGCGCGAAAGCGCCTGATGAAAAAAGGAGACCGACAAAGCCTAATAGTATCTTTTTCATGTAACAAATATAAAAGCCGCTCCGGATAATTCCGGAACGGCTCGTGATAAAAATAGATTAAATTATTTTTTTTTAGAAAGCGTACACAGCAGCTACAGCAAACTGACCGGCTGATTTTGAAGGATCGCCAGAGTGGTTCAGGAATGAAGTAGATGAGCCGTGATCTAACCTGATTTCAGGAATGAAAGTAAGCGGGCCTGATTTGATATTTGCAGTAAAGGTAAATGCTTTAACATTTTGTCCCGGAGGAGGGCCTAAAGTTACTAAATCACCTTTTTTAGTTTTAAAGTACTCGCCCCTTAAACCTAAAGTTACTGTTTTTGATACTGCTAACTGCGGATATAAAGCAACGCCGCTAAAACCACCACCATCATGCGGAGCTGAATAAGTAGCGCCGTTTAAGCCCAGTTTAAAGGCATCAGTAATTTGATAAGCGGTTGTTAAATCAACTTCGGTACCTGAAGTACTTCCGGTAGCAAGGTTAAGATAAGCAGTCCATCCTTTAACAGGAGATACAAACAACTGTGAGCCGAAAGTATTTACCTTATGCGTTGAAGTATAATTGTTCCAGGTATCATTAAAAATACCGGCCATTAAACTTACTTTATCGCTAAACGCGTAAGTTAATTTAACACCAGGGTTTTGGAACGGACCGTTGGTAAATAAATACGAAGTAGAGTAGTTAAAGTTACCTACCGGGCTAATAACCTCATAACCAATAAAGGTAGCCATGTAACCACCGGTAAGGTTTAATTTATCGGTTAGATCATATGATACGTACAAATTTTGAATGTGGAATGAATCGCCATTAGGACCATTAGGAATTGATTGGGCCTGGCCACGCGGACCAAATGAAAGCTCGCCCACAAAAGATGCTTTACCAACTTTTTTCTTCAAACCCAGATCAATCATGCCAATTGATACTGAATTATGATCACTTGCAAAGCTGGTAGGGATTTGCGAACCCTTATCAGAAAAATCATATTTATAATAGGTATCTACCGAACCGTAGATCACCAGAGGAGAATCTGAGGTTGTTTTAACCGTGTCCTGAGCCTTAACCGTAAAGGCCGCAATTGAAAAAAATGAGAAGAGTAGAAATACTTTTTTCATGATAACGATTTAATTGTGAATTGATAAACTATTTGTTAATTGTTGTTTTTTGGGATAAATACACTGTTATTATTTGATTATCAACACCTTGCAGTTAAAAGGATAGTTTATGTGTCGGCATAAAAAATCCCTGCACGATTGGCAACGGCAACGTCCATTTAAACAACTACTGCTGTTTTAATATGAAATGCTGTTTAGTCTTAAGCCTCCACCTTAGTTTAAAGTCAGAAATGAACTCCCGACTTTAAACTGAGGACTACAGGCTAATACTACCACTCTCCAACCGCACAAGGCATCAATATCTTTATTTAAGCTGTTAAGCTCCTATATGATCAGGCTTCAGAAGCAACCTTAGCGCCATTATCAAAAAGGCCGCTTAAGCTGATCTCATCATCCTGAACAGGGTAAACTTCGATACCGTGGTCAAATACGTCGATACCACCTGCGCCTGTTTCACCGTGTTCTTCGATACGTAATTTCCATGGATGACCTAATTTGTTGATCACAAACATCATCACATAAGTAATTACAAACACAGCAACGGTAATAGTTAAGCTACCTATAAGCTGCGCCTTCAACACATCAAAGCCGCCGCCATAGAACAAACCTGCTACCGGAGCAGAGTTATCTGCGCCTGTTGGGCCTGTAGCACCGTACTGACCTGAAGCAAATAAACCCAATGATAAAGTACCCCAGATACCGCAAAGACCATGTACTGACACCGCACCAACCGGATCATCGATACGGAACCACTCGATCAGGTAAACACCTGCAAATATTACAAAGCCGGCAACCACACCCAGCAGGATAGCGCCAAGCGGGCTTACCCAGTAACAAGGACAGGTAATTGCAACAAGGCCACCTAAAAATCCATTTATTGTAAAGGCCAAATCAAATTTGCCTTTAGTTGGGCCAAACCATAAAGCGGCAAGCATAGCAGCAAAACCGCCGGCGCAGGCTGCAAGCGTAGTGTTAGCAGCAACACGGCCGATACCCTGCATATCCATTGCTGATAGCGTTGAACCAGGGTTAAAACCATACCAACCAAACCAAAGTATAAAACCACCTACAGCAGCAACCAATAAGTTGTGACCTGGAGGTAAACCGCCTTTTTCTTTATCATCGCGGGCAAATATCCTGCCTAAGCGTGGGCCTAATACCATTGCACCAGCCAAAGAAGCCACACCACCAATAGTGTGTACTACTGTTGAACCTGCAAAGTCACGGAAAGGCTGAGCGCTTATTGATTTAAAGAAGCCTGAAGTTCCCATTAACGCAAGGAAACCATCCGGACCCCATGCCCAGTGACCGATAATAGGATAGATAAAGCCGGTAATACCGATACTGTAAAGAATATCGCCACGGAAACTGGTACGACCGATCATTGCACCAGATACGATCGTTGAGCAGGTATCAGCAAAAGCGTACTGGAAAATCCAATGTGCCAATACCGGGATGCCGGTTGAACCATAAGTTTCAGGGGTGTTTTGAAGGAAGAACCAGGTTTTGCCATCAGCACCACCCCAGCCAATAAAGCCGTTACCGTTGCCAAACATAAAGGCATAACCTACAGCATAAAATAGTAAACCACAAAGACAAGTATCAAAAATACACTCCATCAGCACGTTCACTGTTTCGCGTTTACGGGCGAAACCAGCCTCGAGCATAACAAAACCCGCCTGCATACCAAATACCAAAAAGGCAGCAACCAGTGTCCAAACAGTATTAACCGTGTTAATTAACGCTGTTTCATGGGCGGTGTACGTTTCGGCAGCGTTAGCTTTTGTGCCAAATACACCTGGCAAAACCATCATTGCGGCAAACACCAGCAATAAGCCAATCATTTTCCCTGTAAAAATGGTTGCTCCCAGCGCCCATTTTTCACGTGTCAGCTGTCGGACTGCACTTAGGAAGTTGTGTTTTGTAGAACCTACTTTCATCGTTTAATTTAGTTTGATTGTTTTTTAAAAATTAATTAGTTTGATTGTTGTATTTAAATTTAGTTTGATTGCTATCCTGAATTACAAAACCTTTTTCACCTCCAAATCTTCAATCCTGCCTTTAATCTTTTTCATTTTTTTATAAAAAGCATAATAATTGGTGTGTTTTCGTAAATTATTTTCTGAAATTAGGTAGTATTTTTAAGAATAACAAATTATTAATGATAAATTAATGGCAAAAAATAGAAAAATTATGAAAATTGCAAAAACAAGGCTCTTAAAATGTCATTTTTTAAACATTTAAAAATGATATTTTGAATATAAATTCATTTTAATCATTAAAAAAATTAAAAAATCTAATTTTTACAGTTTAAAATACAATTTAATCAGTTTTAAAAGCAAATAATCGCTCAAAAGCAATGAAAAAATACGATTTTATTGATTTCAGGCAGAACTTTTAGAATAATTAAGACTTTCCTTTAAATTATATCAGTTTTTTAATGATTAGGTGGTATGTTATATTTCACTTAATTTTGCCCGATATTTTAAAGGATAGTTATATTTTTGAACACTAACCTTTATTTAAACCTCATAAAATATGTCCAATATCCGTTTTAAAGCCTTACAGGATGTACTTTCAAGAACTATCCCTGAAGTAAAACCACCCTCACCAAAAATTTCCGATTATTTTGGGTCGAATGTTTTTGATAAAAAGAAGATGAAAGAATACCTTTCATCAGAGGCTTACCAGGGAATAGTAAATTCAATTGAAAAAGGTGAGCCGATCCCTCGTGATTTGGCAGAACAGATCGCTTCGGCAATGAAAGCCTGGGCTTTGGGCAAAGGCGCAACCCATTATACACACTGGTTTCAACCGCTTACCGGCACCACTGCCGAAAAGCATGACGCTTTTTTTGAGCCCACTGCAGATGGCGGTGCTATAGAACGTTTTTCGGGCGATGCCCTTGCACAACAGGAGCCTGATGCTTCAAGCTTCCCGAGCGGCGGCATCCGTAATACATTTGAGGCCCGCGGTTATACTGCCTGGGACCCTTCCTCGCCTGCCTTTTTAATGGCGCGTACCCTGTGTATCCCAACAGTGTTCGTATCGTACACCGGCGAAGCACTTGATTATAAAGTACCTTTATTAAAGGCACTCAACGTGCTTGATAAAGCGGCCGTTGATGTTTGCCATTATTTTGATAAAGGCATAGAAAAAGTAAATGCATCATTAGGTATTGAGCAGGAATACTTTTTGGTTGACCTGGCCTTATTTAATGCCCGTCCCGATCTTTATTTAACCGGCCGTACTTTATTCGGCCACATGTCGGCCAAAAACCAGCAACTGGAAGATCATTACTTTGGCTCGATACCTGAGCGCGTGTATGCTTACATGCAGGATATGGAAGCCGAAGCATTGCAATTAGGCATCCCGCTTAAAACCCGTCATAATGAGGTTGCTCCATCCCAGTTTGAATGTGCACCGATATATGAAGAGATTAACCTCGCCATCGACCATAACCAACTGTTAATGGATTTGATGGACCGTGTTGCCAGGCGCCATAACTTTAAGGTGTTACTTCATGAAAAACCATATGCGGGCCTTAATGGTTCGGGCAAGCACAATAACTGGTCGCTGATAACCAATACAGGCAAAAACCTGTTATCGCCGGGCAAAACGCCTAAAAACAACCTCATGTTCCTGGCCTTTTTTGTGAATACCATAAAAGCGGTACACGAGCATGCTGATCTGTTAAGGGCATCCATTGCATCAGTTAATAACGACCACCGTTTAGGCGCCAATGAAGCCCCTCCGGCCATTATATCTATATTTTTGGGCAGCCAGCTTAGCGACGTGCTTGATGAGATAGAAACATCCCGCATCAGCAAAAAAATCAAAGAAGAAAACCTGTTATGGCAGGGCATCCCTAAGATCCCGCAAATTTTGCCCGACAATACCGACCGTAACCGTACTTCGCCTTTTGCCTTTACCGGTAACAAGTTTGAGCTGCGCGCAGTAGGCTCATCAGCCAACTCGGCCAGCCCGATGACCATTCTTAACCTTATCGTTGCCGATCAGCTTAAAAAATTTAAATACGATGTAGATAAGCTGATGAAAAAAGGCGAGAAAAAAGATCTTGCTTTATTAATGGTGATCAAAAAGTACATCAAAGAATCAAAAAACATCCGCTTTGAGGGAAATGGCTATAGCGAAGAATGGGAAAAAGAAGCCGCGCTAAGAGGTTTACCCAATATTAAAACCACACCAAAAGCGCTGGATGCTTTAATAAACGATAAGTCTGAACATCTTTTTGCCGAAACCGGCGTATTCACCGTGCGTGAAGCGCATGCACGTCACGAGATCTTACTTGATGCTTTCTACAAAAAGCTACAGATAGAAGCCCGCGTAATTGGCGAAATGGTGATGAACGTGATTATCCCGGCAGCAATTGCTTATCAAAGCAAACTGATTGAAAATGTAAAAGGACTAAAAGATATTGGCCTGGATAAAGCAACTTATGCTTCGCAGCTTGACATCATTAACAGGATCTCTGAGCATGTGAACTTCATTAAAACCAATACCGAGCAAATGGTTAACGAGCGCAAAAAAGCTAACGTTATCGACGACCTTCGTCAGCGCGCTATTGATTACGATGAAAAGGTAAAATCATTCTTCCAGCCTATCCGCTACCATGTTGATAAACTGGAGCAACTGGTTGATGACCGCCAGTGGCCGCTGCCTAAATTCAGGGAGCTGTTGTTTATTAAATAAGATATTAACACGAATTGCCACGAATTAAATCGAATTACACCAATTATAGTTCGATAAATTTTGTGGCAATTCGTTTTTTATTTTAATCCCATAATCTGGCTGTGCAGAATTATAACCTGAGCTACCAGGCCCCTATCTCCTCTCTTAATTCTCACAAATAAGCAAGGCAATTCGTGAAATTCGATTGAATTTGTAAAATTAGTGCCTACGCAAACAAATCACTCGCCTTATGCTGTTCAATAATCACAGCCCTGTATTTTGACAGCAATGCCGATTTGGATATAAAGCCGATAAAAACCTCATCTTTTACTACCGGTAACTGCCATACGTCAATGGCATCAAAGGTGTCCATAACGCTGCTGGCCGGTTGATCATAATCAATTATAGCCGGTGGCTCAATCATGATATCGGCTATATTTTCATCCGCGATATCTTTATTGAACAGGCGCCGGCGAATGTCGTCTATCAATACAACACCTTCAAGACTCCCATCCCCTTTAAGCACCGGGAAAATATTAGCATCGGTTTTGGCCAGTACCTGGTAAAATTCGCCAACCGGCATTTGTTTATCAACCGGGGTGTATTTGCGGTTAATGATGCTATCAAGCATTATACTGTTAAGCATGCCATAATCCTGCCCCGGGTGAATATTATTATGATGAATCAGCTGGCTCCAGTACATATTATGGGGCGATGAGTAACGCGATATGATGTATGACATAGCTGATACGATCATGAGCGGGATAAACAGCACATATCCACCGGTAATTTCGGCTATCAAAAATATAGCAGTTAAGGGTGCATGCAATACACCGGCCAGGGCCCCCGCCATACCCACCGCAATAAAATTAACCGTATTTAAATGTATCAGCCCGGTTTGATTAACCCCATAAGCCACAAACAAGCCCAGGAAAGCGCCGGTAAATACCGTAGGTGCAAATGTACCGCCATTGCCACCGGCACCAATGGTAATACCCGCAGCAATGATCTTGGTAAACACGAGTGCCCCTATAAATAACAGCATGATAAGCGGTTCGGAAAGCCAGTTGGCAAAAAAGCTTTCTTCCTTTAATACATTGATATTACCATTTAAAATTTCGGTGAGATAATGATACCCCTCGCCAAACAATTGAGGAAACACAGCAATGATCAACCCTAATATCACACCGCCACCAACTGCCCTCACATATCGGTTTTGTTTTTTAAGGATCCCTCCTTCAAGTTTACCCCCTACTTTGGATATGTATATCGCTATCCATCCGCTTAATATGCCAAGCAGCACGTAAAATGGCAGGGCGTTCATTGCCCAGCCTTCGGTAACCAGATGGAACAATTGCCCCGAGTATAATAATTTGGAAACCACAACTCCTGTAGCGGAGGCTATTAATAAAGGTATAAAGGTGGGAATGGTGATCTCTCCTATTAATATCTCCAACGAAAAAAGCACCCCGGCAATAGGGCTGTTAAATACCGCAGCTATGCCCGCCGAACATCCTGCAGCCAACAATACCGTTTTTTCATAGGGTGTAAGCTTAAAAAACTTACCTACATTTGAACCGATTGCTGTACCCGTACAAACAATAGGCGCCTCCAACCCTGCCGAGCCACCGAAACCTATGGTTAATGAACTGGTTATTAAATGCGAATAAATATTATTGGCTTTGATGTTTGAACGGTTCTTTTTGATATTGATGAGCACCTTACCTATCCCTTTTTCAATCTTATCGCGATTGATCAGGTGTTGATACAGCACCGTACCCAAAATGCCTATTGCAGGTAAAAACACATATGCTATATGATAATACAGGTGCGAAGAGATATTCCGGCTTAACTCTTCCATTAAATGCACTAAAAACTTAAGGGCAACGGCGGCCAGTCCGCCCATAAAACCTACAAACACGCTGCAATAAATTAAAAAGTTACGTTGACTATTGCGTTTTAACCGCCAGCGGTTTATTTTGTAGGAAAGCGTTTTTAACATAAGAAGTATATACTACCAATTCTGCTGATGAAGAGTTATGAGCGCGAATTGTTTTCAATTAAGCTGATAAAACAGACTAATGACGTGTATTAGTCGATTTGTTACAAATTAACACAATTCAGGGCAATTTATATTCATTAAAGTAAATAGAGGTTAATTTACAACAACTAATTAATTATTAAACTTGCGTCTATAGCTTATTATATGTCTTTAAGAAACCAACAGATTGAACACTGGTTTAATCGAAAATACGACGTAAAGCCTAAAGCCGGCTTTAGAAAATGGTTAAAAAAGCAGCGGAACCGAAAAATAAGACAATCACCTAAAACCGAAATACCAGACATCAAGTATGAAGGATGGGAATATTAAAAACTCCCTGTTAAAATTCGCCGATTTCAAATTATCTATAATAGTAGTTGCAACCACAGCTATTCCATAATTTTTTAAGTCTAAAACACATTACAGTTTTGGCACTACAAGTATAATGCTCCTAAGTCCCCGACTTCAGATAGCTGAGGTAAGGAAATTAAGGTTAATAGCATTATATTTGCCCATGATTTCTTCGCAAAGATATGATCAGCGTGGCGTATCAGCCTCCAAAGACGACGTGCACAATGCCATAAAAAATATCGACAAGGGCGTTTTCCCAAAAGCTTTCTGCAAAATAGTACCCGATATCTTAACCAACGATCCTGAGTATTGCAATATTATGCATGCCGATGGTGCCGGTACCAAATCGTCCCTGGCGTATACCTACTGGAAAGAGACAGGTGATATCTCTGTATGGCGCGGCATAGCCCAGGATGCCATCATCATGAACCTTGATGACTTGCTTTGTGTTGGCGCTACAGATAATATCCTGCTGTCATCAACCATCGGCCGCAATAAAGGACTCATTCCCGGTGAAGTTATTGCCGCTATCATTAATGGTACCGAGGAAATTTTAGCCGAACTGCGCGAGGCCGGCATAGGCATCTACTCCACCGGCGGCGAAACTGCTGATGTGGGTGACCTGGTACGTACTATCATTGTTGATTCGACAGTTACCTGCCGTATGAAGCGCGAAGATGTGATTTCCAACCACCGCATTGAACCCGGCGACGTTATTGTAGGCCTTGCCTCGTACGGACAAGCCAGCTATGAAAAAGAATATAACGGCGGCATGGGCTCAAACGGCCTTACATCTGCCCGCCATGATGTGTTTAATAAAACCATCGCCGATAAATTCCCCGAAAGCTATGACGCGGCCATCCCTTACGAGCTGATCTTTTCGGGCAGTAAAAACCTTACCGACGCTATTGACATTGGCAACGGTGAAACCGTAACGGCAGGCAAGCTTGTTTTAAGTGCGACCCGTACCTACGCGCCAATCATTAAGCAAATACTTGATGGCTACCGCAGCCAGGTTCATGGCATGGTACATTGCAGCGGCGGCGCGCAAACCAAAGTATTGCATTTTGTAGAAGGTTTGCATATTATAAAAGACAACCTGTTCCCTGTACCACCATTGTTTAAACTCATTCACGAGGAATCAAAAACCAGCTGGCAGGAAATGTACAAGGTATTTAATATGGGGCACCGTATGGAGCTTTATGTACCTGAAGCTATTGCTGCCGACCTGATCAATATTTCAAAAAGCTTTGGTGTTGATGCACAGATCATTGGCCGTGTAGAAAAGGCAGATACTAAAAAAGTAACCGTGACATCGGAGTTTGGAGTGTTTGAGTACGAGTAAATAATAACGACATAAATTTATGCTGAGGTTTTTGGCTACTTTGTCCCCATTAAAATTATGGGCGATATTTTTAGCCGAAAACCTTTTTGTTACTACCCTGGCCCTGCTATTCGGATGGTTGATCTTAAAACTATCCAACAAACCAATAAAATGGGCAAGCCGAAACGAGATTCTGGTATGCATGTTAACCAATGCCATCAACACAGCGATCACCTATGCCGGTTATTGGCTTTTTAAGCACAACTATATAACACTCACGTTCCAGTTAAAGTGGTACACCCTTCTTGATTTCTTGCTCTTATTTATGCTGATGGACCTGGCCATGTTCATTTTCCATTACTTCATCCACCACTCAGTTATTTATAAAGCGATCCACAAATTTCACCATCATTACACCGATCCTATCCCTATCGACTTATTTGTTCTCCATCCTATCGAAACGATTGGCTTTGGCTCTTTATGGCTTGTAATATTGGCTCTTTATGGTTTCAATTTCTATGCGGTACTGATTTACCTTACAGCCAATGTATTTTTCGGTATCATGGGCCATTTAGGTATCGAACCCGTTCCTGCCTCTGTTCGAAAAATGGCTCCTTTTAAATATTTAGGTACACCCTCTTTTCACCATCGGCATCACCTGGAAATTGATTTTAATTTCGGCTTTTATACCAACATCTGGGATAGGTTATTTAAAACTTATAAGCCTTAAACAATAGGCTTATAAGCTCACCTTTTATAAAAAATAAAAGCCGGAGGCGATGCAAATGCTCCCGGCTATAATTGGTTAGATCGAATTTTATCCTTGCTTATATGTTCAACGATACCTCATATGGTATGCGCTTAGAATTATCTTTTTTAACCAGGCAGATGATCCACATAACTATAAAGGGAATCATCGAGACTGCCAAATCCGGCGCTATTAATAAAAAGATGACCGTATTTGTGCAAACAGTTAACAGAAAACACGCCGGAATAAAGATCAAAAAGACTTTATAATACTTTGATGATCTTATGAAGGGCAGCGCTAACAATCCAAGATGAAACAACACTAAAAGTGAGATATTTAGTTGATTCCAAAAGCTATTTCCGGGGTTTAATATATCTTTCAATAACGTAAATTCAAACGACACAATTGACATAGTAAAGCCTAAGTGTATGGAGAAGCCGATTAAAAAACTAAAGAGGATGAGCACGATGATTTTGATATTTGTTTTCATAAGTGATAAAATTTAAGTATTATTCAAATATAAAACATAATTCAAAACAAAGTTAATGTATTGGTTAATAATTATTAACCAATACATTAACCTTCACTCACTATGAAATAATATAAATATATAATCAAATTATTTCTAACGAAAAAAGCCCCGGTCAAATTGACCGGGGCTTTAAATCATATGGTAAATTCAATTAGTTAAAGAGATACCTTAAACCAATTTGAGCTTGCCAGCGTGATACCTGCGAAATACCGTTACCAAAAGTTGATGTAAGCGGGATTTGGTTTTTATCATCAAAGTAAGGGAACGAGAATGTTGGCTTACCAATGTTAGGATCATTAGGGTTAGCATTGTTAGCGTATAAACCTTTAAATGATAACGGGCTTGTACGGTTAACAAATTTAAAGTTACCCCAGTTCCTGTTCAGGAAGTTGCCAAGATTGATGATGTTAAATTCAAACTGTAAAGTATTTTTAAACTTGCCGGTTGAAGCATACAGGTCCTGGGTAAAATTAAAGTTAACCAGGTGAAAGTATGGCAATACCAAAGCATTACGCTTAGCATATTGACCGCGGTGTTTGCTCAGGTATGGGTCCTGGTTAATAAACGCGTTCAACTGCTGGTAAGTCTGGTCAACAGTACGAGGGTCATTTGCGTTGTCTTTTACCAGTACGATGTCATTTATATCTTTAGGGATGTACATCAAATCGTTGGTAGTTTGACCGTCACCATTCAAGTCGCCATTATAAGTGTATGAAGCAACACCGTTGTTAGCGCTTTCGTAAGTTAAACCAACCGAAGTAGTAAGGTGTTTGATATAATCCTTACGGAATGATACCGAAGCGATGATACGGTTTGGCTGGTAGAAGTTAGCATATGAAGTAACATCAGCGTTTGGATCGCCGGATACAACACGGTCTCTCCAGGTTGACTGGGCGATAGAACCACCGTCATTAACCGAGCGTGAATCAGAGTGAGTGTAAGCTATGTTAAAGTAAAGCTCTTTAAATGTTCTTTGTAACTGGCCGGTAACGCTGTAAGTATAACCTTTGCTGGTGTTTTTCATCAGGATAGCATCGGTAATATTAGGCACCGCAGCTGTGTTACCACCCTGGGCAGCAGGGATTGAAGGATAAACAGTAGTACTGCTGTAACGGATCCGGTTATCGCTGCCAACCAAAGCCTGGCCTGATGTAGGCAACGCAAGGTTAACAAAATATACCGAGTTGATATCTTTTGAATAGATACCTTCTAAAGTACCGATAATGCCTAATGGCAATTTTTGGTCTAAAGCCAGGTTTAAACGGAAGTTTGATGGGAATTTGAAATTCCGGTCGGTAACAACCAGGTTATATGAAGTGTTTGCAGCAGCCCCAGTTGGCCTGTTTTTATTAACATCCGGGCTAAAAACCAAGCGGGGGTCGGTTGGTAATACACCACCGGCACCAGGCACAATGCTGTATGAACCAAACTGTACACCATTGTTGCTGGCCTGGTTTGATATATATACATAAGGAACCGGACCGGTAAAGATACCTGCACCACCACGAACTTGTGTGCTGGCATCGCCGTTAACATCCCAGTTAAAGCCTACCCTTGGTGAAATTTGAATATTCGTTTTAGGGAACTGTGAAGTATTGATCTTGTAACCGTCCCTGAAACCCGTTAACGCCGCTGCATTGGTATTATACTGGCTGTCAGTATTGTAAACCGGTAAATCAAAACGAATACCGTAAGTTAATTTAAAGTTGTCGTTAACTGTCCATTTGTCCTGAGCATAAGCGCCGATGGTATATGATTTTACAATAGCAAACGGGAACGAGCCATCAGGCAAAGCTGAATAACGGAAATCGTAGCGGGTTGCGGTTGGCAAGCCTTGTTTAGCCGAAGCGTAAAAATCATCTAAGCTTTTAAAACGGTAACCACCATAGTAGTTAGGAGCGAACCCATTTTTAAATTTATTCGACTCATATGATAAGCCAAAGTTAAGCTCGTGTTTACCCTTGTAAAGGGTTAAGTTATCAGATGCCTGCCAGGTATCGGTATTCAATACGTTGTTGGCAGTAAATGGCTCATAACCAAATGAGGTTAAAGTAGTACCATTAGGGTTTTGGATATCAACCAATGGGAATGAACCACCGCCCGGAGACTGGCGGAAATCGCGCAGGGCCTGGTAACCTACAGTTAATTTATTGGCAAGGTTTGAGCTGATACGGGTGTTCAACTCGGCAATACCAATATTGAAGTTGTTGTTGATGGTATAGTAAGATGAAAAGAACGGCAACGAAGTGCTGCTTGGTGCACGACCACCTGTAGGCGCACCTGAACTGCTTGGAGGCACATCACGGAAAGATTTCAAATAGAAATATTTCAATGACAAGGTATTATTTTTGTCGATATTCCAATCCAATTTGGCAGCGATCTTATCTGATTGCGTACGTAACTGGTAGTTTTCAAAAGCGCCAGGATTATAACCATAAGTAGTTTTAAGGAAGGTAGACAGGGCTGTCAAATCAGCATAAGATGCTTGTGAAATGCTACCGCCGGCAGTTTGGCCATCGCGTAAAGCGGTGTAAGAAGTAGCCGGATCTTTGATCCTTTCCTGCTCGCCTGATACAAAGAAGAATAATTTGTTTTT
Source organism: Mucilaginibacter gossypii (assembly GCF_017569325.2). NCBI lineage: Bacteria > Pseudomonadati > Bacteroidota > Sphingobacteriia > Sphingobacteriales > Sphingobacteriaceae > Mucilaginibacter > Mucilaginibacter gossypii. The sequence continues at coordinate 785,202 of NZ_CP071878.2, read as the reverse complement.
GATGATCGGGCCACCTAAGCTGATACCACGTTGGTTATAATCAACTGTTGGTTTTTGAACATCGGTAGTAAGCGTATGTAAACCTACTAAACCAGCCGAGCGTTTGTAGTAGTAAACGCTACCTTTAAATTCGTTGGTACCCGATTTGGTTACGGTATTGATACCGGTACCGGCAAAACGGCCCTGGCTAACGTCGAAAGGAGATACAGAAACCTGGATCTGCTCAATCGCGTCTAATGAAATTGGCTGTGAGTTTGCCTGGCCACCTAAGGTGTTTGATAAACCAAACGAGTTATTGAACAAGGCACCGTCAACAGTTAAGTTGTTACCATTACCGTTACGACCGCCAAATGATGTACCATTTGCAGTAGGAGTTAATTTAGTGTAATCATAAATTGACCTGCTGATAGTTGGTAAACGATCGATCTGGGCGCGGTTAATAATCTCCTGAGAACCTGTTCTTGAAGTATTAATAACCTTGTTCTGTACACCCGAAACCACAACTTCCTTAAGTTCGGTATTGGTTGGTGCAAGTTTAGCGTTGATCTTAAAGTCCTGACCTAATGATAACGTTATGTTATCCTGGCTGAAGGTATTAAAACCAATAAATTTAAAACTGATAGTGTACGGACCACCAACACGGATGTTTGGTAAGTTGTAACGGCCGTCGGCGCGGCTAACAGTTGAATAATTAGTACCTGTGGGTGTGTGTAACGCGGTAATGGTTACACCAGGGAGTGGTAATCCCTTTTCATCAACCACTGTACCAGACATGCTACTTGTAGTAACGTTTTGCGCGAACGCAAAGTTTAGTGTGAGCAGCGAAAAAATGAATAAAAGAAGGTAATGCTTCCTCATAAATTGCTTTTTTAATTATACGTTTAATTAATTGGCGCAAAGATAATTAATGAACTAATTACCAATGTTAAGTTAACGTTAACAATTATTATATATTTATCAACATTTTACATTATAAGTATAAAAACCATAAAACAATCGCCAAAAACAATGAAAATATTACAAATAATATAGTTTAAATCATATCGGAGCTTAACGGTTACATTACACCATTTGCTTTTATGACACAGCGCAGATATAAATAACCCAAGGCAGGTAATATATACCGGCAGTACATTTTTTGATTTCAGCCCTTTTCCTTAGCTTTGGCATTCAAAAAATAGGCGCTGCGGAAAAACCACAAAAATCCGCGCAGCTTATTTACCTTTGAAACGAAATTAAAGTATATCAATAATAATATGGATTACGATGTAATTGTTATTGGGTCTGGTCCGGGTGGCTACGTTGCTGCTATCCGCGCTTCCCAGCTTGGTTTAAAAACCGCCATTGTCGAAAAAGAATCATTAGGCGGTATCTGTTTGAACTGGGGTTGTATCCCAACCAAGGCTTTATTAAAAAGCGCCCAGGTTTTTGAATACCTTAACCACAGTGCCGATTACGGTATTAAAATTAACGGCGCCGGCGAAGTTGATTTTGCCGCGGTTGTTAAAAGAAGCCGTAACGTTGCCGATGGCATGAGCAAAGGTGTTCAGTTTTTGATGAAGAAAAACAAGATAGATGTTCTTGTTGGCTTTGGTAAATTGAAAAGCAAAGGCGCTGTTGAAGTTAAAGCTGCCGATGGCTCAGCTAAAACCTACAGTGCAAAACACATTATATTAGCAACAGGCGGCCGCTCGCGCGAGTTACCTAACCTGAAACAGGATGGTAAAAAAGTTATCGGTTACCGCCAGGCCATGGTATTGCCGCAGCAACCCAAATCAATGGTTGTAGTTGGTTCGGGTGCTATCGGTATTGAGTTTGCTTATTTTTACAACTCAATAGGCACAAAAGTTACCGTAGTTGAGTTTTTAGATAATATCGTTCCGTTAGAGGATGAGGATGTATCAAAAGGATTAAACCGCATTCTTAAAAAACAAGGCATCAACATCATGACCAGCTCCAATGTGGAGTCGGTTGATACCAGCGGCGATTTGTGCAAGGTAACTGTAAAAACAGCTACCGGCACCGAAACTCTTGAAGCCGAGATCGTTCTTTCTGCGGTAGGTATCGCCACCAACCTTGAAGGCATCGGCCTTGAAGAAAACGGTGTTAAAACCGATCGCGGCAAAGTATTGGTTGATGATTTCTACCGTACCAATGTTGAAGGCGTTTACGCCATTGGCGATATTGTTAAAGGCCAGGCCCTGGCTCACGTAGCATCTGCCGAAGGTATTATCTGCGTTGAAAAAATTGCCGGTCAAAACCCTCACCCGCTTGACTATAACAACATTCCGGGCTGTACCTATTGCTCACCAGAAGTTGCTTCTGTTGGTTATACCGAAAAAGCAGCTAAAGAGGCTGGGTATGAAGTTAAAGTTGGTAAATTCCCATTCTCGGCATCAGGTAAGGCAAGTGCTGCCGGCGCTAAAGATGGCTTTGTAAAAGTGATATTTGATGCCAAATACGGCGAGTTCTTAGGCGCTCACATGCTTGGCTACAATGTTACCGAAATGATTGCCGAAGTAGTTACCGCCCGCAAACTGGAAGCTACCGGCCATGAGATCATCAAATCGGTACACCCTCACCCAACCATGAGCGAAGCCGTAATGGAAGCCACTGCCGAAGCTTACGGTGAGTGTATCCACTTGTAGTTTTTGGTTCATGGGGTATGGTTCATGGATCATAGTTCATGGTTGATAGCTGCTTACAGCTTCAACACATATTCAAAGCCTCAAATTAAATGTATAGCATTTAGTTTGAGGCTTTTTAATTTTATAAGGTCATTAAGTGAAAGTCATCTTAAAAATAATATCCTAATTTAGCCTTGTAAGTACTATGGACTTTTACACATCAAAGACCATGAACTATCAACCATGATCCATGAACCATACTCCATGAACTAAAATGAAACTACACACCATCGATACCGGCTTTTTCAAATTAGACGGCGGGGCTATGTTTGGCGTTGTTCCGAAAACCATCTGGAACAAAACCAATCCTGCCGATGAAAACAACCTTTGCACCTGGGCCATGCGCTGCCTGCTGGTTGAACATGAAAACAGGTTAGTATTAGTTGATACCGGCATAGGAAACAAGCAAAACGAAAAGTTTTTCAGCCACTATTATCTTCACGGCAACGCAAGTTTAGATAGTTCGCTGGCTTCGCTCGGTTTTCATCGCGGCGATATTACCGACGTGTTTTTAACCCACCTGCACTTTGACCATGTGGGCGGTGCCGTTGTACGCGAGGGCGAAAACCTGCTCCCTGCCTTTAAAAACGCCACCTACTGGAGTAATCCCAAACATTGGGATTGGGCAGTTAACCCTAACGAACGGGAAAAAGCTTCCTTTTTCAGAGAAAACATCATCCCTATACAGGAAAGCGGCCAGCTAAAATTTGTTGATACCGAAGACGGCATTAACTTTATGAAAAATTTTGAGGTCCGCTTTGTATCCGGGCACACCGAATCAATGATGCTGCCGCTTATTAATTATAAAGGGAAAAAGGTACTCTATATGGCGGATCTGCTACCATCAATCGGGCACCTGCCTATCCCCTATATAATGGCTTATGATATGTTCCCGCTTCAAACGCTTACTGAAAAAAAACTATTTTTAAACGAGGCCCTTGAAAAAGAATACATACTATACTTTGAGCACGACCCGGTTAATGAATGCTGCACTTTACAGCAAACAGAAAAAGGCATCCGGGTTAAGGATACGTTTAAACTAAGCGACCTTTAACCGTTGATTGGTTTTGATTTCGTTGATTTTTTAACTTGTAAAAACACAAAAGGCATCCCCTCGCGGGATGCCTTTGTTCATTGATCGGTTTAGGTTAAAAGCCTCGTCAATTAAATCAGTGCGATTGAATCATAAAGCCGGATACTATCACAGCAACCTATCTCTAATCTTCAAGCTCTGATCAGTATAAAAAAGGTTTAGGTATAAAGAACGTATTATCTTTTGGCCGGAGGCGGCATTTAATTACCAACCTCCAACCGTTGATCTCTTCAATAAAAAGGTTTAGGATTTTGAGTTATTTTGTACTCTTCCTCAAAAATCTCTCATCACAAACCTTAACCACGATGCATAATTTGAAGGGATTACATAACCAACCTGCAAATTTTTATGCAAAGGGATATTCAATTATTCGCCTTTAGTGGTGTTGCCGCCTTTGCCCTGGTTTTCGATCTGCAGTTTTTTGAGCATTTCGGTACCTATCAAGGCATCAATCATACCGCCGCTACCGCCCTCTTTGCCGCTTACCAATATCTCAGGCACCAACCTGATACCTGCAGCAGCCAAAGCTTCGGCCACACGCACTATGGCGTATTGTTCGGTACCCATGGCTTCGGTTTTTTGTTTGGTAACCTCGGCTTCTGATAAACCTATGGCTTTGATCTTGGCACCTTCGGCCATACCATTCACCTCTGTGGCGTTAGCGTCGGCTTTGGCGTTCACTGTTTTTGCTTCGGCATCGGCTTTGGCTATCGTGATCCTTACCTCAGCATCAGCTTTGGCGTTGATGGTCTTAGCTTCTGCCTCACCTTTTGAAGCGGCAACCCTTGAAGCGGCCATCTGGGTGTTAATCTCAACCTGGCGGGTTGATTTTACTACCTCAGGCTGCATATCGGCACCGGCACGGGCGCTTTCAAATTCTTTACGTTCAATTTGCGCGTGGCGCTGTATCTCGTAAGTAACCTTTTCCTCCTCGGCCAGTTTACGGTCGGTAAGTGTTTTCATCAGCGCTGCCGGAGGCACTATGTCACCTATCAGGGTATCCACACCAATTACGTTATAGGTTTCCAGTACGCGACCAATATGCTCACGGGCATCAGTTTGCCTTTGGATACGGTTGGCCAGGAAGCCGATCACATCACTTTTTTGGGCCGAGTTACGGAAGTAGTTGGCAATAGTTGGCTCCAGTACCTGCGATACCAGGTTTTTCATTTTACCAAACCTTGCTATCACTTTCGGTGCTTCGTTACGTGGCACGTGGATGATCTGTGACACATCCAGGTTAAAAGTAAAACCATCGCTTGACCTTACCGTAATGGTACAAAGGTTCTTATCCAGTTCGTGCGACTCGGTGCGGCTATCTGCCCAGTTTAATACGATGTTGGTTGTGGGTACAATTTCAACAGCATGGGTATAGATGTTTACCGGGTGCTTACCGGGATCGAGCGGTTCGTCCCAAACCCCTTTTTCGTTACGCTTAACAATGTTACCATGTTTGAAATTATCGCCGCTGGTATCCTTTCCTTCCGGGCCCACAAAGGAGTTCACAACACCTACGTAACCGATAGGGATATAGATCATATCTACCTGCTCAACGCTCACAAACCAGGGGTTAAGGTAGTAAGTACCCGCCAGGATCACATCCTCCTGCAAACCTTTGCGACCGCCTGCGGTGATAAAAGCGATTGGGTCCTGGTAGTTTTTATGCCCTGCAACCGATTCGCCGGCTATCTCGCCTTTGTTCAGCGGCTCGCCATCCAAAGTGGTAATAATACCTACCTTGTTTTCGTGGATCTGGGTGATAGGCACCATCTCAATATCAAACAAAAATGTGTTGATGCGATAACTACCCGGTGTAAGGAAAGCTGCCTGCGGGCCTTTTTGACCATTATTATCCAAAAATGCTACCGCATCCTGAAACTTATCACAATCAACCGGTTTACCCAGCACACGGCCGGTATCAAACGAGGCACCGTCTTTTGCTTTTACCAGGCCAAGCTTGTTTTGCTCAATAATGGTAAAGGGCTGCATGATAATAGTATACTGCCATGGCCACATTTTCCAATATAAGCCCGGCGCAAGGCCACGGCCCTGCATACCAGCCTCGCCTTTGGTGGCAATGATCCGACCATCGGGCAGGCGGCTGTTACCTGTAAGGGCAAACTTTTTGATCACCAACCCAATACGGTCGTCCGGAACGATAACCATGCCGCAAAACACGCGCAAAACAAATTTGTACATCAGCAATAACACTATGACGGGTATAACCCACCACAGACTAACAATTAGATTGTCCATTTTTTTAAAGATTGTTTTTGATTTTTTTAACGGAACCCTTAAGGTGCGGGCCCTCACAACACTTATAGCTTACCTGGAAGAGTACCTTGGCTATATAGTGTCATTAAGACAGTTGCAATTAAGCTTTGTTACGAAAAATCCTAAAAATATTTTAAGGGCATCGTCAGATACATGTAATTAATTGATACACAGAAAGTAAATTTTATAACGATTTTCAGGAAACATTTTACAACAGGTATAGTTAAATAAGTATCCTATTGTTTAATGAATACTTAACATTACCGCTATGAGTATCCCCAAAGACATCAAAAAAGAAGGTACCAGGATAAGTCCGGTAAAAGCGGGTGGACAGAAAGCCAAAGAGATCAAAACCGAGGGCCCGCTAAGTGAAAAAGACGAAGTGAAGCAAGCCGAAGAGCGTACTAATAAAGGTTTGAAGAAGAGATAGTGTAAAGTCAATAGTCTTAAGTCGGATGTCAAAAGATCTCTTTTTCCTCACCGCATTTCAGACTTATGACTTTAGACTAAAGACTAAGCCTTCGCTTTCAATTTTAAAAGCAATTGTATAGTTTTATCCAAACATTTTTCTGTTATGATAAAACAAGGCTTTTTATTGTTTGCTGTTGTAGTGCTTTTTATAGCATCATGTAAACCTGAAGTTTCGGTTAGGACGCTTACCGGCAAATGGAAATATAAAAAAATCGAGCATCCAAATGCAAGCCCGCCCGATACCGTAAAACAAGCCGAGTTGGATGCCAACGTACCTTATATTCAGTTTACGCCCGAAATGAAATTCCTGATTGTATGGGGCGGCAAATTCCTGTCGCATGGCTCTTTTACGCTGAATGGAAGCAACATGAATGTAACCGAGAAACTCCCTGATGGCAAAACCCGCAATTTCGTTTTTTACGTTTCGGAACTAACCGAAAATAAGATAGTTTTTGAAAGTACCGGCTCCGAAGGCTCAAAGGTTACAGCTTTGCGGGCAAGCAAATTTTAAATCAGTTGATTCTTTGCTTGCAGGCCACAAGACACAGCCTTCTGGCCTGCACTTACAAGTAATTTAAAATCAAGCTAATCCTGTAATCCTAAAATCAAGGTTCAATGTGCCGCAACAACATCTCTGCTTGCCTCAACCTTGTTTTTTATAAACCGCTTGCCAATAAATACAATCAGGAGTGCCAAAATTGATGAGGCTGCCATAACGGCCGCCATGGGCAGCGAGCTGTGTTGTTTTATTACGGAGATACCTATAGATGATAAGGCTCCCACCGCCATTTGCGATGCGCCTAATATTGCAGAAGCCGAACCCGCATTTTTAGAGAAGGGAGCAAGGGATAATGCTGATGTATTGGGCGCGCAAATGCCAACGCAGCATAACACTCCAAATATCATCGCTATAGTACCACCTATCCCGAACCAATGATTTAATGAACCCGCCAAAAAAAACGTGGAGATAATCACCATTAAAATAAGTGATGCGCCTATCATTTGTTCGCTTTTGTATTTTTTAATCAATACGCTGTTTAGCTGACTTGAACCAATAAACCCTACCGAAAGCCCAGCAAAGATCCAGCCGAACTGTTTTTCGCTTACTTTAAAGCCCTCAATAAACACAATGGGCGATGACGAAACATAGGCAAACAAACCCGCGAAAGCGAACGCGCCGCCTATGGCATAGGTTACAAACTGCGCATCCTTTAAAACTGTTATAAAATGCCCTATAATCGGCCCTGGTTTTAAAGAATATGCAGGATCGGGCTGATAGCTTTCGGGGAGCCAGAATATTACAGCCAGCAATATCAGCACCGCTATAATAGTTAACACCAGGAAAATGACCTGCCATTCAAAAGCCGCGGTAATGTAACTGCCTACGGTAGGGGCCAGCATGGGCGAAGCACCGAGTACCAGGATCAGCAACGAAAATACTTTGGCATTATCCTCAATCGGGAACAAATCACGCACCATGGCCATGGCGGCTACACTTGCCGCACAGCTGCCCACCGCCTGAAAAAAACGCAGTGCAATAAGCATTTCGAGCGATGAAGAGAAAAAACATCCCATTGATGACACGATGTAAAGTCCAAGCCCCCAGTATAATGGGTTTTTACGGCCAAACCTGTCGAGCAAAGGCCCATAAAGTAATTGCCCGGCGGCGATGCCAATAAAATAGCTCGATAATGACAGCGCTACCTCATCGGTACTGGTATGCAAGTACTTAGCTATGGCTTTAAAGCCCGGCAGGTACATATCGATAGAAAAAGGGCCAAGTGCTGTAAGCGAACCTAATATGAGGATCAGTACTGTATATTTTTGTTTGGTCATATTTATTTGGTCCATGATCAATAGGCCATGGTCGATGGTGGTATTGGATTTATTGTATCTTAGTGATTTTTCAAAGCCCAGGCAATTGTCTATGGACCATCGACTATGAACTCCCCTAAAACGCCTCGCCTAAATTAAGACTTATTGATGAAAAGTTTTTGCTCACGCCATAATCGAGGCTGATATTGGTTCCTGTTTTTTTATTGAACTTAAAACGCAGGCCTGTGCCGGCGGCCGGGTGCCAGTACACAAAAGCATGGTTCTCGGGCTCGGTAACGGAGTTTACGTTAGCAAATACTACAAAGCCCAATAAACCATTGCGGGTGATATCGCGGCGGTATTCAGTTTCAAAATATACCAGCCTGTCGCCCCGGTAACGGCTTTGCGGAAATCCCCTGCCCGATCGCTGATAAGGCTCCCAGCCAAGACTTGGTAGGTTAAGATAAGGTGTGCGGGGCGTAAGTGTTGTCCAGTAATAGGCCCAGAAAGCCAGCACGTTTTTAGGCCCCGAGTTGGTTAACTGCACATATTTACGCATATCGATATACAGTGACCTCCAGTCGGTATGGCTTCCAAAGGCCTTGGCATTAACCCGGTAAACTATGTTGGTATAAGCCCCGGGTAGTGGATTGATTGAGTTTTTGCGCGAATCGTATAATAAATTGAGCGTTACACCCGATGAAAACGCATCCTGATCGGCCGCAGTACCATATTTATAACCGGTAAACTTACGCAGGTTTTGATCGCCGTTGCTTTCAATATCCATATAGTAATCCAAATTATAGCCTAACCCGGCATAAAAGTATGGCTTAATCTGCTTTAACACGCTTTGATAAAAGCGGAGATAATTATAATTTATCAAAAACTTATCCGCTGGCCCCTGGTTGCCACCCAAGCCCCAGGTATATTGAGGGTAAACCATCAGCCGGGTATCACCCTGTATATTCCACTCATTATTATTAAGCCAGATATTTGACCGGATAGGCAAGCCGTACCTCCCCTTCAAATTAAAATAAGGGGTAAAAGTAAAGCTTGATAAATTAGTAGTAGCTTCATCCCCCAGGTAAAACCCAGCTGTTGTTGAAGTAAACAATGCTTTTCCGCCACTGCGCCCATCGGTTGTTGAGGTGGGAAAAACAGAAAAGTAGATCTTTTTCCGCTGAGTTGCCTGGTGCCGGGGTTGTATTTTAAAAAGCGAACGTACAATGTCAATAACATCCCGTTGCGGTACTGAATCTTTTTTTATGCTGATGGTATCTGCAACCGGCTGCTGTGCCAGCAACATTGCCGGAATCAAACATAAAACTATTACGCATAACCCTTTTACCATCGTACCTTAAACGAAAAATATTGACTTGCTGTTTGGCTGTTAATAATTTTAATAACGGAGAAAACAGGGCAATCGCTTCAATTTAGCTAAATTAATTGAAATAAAAAAGGCCTGTAAGCATTGAAACCTACAGGCCTTTATAACAACCATTTAAATTAATGATAGGTTGTTTGTTTTGTTACGGTTGTTTTGGTTGTGGTATAATGGTGATGGGGATGTGCCCTGCGCCATGCAATGCGGGCAGCACGCTGCCTTTTCTCTTCGCGCCGGCGGGCTTCATTACCGATAATATAACCGCCACCGGCACCAAGCGCACCGCCAACTAAAGCGCCGCCCGCACTATGCGTAATAAGGCCACCCGCAATTGCACCGCCTGCTCCACCTATGATTGCGCCTTTGCCTTGTTTACTTATTCCCTTTTTCTGCGTGGTTTGTGCATTGGCAGTGATACTGATGGATAGCATCAGGCCAATTAAAAAGCACATATATATCATTAGCTTTTTCATAATGGTATGTATTTATAAGTGTTAACATAAACACTCATGCAAATAATAGACCATTATCGAAAATAGCGGCACAAAAATTCAACAATTGAATGTTAACCGGCAATGTTTATTTCAGGAAAGCCATTACAGCTTTTGAAAATTCGGGAGTGCGGCTGGCGCTGTTATGATCGCCCGGAACGTGAACCAGCTTTGAGCCGGGAATGAGTTTATGAAGAGCAACCTCGTCGCCGTTATCATGATCTTCGCTCCCATCTATGAGCAGTACCGGGATTTTCACCTTAGCTAACTCCTGTTTGCTGGTTGATGGCTGCCACTTTTGCTGATAGGCTAAAGCAAGTTCATCAAAAGGGTTACTGTGGATATAATTGATCATCCCATCAACATCATGAAAGCTTGTATCGCCCATTAAAGCCTTATAAGCATGAATCCTTCGCGGCCATTCGGGGTTAGTGTAAGCATCGCCCATACCACCCATTACCGCCTTTTGAACCCGTTTATCCAGCACAAACACGCGCGAAGTAATGATCGATCCGCGGGAGTATCCAACAACATCATATCGTTTCAGCCCCAGGCTTGTAGCCAGGCCCATAATGTCTTTAGCTTCGGCATCGTTAGCATAACCCGCATCATCGTGGGGCTTGTCCGACCGTCCGTTGCCCCTCTGATCCAGTATAATCACTTTATAACCAGCCGTTAACATATCATTATAAAGCTTTCCTTTTTTCCAGCCTTCGCCCGTGCCCGAAAAACCATGTACCAGTATCACCGGGAAGCCATCGCCTTTCGCTTCATAATGGATTTTAACACCATCAAACGAGGTATAATAGCTGCCCGGAGCAGTAACCGGCTGCGCTAATACACAATTGCCGGTAATCAGCATAAAAATTAACAGAGCTAAACTTGCCGATAGTTTTTTGATAACAAGCATATTTTTATTTAATAAACAGATTAATAAAGGTTACCCCCACAAGCCCTATAACAGAAACAAGCGTTTCCATTAATGACCATGATTTTATAGTATCCTTAATACTTAAATTAAAATACTCTTTATACAACCAAAAACCCGAGTCGTTTACGTGCGAAAATGCCAGGCTCCCGGCCCCGATAGATAATACCATTAAATTGGGATTAATATGATTTTGCAAAACCAGCGGCGCAACAATGCCTGCAGCTGTTAGTCCGGCAACTGTTGCCGAGCCCAAACTAACGCGGATAATAGCGGCTATCACCCAGCCTAATAACAACGGCGGCAAATTGAACGATTGCAGTTGCGATGCTATCTGGCCGCTTACACCGCTGGCGGTTAAAACCTCTTTAAAGGCGCCCGATCCTGCTATGATCAATAATATCAAGGCCACATCCTTCACGGCATCGGTAAAATTGCCCGCAAGCTGGCCCATGCTTTTACCTTGTTTTATACCTAAAGTATAAGTGGCAACCATAAGCGCTATCAGCATAACAATTGAGGGATCGCCAAGAAATGTGATAAACTTTGCTACACCCGGATCCTGTATGTTAAGGTATGGAAAAAATGCGGTAAGCATTAAAAGCAAAACCGGCAATAAAGCCGTAAAAAAGCTATTGAACGCGCCGGGCAGCTTTTCGGCAGGTAACTCTTCAGCCCTGAAAGTAGCCAGCGGCTCCGACGGGATTTTTTTAAGAAATTGTGCAAACACCGGCCCCGCCAGTATAATAGCCGGAATAGCTATCATAAGTCCGTAAATAAAGGTAGTTGCCATATTAGCGTGAAATAAAGCCACTAATGCCGATGGCGACGGGTGCGGGGGCAAAAAACCATGCGTTACCGACAGCGAAGCCAGCATGGGTAAGCCTATATACACAGCCGGCAGTTTATACTTGTAAACCACCGAGAATATAAGCGGTACCATCAGCACGAAGCCAATACCATAAAACAGCGGAATGCCTATAATAAACCCAGCTGCAACCAGCGCCCATTGAATATATTTTTCGCCTACGGCGGCAACAAGTACACTCGCTATTTTTTGCGCGGCCCCGCTCACAGCAACCAGCTTTCCAAGCATAGCGCCCAGGCAAATAATGATGAGCAGCTGACCTAAAATATCACCCATGCCTTTTTGAACGGAAGCGGTTACCTTATTAATGGGTATGCCCAATAACAAACCTGCAATTATCGAAACAATGAGAAAGGCAATAAAAGGGTTTATTTTTACCAGGCTCACCAGCAAAACCAGTAAAACAATACAAAAAAAGATAGTTAACAGTACCATTAAGTTATAGGTTATGTGTGGCCAGCGGGCGTGCAACCTCAGTATAGGGCACCTGCTGATGCCAACTAAAGTAATAACAAAATTTGAGTTTAGGGTTTTTATATGGTAAAAGCTTTGATAACCCGGCCTCAATAATCAATAAGCCTTTTAATTTTGTCATTTGTACTTGAAAAACAAGCAGTTTGTGTAACTAACATACAACATGTTGCTATTTATAGCATTGTTTTATTAATTTTATAAAAAATAGTTTTAATTTTGCGTTAAAGTTTTATCCGATTAAGATTAACCCAAACCGCTATTTTACAGGATACTGTAATTTTAACACATACTTTAATACCTTTTCGGCATTTATTTCTTTAACTTTTATTATGGTAAAGCGTATTTTAGTATTAGACGACAATCAAGACATACTTGATATTGTGCATGAAACCCTTACTTATGAACAATTTGAAGTTAAAAGTACATCAATAAGCACCGATGTGCTTCCGTTAATTGAGAGTTTTGAACCGGACCTTGTTATACTTGATTACCGGGTAGCGGGTACCAATGGCGGCGAAATTTGCCGAAACATAAAAGTACATCCTAAATTTGGCAATACTCCTGTTATTATATTCTCGGCCTACGTGAACAATGAAAATGAGCTCATCGGCTACGGGTGCGACGCAATAATCAACAAACCATTTGATTTGACCGAACTTGTTGAAAAGGTTAATAACCTGCTTTAAAAACGTAATCTCAACCTCAGCGGTCAATTTACCTCCCTCTTGCACTATCCATTTAACCTTTATTTCATTTTTTTCTTCTGCTAAACCGGGATAATAATTATAAAAAAAGCAAAGAAAGCGCTTTAAAGCATTCAACATTACAAATACAGCATATTTTTAAGGTATAAATTGATTAATTATCAATACTTAAAGAGCATGATTGAAATATTGGTAATTATTTTAACTTTGTTTTATAGGTTAAAGCAAAATAATTAATTAAATACAATAAGCCCCTGATTGTATTATGGTACTATCAATAAATCAACACGAGAAAACAGAAGTAAAAAAGGCACCGGTATGCCCAAGGTGTAAATCAGAGCTTGATAACCGTGTGCCCAGAGGCTTTTTTGTGAAAAAAGTTTTGTTTTTTCTCCCTTTAAAGAGGTACATGTGCTTCAAATGCCAACGCAAGAGATACGTATTACGATAATTTATTTCACAAAAAGAAATCAACACTTACTTAAAAGTACTTTTTCTTCCTTTTCTTCTTCACCATAATATAGATATTGTATTTTGGCTGCCTGTTATTTTAATTTTGTGGAAGAAAACGAAGCCAAGTCAAAGAAAAGCTATTATTGTTCAAAATGCGGAGCCCCTTACCACTTCCAGATGCGAAGGAGTTGGTTTTTGAAAAACGTCCTGTTTTTTATACCGGTCAGGAAATATTTTTGCGCAAAGTGCAAAAAATCGGCTCACGTTTTCATCAAATAATTTTCAATTAATCAATTTCTTTGGTGTATTGATACCCTGTTATTACCAGTAAATGCAGATAATCTGCGTTTGCACTCCTCTTATACTGTTATTTTAAAGCCCCGACCTTATTTGTATACAAAAATATAATCGTTGTATATGTTATAAATACAGAATTACAGAGTATTCCCATATAAAGCCGTATAAACTACAAATTTGGATTAAGATAGTTAAGCATAATACTTGGTATAAAAATTGCTCTAATTTTTCTGATATTGTATAAAGCCATATCGCCATTGACTTTTTTGCTGATACATTTTTTTAACAGATTACTTATGCGACGGATATTAGCGGTGGACGACGACAAAGATATTTTAGAAATCATAAAATATATACTGGAAGATTCAGGCTATGAGGTTGATACCTTAACTGAAGGCAAAAATTTGTTTGACCGGATAAAGCAACATGAACCCGATTTGATTTTGCTTGACATTATGCTCGGCAATTTAGATGGCCGTGAACTTTGCAAGACCCTTAAAAACCAACAGGAAACCAAAAACATCCCTGTTATATTAATTTCGGCAAGCCATAATCCGGGTATGCTCAGCCAGGCCGGTTCGCCTGATGATTTTATAGCCAAACCCTTTGATATTGATGTTTTGCTGAATAGTATAAACAGACAATTAAGAAATGCCGCCTGATATACTGGACATGTCCCCGCAAAAAAAACGGAGCAGGCAAATATTGGCCTACCCCGTCAAATCAAAACAAAACTAAAAACTAAGCATTTATAGTAAATGCATTTTCCCGTTTAGCGCGATTACGCAGCTTAAAGAAAATGACAAGGTTTAGGAAATGCATACCGCCCAATATTAAAATTATCCAGCCCACTTTATAACTCAGTACTTCAACCACTACCTGCATATTGGCAATACTGCCATACTCCTTTAAGGCCAGGCTCATATAGCCTATATTTACCAGGTAAAAGCCTACTACAAGCAGCTTGTTCACAGAATCGGCAAGTTCACTATTGCCGTGAAAAATATCCACTAAAAATATACGCCCGTTTTTAAACAGCACTTTGGCAACCCATACTGTTAATGCTATGCTTGCCAACAGGTAAATGACATAGGTTAAAATAAAGTAGTTCATGATATAAAGATTTAGTTGTTATTAATTATTTAGAATTTTCAGTAAAAATTGAAATTTATTTGTAAAAAAAATTATTTGAACACTTTCAATATCGAACCAAAAAACCAGTTCTCTTCGGCCCTGAGCATGGTATCAAGTGTTTTGTTCACATTATTAGCCAGCTTATTTATATCAGTAACCGTGGTTTTAAATGTTTTATAAGCCGGATCTTTTGTATCGCCATCAACCTCAGCCAGTTGATCAAGTATTTTAATGATAGGTGTAAGCTCGCGCTTTTTACGCTCTTCGGCAACACGGCGGGCAATAGTCCACACATCTTTCTCTGCGTAAAAAAACTCCTTACGCTCGCCGGTTTTATGCTGCTTTTCAACCAAACCCCAATCAATGAGGTCGCGCAGGGTCATATTGGCATTACCGCGTGATATACTTAATTCGGTCATCACTTCTTCAGTGGTCAAAGCCTCTGGCGAGATCATCAGCAAAGCATGTACCTGGGCCATGGTGCGGTTAATCCCCCACTCCGACCCCAGCTTACCCCAGGCCTCAATGAACTTTAACTTTGCCTCTGCCAATTCCATGCACAAATATAAACAAGTTTTTAAACTTTCAAAAAAAAATGAAAATTTGGTTAAAGGTTAAAGGGCAATGCACTTTCACTTGCCTTGTTTAAAAAGGTAAAATAAACATTCACCAGTTTTATTAACCTGTTTACTGAAAACACCTTGCCTCTTGCCACGCTCAATTGGAATTTTTATACTGTAAATTTTACACGGGTTAACCGGTAGGCTCCTGATCAGCATCGCCACGCCGGTGTTATCAGTTAATAATTACCGAATGTTGATTGTATAATTTAGATTGCTGATATTGCCTGAGTGGAAAATGTTAAAATTGTCACCATAAATACATGGAAATGTGATGGTGAGTACAGGGTACGCATGGGCATACTTGCCAAACAACTTAAACAATTAAAACCTCATATTATAGCTTGCCAGGAATGTTTTTACAGTGAAGAAGCAAATGCCGATACCCTGAATTTTTTGGCTGCCGAATTAAATATGCACTATTGTTTTTTACCCGGCCGATCAAAAAAAAGACGGTTTGAAGGGAGTATGGTTAACAGTACATCGGGCCTGGGCATATTATCAGTTTACCCGGTTACCGAAACCGGGAGTTTTGATTTACCTGTAGTAGCCGAAGATAACGACCGTAAAGCTTTCCGGGTAAACGTAAACCTACCATCGGGAAAAATAGTTACTGTTACCACTACCCATCTTACACACCTGGGCCAGCATAAAGGACTAAGAAAAGCCCAGGCCGAAGCCCTTGCGCTTTTTGTTATTGAGGAAAGCCCAAAGCCATACCACATTATTTGCGGCGACTTTAATGCTACACCCGATTCGGAAGCGGTTATGGCTTTCCGGGAATTATCTAAAGCTGCTGACTGTTATACCGAAGGTAATGGTGCAGAACCGAGATACAGCCTTACGGACGCCTATTACAAAGCCAACAAACAAGTATGTGTTGACCAGATCTTTACTTTGCCCTTCCCTGGTACGGATAATTACCCGCGGTTTATTGATTCGGCAGTGGTATTAAATGTGCCTGATGAAGAAACCGGCTTGTACCCGAGCGATCATTTCGGCATCACCACAACACTTGTAATAAATTGACTATAAACAACCTGCCGTCAATCGGTAATTTTACCATCCAAAATATAGCGGTTCAAACAATCCGCTCTTTTCATCCATAAAAAACCACCATGAGCAAGCTATTTTATGTTATTGGCGCATCCGGAGCAGGCAAAGACACCTTGATGAATTACGCCCGCAAGCAAATTAACGGATCGGAAAATGTGGTATTTGCACACCGGTATATTACCCGTCCGCCATTTTCTGGCAATGAGAACCACGTTAGCTTAACCTATGAGGAATTTGCATTAAGAAGCAAAGCCGGGATGTTTGCTTTAAGCTGGGGCAGCCACGATAAATACTATGGCATAGGCCAGGAAATAAACAACTGGCTTAATAAAGGCTTCAATGTGGTGGTTAACGGATCGCGCGAATACCTGCCCGTTGCACAGCGGCTCTACCCCGATCTGATAGTAATATTAGTAACTGCGAGTCCCGAAGCTATTGCAAGTCGCCTGGTTGGGCGCGGACGGGAAAACACTGAAGAAATAGCCAATCGTATAGCCCGCACTGCCGAACTCAACACCAATCTCGAAAACTGCATCGAAATACAGAATGACGGTGCTATTGAACTTGCCGGGAACGAACTGGTAAACCTGATCTCGGTAACGGAAAAACAACTGGCTTAAACCTGCTTTCAATATGTGATGAAAACTATTGATGGTTCAATACACCGAAAGATTACTGAGCTGGCAATTGCAGTAGATATTTTAGTTTTTTTGAAAGCGAACCGTGAAATACTTAAATATACTGATAAAGGGGTATTTCAAGGAGATAATATTAAAGCTATTATATTGAAAAATACTTAGAAAAGTATTTAAATATCGAACCTAAACCCTATCAATATAAATTAGCCATCTGCCCTTAACAGCAAATGGCTTTTTTATTTATATAAAAATCTCAAATATTGTTGCCAGCTATCGCAAGGTAGCATAATTATAAAACTGCAACCTGCCATTCCCTTGTATAGTAATGGTTTTGGTTTCAGTAGCGCCCTGGGCATTTTTGAGGGTAATATGCACCTGGTTATCTCCTTTTTGCAAAGGGATCCGTGCATAAGAAATATAAGCCGGCAGGCTTTGCCAGTTGCGGGTATCTGCTTTTTCAGATAGTAAGCTGTAAAGCTGAATGCCATAACCGAGCCCTTCCAATAACCCGTTGGTTTTGCCATCGCTTTTGGCAGCTGCACGTATCGAATATTCGGCTATCTTCTTCACAGCAAGGCGCGACAGGATCCCGCTCATTTCTTTTAATGCACGCTGCTGCAAAGTTTTAAATGCCAGCTCATTAATATCTTCAGCTTTTACCAATGACGCATCCTGGTTATTAACCGAGATACTTGCGCTTGAATAATATGGCGTTTGCGCAACATATTTAGGAAATGCAACCCGTAGGCTTTCAACCGACTTGGTGTTCACCCTGTTCCTGTCACCGTCGTAATTAAAGGGAATTACCAGGCCTCCGGCAGCATCCGTAAAAAACAAGTCGCCGTTGCTGTTACGAATCAGGCTAAAAAACAGGTCGACCTGCGTTTTTACCGGGGCAAGGCCGTTCTCCCAAAAAAATATCAGCTCACCACCGTCCGATGGTTTTACAGGTTCATATTTAATGCCAAAGGTTGTTTCAAACTGGTCAGCTTCTGTTGTAAAACCGTTCAGCTTTGCCGTGCGGATCACGTCCTCCTGCAGTTCAGCGGGCATCGGGGTACCGTAATAAGTTTTATCAGGACTTTTAAGATAGATCTCCGCCGCGTTCCTGTATGATATAAATGCATTGTTTACATCGTTGTTGCTTTCGTACAACATTCCCTGCAACGTCAGCGAAAAAGCGTCGTTTGAGTAACGGCTGTCTTTATTGTTATACTTATCGCCCTGTTCCTGAGCCTGTAAAGTAATACGACGGGCTTCAACAATTGCATCCTCTGTTTTATTCAGGTACAAATAATTGAGCGCCTTATAATAATGGATCATGAACTTTTCAAAATCCTCTCCTTTATACCTTTGCGATGCGGAATTAAGCAAAACGCCAACAGCGGCGTCAGATGCGCTGGTCAAACCTTCATCAAGCAACTGATCTGCCTGGTTAAAGTAGTTGTTGCTATTTTCGTACTCGCCTTTTAAATGGCAGATCCTCCCCTTCTCCATCAGGTACAGGAGCTTATTTCGGGGCTTTTGAATCAGGCTGTTATTATCAAGCTCCTTCTCAGCCTGTGGATAGTTACCGGCCAATACATTTTTGTAATAAGGAGCAACACTTTGATTATAGGTTGAACACGCCGATAAAAAAAGCATCAGCCCGATAAAAGAAAATACCCGGAGAATATGCGTACGTAAGTTGATCATTATTAAATACAAACTGCCCCGAACACAGGCGTACCGTGTTCAGGGCAATGATGTTTACCAGCTTTAGTTTTTAACGTATTTGGCAATTTTCTTTTCGCCTATCCAAACCACTTCATTTGTTTGAATGTTGGTAAGCTCCAGATTTACCTGGTAGTAAACAACTTTTTGGCGTTTGTGCGAATCAACTATTGAATTGATTGAGCCCTGCAGTATATAATCGGCACCGTTTTCCAGGCCAAATTTTTTCATGCTTGATACCGTAGCGTTTGTTTGCTGATCGGCCTTTTCGGCACGTAACTCATCACGTTTTTTACCGCCCTGCACCAAACGTACTTTTTGCGATTGGATGAATGAGCTTTCAATATCAGTTAAGAATGTTTCGGCATCAATATGTTCGTGGCTTTTATTTTGTACAAAGCCAACTATGACTACCGGGCGTTTACCCTGGTGCTCGTTAAGGTGAGTATCTATCCAGTTAGCACCTAAAATTTTTCCGGTAAGCTCATCGGCTGCCATTCGTGCATCACTGTTATTCCAGTTGCCGCTAACATCAATAGTTTGGTCGGTGCTAACGCGTGTAACCTGCCTTGAACATGAGGCTATAAAAATCCCTGAAACTGCTATTGCAGCAACTGTTAAAATCCTGTTAAATTTCATTTGTAGTATATTATAAATTATGATGTGTTAGATTGATTGTTGCTTAATTTGTTACCAGCCAAAACCGATACCGATGCTTGTACGGCCGCCCCAGCGGCCACCATAATAGCCGCCCCAGCGATTGCCCCATCCATAGTTTAAAAATGGCGAATAAGAGTAGCCGCCATATAAGCCCCATGACGGTGAATAATCATAATATCCGTTCATGCGTTCCTCATGCCGCCACGCGCGGTTTTGACGGCGACGTTCAAGTTTGGCTTCATACCAATCGTAAGCTTTGTAAGTATTTTGTATGGTTACCCCGTGCAGGCTGTTCAGGGTATCGGCAACCCTGATATATTTTGCCTGGCTTTCCATGTAGCGTGGATTTTGATCGGCAACCAGCGATGCAGTTTCCTGGGCCTTTACGGTGCCGCTAAACAAACCGCCTAAAAGCATCAAGCCTATCATAAAGATATTCCTTTTCATTGCGCTTAATTTAATAAGTAAAGTTACGTAAAATGCAGTCCAAATATTACACAGGCACCGGGCATAAACCGTTAAATTATGTTAATCGGGAGCATTTTTACTTAATTATGAATTGCAGGAGTACCATACGGTTTTTTTAACCATGAAAATGGTCTATATCATTGTCACTATCGGTCATGGTGGCGCGTCATGATGATATATTTAATACATTTATATAAAGCTAAAAACAGAACGTACACAGCCGAAAACTTAGCATTCTGTTTATTAACATTATTTAATTATTTTATGTGAATTAATTATTAGACGCTCTATCATATCATGAAAAAATCAACCTATACCCTGTTTATTATTGGCTTTGCCGCAATACTGTCTGCCTCCGTTGCCAACGCGCAAACCAAGGCGTTTAAACCAAAAGACCAGCAGTTATTTAACACCATCGCACACATGGATAGTGTAATGTTCAACGCCTTTAACGGCCGTAATTTAGAAGTGATGAAAACACTGTTTGCGCCCGATGTTGAATTTTATAATGACGGTAAGGGCTTAACCGACTATGACGGCACCATGGCCGGCTTTAAAGGAATTTTTGAAAACAAACAAGCCGCCGACCTGCGCCGCGACCTGCTTAAAGAAACGCTTGAGGTTTACCCCATGCCCGGTTTTGGCGCTATTGAAATGGGTACGCATCGTTTCACACATACCGAAAACGGCCAACCGGTAATCGGTCTGATGAAATTCGTACACATTTGGCAGTATAAGGACGGGCAATGGAAAGTGACAAGGGTAGTAAGTGTAGGACATTAATTATGCTAACAGATCCGTTAAGTGTTTTGAATTTCCCTCTCAAGCGCGGGGCTTTCGCAATATAACCCGCCGGGTCAGGCATTCGTGCTTGAACCGGCAATCGCGCCTTTTTTAATTAATATCTAATCACCAAGCCTCAAATCTCTTCAATACGAGCTCACATTGCTATAGTCAACATTTGTAATCCCACTATAATCAGGCACAAACGTATTTTCGCTGCTGATGGCCATATCAAACTCAAACGATGCCGGATAAGGTGTGTTTAACAAACTGCCTTTGGGGATGTAAGGGAACAACTCGCCATAAGTCAGGATCTGGCTGTGGTTAACACGACGGTAAATATACATGCGGTGCAGGTCGCACGGTTTGCTTAAACCCGCGGCACCTATCATTTGAATGGCGCTGCTCACCGTTTGCCGGTGGAAATTAGCCACACGTACTTTTTTATCATCCACTACCAGGCCCTTCATCAGGCTTTTATCCTGTGTAGCCACACCGGTTGGGCAGGTATTCGTATTGCATTCCAGCGCCTGGATGCAGCCAAGGGCGAACATCATGCCGCGGGCACTGTTGCACATATCAGCACCGAGGGCAAAATTTTTGACCAGGTCAAAACCCGTGGCTACTTTTCCTGATGCTATAAGCTTGATATTTTTTTTAAGATCGAACCCGGTCAGCGCGTCATAAACAAAAGCCAAAGCCTCGCGCAGCGGCATCCCTACCGAGTTACTGAACTCAAGCGGGGCAGCGCCGGTGCCGCCTTCTCCCCCATCAACAGTAATAAAATCGGGAGTAATGCCTGTTTTAACCATGGCCTTGCAAATAGCTAAAAACTCGCTTTTATGACCTACACACAATTTAAATCCGATTGGCTTGCCGCCTGAAAGATCCCGAAGCTTTTGAATAAATACCATCAGCTCCAATGGATTGGTGAACGCGGTATGGTATGGCGGCGATACTACATCCTCCCCCATCTCCACCAGCCTGATCCGTGCAATTTCAGGGGTGACTTTGGCAGCGGGCAATATCCCGCCATGACCGGGCTTTGCTCCTTGCGACAGCTTGATCTCGATCATTTTCACTTGTGGCAGCACCGCGCGTTCGGCAAAGGCATCGTAGTTCATAGTACCATCCTTATGGCGGCAACTGAAATAGCCGGTGCCTATTTGCCAAATGATATCGCCGCCCGGTTGCAAGTGGTAATCACTCAATCCGCCCTCGCCGGTGTTATGGGCAAAGTTATCCAGTTTTGCACCGCCGTTAAGGGCCAGTATGGCGTTCATACTCAACGAACCAAAGCTCATGGCCGAAATATTAAATACGCTGGCCATATAAGGCTGCGTACAGGATGCCCCGCCGACCTTTACGCGGGGATCCATATTTAATTTATGGTGATCCATAGCGGCGATGCTATGGTTAAGCCATTCGTAGCCATTATCATAAACATCAAGCTCAGTACCAAAGGGACGGGTGTCATCAACCTTTTTGGCTCGCTGGTAAATTACGCTCCTGTTTTGACGGTTAAAGGGCGTACCGTTGGTATCGCTTTCAATAAAGTACTGGTATATTTTAGGTCTTAACTCTTCCATCAAATACCTCAGGTGGCCAAATACAGGGTAATTGCGCACAATGCTATGCTTAGGCTGCACCATATCATAAAAACCGATAAGATATATAGGTCCAATGAACAGGAACGACCATGCAGCGGGTGGCCAGATGACAGTCCACAAAGCAAGCATACTGAATATGATAAAGAACGAAACAACGAAGAGCTTTCTCATGGATAGTTAATTTTATATGAAGCGGCTATTAAGTTTGATAAAAATAGATTTATAATTTAAACAATAGGGCAAATTTGTGGTTAAGAAACTTACTCAATGTCGTTTTAAAGTCACAAAGTAAAAATAGATGTTTAAACATCTATTTTGTGCTTATCTTTGTATCAACAAAAAAGAAATAAAAATCATGGCAACAGAAACAGCAACAAAATGGGTTATTGACCCTATGCACTCAGAAGTACAATTTAAAGTTAAACACCTGGTTATTTCAACCGTGAGTGGTTTTTTCAAAAGCTTTAATGGTGAGTTATTAACTGATAATGATGATTTTGAAAATGCTGAAATTGATTTCTCTTTAGATATCAACAGCATTGACACCAATCAGACACAGCGCGACGAGCACTTGAAATCGGCCGAATTTTTTGACGCTGAAAAATATCCACAGATTGTTTTCAAATCAACTTCATTTACCAAAACTGATGATGAAGAGTATGAATTGAAAGGTAACCTGACCATTAAAGATCAAACCAAACCGGTAACGCTCGACGTAGAATTTGGTGGTTCGGCTGCCGACTTTTATGGCAATACCAAAGCTGGTTTCGAGATCAGCGGTAAAATCAACCGTAAAGATTTCGGTTTAACCTGGGACGGTGTAACCGAAGCCGGTTCAATTGTAGTTGGCGAAGACATTAAATTGTTGATCAACATACAGTTTACTAAACAAGCTTAATTGTTTTAATACTGTTGCTGTGTTTTAACTTTTAAAATGCCGCTGTTGTTAAAGGATCCAAACAACACGGCATTATTGAAACAGCAAAACAGGTTAAAATTTAAATAGCAAAGCCATTCTGATTTAATCGGGATGGCTTTGTTGTTTTTAGATGGATTTTGCTTTCAATTGGTTAATTTTAAAACGAGTAACCAAGCCTTATGAAACACCTTTCAATTCTGTTCGTTATTTTACTAATATCAGCATGTACTCACCCTCAAAAGAGGAAAAAAGTAAATTCATTGATAAACATCGTTAAAGCAGACAATACATCCCCCTCTATAAACGACACTATAAACATCAGCACTGTTAAAACAGATACGATCAAATACTCAAAAAAAGAGCTAAAAAAAATTCTGTACTACAACTCCGAATTGGGTAATAAAATACCGCTTTCTCCGGATGCTACCTACAACGAGGGGCCATTAAGTAACCGTCCCAACGATACCAGTTATATAAACTACGGCAGCGAGAATGGGATGGACGATTATTATCTCTTATACGCGTATTTCCTGATGCTTAAAACCGGGAAGGAAAAATATGCGGATCAAAGAGAGAAACTGATCAAAATGTATCAGGATATAAATTTTATATATGAACAGCTGGCCGGCGGAGGTACGTATTTCGACCATCAGCAAGCACGTATATTTGGCTACGCCGAATATTCTGTTTATAAATACAAATACCATGAACAGAATAAGGATTTTAAAAAATATAATGTAGCAAAACAAAAACAGCTTTACATCAAGCTGCTAAAACAACATATTGATGATGAATTAAATGCTATATTTTTTACTGGCGAGGAAACCCAAAAGCTTAAATTAAAAAAAGTATTGATAGAAAAGGCTGATGATATCGATCATTTAATAACAGGATATTTTTACCTGGATGAGGCCCAGGAGTTTCAAAATTCGAAATACTACTAAAGAACTAAACGGCAGTTATCAATTTCAAGTTTTACCAAATGTCAATAACCTTGATTTTCAAGCGCTTTTTAAACCAAGTAGCTGTATCTTTGTTCTTATACTTATGTTAATTAAAATATATCCCGAAAACCCTAATCCAAAGGCTATTGAGCAGGTGGTTGAGGTATTAAAAAAAGGCGGCCTCATCATATACCCTACTGATACCATTTATGGTTTAGGCTGCGATATCACCAACCACCGCGCTATTGAGGCCATTTGCAAGATCAGGAACATCAAACCCGAAAAAGCAAACTTCTCATTTATTTGCTATGACCTGAGCCATATCTCTGACTATATCAAACCCATTGACAATACTACTTTCCGTGTACTGAAAAAGGCATTACCGGGGCCTTTTACATTCATATTCAACGCCAGTCATATGGTGCCCAAAATGCTCAGCTCTAACAAAAAAACGGTTGGTATCAGGGTACCCGATAATAACATAGCCCGCGAAATTGTGCGTGTGTTAGGCAATCCTATCCTTTCAACATCTATAAGGGATGACGACGATATTATCGAGTACTCAACCGACCCGGAGCTGATCCACGAAAAATATGAAGACCTTGTTGATATTGTAATTGATGGCGGCTACGGCGATAACATCCCATCAACGATAGTAGATTGCACTACCGGCGACTTTGATATTGTGCGTGAAGGTAAAGGTGATTTGGAGTTGTATTTGTAGAAAAGCCTTAAATATTCAGGGCATTGCACTACTATGTGAACACATCTGTAACTAAAAGAAAATGTCATTTCGATTGAGCAGCTGGGCATCGGCGCTGGGGCGAAAGAGAAATCTTATACGCACTGTAGAGTCGTACACACGTTTTAGAACAAGGCGTATAAGATTTCTCCTCCCCCCTTCACACATTTTCCAGAACCGGTTCGTCGAAATGACATTCGGTTTTATTCATTAATATTCATCGACCGGTGTATATTTATTTACGGCCTTATTCCCTTCACAAACCCATCAATCTTATCCATATAACCGTCCTCGCCTAAAAGCTTCACAAATTTGCTGCCTATAATTGCCCCATTGGCATAATTGCATGCTTTGGCAAAGCTGCTACTATCAGTAATCCCAAAACCAATAATTGTCGGATTCTTTAGCTTCATCGCGGTAATGCGTTTGTAGTATTCTTCTACACTATCACTCAGTTTCAGGTTATAGCCGGTTATTGTTGATGACGACAGCAGATAGATAAAGCTGTTGCTCAGTTCATCAATTTTGCAGATGCGCTCTTCGGATGTTTGCGGGGTTACCAGGAATATGTTACTCAGGCCGTTATCGATAAAATATGACGAGTACATTTTTTCATATTCATAGATCGGCAGATCGGGTACAATAATACCGTCAACACCTACCTCGGCAGCCTTTTTACAAAACCGTTCAACACCATACTGTGCAATGGGATTAAAATAGCCCATGAGCAAAATAGGAATACTTACCCTGCTGCGTAGTTCGGCAAGCTCTTCAAACAAAACTTTAAGGCTCATGCCATTTTCCAATGCTACCTCTGAGCTATGCTGAATAGTCGGGCCATCAGCTACGGGATCAGAATAAGGAAAACCAATCTCCAGAAAATCAGCACCTGATTTTTCAAGGGCTTCGGCAATATCAACTGTAGTGTTCAGCGCTGGGTAGCCCGCTGTAAAATAAATGGATAACAGGTTGTTATTTTTTGATACAAAAAGCTTGTTTAAACGGTTCATGATAGCCGGTTGTTTGTTTTTATAATGTTCTATGACACTTGGTCATAATG
This sequence comes from Mucilaginibacter gossypii, assembly GCF_017569325.2. Lineage (NCBI taxonomy): Bacteria > Pseudomonadati > Bacteroidota > Sphingobacteriia > Sphingobacteriales > Sphingobacteriaceae > Mucilaginibacter > Mucilaginibacter gossypii. The sequence goes on along the minus strand of NZ_CP071878.2, from coordinate 758,916 downwards.
TGTATTTGAATTATTTGTTCCTGTTCGTTAAAAAACGATCTCGGGCCATTTTTAGTAAAACCGATCTCAAACATATCATTTACAGGCGACAGCTTGATCGTGTATCCGTTTGAAAGTAAGGGCAAGTAACAATCGTCACCTTTAATCAAATTCCCTTTAAAATGAAACCGAACTTCAAAGTCATATTCATTTACGCCGTCTCCCAAATCATTTACTTCGAAGTTCTTTTTTATATCGACACCTAATTGTTCAAAAAGCTGTTTGATTTCATCAGGAAAAATCTCATTAGCTATGGTTTCAAAATATTTGCAATTGCCACAGCCACAGCTTTGTGTACCGCTCATTTCAATCTGTTGGTATACAGCCTCAGTTTCTTTCCGGTCAACCTCTAAGACCCAGTCCCGATATCTGACAATTTCCAAATTAATAGCCAAAATAATTAATATACGTATCCAGGTCCTTATCTCCCCTGCCCGAAATACAGATCACCACATTATCGTTGGCCTCAAACTTCATTTTTTCTAACTGCGCCAAAGCGTGGGCTGTTTCAATGGCCGGGATAATCCCTTCCAGCTGACAGCAAAGTAAACCTGCCTGCAAAGCCTCCTCATCGGTAATACTTACGTATTGCCCGCGGCCAGTTTTAAACAAATGTGCGTGCTGCGGCCCTATACCCGGATAATCCAGTCCCGCCGAAATTGAATAAGGCTCAACCACCTGTCCGTCTTCGGTTTGCATCAATATGGTGCGACTGCCATGCAGCACCCCTTCATCGCCCAAAGCTGTTGTAGCGGCCGATTCACCACTATTTACGCCTTTACCTGCCGCTTCAACAGCAACCAGTTTCACAGCCTCATCCTCTATAAAATGATAAAACATCCCCATAGCGTTGCTGCCTCCGCCTACACAAGCCATCACATATTGCGGTAACTCCTTGCCGGTTTGCTCAAGCAACTGTGCCTTTGTTTCCTGCGATATGATAGATTGAAAACGGGCCACAATATCCGGATAAGGATACGGGCCAACTACAGAACCGATGATATAATGTGTATCAACCGGGTTGCCTATCCAATCGCGCAGGGCCTCGTTGGTAGCGTCTTTAAGTGTTTTACTGCCCGATGTGGCCGGTACAACCTTAGCGCCAAGCATTTTCATACGAGCAACGTTCGGCGCCTGCCTTACCATGTCAATTTCGCCCATGTAAACAACGCATTCAATATTCATGAGCGCGCATACGGTAGCGGTAGCCACCCCATGCTGACCTGCGCCGGTTTCGGCAATGATACGCTTTTTACCCAGGCGTTTTGCTAACAGGATCTGCCCTATGGCGTTATTGATCTTATGTGAGCCGGTATGGTTCAGGTCTTCGCGTTTAAAGAAGATGTTAGCGCCATATTTTTCCGAATACCTTTTGGCATGATATAACGGAGAAGGTCGGCCGACGTAGTTTTTAAGCAGGTCATCAAACTCGGCTTTAAAATCATCGTCATTTATGATATTGAGGTATTGCTCCCTTAATTCCTCTACGTTAGGGTACAACATTTCGGGGATATATGCTCCCCCAAAATCGCCATAATAACCTTGTTCGTTAACTCCGTATTTCATCTGTTGTGTTTTATTGTTGATGATTTTAAATGCCCCTTTTAATTTTTCGATATTCTTCAAGCCCGGCTCATTTTCAAACCTGCTGTTAAGGTCAACCCCATAAAATTGGGGATGTGTGATGTTTTTAACCTCTTTTATATTTTCAAGCCCCACCCCTCCTGATAAAAAGAAGGGAATGTCCAGTTTATATTGATCAAGAATAGCCCAGTCAAAAGTTTTGCCCGAGCCTCCATATTCTTTTGTTTTGGTATCGAACAGGAAAAGATCGACATTGTTGGCATAATCTTTTAACTGTTCAAAATCAAAATCTTCGTTAATACCAAAAGCTTTGATTACAGTTACCCTACCTTTAAAAGCAGCGCAAAATTCCGGACTTTCATCACCATGCAACTGAACCGCGTTAAAACCATATTCAGTGACCAGGCGATCAATATTTTCAGAGCTTTCATTTACGAAAACGCCCGTTTTTTGGATAGAGGCGGGTATGGTTTGCAACGCACCTGCCGCCAGGTTTGCCATATAGCGTGGCGATTTGCCGTAGAAAATAAAGCCTGCATAGTCGGGCTGTAAAGCGGCAACCGCTTTAATATTTTCAGGATGTTTTAAACCGCAAACCTTTATTTTCATGGTTTAGTTTTGTAATAAAGTATTAAAACTCCTCAGCGCTTTTTTGCTTAACAATGCTTCTTCGGCTTCATAAAAACAATCACCAAAAGTTTTTTCAGGGCCGATGGTTTTAATGGCCAGCGCGGCGTTAGCCAGTACCACGTTATTTTGGGCTGGGGTGCCTTCGCCTTTAAGCACCGAACTAAATATGGCAGCCGAAGCTGTCACAGTATCGCCGCCGATGATTTCTTTAGGATCAAGCTTTTCAAATCCAAGGTCTTCAACACTGTTGATCTTTTCACCATCTGCCGAAAAGGTCTTAAAATCGCAGGTTAATGAGATTTCGTCATAGCCTTCCAGGGCGTTTATGATAGTATATTTTGTAGTTGATTTTTGGTAAAGGTAAGCGTATACCCGGGCAAGCTCCAGGTTAAACACCCCTACCAATTGATTATCGGGCTTCGCCGGGTTAACCAGAGGCCCCAGCATGTTGAAGAAGGTTTTAACACCCAGTTCCCTGCGGATAGGCGCAACGGTTTTCATAGCCGGGTGAAACAAAGGCGCGTGCAGAAAACAGATATTAGCTTCCTCGGCACTCCGTTTCAGCTTGTCAATATTGTTGGTAAACTGGTAACCCAGGTACTCCATCACATTTGATGAACCGCAGCCCGATGATACCCCATAGTTACCATGCTTGGCCACCTTATACCCCGCACCCGCAACAACAAATGAAGCAAGCGTTGAAATGTTAAAAGTGTCCTTACCATCGCCTCCGGTACCGCAAAGATCAATGAGGCCATCGGTTTCCAGGTTAACGGGCAGACAAAGTTCCAGCATGGCATCGCGAAAGCCTTCCAGTTCTTCAACGGTAATGCTTCGCATACAATAGGCTGTCATGAAAGCTGCCATTTGCGCGTTATTGTACTTACCCTGCGCAATATTGATCAAAATGCCTTTTGATTGTTCCCTGCTAAAGGTTTTGTGTTCAAAAAGATGATTTAATATCTGTTTCATATGCCCCCCAACCCCCTAAAGGGGGTAGTTTATTGTTAAAGTTTTTACCCCCTTTTGCCGTTACTCCCCCTTTAGGGGGCCGGGGGGCGAAGCATAAAAAAAGGGTTGCCGTATGGCAACCCTTTTGAATATATCTTTTAAACAAACATGGAATTGCCTTACGATTACTCGTTAAGCCACCACCAATTGTTGTTTAATTTTGTCATTGTTACTTGTTGGCACAAATATGTAAATAGTTTTTATAAAAACAAACAGATAGTGAAATCAATTTTGAATTAGTGAGTTAGTGATTTAAGATCAGTTAATGAATTAGTGAGTTAGCGATTTAGTGATTTAATCTGGAAAGCAATCCCAGATTACTTAAATTCGATATTTTAGCTGTTGATTTATTGGATTGGCAGTATTGCCCGTGTTCAATCAAAAATTCACTAAATCATTAACTCACTAATTCAGTAATTAGCTCCATGGCCATACATAAAGAGAAAATTAATCCCGAAGATGATCTTGGTTTTGGTACCCAGCCTGTTATTAAAAGCCAACCTGTTATAAATAAGGATGGCACTATCAATGTAAAACGTACCGGCCTTCCGTTTTTTACTACATCAAACAACTACCACTCGCTCATTACCATGAGCTGGCGCAAGTTTTGGTTCATTGTTTTTAGCTGCTATTTTATAGTAAACATTATTTTCGCGTTTATTTATTTTTCCTTGGGTCCTGATGTGCTTGACGGCAAAAGCGGCAATACCGATTTCGACCGCTTTATGGACGCCTTCTTTTTTTCGGCACAAACCATATCAACCGTAGGCTATGGCCATATCAGTCCCAGGGGCATGATTCCCAATACCATCGCCGCGCTCGAATCAATGATGGGCCTGCTGGCTTTTGCTTTGGCAACCGGTTTACTTTACGGTCGTTTTTCACGTCCCTCGGCCAAGATCATGTATAGCCGCAATGTGCTTATCGCGCCCTATCGCGAAGGCGGTAAAGGTTTGATGTTTCGCCTGGCCAACGAACGCAGAAACATCCTCATCGACCTGGAAATGGAAGTAGTTTTCAGCTATAACGACGAGGAAAACGGCAAAACCGTACGTAAATTCTTCCAGCTCGAACTGGAACGAACCCGCGTTAGTATCTTAACCCTGAACTGGACAGTAGTTCACCCGCTTGATGAAAACAGCCCGATTAAAGATATCACACCCGAGGAGCTTGAACGCAGGCAAGCCGGCCTTTCGGTAATCCTGAAAACTTTCGACGATACTTTTTCGCAAACCGTCCATTCCCGTACTTCATACCAATACGACGATTTTGTATGGGACGCTAAATTTAAACCAGCCTTTGAGCGCGACGAAACAGGTCGCGTTGTATTGGATTTGAGCAGGATCAGTGCATATGATACCATTCATTAGTCATTGCGTCATTAAGTCATTTTTTTGCAGCGTAAGTGCAATGACTCAATGACCTAATGAAAGAATGACTAATGAAGAAGCGGGTCCCGTTCTTTGGTAAAATGCTTATAAACCATTTTATCTAAAAATGCCGGTATAAATTTACTCAGGGCTACCGTAAGTTTGCCCTGGCCGGTGAGGGTTAATGTGCGGGCCCGGTTTTCAATGCCATCAACAATATGTTTGGCTACCTCATCACTGCTCATCATTTTTTGTTCTTCAAGGGTGCTCTCTCCTTGCTGTTTGCCTTCGCTGTTCAAAGCGGTGTTACGTATGTTTGATGCCGTAAAGCCAGGGCAGGCTGTTAATACATGTACCCCTGTTTTAAGATTTTCGATCCTTAATGAATCTAAAAAGCCGTTCATGGCAAATTTTGATGCCGAGTAACCTGAACGACCGGGCAAACCTTTATACCCCGCTATAGATGATACACCTACTATACTGCCTTTGGTTTTAGTAATTTCGGGCAGTGCATATTTGATGCAGTTAACCATTCCCCAAAAATTAACGTCCATCACCTGTTTCAGCACATCCACTTTTACATCCTTAAACAGGGCACGCATAGTGATGCCTGCGTTGTTGATCAATACGTCAATTTTACCAAAAGTAATAAGGGTTTGTTTAATGAGCTGGGCGCAATCATCTTCATTGGTTACATCACACTGTACTGCTAATGCTTTGATTTTATATTCCCGCTCAAGCTGTTCGGTAAGCTGGCAAAGGGTAACATATTGCCTTGCCGCCAGTACCACATTGGCGCCGCGCCTGGCACATTCATAAGCAAGTGATTTCCCGATGCCCGACGAGGCGCCGGTGATGATTACGATCTTATCATTTAACTTCATACGAAGGAGGAATTAGCTGGGGGATGCCTTCCACCTTAAGTTCGGGCACCTTAAATAAATATTTGGAGGCGAAGATAATCATAGCCCCATAATATTCTTTAATGTGTGCCCAGCTAAATTTAACCTTGTTTTGTATGTTAAAATTGATGATATATGTTTTGGGGAAATAGTAGTTTTTAAACCCGGCAAGCCTGATCCGGTATGAATAATCGATGTCATAGCCATAGGTATGAAAACGCTCATCCATTAATCCTACCTGGTTAAGCGCCTCTTTACGCAGCAGCATAAAGGCACCGTTGATGATATCCGATTCGGAGGTTTGAAACTCTTCAACCCAGTCTTTACTTTGCGGGCTGGTAAGCCTTGATTTTGAAAAGTGTTTTGCCAGGCCGGTTAGCTTGAAAAAGGTTTCCCAGGGCTTGTTGAACCCGCGTTTTGATTCTTTTAAAAATTTGCCTTCAGGAGTTATCATACGTACCCCCAAACCACCGGCGTCGGTATGCAGATCCATAAATTCAAGGGCCTTTTCTATGGTCTTCTTGCCTGTAATAGTATCCGCATTGACCAGTAAAACATACTCGCCTGTAGCCAGTTTAAGTGCATGGTTATATGCCCGGGCCATACCCTCGTTTTTATCGTTGGCTATTATCTTTACATCCGGAAATTCAGTATTTAACATGGCTATCGACTTATCAGCCGAAGCATTGTCGACCACAAAAACCTCGTGACTAAGGTCCTGAGCAGCCCTGACCGCTGCATTCAGGGCAATCCTGAGCAGGTTGCAGGTATTATGGCTTACAACAACTATAGATAGTTTCATGCTATTTAGATAGTGAATTTTCGTACGGAACGCGGGTAGCTATGGAACGGCCCAAAGTTATCTCATCTACGTACTCTAATTCACCACCAAAAGCTATGCCACGAGCTATAGTTGTGATGGTAATATTGAAATTTTTTAATTTTTTATGAAGATAGAACAAGGTTGTGTCACCTTCCATAGTGGCGCTGAGGGCAAAAACCACTTCTTTAACCTCGTTATCTGTGGTTGGCTTAAGACGTTCGACCAGCGTATCCACCTGCAAATCTGACGGCCCAACGCCATCCATCGGCGATATTAAGCCGCCCAGCACATGGTAAACGCCATTAAACTGATTCGTATTTTCAATAGCCATTACATCGCGGGTATCCTCAACCACACAGATAAGGCTGTGGTCTCGGCGGTGCGATGAGCAGATCTCGCAAACCGGCTGATCAGAGATATTATGACAAACCCTGCAAAACTGTATTTCGTTGCGAAGCTTGGTTACCGCGGTACTGAAACGTTCAACATCCTGCTTGTCCTGGTTAAGTAAATGCAGCACCAAACGAAGGGCGGTTTTTTGACCTACCCCTGGTAATTTAGCAAATTCGGCTACAGCATTTTCCAGCAATTTGGACGAAAAATTCATTGTACGAAGGTAAATATTTTTTATGTGATTGCATTTTCCAACAATCACATCATCTCCACCGTCATTACGAGGTACGAAGCAATCCCCGATTTGCAGAGGGCCATGTAAGGTTTCCCTGTAAAGTTCGCGATTGCTTCGTACCTTATAATGACGTGTCTGTAAGAGATTCATAATCAAGCTGATTTTTGGAGTGTAAGACCAAGTTTTTGCGCTTCTTTTTGCAGACGGCTGATCTTTCTTGCCTTTTGAACCTCTACATCTTGCTGGACTTTAGTGACATCGTAGGCTTCCTGTTTAAGTACCATATTATAAAATATCACGGCTATTTTCCTGGCCACTGCTTTAATAGCTTTTGCCTTTCCCTTAGTTGCAGCTAATTTTCGGTATTGCTGCCCTAACGGCCCCTTGCTTTGCCACAGGCAGTTTGCCGCCAACCTGAAAGCCTGCGTAGCCGGGTTGTGGGTGATCCGTTTTTCATAGCCTACGAGCTTGCCTCCTGTTATTTTAGGACGGGGTGACAGGTTTAACCAACTTGTAAAATGGCCTGCGGTAGGCCATTTGCTCATCTCAGGCCCTGTTACTGCCAGTATCGTTAGCAAGCCGATCTCATCCAAGCCTTCCACTGCTGTCAGGTCCACGCCCAAAATTGCTACCAGGTAATCTTTTAAGTTGATATGATATTGATTCTTGCGGACCATGCCTTGTTTCTTTGAGCTTTTTATCTCCGGTGCCAATAGTTTAAGCGTTTGTTCGATGTGCTGTTCGTAATAAAGCATCTGCTCTTTAAAAAAGTCGTATGCCTTTAGGCTGCCCCTAAGTGTATTGATCTGGCTGTCCCGGTAGTCTCCCTCAAGAGAATGGAGCAATTCCTGCTGACTTGCTTTCAGCCGTTTATGATCGATACTACAAAGCAGTTTTTCCGGATCTGAGATCCCTGAGCAGATCATCCGCAAAAGCTTCATGCCGCATACACCTTCAATATCGCTGATCAGGTGCTGGAACTTGATATTCATTTTGGTCAGGGTGTTTTGGATACGGTTGAGTGTATCGCTTTTTTGGTCCTGGCAGATCTGCCTTTCATGGATATATTGCCGCAGGTCCTGGTAACAGGCCGGAGCAATATGTGATTCGCGTAAAAGACCATGGGTAAGCAGCTTATGCAACCACTGTGCATCATTAATATCCGTTTTTCGTGCCGATACATTCCGATAATGGCTTGGGTTGATCATCACCACCTTTATGCCCCGGGACTCAAGGATACTATGCAGGGGCATCCAATAGTTGGCGGTTGATTCCATCGTTACGATCTCCACCTTTTCCCCCTGTAGCAAGTCGGCCAGTTTATTAAGACTGGAGGTAAAACTGTCAAACTGTTTCAGGTGGATCTGATCCCTGGAATCAGTGTAAGATACGACCATGAGCATACTCCCTACATCGATCCCGGCTGATCTGGGGTAAAGAATCCCAAATCGTTCCATCTTTTTTGAACCTGCAGGAGTTCCTGCCCCCTTCTTCTTTTTGTTTTGTTTAGCTTTGCCCATATTTTTAAAAAACAGGGCAAACTCTGCCGCTTTAAAAAGTCTAAGCTTAAAAGCGCGGTAAACCACCAGTTGGTCAGAACTGGTGGTTCCCTATAATGTTTTTTGCAAAAAGCGACAGTCCCAAACTCGCAAGCGGGCTCTTAAAGGCCCCAAGGGTTATACGGGGTGTGTAGTTTGCCCGATGTTCAAGACAAATATCTTACTTCTCATCGCAATGCATGTCATTTCATTTTTTTTCAGGGCTTCCCTGATGGTTACTCGCAATGACGGGAGCTAAAATACCCATCAAACAATAATTACCTTTTTTGAAAAAAGATTCCGACTTTAGAAAAAAACATAACACACATCTATGTCGCCCGGAGTATTATTGTCATTCATCATCGGTTACTTTTTGGTTTTACTGGTCATCTCCTGGCTTACATCAAAAAAATCGTCGGATAATGATACTTTTTTCGTAGCTAACCGAAATTCCAAATGGTATTTAGTTGCCTTCGGGATGATTGGTACGGCATTGAGCGGGGTTACTTTTATCTCTGTTCCCGGTAAGGTTGGCACCGATGATTTTGCCTATTTCCAGTTTGTGCTGGGCAACGCTGCCGGCTTTTTCATCATAGCCACGGTATTGCTTCCATTATATTACCGGCTTAAACTCACATCCATTTACAGCTACATTGAAGGCGCTTTAGGCGTTTGGAGCTATAAAACAGCTGCTGCTATATTCCTGGTGAGCCGGGTTATCGGCTCGGCTTTCAGGTTATACCTGGTGGTTATCGTACTGCAGAAGTTTATTTTCGACAGCTACCATATTCCCTTTGCGGTTACAGTGCTTATTTGTTTGCTGCTCATCTGGTCGTACACCTTTAAGGGAGGATTGAAAACCATTATCATTACCGACAGCTTGCAAACATTTTTCCTGGTAACATCTGTTTTCCTGTCGATATATTTTATTTGCCAAAGCCTGCACATGAACATTTTTGAAGCTGCCGAAACCATCAAAAACAGCAGCTATTCTAAAATATTCTTCTTTAACGATTTCATGAGCAGCAAGCTGCATTTAGGTAAACAGTTTTTAGGCGCCATGTTTATCACTATCGGCATGACCGGGCTTGACCAGGACCTGATGCAAAAAAACCTTAGCCTTAAAAATATCAAAGAAGCGCAAAAAAACATGTTCAGCTTTGTTGGCGTTTTCGTGATTATTAACATATTCTTCCTGAGCGTAGGCGCTTTGCTATACATGTACGCTGCCAAAAACGGCATCAACGTTACTAAAACCGACTATCTTTACCCTACTATCGCCCTGCAATATTTAGGGCTTGTTCCGGCTATGGTATTCATGCTGGGCTTAACAGCTGCTACCTTTGCCACTACCGATTCGGCACTTACAGCGCTCACCACCTCTTTTTGTGTAGACTTTTTAGGTTTTAACAAGCGCAAGGATGTGAATAGCAAAAAAATGGTGGCCGTACGTCATTGGGTACACATTGCTTTTTCGGGGTTGATGTTTTTAACCATCATCATATTTAACGCCATTAATAATGATGCTGTAGTTAGCGCCATATTCACCGTGGCATCATATACCTATGGGCCGCTGCTTGGCCTTTATTCATTTGGCCTGTTTGTAGGCAACAGGCAGGTAATGGATAAACTGGTGCCTTTCATTTGCATACTCTCTCCTGCTATATGCTATTTTTTAAATGCCGAATCAAAATCAATTTTAGGCGGATATGTTTTTGGTAACGAACTCATCATTGTAAACGGATTAATTACATTTATTGGGCTTTGGGTTACTTCGAGTTCGAAAGCTGGGGAAGTCCGTAAGTCGGAAAACCCGGAGATCGGGTAATTAAAAAGTAAAACAACAAATAAACCGGAATCAATTTTCTTTGTACTTTGCATTAATTAATATAGAATAAAAACTTCCGGACTTTCGGACGTTCCGACTTCCGGACTAAAAAAACACTTCCGGACTTTTGGACTCCCCAACTTCCGGACTAAAAAAAGAATATGACCGGAGAAGATAAAATAAGACAAGCTTTCGAGAACAAAAACTGGCAGGAAATTAAGGTTACCGACTCCTGGCAGATCTTTAAAATAATGGCCGAATTTGTTGACGGCTTTGAAAAACTGGCCAAAATTGGCCCGTGCGTATCCATCTTCGGGTCGGCACGTACGCATACCGACAACAAATACTACCAACTGGCCGTAGAAACCGCCCGACTGCTTACCGAGCATGGTTACGGTGTAATATCAGGCGGCGGGCCCGGTATAATGGAAGCTGCCAACAAGGGCGCCTATGAAAACGGCGGTAAATCGGTAGGTTTAAACATCGAACTCCCATTTGAGCAGTTCCACAATAAATATATCGACAGGGATAAGATCATGGAGTTTGATTACTTCTTTATCCGCAAGGTTATGTTCATGAAGTACTCGCAGGGTTTTATCATTTTGCCCGGCGGCTTTGGCACTATGGATGAATCGTTTGAGGCCATTACCCTTATCCAAACCGGTAAAATTGCCCGTTTCCCAATCATTTTTGTTGGGGTTGAGTACTGGAAAGGCCTGTTTAAATGGGTTGAAGAAAAAATGCTGAACGATCAGCACAATATCAATCCCGACGACCTGAACCTTTATCGCGTGGTTGATACCGCGGAAGAAGCTGTTGAGCACATCACCCGTTTCTATAACAAATACGTACTTAAGCCAAACTTTTAACAGGCAATACAATAAAAAATGCCGCTCCAACAGGGCGGCATTTTTGTTTGATATAGTTTTAGGTTTGCAATCAGCTATTTCATGTTTTGTTTTGGCGTAGCAGCAACTTCCGCGGCAACCGGCGCTTTTGCCATGTCAATCATTGTGCTCACTTCTTCTACCAACCCTTCTGCCGAACCACCAAATCCCACAACCTTAAAGCGGGTATTGCCGTTTTTATCGATGATGAACTTGGTTGGAATACCGGTTACTCCAAATTGTGAAACCACTTTTGATTGCCTGCCATCGCTGCCTTTTTCATCTACCAGCACGTTAAAAGTGTAATTATTATCGGTAATGAATTTTTTTACGCCATCAATATAATTATCGCCGTTTTCCCAGGTATCAATAAACAGGAATTTCACATCCTCATCATCTTTATATTTATTTACAGCCATTTGCATCCCCGGAAAAGATGCTTTACAAGGGCCGCACCAGGTAGCCCAAAAATCAACTATAACAATCTTGCCTTTTAAGTCGGCCAGCGAAACGGTTTTTCCCGCGAAATCTTTAAGGGCAAATTTGGCAGCAGGCTCGTTGATCATTTGCTTAGCCACCTCCTCCCTTTTTTTGTCTTTTGCAATAGCTGTTAAACCGGCCAGGTATTGATCGTAACCTGCTTCATTGCCTTTTAAGCCTACATAGGCCTTTTTTAACTCTTCTGTTAAAGCAGGGGAAACTTTAGCTGCCTTAAACGCGCCTTCAATTACATCTTTTGATTCGGCATATTTGCCAAGGGCATTTAAAATAAGTACGTAATGCTCGGTGGTGATAGGGTCGTTATCCTTGTTGTCTGTATAAACCTCTTTTTGATATTTAAGGGCCTCATTATATTTTTTCTCTTTATATAAAATGAATGCGTAACTATCAGCATACATGTTATATACATCCTTGTTTTGCTTTTGCATGCTCTTTACCGACATAAACGGCGAAGCCTCAGGATGCTTCATTTTTTCAATAACGATGTCCAATGATTGTTTTGATAGTTTTTCAGCCTCATCAAGTCGCTCATCTTGTTGAGCCCAGCCATAAGCTATGTTGTTATAGCTGTTTGCAATGCTTGATTTATTTTGGACTTGTGCTGCATAAGCATTAAAAGCAGCTGTATTACCATCAGTCAAAAAGCCGGTAGCCAGTTGCCCTCGTATATAATCTATTCGAGAACCTTTATCAGTAGCCATAGCGGGGAATTTGGCTATATATGCTTTATAAAGCGAATCTTTTTTGTGCACATCCTTCTCGCGCATCATGGCAAATTCCGCCTCGTTTTTTACTGATTCGCCGTTAGGATACTTAGCTTTGATAATCTCTCCCAATGAATCGGCAGAGTTTTTTTTGTTACGCCAGTTCAGTATGTTAGCGGCCAGGATCAGATCTTTTTCTACCGCGCTTTTTTCAAGCGCTTTAACTTTGGCTTCTAACAAGGCAGAAGTAGCCGGATCTTTTTTCTTGGCCAATATATAGTAGTAATTAAACTGATATGGTTTTTCGGCCTGCGGGTAGGCATCATATTCTTTTTTATATAAAGTCAGGCCTTCTTCGGAGTCTATCTTTATTTTGGCAAAATTACTGCCAACCCCACTGGCCAATATGTAAGCTTTTGCTTCATAAGCACCCTGAACAGGTTTTTTATCTTTATAAACTAAGTATATGTACCCTTTGTCGTTATTATTATCAATATCACCGTTACTAAAAATCTTTACAAAAAAAGCTTTCGCTGTGGCAGGAATAGTGAAATCGCCGGAAAGTAAAGAGCCATTAGGTTTTAATTCGATGTCGGCCGCCGGGTTATCCTTCCCATCAATGTAGTATACCTCTGCGCTGATATCCTTTTTACCGGCAACAGGCGTACCTTTCGGATCATAAGTAATTTTAACCTTTTCGGTTGCCGATGGATAACTATCAGATAATGTAAGATGATTACTTTGTGCAAAAACACTTTGCACAACCAGCAGCGCCGGCAACAGTAGCATTGATTTGTGTGGTTTCATAGGTTTAACTAATTATATAGTTCAAGTTAAATACAAATTATTATAAATACAATTATTTTAACAATTATTAACGTTAATAATTTATTTTGCGCCATGGATAAGTCCGCCAAGAATAAACCCCAGGGAGCTTTAGGCTTTATATTCGTTACTTTACTGATTGATGTGGTAGGCTTAGGGATCATCATACCTGTACTGCCCAAACTGATTGAAAAATTGATCCACGCCGGGTTGAGCGAAGCTTCTTTGTATGCCGGCTTTTTAACGCTGGCCTATTCGGTAATGCAGTTCCTTTTTTCGCCAATGATAGGCAACCTGAGTGATAAGTATGGCCGCCGCCCGGTTTTGCTTTGTTCCTTACTGGGTTTTGGCATTGATTATTTGTTCCTTGCCTTTGCACCATCCATATGGTGGCTATTTTTAGGCCGGGCAATTGCAGGCATTACCGGCGCCAGCTTCACCACAGCATCGGCCTATATAGCCGATGTGAGTACTCCCGAAAAGCGCGCCCAAAACTTTGGTATGATTGGCGTTGCCTTTGGCCTCGGCTTTATCATTGGTCCGGCAATTGGCGGTGTGTTAGGTAAAATGGATGTTCAATATCCCTTTTTCGCTGCCGCAGGTTTAGCCTTTTTGAACGCCCTTTATGGTTTCTTCATCCTGCCCGAATCGCTGGATGAGGCCCATCGCCGCCCCTTCGATATCAAAAGGGCAAACCCGCTTGGCTCATTGCTGCAGCTTAAAAAATATCCGTCGGTTATGGGTTTGGCCCTATCGCTGTTCCTGGTATATTTTGCCGGGCAGGCCGTACAAAACGTTTGGACATATTTTACTTTCGAAAAATTTAAATGGGGCGAGGATACTGTCGGTTATTCTCTCGCCTTTATAGGCCTGATGATAGCGCTGGTACAGGGCGGCCTGATGCGCCTGATCTTACCTAAACTGGGCATGGAACGTTGCATTTGGGTTGGCTTGCTGCTATATAGCATCGGCCTTATCCTGTTTGCTGTGGCAACCCAGGGTTGGATGATGTTTGCCTTTATGGTGCCTTATGCCCTTGGCGGTATTGCAGGCCCCGCGTTGCAGGGCATCATGACCAACCAGGTACCCGCCAATGAACAGGGCGAACTTCAGGGTGGCCTAACCAGCCTCATGAGTCTGAGCGCCATTTTTGGCCCCTGGGTAATGACCACTTTATTTTATTATTTCACCAACGATAAAAGGCCCTTCTTTTTTCCGGGAGCCCCCTTTATTTTAGGTGCAATACTGATGTTGATAAGCGCGTTGCTTGCTATCCGTAATTTCAAAAACGTGAAGAAAACCTCAGCAAAGGACGTGGGTGCCTTAGCAACATTGCATTGATCATTTATTTTTTGTATATTATAGATAATTAACATGCTTATTTAAAGCCAATACAAACTATAATAATTAATACAATGGCTTACATTATGGTAGATATAGAAAGCGACGGTCCAATTCCGGGCGATTATTCTATGATCTCGTTTGGGGCGGTGCTGGTACAAGACGGCCTCAAAGAAACTTTTTACGGGCAGTTGAAGCCCATTTCTGAAAATTACATTCCAGAAGCGCTGGCTGTATCCGGACATACCCGCGAGGAAACTTTAAATTTTGATGATCCGGCAAAGGTCATGAATGATTTCGCAGCGTGGTTAAAACGGGTTTGCCATGATAAACCACATTTCATCAGTGATAATAATGGATTTGACTGGATGTTCATCTGCTGGTATTTTCATCATTTCACAGGCGACAATCCTTTTGGTTTCAGCTCGCAAAACCTGGGCAGCCTGTACAAAGGGATAGTAAAAGATATGTTTCAGAACTTTAAACACCTGCGCCAAACATCGCACACACATCACCCGGCTGATGATGCCAAAGGCAATGCCGAAGCATTGCTTACCTTAAAACATGAATATGGATTGAAGATAAAGCTGTAATATAGCTTGAAATAAAACTTTTGACCTGCTTAAACCTTTATCATTATTAATGAGCGCCAAACCTAAAAAACATACCGCCGCCTTAGGATTTATTTTCGTAACGCTTTTTATTGATGTACTTGGTTTAGGCATCATTATACCGGTAATGCCCTCGCTGCTCGAGAAACTGGGCAACATGGATGTAAGCACCGCTGCGCAATATAATGGCTATTTAACTTTCACGTACGCCTCCATGCAGTTCCTGTTTTCATCACTATTGGGTAACCTGAGCGACAGGTACGGGCGCCGGCCTGTATTATTAGGTTCGCTTATTGGCTTTGGGATAGATTATATTTTTATGGCCTTTGCTCCTACTGTGGCCTGGTTATTTATCGGCCGCGCCATAGCGGGCTTTGCGGGCGCCAGTAATACCACAGCAACCGCTTACATTGCCGATATCAGTACAGGTAAAAACCGGGCGGCAAATTTTGGTTTGGTTGGGGCAGCATCCGGGCTTGGATTTATTATTGGTATAGGCACCGGGAGCTTTTTGGGTGCATTAAATGTGCGGTTCCCTTTTATGCTGGCGGCCGGTCTGGCACTCCTGAATGCGGCGTATGGCTATTTTGTATTACCCGAATCATTAAATATCAAAAACCGCAGGCGTTTTGAATGGAAGAAGGCTAATCCCATTAGCTCATTACGCAGTCTGTCGCGCTATAAATCCTTAACCGGATTGATCGGAGCATTCTCGTTGGTTTATATCGCCCAAAAAGCTGTCGAATATGTGTTATCCTTTTACGTAACCGAAAAGTTTGACTGGTCGCTGAAAAGCATTGGCTTTTTAGGGTTCTTCATCGGCATTGTACTGGTAGCCATACAGGGAGGGCTCATCAGGTTTACCATTCCTAAATTCGGGCAGGAGAAAAATATCGTAGCCGGCTTACTATTTTACACCATCGGCTTAACCCTAATTGCTTTTGCCAACCAGGGTTGGATGATGTATGTTTTTATGGTACCCTATTGCCTTGGCGGTATTTCGGGCCCTTCACTTCAGGGTATGATTACCAGTACAGTATCAGCTAAAGAGCAGGGCGAATTGCAGGGCTCATTGACCAGTATCAGTAGTTTAGCAGTAATCATCGGCCCCCTGTTAATGAGTTCGGTGTTTCATTTGTTCACCCATCGTAATACTTCAACATATTTTCCGGGCGCTCCGTATATTTTGGGTGCGATTTTAATGCTAATAGCTGTTTTTTGGGCAGTAAGAAGCTTCAAGAAAGCCAGGGTGACAGATTCAAAACAGGTGGAAGTGTTGCCGTAGAAACACGCAAGCCCCACCCCAACCCTACCCGAAAGGAAGGCTTTAAGAAAATCGCCCCTACACCGGAGGAGATTTATAGAGAGCTAATCCAATCCGCTCACGCCGCCAGATATCACAAACTTCATCACATCGGCAGCACTCTTATCCATCGGTTTTACCCTATCGGCAGCAATGATGATTACCTGCCCTGCAAACGAGTAGGAATACGGGAAGTATACAGCCACCTCGCCGGGCAAGCCAATCTTTGTCAGGTCTTTCTGAACCAGGAAACCTATCTTTTTTAAACCGAACTCATTAACCTCAACCAGTACCGGTTCGTTGAACTTTTTCTCTTCGCCGACAAAGGCTTCTGTCAAATCTTTTATCGACGAATACAGGAACGCGAAGATGGGCAAACGTGCAAACCACCGCTTAAACCAGGCTTTAATTGGTTCGGTGATTACATTGGTAACCAGCACCCCCATGATCATGATAACCACTACCACATTCAGGATCCCCAAACCCGGGATATACATGTGCTTCCCGGTCTTATCAACCCAAAGATCACTCAGATTAAGCGCCTTATCAATGCTGGCCACCGCCCAGTACATCAGGAAAATAGCTGCGCCTACCGGTACAACCACCAACATCCCTTTTACAAAATACCTGAATAATGCCCGCGCTAACCTGTTCATTTTAAGCCCCTGATTTCTACTCGTAAAAGTACACTCTTTTTACCCTTTGCGAAATATTGGTTAATATTTCATAAGGGATGGTACCTATCTGCTTTGCCAGTTCTTCAATGCGCTGATGCTCATCAAAGATGATCACCTCATCGCCTTCATGCACATCAAGGCCGCTCACATCCAGCATGCACATATCCATAGTGATGTTGCCCACGGTAGGCACAAGTGTGCCTTTCACCAGCATTTTACCCACGCCTTTGCCAAAGGCACGCAGGTAACCATCGGCATAGCCAATACGAACGGTAGCTATTTTCCCGTCTTTAACAAGGCTCCCGCTTCGCCCGTAGCTGATAGTGTCTCCTTTTCCAATCTTTTTAACCTGGGCAACGCTGGTTTTTAAACTGGCTATGGGCTGCAAACCCGCATCAGACCCTGGTACCGACGAATCGATTCCGTACAATCCTATCCCCAATCTAACCATATCATAGTGTGCCGAAGGCCAGCGGATAATGCCGGCTGTATTGCAGATGTGCTTGATCACCTTATAACCCAGTGTGCGCTCTATTTCTTTAAAAGCCTTTTCAAAGCGCCTTATCTGCTTTTTAGTAAACTCGTCGTGTTCCGGACTTTCGCTTGCTACCAGGTGCGAAAATACCGATTGCACCCGCACGTAACGGTTGACCTCCAGCATATCGCACAGGGTTTCTATCTCGTAATTTTCAAAACCCAGGCGATGCATACCGGTGTCAATTTTAAGGTGTACCGGGTAACCGGCAATGCCTTGTGCCGAAGCATAGCTCACAAAATCATCTAATAAACCAAAACTGTAAATTACCGGCTCAAGCTTATATTCGGAGAGCTTATCAAATGCCGAAGCTTCGGGGTTAAGCACTTTGATGGGCAGGTTAATCCCCGCCTGCCGTAAAGCTACCCCCTCATCAATATAGGCAACCGCCAAATAATCAACCTTATTATATTGCAGCATATTGGCAACCTCAAAAGTGCCGCTGCCATAGCTAAAAGCCTTTACCATAGCCATCACTTTTACGCCCGGCTTAAGCTTTGATTTATAAAAGTTAAGGTTGTTTAGTAAGGAGTTCAGGTTGATCTCCATTACGGTTTCATGCGCTTTTTGGGCCAACGCGCGGCTCACCTGCTCAAACTCAAAACTGCGCGAACCTTTGATCAGGATGGTTTCATCTTTAAAATTGAGCACTTTTAACTGTTGCAGCAGAGTGGCTGTATCGGCATAAAAATATTGTTGGGCTATGTCAAAATATTGCTGGTGGCCGAGCAGCGCCTCCCCTACGCCAACAAATTTATCAATCTTTTTGGCCCGGATCAATTCGGCCACCTGTTTGTACAGCACATCTTGCTGCAGGCCCGATTGATAAATATCTGATAGGATCAGCGTCTTTTTTTGATGCTGATTTTGCTGCGACAAAAAGTTAAGCGCTATCTCCAGCGATTGCAGATCCGAATTGTATGAATCATCAATAACGGAACAGTTGTTTAAGCCGTTTTTTAACTCCAACCGCATACTTACCGGCGCGAGGCGCTCTATGCGCTTATCCGCCTCCACAGCACTGTAGCCTAAAGCCAGCATAGTAGCCCAACAGGTAATGGCATTTTCTACCGAGGCCTGGTCGGTAAAAGGAACAAGACACTCAATCTCTTTACCTTGGTACCGTGCACGGAAATAATAATTTTTAGAGATCACCGTCTCGCTGAAAACATACAGATCAGCTTCACGGAACTTACGACTCCAGGTAAAGGTTTCTTTAGCCGCGATATCTTTTTCATAACCGATTAGCTGATCGTAATTATGGATCAACAGCCTGCTGTTTTTGAATAGCCCAAGTTTTTCCAGGAGCTTTTGCCTGGGCGATTCAAAACCCTCGTCGTGCGCAGGGCCTATGTGGGTGAGTACCCCTATTTCGGGCTTAATGATAGCTTCCAGCTTATTCATCTCGTTTACCGTGGAGATGCCCGCTTCAAAAATCCCAAGTTCGTTCCGGTCGTTGATTTGCCATACGGATAGCGGCACCCCAATTTGCGAGTTATAACTTTTAGGGTTACGTACAATATTTTTATCGGCCGAAAGCAGCTGGTAAAGCCATTCTTTAACAATAGTTTTGCCGTTACTGCCCGTAATACCAATTACCTCCAGCTTAAAACGGCTGCGGTGATAGGCTGCCAGCATTTGCAGGGCAGCCAGCGGATCTGGCACAATCAAAAAGTTTGCGCCGGGCAGGTTAAACTCCGGGCCATGTTCTACCACAAAATTGCGCACACCGCCTGCATAAGCTTCGGCAACAAACTCATGGCCATTGCGTCTGCCGCTCAGGGCAAAAAACAAGCCTTCGGCAGGGTTGTTGATCCTGCGGCTATCGGTAAAAAGCGCACTGATCGTATATTCTTCAACAATGTTGCCATCTGCCTTGATGATCTTTTTTATAGCGCTTATGGTGTACGAGTTAGTTGGCATGCTGCTAATTTGGAGATATTAAAACAAATAGAATAATTTTTAACGAATTTTGGTTTTTAAATGGATCAGACCAAATCAATTAAAATTACTGACGAGAAAGTTGCCCTTGCAAAATCCGAACACTTTTGTGCCTACCAGGAGCGCGCCCAGCAGGAAGTACGCGACAAACTTTACGAGTGGGGACTATGGCCTGATGCTGTTGAACGCATTATAAGCCAATTGATAGAGGGCAATTTCCTTAACGAGGAACGCTTTGCACGGATCTATGCTAAAAGTAAATTTAACCAAAAAGTGTGGGGACGTATTAAAATTAAACAAGGGCTTAAACTTAAACGAGTGCCCGATGTATTGATCAAAAAAGCTCTCCTTACTATTGACCCTGACGATTATTTGACTGCTTTGACCCACTTATTACAAAAAAAAGAAGCTACCCTAAACGAGAAGAACCAACTGAAGCGCCGGTACAAGCTGCAGCAGTACGCCATGGGCCGCGGATTTGAAGCTGAGCTGATATCAGATATTTTGAAAAACAGCGAGTTA
Source organism: Mucilaginibacter gossypii (assembly GCF_017569325.2). Lineage (NCBI taxonomy): Bacteria > Pseudomonadati > Bacteroidota > Sphingobacteriia > Sphingobacteriales > Sphingobacteriaceae > Mucilaginibacter > Mucilaginibacter gossypii. The sequence goes on along the minus strand of NZ_CP071878.2, from coordinate 738,716 downwards.
TAAACTATTTTCAAAAAAATTAAATTTTTCCTTGCAGAGTATGCATTTCTGCCTATATTTGCACTCCCGCAAACGAGATAGGCAGCCGGTTAACGAAAGCCGGATCAAAGCGAGGAAAATACCAATGCGAAAGTAGCTCAGTTGGTAGAGCACGACCTTGCCAAGGTCGGGGTCGCGAGTTCGAATCTCGTCTTTCGCTCAAAGCCCTTCCTGATAAAAAGAAGGGTTTTATTTTTAAAAGGTTAGACACCTGCTCAGATGGTGGAACTGGTAGACACGCAGGACTTAAAATCCTGTTCCCGTAAACGGAGTGCGGGTTCGATTCCCGCTCTGAGTACAAAAGCAGCGTAAAATCGCTTCAAAAGCCCTTAAATCAATGATTTAGGGGCTTTTTTGTTTTAAAGCCCACTCAAAATTCGCAAATAAACACAAAATTCTGTTGAGTGATTCATTGAGTTATCTAGGATCAGACCGAAAAGTTGGGGGGGGGGGATAAAAGTCATGCATAGATTTTAGCGAGTCTGAATAGAAAAAAGGAAGTGTCTCTGACTCCTCTTAAAGTTGCCCTGAAAGCTTTCACCTTCGCATTGAAAGATTCTGCAGATGCGTTTGTACTTCTGTTGTCGAAGAAGTTTAAGATAGATTCATAATGTTGATGAACAGATCTGGCTACAGTTTTAAAAGCGTCAATATTTGCCGTTTCCACATCATTATACCAGATAGCCAGTTTTTTAAAGGCTATCACTTTGGTTTTACAGGTTGTAAATATCTTACCTAAACCGATGGCAAGATCATAAGCTTTAAGTAATTCCGGATATCTGGTAAAAAGCAGATCAGCCCGCTCTTTTTGAGATAGTGTCCATTTTGACCGGTGTTTGAACAATAAGTAGCGGCTTCGGGCCAGTAATTGTTTTAAAGTATCGCCATTACTAAATACTTCGGGCTGATAGGGTTGTTTGTTTTTCCGGGCCTGTTCAATCAGCTCACTTTCCGCATCAAGAGCTTCCCAGCGATACTTTATTCTTGCTTCCTGTACAGCATCATAAGCCAGCTTTTGTACATGGAACCTATCTACCACACGCACAGCATAATTAAAACACCTGCGGATAGCTTTGATCATATTAGCCGCCATGTCCATCGTTACTTCCTTTACCTTATTCCTTGACCTTAAGGGTATTTTCTCCAGCGCAGCTATGATCTGTTCAGACTGTGTGCCTTTGATCATCGCCACTATAGCTTTTTTGTTCCCTTTGGCCTGTTTGTTAGTCACGATGGTATAGAGCTCCCCGTTGCTTAACGCGGTTTCATCTATACTCAGATAAGGGCCTATGTTATCTGCAAACAGCATCCAGTCCTCTGCATGCTCTTTTTGATCCCAGCTGTGGAAATCACTTAGGTGGTCTTTGTATTGCTGCCCGAGCTGCTTGCCGTCTACCTGGTATAACCGGCCTAATAAATGGCTGCTGATCGGGTGATTATCTAAATATTCCTTTTAAAAAAATGCCGAATTCCGTTGTCATTCGCGCCCCTTTTCTTACCAAATCCCAATCTCTTGTGATGATCTCCCCGCTCGCCTTTACTTCCCATCTGCGTCTTTTTATACACAAGGCTACTTTATGGCCACGAATAGGAAAATCCTGAATTGCCGTCTCCGGCAAGAAGCCTTTCGACTCTAATTGTGATTTATCATAACCCGATGGCACCAGGTTCTTTTCTTCAAGATAGATATTCAATTGACCCTTCTCCGAGGAATGAACATCTGTAAGTTCAAAATAGTTTAAAAGGCCTTCTGGTAGGATTAAACGGACGAGGGTTTCGTATGCTGATGACAAGTGGATGCCTGTTGTGTTTTATATCCACAAAGCAAACACTTTTTTTATTCCCCCACAATTTTTCTGCTTGATCCGTTATATTGTCGGTGTTCGACACATACCATCTTTATACATGAGAGGATGTTTGAACACCTCCCTAATTAATGAATGTTGATCGTTTATATCCGCTTTTTCGAAAATCCCAGGAATGTCAAGAAGTGTTGGTAATAAATCCATCATTTTTTGCCACTTATCCTTGTTATCTTCTTTTAATTTCTTTATTTCACTTACAATGAATGCCTTTTCCCCAGCATATCTATTGAACCATTTTTTGTAAGTACTAGGTTCGATCTCATCATTCATCATCTTTTCCTCCAACCTTTCAATTTTAGTTTCAATATCCGTTAGCTCTTTTTGACGGTCGCCAACTTTTTCGACTATTCCTTTTAACGTAGCTTGTAGATTTGCTTTACTATTCCCAATCACCCTATTTACTTGCTCCGGACTAAAACTTAACAGTCGCAAAATTTCATTCCACTCCTCGTGTAACTTTATTGCAGGGATATTTATACCATGATGCTTTGTACAACGGTAATATAAATAGTATTTTTTCTTCCCTTTACTCCAACCACTTGTCATACTTAATCCGCAAGGGCATTTCAATACTCCTCGTAGCGGGACTTCACTATTTGCCTGAGTCTTTGAGGGACGTTTATTTCCAAGCATCTCTTGAGCCAGCCAAAAATCTTCCTCACTGATAATTCCTCTATGTATCCCCTTAATATACCGTTCGGGTGAATTCTGATAAGCAGGTACTCTGATAAGCCCGGCATAAACACAATTACCTAACACGCGTACAATGGCGCTGTTACCACTAATACTAAAGCCGAGCGCTCGTACTTCTTTATGGATGACAAAAGCTGGCTTCCCATCCAGATAATCAGCGAAAATCTGTTTAACGACATTTGCTTTTGTCTCATCAACAACAATAATTCCTTTTCCATTTCCATCCTGTATGTTATGGAGATGTTGACCACCCTGTTCCGGGCCAAATTGACCACCGGGTTAGCTGACTTTTGAGTTGCAGCAAATGCTATAAAAGCATGTACAAAAATAGTTATTTAAAAGGTAATTCCATTAGTGGCTGTTTTCCGGTTCAACACTACGTTTTCTTCTCATAGATTCTCCCTTCAGTTCGATACGGTGTGCATCATGAACGATCCTGTCCAGGATCGCATCAGCAATCGTTTTTTCACCAATTACTTCAAACCATTTACTGACCGGCAATTGTGAGGTGATGATCAGCGATGTCTTTCCATGCCGGTCCTCAATGATCTCCATCAGGGCAGCTCTGCTTTGTGCATCAAAAGGCTGTATACCGAAGTCATCCAGTATCAGTAGTTGCTGCCGTTCGAGTTTGGCGATCTCCTTGATATAAGAGCCATCTGCCTTTGCCATCTTCAGTTTAGCGAACAGTTTGGGCGTACTGGTATATAATACCCGGTAACCCAATATGCAGGCCTGGTGGCCTATAGCAGAAGCCACGTAGCTTTTACCGATACCTGTGCTGCCAGTGATCAGCAGGTTCTCGAAGCGGTCAATAAACGTACAGTCCGCCAGGCGCATGATCTGGTTGCGGTCGATGCTTCGGTCGGCATGATAATGAACGTCTTCTATAGCCGCTTTATAGCGGAACTTGGCATAAAGGATCGTGCGTTCGATACGCCTGTTTTGCCGGTCATCCCATTCGGCTTCTACCAGGTGGGCCAACAGTTCGTCCGCTGTATAATCATTCGTTTTACCGGTTTCTATGCTGCTTTTAAAGGCATGGAACATGCCGAAGAACTTCATCTTCCGCAGTTTGTCTAAGGTGCTTGTATTCATGTTATTGTTGTTTTAAATGGTTATTTGTAATAGTCTTCTCCCCGGATATTACCGTGATCTGGCATTGGCAACTCATTGGCAAATAAGCTTTCCTCATAGTTATCCATCTTGTTTTCGAGTATGGTTTGTATCGTTTTATAGTTATAGACGCCATAACTCAATGCCCGCTGACAGGCCACTGTTAATCGTTCATTCCCTGCTTTTTTAGCAAAGCCAAGTACCCCCAGGCAGGACTTGTAAGCCTGTTCAGGGTGTTGTTTACGCTCCAGTATTTGGAGGATATACAGCCTTACATCCTCGTGAATGGAGGCTGCCCAATCCAGGAACATATCTGGTGTCCAGTCACTTTTAAAGCGGTGGGTGCTGGCCATGTGCTCTTTGTCTGTGGTATAGCCATAAGGGTTTTTATTGCGCTTGTGCAAGGCGATACGCTCATAATTGGAGTAGATCTCTACGGTAGTGCGGGAGTATAACAGTTTGACCCGCTTGCCGATATAGCGATAAGGGACGCTGTAATAATGCTTGTCCGGGCCGAGGTTAACGTGGCCATTCTTAATTACCCTGGCCTGGAACTGCTTAATTATTAAACAGGGTGGATAAACGTTTCAGATCATCTAAAAATTGGTCAGTTCAGGTGTCAGATCCGGGTAGCCGACCTTGTATCATTCGTAAGCAGAATTAACAGGTATATGCAAATGCGGCATATAATAAATTTTAGGCATTTTGAGCATCGTATACTTATTGCTAAAATAAACAATGATTAATTAGCAATATCTGACGACACTATAAACAGTAGTTAATAAAAATCAACTATTGTTTTCAATAATATTTATTATATTCGACTCGACGGCTTAGAATAAAAGCTCCAAGAACACCTAAATTTTAAAACAATAAACCAATATAAGTGATTACATCGCCTCCAAAAAAGCATTGCTTACTTATTATTCACCGGGAATTTCACCACTTTGAAAAATTCTTAACGGAAACATTTATTTCAAAAGGTTACCGGGTTACTATTGCTAATGACGTATACCCAACAAATCTTTTAGGAAAATTTCTCGGTAAAATACAATTTCCTACTGTTTATCGAAGTACCTATAATCATATCGTTACGAAATTTCTTAATAGCAACACATACGATATTGCGGTAATTATTCGCGGCAGGGGAATCAGTTTAAAACTGATAAAAAAAATAAAAGAGTCAATTCCTTATGTAATCGGCTACAACTGGGATACGTTTAAATTTAATAGTTCTCCATTAACTTGGTTTAAACAGGTAGATAAGTATTACACATTTGACTACGCCTACGCTCAACAATACCAACTTCCTATTCTTGAGCTGTTCTCAGCAACCCCTAAAAGCGAAAAAAAAGAGCAGGTTACGTACAAGGTGACTGCAATCGGCAAAAATTATTACGGTAGGTTAAAATATATCCACAGTGTTTTGCAGGCAATAAAGCCAGAATCTTTTTACTTGCAATTGCACGAAAACAATGTATTTTTTGGAGTGCTTAATTTTCTTAAAAACCCGGGGTTGTACTTAAAGTACTGGCATCATATTAATATAAAGCCATTGGCGCACAACGATTATATAAATGCCTTAAGTTCGGCGGAGTTTGTTATTGACTACGCCAACGACGGCCAAACCGGTATTACCATGCGATGCTTTGAAAGCATCGCGTTACAAACAAAAATAATTACTAACAACAGTTACCTTCTTCGTTGTGAATATTTTAATGAATTTAATACCATTGTGTTTGTTCCCGGCAAAACACCGGTAGGCCCATTTAAACACCAGATTAACCGAGCAATCGCGCATAACTATTTAAGCGTTAGATCTATTAGCGATTTTGTTGACGAAGCTTATAGCTTAATAACAACAATACTTTTATTTAACATAAATCGAAACCTATGAATACAAACGATAAAATATTTGTGGCGGGTGGCACAGGGCTGGCCGGCTCGGCCATAATAAGAGGTCTTTTAAAAAATGGATTTACCAATGTTGTAGCAAGCTATCACCTTAGTAAGCCAGATAGGGACTTTGAGAAAACGGAAGCGGGGGCACAAGTTTGCAGGTTTGTTAAGATAAACCTTTTGGAGCCTGCTGAGGTGAAGGATTTTTTTGCTCGGGAAAGTCCTTTATATGTCTTTTTGGCGGCGGCAAAAGTTGGGGGCATTATGGCCAACCATACGTACCGGGCACAGTTTATATACGAAAATTTGCAAATTCAAAATAACGTTATCCATAATAGCTATTTAAACAAGGTAAAAAAGCTGATTTTTTTGGGCAGTACCTGTATTTACCCGTTTGAAGCCCCGCAACCTATGAAAGAGATGTGCTTAATGACAGGAGCGTTAGAATACTTGAGCGAACCATACGGGGTAGCAAAAATAGCAGGCATAAAAATGTGTGAAAGCTACAATTTACAATATGGCACCAATTTTATATCTGTAATGCCAACTAATTTATACGGTCCCAATGATAATTATGATCTGAACAATTCACATTTTTTGCCAGCTTTTATACGTAAAATGCACTTAGGCAAGTCGTTGATGGAAGATGATCTGGCAGCTATTCGTATTGATCTCAACAAAAATCCGGTAAACGGCCTCAATGGCACTGCATCTGACGTACAGATTGTTGAACTGCTAAAAAGTTATGGCATTACCAAAACTGCCGGGGGGAAGAAAGTTAATATCTTATTGTGGGGCACAGGGAAGCCAAGACGTGAAATACTTCATTCAAATGATCTTGCAGATGCCTGCATTTATATCATGAAGAATATTGATTTTGAAGATTTGCATAAAATTTCGCCATCACAATATTCTGAAGGATTGGTAAAAGAGGAAATTAGAAATACCCAAATTAATATAGGTACAGGTGCCGATAATAGCATTTTTGAGACAGCCCTGATTGTAAAGGAAGTAGTTGGATATACCGGTGACATTATTTGGGATCACAACATGCCTGATGGTACCACACAAAAACTTACCGATGTATCGAGGTTAACTGCATTAGGTTGGGAAAAAAGCATAACACTACACCAAGGCCTGCAGGATACTTACAGTTTTTACACTGGCAAGAAAACGCAGTCAATATAATTTCCCCCGTGGAAATTTTTTAACTTTAATTAATTAAAGATTAAGCTGCTTTTGCTATATTGTTAAACCTGAATATAAACTTATCAAACTACATATGAAAGAATTCTGGACGGGAAAAAGGGTTCTAATTACCGGTGCCGAAGGGTTCATCGGCTCTCATTTGGTGGAAAACCTGCAAAAAAAAGGCGCACAAATTCGTGCTTTAGTACTTTATAACTCATTTAATAGCTGGGGTTGGCTTGAACAGCTGGAAAATCATTCCAATATTGAAGTTATAGCCGGCGACATCAGGGACGCAGAAGCATGCATTAAACTCACCCAGGAAATAGACATTGTTTTTCATTTAGCTTCTCTTATATCTGTTCCATATTCAATTAGTAACCCAAGAGGATTTATTGACAATAATATCACCGGCACCTTTAACATTTGTCAGGCTGCATTGGCTTCTGATGCAAAACTTATTTATGTATCAAGCAGTGAAGTGTACGGCACAGCGCAATACCTGCCTATTGACGAAAATCACCCGCTGCAGGCCCAATCTCCCTACAGTGCATCAAAAATAAGTGCAGAAGCAATTGTTTATAGCTTTTTCAGATCATACGCTTTAAAAGCTACAATAGCACGTCCTTTTAATACATACGGACCGCGGCAATCGGCAAGGGCTATTATTCCGGCAATAATAATTCAGATAGCCGAGGGTAAAAAGAAAATCGAAATAGGCAATGTAAGTCCGCGCCGTGATCTTAATTATGTTACCGATACCTGCGAGGGCCTTACCCTGATTGCAGAAAATAGTAATTTATTTGGTCAAACACTTAATATAGGCTCGGGTATTGATCATAAAATAGGTGACGTGTTTAGACTTATTTGCAAACAAATGGATGCCCGGGTTGAGCTGGTTTCAGATTTATCAAGGATAAGGCCAGCCGATGCAGAAGTACTGCATTTGTTGTGCGATAACAGTAAAATAAAAAAACATACAGGCTTTAGCCCTCAATATAATTTTAATGAGGGGCTTGCTAAAACAATCAAATGGTTGCTTGAGCCGGCCAATATTATCAAATATAAAAGCGGGCTTTACAATGTATAAACGGGCAATAATTATTTGTGGAGGTAAAGGCAGCCGCTTATTGCCTTTTACCAGGAACATTCCAAAGGGTTTGTTGCAGGTCGGCGATTACCCGGTACTTGAAATAATTGTAAGACAGCTTAAATATTACGATTTTTCAGATATTACTTTTTCGGTTTATCATTTCGCCCAAAGCATCATTGACTATTTCGGCAACGGCAGCAAATGGAATTTGCGGATAACCTATTCAGTTGAGGATTTCCCGTTGGGAACAGCCGGGCCTTTAAAAATTTTAAAAGATCTTCCCGACAATTTAATTGTGATCAATTGCGATATTCTGGCCGACCTTAATTTTAAAGACTTTTTTGATTATCATGTACAAAACCGAAACCTGTTTACCATTGCTGCTTATAAAAAGAAATATCCAATACCTTACGGGGTATTGCAAACAAATGCCTCAGGGCAGCTTCTTAAAATAGACGAAAAGCCCGAATGGATACAAATAAATGCCGGTATTTATGCCACAGGCAAGCGTATAGTTGATTTTATACCCAACTGTAAAACGTATGGAATGGATCAATTGATTTATGATTTGTTGAGAAAAAATCAGCCAATGGCTGTTTATCCATTTGAAGGATATTGGCAAGATATAGGAAGTAAAGAGGAATACAAAAAAGCAATAGCCGAATCTCAATTACATGATCAGGTGTACATGCAAAAACAAAATTAATAATATATGGATGATAACCACAGCATATTAATTGTTGCCCCACATCCGGATGACGAAACCCTGGGTTGCGGCGGTACCGCTTTGAAATACATACACCAGGGATATAAAGTTTACTGGTTAATATGCACCGAATTTTACAGAGGGGGGAAAACCAATGAAAACATCGCCATAAGAAATAATGAAATAGAAAGTGTTTCGTCAAAGTATGGTTTTATAAAACGGTTTGAATTAGGTTATACAGCGGCGGAATTAACTCCAGCAGATGTGAGCCCGCTTGTAAAAAAAATAACAGCCATAGTAAATGAGATAAAGCCATCTGTTGTTTTTTTGCCAAATGGAAGCGATATCCATACAGATCATCAAATAATTTTTAAAGCCGCATTTAGTTGTACTAAAAACTTTAACTTCCCATTTATAACCAAAGTATTACTATATGAAACTATTTCAGAAACGGAGTTTGCCCCTGTTTCTGACCATAGCTTTATACCTAATGTTTACATTAATATATCTGATTTCGTTGAGCAGAAACTGCAGATAATGGAGCTTTATAAAAGCGAGGTAATGCCTCCGCCCGGGCCGCGATCTTTGATAGCCATAAAAGCACTTGCAACTTACAGAGGAAGTGCTATAGGAAAAAGTTATGCCGAAGCCTTCATGCTGTTAAAACAAATCATAAACTAAACAGCCCAGCGTTTAGCGGCCGCCGGCCATAGCCGTTAACTTAATGGGTTAAAGATATCATTAACAATACAAAAGCTTGCTTTTTTGCCTTTCTTAGGCTCAATAAGCAGGCTTTTTATAATCGGAAAGATAAATAACTCAAGCCAGGATTCAAATGTTATGCTATGGTTTATCACCATTCTTAACGCGTATGCCGATAACCTGGCTTGTTTAAAAAACTTCCAATGAGAACAGGCATATTCTCTATTTCTTTTCTTAACAAATACATCCAGGCATCGGAATATTTTCCAGTGGATCAATATCCAAATGAACCTGGCAATGAGCAAGCACTCAAACCGCTCTTTTTTTACAGGTTTTACCCGGTGCAGATTTAACAGCGATTTCCAGCTTTTAAAGATGATCTCAATTTGCCACCTGAGTCGGTAAAGCTCAATTACATCTGTTGATTTAAGAACGGTAGCATCCACATTGGTAATGAATACGCTGAACCGGCAACGTTCTTTATACTCTTCAGAAAGTGCCCGGCCACGACTTTTTGCCTGTTTTTGTGCCTTTCTTATTCGCTCAGCCCAGATCTGCTCAGAGACAGGAACCGCGATCAGGTGGATAAACCACAGTATATTGCCCCCTGTCGGCCGATTTGTCTTTGACCACTTTCTATTTTTGTAATCAAGCAGTTAGAAATGCAAACAAAATTGGCGAGGTGGGGTCAACTAAAATGTTTTTTCCACCAAAAGTTGGACAAAACTTTTGGGGTTTACTATTTATGTCAAAGCACACATTTGAAGAGAAACTTGATGTAGTTTCTGAAGTAAGAAAAGGAAAGCCAATTCTTCGGATATCCCGCGAACGCCATATCCGTGAAGGCATGATATTGGAATGGGTTCGGAAATATGATCTTTATGGTGAAAGTGGCCTGCTCAAGCAACCTAACGTCAAGCCCACGCCTGATTTCAAAGAAGAAGTTGTAAGGCTTGTCTTAGAAAAAAAAGTAACTTTAAATCAGGTTGTTCTGGAATATGGATTAAGCAAGACTGCTTTAGAGCGCTGGGTAAGATTAGTACGGGTTGAGGGATATGCAGTACTACACCAGCAAAAGAATCCTGGGCGGCCACCTAAATGCATGGGAAGATCAAAGAAGCTTGAACCTGAAACAGAATTGGAGAAGCTCCAGGCGGAGAATGACCGCTTGCGGGCAGAGAATGCGTTATTAAAAAAAGTCAAGGTCTTAGTCAAGGAAAGAGAGGCCCGCGAACGCAAGAGTGGGCAAAAGCCATCGAAGAACTAAGACCGGAACATGATGTTGCAATTCTGTTGGATTGCAAACAGATGGCCCGCTCGGTATTTTATTATCATCGCAAGCGCCTGAACGATGAAAAATACAAGCATGAAAAAGCAGAGATCGCAAGTATATACTACTTGCATAAAGGCAGATATGGCTATCGGCGGGTCACCGCCGAAATGAAGAACCGGGGTTATAGTATCAATCACAAGACTGTTCAAAAATTGATGAGAACATTAGGCCTAAAATGCAATGTCAGGAAAGTAAGTTATCGCTCATACAAGGGTGAGGTGGGTAAAATTGCCCCTAATCTGCTTGAAAGGGATTTTGAGGCAAGTTTGCCTAATCAGAAATGGGCTACGGATGTTACTCAGGTGAACATTAAAGATCAGAAGATTTACTTGTCTCCTATAATTGATATGTTCAATGGGGAAGTGATTTCTTATAGTATTTCCAAAAGTCCCAATATGCAGATGATAAACGAAATGTTATATGAGGCTTTTGATAAAGTGAAAGATACAAAAGGACTTATATTTCATTCTGACCAGGGGTGGCAATATCAACATTACGGATATCGAAAGGCCTTGGAAAAAAATGGAATTATTCAAAGCATGTCCAGAAAAGGAAATTGCTTAGATAATGCCTTGGCCGAAAGTTTTTTTGGCGTCTTGAAGACAGAATTACTGTACAGACAGAACTTCGAAACTGCGGATGAATTTATCGCTTCGTTAAACGAGTACATTCATTACTACAATAATAAGAGAATAAAAAACAGGTTAAATGGAAAGAGCCCGGTGGAATACCGAGCTCTCGCCCAAAAAACTTAATTTTGTAACCTGTCTAACTTTTTGGGGTCACACCAGGATCGAGACGGCCTTTTTAGTGCAGATGAACAGATCGGTCATTTTTTCAATCTGACAACGCCCGGTTTAGACCGAACCTCCGGTGTCAGGCTTTCATTTTTGCACAATATCCATCAGCATGGCAATCCTGCGGTAATGCATTTCTTCATGAAAGATCAGAAATCGCATAGCTTCCGGATTGGTCAGGGTCATCCAGGCTTCATCGCCTTTTAGGTTTTCATTTCCAAGTACTGAATTGCCTGCAGACGTTTTGAAAAGCGGAACCGTTTGCAGCAGCGAATCCCTGATGATCAGAATATCATGCTCACCTGCGATCTTCCAAGCCATCAGAAGACAACACCCTGATCGCGTCGTCACCCTCCTTCTGGCCTTCGTTGCTAACCGCACTCATCGTATAAGTTTGGGTCTGAATATCGAAGGTAGTGACATCAACTATAGGATTTATAATGTGCAAACCACTTTCAAGCACATGATCCTGTACTTTTCCAAACAGGGTTTGTACCCCTACCTTACCTGGCTCAATAACTTTAAACATGGACAACAGTAGCCCAATAACGACAACGGCAATTCCAACAGTACTAATGGTTCCACTCAGGCGACCGACAGGTTCAGGTGAGCGTTTGGCAACAATTCCGACAACGAGTAATATTACTCCTAAAATAGCGATAAACATGTGTTTGTTTGATTATAATAAATTACATTTGATTTTGAATTAATACATCAGCTAATAGCTTGCCCCATAGTGTAAAATTGAACATAACACCTTCCTGCGTTCAATAAACCATTAATTCTATTTATAAACAGATTTAGGAAATTTCACAGCCATCTCGTTTTGTGATAAGATTTATCAATATGATAGTTGTGTTATATCAATTGATGAACCATCATGTAAAGATTGGTGATTCAAATATAACCTGCCTATAAGTTCGTAAAGAAAAACAACGGTGATATTTAATTATCTTTACGATACAATCCGCCTCATAACTAAATAATAATACAGTTTTATTCAACTCATTGTACCGTCATGAAAATCAAAAAAAAGCTTCTTTTGGGATTCGGCCTTTTGTTTGTCGTTGTGTTGGTTTTTGGTGCTGCTTCTGTTTACTATATTGAAGTTATTTCCGAAACTTCAAATGTTACCCTAAAAAACAATTATAAAACATTAACATTTACCCGGGAGATGCGCTCGGTTTTAGATGAAAATGATTTACCACTACCGTCCATCGCGTCAAGTGCATTTGATCAGGCACTTCAAAAACAGGAAAATAATATTACAGAACCTGGTGAAAAAACAGCAACCGCCAGCTTAAGAGATGCCTTCATTTTACTCATCGGACCCTCATCAGGTTTAAATCAAAAGCAACAAGCAGAACGAAACGCGCGCCAGCAGTTGAAAAAGATCGAGGAGCTAAACATGCATGCAATTGAGCTTAAAAATGCGTACACCCATTCAACAGTAAACAAGGCGACCTTATATCTTGGGGCCATGGTATTTATTACCTTTTTTATCCTTTTTATTTTAATAGTTAATTTCCCCGGGGTTATACTGAACCCGCTTCGCGAACTGGCAGATGGTCTTGATCAGGTTAGTAAAAGAAATTATGATACCCGGCTTAAATTTAATGCAAGCGAAGAGTTTACCCAATTAGCCAAGGCATTTAATATCATGGCTCTGAATCTTGGCGACCAGGCAAATGCTGATCTTACTAAAATAATAGCAGCCGAATGCCGGATAAAAATACTGATTGAGGAAATACAGAACCCGGTATGGGGAATCAATGAAAAACAGGAAATCCTGTTTATTAATCATGAAGCTAAGAGCGTCCTAAACCTTGGCGAAAAGTCAGTTATTGGTCAATCTGTTTTGGAGTTAAGCAAAAACAACCCCTTGTTAAAAATGATACTGGAGGATAATAATGCTGCCCCCTCCTTAAAAATCAATCAGGATAGCAATGTAATATATTTTCAACAAAAGAGTATCGAAGTTGTGGTGCCAAATTTAAAAACAGACCTTGATAATCTGCAAGTTGCGGGCTATTCCGCGGGAATGATCCATGTTCTGAAAAAAACAACGGGTAAGCCATAAACAGGAGTATATCGTTAAATGCAAATTTGGTTTATAGGCCGTCGGTTTATCGACGCCATCACCTGATTAGGTACTTCCTTAGGGATCATCTCACTTAATCAGGAGCGCTAAAACAACAACATCGTCAAGCTTAGAATTCCTCTATTTTATACTCTTCAATTTTTCTATATAAAAACTTCATAACCTTTAAAATGGCTATCTTTTTGAATGATTTCTTTTCATTTTGATAGGAGCGGTTTATAAAATCATTTTGTTTTAATATTCAAAGGCACTTTGCTTATTGTACATCAATTGTAAAGTTAGCTATGTTATTTCCCCTATAACGACGTACCACAGTAGCAATGCTATCTCCCTGTACCGTTGTTTGGTTTGTATACCCGACGGCTCTTGTGTAATATCTTCCCGGCATCAGGTTACTGAAGGTCACAACTCCACTGCCGTCCGCAGTGAGGATGCCATCATACTGGCTATCCGTAAAGTTTGGGTTGATGTAACCCCCCATTTTTAGATATACTTTAGCCCCTGCAACGGGCTGGTTATGATAATGCACCGTAATATTTAGACTGCCATTACCGCTGGAATCTTTTTCACAGGAATAAAACATGGTCAGGAAAACCAACGATAAGCAGATTAAGTAAAATTTCTTTTTCATGATTCGGTTGATTATTGTAAATCCCAGATACCAGCTGAGCGCTCCAGCGTAATCAGGGCCGAGGCGTAGTTGAATAAGGATTGATAGTAATTCTGCTGCACATCATTATAGGTACGTTGGGCATTCAACACTTCTAATAGCGAAGTCTCTCCTCTTTTGTAACTGTATATTTTCCCGTCCAGCACCTTTTGCGCTTCGGTCAATAAACCATTTTTAAACTGCGTGGCCTGTTGTTGGGCCGCCTTGTAATTCATCCATGATTGGGTTACTTCCGTTTGAATTTGCAGTAGCACCTGATCATATTGCACCGCTGATTGTTTGATGGTGTACTGTGCGGCTTTAATATCGCCTTTATAATGATTGGAGAATTTCAGCGGGATAGACAGACCAGCATTTAAACTCCGATAAGCTGGGGTTGGTGCTATTTCATTGGTGGCTGCCGCATTGTAAGTGCCTCCCAGGTTAATGCCGAGGTCAATTGTCCGGTTGGCCTTAACCAGTTGCAGGCTTTTTTCGGCAGCAGTTTTGGTGTTTAAAGCTACCACCAGATCAGCCCTGTTATTCTGCGCGTTGGCAATCAGGTTGCCCAATAAATAACCCCTGTCCAGTTTATCAAAATCGCCTGAAGGTATAAACAGCGTATCAGCATGGGCTTTTCCGGTCAGTAAGTTGAGTTGTACCAGGGCCGTTTTCCAGTCGGCTTCATTCTGGAACAAGGTATTCCTCAATGTACCTGACTCCAGTTTGGATTGCCGGGCATCGGTTTCAGTAATAGCACCTAGCTTAAAACGGATAGAATCAGCTTTGGCCAATTTGTCCATATTCTCCCATGAGTTTTTCTGAACCTGGAAAATATAGAAGTTCTGTATGGCTGTGTAGTAAGCTAACGACGCATCTGCCCGCAGGTTACGGAAAAAATCCTCCAGCATAGCTTTGTTTAATTCCACCTGGCTTTTAGCCAGATCTATCCTTGATCTTCTTTTTCCGCCCAGCTCCAAAGTGGTACTCAGGCCGGCGTTATAGCCGTATCCAAGTTTCTTACTGGCATTCTGATTATCAAATGCCCCGAAAGATAGCTCCGGATCAGGAAACACCTTTGCGGATTCTATTCCCGCTTCGGAAATACTTACATTATACTTTTGGGCCTGGTAATCCAGGTTCTGCTTTCCTACCAAACTTAAAAACTGTATAAGTGGCAGTTTGATCTTTACAAAAGAGGTATCACTGCTTGGTTGTGCAAATGTTGCTGTTCCATTCATCATCAGGACAAATAGTAACAGGTATATGATATTGAGTTTCTTAATTTTCATAACGTTATTTCTGAGGCTCTGCCGGTTTAAAATCATCCTTTCCCCATTTATTTTCCAGCATGTAATACAGGGCGGGCAGTACAAACAGAGTAATGGCCGTTGCTACAAACAATCCGTATACAATTACTGTAGCCAATGGCCGTTGCACATCTGACCCAATGCCGGTTGCCAGCGATGCGGGCAGCAGGCCCAATGCAGCAACCGTAGCTGTCATCAATACCGGCCGAAAACGGTCTTCAGCTCCCTCCACAACTGCTTTTAGTAAATCGTATCCTTTTTTTCGCAGATCGTTAATGTGCGAGATCAGTATCACGCCATTTTGTATGGCTACACCAAACAGGGCAATGAAACCCACTGCTGAAGACACATTCAGTGTCATACCCCTGATGTTCAATGCCAGCATACCACCAAATAAAGCCAGTGGCACAATAGACAAGATCAATCCTGCCTGGCGGAATTTACCGAATGCACCATATAGCAATAAAAACATGATGGCCAGTACCAGCGGTACAATTACCATCAGCTTGGCATAAGCCCGGTTCTGGTTTTCAAATTGCCCACCCCATTTGATGGTATATTTATCGTGATCGTATTTGATGTTGCTTTCAATTTTGCTTTGTGCTTCGTTTAAAAAAGCGGTCAGATCATTGCCTCGTAGATTGAGTTTAACAGTAAGGTGGCGCTTATTCAACTCCCTGGTAATGGTGCTTTCGCCTGTAGCCGTTTTTACGGTTGCAATTTGCGATAAAGGGATTTTTGCACCTGTTTGAGAGGTAAGCATCAGGTTGGCAATTTTCTCGGGCGTGTTGCGGCTTTCTTCATTATAGCGGCAGATCACATCATAAACTTTATTGCCGGAAAACACCTGTGATATGGCTTTACCACCGATAGCTACCTCGATCAGTTCTGATACATCGCTTACATTCAAACCATAACGGGCTACGGCATCGCGGTCAACACTGATCTGTAATTGCGGCAATGGTGGCTCCTGGTCAATGGCCACATCAGCAGCGCCTTTGATACCTTTAATCGTGGTCATTACATTTTCGGCAATACGACGGGTCTCTTTAAAATCTTCCCCGTATATTTTTACCACCAGCTCGCTGTGTGCGCCTGCAATTTTGTCCATAACGCCATCGATCATCGGTTGACTGAACCCAACCGTATAACCCGGCATGGTTGCGTACTCTTTGGCCAGGTCGTTGATCAGGTCGGCTTTTGTCCTGCCGTTTTTCCATTCGCTGTAAGGCTTGATACCTATGCTACATTCAAAGTGTGAGGCTGTCCAGGGATCGGTGCCGTCGTCGTTTCGGCCTGCCTGCACCATCATATAGGTTACCTCGCTGTACTTCATGGTATGCTGCCGTAGCGTATCACTCATTTCCTTTGACTTTTGTAAGGATACGCCTGGAGGAAGCTGTACCTGAAGCCAGATGGAGCCTTCATCTAAAGGGGGTAAAAAATCCTTGCCTACAGTGATAGAAAGGATCACTGCTCCTATTAAGGCAATAGCTAAAGGAATAAAAACCTGCTGCGGTTTTTTCATCACCTTTTTACCACCTTCAAAATAAGCCGTGGTTAATTTTTCCAGCCATTTGTTATGAAATAGTTTCCGGGGTTTCCGGTAAACGGCATAAGCCAGCCCTGGTATCAGAAACAACGCAACTGCCAATGCACCCAATAATGCAAAACCCACCGTGAAAGCCATTGGTGTAAACAATTTCTTTTCTACCCTTTCAAAAGAGAACAGGGGCAGGTATGCGGTGATGATAATAACTGTGGAGAACAAAATGGGTTTGGCAACAGCTAACGCCCTTTGTCCGATAGTGGTTTCCTGTAGCTCTTCCGCTGGGCTTTCTTCCCGCTTTTTCAAAATGGTTTCCATCATCACAATGGCTCCGTCTACGATGATCCCAAAGTCAATAGCGCCAAGCGAAAGCAGGTTTGCCGGGATATGGGTAAAGTGCATCAGGATAAAGGCCACCAATAAGGCCAGCAGAATAGTAATAGCTACGATCAAGGCACCGCGCCAGTTACCCAAAAAAACAATCAGCACAATGATAACCAGGGTCATGCCCTCCAACAGCGTATGCGATACGGTATGCAGGGTGGTGTCAACCAAACTGGTGCGGTCTATATATGGTCGGATCCTCACACCTTCGGGTAATACATTTTTATTCAGGTCTTCTACGGCAGCATGAATACCCTCCAATACTTTTGATGGATTTTCACCTTTTAACAATAATACAATGCCTTCATCGCCTTCACTGTAATTTACCTTCCGATCTGTATAACCTAAAATACCCTTGCGTTCCAGGTTACCATATTTCAAAGTACCTACGTCCTTTAAAAAAACAGGTACGCCATTTACAGATTTAACCACAACGTTACCCAAACCCTCCAATGTTTTCACCAGGCCAATGCCCCGTACTACGTAGCCCAGATCGCCCCGTGTGAGCACGCTGCCACCCGCGTTGGCATTGTTATTATTGATAGCTGTTTGTATATCGGTTAGTGATAGTTTGTATTGTTCCAGCTTACCGGGATCAACTTCCAACTGGTATTGCGTGGTGATCCCGCCAAAGTTGGTCACGTCAGCCACACCTGCCACTTGCTTAATGCGAGGGATGATGGTCCAGGTTTGCAGGCCGGTGATCTCCCGGAGGTCATGGTTTTTGCTTTCGATGATATAACGATAGATCTCGCCGATGGGTGAGGTTAGCGGATCTAACCCAGGTTGCGCGCCATAAGGCAGGGTGACATCACCCAGGCGCTCGGTAATGCGTTGCCTGGCCCAGTAGTCCTCAATACCATCCTCAAAAACTATGGTGATGATAGAAAGACCGAACGTACTTTTGCTGCGCATCACGTGCATGCCCGGCATCCCGTTCAATGCCCTTTCTACAGGAATGGTGATCTGTTGTTCCACCTCTTCGGCAGCAAGGCCGGGTACCTGCGTTACTACCTGTGAGGTAACATCGGCAATATCAGGATAAGCCTCTACGGATAGCTGTGTCCAGGAGTAATAGCCAAATATGGCCAGCAGGACAAATAACGCAGCGAAAAGCCAGCGCTTTTTTATAGCGGTAAAAATGAGTTTCTTCATGATGGCTGTATTTTATTTAGCGTCTAACAGGTAAAAACCACCCGAGGTCAGTATCCGGTCGCCTGGTTTTAAGCCCGATTTGATCACTACTTGGTTATGATCAGTATTGGCTGTTTCAATTTTTTGTTTTACATATTTTCCAGGTGACGGCTCAGTAAAAACAAAGCTCTCATCGTTCATTTGCAATACGGCTGTGGTAGGAATCAGGATAACCTGTGAGGGGGCATTGTCAAAATCTACAGTAACATACATACCCGGTTTTAACGTACGGTCTGCATTATTACATTCTATCAGTACCTGTACGCTGCGTGTATCCTCATCTACCATATCATTCACATGATACACTTTGCCTTTAACTTGCTTTTCGGGCAAGGCAGCTATCTGAATAGAACATTCGTCCAACTCGTGGATAAAGCGGATATCCTTTTCCTTGATTTGCCCGGCTACCCAAACTTTGGATAGTTCGGCTACGGTTGCTACACTGGTTGCGTCGTTTTTGATAAATTGCCCAAGTACCACCTTGTTTTCGATCACCTGACCGGCAATTGGTGAGCGCACCACCAGCGGTTGGCCCAGTACCAGTTGGTCAGGGTCGGCTTTAAAGATTTTAATGCCGATCACCGCGTTCTCGTATTCCTTTTTCTCTACCTCATAAGCGGTTTTGGCTTCTTCCATATCTTTTTGTGTACCCACACCATGCGCAGTCAGGTCCTGTTGTCTTTTCAGAGTTTTTTCGGCCAGTTGCAACTGTGACTTTTCCTGGAAAAAGATCTTTTGAGCGGTAATAAAGTCCGGAGAACTCACTTCAAATAAAGGTGTTTCCGGGGTGGTACGCATCCCCAGCTTTAGATAGGATTTGGCGATCCGGCCCGAAAATGGCGGCGCGATCTCGGCATATTGAGTTGGGATAGCTTTTACCGTGCCAGCTGTTAATAGCTGCAAGCGGTAAGATTGCTCTTTAACCACTTCGTTTTTCAGCTTGCCCTCCAGTTTAGAATTTGGTGTTACCAGGATCGTATCGCCCGATAAGGTGTAATCGCTTGTTTCTTTGGCTTTTTCCGGCCCGTGGCAGGCAGCCACCAGGCACATACTGGTGGTAAGTCCTATTAAGAAGAATAGATTTTTTTTCATGACGACCTTTGCTTTTAATCAATACTTAACAACTGCCGGAGACAGCAATTATGAACGGTGCAAAGGTAGATGGCCTGTTTTCAGCAAGCTGTTAGAGGAGTATTAGAAAAAAATTAGAAATCCATTAGAATTATGCCATGCAATGGCATTGGGGTAAATAATACTTTATAAGTGAGGCAGCTCAATGGTAAACGTTGTTCCCTCATTAATACCGGAAGATACCGAGATACTTCCTTTGTGTAACTCTATGATCTTTTTAGTAAGCGATAGCCCGATGCCATTCCCTCCCGCGAATTGCTGGTTGGCCCCCCGGTAAAAGGCATCAAAGATGTGCTGTAATTCCAGCTCAGCTATCCCGATACCCTTATCCCGAAAATGCAGAATGGATTTATCTTTAAAATAAGAGATCGCTACAGAGACCTCCCGGTTCGCTGAAAACTTACACCCGTTCTCCATCAGGTTCATAAAAGCTACCTTTAACAGGTATTCATTTCCGCTGACAGAAACATC
This sequence comes from Mucilaginibacter gossypii, assembly GCF_017569325.2. Taxonomy (NCBI): domain Bacteria; kingdom Pseudomonadati; phylum Bacteroidota; class Sphingobacteriia; order Sphingobacteriales; family Sphingobacteriaceae; genus Mucilaginibacter; species Mucilaginibacter gossypii. Next base: position 718,496 of record NZ_CP071878.2, on the reverse strand, counting down.
ATTATCATCGTCCATTTCACCTTCAAATAAGATATTAATCTTGCAGTTCGGCTGGTCATGCAGGGCATCATTCCGGGCATCCAGCATCACTTCGTCCAGCCGCAACTCTTTAAAACTGATCTCGGTGTGGTCGTAACTAGCTTTGGCTAGATCGAGCAGGCTGTTGGACAAGCGCACCAGTTTCTGCGCATCACTGATTGCGTGTTGTATTGATGCCTTATAGGTTTCGTTGCTACGCTCTTTTTCAACCGCAACCTGTAATTCAGTCAGCATGGCGGTCAACGGCGTTCTTAATTCATGCGAAATATTGGATACAAACTCCTTTTGAGCATCAAAAGATTTTTCCAGCCGGTTCAGCATTTCGTTGAAAGTAACCGCCAGTTCGCTGATTTCATCTTTTTCTTTTCCGGTATCGATACGCAGGTCCAAATTGGTAGCCGTTATTTCCTCTACCTTATCCACCATATCGGAGACCGGTTTTAAGGCTTTACTTGAAAAAACGTGCCCCGCTATATAGATCAGGAATACCGCTACAAAAAAAGACATGATCAGGGTATATTTCAGGTTGCGAAGTTTTATATATCCCCCTTGATCATTGGCTATCGCCGTGACCACATAATTCTGGTTATGGTGACGGTAAAAAATACCGACAACCTGCATTTCTCCCTGATAAAACCTGATCTCCTTTTTTTGGACAATTTCCTCTATCATTTGCCGGGTTTCCTTTACCTGATCAATATTCACCGCATCATGATATAATAAACGAAAGGATGTATCATAGATGGCGACTTCTTCTTCGAATAAAGAGTTTTCCGAGTTACGGTAGATCAGTTGTAAAACGGCAGGCGCAACTTTGGCATCCAGCAACAGGTTCGCTTTATTGATGGCAGTGTGACGCAGAGAACTGTAGTACTCATCCTCCCTATTTTTTGAAAAGGAAAAATAGACCACCAATGCAAAGGCCAGTAATAAGGCCGCGATGATGGAGGTAAACAACAAAGTGAGTTTATTACGTATCGTCATGCCTCTTCTTTAAAAATGAAGCCCAAACCAGGTTTGGTGTGGATGAGCTTGACGGTAAAGTCTCTATCTATTTTCTTACGCAGGTAATTGATATATACATCAATAAAGTTTGTACCCGTATCAAAATGGGTGTCCCATACTTTTTCCGCAATCTCTGCCCTGGATAAAACCCGTTCGCTGTTTTGCATCATGTATTCTAACAGCTTCAATTCTTTTGGGGTAAGGTTTATCTCCTTACCCGAACGACTCACTATTTTGGTTTGGTTGTTTAATTCCAGATCGGCGTATTTTAAAATGTCAGATTTGGCAATGCTTGTGCCGCCTTTGCGGTTCATTACTGCCCGGATACGTACCAGCAATTCCCGAAAATCAAACGGCTTTACCAAATAGTCATCTGCTCCGGCATCAAAACCATCCACCTTATCGTCAGTTGTACCCAGGGCAGTAAGCAGGATAACGGCCATATCCGGTTTTGCTGAACGAATTTCGCGGCATACTTCGATCCCATTCAGGCCGGGTAAAATAATATCACTGATCACCAGATCATAATCTTTTTGGAGGGCCAACTTTTTACCGTTTAGGCCATCGTGGGCAATAACTGTCTGGTGCCCTTGTTCTTCCAGTCCCTGCTGTACCAACGAGGCTATACGAACTTCGTCTTCTATGATCAGTATTTTCACAATTAATTTGTAATAAATATTCTGGGGCCATTAATCAATTCGTTCTAAAATATCTTATAATCCATTCGGCAACACTTTGGCCATGGTAATTTATAGAATTTTAGTGATCATTTTTATAAATAGCGAACACAACTCGATGCGCTAAAGAGTACGGCATAAACTAGTCGGTCACGCGGTTTAAAATATGTTACGCTCATAGGTGGGTAATTAACTCAAAAATAAGTATATCTCATATTTGGGATAGAAGATTATTATAACACATGCTTTATACAACTAAGTGTGTCAATAAGAAATGTGACTATTTAGAATGATTAAATATAATTAGATAATCACGCATTAGCCTTTTTATGTCAATTTATTCGCATATTGTGTATTTCCCTCTTGATAATGAATGCCTAAGCTGTAATTGAAACTCCTCATATGTTAGTTTTTGCAAATAGACCGAGCCATATGCATATTTGATGTTATCATTATCACAAATGAATAAAAACAAAGCCGCCCTTATCATTTTATTTTTGCTTCCGCCCGAATTCTGGAATGCTGTCGTATCACATTATTTACCATGGCTCCAGGCAGTGTTATCCATAATATGCTCAACAGGAAAAGTCCTTTCATTCATGCTGGTAGCGTTTGTCCTCTTTTTCAATCTTTTTATTACTTCCTTGATAACCTGGTTTAAAAACAATGGACTTAATGGTTTACTGATATTCTTTTTAATGATGTGGATTGGATGCCTCGCTTGTACACTTTTAAAGATCAAAAAGATCAATCTAATTCTTCAAAGAGTCTTTAGTAGACGATCATCTCACCGTGTTACCAATACGCTCAGGCAAATCATCGGTAAACTATTACTCATCGCTGCCGGAACAATTATATTACTGAGAGCTATATCGACAATCATGTCATACATAGTTAACGCGAGGCAAAAAAGTAAGGTCTGACGCGGTATTTGAGCGTTATGGTTATCTCAGGGTTTCCATGCAGGATATTTCTAATGAGTGTAAGAAAGGCCGAAGCACGATATACCATTACTTTAAAAATAAGGAGGAGGTGCTGGATGCGGTATGCGAGAAGCTTTTTTTTAATTGTTTAGCAGAGAGTGAAGCTACGATAAGTAAAAGACGCTCTTTTTCGGCTAATATCGAATCTTTTAATATCACCAAATTAAAGAACCTCCGTCATATTGTCTCAAAGTATAAGTTAGCCATCGATGACCTGCGTTTAGATCCTATAGGGTTTATGTTCAAATTCAGAAGATTTGACGAAAAAGAGATTGCCATTGTCAGGCAGATCATCGAATGGGGCATCGAAAACAAAGATATCGGCGAATTGACAAAGGAAGACATTGATTTTTTGTCGGAAACATTGAATGCTGCCTTCAAAAGTTTTGAGCAGGAAGTACTCGTTTTTGGTAAATTTCCGCAAAGCGGCAGCCAGGTGGCCTGGTTGGCGCAGATGCTGCATAAGGGCTTGTTATAGTAGCCCTTGAAACGGATTGTTGGTGTTGCTCTAAAAAGCACGGAACAACATGGTCAAGCCTTACGGAATATCCAGTTTACCACCACATTGTCAAAAATAGTCGTTGAAACCAACTTCCCTTAACGTCAAGGTCTCTGAGTCGAAGTCGCTGTTACCAGCCAGGTGACACACATAACCCGCCCGCAGTTCTATCGGTAATACAAACCATTTGCTATCATCGACAACTGTTTTCCCGGAGATTATTTCAAACGATTTTAAATCAGTGCTCAGTCCCGTTCCGGCAGCCTTCAGGACAGATTCTTTTTGGGTCCAGTAATTAAAAAATGCGTCGCTCGCAGGCGAGCTGACCACAGTAGTCCATTCGAAATCAGTCATCTGATCTCTATAATCGGCTAGAATAACTTCATCGACCCTTTCCAGATCAACCCCCACCAGGCCCTCATCAGAAACAGCGCAGACAACGACACCACTAGCATGCGAAATACTGAAATCGAAATTGGTTTTGTTTATAAAAGGCTTTCCAAACCGATTATAAACAATAGATTCAAAGTCAAGCTGAAAATGAAATTCGTTATTCAGGATATTTTTCAGCAGTAGCCGTCCATGAATTGATAACAGTGCATCACGATCGTTCCTGAAGCGCAGCAGGCGTTTCAAATAGCTCTGCGGGAAACCATATTTTCCAAGGCTGGCTACCGAAAACGACGAACCGTTAATGTAACTATAATAAACAATAATCATTGACTATCCAATCTAAAACCTCTCCCATTTCGGGGATAAAGCTGCCATCCCTGCCGTTCCTTAAATCTTGCCCGAATTATCTCCTTCGCCGATTACGAACCCTTAACTTCTTCTTGTAAAGGATTCAAACACCAATATCTTTCTCCATAATCGGCTGGCACATTGAGTAATCCAGGGCTTTAAGATAAGATCTTTCCACGTCCCTTGCCGCAGCTATTGCCCGCTCTTAATTAACTTATCGATCCTTGAAGCCATGGAAATATCTTTGTCTGTTATTATATTTCCCTGATCATGCGTCGTTAGCCAAACATGAACTTTATTCCAATCGTTAAATATTTGTGGATGATGATTATCGGATTCTGCCAAAAATCCAACCCGGATTATGAAGGCAAAAGCTTCGGAGAAATCTTCGAACTCGAATGCTTTGAATAATTTGTTATTTTCTTCCCGCCACATATACCACGATAAATTTTCAAGTTACGATTCCCGACATAAGCTATTCACTTTGCCTTTTGCTGATGATAAGGTTAATTTTGTTAAATATATGCTCTTTATAAGTGAGCCCCATAACAACAGAACGCCCGTCAGTAAGGACAATCTGGTTTCCATCGATAAACCTGATCTTTTCATGGTTGACCAGGAATGATTTGTGTACCCTGGAAAAAATAGCTGCCGGAAGATTTTCTTCCATTTCTTTCATGGTCAGATAAGTAATATGTTTCTCGTATTGCAGATATACTATAATGTAATTTTTCAGGGATTCTACGTAATAGATTTCATCAAATTTAATTCTCACTTTTTTGCTTTTAGACTCGCATTTCAGGTAACAGTAATCGGGTTTAGCTTCGCTGCTACTCGCTACCAATCGAATTTTATCCATGACCTTATTGACCGATTTTAAAAATCGTTCATAGGTCATTGGTTTTAACAAGTAGTCGTAAACATCTTTTTCAAAGGCGCTGAATGCATAGTCTGTAAAAGCGGTTGTAATAATGACAGATGTATATTTTTTGACAATCCCGGCAAGCTCAATTCCGGAAATTTGCGGCATATCCACATCGGCAAAGGAAATATGGATGCTTGTTTCACTATTGGTCACATATTCTATAGCCTCCAGAGGGTTTTCAAAAGACTTTAAAAAGTTCAATTCCGGCGTTTTTTGAATAAAACCTTTTAAAATTTCTATTGCGTGCGGTTCATCGTCTATTACAATACAATTGATCATGTAATTTTTTTTGTTAATATAATTACCCGAATAGCTTTTCATTATTTTGACAACACCATCATCTTACCAATAATTTAACAGGGCGTTTTTCGACTGCAGGGCCTTTTTTAAACGTGAAACAGTGTTACTTTTAAGAGCCTTAAATATGGCAAGCTATCAAAATAGTCGCATTAATGATGTGAGTTTAAAATAATGAATGGGCTTGCTTATTAGTTAATACAAATATTTGAAAATGCAGGAAACTTTTACAGTTTTTTACACCAAACAGCCGTTGGCGTAGATAAACGATAAAAGCCAGGGAAACACAGTATCAGCAGGTAGGAAAGATAATTAAATCCGCCAAAATATCCGAACGGGCACAGACTTATCTTTCAATTACGCCTCTTTTGCTGGCGAGTAACTTGTGCTTTAGCGCCTCAAAAAATAACGTTCTATATTTGGTTCCCAAAATCACCGAATGATTCCCACGAAGTACGACCATATTGCCTTCCACGGATATAATTTTTTTCAGGTTTATAATATAAGATTTATGAATTCTCAGAAACTCGCTTGCCGGCAGGTATGATTCAATTTCTTTCATACTAAGGTAAGTAATATGTTTTTTTTCAATCGTGTGAATCATGACATAATTATTCAGAGACTCCACATATATAATATCAGCTTTCTCTATGCGTACCACTTTCCCTTTGATATCACACTTGACATAGAAATCATCGTTATTTTCCTTGATGCTCGCCCTACCGTTCCACCGATCTTTAACTTTTTCAATTGATTTTAGAAATCTTTCATAAGTAATCGGTTTTAGCAAATAATCGTAAGCATTTCTTTCGAACGCCTGAATAGCATAATCCGGGGAAGCGGTAATAAAAACTACCGGCATAGACCTATCAACCATCTCTGAAAATGTTATACCGGAAAACTGGGACATTTCAATATCCACGAATATAACATCGGGTTTCTCTTCAGCATTGTTAATCACCCCCAGTGCAGTTACCGGATTATCAGCTACGCCAGCTAAAAGCAACCCTGGTGTTTTTAATATATATCTGGACATGATATCAATTGAATGATTTTCATCGTCCACAACATAACAATTCATCATAACTATTGGTAAAAAATTTTCAGATCAGTAATAAAAAGCTCGCCGTCATCTGCCGCCTCAAAACTAAATTTGTTATTATGGAAATTATTAAGCCTTGTCTTTAAGTTTATTAATCCGATACCGTTTCCTTTGTCCAGTGAATACTTTCTTGTTTTATTTTGTGTAATCATATGAAAAACGCCGCGATCGTAGGAAATGATGATTTTACCAGGAACCCGGGAATCTGTCAAATCACCGTGTTTATAAACATTTTCGACCAACGTAAGCAATGACAAAGGTAAGATCTTGAGATTTTTAAAATCACCGTCGAGCACCAATTCCAACTGCAGTTTATTATTAAATCTAATTTGATTTATTTTCAACAGGTTTGAAATATGACTTATTTCCTTTTCCATTTCTACCTTGCCGTCTTCATCCATTTCACTCAAAGAATACCGCATGATATCAGCCAGCAGAATTACAGTTTCTGATGCCTTGGGAGAAATTTCGTGAATCGAATTGTAAATGAAGTTTAAGGAATTAAATAAAAGATGGGGGTTGATCTGTGACCTGAGATAAGCATTATCAGCGAGAGTCAGGTTTCTTTCCAGTTCGACCTTTTCCTTTTGATTGATCAGGTTTCTACGCTCCAGTTCGTTGATCTTCTTTCTCTGCTCAATAGCGGAAAGCATGCTGTAATATGCAGTACTAAAACCGAGAAAATAAAGCCCTCTCCAAATATACTTGACTAATATTATTTTATTAATCACGAATGGAGTAAAGATCGAGGCTCCGGTTTTCACACAATCCAGCACTTTACCCAATGAGAGCATAATAATTACATAAATAGACAATTCCAGCATTATGCCCGCCGCTAAAAAGATCATTCTAGCATTTCCCAAATTCTTTTTGGAAGGAAGTACGACAGAGGCATTAAAGTAGAAAAAAGAAACATTAACAATGTAATAGGAAAAGAAGCTCAAAAAGCCGCCGTTTACTTTTCCAGTCGTGATCACGATGAATGATACTTCGTAAATAACAAATAATAACCAAGCCAGCGTGTGCTTAAAAATCAGGACGGGATTAAAATTCTTAAAAATCATATACCATTCTAATATGCTATTATAAATATCAAAAAATGCATTTTACGTAATAAACTCAACCAGTATTATTATTAATAATAGCTTAGGGTAAATAAAAAATTACCCATGAACAAGATATCAAAATCTATCCGGAACCTCCAGTCAAAAACGCTGTTTAAATTTGAAAACTCGGGTCATCAACAATATTCAGGAGATACAGACCCAACATCATCGACCGTTACTATAACCGGGATATTCGCCAACGCACAAACATCTAAATCTCTGATTAAAAGAGTATTATAATTTAACAAAAAATCAATTTACTCTGTTTATAAACGCCTATCATCAGTCGGTTGCGCCTGATGATAGGTTACTACAGGTAACGGCATTTTATTGTCAAAAGCGGTTATCGCTTTTGACAATATACATCAACGCAGGCATTGCTATTATTCTCATTTTATAAGTTATCTAATAATCATAAATATACGCTGTCAGCTAAAATATTTTTCCGGCCGATTTCAACCCGTTTTTTGCTATCTCTGATTGATTATATTTATGCAGGCAATAATATAATACCAATTCCTGTTTACGCGGCTGTTCCGTAAATATTCTGTTAAGATGCATATGCAGAATGTCGCCCAAAAGACGTTCTCTGACTTCCCTGCTTTCATTTTTACTGAAATTCAGCAACTTTATAAACGACTTTTTCAATGTTGCGAAGGCCTTATCTGATCTGTGTAGGTTGTAAAAAGAATCATCTGTAAGCAATTCGCTAAGCATAGGTCTTAAATTCCTGTATTTGCTATCCAGGTCTGTTTTAAGGCCAGCATTTTTAAACTCGTTAAAATAAGCACAATAAATTTTTTGGACAAAATAATCCCGGTCCCTTATATCCTGATATGCGCAGGTGAGCAGGTCATTAACGGACCTGAAAGCCAAACTGCTGTACCCCCAATTTGAGAAAGCGTCCAGATCGTGTTTTATAAATTTCAGGATAAGATTACTGCTTTCACAAAAGAAAAGCTCGACCCGGTCGATCTTTTTATAACCATAGCGTTCCAATTCTCTTTTATAGGTATCAAATTGATAATCGCTGATTAGGCCCTCACGAATGACCTTAGTGAGTTTCTTCTTAAATAGGGCTATCGCTTCACCAATTTCACTTTCAGGCAATCGGATTCTAAGCCTGATATGGTAACCGGGGTCCCGGTAGCGAACAAAAAACCATATCATATTTTCGTTGCCAACGCCCGCTAAAATACTGCTCAGAAAAGTTTTAAGCAAACGGTTTGACATGGAAGGCTGGCAGTAAATCTTAATATATAGCCATTCACTACCGGGGACAAAAAGCCTGCTTTTTTCGGGAATTGCCTGTTGCGTTACCTGTAGTTCACTTGGCTTACGGGGCGCATTATTATACATAAAGGTGATAAACTGGCTGTTGTATTGCCTGCCCTGTTTATCCATAACGAACTGTCCTGATGAACTGCTGCTGATATTTTCCTTCAGCACAAAAAATGGCTGCTTCGCGATACAATCCAAAAAGAACACTATTTCATCTTCATGGTGTGTATTAAAAATCAATTGCTGATCATGGTGAACCAGGGAGAAAGATTGGGGGAGTCGGTTATGTTCGGCCCAAATCAGGAAATTCCGATACTGGTTTATTTTGTCGCTTTCCAATACCTTTTTGATGTCACCAGCATTGACCTTCCAGGTGGCCAGAGACAGGATGACTCCTTTGTAAGATACTCTGGGATAATATGCCAGCCCCGGGAAAAAAAGTGCCATATCCAGCGTCAGGTTGCTTTTAACGCCTTGGTATTGGAGGTCGCACAGAAACCTAAAAAGAGGCAGGCTGCTTTTAGAATAATTAAAAGCCGTAGACAAGCGGGGCATAATGATTTTATTAAGCCGGCGAGACCGTAACATAACGGTATCGTTATCTACGGATACCATAATATCCGATAATGGGATAATACGATCTTCCGGTAAAGTGGATTGCGCTGTTAACGGAATCTCATAATGCCAGATGTGTTCCCGCTGGTTGATATCGTCCAATTTCGCATCGCTTACATGGAGGATTTCTGCGAAAACACAATCAGGATAATTATTTTGAAGTTTACAGGCGATTTCCAGTGCCAGCGATTTAATATCCGGACACAACCTGGTGTACCTGCCAATGAGTGATGCCGGGTTTATGCCGCCGGCGGATTCCATATACAGCTTTCCATCCGGCAATTTGAAGATGACACTCATTGCCTCAGGCAATCTACACTCTTCGTTGCCCGATAGCGCATGCAGCTCCGGTTCTTCCAAAACGATTTCCGAAACCGGATTTCCATGGGTTGAAACCCATTTCTTCATCAGAAGGACATGGGTTGACGACCAGGGCAAAGATGGGTCGGCCTGCTCTATTTCTTCAAAACCGATATCTTTTACCAAGCTGACGCCATGTACGGAAGACACCAAAAAATCATGCCCTATACCAATATCCGGATCTAAAGCGGTAAGCAAAGGAACTTCCTGCAACTCAAACCTTTCTTTAAAATTCCTTACAAAATCCGCAGTGCCGCCAACAGGCTGGTAAGGAAGAAGTTTATTCAAAGCATAAATGCCATCGGCAATATGCTGTTGATATCCATCAGCAAGTCCACCGTCTACTGACTGGATTTCCATCAAAGCATTGACATTACTTGCTGCTTTGGATAAATTTGGATTTTCGACCAGTTTATCCAGGTTATGGTCAACATGTTTCAGGGATTCCGCGTCTACAGATCTATGATTCCTTAACGCCTCGATTTCCTGAATCAGTTCAGCGATAAAAGGATCGGACCAAGCATGCTTTCCCACGCTGTCAATTAAGGATCGTAAATATCCTTTACCCGAAAGGCTTGGGCCATAATTACTAATAAAAATCTGTCTGTCACATAAAAGATTAAAATAGGCCTGTGCATCCTCCTGACTGCAACCAGTAACTTCAATAATGTAGTTGATAATGGAAGACCTCGTTTTGGCTGTAGTACAATAACCAGCCAAATCGCGGAAAAGCTGATCGGGCCTGAAAGATTCCAGAAAAAAATCAAACCTGGACGCTTTATCCTGCCGGATAGTTTTTACATAACGAAGCTCGCTATCAACACTATAGAGCGTGTTGTTAGGATACCACTTATCCGATCCGGCTAATTCCCCCTTCAATAACCATCCGGACAACTTTAGTTCAAACTCAAAATCGGCACTTAGATGAACAGCTATGTCGGCCTGATCAAATATGATTGGCATTTGTTCCGTCACCCAACTAACCATGCCTACCGCTGAAAACATACCGAAAGGTGTAGCCCTGAATGACATACGGTTAAAGTACTTTTTTAAGGTATTAACCTCTTTTTTTTTGAGCAAATTGATATCGAAATTCCGCTTTTCCAACTGATCGAACAGAATCGGGCTGGCCAGATAAATGCCTGCCCGGAAAGCAGGAAGCGATAACGTCGAATTCAACAGGGACAGGGAATAATCATCAAAACTTAGAGCCGGTGTACGCAGCATCACCCTGGAAAAAAAATTATAACTAATCATTTGAATCTCGTTTTCTTGCTGGTTTTAATAAAATAAGGCCGCTCGGCCAACAGCCGTTAAAACACTTGAATAACCCAACCAAGTGCATCAATTACCTTTTCTAACCCTGTTTTCTTCCGAAGAGGAACCTTTTACCCGTTGATTGGCTCCTTTGACTTCATTACTGCCGAACCGATAGCTGAAAGCCAGTCTAAATACCTGGGATTCCTCTTTCTCGAACAACTTATAATTCTGTGTCGGGATCGCACTACTGATCCGCATTTTTCTAATATTAAAAATATCATTGGCAGCAATCTTGATATTGGCTTTGTTATCGGCAAAAGATCTACTGATACCCAGGTCGACAACATACATTGGTTTAACCGCGTACGTTCCATAAACCTGCGCAGACTGATAATTGCCGGATAATTCTACTCGGGTAGCAGTATTGATACTGATCGTCTGATTCATGTTATACTGATATGCTAATTTTCCGCTGTGATAAGGAGCCCCCAGCAGGTTCGGAGACTTAAAATCATTATAATATACCGCTAAATTATTGTTAACCGTCCACCAGGAAGCCAGGTTTAACGGATAATTTATATTTAAACTATAAAAGCTCTGCTGGGCTAAATTCTGCGTTGTCTGAAAAAGTGTTTTTTTAACGGTATCGGTTAGTAACACCTGGGTAATAACGCCTGTGGTATGGCTATATCCTAAGCTGACATTCAGCCGTTTCTTATAGGAATATGACAATTCAAACGAATTCGTATACTGAGGATTCAAAAATGGATTGCCTTCTAAAAATGTGTAAAAATCAATAAAGTAAATGAACGGATTTAATGACTGGTAATCCGGCCGGTCTATCCTTCGGCTATAAGAAAAGCCCATTTCATTGTTCTTGGATAAGACTTGATTAATAAATAAGGTTGGAAACAGGTTCAGGTAATGCCTGTCGACAATCTTGTTTTCTGTAATCGAATTGCCCTTCGAATTTGTCTGCTCTGCTCTCAAACCGACCTGAACCGTAGTTGCTTTAAATTCCTTACGCAAGTTTGCATAAAGGGCATTGATATTCTCCTGATATACAAAGTAGTTACTTCTGGTTTCGTCATTCCGGTACGCGCCATCAATCAGGTTTTCGAATCGAAAGTCGTTATCCGTACTAACATAACTGCTCTTGGCGCCCGTCTCCAATTTTAATTTGGGATTAAAAAGATAGGTATAATCTAATTTCCCCGCCCATACCTTGATTACAGAGGGGGCTGAATTCCTAAAGATAGAGGAAGGTTTATAGGCCTGACCGGAACCATCCAAAAAGTTATTATTATAAACATTCTGGACGGAGCTGTTAAATTTTGAGAAGTCAAGGTCCAAAGACAATTCCTGGCCAAGGGAATCCAGTACCGCGTTATAATTCAAATTATAGGAAATTCCGGAAAAACGATTTTTACCGGGGTTTTCAGCCAGAACCGAAGAATCTGTCTGGGCCGGGCTGCTGCCAATCAGCGTATTATTTAAAGTCGACGTATTCCCGTTATTGACATACCCGTTAACGGCGAAGCCCAGGGTATTTTTATTGTTTATAAAATAATCCAATCCTATTTTATAACTATTGTTCGTCCTTTTTCGGATCGTCTTACTGACTTGATTAAAATAAGTGTTACCCGTACTCGCAGCATTGATACGGTCTACATCCAGATCGTCAAATGTTTTATTGTTGGAAAAATTGTAGTTCCCAAATATGTTAAATGTCTTTTCCCGGTGATTCAGCGTAATACCCGCGCTGCTCTTATAATAACTGCCGTAGCCAGCCCCCGCTGTTAAAGAGCCGTTTGTTCCGAACATTTTATTTTTCTTCAACCTGATATTAATAATGCCGGAATTTCCTGCAGCGTCATACTTCGAAGATGGGTTAGTAATTAACTCAATCGTTTGGATAGCATTTCCTTCTGTCGATCTCAATAAGCTCATCAACTGGTCTGCCGACAGATAAGTCGGCTTACCGTCCAGCATTAGGGCAACTCCCTTTTTTCCGCGTAAACTCACATTCCCGTCCTTGTCAACGGATACCCCCGGCGCTTTTTGAAGTATCTCAAGGGCGGAATTGCCAGTCGCCAGGGCACTGTTGGCAATATTAAGTACCGTTTTATCGACCTGGCGTTCAACCAAAGGTTTTTGTGTAACGACCGTTACTTCTTTGAGTTCTTTTATATTTTTTTGAAGTAGGATATTACCGACCGAACAAATTTCCTGGGACGGCTGAATGATAAATGGCCCGATTATTTTTTTGTAATATCCGATCTCCGTAATACTGACAAGATAACTGCCCGGCGGTATTTTATCGAAACTAAACAGACCATCATCACCTGTAAGCGACCCTTTTATGGATACAGAGTCTTTTGCCCTGAGCAAGCTTACGGTAGCATAGGCTGCAGGCTGTTTTTTTTCGTCCGTAATGTTGCCTGAAATAATTCCCTTAGGCGGGTCTGTTTGGGCAAAGGCTGAAGTGGCTGTGGTCATGCCGACCACTGTCAGAAAGTGAAGTAAAAAGAATGCTTTTTTCATGATAGATTGCTTTTTTTTATGTTTAGTCAGTTTGGCGGCTAAAAAAGGCAAACCTTTGGCCCCCAGCCGGCTTTATTTAAAAAACCCTGTTTAAAATTCAATAAAAAGATGATTTTGCTATTTTCTGCGGGAACTCAGGTTGTCTTACAGTTTCCTTACGTTATCATCAGGAAGCCGGTCGATGAGTTTTCCGTATGGGTCAATGCCAGCTATACACGGCAGGCCCTTTACGCGGATATGCAGGTAATGTAATCCTGGAGTAAATCGGTATTTCTTAAAGTAAATCGGATGACTTTGAATAAGTCCCTGCTTATTTCGTGTTTCAGCAGCAAATATTCCGAGGTCGATGTAGTCATTCATGCCAGCAACCTGAACTTCCTTTCCCCGAGCATCAGCATATGTTTTGCCAGTGCTGATAGTAAGGCTGACTAGGTAGTCGTTCGTACCACCAGACCGCTCAGCCTTTGCATAGATAACCTTATTGTCATAATAAGCGACTTTATTCCAGCAATCGTCCAAAAAGTACTTTAAGGAATCTGGGACGTATTTGTTTATGATCCGGTAAAGATCTCGGTTGCCACCAATGGACGGCTCCGTTGCCAGTAGGTAGTGATCCCTGAACTCATGTAAAGCGGCGTTCATTTTTTTTTCGCCAATCAGATCCTGCAGACCATATAACGCCAAACAGGCTTTATTATCCCATACATACCATTGATCTGCAGCTACCAGTGGTTTTTGCGCGTCCAGGGCGTTCGCCCTAGCAGACAAATAGGTTTGCAATTCATAGTTCAGAAAACTCCGAACGTGTTGTTGCCCATATTTCTTTTTGGTAAGCATCAGGGCGGCATAACTGGAAAGTCCTTCAGAAATAACAGGTGACCCGGCGTGATTATCGGAAGCAACCTCATTTTCCCACCATTGCCCGGCGAGTTGCCTGGCAGCAATCCAATAACAATAATCCATCTTATCCGGATCTCTAAAATCAGCGTTCCACCCCAGGTTTTCCGAAATCGAATTTAGTCCGGGAAAAGAGGTCGTGCCCGGACTGTGAGAAGATGTTTCCGCTACACGCATATCCTCTGACATAAAATCTCCAAATGCGGATGAAAAGTAGAGCAGACCGTCGCGGTAAGCCGACATCATTTTATCGATATTATTTCCGTTAACCGCGTTAAAATATAAAGTCAGGTTAACCCCGCGCGAAGCCGCCAGCTTTACACGCTCACGAACAACGGCATAATGTCCCGAAATTATCGATAAAGGCAAACATAAATTCCGAGTTTGTTTGACATAATGAAAATAAGTCCGGCCGCGGCTATTCCATTCTTTTTGTATTTTTCCGGGTGCTATTACATCCTGCCCAGCGATCGTGCTGATGGTCAAGTCCATCGGCTGCAGATGAGTGCTGTCCCCCGACAGCAACGCCTGTCGCTGTGCCCCCGCCTTCACCATCTTTTGAATTACTGGCAACCCGTATTTTAGCCTTTTATCATTTTGCCGCAATTCTTTACCCGGATTGTAACCCAAAGCAGGCAGTCCGCCATTAAAAGCCATTCCATCGAAGAGCATCTTTTCCGGGTCGAAGTCGTTCCGGAAACCTTTTGAATGGGTTTCAGCGCCAACCTCTACCTCCAGCGAATCACCCGGCTGAATCGGATTTTCCATATGGTACAACCTGTAGGCAGCTGTGTCGAACCTGGCCCTGAACAAATTAAATTTGCCCCGCGGATAAATCAATGGCGAAGTATAAGGAATTATTTTACCATTTATCTTTAGATAAAAAGAGTCCAGGCTTTCCGCATCCATCAATAAATCTGTAACCGGAACAGTGCGTTTGTTGACCAGTGTTAACCAGGCTTTCGTCCTGGTCAGTTGCTGTTGAGGATATAGGTCAGCGTTTAGCCTTACCGCGACCACATCTGGAAGCGCCAGAAACGCATATCTTTTCAACGTCCTTTCATACAATGCAGCACGTTCCTCTTTTTCACCTGGTGTAAGATAATTGTTAACATAACTGATATTGTAATAAATAAAGCCTCCCGTGGCAACAAAGGCAACGAGCAGTATAACGATGAAAAAAAAAGTGCGCGGTGTTATACGGGCGGCGGCTAATTTTATCCGTTCTCTGGCAAAGCTGAAATTACCCCGATTAAAGAACAAACTTGCAACCGTAAGCAAAATACCTCCAAACAGCATCCAGTACAAATCGAACCAAATAACCGGGCCTAACATCGGCCCTATGCCGTCAAAATCTGAAAAACGCACAATAGGGGTATAAGAATACAGCAATAAGTGATTGTCAATGGTCCCCGAAAAAACCAAAATATATAGTGATATCCAGATCAGGATACCAACCCCATGGCCTGCAAATTTATTGTTCGCCAATATATGAACTGTATAAGAAAGCATGACCATCGCAGATACTTTGGGAAAAATGACGAATAATACTTCCGTAGTATAAACCGGCCAGCTGAATAAATGGTAACCTTTGATAAGTTGAATAAATACTGCGACGACAATGGGCACTACGCACAAAAAAACTCCCAGCACACAGACAGTGAGAACCTTAGCCATATTTAAAACACCATCCGAAGGAGGCAGACTGTCCCCGATACGGGAAAACCCCGATAATTTCTCATGATTTAAAATTTCGCCGGTGTAAAAGAGAATAATCAAAAACAGAACAGACAAAAAGGTGTCATTAAAGATACCTACGAGCATAACTGTTCGCGGAAGGTCCGGCGTCCCGTAATTCTGAGACCCCAGCCAGAACACGAAGCCCATGAAAATTACCCCACCGCCGACAATAATCCAAAAATAATTATCTCTTATTATATTTTTTAATTCCAGCCTGACCAGAGCAATCAGGGTATCATTTGAATACCCCGATTTAAAGTCAGGGCGGACCGACCTATAGGCTTTACCGATTGAATCTTCAGCGCCATTCTGCTTTTTTTTATTGTAAGCGGTCTTAAAGAAATGCTCAAAGTTAAAATTCAGATAAACAATGATTAGCGAAAGTGTTCCTATACTTAACCACATCAGGCGATTGAACAAGAAACCTCCCTCCATTTTGGTCAGGGAAGTATTCAACAGGGTAACCGGCAAGGTAGCCGTCTGATACTTCAATGCATTAATAGCAAACGGATCTGTAAGATTAATTATGGTTTGACAAGGCGAGTGGGAAAGAACAAAGCCGGAGATCATATAACCCAACAATAACAGGACCCCGCCACTGTAAATGACTTTAATGTTCCTGGTTACAGCAACCAGGCCAAAAAACAAGGCAGAAGTAAAAAAAACATTCGGGAGCGCGATCACGAATACCGGCTGTAAATAATACATCCAGTAATTGGGGCCATAATGAATTCCTGAATGGCCTGTCAACGGCCCGAGATAGGTCCCCGCAAAAGCACCAAGTGGCAATGCCAGACAAATTAACACGACAAATATAAAAGATCCCAGGAACCGGCCCCAGAAGTATCCGGATTTAGTTATGGGATAGGCGATATAATAGCTCTTGGTATTGTACCGAATATCACGGAAGATGGCGCTGCCCATGAGTGAAGATGAAATCAACATCAGCAGCATGCTGGCTATCGCCAGGTAAGTCGCGAGTATATCCGGCGAGTTGTAAAATTCTTTTTCTTTTACGGGAAGAAACCCAAAAGTGAAGGAGAACAGCGCAAATAAGAGAGAGGCCGCGAAATAGATGTACACAACCGGTTGCTTCAACCAGTGTTTGATTTCGAGTAAAAGAATCTGCTGAAACATATCTAATTAATTTAACCGAAAAGTGTTGTCTGTTACTTTATTCCCGATGTGATGAAAGTAAACATCCTCCAGGCTTGTGATAACCGGGTAGAAATCGTTACCTGGGTAGACTTTACTTTGGATTCTGATAAAAAGCCTTCCGCCTTTAAGATTTGTCGAGATAACCCGAAAGTTTTTATGGTAAAAATCCAGTTCATGCTGAGCTATTTCCCTGCTGAATATCTGGCCGTCCATCGATTTTATGGCCTGGTCAGGTGTTCCGGTATAAAGCACCTCCCCTTTATAAATAATAGCAAAATTTGAACAAAGCGTACTTACATCCTCTACAATATGGGTGGACAAAATAACAATTGTCTTCTCCCCCAGCTGGCTTAACAAATTATAGAACCTGTTTCGTTCAGCGGGATCAAGCCCGGCGGTAGGTTCATCTACTATGATAAGTTTAGGGTCACCTATCAATGCCTGGGCGATTCCAAACCGCTGTTTCATTCCTCCCGAATAAGTACCCAGGCCCTTGTGCTTATCTTTAGTAAGATTAACACAATCCAACAATTCGGCAACCAGTTCAGCCCGCTCCTTAGAATTCCTGATACCCTTCAAGCGCGCCACATGGTCCAGCATTTCTACCGCGGATATCTTGGGATATACACCAAAGTCCTGAGGTAGATACCCCAGCAGTTGACGAACTTCTGTCTTTTGTTCTAAAACGTTCAGGTTATCAAGGAAAATACTGCCCGAGTCAGCAGCCTGAAGCGTAGCCAGGGTCCTCATCAGAGAAGACTTGCCCGCGCCATTAGGCCCCAGGAGGCCAAACATTCCGTTATGCAGGATAAGCGAGATATTTTTCAAAGCATGCACGCCATTGTTGTAGGTTTTTCCGATTGAATCAATTATTAATTTCATAGTATTATCATTATAACCGTTACTTCATTTGTCGCTAAAAACCTACATGATAGTTTTCAGCCTGCGCTGTTCTTTACCTATTTTCTGGTGTCATTTGTTCTCCTTCGCAGTAGGCGAACATGTTTATCGGGCACTATTTACAGCTATATGATGTTGTAAATAAACCAGGTAAATCAAATAATCATATATGATCAAGGCAATCAATATCAATAAAACCGTTGCCCAAAAAACGTAATTACTATTTTTCATATCTTATTTATTTGACCCTTTATTGAGCAGTTTGTATTGTTGAAAACCCGCTTCAATTTCCAGGATGTCAATTTCCAATAAAAGAAGGTTGCGGTAAAATCCCGGCAGGTCCTTTTCAAAGAATTGCCTTCTTTTATAGCTTTTAATATTTTCCTTCCCTTTAGGTGCGACAAAAAAACCGAGCCCGCGTTTTGTATATATAACCTCCTGATGTTGCAAAAACTCATAAGAGCGGTTCACCGTATTAGGATTTACCTCCAGTTCAATCGCGAGCTCCCTGACCGAAGAGATTTTTTCATCCGTCGTCCACTCTCCCAATAGGATCTTATCGCTTATATAGTCAGCTATCTGAATATAAATCGATTCACTACTGCTAAACTCAATTGCCATGCTTAAATTTCTTTTTCTAAAAACCTGAGATATGCCCCAATCCAAAGTAAAACAGCTACTACCAAAGGCAGAACAGCGAACTTTATCATCAATCCCTGATTCAAATGAAGAGACACGTTACTTTTATTCTCTTCAAAATTCAACGGACCAAATGGTATGGCGGAAAAAAGCGGACGTCCCGTAACCAACTCCATGGCGAATCTGTTTACCAGGATTAACGTTATAACCGTTATAAAAAAAACAAAGGCAGACTTTACAAAATGGGCTTTACTGAAATAAACCGCGCCAAATAAGGCCATCGCATGTAAGACTGTATAACCCGAAAAAATGATATAGGTAATTTCCTTTAATTTAAAGATATTAACCAGGTCAAAGTAACCATGGCCTTTTAAATCCAAATTCGATAAAATCAGCATAACGACATAAAATCCGGCTACATACATTATGGGAAAAAAAACATAACTATATAGCCACCTTATGATAAACTTCTCCAGGTGAGAGGCTGGCAAGGTTAAAAATGCGACTGCTTTTTGTTTGCTGCTTAATTCCGAAAAAATGTTACTGGTAAATAGGGTACCTGATAAAAACAGAACAATGGCAAAAGCTGAAATCTGCATATTATTACCCAGCGGTACGTGGCTGATAAAAACCAACACACCAGCGCCGCCCATTAACACGCCCAGTAAAACCATAAAAGACATTAGGTATTCTTTATAGTGTTCCCGGTTATACTTTGCGAAAAGCTTTAAAAACCGATCGATCCTAAAATTTCTCATATTGTTGATTTTAAAGCTTCCAAAACCAATTCAGAATTACTGGTGACAGCATTGAACAGCAACTCCAAATCAATATGGCTGTATTTTCCATCGCGGTTCCGACTGATCACCTTACGTCCTCTTAAATTTTTTTCTTCGTATAAGATAGGGCCACCTGGCAGGCCCTGTAACGTTTCAAAATATAGCTTTTCAGTTATGCTTTCGATGGACATATTTATCGTAATTTCCCTGCCGTGAAGTATCAGGAGCGTATCGATCAAACTTTCCAGATCCCGCACCTGATGAGTGGACATGACCACACAACGGTCCTCCGTAAGGGCTGATGCAATTAATTTACGAAATTGAACCTTTGAAGAGATGTCCAGGCCGTTAGTTGGCTCATCCATTAACAGCAGGGAGGTATTAGTCGCCAATCCAAAGGCAATCATGACTTTTTTCTGTTGCCCGTAAGAAAGGGTGTCCATTTGAAGGCGTGGATTCACGTCGAGAACCTCCAGATATTTTAAAAAAAATTGCTGGTCATATTTCGGATAAAACAAGCCTGTTACGTGGCCGAATTCTGCGCTTGACAATGACGGTACCCAGATGTCCTCACTCAGAAAAAAAACCTCCTCCAACACTTCTGCCGATCGCTTCGTCACATCGCGGTTGTTAAGTAAGCATCTTCCCTGCTGCGGAAATGCGAGACCTGTCATATTCTTTAACAACGTTGATTTGCCGGCGCCATTTTTACCTAGCAGCCCGTATACATGGCCAGCTTCCAAATTAAGATTGAGACACTCAAACAGCTTTACACTATTGCTGTAACTAAAGTTCATATTTTCGATTACCATCATACTTAATTAGTGTATTAGTTAAATAGTACACTACAAATGTAGCAAAATTTCTGTAATCCAAATCATTTTTAAAAAAATTAGATTACAGAAATTAAGAATAGCATAAGCAGTTTAAAGGCGGAAAGCCGGGAAAATGTTAATAAAAGGCGGAAAGGAGGTCTTTTAGCTTCAGCGCTTCTGCAGGTGTTTTCTTTATGACGAGGTAATTGTTCATTACGAGGCAATCCAGACCGCACTCAAAAAAGAAATTAATAGCCTCAGCGGGAGTTTCCACGATCGGCATTCCTTTCCGGTTAAACGAGGTATTTAATAAAAGCGGAATACCCGTTTGGCGTTTAAATTCGGCTATTAATCGATAATATTTTTCGTTATCCGTGAGCTTAACCGTTTGTATCCTACTGGAATTATCCTGATGAACAACCCCTCTTATTTTCTCTTTCCAGTCTGGCTTGACTTGTGCTACCATGATCATGTAAGGGCTGTCGCCTTCAAATTCAAATACCCGTGAAACGTCCTCACTTAAGACAGAGGGCGCAAAAGGCCTGAAATCCTCTCTAAATTTGATGTCGGAATTGACAATCCTCTGGATATCGGCTTTTCTTGGGTCTGCCAAAATACTCCTGTTGCCTAAAGCACGGGGGCCGAACTCGCTTCCGTCCTGAAACCAGCCGATAATTTTTCCCTCAGCTAATAACGATGCAACTTTGCGGTATAGTTCCTCATCAGCAAAAAAACCGGTACGCGCTTTTTCTTCAAAACCGTTGAGCATGTTTATAGCTCCCTGATCAAGAAGCCCGGAGTCCCGGATGAATTTTAGAAACTTATAGCATTGCTCCTGGTTACTGGTTCGAATTTTCACATGCTCGAGATACCCTTCGTATTTCACTGATTTGATGAAATCAATACTGCTCATGTCAATGGTACAATCCGGGTTAGGAAATATACCGGGAAAACATTCTTTATTGCTTCGGAAATTAACAGCGTATTTATGGATATCATCAAAATTCAGTTGAAAAACCAGTCCCATAAATGGCGTTGTTCCCTGCGCATCGCTATCCAGCAGGTCGGAAAGTATTTTATTAATAATAAATATCCTCTCGCTGCTATCAAAAAGGAGAAAATCGTCGAGTTCTTTTTTTACCTCTTCATTCGAATAGGATTTCCCGAAATAGGATCTTCCATCGTGTATCTTACGCTCGCGTCCAAGCAAATTCAGCCATCCATAGTACGCGCATCCAATTGCGATTCCGTTATCACCTGCGGAAGGGGTTATATAAATATTTTTATAATCAGTAAATTTAGTAATGTGGGCGTTGGCAACTGCATTTAGCGCAACCCCGCCACTGTATGCAAGGTTTTTTGACCCAGTAAGTGCTGATCGGCTCTTAATGACGTATAGAATTGCTTTTTCAACTTCTTTCTGAACCCAATAAGCAATATCGGCATAATATTGAAAATCTGCTTTAAACCTTTCATAGCCCCTGGACGGTTGCCTGAATGATTTCATCCAGTCATACCTTACAAAGACCCGGCCGTCTTTTAAATCAAAAATGGGAGCTTTGAATTGGCCCGGTTTTCCGAACGGTGCAAGTCCCATTAATTTGCCGATATCGTCAAATCCATTTAAACAGTAAAGGCTTACCGCGCTGTAAAGACCACCTATGGAATGCAAAGTTGTGGGGGGGTGCATGGGATAATGTTTCAAACTCATGCCAAAAGGGGAAAAATCTTTATAGACAGATGAAAACTTATCTGCTGAATAGTGGTAAAAGCTATCTTTTTCCGCAAATAGATGACGTATATCAGAAGGAACATTTTCGGGTATCGTTGCACCCTGAAGATCAATGCACTCATCAAACAGACTACCACAGCCGTCAATAACCAGGATATCGGTTTCCTCGAAAGGGCAGGTTCCGAGTGCGTTATAAGCGTGGGCAAGATGGTGGGAAATGGTATGTACCGGAACTGAAACAGAGTCATTAAACAGCCTCTCGCCCCGGTAATAATCATTACCAAATTCGAAAGATCCATAATTGGCGTTCTGCACGACCAGATCTATATCATCCAGGATAATCCCTTCGGCTTTGAGACAATATTTAATGACATCAGTGTCATTTCCGCCGTCATGCTTCACCCTTGTAAGTCTTTCCTTTTCTATGGCAACGGCTATTTTTCCATCTTTGAGCAGGCAGGCGGATCCATCATGCGATAATCCGACGCCAAGGACGTAGGTATGTTTCTTCTTCATTCTACTAATTTGTTTTAAGATATTCAGATGTAGTTAATTCTTGCTGGACCAGGCGATCCGATATGGATAAATTGAATTTCTGTACAGTAGGGGATCTAAATCATGACAATGAAACAACATTCAACCGGGGCATTTTCCGGTCAACGGACGAATTCCAGGGCAGCAGGCAACGATAGACAAACCAGTGACAACCGATTAATTATATGAGGCACAAGCAAAAATCACACATTTAAATTTTCAAATACCACTTAAACATGCCTGGAAAAAACATAAACTGCTTTTTTACTCCACAGTCCTCATTATTTCCATTTCTTCCGCTTTTTTCAAAATGTTTATATTTTTCAGGGCAAACCCACTATAGCCGTTAACCCGCTGTACGATTTCATATAAAAAAAATGGCCTGTCACTAATGGGCTTAATAAATTTTTGCATCAAGTAGGTATCCCCTTCTTTGTCGCATAAAATATTCAGTTTTTGCAGTATATCAATGTCAATCTCCCTGAAATCCTCATTTGTCCTTAACAAATCATAATAAGCAGGAGGAAAGGTCACAAACTCTACATTTTTCTTAAGCAGCTGTTCCGCGGTTTGAATTAAATCTTCCGTTGCAAATGCGAGATGGTGGATCCCCGGCCCAAACGCGTCGATATTCTGCTGTACTTTTGATTTCCCTAAATAACTTTCAGGTTCTGCAATAACCAATGTTAATTTTTTATCATGGGACTGGTTGATGTTAAGCATCATACCAGTCCTGTTGTCCGCGCTCTTTTTAATACGCTGGACGAGGGATGTTCCAATAGTATCGGTTAAGTATTTTGTCCAAAAAGACATTTCATTAATCCGCACTTCGCTAGCCACATGATCGATATTTGTAAACACCTCCTCCTTTTCATCTACAGAGGTTGTAACCTGCTTATAACCAGGCTTAAACACCCCTACATATTGCTCTCTGCTAATAAACAACAGCTCACTGTGATCGTAGAATTTGATTCCGGCTTCCTCGATCTTTCCAAATTCATCCTGCTGGATGCAGGGAAATTTAGTTGGAACAGCGCCATTTGCCATACAATGTTCAAAAATCAATTTAACCGAGGGCACCTTTAATGCTATCCGCTTAACGCCGCAGTAATTAGAGCTTATAAAAGCTGAAATTTCACCGTCAGCAGCATGTTGCGAGGGATAAGTAGATGTGATGACCAACCTGATGTCCCTACTTTTCATCATATATGATGAAATACCTGGGTGACCTGTTTCTGCATTCTTCAGTGCCTGAAGTGTAAAACCCAACGCCTCCGAATGCCAGTAGGCCATTGATTTAGCCATTGCCGAATATATTTCAATATAATCTATATCGAAGCTTTCCAAAATTGCTTTCATATCTTGTTTCAAACATTTAATTTTTTTTTCAGTATCCGTAGCTTGCTGGTTTTTCTTTGAAGATCAAACCGGATTTTATTGCATTTCTATAAATTTTCAATATCTGCTTTAAACGACTTCCTTAGTAATTCAAAACCTGATTGTGCGTATAATCAAGTTGCTCACCAACAATATTTGCTTTTAAAAACAAGGCGAGTTGTCTAACCCCCGTTTCAATATCATTTAAAGAAACATTAGAAAACGTTAGCCGTATTTCATTTTCGCCCCCCCCGTTTTTGTAGAAATTGGACATCGGGCAAAAGATAACATTGTATTTGCTCGCACTTTCGTAAACCAATTCATTATCTACAACGAATGGCAGGCACATTTTAATAAAAAATCCGCCATCCGGCTCATTCCAGCTTATGCCCTCTGCCCAATCCTCGTAACGAATAAACTTATTCAGCGAATCGACCATTTTATTTCTTTTTACCTTATAACTGTCGAATTTGGGTTTACTAAAATCATTCAGGCTGTAATCCTGATCTAACAAAATCCCTCCAAGAATAGCCTGGTTGATGGTCGAGGTGTTGTTGGTTAACTGCGCTTTGACTTTAGCCATTTCATCTGCCAGCGCGACGATATCTCCATTTTCATCTTCTATGAGCTGCCCGGCGGCAATAAGTCCAAGCCTCAATCCCGGAAATAAAGATTTTGAAAAAGAGCCCACATAAATGACCTTATTGAATTTATCCAATGATTTTAACGTCGGATTTTTCTTTTGAGCGTAGGTAAAGCTGTTATAAACACTGTCCTCAATAATCAAAAAGTTATATTGTTGGGCCATTTCCAGCAGTTGGATCCTGTTGCCGATCGGCATACAAAAGCCGGACGGGTTCTGATAATCCGGAATTACGTAAAGTAACTTGACTTTTTTTCCTGACCGGTTAATCTCAATTATCTTATTTTTGAGCTCTTTGATATCGATACCGTCTTCATCCGCCCGGATACCCTTGATATTATAGTCAAAGACCTTGGCAAAAGAACTGACGCCTATATATCCCGGATCTTCTGCCAGAATAACGTCATTCTCCCGGTTGCAGATCGTAGAAACAATAATGGAGAAAGCTTCCTGTGCCCCGACCGTCACCAATACATCTTCTTCTTTAACAATTATATTCTCATCTTTTTTTAAGTATTTCGATAAAATATCGTTTACTATCCCCTTTGTTTTATTGTACTGGCCGATGCCATTGACCACCTCTTTCCTGGAACGTCCCGTCCTTTCCATCATATGAGTTACATAGGACCCGAACCTGGAGATATTATCTTCAATTTCAAAAAAACGCTCATCAGGTTGGCCGGCTACAAAAGAAATTGCTTTAGGGAATTTGAATTGAATGTCGTTGAGGAATCCAATCACATTATTAAAGTCTTTGCCGATAAAAGGGTTCAGTGCAAAATTCCGAAGTACAAGGTCCTGTTCAGGCAGCAACAGGTATTCAATTAATTTCGATTCGATGTGCTCCAGGCTGTCAAACAATTCATCAAATGAATTTATGACAAAGTATTCTTTTTGAAGCTTATATGGATCAAAAGTAGTCCTGAATATATGATCAAGATCAAACTCGTGTTTCGGAACTGCCGGATTATTACTATTTTCAATCTCTTCAGCCGATGTGATAATTGCTCCGCCGTAAGGTTTGGAAACACCGTTCTCTCTGATAATTCCCATTTCATAGGTAAACCAATAAAACCTACCCAAAATATCAAGCGCTTTCTCATTGTTAACATACTTAAGCGCTATTATGCTGTAAGACGTGAGAAACTCGATAAACTTCTTATTGGTCAGCAAAGGCAGATGGCCGCACACATCGTGGTAAATGTCCGGCTGTTCGCTGAAATCTATCTCATACGGTTTCCGGATAGATACCGTTATGGGATATTTTTTACTGATCAGCATGCAAAAGAACTCTTTGGTTGGCATTAAACCCGTTACCGGGATCAATGTCCATCCCGAAAGTGCTTCCAGTCTTTCACTGACTTCATCCAGGCGGACGATTTGCTGATCGTCCATTTGCAGTACTTTTAAACCATCCAGGTAGGCTTCAGAAATCTGGTTGTCTTTTAGTTTTTTTTGCCTGGAGCTCAAAGTAGCCCAGGTATGATGGTCCTCGGCCACGTAGCGGCTGTAGTCCTGTGTAGTGGTTGTGCTTTTCATACATTGATATTAAAAAAGTTTAAGAATATTACCCTAGAAGTGGTGTCAGAATACATTACGCGATTTGGGGTCCAAGAAAACCCATGGAAAAGAAGTCATTAAGCAGTCTTGCTGTTGAGCCGGTTACAAAAATTTCCCCGGGTTCAGAATGTCCGCAGGGTCCAGTAGCTTTTTAATTCCGTGCATCACTTCAAGCTGATCTTCAGAAAACTGTAACTTCATAAAATCTTTTTGCAGTAATCCTATCCCATGTTCGCCGGAAATAACTCCACCCAGTTCGATCGCAAATGAATAAATCTCCTTTGCGGCCTGTTGAATTAATTGCCACTCGCCTGCTGTTCCGTTCTCGGTAATTAGCATGGTGTGCAGATTGCCATCCAGCGCATGACCAAAACACGCCATAGTTATACCATATTTATTACAAATACTTTCTGCCTCCTGTATATAAGCCAATAAAGCCGATAATGGCACGCAAATGTCTATATCCCTGTAGTTTCGTTTTTTTGCTGTCAACGCCGCTCCAATGCCCAACCTTAACTTCCATATCTTATCTCGTTGGGATTTTGAATCAGCCAGCAAGATATCTTCCGCTGTAAAGCGGGCTAATAGTGTGGCGGCCTGTTCCAGGGCGTTTTCCATATTAAAAAAATGATCTTCATGAAAATCAAGCACGAGATGTGCTTTGATATGCGCGCTGATCAGCGGAAGCCCCCCGGAAAAATAGTCGGCGGTAATATGCAATGCATTTTCACAGATCAGTTCAACAGCTGCGGGCTCCAATGCCGAACTGCTGATCGCGTTTACAGCGTTTATCGCTCCTTCAAGCGTAGTAAATCCTGCCAACATTGAGTGTTGCAACACTGGTTTGGAAATAATCCGGTATACAACCTTGGTAATAATACCTAAAAGCCCTTCGCTTCCTACAAACAGCTGCGTCAAATTGAACCCGGTAGCATCTTTTCTGACATTTGACCCCGTCCATATGATTGCTCCTGACGAGAGCACTACTTCCAGATTGAGGACATATCTGGAAGTATTTCCATATTTACAGGAATTAATACTTCCTGCATTTTCAGCAACGTTCCCACCTAACATCGAGTAACCGCCGCTCGAAGGAAAAACCGGAAAATAATAGCCTGCATTTTCCACCTGTTCACAAAGGTCCGCCGTTAAAACACCGGATTCAGCCATGGCATAACCATCTTCCCCTTTTATGGAGATTACTTTGTTCAATCTTTCCAGCGACAATACTATTCCTCTTCTGACGGGTAATGCCCCTCCGGTCACGCCGCTGCCTCCCCCGCGCGGAGTAATAGGAATACCATACCGGTTACAGACATTGACGATCGCGGCGATTTGCTGAGGGTCTGCCGGCTTGACAACAAAATCAAAATCAAACCGAAAAGTTCCAGTCATGTCCGCACCGTACTTCCATACAGACTCTTCATCACAAAGCACATGTTCCGCTCCGCTGATGTTCACCAAAGCGGCGTATACCAATTGCCTTAAGTCTGGTTCCGCGCCAACTATATCAAATTTCATTCGGTTTCCGGGTAATATATTATCAAGACAAACACCTTCTAAGAATCTTTTTAGGCGGCGTGTAATGCCTTCGGTCAAAACATTAAATAGAGGTCAAATAGCCTTTTCTGCGGGGCAGGCTGGCATTAGCCAGGCAGGCCCTGAAGTTTGTAGTCCTTACTAATCAGCTTTTTCATAAAAGTCAGGATAGCCCCCGTCCATGCAAGATAATCAAGCGTTAGTTTAATTGCAGGATAAAGCAGGATAGACAGCGTCAATTTTTCTTTCAATTCCCTGCTTTCTGCGGGGGAAATGAACAGCAGGTTTAACGACCAGCATATACCACCAAGGTAAATGCCAAGAAATAGCCAAAGGGAAAACAACGGGTTTATAAAACTTAACCATATAATCAGTACCGGCAGGGCGATCGTACAGAATACTATTATAAAATCGCCGACCGTCCTTAACCCCACACGGCTCAGCCTGGCGATTTGGGTGCAATAATACTTCTTTTCTTTATTGATAGTTTCCAAATAACCCAGATTCCACCTGATCCTTTGTTTGATAAGTGCGGAAAGAGATAGTGGGGGCCGGGTCAGGGTAAGGATGCGATCAAGGTAAAATGTTTTATAACCTAATTTAAGCCCAATTAAAGTAGCTTCCCGATCTTCACCACTTCTTAACCCGCTATGATTGTGATATATCGATATCAATATCTCTCTTTTATAACAGGATCCCGCGCCGGGCATAACAGAAACACTTCTTTCCTTTTCCTGAAACTTGTAAAGGCTCCTCAATAAGGTATACTCCAGCCGTTGGAAGTCAAATACGGGACCTTCGCCTTCAAAAGGCAGCATTCTGAAATATCCGCCCATTAAAGAAGGATCGTTCTGGAAAAAGTCCAAACTGGAAATAACATCCTCCAGTCCCAGGATGTCAGTATCAAAATCGGATAAGATGATCAGTTCATGGCTGACAGAGAGTGTCGTAACAAAAAGAGCTCCCACCTTATCGGCATTTGGG
Organism: Mucilaginibacter gossypii; assembly: GCF_017569325.2. Taxonomy (NCBI): domain Bacteria; kingdom Pseudomonadati; phylum Bacteroidota; class Sphingobacteriia; order Sphingobacteriales; family Sphingobacteriaceae; genus Mucilaginibacter; species Mucilaginibacter gossypii. The sequence goes on along the minus strand of NZ_CP071878.2, from coordinate 689,765 downwards.
TATACGGAAGCGATGTAAAACGAAGCGTTGTACTCCTGTTGGAATGATTCCATGACTGTCAAGCTGTTATCAGTGGATCCGTCATCGATCAGTATGACATCAAGTTCCTTCCCGAACTTTTCAGCAACTTCATTAAAATACTCCAGGCGACTGACAAAATTACAGTTCCTGCTTTCATTAAACTGGGGGATTAGCAATGCGGCTTTTTTGGTCTGCCCCGGGTTAGCCCCCATCCATTTTAATTTAATCTTCCGATCGGCTATTGTTTTGATCATGATTTTCGTAAGTATGTGTAGGTAAAATTGGATCTGTTCGGTTATAACGAACAGCGTCCGTTATTAAGCCGGCATTAAAAGTAAAAGGTGATTATGAAGCTGCCGCATCAGTTAATAAGCATCCATTGACGTCGCTTATAACCAAGTGTAGATAATCGTGATAGTCCTGTAATAAGCCGTCAACATAGGCATCGTCATAGGTGCTGCTATCGTATTGAAAATTAAGTAGCAGTTTATCTTTGAAATTCACAAACCGCAGAATAAAATCTATCGGGATCAACCGTTGCGTTTCCTGGTAAATTGGTTTAAAGCTCAAGTTCAGGTCTTGTGTTAAACGTTCGGTTTCATTCCCATCGGTATAAAAACCAGTTTTTTTATCGGAATAAAGGACATTGATTTTCCAGAATGAATCATAATTCTGACCAGGCAATAACATGCTGTTAATATGATCCGTCAGGGAATAAGCTTTGTATTCCGCCAAATCTTGATTGGACTTTATGACCTTAAAAACAGCATCCGAAAAGGAATCCGCATGATCAAATACCGTTCTGATCAGAGCGGTACTGGCGTAACTGCCAATCTGTCCCTGGGTTTCCAGATGGTCACGTCCGGAAATAATCGTTCCTATTAAAATATCGTGCTGGCGGGTTTTATTAAAAATAAACGCTTTTAAAGCCGCCTGCAATATGACGAAGGCAGTTGTCGAAAAATGTCTGGACAGATGATGGACTTGATCTCTGATTTCCGGAGTGATCTCCAGGATGCGGCTTTCGAGCAGCCGGTCCTTCTGCAGGCGCTTCCCCGGCCGCACCGCTCCGGGGAGTATCAGTGGCCCGGGAAGCGTCTGGTATAAACGCTCCCAGTAGGCTTTATGCTTCAACCGGTTTTGTTTACGGTCGCGGTTAACAAACGATAAATAGTCTTTGAACTGAAAACTTAGCGTTTTTAATTCAACTGGTTTATGGCGTTGGAAGCAATGATAACAATAAGTTAATTCACTCATTAGAATCTCATCAGACCAGGTATCGTCGATCACGTGATGCAATTTGAGAGAAATAATATACCTCTCCGCCGATAGCTGAATGATCCGCGAAAAAAACAGGGCTCCCCCCAATAAAACCAGCGGCCTGTCATCGAGTTTCGCCAGCCCTTCCAACCCGGCAAGAAGGTTTTTCTTTTCCCTTAAGTCAATTACTTCTGGCTCATAAGGTGTGAGGTCTTGCTCCACCTTCAGGTAAAATCTGTTCCCGATTTGGTGAAATGTCGAGTGCAGGCTTTCGTGGCGATGAACAACTGTTGAGATGGATTTACTCAAAAGCGCCATATCCAAAGCTCCACGGACCTCATAAGTCAGCAGGATATTGCCGTGAGTACTTTCATTCTCTTTATATTCTTTGTCTTTCAGATGATTCAGCCAATAATCCTGGATCGGGGTAGTTTCATAATATAAATTGCCGTCCTTGCTCAGGGTGTCGGTTTCCTGGGATGAGAACAAACTGTGCTGAAGTTGAAACTGTTCAAGATATCGGATGATTTCCTTTTTGTTCAGTTTTAACTTATCGATCAGGTCGCCTGCAGGGGTTAATCCATGCGCTATTTTTAAACTTAACTGCTCCGCATTGCCATACGTGACTTTGATACCTCCCCTGTTGGCCCGGTCCAACAAGTCGATAATTTCCGAATGAGATGAATTTGACATATGATAGATGAAGGATCCGGTTGACCAGTTGTTATTGGCTGGTGTGATTGATTGTCGTTGCAAAGAATTTGGTTTGTCTATTACAGTTCCGAGGCTTAAAACAGATGAAGAGTTTCAAATTTGCCCGCTGTATAAAGCTTGCGCTGTCCCCAGTAACAAGACGTTATCGGTAATACTTTTTCATCAAAGTCTTTAATTGTAAGATCATAGCGATAATATGCAGTACCGCCTGATGATGATTTGAATTTAACCACCCTATGCCGCCTTTTAAAATATATTACACCAAATTAGCTTTTGAATAGATTAACAACGTAATTTAAAAAACAAGCCGGGTCTCGCTATACATCCATTCATTAAAAATCGTGATGGTTTTTCCCGGAGCATATTTATTTAAAACGATGTCAGCTAATAATACGGCTGCTCCCGGTAATTCACTGCTGGCATTGAAAATCTTGGTGAAATGCGTTATATCCCAGGTATTTTTCCCGTGATAGATATATACATAAAGTTCCGGACGGTCATTTATGCCGATCAAATGGCCGTTGTCATATAGATAATTCACCACATCGGTATCCTCTCCTTTTGCCTTATTTTCATATTTTTTGGCCATTAAAACATCTCGTTTACACATCAGGCTACCTTCCCATAGTCTTTGGTTGGAGATGAAAACACGTTCTCCGCACTGGTCAAATATGATCCAGCGGGTCAGGATACATCCGTTAACCCCGTTTTCTGCAATAATATTATATTGATAATCAATCCTTTCCGTATGAAACCAGTCATCATCGTCCCATTGGCAAACAAATACTCCGTTTGCACATTGCAAAGCAATATTGCGGAGTTCTCCTAATGTCTTTTTTGGGCTTCCGGCAACGCCGATTGTTCGGATATTTTCAGTCCGGGTAAGGTCATTGGTCAGGAAAGCCACGGTTTCCTGGTCGTGATCTTCAAACAGGATGATTAATTCTTTATGGGGATAGGTTTGAGCTTCAAAGCAAGCGATTGCATTTTTCAGGGATTCCGGTTTCCTGTATGTTACACATATGCAAGAAATCAAAGGATATTTTTCAGACATCATATTTTAATTTGGGTGTATGGTTATCGCGGGGAATTGTTACTTGATCAAAAAGTTGTACTGGATTTGTTATGAAAACGAACCGTAAGACGGCTTTAAGCGCCCTAAATATGAATTTCTTCATTAAAAATCGCAGAGGCAGGGAGATTATCGGAAAGAATAGTGATAAGTTTGGCCAGTGTCTGGATATCCGGATGTTGAAATAACACATTGAGCGGGAGTTCCACCCCGAGCTCCCTGCGGATCGCAGAGACCACCCGGATGGCCAGCAGCGAATGCCCCCCAAGCTCAAAAAAGTTGTCCGTCACCCCGATCCCTTCCGTATCCAGCAGGCCCTCCCAGATCGATACCAGGGAAAACTCCAGGCCCGTCGTGGCCGCAACATAACCCCCGCCCCTGGACTCCTCCGGGTCCGGAAGCTGACGGCGGTCGATCTTTCCGTTCGCCGTCAGCGGAAGACTCTCCAAAACGATCAGCTGGACCGGAACCATGTACTCCGGAAGACGGGATCGAAGGTAATCCATTACCCCATCACGGTCATAACCCGCTCCCGCTACAACATACCCGACAAGACGCTTATTACCCTGTGCGTCCGTATGACAGCTCACTACTCCCTGGCTAACCTGCTCGCTCTGCTGCAGCACACTCTCGATCTCACCAGGCTCGATACGGTAACCTCGGATCTTGACCTGGTCATCCGAACGACCTATATATTCTATGTTTCCGTCAGCAAGCCACCGGCCCACATCCCCCGTACGGTACATCCGGCTCCCCGCACCGCCGTAAGGGTCCGCTAAAAAACGCTCTCCGGTCAGGTCTGGACGGTTCAGGTAACCACGCGCAAGACCCGACCCCGAAATGTACAGCTCCCCGGGTATACCGATGCCGCATAAACCTCCCCGACCGTCCAGTATATACACCCGCGTGTTCCCGATCGGCTTCCCGATGGGAATCACACGGCCTGTTTCAGCCGGGCCCTCATCCGTTTTAATCGTATAGGCTATACAGCCAACGGTGGCTTCGGTCGGCCCGTATTCATTGATCACTTCCATCTGGATACCCTGGTCATATAAGTATTGAAGCTGGCCCCAATGAAGGGCTTCTCCCCCAACTACCAGTTTTCCGGTTAATGGTTTTTCCCCCTGCATCGCCATTTCCAGCAGGCCCAGGTGGCCGGGCGTTAACTTTATAAAGTCATAATCCGCATTTGACAGAAAGGACTTGTCTTCAAATACAGCTGTAGATTTATTTGTGCCGATAACAACTGACCTGCCTGCTAATAAAGGCATGAACATCGCCGTTAGCGACGCGTCAAATGTATAGGACAGGTGTATAAAGCTCCCCCTGTCAGACGGAAGGGCTCCCAGATAATGCACCCTGCTCCATAACAGGTAGTTAAGCAGGCTGTGGTGTTCGATCATTACCCCTTTGGGGCGGCCTGTCGAGCCCGAAGTGTAGATCACATAACAAAGGTCACCGCCACGGGCCTGCCCCGGCGGAAGGCTCAGCGGATAACCCCGCAGCTCCTCTTCAAGCTCATCCAGCGCTATAAACCGCACACCGGAAACCCCATCAACCACCCCTGACCCTAATACACCCCGTTCGCTCAGCAATAAAGCACCTCCAGTATCCGAAAGCATATAACTGATCCGGTCCGACGGATAAGAAGGGTCTACCGGAACATAAGCACCTCCTGCCTTCAGGATACCCAAAATACCCGTGATCATCCATAAACCACGGTCTACACAGATCGGAACAAGGCTCTCACGGCCGACACCCTGCTCCTGTAAGTAATGACCAAGCCGTGTCGAGCGCTCATCCAGTTCCCGGTAGCTCATGCGCTCTTCCCCGAATACCACTGCTAACGCATCTGGACTCCGCAAAGCCTGCGTCCGGAAATGTTCTATTACCGTCTCCTGTTCTTCAGCATACCTTACACCCGTAGCATTGAACGACTCCAGCAACTCGTAACGCTCACTTTCGCCAAGCATATCCAGGTCCCCTATCCGGTCACCCGGCGACTGCACCACTGCATCCAGCAGCGCCACATAATGCGCGCACATGCGCGCTATCGTTGAACCATCATAAAGATCTGTACAATATTCTACACCCGCTTCCAGCACCCCAGACGACTCTGCCAGCGAAAAACTGATGTCAAACTTCGACGTATTATGGACCCGCCGGTCCTGACGGATTGTGATTCCTGTAAGCGACGAGGTCGTATCACGCTCATTATTCTGCAGGTCGAACATCACCTGGAACAAAGGACTGCGGCTCATATCACGGTCCTTCACCACACGCTCAACCACCTTTTCAAACGGCACATCCTGGTGCTCATAAGCGCCCAGCGTCGTATCCCTGACCTGGGCCAGTACCTCCTCAAAGGACGGGTTACCCCTCAGGTCGCTCCGCAGCGCCAGCGTATTGATGAAAAAGCCGATCAGACCTTCTACCTCGTGCTGCCCGCGGTTGGCGATCGCACTCCCGACACAGATATCTTCCTGACCGCTATAACGGTATAATAATACCTTAAACGCAGACAGCAGCGTCATGAATAACGTAACACCATGACTTTGGCTCAGCCGATGAAGCGCCCCCGTCAATTCCGATTCTATCCGGAAGTGATATACAGAACCACGGGTGCTCTGAACCGCAGGACGCCGGTAGTCCGACGGTAGTTCCAGCGTAGACAACCCCGATAACTTTTCCTCCCAGTAACTCAGTTTGCTGTTCAGCACATTCCCCGAAAGGTAACCCCGCTGCCACAGCGAATAATCAGCATACTGTACCGGCAGGGAAGGTAACTCCTTCTCCGTACCGTTTACATAGCTGTTATATAATGACGTCAGTTCGCGTACCAGGATCGGTACCGACCAGCCGTCAGATGCGATATGGTGCAGGCATAACAACAGCACTGACGAAGACGATCCCGTCAGGATCAACTCTGCTCGAAGCTTATAGTCCCGCGAAAGATCAAAACCTTCACCTGCCTGCCTGTCTATATACGACTGTAGCGCTTCCCCCTCTGACCGCAATAACGCATCATCCGTTACCCGAAGCTCCCAATCGCCCGCGGGCAGTACCCGCTGGTAAGCAATACCTTCATGCAACTCTATAACCGTCCTCAATACCTCGTGGCGAGATACTATCGAACCCAGCGCATGCGAAAGTCCTCTTATATCTATCCCCCCTTCAAGATACAGTACCGATGGTATATTATATTGAAGGCTACCGCCCTCCAGCTGGTCTATGAACCATAAACGCTCCTGACCGTAGGATAACGGGATCAGCAACGGACGCTCTCCTACTTTGATCAACGGTAACGATGACTTTGCCGCTGAAGACAGGCGCGAGGCAAGCCCGCATATCGTCGGGTAATCAAAAACATCCCCGATCGAAATAGCGGCCCCGAGCTCCCTGCGGATCGCAGAGACCACCCGGATGGCCAGCAGCGAATGCCCCCCAAGCTCAAAAAAGTTGTCCGTCACCCCGATCCCTTCCGTATCCAGCAGGCCCTCCCAGATCGATACCAGGGAAAACTCCAGGCCCGTCGTGGCCGCAACATAACCCCCGCCCCTGGACTCCTCCGGGTCCGGAAGCTGACGGCGGTCGATCTTTCCGTTCGCCGTCAGCGGAAGACTCTCCAAAACGATCAGCTGGACCGGAACCATGTACTCCGGAAGACGGGATCGAAGGTAATCCATTACCCCATCACGGTCATAACCCGCTCCCGCTACAACATACCCGACAAGACGCTTATTACCCTGTGCGTCCGTATGACAGCTCACTACTCCCTGGCTAACCTGCTCGCTCTGCTGCAGCACACTCTCGATCTCACCAGGCTCGATACGGTAACCTCGGATCTTGACCTGGTCATCCGAACGACCTATATATTCTATGTTTCCGTCAGCAAGCCACCGGCCCACATCCCCCGTACGGTACATCCGGCTCCCCGCACCGCCGTAAGGGTCCGCTAAAAAACGCTCTCCGGTCAGGTCTGGACGGTTCAGGTAACCACGCGCAAGACCCGACCCCGAAATGTACAGCTCCCCGGGTATACCGATGCCGCATAAACCTCCCCGACCGTCCAGTATATACACCCGCGTGTTCCCGATCGGCTTCCCGATGGGAATGGTGCCCGTGGGATAACCGGCGTCACGGTCCACCATATGAAGCAGTTTACCTATAGTAGTTTCAGTTGGTCCGTAATGATTGATAATCCTGCAGGGCGCGCCGGAGGCCGCCAACTGTTCACACAGACTTACCGGCAGGGGCTCTCCCCCGAAAATAAGTAACTTGGAAGGTAACAGCAACCGGCCCGGGGCACATAGGGCTTTCCAGTGAGACGGCACTATTTTCAGGCAATCAATCTGCCGGGATTCAAAGTATGTGCAGAGACCTTCCGCATCATTGACCTGCGGGCCTGTAAACAGGTGCAATGTCCCTCCGGACAATAAAGAACTGTATAATACCGTGTTCCCAAGATCCGCCGCGATCGTCGACACCAATGCATAAGAGCCGCTGTTCTTGCTTAAAGGGGCTCTTTCCCAAAGCCCGCATACATAATCCAGCAGGCTGTGGTGTTCGATCATTACCCCTTTGGGGCGGCCTGTCGAGCCCGAAGTGTAGATCACATAACAAAGGTCACCGCCACGGGCCTGCCCCGGCGGAAGGCTCAGCGGATAACCCCGCAGTTCCTCTTCAAGCTCATCCAGCGCTATAAACCGCACACCGGAAACCCCATCAACCACCCCTGACCCTAATACACCCCGTTCGCTCAGCAATAAAGCACCTCCAGTATCCGAAAGCATATAACTGATCCGGTCCGACGGATAAGAAGGGTCTACCGGAACATAAGCACCTCCTGCCTTCAGGATACCCAAAATACCCGTGATCATCCATAAACCACGGTCTACACAGATCGGAACAAGGCTCTCACGGCCGACACCCTGCTCCTGTAAGTAATGACCAAGCCGTGTCGAGCGCTCATCCAGTTCCCGGTAGCTCATGCGCTCTTCCCCGAATACCACTGCTAACGCATCTGGACTCCGCAAAGCCTGCGTCCGGAAATGTTCTATTACCGTCTCCTGTTCTTCAGCATACCTTACACCCGTAGCATTGAACGACTCCAGCAACTCGTAACGCTCACTTTCGCCAAGCATATCCAGGTCCCCTATCGTGCAGTCTCCATCTGACAATATACCCGTTATCAGCTGTTCATAATGCCCCAGCATCCTGCGGATTGTTTCCGCCCGGTATAAGTCTGTACGGTAAGTAATATTAAGACGAAGTCCCCGGCTTGATTCTGATATGCTCAGTGTAATATCAAACTTCGAACTGATCAAACCCGTAGGTTCTTCTGATAGCTGCAGATCTCCCAGTTGCAGCTTCTCCGCATCCGGCACATTTTCCAGTACCAGCATGACCTGGAAGATCGGGTTGCGCCCGGGGTCCCGTTCGCCGCCGACTGCCTCCACCACCTTTTCAAACGGTACGTCCTGGTGCTCGTAAGCATCCAGCGTGGTTTGTTTGACCTGCTGCAGCAACTCCCGAAAGTGCTTTGACGGATCAACATGGTTCCGCAGCGCCAGTGTATTGACAAAAAAGCCGACCAGATCCTCGATCTCCTGATACTGACGCCCCGCAATAGAACTGCCGATACAGATATCCTGCTGCCCGCTGTAACGGTGAAGCAATACATTAAACACACCCAGCAGTGCCATATATAAGGTCACACCTTCCCGCCGGCAATATGCCAGCAACTGATTATAAATACCACTGTCCAATAAAGTCCCCACCTCGCCCCCCGAGATCCCCGCTGATAAGGGACGAACGTAATCCAACGGAAGGTTCAGGCGGCTCACCCCTGATAAACGATCCCGCCAGTAGTTCAGTTTACCTGCCAGCACTTCACCCTGCAAATACTCACGCTGCCACAGCGAATAATCCGCATACTGCAGCTTCAGCGGCAATAGGCTGTGCTGCCGCCCTTCCACGTATGCCGCATAAAGCTCCGTAAGCTCCCGGATGATCAGCGGTAACGACCAGGCATCCGATGCAATATGATGCATCGTTATCACCAGCAGGTGCTCATTATCCCCGATCCGTAGCAGGTCTGCCCGAAGCATATGATCCGAAGACAACTCAAAAGGCGCCTGCACAAGCGCCATTATCCCGGATTGCAAATCATCAACGCCCTCCCAGTTACCAGACCGCAGCCGCCAGCCGCCCGGAGGCAGGACACGCTGGTAGGCACGGCCATCCTCCTCGTACAACACCGTACGCAGCACCTCGTGGCGGTCAACTATCGAACCCAGCGCATGTTCCAGCCCGACCGCCGTTACCTCGCCCCGCAGGCGAATAGCGCCGGATGCATGATACTGCACACTTCCCCCAAGGCGGTCGATAAACCACAGCCGCTCCTGGCTAAAAGATAGAGGGACCCTGCCATTCCGGTCTCCGGCGGTTATCGCGGGACGGTACCCGTTCACCTGGACAGCGTCACCCATCTGAATCTGGTACTTTTTAAAATATTCTATGAGATTTTCTTTCTGACACCTTAATTCCGTCAAAAAAGACTCATCCGCTTCCATATGTTTATGCAAGCGGATCATCAGCTCGTTATCCTGAAAGGAAATCTTGAAACCCAGTTCATTGGCCTTTTGCAATAATCTGGTTATATCGTTCATGTTAAAATCGGCCATTATAATTAGGTTAAAAGCAGAAAATGTGATTTATAATTTTATTACCTGGTAATCATCGGCTTCCAGTATCAAATTATGTTGCTGAACACTGATATATTGCGCCATAAGTCCGATGGTTGGCAATTGAAAAAAAGTCCTGACCGCAAACTCGACCTCTATCTTCTTACGGATTGCCGATACAATCCGGGTGGCCAGTAAAGAATGGCCGCCGAGCTCAAAAAAATCATCATGGATACCGATACGCTCGACGCCCAGCAAGTCCTGCCAGATCTCCGCCAGCGTTTGCTCCAGCCCCGTGCGCGGGGCCACATAATCCCCTCCCGACAAGCTGCCCAGGTCAGGATCCGGGAGAGACCGTTTATCGATCTTCCCGCTTGAAGTCAAAGGCATCCGGTCCAGTTCCACAATAGCCGCCGGAACCATATACTCCGGTAATTTCCCCCGCAGGTAAAGCATCAGCGACTCCTTGTCAAAACCACCAACGGCAACAACGTAGGCTATTAAAGTTTTCCCGCCCGGGACCTTGCCAAATGCTACCACTACTACATCCTGGATGTAGCCATGTCGTCTGATCGCCTCTTCAATTTCACCAAGCTCAATCCGGAAACCCCTAATCTTTACCTGATCATCCAAGCGGCCTTTGAAGTAAATCCGGCCCTCCTTATCATAAAAGCCGTAATCTCCTGTTTTGTAAAAACATCCCAGCATTTGATGCTTTACATCGGGTACTGCACCTTTCAGTCCGCTAAAACTCCACATTTTATATTCCTGCATACCATCCCTGCTGGAAACAACAAAGGGCACCTGGAATATCTTCAGCTCCAATCCGCCCACTTCACAGAGTAATTGAACAATCTTCCACGTGTCTTCCTGCGCATCATTACCGAGCGTTACCCTGTTCTCCGGGCTGGTATAAATAATTTTTTTATCAGTTTCCCCGTCATCCACAGGGACTACCGGCAATAAGGTTTGCAAAGCAAAACGGCCACCTGTCTTCAGAACATTGACCAGATTTCTGATGTAATTCAGTGGGTTAGAAACCCTGTCCAAAACCAAATTGGAAATCGCGAAGTCCATAGATCCGGCATTAATGCCGTATTGGTCACAAAAGTCGGCCGGATCCAGGTCGACTTCGCCCATATACGCAGCAAATCCGGCATCTCTTGCCCTTTGAACAGAGAACGGGCTCAGTTCGATACCGATGGTATCCGTTCCCATCATTCCCAGAATTTCCATTACCTCTCCATTGCCGAAACCCAGGTCTACCCCCTTTAACCGGTTGTAATTTTCAAAAGGCAATAAGGTTCTTAATACCTCCTCGTTAATCCCGCACGATGCGTAGGTATCATGAACGCCTTCCAGCATATAACGTTTAAAACTTTTATATTTCTCCCGGTCGGATTCCAGGTTATTCAGGTATTTTTGGCTTAAAAAGATCAGGTCGGCATCCAGTTTACTTATAAAAGCAGACAGGTCATCGTCAGAAAAATGATCGACCTTAAAGATTTTTTCGGCAAAGCCGCTATGACGTTTTCTTTCTTTAAATCGTTCAATATCACTTCTGACACTGGCAGGTTCCGAGAACTCTCCAAAAGTGCATTTAGCGGATAAGGTAAATGGATTGGGTAAAAAATGGCTCAATGACATCAGGTTATTCCGAAGATAGCCTTTGGCCATGCCCATACCCGATATATAAATTTCTCCGGGTACCCCTACCGGGACCTGGCGTAGACGGTGATCAAGAATATATGATTTTGAATTAAATATGGGTTTCCCGATCGGGACTTGATTTACCGGCACCACATTATGGCTTTGCATTTCATAAAGATGAGAGTAGACCGTGTATTCCGTTGGCCCGTAAGCGTTCACGAACCGGCATAATGATGACCATTTATCAGCTAAATCCACCGGGCACTCTTCGCCGACAGAAACTATCCATTTATCCTTTATCAAGGAAAGGTTTTCAGGGTCTATCTGTTTCAGCAGGGTAGGTACAAATACGCCGACAGAAATATCCTCCCTGTTTATAAAATCCGTCAGGTAATCCGGGTCTAATTTTTCCGTATTAAACATTTTAAGGGTTGCCCCATTCAATAGGGCCATGAAGGTTTCGCCAACCGCCCCGTCAAAACTGTAAGAAAAAAACTGCAAAATATTTTTACCCGGTTTGACATCAAACTGAGCTGCTTGCCAGTGACTTAAGTTAACTACACCTTGGTGAGGAATCACCACCCCTTTGGGCCTGCCCGTAGAGCCCGAAGTATAAATAACATAAGCCGGGTCATCAATCCCTATTGGGGAAACGGCAGTCAACGAGGGCGAAGGCAAATATCCCTTCTGATTGAAAAGCTCCATATCCAAAACAGCCCCTTCGAAGCCAAACCGTCCGGGGAAATCAGCGTCTTCCGGCTGTAGTATAAGTACCTTTATTCCGGTATCATTTAGCATGTAAGCAATTCTTTCGCGGGGCAGTCCCGGGTCGATCGGCACATAGGCCGCGCCAGCTTTTAGTATGCCGAATATACCGGCAAGTATCATTTCAGATCTGTGAATAACCAGTCCAACCAAATCTTTCGATTGTACTTGGTAATCATTTTGCAAACAACTGGCAATGTGATTAGCTTTGGTATGTAGTTCATGATAGGACAGGCTGTGGTCGCCGAACCGGACGGCGATAGCTTCGGGGTGGAGCTTTACCTGTTCATCGAAAAGGTCCACGATCGTCTTGTCGGACGGGTAGTCATGGTCCGTATCATTGAACGCCGCCAGCGCGGTTTCCTCTTCCGGCGTCAGCAGCTGAAGATCGCCGAGCTTGACCTTATCCGGGGACGGCAGCTGCATTAGTATATGCGCAAAGTGCCCTTTTATCCGGCGGATTTCCTCTGAACCCAGTAATGTTGTGTTATAGCTGAACGATATGCTGATCTCCGAGGAGCTGTTTACCGTAATGCACAATGGGTAATTCGTTTTCTCCGGTGCACTGATCTTTTCCATCCGCAAAGACCATGTCTTGTCTGACAATACCTTATCTACCGGGTAATTCTCAAATACCAGTAAGCTGTCAAAAAGGTCGCCCGGTAGCCCGATCCACCGCTGGATATCGCTCAGTGAGGTGTACTGGTATTCCCTGCTTTGCAGCTGGCCCTGCTGGATAGCCTCAAGCCAGCCCGATATACCCTCATCTTCATCAATGAACGCATGCAGCGGAAGGGTATTGATATACATGCCCACACGCTGCTCTATATCCGCAAGGTCATCCGGACGCCCTGAAACTGTTACTCCGTACGTGATATGGGCATTACCGGTATAACGGTACAACAGGTACGACCAGACACCCTGCATTACCGTATTTAACGTTAGACGGTGCTGCTGTGCATAGCCTGCTATTTCTTCCCTTAATGCCGCTTCCACAACCAGCGTCTCTTCCGCATAGCTGCCAATCCCTTTATTCCGGTCTGCGGTCGTACCTATAAACGGCAGCAGACTGCTTTCTTCCAAACCGCTCAGGTAACCCCGCCAGTAGGATTCTTCTTCATATTTGTCACGATGTTCTATATAGCGGATATAGTCTTCATAATTATCTCCCTCAAGGATGGGCGGTTCCTCACCTGCATGGAGCTGCTCATAAGTATTCAGTAATTCTCCCATCAGTACCGGAAGCGACCACCCGTCAGTCAGCAGATGATGATGGGTCCAAAGCATCCGGTAACGGCTTTCGTCCATACGGAACAAGCTGATCCGCATCACCGGCGCAGAACCCAGGTCAATCCCCTTTAACAAATCTGCTGATTCGTATTCTTCTATCGCCTGTAAACACGCCCCTTCACTCAGGTGACGGTAGTCCAGGACTTCGAGCGGCAGCGTTACCGACAAGTGAACGCACTGTACCGGAATGCTGAACGTATCCGGATGAAAGGTGCTGCGCAGGGCACTGTGACGGGAAAGCAGTATATTCCAGCTCTTGTGGAAAATAGCTACATCGGTATCATACAGGTCACATACAAACTGCTCTACATAACCTCCGGCCTGCTGGTCATACAAACTATGGAAAAGCATGCCTTCCTGTAAGCCGCTTAAACGGTATATGCTGCCGATTCCCTTGCTTTGGGGTAAGTCCAGGAAAGCATCCAATTCTTTATAACTGATCTCCTGACCAAGACCATAGTCCGATGGCGTAGGGACCGAAACAGCCTGTGACCTGCAATGCATGATCAGCAACTCCAGGTTTTGAACATAGGCTGAAGCCAGTTCTGTGGCGGTGGAAGACGTATAATGAAGGGTACTGTAACCCCAGCTTATTTCCAACGCACCATTCCGGATCATGCTGTTGATGACGAACTTCTCGTCCACCTCGTGCGCCGCACTTATGCTCCTGCCAGGAGACTCGTCCACCCGGCTCAGCCAGGTACCATCTCCTTCCAGCAGCGTATCGAGTTGCCCAAGGTAATTAAACACCACATTCCACGGCGTGGATTCCCCGAGCCCCGGCTCTTTATTGATATATTTCAATACCCCATAGCCCATACCTTTATCCGGCACCCGGCGGAGTTGTTCTTTTATCTCCTTTATACAGGAACCCACTGACTGGGCCCCGTTCAGTTGCAGCAAAACCGGATACAGGTTAGTCAGCCACCCTACGGTGCGGCTGCTTTCCACACCCGCCAGGATATCATCCTCCCGGCCATGGCCTTCCAGCCCGATATGCAGCTGATCGCTCTTGTTCCAGTCACAAAACGTTTTCACAAGGGCGCATAACAACAGGTCGTTCACCTCCGTATGATAGGCCCGGGGCGCCTCCTGAAGTAAAGACCGGGTATCCCCGGCCGATAAGCTGACCCGGATGGCCGCCGTATCTCCGGTCGTTACCCTGCCCTGGTAGGAGGTATCCGTCATCAATGGACGATACTGCCCGGTTATATTCTCCCAATAGCCTTTTTGACGCTTTAACCTCGCGCTGCTCCCATAATGTTGCAGGCCCGCGTACCATTGCCGTACTGAACTGCTTTTCAGGCCAAGGTCAGCGTATTCATTCCTCATTATGCCTGAAAGCAATTGCTCCAGGTCAGATAAGAGGATACGCCAGGATACCCCATCTACGGCCAGGTGATGGATCACGATCAGCAAACGGTTCTGCGCCACCCGTTTATCCGTTTCCAGTAAAACCACCCGGATAAGTTCCCCTCCGCCCATAGAAAGGCTTTGCTGATAACCTTTGCAGACATCACTGACGATCACCCCGAAAAGCTCCGGCAGTGTGGCACTGATCTGCTCTGTAACTACTGTCCCAACGGCTTCCGGACCGTAGGATTGTTGCCACTCTGCCCCTTCCTTACTATAAACAAAACGTAAAGCATCATGGTGCCGAACCAGTGCGCTCACTGCTTCCCTGATCACCGGGGCGCTGATCTTTTTATCTATTCCCAACAACAGGCTTTGATTAAAGTACGGACTATCCTGCTCCGCATGTTCCAAATACATTTGCTGTACCGGAAGAAGCCCGCTACGCCCGCTTAATAATCCCTGTTCTCCACGGCAGGACTCCCCCTGTTCCTGATGATTCAGCGCTGCCACAAGCCGGGCGATGGTCTGGTGCCTGAATATATCTTTGATCTGTATATTATAGCCTGAACGTTTCGCCCGGCTTACTACCTGTATAGTTATGATGGAGTCCCCTCCCAGCTCAAAAAAGTTATCATTGACCCCTACCCGCTCTACGCGCAACAAATCCTCCCATATCACAGCCAGGGCGGCCTCCGCCTCTGTACGGGGCGCCATATAGGCATTCTCCCCCAATAAAGCGTCCACATCCGGAAGTGATTTCCTGTCTATCTTGCCGTTCGGGGTCAAAGGCATATCCTTCAGCGCGATAAGCAGCGAAGGGATCATATACTCCGGAAGCTTCCGTTCCAGGTAAGTCATCAGCCCGTCACGATCAAACGGCCCATCAGGTACAACATACCCAACCAGCATTTTATTCCCATGGGCGTCGGCCCTGGATAAAACGACCGACTGTCTGCACAGGCCGCTCTCCTGCAGTTTATTCTCTATCTCTCCCAGTTCTATCCGGTGACCCCGGATCTTAACCTGCCCATCATTCCGGCCACGAAATTCCAGCACCCATTCCGGGCTCCATCGCCCAATATCTCCGGTACGGTACAATAACCCGTACTCCTTATGTTCAACGAACCGGGACAGGGTCTGCTCTGGCCGCTGAAAATAGCCTTGCGTAACACCTGCTCCCCCTATACATATTTCCCCATCCACGCCTGCCGGTAACAGTTCCTGGTCGTTCCCCAGTATATAAATACGGCTCCCGCTTATCGGGTGCCCTATCATTGACCCTCGGCTTAAAGGCCCAGGCGTTCCGGCGGTGTAAACCAGGTCCGTACAGAATATCGTACCTTCCGTCGGCCCATAAGTGACCGTAATACAGGCCGAGCTGAAAACTGATGACAACTTCAGTAATAAACTGTCAGGGATACTGTCCCCACCGATAAACAACCGTTCTATATGCCCGAAAGAGCCTGACAAGCCGTGCTCCAGGATGTAATCGGCCAGCAGCGCATAAACCCCGGGAACCGTATCTAATACAGTCGCCGATCTTAAAAGGCTGGTAAACTTTTCCAGGTCCTGAAGTTCTGATTTATCTACGATCAGACTTATCCCGCCCCGTAACAGCGGAAACAGCAGCTGGAACACCGATATATCAAAGGATGAAGAGGCGATAAACGGCATCACCATGCCGGCCTCCTGGACATACTGACGGTATACATGGCCCAGAAAGTGGCCCAGGTTCCCGTGGCTGACCAAAACACCTTTAGGCAAACCCGTAGAACCTGAAGTATAGATGATATAAGCCGTATCAGCAGCTTCCAGATCCGGACCTTCAAAGCCGCCCCCTGCATAACTGCTTGTAAATTCCTCCAGCGCTGTCAACAACAACACCGGATACTTTTCCGTAACAGCCAACAGCTCCGAGGATTCCGCAGTGCAGATGACCAGCCTGGGGGACACATCCTCCAGTAGAAACCGGATCCGGTCCGCAGGATAGTTCATATCTACCGGAATGTAAACCAGCCCGCTGTCCAATAACGATAAAAAGACAACCGGCACCCATTCCGTACGGGGTATCATAACCACAACCCGGTCTCCTTTGACCAGGCCGCACTCCCCCCGAAGGTATACCGAAACCGCCTCACAAACCGATCCCAATAAACCATAACTCATTACACGCTCTCCGCAGCGAACCGCAGGCCTAAACGACTCCGCAGCCATTACCGACCGAAGATGTTCCCGAAGTACAAAAGTATCCCCCGAAAAACTTCCACACCCATGCGTAAGTAATTCTAACGACTCCGCAGGAGGGACAATGGCTACATCTTTGACCGGCAGTGCCAGCTTCGATCGAAACTGTCCAAAAATAAAAAACAAGCGTTGTACAAATAATTCTATTTCAGAACGGTCAAAATAATCAGCCTGAAAATTGACATGCAGCTCCAACGACTGATTTTTCCCGAAATCCCTCCAGCCGAAACGCAGGGGGTCTGTTTCAAAATCACTTGACAGGTCGTGCATAACGCTCTCAACAGCAGGCCCAAAATCGAGCTCAAAGTTGAATAACTCATAATTGACAATGACCTGCACAAGGTAGTCCCCGGAAGCGTTGTTTTTGAAATACCGGTTAAGGTCTCCTATCAAATAATTCTGATGGCGATAATCCTTTCTTTGGGATGATACGATTTCGCGAATGAAATCATTTAACGACAATTCTTCCTGATAAGTTCCTTTGAATGGGAGTATCCCTGTGAACATACCTACCATATTGCGCAGTGTTCTGGACGTTCTTTTATGAATAGACGTACCAAATACAAAGTCAATTTGCCTGCGGGTCTTCCCAAAAAAGATGATCAGTGCCGCAATAGTCAGCTGCTGTATACCAGCCTGGGTCAGGGCTTCCAACTCAACAAGAGACTTCCTTTCTTCAACACTTAACGTGTAAATAAAAACCTGGCTTTTCCCTCCTGCCAACCTACCTTTTTCTTTATAAAAAAGCCGTTCAGGATTTTTTATAATTTTTTCCTTCCAGAACTCCCCCTCCTGTCTGTAGCTTTCAGATGCAGCATATCCGGCCGCCCTTACAGCTTCGGCTATATAAGAAGGATATTCGAACCCGGCACCGTCTTCAGCAATCAACGACAAATACTTTTTGGCCACATAATGGAACAATACTGAAAAACCAAACCCATCATTAATCAAGTGATGATATTTAAAAAAAAACCAAAATTCATTTTCAGCGACCATCAGCACCGCGTGCCGGGCCAGCGGGCCGCTTTCCCGGAAACTAAAGGGTATATTAAACTGTTCCTTCGCCCATGACAAAGCATCAGCGGATGCGAATTCCCGGTCAGTAAAATCAATTAACTCGATTTCGATACGGGCGCGATCGTCATCCACAGTAAATGAGAGCTCATCACGATCAAAATCAAACCGCATCCGAAGGGCATCAAACACTTCAGTACACGAATACGTTGCCTCTATAAACTTTTCCAGGTTTAAATTACCGATGATTTTCAGATAGCCTCCTGTATTATACCGGGGGCTATCCAAATTCACTAATTGATCAAGAAACACATCCTGCTGCGAAGGATGCAGCGGAAATCTGGTATTTTGCATAATTTAAATGTTTAAAGTTTACGAGGACGTCATCAATTGAATCTTGTGACGATAGTAGGCACCATCACCCGCACGCCAGACGAAAAGCGGTTAAAATCCGTCAATCAGCTATTAACGGTGCCCGGGGCGAATTGAAAGAATAAAAATCGTTATGATGTGTGACCGGCAGTAGACCTATCTGCCGGTCACACGGGCAATGCAGTTATTCATGCCCGGCGATACCGACTAAATCGGTCTGGTAAAGAAGTTCCTTCTCGCCGTAAAGCCTTTCGGCGATCAGCCCTTTTGTTCTGCACCATTCTACCAGTTTGTCCGATTGAACGATAGGGTTTGATTCGTCAGTGTATTTCACACTGCTGATGAACTCGATCCATGGTTCCTGTCCCATGGCGTAAACATAGACCTCCTCCGGTTGAAATATTTCAACCAGCGCTATACCCTTTTCACAATCAGACCCGGCCAGTCTTCTGCTGCCGTCCTGGTCTCTTGGCAGTTTCTTAGTCATTAACGGACCATAAAGCCAGGATAAAGGAGCTCCATCACATTCCATTCCTAAAAACATCACATCGACATTACCGATTACCCGTTGAATATGCTGATATAGGGCCGATTCTACAATTCTCGAATCGGCGAGAAAAAGCAACCTGAATCCACTGATCTCTACCAGGAAACAGGATTTGGTAAGAATATTCAAATCACTGTGTTCTCCAATAAATGGCAGCCCCATGATCATCGCCTTATCGAACCTGATACTCTCCATTTCATTAATAGCAGTTACATTATTGAAACCCAGGCTATTGAACATTATTTTCAAATCCGGATCTTCAAGTTTACCGCTGCCCTGGCGTGGTACGATGATATTCCTGATTTTATGCCTCAGCGGGAGCAACGTTTCAAAAAGGATATGATCCTGGTGATTGTGTGTAATCAATACGTAATCGATCACTTCAGGAATATCTTCGAAGGTAAAGCGATCAACCTCAGATTGATAGCCATAGTAACTGATAAGGGGGTCTACCAGGATACATACATCCTTGGTCTCAACCATTACACAGGCATGTCCAAAATACCGCATTCTGATTTTGTCGCCTTCATACTTCTTATAAGGCAAAGGCGCATCCTCAGTGAAAAAAGTCTGAAATAAAGGAAGTTGAATATCGCTGATTTGCAAAATAGAACTTATATAGCCGAGACTTTGAGGGACATTTTTCATTTTTGCCAATTCATCTATCCCCGGGTGATTGAAAGGGATGCTCAAATGAAGAACATCTGCCTCATCCAGGCGCGGAGTGCTCAAACAAAAAGGCCTGTGATCATTATTCGTAATCCAAAGCGCGATGCTCTGGCTGGCCTCGTTATAAAATTTACTTTTATATAATAACGATTCGAAAAACCTGAAATCGGGATTATTATTCCGATCATAAAACAATTCCACATATCCGCGGAGAATTGCCGGTACTTTAGGATACAAGTCTTCCATCCCGAACCCCTTGGCTTCCGTACTCAACAACTTATCGAGTTGCTTTACCGCTTTGCAGAAAGCTATAATATCCTGCTGGTTTGTCATGGTGCTCTCCAATAGCTTTTGAACATCTTCCCGCCTTTTTTCAGGAATATCCATAAAAGGACCTCCCTTCATTTTGGGATTCGATACAGCCTGGGCATGAATATCCGGGTCCATGATAAAGGACTCCATAATCGTCATATGCCTTTCAACGATGTTCATGGCTGCCGTCGCAGGTGAGATCAAATGGCTCCAGGCATACCATCTATCCACTAAAGGCTCTATTACAACATTTGATTTCAGGTATAACATGTTCTCTTTCATAATTATTTTATATTTTTTTTAATAGCTCCTTGCTGATGACCTGCCATATCTGTGCTTGTTTTTTCAGGATAAAAAAATGATCGCCATCCATTTGTATAAAACGGACAGGTTGAATTGTTTCCAGTTGCCAAAGGCCGATTTCCTTCAATTCGATATCTTCTTCAGCTCCGGTTATAACAGTAAGTGGTATATTTAAAGGGGGGGCGCACAGATGTTCGTAGGTTTCACAAGCTGTAAAATCAGCGCGAAGGATCGGTTCATAAAAATCCAGGAGGTCCTCATCGTGTAAAATCTCTGCAGGGCTGCCGTGGAGGTTTATTATTTCGCGTATGAACTCTTTTTTTTCGAGTAGATGTCGTTTTTTATTCCTTTTCTGTGATGCCGGTCCGGCACATCCGGAGACGAACGCGTGGCTCGGGAGCATTAAATTTCGTTCGAGAGCCATTTTCTGCAAGGCCGAAACAGCGACCAGCCCCCCCATGCTGTGACCGTATAATGCGTAAACCATTCCGGTTCCCATTTTTTTTATTTGATCAAAAACGTCGGCCGCCAGTTGATTGATGTCCGTTAAAAACGTTTCCCTGATCCGTTCGCCCCTCCCGGGGTATTCTAATGTAATCGGATCTATCCAGGGAGGGCACGAAGCCAAAAATGACCTGTAGGAATATTTATTACCCCCGGCAAAGGGCAGGCAGAATAGTTTGATTTTGTTCATGATAGCTGTTTAGTTAATCAAGACAGATTGGTTTGAATAGACGTCACTTACAATCTTTCCAAACTCGAATTTCACCAGCCTGTCCGCTTGTCCAAAGCAATCGTTGTCGTGTGAAATCAGAATTACAGTTTTACCCCGCCTTTTTAATTCTGCAAGCCATTTTGTGTAGAACAAATTGCGGTTAAGCGTATCCTGCTCAGCAGCCCATTCATCTAAAACAATGATGGGTTTATCTTCCAGCATCGCCATCAGCAATGCTATCCTTTTCTGCTGCCCCTTTGACAACTTCGTGTTGATACTTTTCGAATGATCATCCACTTTGAAAATGTCCTGCACATTGAATAAATCTTTGAATTCTTTGATTTCGTTTTTATCAAAATCATGATTATCATAATTCTCTTTAAACAGATAATGGTCCGTGTATATCACTGCCATCTGATTGCTAAAAGACCTGAAATCGTCCCAGCTTATTCGCTGTTCATTAAGAAAAATACTCCCACTTTCCGGTTTACATAGACCAGTTAGAAAGTTGATAAATGTCGTTTTGCCACTTCCGTTTCCCCCAACCAAAAAGAGTGCTTCATTGGAAGTTATCGTCAGGTCGTCTAATTTGATACAAAATCCCTCAGCTCCATTTTGGCCATAACGGTAGACAATATTCTCAAATCTGATCGATTTGAAATTTACGAATTCAGCAGCCGGCTTCACGGGGTTTACTGCATCGACTGCGAGAAGGTCATTAATTTCCTCTATGCGCTCTACTGAAATTTTCAATCTTGTAAAAAACGGGATGACATTAATAAGGCCGGATATTGGTCCCATTAAAAATAGTATGGTCGTCACAAAGGTTGCCATTTGAGTCAGATTAAATTTGAAGATCAAAGGCAGCACAAATATGATCAGGCCCAGGATAAAATACCAGCTGAATATCCCGGACAACTGATTAATGATATAATTTCTGGAAGTTTTAACCCTGAGGTTTTTGGATACCGTTCTGTTAGGAAGAATATATTGCTCAAAAAGAATATTGTTGCGGGCATCCGATATTCGTATTTGCTTAAAGCCATCGATAAGCTCCCTTAAAAATGAATAATAAGTATCCTGCTGATCCCTTACCCTGTTTAAGTCCGCTAGTATACCTTTATTTCTGTATACGAACACAACAAATAAAACGGCGACGAAAGTGAGTATTGACACCCCTCCAAGCCCGGACACCCAGATCAGGTAGGTCAGCGAACATACAATAGAAATAGAAGTGTTTAAAAACACAATCAATATTTCGGGAAGCCGGCCCAAAACTTCCGCATCCCCGATAACCGCGTAAATGCGCTCCCGTCCCATTCTTAAAAAAGAATCATATGAAGCATTTCTCACTTTTTCTACAATGGACAATTCCAGGTCATAAATGATATCATTAGTCAGGATATTCATCTGATTTTGAAAGAAAACATTGCTTGCAAAAGAAAGCGTAATCAGGCCCAGGAAGATCGGAAAGCTGAGATCACCAATCAGGCTGTTATAATTGTGTGTTAATGCTATATTGATCAAAAATAAAATTCCGAAATTGGTCAAAGTGCTGGTAACGCTTAATACTGCTAAAAAGGCGAAGAACCACCGGGATTTAGACTTAAGCAATCGAATGATAATGAACATATTTATTGACTCTGCGAGTTGATAGGTGTTTAAAAAAATTATGGCGTAGCAATCCCTGTGAGCCGGGCGCTCATCTTCAGAACTAAGTGAAAAGTTTTGATTTTATCATAGCAGGTAAGCAGCAGGCATATCGACTAAAATACATCTGTTCAGTATTTCCATCCTGACAAGAATCTTAGCCTCTCCGGCGTTTTTCACCACCTCACCGCATAAACCAGATAATGGACCTTCATTAACTACGATTCGTTGTCCCGGTTGATAAAAGGCGCTGGTCACTACCGTATTGAGCTGGCTTGAAATAATCACTTTAATCTGATCGATTACCAATTGCGACACCGAGGCATATACTTTACCGAACTTCACGTAACCACAATACCCCGGAGCTGCTGCCAATTCAAAAAAATCCTTTTTATTAGCAGTCCTTACAAAAATATAGGATGGAAATAATACCTCATCGATTATTTTCTTTCGATCACGCCACTGTTTCTCCACTTTGACGCAGGGCAAGAAATATTCAATATTTCTTAAGCTCAACTCGCCAGCTAGTTTCTTTTCATGTTTAGGTTTGGTATAAATCAGATTCCATCCTTGCGTCATTCCGCTCATACTTTTAAGGGCTTGTTTTTCGAAAAAATCATCAATAACTATATTGTCGAAATCGGAAATGCTATCGCAACAGCGGGTAACAACTTATCCGCTTTCTTAAGTATTGTGTGTGGGCAATGCCATCTAAAATTCATTGCATCACTCCAAGCAAAAACATTAAAAAATCAACGATATGAATGTAGCTGAATGATAGGCTATGCGAAAATTTTTTACACGAACATTACTTTTGCATAGATAACTGACATATTAATCTGCATAGCTGACTTTTTTATGGGAAAAAATGGTGATGACATCGTCATCTTCAGCTGCATTTTTTGCGGCTAAGCTGATACTGCGGGTTGCTTCTGATGTTTAAATGAGCAATTCCCGACGCTTTGCCGTGTTGTTAGTAGAGTTATTTGCCTCGCACCCGGGCAGGTCGACATGCTTTGTTGCAGAAAATAAGCCCTCTGTTTTTAATAATTACCGGCACCAGGGCAGTAAGCCTTACTTCCAACAAAAAGAAGGTATAATTAGCGGAAAAGAGATCGAAAATCGGGGCTGACTAAAAAGCTGATTTGCCAGCCGGACTGCCACATGACATACTGTACCATAACTTTACAAATTATAATCGATAATATTTAAAGCGGGGCAAATGATCGAAATAAAATTCTGTCAGTTTTTTTCGCTTTATCTTTTAGTCAACCCCTTGCAACAAGCATAGTTTCATTGTTATTCCTCAGAAATAGAAATGGTGAACAATGGGTACGATGCCGGATTTATTGAAATTTCGTCATCGCAACCTTATCTTCGATTACCTTGCACAATCTTTTGAGCGGGTGCAATTTCACGGCCTCCATCTTGTCGTTAAATTCCTTCCTGAAAGGCTCCGTTTTCCATTTTAGAAATCGGTTATACTCCTCCTCGTTGTTGGCAAGTTCCAATAAGTAATCGGCCGCTGCTTTTACTGTAGCAAATTTGTCTACATTAATAAAGCATTTTTCACCCGGTGCAAAATCTTCGACATTGGACGCTCCAAGGTAAACAGGTACTGATCCGGCGATGAGCGGTTGATATAATTTTTCAGTTACATAATCATGTGCGCGGGCATTTTCAAAAGCCAAAGAGAATTTGTAGCCTGCGATGAGTTCAAGTTTCGAATTTTCCCCGGAATCCTGAGGTATTGTTTTATTTTTCAGCGTTTTTCCATAGGAATCTACGGCTACATAATTCATGAGCTCCTTTAGATATTTATACCGGCCACTTAAGTCAAAACTACTGGAAATGAACGCGTTTATAAAGCCGGTCTTAGGGATCGACGCACGCCGTAGCAATTCCTGGTAATTGGGGTATAGGTAAGGTACTACAATATCTGAATCGAACTTATAGGTTGCCTTTATATCGAATAAACCCAGTATCTCGGGCTCAGACTGCCAGCTATAATGCGCTTCACATTCCATCGACCAAAAAACCCAGAATTGTCCCGCTTTTTTTTTATGTCTGATCAGTTGTATATCCGCTAACGATAAAGTCGGCATGTGAAAAATAACAGCTATTGCCTCATCCATAAACCGTTGTTCTGTTGTCAGCTCGAACCCGTCAACTATCGGAATCGTAAAGTCCCCTTCGTCTTTCATATCCCATGTTTTGTTAAACATCAGAATCTTTTCTTTTTTTTCCTGCATATATTCTTTTTTAACATCGCCCTGTTAATTGCTTGGATATTCCGGAACCGTTGACCAATTCATTCCGAAAAATAGGGCAGGGCATTCCGTTACGCTCTGACCATGCTATCTTCTTCGCTCAGATTGCTAAATTAAAAATTCATTAACACAATTCGTTGCGCTAAAAAGCGCAGAACAATATGGTTAAGCCTGCCGGAATATCTACACAGGTAATACGATGGGTATTTTTTTTGGGCGTCTGATGGATCTTCAACGATGATTTCCAGCCTTTGAAGGTCAGGAAAATAATTTATCAATTCTTTATTTGTAATTAGTCTAAATAAGAATTATGTTTACGGCGTTTAACTCATATCTAAATGAAATCACTTTATTCACATTTTATCCTGCTCATAGCTGCCCTGTTGATTCCTGTGCTATCTTTTGCTCAAAACGCCGGGATGATCAAAGGCAGCGTAAGTACACCTGATAATAAACCAGCCGAGTTCATCAGCATTTCATTACAAGCAAGTCACCGCGGAACGATGACCAACGCCAAAGGGGAATACCAACTTGACAACGTCTCATCCGGCTCTCACCAGCTAACCATTTCCGGTGTGGGCTATCAAACCATTTCTAAAAGCTTCAATATAGTAGCCGGTCAAATACTTGAATTGAATTTTATACTCAATGAAGATAAGCAGCAACTGCAAACGGTGGAGATCACCGGGCGGAAAGAGCGTACCTATAAAACAAAGTCAACTTTTATCGGCAACAAAACACAAACCGACATATTAGATCTGCCGCAGTCAGTTTCTTATGTCAGCAAGGAGTTGATGGCAGACCAGGGTATAGTACGAACAGGCGACGTTGTTAAAAATTTCAGCGGTGTCAGCCAGTTCACTTTCTATGATGACCTGACCATTCGAGGCTTCCGTGTGAACGGTCAAAGCAACACCCAGCTATTCAACGGCATGCGCACCAGTACCGGCTTCTGGAAACAACCGCTTACCAACTATCTGGAGCGGCTGGAAGTTTTGAAAGGCCCGGCTTCCGCGTTATATGGTAATGCAAGCCCCGGTGGTGTTGTCAACAGGGTAACCAAAAAGCCGCTGGACGAAACCCGTAAATCAATCGGCATTTCCTTGGGAAGCTTCGACACCTTTAGGGCACTGGCTGATTTTACAGGTCCTGCTACAAAAGACAGCACCTTGCTTTACCGCCTGAACCTGGGCTATGAAGATGCCAATTCATTTCGGGACCTGCAATTTGATAAAAATGTCGTCGTTGCGCCATCGTTATCTTTCCTTCCGGACCGCAAAACCCGGATCAACTTCGATCTTGTTTACAATTCGTCTCGCAGCAGGCTTGATAGAGGGCAATCAGTGATCGGTGATGATCTGAACTCTACACCGATATCTTTAGCTTTAAGCACGCCCAACGACCGTGAGAACGAGAATACCTATATGGTGTCCTTCTCCTTAAGCCGTCAACTTACCGATAAACTGAGCTTCAGCGCCGCATACCTGAAAACAGGCTATGATGAAGATCTCTATGAGCACCGCAGTGCCAATGCCTATGCTTCGGACGCCAACGGGAAACAGATCAGCAATATGGTCGCCATGCAGATATTTACCCGTAAAAGAAAGCGTTATATCGATAACTTCTCCGGCTTTTTCAATTACAAAGAAAATACCGGCCCCATTGAACATAAATTGGTATTAGGATATGATTTCGGCAGTGAAAAAACGCCGGTGGGTGCATCTCAACTGACAGCGTCGGGTTACCGTAACGCTGCAAATACGGGTTTCATTGCTACCTATAACCCAGCCAATAAACAAAATTACCTGCTCGATAAAAATGGGAACCCTGTGCCGAATGTACCGAGCTTTGATCTGACCAATATCCGCGCATCACAGCAACTGCAGGATGACAGCAAGGCATTTTTCTCGGTTGCATCGATAGCGCCCGCTTATTATTATCTCAATGCAGGTTATGCACAAGATCAACTTCGCTGGAACAGGTTCCAGGTGCTGGTTGGTCTGCGTTATGAGTATTATACCGATTTCAGCAATTACGCTGCCAGGAATGAGGTTAAAACAAACTCACATGCCTGGTTACCGCGCGTTGGCGTGGTCTACAGCATCATCAACAACCTGAATATTTACGGTTCTTACGTAACAGGTTACAACCCGCAGAATGCGGCCACGCTGGCCAATCCCAATGCGGGTGGTCCTTTCAAACCCCTGGAGAGTAATATGCAGGAGATAGGTGCTAAAGGTGATTTCTTGAATGGCCGTTTGGGCTTAACCACGGCTGTTTATCGTATCAAACAGAACAATGTACTTTACCCGGCGAATGTAACCGGCCAGCCGGATTTGCTGAGGCAGGTAGGTGGCGTGATATCCAAAGGAATCGAGTTCGATGTTACCGGACGCATCACGCCCTACTGGAGCGTAATAGCTTCATACGCTTACAACCGCTCATACATTTCGGAAAGCCCGGTGGCAAAAGAAGTAGGCGTACAAAACCCTAATGCGCCACGTAATTTGGCGAACATCTGGACACGTTACAATATTTCTGCCGGGGCATTCAGGGGCGTTGGCTTTGGTGCCGGCACCAATTACGTCGGGAAGCGCAACCTGTCAATCAACCTGACGCAGAGCATACCTGAGTACATGCTGGTGAACGCGGCAGCTTACTACACAGTTGGTAAGGTCCAGTTGCAGCTCAACGCCAATAATGTCACCGGCAAGAAATACTGGGTTGGCGGTTATGATTACATCCGTTTATTCCCGGGTGCGCCGCGCAATTATCTGGCTACGCTTACTTATACTTTTAATTGATCGCAATGATCTGGATGCGCATTAAATTCTTTGCTGCCTGGCTGCATTTGTGGATAGGACTTTTTACCGGTATCGTTGTCGTTATCGTCTCCCTTACCGGATGTCTCCAGGTATTTGATGAAGAACTTTTCGCGTTTTTTCATCGGGATCTGATCGTTGTAAACAAAACAGGACCTGCAAGACCTGTTTCTGAGTTATTATCCATTGCGCAGAAAGCGGTTGGAGCGAAAAAAGAAATCACCGATCTGCGCATCGGTGAGGAAACAAAAAGCTTTGTCTTCACCGCGTCTAAAATCAATGAGCGCAAGGATATTACACTTAGTTATTTCAGCCAGTTCAAATACAGGGACGATATCTATGTGAACCCCTATACGGGTCAGGTTTTAGGCGTGGTGGATGTCCGCTATGAGTTTTTCAATGTCGTGGAGCAATTACATCGGCAATTACTGCTGGTCAAACCTGTCGGCAGTGTTCTGGTTGGTGGTTGTGTCCTGTTATTCCTTTTGATGCTGGTCACCGGTTTTCTGCTGTGGCTGCCAAAAAACTACCGTCAGTTCAAGCGGCATATTTCAGTCAGGTGGAAAGCTAAGTGGAAACGTGTCAATTATGACCTGCACAATACCTTGGGTTTTTGGGTGCTCCCGGTTGCTCTGATAATTGTCGTAACGGGTTTAACATGGTCTTTCAAATGGTGGGAAAAAGGCATCTACCAAATACTCGGGTCACCAAAACCTGTGGTACTGCTACGTAAAGCACCCGTGGCCACCGCTGCTGATAGCACCGGCAATCATCTGGATCAAATCCTGAACACGCTGCAAACGAAGCTCAGCGGCAATTATCTTACTATCGGGCTTAATTTGCCTGAAAACGGGAACAAGGTCCTGATGGCTTTTGTCTACATTAAAAGTCGAACCGACGGTTGGCGGCCGATCAATTATTACTATTTCGACATTCGCACCGGCGAAATGTTTGACCGCATAGAGCATCCAAACAAACCGCTTGGTTTAAAGTGGCGCAATTCAAACAAGGATATACACACCGGTCGCATCTATGGTTTGCCAACACAAATATTGGCTTTTATAGCCAGTCTGATATGTGGCTCATTACCCATCACCGGCTTTTTGATCTGGCTGGGAAAACGAAGAAATAAAAAGAATTCCCAATCTCACAGAGCGTCTGCTTTAGGGAAAGAATTTGTAATTCAAGACCATCGATCTTTCCGGCCACCTGGTGACAACGATCAAGCGGGGAGAATAGTTCAATCGAAACGTTTATTGTAAAATGTCATATTGGTGAGTTTAATAATAAACAGGTAAAAACGAAAAAAGCGGACCCACAACGAAGAATTAATTATATCCTCTTTTTTGTTCGTCCTCGCTGTTTTGCATTCCCTGGCTTCAGATACTTTACTGCTCCCATCATTTTAATAGCGCTTTACTGCATGCAGAGTAACTAACCCTACAGGGAGCTGTAGAGAAGAAAAAACAGATTTCGTCAAGAGAACCGACGACAACTTCCGATGAAAAATATTACCGCAACATGCTCTTTAATGATGCTCAGTCTTATGATACCCTAAATGCGGGTACTACCATCTACACCACGCTCGAACCTTGTCCTTTTTGCACTAGCGCCTTATTGGTCAGCCGCGTGAAACGTATCGTGTTTATTAATCCTGATTCGACCTACGGAAACAGTTTTTATTCCCTGTGGATGAGCTATTATAAAACGTATGA
This sequence comes from Mucilaginibacter gossypii, assembly GCF_017569325.2. Classification (NCBI taxonomy): domain Bacteria; kingdom Pseudomonadati; phylum Bacteroidota; class Sphingobacteriia; order Sphingobacteriales; family Sphingobacteriaceae; genus Mucilaginibacter; species Mucilaginibacter gossypii. The sequence goes on along the minus strand of NZ_CP071878.2, from coordinate 660,318 downwards.
TTGCCATAAGCGTGCAAACTTGATTATCCAAGTTCTCCAGGGAACAGGAATGACCGACATTAAAATATTTTTATTCTTTGCGAAGGGTCAGCCTGATCCTGATCTCATACTCCCCGTTAACGGGCTCTTTGTAGGTTCATAGAACTAACTTTTTCAATATCTCCATAGTATAATAGGTAATATTAAAAGTGCCCTTTTAGGTAATACTTAGGTAATACCAAAGTCTGAAAAACAGGTCGAATTATGAAGCGATTTGAAATAATTTTTATTAAATATCTAATTATGAATTATTTGAATAATTAATCCTATTGAATTTAGCAAAATTGATTATGACATGCAAGAGGGGCAAAACTGTTACGAAAAGATACTTAACTATAGCGGTCGACATAATCGTTTAGTCTTTATCTTTTGCCATGTTATATCCTTCTTATCTTCGAGATTAGGAACTCCGCACAGAACACACCGTTGCATACGATAATAGGAGGAATTGATCGGAGCATCAGTCCCTAAACAGACTACGTCAGAGCAAAGCTCCCGTGGAACAGAGGGCTATGCGGGATGTTATAGACATCTTCAAAGTCTGAATGGAAAGTTGAAGCAGATTCAATATTGTTTAGGATTTACCTTTAAACAATGTGTCGATCATTTGCAAGTTTCAATCGATGGTGCAGTATGCCGGGAACAAGGTAAAAAAGTAGTCTGCAATAAAGACAAAGAATTTATCATTTGGCATACCCAGGCGCTTTATCAAACACCCTTGATAAGGTGTTTGATATGTGTTTGTGACAATCTTACCATAGCAACGCAGTATTCCGCTTACTGTAAGATAATAATAGGCTATTATTGGCCAAAATACGGAGAAAATGTAATGTCTGCGGAGTTACCTTTATGCCGTTAAATCTTATCCCCTCATGAGAAAACAAAGTGCTTTTTTCAGCACCAGTGCCCTCCCATCAGTGTCCAGCACGTCGCGACGCTATGCAACAGTACTACGGGTGACAAGTAGCCATTCTATCATCCATCATTATGCTAATCTCCCCTATCGACACCAAGCCAATCAGTTATAGCCGTAGCTCTTTATTTGCAATTTCCGAAGGCGACCAACTTGATTGGGGGACCGAAGCCAGTTACGTAATCACCGATGGCGCGACGCTTCCCCAGTTCCTGACGCTCGTATGGAAAGTCAGCCACCAAAGAAAAGATCGCGGCTATGAACGCATTGAGTGCAGTATCATTTCGAATGAATTTCGAGATCAAAAGCGAATACGGCAGCTCTAAAGTCCTGGCGCAATATCTATGTTATACCTTGCCGCAATTGCAGGCGATCATCAATGCAGGTACGTGCGAATATTTCGAGCAACTAAAACCGATAACTCTCGACTACGAAGGCTCTTCGCGCGCTATCATCTGTGACATCATCAAACATCAAGACTATACTATGCATGCAAGCATTGAAAAGGACGCCCCCGCACAGTGTTGGTTGATAGTTCGTAATATGAAGCCCCGTGCTGCACCGGCAATTGGCGAATGTTGAAGCTATATGCAATCAGATGCTAAGTCCTGCAAAATGCAGGCTTGCAAACAACCGGCAATTATGGGCTTATTGGGGGTGATTTGGGCTTAATGCGAAAGCGGCGTTTATGTAACATTGCGCAATGCTAAACCGATTCTTCTATGCATAACAAACCCGCTGTCCCCCGACTAGACAACAAAAAATCAAAGCCACATTGTAACAAGTGCAACGAACCACTTGAGCGCATCCCAAGAACACCTTTTATGAAAACCGTTCTTTTTTGGCTCCCAATAAGAAATTACTTCTGCTACCGATGCATGACTAAAAAGGTGCTCCTGAAAAAACAGGTACACAATCACACTGAAAGTAAGAAAGACCCTACGCCATCTTCTTCACGTGACGTCCCTAATGTTATTTCAATCTTCGTCGACAAATAAAATTTCTTGCAAAATGAACCTTTCACCAACATAGATACCACTTAGCACTTGATCATGAACAGTCTACCGATACGATGGGAAAATATAACACTTGGCAGGGTCACTCCGCACGTCTACCCCCGCTATTACAGACGTAAGGAGGGCTTCGCACAGTTGGCCGCCGGGCACCATTTTTTCATTGACGAGAAGCATAGCTGGTGTGAGGTTTTTTACGAGCGGATTGATTTTGGATTTTGGCTGGTTGCGATGGAAATCCACGTTAAAAGCAACAATCACTACATCTTGGAGGCTAAAAGGCACTCACCAGGGCTCTTTTCAATTAATTTCTTTTCCAGCGCCGGAAGAATAGGCTATCTCAATAATCAGGACGTTCATTGGGCGGACAATCAGGTGGTTTTCTCGGGTCCAGGCACCGTGACTGAAATTTACGCGGAGAAAGGCAAAGTTTTAAAGTGCTGCCGTCTGATTTTTACCGGTAGTTACTTGACAGGATTGTCCAATACAGACAACGAGGGTCTAGGCGATAGGCAGACGGAGGCAACAGATGACAGGTTGGAACATTCACCATTGTTTCGCGTTGCTACCCGGGCAGAGGTGTTCCTGCAAGACCGTCTTTTTAATATTTTAAGATACGAGCGCAAGAAATATCACTATAAATCTTCCATTTTTAGCATACTGTTTGAGCTAACCGCTTTTTTTTTAGGCTCTCTATGGATGAGAAAGGTACCGCCAATGTATCAATAGGAGCCTCCGACTATGCAATGTTGAAAGCGGCGAAAATTCTCGAACAACAATTTCATACGAGGTTTCCGGGCATCAAAGATCTCGCTTTCAGTTGTAACGTATCTGTATCGAAGCTCAAGCGTGATTTTAAAGAGACGCATGGTGTTACCCCCTTGGAATACTTCAGAAACCTACAGGTGCATTATGCATTGCATAGGATAGAAAATAGAGAAAAGACACTTAAAGAAATTGCGACAGAATTAGGATTCAAAAAAAGTAGCAGCTTTCTGGAATGGTATAAAAAATCAGCATATGAAAGAGAACCGCAACAAAACTAACGATGTAATAAAATGAGTGAAATGAGTGAAATGCCTATTTCTGTAGCCATTATTGACGATGACGACCTCTACCGAACAATTGTAACGAGATTGCTGCAACGGTCGGGTGTCGCTGTGGTATTCCAGGCAAATAATGGGAAGGCAGGCATCGACCAAATGAGTCGTTGCTCGGCATTGCCATCAGCAGTAATATTGGACATAGAGATGCCTGTCATGGGCGGATTTGAAACGGCAAGGAAGATTAAGCAACTGTGGCCGGAAGTTTTCATTATCATCCACTCTTCATTAACCATCCCTGAAGTCGCTAATCGAATGCTCAACTCCGGTAGTGATTTTTTTATATCAAAGTCGGCGGACATTGACCAAGTGGCCAATGCGATCAAAAAAATTGTTGTATCAAAGTGTATTAAATGCAGGTAAAATTACGCCAGTAGGAACTGCAAATATGATTAATGGGATGAAAGCGTTATGGCTCCTAAAAAATATCCTGCACTGATTTACCTTATTCAGGCTGGTTAAAGAAGAGGAAATGAAATGTGGAAATGATCCGAAAAGCAATTGACAAGACATGGAGAAAGATTGCATTGAGTACCTCGCCGGGTGAAACCCCTATAAAAAGTCCCGCCGATGTGTAGCAACATGCGAATATGTGCGCACTATGGACGATTTCTGGGACAACTGGCACATACTCAAAGACCATTTTGATGTCTTTAGAAGATGGAATGCCTACCGCATACCCGGAGGCTGGCCCGACGGTAATATGCTGCCACTTGGCAGGATCGGTATCCGTGCCGAAAGGGGTGATAACCGCATGAGTAGGTTCAGCTACATTAATGAGCCTATGATGTATTTTTCGCTCACCGCTGATGTTTGGCTGGGATTTGCCCAGCAATGATCCCTTTATGGAAAAACCATTTGGTTGCCCCCTCTTCGTCAAGCGGAACCCCGCCTGATTCTCTGGATGGCATATAAAATAATTTATACAAAAACGGATAAACACCGATTACTGCATTATAATTTAACATTATTTGTAAAATAACTTATAAAAAAACGGAATAAGTTATACTCCTGCACCGTAAGTGTAGCTATGGACCTGGTCGGCGGAAAGTGGTCATCCTGTATCATTTAAAAGATTCGAGTAAGCGCTATGGCGAACTGAGAAAAGAAATGCCTGGCATTACTGAAATGACCTTGAGTTTGCAATTAAAACAATTAGAGGAATGCGGATTAATTGCAAGGCAGGTTTATGGTGAAAAGCCGCCTGTTAAAGTTGTATACAGCTTAACTAATTTTGGGAAATCCTTTACACCGGTACTTGATGCCATTCTTAACTGGGGGAATGAAATTGCTGCTCAAAAAGGCGAGTACGTAAAAAGCATTACTTAAAAAAGCTTTAAGTATAGGTCCTCCAAGCTGTCAAAAACCTTTCCGATTAATGCAAAATGCGAAGCCTGGAAACCCTATATCTACAAACATTAGCCTAATATCATACTCAGCCATAACCATCTTTTTAAATGGACTTGTGGCTGATTATGTGTTTTTATAATTAGCCACAAGTATTTATATTTGCATAGTTGTGGCTGATTATAAAGAATACGATTTGCTCACAAGCATGGAAAATCAAAGTTAAAATAGAAGTGAAAGAAGTTATCGGTCGTATAGAAGAACAGCTTATACTCGGGCAGGCTTTGCAATCTAATGAAGCTGAATTGATAGCTATATTTGGCAGAAGGCGAGTTGGCAAAACCTATCTGATCCGAAAATCCTTTCAAAAACATATTATTTTTGAAATTTCTGGTGTCCATAATGCAACATTAAAAGATCAGCTAATAAATTTTAGCAACACATTGGCTGAAAGGATGCAATTACCTATCCCTCCGGCTATTCCAAGTAACTGGACACAGGCTTTTCAAATGCTTAAAAACTATGCAGAGCCGCTATTAAAGAAAAACAAATGTGTTATTTTCCTGGATGAGTTCCCCTGGTTAAGCTCGGCCAAATCTGGCTTTTTACCTGCGTTTGAGTTTTTTTGGAACTCATGGGGAACACAACAAAACAACCTGGTTCTTATCATTTGTGGATCAGCAGCATCATGGATGATCCAAAAAGTAGTAAACAATAAAGGCGGCCTACATAACAGGATTACAAAGAAACTACGGTTACTTCCATTTACACTTGCTGAAACAAATGAATATTTGCGACACAACAATATAAATCTGGACCATTATCAAATTGCACAGCTATATATGGCTATGGGGGGAATCCCACAATATTTGAAAGAAATTTCGCCGGGACAAAGCGCAGCTCAAAATATAGACCGGATTTGTTTTACAAAAGATGGCATTTTGCAAAATGAGTTTAATAATCTGTACCAATCGCTATTTGCCCAAGCAGATAAACATATTTCTATTGTAAGGGCGCTTGCCAATAAACCATCAGGTTTAACACGCAAGGAAATTATTGCAGAATGTGGTTTATCTACAGGTGGAACGGCTACCTTACTATTGGAGGAACTAACAGAATCGGGCTTTATTTCCGCTTATCTGCCATTTGAAAAAAACGTACGCGACAGCATTTATAAATTATCGGATGAATATTCAAGATTCTATCTTAAATTCATAGAAAACAGCCGTGCAACTGGTGCTGGAACCTGGATAAAGCTTTCTACAAGTTCTTCATGGCGAAGTTGGAGTGGTACAGCTTTTGAAAGCGTTTGCTTAAAGCACATAAAAGAAATTAAAGCGGCGTTGGGGATCGCCGGGGTTTATACCGAAGAGTCGGCATGGCGATATGTTCCGGGGAAAGGCCAGCCAGGCGCACAAATTGATTTACTGTTTGATCGTCAGGATTTCTGTATCAGTATTTGTGAAATGAAATTCTCAAACTCAGTTTTCACAATAGATAAGGCTTATGCGGCAGATTTGGTGCATAAAAAAGATGTGTTTAAAAACAAGACTAAAACCGCCAAAACACTATTTATTGTCATGGTTACGACCTTTGGCACACAAGACAATAGCTACAAAATAGGACTTGTACAAAATGATATCAAACTAGAAAGTCTGTTTAATTGATATAATTCCTAAATCGCGCCAAAACTGATTTTTTTATGGTTTGGTAATATTGAAAGCCTTATCCATAGTTAATTTACCTAAGCAGTTACAAAAACATCAGGATACATAATTGAATTTTCCTTAACAGTAACTGTCGGGTCGCTATATTTTTGAAAAGCCCGCCAATTTAGGCAAGACAATAACTTATGCAAAAAATGCACAACATCAATAGGCATTTCTATAACAGAAAAAATGCGATTGCTGTTGTATTGAACCACCGAGAATTCCTCGGGGGCTGCTCCTAAGATATAAAAAATTAGACTTTAATCCTTATGACAACTATTATCCCATTCTTGTCTTTTATTTCATTATTTCATATCAGGTGTTCGCAATGAGTGTATAAAATAAGTTATTAGGAATATGAAAAGCCCATAAAAACTTTTTTACTATCTTCGTAACACAATCGGCAAAGGTCGATATGTGTTTATTGAACGATTCATTGAGTAGCTTAAACACCACCTTACAAGTCAATAAAAATCAAGGACTTACATACACTGTTCGATTTCCACTCTGAGTACTTGAAAATCAAACGATTAGATGAAAGACACTAATCGCTTTTTTGTTTTCTGAAATTTCTGGTGAAACAATAGTGAAACAGTTAGTGGGTCATGAGGAAAAGTTAATGTTTCACAGGTAACGAAAACCTACGCTTTCGATCACGAATACTCACTCCTCTCATTATCACAATCACTACTACCTGAAGCAATCATTATTCTAGAAAAATATAAGAAAAACCCAAAATGCCTAAATACAGGACTGGCCCCTCCTATGTTGAGTAATCAGAAAATGAACTCCTATTTGAAAGAGATTGCAGGAATAGTGGGTATCAACAAAGAGTTGACCTTTCACATCGCCAGACATACATTCGCTACAACAATAACATTGAATCATGGTGTACCTATAGAAACTGTATCAAAATTGCTTGGTCATACCAATATTAAACAAACACAACATTATGCAAAACTGATAGATAAAAAAGTGAGCGCGGATATGCGCGAACTTACATTTAGAAAAGATATTATCAGCAATTAATTAAGTTACAAGTCTTTTATTGTTTCCCAGTCAACTACGCCGGTCTTATTTGCCCAGGCCAGATATGCTTTCTCCAGTTCGATTACCTTTGCGGGACATTTTTTAGCCAGGTCTTTCGTTTCAGAACGGTCTGCTTCGATATCGTAGAGTTCCCAGGGCTGTTTCGGTTCTGCAACCAGCTTCCATTTGCCTTTTCGGATGGCGCGGCTGCCTTCGTGTTCCCAAAAAAGTGTGCGTTCCCCATTATTTGCCTTGCCTGTAAAAACTGGAATAAGGCTTCTACCTGCCAAAGGCGTAAGTTCCCGGTTTTTAAATTGAGCGGGATAAGTTACCCCGGCCAGCTGCAAACAGGTAGGCATCAGATCGACCAGATGCCCTACACTACTGCTGGTACTTCCCGCTTTAATATGCCCTGGATACCAAGCAATCATGGGCGTTGCTATCCCACCCTCGTGGGTGTTGCGCTTAAATAGTTTAAAAGGCGTGTTACTTACATTAGCCCAGGGAATCTCGTAACTATCGATAGAATTTACTGATCCGGGCTCACCGTTCTTCTGGATCACTGTTTTCAGGCTTCTTACCTCATCGGCACTGCCGCCATTGTCTGATGCAAAAAGGACAATGGTATTTTTGTCTTTTCCCAGTTGCTTCAATTTGGTCATGATCTCACCTATGCAGGCATCCATGCAGTAAACCATGGCGGCATAAATAGCCATCCGGGTATCCCATTTATCTTTTTCATCGGGAGATAATGAATCCCATGCCGGGGCGCGTTTATCCCTTGCCGATAGCTGCCATTGTTTTTTGACGATACCTGTTGCCAGCTGTTTTTCATAACGCTGTTTCCGTAACACATCCCAGCCTTTAAGATATTGACCTTTAAACTTTGCAATATCTTGCGGCAGTGCCTGGATGGGCCAGTGTGGGGCATTGTAAGCCACATACATAAAGAATGGCTTATGCTGGTCTTTGATCTCATCCAATGACTTCACAGCAAAATCGGTAATGGCCTGTGTAAGATACTTTGAAGTATCACTGCGAGTGATCTCCTTATCATTCAGCATAAAGGTGATCTTACTACCATCATTATACAATGGTGCCGAATTAAAATAGCTACTACCATTATTCAACATCGTAAACGATTTATCAAACCCGCGGTTATAGGCTAATGCAGATTGCTGTAACCCAACGTGCCACTTGCCCGATACAATGGTATTATAACCAGCCTCATCTTTCAACAACTCGGCAATGGTAGCGCTATGCTCATTCAGGTAACCCTGGTATGCCGGCGAACCTTTGTATTTCACCATGTCGCCAACGCCTGCCTGATGCGGATATAGCCCCGTAAGCAAAGCCGCACGTGAAGGGCAACATCTGCCAGCATTATAAAACTGGGTCATTTTCAGCCCTTCCCGGGCAAGCCTGTCAATATTAGGTGTGCTGATCTCCGAACCAAAGCAGCCTATATCAGAAAAGCCCATATCGTCGGCCAAAATGACAACGATATTGGGCTTTTGCTTAGGGGCCTGCCCAAATACAGGCCCCGTGCAAAATATAGCTACCAGTAGGTAGCCTATGTATTTAATCATGTTCCAGCTTTATTTATTATTCGAGGCCAATCCGCTTTTGGCCAGTTCGGTGTTTGCAATAACCTGAGCTGTTGATGAAAAGCCCTGTTTTTTCCAAACTTCCTTACCATTTTTGTACAGCACCAACGTTGGCAATACATTTACTTTTAGCTCTTTAGCCAGATTAGTATTGTCGTAAACTTCGATACTGATCACCTTAGGCGTAAAGGCTGAATTTGCTTTGAGCGAATCCAATACAGGCACCAGCTTTTTGCAGGCCCCGCAATACTTCGACCCAAAATCAACCAACACTAAAGATGACGAAGCTGCCAGTTCATCAAATTGGGCTTTTGACAGTGAAACGCTCTTTTTTGTTGTAGAAATGATAGGATAACCTGAACCTATCCAATTGGCTAAGCCACCGGGTAATTCCTCTACATCCTTAAATCCTTTAGTCCTCAACTCGCGCGAAAGTACGGTGCTGCGGCCATTAGCTATCGAATATACAAAAGTTGGTTTTTCCTTATCTAAGCCTTCCAGTTTTTGCTGATAATCTGCTGCTTTGGCATCGATATTTACCGCGCCTTTGATATGATTTTGTACAAACTCTTCTGCCGAACGGGCATCTAAGATCTGCGGCTCTTTTGCCTGTTTTAATTTGGCGGCAAATGCTTCAAGAGATAATAAAGCAGGTGATTGCGCTTTCACTTCGCCGGTGAAAACTACCAGCAAGGCCAGTAGAGCAATTTTTAGGTTTTTCATGATTAATTATTGTTTTCGAGTTTATGGATTCGTTTGTTGTTGATATCATCCCGATCGATAAAAGGATAGATGTGGTTCTTTTTGGCTTCCGCGTCAAACAGATCTTTCAGTTCTTTTAACTTTTCAGGATATTTTTTGGCGAGGTCAACACGCTCGTTAAAATCCTCGTTCAGGTTATAAAGCTTCCAAACATCCTTATCGTAATTGCGCTCTGGGATAGTTTTCTCTTTCGGGAAGTTTAGCAGGTCCACGTTATCAGGACGGTGTGCAGCTTCGGCCTTCCAGCCATCTTTGTAGATAGACCTTGACGTAAAAATGTAATAGTACTGCTGTGTGTGCAGGGTTTTCGCCTGTGCATTATTGAACGAGCCAAAAAATGATTTACCCTGCAACGTATCCTGCTTAATGCCCTTAACGTACTCCGGCAGTTTTAAACCGGCAGCTTCAATAGTGGTCGGGAATACATCAGATACATGGCTGTATTGCGTACGGATGCCGCCTTTTTCGGTAATGAGTTTCGGGTAATAAACAATAAGCGGGTTGTGGGTACCCCCTTCAGCGTCAGCGTCAGATTTCCAGTATTTGAAAGGCGTATTGGCAGCCTGTGCCCAGCCTAAAGGATAATTAGCGGAAGCTTCCGGCGTACCAATGGTTTCGTAATCGCTTTCGTTCTTTTTGATATAATCGGCCTCGGGTGTGGTTGCTGCCGAGTTTTTAGGATTGATAACGCCGTGTACAGTTCCTTCTTTACTGGCACCGTTATCCCCTATCATCACAAAAACCAAAGTATTATCAAACTGGCCCGAAGCTTTCAGGTAGCTGATCACGCGGCCAACCTGGTGGTCTATGTAGGTCAAATAACCCGCATAAACTTCCATGAACCGGGCGTACAATTTCTTCTGATCGGCAGGCAGGCTGTTCCAGGCCTGGATCCGTTCGTTGCGCTCGGGCAGTTTTGCATAAGCAGGAATATAACCGGCTTTCTTTTGATTGTCAAAAACCTTTTGGCGATAGACATCCCATCCCTCATCAAACTTACCTTTATACAGGTCGCTCCATTCATGGCTCACCTGGTGCGGCGCATGGGTAGCTCCCGGTGCATAGTATAAAAAGAAAGGCTGATCAGGTGCAGCTTTATGAGCGGCATCGATATAGGCGATAGCCTTATCAGTGATCTGCTCGTTCAGGTTACGGCCGTCGGGCTTGATGTGGAAATTATCCTCCACCAAATGCGGCGGGTTATACTGGTCGGTAGCCGATTCAAGGAAACCAAAGTGATGATCAAAGCCTTTACCGGTAGGCCAGCGGTCAAACGGGCCAACGGCCGTGGTATCCTCATCGGGCGTTACCCCCCATTTACCTACAGCGAAAGTGCTGTAGCCATTAGAGCGAAGCGCTTCGGCAATAGTTCCTTTATCTGGCGGGATGCGGCCGTCATAACCCGGGAAACCCGCAGCTGTAGAAGCATGGGCAAAGTTACCCATGTGTACATAATGATGGTTACGCCCGGTAAGCAGCGACGACCGTGTTGGTGCGCAAATGCCTGCCGTATGGAAGTTAACATAGCGTAAGCCGTTGTTGGCCAGCGTATCAAAATTGGGCATACTGATGAGCCCGCCAAAGGTTCCTGACGCGCCGAAGCCTACGTCATCAAGCAAAATCCAAACGATGTTTGGAGCGCCTTTTGGTGCTTTGAGTGGCTTATTCCACCACTCTTTTGATTCGGCAAGTGTTTTGCCTTCCACGCCTTTGTAATTAGCGGGATCAATAGGCGCTATGTTGGCCGGTGTTACCTTTACCTGCGGCAGTTGCGCAAAAACAGGCGCGTTGAACACGACAGCCATTGCCGACATGGCGGCAATTCGTTGATAAACGGATTTCATAATTGTAAATGGTTATATAAGTTTTTTAATTAATCCAATCAAGCTATAGCTTTGGGCTTTCTGCCTTCCGCTTTCAGCTTTCATGTTATTAGTTACTTTTTATAGTTTTTGTGGATACGCTGGTGGTAAACATCATACCAGTCGATAAATGGATACAGGTTATTTTTTTTAGCCTGTGCTTCAAATACAGCCTTCAACTCTTTCAGTTTTTCGGGATATTTTTTGGCGAGATCAATCCGCTCGTTGAAATCCTCGTTCAGGTTATATAGCTCCCAGGTATCCTCATCAAAGCTCTTATCGGGCACATTTTGTCCAACTTTAAAGTCACCCAGTTCTACGTTATCCGGGTGGTGTGCAGCTTCGGCCTTCCAGCCATCGCTATAAATCGACCTCGAACCAAAAATGTAATAGTGCTGCAAAACATGTTTTGATTTTGCCTCGGGATGATCAAATGAATATACCAGTGATGTGCCCTGCAAAGTATCCTGCTTAATACCGCGGATATATTCGGGCAGTTTGATACCGGTGTATTCAAGCGTAGTAGGCAATACGTCAATCACATGCCCGTATTGGGTGCGGATAGTGCCTTTGTCTTTAATTCCTTTTGGATAGTAAACTATCAGTGGGTTACGGGTACCACCTTCAGAATTGGCATCCTGTTTCCAGTATTTAAATGGCGTATTGGCTGCCTGCGCCCAGCCTAACGGGTAGTTAGTGCTGGCCTGTGGTGTACCGATATCGTCAATGTCTTCAATATTGGTTTTTAGGTAAGCGTCTTCTGCAACAAGTTTAGCCGAGTTCTTTTTAGGGTTGATAACACCGTGAACCGTCCCTTCTTTACTGGCCCCGTTATCACCAATGATCACGAACACCAGCGTATTATCCAGCTGACCGCTTTGTTTCAGATGATTGATGAGCCTGCCAACCTCATGATCGGTATAGGTAAGGTATCCGGCATAAACTTCCATAAAGCGGGCGTACAGTTTTTTCTCGGCATCAGGCAATGATTTCCAGGCCGGGATGCGTGAGTTACGCTCGGGCAATTTGGCGTAGGCTGGGATAATACCCAATTGTTTTTGCCTTGCGATCACCTTCTCCCTGAAATCGTCCCAGCCGCTGTCAAACTGGCCTTTGTACAGGTCGCTCCATTCCTTTGCCACCTGGTGGGGCGAATGCGTAGCCCCTGGCGCATAATATAAAAAGAATGGTTTATCAGGCGCAACCTTATGCTGGCGTGTTAAATAGAAGATAGCCTTATCCGTGATTTGATCGGTAAGGTGACGGCCATCGGGTGTTACGTGAGCGTTGTCTTCAACCAGATCGGGTTTGTACTGATCAGTTGCAGACCCTAAAAATCCGAAGAAATGGTCAAAGCCCTTGCCTGTAGGCCAGCGGTCAAACGGACCGGCGTCGGTAGCGTCCTCATCGGGTGTTAAACCATATTTGCCAACCGCGAATGTGTTGTAGCCATTCTCGCGCAAAATCTCGGCAATGGTTCCCTTATCAGATGGGATCCGCCCGTCGTACCCCGGAAAACCCGCCGATAAGGTTACATGCGAAAAACCACCTTCATGAACATAATGATGGTTACGTCCGGTTAACAAAGCTGAACGCGTTGGCGCGCAGATTCCTGCCGTGTGGAAATTGGTGTAACGCAAACCGTTATTGGCCAGGGTATCAAAATTGGGGGTTTTGATAATGCCGCCAAAGGTGCTTGTAGCGCCAAAGCCAACATCATCTAAAATAATCCACAATACGTTTGGCGCGCCGGTGGGCGCTTTATGAGGCTCCGGCCACCACTCCTTCGACTCATCGAGCGTTTTGCCCACCGTACCGCCAAATACCGGCGTTTGTCCGTTTTGTGCTTTGGCTGTAAATGCTGCAAGCAAGCCAAGCGAAAGGAACAATGTTATTTTTCTTGTTTTCATTGATAAAAAGTTTATTCGGCATAGCTGGAGCGAAACTTTACGCCCCAGCGGCCGTTTTCTTTGGTTAATATGTATAATGATTCATAATGCCCTATCAGGCTACCATCTGCCCTGAAGCGTGAAAAGCGGGTATCTACATGTACCTTATCTGCTGATGCCTGAACAATGTTAAGGTGGTTCCACTGGCTATGGTCCCAGCCTGCTTTTTGCAACTCGCCAAATACTTTTACCGAATCGCGCAGACCGGCCTTTTCCAGCACAGACATTTTGCCGCCTGCCAGCCGGTAGTGCGGAAACTGGTAAGTATCTTCCCACCCTTTCAGGTCTTTGGCATTAAAAGTGGCCATATACTCGTCAAGCACCTGCAGCACGGCAGCGCTAACCCTTGGATCGATGCCATGCGAGCCGCTTTCCGTTGATGCCGTTTGTGCCGATGCTTTACCGGTTAGTACGACCAAGATGAGCAGGAACATTGTTATCTTTTTCATAGGTATTGCTTTTAAAATTCATACTCCCCTCTTGAGAGGGGGCGCGAAGGACAGAGCGTGGGGAGGGGTGTGTTGTACAAAGCGATAAGTCACCTATAGAGTAACACACCCCTCCACCCCTCTCAAGAGGGGAATCGCGCTGGCCATTGCCCGCATCACTCAGGTCATCGGTTGTTATTGCCACCCAGGGTTTTGTGTAAGCTTACCATTGCTGTTATCAATTTCCTGCTGCGGTATCGGGAACAAATAAAATTTGCCAGCCGCGCCTTTGCTTACATTGGTTTTGCCAACTTTCAGCAGACTTGCCTCAAGAATGCCTTTACCCGATGCATCCCTTTCACGGATCAGATCAAACCAGCGCTGGTATTCAAATACAAATTCCAGCCTGCGCTCTAAATAAACCGCGTTACGGAATGAAGCCCGATCAAGCCCGGCAAGGTCATCCAGCCCGGCACGTTTCCTTACCCTGTTGATGGATGCATATGCTTTGGCTGTTGGCCCGTTTAATTCATTCTCAGCTTCGGCATGGATCAGCAGTACATCCGAAAAGCGGATAATAGATACATTAGCGCCTGACTCCGCTTCGTTAGATGCCACACTTGGATCGTAATATTTATTAAAGAAGGGGATCGAATCGTTGGGAATAGTAGCATCATTGAGCTTACCATACCAAAGGTTGGTAGCAGGGCTTTGAAAGCGTGTTACAAAGCTTACCCGTTTACGTTTATCATTAGCCGGATACAACTTATAAATACTGAAAAACTTATCCACACCACCGGGTTTGGTAGCATCGGGCACCGAATAAAACACCACCTGATCGGCATAGCTGCCCACCATCCCCGGGATGCCGTTCAATATTGATCGCGGTGCCTGGTTATTGCCCTGCCCCTGTGAGTTTGATTTAAACTGTGCCGAAAAAATGTGCTCTTTTCCGTTTTTACTTGCAGGCAAAAACACATCGGCATAATTCGCAAAAAGGTCATAGCCGTATGGGCCATTAATTACAGCTTCGGCCTGCGCCACAGCCTTATCCCATTTACGTTCGGTCAAATAAACCTTAGCCAGCAATGAGTAGGCTGCCCCCGCTGTAGCCCTGCCTACATCCGGACCGGTGTAATTATTAGGTAAGTCGGTAGCTGCATTAGTTAAATCGGTTTCTATTTGGGCATAAACTGTAGCTGCAGCTGTTCTTGGTATCTGCAGATCAGCCAGGTTAATGGAAGTTTGATCGTGCAAAACCAAAGGCACATCGCCATAAAGCCTCACCAGGTTAAAGTAATATAGCGCCCTCAAAAACTTCGCCTCGGCAACAAGCCTTTTATTTAGCGTAGCATCAAATTTGATATCAGGAATGGTATCAATGGCGATATTAGCCTTTTTAATAGCTGCATAATGCTGTTGCCAGATCTGCAGGATCCTTAGACCGGAAGCTGAATGGCCTAATACAGACTGTGAGCGTACGTCGGCATTGGTAGCGCCGGGGCCGGGGCCTTCATCATCACCCATAAAATTCATCCCTGTGTTAAAAAGGGTATTATAAGGTGTTTGAACACTATTTGCCCCGGCGTTCAATAACGAATAAGCAGCTGTGACTGCCGCTACGGCATCTGCCTGGGTTTTATAAAACTGACTTGCCGGGATGAACGACCGCGGGTCTTCCTTAAGTTTGGCGCATGAAACAGCGGCAAGAGCAACCAGTATAATAAGGTATTTAATATTTTTCGTCTTCATATCTTAAAAAATCAAGGTTTAGCCGTTACAGGGTAACCCCTATACCAACTATTACAGATTTATTGTTCGGGTAAGCACCGTTATCAACTCCTGATGTAATGGCCGATTGCTCATTGCTGCTTACTTCAGGGTCATAACCGGTGTATTTAGTCCAGGTTGCCAGGTTTTGGGCGCTCAGGTAGATCCTGACTTTCTTGATAGGCGACCTGGAAAGTACCGACTGCGGAAAAGTGTAACCCAAACCAAGGCTTTTAAGGCGCAGGTATGAGCCATTCTCCACAAATCTATCCGATATAGTTGGCGCAGGGTCCTGGTAAGCACTGTGCACATCGGTATTGGTGTTGGTTGGTGCCCAGCGGTTTAACAAAGTGGTAGTGGCATTGGTATAGCCTGTTCCTAATTCCAAAACACCTCTTTGCTGATTGTAGATCTTGTTGCCATATGATCCTTGTAAGAAAACACTTAAATCAAAGCCTTTGTAAGCGAATGTGTTGGTAATGCCTCCGGTAAACTTAGGCTGTGAGTTACCAAGGATAACCCTGTCACCAGCTTGTGTTATTTTACCATCTCCATTAATATCTCGGTAATTTTGACCTCCCGGCGAAGTATTGGCAGCCGGGGTAAGTACCGGTCCACCGGCCTGGATGAGGCCATTGGTTTTGTAACCGATAAATGAACCTATAGGTTCGCCAACTTTAATGATGGATGGTAGCGACGAATCTGGGATGAACTGGTTAACGCCGTTACCGCCAAGGCTCAGCACTTTATTACGGTTAACTGCAAATACCAGGTTGGTACTCCATACAAAACTGCCAACAATGTTGCGCGAGTTAATACCCAATTCAAAACCTTTGTTCTGCACCGAACCCACGTTTTCATACTGCTGCGGATTGGTAATAGCTGTGTTGGTAATGATAGTTAAACCGCTTGTTGCCGGCAAAGGCAGGTAAAGCAGCAGGTTGGTTGTTTTCTTATAATAAACATCGGCTGTTACAGTAACCCGGTCTTTAAACAAACCCAGGTCGAAGCCAAAATCATATTGACTGGTTTTTTCCCAGGTTAGGTTGGGATTGTATAAACTATTTGGCGCGAAACCTGCAACTGTAGAGTTACCAAAATTGTAGCGATAATAACCTAACTGCGAGTACGACTGGTAAGCCGGGATATCGCTGTTACCTGTTTGACCGGCACTCAACCTCAGTTTTAACTGGCTGATGGCTGTTACATTTTTCAGAAAATCTTCACTGGATGCATTCCATGCTATAGCAGCAGAAGGGAATGATGCCCATTGATGCCCCGGCGCAAACTTCGACGAACCATCAGCACGCAAGGTCAACGTTAACAGGTATTTGCTGTTAAAACCATAATTGATCCTGCCCAGGTATGATTTTAAAGCCCAGGTATTTGACGATGAGGATGGAGCGATTGCAAACCCACTGCCCGATACCGAAGTAACACTGCCCGAACCAAGGTTATTAAAGGTATCATAATCGCTCACAAAACCCGATGAACCGGTTATGGCGCCTTCGGCCTTAAACTGCTGTTGGGTAAAACCAGCTAAAACATTTAAAGAGTGTTTGCCAAATTTTTTGTTGTAGGTAAGCGTATTTTCGTTTAGCCAGTTAAATGAGTTTAGCGTACCAACCTCGCCAAGGCCTGAATAGCCCGAGCCTTCATAAACAGTAGAAGGCAGGTAGCGGTTTTGCTTATTGTCGATGATATCGACACCGGCCAATACTCTTGCGGTAAGGTTTTCGGTGATCTTATAATCACCTGCGATATTGCCTAAAATGCGGCTTGTGGTAGTTGTATTGGTTTGGTTATATAGCGTATTGATCGGGTTACCATAAGTGCCCTCAAATACGTTTTTGATAAAAAATGAACCATCGCTATTGTAAACCGGCGTGGTTGGCGTCATCAGCAAAATGGCTGGTACAACACCCTGGGGTGCAATTTGCGCGGTGGTGCGGCTTCCGGTAATGAATGACGAGATCTTGAACTTATCGTTATAATCGTGCTCTACATTTACCCTGCCTGCGTAACGCTCAAAGTTGGTATTTTGCAAGATCCCGTCCTGTTTAAAGTAATTGCCGGAAAAGGCAAGTCTTGTACGCTCGGTACCTGAAAATATCGAAAGGCTGTGATTTTGCGAAGTTCCCTTGCGGAAAGCCGCAGCCTGCCAGTCGGTATTGGCATTATATGGGTTTAGCTGCGCTTCTGTTTGGGCGGTTTTTCCGGTGTTCACCAAAGCATCGTTACGCAAAGCTTCCCATTGAGGGGTGTTAAGCAGCGACAAAGTTTTAATCACTTCCTGCTTACCGTAGCTGCCATCATAATTGATTGATGATACACCTGCTTTACCCTTTTTAGTGGTGATAATGATTACGCCATTGGCACCGCGTGTACCATAAATAGCTGTGGCCGAAGCATCCTTTAAAACCTCGATACTTTCAATGTCCGATGTATTGATAGAAGCCAGCGGGTTAATCTTTGGACCGTTGGTTACTCCCGCGTCGGTAAGCGAATTGCTGTTTGAAGTAGGGAAACCATCAATAATATACAGCGGTTCGGCAACCGCATTGATAGAGTTTACACCGCGGACCTGCACTGTTACACCTGCTCCCGGCTGCCCGGTGGCCTGTGTAACCTGGATGCCCGACACAGAGCCCTGCAAAGCCCTGTCGAGCGAAGGGACCGGCTGCTTCAAAGCAAGGGCGGGTACCGATGCTACCGAACCGGTGATGTCTTTACGTTTCTGTGAACCATATCCCACTACAACAACCTGATTTAGCTGAGTTTGAGCGTCTTTAAGTTTAATTTCAACCGGACTGCCATCAGCAATAAACTCTTTCTTTTCGTAACCGGTGAAAGTGATAATGAGTTTGTATGGAAATTTTTGGCCGGTAATAAAGCTGAATTTACCTTCAATGTCTGTTGAAACCACGTGCGTGGTACCCTGGATCTTAACCACAGCGCCTGGCAATGGTTCGCGGGTTGCGCTGTCAATTACACGGCCAACCAAATGCGAATTGATGGTAGGCTGGGTTTGCTGCGCTATGGTTAGCAACGGCAAGCCTATCAATAATAAAAATGTAATTAATAACAGTTTTTTCATGTCGACAGGTTGTTAAAGGTTAAAAACTCCGCCGGTTGATTGTCTGCGTAAAACAGCTTGTATAATTGGTGCGGATGAAAAGCATCCTCCATAAATTGCAGCGTAAAGGCTGCTGCCCGCCGGGCAAAAGGCAACGTATAGCCTTTTCCCGCCTTTGCAATATTTTGCATAGATTTGATTAATTAAAATGACACCATAAAACAGGCTCAACGCCAATCGATCCCTGTTTCGTTGTTTTGATCCGGAGGGAAAAGCAATGCTTTTCCCTTATTTGCAGTAGGTAAATATTATCGTTTCATGTTCCTTTCTGTTTGTGCCCGCCATTAAGCAGGCAGGTCAATTATTTAATTCGGGGTATTTAATTTAGTTACTAACACAACGGAAACCCAAATGCTCCATCCCGCTATCTTCGGTAGTTTTCATCCGGCGCGATACCCGGTAGCCAGAGCAATAGCTATCGTTACATAAAAATGACCCGCCACGTACCGCCCGTTTTATGGCATAAGGCTCATCCGGGTCGTACGATTTGGAAGCGCCCTTGGGGTTTTTCACGCTTGATGTACCCAATGTTTTGTAATAGTTATTGTTGTACAGATCGGCACACCATTCCCATACATTGCCGGCCATATCATACAATCCGTAGCCGTTTGGTTTAAACGAACTTACCGGGGCCAGATAATAGTATCTGTCTCGCTGGGTATTTTTGTAAGGAAAACTTCCTTCCCAGGTGTTGGCTTTTGGCTGTCCTTCGTTTATTTTTTCATTGCCCCATGGGTAGATTTTATCTTCCAGTCCTCCCCTTGCCGCCCGTTCCCATTCGGCTTCGGTTGGCAAGCGTTTTCCGGCCCATTTACTGTAGGCCACGGCATCGTACCATGATACCTGCACTACCGGGTAGTTTTCCTTGCCCTTGATATCACTGCCGGGACCATGGGGATGCTTCCAGTTGGCTCCCGTTTTCCAGGCCCACCATTGCGCGTACTCATTAAGATTAACCGGGTGCTCTGCCGGTACAAATACCAGCGACGCCGGTACCAGTAAACTATCGGCAGGCTTTTCGGTGCCTGGCGGCATTTGCCTTTTCAGTTCATCCCAATCAGGCTTGCGCTCGGCGGTGGTGACGTAGCCGGTAGCTTTAATAAACCGGGCAAACTCGGCATTGGTTACTTCGGTTTTATCTATCCAGAAGCCATCAACAGTAACATCGTGTTTCGGGTACTCATCGGGCTCGGCCTGTTGGTTATCTGCCCCCATCCTAAAAGTCCCGGCGGGTATCCAAACCATCCCCGCATGGTTGGCATGGGTGTTGCCAGTATCAGGCAGGATAAGCGCAGCACCGCTTAGCCCTGCTGTTTTAAACCTGCCTGGTAAATTCGATTCGCAGCAAACCTTCTTATTATTGCCCGGAACCCGGGCAATAGCAGCAATGGTCACCGGTTTTTCCTGCTGCCCGCACGCAGCAAGTAATATCGCCCCAAACAATATCAGTATTCTATTTTTCATTACACTTTTACCGGCTGTAACTGGAACTCTGCAACAGGTTGCTCCGCTTCGGCTTTGGCCAATGGATCAGGACGGTATAACTGGTGAGGCTGCAAAGGCACATCGTCCTTAACCATAGGGCCATCGGCAGCTAATTCACTTCCCTCAACTTTCGATTTAAAAATTGGCCAGGCCAGTTGCGCATACCATTGGTCGCCCCCATAGTGCGAAATACCGTAAGCTTTAGGATACTGGCGAGAGATGTGCGCTGTACCGAAAATGACATCCCACCAAAAAAACATATTGCCAAAGTTGCCTTTGTAATAACCCACGCCATCATCGGTAGTAGCTGCGTGGTGCGCGTGGTGTGTTGCTGGTGTTGATATGGTGCGCTCCAATATCCAGGCCAGCGGATGTAACACCTTATACTGATAAAAAGGTTTATCCCATGGGATGCTTGAATGCGCCAGCGTGGTGATAGTACCTTTAATACCTTTCACAACCAAAGCTGGGATTCCCAAACCCAGATAAACCAAAGCTGCGGTTAAATAAGTTTGCGAAAAGAACAGCGTGTAAATGATATTTTGCCTGCTGGCCATAGCCATGCCCATGTACGATGCCGAGTGGTGCGTTCGGTGGAAACGCCATAACCATGGCACTTGATGGTGCAGGCGGTGATACCAGTACTGGGTCAAATCGTCGGCCACAGCTATGATGGCGCATCCCCATAAAAATGGCACCCAATCAAACGTGTTTTTTAAAGCCGGTAACAAAGCTGGCAATACCAATAAACTATAGTAGGCTACCAAGGGCCTCACCACCAGTTTAGGAATTGTAAAACAGGCTATATCCACCCATTTTTCATTTTTATTCCAACGTTTTTTGTACAGGCCGAACGAAAATTCGAGTACGCCCAATACCAGCGTTAAAACGGAAAAACCGTAGCCGTTAAGGTTATCTATTACTTGTTTTATTTGCTCAATCATTGTCTTGCGAGTTCGTGGTTTTAGTTTTTACTGTGTTTTCCTGTTTATCCTGATGCCGCTTTTTTTCCCAAGGCCGCTGACCAGTAATGGCGAAAGTGCCAAACATGAGTGCGATAGGCAGTATGTACAGCAACAAGCTCAATGAAGCGTTTTTGATGATCTGCTTTTTGGTTGATTGTTCTAATTTCATGATACGTTGGTGTTTTGAGGTTGAACAATTTGCGCTGTCTTGGCCTTCGGCGCATTGTCGAGCAATTTGCGACCGAGCCACAGGCCTCCGAAGATGATAATGAAAGGGATAATGGTTACGATAATGCCCACCAATACCTTCTTCCCGATAAGGGAAACGTCGTTAAGCGTCATGATAAATCTGATTAAGTTATTATAGCATAGGCACCTTATAGCGGTCCGGATTACCGGTACAAGCACCTGTTAATTAAAAAGGATCAGAGCATCTGCCTATAAATAGCAGAATGAAAGGAAGGGAGAGAATCCCTGTATTGCTTTATTAACAGCAACAACAAGAAGGACAACAGCATGTAAAAGCAGAAGCAGTTAAATGTTGATTAGCAAAGCCGTATTTAAGTAAAAGTTCGGGTTGCATGGTGGTTGCTTTTAAACTGTTTTTTTGTAGTGATTTTGTTTACTGGCACAAATGTAGAAAAAGATTTGATAAATACTACAATTTCTATAGAAATTATATAATTAATTTGGCGATCAGTATTTCATATTACTGCATTTTGTATATTTGATTATAGCATTTGATGATCCGATAGTGAATGTTAATGATGTTGTTTTAAATGGTAGATTGAAAGTAAATATCAAAGGTATTGCTCCATATACCTTTGCAGACAATGCTCCGTTTCGAAAAGGGATGCAAATCAATGAGGCCAGCTATATATATTTTGGCTACCGGTTTTTTGACCAATACAAAACGGTTTGGGATTTTAACGAAAAGAAAATCTATGTACTGGAGAAATAACACTCTTTAACCTGCTATTAGTTTTCGAATTGCTGAAATCGTTTACAAAATCGGATATCAACTTCTATCATAGCCTTGTAAATTGATGATTTACAAGGTATTTTATTTCCAACCAGAGATAAAACAAAATACATTTAGTTATTGCAAAAGGATTCGTCTATTGTCGATATGACCGCGTGATAAGCAATAAAGGCCAGATTGGCCTGCCCCTGCATTTCAAACGTTTTGGCCAATCCCCCAATTATTACTTCAACAAATATGGTGTACGCCCGTCCAACGGCAAGCCCCCTGGCAGACGGGGAAAAGTATATGGTGATGAACCTGGAGATCAAAAAAAGATGGAAAGCATGGTAAAAAAACGGCGATCACTTCGGGAATCCCTATCTTTCTGAAAAAAAGGATACCGGCAAAAAAAAAGCCATCAGCAAGAGCATAGGATCGTGTTCCCGGAAACGATGATCGTCCCAGGCCGACAGGCCAATGAGTTCTATGGCCCGTTTTACGGCTACCGGCGTTAGCTTTTCATAGGCAATAATATACGCCTTTTATAGTCGGGGAAAAAATCAAATCGCCTGGACCACCGCGTCGTCATAGCGTGAAAGGATCGCCGGCAGCAATATTTCTTCCGCTATATATGGGATCTCAAACGTTCTTTTTGATAAATGAGCAGCAATATGATCAATGATAGGAACTTCAGCGGATGTCCGTTTTCTTAAAAGGGGATCTTTTAAATCGTTTACAGCTGAAAGACATTCATTAATAACCCAGGCATAGGGTACAATTCCGGCCCGTTGCAGATCTTTTTGAAGCGCTTCAGCTTCCCTCATGGGCGTTGTTTCCGGTAAGGCGACCAATAGAATCTTGGCAAAAACACCGTCTTGTAACATCATATACGGTGTGGTAATCTTGCTTGGACTTACAGCCATGTTTTTCATGATTTCCTTATGGTAGCTGCCGGTTGTATCCAGCAGTAGTAGTGTATGGCCTGTCGGCGCAGTATCCATCACCACAAACCGCCGCCTGGCACTTTGAATTGCTTTAGAAAAAGCATGAAATACAGCCACTTCTTCCGTGCAAGGCGACTGAAGGTCTTCACGCAGGAGTTTTTTACCTTCCTCATCCAAATGTTTCCCCTTTTGTGCGGCGATCTTATCGATATAATCCTTCGTTTCAATTTTCGGGTCGATCCGTTCAATGGTTAATTTTTCCGGGATGGCCGTTAACTGATCCATAAAGTCCCTGATATGTGCCGCCGGATCGGTCGTGGTTAAAAGAACGGGATGCCCCCGATGGGCCAGCATCGTTGCTATTGATGCTGCTACGATGGTTTTACCTACACCGCCTTTTCCCATGGTCATGATCAGGCCACTATCGCTATTTTTTTCCAGTTCATCAACTAATGCCTTCAAATCAGGCAGCAAATGACCAGCTTCCGTTAATTTTAAAAATTCAGCGGCTACGATTTTACTTTGGAGGTCCGTATCAAATACAGACCGTAGATTTTCCAGGCCCAGTACGTTATAAGGCAATAATGGATAATGCTCAGCAGCTAGGTTTTTTAATATCCCGGGCATCTCCAGCAATTCCCTTTCCGCTATTTTTTCCATTTTTAGCGCGGTAGTGTCCGTTTGGTCCCTTGCCTGAAATATTCCGTTGATCAATAAGCTTTGATTGGCCATCCCCAGGTCGATCAGATCCCGGCTTGTTTTGCCCGCTTCTTTCAATGATGCAGCGTCGGGCCGCGTTACCAGGAAAAAAGTAGTTTGCAAGGGATCTCTTAAACTGGACACTACCTTTTCATATCTTTCCCTACTACTTTTCAGGGCCGACGAAGGCCCGATGCAGGAAGCCCCGTTCGGGTTATTCCCAAGAAAATCATCCCAGGCGGCGGGTAATTCCAGAAGACGGATGGTATGCCCGGTCGGCGCAGTATCAAAAATGACGTTATCAAATATTTCTGAAAGACCTTCCCCGGTGATAAACCGGGAAAACTCATCAAAGGAAGCGATCTCCGTGGTACAGGCGCCAGAAAGCCCTTCTCTTATTTTGCTTATCTCATCAGCTGTAGCAATGGCTGCAAGCGGATCTATCACCCTTTTGCGGTAATCTTCTGCAGCAGTTTGGGGATCGATATTGACCGTGAACAGGAGATTTAGATCCTGATGCTGCGTTATTTGATCGCTAACGGGGGTGCCCAATACATCTTGCAGATTGGAAGCTGGATCCGTACTGATCAACAGCACCTTCTTACCCTTATCCGCCATGGCCACCGCAGTGGCGCAGGCCAGCGTAGTTTTACCTACGCCACCTTTTCCTGTAAAAAATAGAAATTTAAATCCCTGGGCAGTCATTTTAGCATTTACTGATTGTTGAATAATTAAAGTTACACTAACAGCACGAAAACAAGGTGATCGTTAACGGCCCATTTAATGATATTGGTCATTATCAGGTTTAATATTCCGGGGGGGGGGCAGACGCCAAGGGCTTCGCTCCAGCGGGCTCTGTAGGGTTCGCAAAATGCGAACACCTCATGCTTGAATTATAATCACACTTGAACAATAGATTATGTTCGGCCACCCAAGCGTACCTTAGATAGGTTGACGGTGAGCCCTCCTTTTTTGATATTTTATTTTATTTGATTTTGTTTTTTGAGTTATTCTTTGCCTAGCAGATAGAGTTTATATTCACGGCTGCATAAAACGGTTGCAGTTGCCACTGAAACCTAAATTATTTTTGCTTTTTTATACGCGTTGGTAAAGCCAGTTTTACTTATAGTGAGCGACTCATTGAGTAGGAAAAACGCATCGTTATAAAACATTGATTTTAAAGCTTATAATACCGGAGTTCATTCCCGCTCTGACTACAAAAGCAGCGTAAAATCGCTTAAAAGCCGTTAAATCAATGATTTAGGGGCTTTTTTCCATTTAGCTCACTGAGTGTGGTTGATTTGCTATTACATGAAAGTCGGAAATTATATTGAAAACCGATGTAAAACCCTTTGGGGTCCGGATCGAATTGGTATTTGGTGGCTTTTTCAGGGCTATTGTCGACGAAACTGGACCACATTGTTTTGTCCGATGTTCAATAGCTGCGGCGCCTTTTCCTACCTCTCGTTCCGGAAGGTTTTCCGCGCCTTTACGGATAATCTCGGTATTATTAAATTTGATGATTGTACCGCTATGGCAGCTGCAGGATATAATCAATATCCTTACGCCGGCCGCAAATTTGGTCCAGATGGCATATAATTCGGCATCCACCAGTTGCTCGTCAAACAGGCACCACGTTTCATCCGCTTCGTTGTCTATTTCTTCATGTTATTCAACTCCGATTCCGTTATTTTCCCCGGTAAGTGTCCGGTATTTTGTCTTTTCCTGACATGCTTAAATATTTAGGCATGGATGCAACGTGCAAGAAGTAAATATTGTCAGATAAACAGGTTACACGGTTGTTCCCAAAAATCATCCGGTTCAACCATTTGATGATCGAACAATTCATCTATCCGGTCCGAAAATTCTATCAGTTCCCTGCTCATGATCTATTGTTTAACAAGGCAAATTTTAGGAAAAACCACGCCGAAAGAAATGAGTATGCTCATTTCAAAAGTTGTTCTGTGTCATTTCTGCCGGCCAGCGAGTTTCTAATTTTGAAAGAGTATTTAAAATCAATCAAAATGGAAACAGCAGCGAAAACTTCGCCGATAAAAACGGTAAACCCTTTTAACAATGAACTGGTCAAATCTTTCGAAATGATGAGCGATGAGTAGATCGAATCAAAGATCGCGGTTGCCGATCATGCTTTTCAAACCTGGAAAAAAACGCCGATGGCGGATCGTGCGCAGCTTTTGCGCCGTGTGGCCCACTTGATGCGCGTTAAATCAGTTCAACTGGAAAAACTGGCCACACTGGAAATGGGAAAACTGGTAACGGAAAGCCGTGCGGAAGTGGGGCTTTGCGCTGCTATTTTTGATTATTATGCGGAGAACGGCGAAAAGTTCCTGGCCGATCAGCCGCTGGAAACCCCGCAGGGTTCAGCTTTCTTAAGTTTTGAGCCGATCGGGGTTTTATTAAGTATCCAGCCCTGGAATTTCCCTTTCTACCAGATCACCCGTTCCGCAGCGCCACACCTGATGGCAGGTAATACCATGCTGCTTAAACATGCTTCAAACGTACCACAATGCGCCCAGATCATGGAAGATATCTTCCTGGAAGCTGGTTTTCCCGCAGGTGTTTACCAGAACTTATTTATTCCCGGCAGCAAAATTGATGTTTTAGTAGCCGATAAGAGGATCAAAGGGGTAACGCTGACCGGGAGTGAGCCGGCAGGTTCTTCCATCGCCGCCGCTGCCGGAAAATATATCAAGAAATCTACGCTGGAATTAGGCGGCAGCGACGCTTTTGTCGTGCTGGACGATGCCGATGTGGAACAAGCCGCCGAGGCTGCCGTGCGTGGCCGTATGTGGAACGCCGGGCAGGTCTGCGTATCGCCGAAAAGGGTAATCGCAGAGGAAGGAATAGCCGACCTGTTCCTGGACAAAGTAAAGGCCAAATTCGCTGCTTTAAAGGTAGGTGACCCGATGGACGAACAAACCGATCTGGCCCCCCTCAGCAGCGAAAAAGCGGTCGAAGACGTGATCAAACAAGTACAAAAAGCGGTAGAACAGGGCGCGACCGTTTTAGCAGGCGGGCACCGCATTGATCGTCCTGGCGCATTTATGGAGCCTACGATCCTGACCGGTATACAGCCTGGAACTGCGGCGTATGAGGAAGAGATCTTTGGCCCCGTGTTTATGTTTTACAAAGTAAAGGACGAGCAGGCGGCAATTGACCTGGCCAATGCCACCGACTACGGTCTGGGCGGCAGCGTGTTCAGTTCGAATAATGAACGTGCGGTTAAGGTCGCCAGGCAGATCGATACGGGCATGGTCTATATCAACCATGTGACCGGAATCGCCCCTGAACTGCCTTTTGGCGGCACCAAACATTCCGGTTACGGCAGGGAGCAATCACAGGCTGCGATATACGAATTCGTCAACTCCAAACTGATCCGGGTGACTACGCCGGAAAGCGCCTATTAATTTAGCCCAGCCGTTTAATAAGAAAGCTCACAGTTTTGCCGGCTTTCTTATTGGATAAACCAGGACGTAATT
This sequence comes from Mucilaginibacter gossypii, assembly GCF_017569325.2. Taxonomy (NCBI): domain Bacteria; kingdom Pseudomonadati; phylum Bacteroidota; class Sphingobacteriia; order Sphingobacteriales; family Sphingobacteriaceae; genus Mucilaginibacter; species Mucilaginibacter gossypii. The sequence continues at coordinate 633,094 of NZ_CP071878.2, read as the reverse complement.
TCAGTGCTGTCAAACCAACACGAATATAAAGTTTATGATACCCAAAAAAATGAAAGCCGCCGTCATTCATGGATTTGGAGAGCCGCTGCATATCGAAGAAATGCCCGTGAGGGAACCCGGTAAAAACGAGATCCTGATAAAGGTGATCGCCTGCGGTATTTGCCATACAGATCTGCATGCCTGCCAGGGCGACTGGCCGGCCAAAGCGAAAATGCCTTTAGTCCCCGGCCATAAAGCCATCGGCTACGTGGTTGCTTTGGGAAAAGGCGTCAATAAGATCAGGGAAGGCGATATCGTGGGTGTTCCCTGGCTTTACAGTGCCTGCGGCTGTTGCGACTACTGTTATACGGGCTGGGAAACCCTGTGCGAAACCCAACAAAATGGCGGCTACAGCGTTGACGGCGGATTTGCCGAATACGTCGTGGCTGACGCGCAGTATGTCGCGCATTTCCCTTCCCATATTAAATTTACAGAAATGGCTCCGATAATTTGTGCCGGGGTTACCGTTTATAAGGGATTAAAGCAAACAAAGGCCAAACCCGGGAATACTCAATGGCACAACGATCCGGGGCTCCATCGTCGGAACCCGCAAGGACATGGAAGAAGCCATCTCATTCGCGGTGGAAGGCAAGCTTAGGGCCACAGTCAAGAGAGATAGACCTGGACGAATTGCGGCTTCGTTCCCAGCTGAAATAATCATCTTATATTTATCCGGTAGCACTTCTCGCAATTATAAACAATTCAGTCCCTGTGCTGGATATTCCGGCATACTTAACCACCCTGTTTCGTGCTCATTAGAGCAGCGGGTTCTGTTAATAAATTTTAAATTTAAATATCTAAACCAAGAAGATAGCATGGTCAAAGCGTAATAGAACGCTCAGAACTCTTTTTCGGAATGCATTCGTCAATGGATGCGGAATATCCCCATGTTGTCTCGTCCTTATTTTATTTGTAGTTTTTGAGTGGTAATACTGGAATCAGTTTACACCGATACTACTTTTAATGCACGGATCAGCTGATTCGTGCATTTTCTTTTTCTGCCAAAAAAACAGCTTTATTAAGATGCTTCAGTTTGTCCTGATATTCAGCTCGTCAGTCCTCGGGCTTCATTTTTGATGGTCAGCTATCTGCCGGCAGGTTTGTATTAATAAAACCGAAATCACATCGGCCGCTGCTCTATAAATATTCGTTTGATACCACAGAAACGCTTTATCATGCATAGGAACAGAAAAGCACAGCCCCTAATTTTACTTCTATGGAAACCACATTTAACGTGCCCGGAAGAAACGAGGTTTCTGCGGCCAATCAAGCTATCTTCGATACATTGATTAAAGCAATAGGCTTCGTCCCTAACCTGTATGCAAACTTTGCGTACTCCGTTGATGCCCTGTCTGCGTTTTTAACAATTCAGGGAGCCAAAACCTCCCTTAACAATAAAGAAAAAGAGATCGTTAACCCGATCGTAAGCCAGGTTAATAACTGTGAATACTGCCTGAGTGCGCACAGCAAATTTGCAAAAATGAACGGGTTTACAGATGAGCAAATCATGGAAATACGAATCGGCCAGGCCTCCTTCGATCCTAAGTTTGAAGCCCTGGTAAAACTGGCAAAAGCATCTCTGAGAACAAAGGACATGCAGCTCCCGAAGCAGTTGATAACTTCCTTACCCAGGGGGTACACTAAAGGCAGCTCATCGATGTGATTTTATTGACCGACCTGAGGATCATCACCAACTATGTTTACGCCATGACCGATCCGCTGGCGGTTCCCGCGGTTTAGCTTCAAAACGGCTAACATCGCCTTCTCTTAATAAAAAAATCTTTTTTTATAACCTGAGGTACCCGCTATTTCCACGCCCAATGTAAGTGGCGTGGGTGACGGTACAGGAACAAGGGTCGCCGCGGCGGCGCATGGTATCCGAATAATTCAAGCCGATGGCTTCAATTTTAATCAGAACCTCTCCTTGTTTAGGTGATAAGTCGGGTACATCTTCGTAACAGAACTTCCGGCCCTCCGGTTTGGTGAAATCGTACTGCTTTCATTCTATTATCTATTTAATCTTAATAACCACTTTACCTTTCGCTCGCCCGGATTCCACATAGGCCAACGCTTCGTTGGTTTGTTCAATTGGAAATATTTTATCTATTACCGGTTTAATCACACCTGATTCTATCAGTGATGTAATTTTTGCCAGTTGATTGCCATCAGCCCGCATAAACAGGAACCGGAAACTGCTATTCGCCTTTTTTGCCTTTTTCTTTGCGCCGAAGCTCAATAATTTTGTCACCAATTTTAAATACCAGGGCAAGCCCAGTTCTTGTGCAAATTCCGGGGTTGGGGGACCAACCAATGAGATCAGTTGTCCGCCGGATCTCAAAATACGGAATGATTTTTCCAGCACCTTAGGATCCCGGTTGCTGTGTAATACCAGATCGTAATCTTTAAGTTTGGTTTCAAAATCTTCTGTTTTATAATCGATCACCAGGTCTGCACCCAGTTTTTTAACCCAATCAGTATTCGCTGAACTGGTGGTTGTGGCAACATAGGCCCCTAAATGCTTCGCCAGCTGAATGGCTAATGTACCCACACCACCTGAGCCTGCCTGAATGAAAACTTTTTGGCCTTTTTTTACATTCCCGATCTCAACAAGTGCCTGCCACGCGGTTAAGCCAACCAATGGAATGGAACCTGCTTCGTCCATAGTAAGGTTTTTAGGCTTTAAGGCTAAGTCGCCTTCATTTACAGCGATGTATTCCGCAAAAGTACCTATCCTGTGATCGCCCACTCTTGAATACACTTCATCGCCAATTTTGAACCGGCCGACGTTCGAACCAACTTTAGTTACCACACCTGCCAGATCATGGCCGTTTACAAATGGTGGCTTGTAGGGTAAAAACAATTTGAAGTCACCATTTTTTATAAGCGAATCCAACAAATTGACACCTGCCGAATGTATTTGTACCAACACCTCGTTTTCCTTTACCATTGGCTCAGGTAATTCGATGAGATGCAGTTTTTCCTTTTTGCCGTAGCTTTTGACTATAAATGCCCGCATGATCTTTTTTTAATTTATTTTTAGGATTGGAATGATTTCTATGATACTAACACCTGGTAACTTTTTTTAGGATTGACTAACCCGAAAGCCACTTTTGGAAAAAGCCGATTGATGAGATAAACTGCTTTGCTATCGCCGACCCGGATGGTCAACAGCTCTTTCTTTAAACCTTCGATGAGCGCTTTCGCCAGTTTTTCCGGGCTGATCTTTTTATCTGGCCGATCTGCCACCATATCGGTGTCTACCAGCGGTGGAAGCAACTCATACACTTTGACGGAGCTGCCGATCGCTTGCAGGTGTGCCCTTAAGGTTTTTGTATATGACGACAAGGCCGCTTTGGACGCGGAATAGGTAGCTTCTAACACGGAAGGTACCATACAGAGCAATGAAGTGGTATTAATGATCGCTGATTCGTGGCGTGAGTTAAGCATTTTCATAAATAAATTATTCAGGCGTATTACCCCAAAGTAATTCACTTCCATTTCATATACTGCCCCTTCGAGATGTTTATCATTCGCAACTCCCAGGTTTAATGGCGACACGCCAACCCCAGCGTTATTATAAAGTATGTCAATACCGCCTATTTGCTCGATCTCCTCGAAGAGTCTCTTTGCATCACTTTCATTGGATACATCACTTTGGAAGACCGTCATATCGGGATAGCTTCGTTTGACTGCATCGAGTTTAGTTTTATTGCGCCCGGTCACGATCACCCTTGCGCCTTGTTGCCGGAATTGTTTTGCCGCTTCCAACCCGATACCTGATGCACCGCCGGTGATCAATACCGTTTTTCCTTTGATTTGCATAATCCTTATTTTTGAATTATTTAGAGGCGTTGATTGATTTTAAAATAGATTTTTCGAAGATTTTATAGGCGAAATGCTGAAGCAGGAGTATGATCGACGATCCTTTGCCGACAGGGTAGCTAAATGTCGGATTTTTTTCTTTTACTGCCTTTAATAAAGCAGCCACAACCGGCGCAGGCTCCGGCGCCTTATCAAATGTGCTTTTGGTATATGAAGTAATCTTTTTCCTGAACAGGTCATAATCCCTGATATTTCCTTCCGCTACAGTCCCGCTTTCGCCGATGCTGGTTTTGAAACTCATCGGTTCAAGCATGACCACCTTGATGTTGAACTGGTTCAATTCAAACCGGAGCGATTTAAAGTAACCTTCAAGGGCATGTTTGGAAGCCGCATAATAGGCTACATAAGGAAGGCCGACTAAACCCAGCAGGGAACCGAGCGTGATTATTTTTCCGTGTTTTTGCCTCCTGAAGTAAGGCAGTAGTTCGTTTGTTAATTTGATCGTTCCCCAAAAGTTGGTTTCAAACTGCTGCTTGCCTAACTCAACGGGGGTTTCCTCTGCCAGTCCGTTAACCAGGTAACCTGCATTATTGATCAGCACATCTAAAGTTTTGATCTCACTGAACAATTGCTTGCCCAGGGATGCGATGGATCGGTCGTCATTCAGATCCAACGCCAGTAACTTAAATGGCAGTTTCGCCTGGTGTTTTTCCGGGCTCCGGCTTGTGCCGATCACCTGGTAGCCTTCTTGATGAAGCTTGTTGGCAACAAGCAGCCCGATCCCTGATGAGGCTCCTGTGACTAAAATCGTGTGTTTCATTTTGATGTCTTTTAATTATTAAAAAGCATTATTGTTCAGCCATCACCGGATAATCGGTATAACCTTTTTCGCCCGGCGTATAAAATGTTGATTGATCGGGCTGATTGAGCGGCGCGTCTGCTTTGAAGCGTTCAACTAGATCCGGATTGGCAATAAAGGGAACCCCGAATGATACCAGGTCAGCATCACTGTCGTTCAATACCTGGCTGGCTGTTGTCTTGTTAAATCCGCGGTTAATGATGATAGTGCCATCATAGAGCGGGCGGTAACGTTTGGCCACTTCTTCAATACCCCAGGGATTGCCCGATACATCGGTAAAAGGCTCGGTGAGGTGTAGGTAAGCCAGGCTATATTCATTCAATTTGGCAACGATATAATCGTGGACGGCGATAGTTTCCTCGTCGAGCATCATTCCCTGAATGCCGTGAAGAGAAGGATTTAACCTTACACCCACCCTCGTGATATCAATTACCGTGCGCAGTTCATCAAGAATGTCGAATAATATCCGCGCGCGGTTCTTTATAGTGCCGCCGTACTGATCCTGGCGTTTATTGGAGTAAAGATTAAAGAACTGGTGCAGCAGGTAGCCATTGGCGGCATGCAGTTCAACACCGTCGAACCCCGCCTCTACCGCGTTTGCGGCAGCCTGTTTAAAATCGTTAATGGTCTTTTGGATTTGCGCAGTTGTCATCTCCCTGGCATCAACCGTGTCTTTTAAGCCTTCGGGGGTGAATACTTTGGTAAGCGGATTTAATGCGGATGGCGCCAGCGGAAGTTCACCGTTAAGCAGATCAGGGTGTGATATGCGCCCTACGTGCCATAACTGGGCGAAAATTTTGCTGCCCCGCTCGTGCACCGCATCGGTAACCAGTTTCCAGCCTTCAACTTGTTGTTCGGTATAAATTCCGGGCACATTAACATACCCTACAGCCTCACGGCTGACGTAAGTTCCTTCCGTGATAATCAACCCTGCCGAGGCGCGCTGCTGGTAGTAGCGTGCTGTCAGTTCGGTTGGCACATTGCCCGGATTAGCAGACCGGCTGCGCGTCATAGGTGCCATTACTATGCGGTTGCTTAGTGCAAGGCCATTTAAATTATATGGCTCGAAAATAATTTGCTCATTCATTGTTTTAATTTCAAATAGATCAGGAAGCAGGTTTCCAACCCTGATTTTTAGTTGTTTAAATTCTATTTTATACTTTTTAGTATATTTTATTTCATTTTGATTGCTTGTATCCCTTGCTAAATCAAGTATGCGGTAGTCCGTTGAACACTTAATCTCCAATACAATCCCACTGTCTACAAAAAAGACTTTTTAGTATATTTAATATCAAAAAAATTATATTGCATAACTTTCTAACTCCGCTTTCAGGTCCCTGAGTAAACCGGCCATCGGTTTTGCAGTATTCATCGCCCTGCACATTACAACTGCACCTTCAACCGCAGCTACCGCTTTGAATGCATAGACAGCAGGATCAAGTTTGTCAGAAAATTCACCATCGGCAATGCCCTGATTTAAAATACTAACAAATATTTCCTGTCCATGGCGAATAACACCGGCTATCTTTTCTTTAACAGCCGGAAAGTTATCATCCGACTCAACTGCAATGTTAAATACAGGACATCCGCCTTTAAGGTAAGTATTCAAAGGATCTTTATAAAAATCGAGAAAGGCAAATACCTTAGCCTTCGCTGTTTTACCTTTACTAATGGTTTGTAGCATTTTCTCGCCATTAGTATTCAGCATGTGGTCAACAACCTGCAGAGCGAGGTCTTCCTTTCCTTCAAAATGACCGTAAAGGCATCCTTTTGTCAGTTTCGTGGCAGCGAGCACATCGTCTATGTTAGCACCGGATATTCCTTTCTGATTAAAGATAGGCGCCGCTGTTTCCAGGATGAATTGCTTTGTTCTTTCGGCTTTAGTAAGCATGTTAATAAATTTTACGATACAAAAATATACTAAAAAGTCTAATTAAAAATACTTTTTAGTATATTCTTAACTTTGTGATAGGAGAATGACAATCATGGTGATCCTTAAAAATATCCGAAGTGGCGCTACCTGATTTAGCCTGCTTAACAATAGGTTACATAGAGGCGTTTGCTTTTACTTGGTATAATCCGCGAGAAGCCGACGCCCATCATCGGTAATTATTCCGTTTATAAATAGCTGGAGCGCTTCAAATATATCAGCTGTTTTTTTCACAGTATTATTAAACAGGTAAAAGTCTGCCACGGATATATAGATGGCTGCTGTGGCCGGCACATCCAGACCAGTGCGGTACAATCCCATTGCAATGCCATCCGCTAAATTTGATTCAATAATTATCTTCAGATGATTAATTTTAAACTCATGGAAAGCTTTCATGGCCCTCGGGTACCTTTTCAACATCGTGTCGTTAAAAAGGTACCGTAAGGCGATCAAATGTTTAAAAAGCCCTTGTTGAAGAACCAACTCCTGTACCGGGTCATCTGCGGCATTGGTATTTGAACTGATGATGCTTTTAGATTGACCGATCAGTTGATGAACAACAGCTTCTACAAGGAGTCCCTTATTGGCAAAACATTGGTAAACGGTTTTCTTCGACATACCGGCAGCTTTCGCTACTTCATCCATTGTTACACTGATGATACCATGGTTGATAAAAAGCTCTATAGTAATATCAATCAAACGTTTTCTTTTATCTTCCATTCCCGGTTGCTAATTTGTTAACTTTTAAAGTTTCAGGTCAGGGCTGATTTTCAGTTTTGGCGGTAATATAATTATATACAGCCGACCTTACGTAAAAATCAGCAAATGCTGTAGCAACAGTGCTTGAGGCCTGCTGATAAGCAGCCTGGGCATCCAGCACCTCCGAAATGGTGGCCAAACCGGCTTTGTAATTATCCTGGTTAACTTTCAGATTTTCGGTAGCCTGTTCCAGGTTGTCTTTTGCATAGCTAATTTGTGTAAGCTGGTCCTGCATATCATACCAATAACGTATAATGCCTACTCTCAGCTGGTTTTGTCCGTCGCGGAAATCGTTTTGAGCTATTTGCTCATTGATCCTTTGCTTCTGCATCTTTTGCTTGCCTCGGCCCCATAAACCGCCGGAGATGGGAATACTCAGGGTAACAAAACTGGCAGGTGCAAAGTTGCTCCCGATCCCGCTGTTGATTGACCCTGTTTGTGATGCACTTAGACCAACTGCCAGACTCGGCAAGTTATCGCCATTGGCTAACTTGGTCTGTAGCTTCTCGCCTTCTATGCGTTTGGTCAGTAGCTGATAATTGGCATTGCGGGCCAGGTTGGTATCGGGCTGCAGGGCAGGCAATACCGGCGTGCCGTTTTTGTTAAAGGTATCCTGCATCACCATGAGCGAATCAAAGGCAATACCTGTATACATGGAAAAATCAAGCAGGGCCACCCGACGGCCGTTCTGAAGCTTGCTTTTATTAACCAGCAACCGGCTTAGCTGAACTTTTACTTTGAGCAGATCATTCCGGGCAATCAATCCGGATGCCAGCATGTCCTTTTGCATTTTCAGTACAGTGTTAAGCAATGCTTCATTGACCAGTATGGTTTTCTGCTGTTCCTGTATATTTACCAGGTTCCAGTATTTCTGCTCGGTAAGCAGTATCACAGAATCTGCCGATTGTTTTTTCCTGATCTGGCTGACCTGTAGCTGCAATGCCGCTAACTGGTTACCCGTTTTAATTTTGCCGCCGGCATAAAGGGATTCCGTACCGGTTACGCCAAACAGGTAAAAGTTATTGATACCTTTTTCCAATAATGGCGGCGCGGCCGATATGAAGTCTTTAAACCCCAATAAACCCAGCCCGGTTGCGCTGACCGATGGGAGATAATCTGACTTGGCTGCAGCGACATCGGTTTTTGCAGAGTTTATCCTCAGCTCACCATTTTTTAAAGCGTAACTGTAGGCTATGGCAGCCTGCTTGCTTTCCTGCAGGGACATGATATGCTGCTGAGCCCCGGCCTGCAGACATGTAAAAGTGAATATTGATAATAGGAATGTTTTCATGATAATGAGCTTATGCAGTTACGGATTCCGGTGTTTTGCTTTCCGGATGCTTTTGATCCTCCTTGCGGAAGAACAGCCAGTATAGCGTTGGCAACACGAATAGGGTCAGCAACATGGATAACAGTAACCCGAAACAGATCACAGTACCCAGCGGTCCCCATAAGGATGACCTGCTGATCACCATCGGTATTACGCCCACGGCCGCTGCCGAAGAGGTTAAAAAGATGGGCCGCATCCTGCGTTCGGCAGAAAGTTTTGCAGCTTCAAAAACAGATTTACCCTCATGTAATCGTAGTTCTTCCGCAAAATCTATCAGGATGATACCATTACGAACTACAATTCCGCAGAGCGCAAGTAAACCGAGGAACGACGTAAAGCCAAAGGGATAGCCCATGATAAAAAGGCCAAAAGATGCCCCCAATAAGCTTAATGGCATAGTAGTAATGCTCAACAGGGCATGTTTAAGGTGCTTAAAGTGCCATAATAAGATGAGGAATATCAATATTATACTTACCCCAAGCGCGGTACCCATTGGACCCTGGTTCTCTCCCTGCAATTCCAGTTCGCCCCCGTAACGCAGTTCAACGCCGGCGGGAAGTTTTATTTTTTCGATGGCCGGTTGCAGTTCCTGCAACACGGCATTGGCAACAGCGTCCTGGGTTACATCCATACGTACCGTCAGCGTACGTACACTGTTTCTGCGGGCAATCTGGCCATCATTCCACTCCGGGTTTACGTCTGCAACCTGTCTTAAAGGGATCAGGGATTTAGTTTGTGGCGCTACGATATTCAGGTCACGCAGGGCTGAAAGGTCAGTCCGGGACAGTTTAGGCGATTTGATCTTTACATCTACCGCGTAATTATTTTCCCAAACCTGTGTGGCTGTAATCCCTTCTGAATGCATGGCTATTGCATTAGCAATATCGCCCTTGCTTAATCCAAGCCGCGCCGCTTCTGCTGTTTTTACATCTATTTTTAGGGTTGGCTGTATCTCGTTATAATCTGTCCGGGCCCAGGTAACCTGTTTATGCGTTTTGCCGATGGCTAAAACCTGATTGGCTACCTGTTTTAAGGCTGGAATATCATTTCCGCTGATCCTTACCTCGATAGCTGCCAGCGCATTGATCATGTTTAATTGTTTCATCCGGACATAAGCAGCCGGAAACAGGTTACTGTATTTATGCTGATAGTCAACAATCACCGCTGCGGTGGCATCTTCAGATACTGTTTTGACCAGGATCTGCGCATAATTTTTTGACGGAAGATTTGGTGCATATACCGAGTGGAAACGCGGCGAACTGCTGCCGATAAAGCTGGTATAATTAAGAATGCGCTTATCCTGTTTTAATATTTTTTCCATTCCCTTCACCACGCTGTCCGTTTGCGAAAGCCTGTAACCCGATGGCAGGTAGATTTCCATTGCAAATTGGTTTCGCTCTACTTTAGGGAACAACTGTTGCGGCAATATTCCCATAATCCCTATGCCGATCACTACAGACAGTACCGCAAAAAATACGGTCAGCTTGTAGTGTTTCATAGAATTGCCGATATGGTTATTAAAGAAATCCTGTAATCGGTCCAGGAAAGATCTTTTTTCATCTGCCTTATTATGCAGCAAGCCTTTTTTGATGAACAGCGTATTGAAAAACGGCACCACCATCATAGAGATGATCAGCGACAGTGTCAGAGCGATCATAATCGTTACCGGGAACAGGCGGATAAAATCTTTTGCCGTACCGGTCATAAAAAATGCCAGGGGTACAAAGGTTGCTGATATGGCCAGCGTAGCCGTAAACACTGATGGAAACAATTCCTTGGCACTGCTAATGGCGGCATCCCAAACCGACATGCCGTGGTCCAGCTTTTCTACGTGGTTATCAATTACCACAATAGGGTCGTCAACCACAATCCCCAGCACCACGATCAACGCTGCAAGCGTAACAGTGTCCAGTTCTATACCTGTCATATACATAATACCCAGCGTTGCGGCTATAGTAATCGGTATAGTTGCCGCTGCAACTGCGGCAACCCTGAAAGGAAGCAAGAGTAAGGCAACGCACACTACGCCGATAAGCGCAAAAGCAAACTCTTTCATAAAGTGGCTGATCGAATCATCCACCACCTCAGGCTGATCGGCCAGTTTTACCAGTTGGATATCAGGCGGCAAATGCTGCTTTACTTTTTCTATATGTTCTTCCAGCTCCTTACCAAACTGTACAATGTTTTTGCCGGTGATCATTTCCAGTGATATCACGATGGATTTGGTGCCGTTGGAGGTTACGTAGCTGTCCGGCTCGTCATACTCACGTTTCAGGGTAGCCACATCACGAAGGCGCACTGAGTTGCCGCCGGGGTCCTGCCTGATGATCTGTTCAGCAAGCTCGGCCTCGGTTTTATAGTAGGTGCTCAAATGAATAGGCTCATCTACCACCTTTCCTTCTACTTTACCGGTGGCGTTAATAGCGCCATCATTTTGTAGCACATGCATCACATTATTGATCGATACCCCTTTTTGCAGCAGTTTATTATTATCTACATAAATGGTGATCTGCTCGTTCAGGTTGCCGGTATGGGATATCTTGGCAACGTCCTGTACCTGCCTCAGTTCTGCCTCGATGTCTTCTACATTACGAAGCAGTTCCTTATAGGGCCGTGTCTTTGACTCTACGGACAAAAGCATGGCAGAGGTGTTACCGAAATCACTATCGATATAGAAGCCTTTAACTTCTTTAGGAAGCTGGCTTTGCAGGATCAGCATCCCGTTTTTGATTTTGTTCCAAAACGCTTTGGTTTGGATAGCATTTTGGTTATCTGCTACCTCCACAAAGATGTACATCACGCCATCCCGGGAAAAGGAGTAGGTTTTTTTCTTGTTAACCTCGTTATTACTAAAAAGGTATTCTTCTACTTTTTTTGTCAATTGCTCTTCTACCTGTTTGGATGAAGCGCCGGGGTATTGCCCAACGATGAGGCCCTGCCTGATAGTGAAATCCGGAAATTCGTTTCGGGGCATATTGAACAGCCCGGATAGGCCGAGCAGCACCAATATGGCCGATAGCGCAAGCGGGAACACATGGTACTCCATCGCCCATGCTATTAAATTCGAGTTCTTCTTCATGATAGGCGATTATTTACTAACGATAACAGGGGTTTGATCGGCAAGCTTCTGATAGCCGGAGGTAATCACTTGTTCGTTACCTGACAGGCCTGACTTGATGGCGATACCGTTGCTGTAAAGTTGTCCGGTGGTCACATCTTTACGTACCGCTTCATTTTGGGCATTCATAATGAATAAGAAGTTGTTTCCTTTATCGTCAACCTGTACAGCCTGTACAGGTACGATGATCTCTTTAGTATCTACTGAGGTATTCCCTTTTTTATCTGCTGCGCCAAATGACACTTTACATAGCATGCCTGGCCTTAATTGGGCGCTGGTATTGGGTACGGCTATTTTTAGATTGTAATTGGCACTGCCGTTCAAAGCGAGCACGCCGACTTCGGTCACTTTACCCTGTAAAGTCTGATCGCCGAGCGCATCGATTTTTATGAATGCCGGGGTTCCGGCTTTATAGTGGTTGATCTCACTTTCAGGCACGGCGACTAGCACCTTTACCGAATGGGTATCCAATAATTGTAACACCGGCTGGCCTGGATTGGCCACCGCACCGGCTTCTGCCATTTTAGCGCCAACATATCCGCTTACCGGGGCGTAAAGATGTGTATGTGCTATATTCTGGTAGGTTGCATTAGCAGCTGAAGTCGCTTGCTCGTAATTGGACTTAGCCTCCAGCATTTTGATCTCGGCAACGCTTCCCTTTTTAAAAACCTCGCTGATACGGGTATAGTTTTCATTGGCCAGTTTAGCCTGCGCCAGTTGTGCGTTGTATTGGCTGCGGTAGGTGGTTTCATCCACAGACCCGACCAGTTGACCTTTTTTAACGTAATCACCAGTTTTGAACGGGAATGACAAAATGGTACCCGAAACCTGGAAACTCAGGTCGATCGTTTTTTCTGCTTCCAGGGTTCCGTCATAAACAATGCGATCATTGATTGCCTGGGCCTCTGCCGACAAATTAAATACTTTTACCGTGAGGGTATCAGGTCCCGGCTTCAATTTGCTGTTGTTGGAGCAGCCGGTAATCCATAGGGCAGTTAATACCGCTCCGGCCAGTGTGATCGTTGTTTTCATTGAGTTAATTGAACGTTTATTGTTTTTTTGTCGATTTTTTGTTCATAGGAAACATCAGATTTCGTTCTTTTTCTACCTTATTGGGGTGAACAATAATCCATCTTCCCGAAACCAACTTATTTTAATTTCGACAAATATACATTTTTTGTATTTGTATTTTTTCCAATTTAATTGTCATAAATTCCTTAAGTCGGGTCCTTTGCGCCCATATAATAAAAGACGACACCCGTATTGAACAAATAATGTATTTTTGTCGACTATGAAAAGAGTAGAAAATGATCAGGTGCGGGAAGAAATAGTTTTAGCTTCTGAAGCGGTTTTTGAGCGTTACGGTTATCTCCGGGTTTCCATGCAGGATATTTCTAATGAATGTAAGAAAGGCCGAAGCACCATATACCATTACTTTAAAAATAAGGAGGAAGTGCTGGATGCGGTTTGCGAGAAGATTTTTTTGAATTGCCTGGCGGAGAGCGAAGCTACCATCAGTAAAAGGCGCTCCTTTTCGGCTAATATCGAATCTTTTAATATCACCAAATTAAAGAACCTCCGTCAGATGGTCTCAAAGTACAAGTTAGCCATTGACGACTTGCGTTTAGACCCTTCAGGCTTTATATTCAAATTGAGGAGATTTGCTGAAAAAGAGGTTGCCGTTGTCAGTCAAATCATCGTATGGGGCGTCGAAAACAAGGATATTGGCGAACTGACAAAGGAAGACATTGATTTTTTGTCAGAAACATTGAATGCTGCCTTCAAAAGTTTTGAACAGGAAGTACTCGTTTTTGGAAAATTTCCGCAAAGCGACAGCCAGGTGGCCTGGTTGGCGCAGATGCTGCATAAGGGTTTGTTATAACCATTGAAACGGATTGTTGGTGCTGCTCTTCCTAATAACGGTAACAATGGCATAAACGCTGGCAACGCCATTTTTTGCTTTTTCTTTTTGATGGTTAAATGCCCACCAAAAGACTGCGATGTTTTCAACTTTTTACAGTTTTAAATTCATAAATGGTTAATTGTCTCGTCCTGCTATAGCTTGTCACTAAAGACAAGAAAATGAAAACAATTCCAGGGAAGAAAAAGAAAGTAGCGGCTGTCGTAAGACGCAAGCCATTTGACAAGGTCGAAGAACAGACCAAAATAAAGATTGTAGAAGAGATAAAAACTGGGATGATCAGTTGCTTGGGAGCCAGCCGTAAATACCGGGTTTCAAGGAATACGATAAAAGCATGGGCAGGTAAGCTTAATTTTACTACTTTTCTGAATGCAAACAGCTCTTCACCGGTTCCAGGTATGACCCAAAGTCAGGAATCAAAGTTACTCATCAAAAAAATACATGAGCTTGGTTTGAAGGGTATTACCAATTCAAGAAAATCGTTTTTATTGCCCGAAATGTATTCATAATCAGCAATCTGTTCATTTCACGGCCAACAGGTCTACCATTTCAATTAGCGGGTCGGTGGCCAAAAGGTCGGGCGCATTTGCTATTAAAGCTTGCGCTATTGGCCCGCTCAAGTGCGCAATACGCCCCTCCTCAGATTCAAATGTGTCGAAAATGCCAAAAATTGACTGGCCTAATTGCAAAGCAAACCAGGTTACCGTAAATGTTTCCTGCCGCGCTAACGATAGTGCGCTTATAATAAAATCTGCTGCCTGATGTTCTTTCCCCGGCTTTGCTTCAAGGCGTACCAACACTCCTAATTTTTCCATGCGATGTTTTTACGAGTTTAGTCGTGAACGAGCTGGAATGCTTACGGTATTTTAAAAAAATAAGCCCAATTTATCTCAGCAGCTTCCTAAGCATAGCCATGTCCGTTAGCCGGACGCCATCTTCAAATATCGGTGCTGAATAATAGGTCAAAAAGAATCCTTTTTTGATTTCAAATAATTCAAAACCTGCTCTTTTGTAAATGGCTAATTGCTTTCCGGCGATGGTAGGTGTACCAATGATTAGTTCGCGGAAACCCTGCTCCGTAGCCCTGGTCTCTGCATCTTTGAGCAACAGCTTGCCGATCCCCTGGTTCTGCCAAGCCTCGTTTACAGCGATGGCTTTTATCTCTGCGCTGCGTTCGTCAATGGGATAAAGTGCGTAAACAGCAATCACGATGCCGCCGGTTTCAGCCGCATAAATAGCCGATTGGAATATATAACGCTCAATAGCCTGCATTTCCTCATCTGCAAGCAATAAAAGTTCGTAGGGGATGGCATCTGTTTTTTTTAATAGCCGGATCGCTGTTTGATCAATCATGGTTGGATCATCATTAAGTTAAAAAGCAATTGTGTATTGAAAATTGATCACACCGCTTCTGGTCAATCCATCCGGCCTTATCTTTCTCACGATAAACGGCGTTCCGACAACAATTTCAAAACGGTTCGCATTTTTGAAAGTCTTTGTGGCGACAATGCTGCCATTTAATGTAAGCCCTTGTGATCCATCGATCGAAGTCTTGTAACCGAATTTGTTTTCATAGGTATCATCTCCAATATGATAAACCGCTGAAAGACTGGGTTTAAGCGTAAGGGAAGACTGTGGTAAGTGGATGTAATAACCAATCCGGCCAAGCAGGTCGCTTTTTCGCCTGAAATTATTGGTTGGCGCGAATTCCAGTGCCCTCGGGTCATTATATTCATCAGGGAAATACGTGCTTTTATTTATTTGTATGACAGGCAACTGTACAGCCGCATCGAATTCCCATGTCCGGTTTACGATATAGTTAACACCTGCAATGGCATCGTAAGTGCCGATACTTGCCTGGTAATCTAAAGGCAAAGGCTTGCCCTCATTATTTTTATCGTTCCCGGTGCTCACCGGGATCTTTATGCCGCCAATGAAATTAAGGCTATTGGCCGAATTTAAACGGGGTGTATAATTGAGCGTTCCGTACACATCGCCGATATTAAATGCATGCCCTAAAAAGCCAGTAGCATACGTTGCGGTTAATTTTGATTGAAAAGAAAAATGATTGTTTAAATTTACCTGGTATTGGACATAAGTATTGATCGTGCTGGTATTCTGTTCTCCTAACCCGTAATTTATGCCAAAGTCAATAGCATTTTTTTTGGGCAATGTGCCTACTGTATCTTCAATATTATTTTTCAATACGCCAAGGCTACAAAACCCTGCATCGCTGCAGCCCTGTGCAAACCCGTTTAAGGCTATTACCATGGCAATAGCAAATAGATATATAGTTTTCATGATATGCCCCGATTAAAAAGTGAGTTGTGTATAACCGAATAAATGGTGGTATTGCTGGCAGTAGATCAAAGCGTATGCGTAATCTTTCACGTTCGCTTCCGAAGGGATATCATACACCTGGTTGCCGGAAGTAGATTTTAGCGACCCAAGGTTTACAAAATGAACCGGATTTTGTTCCTGGCTGATATAAACCTTAAGATCCGGCCCGTTACTGGTAGAAAAACCCTCCAGGGCCAGTTGATATTTGCCTCCCGTTAAAAAGACCCTGGCAGTACCCGTGACGGTGCCGTATGGGCCATTGCTAAAATCGCCGCTATTGCTTGCAGGTTTAGATTGGGACGCATCAATCCTCTCATTCAAAGTAGCGGTTGGCGTACTCCCTTTTTTGCAACCCGCCAAAATCGTACATGTCAAGAGCACGATAATGCTTATTTTTAAGAAATTTGGTGTTTTCATGATGATTAATAATTATGGTTTTAGCAGTTTAGACGACATATTCCGGGAAACCTTACATCAATTTATAAGAAATCACCGGTTATGCGGCCAATGTTAAAACAATCAGCATCGATTATGTACCTTCGATAATTCACGATGCCGGCTAAAGCAACTGCCACATTACTTATTCGTCGATTGGTCAAGCCGGATAAACGCAGGCGTACTAATCCCTGGAAGGTCCCGGATTCTACGAGCGGCTGGGAATTCAGTACAGTTTCTACCGTGTTGTTATTCAGCTGTTCTGTAGGAAGCGTAGATTTTTCATCTTTTTTGCAGGCAGCAAGAGAAAAAATCACCAGGGCACCAAAGGTCATTTTTATTTGATCTTAAAATTTAATATAGAAGATCTCTCAGTTTATTCGATTCCTTTTGTTTCCTGGCATTGTTGTCGACAAAAAGCGATTGGCCTTTATTCTATTTGAATTAATGCAAGCCAGTTTTGATATGGGATGCCTCCACACTTAATGAGGCGTTCAACCGGCAGGAAGCTGTTTTTTCAAAAATCAGCCCGTTTGCCCGCTACTGCGCGAGTCAATTCCATTTCGCTAAAAGGCACGCCGTACTCGCTATTTTTTCATATAGGCGATCAGTTCCGGCAGTTCCCTCCCAACTACGTCTGCAGACACCCCCAGTTCCTCGGGAGTGCTATCGCCCCGGTTTACCCAAAATGTGGGGAAACCGAAGAATTTAGCGCCGCAGGCGTCCCAGGCACCGAAGGCCGCAAAAACGATGTCATCCTTGGGTAGTTTTAAAGTGTCGATCCCCATTTGATAGGCAGCGGGGCTCGGCTTGAAGGCACGTACCTCATCGGTGCTTAGCAGATGGTCGAAATACTGGCTGATATTGTTTTTCTTTAAGGAAGACTTAAGCATGTCCACCGTAAAGTTGGACAGAAAGGACAAGCTGATATTCATCTTTTTCAGAGTTTCCAGCCCTGCAACAACATCAGGCCAGATGTCGAGATTTAAATAGACGTTCATTAACCGCGCTTTGTTCTCATCAGTCATGGCCAAGCCTATTTTTGCTGCTGCAAACGTGAGGGCATCTTCCGTCACCCGCCAAAAATCCTTATATTGTTTGGCCGCAGTCAATATCCACGAATATTCAAATTGTTTCGTTCGCCATAGGGCAACTAATTCAGTGCTTTGGCTTCCAAACAATTCTGCGGCAAGCGCAAATACTGGTGCCGGGTTAAAAATTACAAAGCCATCAAATAAAATTGCTTTCTTCACGCTATTTGATCTTGATCCCTTCCCGGAGCCTACCGCTTTTAAGGGGATTTGTGTGGCAAGTAAGCCGGTAACGATAGTTGCGATAAACCCTCTACGGGAAAACACATTCCTGAACTCATTTTCTGATATTATTTGTTTCTTTGCCATACTTATAGGATTATTTTGTAAGTTGAAATTTTGCGAAGCCTAAAACTTTTTGATCAGTATTACGCCGGTAACCAAAAGTACGATACCACCCGCCCGAGCCCAGTTTACAGGGTGCGCAGCGTAATGCAGCCAGCCATAATGTTCTATAAGCACCGATGAGATGATTTGCCCGGCGATAAAAAAAATGATGGTATTACCCACACCAATCTTCTGGGGTACAATACTGAAGGTTAAGATGTTCATGGCGATGATAACTCCGCCAAGCCACATCACCCAATTCGTACTTAACACTTGCGCGATACCAGGCAAAGGCGTGCGGGTAACGGTTATCACCAAGCTTACTATTATCGCCGCGATTAAAAAGGCGCATAAAGTCGCCAAGTACGGACTACCCAGTGCCTTTCCCAATGCGCCGTTACTGGATGCCATAACCGGCAGGCACATCCCAACCATCATTGTAGCCGCTATATAGGAAACGTTATTCATAACTTACTTTTATAAAGTTTCCCGCACTCATCATTAGGTTTGACAAGAACGGGAAACAGGTTAATTAATCTACCGGATATTATTCCTGGTTAAAAACTCCCTTATATTCTCCGCAATCTCCGCATGATATTCCTCAAGGGCAAAATGGCTGGTGTTGTAAACATGCAGTTCGGCGTGCGGCAGGTCTGTTTTGTAAGCTTCAGCAGCAGCCAGCGGGAAGAACTGATCATTTTTACCCCAGGTGAGCAAAGTAGGCGGCAGATGGGTGCGGAAATAATTTTGCCAGTTTGCATATTCAGCCACGTTAGTGGAATAGTTATGCAACAGGTCTAGATGAATATCTATCAGTCCCGGCCTGGTTAGGTAATACAAGTCCATCACAGGGCCATCCATGTTTATTTTTTCCGGGTCTTCAGCCCCGTCAAAATAGAATATCCTGATGCCATCCAGGGTCATTAATCCTCTGATCGGTTGCTCTGTTTCAGCGTTGCGGTTTTGTAAAAACGGCATCGCCAATCCGAAAGCCGGGCCGATACCTTCCATGTAAGCATTCGCATTCTGGATGATCAATGATTGGATCAACTCGGGCCTGCGGGCGGCGATCCTGAAACCTACCGGGCCACCATAGTCAAAAGCGTATAAGCTGAATTGCTTCAAACCGATCTGGTCGATAAATTTCTCAATCGTGACTGACAGGTTATGGAACGTATATTCATATTCATCTCGAGATGGTACGTCGCTGTTTCCAAACGCCGGGTAATCCGGTGCCACCAAATGGTAATCGCCTGCCAGGTCATTAATCAGGTCGCGGAAAGAAATAGATGATGAAGGGAACCCATTCAATAGTAATATTGTAGGATTCTCTTTGCTCCCGGCCTCCCGGTAAAAAATATTGACGCCGTTTACGGTTTCATTTTTGTAGTAAATTGTTGTTTTTTTCATTTTAAAATGGTTTGATATTTATAAGAATTAAGGTTTCAGCGAGAAAAATACGTCCGCTGAAATACGGTTCAATTGCAGGTAAAACAGTAGGATGCAGTACACCAGGATATAAATCATTTGAAAAGTAACCGTGGCCCAATCCGAAACCAGGCTTTTGCCGGTAAGTAAGAGAAACATCAACAGGCAGCCCGCTATCAGTACACCCTGAGTTTCCAACCCGCATACCAGTAGCAAGCCGATACCGGTTTCCAGGTAAGGCAGGCTGTTGCCGGTGGCTATTGTAACAACGGGCGGCAAGCCTGAGCCTTCAAACTCCCTGCCCAGTGCGTTTACGAATAATGAACGGCCATTCTTAAGCCTAACCAGCCCGTGAAGCAATATGTTAAGGCCTAACCCGGCCCTTAACAGGAAAAATGCAATGTATTCGTTCATATATCATACATACCAGTCTGCTTTAATTTCACAAATAAATTATTTGATGTTGTTTTTTAACAAAAATGACCTGATGAGGCCGGCCGCTTCCTCGTGTTTTTCTTCCAGCACAAAGTGGCCGCCATTCAACAAATGAATCTCTGCCTTCGGGAGATCCTTTTTATAGGCCATTGCCCCCGCGGCTACAAAAAGCTTGTCGTTTTTACCGGAAATAACCAGGGTCAATGGCTGGTATTTCTTAAAATAGGCCTGCCATGTTGCATATAAGGGCAAATTAGTACCGTAGTTTCGGAACAAAGCAAGCTGTATATCCTGGTTGCCCGGCCTGTTCAAATAATATTGATCGGTGATGTAGCTGTCGGGGTCTATTTCCGACACATCTTCCGCACCATCGGTGTATTGCCATTTGGTTCCTTCTATGCTTAAGAACCCTTTAACCGGGCCAATAGTGGATTCGCCGGGGGTTTGAATATAGGCCACTAAAGGCTTCAGTGCATCACCCAATCCTTCGGTGTAGGCGTTAGCGTTTTGCACGATGATGGACTGGATCAATCCGGGCCTTGCACTTGCGATGCGAAAGCCTACAGGGCCACCATAATCCTGCACGTAAAGGCTAAATT
Organism: Mucilaginibacter gossypii; assembly: GCF_017569325.2. Lineage (NCBI taxonomy): Bacteria > Pseudomonadati > Bacteroidota > Sphingobacteriia > Sphingobacteriales > Sphingobacteriaceae > Mucilaginibacter > Mucilaginibacter gossypii. Next base: position 612,661 of record NZ_CP071878.2, on the reverse strand, counting down.
GCTTTAAACCCAGCGCGTCGATAAAATGGTTCATGGTTGCAGCCAGGTTATCAAACGTATAGTTGTATGCTGTTGGCTCCGGCGCACTGCTTTGTCCAAAGCCCGGATAATCCGGCGCGATCAAATGATAGTTAGGGGCAAGGTCCCTGATCAGGTCGCGAAACATGTGGGAAGAAGATGGAAAGCCATGTAGCAATAAAATGGTGGGTTTGCTTTTATCTCCGGCCTCCCGGTAAAAGATGTCTAAACCATCCACTTTTATGGTCCAGAAATACACGCCTGCAGTACCATTTACTTTAGCTGCTTGATGAGCCGCCTGTTTCGCTTGAGTTGCTGCATGTACTACAGGGCTTGAATTAAATACACTGCCCAGCAATAGCGAGGCGACGATGATCTTTGTTTTCATTCTTTTTATTTGTTTATTGATAATAACAAACAGACAAGTCTGTTTTAATTAAGTTAAATTTTTTTTCAATTCGGCTGCCGTAGTTGGCTGATGTTTAGTTATAAGATTTTTTCTACCAGTGTTTTCGCTGTCTGAATTGGCCAGGCATTGCCGTGTACCTTGTTGGTGATCAGTGCACCGTCGAATAGCATATACAATTCGTCCGCCAGTTTTTCCTTATGTACGGGCCTCAATATATCTGCAAACATGGCCCTTACACCATCTTTTTGTTTGCGTATGATTTCCCGTACCCTTTCGCTGTCAACCGGCAGTTCCGAAACAATATTCAGGAAATTACAGCCATAATACTCCGGCTGCACGGATACCTCCGCTAAAAAGTCAAACACGGCGAGTACCTTTTCCTTCGGTGCTTCAAATTTTTCAGCTTCGGCTTTCAGTGCAGCATTGGTTTCTGCCCCCTTTACAGTGAGGTATTCTACCAGCAAATCTTCCTTTGAATGGAAATGCTGGTATAAGGATGCTTTCGCAACCCCTGCCTCTTCAATAATTTGGTTAATGCCGGTGGCATTATAGCCTTGCTTATAAAACAATCTGGATGCGGTTTCTACGATCTGGTTTCTTACGGCACTTGTTTTCATGGCACAAATGTAAAAATTAATTTTAACATACAGACAGGTTTGTATGTTTTTATTTTTTGTATGACGCTAAGTTGTTGTTTGTCTAAAAGATCAGTAATCTGGGAGACGCTCATTAATCACCTTACGGCAGTAATTTCCTTTTAGATAACAATCCGGGAATATTAAGGAAACTGTATTCATCAAGAATATTTCCCGATTGGTGTAAAATTTTGCGAAAGTGGTTTTTGTTGATGGTACTTCGTACAAAATAAATAAAACAAAGATCATGAAAAACCATTTTCACAACGGGGATGAACACACCCCGCAAGCAAATAACGATGGTATTGACCGCAGAGGTTTCCTTGAATGCATGGCATGGGCCGGTACCGGTGTGCTTTGGATGATGTCGGGCGGCATATTAAAATCGTATGGGATGAGCCAGATGATAGATAAAACGACCGGGACCTTGCAAAAAGGGCTTGTTATGCCGAAATCTGATTTCAGTTTTGTGCAGATCAGCGACAGCCATATCGGCTTTACCAAGCCGGCCAATACAGATGTGGTAGGGACACTAAATGCCGCCATCTCCAAAATCAATACCATGCCGGTAACGCCATCTTTTGTATTACATACCGGCGACCTGACCCATCTGGCACAGGCTGATGAGTTTGATACGCTCGAACAATCGTTAAAAAGCGTAAAAACTGAAAAGGTTTTTTATGTGCCCGGCGAACATGATGTTACCGATAACGGCAAGCTATACCTGGAACGCTACGGTAAAGGCACACTTGGCGACGGATGGTACAGCTTTGATTCGCACGGCGTTCACTTCATTGGCCTTAATAACGTAACTAACCATGTAGATGGCGGATTGGGTTATATCGGTGCTGCCCAGTTAAAATGGCTGGAGGCAGACCTGAAGCCGCTATCAAACAGTACGCCTATTGTGGTATTCGCCCATATTCCGCTTTGGGCCATTTATCCGCAATGGGGTTGGGGAACAGATGACAGCGGACAGGCCCTGACTTTATTAAAACGCTTCGGTTCGGTGTCGGTATTGAATGGGCATATCCATCAAACCATTCAAAAAGTTGAAGGTAATATTACTTTTCATACGGCCAATTCTACCGCGTTCCCGCAACCCGCACCCGGCGCGGCACCATCACCGGGGCCAATGAAAGTTCCTGCTGATAAACTGCGTAGCTTTCTGGGTCTAACCAGCGTTAATTATGTGGAACACAACCATACCCTGGCTATAACAGATACGCCGCTGATATTGGCAGAATCCATGATCGAACAGAAATAACCTGAGATGATAAAAAAAATCATATTACTGATACTGATAGCCGGTGTGTCAAAAACCAGCCTGGCCCAATACAAACCCGTTGAAGCAGCATCATCCTTAAAGTTCACCATCAAAAATCTGGGCTTTAGCGTTGAGGGGACTTTTAGCGGCTTTGATGGGACCATCAACTTCGACCCTCAAAACCCGTCGGGCAGCAAAATCGACGTAACCATTAACGCTGCTACTGTAAATACAGATAACAGTCTGCGGGACGAACATTTGAAACGGGAAGGCTATTTTGACATTAAAAATAACCCGAGGATCAGAATGGAATCTAACAAGATCACGGCTACCGGGAAAGCCACATACCAGTTTAATGGTTTGCTGACTATAAAAGGAAAATCGCAAACCGTAACATTCCCATTCATGGCAGAACCTTTAGGAGATGGTTATGCCTTTAAGGGTTCGTTTAAAATGAAACGGAAAGATTTTAGCCTGGGAGGAACAAGCACCGTGTCTGATGAGGTGGAGGTAAACATTAACCTGATCGCAAAAAAATGAAGAAATTCCTAACGATAGTAAGCCTTGCCCTGCCCGTGTTTTTAACCGCTGCGGCCACCATCAGGTCTTCCGATAGTGCTAAATATACCAATTTGAAAGTCCTGCCTAAGAACATCAGTTCGCGAGACTTGCAAAGTATCATGGCTGACGATTTTGAAGATGGTCTGGGTGTAAGTTGCGGCTTTTGCCATGCTAATGCCCCGGATGGACATGGCCTTGATTTTGCCAGTGATGCCAAGCCCGAAAAGGCCATAACCCGTACCATGATGCGCATGACGCTCGACCTGAATAAGCGCTGGCTGCAAAACAAACACCCGCGATTGGGAGACCCGGCTCTTGTTGTACAATGCAGCACCTGCCATAAAGGGCAGGCCTTCCCAGATGGGGCAGAACCGCAATAGAAAAATTAAATGTCTTTTTGTTACCTTACTTGTAATTTGAACCCGGTATTGAAGATCAGTAAAATAATATATCATCTTTTGTTTTGGGCGCTGGCCTACTTTTTTTGGATATTTATTTTCAGAAACGGGGCGCTGGTGCTTACCCATACCATTACCATACAGTTTTGTTATCTGGCGTTTATATCGGCAAACTACTATTTTAACGCGCTGTACACCATACCCAGATTGCTTAACAAAAAACGGTATGTAAAATTCGGTATCCTGTTTATTGGTGGCATCGTGCTTACTGCGCTTATCCGCATACCAGTATCCATACTGGTGGTTACCTATATTTTTAAAGTGCCAACCCCACATTTCGATTTGTTGACCATTTTTGTTGACTCGTTCATCAATATCCTGTTTTGGGTACTTTGTATACTCGCCGCAAAAATGGTGATCGAAAAGACCCGTTCTCAGATCTATATCGAGCAGATAGAGAAAGAGAAAGCAACCAATGAACTGAATTTTTTAAGGGCTCAGTTTAATCCACATTTTTTATTCAACTCCATCAATTCTATTTACGGTCATATCGATAAATCGAACAAAGATGCCCGAGGTATGCTACTGGTTTTTTCTGAAATGCTGCGCTACCAATTATATGAATGTAATGTAGAGCAAATAGAACTGAACAGGGAACTGAACTACATCCGCAATTACATCGCTATGCAAAAAAGCCGGATTGATGAGCGGATCGCCGTTTCCTTCAACATTGGCGAAATCAACGGTAATATTCAGGTTGCGCCTTTGCTGCTGATCACCTTTATTGAAAATGCGTTCAAATACGTGGGCTTTAACGAGTGCACGGCAAACCGCATCGACATCAATTTAAACTACAGCAGCGGCAGGTTGATATTTTCGATATCCAATACCAGGGATGCCTTCATCAATCAGCTGCCAACGGTTGCCTCCGGCTTAGGTATAGCCAATGCCCAAAGACGTCTCGAACTGCTTTATCCCGGCAAACATGAACTGCTTATAGTGGATAAAGAAGACACTTATGAAATTATTCTAACACTTTTCGATCTATGAAACTTAACTGCCTGATCATTGACGATGAACCTATTGCCCGTAAATTACTGCAGGAATATATCGAAGAAACAGATTTTTTGGTTTTGGTGGGTACTGCCGAAAATCCATTGAAGGCAGCAGGACTGGTTAACCAGTTGGAGGTAGACCTGATATTCCTGGATATCAATATGCCCAAAATGAATGGGTTAGATTTTTTACGGTCATCCGTAAATTTACCCATGGTAATCATGACCACGGCTTACGGCCAATATGCGTTGGATGGATTTGAAATGGCTGTTGTAGACTACTTAGTAAAGCCCTTTAGCCTCGAACGTTTTTTAAAAGCCACTCAAAAAGCGCTGGAGTTAAAATCGCTTAAACAAAAAAAGACGTCTTATACAGACGCGAAGCCAGATCATTTTTTTGTTAAGTGTGAAGGCAAAATAGAAAAAATTTTATATGCCGAGCTGAATTATATAGAAGCGATGGCAAATTACCTTACGCTATATACAAACGGAGGTAAATTTGTTGTGTATCTCACCATTAAAGGCATCCTGGAGAAACTGCCGGCCGACAAATTTATGCAGGTGCACAAAAGCCATATCGTTAACCTAAATAACGTGCAAACCATTGAAGGCAATATGCTAAGGCTGGGCGGGGTTAAAATCACAATTGGTTTAAACTTTCACGACGCAGTAATGCAGCGTCTCTTAAGGGACAAATTCATCAAGCGATAGCTTCACAAAGCATCTCAGCAGGATGCACAGCCCGCGGCCGATTATTTTAGGGCTGTGCTTTTAAAAACAAAGTTTACTTGATACCCTTACTTGGTAACAACGACCGGATATAAGCCGTAATCTCGGTATGGTATTCCACCAGTGCAAAATGCCCGCCATTCAATAAATGCACTTCCGCGCTTTTCAGGTCCTTTAGATAAGCTAAAGCCCTGGGAAAGTTTAATATCGGGTCGTTTTGCCCCCTACAATTAGCACAGGCGGCCGATGCTGGCGAAGGTATCGCTGCCAGTCGGGATATTTTGTTAAATTGGTATGGTAGTTTTGAAACAGCGCATTTTGGATGGGCTCGTTTTCTTCCCTTTGATAAATTGATAGTCCATTAAATAAGCATCGGGATTGATATGAGCGGGCTTAGCTGCAACCTCGGTGTATTTTGTACCTTGATGCCTTCAGATGAAATGATGGATTTAAGGATATTTTCAACCTCAGCCTTATCGCCAACATCTTCCATTGTCATTATCTTTTTAAAGCCGCTGCCTAATCCCTCACTGTAAGCATTTACATTCTGAACAATTAGCGCGCTTATCCACTCCGGATGTTTTACCGCCAAACGGAAACCTATAGCCGCCCCGTAATCCTGCGTGTATAAACTAAAGTGTTTTAGGTTAATTTGGCCTATAAAAATCCTCCATCACAGCGGCCATGTTATCAAATGAGTAATCAAACCCATACACCGGCGGCCGCCTGCTTAAGCCAAAGCCCGGATAATCAGGTGCGATTAAATGGTAGTCGGCTACGAGGTCATTTATAATATCCCGGTACATAAAGGACGAATATGAGAAGCCGTGCAGGGCTTTGTCCGGAACTGTTATGCCCAGATCGATAACCCGGATGTGGAGTACCAGCGGTACCGGCTTTATTTTCTTTCCTCCTATGAACGGATAGACGACCTGGAAATATTCGGGAAGCACTAAAATCTGCACTACAACCATCAGGAAGCCGTAAATGTGTTCAATCAATCTCCCGCTGTCAGTACAAAAGCAGCGTAAAATCGCTTCAAAAGCCCTTAAATCAAATAATTTAGGGGCTTTTTCTTTTAAATTCCCTCCAAAAGATTTATTCGTGTCAGGCAGAATTATTTACACGTGAGAGGATGTTTTAACACTCCCTAATTAATGAAAGTGCCAGTAACAACTTACTTCAAGCCTTTATTAATTATAAATATAACAATTAATAAACTATATATTAAATTTCTATTGCAATTCATTTATTATTGAAACTACAGCTGGATGCCCACTTTCAATATTGAATCGCAAAGACTATGTATACTTCTATTTCGAAGGTATTTGCCGCTTGGTCGAATCTTCGTTAAATATAATTCGTGCGAAATCCCTTGATTAAAAGCCAGTTGATTTACTTATTTGACATAGCCACGTCAATGCCTCGTTAAATCTTCCTGAAATTTTTGAGTATAACAATCCTGTTCTGCTGTCTTATTTAATAATCACAGGTCAGACCCTGCCAAAACCAACACTATAACCAATTATAATAATATGCATCAGTTGGGAAGCATCCCAGGATGTTAGGATATCAGTATGAACGAAACCAATATTCAGGACTTGCTACAGAAATTAGCTTTTGAAGATGATCAGCAGGCTTTCAAGGTGCTATATTTTCAATACTATAAGAGGTTATATAACCTTGCCTCTTTTTATGTGCGATCTGCCGAGGCTACGGAAGAAGTAGTGAATGATACCTTTATTTCGATCTGGTCACGGAGGAAACTTTTGGCAGACATCACTGACTTCACTTCTTATATCTATAAAGCGGTAAAAAATAAATCGCTGAATTTCCTGAAACAAAGAAACTTCCCAATACATTTTAACCTCGACGATATCAAGACAGAAATTGAAGATGTTGCCCTGAATATCGAGGATCAAATGATAGTGGCAGACTTCCAGCTTTTGATTGAACATGCGGTTAATAACCTGCCCGCGCAATGCAGATTGGTATTTAAAATGATTAAAGAAGATGGCCTTCCGCACAAGGAAGTTGCCGAGCTTCTGAATTTATCCGTAAGAACCATCGAATACCATATGAGCATTGCCCTGAAAAAACTATCAGAAAGCCTGAATTACAAAAAAAATGCTCCCCAGGTTTCCTCCAAATAACCGCATCTTTTCATTTTATTAAAAAATATTTTTCATCCTTCCCCGTGCCGGGCCATTTTTGGTTGTCTATAAGATTAGAAAACACTTATGGTCAACAATACCTGGATACTTATTTATAAAAAGCTGAATAACACAGCAACCCCGGCGGAACTGGAAGAGATCGACCAGATCTTAAAGGACGATGACGGGGCACAATATCCTATAGCCATGCTGGAGCATCTTTGGCGATCATATCCGATATCAAAAGGATGTGATAATGAGCCAAAGGAAGAACAATGGGTACAACTGCAGGCCCAGCTAAATAACGTGCCTGCTGTTTCTGCTGAAGATGGATACGGAGCCGAAACGATCAAATCGATCCATCGCGGCCGGCTCAAATACATATTGATAGCGGCAGCGGCTGTCATTTTATTTTGCAGCAGCATAGCATTGATCTATTTCAGGTCAACCGACAAAAAAAACGGGATCTGTGAGATCAAGGTACCCATGGGGGGGATGACAAACATACAGTTACCCGATGGCAGTACGGTTGTCCTGAATGCAGGCAGCAAGCTTACCTATAAAAACATATTTGATGCCAGGCACCGGGAAATAACCCTGTCGGGCGAAGCCTTTTTCGATATTGTTAAAGACCCGGCACACCCGTTCATAATAACAACGCCAACAATAAAAATCAGGGTTTTGGGTACCCGGTTCAACGTCAGATCATATCCGGGTGATAAAACCTCCGAAGCTGCTTTGATACGTGGTATTATTGAGCTTACTGTATTGAAAAATCCCGACCGGCAAATAATTTTAAAGCCGTCGGAGAAACTGACCGTGTTCAATCAACCGTTTGAAACATCGGCATCAAGGCATTGGTCAACCGATACCACATCAAAAGCGATAGTTGAGCTCAGTGAAATCCACCAGAGCAAAAGGGATTCTTTACCTGCAGAAGCCGGATGGATCAAAAATAAAGTAGCTTTTGACACCATGGAATTTGGGGAGGTAGCAAAAATGATGGAGCGGAAATACAGCACCACCATCCTTTTTAAAAAGGAAGAATTGAAAAAGTTGACCCTAACCGGAAAATTTGAAAATATAACGCTTGACAAGGCGCTGCAGCAGCTTAAGCTAACAAGCAATTTCAATTATCAAATTATAAATAACCAGGTTTTCATTTATTAAATTTTAAACATGCGTATGATAAAATAACAGACCAGCGATAAAAAAGAACGGGAAATGCTTCCAACATTCCCCGTCAAATGGTACATAACTACCAGTCCGTCTTAATAAACCAATTAGTTAAATACCCTTGATACTAAATTATGAAAAAAAATCAAGGCCGCATATGTTATTTGCGGCACGAACGACTTTTGAACGTTCTTCTCATGACAAAATTTATACTTTTCCTGATCATTGTCTCGACCCTGCAATCCTATTCAAAGGGTTTCGGGCAGACCGCGATCAATCTTAACCTGAAGAATGTAAGCTTGAAGACTGCATTCCGGGAGATCGAAAAAAAATCTGACTATCACTTTCTTTATAACGATGAAACGATCAGGCACATTGATAAGCTTAAATCTATTGAGGTAAGTAACGCATCCATCCATGCGGTGATGGACCTGCTAACCAGTAACACTGCCATTAAGTACCAGCTCGGTGAAGACAATACCGTCATTATTTACTTGAACGGAGCACAATTTAATGCTTTTGTGGTGAAAGGTAAAGTGACGGATGATAACGGCCAGCCTTTACCCGGCGTTTCTGTCCGGTTGAAAGGAACATCCACCGGTACCCAAACAGATCTGAACGGCAATTATTCATTGAACGTTCCGGACGGTAGCGTTTATCTCGTGTTCACTTACACCGGCTTCGAGGCCCAGGAAGTTAATGTTGACAGCCGGGCAGTTATCGACATAAAGCTGAAAGCAAAAGATAATTCGCTTAGCGAAGTGGTAGTAGTTGGCTACGGTGTTCAACGCAAATCCGACCTTACCGGCGCTGTAACCAGCATAAAGAGCGCCGACCTAACTAAAATCGGGGGCAGCAACGCGGCCGAGGCGCTGCAGGGGAAAACACCTGGCGTTCAGATACTGAGCCAGGGTGGTCCCGGCGCCGCACCTACAGTACTGATACGCGGGCTTGGCACAAACGGCGACCCTACCCCGCTATATGTTGTTGACGGAATGATGGTGACCAATATCAGCTTCCTTGCGCCGAATGATATCGCATCTATGGAAATTTTAAAGGATGCTTCTGCTACCGCCATATATGGCTCAAGGGGAGCAAACGGCGTTATCCTCGTAACAACAAAAAAAGGGAAACCAGGCAAACCGGTTATCAATTTTTTAACAAGTCAGGGATTCCAGTTTCTTACACGTAAGTTTCACGTTGCCAACGGCCAGGAATACGCCCAATTAGTAAACCTGTTTAAAACTAATGCAGGTGCAGCACCGGTTTACGACAATATCAGCCAGATAGGCGCCGGAACCGACTGGACCAAAGAAGTAACACAGAATGGAATTGTCAGCGATTACCAACTATCTGTTGGAGGAGGAAGCGAAAACGTTAATTATAACATTAGTGCCAGTTATCATAATGAAGATGGTGTATTGAAATACACCAACTATAACCGCTTAACTCTGCGCGCCGATAACGAATATAAGATCAGCAAAAGGTTAACCTTCGGGCATAACCTCTCATTGGCCAGCATCCATTATAATGGCGATGGCGGCTCCAATACGGGCAGGGGTATCAACTCTATAACCCGCATATCACCCTTGATCCCCATTTACAAAAGCGATGGTTCTTTTTCATCAGGCCAGGATGTGGACATTGTTAACCCCTTTGCGGAGCTTTATCTTCATAAAGATGCCCAAACCCATCCGCTGCAATTTGTTGGTAACGGATACCTGAACTATGAATTATTTAAAGGCCTTTCTTTTAGAAGCAGCTATGGAATTGATTATACTTTGAATAATATCAACAGGTACACGCCGCCATACAACCTGGGTGCAAATCAAAGCAGTTTAACCAGTATTGAAAATGGATATACTACGGTTTCAACCTGGCTATGGGAAAATACGCTGACTTATGACAAACAGCTTGGCGCATCTCATCATCTGAACCTCCTGGCCGGTTATACCGCGCAGAATACTGATTATAGAGGAGTGGACGTAACAGGAAGCGGCCCGTTAACTACAACCGATCCCAATTATCGCTATATCCAGGTTTACCCGATATCAAACATCAATTCACTTGGTGCATTACCTTCCAGCGAATCTATTCTTTCTTATCTTTTCAGGGCTAATTACAGCTACAAGGACAGGTACCTGTTAACCGCTTCGTTCCGTGGCGATGGTTCCTCAAAATTTGCTGAAGGACATCGCTGGGGATATTTCCCATCAGTAGCCCTCGGATGGCGGGCCTCCGAAGAAAAATTCCTGAAGAACGTTTCGTGGATAAACAACCTGAAAGTACGCGGGAGCTGGGGCCGGATAGGCAGCAACAAAATCGCCAACTACCAAACCTTTAACCTGCTTAACCAGGAAACAACCTACGACGGCGTATTTAACGGCGTTTTCTATCCGATGGCAACAATCGTAGCTGCTTCAAATCCTAATATTACCTGGGAGGTTTCACAGCAAACTGATGCCGGCATCGAATTCGGCACATTAAAAAACAGGCTGCGGTTTGAAGGCGACTATTACCGAAGAGACACCAAAAACCTGTTGCTGATATTGCCTGTTCCGGGGGGCTCAACGGGTACCGCCCCTGCGTATTCAAACGCGGGAACTGTGCGGAACAGCGGTGTGGAACTGGCAGTAAGCTGGAATGACCGTATCGGGGGGCTTGGATATGGTGTAAAAGTGACCGGTACCGCCAATAAGAACAGAATCCTGGACTTTAAAGGCCTCACTTCGTATACATCAGATTTCCAGGTGCCATCTACCCACGTGTCAAAAGCAGGTGCCCCTATTGGTGACTTTTATGGTTATCAATCTCTCGGCATTGTGCAAAGCCAGGCACAGATTGACCAGCTAAACGCAACAGCAGCATCAAAATCAGGCAATCCAACAAAACAGTACTGGTCGGGATTAAAACCTGGCGACCTGCTGTTCAAAGACATAAACGGCGACGGTTTCGTGGATGCAAATGATAAAACAGATATCGGTTCGCCTTATGCAAAATTTGTCGGAGGTTTGACGCTTTCGGCAGATTACAAAGGTTTTGACCTAACCATTGATATGATGGGCAGTTTCGGAGGTAAGATCTACAATGACACCAGGAACCAGTTTGTAAGCTCCGGGTTATCCAACCTGAATGTTGAGTGGCTGGATTCCTGGACCCCTACTCATACCAATACCACCATTCCGCGTTACGCTGTTAACACGTCAACAACGCAATCATCCGATTTCAACATTTTTGACGGTACTTATATCAAAGCGCGGTTTATCGAGCTGGGATATACTTTCAACAAGCAGCTATTGAAAAGAGTTGGAATTTCGGGGCTTCGTGTTTATGTCAACACCACCAATCCTTTTTACATAACCAAATACAAAGGCTTCTCTCCTGAAGTATCAAATGCTTACGGGGTTTCAACTATAGGCGATGATTTCCGGACATATCCGGTTTCAGGCACTGCCAGATTGGGTATAAACTTAACTTTTTAAATAAGAAATAACAGTTATGAAAAATATTATAAAATTCATTGTTGTTTTAGAGCTTTTTGTGACATCTTCCTGCAAAAAGAGTTTTCTTGATAAAGAGCCGCTTGGGGTGCTTTCGAGCGCAACGTTTTCGGCCGATACAACAACACTTGGCTTGGCGGTAAACCGCCTTTATGGTTCCATTGCCTGGAGGGAATTCCGGATAGGGCAACACCAGTATTCAACAAAAGAAATGTGCGGCGATGACTTTATTGTGGGCGGGAATGCTGACTTTAAAGTATTCCAGGATTACAGCTACCTCACGGATAATTACATGATAGAGCGCTACTGGGGACGGGCCTTTGAAAATATCCATTACTGCAACGTAGTAATTGACCGTACATCGACTTTAAAAGCCCCCTATTCGGCACAATTATTTGAAGCCCAAGCCAAATATTTCAGGGCTTATTACAACTTTGACCTGACTAATGTGTTCGGCGATGCCCCGCTGAGAGCTCATGACCCGGTGTCAACTGCTGAATATAATATCCCAAAAAGTTCGCACGCGGATATCATTAAGCTGGTGATATCAGACCTGAAGTATGCTATCGATCATTTACCAACGAGAAGCCAATGGGGAACGGCCAACCTTGGCCGTGTTACCAAAGGCACAGCACAGGGACTTCTATCGAAGGTTTATCTTTATGAGCAGGATTATGCTAACGCGAAATTATATGCCGAAGCAGTTATCAATGGCGGCGAATACAGTCTTTACAGTAATTACCGCAACCTGTTTAGCCCGGATCAATTGTATTCTTCTGAAAATATGATGCCCGGTGGATTTATTTACAACACATCCCTGCCCGCCGGACGCCAGTACGGACCTTACCTTCAATACCAGGGGCTTCCTTCGCTGGGTTCAAATGGTGATATCTTCCCCTCACCTAACCTGGTTAGCAGTTATGAAAAAGGTGATCCGAGAATGAGCGCGACTATTTTTACGAAAACTGACATCATTCCCGGCTTTAACAACAACCAGCCGGTGACATTCCCGGCATCAACCAATTATGCCAATAAAAAAGTGATCTGGCCATATTCATACTGGAACGGCGGTAACTTTAACTTTCAGAGTGTGAACCCAATGTATCTGAGGTATGCCGACATCATTTTGATAGCCGCTGAAGCCAATAATGAGTTGGGGAATATATCCGATGCGTTGAAATACCTGGAAATGATCCGTTTCAGAGCCCGTGGTAATAAAACATTCGCTGCATCAGTCGCAGCAGGCGAAAATGATGGAGCGGGTATCCTTCCACAAATCATAACCACAGACAAAACAACATTGCGTTTAGCTATCTGGCATGAACGCCGGATAGAGCTGGCCCTTGAATTCAATCGCTGGTACGACCTGGTAAGATATAACAAAGTGGCCGGCCCCAATGGCAGTTCAGGCACCGGCTATACAGAAAACCTGCTGAAGACTGTTTATGGGAGAACTAATTTTAATTATGCCAAATTCAGCCATTTTCCGATTCCGCAAACTTTTGTTACTTCGTCAAATGGCGTACTCAAACAAAACGGTGCCTGGTAATTGCTCCTTACTTTTTCCGTTGTTCAATCTCGCATGAACTGCGGACCGTAAATAAGTAACAAAATAAGACAGCATATATCGGAACTAATAAAACAGTTCGACTAAAGGCAAGCTTAGCGTTTAGTATTGCCCCAATAAATTTAGTCAGTTTTTGAATTAAAATAATTAGGTGTTCAATAAATCCCCCATTTTGATTTATTGAACACCTTTTACAAAGAAAAATGGCTCAATTATTCGTGTTTTTCACTCAACTTTTTCTACTCATATTTCTCCAAAATCAGCTCTACCATCATCAGGAAGCAATAAATGTGTTCAATTAATTTCCCAGTCCCGGTACATATCGGATTATAGACAAATCCGAACAAAGTCTGTTCGATATCGAGCAGATTTTGTCATTTCTATTATTTTAGTATATCTCAGATCCAGGCACTGATGAAACGCCAGTAATTATTTTCATCAAAGCGGTCTCTTACATGATTTCTGTAAATGAAGAACCCCCATTGTCATTAAAAATTTATTACTTCAATCAGGTACCCGTTAGCAACTATCCCGTTAGTTTTCTTTCCTTTGTTCAGTTCTACACTTATCGAAAGAATTACGATCCAACGATAATGATTAGTCGAACAGTAAAACCAGGCATGAATTATTAACCTCAGGCTACTATGTCGATACCGATATCCATGTCGGCTTACACAGTTTTTTTGAAATAAATAAACGTTGCTATGTTTAGGCTATCTTTCATGCGTGTAAAAAGTAATTTCCTCCAAGGTCATAAAATCCCCACCATAATTAGATAGAAGCTTAAACCTGTAATACCTGAATTTTGGAGTTGAGGCTGGAACAGAAAAGTTTTCACCCGCCAAGGCAAAAGTGACATCCGTGTCAGAGTTCTGACCTACGGGGAGGCCGGATGGTTTTACCGAAGTATAGGATCCTATTTTAGTCCAGCTTGCCCAGCTTCCATCCATGTTGGGGTTATTACTGCCGTATAATTCGAAGGTTTTTACGCTTTGCAATTGATAAAGCCTATCGTTAGCCTGCCAAACTTTAAACCGGCTTAAGGAGGTAGAAGTACCGGCATCAAAAGTGAACCAGCATGGAATCGTAGATTCTGTTGCGAAGCCCGGCGGGTTATAACTTTCATCCCATAAATACTCTTCCAGCCAACCATAGCCGCCTTCAAGCACATCTGTAGGTAAGATCTTTACCGCGAATTTAGATTTATCAAACTGCCTTTCAAACTTGGGCAAGGTGACCGATGATGGATCTGGCGAAAATGTTTCGAACGCCGTGGTATCAGGCTTGAATAAGGATTTAAATGTAAGTACGCTGCTTTCTTTATAATCAGGCAGTTCGGTATTGGTTTGATTTGCCGGAACGATGAACTTTTTGGCAGAACCATTAACCGCCGTATAATTTATCTCTACGCCAAGCTCTCCATTTGCCGGTTCGCCCCAGCCCAGTTCTATTTTGTTTCCATCGGGTGATTGTTCTACGGTTTTCAGCTTCCGGTTAATCAAGGAGTTTAAATAACTCGGCCCATAAACTACACCCGAAACGTTTACCCCTACAGATTTTCGACCTTGCGCGTCGTAGGTATAAACATCAAAACTGTAGTTACCCTCGGTCAGTTTATCGATGATCACATTTACTGTGTCCTTGCCAGGAGCGTGGGTAATAGCAACCTCTGTTGAATCATGATGGTTATTATAGAACACCCTCATTTTGGTTACCAGCGGGTCATTACCAAGCGTTGCCGATAACTGCACCCTATTGTAACCAGAATGCACCAGTACAGTATCCAGCCTGCCGGGATATGTGATCTCACCGCCCGCCATGTATTTTTTATAAGCGTCGCCGCTTTTAGTGCATGAGCTTAATATTGCGATAAAGGCAACGAGACACAGCACCGCAAAATATTTTATTACTTTCATAAACTTTTATTGATCAGTTGGTTTTATTTAGTATCTCCCCACATCATTATTTCATTAAAATTCACATACGATCCGTTCGACCAGTTTTTCAGCGTCCGGAACCTGATGTATCTCACCTTTGGGGCATCCAGTGGAAATGTGATGGTTTCGCCGGCACGTGCGGCATCAATATCGTCCTGCGATAGCTGGCCCTCAGGCAGTCCTGATGGTTTTATTTGAGTATGTGATGCTAAAAGGGTCCAGCCGTCATAGCTGCCATCGGGATTAATGGTGTTAGTGCCCCAAATCTCTACTACACGCGGATTGTGTAACGAGTAGAAGAACCCCTCCCTCATGAAATAACTTAAGCGGCTTAGTTTTGCCGTAACACCCATATCGTAAGTAAACTGTTGCGGCATTTTAGAGGCATCGCCCGTGTGGTAGTAGCCACCGGCGTTGGTTACGTCGCCATCAAATAGTTCATCAATGCCGCCGCCGTATTGTGGGCCAAGTGGCGCGTCGGTTGGCAGGGCTATGCCTTTGATCTTCGTCCGGTCTAAAAGTTCTTCAAACAGGGGAGTAACAGTTACCAGTAGGGTATCAGATAAATTACCCCACCTGTCGCGGGTGTAAATACCAAACTTGGTTGGCTTGGCGGGCAAGTTGCGGGTTGAGAAATTACCTTTTTGCAGGTTGGTATAGTTGGTAAGGATAGGCGCGAACTCGCCTAACGAATCGGTAGCTAACACCACGATAGCCAAGCTGGCTTTAGTGCTATTGGTAAACTTAACGTTAATACCACCGAAATCTGGCGTTACAGTTAACGAATCGCGGGTAAGTTTTAATGGCGGGGTGAGCGGATGTACTGTTACCTCTACCGGAGCCGATACGTTTTCACCTTTGTCTACAGCGTATAATTTTACCTGATAATCCATGCTATTACCAAAGCCATCCACAGTCAGATCGCTATTATAGCGGCTAACTTTTGTTTCCCTGGCCTCACCTTTTTTGATAGCGTATACCGCTTTAATATAAAGCAGGTCGCCATCGGTGGGTATGGTGTAGCTTATTTTGGCGGCACCGTTCAGGTTAGTCACCGTAACCTTGCTTACCGGGCCGGGCGGGGTATGGTCATTAACAATAGGCGCGAGCTCATCCTGCTTACAGGAATTGGCCAATAATACAATCAGGACGATGCAGCACCTGAACAATATCTTTTTCATTATCTTATATTTTAAAATGATCTCCATTTTTAATGTCGTTTAAGCCAATCACCATCCGGGGTTTTGTACCAGATTGGGGTTAACCTGCAAATCGGTTTCTTTTATCGGCCAGAAGTAATCCCTCGGGGCAACAAACTTCGGCGTGAACAGTAATACCCGACGGTTATAATCCTCGTAGGTGGATTGTATAATATCCCAGCCGTATATTGGCGCGCTTAATACCTGTGGCGCGGTTTTCCAGCGGCGGAGGTCCCAGAAGCGACTGCCTTCAAAAGCCATTTCTATCCCACGCTCCTGGCGAATGATATCCCGTAAGCCGGCAACCGTAGTGTATTTGGTAGGATTGGTTGAATAAGTAGCCCATGAGCTTTCAACCGATTTCAAACCCGCCCTTGCCCTGATCTGGTTAAGATAAGGCAATGCGGCAGCGGGGTTACCTGTTTCATTTAATGCTTCCGCGTATAACAAATACAGATCGCCAAGGCGCATAACCGGCCATGGATATGATTCGATAGTGACATTTGTTTTTGAATAAACCAGGTTCCAGTTAACTACTTTTTTGGTGTAATACCCGGTTACCGAATACAGGCGACTTTGCTTTTTGCCGGTGTACTGTTCAGACTTACTTTGGATATTATAGTTGCCATTATGCATAAACCAGGTTGAACCATCAAAAGCCAGATCGGCATAAAAACGGGGCTCGCGTTCAAAGTGAAGACCTACAGTTTGATAGCCTTCCTGCATCCAGGTGTCCAAATTGGTAACGGTTCGCAGTTTGAACCTATCGGCATAGTTCCAGGTCTTGTCTTCCTCTATCGGCACACCATTTTTGGTATAGAATAGCTCTGCCATTTTTAGCGGCGGGGCCAATTTGCCTTTCAAACTGAGGTTAATGTTATCCGGATCAATTTGCGGGCAGGCATATTGTTGCAACCAGAAGGTTGAAGCTGCCGCCTCGGAGGTAAGGCCCCAGATCAGTTCGTTGTTCCACTTTTCACAAATGGCATTGCGAATGTTCATTTCAATTTTAGTAGCATCATCAACCGCTACATCTGTACTTGAAAAATAGTACAACTTACGGCCCGCGGCCGCAGCAGCATCAATGGCTATTTTGCAGGCGTCGGCAGCACGTGTCCATTTTTTAGCGTCGTATTGCGGATTAAACAGCAATTTGCCATCAACTCCCTTAAACCCGGCAAAATCGTTATTACCATTAAAAAGCGGACTGGCAGCTGTTACCAGCACCCTGGCCTTAATAGCTAAAGCTGCAACTTTGGTAATACGGCCCAATTCGGTAGTAGTACTGGTAATGGTGCTTGGTAAGCCGGTATTGGCATCACCCGCGGCGGCCTCGTCTATCAGTTTAGCAATGTAGTTCACCACCGAGTCGGCCGGCTGCCTGAACACTTTAAGCACCCCGGGGTTGGCTGTTATCGGCGGATTTTTATCAAGGATAGGTATTGGCCCGTACATCCTGAAGAGGTACCAATGCAGGTAAGCTTTGATAAACTTAGCTTCGGCAATCCATCTTAGTTTTACATAAGGCTGCAGATCCGCCACTCTGTCGATGTTCTCCAAAAATATATTACATGTTCTGATGCCTTGCCATAGGTTACGGTTATCAAACTGGTCCCAATAGTTCATGTATGGGTCTGCCCTGTTTTGTTCGCCTCGGGCAATGTTGTAAGGGTCAAGGAAAAAGTAATCCTCTGTCATGGGCCAATAGGTCCAGGCCTCGTCACCGCCGCTAAAGCCGGGATTTTTATCTGGGTTGCCCTCCTGCGGAAGATATGAATAGCAGGTGAACAGGTATTTTTCGGCCTCGGTACGGTTAGCGAATACGTTATCGAGCGTGGCCACATTATCGGGTACTACATCAAGGTAGCTTTTCTTGCAGGAGGCTATCCCGGTAAGCAATACAACTAATAGTAAAAGCTTTACCATCCTCCCCGGGACATACCCGAAATACTGGTTATATAAAAATAAAATTTTCATGCGATTTGAATTGGTTTAAAATGTAATGTTCGCGCCGATGTTAAACACCTTTTGTACCGGGTAACCAAGGCCATTGCTGCCCTGCTCGGGATCCCACAGCTTAAAGCTGCTAAGCAGGAATAGGTTGGTACCATTGAGATAAAGGCGGATAGAAGAGATATGGTACCGCTTAAGTGTTTTCTCTCTGATGTTATAAGCCAGTTCAGCGCTCTTCATCCGCAGGAATGATCCGTTACGCATCCACCAGTTTGATGATTGATTGTTATTACTATTTTGTGTTAAACTTAATCTTGGCCAAAAAGCGTAAAGGTTCCGATTATCTTCCGACCAGTGATCTTTTGCTATCACATCCAACAAACCATGCTGATCGGGCCCGTTGGCCACAAATGGCGAGATCTGGCTTGGATTGATAAAAAACGATGACCGTGCCGAACCTTGGAAAAACGAACTAAGTTCCCAATTACCATATCCGTAGGTAAAGCCAAAACCATAAATAATTTCGGGAGTGGTTGGGTATCCTAACCCGTTCACCATATCCAGGTTGGTAATCTGCCCGTCGCCGTTCAGGTCTCGGTATTTGATATCTCCCCCCCTTACTTCGCCAAAGTTTTGTTTGGGCGAATTTTTCACATCTTCATCATCCACAAACAAACGCTCTGCTATCAACCCGTAGGCCTGTGTAAGCGACTGGCCAACCCGTGAAAGATATAGCATGTTAGATGGGTACTGCGGCTCTTCGTTAACCAGCAATTTGCTGGTGGCATAGGTGAAAGTACCCCGCATTTGCAACCACGATTTCCCAAAGTTTTTATTGTAATCCATAGCAACATCCAAGCCTTTTGCCTCAGCAACACCAACGTTGGCACTAACCGGGGCGGTAAGGCCGAGCGTGGTTGGGATATATGCCCTATCCATCAAAATATTGCTCCGGCGTTCTTTGTAGGCGTCTACAATAAGGTTCATGGAATCAAATAAACCTAAGTCCATACCTAAGTTTAATTTTTTCGACCTCTCCCAGGTGATACCTTCGTTGGCATATCTTGAAATAGATACACCATTTTTTGTATATCCGCCGTTTTCGCCAAAAGTGGCCCCATAGGCCGGATCATTCAACGTTACGTTTGATAAGTAAAAGAACCTGTCGCCGGCGTTGCCTATCTGATCATTACCAACAAGGCCGTAGGTTGCGCGGAACTTGAGTTTATTAATAACATGCTCGAGCGGCTTAAAGAACTTCTCGTTGTTTACATTCCATGCCACGCCCACAGACGGGAAAAAACCATATCTGTTATTTTGAGCAAAACGTTCTGAGCCATTATAACCAAAGTTGGTTTCAAAAAGATAGCGACCATCAAACCCATAAGTAAATCTTCCGGATAAACCTTGGTTACGGAAAGGCAAAGATGATGTAAGGGTGCCGGCGTTACCGTTAAGGTAGTTGCGCCTGATGCCGATAAGCAAACCGCTTACATTGTGCAGCTTGTTAAAAGTGCTGTTATAGTTCAAGGCAAGCTCGCCATATGTGGTGGTGTTTACCAGTTTATCACCTTGTGTGTAGTTAAGGTACTCAGTAGCGGTGCCTTCATTCAGGAGAGAAATGGTATAACCTTTAGGATCGTTTACCGAGGGGCTTGCAGCATAATAAAATGGGATGTACTGCCTGCTTAAGTTGAAGTATGAATAGCGCTTGGTATAAACCATTCCCCTTGCCGAAAGACCTTCGGTAATAAACTTCAGGTCTTGCTTTAACTCCAGCTGAACGTTAAGCGTTGATGTGCTGTATTGCTGAAACCCCGATACCATGGATGCATAAGGGTTGGTATACACCTCGCCATTAGTGCCCCGAGCGGCATTGCCAAAAAGCGGGTGTTTTACATAAGGCAGATCTGATGCCGGGAAAATAGCCGGAAACAATACGGGATTGGCATTAAGCGTGCTGTTAAAAACCCTTGTACCACCACTAACGGTGTTGCCATTAGCACCTGTACCACCTATTGGCCCAGAATAATCATCAAAATCGCCGGAGGTACGCAGGATGCCTTCGGTAGTGGGGGTAAGCTTAACGTTGATGTTGGACCGGATCTCGTAACTTTTTAGTTTAACATTATTGCTAAAGTTATTGAGGCTTTGGTTTTTTAAAACACCGTTATCCTGGTTAGCGGTAGCAGCTATATAGTATTGCGCCTTAGTGCCGCCGCCGGTGAGGTTTAAGTTAAATCTTTGGTTATTGGTGTATTTTTTTATCAGCGAACCAATCCAATCATTATTAGGATATAAAAGCGGATTATCACCTGCAACCGTATGATCTATCTTGTTTTGCGAATATGGTAAAGGTGCTAATGGATTCCTGGTAAGGGCGGCTTCGTTGGCCAGGTTCATGTAAGTGATATTATCGGCGAGCCTGAAGTTTTCGGTATTGGTTGATGTTGAATTTTCAAGGCGCACATTAAACCGTGTATCGCCGCTTTTACCCGTTTTAGTGGTGATCAAAATTACGCCATTAGCACCGCGTGCACCATATAATGATGATGCAGCCGCGTCTTTCAAAACCGAAAATGCCGAGATATCGTCCGGCTGGAGACGGGCAAGCTCGTTCGCTGCCGATTCCATACCATCTATTAATATCAACGGATCGATTTTACCGGAACCAAAAGAGGTAATTCCCCTGATAAAGAACGAGGCATTATCATAGCCTGGCTCCCCGCTACGCTGGTAGGATATTAAACCTGAAATGCGCCCGGCAAGCATGGTGGTAAGGTTACTGGTAGGGCCTTTGATCTCTTTAGGGCTAATGGTAGTGATGGAGCTTACCATGCTCTCCTTTTTTTGCGTGCCGTAGGCTACTACCGCTACTTCGTTCAGGTCGTTTTTATCATCAAGTAATACGACGTTGATGGTGCGGCGGTCGCCAGGCACAATTTGCTGTTTAACGAATCCAAGGAAGGAGAACACCAGTGTATCCCTGCCCTTTGGTAAACTGATCACATAGTCGCCTGCGTTATCACTTACAACCCCTCGCGGGCTGTGCTTAATGGTTACACTAACTCCCGGCATGGTTACACCTTTGGTATCCGTTATTTTTCCCTTAACCGTAAACGAAGTTTGGCCGTGTACCACCAATCCGATCGGGAACATTAAAAGAACACAAGAACCCAGGAATTTTAAATTTTGATAGGTAAAGATTCTTTGAACCATAGAATGATTTGGTTTAGTATTAATTTTTTATTATATTGTATATACATAATTACATATTTAAATTTAAATTAACAAATTATGCAGTTTAATAATTTATTCAACAACAGGCTTGTTTTAAGTACGTTATAATAAAATAGCCTTATTAGGCTTTACTTCTTAATTTAAGAAGTTTTTATAAATAAAATTAAAATCAATAAAATTGTACAAACATTTAAATTATGTATGGCCATTTTATTAAACAGGATAGATTTTGAAATTTTGCAAGAGGCTATTATAAAGCGGATGAAGTTTTTTATGTAAAGGCGTGCAACGGCATCTTCAGCAGGACAAACCACGTTGCAGGTTATCTTACCTTTGTAAATTGCATGCTTGAGAAGCAGCTATGAGTCAAACTCACAAACAGTAAAAGGCCGCGTGCGCGGCCTTTTACTGTTTGTATTATAAATAAATTTCAGATTACTTTCCCTTTAAAAACCCGGATTATTAGGTAACAATTTCGGATTGACATCTGTCTCCTGTTTAGGCAGCGGGAACAGCAGCTGTTTATCTGTAAACGTGGCGCCAAATACTGTTTTATGGCCTATAAAATTGTCCCAGTTGCCGGTAACATCGTTATGAACTTTGCGGGTTCGGAGCATATCAAACCACATTTTATTTTCGAAGCAGAGCTCAAAATACCGCTGCAACCACACCTCCTGCTCAAATGCTGATTGGGTTAACGCCCCTATCGGAGCCAGCTTAGCCCTTGCGCGGATATTATTAACCATCAATATAGCCGTAGCATTTGGTGCGCCTTCGGCTTCGTTTGATGCTTCGGCGTACATCAACTCAACATCGGCCAAACGGTAAAGGGTGTAGTTAAGATCAGATTTTAACGTGGTATTAACTGCGGTAGAATCAAACCACTTGTATATATAGGGGCTGCGGAAAGTAATTTTTTTGCCCGTTTTTGTATTGGTATAGCTGGAGTAAAAGAACTGCTTTTCTTGTACTCGTTTATCGCCAGCAGCAAACGATGCTAAAAACTGAGTTGTAGGATAAACCGAGCCATACTCATCTGAATATTGCGAAACACCCGAAAAATTTGGAATAGTAAGCGGTGTAAGCGGATTTGACGATGGTACCGACGCCGCATATTGCACCTGGAATATAAATTCACCTGTATTTTTATTTGCTGGTTTGATCATGTCGGTATATTCCGGGAATAGTGTATAACCACCATTCTGGATCACGTTAAGTGAGCGCTTGGCCGATTCGGCGTAGAATGTTTTACCGCCATTGATCGCAGCCCCTGCGTAGGTTAAATACACATCGGCCAGTAAGGCCTCAACAGCACCCATCGATACTTTGCCTGTGTTATCCTTCCATGGCAGCGTTGATTTTTCGGCAGCTAACAGATCGGGGATGATCACTTTATCATAGATATCTTTAGCCGCGGTGCGCGGGATATTCAGGTTAAGGTCCTTAGGTGTTTCGGTAACCATTGGCACCGCGCCGTACATCCGTACTAACTGAAAGTAATAAAGCGCCCGCAGGGTTTTTACTTCGGCAAGCATGTTATTTTTTACCTCATCGGTAAGGCCGGGGGCGCTGATAGCAGGTATTTTACCAATAGCCAGGTTACAGGCACCTATACCAAGGTACATTTGCTGCCACCATGTATCAAAATAAAATGAGGTGGTGCTATACGTTAGGTTCTGGTAATTTACGTAACCGGTTTGCCCAAGGTCGCTGCCCGATTTGCCGGTCATAAATTCCATCAAATTCCAGGTATTACCACCGTACGAACCACTTTGGCCCGATAAAAAGCCCTGCAGGTTTTGGTAACCCGAATTGGTAAAAGCCCTGGCCACCTTAACACTCGATACATTTGATTCGGGCGTAAGGAAACTGGTAGGCTCCTCCTTCAAAAACTTTTTGCAGGAGCATGCAAACAGCACCAGCCCTACAAGCAATATATTTTTTATGGTTTTCATTTTTATATCATTTAAATTAAACTATCAATCGATCCACTACCGCTGTTTAAAAAGTCACCTGTAAACCAAGGTTCCATACACGGGGGCGAGGGTTTGAGAAGAAATCTAAATTCTGCGAGAACGAACCGTTCGACCCGTAGCTTGAATTGAAGGTATCCACCTCCGGGTCATAACCGGTATACTTGGTTATGATGAACGCGTTTTGAACACTTGCGTAGATCCTGAAACGATTGGCATGAAGCTTTTTAAGCACCGGCTGTGGCAAGGTATAGCCCAACGTAAAGTTTTGGCCGCGAATAAACGAACCATCCTCAACCCACCATGTATCGAAATGCGAATCCTGCGCGAATTTGTAATTACGCACCTGCGAAATATATGTATTCTGGTTATTAGGTGTCCAGGCGTTAAGCACGGTGGCCAAACTGTTTGAAAGGGTTTGCCTGTCTTCAACCGAGTGTTTGTAGTTGGCGGCAGTATTTACTCCCTGAACAAAGCGGATATCGAACGAAAAATCGAAAGCTTTATATCTGAAGCTGCTGCTGAAAGTGCCCGTCCATTTAGGATAAGCGCGGCCGATGATACTATAATAATTACTGCCATCCGGATTGTAAATATATTTCCTGTCGCCGGGCTTTAAGCTGTGTTTAGCGGCTTCGGCTACATCCTCGGCCGAAGTGCTATAGGTACCAAGCCTTGTCATACCATAAAACGAACCGATAGGTTCGCCAACCCTGATCACAAAGTTTTGACCAAGGAAATTAGGGCCCGGGAAGATGTCCGCGCCATTATCGTTTAGTTTTAAAACTTTGTTTTTATTGGTAGTGAATATAAAATTGGTACTCCATTCAAAATCGGGAGTTTTAACATTTAGGGTGTTCAGACTAACCTCGACACCGGAGTTACGCACCGATCCTACATTTTTATATACATTGGCATTGGTTTCACCGGCAGACCATGGTATAGGCGCCTGCAACAACAGATCTTTAGTTGTGCGGTTATAATAATCAAGGTTAAGGTTTACACGATCATGAAATAAACCTAACTCCAAACCAGCATCAAACTGAACAGAACGTTCCCACTTTAAGTTAGGGTTACCAATATAGCTTGGCAACAATGTTGACTGAGCAGCCCCACCCAAAACCGTGGTGCTCGGCTGGATCTGTGCCAGCGAACGATAGTTACCAATCTCCTGGTTACCCGAAGTACCGTAACTGGCCCGCAATTTCATGTTGGTGATGGTATGGTTATCCTTCAGGAAATTCTCCTGCGATACACGCCATGCGGCACCCACCGAAGGGAAGAATGCGTACTTGTTGTTCACCCCAAACCGCGATGAGCCATCGTACCGGCCGGTTGCGGTAAACAGGTATTTTTCATCAAGGTTATAAGTTAAACGGGCGTAGTATGAACTTAATGATGATTTTTCATCCTGCGTTTCATTGGCGCTCCTTACAGAACCGGCCTGCTCATAGTGGTACTGAAAAATATCATCAATAAAATTCTGCGTTTCTGAGCGTACCCGCGCATACCCTTGTTGCTGGAACGAGATACCTAACAAGGCGGTGAAGCGCTGCCTTTCGTTGATCTTTTTGTTCCAGGTAAGGTAGTTTTCTGTTTGCCAGTAGTAATTATTATAAGCGTTTACGTTAGCTACACCTCCCTGATCCTGTGATAAGTGCGGCAGATCGCCTGCTGAGTAGAAGTTATTTTTTTGAGCGCTTAAGTTATAGCCGAAATCTGTTTTAAAATCCAGCTCTTTTGTAATGTGGAACAAGGAATAGATGTTACCTAACATTTGCAGGTTATTGTTAAGCGTATAACGCTCGTTAGCAACCTGCACCGGGTTTGGCGCGCCCTCAAGACCGGCAATGTCATAATTACCTGCCCATGTGCCATCAGGATATTTAACAGGTACTATTGGCACCTCTTCTGATACGTCCCTTGGCACGTTCAGGCCACCGTTGCCATCGGTAACTAAACGTTGCCTGCTGCTGATGAGGTTGATGCTGCCGCCCACTTTCAACCAGCTTTTCAGGTCGTTATCCATTGTCATTTTGATGGTATATCTTTTAAAGGCCGATGTTGGCGCAAGACCATTCTGGTTAAAATAGCCAAGCGATAAACTGTAAAGCGACTTTTCGCTACCACCCTGAATGTTTAACTGGTGACTTTGCGAAAACGCCGGCTTGTAGGTTTCTTTTTCCCAATTGGTATCATAAATTGGGTTATTATTAGCGTCAAAAAGCTTAGGGAAATTAGCATGGTTTAATGCAACCGGTGGTGCCCATACCCCTCCGGCCGGGTCAAATTTTTGACCGTTGGCGAATGATTCATTGTAAACTTTAACAAACTCGGCCGAGTTTAAAGTGCGTAAATGGCGATACAGTTCGCTTACGTTAAAGTTATCATCATAAGTAATAGTTGCTGCACCAGTACGGCCACGTTTTGTAGTGATCATAATTACACCATTGGCACCACGCGAACCGTAAATAGCTGTGGACGAAGCATCTTTTAACACCTCGGCCGAGGCTATATCCAGCGGGTTGATAGAGTTTGGATCAACTCCAACAACGCCATCCACCACATATAATGGATCGACATTGGAGTTGATGGATCCGATACCCCTAATTCGTACTTTAGCGCCCGCGCCGGGGGCCGTGCTGTTAACACTAACTTCCACACCGGCTATTTTGCCTTGCAGGGCCTGGGTTACGTTAGCCACGGGTTTATCATTTAACTGATCGCCTTTGATGCCGGTAACAGCGCCGGTAAGATCCGATTTTTTAACGGTTCCGTAGCCTATCACGACGACTTCGTTAAGGGCGCTGGACGTTCCAGCTAACTGCACGTTAACGACAGTTTTGCCAACGGTTGATATTTCCTGGCTGGCATAACCTGTATATGAAAATATCAATACGGGTTTGGCACTGGTTACCTGTATCGTGTAATTTCCGTTAAGATCCGTCTGGGTACCACCCTGGGTGCCCTTTATTTTGATACTTACACCAGGTAAAGCTGAATTATCCTTAGCATCGGTTACCTTGCCGCTGATCTTAACCTGCGCCATCGTGTGCAGCGACAGCAAGGTGAGCAGAATTGAGTAGATAAGATTTTTCTTCATAACATTGTTTAGTAGGTTGTTTTTAAACTGGTAATTATAGGAACACTTCTCTGCGAAGCATTCATGGCGGTTTATAACCGCCGCAAGGCCGGAAGTTGCCCTTCAGAAAGGGCAAAAAAGTCCGGATTGCCTTTATGGCATCATTTTTTTTCATGAATTTGGATTATAGTTTTCTTTAGTTTACGTCCAGCTTATTGGCTGGCAGACTACCGGTTTTTAGCAGCCCATTGCCTTAGTGCCGTAATGGCATCATATAAAACACCTGCCTCACCCCTGAAATCGCCCGAGCCTTTTGGTGCGCCGGATTGCACATCATACCATTCAAAAAAGCCCTTGTTGGCAAGCATCCTGTCGAGCATCGGTGACAACTCCGCGTAAGCCTCCTGCGGGTGACCATTGATAATGAGCGGTGCTATCATTCGTCCGCCAAACCATGTCCAGTCGCCGCCGTTTTGATAACTATAAGGCTTCATGTTTGGATACTGCTTTTCAGGATAAGGGGGGTACACTGTGATGCCGATAGTGGCATGCTTTTCTTTAGCCGCGGCTACAAGCATTTGTTTGTTTATTTCCAAAACTTCGGCCGGAGTGTTAAACCCCGCTATGATAGCACATATGGATCCACCGGTGTATAAGATCTCTTTTTCATTAAAATCCGATGAGAAAGGGCTGCCGTCAAGGTAAATATGTGGGATATATTTTTGAGCGGCAGCATCCCAAAGGTATTTACGAACATTGGCAGTGACTTTTGAAGCAACGGCCTTCCAATCAGTTTGGGCTTTGTAGCCTCGAGGTGCCATCGCAAGGAAATCTTGAACTGCCTTCACAAACATCGCATTATCATAAATATCCAAAGCCCATTTGGTTTTATCATTAATGGCCACGCCCCAGCCGTTTTCGGATTGCACATCGCCCCAATCAATAGTGGTGGCCCCGGTTATCAAACCATATTTTTCCGACCAGCGATCTTTATGCAGATAGGCCAGCGCCGCCTCCATTCGTTGCAAAATCGTTTTACCACCAATACACTCGTTTAAAATAGATTGGTCTCCGGTAAAATCAATGTATTTTTTGACAGCCTGGATCAATGACGATTCCTGGTCGGTCTCTACCGTGTTTTTATGCGCTGCCCAACCCGGCAATAAGGATGAGTAGCGATATTTATAACCTACACTGGCTTTAGCGCTGTCAACTACACCATCCACAATATCCCCGCCCTGGCCCTGAATGCGGAAAAACATTAATAGTTTGGTTTTTACTTCTTTTTTGGGATGTACTTTTAATGAGCCATTGATGAAAGTGTTGAAATCGCGGATCCACACCTCGCTGTAGGATGTACCTGCAGAAAAACCGGATAACAGTTGTAAAGCTTTCGCCTGGACTGTATCAAGCCGGATATCGGCAAGAATTTTCCCCGCCAAAGCTTTGTTGGAGGACTGTTGTGCTCCGGCAATGGAAAAAATAAAGCAAGACAATGCCGTAGAAATGAGTAAACGTTTTTTCATGCAGGTAAATATGTAATTAGGTTACTGCCTTACCAGATAGAAATGGAGACAGATTGTTATAGTATGTACAAACATAGTATCATAATACTATATTCCAAAGTTTTTCCAAAGTTTTTTTATTAACTATGATAAAAAATGAACAGAGGTCAGAAAATTACCTTAGTAAAGGAAGCTGCTACTGAACCCCAAAACCGTATTATAAAAAAATTCAACCTTTTTCTGCTCCGTAGATGTTCCTCCTCCAAAAGTGATACCACTACATGCCGGCCCCTGCCGTTTTCCTGATAAATTACTACCTTGCCACTTAATTCATTATGAAAATTTCCATCGATCATAAAAGCGCCGTACCCTTACATATCCAGGCAGAGAACCTGCTAAGAGAGCTCATCCGCGAGCCTGAATATCAGGCAGGTAAATTATTGCCTAATGAGGTTGACCTTGCTAAAAAGCTGGCTATATCGCGCACCACTTTACGTCAGGCCATTAACAAACTGGTATACGAAGAGCTACTGGTGAGAAAAAAACGGCTTGGAACCAAAGTGGCCCATGCCAAAATGAGCTCCAAATCAATGAATTGGTTGAGCTTTACACAGGAGATGGAAGCCCGCAGCATCCCCATAAAAAATTACGAGCTTCATATTAGCTGGGTCTTTCCCGAAGATCATATCGCGAATTTTTTCGATATCAAAACAGATAAGAAAATTTTGAAAATGGAAAGGTTAAGGGGAAACGCCGAAGAGGCTTTTGTATATTTTATTTCGTATTTTCATCCGAGAATCGGGCTTACGGGCGAGGAAGATTTCAAGAAACCACTTTACGAAATGCTTGAGAGTGAGCATTCTGTAGTTGCAGACCTGTCAAAAGAAGAAATAAGCGCCAAGGCAGCCGATAAATTCATAGCAGGTAAACTGGAGATAGATCCGGGCAGTCCTGTTTTGATCAGGAAACGGTTTGTTTACGATCAGGGCGAACGGCCGATGGAGTATAACCTGGGCTATTATAAAGCCGAAAGCTTTGTTTATACGGTAGAAAGCAGGCGCAGTTCCTAAATTTATTTTTTTGACTTATTTGAAATATAAACGAAATAAAATATGTTTGCACATTACAACATATAAGTGCATGAATAAATCTATTTTATTGAACTCGGTTAATATCGAAACAATGAGGAACACCAAACAGTTTCTGCTTCCGGACTTGAAGAAAGCTGCGAAAAGGCAGGAGTATGACATTTACCCCACTTTCGACATTGCCGGGCCAATATATACCGGTTATAAAACTTTAGCCAATTGGATCATTGCATGCAACCATGATATCGTTATAGATGGCTATTCGGGCGTATATTGGGATGTACTTATCTCCTGTCTGAACGATGAATTTGCCGCTTTAGGCATCCAGGCCAATTGGATTAATGTAAATAAAACATTAAAACCGGAAAGCATTATTCATGAAATAACCGCTAATTACGATGGTGACGATGACCCGTTATTTGGTAAGCTATACAATGGACAGCTGAGCGATTTTTTTGACGTAGAAAAGCTTCAAAGTATTAAACCCGAACCAAATAAATTAAACATATTGTATGGTGCGGGTGCCGCTCTTGCGGGATGGAAATGTACTTTGCTCTATATCGATGTTCCTAAAAATGAGATCCAGTTCCGGTCAAGGGCCAACACAATCTGCAACCTTGGCGAAAAGCAGCCTTCCGATCCCAAAAATCAATACAAACGTTTTTATTTTATAGATTGGCCAGTACTCAACAAGCATAAAAAACAGCTTTTGCCTGCGATAGATGCAATCATCGATGAGCAAAAGATCAATGAAATATCGTGGACAACTGGCGATGCGTTAAGAAACGGACTTAAAACCATGTCCAGCCACATGTTTAGGGCCAGGCCATGGTTTGAGCCCGGGGTTTGGGGAGGCCAATGGATTAAAAACAACATCAATGGCTTGAACAAAGATGTTGTAAACTATGCCTGGTCATTTGAACTTATCGCCCCGGAGAACGGCATCCTGCTGCAAAGCGGCAACAATATGTTAGAGGTATCGTTGGATACCTTGCTGTTACTGGATAACGAAGCCATTTTAGGCAAAGCGGCAGCCAGGTTTGGCGATGCCTTTCCTATTCGGTTCGATTTTTTGGATACTTTTGACGGTGGCAACCTTTCATTGCAATGCCACCCTTCTGTTGAATATATTAAAAATAACTTCGGCGAAGATTTTACGCAGGATGAAACTTATTACATCCTCGATGCAGAACCAGGCGCCGAAGTTTACCTTGGTTTCCGGGAAAACATCAATAAACAACATTTCAGGAGTGTTTTAGAGAACAGTTTTGAGCAAAACGAACCGGTAGAGATCAAAGACTACGTACAAACCTTCCCGGCAACCAGGCACGACTTGTTCCTGATCCCGAATGGTACGGTACATTGCTCGGGCAAAAATAATATGGTACTGGAGATTAGCGCCACGCCGTACATCTTTACCTTTAAAATGTACGACTGGCTCCGTCCCGACTTAAGCGGAAATCCACGAACGCTGAATATCGACCGGGCCTTTGAAAACCTCAATTTCGAAAGGAAAGGTGATGTAGTAACGGAAACACTCATCTCCAAACAAACCACCTTAAAAAAAGGCCATAACTGGGAGATCATTAGCTTATCAACTCATCCTGAGCACTTTTACGCTATTGAGCGCTTTGAGTTTGATACCGAGATAACTGAAGATACCAATAACCAATGCCATGTATTGAGCCTGGTTGAGGGCGAAAGCATTGCAGTGATCACTAACGGTCGTGAACAGGTTATTCATTATGCCGAAACCTTTATTATTCCGGCCGCGGTTAAAAGCTATACACTTAAAAATACGGGCAAAACAAGGGCTAAGGTTATCAAAGCTTTTGTTAAAGACGAATGTTGTTAATATCTCTGCTTAAGTCAAACTCAAAAACGCATCCTCTTAAAACCTTCTAAGTTATGAATAAGATTTTTTCCATCCTGTCGGCATTCATTTTCATATGCACATCAGCAATGGCGCAAACAGGTGGTAAGCATTTTAATGGAATCACCCTGCAACCAACAATAGCCTATATCAATTACCAGGGACAGTCCCGCAGAATGGCCCGGCTACTATTTCATGAAGGTAAAAGCTTCGCAGCCACAGAGGTCACCGTTTCCTTCAATGGCATAACCGATCATGTTATAATACCGGCCAGTAAAGAGGGCACTGATGTATTTGAGCTTCCGCTTCCCGGCTCGCCAATAACTTCGGCAGCACAGGTTACTGTTACCTTAAATTCCGGCGGGCAAACCTATATGGCCCGCTGCATTGTTGAACCGGCCCGTAACAACTGGACCATGTATATCCTCCCTCACTCGCATGTAGATATCGGTTACACCAACACACAGGCAAAGGTTTTGAAGCTGCACATGGATAATATTGATGAGGCTATTGATCTGGCTAAAAAAACGGCCAATTACCCAGTGGAAGCCCGCTATAAATGGACAACAGAAGCTATTTGGGTAGTTGATAATTACCTGAAAGCGGCAGATGAAGCTAAAAAAGAGCGCTTTTGGAACGCGGTGAAAAAAGGATGGATCAATTTGGATGGCGCTTACGGTAATATCAACACCAGCATGACAGACTCCTACCAGTTGATGCAAATGTTCGCCAAATCTCAAAAACTGGCTAAGGCGAATGAGGTTGAGATCCATACCATGTTCCAGGGCGATGTGCCGGGTGCCAGTTGGGGCCTTGCTGCGCAAAGCGAACAAACCGGGATCAAATATTTTTTATCAGGCCCAAACGCATCCGACAGGATAGGCAACCTTGCCAAATGGCAGGATAAACCATTCTATTGGATTTCCCCATCGGGTGAACAAAAACTACTGTTCTGGCAATGCCAGCCTTACTCGATAGGCTATGCGCTAAAAGGAACCAGGATCCCTAATTTTTTTACCATAGATGATCCTAAACCTTTTTACACTGGTCACCCATCGGATAATTTTCTAAACCCGCATCTTTTCCAATATCTCGGCGGCCTTGAACAAAATAACTTTCCGTATAACATGTCGTTGTTAACCTGGGCTATGAGCGATAATGCTCCTATCGATCCTGAACTTCCCGATGCTGTTAAAAGCTGGAACGAGCATTTTGCTTCGCCAAAACTGGTGATCACCTCGGTAAAACAATTTTTCCAGGATTTTGAGAAACAATATCAAGACAAAATCCCGTCGTTCACCGGCGATTATACTGAGTACTGGACGGACGGAGTGTCGTCAGCGGCGAAAGAAACGGCCATCAGCCGCCAAACATCTGATAAGCTGAAACAGGCATCGGCTCTGTGGGCCATCCGTAATAAGCGGGCCTACCCTGCTGATGATTTTGACGACACCTGGAAAAACCTGCTGCTTTACAATGAACATACCTGGGGCGCATATAACAGCGTTGATGACCCCGAAGATGCAAAAGTTAAAAGCGAGTGGGCTATTAAAAAAGGCTATGCACTAAGCGCCCAAAAACAAACCGATTCGCTCAGCAATTTGATATTGGCTATAAAAACAGCAGCAGCAAATAAAGTAGACGTTTACAACACCCTGTCATGGCCGCGTACCGATGTTGTTTATGTACCGGCCGGTTTAAGCAAAGCGGGCGACCTGGTTAAGGATGCAACAGGCAATGCAATCCCATCGCAACGCTTAAGCTCGGGCGAGCTGGCTTTTGTAGCCACCGGGGTACCGGCGTTTGGTAAAAAAACTTACACCATTAACCGTGGTAAAACTTTTGCAAAGAGCAAAGCTGTCATTTCGTTAAACGGCTTGGCTAACGGCATCTACACTGTCACAATTGACAGTAAAACCGGCGATATAAGCAAACTAGTAAAGATCGAGGGTGGCAAAAAACAGGTATTGGTGGATAGCACCGGTTTTAACAAATACATTTATATGCCCGGCGATTCGCTGCAGCGGCAACAAACAAGTACCGACGCCATCATTAGCATTAAAGAAGATGGGCCATTGGTGGTGAGCCTTTTGGTTACCTCAAAAGCGCCCGGAGCCTATGGCTTGACCCGCGAAATAAGGCTGGTTAACGGGCTTGATAAAATTGAGCTGATCAATACCATTGATAAGGAAAGTATTCGCTCTAAAGAGAGCGTTCACTTCGCGTTTCCGTTTAGTGTTCCAGGTGCGCAGGTACGTTATAGTATTCCATGGGGAAGTGCTGCTGCCGAAGCCGACCAACTCCCTAACGCCAATAAAAATTGGTTTACCATGCAGCGCTGGGTTGATGTATCAAACTCGGCGTTCGGTATTACCTGGTCAAGTCCGGATGCGCCTTTGTTTGAGATAGGCAAGATCACAACTGCCGATTTGCTTGGTGGTCTGCATCACGCGCCGCAGTGGTTAACATTCACGGCACAGTCGCCAAAGATTTATTCGTGGGTAATGAACAACTTATGGCATACCAATTTCCGCGCCGGGCAGGAAAAAGGGCCGGGCACCTTCCGTTATATCTTCCGTTCACACGCCTTAGGATACGATAGTTTTGATGCCAACCGGTTTGGCCTTAATAATCATCAGCCATTAGTAGTTTCCGCTTCGGATAATCAGGATGACGAACTGTTTTTTAATATCGGTGGTAAGCAGATCTATGTAGAATCCTTAAAACCTGCCGATGATGGCAATGGCGTTATTGCACAGATAGTGAGCACCGGCGATAGCGAAGTGAACATCACTCCGAAAGCAAAAGCGACGATAAAGATCTGGAAAAGCAATCTGACCGAAGAAAAGGTGGCCGCACTTGATAACAATTTTAAGATTCCGGCAAAAGGAATAATCACTGTACGCATCGAAAAATAAAATCGCCATGAAACAAAAACTATCGCCGGAAACCAAAACCTCCGCCCTGTTTTTAACCGCTGTAACCCTTATAGCCACATTGGGCGGCCTGCTTTTTGGTTTTGATATGGCCGTTATTTCGGGTGTGCTCCCGTTTGTGAAAAGCCAGTTCGCACTATCGGCCGCTACCGAAGGCTGGTTCGTATCATCTGCGCTCATTGGGTGTATTATCGGTGTAGCTTTTTCGGGGGACTTAAGCGACCGGGTAGGCCGTAAAAAAATGCTGATGTTATCGGCGGTGCTTTTTTTACTTTCTGCCCTGGGTTCGACCTTGTCATCGGGCTTTACCTTGCTCATCTTAGCCCGGATGCTGGGCGGTATGGGTGTTGGCGTAGCATCAATTGTGGCACCGCTGTACATATCAGAAATTGCCCCGGCACGGATACGCGGCCGCCTGGTAACTTTTTATCAACTGGCTATCACCGCTGGCATTCTTGTAGCTTACCTTACCAATGCCTGTTTACTTAATTTTTCATTACACCATAAGAGCAATAGCTTAAGTACAATTATCGATCTGGTGATGGTTAAAGAAGTTTGGCGCAGCATGCTTGGCCTGGGCGCCATCCCTGCCCTGCTGTTTTTTGTTGGCTTGTGCTTTGTACCCGAAAGCCCACGCTGGCTTATTCAAAACGGAAAAACCGACGATGGCATTGCCGTCCTCTCAAAAGTAACCGACTATGCAACGGCTCTAAAAGACGTCACACTAATAAAGAACACCCAAAGCCGTGACATAGGCACCTACCGCGAGATATTTGCACCAGCTATGCGTAAACCATTGCTAATTGGCTTGCTGCTGCCGCTGTTCTCTCAGTTCAGTGGTATTAACGCCGTTATTTATTATGGCCCCAGAATATTGAGCGATGCAGGCATCAATATCAGCAACGCCCTGCTTAGCCAAATCATATTTGGCATTGCTAACTTTGCTTTTACGCTAATAGCTATTTGGAAAGTTGATAAGATGGGGCGCAGGCCCTTATATATAGCCGGTGCTTTAGGTGCCACGGTTTGCCTTATTTTTACCGGCGTTTGCTTTTATACAGGTACTACAACCGGCATTGCATTAGTTGTTAGCATCATCCTGTTTTTAGCTTGTTTCGCGTTCTCGATAGGGCCGTTAAAATTCGTTATCGCATCCGAAATTTATCCAACAAGGATCCGAGGTCGGGCTTTAGGCTTAAGCATCATGACCATGTGGGTGGCAGATACAATCGTAGGGCAGCTAACCCCTATGTTTTTAAATTCAATCGGGCCGGCGGTCACCTTCTGGTTCTTTGCGGCGTGTTGCTTTTTTTCTTTACTGATTGTGTATAAAATGGTTCCCGAAACCAAAGGAAAATCGTTGGAGGAGGTTCAGGAAATCTGGGCTGGGCACTAACCTGAATTTGCATTCAGAAAGGTCACTTCAGAGTGCTGCTTAACCTTCCGCCTGAGGTTCACTCCCGGCAACAGGTTGGCAATTTTCTGAGTATCGCAGGTCGCCCCCAATCGTATTATTCAGGGCATTAACGTTCTTTATAACGTAAAAGGTATATTTTCAATCACTTCGTTTTTTGCTGAAACAAATGCACCGCCTGTATGCCCACCGCAGGACTTCCGGTCGGATAAATCGAGCTTTGTGAGGCCCCGGTAATAGCAGTACTTATCACCCAAAGCCTGATGGCATTAGCAGCGGTATTTACCGAATAACTTTGTGTAATAGTATGTCCTCCATCGATCTTCCAAGACGGGATACGATGCCGTTTCCAACTGGCGACGCTTTCCATTGTACCGTTTGAAGCGATCTTCCGAGCCAGTCCGCATAGTCCATGCTGACCTGGCTTTAGCTTTATCTGTACTGGCTATTTTCAGCTTGGCATCATCAATCAAAGCCTTTAATCCCTGGTACAGTGTAACTCAACGCGATCATTGCTACAGGAAGTGCAGTTCATTTAACTGTTGGCCTTACATTGCCCAGTTGCCAGGTATGCAAATTGAATGGCGAAACCGGTGGCAATTGAAGACTATAAGGGCTACAAAACGCTTTCTCATTAGATGATTGCCTCCCTCGAGCAATATGCTGTGATTTACCCACTAAGTGCTTTTTTCAACTAAAAACTCCCCTTTTGTCCCCTCTTTTTTGCTGGTTAGCCCCTTTTGTTTTCTGTGTTTTTCAAAGACTTTGCATCTCTCGAATGGCCATTAAGAGATGACTATTCGTGCAACCAATTATACTGTTAATTAAAACCCATGATGAAAAAAAACCGAACGCAGCGCATGCGCCCAGGAAAGAGAAGCCGCATGCATCTTAACTGAAAACGATCTCGAGAAATGTCGGGATAAATACTGCCCGGGCAATTGTCCTTTATTGTTAACCCTGAAAGCTTCATTTAAATTATGCCTTTCGGTTGTTGGTGTCTGACATGCCAACAGCGTTTACATAACTGTCTTTTGTCAATACCCAAAAATCTAAATTATTAATAACCCAATTATGAAACGAAAATTACTTATTTCAAATTATTTGTATTCCCAGGGTTTTCGCACCACATTTAAAGCTTTGGCATTGCTGATATTGCCAATTGGTGCTAACGCGTCGACCCCCAATTTAGTAATGCACAACAGCAGGCAGGTAATAGCCAATGTAACTTCTGATAAAGCGGCTATCACGGTAAAAGGATCTGTTGTCGATGCCGGCGATGGTCAACCGCTGGTCGGTGTATCTATCAGTATTAAAGGTACTGTTAAAGGTGCACTAACTGATATAAAAGGCAACTTTCAACTAAGCAATGTGCCCGAAAATGCGGTGTTGGTTGTAACTTATATTTCTTATGAGAAAGTTGAAATTGCAGTTAACGGTAAAACTGATATTGCGATAAAGCTTAAACCATCGATGAAAACCCTAAATGATGTGGTGGTAGTAGGTTACGGAACGCAGAAGAAAGAAAACCTAACAGGATCTGTAGGTATTGTAAATACGCAGGACCTGGAAAGCAGACCCTTAACAAATACCAGCCAGGCATTGCAAGGTACAGTTTCCGGTGTTTTTGCACTGCAAAGTTCGGGTAAACCGGGAGATGATAATACAGTCATAGATATCCGCGGCGTTGGAACTTTTGGAGATAATTCCCCATTAGTATTAGTTGACGGTTTCCCCGGGGCAATCGGCGATGTAAACCCTAATGATGTTCAATCAATTTCGGTGCTTAAAGACGCGGCATCATCGGCTATTTACGGTAACCGTGCTGCAAACGGCGTTATTTTAATTACTACTAAACGAGGATCTGCAGGCAAAGTCCGTGTTAATTACAGCGGATATGCAGGTATTCAGAGCCCGACAAGGCTACCTAAAGTACTAAACTCGGTTCAATATACTACACTGCATAACGAGGCTGATATAAATAGTGGCGCGCCTCCTACATATCCCGACTCGATAATACAAAAATATGCGGCGCATAACAACCCATTATACCCCGATATCAATTATTTCAACGTATACTACGGTAACGCTTACATGCAAAATCACCGGGTAAGCGCAACGGGGGGGAGTGATAATGTTAACTACTCCTTTATGCTGGGACATTTGGATCAGGACGGTATATTGGTTGCAACCAATTATAAAAAAACCGACTTCCGCCTTAATCTTGACAGTTATCATCTAAAAGATAAAAAACTCCGTGTTTCGGGCAATATATCTGGAAACGTGGGGATAAAAAATGAACCGACCGACCTCTGGAACGCCGAATGGTATGCAACTTTAGCGCCAATACATCCACTTAAGGATGCCAACGGCAACTGGGTTTCTGTTAACGGCGAACGCAACTATTACGGTGAAATTAAAGAAGGGAGTACAAACCTTACAAAACGCTATAATTTTAGCGGACAGGCCGAAGCTGAATATAAAATTCTGCCAGGTTTAAGCGCGCAGCTTACCTACGGTTATAACGTTATCTCCACTAATGGCAATGCCTTTCATGCCAATGTAACCTTACAAAATCAAAACGGAACAGTTACGCAATTACCTTCCGATCTGACTACGTCGAGCGAGATTGACGGTCACTCGTTACTCACAGGTTTACTAAAGTATAACAAAACCATCAACCATCATTCATTCAATTTATTAGGCGGTTACAGTGAAGAGGAGTTTACCTACGATTGGCAAAGCGGCTATCGTGCACATTTTGTAAACAACACACAACGTGTATTAAACCTGGGCGATGCAGCTACACAGACCAATAATGCCGGCAGCTATGCTCTTGGCCTTCGCTCATACTTTGGCCGTTTCAGTTATGCTTTTGATGAAAAATATTTATTTGAAGCCAATATCAGGAGGGACGGCTCTTCCAGGTTTGCACAGGGTAAACAGTGGGGTACATTTCCTTCATTCTCAGCTGGATGGGTAATATCGAAGGAAAGCTTTATGAAAAACCTGAGCTGGCTTGATTTTGCAAAAGTTCGTGCTTCCTGGGGGCGTTTAGGTAATCAAAATATCAGCAATTACTATAATGGCAGCGATATCCTGAGCTCTGGTCAGAATTACTCGTTTGGCGGAACACTTTATTCCGGCGTTGCTATTACAGCGATGACCAACAAGGACCTAACCTGGGAAACAGCTCAGCAATTGGATTTGGGCCTTGATATATCTCTTCATAATAACATTGAGATTACGGCAGATTATTTTGATAAAAGAACTAAGAACCTGCTGTTGACCCAGCCAATTCCACTAACAATCGCACAGTCGGCACCAATGGCTAATGCAGGCGAAGTACAAAACAAAGGCTTTGAGCTCGGTATCTCCTATAAAAAGGCATTTGATAATGGTATTAAATTAAGAACAGCTTTGAACGTTTCGCACATTGTAAACAATATCCTGTCCATGAACGTGCCACAGCAGTTTACATCTCCAAAGGCGATTGTTGTTGGTTCCGCTATTAATTCGTTCTACGGATACCAGATGACTGGTATCTACCAAATTTCCGACTTTACATGGCAAAACAATAGCGATGCGTCCATCCCTTACGCAAATCGTACTTACACGCTTAAACCAGGTGTTGTTAAGGTAAGCGATTACAACGCACAACCGGGGGATATTAAATATGCCGACCTTAATGGCGATGGTATAGTTGACCAAAATCATGACCGTAAAGTTATAGGGAAGCAGTTTCCAAGTGTAACGTATGCTTTCAATTTCAATGTGGCCTGGAAAGGCTTTGACCTTGGGGCGTTTTTACAAGGTGTACAAGGTATGCAGGGTTATACCTATTATGAAATTGCTTCACCTTTCAGCGGCTTTGCCAACCTTGGTACCTGGTGGTTAAACAGGTGGACGCCTCAAAATCCATCCAATACTTACCCGCGCCTTACATTGGATGGGGTTAGAAACAATATTCACTCTTCCTTTTATGTAGAGAATGCATCCTATCTGAGGATAAAAAATATTGAATTAGGATACACCTTAAGTCCGGCTGCTATTAAAAAGATCGGGTTAAGCTCTTTGAGAATCTATGCCAATGTGCAAAACGCCTTTACGTTCACCAAATTTAAAGGCTTTGACCCGGAACAAACTACAGACCAAACAAGGGCCGAAGCGTATCCTCAGGTCCGTGTGATGACTGCAGGTGTAAATGTTAATTTCTAAATGATAAAATCATGAAAAGTATATATAAAGTCTTAACCGTATTAGCTGTTATTAATCTTGCAAGCTGCAAGAAAGGTCTGTTGGACAAAACCCCAAATGACCGCTTATCACCATCAACATTCTACCAAAATGAAACCCAGGTAAAAATGGCCCTGGTGGGTATTTACAATGCGTTACAGCCCAATGCAACGCCGGCACAATTTTTTCAGTTTGATTTTGAATCGGATAATGCCTATTGCCAGGATGCGTGGCAGGGCTCGAAGGAAGTGGGGGAATGGCAAACAACATCCAACAGTTGGGCCCCATACGCTAAGTGGACGCAGGATTACGCCATCATTTCAAGGGCCAACGAGTTCCTTAAGGATGTTGCTGCTGCAAGCATTGATGCCACTGTAAAAAGCCAGATGGCGGGAGAGGCAAAGTTTTTACGTGGATATGCCTATGCTGATCTGATTGCTTACTTCGGCGATGTACCTTTAATTACTCAGGTTCAAACACTTTCCGACGCTTATGTTTCCAGGACAGCCAAAGCCAATGTACTTACCCAGGTTGTAACTGACCTTACCGATGCGGCTGCGGCACTGCCAACCTCTTATTCGGGTTCTGACGTGGGCCGTGCAACAAAGGGCGCTGCCCTGGCCTATAAAGCAAAAGTGCTTTTGTACAACGGAAAATGGGCCGATGCTGCACAGGCTGCGCAGGATGTTATCGATCTTAAAG
Organism: Mucilaginibacter gossypii; assembly: GCF_017569325.2. Taxonomy (NCBI): domain Bacteria; kingdom Pseudomonadati; phylum Bacteroidota; class Sphingobacteriia; order Sphingobacteriales; family Sphingobacteriaceae; genus Mucilaginibacter; species Mucilaginibacter gossypii. The sequence continues at coordinate 572,055 of NZ_CP071878.2, read as the reverse complement.
CCTATAGTTTATATCCAAATTACAGCTTGCTTTTTGATGAAACGCATGAGAACAACAGTGAGGTGATTTTTGATATTCAGTATATCCCAACCACCCAGCCACAGCCCTGGCCTTCATCTGCCTTATCTTTAAGTGTTTGGCCAACACCAAATGTTACCGCCGATCTGATCGATTCATATTACATGACCAATGGATTGCCGATAACCAACTCTGCTTCAGGATACAATTCGCAAAACCCTTATGTTAATCGCGACCCAAGACTGGCTTCTTCAGTGGTGTTGCCCGGCTCTCAGTGGGGTTCAACTACTTACATCCCCGCCACTGATGTAGTTCCGTCAGGGGCCCGTCCGCGTAAATACGCAGCAATTGGTATTGCCGACCCGAATAATTGCTCTTTAAATACAATCCTGATGCGTTATGCAGATGTATTACTGATCCGTGCAGAAGCCTTGATTGAATCCGGAAGTACAGCACCCGAAATCTATAGACTCATTGACCAGGTTCGGGCAAGGGTAAATATGCCAACTGTAGAAAGTGTGGAAGGAGCCGGTTTAAACCAGGCACAATTACGTGCCGTTTTGCGCCACGAGCGTAGGGTAGAGTTTTTTATGGAAGGCACCCGGTATGCAGATATGTTACGATGGAAAGATCAATCCCTCGTTCATGACGTGTATGGTTACGACAAATCGTTACTAAAGAACCCGGCAAGCCCATCTACCTGGAAATTTAGCCAGGTTAAGTTAGAGACCAGAACATTTGACGCTGGCAAAGGGTGGCTTTGGCCGATTCCTCAGGCTGATATTGATATTAATAAAAAATTGTTGCCTAACAATCCGGGCTATTAGGGCTTCCGGACATTACGTCATTAAATGATGTGATTGTCCCCCTTCTTTAACTACAACCCTCGATAGGACTGCCGGTTACGGCGACCTATCGAGGGTTGTAGCATTATAAATGCATGTATAATGCATCTATCTTGTATCTTATTGAAAATTCTACGCCCTATTAGTAAAAGATCGGAGAGTATATGGCTGGTTAAAAGGGAATGACTTTCGAATGTGATCCCGCTCTATGTAAAACCTTCTCAAACAAAATTTAAACAGTCATTAAGATATGATGGATGTGCTTTTCACTTATTTTAAGAAACGGCTTTTAAAGCCTAACGAATTTGGAATCTCTATAATTATGAATTGATTGAAAACAAAAAAAGGCCGTCCTTTTGAGACAGCCTTCAACAATGTGTTTCTAAACTAAAGCGGAATGCTTACCCTGGCAATTAAATATGTTCTATTGAGCAATAAGTTTCCATTGCTGGTTATAACTTGAACCCTGTGGCCACTGCTGTACAGCTGATCCATTGGAAGTTAAACCTCCGGTATCAAGGCATTTGCCTGTGGTAAGATTAATTACCCTATAATAGCCATCTCCGGTTGAAACAAGCGACCAACGTTGGTTTGTACTCGTGCCTACTACATATTGTAAAACATTTGATCCATCTGCGGTATTAGTACCCACATCAAGACATTCTTTTCCGGTAACACAACTTAAAGTATAATAACCGGCAGTGTAGCTTATATTCCATTTTTGGTTATTGCTTGTTCCTGATGCCCATTGAGCTACAGCTGCACCATCAGTTGTGCTGCCCAGGTTATCGAGCATAAGGCCCGATGCACGGTTTTGAAGTTGATATCGCCCGTCGGCTACCGGCCCTATCCATACAGGTGAGGCAGTAAGTTTCCATGACCACCTGAACATATTGGCAGTACCCGGGCTAACCTCGGTAAGGTTATTATTTGCTGTATACCAGCGATAGGTATCAATGTCATTAACTCCGGACCATGCTATTGTTCCCATTGAATTATCCTTGGCATAGGCAAGCGATCCGGTCAGGAATGCCTGGTCAACATATACGCCGGTATCCCATTGCCACCAGAAGCTCATGTTCCTGAATGTTTCAATACCAACCTCGGTAACTATAGTACGAGATGCGTATGAACCTGTACGGGCCGACATGATATTATAGTAGCTTGACCAAACATTGTATGAGCCCCAGAACCACCAGTAGCAATGCAGTCCAAGATACTGGTTGGCTAACCTTGAATCGGCACCAACCGCAGTTACGTCGGCGGCATACCCGGTACCATCAAGGATACATTTTCCATCGGCCGGGCTGTAAGTGGTTAAGAAACCAGCATATAAGTTGTTCAGGTCGGTACTTGAATAATCAACCGGCTCGTTGATAGGTTCATATAATACCGATGTATTGTTTTTATATACATTATTTACTGTTGCCCACATGGTATGCCATTGTGCAGTATCAGGTACATGGTGTACCCCAACCGGCCAATAACAAAGTATTACTTTACAGCCGTTTGCCACAACCGCGTTAATTGCAGCCTGGTAAACCGGCCAATAAGTTGAGCTTGAGGCAGTCCAGGGGTTTATCGGCATCCTGATGGTGGTGCCGCCGCTTGTTTTAACGGCACTGGATATATTAGTGGCCAACGTAGCAGCCTGTGTAGCGGTAAGCGATGTTGTCATACCACTGGGCAATACAACCCTCCCATCTCCCTCGTTTCCGTTAGGGTCGGCCCAGTTTATACCCCTGAAACCGTTTGTATTGGTAGTTGAAAGGGCAAATGATTGTTTTCCAAATTTCTGGCCTGATAGGTCAGCGCCTTTTTGAATAGGGTTTTTAGAACAGCCCATGGCCAGGGCTAACAGGCAGCATAATGCCCCGGTAGTTAAATTTTTTCTCATAATTTTATATCAGGTGTTAAATAAGTAGCTCTTTTGATCAATCGGTTTTAATTTTTAATTACGGCGGGGCCCTTCCCAGCGTTAATATGAAGGGAATTATATCGGTCGGCAGTGAACTGACCGAATGCATATTCGGGCTCAAATCAAATATTATCATGGCAGATGTTTTGAACAATAGATTTTCTGCCGATAATTAACTGTCAATCACTGCGGCATGTAACCGTCAGTAATTAATTAGCCATTAAAAATGGCTATACGTAATGTCGGAGGATGAAAATCCGTGTTTATATGGTTGTCCTAAATTTCTTTTAAAAAGTAGGAATTGAAAAGGGGGTAAAGCCTCAATATTGAGGGGATAAAGTGGCATTTTATCAGGGTTTATTACAATAGCACAGCTTTTAATTTGCCTTTCCGCCGATTCAACGAATGCCTTTTGTTCGTAATTATTGTTATAAATACAATTAATAATTATTTACATTTGAATGCCTTATAAACTTAGTATTCCAGCATTATATGACAGGCTCTGCCAAAAGTTAAGCGAATTGATGAATCATTTTAATGAGCATTAAATGAGTTTTTGATGCCTATTGGTCCTTACAGGAAAATTCATCAAATGAACATCTAATACCTGGATATTAGAAAATTATTTGCAGGCACTTGTGGCACAGCCAACAAACTCTGTTTTTACATTGCCGAATTGTTGAAGGTTACAAGTGTATTAAGTACAATATTAAATGCATGGCCTGCCTAAGCCAAGCGGCGATAACTGGTTTATAGTGTAAAAAATGTTAGTGATGATACGGAGTGTTGTATTTGCCTAATTAAAAGTGATAACGGATTTATGCGTAAAGTTGTCTTGTTTTTTCTGATTAATCTTCTGTATGTCAGTGTTGTGAACGCGCAGGCTCCGGTAACTTTTCCAGCTAACGATGCAAGGAATTTTGCATTAAAATCATATACCACTCATGATGGCCTGCCATCTGAAAATGTAACAGTGGCACTTAAAGACAGCCGGGGGTATATGTGGATAGGGACGGATAACGGGCTTTGTAAGTTTGACGGCTACACTTTTGAAAGTTTAGTGAATATTCCCGGAAACACTGCGAGTATAAGTTCAAATTTTATCAGTGCGCTGGCCGAAGACAAGAACGGAAAGATATGGGTTGGCACCATGGACGGCTTAAACATTTTAGATCCCAATACTGAGAAGTTTGAACGATTTTATCATAGCGATAAGATCAAAGAGTCGGTAAGTAATAATAAGATTTTTTCGATCTTCTGCGACAGAGAAGGAACAATATGGATAGGTACGGATGATGGTTTTAATCAATATGTGTCAAATAAGCGATCTTTTGTTAGTTATAAACCCAATCAGAATGATCGATTTTCAATAAAAGGCAAGTCGGTAAATGCAATTGTTGAGGATGATAAAAAAAACCTGTGGCTGGGAAACTGGAATGGTGGATTAAATAAATTCGATAAGGTAAGTAAACATTTCAGCAATTATCCGCAGACTGAATCTCAGCTTAAAAAAAGCCCCAATGATATTTGGAGCCTTTTTTACGATCAAAAAAACGGTTGCATTTGGGTGGGTACCTATTGGAGCGGCCTTTTTTGTTTTAATCCTAAAAACCAGCAATATACCCGGTTTTCAAGTCACGATAATATCAACGTAGGAGCTTTTAGCATTGATAAGGCTAATGACTCCACCTTAGTTGTTGGAAGTAACGGCGGGTTCTATTTTATAAATAAGGGTAATGGTCAATGGCGAAAGATTGGCGATATTAATAGTACTGCGGATGGATATGTTTATAATGATGGGGCCGGTATTATGTGGCTTTGTGGCAAAGACGCCTTAACAAAAGTTGATTTTACACAATATAAATTCCGTTTCATCCCCTTATCAATCGCGCCCCGCGAAGCAAAAAGTATGTTATTGCAAGGCAATATGTTGTGGCTGGCTACCAACGAAGGGCTTTATAAATTTGATTTACTGAAGAAGACGACAAAGTTATTTCAACATACCAATGATCCCTCAAGTATCAGCAGTAACCAGGTTGGTAAAATATATTTGGACAATGAGGGGGCGCTATGGGCAGCAACCGAAAACGGGTTCGATAAATTTGACAGCAGCAATAATAGGTTTATCCATCATTTTCACCATTCGGCCCTGAGTAATTTTTTTAACGAAGATGTTTTCAGGGATATTCTTGAAGTAAGGCCTCATGAATATTGGCTCGCCACAGATGCCGGTTTAAAGATTTACTATGAAGAAACACGGCAATTTAAACATTATTATAATGACGACAGAAACCTCAATTCAATTGCCAGTAACCATATTTATAATCTTTTAAAAGATAGCAAAGGCAATGTATGGATCGGAACAAGCGGAAACGGTGTTGATCGTTTTGATCCTAAAACCGGGATTTTTCACCACTATACTTATAATGATAAAATTGCAAGCAGCCTCAGTAATAATATTGTGCATTGCATATTTGAGGATAGCAAAAAGGATATCTGGATCTGCACAGCCGACGGATTGAACAAATATGCTCCGGAAACCGATTCTTTTATTGTTTATTCACGTAAAAGCGGATTTGTAAGCAACGTTTTCAACAGTGTGGTTGAAGATGAGGTGGGAAATCTTTGGATCAATTCTGCCACGGGGGTATCAAAGTTTACGCCCCAACCATTATCCATAATTAATTTTGATGAGGGCGACGGCGTATTTTCGCATTCGCTTATTTACAAAGCGGCAGATGGGCAAATTTATTTAGGAGGAAATTCAGGTGTAGTGGTATTCGATCCTTCAAAAATCAAGTTGAACGATAAAATCCCAGAGGTTTACTTTACCGATTTTCAGGTGTTTAATAAATCTGTAAAACCCGGTGCTGATTCACCATTGAAAAGACCTGTTGGTACAGCAGATACTGCCTTTCTTAACTATGATCAAAATGTATTTTCAATTGAATTTGTTTCGCTTAATTATACTCATCCGGAAAAAAATAGTTATAGGTATAAACTGGAAGGCTTTGACGAAAAATGGAATTTTAACGGTAACCAACGAAGGGTTACTTACACCAACCTTAATCCCGGAACTTATAGATTCAAAGTTATAGCAAGTAATAATGATGGTATCTGGAACAAGACGCCCAAATCCCTGATCATCATTATTTCGCCGCCATGGTACCGTACCTGGTGGGCATATACAATTTATACCATAATCATTGGCGGGGTAATTAACCTGTATCTTTTATACCGGGACCGTCAGGCTAAATTAAAATATGAAATCCAGATAGCTCATTATGAAAGCGAAAAGGAAAAGGAGCTCAGCGAACGAAAGCTTGCCTTCTTTACCAATATTTCGCATGAGTTCAGAACACCATTAACGTTGATCATTAATCCTATTAAGGAACTTTTATATAATGAAAAGAAGGCGGTTGATACCTCCAATTTAACCATCGTTTACAGGAACGCACGCCGGTTATTAGGTTTAGTAGATCAGTTGCTGCTTTTCAAAAAGGCCGAATCGGAATCTGATCAATTGAGGATAAGTAGTGTTAATATAATCGATTTATGCAGGGAGGTTTATTTATGCTTTGTACATGAAGCAAAAAGAAAACACATTCAACTTGAATTCATATCACCAACCGATTGTTTGAATGTTTATATCGACCGGGAAAAAACAGAGATCGTGCTGTTTAACTTGCTCTCAAACGCGATGAAGTTCACTCCAAAACTCGGTAGAATTCGTGTTTGTGCAGGGGAATTTGAACAGACAGTTTCAATAATCGTTGAGGATACCGGCTGTGGAATCCCACCTGAAGTTGGCGAAAGACTTTTTAGCCGGTTTTACCAGGTGTCTGATTTGGCCAGTACGTCAAACGGAGGGTTTGGCCTTGGACTTTATCTTGTTAAAAATTTTGTAGAGCGTCAGGCCGGAACTGTTGAATATCACAGCGAAGCGGGAAAAGGGACAGCTTTTACAATCACTTTAAAAAAAGGGAAATCGCATTTAAAAGATCAGATCATCTCAGAACATCCAACAGCTACTTCTGAGTTTTTAAAAGAGTTGATCGATTCTGAAACTACAGCCAATGATATAGTACCCGCAGCAGATCAGGGAGAGGAAGTAATAGTGTCTGACCTCAAAACACTGTTAATCATCGATGACCATGAGGATATGAGAGAGTATCTCCGCCAGATATTTAAACTTGAATATAATGTTCTTGTAGCGCCAAGTGGTGAGGATGGAATCAAAATTATTAATGAGCAGTGGCCGGATATAGTCATATGCGATGTGATGATGCAGGGCATGACCGGGATAGAAGTTTGCGCCGCTATTAAAGAGAATATGACAACATCTCATGTTCCCGTTATCTTATTAACCGCCAGTGCATCAAATGAAATTAAACTAAAAGGTATTGAAGGAGGCGCCGACGATTATATTGGAAAACCTTTTGACAAAGACATCCTGAAAGCACGGGTTAGCGGGTTGCTTAAAAGCCGAAACACACTTCAGCAATACTTTTATAATGAAATTACGCTGAACAACAACCCGCACACTATCTCTATCGAGTACAAAAGATTTCTGGATTCCTGTATCCGCATTGTGGAAGATCATATAACTGATCCTGATTTTAATCTGCAATCCTTAGCCTCCGAATTAAATATGTCTTATTCGGGTATCTACAAAAAAATCAAAATGATTTCAGGGCAGCCAGCTAATAGCTTCATAAGAGCTATCAGATTGCGAAAAGCCGCACAGCTATTTGTTCACAGCGATCTAAATATACTGGAAACCGCTTACGCTGTTGGAATAAAAGATATCAAATACTTTCGTGAGCAGTTTAAGAAAGTGTTTGATTTAAAACCTTCTGAATACATCAAAAAATTCAGGAAGAATTTTAAAAACGCCATGGTTTACCAGGGGAGCGAAAGGAAAATAAACCCGTAATACCTGTCTTATTTATTCTTTTTTAAAAAGTTAAACTTAATCTTAGCCGGTAAATTATTGGCTATTTTAAACCTATCCCGGCTAGTACGCGTTTGATTATACTTTACTTTTTGATTTTTTGAAGAAGTAATATTATAAAAAGTCGTCCGGTAAACCGTTTCCCAACGGAAAAGCAAAACAATACTGTTTACTTAATCTTATACGCATTACAGGAAACGTGATGAATATTATGTAGTAAAGTTCCGGACAGCCGGGTTCTAAAGGCAAGAATAATTTTAGGTAAAACAGCGGTTTACTTCTGAAAAGCACACAAAAAATGGCCTTTTTGAGGCCCTGATAGTATTTATATGTATCGAATAGATTTTACCGGACAATAGTGAACCGATCCCGTTATTGCAACACTTTGGAACGGATTTAAGCCCTCAATTATTCAAAAGTCGTATTTCATAAACAGGCCCGGCCATTGCACCCTTATCCGCCTGAAATTTTACCCGAAGACTTTGGTCTGCGTTGTATTTCAAATTTACAGGCAGGTCATATTCAACGGTATAAAAAGCGTCACGTTTACCATCCTTTAAATCAACTTTCACCAGTTCCTGCTCATTTAGAAAAATGCTGAATTTATGGTTCCTTTCCGTCCCAAAATACGTAACACTAATCTTTTTTGCTGCTTTATCTTTATCAGTCAGCTTATAGCTAAACCAGCCTGTAGCAGCCCTGAAGTGCCTGTTGAAATTAACACCTGCAAAAGAATTTTCCTTTTCCATGAAATGATCTGATTCAGGCTGTTGCTCACCCGGAGTCAGCATATCGATGGTATTAGCAGCTAGTTTTGCTTCCTTCGCATCCTCCTCCGCTAACTTAGCCTGCAATTCGCCGAAGCCTTTGGCTGATTCTTTTCGCCAGTACACAACATAGCGTGCATCCTGGATCTTGTAAAACGGCACCAGCTTCAGGTTTCGGTATTTAGCCGGGTAAATTAACCGCACGGCAGTGAAGGACATTGGTTTATTTTTATCAGCAACTGTCATCGGGGCATCATTAGCAGAATCGCTTACAAAAACCGGCATATCAGTAAGCTTATAAAGGTTACCCGCAGCAACATGCCCCATCCTGCCATCATCAGCCTCACGGCCTTTTTGGGCAATTGTATCAATCACTGAAGCAAGTACGATGGGCCCGTGCAGCACGGCTTCATAATTAGAGCCGTCAGGAAGTTTCTCTGTCGTTGTCTGCATCGGTAATTGGACGGTGATGACATCTCCTTTCCTCCATTTTCTTTTTAGCTGCACATATGATAACGGCTGAGCTGTAACTTGAACAGGCCGGCCATTGATGTTAATTGAAAGCGCGCTGGCCTTTACCCATGATGGGTACCTGATGTTTATCCCGAATGCGCTATTGCCAGTCTTCAAAATCTTCAGCCTTGTTGTTTCCTTGTCAGGGAACCCGGTTTCCTGCCTCATTTGCAAGCCTTTTTGCTTCCATATAAGTTGTGATGGAATAAACAGATTAACATATAGCTCGTTATCTGAATGACTGTAGATCATTTCACCATACTTTGAATGATTTTCCATACCGGAGCCAACGCAACACCACATGCTTGTTTGTGGCTGGGAGTACACCCTGTAATGCCCGGGGCGCATCGGTGTAAAGTAAACAAAACCGCCCTTCCCCGGCCGCTGGGTTGTAAGGATATGATTATACAACGCCCGTTCGTAATAATCGATATAGGCAATATTCGGATCTGACCTGTACAGATCTTCGGTAAGCTTAAGCATGTTATAGGTATTGCATGTTTCGGGTCCTTCAATACTGGAAATCATGGTTGAGAAATCTGTAGCAGGGTTAAAATGTTCCCTTACGCTGTTACCACCTGTTGCTACCGACCGATGATGTACCACGGTTTGCCAAAAGAACGTCGCAGCATGATTGTAAGCGGTATCACCGCTGTAATCAGCAATCCGCTTAAAACCTATCACTTTGGGGATCTGCGTATTTGCATGTAAATTATCCAGTTTATCCTGACCTTTTTCAAGCGGCTGAAGGAGAGCCTGGTGAGAGAAACTGTAGGCCGCGTCAAGGTATTTCTTTTCGCCGGTGATGCCGTATACATCTGCCAGTACCTCATTGACACCTCCGTGCTCATTCCCAAGCAGTTGCTGCATTTGTGACTGGCTAAGTGCTGTACTGATATTGTAAAACCAATCTGCCAGTTTAATCAGCATGACTTTTGCTGTTTGATTATTTTCATACAGCCATGCATCGCGCAGCCCGGCAAATACTTTATGAATATTATAGAAAGGCACCCATTTCTTATTGAAATCTGTAAAATCACCCTTCATTACCTGGGGCCAAAGTTCGCGGCTTCCAGGCACGCCACCCAAATATCCGCCACCGTTTTTGTCCTGGCACAATTTAAGCTCATTGATCATGTAATCAAGGCGCTGGCGTATACGGTTATCACCGGTAGAAGCATACATCATAGCCAGGGCAGAAAGATAGTGGCCACCGATATGCCCATCCAGGCCCGAATTTTCCCAATTTGTATAACTTTTAGCTTTTTGTGGCAGCCCCGCCTCCCTCCTAAAAGGTGCAAGCAGGCGGTCGGGCTGCAGGGCAAGCATATAGTTGAGGTCTGTCTGCTCCTGTTCTTTAAAAATCCCCGGTAATAGCCTGACATCCTGTAGAGGGAAGCTTTTGACAACCTGCTTTTGTTGCGCCCACAGCAAAAATGGGCTAAGAATTAATAAAAAAGCGATGCGTTTCATAATTGGGTTTTTATCGCCAAGATACATCATTAAGTGTTAAAACAACAATAAAAAAACAACATCATGGAAAAAGTATACCATTCTTAAGGGCTGTTTGATAAGAATGGAAAGTTTTTGCAGGGATGCATCGCATACATTTCCGGGCGGACTGGCCGATTTAAAGATTAAAAAAGCAATCGATGAAAAACAAAAGCCTTCAAATCGCTAAATCTGAAGGCTTTTTGTTTTTTGCCTTTTTACCTATCAATACAATAGCCTAAAAAGGCCATAATTCTTTCTAATAGTTACATTATATTTTCACAAAACCCCATTGTTGATTGCGGCTTCCGGAATAAGTCCATTGCTCAACTGCAATGCCGTTATTAAGTGAAGCTCCGGTAATGTCCAAAGCCTTCCCACTGTTGGCATTGATAATTTTATAATATCCGTTGTCGGTTAGCTGAATTGACCATTTCTGATTTGCGCCGCCACTGTAGTCCCATAAATCTATCTGCCCGCCGTCAGCTCCGCTCCAGCCATAAACTTCAAGGCACTTTCCTGTGGCGTGCATAGGCGTTAACCTGTAATAACCACCTCCCGCATCTTCCACTTTAAATTGCTGGTTTGCCCCTGCTAAATAGTCCCACTGATCGGCCTGTGTTTGATTAGCAGTTCCCCAACCTGCAAATTCCAGGGCTTTAAAACTGTTTCTGCTGTAAATCTGATAAACCTGCCCAACCTGAATCGATGAAGACGTATTGTTTTGCCCGCCCTGTATTACTGCGGCTAAACCTTGTTGATCGGCCGCTCCGTTAGTTTGCCTGCTCATAAGCCTGAATGCATTATTACCCGTCGCGCCGTCATCAAAATAAAACGGACGCAAGCCATATTGTAATGCTTTATGGGTAACATAATTAAGATAATACGCCCTGCCTGCAAGATGCAATGTTAACGCATCTCCCGTTAGTGTTGTGGTCCGCCGGATAGCTCCATATTCGCCCAATATCACCGGAATGCCCTTGTCAATGAACTTAGACTTCATCAAAGGAAACTCTGCAACTGCATCCGACTCCTCACCATAGGTGGGATTCCTTGAAGCATCCGTTGTAGAATGGTAGCCATTGCCCCAATAATAGAACATACTGCCCCAGCTTGCATCTGATGACAAACCGGCAAAATTAAAGGGAGTATAATAATGCACTTCAACCATCAGTCGATTGGATGCCGGATCTGTAGGCAAGATATTCATTAAACTGTTGGTATTATCAATGTTAGTACCCGGCCCCTGGATAAGGAGCACCCTGTAACTGTTATGCCCCCCAGTTGACCGCACCGCATTGACAAACGTTTGGTGATAAGAAAGCAGTACCCCCATTCCCGTAGCATCAGATACTGCAGGTTCATTTGCGCTGGCAAAGATCACATGTTCGTCAAAGCCTCGCATTTGAGTAGCTATTTGTTCCCAAAAGGCTTTTTGTTTGGCATTAACTGCGGCCTGTGCAGCGGTGGTACAATTGTTCTCCAGCCATCCCCCGTCCCAATGTATGTTCAATATCACATATAAGCCGTCATTAACGCAATATTGAACAACCTGCTGCACCCGGTTAAGCCACGATTGCTGTATTTGCCCGGTGTTTTGGTCAGAGTACTGGTCCCAATCACAGGGAATACGAATTGCCGTAAAACCGGCTTTCTTTACTCCGTCGATAAGTGCCTGTGTAACTAATGGATTGCCCCAGGCAGTTTCTGATCCACTTGCTTCCAGCGTATTACCTATATTCCACCCCAATTGAAACCTTGCTGCAAGCTGTGCGGCTGTACTGCTTACCCCTGTTTGATCAGGCGCAAGAGGTGACGTATTGTAATTTGGATAACTGGTTATAGCCAATGTTTTAACTGCTTTGGAAACAGGCATCTTAACAACCGGACTGGCAATTTGTTGCTTTTGGCACCGGGTAAACAATAAAATCGCGGCTACGCCGAAAAAATAGTTAAGTGTTCTCATATTTAAATATTAATTGGTTTATAGCAAAAAAGAACAATTAAACATAGCGCATAAACAAACGTCGTTTTAGCGATTGTGCTTCTGTTTTAAATCAGTGCAGGTTGTTTTTTGGTTAAAGCCTCTCTTAGGCCATTGGTTTGGGAGCCAAATATATAGGCCAAAAAGGCCACAAAAGTGAATAAATAGGGTACTGAATGTTTAATTTAAAAGAAAATATGATACTGGTGACTATAATCTTGAATACTATAGATATAATTCAAGATAAAATATAACGAAAATTATTATCAACTGAGATTAAGGCCCTACTATAGTAATTTAAATAAAACTAATTCATTTCACTCCTTTAAGTTGTAAATAATAGTAATTTAGTAATATTATTAATACCTCAACCTACTTTAAATGATTAGCAAAATAGAAGAAACAGCCGTGACCATGTCCGTGGGTTCGCCGCTACAAAATTTGGGGTTTTATACCTCCCTTACTTTCTTAATGGCTATGGTGATTTTTCAAATCAGGTATACAACAAAAAAAAAGAAACCCTGAATATTATTTAAAGTAGTCATAAGGATATTTATAAAATATCCGATCAGTAATAAATGTTGCTCACCAGTTAGCCACCAATTGCCAAATTCGATGCGGACAGGCTATATTGTGAATTTTAACCGGTATATAAAACGAATAAATATGCGTGCAGCTTAATTGAGCTGCCGAAGATGAAAATAACTGTGTAAGAGGTTTAGCTTTGCTAATTAACTAACAAACTACCCGGGCATACGCCAGCAGGTGATACTTTTAAATGAGTATCATCTGCTGACGTATTAAAATGAGATAACTGAAGGCTGCTATAGTTTAACGATATTAATGAAAGCAACATCGTTTTCCCTGACAGGAAGTTTCTTAAACGCCCTACCTGATGTATTTACTATAATATCCCCATGCCAGATGGCTGCACCATTATTTTCCTTTTTTAGTTTGTCAACCTCTGTTTTTGTCAGTTGAGCAGGTTTATTGAAAGACAGGTACGTTGTGTACGGATCATTTACTTTATATCCCGTTTTATAGATTTCCATCCGATATTTGCCGCTGGGCATACCGGATATTACCAATTCAACCTCTCCTTTTGATTTAGCAGGCAGGTCGCGGACATAGTAAGCCTGGTTATTGACAGAATCAGGCAAAGTATAAGTGTAGTCCCAAAGCAACACCTGAACATCCCCTTTTTTATTTTTACAGGCCCAGGAGGAGCTATCCTGATCTGTTATTTCCGTTTCACCTAATTTGTTTAAAAAAGAATAGACAAAAAAAGCCGGCTTCTTTATCCCCTGAGTATTGAGTAAACCGAAACCTCCGTGGAATGGCGTAAACCGTGGTCCGGCCTCTTCAAAGATGTCAGTGAACGTCCAGTAAGACATGGAATTGGCTGCAGATCCGGTTTGCTTCAATTTTTCAAGTATATATGCCGCTTCGTGATAACTATCGTGTATGGGATCTGACGGAGTATAAGATGAGCTCCATTCGGTATAATGTAATTCGAGGCCCGGAATTGTGGAGTTTTCTATTTGCTTGCGTGAATTCCGAACATCACCGCTAACGCTTCCTTTGTTTTTGTCAAGTACGGTACCGGTTGAACCGTACTCGTCCAAAAAGCCTTGTTTTACACCATAAGCATGGGTACTTATAAAATCAATAGGAACTGAATTTTTGCTGCAAAAATCTATCATGTCAGGTACCCATGCCGCACCGGCAGTAGCCGGCCCCCCTACTTTATAGGCTGGGTTTACGCTTTTTATCGCCTTCGCGCTATATTGATACAATTTAAAATACTCTTCTTGCGAACCTGTCCAAAAACCATCTTTGAGGTTCGGCTCATTCCAAACTTCAAAATACCATTTTTTAACTTCGTCAATTCCGTACCGCTCGGTAAAATGCTGAGTAAGGTTACGGATTAAACCTTCCCATTTATTATAGTCTTTCGGGGGTGTTACATTTCCCCTCCACCAAAAAATTGTCTTATTACCACTTGCCAACGCTCCCGGCATAAACCCCAGTTCAACAAACGGTTTCATGCCTATACTTAAAATATAATCATATAAAGCGTCAACGTATTGGTAATTATATTCCGGCTTACCATTCCTGTCTTCCCGGTAAACAGCCATATCGTCTGTAAGCAGGCCATGCATCCTGATATATTTAAAACCGCATTCTTTTTGTACAGTGGCCAATTGCTGCTGCCAGTCGGACCGCAAGCCTTCATTTGCGCGCCCTGCTCCTACACAAAAATTAAATGACCTATTAAAACGTCCTTTTTCTTTTTTAAAATCGATGTTGATAACCCTTTTAGCTTGATTTACTTTTTCCGGGTTGTTACCTTGAGCAAAAACGTTACTAAAAAAAAGGCTTCCTAAAATAATGGGTAAGATTTTCATATTGATTTTTATATCTCAGCTTACAATATTGGTACGCAGCAATAAACGAAGCTAAGCAATATCATATCAGAGGCTGCAAATTTATGTTGCACCATGCTCCTTATTGTTGGTAAATAGGGATACAAATGTTAATTTTTGATGATCGTATCTGCAATGACCTTCGCCGGTCTCTTCAACAGTTTTTAAAATTGGTATTATTTTCGCATTTGTTAGTACTTTTCGGCGATTTTACCTTCAAATTTAAATGTCAATAGCTGTTCTTAAAGCTTCACTTTTAGCTTTTTTGGGAATATTGCTGGCTCTGCATTGGCGTTTTGACGCCTATTATTGATAAAAACAACTTTAATTGACTTATAATCAATTAGTTAATTTTAATTAACATTTGTACCCCCATTTGTAAACAATCGATTGCGATTGGTCATCTAATTTCATCCTCCATAAAGCGGCATATCTTCTATACCGATGCCGTAGTCTGATGCCTGAACAACGGGACAGATGATAACCAATTTTATGAATAACCTAATTTAAACTAAGCATTATGCCAAAACGCGTACTTATTAATACTTGTGCCATTCACGAGGCAAACCATTAAAAAAATCAATTCAGGATTTGTTGTAAATATCCCGTCCGCATTACGCAGGTATGCTTCCGTGTAAATATCCCGATGCTCTCGCCAACTTCAGTTCCACTGTAATCAAATATGAATATGACAGGATAAATCAAGTCCGAAACCAATCAAATAAACAAACCAAATAACCAAACAATTATGAACCCCAATTAACATGGAAAAAGATTTACGAAAAAGATTAAGACATGTAGTACTGCTGTTTACAACTTTGTTGTTGTTAAACCTTACAGGTTACGCGCAAAGTGTTAAAATTACAGGTAAAATTACCAGTACAGACAATAATCAGCCGCTGCCCGGTGTAACCATTAAAGTAAAGGATTCGCCAACGGGCACACTATCTGGTGCAGATGGCAGCTACAGTATCAATGCAAAAAATGGGGATGTGCTGATTTTTAGCTTTATAAGTTACAATTCACAGCAAATATACGTAAGCTCATCTACCGTTATAAACGTAGCCCTAAAACCCGCAACCAGCGACTTGAACGAAGTTGTTGTAATTGGTTATGGCACCAGGAAAAGACATGACCTTACCGGGGCTATATCGTCAGTAACAGCGGCAGACCTATTAAAAGCGCAACCTACCACATTTGACCAGGCCTTACAAGGAAGAGTAGCGGGTGTGGTTGTACAACAGGTATCAGGCCAGCCCGGTGGTGACGTTAACGTGCAGATCCGCGGTTTGGGCGGTTTTACAGGCGCCCCTCCCCTATATGTAATCGACGGGGTGCAGATCCCACCGAATGGACAGTCGGCTATTGCGGGCAATGGCACTAACCCCTTATCCAGCATCAACCCCTCAGATATAGCTTCGATAGATGTGTTAAAAGACGCTTCAGCGACCGCTATTTATGGTTCGCAGGCATCTAACGGTGTAATTATTATTACCACTAAAAAAGGCACCACAGGTCCTCCGCTAATTAGTTATGACGGATACCAAGGCTGGCAAAAATTACCCAAGTATTATGATGTGATGGATTTAAGGCAGTACGCCACTTTCATGAATGAAAAATCGGCAATTATCGGTTATGATATGCGGCCGCAATTTGCAAATCCGCAATACCTGGGTGTTGGTACCAACTGGCAAAAAGCGCTGTTCCGTACAGCTCCTATGCAAAACCATAATTTAGCCATCAGCGGTGGTGATAGCAGGACAAAATATTATATATCAGGCACCTATTTTTCACAAACAGGGATAGCGTTAGGTTCGGATTTTAAACGTACTTCGGTTAAAGCAAATATTGATAATAAAACTACCGATTGGTTAAAGGTTGGTATCAACTTGAATATGGCGCATGTGGCCGAGAATGTTACCACTTCCAACACAGGTGTGATTTTACAGGCGCTTAACCAAACGCCTGATGTAGCTGTAAAAAACCCTGATGGTACATGGGGAGGCAATGACCCCAATATTTATGGTGCCGTGGGCACTAACCCGTTTGCAATAGCAACTATTGTAAAAGATTTTAAAAGCCGTTATCAGCTATTTAGCAATGCTTATGCAGAAATCCAATTCACCAGGGATTTAACATTGCGCAATGAGGTTGCCGGAAATTTTGACTTTGCAACTGAAGATTATTTTAACCCAAGCTATGTTATGGGCGCTTACACCAAGAGCAATAACAGTGGTACCGCTTCAAGCGCGCAAAATTTCTATAACTCAATCTCGAATTATTTAACCTACCAGCACACATTTGCAAAAAAATATTGGGTAAACGTAGTGGCTGGCCATGAAGCCCAGTTGCTTAAAAATAGCGGCATATCGGCTACCCGAACCAATTTTGCAAGTAATAACGTACAAACAATCAGCAGCGGCGACGCCACAACTGCAACCAATACCGGTGTTAAAGGACAAGGCGCTTTAGAGGCCTATTTTGGCCGGGCTAACTTTACTTATGACGACCGCTATTTGTTAACCGCAACCGTACGTCATGACGGTTCGTCGAAATTTGCTGAAGCCAACCGGTGGAATACCACATATTCAGGTGCCCTTGCCTGGAAGATTAACCACGAAAGCTTTCTTAAAAGTATAAAAGCGATTAATGATCTTAAGCTTAGGCTCGGTTACGGATTGGTAAACAATCAAAATATTGCTGAATATGCTTATGGTTCAACTCTAAGTACAATATCCACCGGTTTATCGGGTAATTCGCAAATAACTACTACAACTGGTAACCCGAACATCAAGTGGGAAACTACAAAATCATATAACCTTGGTTTGGATGCAACTGTGTTAAACGGAAGGATCAGTTTAACGGCCGATGTTTATTACCGCAAAACCAACAACCTTTTGCTTAGCCTTACCTTACCGTATTATTCAGGCACATTTGCCGCCGGCGGATATTCACCCGGCGCAGTGCAAGCGCCATATGTAAACGTTGGCGCGGTGAGCAATAAGGGCTTCGAATTTTCACTTAATACACAAAATATCCGGTCAAAATATTTTAACTGGAGCACCAACATCAACTTTACCCGAAATATTAACAAAGTACTTGCATTGGTTGACGGCACCCCGGCAATCTACGGATCTGTTTCCAAAACTGTTGTTGGCCGTTCAATCGGCGAATTTTACGGATACCAGGTGCTGGGTATTTACAAAAACGCCGCCGACTTTGCAAAATACACCGCCTTGCCCCAAAATGGCAGCGGCCCTATACCTATAACGCCAGGCTCAGGTGGTGTTTGGGTAGGTGATGTTATTTTTAAAGACATTAACGGCGATGGTAAAATTGATGCAAACGATCAAACCTTTCTGGGCTCGCCCATGCCTAAATTTCAATTTGGCATCAATAACAGCTTTAGCTATAAAAATTTCGACCTGAATATTTTTATGGCCGGCAATTATGGCAATAAAGTTTATAACCAGTTAAAGGTTAACGGCGATAACCCTAATCAAAACTTTGGCTATTTTCCATCTGTTTTCAACTATGCTAAAATCGGTTTGATTAATCCAACCGGTTCCAGTTCGGATATCAACAATGTATTCATTACAAACCCTTCAACCAACATCGTCAGGATCAGCCAAAGCAGTGGTAATGATAACCAGCGCTTTTCCGACAAATACGTCGAAAACGGTTCCTATTTAAAGTGCAAAAGCATCGCTTTAGGATATAGTTTTTCAAATAACCTTTTGAATAAGATCAAATTAAGATCGTTGAGGGTATATGTTAACGTAACCAATGTGTTCACCATTACCAAATACACCGGCTACGATCCTGAGATTGGCTCATGGAACCCATTAGCAGCCGGTATCGATAATGGATATTATGCACAGCCGCGCGTTTACACATTTGGCCTGAATGTATCCCTAAACAATTAAAATCAAGATTTATGAAACGTATCAAAATAAATATAGTCTTGCTGGTTATCGGTATAATTATGATAAGCAGCTGCAAAAAAGATTACCTTAACCGCCCCCCTTTAACCGGTATTACTACCGATAATTTTTATAAAAGCGGTTCGGATTTAAGATTGGCTACAGCTACACTTTACGCGCAGCCCTGGGCTACCTGGAATAACTTTCCATTGCTTGGGATGGGGGATATCATGAGCGGCAATATGTTACAGCCTTATAATGCCGATCTCGTTCAGCTTACTACCTTTTCCATCACGCCGCAAAACGGAACGCTAACATCGGCATGGCAAAGCTTTTTTAACGTTATAGCGCATTGCAACATCAATATTAAAGCCATTAATACCAAAATGCCCGATAGCGTAGCCGTAAAAAGTAAAACAAGCGCGCTTGGTGAAATCAGGTTTATTCGTGCTACTTCCTATTTTTATCTTGCCCAGTTATGGGGGCCTGTACCTATTGTAGAAGATAATGACAAGTTGATAGCTAACCCGCTGGTACCTCGCCATAAGCTTGAGGATGTATACAAGTTTATTATCAATGATTTAAGATACGCCGTTGCTAATTTGCCCCGAACTGATCAGCCTGGCCGTGTTACTACATGGTCGGCGCAGGGTATGCTGGCAAAAGTTTATTTAACCCGGGCCGGTTTAAATCAAAAAGGCTCACGCAACCAGTCTGATCTGGATAGCGCCGCGTACTATGCCGGTAATGTTTGCAAAACCAGCGGTTTATCTCTTTTACCAAGCTACTACAATCTTTTCAGGACACAGTATAATGACAATTCTGAATCATTATTTGCCTATCAATGGGCGCCTGGCGTACCTTACGGGCAAGGTAATTCCATACAAGCCCAATTTGCACCAAGCGGCAGCCTTGTTACCGGCGGCGGCGGCTGGGGCGGCGCAATTGGCCCAACGATAGATCTTGCAAACCAGTATACTGCCCAGGACTCGGTACGCCGCAAAGCTACATTTATGCTTACCGGTGATAAATACCCTGAGCTTAACGCGGCAGGTGGAGGTTACACAGCAACTGGTGTAAACGTTAAAAAACACATAGTAGGTACCGCCGCCGATAACAACTCGCCTACTATGGACCTTTGGTCATCTATCGAGCATAATGCTGTATTACGCCTTGCCGATGTATATTTAATTTATGCCGAAGCTTTATTAGGCAACAACGCATCAACCACTAACACGGATGCATTGCTGTACTTCAATCAGGTACGCAGTAGGGCCGGTGTTGATGTTGTTATCCAACTTACTCCCGATATCATCATGAAAGAAAGACGGATTGAGCTGGCCTTTGAAGGCCAGTACTGGTTTGACCTTGTGCGCCTTTCTTATTACGACCCTAATAAGGCAATTTCGATAATTAGTAAGCAAATAACCCTTACAAATGACCCTGATCCTAATAACAGGTATATACCGCGTTCGCAATTTAGCTATGATCCGGCCACTGGAGTAAAAAAAGCATCTAATAATAGCCTCATCATAACGCCGCCGACCGTTAACACATTTACGCTGCCTATACCGGCAAATGAGCAAACGGCAGACCCTAAGTTGTTAGAGGCCCCTGTACCCTATTATTAATTGCATTCAGAATCGTTTAGATAATTCTTAAAATCATGAAAAAATTAAATCATATTAAAAGCTGTTTGCTGCTTGCCTTGCTTGTTGCGGCCGCATTTATGCAATCCGGCTGTAAAAAGGATGCAACATCATCATCAAAAGGGACTCCTGTGATTACCTCTATTCGTAATTATGTTGCCCATCCCGGGGATTCGCTACTGAGCAGTGTGGGTACCGGTCAATGGGTAGTTATTTCGGGTAAAAATTTAAAAGGTGCACTTGCTATCAATTTTGATGGCGTAAAAGGCTCTTTTAATGACGCATGGTTTTCAGATACCAGCGCTATCGCCCTGATTCCGGCTGTTATTGCGTTCCCGACGGTGCCTTCGGAAAAGCTGAATACCATTCAATACATCACCAATCATGGTCAAACTACGTTTTCGTTCCCTATTGTAGCGCCCGCCCCTACTATTACAGGCGTTTCTAACGAAGACGCTAACCCGGGCGATTCGGTTAAAATAAACGGGCTTAGCTTCTTCTTTGTTAAAAGCGTCATTTACGGCGGAATTAATATCACCAACTTTAAATCGTCAAATGATGGTACAAGCATTAGTCTTGCGGTGCCTGCAGGCATTACGCAAACGGGTGGTATTGTAAGCGTTGAAACAAAATCAGGCAAAGCCGCTACTGTTTATTCGATACACAATTTTGTAAACGGGGTATTGAATAATTACGATAACATTAATAATTTCTCGTGGGGTTCGGGCACTTCCAACAGTTCGGCAAACTACCCTGGCAACGCTGGTTATTATGGGATCATGAAAGCATCAAATGTCCCTGCCGGCGATGGATCCTGGTGGAATGACGGCAGGTCAATCAATACAAACTCGGCGCAATGGATACCTCAGGCCAACATGAAAGATACCTTAAGCCATTATGTTTTAAAATTCGAGATATCGGTTACCAAGCCATGGACAAACGGCTCTATCCAAATAGTAAAAGATTATTCATGGAATTATTCAGCCCTTTATCATCCATGGAAAACCTCCACAGGAGCAACAGTTCCGTTTACTACCAAGGGCTGGCAAACAGTTACCATTCCATTGTCAAATTTTGTTGACAGTAAAGGCTTTCCGGCACCAACGCTTTCAGATCTGCTTGGTTCATCAGGAGCCGGGGCCATCAACGTTACATTTACTAATGATGGCTCAAGTACTGTTCAAAATTTTGAGGCAGCCATTGATAATATCAGAGTAGTAAGAGTTAAATAAGCGAGAGAGTTAGTTGATTATAAATGAATGCGCGGGGCCTTAACAGGTCCCGGCATTTTTTTAGCTGATGCCTGGATATTAAAACTCTGAAAGCTGAGATACGGAGAAAACTCCGGTAAAGAATTTAATATAACTGTTCATAACCTGACAACAGTTTAAATTAAAAAGTAAAAGTTAGTTGAATAGGTGAATGCCCGGGGTTTTAGCAGGGCCCCGGCATTTTTTAACAACGTAAGCTAACAAGGTTATGTGCAGCATGAAATTTAAAAAAACGGTTCTGCGTACCTCAAATAACTACACCATAATTGTTCTAATACTTACCTAACCCAAACCAATAATCGCATGCAAAAACAAACAAAGAATTTATTACCAATCATTTAAAAAATGGAAAAAACATTTTTCTTAAAACCAGTATTTTTAATACCAATTGTATTGATTTCGTTTTTTTCGTGTAAAAAAACGAATAACGCCCCGCCGGAACTTACTGTAAACCAAACAGCAATAACTTTTACACCCCAGGGCGGTGCACAGGATTTTTCTATTTCCTGTAATGCAACATGGAATATCGTTAATCTAGGCTCCACCTGGCTGCAGTTAAGCACCACCTCAGGCAACAGCGGCAGTATCGTTATTCATATCAAAACGTTATCAGAAAACGGTACAGGATCAACACGTTCCAGTACCCTTACCATAAACTCCTCAAACGGACAGGCGAGAACCTTAAAAGTGTCTCAAACATCAAACCTTTTCCCCAATTACAATACTTCACCAATAGCTCCTGATGCAACCGGGATGAGCAGTAACGCTGTTCAGCTTGCCACGAAAATAAAATTGGGTTGGAATATTGGCAATACACTGGAAGCTTCTGGCGGCGAAACAGGCTGGGGCAATCCGCTAATCACTGAAGATTATGTAAAATTTGTAAAACAGCAAGGCTTTAATGCCATACGCCTCCCCTGCGCCTGGAACATGGGCCATTTAAGTAACCCGGCAACTGCACAAATAGATCCAAACTGGATAAAACGGGTAAAAGAAGTAGTAGGGTATTGCGTAAACAATGATATGTATGTGTTGCTTAACATCCATTGGGATGGTGGCTGGCTTGAAAATAACATTACCCAAGCCAAACAAGATTCAGTTAATGCTAAACAAAAGGCATTATGGGAACAAATTGCAACGGCCATGCGCGATTTTGACGAGCATTTGATGTTTGCCAGTGCCAATGAGCCGGCAGCAGATGATGCCGCAGCGACAGCAATACTTTCTACCTATCATCAAACCTTTATTAACGCGGTTAGATCAACCGGTGGAAAAAATGCCTATCGTGTATTGGTACTTCAGGGCCCCTCTACTAATATGGAGAAAACAAGTGCTTTTATGACCAATCTTCCGCAAGATCAGGTGACAAACAAGCTGATGGTAGAGGTACATTACTACTCTCCATTTCAGTTCTGCTGCCTGTTGGACAATGATGCAAGCTGGGGTAAAATGTTTTATTATTGGGGCACAGGGCATCACTCGGCTATTGAGCCTGAACGAAATGCCACCTGGGGTGAAGAGAGCGATGTCGACGCCTCATTCAACCTAATGAAGACAAACTTCGTTGATAAAGGGATTCCTGTTCTTTTAGGCGAATATGGTGCCTACAGGCGCGACAACACAGCGCACGTTCCTTTAGATTTACCAACACATGAAGATGCGGTAGACTATTGGAATTTTTATGTTACAAAACAAGCAAAAACACGTGGCATGCTGCCATTTTATTGGGATACAGGCGGCGCTCTGGACAGAAGAAATTATACAGTAAAAGATCAGCGTACGATAACCGCTATTAAGCAAGGCGTAAATTAAAAAAAACGCCCGGGGCTTCCACTGGCCCCGGGCATTTTTTTGTCGCGCCCTCAAATCAATAATGAACTCAACTGAGCCTCATTGATTAATTATTCATTTTGTTGCCTCATCAACCGTTTTACTATCCACAAACTGTTCAAAAGACGTTATGAGGCCGTTTTCCAGTTGCCAAAGATGCGCCACGCGCGCTTTAAAAAATTTGTTTGTTTCTTTATAGGTACCGCTATATGTACCAAAGGCAACTGCTTTATGGCCATCAGCAACATAACCCTCCAGCGTAAACTTATAATCGATCCACTCGGTAGCCAGGCGATAAAACACATTTTGGGCAATCGCTTCAAAACCTATATAAGTGCCGGCGAGCGGAAATCCCGCGGCCTCTGTCCAAACAGCATCAGGTGCGAGAAATTTTTGAAGGTTTTTGCCGTTTTCTTCCGAAGATTTCCCTTCGTAAGTGCTCTTTACAATTTCAAGATTTGTCATTGCTTTTAATATTTACCATTTCATTTCGCCTGTGTTTACTTTAGCTCCAATCTGAAGTGCTATATCAAACTTAAGATCGGGATAATGGTTTTTTATAGCAGCAATCAACTCCCCTGATGTTTTATTTGCTTTCAGGGCTTCTTCGTAAAATAAAAGGTAGTTTTTAGTGTGGGACACTGACGCAGTATCGAAAGCGGAATACTGATCAGTATGGGCAGGAATTACAATAGATGGTGCCAGAGCAGTAATCTTATCCAGGATAGCTATCCATTTATCGCGGGCATCGGGCGTTTGTGCGTCGGCTGTCCACAGGTTGAAATTGCTGCCAAAAATATTAATGCCCCCTATTACAGCTTTTACGGAAGGGATCCATACAAAAGACCTCGAAAGGAATTCTTCAAGTCCGTATATTTCAATTTTTTCGCCCTCCAATTCAAATGAACCATCCTTTAGCAATTGCGGCAATACCACATTTTTGGTAAGGGCATTGCCAAGGCGGCCTCCCCAAACGTCAAGCTTTTTTTGCGAGGTTGCTTTAATATGCTCAATGGTTGTATCATTTGCGTAAACTGTAACCTCAGGAAAGTAGCGTTTGAATATCTCCAATCCGAAATAGAAGTCGGGATCGGCATAACTGATATAAATTAAAGATAATTTCTTGCCCGAGTTTTTGATATACTCCGCAACAACTTCCGCCTCGGCCAGGGTAAACTGGGCATCGACGAGCATTGCTTCCGTCTTCCCCGAAATAATTGTTGATGTTACGCCAAAACTGGTTTCCGCTGCTATAAATACATCAAGTGTAAGATTGCCTGATTGAAATTGTTTAAATTGCTGTGCCTGCGTTTCCATAGTTAAAAACCTTTTGTTAAACCTTGTTGATTAATAGAATAAACAAAGGTATCCATGGCTCAAACGAAAAACATTGAACAAGTTCAACAAACGCAAAAAGATAGCTACTTCTCCTTTGCCAGTTTATTACGGATTTTGCTCAAAAACTCATGACTAATCCCCAGGTATGCCGCTATTTGCCTGTTGGATAACCTGTTGTATAAATCCGGATACTTTGCTAAAAAATCCTGGTATCGTTTATCGGCCGTTTTACTCAAATTATCGATCATCCTGCGCTGCAAGGCTACATGCGTTTTCTGCGTCATGATACGGAACAGCTTCTCGATGGCCGGGAAATGCTCATAAGCGAGTTCTTTATTTTTCCGGGAAATGACCAGGACTTCACTATCTTCCAAAGCTTCAATAAACAGGTTTGATGGTTTTTGGTTAGAAAAACTGTCTATATCAGCAATCCACCAATCTTCGGGCGCAAAATAAAGAACTTGCTCAACACCGTTTGCGTCCACATGGTAAACACGGAAAAGTCCTTTCAGCACAAAACCTTCATGGGCACAAATTTGTCCTTCTGATAGAAAATAGCTTTTTTTCTTAAACAACCGGGGTTCAAAAAGATCATGAAACTGTTGCAGTTGATCTTCGCTGAGCGAAACGTGCCTGGCGATGTTATTACGCAGTAGTTGGTTCATAGAATATAATTAATAACACAGCACAGGAGAAAGCCAAGTCAAGCATATCATATAACAACCTTTATACACCTGATATTCACTTTTCTATCTTCAAATACGTTTCTTAAATTAACAAATCTTCTATTAATTTACAGATAATCCAGTTTGATTTTAATAAAAATAAATATGGTAAAGAGCTGCTTATCGACTGCTTTAATGTAGCGAAAATAGTAGATCGAAGTTTATCATTGCAGGAATTGCACGCAGCTTCCTTTTAGTCTCCGGAAAAAGACAGGCCCTTCTGTTGAAGCAGAAGGGCCTGTCTTTTAATTTATTTATCTTAAGCCGATTTCCCTTAATCAGCAAGCTCAATCCTAAAACCTGATACCTTCCAGGCGGGCAAGTTTAAGGGCTTTTTGATAACAAGTGCATCCGCTTCCTGCTGCCATTGTATTTTTTCTTTACTGCCCAAAAGTTTCACGGAGCGTATTTTTTTGATGTTTATTACCGACGATTTACCAAGCGATTTGATTCGAATATCCGCGGTGGGGGTGTCAAGCAGAAATGCATATAACTTATTGCCATTGCTGGTGAAACGGATATCTTCAGCTGTGTATTTCATCCGGTCTTCATTAAAGTTATCGGATTTAACTTTCACTGCGTTTTCCGGGCGTTCTCCAAATTTTTTCCATGGTCGTGATCCGTAGATCCCTTCGCCATTATCAGCCGTCCATTTGCCTATCTCATCAAGTGTATTCAACATATCGGGCTCTAAATCTCCCTCCGGTGTTTGCACAATATTTATCAGCAGGTTCCCATTTTTACTTACTATGTCTACCAGCATCCGTATAATATCGGTACCGCTTTTGTAGGTTTGGCCGGTACGATAGAACCAATCGCCTATAGAAGTATCCGTTTGCCATGGATACGGGCTGATGGAATCCTGAACGCCTCGTTCAAGGTCCTGCACCCACATACCCTGCGAAGGCTGTTTGCAGTTATACACGGCAGTAAGTTGGCCATTGTTGTAGGCCATATTTCCGTTGTAAAAATTAGCTAACATATTCCTGCCAATATCCCCAAACGGAAATCCGCTATCTGAGTAAAGCAGATCAGGATGATAAGTGTCCACCAGTTCCTTGACGGACTTATACCACGTGCGCTGCCATTCCGCGTCCTTAGTTAACCAGCCGCGGTCATCTGCTTTCGCTTTGGGATGATATAAATCGGCATAAGCTGGATCATTCGCATCATATGGAACACCCTTATAAGCGCCTGAGGTGTCGGCACTATGTGCGGGTTGGCACCAGGTATAGCTTGCTCCCAAATGCTCCGACACGCCAAATTTAAGACCGTTCTTCTTAGCCTCCTTCTGCCAAATGCCAACCACATCTTTATGAGGGCCCATTTGTACGGCATTCCACCGGTGCAGTGAAGAGTTCCATAAAAAGAAATTATCATGATGGGTGCCCATGCTAACAAAATATTTTGCCCCGGCTTTTTTATATAGCGCCATCAATTTCTCAGGATCCCATTTTTCCGCCTTCCATAATGGTATAATGTCTTTATAACCAAACTTTGACGGATGCCCGTAATGTGCAACGTGATATTTATTTTGTTCGCTGCCCTGAATGTACATGTTACGGGCATACCAATCACCCTGGCGCGGCACCGCTTGCGGCCCCCAATGCGCCCAGATACCAAACTTGGCATCTCTGAACCACGCAGGATACTGGTATTGTTTAAAAGAAGTATCCGAAGGCTTGAACGGGCCATTGTTAACGGACAGCTCTTGTCCTCGCAGCATCAACGACATCCCGGACAGGACGAAGCTAAGCGCGAAAATCTTTTTAAGGTTAGTTATCATTTTTTCAGGTATTTATATGTAAACAGAAAAATCTATCGCGGTTCGATAAATTCGGGCTCATAGGGCGCAAGCGAAAAACTTCCGGCATAGTCTTTATCAAACAATATATTCTTATTTGATTTTAGCCATATTGGCCGGACGTTCATGTTCTTTTTTGATATATCAATAATTGGCGCGTTCCCTGCGTGTTTCCCCTGTGTCAATGTGTGAGCGCTTTAAGGGCGATAGTTGCTTCAGATAAACTTGCTGAACTAACGGTAAGCTTAATATCGCCGGCATTATGAGTGCTCCTGATTACCACCATGGCCCGGCCATGCCAGGCTTTGCGCGAATTGCCTGTATATGGGTCGGTGTCCTTGACATTCGCATTATCCGCTCCGGCTATTACACCAGGCCCTTCAATTTTAAATTGAAGTCGATCTGATGCGTTTGGTTGTAGTACGCCATCCTTATCAGTGATTTCAATTGAAACATAGGATAGGTCCTGCCCATTCGGCAATAGCTGCCTACGGTCGGCAATGAGCCTGATCTTAGCAGCGGAACCTGAGGTTTGCAGCGTAGTTGATTCAATTTCTTTATCATTTTCAACGCCCACTGCTTTGAGGGTCCCTGGCGTATAGGGTACCGAGAAAGTAGCTTTAAACTCCTGATTTACTGTTGTAGACTTTTCGCCGAGAAGTTTGTCATTGAAGTAAAGCCTTACTTTGGGATATTTGGAATATACTTCTACGTCTAAAGTTCGCCCCTCAAAGCCTGGCCATGTCCAGCTTTCCCAGGTAGGCCATACCGACCACCAGGTCTCTTTGATTTCCAGTGGTTCGGGCTTTGGCTCGCGGACAGCCATGTACAGCTTTTCCTTATCGTTGTACAACATGCTGCGGTAGTGCGAAATCGGTTTTCTCCATCCGGTTAAATCTATATCTCCGCAATACGCACCATGCCACGGAAAGAAATCGTTTTCCCAATGTTCTCCTGGCACATCGCCCGAATAATACCAGCGGCCGATTCCCGATTCGCCTAAATAATCTATCGCTGTCCATACAAAATCGCCAATAATATAACTATTGTTTTGTACCAGCTTCCAATTGGCAAAAGCATCTCGCGGGTATGATTCCGTCTGAAAAATAACACGGGAGGGCACCCTTTTATGATCAGCGGGAGCACCTTGCAGTTGGTAATTATAGCCGCAAACATCATGAGCTGCCATAAGCGGATCTAAAGATTCCCAGTCATTGCCCCACTTTACAATTGCCGATGTTACCGGTCGTGTGCTATCTATACCTTTAACAATACCTGCAAGCATTTTAGCGGTCACAACAGCCTCCGGCTTGTTTCTCTCAACAACCTCATTACCGATGCTCCACATAAAAATTGAAGGATGGTTCCTGTCGCGAAGCACCATTGTTTCCAGATCAAGTTTCGACCATTTATCAAAATATACCGAATAGTCGTGTTTGTTTTTACCAACTCGCCAGCCATCAAAAGCCTCATCAATAACTAATAAACCTAACCTGTCGCAAGCTTCTAAAAAAGCTTCGGACGGTGGATTATGAGATGTACGCACAGCGTTGAAACCGGCAGCTTTCATTAACTCAACTTTACGTTCCTCGGCCCGGTCAAAAGCAGCGGCACCAAGGCACCCGTTGTCATGATGGACACATCCGCCGCTGATCTTCACGGTTTTACTATTAAGCTGGAAACCTTTTTCCGGCGTAAACTTTATTGAGCGGATGCCCAAAGTGGTCTTTGTCTCATCTATTTTTTCATCACCTTTTGATACCTGGATTTGGGCCTGATATAAATAAGGGGTTTCCGGTGTCCATAATAATGGCTTCGATACTTTTATAATTTGAGTAACCTCTTTTTCGCTGTGTGCCGGTAACTCTACCTTTGTTGTATTATTTCCCGCATCTTTAAAGCTTACGGATAGCAGCCGGGTGTTAACAGCGATGCGCTGCGGAAAGCCGGTTTCGTTTTTTATCGTAGCCTTAACCTGTACCGAAGCCTGCTTTGAAGAGACTTCGGGTGTTGTAATGGCTACTCCCCAATCGGCTATGTGTAAGGGATTGGTAACGTCAAGCCACACATGGCGGTAGATTCCTGAACCACTATACCATCTGCTGTTTACTTGCTGTGAATTATCCACGCGTACGGCTATCACATTCTCTTTGTTAAAATCCAGGTAAGGCGAAAGATCATACCTAAATGACGAATAACCATAAGGCCGAATACCAAGGGATTTACCATTGATAAAAACCTCCGAGTTCATGTAAACGCCCTCAAAATAAACGGAAATGCTTTTTCCTTTCCATTCAGGAGCTACTGTGAACGTTTTTCTATACCAGCCAATACCCGCCGGGAAATAACCGCCCGCACCTCCCGTTGGATTTTTGAGGCTTACGCTCCCTTCAATGCTCCAATCATGCGGCAAGTCAAGGTTACGCCATGTATTATCATTAAAATCCCGAAACCGTGCCAACGAATCGTCACCCAGGTTAAATTTCCAATTGTAATCAAACAATTGTTTTCGCCCGGAAGACTGGGCGAAACTTACAACACTGTAAGCCAAAAGCAAGATGACTATTGTTATTTTTTTCATAAAAGTAATATGCTTAAAACAGTTATTTAACCGTAATCTTTGTTTTGAGAATAATATTACGGGATGAATTACCTAACTCGAGAACGTATTCGCCGGCTTCTGTGTTCCAGCCTTTTTTTGCTTCATCATAAAATGCCAGATCTCCAGTTTTAACCTGCATTTCTATCGTCTTTGTTTCGCCGGCCTTTAAAAATATCTTTTTAAATGCTTTGAGCTCTTTTTCAGGGCGCTGTACCGAACAAACCGGGTCATTCACATACAGCTGCACAACTTCGGCACCATTTCTTCCTCCTGTATTTTTGATCGTAAACTTCGCATGGATCGTTTCGTCTTTTTTATAAATTGATTTATCTGTGGAAAGTTTGCTGACAGAAAAATCGGTATAAGAAAGGCCATAACCAAATGGGAACAGCGGCACTATATTTTTAGTATCATACCAACGATAACCAACCAATATTCCCTCCTTATATTCGGCTGTGAGATTATTGCCCGGATAGGTATTTAAATTAAACGCCGGCGAATCATTTAACGAAGCAGGGAAGGTAATTGGCAGCTTACCCGACGGGTTTATAGTCCCTTTTAACACATCGGCGAGCGCGTTGCCGGCTTCTGAGCCGTTAAACCATGACCAAACAATAGTGTGATTTGATTTTTTGATTTCGTTCAGGTCAAATGGCGCGCCAGCCATTACTACAATAACAGTATTTGGATTAACGGCACTTACGGCGTTAACCAAAGCCTGTTCACCAAAAGGCAATTCCAGGCTTTTACGATCATGGGCTTCACTTTCGTATTCACGGTTTGAACCAATACACAAAATGACAACATCACTGCTTTTAGCAAGTGCTACGGCTTCATTAATCAGGTCCTGGTCGGGTTTATTATAGTCACCATTTTGTTCAGC
Source organism: Mucilaginibacter gossypii (assembly GCF_017569325.2). Taxonomy (NCBI): domain Bacteria; kingdom Pseudomonadati; phylum Bacteroidota; class Sphingobacteriia; order Sphingobacteriales; family Sphingobacteriaceae; genus Mucilaginibacter; species Mucilaginibacter gossypii. The sequence goes on along the minus strand of NZ_CP071878.2, from coordinate 541,114 downwards.
AGTTTTACTCGCCTGGTACTTTGCCCTGTAACCCTGTGCAAACCTGATATCGGGGGTTTTACCGAACCTTGACTTTATCCCTTCAAATGCGGTAACCTCATATTTTGCTTTTACACCCGCGCCATATCCTCCTAAGGCGAAAGTACGTACGGCATTATCCCCTATAACTGCGATGCGTTTGATCTCACTTGTTTTTAAAGGCAATAATTGTTTATCGTTTTTCAACAGAACTATGGATTCTGAGGCGATATCATATGCGGCTTTAGTGTGCTCCGGTGTTGCGATAGCCCCTTTTGGATGGTTGGTACTCATAGATGTATGGTACATGAGCCATAAAATCCTGCCCACTTTATCGTCAATAGTTTTTACTGAAACCTCCCCGGCTTTAACAGCGGCAAGCAATGGTTTAGCCAGATACCATTGATCATAAGGTCCACTTGAACCCATTTCAATATCCAGGCCGTTATTTGCCGCCGCGACGGTATGATGTGTGCCGGCCCAGTCAGACATAACTACGCCTTTAAAGCCCCAGTCTCCTTTTAAAACTTTGTTTAATAAATACCCATTTTCAGAACACCAATAACCATTTAACTTATTATAAGCCGACATAACGGTATAAGCATTGCCCTGCTGAACGGCGGCTTTAAAAGCCGGGAAATAGATTTCCTGTAGAGCTCTTTCATCAACTATTGTATTTACACTATCGCGGTCGAGTTCCTGGTTATTAGCTGCAAAGTGTTTAATGCAGGCAGCCACGTGCTGACTTTGAATCCCTTTTACCGATTGAATGGCCAACTGGCTGTTTAAATAAGGGTCTTCTGAGTAATATTCATAAGTACGGCCGCAAAGAGGCATCCTGCAGATATTAAATGCCGGTGCAAGCATTACATTTTTTTTTCGGGCATTCGCTTCCTCTCCTATTACCACGCCATATTTATTGGCCATTATAGGGTTCCAGGTGGCAGCTATTGCCGAACCATTGGGTAAGAACGTAGCCGAATCGGTTGTCCAGTTAGCCGAAGCCCAGTCAAAACGTTTAATTTCTTCGCGCACGCCTAATGGCCCGTCGTCACAGGTCAATTCAGGGATACCTAAACGGGGCACACCTGCCGAAGAAAATAAAGCGTTGCCGTGCAACATTGCTATTTTCTCTTCAAGTGTCATCTTTTTGATGATCCTATTGATCTTTAATTTAAGGGCAGCCTCGTTTTTGTTTTGTGCAGATACACTGCCGAAAAATAGAAGAGCAATAAAACAAGTAACTATGCATTTCATAAACATTATTTCTTTAAATCCTTTGTTAAACATTATTTATCAGCGGCTATGATTTCGATAGCCGACGGCCCTGGACAATTAACACCCGGTAACTGTTTCTGCCACCTGTTGACCTCACCGCGTTCACAAACGTTTGGTGATATGAAAGCAGTACCGACATTTGGGCGGCATCATTTGTACTGGGTTCGTTGGCGCTGGCAAACATCAAATGTTCATCAAAATCGCGCATTGCCGTTGCAATTTGTTCCCAAAACGCTTTTTGTTTACCGTTAACAGAATCCTGTTTTGCCGGAGTAATATTATTTTCAAGCCAACCTCCATCCCAGTGAATATTGAGCAACACATACATATCGTTTTCTACACAATATCGTATTACGTGTTTTACGCGTTTTAACCAGGCATCCTGTATTTTGGCAGTTTTTTTATCTGAATATTGATCCCAGGCACAAGGGATACGAATAGCGTTAAAACCGCTCCGCTTAACCAACTTGATATAATCTTCTGTGATTAAAGGATTGCCCCAGCCGGTTTCGGCGCCGGGCGCTTCCATTGTGTTGCCGATGTTCCAGCCCAATTTGATATTTGCTGTCCGTTGAACTGCAGTGTTATCCATTCTCGTTTTATCGGGAGCTTTGGGCGATATATTGTATGAGGGATAGATTGTTCTGATAACGGCTGTATCTTTTATTGCCTTTTGAGGACTATTGCAATAAGCGGCCTTGAGCGGAGAAGCAATCGAAAAAATAACAGTAGTACACCAAAGTATACGTTTTAACATCATAGTAAATTAAGCAGGTTTGAAAATTGGCTTAAGCAATGCCCAACTTTAATTGCATTTTACAATAAAGAAACATTGAATTACGCTGCTAATCTAAATGTCGGGATGCAATCGATTGTTCACAAATGGGGACACAAATGTTAAAACCACATACTACACTTATTTACAGAACGTTAAAGTAGATTCACACCCGATAATCGGTCATAAGTGAAACAGATGTTGTATTAAATTTAACAAAAAGGTCAAAAAGCATCAAGTTAAACCAATAGCAAAATCAGGTAAATCGTTTTAAAAAATAATAAATGCAATTCCCTTGCGGTAAAACTGGTTGAAGGCTTATAAGAAATTTATTTGTTCTTGTTGCTGACGTACGCAGAAGGGAGACAATTAAATTCGGCCTTGAAGCATCGTACAAAATACTTTTGGCTTTTAAAGCCTACTTTGTAGGAGATCTGTGATATAGTTAACTGTGAATTCTCAAGCAACTGTGCTGCACGTTTGAGGCGGATGGTTCGGATCAGATCTACGGGAGATTTTCCTGTTAAAGCCAGCGATCTTTTATACAGGGTTACGCGGCTCACACATAATTCGCTGCTCAATTCCTCTACCGAGAATTCGGCGTTGTCAATGTTTTTTTCGATTATTTGTACCGTTTTTTTTATAAACGATTCATCAAGAGATTCGGTTTCTACCTCAGTTGGTTTAACATCAAGCTGCTTTTGATAGGTTTTACGCATATCTTGTTGCATGGCCAGTATGTTCTTTAATTTAGAAGTCAGGATTTCGAAATTGAAAGGCTTGGTCAGGTAATCATTGGCACCCGTTTCAAGTCCCTGCAATTGCTGTTCTTCATCTGTAACAGCAGTAAGCAACACAACTGGTATATGTGATGTACGTTTATCGTTTCGTATTTTCCGGCATAAATCAATGCCATTCATCTCAGGCATGCTAATATCGCTAACTACAAGGTTGGGATGAAGGGCCAGGGTTTTCTGCCATCCTTCCTTTCCATTAGCAGCTTCGATGATGTTAAAAGTTTCATTTAAATTGTCTTTCAAATAAAAACGAAAATCCTCATTGTCTTCAACCAGTAAAACAGAAAGCTTCTTAATTGAATTGCTGCCTCCCATCTGTACCCAATCGGTATTTTCGGATACCGCTGTCCGCGGGAAATCAAGTTCATTTATCGATACTTCTTCCTCTGTTACTAAATCAACAGGTAAAAGTATAGTAAAATAACTGCCTTGTCCGGGTTCACTTTGCACTAATATTTCACCGTTGTGCAGCTTTACAAATTCTTTAGTTATTGACAGCCCTATACCACTACCCTGGTTAACCATAGATCCTGGCACTTCGTTTTGAAAAAAGCGCTCAAAAATTCTGTCCTGCTTATCTAACGGAATACCAATACCCGTATCAATAACCTTTATCTCAAGCTGTTGCTTTCCAGAGTCCTTTTCGAGTATCGCCAATAAAACGCTTATATGTCCGCCATCAGGTGTAAACTTAAAAGCATTAGAAAGCAGATTGAAGATGATGCGTTCGATTTTATCGTGATCAAAGTTGATAATCAGGTTTTGAATTTCCGAATCGAATACCAGCCTGATATGTTTTTTCTCAGCAACATCCGAGAACGAGTAAACCATTTCCTTAATAAAATTGATAATATCACCACTCCGTGCATGCAGCCTAAGTTCCTGCACCTCCATTTTCCTGAAATCAAGCAACTGGTTTACCATATTTAGTAACCGTTTGGCATTGCGGTTAATTAATTGCAACTGATTTCTCTGCTCTTCGGCCTCGGTTTGCTTTAAAATCTTATCAACAGGTGCCATGATCAATGATAAAGGGGTCCGGAACTCATGGCTTACATTGGTGAAGAACTTAATTTTCATCATATCAAGTTCATGCATACGCCTGGCTTCCTGCCGCTCATTTTCAATTAACAATTTAGCCTCGCGTTTCTCCTTTTCGATTTCAAACTGCCTTCTTATTTTTTGAATTCCGCGCCGGCGCATGAAAAATAGGATCCCAAATAAAAGTAATATATAAATAAAATAAGCTATTGTCGATTTCCAGAACGGGGGCAATACCTTAATTTTTAATGTGATATAATCAGGGTCCCACCGCCCTTCCTGGCTAACCGCCCGTACTTTAAAAGTATAATCGCCGCCATCAAGGTTGGTGTAGGTAGCTTTTCGCGTAGCATTATCGGCATCAATCCAATCCTTATCAAAGCCTTCCAGCATATACTGATGTTTTACTTTGTTGGGATTAAAGAAATTAAGCGCGGCAAACTCAATGGTAAATACATTTTCGCTGTGTGTCAGTGTCAGCTCGCGGGTTGCCGAAATAGCTTTTGACAATACCACATGTCCGTTAACTTCTTCATTGGCTTTAATACTTTTGTTATACAGCAAAAAATCAGTAAAAGTTAGTTTAGGCTTGTTGGTATTGGCATGTATGGCTAACGGGTCGAAAATATTGAAACCATGCCCGCCGCCAAATATAAGTTCGCCCTTGCGGGTTTTGAGCCCTGCCTGGTCATTAAATTCCCTGCCTTGCAAACCATCCGTTTCATCAAAATTCTCAAACCTAAAAGCGTAAGGAGCCTTTTGGGCAATAAGCGTTACCCTGCTTAAACCATTAGCAGTACTAAACCACATTCTTCCTTTGCTATCTTCCAGTATTTGCAATATGGCATTATCTGGTAATCCGTTTCGCTTTGTTAGTGATGTGAACTTGTTGGTTTCGGCGTTAAGTATGCTTAATCCGTAGCGTGTAGCTATCCAGATCAAGCCGTGCCTGTCCTGGTTAATGCAGTTGATTGTATTACTGATTAAGCTGTTAGGATCATCTTTATTTATGCTGTAATGAATAAACCTGCCTGTATTTTTTAAAATCACATCGATACCAAAGTATCCTCCAACCCAAATATTGCCTTTGCGGTCTTCAAACAGAGCAGAAACGTAAAGACACCTGATATCTGTTTGTTTAAAGGGAGGGGAAAATTTCTTTTTTTCCCTGTCAAGTATCTGGAGCCCGGATGCAAATGTCCCTATCCATAACTTATGCGATGAATCTTCGAAAATACTCATCACCCGGTTATCGGCAAGGCTCCCCGCTATCTTATCGTTATGTTTATAATGGGTAAACGTTTTTCCGTCAAAGCAGTCCAGGCCGCCAAAATATGTCCCTATCCACAATTTTTGATCATGATCGATACATAAACTGACAATAATATCATTGCTGAGACTGTTTGCATTTCCTGGTTCATACTTATACTGCTTAAAACTGCCGGTTTCACGGTTAAAGTAAATTAAGCCTCCCCCGTTTGTACCAATCCAAATGTTCCCATTTTTATCTTCAACAAACTTGTTAGCATCTTCGAAGCCCAAACTTTTAGGGTCTGAAGCGAAGTGCCTGTACAATGGGAACCGGATAATATTTTTGTGATAATAGCTTACACCTTCTTTAAAGGTGCCTGCCCACATAATACCCGAATCGTCTTTATAAAGGTTGATAACGCTGTTTTGACTTAATGATTTGGCATCATCTTCCCTGTTCAATAAATAGGTAAATGTGAAAGTTTTTTTATCTAACAAATTTATACCGCCGTGGTCGGTTGCTATCCATATCAGGCCGTCATCGGCCTGGATAATGTTGCTGATGATATTAGATTTTAATTTGAGCCCCGAAGGTTCGTTAGCGATAGGCCTGAACGCCCTGCTTGAGGGGCTGTAATAATACGCGTTGGCGTAAAAACCAGGTGTGTAAAACCATAAATCATTGTCCTTATCCACAGTAATAGCGTAATAAGCATCTTTGTTATTAACGGCTTTATTAAATACCTCGGTATGATAAGTAATTTTGTTTTGTTTGATATCGAACATCTCAACGATGCCGTTACGGTACACCACCCAAACATTGCCGGTTGCATCCAGTGTTATATCTGAGATAAAATTTGAATACAATGACGCACCTGAACGGTGATGATAATACCGACGGGTTGTTTTGTTTATTTCATTATGCCTGTACAGACCGGAATCCGGGCACACCAGCCAAAACTCGCCCTTACCACCGCGAATTATTTTAGATACGTTAGGATATCCGGGAACCTTTAACGAGCGCGTCATTACCGACATATCACTGTCAAACTGTTCCGTTTCCGGATCATAAAAACAGTATCCTCCGCGGGTTGATACCCATAATTTTTTGCCGGGTCCTTCAAAAATACCGCTTACAAAATCATCATTAAGCGACTTTTTGTTATTTGCGTCATGCTTGAATATTTTAAAACTGTAGCCATCATAACGGTTAAGCCCTGATGCAGTTCCGAACCACATAAAACCTTCGGAGTCTTTATAAATGCAGTTTACCTGGTTGTGCGATAAGCCATTACTTCGGTTTAACTGCGAAAACTGATATTTACCATTTTGTGCAAAAGCGACACGCAGCGTCAATAGTAAAACAAGCATGCTTATGGATAATTTATATCTCATAGCTTAGGGATAGGGGTACTCATAAAGTTCGATCAATAGGTTAGACTATCTTCACAAAAACAAGTCTTTTTTAATATGGCTTTAGTAAATATCCTATTTTGAACGTATAAATCCAAAAACCCCCGATTATGAGGATACTTTCAAACTTCCACCAACCGTTAAAAAGGAAAGCCTATTCTTTTACCGCTTATATTGGTTAATTCAAACCTACAGTAAAATAAGCATTCAAATTTTGATTTAAATGGACTTTTTTTTGTAAAAAACCGACTTCATAATCTTTAAACCACTCATATACTTTTAGGTGTGTCAAATCAATTTGCATATTTGTAGTTCAGATGATTAAAAGGAATTTAAAGCATACTTTCTCGCTCCTTAACGTTGATTATGTAAGGTTAAACCCAAAATGGAATTACAGGAATGTGATCAGCCCTTACTATCGCATTTATTATATAGATGATGGAGAAGGTGAAATTTCAGATGCAGCCAGTTCGCTAAAACTTGAACCGGGTTATTTGTACATCGTTCCAAGCTTCACCCTATGTAATTTAAGTTGCAACGATTACCTGGGCCAGTATTTTGTACAGTTTTTTGAAGATTCGATAGATGGAAGTTCGCTTTTTGCTAATCACAGGGTTGTATTGAAAACAATGGCCACCGAAATGGATATAAACCTTTTTAACAGACTGCTTGAAATTAACCCGGGGAGGGGAATTAACCGGTCAGACAATCCTAAGGTGTATGAAAAAGATATCTACTATAAGGAATATCAGGAACTTAATAATCAACAAAACACTTCCGTGTACCTGGAAACCCAGGGTATCCTCATGATGTTAACCGCAAAGTTCCTTAACCCACAATTATTTAAACATCCGGAACATAAATCTATACCCATTAAAATTGCGGAAACCTTAAATTATATCCTTGTTAATTTACATATGGATCTTTCCGTAAACCTGCTTGCATCCCGGGCAAATCAAAATGTCGATTACTTTTCAAGGCAATTTAAGCAGCACACAGGAACCAGGCCATTAAATTATATAAATGAAAAACGAATTGAACGTGCACAATATCTGATGGCAACAAGCAGAATGGCTTACTCAGAGATCTGCACACAAACCGGGTTTGATAACCTTTCTTATTTTTCCAAAACATTCAAAAAGCTAACCGGTATGTCGCCCAGTGAATATAAAAAACAGATGTACCAGGTTGGCTTCAATCATTAGCGTTCATACCTACTTATCATTATCGCTTTTTTTCATCAATAATGCCACAACCCGAGAACAGCATGGTCTGAAACAGCCAATGATTTCATTTTTACAATCCCGTTCCCAAACCTTCCTTCACTACGCATCCTGATATGGCGTAAACAAACGCTTAATTTCCATTATTAAGTAATTCTCAATAAATAAGCTATTTATAGGCAAACCTGAAAAATAATATGATTTAAGTAGTATCCGATCCTTTTATCAATCTCAACTCCAATCGTAATATTAATCATTCAAAAAGTCGGGTTTGTATAAAAAAAAGTCCCATTAGGTCAACTATTTGAATATTATTTCAAAGAAATTTGATTGATGATCAATTTAACGTGAATTGCTCATCAACCAATTATAGATAATGACATATAGAAATTTACTTAAAGGCCTGGCTGCTCGTTTGCATAGCTGATCCAGATAGGTACTTTTTCAAAACTTCCAAACTCAATTATGAAAAGAAGAACATTAATAAAAGGCATGGCCACGGGACTCTCATCTCTGTATCTGTCAAAGGTATTTGGTAGCAGTTTACTGCAAACAAACACTGAAACTATTTCTGGGCCGTTTAAACCAAATTGGGATTCATTGGCTCAGTACCAGGTGCCGGACTGGTTTCGCGATGCAAAGTTTGGGATGTGGGCGCATTGGGGCCCGCAATGCCAACCGGAACGTGGTGACTGGTATGCACGCGGCATGTACCAGGAAGGCAGCGATCAGTATAAATATCACGTCCAAAAATATGGACATCCTTCCAAATTCGGTTTTAAAGACGTTATTAATGAATGGAAAGCCGAAAACTGGAACCCTGACGAGTTGGTTGGCCTATATAAAAAAGCCGGTGCCAAATATTTTATGGCACTGGCCAATCACCATGATAATTTTGACCTTTATGACAGCAAATACCAAAGCTGGAACTCCACTAAACTTGGCCCCAAAAAAGACCTGATAGGCGGCTGGGCCAAAGCAGCTAAAGAGCATGGTTTGCCTTTTGGCGTAACCGTACACGCCTCCCACCCCTGGACCTGGTACGAGGTTGCCCAGCGCGCGGATAAAACCGGCCCGTTGGCAGGCGTACCTTATGATGGCAAGCTTACCAAAGCTGATGGTGCAGGTAAATGGTGGAACGGTTACGACCCACAGGAATTATATGCACAAAACCATCCGTTAAGTAAGGACAGCCTCGATAACAACAGTATGGGCAGCCATTGGGACTGGGGCAACGGCGCAAGCGTGCCCAGCAAGGCTTATTGCGATAAGTTTTTGAACCGAACCATTGAGCTGATAGATAAATACGGCCCAGAACTGATTTATTTTGATGATACAGCCTTGCCCCTATGGCCGGTGAGCGACGCCGGTTTAAAAATAGCGGCGCATATGTACAATACCAGCATTAAAAAGCATGGAAAGTTGCAGGCCGCACTGTTTGCTAAAGTATTGAATGAGCAGCAACGTAAATGCATGATATGGGATATAGAACGTGGCCAAAGTAACCAGATAGAACCTTTACCGTGGCAAACCGATACTTGTATTGGCGGCTGGCATTATGATCGGCGCATATTTGATAATAAAGGCTACAAAAGTGCCAAAACAGTGGTACATACCCTGGTTGATATTGTAAGTAAAAACGGTAACCTGCTTTTAAATGTCCCATTACGGGGAGACGGAAGTATCGACAGCGAAGAACGAACTGTTGTTGAGGGAATAGGAGCCTGGATGCAGGTTAACAGCGAGGCAATTTATGGCACCCGCCCCTGGAAAGTATTTGGAGAGGGGCCCGCAACAGATTCAGCGGCTCCAATTAGCGCGCAGGGCTTTAATGAAGGCAAAGGCAAACCATTCGGAGCCGAAGATATCCGGTTTACCGTAAAAGGCAAAACCCTTTACGCCACCATGCTGGGTTGGCCAACCGGGAATGAAGCCGTTGTTAAAAAGTTAGCAAAAGGTAATGAAGCAGGCAATGTAAGCAGTGTAAGCTTGCTCGGAAACGGCAATTTGACTTTTGAGCAGACTGAGGCCGGTCTTAAAGTAAAATTACCTGAGCAGGCACCCGGTAAAGATGCGTTTGTTTTAAAAATAGAAGGAGCTGTTTAATTTATATGATGAACCTGAAAATTTGTTACGCCCTGATCACTGCCGTTTCACTGGCAGTTCCTTCTTTGGCGCAAACTTTTAAGCTGGTATCGCCGGATAAAAAAACCGTTGTGGAAATAAACAACACCAGCAGCCTGAGATATACAGTTTCCAGCAATGGTTTAACAATCGTCCATCCTTCATCACTCGGTTTCGAGTTTAAAGATGAACCGGCTCTTGGCAACGGTATGGCCGTAACCGGTCATGTGGAGCATTCTGTTAACCAAACGTGGGCGCCGATAGTAAAAGCGAAGCACAGTATCGTAACCGATCATTACAATGAACTGGAATTATCACTGGTTGAAAAATCAGCGCCAATGCGCCGCATGAACATATTGTTCAGAGCTTATAACGATGGTGTTGCTTTTCGCTACCAGTTGTTCGGGGCTGATAAAATCGGCGACCGGCAGATAGTAAAGGAGCTCACCGCTTTTAACTTAACAGCAAAAGCAAAAACCTGGGTGGCAGACTATGGTAGTTATACCTCATCCCAGGAAACCGAATTTCAACCGAAAAACCTAAACCATATTACTGATAAAACAATTGCAGGCTTACCCCTGCTGGTAGAATTAGATGAGCATCATTATGCGGCTTTTACTGAAGCCAATATTGATAACTATCCGGGGTTTTATATAGGATCCTCAAAAACTGACACTGGTACTACCGACAAAATTAGCCTGATCACCAAACTATCGCCCCTACCCGGTGAAGGTGAAAATGGTGTTAAAGCACGCTTCACTAATAATTTGTTTACACCCTGGCGCGTAGTGATGCTGGCTGCTTCGCCAGGTAAATTAATTGAATCGGAACTGATACAGAACCTGAACCCACCTAACGTATTGAAAGATCCCAGCTGGATCAAACCAGGCATGAGCGCCTGGGATAACTGGTGGAGCGGAGACGTAAAGGTTGACATGCCAACGATCAAAAAGTATATAGACCTGGCATCGGCACAACATTGGCCTTACATGCTTATTGATTGGCAATGGTATGGGCCATTTAACAAGCCTGAAGCAGATATTACCAAAGTGGCTCCGCAATTAAATATGCCCGAGATTTTAGCCTATGCTAAAGCCAAAAAGGTTAAATGCTGGCTTTGGTTATATAGCTCGGATGTTAACCGGAATGACAATTTTGAAAAAGCATTTCCGATTTACGAAAAATGGGGTATTGCAGGAATAAAAATTGATTTCATGGACCGCGATGATCAGCAAATGGTGAACTGGTACCGTCGTATCATCCAAACGGCTGCAAAGTATCATTTGATGGTTGATTTTCATGGCGCTTTTAAACCCGACGGCATTGAGCGGACCTATCCCAACATGGTAACCCGCGAAGGAGTTTTAGGAGAAGAATATTCCAAATTTTCGACCAGGATAACAGCCGGGCATAATACCACATTGCCATTCACCCGTATGTTGGCCGGGCCAATGGATTATACTCCCGGCGGATTCCTGAATGTAAAGAAAAGCGATTTCAGAAAGGGAAGCCCTACCCAGGTAATGAACAGCCGATGTGCCGAGCTGGCAAAATTCGTGATCTACGAAAGTCCGTTTATGGTTTATTGCGATGCGCCTGAAAACATTTTAGGCAAGCCCGGATCCGATTTTTTAAACAATATACCAACTGTTTGGGATGACATGAAGGTACTCGGCGGTTACCCGGGCCAATATGTCATTATTGCTAAAAGAAACGGGAAAGACTGGTATATCGGCGCGATGACAAACGATTCTGAAAGGACTGTACAATTGAAAATGGATTTTTTACCGGCGGGCAACTACACGTTATCATCATGGGGCGATGTGTTGTCATCTCCTCAAGGCCTAACCCGGTCTGAAAAAAAGATATCGGCTAATTCCGTGATCAACATCCATATGGATACAGCAGGCGGATGGGCAGCTAAAATAACTGCCCAGTAATTAATTGAGAACCTTTAACCCGGCATACAAAAGTTTAATACAATGATCAGATCATGACAAAGAATAAAACTCTTTTTCCATTTATATTAATAACCAGCTTATTCTTTCTGTGGGGGTTTGCACATAACCTCGACCCGATATTGATACCGCACTTAAAGAAGTCGTTTACGCTTACCACAGTGCAGGCTACGCTTGTAGATTCTGCGGTGTTTATAGCCTATTTCGTGATGGCTTTACCTGCGGGGTTCATTATGAAAAAATATGGTTATAAAACAGGTATTATCACAGGGCTGCTAATTTTCGCGTTTGGTTCCTATTTATTTATACCTGCAGCCAATACGCAGCAGTACACATTTTTCCTTGTAGCTTTGTTTATCATTGCCTGCGGGTTAACCATCTTAGAAACTGCCGCCAATCCTTATGCTTCTTCATTAGGAGATCCCGCAACTTCTACACAAAGGCTTAACTTTGCGCAATCATTTAACGGGCTTGCTGCCACCCTCGCGCCTATAATTGGCGGGCGTATTATACTGACAAAAGGTTATACTCCGGCACAATTAAGCGCAATGACAGAAGAGGGCCGTAAACTGGCGCTGGCCGCCGAAGCTTCATCAGTAAAAACACCCTATTTTATATTAGGCAGCGTGTTGGTGTTTATTGCCATACTTTTCGCGTTTACACGGCTGCCAAGGATCCAGCAGCATGAAGGACACGCAGCCAGTAAAAACATTTTCCATGCCCTGAAGCATCGTCATTTAGCATGGGGTGTGGCTGCCCAGTTCTTCTATGTTGGCGCGCAAGTTTGTGTATTTAGTTTGTTTATTCTTTATGCCACGAAATCTGCCGGACTTACGGAGGTGCAAACGACCTACTATCTTGGTTTGTGCGGCGCTGCATTCCTAATAGGCAGGTTTATTGGTACTTTCCTGATGAGGTATTATAGCTCGGCTGTTTTACTTGCAGTTTATGCGGGTATCAATATTTTGCTATCCGCAATCGCCATTTTTGGTCACGGCATGATCACGGTTTACACAGTAATTGGGATCTGTTTCTTCATGTCCATTATGTTTCCAACCATTTTCGCGTTGGGTATAAAAGATCTGAAGGCAGATACAGAATTTGGCAGCAGCCTGATCATTATGTCTATCGTTGGTGGTGCTGTGTTGCCAAGGGCATTCGGTTATATCAGCGATGTAACTGGCAATATTCAAAATGGTTATGTGGTACCGTTGGTATGCTTTGCGGTAGTGGCCCTTTTTGGATTGAAAGGACATCGTGTAAAAGTGGGGCCGGAAAATGTACCGGTTTCAACTATCCTTTAACAATTTTCCATTTTCAATATGCAGGAAATTAATTTACCTAAAGTAATTTTTGGAACTAGCGGATTAGGAAATTTATATGTAGCACTTCCAGACGATGTTAAATGTGCTATTGTTGCCGAAAGCATCAGGCATTCTCCTAAACCGGCTGTATTTGACTCAGCAGGGAAATATGGCGCGGGGCTCGCGCTCGAATCATTGGGAAAGGCTTTGGCAATACTAAATGTCTCCCCATCGGAGGTACTGATCAGTAATAAATTGGGCTGGCTGCGTACGGCGTTAAAAAGTCCCGAACCTACTTTTGAACCGGGTGTTTGGCGAGACCTGAAATATGACGCCGTTCAGCGAATAAGTTATGAAGGCATCCTGGAATGTTATGAACAGGGAAATGAGTTGCTGGGGAATTATCGTGCACAACTGGTATCTGTACATGACCCCGATGAATACCTTAATGCAGCAAAAGATAAACAGGAACAAGCACAACGCTACCGGGACATATTGGACGCTTACCGTGCATTGATTGAATTAAAACGCGATGGCAAAGTAAAAGGTATTGGTGTAGGTTCGAAAGACTGGCGGATTATCAAAATGATAACACAGGATGTAAAATTGGATTGGGTAATGATCGCCAATAGCATGACAATTCATAGCCATCCGCCAGAATTAATTGAATTTATGCAGGAGCTTGAAAAGCAAGGAACTTTGATCATTAATTCCGCCGTTTTTAACGGCGGCTTTTTAACCGGATCTGATTATTATAACTATCGGCTAACTGATCCGGTAAAAGACAAACATTTACATCGTTGGCGAGAGTTGTTTTATCGCTTATGTGAAAATTATAAAATAAAACCGGCGGATGCCTGCGTGGCTTTTGGGTTAAATGGTCCAGGTGTTAAAAGTATCGCCCTGAATACCACAAATCCCAATAGGGTTGCACAAAATATTTCGCTGGCTTCATTAAAGATCCCAACACAATTTTGGAAAGAAATGAAAGAATATGGCCTAGTTGACGAATCATACGCTTCCGCCTATCTGTAAAAATTTAATCTCACTATGAAAAGATACTGTTTGGCCCTCGATTTAAAGGATGATCCGCAATTGATAGCGGAATATGAACATTGGCATAAGGCTGAAAATAGCTGGCCGGAAGTACGCAAAAGCATACTGGACGCGGATATTCTTGATATGCAGATCTATCGCACGGGAAACCGGTTGTTTATGATCATGGAAACGAGCGACCATTTTGAGTCAAAGAAAAAAGAAGAAATGGATGCGCTAAATCCTAAAGTACAGGAATGGGAGCAACTTATGTGGCTATTTCAACAGCCCCTCCCCTGGGCAAAAGAAGGAGAAAAATGGGTGATCATGAAACAGATTTTTAAACTTTAAGCACCGGTGATATACAGATAATATTGCAAAAAACAGGGATAAACGATTCATTGCGCAACGTTCAATCACCAACATAAGATGCGGACTTAAAATAAATTAAAACCATAACGCAACTCCCGATTCCGGGCATATAACGGGAAAGACGCAAATCATAGCGGTCTTTCCCGTTATATGCTATTGGGTTACTTAGTGTTTATGACTTTCGGCTAAGGACTAAACACCAATTTATCGTCGGCACCACATCAGTTATTTATTTTCACTTCGCCGTCTATTACCTCAAAAGGAATCCACAGATAACCGGATTTCTCCAGGTCAAGTTTGTTCCACAGATCTCCCATGAAGATAAAATTTGAAGGTTTTCCGTTTATCGGCAAAACATAATTTCCCTGTGCAAAGAACGTTTTTTCTGAATTGGTACCGCTGCAGGGGTTGCCTATCTCAGTCCACGGCCCCATGATACTATTGGCAGTTGCGTAAGATGCCGCATTGGGGCTCCAACCTGAGCATCCCGAAGTGATCAGGAAATATTTGCCGTTATTTTTGAAAAGTGCCGGGCTTTCGCGGTTTCTGTCGATCAGAATCCTGGTATAATGTTCCGTTGGCTTCAAATAATCATCTGTCAGCAGGCAAACATGCATAGTGTTGTTATCTTCGGATGAATAAACAACGTAGGCTTTGCCATCGGTATCCTTAAAAAGTGTCATGTCCCTAAGCATTTGATTGTTTGGTTTGATACTGCCCAGGTACGTATATGGCCCCTCGGGCGAATCGCTTATGGCAATACCGGCCTTTGAATCCTGATAATCATTTCTGTCATTATGGAACCACATCACAAATTTATTGGTTTTCTCATTGTAAAGCACCTTGGGCCGTTCAATTACCCTACCGGTATCCAGGTCATTTGACGGGTCACCTGTGACAGATCTTAATGCAGTTCCGAGATTTTTCCAATGTTTCAGATCTGTAGACGAATAACACGATACCCCGCCTGCAGGGACCCGGTAATCTTCCCAGCTTTGCCCGGGAACCAGCCAGGTTTTGCCTTTTTTAATTTCGCCAAACAGGTAATATACCTCATTATAATAAAGTACCCCTGCCCCATGAGCATTAATCTGATTTCCGTCAGTGTCCTTAAAGTCTCCGCCCGAAATCATGTTTTGCGACCGTGCCTGGTTATTGAAAAATATGGATAAGATCAGGATCAGTACCGTATACTTCATATATTTTGTTTTCTATTTAACAGATCGAATAGAGTTTAAAAATAGGTAAAAAAAGGATGGTTGCTCTACACTCAACCATCCTTTTACTTTGTGCCTCACCATAAAAAGTGATTGTGATCACTTTTTATGGTGAGGCACATCATATTGAAGACTAAATCCATTCGTGATCTTTGTCATTAAACAAGGAAACGCTGATGGAGAATGCCGCGCTGCTAAAAGCAATTATTGAAAATGCCATAGACGGCATTATTACCATAAACAGCCACGGAATTATCGAATCTATCAATCCGGCAGCATGTAATCTGTTTCAATACAGTCCCGGTGAAGTAATTGGTAAAAATGTATCTGTTTTAATGCCCCCGCCCGATAAGGAGCTGCACGATGGTTATATAAACCGTTATCAAAACACAGGCAAGGCGCACATTATAGGTTTTGGCCGCGAAGTTAAGGGGTTAAAAAAAGATGGCTCTGTATTCCCTTTCCGCCTGGGGGTAAGTGAAGTACAGTTTTCAGGCCGAAAAATCTATACCGGTTTTATCCATGATCTCACACGCGAAAAGGAGGCAGAAGAAAGATTAAAGGACTACGCCGTCCATTTAGAAGAGCTTGTTGAGGAGCGTACAATTTCTTTAAAGCATTCGGTAAGCGAGTTGCTGCAGGCTAAAGAAGAAGTTAGCCTGTCATTAGAGAAAGAAAAAGAACTTGGACAGATGAAAAGCCGTTTTGTATCAATGGCCTCGCATGAATTCAGAACCCCTCTGAGCAGCATCCAGTTATCGGCCATTCTTGTTGAAAAATATGCGCAAGAGTTTAGCAATCCTAACATCAGCAAACACATCGCCAAAATAAAAACGTCGGTAGGTAACCTTACGGGTATCCTGAATGATTTTCTGTCGCTCGAAAAACTCGAAGCCGGCAAGGTCGAGCCCGTATTTACCGAATTTAACCTGGTAAAATTTGGCGAGGAAATAACAGAAGAAATGCAACTGGTAGCCAAACAAAACCAAAATATCATTTATCAGCATACCGGTACTACCAGTGTTTTTAAATTGGATCCCGCATTATTAAAAAACTGCATCATTAACCTGATCAGCAACGCCATCAAATACTCGGGCGAAAATACCTTTATTGAATTTAACACGGAGGTAGCCAGCGATCAGTTGGTTGTTGTGGTTAAGGATAATGGTATAGGAATCCCTGAAAATGACCAGAAGCACTTGTTTGAAGCGTTTTTCAGGGCACATAACACCGGCAATATATCAGGTACTGGTCTCGGCCTTAATATAGTAGCGCGCTACGTTGGCCTGATCAACGGCACGGTGCAATTTGAAAGCAAAGTTAATTACGGAACATCATTCACGCTCACATTTTCGCAATCATGAAAAAAAGTATCCTCATTATTGAAGACAATACCGATATAAGGGAAAGCACCGCCGAAATACTGGAGCTTTCCGGCTACCTGGTATTGCAGGCCGGCAACGGCAAAATTGGTGTCGACTTAGCTATAAAGCATAAACCGGACCTTATTTTGTGCGATATCATGATGCCCGAGCTTGACGGGTATGGCGTATTATTCATGCTCAGCAAATCGCCCGAAACGGATAACATACCCTTTATATTTTTAACCGCGAAAGCCGAACGGGTTGACTTTAGAAAAGGCATGGAAATGGGTGCCGATGATTATCTTACCAAACCTTTTGACGATATAGAATTGCTTAATGCCATTGATAGCAGGTTGAGCAAAAAAGAAAAACAACAGGCATTTTTTAGCAGGTCGCTGCAAAAAATAGAACACCTGGCCATCAATTCGCGCAACGGAGCAGCCGAATTAAACGCATTGATAGCCAGTAGAAAAATAAGGCAGATAAGAAAAAAACAAGTATTATTTTATGACGGGGATAGCCCGCAGGGAATTTACCTGGTGATGGAAGGCAGCATAAAAACATTTAAACTGGCCGAAGACGGCAGGGAACTGATGACCGGCTTATACAAAGCCGACGACTACCTTGGCGTACATGCCCTGCTGCTTGATGATGCTTACGGCGAAACTGCCGAAGCAACCGAAGACGCGGCCATATGCCTGCTGCCAAAAGATACCGTTTTAACCATGCTTGACCGATATCCCGACGTTGGCCGGCAATTTTTGAAAATACTGTCAAACAATATCAAAGAAAAGGAAGAACAGCTAATCGAGCTGGCCTACCATTCGGTAAGGAAACGGCTGGCGCAGGTATTGGTAAGGCTGAACAAGCAAAACGGCGAAACGCAGGAATTTAAAATATCAAGGGAAGAAATGGCATCAATGGCCGGTATGGCTACCGAAACGGTAAGCCGTACGCTTTCTGATTTTAAAGAGGAAGGCCTGATAGAAAAGAAAGGTGCAACCATCAATATAACAGACCTTAACAAACTGGTAAAAATGAGAAACTGATAAAGGTCATTTTTATCACTGACCGCGCTCATGGTTTTGATGATGCCAGCCAGGTAGTTTTGTTTAATATAAATGTGTATAGATGAAAGTTGTAGCTTACAGTATCAAGGCGTTCGAAAAGGAATTTTTGGCCAGAGCGAACCAAAAAAAACATGATATTACCCTTATCTCTAACCCGTTAAATTCTGAAACCGCGGTTTATGCCGAAGGTAAGGAAGCGGTGGTTGTTTTTACCAATGACGATGTATCTGCCTATGTTATCAACCAACTGGCCGATCTTGGCGTTAAATATATTGCTACCCGGTCGGTTGGTACAGATCATATCGATAAGGAAGCAGCAGCTTTGCGCAACATAAAACTGGCCAACGTACCTGAATACTCGCCGCAGGCTATTGCCGAACATACCGTTGCCATGGCACTTGCCCTAAACAGGCATTTAACCGAATCAAACGCCCATAGCCACCTATTTGATTTCAGGCTGAATGGCCTCATGGGGTTTAATTTATACGGCAAAACAGTTGGCATTATTGGCCTGGGACATACCGGGCAGGCGACTGCCGCTATCTTTAACGGCTTTGGCTGTCGTGTTATTGGATACGATCCGCTTGCCAAATCAAATTTGCCAGGAATTGAACAAGTGGCTATGAATGACCTGCTTGCTACTGCCGATATAATTTCATTACATGCCCCCCTCTGCCCCGAAAACTATCATATGATAAATAATGAGACCCTTGCTTTGATGAAAGATGGAGTCATGCTCCTGAATACTTCGCGGGGAGGGTTAATTGATACTGAAGCAGCATTACGGGCTGTTGAAACCGGTAAAATAGGTTATTTAGGACTTGATGTTTATGAAAAAGAAAAAGGCCTGTTTTTTGAGCAGCATCAACATGATACCGATAGAGACCCATTGCTGGAAAAACTGATGACCTTTAAAAATGTCCTCATCACCCCCCATCAGGCTTTTTTAACCAGTGAGGCATTACAGCAAATTGCTAATCAAACCATAAAAAATCTTGATCAGTGGCAGGCTAAAAAGTGCGTTGGAAATGCGTGTGTGTGTGCAAAAAACTGCAAAGCGACCGGTGAGCTATCAACGGTTGATACTACCAAAGCTTAATATTTATGAAAATTCCCCAGCACCTTATTGATAAATACAACGTTGCTGCTCCCCGTTATACCAGTTACCCTACGGTACCTTATTGGAACATTGAAAACTTCGATGAAGAGGAATGGCGAAAATCAGTATCGCTTTCTTTTAAGGAGAGTAACGATCGTGACGGGATCAGCCTGTATATTCACCTGCCATTTTGCGAAAGCCTGTGTACCTATTGCGGTTGTAACACCCGCATCACCAAAAACCACCGGGTAGAAGAGCCGTACATTAAAGCTGTTTTAATGGAGTGGGCCATGTACGTCAATACCTTTGAAAGCAAACCCATTATCAGGGAAATACACCTTGGCGGCGGCACACCTACATTTTTTAAACCCGAACACCTGGCCATACTGATCAATGGTATATTAAATTCATCAACTATTCATCCCCAGGCCGAGTTTAGTTTTGAGGCGCACCCCGCCAATACAACTGTTGATCATTTACAGGTTTTATATAATCTTGGTTTCAGGAGGATAAGCCTCGGCATCCAGGATTTTGACCCGAGGGTTCAGTTTATCATTAACCGGATCCAGAGTTTTGAACTGGTAAAACTGGTTACGCAGCAAGCCCGACGGATCGGATATACATCCGTTAATTTCGATCTGATATATGGCCTCCCGCTTCAAACCATCAACGGGCTAAAGGATACCATTGCCCAAGTGGCGAAATTAATGCCCGATAGGATTGCTTTTTACAGTTATGCCCATGTACCCTGGATAAAACCCGGTCAGCGCCGTTTCACCGAAAATGATCTGCCCGATGCTAATGAAAAAAGGGCTTTGTATGAATGCGGACGCGAATTATTTACAGCATTGGGTTATCATGAAATTGGCATGGACCATTTCGCCTTGCCTACGGATAGTCTTTACTTAGCCGAACAAAATGGTACGCTGCACCGTAATTTCATGGGTTACACCCATCAATATACCCAATTAATGATTGGTTTGGGCGTATCCTCCATAAGCGATAGCTGGTATGCATTTGCCCAAAATGTAAAAAAAGTAGAGGAATACCTGCAATTGGTTAACGCCGGCCAACTGCCGGTATTTAAAGGTCATATGCTTACGGCCGATGATCTGAGCATTCGCAGGCATATTTTAAATATCATGTGTAACGGCAAAACCTGCTGGAACCTGCATAATGAAACAAGTGAAGCTTTTTTAGAGGGGCTGGAACGTATGCGCCAATTTGAGCAGGACGGGCTGGTTGAATTAAATTCATGGTGCATTACTGTTACCCCCATGGGTAAACGCTTTTTACGCAATATATGTATGGCGCTTGATGCCCGCCTATGGGCCGACAAGCCTACTACGCAGTTATTCAGCATGACTGGATAAGGCTTTGACAACACCAACTATCAGTTAAACAAAGAAACCGGGATTGATTCCCGGTTTCTTTGTTTTAGATATTTAGCAATTGCAGTTTCTCTTCTGATAAGACCAGGTCCTTCAGCATCCGCTCCAGGTAATCCTGGGTTTGGTTGCTTATTTGCGGGATCAGCTGTTTATAGTATGTGATGCCCTGCTGTAATTGGTCTTTAAATTTGAGCAGGTATTTTCCTTTCTTTTCGTTGAGGTTTGCTACATAGCCCGAAATGTCCTTTTTAAGGTAATCGATATAAAGGTTTAGCTCATTGATAAACATATTAGGGCGGGTTGTTGCCTCAAGCAAGTTGATATGCCCATAGATATGGCTAACCATATCATCAAGCGTATAAACCCCTGAAAAGAAGGCGATATTTGGTCCGGGACAAATGGTTACTGCCTTGTTTTCCCGGGCTTTCAGAATATCGTTTTTGATATAAGCAGATGCACAAAGCCCTTCGCATAAGCAAACCTTTTCGGTAACAGCATCTATCTGTTTTTGAATTTCATCTACCGGAAGCTCACTGTGTTTTAGCTGTTTTATTTTCAGATGCTGGTACTCACGTGATGCTGTGCAAATGGGATGTTCGGTAAACTCGGTATTTGATACTAAATATTTTTTATTGCAGGGACTACCCGGCCTGCCATTTGCTATCCTGCTAAGTCTTTGCTCTTCGCCCGAGCTTTTGCTGAAGTTATTGAACAGGATACCCAGCGGTGATGACGAGCTTACATAAAAATCATCATGGCCGGCGCCCGCCAATTGTTGCAGCGTATGTTCATCAACATTGGTGGCCTCTGGTACCAGCAGGAACGGACTGCCCCAACCGGTAGCATCCATCTGATAATGCTCCCGCAAAAAAACATCTTCCTGCATAGTGCCTATCCCACCCTGTACGCTGATCTTTTGTGCCGGAATGGTCTCTGTAAACCCCCTTTCGGCAAGTGCAGGTTGATAGAGGGCAAGCAGCTCGTGTATCATATTTTCCCTTTTCAGTTTAAACTCTTCCAGGATGGGCCCGAGCAGCAGGCCATCAGTAGCAAAAGCATGCCCTCCACAATTCAGGCCCGATTCAATCCTGAACTCTGATACCCACAGCCCCTTCTTTGCTAAAAACTTAGCCTGGATCAGCGCCGAACGAAAATCGCTCACCTTTAAAACGATCCGTTTACGAAGCTCGTTATTGCCATCAGGATAAAAACACTTAAAAGTTTCCAGGTAACTGTACAGCCTCGGGTTCATTCCCGCCGAAAGTACCACTGATGAATCCAGATCGCTTTCAGCAAAGCCTTTTAAAGCAGCAAGCGCGTCGGTATGGGTATCGCCGGTATAATTGCCGTCTGCGTCAAAGTTCATTTTATCAACTTTGGCCATGATATTTACATCAATAGCACCTTTGTTCATTCTGGCGCGCAAAAGATCTTGAAAGATCTGTTTACGTTCCCCCTCAGGATACTCGTTCATCAGTTCGTAACCCTGCTTTGAAGCCGAAGCCTCAGGTAATAGGTTAAAGTAACGGTCGATGTCCATTCCCTGGTTAAATGGCATTTGTTTAAGTTCTTCAAACTGCCTATTTACCAGTTCGTTTAATAAATTAAGATAGGCTGTAATCCGTTTTGAACGGCTGTCGGGGCCACTTTTTAAAATTGGCGTAAATGGCAAACCATTTTGAGTTGAATGATACTGCCGCATACGCTCAACGAGTTCATCATCAACAATTGAAACAACGGACGAGATACCGTACCGGGCCACTTTTAGTGGTGTATCAACAGAGTATCCCAAACCTAAAACAGGTATATGAAAGCTGTGCATATAATTAATTTAATATTATGTATTTAGAATAAACATGAGGCTCATCAATCTGCCTACGGTGTTACTTACAAATAACAGTTCCGCTTGCCGCTGGCGGACTCAGATAAGGAATATCAAGTGTGAGCCCGCGCAGTAAAAACCAGGCGCCAAGGCATAGCATAAAATAGGGAACCACCCTGTTCATCTTTCTTCGGATGCCCTGGTTAACAAATCCACTGCCAACAGTTACCGCCAGCATTAAAGGCAGGGTACCCAAACCAAACCAAACCATATATTGCACGGAAGCACCCACTGACGAAGTGTTTACCGCACCTATTAGCGCCAGGTAAACAAAACCGCAGGGTAAAAAGCCGTTTAACAAGCCTATGGCCAAATGGCCGGCCCGATGCTGTAACGCGTAAGTAAGCAACGCATTAAAAGGCTTCAGCAGCCAGTTACCAGTACTTTTGTTACTAATTTTCAACTTCCACAATCTTGAACCGGCCGCCAGCAGGATCAGTATCCCGCTAATGATGCTTACCCCCTGCTGCAAACCTGAAAGCCATAATTGCTTACCGATGAGCCCGGTTATTAACCCGAGGGTTGCGTAACTTATAGTACGCCCAAGGTTATATACCAACTTATCCCACAAGAGCAGCCAAAAGCTACTGTGGTTAATGGGGATAGCGAAGGCGAGCGGGCCGCACATTCCTATACAGTGAACACTGCCAAACAAGCCTATAAAAAAAGCGATTTGACTGGTGCTCATGGTATAAATATTTCTTTGGTATACAGGTATTTTTTGCCGTTGCTTTCCCAATTAAAAACCAGCTGCCACCTACCTGGCTTTACATCAGTCAGCGGAATATTAACATTACCTGCCAGGTTGCTCTCCAGGTTGATATGTTTGTCCATTTTGCCGTCATCCGGGCGCTTCAAATCTGCTGTTCCCTTTACCAGACCTGTAAACTTTACTAAAAGAATATTGTTGTTAATGCTGATTGATGGCTGTGCTTTATCGCTAAGTACTTGCTTCTCTTTATCATAATCGGCATTAAACGCAAGCCCTTTTTCGTAATAATGCGGATCGACATCGTCGGGCTGCCTGAACATGGCAACGCCCATGGCTACAATGTAACTCATAAAAGCCAGCATGCCTATTACTATTCCTTTTCCCCAGTTCATATGCTTAATCATTTGTTGGTGCTATAAAATTGGTTTTAACAGATTGAACCACCTTACCGCCAAGCAACAAGTTCAGTTTAATGGTAGTTTTGGCGGCATGTACTTTTGATGCAGGGAGCATGACAAAAAACACCGTTTTAGCCGATCCGCCCTTTGCAACCGGTCCGGGCGCTTGGATATAACTGATCTTAACAGCCGGATCATCCGCCCCTATCCTGATCACTTTATCCTGATTGGTTTTATTAATGATTTCGGCATTATAAATATTACTAATGTAACCGCCCGGCTGTTGCTGATAAAGCATTCCCGCACTGCGCATAACGGTGATATCCATATCGCTCCGGCTGAAAATAAAATAACCAAGTACAGCCACCAGCACGGTTATTACCGCGGTATATCCCATCATGCGCCCGGTAAACGAGGGCTTTTCTTTCAGCCTGATCATATTTTCGGAGAAGTAGCCAATCAGGTTGCGGGGCTTTCCTATCTTGTCCATTACCTGGTCGCAGGCATCTATACAGGCAGTACAGTTGATACATTCAATTTGAGTTCCTTTACGAATATCAATACCTGTAGGGCAAACAGCAACGCACAGGCTGCAATCAACGCAATCGCCTTTCAAGTTAAAGGGGTCCGCTTTACGGCTTAACTTGCCCCGTGGTTCGCCACGCACATCGTCATAAGCTACTACTAAAGTATGCTCATCAATCAATACACTTTGTAAACGCCCATAAGGGCATATCAATGTGCAAACCAGCTCGCGTACCTGGCTGTAAATCAAATAAAATACAATGGTGAATACCCATATACTGATAAAACCAACCCAGTGGGCTGTAACAGGCTCAACAATAATTTTAACAAGGCTTTCGCTGCCGATGATATAAGCAAGGAAAGTGTTGGCGATCAGAAAGGATACCAATACAAACAAAGCATGTTTGGCTGTTTTTTTGATGATTTTTTCCCGTGTCCAGGCACCAGCGTCAAGCTTTTTACGCTTATTGGCATCCCCTTCTATCCAAATCTCTATCTTTCTGAAAACCATTTCCATAAATATGGTTTGAGGGCAAATCCAACCGCAGAAAATACGACCGAAAGCAATAGTAAATATTACCACGCAAACTAAAAAAACAAGCGAAGCCAGCATAAACAGAAAAATATCCTGCGGCCAAAACACCTGCCCCAGCAGTACAAATTGCCGGTCTATCACATTGAGCAGCAACAACGGCTGGCCATTGATTCGTAAAAACGGCCCGGCAAAAAAGAAAATGAGATAAAAATAGCTTAACCAGCTTCTCCATTTATAAAACCTGCCTTTACGTACCAGCGGATACATCCACTGTCTTTTCCCGTTTTCTTTTGCCGCCAGTAAGCCGTCCATAATCGTTATATTTTTGCTATCTTTTTGCCTTTTGCCGCAATGTCATCCGCATCTTTTTCGCCCTGCGGTTCTTTAGGATTAGCCGGATTGCTGCCATGCAATGATTTTATATAGTTTGCCACATCCGAGATTTGCTTGGGCGATAACTGTTTCTCCCAGTTGGGCATTCCTTTGGCCAGTACGCCATATTTTATGGTTTTAAACACATCATTGATCTTACCACCATGCAGCCAGTAATCATCGGTAAGGTTGGGGCCAACTACCCCTTGTGCGTGATCGCCGTGGCAGGGAACGCAGCTTTGTTTAAAGATCGCCTGCCCCGAAGCCAATACAGCCTGATCGGTAACAAGTTTAACTGTGGTTTCATCAACCCGGTTGGCGGCCTTGCTCAGGTATTCTTTTTTGGCAATATCTGCCTGGGCCATCTCCGTTTTATATTCATCATATTGTAACTGCCCAAAGCCAAAGACATGATAAATGAGGATGTAACCAACTGCAAAAACAATGGTGATATAAAACATGTAGCTGAACCAGCCAGGAATAGGATTGTTAAGCTCCTGGATACCGTCATAATCATGTGCTATGATCAGCTCCTTTTCTTCAGACATCGGTCTTAGCGACAGTAATTTGTTCCAAACCTCTGTTTTAGCCTTTTTAACTTTTTTGGCGGGTTTCATCTCCGCTATGATCTGCTCTTCTGTGTACCCCTGCGCCCGGAGCGTTATTTTTGTCAATACCCTAAGCGCCCTGAGCAATACCAGCATGGCTACAATAAACAATGCCAGCATGGCTATAATTGCTCCATACCCTATCTCGTTCATCAAATCGCCCGGTATCAGGCTGTCATCGGCGGCCATTGCCGGTTGTAACGGTATCATCAATACAAGTAAAATTAACAGGCGGCGGTATTTCATAAGTTGTAAGAATTAAGGGATTCACCATGACTATCCTTCAAAGGCAGATTACGCATATGATCTACATGCTGTTTCCTGAGCCTGAAAAGCAGGATAGCTACTACAATAAAAAATACGAGGAAGATCCCCAGAGAAAATAACAGGTAACCCTGGGCACCCGAAATGTGTTCTGTAAATTGCTTAAACATTGCTTTTGTTATTTAGCGGCGGTTTTGCTTGCTTTGATATCGGTACCCAAACGTTGCAGGTAAGCTATCAAGGCTACTATTTCTTTATTGTTTTTAACCTTTATATGATCGTTATACAGGTTATCGGCAATTTCTTTTTCCTGTTTACTAAGATCGTTGTTGGCTATTTTTTCATATCCTTCGGGATATGGGACACCCAGTGTGCGCATGGCCTTTATTTTGGCGGCTGTGGTAGCCGTATCAAGATTTTGGGTTAACAGCCAATCATAATTTGGCATAATACTCCCCGGCGACATGAGGCGTGGGTCCATCAGGTGGTTATAGTGCCAGGCATTGCCGTATTTGCCGCCCTCGCGCGCCAGGTCGGGCCCGGTACGTTTTGATCCCCATAAAAACGGGTGATCATAAACAAATTCGCCGGCCTTGCTGTATTCGCCATAGCGCTCGGTTTCTGAGCGGAAAGGCCTTACAGTTTGTGAGTGGCAGTTTGAGCAGCCCTCTCTGATATAAAGGTCACGTCCCTGCAACTCAAGCGGAGTATAAGGTTTTACCGCCGCGATAGTTGGGATATTTGATGATATAGTCAGCGTTGGCATCAACTCAATAAAAGTACCCACCAGTATAACCAGCAATGCGGCTATCATCATTTGTATTGGGCGGCGTTCCAATACCCTGTGCCATGTTTCTTCATGCCCGGTTGTGCTTAAAGCAGGCAACGGCATAGCCTGGGCAGGCTCATTTGCAACGAGTTTGCCCTGCAGCGCGGTGCGGCAAAGGTTATATGCCATTACAATAACGCCCAGCAGGTATAATCCACCACCTACAGACCGCATAACATGCATAGGCAATATGCGCATCGTTGTTTCCAGAAAAGCGGGATATTTCAGTATCCCCTCGGGTGTAAACTCTTTAAGCATTAAACCCTGGGTAAAACCAGCCCAATACATTGGTATAGCGTAAAACAGGATCCCGAGCGTACCTATCCAAAAATGAAACGAGGCCATCTTTTTTGAATATAACTGCGTTTTATAAATACGCGGAATAAGCCAGTAAAGGATGGCAAAGGTTAAAAAGCCGTTCCAGCCCAAAGCGCCAACGTGTACGTGGGCAATTATCCAATCGGTAAAGTGGCCTATGGCGTTCACCTGTTTCAATGAAAGCATAGGGCCTTCAAAAGTGGCCATACCATAAGCAGTTAAGCCAACTACCATAAACTTCAGGATCACGTCGTCACGAACTTTATCCCAGGCACCTCGCAGGGTGAGCAAGCCATTGATCATGCCGCCCCAGCTTGGTGCTAACAGCATAATAGAAAAGGCAACACCTAATGACTGCGCCCAACCGGGAAGCGTGGTGTACAGTAAATGGTGCGGGCCGGCCCAGATATAGATAAAAATGAGCGCCCAAAAGTGCAAGATACTTAACTTATATGAGTAGATAGGCCTGTTGGCCATTTTGGGCAAAAAGTAATACATCATGCCCAGGTATGGGGTGGTCAGGAAAAATGCCACCGCATTGTGGCCATACCACCATTGTACCAGTGCATCCTGCACGCCGGCATATACCATGTAGCTTTTAAAGGCTGATACCGGCAGTTCAAATGAATTTACAATATGCAATACGGCAATGGTGACAAACGTGGCTATGTAAAACCATATGGCAACATATAAATGCCGTTCGCGGCGTTTAAATATGGTTCCAAACATATTAATGCCAAACACAACCCAGATAAGGGTAATTGCAATATCTATTGGCCATTCAAGTTCAGCATATTCATGCGAGGTGGTTAAACCTAAGGGCAACGTAATAACAGCCGAAACAATGATGAGCTGCCAGCCCCAAAAGTGAATTTGACTAAGGGCATCGCTAAACATCCGCGCTTTTAACAGCCGCTGTAATGAATAGTAAACACCCATAAAAATAGCGTTACCCACAAAAGCGAAGATCACCGCATTGGTGTGTAAGGGCCTGATGCGGCCAAATGTAGTGTATTGGTTGCCCATGTTCATCCCCGGGCTATACAATTGTATGGCTACGATGAGGCCTACGGTCATCCCAATTATACCCCAGATCACCGTGGCGATACCAAAATTCCGGACGATCTTGTTGTCATAGTAAAAATTTTCGGGCTGCATATGATATTAAATAATTTGATGGTGTAAAAGTATTGAGGGGCTGCCGCCGACAGAATGATGACGGTTTGCCCGAATAATGACATTGGTCATTTTTTATCTTTATCAGTTGGTTCATCATCCAGCAGGATCCTTACCGATGGGGTATAGAGATCATCATGCTGGCCGTTGCGCTGGGCCCAAAAAAAAGCGCCTAAAAACACGAGTGCAAGCAGCACGCTGCACCCGATCAGGAAATAAATAATGTTCATGATAATTTTCTTTTTTTAGCGACGAGGTGTGTTGCTATGCTTGTGAACGAAATGATGGTTGCAGTACTTAAAGGCATCAATATGGCCGCTATGAGCGGTGAAAGCCTGCCGCTTACTGCATAGCTTAATCCTAATAGGTTATAGCAAAGCGATATAAAAAACGAGATGTGGATAATGGTGATACTATCCTTCGAGAATTTAAGAAATGCGGGCAGCAACCTGAGCGAACGCCCATCTAAAATAGCATCGCTGCCGGGCGAAAAATTGTTAACGTTATCCGTAATAGCTATCCCCAAATCACTTTGTTTTAAAGCCCCCGAATCATTCAAGCCATCACCTATCATCATTACCTTTTTACCGGCCAGCTGTAAAGCCTTTATAAAATCAAGCTTTTGCTGCGGCGATTGGTTAAACAGCATATATCCCTCCCCCTTAAAATAAGGCAGTAAATTTTTCCGCTCCCGGTCCTGATCGCCTGATAACAAGTAAATTTTATAATCCGCGGCCAGCCGCGCAATATCTTCAAGCCCTTCGCGATACTTGTTTGCAAAGCTGAAATAACCGGCGTATCGCCCGTTAATCATCAGGTGTACTTCAGTTGATTTTGCGATATCTACTCCTCCCGTTAAAAACGACTGGCTGCCGACTTGAACATTATGCCCATCAACCCAGGCAGTAATCCCCTTTCCGGCTATTTCCCGGTAATTACTTACCCGAAGTTTATCCGCCCCCTGGAGGTAATCGCAAATCTGAATGCTTAAGGGATGGGCCGAATTACTACAAATACTGTATATGAGCTGTTCCTCGTAACTGCTTAGCTGTGCATTGTTGCTTACACCGTTTTCGCCGCCAATAGTAATGGTGCCGGTTTTATCTAACACGATGGTATTAATACGGGCCAGTTGTTCAACAACGGCGGTGTTTTTGAGGTAGAAAAAATTACGATCAAAAATACTGAGTGCCGCCGACATAGTGAACGGTGTACTTAAAGCCAGCGCACAGGGGCATGCTACAATCAACACCGCTGTAAATGCCGAAAAAGCACGGTAAACATCGACCGGCAACCAGAAAACTAATGAACCCAATGCAATCATCAGTAAAACAATGCTGAAATACTTACTTACCTTTTGGTTAAAGGTTTGCATCCGGTTGTCCTGACTACGGCTAAAAGCTTCATTATTCCACAATTGGGTAAGGTAGCTTTGTGATACTGGTTTAATTACCTCCAATTCAATAGCTTCGCCCATTTGCCGGCCACCGGCATAAACCACTTCACCCCAAACCTTTGTCACAGGAGCCGATTCGCCGGTAACAAAGCTAAAATCAATCCGCGCTTCACCATTTAGTAATATCGCATCGGCCGGAATAATCTCATTACTGCGAATGCGGATCCGCTGACCTACTTTCAGGGCTGATAAGGGCAGCGGCTTTTCAATACCGTTATCAACAGCCTGTACGGCAACAGGGAAAAACGAGCGGTAGTCCCGCTCAAAAGAGATATGGTAATAGGTTTTTCGCTGAACAAATTTACCCACCAGTAAAAAAAACACTAGCCCGCAAAGCGTATCGGCAAAACCGGCTCCCGCATGGGTTAGTACCTCAATCAGCGTACGCAAAAAAAGCACGGCTATGCCCAGCGCCAGCGGAAAATCGATATTCAATATTTTATTACGGAGGTTTGTATAGGCCGATTGGAAATATTCCCTCCCGCTGTAAAAAACAACCGGCAGCGAAAACAGCACATTCAACCAGCCAAAAAAATGCCTGAAAGTTTGCTCATATTCCGATAATCCCAAGTACTCCGGAAAACTGAGCAGCATCACATTACCGAAACAAAACCCGGCCACCGCTATCTTTTTTACAAGATTATCGCCAGCACCGGTTTGTTGTTTTTTAATAACATCCTGGAGGTTAATAAGTGGCTCATAGCCGATATCAACCAATAGTTCTACAACCTGTCTTAAACTTATCTCCTTGTTATTAAAGCGCAGGTTTACCTGTTTCTTTAAAAAGTCAATCCGGCTGTAATAAATGGCAGGGTTAAACCTATTCAACTGCTCAAGCAGCCAAATACATGAGCTGCAATGGATATAAGGGATATAAAGCGTTAATATGGTAATGTTTTCGTCTGTAAAATCAACCAGGTCTGCTATGATCGAAGGATCATCAAGGTATTCGAACCGCTTTTCCACGTGGGTACGTGTTGCGCCGGGATGTTCATTATAGCTGTAATAGTTACATAACCCACTATTGGATAGCACCTTGTAAACACCTTTACAGCCCGTGCAGCAAAAATCTTTGTCATCCAATACATAATGATCTTTATCACAATCGTTACCGCAGTGGTAGCAGGTAGTTTGGGTAAGTATATTTACAGCCATTGATGATCTATTTATAAGATCAAAAATGGCTGTAATCCACCACTTGAAAAATGATGGCTGTTGGATGGAAAAGTGATGAGTATCATTTTTCACAGCTTAAAACAAAGAGTAACACACGTTGCTATCCGATCTTATACGCTCACTCCCATCCCCTGTTTTTAGAAATGCAGCGGTGGAAGCCCCTCCGGCAACACCAGCAGAGGTATTTCAATATGATGCGAAAGTTTTTTAGTATAACTGATACCAAACAGACGCTCAAGGGGATTAACTTTACGGTGTACCATCACCAGCATATCAATCACTCCGTGTTCGCTGAGCCAATCGAGCCCGCGCATTATACCCGTACCTTTAATGTGCCTGTAATAAATTTCAGGATAGTTGGCTTTACAGGTTACTTCATTTAAAAAAGCTTCTACCTCCTGTTTTTCATCACCTGTTTCATATTTCTCGTCGGTTACATGGGCTATCAGTAGCTCTGCATTAAAATAGCGTGCCAGGCTTGCCACCGAATGGATCATTTCTATATCACTGTTGTTCAAATCGGTAGCGAAAGCTATTTTGGTTACAGGGTGATATTTTGCTTGCGATGGTATGAGTAAAACCGGGAAGGCGGCATCGCTGATCATATCCTGTGTGTTGCTGCCTAAAAAAAATCTGCTCATAGCTCCTGCTCCCGACATGCCCATAACAACCATTACGCTTTTTTCTTCATCTATTTTGCCTGTTACTACATCAATTACCTCGCCTACGTCACAACAGGTATTAATAACACTATGGCCCGCACCCGCTTTGGCGTAAGGAGTTTCCTGTTGTAAGGTTACAGAAAGTTGTTCCAATTCCTTATCTGCATCTGCTTTGAGCGATGTATAATCCTCTAAAGGCCAGGCTACCTGCGCTGCCATAGGCGTTTCTGAAGGTATTTTAATGGCATGACATAATATCAAGCCCGCTTTTATATTTTGCGCAAGGTTTATAGCATAGCTCGCGGCGTTTTTTGCAGGTTCCGAAAAATCGGTGGGTACTAAAATAGTTTTCATGCTTAAAGGATTGATTAATTGATATGATTAATGTTTTCTATGATTTCGTTCGATATTGTATAGCTGGCTCTCAACTTGGTTATCAAGGTTATATATGCCGTAATATTTAACCAGCTGCCCGTCAATAATAGCCGCTGTATAACCATCATTTTTTGCAGGTTTATTCTAAAAACAACAGGTATTTTATCGCTTTCAAGTGTTTTCATAACATCGTTCCTGACGATGTAAAGTTGCAGCGCAGCGGGTGTTAAAATAGTGACGATTGTCATTTATCAATCTGATTGTCAACATCTATAAAACAACATCTAACCCCAAAAACCAATAACAAAAAACTATTTGCCGCGTAAAAAACTTATACCGCATTGTGAACTTGAGGACACGGGCAAGTACCGCGAAAAATCATTACTGCCGGTATAGTAAATATAACCTGGAGATATTTTAACCAATGCGCGAGTGATTTCAATCAACGAATAAAGAAATACAGATCATTTTATCAGAGTCCTTTCCGCGCTTCTTTTGCCCGCAAACTAAAAACCGCAAAAAGCGTATTATATGATCATTTACAAAAGCTTCACTTTCGATTCTGCACATTTTTTACCCAACGTTCCGCCGCACCACAAATGCAGGAACATACATGGTCATACCTACCATTTAACAGTTTATTTTAAAGGCGAGGTAACAACACCCGAAGGATGGGTGCTTGACTTCGCCCTGATCAAAAACGCGGTTAAACCAATAGTTGACCAGTTGGACCATACCATTCTGAACGAAGTCCCTGGTTTGGAAAACCCCACGGCCGAAAACCTGGCCATATGGATCTGGAAAAGCATAACCGACAAATTGGATGGGCTTAATAAAATTGAATTGAAAGAAACGCCGACATCCGGGGTCATTTATGAAGGAAAATAGCGTAGTTATCTTTCCCATTTTTTTAGATCTCCGTGCAGTTTCCCCAGTTGAATGCCCCATATCACCACAGCAGGTGATTTTGATCACTATTTAAGCCGCTAAATTCCGCAAGCTTTGTATTAATAAAAAAATCATTAGTCATAAGCCATTGAAAATATGATACCTAAAAAAATGAAAGCCGCCGTAGTGCACGAATTTGGCCAGCCTTTGCAAATAGAAGAAATGCCGGTTCGCGAGCCGGGCCAACATGAAATACTGGTTAAAGTAATAGCCAGTGGTGTTTGCCATACCGACCTGCACGCGGCAGACGGCGACTGGCCGGTTAAACCCAAAATGCCACTGATCCCCGGCCATGAGGCTATTGGTTATGTAGTAGCGCTTGGTCCTGATGTTAAAGGCCTGAAGGAAGGTGATATTGTAGGTGTACCCTGGCTGTACAGCGCCTGCGGATGCTGCGAGTTTTGTATTACCGGTTGGGAAACCTTATGTAACGACCAGCGAAATGGCGGCTATAGCGTTGACGGCGGTTATGCGGAATATGTAGTGGCCGATTCCCGTTATGTTGGGCATTTCCCGGCAGGCTCGGATTGTACCGCGATGGCACCGATCATTTGCGCGGGTGTTACCGTTTACAAAGGCCTTAAAGAAACGGAAACCAAACCCGGAGAATGGGTAGCTATTTCCGGCATAGGTGGCCTTGGGCACTTGGCTGTACAATATGCCAAAGCCATGGGCATGCATGTTGCGGCTATTGATGTTGACGATACAAAACTGGAATTAGCTAAAAACCTTGGCGCCGAGCTGATCGTTAATGCCAAAACTACCGACCCCGGCGCGTTTTTACAAAAAGAAACAGGCGGTATGCACGGCGTGTTGGTTACCGCTGTATCACCCATCGCGTTTAAACAAGGTATATCCGCGTTAAGAAGAAAAGGGACTATCGCGCTGAATGGATTGCCACCCGGCAGCTTTGATCTTCCCATATTTAAAACCGTGCTAAACCGCTATACCGTCAGGGGATCAATTGTAGGCACTCGTAAAGACCTGCAGGAAGCCATCGAGTTCGCCGTGGAAGGAAAAGTTAAAGCCACCATACATACCGCAAAATTAGAGGAAATAAATACAGTTTTGGCCGACCTGAAAAATGGTAAGGTAGATGGCCGGATTGTACTTGAAATAGCTACACCCTAATCTGCAAATAACAAAAACTTTTACGGCAGGCCGGGCCAAACTGCTCATTGACGCAATATACAGTGCCTAAGCGCCTACTCAAACTAATTTACTTTAAAAAGATCCGCTCGCTGGGCGGGTCTTTTTTATTGCGGGCATCGGTATTATGCTCGCTTCCGGGTCGCCATTCCAGTGATAAACCGGGTAAACGCGAAATGATAAGTATCATGAGAACAACTGTTTCCTGTCAGGCAAAGTCTATCACCTGCGGGATACATTTGACCCATAATTTAATACAAATCATTATGAAAAAGATTTTCTTTACTACTTTGATCTTATTTTTATTAAGCGGGATAACTGCTTTCGCTCAGCAAAAAAATGAATGGAATATCCGCCTCAGGGCAATTGGGGTTATCCCCCAGGAAAGCGCGACGATAGGCGTTATCGGCGGAGACATAAACATTTCCAATACTGTTGTTCCCGAGCTCGATTTTACCTACTTTTTTGCCAAAAACTTTTCTGCAGAATTAATCCTGGCGACAACAAAACACCAGGTAAAAACAAAAGGCTCCAACCTGAGTGCTATTGGTGCCGGCTCTTCGGCCGATGTTGATCTCGGTAAAGTATGGTTGCTTCCGCCTACGCTTACTTTGCAATATCATTTGCCCACAGGTACCCTTTTTAAACCCTATATCGGCGCGGGGCTTAACTACACTATTTTTTACAATGCCGATAAAGGTTCAACCGTAGGCGGTATTGATTACAACAACAGTTTTGCTTTTGCAACTCAGTTGGGTGCTGATTTCGATATCAGTAAAAAAGTATTCTTGAATATTGATCTGAAGAAAATATTTCTCTCTACCAATGTAAAGGTTGATGCATCCAATCTAACGCCCGCGGATAAACCCCAACTTGCGCCTGTTTTGAAAAACATACCGGCTGATGTAAAGATCAGGCCCTGGATAATCGGCGTAGGTATGGGTTACCGTTTTTAATCCACTTGCTGCAAAAACGCCCCGTGGAAACCTGGAGTACGAAGACTGCACCCAATCAGGAAAAAAATACGATTTCACGAAATTAAGAGCAGAACAAGCGTTTCAATATTATATCGCCCAGTCATCGCTGTCTGTTTTGTTTATACGAAAAAGAATGCCCGATATCCAAAGCAAGGCGCCGGTGAGCAATAATTTCCGATTCATTTCGGGCAAGCGGTGACCTGGGCTGGTTAACCATAAAAACAATTCTGTCAATAACACCAGTATCGTGAGCATGCCGATGAGCATTTCACTCCATTGTTGCCTGTCCATATCCGTTAAATTCTGTGAGGTTTTTCTGCCGGAAGATACCCCGGACAATCAATTTGATATTGCAGGTTAGCTCCTCAAGTGTACAGGATATCGACTTGATTTTTACCGGGATTTCATCCGTCGTTTCCATCAGGTCGATATGCAGTAAATCGGAGCTCAAAGGTTCCCTACCCTTAAAGCTGTCAAAAAGCAGGTCGGCGAAATTTCGGTCATTACCTAAAAAATACTGTCCATAACTATCAAATCCTACCGGTGTTCTAACACTCAGCAAAATATAAAACCCGAGTTCCATAGCTATAAATTAAGAGGCTCCTGCTTTAACAGGAGCCTCAATTAAAAAACTATCCCACTTATTTAATGTCAATTTGCCGGCGTATAGCCTTAGCTTCTTCGCGTTTAGCAATATCGATCTTCAGGACGCCGTCTGTATAAGACGCCTCAATATTTTCTGCGTTGGCGCTGTCGGGCAACGTAAACGAACGTACAAATGAACTGTAACTATACTCACGTTTACTGTAATTTTTTTGAACGTCGCTGCTTTCGTTTTGTCGTTCTACCGCAATGTGCAGCACATTGCGATCAAGGTTAATTTTGAAATCTTCTTTTTTCAGGCCGGGCGCAGCCAGTTCAACATGATAATGATCCTCGGTTTCGCTGATGTTAGCTGCGGGAACGCGCGCTACCAGGCGGTCATTGAAAAAAGAATCATTTAAGATTGATTCAAAAACATCATTAAATGACGGTAATAACGAACTGTTATTCTTTTTGTCGGCATTAAATTTAACCAATGTCATAGGTCTTCCTCCTTAAATAAATTAATGATTAAAACTTATATTAATTAAACCGGTTCATTCAATTCAAAGCTAATGCCAGTGGAATAAATACTTGAGATCACTGAAAAAATTTCACAAAAAATGCTTTTTTTTCAGTTCGACCTGACAAATATTCAATATACCATTGCTTTTAACATTCGCATTAAAACAAAGCAACAATGGTTGATATTTTCACGACGTATGCCGCTTTGTTTAAGCTAAAAAGCATTGGTAGAATTGCGGTAAATTAAAATTCTCTTCGTTCTTTGGACTTAAAACAATAGCTATTTTATTTTGGTTTAAACATTACGCAGCATGCCTGCTTTCGCACTCATCTTTTGTGGAACAGCATCGATTCCCGAAAATATTAACTATCCTGGTTGAAACATTGTTAAAAACGCGCCAGTACATTAAGCTGGTTTGCACAACAAAATCCGAGTTCAAGAAACGGCTATTTCGGGACAGCGAATGTCTGCATGAACGATGATTTAGTCCGATTCATTGATATGGCAATTGCTAAAGGATGGGTTGAGGCTGTAGTTTTACTAAAAATTAAAACCAAAAGCTATGACAACTAATAAGAACAAACTGGCTACCGCCATCATTATCGCAGTTGTTGCGGTACTTACACTTCCATCATCTGTCCTGGCTCAGCAAACCGTAGCAGGCCGCACAGAGTTACAGCGACATAACCTTAGTGTTCCCGGCCGTGAAATGGTACAGGTACGCGTAGATGTTGAAAAAGGAATGTCATTCCCGCAGCATACACATTTCGGCGAAGAAATTATTTATGTACTTGATGGATTACTGGAATACCAGGTAGCAGGCCAACAACCGGTAACACTTAAAGCCGGCGACGTTTTATTTATCCCTTACGGAACCGTGCATTCGGTGAAAAATGTAGGAACCACCAAAGCGAGTGAGCTTGCTACCTATATTGTTGAAAAAGATAAACCACTTGTTACACTGATCAAGTAAGGTTCATTATAGATTTTGGAAGTATCGATCCCCAACCTCATCAATAATCATTGCGATCAATACTTCCAAAATTGCTTCGGGCATAGCTTTATAAGCTTGATGTAAACCGGTAAGCTCCCGGCATCAAACGATAAATCGCTTTGTTTCCTTCAAACCTGATAAAGCTGATGCCTTTTGCCGCTGCCACAGGCTTACCGCCTTCTGTTATCCCTTTAACAGTACTTGCCGGAAGAAACAATGTAGCTGAGGTATTCGCCGGAACAGTTGCATCATAGGTTAATGTTTTACCTCTTACGGACCAGCTACTGTTTATGCGCCCATAAAGCGAATCATAAGATCCTTTAGCCCAGGTCATCCCCCCGGTCGGGTCGGGCTCAGGCTGCAAAATAAATTTCTTAAAACCAGGTTCATCACGCTGGATCCCGATGGAATAAGCAATCATCCATTGACCAACAGCACCAAATGAATAGTGGTTAAAAGAGTTCATGCTGTTATTACCGCCAAAGCCGTTTTCTACAGTATATCCGTTCAGCCTTTCCCATATAGTTGTAGCACCCTGGTCAATAGCATACAGCCATGACGGGTAATGCTCGTTCTGCAACATTTTATAAGCAAGGCCCGAGTGCCCATGATCTGAAAGCGCCTTACTGATACCCCCTGTGCCTACAAACCCGGTCATGAGGGAATAAGCCGGACGGACGATCCCCTGATCATCTTTATTCTCACGTTCAACCGCAGCCTCAAGGTTCTTTGCCATATAACTGACATTTTCGTCGCTGAATACACCAAGGGCCAAACCTGTTGCATAGGCGGTTTGTGTATCCGAAACTTTAAACTCTTTCTTGCCCGGCTCGCCGAACATCCCACCCCCAATAAGACCTACGGCTTTTTTATCAGCATTAACAAATGTTTTGTTGAAGAAAGCTTTTCGCTCTTCATATTTTTTCCTGAATTTCTCAGCATCATCTTTCTTTCCTAAAATGCCAGCCACCTTTGCCATAATGCCCAAATCATAAACATGATAAGCCGTAACCGGGAAAGCAGTGCCAAGCTGCATATACTGTGGCCCAAGCCAATCGCCCAGCACACCGTCCGTACTGAAGCCGGTTTTAGGATCAATAGTTGAGTCGATGTAATCCATATACCTGCACATGGCATCATAATGTTCGGCAAGTAATGATACATCATTATATTGCTGGTAAGTTTCCCAGGCCACGGTGATGCCTGCACTCCCCCAGATCACACCACCAAAGCCACCGCCAACTGGTGCTATATCGGTAAATCGCCCTTGCTCAGTTTGCAAATCACGCATGGCCAGCATATGCCTGCGCAGAAACTGATCGGCATTGGATACATAAGTTGCAGTACGCGAAAAAATACTGATATCGCCCGACCAGCCCATCCGCTCATTCCTTTGCGGGCAATCGGTTGGTATTGTGAGGAAGTTATCGATGTTTGACCACGTTAGGTTGGACCATAGTTTGTTCACCTTTGGATTGGAGGTAGTATAATTGGCAGTGAGTTTTTTTACGGAACTTATAACCAGGCCCTGTACATCCTCTAACGGCAGCGGTTTGTCAATGCCGGTAATTTCGATATATTGATAACCATGCGATGTAAAATGCGGTTGGATCACCTGATCGCCATCCTTCATGATATAAAGATCCTGACTCAGCGCTGCGCGGTAATTTTCGGTCATAATCATACCAACATTTTTACCAGACTCCTTCAGGTTTGGATACAGGATTTCGGCATAACGCAAGGTCAGTTTTTTTCCAGAGATACCATTTTTGATGCTGATCTTGGGCACACCTACAAAATTCTGTCCCATGTCATATACATAAACACCTTTTCTAACTTCCCTCACTCCTTTAGCAGTAAGGGTTTTATAAATTCCTGCCGATGTTCCGATCTGCCCGATCATCGAAATATGATCAAAATCCAGCGGGATCTTTTTCCCGAAATAGTCAACGTCATCCCCCGTATATGTTGTTCCTTTTAGAGATACTTCCTGCGCCTTTTGCCAGTTATGATCATCATAAGCTACCGTGTTCCAGTCTTTAACTGCAACTTCCTTTGTGGCATCGTCAACCTCGCCCATATCCAGGCTGCTGTAAACAACAGGACCATCGTTAAAATATTTCCAGTTTTTGTTATTGGTTTTGATCACCTCCTGCGAACCATCAGTATAAGTAATAACCAGCTTAGCTAACAAGGATTGCCTGTCGCCAAAATGGTTCCAGACCGAGCCGTAGCTCAACAAACCGCTCCACCAGCCTTCGCCGAGCATAGCACCAATAGCGTTTTTCCCTTTACTTACCATACCGGTTACATCGTAGGTTTGATAAAGATGAGTTTTGTTATATTGTGTAAGGCCGGGGTTGTAATAATCGGTACCCACCCGTTTACCGTTAAGATAGATTTCATAAATCCCCCTTGCCGTTACATAAAGCCTTGCCTGCGAAATACCTTTATCGGCATTAAAAACCGAGCGCAGCATAGGCATAGCGTTATGACTGGGATCGGCAAGGATAAATGCGCCCGCACTTCCGCCGTCTACCTCATATTTCCCATCTTTTATAACTAAACCGGATGAAGGAGTAATAACAGCTTCTTTAAAAATCCCTTTGTAATTATTTTCTTCGGGCTTTTCGCTGAATAAATTGTTGCGCGGCGACCTGAAATTGGAAACCGTCAGCTCAGAAAATTCGGCTTTCTGACCTTTATCTACAGAAAAACCTATCTCTCCAAGCATTCCAAAAGAGATTACATCACGGCGGCCAAGCGGATTAAGTGTTATCACGGCGTCGCGGTTTGCAGGCACAGGCTGGGCTATAGCAGTTGCATCTTTCTCATCGGCTAAAAATGTTTTATTATCATCAACAGTGAATGTAAGTGTACCAAGCTCATTATTGATCAATATGGAGTGTTGTTTGTTCTTATTACCGTTGCCAATCAGGTCGGTTTTTATTGGGAAGCTTTTAAATACTTTATCCAATGTATCTTTTTCCGAATACCCTGCTCTGTATACGTTGATCCGTGCATTGCCTCCCTGATCCAGCCCTGAAATATCCACCTCTACTTTAAAATAAGATTGGTTCTTTTTATTGGCAAGCTGAAAAATATTCCTGTTACTGTTCATCAGCCGTGGGTCATTAGCGGCAAAAATCAGGCTTGCCCTGGAGCTCCCCGGAGCGATAGCCACTTTATATTTCAGGTTATACAGCGGCAGGTAATGTGCATAAAGCACCAGGTCATTATCTCCTCCCCCTATCCATTGCGCGCCATCCCATGCCGACATTCCCGTGTCCATGAGCCCCGTTTCAAACCAGGAGCCCGAGGAAGAAACACCGCCTGCCTGATCCCAAACAGTTACCGTCCAGCTATAGCGGGTTGCGGCTTTAAGCGGCGAGCCTGCGTAAACCACAGCTAAGGCTGTTCCGCTTTTTATTCTGGTGCTATTCCATACCACTTTTCCCTGTGCATCTTTTACGATGATCTGATAAGCAACCTGGTTATAGCCTCTCGATCCTTCAGCGGCCAGCATTTGCCAGCTAAACCGGGGCAGTTTAACATCAATCCCAATAGGATGGTCAGTATATTCCACCTGTAGGTTAACTATCCGGGTCCCTTTTACAGCACCGTAAAGGTTAATTTGTATAAATGAAAATAACAGTAATAAAATCAGGATAGCCGGTTTAGCTATCGGGGCAGGATTTTTTGTCATAATTGGGTTACAGTAAAAATGATTGGTAAAGCAATATGCTAATAAAATGATACTTAACTGTCCTTTACTTACCCCGTTGATTGCAAATACTTTTTTATACGACTAAAAGCAGAATACGAAGCCTAAAGCTAATAAATTATCACGGCATCAACGCCTCACCGCCCAGGCCAAACCATCAGCCCCGCGAATATCAATATGCCCGGCCACTTCTAATTTATTGAGGTCGATCACTGCCACATAATTATCGCTAGTGCAGCCGATAAATGCACGCGATCCGTCATCGTCTACCAGAATGCCTGCTGCCCCATGGCCGGTATTTATACGTTTTATTTCCTGATGCGAAGTGGCATCAAAAATGAACAAGTCGCCGGTACGAAGACTGGTAATCAATACACGTTTGCCATCAGGCGTAAATTTAAGCCGGTTGGCACCTGCCACCTTTGCATCAATTGTGGCAGTTACCTTTTTGGCCGCGATATCGATGATCGAAATATTGCCATCCTCAGCACCTGCAGTCCATAATTCGCGCCCATTGGGTGATACATCAAAACCCTCAGAACCTTTAGCTACCGGGATAACAGTTTGCACCCAGTCATGGCGTGCCGGAGGTGCAAAACCGCCCGGAGGCCCCATTGGCTTCAGCAAACTATCCTCCAAAATGCTTACCGTTGCTGAAGATACATTTGTGGTGAACACCTTTTTCTCATCATCGATTACATAGATCATGTGCGTTCTATCCTGGCCTGTTCCCATGGCCCAGTCAAATTTGCCGGTTGCAGGATCATAGCGGCCAACAGCTTTAGCGCCTTCGGCCGAGAACCAAACTTTTCCTCCTGCAAATGTTAACCCATGTGGCCCCATCAATGGTTTGGTATCAATGGCGGGCAGCGCTTTTTGCGCCACAAGATCAATTACGCTCAGCTCGTGCAGGCTTCCTCCACCGTAGATGGAAACATAAGCCGTCTTTCCATCGGCTGAGGCTATAACTTCATGAGGATCGGATCCCACAGGAATACGCGCGATAACCTTTAAAGTCACCGGATTTATGATCGCCAAATTATGATCGCCTTTTGAAAGTGCAAGTAAAACCCGTGAGGGTGTGGCCTGCGCTGAACATTTGTTTGAAATAAAAACCATCGGAATCCATAATATGCTTACGACGAGTAATTTGACCATGTCAAATCTCATCGCTTTAAAATTGGGGGCGAATGCTGTTTTATTCATGCGGTTTACTAATTGAAGGGCGGTTTATAAGTCGTTTAAAAGTAACGAAGCCGATCATTAAGAGTGATCTCTCCTTAAAACAAATATACTGATCCCGGCTTTGCTATCTCCGCCAGTGGCAAACAAATCGACGAAGACCAGATTGTTACCCATCGCGGTTTGTTTTTAAAAGATTAACCATAGTAAAAACAAAATTTCTGGTAACATTATTATCAACCGGCATTGATTTTATGCATCACATAATTAACAATCACATCACAACGTGTAAGGTTAAATTCCAAAAGTTCTCCGGGCTGCCAATAACTATTTAACTCGGTGCGTAACATTTCTTTGGCCCGGTTCAATCTTATTTTAA
Organism: Mucilaginibacter gossypii; assembly: GCF_017569325.2. Classification (NCBI taxonomy): domain Bacteria; kingdom Pseudomonadati; phylum Bacteroidota; class Sphingobacteriia; order Sphingobacteriales; family Sphingobacteriaceae; genus Mucilaginibacter; species Mucilaginibacter gossypii. The sequence continues at coordinate 498,635 of NZ_CP071878.2, read as the reverse complement.
CATTAGACTCCCCTATTTCCAGCGCTTCCATTGTTTCATTAGTGGTCATTCCCTGTATCTCCCTCATTACAAATACCAACCTGTATTTTTCGGGGAGCGTTAATACCGCCTTTTCTAAAATAGCTTTTAATTCTTTGTTCATAAGATTATCTAAAGGTGTTTCAGGTTGGTGATCAATGCGAATATGTTCGGTAAGTGTTTTTTCTAATTGAGCTTTCCTCTTTTTGCGCAACAGGCTCTCGTTAATCAGGATCCGGATTAGCCAGGTGCTAAAACTCGATTGATGTTTGAAATTAGACAGCTGGCGATAGGCGTTCAGGTAGGCCGTTTGCATAATGTCTTCAGCCTCCTTATCGTCGTTAATGATGGACATGCTGATCCTATACAATCTTTCGTTGAATTTGCGCATTAGTTTTTCGTACAAATGCTTTTCGCCATTAACTACTCGTTTTACAATCTCCTCGTCACTCAAAGTATCTGTCATATGATCGGCAGGTGGATTCATAAAATATGATTTATATAATAGAGCACTGTAAAGCTAAAGGGTTACAGATTACCTCTAATTAAACTTTGTAACCCTTTGTTCAAAGGCAATCTCTAATGGATATTAATTCAAAATAATCATGGAAGATCAAACTAAAAACACTCAAACTCTTTTAAAGTTTACTTATGGTTTAGTGCCTGTTGTAGCGGGAGCCGACAAATTCACCAACCTATTGACTGATTGGTCACATTATCTCAATCCAACAATTAAAGCCATGCTTCCTTTTGGCGAACATGTATTTATGATGATTGTTGGCATAATTGAAATTGTGGCCGGAATATTAGTGCTTTTTAATCCTCAAAAAGGAGCTTATCTTGTTAGTGCCTGGTTAGTATTAATCGCACTTAGTTTATTGGCAAGCGGCAACTATTTAGATGTGGCTGTGCGTGATATTGTAATGGCCATCGGCGCCTTCTCATTAGCAAGACTATCTACTATAGCCAAAAATTAATATCATAAGCACTTTACAATTACTGTGTTGTACAATTATTTATAACGGGCCATAAAGGACATTACAATGCAAATCTGTCGGGTAAGACTTATATCCGACAGACTTATTTTTATGTTCACATTATTCAGTAAGGAGAACCATATTTCACATATTGCCAATCCAGTACCTGCTTCATATATTTATACATGCAGTCTTGTAAAATCAACTTATGAATCAGCCACATATAGCCGGCATTGCTCCATTCTTCATTGTACGCAATGTCACAACAGCAATATCCTTTTATCTGGAGAAACTCGGTTTTGATACCGTTTTCCAGGAGCCAGATCACGATCCGTTTTTTGCTATTGTACAGCGGGATGGGGCAATGATCTTCCTGAAATCTGTAAGCGGGGATCCGCTTCCGAACTACAAGCAAGCCCCGGATGCCCGGTGGGACGCATATGTTAGTGTACCTGAGCCGGATACGCTGGCCGCAGAGTTTATATCGCGCGGTGCTAGTTTCACTGTACCACTACAAAATACTCCTGATGGCTTGCGCGGCTTTGAATTGGAAGACGCTGACGGTTATATTTTATTTTTCGGTCATCCACGTTGATAGAGATAGTTACTAAACAGGTATACTTTTTGCAAAAGGTATAGCATGGATCAAAATTATTTACTGAACTCCATAGATGGGGTCGACGTTATCTTAATTCCCGGTTCAGGCAGTAGCGTCTGCGTTTTCGAACCGGAAACGCAAACCAGTGCGGGTTCGTCCCAACTATTGCGGGCGACAATACTGGATAAAGAACTGGTTTTTCAGCCCACAGGCAATAATATTATTTCAGAAGATGAGCTATTAAAAGTTATCCGCTGGTACAGTTACCGCAAAACTTTTTCCTGAAATATTGAGGCAATTTTTACATGCAAACAGCTTTTGCGCCCGCCCATAAGCTCAATTAGCGTATATAAACTTTCCCGAACCGGGGAAGAATTAACCCTGCCATGACGCTGCCTCGGCCAACCCTCGCTATCCATCTTCATTGTATTGATATTGTTACAGATAGGCTTTTACTAAAATGATCTCAACCCAATTGGAATCAGTAAAAACACCATTATTGCTTTGGGTCAATTTAAGCATTTCAAATTCCTGCCTGATCTCCAATTATTACTTTATTGGGGGGGAATAGATGATATAGAAGTATAAAAAAAGCCTCTCCCTGAATAGGGAAAGGCTTAAGAGCGAAAGACGAGATTCGAACTCGCGACCCCGACCTTGGCAAGGTCGTGCTCTACCAACTGAGCTACTTTCGCGTTGGTGGCCGCAAATATATAACTTCCACCAGGTGCTGGCAAAATATTTTTAAAAATTTCGCAAATTAAATTTAACACACTTTTAATCAAATATTTACACCTATCGCCAAACCTGTTATGGTTTGTAATTGATGTCCGTGTAAGAAACAGGCACTTAGAAAAGGGCAAAGAAAGTACTTAATTTATCCGTTTGGGTGTGTTTTATTTAAAGTCGTTTTCTAATATGTTGACAAACAGTTTTCAGCACTATCGCACCTAATTATTAAATTTGAAGATAATTTCCTGATCCGGGAATCGATAATATAGCAAGTGTATGGTGTTGGAGCCTTTTCATGAACTCGTCCTTAAATTTATTGAAAATACTAACCGGCCGATATTTTTAACAGGTAAGGCAGGTACCGGTAAAACCACTTTTCTCCGCTGGATCAGGGCAAACGTTACCAAAAACCTGGCGGTTGTAGCTCCTACCGCAGTGGCAGCTATTAACGCCGGTGGCGTAACCATTCATTCCTTTTTCCAGGTGCCTTTCGGGCCGCAAGTGCCTGTAACCGATCATAACAATCACAGCACCCTGCTCAGGCAGGTAAGTCTCGAAAAATCAAACATATTAAAGTGTCTCGACCTGCTTATTATTGATGAGATCAGTATGGTGCGGGCCGATACCCTTGATTACATTGATACCGTATTACGCCAGGTTAAAGGATCAGCACGCCCCTTCGGCGGTGTTCAGTTATTGATGATTGGCGACCTATTTCAATTGCCCCCGGTGTATGAAAAGGACTGGCCGGTGCTCAGAAATTTTTATAAAGGCCCTTATTTTTTCGATAGCGTCGCTTTTCAAAAATTCCCGGTGCTAACTTTTGAGCTCACACAGGTTTACCGGCAAAAAGACCCGGTGTTTGTGGAGATATTGAATAGCATCAGGAACGGCTATGCAGACAGCGAAATGCTCGACAAACTGAATGCGCATTATAACCCTAATCTGAATGCCAACTGGCTTAAAGATTATGTAACCCTATCAACCCATAACCAACTGGTTAATGAAATTAACCAGCAGCGTTTAACGGAACTTGACGGCGAAGCACATACTTTTAAAGCCACCATAACCGGCGATTTCCCGAAAGAGGCCTACCCTGCCGAAGAGGAACTGGTGTTGAAAGTTGGCGCGCAGGTAATGTTTATTAAAAATGACAGCTCGGGCAAAAAGCAATATTATAACGGCCGAACAGGGCGTATCGCTGCTATGGGGCCAGGCAACATCCGTTTAACTTTTCTTGATGACGACTCTGAGTTTGAAGTGATCCCCGAAACCTGGCAAAACGTAAAATATGCATTGGCCGAAAATGAGCAGAAAGTAAATGAACAAAATAACGGTTCGTTTAGCCAATATCCGCTTAGGCTGGCCTGGGCCATCACCATACACAAAAGCCAGGGACTTACATTTGAAAAAGCGGTTATTGATGTCGACGCCGCCTTTGCTTTCGGGCAAGCTTATGTTGCGCTAAGCCGTTGCCGTTCGCTTGAGGGCATGATCCTGAAATCGCCGGTACGCCCCGAAAATATCCGCACCGATCCAGAGATCATCAGCTTTATGCAAAATGCAGCTATCTCCATACCCGATGAAAATCTGCTGGAAAGTACTACCCGGCAAATAGCCCTGGAAGAAATGAAGGATATCTTTGATTTTTCGATGCTTACAGGTGCATGGAGGCAACTTAAAGCCATCATGCTAAACGGCGCGATTAAAAATAGCCCCTTATCCGAAACCATCAACAAAACTGACCATAGCTGGGAAACTGAAATTAAAACCATCGGCGACCGTTTTATCAGGAAGGAACTGGGCGCTTTACCTGATGATCAGCTTATCTGGAACAATGCACCGTTTATAAGCAGACTCAAAAACGCTGCCAGCTATTTTCTGCCTAAATTGAATGTTTTTTCAGAAGCTATTAACAGTTTTTACACCGCTGTAAATAATACCAACCCTCCTGCCGAGTTTTACGACAGTTTAAATCATTTATTAGTTAATCTGAAAGCAAAAACGGCGGCATTTGTACGCCTGCCCATTGCCACATCGGGTAGAGATGTTTTATCATCAGTACAGGAGGCCGGGATGAGTTACAAACCTGTATACAAAAACTGGAACCCTAAAGCGCTGCCAAAAGAGAAAGAAATTGCTAATCCCGAACTATACAAGCAATTACTCAACTGGCGTAAAGAAACCAGCCTCGAACGTAAAATCCCCGAACATACGCTGGTGTCTGAAAATATGCTGCGCGATATCACTGCTAAGCTACCAAGGTCATTAAACCAGCTTTCACAGTTAAAAAGTTTCGGTGATGCAAAAGCAACAGACTTAGGCGAACCCATTTTAAAAATGATCAGGAGTTATTTAGGCGAAAATGACCTGTTTTCTTAAGCCGGATATTTAAAACCTCGGAATTTCCGGGCCGTTATATGGATTTTCGAGAGCATTCTTGATCCTCATTAACTGGTATTGGTGACGCCAATTATCAGGATAGTTTTTCATGTTTTTCAATAATTGCTTAACAAAATCGGCAACATGGAGCTGAGTTGTAGCGCGATCTAACCTTAATTCCTGGGGTAATGTAACATTAGTAAAGTATTCACTCAATTCTTCGTAGCTCATGGTGCAAAAGTAAAAAAAGCCCGGCATTTTCATACCAGGCTCTTAAGCTTAAATAAAAAGCTGAAAGCACAAAGCTCAATGCTAATATCTCTTAGCTGTTTAAAACACATAGAACAAACTGGCCTGAACGTTATTATTTTTAAAATCGTTGTTGATATTGGAGATATTAAAGTTGCCTACCTTTGAAAGGCCGTAAACATATCTTACACCAATACCAAGGCCCAGTTTTGACTGGTATCCAATACCTCCGGCCGCTGCCAGGTCCAGTTTTTTAGCAAAATCACTAGCACTTAACCCCGAAACATCTTCTTTAGCTTTCATACCTACCAGCGGGCCTGCTTCAATATAGACGCCTGAGTTAGCACGGTATTTCAATAAAAAGGGAACTGAAATATAGGATAGCTTGAGGTTTTGATTGCCAAGGGAGCCGCCTTTAATTTTTGCACCCTGCGATGAAAATAGAAATTCCTCCTGCACCAGGAAATTATCAGTGAACTTAAATGCAACAGTAGCGCCCGCATGAAAGCCAACCAACGGATCGGTAGGGAAACTGGCATTGGTAAAATTGCTATAGTTGGCGCCTGCTTTAAGCCCAAATTCCAGGCGCGAAAGGATGCCCTGACTGAAACCTTTAGTTGATACCAGGATTAAACAAGTTAAAATGAAGAGTAGCTTTTTCATAAATTTTAATTTCAATCTTTGAGATAATGTTACTGCCCGAAAGCGTATTTGTTATTGTATAGCGCAAAAGTGGGCCTATGCTGTGGCCTATAGAAGGAAAAGGTAACCGAAGCGGGCAAAGTGGCACCGGAAGCGGAAAAAATGGGCAGATGCGTTACAGCTATTAAGCTTAAAGCGGAAGGCTCAAAGCTTAAAGCCAGTAGATTATTTAACAGGATGTATGTACACAGATCTATCAGGCTTTTGCCAGCCATGCAAGAAACTGGGATGCCTTGCCTTTACTTACCACAATTCTTTCGCTGAATGCGATATTGAGGTTGAGAGAAAGTTTACGCGAGAAAAAGCTGGAAACATCAGCAATAGCCTTCCTGCTCACCAAAAACTGGCGGTTAGCTCTGAAAAAATAACTTCCGCATGTCTTTTCCAACTCATCCAAATTTTTGTTAGGGTAAAATATCTTACCTGAAAAAGTTACCAAATGTGAAACTTCATTTGAAAGATGGATCAACGCTATATCATCTAATTTTATCGGGATGATCTTATCCTGGTGATAAACCAATACAGAAGAAGGTCTGGTGGTTTCTTTTTTAGTCAGCAATTCCATAAGCGCCTCATATTGCGGTGGCTGATGCGTTTGAAATACTTTTTTCAACTGCCCATAGCGTTCAAGTGCCAGTTGAAGCGTTTTTGTTGTAAAGGGTTTTAATATGTAATCTATTCCGTTTGCTTTAAACGCATCCAGCGCATATTCATCGTATGCGGTACAAAAAATCACAGGGACATCAATCGATATCGTGGCAAAGATTTCGAAACTTAACCCGTCGCCCAGTTGAATATCACTGAATATGAGATCAGCTTTATTACTTCCCGAAAAATAGGTAACGGCTTCCTTTACAGAATGAAGCTGTACTACGGTTACCGGCTCGCTAATCAGTTGTTTTATACTTAGTTCAAGGTCATCGGCAACTAACGGCTCATCCTCTATGATCGCTATATTCATTATTCAATAATCTGATGCTTACAGAAAATGTGTCTTTATTTTCGCTGATAATAACTTCATCACCTGATAACAGGCTATACCGCTCGGCAAGGTTGGCCAGCCCATGATGGGTTGAAGTTACGTTAAGATTTTTCTTTTTAAGGGTATTGGATACCACTATCCTATCATCCGAACAAAAAATGTTTACCACAAGCGGCGACTGTTGGGTTAGCTCATTATGTTTAAGCGCGTTTTCAAGAAGCGGTTGTAATGAAAAAGACGGCAGGTAGCGGTCGTTTAAAATATCAATGGGCAAATCAATAACGCAATTTAATGCCGAACCAAACCTGATCTTTTGCATCTCCAAATAGTCAAGCAGTAGTGCCAGCTCATCCGCAAGGCTCGAAGTTTTCGCAGCATGATTATAAACTGAGGCCCGGAGAAAATTAGCCAGATGAACAATATAATTATCGCCCGCAACAGGATCTTTGCGGTACAGTGCTTTGAGTGTGTTAAGTGCGTTAAACAGGAAGTGTGGGTGGATCTGTTGTTTTAAAAGAAGGTTTGTAGCCTCGGCATGAGCGGCTTTGATCTGGGAAAGCTCAAGATCGGCATGGGATTTATCGGCCTGCAAGATCACAAAGTCCTGCAACAGGATAATCATTGTATTTACAAGGATACCGGAAATAAAGAAAATAACCAGGAAAAACGGAAAAGGGAATGACCTACTTTTATGTTCAAAATAATCAAACGCAGGTGCCAGCATCAGGTATATAGTGGCGCTGGCAGCATAAGTAAAAAGATAACGGTAGCGCCTGAGTGCTTTTCCCCTGATGCCGTGCTTACGGGCCAATAAAATCAGGATCCTGACATTTACAAATGCTACCAAACCTATTCCCAGCGCGGTCATGCCCATATAAAATACCTTGTATATAGGTATCTCGTCCAGCAAAAAAATAAAGTACAGCGATATGATCGCGGTAAAAGTGAATACAAGCAGCCAGTTAAGCCGGATGAGGCTTTTAATTGGTAATGGAGACGGCATATTACTCAAAGATAATTAATAGGCATAAGCGCCGTATCAATTTGCTGCCGAAGCGGACAAAAAGGAACCTAAATGAACATTAAATAGGTTTAACAGAAATATAAGTCAAATGCAAAAGGCTTCATATTATCCTCATTTATGATGCGTATCTTTGTTTAACATTATTTAACTATCATTCGCTTGGAGTTTCGGGTTTGCTTTCTTTTATTTATAAGCGTAATGCTGGCATTGTTATCCCCAACTAAAATCCGCAGAGTTTTATTTATCTGCCTGTTTATCTTTATTTTACCATCGGCCCTGTTTGCACAAAATCTTTTTTTGCAAAAGGTTGAGATGTGCAATATCACCAATTACTGCATGGACTGCGGCGATCCAAAGGCCAGCTGCGATCAGCTTGCTATTGATTTTGTTTCTGCGAGGATCAATAACCGATACCTGTTAAAAGAAGCTACCGGTTCCATAACGTTCCAGGTTTTGGTGGATGAGCGGGGTTTTAGCTGCGTGCTTAGCCATAACGATGCAAGCAAAAGCGCCCTCACCAACGAGTTGATCACCTATCTGAACGGGTGCATCTGGAAGCCGGCCAAAGTAGATGGCAAACCGGTAGCCTCATCTGTAAATGTGATCTTTCGCTTTATAAGCGGCGGCGTTTATGGCCAGGTACAAAGGCTGGATCTTGCCGAAATGAAACCTCCGGGCGATCCAACCATTTACAATAAAACTTTCACCTACGCCAATCCATCATTAAAAAACTACGACTTTACGGTATGGACAAAATATAACTCGCCCCTGGTTGATAACATCGCCAAATCGGCTGCTATGGATCAATCAGATCTGTTATGGTATGCTACGGAAAAAGGGATGACCCGCTTTGAGGGAACAACGTTTATCCCGGTTAATGAATATAATTCGCCATTCCCGTCAGATGCTAACATAAAGGAAGTGACCATCGACAGGGATAATAATAAATGGGTTTATTACGATAATAAAATATTTATGTACGGCAGCGGTGGCTGGCAGTTATTTGATTTTAAGCAGTTTTTGGCAGGTGGGGTTAACCAGGTGCTGAACAGCCGCAATGGCGAATTACTTTTCACCACTCAAAACGGTCTTGTTGTAAAAAGGAAAGATAAAGTGGTAGTGATAAACAAAAAATCGATGCCTGAAATGCCCTCAAGCAATGTGCTTTTTGCTTATGTAGATAGCCAGAAACGGCTTTGGATAGGTACGTCAAAAGGAACCATCATGATTGATAAAAGCGTTATCACCTCATTTAACAGCCTTAACAACACTCCGCTGAAAAATGCCAGTATTTCGGGCGCGGTGGAGGATGAAAAAGGAAATGTTTACTTCTCACTGGTTGATTGTAATAAACAAACTGGTGAAAATGATAGTGATAAAGAAGGTATAGCAGTACTAAAGTTTAATGGTAACTGGCTGCATTATAATGATAAAAACTCGGGCATGCCTGCTAACCATGTTAATACCATGTTGTATGATAAGTTTGAGCATGTGTTGTGGCTGGGTACAGACGAATCGGGCATTGCCAGGTTTGACCTGAATAATGGGTGGGAAAATTACCACAACAACAATTCGCCGCTCCCTGGTTTTACTATTTACCAGATAGTTCAGGATTCAAAAGGCGTTATTTACGCCACTACTGCCAATGGCTTGTTAAGGATCAGAAAAAAGGCGGGAGCTTAAGATTAAGCAACTGTATATTATCAAAATGGTCTGAGGCTTATAAATAAGCCGTTTACGTTTGTTTGCTAATTGCCATCAGATTCCCTTTAGCGAATGTTAATGTGGCAGGCAATCAAACACAATCTAACCTTATCAAGTAAAGAATATAGCTCAATAGTCTCTATTGGGTCTTAAATTTACCTGGTAAGTTCATCCGTATTTAATTTGGCATATTCCTTTTCTTGTCCCCCCCCCCGTAATTGCCATCTTTTCCCCTTCCCTCAAACATCATTTACAATTAGTTTTGTTATGTAGCCGGTGTTTTTAAAACTAACTTTAAATAAAACTACCATCATGATGCTTCAAAATAAAAACGCGGTAATTTACGGTGCAGGCGGTTCATTAGGCGGTGCAGTTGCAAAGGCACTGGCCGGCGCAGGCGCGCGCGTATTTTTAACCGGGCCAAACCCCGGGTCAATTAAAAAGATATCCGATGAAATTATTTCTTCAGGGGGATTGGCTGAAATAGCAATTGTAGATGCATTTGACGAAAAAGCAATTGATCGGCATTTACAGCAAGTGGTAAGCAGCGCAGGGACGATTGATATCTCATATAACGCCGTTGGAGTTGATGTGGTGCAGAACGTACCGCTTATCGAAATATCGGCCGAAGATTTTGTAAAGCCGATTACGCTTACGATGCAAACCCGCTTCATGACGGCCATTGCAGCTGGCAAGATGATGATGAAACAAAAATCGGGGGTAATTTTATCGCTTACAGCTACGCCAGGAGGTATAGGCTATCCTCACACAGGTGGCTTTGGCCCTGCTTGCAGCGGTGTTGAAAGTTTTTCGCGCACACTGGCATCCGAATTGGGTGCTTACGGCATCCGCGTGGTTAATATCCGATCGGGAGGCTCGCCCGATTCGCGTGTGTTCAAAACCGCAATTGACACCATGCCCGATGTTATGGACCCTATCCTTAAAAAAATGGAAGCTGATACCATGCTCAAAAAACTACCCTTAATGGCCGATATTGCCAATACTGCGGTTTTTCTGGCATCGGATCTGGCTGGCCAGATTACAGGCGTTACCATTGATGTAACCGGAGGTACAACTGCAGCATTAAATTACAGAGTAAACAGGCTTGATTGAACGGGTTTAGGAAAGAAACGCATTTAATTGATCCCAAAAAAGACAAGCATAAAAATCAGGCCGGAGTGTTGCAGTTAATTACTTTCCGCCCATAAATCCTATCGATTTTGCCGGAACCTGTTTCGTTACTACGCCTTCAATGTAAAGCTGACCATCCTTAATTTTATAATCGAGGGTACGGTCATCAACTTTATAGTCATCATCGTGAAAAAGGTCCTTCAGTTTGCTCAGCAATTCTTTGCGATCAAACACTGGGCTGATACTTAATTGATCGTCAACCGGGGTAAGTATAATACCATCTGCCTTGTATGAAAATATTTTAGATTCCATTTGATAAAGATAGACTATTACCCCGAACATCAGCAAAGCAACTTCTTATGGTTTCCGCCGGTAAATCTTGTGCTTTGTAAAGCCTTTGCCGCTTTGATAAATCCCGTTTGCAGGTTGCGTTTGTTTAAGCTTATCAGCCGATGTATCGTTAAAACTATGGTCTGTTATTCTGCTATAGGCGACAGGAATCCATTCCAACTTTAGTTTACATGAGTTATCCATATCTATATTCAAATAAATATAAATTTACAAATCACGGATAAACTAATACAATACTTTATGCCAGTGCATCAGCAGCAAACTGCCTGCAAATTTTCACCTCCTTTACCGCATCTGATCCTTCAGGTATCTTGTACTCCAGCTCAATAGTGGCCGGGAATTTATAATGGTTATTTTTAAGGAGTTGCAGCACCTCTTTTATCGGGGTATCGCCCTGCCCCCAGGGCTGATTGGGACCGTCATGAAACTTACGGTCTTTGATGTGCATACTGGTTATACGGTCATGATATTTTTCAATAAAGGGAACGGGGCTGCTGCTGGTACCTGCCACATAATGGCCGATATCCAAATTAATTCCGTTATGCTTTGACTGGGCCAGGGCCGCGTCCCAAAGGGTTGGCGTGGCCTGGGTGTGGGCATGGTAGCCAACCATCATTTTATGTTTGGCGGCTATATCACCAAGGCGTTTGGTTTGAACCTCATCAGGCAACTCAACAGTTACATGATTTACACCCAAAGCTTTCCCTGCATTAAAGGCATAATCAATTTCGGCATCGCTGTTTTTAGTACCGAGGGCATTGGGTTTCCAGGCATAAATATTGACACCGGCATCATGGTACATCTTCCTGATCTCCTTAAATTTATCCATTGGCGCGGAGACGCGCCATTCGGCCATCTTTTTCCCAAATGCAGCCCAGTCTTCGCCAGCTTCATGTTTAGGGGCACCGGCGTACATTTCGGCGGCATCGCCCATAAGTTCAATGGCGTTAATATTACAGTCGATACAGTACCTCAGTAAATCTTCAATTGTGCCAGGCATGCTCCTGAATGAGTAGGTGATCACGCCTATTTGTACGCCATTGATAAGCGAGTTGGGTTTATCAACCCTGCCTGAAATCACGCCCGCAAATGATGATTTTGAAAATGCTAAAAGCCCCGCTGCGGCAAGTGCGCTGCTGCCAATAAACCTGCGCCTTGATAAGTTATGCTGCTTCATAAATTTTATAGGAAATACATTGGTTTACACCAAAGTTATCAATTAATTGATGCCTGCAAATTGTGTATTGAAAGTGTTACTAACAAAGTTAATTTGTAGCGTTTTGCCTGATATTAACGTAAAGTATTATAAACCTTATGGTATGAAAAAGCTGTTTTTATTTGGCATACTCGCTGTTTTGTCAGGCTGTAAAAAAGACGATACCCCTAATAATAATCAGTTGATTGGCAGGTGGGAGTACCGCGGCACCAGTTGTTACTGCGAGCCTCCCAAAGATCTTAATTCGATAAAGCCGGGCAACGGAAACATTATTGTTTTTACCGTCAGTACCTACAAACGATTTAAAAAAGACACCCTGATAAACAGCGGTACTTACCGTACCCGTAAATATGACAATGCACATGAGCAGATCATGTATGACAAAGATACCTCCAGCAACAGCATCACATTTTTCAGGATAGAAGGTAAAATACTCACTTTCTACGGAACAGTTCCCCTTGCTGCAGATGGACCCGAATCTCACTACGAGCGGTTATAATAACATGGTACAGGCCAGTGAAAGCACAGCTGGTACCCATCCGGATCAAGCAGATAAATGTCTTTCCAACCATAGCCTGTAATTTGAGGTTGTTTAAGGTGCATGTCCTTACCTAATAAATAGCTATATAGCATATCAATGTCGGGGTGGCTGAAATAAAATAAAGTATCGGCATGGGCAGAAACACGCCGCTCATCGGGGCCTGAAGGACGGCCTGGTTTTTCGTAGGCGGTGTTGAGCATCAGCTCTATACTATTGAGCTTGAGTAAAACCCAATCAACATCATCTCCTTCGCCAGAGGCTTGTACAACCTCAAAGCCCAGCACATTACGATAAGAATTTTAAAGCAACTGGCATATCAAAAACCTGGAGCAGAGGAGCCAATCCCTGCATTTGTTTTGTGAGAATTTTATTGCTAATAATTTCCTTCTAACAATTCCAACAAAAAGGTTCTGCAACTATTACTTTCCGAATTGAAACCATATATCACCATTAGGTAAATAAACATGAGTATGCCAAAGGGGGTAAATGATAGAAAATCCATATCATTAGCCTTTAATGCTTGAAGTGAACCGCCGAAACCCGCAATAATCAAAAATATCACTACACCGATCATCAAATGCGATATCGCGGCCTGCATAGCCATAGTTATATAAATAATGCTTCCGGACTCGCTTAATTCTATACGCCCTTTTATTATAGGAATAAACGAATTCCTACCAACAACTACGGGTTCAATTTTAAACTCACTAATATTTACATACCCTTTAAAAGGAGTGGGATACCTGTTGGTTAACTGTTCAAAGAAACTTCCTGTGAAAGGAGGGCTTACCTGTTCTGCCAACCTCGCCCTTATCTCATCCGGACTGAATGGGCTTATTATAGAGAACTTTTCGTATGGCCACCAATTCATAACTAATAGATAGTTACATTAAAAGTACCAATACTGTTCATCAAAACCTATTTAAATAATAGATACCCCTGCGCGAAAACGAACAATAAATGTATCATAACGATGCACATTACTGGATTGAAAACAAATGTAATTAATTGACTAACAATACTATAAATACATGGCACTTAATTTGAGTTCTTAATAAAGATTACTGTATATATCATGAGACACGGCAAGCAACTGGAAAGGCGTACTTTCAACCAGGACCGTTTTGAAATACTTATTAAGCGGCAAAAAAACGGTACAGCCACCTTTAACGAGCTCACCGAATTGGATGAGATCGTAAACCGTGACCCTGAGATCCGTGAAATTGTTTTGGAGGAAATGCAGGACGCCGATACTCCAAAGCTTCCGGACGATAATCAAATTCAAATGGTTGAAAAACCGGTCAGGAAAAGTTTCATCGAAAAGATAAAAGCTTTCATTGATCGCTTGTTCGCAGTTCAAAGCGATGATCTTAATCCGGCCATTGCTGCATAAAGTAATGTAAACCTGCAAACAATTTTTAATTGGCACGCCATTCAAAACAAAACGGAACAATCTTTATAGATATGTTTGCAACACTGTTATAAAGCAAACTGTTTATGAAAATATTTCAGCAAATCCTTCAGCTTAGGGAGCGCAAAAGAGGTTTTCATCTCATCACGGCCGAAGTAATTAATGCCCTACCTCAAATACACGAGTTAAAAACCGGTATTTGCCAAGTATTTATCCAACATACTTCGGCATCATTAACCATTAATGAAAATGCCGACCCAACCGTAAGGCAGGATTTTGAAATGTATTTCAGTAAAACCGTACCCGAAAATGACCCGGATTATTTACACGATGATGAAGGTCCTGATGATATGCCTGCCCACCTGAAAGCTGCGATGCTGGGCAGTTCAGTAACTATTCCTATCCGCAATGGAAGACTGGCTTTAGGAATGTGGCAGGGAATTTATTTGTGCGAGCATCGTAACCACGGCGGCAACCGCATGCTGGTAATATCGGCATGGGGCGAATAAATAATGAATAAGTGTTAATTATTATTGTAAAAAGCACAATTAATTTACACATTTGACTAACAATTGTAAATTAATGCTTTTTTAACGGGTGTAACACAGCAAATTTGCAAGCTTATATCGAATGTTATTCTATATTTGTTTTTACCATAAAATTATTACTGTTTATAAATGCTCAAGTACTCCAAGCAAACAAGGTTATTATTAGCTGTTGATTGTATCATTTTTGGCTTTGATGGCGAAGTTTTAAAGATCCTACTGATAAAAAGAGGCTTTCAACCCGAAAAGGGAAACTGGAGCCTGATGGGTGGCTTTGTTCAGCCAGATGAAAGTCTTGATCAAAGTGCCAACCGCATTTTAAAGCAATTAACCGGCTTGGAGGGCGTGTACCTTGAACAATTATATACTTTTGGGCAACCCCAGCGCGACCCTATTGAGCGTACAGTATCTGTAGCATACTTTGCACTGGTTGATATCCATAAATATGAAGCCCAGATCAGTGATGATTACCATGCCGAATGGTTTCAGCTTAAACGTGCCCCTAAATTGATATTTGACCAACAGGAAATGGTTGAGCAGGCCCGCAAACGCATCCGCTACAAAGCAGCTATGCACCCTATCCTGTTTGAGCTTTTGCCCACTAAGTTTACCATCCCGCAATTGCAAACTCTTTACGAAAGCGTGTTTAATACCACTATTGATAAACGCAATTTCAGTAAAAGGGTGCTGGCAACCGGTTTACTCATTAAACTGGCCGATAAGGATAAAGCAGGCTCAAAACGCGGTGCTTATTATTACCAGTTAAACATGCAAAACTATTATGCCAAGTTTCAGGCATTTATGAACTTTATTCCTAATCCCGATTCGCTATAACAGTTCTTTGAATCATTTTTTATTTGAGCCGTTATGCCGGTATTACCTGCAGAAGGTTTAATATTTTTGAATAACAGTTAAAACTAACTGTACCTGAGCCTTTTTTATTTAACATTCTTCAACCATACATCTTTTTATCCGTATAATAGCTTTAGGCTATATCATGAACCGTTAGCCCGTTTTGCAAATATTAATTAATGAAAAAAAACGTAAGCCTTTTAGTATTACTGTTGCTTGCTGTATCTGAATGTTTCGGCCAATTCAGGGAGGTTAATAAACTAAAAAAAGACTTGCCCTTAACTCATGATAGCATACAGTATGTAAATACGCTTAACAGGCTGGGGATGCTTATGTATGAGCAAAATATCGACAGTGCTTTCAATTATGCTAAAAAGGCCAGAACTATAGCTGAACGGCTTGGCTATAAGGCCGGAAAGGCCGATGCACTAAATGTTATAGGCATTGTTTATGATCTTAAAGGCAATCTGCAACTTTCACTACGCTATTATAACGAGGCTTATAACCTGTACAAAGAATTAAATGATACCTCAAACGTTGTACAGGGGCTAATGAATATTGGCCTTGTTTTTAACGAGAACAAGGAAGATAAAAAAGCGATAAACTTTTTTAAGCGGGCATTAAACATTGGTAAAACCCTGCAGCGCGACTCTATCGTGGCGTTGGTGCTGTGCAATTACCTGCTCTTATACCCCGGGCAAATCCCCAAAGATTCGGTTGAAATCTACCTTGATAAAGCACGCGAAATTGGCACAAGATATAAAGATAAACGTATGCTCGTTGAAGCAGACCAGGTACAGGGATTGCTATACCTTCAAAGCAATAACCGTGAACAAGGTGTGGCGGTTTTACAAAAAGCAGTAGATAATGGTTTAGCCATGGAGCTTTATTACCTGAGCCTTGATATAGTCATGAACCTTGGCGATTTGTACCTCGAAAATAATGTTCCCCAAGCTATTGATTACTACAAACAGGGACTTTCTATTGCCGAAAAAAGCGGCTATCACTATTATGAAAAAATCTTCGGGAAAAAATTATATGATATTTATATTGCTCAAAATAATCTGCCCGAAGTACAGCGCTACAGTTCAAAATTGCTGAAACTATATGACGACGAGGAGAAGTACACTAATACAACAGGCTTTGATTATATTGATTATGCCCTGAAAGACCAGGAACTGGAAGCTATAACCATCCGGAGCCAAAACAGGCAGGTGCTTGCGATTGTACTTGGTGTTTTA
This sequence comes from Mucilaginibacter gossypii, assembly GCF_017569325.2. Lineage (NCBI taxonomy): Bacteria > Pseudomonadati > Bacteroidota > Sphingobacteriia > Sphingobacteriales > Sphingobacteriaceae > Mucilaginibacter > Mucilaginibacter gossypii. Next base: position 481,979 of record NZ_CP071878.2, on the reverse strand, counting down.
TTTGTGATAACCGCCATTACCGTAATATTTACTTACCGCCTTTACAACCTGAAGAAAAAGCATGGCCAAACATTGGAAGAGCTTAATCACACCGTACAGCTACGAAACGAAAAACTGCAAATAGATCATGAATTCAACAACCGGCTGGTATCTATTCTTGCGCATGATTTCAGGCAGCCAATAGGTGCACTCAAAACACTGGCAACGGTACTTAAAGACGCCGATACTTTTACACGGGAAGAATTGATGGAATTGGTAGATACCATGGAGCATTCTTCAAATATTTCGCTGGAGATTTTTGAAAACATATTGCAATGGATCAAACAGCAATTGTCGGGCTTTAATTACAAAGCTGTTCCACTGCCTTTAAAGGACCTTATAGATGAGGCAATACAACCATTTTACTTAATGGGTAAAGACCGCGGGCTTAGGTTCGTAATCAAAGTGGACCCGGCCATTGTTATTCACGCCGACAAAGAGTTGGTACAGTTTATCCACCGCAATTTTATACATAACGCCATTAAGTTTTCGCCAGATAATTCAACCATTACTATAGGTGCATCAAGCGATAACAACGATGTAACTGTTTGTGTACAGGACGAGGGAAAAGGTATTTCGCCCGATAAGCTGAAGTCGCTCTTTAATTTTAAAGCCAACATGCAGTACAGTAACGAAAAGGAAAAAGGCGCGGGCGTAGCGCTCATGATCTGTAAAGATTTTACCGAAAAAATGAATGGCCGGATCTGGGTTGAAAACAACAAGGAAAAAGGGGCTATTTTCTGCTACTCATTGCCCAATATCCATTAACCTCTTAATTGTAATTTTTAAATTACCTGTTGAAAAACAATATTTTAAGTTCGTAAATTTCAGTTCAAATACAGTTTGCTATACCCTGTTATTAAACCTATAATTTATGAAAACTTATTTATTACTGTTTGCAGCGCTACTGCTTTCTGCATATTCCTTTGCCCAGCAAATACCTGCCCGCTGGGACGAGCTTGTTGCCTCAGATTTTCCTGCTGCGCTCGCAAAATCGTCGAAAACTTGTATCCTGCCCATTGGGATCCTGGAAAAACACGGCCCCCACTCCCCTTTAGGCACCGACCTGATCCACGTACGTGAGTGGGCTGCCCATGCTGTTAAGTCGGAATATGCTGTTGTATTTCCCGATTATTTTTATGGACAGATCAATGAGGCCCGCCATCAGCCCGGAACATTTGCCCTGCCAAGCAAAGTGATCTGGGATTTACTGGAAGCTACCTGTGATGAAATTGCGCGAAACGGGTTTGATAAAATAGTAATACTGAACGGCCATGGCGGCAATCCCGAGTTTATCCAGTTCTTTATGCAATCTCTGCTCAACAAACGTCACAGCTATGCAGTATATTTTTATAACCCGCATGGTGCAGATAAGGAATACACAGATCAATACCGCAAAATGCATAAATCAGCTATTGAAGGTGATCAGCATGCCGGCGAAAGTGAAACCGCGTCGATGCTTTACTATCGCCCAGATCTGATGAAGATGGATAGAGCGGCATCGCAGTCGGGCGATAATCAGCACCGTTTAAACCTGGCCAATATTTATACACCTATATGGTGGTATGCCGCTTACCCTAACCACTATGCCGGTGAAGGTGCTAAAGCTACACCCGAATTTGGCAAATTTATAGCAGAGCATGAAATAGCCAGCTTTGTACAAGCGCTCAAAGCAATTAAGGCCGACACCAGTACCATCAAATTGCAAAATGAGTTTTTTGATAAGGTAGATGCGTTGAATAAGTGATCTAAATAACCAGACTTACGAAGTTTAATTACTTCGTAAGTCTTCAATATGCTAATCAGTCCTCCTTAGCTCCCAAAACCTCGTCTATCATCCCAAAAGCTTTCGCTTCTTTAGCTATCATCCAGTAATCCCTGTCGGATACTTCATAAACCCTGTCGTAGCTTTGCCCGCTGTGTTTGGCTGTGATCTCGTACAGCTCTCTCTTCATTTTAGAGATCTGTCGGGCAGCAATTTCAATGTCCGATTCCTGCCCCTGCGCTCCACCTGATGGCTGGTGCAGCATAACGCGTGAATGCGGCAACGCAGCCCGTTTGCCGTTGGCACCGGCGCAAAGTAATGTCGAAGCCATTGAGGCAGCCATACCAGTACAGATGGTAGCTACATCAGGCGATATAAACTGCATGGTGTCATAAATTCCCAGTCCGGCATATACTGAACCGCCCGGTGAATTGATATAGATCTGGATATCCTTTTTAGCATCGGCCGATTGCAGGAACAGCAATTGCGCCTGGATGATATTAGCCACCTGCTCATCTATCGCAGTGCCCAGGAAAATAATCCTATCCATCATCAGCCTCGAAAAAACATCCATTTGCGAGATATTGAGCTGTCGCTCTTCCATAATATAGGGAGTCATACCCATCCTTAATTGGCTGTTATTTACCTGCGCAATAAACCTGTCGACATGTAAACTTTGGACACGGCGATGCCCCACCGCATATTTGCGGAACTCGTTTTGATTGATATTCATAAAATTTGATGTTTAGCGTTTACCGAACAAACGCATGACCTTTTGCCTGAAACCCGCATGCTCAGGCAAGCTGAATAGCTTTTGATGTACGGTTTCAATTTCGGCCTTAAGGCCGTTACGGCCATATTGCTGCACCAGGGCCAGAGTTTGTTTATGCCACATCACCTTATACTTAAGGCTTGGGTTGATGATCCGTTTGGCCTCGAACAACAGTGCCTCATCAGGCGCAGTTTGCCCAATCAAATGATCGTCAATTTCTTTGATCTCATTCAATGAAGTCCTCATAAGCCAGTGATTGTTCTTTAACTGTTTCCCTTACCTTTTCAATGCATTTATACTTCTGCACAGTAGCAGACCGCTCGCCCGCGTAACCAAACAAATCCGCAAGCTCCTTCATGGGTAGTTTATGATAATAAAAAGCGCTTAGCAACTCCATGCATTTTTTACCGGCCGTTTCCAGGTATCTCATTAGTTTAACTGCCGATGGCTGATCTTCAGTTTCATCTGTAACATCAAAATCTTCGGTGCAATTATCAAGCGGCAGGTTATTGCGGTCACCCTTAAACTTTTTGAACCAAAGATGTTTGGCAATACCCAGCAGATAAGCCTTTTCACCGTTATGCAGGGACAGATCACTGTTCACCGCCTTTTCATAATAAATAACAAGGGCATCCTGAAAAATATCTTTTGCGTCGTCAAAGGAACCACCCATCTTGCTTATATATTTAGCCACTGTTGGGAAAGCGCTTTGGTAAAGCTCCGTAATGAGTTGTTCCCTTTGGACGGCCGGTTTATCAAAAACTATCTCATGTGCCATGATCAATGCGTTTAATAATAAGTGCGCAAAACGAGAGATATATCACCGTGAATTTAAAAAATTATTCCCAGGATAGGATGATAGAATTATTTTCATCCTTATGGAAAAGGATATTGAAGGGGCTGCTGCCCTGTCATGAACTGCCTTTTTTCTAAAGGTCAGCCCATCCCGAGTTATTTTCAATACAATTAAAACCACTCGGGGATAGCAAAAAATTATGTTTTCTTCGTAAACTCCTTTTGGTACATGAGTGGGCTTTTACCTGTTACCTGTTTAAAATGCTTGTGAAAAGTGGAGAAATTATTGAACCCACTATCGTAACAAAGCTGTTTAATGTTGAGCTTGTTTTCAATCAGGAGCTTGCAAGCGTAACCTACTTTTATCTCGATTACAAACTGCGAGTAGGTTTTACGGGTTTTTGATTTAAAGTATCGGCAAAAAGAGTTAGCGCTTACGCCGGCTATATCGGCTATTTCTTCCAGGTAGATCTTTTTACGGAAATTACGTACCGAGTACTCATAAATGTTATTGAGCCTATCGCTTTCCGATTCATTATGATCGTACTTAAAACCTATAGAAGTTAAATAATTAAGCGGCGAACTGCCTGCTATCGTATTCAATGCTTTGAGTAGCATAATGATCCTTTCTGCCCCATCTGTGTTGAGCATAGTGGCTAAAGTGTTGGCAACCTGCTTTTTTGTTTCGCCTGTTATCTGCAATCCACGTTTAGAGCGCTCAAGCAGTACCTTGATCAGCTTATTTTCAGGGAGTTGAAGAAACTGATCGCCCCAAAAGTTTTCGCAAAAATGTACCACGATTGTATCAACCGGCACCTGCCCGCTGCCATTATTAAAGTACATGTCGTCAAAACGCCAATAGTGCGGCAAGTTTGATCCAACCAATACCATATCGCCGTCTTCAAACTGCTTAATACTATCGCCTATAAACTGCGTTCCGCCACCTTTGATGAAATAAATCAACTCCAGTTCGGGATGGCAATGCCAGCGATTATTGATATCCGGTGATACGTCATGCCTTACGCTAAAGGAATGCGCAGGATCGGCAGAAACTTTAAGTAAAAGCGGCTTCATTCAGTTTTATTTACAAACAACGGGCTAAATGTAGTTAAAAACTGTAAAAAAAGCTTATTTTTTATGAGGAGCTAAATTAACAAAATATTCGAGATGCGAAGCCCCGCAAAAACGGCCCGGGTAAATCAATACATAAAAGTTTAATCTTGGTTTGTGTAGCTTAATTAAATAATAATAAAAACGAGAATAATACCTCACGGTTATTGGATTGATATACAGATTGATTAAATAATAAGTGAGTTTAACGGAAAAATCAAAACCTTAATAAGTTCATTAACGTATAATTAATAAAAAAAAGGACGTCCCGTATCTCACCCCGGAACGCCCTGCAGTTATTTATGATAACATCAACTAAATCTCAGATCATCATGTTTTGATCTGAACTCTCCATCTTTCTCAGGGATGGGAAGGTTTTTAATATTTTATGAACCTTGCCGTTCATTAAAACGGTGGCGGTCCGCCGGGACCGCCGCCCGGAGGTGGACCACCTGGTCCGCCACGTTCCATAGTTGGCCTTTTGCCGGCAAATTTCTGCAGCTTAAGCGTAAAAGTTAGCAGATAGTAACGCCCCAAACGGTTACTGTTGGCTTGAGTGATATAGCTGCCGTTCTGAGTGGTTGTATAACCGGTGTTTTCGTTAAACACATCCATGACCGAAAAGCGCAGGGTGCCTGCATTGCCCTTCAAAAACCGGCGTTCTACATAGGTATTCAATATATTAGGATTAGTAGCACCGGTATAGCCGTAATAGATCATTTTTGAATAATCATAACTCAATGTCCAGTCTTTAAAATAGCTTTTGCCATTAACGCCCAGGTTAAGGGTTTGGAAATTGCTGTTAACGTTTGCCTGTTTGATGGAGTTGCTTGAGGTATTAACGCTATAAGTAGTGCTTGCTTCGGCATCAATAACATCGGTAATGCTTACCCTAAAGCGTGCGCCTTGAGATAACACCAGGTTTTTGGCGATATTTTTCTCGGTTGTCATGTTATAGGTAGCGGAATCCACATTACTTATATATGAGACGTTGTTATTGTATGAAATGTTACCTATCATGAACAGATTATATTTTCTTTTTTGCCATGGCTTAGCAAACACATAAAATCCTTGTGCCGAGTAATAGCCATCGGCATTCAAATACTGGGTTAAAATACTTCCGGCCAGTTTGCCGTTGGGCGTATAGGTTTTAGGATAGGTAATGGTATTGGCTACTATTTTATTATCAGTTTTAATGAACGACAGGTTACTAAAAAATACGTTGCCGCTTTCAAAATTGAACTTATTGTATTTTAACGAAAGTGTATTATTAAACTCCGGTTTCAGACCGGGGTTACCCTGTACCGGGTATGATGCATTGCTGAAATCTGTAACAGGTTGCAATTCTGTATAAGTAGGCTGATTGCTGCTGCCGTTATAATTTAAACTAAGCGATTGGCTACGCGAAAAGTTATAAATGAACCTTGCAGTAGGTGCCCAGTTAAAGGTATTGTTATTGGTTGTAAACGGTATACCATCAACTATCGACGATCCTTTCAACAACGTAGGCTGTGCTACCACGCCCAAAGTGTAGTTGTATTTTTTATCGATAAAACGATAGTTAAGCCCGAACCGGTTGGTAACGAAGGTTGAATTATAGTTATTGCTCAACAAATCGTACCTGTTTATATTTCCATCATCGGCCAGGGTGTCGGTAGCTTTATCAGCAGTGGTATAGGCGTAGTGGTAGGCATAGTTCAATTCCATGTAGCCCTTTTTACTTATCGGTTCCATGTACGATACAGTAGTCCCTAGGCTATCGGTACGGCTATCGGTATTGATGAACTGGTTAAGAGGGGCATTACGGGCGCCATCAATATAGGTATAAACCGGGTTTTGATATTTGTTAATGGTATAGCTGCCTGCACCCACATTTACACTGAAGTTACGCCCGTGAGTGTTGAATTTATGATTAAACAACACATTAACACCATAGTTGGGCTCTGTTGATTTACTAAGGTTTGCAAGACTGTAGTTTGATACCGTTTCCGAATTTCCGAGCAGCAAACTGGTTGCGTCGGATGTAGTATTGATACTTGCATAAGCATATGTTGGGGTGATCTTTATATAGTTTACGGTATCGGGTTTATACTCAATGTTGAAGTTAACCCGGTGGTTCAGCTTTTCGTCCTGCTGGTTATTGGTTTGCGTATTGGTGCTCGGGTTGGTTGATGAAAGATTATTTTGAATGGTACTGCTGATGGTGTTCACCGAATTATCGGCAAAGCTGTAACTACCATAAGCGGTAATCTTCTTGCCCCAGCTATCGCGATAATTGAACCCAAATGAACGTGCGGTAGTGATCCCGTTTGATGAATTACTGTTACCGCCCGGAGGCCCACCCGGTCCGCCGCCTCTTGGACCACCACCCCCAAAGCTAAACAGATTGGTATTGGTATTGTTAAGGTTACCTAAAAAGGCAAGCTGCCTGTTGCCGTTAAAGCTAAACACATTGGCCGAAGCCACATACCTGTTGCTCTCCTTATCGCTTGAGACACCGGGAATGGCATCACGGCCCCCTCCTAAGCTGGCCTGGCCAAAGTAACCATAGTTTTTATTTTGTTTAATGGTAATGTTCAGTACCTTATCCGGTTCACCGGTTTTTACACCGGTGAGATTTGCCTGATCGCCATAGTCATCAATGATCTGGATATTTTGTACGATATCGGCAGGTAGGTTTTTAGTGGCTGTTTTAACATCGCCTCCAAAAAAATCCTTGCCGTTAACACGCACTTTAGTCACGCTTTTGCCCTGGGCGGTGATGTTTCCATCTTTATCAACATCCATGCCGGGCAGCTTTTTAATCACATCTTCAACAGGGGCATTATCGCGCACCTTATAGGCATCGGCATTAAATTCTATAGTATCTTCCTTAAGCTTTACCGGGTTCACATCCGCAATAATTACGGTTTTTAACATCGTAGTTCCTATTTTCAGGATAACCGGCGGCAAATTAGCCGGCTTGTTATCATTAGCCAACACAAACCTGCGCCTGAGTGGTTCATAACCTATCGAACTAAAAACTAAACTAAACTGGCTTACTGTCACATTGTTGAATGTAAAGGTACCATCGGCACCCGTAATAACGGTAGTGCTGTCGGTACCGGTAAGCATTTTTACGCTCGTACCCGCAACCAGGTAACCGGTAGAGTCTTTTACGACACCTTTAACCGTACGACCGGTTTCGGCATTTGCGTTAAATGGTAATACAAGCGCTAAGGCAATTATTACTGCAAAGGAGTATAGGATTTTCATTTTGTGCTGTTTAACAGCCACAAAACAATAGCATTGCTTGTAGTGTAAAAAACATAATGGACAGGCACTATTAATGTATAGACAGGGCACCACTTTTCGCCCATGAAAACGGATAATTACTCTGTATAAAGCTTTTAGCAGCCTTTAAAGATCAGATCAAAGCGCTCATCGGTGTTTTTTGCCTCCCGGGCGATTATGATTGTCCTAAAGCTTTATTGATTTGTAATATTGCTGAATTATATATGTAAATTTATTTTTCGTGCACTATAGTAAACTCTTTCAATGAGCCTTAAGTCAAAAAGCAACACCATCACAATACTCATCCATGTTTTAATATGGGTAGTTTTTGGATTGCTGTTGTTCTTCTACCAGCCCCTTAGCTGGAATGTTGAAATACCGTACCAGTTCTGGGTCAAACAGGCGGTTACTCTTTTTATACTTGTTGCTGCTTATTACTTCAACAGCAAATTACTTGTTCCACGGTTTTTATTACATGATCGCATAGGGATGTACTTTATGGCTGTTGTGGGGGTGGTAATTGTTTTTTTAATGCTCAATAGCTGGGCTGATAAGGTGCTGCATATGCATGAGCATATGGAAGCTGCTTTTCACCGGCAGCACCGCCCGCCAAAACCAAGGGACCGCCGAGGATGGGATTTTTTTGGTACTGTTATCGTAGCGTTGGTTTTAGGGATCAGCACCAGCATTACCGCAATCCAAAAATGGCAAATGGATATCCGCCTGCGCCAGGCATTGGAGCAGGATAAGATCAGTTCAGAATTATCATTCCTGAAAGCCCAGATCAACCCTCATTTCTTTTTCAATACGCTTAATAACATTTATGCGCTTACGCATGTTAATGCCGAAACATCGCGCAAGGCATTGCACCAGCTTTCGCGCATGATGCGGTATGTATTATATGATACGCAGCATGGCACCGCATTATTAAGCCAGGAGATAGCTTTCATTAAAGACTATATCAGCCTTATGGAACTGCGCCTTACCCAAAAAGTAACCGTTACATTTACACCGCCTGCACATACTGATGATGTAACCGTAGCCCCAATGATTTTTTTACCTTTTGTAGAAAACGCCTTTAAACACGGCATCAGCGCTACAGAGCCGAGTGCTATCCACATCATTATCGATCAACATGATAGCCTGCTGGAGTTAAAGGTAGAAAATGGTATCTATAAAGATCATAACCCAAGCATTGGCGAAAATAAAGGTATCGGTTTAACCAATACCATTCGCCGGCTTGATTTGCTCTATGCAGGAAAATATAAACTGGATATTACTGAAGATGTAACCGCCAATATCTATACTGTTCACTTAACCCTTAACCTGTCATGATAATTAACTGTATAGCGATTGATGATGAGCCGCTTGCGCTGGGCCTGGTTTGTGCTTTTATCGAGCAAACCCCCTTCCTGAAACTGATCGACCGTTATAGCAGTGCCGTAGAGGCGCTTGTCGGCTTGCAGGATCAAAAGGTTGATCTTATTTTTTTGGACATCCAAATGCCTAACCTTAATGGCATGGAGCTGGCCCGGGTGCTTGACAGTCGCGGAGCAACTAAACCCCGCATTATTTTCACCACCGCCTACAACCAGTTTGCTATTGAAGGCTACCGGGTTGATGCTCTCGATTACCTGCTCAAGCCTTTTAACTACGAAGAGTTTCTGCATGCTTCAAATAAAGCCTTAACGTATTTTGAATTGGTGAACCGCTCAAACACCCCTGCAACCGTAGTCGCCGCAAAGCCGGAAGAAGAGGAATACCTGTTTTTAAAGATCGAATATCAACTGGTGCGAATCGCCCTTAACGAAATTCTTTATATTGAAGGTTTGAAAGATTATGTAAAGATCTATCTGCAGGATAAAGATAAACCATTGCTTTCCCTCACCAGTTTAAAAGCTTTGGAAGAAAAACTGCCATCCAAACGGTTTATGCGCGTACACCGCTCATTCATTGTCTCGCTTAATAAAATCAACTCCATTACCCGCAACGCTTTACAGATAGGCAAAGTAAATATCTCCGTTGGCGATCAGTATAAAGAAGCTTTCGGGGTGTTTTTGAGTAAGTGGAATTGACCCGGGACTAAACTGATTTGCCGGATTAAAGGATTTTAATGTCATTAAGCTTATGGTGGATGCTATCACCGTACCATTGTTTGATTTTATAGAATTGCTCAACATCAATTAATTCCTTGAATTCTTTAAGTCAATATCATAAATCCTCAAATCCATTTATTCCAAACACAGATAGAATCAGCGCAATCAAAGAAATCAGCGGTCAGGTTCACCCTATTGCAATTTTTCACCTCATTTTTACATCATTAAATAATATTCCCTACTTTTAAATTATGCAAAAGGTAAGTGAACTACAGGTAAGCGTATCAGACTTGAAAGCTTTTGAAGCTTTAGCCAATATACCCGACGATCAGCTGCAGTGGCTGATTGATAAAAGCGAGATCTTAACATTTGAAGATGGTGAATACCTGATGGAACCGGGCCAGGACCTTACGGGCCCGCATTTTATCATCGAAGGCAATATGCGCTTCTTTATGATGCAGCAAGGTTCGCGCCGTGATTATACCCTGGTTGAAAAAGGAAGTATCACCGGCTATATGCCCTATTCGCGCGGCCTTATAGCCAAAGGTTATGCACAGGCCGTTGGCGAATTAACGGTATTAAGCTATCCCACGGGCGAGATCATGGAGATGATTCGGAACCATTTTGAGCTTACCCAGGCGCTGGTTCATATCATGACCACCCGCGTACGAGATTTTACTGCCATGCAGCAGCAAAATGATAAAATGATGGCTTTAGGCAAGTTGTCTGCCGGCTTGGCTCATGAGCTTAATAACCCGGCATCGGCCATAGTGCGCGACTCGTTATCATTAAGAAAACACCTGCGTATGGTGCCCGCCCACCTAAAAAATATGTTTGCCATAAGGGCCAGCGATGAACAGGTTGACGGTCTTACCGACGAGTTGTTCAGGATCCTGAACAAAAAAGAATGCTATACCCGCCTTACACTTAAACAACGCACCCAGCTTGAAGATGAAATATCTGAATGGCTGGAAGATAACGGCGTTGAAGACGCCTATGATATAGCCGAAAGCTTTGTAGACTTTAGTTTTACCACCGAAAACCTGGAGGCCCTGAAAGCGCATATACCCGAACATGCGGTATCCATTATTATGGGTTGGCTTAGCGCCAAGCTAATGGGCGAAAAAATGATCGAGGATATCCAGGAATCGGCACGCCGTATCGCCGAGCTTGTAAGCTCGGTTAAAACGTTTACCCATATGGACCGTGCTCAGGATAAGCAATATGCCGATATTCATGTGGGGATCCGTAATACCATTACCATGCTGGGTTACAAGATCAGGAAGGAAAATATTACCGTAATTGAAGAGTTTGATGAAACCCTGCCCGAAGTGAAAGCGCTTATCGGCGAACTTAACCAGGTTTGGACCAACCTGGTTGATAATGCCCTTGATGCCATGGAAATAAATGAGAGAGGCACACTTACCATCCGCACAAAAAAAGATAACGACTTTGTTGAAGTAAGAATCATTGATGATGGGCCCGGCATCCCCGAAGATAATATCAGCCAGATCTACGATCCGTTCTTTACCACAAAAGAAATGGGCAAAGGTACCGGTATGGGCCTTGAAGTGGTGCAGCGTATTGTGAAGCAGCACCGCGGTTCAATAAAGGTAAAATCAAGGCCCGGGCATACCGAGTTTATAGTTTGCTTCCCGATAAATGGTTAGCAAAAAACTGATTTTACCAAAAATATTAGTTAATTTGCCTGCATATTTACCCTATGAGCCGTCCGATAATATTTTCCATAGATGATGATCCGCAGGTACTGCGGTCAATAAGCCGCGATTTAAAGTCGCAGTATGGCAAAGAATATAAAATACTAAGCACAACATCGGCAAATGAGGCATATGATACCCTTATTGAACTGAAAAACAGTTCGGAGGTGGTCGCCTTATTTTTGTGCGATCAGCGCATGCCCGAAATGGAAGGCGTTAAATTTCTGGAGAAAGCGAAAAAAGTATTCCCCGAAGCTAAACGTGTACTGCTTACCGCTTACTCTGATACCGATGCCGCCATTAAAGCCATCAACGATGTGCAGCTTGATTATTACCTGATGAAGCCATGGAACCCTCCCGAGGAAAAGCTTTACCCGGTAATTAATGATCTGCTTGGTGACTGGCACAGCCACTACATCCCCGAATTTGTGGGTATGAAGCTGGTAGGTTACCAGTTTTCGCCGCAATCACATGTGATAAAAGATTTTTTAGCCGGTAACCTGATCCCTTATCGCTGGTTTGATATCGAAAAAAATATCGATTCGGCCAGTTTGCTTACCATCAATAACCGCACAACCGATGATTTGCCGATGGTGATATTTGAGGATGGCAGTTGTTTAACAAAACCTACCATAAGGGATATTGCCGATAAAATGGGGAAAAATCCAACCCAGCTCACCGATGTTTACGACGTGGTGATCATTGGTGCAGGTCCGGCAGGATTAGCCGCCGCTGTATACGGTTCATCAGAAGGCTTAAAAACTTTATTGATTGAGCGTAAAGCACCGGGAGGACAGGCCGGTACCAGTTCCCGTATCGAAAATTATCTGGGTTTCCCGGCAGGTTTAAGCGGCGCCGATCTTACCCGTCGCGCCATAAGTCAGGCTATGCGTTTGGGCGCCGAATTTTTATCACCCCAATCTGTTAGCGATATCAAACAAAAAGATGGCTACAAAACCATTATTTTGGATGATGGGCCCGAGATCATCAGCCGTACAGTAGTAATTACCACCGGGGTTGATTACCGCAAGCTGGAAGTTAAAGGCGTTGATAACTTTACCGGGGCAGGTATTTATTATGGCGCGGCTACTACCGAAGCTTCGGCATGTACAGGTAAAGAAGTGTTTGTAATTGGCGGGGGCAACTCGGCCGGACAGGCAGCTATGTACCTTTCCAAATTTGCAAAAAACGTGCATATCATTATCCGCAGGGATGATTTGACGGCAACCATGTCTGCCTACCTGATCAACCAGATTGCCGATACGCCAAATATAAAGGTTATGCCAAATACCGAGGTAATTGAGGCCGAAGGTACCAACTGCCTTGAAAAGCTCACGATACAAAACTGCAAGACCAAAGAATCTGTGGTTAAAACGGCTAACGCATTATATATATTTATTGGCGCTAAACCTTATACCGACTGGATAAAGCTGGATATTATTAAAAACAGTAAAGACTTTATTGAAACTGGCCGCGAGTTGCGCAGCTATGAAAGCTTTGGAAAAGTTTGGAAGCTTAAACGAGATCCATTCCTGTTAGAAACCAGTTGTCCCGGTATTTTTGCCGCGGGCGATGTGCGTGCCGGGGCCATGAACCGTGTGGCATCTGCCGTAGGCGAAGGTTCGATGGCGATAAGTTTTGTACATAAATACCTGGCCGAAGTTTAATCATCAACTACCTATACCTATGGAAGAAACCTGCGCCCATATCGAAGCTATTGAAAGCATAACCCAACCTAAGGATTATGTTTGCGAAGAATGTATAAAGCACCATGGTACATGGCTGCATTTGCGTACCTGTCAAACATGCGGCGTTACGCTTTGCTGCGATAGTTCACCTAATACACATATGACCAAGCATTTCCACGCTACTGGCCATCCGGTAGTTATATCTGCTGAACCGGGTGAGCGCTGGCTATGGTGTTATGTGGATGAAGCCGTTAAAGGATATTAATTGGAAGTTAGAAGTCTTGATTTCTAAGTTTTAAGCCTAAGTCGGGAGTTTTAGAGTTTGGCGTTAGTTCAAAGCAATTCCTTTCTTGGTTTCCGGCTCTTGATCTCTTATATCTCTCCACTATCTCTTAAACGACAGTACTTTATCTAACGACCATGGGCCGGAGCCTAAAATGGTAAATAGTATAAGGAGAGCCAGGGCTGTAATTGATGGCCATAACATGGTGTTGATAGGCTCCTGGAAAATACCTGTTAAAAATACCGCGCCAACCAATATAGGGATCTGAATAATGCAGCCCAAACGGGTTAATATACCCATAGCTATGAGTATACCGCCAACCATGTGGGCAAATGATACATAGTATACCAGGATCATCAGCATATCAGGCGATACATCAATAACATCCTGATCGGTAATAATACCGCGCAGGTATGATGTATTTTCCATAAAAGTTATGCCCTTCACCAATAAAAATACACCAAGAACAATACGCACAATATCCAAAACTTTAGGGTGATGAGCATCACCCCAGTGTTCAATTTTATGAACCAGATTCATAAAGGCCTCCTTTTAGTTTAATAATTGGTTATCAGCAACCCAGGGGCGATCAGGGAGATCAAGCGACCGAAATGCTTCTACTAAATTTAGTAACAAGTTTGTTATAAAACAAGTTTTAAGGAGAGGAAAAAAATTCGCAGACTCAAGCACGGATACTTAAACCTGCAATCGCGTTGACCGGCACTTACAGATCATACTCTGCCAGCCACCCCCGCAATCTGGTCAAATCTTTTTTTAAAGCGGTCGAAAACTCATCTTTACTAATAGACAGCTCACGTTTACCATCCTCTGCCCCGCCTAAGGGATATTCGCAGTGCAGGCTCATGGGGCCATTGATATTGTATTGTTTTAGCAGACTGAAGTATTTTTTATAATCAACCATACCCTCGCCTAATGGTACACTTTTCACCTGCCATTTGTCGGCCTTTTTCTCCCAGTAAAAATCCTTTACATTGATTGTTTTGGAATAAGCCTTCAAAAGATTAAGTGTAACAGGCCATGTGTCAGCACCTTCGGTGGTAGCGTGCCTTACATCGTATTGGCAACCGATGTAATTGGGGTCAAGCCCTTCAAGGCTCAGCCATAAATCCCATTGTGATGCTCCAAACAAGTCGCCGGAGTGGTTTTGATAGCCGCCGTGTATGTCATACTTTTTGTTGAGCCCTGCAAGACCGGCCAGTTGCTTATTGATAGCCCTGATATTGGCAGGTACACTGGTAGCCTTATCATAATCAAACCAGGCGGTACGATAATATTTAATGCCCAATGCCGATGCCGTTTTCAGGATCGCTTCGGTGTATTTTTCATCAGCAGTTTTAATATTGGTTACTATGGTATAAACCTTGAGTCCGGCTTTTTCAATAGCATCAACCGCTTTAGGCAGGTCATCGGCAACACGTTCGGGCAGCACGTGGCCATCGGGCCTTACAGTAAGGTCAATTCCGTCAAAACCAAGCTGTACCGTTAAAGCGGCCATATCGGCATAATTAAGCCAGTGCATATGCTTGGAAAATATACTCACTTTTATTTTTTCACCCGGAGAGAGATTGCCTACAGCAACGCCGGAATCTAAAGATGACGGCTTAGCCAAAGCACTTAAACCCAAAGGCAAGCCAGCAACAGCTATCGCGGCCGAAGCAATAAATTTTTTGCGACTGATGTTTTCCATAGGTGTTAAAATTGGTGATGCAATATGCCACTTTTTGTTGTGATTGTTTCCTGATTTTACCCACCTTTATCCAAACCTATTTATCATGATATTATTCTGGTACAGCGTGATACTGTTTGTATCAACCTTAACGCTTAACTTTTATCTGCTTATCGGCTTTAAACAAATTAAACAGGTAAACCGACAGCCTGTGATGGATAATCCCCCACCCCTTGCCATCATTATAGCTGTGCGAAACGAGGAGGAAGACCTTGAAAAAGCCTTGCAAAGCGTTTGCCATATCAATTATCCTAACCATCGCCTTATTGTAGTGAACGACCGCTCAACCGACCGTACCGCCGACATCCTGAAAGATTTTAGCTTACGCTATCCAAAACTTCAGGTGACTACGATAGACACTTTACCCGACGGATGGCTTGGTAAAAACAACGCACTTTACCAGGGTTACCTTAGCAGTACTGAAGAATGGATGCTTTTTGCCGATGCTGATATCGTTTTTCATCCTGATGCTATTAACAAGGCTGTCGGTTATGCAGTTAAACACGAGGTTGATCATTTAACCATGTTACCTGAGTTGATCTCCCGGTCGTCAATTTTAAACAGTGTATTTGCCACATTAAGTATTATGCTCATGATTGCCATGAAACCATGGGAGGCCAAAAACCCGAAATCAAAAGCATCGTCGGGCATAGGGGCTTTCAATTTGGTCAGACGTACAGCTTATGAAAAAATTGGCACACATGTACGCATAAAACAGCGCCCGGATGATGATCTTCAACTTGGTCAATTGATAAAAAAGGAAGGTTTACGGCAGGATGTTTTAGCCGGTAAGGGTTACGTTTGCCTGGAATGGTATAGGAATCTTGGTGAGCTTGGGCGCGGCGTGCAGAAAAACTCATTTGCTATGGCTAAGTACAGTATTACGCAAGCCATTGTTAACGTACTGAATATGCTATTAACGGTGGCATTGCCTATGCCATTAATGTTCATTTTCGGCACCCCGGTTATCAGGACCATGGCTTCTGTTATGCTCATAGTGCATATAATTTATATGGAGCTGGTGCCGCCCAATAAATGGTGGTATGCATTCATGATCCCCTTTTCGGGACTATTCCTGGCCTGGCATTTTTTAAAAGCATCAATAATAACAGTTGTACAGGGTGGTATTTACTGGCGGGACAGTTTTTACTCGCTTGATATGTTAAAAGGTAGGGGATAAAATATTTTGTAGCAGTGGCGACATCTTACCCCGAATAACAACGTGAGGATATCATTTACCAATCAGAGTACCACGGATCTCAAAGCTCAAGGATGATATGGCCCGTCAAATTTAAATTCCAATCACATTACATTAAAGCGTTTTAAAACACTATTTTTAGCGCCTCAAATATTGGTGCTTGAATATCAGCAAGCTGATGTTCAGGAACACCGATCATATACGGTTAACAGCAACATAAAAATGAAAGTTTTAAAATTTGGTGGGACATCAGTAGGTAGCCCCGCCCGGATGAAAGCGCTGCTTGATATCATTAACCCGGCCGAGCGCCAGGTAGTGGTGCTATCGGCAGTGTCAGGCACAACAAACAGCCTCGTAGAAATTGGACAAGCATATCTCGCCGGCGATAAGAAGAAGGCAGTGCAGCTTATTACTATCCTAAAGGATAAGTACGAAATTTTTATTAAGGAATTGTTTGCGAAACCCGAATTTTTAGCCCAGGGCAAAGAGGTTATCGACTACCATTTTTCGTTGCTCAGCAATCTTGCCAATGATCTTTTCACCCATATTGAAGATAAGATCATTGTTGCACAGGGCGAACTGCTTTCAACTACCCTCTATCATGTTTATTTAAAGGAGATAGGTATCCCATCGGTATTGCTGCCTGCCCTGGATTTTATGAAGATAGATGAGGATAATGAGCCGATTGTTGATCATACTACCGAAAACCTCCTCCCGTTGCTTGATAAGCACCCCGAAGTAAACTTGTTTATTACCCAGGGCTACATTTGCCGCAATGCCTATGGCGAGATAGATAACCTGCGCCGCGGCGGCAGCGATTATACCGCTTCATTGATTGGTGCCGGCATCCGCAGCGAAGAGGTACAGATCTGGACAGATATCGACGGCATGCACAATAACGATCCGCGGATTGTAAAGGGTACGCAGCCAATTGCCCAGCTGTCATTTGATGAAGCTGCTGAGCTGGCTTATTTTGGCGCCAAGATCCTGCACCCGCAAAGTGTTTTCCCTGCCCAAAAATATAAGATTCCCGTTCGTTTATTGAATACCATGGATCCGCAGGCAAAAGGCACCCTCATCACCAATACCAGCGAAAAGGACAAGATCAAATCTATAGCTGCTAAAGATGCCATTACTGCTATCAAGATCCAATCGAGCAGGATGCTTTTGGCACATGGCTTCCTGCGTAAGGTGTTTGAAGTGTTTGAACGCTATAAAACATCTATCGATATGATCACTACATCAGAAGTAGCAGTTTCGGTAACTATCGATGACACTACCTATTTGGGCGATATCACCAAGGAGCTGAATGCATACGGCTCGGTTGAGATAGACGTGAACCATACCATCATTTGTGTGGTAGGTGATTTCGGGGCCGAAAAACATGGGTATGCAGCCCGGGTACTGGAAGCCGTTAAGCATATCCCATTAAGGATGATATCATACGGCGGCAGCGATCACAACCTGTCGTTACTGGTAAAAACAGAGGATAAGGTTGAGGCTTTAAGGAGTTTACATAACAGGTTGTTTTAATTCCGGATGTCGGATTTTCGATTTCGGAATTGCCTTATTTGAAATTTTTAATTTAAAACGTCATCGCGAGGAACGAAGCAATCCCTGATATGCAATAGTTCAGCATGATTTGATGAAATATTACCCATGTTCACAAGTAAAACTATAGATAAATTCAACGGCTTAGAAACTCCGTTTTATTACTACGATCTCGAGGTGCTTAAAAACACCCTGAGTGCCTGCCGCGATGCTTCTGCAAAGCACGGCTTCCATGTGCATTACGCCATGAAGGCCAACTTTAACTCAAAAGTTATTGACACCATACAAACCTATGGCTTTGGCGCCGATTGCGTGAGCGGCAATGAAGTTCAGGCAGCTATTGATCATGGCTTTGATAAAAGCAAAGTGGTATTTGCAGGTGTTGGCAAATCAGACCGTGAAATAAACCTGGCCCTTGATGCGGATATCTTCTGCTTCAATGTCGAATCCATCCAGGAGCTTTTTATTATTGATGGCCTTGCTAAAGCAAAAAACAAAAAAGCTGGTGTGGCTATCCGCATTAACCCGAATGTTGATGCACATACTCACCATTTCATCACCACCGGACTCGATGAAAATAAGTTCGGCATTAATACCTGGCAATTACCTGATGTTGCCGCTGCTTTGCGCAAATGTGATAACCTGCAGTTTTTAGGGATCCATTTCCATATCGGCTCACAAATTACCGACCTTGAAGTTTACAAAAACCTGTGTACCCGCATTAATGAAATGCAGGATTGGTTTGAAGATCGTGGCTTCCCGATAAAAGTGCTTAATACCGGCGGTGGCCTGGGGGTTGATTATTACAGCCCGGATAACAACATAGCCGATTTTGAGGCTTACTTCCAGGTGTTTAAAAACTTTCTGAATGTTAAGCCGGGGCAAGAAGTTCACTTTGAGCTTGGCCGTGCACTCGTAGCCCAAAGTGCTTCGCTTATATCGCGTGTATTGTATGTAAAAAACGGACAGAAAAAGAACTTCCTGATCCTTGATGCCGGCATGACCGAGCTGATTCGCCCGATGCTTTACCAGGCTTATCACCAGATAGAAAATTTAAGCCGGAGGTCAGAAAGTCCGGAAGCAGGAAAGTTCGAAAGTTTAAAGTATGACGTTGTTGGGCCGATATGCGAAAGCACGGATTGCTTTCAGAAGGATGTGAGCTTGCCTGAGTCATTTCGCGGCGACCTGATAGCGGTGCGTACCGCAGGTGCTTATGGCGAGGTGATGGCATCAGGCTATAACCTGCGCGACAGGGTTGGCAGCGTTTATTCTGAATAAGCTATCTGAACCGGTAGCCAAGTCTTAACTGTACATAGGTACCAGCTTCAACAACGGCCATATAGTTTTTAATCTGCATAAAATAAGCAGCGGTTACAAAACCAGGGTTATAAGCCCCGTAAACGTAATCGCTGTTTTTGTTTCGGTATACGTTGTCGTTGCCAAATGTACCGCCCCAAAAAAGCCGGAAACCAAACTGATTGGCAACTTTATTGGTATGAAATATAATTTCAGTTGTGCCACCTAATGTAAACAGACCGGCACGCGGATCAGTGTAAAAGCCCGGTTTATTGGTGACAGCTTTCCTAAAGTTAAGGTAATCGCCAAACTCATGACTATAGGCCGCTTCAAAGCCAATAAAGCGAAAATCGATATGCCCGCTGCTCACAAAAAAGTTTCCCGATAACCTTCCTCCTGCCGCTCCAAAGAACTTATTTTTAAAGTAGTTGGGATCTTGCGGCTCCAATTCGCTGTTATGATAATTACCTAATGTACCAAATGCGCCGTAAGCCAGGTTGAAATGATCAAATACATGTGCGCGGCTAAAATTAAGCTGTGCGCTAACCAACTCGTCTGAGTAATTAGGGCTTTCATCAACTACTAAAGCCCCCGAAATATAATTTGCCGATTTAACAGCATCGGCAGATACCGGTTTAGGCAGATAAGCAATATCGCTATGGTGCATGGCCGGCGCATAAATATGATCACTGCACGAGCTTATGATCATACTGGCCAGGAGCAAAAGCAGGTTGAATTTAAGTTTCATTGTAAAAGGTCCGGATCGGGTTTATAAACTGGATACTGAACAATTATACGCTAAAACAAGTAATAAAATAACACACCCTACTGTTTATTCTGGGCAAACGCATTTAAATGGGGTTAACATGAGTTAACACATTCAAATGTTATACATTTACCCTGGCTATTTATTATACCAGGCTGCCAATAAAGTCATCCGTAAAATCATCGGCAAAATGAATTACGTTTTGCAACGCTTCAAACTCATCCTGTTGGTGTGTTGTAGTAAGTACAACGGCTTTCATACCTGCATTAGCGGCAGCTTCAGCACCTTTAGGTACATCCTCAAACACAACACAATCTGTAGGTAAGGAATTCAGTAATTCGGCAGCTTTTAAAAATGTTTCTGGATGGGGTTTACTTAGTACCACGTCATCGGCACTTACTATAGCTTTAAAATAATGCCTGATGTTAAGGTTATCCAGTACAAAATCAATGTTAAAAGGAATAGCTGCTGAACCGATAGCCATAGGGATACCGTTTTGATAAGCTTTTTCCAAAAACTCATGCAAACCGGGCAACAGTGCCAGGTGGGGTAAAAACTCATCCTGGTAGCGCTGTTCTTTAAGGTACGAAAGCCTGTTCATTTCCTCGGTAGTAAAGCGGTTAGGGCCAAACATACGTACCAGTACTTCCTGATTTTTGCCGTACATCTGTGGTTTTACTTCATCCCAGGTAAAGCTGCCGCCAAGGTCGGTATTTAAAAGATGTTGCCATGCTCTGGTATGATAAGGCATGTCATTGATCATAGTGCCGTTGAGGTCGAATATAAAGGCCTTCATGTATTAATTTTCAATTTAAGAGATAAACCGAGCGCGGTTTTTTGGCAAACTTAAACCTTTAAAAAACTAAAAGTTGAATTATGCCACATATTCTTTAAACACATGAGTGATTTGTTTTTAACAGCTGCACGATGGATGAATAATATTGTTCGATTTTTTTGGCGGGACATTAGTCTTTTCATGTACTCAATCCATCCGATAAAAAAGGTACTTAATCCGAAAGATTTTATCTATAGTGAATTTCCACCTTAAACAATAATTAACCAGTTAAATTGTATTAAAATCATTGCCATTATATCTTTTTATTCTGTAATTTATACAACTATTAGCTAAACTATTGCGTATGTGTTTAATAAGCTCATTATTATAGTGTGCGTAAGCTCCGTGTTGGATATATAAAAAACTACTAATCCTTATACAATATACAATGAATAACGAACCCCTGCGCCTGCGTGCCGTTAAGAGATTTAAGGATCTGGATAGTGACATAGCGGTTGATTTAAATGATATAGTAGGATTAGCAGCTCAGATCTGCGGCACTCCCGTCGCCCTGGTTACTTTGCTCGATACCGACATGCAGTGGTTTAAAGCCGCTACCGGCATCAATATCAGCTGTACCCCACGTGATTTATCATTTTGCAATCACACCATTATCCAAAAACAGGTGTTGGTTGTGCCCGACCTGCTTAATGACAAACGCTTTAACACCAACCCTCTTGTTATTGAGGATCCACAGGCAAGGTTTTATGCAGGCGCCCCTTTGATTACTAAAGATGGCCATGCCCTTGGTAGCCTGTGTGTTATTGACTTTAAGCCCCATGAACTTAACCAGCAACAGATTAAATCATT
The DNA here is from genome assembly GCF_017569325.2 of Mucilaginibacter gossypii. NCBI lineage: Bacteria > Pseudomonadati > Bacteroidota > Sphingobacteriia > Sphingobacteriales > Sphingobacteriaceae > Mucilaginibacter > Mucilaginibacter gossypii. The sequence goes on along the minus strand of NZ_CP071878.2, from coordinate 460,237 downwards.
AAAAACGCTGGCCAGGCAGGTTGTAAACCTCATGGAACTTAATTCAAGTTTACGTTCGCTTGAGCAGCAGCACCAGCAGTCGCAATCACAAAAAGCGTCTATCAGCGAATCGGAAATGAAGTTGAAAGCAATTTTCGACAGTTCAAAAGATACCCATATCCTGGTTGGTCGTAATCTTGAGGTTATGGCATTCAATAAATCTGCGTCGGTTTTTATCAGAAGCCTATATAATAAAAAACTGGCCAATGGTGATAATATTATCGCTTATACAGAGCCGGCGCTGGTAAATTCATTTTCGAAATACTTTGCGATAGCATTAACCGGCCGTTCCATTAAACGGGAATGGGAACTGCTGTCCGGAACGCCAAATGCCTGCTGGAAAGAAACCTCATTTATCCCTGTAAAAAATAATAGCAGCGAGGTAATCGGGATAGCTATTAACTCAACAGATATTACTACACGCAAAAGACACGAGGAACAAATCAATATTCAAAAAGAGGCGCTTAACCGTATAGCTATCATACAATCGCACGAATTGCGGAGGCCGGTGGCATCCCTGCTTGGTATATTAGACCTCATGCGGATGGAAAATATTGATTTTGGTTACTTTAATATAATAGAACATACCGTTAACGAACTGGATGAAAAGATACGGGGAATAGTAAAAGATTCGGAAGATACCATCCAGGGAGGCCATTTGGCAATAGTAGCCTGACCATCAATTATCTAAAATCCAAATACCATTCCACAGGTTTGGTTTACACCTAAATTACGCTTTGGCTATTGCTGATTACGGTAAATTATAACTACCTTGGCGGCATTAATAAATAAAAGAATGCAAAATCAAGGAACAGTAAAATTTTTTAATGAAACAAAAGGTTTCGGATTTATAGTACCAAGCAATGGTGGTCCGGATATTTTTGTTCATTCAACAGGCCTTATTGACGAAGTTCGTGAAAACGACACCGTTGAATACGAAGTTGAAAACGGCCGTAAAGGTCTTAACGCGGTAAATGTAAAAGTTATATAATTATAATATAATCATTAAGCCTACCAGGCACTCAAAGTTTGAGTGCCTTTTTTTGCTTTATTTTTTTGTTAACCTGCTGCGTACATCAGCTTAATATTTGAATGTTACTTTCAAATAAAAACTGGCATTGTTGTTGTTTATTCCAATAATATCATAAATCGACTACACATAAAACAAAGAAAAGAACATGAAAGATCAAGCAAAAATTATAGCAGCACTATTGGTAGGTGCAGCGGCGGGCGCGGCTTTGGGTTTATTGTTAGCTCCTGAAAAAGGAACAGAATTAAGAGGCGATATAGCAGATTATATAAACGACCTGGTTGATACTGCCAAAACCAAAGCGCAAACAACAGCCGGAGATATTAAAGATTACAGTAATAGTGTGATTGACAAAGCTAAAACCAAGTTTAGCGGAACTGTTAGCGACCTTTGGGACGCTAAAGATAAAGCTGTTGATGCTGCAAAATCAAAAGCCGACGACCTTGCAGGGAAAGCAGGTGACGCCGCGGATGAAGCGAAATCAAAAGTCAAAGCGACTGCCAATGACTGGAACAATTCTGTACAGAACGCATAATATTTAGTACTATTATAAAATAATAAAACCCTGCCAGTTAGCAGGGTTTTATTATTTTATAAGCTTTTCTATTATCTATTCCATGAATTGTTACTTTCATCGGCATCCATAAATATGCCGCCGTCTAAAGTAACTGATTTAATGGTCTTAGTGGTTTTGATATCTATTGCAATTTGCTTTTGATTTTTTTCCCAAACCACGGGGGTTTGATGAATGCTCTCGCCGGAACCATCAGCATAAGTAATTTTTACATCAAACGGAATTACAAAACCGCCCACGTTTTTAATTGCTACTGTATAACCACCGGCTGCTTTGGTTACGCCTTTTACCGACAGATCAATATAGTAATTAGTAAAGAACCAGTTATTGAAAAACCAATCGAGGTTTTTACCTGTAATATTACTCATAGAGTTAAAATAGTCCCATGGTATTGGGTGTTTGCCATGCCAGCGGTCCATATATCCATTCAGGGCTTTTTTGAATAGTTGATCGCCCAGCATGTCTTTCAGCGCTAAATAACTTAATGATGGCTTACCATATGAGTTATTACCGTACCCACCCCGCAATTCGCTCGATGGTGTAATAACCGGCTGATCTTCGGCGGTTGAAGCATCATGGATCCATCTGTCAACACGGAAATTTTTGTACAATGCTTCTGCTTTTTCTTTGCCAACTTCTGATGTTCCTATCAACAGTTCAAAAGTTGTTGCCCAGCCCTCGTCCATAAATGCATAACGGCTTTCATTAATACCCATGTAAAAAGGAAAATAGGTATGCGCTATTTCATGATCCTGCACAAATTGCGAAAAGCGTACATCATTGGTATGGCTATCGTTAACCATCATAGGGTATTCCATATCTGCAAAGCCCTGAAACGATGTCATCTTGGGGAACGGATATGGCACGCCCGGCCAGTTGTGGGACAACCAGCTTAATGAATTACGGCCGTTTTGTACCGCATGGTGAAAATCTTCCGAGCTATCTAAAAAAGCTGCCTGCATACTGGCGCGGCGGTTTGTTGCGTCATCAACCACAACGCTGGCCGCATCCCATACATAATGATCACTGATGCCTACAGCCATATCGCTGATATCGTTAGCGGTCCAGGTCCAGGTATTCATCTCCTTTTGAGCCGTTACTTTATGGGCGGCAAGCTCAGCAGCCGATGCAATATTGATAGTTGAATCACTGGTGAATGAAGCCTTCAATCGTTTTGCATATTCAGGCTGAAGCACCTCTTCAGGGTTTTGCAGGGTACCGGTAGCCCAAACTACGTAGTTTTTAGGCGCGGTAACGTGCAGGGTATAGTCGTTAAAGTCGTTGTAAAATTCCTGAGCATCTAAAAAAGGTAGCCTGTCCCAGCCATTGTAATCGTCATAAACCGACACCCGGGGATAAAAATAAGCCAGGTAACAGGTAGTTGAATCGATCATTCCTTCGCGGCCGCTTTCTTTCGAAATTTCAAAATGCCAGCCAATATCAAGCTTAACAGAATCATGAGGCATCAACGGCTTACTTAAACCAACCATTTGATTTGTTGAACCTGATGCAACTTTTTTTGCTTCGCTATTAATTGAAAAGCTATCAAACTGAATGCCCGGTGTAAGATAGTCAGCCCCTGCATCGCCAAAACGGGCGGCACCCGGTTTATGAATGTTCAGGATAAGCTTCATGTTAAGCCTTTTTAAAGTATCCGGACTATTATTAACATAAGTGATCTGTTCTGTGCCTTTCACAGTACGATTTTGAGGCACAGCCGTAATACTGATATTATAACGGCCATAATTTTGCCAGTACTTTTTGCCGGGGCGGCCATCAGCCGAGCGCGTTTCGTTTTTGAATGCTTTTTGTATATCGCGGGGCATATACAAGGTTTGGGCCTTAACCTGTATAAATGCAATGCAGGCTAATGCAGATAAAATGAAGGGTTTGGTCATATGTCTTAAATTTCTTTGCCAATTTAAATTAATTGGACTAAATAACGATATGCAGGAAACATTAATCGGAAAATTTAAAACAAAAAATCGCTTGATAAATCGCTATATCAGAGCTTATTTTGTAACAAAGCTGTCACAAAGATTATTTACAAATAAATATTTTGCGGTATCGGATATATTTTTTTTTACTTTGTTATCAGTTATTTTAATAGGGGTATTAAATAACTAACATTTAAGCCATCTGCGCTATGCGGATGGCTTTCTTTTTTATAGATACTTAATCTGCAATTATATATTCTTTGCTAATAAGCGTAAACAGCTCATCGTTGTCAATTGATTCATCTTTACATTCGGTAAGTAATTGTTGAGCTTCAGTATAATTAAGCTGTTGGGCCACCATTATTAACATATGGCACGATGTAATATTAATATGCTCAAGTAACTGCAGATACAACATAATATCCATATCCAGCAATACAGGTATAGTTTGCTCTTCATCCAGGCAAAACTCATCCTTAACAATGGACTTTATAGGGTTGCAGTTCTTGTCTGATGGAATTTCATTAATCAGGGTATACACCTTCTTCATCCGTTCTATCTGCTTTTTAATATCGTCCCAAAACTCCTGTATAGCCTGCTGCAATGCAGTAAACGAAGCGAGACTTTTCAAATGTGCAAGATGTTTATCAAGGTAACATTTACCAAAATAAATACGGTTAAGATTGTGGACAAATACCTGTTTTAACAAATCGTTATCCAGTGTTTTAGGGGTATTGTTGCTCATGGTATGAAGTTAAAAGTATATAGTTAGGGTTTATATATTTCTTAAAAGCTGTTTCACGCAATTGCTTATCAAACTTACCTTAAAAATAACTAAGTTTTATTACCCGGACAGATGTGCCGGGATAAATTAACTTTGCATTGCAATAACATAATGCTATGAAATATAAATTAGGCGATTTTGTTCGATTTGTTGATGAAAAAATGGAAGGTTTTGTAACGCGCATCATCGACGAACAGATGATAGGTGTTACCGGCGATGACGATTTTGAGATTCCGGTACTTGCCAGCAAAGTAACTTACGTTCATGGTTACCAACCTGCAGGGGCGACAAAAAGCAACAATACAACGGATGAAAAGCTCGTAACACCAGGTGAATTTGTTAAAAAAGGCGTTTATATAGGTGTGGTTACTGATACCAGGGCAAGTTCTGTCGTACATTTTCATTTAATCAATGAAACTTCGTTTCAGCTGCTCGCTACTTTAACAACGGATAAGCAACAGGTATTTAAAGGCGAATTTGCAGGGATTATTGCGCCAAAATCAACCGAAAATATCTACTCCGCCCAACTGGCCGATCTGCAGGTTTGGCCAAAATTTATTTTCGGCGTTTTATTCAGCACCAAACAAAATGTTGAACCACCGGCACCGTTGGCTATACATGAAAAGTTTAAGGCCAAGGATTTCTCAACCACTAAAAAGAACATTCCATTACTTAACCAGGCCGGCTGGCTCATCAGGCTCGACGAGCCTGAACTGGTTATTGATGCTCAAAAACTGAAGGAAAGCTTTTTTGAAAGCCCTACCGAAAAAATAGTGATTGAAAAGCCGGTTAGCGAAGTTGACCTGCATATAGAAAAGTTGCGGGACGATTATCAGTTTTTAAGCAGCGCTGAAATTATGGAGATTCAGCTGGCCCATTTTCACAAAGCGCTGGATGCAGCTATTGTTCATCAACTACCTGATATTACTTTTATACACGGTGCTGGCAATGGCACGCTGCGTAATGAACTACACAAACAATTGGGCAGGCATAAAAAAGTACAAACCTTTATGGATGCCCGTAAAGAAAAATTTGGTTACGGCGCTACCAAGGTGTTATTGAAGTAACAATTTACAACAGCATCAGCCACCTTACGAGGTTTGAAACCTTGGCAAGGCGGCTTTTATTTTCTTACTTTTTCGTAAACACAATTTCAAGATTAGGCAACTTTAAAGTTTGATTCGGCGATGCGGGATCATGTAACTTTAAACTCACCGGGTAAAGTTCATTTGCTTCAAGCGTTAAAGGTTCGAGATCTTTAATATAGATATTTTGTGGAATACTATGTGTGAGCGCAAAAGGAATGTTCTTTTTAAAGTTGTTGAACACTTTTATCAGTAACTGGTTATTGCCGGGCATCAAATCCAAACCGATGACATGACTTATAGAGGCAGCCTTACCCGGATTATTATTGATGAGCAGTTGCCTCCCATTAAGCAAAACAATTATGCCATCGCCGCTGGTAATCTTAACCTGCGCGTAAATTAAATCCTTGCCTGCGTTGATGTTTTGCAAAATGTAGTAAGCATTATCCATGCCTGCGGGCAAATCAATCAGCTGGCCGTTTTTATAATCGTCTATAGACCGCCATGGTTTATCGGTGTCTTTGGTAAAAGGTTTTGAGATATCGATTTTATCCGCGCGGCCATTTAAACCTCCTAAGCCTGCTGAGTATGGGCCGGTTATATATAATGGCCCCCATTTTATTTTAGCCGTATCAGGTTTATACTTCATCTTCCTATCGCTGTCGAGCTTGAACGTGGTGGTTACATTGTTTACAGTTAGGTCAACAATGCTGCCTTTTTCTTCGTCAGTATATTGTATAGCAGGCTGGTACTTGCCTTTGTGTTTAGGCTTAATTGTCCAGCTTTGCTTTACAGTACTTTGATAATTGCTGTTATAATCAATGCCCGATGAACTATAATAATTATAAGCGTTGTGCTCATCCAGTTTCATGTGGTCATAAATGCTGCTCAGGATATGAACAGGTTGCACCTTGTAACCTTCGGCAATGCCAACCGCTATAACTTTTATTTGTTTTTCACTGTCAAAACCTGCGGGTAAGGTTATCACAGCGGCATCAGTTGCCTGCTTAAAGTTAAGCGATTGTTGTTCGCCCAAAACAGAAACATTACTGATCCTGCCTTCCAGACCGGGTAAAGTGATCAGGCCATCAGCGGGTACCGAGGTTACAAAAAGATAAAGCTTATTGGGTTTAGCAGTTATATTACCCCAGTTAAAGGGGGTAAAAAAATGGATCGGCAGTTGTGCCATAAACAGCTTCGGCATTTTTATGGAGCCAGGTGCCTATCTTCAATAAAACATCCTTTTCAAAACCAACTACTGAGCCATCGCCTTTGGGACCGATATTAAGCAGGTAATTACCTCCCCTGCTAATCACGCGGATCAGGCTTTCCAATTTCTCTTTATACTTTTCATCCTCGCTTCCGCGTTTTTGCCATGATCGGTAGCCCCAGGTTTCGTCAAAAAATGAAGCAGGCGACTGCCAGGGCACTCCAATGGAATAATCGGGATATTGATTATCACCCATTACGGCAAAATCGCCCTGATCATTACCCAAACGGCTGCTTACCATACAATCAGGCTGCAAGCGGTGCACCAATTGATAAAGCTCTTTACTTTGTTCAGGGCTTTGCGACCCCATATCAAACCAAAGTTCGGATATAGTGCCATAGTTTGATAGTAACTCGGTTACCTGCTTCTTGTTATATTCATGATGCTCGGGTGTTATATAATCAGAATTATGACTTGATATGGGTGACGCCTGCGGATAATGCCAGTCTATCAGCGAAAAATACAAACCGAACCTTAAACCCTGCCTTTTACAGGCTTCGGCCATTTCCTTTACCACATCACGGTTAAATGGAGTAGCATCAACCACATTAAAATCGGTAGTTGCAGTTTTAAACATGCAAAACCCATCGTGATGTTTTGAAGTTAGTACGACAGAGCGCATTCCAGCCGCTTTAGCCAGCAGTGCAATACTATCAGCATTCCAGTTTACCGGGTTAAAGTTTTTGGCCAGGTTGGCGTAAGTATCACTGTAAATACCAGCATGGGCCTGAATTTGCTCACTTAAGCCGCGGGTAACCGGCTTCCCATCCCAAACACCACCCAAAACTGAATAAATGCCACCAAAATGAATAAACATGGAAAACTTTTGATCTTGCCATTGCTTTATCGAAGAAGATGACGGTTGTGCAGATGCAAAATGAATACAAAATAATAACGACAACAGTGGGCTTATGATTTTTTTCATGAGGAGGAATTCAATATCTCAAAGTGTAAAAAAGTTGTTAATAAACAAAAGCCTCACAACTTGAAATTGCGTGTTGTAAACTAACGGTTGCACAATTATGCACACAAAACAACTCAACTTTACACTTTTGCTAATAAACATGTTACATAATTGTAAAATCCGCTTCACAAATTGCGTTTTTTTAATAAAAATATTATTTGCATCTTTGTAGCAACACAGCCCAACCCTAATTCATAATGAAAAAAATTCTCTTGCTCAGCAGCAAGGGTTCATTTAACATTTAAAAAAACGTAATGTCCGAATCTATTCAAATTCAACCCAATATCCATTGTGAGCCTTGCAAAGAATGTGGTGCACGTCCCGTAATTGATCAAACCCGTAAAGGTTTTATAGTTACCTGCCCAACAAATAAAAAACATTATGCAACTGCTCCCGGTATGGTAAATATTGACGAATGGAACAGGTTTAACCAAAAATCGCCTGTGCTTACAGGCACACAATATAAAAGCAAAGCCTCATAAAAACTATTCCATAAAGTAATAGTTTCAGTTTTGGGTATTTAATCAATAAAGCCTGCTTATGAGGATACAATGGGTTTAATTGTATTCATGTTATGCATATTGTAGATACTGAAAATGAACCTTCAAAAAAAAGGCACAGCTATACATTTTGTCCACAGTGCCAAACTAATACCGGCCAAAGAATTCACAGGCCGGCATTGTTAAAGCTATTGACATTTTGGCTGCCGGTTAAAAGGTATTTTTGCTATAGCTGCAACAAAAAATACCTTGTAATTGAAAGGTAACGAAACCGTTCAGTAACAATACACGTTCTATTGTTCAAAACACAGTATCGCTTAATAATACTAGACCATTTCACTTTGCAAAAAGCAGGGCCGTTTGCCTGCTACCCGATTTGAGATACTCAGCGTAGCTTTTTTTAATATAACTGACCATATCATAATCGCTCATCTTTTTCACTTTTTTAATTTCGGGGTGATATTGGTTCATAAAATTTTGCAGCGAATCGCCTTTAAGATTAGTTATTGAACTCACCTTTTCCGGCGAAAAAAAACGGTCCACATATTCATCTTCTTCATCCTTCAGCAAAATCTTTTGCAACTTTGATTGCGGAGCTTTGTTCTTATTCAACATATCGATCACCGACAGCAAGTTGATGCTCAAGATAGTTGCTGTACTTTTATCCGCATTTATGTGATTGCTGGGCTTACCAAAATCAAGATCAGCCGGACGTGCTATAAACGCATCTTTTATGGTTGAGTTACGATAGGCAAAAACAGAGGCAAACTCCCTCCTGTTACGTAATGAATCGGCTCTGGCATTACGCCTGGCTCTGATTTTTACCTCACTTAAAACAGTTGCCGCGGGCTCAATGTAACATCTTAAGGTATCAAATTTTAAAAAACTGACTATAAGCTTAAAAGGCTTGTAACCTATGCTGGTGATCCTTAAAGTGTCACCGGGCTTTACGTTGGCTAACAAAAATTTCCCTTCGGCATTACTTATGCTTTTTGATGCCGGTGTATTGATAAAAGCATTTGCCACCGGCAAATAGGTAGTTTTATCAATAACGATACCTTTAACACGCTGGGCAAACAGATTTATTGACAACAGCATCAATATTACTGTTGAGGTAAGTTTCAATGTTTTCATGACGGGTTCAGTTAACAGGTGAGCAGGTTAACTAAATATACGCATAAATTATTAACCTTTACGCTTTTAACAAATATTAACACTTGCCGCATTACGGTCACAAAACTTTTCTTTCCGTTAAAAAAGCCAATAAACTACTTTATCATAGCTTCAAAAATTTCATCAAAACTTTTGCTTTTAAATTTTTGGAAGGTTCCGTCAAACTTTTCGCTAACGGGGTTAAGCAGTTGAAAACAAAGCTGTTTATCTTCCTCGCTCAATGCGCTGGTCATCATTCGCGCAACTTCAAGTACACGTACTTTGGCTTTTCCAAGAGTTTCCTCTCCATGGGCTGTTAATTTTAAACGCTTAATACGTTTATCATCAATATCTTCATACTCGGTTATCAGTTCGCGTTTTTTTAGCCTGTTAAGCATATTGGTACCGCTTGATAGTTCGATTATATTATTATAAATAGCTTCAGATTTTATTGGGTTAACCTGGTTAAAAATGGTAACTAAAATACCAAACTCCTCTATCTGATCAAGCCCTGTACCTTCAAGCGCTTTGTTTGAATATACCATATGGTACTTCCCTATCCGTCTTATCAAAATCATGAGTTTGCCGTTAATTCCCGGCCTTAACTGCCAGTCGGGCGTCGCTTTCTTCTCATCTGCTGCCTTGGCCATTAGCTGATGCCGGAAGAAATCATCCAAATTACAACCGGGATTTTTCTCCTCATAATCGCCCCAAAGCTTAACCAATTCAACTGTTTTATTCACGTGCTATTTCCTTTTGGTATCAAATCTAAAAAAACGTCTCCAATATTTGCTATTTACTTTCTTTTGGTATAATATTGTATTGTTTTACTACCATATGGTATATTTTACAAATTTAATCAATCATAACAAATGAATACCTCACTCTTTTTACCAGCACTATTAATACTACACTTAACAGGGCTAACTATAATGGCGGGCACCACCATTGTTGATTTTACAGTATTTAAAACCTTTTGGAAGCATTTTGATGATGATACAGAAAAATCAAAAGGCATACTGGCGGGTACATCTAAGTCATCAACACTGATTGGAATAGGTGCCGCCCTGCTGGTTATAACAGGCATTGGCATGATGGCCTTAACCCATGGCGTATTTGGCGAACAGCTATGGTTTAGAATAAAAATAGGAATTGTTTTGGTTCTAATGCTAAACGGGATATTTTTTGGAAGGAAGCAAGGCGAAGAGTTACGAATGATTATGAATAACGACAAAGCTTACTTAGCAGAACGGGTTGACCAAATTAAGGTGAACCTTAATATCTTTTTTACAGTACAGCTGATATTGTTTTTCAGCATAGTTTTTTTAAGCATTTTCAAATTTAGTTAATCGCAAAAAATGGAAATGCAACAAAACATCCCTATTTATAAGTTAGTAATTGTAGGCGCAAACGGCGGCATTGGTAGGCAGTGTGTTGAACAGGCCCTTCAGGCCGGGCACCTGGTTACCGCAATATTACGAAACCCGGCCAATTTAGCAATCGAGCACCCCAATCTAAAAAAAGTAAGCGGTGATGTTATGCAACCCGGCGCATTTGAAAATAATTTTGAAAACCAGGATGCTGTGATTTCGGCAATAGGCATGCCCGGTGGTTTCGGATCAGATAAGCCCACAACTTTGTATTCGCAAGGTAATGCTAATGTTTTAAAAGCGATGGAACAAAAAGGCATAAAACGCATGTTCCTGATCTCGGCCAGTGCAATTGAAATAAGCCCCGTACTCCCATTTTATATCAGGCTTGTTGAAAAATATGTAGTTCAAAAACTGCTGAAACATATGTATACCGATTTGTTCAAAATGGAGGCGGTGATAAAAAGCAGTAACATTAGCTGGACTATCATTAGACCACCGCAGCTTACGAATCAGGCTGTTACCGGCACATATCGCATAGCTATTAATGCATTTCTTAAAAACTGCCTCAAAATATCAAGGGCTGATGTTGCGCACTTTATCATCAATAACATTGCTAACCGGGATATTTACCAGGCAACAGTTGAAATTGGATATTAACACTAAAATTCCGCCAATGAAGCGGGACATTTTTAACTACTGTTAACTTAGCGATCCAATCAAAGCTGACTATCTCATATAATAAAAAAAGACCTTTCCATCGCTGAAAAGGTCTTTTCTTTAGCTGGCTGCGGATTATTTTCCGTAAACTATCCAGGAAGCTTTCGACCAGTCATTAGCTGGATCGATCGCACCTATATAGTTGGTTTTATCAAAGAACGAATCGGATAAGGAGCCATCAAACTTGCCCGCAACAATTGCCGGTGAACCTGCTTTAGGCAATAAGTTTGGAGCAGCATTGTTAAACGGATCGGTCAACATAATATCTGCTGCAGCAGTGAATGATTTTGTGCCATCGCGGCCTTCAACTAAAGCTTTCAAACCTGCTGCGTCCAGTAAACCAGCTGTAGCCAATTTGTCAACTTTATAAGGTGAAGTTACCGCCTGCAGCAAGCTGTTTTTTAAACCGCTTGTTCCGGCAATATAATACTGAGCGGTTGGATCATTATCCAGGTCTAAGCCCGCTTTTTGCCCTCCCATTACGATGGCATTAGCCAAAATAAATTTTGCACCTCTTCTCCAACGCATACCATAGCCGTAATCCGCGGATACTCCTGTGGCGTTATTAGGCCCTATAGCCGTAAAGTTTGACAACAAAGGGAATGTGTTAGGAGTTAATAAATAACCTTTAGCATCTGTTGTGTTATCCACTTCAAAATTGTTTGAGATATCACCGCTGGTACCTTTATTATCAGTAAATGCCGGATCTTTAACAGAGATCGCGTATTGGATCTTACCATGGTATCCATCATCAAAATCAAAGTCATCATCGGCATTGTTATAGGCAACCAGGTATTTAGCATTAAATGAACCGCCGAAAAACTCGTAAGCATCGTCAAGGCCACGAAGCACTTCAATGTGATCTACTTTGGTACCGCTGCCGACAGTGTACATACTTAAGCCGTTTACTTCATCACCTGGATTAACCGCTTTACCGGCATATTCAATACGTACATATTGTAAAACACCTGAATTATCAGCGTCGTTTGTGCCGCCGAATGGCTGGTGCTCGGTATCTACGCCGCCTTCAAGAACTGCGTGGTTGCCATTACCGGTAGCCGATCCAACGATCACAAGGCCACCGAGATTACCTGGTTTCGGATCAGCCTCCGCCGAGGTGAAAACAATTGGCTTATCAGCAGTTCCGGCGGCATTGATCTTGCTTCCTTTATAAATGATGAGCACACCTGCTGAGTCTTTATTGCTCACAATTTTGGTTCCCGGATCGATGGTTAAAGTTGCATTATTATCCACATAAACGTAACCGCGAAGCCTGTAAGTAATATCGGCGGTCCAGTGCGTGTCTTTAGTAATCTTTCCCCTAACATCCATTTTGGTAACAGCAGGAGGATTAACCGGCGGATTTGTACCCGGGTCATTGTTTTTTGAGCAGGAAGCTAATCCTATCATGGCTAATGAGCCAAGTAAATACAACGTTTTTTTCATAATAATTGTTAATAATAATTGATAATAAATTGCAATGCCTTTTACTGTATAGCGTGATTATTTTTTGAAACTGAAATTATATTTGAACGAAAGGGTTGTTCCAAAACCCGAATAACGGCTTTGGATTATTTTATCCTCTTTAGCATTATATGCGGTACTCCCCGAGCTTCCGTAATTATTATACAATGCAAAAGGCTGCGCAAGCAGGTCGGATACGGTCAGTTTAAGCTCGGCACGCTTTTTAAATAAAGCCTTACTTAGCTGCATATCGATCACATTCCGCGGCTTCTCATAGATATCCACACCACCGGTAACGGCCCTGAAACGTAAACGCTCCCCTATCCTGTTATAAAGCACGTTGAAAGAAAAATCACTACCTTCTGGCGTATAATACAGGCCCGAGTTAATCAGGTAGGGTGACTGTCCCTGAAGGGGGGTAGATGCGTTACGGCCGTCAGCCAGCTTTACCTTGGCATTGATATAGGAAGCATTCACATAAAATGTTACATCATTCAAGAAACTTCCCTCAGCAATAAAATTCAGTTTCTTCCTCATCTCGGCTTCAAAACCGAAATCCTTGGCATTGAGCGCATTCTGATAAGTCAAAATATCGTTACCCTGATTGATCTGCTCGATCGGATTCTTAAATTTCTTGTAAAAAGCCGAAACCGAGATGATCTCCCCTCCTGACGGATAATATTCAAAGCGAAGGTCTGCGTTATCAATTATACTTCGCTGCAGGTCCGGATTACCACTGACGATAAAGTTAGTCTGGTAGTCAAAATAGCGAAAACTGGCAAGCTCTCTGAACTCCGGGCGGTTTACCGACCTGAAGTATGCCGCACGTAAATTCACCTTCTCCGATAAACTATAGGTCAGGTTACCCGAAGGCAGAACATCGGTATTATTATATTTCTGTTCGGTTTGGCCCAGCGGTTTAAGCGACTGCGCATACCGTTCAACACGTGCCCCCCAAACCAAACGGATTTTTTTGTTCAGCTTATTGTCCAGCATCACATAACCCGCGTCCTGATCGGCTTTTCCTTTGTAATCGGTGGAGCTAAGGTCCAGACGCGACAGATCGATCCCGTTTTGAGCAATACTTTGAGGACTGAACACATTAAAGATCGTATAACCGCCGGTGAGCGGGATTGCTTTGTTTCCGAAGCCTATGGCGTCAGTGTATCCCAGCGCGTCAATGCTGAAATCACGGTCACGATGAGAAATAAGCCCACCAAATTTCAATTTCTGCGACTCATCAAGCCACTTGAACGGAACTGCCAGGTTTGCTTTCGCGCCGTAAATATTTTCATTTAATTTTGAATACACACGGCCAAGGTCATTAGGTTTGGGGCTGTTTTCGCTGGATAATGAGATATATTCGGGCTGGTTCAAAGGTGTATAGATGGTTACGATCCTTTGGTCGGGCTGGTTCCGGTATGATAAACCGTAGGAAGCATTCCAGTCAAAAATAATATTCTTTTTTCCCAGCGTGTGCTGCCCTTCCAATGCGGAAGTATAAATGCCGTTTTGAGTTGTCTCCACAGAGTAGCCTTTGTAGCGCAGCGGGTCTGTTTGACCGGCCTCAAAATTCAGGGCATTGTTGGTTTGCTCGAAGTCAACAGAAAAATCGTTATTGTAAAGGTTTCTCCAGGCAATTTTGTTTTTTCCGAATGTATAAGCGAAATTCAGCAAACCGCCAAGGCTTTTATAGTTGGTATAGGTATTACGGTCAAAGCTATACAGAGGAAGCTCTTTCGATGCGTCATTGAACCCGGTATAACCAATTCTGTCACCAAATGATGCACGGTGCCCATTGCTGTAGTTCAGACTGAAGTTATAACCCAGGCGATTGCCATTTGTATTGATTTTGGAATTGCCCGTGGAAAATTGAAAACCAATATTGGGAAGGCTCATTTGCCCTTCTTTGTAATAAAAAGTATTGGGAAATTGCTGCGCTATAGCGATTTTTTCGGCACTTGTTGTCCCGGATGTATAGTCTTTTTTCACATTAGAATAAGCCGCAGGCAGCTTTCTTGAACCGTCATCGAATCCAAGGAAATCATATTTCCCGTTAGGCCTCGCATCAATAAAATTATTCTTAAGGGTAGTTTTGGAATTATAGCCAACGCTTATCGCCACTTCCAGGAACCTGCTGTCGGGAATATCTTTGGTAATAGTATTGATCGTACCACCCGCAAAATCACCGGGCAGATCTGGCGTCGCCGTTTTGTACACGATAATATTATCGACAAGACTTGAAGGAATGATGTCAAAAGCAAAAGCTTTTTTATCCGGTTCGGAACTTGGCAGCGTTGTCCCGTTCATCATATTATTATTATACCTTTCGGATAAACCACGGATAACAACGAATTTACCCTCCTGCACGCTTGTTCCGCTGACGCGTTTCAAAACGTCACCAGTATTCCGGTCAGGGGATTTACGGATCATATCGGCAGATATACCATCACTTAATTGTATACTATTCTTCTGCCTTGCGTAAAGGGCGTTTACTGAAGCCTGGCGGTAAGTAGCTTTCACAACAACTTCATTAAGAGCCTGCGTTGAAGATTGGGTCAAAGCGACATCCAGCGAGGTTACTGCACCTGCCTGAACTTCCACATCAGAAACCGATTTGCTCTGGTAACCGATGTATTTAACAACGATACTGTATTTGCCCGGCTGAAGTCCACTCAATATATACCGGCCTTCCACATTGGTGGCAGCGCCCTTGCTGCCGCCCTGTAAGCCAACTGTCGCGCCTATGAGTGTTTCACCAGTCTTTTGGTCGATTACCTTACCGGCAATTTTACCCAATGACTGTGCAAATGAATTGGAGCTTATTAAAAAACTTAAAAGAATGAAAGAAAAGAGCCGAGTAAACTTTTGCATAATCTTAAATGACGCTCAAAATTATCGGCGATAAATTAAGCCAATGTTAACTTCATATTATCAAAAAGAATATATTAAATAATCGATATTATAGACAATCTTAAATAGATCAAGAAGCTTCCAACATTCAAAAAACAAACTCTATTTTAGCACGATCAAATAATTGTAAACAGCGATGGCACAAAAGAAAACAGAAGAGTTCAGTTATCCCGACCAGTTCATCGCAGATGTATCCATAGCACTGTCGCACCCCGGTAGGATCTCTATTATCCGTATCATTGCAAGGAAACCTGGGATTACCACAGGCGAGCTCGTTGAATTTCTACCGTTCGCACAATCTACAGTATCCCATCATTTGAAGGAGTTGATCAAAACCGAATTGATCTCGGTTAGCATCGATGGAAAAAGATCTTTGTATACATTAAATGAAAATATGTGGAGCAGATTCGCCAGACATTATGGTCGCCTCGTAGAAGAACTGGGCATACCGGATTCCCACGAAGCTGAACCGGAACAACATTAATTTATATTCTATAATATCGTATCTATGCCCGGTTCAAATATGGATATCAATAAAGCAGATCTGGAACTTTGCAACTTTGCCAGGTTGCTGGCGCTCCCAATCAGGGTATGTATCTTCAAAGCGCTTATCGCTAATAACAACATACTGTCTCACGAGGCATTACTTTCTCTTCCTTTTAACCCAGGCCAATTAACGAAGCATATAACCGATCTTAAAAAAGCAGGCTTTGTAACCATCAGACGCGAGAATAGAAAGATCAGATATGAGCTTAAAACATCCGATATAAACCGCCCTGCCAGGCAGTTGGCCGATCTTTTCAAAATCATCGGCAGCTACGCACCTATTGAGCCACTAAACCCTAACACCGTCGCTTCCGGGAAAGAGAGCCTCCCACCTGCCGCTTTGAGTTTTGGTGGATTGATCAAAAAGTACAGGACAACATTAAAGTTTTCACAAGAATATTTATCCGCAGAACTTGGAATGAACCGGAGCGAATTAAGCAGAATAGAATCAGATAAAAAGGACTTTCCTCCGGGGAAGCTACAACTGCTGGCGCTGGCACTATCTGTTGAATGTGATGTATTAAAAAAGCAATTCTATAGTTTCAAAATTGTGGAAATGGTTGACAAAAGCGGGTTTGACGAGGCCGTATTAAAAAATGTCAGTAACGTGCTGCAGGCCGGTATTCCCGTCTCCGAACATTTCCCAACCAGGCGGGCTACCCGATAAATGCTGTTTATATTACATTCATATGTTATGTAGGAGATTTTCACGCCACTCTTGGTGATTATCCTTTTTAATGCAATGGCTGAGCATAATTCAGTATAACATTAATGTATATTAAAGGCAACAAGCGAAGATGGAATCGATCTTAAGATATAAACTCATTTTTCATGCAATTTAATCTTCATATGTAATCGGTTTAATACCAGTTGCCCAACCTGCTTACCTTCTTCTGTTCCAACTATGCAGGAATTTTTAAAGTGTATGCCGCCATAAACGCGCGATATGCCCGCTTCCATTGCCGCTTCACTAAAAGATTTAAAGCTACGGGGTGCTATTCCAAACTCAGTCTCTGATGTATCCCGGTATGCAAAATTATCTCCGAATTGGTCGGTCAAAATCTCGGCTGCTGCTGCCGATATTACAGCATGGCCACTGACATATTCGGGGAATGAGGGCGTTTGAATATATGTTTTCCAGTCAGGGTCCAAATATTTGGTTATTACAGTCTCGGGGCGAACTAAATTATATTTATACTTAAAATACCAGCAGTTGATAAATGCATCGAATAAAGCAATCGATGTTTCAGCATATGCACAAACTGTGCTGCTAAAATCGGCCTTGCACGTTTCTGAGGCTATCCCCGCGATATTCATCCAATGCCCGCCTGGTGAGAACTTCTTAGTTCCGAAGGTGGCATGTCCCACAACGTTTAACTTAAAGGCATTATCATCCCAAAAATCAGCGATGTATTTTTGCTCTTTGGTAAGATTTGTACCAATAGACTTTACATCTAATACATCCTTATAAAACTGGCTATTTATGTCCTTCATATCAAATAAAGGAGGAGGTGGTGGCGCCACTTGCGAAGCAGAATCGAGTATCAAAGGCCTGATCTCTCCCCAATGCGGTTCCAATGCTTGTGAATACATAGGTGGTGTAGGTACCCAACGCCCTTCTTTTTTTGTAACCGTGTATTTGTTAGCGGATCGTGTTTGTGCATAATGATCCGTTTTGCTCCATTTCATAATGTGCTTTGCAACTACATCTGAATAGTTCACCGAATGCTCAAATACATCAGAAGGCATTCCGCCATCTTTTGCTTTCTTTTTTAATGCATCGACATATTCATCCATACTCCCCTCAGGAAATGTAACCGCATTCCCTACATAGCAAAAGGCAAGCAACGATGCAAACGGGTAATCAATTTCAACACCCGGAGCAGGTTTTGGTGTAGCGGTTAAATGCCTGATTTGACCTGCCAACGACCGGAATTTTTTAGGGTCTTGGGCGGATATTACCTCGTATGCGGCAATGTTAGCATACGCATAGTTACGGGAAGCAATGACCGGCGGAAAATTATTTTCAAGTATAATGTCATTTAACTTTTTTTCCGTAATACGGTACAATTCCGGATTATCAGTTATCCTTTGATAATCAGCTTTTTGGCAGGAACTAAGCAAAATGATAATCCCTGAAAGCCAAAGTAAAAAACGATTCATAAAAATTTATTAATTGTGACGCAGCATAGCTACTATATGAAAAGGTGCTTTATATTTGATAATATCTAAAAATGATAGCGACATTTAAATCTACTGCCCATGATAATGAGTCGGAACTATTATCCCGGTATCTTCGGGCTTTGAATTTTGCTGCGTTTTGCGATAAAACAGCTGCTTACCAATATTGCTGTATTGTATTAATTATATTTCGTCTGATTAATTATTAAAATTAAAGCTTAAATATATCGCTTATAAATTGCCTTTTTTTAACTCATCCACAGCATAGTGAGCCGCGCGTGCGGTCAGCGCCATATAAGTGAGCGATGGGTTTTGACACGCGCTTGAAGTCATGCAGGCCCCATCAGTTACAAACACATTTTGCGCGTCCCAAACCTGGTTGTGCGCGTTGAGTACCGATGTTTTTGGATCTTTACCCATACGTGCACTCCCCATCTCGTGAATGCCCTGACCAATTGCATAATTTTTATCCCAGGTTGTGATATTCTTTACCCCGGCCGCTTCATACATGGCCACCAATTCTTTAATAATATCCTTACGCATACTTAGCTCATTCTCTTTCAAACCCGCATCCATTGAAAGTACAGGCAACCCACACTTATCTTTCACATCTTTATTAAGCGTTATTTTATTATCGTGATAGGGCAAAATTTCACCAAAACCGGTTGCTCCGATATGCCATGCACCAGGTTCTGTAAGTGCATCTTTAAAATCAGCACCTATATTCATTTCCGCAACATCCCGGCTCCAGCCGTCCCTGCTGGCGCTTCCCTGGTAACCATAGCCGCGCAGAAAGTCCCTTTTATCACCAAACAAGTTAACAAAACGGGGAATATAAAAACCATTCGCTCTGCGGCCAAAATAGTATTTGTCTTCGAAGCCTTCTATTGTTCCTTGTGCGCCGAGCATATAATGATGATCCATAATATTATGTCCTAATTCGCCGCTGCTACTGCCCAATCCGCCTTGCCATACATCTGTTGCGGTATTCATCAAAACCCATGCACTGTTCAGTGCAGAAGCATTCAGGAATACAATTTTTGAATAAAATTCATAGGTTTTATTCGTTTCGCCATCCAGCACCTCAACACCAGTCGCTTTGCGGGTGTCTTTATCGTACAAAATTTTGGTTACGATTGACCATGGCCTCACGGTAAGGTTACCCGTTGCCATTGCTGCGGGCAGCGTTGAAGATTGTGTACTGAAATAACCGCCAAATGGGCAGCCCTCCCAGCACCGGTTTCTAAACTGACACTGCGTTCTTGCCTGGATAGGCGCGGTAAGATTGGCCACACGGCCTATAAACATGTGGCGCTGCCCCTTGTAAAAAGCTTTTATTCTTGATGCCACATCTTTTTCCACACAATTTAGTTGCATAGGCGGCAAGTAGTGCCCATCGGGTAAATGGGGCAAGCCCTCCATCGATCCACTTATTCCGGCAAATCTTTCTACATAGTCATACCATGGCGCCAGTTCTTTATAACGAATAGGCCAATCAACAGCAATACCATCTTTTGCATTAGCTTCAAAATCAAAATCGCTCCACCGGTAGCTTTGCCGCCCCCATAAAGTAGACCTTCCGCCTAACTGATATGAACGCCACCACGTAAACGGTTTAACTTCCACATAGGGACAATCTTTTTCATTTACCCATGACTTCATCAGGGGTTCCTGGGCCGCGGTCCCGTACATGGCCCAATCCCGGGATATAACAGGGTTATCTGTTTTCTGCTGTAAGGTAGCATTGCCCCGGTGTTCAAACTCCCATGGATCTTTGGTAGCGGTAACATAATCCTTTATATGCTCATAATTACGACCGCGTTCAAGCATTAATACTTTCAGCCCTTTTTCGGTTAATTCCTTTGCAGCCCATCCGCCGCTAATCCCCGAGCCGATTACAATAGCATCGTAGGTGTTTTGAATTTTAGCTTTGGTATTTACGTTCAATGAATCTATTGGCATTTGACTATATTTAGATTTATGGTATTCGGTTAAATTATAGTTCGGCAATTTCTATTTTTCAGTAATAAATTTCTGCTTCTTCGGATAATATAATTATCCGCCCATCATTCAACGATGGTAATTCGGTTGTATTTTACTACCACCCTATTTACAATGCAGGTAATTTTATTTTATCACTATTCCCTATACTGTATTCCATTTACTCCTTTTTTATCTGGCCTTTACCAGTACCTCTGTTTTATCATTATTTTTAGCTACGATCAGCAGCTTGTTGTTTCCGGCTTTAATCTCTTTCATATCACGTACCGCCCCTTTTATTACGATGCCGCTTACCTGAGGCTTAACTGCCGTAAAGCCACCTTTCCCGTCTCCTTTAAGCAGCAGTCCATAGCTGGCATCGTAGATCCCTGCTTCCGGTTTTGACTGGTAAAAGTTGCCTCCCAGCACAATGTCCTTTTTTCCATCCCCATCATAGTCTTTCACCACCAGCCCAAAAACCGTCGAAAACTGCGCTTCCACCGGCAATGGCTTCATCAGGAACTTGCCATTCCGCTTATTCAGCAGCACACTGCTCCGCATTTCGCAGGCATCCAGCTTAACCATCTTTTGTAACAGCTCCCTGCCAAATATACCTTCCATCGTTTGTTCCTTGTACTGAGCGTACCGCAGGTATTTCTTCTTCAGGTAGGGAAGTTCGCCTACCAGGTCATGCCTCAATGCCATCGGGTATTGTTTATCGCCGTTATAGGTGCATACTATATCTTCTATGCTGCCCGTGCCGCTAAAGTCCCCTACATACATACTTACAGGCTTCGCTCTGGTTGCCTTAAACCTGGAGTTTAGCCCGTGATTCCCGGCTACTATATCCGGGTAACCATCGCCGTCTATGTCCGCAATCTCCAGACGGTTCCACCACCCATTACTCCACTCCAGGCCCGCTTCGCGCGTTACTTCCTTTAAACGCCCCCCCTCATTATGGAATATCCGGATCGGCATATACTCCCCGCAGGCCACCAGATCTGGTTTTCCGTCACGGTCATAATCAAACCATTTGGCATCGGTAACCATACCCAATTCCGTTAAGCCCGGGGCCCTCTCGTCGGTTACATCTGTAAAATAGCCTTTGCCATTATTCTGCAGGAGATACCCCTTGCACGGGTAGCCATATTCACCCGGCTTTAACCGCACTCCAACAAACAGGTCCTGGTCCCCGTCCCCGTCAACATCTGCGGCCGTTACGCAGGAGCTGCTCTCAAACTGAAATGACGGCAACACCTGTTGCGATTTGCTGAAATTACCCTTCCCATTATTGATGTATAGCCGGTCGATCAGATCCGTCGAGTTAGCCGAGAACTCGTTGCCTCCGCTACATACATACAGGTCCTGGTCCCCGTCGCCATCCGCATCGAAAAACAAACAGTCCGTATCTTCACTGGCCTTATCCTGCTCAAACAGCTTTTCGTTGCTCCGTTTAAAACGCCCCCCTGGCGTTTGGATATATAATGCGCCTGGCTGGTCCTTGGCCCCGCAGATATAGAAGTCTTCCAAACCGTCGCCGTTGACATCGCCTTTACCTATCCGCGGGCCATCGGCCGAGTGCATCTGGAAGATCAGCTTTTCCCTGTCAAAATCTATAAAGTCATTTTCCTTGTGCACAAAATCTATCCCATGGTTATCTGTACTCTGTTCAAACACCGGCTTTGAACCGGCTGCCCCCCTCACTGCTTTCCCGGGCAGTCCCGATTCAGCCTCTTTTACCGTGATTGTCTGGTTGGGTTTTACTCCTTTTAATACTTTCTGCTTACCGCAAGGCCATTTTACCACTATCGAATCGATCTCCTTTATTTTACCCAACCCGAAATTCAAACGGGTGTCTACGCTCGATTCAAATCCCCGCGACGGAACCTGCTCCTGGTAGTTTAATGTATGATTATAGTATAACGTTACCTGTGCCCCTACGCCAAAGCGGTTCCTCCCCTCGCCCTGCAATGCTACTTTCAAATATTTATTCGCCGGCTCCAGCTTCCTGCTGTTGTTTCGGTAGATAAAAGCCGGCATATTTACATTGTTCACCACCAGGTCAAGCGCCCCATCATTATTTAAATCACCATACGCCGAACCATTCGAAAAACCCGGATCTCCAAGACCCCATTCGGCTGCCTTATTGGTAAATGACAGGTCTCCATTGTTTCGGTAGGCATAGTTAGGCACAGCCTCCGATGGCATGCTATCTATTAGCTTCTTGTAATTTATGCCTTTATTTGTCCAAACACTCCCCATCACGTTCCGATCGGATAAACGTTGAATATAATCCTGGTTTGTTAAGTCCTTATAAATACCGTTAGCGATAAAAACATCTTTGAATCCATCATTGTCAAGGTCAGTGATCAACGCTCCCCAGCTCCAATCGGTTGCATGAACTCCCGAAAGCCGGCCTATCTCGCTAAAAGTTCCGTTGCCATTGTTTAATTGGAGCGTGTTCCTGGTAAACTGGTGATAATAATCATATCTTAAATCAAGCTGGTATTTATCCCAGTTTTCAAAAGTGGTATTTGTTTTAAGCCTTGATTCTGATGCCGGAAGCATATCCGTCACAAAAATATCAGGATGTGCATCGTTGTTGATATCGGCCAGGTCGGCCCCCATTGATGCATTACTAATACTTTTCATCTGATCCTCAAGCGATTCTTTAAAGGTACCGTTGTGATTATTGATGTACAGGTAATCACGTTCAAAAAAATCGTTGGAAACATAGATGTCGTCCCAGCCATCCCCATTTACATCTCCCACACTTACCCCCAAACCAAAACCAATCACACTACCATAAATACCGGCCTGTTCACTCACATCGATAAAATGGCCGCCATCATTCCTGAATAATTTTTGCCCACCTAATAAGTCTCTTTTATTCCGTTCATTATTCTGAATATTAAAGCTGCCGATTGCCTTAAAAGAATTGCTTAACATAAAGAGGTCCAGGTCTCCGTCATGATCATAATCAAAGAAAACAGCATGGGTTGAGTATCCATTTACACCAATTCCATATTCCTTTGCCCGTTCGGTAAAAGTGAGATTACCGTTGTTAATGTATAGTTCATTCTGTTTATGATCGCCCTTAACATCGCCACTATTGCAAACATAAATATCCAACAATCCATCACCGTTAACATCTGCCATAGTAACACCGGTAGACCATCTGCCGAGCTTGGTAATTCCGGCTTTCCCGGTTATGTCTTCAAACTGAAAATTGCCTTTGTTTAAATATAGATGACTGGGCACCATGTTGCCCACCAAAAAAAGATCCGGCAATCCGTCATTATTGATATCCCCTATTGCTACACCGCCACCGTTATAAAAATTACGATAAGTAAAAATATTGAAATTAGCATCATACGATAATTGGTTAACAAAATCGATATGCGTTTCATTGGAATTTAAAAGTTCAAAAAGCTTATTGCCGCCTCCACTTTGCTTTTTTTGGCAACTGGTTAAAGCCAATAAAAAGAACACAAAACAGTACCTGATGCTAAAAACATCATGAATAGTTTTTTCTGTCAAAAAAGTAAAATTCACCTTATTTTTTTTCATCTGTCAATAAATCAGTGTAATCTACTTTTACGTGGGCGTCATCATATTTCCCGATGATAATTCGCCGGTTACCATCGACCTGCACAAAAATCGTCCCTTTAGCCGGATCCGTTATACGGATAAAGTCCTTTTCCTTATACCATTTTTTCAGCATATTTAATACATCCAACTGCAGGCTATCAGCAAACATTTGTTTATTCCAAGGGGCGAAAGCATCGTAACTAAAACTCACTCTCATTTTGCTAATTTTACCTTGCCGAAAATCAGGGTAGAAATTCATGGAAGCCGGATATTTTAATTCCTTATTTAGTTTGTATAAAACTGTTGTATTGCCGGGGCCTGCAAAAAAGATCCCTTTTTTATTCATTTCCCAACAGTGGGTATAAAACTCTTTTGAGGTCATCCCTAATTTTATTCCCTGAAACAGGTTATCTCTTCTCACCCCCCGCGAAAGTTCACTCGCTACTAAGTTTTCATACTTTCTGTCGTCTGAATTACAAGAAAATACAGAAATGAGACATACAATAACCAGGATCCCTTTAAAATATCTCATAGCTAACCACCATCTTATTTAAAACTTAACACCTCTGTTTTATCATTATTTTTAGCTACGATCAGCAGCTTGTTGTTTCCGGCTTTAATCTCTTTCATATCACGTACCGCCCCTTTTATTACGATGCCGCTTACCTGAGGCTTAACTGCCGTAAAGCCACCTTTCCCGTCTCCTTTAAGCAGCAGTCCATAGCTGGCATCGTAGATCCCTGCTTCCGGTTTTGACTGGTAAAAGTTGCCTCCCAGCACAATGTCCTTTTTTCCATCCCCATCATAGTCTTTCACCACCAGCCCAAAAACCGTCGAAAACTGCGCTTCCACCGGCAATGGCTTCATCAGGAACTTGCCATTCCGCTTATTCAGCAGCACACTGCTCCGCATTTCGCAGGCATCCAGCTTAACCATCTTTTGTAACAGCTCCCTGCCAAATATACCTTCCATCGTTTGTTCCTTGTACTGAGCGTACCGCAGGTATTTCTTCTTCAGGTAGGGAAGTTCGCCTACCAGGTCATGCCTCAATGCCATCGGGTATTGTTTATCGCCGTTATAGGTGCATACTATATCTTCTATGCTGCCCGTGCCGCTAAAGTCCCCTACATACATACTTACAGGCTTCGCTCTGGTTGCCTTAAACCTGGAGTTTAGCCCGTGATTCCCGGCTACTATATCCGGGTAACCATCGCCGTCTATGTCCGCAATCTCCAGACGGTTCCACCACCCATTACTCCACTCCAGGCCCGCTTCGCGCGTTACTTCCTTTAAACGCCCCCCCTCATTATGGAATATCCGGATCGGCATATACTCCCCGCAGGCCACCAGATCTGGTTTTCCGTCACGGTCATAATCAAACCATTTGGCATCGGTAACCATACCCAATTCCGTTAAGCCCGGGGCCCTCTCGTCGGTTACATCTGTAAAATAGCCTTTGCCATTATTCTGCAGGAGATACCCCTTGCACGGGTAGCCATATTCACCCGGCTTTAACCGCACTCCAACAAACAGGTCCTGGTCCCCGTCCCCGTCAACATCTGCGGCCGTTACGCAGGAGCTGCTCTCAAACTGAAATGACGGCAACACCTGTTGCGATTTGCTGAAATTACCCTTCCCATTATTGATGTATAGCCGGTCGATCAGATCCGTCGAGTTAGCCGAGAACTCGTTGCCTCCGCTACATACATACAGGTCCTGGTCCCCGTCGCCATCCGCATCGAAAAACAAACAGTCCGTATCTTCACTGGCCTTATCCTGCTCAAACAGCTTTTCGTTGCTCCGTTTAAAACGCCCCCCTGGCGTTTGGATATATAATGCGCCTGGCTGGTCCTTGGCCCCGCAGATATAGAAGTCTTCCAAACCGTCGCCGTTGACATCGCCTTTACCTATCCGCGGGCCATCGGCCGAGTGCATCTGGAAGATCAGCTTTTCCCTGTCAAAATCTATAAAGTCATTTTCCTTGTGCACAAAATCTATCCCATGGTTATCTGTACTCTGTTCAAACACCGGCTTTGAACCGGCTGCCCCCCTCACTGCTTTCCCGGGCAGTCCCGATTCAGCCTCTTTTACCGTGATTGTCTGGTTGGGTTTTACTCCTTTTAATACTTTCTGCTTACCGCAAGGCCATTTTACCACTATCGAATCGATCTCCTTTATTTTACCCAACCCGAAATTCAAACGGGTGTCTACGCTCGATTCAAATCCCCGCGACGGAACCTGCTCCTGGTAGTTTAATGTATGATTATAGTATAACGTTACCTGTGCCCCTACGCCAAAGCGGTTCTTCCCCTCGCCCTGCAATACTACTTTCAAATATTTATTCGCCGGCTCCAGCTTCCTGCTGTTGTTTCGGTAGATAAAGGCCGGCATATTTACATTGTTCACCACCAGGTCAAGCGCCCCATCGTTATTTAAATCACCATATGCCGAACCATTCGAAAAACCCGGATCACCAAGGCCCCATTCGGCCGCCTTATTGGTAAATGTCAGGTCCCCATTGTTTCGATAGGCATAGTTAGGCACAGCCTCCGAGGGCATGCTATCTATTAGCTTCTTAATTACCTCCTTCTCACTACCCATCATTTTTCTTACTTGTATCGGGTTAGCCATAAATTGGATATAATCCTGATCGGTTAGGTCTTTATAAATACCGTTGCTAACGAAAATGTCTTTAAACCCATCATTATCCATATCCGAGATCAGCGCGCCCCAACTCCAGTCGGTTGCATGAACTCCCGAAAGCCGGCCTATCTCGCTGAAGTTTATCTTATTTGTGACTAAGTTTTTATTCATAACCGGCCCCTGGTTCAGCTGCAAAACATTGCGAAGGAATTGCTGATAATATCCATTTTGGAGGTCGGACTGATACTTATCCCAGTTTTCAAAAGCTGTTTTTGTTTTTAACCTTGATTCCGGTTCAGGAAGCATATCAGTCACATAAATATCAGGATAGCCGTCATTATTGATGTCGGCTATGTCAGCTCCCATTGAGTTTTGGCTTAGTTCCCTAATTGCGTCGGTAAGGCACTCTTTAAAGGTACCGTCGCGATTATTAATGTAGAGGTAATCACGTTCAAAAAAATCGTTGGAAACATAGATATCGTCCCAGCCATCCCCGTTTACATCAGAAATGGTTACACCTAATCCAAAACCAATTTTGCTGCTGTATATTCCTGCTTGTTGGGTCACGTCTGTAAAATGACCACCGTCGTTACGATACAGTTTATTCCCGCCCAGGGGATCGGGAGTATTACGCTGATCTTTGATCAAGTCATAGTTCCCTACCGAACGAAACGAATTATTAAGAAGGTAGCAATCCAGGTCTCCGTCGTGATCGTAATCAAAGAAAACAGCATGAGTACACAAGCCTTTATTATTTAACCCGTATTCGGCCGCTTTTTCGGTAAACGTGAGGTTACCATTATTAATGAATAACTGATTACTTCTGTTTTTTCCGGAAAAATCGCCCGACTTACATATATAAATATCCAACAGCCCATCGCCGTTAATATCCGCAAAGGTAACGCCAGTTGACCAGACACCTGCCGAAGAGAGTCCGGCCTTATCGGTTATGTCTTCAAACTGAAAGTTGCCTTTGTTTAAATAGAGTCTGTTTGATTTTTGATTTCCGCAAAGGAAAACATCCGGCAAGCCGTCATTATTAATATCTCCAATACCAACACCCCCACCGTTATAAAAATTACGGTAGGTATAAACATTCAATTGTTCGGTATATTTAACATCATTGGCAAAAGTTATTCCTGTAGATGATGAAGGAAGCAGTGAAAAAAGTTTGTTGCCTTCGTCTTTTTTAGGCTCACTGGTATTGCAGCCAATCAAAAATAAAAATGCAAAAAACAACACCTGCCGAATATAGCTGGCCCCGGTGCATGAAGCATATATCTTTGCCGCCATAACGGAACGCCAAAAGGCTGTGAAAAATAAAATGACCTTTGGGGAACTACGTTTTATTGGAGAATAAACCAATAATACAATTAGCTCATGAATAATATTAAGTACCGGTTTAATCATTCACTTTATATAAAATAAGTTCCTTTTCACCTTGTTCAAATATTGTAGCCGTCGCAATTTCTAAACCTGATGAGTTGACAACAACTCAATCAAAACAGCAAAACACAACCAACTAATAATCAAACAATTAAACCAACATCCAGGTCAATTAGGTAAATCCGTGGTATTTAATGAGGAAAGCAAGTGATTTATTACTTGCTTTCCTTAAAAGAGCACCTTTACTAACTCAGGTATTTTATCAATACCCGGGGTTTTGTTTCAGGTTTGGATTTGCATTAATTTGAGGTTCGGGTACCGGGAAAATATTAACGTGAGCATCCGGATCGGCCGGGTGAAAACGGTACGCGTCATTATAAACACCAAAACGGATCATATCCTGCCTTCTGTAGCTTTCTGCGAACATTTCCCGGCCGCGCTCTGCTAAAAATATTAAAGGAGTTAAACTGGTAAATGGTGCAACCCCTCCATGTACTGTTCGGATTTGATTAACCAGTGCAAGCGTAACCGGATCGTTCCAATTGCCACTTTTTCTGGCTAATAATTCGGCCTTCATCAGCAAAATATCGGCGTATCTATAAATTGCCAAATCATTATCCAAACTTGTCTGCATACCTTTATAAAATTGCCATTTACCAATACGTGCACCTGCCTGTCTCCAGGCATTGGGCTGCAGTTCGTTAATGTAAGGGGTAAAGGTAATAGGCGGACCATTAGGATCCGTCACATCTGCACCGCCGTCTGTTAAGGGGGTTACCCCATCAGCCTGGTATTGAGGTCCAACAAGGAAATTATTCAGCATCCTCTTATCGAGGGTACCGGTAGTAGGTGTACCTTTGGGGTCAAGACCTACAACTGTTCCCTGCGGGCCCGGATTTTGCGCCGGGTCAATATAGGATTGGTAAAATTCCTGTACCGAAGCAAATCCATTCCATGGCTGGTTATTCATTTGATAAGTATTCTGGCTTTGCAAGTGCAAAGTCTCCATATTCATATTAAAGCCGCCCGCTTTAACCCCATCAAACGGTATCGCCCAAATAGACTCGGTTGAACCCGTATTATTCCTTGAAAAATTGTCGGCGTAATTATTCATCAGCGTATACTTACCGGAATTAATAATTACATCACATGCAGCTAATGCTTTGTCATATTGTGGGGTTCCGGTATAAGTTTGGGCATTTAAATATAACTTGGCCAAAGTTGCTTCAGCAACATAATAAGTAACACGGCCATAGTATGGGCCATCGCCTGTGCCTATTTTGGGTAGTTTTTCAATATTTGCCAGTAATTCTGATTCAATAAAAGCGTAAACTTCGGCCCGGCTTTTGGTTGCTGGGGGTTTGGTATCCGAAAAATCAGTAGTGATAGGCACGTTGCCAAACAAATCAAGCAGCCAGTAGTAGTAAATGGCCCTTAAACATTTTAATTCTGCTACATAAGTAGCAGCAGTTGGTGATTTACTTACAGCCAGGGCGGCTAAAATTTTGTTACAAGTGGTAACCCCGCCGAAACCAAGGCTCCAGCCATTAGCTGGTTGTGAATCGGTGCTGTTGGTTTTATGTGTTTTTAAACGTACCCAGTGGCCACCGTCACCCCAGTCCGCGCCCCGTGTTGGTACAACAACCTCGTCGGTAGTAACCTCATTTAAGTTAAAGAAAGCACCGTTATAACCATAAATAGAAGAATATGCAGCGCCCACAGCGGCCGCCAGTTGCTTATCTGTTTTATAAAAACTATCCTCAGTTACCTGATCGTAGAGCAATGCTTTTTCATCCAGCTTTGTACATGAAGCCGCAGCAAGAAACACCAGCAACGAATATCTTGTTAATGATTTATGTTTCATAATTTGTTTATATTAAACTTTGAAAAATACCTTAATTAAAATCCCAAATTAACACCGAGGGTAAATGACCTGGTGTAAACCCATGTCTCTCTGCGATCGATACCCGGAGCTAACACGTTTCCAGAGTCAGCGTACCTAACCTCCGGGTCAACACCTGTATAACCGGTAATAGTGAAAAGGTTCTGGCCCGAAATATAGGCTCTCAAACTGCTAATCATCCCCGGTTTACTGCTCTTGGCAATCTTGAAAGTATAGCCAAACGTTGCGTTATCCAATTTCAGGAAAGATGCTTTTTCAACGTCATAACTGCTGTATGCAGCACCATCGGTAACTTTGGGATTGAAATATTTGGTATTTACTATATTGTAGCTGGTTGCAACATTTGGATTTTCATAAAACGCGCGGTAAGTATTGATTAACTGATGACCGATAGATGAGCGAAGAAAAAAGTTGAAATCGAACTGTTTGTATCTAAAGGCGTTGGTAATCCCAAATTCAAATTTAGGTAAGCCATTACCAATAACCTGGCGTGGCGCATTTGCTAATCCAACAGTGCCGCCTTTGCCGTCAGAGTATTGGTATACACCATTTGCGTCAACACCTACATATTTGGGCCCGTAAAGTATACCGATCGGCTGACCTTCTACCGCCCTCGTTAACTGCGTGGCTTCCTGGCCAGGAGTGCCAAGGTTGGTAGCCCCTACGTACGAACCTTTTAAAGCGTCAATCAGCTTTGTTAAAACTACGTGGTAACTTGAAATATTGCCACCGGTAGTCCAACTGAAGTCAGGTGTTTTAATAGCTTCATAGCTTAAAGCTAATTCCACACCCGAGTTACTCAACTCACCAATATTTTCCCATGTGTTGTTGAATAACGCCGGCGGCGAAGGCACCG
This sequence comes from Mucilaginibacter gossypii, assembly GCF_017569325.2. Lineage (NCBI taxonomy): Bacteria > Pseudomonadati > Bacteroidota > Sphingobacteriia > Sphingobacteriales > Sphingobacteriaceae > Mucilaginibacter > Mucilaginibacter gossypii. Next base: position 429,349 of record NZ_CP071878.2, on the reverse strand, counting down.
TAACGTCAAAAATCAAGTCGGTAGTTTTCCGGTTGAAATAGTCAAAGGTACCGGTTAGCCTTCCGTTTAACAGTGAAAAGTCTAAACCGATATCTGTTTCAGCTTTTTTTTCCCATTTCAGACCGGGGTTAGGGTTCCTGGTGCCACTGTAGGTACTGAGGTATACACCATTGCCCGCATAGTAGGTACCGCCGCTATTTGATAAAGTAGACAATGAAAGATACGGAAACGGTGGTAATGCACCGGTAACCCCATAGCTGCCACGCAATTTGAGGTTGCTTATACTTTGAATCTTTAATATTCTGCTCAAATCAAAACCTGCACTAACAGCAGGAAAAAAGCCCCATTTGTTATTTACACCAAACTCTGTTGAACCGTCTCTTCTTAAACTGGCGGAAAGGAAAGCGATATTATCATAGTTTAAGTTTACCCGCCCGAAAAACGAGATCAGCTTATTCTCATTTTTATAACTTTCAACTACGCCTATACCATTTTTAAAGTCGAGCGCTGCGGCAAAATTCTGACCTGAGGCATCGGTTACAAAATTACCGCCCTGGGCATCAAATCCCTGGTAAAAGAAATCCTGATACGAATATCCGGCGACGGCAGCAATCTCCAGTTTATGTATTGTTTTGTCATATGACAAGGTACTTTCAAGCAAGCTATTTTCAGATTCATCATCAAATTTTGCAGAAATACCCGAACGGCCAAAACCACTGCCCAACGGAAAGCCCCTGGAAATAAAGGCTGTAGTTGGGGAGTACTCTGAATGATAGATGCTTGTTGTTTGTTTAAAATATTTAGTAGCAAACTTCAATCCTTTAGTTAGCTCATAGGTCGCAGTACCGCCAATATTAAACTTCTTATTCCGCGCTTCGTTAGTATTTTGAACCAACATTGCCACCGGGTTTGAATAATCAACGAAGTTGGATTCAAAAAAACCACCGCCGGTTAAATCATATAACGGATCTGTAGAATGAACTGGTGCTGTGGGGTTAAAAATGGTTGCATATTTGAAAGCATCTGGAAAACCAAATTGTGAGTTTCTGTTAGTAGTATTTATATTTAAATTGAGGACCAATTTGTTATCCAACGCCTTGTGTGTGATATTCAAGCGGCCATTTAATTGCTGAAAACCAGTTCTGATTGCAACACCCTGACTATTGCGATAGTTTAAAGTTGCATCATAAACAGTACGCTCATCACCTCCCGAAATACCTAAATTATGTACATGTGAAAAAGCCGAACGGGTTATTTCTTTATTCCAATCGGTAGAAGAGCCATAGTTTGTCCCTTTGCCAAGCGCAACAAACTCGGCGGCTGTCATATGCTTGGTAAATTTGGCAGGGGTTTCTTCAGTACCTGAAACGTTATAAGTAAGCTTTGACATCCCTCTCTTTCCTGCGATGGTTGTTATAATGATAACGCCCGCCGACCCGCGTGTACCATAAATGGCAGCGGCCGAACCATCCTTCAGTACGTCAATACTTTTTATATCATTTGGATCAACTGTATTAATATCAGCCCCCACCTGGCCATCAAGCACTATTAGCGGCTGTGTGTTAGCTCCTAAAGTAGAAAGTCCCCTTAACCTGATGGCAAAACCACCGTTAGGGTCGCCACCCGGGCGTGCGATAGAAAGACCGGCTACTTTACCTTGTAATAACTGTGCAACATCGCTGATATTACCTTTATTAAATTGTGCTGCACTTACAGAGGTAATTGCGCTGGTTACTTCCCGCTTTTTCTGTGTTCCGTAACCAGTTACAACAACTTCGTCCAGGCCATTTGTACTTTCCGTTAACACCACATTAATTACACTTTGCTGATCCTCTCCTAATGCTAATGTTTTTGTTACCGATTTAAAACCAACAAAAGTAAAAGTGAGCGTATAGTTACCTGCCGGTAAATTAGCGAAGCTATAGTTGCCGTTAACGTCTGTTGCTTTATTTAATGAAATTGCGCCATCCAGTTTTACCGTAACACCCGCTAACGGACTCTCCTTTGAATCGGTCACCGTTCCTTTAATTATGCCTTTGGATGCTACTATATCAGTAGTGACATCTGCTTTTTCATCGGTTGCCGCTTTATCCTGATTTGATTTTGTAATTAATATCTGGTCATCAATCTGTCTGAATTTGAGCAAAGTGTTAGACAAAATGGCCTTCAGAACTACTGCTATCGATTTATTACTGGCAGCAATATCCAGGTTGAGAATATCCTTCACATCATCATTGCGATACATAAAATGAAAACTGCTTTGTGATTCGATTTTATGAAAAGCTTTTACAAGTGATTCATTCTTGAGTGTAAGACTCACCGCTACCTGGTCAATTGTCTGACTCTTTACAGGGGCTGCTGAAAATACAGGAATTGAAGTAGCTAATATGAACATTGAAATTATCCCGATTCTCATACACTGTTTAAAATTTAAGTCAATTAGCAGATGAAATCTGAGCGGGTATTTAACAAAATGCCGCGGTTCTGCCAGAATTATGGAAAAATTCATAATTTAGTTTGTTTTAAGTGATTAATGTCTTCGATTGAATGTTAAAATTTAAAACACCCGGCTAATACAATCGATTGCAGTCGAATAGCGTTAGCGACCCTCTGAGGTTATTTCCCCGGAAATGGTTCAGAGGGTTTTTTATGCCGGAGAACTATCCGGACTTCTTTTAAACAGGATCTGTTTGTGATTTTTGAGGTACTTTTTCTTCATATACTTTAAGTTTAATTGGTTTGAGATTTAGTTGAATTGGCTTGAGATTTAGTGGAGATGGTTATGGTAGTCTTTGCTTTATCGTACGAATAAATGGCGTCATTGAACTCACAAATGCTTTTTAATGCCTGATCCAGGTTGGCAGATTTATTGAAAGTAGAGGTGAAGTGTTTTGAGCGAACCAACTGATCTGTAAATAATATCTTAACCTTAAACCTGTCTTCCAATACCTTGGCTGCTTCCCCAAAAGTTACATCTTCAAAATATAAATCATCCTTCGCCGTCCAGATTGTATAATTTTTTGCATTTATGTTAGTTTGCATTGAAATAGATTTTTGCCGGTCAAAGGTGATCTGCTGATTGGGAACAATAATGCCCAGGAGCTTGTTATTATTGCTGACTTTTACCTTGCCTCTGGTAACGGTGACTGTTATGGTTTTATCACCGGGCACTGCTTTTACATCAAATGCAGTACCCAACACGGTTGTTTTTATTTTACCGGTGTGTACAACAAACGGTTTTAAGTTGTTGTGTTTTATATCGAAAAAGGCTTCACCCGTAAGATATACTTCGCGTTTCGTAAGGCCATCAAATGATGAAGCATAACTAAGTTTGCTACCATAGCTGAGTATTACCCTGCTTCCGTCAGGCAGTACCAGAAACAGGTTAGGTTTTGGCCGATGGGCCGAATATGACTGGGGCGGTTTAACAACCGATTTATTGTGTAAAAACAAATACCCTATGCCACAAACCCCAATGATTGCCGCTGCGGAAGCTATTTTTCTGCCCCAAGTCTTGAGGCGTATTATTTTTTTATCAACACCGGTATGTTTATCGATGTTTTCCCAAATTGAGGCATTTATTTCTTCCCTGATTTCCTTCTTCTGCTCATCACTCAATAGAGAAACAATATCTGGCTCAGCAGAAAACAACTCATAATATTTAACTAAAAATTGTTGTTCTTCATCTGTTGCTTCATTATTGAGATATTTATGCAACAGTTCAAGAAAATATTGCTTGTCCATTTAAAATAGGTTGTACTACTGATTATAGATATGACCTATAAACAAACAAAAGTCCCACTCTGCTAAAAATTTTTTTTTCAGACTTAATTATTTTATTGCCCAAATAAAATGATCAATAAAGAAATGAAGGGTAATAATGACACTTTCAATTTTTCAATAGCTTTTCCGAGCTGATTTTGAACTGTTTTTCTTGTGAGACCTAATTGTGCCGCGATTTCTTTGGTTGGTAAATCGTTCTGATAATGAAGCCGGAAAATAATTTGCCTTTTAGGAGGAAGTGTATTTAAAAGTGCCTCATAAGATATTAAAAACTCTTTCCAAAGCAAATTGTCGTCAGCTTGTTGGCAAGATGCAGGCAGGTCATCAATGACATCAAAAAATGGATGAATGATTTTCTGCTTTTCAGCCAGTTTAAACACCTTATTACGTATAGCTACTGTTAAATAAGCCGGTAGATTATGAATACGGAGACTTTCTTTTTTGAGCCAAATATGGGTAAATACTTCCTGGACTATATCTTTTGCCTGATCCGAATCCTTTAAACGTTTATAGGCTTCAGAATAGGCGTTTCCCCAATGCTTTTCATACAATAAATTAAATGCATGTTGACTGCCCTGTTCTATTTGCTGCAATAATAAAACGTCGTCAGTATGATTTAACTCAATTGGTTTCATTATAAATTTGATGTTTATAATAGTTACAGTCCGTCTTCATTGAAAACAACTAATTTGTATACCAGTCAATAAAAATTCACCGTGTAGAGGGAACTATAATTAGGTTTTAATTGTATTACTAATCTAAATCAATTAAATCAATAATCAAATAAAAACTTAAATTAATTGTTAAATAAACATTCATTTCAAGTTCGATAAATATACCGAAAAAACAAATATCGCTGTTTGCGTGCCAGAGATATAAGAATTTTCCATGAGGAATTCGGTACAAATTTAAGTGTTACTTTAACATCAATAAAAAGACAGATTAGAATTAAGATGCTTTATCCACTTGGTAGATAACACAGTTATGCGCTAAACCTTATAGTCAGCGGATTAAAGCAAAATCAAATCTCCTGGACTTTTAAACAAAACAAAGTTGAACTTCTAAACAAAACAGGCAAGCTACATTAGCGCCATCTTTGTCAAAAGAAAATTCAACATGGAAAACAACATCAAACAGCCAACCGTATTAGTAACAGGCGGCACAGGCTTCATTGGCATCTATTGTATCCTTCAACTCTTACAACAAGGATACACTGTTAAAACAACCCTTCGCTCCTTAAAAAGAAAAGACGAAGTAATTAACCTGCTCAAAGGAGCCGGAATCAAATCCTTTGAAAACCTAGCCTTTGTGGAAGCAGACCTGACTAATGACCGAAACTGGAACTGGGCAGCTGATGGCTGCGCCTATGTGCTGCACGTAGCTTCCCCTTTTCCTGCCGAAGAACCCCAAGATGCCAACGACCTTATTATACCCGCACGGGATGGCGCATTAAGGGTATTGAAAGCCGCCCGCCATGCCGGTGTGAAACGCGTGGTACTAACCTCATCCTTTGCTGCCATCGGCTACAGCAAAGATCCCAAAGGCTACACCTTTACCGAAGAAGACTGGACAGACCCCGAACTGACAGACCGCGCCTACATTAAATCTAAAACGATTGCCGAAAAAGCTGCCTGGGACTGGATTAACAGCGAGGGCGACGGCATGGAACTCACCGTAATAAACCCTGTAGGCGTATTCGGCCCTGCCCTGGGAAAAGACTTCTCCACCTCTATCGGCTTTGTGAAAGGCATATTGGATGGCCAGATCAAAGAAACGCTGCCCTTCACTTTTGGTGTGGTGGATGTGCGTGATGTAGCCGATATTCACCTCAAAGCAATGACACATCCGGCCGCAGCGGGTGAGCGCTTCCTGGCAACAGCCATCGGGGTCATGAGCCTTTACGACGTGGCTGAGCTTATCCGGAAAGAAAGACCCGAATACGCCGGAAACATCGCCGACTTGAAACCGCTGGATGAATCCTTTTATATCGCCATTTCCAACGAAAAGGCACAGCGGGTATTGAATTGGCATCCTCGCAGTAAGGAAGAAGTGATATTGGCAAGTGCGGATAGTCTTTTGAATTAAGTATTTTTGAGCATGATCACCAGTAGTCTGCAATCCTGTCATTTAGGGCCCGGAATATCTCCCGAACAGGTAATATCCGATCATTTCTTTCTGTACCTCCTAAAAGGCTCTATGCTGGCATACAGTGGCGACAAGCATTACCACTTTCATCCCGGCGATAGCTGCATCGCCCGTAAAAACCATTTGCTGCGCTACACCAAGCAGCAGCAGGACGGTGACTTTAAAAAGATCGTCATCGTGCTGGATGAAGCCTTTTTAAAACGGTTTTTAGCCCGGCACCGGGTAGATACCGGCATCGCCACGTCAGACGATTCCATCCTGCCGGTCAAGGACGATCAGCTGCTCACCAGCTTCATCCATTCCCTCGAACCCTATTATAGGGGCGAGGCCGAGATCGAGGAAGCTTTTGCAGATCTCAAGCGGGAAGAACTGCTATTGATCCTGCTCAAAAGCGACCCAGGCCTTGCTGCCGTATTGTTCAACTTCGGTGCGCCGCAAAAGATAGACATCGAAGCTTTCATGACCCGGAACTTCAGGTTTAATGTCCCTTTGGAGCGCTTCGCGTTTCTGACAGGCAGGAGCCTATCCGCTTTCAAGCGTGACTTCCAGCAAATCTATAACAACACGCCCGGACGCTGGCTGACAAAAAAGCGATTGGAAGAAGCTTACTTTCTCATCCACCAGCAAAGCCAAAAGCCCAAAGACATTTATCTTGAGCTGGGCTTCGAGAATCTGTCCCATTTCTCCTTTGCCTTTAAAAAGCAATTCGGGCTTGCGCCGACTGCTGTGCTTTACTGAAAAAAGCATCAGACTTTCGTATAGTCTATAGCTCGCTTACCGGGGAATCAGCACACATGAGCTCACTTAGCAATGACTTTTACAACTGGCTATAAAGTCGATACGATACTCGTTGATAGGTGGAGATTCTGTTGAACTTGCCTACTGTGTTCCGGGACAAGCTGTTACGACGAGCGTCTATTCAAGATATGGCCGGCCCTCAAAAGTGCCCTCATGTACAAAAAAAGCCGTTTCTGGTAATTGAAACGGCTTTTCTTATAAGTGATCCCATTTGGATTCGAACCAAAGACCTACAGATTAGAAATCTGTTGCTCTATCCAGCTGAGCTATAGGACCATCGCACCTAAACTACAAATATAAGCAGGGTTTCGAACCCATGGTATACTGTATATTTTTTGCGGTGCAAATATGCAAAATTATGCTGAAAATAACAATCAATTTGGTAATTGATTTGCTATAAGCTGCTTAACAGCTCGTTAATGTAATACGGCCTCTTGTTTAATTTTGTTTTTGATTATTTCACAAAATCCGTCCGTCCGTCCAAAGGTGTAACCTTTGTCACTTGCCCAATCAATAAAATCAGCTATCCTTCGTGCAAAAGCTTCGCCCGAGTTTCTGGAAACATAGCCCGGGAAACCGAACTTTTCTTTATCGTGCAGATTGGTAAATTCCCAGGGGTGAAAATAAAGGTTCAGGTAGCCATCTTTTTTTAGCGTTGCCGAGGCCATCCTTTTTAATAAAGAAAGCGGCAAATTATGAAAGCTCAGCCAGAAAAGCGGAAAACGTATTACCGGCGAAACCGAAGCCGGAATCTGCAGCACATCATGATCATAAAACCAGGTACGTGGTTTATCAAAATTATTATACCTTCCTGGCAGCCATGTCGGATTTATGGATGAGTTATACTCGTAACCCGCTTTCGCAATCTCAGCCTCATCCACCGGCATCATCCGGGCCATCCGAAAACCTGTTACTTCAGTTCCGGAAATATTCTCCAAAGCCAGCTTTGACTGCGTTAAATGCTCAACCTTAAAATCGGAATGATAATACCCGTGCGAGGCTACTTCATGTCCTTCGGTCACCATCTGTTTGATGACATCCGGCCTATTGATGGCATAATTGGCAGTGCAAAAAAAAGTAACCTTTATATTTTTCTGCCCCAGTAATTTGAGTATAGTATTGGTACCCCTTGTTGAAATTTCAAGCTGCTCATCAAATGGTATTGATTTGCCGTACTCAAACGGCATATCAAACTCCTCAACATCAAACCCTAATAAAATCATTATCTACAATAACAACATTTGATGACCGGATAATATAATGCGGGCGATGTTTTGACTGCATAAAAATTTTTCCCACATATACCCCTATAACACTCATCACAAGCAACTGAAGGCCGCCAAAAAAGGCTATGGTAGCAATAATTGATGCCCATCCCGAAACTGCGTAACCTAAAAAGTAGCTTACTAATACATAAGGGATATACAAAATAGCCAGTGATGAAACCAATAGCCCAATTAACGATACAATATAAAGCGGGCGCGCGCTGAAAGCTACAATACTGCCTACAGCAAGCTTAACCAGCTTTGAAAAAGAATAGCTTGCCTCGCCTGTATGTCGTTTTGATGGTACATAAGGAATGCCAACCTGTTTATATCCTGCCCATTTAATTATCCCCCTAAAAAAGATTTCGTATTCGTCAATCAGTTTAAGCTGCTTTACTACTTTTTCATCAATCAACCTAAAATCGGCAGTGCCATTTTCCATTTTGATATCCGAAAGCATGTTAAGGCCTTTGTAAAACAATTTTGAGGTAACTTTCTGATAACCTTTACCATGAGGGTTTTCGCCTTCGCGATAGGTATAAACAATATCATAGCCATTTTCCCAAAGGTTTAACATCTTCAGGATCAGTTGTGGCGGGTGCTGCAAATCAGCATCCATTGTTATCACGGCATCGCCCTGCGCCATTGCAATACCAGCCTTAAGGGCATAATCTTTACCAAAATTGCGCGAAAGCTCTACATAAAAAACATTGGGATGCAACTCGGCATTGATCTTTAATTCATTTAAGGTGTTATCACGGCTACCATCATCAACAAATATCAACTCATAGGCATATCCTGTGGGCGAAAGCGTTTCGCGGAGTTGCTCAATTAAATAACTAATATTCTTTTCCTCGTTATGGGATGGTATAACAATAGAGATCTTTTTATCAGCAAGGTATGTCATAGTTACACTATGGAAAATTTTAATTGTAACAGGCGGTATTAATAATTAAAGCTTATATTTGATTACAATCTCATGTACCCTTTTTATAAAATAACCTTACGATAAATTGTTACAAAATGTAACTGCCGTCATCAAGTTTTAATAAAAGGTGCCAAAGCTCTCAAATGTAACTTTCCAGTTACAAACATAAATAATAATTATCTATTAACCTGCAAGTTTTCGGGGCTCTACAGTAAAAAATAATCATTCAAGACTGTTTTCAAACCGGTGATCCTCTAAACTGCTGCCTGGGTCAATACACCTTCCTTTTCATTAACAAAATCCCTGGTGAGCGTTTCATAAATTATTTTAAGCCAAATTAAAAAACAGGGTATCGATTTTAGTTTATAAGGAACGATATATTGGGTGCGGATAAAAGACGGAAAAAGATCTGAAGGGGAAAGACTTGTGATCAACAATGCTAAAACCAGCAAAAAAATCTCGAAGCCGGTTACCGGGCGGTTCAGATTCATAAACCAAACGGCAACTCCTACAAAAGCAATAATATAAGTTGATGACTCGGCCGAACTGCTGAATATCACAGCGAAGATCAATACCGATGAAAGGATCAGGCGCTGGTATTCCAAAACCTTATAAGCCTTAACGCGCAGGTACGACAAGCCAAACAACACCAGTGCAGGTCCTATTACGTACATATTCTTAAGATCCTGGAAATGAAACGCTCTCCGTATAAAACCAGTAACACAAATTTCCTGCATATATGATTGCTGGTTATCCGAATTTTTAATCACCAGGTCGGTATACCAGTCGTGATAAGTTTGTATAATAAACGAGGGAGATGAAATGGCCATAGGCAAAACAAACAACACTGCCGACCAGAAAATAAAGCTTAACACAAACTTTGGTTTATTTGTGGAGGAGAAAAAGAAGGCCAACCCAACTATACCGTAAAGCTTTATGAATGCGCCGAGGGCTATCATTAATGCAGCCCAAAAATCCTTTTCACGTTTTATAAAATTAAAACCTAATATGATCAACGCTGCTATCATCGGGTTACTCTGCACATTGGCTGATGCTGTCATTAGTTCGTGGGCACACAGTAAAAGCACAATAACATACTGGTCCTTTTTCAGCGGTAAAAGCTGGATAGCTTTAAACAGGATGAATGCATTAAACAACACCCATAAAATAACGCCTATACTATCTGGCAAAATAGCAAAAGGTGCCATGATTATTGAAAATACCGGCCCGTAATGGTTCAGGTCGTAATAGTGTTCAGGCTGATAGGCATACAGGTTATGCTGATGAATGGTATTTAAAAAGTTATACTTAAATATGGTGTAATTATTAAACCCCTGGTGGGCTAAAACACCTTTAATTACCAAAAATAAACTTAGGCCAAACCATAAAGAATATACAAAAGGTTTGTTGGTGATAAGCTTAGCAAGTTTTTGCACGGATTAGGGATTTTTTAAATTTATGCGAAGATAAAAATATGTCACACAATTATTACAAATCCTTAAATTAACTTGCCCTGTGTTATCTTTGAACAAACCCAATCATACCATGAATTCAAACCTCTCCCCCATTAATCATAATTCCGATCGCCGTAAGTTCATTACCCAGTTAAGTGCTTTAGCAGGCACCGCCGCGTTATTATCAACTCCGTTTACTGTAGATGCCATCACCTTTACTAACCCTGATGAACACATTACGGTAGGGCAAATCATTGATCTGTTTATGAAACAGGTGCCGGGCGCTCCCTTCCCTAATACGGTTGATACCCTAAAATCAGGCAACCGCGATATTGTTGTTACCGGCATAGTTACCACCATGTTTGCAACCATAGGCATTATTGAAAAGGCCATTAGCTTAGGCGCTAACTTTATTATAGCCCACGAGCCAACTTTTTATAACCATGCCGATGAAACCACCTGGCTGGCTAATGATGATGTATTTCAGTACAAAAAACAACTGCTTGATAAACATAATATAGCCGTTTGGCGCAACCACGATACCATCCACAGTCTTAAACCCGATGGTGTTGGTATTGGGCTATTGAAACAGCTCGACTGGGTAAGCTATTACAAGCCGGAAACCGGAAACCTGTTAAGCATTCCATCTACCTCGTTAAGCTCCCTTATCGAAACACTGAAAAAGAAACTTAAAATAGAAAAGGTACGCTACATAGGCAATCCATCACAAAGCTGCCAAAAGGTGCTGCTGTTACCTGGAGCGGCCGGCGGTAAAAGACAGATCACCGAAATGAGCACCAAAAAGCCCGATGTACTGATTTGCGGCGAGATTTCGGAATGGGAAACCGCCGAATATGTAAGGGATGCCCAAGCCAAAGGCGATAAACTTTCATTAATTGTATTAGGGCATATTGCCAGCGAAGAACCCGGCTCCGAATTTATGATAGGCTGGCTAAAGCAAAACGTGCCAGGTATTAAAGCCACACACATTCATCCGGGCAATTCACTTGCGTTTCTGTAACGAGTTTGTAATACAAAATACACGTTTTAGCATTAATTAAAGCCAATATTTTGCTTAATAATGTAACATTGCGTACAATTGTAAATTACTCTGTTTTTAAATTGTACGGCGCACTGCTTATCTGTAAACTTTACATTTAAAAAAAAGGTATAGTTGACCTGATTAATTATTGATAACAATGGTATAAAAACACCATTTAAAGTTTAATTTATACAAAAAAGTAGCTATAACTTAAGTAAAAATCGCAATTTTCAATTTTTAAAATACTAAGTGTTTTTTTTACAATAAGTAAATCCTACTTTTAACCGATTTTTAAAAAAACAAAATTTATGATCATAATTGCTGACGGTGGCTCAACCAAAACAAATTGGTGCCTGGTTACCGAAGAGGGAAAAAAAGTTTACTTCAATACCGAGGGTTATAACCCATACTTTTCAAGTACAGAGTATATTATACAGTCACTGAACGAAAGCCTGCCAACCGATCTTGAAAAAAACCTGATCACAGAGGTAAATTACTATGGTGCCGGCTGTTCGACCCCCGAAATGCGCAAAATTGTTGAGGAAGCTATGAAAGTAGTTTTCACGGGCGCAAAAGTTAATATTGGTCATGACTTGCTTGCTGCTGCCCGTGCCTTGCTCGGCAACACAGAAGGCTTTGCTGCCATATTAGGTACCGGAACTAATACCTGCATTTATGATGGTAAAGAAGTTGTACACAATATTGATTCGGGCGCTTACATCCTGGGTGATGAAGGTAGCGGTTGCTACATTGGCAAAAAGCTGTTAACAGATTACCTGCGCGGATACATGCCTGAGCCTGTACGTGCCCTTTTCTGGGAAACTTATAAACTTACTCCTGATGATATCAACGAGCAGGTATACACCCAGCCCCGTGCTAACCGTTTTTGCGCAAGCTTCAGCAAATTTGTTTACGATAACAACGTACACATCGAATACTCACGCAACCTGGTGCGTACCTCGTTCGACGATTTTTTCCGCAACCTGGTAACCCACTACCCTGATTATCAAAAATACTCTTTCAACTGCATCGGTTCGGTAGGTTATAACTTCCGTAACGTGCTGGAAGAAGTAGTTACTGAAAATGGCATGGTTGTTGGCAACATCATCCGCTCGCCTATAGATAATCTGGTGAAATACCATTTGGAATTAGCACCAAGCTCTTTATAAGAGCGAGAAGGAAGAAGTCAAGAGTCAAGACCCAAGACGTTACGATTTTAAAAAAAAAGGACCGGAAGATTTTCCGGTCCTTTCTTTTTAAAATCGACGCAATCGCGAACTGTACGGAGGCGCTTGCAAAAGCCCTCTATTAGTTTCGTGCTTACTGAATCTTGACTTCCTGACTCTATCTTGACTCCTGATTCTTGACGTCTTGCTTCTATCTTACACCAAATTCATCTCTCCCTGAAAAATCTTCCCGTATTTGCGTTTATCAAATTTGTAGAGCTTAGCGGCGCGGTACGATACACCTTTCTGCTTTTCATCAAGCTCCTTCAAAAAGCCATAGCTGAGCATCTTTTTGCGGAAATTGCGTTTATCAAGCTTCTTATCCAAAACAGCCTCATAAAGCGACTGCAGCTGAGTAAGCGTAAATTTTTCGGGCAACAGCTCAAATGCTATCGGCTGGTAGTGTAGCCGGCGCTTTATTTTATTGAATCCTGTTTTAAAGATCTCACTATGGTCAAACGCCAGTTTAGGCAGTTCGCTTACCGGGTGCCAGAACGCTTTTTTGGCATATTGGGTAACTGGTCGTAATTCCTTTTGCCCGTTTATGCGGATCAATGCATAGTAAGCAACCGTAATTACACGACCCTGGGGGTGGCGGTTCACTTCGCCAAAAGTATGAAACTGTTGCATGTGCAAATCGCGCAAACCCGTAAGTTCATACAGGATCCGCTCGGCAGCATCATCAATACTCTCGTCTTGCTCAACAATATAGCCAGGCAGTGCAAGCCAGTCTTTATATGGCTCCTCGTTTCGCTCAATAAGCAAAATTTTGAGCTCGCCGGCTTCAAAGCCGAATATCACGCAGTCAATCGAGAATACGGAATCAAACTTGGGTAACATTAGTTCCAAACTATTAGTGAGATTTAGTTAATAAGTTTAAATATATAGCCTTAATTCCTAATCCAAAAAAAAATAAATAAAATTTAATGGTGTAATCTACACACACTATCTTCGTAGCGTAAAATTAAGGAGCGAAAGATGCGTAAAATTTCAAAAATAGGGGTTTTAACTTCAGGTGGTGACGCCCCTGGAATGAACCCTTGTATACGTGCCGTTGTGAGGACCGCACTGTATAACGGGCTGGAAGTTGTAGGTATAAGGCAGGGTTATAAAGGCCTTATCGAAAACGATATGTATGAAATGGATAAACGCTCGGTAAGTAACATCCTTAATTTGGGTGGCACCATTTTAAAAACCGCGCGTTGCCTGCCTTTCAAAACCGACGAGGGCATGGAGATAGCATACCAAAACGCCAAAGCCCGTGGTATCGATGCCCTTGTGGTTATTGGCGGTGATGGTACTTTTACCGGTGCCCTGCGTTTTTCACGTAAGTATCCCGACATTGCAGTAATGGGCGTACCGGGTACAATTGATAATGACCTTTGCGGTTCAACCTATACCCTTGGTTTTGATACCGCTACCAATACGGTTATCCAGGCTATCGACAAAATCCGCGATACTGCCGATGCGCATGACCGCCTTTTCTTTATAGAGGTTATGGGCCGCGACTCGGGCGCTATTGCTTTACGTGCTGGTATATCATGCGGTGCCGAAGCTATTTTACTTCCTGAGCGCGCTACCGCTATTGATGATTTGATCGTAAACCTTAAAGAGGGCCACATGAACAAAAAATCATCAAGCATTGTAATTGTTGCCGAAGGTGATAAAAACGGCGGCGTTTATGATGTTGCAAAGGCTGTACAACAAGAAGTTAAAAATTACGACATAAAAGTTACTATCTTAGGCCACTTGCAACGTGGCGGTGCACCGTCAAGCTTTGACCGTATTTTGGGCAGCAGACTTGGCTTTGCAGCAGTTAATGCTTTGGTTGCCGGCGAATCACAAAAAATGGTAGGTTTGCAGGCCAATCAGATCATGATGACAGACCTGGAAGCAGCACTTAACCACCATGAGTTTAAGCTTGAAGAAGACCTTTTACAAATGATGGATATATTATCGATATAGATTATTAATGATTGCAGTTGTTTATAGCGGATCGTACTTTGCACATTGGAGGCTTACTGATAAGGGAAGAACTGTTGCTTCCTTTAAAACCAATGGCATAAATCCCTATTTTAACGACGAAAAACATATCCTTCAGCTTCTCAACAAAAACATCAATCTTATACACCATGCCGAAGTGATCAGACGCATCTACTTTTTTGGTGCGGGCGCCTCGTCAGACGAGCGGAAGAAGATAGTACATAGTGCTTTTTCAACCTTTTTCAAGTTCGGAAAAGTTTCTGTCGAGCATGACATTGCCGGGGCAGCGATAGCCTGCTGTAAAAACGAACCCGGCATTGTGAGCATTTGCGGCAGCGGCACCAATGCCGCCTGGTATGATGGAAGAAGAGTTTGGCCAAACAATTATGGCTTGGGTTATATCCTGGCCGATGAAGGATCGGGCAACTGGTTAGGCAGACAGCTCATCAAGGAATTCATGAACGATACCCTGCCTCTATCTATCCGTAAAAAGTTTATACACAAATACGATGCCGACCGTAAAAACCTGCTCGAAAAGGTTTACCGGCAAAAACAACCTGCTTTGTTTTTAAGCTCATTTACCGATTTTTATCTCGATAATAAAAACGATCATCATCTGCAAAACGTCATAAAAAAAGGATTTAGCAAGCTAATTTCCACCTATTTGTTACCTTTATATCAGCAACACCCGGGTACGTCTGTTCACTTTGCAGGCTCTGTTGCTTTTAATTTTCAGGAACACTTGTATGAAGCTGCCGCCGAAGCTGATCTGCAAATCACTAACATAATTAAAGAACCCATAAATAATTTATTAACCTACTATTCAAGTAAAAATTAAAAAATCATGAAAATAGGAATTAACGGTTTCGGCCGTATTGGCCGCCTGGCATTCAGGGCTGCAATTGAAAGACCAGACATTGAAGTTGTTGGTATTAATGACCTTGTTGAGCCAGATTACATGGCTTACATGTTAAAATACGATTCAACCCATGGTCAGTTCAATGGTACTATTGCTGTTGAAGGCGGTCATTTGGTTGTTAACGGTAAAACCATCCGCGTTACTGCCGAAAAAGACCCTGCTAACCTTAAATGGAATGAAGTAGGTGCTGAGGTTGTAATTGAATCAACCGGTTTGTTCTTAACTCAGGAAACTGCTCAAAAACACATCGACGCCGGTGCTAAAAAAGTAGTAATGAGCGCTCCTGCAAAAGATGATACCCCTACATTTGTTATGGGTGTTAACCACAAAGCTTTGAAAGCCGATCAAAACATCGTTTCAAACGCTTCTTGTACTACCAACTGTTTAGCTCCTATCGCTAAAGTATTGGACGATAAATTTGGTATCGAAGAAGGTTTGATGACTACTGTACACGCTGTTACTGCAACTCAAAAAACAGTTGACGGCCCATCTGCAAAAGATTGGAGAGGTGGTCGTGGTGCTTACCAAAACATCATCCCTTCATCAACAGGTGCAGCTAAAGCAGTTGGTTTAGTTTTACCTCAGTTAAAAGGTAAATTAACAGGCATGAGCCTGCGCGTACCGGTTGCCGACGTATCTGTAGTTGACCTAACTGTACGTTTGAAAAACGGTGCTTCTTATGAAGCCATCAAAGCTGCAATGAAAGAAGCTTCTGAAGGCGAATTGAAAGGCATCCTTGGCTACACCGAAGACGAAGTAGTATCTGAAGACTTTAAAGGCGATTCACGCACTTCAATTTTCGACGCTAAAGCCGGTATCGGTCTGAATGAAAACTTCGTAAAAGTTGTTTCATGGTACGATAACGAGTGGGGTTACTCAAACAAACTGATCGACCTTGTTCAGGAACTTGGCAAATTATAATCGCTGATTTTATCAGATATAAAAACGCCCTTCGGTTAGCCGGAGGGCGTTTTTGTTTGTCTGAACCGAGATGTGGGGAGATTTTTTGGATAGGCAGGATTTTTGTCAGATTTTCTATCCGCTAGTGGGAGCGTGCTTGCCGGTAATTTATTAAAAATCAGCGCGAAAAATCTCGTAAATGAATTTGGAGAGACATGGCCACCTGAATTCGCTACAGACTCGCGGGGGGTAGAGGCGCGCGAATCAATCTTAAAGCTGGCTGGTATCGAAATTGCCGAACATTTCGATAACTATAAGAAAAAAGTCAACTCAGAATTGGAACACTTATTAAGTTTAGAGAAGCCCAATACATTCTCCTCAGTAGGTTTACTGGGAATGCCTCGTCATAATCCTGAAGTGTTGGCGGAAGTTATGCAAATGGCTTATGATAGCTCGACGCCTGCAAGTGAAATAGCGGGTCTGATACATATCAGTTATCGAAATAGAAAGCTGATTGAATCTGAAGAATTTATATTGCGGGTAAAATATTACATTAATGTTACCAAAGTAAGGAAGTATGTAGCTGGTTTCGCCTCTATGGAGAACTATCAGGATTTCTGTACTGATGTAAAGGATAACTTTAATAAAGCATTAGCACAAATGGGAGAAAAGCTTGGCGGTGATTTTCGATCGATTGAGTATGAATTTTATATGCAGGGCTCCGCTGTCTGGAAGCGTTATCCTACGGATCCTTTTCCTGAAGGGGTCGATCCGAATGATTATACCGAATTACCGGCTCCGGGGGATGTGGAGTTCGCCATAATAATGGACAGCGAGAAAACTTTGACGCATTTATTAGAGAACTGGATAAATGCAAGGTAAAAGCCACTGGGAGACTGAAAGATAAAATTAAAACTACGATAAGGTATACTGAAAAGAATAACGAGATTGGAAATAGTTTTCTTAAGTATTTTAAAGTTGATGACACGGATGCTCTTTCCATGATTCAAAATGCAGGCTTCACCCATCTTACAGGTGTTGCATCTTCGAAAAAAATAGGTTTTAAAATTTTCAAATCGGGAACGATTGGTGCATTGGAACCTCTCATTCCTTTCAAATACAAATAATGTTATGGCAATTGAAATAAAATATAAAAATTCATTGGGCGTAGAAGTATCCGCTCAACAGGCTAACCTTTTACAAGGTGATTACAGTTCTGAACATTATGTCGACGATGTTTTACAAAAAATTGACATATATGAGAACGGAGAGTTAAGCACAGGAGAGTATTATTTGTCGGAGGGGGAAAATCTACAGAGCGTGCTTGCGGAATACCAGTCACTATGGAGCTCTGGAACGTTCTTCACCAATAAGCAACAAGTGGGAAATTATACTGTCATGAACTGGGGGCTCTATGAAAAAACAGAAAAGTTAGAAGAAGGGCGAAAGGTCTGGGATAACCAAGGTCGAATTATTGCTGAGGAACATGTTGATGCTGCAACACATCAGGTCCTATACACGGTTAAATATTTTTATTTAACAAACTTTGGAAGTTTTGCCTATACAGATAGGGTCCTTAACTACGGTACACTTGAGTTTACTTATGGTCTTAGTGAGCCAGATGAAATTACGGTATCGGTTAATTTGCCCGATTTCGATAATGAAATATATTATATAACGGAAGAGGAAAATATTTTAAATCATCCTCTTATAGCTCCTTTATTCTCATGGGATACTCAAACTTATTATCATTCTGATCAACTGTTGCCGATTTAGAAGTGGTGATCGTATCGCATCATTTATTTGAATGCGGGGAGGTTCAACGTTTGATAAATAATACTAAAAATACAGTTACGCCTACTTTAAATAAAGCGGTTACAAAGAGGTATTATCCAAGATTGTCCGAGCTAATGTCGATAGACGCGCTTCCAGAATTTCTGCATTTTGCAGAAACCCCCACTGGCGCGAGTATGCAGCGCTGACGAAAGTGTGGCGTACTCGTGACTTTTTTATTGTAAACGTATAACAGGATTTAGCAGTTAAACTCTAAACTTTTTTTAGGATGAGACAGCCTTCTCCTAAGCGGAAGCTTTTAATTCGCAAACGCTGTTAAGTTTGTTTTTTAAAGTCCGCTCCTTCGTAGAGAATTTAGGTGAGGCCATTATCTTTTTGTCACCAATTCCCTGAAACCCACCAGTTCATCCCAACGGGCTGCGGGGGGGCGATAATAGGTAAGCACCTGGTATTCGTTTTCGGTTTCAAAGTGACTGCCTTCAAAAGGGATATCATCTGCTTTGCCGGTTTTGGCATCCACCCAAACGTATTCATAGTCATAAACGCCTTGTTTTAGCAACATGTTTACGGTGTATCTCCCGTTATCAAGCGGGTGCAATTTGTTACTATCATCAAGGCGGTAGTTGTTGAACTGGCCTACCACATATGGCGCTCCGTCGTTAGGATTTTTATTGGTTGATAACGTGAAGTATACATGAGCATAGTCAGCATCGGTGGCCGGCGTGGTACCATCATTATTCAGGATGTAAAACTTACCGTCGTTATCGTACTGAAAAATGTAGTTGGGCTGGTCGCGCACGGGGTCGCCAAGCAGTACCACTACGTTAACGGAGTCTTTGTAAATTTTGGCTACCCTTTGTGAGTTGAGTTTGAGCGTAAGCATATCAAACAGCCTGAACTCGTTACGGCCCGGAAAATCATTAATGCTTACATCATTATAAATTAACTGCGAACCACGGATATAGGTTGGCTGCCCGTTAAGCACCGCCGTTTCTGTACGGGCGTTTTGCATAATAAAAGTACGCAGGGCATAAGCAGGGTTCTGCACAACAAGGCCCGAATAATCAACCGTAAAGTTGATTTTTTGATTGGTTTGCCGGGTAGCATTATTGGCCGAAGCTACCAGATCGGCAGCTATCGAAACACGTTTGCCCAGCACGTACAAGCGGCGGGTAAGCACCATTTTGTTTTGATCGCCATCTTCATAAACCTTCAGCACATAGTTGCCCGATATTTTGGGGGCGATGTTATTGTTGGGCAACGAAATTTCATAATGGGTATATTTTTGCATGGTACCGGTTGAGTAGTTGTAATTGTACAGCCGGTCGTCGGTAAAATTTTGCAGGTACTCGGCAGATGAAAGGTTTGACGAGTTCCAGTTAGCATCGCAATGCTCAATGGTATAATAGTAATTACGGCTGCCCCCGCGCAGGTCATCGAAAGTTAGCAGCACCTTTTCATCGGCCCCCAAATTAATCACCGGGAAAGAGCCCTGCTTCGCGGTATTATAAAACTCGACGCTTTTTATAGCCGGCGAGTAAACGTTGTTGTTATAGGGTGATTGAGCGAAGGAGTTTAGTGACAGGAGGATGAAGAGGACGATGTAAAGCTTTTTCATAAAACCTGTTAATTCAGTTAAAACACTGTATACATCAGGGTCCTCTGCGAGAGACCCTGATGGGACGTTAAAATGATATCTCCTCCATCCGTCATGCTGAACTTGTTTCAGCACCCCACTTGCTAAGTATACTTCATGCGGCTTGTCCTGTGGGTTCCCGAAACAAGTTCGGGATGACGTTATTTTTTTACCCTACGATTCCAACTCCAAAATCTGCTCGGCCAGGGCTTCCCACTTGTCCTGCATTTGTTTCAGTTCGGTTTGTTTAGCGCTGTAGGCAGCATTGGTTTGTTTTAGTTTTCCGTTATCGCTGTATATTTTTTCGTCGGCAAGTTGCATTTCAAATTGCTTTACCTCTTTTTCGAGGTCGGCGATTTGCTGCTCCATTTTAGCCAGGTCCTGGTTCAGTTTCTTTAATTGCTGATGCTTGTTTTCGCCTTGAGACTGTTTAACAGGCTCTGGCTTTTTCTCTTCTTTTTTGGGTTGAGGTGCAGGTGCAGCTGCTTTGGGTTCCAGTTTACGTTTGGCATACCATTCGTCAAATTCGGCATAAGTACCCGGATAAATTTTAATCTTTTGATCTTCTATAAACCAGATCTTGTTGGCTACGTTATCAAGGAAATACCTGTCGTGCGATACCACAATGAAAGTACCCTCGTACTGGTCAAGCGCCTGGATCAGGATATTAACCGACTGCATATCCAGGTGGTTGGTAGGCTCATCCAGTACCAGGAAATTAGCATCAGCGGTAAGCGCCTTAGCCAATGCTACACGTGATTTTTCACCACCCGATAATACCTTGATCTTCTTGAACACATCATCCCCGGTAAACAAAAACGAACCTAAAATGGTACGCAGCTCGGTATCTGTATGCTTAGGTGCAAATGATTGCAGTTCCTGCAATATCTGATTTTCGAGGTGTAAAGATTCCAGCTGGTGCTGGGCAAAAAATGTAGTAGTTACGTTATGGCCGGTGGTTACTGTACCAGTGTAATCTTTATCGGCAGATGCAATAATGCGCAACAGGGTTGATTTACCTTTACCGTTGGCACCGATGAGTGCGATTTTATCCCCTTTTTCAATTACAGCTTCGGCGTGGTCAAGAATATCGATAGCAGGGTATTTTTTGGTGATATCCTCTAAAGTGATCACGTGCCTACCCGACTGTTTGCTGAAACGGAAAGCGAAGTTAACGGATGGATTATCGTCATCCACATCGTCAATACGCTCCATTTTATCCAGCATTTTGATGCGGGACTGCGCCATTTTAGCCTTAGAAGCTTTGGCACGGAAACGTTCGATCAAACGTTCTTCCTGTTTAATTTTCGATTGCTGATTTTTAAACTCACCACGCTGAATTTCTTCACGCAGGGCTTTTTCTTCGAGATAGAAAGAATAATTACCTGCGTAAACGGTCAACTTGCCCTTCCGCGATTCAACCGTACGATTGATCACTTTATCCAGGAACCACCTGTCGTGCGATACGATGATGATAGCACCGGGGAATGATTTCAGGTAATCTTCCAGCCATTGGATAGACGGTAAGTCAAGGTGGTTGGTAGGCTCATCCAGCAGCAGGATATCAGGTGCCTGTAACAGGATCTTGGCCAGCATTACACGCATGCGCCAACCGCCCGAAAAGGTACTCAGCTTGCGTTTGCAATCCTCGTCGCTAAAACCCAAGCCGGCTAAAATCTCATGGGCTTTATATTCGATATTATAACCATCGAGCAATTCAAACTCGTGCTGCTTGTCGCTCAGTTTATTTAATAGTTCTTCGCTATAATCCGTTTCCAGCTTTTTGAGCAGGTTCTCGATCTCATCGTGCAGCTGATTTTGGCGCTCGAAGGCTTCCATGGCCACATGTACGATGTTTTTATCGGATGAATATGAAAGCAGATCCTGGTTAAGGTAACCCATAGTAAGGTCCTTAGCCATTGATACCGTTCCGGAAGTAGGCTTATAGTCGCCTACAATAATTTTTAAAAGGGTAGTTTTACCTGTACCGTTGGCACCAATTAAACCAATTTTTTCACCGGGTTTAATATGCCAGTTGGCTTCATCATAAAGGGCCCGCGCACCAATCTCGAACGTAAGGTTATTTATAGCAATCATTTATGCGCAAAGATACGCTTTTTTGAGGTGAAAGGCTAAAGAGGTGAAAGGCGAAAGGTAAAAGGCGAAAGTTTTTTTAGGAAGAGGTGAAAGCAAAAAGGTAAAAGGAGAAAGGTCTTTAAAAAGCGATAAATAAAAAGGCAAAAGATACCCCAAGAAGCATGCAAAACTGCAGCTACCTTTTGTCTTTCAGCTTTAGCCCTTCACCTTTTATTTGCAAAGCCGCAGCTACCTTTTGCCTTTCACCTTTATCCTTTTACCTTCTAAAGAGCTCCAACTGCTTTCAACCAGGTTTGGGCCATAAGGGCTTCGCCGGCTACGCTGGGGTGTACGCCATCAAGGTTCCAGTAAGTTGCCGGTGCTGTTTGCTCGGCTTTATCAAATGCCGATTGATAAGGCACAAATACCGCGTCGAACTCTGCAGCAATATCCTTAGCAGCTTTGCGAAACGAATCAAACGTTGGGTACCATTTATCATCAACGGCCTTCACATTTTTTTCGGCAAAGGGTTCGCAGATCACCAGTTTAATATCGGGCAAGGCCTGTTTGGTGCGGGTTAGCAATGCCCTATAGTCGGTAATGTAAGTATCTATTGTGCCTTTGTAACCGTTGGTAAGGGTGTGCCAAAAGTCGTTTACGCCTATGTGGATGCTTAGTATGTTTGGTTTAAGGGCGAGGCAATCAGTATCCCAGCGCTCGGCAAGCTGATATACTTTATTGCCGCTGATACCTTTATTGTAAATCTTCAAACCTTTATCAGCATGTTTAAGTAGCAATTGTGAAGCAGTTAGCAAGGCATAGCCCGAACCTAAAGCACTGGTAGTATTCGGTTCGGTTTTGCTATGGTCACGCCCCCAGTCGGTAATGGAGTCGCCCTGAAAAAGCACTACATCGCCTTGGTTAAAAGTTAGCTTTTTTGCAGGTTTTTCGGCAGCTAAAGCCGATGAAACAATTGATGGTATGCCCATAGCTGCAAGCGTGCCTACAGCAGTGGTTTTTAAAAAATGACGACGGTAGTTTTGTTTGGTATCTTTCATTTGAGGATTATAAAGGTATTTGCCGAAAATACTGATTTAGTGTAACTATTAAAATTTTGTTGGGTTCTGTATCAGTATTTGTAAAAGGAATATTACGTGCATCACTACTGCAGCAACGGTTCTTATTTATCAGCCACAAAATTTATCGGCTTTGCCGGATCAAAGGTAACATACACCCGTTTCCAGGGCTCATCATCCATCAACCGCCATTTGTGCGCAGTTCCCGTAGTATCCTGCGCGATCAGTATTTCGCCGGGCTCAAGTATAAATTTTTCGCCGGGATAGGTTTCAAATTCAAGCGTACCGGTAAGGGTTATCACGTACTGATTTGTAGGGGCATTATGGTAATCATAAAATGCATGCGGTTCCGATTCCTGAAACCTAACCGCAAAGGCTTCATTAAGTGTCCCTAAATCAACCATCCCTTTTTGTATATGTGAATGACCGTCATCACCGGTATATAACCTGTAGGCTTTTATTATACAGGCTAAACTAACATTTAACTGTTAATACTACCTGCCCCTTGTGTATTTATTGCAAAACAGTTGCTTTATTGAGCATTAATGTTTATTTTATTTAGTTTTAAAGATTATTCATTCACAGTAAAACTTAGGCTTCCTTTAAGGGTTCAGATAATATTATGTCCGTAGCTGTATCTACCAAACGTTTTCAATTTTTCCCATACCTCATCAGTTTGCTGATTGTATTATTTATTGGTTTTGTTGCCTCACTGGTAACCCGGCCCGAAATTGCCGGCTGGTATAGCACACTCAAAAAGCCATCGTTTAACCCACCACCCTGGCTGTTTGCACCGGTATGGACTGCAATTTATATTATGATAGCGACCGCCGCTTATCTTGTATGGAAACACCGCAGCCGTAAGCCGGTTTACATTATTGCCCGTTCGATATACTTTATTCAGCTTATTTTAAATTTTTCGTGGTCGATAGTATTCTTTGGCATGCATCAAATAGCCGCAGCTGCGGTTGTAATCATTTTACTGTGGCTCAGTATTGTGGCAAACATTAACTGGTTTAATAAATTTAGCCGTATTGCTTCGTGGCTGCTTGTGCCCTATTTACTATGGGTAAGCTTTGCCAGCATACTTAACGTGAGTATTTATTTCCTTAACCGATAGCTCATAAAAAACACTATTTTTATTGCAGATAATTACAGCATCGATAAAGAATCTCTCTATCAAGCCATGAAAAAACTTTTACTTATTTTTTGCCTTATTACAGCGGCACACAGCTTTGCTTTTGCCGATAAAACCGCTATCAACAACTTTGTAGTTAAAGAAAACCCCTTTGCGGTTGACGAGGTAGCTGTAGTTGCAACCGATACGGCAGGCGTAATACAGGAAAATGTAAACGGCGTTTTCACCTTTGTAATGAATGGTTTTACCGAAGAACTTAAGTTTGACAAAGGCACGGCTTTTTACCGCCACAAGCTTGATCGTTCAACCTTCCTGTACGCCAAACACATGAACGATTCTGGCACACATGCCATACTATACTACATTTACAAGCACGACAGTAAACTAAGTCCATTCCATATCAGCTGGGTATTACTGATAGCTATCCCTCTTTTACTGGTGTTGCTGGCTTATATGTTTAAGCGGTTCATCATTATTGCTGTAGTAATATTTTGTATCTTCCTGTATTTCAACTACCACAACGGATTAAGTATCCCAACCTTTTTTGAAAGCATTATTGACGGGTTGAAGAATATGTTTTAAGCGTTGAGCGGAAAGCCGAAGGCTGAAAGCACAAAGCTTTTAAGGAGAGTTGAAAGCTAAAGTAGTTAAAATCTTTATTTCTCTTACTGCTTTTAGCTTTCTGCCTTAAGCTTTAAGCTCCTTAAAAAGGTAATCCAATACCAAAGTTCAACTGCATAAAGTTGTAATCTTCTCCGTTGGCTGCTTTGTAAGCTTGTTTGAATGAACCTTTGCTAAACAGTTCGCCGGCATGGTTAATCAGCACCCATTGATTAGCTCCGCTAAATTGCGGGTCTTTAAGTTTAAAAGCGGCATCAAGCCGAAAAACGAAGAAGCTTAGGTCGAACCTCAGCCCTGTACCAATACCTACAGCCGTTGAGCTTAAAAAGTTGTTCAGTTTAAACTGCCCGTTGGGGTTATCAGGCTCGTCATGCAAGCGCCATACATTACCGGCATCAACAAAAACCGCACCTTTAAGTTTCGCACCAAAAAAGTTATTTGCCAACAGGTACCGGTACTCGGCATTGGTGATAAATTTAATCTCGCCAAACTGATCAAGATATTTCAAGCGGGCACGGGTATTAACGTCAGTTCCATAAAATGAAGCGCGGTTAAATTGTCCCGGGCCTAATGTGCGCGGCAGCCAGGCCCTGATATCATTGGCTCCACCTGCATAAAAATTCTTTTCAAAAATAAGCTGATTGCTATTACCGTAAGCGATTCCTATACCCGGGTTTATGCGGAAAACAAATTGTTTTTCGCCGCCAAAGTTTCGGTAGATGCGCATATCAAGCTCAACTTTGGTATACTGCGCAAAAGTATATCCAAAAAGCTTGTGTTGCCCAAGAGTATCTTTAGGAGCATTGGTGAGATTGCTTACCAGGTTAAGAAAATTTCCGCCAATATCTAAACTCCCCCGGAAATAGGTAAAATTTTCATAACCATTAAGCTTTATGGCATTAACCTGATAAGTGTATTGGCTACCGGATGTAAAAACCGTACGCCCGATCAAATAAACATAGGAGTACCTGTTTTGCTTAAGCAGGGAATCTCTGGCAGCCGGATCAATTATACCTCTCGAAAACTCAATGTTAATGGGCGTAATAGTATGCGTTTTATACGGCGTATCAAAAAAGTCGTAAGTGATGGAATTGATAAAACTTTCGCGCTTAACCAAATCTTTTTGGTAAAACAATGAATAGTTTGATGAAAACGTGGTGTGCGGAACCGCAAATTTACCAAGAAACGGAAATTTGAACGGAAGCAAAAGTCGCGGATAGACAAGCTGTGCCCCTACCCTAAACTCCTGGTTTTGAATACTGCTGTGATCATTACCAACAGTATTGCCATTATCAAAAAGGATGCTCCAGTTAACTTTTAGCTGCAATATAGCGGCCTGTTTAAATAAATTCCTGTCGGTAAAAGTATTACCCACGTTATAACCAAAACGACCGCCGCTAAAA
Source organism: Mucilaginibacter gossypii (assembly GCF_017569325.2). Taxonomy (NCBI): domain Bacteria; kingdom Pseudomonadati; phylum Bacteroidota; class Sphingobacteriia; order Sphingobacteriales; family Sphingobacteriaceae; genus Mucilaginibacter; species Mucilaginibacter gossypii. Next base: position 403,162 of record NZ_CP071878.2, on the reverse strand, counting down.
AGCACCTCACCTTCTACACGGTCGCTCATCCGTTTAAGCGGCACAATATCTATCCGGGTATTAAGCCTGTTAGAGCTATCCTTCAGTTTTTCGTAAACGGGGTTGGGCACATTTCTGAAAACATTTAATTCGGATAAGCGAGTGGTGGTGCGTGTTTGCTTATCAATATCGTATATTTCGCCTTTTTTCTGAAAAACGTAATCGGTTACTACCCTGGGTTTAAACCTTTTTGAGTAGTCAACAAACCTAAACTGTGAATCAACTTGTATCGTATCAACTTTACCCGGCGTACGCCCCTGGCTGTTTGATATCGTAATTAATGTATTGTTGATAGTATAAACCGGGTGCTGTGTTTTCCCCGCCGGATTATCAATGATCATTTTTACATCAACCACACTGCTGTTAAAGGTAGAATCATAGGTAAAATTGATATACTGCCTGTAAAAGTCGTAGTAGCCGTTATGCTTCATCAGCAAATAGAGCTGATCGCGGTCGTAAGCTAAACTATCAGTGTCAAACCTGCCGCCCGGCTGTATGTGTGATATCCTGTTGCGGTTACCATTATACAATGCTTTAATATTATTATCGGCAATACTATCAGTAAATTTGCGGATGCGGAACATAGGTCCCTCATTAGCAGTAAAAATCAGCTCAGCCTTTTGCTTTTTTATCACTACACTGTCGGTGACCTTCGCTTTCAGGTAACCACGGCTGCGGATGTATTTCTCCATCTGTACACGCGAGTACTCGATCAGGTTACTATCAACAACAACGGGGGCTTCGCCTATATTTTTTTTTCCTTTATTACTAAAAGTATAGTACAACTGCAGATTGAGCCAGTTATTGGGTTGTTGCTCCTTATCCACATAATTTATAGCGGTTTCCGCAAATTGCTCGTCAATACCTTTTATAGTAATTTTGCGCACCAGTGCCTGGTCTTTGCGGATGCCACGGGTAATGCTGCAGCCCGAACCGATAATAACCAGTAAAATACTTAATATTGTAAGGCGGTAAACAGCAGGCTTAGTATATGCTTTCAAAATCACAGATCAGTTTATTAAAATCCTTACAACATAAAAAATTCCGTAAAGAGCATGGCTTGTTTTTGGTTGAGGGTTACAAATCAGTTGTTGAATTTGTAAACGCTGCATACCAGGTTGATGCCATATACCATACATCCGAAATTGCTCCAAAAATGATGAATTTATCCCGAAAAATAAATTTTCAGGAAATTTCATTGACCGATCTGGAAAAGATCAGCAGTTTGAAAACCCCGCAGGATGTAATTGGTTTGATTAAAATACCAAAATGGCCCCGATTAAATTATAACTTACTGAAAAACAAGTTTTCGCTGGTACTTGACGGTGTGCAGGACCCTGGTAATATGGGCACCATTATCCGCACGGCCGACTGGTTTGGCATTACCGATATTATTTGCTCAGATGATACCGTTGATGTTTATAACCCCAAAGTGGTGCAGGCTACCATGGGCTCATTAGCACGGGTAAATGTGCATTACGGCGATTTAACAACTATCCTCCCCGAAATAAAGCTTCCTTTATTTGGTGCCATGCTCGATGGCGAAAATATCTACAGCACCAATTTCGGCTATGAAGGTTTACTGGCTATGGGCAACGAGGGTAATGGCTTACGCCCTGAAATACAGCAGTTAATAAATAAAAAAGTAACTATACCCCGGATAGGGTATGCCGAATCATTGAATGTAGCGATAGCTACGGCCATATTATGTTCAGAAATAAAAAGAAAATCGTTCAAATAAATTTGCCCGCTAAAAATAATTACTATCTTTGCAGTCCTTAAAAAAGGGTCGGATGGCCGAGTGGCTAGGCAGAGGTCTGCAAAACCTTTTACAGCGGTTCGAATCCGCTTCCGACCTCAGGGTTAAAAAAATTTAAAATAAAAGACAATGGGCGTTACTCGTTTAAAAAGAAAAGACAGGAGAAATAAAACTTTTTCACGCTTGGAAGTACAGTTCTTAAAACTGGCTACTAACCTTGAATACGGAAGCCGTTCTGCTGAGTCAAAACACAGCCAGATAGCTAAAAACAATGCAGCTTTAGATATCGCATTAGGCAAATAATTCTCTCTTTCTTCGGAAAAAAAATTTAAAGTCCTGCCGGTTTCCGGCGGGACTTTTTTTGCATTATGATTTTGAACCATGATTGTCAGGATTTGAGGATGGACTTGATATTTTCTTCCAAAGCCCATGTCCTTACGGATTCAGACAAAAATATCATTCAATAAACTAAAAGGCATAGGGTCTCCGCGATGAAACGGGGATATCCGGCATCAAAATGTATATTTCAGGGTAATCCTCAAATCCTAAGAATCACGGTTCAGAAGCTTCCTGTTAATCCTTCCAATCAGCCCAGGCCCTTCATAAATAAAGCCAGTATAAAGCTGTACCAAAGATGCACCTGCATTCAGCTTCTCAATGGCATCCTCCGCAGAGTGGATCCCCCCTACCCCGATAATGGGGAATGATCCGTTAGACTTTTTATGCAGATAAGCAATAACTTCTGTTGAGCGTTTGGTAAGTGGTTTACCACTCAAACCGCCGGTTTCCCCTTTTAATTTCGATGGAGATGAAAGGTTTTCCCGGCTGATAGTAGTATTAGTGGCAATTACCCCGGCTATGCCTGTTTGCTGCACAATATCAACAATATCGTCCAGTTGGGAATCGGTTAAATCGGGCGCTATCTTTAGCAGGATAGGTCTGCTGATACCATTTTTACTATTACGTTGCTGTAATGTATTCAAAATTTCCATCAAAGGTCCCTTTTCCTGCAGGGCACGCAAACCCGGGGTATTGGGTGAACTTACGTTTACTACAAAATAATCAACTACATCAAACAGGCGGTCAAAGCATTTAATGTAGTCGCTAACAGCATCCTCGTTAGGGGTAACCTTGTTTTTACCGATATTGCCGCCAATGATCAGTTGTTTGTTGATATTTTTAGGATCGCGCCTGAAGGCGGCGATTCGTTCGGCAGCTATGTCTACACCAAAGTTATTGAAACCCATGCGGTTAATGAGCGCGCTGTCTGCCGGCAGGCGGAACATGCGTGGCTTTTCGTTACCAGGTTGCGGCAGCGGTGTAACAGTACCAATCTCAACAAAACCAAAACCAAGGTTGGCCATTTCGCCCATCATTTCGGCGTTTTTATCAAAACCTGCAGCCAGTCCAACCGGGTTCCTGAACTTCAGACCAAAAACCTCGCGTTCAAGCTTCGGATCTTTTACATCCCACATCGCTTTACTTAACGATGCACCACCCGGAAAACGATTAAAGCGCTTCAGGTTGCGGGTAACAAAGTAATGCACATTTTCCGGATCGAACTTAAACAGGATGGGTTTTATCAACTGATACATGCCGCGAAGTTAGCACATTTTTGTGATGGTGAATAAATGTATGGGTATAACCGGTATCTGTTTCATCTCTGTGATATTACGCTGTGTTGCCCCCCTCCCTGCCTGACAAGGGCGAAGTGCATCTAAATCAAATTCAGGTTTCGTCAATCCATTTTTAAACTAACACATTTTGGCGAAGCCATTAAAGAGTTTTGAAAAAATAAAATAAAAAACATAGTACTATGTATTGTATAGTACCATGTTTAATATTAACTTTGTTTTAGTCGAAAGAAAAACAAGTTGAATATTATTAAAATGGACACTAAACCGCTACTCTATACCGGCATCATTATTCCCATTGTATTTTGGCTTTCAACCATTGTTTGCGGGTTTGTGCATGGTAATTACAATCATTTCAGCAATACAATCAGTGAGCTGGGCGCTATCGGCACAAAATCTGAAACGCTGATGGAAACATTTACGCTGCTCAATACAGTGCTCAGCGTGTTTTTTATGGCGGGCCTGTTTATTGCTTGCAGCCAGTTGGGGCTTAATATCCTGCCGGTGTTTGGGGTGATAGGTTTCCCTATCATGTTTGGCTGGGCGGCTATATTTCATGCAGGCAACCCGCTGCATTCGGCATCCGGGCCGGTGTTTTTACTCCTTTACGCAGGTGCGCTGCTTTCTGCTATCTTATGGCGGGGAGAGGAGTTTAGACAGATCAGGAAGCTTTCGCTATTAAGCCTGGGTATTATGCTGCTCATCTTTATCCGCTTCATTCCTTCGGCTACTATTCAAAACAATTATACCGGGCTTATTCAAAGATTGGCCCACCTGGGTTGGTCGGTTTGGTTTATATCGCTCGGCTCCTGCTTTATTAAACTGCTCAACATCAAAGAGCAGCGTCAATTAAAATAATCAACATTAAAAAAAACAACAACATGAAAAAATTATTAGGTTATGTATTGGTTGTCATAGGTTTGATAGCCTTATTAGATGCCTGCCACATAGGCGGAAGGCATACAGTGATTTCTGAAAACGCTGATGGTAGAGTAAGACGGATTGAATACTGGGGGCACGTGTATTTTACCGCTGATAGCACGGGCATCAGCAGGATCTCGCCTAATGGGAAGGTAAAATACAAAAATAATGACTTTGAAATAAGTGCCGAAAGCGATTATAACGGGCGTATTACCTATCAGTTTAATGATGGCGAAAAGAAAAAAGAACTCGATAATAATGAGAAGTCCTCATTAGCAAGCGCCGTACGGGATATGATGAAGATAGGGCATTACGCTAAATAACTATTATATAAGGTAAGTGTAGCTTACAGTTTACTTACCCCCTCCTGTGTTCTTCTCTGCGTTGCAAAGCGGGCAAAAAACACCTCCTCTCTTTATGCTTATTTAGAGAGGAGGTAACGAGCATAGCGGTGCCGGGGGGAGTAACGGCAATTATTTCATCCGTACATATACCTCACTATACCCATCGGCTATATAAATCTCATTCAGGTAAAGCGTATCGTGCCTTATGAGGTATGAAACCGGGCGAGTATCAAGCGTAGGCCCGGAGATCAATAATATATCTGCCTTTTCTGTTGGGCTATATTGATAGTTTGGAGTAGTGCGAAAATTGCCGCTAATCTGTAGCACGTTGTTTTGGAACCTTTTGAAACTGCTATCAGCATAAAATTCATTTCGAATATTGTAGCCGCTGCTTTGTGGCGTAACGGTAAAGCCGCCAATACCGCCAACTGATTTTATCCAGCGCCATTTGCCAACAATACTGCTGCTGCCCGGGCCGGGAAGATCGCCTTTATTACAGGCGGTTATACTACCTAATAAAATTATGGATACTGCTAACAGGATAATTTTCATAATTGTGGGTTTATAAGATACCTTACGGTACAGCACATGGCTTTGCTACAATAAGTTGTAGAATAATTTAAAGAGAAATGCTTGTTATATATTCAGCAAAATTCTTTGTATCATTAAACCATGATTATTGTAATACAGTGTAAAGACAAAGTGGGCCTAGTGGCGGCCATATCTGCAACATTAGCCAAACACCTGCTCAATATAGTTTCCATGCGAGAGCATGTTGATCATAACGAAAATGTTTTTTTTACGCGCCTGGAAGTTGAACAAGGCGACGACGCCAGCCTCGAAGATTCATTACGTAAGATACTGCCCGAAGGGGCTTATATTTCAGTAAACCCTGAGCCCGTGAAGAAAGTGGTTGTACTGGCTACCAAAGAGTATCATTGCCTGAGCGACATCCTGGTGCGTAACCACTTTAATACCCTGGGCGCAAGTGTGCAATGCGTTATCGGTAATCACGCCAAGCTGCAAAACATATGCGAGCGATTTGACATTCCTTTTTATCATATCAGCCATGAGCAGGTAAGCAAGGCTGAATTTGAACAAAAGGTGATTGGTACCATTAAACGATATACTCCTGATTACGTGGTACTGGCTAAATTTATGCGGATCCTCTCACCCCAATTTGTGGCTGAATTTCCGATGAAGATCATTAATATCCATCACTCGTTTTTACCCGCGTTTATAGGTGCCAATCCCTATAAGCAGGCGTTTGAACGGGGTGTGAAACTCATAGGGGCAACAGCGCACTACGTATCAAATGAGTTGGACGAAGGGCCGATCATTGCCCAGCAAATTGTTCCGGTAAACCACTCATATAGCTGGACAGACATGGTAAAAGCCGGCCAGGAAGTGGAAACTGCCGTATTAGCCAAGGCCCTAAAGCTTGTTTTTGAAGACCGGGTATTTGTGTATAAGAACAAAACGGTAGTGTTTGAGTAAACTCACCCGCCAATGTTCGGGATAGTAGCGATACCAGCTAATGCCAGGCTAAGCTTGTTATCGGCGTCCTTGCATGTTTCTTTAAATTCTGAATAGAATTAATCCCGGCCTACAATTTTTTTTACCATTGTAGGTTTTCGCCGGTTAAATAATCTTCAGCGTGTAACTTATATTATAACGTAGTATTTACTTTTAACTTTGTTCAAGTGCCGTTGGCATCTTATCTAAATATTACTATGAAAAAACTGCTTTCTTTATTATTTATGGCTATACTTTCTGTTTCAGTAAGTTATGGCCAGCATCAGCTTACTATTGCCACGTATAATTTACGCAATGATAATGCTACAAATGATGATTCTGTACGAGGCAATGGCTGGAAACAGCGCCTGCCGGTTATAACGCAGCTAATCCGCTTTCATGACTGGGATATTTTTGGCACCCAGGAGGGGTTGGTACACCAGCTTAATGATTTAAAACAGGCCATGCGCCAGTACGCTTATACCGGCATAGGCCGGGATGATGGTAAAACTGCCGGCGAGTTCTCGGCCATTTTTTACAAAAAGGATAAATTTAAACTACTGAAACATGGCGATTTCTGGATGGCACCGATCACCAACAAGCCCAACAAAGGCTGGGATGCCGCACTTCCAAGAATCTGCTCATGGGGATATTTCCAGGAGATAAAAACCGGGTACAAGTTTTACTATTTTAACCTGCATATGGACCATATAGGTGTTGTTGCCCGCCGTGAGAGCGCAAAACTGGTATTGAAAAAAGTGAAAGAGTTAGGCGGCAACTCGCCTGCTATTTTATCGGGCGATTTTAATGTTGATCAAACGTCTGACAGCTACGCGGTAATCAATAACTCGGGGACGTTGAAGGATAGCTATGAGCTATCGCCCATAAAATATGCTACCAACGGTACTTTTAATGACTTCGATGCTAATGGTAAAACCAGCGGCCGCATCGATCATATTTTTGTAACCAAAGATTTTACGGTAAAGAGATACGGGATCTTAACGGATACCTACAGGGCAAAGGCTAAAGGATCGGATAAATATGAGGCTAAGGAGCCCAGCGACCATTTCCCGGTAATGATAATGGTGGATCATAAATGACCCACCATACCAGAGATTTAGTTGATTGATTGAACTAAAGATTTTTATAAAAATCACTTCACTATAAGTGTAGCAATTGAGTGCGGCAGGGCAGTAGTGCCTGCCGCTTTTCCTTTTATCCAAAGGCTGTAATCTATTTTTTCGTCGGTTTTGTTCATTACCACCACCGCAATTGAGCCATCGGGGTTTTGGTAAGCGGTTGTTAACAGCTTATCCCTGCTGGCCACCGCGCTAATGCGTTTTGCACCGGGGTGAATATATTTAGAGAAATGGCCTATGTAATAGTATGAACTGGTGTAGATGAGGCTTCCGTTGCGCAGGTCGGCATGTACCGGGGCAAAGCAAAAGTTACCTACGTGATTTGGCCCGCCGTTTTCGTCAAGCAAAACGTTCCAGTCGGTCCAGGCAACGGTACCGGCATTAAAGTCATTGATCATTGAAAGGCCGTAACGTTCGCCAAGCGACCAGTCATTGATCTTGTTGAAATCAAATTTTTCGATACAACCTTCGGTAAATACCAGGTTTTTGCCTGGGAATGCTTCATGGGTACGGCGGGTAGCTTCAAAATTTTGGCCTGCCCCGGTCCAGGTTTCATACCAATGGAAACCGATACCCCAGATATATTTGGCCGCTGCAGGATCTTCCAGGATAGTGCTGGCGCGTTGGTAAAGCAAATCTCGGTTATGGTCCCAAACTATCAGTTTTTTATCGGCCAGGCCTCGTTTTTGCAAGGTTGGGCCTAAAAAGTTCTTTACAAAATCACGCTCCTCTTCGGCAGTATACATGCATGATTCCCATGTTTGCTTAGCCATCGGTTCGTTTTGTACCGAAAGGCCCCATATAGGAACCCCTTCTTTTTCATAAGCTTTAATAAACTTAACGTAAAAGTTGGCCCAGCTTTGATCAAATTCCTTTTTGAGCTTACCTCCATGCAGTACATCGTTATTATCTTTCATAAAAGCGGGAGGGCTCCAGGGTGATACAAACATGGTCAGTTTACCTCCCGCAGCCGCTGCGGCCGCTTTAATAAAAGGAATCCGGTAGGTTTTATCATGACTGATATCAAAGGTTTTTAAGTCCTTATCACCATCTTTTACATAGCTGTAACTATCGCTCGAAAAATCACAGCTTTGAATATTGGTGCGGCCAAAAGAGTAACCAATGCCTTTGGCTTTATTATAGTAAGCAGTTAAAAATTCCTTTTGTTTATCTTTTGGCAGTTTGGCATAAGTTTCGGCTGCCGCATCTGTAAGCGCACCGCCAATTCCTATCATCGTTTGGAATGTTTTGGACGGATCAATAAAAACCGCCACCTCTGTTTCCGCGGGTTGAGGCTTATCTGCAAACTTCAGGGTTTCGGTTTCTTTAAATTTATACCCGGCCTTTTGCTCAGAGACAATCACCTTGACCGATTTGCCCGTTACTGAATAAGGCGCTTTACCCTGAGCGCTGACAAAGCCAATCTTTAATAATCCGCCCGCGATCAAACAGGCAATTAAATACTTTTTTTGCATGAGTTTAATTAATAGGCTTACCGGCTTGGTTACAAGCCTGGACTGTGGCTAACCGGAGTTGTCAAATTTATTAAACTTAATTAAAAAAAAGCAAAAATCACGATATAAATTATCACCTCAAAAGGTCGTGCCGGGCTAATTGATACGCCTTAATACCAAATTTTATCTTAGTTTAATCAATTGATAATAAATACATTGAACGATAACTCGTATAGAAATTGCTTACAAATTTGATGCGCTAAAATGCATTTTAAATTATAGTGTATTTTTTACACCGGCTATTGTTTTTGAGCCTTAATTTCTTCCTCAATGCGCAGACTTTCTTTATGGATAGCATTCATAAGTTCTGTAATGAATGTGGCGGAGAGCCCTTCCTGTTTTCCGGCTTCGACAGTTTTCTCCAGTACCTGTTTAAAACGGTCGGCTTGGAGGGCCGGTATATTGTTTTTTGCTTTGTAAATGCCTATCTCTTTTACTACCCTCTCGCGTTCGCCCAGTAAGGCTATCAATTTTTTATCTATGGAATCAATTTTGATCCGGTTGTTTTGTAGTGGATTGCTGGCAGAAGTTTGGATCATAGGTGTTGATTGGGCGTTAACTAAACTGTACCGGATCATACACACTAAAAATAATATAAAAGCGCGGTTAAATGATTTCATATCAGACGATTTTTTGAGGCAAATTTATAGAAATAACCTTGCTGTTAATGGATTGTTTCGGGATTGATGCAGAGTTACTCACTTCTGATATCACTACACTCGTTACCTTTTTATTTGATGCTCCCTCATTTCTTTTCATTTTTTTAATAAGCTAATTTCTCAGTGATAATAAAAAGGACCGAAGAGCATAGGCAGGTCAGGTCAGCCGTGATGTGTGATGTTAATACTCGTTCAAAGAATTTGCATGTACCTACATATATACAAATTAATTTCCTAAATTTGAATAAAACATTTTACCGGTAAACCTAATTTTTGATATGGATTTTTTTAAAGCGATATACGAGCATATTACTGGATTTTTCGGCCTCGGCGGATTGTATACCATTATCAAATCGGGCGATTATGGCAAACTGCTTACCTATGATGGTATTACGGCTTTGTTAGGCCCTATGCTACCTGTATTGCTGGTGTTTGAGATCATCAGGGGCGCTTTTTACAAAAAATTTAAGGTGATCCATTACAAGATTTCTTTTTGGACATATGTACTAAATGCTTTTATAGGCAGCGTACTTTCCATTGCCATGGTGGGATTTTGTATCGGCTTTTTCTCGAGGCTTGCCATTTTTAAAACAACGTTTACCTGGTACTGGTTTATTTACGGCTACATAGTTTGGGAGTTTGCGCACTTTTGGTACCACTATCTTGCACACAAAGTGAGGATCTTATGGTGCCTGCATTCAACCCATCATGCGCCCGAAAGCATGAACCTTTCGGTTACGTACGCCCATTTTTTTCTCGAAGGTCCCTATGCAGATCTCATACGTACCAGCATCTGTATTTTATTGGGTGTAAACCCGCCGATGTTGTTTGTGATCATGTTTGTGGATGGTTTTTGGGGATCGATGATCCATATTGGTGAAAACCTTGTTGATGATGGGCGCCTCGGCTTCCTGAACAAAATTGTGCTCACACCATCGCACCACAGGGTACATCATGCCCGCAATCCCTTATATATGGATACCAATTTCTGTAACTTGTTACCGATATGGGATAAAGTTTTCGGCACCTTCCAAAATGAAGACCGCAAGATCCCTATTGAATATGGCATCAGTCGCCCCATGATTAAAAACAGCTTTTTGGATGCTTATTTTGGCGAGATCATAGCGCTGGCCAAAGATGTACGCAAGGCGCCCGGTATTAAAAACAAGTTTCTGTACGTTATAATGCCGCCCGGCTGGAGCCATACGGGCGATCATAAAATGACAACAGTGGTTAAAAAGACCTATTTTGAATCGCTTGAGGAGCAAGAAAAAACTGATAAGGTAAAAGAAAGTAAAGCTGAAGTTGTTTAAAACCCATACTATGAAAGTGTCATTGAGGTACGAAACAACGAGCCTCACCCAACCCTCTCCAAAGGAGAGGGCTTAAGAGTTTTTCAAGTCTCCCCTCCCGGGGGAGATTTAGAGGGGCATTCAATTCTCCAGCACTGCCCTGCGGCAATACTTACTCCTGTAATCTTGTGGGGTTAACCCTGTTATCCGTTTAAAAATCTTTCTAAATGTCTTTAAATCATTGTAACCAACCTTATACATCAGCTCACTGATATTGAAATTGGTCTTCTCCAGTCCTTTTTTTACCGATTCGATCTTTACCTTTTGCAGGTATTCCATCGGTGTATTCTGCGTGGCACTTTTAAACCGGCGAATGAAATTACGCTTACTCATATTGGTTTGTCCGGCAATCTCCTCTACCGAAATAGGCAGGTGGTAATTATTTTCGATAAACAACTGCGAACGCATGATTTCCTGGTCTTCATGTTGGTGCTGCCCTTCAAACACTTTAAAGTGTGCCTGGCTGGTACGGTCAATATCCAGCGAAAACATTTTACTGGCCCAGATGCCGGTATCCCTGCCGCAATATTTTTCAATCAGGTACAGGATCAGGTTCATGCTTGAAAAAGCACCGCCACTGGTATAAGTCCCGTCTTTATCGGTGGTTACCATATCGGGTAAAATATTCACATCCGGATAGCGGCGTTTCATATCATCAACAGCAACCCAATGTGTAGTACAGGGTTTGCCGTTAAGCACACCTGCTTCGGCCAAAAAATAACTACCGAAACACAGGCTGGCCACTTCCGCGCCCTTATTGTACATGTCCCTTATAAAATCAATCAGGTTTTTGTTTTTACGCATCACTAAATCAGGCGGACCATAAAACGCAGGGGCTATTACCAGATCGATATCTTTGATCTCATCAATGGTTTTAAAACCGGTAAACTGGGCAGGGAAATAAAGCAGGTTATTATTTATTTTTTCACCTACAAGCATTATACTAAAGGCCTCGGTTTTGCCGCTTTCTACCAAAAAACGGTTAGTATGCCTCACCATATCCAATACGCCCGATATGGTTGAAAGATTAATGTCTTCGTGAATAAGCAGCGCTATTTCTTTCATTTGTTATAATTCAGGTTATTACAAATATATAAAAGCACCCGGTACAAAAACATGCGATAAGCCTTAAAAAACGCTCATCATTAGTAAAAAGCTATCACTTAACCAGTTTAAAATTAAGCGTTTAAACATCAACTCAAAATTTCAGCTATCTCTTCAAAGCCCTTTTCGCGGGCGAGGTCGGCGGGGAGTTTGCCGCCTTCCATGCGTATAAAAAGCTCGGCACCATTTTCCAGCAACAGGATAATGAGTTCCAGGTTACCATTTTGTGCAGCCGAATGCAGCGGTGTGGCACCGGCCTGCTGTATCACATTTACCTTCGCACCGTTTTCAATCAGCATACGGGCAATCTCAGTATAATTACCTGCCGCCGCCGAATGAATTGGAAACACGTTGAAACCATTATTTGATTGCAGGTTAACATTTGCGCCTTTGAGCACCAGGTAGCGCGCAACATCAAACTGCCCAAAATAACAGGCAAGCCCTAAAGCAGTAAAGCCATCTTCGGCGTAATCATCAAGAGTATTTGGGTTAGTAGTAACCAGGTGGGCAACCGTATCAAATTTGCCGGCCGCAGCCGCTTCAAACAAACTAATATCGTTTACATAATTTAACAGTAAACCGGTAACCTCCGGCTTTTTATAATAGCACGAAAGCATAAGCGGCGATACCCTGAGGCTTGTTTTTTGAGTAGCCAGCGCAGGATCTCGGCCAAGCAGGGTATTGATACTATCTAAATCGGCTGAGGCGATATATTCTTCCAGTCTTTCTATGCTCATTACTTAGTTAAGTAAAGCGTTTACTATTAACGGTGCTATTATATTCACTTTGTTAAATTTACGTTTATGTTACGGGTAAATGTTGTTTTTCAATTATACTAAAAAATTAAAAATGTTGCCAATAAGTTATATAATCTGTTAACTTTATATTGATTCGGCCTGTAATTTTTTGCAGGTTACTGAATCTTATATAAAATATTTACCGGGTGTAACTGCAAAGTTCACATAGGTGAAATTTTACGTAAGTTTGCACATAAACGATTGTTACATCAGGATGCCGGCAAAAGGAAACCAGTTTAGATCAAATAATTTCAAGGGAGAAAATCAGCCTCGCCAAAGCGGCAAGGCCGAACAGGAACGGGCGAAAGGCAGGAAATTACCTAAACTGCCCAGCTTTGACTATGACTATGAAAACGGCAAAGCTGTTAAAATAGCAGGTTTGTTTTCACTGCTATTATCCATTTTTTTTCTCATTGCTTTTACATCATACCTGTTTACCTGGCAGGAAGACCAAAGCTATATTTCCAAAACAAACGGCGGCTGGCATAACCTTTCAACAGGCACTACCGTTCATGAAATTGCCGACCTGAGCGATCCAACCATCAGGGCGCAAAACTGGCTGGGCAAGTTTGGCGCGTTATTATCCAATCAGTTTATTTATGAGTGGTTTGGCGTAGCTTCATTCCTTTTTATTTTTGTGTTTTTTGTTGTAGGATATCGTCTGCTTTTTAAAGCGAGGCTATTTTCTATACGTAAAACACTTGCATATTCGTTATTCAGCATTGTTTTTATTTCTGTGGCGATAGCTTATTTTCATTCATTTGTGATTGATTATCCCCACTACCTTGAAGGCGGTTTCGGTTTTTGGACCAACCGCTTACTTGCGGCTCAGATAGGTGAAGCGGGTACCGGCGGATTGCTGGTGTTTTTGGCGCTTACCGTATTGGTAATAGCCTATAATATCGACTTTAAAATACCCCAGCGTAAAAATCGTCCGGTTGCAGCTATGAGTGTAGATGAGATAGCACCTGAACCTGTTGAACTGATTGATGAAGAGCCATCAATGCCGCTTGAATGGCCCCGGGGCAATAACAACATCCGCGAAACCCATGTAAGCAGCATCATGCCCGAGCCCATGGTACAGGAACCGCTTATACCTCCATCACCGCTTAGGCACCCTCCTATGGAGCAAATGCCCGGATATCATGAACCTGTGGTGTTGCGTCCTGAAAATACAATTAAACACGAACCTGAAGAGGAAGAAGAAATCCCACTCACCATTGATACCAACAGGCCATTGCCCGAATTAGATGTTGAACAGGCTGATGAAGCCAAACAGGATGACCTGCTAAGCAAATTTGGTATATATGACCACAAGCTCGATCTGGCTTCATACAAACTTCCGCACCTGGAGTTATTAGAAAACCACGGATCAAACAAAATTTCGGTCAATGCCGAAGAGCTGGAAGCCAACAAGAACAAAATTGTTGAAACGCTGAACCATTACAACATCGAGATTGATAAGATCAAGGCAACCATTGGCCCAACGGTTACCTTATACGAGATCATCCCTGCCCCAGGTGTAAGGATCAGCAAGATCAAGAACCTGGAAGATGATATCGCACTAAGTTTAGCCGCATTGGGCATCCGTATCATTGCCCCTATGCCTGGCAAGGGGACCATCGGTATTGAAGTGCCTAATCAAAATCCCGAGATGGTTTCGATGCGCTCTATCCTATCGACCGAAAAATACCAGAATACCACGATGGACCTGCCTATCGCTTTAGGTAAAACCATATCTAACGAAGTATTTATTGCCGATTTGGCCAAGATGCCACACTTACTGGTTGCCGGAGCCACCGGCCAGGGTAAATCGGTTGGTATTAACGCCATCCTGGTATCGCTGCTGTATAAAAAACACCCTGCCGAGCTCAAATTTGTACTGGTTGACCCTAAAAAGGTGGAACTTACGCTTTTCCGTAAGATAGAAAGGCACTTTTTGGCTAAGCTGCCTGATGATGGCGATGCCATCATCACCGATACCAAAAAGGTAGTAAACACGCTCAATTCGCTTTGTATTGAAATGGACCAGCGTTATGACTTGCTGAAAGACGCGCAGGTACGCAACCTGAAAGAGTACAACGCCAAATTTGTAAACCGTAAGATCAGCGACCCTGAAAAACATCGTTACCTGCCGTTTATAGTTTTGGTGATTGATGAGTTTGCCGATTTGATGATGACTGCCGGTAAAGAAGTAGAAATGCCTATTGCCCGTATTGCGCAGCTGGCACGTGCGGTGGGTATCCATTTGGTTATTGCAACGCAGCGCCCTTCTGTTAACATCATTACCGGTACTATCAAAGCAAACTTCCCGTCAAGGCTGGCCTTCAGGGTACTTTCTAAGATCGATTCGCGCACCATTCTGGATGCCGGCGGCGCTGATCAGTTGATCGGTCGTGGGGATATGCTATTTTCAACAGGTAGCGACCTGATCCGTTTACAGTGTGCATTTGTGGATACGCCGGAGGTTGAAGCTATATCTGATTTTATCGGCAACCAGAAAGGTTATCCATCGGCCATGTACCTGCCCGAATATGTGGGAGAAGGTGAAGCCAGCAGCGGCGCCAAAGAATATGACCCGGACGACCGCGACCCGATGTTTGAAGAAGCTGCCCGTTTAATTGTACTGCACCAACAAGGCTCAACATCGCTTATCCAACGCAAAATGAAACTGGGCTATAACCGCGCCGGCCGCATTATTGATCAGCTGGAAGCAGCCGGAATTGTAGGCCCGTTTGAAGGCAGCAAGGCCCGTGATGTACTCTATCCCGACGAATACAGCCTTGAGCGCTACCTCGAAACACTGCAAAAACCAATTAAAGATTAAACCAAGCAAAATTTAATTACTCTAATCCAATAACTATTAATAACAATAGTTGTTGTTGAATAAAACTGAATGAAAAAGATCATAGCATATACCATTTTAACAATAAGTACATACAGCACTGCCTTTGCACAAAAAGACAGCCAGGCAAAAGCGATTTTAAACCAGGTAAGCCAAAAATACCGGTCGTACGATGTTATTAAAACTGATTTTACCTTTAGCCTGAATAACCAACAGGCCAATATTAAAGAAACACAAACCGGCACCCTGATATCAAGGGCGAAAACCGGTAAATACCGCGTTACCCTTTACAGCGCAGCCGCAAAACCCGAAGTAGACAAAGAAATTTTGAGCGACGGCAAAAACCAGTGGACATACCTTAAAAAAGATAAAGAAGTACAGGTAAGTGACGCTGACAAAAGCGGCGACGGATTGAGCAACCCTGCCCAGATTTTTACCATGTATGAAAAAGGGTTTAAATACCTGTACACCGGCGAGCAAAAGATATCAGGTAAAACTTACCAAAATATTGAGCTTACACCCGAAGATGATAAAAAAGCTATTTTTAAAGTGAAGCTTACTATCGATAAAGTAAAAAAACAGCTCTACAGTGCTTTGCTGTTTGATAAAAACGGCAACAGGTATACTTATACCGTGCGTACCTTTACCCCCAACGTACCTGCTCCTGACGCTACTTTTGCATGGGATGCCAAAGGTCACCCGGGTGTTGAACTGGTGGACTTGAGGTAATCTTTCTTAGATGTGCGATTTGAGATATTTTGAAGCGGGGGGGTTACCTCCCGTTTTTTTTATTTTAATTATTTTGCCGCCGCTCGCCTCTTGGCGAGTGGCAACTATTACCAGGCCTCTGGCCTGCGTTAAACACCTGATTTATTTGATCCCGGCGGCGGGACGCCGCAGGATAGTTGCCACTCGGCAGGAGCCGAGCGGCGGCGAAGAGTTGTTTTTATTACAAAATTAACTCCTTAATTTTCCCTAAAACAGCCTCTACCCTTTCCTCAACAGTTGTATCACCTTCTATAATCAGCAAAGGAGTTGTGAGCTTATTCATCCAATTCTTATGCGAATGCAGGCTTCGGCTGTTGGTGATGAGCTCATCATAACCGCGTGCCCAGTCAATAAATTCATTATAAAGCTTATTTCGCTCCCTATCGGTATAGATAATATCGCCATAACGTTCAAGCTCTCTTTGCTGCAAACGCCAAATCCTGATGGCTGGCGGGATATATAAAAATACCGACAGATCAAATCGCCAGTTATTGTTCCAGTTGATGACGGACCCGCCAAGGATCCAGTTTTCATTACCGGCCATTTCACTGTTAATCATAGCATTTCGTTCTTCAGGCGGTCGCCGGTTAGTAAAAGGAGGATCGGAAGGGAACCAGAAATAATGATCGCTGTCGAAATACGGGTAATCAAGTCTCTCGCTCAAAGTTTTGCCCAGCGTAGTTACCCCTGAGCCAGATGCGCCGAAGATGTTGATATGCACGGGTTGTTATATTTAAGTTCAAACTTACTCTTTTCCGACCTTAACCCTCCGCTCCATTACCTCTTTCCAGGTGGTTAAAATAAAGCCTTTTTGTTTAAGATAAGCTTTCAGGCGAGGATCGGTCATGGCCAGCAGGTCGCCTTTCCGTTTCTGGCCTTCGTTACAGATATTTTTAAATTGCGGCGACGGTTGTGTGCAGTGCATCAGTACCATCGTTAATCCCGGCGAAAAACGGTCGAAGTTTTCGATATAGTGGTCTGTGTACCATTTTTGCAGTTCCTTATCAGTAGCCTTGTCAATATCGGGCATTACCCAGTCATAGCTTGAATTATCGAGATCGTCCAGTACCGGCAAACCTCCTTTCCAGACTACGTCGCCAAGCTCACGCGCTTTTGCCAGTTCGGCAGGTTCGGGTATCGTCATTCCTTCAGTATATTTACCATCTTTTTTAAGCTGTGCTATCGTAGCATTCTTTGCTTCCTCGCGGTAAAAAAGATCCTCGCCTCCGGGCAGCATTACCGGTATCTTTTTTTCAATGCCGAGGTTAATATATTTTTCGAGAAAAGCCGGCTTGGCAAATAAAGTACCCATATGCGAGTCGAGATGGGTTGGTATAAAGCCCATGGTTAAGGCACGGTCAAGCTGGGCGCGGATCTCCTTATCAATCTCATCGGCAGTAGCATGGAAATAAACGGCGACTACTCCGGGCCAGAAAGCGCCTTCTTTATCAATCAGTCCCGGAACTGTTGCCTTACCCGCAAGCGGCCCCCATCGGTAATTTTTCCATTCGGAAGTTAAGGTTAAGTGCAGCCCTGCATCAATTCCCGGGTGCTGATCCATATAATGCTTAAAATCTGGTACCCAGGGGCAGGGCATCATCACACTGGTTGAAGTGGCTATACCCTCACCAATGGCTTTCTCCACCCCTTCGTTTGATTCGTGCGACATACCGGCATCGTCAACATGCAGGATAATTACACGTGCGCCTTTAGGCCAGCCAAGCTTTTCGGCATAGGTTTTGGTTTGCTGTGCATAAACGGCAATGCTAAAAACAATGCCTGTTGCTATGAGCAGTAAGTTCTTCATCCGGATGGTTTTAGGTTATAAAAGGTAAATAAAAATAGAAATTTAATTACCAAATGTGACATGCAAATGCCAATTTAAGCCCTGCAAATACACCCATTTTTACTACTTTTGAAATTAATGCTTCCCGCAACTAACCATACACTCGAGAAACTGGAACTGCTGTTAAAAACAGCCGGTTATAAAGTGCGTTATGAAAAGGGAAACTTTAAAACCGGTGCCTGCCTGCTGCTTAACAGTAAAATGATTGTGGTAAACCGTTTCTCTAATCTGGAAAGTAAGATCCTTGCTTTGGTTGAGCTATTGCGCGAACTTGAGGTAGATTACAAGCTGCTTGATGATAAACAGATTACATTTTTGCAGGAAATTAAACAAACTAAACTGCAGCTGTGACCATAACATTTTTAGGAACCGGAACATCGCAGGGGGTACCTGTTATAGCATGTAACTGCGAGGTATGCCTCTCAACAGATAAGCACGATAAGCGGCTGCGCAGCTCTGTTTTAATTGAGGCGGAAGATAAGGTTATTGCCATTGACTCGGGCCCCGATTTCAGGTACCAAATGCTTCGTGAAAAAGTACAGCACCTTGATGCTATCGTTTTTACACATGAGCATAAAGACCATATTGCCGGTATGGATGATATCCGCGCGTTTAATTACAAACAAAACGCCCCGATTGATATTTACGCTGATGAAAGGGTGCAAAAAGCCCTGGTGCGTGAATTTCCCTATATTTTTGATGGCACGGGTTACCCGGGCATTCCGCAGGTAAACATGCACATTATTGCGCTTGATCCCTTTATGATCGGTAATGTTGAGTTCGTCCCTATCGAGGTGTTTCATTACAGATTGCCTATAAAAGGTTTCAGGATTAAAGATTTTACCTACCTCACCGATGCCAAAACAATTCCGGATGCAGAAAGGAAAAAAATAAAAGGCACAAAAATATTAGTGATCAACGCCCTGCAAAAGGAAACCCATATTTCCCATTTTACGCTTGAAGAAGCCATAGCTTTTGCTAACGACATTGGGGCCGAAACCACCTACTTTACACATATAAGCCACAGGCTGGGCAAACATGCTGACGTTTCCAAAGAGCTGCCTGCAGGCATTGAACTGGCGTATGACGGCCTGAAACTGACTATTTAATATCGATATCAATCCACGGTTTTAAACGGCAAGCATACATTTACAAAGAACTCGAGCCTTTACTGCAAGCAACGGGTTTTAATATTGCTTATTTTAATTAATTATTCAATCCCCTGCCTGTTTTATGCTGCAGCTCGTCTATCCGTTTTGATGCTTCGGCTTTGGTAAGCGATCCGTCAAACTCTTCACCGGCCTCGTCAGATAATGTTTTGAGGTAGGAATGCTGTGCGCCGGTCATGGGTTCATCACCTGTTGACCATTCATCAGGGTCTTTTACCATATTTGAACCTTTTATTTGATTTTGATTGATGATCTCCTCATCATCTGATTCATCGAAAAAGCCATTGTCGGGTGCATCATTGGGGTTGATAGCCATAACTATTGTTTTTATTTTCAAAAGCATTGAAGATCACAGTTCGATAAAACTCACCCTGTCGATGGTACCTCTGTATTGTTTTAAATGGCCTTTATCGCTGGCATCAACCACGCCCCGAATAGTTACTTTACGTTTATTCATACGGATAAACTGACCATCGTTATAGGTAAACAAACCTATGTGAGTACCCGGCAGATAAAGGGGGCAATCCTGGCTAAAATCAACCCAAATGGCATTATGTAATGCGTGGCTCGAGAACAGGCTGTCATTAAAAAGCGCGGATTGCTCGTTCCCTTCCTTGTATTTACCGCTCACTTCAACATATTGTTTATCATATTTTTCAATATGAGTGGCCAGCTCTGTAAATGAAATCTTTTTATAATCTTTTGAACTATTGCAATCGCTTTGGAAAACTTTTTTTTGTTTGGCACACGCACCAAGCAAAACCAACAGCGGCAAAATCCGGAGCAAATTTTTGATATGGATAAATACCACGGTCATTCAAATCAGGAGTGATTAAGATAGTGAAAATATCTGTCAATAATCCTGATAACAGATATTTTACAGCGAGGTTACAGATGTCATAATTAAAATGGAATTTATCTTTGCTAAAACGTTTAGGCATCTTGCAGTTTAGCTTTATGCTGTTATTTTTGCAAATCGACATTTAACCTGAATTAACCCTCCCATGAAATTAAAACTGATAGGCACCTTACTCCTATTGTCGGCCCTTGGCGTACAGGCCCAGCAAAAAGTTATCCCACTTTACCCCGGCGCGGCTCCCGGTTCCGAAAACTGGACCTGGAACGAGGGCGAAAGCGACAACAACGCCTTTAATACCAAAGTTGTTTACAACGTTACGCGCCCTTCCCTGGGTATTTTCCTGCCCGATTCATCCATCGCTACCGGCACCGCGGTGGTTATTTGTCCCGGCGGCGGCTTCCATACCCTATCAATCAACAGCGAAGGTTATGACGTAGCAAAATGGCTTAATAAACAGGGCGTGGCCTGCTTTGTATTGAAATACAGGTTAGCTCACAGTTTAACTAACGACCCGGTAAAAGAATTGGTAGCCAAAATGAGTCAGAAGGATTTCCCTAAACAGGTAGCGCCTATCATTCCCTTAGCTATCGCTGACGCGCGTGCAGCGCTGACTTATGTGCGTGAACATGCCTCCGAATACCATGTTTCGCCGCAACGAATCGGGATCATGGGCTTTTCGGCAGGCGGCACACTGGCCGGTGCCGCAGCTTTCAATTACACAGCAGCTAACAAACCCGATTTTGACGCGCCTGTTTATGCATACTTGCCTCCAGAGCTGATCTCAAAAATCCCTGACGATGCGCCGCCGATGTTTATAGCTGCAGCTACTGATGATCAGCTTGGCCTTGCTCCGCACAGTATTGAGCTTTATAGCAAATGGCTGGCATCAAAACATAGCGCCGAGCTGCATATGTACGCTAAAGGAGGCCACGGTTTTGGCATGCGCAAACAAAGCCCGCCTACCGACAACTGGATAGACCGCTTTAACGAGTGGCTCGATCTGAAAGGTTTTTTAAAACCTATAGACCCTAAAGTAAAATCAGTTAAAGAAAGAGCCGATCAATGGGAAGCCTACCATAAGCAATGGGAAGATGCATTTCATAAAGACTGGGCAAACATGACCCGTTACCAGGCCGATAATGAAAAGGTAAAAGCATCAGCCCCAAACCCTAAAAGTGTAGTTTATATGGGCGATTCCATTACCGATTTCTGGATCAGCAGGGATTCAACCTTCTGGAGCGGTAAACCATATTTTGACCGCGGCATCAGCGGACAAACCACCACCCAAATGCTGGTGCGTTTCCGTGAGGATGTGATAGATCTGAAACCTGGTGCCGTAGTGATCCTGGCAGGAATAAATGATATCGCCCAAAATAACGGCCCGATAGCTATTGAAGATATTTTTGGCAATATTCAATCCATGGCATTGCTGGCTAAGGCCGCCAATATTAAAGTAGTATTATGTTCAGTACTGCCCGCCTATGCCTTTCCATGGCGCCCGGGTATGGAACCTGCGCAAAAAGTGGTGCAGCTTAACGCCATGATCAAAGCTTTTGCCGATGCCAATAAAATGGTTTATGTGGATTACCATAGCGCCATGGCCGACGAGCGCAAAGGTTTGCCGAAAAATTTAGCCGCTGATGGTGTGCACCCTACTGTTGAAGGATACAGGTTAATGGAGCCATTGGTTGAAAAGGGTATTGCGGAAGCGTTGAAGAGGAAGTAGGCCAGATAAACTTTAGCAGATGTTGCAGAATTTTGAAATCCGGCGGACTTTCGAGGTACGATGATAAGCAGGGACAGACTTGCGAAGTTTTAAGAACTTCGCAAGTCTGTCTTCTACAACATGGCCCGAGGACACGCCTTTAAAACCGGTAAGCAAATACCTTCTTTTAAAAATGTTGGTGTTTTTAATTTAGTAAATTGCATATTGGGGCTTAAATGCAGCAGCAAGGTTGATGGTACCGATCAACTTGCCGATGAGATCCTCATAAAAAAAAGAAACATCCCATGAAAAATATATTCAGGCTCCTGATCATCATATTATCGCCGCTGGCGTTACATGCTCAAAATCCGATAGTTGTAAAACAACAGGCAACCCTGATGACCCAAAGCATGACCAAAGGAGATTATAAGGCTATTGTTAGTTATACTTATCCCAAAGCGGTGCAAATGGCCGGCGGCAAAGAAAAAATGGCCTATATGCTCGGTTCAGCTATGCAGCAAATGAAAACTGCGGGCATCAGCTTTGAAAACATTACAGTTGGCACCCCTGGTAAATTTTATAAAGCCGGGAAGGAAATCCATTGCCTGCTACCCGAAACTATCATTATGGCAAGCCCAAAAGGCCGTATGGCCATGCACAGCAACCTATTGGCGGTTAGCGGCGATGGTGGCAAAAACTGGTCGTTCCTGGATATGAACAATTCAACTGCGGATAAGGTGAGGCAACTGATCCCCAACTTTAACCCGGCTATGAAAATTCCGCCGTCTACTACAGAGCCATTACAATAACAGCGAGGTTTGGGCGGTTGGCTTATTATTGTCTCTCTGGATAAATTGAGGGCGCATTAATTGGGTGCCCAAAGCGTCATTTAGTTTTTCAACCACATAATCAGCAAGCTCTGGTGAGTAGCGCTCATCATGCTGGTGCATAAAAAACCATACCGATTTAAGGCCTTGATCTTTCCAGTTTTTGATCCGCTCAACCCATTCATCAACACGGGCATAATCTGTTGGGTGCAGGCTGTTGCCTACAAAGCGGATAAAGGCGTGGGGTGTAGGCAATGCCATATGCACCACATCGCGGCGGCCGCTGGCATCAGTTATGATAGAGCCAATATTCAGATCGCGGAAAAGATTAAATACCTTGTCGCGGTTTTCGGCAACGGCAAACCAGTCTTTATGGCGCAGCTCAACAAATACGGGAAGATCTTTTGGTAGTTGTTCAAGATAGGCTTTAAGCTCCGGAAAACTCTTTGGTGTGTAATTATCGCTCAACTGCAAAAACAGCGGACCAAGCTTATCGCCGAAAGCCAAAATACCTTCATAATACGTGGTCGTGATATCCTCCGCGTTTTTTAACCGGCGAATGTGACTAATGCTTTGAGAAAATTTAGGGCAAAATTTAAAACCGGGATTGCTTTCGGCTTTTTGTTTCCATTTGGAAATGGTATCCGGACCGTAAACCTGGTAAAAGGTAGCGTTAAGCTCAATGCAATCAAAATGCTTAACGTATTCATCTAAAAAATTGGCGTCCTTGGTTTTTGGGGGATAAATTTTGCCAATCCATTCTTTGCGCCCCCATTTTGCGCAGCCAACATGTACCTGCAAAGGCACATCATTTTTTGCAGCGGCAAGGGTTTCAACAGTTATCTGCGGGTCGGCCGGCAAGGTAAAATCAACCCTTGATAATTCTTCGTCCGTTACTCTACCAAATTCCATGTGCTTTTTTGTGCGAAAGATAGGAAATTGTCTGAATCAGAATTTACAGGATTAATGAATTTTCAGAATAAATAATTTGTTTGCATTACATTCTGTTAATTTAAAAATTCTGATTCAGACAATTAACTACAAGAACATCCCGCCCGAAGCTTCAATACGCTGAGCGTTGATCCAGCGGGCATCCTCAGTGCATAGAAAAGCTACTATGCCACCAATATCATCCGGCTGGCCTACCCTCCCTAATGCTGTTGACTTCGACATCATTTCTTCCAAACCAGGATGCGAATCAAATGCCGCTTTGGTAAAATCGGTTTGAATAATACCCGGAGCCACCACATTTGCGGCTATGCCACGGCTGCCCAATTCTTTCGCCAGGTATTTGGTGAATACCTCGATAGCGCCTTTCATGGATGCATAAGCGGCATACCCCGGAGTTGAGAAACGGGCCAGCCCGGTCGAAAAATTAATGATCCGGCCGCCGTCGGCAATTACCGGTAAGCTTTTTTGGGTTAAAAAGTAAACACCTTTAAAATGAACATTAAACAGGTTGTCAAAATCCTCTTCGGTGGTTTGCGCAAATGGCGAGGCAGCGTCGATACCTGCGTTGTTGATCAGGAAATCAAAGGTATCTCGGTTCCATTTTTCGCTCAGGGTTGCTTTCAGTTTTGTAATGAAAGCATCAAAGGTGGATACGATACCGGTATCCAGTTGCAAAGCAGCAGCCTTTTGCCCCGTCGATTCAATTTCTGCAACTACAGCTTCAGCTTCTTCCTTTTTACTGCGATAAGTAACTATTACATCAATACCTTTTTTAGCCAGGTGCAATGCAGCATTTTTACCCAGCCCGCGGCTTCCGCCGGTTATCAGTGCAATTTTATTTGTTCCCATTGTGATGTTTTTTTTAATGTTTTAACAATACAAAGGTGCAATAGTTAGGAATGAAAATTATGGTGACTACTTCAGATTAAATGGTGACCATTTCAGTTTTTTTTCAAAATATTTATATCGGAAAACTCCCAGAAAGTATGGACTGAGACAGCATTAATAAATTTATCTACCTCAAAATGAACTAAAAAGAAATAAATATCAATTAAACTACTAAAACTATAGGAGTTATATAATTTATTGTTATATTTGCATTGTCAACAACGACAAAGTGTTCTTTTAATAACTTATCAAGAAAGACTGAGGGAAAGGCCCAAAGACGTCTTAGCAACCTGTACATCCGCATAATGTAAAAGGTGCTAATTCCTGCTCCTGTGCAAAACGGGAGAGAGATAATTATATCTACACCCCACAACCGATCTGATTAAGTGAATTTTTATGGTTTTCAAGTCGCGTGACCGAGAGGATAGGTGGGGGTCCGCAATACCCTAAACGGCAGTTCGAATCTGCCCGCGACATCAAATTTTTCCAATCCTTTTTTATAGCTTACAGGTTAACTCTGTACCTTGTTGAGATCCGCAGGTACGGGTAAATTTTGTCTACATCCGGGTGATTTTTATAGTTGCCTTCCAGCCTGAAATATCCGGGTTCGGCACTTATCGAGAGGTCCTTTAGCACACGGTAACTTATCTCATTGGTTATGGTATGTAAAAAATAATGCGACTTATTACCATTAATAGTCATGAGCCAGCTACCGCGATAATTAATACTATAATAAAATCTGTTACCTATATTAAAACCGGCTCTGCCGTTTATGGCGAAACCCGAACCGTAATCATAATTGCGCCCCCTATACAGGTAGGGATCGGGAGCGGCTCCTAAAATGATAAGCCCCGCACCCACCGCGGTATTCACTTTAAAGCCATTCAATAATTTAAATTCAGATAGTAGATTAGCCTTTACGCTTTGCCCTCCGTAAAAGAACGCAGCATTGCGTATGTAATCATAATTAGCTGATATGATGATCAGGTTCTCCACGCTATCCGATAACGAAACGTCCCATCCTGCAAGAGATCCGTAAACACTGATCACATTAACCGCACTGCTATCGTCCTTCCCAAACTCGGCTGTGATGGAAATATTGCTGAAAGGTGTGTGCAGATTTTCGTTAGATGCGCCGTAAAGCAGCTTAGCCCTGCCAAACCAACCAAACCGTCCGTGGGTTAACAGTCCCTGGTTGCCGCTGTTAAACTTACGCGCGCCCAGATCAAATTCGGCACTCACTTTTGATGAATCATCCTGCGACCTATTTGCCGGCCCAACAACCTTTCCCCATTTTCCATCAATAATGCGGTTAAGGCCATTCATCGGGTTAACCAAAAAACCCAGCACCTCACTGGCTTGCCGTTTAAAACCGCGGCGGTGGTTATTAATAATCTTATTTGATAGCCGATAGGTCATTTCGCCCAATACTATGCCGCCAAAGCTGGTGTTGATAAAATCATTAGGGGCGGGTGCCTGGTTTTCGGCAAATGTTTCCCACAGGTAACTGCCCACCATAGTAGCCGGTACTGATTGCCAAAAACTATAACCATTACTCCTGAAGGCGCTATAAAACATGCTGCCGTGATATGGATGTCCAAACTGGTTGGTTTGAAACGGATCGTTGTCCCAGGTCCAACTGCTTGGGTTCAGGTTATGGCCTGTTGTTTTCCAGGAAATCCGTGCGTAATCAACGTTGACTATATAGCGATCATATGTCCAGGGCGCAATCTCGGCGAGGCCAAGCTCTAAAGCAGCCCTTCCAAAACGTTTCTGTTTTACCGGCGGATCTGAAAATCGTGTTATGGTATCTTTTTGCTTACGCAGGTCAAAAATATTAACCTGGGCCCCTACTTGCTGGCTGCAGAAAAGTATGAACAGTAAAAGCGGCAGTATAATCCTTAACCTTCCGGAGTATTTTCTGGTAAAATGGTAAAGCGTTAAAGTCATATACACTAACAATTTAAAAGATACAGCTACGAAAGTTATAAAGGATGAAGTGAATTAGGTTAAAAAATGTTTGAGCAATATTTAATTAATGTTAAGGTGGATATAATTTTGATAATGCATTGGGCGGTAATGGGTACCAATAATTGTTATTTCCTTATTTAAGTACTGAAACATATTTTCATATATTTAGCATTGCTTAACCTGTATATTAAGCACCATAACCAGTATAAATTATTGCAATTGCTTTTTACTTATGAAGATCTTCAATATCATATGGGTTGTACTTTTTGTCACATTTGCAGGTTTACAGTATAACGATCCAGATCCTTACCTTTGGATGCCCATTTACCTTTATTGTGCCTGGTTTTGCTACCTGGCAGCAAAAAAAGAATTTTACCCCATTGGCTATGCAACCGGCATAATCATTTTTACAGGTTATGCCATTTATAAGATATTTGATAACAACGGCCTGATCGACTGGTTTAAGTTCCACCATGCCGAAAGTCTTGTGCAAACCATGAAAGCCGAAAAGCCCTGGATTGAAGAAGTGCGTGAGTTTTTCGGGTTACTGATCTGTGTAGCAGTACTGGCAATTAACTGGATCTATGCTATAAGAGAAAACAAAAAAGTACCGGTAAAAAAGCGGAGACGATAAGCCCCCTCTAAATCTCCCCAGGCAAAGGGAGACTTGTGAAAATATCTTTTTCATAGGGGTTAAGGTCAGGCTAAGCTACAAATATGACAACCCCTTAAATTCCCCATCACTATAATAAAAGGGCACAAAACCGTCTTCGGCAAGTTCACAACTTACCTGCATGGTGGTAAAAGTAACATCGCCAAAAATATTGGCTATGGCCGAGTCGGCAGCATCATGGCCGGTAGCTATTTTGATAAGGCCGTTTAAAGGTACCAGCCGTGTTGCATCAAACAGTATCCACTTACCACCAAGATAAGCCTCAAAGCAGGCGTGAAAATCGGCTGGCTTAAGGTGATAGGCATAACCTGTAAAATAGCGGGCAGGTATGGTAAGAGCACGGCAAAGGGCTATGCCTAAGTGTGCAAAATCGCGGCAAACGCCGGCCTGTTCGGTAACGGTATCAAAAGCTGATGTTTGTGAATTGGTTGATCCGCTTAAATATTGGACGTTTTTATTGATCCAGTTGGTCAATTCAACCACCTGCTCAAAAGGGTTGGTAACATGCCCGAACATATTATGTGCAAGGCGGTATAATTTGTCCGACTGACAATAGCGGCTTGGATTTAAATATGGCAGCACCGGCGAGGGCAGCTCAGAAACGTGGGTTTCCTGTAAATTACCGAAATCGGTTATTTCATAACAATTATCAACCGTAGCTTTGTAGGTAACTTTAACATTGGGCGTATCGGCACTTACATCAAAGCGCACCAAACGATTTTCGCCCTGCAGAGTTTGCAGTTCTTCAAACTTGATATAGGGTTCCAGGCCAAATTCTTCACTTATTACCGTTTGATTTGGGCTGCGTAATGCGTGTATGTTTAAAATCAATGTGCCCGGCGACCGTACTACATATTCCATTTGGGTAAACACATCGAACTTCATGTTATCAGCTTCCTGTTTTTATTTCTTCTAATTTGTTAAATGTGGCATCCATCCAATCCTCCGAAATATGGTCAAGTGCCAGTTTCAGTTCCTCGGCCCATTGGATTGAGATATGTTCAAGGTCCTGCTTGTTATAACGCTGCTCAACAATATTGAAACTATCCTTTTTATAAACAGCCACATCTATCGGAAAATCGACATTGTTCGAGCTTACCCTTGTTGAATCAAAAGAAAGAAAACCTGTTTTAAGCGCCAGTTTCAGGCTCGAATCTTCATTAAGGATGCGATTAAGGATAGCTTTACCATGCCCCGAATTACCGATAACCACGTATGGCGCCCCTTGCCCTAATTCCACCCAATTCCCTTCGGGATATAGCAAAAAAAGCTTGTGTTCATCGTCATCGCGCAATTGCCCGCCAATAATGGTATTCAGGTCAAATCGTAACCCGGCGGCATCAAGCGACACTTTATCTTCTTGTGCTGCACGCTTTACCTGTTCGCCAAATGCATTCACAGCCTTGTACATCTTATTAAACTCGGCTGTCTCCAATAATTCATTAAAATATATCACGGCCTTATCGCGCACCGAGCGCAAACCGCTGGTCATGATAAACAGCGAAAAATGATCCTTTTGTTCTATAGTGATCTTCTTTTTTACAGTGGTATCCGTCCCCGAAGTTATACGGGTATCGGCAATGGCCAATAAGCCCTCTTTAACTTTAATTCCCAGGCAATAAGTCATTTGATTAGCGTCGTTCGTTATAAATTAATACTTGCCAAAGTAATTAAATAATGCGAGATTTAATTACCGATCATTCATAAACCAATTATTTGCCGATGCATCTTTTTCGGGCCTAACTGCCTTTTATTTTATTGCATACAATGAAATTCAAATCAGCATTACTCATCCTGGCATTCATTTTTCACCTCAACTTTGTCAAAGCGCAAAAACACAGCCCTGTCCCTGTTATTTTCGACACGGATATTGCAGGAGATTATGACGATGTTGGTGCCATGGCTATGCTGCATGCCTTTGCAGACAAGGGTGAGGCCCAAATATTAGCTACTATATCATGCAACGCCTTTGAAACTACCGCACCAACCATCAGTGTGATCAACACCTATTTTGGCAGGCCTAATATTCCCATAGGTATTGTAAAAAAAGACAAGCCCAATAAAAACTGTGCACAGCAATGGGCCCAGGCTATTATTGCCAAATATCCGCATAACGTAAAATCAAACAGCCAGGCAGTTGAAGCGGTAGCACTTTACCGCAAGTTGCTGGCAAAGCAAGCCGATGGCAGCGTAACTATTATTTCGGTTGGATTTTTCACCAACCTGGCCGATCTGCTCCGGTCAGGAGCTGATAAATACAGCAAACTGGATGGAGAACAACTGGTGAAAAAGAAAGTAAAAAAACTGGTATCCATGGCTACAGGAATAGGTACCGACGGTAAAACGTTTAGCGAATACAATGTAAATGTAGATGCAGCTTCGGCACAGGAAGTATTTAAAAACTGGCCCACCCCCATTACTCTGAGCGGTTTTGAAATAGGTGAAAAAATCTTGACAGGGATTCGCCTGATCAATAATACATCAATAAAAAATAGCCCGGTAAAAGACGCCTTCCAGATAGCGCTTACAAAAGACAACAACACAACCGGCCGCAACAGTTGGGACGAAACAGCCGTACTAACAGCCATCAGGGGGCTCAAACCTTATTTTACCTATCGCAAACTTAACATGGAAATAAAGGACAACGGTACCGATGTAGTGGTACCGGGAGAGCGGTTTTTATATATTCAATTTGCAATGCAGCCGGGGGATATTGCAAAGGATATTGAACAATTGATGATGCACCAGCCTGTTAAAGAACAACGGTAATATACCGGTAAAAATACCAACTACTTGGTATTGAATTTTCACGAGATAGATAGCACCTTAGTTTAATTATGAGCGAACCCATTAAAATTCAGGTATCCATCTTTTGCGAGCCTTGCATTATCTGCGGCAGCAGGCCTGTAATTGCACAGGCTAAAGGTAAATTTATTGTAAGATGCGGTGCCAACCCAAATCATTATCAAACGCCGCCCGGAATGGTGGATATAGCCAATTGGAATAAACATAACCGCCGGGAACCTGATTTTACCCCAAATATAGGGCATCTTAAACAAGGCTGATCACTTAAAATAACGGGTTACCACGTAGCCGATGGCTTCCTTTATATAGGTCCCCCAACCTGCTAAAGCACCTGCATTAGGCAGGAAATCATCGGCAGATGCCGAAAACCTGCGGCTGGAAAAATTGCAGGGGTATGCAACCACGTCAACTCCCTGTTTTTTAAATATCATCAGGGAACGACGCATATGAAATGCTGAGGTAACCAGTAAATATGGCGCTTTAAGTTTATGCTGCTGCAATAGCTCTTTTGAAAAAGCAGCATTTTCAATGGTATTGCGGGATTTCGGTTCGCTTAGTACGCAACTGTCCGGAACCTGCATTTCCCTGAGTTGCTCCCTTACCCAATCGGCCTCCCTAAAACCCGATGGCCTCAAAAGCCCGTTTCCTCCTGTGATAAGAAGATGGCTGACTTTACCTGTTTTTTGCAAACGAACACCCTGGATAAACCTATCAGCAGCAGAGTTAAAGAAACCGCCGCCATTGCCATCATCCGAGCTAAAACCACCCAGCACTATAGCACAGGTATACTTTTTATCGGCTGGTACAGCAATCTCCCTGATATCCCAGCACCAGCTAACCAGGTTAAGTAACAATGAATTAGAGAAAATATAAAGCACAATAATACCTGCAAGCAAAAATTTCCGTTTACGTTTTACGTTCTTTAAAAAAAGGGAGATCAATAAAATTGCGAATACCCATAGAAGCAAATTCATTAAAAACGAAAGAACTTTTGAAAAAATAAAAAACATATGGCGGTTATGGTGTTTAAGTACTTCAAATATAGAAGCTTTTATCAGGTGAAGTAACAAACTGGCATTATCATTGTCATATATCAGAAAAGAAAAATAAATTATGGGCTTTATCAAAACTCTTGCTATAGGTGCTGCAGTTGCTTACGGAATAAATTACGTAACCAAAAAAGGACCCGACGGTAAATCAATTATCGATAACCTGGTTGACAACGCCCCCGAATGGGCAGATCGCGCTAAAAAATACGGCGAACTTACTTTAGAACAAATTGCGGTACGTACTCAAAATTTCAGGGATAACAGCAGGCGTTAATAAAATTTGCTTTATACTTTATCCATAATATATTATTAGTCGGCTTTATCTCCCGCTTTAAAAACCGTCATAGAATAGAGAAAATATAGCATTGCGAGCGTAGCGTGGGAATCGCATAGAAGTATAGTTGCTCTGTATAGTATGCGATTGCTATGCCATGCTTATAATGATACATTTATAGGTCATTGATTATTAAGCATATTTTGGAGATCGGTTTTATAAATATGTGCGTTGCCTGCTGCCCGTGCTATCCACTCATACGCTCGCAGGCCTTATTCACAGGCCGGCATCCTCTCCTATCACTAACGCGCCCCCGCGCAGCATCGCAAAAATATATTTTACTGTTATCGCGATGGGAGTTGAGATTGCTTGCAAAATTTATCCTTTAATCCTCCAGTCCTATAAATCAAGGTTCCTTAACAGCCATTGCTCACGGTACTGCTTTGGTGTTACTCCTTCAAAACGCTTAAAAAACTTGGTAAAATTCGACGCATCAAAAGTAAGCTGGTTAGCTATTTCGGCTACGCTTACCGTATTTTCCTGAAGCATGGTTTTGGCAATCCCCATGATTTTTTCCTCGAAAAAGAAACAGGGATGTTTGCCTGTAGTGAGTTTAATAGTATTGCTCAAATGGGTAGGATGGATATGCATGTCACTGGCAAAATCACGTATCTCGTACATGTCCAATACGCGGTTGTTCATCACATCATCAAGATGTTTATCAATGGCTTTTAAATAGTCGGCTGTGATTTCATGCTGACGGGCCAGTATCTTTTTCGGAACAGTAAGCGTTGCTTCCATAACACAAAATTAAGCAAACAGATCAGGTTTAAACAACGGTGCTACCCGCCTTTTAGACGCCTGCTCATAAGCATATCCCAATTTTATGATGTCGCCCTCTTTGTAGGCTGTACTAAAAAACGACAATCCAACCGGCAGGCCATGGGCCAACCCCATGGGCACTGTAATATGCGGATACCCCGCCATAGCTGCAGGGCCTGAAAAGCTGAAACCGTTGTCATAATCGCCATTTACCAGGTCGATACATACAGCCGGGCCGTTAGTAGTGCCTATGATGGCATCAAGTTTATATTTGGTAAGCATACCATCAATAACTTTACGGGTACCCATATTGGTTTGCTTAACCGCGTCAAGATATTCTTTACTGTTCAAATCGCCTTTGGCCTGAGCCTGCTCCAGTATCTCCTGCTTAAAAAAAGGCATTGCTTTAGTTTCATTCTGCTTGTTGAAAGCAATAACATCTGCCAACGTTTTTATTTTGCTGTTGGCATTGTTGAAGTATTGGTTAAGGCCATCTTTAAATTCGTAAAGCAGCACTGTAAATTCGTTGCTGTTGATGGTCTTCAGCTCTTTGTTCAGTTCTATCTCAACCACCTCAGCGCCTTTACTTTTCAGGGTTTTGATGGCATCCTGTAATAATGAAACAACGTCCGGCTTATCGTCAAACGCTGTTTTTTCAATGCCCAGGCGCTTACCTTGTAAACCATTAACATCTAAAAATTTGGTATAATCCGCCTCAATCCTGCCTTTACTACCAAGCGTTGCCAGGTCGAGCGTATCAATACCGGTCAGCGCACCAAGCAGTATGGCGGCGTCCTTAACCGTACGAGCCATCGGCCCGGCAGTATCCTGTGTTTTGGAGATCGGAATAATGCCCGACCGGCTCCATAAGCCCACAGTTGGCTTAATGCCCACCAAACCGTTAACCGATGCCGGCGACACTATCGAGCCATTGGTTTCTGTACCAATGCCAATAACGCAAAGATTGGCTGCTACAGCCGTTCCGGTACCGGCGCTTGAACCGCTGGGGTTCCTATTTAAAATATAAGGGCACTTAGTTTGCCCTCCCCTGCTGCTCCAGGCACTGGTTGAATGTGTGGAGCGAAAGTTTGCCCACTCACTTAAATTGGTTTTGCCCAATATCACAGCACCTGCTTCACGAAGCTTATGCACTATAAAAGCATCCTGCTTGGCAAAATTATCGGCCAAAGCCAATGAGCCCGCCGTGGTGTGCATGTTATCGCCGGTATTAATATTATCCTTTATCAGCACCGGTATACCGTGCAGCGGACCACGCACCTTACCCTTTTCACGTTCCCGGTCCATCGCATCGGCCATGTTCAAGGCATCTTTATTAAGCTCGATAACCGAGTTAAGCATGATGCCTTTTTTATCTATCTGATCAATGCGTTTCAGGTACAGCTCGGTAATCAGCCTTGCAGTAAACTGCTTGCTCTGCATTTTTTGCTGCAGATCGGCAATGGTTATTTCGCTCAATTCAAATATATCGTCCTTACTGATATCGGCAGCGGCAGTTTCATCGGCTTTATTTTCGGCAGATGGCTGATTGCAGGATGCTGCTACTAAAGTGGAGATCGCTAACCCAGCTAATGAACCGGTTTTGAGGAAATTTCTTCTGTGCATAAATGTTTAAAATAAAAGGCATTACAAGTAACAAAATATTTAACTACTTTGAAAGGTGTGGAGTGGGTAGATAGTTAAATGTTACAAAACATAACCAGGATATTTCACGCAAAGGCGCTAAGACGCAAAGCTATTGCAACTTGAAATCTTGGCGACTTAGCGCCTTTGCGAGCAACCTTCTGCTTTAGTTCTTACTTCGATACCATCCCCGAGATCACATTAATACTCAACGCCACAATAGCTGTATTAAATGCGAAAGAAATCAGCCCATGCAGCCAGGCCAGCCTGCGGATAGAGCGGGCAGAGATCTCCACATCAGATACCTGGAAAGTCATCCCTACTACAAACGAAAAATATACAAAATCGAGATAATCCGGCTCCTTTTCATCGCCCGGAAATTCGAGACCGCCAAGGTGCTTCAATTTTTTATCATCATCGGGGTCTGTAGTATAATACATATGGGCATAACGCAGCGTAAATATGGTATGCACCAGCCACCACGAAACAATTACCGAAGCCATGGCCAGTAAAACCCGTGCTGTAACTATCGCATCCGATTGATTTTTTGCGGATAACAACAGGAACCCTATCGCCAGTAAACTCATCAGCGATGATACTATCACAAACAAAAATATCAGCGTACGACTTGAGTCTTCGATACTGGCTATTTTACGGATCTCGGCGGGGTTAGCCGTAAGGATAATGATCCAATCCATAATAATGATGCATAAACCAAATGCTATCCAGGTTACTAATGCCACCGTTGGCGCAGAAAAATGGGCCCAGGAGAAAAATAATGTTATTGCTGCGGCTCCTAACGAGATCAGGAGGCGGTGATGAGCATCAAGACTAAAAAAGACTTTGGTTTTTGTTTTGGCTTTTTGAGGCATACAATTTAAGCTACACCATAAATATGATAATGTTTGATGTAGATTAAATGAAGATACTAAAAATCGTCTTCCTCAACAATCCAGGCAACACGGCCTACCTGCCCGTCATCCAACTGCACTTTTATTCCGCGGGAATGGTAAGCTGCGCTGGTGAGCAACCGTTTTACAAAGCCGCGGGTTAACGTACCTGTGCGCTGATCTTTTTTTAGTATGATGTCAACCTCAAGGCCCGGGTATATATCGCTTCTGTTTTGTCCATTCATGACCGTTGATTTGTTTTGATTACGTTGATTTTGCTGATTTTTATTTTTTAATATTTTTGATTGGGTTGATTTATTTGATTTCACTGATCTAATAGGATCGATAAAGCTTTTTTCTTTTGCCTCATCATCAATTCCTTTAAATGGCTTTATTTTCACCCATCGCTTTATTATCCACTCAGGCAATTGATTTATTGACTGATCATCATCAAGAATAACAAAATTTGTATCATGATTGCCCCTCACCCAATCTTCTATTTCCGTTCCCCGGTCTTTCATTTCAGCAAGAGACTGTTTATCGTTCAGCTTTGAAATATTACCTACAGATATTCCTCTTACCCGAAAAATCTCTAACCATTGCTGATCCGTAAAATTGATCCGATGGGTAGTGGTTAAAACTACAGCAGCATCTGTCTGTGCTAAAATATCGCGAAGGTTATCTGCGGATTCTTTATTAAACCGCATGAATCCATCTGCTTCCGATTCAACTTTTCTCCATGACGGTTCAGTTACTAAAACACCATCTATATCGAGTAAGATGACCATTATATCCACTCAACCAGTCCTTTTATTGCCTGCTCTACTTTTCCGAAATCAAAATTATTGATCAGCCCATCAAATGAGGCAGCTATTTGCTCATTACCCAGATTACCGATGCTGCCTTCATGAGTATGGTTCACCGTTTTATAAGGATTAAAATTACCGGCCTCAATAGCTAAACCAACTTGTTTGTAAGCATCGCGGAAGGGTGTGCCGCTTAATGTTAAACGGTTTACTTCTTCAACACTAAACAGGTAAGCATATTTGGCATCGTCCAGGATATCTGTCTTTACCGTGATATTTTGCAGCATGAAGGTTGCCATTTGAAGGCAGTGTTTCAAATCGGAAAAAGCCGGGAACAGTAGCTCTTTTAACAATTGCAACTCACGGTGATAGCCCGATGGCAGGTTAGTGGTCATCATTGCCACATCGGTTGGCAGGGCCTGCAGGCGGTTACATTTACCACGCATAATTTCCCAAACATCAGGGTTCTTTTTGTGAGGCATGATGCTGCTGCCGGTAGTCAATGCATCAGGATAGCTTACAAATGAAAAATTCTGGCTCAAATACAGCGTTTGATCCATTGCCATTTTAGCCAGCGTAGCCGCAATGGTTGATATGGCCTGTGCAATGATACGCTCGGTTTTACCACGGCCCATTTGCGCGTAAACAACGTTATAATTAAGGTTATCAAAACCTAAAAGCTGTGTAGTTAAAGTACGATTAAGCGGGAACGACGAGCCATAACCGGCAGCCGAACCCAGCGGATTTTTATTGGTAATGCGGTAAGCAGCCAAAACCAGTTCAAGGTCATCAACCAGGCTTTCGGCATAGGCGCCAAACCATAAGCCAAATGATGAAGGCATGGCCACCTGCAAATGGGTATAACCCGGCAATAAAACATCTTTGTGTTTTTCGCTCAATTCAATAAGCTGGCGGAACAAGGTTTCGGTGCTTTCCACAACTTCCTGCAAATGATGACGAAAGAAAAGCTTAAGGTCGACCAGAACCTGGTCGTTACGTGAACGGCCGCTGTGAATCTTTTTACCGGCATCGCCAATACGCTGGGTAAGCAGCAACTCAACCTGCGAGTGCACGTCTTCCACATGCTCATCGATCTTGAAACCACCTTTGGCAATATTGGCATAAATGGTTTTTAACTCACGTTGAACAAGCTCCAAATCAGTGTCGTCCATTAGCCCAACGCTTTGCAGCATGCGGGTATGGGCCAGTGACCCCAAAACATCAAACGCCGCCATTTGCTCATCAAATTCGCGGTCGCGACCAACAGTAAAGTTTTCAACCAGTTCGTTAACGTTGGTAGTTTTTTGCCATAGCTTGCTCATGGTGCAAATGTATAAATTTGTGAATTTATGTGCATTGTTGAGTATTATTTAATATTGCAACCGCTTGGCTCCAGCCGAGTGGTCATTATTTCAAGGCCTCTGGCCTTTTCTATACGCCGGCCAGAGGCCGTCGGATAGTCGCCACTCGGCCGGAACCGAGCGGCGGCGTGAATTTTATAAGTGAAGAATTGTGAATTAAGAAATTCAGATGCAAGCATTCCACGCTTGAACGTGCGAAGAAAAATCGGCAAAATCAACGTAATCAAAAAAATCGACAGTCAAAATCCCGGTTCAGACAGTTCAGGATGCCAATCCCGATCCATCCATTTAACATTGTTGATTGTGACAACTTATCATAGGCTTTGGCCAATATTGTATAAACCGCTATCTTAACCACATGAAACACCTTTTATGTAAGCCCTTGCTTAGCATTGCCTTATCATTTTGCTTTTATTCGGTAACACAAGCTCAAACGCCTGGGGCAACAGGTCTTAAATCCGAATACCTTGTAAACCCTATAGGCATCGATAACACTCACCCCCGCTTAACCTGGCTCATGAACGATAAAGCACAGGGTGCAGCTCAGAGTGCCTACCAGCTTTATGTAGGTACCGATTCAGTTTCTGTTTCAGCAAGCAAAGGCAGCGCATGGACTACATCCAAAATTGCTTCATCAAATAATCTTGTTATTTATAGTGGTCAACAACTAAAACCTTTTACTAAGTATTTCTGGAAGGTCCAGCTTTGGGACCGGGCAGGTAAAAAACTTGCCCCATCAGCTATAAATAGTTTTGAAACCGGCATGATGGGCATGCAAAACTGGAAAGGCTCATGGATCAGCGATAATAAAGGGATAGCAGTAAACCCTGCCCCTTATTTTCGCAATACGTTTAAGATAATCAAGCAAATCCGCTCGGCAAGGGCTTATATTGCAGTTGCCGGTTTGTATGAACTTTATATCAACGGCAAAAAGATAGGCAATCACAGGCTCGACCCGATGTATACCCGGTTCGACAGGCGTACGCTTTATGTTTCTTATGACATTACAACTCAATTGCAAAACGGTAAAAATGCAGTTGGTGTGTTACTGGGCAATGGCTGGTATAACCATCAAAGTACGGCTGTTTGGTTTTTTCACCAGGCACCATGGCGCGGTCGCCCGACGTTTTGTATGGATTTGCGCATCACGTATACCGATGGTACGGTTGAAACCGTAAAATCGGGCACCGATTGGAAAACCTCACTTAGCCCTGTCGTTTTCAACAGCATTTATACTGCCGAGCATTACGATGGCAGGCTGGAACAACCGGGTTGGAACACCGCCAATTTTGACGATAGCAAATGGAAGCCGGTTATTAGCCGTTCGGCCCCATCCATGAACATTGTATCACAGGCCATGCAACCCATTCGTGCGGTTGATACCATCAGCACCAAAAGCGTTACCAAAATTGACAGCTATGTTTGGGTGTTTGATATGGGCCGAAATATTTCGGGCGTAAGCCAAATTACTGTTAAGGGTGATTCAGGCACGGTGATCCGTCTTAAACATGCAGAAAGATTGAACAAAAACGGACATGTTGATCAATCAAACATCGATCTGCATTACCGCCCTACTGATGATAAAGATCCATTCCAGACCGATATTTTCATTTTAGGCGGCAAGGGCGAAGAAACATTTTCGCCGCGTTTTAACTACAAAGGTTTTCAATATATTGAGGTAAGTAGCAGCAAACCCATCCAAATTGGCAAAGAAAACATCAAAGCGTTTTTTATGCACAGCGATGTAGAGCCCATCGGTACCGTTAAAGCATCCAATCAAACCATTAAGCAGATCTGGACGGCTACCAACAATAGCTACCTCAGCAACCTGTTCGGCTATCCCACTGATTGCCCTCAGCGCGAAAAGAACGGCTGGACCGGAGATGCCCACATTGCCAGCGAAACCGGCCTCTATAATTTTGATGGCATCACCGTTTACGAAAAATGGCTGGCCGACCACCGCGATGAGCAGCAACCCAACGGTGTATTACCATCCATTATCCCAACCGGGGGCTGGGGATATGAATGGGGCAACGGCCCCGACTGGACCAGCACCATTGCCATTATCCCCTACAATATTTACTTGTTTTATGGCGATAGCAAACTGCTGGCCGATAGCTACAATGCCATTGAAGAATACGTTAACCACATTGATGAACTTTATCCAACCGGTCTCACCACCTGGGGCCTGGGCGATTGGGTTCCGGTGAAATCAGTCTCGCCTGTTGAGCTTACCTCGTCTGTTTACTACTATACCGATGCCAGCATATTGGCCAAAGCAGCTAAAATATTAGGCAAACAAGGCGATTACGTAAAATATTCGGCACTGGCCAATAAGATCAAGAACGCCATTAACGCTAAATATTTGGATGCTACAACCGGCATTTACGGCAAAGGCTTACAAACAGAGCTAAGTGTACCGCTTTATTGGGGTGTTGTGCCCGAAAACATGAAAACTAAAGTAGCAGCTAACCTGGCCAAACGTGTTGAGGCAGATAATTTCCATTTAGATGTAGGAATCCTTGGGGC
The DNA here is from genome assembly GCF_017569325.2 of Mucilaginibacter gossypii. Lineage (NCBI taxonomy): Bacteria > Pseudomonadati > Bacteroidota > Sphingobacteriia > Sphingobacteriales > Sphingobacteriaceae > Mucilaginibacter > Mucilaginibacter gossypii. The sequence goes on along the minus strand of NZ_CP071878.2, from coordinate 363,706 downwards.
CAAAGCCATTTTAAGCGCTTTGAGCGATAATGGCTACCCGGATGTTGCTTACAAAATAGCATCGCAGGAAACCTTCCCTTCATGGGGCTGGTGGATGGTGAACGGCGCTACTACCCTGTATGAAAACTGGCAGATAGATGCCAAATCCGATATCTCCCTTAACCATATCATGTTTGGCGAAATTGGTGCATGGCTATACAAAGGCATTGCGGGCCTCCACCCTGATCCTGAGCATCCGGGTTTTAAAAACGTGCTGCTTCAACCACACTTTGTACCAAACCTAAATGAGTTTACGGCTACTCATAAAGGGCCTTTTGGTAACATTGTTTCATCGTGGCAACGGAGCGGTAACGGAGTAATTTATAAAGTTACGGTACCGGCCAATTCAACAGCCGCTATTAGCTTCCCGGCTGGTAAAGTTTATCTTGCGGGCAAAGCAATCAACAACCCAGCGTTGTATAAAATAAATGCGGGCAGCTATGTGTTCGAGGTAAAATAATATCACCGCAAATGCCATAGTATTTTCATATTTTAATATCTGCGCATATCAAATGACCATTTACTGACAGGCCGGGGCAACCCCGGCCTGTTTTTGTATATAAATTTGTCACACCTTATTTACAATCACTGATACCATGCACAGGATATTATCTATCGTATTTTTATTATTTGTTGCCAAACTTGCAGTGGCGGGCCCGGAAGAGCCATGGTCATTAAGCACCGACAAGGAAGGCATCAGGGTTTATACCCGCCACATTCCCGATTCAAAGATCAAAGCCATTAAAGTAGAATGTACATTTAACGCTTCAGCTGCTCAGTTGGTAGCTGTGCTTATGGATATTAAAACTTGCAGCGAGTGGGTTTACCACACCAAATCGGCTACTATTATTAAGCAGGTGTCTCCGTCAGATATTTATTATTACTCGGAGGTAAACATACCATGGCCGGTACACAACCGCGATTTTGTGGCTCATTTAAAAGTTACGCAAGATCCCAAAACCAAAATTGTTACCATCGACGCGCCGGTTATCTCAAATATGGTACCCGCGAAAGATGGCATCGTAAGAGTTGAAAACTCAACCGGCAGGTGGGTTATCACTCCCGTTGATAGCAATCATGTAAGTATCGTTTACACCCTGCACCTTGATCCGGGGGGCTCTGTACCTGCCTGGCTTATCAATATGTTTGCCGCACAAGGCCCTACCGAAAGTTTTAAAGGTTTAAAAAAACAATTGCAGAAACCGGCTTATAAGGATGTGAAGCTGGCATATGTGCAGTAGCCCCCCAGCCCCCTAAAGGGGGAGCGTTTAGCAACGAATTTATAATTGAAAACAAATTTCGCGTTAAGGATTGCAGCGGATACCCGCCTGTGACTAAAGCCTGCGCAGTATGAGCGGAAAGCCTGGCCGAAGGCAACGCCCTAAATTCTGAACCGGGATTTTTAGGATTAAGAGATTTATTGGATTTTAATTGCGCCCTTTCAATTCACTCCACATTCAAAAATCCTGTCTTCCAAAAAATCCCCCAAATCCTGGTTCAGACAACTTACAAATAAACGTCAGCATTTTGCAAATAAAATTGAAAACTCGTATCACACTTAGCTGTACTTTCGATGTTAGTATATAACCGTTTAATTTGCCGGCAGGATACCAAAGGATAGTTGTGCTAATTATAAACGTTAATATTGCTTTAACCAATAAAGTAAACGTGTAAACGATGAGAGTTGCCTTGTTTGTTCCTTGCTATGTTGACCAGTTTTACCCCAAAGCGGCTATTGCCACGCTGGAGTTACTGGAGAAACTTGGCTGTGAAGTCCACTACCCTAAAAATCAAACCTGCTGCGGACAGCCTATGGCCAATTCGGGCTATGAGCATTTAACCAGTGGCTGCAATAATTTATTTGTCGATAATTTTTCGGGATACGATTATGTCGTTTGCCCTTCGGGGAGTTGCACCCTGCATATCAAAGAGCATTTACATGCCGATGGGAAAGAAGAACAGGCTACCGAGATCCGCAAAAAAGTTTATGAGCTTACCGAGTTTTTGGTTGATGTTTTAAAAGTAAAACAACTTTCGGCCAGTTTCCCTTACAAGGTTGGTTTACACCAGAGCTGCCATGGTTTGCGTGGTTTACGCATAGCCCAAATGAGTGAGCTTGTTGCCGAACCATTCAGCAAACCGGCCCAGTTACTGGATCTGGTGAATGGACTGGAACTGGTTCCACTTAGCCGCCAGGATGATTGCTGCGGTTTTGGAGGAACGTTTTGTGTAGTCGAGGAGGCAGTGTCGGCCAAAATGGGGAAAGACCGTGTGGCCGATCACATATCGCACGGGGCACAGTACATCACCTCGGCCGATCTTTCGTGCCTGATGCACCTCGAAGGCATCCTGCGCCGTCAAAACAGCGATGTTAAAGTAATTCACGTAGCCGAAATTTTAAACCACAGCATGTAATGAGCACCGCAACTACCAAAGATCACCCACATTTAGCTGCCGAATTTAACCGCGACGAGCCACGTGTAAACTGGCACGACGAAACCCTGTGGTGGGTACGTGCCAAACGGGACATTGCCGCTCATAAACTCCCCGAATGGGAACTGCTGCGCGAAACGGCATCACAAATAAAATTTAACGTACTCTCAAACCTGAGCACCTACCTGGAACAGTTTGAGGCTAACGCCATTAAAAATGGCATCATAGTACACTGGGCTGCAGACGCGGCTGAACATAACCAGGTTGTACACAACCTGCTTGAGCAAAGGGGCATTACTAAAATGGTTAAAAGCAAGTCGATGCTTACCGAGGAATGCCATTTAAATGAATACCTGAAAGAACAGGGCATCGACGTAATTGATTCCGATCTCGGAGAGCGCATCGTACAGTTGGCCAATGAACCGCCAAGTCATATCGTACTGCCATGTATCCATAAAAAAAAGGAAGAGATCGGTGATATATTTCATGAGCATTTAGGTTCGGCCAAAGGTGAATCAGACCCTAAAATATTGACTGAAACTGCCCGTCAGCATTTGCGCGAGGTATTTTTAACCCGACGTGCGGCGCTTACCGGTGTTAATTTTGCAGTGGCCGAAACAGGTGAGTTCGTGATCTGTACCAATGAGGGTAACGCCGATATGGGCGCGCACCTGGCTGAGATCCATATTGCGTCGATGGGTATTGAAAAAATCATCCCCGAAAGGAAGCACCTGGGTGTATTTTTGCGCCTGCTTACCCGCAGTGCTACCGGCCAGCCAATTACCACTTACTCGAGCCATTTCAGCAAACCGCAGGAAGGCACCGAAATTCATATTGTTATTGTTGATAACGGGCGCAGCATTCAGTTGGGTCGCGAGGAGTTTCGCAATTCATTAAAATGTATCCGGTGCGGGGCTTGTATGAACACTTGTCCCGTTTACCGCAAAAGCGGCGGGCACAGCTACCATACTGCTGTCGCAGGGCCGATAGGCTCAATCCTCGCCCCTAACCTCGACATGAAAAAATATGCCGACCTGCCCTTTGCTTCTACTCTTTGCGGTTCGTGCAGTAATGTGTGCCCGGTTAAAATAGATATTCATGACCAGCTGTATAAATGGCGGCAGGTAATTGTTAAGGAAGGCTATTCGCCCAAAGCCAAAACTATGGCTATGAAGGCTATGGCTTTAACATTGGCCTCACCAACTTTATACCGTATGGGGGGAAAAACCGGTCGACTGGTGTTTAAATATGCCCCATTTGCGGTAAACAATAAATTAAACCCATGGTACAATCAACGCGAAATGCCAAAAGCACCCGATGAATCGTTTGGCGAGTGGTATGCCAAAAGGAAAGGAGCGAAAAACTCATGAGCCGGGAAAAAATATTAGCTGCTGTAAAATTTAATCAGCCCGCTGCTATGCCGCTGCCAGATATGGAAGTGCTGAATACGCTAACCGATGTCAGAACTGATCTGGTGTCAAAATATAAAACCATAGCTACAGCAGGCGGCAGCTTTGTTTATGAGGTTAGTGACTTTGATGAGATCAAAACCATCATCAACAATGAATTTAAACCCGGTGTAAAAATCATATCTGCCCTTAACGAACTGAGCAATTACATTTATGCCGAAAACGTGAAACACGAAGACGGCCACAACTTTGCTGATGTGGAGCTAACCATACTTAGTACTAAACTTGGTGTTGCCGAAAACGGGGCACTCTGGCTTACTGAAAAGGACATGGGTAGCCGGGTGTTGCCATTTATTGCCCAGCATCTGGCGGTAGTGATCGGTAAAGATGATTTTGTACCTACCATGGCGCAAGCTTACAAGATAATTGCCGATGCTGATTATGGCTATGGCTCGTTTATCTCCGGCCCTTCAAAAACAGCGGATATTGAGCAGTCATTAGTGATTGGTGCGCATGGGCCAAGGAGTTTATCGGTTTTTATACTTTCGTAAAGATCTTTTAAAAGCGACCTAAAAGTAACGTCATTGCGAGTAACCATCAGGGAAGCCCTGAAAAAAAATGAAATGACATGCATTGCGATGAGAAGTAAGATATTTGTCTTGAACATCGGGCAAACTACACACCCCGTATAACCCTTGGGGCCTTTAAGAGCCCGCTTGCGAGTTTGGGACTGTCGCTTTTTGCAAAAAACATTATAGGGAACCACCAGTTCTGACCAACTGGTGGTTTACCGCGCTTTTAAGCTTAGACTTTTTAAAGCGGCAGAGTTTGCCCTGTTTTTTAAAAATATGGGCAAAGCTAAACAAAACAAAAAGAAGAAGGGGGCAGGAACTCCTGCAGGTTCAAAAAAGATGGAACGATTTGGGATTCTTTACCCCAGATCAGCCGGGATCGATGTAGGGAGTATGCTCATGGTCGTATCTTACACTGATTCCAGGGATCAGATCCACCTGAAACAGTTTGACAGTTTTACCTCCAGTCTTAATAAACTGGCCGACTTGCTACAGGGGGAAAAGGTGGAGATCGTAACGATGGAATCAACCGCCAACTATTGGATGCCCCTGCATAGTATCCTTGAGTCCCGGGGCATAAAGGTGGTGATGATCAACCCAAGCCATTATCGGAATGTATCGGCACGAAAAACGGATATTAATGATGCACAGTGGTTGCATAAGCTGCTTACCCATGGTCTTTTACGCGAATCACATATTGCTCCGGCCTGTTACCAGGACCTGCGGCAATATATCCATGAAAGGCAGATCTGCCAGGACCAAAAAAGCGATACACTCAACCGTATCCAAAACACCCTGACCAAAATGAATATCAAGTTCCAGCACCTGATCAGCGATATTGAAGGTGTATGCGGCATGAAGCTTTTGCGGATGATCTGCTCAGGGATCTCAGATCCGGAAAAACTGCTTTGTAGTATCGATCATAAACGGCTGAAAGCAAGTCAGCAGGAATTGCTCCATTCTCTTGAGGGAGACTACCGGGACAGCCAGATCAATACACTTAGGGGCAGCCTAAAGGCATACGACTTTTTTAAAGAGCAGATGCTTTATTACGAACAGCACATCGAACAAACGCTTAAACTATTGGCACCGGAGATAAAAAGCTCAAAGAAACAAGGCATGGTCCGCAAGAATCAATATCATATCAACTTAAAAGATTACCTGGTAGCAATTTTGGGCGTGGACCTGACAGCAGTGGAAGGCTTGGATGAGATCGGCTTGCTAACGATACTGGCAGTAACAGGGCCTGAGATGAGCAAATGGCCTACCGCAGGCCATTTTACAAGTTGGTTAAACCTGTCACCCCGTCCTAAAATAACAGGAGGCAAGCTCGTAGGCTATGAAAAACGGATCACCCACAACCCGGCTACGCAGGCTTTCAGGTTGGCGGCAAACTGCCTGTGGCAAAGCAAGGGGCCGTTAGGGCAGCAATACCGAAAATTAGCTGCAACTAAGGGAAAGGCAAAAGCTATTAAAGCAGTGGCCAGGAAAATAGCCGTGATATTTTATAATATGGTACTTAAACAGGAAGCCTACGATGTCACTAAAGTCCAGCAAGATGTAGAGGTTCAAAAGGCAAGAAAGATCAGCCGTCTGCAAAAAGAAGCGCAAAAACTTGGTCTTACACTCCAAAAAGCAGCTTGATTATGAATCTCTTACAGACACGTCATTATAAGGTACTAAGCAATCCCCGACTTTACAGGGCGGACCTGCTAATAGGGGATTGCTTAGTACCTCGCAATGATGCTTTTTATTTGCAAACCCACCCGTCTATAACCAACCTAAAAATCAACAATTTACAACAATGACAAATGAATGATACAAAAATATACCGATTGGTATATTTTTGTACTGTCAAAACTAAATGACACTCAACAACATGAAAATTTCACAAAATACAGTATTGATAACCGGCGGCAGCGCCGGAATAGGTTTTGAAATAGCTAAACAACTATCAGCTAAAAATAACCACGTAATTATTATTGGCCGCAACCAGGATCGCTTGGACAAAGCAGCCGCCCAATTAAAAAATGTAACCGCTATTAAGGCCGATATCTCAAATGCAGATGATGTAGAGGCACTAACCGCAAAAGTGAAAAAAGATTTCCCTCAGCTAAATGTGGTGATCAATAACGCCGGTGCAGCTTCAATTAACGATCTGCTTACTACGCCCAACGTTTTTGAAAACGCACAAACTGAAATGTTTACCAACTATATTTCAGTAATCCGCCTTAACGAAAAACTGCTTCAGGTTTTACAGCAGCAAAGCGAAGCGGCTATCGTAAACGTATCATCAATAGTTGCCTTTTTGCCTGGCAAACAAACTGCTACCTACTCAGCAACTAAAGCCGCCCTGCACTCTTACACCATTTCATTGAGAGCTGCTTTAGAAGACACTAACATTAAAGTATTTGAGCTAATGCCTCCATTGGTCGATACCGAATTTTCGGCAGAAATTGGCGGACATAACGGTATCCCGGCGTCGCAGGTTGCTGATGAATTTGTAGCAGGCTTTGAAACCGACAACTTCGAGATCCGCGTTGGTGGTACCGAACCATTCTACCGTCTGTTCCTGTCAAACCCAGCCGAAGCTTTAAAAGCCCTGCACCAGAGATAATTTCTGGTTTAGTTTTTTTATCATAAAAAATACCGATTGGTATTTTTTATGATAATTATTAGTTTCTAACTCATACTTCAATGAAAAAAAGCATCCTCATCATTACGGTTATAGCAGCCGCTATTATGGAACTGATAGATACCTCAATAGTAAATGTTGCCCTTTCGCACATGAGCGGTAACCTTGGCGCCACGCTCGAAGATACTTCTTGGGTGATAACCGCCTACGCTATAGCGAATATCATCGTAATCCCGATGACCAGCTTTTTAACCACCAAGCTTGGCCGTCGTAATTATTATATCGGTTCAATCATCGCGTTTACTTTCTTTTCGGCCATGTGTGGACTATCGTCAAACATATGGACACTGGTCGCTTTCCGCTTTTTACAGGGCATTGGCGGCGGCGCGCTGTTATCAGTATCTCAAGCCATTGTGTTTGAAGTTTATGGTAAAGACCGCGTAGGTATAGCCAGCGCGCTATTTGGCGTAGGTGTATTTCTAGGTCCAACCATCGGCCCCACCCTGGGTGGGTTCATTACCGAAAATTATAGCTGGCCATGGATCTTTTACATCAACATCCCAATCGGTATTGCTGTAACCATATCAAGTTTATTGCTGGTTACCGAACCGGAGATCAAAGCCAAAGTAAAAAGTGTGGACTGGTGGGGCATCCTTCTGCTGATTATAGGCATCGGCTCGCTTCAAACTGTATTAGAACGCGGTGAAACTGACGACTGGTTTGCCGCCGGTTACATTATAGTGCTTACTATAATAGCCATTATAAGTCTTAGTACTTTCATTTGGTGGGAGCTTACAACCCCTAACCCGGTTATTGATCTACGGGTACTGAGAAGCAAGTCGCTCGCTGTAGCGGCTATACTGACATTTGTAACCGGGTTTGGCCTGTTTACGTCTGTATTCCTCACACCTGTGCTTGCCCAAAGGGTGCTCCTGTTCCCGCCAACTATTACGGGGCTTATTCTGTTGCCAGGCGCGGTACTGGCCATTGTGGGCTTGTTATTTTCGGCCACATTGTTAAAAAAAGGTGTATCTCCGTTGATCATCATTACTGCGGGGTTCGTTATCTTCATCAGCTTTACCTGGCAAATGTCGCACATGAATCTGGAGGCAGCGCCTGGTGATTTGGTTGGCCCACTAATTTACCGTGCCATGGGTATTGCCTTATTAACCGTACCCCTTACCGCTTTAGCTGTATCGGGGCTCGAACCTAAAGACATTCCACAGGGAACTGCTTTAAATAATATGATGCGGCAGTTAGGCGGTTCATTTGGTATCGCCGTAATTAATACATATGTAGCCCAACGTTTCGGATTACACCGCAATGACCTGTTATCCAATATCAATATTTTCAATGATCAAACTACAGCAAGGATCGCCAAGCTTAGCAACTATTTCAGCAGCCGGGGTTTTTCATCATTTGACGCTCATAAAAAGGCCATTGCGGTTATTGATAATACCATCAACAGGCAATCATTTTTATTAAGTTACCTGGATGCCTACCTATTTTCGGGTTTGATATTTTTACTGGCTATGCCGCTCTTATTCCTTGTTATCAACCGTAAAAAACAAGCCCGGGCTGTTGTTATCATAAATGACCACTAATTAAATACCAATTGGTATATTTGTATTATGGAAAACGAATTGTCAAAAGCCGAACGTACACGTCAATTCATTATTGAGCGTACCTCACCCGTGTTCAATAAAAAGGGGTATGCCGGCACATCCCTTTCCGACCTTACCGAAGCTACCGGACTAACCAAAGGCAGTATTTACGGTAATTTTAAAAACAAGGAAGAAGTAGCTGCCGAAGTATTTGAATACAACTCGGGCAAGGTGCGCAAGCAGATCCAGGAACGGATTCAGCGGGCCACCAGCTATCATGATAAATTATTGGTTTATGCCCAGGTATACCACAGTTTTACCCGGGGTGATTTTATTCCCGGTGGTTGCCCTATCCTGAATACCGCTGTTGATGCCGACGATACTAACCCATTATTGAAAGATAAAGCTGCCAGGGCAGTGATCCGCTGGAAAACAGGTATTGAAAACCTCATTAAGGCAGGCATTGAAGCAGGGGAACTGAAACCTGATATTAATACTACAGAAACGGCCTTAAGCATGATAGCGCTTATTGAGGGCGGTATCATGATCTCAAAAGTGACAGATTCTCCTGCAAATTTGGATATCATTTTGGCATCTGTTTATAACCTCGTAGATAACCTGAAGCTGTAAATAATAACTATATCTTAGAGCTACAGGTTGTTACTTGATTGTTACAATAATTGGATATAACTTTGAAAACAAAAGAAACGCTCCCCGTGTTATCTTCTTTACCAATTATTAATTATGTCGAAAAAGATCTTGATCCTTGATGATAGCGAGGATATTTTGGAAGTGATGAAAGATGCTCTGGAAATGGAGCACTATGAAGTTGAGGTACTGAATTATACTGATGACATATGCAAGGCGGCGCTATCAGCCAATGCCGACCTTGTGATTTTGGATTACATTTTATTCGGTATAAATGGTGGTGAACTTTGCCATATGTTAAAAACCAACCCGGCGACGGCGCACATCCCGGTGGTGATGGTATCGGCTTATCCGCGTGTGCTGGAATCCTTAGGCAATTATGGCTCCGATGCTTTTATTGCCAAGCCTTTTAACCTGAGCGATGTTATTGACACGGTTAACCATTGCTTTTTAACGGCCGGCGATAATGTGGCGCATATGGCCTGAGATTTTCTGCTTGAGGATTTTAAACTTACGAAATTTTGAAAACTTCGTAAGTTTTCCTTTCCACTCTATTTCGTACTTTATCTAAACAAATCAAAACTATATTGCGCTACGCTCCAAAACTCATCAAGCGCAATGATTCGGGGTTTAAAAAAAGAGATTAATGCGGGCCAGTCTTCCTGTTTAAATATGTTTACATTTGGTAGGGTTTTAATAATGCGGCTCACCGTTTTGCCATAGTCATCGGTAGTGTGCAACTGCCAGTCCCATTCTTCCTCAAGCTGGCTGTTCAGGACATTCTTTAGCTCAACAAACTGATCAAACATCAATTGCTGGATATCAGCATCGGGATGGCTCATTTCAATGGCTATAAAAGCAGATTTTTTATCAGCCTCCATTTTAAAATACAGATACTTGATACCTGTTTTATAGTTAACCCAGTTAGTGCGCAGGCCATCGGCCGAAAGCTGGGGCTTGAGGTATTGCCCAAACGCTGTCCAGAACGCCTGTTTTAGTTGAGTTGCCTGTTCTTTTGAGTACAATTTACCGGGATTGATGAGAGGCAAAAGTAAGGGTTTTAAAATTAAATGGAGGAAACCGTAATCCTGAGTTTGAAACAGGGTGAACACCAAAGGCGATATAATAAAAGGGACCTGTTAGTCTGAGCCTGTCGAAGACTCGTGCGCAGAGGCCCTGCCCGCCATGCTTCGACAGGCTCAGCACGACACCCGTTTTAACATGTCATTCTAAGCGATAATGAAGAATCTTCTTCATTAATGCAGAGGCACTATACAGGGCGAAAAAGATCTTTGGTTCCTACCCATGACATAATAAATAAAGAATGTTACCGTCAGCAGGTAAGCTTCGGGTGAAAGCGGGCAGAACAATGATGGCCTTGAGCACAGGAAGGGGCATAGCAAGTTTTTGCAGAAGCATTGGGAAAGCGCGAGCGTAGCGGGGCAAAATAATTGCAGCCCGTGGTTCTGCCCGTTTTGCAGGGCAAAGGCCGGCGCGACGGGTTGCGGAGTGGGTGAGCGCAAAGAAGCCTATCTGCTGACTTGACTTTTTGGGTACTTTTGTGTCAAGACAAAAGTATCTGGCCCCGCGCGGCCAAGAGCGCGACGATGCAAGTTCATTACAACAATAGCCTGTTACTTCCCTCTGTGCGATTGCTTCGTGCCTCAATGACGTTCCGGGAAGTCATTTTACCTTCAGAGGCCACGGATTTAAACACTCAGGATGACAATAAAAGTTAATTTCATTTTACCTTTAGAGGCCTGGATCTCCTACTCAGCATAACAGCCCTTTTTAACCTTGTGATTACCTAATAAACCCTATCTTTACCCATACCACATTAATATTTTATGGCAAGCTACCAGGTAAACTGTATTGATAAACCCAAAGCATCAAGCACACATGAACAGATAACCCACATCGGTTATTATGAATCGTTGGACAGGCCAAGGGTAGTGATTTCCGTTGCCGAAGCCATAGCCCGTATCGAAGTCAACAGCCAGGCTTTTTATGTAAGCACCGAAAGAGGCAAAACCTATCTTACCGTAGTAAAACCCGAAAACGGTGGCAAAAAACATCTCCAATCTCTAATTGACAGGGCCGGTATCGATAACCTGCTGACGCTCGAAGAAGTTTAGATAGCAACGGTTAAAACCTTTCTCCTTTAACCTTTTCCCTTTCGCCTCAAAAAAATCTATTCCTTTTTATCAACAATGTACGAAGTAACCCTTTTCACCTTATCATTTTCCAGCTCATAAAAATCGGCATAGTACATAGCCATGCCTTTGCCATCTTTGTCTTTGCATTGAACAAGACCGTCAACAGCAGCTGTATTACCCTCGACTACAATATGATCTTTGGTTGATGAAACCATTTTTACATCTTCCATTCCGCCTAAAAATTGCTCCACTTCATTCTTCCCGTTCATAATAGTTACGGATGAGCCTTTCATAGTCCATTTTACGTCGTCGGCAAAAAAACTTAGGATCTTTTCAACGTCATTATTATCAAAAGCGTCGATAACATGCTGTACAATTTCTTTAGTTGCCATGATAGTTTGATTTTGTTTAAGATAAAGTTAAGCCTAATATGGCCTGGCGAAGAGGGGCAAAAATGCCATTATCGGGGTGCTATATGACTTATATGATTCAAAAAGTACAATTCTTCAATTGATATTATTCCATTGCAAATAACCTTCAAATCATTTCTATTATTTATATTGCCTCAAGATAACCAACCTTAACATGATCAATAAACAGCCGGTAGTTCAAAGCCCCAATACCTTCCTGAAAACTATATCAATAATCCACCTCGCTCTGATAGCCGGACAAATTATGTTTGCCGCAGTAACTTTCATGATAACTAACAAAACCACTACTGGGCAGCGCGATAACGTGTTTATTTATGTTGTACCCATAATGGCCTTTACTGGTCTTGCCGTAAGCAACATATTATTTAAAACAATGGTGAGCAAAATTGACGGCCAAAGTCCGTTGAAGACTAAACTCGCTGCTTATCAATCTGCATTGATCGTGAGGTTTGCTTTATTAGAGGGGCCTTCCCTTTTTGCTATTGTGAGCTTCATGCTAACCGGCAACCTGATTTTTTTGGGCATATCCGGAGCTATCATAGCCTACTTTATTTATCTGCGCCCGACCAAGCAAAAAATTGAAGATGATTTAAATTTAGGGTATGAGGAAAAGGCAGAACTTGATGGCACAGGTAAAGTTTATTGATGATGTATTAGACAAATGAGATCCAAGTTCAAATTTTGGCCTAAATTCCTTATACTGATGTGCCTGTTTTTGAGCTGTCTGATGTTTATTTATGTTTTCATTAATTTCGATATTCTTTTTGCTCACGGTAAGCCCCTTCATTTCCTAATATTTCCTTATATGATATTTAACTGGACTATCTGTAGTTTGATAGGGCATCAACTAAATCATAAAGCACATAAAATCATTATTAATGGTGACACGGTAATCAGGGTCCGCAACTTTGGATTTGGTTTGAAGAAAGTTTATAAAACAAGTGATATTGAAGGATTTTTGACCTATTCGATATCTGGCAAGAAAAATGCGAACGAATATCTATACCTGATTGCAGGCGATGAAAAGGTAGCGAAACTATCAACCTATTACCACCAAAACTATCAAGAACTAAAGCTGTCTATAGTTCAGCATCAGATCGAAAATTTGGCGAACGAACGTTGGACGATTTGGAAACATCTCACTGCATAATCAATTGGGGCTTTAATATAAATAACATTTATTTTGCCGGAGATATAACTCTAATTGGCCAATTCAATCTAATTCGAGAGATTTGTGTCGATCAACTCAAGCCTGATATATGTATCCCGAACTCATCAACCACATTAAAAGATACGTCCAGTTATCTGAGGCCGATGAGACAACCATTTGCCGGCATTTTGAGCCTAAGAACTTTAAAAAGAAGGAATTCATCTTAGAACCCGGCAAACTTTGTGCTGGTAACTATTTTGTAACCAAAGGCCTGGTGAGGCAATACTTTGTTAATAACAAGCTCAATGAGCAGATCATCCAGTTCGGTTTGGAAAACTGGTGGATAGCCGATCAAGACAGTCTTCTTAATCACCAGCCCGCCACAACCTATATCCAAACCATTGAGGCTTCAGAGCTGCTGTTGCTCACCGAAAAAAACCTTGTGGCTTTGTTTGAAGCTGTGCCGCAAATGGAAAGCTATTTCCGCGTCATGATGCAAAAAGCCTTTGTTGCGTCGCAACGGCGTATTGGATACATTTTTAATCAAAACGACGAGGAGCGTTACCGGCATTTCACCAGCCTTTTTCCGGCCTTTGTACAGCGGGTACCCCAATATATGCTTGCTTCCTATTTAGGCTTCACCCCACAATTTTTGAGCAGGTTAAGGGCTAAAAAAATCTGATTTTCTTAAACTCAGTTCATTTTTTTAGGGCGTGTTTATCCCCAACTTTGTATTAACAAAAAAGAAAAAAACATGAACCGCTTAAAAATAAACACCGCCGAACCAGCTGGATACAGGGCCATGATCGCCCTTGAAAAATACATTGAAAGCACCGAGTTAACCACCCGTCATAAAGACCTGATCAAGATCCGCGCTTCACAAATTAATGGCTGTGCTTACTGCGTGGATATGCACACTACAGATGCACGCAAAGCCGGCGAAACCGAACGCCGCATCTATAACATCAGCGTTTGGCACGAAGCACCTTTCTTTGATGAGCAGGAACGTGCAATATTAGCCCTTACCGAAGAAGTAACCCTGATCGCCGGCCGCGTATCTGACGAAACCTATAAAAAAGCAGCAGAATTGTTTGACGAAAAATACCTGGCACAAGTGATTATGGCTATCATCACCATCAATGCCTGGAACCGCATTGGTGTAACTACCCAACTTCAGCCACCACTCGATTAATCCTTTTTAATTTTGTTGTTTTGATTTTAAGCCGCCTGCGTAGTACCGGGCGGCTTTGCTGTTAAATTAATAACTAATCTGCGCCCCAGGCCATCATCAATGCCACTTCATAAGTGCCTAAAACATTGGCCGGGTCATTGGCGATAATTTCGTGTACCTGAGCTTCGTCATCAACTGTAAGGATGCCAAGGCCATAAACACCTTTCGGATCGAAAACCGGGCCAAAGATAAGCACCAGGCCTTCTTTCATTTTCCCTTTCAGATATTCGGAATGAGCTTGCATAATAACGCGTTCGTCATCGGTCATATCGTTAGGAAACGTTGGGCGGTTACCCACCAGCTTTATTACGAAATGCTTTTTCATCCTAATAAGTTTAATAATTATTACTGAATGATGTTTAAAGGAATAATTATTGATAGCTATATATAAATCATTGTCACCTTAAATAATTACTCCTATGACAACAGAAGCAGGTGCAACAGTTGGCAGCGCCAATGACGTGGTGCTTTCCTTCATAAAAGCATTAAACGAAGAAAATTTTGCAGAGGCCCGTAATTGCGTGGCAGACGACTTGAAATTTGTAGGCGTACTTGGCCAGCGCGACGGTGCCGATGCCTATTTTACTGATATGCAGCACATGAAGCTAAAATATGATATTAAACGTGTATTTAGCGATGGCGATGATGTATGTATCTTTTATGATATTGATATGGACCGCGCCACCATATTCAGCTGCGGGTGGTATCATGTGGTTGATAGTAAGATAAACTCCATCAGGGTAATATTTGATCCGAGGCCATTGTTATAACTGACAGAGCGGTTGAAGACTTACGAAGCTTTAAAAGCTTCGTAAGTCTGGATTTTAGAAGATGGTTACGTTGTATTATTTTAATTACTTCCTTTCCCAATTATCCGTACGGAAAGGCGAAGCTGGTAATCCGACGCCATTGTACAACGTACTTACCGGGTTATTGGCCCAGGCGTACCTTACGGCAACGGGGTTTGTAACATCCGGGCTGCTTACTATAACCCTATTGCCTTTTATAACTGCAGTGGCCCAATGAAACTTCATATCTTCACCGGCTATGGCAAAACCCTGCATATTGTCGCCTCCCTGCGCTTTTAAACCGCCATCGGTATAATTAAAGCTTAATTCAATTTTATCACCATCAATTTTTTGTGATTTGTACATCGGCCCGGAATAGGGCTGTTTTTTATGATAGGTTTTATCAAGCGCGACCAATGCCAGCCTGCGGCCCACTTCCTGCTTATTTTTAGGATGGATATTATCGGCCTCACCAAGATCAATAGCTACGGCCATGCCGGTGTTAGGCAGTTCAAGTGTTTGGGTTTGAGCTTCTCGTAATTCGGCCCAGCCGGAAGGAACAGGTTCGGTATCACGTTTTTGCCAGTTAGCTAATTGTACAAAGTAAAACGGAAAATTGCCTTCGTTCCAAATGTTACGCCAGCCGTTTATCATCCCCTCAAATAACTCATTATACTGTCCTGGCCTGCCGGTATTAGCTTCGCCCTGGTACCAGATTACGCCACGGATAGCCATAGGTGTAAGCGGATTGATCATCGCATTATACAACACAGCCAACCGGTTCGGGTTATTGGCAACAGGCATGGGTGGCAGGCTTTTTATATTAAAACCAACTTTATAATCCCAGGTACCGGCTAAGGAGATCTTTTCACCCGATGCTGACATCAATTGCATTTCATCGGCGCCATACAGACCGCCACCACCGCCGCTGTCAAAAACCCGCACGGTGATCACCGACTCCCCGGCCTTAACCTTTGGAGCAGGAATAATGTAATTACGCGACTGTGTGTAACCATCCGTAGCGCCTATCTTTTCACCGTTAAAAAATGTTATTTCATTATCATCTATCTTACCCAGGCTAATCTTTACATCCTGCCCGGCCCAGGCTGCAGGAATGGTGATCTTTTTTCGGAACCAAACAACGCCATCGAAATCTCCTAAAGCGCCTTTTTCAAAAAACTGGGGCAGCAGCATGCTCCGCCAGCCGGCGGTATCAGGATTAAACGCATTATTATTGGTATACCCCAAATCGGCAGCGGCGGCAAGTTTGTTCCAAGCATCCATTTTTTGTGCAAAGGTTAATGGCGTTTCTGTTTTAGCAGATTCCTGCTGCTGCTTGATCTGTGCGCTGAAAACCGGGTTATTAGTAAGCGTGTTTTCATCGCTCCAGGCTTCGATCATAGTACCACCCCAGTTTGAACTGATGAGGCCGATAGGAATTTTAACCCGTTTATTGATCTCCCTGGCAAAAAAATATGCTACCGACGAAAATTCGCCGATAGTTTGAGGCGAGCATACCATCCAGCCGTTATTGGCAACTTTTATATTAGTTTGCGGGGTAAGGCTCGTTGCCTGCGATACCTGTAACAAACGGATCTCCGGATAATTTGCGTTAGCTATTTCTTCTTTATAATTATTTACCTGGCCCCAACCGGCCACTGGCATTTCCATGTTCGACTGGCCGGAGCAAATCCACACCTCCCCTATCAATACATTATTTAAAACTACGGGCTCGCTACCATCAGTTATAGTAACCTGGTACGGCCCTCCGTACGACGGCGTCTTGATCTTCGTTTTCCAGTTACCATCAGCATCGGCAATGGTTGTGTAGGTTTTGTTGTTCCATGACGAGGTAATGGATACCGTTTTACCGGCATCGGCCGTGCCCCATATACCAGCCATGGTTTTTTGCTGCAAAACCATGTTATCACTAAAAACACCCGGCATGATCACTTTGGCAAATGCACCGGCATTAAGCAATAAGCTTCCGATTAGTATGGATAAACACTTTTTGAGGTTCATTAATTTAGATTTAATACTATAGTTTTTGATGAATTGACTGGCCCTAAAGTTAAGTGCTGTAATTGACAAATTAAAAACCGTCCTGGCAACATTTAACAAACAATTCAATTCTGTAAGGCTATGAACGCAGCATATAAAATACCTAAAAAGCGATTTGCATTTATAAGTTTCGAAGAATAATGTGAGAAAGCGCCTGGATAAAATAAGTTGGCCCGGAAGGGGAATAAACAATGTGCTATCCCTGGCTAACACATTGTTTTTTAACTAAAACTGTATTTTACAATGAAAATACCCATTAAAGAACTATCGGGAATATCGTTAGGCAGCATTAAACGCTGCCTGCTATGTTTAAATTATACCGTAAATTTTTCAGCAAAAAACATCGTTAAACCAATCAACCGGACACAGCCGTTAACATCTTCATATTTCAAGAAGACGAATTTGATAGGGTTATTGTTACAGGATGGGATATTTTTTTCAATACTGATAAGTTTAGGGTTGATGCAAAACTAAACATTTCGTTAATAAAAAGTTTAAGATGGATGTAAAAAAGATGTTTTTTACCTATTAATTAATATAAAGGTTATAAATTACAGTTACCGGCACATGCAATTTGGCGGATATAACCGCATCTTTTTACCTCTTTAAAAGCCCGGCCATCATTAACCGTGTTATAGCTTTTAGCTATCCGCTTATAGAATTAATTGATTGTGATTGTTGCTATTAACATCCTACTTTTATAAAACTTAATACCCAACGACGGTTTAAGCAGTCTATTCAATTTATAACTATAATTATGGAAAACGGATCAAATGACATCAGTAAATGCCCGTTTCACAACGGTACAATGAAGCACAACGTTGGCGGCGGCGGTACACGCAACCAAAATTGGTGGCCTAATCAGTTAAAGCTTAATATCCTTCGGCAGAATTCTTCATTATCAAACCCTATGGATGAAGATTTCAATTATGCTGAAGCCTTTAAAAGCCTCGACCTTGAAGCTGTAAAAAAAGACCTACACGCGCTTATGACCGATTCGCAGGATTGGTGGCCGGCAGATTTTGGCCATTATGGCGGCTTGTTTATCCGCATGGCCTGGCACAGTGCCGGCACCTATCGCGTAGGTGATGGCCGCGGAGGTGCCGGAGCAGGTTTACAACGTTTTGCCCCGCTCAACAGCTGGCCCGATAATGTGAGCCTTGATAAAGCCCGCAGGCTGCTTTGGCCCATTAAACAAAAATATGGCCGCAAAATTTCGTGGGCCGATCTGATGATCCTTGCCGGAAATATAGCGCTTGAATCAATGGGGTTTAAAACTTTTGGCTTTGCCGGTGGCCGTGAAGATGCCTGGGAAGCAGATGAATCTGTATACTGGGGTTCAGAAACTACCTGGCTTGGCGGCGATGTGCGTTATGCACATGGCTCACCGGGTGTGAAGGAAGGTGATGGTGTACTGGTATCAGACGATGATGCTGATGGCGATGTTCATACACGGAACCTCGAAAAACCGCTTGCAGCCGTGCAAATGGGCCTAATTTATGTAAACCCCGAAGGCCCCGATGGCAATCCCGATCCTATCATGGCAGCTAAAGATATCCGGGATACCTTCGGCCGGATGGCGATGAATGACGAAGAAACCGTTGCGCTAATTGCAGGCGGCCACACTTTTGGCAAAACCCATGGTGCTGCATCTGCAGATAACGTAGGTAAAGAGCCTGAAGCTTCTGACATTGAATCGCAGGGCTTTGGCTGGCAGAATCGTTACGGCTCTGGGAAAGGAGCAGATACTATTACCAGTGGCCTGGAAGTAATCTGGACCACAACCCCTACCAAATGGAGCAATAACTTTTTCGAAAACCTGTTTGGCTTTGAGTGGGAACTAACTAAAAGCCCTGCAGGTGCTCACCAATGGGTAGCTAAAAACGCAGAAGCTATCATCCCCGATGCTTATGATGCTTCGAAAAAGCATTTACCAACCATGCTCACCACCGATCTTTCTTTAAGATTTGATCCTGCATATGAAAAGATATCAAGGCGATTCCTGGAAAACCCCGATCAGTTTGCTGATGCTTTTGCACGCGCATGGTATAAATTAACACACCGCGATATGGGCCCAAGAGCGCGTTACCTTGGTGCCGATGTGCCTGAAGAGGTACTGCTTTGGCAAGACCCTATCCCAGCTGCTGATTATGCCCCGATAGTTGAAAGTGACGTTGTTGCTTTAAAGGGAAAGATCTTGGCATCAGGCTTAAGTGTACCTGAGTTGGTTTCAACAGCATGGGCTTCTGCTTCTACCTTCCGCGGTACTGATAAACGCGGTGGTATAAACGGTGGCCGCATTCGGCTGGCCCCGCAAAGGTACTGGCAGGTAAACAACCCTACCCAGTTGCAAAAAGTATTGAGCGTGCTTGAAGGCATCCAAAAAGAGTTTAACGGTGCTCAAACCGATGGTAAGAAAGTCTCACTGGCCGATCTGATTGCGCTGGCAGGAAGTGCTGCCGTTGAAAAAGCAGCGAAAGATGGGGGTCATAATATCACCGTTCCGTTCACTCCGGGCCGAACCGATGCTTCGCAGGAAGAAACCGATGTAGAATCATTTGGCTATCTTGAACCGGCAGCCGATGGCTTCCGCAACTACCGCAGGTCAAAATTTGCCGTATCAACCGAAGAATTGCTGATTGATAAAGCGCACCTACTCACCCTGACCGCTCCTGAGTTAACCGTATTGTTAGGTGGCCTGCGTGTATTGAACATTAATTTTGACGGATCGAAACATGGCGTATTCACCGCGCGCGAAGGCGTGCTTAGCAACGATTTCTTTGTAAACCTGCTTGATATGGGCACTGCATGGAAAGCTACGGCTGCCGATAGAGAACTTTACGAAGGCAGCGACCGTACTACCGGTACAGTAAAATGGACAGCAACCCGTGCCGATCTGGTGCTGGGCTCCAACGCTGAATTAAGAGCTATTGCCGAAGTATACGGAAGTGCCGACGGACAAGACAAATTTGTAAAAGATTTTGTAGCTGCCTGGACCAAGGTGATGAACCTTGACAGGTTTGATCTGGCTTAATATTAAAGTGATACTGTAAACAAATACAGTGTCAGAAAAAAATGGGTGTGATGGGTAGCCAGTCGAAGCATGGCGGGTAGGGCCTCTGCGCACGTCCTTCGACAAGCTCAGGATGGCAGTCCCTCTACACCTAATGTCATTTATGAATACACTGTTGGGCTATTATTCACATGTAATACATGTAAATAATAGCCCACAGTTTTTTAATTAAAAATCCGGGTAAACTTAAATAGCGCCCCCGGTTTGTCTTTAAATCAATTTATCGCTTTTAGCGTTGTGCTTTCTGCTTTGAGCTTCATTATATTAATTCCATATAACTATAGTCAACATTGGTTGTAATTGGCGAAAAGCGTCTCATCATCTCTTCTGCTTTAGTCACCATATTTTTTGAGCCGATGAAGATGCCTGTACGCTGATGCAGCTCGGTAACATCAAGATCTAAAATGCGTTGATACCCGTTACTGGCTTTTCCCCCAGCTTGTTCAATGATGAAAGCCATAGGGTTGCACTCATAAATTAAACGCAGTTTCCCTTTTGGATCGCTTGCATTTGCCGGGTAAATAAAAATCCCGCCTTTTATCATATTCCGGTGCAGATCGGCCACCATCGATCCGATATACCTTGCCTTAAACGGCCTGTTTGTTGTTACATCCTCTACCTGGCAGTATTTGATATACTTTTTTACTCCGTCAGGGAAATGAGAATAATAGCCTTCATTTATAGAGTAAATTACCCCATCATCAGGGATTTGCATTTTGGGATGCGAGAGGCAAAATTCACCGAGTGAGGGGTCTAAGGTGAAACCATTCACCCCTTTCCCGGTAGTGTAAACCAACATGGTTGATGAACCATAGATTACGTACCCCGCTGCCACCTGCTCCGAGCCCCTTTGTAAAATATCCTTAATCGACGCCCGCCCGTCTGCTGTTTTTCTGCGGTAAATGGAAAAAATAGTGCCTACGCTCACATTTACATCAATGTTAGACGAGCCATCCAGGGGATCTATCGCAACAATATATTTAGCATTTTTTGAGATCTCACTGTCGATATCAATATATTCATCACTTTCTTCGGATACTACCACACAACATTCACCGCCGTGCTGTAGGGCCGAAATAAACTGTTCATTGGCAAAAACATCCAGCTTTTTCTGGCTTTCTCCCTGTATATTTACCGAACCGTTATCATGGGTCAGGTCAGCTAATCCAGCCCTGTTAACTTCCCTGTTAACAATCTTTGCCGCAATACCTATATCTCTCAGCAGCCTGGAAAGTTCGCCTTTGGCGTATGGAAATTCTGCTTGTTTTTCAATGATAAACTGGCCTAAAGTTTTTACCGCTTTCATATAATAAAGTTTTAAAATTAGTACCGCTACCCGGATTGAGTAGCGGCTTAGCGTTAGTTAATAAATCGTTCGTATCAGGCAGATAGGCACAGCCGTTTCGCCTCTTCAATTTCATCTTCTATCTTCTTGATAGCTATTACGGTTTTAAAAAACGAATCGGGCGTAACAGAGATGCTGTCAATCCCCTCTTCTACCAGAAATTGGGCAAAATCAGGGTAATCTGATGGCCCCTGCCCGCAGATCCCCACCTTCACGCCTCTTTTCTTTGCAGTTTTTATTAACGATGAGATCATGAACTTTACCGCATCATTTCGTTCGTTGTACAAACCAGCCACCAAGGATGAATCACGGTCGAGACCCAAAACAAGCTGGGTAAGGTCATTGGATCCGATTGAAAAACCATCTACATGATTAGCAAATTGCTCGGCCAGGATCACGTTCGACGGAACTTCGGCCATCAGATAAACTTCAAGCCCGTTTTCCCCGCGTTTAAGGCCATACTCGTTCATGGTTTCGTATACCAATGAAAGTTCATTCACTGTGCGGCAAAAAGGGATCATCACCACCACATTATCAAGGCCCATCATTTCGCGTACCTTCTTAATAGCTTTACATTCCATCCCAAAAGCATCTTTATATACTTTTGAATAATACCTGGACGCTCCCCTCCAACCGATCATTGGATTTTCCTCATTCGGTTCGAAATACTTGCCGCCGGGCATATTATAGTATTCATTGGTTTTAAAATCCGAGAAACGTACAATTACTTTATTGGGATAAAATGCAGCGGCTATCTTGGCTATTCCGTAGGATAACTTTTCAATAAAATAAGCTTCTTCACTCTCATAACCCAGCATAGCCTCCTCAATATGGGCGGTCAACGAAGCATCATTAAGGTTTCGGTGTTCGAGCAGGGCCAGCGGGTGAATTTTTATATAATTGTTAATGATAAACTCCTCCCTGGCAAGGCCCACGCCCTTTCCGGGATAATGCGCATAATTAAATGCTATTTCGGGCGATCCGATGTTCATCATCAATGGGGTCTCAATTTCAGGCAGATCATTCAAATCATGTTCCCGCTTGGTAAATGCCACTATGCCGCTGTATATAATTCCGGCATCTCCCTCTGCACATGAAGCGGTTATTTCATCGCCGGTTTTCAGAATGGCAGTCGCACATTCGCAGCCAACTATAGCCGGAACGCCTAACTCCCGGGCAACAATGGCAGCATGGCAAGTTCGCCCTCCTTTATTGGTGATGATAGCTGATGCTTTTTTCATTACCGGTTCCCAGTCAGGGTCGGTCATGTCGGTTACCATGATATCGCCAGGTAAAAAGTTGATTTCGTGGATATTTTGCTTCCCGATACCTGTGAGATTATGCACTTTGCCAGTCGCTATTTTATCGCCAACAGCAATACCTTTCAGCAGGATCCTGTCTGCTCTGTGCGGATCATTGATGCGAAATTCGGTAAGCAGGTTTACCTGCTTGCGGGAGTGGATAGTTTCGGGCCTTGCCTGCACTATAAATAGCCGACCGGTGATCCCGTCAACCGCCCATTCAATATCCATCGGACACCATTTGCCTTTTAATTTGGTGTAATAGGCCTCAATAATCATTACCCAGTTACTCAATTGGATGATCTGATCATCCGACAGGCAAAATCTTGAGCTTTCATCAACAGGGGTGTCAATGATTGTTACGGCGGCCTCCCCTGGGTTTCCGTAGATCATCTTTTTATGTTTTTTACCCAATTTTTTTTCCAGGATTGGCCTGAATCCACTTTTAAGCAATGGCTTATAAACGATAAATTCGTCGGGATTAACCGATCCCTGTACCAGCATTTCGCCTAAGCCGTACGATCCGTTAATGATTACAGCATCTTTAAAACCGCTTTCAGTATCTAATGAAAATGCAACTCCTGAAACACCTTTATCCGAACGGACCATTTTTTGAACACAAACAGAAAGGCCGACATTAAAGTGATCATAATTAAATGATTCCCGGTAGCTGATTGCCCTGTCGGTAAATAATGAAGCGAAGCAATTTTTAATGGCTGTTAACAAACTTGCTTCTCCGCTTATATTTAAATAGGTATCCTGCTGGCCTGCAAATGAGGCATCGGGCAGGTCTTCAGCAGTAGCCGATGAGCGGACTGCAACGTCGGCTGCGTTATCTGCATATTGGATCAGCAGATCCTTATAAGCTTCAAGAATCTCATTCTGCATAACAGCAGAAAACCGGCCGTTTTGTATAAGCTTTCGTATTTTACTGCCACAGGATAACAGAACCTGCAAGTTGGACAGGTCTTTATCCTCAAGGATATCCCTGATCATTTTATCAAGCTGATTATCTGCAATGAACTGGTAGTAGGCCTTACTTGTTATGATAAACCCGTCAGGAATATCAATTCCAAATTGAGAGATGTTCTGCATCATTTCTCCAAGCGATGCATTTTTACCTCCTACTAACTCAATGTCACTTATCGAAGCTTCAATAAGTTTCATAGTAAACTTCTTTTCCTTCATGGCTTAAATTTTATAAAACGAAGTTAGCCGCTTAACAAACTGCCCAATGCTTAAATATTCACAACAAGTAATACTATATTCATAACATATTACCTATTTTTAACTTTTTATATCACTATAGTATAAAAATGAAAGATTTCTTCGAGCAGGTCCTGAAAGTCGACAATTCAGCTTTTACAATAGCCGAAGCAAAAACCTACCATGCTATCAATAACTTCCACAACCATCCGGAGCTGGAACTGATTTATATTATAAGTGGTGAAGGCACTTTTTCGATAGGAAATACTTCAAAAAGAATTTCAGGGGATACCATGATCATCATAGGCTGTAACGTGCCCCATATGTTTAAGTTTGAAACCAACCGTTATTATGATTACTCCATGAAAAGTGGTAAAATACCCAAGCCACTACAGTTGCTTACCCTTCATTTTGATCCCAATAAATTGGGAAGTACTTTCATGACGCTGCCAGAAAACAACCTGATAAACAATCTTTTAAATGGCGCCAAGAATGGATTACTGATCAATGAAAATTCTAAAGCTGTTGCGGTCGACTTTATCCACCGAATAGAAAATTCGGCCAGGTATGAACAGCTTCCATTATTACTGCAACTGTTAAATAAAATTGCCGAGGGGGAACAGGTCTCAAACCTTGCCGGTGAAACGGAGAAGAAGATCTTTAACAGGATAGATGAAGTGCGCCTAACGAAGATCTATCTGTATACTATGGACAATTTTTACAAAGACATTAAGCTTAAGGAAATAGCAAACATCATACACATGGTACCGAAAGCATTTTGCCATTATTTTAAATTGCGTACCGGCCAAACCTATTTTGATTTTTTACTGACCGTAAGAATAGAAAACTCGTGTAAACTGATCAGGGAGACCAATGAAAATATAAATTCAATCAGCCGCGATTCGGGGTTTAACAACCTTTCAAACTTTAACAGGTATTTTAAATTAGCTACCGGGAGCACGCCCATGGAATACCGGAGAAAATTCAGGGAGTTTTAAGATCATTAAAGCCCTTCTAAAAAAACAAATGCAGGCTTTTTAGGGCCTGCGTTTGTTAAATAAATAATAGAACTAAATTAATAACCCGGATTTTGTACCAGTTTCGGGTTCAACTGCATTTCCGGTCTTGGGATCGGGAAAATACGTTTATTAGGATCGGCATCTGTTTTTATACCCCATTTTTTCTCAAACTGACCAAAGCGGATCAGGTCATTACGACGCCACGTTTCCATAGAAAATTCGCGGCCGCGTTCATCTAAAATATCAGACAGTGTTACCGAAGTTAAAGGCGAAGCTTTTGCACGCGCTCTCACCTGGTTAACCAATGATAAAGGTGAATCGCCATTGGTTGCTGATGCGCCGCGTAAAATAGCTTCGGCTTTTTCAAGCAAAATATCAGCATACCTGAACATAGGCACATCATTGCCTTGGTTACGGTCATTACTTAAGCTATCCGGATAAAACTTATTGTTCCTGTAACCTTCTTCGTTAGCAAGCTCATCATTACCGATGTCAAAAGTTGCGGGGTTTTTCCACACAATATCAGGTGTGAACTCCAGCTGGTGGATCACTATATCATTTGGCTTAGGGCCGGAATAACTTGCATCAAGCCCGATGTTGGTAGTTGTAATATTTATCGGTGAGCCATCATTATTATATTGCTTACCAACTAAAAATTGTTTTTTACGGATATCGTTCGCGTCATTGAACAAGGCATAGTATTCTTTGTAAGTGTACACCGGCCCATCTGGCGTGTACGGCATTTTATACTTACTTTTCAGGTTAGGGTTCAGTGTCCAGCGGGCATAATACTGTCCCTGCGCCAGTATACCATCATAAGGTATAGCAAAAATAAAATCCTTAACACCAGGGCCATTATTAGGTTTAAACATGCCTAAATAATCTGCATCTAAACCATATTGACCGCTTTTTATCACGTTATCGCACATGGTAACCGCGTCCTGGTACCTCGCAGTGCCAATATAATATTGCGCGTTAAGGTACATTTTGGCAAGTATGGCATAAGCCAAACCTTTGGTTGGCCTGCCGTAGGTAGCTATCCCGGCTGTACCGCTCAGATCAGGAATCTGGGCAAGCAATTCACTTTCAATAAATGCAAACACTGCCGCCCTTGGCTGGGTGCCCAGGTTGGTGGTATCGCCAAAGGTTTTGCTGATAGGCACGTTACCAAACAGGTCCATCAGGTAAAAATATGACAGGGCACGCATGGTTTTAATTTCGGCAATGGTTTGCTTTTTTGAATCGCTTTCGGGCGTAGGTGCCAATAACGACAATACCTGGTTACATAAACTGATGGTCCCGTAACCTCCCGACCAGCAGGTTTCGGTCATGCCGTTATCAGGCGTAACAGTGTGCAGGTTCACGGTTGAATAGGTACCGCCGTCAAGCCAGTTACCACCACGTGCAACAAGTACGCATTCATCGGTACTTAAATTTTGCAACAACCAGTATTGCCTGCCCGGTGCCCCGCGAAACGAGGTATAGATAGGTCCGGTAGCAGCTACATACTGCGCTGGTGTAGTAGGAAAGTTAGCCGTTGTAAGCGCCGATTTTGGCGTAATATCCAATTTAGTACAACCTGAAAGGTAAATTGCTCCTATAAACATGGCAATGAGGCCAGGTTTTATATATCTTTTTAAATTATTCATGTCAGTTAGGTTAAAATTTATTATAAATCAACTTGTACGCCGGCAAGGAAGCTCCTTGTTTTTGGATAAAAATTATTGCTGTCTACCCCGATAAACTGGCCGCTTACCTGGTTATCGATGTTTAAGTTCAATTCAGGGTCCACGCCTTTGTATTTGGTGATGATGAATAAATTGGTACCGGTAACATACAACCGGATGCCATGTACATAATTACCCGCAACATTTATTTTATAAGCCAGTGTAGCATTACTTAACCTGATAAATGCACCGCTTTCGAGATAACGTGTTGAATAATAATAGGCATTAACATCGGTACCCGGCTCGCTTAATGTTAAAGCAGGTACCCCATGTACCGAAGCCTGGGTAGGCTGGTTAAAGCTGGCTAATGATGCATTCATGATCTTGTTCCCACCCTGTCCCCTGAAAAAGAAGTTAAGGCTGAAGTTTTTATAGGTAAGATCATTACCAAAACCAAATGTGTATGTAGGCTGGGCATTGCCTGCATAAGTTTGATCGGTACTTTGAGGTGTTGTTGTTGGCTGGCCATTAGCACCCATGAAGGTAGATACACCATTGGTGCGACCAAGGTATTTCAGGGTGTAAAATTCGCCAAGCGGATAACCGGCCTCAATGATTGATGTTTTGATACCGCTTTGTCCTGGACCTTCCGGATCGCCTGCATATATTTTTGAAAGGTTTGGCGCCAGTGCAGTGATCTTATTTTTATTAAATGAGATATTGCCATAGCTGCTCCAGGTAAAATCTTTTGTTTTTATTGGCGTTCCGTTAAGGGCTATCTCAACACCTTTATTGGTCATACTACCTACGTTTTCAACTTTTGTATTTACAAAGTTGTTAATAAGCGACACCGGTACCGTGGTGATCATATCGGTTGTTTTTTTATTGTAGATATCAACCGAGCCGCCCAAACGTCCTTTAAATAAGGAAAAATCAACGCCGCCGTTTAACGTAGCCGTACTTTCCCATTTCAAATCAGGGTTTGGGTTTTGAGTTACACCAATTGCACCAATATAAGCGTTATTGTAATAAAAGCTACCGGTAGTGCCATAAAGCGTGAGGGGCGTATAAGGCGAGAAGCCTAATGAGTTACCGGTTTTACCATAGCCAACGCGCAATTTCAAATCATCAAATAAGGATTGAGATTTCATAAAGCCCTCGTCGATAACCCGCCATGCGGCCGAAGCAGCCGGGAAATACCCCCAGCGTTTATTAGTACCAAAGGCGTTTGAACCGTCACGTCGTAAAGATGCCTGTAAAAGGTATTTACCCCTGTAGCTATAATTAAGACGAGAGTAAAAGGATATCAAACGTAAAGTTTCGACGTTAACGTTACCATAATCAACCCGGTAGTTCCCGGAAGGCGTACCTAAACTAAGATTGTCTGAACCCGTAGCATCCGAAATAAATCCTTGATTGGTTGATTGAAAGCCATTCCCGGTGGTAGTTTGATCTATTGAATAGCCAAACAGGGCTTTAAAATCATGTTTATCGCCCCATTTATGAGCATAGGTCAAATAGTTTTCAAACAACTTTTTGTTATCCTCATAAGTTGAACGGATGGCTTTGCCGTTGAGGCCAGGTGCCAGCTCTGATGCAGAGTTGTAATAGGTATTATTGTCGGTATTTGTTTCCTGGTAAGCTAAGTTAAAATTGTAAAGCAGGCCTGCAGGCAGTATCAACTCACCGCGTATATTACCCAGCAACAAGTTAACTTTTTGTTTGTAGCTATCGTTAGTAATAAGCCCTACCGGGTTATAACCTAATTTTAAAGTAGGATCGTTGTAAAAAGTACCATCAGGATTATAAATAGTACGTGTTGGTAAATATTGAACTATTGATTTAAACAAGCCTGGGCTTTGTCCGTTTGCAGATGACAGCGGGATATCATTAACTAACAAATTGGCGTTAGTTACCGAATTGCTTAATGAAAAGTCCAGTTTCAGTTTATCATTCAACGCTTTTTGGGTGATATTAAGCTTGCCTATAACACGCTTCATATCGCTGCTTTTAACTATACCCTGGTTTTGCAGGTAGTTTATGCTTCCGTTATAAGTAGTTTTATCGGTGCCACCGCCAAAAGAAAGGTTATGATTTTGGGAAAATCCGGTGCTGCGTTCAACGGCTTTTTGCCAGTCGGTATTTCCACCGTTGTCATTCGCAGGGGTAAAACTTTGTCCGTTAGCTTTTACATAGGCCCTTAACTGGTCGGCGCTGGCAACTTTAAACTGGTTAGATACTTTTTCAAATGATCCGTATCCGTTATAAGTCATCCTCAACTGGCCTGCTTTTACCCTTTTAGTAGTAACGATAATTACACCATTGGTAGCCCTGGTTCCGTAAATTGCCGCTGCCGAAGCATCCTTCAACACATCTATCGAAGCAATATCTGATGGGGCCAATAGGTTAAAATCGGCGCCGGGCACGCCGTCAATTACATAAAAAGGCACAGACGCCGCGCCAGCCCTTATTGAAGATGGACCGCGCAGTGTTACCGAAGCTTTACCATTAGGGTTACCATCGTTGGTGATATTTAAACCGGCTACTTTACCTTCTAACAGATCAGCAGGAGTTGCAACAACACCGGCATTAAATTGCTCGGCTTTTACAGTTGCAATAGCGCTGGTCAATTCCTTTTTGGTAGTAGTACCATAACCAATTACTACAACGGTAGATAACGAGTTTGCCGAAGGCAGTAAAATTACTTTTATAGATATTTGTTTGCCTACGGCTATTTTTTGAGTTTCAAAGCCTATGTAAGAAAACACCAGCACAGCTTTTTCGTTGGCAACCTGCACCCTGAATTTACCATCTATATCGGTTACCGCACCTGTTGCAAGGCCTTCTATTTTAACAGAAACACCTATTAAGGGCTGCCCTTTATCATCAACAACGGATCCGGTAACAATAACTGGCGGCGGGAGCTCGATCTTCTTCTCTACCGGTGGCTTTGGCGCGGGTTTAACCAGCAAACTTCCTTCAACCTCGGTATAGATAAACTGATTATCTAATAAAACTTTTTTCAAAACAGCTTGCAGCTTTTCATTATGAGCTGTAAGGGTTACTTTAACATCGCTTTCAATGTTATTCCCGGTGTACATGATCCGTACGCCGGTACTGGCCGAAATCCGCTCCAGTGCATCAGCAAGAGGGGTATTTTTCAATTTAACGGTAACTGGCTTTTCCAGCACGCTTTGTCCGTATGAGTTATCAGCCATGGCAATGGTTGACAGGGAACAGACTACTAATAAAATGATCGCATTAATTTTCATAACATATGTTATGGCTCGAAAGACTCTTTCGGGTATGTTTATTTTCATATTTTTGCTATATTAAAGTGTTATAGGTCAAGCTGGAACGTGCTGCGGTTGTGAGAGGCCCTGTGCATGGTCCATTAAAAAATCTTTACATTTTATTCCTCCAAAACTGGCCCGGCCATTTTGGAGGATCATTTCTCTTTTTCCTTGGTTCAACTCATAGCAATTTCATTTTTTTAGGTTGTCAAACATTTATTTGTTTTTATAATTGGTATCTCAGGTACATTAATTACAGCCTTTGCCCTTTAACGTATAAGCATCGCCTGCCTTTTTAAAATGGGCATTTATAAGGGCTTCGGTCAGCTTCAATACTTTTTCTAATGGCATATTGTTAAAATCGGCGTATAACGTACAGTTCAATAAATTTTTGTCGGCCCTGATTGTTACATTATATTTTCGCTGCACATCGGCCAAAACATCAAACAGGGGGGTATTATGGTATTGCAGCTTACCCTGCTGCCAGCTGACCACCGACGAGGCATCATTTATTTTTTCGGTAAGCACTGTTTGGCTGGTTTTGTTATAAACCATTTGCATATTCGCTGTGAGTAATACAGCAGGATGTTTTGAGGCCGTTGGAACAACTCCTACTTTTCCGCTTACCACGGTGATCTTAACCGATTTATCTTCGGTATAAGCTTTAACATTAAAGCTGGTACCTAAAACAGTGGTTTTAATTTTACCCGAGTGAATGACAAACGGTTTGCTGCTATCGTGCGCTACTTTAAAGAAAGCCTCGCCTGTAAGTGTAACCTCGCGCATCTTCTCTTTAAACTTATCCGGGTACTTTAAACTACTGCCGGCATTAAGGCAAATGCTCGTTCCATCGGGCAAAGTAATCAGTTTGATTTCGCCATTCAGTGCTACCGTTTCCTGGTAGTGAACCGGGTTCAGCCAGTTGTCCAACTGTTTTCTGAAGATATAGCCGGCACAAAAAATAGCGGTTACAGAGGCGGCAACGGCCAGCTTTACCAGCAAACGCCAAAGAGGAAACGCCTTTCTGGGCGGAGGCTTAATTATACGCTGATGGATATTGTTAAGTATCTGATCAGATGCTTCTCCACTCAGAGAGATCTTCTTTTCCAGTGCATCCTTACTGAAACCTTCAAGCGCTACAAGGTATAATTCTGAAACATCTCCTTGCAGGTATTCGGCAAGCCAGCGCCTGTCCTCAGGAGTTAAATTCTCGGTATTATAAAGCCTTTCTAAGCGTTTGACTATAGTTTCCACAAGCTATTTTTATATAAATACGCCGGGAGCTTTAAAACGGGGGGATGGGTTTGTAATTATTTTTAAAAAAATCACAAATAATTTTTTCTTGTGGTTGATGTTAACGAGGCAAATATCCTGAAGATGAAAAATACTTTATTTTCGAATAAAAACCATGTCATTGCTGTAAGCGTAGCGTGGGAATCTCGTAGCTATTCTATCGGATATGCAGCGCCGCTACGCATTGGCTACGAGATTGCCGCGTCGCCCCCACTTTACCCCATGCCGCTCCTCGCAATGACATAGTTTTTAATATTCCAATTTTGGCGCAAGTCTTGAGCACCGGGTCGCTGTAGGGTTGACTTGTGCCGTTGTATACGTAATTAAGGACAATTCATATATATGAGGTGGCCGTGCCTTCGTGCGATTGCCGCGCTATGCATATAATGACAAGATGGTAAGTCATTGATTATTAAGTATGTTTTTGAAAATATATTTTACATGTCATCACTTTTTTTTCAAGGCATCCTGATGGTTACGCGTATGACATGATTTTGTATTGGATCTGATAATTTGGCTAATCATCGTTAAAATCCCTGGGGTACATAAAACAAAAAAGCGATAAATGTCCATTTATCGCTTAACAAGTATTTAAAAGTAAATAATCTCTTATTGATTTCCTCCTATCCAATAACAAACCAACATAACGCCTGCGGTTTTCCATTCGGCTTGATGCTCTTTGATGTGGTTTTTAACGGCTACAACTGCATGTCCGAGGTATTCCTTAACAGTATGTTTAGAAAGGTTCAATTTCTCGGCAGCCTCTTCATAGGTTTTCCCTTCCAATTTGCAAAGGGTAAATACCTTTTTTCGCTGCGGCGATAATTGGTTAATAGCCTGTTGTAATAAATAATATTGTTCATCCATTAACTGTACGTCGCCGTTATCGGTTTCCATTTCGGCAAAAGGCATGGTGTTAACAATAGCCGTTTCGCGTACTTTTTTGCGGAGATAGGAGATGGATTTATTGAAGCTCAATACAAATAACCAGCCGCTTACCGATTGATCGGGGTTAATATCAGCCCGTTTTTCCCATAGGGCAACAAAAATATCCTGCAAAATATCCCGGGCGATATCATCGTCTTTAGTGAGTTTGAATATGTTACGATAAATAGCCTGATGATACTTTTGATAAAGCATATCAAATGCACCGATGTCATCATCGTGTAAGCGAAACACTAAATCTTTATCTCCATTTGAATCCATAAAAAACTGATAATTATTTATTTATTCTTTAATCAACAGGCAGGAATTATTGTTAAAAATACAACTATTTTTCAATCAACGAAGCCACGCCATGGCAGCGCCATTAATTATTTATTTAGTAACAGGCAGGAGGTTTATGGCCTTTTGTAAAGTTTGACCCAGACTATAAACTTATTTTTTATAGCCTGGGCTAAACAGGTAACTGGAATGACCAATATATAAAAACGGGCTTAAACTACCGCCCATTAAATTACAATTTAACTGTTGCCGGCAGATATTTGGCAATCAGATCCTCATAATAAGGTTTTAACTCGGATACTACCGGCGGTTTCGGGCTTTTAGAATACAGATCGTACGGATTAAATTTATCAACCCATTTAAACATCTCCTGGTCATGCGCATTCAACAAATGGTCATACGCTTTTTCGCGGTGCTGTGAGTAAAATGAGTGATAGCGGATCATGTACAAAGCTTCTTCGGGCAGGTAATCTTTGGTGATATGGTACAGGTACTCATCATGTCCCCATGACATATGCACATTTTCGAGCCCACATTGATGAGTATAAACGCCATACTTGGTATTGTAACGCTCATCGTAGCTATCAGGATTTGCGGCAAAAAATTCCGGGTAAACTATCTTATCCGAAAATTTACAGCCCACCGGGAATGTGTCGCCCACTACATTCCATTGCGGTTCGCCAAAAAGGCAAAGTACCTTGCCTAAATCATGTATAAAGCCTGTTAATACAAACCAATCCGGGTGTCCATCGGCGCGGATAGCCTCAGATGTTTGCAGTAAATGCTGCAGCTGATCAAGCGAAATATCCGGATCCGATTCATCAACCAGGGTGTTCAGGTATTCCATTGCCGACCACCATGGCATTTCTTTTTTATCAAACTGTAAAAAGTTTGCCTTTTTAGCTAATACGTTGCCATAGGTTTGATAAGTATGGTTAAGCCTGTAAAATTCCCGCACCGGGTTATTTTCATCGTCGTTATAAACCCTGAACTCCTCTTTGGCTTTCTCTGCACCCGGTTCCGGGTACCTGCTCAATACATCATCTTCCCATACGTCAAGACTCGGCAATGGCGATATCTCTTTTTCAGTTAACTTTTCCATATTGTAAACCTTTTATTAAATATTAAGCACCTTGATATTTATTGCGCTCCCAAACCAAATACCACAGAAAATCCAATTAATTATTGCGGCTTTAAGTTTTACTGGAGCTGCAATTCAATGCTCCGTTTAGTTTTATAATGATTAAATTTTGATAAAAAAAACGGTCCTTTTATATTAACTGCAATATTTATTTACGTAAACGATTAAGTTACACTAACGTTAAAAGCTGCACGCACAACGTTAAAAGCCCTTAAATTGATTAGCAAGGCTGATTCCTACTGTGAAATGGAATTACCTCTTAAGGATCTTATTTTTACTTGTTCCGGGAATCTGAATCCCTTTAACCGAAGATTTGGTTACCCCGTTTAACACAACTACCGGCAGTGATTTAACCTGCGGTATTTTGAGGCCGTTAATGATTAAACCATCCACATCATCAAACACGCCGGCAGCCCTGAAATCATTCCCTAAGCAGCTAAGGGTTACATTTTTAAACGTTACCCCTTCTGCATGGCGTGCGTAAAAACCCCAGGCCGGCAGTTCGCCAAACATTGAAAATTCGGGATAATCATGCGGATTTTCCGGGATCCTGGTTAATGAATCGAGGCTAACATTTGCCACAACTTTGCTGGCATCGCCGTGGTACACTATCTTAATATTTTCAAGTGTTACATTTTTAACAGGATGTCCCGGCAAGCCCGCAATTGACGAAGGAAAGGTATTATGGTTTCCTTTAACTAAAGGCCCTTCCATAGGATAACCTTTATCGGGTTTACCTTTCGGTACATCTACAGTTACATTACTGATGCGGATACCATTGATGCGGCTTACTACAGTGTCTTTATTACGATGACCAAGACGGATAAAAATGGCATTGCCAGTATTTACCGCATTGATATTACTGATATCAATATCTTCCATCACGCCACCATCAACACACTCCAAAGCAATGGCCGACCGGTAGGTATCGTAAATTTTCACATTCTTTATCGTTATCTTTTTAAAACCGCCACGCGAAGCCGTGCCAAATTTGATGCCGCTGGCACTTGACCTGGTGGTACAGTTTGCCACATAGATATTTTCACAGCTACTATTCCTGTCGCTCGATTTTAGGCAGATGCCATCATCATCGGCATTAAAAAAACTATTGGTAAGCTTTACGTTTTGGCAATCAACCAAATCAATACCGTCGTTATTCCAATAAGTATTGCTTTCTACTTTGATGCTGTCAATAACCAGGTCGCGGCATTTGGTATAATCCTGTACCCACACCAGGCCGTTTTTCATGGTTACACCTTTTATCTGCACATCGGTGCAATTGGAAAAATGGATCAGTTTAGGGCGATTAGGTTCCTCGGGCTGAGTTTGGCCCCATGGGTTTTGCTTTTGCCATAACGAATCCCTTAATTTACCCGCTTTCAGCATCGCAAAAAGGTCTTTCAGCAATTCTTCTCCGTTTCCATCAATGGTACCTTTACCTGTTATGGCAATATGCTGCAGGTTGTTGGCGGCTATCAATGGCGCTGCATGGCCTTCACCATAATCAATCCTTTTTGCGCTGCCCAGCAATACAGCATTTTTGGCAAGGTTAAGGGTAACATTTGATTTTAGGCTGATAGCAGCCGTTAAAAACTTTCCGGCTGGTATATAAACTGTTCCGCCACCCTGTGCGCTTGCGTTATCAATAGCTTTTTGAATACTGATTGTATTGTTGGTAATACCATCAGCTTTAGCACCGTAATCGGTAATATTAAATACTTTTTGTTGCGCATAACCGGCAAATGGTGTTATAAGCAGCGTTAAAAAATGAAGGATTTTCATTATTAGTTATAATTAAAAGAAAAATTCAAGCAGGTTTATCGCTTATTGAGTTTACGAACAATGAAGCGTTTAATTGTACATTAAACACCTAAACTATTAAACTTTCAATTTAATTAACGGTGGCGGTGTACTTTTATTTACGTAAACGTTTACGTAAAAGCAGTAATATTGACAATAACCCTTACTAAACTTACGCTTTATTACTACACGTTAATATCTCAAACAATGCTTTTGGTTTAAATCAATTTTATATCTTTGCCCCTGTCTGCTCCCGTAGTTCAATGGATAGAATTATGGTTTCCGGTACCATCGATATGAGTTCGAATCTCGTCGGGAGCACAAAAGGGACTTGCAATTCGTAAGTCCTTTTTTGTTTCATCTATTCACTTCCGCATACCTCTTCCTAAACGCCGTCGGATTCTCCCCTTTATACTTTTTAAAGATCCGGTTCAGGTGACTTTCATCAGTAAAACCAAACTCATAGGCTATTTCGCTCATGCGTTTATCGGTGTATTGCAGGCGGGTTTCAATCAGTTTCAGTTTATAGCTTGTGATATACTGCTGCAAGCTTTCGCCGGTGGTTTTCTTAAAATATTCGCTGATGTAGTTGGGCGAAAAATTAAATGATGAAGCGATGCACTCAGCTTTCAGGCGGTCGGGCTGGTAAATGTATTCGTGGATATAGTTAAGCAGCGGCAACGTAGTTGTTGAAGGTTGTTTTAAAACATTGGCATGCTGCTGTAGCGTGATATTGCGGGCGGCAATAGTTATAATAGTATTCATCAATTGCTCAACTACCTCATTATGCTGTGGAAAATCATTTGAAGTTTCCCGTTGTAGTGCTTCTATCAGAGCCCTTACCAGCGGCTTATCGGTAACTGTTTTAAGGATGCAACCGGGCAAATGGTTATGGTTATGAAAAATGTATTCCATTTTTTTAACCCACTTTTCGCTTTGTGTTTTCAGGTAGCTATCAGTAAAGCGGATGAAGTAAAAGCGGGTTAGCTCGTGCACCTCAAAGCCGTGGTGATCTTCCGGAAAAATCAAAAAGAATTTATCAGAAGCATAAGGCAGTTCATGCCCGTTAATGATCTGGATCCCCTTGCCTTCCAGCGTAAATACCATTTCAAAAAAAGTATTGCGGTGCGGTTTAGCTGTGTACTGGCTTGTTTCAAGCAACTCCAGTTCATAAGGCCTGTACAGGTTCTTGGTTTCCATACCCGTAAAGTTACAGATCATCCCCCTGAATGTACAAGGCGCAGGTACCGATTATACAGAACTTTGACTTATCAAAACAAAACGAAATGAACACTACATCTTTTTTGCTTTTAAGACTGGCTATCGGGGCCAGCATGTTTGGTCACGGATTGGTTCGCTTACCTAAACTTAGTGGTTTTAGCCAGTGGATGGTTGGCACATTTGAAAAATCAATGCTGCCTAAAGCTATGGTAACACCTTTTAGTTACCTGTTACCAATTGCCGAATTTACCACAGGTATACTGCTCTTATCAGGCCTGTTTACCAAACCCGCTTTAATTGGTGGTGGCCTGGTAATGATCATATTAATATTAGGCAGCTGTTTGATCGAGAATTGGGAGATCCTTCCTTCACAGCTGATCCATGCTGCTTTCTTTGCTGTACTGCTTCAGTTTGCAGCCAACAATAGCTATTCATTAGATAACCTTTTCTTCAATAAATAATATCATGAGCTCCAGAAGAGATTTCGTAAAACAAGGCGGGCTTTTAGGGTTGGCCGGCCTTGTGGGCAGTAATTTAGCATCAGCTAAACAAAACACACCGGTAAATAACTTTAACACCTCAAAATGGGCCGATGGTTCAAAGCTGGTGGTTTCAGTATCCATGCAGTTTGAGGCCGGCGGCCAGCCGGATAATGCAGAAAGCCCGTTTCCGCAAAACATGCAAAAAGGTTTTATTGATTTGCCCGGCGCAACCTGGTTTCAATATGGTTATAAAGAAGGGATCCCCCGCATGCTGGATAACTGGGACAAGCTGGGCATAAAAGTAACATCGCACATGGTTGGTTCGGCTGTGCTCAAGAACCCGGGATTAGCCAAAGAAATTGTTGACCGTGGGCACGAGGCAGCAGCGCATGGTATGAACTGGGCAACGCAGTACACCATGCCTTATGAACAGGAAAAGCAGTTTATAAAAGATGGCGCCGATGCCATTAAAAAAGTAACCGGCTTTACTCCCGTAGGCTACAATGCCAACTGGCTGCGCCGCGGCGAAAACACGCTGAAAATATTACAGGAACTTGGTTTCGTATACCATATTGACGATTTGAGCCGCGATGAGCCTTTCATCATCCCGGTAAATCAAAAAGACTTCGTGGTGGTGCCTTATACCATCCGTAACAACGATATCGTGCTGATTGAAGGCAAAAATTTCTCGGCAGACCAATTTCTCACACAGGTAAAAATGGAATTCGACCAGCTTTATGCCGAGGCTGAGTTTAAACGCCGCCAAATGTCAATCAGTTTCCACGACCGTATTGGCGGTACCCCGCAAATGGTTAAGGCCTCCAATGAGTTGATCAAATACATACAACAGCACAAAGGCGTAAGCTTTAAACGCAAAGATGAGATCGCTAAAATGGCTTTGGAGGATAAAACGACGATAAGGGAGAGTTGAATATCCCAGATTTATAAATAGGTCATGCTGAACTTGTTTCAGCACCCCACATAACAGGTAGCCGATTTGCTTAGCACGGTTGCTTAGCGAGTGGGATGCTGAAGCAAGTTACCCATGACAAGTTTAAAAAACGCCTGTCATTCTGAGTGTAGCGAAGAATCTTCTGTAATATACAGAGCCGCTAAGCAGGGTGAAGAAGATCCTTCGTGCCTCAGGATGACAATAAGAGTTAATGTCATTTCACCTTCAGAGTCCACGGATTTAAACACTCAGCATGACTTTTAATTTTATTTTCATTCCTAATTCTCCTTCATACCCGGATACTGGTCAAAAAGAGCTTTTAACTTTTGGGTCATTTCAGGGTATTCTTTTATTACGTTAGTACGCTCGCTGGGGTCATAAGCCAGGTTAAACAGTTCGGTTTTTGCAGGTAGCGGTGAACCTGCTACGCCACCAACGTTGTTATTTGCCTTTACTTCGCGATACTTCCAGTCGCCAAGGCGTACGGCTTCGCAAACGCTGTTATTGTAATAGTAAATAGGCCTGTGATCGGGATGTTTAGGCGCCTTTCCGGTTAATACATCAGCTATCGATTGTCCATCCAGGGTGCGGCCTTTGGGTAGCGGGGCACCTGTCCATTTAGCCAGGGTTGGTAACACGTCGAGGTTACTCATCATGCTGGTGATGCTTGCGCCAACCGGGGTATGGTTTTTCCAGTAAACGATGAACGGCTCGCGCACACCGCCCTCGTAGGATAATCCCTTGCTGCCGCGAAATACACCGGCTGTGCCTGCATCCCAATGTTTGGTAGCATTATCGCCCAGCATCCGGTCAGGGAAATCTATCCACGGACCATTATCGCTCGAAAACATGAATATTGTATTATCAGCCAGTCCCCGTTTTTCAAGCTCCGCCCAAACTTGGCCAAGGCTTTCATCAAGCTGCTCAACCACATCACCCAGGTGACCGCCCTCGCTGTGGTTTTTATTTTTTGCCGATGACGCAAAAGCCACTGGTAAATGCGGCATATTGTGAGCGAGATATAAGAAAAACGGCTTATCACCCTTTTTCTGCTCCTTAATAAAGCGGATAGCTTCGCGCTTGTATAACTCAATCAATGATGAATCGACAGGTCTTAGAACTTCGGGCTTATGATTGCGGAATACTTTAATAGTTGTATCTGTTTTAACATAAGGCGAACGGTAGTCATGACTGTACAGCAAACCATAGTATGAATCAAAACCCTGCGCCATGGGATGGTTGTAAGCTGCATGATCGCCAAGATGCCATTTGCCTATCATGGCTGTTTTATAGCCAATTTGTTTCAGCATTTCGGCAATGGTAACTTCCTGATCAGGAATCCCAAGCGATGAACCGGGCCCTATAGGGTAAGGCAAATTCATCCTTGATGCATAACGCCCGGTTAGTAATGAAGCCCTTGATGGTGTACAGGTTGGGCTGCTTACCACGTAATTAGTTGCCCTCACACCTTTTTGCGCCATCTTATCTAAAAATGGCGTACGGATCACCGGGTTACCATAGCAACTTAAATCGGAGTACCCCATATCATCGGCCAAAACAAAAATGATATTAGGTAATTGCTTTTTTTGTGCCGAAGCAGGTACAATTAAAAATATGAAAGCCAAAAGGAAAAGGCCTTTGCAGGTTAATTTGGTGAGACGTTTCATTACCCGGTGAAAATAGTTTTTTATAGCGGATGGTTGTTAAAGATAACTTAACTTTTACAATGGGGAACCTTGATTTATAGGATTAAAGAATTTCCTTGATACTTAAAATCAGACATCAGGAAATCATTCAATCGAGAAAATCGAGGTTAAGAGTTTAAGGATTCCCTGATAATTAGATCAATCTATCATGAAGTCCTCTAATCAAGCGCATCAAGGTTAAGCTTTTCAACAAAGCAACTTGAGCTTTTCAACAAAACGCCGCGCCACCTGCCAGCTTAACTTTGTGTTATCAAAATAAAGATAACACTATGAAAAAAGTATGGTTTATAACAGGCAGCGCCCGCGGATTAGGCCGCAGCCTTACAGAAGCAGTTTTAGCAACAGGTGATAATGTTGCCGCTACAGCACGTAACCCAGAGCAATTAAAAGATCTGGCTGATAAATATCCCGGCCAGGTATATCCGATAAAATTAGATGTTACCGATTACCCGGCAGTACATAAAGCCGTTGCCGATGCGGTAGCCCACTTTGGCAAAATTGATGTATTGGTAAATAACGCCGGTTTCGGTATCGTTGGCGCCGCCGAAGCGTTCACTGATGAGCAGGTACGCAGTCAGCTGGAAACAAATCTTTATGCTCCTATCGAGATCACCCGCGCGGTTTTGCCTTATATGCGCAAGCAACGTTCGGGCCGTATTTTACAGATCAGCTCGGTTGGTGGTCGCGTTGGTAATGCAGGTTTAAGCATGTACCAGGCAGCTAAGTTTGGTTTGAGCGGCTTCACCGAAGCTTTAGCTAAAGAAGTAAAGCCACTTGGCATACTGGTTACCAGCGTTGAGCCTGGAGGCTTCCGTACCGATTGGGCCGGCGACTCGATGAGCTATGCACCAAAGGTTGAAGGCTATGAACAAACTGTTGACGCGCGTGCCGATTATTTATCGAGCGGCAAATTTATTCCTGTAGGCGACCCCAAAAAAGCAGCGAAAGCAATGGTTGATCTGGTTGAACATCCGGAGCCTCCTGTACACCTTATATTGGGCAGCGAAGCCGCCGGCTTATTAAAAGCTGCCGATGAAGTACGCAAAGCCGAATTTGAAAAATGGCTTCCAATTACAACTTCAACTGATCATGCCGAAGCAGAGGATTTTCTGAATACAGAATTTGGGAAATCAATAACAGCTCAAAAAGCATAATATAATTTCGGTTGTGGGGACTGTCCCCGGGGATATACCAGACTTACGAAACTTTCAAAACTTCGTAAGTCTTTCTTTATTATTAAATTTGAACAACATGCCTGTGTCAAATACAAAAACGTCGCCGCGGATACTTTATTCTTGCTACTCGCAAGTGAGCAGGGCCGGCGAGCAATTTATTGCCGACCATGTATTCGGCTATATCCTCTCCGGCGATTCGGAGCTTTATGTCAACGGTAAAAACTATTATTTTAAACAGGGCGATTACCGCTTTTTGAAACGGAACGAACTGGCAAAATTTGTAAAGCATCCACCCCCAGGCGGCGAATTTAAAACCATCACCATTGGTATGGATCAGGCTACCCTGCAAAGTATGAGCGCCGAACTTGATTTGCACGCAGATGGCTCGTATACAGGTGAAAGCGCCTTATTTTTAAGGCCAAACGACTTGTTCAGCAATTACATTAAATCGTTAAGCCCCTATGTGGATAAAAGCAGCGATGAGATCAATCCTGCCCTTACCCTGCACAAGGTTAAGGAAGCTGTAATGATTTTGCTGGAAACAAACCCCGAACTCAGGAATATCCTGTTTGATTTCAGCGAACCCGGCAAAATAGACCTGGAGGCTTTCATGACTCAAAACTATCGTTTTAATGTAGACTTGAACCGCTTTGCTTACTTAACCGGCCGCAGCCTGGCTACTTTTAAGCGTGATTTTGAACGGATCTTTAATATATCACCCAACCGGTGGATCCAACAGCAACGATTGAAGGACGCTTATTTCCTGATCAAAGAAAAGAAGCACAAGGTATCTGATGTTTATATCAATGTGGGCTTTAAAGATCTCTCCCACTTTTCCTTCGCCTTTAAAAAAGCTTATGGGGTAGCGCCGTCGGCGGTGTAACCGCTGAGGTAGAGTCAAGAAATCAAGAATCAGGAAACAAGAAGCAAGAAGTCAAGACTTAAGAATCAGGACGAGAAAAAGAGTCAATAAATCATGAGTCAAGAGCTAAGACATACAAAAGCCAGGAATGGATTAGATCTCATTTCCTGGCTCTTGTATCTTATTGTCTTGACTCTAAATTTTGTCTTGACTCTAAATTCTTAATTCCTGACTCTTGCCGTCTTGGGTCTATTCCCTAAACGTTAAACCTGAAGTGCATAATGTCTCCATCCTGCACAATGTAGGTTTTACCTTCAACGCCCAGCTTGCCGTTCTCTTTGATGACAGCTTCAGAGCCGTTGAATTTCACAAAATCTTCGTATTTAATTACTTCGGCACGGATAAAGCCTTTTTCAAAATCGGTATGGATTACACCTGCAGCTTGTGGCGCAGTGAAACCCTGGGTAATAGTCCATGCGCGTACTTCCTGTACACCTGCCGTAAAGTAGGTAGCCAGGTTTAATAACCTGTATGCAGCTTTGATCAGTTTGTTAACACCCGATTCGGTAAGACCAAGGTCATCCAAAAACATCTGGCGTTCTTCATAGGTTTCCAGTTGTGAAATTTCAGATTCAATTTGGGCTGAGATGATCAGCACTTCGGCGTTTTCATCTTTAACGGCTGCTTTTACTTTTTCAACGTAAGCATTACCGGTACTTACCGAACCTTCATCAACATTACAAACATATAATACCGGTTTGGCGGTAAGCAGCCAAAGGTCGGCTACATATTCTTTATCTTCTTCCTCAACAGGTGCAGTACGGGCCGACTTACCTTCCAGCAGGTGATTTTTATAAACGGTTAAAACATCGAAGGTTTTTTTAGCCTCTTTGTCGCCACCGGTTTTAGCCATCTTTTCAACCTTCTGAATCTTTTTCTCTATAGATTCAAGGTCCTTTAGCTGTAGTTCAGTATCAATGATCTCTTTGTCGCGGATTGGATCAACCGAGCCATCAACATGGATCACATTATCGTTATCAAAGCAACGTAATACGTGGATGATAGCATTGGTAGCGCGAATATTCGCCAAAAACTGGTTACCTAAACCTTCGCCTTTGCTGGCCCCTTTAACCAGGCCGGCAATATCAACTATCTCTATAACGTTTGGTGCAATTGATTTTGGCTGTACTATTTCGGTAAGCTTTGTTAAGCGCTCATCCGGCACTGTAATTACACCCACGTTTGGCTCGATGGTACAAAACGGAAAATTAGCCGCCTGTGCCTTAGCGTTTGATAAGCAATTAAAAAGTGTCGATTTGCCTACATTCGGCAAACCTACTATACCACATTGTAAACCCATTTTTGTGTTTTTAGTTGATTGAGTGAATGGTTGATTGGGTTGATTAAGTTTTGATTTTGGTAAACTAATCAACCATTTAACCTAATAAACCACTCACTTTAAAAAGCGCAAAGATAACAGAAAATTTTGCCTTATAATTTGAAAAAATAAACGACTTTTGCGCTCGGAAAAAAGAAGCAAAATATTAATACACCGATGTAAAAAAGGAGGGCCTATATATGGAAGAAATGGTTGAGCAAGTAGAATTGTTACTGGAAAAACAAGACGATACCCAATTACAGGAATATTTGAACAACCTTAACATATCGGATGTTGAAGAACTGATTGGCGAACTTCCTGAACATGGCCCCAAATTTATCGAAACTCTTTCGCTTAACCGCGCGGTTAACGTGTTCCGCATCCTTGAATTCCCTGTGCAAGAGCGGATCATCAAAAAACTTTCGGGTCAAAAGCTTGAAGACCTGATCAACGAACTCCCTCCTGACGACCGT
This sequence comes from Mucilaginibacter gossypii, assembly GCF_017569325.2. Lineage (NCBI taxonomy): Bacteria > Pseudomonadati > Bacteroidota > Sphingobacteriia > Sphingobacteriales > Sphingobacteriaceae > Mucilaginibacter > Mucilaginibacter gossypii. Next base: position 319,938 of record NZ_CP071878.2, on the reverse strand, counting down.
ACGTCACTTTTCAGCGAATTGCATGGTGACGCCGTTCAAAAACTTATCCAAAAACTTTCACGCGAAAACCGCGAGGAGGCTTTAAAACTTTTAGGTTACGAAGAAGAAAGCGTTGGCCGCTTAATGACACCCGACTATATTGCCGTTAAACGCACCTGGGACGTAAGCCGTGTGCTTTCGCACATTCGCCGGTATGGTAAAAACTCAGAGACCATCGATGTTATTTATGTAATTGATGAGCACGGTGTTTTACTTGATGACATCCGGATCCGTGAGATCTTATTGGTAAAGCCCGAAACCAAGGTGAGTGAGCTAATGGATGGTCGTTTGATTTCGCTTAGTGCCAGTGATCCGCAGGAAGAAGCAATCAACGTTTTCAGGATGAATAACCGCACCGCCCTACCTGTTGTTGATAATAATGACGTATTGCTTGGCATTGTAACAGTTGACGACATCCTTTGGATAGCTAACGAAGAATATACCGAAGATATCCAAAAAATAGGTGGTACGGAAGCGCTGGATGAACCATATCTTGATATCAACCTTTTTAAACTTGTAAAAAAACGCGTAGGCTGGCTCATCATTTTATTTTTAGGTGAGATGCTTACCGCTACCGCTATGGGTTATTTTGGCGATGAGATCTCCAAAGTAGTTGTACTGGCTTATTTTATTCCATTAATTATTTCGAGCGGTGGTAACAGTGGTTCGCAGGCTTCAACCCTCATTATCCAGGCCATGGCCCTTGGTGAAGTTACCGTTGCCGACTGGTGGCGGGTAATGCGCCGGGAAATCCTTTCGGGTTTAATGCTTGGTGTTTGTTTAGGTTTGATAGGCTTTTTACGTATAGCGGCCTGGAGCATGTTCAGCAATATTTACGGCCCGCACTGGATGCTGGTAGGTTTTACAGTAGGCGCATCCCTTATCGGCATTGTTTTATGGGGGTCTTTGTCAGGTTCGATGCTACCGCTCTTGTTGAAGAAACTTGGTGCCGACCCTGCTACCTCGTCGGCTCCGTTTGTAGCCACCCTGGTAGATGTTACCGGTTTGATTATTTACTTTACTATAGCCGTAATATTTATGCGGGGTATATTATTGTAATCCTCGTTTTCAAATATAACACACGAAAAAAGCCCTGTTTCTTAATAAGAAGCAGGGCTTTAATTATTTTAGTTTAGTGTTGTTCTGTAGTAATTAGATCTCAAACGAAAAATCTTCATCGGCAGATGCCCTGGCAATTTCAGGGTTTTCGCTGTACTCATAGCGTTTCTCAACTACCTCCTGGTTTGATTTGATGTAGTCGATGGTATCTTTCAAACCTTCGGCAAATTTTTCAAAGTCTTCTTTATATAAAAAGATCTTGTGTTTTACAAACACCCCATCTTCCAAACGTTTTTTGCTTTCAGTAATAGTAACATAATAATCGTTTGAACGGGTTGCTTTTACATCAAAAAAATAGGTCCGCTTCCCGGCTCTCACCTTCTTCGAATAAACCTCTTCACGCTCTCTATTGTCAAAATCTCCCATATATATTTACCTGTAATTAGTTTTGGTTGGCATAAATATAAATAAATTTTCAAAGTGCAAGTATTTTATTCGTTATTATTGAGTTTTTTGAAACAAAAGTGTCATTTTTTTGTGTGGATGACCAATTACAGGTGAGCTGTGAAAAGAGAGCGCATACCAGTTCATCTCCCTACTGGCACAAGTGTTGTGCGGAGGTTGCGGGAATGCTCACTTGAGCCTATTCGTTATGCATTTTCCTCTTCTTCCAGTAATTGTTTTTCGTAAAGCTCAAAGTAGGTGCCTTTAAGCTGCATGAGGTACGCGTGGTTACCCTGCTCAACAATTTCGCCGTTATCCATTACCAGGATCTTGTCGGCATTTTTTATGGTGGAAATGCGGTGGGCTATGATGATGCTTGTTTTATCCTGCATTACCCGGCCAAGGTTATTCAAGATCTCCTCTTCCGTGCGGGTATCAACTGCCGAAAGACAATCGTCAAAGATCAAAACCTGCGGATGCTTAAATATGGCGCGTGCAATGGATACGCGTTGCTTTTGCCCGCCCGATAAGGTAACGCCGCGTTCGCCGATGAGTGTTGTAAAACCTTCTTCCAGTTCAATAATATTATTGTACACCGCAGCATCTTTGGCGGCCTGCTCAACAACCGGCATATTTAGTACATCGGCGCTAAAAGCAATGTTATTGGCTATGGTATCCGAAAACAGGAAAACCTCCTGCGGTACAAAACCTATTTGCGAGCGATAGTTTTCGAGGCCAAGTGATTTTATCGGCCGACCGTCAATGGTGATCTCCCCGCCTGTAGTATCATACATACGCATTACCAGGTTGGCAATGGTTGATTTACCCGAACCTGTCCGACCTATAATTGCCAGCATCTGTCCCGGCTCTACGGTAAACGAAACATTCTTTAAGGCCTGGATGCCGGTATCAGGATAAATGAATGACACATCATCAAACTTAATCAATCCCTCAACATGGTGTTTGTCTGCAAGCGGCGAAATGATCTCGGGCTTTTCATGCAAAAATTCGTTAATGCGTTTTTGCGAGGCGGCGGCGCGTTGCACCAGTGAGGTTACCCAGCCCAGCGAAATAACCGGGAACGACAGCATATTGAGGTACACAATAAACTCGGCAATATTGCCCGGGGTAATGTTACCTTTTATTACTTCCACCCCGCCAACGTACATGGTTATTACGTTACTGAGGCCTACCAGTAATAACATGATCGGGAAAAACAGGGCTTGTACTTTAGCCAGTTCCATAGAGTGCACTTTATAGTCTTCGCTCTCCTTTGCAAAGTTTTCGCGCACAAAGCCTTCGCGCACGTATGACTTGATCACCCTGATGCCCGAAAAGTTTTCCTGCACAAAGCTGGATAAACCAGACAGGCGCTCCTGGATCATCTCGCTGCGGTGATTGATAATATTGTTTACATAGTAAATAACACCAGCCAAAATAGGCAATGGCAATACCGAAAAAATGGCCAGTTGTACGTTTACTGTGAGCATGGCATATATCACCATAACAAACAATACTACGGTATTGATGGAGTACATAATACCCGGCCCAAGGTACATGCGCACACGGCTAACATCCTCGGTTACCCGGTTCATTAAATCTCCGGTGTTGTGGCGGCGATAAAAGGCCAGTGAAAGTTCCTGGTAGTGGTTGTAGATCTCGTTTTTTAAATCGTACTCGATATGGCGCGACATGAGGATGATGGTTTGCCTCATAAAAAACAGGAACAGGCCCCGCAGCAAGGCCAGCACCAATACCAGTGTACCAAACAGGAATAAGCTGGTACCGAAAATATCGTAAATAAAACTCTGCCTGTCGAAACCCGAGAAAAGCTGGTAGGCTCCGATGTTTTCGGTAACCAGGTCAAAAGCTACGCGGATAACCTGTGCCGGCAGCACACCAAAAACATTGGATATAATTACAAACAACACACCCGGGATAAGCCGCCAGCGGTATTTGTAAAAAAACTTATTAAGGTATGCGAGGTCTTTCATTTATTATTATAGTCCGGAAGTCGGGAATGTCCGAAAGTCGGAAAGTCCTGACATAATAATCAAAAGTATTAAAATTTGAGGAGAGTGATTGGATGGAAAAGTCGGGAGGATGTAAGAATGTTACATTGATACACTCGTAATAATCCTGGAAGTGTTCAATTTTTAAAAGTGTGAACACTTGCATATTTTTCTAAAATAAACACCATTGATAATCAATACATTACAAACAACACAAACGCCCTTAAAAGTCCAATTGAACACACACATCCTAATAATCAATCAGTTACAAAATCAAGAAGTAAAAAGTTGAACACCCGTTTTTTAAAAGTTGAACACTGACAGGATCATGCCAGTATGATTGCGCTTTGTTAATTAATCGTTTATCAAAAGTAAGGGGCTACACGTCATCAATTTTTAACAAGCGGAGCGCCAGGCCGCATGAGGCTTGTCAATAAATTTTAAGCTAACAGGCTTTTAATATTACTGTTTTAAATACCAGGCTCCGTAAAATCAAACACAATGGCCGGTGTTTCCTGCAATAACAGTACCTTCGCCGCGTTTACAAAACGGAAGCGGGTAATATTGATCTGCTTCTATAATTTATAATTAAACTTAACCTTTGACCAAAATATCTCTCCCGCTCCTGATGACTGCCAAATTACGTACACTCCCTTTATACTTATTATTGATATGTTTCTTTGCAACCGGATGTAAAAAGACCGACAGTCCACCAAAGCCAACTACAACAATAGCTATTAATCCTTCATCGTTAAATGTAGTTAAAAACCCGATCTATTCTTACCGGTTAGAAGCAACGGTTAGCAATGGCTCGGGATCTGAGCAAATAACCTGGAGCTCCGAAAACACCAGGATAGCAACAGTTACTGCCAATGGCTTGGTTTCGTGCTTAGCGGCAGGGCAAACCAATATTGTTGCTACCCTTACAGATGGAAAAACCTTTGCTAAATGTAAAGTGACCATTACCGACGAAAACGATTACAAATATAGGCTCATACTTAAAGACAAGGGCACATCTGCTTATTCGATAAATAAACCATCCGAATTTTTATCGGCGCGAGCAATTAAGCGCCGCCGGAAACGTAATATCCCAATTGATGGAACAGACCTCCCGATCTCTCCCGATTATATTAAAGCGATAAAACAGGTAGGCGGTGTGATAGTAGCACAAAGCAAATGGCTTAATACGGTTAGCGTAAACACATCTGATCAGTTTTTGGTAGATAAATACAAAGCATTACCGTTTGTAAAAGATGTGGTATTGGTATGGGAAGGACCAAGACTTAGCACAACACCAGCTAAATACACTGACATACCGCAGCCAGGTTCAAACCAAACCGCCAATACGCCACTTGATTACGGCGCGGCGACAGCAAATATCAGCACATCCAATGGGCAGGCCCTGCACAACAAGGGCTTTAAAGGCGCCGGGATTGATATTGCCGTTATTGACGAGGGCTTTATCAACCTGAAAACTAACCCGGCTTTTAACAACGTCAGCATCAAGGGCGCAAAATCATTTGTTTATGAAAGTCCCGATCCATATGCTATTGATAACCACGGCGTATGGGTTACATCATGCATGGCGGTGAATAAACCCGGAACCTATGTAGGCACAGCCCCCGAAGCAAATTACTGGTTACTCCATACTGAGGATGCATTAACAGAGTACCCTATTGAAGAAGATTACTGGGTTAACGCCATTGAGTACGCCGATAGCGTTGGGGTAGATATCGTTAATTCGTCGCTTACTTATACAAATGGTTATTACCTGACCGAGGCCCGGTATAAATTTGAGGATATGGACGGAAAAACGGCAATGGCCACGAGGGCAGCCAATGTTGCGTTTAACAAAGGCATTTTTATTGTATGCTGTGCAGGTAACGAACAGCAATGGGTAGGTACTCCTGCCGATTCGCCTGATGCGCTAACGGTAGGTGCAGTTAATTATACAGGTATTATTGTCCCTATCTCGTCGTTTGGAATAACAGTTGATGGCCGTGTTAAACCCGATATTGTAGCGGTGGGCATAGGAGCCGGTGTGATTAACCCGATGGGGGTTTCGGAAGAACGAATGGGCACATCCTATTCCAGCCCTATTATGTGCGGCCTGGCTGCCTGCTTATGGCAGGCTTATCCCAAACTAACTAATAGAGATCTGCTTGTGGTGCTCAGAAAATCAGCTAACAAATATAATAACCCGGTTATGCCTTACGGTTATGGCCTTGCCGATATGCAAAAAGCTATGGATTTTGCTAAAACTATATCTGATGCTAAATAATATGAATATGATATATGTCCGTTACTGCAAGGCCATACTTTGCGGTAAATGCGCTCATTTATAATAAGCCACAAATTTAAACCCGAAAATTACCTCAAAATCAAATTTGTTTTCATAATCCAATTATAATCATCAAGCCTTTAATATCGAACTAAAGGTTGTTGATACATATTTAATGGCGTTTTCATACATACTGCAACTTAATATCTTTGCCAGTATTAAAAAAAACCTCTACTTTTGTGCGCTTAAAGACATTTACTTATAGTACTAATGCCTGAACAACATCCACCGGAATCCATATTTAACCAGCTTGACGCTTTCGGGCATAAGAAAGTTGTTTTTTGCACCGATCCTGATACCCATCTGAAAGCTATTATTGCAATCCACAATACAACGCTTGGCCCTGCATTTGGCGGCGTACGTATGTGGGCCTATAAAACCGAAGGTGATGCCCTTAATGATGTATTGCGATTAGCAAAAAGCATGACCTATAAAGCAGCGATAGCCGGCCTTAACCTTGGCGGCGGTTATTCGGTGATCATCGGCGATTCGCGCCAGGACAAGAACGAAGCTTTACTGCGTAAATTTGGCCGGTTCATTAAAAACCTTAACGGCGAATTTATCGCTGCCGAAGACGTAGGCACCAGTCCGCGCGATATGGAGTACATTAAAATGGAAACCAACCATGTTACCGGCGCTCCTGAAAACATCGGCGGCAGCGGTGACCCTTCGCCAATAACAGCGCTGGGCGTTTTGATGGGTATTAAGGCTTGTGTAAGGGAAATGTACGGCAGCGACAGCTTAACAGGCAAATCGGTTATTGTACAGGGCATTGGCCATGTGGGCGAAAACCTGGTACGCCTGCTAAGGGACGAAAATGTAAAAGTTTACGCCAGTGATATCAACGAGGAACGCGTAAGCCAGATCTCTAAAAAATATGGCGCGCAGCCGGTATCAAATAATAATATTTTTGATATAGATGCCGATATTTACGCCCCCTGCGCTATGGGCGGTACAGTAAATGATCAAACCATTGCTAAATTAAAATGCGGCATTATAGCAGGTTCGGCCAATAACCAACTGCTTGACGAGAGCGTACACGGACAAATGCTGCTTGATAAAGGTGTGCTGTTTGCGCCCGATTATGTGATCAACGCGGGCGGTATTATTACCGGTTACTCGGAGTTGATGAATTTCAATAAAAAGCGTACCTTACAGCTTACAGAAAATATTTATGAAGCTACGCGCAATGTGTTAAAGCTGTCAAAGGCCGAAAACATTCCAACCATTAGCGCGGCCAATAAAATAGCCGAAAAACGCATTGAAGACATCAGAAAAGTAAAATCATCCTATTAAAACAATTAATTTTTATATAAACCGTTTGCATAAGCAAACCAAATCGTTCTTACAAAAATGTTAAACAGAAGGCACCTCCGGGTAAAGGTATTACAGGCACTGTACGCGTATCATCAATCAGACACGAAAGATGTTAAGCTATTCGAGAAAAACTTGCTGAGCAGCATTGACCAGGTTTACGAAATGTATATCTGGATGCTATCATTAATTAATGAAGTAGTAAGTTTTGCCGCGAATGACGCACAGGAACGCGCCAACAAACACCTCCCTACCGCCGATGACTTAAATGCAAACCTAAAGATCCTCACCAACAGGTTTATCCTGAGCCTGAACGATAATAAGGAATACATTACAGCCTGGAAAAAGTACAAAGTTGACTGGACCTTTGAGCCCGAACTTGCAAAATCACTTTTCATTATCCTTAAAAACTCGCCCGAGTATGCCGAGTATCTTGCCAAAACAGACGATACACTGCAAACAGACAAGGATATCATCAAATTCATTTTCAAAAAGGTTATCCTTAAATCATCATTAGCCGAGCAGGTTTTTGAAGACAGGTTTATTTTTTGGCCTGTTGATAAAGACGTGCTCCAGGCGCTGATTGCCAAAACGTTCAAAAACTTTTCGCATGATGATTACAAGCTTAACCAGCTTGCCGAAATTACCGGCAACTGGGTTGAGGACCGTGAGTTTGTGGTAAACCTATTTCAGCAAAGCATCAGGTACAATGATGCCTATCACGAGCTAATAGCCGCTAAAACCCAAAACTGGGAGCCCGAGCGTATTGCTATGATGGATACCCTGTTAATGAAAATGGCTATAACTGAGTTTATTAACTTTAATTCTATCCCTGTTAAGGTTACTATAAACGAGTATCTTGAAATATCAAAAGAGTTTAGCACGCCTAAGAGTAATTCATTTATAAACGGTATCTTGGACAAGATTTTAATAGAGCTTAAAGCCGAAAACAAAATCAAAAAGATAGGCCGTGGCTTAATAGAATAATATTAAAAAATGAAAAAACTATTTTTAAGCTTAGTAGCAGCAGGCATGTTATTATCGGCCTGCAACAGCAGCAACGGCAACACAGCCGATAACGCTTCAAAAGCTAATGCCGATAGCGCCGCAACCGCGGCTAACGCGCCGGTAGCTAAATTTGAAAAGGAAAGCCACGATTTCGGCAAGATCAAAGAAGGCGACAAAGTATCGTACGATTTCAAGTTCACCAATACCGGTAAATCGCCGTTAATTATTACCAACGCGCGTGCTACCTGCGGCTGTACTACCCCTACCTGGCCAAAAGCGCCAGTTAAACCCGGCGAAAGCGGCGTGATCAGCGTTACTTTTAACAGTGCCGGTAAAAGCGGTTTACAGGATAAACAAATAACCGTTACAGCAAACACCCAGCCCGCCGAAACCATGGTACATTTAATTGGCGAGGTTTTAAAAAAATAACAATTAATTTAAACAAATGATAGCTACTATTTTATTACAGGCTTCAAGCGGCGGCTTAGGCAGCTACGGTTCATTAGTACCAATGGTACTGATTATCGTGGTGTTTTACTTCTTTATGATCCGCCCGCAGGTTAAAAAGCAAAAAGATCAAAAAAAATACGTTGAAGAACTTAAAAAAGGCGACAGGGTTATAACTACAGCCGGCATCCACGGCCGTATCGTTGATTTAAACGAAACCACATTTTTGGTTGAGGTTGAAAACGGCAAGATCCGTTTTGATAAATCGGCCATATCGCTTGATGCATCAAAAGCATTGAATACACCGGCGGTTGAGAAGAAAGCTTAGTTTTTTAAGGCGAAAGGAAAAAGGTTAAAGGCGAAAGGCAGAAGCAAATCGCTTTAAAACCAGAAAACTTCACTCCAATAAAATAAACAAGATGAAAGGTTAAAGGAAAAGGAATCCACGAAAGTGCATGACCTTTCACCTTTAACCTTTCGCCTTTAACCTTAGATATGGCAATAGTAAAATTATCGGCAACAGAACGCAGGCGGCTCTCGGTATTTTTTACCTGTTTGTCGCTGGCTATCATTGCCTGGATTTTTACTACCCTTTCCGATCCGCTTCCGTATAAGGTAAAAAAGGTTTTAACTTTTAAAAACGCGCCGCAAAGGCGGGCTTTTCATTCGCTGCAGCCCGATACTGTTGATGCTACCATACAGGGTACCGGCTGGCAAATGCTGTTCTCCAGGCTCAACAGCGATAATAAGCCACTAACTGTTGACCTCCGCTCGCTCGAAACCCGCAATTATGTGGTTATCGACAGCACGCAGCTTAAGCAGATGAATATGGGGAAAGATCCGGCCAACCGCGTTTCATCTATTGACCCGGATACGCTTTATTTTGATTTCAGTAACCGCCTTATCAAAAAGGTCCCCGTTCAGCTTACCATGGGCGTTAGCTATCAAAAGCAATTTGCCGTATCAGGTAACATAACGGTGAGGCCTGCTTATGTTACCGTGAGCGGCCCTATTGAACGCCTGAAGCAAATCACGTCGTGGAAAACAGACTCGCTTAAATTCAGTAATGTTAATGAAACCATTAATACCCGGGTTAACTTAAAGCCCAGCGATGAAGGCAACCTGAATGTTTATCCGCGCTCGGTACAGGCCATCGTCCCGGTTGATGAATTTACCGAAAAAACACTGGAGATCCCCGTGAAGTTGATCAATAACAATAACTATTACACCGTAAAAGTATTTCCGCAAAAAATTAAAGTAACTTTTACTACGTCTTTAAACCGATATGCCGATATTGATGAAGACCTGTTTGAGGCTGTTGCCGATCTTAATCTTTGGCGCGATAAGGGTTATACGGCCCTGCCTGTAAAGCTTATCCATATGCCTCCCTTTTGTAAAATAGTAAAGATTGCCCCTGCCAATATTGACTTCTACATAAAAAAATAATGCTTAAAATAGGTTTAACCGGTAACATAGGCAGCGGCAAAACTACCGTAGCCCAGGTATTTGAATTGCTTGGCATCCCTGTTTTTTATGCCGATGACGAAGCCAAAAAAGTAATGGTTGCCGACCGGCTTCTTATTGAAGGTATTAAACAAACTTTTGGTCCGCAGGCTTATTTTGATGATGGCAGCCTTAACCGCAAATATATATCGGGGATAGTTTTTAACAATAAAGCCGAACTTGAAAAGCTTAACGCCCTGGTACATCCTGCCGTGTTCAGGGCTTTTGATAGTTTTGACCAACTGCACAAGGATGCTCCCTACGTGATCCGGGAAGCGGCCATTTTGTTTGAAAGCGGCTCATACAAGATGTGCGACAGGGCCATCATGATCACCGCTCCGCTTGAAACCCGCATTGCCCGTGTTATGGAACGCGACGGCATTAGCCGGGCCGATGTTGAAAGCCGCGAGGCCCGCCAGCTATCGCAGGAGGAAAAGCTGAAACTGGCCAATGATGTAATTATTAACGATGGTAAACAATTGGTTATACCGCAGGTAATAGCCCTGCATGAACTTTATTTATCGCTCGCTCAGCATTAATGATACTTGACGATTTTGTTTCTTTTGACGAAAAAGGGCTGTACTGCAAATACGGCGACTTTTATATCGATCCGCAACTGCCGGTAAAAACGGCTGTAATATCCCATGCCCATGCCGATCATGCCATAAGTGGTAACAACAACGTTTACTGCACACGTGCCACAGCAAGCATTATGCAGCTTAGGTATGACCGTACCGCCGCCAAAGTTTTTAACATAGCTGCATTTAACCAGTCGTTTGAAGTAGGCAGGGTTACGGTAACACTGATCCCGGCGGGGCATATGCTTGGTTCGGCACAAATACTGATGGAGTATGATGGCGCAAGATATTTATACACCGGCGACTATAAGCTACAGCCCGATGCTACCTGCGAACCTATTGAATGGGTTACCACCGACGTGCTGATCACCGAAAGTACTTTTGCCAATCCGGCTGTTATCCATCCCAATCCGGTGACTGAGATCCGTAAGATCAACGATATTAAAAGCAATATTTTACTTGGTGCGTATGCGCTGGGTAAAAGCCAGCGGTTGATCAACCTCATTACCGAACATTCCCCGCAAAAAAAGATCCTGGTACATCATAAAATAATGCCCATCAATGCCATTTATGAAAAGATGGGCTTCCATCCCGGTAAGTACCAAATTTACGGCCGCAAACTGATGAAGGTGCAGGATGAGTTTGTTTACATTGTACCGCCCTTTACTTTCGACAGTTACATCAGGGCCACGGGAGTAAAACGCCTTTTTGCATCGGGATGGAAAAACCTGCAGGTTAATAACCAGGATACCCTCTTTATATCCGACCATGTGGACTGGAACGATATCCTGCAAACCATCGCCAACACCAAACCCAAACAGGTGTGGACACTTCACGGTAAAGGCGAGCACCTGAAAGCTTATTTTAAAGATGATATCTTTGTAAAAATTCTGAACTGATGTTGCAGGAAGGCATTGATTATTATATCAACGAAGATGGCAATTTTGTTTTTACCGAAGCCTACCATTTAAAGCGGGGCTATTGCTGTAAAAACAAGTGCCTGCACTGCCCCTGGGGTTATGGCAAGGTAAAATTATTTGGAAATGACACTGAATCAGACGGTAGCGATAAATAAATCAATGTTAAATTAAAAATAATTAAACATATTTGCATCCAATTCATTACTATTACTATGCGAATAGAAGACGAAATACAAAGTACCAATTTTGAAGACAACTACCACAAAGTGGCCATTAACGTGGCATACACGCAAGGTTGGCTGGCTAACTATTTTCGTTGTCATTTTGAAAAACATAATATTACCCAGCAGCAGTTCAATATACTGCGAATCCTGCGCGGCCAATACCCCAAACCGGCTACCATAAATTTATTGAAGGAAAGGATGATCGATAAAATGTCGGATGCATCGCGGATTGTTGACCGCCTTGTTCAAAAAGGACTGGTATCACGCTGCACCAATAATAAAGACAGGCGCGCTGTAGATATCCGCATCAGCGAAGAAGGCCTTGCAACTCTTTCAAAAATGGACGCCGAGTTTAAAACCAAAGAAATCCTAAGCAATAACCTCACCGAAGATGAAGCCGCGACCCTAAGCGATCTATTGGACAAAATGCGGGGATGATTTTTTAGGTGAAAGGGAAAAGGCGAAAGGTTTATTGCCTTTAAATTCAAAATAAAAACATGTCATTGCGAGCGTAGCGCGGCAATCTCGTAGCCAACGCATGTACGATCTGCATCGGCTACGAGATTGCTTCGTCGTTCCTCCTCGCAATGACATATCATGTATAAACTTTAATTGGTTACGAAGCCTTAAATACAGCCACTTCATCCTTCAGTATAGCAAGCACTTCCGGCCCTACGTTACCAAAGAAAGAAACGCCCATTGCGCCGTTTTTAAGCGCCACCTTAATACCGGTGCGGATCTCATCATCACTCTTAAAATCTGAAAGATACAGACCTGCATATAGCGGAAACCTTCCGGCCAAAAAATGCACACCTTCCGCTACTGCGTTACCTATCCAGCTCACGCCTTCTTTGTAAAAACCGTGGTAAATCATGGGGCAAATGCCATCCATGTTCCAGTTTGTCCAGTCCTGCCTTACGTTGCGGCGGGCAACTTCGGGTGTTGGGAATACGGCCGCTGTTATCTGTTTTTTATGCTGGTGGGCTACAGTCGAAATACCGTTTACTACGCGGGTTATGTTATTATACCTGAACAAGCGCCATGAAAGGCTTGCTTCAGGATATTGGATCTGATCGAGATCTTGGTTGTATTCTTCCTTGAATTTGGCTTTGCAAACATCGCAGTAGCAAAAATCATATTCGGGCAGCTCTTTGGTTTGATCGATCTTGTAATGGTCCCAAAGGTTTACAGGCAATATCACATCGCAATAACGCACATAATCCAGGTGGATACCATCGATATAATCTTTAGCCAAAATATCATCGACAGTTTTGGTTAAATACTCCTGCACTTCGGGGCGCGACGGGCACAGCCAGCGATAATACTGCACATAAGGCGGATGATCTGCACATGATTCGCCTTTGCGGTTTTTGCTGTACCATTCGGGCTTTTCGGTTACCAGTTCGGCACGGTTAAAAGTCCAGATCCAGCGGTGGGCCTCCAGGCCTTTAGCTTTAGCGGCACGGAAATGGCGCTCACTGTCGTTCTCGAAAAATATACCCGTTATCCCCGATGCTTTGTAGGAAGCGTAGCGGGTGGCCAGCTCATCATCTGTATCTTTGGGGTTAGGGTTGATCCATACCCAGTTTTTCATGGCTTTTTTCTTGCTGCTTTTGGCAGCTTCAACAGCGGCATTGCTTGCTAAGGGCAACTGGGCAGCCACGCCGGCCAATAAACCGGCCTTTAAAAATTCGCGCTTATTCATGGAGTTTTAGGGATTATCTGTGCTGTACCAGGCCATCCTGGTCAATGGTATAGGTTGTTTGGTTTTTGCTATCGATAATATAAGCTATAAACTGATGGGCAGTTGCTTCCAGCTTAAGTTCGTTAGCATGGCCCGTTACGGTTACCTTATTTTCAACACCCAGGTTGTTTAATGAGGTGCAGTATTCGTGATGATCTTTAAACCACTGCTTTTGCTTGTAATAAACCAGCCACAGGTATTTCTTTTGCTCTTCGGCGCAAGGCATTTTAAACGTCGCGTCATCAGCCTCATGATCGCTGAAAAGGAGGTAGCCCCAGCGTTCGGGGTAATGCATATTGATAAGTCCCTGGTTGCTCCAAACCCAGTTATGCTCGGGCAAATTATGCCCGGCATTATCCTGCAGCTTTACATATTTGCCATTCTGCACTTTAATATCGTACTGCACCCGCGAAAAATTGATGCGCCATAAAGTACCATCCTTTATCACAGCGCGGTTAAAGCCACCGGCTATGGCTTTAAATGGGATAGCCATTTCAACCGTCCAGCCTTTATCAGTATCCGTAGGATCATTCAGCGTACCCTCAACTTTTACCGCCGAGCGCAGGCCATGCGTATCCCAACCGGTTACCGCGGCGCCGTCATTTCGGTAAGGCCTGGTCAAAAACAAATCGAAAATGGTATTGAGGGCATTCACCTCAATTTCAAAATATTTATGTGTGCTGTTTGTGGGATCGATAAACAGCTCAAAATCATTATCCTTGTAAACAATATCATCATGATGGCTAAGCGTAGCCCAAACATGGGAATCTCTGATCCGGGCTGCTACATACAGGCAGCTATCGTCCCAAAGCATTTTAACGTTGGTTTGCAGCGGAGGCTGCGGTTTAAGGCGACCCTCAATATCCTGGAAGTCCCGGGTCCATTTGGCCTGCTGCCATACAGCATCTTCCACATCGCCGTCAATTACCGGCGCTTGCTTTACGTGTTTCGCAACATAGCCGTAAGGGGTGGTAAACAGATCAGGGAATTCTTTAAAAGCGTCCTGTGCTTTTACAAATCCCGGGAGTATAAATAAAGCGGCTGTAAGGCCCGGCTTAATAAAACAATTGTCAAAGATGTTGCTCAGTTTCATTTACTGCCCAGCGCTAAGATGTAATCAAACTCTTCGCGCTTTACCCCCATTACCGATAAACGCCCCTGTCTTACCAGGCCAATGTCCTGTAATTTAGGGTCGGCTTTGATCTGCTCAAGGGTTACCGGGGTTTTCAGGGCTTCAACTGGGGCAAGGTCAACCACTACCCAATTGGTATCATCGGTTGTGGGGTCCTGGTAAGCTTCCTTAACAACTTTGGCTATGCCTACAATCTCTTTTCCTTCGTTGCTGTGGTAAAATAACACCAGGTCGCCCTCCTTCATTTCCCTCAGGTTATTGCGTGCCTGGTAATTGCGCACACCATCCCAAAAGGTACGACCATCCTTATTGAATTTTTCCCAGCTATATTTAAAGGGCTCACTTTTTACTAACCAATGTTGCATTTGTACGGTATAATTTTTTGTAACGTAAAAATGTAAAAAAGGGAGCGTAAACTAAAATGCGCTACAGGCAATACAGGGTATTGTTACAATGAAATTACGGGGTGGAGTGGTGATGTAGTGGCTAATAAACTATTTACTTATTCATTACTCGTTAACAACAGGGTTAGCCTCTTAGCATTTTGCGCGTTGATGGTTTTCTCCCTTTATATTTCTATTCAGGTAATAGCTATATGTAAGAGAAAAAGGAGTGTGATTGATTGGTTTACTGGACTTTTTTGATTGAAAGCGTTTCGTTATTTTCGAGGAAAAAATAAATTCTGAGTTTAGAAGAAATACAGGAATTATTGGATAAACCATTTATGTCAGAAAACGAACATTTTGAATTTGAGTTTTTGTTTGAAGATGAAAGCAAAGGACAATTGAAATAACATATATTGCCAATGGGAAACTGGCCTACTTTCCGTTTCGGATAACCATCCAAGAAAATAAACGATACTTAAATGTCGACAATATTTTAATCAATTTTGGAGATGGCAATTTCAGAGCTGGAATTTCGAAATCCTTAAATGAGGCTCTTTATTTCCTACAGAATGGAGTTGTTGATATAACTGCCCCTCTACAGAAAAAGTAAAATAAGATTCTGATTAGTGGTTTGACATCAAGATGACCAAAACCAAAATGGTTGGTACTTATATTCCGAATATGTCAAAAGATCAAATCAACAAACAATTAAAATCGCTTTCAAAGGGCGATATTCTTTACACTACTCCTAAAGGAGTAAATAGAACATTAAAAAAGATCACAACGAAAAACCTCTACTTCACTTTTAAAACAAATACCAAAGCTATTAGCATCGAGGCAATTTATCAAGCATCTATGCTATCCCCGGCTGATGTTACTTATCAATGGTATCAAGACAATTTCAACTTAAATCCAGGCGGCTGTATAATGAATGTTTTGAAAAACCTTATAGCTATATAATCCTAACAAAAACAACTAAAATTTTTACCCTTAACAAATTATGACTATTATTTATTGAAGGGAATATATAAAGTCCCACAATTATAAAAGTTATGAATACAATAAAAATAAGCTTTAAGTCAAACGCAGACGAATTATTTGGCACCTTTCAAATCTTTAACGACGAATTTTCAGTCATTGCAAAAGGCACCTTTCAAGCAAATAATATCCCTAATGACAAAGATTTAATTAGTTTGAAACTTGCCAATAGCTTATATCCTGAAAGTCATTGGGTACGATTTAATGAATGGAAACGACCAATTAAAAAGGAGATAGAACATTTCATATTACGCCAATACCAATAAAACGGATCTTTAAATTACCCGCATATGGATATATGTATATATGCGACAAGAACAAGTAGCTAAATGAATCTGCGATAGTTTTCAAGTTTAATTATACCCCTCATCATTATTCATTACTCGTTAACAACTGGGTTAGCCTTTTAGCATTTTGCGCATTGATAGTGTTTGTTAAAGGAACAGAAGTATAAACAGCAATGCCCTGGTCATCATCGGGGTGATAGCTCAACAATAGTTTTACCGTGCGCGAATCCCACAGATAAACGTCCTGGTAATCATTTGGCTTTGCGGTGAAGGTACCGTACCAGTGCAAAAATTTACTGAGCATTTTATAGCCCTGGTTACGGTTAAAGAAAACATAAATATTTACTATTTTATTTTGCCATGTACGTACACAAATATGAGTTGCGGTTAGCCCGTCTTCCAGTTCCAGCTGCTTATCCGGATGATATTCATAGGTAACACAGCTATCAGCATCAGGCTTGCTGCCTTCACCATCAATGTAAGTTAAAGCCTGCTCCTGCTCGCCGGTTAATAAGCCGCCCAGGTTAAACCCGCCAATTCCGTTGCGTGCCCTTAAATATGCCAGCGACCCAATTTTCCCTGCCTGTGAAAAACCCGGCGAATGTAAACACATGATGATCAAAAGCCCCATAACTACTCTGTAGGGCAAGTAGCAAAAAAGCTTAGCTTTCATATCCTCCTCCTTCGTTTTACAACGGCTAAATCAGCACCGTAACAAGGGGTACTTAAGCCATTGAGTAAAACGAATTTGGAGAAATAATCAACTGATTATCAAAACGTAATAACGATTGTATCACAAATTGAGCTACCTTTACACTTTATTGCACAGATACTTGTTTACTTCTTTCGCAACAATGTATAATAAACCGCAAAAAACTTTTGATACTAATCAGTCAGCATATATTCTTTAAGCTCGGCCTGTAGTTTTATGGCCTGCGTAATGAGGGTTTTATCGTTGATGTATTGCTCAAAAGCAATATCGGGGCCGATCAGGTTTTCCTTAAAAATGTCCTTAAATCTGGAGTACTTTAATGCCAGGTTCCACTTGTCTTTCAGATACTCAAAAACCTGTTCATCCGCGTCTTTCAGCATCGAATAATTAACAACTACAAAAGCATCCCGGGGCAGTGTTTCAATACATTTTAAAATATCCTGGTTGTAGGCTATCCAAACTTTCAGGTATTCGGTAGCATGATCATTATAAAACTGCACCATGCGGCGGCCGCGGCGAAATTTTGTCCATACCAGTCTTGAAAAATATTTACGACCCATGTACCTGTTTTCCAACCACTTAAATTCACGCCGCAAAAGTGAACTAACTACCGACTGATAATCACGCATAATAACCAGGTAACAGGCATCGGGCAGCAGTTCTTTATATACATCCAGAAACAGGCAGGTCCGCGGGTCTTTCCAGCCCCATTGGTCGTATAACTGTTGTTTAACTTTAATAATGCTTTTAAGCTTTTCCCTTTCGTACAAGGTAAACTGGGCCACATGCTCAACCGTAAGCCCGGTTTTGGGCAGGTTATGGCCGGCCAGGATTTCTTCGTGCATTTTTAAAAATTCAATATCTTCAAAATGCCCTTCCACATTGCCATGGCCGCCGGGTACCAGTTTTTCGCCTGTTTGCAGGCCGCATTTGCTCAACCATTGGGTAATAAGCGAGGTTCCGGAACGGTGCATCCCGGTAATGATCAGTACTCTTTTTTGCATAAATCTGTTATGAGCGTCCTTTTATCAGGAGTAGCTTGGTATCTTATTGGTCTGCTTAACAGGATGCAGGTTATTTATAATATAATAGAGCAGTGAAGAGGTACTTTGTTGTATGGTATAATTGCAGGTATCAATATACAGGTCGGGCTTAACAGGTACATCAAACCAATCGTTAATACCTGTCAGGTTGGGTAGTTTATCAGGATGCCCATCCGGCAGCAGCGCCCTTTTGTACAGGCCTTTGGTATCGCGGCTTATCAACTTGTTCACCGGGCAATCCACGTGGATAACGCTTACATGATCATATTTTTCGGCAAGCTCCTGCCTGATATCATCATATGGATTTATAGCGCTCACGATGGTAACAATACCCTGAGCGCTGAAACGACTGGCTACAAAGCCCAGGCGGCGGATGTTCTCGTTCCGGTCTTCCTTACTAAAGCCCAGATCACGACAAAGTGCCGCGCGGTATTCATCACCGTCAATAATTTCAATTTTAATACCCAGGCTTGTTAATTCGGCGGCCACACTTTTTGCCAAAGTAGTTTTTCCCGCACCTGATAATCCGCAAAATAAAAGTATCATGCCTTAATTTTTTTATTTAATATGCCTTATTGATCAGCTTAACATATTGCTTAGGATAAGTGAACTTAGGAAATTAATTGGCTGATGAATTTTGTTACATTGTAAATAATCAATTACATGCAACACTGAACAACGGAAAGTCAGGAGAAAAAAGTAACCAATACCGGCTAAAAATGAAGATTTAATGAATAAATGGATGTATACGGTCAAACACTAACCAACGCTACACTTAACAAAAATGTTACGTTATTTAATTTATCAGAAATGATTTTGGAGATTATTTGAGGAACCGTTTTTATGATACCTTTACTGCCGGGCTGAAGAACCTATCACAATAAACATGAACGAATTTTTACTTAACGGGGGTGCCTATGTTGGCAATACCAAAGTCTCCAAACCTTTTGCAGCTTTGAAAGCTGATACTTCTGTACTCAAGATTAACCTTGGTTTGTTAGGTCAGTTATTTTTTAACGCCGATGATATTGTTCAAATCGAATATGCATCCTCAATTGCCGGCAGCGGCATCAAGATAATACACAACGTATCGTCATACCCTAAAAAAGTTATGTTTACAGCAAACATGCCTTACAATGATATCATTGAAAACATAAAAGCAACGGGATTCTTTAATAAAACCGCCAATAACCAGATACAATATTACCAGGTTAAGAAAATGCAGGAACAAGGCAAATTACCATTTAAAACAGCTGCGATAGCTGCGTTTTTAGCAGGCTGGAATATTCCATTTATTGCAGGCTTAGTGCAGCGGGATGTTAGCCGTACCTTCAGTTATTCACGCTTCTCAATCTTGTTTCTTTTCCTGATGGCTGCACTAACACTCTTTTCTGCCCCTTTTCAAACATTAGTGCTGAAAGAGGACAGGCAAATAAATGATATGAAAAGATCCTTATATTTTATACTGCTTTTGACCCTGATAAGCGGCATTATGGTTACCGTCATAAGTAGTAAGGCTATTATTAAATAATCATAAGTTATTCAACATCGTCTGCAAAAGGCTCTTCTTTATCCGGCATAAAAAGTAAAACAAGCGCCCCTATTTGTAACAGGTCAATTACAACAGCGATGCAGCCTGCATAAAAGTTTGCCTTAAAAGTTGCGGGCAGATTTATAGCGTCAGGCGTTATAGTTAAGATTAATAAGCCTAATAGCAGCCATTTTGCCCATTTATAACCCCGCCTGATAAAGAAAGCCAGTAAAAGTAAAATACCCAGCGCTATGCACGTTGCTAAAGCGATTTGAAAAGAAGCCGACCTTCCGCCGTTCAAATAATAATAAACCAGGTACAAAACCGCCGATACGCGGATCATGCCGGATGCCATATTAACTTTTGATTGCGAGGATAGGGTCATAACTGTTAAATCGAAATCGGCATCAATGCAGGATCTTAAACATCAGTTCCTTCATCAACTCACCGTGCGGCGCGTTTGATTCAACGCCTTTGCTTTTCAAATCATATTCGCGCAGGTAGCTGATCACCTGGAAAATTTTACCAAGTGGGTAGTTACGGGCGGCCTGCTCATAATCTTTAATAAAGTATGGGTTAACGCCCATTTCGCGGGCAAGGTTTTGCGGGGTTTTATCTTTTACGTAATGGTACACCAGCACCTTGCTGAAAAAGTTATTCAGGTTACCCAGCACCAGCACAATAGGGTTTGATTTGGGATTAGCTTCAAAGTAATTGATGATCTGGTTTACCTTGTAAGCATCTTTTTTGGTGAGGGCCGTTTGCAGCTCAAATACATTGTACTCCTTACTAATACCAATATTATCCTGGATATGCTTCAGGGTAATCTCCTGCCCGGCACTAACATTCAGCATCAGTTTTTCGAGTTCGTTGGCAATTTTAGCCAGGTCGTTACCCAGGTACTCGGCAATCATGGCCGATCCCTGCTGGTTCATTTTGTAGCCCTTCTCGCTTACATACCCTTCAACCCAGGCCGGCACCTTATTATCATATAAAGTAGCCGATTCAAAAATAAGCCCATTCTTTTCAATGGCCTTGTAGGTTTTTTTACGCTTATCAAATTTGCCGTATTTATAGCAAAAAACAAGAATAGTACTGGGCAGCGGGTTTTCGAGATAGCTCAATACCGGGTCGATGCTTTTTTTATTGTCATCGTCCTTGCCCCATTTCATGTCCTGGGCTTCTTTTACCAGTACCACCTGGTAATCGGCCATCATGGGGTAACGCTTGGCGGCATTGAGCACAGTCATGATATCAGTATCCTTGCCATACACTACGGTTTGGTTAAAGCCGCGTTCGTGTTCTGGCAGCAGATTGTGCTCAACGTAATTGCTTACCAGATCGATAAAATAAGGTTCCTCCCCATGCAGCAGGTACAGCGGTTTAAACTTACGGTTCTTAAGGTCCTTTAATATCTCGGCAGCAGTCATATTTCAGATTCAAAAGTACTAAGTCAAAAGGCAAAAAGTGGAATGTATTTTTATTTAGGGCGATAAGACATAGATGCATCTTAAATTTCCGTCAGCAGAAAAGTTTCGGGCGAAAACTTGCAGAACAATGATAGCCATGTGTGAGGCAAGGGCATTAGCGAATTTTGCTACAAAGGATTGCGTGGGTGGGCAAAATTCAGCAGCCGTGGTTCTGCATGTTTTGCAGCATAGGCTTTGTGCGGCAAAGAAACCTCTGTGCTGACTTGATTTATTCGTTAAGTATTATGTTTTAATAGGTACTCATGAGTTCGTTTCACTCGGTTTTTGGTTACTTTTGTATCAAGACAAAAGTAACAGCCCCCGCGGCAATTGAGCGGGCCAGTGTTCTTTGCTTACAAACTACTTATTGTTTACTACCGATTTCAAAAATGCTCCAACCGCTTAATCTGCCACCCTACCCTTTTAAAATAAGCGACGATAACGGAACATTAACGCTTTTTGACGAGATCCGCAAGAAAACCATCATTATTACACCTGAAGAATGGGTACGCCAGCATTTTGTACAATACCTTATCAAACAAAAAAACTACCCCCGCTCATTAATTAAGCTGGAAGGCGGCCTTAAGCTCAACACGCTTCAAAAGCGTACCGACATCGTGGTATTTAACCCGTCCGGACAGCGAATTTTAATGGTTGAATGCAAAGCACCATCAGTAACTATCGACCAAAAGACCTTCGATCAGATTGCCCGGTACAACATGGTGCATAAGGTGTCATTACTTGCAGTAAGCAATGGCCTGCAACACTATTATTGTACTATTAATCATGAAAACTGTACTTACCAGTTTATTGAAGAGTTGCCGGGGTATGTGAAGGGCTGAAGCTGTCTGAACTCGAATTAAACGAATTTGAAGAATTTATGGAATGTGTATAGCATTTTCTGCTCGTTCCCTAAATTCAATAAATTCGGGTTCAGACAACATCCTATTTCCCAATAAAATGTTATGATAACAGTTATCAATTCCCTATTTTGGCATTCATAACCTCATCAATTATAACATTACCTTATGAACGCCTATCTCAAAGCAAAAGCCCTGCTTTTGGCCGCTGTATTATACGGATGCGCCGCCTTTGCACAGGAAGCCAAACTCTCTACTCAGTGGACCAATGCCGCCATGCAGGCCAAAGTGCCATTATCAGAATATCCCCGTCCCCAGCTACAGCGTAATGACTGGCTGTGCTTAAATGGTAAATGGGATTACCAGGGTGGTAAAAACGCGCCTAATACCCTGAACCCTCAAACGCCAGCTTCATTTAATGACAAGCCGGATAAAATACTGGTGCCTTATTGCCCTGAATCGGTGATCTCTGGTGTGCAGCGTAAACAGGAGATTAATATGTGGTACCGCCGAAGTTTTGAGGTCCCGTCAAAATGGCAAAACAAACAGGTTATTGTTCACTTTGGCGCTGTTGATCATGACGCTACTGTTTTTATAAACGGAAAGAAAGCAGGCTCACATTCGGGTGGGTACGATTCATTTAGTTTTAATATTACTCCATATCTCGCCAAAGGCAGCAATACCATTGTTGTTGCCGCCCATGATCCCAATGATGGCAAAACACCATCGGGTAAAAACGGCCCGCGCGGCGATTATACTTTTTCCTCGGGCATCTGGCAAACCGTTTGGCTGGAGCCTGTAAATGAATCATATATTAAAAACATCCGCCTGCTGCCAGATGTGGAAGGTAAACGTTTAAAAGTGTTTGTTAATACTATAGGTGCAGGTAAACTCAAAGCAGTTGCCTTAAACAATGGCAAAGAGGTTTCACAGGTTGATGCAACCGGAGGAGCATATTTTTACCTGCCGATAGATAACCCGGTTTTATGGACACCAAATTTTCCGTTTTTGTATGATCTGAAGCTTACCCTATACAATACTGATGGCAGCGAAGCCGACGAGGTTAAAAGCTATTTTGGCATGCGTGATATTAAATTGGGTAAGCTTAACGGCGTGATCCGTCCGCTTATTAACGGTAAATTCATCATGCAGCTTGGCTTGCTTGACCAGGGGTACTGGCCCGACGGTGTTTTAACCGCACCTACGGAAGAAGCCCTTAAATTTGATATAGAATACACCAAAAAAGCGGGCTATAACCTGATCCGTAAGCACATGAAGACCGAGCCGCAGCGTTTTTATTATTGGGCCGATAAAATGGGCTTATTGGTTTGGCAGGACATGCCCGCTATATGGTATCAGAATGAAGACACCACCAAAAACAGGACGGTTTACCGGAAAGAATTAAAAGCCATCATCGACGATCATTATAACTCGCCCTCCATTATTACATGGGTGCCTTTCAATGAAAACTGGGGTGCTTTTGATGTAAAAAACATAACCAATTGGGTTAAACAATATGATCCGTCGCGATTAGTTAATGGCAATTCGGGCTTTAACAATAATCCCAGCTATCAAAAACCTTACGGCGATCCGGGTAATGGCGATTACGTGGACACACATATTTATGTTGGCCCTTACGGTGCTTCTGTTCCTGATAGCCGCCGGGCGGCCTCGCTGGGCGAATTTGGCGGCGTTGGCCTGTTTGTTCGCGGTCATATGTGGCCGGTGCATAACGATGCCTATGATTATGAACCAACCAAAGCCAGGCTTACCGACCGTTATGTTTTTTTGCTTGATGAGGTAGAGCAATTAATGAAATATAAAGGATTGAGCGTTGCCATATATACCCAAACCACCGACGTTGAACACGAAGTAAACGGCGTTTTAACCTACGACAGGGCCGTTGAAAAAATGGATATTGAAAGAGTAAGGGAAGTGAACCAGGCGGTGATTAAGGAGGGGGATAAGTTGAATAGATAGGCCATTAGGTGAGCGCTGGCCGTTGTTGGTGTTGTCACCAACAACTCTACTCCACGCAGTTATAGCATTAAATAAGCAACCGGGAGCTTAACTGGCAATATGAAATAACGTGATTAAAAGAGCATTAGGAATTGTTGGTGACAACACCAACAATGGCATAGTTTTTAAAGCCCTCCCTTCCGGGGAGGGTTTGGGTGGGGCTCAACCCACCTTGTTCAATGTATAATTATTAAGTTTTTCCAGCAGTTCATCCGGTTTAAATGGCTTGGATACATAATCATTCATGCCGGCTTCGTATACCTGTTCTTTGATATCAAAAAGTGCAGAAGCAGTAAGCGCGATGATCGGTATGCTTGATTTTTTAGGATCGGCCATTTTACGGATCTCTTTAGCTGCATCAAAACCGTTCATCACCGGCATCTGGAGGTCCATTAATATAATATCAAAATTGCCGTACTGCATAAACTCAACTGCCCGTTCGCCGTTTTCGGCAATGGTTGGGTTGATGCTCCACTTGCTCAGCAGTTTCTTCATCAGCATCACATTAACCATATTATCTTCGGCAATAAGCACGCGTAAACAGGCCAGTGGGTTTTCTGAAAATTGTTTAGCTTCAGGGGCGGTGGCCACTGCAACCGGCAATACCTCTGTAGATACAGGAAATTCCATATGAAAAGAAAACTCTGATCCGCGCCCCATTGTACTGTTAACGGTCATTTGCAGTTCCTGCAGCTCAAGCAAACGCTTAACTATGGCCAGGCCAAGCCCTGTGCCGCCATACTCGCGGGTAGTAGCTAATGATTCCTGCGTAAACGGTTCAAATATAGTTTCAAGGTTTTCTTTTTCGATACCGATGCCGGTGTCCCTTACCGAAAAGTTAACGGTAACGGTGTTATGCCGGTCTTCCACACAAGTAACCCTTACCCATATGTTTCCCTGCGGCGTAAATTTTATAGCGTTGCTAACCAGGTTAAAAATGATCTGGGTTATGCGGGTAGGATCGCCAAAAAGCACCTTATCCCTCAATGAGCTATCAACATCAAGCTTAAAAAGCAGGCCTTTCTCTTCGGCCTTCAGTATTTGCCCGCCGCAGATATTGTTCATCAGCTCAACAAGGTTGAAGCGGATATTTTCAAATACTACCTTCCCCGATTCAATCTTGCTGAAATCAAGCACGTCATTAACAATGGCTAACAGGTTATTGGCCGAAAACTTAAGAATTTCGATGTTCTCCCGCTGGTCGGGCCGCGGATTGCTCATCATCAGCAAATTACTCATCCCGATCACCGCATTTAACGGCGTACGGATTTCATGCGACATGGTTGACAGGAACTCTGATTTGACCTGGGCCGATTTCTCTGCCTTTTCAATGGCCGTTTCCATCTTACTGTAAAGCCGGGCCTGCTCCCTGCTACTATTTTTAAGGTGCCTAATGTTTTTTAAGAAAGCAGTGTAAAAATGGCTATGGATAAAAATAAGCAATATAAAATTGGCAAACAGGCTGATGATAATGGTAGACTGATCAACTTTGTTAGGCTTTATACTAATAATGTAACCGCTGTTATATTCAATGATCATAAATACCAAAACCGGTACTGTATTGAGCAACGAGTACATGAGCCCCCATTGCTGGCCGAGCATATAATAGCTGAATACGATCACGATTATAATTACCTGCACGGTAATGATATTTACCGTTTGCATAGAGGCATAAACCAGGCTGGTATTAACAAGTGTACCCACAATAAGCAGGGCATGTGCTGCGCTGCGCCAGTCGGGCCGCCAGGTTAAATACTTAAATAACACCACTACCGCTCCCATCAAAAACAGGGCGGTATCAGCAAGCATTTTTTGGTTTTGGAAATAAACGTTCAGGTAAAGTGCCCCAAGGGCAACAAAAATAAGGAAGAACCCATAATACAATAAACGAATCCGGGCCTGGTCAAGGAACGATTGCTCCTTCGACAAAATCTTATAAATTGATAAGTTAAAAAAACTTACTTTATTACTCATATTCAGAACTTAACATTGGCCTTGCAATTGGGCAGGCCACCGTACAGCAATCAAAATACTGTACGGTAGCTTGTTACGCAAAGCCGGTAAGTTCTGCAATTAGCAAGCCAAAGCTGCTAAGTTTTCTTCAATGATGGTTAATTTGGCTTCGGCATCGGCCTTTTTCTTTTGCTCCACCTCAATAATCTCCGGTTTTGCATTGGCCATAAACCGTTCGTTACCCAATTTTGCATTAACCGATTTCAGGAAACCTAACAGGTATTCCTGCTCTTTTTTCAGTTTCGCACACTCGGCAACCGGGTCAATGTCTTCGCTGAACGGAATATAAAACTCATCTGTTGAGGCTAAGAAATTAATAGCCCCTTCAACTTTATCAGCTACCGATTCAAACTTGCTGATGTTGGCAAGCCTTGCAATGATAGCTTCGTACTGGCCGTAATTGATCCCTGAATTTGATTTAACAAATAACTCAAGCGGCTCTTTGTCAGAAATTTGTTTTGTTTTGCGGGTGTTTCTGATGTTGGTTACCACATCTTTAACAAGCTCTGTTTCATTTAATAGACGTGAATTAATTTCCCCAATAGCGGGCAATTGCGCTACAATACAGCAGTCAGTTTCGGTGCGTTCGCCAAACAGCTCATCATGCCATAATTCTTCGGTAAGGAACGGCATAAAAGGGTGCAATACCTTCAAAATATTTTCGAAGAATTGAATAGTAGCTGCATAAGTAGCCTTATCAATAGGATGCTGATAAGCCGGCTTGATCATCTCCAGGTACCACGCGCAAAAATCATCCCATACCAATTTATAGGTATCCATTAAGGCCTCTGATAAACGGTATTGGGCAAAGTTAGCTTCAATTTCGGTTAGCGCCTGGTTAAACCTGTTGGCAAACCATTCAATGGCTACGCCGTTAGGGTTGGCAAGGCTTTCATCAACTTCCCAGCCTTTTACCAGTTTAAAGGCGTTCCATATTTTGTTGGCAAAGCCGCTACCTTGTTTACAGTAGCTTTCGTCAAACATCAAATCGTTACCTGCAGGCGAGCATAGCAGCATGCCTACCCGAACCCCGTCCGCGCCGTATGTTTCAATCAGGTCGAGCGGATCGGGTGAATTGCCTAATGATTTCGACATTTTACGCCCCTGCTTATCCCTTACTATACCGGTAAGGTATACGTTCCTGAATGGTACTTCGCCCCTAAACTCATGGCCGGCCATGATCATCCTGGCAACCCAGAAAAACAGGATCTCCGGCGCGGTAACCAAATCATTGGTTGGATAGTAATAATTGATATCAGCATTGTTCGGATCCTTAAAACCGTCAAATACCGAGATGGGCCATAACCATGATGAAAACCAGGTATCAACTACGTCTTCGTCCTGGGTAAGATCGGCTGCGGTAAGTGCGGGATTTTTAAGTTGCGCCTCCTTCAATGCTTCTTCAGCGTTTTTGGCAATTACAAATTCGCCTGTAGGTAAATACCAAGCCGGGATTTGCTGTCCCCACCACAGCTGGCGGCTGATGTTCCAGTCGCGTACATTCTCCATCCAATGGCGGTAAGTGTTCACAAATTTTTCGGGGATCAGTTTTATCTCGCCGTTCAATACATAATCCAAAGCTGGTTTGGCCATTTCGCCCATCTTGCAAAACCATTGCATGGATAGTTTTGGCTCAATCACCGCGTTGGTACGTTCACTGAAACCAACCTGCGATTTGTATTCTTCAACTTTTTCAAGCACGCCAGCTTCTTCCAGCAGCAAAGCTATTTTTTTACGGGCGGCAAAGCGGTCTTCCCCAACCAGTATCTGCGCCTTTTCGTTCAGAGTGCCGTCGTCATTCAGGATATCAATAACCGGCAGGTTATGACGCTGGCCCAGTTCGTAGTCATTTAAATCGTGTGCAGGGGTAACCTTCAAACAGCCGGTACCAAAATCCATAGTCACATAATCATCCAGAATCACCGGTATTTCACGGTTGATCAGCGGGATGTAAACCTTTTTACCGTGCAGGTGCAGGTAACGCTCGTCGTTAGGATTGATACAGATAGCTGCATCAGCCATAATGGTTTCCGGCCGGGTGGTAGCAATGGTTAGGAAGTCTGAAGTCGCCTCTTGATTTTCAACTTCCGACTTCGGATTTACGACTTTGTACTTAATATAAAAGAGCTTCTGATTAACCTCTTTACGGATTACTTCCTCATCACTTACCGCGGTTTTGCCTTGCGGGTCCCAGTTGATCATGCGGATACCGCGATAGATCAAACCTTTTTTATACAGGTGGATAAACGTATCAATAACTGCTTCCGAAAGGTTCTCGTCCATGGTAAATTTGGTACGGTCCCAATCGCAGGAGGCACCTAATTTTTTAAGCTGCTCCAGGATAATGCCGCCGTATTTTTCCTTCCACTCCCAGGCGTAGGTTAAAAACTCTTCGCGGGTAAGGTCTTTTTTGCTGATACCGCGCTCTTTAAGCATGGCAACAACTTTGGCCTCGGTAGCAATACTGGCGTGGTCGGTACCGGGAACCCAGCAGGCATTTTTGCCTTTCATACGGGCACGGCGAATCAGCACATCCTGTATGGTATTATTAAGCATGTGGCCCATGTGCAAAACCCCGGTAACGTTTGGCGGCGGAATCACTATGGTATAAGGCTCGCGCTCATCAGGCACCGACTTAAAAAAGCCGTGCTGCAACCAGTAACTGTACCATTTTTCTTCGGTTTCCTTTGGGATATATGTTTTAGCAATACTCATAACGCGCAAAAATACGATAGTTAACGGTTCATAGCCAAAGGTTGAGGGATTTTTTTGGGAATATAGTTCATGGTTCATAGATGATGGTTTTAAACTGATAGTTTTTGATCGGTCAAGAGCGCAGGCAGCATTAGGGATGGTAGCGGATACCGGTACATTTGTAAAATGATTATCACTACAACATGCAATCATGATCAATCATCTATAAACCATGAACCAACACTACCAACCATGAACAACCCCACTCCCACAATATTTTTACAATTAACAAGTTATTATACATGTAACATTCAAATTGTCATGAAAACAATACCCTTACACCGTTTCTGGCTTGATATTTTGAAAAAAACAAAACTCGAGGCCATCATTAACTGGTTCAATCACTAAAGGCCTGCCCCCGGCTACTTGTGTTTAATACCCGCTATTTATTAACTTTAATTTTTAAGTATTGACATGAAATTAAAGTTTAACTGTTTATTACTGGCTGCCTGCCTTGGCATGTCGGTAAATGTGTTTGCTGCAGATGGCCCAAAACCCTCAAAATCCAGGCACAAAACCTCCGCCCCTCCTAAAAAATTTATCGATCCCGCCAACATGGACCTGAGCGTAAAGCCCGGCGATGATTTTTTTGAATATGCCAATGGCGGCTGGCTAAAACAAAACGGCATCCCTGCTAAAGAAACCCGCTGGGGTAGTTTCCATATTTTGCGCCAGGAAAATACAGATAGGCTCATTGGCCTGCTGAATGAAGTAAGCCAGACATCCGCGTCGCAACCCAAAGGCAGCCTGAAACAACTCGTGGGAGATTTGTACGCCAGTGGTATGGATAGCCTCACTATCGAAAAACGTGGCTATGATCCCATTAAACCTGGGCTTCAACGCATAGATCAGATAAAAAACTTAGATGATTTTATTAATGAACTCATTTATGAACGCGTTAACGCAGTTGGAGCGCTGATTTTCAGGTTTGGGGTTGAGCAGGACGAAAAGAATGTAAACAAATATGTAATAACCCTTGGCCAGGGCGGCACTAACCTCCCCGACAGGGATTACTACCTCAAAAACGATCCGCGTTCAAAAAAGGCACAGGAGGCTTTGAAAAAACTGGCTGCAACGCTGTTTATGCTTAGCGGCAGCAATGCCGATGAAGCAGCCAAAAACGCCGCTATAGTTTACGACCTGGAATATACATGGGCAAAAGCACAATTAAGCCGCGTAGCTATGCGCGATCCGCACGTTACTTACAACAAATTTCTGATCACTGATTTTGAAAAACAGACTCCACACCTAAAATGGTCGAAAATATTACCGGCCCTTAATGCTGGTGGCCAGGACAGTATCATTGTTGGTCAGCCGTCGTTTTTCAGAGCTACCGACTCCTTATTTGCGGTTACTCCGATTGCCAAGTTGAAAGTATACTTGCGCTGGAATATGCTCAGGGGATCTGCCTATGCATTAAGCTCGGACTTTGTTAATGCCAGTTTTGCTTTCAACAGTGCACTGAGTGGTCAAAAAGTGCAAACACCACGTACCGAGCGTTTGAGTACCCTTGTTGATGCTACCCTCGGCGAATTACTTGGGCAACTTTTTGTTGAAAAATACTTCACACCTGCCGCTAAACAATACATGGTTGATTTGGTGAATAATCTTAAGGAAACCCTCGCAGATCGGATTAAACGTCTTGACTGGATGAGCCCGGCAACAAAAGAACGCGCGCTTAAAAAACTTAATGCCTTTACGGTAAAGATCGGCTACCCTGATAACTGGGAAAAGTACGCTGGCATAGTGATTAATCGCGATGATTATTTCGGCAATTTGCGCGCTCTCGGAAAATGGCGCTATAATTTTAACGTTAGCCGTTTAGGCAAACCTGTTGATAAAACCCGATGGGGAATGACACCGCCAACCGTTAACGCTTATTATAACCCAACTAATAACGAAATTGTGTTCCCTGCCGGGATCCTTCAATTCCCGTTCTTTGATTTTAAGGCTGATGACGCCGTTAACTACGGAGGTATTGGAGCGGTAATTGGCCATGAAATGACCCACGGCTTTGACGACCAGGGCCGCCAGTATGACGCCGACGGCACCCTGCGCGATTGGTGGACTAAAGAAGATGCCGATAAATTTAAATCGCGCGCCGACCAGGTGGTGAAACAATACAATGCCTTTACCGTTCTTGATACCCTGCACGTAAATGGCAAACTTACCCTTGGCGAAAACCTTGCCGACCTTGGTGGTTTGAACATTGCTTATGAGGCATTCAGCAAAACCAAACAAGGCCAGTCGGCTAATACTATTGATGGCTTTACACCCGATCAGCGGTTCTTTTTGTCGTGGGCACAGGTATGGCGTTCATCACAAACTCCGGAGTCGGCAGCGCAAAGGATACTGACCGACCCGCACTCGCCCGAGCAGTTCCGTACCAATGCGCCTGTAACCAATATCAACGCCTGGTACAAAGCATTTGATGTGAAACCCGGCGATAAAATGTATAAAAAACCTGAAGACAGGACAAAGATCTGGTAAGCAAGAGTTTTGTTTTTTTATAACAGGCCCGGTTATGAAACCGGGCCTGTTTGGTTTATAAGTTACTTTACTGGCGTAAATCCTCCCTGTTTATGGCTCAAAAACCCCTGTGCTTGTTTTGTAATTTCGCAGTAGCTTTATCTTGTAAACCTTTTAAAACAATGAAAACAATATTTGATAAAGAAACCCGCGATGGCCTCATAACCCGCATCAATTTAATTAACGAAAACAGCCAGCCACAATGGGGTAAAATGAATGTTTATCAAATGCTGAAACATTGCACCCTTTCGGACGAAATGTACCTGGGCATAACAGTCTATAAACGCTCATTCATCGGTCGCCTGTTTGGTAAGGTAGCTTTGAAAAGCATGATAAAGGATGATAGCCCCGTAGCAAAAAATAGCCCTACTGTTCCGCAATGTAAAGTAACTGAAACAGGAGGCGATGTAGAAGCACAAAAAAAACGATGGATTGAACTGGTTGAGGAATATGGCAAAACTTCAAAAACCGACTTTGAACATACTTTTTTTGGCAAAATGACCAGGGAGCAGATTGGCCAGTTAGCTTACAAGCATGTTGACCATCATTTGAGGCAGTTTAGTAATTAACGGCGGAGAGAAGTAAATATTTACAGTACGGCTAAGAATCGATACTGTTTTATTTGTACCATAAAACCATTTCGTTCAAGTCACCCCAATCATACCTCTCCAAACTTGTTTCAAGGATATCCAGCTTATTATGAAATATGCCGAAAGCCATTGCATTTATAAAATGCTTTTTTCCGCTTCCATTTTCCAATAAAAACACTTTATAGTTAGAATCTACTACAAAACCATGATCTTCAATTAATTTAATGTTTTGATTTTCATCGGCTAATGATATTTCCAATCCTTCAAAAACCGAATCAATAATCAGTGTTCTCACCCCTTTAAAAATGATATCGATGTTATATTCTCTTTCACGGCTTCTCATGCTCCTGATTAATAATTGGCTATGCGTTACAAGATAATCCAACATTTTAAATTCGCTTGAAAAATCGGAGAATATCATAGTTTTTATATTAAATAGTGCTATATTCAAACTTAATTATTTTATATAGATAATATCCTTCACAGATTTACACAAAGCGATCAATATTTACACCACTCAAACATTGCACGAATAAAACATTCCGCCTAAGCATTATCTTTGCAGGCAAAATATGATCATTCAGCAATTTTACGATAAAGGCCTGGCGCATGGTTCATATGCCGTGATCCGTACGGGCAAAATGATAGTTATTGACCCGGCCCGTAACCCGCAGCCTTATTATGATTTCGCAGCCCAGCACGATGCCGATATTGTGGGTGTTATCGAAACCCATCCGCATGCAGATTTTGTAAGTTCGCACCTCGAAATTCATGAAACCACAGGCGCTGTAATTTATTGCAGCAAGTTAACCGGCGCAACATATCCTCACGAAACGTTTGATGACGGTGACGTTATCCAGCTTAACGATATTAAACTAAAAGCCATCAATACTCCCGGTCACTCGCCCGATTCTATCTGTATTTTACTGGTAGATGAAGAAGGCCGCGAAACCGCCGTCTTTACCGGCGATACACTATTTGTTGGCGATGTAGGCCGACCAGACCTGCGGGAAAATGTGGGTAATATTACTGCAAAAAAAGAGGAACTTGCCCGCCAGATGTTTCAAAGCACCCGACAAAAGCTCATGACCCTGCCCAAAAACGTAGTGGTTTACCCGGCGCACGGCCCGGGCTCGTTATGCGGTAAAAACATGAGCCCCGAGCTGGAAAGCACCATTGGCCGCGAACTGCGCGAAAATTATGCCTTACAACTGATGGATGAGCTGGAATTTGTTAAAACGCTTACCACCGATCAGCCTTTTATGCCCAAATACTTCGGCCGTGATGTGCTGTTGAATAAAAATGGGGTACCGGGCTTTGAAGACAGCATTACTGCTGTACCCCGTATGGAGGAAGGCAGCGCGTTGGAAGCTGACATTTTAGTAGTTGATGGCCGTCCCAAAGCACAGTTCAGGAGCGGTCACCTTCATGGCGCTATTAACCTGCAGGATGGTGAAAAATTTGAAACATGGCTGGGTTCCATTATCAGCCCTGATGAGCAGTTTTACCTCATTGCCGAAAATGATGATAAGCTTGATATCCTGATTAAAAAAGCAGCCAAAATAGGCTACGAACAAAATATCAAAGGCGCATTGTTGGTTCCTGTAAACGCCAATGAAGTATCCCCCGATCTTGATTTAGACGCCTTCAGGGCAAATGAAAATGATTACACGATAGTTGATGTACGCAATCAGGCAGAAGTTGCGGCAGGCAAGGTCTTTAAAAATGCCGTTAGTATACCTTTGCCCGAACTGCGCGAACGCGTTAGTGAGATCCCTGCCGATAAACCTGTCGTAGTGCATTGTGCTGCAGGTTATCGTTCGGCTGCCGGTGTGAGCATTGTTTCGGCTGCAATAAATGCCGTACCGGTTTATGACCTGGGTGAGGTGGTGACTGAGATGATGAAAGAGGTTCATGGTTAATGGTTCATGGATTATAGTTCATGGTTCATGGCCAATAAGGTCTTGGAAACTATGAACTATCATCCATAAACCATGAACTAAGTATACCACCCAAAACTATGAACTATCATCCATGAACAATGAACTAACCATAGTCCCCACAGCCGATGGCTCCAATACAATTTACAATGCCGAAGTAGGTGAGCATTACCATTCGCGCCACGGAGCATTGCAGGAGAGCTTGCATGTATTTGTTAAATCAGGCTTACAATATTTCCTGGAGCGGAATAACACCAGCGGGGTTAGTATCCTCGAAGTTGGTTTCGGCACCGGACTCAACTTTCTGTTAACGGCCGATGCTTGTACTGGCACGCAAATAAAACTTGATTACACCGGTATCGAAGCTTACCCCGTAAGCGCCGAAATGATGGCGCAAACCGGCTACCAGCAATACATCCCGGGGCTGCTTTGGGAACAATTCAACAATAATTATTCTGCTGCATTAACAGGTAGAGTTCAAATCGATGCCACAAACCAGCTATATATCGCTCACAGCAAGCTGCTTGATTTTAACACAGACGAGCAGTTTGATATTATCTATTTCGACGCCTTTGCCGCAGCCCATCAACCCGAAATGTGGGATGAAGAGGCCATCAGTCATACTGTTAGCTTTTTAAAACCGGGTGGTGTGTTTGTTACCTATGCTATTACCGGCAACCTGAAACGCATGCTCAAAAGCCAGGGCTTTAAAGTGGAGAAAGCACCCGGAGCACCCGGCAAACGCGAAATGCTCAGGGCGGTAAAACTTTAACTTTCCTGTTATAAAAACCATCGCGTGGATAAATCTTTTTTAATTTTATCCTTAAATAAAAAATGTCATTTCGACGAACCATTGCAGGGGTGCGCATTAGAGGTGAGGAGAAATCTTGTACGCCCTGCTTTTACAGGTATAATTGAAGAGCCTGACGTAGAAGATTTCTCTTTCGCTCCACCACTCAGCCCACCGCCGCTCTATCGAAATGACATTTTCTTAAAGGTGTGTCCATATAATAGCTTATAAAAACCGGAAGCCTACATTGAATTTCAGTGTGAAACCATTGGTAGTCGGCAATTCGCGATAAGCAAACTGGCCCTGGGTTGCCGCGCTGCGGGTAGCGTAAATAATGGGGCCGCCGCAAAGTGAAAACGCCAGCCGCGAATTTACAGGAGCGTAATTTAACGATGGACCGATCAATAAGCGAGCACCGCCTTCGGCTTCATCGGCTTCCCAAAAACCTTCCAGGTCCTGCCCTACCGCTTCAAAACCGCCGAAAAGCTGGCCCGAGATATGACGATGCACACCAACGCTGGTTATCAAATCCAAACCATCGCGGTGAGTTGAAAACGCTTTTTCAAAGCGAAGATTAGCGCCAAGCTTCCATTTTGATACCTCATATGCCGCGGTTATGCGGCTGAACGCTACAGCATCACTGTTAAACTCCCTTCTGAAACCCAGGCTCGCCCCCGCCCTGAAACCCATTGGCTGAGTGCCACCAATAAAATCACGCAATACCTCGGCTTGCTGCAGGGTACGCACACCGCCGTTATTACTAAAACCTGTACCCAGCATGGCCATTAAGGTAAACTTATTGCCCAGGTACCCCCTGGCCGAAAAATTTTGATCAACACCATCAAAGCCTAAAGGCGTAACGGTGTGCTCACCATATCCGCCCGAATAATTTAAACTCCAGTTGCGCCCTTGCGGATTAAGTGTGCTTATAGTAAACAAAAAAGGCTGCGGTTGGCTGAAGGTGCTATTGGCCACATCGCCGGCAGGCTGCTGTTGAGCATAGCTTGCTTTAATTATCGAAACAAAAAGAAGGATAAACAGGTAAGTTTTTTTCATGGTAAAATGTGCTTATGGGTAGCATTAACAATTGGCTAATAAAATTAATTAATGTTAGTTTAAAATTAATGATACAGTAAGTTTTCATTAAAGATGTTATCATACCTTTGCAGCATAAGTATTCATTATAAATAATTTATGCCTCTAAAAGCCCCTGAAACTGCCCCTACCGCCTCCATCGCGTTCGACAGGCTACTCATAATAATGGACGACCTGCGGGCCAATTGCCCATGGGATAAAAAGCAAACGCTGGAAAGCCTGCGCCACCTTACCATTGAAGAAACCTACGAGCTAAGCGATGCCATTTTAGGCGGCGATATGCCCGAAATAAAAAAAGAGATTGGCGATATTATGCTGCACCTGGTTTTTTATGCCAAAATAGCTTCCGAAACCAACGACTTTACCATTACCGATGTTTTGAACAGCGTTTGCGACAAACTCATTAACCGCCACCCGCATATTTATGGCGACATTGAGGTGCAAAACGAAGAAGATGTAAAACGTAACTGGGAGCAGATCAAGCTTAAAGAAGGCAACAAATCTGTTTTAGGCGGCGTACCCTCTTCATTGCCGGCACTGGTAAAAGCATCGCGCATACAGGAAAAGGCGCGCGGCGTTGGGTTTGACTGGGAGGAGAAAAGCCAGGTTTGGGCAAAAGTTGAGGAAGAGATGCAGGAGTTTAAAAACGAATTTAATGCTGAAGATGAAAGCACTATCGACCATGAAAGGGCCGAAGCCGAATTTGGCGACCTGCTGTTTTCACTGATCAATTATGCCCGTTTTATTAATATCAACCCGGAAAACGCCCTCGAAAAAACTAATAAAAAATTCATTAAGCGCTTTCAATACCTGGAGCTTAAAGCGCAGGAAAACGGCAAACAGCTGCATGACATGAGCCTTGCTGAGATGGATATTTTTTGGGACGAGGCAAAAAAACTGTAAATAATACAGCCCGGCTGTAGCGTTTAGTTAAAAACGTGCGTAATGGTTAAAAATTGATAACGAGATAAGATTATATGAAACGTAATTTATTTTACCTGCTTCCATTACTGTTAACATTAGGCGTAGCCTGCTCGCCCAAAAATGAGGTTGTTCCGGTTGCTCAGCCACAGGGCAATTTTACAGGCGTATTTGGCGCGCTTGTTAAAAAAACAACTGGTACCGGTTATGATACCATTCGGGATACCATAGCTTTAAAACTTACTGCAACTTCATTTAAAGTAGCTGCCGATACCAGGAAACACGTAGCAAGCTACGGCTCATTTGCTTACAACGGATATTATATTCAGTTTAACGATTCATCAGCAGTAGTACCGGGTGTTAATAAATTTCACCTTAAAAGTGTTTACCAGTATTACTATGATGGCACTATACTTCAAATGCAGCGTAACAGCAACGGCGATACGTTAACTGTTCAATACAATTTGAAGAAAACTAATTAACTACTTTTTATTGTTTTATTACGTTGCCGGTGCCACATTGAGGGTACCGGCTTTTTTTGATTACTACAGCAAATAATCCGGGCAGAATTTTTTTTATTTTGTATCATTTAACTCTTTTGCTGCGTAAAGGCTTTAAAACAACATTTAGCGGAACTAAGTACATTTAATGCATCCACCCCCTCGCATTACCGAAGAAGAGATCGTAAGGCAATGCAAAAAAGGCAGCTTAAAACATCAGGAATTGCTGTATAAGCAGTTCTATGGCTATGCTATGGGTATAAGTTTGCGTTACAGTTTAAACCGCGATGATGCCCTTGAAGCTGTAAATGACGCTTTTATAAAAGTGTTTAACGCTATTGGCGGCTACAATATCGATAAGCCGTTTAAAGCCTGGCTCCGCACCATTTTGGTTAACACAGCCATCGACCGCCGGCGCAAAGACCTTAAATTCCAGCTTAATGTTGAATTGGAAAATGCCGCCCCCATCAGGAGTAATATGGGGCCGGTTGATAATTTAAACGTACAGGATATTTTAAAATTGATGGTTGAACTCCCGGCTATACAACGAACTATTTTTAACATGTATGAGATAGACGGCTATGACCATGACGAAATAGCCACAACGCTCGGCATCCCGGTAAGCTCATCACGCGTTTACCTGAGCAGGGCGAAAGAAAGATTAAGAAGTATATTAAGAAAAGAAGCACAAAACCATGGATGACCAGTTGGATAACGACTTAAGAGACCGCATCAGGGAAGTGTTTGATAATTACGAAGACACTACCGCTGATGAAGGCTGGCTGCTGCTCAGGGAGAGATTCCCTGTTCAGGAAAAACAGCGCCGCCCGGTTTACCTATGGTGGGCAAGCGCCGCTGCTGTCCTGTTATTGTTTTTGAGTATAGGCTTATGGATAGCATCGAACAAAAATAATGTTAATGATGGCCAAACATTTTCGGCTAAACCGGTAAAACCTGCGCTGCCGCAAAGCAACACGGCAGATAGCAATGTTCAAAACGTTACCCCGGCACAGCCTCCTGTAACAACTAAGCAATCACCTGCAACAAACCTTGCGGGCAACAATAGCACCCAATCCTCAGCAACAAAACTGAATCCGGCAGGCAACACCCCGGCAAATAAATCAAACGTACTTGCAAACAATAGCGCTTTAAATAAACCGGCGGGCAACGCAATCGTAAATCAACCGGCTGCAACCGTACCAGCGTTTACACCTGTGCCGGCAAATCCTGTAACTGCAAACCCAGTTAACGGTATTGCCAAAACCAACGTGTCCTCTACAGTTCAACCGGCTAATAACAGTGTAATCAACGTAACTCCGGCTAAAAAAGCTGATAGTGTAAAATCTGTATTGCAGCAAACCAACGCGCAGCAATACGCTAATAACCCTGCTGTACAGCCTCCGGCAAATACCAAACCTGTTACTGCAAACCCGCCTGCTGTTCCATCAGTAGTAAAAGTAAAACCAAAGATCAACTCGATGGAATCTTTACTTGCCAGTGATCAGGATCAGCCTAAAAAACCTGATATGGACATGAACGAACGCAGGGTAAAATTCAGTGTTTACGCGGCTACATTCTTTAACTATGCCAAGGGCAGCCAAAACCAGGTAAATGCCGGCGCCGGCTTTACATCTGATATTAAGCTAAGCAAAAATCTCAAACTTTCTACCGGTTTAGCTTTGGCCCAAAACACGCTTAATTACAATAAAAACCAACCCTCAAATGTTGCGGCTGCGGTGTCATTTTCGCCATCATTAAGCACAGCTTATAACACGCTGGCCGATTTTAGTAAAGTATCGTCTACACCTTCATTTAAAAACTACAGTGCTAACCTGATCGGCCTGGATATTCCTGTTAACCTTAAGTATGAATTTAACCCGCAAAAAAATGACACTTATATTTCTGCAGGTTTAAGTTCGGGCACGTTTATAAATGAAGCCTACACGGCAAGTTACAGTTACCCGGGGCTGGCACAGGCTGCAGGTGTACAACCGCAAACATCCGATGAAACAACGCACAAAAGCTTCAATAGCTTTTATTTTGCCAAAACCCTGAACGTAGCATTTGGTGTTGGCTATCCGCTTGGCAAAAGCAACAGGATAATTATTGAACCATTTTTGAAATACCCGCTTGACGGCCTTGGCTCGCAGCAGATAAAATTTGGGGCAGGCGGCTTAAACCTGAAACTGAACTTTACAACACATAAAAAATGAAAAAGTACATTCTTATCCTTGCCCCATTGTTGATTAGTGGGTTGCAGCTCCGTGCTCAAAAGTTAGAAGTTACTGTACAGGCCAACACCGGTTTATTTCATTTTGCGGGTAAATCATCATCGGCTACCACCCAGGTATTACAAGGCTCAATCACCGGAGATCCGATGAACCGTGCCAATAACCCATACGGCAGCAAAAATGGCTTTAGCTATGGTGGTAGTATCCAGGTTCAAACCGTGTCAAAAGGCGGGTTTATAGTCGGGCTGCAGGGGGGATATGAATTACTACGAAGTAAAGTTAATATCGATAAATACTCACCGATTACAACTGTCTTGTACGGTGACTATTTACCTATAACAGCAAATGATCCCAGGTTTGCAGTAACTGGTCATGTTGCTTTCCAAAACCAGAGTATCAACCTTAACCCGTATATAGGTTATCGCTTTCAGCTTAATAAAGTTAAGCTTGATATTTTACCGGGGATGGATATTGGTCTGATACTGGATACCAGAGATAAAGGCGAGGTAAAAGACAAAGAAGGGAGGATTTATAAAGTTGACTACAAAAGAAGCGAGGCCCCAACTGATGTTCGATTGCGCCTTGGCGCGGCCGCCAGTTATGGCCGCTATGGCTTAAATGCAAGCTTTGCCCACGGCCTTACCAACTATATGAAAGACATGGTAGGCGATGCCTCCTTTAACGCGCATAGTGAATATTTTAGACTGGGATTAAGTTACCGGTTGCTTTAAACTTACTTAAACTGGATAGCCTTTACAGGCGAGATCCGGCTCACCAGCGTTGATGGTATAATAAGTACAAGGAGGCAAATGATCAGCGTACCAATATTGAGGACAACAATATCAAAAATATTAAACTCAACCGGCACAAAGGTCATATAATAGGAAGCCTGGTCCAGTTGGAAAAAATGAGTGTACATCTGGAAATAGCCGAGGCCTATCCCCAGTAAATTGCCCAATAGCAGCCCAAATCCTATCAGGTAACTGGCATTGATCAGGAATATTTTGCGGATGGCCCAGTTAGATGCGCCCATGGCTTTGAGCATCCCGATCATAGCGGTTCGTTCAAGGATCATGATCAGCAGGGCCGATATCATATTAATAACAGCGACGGCCACCATCAGCACCAGCATCACTACCGAATTTACATCCAAAAGGTTGAGCCACTCAAATATGGTAGGATAATCTTCTTCAATGGTATACTCTTTCAATTTTACCGGCAAAACAGTCTCGAGCGCATAGGCGGCTTCATTAATATGATCAAAATCGGCTACGCGTAGTTCGTATTGGCCTATCTCGTTCGGCTTCCAGTTGTTAAGGCGGTTAATGAGCGATAAGGCACCTATCACAAAGGTTTTATCAACCTCTTCAACCCCGATATTGAAAATACCTTTGATCTTAAACTGGCGCCTGCGCAGATCATCTTCCACAAAATACATCAGCAGCTTATCCCCTACTTTCAGTTTAAGCCTGTCGGCTGTTGTTTGCGAAATCATGATCTCCTTTTGCGCCTCAACCGAATCGGCAAAGCTGATCACCTCGCCGGCTACCATCATTTTTTTAAAGTAGCTCCAGTCGTAATTTTTGTCAACGCCTTTAAGTACCACTCCTTCAATTTCATTATTAGCCTTAACAATGCCTGGTTTGGTGGCCACCGGCATTACATGGGTTATAAACGGGCTTTTAAGCGCGCGCTTAACAAATTCACTATCAGCAGGAAATGAGGAACTTTGGTAAGAGTTATTCAGGTCGAACTTAACCACACGGATGTCGCCGGCAAAGCCCCGAACTTTATTGCGGATTTCGTGTTTAAACCCTTTAACGATAGCAAGTGACAGTATCATTACACCAAGGCCCAGCATAATGCCTATTATTGCAATACGCACTATCAGTTTTGAAAATGTGCGTTTTGATTTAAATGTTATACGGGCTGATATAAAGGAGGCGAAACTCAATGGCAGACTGATTTTTTGTACCTTCGCAAATATGCGGTTTTGCTGTTAAACCTGCTACTTTTAAAATTGTTTCAACTCAAAATTTTATGAATAAGATTTGTGCTTTTTTACGATTTGCCCTGATAACAGTTTTACTTGCAAACACGGCCTGCAGCCAGGCAACCAATTATAAAAGCTGCAAGACGGCATCCATCTCAAAAAACAAAAAAAACAGCCCTATTATTCCCGGAGCTGATCAGATTCCGCTGTATATTAACTATCTTAAGGGAAAAAATATAGGGATGGTGATTAATCAAACTTCGGTTATTGGTAAAAATTTAACTGCCAGCGTAGATAGTTTGGTGCATTTAGGAGTAAACGTAAAAAAGATTTTTGGCCCCGAGCATGGTTTTAGGGGTAATGCCAGTAATGGCGCTACTGTTGGCGACACTCAAGACCCTAAAACCGGTTTACCTGTAATATCGCTGTACGGTAACAAACATTATAAACCAACCCCGGCCGATTTGAAGGGCATCGACCTCATGATATTTGATATCCAGGATGTTGGCGTACGTTTTTACACTTATATTTCAACCCTGCATTACTTAATGGAGGCCTGTGCCGAAAACAATGTAGAGCTGATGATATTTGACCGTCCAAACCCTAACGGTTATTTAATTGATGGCCCCGTTTTGGATACGGTTAACCGTTCATTTGTGGGCATGCACCCCATACCCATCGCCCACGGTATGACTATTGGCGAATATGCCCAAATGATAAACGGTGAAGGCTGGTTAAAAAATGGGATTAAATGTAAACTGAAGATTATTAAAGTGGCTAATTACAAGCATAATTTGCCTTATACCTTACCCGTAAACCCTTCACCTAACTTAAATACGCCTATATCAATTTTATTATATCCGAGTACCTGCTTATTTGAAGGCACAACATTTAGTTTGGGCAGGGGTACGCTCTTTCCCTTTGCCGTACTGGGGCACCCGGCCTTGAAAGGTAAATACAGTTTTTCGTTTACACCCAAAAGTATCCCGGGTATGAGCGAGAACCCGCCGCAGAAAGACCAGGAATGTTTTGGCATTAATCTGCAAAATATTCCGCCAACTGATATCACGGGTACAGGTGTTATTAATTTGAAATGGCTCCTGGAGTTATATAACGCATTTCCGGATAAGGACCATTTCTTTAATGCCTATTTTATAAAGCTTACGGGTACAGCCGAACTAAGGAAACAAATTGAAACCGGCAAAACCGAAGATGAGATCCGTGCTGGCTGGCAACCCGGACTAACTAAGTTTAAAGCCACACGCAAAAAGTACTTACTATACGAATAATAGAATAAAGCACATCTAATACCTAAACATACTATGAGAATTATATTTATGGGTACCCCCCAGTTTGCCGTTGCCTCGTTAGACGCTTTAATTAAAGCCGGCAGTGATATCGTTGCTGTTGTTACAGCGCCCGATAAACCGGCCGGAAGGGGACAAAAAGTTAGCGAATCGGCTGTTAAACAATATGCCGTAGCTAACGGCCTAAAAGTGCTGCAACCCGAAAAACTTAAGAATGAGAATTTTATTGCCGAATTGAAAGCATTGAAAGCCGATCTGCAGGTTGTAGTAGCCTTCAGGATGCTGCCCGAAGCTGTTTGGAACATGCCTGCCAAAGGTACCATAAATTTACACGCCTCATTATTACCTCAATACCGCGGCGCGGCCCCCATTAACTGGGCGCTGATTAACGGCGAAAAAGAAAGCGGCGTAACCACCTTCTTTTTAAAACACGATATTGATACCGGTAACATCCTGTTCACCGAAAAAATAACCCTTACCGGCCATGAAGATGCCGGCGAATTACATGACCGCCTCATGAACAAAGGCGCAGGGCTGCTGGTTAAAACAGTTAAAGCGGTTGAGAGCGGACGTTACAACGAACACCCGCAATCGCAATTAGCTGAGGGGACAGAATTGAAACACGCACCAAAGATTTTTAAGGATGATTGCCGGATTGACTGGATACAACCAGCTTTGTCGATCTATAACAAAATTCGCGGCCTAAGCCCTGTACCCACCGCATATACCGAGCTTAACGGCAAAAGCCTAAAAGTTTATGCATCTGAATATCAATTATCAGAACCGGCCATACAACCCGGCGGCTTTTTAACCGACAATAAAACCTATTTGAAATTTGCGGCTAAGGATGGTTTTGTGTTGCTAAAAGATATCCAGTTAGAAGGCAAGAAACGCATGGGTATTGAGGACTTTTTGAGGGGCGTGAAGTTGTAAGAACATTTCGTTGAGCATCAGGGCTCTATGCGAGAGACCCTGATGGGACGGGAAGTTAATATCTACGATTGTCATTTCGACGAACAGTGAAAGGGTATTGCAGGGCGTGAGGAGAAATCTTATAAGCCCTATAACAAGGCAGGGCGTATAAGATTTCTCTTTCGCTCCTGCGCTTATTCCCCCGCTCGCTCTATCGAAATGACATTTTTGTTTATATGAGTTGATTTTTAATTTTTTACTTCATAACCATTATTGCTCCTATCCACATCCGGGTAGATCTTTTCAGGATCGATAACTACTTTGGCGACAGCTGCTTTTTTATCACCGGTAAAGGAATAAACGCTGCTATACTCCCAAATCTCAACCGGGAATTCACGATGCTCTTTTGAGCCATCAACATAAGTTATTTCAACAACCAAAGGCATGGCTGCTTTGTCCATATTTTCGACTGTAATAATAGGCTGGGAACCCGCCGCACTTTCTACTTTGGTTATCCTTTGATCCAGGCGATAGTTTTCGAGGAACATCGATTTCCAAAACCAGGTCAGGTCTTCGCCTGCCGAGCTATCCATACTCCTAAAAAAGTCCCAGGGAGTTGGGTGTTTATAAGCCCAGTCGCGAATATATTTTCTGAAAGCGCGGTCAAAGCGTTCAGGGCCTAAAATCTGATTGCGCAAAAGCCCAAGGGAATAAGCCACCTTTTGATACTGCAGCGGATATACCTGGTTGCCAGGCAAAGCATCGGGGCGGGTAACGATAGGCAATAGTTTTTCCGCAAACAACGAATCAAGCGGACTATCGATCTCTACATAACCTATAAACTCACCTTTATTAAAAGCTTTGGTAGCAATTTTGTCAATGAACATATTAAACCCTTCGTCCATCCAGGCGTATTTACGCTCGTTGCTGCCCACTACCATCGGGAACCAGGTATGGCCCAGCTCATGGTTTACTACTGCAAAGTACATATTGCCGGTATCTTTTGCCGAGCAAAAAACCATGCCGGGGTACTCCATACCATCCAGGTTTGAAGCCACGTTAACCGCTTTGTTATAAGGGTATGGGAACCATTTTTCGGAAAAATGCTGCAAGGTAAATTTAATATACTCCGACGAGCGTTTCCAGCTGTTTTGCTTCTCCGATTCTACCGGGTATACCGAACTACCCATTACCCGTTTACCATCAGCAAGTTTAAAACTCAAGCCTTCCCAA
This sequence comes from Mucilaginibacter gossypii, assembly GCF_017569325.2. Taxonomy (NCBI): domain Bacteria; kingdom Pseudomonadati; phylum Bacteroidota; class Sphingobacteriia; order Sphingobacteriales; family Sphingobacteriaceae; genus Mucilaginibacter; species Mucilaginibacter gossypii. The sequence goes on along the minus strand of NZ_CP071878.2, from coordinate 275,020 downwards.
ACAAATGAGCGCGAGGCCGTCCACGCGAAATCCCTTGCATTATCCAGTTTAAATTTCCACGTACAGGTAGCTTTTGCAGGCCTTGATGAAGGGTCGGTTACTTCTTTTGCTGTACGAATCTGCACGGGCACATCACTTTGTTTGGCAGCCTGCCAGCGCTTGAGTGCGGTTGGTGTTAGTACTTCTTCAGGATTGAGCAGATCTCCAGAGCTTTCCACAATAAGTCCCGATGGCACTGTGATATTAACCCTGAAATTACCATACTCCAGGTAAAACTCACCGTTACCTAAGTACGGCAGCGTGTTCCATCCTTCTACATCATCCAAAACACACATCCTGGGGTACCATTGTGCTACAGCATAAATATTGCCATTTTTTGTTGGAAGGATATCGGTGCGGTTAACCAGGAAATCAGCATTTTTATAATTGACCGGGAAGTTGTACCTGTACCGGATACTAAAGGTTATGGCCTGCCCGCTTAACAGCGGCTGTGCCAGCTCAAGCTGCATCCGGGTATCATAAATATGATATTTAATGTTTCCAACTTTATTTCCGGCAAGCTGCACGCCTTCTACCCGGTATCCCCCATCAGGAGTAGTTTTTTCAGGATCCTGGTAAAGAAATAGCTTGGATTGAATCCCCCGCGAATCTTTTTTAAACACATTTTGTTCCAGCTGCAACCACAGTGCCGAAAGGGCTTTGGGGCTATTATTGGTATAAGTAATTGTAGTTGTACCGGTTATGACGTTGGTTTTATCATCAAGCGCTACATCAATTACATAATCGGCCTTGTTTTGCCAGTAGGCAGGGCCAGGTTCACCGGCAGCGGTACGATATGAGTTGCCCGGAGGTAATAACGGCTGGGCCGGAAACAGATCAGCGGGACGATACCTGGTTTGGGCCGAAGCAATATTTGTTGTTAATAAAAACAGTCCGGTGATAATTAACTGTATGTTTTGTAGGGGTCTTAACATATTCACAATTAAAAGAGAAGAGTGATGGTACTTTTACAGCTAATATAACAGAAAATTGATGATTTGCTATAAAAGTATAACCTATTGGGAAGGAACAATGGCTTGTATTGTTTTTTGAGCGGCACAAATGAGCTACCCTCAGGCCGCAACACAACACTTGAACGAAACGGGGGCCCCAAATGAGAAACGTTATAGAAAAAACAGGCCTGTCAGTCTGAGCTCGTCGAAGCCTCGAGCGCAGAGGCCTACCCGCCATGCTTCGACGAGCTCGGCATGACACCCGTTTTCAGATGTATTAATTTCCAACCAGGCAATCAATTCCCTCCCAAAACTTCCATAACCGCCTGCGCCTTCAACAAACATTCTTCATATTCATTTTCGGCGATAGCGTGATAAGTTATAGCTCCACCTGCGTGAAACGAAAGGTATTTATTGGAGGAATTATAAAGCAATGAGCGGATCACTACGTTAAAATCAAAATCATCATCCGGACTGAAATAGCCTATTGCACCTGAGTATACGCCACGCTTACTGCGCTCATATCGCTCCATTAACTGCATACAGCTAACTTTCGGGGCACCTGTCATGCTGCCCATCGGGAAAGTGTTTTTGATGGCCTGTACGTTTAAAAGGCCGTCCTTTATTTCACAAACCACCGTAGAGATCATCTGGTGCACCTGCTTAAAGCTGTAGATACCAAAAAGTTCTTCGGTTTTAACCGTGCCGGATTTAGCCGATCTGGTTAAATCATTTCTTACCAGGTCAACAACCATTACGTTTTCCTGCAGTTCTTTGGGATGGCTGCGCAGGCTCTGTTTAGCCTGTTCATCGGCTTCAATATCATCCATCCTTTTAGCCGTACCTTTTATGGGTTGCGAGATGAGTTTACTTCCCCGTTTAGCCAAAAATCGTTCGGGCGAGGCGCCGAGAATATAATTCCCATTCCATTTAAAAAAAGTGGAGAACGGATTGGGCGAAACTTCGTTCAGTCTCGTAAAAATCTCCAGCGGATCAAGAAGTACATCCTCTGCAAAAAATTCCTGGCAAAAGTTAGTGACATAAATATCGCCCTGGGTAATGTGCTCTTTTATTTTGTTTACCGTGTCAATGTATTCCTGCCTGCTGAAGCGTGGGGATAGGTTAACGGCGGATTGTTGAACATACGGGGGCAGATCTTGCCCGTCTATCGCTTTTATAACCAGTTCGGGATTATCTGAAATAATTTCAGCCTCCTCCCCCCTTATCAAAATCAGATGCTGAGGAACAAAGAAATACAGGTCTGGAAATTCTAAACCATCGGGATTGGTGGATGTAAGCGCTTCAATTTCATTTTTGAGGTCATAGCCCAGGAAACCCGTCATCCATCCGGGGTTACTTTTTCTGAAATCATCAAGCTTATCAAAAGCATTACCGGCGTTAGCATTCAGAGAGGTACGGGAGCCGACCGCTATCAGCGTATCAAATTTGGAATAGGGATCATTAAATCCATTCGAATCAAGATAACACAGTGTGTCAAAAGTTGCAGCCCATTGCAACGCCTTTATTCTGAATCCCGGCAGATCATTAACCTGTACTATCACCCTGCAAAAATAACCAAGTAAATGAAAAAGGCCGGGATGCCCGGCCTTTTATTCTTATTATTAACCCTAATTAATATAGGGGATAACCTATTAATGTAATGTTAAAGTCTGCTTCCTGTCCGGGCCTACAGATAAATATTTCACTGGTACGCCAAGTTCGGCCTCAAGATAATCAATGTATGATTGCAGCTTAGCCGGGATCTCAGACAGTTCGGTAATACCAGTCAAGTCTTCGTTCCAGCCATCAATTTCCTTGTATACCGGCTCTGGTTTAACTGAGCAAATATCGTAAGGCATATAATCAATCTGCTCGCCCAGATAGTTGTAATGAGTAGCAGCATAAATTTTATCGAAACCGCTTAATACATCAGCCTTGGTCATTACCAGTTGAGTAACGCCATTAAGCATAATAGCGTATTTTAAAGCAGGAAGATCGATCCAGCCGGTACGACGTGGCCTGCCTGTAGTAGCACCAAACTCATGGCCTACTTTGCGTAGTTCCTCACCTGTTTCGTTTTCCAGTTCGGTTGGGAACGGACCGCCACCTACACGGGTGCAATAAGCTTTGAAAATACCTATTACTTCGCCAATTTGCTGTGGGGCAATACCTAAACCTGTGCAAGCGCCGGCAGCGGTAGTATTTGATGAAGTTACAAACGGATATGAACCAAAATCAATATCAAGCATAGCGCCCTGAGCACCTTCTGCTAAAACTTTTTTGCCTTCTTTAATATAGTTGTTAACCAAATGTTCAGAATCAACAAGCGGGAATTGGCGTAAAACATCGAGAGCTTCAAAAAACAATGTTTCGCGTTCTGAAAAATCTGCTACCTCGCCGTAAAGCTGCTGCAGCATTGATACGTGTTTATCAACCAGTTTCTGGTAACGCTCCTTAAAATCGGGCAGGGTGATATCACCAATACGTAAACCGTTACGACCGGTTTTATCCATATAAGTTGGACCAATACCTTTTAACGTTGAACCAATTTTGCCTTCACCCATCTTTTTTTCATTGGCGGCATCAAGCAACTGGTGGGTAGGTAATATCAGGTGTGCTTTTTTAGCAATTAAAAGATTCTTTTTGGCCAACAGGTCATGCCCCGCATCTTTTAATTTATCCAGTTCTTTTTTCAGGGTGATAGGATCAATCACCACACCATTACCAATAAGGTTCATGGTGTTTTCAAAAAATATACCTGAAGGAATGGTGTTTAAAACAAACTTTTTACCGTCAAACTCCAACGTGTGACCTGCATTTGGCCCGCCCTGGAAACGTGCAATCAGGTCGTAACCCGCGCTAAGCACATCAACAATTTTTCCTTTTCCTTCATCGCCCCACTGGAGGCCTAATAATACGTCAACAGCCATTAATTTATCGTAAGTTCAAGAATATGTGTTATGAAAGGGGGCAAAGTTAAATTTTTCTGTCACAAAAACCCTCTCTTAATTTGGCACAATTACCATAAAGGTTTAAAGAGTGGTGTTTGATGTCAAATTTTAATATATCGCCCATCATACTCTGGATCTGCTGGATGCGCGGATCGCAAAACTCAACCACTTTACCACAGTCGATGCAAATGATATGGTCGTGCTGTTTGTAGCCGTATGATTTTTCGAACTGGGCCATGTTTTTACCAAACTGGTGTTTAGTGACCAGATCGCACGAAACCAACAGCTCAAGCGTATTGTAAACCGTTGCACGGCTTACACGATATTTTTTATTTTTCATGTGGATGTACAACGACTCCACATCAAAGTGATCTGTACGGGAATATATCTCTTCGAGTATAGCAAAACGTTCAGGGGTTTTCCTGAGGTTTTTATTTTCGAGGTAGGCCTCAAAAATTTTTTTAACCATTGGTATGGTATCCTGCTGTGACATAATGATGTATTAACGGGGCAAAGTTATTAATAAATTATGGATTAGAGAGACAAGAGGTCAAGAGTCAAGAATCAAGATTGGTGAATTCTGTCTTGCCTCATAATTCTTAATTTCCTGCTTCTTTCTTGCTTCTTGACTCTTGACTTCCTGCTTCTATCCTCACGATGCTTTTTCAATCGCCGAATCAAAACGGTTAACCGCGGTTACGCCTTTTACTTGTTTTAGGTTTTTAATCAGGGTATCAAGGTGACTGGTGTCGTTCACATACAACATCAGCGAGCCTTCAAATATACCATTATCACTATCAACAGTGATAGACCTGATGTTTATTTTAAAATCATTTGATATTACCGTAGTAAGCTTATTGATCAGCCCTACCTCATCAATACCGGTAATACGCAAACCGGTTAAGAAGGCAAGCTCCTGCTGATTTGTCCAGCGGGCTTTTACTATCCTGTAGCCATAGTTGGCCATAAGCTTAGCCGCATTAGGGCAATTGGTACGGTGGATCTTGATGCCATCGCTTACGGTAACAAAACCAAAAACATCATCGCCGGGGATAGGATTGCAGCAATTGGCCAGCTTGTAATCAATCTTTTGCATATCCTCGCCAATAAGCAGGATATCGCTGTCCTTAGCCTTGATATTTTTGATGAGGTTTTGAACCTGCTCCTGGTCAATTTTATCCTGCGGCTTATTGTCAATCACTTTTTCAGATGCCTGGTACTCTTTCAGGTCCTTCATATCAATAATGCCTTTGGCAACATTGTAAAAAAGATCCTGAGTGGCCTGCAGCTTGAAAAAGTAGCTGATTTTTTGCAGGTTTTCGGAATTGTAAGTGATCTTAAGCGATTTCATTTTACGCTCCAGGATCTCTTTGCCATCCTCGGCAATCTTGCGTTTTTCTTCTTTTAAAGCCGACTTGATTTTAGCCTTGGCCTTTGCGGTAACTACAAAATTAAGCCAGTCTTCCTTAGGGGTTTGCTTGCCTGAGGTAATGATCTCTACCTGGTCGCCGTTTTGGAGCTTGTAGCTTAGCGGCACCAGTTTATGATTCACTTTAGCACCGATACAGCTTGCGCCTACATCGGTATGGATCTCGAAGGCAAAGTCGAGCGCCGTAGCATTCAATGGCAACTGGATCAGCGCTCCTTTTGGCGTAAAAATGAAGATCTCATCACTAAAGAGGTTCATCTTAAAATCATCGATGAAATCGAGCGCGTTGGTATCCGGGTTTTTGAGCATTTCGCGCACTTTGTGTACCCATTGGTCAAGGCCGCTGTCGGTGCTGGCTTCCTTGTATTTCCAATGCGCGGCAAAACCTTTTTCGGCAATCTCGTTCATGCGCTTGGTGCGGATCTGTACTTCAACCCACTGCCCCCGCGGGCCCATTACCGTGGTATGCAATGATTCATAACCGTTGGCTTTGGGTGAAGAGATCCAGTCGCGCAGCCGGTCTGGATTGGGGCGGTACTGGTCGGTTACTATCGAATAAGCTTTCCAGCAGTCGGCCTTTTCATGTTCAGGGGCGCTATCCAATATAATCCGGATGGCGAAAAGATCATATACCTCTTCAAAAGGTATCGATTTCTTTTTCATCTTATTCCAGATAGAGTGGATTGATTTCGGCCTGCCAAAAATATCAGCCTCAAGTCCCTGGCTTTGCAGCGATTTATTAATTGGCTCGATAAAATCGCGGATAAAACGCTCGCGTTCGGCCTTTTTCTCGTTCAGTTTATTTTTGATGAACTGGTAGGTTTCGCGTTCCATATATTTCATGGAGAGGTCTTCCAGCTCAGATTTTATGGCATATAAACCCAGGCGGTGTGCCAGGGGCGCATACAGGTAAACCGTTTCTGATGATAACTTAAGCTGCTTATCCCTGGGCATAAACTCCATGGTTCGCATGTTATGCAGCCTGTCGGCAAGCTTAATCAGTATCACCCTTACGTCGTCGGCAAGGGTAAGCAGCATTTTACGGAAGTTTTCGGCCTGCAATGAGCTGTTGGTATCAAATACACCTGATATTTTGGTAAGGCCGTCAATAATTTTGGCTACCTTTTTACCAAATTCCATCTCAATTTCATCAAGCGTCATGTTGGTATCTTCAACCACATCGTGCAGCAGGGCGCACACTATTGAGGTGGTACCCAGGCCAATTTCTTCGGCGGCTATCTGGGCAACGGCAATAGGGTGGTATATATAAGGTTCGCCGCTTTTACGGCGCATATCCTTATGGCTTTCAAGGGCCATATCAAATGCCTTGCGTATCATGCGTTTATCGCCCTTTTGCAGGGTTGATTTACAGGCACGCAACAAAGCACGGTATCTTTTTAGTATCTCGTTCTTCTCGGCTTCCAGGTCTATCACTAAGTCTTTCATGTACGGGGTATTAGCGGTATTCAATCATAAACATGCAGCAAATAAATATTATTGCAGGTATTAGTAAAATACCAAAAAAAATTACATTATTTTTGTATTAAGTAAAAATATGAAATTTATTGGTTTTACGCTGCTGTTATGTTGCTTAATGGGCGCTGCAAAGGCCCAAACAGCTACGCCTGCACCCGTAACTCTTGGCAAAAATGATACCATCAAAACAGCGATGACCAACCTTGATGGTGAGCTTGTACCATGGATAGTTGAGCCGGAGGTTAGAATTGTAGATACCCGTATTTTTGCGAGCGAGGCCGACAGGCTAAACTACCGCCGTTTGCGTTATAATGTAATGAAAGTACTGCCCTACGCACGTTTTGCAGGGCAAAGGTACCGCCAGTTACAGCGCGACCTTGCCGTTACTGCCGACAGGAAAAAACAAAAAGAACTGGTAAGCACCTGCGAGGGTGAAATAAAAAACCTGTTCAATAAAGAAATAAAAAACCTGACAATTAGTCAGGGAGAGGTTTTAATTAAGCTTATTGACCGCGAAACCGGGCAAACCAGCTTTGCTATGGTTAAAGAATTAAAAGGCGGCTTTAAGGCTTTCATGTTCCAGTCGGTAGCAAGCATATTTGGTCATAACCTCAAAGAAACCTACGACCCTGAAGAACAGAAGGATATCGAGGCCATATTAAATCAGGCCGGATATAATTCATACAGCAATTAGTTTAATGGATAACAAAAGCATTTACCGGTTTAACGTTAAAAAGTTAAACGGTGAAGAGATCAGTCTTTCCGAATATAAAAACAAAGTTCTTTTAATTGTAAACACGGCATCGCAATGCGGCTTTACACCTCAACTAAAAGAATTGGCAGCTTTAAAAACGCAGCTTGCCGGCAAGGATTTTGAAATTCTTGCATTCCCTTCAAATGATTTTGGCGGCCAGGAACCTTTAGATGGCGAAGCTATTGCCGTTTTTTGTGAAGCCAATGGAGCAAATTATCCCATATTTGAAAAAATAAGGGTACGCGGCCCATATGCCGACCCATTGTATCAATTTTTTGCCGATAAAAAGGAGAATGGTAATGTACGGTCGGTTCCACGCTGGAATTTTCATAAATTTTTGATCAATAAAGAAGGTCATGTGGTTGATTTTTACTATCCATTTACCAAGCCCAACTCCTCAAAAATCAGGCGAAAGATTGACCGCCTGCTGACAGCGGCATCTAACCAATGAATTACTTTTGCGCATGCTTAAATTAGATATATTAGTTTTATCGGTACATCCTGATGATGCTGAATTAGGTTGTTCAGGTACAATTTTAAAACATATTGCCCTTGGCTATAAAGTTGGTATTGTTGACCTTACCCGCGGAGAACTGGGCACCCGCGGCTCGGCCGAGATCCGTAAACAGGAAGCCGCCGCCGCCGCCGAAATATTAGGTTTAGCCGTACGTGAAAACCTTGGCCTGCCCGATGCCTTTTTTGAAAATACCCGCGAACACCAGGTAAAGGTTATTGAAGCCATCCGCAAATTTCGCCCTTCCATCGTAATAACCAATGCTTACCATGACCGCCATCCCGATCATGGCCGGGCAAATGAACTTGTTGAAGCCTCGGCATTTTTAGCGGGCCTTCGCAAAATAGAAACATTTGGTATTGATGGCACACCACAAGAGGCCTGGAGGCCAGATATGGTGCTTCATTTTATACAGGATAACTATATTACCCCTGATATATTAATTGATATAACCGAACATTGGGATAAAAAGATAGAGAGTATTAACGCTTACGGATCGCAGTTTTATAACCCAAGCTGGGAAGGTGAGCCTCAAACCTATATTTCAACATCCAATTTTATTGAAATAGTAACCGGCCGGGCACGCGAGTTTGGCAAAAGCATCCAGGTAAAATATGCCGAGGGCTTTACAAGCAGAAAAATTTTAGGGGTAGATAATTTATTTAACCTTAAATAATATTTATATTTAACTATAAGTTATATATAATAAATTTCACCCCAAATAAACAGGGAGCCTGAAAATCAGGCTCCCTGTTTATTTTAGCAAGTATGATGATACTTATGCTTTAATATATTCAAAGCGATTGTTTTCATTGCTCCGCTCCCTTCTGAGCTTATTTTCATTAGCTAATTTTAAGAGGATCCCTGAAAGTTCAGATGTTTTAAAATCAGAATCATACTGTTCTTTACAGTAATTGGCAATTGATGAAATAGACCGCTGACTATCAAAGAAATCTGTATTTAGCAATTGATTAAGTATTTTGGTAGCGCCGGGCTTTTTACGTCCTGAAACACCTCCGCCTTCATCTTCAACGCGTAATTTCCTTACTTTTTTACCAAACATTTCAACACCCTCGGCATCTACTTTCTCCGATTCGATCATAACTTCCAGTAAACGGTCAATTATTCGAACCTGCACAGCTTCAGATTTGAATGAGTTTACAACCTCGGCAACTTCAACCAGTTGTTTCTTTAATTTCTCTATGTGTTTGCTCATGGTGCTTGAAATAGAACTACGTTACTTTAATAGGGTTGCAACAAATCTAATCGGAATAATAACAAAAAATATAGCGTATTTTGGAAAAAAAGTAGCGTATATTAATATCTTTCCATTTTTGCAAATAATAGATGTCGATTTTACCTTATTAAATATTAGTTAATTTCATCCGTTTCATGAGCGGATTTAGCTGTAGCCGGGATTAATTTTCTTTATTTACTGTATTATAAAGTGACCGAAAGCTGTTCAAGCATGTCAAGGCCTATGTCAATGTGGCTTTTTTCGATGATCAGCGCGGGGCGGAAACGCACACTCCTTTCGCCGCAGCCAAGGTACATAATATTATTATCAAAACCTTTTTTAATAAAGCTGTCCCTTATTGCTTTGTCCGGAAAATCAAAGGCAGTAAGCAACCCTTTCCCCCGCACATTACTTACAACCGGGTGCCGTTCGGCAATTTCACTCAAACCATTTTGTAGGTACTCTCCCATTACTGCCGCATTATCGCAAAGCTTATCCTCCTCAATAATCTCCATTATTTTTGACGAGCGTACCATATCAACCAAACTGCCCCCCCAGGTTGAGTTTATGCGCGATGATACTTTAAATACATTATCTTCAACCTCGTCAATGCGCCGGCCAGCCAATATGCCGCAAACCTGCATTTTTTTACCAAAGGCAATGATATCAGGGCGCGCCTTTTCTCCAAAGTGTTCATGGCACCAGAATTTGCCTGTTAAACCAACTCCCGTTTGCACCTCATCGTAAACCAGCAATGCCTCGTACTCATCAGCAAGTTCACGCAGCTTCTCTAAAAACTCTTTGCGTACATGGTTATCACCGCCTTCTGATTGTACAGGCTCAATTATTATGGCGCATATATCATCCTTATTATCTTCAAATGCTTTCCTGATTTGTGCCACCGATAATTGCTCTCTCTTTAACAGGTCTTCATGATTGGCATCGCTGTAAGGGAAATTCATATAAGGCACAGATACCCGCGGCCAGTCAAACTTGGCAAACCACTTGGTTTTATTAGGCAAGGTATTGGTAAGGCTCAGGGTATAACCCGAGCGGCCGTGAAAAGCATGCTCAAAGTGCAATACTTTAAAACCTTTTTCCTTAGTATAGCCCCTGGCAAAGTTTTTCTGCACTTTCCAGTCCATAGCTACTTTCAGCGCATTTTCGATAGCCAGCGCACCACCGGAAATGAAAAAAGCATGCGGTAAATATTCGGGGATCCCTATCCTGTCAAATGTTTCAACAAACTGGGCGTATTGCGTAGTGTAGATATCTGAATTTGACGGGTTGGTTAATGCCGCAAGCATGAGGTTTTTCTTAAACTCTTCATCATTCAGCATTTTGGGATGGTTATAGCCCAAAGGCACCGAAGCAAAGCAGGTAAAAAAGTCAAGCAGTGTGCGGTTATATTTTGCGTCATAAATATAAACACCCTTACTTTTTTCCATATCAAAAGTGAGGTCGAATCCATCGGCCAGTACATGCTTTTGAAGCGATGCCTGGACATCCTGCGGAGAAACAAGTAGGTTGTACATATTAATTTGGTTTATTACAAATTTAGTAAAAACCGCCTAAAATCAAAATTTAAGGGGTTTTTGAACCGATTGGCAAAAAAGTAACTTTAAATTGTTTAAAGTTACTTTTTGTACCAAACTCAAAACCGGTACACCTGCTTCAACCACAGTATTCATAAAAAAATGCAGCCGAAATTTACATTTTCTGCCCGGTTAACATCAAATTCCTCCTCCTGCGAACCTGAATTGTACCGGGGTAGCTTCATAAAATTTTCATTTTAATTAATTTGACATAGGTTGATTATTTTAATACTAAATTAGTGGCAGATACAACCAAAAGGGATATTTATAACTATGGGAGAAGAACCATTATCTGCCAGCAACTCAAAACCGGTCCCAAAATTAACATTTACCAATAGTACCGACTGGGATTTACTTGAAGACCTGCCCGTTGCAGTTTACACCTGCGATAAAGAGGGCTACATAACCTCATTTAACAAAGCGGCGGTAACGCTTTGGGGCAAAACGCCTCACATTAATAAAGACAAGTGGTATGTAAACTGGGAGATATTTACATCCGATGGTATACTGTTAACTCCCGATGAAACACCAATGGGCAAAGTATTAAAATATGGCAAGCCTGTAAAGCAGCAGGAAATGCTTATTAAACGTCCTAATGGAAGTGTAAGTTATATATTATCCAACCCTAAACCCCGTTTTAATGAAAATGGCGAACTGGCAGGCGCCGCCAATACCCTGATAGATATTACAGAACAAAAAAATACCGAATCAAAGCAATGGATGCTGGCCTCTATCATTGAATCATCAGAAGATGCCATTGTAAGTAAAAACCTTGATGGTGTAATTACCAGCTGGAACGGCGCGGCCCAACGTTTATTTGGTTATACAGAAGATGAGATCATAGGCAAACATATCACGGTTTTGATACCGGAAGACCGTTATAATGAAGAAGAAATGATCATTAATAAAATACGGGCCAACGAACGGATAGAACATTTTGAAACCATACGTAAAACAAAAAGCGGCGAGGAAATACAAATTTCGCTTACCATATCTCCCATAAGAAACAACAGCAATAAGGTAATAGGGGCTTCAAAAATAATCCGCGATATAGGCCGGCAAAAAAAATCAGAAGAAAGATTACAACAATATGCCGAACGCCTGGAGATCTTAAACTCCATAGGACAGGTTATTTCGGCCGAGTTGGATATTCAAAATATCCTGCAAAAAGTTACCGATGCCACTACCCAGCTTTGCGGCGCGCAGTTTGGCGCTTTTTTTCACAACCAGGTTAATGAGCAGGGCGAATCATATATGCTGTTCACGCTTTCGGGCGCGCCGCGTGAGGCATTTGAAAAATTTGGTATGCCGCGTAATACGGCAGTCTTTCACCCAACTTTCAGTGGCGAGGGAACGGTAAGGGTTGATGATATAACCAAAGACCCGCGTTACGGAAAAAATGCACCACATTTTGGCCAGCCTAAAGGGCACCTCCCGGTAGTAAGCTACCTCGCGGTTCCGGTAAGGGGCAAATCGGGCGAGGTGATTGGCGGGTTATTTTTTGGGCACGAACAACCGGCCAGGTTTACCAGGGAGCACGAGCAACTTGTTTTGGCTGTTGCCGCCCAGGCCGCGGTAGCACTTGATAACGCCAAGCTTTATGAAAATATTAAAGAGCTTAATGAAAAAAAGGATGAATTTATAGGGCTTGCAAGCCATGAGTTAAAAACACCGGTCACCAGTTTAAAGGGTTACCTGCAAATCATTGCCCGTAACCTCCCGCCGGATGATAAAAGCAAAGTACTGGCCAACAGGGCATTGGAGCAAGTAGGCAAATTAACCATCCTGATATCGGATTTGCTTGATGTTACCAAAATCCAGACCGGTAAATTGCCTTTTACTTATACCGATTTCGATGTGATCAAACTGCTTACCGAATTGAGGGAGATCCTGCAACAAACCGGCCCCTCCCATCAGCTCCTTTTAAATTTACCTGCCGGGGAACTAATTATCCATGCCGATAGCCAGCGTATTGAACAGGTTGTCATTAACCTGGTAACCAACGCCGTTAAATATTCGCCAAAGGCAGATAAAGTGATCATCGAAGCCCTTGTTATCAACAACAAATTCAGGGTATCGGTGCAGGATTTTGGCATCGGGATCCAGCCCGATCAACTGGATCGGGTGTTTTCACGTTTTTACCGCGTTGAGAACCTCGCCTCTCACATGTCGGGGTTAGGAATTGGCCTGTACATTTGCCAGGAAATTGTTAACCGCCACCAGGGCAGGCTTTGGGTTGAAAGCACTTACGGCGTAGGCTCAACCTTCCATTTTGAGATCCCAATAAACACGAATTGAAATTTATGCACGAATGCTTAGCGTATTATTGAGCAATTAGAACGAATTACACGAATTAGTTGGTTCGTGTAAATTCGGACGCATTTGTGAAATTAGTGCTATTTAATTCCAATTCGCGAAAATTCGACCTCATTCGTGTAATTAGTGTTGATTAATTAGTGTTGATTAAACTTTTCTTTCATCCCCAATAATCCCCAAATCCCCCCGCTATGAATAGCCAGGATTTTACTGCCGGGTTTAAAATGCCCTTTGCTTATTAAATCATACAGTGCATACATCATTTTACCGGTGTATACAGGTTCTATCAATATCCCTGTTGTTGCTACAAATTGTTTAATGAAACTGATAAGCTCGTCATTCGCTTTGCCATAGCCTCCAAAGTGGTAATCGGTATGTATGTTATAATCTGCCGGGGCTGTTAAGAACCGGCCTATCTCCTCTTTAATAAAACCACCGTTTTTAAATACCGGAACCGCGTTGAACTTTGTTTTAAGCTGATGACCATTTAATCCGTTAATGATACCTGCCGCTGTTGTACCTGTACCGCAGGCGCAAAAGATATAGTCATAGCTTTCTGTTAACTCGTTAACCAGTTCGCTGCAGCCTTTGGCACCTTCGGCAGATGCACCCCCTTCGTCAATAAAAAAAGCCTGTTCATCATTACCAAAATACTGATTGAACAGTGCAAGTTTATCACGATAGCTGTTACGATCGGTAAACTGCAGTTCCATACCATGCAGGTGGCATAAAAACAGGGTATCATTATCTACTTCCTCTCCCCTTACAATACCCGTTGATTTAAAGCCAAACTTTGCACCAGCCGCAGCTGTAGCCATCAGGTGGTTTGAATAAGCTCCGCCAAAAGTAACGAGGTGAGTTTTGCCTTCGGCTTGAGCCTGTTTAAGCACATATTTAAGCTTGCGCCATTTATTGCCCGATATCATTGGATGGATGAGATCATCGCGCTTGATAAAAACTTTTACGCCGTGGCTATCAAACAATGAGCTGTTGATTTGCTGTACCGGGCTAAAAATTTCAAGCTCAATGTTCATAAAATAATACGACGTTAATGCTATTGCAATATTACGTTTAACCTACCATAAAAAACGATTACTTTTGCGCCTCAAATGGCACACGAACCCGAACTTATTGAGCAGGAAGAACAGGACTTGTACGAACACTTACGCGTAGTGGTTGACAAGGGCCAGTCGCTTTTGCGGATTGATAAATTTTTGATGCACCGCGTGGAGAATGCTTCGCGCAACCGTATTCAAAATGCTATTGAGCTGGGCAATGTGCTGGTGAACGATAAACCTATCAAATCGAGCTATAAGGTAAAGCCGCTTGATGTGATCTCAGTAGTGCTGCCACACCCTCCGCGCGATACAGAAGTATATCCCGAAAACATCCCCATCAATATTATTTATGAAGATGATGATGTATTGGTGGTTGACAAAGAAGCTGGTATGGTAGTACATCCCGGTTATAACAATTATACGGGTACACTGGTTAATGCGCTGGTTTACCATTTTCAGCAATTGCCAACCTTGCCGGGCAACGATGGCAGGCCGGGGCTGGTACACCGCATTGACAAGGATACTTCAGGCCTGCTGCTTATCAGCAAAAATGAGCGTGCCATGAACTGGTTGGCTAAGCAGTTTTTTGAGCATACCATCACCCGCAAATATATAGCACTTGCCTGGGGCGATATACCGGAAGACGGCACGGTTACCGGCTATATTGGCCGTAGTGTTGCCGACAGGCGGGTAATGTCGATATATGATGACCCCGAAAAAGGAAAATGGTCTGTAACGCACTATAAAGTTTTAGAGCGAATGGGTTACGTTACCCTGATTGAATGCCAGCTGGAAACCGGCCGTACCCATCAAATCAGGGCGCACATGAAGCATATCGGTCACCCCTTGTTTAGCGACGCCACTTACGGTGGTGATAAAATTTTAAAGGGCACCATGTTCAGCAAGTATAAGCAGTTTGTTGAAAATTGTTTTGAGCTGATGCCACGGCAAGCCCTGCATGCACAAACACTGGGCTTTTTACATCCTACATTAAAAAAGCAGGTGCATTTTGAATCGCCGCTGCCGGCTGATTTTGAGGCCGTACTTGCAAAATGGCGAAAGTACAGCGATACAGATACGAAATAACAGACGTTAGATAGAAGAGCAACAATACCCGGTAATTATTAACAACACGATCAAATTATAATATCTATCCGTCCTATGATGCCCGTATTCATCAATTTTAACGGCGAATATCTCCCCCAAAACACCCCATTGCTTACCATTGGCAACAGGGGCTTTAAATATGGCGATGGCCTGTTTGAAAGTATGCGACTAATGAAAGGGAAACTGAAATTTGCTGAACTGCATGCCGACCGTCTACAGCGGGGCATGAAAGCTCTTAAAATTGATGGTTATTCGCAAATGGATACCTGGTTCCTGAACGAAATAGTTAGTGAGCTTGCCCGCCGAAATAAAGTTAAACACGGCAGGTTACGCCTTACCGTCTACCGCGATGCCGAAGGCTTGTATACCCCTACTCAAAATAAAATGGGCTATTGCCTGGAGCTAACCCCATCCGAAGAGCCCCGGTATTTTTTGAATGAGAAGGGCCTGATCATGGATGTGTTTACGGAACTGCCCAAACCGTCCAACTATCTGTCGAACATTAAAACATGCAACTCGCTTATTTATGTAATGGCGGGTTTGTATAAAACCCAAAACAAGCTGGATGATGTTTTTCTGTTGAACCAAAGCGGTAACCTGTGCGAAGCCAGCAGTTCCAATATTTTCATCAATTACCAAAATCATTTATATACCCCGGCGTTAAGCGAGGGCTGCGTTGAAGGTGTAATGCGCCAGGTAGTGATCAAACTGGCAAAAGAAAACAACATTGATATCACCGAAGCCCAGATCAATCCTGATATTTTATACGAGGCCGATGAAGTATTTTTAACCAACGCCACCCGCGGTATCCAAACCGTTATGGGTTTTGGGGTAAGGCGCTATTTTAATCAGTACAGCAAGGTACTGATGGATGAGTTGAATAAATTGTAATTTTTAATAAGAGCGTCGTTTCAACGAACAGCGAGGGGCAAAGCGCCGGATTGAGGAGAAAATCCTATAGCCCATGTAACGGAAGGCTGGGCTTTCAGCTTTAGGCATTCAGCTTTTTTATGCCCCTATTGCCTTCCTGTAATTTCGAAGTGCCCTGATGATTGTCATTACAATTTCGTGCTGCCCTTCGTCCGAATTAAGGTACTCCTCCTCTTCGGGGTTATTAATGAAACCGGTTTCTATCAATACAGCAGGCATCGCGCTATGGGCCAGCACCAATACCCCCTGTTCTTTCACACCATTACTTTCGCGGCCATCTACCCCGGTAAACTCATCGTCAAGCAAATCACCAAAACGGATACTTTGCTTACGGTATTTCTGAATATAAGCATTCAGTACGATCAGGTTTGAAGGATCGCTTTCATCATAGCTCTCGTAGTTCTGTTTGTAATCCTTTTCCTGGAAAATGGAAGCATTTTCGCGTACGGCCTCTTCCTGCTCCTTAAGGCGGTGGAAACCGTATACCAGCATCAGTACACCTTTTTGCTTGTGTGCACGTGCGGCAGTGCCCTCGGGCGATGAATTGCAGTGAATGGAAATAAACAGGTTGCCATGGTTTTGATTAGCAATAGCCGAGCGCTGGTTTAGCGGGATAAAGGTATCATCGGTACGGGTAAGGATAGCGTTAACATCAGTAATGGCCGTATCAAGAGCTGCCTTGAGCTTCAGGGCTATGGACAGTGTTACATTTTTCTCAAACGAATGTGAACCACGCGCCCCGGCATCCTTACCGCCATGCCCGGCATCAATAACAACCGTTTTAAACCTAAAAGTTGTAACAGCAGGTATAGTATCTTTTTGCTGCGCGAATGAATTTTGAAACAGGAACACCAGGATGATCATCCCGGGCAAAGCGACGTATTTCATTTTTTCACCGCCTTTTTACTGCACCTGGGGCATAAGCCATGAGCATACAGGGTAAAGCCATGCGACTCAAAACCCGCAGGGAGATCTATAGCGGGCAGATTCATATCATTAAGGCAATATACATTTTTGCACTGGGTACAATTAAAATGCAGGTGCTCGTCATGGTGGTCATGCTCATTACAGCTTGATGAGCAAAGGGCATAATTTGCCGTACCATTTAAATCAAATACTTTATGGATGATCCCTTTTTCTTCAAAAGCATTGAGGATCCGGTAAAGTGTAACCCTGTCGATATCATGCATCAGGTTCTCCAGGTCGGGCTGCGAGGTAGCGGAATGTCTTGACGACATCATAGATAAAACCCGCAGCCTGGGCGCAGTTTTTTTCAGGTGATGTTTATCAAGCAGGTGCTCAAAATGATGTATATCGCGGGTTTGTGTCATGTATCAATTGGGTAATAATTATAAGGCCGCTAATTTAATAATGGTACGTATAATATACGCCATTAGTTGCCGGCTTTTATAACGGTATTTTTTATCGGCTTAGTATGACGGTTTGATACAGCCGGGGCACCATGCTTTTCATGATTACAAGCCGGACTCAAAAAGCAGTTGAACAGCAAAAATGCATAAAAGAATTTCCTGTGGCGCTTATCCATTACTCAACCTTTTCAAGTTTATATGTTTTATGATCATGATTGCAGGCACCGGTATACCTATAATTTATATAATGCGCGGCGGCTATCAGCAAGCCCCCAACAGGAACTATCATAGCCTCGTATTTTCCTGTTGTTGTAAACGCGTGCCCTCCCATTATGATAACAAAACCTGATACAAGCATAAATATTGGAACTGAACGGCGATGCGTACGCCGGTAAGATAAGCCTATAGAATACACTCCTATCACCAGGGCGAAAATGATCATCCCCCACTCTACCCAGACGTTAGCCAAAAAACCAAGGCCCACCAACGGCAAACTGGTAAACAGCAAAGGCACTACCGCACAATGGATAGCACAAAGCGTTGAAGCGGTGATACCAATATTATCCAGCCGGGGTGAAAGCTTTTGAAAATCCATGCCGCAAATATAAACAAGTTAATGCAACACAATTGCATTTGTTTTCATTACCCATATTTGAGTTTATTAAATTAACAAATACCTGACAATTACTTAATATTAATCAGCAAACTGTATTTTTGCAGGCTTTATAAAAAAACACAGATTGAATTTAGCCTCCATTTATCATATAAAACAGCTTTGGCAGAGCGCCTACGACACCCAGGCCAGCAGGCTCAAGTTACTGGGCGCCACTTTGGTCATAGTCATCATCATTAACCTGCTACCGTCTTTTTTTAAGTATATTGAAAAAAGGCAGGACGGGGTTGTACTTAATGATTGGGTATTGGCCCATTTACCCTCTTACGATCTTTCCGTCCCGATTTTTATACTCATCTGGAGCATGGGTGTGCTGATGATGTGGCGGGCGCTTTATAACCCGAGGATATGTATCACTTATATCTGGACACTGAATTTTGTATGTATTGCCCGGTTTATTACCATCGGCCTGGTCAAGCTCAATCCGCCAGCGGGCCTTGTCCCGCTTATTGACCCAAGCACAAGCGTTTTTTACGGGCATACGTTTATCACCAAAGACCTGTTTTTTTCGGGCCACACAGCAACCATGGTACTTGTGTACCTCCACCTGCAAAAGCGAACAGACAAACTGATCGCCCTGGCCTGTGCAATTGTATTGGTAGTATTACTGTTGATACAGCATATTCATTATACTATTGATGTAGTGGCCGCGCCATTTTTTGTATATGGTTGCTGGAGATTGGTTAAATGGCTGGGGCTGGAATGATGACTTTTTTAATCAGTCTTCACTCCCATCCATCCACCAAATGCATGCTGTCCTTTAAATCACCGTACAGCTTTTTAAATACAGGGAACATCCTGCTATAAACCTCATGGTTTTTAGCACTTGGTTCGATAAAATCCTGCTGTTCAACACGGGTAAGCTTGTCATAACTTTCAGGATATAATACCCGTGCCGCGAGATAAATAGCGCCGAGCGCCGATGAATCTTCAGACTGAAGCACTGCGAGCCTTTTCCCGGTGATATCTGCCAGTACCTGTGTCCATACTGCCGAACTGGTAAAACCACCACTGATATTAACTTGTATAATCCCGCCCGATGCATCTTCCAATGTTTTAAGCACATCGTTCAGTGCAAAGCAAATACCTTCAAGCCCCGCACGTAAAAAGTGCGACCGGGTATGTGCCGGCTTGATATTAAAAAATGTGCCGCAGGCTTTGGTATCCCAGAGCGGGGCGCGTTCACCGTACAGGTAGGGTAAAAATATAAGCCCGTTGCTGCCGGCAGGCATTGTTGCTATCTCATTAAATAAAGCGTCATAATCAGCAGCGGTAAGGTTATCCTTTTGCAAAAAGTTTTTGAGCAGCCAGTTTACCGCTATACCTCCGTTATTTACCGCTCCGCCACATACATAAGTCTGCTCATCAAGCAGGTAATTAAAAACCATGGCTTCGTAATTGTAAACCGGTTTCGGGCTGGTAATGCGCACCGCGCCACTGGTGCCTATAGTAAGCGCCGCTACATCCGGGCCGGTAGTGTGGCTGCCTAAATTAGCACATGCCCCATCACTTGCCCCTATAACAAACGGGGTACCGGCATTTATCTCGGTTAATGCAGCTACCTCAGGCCTGATATTGTTACGGTAATAAGTGGTATTAACCGGGGCTGATAATTTTGAAGCAGTAATACCGGTGAGTTTAAGAGCCTCATCATTCCATTCTTTGGTTACAATATTAAACAATCCTGCAGCCGACGCAATGGAATAATCAACCTCAAAAACACCAAAAAGCCTGAACCAGATAAACTCCTTTATCGAAATGAATTTATGGGCGGCTTCAAAGATGTTACTTTGATTATCACGCAGCCACAGCAACTTATTTAAGGGCGACATGGCATGGATCGCAGTGCCGCAGTTATGATAAAGGCGTTCACCTTTTTCCGTTGCACGCAATGCCTGCGCGATGCTCTCGCTCCGCGCATCTGCCCAGGTCATCATAGGCAGCAGCGCTTCGCCATGCTCATCAACCGGAATAATACTATGCATAGCGCTGCTCAGGCTCACGGCCTGCGGGGCGGCGCCCAATTTAGCAGTAATACCAGCAAGGCATTTTACAAAAGCGTCCCAAATCAACAGCGGGTCCTGTTCGCTGTAACCGGGCTCGGGGCTACTAATGGGGTAATGATTGGATACTGTACCTAATGGCTCGCCCGTTAAACTTACTGCTACAGCCTTTGTACTGCCGGTGCCAATATCAATACCTAAAATATATGCCTGCATGGAGATGTATTTGATTGCCAAAATAATAAACAGAACCGGGATTTGGGGGGATTTTTAGGATTAAGGGATTTCTTTAACAGTTTAGCGTAAAACTGCTTATGAAATCCTGTCCATCCCATTAATCCTTAAAATCCCGGTTAAGACGCAATTACGGTTACATCCATGACAGCAAAGGACAGTTCCGGCATTTAAATTATCTACATTAGCCATACCAATATAAACCAATTAGAGAATATGCAAGTAATTTTAGGGGTCATCTTCCATTTTATCGGTGGCTTTGCTTCGGGGAGCTTTTACATCCCCTACAAAAAAATAAAAGGCTGGGCCTGGGAAAGCTACTGGATAGTAGGCGGCATTTTTTCCTGGCTCATTGTACCACCGCTGGCAGCATGGCTTACTATTCCCGGCTTTGCCGATATTATAAGCCATACGGATATTGCTACCCTTGGCTGGACGTACCTTATGGGACTGCTGTGGGGCATTGGCGGTTTAACGTATGGATTAGGGGTACGTTACTTGGGAGTATCGCTGGGTAGCACCATTATACTGGGCTTATGCTCGGTTTTTGGATCAATAATTCCGTCGGTGTATTATGACCTTTTCCCGAAAGAAGGGAAAGATACTTTTACGCTGATGCTGCACAGCGAATGGGGGCAGATGGTTTTATTGGGCATTGTGCTTTGTGTAGTGGGCATTATTATATGCGGTAAAGCAGGTATGATGAAAGAGAAAGAACTCTCGGCCGATAAAACCATAGCCCAGGAAAATAAGGATTACCGCTTTGGTTTAGGTATAATGGTGGCGGTAGTTTCGGGGATCCTGAGCGCTTGTTTCAACTTCGGTATTGAAGCCGGGAAACCAATGGCCGATACCGCTAACCAGATCTGGCAGGCGGCACATCCGGGGCAAGGTAACTTCCTGTTTTCAAACAATGTAACCTATATTATTATATTATGGGGCGGCTTAACCACTAACTTTATATGGTGTATGGTGCTAAATGCCCGCAATAAAACGTTTGATAATTATACCGATAAAAAAACACCCCTCCTTAAAAACTACCTGTTTGCGGCACTGGCCGGCACAACCTGGTTTTTACAGTTCTTTTTTTACGGTATGGGCGAAAGCAAAATGGGTAATGGCGCCAGCTCCTGGATCCTGCACATGGCTTTCATTATCCTGATTGCTAATACGTGGGGCCTGGTACTTAAAGAGTGGAAAGGCGTAAGTAAAAAAGCATTCGCAACGGTAATAGCCGGTATAGCTGTAATTGTAATATCGGTACTGGTTGTGGGATATGGGAATAAGATAAAACCCGAAAAACCGACAGTAAAAGCCGAGCTAAATAAGCCAACGATAAAAACAAATCAATAATTCATTAACTCAATAATTCAACAATTAAAATATATGTCGTCGAAAACAACTGAATTTAAACACGTAAGCTATTTGTGGGATGAAGCAAAAGCCGCCGAACTGGCGGGCGATGAAGTAGCCCTGCTCATATATCGCTCCAACCTTTTGGGTGCCGATCTGCGCCTTACCAACTATGGGGGCGGCAACACATCATGCAAGCTGATGAGTAAAGATCCGCTTACCGGCAATGATGTTGAGGTAATGTGGATCAAAGGCTCAGGCGGTGACATTGGTACGCTGAAAAAAAGCGGTTTAGCCGCCCTGTATATTGATCGACTTCGCAGCCTCAAAAACATTTATCGTGGGGTTGAATTTGAAGATGAAATGGTGGAGTTATTTAATCATTGCATCTATGATCTTAACTCAAAAGCGCCATCAATTGATACGCCGCTTCACGGTTTCCTGCCATTCAAACACATCGATCACCTGCACCCTGATGCTGCTATCGCTATTGCTGCCGCAAAAGACGGTAAGAAAATAACCCGGGAGCTTTTTAACGGCACCATCGGCTGGGTTGAATGGAAAAAACCAGGTTTTGAATTAGGCCTTCAATTAAAACAGTGCCTTGATGAAAATCCGGGTATCCGCGGCATTATGCTGGGTTCGCATGGCTTATTTACATGGGGTGATACTGCTTACGAAAGCTACATGAACACCCTCGAGGTTATTGAGCGCTGTGCCGAATATCTGGAAGAAAACTATGGCAAAAAGGCGCCCGTTTTTGGCGGCCAAAAAGTTGAAAGTTTGGACGAGGATGGCCGTAAAAAACAAGCGGCTGCCCTTGCGCCTGTATTACGTGGTTTTTGCTCAAGCTACAGGCACATGGTTGGTCATTTTACTGATGACGCACGTGTATTGGAGTTCATCAACTCTAATGACCTTGACCGTTTGGCACCGTTAGGTACCAGCTGCCCCGATCACTTTCTGCGTACTAAGATAAGTCCGCTGGTACTTGACCTTGCACCGGGTGAAGACCTGAGCGATGTTACCGCTTTAAAAGCACGTTTAGCTCCGGCATTTGAGGCCTACCGCCAAATGTATACCGACTATTACAACACTTGCAAACACGATAACAGTCCGGCTATCAGGGATACCAACCCGGTAATCATCCTGTATCCGGGTGTAGGTTTGTTCTCGTTTTCAAAAGATAAACAAACTGCCCGCGTTGCTGCCGAGTTTTATACCAACGCTATCAACGTAATGAAAGGCGCTGAGGCTATCTCAGAATATACTTCCCTCCCGCGCCAGGAAGCTTTTGATATCGAATACTGGTTACTGGAAGAAGCCAAATTACAGCGTATGCCTAAGCCAAAAGCTTTATCAGGTAAAATTGCCCTGATCACCGGTAGTGCAGGTGGCATAGGTAAAGCTATCGCCAAAAAATTTGTTGATGAAGGCGCAGTAGTTATCTTAAATGATATGAATGCTGAGCGTTTAGAAGGTGCCGGCGAAGAGTTTAAAAAACAATATGGCAAGGATTCGTATACTACCGCTGTGCTTGACGTAACCAATGCAGGCCAAATC
Organism: Mucilaginibacter gossypii; assembly: GCF_017569325.2. Taxonomy (NCBI): domain Bacteria; kingdom Pseudomonadati; phylum Bacteroidota; class Sphingobacteriia; order Sphingobacteriales; family Sphingobacteriaceae; genus Mucilaginibacter; species Mucilaginibacter gossypii. Next base: position 251,465 of record NZ_CP071878.2, on the reverse strand, counting down.
AACGAGGCACTTGAAATTGCTGCTTTAGCCTTCGGCGGAGTTGATATTGTAGTAAACAATGCAGGTTTATCCATCTCTAAATCCATTGCCGACCATACCGAAAAGGATTGGGATTTATTGTATGATGTATTGGTTAAAGGCCAGTTCTTCATTACACAGGCTGCAGTAGCTGTTATGAAAAAACAAGACATCGGCGGCGATATCATCAATATTGTAAGTAAAAACGCTTTAGTTAGCGGACCAAACAACGCAGGTTACGGCTCAGCTAAATCTGCGCAATTACACTTAAGCAGGTTAAATGCGGCCGAACTTGGTACCGACAAGATCCGCGTAAACGTAGTTAATCCTGATGCCGTGATCAGCGATAGTAACATTTGGGCCGGCGGATGGGCCGAAGGCCGTGCTAAAGCTTACGGTGTTACTGTTGACGAGTTACCAGCTTATTACGCAAAACGTACTTTACTAAACGAGGTAATTTTACCTGCCGATATCGCTAATGCCTGCTTCGCCTTTACCGGCGGCCTGCTCAACAAATCAACCGGTAACGTGTTGAATGTTGATGGCGGCGTAGCGATGGCGTTTGTGCGGTAGTTAGTTCATGGTTGATAGATCATGGTTCATGGTCATCGCTTAAGATAAATTAAGAAGCGTTGGGTTGCGCGATTCCCTCCCTTGGGAGGGTGTAGGGAGGGGTTTCTTCGATAAGCTTATTAATTAAGCAAGGCGTATAACCCCTCCCTGCCAATGCACAGCCCTAAGCGCCCCTCCCGAAGGAGGGAACAAAATAAACTTAGCAAGTTTAAGCGTCCACGCTTGAACTTGCTTTAAACCAATACCAATTATGCAGTTAGAAAAATATAAAATTGATGAAGCCAATCATCAGCAACTGAAAGATCACCAGCGCAAGTTTGATTTTGTTGCCGGTGACGTAAAAAACCTGGATACTATCCTGCAAAAACTGATTGATTTTAATATTGCTATACCAAGCTGGGCTTTAGGTACCGGCGGTACACGTTTCGGCAGGTTTTCGGGCGGTGGTGAGCCCCGTAGTCTGGAAGAAAAAATTGAAGACGTGGGCTTGATCCATGCACTTAACCGTAGCAGCAACTCTATATCATTACATATTCCCTGGGATATCCCATCCAATGCCTCAGCTATCAAAGCCCATGCGGCACAATTGGGTTTGCATTTTGACGCGGTTAACTCAAATACCTTCCAGGATCAGCCTAATCAGGAATTGAGCTACAAATTTGGCTCATTGCACCATGTAGATAAAGCGGTACGCAAACAGGCTATTGCCCACAATATTGAGGTGATCAAATACGGTGTTGAGCTTGATTCAAAAGCATTATCTGTTTGGCTGTCGGACGGATCAAACTTCCCCGGTCAGTTGAATATGCGCGGCGCGTTTGAACGCACTTTAGAAAGCTTGCAGGAAATTTATGAGGCCTTGCCCGATGACTGGAAAGTTTGGGTTGAGTATAAACCTTATGAGCCTAACTTCTACTCAACCACTATTGGCGATTGGGGTCAATCTTACCTGCTATCATCAAAACTGGGCCAAAAAGCGCAGACATTAGTTGATCTTGGTCACCACTTACAGGGGGTAAACATTGAGCAGATAGTTTCATTACTGCTGATGGAAGGCAAGCTGGCCGGTTTCCACTTTAACGATTCAAAATATGGTGATGATGACCTCACCGTAGGCAGCATCAACCCATACCAGTTGTTCCTGATCTTTAACGAACTGGTTGAAGGTATGGACGCCCGCGGCATGACACACGCCACTTCTATAGGCTGGATGATCGATGCTTCACACAATGTAAAAGATCCGATTGAGGACCTGTTACAATCAGTAGAAGCCATTAAGATAGCCTATGCACAGGCATTGTTAGTAGATACTCCAGCATTGGTACAGGCACAACAGGATAATGATGTAGTACTTGCCCAGGAAATATTGCAGCAGGCTTACCGCACCGACGTCCGTTCGTTATTGGCCGAAGCACGCTTAAGAGCAGGCGGCGCGTTAAACCCGCTGGCTGTTTACAGGCAGCAAACTATCAGGCAGCAACTGATAAACGAAAGAGGAGCTAAAGCAGTATCAACCGGATTGTAAGCCTATGGAGCCGATACCTGTTATAGCCGTTTTTGATGTGGGTAAAACCAACAAGAAGCTGTTCCTGTTCGATGAGAACTACAAGATAGTTTTTGAACGGACAGCCCGCTTCCTGGAAACTCACGACGAAGATGGCGACACATGTGAAAACCTCGACAGCCTCAGGTTATCGGTGTTTGATTCATTGCGCGAAATTTTTAAGCATAAGGAGTTTGATCTTAAAGCGGTCAACTTTTCAACTTACGGCGCCAGCTTTGTTTATGTTGATGAACACGGCAAACCGCTTACCCCACTGTATAATTACCTTAAGCCATATCCGCCTGAACTGGGCAGGAAGTTTTATGAAAACTATGGCGACGAAACCAGGTTTGCTTTAGAAACCGCCTCGCCGGTTTTGGGCAACCTTAATTCGGGATTGCAGTTATACAGGCTTAAATATCAACAGCCCGAAGTGTTTAAGCGGATAAAGTATGCCTTACACTTACCCCAATATATGAGCTATCTTATCAGCGGGCAAATGGTGAGCGACTTAACCAGTATCGGCTGCCATACTGCCCTTTGGGATTTTGCTAAAAACACCTATCACAACTGGCTTAATGCTGAAGAGATTCTACCCAAAATGGCTCCGCTGCATCCCGCGGATAGTGTACTTCCGGCAGAGTTTCCGGGCAGTACTTACAAGGTTGGTATTGGGTTGCACGATAGTTCGGCAGCGCTGATCCCTTACCTGGTAAGCTTTAATATGCCTTTTGTGCTGATCTCTACGGGTACCTGGTCAATCAGTCTTAACCCTTTTAACCAAACACCGCTTACGGCTGATGAACTGAAGCATGATTGTCTTAACTACCTGCAATATAAAGGCAGCCCGGTAAAAGCCTCACGTTTGTTTACGGGTTATGAATATGAGCAGCAAGTAAAAAGAATAGCCGCCCACTTTAACCAGGACGAGATCAGGTATCGTACCATAAATTATGATCCTGCAATTGCAGCCCGGCTAAATAATCAGCCCTCATTACAGGCCGACGAAAATGAAGGCCAGTTACAGAAATCGGCATTTGAGCAGCGCGACTTAAACAGTTTTGTTGATGATGTTGAAGCTTATCACCAACTCATGATTGATATTGTTGCCCAGCAAACCATATCAACCAATTATGTTTTAAACGGCTGTACGGTAAAGCGCATTTTTGTAGATGGCGGCTTTAGTAAAAACAGTGTTTTCATGCACCTGCTGGCGCTGTCCTTCCCTCATTTGGAAGTTTACGCCGCATCAATGGCGCAGGCAACTGCCGTAGGTACGGCATTGGCTATTCATCATGCCTGGAATACCAAAACACTACCGCATGACCTGATCGAGCTGAAATATTATTCGGGGGTGCAGAGCGAGGTTGTATAGCTCTATTTCGGTAAAAACCGATGTCATTTCGAACGAATGGCGGGGGGCTAAAGGTTGGGGTGAGGAGAAATCCTATACGCCATGCATTTAGGCTCAACAAGGTGTACAAGATTTCTCTTTCGCGCCCGCACACCATCCGTTCCAGCTCTATCGAAATGACATTTTTATAAACGAAACTCTTATTTAAAAATCCGGTTATCAGCCGGATTTTTTTATTTTAGGGCAACCAATCAAAAACCCTCTCATGAAAAGATTCGCTTTGTTTCTGTTATTGCTCAATTTTGCATTTATTGCCAACGCCCAACAAGCTAAGCATAAAAAAGCCATTATTGTGCTTACTTATGACGACGGCATCAATTCACAGTTAAACATAGCCATACCACAGCTCGATTCTGCACACCTTACCGCCACCTTCTTTTTAATGGGCAACATGACCGAAGCTACCTTGCCGCGCTGGCGCGAGGTAGGCAAAAAAGGTTATGAACTGGCCAATCACACTTTATATCACCCTTGCCTGCTCACTAATGTAAAAGCTAATCCGGCTAACAATTCGGCTATTTATACACCGTACATGATGCTGCGCGAGATCAATGAAATGAACACGCTGCTTTTTGCTGTTGATGGAAAAACAGGCAGCCGAACCTATGCATATCCATGTACCGAGGTTGAAGTTGGCGGCGTGAACTATGTTGATACCCTGCGTAAAGCAGGCCTCGCAAAATACGCCCGTATAGGCGGCGGACCGGATGCTGTGATCACTGATTTTAAAAACCTCGACCCGTTAAAAGTGCCCTCGTGGGGCGTAACAGGCAACCCGGTAACCGGCGATGCCCTGATAGATTTTGTAAAGAAAGTACAACAAAGCGGCGGACTGGGCATCTTCATGTTTCACGGCGTAGGCGGCGATTATTTGGTTACACCCGCAGATGCGCACAGGAAGCTGTTAGCTTATTTAAAGGCGCACCGGAACGAAATTGAAGTAACAACTTTTATGAAAGCCATGGATGAGGTGATGGCCGCTAAATAGTTTTATAAAAGCTAAAAGCAGAAGGCTAAAAGCTTAAAGCCAAATTACTATATATAAAAATTAAGCTATCAGGCTAACGAGATCTGATATAACAAGCTCATCTTTAATAATGCGTTCATGACCGGGGCCCTGGTATACTTTGGTTTCAACTTCGGGATGAGCGATAAGGAAGTTTTCCAGAAATGCGAAGGGTGCAACTTTATCTTCCGGGTCATAGGCTAACCAATGCCTCCTGACCAAACCGGCAGGATATAAATTATGAAGTGTAAAATGCGAAGCCTCTATATCAAACAATGACTCAAAATCAGTAAAGAATTGATCCTGTAAACCCTGGGCTACATCGGCCGCTTTCAGGCTGGCTATAAAATTCTCTTTCAGATTAATAAGCGGGGCAATGCTGATGAGCAAGCCAGGCTGAATAGCTATTTCCTTAATAGCGATGGCATTGGCCATTGCCCCTAACGAGTGACCAATGAGCACATCGGGCGCGCCAAAGGTTTTGATTACAGTTGTCGCAGCTTTGGCAAAGAGCAGTAGGTTTGACAGCTCTCCTTCCGAGCTGCCGTTACCCGGTGCATCAAAAGCTATTACCTGCACATCATCAACACTTTTTAAAGCTGTGATGAGCTCGGCAAAGTCGGCGGCTTTTGAGCCCCAGCCGTGGGTAATAAGTATTTTGCGTTTCCCCTCTCCCCAGGTAAACCCATGGAACTTTAAAGTAGATTTGGCAAAATGAGGGTCGTCGACTTCAAGCGTAAAAGGTTTGGCTTCATCAAGCAAAAGTTGCTGCTGCAGGCGTACCGGCATTTTAGGCGAATAACAGATGAGTTGCCATAGCAGATCGATCATATCAGTACCTTCGGCGCCATTAAGAGATTTTACCTGATTAAATACCGTTTTTAACTTTTTCATAAGCAGGCAGGATTTCGCCGGCAAAATAAGCAAAAGCGCCTTCAAAATATACCAATAGGTATTTTATTTACATTATCCCGACGAAGCCTTGCATTCCAATTGTAACAAAACGCGTGTCCCAAATTTTTGATTCCCCATAAAAATTTAAAAATCCTGCCGGCGTTCTTTTTCCGGAAAACTGGGGTGTTCCAAATTCTGAATGTAAAAACGCGGGACACCTTTTTCCTGAAACACGCTGATATTCAATATTTTAAACATTTAGGTGAAATAGTATTAAAACACTGATAATCAACGCTTAAAACTATAAAGAGTTTAAAATACTTTTTTTCGAAAGATTAAAAACGACAGCATTTACCAATGTAATTTTTGCTGATTTTTAGGATTTTTTTGAGAAAAAACCAATTGGCGGCTTTATTTGTCTTGCATGCTGACAAAGTAGCGACACCATTTTTATGGTGTGTTTTTCGGATAATTTTTAGCGCCCGGATACGCAAGAATTTCTTGCCTGTGACCGGGAGCGATAAACGCTCCATACATGACCATGTTCAGGCGTGGACGCCATGACATTAACCTAAGGGATTAATTTATCGTAAGCGCTTTAAAATCCCCTCTTGAGAGAGCAATAGCCCGTGATTAGACAGTGCCGGGAAATGACATGCCGTACAGTTGACTCAGTCTCAGTCTGCGCTACGCTGGACCACCCTCTCTTCGCCTTTGGCGGAAAGAGGGTAAAGAAAAAATACAGATAAATCCCCCTCTTTACGCTTGCGTAGAGAGGGGTGACAAGCGCAGCGATGTCGGGGTGAGTAGACTTGGCGGTTAATTCTTTAATTATGTTAATTCAGGGACTATTACTCTTGAGAGGGGGGCGCGGTGGGAAAGAGCGGGAGCCGGGGTGTGTTATACAAGCGATAAGCTGTACGTAGAATAACACACCCCTCCGCCCCTCTCAAGAGTAATAGCCCATCAAGAGGCAGTAGCCATTTTGTTAATTAAAAAGTTAAACACCTGGTTATTGCCTCTATTGTTATATTTAAATGTGAACTCATTCAGGTATGATTGCAAATGTCTGAGCGATACTTTATGGTATTGACCATATATCCCCCGTTTTAACAATGTCCAAAAGCCCTCAATCGTATTGGTGTGATACTCTCCCCGGGCATACTCTTCTTTTTCCTTGTTTAATACCTGATGTTCACGGAATATTTTATTTAAACCGGCATATCCACCAAAGCCGTCCGTTACAATAGTAGCATCTGTGCTCACTGATTGTTCAACAATGGGTTTGAGCGTTTTCCCATGTGCCTTATCTATGACCTGAAGCTTTAGACGGCCATCCCGCTCCAATAACCCAATCACGGGCTGTTTATCCTGCATGCCGGTGACCTGCAAATTATTATCGCGCCTTTCCTGCCGCTTTTTCTTTGAGTGATTGGCTTTTTTACCACCTAAATAAGTCTCATCTACCTCAACAATACCCTTAAACAAACCGCCATCCCCGCCGTCCCGCATGGCTTCCCGTATCCGCATCTGCAAATACCAGCCTGTCTTACGATTGCATCCCAGATCCCTGCTTAACTGACGTGCAGATAACCCCTTTTTCGCATTCAGCATTAATGAAATAGCCAAAAACCATTGCGGCAAAGGAAGTTTGGTGCCCTCGAAAACAGTGCCGACCAAAACGCTATAGCTGCGGTTACAGCTATTGCAAATATGCCGTTGGCTTTCCTGGCGCTTGCTGCTCCGTTTGCTGTTGCAATACGGGCATTCTGGCAATCCTTGCCATCTTAATCCTTCAAGATAGTCTATGCAACTGGACTGATCTGGAAAACGCTTAATCGTCTCTATGATATTCATTATCATAAATATACAAATTATTCCTGCCTTTTCATGGGCTATTACTCTCTCAAGAGGGGAATCGCACCACCCCCGCTTTTGAAGAGTTTTTCATCAGGTTAACGGTTCAAGCGTGGACGCCTAAACCCGCGTAAAAATAAAACGCCCTCTTCAGGGGGCTGGTGCCACTACTTTCCTCTGCCTAACCAAAGCAGCGAATTGATGATCAGCTTATCAACATCAGCATTTTCAAAAGTTTGAGAAAGCTCTTTGTTGGTGCCGCCGTCATAGTCCATATCATTATGGCCTATGTTGAAATAAACCATGCGGTAATTTTTATTAGTCCAGGCTACGGGGTAGTAACCGCTATGCCAGATCTCGTGTTGCTTTGGGCCTGTACCCAAGGGAAAACTTGTTGAATCAACCGCAAGCAGGATATCGATATCCGGATTTTTGCGGAGATCGTGTTCCCAGCGGTACCATTCGTTAGGGTTTGTTTTAAAAATGGTGGGCAGGCCTTTGATTACCGGATGATTAGCATCCTCAACTCTTAAAATCGCCGAAGTTGGGTGCCAGGTATTGCTCACATATTGTCCCGAACCAAGGAACTCGTTATGGTACCAGTCCCAGTTTTGCGGAAAGTCCGAGGGCGTAAGCGCGAAGGCCGAAAAATGAAACCCCATCCAGGCGCCGCCCTTTTTCATATATTGTTCAAAAGCCGCACGTTGTTCGGGGCTATCAGTGCGGGTATCTAAAAATATTACTACCTGGTATTTGGCCAAAAACTCAGGGTTCATGTTAGCCCAGTTGTTGGTGCTGTCGTAGGTAAAATTGTATTTTTCAGCCATTTTAGGAAACCAGCGATTAGCCTCGTGCACAAAGCTGATATGCGCCAGGTCGCTCCGGCCGGTGTAAAAGGCTATTACTTTGAATTTTTTATGGTTTTGGGCGTTGGTGCTTATGGCTGTAAAAACTGCCATAATGAAAACGACAGCAAGCAGCATGACTCTGTTGATCAGATTTCGGTTGATGTTCATATCCCTGCGTTTATAATTGTGTTTATAAAACTAACGGATTTGATTTTATGATGATGGAGAAATAGTGTGATGAGAGGTAATGTAGGGGTGATTAGATGTGGTGTTATCACCAACATCGACGAAGTAATCAATGCTCTTTGAGACGCTAAACTTCTTCATAAATTTCCAATTTCATTACAAAAGCTACAAAGTTTGTTGCAATTAGAAATAAATCATTACCAGGCGGACTTTCGTGATGGAAATAATAAATGTATTCGTAGTCATCCTGCCGAAGGCTCATACATATAATATCTCCTAATTCGCCATCACAGATAGGTAATAGGCCAACGGGTATTTGTTCCTGAAAAGTTGAAAGAACTTGAGTTATTGACAATCCATCATTCCCGATAATACAATAAAAATCGCCAACACTTATTTTATTTCCCTTTAGCATAATTGGATTTACGTCAATACATTTCGCGCAAATAAGTTCTAAAAAGGAAAAAGCACCTATATCTATATAAAAGTCTTTGTAAGACTGCGGCAAAAGCGAATTAAATGTTGCCTCTATACTTAGAAAGGCGCTTTCCACTCGTTGCTTATGATCGGCACAAAAGAGATTCTTTTCAACTCCTCCAATTGACTTAAGCTTTTCAATCATGTTATTTTAATATAAACTGGCGTGAATTAGTCCCTCCTTGCGCTCGTTTGCAACAAGCGCTTAATATGGTTTGGCAATTGTATCGCCTGTGCGTTATAAACGCAAACCCAGCTACGCACTCGTTACAAACGAGCGCGAGTTTTTTGTCTTCCCCTTTGCCTGTGTCCTCACGGGCAAATATCATCACAACACCATCTGCTCAAACAACCTGTTCAGCGTAGCCTCCGCATCAGTAGTCATGCCAGGATGTACTTTTGAAGCTTGCACCACCGTACTGCGTGTAGCCGTAAGCCAACGGAAGCGTGAAGGCTGATCTAACCGGGCTATTGGCCCTGCATCTTTTTCGCCATTGCAGATGCGCTCAAGCGAATTGATATTTTCCTTCAGGCAATCCAAATCCAAATCACCGCAAAAAGCAACTAACCTTGCATCATCAGCCTTGAACAATACCTTTAAAAATTTTTGTTTGGGACAAAACAGGATCACCCCTATATTGATAAACTCTTCGCGCTCCACCCTTGGTACAACGCGGATTATGGCGTACTCAAATACCTGCATATAGGGCTTGTTTTGCGGCGTTAACAAATACATCTGAAGCGGCCAGCCGGGTTATTAAAAACTCGGCATATATATTCCGCACTTCGTCAGGCGTTTCTTCAAAATCGCGGTAGGTGATCCATTCGTCGGGGATCAACGCAACTATATCACGGATCTTTTCGGGCGTTAGGATTGCTTTGAATTCAGCATCAACCGTGTCCAGTTGATTGGCGCGGGGCAGTAGCACATGGTCTTTCACCTGTAGAAACGGGCGGGTAGCCATTTCCTGCCAGTTGTTCCATGAGTGATGAAAATACAGCGCGGCGCCGTTATCAATCATCCATAGTTCCTTATGCCATATCAGCATATTGGTATTACGGGCGGTACGGTCCACATTGGTAAGCAAACAATCGAACCAAACTATTTGCGAAGCCAGTTTGCCATCAACAATAGTTACCGCCGGATCAAAAGTAATAGCGCCCGACAAATAATGCAGCGCCAGGTTAAGCCCCACACTAAACTTCAGCAGGTCCTGGATCTCTTCATCAGCCTCTGAACGGCCAAATGCTTCGTCTAAATTGGCAAATACCAGCTCAGGAACCTTGAAACCTAACAGGCGCGCTATTTCGCCGCCGATAAGTTCGGCAATGAGGGCTTTTACCCCCTGGCCTGCTCCACGGAACTTTAGTACATATAAAAATTCGTCATCAGCTTCGGCAATAGCCGGTAACGACCCGCCCTCGCGCAACGGCGTTACGTAACGGGTTACGTTAACAGTGCGGAGCTGTGGTGGTGTATAGTTCATAGTTTAAATTAGCAAAAGCCAGCGTTAGGAATTGCAGCGGATACCGGCCTGTGGCTAATGCCTGTGCAGTATGAGCGGAAAGCCCGGCCAACGCCCAAATTATTCTTTAATTGGGCTTAGGTTTTAACCAACATACATTCGCCGCTCAATTGCCGCGGTGGCTGTTACTTTTGTCTTGATACAAAAGTAACCAAAAACCGAATGAAACGAGCTCATGAGTACCTATTAAAACATAATACTTAACGAATAAATCAAGTCAGCAGAGAGGTTTCTTTGCCCACAGTCTGCCCTCCATGCCCTCTCCATGCCTTTGCCCTGCAAAACAGGCGGAACCACGGCTGCTAAATTTTGCCTGGCCTTACCCGTTTCCTCTCCCGGCAAAATTCGCTAATGCCCTTGCGACCACACAAGCCCAACATTGTTCTGCCTGCTTTCACCCGAAACTTATCTGCTGACGGAGAAACACTATTTTATAAAAGCAGCGGGAGTCAAAAATAAACCATCCTGTCAATCCTCAAATCCTAAAAATCATGGTTCAGAAAAATAATATTACCCTCCCCGGTCCCTGCTGACATAGGGCTGTCATTACCCCTCCGTTACTTTACATCATAAAACAAACAACAACACTTATGGACACTTTGAAATCGTTATTGCAGGAGATGGAGCAGGAAGCTCAAACCACCGAAAAAATGCTGAGCCGCATCCCCGACGATAAATACCAGTGGAAGCCGCACCCTAAAAGCATGACCATTGAACATCTCTCGACCCACATTGCTGAATTACCTACCTGGGTTACTATTACCTTAAATACCGACGAACTGGATTTTGCCACTGTACCTTACGAGCCTAAAAAGGTAAGCGGCACTGCCGATTTGCTGAAATTATTTGAAGACTCACTGGCCGACGGCTATTCGAGCCTGCAAAAAGCTGATATCAGCACGTTTGATAAAATCTGGACATTACGTAACGGAGAACAGATTCTTAATCAGCGTACAAAAGCAGAAGTAATCAGGATGACTTATTGCCAGATTGTGCACCACAGGGCACAGTTGGGAGTTTATTTACGTTTACTGGATATCCCGATACCGGGCAGCTACGGCCCAAGTGCGGATGAGCAGGGTTTCTGAAAAAACAGGAGTAATAAGATCAGTTTTTAAATACAAAAGCAAAGCAGGCAAAAGCGTGCTTTGCTTTTGTATGTTTTGCACTCAACTACGGTGCTTTGACAGCTTGCCTGTGTTTATTTCTTCAAGGAAGCCATTTTCATTAATAGCATATCGGGCCTCAGAGGTATCGGTATCTATCTTGTAATTAACGGTCTTTACTTTTTTGTTCCTGATCCTTTTGCCAAATATGAACATCGGCAAAATGAAAACCGCAAGCAGGACTACAACTTGTAACAGGGTTGTGTACATAACGTCTAACATAAAAATTTAAGTCTGATTGGTATCCATATAACGTTATCGGGAGAGAAATGGTTCGCCTTTTTAATGTTATTTTATACCCATCATGTGTCCATATAGCTAAATGTGTGCCATACTTATATCTGACGCTCTGTGTTACCTTAATATTACATTTATGCTGATATTTAATTGATTTATAATTAAATGTACCAAACACTGCGCTATCATATTGATAATAGAGCCTATCGTTTTGAAATAAATAATATACAGTACAGTTTAGTGATTTTAGTACAGTGGCGAAGTATCGTAAAAACGCGGAATTTGATGAGATTATGGAACGTGAAATGAATAAAAAGAATTGTCATTTCGACGAAGGCGGGCAGGGAGATAGTGATGGCGTGAGGAGAAATCTTATGCGCCCTGTCCCGAACATGCGTTCTTGTTAGTCGTATAAGATTTCTCTTTCGCCCCCGGCGCTCAGCGCCCCAATGCTCTATCGAAATGACATTTTAGGTACTTTTAAGTATCTGGAATTTACCCTAAACCGTAAAAAGCAGCCGCGTTCCCGCCAAAAAACAACTCCTTCTCTGTAGCGGAAAGTCTTTCAGCATACAGGTCCATTACCTCCATTGTTTTTTCATAGCCTCCGGCCAGGAGGCACACTGGCCAGTCGGAGCCAAACATTACCCGGTTGATACCGAAAGCGTTGAATACAATATCGATATAAGGGATAAAATCAACTGCCGGGGTGTTGTCCCAGTCCGCTTCGGTGAGCAGGGCCGATACCTTGCAGGATACATTGGGATAGCTTGCCAGCTTTTCGACATCCTGTTTCCAGCCATCTATTTCCCGGGCTTTGATGTAGGGCTTGGCCATGTGGTCAAGCACAAACTTTTGATCCGGAAATTCAGCTGCCAATTGCGCGGCATATGGCAAATGGTTAGGAAAGATGAGGATATCATAGGTATAGCCGTGTTTACCCAAAGCGGCAATCCCTTTTTTAAATTGCGGGTCGAGCATGTATTGCTCGTCGGGCTCCGACTGCAGGATATGCCGGAAGCCTTTAAGCTTTTCGTATTTTTTAAAATGATGCAGACGGTCTTCCAGGTCATCGGCTTTCAAATCTATCCAGCCTACTACCCCTTTGATGAAGGGGTTAACGGATGCCAGATCTAACAGAAATTCTGTTTCCTTTTCCGACTGATCGGCCTGAACGGCGACACTGCCATCCATGCCGTGTTTTTGCAATACAGGTAACAGGTCTTCGGGATAAAAATCCCGCCCTATTACCTGCATGTCTTCAGTGATCCAGCTGTCCCTTACCGGGTTGTATTGCCAGAAATGCTGATGTGCATCAATTTTTAGCATAAGCTATCAGGTTTTGTTTTGATTCACCCAGGCCTTCAATACCTAATTCTACCACATCGCCTGCTTTTAAGTAGATCGGCGGCTTCATCCCTAATCCAACACCTGCAGGTGTACCTGTCGAGATAATATCGCCCGGCAGCAGGGTCATGAACTGGCTGGTGTATGAGATCAGGTGCGGCAGGTTAAATATAAAGTTTGAGGTAGTACCGTCCTGCATGGTTTCGCCGTTAACTTTTAGCCACAGCCGCAGGTTATGCGGATCGGCAATTTCATCAGGTGTAGCTAAAAACGGACCAAGCGGCGCAAAGGTATCACAGCCTTTACCCTTATCCCAGGTACCATTACGCTCCAGTTGAAATTCGCGCTCGCTTACGTCATTATGCAGCACGTAACCGGCTACGTAGTCCATAGCCTCGGCTTCTTCCACATACGATGCTTTTTTGCCGATAACCACAGCCAGTTCCACTTCCCAATCCGTTTTTACAGAGTTTTTAGGGATCATGATGTCATCAAACGGACCAACAATAGCGGTGGTTGCTTTCATAAAGATCACCGGCTCGGGCGGCAGCGGCGCATTGGTTTCTTTGGCATGGTCGGCATAGTTAAGGCCAATACAAACCAGTTTTGAAGGGCGCACGATAGGACTGCCTAAGCGTACATCATCAGCAACTTCGGGCAGTAAGTTATCTTTTATAAAATCAGCAAGGCGGCTAAGTCCGTCAGTTTCAAAAAACTGTTCGGTGTAATCTTCGCCAAAGGCCGATACATCATATCTTTTATCGTTTTGTATAATTCCCGGCTTCTCTTTCCCAATCTCGCCAAATCGTATAAGTTTCATATTGTCGTTGTATTAGTTTGTTATCAGTTTAATAATTGTATCGTTAGGGTCGGTTGCCACGCCGCTAAGATATACAAACACGCCCTCGGTTTGTTGTTTAAATTTCACCGCGCTGCCATCGGCCAGTAAAGCGGCTTTAGTTACTTTTCCTTTTAATTGCGGAATGAAAACGTAGGGTTGTTGCGGTGCTGTCATGACATGCACATACAGGTTTTTATCTTTCTGAGTGATAACTCCCCATGGCTGTGCCGGAATACCACTGCCGCGGGTACCGTAAATCGCTTCGCCATTTTTTTGTACCCAGGCGCCTACAACAGCCAGTGTATCGGTAAATTCAGGCTGAATTTTTCCGTTAGGCATCGGGCCTATGTTCAATAAAAAGTTGGCGTTCAGACCGGCCGCGTTAACCAGGTAATGGATAATGCGTTTAGATGATTTAAAACTCCTGTCGGTAATGTTAAAGCCCCAGCTATTGTTGATGGTTTCGCAGGTTTCCAGGGGCAGGGCACCAATTTTCGATTTACCGCTGAAGCCGGTAGTATTAGCTCCGGGCAAATCCTTTTCAAACATCTGGAAATCTTCGCCCTCTTTTGGCTCAAGGTGATGGTTATTGCCTACCAGTATAGCAGGGTTCAGTTTATGGATCAACCCATAGATCTCGTCATAATGCCAATTAACGTCGCGTTCCCAATGACCATCAAACCAAATGCCTTTAACGCCGGGGTATTTGGTAATGAGCTCCGTAAGCTGCGCTTTCATGAAATTGATGTAGCTGTCCCAGTCGCCGTTTGCGGGCTTGCCGTCAACTATCGGACTGCCATAAGCGTAATCTTTGCGCCCCCAATCCAGCAACGAATAATAAAAATGCAGTTCAATACCTTCCTTAACACATTCCTGTGCCAGTTCCATTAAAGGATCTTTATGGTAAGGCGTAGCATCAACAATATTGTACGGCGATGCTTTAGTACCAAACATGCTGAACCCGTCATGATGACGCGAAGTAACGGTGATATACTTCATGCCGGCTTTTTTTGCAAACATCACCCAGTCGTGGGCGTTAAAAGCCTGCGGGTTAAAGAAATCGGCCAGGCGTTTATAGCTATCATAGGGGATATGTTTTTCGTTCATCACCCACTCGCCCGCGCCAAGCTCACTGTAAATACCCCAGTGAATAAACAAACCGAACTTCATATCCTGGAAGTTTTGCCTTGCAGCAAGGTTGTCGGCCGTTGGCGTGTAGGTTTGAGCGCCCGCGCGTACGGCGCCAAGCAGTATACCCATTAATAATAGCTTTTTGATCATATCAAGTCAGGTTTAATTGTTCAGGGTGATAAAGCCGCCATCGATAGGGTAATCGGTACCGGTAATGAAACCAGCCTCGTCCGAACATAGGTAAAGCGCCAAAGCTGCTACTTCTTCCGGTTTGCCCATCCTGCCTATCGGTTGACTTTTTGAGAGCTTTTCGAAGATCTCATCCTCACGACCGGCGTAGTTTTTGGCGATGAACCCATCCACAAAAGGTGTATGCACCCTTGCCGGCGAGATACAGTTGCAACGGATGTTATCATGCAGAAAATCACGCGCTACCGATAAAGTCATGGCATGGATAGCGCCTTTACTCATGGAGTAAGCAAACCTGTCGGTAATACCAACGCTGGCCGCTATGGAAGCCGTGTTGAGGATCACGCCGCCGCCATTGGCTTTCATTGCCGGAAGGGCCGCGTAAAGGCAGTTGTAAGCGCCTTTAACATTCACGTTAAACACACGCTCAAAATCTTCGGTACTGGTATTATCTGCCCTGCCAATATGCGCTATGCCCGCGTTATTGATCAGGATATCTATCTTACCTATTTTGGTAAAAGTATCAACCACTTGTTGCTGGTTGCTAACATCACACGCATAGCCGGTTGCTTTGCCACCTGCCGAAGTTATTTCAGTTACGGTATCGGCTGCCGCCTGGTCATTTAATTCGATGATATGAACTTCGGCACCCTGCTGTGCAAATAACACGGCCATAGCTTTGCCTATGCCGCTGCCGCCACCGGTTACAATTACTGATTTATTGGTTAGTTTGAACATAAGTATGGGCCGGGCCCCCTCTAAATCTCCCCCGGAAGGGGAGACTTTTTGTTTTTATGGTTATTATTAATTTATCTCTCAATTCCGTTGTTGATATTGTCACCAACAACTTTTTTCAATTCCCTCCCTCGGGAGGGGTGCGGTTGGACTATGCGGTGGCAGGGAGGGGTTTATACACCATGCTTGCCGATTAAGCATATCGAAGAAACCCCTCCCTACACCCTCCCCGAGGGAGGGAATCGCACGAGCCCCGGCTTTTATTGATGTTATAACGACACTCTCCTCTTCGCCGTTGTTGGTGTTGTCACCTACAACTTTATGCCTCCACGCAAATCGAAAGTCCTCCCCCCTTCGGGGAGGGTTGGGTGGGGCTGCCTATAACGACACTCCTCTTTTCCACGGAATAAAATCATCCTGGCCCAGTTTTACCGATTTAGGTTCTGCTTCGCCGCTGGCTACTTTTATTACGTAATCCAGGATCCGCTCGCCGGCCTGGTGAATGGTTTCAGTACCTTCAATGATGGTACCGCAGTTAATATCTATAATATCAGGCATACGCTCAAACATAGCCGTATTGGTTGACAGCTTGATAACCGGCGTAACCGGGTTGCCTGTAGGCGTCCCCAAACCGGTAGTGAATAGTACGATGTTTGCGCCTGCGCCTACTTCGGCAGTGGTGCTTTCCACATCGCTTCCGGGGGTACATAGTAAATTCAAACCAGGTTTGGTTACTTTTTCAGGATAATCCAAAACAGCTGTTACCGGAGATGTACCGCCTTTTTTTGCTGCACCTGCCGATTTAATGGCATCTGTGATCAATCCATCACGGATATTACCCGGCGATGGATTAGCGTAAAAGCCTGAGCCGTCGGCTTCTGCACGCGCATTATAAGTAGTCATGAGGTGCATGAAGCGGTTAGCGGTTTCTACATCGATACAACGGTCGCTCAGTTCCTGCTCCACACCGCAAAGCTCAGGGAATTCCGACAGGATCACGGATCCGCCCATGGTAACCAGTAGATCAGACAGGTAACCCAATGCAGGGTTAGCCGAAATGCCCGAAAAACCATCCGAACCGCCGCACTCCAAGCCAACACACAGTTTTGACAATGGTGCAGGTTGACGGGTAGTTTCATTGGCTTTTACCAAACCGGCGAAGGTTTGCTTCAAAGCTTGTTTTAACAATTCGCTTTCAGTACCTACTTTTTGCTGTTCCAGTACAACCAGCGGTTTACTGAAATTCGCATCACGTTTAGCAATTTCATTTTGCAAAATGCTTACCTGCGCATGCTGGCAGCCTAAGCTTAATATAGTTGCTCCGGCCACGTTGGGGTGGGTAATATAGCCTGCAATGAGTCCGCAAAGGGTATCTGAATCTTCGCGGGTGCCACCGCAACCCATGCTGTGACTCAAAAATTTAATGCCGTCGATATTTTTGAACAGGCGTTTAGAGTTTGGCTTATCCTCGGATGCCTGGATATCGGCATTCAAAATTTCCTCAACAGATTTACCGGCCTGGTAAAGTTCCATCAACTGCTCCACATCGCCCTCGTAGCTTTTGGCTTTTTTGTAGCCAAGCTTATCAACCAGTGCTTCCTTTAATACGTTGATATTCCTGTTTTCGCAAAAAACCATCGGTACCACAATCCAGTAGTTACCTGTACCTACCGAACCATCGGCACGGTGGTAGCCCATAAAGGTTTTGCCTTCAAAGTTAGTCGTATCGGGCTGGTGCCATTGTAGTTTACGCTCGCCAAGATGAAATCCTTCGGCTGCGTGGTGTACATTTTCGGTAGTTAACAAACCACCCTGCGGTATGACGGCCGAGGCTTTGCCTACCAGTACGCCGTACATGTAAATTTCCTTGCCTACCGGCAGTTCGTTAATGGCGAATTTATGCTTTGCTGCTACTTTATCTACCAGTGTAAAAGTTTGTCCATCAAACGTGATAACGGTTCCTTGCGGCAGGTCCTGTAAGGCTACCAGTACGTTATCATGCGGATGGATCCTTAAATATGTTTCCTTTTGTGTTGACATTATTTGTATATGATCGGTCCTTTTTTTAGTAAGGACAATATTTTTTTGCTTATTGCTGAAGCGTAAGTTCAATTACCGGAATTTCATACGGCGGCTTTTGTGCGGGGAGCGTTAACTCCAGGTCGTCACCGCTGCCATCCTTATATAAAAGCTCCGAGCTGTCATTTAAAAACTGCGCGTATTTAATCTTGCCTTTGTAGCCGGGCAATACCAGTTTGCCTTGCGGATAGTTAAACAAATGTATATACAGTTTACCGGCCGCTTTGTTATAAGTAAGCTTGCTTCCCTCTGGTATTTTATAGGTGTCTGGGGCAAACGTGCAGTTATATACCGATTTGCTGTTGGCGTGCATCCAGTAAGCCAGGCTATCCAGCGCGCGGGTAGCACGATAGTCAAACTCGCCGCGGGCGGTTGGCCCCACATTCAGGATCAGGTTGCCGCCATTGCTTACCGAAGTAATTAACAGATCGAGCAGTTGACGATGGGTTTTCCAGGTATTTTCATCACGGTAGTACCCCCATGAGCCCGAAAAGGTTTGGCAGGTTTCCCAGGTTTTACCGCGGTATTTAGCCAGTTCGGCAGTGCTTACCTGCTCAGGGGTTTCAAAATCAGCGCCGTCCTTATACTCTTCCAGGTTAAGGCGGTTATCTACAATAATGCCCGGCTGTAACTTCCTGATCAGCTTAAGCAATTCAACTGATCCCCAATCATCTTTACCTTTACCGTGCCCATCCTTACGGGGGAAAGAAAAATCAAGCCAAAGGATATCGATTTTGCCGTATTTGGTTAGCAGTTCGGTGATCTGATCGCGCATGTACTGGCGGTATTTGGCCATATCGCGTCCTTTGTTCAGTTTAGCGTATGAGGCATCACTTTTATCAGCAGGTGACTGCGGGTGGATCTCGTCAATAGTATATTGCGGATGGTGCCAGTCTAACAGCGAATAATAAAAGCCCACCTTTAAACCCTGTGCCCTGAAAGCGTTTACATATTCGCGTACCAGATCGCGCTTGGCTTTGGTATTGGGAGCTTTATAATCAGTGAATTTTGAATCGAACAGGCAAAATCCTTCGTGGTGTTTGGTGGTTAGCACAGCATATTTCATCCCCGCTGCTTTGGCCTGCTTTGCCCATTTCTGCGGGTCAAAAAGATCAGGGTTAAACTGATCAAAATATTTCTGATAACCTGCATTATCAATTTTTTCGTTATGCTTTACCCATTCGTGGCGGGCAGCCTGCGAATATAGGCCCCAGTGAATGAACATACCAAAACGGTCGTCCTTCCACCATTCCATGCGTTTCTCTTTCTGGGCATCGGTTTCGGTGCCTATCATTTTTTGCGCAAATACCGATGGGGCCATCAGCAACACAAACATCAGCAGTAATTGTAGTTTCTTTAGCATAACTATTCTATTTATAAGGAGAAAATTTTGTCCATTAAAACCCATTTTGCACCCGCGGGCGCATTTTTTACCGGCGACTGATATCCCCACATCAAATCTTCCCATTCCTTTACTTTAGGGTTTGCCGCATCTAAAGCTGCCGATTTTTCGAAACTGAAAGTATCATCAACCTCCATGATCATGAACATGCGGGTATCGAAACGGTAGATCTCCATTTTGGTGATTCCTTTGGCGATAATACTGTCATGAATTTCGGGCCAAATAGCCTGGTGATATTTTTCGTATTCGGCAATGAGTGCCGCGTCGTCTTTCAGATCGAGGGTTAAACAGTATCGCTTACTCATAGAATAGCTCTCAAAAAAGTTTATATCGGTAATACAAAGAAATAAGGTTTGCAGGTAAATAGTTATCGGGAATTAAACAAAATGTTCAACTATTTTGGCATAGACCGTTGATGTGTTTTGATTACGCTGATAGCGTTGATTTTGAACTTTGATTTTTAGAGATTGGGGATTGTCAGTTTTTTTTCTGAAACGGGATTTTTAAGGAATCTATTAGATGGACAGGATTTTTGTCTGAACTGTTTTTTGAATTTGTTAGATGGACAGGCTTTAAATAGCCAGGGATATTTCGATTATCATCCCGGCAATCCTTAAGTCCCTAAAATCATGGTTCAGAATCAATCAAAACCTAAATATTCCTTCTGGTGCACTTCTACCGAGCCGGAGATATTATCGTGATTAAGGAATATTACGATATGGAAAAAATCATTATCAAAAAGATAGATATCGTTTTTCACATCAGAGCCGTGGAGTTTCATGATCAGACCCATGTGTTTAGCCTGGCCTATTAAATTAATGATGTGTTGCGGTGTAGAAGTGGTATAGGTAACGGTACGCAGTACAGCTCCGCTGCTAAGCTTGCTACTAACGCCTATTACAATGGTTTCTTCCTTATTATCCGGCCCTATCCTGTTCAGGTGCTCAATGCTGTTGCCGTTAACATCCTGGAGATACCGGCGCTTGAATTTTTTCCCGAGGGTAAGATAGTTGTGTGCTTCGGCGTTTGAAAGATTGGAGATATTTGCCAGATCATTAATGGTTATGCTTTGGGCAAACAACGTTGCGCTGCAAAACAACAATAAGGCAATTAACAGGGTTCTCTTCATTTTTTAACTTACCAAATATACTTTTTACTATTTAAAACCGTCGCCGGGATGATAGGTGCGCTGCACGTGCTTTAAAACATCTTTTTTGTAAAACAGCACATCTTTAAATTTACCGTCAATAATACCCTGCTCCTGATCGGTGAAATTTTTTGATGCAGGGTCAAAAGAGCTGCCGCCGTTTACGATGCTTTTAGCTCTTAACCGTGTACCAAATTCCACAACAGCGATAAAACTATTGCCCGAATATCCATACCGCTTGTTGGTGTTCATGGTACGGCTCTGGAACGATGGCAGCTGTCCAAAGCCCGATCCTGTTAAACCAACCGGGATACTGGGTTTGTTATCATCAAAGCTAATGCCATCATCCGGGCGCTGGTAACGGTTCATCTCCCCCCACTCCACTTTCCAGGTGCCAAAACGGCTTTGCAAATTTTGAAGTACATCATTTAACCTGGCTAATTGCTGCGCCGGACTTATGGTTTTAACCAATGTTTGAAAGCGCCGGGTAATAAAAGTGCTTTCCTGATCGGTTTGGGGCGGCGGCAGCGCTTTCACCATCAGGGTGCCCCATTCAATAGCAAGCGAACTGGCTACAGAATGGATAGCGGTATTCCTGTCCCATTGCTGCAGTATCTTTACTGGCTCAGCAAGCGATTGCTTTACAGAATCGGGGGCTGCATCGTATGCTTTAAAAAGTGAGGGTAACAGATCGTCAAAAGCGGCCAGGTAGTGGTCATACCCTTTGACTACCAGGCCATCAAGCGTAAGGTTTTTCGCATCTTTTAAAATCCGGATAGCAGTTACTGCCCGGTAGTTTTCACCATCGGGGGCCATGTAAACCGGGTATTTACTTTTATCCGGACTTGACGTGCCCGAAGCCGTATACGGTGTTGAATTACAGTTCTGGATCCAGCCGGTGGCGGGGTTGGTAATGGTGATGATCTCGCTCAGCTTGTGGACACCCTGCCATTCGGTGGCCGATGTGCTGCCATCAACCGGCAGGCTCCAGTCATATTTGGGATTGCGTTTGGGGATGTAGTTGCCGTACCAAAAAATGGTATTCCCTTTATCATCAGCGTAAACGGTACTGTTTGTAGCGTTTGATACCATGTTCATGGCATTTTTATATTCGCCCAGGTTATTGGCCTTGGTTATCAGCCATGACTCAACCAGGGCATTATATGAGCGGTTGTTAGCTTTAAGTGCAAGCCATTTACCATCCCTGGCGCCCAGCACCGGGCCGTGATGGGTATAATATCCTGTTATGGAGCGCTGTTCAATCTCGTCGCTATGCTTTATTTTGAAAGATAGTGTACGGGTGATAACGGGCCTTAGCTTACCATCATATTCGTAATACCATTTACCCTCTTTTTTACTCACTTTTTCGGCGTAAAGATCGGCCACATCGGCATAGGCACTGGTATGCATCCATCCGCAATGTTGGTTAAATCCCTGGTAAATAAAAAACTGGCCCCAGGTAACAGCCCCGTACGCATTAAGGCCTTCATCGCTTACCAGCTCAACCTCACTGCGGAAATAGAACGGCACATGCGGATTGATATACAGCAAAGCATGGCCCGATGCGGATTTTGAAGGCGCTATAGCAAAGCCATTTGAGCCGGTTTCGCGCTCGTTCACCATGTCGTAAATATTTTTTACAGGCTGGCCGGTTACCGCGCCAAGCTTTTCGGGGGCAGTACTGTAAAACTCTTTGGTTTCGCTTAGTTTAATCCCCCCGGTTTCGGTAGCGGCAACGCTGCCATCGGTAAACATCAACGCGTACCAGGGTTCAAAATGTTTAAATACCTGGGGTTTTACTTCGGGATGTTTGTATAGGTAATAGTTAATGCCATCGGCAAACGCATCCAACAGTTTCCGGAACCAGGGGGCGCTTGTTTTATAATCTTTAATGGCATCGGCACTATCGGCAATCAGTTGCAGTTGCACGTCGGTATATAAATTAGTTTCGCCATCAACCTGGGCCTGTTTGCCTAACTGGTAAAGGTAATTGCGTTCAATCCCTTTAAAGTTATCTTCGCACTGGGTATACATCAATCCGAAAACAACAGCGGCATCTGTTTTTCCATAAATGTGAGGAACTCCCCAATTATCCCTGATAATGGTTACTGACTTTGCTAATGATTCGCTCCGTTTTATTTCCTTTTGATTAATTTTTTGAGCAAAAACCAAAGCAGGAAGAAACATTGAAACAATAATAAAATTAACTTTCACGGTAACAGCAATTTTACCAAACAATTTATCCATATAAATGTGAAGTAAACGAGGCTTTTTAAAGATTTTGAAGTAAATTTGGAGATTAATTCATAATAATTACATAGCACCGCCGTTTTTATTCAAATATTTACAATCGGCTTTTTTTGAGGTAATTATTTGCTGTACTTTTAAACTGTATAGTTAACATTTGATAAATTCCTGTGCCGGTTTCCTTTCCGGTATCCGAATATAAAGAGCTTGGGTACACATTTAATATGATATCTGAGATTTAGTTGATTCAATATCATTTGAGACGTGATATTGTGTGCGTTCCGGGGTGAGATACGGAACGCATTTTTTTTATCTGCTACGCTCAATTTCACTTCGCGTCATTTTGCTTCGCGTCATTAGGTCATTTACCTTGTGTCATTGAGTCATTTTGCTTTGCATCATTAAGTCATTTTGTTTGTATTTCATGGCTCAATAATTCCAAAACAGTTGCATATCGCCTTCCAAAATGACTCAATGACGCGAAGCTAATGACGCGAAGCTAATGACGCGAAGCCGATGACAACCATTGGTTTCGGTACCACGCCATAGCTAATAACACCATGCGGTTATAGGTTTCGAGGCCCTGGGGCTGGTTGTTGGCTTTCAGAAAATTATCGTAAAAAACACTGCTTATGGCCCCCAGCTTGTTTTCGTAGGCCAGCCAATAATTGCGCTCGGTGATATAATCGCCGCGTACATCTTTGCTGATGAGCGCTTTGAGTTCTTTATGAGCAAGGGTATCACGGGCGCCAAGCGAGTGCATGAATTCCTGCACGGCGAGATGATATGCCGAATAACGTAACAACCTGTCATGTGATTTTACGGCGATGACAAAGCCGGCAAAATCAGCTTCATCCTCCGCCCCGTACCCCATCTGGTGCGACATTTCATGACATACCACAAAGGGCCGGTTAAAAATGGGCATCTGGTAATTTACCTGGGCTTCGGAGGTGAAAGGGTTATAATAGCCCGAGGTACCGATATAATTTAATAATGGCGTCAATATCGATGGTTTTACATCAGGATTATAAGCCCTGAAATTAACAGAATCTTTACTGAGCACGCCGATGGCATGCCGTGCTGTATTATAAATATGGGTATTACTTTGGGCCCAGTCTGCTGGTGTAAGCCGTGCACGGGTAACGTTGGCGCTGTCAATCAGGATGCGGGTTACGGCTTTAAGATCGGCGGTTGTAAAAGCCGTATCCCTAAGCCCAAGCCGCTCGGAGGCCGGTAGCCTGAAATAGTTCATTCCCCACAACAAATAAAAAGCCACAATGCCCGCCTGGATACCTATAACCAATCCTAAAAAAAGTCTCCCCGCCATTTGGAACCTTTTTTTAAACAGCAGGGCAATCAACCTGATCACCGCATAAATCAAATAAATAACCACGGCTATATATATAATGTCGCCAACACTAAACGGAAATATGTTTAAAACGGAATGAAAAACCCGGCAAATGATAATGTAAAAACCATTGGCATAATAACGTTCAACAGCGGCCGGATGATCAGCAAACAGCATCAGCAAAAAAATAGCCAATGCCAATGATATTATCGCGATGATTCTTTTTAGTACAGGTTTTTTGTTGGTTGGGTAGCGCATTATCTGAGGTAAATATAGCGCTTTAGGGTTCAGGTTTAAAAAAGAATGCTTTTGCGCGCTAAAACCCGGGTAAAGGAAAAGGCCCCTGGCGGGGCCTTCAAAATTGTGAAAAATAAGGTTACTGAATATCATTTACTTACAGACACCGGCACTACGATCTTATCCCAGAACATGCAAAAGCTTTTTGCATCAACTGTATAAACTAATCTTTCGTGCATTGGCGCGGCTTTGGTTTTTACGTTTACACGCAGGGCGTCTTTTGACTCATCGTATTTAAACGCGCCCCATTGTTTGGCCACCTTGTTAAAAATAACTGTCCAGGTACCGTTTTCGGCAGGAATCAGGAAAAAACCGTAAGTACCCGCTGCCAGTGGTTTACCCTCAACTTTGATATCTTTTGTTGTTGTAAAAGTTGTGGCCTCGTTAGCACCTGCACGCCATACTTTACCGTAAGCTTCAAGACCGCCCCAAATTTTACGGCCTTTAACCGATGGACTGCCATAGTTAATAGTAATAGTTGAACCTGCAGCTGTACCGCTAACGCTATCGCGCGGGCTTGCTGGTTTGTTCTGGGCAAAGGTTACCGCTGATACTAATAAGGCGAAAGCAAACA
Source organism: Mucilaginibacter gossypii (assembly GCF_017569325.2). NCBI lineage: Bacteria > Pseudomonadati > Bacteroidota > Sphingobacteriia > Sphingobacteriales > Sphingobacteriaceae > Mucilaginibacter > Mucilaginibacter gossypii. The sequence continues at coordinate 226,383 of NZ_CP071878.2, read as the reverse complement.
GGAATGCTGCTTTAAGATGAAATGATTTTTTCATAAGATTTCTCATAATTTATTTAATATAAAGATAGATTGAAATTTGGTTTAAAAACAACTATTCGTTTAAATACCTTCGAGAGGTGATTTTAACACATAAAACACTGAAAATAAACACCCGATGATTAAACTATTTTGATTTTATATTGTTTAATAATTGAAAGATCACATTGCAATTAGGAATAGACCGGAGGGATTTATAGCCCAAAGGTTAAACAATTGTTGTGGTTTTTTTACCCTGCCTACCATGGCAGGGTTTTTTATGCGCCGGCATCATTGTACCTTATAAGTTAATATGCTCCGCCCTATATTGCCTGCTTCATCAATGCCCTCTATCACCAAACGGTAATTACCTTTGCTATCTGCATTAAAAAAATCAAACGAGGCATTGCCATCTTTGCCAGTTACAATATCGGGGTTCCAGTAGATAGCGGTTCTTGCGTCAGGTTTCTTATCAGCACCTGTTGATGCTTCATAAACCGGCGAATAAAAGGTACGGGCTTTGTAAAAACCCCTTGCTGTAAAATACAGTAAGCCTGGCGAAATCACATTATTTGAAACAACCGGAGCTTGAGTTTTCCACATTTTGAGCACCAATACCCCATTTGCCCCTCTTACACCATATATGGTAGCATCGTTATTTTTTAACACATTTACACTTTCAACATCAGCAGCATTGTAATTATCAATACTTGTTCCGGCCGGCAATACGGTATCATCAACTACAATCAACATTGGCCCTCCCTGCATGACCGGGTTCACCTTGTCGGCCAGGTAGGGCACACCTTGTCTCAAAACAATACCATTTAAACGTCCCTGCAACCCGTTTGACAGGGTGCTTTGGTCTCGCAGGTTATTTTTCCCCAAAACCTCTGTAGTAAGCTTACCGGCATTAATGCCTCTTTCACTAATGGTAACCGCATTAAGTGCCCTGCTATTTGCATCAGCTATATAAACCGGCTGTTGCGTAGTTTTATCAAAGCCCGCACCATTTACCCCTTGTGCCGAGCTCATCAAATCTCCGGTTTTAATATTTGTTAATGCCTTTGCCTGAGAAATGGATATTTTGGTATTACTTTTCCCTTCGGCCGTTTTAGCCTGGATCATGAACGGGGTTTTATCGTCATAAACCAGGTTTTTGAAAGTAAAATTACCATCATGATCGGTGGTTTGTGTTAATAAAGCCCCGCCTGCCTGCGGCATCAGGGTTACCGTACCGCCATCAACCGGCTTCCCCGAAATTGTTTTTACCTGGCCCGATACATCGAAACCATTTTCGGCAGTATACGCTACAGTAGTGTTGGCATCATTTAGCACTTGCTTCCACTCAAAGTGGCGGTACCCCTGGCTTAGCATCAATACATCAAGGTTTGACCGGGTATCATTGCTAACATCAGCAAAATAATAATTGGGTTGCTCAATTGCCCCTTTCAGATCAGAAGTTAGCAGCAGACTTGATAAGATGCTATTTTCATCGTCCCCGGTTGTGGAAACTTTGTCGGCATCAATAACTGCTGCTGATAAATAGCTTTTTACCGCCTCTCCATTTTTGTTTTTAGTATTGATAGCAATATGCACCTTTCCTCTTACCGGGTATAAAGGTTTATCGCTAACAGATGTAATCGTTAACAGGTCGGGATTTTGGATAAATACCAGGCGCTCATTGAGTGGTTCGCCCTGCTCCGAAAAAAGCGTTATCCGGGTTATACCTGTTTTAAAATCTTTTTTATTGAGATTTAGGTCGAGCACCTGGTTATCAAGCACGGTTTTTACCGAGCGGATACTACCGGCCGAATAAATAATTATCCCTATTTCCTTGTTCTTATTTTTAAGGTAATAAGCTTTATTGGCATTTATTTCAATGCCAAGTTTATCGGGATTATCATTGTTAACCATCAACGTGATCCCCTCGTTATCGGCTTTCGGTAAATCCACTATCGCTTTGGTACCATCGGCATAGGTTAAATTAGCTTTATAAGTTTTACCTGCTTCGGCAGTAATAAATATAAGCCCCATGCCCAGGTGTTTCGATTCAAACCTGGCTACTTCGGCATTGGTGTTGTCAACCACAACACCTTTAACATCAAGCCCCTGACCGTTTGTACTTACCGCTTTGAAGGCCAGTTTGATTGGTATACCGTTTACAAAACTTCCCCCTTCCGGAAAAAAAGCGATGTTAGGTTTACCTGCTTTAACCACTAACGCTTTATTGCCTGCAAATGCCCCGCCATTGACGTTTACCTGCCGGTCAAATAAACTCTGTCCGTTATCGATCATCCACTTAGTATAAGCCCTGATACGATAGGTTCCTCCGGGCAAGATACCGGGAAGACTAAAATCGCCTGCGGCCAGGCCGTTAACCATTTGCAGCGGGATAGTTTGCAGCAGGGAATCGGAGGGGCTAACCAGGTCGACATGTAACATGCCACTTAACTTTGAAGGCTCATGCTGTTCGCCCAGGGTTACATATGCTTTGAAGTATATGGTATCGCCTGCATTGTAATAAGGTTTATTCAAATGCAGGTACACTTTTTCAACTGCTTTATTGGCCGATAAAGTTTGCAGACGCGATACCACAGCGTCTAAAGGAACGGAAGGTGAAACCGGATTATTATTTTGTGAAAAAACAGGCACAGAGCAACACCATGCCGCTAACAGCGATAAAACTATCTTTTTCATAAGCGGGAATGACAGCAGGTTAAAACTGGTTATATAATGGCAATTAAATATAAGTATTTATTTGCAAAAACACTCATTTTAAATTAGTTATACACCCCTACAAAACTGCGCCTGCTATTGCGTCAGTTCGGCATCCTGCTTCATTTCTTCCCAGTAAAGTGTTTCGAGGTAAATACCGTTTTGAATAGCTACACGCGCACGTATTTTTTCTAATTCGGCCTTCACTTCTTCATTGCTGAGCTCCCTACCCAGCGAATGGTAATAAATGGCGTAACCTGTTTTGCTGTTTACGCATTTATAATGCTTTTCCCCGGCTTTCATAATTGGATTGACTAATACAAATACAATACTGCAGATGGCGGGATTGTTTTAATTAAACTCAAATGTTACACAATTTTCCTTATTCAATTAGCAGGTTTCTTTTTACTTTAAGTCAGCAACTTACAACCTCACTAATTTCGTTTTATTACATTGGCTTAACCATTCTTAACATTAACTTAACAATTGGCATTATATTAATGGTTACTTTTATCCGCTGAATAATTTATAGTGACATATTTTAAAATCCACTTAATATAACTACTGTAAATTCACGACTGATAAGACAGATCAATGAAGAGCACTAACTCAAAATCGATATTTCCAAACTCAAACCAGGTTTTTTACGATTTGTTCAACACTGCTGTAGCCAATGTTACCGAAATGGCCAGGCTACTGGATGAAGCCGTTAATGCCCCCACCTCATATGAGCAGAAGTTTAATTTTGCCCATATTGATAAGCTGAAATTTAAAAGTTATGAGATAACGCACAGGGTATTCTCCGAATCGGGCCGGACGCTGATCTCGCCGTTTAACCGTAAGGATATGTGCGAACTGGCATCAGCCATTGATGACGTAGCCGACAGGATTACCATGGCCGCCCGCAGGATAAACCTTTACAACGTACCTGTTATTACCCAGCCAATGATAGATTTGGCTGCCCTGATCCTTAAAACCAGCACCGAGCTTGAAAAAGCAGTAAACGCGATGAACAACCTGAACAAATCGTCCGAAATTTTTGAGCTTTGCAGTAACATCAAAAAACTGGAAGCTCAGGCCGATGCAGTTCATAATAAGGCCTTTGCCGATCTGCTCAATAATGAAAAAGATCCGATTGAATTAATTAAATACACCGACGTTTTTGCAGCCATGGAAACTGCTACCGACAGCTGTGAAGATACAACGCTGATCATTGAAAGTATCCTGATCAAGAACGGATAAGACCTCACCCAACCCTCTCCAAAGGAGAGGGCTTTAAATAGATATTTTAAACAAAAAACGCGATGATAACTCATCGCGTTTTTTGTTTTTAAAGTCATCTCCTTTGGAGAGGATTTAGGTGAGGTTATTTCCCCTTATCAGTTTGAGGGCCATTGTCACCTCCATTATTATCCTGCTCATTGTTTCTCTCTTTTTCCCGCTCCTTCTTAAATTCAAGCTTGCCAAACTTATAACTCAGGCTTATGCCGAACGACTGTACCGGCACTAATCTCAGGTTGGTTGAATAAAAGTTACTGCCAAAGGTTGATGAGCTTTGACTCACGTATTTGGCAAACGGATTGGTAGCCGTAAGGCCGATGCTTGCCTTTTTATTCATGAACATTTTGCGCATGGCAAAATTGTAGAATACAAATTTGGGATTAGTACCCTGGATGCCCTTTTGCGATGAGTTATAGTTACCAAAAAACTCCGCGCTCAAATCATGACCAAAGCTATATTGTGCATTAAGGTTAAGGCGGTATGCGAAGGCACTTACATTGGCAAAACCCGGGTTGGTGCTGCGCCTGTCGCTAAAAATCATATTGGTACGCAGGCTTAGTTTACTGGTTACCGGCACCGAAGCATAAATATTGATACCGGTGCGCTCTTCCGAACCTATATTATAGCGCTGGTTCAATGACACATCGGTATAGGTAGTGCCGTTTACATCAAACGTAGAATAGAAGGTAGTGAACTGCTGAATATCATCGGTGTTACGACGGTAGAAAGCTGCTATGTTAATATTGGCGCCTTTATCAAATGATTTGTTATAGCCTAACTCAAAAAGGTCGCCTTTTTCGGGTTTCAGGTTGGGGTTACCTGTACTGATATTATGCGGATCGCTGATGTTCAGGAAGGGGTTCAGATCGCCATAATCAGGACGCTGTATGCGGCGTGTATAGCTCAATTTAACAGACTCGGCACCATTGCCAAATTTGTGCGAAAACACAAGCGATGGCGCAAGGATATTATAAGATGGAATATTTACTCCCTGAAAATCGGCCTTAGTAGTAGTATACTCATCTCTTAAACCTGCTTTCACATCCAAAAATTTATCAAATACCGACGCTGAAGCTGATAGGTAATAGGCATATACCTTGCGGTCATAAGTAAAACCATAGGTTTGATTTTGGTTGGGCACAAAAGCATTACCGCCAAAAAGGGTATCTGTCACCACATTATTATTGATGTGGTTAAATACAAGCTTACCACCTGTTTCCAGTGTAAAGTTTTTGCTTACCGGCTGGGTATAATCAACGGAAATATCGGTTTCCCTGTCCTTACCCGGATTGTTGTTGGAGATACCGGATGAAGTTATGCCCGAATCATAATCTTGCCGCTGAAACGAGCTGAACGAGTTACGGCCAAAACTTGATGAATATAATACATCAAGCTCCTGTCCTTCTTTGGCGAAAGTTTTTTTGTAATTCAAGTTTACATCGGTTGAGTAACCACTGAATTTACTACTTGAGTTACGGATGCTCCTGATATCAGATATTGGGTTACCCGCTGCATCAATCTCGCTTTGATCCTGGTTGGTAATTCCGTTACCATGGTTACCAAAATGATTAAAGCCCACACCTGCGGTCAGCTGATCTTTAGGGCTGATATCCCAGTTAAAATTAATGCCCGATTCATAACCGCTGCGTTTAAAATTATTGCTGCCCTGCTGAAAAAGAGTGGTCCTGTTAGCGGCCGAATCGGTTGATACGCGGTTACGGGTATTGGGTGCGTTACTATTGATCTGGGCGTTACCGCTAAAAAAAGCGTTAACCCCAAAATTGCCTTTACGGGCATTGAGGTTAAATGAGCCGTTTTCGCGGCGGGTACCTGCCGATAGGTTAACACTGCCGTTAACGCCCTGCACTTTGCTATCTTTTAAGATAATGTTTACGATACCTCCCGTACCGGCCGCGTCATATTTGGCGCCAGGGCTGGTAATCACCTCAATACTTTTGATCTGACTGGCCGGGATGCTGGCCAAAGCATCGGCAAGGCTGGCCCCAAAAATGCTTGATGGTTTACCATTGATCAAAAAACGGATATTGGCATTGCCCTGAAGCTCCACATTACCATCAATATCAACCGTGATCTGCGGTACTTTTTTCAATACATCAATAGCTACGCCGCCCTGTGCACTTAAATCGTTTTGAGGGTTGTAAACCATTTTATCTATCCGGTTTTCAACAGTAGGTACTTTGGCAGTTATGGTTACGCCTTTTAGTTCATTGGCAACCGGAGCTAATTTGATTTCGCCCAATGATACGGCTCCATCTTTAACCATTACATGTTCGATAGTTGCTTTCTGGTAACCTAAAAATTCGGCGGTTATTTTATACTCCCCGGCGGGGATGTTATTTATGCTAAAATTTCCTTTGGGATCGGTACTGATGCCATTGAAGGGTGAAGCAGCGCCTTGTTTAAATACAGATACGGTGGCATAGTCAACCGGTAGCTTGGTAGTGGCATCGGTAACTTTACCGGTGATTTTCCCCCTGGCTCCGGGGACAGTTTGGGCGTGTAAGGTGGTTATAAAAATAAAAGAAAATAATATCAAAAAAACAGACTTCATTATAAAATACGGGTGTTTGGAACCACAAATTTTATAAGAAAGATTGGATTAAATCTGAATTAAACGGTATTGAAGTGTATTTGTTACAATATGTTTTTGTTATGTATATATGCTTGTTACATTGTATATGAGCATGTTACAAAAAGATTAGAAAATCAATACAATTGTGCCGCCAATGATAAGCAGCGCGCCTATGGCATTTTTTAAAGTTAATGGCTCGCCCAGAAAAATAACAGAAAGCGCTATGGCCAAAGCAACGCTTAGTTTATCAACCGGGGCAACCTGGCTTACCTTGCCCAACTGCAGGGCGCGGAAATAACAGATCCACGAAAGGCCGGTTGCGCAGCCAGACAAGATGAGGAAAGTCCAGTTGGTTTTAGTAAGACTGCCGATACCGCCATGAGTCCCTTTAAAAAGCGCTATGGCCCAGGCCAGGATCAGGATTATGACGGTACGGATGGCCGTAGCAAGGTCGGTATCAACTCCTTTAATCCCTATTTTGGCAAAAATGGCTGTAAGCGCCGCAAACAGTGCCGAAAGTAATGCGTAGATCCACCACATAATGATCAGATTTTGTTTTTAACTTGCAACAAGCTAAATGCAAATTTGCTTAGGTATTCTGTACAAAATCTGTGAGATAGCTGTTAGCCTCTGCTCAAAATCCAGAATCTGTACAAATTGGCGTTTTAACTTTATCAAAAAAACGTTTTGAAAATACTCATCATCGAAGACGAAGAAGGCCTGCGCGAAAGTATTGAAGAATATTTTACCGAAGCCGGCAACATTTGCGAAACCGCGGCCAGCTATGCAGCAGCCCTCGCAAAGGTTGAATTATACCGTTACGATTGTATCCTGCTGGATATCACCTTGCCCGGCGGTAATGGTATTGATATATTAAAAAAGCTTAAAGCCAATAATTACACCGATGGGGTACTCATCATATCGGCCAAAAACTCGCTCGATGACCGCCTGCAGGGCCTTGACCTCGGTGCTGATGATTATTTGGTAAAGCCCTTTCACCTTTCGGAATTGAAGGCGAGGGTATCTGCCATCATCAGGCGTAAAATGTTCAATGGCAGCAACGTGCTTAACTTTAACGAGCTCAGTATCGACCTGATGGCCAAAACCGTAGCTGTAAACGGCACCCCGGTAAAGTTTACCCGTAAGGAATTTGCTTTGCTTATCTATTTTATCTCCAACAAAGGCAAGGTAATTTCAAAAAACGCCATTGCCGAACATTTATGGGGCGATGGCATCGACCTGGTCAATAATTTCGACTTTATTTATTCGCACATTAAAAACATCCGCAAAAAAATAATGGAAGCCGGCGGTAAGGATTATATTTATGCAGCCTATGGTATGGGCTACAAATTTGCCGATCAATAATGAAGCTTTCGGAAAGGTATAACCGGGTAAATTTAATTGCTACTATCGTTATCATGCTGATAACCGGTGCCATTTATTACCAGGCCATCAGCCTCATCCTTACTAATCAAAAAGACAATTCACTTAAGGTTGAAGAGCAGGAAGTTTTTGATTACGTAAAGCTCAATCACCACCTGCCCCAGGTTTTCGCCTCTAAAGATCAGCAGATCACCTTTATTTCGGCCGAACCCAATTCCGTTAAACGCGAATTTTTTAACACTACTTATTACCGCGAAAAAGACGAGCCGGAATCAGGTCGCGGTTTGGTCAGTTCGGTAAAAGTTGGCGACAGGTATTATAAAATTCTGATAGTTGAATCAAAAGTAGAAACGGAAGATCTGATCCAGATCATCTTCGGCATTACCATTGGCGTTATCTTATTACTGCTGCTGGTGCTGGTAATTACCAATCGCCTCATATTGAGCCGGCTTTGGCAGCCATTTTACAGTATCCTGAGCGAGTTGAAACTATTTAACGTTACCGATAGCCGCGAAATGCCATCTCCCAATACCACTATCGACGAGTTTAACGAACTCCAGGCCGAAGTTACCGCCATGGCCGAACGGGTAAAAAAAGACTATAAAGACCTTAAAACCTTTACCGAAAACGCCTCGCATGAGCTGCTTACCCCTATCGCTGTGATCAACTCCAAGTTGGACACCCTGATCCAAACAGAAAACTTTAGTGAGCATCAAAGCAAGTTACTCAATGACCTTTACAGCGCGGTATCGCGCCTGAGCAGGCTTAATCAATCGTTGTTATTACTGGTCAAGATTGAGAACAAACTACTGAACGATCGACAGCACCTGGATTTGCAGGAACTTATAGATGATTTGCTGTATCAATTGGAAGATATTTTCAACGACAAAGAAATAACAGTTATTTCAACAATTGGCGAAAAAGAAATTGATGCCAGCAATTACCTTATTGAGATATTGTTAAATAACCTAATCATCAACGCTGTTCGCCATAACCGAACGAGCGGCGAGATCATCATCAGCCTCACAAGCCAAAATTTAACTATCAAAAACACCGGCGAGCAAGTAGCCTTGAATCCTGAAAATATCTTTACACGTTTTCATAAAGCATCCACATCCGAAGGCAGCGGCCTGGGGCTCACTATCTCCAAACAGATCTGCGAAAGTTTGGGTTATCAGCTGGTTTACAATTATGAAGAGCCTTACCATATCTTCACGGTTAACTTTTAAATTTGTTACACTGCCCCTACCAATTTTTTCCAGAATTATCCTGTAGCTTAGCTATTATTAACACAATACGCATTATTTTGACCATCCGGATAAAATGGGTTTTCGGCTTTTTATTTTGCCTGTTTAGTGCTGCTATACAGGCACAAACCTACAATCTTGAACATTACCTGGAGCTTGCCAAAAGCAACAGCCCGCTGTTAAAGGACCTGCAAAACCAGGTTGCGTCAGGCCAACTGGACAGCCTCCGGATCAGGGCAGGTTACAGGCCACAGGTAAGCGCTAACAGTGCCGGTCTTTACGCGCCGGTTGCCGGCGGCTATGGTTATGCCCCTGCCATCACCAACGAGCATACGCTTAATGCGCTATTGGGCATCAATCAATCGCTGGATAGCAAAAAAAATATCGCTGCACAGATAGATGCAGTGAAGCTGCAATCGCAATCGGTGCTTAATACCGCCAAAATCTCTGAGCAGGATCTGAAAAAAGCAGTCACGGCACAATACATAGCGGCTTTTGGCAGCCTGCAGCAGGTAAAATTCAACCAGGAAGTGATCAGCCTGCTTAACCGGGAGGAAGCGCTGCTTAAAAAACTGACCCGCGCCAATGTTTATCGCCAAAGCGATTACCTTACTTTTTTGGTTACCCTTAAACAACAGGAACTAACGCTGTCGCAGGCAAGGCTGCAATATAAAAATGACTATACAACGCTTAACTATTTAACCGGCATTGCCGATACCAGTTACATCGAATTACAGGATCCCGGTATTCAAAAAACTATCCGGACCGATATCAGCAACAGCATCTTTTTCAACCAGTATAAAACGGACAGCCTTAAGCTGGTGAATAGCCGTTCATTAGTTGATTTCAGCTACAAGCCCAAGATCAACCTGCTGGCCGACGGCGGTTACAATTCTGATTTCCTGAGCGGACCAGCCTATAAAAACTTCGGGGCCAGCGTTGGTTTTAGTTTTACCCTGCCATTATATGATGGAGGCCAGCGTAAGATCCAGTACCGCAAGCTTTCGTTAGAAGAAGATACCCGGCGCAGCTATAAAGCGTTTTTTGATACCCAATACCGCCAGCAGATTGCCCAGCTAAACCAACAGATTGATGGTTCAGAGAAACTGCTAAACCAGATTGACGACCAAATGAAATACACCGAAAGCCTGGTAAAAGTTGACACCCAACTACTGCAAACCGGCGATGTGCGGGTAGCCGACCTGGTGCTGGCGATTAATAATTATCTTGCTATAAAAAACCTTAAAACACAAACCAATATTAATAAGCTGCAGCTCATTAATCAGCTCAATTACTGGAATAAATAATATGAAATTTAAACATATATACCTGTTTGCAGGCCTTTTAACCTTGCTGTATAGCTGCAAAGGCAACACTCCTGCAGATGATGCCGGCGATGCAGAAACAGCAGCTCAAACGCCCGTAACCGTAACCACGGTTGCCGATAGTGCTATGGTTGATTACATTGACCTTAGCGCTACATCTGTTTTTCAGCAAAAAAATGTTGTTAAGGCAAATGCCAACGGTTATATCCAAAAGGTAAATATACTGCCGGGGCACTATGTAAATAAAGGCGAGTTTTTATTCAGCATAAAAACCAAGGAAGCGCAAAGCATTGGCAACAGCATCAATGTGCTGGACACTACGTTTAAGTTTTCGGGCGTAAATAAAATAAAAGCTGCCGGTAATGGCTACGTTACCCAACTCAACCATCAACAAGGCGATTATGTGCAGGATGGCGAGCAGCTTGCCGTGATCAGCGACCGCTCAAGCTTTGTATTTGTGATGCAATTGCCTTATGAACTGCGTAGCTATGTAAAAAACAATCAGGACGTACAACTTGTACTGCCCGGCGGTGAAAAACTTACGGCACAGGTAAGCTCATCAATGCCCGCTGTTGATTCATTATCGCAAACCCAGGGTATTGTGCTTAAAGTGAACAGCACCAACCCAATCCCCGAAAATTTGGTAGCCAAAGCGCGGATCATTAAGTCGATACGCCCGCATACGCGATCACTTCCAAAATCGGCCATACTAAGCAATGAAACACAAACGGAGTTTTGGGTAATGAAGCTGATCAATCCTACTACCGCCGTAAAAACTGCCATAACCAAAGGCATTGAAACCGGCGGCAGGGTGGAAATTTTAACCCCCAAATTTTCGGCAAATGATAAAATAGTGGTTACAGGTAATTACGGACTGGCAGATACGGCTAAAGTGAAAATTGTAGAGTAATGAAAGCCAATACTCGACTCACCCCGTCAAGGCTTCGCCTGACACCCCTCTCTGCTTCGCAAAGAGGGGGAGTAAAATCTCTCTTTTTCTTTTTCAACCCTCTTTCCGCCGCAGGCGAAGAGAGGGTCGGCCAGCGAAGCGATGCCGGGGTGAGTCAACTCATCGCCATACAGTACGCTGGTAAAAACAAAACATTTTAATCATGAACCAGCGAAAAAATTATTTCATAACCCACCGCAAGCCTTTAGGCCTGGTGCTGGCCCTGATTATTATGGGCGGTTTGTTTGCTTATTCAAAACTGCAAACTTCGCTTTTTCCTGAAATCACTTTCCCTAAGATCAAAATCATTGCCGACGAGGGCCTGCAGCCGGTAAATAAAATGATGGTTACGATTACCAAACCACTGGAAAATGCCATTAAGCAGGTGCCGGATCTGCAACTGGTACGCAGTACTACCAGCAGGGGAAGCTGTGAAATTTCAGCACTGCTCAACTGGAATGCCGATATCGACCTGAGCCAGCAGCGTATCCAGTCGAGCATCGATCAGATCAAGAACGACCTTCCTGCCGATGTAAATATCAGCGTAGCCAAAATGAACCCTTCCATTTTACCGGTAAGCGGTTACACTTTGGAGAGTCATAACCTGTCCCCTATTGAATTAAGGCAGTTAGCTACATACACAGTAAAACCATTCCTTTCGCAGGTCGACGGGGTATCGGAGATCAGGGTGATCGGCGGTAAACTCAAGGAATACTGGCTCACACTCGATCAGCAAAAAATGACCTCATTAGGCCTTACGCCTGATATTATCAGCAATACGCTTGCTACTACCAATTTCGTAAAATCAGAGGGTTATCTGTCGGATTATAAGCGCATGTACCTCACTGTTACTGATGCTACCATCAATGCCAAAGATCAACTGGAAGACCTTGTGATCAGCAACAACCGTAAAAGAATAGTACGGCTCAAGGATTTTGCAAGCATCCAGGTTAACGAAGGGATTGAATACACCCGCATCAACGCCAACGGGCATGATGGGGTACTGATAGCCGTAGTGAAGCAACCCAATGCCAACCTCATTTCGGTTAGTAACGATATGGCCGATAAGATTGACGCGCTAAAAAAACTACTCCCGCGGGGTGTAAGTATCCGTCCATATTATATTCAGGCCGATTTTGTGAACGACTCGGTTAGGAGCGTAAGCGACAGCCTTTGGGTAGGCTTGCTCCTGGCTATTATTGTGGCGGTTATCTTCTTAAGATCGTTCAAAGCAAGTATAACCATATTGATTACCATCCCGGTTACACTTGGGCTTACATTACTTGTACTATACTGGCTTGGCTATACTTTTAATATCATGACGCTGGGTGCTATCGCAGCATCCATAGGATTAATTATTGACGATGCCATTGTAGTGGTTGAGCAGATTCACAGGGTACACGAAGAACACCCGGACGAGTTGAGCAGCCATTTGGTCCGCAAGGCTATTGATTATCTTTTCCCGGCCATGGTGGGCTCATCTATCAGTACCATCGTAATTTTTATTCCGTTTGTTTTGATGACGGGTGTGGCCGGGGCGTACTTCAAGGTGCTTACCGATACCATGATCATTACCCTGCTGAGTTCATTCTTTGTAACCTGGATCGGTTTGCCGGTAATTTACCTGCTCGTAACGCGTAAGCCTAAATTAAATACAGCGAAAGCCAAGGCAGAAGAAATACATACAGTTAAACAACAAAAGTGGGTAAGCTTCTTTATCCTGCGCCCTTATGTAAGCATTATTATTATTGCCGCGTTGGCTGCCGTAATTGTGATTGTGCCCCCATTGCTGGAGACCGGCTTCCTGCCTGATATGGACGAAGGCGCCATCGTGCTCGACTATAAATCACCTCCGGGAACATCACTGGAAGAAACCGACCGGATGTTGCGCCAGATAGAAAAGCAGATCATAAAACACCCGGATGTAACTGCCTATTCGCGCCGCACGGGTACACAAATGGGCTTTTTTATTACAGAGCCTAACAGCGGCGATTATCTTATACAGCTAAAAAAAGATCGCACCAAAAGCACCGAAGAGGTGATCAGCGATTTGCGCAAAATGGTTGAAGAAACCCAACCCGCGCTGCAGGTTGAGTTTGGCCAGGTGATATCCGATATGCTTGGCGACCTGACCACATCGGCCGAACCTATCGAGATCAAAGTATTTGGTGATAATCAGCAAACATTGCAAAACCTGTCAAGGCAGATAGCCGGGCTGGTTGAAAAAGTAAAAGGCACTGCCGATGTGCTGCCGGGTATTGTTATCGCCGGTCCTTCGGTAAGCATTCAACCTCATTACAGCAAAATTGCACAGTATGGAATTACCGCCGCCGATCTGCAAATGCAGATCCAAACCGCGCTGGAAGGTAATGTGATAGGCAGCTTACTGGAGAAAGAACAACTCTCACCCATTCGCATGGTTTACCCGGGTAACCGCTCGCTTAACGTGAATGATATCCATAACCTGCATATATTTTTACCCAACGGTAAACTCATCCCTATAACCGAACTGGCCTCGGTTGAGCTAAGGCCTGGCGATGCCGAGATCAACCGCGAAAACCTGCAAAGCATGAATGTAGTGAGCGCCCGGCTGGAAGGCAGCGACCTGGGTACTGTAATAACATCCATTCAAAAAACCATCCATGACAACGTAAACCTGCCAACGGGTTACCATGTGGAGTACGGAGGAGCTTACGCCCAGCAGCAGCAGTCATTTAAAGAATTGCTTATTATCCTGATAACTGCCTGTTTACTGGTTTTTGGTGTGATATTATTCCTGTTCAGGCAGTTCAGGATAGCACTGCTTATTTTGATGATTGGCATTTTAGGTATCGCCGGTAGCTTCCTGGCCTTATTTATTACCGGTACGCCGCTCAATGTGGGCAGCTATACGGGGTTGATTATGATTGTAGGCATTATTGGTGAAAACGCCATTTTCACCTTTCTGCAGTTTAAGGAAAGCGCTATCGAAAATGAAAATAAAAACATTGACGCCGCTATAACCTTTGCCATCAGTACCCGTTTAAGACCAAAACTGATGACCGCTTTGGGCGCTATTATAGCCCTGTTGCCGCTTGCTTTAGGCATAGGTGCGGGCGCGCAATTACATCAGCCACTGGCTATTGCGGTTATCGGCGGATTTTTAGCGGCGTTGCCATTACTGCTTATTGTTTTACCGGCAATGCTCCGTATATTGTACAGCAAAGGGTTTAACACCCATTTAAATGAAATTAATGAAAGCCACCGCGGTTAACACAGCATTTTTACAGATTCGGGACTTAATTTCATGGCAATAAACACTCCCGAAAAATGAAAAAGCAAATTTTGGCCGTAGCCTTGCTCATAGCAGGTATAGCTCCTTTTAAACTGAACGCGCAAACCTATGTGGCCGATAAAACCATCGCGCTACCGGGTGATGGAGGTTACGATTACCTGGCTATAGACAAGATCAACCGCAACCTGTATGTATCGCATGGTACCGCTGTAAATGTCATTAACCTGGATACCGAAAAGCCGGTTGGCGTTATTGATAACATGAAAGGCGTTCACGGCATAGCCATAGTAAATAAACTTAATCGTGGTTTCATCAGCGATGGCAAGGCAAATGGCGTAGTAGTTTTTGACTTAAAAACTTTTAAAACCATTACTACAATTGCCCTTACCAATGCTAATGGCCCGGACGCTATTATGTATGACCCCTACTCCGACCGGGTGTTTACCTTTAACGGCGAAAGCAATAATTCATCGGTAATTAACCCGGCAACGCTTAATCAGGTTGGCACGGTTGCACTTGGCGGCGGCCCCGAGTTTGCAGTATCGAACGGTAAAGGTAAAATCTACAATAACCTTGAAGATAAAAGCAGCCTGAATGTTATTGATAGCAAAAGCCTTAAAGTGGTTAAAAACTATCCCCTTGCCCCCTGCGGCGGCCCAACAGGCTTAGCGCTTGACGCCGCTAATCAGAAATTGTTTACCGTTTGCCGCGAAAATAAAGGGGTGAGTGTTGTTGATATCAAAACAGGTAAAGTGACTGCTACCCTGCCAATTGGCGCGGGTGTTGACGCGGTAGTTTATGACCCTGAAACCAAACTTATATTTTGCTCATGCGGTGATGGCACCACTACCATCATCAAACAAAAATCGGCTGATGAATATGAGGTGATCCAAACCCTAAAAACTGCCGAACGGGCCCGCACGATGACACTTGACGCCAAAACCCACAAAATTTATTTAAGCGTTGCTCAGTTTGAGCCCGGTACACGTAAAGCCATTCCAAATACTTTTAAGGTGCTTGTTTTTAAGCAAAACTAACGTAAATTATGTATAAAATTTATATGAAATGATCGTGAAGATTTTGTTTATTCCTAATATTGCTAATTAATTTTTACAAAAAAATGAACTTTTGCGCACGTTATCGTTATATTTAACGTTTTAACACTATATGATTAAAAAGACTGATTTTGTTTATTCCCAGGAGTCTGAACCTCATCGTATCCGCACAAAAAAAATCTTGAAGGAGTTTCCGCAATTGCGAAAGCTTATTGGTAAAAACCCCGCAACCATATGGGCCATTATTGGTTTAGTAGCTTTCCAGGTTGTTTTAGCCTGGTTTGTACGCGACCAGTCATGGTGGATAGTTTTCGGAGCGGCTTATTTGCTCGGCGCTTTTGCCGATCATGCGCTGTTTGTAATGATCCATGAATGTACACACCAGCTGCTGTTTAAAAACCGCAACGCAAACCGCTGGGCATCCATGTTTGCCAACTTACCGCAAATATTGCCAAGCGCTATTTCATTCGAAAAATACCACATCAAGCATCACTCTTTCCAGGGTGTACATGAGCTTGACGCCGATTTGCCTAACCGCTGGGAAGCCAAACTGATCAGCAATTCATTTTTTGGTAAAGCAATCTGGCTGCTGTTTTTCCCGGTATTTCAATTGTTCCGCCTTTCACGTTTAAGGGAAATCCATCCTTTTGACGGCTGGATCCTGACAAACTGGTTATTACAGGCAGCATTTACAACCGCTATCGCTTATTTCATGGGCTGGCATGCAGTAGCGTTTCTGCTGTTAAGCTTTTCTTTTTCAGTTGGCCTGCACCCGCTGGGCGCCCGCTGGATCCAGGAACATTACCTTACCGTTACCGAAGAACAGGAAACATACAGCTATTATGGAAACCTTAACGCGGTAGCATTTAATGTGGGCTTCCACAATGAGCACCATGATTTCCCTTCTATCCCATGGAACAAGCTCCCCGAGATTAGGAAAACTGCCCCGGAATATTACGATACATTATACTATCACACCTCATGGACCAAACTGTTTTTCCAGTTTTTGTTCGACAGGGAGATCTCGTTGTTTAACCGTATCCTGCGTAAAGACCGTGGCCGCGTAGCGCTAACAGATATTTCAAAACCGGATATTGACCTCACCAAGTCCGAAGCAACAAAGCCGGAGCTTATAGACGTTGAGAAATAGTAAAACAAAAAAGGGCCTTAAAAGGCCCTTTTTTGTTGGTAGCACATTGCCGACCCACGCCTAAAAACATTTCACATTCGCCCTTGCATCTCACTAACTAATTTCCGTATTTTGCTAATAAAATTAGCAAAATGAAACATATAAGTGTGGCAGCCCAGCTCATTATTTTTAGCCGTTATATCGGTCAGCAGGTTATGATCATCAGTCTTTTAAATAATAGCGAAGTCAATATTGGCGCCCTTACTGGAGTAAAACATAATGCCATAGCAGTTAATATTGACGATGTAATACGCTGGATCCCGCTTTATGACAACTTTAAACTTTGTGAAATTAAAATACTTTTAAAGCCCTTAAAAAAACTTACGCCTGATGTTGTTTCTGCAGCAAACAAACTGCCCGTAAAAGCATTCATTACTCCATACTACCAGCAACTGGGCTATGATATGCCTGTTTTTATTGAACCCGGGCACCCCTGCAATTGCAAATATGTTCAGGAGCTTGAACTGGCCGATTACCGTACCCCTGCAGAAATATACCGACAAAACGCCTTATTACATGCCTTTGAATCGGCATAAATGTTTCGTGGTACGAATATTGTGTACCATTGCCCTGTTTGTTATATAATTTTCATATAGTCGTAACAAAATCAAATAATTAATGTCAACTTCATACTAATGCGCTTTATTTGCGTTATTGTTTGCAAGAAACAGAATGAGCCGGTCAAAAAAATTAAATATACTCTTACCCATTGTATCCCTACTTTTCATGGGGGCCTTCGCCAAGCACAGGCTGCTCGACAGGCAGGACATTACAGGCACCCTGAATGATAAAGAGATGGATGAAACGTCGGGTATTGCGGCGTCATCCATTAGCCCCGACACCTATTATGTACATAACGACAGCGGCGATACAAGCCGTTTTTTTGCTATAACAGCCGAAGGCAAACTCAAATCAACCATTTATTTTAAGGGTGACAGCACTCAAAAGCTGGGCGTACAGGATTGTGAAGATATTGATGTTGGCCCCGGACCGGAAAAAGGTAAAAGCTACGTTTACCTTGGCGATATAGGCGATAACAATCAAAACAGGCCATATATTACAGTTTACCGCATGGCCGAAAAAAAATCATGGGCTACAGGCGATAAGGCTATTACAAACACACAAGCTGTACGGGCAGATTTTAAATATCCGGATGGCCCCAAAGATGCTGAAACTTTGATGATTGACCCGATAGGCAAGCAATTGATCATTGTAAGTAAAAGGGGTGATACCGTTGCGGTTTACACCAGTCCGTTAAAATACCAGGCCAATACAACAACAGTATTAACCAAACGCTGCAAATTGTACTTCGCGGGCTTTAAACCTTTTAAATGGATCACAGCCGGCGATATCTCTAAAGACGGGCAGCAGATCCTGCTAAAAAGTTACGACAAAGTTTACTACTGGCGCCGCCAGCATAACGAACCCATATGGGAAACTATGGTACGCAAGCCACAGGAACTTACCTACAAAGTTGAAAAACAGGGCGAGGCGATAGGTTTTCAGCCCGATGGTAAAGGCTACTACACTACAAGTGAAGGAGTTTTTTCGCCGGTATATCATTACGACGTGCCAAATTGATTTTCAAACTACGTTATATAAAAATGGCCTTTATCGAATAGATATAGGCCATTTTTGCTATCAACGTCCCATCAGGGTCTCTCGCAGAGGACCCTGATGTATACGCCATGCAGATTGATATACGCCAGATCAGCTGTTCTAACCAAAACGCGGTGAACCTCAGGGTCCTCTGCGAGAGACCCTGAGGGGACATGAAAATTGATTTTTATAAAATCAGCTAATCAAATAAAAAGCGTCATTGCGAAGTACGAAGCAATCCCAAACTATACAGGGTGGCCCTGCTCATCGGGGATTGCTTCGCACCTCGCAACGACGCGTGTTTTTTATCTCCCTACCCTAAATCCTTACATAACCCTAATAAGCTTTACGCCATGCGGTGGGATTTTGAAAGTGTATTTGTGGTTAACCGCTATCAGGTATTTCTGTTCCCAAACATCACGGGCTTTGGTAAAGCCTTTTAACAGCTTGTCATTAGCTTCCAGGTTAACAGTTTGATATTTATCAGATGTGTTAAAGAAACCTATTGCTTTTTCGCCTTTGGTGAGCTCTTTTACCCAAATCTGCTGCTCATCTGTTTTAGAAGCCTGTCTTGCACCTTTGCCTAAGGCATCCTGGTCAATAGCCAGTACTTCATCATTCGTTAACAGGCTAAGCGTAAACCTGTCCAGGTGCCCCATATCGCAGCCGATTAACAGCGGCGCAGACAGCAGGCTCCATAAACTGATGTGGGTATATTGCTCATCATAAGTTAAACGGCTATTGTGCAGGCTTGGCCCCCAGCCTACTTTGCCTACAACCAGCATATCCGGATCATTAAAATGCCCCGGACCAGCGTAAGGCGAAGCAGGATCCTGGCTAAAGCCAATATCACTCATACTTCTCCAGGTATCCTGGATATCGCCGGTGGTACGCCAGCTGTTGCCGCCGGTTTCGGCACCCCATTTCCAAACATCACCCCAGCCGTACTGGCAAAAACTGAACATAATATCGCGGTTTACCTTATTTAAAGAGGTGCGCATTACTTCATATGGTTTCTTAAGTGCAGGCAGGTCGGGATGCGGAGGGGTAACTTCCGAGTAGGAGCACCAGTCGTATTTTAAATAATCAAAACCCCAGTCGGCATAAGTTTTGGCATCCTGGTCTTCATGCTGCCAGCTGCCCAAAAAGCCGCCGCAGGTGCGCGGGCCAGGCGATGAATAAATCCCGGTATGCAGGCCAAGGCTGTGTACATAATCAGTTAAACCTTTCATATCCGGAAACTTACTGTTAGCTACGATGGCGCCATCGGCAGCACGGTTTTCCGCCTCCCAGCCATCGTCTATATTGATATAGTTCCAGCCATAAGCACTTAATTTCTCCGACATTTCTTTAGCCGAGATCTTTACTTTTTCGTCATTAACGCTCAAGCCCCAGGCATTCCAGCTGTTCCAGCCAAGGGCCGGGGTAAGGCCAATTTTATCGCCAATGCTAATAGTTAGTGTTTTGGTTTTATTGCCTAAGCTATTGGTAACCGTAAGCGTTACAGGATAATCTCCCTTTTGGCTTACCTCACCCGAAATGATACCCGTTTTAGCATCAAGCGTTAAGCCGGCAGGCAAGCCCGCAGCTTTATAGGTAAGCGGCTTTTTACCGGTTGCCGGGATCAGATAAAGGAAAGGGTTACCAGGCCTTGCACCGTAAACATCGGCTCCGTTAATTTTTGGCCTGGGCGATGGGTAAGGAGTAAGTACATAAGGCGTGGTTTCGGTTTTAACAATCTCCTTCCCCGATTTTTGATCTGTAAAAGTATAGGCTATGGTATACGATTTTTTGGCTAACCGGGCTATCACAAACGAATAGGTGAAAGGCTTTCCTGCAGTAAAATTTGCCGGGTTTGTTTTTTCGTAGATCACCGCGCCGGTTTCAGGATCGGTAACTTTAAAGGCTAAAGTACCCTGGTATTGGTATTTATTGGTCGTAATCAATTTAACTGATTTGGCCAGACTGTTATTTTCCTGGAAACTAAAATCGCCATCGGTATTTACTGTAACGTGATCCATTACATCGGCCATGGCAATAGAAAAGTTATCGCCGTAAATACCACCGTCGCCCCCGGTATCGTAAATACGGATGGCCAGCACATTTTCTTTATCCCACAAAATTGCAGGATCTGAAGCCGGGATACTATAAGTGCGCGAGCCGTAATTGCCATCTTTAATGGTTCCGCTGTGGCCGCCATATTTAGCGATAAGCTTTCCGTTTAAATACACTTCGTCATTATCATCAACACTGGCCAGGCTTAAGCGGAGACTATCTTTTAAATAAGCTTTTTCCTTAAGCGATGAAGGGATCACTACGTGGATACGGTACCAGCCGAAGCCATCGTAATTAGGGTGTCCCTGCGGCTCCCAGGAATGGGCGACATCAATGTTTTGCCAGCTTTGATCGTTAAAAGTTGGGGACGACCATTGGGCAGAATCACCCACAGCAAATTTCCAGCCTTTGTTAAGCTGAACATCCTGAGCCGAAGCGCCCAGATATGTACCACCCAACAATAGCAATGCGGTAAAAATTTTCTTCATTATTATAGGTTGTTTAAAAGTGAAAAGCGAAACAGGATTTCGCCCGGTTAGTATGCAGATTTAAAGGTACAATCATTTTGAATAATTGGAAATGTATCATTAACATTTATTTAGAGATAGTCAAAAAATGCCCCTAAATACAAATGAAAGTAAAAAAACAATCCAGCATTAATTACCTGGCTGTTATAGTACAGTTTTTGTTCATAAATCGATAATACTGCCGGCAGTAAATTTAATGTACAGTTTACGTTTTGGTTTAATATCGATTTTACATTTACCGATGAAAACAACAGCTATGAAAAAGACTTTTTTAACCTTAGCCCTTGTAATAGTTTGTATTGCGGTTTGCTTTGCAGCCATTGCCGGAATTGCCGGAAAGTGGGAAGGCAAGCTTGAAACAGAAACCGGTGAAATTTATCCATTGCTTTATAATTTTCAGATTGACGGGGACAAACTAACCGGCACAGCCAAAACACCTAAAGGCGATATGCCGATTGAAGACGGCAAAATAACCGGCGACAGTTTCAAATTTACGGTAAGTATCGAGGATATTCATATTGCCCACACAGGCAAATTCTATGGCGATTCGGTAGGTGTTGATATTGAAGCCAATGGTTCAAAAGCACATAGTACTTTAAAAAGAGCTCAACAACCTTAATTTCCTGATTTAAGAATTACATGATATTTAAATTTCACATCATAAAATATCATGTAATCATTTCATCCTATAAATCAAGGTGCTTATATTTATAAACCAAAATTCACATTTATGAAAAAAAAGATTTTTATTACTACCTTATTGGTAAGCTGCTTTATGATATGTCTTGCAGCTATAGCTGATCTTAACGGCAAATGGGCAGGCAAATTAGTTACAAGCGACGGCCAGGAATACCCACTGCTTTATAATTTTAAGGTTGATGGCGATAAACTGACCGGCACAGCCTTAACTCCGGAAGGCGACGTTGACATTAAAGAAGGCAAAACCAATGGTACCGACTTTTCATTTACAGTAGCCACCAGCGGTATCGTGATACCTCATACAGGCAAATTCATGGGCGATTCGGTTAGCGTTGAACTGGATATCAATGGCTCAAAAAGCAGCTCGGTATTGAAAAGATCGGTTGAAAAGAAATAACCTTATTTGATAACAAGATAATCATGCTGAACTTACTTCAGCACCCCACTTGCTAAGCGAGCTTGCATGGTCTGCCTGTCTCGTGGGATCCTGATACAAGTTCAGGATGATGTATCTTAAATATCAAAAAAGAAAAACCTTACCCGTCCGGTAAGGTTTTTCTTTTTTAAACTTAAAGGCAATAAAATTGTATATAGTTTAAAATTACGGCATATAGGTATCTGCTTAAACTATATCAACAATGAAAAAAGAGTTCCTGGTGATCTGTGCGTTTGTTATCATTACCGCTTTTAGTTTTATTTCGATGGCCGATATTAACGGCAGATGGATAGGTTCATTAAAACTTCCCGGAGATGATCATTTTCCATTAAGCTACACTTTTAGGATCGATAGCGGCAAGCTTACCGGCACCGCCCATGCGCCACAAGGGGATGTAGCGATTACCGACGGCATGATCAACGGTGATAATTTCTCTTTCAGTATCCCGGTACCGGGAGGCAGTTCGCCCCATACGGGTAAAGTTTATCAGGATTCTATTGGTATGGACCTGGTTTACAAAGGCCAACACCTGCATGCTACGTTGAAAAGGGACAAGTCTTGAGTCGAAAGTACTAAGTCAAAAGTCTTTAGTCGGGTTATGCATTTAGATTTTTGAACTTAAGACTTAAAACTGAGACTTAAGACTTAGAACTAAAGTTGCTTATTAAACCCGCAGGGCGTACCTTTGCGCCATGCTGCAACGTATTACAGCCTATTTACTCATCTTTTCACTGATCACGGTCAACTTCTCGCGTTTTTTTATTTTCGCGGGTTTTGAGCTGAACAGGAATTACATTGCCACCAAGCTTTGCGAAAACAGGAACAGACCCTGGCTGCATTGCGATGGCAAATGCTACTTCGCGAAAAAGATCAAACAGGCAGAGGACAAGCAGGCCAGCGACGAAAGGCAGTCGCAAAAGAGCCTCTTTCAGGAGGTTTATGTCATCAGCTCAACTGATGTAAAATTCCACTCCAGCCTGTTGCAGGTTATTTCAACCCCTTACACTCCAACCGTACCGGCCGATCGCCCGGCTACGATATTCCAGCCTCCGCAGTTAGGATAATCATTTCATTTTTATTGGTTTTTGATTGATGGTATTTGCCGCTGGCTTGCGTTTTTAAACGCTGGCTAAACATGGCATATAGTTAACTCACCCGGTCTACGCTTCGCTGGACCACCCTCTCTTCGCCTTTGCCGCAAAGAGGGTTGAGGAAAATAAGATTTTTTTCTTTTTCCGCCCCCTCTTTTACGCTTGCGTAGAGAGGGGTGACGAGCGCAGCGATGTCGGGGTGAGTCGATACGCTAAACGGCCGCATTGCATCTCCCATCAATCAACCCACACCCTACTCTACCCATTTTTAAACCGGGAGGCAACTCCTGTAATACTATATAATGAAACGATATCTAATCCTACTTATAACCTTTATACTCGTTAAAACCCTAGCCTTCGGCCAAAATATACAAGGCACCATTACGGATGCCAATACCCACGAAGCCATCGCGGGTGCATCAATCTGCAATGCCGATGCTGCTACAGGTGCAAAGCTTGGCATGACTAACGCCAAAGGGCACTTTAGCATCAATGCACAAGGCGTTAACCGGCTTAAATTTGCCATGGTTGGTTACAGCGCGCGCATTATTGAAGTACCTACCATAAAAGGCCAAAAGCTTGATGTTGCCTTAGAACCTTCAACTGTAGATCTGCAACCTGTAGTGGTAACCGCCAGCCGAGAAGGCCAGGCCAGGCAGGACGCCCCCATCGCCATCAGTAAAATCAATTCCACCCAAATTAAGGATACCAAAGCCACTGCCCTTTATCAATTGCTGAACAAAGTTGCAGGTGTTTACATGGTGAATTTGGGTAACGAGCAGCATACTATGGCTATCCGCCAGCCTGTTACCTACAACGCCCTTTATTTATATATGGAGGATGGTGTTCCTATCCGCCCTACCGGGATCTTTAACCATAACTCACTGTATGAGATCAACATGTCGGGCGTTAAGGATATCGAAGTGATCAAAGGACCGGCATCATCGCTTTACGGCAGTAACTCCATTGGCGGCGCGGTTAACTTTATTACCCAGGGCCCGCCTACAGGTTACGCCGGTAATGTTTCTGTTCAGGGTGATAATTATCATTACCGCCGCGTTGATGCCGACGGCGGTTTTACCCAGGGCAAATTTGGTTTGTATGCAGGAGGATATGTAGCCCATCAAACCGATAGCTGGCAGGACTATTCTGATTTTGATAAGTACTCGACCAATTTTAAAACTACCTATGATTTCAGTGCCAAAACAAAGCTTACTACTTCAGCTGCCTATAATTACCTCAACACCCAAACCCCGGGTAGTTTAGACAGCGCCCGGTTTTATGACCGCAGCTATGGCTCCAACCAGCGTTTCACCTATCGCAAGGTAAAATCGTTTCGTGCCGGCACCCGCCTGGATCATCAGTGGGATGACAAGAACAGCACTTTTGTAACGCTGTTTTTCCGCAACAACTCAACTGCGCAGCTGCCAAGTTATTATATCTCTGATGTGCGCGACGCTAACGGTGTTTACAAAAGCAGCAACGGCCAGGTAAACGATCAAAAATTCAACAGCTATGGCTTACTGGCACAGCACCGGGTTGATTTTGATTTCCTGCATTCGAGGCTCATTGGTGGTGTTTATATGGATGACAGCCCGAGTTCATATTATGCCCAATATCTTGATATCACCAAAGATGTAGCTAACAACTATTACACCAGCTTCAGTAATACAGGCAGGTACATTGACAACTACAAGATCAAGTTGTTCAACACCGCGGCTTATGTCCAGTATGAAGTCAAGCCTACTGAAGCATTGAGGATTGTTGGTGGTTTACGGTACGACAGGGTGCATTACAACTTTAATAATGAGATCCCCGCCGGACAAACCAAGTATAAACAACAGGAAACCAACAATTTTAATATCGTTGCTCCCAAATTGGGCATCACCTATAACTTTGGCAATAACAAAGGTATTTACGCCAACTATAGCGTAGGTTTCCAACCACCAGAGACAGGTGATTTGTACAGTTCACGTCAGCTTACCCAGCTTAAACAGGCCACTTTTGATAATTATGAAGCGGGTGGCTGGTTTTCGGCGTTTAACAAAAAGTTGTATTTTGAGTTGAGTCTATTCGACCTGGAAGGGCATAACGAAATCATTAACCAATTGCTGCCGGATAACACTACCCAGAACCAAAACGCAGGTGCAACACGTCACCGGGGGATTGAATACTCGGTTACTGTGGCCCCGGTTAAAGAGCTTACCTTCAGGTTTAGCGGTACCAATGCCAAACATACCTATGTTGAGTACAGCGAGGTGACCACCAATTACACAACCGGCGCCAACACGGTAACCAACTATGATGGCAAACGCATGAACAACGCACCAGCTTGGATTGCCAACTCCGAGCTCACCTACAAGCCGCAGTACCTTCCGGGTTTCAGGATAGCAACAGAGTGGCAGCACATCAATCAATACTACACCAACCCCGCCAATACCAAAACTTACTCAGGTTATGATATTTACAACCTGCGCCTGGGCTATGATGTAAAAAGCAGCGTATTAAAAGGCGCGGGCATCTGGTTTAATGTGCTTAACTTAACCAATAAGCTTTACGCTACAACAGTAACCAGCAGCCAGTACGGCGATACTTATAATGCCGCGCCGCCACGTACTTACACCCTGGGCATCAGTTATTCATTTTCAAAATATTGATCAATGGCATCAGCAACAGTAAAAAGCAACTTTTATAAATGGCACCGGGTGCTGGGCTTAACAGCCCTCATCCCGGTGATCTTCTGGACACTGAGCGGTCTTTCACACCCATTCATGTCAAACTGGTTCAGGCCTTCAATTGCGGAGGAAGTGTTTAAACCGCTACCTCAAAGCCGGATGAAACCGGTACTCAGCATCCAGCAGGTACTGGATAAAAATAATATCTCCGTTATCCGGAACTTCGGACTGATTAACTTTAATCACAACACCTATTACCAGGTGCTGGATAAAGATAGTGTGTACAATTACTACTCGGCCAATGACGGGGTATTGTTAAAAGATGGGGATAAGCTATATGCCACTTATCTTGCCCGCTATTTTACGCAGGACTCAACATCTAACATTAAAAAGATCGCTCTGCAAACAACATTTGATGGGCAATACCAGCCCATCAATCACCTTTTGCCTGTTTGGAAGATTAGCTTTGACCGTCCCGATGGCATGGACATTTATATCGAAACCAGTCAGAGCCGCATGGGTACATTTAACAATAATACCCGCAAGGCTTTCCTTTGGCTGTTTGAACAGTTCCATACCTGGCAGTTTTTGGCTGATATCGGCGGCGATATTTTCCGAAATGTAGTATTACTCATCATCATGGTGGTAATGCTGTTCGCCCTCATCAGCGGCTTAACTGTTTATGGTTTAATGTGGAAAAAGTTTAAATCCGTAGCTCAAAAGCGAAAAGAAAATGGCGGCGAGGGCAAGCGCATCGTTCATCGCTATCACCGGCAGATAGGGCTTATTGTTTCCTTTGTGATGTTCACTTTCGTAATCAGCGGCGCTTTTCACCTTGCCGTAAAACTGCACAATACCGAAACACCAAAGCCTGATTATGGGCAGATGATCACCAGGAAACAGCTGGCTATCTCCAACCTTCAGCTTCCTGTTGCCGATAGTATCATCAAGAGGATAGCCGTGGTTAACTTTGGTGGCAACAGCTATTACCAGGTAACTGATAATAAAAAGCAGATCTGCTACTTTAACACCTTAACCGGCAAAGAACAAATTAACGGGGATGAGGATTATGCCCGCTTTTTAAGTACCTATTACCATACCAGCCTTGATGCTGATAAATTTTATGGCAGGGTAAAAATTAACCAGGTAAAGCAGTTTGATAACGAGTATGGTTTCATCAACAAACGCCTGCCGGTTGAAAGCGTAAGTTATGCCGACGGCAGCAATTGGTATATTGAAACTACCTCATCAAAGCTGGCTGCAAAAGTTGCAGGAATTGACAGGGCCGAAGGGCTTTCTTTTATATTTTTACACAAATATTTCGGCATGACCTGGGCGGGTAAGGATATCCGCGACATAGTGAGTATGCTGGCCGCTTTAGGTGTGCTGGTAGTATCGTTGTTCGGGTTGGCCTCATTCATCAAAAACAAATAATCAATGAAAAAAAGCTTTATCATTTTAGCCTTAGCCGGCCTTGCCCTTGGCGCCTGCAACAGTGCGGTTAAAAGCACCGGCAAAACCGACACCACCTCAACAGTAAAGAAAAAAGGAAAATACACCTGCACCATGCACCCCGATCTTACGTTTGATAAACCCGGCACCTGCCCTAAATGCGGTATGGCCCTGGTTGAAAGGGATACTACGGAGGATAAGAAATAGTAAAAGAAAAAATGTCATTGCGAGGAGCAGCATAAGCCAATGCAATGGGGCGACGCGGCAATCTTGTAGCTACACAGGGCGGCTATGTATTAGCTGCGAGATTGCCACGCTTCGCTACCCATGACAACTTAAAACGGTGTCATGCTGAGCCTGTCGAAGCATGGTGGGTAGGCCTCTGCGCGCGAGTCTTCGACAGGCTCAGACTGACAGGCTCTCTTTTGTCATTTCACTTTCAGAGGCCTCCGGATTTAAACACTCGCAATGACATATTTTTAATTTTTTCAGCTTGCACACATTGAAAAGGCGCTCATTTCTATCCGTAACAATTACAGCTTCCACCCGTCTCATACTTACAAACAATACAACTTATATCCTGTTATACCCCCTGTTACAAATAAATCACTAATTTTGGCGCTGATGAAAAAGGTGGAAGTATTAAAAATGATTGACCTGGTTGAAGAGATCAAGAAACTTGATGATCTCATACAACAAAGCCGTAAGAAAAAAACTTCTGACTTTGTGATCAACCAGTACGAGGCAAAAAAACTTAAGCTCATTGGTTCAACCATCACTGAACTGGCTTCCGCTCCCATTCAATCTATCGAAAGCTACCAGCTTATTCAAAAGATCCTGAATAAGTATTACCCCAACATTACTGAAGACGCTCTGCTTAATGACGATGACATCAGCAAAATAGCAACCGCTATTTAATTAAAGCCGCTTGTTAAAAAGGCGGGTAAATGGATGCCGTTTGCTCCAGCGATTCATCGCCTTTCCAAAACACGGTACCGGGATGAAAATGTTTCCATGAGTGCCAGTATTCCTGGTAGGCCTGAATTTTAGCAAGGCGCTGCCCTTTTTGTGTACCGGTTAAGCACAGGCCGTCCCAATCCCAAACCGAAGCGGTTTCTTCGTCGGTGAGCATGCCTTTATCATCCAGTTTAAAGTGAAGGGTTTTACCGCTTACTGATGTATTCCAGGCATGATAGCTGAGGCTGTCCTTTTCAATGCCAATAAGCAGTGAACTTTTGTTCAACTCATCATTCAGCAGGCGTTTGGCGTACATGTGGCGCCAGTCGTAAGCTTTGGCTTTGCCGTTTATGATCACACCAATTACCCAGCTTTTACGCATCAGGGAATCTTTGTTTTTTATAGTGCTGTCACGGTCGATAGCTTGCACACGGTCGTAGTTTTTCAGGTCGGCATAATCTGCGGTGTATAGCCTGTCGGGTTGTAAAATGAGCGTTTCGGGATGTTTCTGTAACCAGGCCGCGAGGGTTAATTGTTCATAAGGCAGCTCGGTTAATTGCTTTCCTTTCAGCTCCCCAACAGCCGCGTTACCGGTAGCCTGGTACCACCAGGTTTTAGTGTTTTCATCTTCAATTATAGCATTGTAGTGCCTTGCCCCCACCAACCTGAAGTTTTGCCTTACACCGTTTATAACCGGACTGTAAACCCTGCCTGTACGGCACATGGTGCAATAGGTAACCAAAACGGGTTTATTGCCTACATCGTCCTGCAGTTTATGATGATAGCCCAGGTAGATGAGCGGATAAGCTTTGGCGACACCGTTGTTTACAACACCTACTACCAGGTAGCTTAACGGCACCCTGTTTTTTAATCCATTGGCAAAAACAGCTTTTGTGGTTTCTTTAAACATGGTTTCTGCCTTATACATATAATCGGTTATGTAAAAGCTGCCTATGCAAAGCACAAAAACAGCGGCTTTAACAGCCTTTTGTTTAAAGGTATTTTTAGCGTAGAATTTAAACAGGTACCAAACAACGAATAGCAAGCCAATCAAGCGCAGCGGCATGATCACCTTTTCAAGATAATAACACAGGGTTATGGCATTCAGATCCTGGCTGCCGGGAAATGGCATGAGCAGGTAAGCATGAACAAGGCCGGGTACCACAAGTAAAATGATACCTATCCAGAATATTTTAGCACTGTTCCATCTCATGCTTATTCAATAAATCCTCAGCATTGGGCTGTTACCTCAATAAGTTTATAATTGGTTTATAATTTCCTAATTTATAAAAATTTACATATTACAAAAAATTATCGTCCAAATAAAAACGATCAGTCATTATTGCTTTTTTCCATTCTCCACGCTTTTAATCTCTTCCTTGCGGTCTTTCTTAAAGTCAAAGCTGTTAAATTCCGGCGTTTGCGGCAGGTCAATGGTATAGCTTGTTAACGTTTCAACTTCAATGGTGATATCATCTGCAAGCAAATCAATAATATGGCCGCCACCGGTTTTATCATCAGATAAAAAATGAAAATGGTAGCCGCTGATATGCGCTCCTTCCATCAGTGCAGGGATCTTAAAACCCATAAGATCGCCTTTGATGTTCTTAAAATCAAAAAAATGTTGCCTGTCAAGCATCGCCGCCAAGGGCAAATAAGGTTTATCAACCGGCGGGAAAGCCCTTGTTTTAACCATACTAAAATTTCCTTTGATGTGGATAGCGTAGATCCCGTTCTGGTTGGTTAAGATACTGTCAAGGTAGCTAAACAGTGCCGACTTGGATAAAGGCTTATTACACTTATATGTTTTTTCGGCATGAAAAAAGCAAACCACAGCATAAGGGGTTTTGCCGGTATCGGCAAGTTGGGTTGTTTTACCCGTTGACTGAGTTTGATAAAGTTTGCCGTTAAACACCATGAGCTCACCATCAAGCCTGCCCGGGGCGCCCAAACCAAAATCGCCATGTTGTTTTAATTGTTTATACGGATAATAGGAATCATACAAGCCGCCAATAAAGCCTGCCGCGTAACCTGCGCTGAATAAATTTTTATCAGTTGTTTTTTGTTGTGCCGATGTTTTAAGGCTTGTAAAGATCATTAAGAGCAAAAAGCATCTCAGGCATAAATTCTTCATGAGGGGAACGTGTTTTTAAAGCAATAAAAGTAGTTCAAAAATCACTCTGGCATCTAACAAAGCCTGTTAAATTTTACTTTGCCTTTACGGGGATAAGAATTACAGGCCTTAAATTTGTTTAAACATTTAAAATAGAAATGATGAAGGTAGAAATATGGTCGGATGTGATGTGCCCGTTTTGTTATATAGGCAAACGCAGGTTCGAGGAAGCACTGGCCGGCTTTGAAGGCAAAGAACAAATTGAGATAGAATGGAAAAGCTTTCAGCTAAACCCCGACCTTAAAACCAACCCCAATATCAGCATTAACCAGTACCTGGCCGATATAAAAGGATGGACGCTTGACCATGCCGAACAGATGAACGACCATGTTACCCAAATGGCAGCGCAGGCCGGCCTTACTTATAACTTCAGCAAATCGGTTGTGGCTAATAGTTTTAATGCGCACAGGTTAGCTCATCTGGCCAAAAAGCATGGATTAGGAGACGCTGCCGAAGAAGCTTTGTTCAGGGCATATTTTACCGAAGGCCGCAATATTGATGATACCGAAACTCTTATTGAAATGGGTACGGCGATTGGCCTGAACGCTGAAGAAATTAAACAAATGCTTGAAAGCGACACCTACGCCGACGAGGTAAAACACGATATTGCCGAAGCTCAATATTTAGGAGTGCGTGGTGTTCCGTTTTTTGTAATGAACCGCAAATATGCCGTATCAGGGGCACAGGAGGTGGCCGTATTTAAAGATACCCTTGCAAAAGCCTTTACCGGCTGGCAGGAAGAAAACCCCAAACCAGCATTTGATACGATCGAAGGCGAATCATGCAGCCCCGATGGCGACTGTAAATAATTGAAAAAATTGTAAACTTTTCTTAACATTATTTGTATCAAATAGTTTTTCTCCTACGTACAAAGAGCTAAAATACTTATATTTAAACCGTTAAAACCATAAACTATCACTCTTTGTATATATGAAAAAAATTTACCGTAAAGTAATTACCCTTCTTTTAATAGCAGCTTCGGTAAGTAGCTGCAAACTTGACCCACCGCTCGGGCCGGATAAAGAAACAAAAGCAATTGCCGTTGTCCCTACCACAGGTACAGGAACTGGGACGGGTACAGGAACCGGGACGGGAACGGGAACGGGTACAGGTACGGGTACGGGTACGGGTACGGGTACCGGCACTGGAACGGGAACGGGAACGGGTACCGGGACGGGCACGGGCACGGGCACGGGAACAGGTACAGGTACAGGTACAGGAACTGGCACAGCTGACGACGGCTCTGATTACCCGGCTACTTCGCAAGGAACCATCTCCTACCAGGTTGATGGAGGTGCCAAGGTTGTAAAGAGCGGCCCTATGCTTACATCTATAGATCAAAGTCCGATATCTACTACCGGAACTACTATGATTTCGTACATCAATGGTAATGGTTCGGATATATTTCAGTTAGGAGCCAATACAGTGGTCGCAGGCACCTATGATCTAATAGATTTGAATGTTAATTTGGGTGCAAATATAGATGCTACTTTTTTCGGTGGCAAAGTTAAGTTTACAACGTTAAATCATTCAAGCGCAAGCAAAGGAAATGCAGTAGGTACTTTCAGGGCCGAGTTTAAAAACCTGAATACCGGTATATCATATGTCGTTGTTGGCTCCTTTAATGTAAAAACTTAACAATATAAAGCAAGATTATAGAAGCGTTCGCTTTCAGTCAATTACAGGCTAAGCGAGCGCTTTTCCGTTTATATAGTGTTTAATTCACGTAAAAGTAAAAAACGATTTAGCTTATTAAAAGTACAATTAATTGCCTTATATTTGTGGCAATTAACCATAGTGTCATTTAGACACTATGGCAATACTAAAACATGAACAATATCCCACAAAAAACAGATACCATTAACAAGTTAACGCTCCGCATTGCCGTGGGTGCTATGTTTTTTATGGCGGGGTTGAGTTTCTCAAGCTGGGCATCACGCATTGCTACTGTTCAGCAAAATTTAGGTTTATCAGACGCCGGTTTGGGTGCCGTGTTATTCGCCCTGCCGGTTGGCCTCATGTGTTCCCTGCCTTTCTCGGGCTGGATCATCACCAAAATAGGCAGTAAAAAACTCGTTATCGCCGCGCTGTTGGTTTACGCTGCTGCATTGGTAAGTTTAGGCCTCGCACAAAATACTTTTCAGCTTATCATCTGCCTGCTTTGTTTCGGCTTTGCAAGCAATTCTGTAAACATTGCGGTAAACACACAGGCAGTAGCTACCGAGCAGCTTTATCAGAGGCCTATTATGGCATTTTTTCATGGCTTGTGGAGCCTGGCCGGTTTTACCGGGGCAGGTATAGGTACGTTCATGATAGCCAACGGCATTATCCCTTTTCATCATTTTTCGTTAATGCTGATCGTGATAGCGATTGGCGTGGCCGTAGCTGCCCGTTACCTGAAAGATGATCAAGTAACCGACTCCGGGCCTGTGTTTGTAATGCCCGATAAATCGCTCATCAAATTAGGTATTATAGCCTTCTGTTCCATGATTTGCGAAGGCGCTATGTTCGACTGGAGCGTGATCTACTTCAAAAAAGTAGTACTGGCCCCCGAGGCGTTGGTTGGCATAGGCTTTACTACATTCATGTTCACCATGGCAGGCGGCCGTTTTGTGGCCGATTGGTTTGCTCACAAATTTGGCTTAAAACGCACCTTACAAGTTAGCGGCTCATTAACCGCAACAGGTTTGCTAATAGCGGTAGCTTTCCCTTATGTTTATACGGCCATGGCCGGTTTTTTACTGGTTGGTGCCGGTGTATCATCTGTAGTGCCTATGGTATACAGCGCTGCCGGCAAATCAAAAACTATGTCGCCGGGCGTTGCACTGGCTGCAGTATCAACTATTGGTTTTATGGGCTTTTTAGTCGGTCCGCCGGTTATCGGTTTTATAGCAGGAATTGCTACCCTCAGGGCCTCTTTTATCCTGATTGCCTGTATGGGAATTTCGGTAGTAGTGGTATCAACAATGGCCAAAATTGATTCGGATAATACCAAAGAGGAATTACCCAACGATACAACAACCGTTGATTTTAGTCCTCCTGTTCCAAATCCGCAGCGGCAGGGTTAAGCAGGTATTCAAACTGCTCGTACCCGTTGTGAAAAATAAACTTCAGCCTTTCCTTCGGTAAATTAATATCCAAGGCCATCAGCGCAAGTGTTTCGGGCAGGTTATCCCTTATTAGTTTAAGGTCTGTAACATGCGGCATCTCCACAAAAATATCATCCCCCTGCGGCTTGATCTCCCAACCATTTAAATGAGCGTTTTTCAATGTACTTATCCATTTTTGCTGATAGTTATTCATAATATCCGGTTTCATTGATAAATGTTTTATGGCCGGGTTTTGTTTTAATCCGATGTAATCGGCAGATCATCTCACCAAAAAATCAAACTTAATCCCTATTTTAGGCATCTATGAAACAAAGCTACCCTATTGATAAAATCACGCAGCCGGTAAGCAAATTCATAAACCAGGAACATACCGGCGGCATAGTGCTTTTTATCAGCGTAATTGTGGCTATCGTATGGGTAAACTCGCCTTTTCAGCTCAGTTACCACCAACTTTGGGACCTCAAACTATCGCTCGGTTTTGATAAATATGTTTTAAACCATCCGCTGCACCTTTGGATCAACGACGGCCTTATGGCTTTATTTTTCTTTGTGATAGGCCTCGAGTTAAAACGCGAGTTTATGGCCGGCGAACTATCCTCTGTAAAAAAAGCTTCACTCCCCATGTTTGCCGCATTGGGCGGAATGCTGGTGCCTGCTTTCCTCTTTTTCCTTTTTAATACAGGTAAGCCATCGGCCCATGGCTGGGGAATTCCGATGGCTACAGATATAGCCTTCGCGCTGGCTTTACTATCTATGGCGGGCAAACATATTCCATCCTCTGTAAAAGTTTTCCTATCAGCATTGGCCGTTGCCGATGACCTTGGCGCGGTATTGGTAATTGCCCTGTTTTACAGCAGTCACATAGCGCTTGTACCACTTACCTTTGGGGTTTGGCTGCTGGTGCTGCTGCTTATTGGCAATAAAATGGGGATCAGGAGTACTGCTTTTTATTTGATCATAGGCTTCGCTGTTTGGATAGCTTTTTTACTTTCGGGCGTCCACGCAACCATCGCGGGTGTGTTGGTGGCTTTTACTATTCCCGCACGTACCCGCATCAGTGAGATCAGTTACACCCAATCTGTAAAGCAATACCTTACCGATTTTGAAAACGAGCAGCCAAACAACAGCACGCTTATAACGTCCGAACAGCACCACATTATTGATAAAATAAAAAAGCTGAGCCTTGACGCCGAAACACCGCTGCAAAAAATTGAACACACCCTTCATCCCTGGGTAGCTTTCGTCATCATGCCGCTTTTCGCTTTAGCCAATGCCGGGATTATAGTTAGCCATGACTTTTTCTCGTCACTGGCCAACCCTGTTAGCATGGGTGTGGCTATAGGCCTGCTTGCCGGCAAGTTTACAGGTGTATTGCTCTTTACCTGGCTTATGGTAAAATTTGGCGCACAATTACCCGCAGGCTCATCCTGGAAACAAATGACAGGTGTGGCCTTGCTTGCAGGCGTAGGTTTTACCATGTCCCTTTTTATATCGGCACTGGCCTTTGATCATGCCGAAATGATTGACCAGGCCAAGTATGGGATCCTGTTAGCGTCTTTGCTGGCCGGGATATCGGGGGTAGCTGTTTTAAGCAAAAAGCCGAAGGCTTAAAGCATAAAGCCAAAATGAATGTATTATCCACCTCCTCTATGAACCATGAACTATCATCCATGAACCGCAAGGCTACTGCTTCCAATTTGGCTTACCATAAATGCCCAGTGGTGTTATGCGGTTTTGGAAAATGGTTTGCGGGCTATTATAAAACTTTATAAAATCACGGGCGCTGGTTTGGCCGGGGTATGGAACGTAATAATGATGATCGTTTCCATTGCGCCATGCCATTACGTAGGATACTTTATGCTTAGCGAGGGTTTGCAGTAATATATCCGTCCACCAGTTGGGCATGGGGATACCTTCATAGCCGGTTTCGGGCAGGCATGCTATTTTATGGTGTTTTATAGCGATGCTATCAACAATGGCAAGGCGTTGATCCAGCTTAGCTTGAAAACGCTCAACGCTTTGCATACAATAATTATCAAAGCCTATAAAATCCGCGTAAGCATCGCCGGGATAGCGTTCCAAAAACTCATCTTCTGATTCAAAATCAGCCGCCGAATATACGATGAGCAAGTTATGCAGCTTCTTTTTATCCCGCAGGTAATCGATAGTAAAACGCCACAGGGCTTTAAATTCATCGGGGGTACAGATGTTTTTGCACCACCAAAACCAATTGCCCGTAAGTTCATGAAATGGCCGGAACAATATCGGGATAGCCTCGCCTTCCGGGCCTTTCATATCAGCTAAATAATTGGCCGCACGATCAAGATACTCAACATATACATTATGAAACGTGCCGCCGGGGATAAGGTCTTTTACGGTATGCTGCGTGGTATCCCAAGCGGTTTTGCCATTGGCCGGGTTATCCATATGCCAGCAAAATGTATTGATGCCGCCGCGCGCATAAACATCTCTAACAAACTGCTTCTGCTGTTCAAAGGCGATTCCGTTAATATCGTGAATGCTGTCGTGCTCAATCCTGGCCAAATCCCAGCCATATAGGGCCGGGTATGATCCGGTAACACTTTTAACGTCTGAGCGGCCCGGTTCATTACGCCATCCCACACCATAAGCCAGGTCATCGTGGTGACCAAATATCCCCCCCACGTTAAGCAGGCGCTGCATACTGTAAAAAAGCTGCCGGGTTTCGGTTGTGGAGTGTTTATCGGCAGGCTCAAACAGTTGCGCCATAGCGGTTGAACTATGGATCAGCAGGTATAAAACAGCAATCCTTCTAAAAAATTTTATCATAATCACTGCCGCTAAGTTAAACCATTTGAAGCCTTGCTTTACGGCTAATTTATCGGGCCTATACGCCTGATAATTTCAATACATGCACGGCTGTTATGATAGGGGCATTTCCAAAGCCCTGCTTTGTCCTCGCCGGGCATAATACTGCCATCGGCTTTGATACCCCAAAACCATTCACCGTTTTGTTTATCCAGTATTTTATCTTTTATAAAAGCCCAGTTTTTAAGGACCAAATGAAAGTATTCATCATTACCGCTAACCTGCCAGGCATTGTAAAAACCTACCATAGCTTCGGCCTGTACCCACCAGTGTTTTTCTTTGATGAGACGACCATTTGCCGGTTCATATTCATACCATAAGCCACCATCTACATCTAAACCCTGTACGGTTGCTTCTGCTATCGCGATGCAAGTGCTGCTGACCTTCTCGATCATTTCCTGATTACCAATAACTTCGGCGGCCTCCAGTAAAAGCCAGGTGGCTTCAATATCGTGCCCGTACGATATGGTTTCTGACCGTCGGTTCCAATCCTCATCAAAAAACAGCACGAGGTGCCTGGTTCCAGCATCAATAAAATGATCAAAAAAATTATTGATCAGGGTTTCAATCTGCTGTTTAAGTCCGCCATCGGGCCAGATGCGGTACAGGTTGGTATAAGCTTCCAGTACGTGCAGATGGGTGTTCATGGTCTTTTTCTCGTTGGCATCCTTAGCGCTTAGCCTAAGATCGCCGAGCGGCTGCCAATCGCGCGTGAAAGCTTCGAGATAACCCGTTTTATCCTTGTCGTAGCTTTTATTGATCAAAAGATGATAGAGGCCGATGGCTTCCTGCTTTACCCTTTCTGATTTCGAAGCTATATAATATTCACTCAGCGCGTAAATGGTAAAGGCATTGGCATATACCTGTTTTTTAGTATCCGGCATATCGCCTTTGTAATCTACCGACCAATACACGCCGCCAAACTCATCATCAACAAAATGAGCTTTGATATAATCATAGGCCCGCTTAGCTGCCTGTAAATAAACTTCATCAGGATTTTGATTATAAGCAGCGGAGAAACTCCACAGGATGCGCGCGTTTAAGACCGAACCTTTGGGGGCACCGGGAGTAACCTGGTTATCATTGTTGATCTTGCCCCAAAAACCACCGTTTACTCCATCTACAGTATAATTAAGCCAATAGTTGAGGATATTTTTCAGCTCACCTGTTAGCTCATTGCTGAAGATAGCAAGCTGATGATTTGAAACAGTATTTGATAGTTGAAGCATGTTTAAATCTCTGTTCAGGCGCCGGCTCCCTGTAATTGGCCTAAAGCTTTATTTTTATCGATAATATTGTACACTGCCTGTACCGATGAGGCCGAACGCAAACCATCGGCCGGTGTGTTCATGGCATAGTCTATCAGTTTATCAATTGTAGTTGTGGCTACATGCATGCGGGTATCTGAGGACGCATAATAAACATAAACCGATCCGTTATTATCGGCTATCCAGCCATTACAGAACACTACATTTGATACATCGCCAATACGCTCCTCACCAACCGGGGCCAAAAAATAACCTGCTGGTTGGTAAAGTACTTTAGTAAGGTCATGAAGGTCGGTCATAAACATGTACAACACATAACGTAAACCAGCAGCTGTATTGCGTACGCCATGCGCCAGGTGCAGCCAGCCTTTTTCCGTTTTGATTGGCGCCGGGCCCTGGCCATTCTTGGCTTCGTAAACGGTATGGTAGCTTTTATTGTGAATGATAGTTTCATGGTCAACAACCGCGTTCTCCATAGTATCGCACAAGCCAAAACCTATTCCACCGCCGGTCCCTGCACTGATAAAACCATCCTGCGGACGGGTATACAAGGCATACTTACCATCAACAAACTCGGGGTGTAACACCACGTTGCGCTGCTGGGGCGAGTTGGTTTTCAGATCGGGCAGGCGCTCCCATTTTACCATGTCCCTGGTACGCGCAATACCGCAGGCCGCTATCGCCATCGACTGATCATATGACGGAGCTTCGGGGTCACGGCGTTCGGTACAAAACAGGCCATAGATCCAGCCATCTTCATGGCGGGTAAGGCGCATATCGTACACATTGGTATCGGGCTCATCGGTTTGGGGCAGTTCAACCGGGTAATCCCAAAATTTAAAACCATTAATCCCATCAGCACTTTCGGCCACAGCGAAAAATGATTTCCGATCGGCGCCTTCAACCCTCGCTACCATCAGGTATTTGCCGTTAAACTTTATAGCGCCGGCATTAAAAACGGCGTTAATACCAAAACGTTCCATTAAGTGAGGGTTGGTTTTAGCATCAAGATCATACCGCCACTCAAGCGGGGTATGGGCGGCAGTAAGCACAGGATATTTAAACCGGCAAAAAATACCGTTGCCTGTTTCCTCAACCTGGTTTTGCCGGTTAATCAATTGAGCTTGTTCGGCCTGTAGTTGAACGAGCCTTTGGTTAAATTCCTGCGTCATATAGTTTTCTATCAATAGTCCTTTAATTTATTCCACCATGTTTTTTTCAGTATGGCAATAGTAACCACCAGTATGGCTATGGTAACTATGAGCGATGCTTTTTGTGCCAGTATCAGGTACATGGGCAGTATGGTAAGGCAGCATTGCGTAATAGTGCCTATAACCACGTTGAACATGTTTAGCTTAAAGTTTTTGTTGGGCACAAATGATGGATCTTTCTCCATTACCAAAGCCTTGACAGGCCCCCAAAAGCCCCATGGCCTTACGGTGGTATAAAATGACCGCAACACGGTCATATCCGTTGGCGCTGTAGCGTACGAGCCGACAACCGAGCCCCCCAGCGAGATGGCAAACAGTACCGGGAACCAGTACAACAGTTGGACCGAAGGGATAATAAGCGAGAATATCATGGCTGACAAAATCCCCGAAAGCATGCCGTAAAAAAAACCGTTGGCATTAAAGCGCCACCAATGCCATTTAAGTACATTACTGGCTATATAACCGCCATAAAGTGCCGATACTATCCATTGCAGCACACTATTCACATCCTTTACAAAAAAGCCCAGTATCACGCCCACCGCTACCACGAAAACGCCTACGAGGTAGTTGGCGGTGATGATTTTTTTGGTAGATGCCCTTGGGTTGATGTATTTGAGGTAAATATCATTCACAATATAAGCCTGCGCCGCGTTCATGGTACCGCTGAAGGTGCTCATGAAAGCCCCAAGCAAACCAGCCAGCAGCAAGCCAACCAAACCAACGGGCAAAAAGTTGTTGATCACGGCCGGCAGGATGCGTTCAAAATCAATAGCCCCTTTGGCGTCTTTCAAATCCATTTGGTGATAAAAAAGTACGCCCAGGATAGTTAAACTCACAATAAGCGAATAACGGATAGGCAACAGGATGATATTTACAAAGCCGCTCATTTTGCTGGCCTCTTCGGGCGAACGGGTGGAGAGGATCTTTTGCATATCATAATTAGGCGCGGGCCCGGCCACTGCCGCGAAGAAGCCTTTAAAAGTCATCATCATAAAAAACAGGCCGAACAGCGAATAGCCATCTTCTTTGATCTTATTATTTACCTCGTTGATGATCCCCGTCCAGCTGAGGCTAAGATTTTTACCAAAAAAAGGGCTATACCAGCCATCGGGCACATTGAGGTGGTTGCCGCTGAGTTTGCCTGCAGCTATGAAACTGATCCACACGCAGGCTACGGTCATAATGCCGTACTTGATCATATCGCCCAGTACAATACTATGCATGCCGCCTATGATAGAATAAAACATGGCGAATAGCGTAAATATGATCCCGTACATATGCGGTACATACTGAGGCGCCACGTGGAAGGGCACGTAAGCTTTAACCAGGTCCCAGGGAATAAATATTTCAATGAACTTACCCAAACCAATAAACCCATAAGCCAGGAAGCCAAAACAGCTCAAAAGCGCGAAAGCGATAACCACCACATTTGAACCTGTTACTCCCGGCCCGGTTTTACCGAAACGGGTTGCCAGCCATTCGGCCCCGGTAGCGGCGTTTGACCGGCGCAGCCAGCGCGACAGGTACATCATCAAAAACACCTGGTTAAATACCGGCCATAGCCAGGGGATCCAGATACTTTTCATGCCATAAACAAAGCACAGACTTACCATCCACATGGTGCCGCTGATGTCGAACATATCGGAGGCATCGCTTAAACCCAGTTTATACCAGGGTAAAGATTTGCCGCCCAGCATGTAGCTTTCCTTATTTTCGCGAGCTTTTTTACGGTACCATAAACCAATAAAAATGGTGCTCAGCAGGTATAAAACTATAATGGCAACATCAAGTAAGTGTAACTTCATCTTGTCTGAATCAGAATTTACAGAATTTTTGAATTAACAGAATTAAAATAATCCAGTACATAAAGGCTGATAGGGCGGCGTTCAAGCATTCTGAAAATTCTTAAATTTTGGAAATTCTGATCCTAACGGTCATTACTCAAAAATGAATTTATTATCAGCAACTTTATAATACTTTTTTAACCTTATATTTAACTTTATCGATAGGCTGATACATTTTTAACCAGCCATAAAGCCAAATAAATACCAGTTAAATAAATACGCGGTTTCCGGTATAGGTTTCCCTGAATTCTTTGGGAATACACATTTTTTTACGCTTAAAGATCCTGTTGAAATTGGAGATATTGTTAAAGCCGCATTTATAGGCAATTTCGGCTACCGTGGTTGTAGAGTCAATAAGCATCCTGGAAGCATGCCCAAGCCTGATCTCGTTCAAACTGTCAATAAAGGTTTTGCCCGTGCGCTTTTTGATAAACCTGCTAAATGAAGCTTCGGGCATATTGGCAATTTTAGCCACTTCGGCAAGGGTGATTTGCTTGTTATAGTTAATATTCATGTGCTCAAACACTTTTTCGATGCGGCGGCTGTTGTAGTAAAACTTCTCATTTGTAAAGCTTGGATCCGACAGCATTTTCATATTGCGGGAAATTGACAGGTCATGAAGAATGGACAGGAGCTCTAATACGGAGTCAAAACCGCTCTTTTTATCCAATTGCATAATCCTGTCTTTAAGCGCGTAAATGGTTTCCGATGCGAAAGAAATCCCCCTTTGCGAGCGCTCGAGCATGCTTTTTACAAAACTTAACTGATTTCGCTTCAGAAACTTTTCATCAAACAGATCCTTATGAAACTGGATGGTAACTTCAGTTATATCTTCGCTTTGACATTGGTGCGTAAACCATGCATGGTATAAGTTTGGGCCTATCAGCGCCAGCTCTACTTCTTCAATAACCTCAATATGGCCACCTACTACCCTTTTGGCCCCTTTGGCGTTGATAATTAAATTAAGCTCGTATTCGTCATGATAATGAAGCGGAAAGTCAAATTTCTTTTTTACCCTCGAAAAAATAGTAAAACAATCACTTGGCGTTAGCGGAGTTATCTCCCGCATTACATTACTTGTAGTCATAAAATCCCACTAAAATAAGTTTACTAATTAATGATACTAATTTAACACTTTTATACTTTCAAAATGTCAATTAAACAATTAATTATTAATTTTCGTTACCTCATTGCGTATTAGGCCCCCTTACAGCACTGTAACCAATTAAAATGTGCCTGTAGGGTTTAACGTTAGTTGTTTGGCAAAATCACAGTTAACCTCACTATCTGATAATTTGCTGTTAATATCAAGCCGTGAAAACTCAAATGAATTTGGCATCGCGTTTTAAAATGCCCGGCAATACAGTATAATACAAGGCAACTTATCAAAATTTTACACTTCATTAACTAATATTTTAGGGGCTGTACTGCGCTATATAAATTTTAACTTTTAGGTTTGCAGACAAATTGGTTTAAACATTTAACCCAAACGGTCAAAGGTTTATTTAGCCGTAATTTAATCTGTCATTAATACTGTATTGATAATTTGCCGGCAGAGATTTGGCCGGCCTTTTGCTACAGCATTTTATAATTGATTTAGCATCAAATGTACTTTTAATGCACGGGCAAGATGTAATACTTTTTTTTCATTATTTAGTTTTAAATTACCAAAAACGTTTAAATTACTACTGTAAACACTCAAAATAAAGCATCGACACCTAATACTTTTATGTCATTTTATCAATTAAACAAACTCTTTTTAAAACCATTTAAAAAGTTGCCCAAAGTATCTTAGTGAAATAAAACACGGCACAGCAAACAAACACCTGCGGGTTTTGTAGAGTTACCATACGCATATACAAGTACATTTTTAATGGACAATACGCAAAGCATAACCAGGCATACAAACAAAAGATTCGTGAAGCTTAAACAAAGCCTGAGCGACTTTTTTTTAACGCTTTATCGCATAAACCAGTTTATCATCCGCTTTTTTAAAGAAGCTTTTGTACCGCCTTTTGAACTTAAGGAAGTTATACGCCAGTGTTATGAAGTAGGTGTACGTTCATTTACACTGATATCGGTTACGGGGTTCATTGTCGGGGTGATATTTACCAAGCAATCAAGGCCTTCATTATCACAGTTTGGCGCCGAATCGTGGTTGCCTTCGCTGGTATCCATAGCCATTATGCGTGCGCTTGCCCCATTAGTTACCGCGCTGATAGCGTCCGGAAAAGTAGGCTCAAGCATTGGCGCCGAGCTGGGGTCCATGCGCGTTACCGAGCAGATAGACGCGATGGAAGTATCGGGCACCAAACCATTTAAATACCTGGTATGTACCCGCGTACTGGCTACCACGCTTACTATTCCAATTTTATCAACCTATACAGGCTTTGTGGCTTTATTTGGTGGGTATTTAAATGTAACCATGAACGAAGGCACCACCTGGACAACTTTTATACAGGAAGTTTTTGAGCCGCTAACCTTTACCGATTTTGTGGCATCGCTTATAAAATCAATTGTATTTGGCTTTACCATTGGCATTGTGGGCTGCTACCAGGGCTATAACTCAAATAAAGGAACCGAAGGCGTAGGTAAAGCAGCAAACGGCGCGGTAATTACCGCTATGTTCCTGGTGTTTATTGAAGAAGTTATTATTGTACAAATAACCGGCTGGTTCCGCTAATTTATGGAAGTATGAAAAAGGCAGCAGTACAAACAGATCATAATAACCCGGTTATCAGCATCAGGGGCTTAAAAAAAGCGTTCCAGGATTATGCCGTACTCCGCGGTATCGACCTTGACCTTTACCAGGGCGAAAACCTTGTGGTGCTTGGCCGATCAGGTACAGGTAAGTCGGTACTGATTAAGATCATATCGGGTCTGCTTAAACCCGATGAGGGAATGGTAAAAGTATTTGGCCAGGATATCGCTCATATTACCGAAGATGACTTACAGAAATTACGCATCCGTATCGGCTTTTCGTTTCAGAACAGCGCTTTGTACGATAGTATGACCGTGCGTAAAAACCTGGAATTCCCGTTGGTGCGTAACAAACGTAACCTTACCCGCGGGGAGATCAATACCGCAGTTGAAACGGTGCTTGACGCGGTTGGACTTTCGCAAACCATCAACCAGATGCCATCCGAACTTTCGGGCGGGCAGCGTAAGCGTATCGGCATTGCCCGCACGCTGATCCTGAACCCCGAGGTTATGCTGTATGATGAACCCACCGCCGGCCTTGACCCCATCACCTGTATCGAAATCAATGACCTGATTAACGAGGTGCAGCAGCGTTACAATACATCATCCATCATCATAACACATGACCTTACCTGCGCCAAGCAAACCGGCGACAGGATAGCCATGCTCTTAGACGGGCAGTTTCAGCGCACCGGCACTTTCGACGAGGTGTTTAACACCACCGATAGCCGGGTGAAACCATTTTACGATTACAACTTTATTGAATAACAACAATTAGACAAGATATACCATTATCATGGATCCAGCAGAAAACAGAAAATCGATCATAGTAGGCATATTCCTGGCACTTGGGCTCGTATTGTTCATATTAGGGGTATTTACACTGGGCGGCCAGCAAAAAGCCTTTGTTAAAAATATAAAACTAAGCGCCAGATTTACCGACGTTGCCGGTTTAAAGAAAGGGAACGCCATTTGGTTTTCGGGCGTTAAAGTAGGCACTATCAGTGCTATCAAATTCATTGGCCCATCAGAGGTTGAGGTTTATATGAATGTTGACGAGGCTACGCAGCAATATATCCGTCGTAACGCAAAGGCCAAAATAGGATCAGATGGTTTAATAGGTAATAAGCTTATTGTAATAGAAGGCGGTACCCCGCAGGCCCC
Organism: Mucilaginibacter gossypii; assembly: GCF_017569325.2. NCBI lineage: Bacteria > Pseudomonadati > Bacteroidota > Sphingobacteriia > Sphingobacteriales > Sphingobacteriaceae > Mucilaginibacter > Mucilaginibacter gossypii. The sequence goes on along the minus strand of NZ_CP071878.2, from coordinate 181,549 downwards.
GGTAATTGAAGATGGCGACGTACTGCAATCCGAAAAAATGCTCTCGACCGATGATATGCTTAAAACCCTGCAGGACAATAACCAAAACCTGTTAGCCATCACCAACGATTTTAAATCATTAAGCCACAACATATTGCAAGGCAAAGGCACTGTAGGCGCTTTATTGGCCGACAGTACCATGGCCATACAACTACGTGGCGCTATGCGTAACCTGCAGGCCACCACCCAAAGCGCGGCTTTAATGGCTGTACAGCTTAATAAGTTTAGCCAAAAAATTAATACCAAAGGCGGTCTTGCCGATAAAATGCTTACGGACACAGCTACCTTTGCCCAAATTAAACAGGCGGTAGGCCAACTGCAGCAAACCGCTGCAAATGCTTCAACGCTTACTAACAACCTTACCAAAGCAAGCAATAAGCTTAATAGCACAGATAATGCGCTGGGAGTATTGTTAAACGATCAAAAAGCAGCAGTACAAACACAATCGGCCATTAATAACCTGCAGGCAGCATCTATCAAATTAAATGATGACCTGGAAGCCGTTCAGCATAACTTTTTCCTGAGAGGTTTTTTCAAGAAGAAAGAAAAAGCAAAAGCTGATAGTTTGAAAGGAAAATAGTAAGCCCCCTCTAAACGGCGTAGCCCTCATGAGCACTAAAAACAAATAATTGCGAATAATCTTCCATGCCGTTGTTGGTGTTGTCACCAACAACTTTTTTGCCTGTTTTGTCTCTTATAATCACGAAATCACCATTTGCTATGCACGTAGTAATTGAGCGGCGCGGAGTTGTTGGTGACAACACCAACAACGGCGAAAAATGAACCACTGAACTAATGAACAAGTGAACCAGCAAAAAAAATGCGTTCCGTATCTCACCCCGGAACGCAATCTCGACAACATCTCAAAGCTATCGATCAACTAAACCAGGTTAAATCTCAGCCTGTACTTTAATATACACGCATATCGTGCCATTGTTTTAAATAATTAAAAATCAGATATTTAAATAGAATTAAACTTTTTAAAACGTCCGATTTTGTACATCTGATGTCCTCTTTTAGATCAGATAATTTTATTTACACCCGGAATCTTCACCAGCATCATCGATAACAGGAAACTACCGGATACAGCCAACGGCGCAACAATCAACAATTTATAACCCGGATCCATTGGCCAGCCTATGGCGGCCACAGAAAGCGAGATGAGCACCAAGGGATGAAAAATATATACGCCGAATGCTGCACGCGACATAGTTTTTCCAACGGTTGATTGCCCTGTCCACCGGTGTTTTGAAATAATTAACAAAGCCGCCATAATAAAAACACCCGTAAACTGTTCCCAGCAGGCGTACATTAACGATTGCCAGTACCCCTGCCCGCATAGTTCTTCAATAGAGCTGTTCGTACTTTCTTTTATAAAATAAATTATAGGGAATAATACCACAATCATGAAAGCAACCAACCATCCAAACAGTCGCCCTGTTTTAAGTTCAAAACCCTGCAGCCAGTTATTTCGTGATGCCATTATCCCCATCCAAAACATAGCAATATATTGCGGAAAATGGCCCAACTGAAAGCCGACTGGCTTAAGCACCCATCCTATCGGGAAAAATATTCTCGCGGCATAAGATGCTATACCTAATACAGCTGCAAATAATATAATTGCCAGGGCTGAAGGAACTTTCTTCAACTGGTGCCGTTTACTTTTTTTCAATGAACTAAACAGCACAAAAACTAAACTGAACAATAATAAGGCAGCTACGAACCAAAGCACCCCAAAATCTATCCAACCATCAAAACCGCTCAGGTATTGTAAATAAGTAATTTGATGTCCTTTTGCAAAACGATAAACAATATAGCTCAACACCGGCGACAGGATAAAGGAATAAAATAACAGCGGGATACCTAAGCGCTTTAACCTATCTGTAGTAAACTGTGCTGCCCCTTTCTTTTGAAATGATGATGCCGTAAAATAGGCCGAAATAAAAAAGAAAAATCCCATAAAAAAGGATTGGTTTACAGACACAAAAAGGGTCATGGGTATAATTGCACCAACATGTGTGGTTTTATCGGTAAAATACCAACCGCCGGATGCGCCGTAAGTAATAAAAGTATGATGCAGCACCACCAAAATTGTGAGTGCAATTTTTAAATTATCAATATAAAGCAGCTTTGATGTAGTTGTAGACTTAACATTATTATCAATTGTTGAGGTTTGGGTTAATTGCATAAGCTGGCTTGTGTCTGTTTTCGAAGGATAAGACACCATAAATTTCTGCATGTTACACCCAGGGCGCTATCGTAGCAAATTATTATACAATAAAATACAACATACAGGAGTGTGAATATGATATCCTACTTCACAAATTTTACGCAATTTACTTTAATTCGTAACATAATTTTTATACATTTCGTTAAATAATAGAAATATACTATTTTAATTGACACCCTAATTTGAATAAGCGGTTACAAACATCTGCACCCATGGGCCAGAGCAAATCGGCAGCCGTACTTAACCTGTACAACAGTTATTCAGCAAAGCTTTTAGGATACATTTATGAGGTTGTGCAAAATAAGCCGATAGCTGAACAGTACCTTTCAGCTGTTTTTAACGATGTACCAAACGAGCTTGAGGAATTTTCAAAAAGCGGAACAAGCGCCTTTTGTCGTTTGCAAATCATGGCGCGCGAAAAATTGGTCCACTTTTTTGAGGCGTTAGAAAATGATACCGATAAAAGAGCCTGGGAAAATTTACCTTGGGTCAATAACCGGTATGTAACTTTAATGACCCCCTTTCAACAGCAGGTTTTTTGCTATATTCATTACCAATGCAAATCGGCAGGAAGCATTGCTATAGAACTGAATAAAACAGAAGAAGAAATCAGAAAAACGTTAAAAGAATGTTTTACCATTATCAGGAACGGGAGGAACAATGAAAGAGTACATTGATAGTGGCATACTTGAAGTTTTTGTAATGGGCGCAGCTACCGACGAGGAAGTAAGGGAGCTAATGTACATGAAGGCCAAGCATCCGGAAGTGGAGGAAGCCCTGAAGCAACTGGAAACTGACATGGAAAAACTTGCAGGTGAAATGGCTATTGCACCGCCTCCGCATATGTGGGAAAAGATAGAAGATGAGATAGATGGCCTTATCCACCAGGGAAATCCGGCACAACCAATTAAATTCCGCACTTCAGACGATGGCCGTAATAAGCATAAAAAAACACCTCCCGAAGATCAGTTCATCCCGATTGAATCGGAATCGAACCATATGCGCCTGCATAAATCGTGGCGCTGGGTCTTTGCTGCTGTGTTTGTGTTAGGGAAGATCTTTTTAGGCTTCGCGATATATTTTTACCTTGAAAACCGCCAAACCAGGCAACAATTACAGGAGTTAAAAACCGAGATCAGGGAATTGAAGAAAAGATAGAGGTTGGTGGTTGGAAATTAGAGGTTAGATTTATTTAAAAAAACATTTGAGGTATCCCGAGGGATGCCTTTTTTGTTGTTTATTAAACCACCACCTCTTAACTTTAACTTATGGAAAACGACTATCTAACCAGTGTAAAAAAGCAGTTTGCTTATTACAAATCCCTCGGCGAAAAAACGTTTGAACAGCTTACCGACGAACAATTATATTGGCAATACAACCCCGAATCAAACAGCATTGCCATGATCGTGAAGCACATGTCAGGCAATATGATTTCCCGATGGACTGATATTTTTACTACTGATGGCGAAAAACCCACCCGTAACCGGGAAGCTGAATTTACCCCTTCTACCCCCACCCGCCAAACAATTACCGAAACCTGGGAACAGGGATGGCAATGCCTTTTTGATACGCTTGATAAACTAACCGCCGACGATCTCGGTAAGATCGTCTATATCCGCAACCAGGGCCATACGGTTATGGAAGCCATTAACCGGCAGCTGGCCCATTACCCTTACCACGTTGGCCAGATCGTTTTTTTAGGTAAGATGCTTTGCAATGAAAACTGGCATTCGCTATCTATCCCCAGGGGGCAATCTGAAAATTACAATGCAGATAAATTTGCTCAGGAAAAGCGAAAGGTTCATTTTACGGATGAGAAATAGCTTATTCAACCCATGAATTAAAAACACGTTCTCTGGGCTGTTAAAACGATATTTTTGAATGTAGAGACGCATAATTGCGTCTCCTGCTTGCCATTTACGCTACCTGATACGCTTTTGAAATCGGCCTGTCCTCTGAGAGACGCAATTATGCGTTTCTACAAAATTCATTTTTAAACAATTCCCGGCATCTCACGCTTGAAATCGCAGCTTTAAACATTTTCCAAATAAATTTCCGCAACCAATTAATTGCATTTATATTTGCAATCAAACGGTTGCAAAAAAAAGATTTTATGAGAAGAGACGTATTTCAGGCCATTGCCGATCCCACCCGCAGGGCCATCATTAGTTTGCTTGCTTTGCAGGCTATGACACCCAATGCCATTGCCGAACATTTTCAAAGCAGCCGGCAAGCTGTATCCAAGCATATCCAAATCCTGAGCGAATGCCAGCTGGTTAATCAAAAACAAACCGGCCGCGAAATTTATTATCATTTTAACGCTCAAAAAATGAAAGAAGTGGATGTTTGGATGGACCAGTTCCGCGCCCTGTGGGAAACCCGTTTTAGCCAGTTAGATAACGTGTTACAAAACCTAAAAAACAAACAGTCATGACAAACAACGAAGCAGTATTCACCAAAGACCTGCAAAACAAAAGGCTTAATGTGGTAAGAACTTTTGACGCGCCACTCAATTTAGTATGGCAGGCATGGACCGAAAGTGAAATTCTTGACCAGTGGTGGGCACCAAAACCTTATCGCACCGAAACAAAAACCATGGATTTTAGGGAAGGCGGCTACTGGTTATACCAGATGGTTGGCCCGGAGCATACTGAACATCCAACATGGTGCAAGGAAGAGTATAAAACCATCGTAGTTCCGCAAAAAATTGCCAATGCTGTTTCCTTTTGTGATGAAAATGCTGTAACCAATACCAATTTCCCTGTCATGAACTGGGAGAAGAACTTTACAGGCGAGGGTGAGCATACTACCGTTAACATCGATATCTATTTTGACAAAGTGGAAGATATGCAAACCATTGTTGGTATGGGCTTCCAGGAAGGCTTCACTGCCGGCTTAAGCAACCTTGATCATTACCTGAGTACAGCTTTCAGAATCAGGAAAGATCTGAAACCGGGCAATGCTGCAAGGGTTACCACTTATTTAAATTTCCCCGGAAACACTGAAGAGGCTTTAACCTTTTACAAAGAGGTTTTTAAGGGTGAGTTTACAGGTAAAAAACTCACGCGGTTCAGCGATATAGAGTTACCGGCTGAGGTCCGGATGAACGAAGCTGATAAAAAATTGATCATCCACGGCGAACTTACCATTATGGGAGGCCACGTACTGATGGCTACCGACGCGCCGGAGAGTATGGGCTTTAAACTGCAGACCGGCAATAATATGCACATCAACGTTGAACCCGAAAGCCGCGAAGAAACCGAGCGCCTGTTCAACGAACTTTCGGTTGGTGGTGTGGTTACTATGCCATTGAGCGATATGTTCTTTGGGGCATACTTCGCGGAGCTTACGGATAAATACGGTATTAACTGGATGCTGACTTATCAGAATGTCTGAACCGGGATTTGGGGGGATTTTTGGATTAGTGGGATTTTAATTGCGATTTTAATATAGCTTAACGTCCCATCAGGGTCTCTCGCAGAGGACCCTGATGCATACACCATTCAGGTCCGCTGTTCAATCCACTTGCGCTCGTTTGCAACCTACCGTGTACCCATATCTTTTTATTAAAGAAAATGTCATTTCGAACGAGCCAGCGCAGGGAAAAGCTGGGCGCGAGGAGAAATCTTATACGCCATACATAGCGAGTTTGTTGCTTGTAGAAGATTTCTCCTCACCTCCAGCGCACCATCCCGCCCAGGGTTCGTTCGAAATGACAACTACTTTTGTTTAATCAGAAGGTTTGATAAGATATGGGTACACGGTAGGTTAAAAACGGGCGCTTAACGTGGCTTAGCGATTGCATCGCAACTCGCATTACAAATGCGGAACCATATTAAGCACTCATCACAAATGAGCGCAAGTTCATCGGCAAATCATCAAATAAAAAAATCCGAAATCCCAACTCCCAATTCCGAAATCAAAATCCTATCTTTGCCCATGCAAGAAAAAATCCTCATTCTTGACTTTGGTTCGCAATTCACCCAACTTATAGCGCGCCGTGTCAGGGAGCTCAATATTTATTGTGAGATCCACCCCTTCAATCATTATCCCGAAATTGACAGCACTGTAAAAGGTATCATCCTTTCCGGCAGCCCTTATTCTGTAAGACAGGAAGATGCTCCTCACTTCGAGTTTGAAAAATTCCACACCACACGTCCTATTTTAGGTGTATGCTATGGCGCTCAATACGTTGCCCATTTCCACGGCGGCGAAGTATTGCCATCAAGTACCCGTGAATATGGTCGCGCCAATTTGGAATATATCAAAAAGGAGAATCCATTATTTAAGGATGTTCCCGGTGGCTCACAGGTGTGGATGTCGCACGGCGATACCATTGCTACCATTGGCGATAACTTTGAGGTAATTGCAAGTACCGATAGCGTTAAAGTTGCCGCTTACCAGGTAACCGGAACCCAAACTTACGGCATCCAATTTCACCCGGAAGTTACCCACAGTATTGACGGTAAACAATTGCTGCAAAACTTTTTAGTTGACATTTGCGGATGCAAACAGGACTGGACACCTGACTCGTTTATCGAAACCACAGTTGCCGCTCTTCGCGAAAAACTGGGCGATGATAAAGTAGTACTTGGTTTATCAGGCGGTGTTGATTCGTCGGTTGCGGCAGTATTGCTGCACCATGCTATCGGCAAAAACCTGCATTGTATATTTGTAGATAACGGCCTTTTGCGTAAGGATGAGTTTGAGCAGGTGCTTGATTCATACCAGCACATGGGCTTAAACATAAAAGGCATCGATGCCAAACAACGTTTTTATGACGCGCTTGCGGGCTTAACCGATCCTGAAAAGAAACGTAAAGCTATCGGCCGCGTGTTTATCGAGGTATTTGATGATGCCGCTCATGAGGTACAGGATGTGAAATGGCTTGGCCAGGGCACTATTTATCCTGATGTTATCGAGTCGGTATCAGTAAAAGGTCCTTCAGCTACCATCAAGTCGCACCACAACGTTGGTGGTCTGCCTGATTTTATGAAACTTAAAGTAGTTGAACCGCTTAACACTTTGTTTAAAGATGAGGTAAGGAAAGTAGGTAAAGCTTTAGGGATCGATCCTAATATTTTAGGTCGGCACCCTTTCCCGGGCCCAGGCCTGGCTATCAGGATTTTGGGAGACATCACACCCGAAAAAGTGGCGATACTACAGGAAGCTGATGCAATTTATATAAACAATTTACGTGCTGCCGGGGTTTACGATAAAGTTTGGCAGGCCGGCGCTATATTTTTACCGGTACAGTCGGTAGGCGTAATGGGCGATGAGCGTACTTACGAAAACGTAATTTGCCTACGTGCAGTTGAATCGGTTGACGGGATGACCGCCGACTGGTGCCATTTACCGTACGACTTGCTGGCCAAGATCAGCAACGAGATCATCAACAACGTAAAAGGAATTAACCGGGTAGTATATGATATCAGTTCAAAACCACCGGCCACTATTGAGTGGGAATAAGTGGTTACCGTTTTTTTGCATAGCCTTGCTGCTGGCCGCGTGTTCACCCAAAACGCGGCCGGTAGCAACTACCGTAAAAAAACCGACTGATACCGAAAAAAAGCCCGATAATACCGCCGAAAAACCGATCAAAGCTCCGGAGCAAAAGGTGGCTACTATAGCCATGATCCTGCCTTTGAATCTTGAGCATTTAAATCCGGCTCAAAAATATAGCCCTATACAATTAAGCCAGGCCAATATCGCTGTTGAATATTACCAGGGATTTAAGCTCGCCCTCGATTCGCTTACTGCTTACGGAAATAATTATAGGCTACAAATCTTTGACTCGAAAGACGAAGCCATGCAGGCACATGACCTGGCTTTAAACGCGTTTATACGTTCAAGCGATTTGATAGTGGGCCCGGTTTTCCCGGATGGCGTAAAATCCTTCTCCGGCGCATTGTCGTATTCAAAGGGACCAATTTTATCTCCTTTATCGCCTGCCAATCCAAGCACAATTAAAAGCAAAAATTTAATCACTGCTATTCCTCCGCTTGAATATCACGCATGGGGCGCTGCCGAATACATTAACAGAACGGTTAAACCTAAAAAAATCTTCATTCTGCGTTCGGGCTTTAACCAGGAAAGTGATTACGCTATTAACTTTAAAAAGGCTATTGACAGCTTAAGTAAAAAGAAGGTAAAGGTCACCAACGTATATGTTATACGGGGCAAACTGAGTAGCCTGCTGCCGCAGCTATCAAAAACCGAAAAAAATGTGTTTGTGATCCCTGCAACCGATCAGGCATTTTTAGGTGTAACCCTCCGATCGTTAGATACATTGAACAAACACTATCCGGTTATGGTGTTTGGGCACCCGAGCTGGGAGAAGTTCAGTTTCCTGAAACCGCAACTTTTACAACGTTTGAATACGCATATTACCTCTACCGAAAAAATAAATTACAAAGCGGGGGCTACAATAACATTTTTACGTAACTATAGGCGTGCTTATCACGTTGAACCGACCGAATACGCCATTAAGGGTTTTGATGAAGGATTGTATTTTGGAAAGCTACTCTTTACGGATAAAGGCATGCAATCCATAGAAGGAACGGATTTTACAGGTTTGCATAATGGCTTCCATTTTGTCAAAAAGCCGGGGCTGGGCTGGATCAACACCCACGTAAATATATTAATGTACACTAACTTTGAGCTAAAACAGGTAGAATGAAGGCTATAAATCAGCTTAAAACGTTTCAGCGAATTTTGGGTGAATACCCTGCCGATACGCCACTAAGTAAATTTTTACCCGGCTTTTACCGGCAAAACAAACAAATGGGCTCAACCGACAGGCGGGTTGCCAACCGGTTAGTATACAATTACTTTCGCCTGGGCAGGGCATTGCCTGATGTTTCTGAAGATGAGCGGCTGCTGGTTGCCGAATTTTTATGCAATACCCAAACCAACTCTTACCTGCAACACTTCAAACCAGAGTGGGCTGTATGTGTTGGTTTTAGTGACGATGATAAACTGGCCCTTGTAAAAACCGCCTACCCTGATTTTAAACTGGCAGATGTTTTCCCATGGAGCAGCCAGCTTTCAGAAGGAATTGATAAAGAAGCTTTTCTGAAATCATTTTTTTGCCAGCCCGATCTGTTTATCCGCGTGCGCAACGGTTATGATCATTTGGTAAAAGCCGAACTAACCAAAGCCCAGGTTGTATTTAAAGACGAAGGTAATGGCTGTTATTCGCTGCCAAACGGTACGCGCCTCGAAACCATATTTCCTAAACAACACTGGTTTGAGGTGCAGGATTATTCATCGCAGCAAACAGGGAATTATTTTAAGCCTCAGCGCTGGGATAGCTGGTGGGATGCATGCGCGGCGTCGGGCGGTAAATCGCTATTACTGCATGAGGATGAGCCTAATATTAAACTGGTTGTATCCGATATCCGCGAATCTATCCTGGCCAACCTTGATGAGCGCTTTCAATTGGCCGGATTAACCAAATACCAGAAAAAAGCACTCGATCTTACCCAAAACATTGATTCAGTGATGCATGACTACGCTTTCGACGGGATCATCCTGGATGCCCCCTGCAGTGGCTCGGGCACCTGGGGACGTACACCCGAAATGATAGCCCAGTTTGATGTGCATAAGATTGAGTTTTTCCAAAAACTACAAAAAAGCATTGCCCAAAACGTGGTTAAATATCTTAAACCCGGCAAGCCACTCATCTATATCACCTGCTCGGCCTTTAAAGGAGAGAATGAAGACGTGGTTGAGTATTTAGTGAATGAGCTTGGTTTAAAACTAGAAGAGAAAGCAGTATTAAAAGGCTATGAGCGTAAAGCAGATACCATGTTTGTGGCGAGATTAAGCCCCTCTCCAATCGTTTAATAAAAAAATATGTCATTGCGAGCATAGCGCGGCAATCTCGTCGCGTTAATGACCATCATGCCAATCTAATATGCATTAGCTACGAGATTGCCACGGCGCCCTTTGCGCACATTCCCCGGCTGCTCCTCGCAATGACATGTAGTATATATTTGATATCTACAAATGCGTATTACTCCTAAACAGCTTAATAGCTATCGCCAAAAGAATTATCCCAAAGGCCTTACGCAGCACGCTTAAACCAATCGGACCAAGCAGCCTTTCAAGCCATTTTACGTTTTTAAGTACTAAATAAACCACAAGAGTATTCAGTACAATACCTACAAGGATATTCTGCGTTTGATATTGCGATTTAAGGGAGAGCAACGTGGTCATGGTACCGGCGCCTGCAATAAGCGGGAAAGCCAGTGGTACAATGGATGCAGCCTGTGGTAATTCCTCTTTAAAAAAGTCGACACCTAAGATCATCTCCATGGCTATAATGAAAATCACCAGTGAGCCCGCTATCGCAAATGAAGAAATATCCAGACCTATTACAGCTAACAGTTCATCCCCTATAAAAAGAAAGGTTACCATAAGCACCAGCACGGCTATACTGGCCTTTTCCGACTCGATATGACCGACACGTTGCCTGAGCTGGATAATTACCGGTATACCACCCAAAATATCAATAATAGCAAAAAGGATCATCGTAACCGAAATGATCTCCTTAAAAATAAATGGGTGCGGCATGGTCTCTTAAATTTATTCTTTTTTCTTTAACCGGATGTTTAGCAGCAACGCAGCTAAAATATAGCATGAAGATAAGAAGAAAATAGCATGTACCGATAGCAAAGCTGCAAAGCCGGCCGTAACCGGACCAAGGGTTTGACCAATGGAAGCATATGACTGATTGATGCCCAATATTTTGCCTTGCTCTTGATGATCAATATGATCGGCAATTATCGCGTTGAGCATAGGATTACGCAGACCGTTAAACAAGCCATAAATACAAATACCTATAACAAAAGGAATAAAATGATTGGTGAGCCCGGTTACAAACATCGCCGCAAGGCAAAGAAAAGTAGAGAGCAACAGGATCATTGATTTAGATGAAAACCATTTGGTGAACAGTGGCACACAAAGCTGCATGATAATACCACTCACGCCGAAACCTGCGTACAGAATACCGATCTGCGTGGGGTTGATCTTCAGTACATCAACAGTAAAAGTTTGAAATGCTATGATCATGGTAAACTGCGCCATGGTAAGCATAAAACCGGTAAACACAGCTGTGCCGATAACCGGTCGTTTAAGGGTAGTTATCAGCGAGGTAAACGAAAATTTAGTTTTTTCTGAATTCTTTTTCGTTTTATCGGGCGGGTTGGTTTCCTTTAAAAAGAACAGGCTGCAAAGTGTGCCTATAAGTGAAATGCCCGCCGCAAAAAAGAAAGGTACCTGCATACCGTACCTGTTCAGGAAGCCGCCCACAGCCGGCCCAATCACAAAGCCAAAGCCAAAGGCCGAGCTCAAAATGCCGAACCTTTTGGCACGGTTATCGGGTTTAGCCGTATCCGATACCATGGCCTGCGCCACGGATACATTACCGCCGGTAAGCCCATCAAGGATGCGGGCTGCAAAAAGCATGATCATGCTCCGGGCTTCGGCAAAAAGGATAAAGGAAATACATGTACCTGCCAGGCTGATCACTAGCAAAGGCTTCCTCCCCCATTTATCAGACAGGGAACCCAACACCGGCGTGGCAAAAAACTGAGCTACTGAAAAGGAAGCGGTGAGGATGCCTAATGTTTCGCCGGTAACGCCAAAGGTTTTACCATAAGAGTAAAGTATCGGTACAATAATGCCGAACCCTAACGAGTTGATGATACATACAAATACTAATACCCACAGGTTTTTATCCCCCTTCATGAAGCGGTTTTATTGGTTTACTGGTATAAAAAGAGAATGTAACAAAAAAGGTTCTGAAAATTCAGAACCTTTTTTGTTTATGATAACATTGTTATGATTACTCAACAAATTTAGGGTTGATAGGGTTATTAGCGCCTTCAACTTTACCATGGCGTACGTGCGAACGTTTGATACTGTAACCAAAGTAAACGGCAAAACCGATCAATAACCAAACAATAAGCCTTGCCCAGTTTTCCCAGCCTTCACTCGCAATCATACACAGGCATATGAGGGCACCAAGCGGGCAAACTATCATATAAGCCGGGGTTTTGAACGGACGTACAATGTCGGGATCGGTTCTCCTTAAGATAAGGATACCTATACATACAAGCACAAAAGCGAAAAGCGTTCCGATACTTACCATGTCGCCTACATATTTATCGGGAATAAAACCGGCAAATAATGATACGAACACAAAGAATAACCATTGTGATTTATAAGGGGTACGGAATTTAGGATGTAGTTTTGAGAATACTTTAGGAATTAAACCGTCTGTACTCATGGTATAAAATACACGTGTTTGGCCCATAAGCATTACCAGGATCACAGACGAGAAGCCCGCAAGTATAGATACAGTAACAAATGACGCCAACCAACCGTAACCAGGCATAGCGGTTTTGATAGCATAGCTTACTGAAGCTTCTTTACCCTGGATAAGGAAATCTTTGTATGACACTAAACCAGTCAACACATGCGAGAATAAGATATAAAGTACTGTACAAAACACCAATGATATCAAAATACCTTTTGGCATGTCTCTCTGCGGGTTCTTAGCTTCCTGAGCAGCAGTTGAAACAGCATCAAAACCGATAAATGCGAAAAACACAACGCTTGCTCCGCGTAATACGCCAAGCCATCCGTGATTAAAGGTATCGGCATAGTCAACTACTCCGGCACTCACTTTAATTTTACCTGCATCGGCAGGGATGGTATATGGGGTATGGAAAGCCGGGTTAATGAAATGCCATCCTAAACCAATGATCATCAATACTATGGCAACTTTTACAATTACGATGATATTATTCACAACTGCCGATTCTGCAGTACCACGAATCAATAACAGCGTTAACAGGAACAGGATCAGAATAGCCGGCAGGTTAACGATACCTCTTGTACCCATTTCGGCGGCGTACATACCTGCAGTGGTATTTGACACTTCCATAAACGAGTGCGACCATGCGTATGGTATATGCACGTTAAAGAAAGTGGTTAAAAATTCATTAAAATACTGCGACCAGCCAATTGCAACTGTAGCGGCACCAAGCGCGTATTCAAGCACTAAATCCCAGCCAATGATCCAGGCAATAAACTCGCCCATGGTAGCGTAAGAGTAGGTATAAGCAGATCCTGCGATGGGGATCATACTGGCAAATTCTGCGTAGCACAATCCGGCCAGGGCGCAACCGGCGGCTGCTATAAGGAAAGAGATGGTAACCGCAGGGCCGGCATGTTCACCTGCCGCGGCTGCCGTACGAACGAAAATACCGGCACCTATAATTGCGCCGATACCGAGTGCTATAAGTGAGCCAACGCCTAAGGTTCTCTTGAGCGACTTCTCCGTCTCTGCCGAAGCAGCCATTAGTTGAGCAATCGGTTTTTTAATAAATAATTTCATTTTAAATTAGTAAGATCAGTCAAAAATTAAAAATTTACATTTCCCCAAACGTACTTAAATTTATTGAAAACATAAAGCGCCGAATGAAACAACAGTTAAGTATTAATTATCAAAATATTAAACTGTTAAATGCTATTAAATCTATAGAGAATCAGATTTTAAAGCTGAATGCAGAACGCCTAAAGCTCAAAGCAAATAAACCGGCAAATCTTACAGCGAACTGCTGCTCACTGCAAACTGTTACTGCCACTCACTGAAAACTGCCCACTGTTATTGCTCCCCTTCCCGTTTCACCAGCAATACTTCATCATTATCTAATAACAGGTAGCCGTACTCATAATTAAAAAAATAGGTCGACCCGGTTTTAGTTTGATAGAGGCTGGTAATATGGTCGAAATCAAAACCTTTTGCGGTGAGTTTTTTACGGGTTGTTTTGGTTTTGCCGGTTGGGTTCAACTCTTCCAGCACACGGCGGTTACGGCGCAGGATATTATTGATATTACGCACCAGGTTATAGCTGTTACTGTTAAGCTGATTGTTATAATTATTGCGGCACAGATCATTACAAAACTTTTTGTCGGCACGGCCTTGTAGTGGTGTACCACAATCTAAGCATACTCTTTCCTGGTTCATGACATAAAGATAGCGATTAATTTATCCGTTTGCAAACGCTTACAAACGGATACTATCGACTATAAACGGTTAATATCCGGTTAAATTTTCTTGCCCTCCCCACCTTTGTATCGTTAATTTAAACAAACATTAAACAGTAAATATTAAAACGATGAACTCATTAAGAAACAGTGTGCGCCTGGTAGGCAACTTAGGTATGGACCCGGAAGTAAAAGTATTCGACAGCAATAAAAAAATGGTACGCCTTTCCATCGCCACCAACGAAAGCTATAAAAATGATAAAGGCGAAAAAATAACCGATACCCAATGGCATAACCTGATTTTCTGGGGCACACAAGCCAAACTTGCCGAAGACCTGCTTAAAAAAGGCGATGAGTTGGCCATTGAAGGCAAACTGACCAACCGCAACTATACCGATAAGGATGGCATTAAACGTTACGTATCCGAAATAGTGGTTAACGAATTTTTAAAAGTGGGCGTTAAAGGCTGAAAAGAAAAGGGCGAGGTGCCTAAGGCTACAGGGCATTGGCGGGTAAAACCTGTGAACGCGGTTGGTTTGGTATCTCCAAAGGATGAATAATCCCAAGTTTCCTATACGACAGGACAACGTCATGGCTTGTTCTTATAAGAACGTATAGGAAACTTATTTTTGTTATTACTTTGATGTTCTTTGTCGTCAAATACGTCAATGGAATTCTTTCAAACACTTAGTCTTGCTGATTATGATTAGATTTACTTAGCTATCTTGAACCATGAAAGAAATTCGACTATATGGAGTAATGATGAAAGCCCATAGACTCTTCCATATAAATAAGCACTTATCAGATTGGGATTTAAGCCCTGTTGAAGGAAAAGGGCTGTACGTAAGGCAAAACGAAAATTATGGACATATTGAAATCAAAATCTACAAATCATTGGAGTACGATACCAAGATGATTTGGAATTTAAACAGTGCCCAATTACCTGATGAATGGGGAGCCAAAGAGGCGGTTGAACATGCATTACGTTTTTTTATAAGTTACCTTGAAGGTATAAGAGGAGAAGACATCCCATTAATTTTTGAAGTTATTGGAGGAAGCTATCACCCCGTTGACTCAAAAGCCCGAAACTATACAACCGCCACAATATATGCTATTGTAGATTGTTTTGCGAAAAACGTTATTGAATTCAGAAGTCACCGACTGATTAAGAAAAACATATATTAAAGTGCAAGCATCTTCGCTTGAATTACAAACCACGTAAGCATAGACCCTCAATTAAAGGTATCGATCAAACGCAGAGGCTTAATCCCGAGGGTATGCGGGCGCAGATATCGTCTAAAAACGAATGACAACAAATAGTAATTAAATACTTAACGCTTGATACATGTTAAAGTTATATAAAAAAGATGCCGCGGTGATAAACTATTGGGAAACCTGGGATAAAGATGATAAAACAGGATTAATTCACTGGGGAATTGTCGGCGAAGTAGGGCAAAATGAAGAAATACATTCAAGCTTGCTATCAAGCTTTCGAAAAAAAATCCAAACGATCATAAACAAAAAAATAGACGAAGGTTATAGACACGTTGACATAGATGATCACTACACACTTTTAATCGAATATATAATTGAAGGCATGGGGACTCCAGAAGACATTGAAAAAAGAACAAGACTTCAAAACAAAATGGACGAGGTTTTAGGATGGACAGGTCTTGGACATTGTGACGGCGGAAGTACTGGTGGCGGAACAATGGAAGTTTGCTGTTTAGTAATAGATTTTGACTTAGCTAAGACTGTAATTGAAGTAGCCTTACAAAATACGGAATTTGCAAATTACGTTCGGATTTACGACGAAAACCAATGATAATCGCAATTAGGAAAGCATTTGTTTAATCAGGATATAATATTAACTTACACATTTTAGAAATAATAGTCAATAACCTAAGTTGCCCAACTATATAGATAGCATCCAGGTTTGTTCTGCGAACACACAGAGGAAACTTATTTTATAATATACATAGCGTTAGAAAAAGAGCTATTTTCATGTGTAGCATCGTTCGAAACTGCAAAATGTAAAGTTTTGCACCGTATTAAATGGTGTAATATGATCTTCGTTGATACATTTTAGTTTTTGAAAACCGTTAGACATGACCTGCTCCAGTTGCAACTTAGAATATCGGTTTACCGAAAGGCCACTACATTTTTCAGGGCCATTCTCTGAAAATGTACCTACAATAAGGTTACGTTTAACTGCGTTGCGCGCAATGGAAATGTATGACGCAATTTGTTGCTGCGTGGTTAAAAAATGGAAAGTGGCGCGATCATGCCAAACATCATAAATTTCTGATGGCTTAAATTCGGTGATTTCTGAAACAATCCATGTTACCAAATTGGCCTTCGGTCCAAGTCTCATCTTTGCGCGGTTTAGTGCGGCTTCGGAGATATCAAGCACCGAAATATTACGATACCCTTCATTCAAAAGATGGTCAACCAAGTTGCTGTCGCCTCCTCCAATATCGATGATTTTGGCATCTTTAGGAAGGTTGAAACTATGAATGAAATTTAATGATGTTTGTGGGACGGTTTGTGTCCAACTTACCTCATTAGATGATTTTGTTGCGTAGACATGCTCCCAATGCCCTTGCCTATTTTCTTTCATAAATAATTCTGAACTTTGACAGCAAATATCAGATAATTAAAATGAAACACATTTTCTCCATCTCACTTATAAGTTTATTTTTCCTTATATCAATATCTTTCCAAACCAAAGCGCAAATATCAAATCAACCCTTAAAGATGCCCGAAATCGGATATCCCTGGAAAAAGAGTGAATTACTTGAACCCTCTGTTTTGGCTGGTGTTATGCAGTCGGGAAAGGAAGAGATAGCAATCCTGAACATTGGAGCAGTTGAAGATTTGCCTGGAGCCTTACATATAGGTGCAGTGAGCGATGAACGGAACATGACAAAACTGCGGCAACTATTAACAAACTTACCTAAGCATAAGCCTGTAGTTATTTACTGCGGGTGCTGTCCTTTTACCAAATGCCCCAACATTCAGCCTGCCTATCAAGAATTGTCGAAAAATGGCTTCACTCAGATTAAAGTGCTCGATCTTCCTACAAATTTACAAACTAATTGGATTTCCAGAGGATATCCGATAGCTAAGAAACAAACGAATAAATAGCATATAAACAAAGCCCTTGCTTTATTACTAAGGGCCTTGCATCGTTTTAGAGGAAACCTTATTTTAATTATAATGTATTTCCATCCATGCAGGTATTGTCATTTAACAACCTGCTCCCCGGCTAATTTCTCTATCTCGGGCAGTTGCTTCTTATATTTCCCGGCGTCCCAGTTTTTAACATAATCTTTCATTGGTGGCATCCCCATTGCTTTACGTCGCTCGTCCAAATGATCAACATCAGCAATAGGATAGATAAATATCTTGCCTGTTTGTTTATCTGTAAATCCCTGGCTACCGTAAACTTGTTTCTTGCCGGTCCGCATATTGATCCTGTCTTCAAGGATAGCAAGGTTGCTTGAAAGTATTTCGCCATTTTTCTCCGCAGCTCTGATCATTTGTAAATAGTTTTGCTGCGTTTGCAAATCGGCATGTTGGATTACCAGGAACAGTGCCTGACTTCCCGTAATACCTACTTTTTGCGGCCCCAGCCAACCATACTTTGTTAGTATAGTATTCACCCTGATCAAATTTTGACTGTCGGTTTTATGCATAACTTCTTGCAGGCTATCGGCAACATTGATTTGTGCATTATCTCTTTTTGCCCACAGATATTTTATTCTAACAGATTGATCTGATTGATAAACAGAATCCAAAACAATCATTAACGATCTGTTTAACTTACTACTGTCAATGGTGAATGTGGTAACCTGCGCAAAAGAAGCTGCACACACAAATAAGAAGAAACTAATGCAAATCAAATATTTCATTCTGCAAAGGCTTATATCCACTCATTTGCTGATTACTTATATCTGCGTTTTACACCAGGATACAATCATGGGATAAAGATCGGCTGTTTTTAAGTTTCTGTTTTGGCGGTGTAAGCGTAACAGTTCCTGATCAAATTCTTTAAAGTGGATAAAATTCCGACGCTCTACCATTAGTGCTTCGCGACGTTCAATCACATAATCAGCTACCTGCTTATCATAATTATCAGCTATATAAAGACAAAAAGCGGCGTGGGTCATATATTCATTAAACACGCTGACAGGGTTTCCATAAAAATCGCTGCTATTACCTGTCTTGGCCCAAACAGAGCGCTTTGAAAATATGCTGTCAATTTGCTTAGCGAATACACTTGTTGTAGGGTTAATATAATTATGATCAATCTCCGTAAATACAATGCCTGTCATTAAACCTTCGCGTTGTTTTTCGGAAAGTTCTTTTTCACGGTCATACCTGTCTGTGCCGCATATAAACATCGCATTTTCGGTAAACAGCTTATTTTCGTCGTAGTCATAGGTAGCATAACGCTGTGTACTGTGCGAACCGCCAATAAGCGGAGAGGATACTATCCTGTATGATTGGTACTTCCGTTTCGGAAATTGATTTTCAAGCCAGGTCCACATTTGCCTCACCGGTAATAGTGTTTTTTGACGTGCAAGTTGTTGCCGGTAATAAGGTAAATTTTGCTGATAGAACTTCCTGAAGTTAGACTTTGCGGCAAAATCTTCAACCAATGGCTTAAGCTTTCCAAACAGGCTGCTATCAGCAAGTTCATCACCGTAAACATAATAGTAAGGTCCGTTGAAAAGCAGCTTTGTATTTTTTGAACCGTGCACGGTATCCTGGAAATTAAAAGCAAAGCTATTTTCCCGAAACTCATAGTATTTACTGCCGTAAAGACTATCCGGGAAACTCAACGCTTTAAACAATTTGTGGTCCATATAAGGTTTAAACCAAGTTACCACCTTTTTATAGTAATCACCTTCTTTGTTCAGATCAGTAGCTTTTTGCCCGGTAGGCGAAAGCGTCCAGATTATATTGGCCAGCTCATAAGGTTCGGGGATATCAAATTGTATATTATTAAGATTTTTTGCCATATAAGCTTTCGGGAAGGAATTAGATATCTCGTTAAAGTGAAGTCTTAAAGTACTACTACCTTTTGGCGATTCAAGCTTAATGTATACTACGTGACCGTATGGCAGGTTATTATGATAGTTTATCTTCACCGAATCTTTCCCGTAGTAAAAAGTAGCATATATGCCAGTTGTGGCATCAGTACCAGGACTGGTTTTGAGGCCGCTGACGCAATAAGCTTCTTTTCCAGGAAATTTTGAAAAACTAAGCCTGATCGAATCGTCGGGGCAAAATAGGGTTTTGGGATAAGTTTCGGTTACTGCTTGTCCAAAAGCAGCATTAAAGGTCAATAATGTGATAAGTGTAAATAAAAGGCGCATAGGTTTTTGTATTAGAATCCTAATATAAGAAATCCCTACATTATTATTTACTTTAAGGTATAAAAAATATAACTACCGATTAAAAGCACTACTTACATATCAGCCTTGGAAGCCCTGATATATGCCGTTCTTTCCACAATAGAATGAATAACCCCGTCAAGTTGCTGCGATGTTGTATCAATATGCCCGATAATCTCTTTATTGAGCGGGTTTTGAAGATCTTCATTATCAAACAAATTAACTAAACCTAAAATAGTTGCAACCGGTTTGCGCAACTCATGCGAGCTGATATTGGCTATGGTTTGCAGCCTATGATTTTGTTCTCGTATATTATCTTCGGTCTTTTTGCTTTCTATCAGCACTCTCAGAATATTTACAGTGCGCTCAATAATACTCAACTCATCATCATTTGGCTCACGTACTGTATGGTAATAAATGCCAAACACGGCCAAAACTTTGGTATTTTTTGAACTCATTACCGGCGATGACCAGCAAGCCTTAAGGCCGTAGGGTTTAACAAGCCCCACATAATCGCCCCACAGGGGATCATTTTCGATATCACTTACAATAACCTGCTTGCGGTGAAATGCCGACGTACCGCACGACCCTACATTTGGCCCTACTAATAAGCCTTCTAACTGATCGCTATAAGCCTGCGGCAGACGCGGACCGGCAAGCGTATGCAATTTTTCCTGTGCATCATCAACTTCCAAAACAGAACAGATCATATCCGGGAAAATCCTTTCAATTCCCATAAGCAGTTCGCCTGCAGATTGTGCCAGTGTGTATTGCGATGCAGCATTTAACTCCAGCACCCTCTTTTCAAGCTCCAATACCCATTCCTGCATTTTTATTTCCGTTATATCACGTACAAAAACAGCCAGATGTTCCTGATATGGGTATATATTGATGCGAAGCCAACTGTTTGAATTTGCATTTAAATATTGTACCTGTGTTGATTTTTTGCAGGTTAATGAAAGTTGAAACTCGTTCTCTACCCTTTCAGTTAAACCAAGACTTTTAATCTCCATAAAATTGGCCTGATCAAGTTCGGTTAAGCTAAGGTTAGTCATGGCCTGGAAGGCCGGGTTAAAGGAAATTATATTCCAGCTGGCATCAAGTACAATAAAACCTTCATTAAGGCTTTGAATGGTATGTTGTACAATATCATCTGCCGATTGGGCAATCATACCGGCAAGTGTATTACCGCTTGAATAAATCAGGTTATCATCCTCATTCAATATTACCGACCAGATAATACTAAAGTAACACCCGTCTTTTGCTTTAATACGGCTTTGGTAACCAACTAATTTTTTATTAAGCAGAAGGCTGCCCTGTGATTCTGCCTGGCGTTCTTTATCTGCCGGATGGCACAGGGCCTCGATATTGATGCCTGTTAATTCATCATCGCTATAGTTAAGGATATTACGAAAAGCATGATTGGTATGCATGATCACGCCATTCATATCCATGACAAAAAAAATATCTTTTGAATGAGTAAAGAGTGACGTAAACCTTGTGTCCATACGCAGCAGGCATAAACATATTTATAATAACTAAGTTATAAAAAATGTTTGCAATATTATCTAATATTTCAGGGAGTACTTGCTGCTACGGGTATTATTTTCCCGTTAAAAAATTTACTCCCGGTTAAAGCAAAATCAGCTATATATTTACCCATTTCAAACGCCATTACGGGCGATTGATAACCCGGAAAAGCTTGTTCCAGCATCTCGGTTTGCGCCGATCCTAAAGCCAGGCAATTTACTTTGATCCCTTGTTTGGTTAACTCCTGTGCTAAACATTCGGTTAGCGTATGCAATGCTGATTTACTTGCTGAGTAAGCCGCGAGGCCCGGAAATTTAGCACTTCCCTGAAATCCTCCCATGCTGCCAATATTAACAATGTGCGAACCCGCAGGCATTAAAGGCAGCAACGCCTGGATAGCACGTACATGACCAATAAAATTGCTTTGCAGCATCTCTACAAAATCCGACTCGCGTAACTCGGTAAACGCTTTATTGATAAGCACACCTGCATTATTAATCAAAACATCAACCCGGTTATCAAAATGCGATGCTATAAACTGCTGCAAACCTTCATAATCATCATGCACTATATCAAATTTCAAGGCAAACAATTGGCAATCGGGGTTTAAACCATGTGCTATCTCCAGCAAACGTTCCAGTTTATCCTGTGAACGGGCCAGCGCTATCACCTTATGGCTGCCCGAAAGTATCAGTTCAATTACGGCTTCAAAGCCCACGCCGCTGCTGGCGCCGGTTATTATGATGTTCATATGCCCCCTAACCCCCTAAAGGGGGAATGATTATTTATTATTAATTTCATTTCCCACGCGTACTTGCCTCGTTCCTCACAATGACGCGTGATTTATCCTCTAAGATGATAAATCAACGCTAAACTACCAATTTTTGCTCAACCGGGTGCTTAATCAGGTAAAAGCCGTCGCTGATGAGCTTACCATATTCAGGCTCGCTACGGCCCTTCTCTTCAAGAAAATGCTTGATTTCGGCTGCTAACACCGGGTCTACGCCTTCATGGTCAAGTATTTCCAGTATCTCCAGGGCACAAAGCCAGTCGTCATGATGATCTTTTTGCAGTTGCTGCCATACATTGCCTAAAAAGCCATAATCGCCATGATTTGTGCGGCAATTGCGTACCTGCTGGTAAAGCCTGTGCAGTTCTTTGGTTTTATGGTCATGCCGGGCGTGGTATGTTTCTGTTTTGGATTTATAAACAATGGTTTCATAAGCCTCCCTGTCAGCCGCTCCGCAAAATACCGAAATGATCTCTTCGCCAACAGCCATGTCATAAACGCCCCAGGCCGGATCAAACAACACCGTTCCATTATCATCAGTAACGGTTACGTTATCAAAAGTGACCAGGCAGATTTTGCCAGCCTCTGAAAGGATATTTTTAACAATGCCTTTTACGGTGATCCCGCTTTCAAAATGCAGTTCGGTTCCCAGCCCTTTTATTATACCCGCCGCTTTCAGGTCATACTCCGAAAAATCCTCCAAAGATGTATCGTGATAGCCTTTCAATTTGCCAACCGGCGAGCTGAAACCATCTTTATGATAATCTTTACCATGGCCTCTTAACTGTTTATTGTTCAGAGCCAGCGCGGTAGGGCCGGTGGTTTTTATAAAATAAGGTTTGCCGGCTGCATCTGTATTAAAATCGATAATGTTACCCGAAACCTGCAAGCCCGAACTGTAAACAGCCGTACAGATGTTCTTACTTTCAACAGCTTTCTGTAAACCATAAGCCCCTCCTTTTCTGAACGACATAGTGTTGGCAAACTCTTCCAGCACGCTGATCAGGTTTTGAAAATCGGGGGTTACAAAAAGCTGGGGCTGTGGCTTGGTGATGTCATAAGGATATTTAACAGCGTCAATAGTATACCATAGCTTTTGAACATCTTTATTCATACAAGTTGAACTTTCACCGATAGATGAAAGCAGGCCTGCACCATAGATTTTTGGCTGTTCAAGAGTGCCTATTAAGCCGTACTCTACCGTCCACCAGTGTAAGCGGCTTAGCAACGCCATTTCCGAAGGTTCACCCATATTCTCCTGGCAATAAGTTACCAGCTCTTCGGCTTTAAGGATTTCCTGTTCATTGGCATCGGGCATTTCTTTTAATATCGATAAAGCCCGGATAGCCTCATAAAGCTCAAAATCCTGTGCCGAAAACATGGCCTTGGCCCCTATCGATCCAAAATAGCTCAGATATTCATGATAATCCTTATCGGCAATAATGGGCGCATGCCCTGCCGACTCGTGGATAATATCGGGCGCCGGGGTGTATTCAATATGTTTTAACTGGCGAATGTCCGCAGCTATAACCAGCACCCGGTAAGCCTGGTACTCCATAAAGGCTGCCGGCGGGATAAAGCCGTCGACCGTAACAGCCCCCCAGCCAATTTTGCCGAGGGCGTCATTCATCTCCTGTAAATCGGGAATATGTTCAATAGTTAAACCTGCTTTTTGCAAGCCGGGAATGTACGGGTAGTAAGCAACATCCTTTAGATAACTATAATTTTGGCGCATGACATAGCGCCACACCGCATGATCGATAGGCGTATAATGCTCGTAGTGCTGGTCGACTATAAATTGTTTTAAATGACCGGGCAATGCCGCAACTTGCGGATTATTAAAATCATTAAAATGGCTCATTGATAAACTGGCGATTTATAATACAACGCCAAGTTTAGCAGATGGTTGCCATGAAAACAAGTTTCAGTTTATTATTCTGAAATTAAAACAGCGGCAGAATATTATTCTTCTATTGGATGATTTTCCAATTTTGGTTCTTCGCCTTTTTTAAGCCCGGCATCCAGCCGCTTAGGAGCTAATACATAATACACTCCCAATAAAGCTACGATAATTGAGATGAGGTAAAACCCCAAGCTCAAATAAACTGCCATATCTTCGGCCAGGTTAAACTGACGGGCCAGTGTAAGGAACAATGCATCGCGGACGCCTCCGCCTCCCAAACTGAACGGAATAATTGCAGCTAAAGATGAGAAAAGAAATGACAGCAGATATGGAGCAAATTTACCGTTAAAGTCCTGCGCAAGCAGCAAGCAAACAATGGCGAGCAACTGCATGCTTTGTACACCTATAGCTTTTAAATGTGCCTGTATAAAGTTGTGGGTATATTCTTTAAAAAATTTGCGGGCTACAGCGTAATAGATCACAGAACCAACCGATACTATACCAAGCGGCCAGGCCAGGTGATAGGGGAAACTTGGTATTAAAATTACCAAACCAACTACAATGGCCCCTATGGCCCAAAAGCCGCTAAGCCTGTCAAACAGGATGGCCCAGAACACTTTTTTTGTAGGCAAATGATAGCGTTTGTGCAGCAGGTAAATTTTGTAACCATCGCCGCCGATACCGCCGGGCAATAGCACATTATAGCACAAGCCAAGAAAATACAGGCGCAGGTTGAAGCGCCAGTCTAACCGTAAACCGATGGATTTGAAATAGCTTAATAACCGCCATGATGAAAAAAACATCGACCCGATATAACAGGCAATAGCGGCAGCTAACCAGGCGCGGTCGGCATGGATTAAGCGATATTTAATTTTCGCAAACGGAACCTTACTGAATACATAGTAAAGCAACCCCCCGGTTACTGCTATGATAAGGATTACTTTTATAACGCCCCAAAGCTTACCTTTCCAGGTTTTGTGTTCGGCACCTTCGTCAATGATGTCTTCTGTTTGTGTCATTCGGCTGCAAAGCTATGTTATTTTTTTATTTGGATGTACGGGATAGTCAATTAACAATTTTTCTTCATTTTGTTTTCACAAACATTAAAACCAGTAAATCAGTTAATTATTACGGGCTATTCTTACCAGGATAATTCATAGCTCAAATAATTAAACCATGGCCATTGTAATCAAATATTCAACGCTGTGTAATCATAACATCAAATCGGTAAAATCCTGACAACAAAGTGTTATTTTTGCGCAAATTTTTTGGAGATGAGTAAAGTAAAAGTTGGTTTAGTACAAATGAGCTGTACTGCTGATAAAGAGCAGAACCTGCAGAAAGCAATTGTTAAAGTAAGGGAAGCCGCTGCTAAAGGCGCGCAAATAGTTTGTTTACAGGAACTTTTTACCTCACTTTATTTTTGCGATGAAGAAGATTACAACAATTTTAAGCTGGCCGAAGCTATCCCTGGTCCCTCAACCGATGAGCTTTCAAAAGTTGCTGCCGAGCTGAATGTGGTAATCATTGCTTCGTTATTTGAAAAACGTGCTCAGGGTGTTTACCACAACACCACTGCCGTGCTTGATGCCGACGGAAGCTATTTAGGAAAATACCGCAAAATGCATATTCCTGATGATCCGGGCTTTTACGAAAAATTTTACTTCACGCCTGGCGATTTGGGTTACAAAGTATTTAACACCAAATTTGCCCGTGTAGGTGTATTGATCTGCTGGGACCAATGGTACCCTGAAGCAGCCCGTATCACCGCTTTAATGGGTGCCGATATATTATTTTACCCAACCGCAATTGGCTGGGCTACCACTCAAGACGAAGCTACCAACGTTGAGCAATACAACGCATGGCAAACCATTCAACGTTCGCATGCGGTAGCTAATGGTATACACGTAGTAAGCGTGAACCGTGTTGGCGAGGAAGCCGGTGTAAAATTCTGGGGCGGTTCGTTCTTTGCTAACCCATTTGGTGCTATTATACACCAAACATCACATGATCTGGAAGAAGTTATAGTACAGGAACTTGATCTGGATAAATCGGATTACTACCGCAGCCACTGGCCGTTTTTAAGAGATCGTCGTATAGATTCTTATCAGCCGATAACAAAGAGACTGTTAGATGAAGATTAGTCCATGGTCCATCAGCCATTGAAGTTGTAGCGTGTCTGTTTATTGCCAAAAAACGAAAAATTATTAAGGAAGATGATTTTCATAAATTATATAATGAATACCAGGCATTATGTAAAATGATAACAGCTTTGAGAAATACACTATAAAACCTTCTACCATGGACCATCGACTATCGACTATGGACAAAATTATACTTACCCCCGCTTCGCAGGGCTTCCATTTCCCTGCCGAGTGGGCTAAACATACGGCTACCTGGCTAAGCTGGCCTCACAAAGAGGCATCATGGCCTGGCAAGATCGATACCATTTACGCGCCTTATATTGAGTTTATAAAGATTGTTACCGAAGGCGAACTGGTACGCATTAACGTGACTGATGCTGATATGAAAGCCTCGGTGATTTTCCAGTTGCAAAACGCAGGTGTTGATCTTAACAAAATAGAGATCTTTGAATTCCCGACCAATGATGCCTGGTGCCGCGACCACGGTCCGGCGTTTTTGATCAACCCAACTACAAGTCAAAAAGCTATCGTAGACTGGGGTTATAACGCCTGGGGCGGCAAATACCCTCCATTTGACCTGGATGACGTGATCCCTACCAAAATTGGTAACCACTTCGGTTTGCCGGTATTTAATCCCGGCATAGTAATGGAAGGTGGCTCGGTCGACTTTAACGGCAAAGGCACTATATTAACTACCACAGCCTGCCTGCTCAACAAAAACCGGAACCCGGAGCTTAACCAGCAACAAATTGAGAGCTACCTGCAAAACTACTACGGCGCCGAGCAGATCCTGTGGTTAGGTGATGGTATTGTAGGAGATGATACCGACGGACATATCGACGATATCACCCGCTTTGTAAACGAAGATACCGTAGTTACCGTTGTGGAGGAAGATAAGAATGATGAGAACTACCACATCCTACAGGAAAATCTCGAAACCTTGAAAACAATGCGCCTGCTTAACGGCAAACAGCTTAACATTGTGGAGCTGCCCATGCCCGACGCTGTTGTTTATGACGATACCCGTTTACCGGCATCGTATGCTAATTTTTACATTGCCAACTCGGCCGTGATTGTGCCTACTTACCGTTCAAAGAACGATGATAAGGCACTCGATATATTAACCCAATGCTTCCCCGACCGCAAGGTATTAGGCATTGACAGCACCGACATTATCTGGGGCCTCGGCAGTTTCCACTGCCTGAGCCAGCAAGAACCGGAATAAGACCTCACCCTGCCCTCTCCAAAGAGTAATAGCCCATCAAGAGGCAGTAGCCATTTTGTTAATTAAAAAGTTAAACACCTGGTTATTGCCTCTATTGTTATATTTAAATGTGAACTCATTCAGGTATGATTGCAAATGTCTGAGCGATACTTTATGGTATTGACCATATATCCCCCGTTTTAACAATGTCCAAAAGCCCTCAATCGTATTGGTGTGATACTCTCCCCGGGCATACTCTTCTTTTTCCTTGTTTAATACCTGATGTTCACGGAATATTTTATTTAAACCGGCATATCCACCAAAGCCGTCCGTTACAATAGTAGCATCTGTGCTCACTGATTGTTCAACAATGGGTTTGAGCGTTTTCCCATGTGCCTTATCTATGACCTGAAGCTTTAGACGGCCATCCCGCTCCAATAACCCAATCACGGGCTGTTTATCCTGCATGCCGGTGACCTGCAAATTATTATCGCGCCTTTCCTGCCGCTTTTTCTTTGAGTGATTGGCTTTTTTACCACCTAAATAAGTCTCATCTACCTCAACAATACCCTTAAACAAACCGCCATCCCCGCCGTCCCGCATGGCTTCCCGTATCCGCATCTGCAAATACCAGCCTGTCTTACGATTGCATCCCAGATCCCTGCTTAACTGACGTGCAGATAACCCCTTTTTCGCATTCAGCATTAATGAAATAGCCAAAAACCATTGCGGCAAAGGAAGTTTGGTGCCCTCGAAAACAGTGCCGACCAAAACGCTATAGCTGCGGTTACAGCTATTGCAAATATGCCGTTGGCTTTCCTGGCGCTTGCTGCTCCGTTTGCTGTTGCAATACGGGCATTCTGGCAATCCTTGCCATCTTAATCCTTCAAGATAGTCTATGCAACTGGACTGATCTGGAAAACGCTTAATCGTCTCTATGATATTCATTATCATAAATATACAAATTATTCCTGCCTTTTCATGGGCTATTACTCTCCAAAGGAGAGGGTTCTTTTTTGATCAAAAATTGTCATTTCGACGAACCGGTGGGGGCATGGGGTGGTGTGAGGAGAAATCTTATACACCTTGCTGTGAGATATATGGCGCATAAGATTTCTCTTTCGCTCGGGCGCTCATTCCTTCCGGTGCTCTGTCGTATGACAATTTGATTTTTGAATAAGAACCTACTCCTTCTTTTCTTGCTTCTTTGATCTTGACTTCCTGGCTCTTGCCGCTCCGCTTCTTTTTCACCGCCCTTATCCCCTACTTTACCGACATCTCCCCTTACATCGCCAACAATTGATTGACCTGCCTGCCCCATCGCTGTAGATTTGGGTAACATTAAAACTTAAAGCGATGAACAACGATATAATAAACACCGAAAACAAAAGAAATGGCAAAATCATGTTAGGAATAATTTTACTGGCCGCCGGTGGTTTATTTCTGATAGATCAGCTGAATGCCTTCCTAATTCCCGACTGGCTTTTTAGCTGGCCAATGTGGTTCATAGCCTGGGGCGCTTACATGGGTGCCAAACATGACTTTAAAAAACCATCATGGATCTTTATGATACTGTTAGGCATCATATTCCTGGTAAATGATAACGTTTATAACGCCGACCGTATAACCTGGCCAATTGCATTGATGCTGCTTGGCACCTGGATAGCCATCAAACCGGCCAAACAAACCGACCGGGACTTCTGGGAAAAGAACGAAAAAGCTAAACAACACTTCGACTTTGAACAACCCAAAACCGAAGCTTAAACTCAATCATCCATCATATATCAAAGCCGGGGCATTTTTAAAAAGCCCCGGCTTTTTGTTTTATATAAACCGCGGGCAAGTAGAGCTTATTGCAGTGTTTTCAGTGCGTATATTATAATAAATATACCCAAAAGGCATATTGCGGTGGCGGCAATTAAATTACCTATTACATCTTCTTCAGGAAAAAGAATCTGATCTTTCCCTTTTAAATACTTCATCTCTATATTTTTCCCTACCCGGTGCGTCTCACAAAAATTTGCGCCTATCTGCTTTGAGTATGTCGCCCCCTCATAAAATACTTTCATAAAGTACTTAGCTTTAGTTCCACTACACACGCCCGGAAGCTCAATTATTTTCATTTTTACAATGCTTCCTTCATTTTGTATCTGCAACTGTGCTTTACAATTCAGCATTCCAAGCACAGATAATATTGCTATTAATATGCCTGCTGATATCGCCAGTATTTTCATTGAGTTTGACCGGATTTGAGCCCTTAATTTACCAACTTATTTACTGACATAAAACCATGGCATTTTAAAAAGTCCGGGCTTTAGATTTATGTATACAGTATCCCCAACTTTGACCTGGTAATAAAGCGATTTGGATACTTCGGTTTCTTCGCTTTCTTTCGGCCCCCATTTGCTTAGTGTTAATTCATATGAAGTATGTTTCCCCGTCAATACCCTTTGGTTAAGCACCCGTGCTGTGTACACTTTTGGTTCGGCGTAATCAAAATTACAATTGATCAGGATAGGTGCTGTAAAACCATATAACAGAACAAACATCACAGCGCTGAACCAGGTAGTTCTGTTGTTACGTGCTTTTTCCTTCGCGCTCATTATTATCCCAATAAAAGCTGCGCCTAAAACAATCATAATTACGGCTGCAGGCAAAAGTGCATCTGTTAAATGCATTAATTTAAAATCAACAAAAGTTCTTACCAGAAGCGCAAACGGCGGCAGTATAAATGCAGTGTTCAGTGATGGATATACAGCCTGTTTCTTCCTATCGGCACTGTTAAGCGTAACCACATCTCTCTTTGAATAAAACACAAACATCACTACTAAAGGCCATACAATGCCTGTTAAAACAGCAAAATCATAAGGCCGGGGATACATAAACACCCAAAAGCACACAGCTGCTCCGGCATAATTAAAGTACGAGCAAAATCGCTTTAACCGTTTTAACTCGGCCAACCGCTCTTCGCCGGTGTAGCCGTAACTATCGTCGTTTTGGATCTCCTCAATTCCTATCCGTTCCTGTTCGGCATCAAGATCCTTACAATTTGCCAATATCCATTCCAATATCCCGCGATGGTCAGAAAAGTAGCTGTAATCGCTTAAAACTATTGCTTTATTTGATTTATCGACAGGCCGTATCGTTATCCTTTTACCCTGGGCGGTATCGTAACCTTTAATATCATTCGTCAACAGTTCCCGGCTGCTAAAATATCCTACTCTTTTTATACCGTTATTGGATATAATTATCTTACTTGCTTTTAATTCGAGATAACAATAAATACCCAGCGCTATCAGCGCAATACCGATTGACGGCAGCCACCAACTTTTATCGGCGATAGAAGTATAAGTCAGATAAGCCCCTCCGATAATCATCGTCGCAATAAAGATGTATAAAAATATTTTCCATCCAATACTGAGGGTGTATTCCTTTTCAAACACAGTGCCGCGGAATGGGCTAAAGTCCTGTTTCATCTTAATATGATAAAGTTTAGTATGGTTATTTATAGATAAAAAACCGTCGCAACATACAAATTTTTATTTTTGCCGGATGATAAAAAATCAACCGCAACTTTTTCACCGCCAAAACATCCCCCTTCACCGATTTCTTTAAATACGTCGCCAGTTTTTGTTTGGCTCAACTATAATGTTACCTTAGTTTTGGATATGATTTCAATTTGCAGATAATACAATGAACAACGATATAGAACATCCAAAAGATCCCAACAAGGGTAAGTCTGTTGCCGGGATCATTTTACTTGCTGTAGGCAGCATACTGCTGCTTCAGCAGTTCAACCTCTTCTTTATACCACATAATATTGTTTTGTGGCCATTTTGGCTTGTCTTCTGGGGGCTTTATATTGGCTCAAAGCATCAGTACAAAAAAGCCTCATGGCTTTTGCTGGTAGGCTTAGGTGTATTGCTTCTGCTCAGCAAAAACATCAATAATTCCGACCGTATTCTTTGGCCCTTAGCTGTAATTGGATTTGGTATGTGGCTGATATTAAGGCGCAACAAACATTTTGATCCGCAGCAATGGAAAAACGATTTCAAAGGAGAAAAATGGGCCAACTGGGATAAAAAAGAGCCCTTCCAATTTGAAAAAGCCGAAACTGTTGACTACACCGTAAAAGAAGAAGGCAGCGAGATCCCCCCGGTTGATCCTTACGCACAAAAACAACAGCAATACAACACCAAATATTCTGGCGATGATTATATCGATACTGTATCCATTTTTGGTGGGGTTAACAAAACCATTCTTTCCAAACAGTTCCGCGGTGGTGATATCGTAAACATATTTGGCGGGGCCGAGCTTGATTTTACCCAGGCAGATATTAACGGCCGCATTATCATTGACATTACCCAGATCTTCGGCGGCACCAAAATTATTGTGCCATCAAACTGGCAGGTAGTATCTGACCTGGCGGCGGTTTTTGCCAGTGTTGATGATAAGCGCATCAGGAGCACCGCAAGTGTAGGCAGCGAAAAGGTGCTGGTGCTTAAAGGCGTATCCATATTTGCAGGGGTGGATATCCGCAGTTATTAATTAATCAAGGCAGCTAATACGAAAAGCATAAAAACATGAACTGGTACGTAGCAAAATTAGTTTTCAGGGTGATAAGCGGGGATGGCGACCATCAGGCGCAATTTGATGAGCAATTAAGATTGATCAGCGCAGATAATGAACTGGTAGCTTATGAAAAAGCTAACCGGATAGGTCACGCCAACCAGGATAGCTTCAAGAATATTGAAAAGCAAACCGTTAAATGGCAATTTATTGATGTAGCCGAGCTTAACCAGCTTGGCGAACTTACCGACGGCGCCGAATTGTATTACAACATACACGAAACACCCGATGCCGACCTGTACATTGCATGGGCGCATCATAAGTCGGCCTTATTGGGCATCAGAAATTAAACCTTAAAACCACAGAAAGTAACCCGTTTTGGAAGTTCCATCAATACAATCATCAAAACTATATGCGGCATTTGTAATATGCGGCCTGGTTTGGGCTGCATTACAAACTTACATCATCCATAGTTTTGGGTTTTTATGGTTCACCGCTGCCACCGATGGTCTGTTGAGCGCCATATTGCTTTCATGCGCATGCTGGCTTATCAATAATAACTTACGCTACTATCAGCCGGGTAAGGGCAGCTACATTAACCTGTTTATATGGTGTGTAGCACTTGCGGGTATCTGCACGGCCGGCTGCCGTTACCTGTTACCGCTCATTAACAGCGACACAATTTACACCGGTTTCCTGGCCCAGTCGTTAACCATCCGCTTTTTTACCGACTTTTTAGCCATCGGATGGATGGCCATGATCAGCTTGCTTTGGTTTTCGCAACTCGACCAGAAAGAAACCCTGAAACGCAAAACCGAAGCCGAGCAGTTGGCCCGCGAGGCCGAGCTTTATAACCTGCGTCAGCAATTACAACCCCACTTCCTGTTCAACAGTTTAAACTCGATTAATGCGCTTATTGGTTTTAAGCCCGACGAAGCCCGCAGGATGATCCACCAGTTATCCGACTTTTTACGCGGAACGCTTAAAAAGGATGATCAGTTACAGGTTAGCCTTACCGAGGAATTGGCACATCTTAATTTATACCTCGATATAGAAAAAGTACGCTTTGGCCACCGTTTACAAACCGAAATAAGCTGCGACCCCAAATGCGGAACCGCTATACTGCCATCCATGCTGTTACAGCCTTTGGTTGAAAATGCCATTAAATTTGGCCTGTACGACACCATAGGCGAAGTTACCGTGAGCATTCGCGGTGAAATTGAGGATGGCTATCTGAACTTAATGGTACAGAACCCTTACGATCCACAAACATCCAAACCAAAAAAAGGTACAGGTTTTGGTTTGCGGGGAGTGCAGCGGCGATTATATTTGCTGTATGCCCGCAATGATTTAATGGAAACCCATGCGAGCGATGATCTGTACACAACCATTATAAAAATACCGCAACTATGAAGCGAGCTTTAATTATTGATGATGAACCTTTAGCCCGCATGGTTGTAAGGGAATACCTGCTTGATTTTAAAGACATTGAACTGATACAGGAATGCAACGACGGCTTTGAAGGCCTTAAAGCCATTCAACAGCACCAGCCCGACCTGGTCTTTTTAGATATCCAGATGCCCAAAATTACAGGCTTCGAAATGTTGGAACTGGTTGAACAGCCTCCTGCCGTAATATTTGCTACCGCATTTGACGAATACGCCATCAAAGCTTTTGAAGCACACGCGGTTGACTATTTATTAAAACCATTCAGTAAAGAACGCTTTAATAAAGCGGTTGAAAAATTCCTGGCTTCAGCCACGCCAAAACCGGCTGTTAAACAAACGGAAGAGTTGCTGGAAACCGCCGCTACCCAGTCGCCCGCCCAGCATGAGCGTATTGTGGTTAAAACCGGCACCAAGGTAAAGATTATCCCCGTTGCCGATGTTGAGTATTTGCAGGCCGACGACGATTATGTAAGTGTGATCACCAAAGAAGGCTCGTACCTCAAAAACAAAACCATGAGCTTTTTTGAGCAAACCCTTGATCCTAATTATTTTGTTCGTGTTCATCGCTCCTACATCGTAGCCATACAACAAATCACCCGTATCGACCCATACGAAAAAGACGCACACCTGGCCATCCTGAAATCAGGCGCTAAAATCCCGGTAAGTAAAACAGGGTATGTGAAGTTGAAACAGGTGCTGGGGATATAGAACCAACTGCTTACAACAAAAAATGTCATTGCGAGGAGGGACGACGAAGCAATCGCATGCTATACAGAGCGGCTATGCATCCGTGCGATTGCCGCGCTGCGCTCGCAATGACATGGAGATTATAACCTGCATTTTTAGCCAACAAAAAATCTCCCCTCCCACATAATTTCCTTTCAACAATTCCGTTAACTATAATCATAGTTAAAAACCTAACCAATGCCTAAACCAATTACGTTGTTGTTGCTGATTCTATTATTAGCACTTCACAAAACCGAAATCCCCGACAGCAAACGGGCCACCGATGTACGTCTTAAAATATGGCCTAAACTTCAGAAAGAACTTAAAGATAAAGGCTTTGCCCCCTATGGCCCAGTGTACCTCCGTATCATTAAAGACATTAGCGTACTTGAAGTATGGGTAAAATCGGCTAATAAATACCAGCTCTTTAAAACTTATGACGTATGCACCTACTCCGGCGGGTTAGGTACCAAAACCCGCAGCGGCGATGGTAAAAGCCCGGAAGGCTTATATATCATAGAGCCCAAACAACTTAACCCGGTAAGCAACTATTACCTGGCTATTAATGTTGGCTACCCAAATGCCATTGATAACGCTAAAGGTTATACCGGCAGCGCCATCATGGTACATGGGCATTGTGCTTCTATAGGTTGCTATGCCATGACTGATGCGCGCATTGAAGAAATTTACACCCTGGTTTACGAGGCATTTGTAGCAGGCCAAAAGCAAGTCCGTGTTGATATTTTCCCTTTCCGGATGGATGAGGCAAACTTAAAGCGCTATGCGGCTTACAAACAGGATGCCTTTTGGCGCAACCTCAAACCGGCTTACGAATTATTTGAAAAACGGCAGCTACCAGTTGATTATCATCTTAAAGGGAAGGAATACGCTTATTAACCGTTGATTTTTTTGATTACGCGGATGGGGGCTCAAATATTGAGTTTGTGATCGGTGTTATCACCAGAAGTGTTGGGAAGATTTTTAATTCCCTCCCCTGGGAGCATAGCCGTCAACTTAAGCAGCGATTGAACAAAATCCCCTCTCGAGAGAGTAATAGCCCATCAAGAGGCAGTAGCCATTTTGTTAATTAAAAAGTTAAACACCTGGTTATTGCCTCTATTGTTATATTTAAATGTGAACTCATTCAGGTATGATTGCAAATGTCTGAGCGATACTTTATGGTATTGACCATATATCCCCCGTTTTAACAATGTCCAAAAGCCCTCAATCGTATTGGTGTGATACTCTCCCCGGGCATACTCTTCTTTTTCCTTGTTTAATACCTGATGTTCACGGAATATTTTATTTAAACCGGCATATCCACCAAAGCCGTCCGTTACAATAGTAGCATCTGTGCTCACTGATTGTTCAACAATGGGTTTGAGCGTTTTCCCATGTGCCTTATCTATGACCTGAAGCTTTAGACGGCCATCCCGCTCCAATAACCCAATCACGGGCTGTTTATCCTGCATGCCGGTGACCTGCAAATTATTATCGCGCCTTTCCTGCCGCTTTTTCTTTGAGTGATTGGCTTTTTTACCACCTAAATAAGTCTCATCTACCTCAACAATACCCTTAAACAAACCGCCATCCCCGCCGTCCCGCATGGCTTCCCGTATCCGCATCTGCAAATACCAGCCTGTCTTACGATTGCATCCCAGATCCCTGCTTAACTGACGTGCAGATAACCCCTTTTTCGCATTCAGCATTAATGAAATAGCCAAAAACCATTGCGGCAAAGGAAGTTTGGTGCCCTCGAAAACAGTGCCGACCAAAACGCTATAGCTGCGGTTACAGCTATTGCAAATATGCCGTTGGCTTTCCTGGCGCTTGCTGCTCCGTTTGCTGTTGCAATACGGGCATTCTGGCAATCCTTGCCATCTTAATCCCTCAAGATAGTCTATGCAACTGGACTGATCTGGAAAACGCTTAATCGTCTCTATGATATTCATTATCATAAATATACAAATTATTCCTGCCTTTTCATGGGCTATTACTCTCAAGAGGGGGCGCGGAGGGACGAGCGGTTAGCAGGGGTGTGTTTCTGCTGTAGGCTTATCAAAGCAGAGACACACCCCTCCGCCCCTCTCAAGAGGGGAATTGCACCCTCCCCGCTTTCTATTCCTTAAGTTGACGGCTATGCCCCTGGGAGGGGTCCGGCTGGATTTCGTGGTGGCAGGGAGGGGTTTGTACGCCTTGCAACAATCAGGTATCTCGCTAAAACCCCTCCCTACACCCTCCCAGGGGAGGGAATCGCACAATCCTCGCTTTTTCTATTTCTTCCGAACACTTCTGGCGTTAACACACGCTTAATTTCAATCCGAACAAGGATTTACACTCCCCGGGGAGGAGGCTTCGGCCACCAGGCATAACATGGAGACTTTATTTACAAAATTTACATTTTTATTTACTATCCTGGTTCTTCTGACGGAGAGGTATCAAAGTAATTTCGCTGGATCAACTTTGATATGATATGAAAAAGAAAAGAAACGTTTTCTCCTGCCTGATTATTCTGCTGGCAGGAGTAATTTATTTCCCTGTACAGGCCCAGCAAAAACAGGCCGAGAACGTAGTTCCTTTCGCCGGGCCTAACCGAATTACCCGTAATATCATACAAGATAAAAAAGGCAACATTTGGATTGCTGCTTTTGATGGCATTTTTCGGTACGATGGGAAATCTTTTACCAATATCACAAGTAAAGTGACTTCGGCCCGCTTTTTTTCTGTTTTAGAAGATAAGAAAGGCAACCTGTGGTTTGGCTCTATCGGTTCAGGTGCTTACCGTTACGATGGTAAATCCTTTCGCAATTTTACAATAAAGGATGGCCTTCTCAATAATGATGTTGTAAGTATTTATGAAGATAAAAAAGGCAGCATCTGGTTCGGCGTTCGGGGTGGAACAAGCCGGTATGACGGAATATCATTTCGGAATTATATCATAAACGGAAATGGGATGAATGAAGACCCAACAGGGAAAACATTTCCGGATAGGGCACCTTATGAAGTTAATTCAATTATTGAAGACAGAACGGGCAAGCTTTGGTTTGCCACAAGAGGCAACACCTTTGTATACGACGGCAAAATATTTAACGTTTTCAGCCGTAATGGCAAACCTTTTACCAACGTTCGTTCTGTAATGGAAGATAAAAAGGGCAATATCTGGCTCGCCGGCAGTGATGGACTGTGGCGCTACGATGGTAGTTCATTTACCAATTTCACCCGGAAATTTGCGGGTTACGTTTACGAAGATAAGAAAGGAAACATTTGGACAAGTTCAGAAAGTGCTGATAACCCCAACAGGGTACTTGCTGGTTTTAGCGCTAATACAACGGCCTGGGCGCTTTCCCGTTACGATGAAAAATCCTTGTCTGATAAAAAGCCATCAGTAACCGAAATAACTAATAAGCCAATGGTTTTTGGGATTTTAGAAGATGATAAAGGAAATATTTGGTTTGGTGCTGTAGGTGGAGTGTACCGGTATAATGGAAACACTATAACAGACTTTAAAGGGATGTAGCTGATGATCCGTCCTACACTGGCAGAAGAATACATATTCAGCTATCATTCCATTAGCAACACCATCAAAGCTTCTTCAACCCGCTCTTCTTCAAGCAATTGTTTAGCTTTCAAATGTAATTGCAACTCACGGGTCTGACTATCGCCGATGGTGGCATCAAGTACTTCTTTTATCTCCGGGGTAAGCGCAAAGGCTTCAATAGCTTCATCGCCGGGTATAGCTTCGAGGTTACCCAATTGCCCGAGGTTGTTACCCGTAAGAACCCTTGAGTTGCGGATAGCATAAGGCAGAGCATCAACACCTATGCCCATTTTGGTATTGGGTTTGGCTACTTTAAACAGGTTATCTTTAGTAACCCGGCAATACCAGTCGCCGCCAAGCCGGGCAACCAGGTCCATTTTGGCCTGGTTTATTTTGCCCTCTGCATCTAAAACGGCATCATTAATGTGGACCAGCTTAATTTCAGCAAGCACAAGATTACCTGCACCATGACTTTGCCCCAATTCAATCACTTCGTTAACCACGCATTCCAGTTGCACATATGACTCGGCCACGCGTGGCGGTTTTACCAATTGGGATGGCACAGGTGTTAAACCCGATTTAATAAACTCATTAACACCCTGCGGATATTCCACGCTTGAGAGCGAGGTTTGCTGCACCATATCATAATTAACAATATTGATTACGCATTCGGGCACTTCCCTGATATTTTCGAGCGTGTGTTTGGTGGTATTGTCCCTTACCCGGCGCGATGGCGAAAAAATACAAATGGGCGGATTAACGCTGAAAATATTAAAGTAACTGAAAGGGCTCAGGTTTACATTCCCGGCTTTATCAACCGTTGAGGCCAGGCAAATCGGTCGTGGTGCTACCGCAAAGTTCAGGTAGCTTTGCAGTTGAACAGGAGAAAGATCGGATATATGGATGGTTGGCATGGGTAAATATTATAAAACATGCCATTGCGAGCGTAGGGTGGCAATAGCGCGTAAGCAAAGCCACACTGTATAACATGCGGGTGCCACGCTACGCTTATAATGACGTGGTTGTAAGTTGTTGGTTATTAAATATATTTTTCTGATCAATATTATAAACATGGGCGTTGCCTGCGGCCCGTGCTATACGCTCATACTGCACAGGCATTAGCCACAAGGCCGGTATCCGCTCCTATCACTAACACACCCCGCACACCATCTCTAAAACGTATTTTATACTTCATTACCATTTTTTCCGGAGTTTCCCTAATGGTTTCTCGCAATAACACAATTATTTGCAATAGCGTGGTATATTCTTTTTACTTCTTCAACTTCAAGATCGAAAAATTACTATCCGCTTTTTCTATAATATTCCCCAGCATCCCTAAACCGGTAACTTCCATTTCAACCAGATCACCCGGCTGCAGCCATTGTGGTTCATAATCGGCATTATTAAGTACGCCGGTGCCATTCAGTTCAAGAAAACAGCCTGTGCCAACCGTGCCCGAACCTATTACATCGCCCGGTAAAACATCGCAACCATAGGCAGCTCGCTCAATGATCTCGGCAAAGGTCCAGTCCATATCGGCCATATTACCTGCCGATACCTGTTTGCCATTCACCACGCATTTCATCTCCAGGTTATAGGCATTCCCTGTATGACCAGGTTTTGCAGGTACTTTATATTGCTCCAGTTCGTCGGGCGTTACCAGCCAGGGACCAATCACCGTCGAAAAATCCTTACCCTTTGCCGGGCCAAGGTTCAGCAGCATTTCTTCCACTTGCAGGGTGCGGGCGCTCATATCGTTCATGATCATGTAACCGGCAATAAAGCTATCGGCTTCGGCGGCGGTAATGTTACGTCCTTTTTTATTGAGAACAACGGCAACTTCCAGCTCAAAATCAAGCTTTTGAAAATGATCGGGCATACATTCAATTTCGCCGGGGCCTTGTACAGCGTTATGGTTAGTGAAATAAAATATAGGATACTGATCAAACTCGGGTATCATATCCAGCTTACGGTTACGCCTTGCCGAAGCCACATGCTGACGGAACGCATAACCATCGCGGCATGATGTTGGGTGCGGCACCGGGGCCATCAGCTCAAAAAACAGTTCCTCTTTAACCTCTATCTTTCCCGACCGGATTTCTTCATTAACCCGCGCGGCACGTTCCATCAGTTCTGGCCCTCCCCATAAAAATTCGTTCATGTTATCAGGGATCAGCTTATCGCAGGAGTTTAAATTGTAGATGTGGCCATTAACAAAAATGCCAAGATGTTCGCGGTCTTCGGTTTTATAGGATACTAATTTCATAGAGTAGCTTAATTGGTATAATCAAAGCTAATGATTTTGATTGAGGGAATTATGGTGAATGGATGATTAAGTTGAGTTATAAAAATCATGTCATTGCGAGGAGCGGCATGGGAAAAAGCATCTGGGGCGACGTGGCAATCTCGTCGTTATGCCGCGCAATATGCAATGCCGCTGAGCATCGGCTACGAGATTGCCGCGCTACGCTCAATGACATATCTTTTCAAATGTCCCGCAGTCAACCACTCACCTAAATTTGCATCCTAAAAATAATCCCCCTAACTTAGTATCATGTTACGCGTACAAATGCACTTTCTGTTTTCATTGGGGTTAACCTCCATGAGCGATGCGTCATCGTTCAGAGATGCTATGCTTGCCAAGATCGTGCTGGCGCAATACTAATTTCCCCTCCTCTTTCCTCTATCTTTTTTAACCATTATTTATTAAATGGTCAGGCTATGCGTTACGGACTTTTTAGCCCGAACACAAATCAGCATTTTATACGTTTTATTGTTAACCAATTAAACCAATTCATGCCTCTATATCATAGTTTAGGATCAATTCCGCCTAAGCGGCATACGCAATTCCGTAAGCCCGATGGTAGTTTATATGCCGAAGAGCTGGTGTCAACAGAAGGTTTTTCAAGCCTTTATTCGCTGGTATACCACGCCTACCCGCCCACCATTGTAAAAACCCTTGGCGAGCCATACAGCGTAGAGCCTAAAATAGCACACGAAAAACACCTGAAGCATACCAGTCTGATAGGATTTAACATACAGCCGGAGGATGACTACCTGCAAAGCCGCAAGCCGGTACTGGTGAACAGCGATCTGCATATTTCGCTGGCAGCGCCGCGCCAAAGCATGACCGATTATTTTTATAAGAACAGCCAGGCCGATGAGGTAGTTTTCATTCACGAAGGCACAGGTACTTTAAAAACAGGGTTTGGTAATATCAAGTTTCAATACGGCGATTATTTGGTGATCCCCCGTGGCACCATTTACCAGATGGAGTTTGACGACACGGCTAACCGGCTTTTTATTGTGGAAAGCTTTAGCCCTATCCGGCCGCCAAAGCGTTACCGCAACCAGTATGGGCAATTGATGGAACATTCTCCTTATTGCGAGCGCGATATCAAACTACCGGCCGATCTGAAAACTTATGATGAGCATGGCGATTTTAAGATCCTGATCAAAAAACAAGGTCTTATTTATCCCTATATATATGGCACTCATCCTTTTGATTTTGTGGGCTGGGATGGATTCCATTATCCCTGGGCGCTATCTATCCATGATTTTGAACCAATAACCGGCAGGTTACATCAGCCACCACCGGTACATCAAACCTTTGAGGGTAACAACTTCGTGATCTGCTCCTTTGTGCCCCGCAAGTTTGATTACCATCCGTTGTCTATTCCTGCACCTTATAACCACAGTAATGTGGACAGCGACGAGGTGTTATATTATGTAGATGGCGATTTCATGAGCCGCAAAAGCGTGGTAAAAGGGCAGATCACCCTGCACCCCGGTGGCATCCCACATGGCCCGCACCCCGGCTCGGTTGAAAAATCAATAGGCAAAGAATCAACGGACGAACTGGCTGTGATGATCGACCCATTCAGGCCGCTGATGCTAACTGAGGATGCCATCAGGATTGAGGACGAAAATTATTATAAGAGCTGGCAAATGTGAGGTTAAAGGCGAAAGGTAAAAGCTGAAAGGCAATTAGCCGTAATGCCAAAATCACTAATCATTAACTCACTAAATCACTAATTAAAATGCACACACAAACTTTAGATAAAAAAGTCTCCCCTACCGGGGGAGATTTAGAGGGGGCTGACTTCCTACCCCTTAACGGTACCGATTATGTGGAATTTTATGTTGGCAATGCCAAGCAGGCGGCCCATTATTATAAAACGGCCTTCGGTTTTCAAAACCTGGCTTATGCCGGCCCCGAAACCGGGGTGCGCGACAGGGCATCGTACGTTTTGCAGCAAGGCAAAATCAGGATAGTGCTCACCACTCCTCTTCACTCTGATCACCCTATTGCCGATCATGTTAAAAAACATGGCGATGGTGTGAAAGTATTGGCCCTTTGGGTTGACGACGCCTACGATGCCTTTGAGCAAACCACCAAACGAGGTGCCCAGCCTTACCAGCAACCGCAAACCCTGACTGATGAAAACGGCGAAGTACGAACCAGCGGCATTAAATTATACGGCGAAACGGTGCACATGTTCATTGAACGTAAAAACTACAAAGGCTTGTTTTTACCGGGATATCAAAAGCTGGAAAATAATTACAATCCGACAGATACCGGCCTGCTATATGTTGACCATTGCGTGGGCAACGTGGGCTGGCATAAAATGAACGAATGGGTTAATTTTTATGAGGAAGTATTAGGTTTCCGTAATATCCTCACCTTTGATGATAAAATGATCTCGACCGAGTATTCGGCTTTAATGAGCAAGGTGATGAGCAACGGGAACGGCTATGTAAAATTCCCGATCAATGAACCTGCCGAGGGTAAAAAGAAATCGCAGATTGAAGAATACCTTGAATTTTATGAGGATGAAGGTGTACAGCACCTGGCCCTTGCAACGCATGATATTGTAGCCACCGTTACCGAGCTGCAGAATCGTGGCGTTGAGTTCTTAACTGTTCCTTCAACCTATTATGATGACCTGATCGACCGCGTTGGCCATATTGATGAAGACCTTGAGCCATTAAAACGCTTAGGTATTTTGGTCGATCGTGATGACGAAGGATACCTGTTGCAGATCTTCACCAAGCCTGTTGAAGACAGGCCAACCCTGTTCTTTGAAATTATTCAGCGCAAGGGTGCCAAATCATTCGGTGCCGGTAATTTTAAAGCCCTATTTGAGGCCATTGAACGTGAGCAGGAAGCAAGGGGCAATCTTTGATTGATATCGGATTTCGGAATTTAGATTTCGGATTTTTAATATTGAAATTATGATTTGGAGCCGGGCAGTTGCCCGGCTTTTTATTTGCCGGCATTATTTATATTTGATATAATCAATAATAACTTTTATGAAGAAAGCTTTACTTATCATTGCTACTGCTACATTAAGTTTTAACTGCTTAGCTCAAAATACTGCTGCTTCAAAACCTGTTTACGATGCTGTCCTGGCCAAAAAGCTTGGGGCTGATGATTACGGCATGAAAAAGTATGTGATGGCCTTTTTAAAAGAAGGGCCAACGCAACTCAAAGATTCGGCGGCTAATATGCAGCTACAAATGGCGCACCTTAAAAATATTGGCCGGCTTGCTGCCGAGGGTAAGTTAGTTGTGGCCGGTCCGTTTCTGGATAACCAACCCTTACGTGGGATCTTTATTTTTAATGTAGAAACCGTAGAAGAAGCCCAAAAACTCACCGAAACCGATCCAGCCATTAAAGCAGGGGCCTTAGTGATGGAGCTTCATCCTTTTTATTGCAGCTCGGCGCTGATGCAGGTAGTGCCTATTCACAATACCCTCCAAAAGAAAAGTATGACCAATTAAATGGATGCCGTACCATTTGTAATTGAACAGCTTAAAGAAAAAGCTGATGCTGCGTACTTAAAAGGCATGGCACGTTTTGGTATTGATAATTCGAGAGCTTTAGGGGTAAAATTGCCGGAGATCCGGAAACTGGCTAAGATCATTAAAAAAGATCATGAGCTGGCTTTAGCACTTTGGGATACGCAAATACATGAAGCCCGGATGCTGGCCTCCATGATAGCCGATCCTAAACAGGTTACCCCCGAACTAATGGACAGCTGGACCGGCGACTTTTATTCATGGGATATTTGCGACCAGGTTTGCGGTAATCTTTTTGACCGCACCCCATTTGCCATTGATAAAGCTGTTGAATATAGCAGTCATGAGCAGGAATTTGTAAAACGTGCCGGTTTTGTTTTAATGGCCGAATATGCAGTTCATAATAAAACGGCGCCCGACGAAATATTTACAAACCTGTTTCCTATTATGGAGCGGGAAGCCCGGGATGACCGGAACTTTGTTAAAAAAGCTATTAACTGAGCTTTACGCCAAATAGGCAAACGGAATAATATATTAAAAGTTAAAGCCATTAACACTGCACAAAATATTTATGGCCAGCCCAGCAAATCAGCCAAATGGATTGCAAAAAACGCGCTTGATGAACTAATAAGCAAATAATGATTTAATATTTTTCCACAAAGTTAAACTCCGGCAAATTGCCTGTAAAATAGGACATTATAATAACCAATAATAGTTCACCCATATTTATTAACTTAGTACCCGCTATTTTTTACAATTAAATTACATCAAACAATTTCATGAAGGATACCTTCATTTTTCAACACAAAAAATAGAGCCTGAGCATATTTTTGTAAAATATTACTTCAATTAGTAGTAGATATAGTCAAATATTCTCCAAACCGTAAATACCAGTAAAAGAATACATTATAAAGTATCAAAAATATTATATTTGAAGCCGGGCAAATGTGGAATAATGATTGAGAAGAAGCCACGGCACACAACTAATGGTTATAAATTATAAAAAGTTCAAATCATGGCACACGTTTTAATCATATGCACGTGTCAAAAACAAATTGAATTAGTGAACAGATTGTTGATATGAGTTTTTTTGAAAAGGGTAAACTTTCCGGCGATGATGTACATCTTACCCCTTTGATCAATGATCTGGATACGGGGATCTG
Source organism: Mucilaginibacter gossypii (assembly GCF_017569325.2). Taxonomy (NCBI): domain Bacteria; kingdom Pseudomonadati; phylum Bacteroidota; class Sphingobacteriia; order Sphingobacteriales; family Sphingobacteriaceae; genus Mucilaginibacter; species Mucilaginibacter gossypii. Next base: position 137,001 of record NZ_CP071878.2, on the reverse strand, counting down.
GAAATACAATTTCAATACAAGGGAAGTAAAATGGTCAACGGGCTTCTATACACTGTTAGGCTATCAAGTGAATGAAATTGAATGTGATGCTTATACTTTTTTTGAACATCTGCTTTACCACGGCGATAAACCGTTTTTTTTCAACGCTATTAACAACAGGATAACGGAAGACACACCGTCGCTTCAATTACGTTTTTTAACAAAAAAAAACGGGTACCAGTGGTTTGAAACCGCTATCAGGATCAGGAAACTGGACGATGAGCATGGCTGTATAGTTTACGGCTCGCTTGTAAACATCAACCGTTACAAACAAGACGACTTATTATCGGCAAATAACCAAATCACCAATGATGATGCCTTTAAAACAGCACGCTTAGGCATCTGGGAAATTGACCCTCAAAACCTCAATACCATTGTGCTATCAAAACAGATATATGATTTATTTGATCTTCAAAATCATTTAAAACTGAGCGTTGAAGAGTTTATTAGTTTTTTTGAGCCTCCGTACCGGCCTGTTTTACAAAATGCTATTAACCATACCATTGAAGATAGCAGGCCTTTTGATATTGAATTGCTTTTACGTTCGGCCAAAAACAATATGTTATGGCTAAAGGTAAAGGCTGTACCTGTGATTGATCACCTGGGTAAATGCACATCAGTAAAAGGGGTTATCCAGGATATCGACAGCGAAAAAAGAAAGTTGCTGAAACTTGAACAGTCGATAAATTTACTGACCGACCAAAACCGCCGCCTGCAAAACTTCGCGTACATTGTTTCACATAATCTTCGTTCGCATACGGGCAACCTTCAATTTATGGTAAACCTGTTTGAACAAACCGAAACAACTGAAGAACGGGAGGAGATCTTTTCGCATATTAAAACCATCAGCGACAGCCTGGACCTGACCATCGAACACATAAACGAAATAGTTAAAATTCAAACCGAAATTACCAAAGAACGGAAAGTGGTTGAGTTGGAGCCCATGTTCAAAAACATTTGCTCGGCGTTAAAAAATAATATTGAGACCATAAACGCCCACGTTGAAGGTGACTTTACGCAATGCCGCGAGATCAGTTATATACCGGCTTACATGGAAAGTATTTTACAAAACCTGCTTACCAACTCCTTAAAATACAGTCACCCCGACAGGCAGCCCGTTATAAAATGCTATACCTTAACAGAAGGAAAACATATTTATCTCATTTTTGAAGATAACGGCCTTGGTATCGATCTTGACCGTTATGGCGATAAGATTTTTGGCATGTACAAAACATTCCATCAAAATACGGATGCCAAAGGCATTGGCTTATTTATAACCCGTAACCAGATTGAAGCATTAGGCGGAAGCATTAAAGTTGATAGTACAGTAAACGTTGGCACAAAATTTACTATCAGATTGGTATAATTAAAATTACCAAGAGATGATTGCAGAGCGAAGTCCGGCTAACACCTGGATTGTGGATGATGATAGTATTTACGTTTACGGCCTAAAAAAATTAATAAGCATAAAGGAACTGAATACCCAATTAAGCCATTTTGTAAATGGAGAAGAAGCCATTTGCGCATTGAAAAAAGCAAACGAAGACCATAACCTACCCGATGTAATATTACTGGATATTAATATGCCGGTTATGGATGGATGGGAGTTTATGCATGAATTTGCGAAAATAAAACCCCGAACGGGGAAAAAGATCGCTGTTTATATGGTGAGTTCATCAGTTGATCTTAACGATATCCACCGGGCTAAAAATATTTCTGAAGTTTCTGACTATCTGTTCAAACCTGTAAGAATAAATCAGTTAAAAGAGGTTTTTGACAACGTTTAACTGCAAGTGAACGAGCAAGTAAAAAAATACGGAACCTAAAAGGCTCCGTATTTATTATTGCTTCATCAATACCGAAGTAGAAATAAAGTATTGGGAGGTATCTTTAAATGTAAGCTGAACTTTTCCGCCTACATTGCTCACCACGCCGTATGAAACAGATTTATTAGACAAAGTAAACTTTATCCGGTTACCGCTTTGCACCCAGGAACCTGACGCAGATGCCCCCTTTTGCCCTATAATAGTGTAACTATTATCAGTCCGTGAAACATAACAATCTTCAGCGCCTACGTAAGCGGCTGTCCATGTGCCATCACCTTTCAGGTTAGTTTGGTTATCACTTATGCATGGAGATACAGCGTTTGTATAGGTATCTGAGTGACCGGTGGTGATGTTTATATTCGTTTCTGATATCAGCGAATACTTACCTGCATAAGCATTTACAGGTTCACCCTTTTCTTTTTTGCAGGCATTACCCGCAAGTAATGCTACTGTGGCCAGGCTTAAAAAATATATTTGTTTTTTCATAAACGCAGGAAACAACCGTATGCTATTATTCAATATAGCTTTCCAGTATTTTAAAACCGCCCGTTGTTTCCAACTCAACTTTATCAATGCTTTTTGGTAACAGGATACATTCGCCCATTTTAACCGCGTATGCCTGATTGTTATATTTTACAGTATAACCGCCTTCAACACAAACATGGATCACAAATGAATCAAGTGCCGAATAGTCTTTCGATGTACTTTCGTCAAAATCGAGTACATTGGTAGTAAAATAAGGGCAGGTAACCAGTTTTACAGTGTCGTTCTTTTTAGGTTCGTATTGGGTTTTATATTCGGGATAATGCTTGTAATCAATAGCGGCAAGAGCTTCTTCGGTATGTAACTCGCGTTTATTGCCTTTATCATCAACACGGTCAAAATCGTAAATACGGTAAGTAATATCAGATGTTTGCTGAATTTCGGCAATCAATAAACCTTTGCCAATAGTATGCACCCTGCCTGCGGGTAAAAAGAAAACATCATCAGCTACTGCATCCTCTTTGTTAAGGATATCCATGATATGACCGCTGTTTAAAGCATCGACATATTTTTGCTCGGTCATTTCCTGGTTAAAACCGGTAATCAGTGTCGAGCCCGGATCGGCTTCAATGATATACCACATTTCGGTTTTACCAAATGAGTTATGGCGTACTTTGGCCAACTTGTCATCAGGGTGTACCTGTACCGAAAGATCATCATTGGCATCAATAAATTTCACCAATAACGGGAAGATGTTGCCAAAGTGATCATAAACCTTTTTACCAACCAGCTCATCTTTGTATTGCTCTAATAAGTCGGCCAGTGATTCACCTTCCAAAGCGCCCGAAGCTACAACCGAAACATCAGATTTTACGCCTGATATTTCCCAGGTTTCGCCGCAGTTGGGCAGGCTGCCAAAATCTTTATGCAAATAGGTTTTTATTTTTTGACCGCCCCATATCTTGTCTTTATATATGGTTTTAAATTTTAATGGATATAATGCCGACATAGTGTTATGTATTTTTGCCCGCTAAGTTAGGAGTTAAATAGAAAATTGAAAATGCTAAATTGGTTTACTCACCTTATTGCAACAAAAAAGCCCATACTATAATGTATGAGCTTTCTCTTATTTAAATCGCTGGCAATTATTTGCCTAAGCGTTTTTTCAGGTTTTCGTCAATTGCAGCCAAAAACTCCTCGGTGTACAGGTAATCGGTACCATGCTCCACTTTTGGTTTAATGGTGATGGCCAAATCTTTGGTCATTTTGCCGCTTTCAACGGTTTCAATACAAACTTCTTCCAAAGCCTTGCAGAAATTGATCAATTCTGTGTTCTTATCCAAGATGCCACGGAATTCCAAACCTCTTGTCCAAGCAAAAATAGATGCAATTGGATTTGTCGAGGTTGGCTTACCGGCCTGGTGATCACGATAGTGACGGGTTACAGTACCATGGGCAGCTTCAGCTTCCATTACAGTACCATCAGGAGTAACCAGGGTTGAAGTCATTAAACCTAATGAACCAAAACCTTGTGCTACAGTATCTGACTGTACGTCGCCATCATAGTTTTTACAAGCCCAAACAAAGTTACCGTTCCATTTAAGGGCCGATGCAACCATGTCGTCAATTAAGCGGTGCTCATACGTGATACCGGCTGCTTCAAACTTTTGTTTGTAATCATTTTGATAGATCTCTTCAAAAATATCTTTGAAGCGGCCATCATATTTTTTAAGAATGGTATTTTTGGTTGAAAGGTATAAAGGCCAGCCTTTCATCAAAGCCTGGTTAAAGCAGGCATGCGCAAATCCTTTGATAGACTCATCGGTATTGTACATCGTCAATGCAACACCATCACCTTTAAAGTTAAATACCTCGTATGATTGCTCGGGGCCGCCATCTTCAGGAGTAAACTTAACGGTTAATTTACCTTTGCCTTTGGTTAAGAAATCGGTAGCACGGTACTGATCGCCAAACGCGTGACGACCAATACAGATAGGCGCTGTCCAGTTAGGTACCAGGCGGGGTACATTGGACATAACAATAGGCTCACGAAAAACAGTACCATCCAATATGTTACGGATAGTACCGTTTGGCGATTTCCACATTTGTTTTAACCCAAACTCTTTCACCCTTGCTTCGTCGGGAGTAATAGTAGCACATTTAATACCAACGCCGTATTGCTTAATTGCGTTAGCTGCGTCAATAGTTACCTGGTCGTCGGTTTGGTCGCGGTACTCTATACCCAGATCGTAATATTTAATATCAAGATCAAGGTACGGGGTAATCAATTTGTCTTTAATGAATTTCCAGATTATTCGGGTCATTTCATCGCCATCCAGTTCAACTACCGGATTCTCTACTTTTATTTTTGACATGCCTGATGTGGTTTTTGTTATACAAACGGCCCAAATATATAAAATTGACTTTATCAATTTTATCAAATAACGCAATGAAAAATTATAGATTTCGTTATAATGACAATTATTAGTACCGGCATTGTTGTTTTTATAAACTTTGGTGCTATTTTTATAAAATAAAACGCTTACCATAAAACAAGCTCCTTTTATACAGGTGCTGCCGTTTATTTATGATAAAATCCATACTAAAAGCCTCCATTATAATCCTGCTGTGTTCTGTATCTTTTTTAGCCGAAGCCCAAATAGGCTTTGATTATGCACAATATGACGTTGGCTTTGCCGCGGGCATCAACCAGGCCAGTTCTACCGATGTGCAAACCCTAAAAACAACACCTTCCATAAATCTTAACTTTACTTACAATCAAAGCCCGTTTGTAAATTATGTATTTAATGTGGAGGTAGGCCGTTTAAAAGGCGGTTCGCCGGCTACAAGTACACAAAGGCAATTTGAAAACCATTTCAGTGCTTACTCTTTCAGGGTGCAGGTACAGGCAGGCGAATTAATTGACTACTCGAGAAGTGCTGTAGCCAATGCTTTTAAAAACCTTTACCTGTCATCGGGCTTAGGATACATTAATAATAATGTTGTAGACAGAACACAAGATGCGCTTTTATTAGAGCAGGGCCTGGAATTACCATACGAACGCAAAACAAATGAAATATTTATACCACTAAGGCTGGGTTATGAGTTTAAGCTGTTTAACAGTTACAACCAGCCTGCAGTTAAAATTGACCTGGGTTACCAATACAATTTTATTATGGGCGATAATCTTGACGCTTACGTTGCCGGCGCGCATAACGATGCGTACTCGCAGGTTACTTTAGGTTTTAAATTTGCCATTGGTGGTGTTACATCTTACCGGAAACAGATCCATTATTAAGCTTAGGCTAAATCTTTTTTTGGTTGATTTGCTTTTTGGCAGGATTTTTACTGCGTATATTTATATAATAAAAGCACAAACCTATGAACAACGATCAAATAGACGATGCAGGTTTCAATGATGATCTGCCTGATCGCGACGAAAACCTAAAAGATGAACTGGGCGAAACCATTGATAAGGAGGACCTAAGTTATAACCCGGACGATAATAGCTACGAATACGATGTTAAAAGCGATGACCCGGATTATGACCATCCCGATCCGTATCATACTGCCGCAAAAAACGGCGAGGATTTTAACTCCACCTATGACGAGGCAAACCCTTACGATGTAGACGGCGAATTTGACGAAGACCGTTCGCTTGAAACCGATGTAGATGAATTGGGAATGCACATTGACAACGGAGAAAGCGTTGAGATTGATCCGGTTGATGCCGCCCTTTCTCACACTCCCGAAGACGACCGGGACGACCTTGACGAAGAAGGATACCCCAAAAATGATAGGGAACCCCTGAGATAATTTATTAACTGCTGAGTTGTGGATTTTTAATCAAGTTCACTGCTCAGCATTTAAAACCCGGTTAATCAAAATCAAGATTAAACCGGCTCTTCAACTCCAGCAGCTGCGGGTTGCGGGCTGCCATATGCTGAAACTTTTCGGGCGCGGTATAAGGCTTACGTACTACCTTTTGTTCATCAACCCTGGCGTTTACCTCGATAGTAAAATTTTTAAGTGCACTGCGCAGGTAATTCAGCAAAACGGGCTTTTCATCCCTGAAAATGTTTTCCTGCACCATATTGCCTACTATTACTTCAAAAACATAGGGCTTTAGCATGCGCGGCGCGCCCGCTGTAAGAACGGTTAGCAAAGTTTTTTTACCCTCTTTTTTTGCGAATGCAGCAAAATCGCTCCAGCATTGCAAAAAGGCGTCCATAGTAAAATCCTCTTTATCCTCTCCTTTTAAATATGGGTCCTCTTCTTCAAGTAATTCTTCCTGCGTTTTAACTTCACCGGTTAATGAAGGGGTGAGCGTACTTCGCGAAGGCATTACTATCTTAGGCTTTTCAGCAGGCGATGTTATTGTTTCTTTTACCTGTACAGATGGCGTTACAACCTCTTTTGGTGGGGCACTGTATACCGGTGCGGCTTCGCTCACCATAGATACAGCAGGGCTTGCCTGCGCTCCGTTAACAGGCGCTACTGTTGAGGTATCAGGTTTTTTTTTTAGTCCCCCGTCGGTCGCGGAAGTTACAGTGAGCGGTGTGGTTGCCAGGTTAAATACCGATGGCAGGTGGCACATCTTGAGTAATGCCAGTTCAACCTGGAGCCGTTGATTTTTGCTGAGCTTATAACTAATATCGCACTGGTTGGCAATATTCATGGCCGAGAGCAAAAACGACACCGATGCCTGCTGCGATTGCTGCAGGTATTTTGTTTTAATGCCTTCACTCACCTCAAGCAACTTTAGTGTCGATTGATCTTTCCCCACCAACAGATTTCTGAAATGTTCAGAAAGCCCGGCTATAAAATGAGCGCCATCGAACCCGCGCGAAAGGATCTCATCAAAAAACAATAATACTTTAGCGGTATCTTCCTTAAGCAGGCTCCCGGTTATATTAAAGTAGTAATCGTAATCAAGTATGTTCAGGTTATCAATAACCGAGCGATAGGTTACCTTCCCCCCCGAAAAACTCACGATCTGATCAAACATCGAAAGCGCGTCGCGCAAACCGCCATCGGCTTTCTGGGCTATGATATGCAGGCCGTCGGGCTCATAACCTATGCTTTCCTTGCCGGCAATTGATGCCAGGTGGTTGGCCATATCCTCAACCCTGATGCGGTTAAAATCAAAGATCTGGCAGCGCGAAAGAATGGTTGGCAGGATCTTATGCTTTTCGGTAGTAGCCAATATAAATATGGCATAATGAGGTGGCTCCTCAAGTGTTTTCAGGAACGCGTTAAAAGCGGCCTGCGACAGCATGTGCACCTCATCAATAATATAAACCTTGTAACGTGCCGCCTGGGGCGGGATCCGTACCTGTTCAATCAAACTGCGGATATCATCAACAGAATTGTTTGAAGCAGCATCAAGCTCATGAACATTAAAAGAATTTCCGTTTTCAAAAGCCTTGCATGAAGCGCATTCGCCGCAGGCTTCGCCATTGGGCTGCAAATTGGTACAATTAATGGTTTTAGCCAGGATCCGCGCGCAGGTAGTTTTGCCCACACCACGTGGACCACAGAACAAAAATGCCTGTGCCAGCTGGTTATTTTTTATAGCATTTTTGAGCGTATTGGTTATATGTTGCTGACCAACAACGGTTTCAAAAGTAGCCGGGCGATACTTACGGGCCGAAACAATGAAATTATCCACAAGTGCTAAGGTAGTGAGAAATTAGATTTGGTGAAAGAGCGGCTTTGCTAATTTTTTTACACATAGGCATCCATAACAATTATTACAAAAAGGTTTTTGAAACTTTCATGACAACACCAAAGGAATTGTACAATAACCCGCCCCTATCGTAACCTATATTGTAACCTATGTTGTAGCCCTTATTAAGCGGCCTGATACCCTCAAGATAAGCGGAAAACTGGTTAACCTGCTTAAACACACCGTATAAGCCCGGAGTTACAACATTACCTCCCGAGCCCATAAAGCTATTGTTACCTGTGCTATAGTTACCTTTATTTATTGAATACGACAGTTTAGCTGTATAAAACCATTTATATAAATAAAGCTGTGATGCAGCGTGAAACACTGTAACCCTGTTATTGATAAAATATTCGTTCGGTGAAGATGGTAGATTATCCCGGCCTTCCTGCCTGGTTGTAATAAATGGCGAGCCGAGACCAACATCCTTATATGACCAGCCTTGCGCATACTCATAATTATTATAATAATTTTCATATCCCGAATTTGTTCGTTTGGCATTAAGCCCGCCAGCCTGGTTAGCAGTATACAATACCTCAAAAACTACTTTTTTCCAATAAAAATCCCCTTCGCCGGTTTTGTTTTTTGTTATACTTAAGCCATTTAGCCCATCGGCAATGTTTGCAAGCGACGAAAGCGCTCCTTTATCGTACAAATTTTGACGGTAAAGCAAAATATTAACATCATCAAACCGATATTCTGCACCTATATCCAATGAGCCTAAATGATTGCCCACTTTAGAATGATGATAAACCTGCCCTATCAATACATGCCATAACGTTTCTGACCCGGTTAAGCGGTAATTAGGAAAAATATCCTTTTCATCTCCCCAAACCACTTCATGGCTAAACCCAAGTTGCAACTTAAAACGCCAGTCGGGCATACCAATGCGGGTATAAAACCAATTTTCAAGATAATATGCTTTTGAATTATTGACCTGCGCATGTGCATAAGATATATCAACATTACCTATGTAACCCACTGCCAGGTTAGCTTTAACAGCAAATAACTTACTTAAAACAGGTATACTATAATACTGCGGTACGCCTATTGAAATTTTGGGTACGCCCAACGCATTACCCGAAACTGAAAATGACCCGGAAGAAAGGCTTGAATCGGCGAGACCGACAACATCTTTCGACCTACCTGCACGCAATTCAAAAACGCCGGCATGGGCTTTCACCAAACCTTCAATCAACGCAAACCGGGCGGAATTGCCAATATTGCCCCGTCCCTCAAATGAAAAACCCCAGCCAAAGGTTTTTGTTGTATCATAATCTTTCCGAATTTTTCCGATTAAGCTACCGGACCCACCCGATAACGGAATACTGCCAAACTGATTTGCCCTTAACCAAAATGGCACCGAATTATTGGTAGTGGCAATGCCCTGGGCCTCCAGGCTAATATGCACATCCTGATTTTGTGCTTTTGCTAAAAAAAAAGATAATAATATCGGCAATAAGACGACTAATTTTTTCATAACAGACAGTTTCGGCTAACGATTAATTTCAAATAACGAAAAATGATAATTTATTAAAAATAATATTGTTTTTTTATTAAAATCACATTTATAATACTATTACTAATACAAAAACAATTGTAATGTAGCAAATAAATTATATCATTCGCATTTTAACTTGAAATTAAATTTAACTATATGTTTAACCATATGAGATTCAGGTAGAAAAAAATTAAATCATGGAGAAAAAAATAGACACAAAAGAATATGCGCTATGATTGTTACGCAATTTTGTTTTAACTCAATTTGGGAAACAAATTGCCCTGATCACCTTTTAAGGCAACAACGAAAAATAAACGGAATAAGCAAAAAGGAACTTAATATGTCGCGGTCAAACAAACAAGACTTAACACATAATATATTAAATATCATCATCAGGCAAATGATCATCATCTTCGGGGTCGGGCTCATCAATACTGCCATCAACCTGTATTTCATGCAGATCTTCTTTATCCTCAAGGATATCATCAAAATCTTCATCTTCCTGGTCGTCCCAGTCGCCTTCAAGGGGATCATCCCCTCCGCCATACATTAAGATCTCATCGAAAGTAAGCGGATTGCTTGTTCCTTTTTCGGCTTGAATAGTTGCGGGTTGCATAGCTTATGAGTTTTTAAGTAAAACCATAAGCTATGCCATAAGTTTTAGAAAAAATTTTGTTTTTATCAACACAATTTCTCCCTTGTTTACAGAATATCTATCGATACTATTTCCTTTACAGTATAATACCCCTTGGCTTGCGGCAGATACACTTCCATATCCTTCCAGGTTATCTGGAGTTTTTTACCGGCAAGTTTAGCCGGTGAAGCATCTATAAATTTCTCAGACCCGGAAAACTGCCTGAGCCAGATAAATGATTTTTCGGCCGCTGCCTTATCTGTTATAACAATATAATTAAATCCCTTTGTATCAATCCGTTTAAATACGCCGGTAGTAACCTGGGTACCGGTATCCTCAGCATCGCCATCCTTTCCCATTTTCATGGCCAGTTGCATAAAAGATCCGCATTTTTGCTTCATCAGGTTTTTACCGATCTCCACGCCTACTTTACTCATTGCCGGTTCATCGGTTACCTCAACATTTTGCTCTTTGGCTACATCCATCAGCAAGTCGGCATGGTTTTCAAAACACTTTTCAAAAGCATCATTGGCAGCCTGTTTGGTAGATATCTTTGCCACGTCAATTTTGGACAGTTCCTTGCAAAGCGAATCAAGCAGGCGTTGTTGCGCGGGCCCTATTGTTTGTGCTTTTATTGCGCTGGTTGTTGTTAAAAAAAATGCGATAAAAAGGAGCAGGTTCTTTTTCATAATAATAATTTGACTGCTAATATAGCGCTGCCGGGCTAATTTGCTGTTATACACGTAGCATTTCATCTAAAAACATTTGATTGTTTCAATAATTACCTCTACATTTGCAGCCCCGTTATAGCGGGTAAATAATTAAAAATCAAGTATAATGCAACAGTACGAAATCGTGATCGTTCTAACCCCGTTGCTTTCAGAAGAGACTGCTAAAGAGGCAAATGCCAAATACAGCAAAATTCTTACTGATGGCGGAGCCGAAATTGTCCAGGAGGATAATTGGGGTTTGAGAAAATTAGCGTACCCAATCCAAAAGAAAACTACAGGGTACTATCACTTAACTGAATTTAAGGCTCCGGGTGAATTAATTAACAAATTGGAGATAGAGTTAAGGCGCGATGAGCGTGTTTTGCGTTTCCTGACCATTGCTTTGGATAAACATGCCATTGCTTACAATGACAAAAAACGCAGTGGTGCTTTTAACAAAAAACCAGCAGCTAAAGCAGAGGAGGCAGCAAACTAATGGCTAACGAACAAATTAAATACGTTACCGCTCCAAAAGTGGAGGATAACCGTAAAAAATACTGCCGTTTCAAAAAGAACGGTATCAAGTATATTGATTACAAAGACGCAAACTTTTTATTAAAGTTCATTAACGACCAAGGTAAAGTATTACCACGCCGTTTAACCGGTACTTCATTAAAGTTTCAGCGTAAAGTGGCACAGGCTGTTAAACGCGCACGTCACATCGGTTTATTACCTTACGTTACAGATTCATTAAAATAATAGGAGATTTAAGAAATGGAAGTTATTTTAAAACAAGATGTAAAAAACCTGGGTGATAAAGACGATATCGTAAATGTGAAACCAGGTTATGGCCGTAACTACCTTTTACCAAAAGGCTACGCCATATTAGCTACTGAAAGCGCACGTAAAGTTTTAGCCGAAAACCTTAAACAAGCTCAATTTAAGCAAGAAAAAATCCGCAAGGATGCTGATGCTATTGCAGCACGTTTAGAAGGTGTTAAACTTAACATTGGTGCTAAAGCCGGCGAAACAGGCAAAATCTTCGGTGCTATCAACACTATCCAAATTGCTGATGCATTGAAAAAAGAAGGTTTTGAAGTTGACCGTCGTCGTATCACTTTTGACCAGGAGCCAAAATTTGTTGGTGAATACGTAGCCAACATCAACCTGCACAAAGAAGTTAAAGTACAGGTTCCGTTTGCAGTAGTAGCGGAATAATTATATTTCGGAATTCGGAGTTTCGATTTCGGATTTTTGGAAAAAATTTAGAATTTTAGAGGGTGTTTTGCTAAAGCAAAGCACCCTCTTCTTTTATCAGGAAATATTTTATAACAGTGTTTAAATTCTTCGGCAAAAACAACCAAAAATCAACGTCGGGCAAACGGAATTCAAAATCGGATTCAAAGTTTTATGGCATCCCTAAATTGATATTCAGGATTTTTAAACTGATATTCATCTTGTTTTTTGGTTTAAGCCTTTTGGGTGTAATTGGTTACCGTTTTATAAACCCTCCTTTTACCTGGTTAATGATCGAACGCGGCTTCCAGCGTAAATCGGCAGGTAAGGAATGGAAGATAGATAAAAAATGGAAAGATTTTGACGAGATCTCCGACAATATGAAACGCGCCGCCGTTGCTGCCGAAGACCAGACTTTTTTAGAGCACCACGGCTTCGATTTTAACGCCATCGAAAAAGCCATCGAAAAAAATTCGCACAGCAAAAAACTAATTGGCGGCAGTACCATATCACAGCAGGTAGCCAAAAATGTTTTCCTTTGGGAAGGCCGTTCCATACTCCGTAAAGGTATCGAAGCTTATTTTACCATATTGATAGAAACCTTTTGGAGCAAAAAACGCATCATGGAGGTTTACCTGAACGAGATTGAAATGGGCGATGGCATATACGGTGTTGAGGCTGCTTCGCAGGCTTATTTTCACAAACCGGCCTCCGATTTAACCCGGCAGGAAGCTGCTGCCATAGCGGTGATTTTCCCAAGCCCGCTGAAATGGTCGGCTACCAACCCTACCAAATATTTAAGGCACAGGCAATACCTCATTATGAAAAATATGAAAAGGCTGGGGCCGCTGGATTTTTAGCCCCCTGTCCCACTAAAGGGGGAATGAAAATTCCTTTCCTGGTATTTCTTTTTTATTCCAGCAACGCTGTAACCTTTTGTAAATTAAGACTATCTTAATTTATATAACCACACGCCATGTTGAAACAAAGTATCAATATCAGCCTCTGCCTGCTTGCTTTTATCTTTTTCGCAAACGTTGCTGCCGCACAAGTTAAAAGCGATACCCCCGCCCCTTTTACGGACAAAGACATGGTGCAATGGGACTATCACTCAACAGTTATTGGCGAAGATTATACCATCTATGTACACTTCCCTCCGGGATACGATACCACCAAAACAAAATACCCGGTATTATATATGACCGATGGCGACTGGAACATGACCGTTGCCATGAACTGCTTCAACATGCTCCGGCAAGATTATGAAACCACTGAAGCACTCATTGTAGGCATTGGTTACGGCAGCCGCCCAAACCAGCGCAGCCGCGATCTGAACCCCACAACCGGTGGACCAAAGTTCATATCATTTATTGAGCGGGAAGTAATTCCTTTTATACAAAGCAAGTATCGTGTAACCGATAATAAAGCCTTATATGGCTATTCCTTTGGAGGCATGTTCACTATTATGGTATTGTTTGAGCACCCCAACCTGTTTAACATAATCTTTATTGGGGCGCCTGGTAATAGCGGCAGTGAGCTGATCCCTTCGGCTAAGAAATATTTTGTCAATAATCATGACATTAACTGCAGGGTATTTTTAGGTGTAGGTTCTTTTGAGCTCTTAACCAGCAAAAATATTCAGGATTTTAAAATCTACATGGAAAACCAGCATTGTAAAGGGCTTGATATTGCTACTGCAATCACCCCAAATGCAGGTCACGGCGCAGCCCTGGCACAAGTAATGCAAAACGCTATAAAATTTGCCTATTGCAAACAGCATAAGGCTATTGATATACCTGCAAAGCAACTGGAACAATATGCAGGTAATTACCTGATAGCAGGCGATGAAAAAAACAAATTCAAGACTTATGTTGCTGAAGGCAAACTATACTTCGTCCAAAATGATGCAATACCTATGGTAATTGTACCATATGCAAAAGCGTCGTTCTTTATGTACGAAAATGAACGGGCCGATATTACTTTCCATACAGAAGGCAACAAAATGTACATGGTTTTCAGCTTTCCAAATGAAAAACCAACCCGGCTCGATAAAATAAACTAAACCTATTCTGCACCGTCCAGCAGCGCAGTTAAATCTGGGTGATACACGGGAGTTAAGAACTCGGTGACGGTAAATTCAGCAAGTTTATGCTTGTAAAACGGATCTTCAGTAATGATCTTCTCTATTTGCTCCCTTGAGCTTGCAAAGGCCAGGATCACCCCACCGGTGCGCGGCACCTTAGGCCCCCAAACAACAAATATCTTTTCATCATAATATTTATTAAGATGCTTCAGATGGACCTCCATATAAGCATCAATCTCTTCAAGAGGGGCGATATACTTAAGATCGATGAAAAACATAAGCGTTAAGTTTTAATATTCGGTATTTGGAATTTATTTGTACTTCCAATGTCTTGATTTACCTTCTGTAAGCCATTCGGCGGCAGTTTCCATACGCTTAAGGCGGGTGGCCTCGGTTTTGGCCTCGGTTATCCATTCAATATACTCCTTTTTCTGCGAGTAGCTAAACTGGTTAAGGTTTAGCCAGGCTTGCGGATGGGCTTCTAAAAATTTCACGAAGTAGTCCGGTATAACCAACTCGTCGCGTTGGGCGGCCGACTTCTTTTGGGAAGCCGGCCTGGGTTTATTATCTTCATTTAGGGCCATCGCCTGCTGTATAAACTCAATAAGTACTTCCTTTGGAGGAAGGTCATCAATACTGGTCAGGCGACCGAAGCTACCTGCAGCCTTATCGGCCAGGCTCAATATCTTTTGTGGGTCGTATAATAACGATGCCTTCCAAAAACCAAATGCGCAATGTTGTTTAAAAGCGGCCATATTGCAAACCACACCTTTGTAATCAAAAAAAGGCATGCTCCATTTCATGGTTTCAATTATCATAGGCGAGGCTTCATGCACCACAGCTCTCAGATAGTTTAAAATTGGCTTTGCAAATTCGGGCGATTTTTCGATGTAGGTATCAATCCGGTTATCGTAATGTTCCATAATTAAAGTTAGCGATTACAACAACTCCGGCAAAATGGATTTAAATACGCTCCGCCAAAACCGGGCAGGGACAAGCCCCTGCAAAAAAGGCCCGCTTCAAAAAGAAGCGGGCCTTAAAAAACGTGTTAACCATCTTTCCCCTTCAGGGGTCGGGAGGGCTTATGAATCTATCTTAGCGTATTTAGCGTTGCGCTCAATGAACTCGCGGCGTGGGGCAACTTCATCACCCATCAGCATGCTGAAGGTATGGTCGCACTCGGCGGCGTTTTCAATGGTAGCGCGTTTAAGCGTGCGGGTAGCGGGGTTCATGGTAGTATCCCAAAGCTGGATATCGTTCATCTCACCCAAACCTTTGTAGCGTTGTACGTGTACACTGTCTTCCTTGCCCGCACCTTTAAGGCGCTGAATAGCGGCATCGCGCTGTACATCATTCCAGCAATATTCGTACTCCTTACCCTTTTTAACCTGGTAAAGCGGTGGCGAGGCAATATATACGTAACCAGCCTCAACAAGCTCCTTCATGTAACGGAAAAAGAAGGTAAGGATCAGCGTGGTAATGTGCGAACCGTCCACGTCGGCATCCGTCATGATGATGATCTTATGGTAACGGAGCTTGCTTAAGTTAAGGGCTTTATCATCTTCAGGCGTACCGCGGCTTACGCCCAAACCGGTAAACATGTTCTTGATCTCTTCGTTTTCGTAAATCTTGTGCTCCATGGCTTTCTCCACGTTCAGGATCTTACCACGCAATGGTAAAATAGCCTGGTACTCGCGGTTACGGCCCTGTTTGGCGGTACCACCCGCCGAGTCACCTTCCACAAGGAATAGCTCGCAAAGGGTTGGATCGCTATTGGCACAATCAGACAGCTTACCCGGCAATCCCGAGCCTGTCATCACACTCTTGCGCTGTACCATTTCGCGCGCTTTACGGGCGGCGGCACGGGCGGTAGCGGCAAGGATTACTTTATTTACAATCAGGCGGGCTTCTTTAGGGTTCTCTTCCAAAAAGTTACCCAAAATTTCACCCACAGCTACGTCAACCGCGCCCATTACCTCGTTGTTACCCAACTTACTTTTGGTTTGGCCTTCAAACTGAGGCTCCTGAACTTTTACTGATATAATAGCAGTTAATCCTTCGCGGAAGTCATCGCCGCTGATCTCAACTTTTACGTTTTTCAGCAGGCCCTCTTTATCTGCATAGGCTTTTAAAGTACGGGTTAAACCGCGACGGAAGCCCGCGACGTGCGTACCACCCTCAATGGTGTTGATGTTATTTACATACGAAAAAACATTCTCGCTGTAAGTATCATTATACTGCAGGGCAAGTTCAACCGGGATACCGCCCTTATTACCATCTACATAAATGGGCTCAGGGATGATCGATGTACGTGTTCCGTCCAAAAACTTAACAAACTCGCGCAAACCACCTTCTGAGAAAAACTCTTCGCTACGGAAAGTACCATCTTCCTGGGTTTCACGCTCATCGGTTAAACTCAGGCGAATGCCTTTGTTCAGGAATGACAACTCACGCAAACGGGCAGCAAGCGTATCATATTTATACTCGGTAGTGGTAGTAAAAATTTCCGGATCGGGCTGAAAGGTTTGGATAGTACCTGTTTTATCAGATACGCCAATTTCCTTAACGTCAAACATCGGCTTGCCGCGTTCGTATTCCTGGGTAAAGATCTTGCCTTCACGGTGCACAAGGGTCTTCACATGGGTTGATAATGCGTTAACGCAACTCACACCCACACCGTGTAAACCGCCGGATACTTTATAAGTATCCTTATCAAATTTACCACCGGCGTGCAAAACGGTCATTACAATTTCAAGCGCCGATTTACCCTCTTTTGTATTGATACCCGTAGGGATACCACGACCGTTATCTGATACGGTTATGGAATTGCCAACATGTATAGTAACTTTTATATCATCGCAATAACCGGCAAGGGCTTCGTCGATAGAGTTATCAACTACTTCATATACAAGGTGGTGCAAACCTTTAACACCTGTATCGCCAATGTACATCGACGGACGCTTGCGCACCGCCTCTAAACCTTCTAAAACCTGTATGTTATCTGCTGAATAATTGGATTTATCCTGAATTTCTTCGCTCATATTTATTTAATGAAACAATCTTCAAAATTACAAAAAATACCCCGTATTAACGATTATTTGTGGATAAAAGTACTGTTGTGGAGAGTTGTCTGAATCAGAATTTACAGGATCAACCAAATGCGCTGAACCGGAATTTGGGTGGATTTTCATGATTTATTGGATTTGATTTGCCCGGTTGTTTTTGCCTGAACACGAATTCTAAGAAGCTATTAGAGTTTATAGAATTGTTTAGCACCCTCTTTATTTTGAAATCCTGTAATTCAGATTCAGGCAAAAAAAGTAGCGGAATCAAAAATCATCAATAGTCAAAATCGGTGTAATCCCAGAAACAAAAATCAATCAACGTAATCTTTAAAAAACAAATCCGAAATCGAAAATCCGATATTCGAAATCATTAGGATACTTGCAATGAAAGATTATCTTTGTCAAAATTTTATAATAATTTTCAGATTGACAGAAATGAAAACCAGTGCTTCAGTTTTAACCAAACTTACTTTAGGATTAGCAATTGCAGGTAGCGTTGCGGCCTGTACTCAAAATAAAACCGCCGATAAACCGGCTGCTGCAACCACAGCAACTCCTGATAAAGAAACTATTGTTTATGTAAACTCTGATTCTTTATTAAACAAGTACGATTACTTTAAGGATATGTCAAAACGCCTTGAAGAAAAAGGAAAAGCATCACAAACCGACTTGCAAAACCGCGGTCAGGCATTTCAACGCCAGGTTGCCGAATACCAGAAAAATCAGGCTACCATGCCGGCCGATCAACGCCAGGCTACCGAGCAACAGTTACAGCGTAAACAACAGGAATTACAAGGCTACTCTCAAAATGCAGGTGCCGAATTCCAAAACGAGCAAGCTTCTGAAAATGCTAAACTGTATGATAAAATTGCCGACTTTGTAAAAGGTTATGCTAAAGAAAAAGGCTACAAACTGGTGTTAACCTATTCAAAAGCCAATCCAACCGTATTGTATGGTGATCCATCTTTAGATGTTACCGTTGACGTTGCCAAACGCCTTAACGAAGCTTACGCTAAAGACAAAAAATAATATACGATTTGAAAATTTGATGATGTAGTAATTTGAACATTACAAGTCATTTTCAAATATTCAAATTGACACATTTTCAAATTAAAACCTCAACTTCGGTTGAGGTTTTTTAATTTAGGGCAATATGGAAAATACGGCACACGAAAAATTTATGCGCATAGCCATTGAACTGGCCGAAGACAATGTAAAGCGCGGAATGGGCGGGCCTTTTGGGGCCGTAATAGTTAAGGACGGCATGATCATAGCCCGTAGCGCCAACCGTGTTGTGCCCACTAATGACCCTACCGCACACGCTGAAGTCTCGGTGATCCGTCTGGCCTGCCAGGAACTGGGAACATATAATTTATCAGGCTGCGAAATTTATACCAGCTGTGAGCCCTGCCCAATGTGCCTGGGCGCTATTTACTGGGCCCGTATCGATAAAATTTATTACGCCAATACCAAAGCCGATGCCGCCGCGATAGGTTTCGACGATCATTTTATTTATGATGAACTGGGCTGTACCATGGAAAAACGCAAGCTCCCTTTTGTCCAAATCCTTCGTGATGAAGCGCTAACTGCTTTTAAACTTTGGGAAACAACCGAGCATAAAGATCATTATTAAATCGCCCCTCTAAATCTCCCCTAAAGGGGAGACTTTTAAAATACATTCCCCGGCTTTCAGAAGCCCTCTCCCTTTAGGGGAGGGTTGGGTGGGGCTATTCCTCTTCTTTTTCTTCAAAAAAATTATCTTTCAGGTCATCAATCTCGCGCCTGTCGGCCTTAGTGGGGCGGCCCGTGCCACGATCACGCTTCAGTATCGGGGCATGGAACATTGATTTAAAGGCCTGGGTTTGTTCAACAGGAGTTATATCTTCGTAAAAATTAACAGCGGTTTTGGCATCTACCCGGTTTTCCAACAAGCCGGTTACCTTCACTACCTTGCGCTCTATACCTTTTGCTACCTGGTAAACATCACCAATTTTCACTTCGTATGATGGTTTGATATTTTTACCATCCAGCTTGATACGGCCGGCCTTGCAGGCATCAGAAGCCAGCGTACGTGTTTTAAACACGCGGATGGCCCACAGGTATTTATCTATTCTCAGTTTCTCTTTTTCGGCCATAACATTCAATTGCTTTTACACCGATTATCCGGTCGGCCGGCTAATTTACCAATATCATTTTACGTACAAATAAAAGCATCCATGTTCGGGAGATGCTTTACAGCTGAAACGCAACTTGCCGCGCCGCTATCCCGACGGTGGTATAAGTATAAAGCCTCAAATTTATAGCTTTTAAAACGGCTTTGCCAGAGATTATTGTAGTTATCAAAAACCTTTTATGATCCGGTACTTTTTACAGCTTACTTGGGCAGGTCTTTTTTAATGAACTTATGATAAAGGTATTCAGCATAACCAACGCTAACATAATCAGGAAATTTCCAGTGTGGATAATAGCGCCTTGGGATGTATTTGAGAAAGCTAAAAAACAAAACCCCAAAAATAAGCAGCAATGCCAGGCCAAGTAAAATAATGGCAATCAGTACAAATGGGGTCATACCTGGGAATAATTGGGGTAACAGTAATAAATTAAAAGGTTAAGACAATTATACCAATATTCATCCAAGGCAACAGATTGATATAATAAGCAGTTACGCCATAAGTAAAGTACTAATTGTTAATGCTTTATAAACTTATTTACCAGCAACAACAATAAATAAACGCTCTTTTAAAATCAAATTGTTCTCCCAAAAATCCAATTATACCAACCTTGGAATTATAGATATAGCGCCCGTTGAAATAAAAAAAGTAAGCCTCCCCGACACTCGCTGTCCGGAAGGCTTTGACACCTAATTAGTTTAAACGTTGGTTTCCGTTTATATAAAATTAAGGCTTACTTAATGTTTTTTATATAGCTACCCATCGATTGTCCGGATATTGTATAAATGTGTGCAAAACAATGCGCTGTGAATCAAAATATTATACGTAAACATTCAAAAAAAGGTCATCACATTGGGTTTGAGTGATGATATTACCTTCTTTTACTGGTTTACCGTTCGGATAATAAGTACAGCCTATACCGATAGTCCAAACACCTACAATATCTTTGTAAGCATGTAAAACTACACCTTCTTCATTCTTAATGATTCCCAACCCTTCTTTATTAATTTTCACATTGATAAATATTAGACCGAAGTATTTTTATCTTTGATAACCGAACCTACAGGATGAATATCTTTAAAACGATTTTAGGAGTTTTATTTGCCTTTTTAATTTTTACTGGCCTGATATCTGTGTTAGCATACGCCAACCCTTTAAATGATTTTATGGCTAAAAACATTGTTACTGATGCAATGTATCATTTCCTTGTGTTTTTCATTCTGTGTTTTGTTCTGATAGTACTTACTGCTTATTTCGTTCCCCGGCCTAAAAAAATCGGGGTTTCAATATCAACCGTCATTGCTTATTTGCTTGTTGGTGTAGCAATCTTTTACCAATTTGCTATATTGAAAAACCCTGTCAATTTCGTTTTGCCGTTCAGCGTATCAGGAGTAGTTTTAGGTTTGTCTTTAGGATTACTTTTAAGCAAAAGACTTTTTAAAAAGAAAGGTTGGGATTCTACCAAAGCAATCGAATTGGAGACTTATTGAAATTCCGGGGTGAATTTTTACTATACTCTTTAGGGTATTCTGTTTTTTCGCCATTATAAGTAATGGAGTAGCGAACAAACCACTTTTTATTATCTTTGTCCTTGCTAATCTTCTTCGGAAGTGTGCAAGTAAATAAATTCATAACTCAAAAAACATCAATATAAGGTAATCAATTTTGTCCCTGTTTTGTCCCTTTATGGCCATGAAGGCATCAAAACAGCATAAAAGTAAAAAATCCTTTAATTTGCCAAAAGTTTAATTTCACCAATGCAAGATCTTAAAAAACTGATTGAAGAGGCCTGGGAAGACAGGAACCTGCTGAACTATAATGAATACACCAACGCCATTGAAACCGTTATTGACCGTTTGGACAAAGGCGAGATCCGTGTGGCCGAACCCATTGGCACACGCTGGCATGTAAATGAGTGGATTAAAAAGGCGGTTGTTTTGTATTTCCCGACCAGGCAGATGGAAGAAATTAAAACCGGCCCTTTTGTTTTTCATGACAAAATGAAACTCAAAACGGATTACAAGCAAGCCGGCGTTCGTGTTGTACCTCATGGTATTGCCCGCTACGGTGCCCACCTGGCCAAAGGTGTTATCATGATGCCATCGTACGTAAACATTGGCGCTTATGTTGATGAAGGCACCATGGTTGATACCTGGGCTACTGTTGGCTCATGCGCGCAGATTGGCAAACATGTACACTTAAGCGGTGGTGTTGGTATTGGTGGTGTGTTGGAGCCGCTACAGGCTGCTCCGGTTATTATTGAAGATAACTGCTTTATTGGTTCACGTGCCATTGTTGTTGAGGGCGTACATGTTGAACATGAAGCTGTATTAGGTGCAAACGTGGTATTAACCGCATCAACCAAAATCATCGATGTTACCCACAGCACCCCGGTTGAATATAAAGGCCGCGTACCTGCCCGCTCGGTGGTAATTCCGGGTTCATATACCAAAAAGTTTGCTGCCGGCGAATACCAGGTGCCTTGCGCCCTCATTATCGGCACCCGTAAGGAATCAACCGATAAAAAAACGTCATTAAATGACGCCCTGCGTGAAAATAACGTAGCGGTATAATTTAGATATGAGATATCAGATGTGAGATATGAGATTTTGCATGGTAAAGATTCCGGCAATACCTTTATTTCACATCTGCTATATTCCTCTGAGAATGCAGCATTTCTCACGTCTCATATCTCACATCTCATATCTAAAACATGAAGATAGGATACGATGCTAAACGGGCTTTTTACAATAATACCGGCTTAGGTAATTACAGTCGCTGGTTAATTAAAGGCATAGCGTCGCTCAATCTATCCAACCTTTTATATTTATATACGCCAAAGGCCAAAGCTAATCCACGGCTTAATTTTATTGGCGATTATCCCAGCATTCGCACTGTTACCCCAAAAAGCAAATGGTTCACTTCATGGTGGCGTAGTAAAGGAATTATCAAAGATTTAAAACGTTATGGTATTGAATTGTACCATGGTTTAAGTCACGAGTTGCCTTCGGGAATCGAACATACCGGCATTAAGTCGGTTGTTACCATGCATGACCTGATCTTCATGCGTTATCCGAAACATTTTGGTGCGGTTAATTACCGTATTTACCTCGCTAAGGTTAAACATGCCTGCCGTGTCTCGGATCAAATTATCGCCATAAGCCAAAAAACAAAGGATGATCTTGTCGACCTGCTCAGCATCGCCCCCCAAAAAATAGAAGTTGTTTACCAGGGGTGTGACCCTTCATTTGCAATTGAACAAACCGCCGCGCAAAAATCGGCTGTAAAAGAAAAATATAAGCTGCCCAACCGCTTTATTTTGAGTGTTGGCACTATTGAAGAACGCAAAAACCTGCTGTTAACCGTTAAGGCGTTAAAAAATGTTGATGACATAACACTGGTGGTAATTGGCAAAGAAACCCGATACACAGAATTGGTTAAAGCATGTATAACAGCTAATAACTTAAACCACCGGGTAATATTTTTAAAAGACGTTACCTTTGCAGAGTTACCTGCTGTTTATCAACTGGCATCGGTATTTGTTTACCCGTCACGGTACGAAGGCTTTGGTATACCCGTGTTAGAAGCTTTAAACTCCGGCACGCCGGTTATAGCAGCAACGGGCTCCTGCCTTGAAGAAGCAGGCGGGCCAGGCAGCCTGTATGTGAACTCTGATGATGATATCGGTCTTGCCGAAAAACTAAACCAGGTGCTTAGTGATGATGACTTAAGGCAAACCATGATAACCAAAGGCCGCGCTTACGCAGCTAATTTTACCAATGATAAACTAAGCCTGCAATTAATGCAGCTTTACCAAAATATTTTGAACCATGCTTAGAGACGAAGTAGCCAAGGCTTTTAAAATTGTACAAGAGGGTGGCATCATCCTTTATCCTACCGATACCATTTGGGGCATAGGCTGCGACGCCACCAACACCGAAGCCATTCAAAAGATCTACCGCCTGAAACAGCGCGATGAGGCCAAAAGCATGATCATTTTGCTGGATACTGAAAACAAGCTGGAAAGCTATATCAGTGAAGTAAACCCGCTGGCTTTTGAACTGATTGAATATGCCGAGAACCCGTTAACACTGGTAATGCCGGGCGCCAAAAACATTTCTCCGGCATTAATTGCTGCTGATGGCAGTGTGGGGATCAGGGTTGTAAAAGACACCCCTTTTTGCCAGCAATTGATTCAGCGTTTACGCAAACCATTGGTGTCAACATCAGCTAATATTAGCGGCAAGCCCTCGCCGCAATATTTTTCGCAAATAGACCAGGAAATTATTGACGGTGTTGATTACGTTGTTGATTTAGAGCAGCACAGCAAGGAGATCAAAACACCGTCAACCATCATGAGGTTGGCCCCTGATGGCAGGTTTGAGTTTTTGCGTCGTTAACGATGGATTAGTGATTAGTTAAAAAGGTATTTTTGAAGATATGTTTTAACAGAAACATTTTTATAAAATCTTTTGTGCAACCCCTCTACATATTCAATATACTGACTATCAATTATTTAAATCAAATAATTAAAATTGTATTAACCCTGTTAACCCCCTGTCGTGCAGAAAGTCGGAAGTATGAGGTCAAAGTCTGAAGTCTGAAAATTTTGTTTATTAAGTGGAAAGATACTTAGGACTTTTGACTTAGGACTTTCGACTTAAGACTTTTGACTTTACCGGGGCATTTTACCAATTAATCTTACCTTTGTACCCTTATTAGCGTTTTTAAGCATCCAACTATGCAGCAACACCTCAGGCACCCCGTATTTTCTGTTATATCCCGTTTGGCGGGCGAACAAAATGTACAGGCCTATGCTATAGGTGGTTTTGTGCGCGATATTTTCCTGAACCGCCCGTCGAAGGATATTGATATCGTAATTATTGGCAACGGGATAGCCTTTGCCGAAATTGTTGCCAATACACTTAAAGTTAAACTGGCGGTTTATAAAAACTTCGGTACGGCCTCGCTCAAATACCGCGATCTGGAGATAGAGTTTGTTGGCGCCCGTAAAGAATCATACCGCCGCGACTCGCGCAAGCCAATTGTGGAGAATGGCACTTTGGAAGATGATCAGAAACGCCGCGATTTTACCATCAACGCATTGGCCATTTCCCTCCACCCGGATACATTTGGCGAGTTGCTTGATCCCTTTAACGGCATTGCTGATCTGGAAAACAAGCTGATCCGTACGCCGCTTAATCCTAACGAAACTTTTTCTGATGATCCGCTGCGCATGATGCGGGCCATCAGGTTTGCTACCCAGCTTAATTTCAGGATTGATGATATCGCTGTTGAAGCCATTAAAACCACTGCCGACAGGATCAGTATCATATCGCAGGAACGGATTACCGATGAACTGAACAAGATCATCCTATCGCCGGTGCCATCAATAGGTTTTAATTACCTGTTTGATACCGGGCTGCTGCATAAGATCTTCCCGCAAATGGTAGCCCTTTATGGAGTTGACTATGTAGATGGAAAAGGTCATAAGGATAACTTTTACCATACCCTTCAGGTGCTTGACAACATCTGCGAAACTACTGACGACCTGTGGTTACGCTGGGCTGCTATACTGCATGACATAGCCAAACCCGCCACCAAACGTTTTGAGCCCGGCCACGGCTGGACTTTTCATGGTCATGAAGACCGGGGCGCACGCATGGTGCCCAAGATCTTCACCCAGCTTAAGCTGCCGCTTAATGAAAAAATGAAGCAGGTTCAAAAGTTGGTGCAGCTGCATTTAAGGCCCATCGTACTTTCACAATCCATAGTTACCGATTCAGCAGTGAGGCGTTTGCTTTTTGAGGCAGGGGACGATATTGAAGCACTGATGTTGTTGTGTAAAGCAGACATCACCACCAAAAACGAATATAAGGTTAAAAAATATCGTAACAATTTTGAGCTTGTTCAACAAAAATTAAAAGACGTTGAGGAGCGCGACAGCATCCGTAACTGGCAGCCGCCGGTTACCGGTAACGATATCATGACCATATTTGGGATAAAAGAAGGCCGCGAGGTAGGAATAATCAAAAATCAGATCCGCGAAGCCATATTAGAAGGCGAAATTCCCAACAATCGTGAGGCCGCGTTAAGCTTTACAATCAGCAAAGGCATTGAAATTGGCTTAAAAGTTGTGACTACCCCAAATTAAATTAAAACATTATTATTTTTGTCCAAAATCTACAATAAACAATGGCAGTATACAGGTTCAGGGTTACTTTTGAAGACTACGATGACGTTACGAGAGAAATTGATGTAAAATCAAATCAAACTTTCGAAGATCTTCACCGCGCAATTCATCAGTCAACCGGATACAATCCGGAATTTTCTTCATCATTTTATATCAGCAATGATCAGTGGACCAAAGGTGAAGAAATAACTTACCTGCCTAACCAAAGGCGTATTGACCGTGGCGTATCATTAATGAATAAAGTAAAGCTGTTAAGTTTTATTGATGATCCGCACCAAAAATTTTACTATACATTCAATTTCGATCGTCCGTTTGATTTTCATGTTGAACTAATGAAGATCATTTTAGATGAAACACCGGGTACTACCTACCCTGCCGTTGTAAAATCAGTTGGCGAGGCTCCAAAACAATTTGGCAATTCATTTAATGCTACCGTTTTACCGCCTGTTACCGAAGACTTCGACTTTTTGAACGAAATGGCCTTTAACCCGGAGGATGCCGAAGATTTTTCGGAAGTTACAGATACCGATGATCTGCCGGAAGAAAAACACAGCGGCGGCGAAGAAGAAGAGGGGGAAGATGAGTTCGGCAATGAATTTAGCGATGACGAAGGCTTTGATGATGATGAAAGGCCTGGCCGCGGCGGTAGCGACGATTATTAATCATAAAAAACGAGTATATAAATTATATACTCGTTTTTTATGTTAGGCCGCCTCACTTGTTTTGTTACTTTAACCAGCTCATAATAATTTACCCCCATTTATCAATGAATAACAAAAATTACTATGCCATAATTATGGCCGGAGGAATTGGAAGCCGCTTTTGGCCGATAAGCCGTACATCGCACCCTAAACAGTTTATAGATATACTCGGTACCGGTAAAACCTTAATACAAAACACCTACGAACGTTTCCTGAAAGTTTGCCCCAAAGAAAATATTTACGTTGTTACTAACGAAAACTACACCAAACTGGTAAAACAACAATTGCCCGATATGGAGGATCAGCAGATTCTTACCGAACCGGTAATGCGTAATACGGCACCTTGTGTTGCCTATGGCTGTTTTAAAATTGAAAGTCTTAACCCCGATGCAGCTATTGTTGTAGCCCCTTCCGATCAGCAGATCCTGGATGAAGATGCTTTTGTTGCCGCTATCGAAAAATCATTGCAAACCGCCGCTTCAAATGATTATCTGATAACCCTGGGCATTAAACCATCAAGGCCCGATACCGGTTACGGATATATCCAATACACTGATAACGTTATCAATGATGAGTTTCATAAGGTAAAAACCTTTACCGAAAAACCCACTCTTGAAATAGCTAAAACCTTTATTCAAAGCGGCGACTTTTTATGGAACGCCGGCATCTTTGTTTGGTCGGCCAAAACTATTGTTAAGGCCTTTAGCCAGTACCTGCCCGAAATGCACGAGATTTTTGCTGATGCAAAACCGGTGTACAATTCGGATAAAGAGAAACCTCACGTTCACAATGTATACCAGCAATGCGTCAATATCTCGATAGATTACGGCATTATGGAAAAAGCAGATAATGTGTATGTATTACCTTCGGATTTTGGGTGGAGCGATCTGGGTACCTGGGCATCAATATATGACCTTGCCGAAAAGGATTATGTAGGTAATGCCGTTATCCCTGCCGAAAAAGTGATCATGTATGACTCTTCAAACTGTATGGTAAACGTGCCGGGCGAAAAACTGGTAATATTGCAGGGGCTGCATGATTATATCGTAGTAGAATCGAACAACTCCCTGCTCATTTGCCCCCGCGACCAGGAACAGAACATCAAGCAGGTTGTGGCCGATGTAAAGAACAAGTTCGGGACGAAGTATATTTAGTTACCGACATTTTTGATATGAGTAAAGCTTAGGCTTATGAACATGACGCAGGGTGATAAAACCCTCATTGTAGTTGCCGGTCCTACCGCAGTAGGGAAAACAGTAGCAGCCATTAAGTTAGCGCAACAGTTCGATACTGTGGTGGTTTCTGCCGATTCGAGACAATTTTTCAGGGAGATGAGTATTGGCACTGCCAAGCCTGATGAAAGCGAGTTGGCTGCGGCCAAACACTACTTTATCAATTCGCACTCCATATCCGAAAGTTTTTCTGTTGGCGATTTTGAAAAGCAGGGGCTTGCACTTTTAGATGAACTTTTTAAAGTACATGATAAGGTGATCCTGGCGGGAGGGTCAGGTTTGTACATTAAAGCTATTTGTGAAGGCTTTGATAACTTGCCCGTAGCCGATATTTCAGTACGTGAAAAACTAAACCAACAACTGGAAAGGGAAGGAATTACAACATTACAAAAACAACTACAACAGGTCGACCCGGATTATTATACCCAGGTCGACCTTAATAATCCTCAGCGTATCATCAGGGCGCTGGAAGTTTTTGAAACCTCAGGTAAACCATTTTCATCTTACCGCAACGCTACTGTAAATAAAAGACCTTTTAACATTATCAAACTGGCGCTTGATATGCCCCGCGAAAAACTATATGAACGTATAAACCTGCGCGTCGACCTGATGGTTAAACAAGGCCTGATTCAAGAAGTAAAAAGTCTCCTGCCCTACCGGGAACTTAATGCTTTAAATACAGTGGGGTATTCAGAGCTATTTGATTACTTCGATGGTAAAACCAGCCTCGATGAAGCCCTGCTGCTTATAAAACAAAATACCAGGCGCTTCGCCAAAAGGCAGCTTACCTGGTTCAGAAAAGATAAAGATTTTGTTTGGTTTGATGCCGGTGCTCCCGATGTTATTGACCAGATGGCTAAAGCCATTGAAACTTCCGCATAATTATTTTATTGCGGCAGCAGGCTTTGTAAATATTTGCCGTAACCACTTTTGATATATTTGTTAACTAATAGCCGCAACTGATCGTCATTGATAAACCCACGGCGGTAAGCAACCTCCTCAATACATCCGATTTTTGTTGACTGGCGTTTTTCGATTACGCGCACATATTCAGTAGCGTCGCTCAATGAATCAAACGTACCCGTATCTAACCAGGCTGTTCCCTTATCCATAACGCCAACATGCAAGTTACCCTGTTCAAGGTAAAACTTGTTAACATCGGTAATTTCATACTCACCCCGGGGTGAGGGTTCAAGATCTTTAGCAATTTGAATTACCGAATTATCATAAAAATAAAGGCCGGGTACTGCAAATTTCGATTTTGGCTGCAAAGGTTTCTCCTCAATTGACAAGGCCCTGAATTCGGCATCAAACTCAACCACACCGTAACGTTCAGGATCGGCCACATGATACGCAAAAATAGCAGCGCCATCTACATCATTAAAACTGCGGATCAATTCGTTAAATCCGGTACCATAAAATATATTATCGCCCAATATCAAAGCTACTTTATCATCGCCTATAAATTGCTCGCCAATAACAAAAGCCTGGGCGAGGCCGTTAGGCTTTTCCTGTATAGCATATTCAAATTTACAGCCTAACTCTGTACCATCGCCCAACAACCGCTTAAAACCGGGATTATCTTCGGCTGTAGTAATGATCAGAATTTCTTTGATATCCGCCTGCATCAAAACCGATAGCGGGTAGTATATCATAGGCTTATCATAAATAGGCATCAGTTGTTTACTGATTGCCCTGGTTATAGGATAAAGTCGGGTGCCTGACCCTCCTGCTAAAATAATGCCTTTCATATTTGATTATACTAATTTTTAAGTAAACATCCCGAAGTTAGTATATAATAATGCTTCCGTAATATCAGGGCCCATTATTATACTGTTGAACAATGCTATCAGGTATAAAGTTGGTATTTATTGTTCAATATGCAAACTTATATTTTATCTGATTATTTTGAACATAAACCATGTACCGGGCAACAAGCCTTTTTCAAAAGCAAAATCCATTTAATCCCCTCAACATTAGCATAAAATTGTTATTATTGCAGTTTGAACGTTAAAAACTACTATTTAGGTGGATTTAGCGGATTTTCATTGTTAACATGCATAAATATTATCTTACTCATCTGCAGGAATTAGAATCAGAGGCCATTTACGTTATCAGGGAAGTGGTTGCACAATTTGATCGTCCTGCCATCCTGTTTTCGGGCGGGAAAGACTCTATTGTTGTAACGCACCTGGCAAAAAAGGCATTCTGGCCCGCTAAAATCCCAATGCCCCTAATCCATATTGATACCGGTCATAACTTTCCTGAAACTATGGAGTTTAGGGATAAGCTGGTTGAAAACCTTGGCGTGCAACTTATTGTAGGCTCGGTTCAGGAATCAATTAACAAAGGCCGCGCAGTTGAGGAAAGCGGTATTAACGCCAGCCGAAACGAGTTGCAGATAGTAACCCTGCTTGATACCATCGAAAGCAATAAGATTGATGCTGCTATCGGCGGTGCGCGCCGTGATGAAGAAAAGGCCCGTGCTAAAGAACGTTTCTTCAGTCACCGCGATGAGTTTGGCCAGTGGGATCCTAAAAACCAACGCCCCGAGCTCTGGAATATCTTTAACGGCCGCAAGCGCATGGGCGAACACTTCCGTGTGTTCCCGATCAGTAACTGGACCGAAATGGATATCTGGAACTACATTCTGCAGGAAAATATAGCTATACCTTCATTATACTTTGCACATCAGCGTAACGCGGTTTACCGCGATAATACCTGGCTGCCTGCTTCAGAGTTTTTACAGCTTAGGGAGGGTGAAACTATCGAAAACAAACTCATGCGTTTTCGTACACTGGGCGATATCACCATCACCGGCGGCATCGAATCAGACGCCGATACGCTGGAGAAGATAGTTGCTGAAGTATCAGCAACCCGCAGCACCGAACGGGGCAACCGAAGCGACGATAAACGCTCGGATACATCAATGGAAGACAGGAAAAAACAAGGTTATTTTTAAATTTGATTCAATGAGCCTTCAGGCAGTCAAGCCGGGAGCAAAACATACCACCACAATGGAATTATTACGTTTTACTACAGCAGGTAGTGTTGACGATGGGAAAAGCACCCTTATAGGGCGCTTGCTATACGATTCGAAATCCATCTTTGAAGACCAGATGGAGGCTGTAAAACAATCGAGCGAACGAAAAGGGCTTCAGCATGTTGATCTTTCATTATTAACTGATGGTTTACGTTCGGAGCGCGAGCAGGGCATTACCATTGACGTGGCCTACCGCTATTTTGCCACGCCTAAACGTAAATTTATTATTGCC
The DNA here is from genome assembly GCF_017569325.2 of Mucilaginibacter gossypii. Taxonomy (NCBI): domain Bacteria; kingdom Pseudomonadati; phylum Bacteroidota; class Sphingobacteriia; order Sphingobacteriales; family Sphingobacteriaceae; genus Mucilaginibacter; species Mucilaginibacter gossypii. Next base: position 106,124 of record NZ_CP071878.2, on the reverse strand, counting down.
GATACCCCCGGCCATATCCAGTATACCCGCAACATGGTTACCGGCGCTTCAACTGCAAACCTTGCCCTGGTACTTATTGATGCCCGCAAAGGCGTGGTTGAGCAAACCTGCCGCCACTCATTTATTGCATCACTATTAAAAATACCACACATTATTGTTTGTGTGAACAAAATGGACCTGGTTGATTACAGCGAAGAGGCTTTTAACAAAGTAGTTGAACAATATGAAGCTTTTGCAGCAAAAATTGATGTCACTGATATCCGTTTTGTACCTATCAGTGCTTTAGCTGGTGATAATGTGGTTAACGATTCGGAAAACATGCCATGGTACAAAGGCGAAAGCCTGTTACATACACTGGAGACTATCCATATTGCCAGTGATGAAAACCACTCTGATGCCCGCTTTCCGGTGCAAACAGTTATCCGTCCTCATGCGGCTGAATATCATGACTATCGTGGTTATGCCGGCCGGATAGCGGGCGGTATCTTCAGGCCCGGCGATAAGATCACCGTATTGCCATCAGGATTAACATCAGCCATAAAATCTATCGATACTTATTCGGGTCCGGTTGAAGAAGCTTTTGCACCAATGTCGGTTTCCATTACTTTGGAGGATGATATTGATGTAAGCCGCGGCGATATGATTGTTAAAGACGACAGCGAACCACAGGTGAGCCAGGACCTTGACGCCATGATTTGCTGGATGGCAACCCGAGGCCCGCGCCCAAGTGCTAAATATCATCTCAAAACCACCACCCGCGAGGTAATGTCAATCATTAAGGAAGTTTATTATAAACTGGATATCAATACGCTTGAAAAACAGGAAGAAAATACTGATATTAAGATGAACGAAATGGTGAAGATCCGTTTACGCACTACTCAACCCGTAGTGTTTGACGAGTATCGCAAAAACCGTATTACCGGCTCATTGATCCTGGTTGATGAATCAACTAATGAAACGGTAGCAGCAGGGACATTCCTGTAAGCTATTTGGAAAAAAGCTAAAAAATGCCAGGTTTGTAAGAAAAGCCTGGCATTTTATTTTTTTAAAACCATTGTTTATTGTGCGGCGGCCAATTTTTTAATACAAGCTTTTAAGCTGTCGCGCCAGTAAGGGATCTCTATATTAAACGTAGCTTTGATCTTAGCCTTATCCAGTACCGAATATGCCGGTCGTTGCGCATTCGTTGGATATTCTGATGTGCGTATTGGGAGTACTTTAACATCAGTACCTGAAATATCAAAGATGCCTTTGGCAAAGTCATACCATGAGGTTACCCCTTCATTGCTGTAATGATAAATACCATATGCTTTTTTACCAGCTGTTATGATAGTTAAAATTGCTTCTGCCAGGTCAATAGCATATGTGGGTGTGCCCACCTGGTCTGCAATCACCTTAAGCTCATCACGGTCGGCCCCAAGCCTTAGCATGGTTTTTACAAAATTGTTGCCATACTCGGAGTATAGCCAGCTTGTACGAATTGTATAGTGTTCATCAAGAATTTCCGCAATTACCTGTTCGCCCTCCAGTTTGGTAAGGCCATATACACTGATAGGCTCAGCAATGGCCTCTTCTGTGAGTGGCAATGCCACATCGCCCTTAAAAATGAAATCAGTTGAGATCTGAACAAGGGTAGCACCATATGCTTTACAATGCCTAGCAAGATTTGCGGCCCCTGTTTTATTGATCGCCCGGGCCAGGTCAACTTCGTCTTCCGCTTTATCAACAGCGGTATAAGCAGCGCAATTGATAGCAAACGTTGGTTTATATTTTTCAAAAACAATATCGAGCAAATCGTCCCGCAAAATGTCTGCCTCTTCTTCCGGCAGGAAATGGATATAATCTATTTTCCTGTCGGCTGCCACTTTCTTTAAGCAGTTACCCAATTGTCCTGATGCTCCAAATACGATGATATTTTGCATTTTTTAGAAGTGTTATTTTTTGATTAAACCAGGATAAAAATTAGAACCCAAAATCAGGAGCATCCTTTAAAAAGGGCAGTTCAAGGTCTTTGTCCGATACCAGCACATCGCTCCCGCTGAGCTGCCAATCAATATTTAAATCAGGATCGGCATAATGTAGACCACTTTCCGACTCTTTGTTATAGTAGTTATCACATTTATACTGGAATACAGCTTCATCGCTCAATACAATAAAGCCATGGGCAAATCCACGGGGAATAAAAAATTGCTCGTTATTCTGTTCGGTTAAATGCACTCCATGATATTGCCCATAAGTTGCCGATCCCTTGCGCAGATCGACAGCTACGTCCAATACTTCGCCTTTGGTTACCCTAACCAACTTAGCTTGCGAAAACCGACCTTTTTGCAAGTGCAGGCCACGTAATACACCTTTCGTTGAATAGGATTGATTATCCTGTACAAAATTGACATTGAAGCCCGTAGCATCAGCAAACCGCTGTTGATTAAACGATTCAAAAAAATAACCGCGGTCATCATTAAAAATACGTGGTTTTATTAATAAACATCCCTCAAGCGGGGTTGGTATTATAGTCATACAATATATTAAGATAACTAAAACCGGATTGCTTACCGTTTTCTATTAACGAAGATAAGGCAAAATACGTTACAGAACCCAACGGCATATTCAAAAATGAGTAATACACTTTATTAACAGACCGAAATTCAAACAGTTGGCTGCTATATTATTAATGCATTGAACACCTAAGAAAGAGCTGCCAGCAGCCGGCCTAATAAATGATTTATTAGGGGTTTTAAACACCAGAAGCCGGTTTTCGCCGGCTTCTGATGTTTAAGTATGACATAAATTACTTATCGTTGAGCAATCAATTCACCCTTGCTTAAAAAGTCAGCGTATGCTAATGCAATACCATCTTCAAGCTTGGTATGATATTTCCATCCTGCATTTGCCAGTTTTGTAACATCCATTAGCTTTCTGGGTGTACCATCTGGTTTAGAAATGTCGAAATTAATTTCGCCCTCATAACCAGTTACTTTCTTTACAAGCTCTGCAAGCTCTTTTATAGTTACATCTTCGCCAGTTCCTATATTAACGAGCCCCGGCTCATTATAGTTCTGCATCAAATAATAGCATGCTTCGGCGAGATCATCAGCAAATAAAAATTCACGCTTAGGTGTGCCGGTACCCCATATAGTTACCGCCAGCGCCTGCTGCTCCTTAGCTTCGTGAAAACGACGGATCAAAGCAGGCAAAACATGAGAGTTTTGAGGATGATAATTATCATTATAACCGTACAAGTTAGTAGGCATAGCTGATATATAGTTACAACCATATTGAGCACGATAAGCATCGCACATTTTTATACCTGCAATTTTGGCTATCGCGTATGGTTCATTGGTTTCCTCAAGCGGACCAGTCAACAAGTAATCCTCTTTTAAAGGCTGAGGCGCCAATTTTGGATAGATACAGCTTGAACCCAAAAACATCAGCTTCTTTACCCCATTTAAATACGAGTTATGAATGATATTATTCTGAATTTCCAGATTATCGTATAAAAATTCAGCTCTGTAAGTATTGTTAGCAACAATACCACCAACTTTCGCAGCTGCAAGAAAAACATAATCAGGCTTTTCCTGCCTAAAGAATTCGGATACAGCAACCTGGTCACGAAGGTCGAGTTCTGACGATGAACGCGTTACAAAATTCGTAAAACCCTCACGTTGTAGTTTACGCAAAATTGCGGAACCAACCATGCCACGATGACCAGCTATATATATCTTTGCGTCCTTTTCCATCATAGTTTATTCAAATTGGTTTTTGATGGCATAGCCAGAATCCTTCAATAACTTTTCCCTTCTGAACAGGTCAACGTCGGCGGCAACCATTTCGCTAACAAGTCCTTTCAAGTCGTATTTAGGTTCCCAGCCCAACAATTTCTTTGATTTTGCGGGGTCACCAATCAGTAGATCTACTTCTGTTGGACGGAAATACTTAGCATCAACAGCAACTACTTCCTTACCTATTTCAACCTGAAAATCAGGATTATTACAGCTAACAACATATCCAACTTCATTAATGCCTTCACCTTTAAAATCAATAACCATACCTACTTCGGCGAAAGCAAATCTTACAAATTCACGAACCCGGGTAGTTACACCGGTGGCTATAACGTAATCTGTAGGCTCGTCTTGTTGCAATATCAAATACATTGCCTCTACATAATCCTTAGCATGGCCCCAATCACGCTGTGCGTCAAGGTTACCCAAATAGAGTTTTTCCTGTAGGCCCATCGCTATTTTAGCGGTAGCACGGGTAATTTTACGGGTTACAAATGTTTCGCCGCGTAAAGGGCTTTCGTGGTTAAATAATATTCCGTTACATGCATAAATACCATATGCTTCACGATAATTTACCGTAATCCAATAAGCATACATTTTGGCTACTGCATAAGGCGACCGCGGATAGAACGGAGTAGTTTCCGATTGAGGAACAGCTTGCACTAATCCATACAGTTCAGATGTTGATGCCTGATATATTTTAGTCTTTTTTTCGAGCCCTAAGATGCGAATAGCCTCAAGAAGCCTTAAGGTTCCAATACCATCGGCGTTGGCTGTATATTCAGGTGTATCGAAGCTCACCTTAACATGTGACATGGCGCCAAGATTATAGATCTCATCAGGTTGAACCTGTTGAATGATCCTGATAAGATTAGTACTATCGCTAAGGTCTCCGTAATGAAGTGTTAACCTTATTCCGCTCTCATGCGGATCCTGATAAAGGTGATCAATCCTATCTGTATTAAACAATGAACTGCGTCGTTTAATACCGTGGACTTCATATCCTTTAGATAATAGTAATTCGGTAAGATAGGCACCGTCCTGGCCCGTGATACCTGTTAGTAAAGCTACTTTTTTCATTTTCTTGTTTTTAATCCATAAAGCTGGATGATAGGCAAATTTTATGCGTTTAATTCCTTTTTAAACTACTCTTAGTATCGATTTGATCTATAGCCGATGTCACATTTTCAATAATTTGCTTTAAAAGACAGGCCAAATGTTATACACATGCACTGTTATAAAATGACAATGCTTTATTATCTTTTTGAGATAAACTGCCTTTTTACGAAGTAATATTGTTCTTTAAATGGCCCTAAAGGCAAATAAGTTACAATTAATTTGGGTATAAGATCCAAACCAAGTGTTAAATCTGTCCTAAACAGCTCAGGATACGAATCAGACGATTTTGAAACTAATTCTACATCTAATAATTCATTAAATGTCAATCCCCTATCTTTCAAAATTTTAGAGTTGTTTAAAAGATCCTGCTTTTCTGAGTTTGATAGTATAAAAAGTGAGTTAAAATCTACGCGGGGAAACTCCTCAAGTTTACCGCCTTCAGTAGCGTTAAAAATTTTATTCCCCCTCTCATCAAAAAACAACTTTGCAAGCCTAAACTTTTCCATCATTTCATGAACTGTTGGGTTATGATATTTAAGCCCTTTTCCAAAATAGCGTGGATCAAAATGATTAGGATCATGTTCATCTGCTTCCCAATCCCTGGAGTTAACTTTTTTAACCTTTTGATCGGCAAAAGTCATATCTACACCAATCAAATATATTTCTGTAAAACCTAGATATCCAGCTATTTGAATTGCTGCGTTTACAACTGTTTTATTAATACCACAGTTTGGTAAATCATCTCTAAATTCGGGCTTATCCGCATTGATCCAATGCACATTATCTGCGTGATTAATAAACTTAGTGAAATCAACGTTGGAAGGGTGTATGTCTGGAAAAAAAGCATATGGAACCACCGGCAATATTTCATTATTTATTTGTTCATACATGTCCTGAATAACCAGGTCATCAGTAACCATATAAAAGTCCGGCACCCAATTTAGCCGTTCAAACATCAGGTTAAATCTATTAAAAGCAAAGGTGTATTCGTTTTCCAATAAGTAAAAAGGCATTTTATTAATACTCGGGCCGTTACCGATTATGAATATTCTTTCACCTTTATATTTATTTTTTAATCCGGCCCATTTAGCGATATTTTGCTGGTCCTTTTTTCTAAATAAACGTTTTAGTTTAACAACTCCATATTTCAGTAGCCTGGATGTAAAAACTTTAACGCCGTCGGTTTTAATAGTAACCAATCCTTTATCCAATAACGATTTCATAGTAATATTTAAGTAAACTTAACGCATTAGCGACAGAAACTTTCATTTTTCACTTTGTGATATGATAAAATTATGCTTTAAGGTTATTCATTTCTGCAAATGCCCTTCTACCCATAAAAAGAAAGTCAGTACTAAAGGCGATAAAATTATATCCAGCCTTGCTCTTCTCTCTCACTAATTCAAATTCAGGGTCAATTACATGATATCCCATTGAAAAATTCTTTTCAATACATATTTTTTCAAACTTCTGTAACGCTTCCTGTACCAATGCGTTATTGAATTGCCCGGGAATTCCTAACGAACTCGATAAATCATACGGTCCTATGAATACTCCATCAATTCCGGGAGTTTCGATTATAGTCTCAAGGTTATTTACTCCCTCGTAATGTTCAATTTGTGCAATTATAACCTGATTGTCATCAACCCATTTGCGGTAATCTTCAAAACCAAATCCATAGCGTTGAGCGCGGTTAAGCCCAACCCCTCTTTTACCAACAGGGGGGTATTTGGCATATTCAACTGCTTGCTTAGCTTCATCAGCGTTACAGATCATAGGTACCACTATACCGTCGGCACCAGAGTCTAGAACTCTTTTTATAACAACTTCTTCATTTTTTGAAACCCTTACCAGGGCAGCCATCCCACGAGCCTGTATAAAACCTATCAATACCTGTACCTCATTGTAATCAATGGCGGTATGCTCTAAATCTATACAAAGCCAATCAAAACCGGCTTCTGCAAGTATGTCGATAACCGATTGATGAGGTATAGTTATCCATGAACCTACTGTATTCTCTTTATTTTTAAGCTTTTGCTTTAATGTAGTATTTTTCATTCCATTTATTTTTCTATGTCGGCAAATACAGTTACTGCCCCTCCGTTACCATCTTCAACAAACATCGGCGCAACCACTACCGATTTAATATTATTATTGATGGCAGCCAACGCCATATCTTCAATTACCAAAATCGGCGTTGTCTCCTCATCAGGGCAAAGGAAAGCTTTGTGGCTCACTCTTCCCTCAGGTCTGAAATTCCATGATGTAAGAGAGATAAAATCAAAGCCGACACACCTCAATTTTGGGTATTTTCCCCGAAAATAATCGGCCAACTCGGCAGCCAAACCCGGGCTATCGTTCCAGTATTTATCCGCCGAACGATATTGTTCATATCCTGTACGAATCAAGAGCAATTCAATACCAGCCTCTGTAATCTCACTTTCAACTTTTTTAAAGTCGGCAATGGAAATTAAGATCCCTGAAGTACATGTGATATCAACAAGCTTTACTTTATCATAAAAAAACTCATTAACGTCAAATTCATGAGTCTTTTTTCCCGTAGCCGAAAAGTGCCTTGGCGAGTCGATATGTGTACCAACATGGTTATTTGAAAAAAACCAGCTGGATGAATTTGCCGTTTCACCTTTTAATATGGATGAATTATCTCTTACAAATATCCTGTCACGATTGCCATATGCAGGGGTTGACTGAGATATTAAATGTGAAAGATTAATATTATTACGCATGTTAAGGGGCTTGTTTTAGTTTAGGGCTCTGTTATAAAAGTTTATTATACTTTTACTTTTATAACAATTTTTTTTATGTATCCCGGCTCACCATCACTGTAAACAGGAGCGTGAGCATCCTGCGGGTAAAATATAGCGAAAATATCGTTTCCTATAACCACCTCACCCTGAGGGTGCTCAATCATATCAAAAAAAGTAAAATCTTTCTCTGTATTGTATTCAGTATTGGGTGTAAGCAACTTAACGTTGGTCCAGGGTATACGTTCAGTGTTTTTAATACAATACTGAACATCGATAACATGCTTATGTGCTTCGAAACCAAAATCATTTTTGATTTTGGTTTCGTATTCCATCACCACGGCTTTAGCTGTATCAGTAAGCGGATACTCTCCAAGTTCAATCTCCGGGTCGGCATTTTTAATAAATACCAATCCCTGGTATATATCATCATTTATTGATTTATAAAACTCAATATTTGTAAGTGAATCAATGATCATATGCTTTTTTTATTATAAACAAGCCCCACAGATACTATAGGGTGTTAGCTATTCTTCTTTGCAATAAAAACTCCGTCCAGTAAAAATCTTCCAGATCATCAATATCCGCGGCTTCAAGTCTCTCGATAGGGAACATCATAGGATTTGAACCCAGCCTGTTTTTTATTTTGTGATTGGTCTCTTTCGAAAAAATGTAGAAGCAGGAGTTCTCATGATAAATAGGTTCCAGATCCTGCGTCCTTATTAAATGCTTTGGATCATGATTTATTCCTCTGCCATCGGGCCAGTAAAAACGTTGCTTCACTTCAGTAACAGAAAAAAGTGCATCATGCTCTTTTTGAGCAAAAAAGGCTTCTATTGCACCATCAACCGATTCCACTGTGAGTAATGGGTTTGTACTGTGGGTTTGTAAAAAATACTCTGCATCCGTTTGCTCGATATCATAAGCTATAAGCGGCTGAATGCTGACCATGTCTCCCAGTAAAAAATCAGGCCTTTCCAATACTCTAACTTTATCAAAATTAGCCCTGGCGCTTTCTGCAATTTCCTCTGAATCAGTGTTCACTAATATTTCATTAATGTATGCACTTTTTGACAGCGTTTCCATTATCCAATGAAAAGCAGGCTTACCCACTAACTGGCGAATATTTTTACGAGGCACTCTATCAGAGTGCCCTTTCATTGGCACCAATGCTGTGATTTTCGGAATTTCCATTTTTTATCAGATAGATATTTTAACTGTTATTTTTTTTATGGTTTCGGGTTTATCAATATAATGCTGCGGGCCGTGGCCATCTTCAGGGAACATAATAGCAAATATACCTTCCCCAATATCTACATGTGTTCCGCGCGGCGACGGATCTTTATAAAATGTACGATCCTTAGCTTCGTCATAAGGAATATTAACATTCATGCCTTCAATAGGCGACCATTTTACGCGTTCTAAACCCCTCACCGGGTATTGGATGTCAATAACATATTTATGGGCCTCATACCCTCTGGAAAAGTCGGCAATAGTTTCGTACTCGCTAACTATAGCTTTCGTATTCTCATTGATAACATAGGTTCCCAATTCAATATCCGCAGTAGCCTTCTGTAAAAATTGCAGGCCGGCATAAATATCAGGTGAAATACCTTTATAAATGTCGATATTTTTTAACTGGTCAAGTATCATGCGGTTTGAGGTGTTAACTGAGTTTCAAAATATTCTTTAAGCCAACCTATAAATTCATCATCCATAGGACGCATGTCCTTGAAAATTTTACCGCATCCTTTATTAAGTATAAGGCCGAGCATTTTTCCAACGTTCTTTTTATCCTTACTTAAAGCAACCGTGAATTTTTGAAGCTCTATATCTGTAATATCAGTGCCTTCCCATATCTGGCTTAAAAGCTCCCTGATATATAAGCGGGTTTCTTCAGTAATGTAACCCAATTTTACCGATACAAAGTTTGCCATATCCATTCCATAGCTAACTGCTATTCCATGCGGCACGCGGTAATTGGTTAATGATTCAATTGCATGCCCAAACGAGTGCCCGTAATTAAATACCAATCGCTCGTTTTGGTCAAATTCATCTCGTTCTATGTAGCCTTTTTTGATTTCGAGGCTGCGGTTAATTATGCCGGCCAATACTTTTTTATCTGTTAAAGCTGCAGCGTATTCAACTTTGTAGCGGTCAAAATCTTCCTGACTTGATACAATAAAGTAATGACACATTTCGCCCATGCCCGATTTTAAATCCCAGGTAGATAACGTATTTAAAAAATCAAGATTGATAAATATCTGGTTGGGCGGATAAAAGCCACCTATCTGATTTTTGAACTTTTTGAAGTTAATTGAGGTTTTACTGCCTATGCAACTATCACCTTGTGCCAGTAATGACGTTGGGAAAAAAAGCCACTTAACACCGCGGTAAAGAATAGATGCTATAAACGCAGTAGCATCCTGGGTAATGCCCCCGCCAATTGCAACCAGGCGATAATTTTTACGAAAACCATTTTCAATAAGATCTTCTATTAAAGGTTCAACGCCCTGATAACTTTTCACAGATTCATGAGCATCAATCCCAATATGCCTGTGCAATTTAAAAATTGGCTCAAGCATATCGTTATATAGTTCTTTTATCTTATTATCGATTATGATAACATCGCCATCTTTTAATTCGCTTAAAAGTACTTTTTGTGTGTCATCGATAAACTGGACACTATAATCGTGTATGATTGATTTTACTGTAAAACTATACATTGATATATCCTCCGTCAACTATAATATTTTGGCCGGTTAAGTAAGTATTAAGATTGCTGCATAAAAAAAGAACAACATTAGCGATCTCTACAGGCAAGGCCATCCTTTTCATCGGTATAAGTTCGGTAATCTTTTCCAATTCTTCTGCCGAATTTGTGGTAGCCGTAAGTTCGGTAAGCGTAAAACCCGGGCCAACTGCATTAACCAGGATGTCGTATTTTCCTAACTCAATTGCCAGTGTTTTTGTAAGCCCGGCTATGGCATTTTTATTAGTGGTATAAATAGATCTCCCCGACCTGGTGATTGCACTCCAGATGGAAGTAATATTAACAATTCTGCCATAACCGTTCGCTTTCATTATTTTGCTTATTTCGCGGCAAAGCACATATGGGCCCTTGACGTTGACATTATGAAGCAAATCAAAGTCAGCATCAGTAGTTTCAGCATTCAGCGCAATTTTGTTGATACCTGCATTATTGATTAGTACATCTATTTGATGGCCCAACTTGTTAATTGCCAATAGAAAGGTTTCTACAGATACCTGATCATTAAAATCAAGTTGTAAATAGCTAACTCTACCGGATGCATTTGCGTTATTTAGTTGATCAATTTCTGATGCATTGGTTCCGGTGAGAATCACTGACGAGCCAGCCTCCAAAAAACGATCGGCAATTGCTTTGCCTATGCCCCGGGTGCCACCGGTAATAAGCACCATTTTATCTGCCAGGTCAATCTTTATGTTTGATATACTATCCATCAACAGGTATTAATTAGCAGTAAGCGTCAAAAACTCTTCGTCTTTTGAAAGATAATTAACAATAATATGATTCAATATCATATGCACATCCTCAATTGGCCCATAATCGCCTTTCGGATTCGGAGTATATAATGGCACAGTTGAGATTTCATTCAGTTTACCGCCCAAAAAGCCAACAAAAGCAATTGTTTTACCACCAAGTTCATTGGCATACTCGGCCGCCTTAACTAAGTTTGGCGAGTTTCCACTTGCTGATATCGCTATTAACACGTCACCTGCTACAAACTGACCGCGCATTTGTTCAACAAAAACATCGTCAAAATTATTATCATTACCTATTGCTGTAATCATAGGCACGTTATCTGTTAAGGCAATAATTTTAGGGCGAAATTTTGAAAAATAGCGTACAAAAAATCTAAAATCAGCCTGCATGTGTGATGCAGTAGCTGCGCTGCCGCCATTACCAACAACATAAACGGTGTTGCCGTTTTTAAACGCGGTAATCATAGTTGTAATTACCTGCTCAAGTTTAGCAACTTCAATTTTATTTAAAATATCAGTCAAACGGGTGATATAATCACTCAGATAAGTTTTAACTTTTTCTTGTCTTTCCATTATAATAGATTTATATGTTTTTTGTAAGTAGTTGATTAAAAATCTTTTTGTTCGTACACTTTATCTATAATGCGCATAAGCTTATAGGCATCATCTGAATTGCCGATTGTAACAGTTTTACCGGTATTAATTGAATCAAAAAAATGATCCATTTCGTAACGCCAGCTGTTATTATCCACATACTTGGTCACCGTTTCATCTTTCCAGGTAGCTGCCGGAGCTGTAGATCTGTTTTTAGCGATAGAAAGTGTTTCTTCGCCATATGACATTGATGATGTTATAAGGCCGTTCAATACCATATAACCTTTCTCAAGAAATATCTCTAACGAAAACAAATGGCGCCATTGCGACATAGTAGAGTGTAACGAAGCCACTTTACCTGTTGCCGATTCTTTGAGGATCACAAAAGCATTATCCTCAACATCCATATGCCAGTAAAGGTTCGAAACTTCGGCTTTAACAACATCAAAATCTCCTGAAAGGTAAAGGAACAAATCAAGCATGTGAATACCCTGATCCATTAGGATACCGCCACCGGCTAATTCTTTTTTGGCTCTCCATTGGTTAAAATAATCGCTCGTAACGCTTTTGCCATAGCGGCCGCGAAGCCACAATACTTTTCCATATTCACCGCTATCTATCAATTGTTTGATATGCATAACGCTGTCATGGTGGCGGTGATTAAAACCATACATCAGCTTTTTGCCGCTGGCTGCTTCGGCTTTCTGAATTTCCAATATATCTGCCCCAGTAAAAGCAGGTGGTTTTTCGCAAAACACATGCTTACTTGCATTTAACGATCTTATTGTTAAATCTTTATTTAAAAAATTAGGGGTACAAACAATAATAGTGTCTATATCGGGATGGTTTATTATTTCCTCATGGCTAATATTTGGAATACCGTCAATCTCTTTTTCTGCGCCCGGTTCAGATATGGCTATAACCACACCTTTTTCAATTTCATTAATAGTCTTGTGACGAATTTTACCCATCACCCCATAACCTATTATACCAACTTTATGATTCATAGATGTATTATTTTAGTGCGTTAATTAAGTTTTTAACCGCGTCGATCTCCATGAGTAATTTTCCTTCTTCGGCATATGAGCCAAGATGAGGAGTAAGTAAAATGTTATCCAGATCACATAACGGTCCGGCATAAGGCTCTTCCGAAAAAACATCAACCGCAGCCCCGGTTAATTTATTAGCCGACAGTGCATTAAATAACGCATCTTCGTCAACAATTCCCCCTCTCGAAATATTTATCAGGAATGATCCTGCTTTCATCAAATCAATTTCGCCGGCGCCTATTACAGCTGATCCATCTTCGTTACCAGGAACATGAATAGTAACTATATCTGCCTTTGATAATACCGTGTTAAAATCAACCAGTTCAACACCATTGTTTGCAGCCCAGGTGGCGTCAGCATACGGATCATATCCTATTACAGGATTTCCTATACCTCTGAATAATTGTGCCACCAGTTTACCGATACGCCCTAAGCCTACAACGCCAACAACTTTGTTAAGAACCAGGTTGCCTACCTGTTTTTTCCATACTCTGTTCCTGAGATCAGTATGCGCTTGAGGAACTTTGCGCAATAATGAAAGTGTCATGGCTAATGTCAATTCGGCCACCGCCCTTGTTGGGCCATCAGGAGTATTTGTTACAATAATTCCTTTTTCGGCAGCATATTTTAAATCAACACTATCCATGCCTATACCAACCCTGCTTATGCATTTCAAGTTAGGTAAAGCATCCATTACCCGGGCTGTAAGTGGTTCAACACCTGCAACTATACCGGCACAATCTTTGGCTAATTCAATAACCTCATCTTCTGTTAATTTTCTTCCGTAAGGGTTATTGATCACTTCATAACCATTTTGGATAAGTAAATCAACTGGTTCGGGGCCAACTTGTCCAAAAGATGAGGGCGAGGTTAATATTTTATTCATAGTATTAAGTTGTTCGTTTTACCGTTGCTACAAAGTGATTAACGTAACTCAAGCAGCTTATAATCACATCCTAGCCGAACGAATGTTCCTTCAGTGCATTTAATTTTATTTAGCTGTTGTTTTGATAGGTACATTATTAATTTCAAGATTTTTTTGGTACACATGTTCATTACCATAATCTCAGTCGTGAAACGAAACCACCAAGATGTATAAACATACGACAACTAAAAAATACCATGTGCTGCAGGGGGTTTTTGGCTAAAATTTTGCCATAATAATAGCGGTATTTCCAATAAGCCGAGCTTCTGAAATCAAAAAACTTTGGTTTAAAATCTTTAAGGCTATATTTTTCCTTTATATCAACTGCAGCTGTTGTGTTTGTATATTCCATTACCAGGGCACGCGACGAAACCAGCAATTTATATCCGGCATATTTTGCACGCAAAGGTAATTCCGTATCACCACGATGTTTAAAATGTTCAAAGTCAAATAAACCTAACTCATGAAATACTTCGATAGGTATATAAAGGCCACGGCCAATTAAGTCAAATGACTCAATCAGTAAATCTTCTTTAAATGATGAGAGTTTTTTGTTGCGGTGGTAATATTTAGAATAAGCAAACCACGGATGTGTTGATTTCCCCGCATAAGTGATCCGGTCGCCGTCTTTAACATCAACTGTAAGTGAACCTATCAATGCTTTCGGGTTTTCATTAGCGATGTTGGTTAAGTTTTCTATCCAGTTATTATTAAACTTCACATCGTCGTTTTGTAAAATAATACCTTTAATACCCGGATGATTCTTTAAAACGTATTCAATGCCTACATTGACGGAGCCTGTCCACCATAAATTTCCGTCACCATTCAATTCAATTACCTGTGGAAAATCATTCTTTAATATTTCGTTTGTACCATCTGATGAACCATCATTAACAACAATTACCAATTCTGGCTGCACTGTTTGTGCATTTATCATTGATAAACATTCTACAAGTAATTTTTTCCTGTTAAAGGTTGGTACCACAATGGCTACTGGTATTTTCATAATGTAAGTGTCAAGAAGATCATTTATTTATACCATATGCAAACAATAGTCTGCCGGGCAATAATCATAATTTATTTTATCACGTTGTGCTATTTGTTTGGCCGGAACCCCGCCAAATACTGCATAAGACGGAACGTTTTTTGTAACAACGGCCCCAGCCGCAATAACTGCTCCCTCTCCTATAATTACGCCAGGTAATATTGTACACCGGGATCCTAACCACGCATAATCCTCTATTACTATCGGAGCTCCTTCAGATTTGAAATTCACATCATTGTAATTATGATGCAAGGTCCAAATCATTACTTCTGTTGCAAGCACTACGTTTGCTCCTATTGTTAATCCCATCCTGGCATCCAGAACGGCCCTGTGCCCTATGGAAGATCCTTTTCCTATTACAAGGCCCTTAGGGTACCTGTATTCAGTTCCGCCGTACACGGGTACGCCTTTTGCAATTTTAGCTCCCATTAATCGTAAAAACCATTTACGAACATGTTGAGACGGGAAGGACGAAAAAATTGAATTTAAAAGAAACCATTTTATAGAATCTCTCCAAAGATTAAAGCTTTTTTTAACCCTGACTGGTTTATCTGCACTTGAACTCATATTTCTCTATATTTTAAAATCACACATGCAATAAGTTTACTTACCCCATCCACAAGTGTTAATACTTTAAAATCTTTTCAATTTTTTATGGTAAATATAAAAATAATTATACGTTTTGAGTTATTTTGTGAAAAAAATCACAATTTCTTCTCTGTTTATTAAAAAATCCATTCACAACCTGAAGGAATTTTTTACAATTTAAACTTATAAAAATCACTTGTTTTTAACGCCAACATCTCCCAACTTTCAAAATCAGTTTTTTCTGCTATGTTGCCCCTTAATTTATTAACCATTAGTTTATCATCTTGTAGGATTAAAATATTTTGAGCAAGTTCGTCAACACTACCGGGTTTAAATAGCAATCCGTTTTTACCATGCTTAACAACATGATTTAGCCCGGCAATATCGCTTGCTATTATCGGCACATCAAAACAGAAAGCCGTATTAGGGATCCCTGACTGCGACGCTGTTTTGTAAGGCATAATTATAGCGACAGCATTTTTTACCATAAATACGATCTCCTGTTCGGTTAAAAACCTGTTGATAAAGGCTACGTTTGATAAGCCATCTATATTTACCAGGCCTCCCTTGTCCCTGCCGGCTATAACAAAATCTATTTCACTATTAACAACATTTACCTGCCTGATGGCTTCCAACAACAGGTCAAGACCTTTATATTGCTCAATATACCCGTAGTATAAAAAATATTTTTCCGGGATATTGAGTTTAACTGAAGTTGTTGTGATGTATTCATAAGTTTCAAATAACCCGAAAGGAATAACGGCCGTCAATTCCTTTGCTTTTTTAGCATAATTTTTAAGAAAAACCGACTTGACGTTTTTCGAATGAAAAATCAGCTTGATTGAACTATTACCCAATCGATTTAAGAAAGCCTTTATAAATAGTGTTTTCAATTTGCCGGTTCGTTTAGTGAGCCGGTCTGCGTCGCCTTCATGCAGCGTTTGAACTACTTTTTTGGCAGGGAAAAAGTATTGTATAAAATTGAAGCGAAATTCTTCGCCTACGAAATGCAGCTTGTCAAAATTATTCTTCTTGAGCTCCTTTATAAATTGCCAAATTGTTAGGGTACCTATTTTTTTTGAATTACCGCAAACTATAACTTTAATTGATACACCGGAATTGTTAAAATAGGCCTTTACATCGGATGGCAGCAACTCCTGAGTTTCATTTTCATTTAACAAGCCGGTTTTAGTTAAACCACTAAGATTTAACATCGGTGGCGAAAGCGAACTCTGGTTCAAAAAACAATATAAGGTTATATCATTATTTAAGGCCAGGTACTTTGCTAACGGAAAGGTACTTTCAAAAAAAGCAGGGGATATAATAGCAATTTTCATAAATCTCTTAAGACCAATATAACAACAGCATTAGCGGCCTCTTTTTGCACCGGTTAAAAATAAAATACCTATCGATGAAATACATCGCCGGCAGCGCTAATAGGGTAACAACAACGGTAACCGAAACCGCCTGCCCCAATAATAATTGTATAGGCTGTGTTATTTTTAACGCTTTCAACAAAAAAGAACTAATGCTTATCAATACATTTTGTACAGACATCAATATCAATGTGTTCAGTGCGATAAAAAGGATGAGTTTTCCTTTAATAAAACTTAATAAGGAAGATAATGCTATGATCATGAATGTACGCGAAAACCCTACGATATAAAATGCAAATATATTTTGGCCCCAAATAGCGGCATTTATATCTGAACGGCCGTTATACCTAACTAAGTAAAAAGTTGCCAAACAAAAAGCCAACAGCAAGACAAAGTTTACTACTTTTGGTTTTAGTAATTTAACAATTATACCGCTGCTTTTTAATAACACCCCGCTTATAAAAAAAGGCAGAGCAAGTACAGCACTGTCAAGCGAAAACCATAGGTCATATCCGGCATATTTAATGCACATTACAATTCCCACCAATAAAACTGTTATCAATAAAATGTACTCTATCTTATTTTTAGTGATTTGTAAGAGGCATTGGTAAATTATCCTGATATTAAATAACGCTATCAAAAACCATAACGGATCATTGATGCTGCGCGAAATAGATGTATCATATCCTACACCCAGCAACAAACCAAAAAAAGGCTTAATTATCCCCTCTTGAAGCAGGGAGCCATGGTATTCATTGCGATGCCTTAAAAACACAACAATAAACCAATACACAAACGTAATAATGTAAAAGTAGCAATATGGGATCAACAATCTTTGAGCATCTTTTTTTACCGCTTCTTTAAAGGACATACTATTTTTGTGTAAATACCCGGATATAAGAAAAAAAAGAGGCATGTGAAAACTATAAATAAATGTTGTTATTTTAGTTTCTAATAACACCAAATGCTCAAATACCACCAACACAATACCTATAGATTTGGCATTATCTATCCCAAACTCCCTTACCTTACTTGTGATCAACGGGATTTGCGCCTCGGTTTGCATTTCGATTTTTTAATATTAGGTTTAAATGCTTTTAAAACTGTCAGCGAATTGCTTCCCACTCAATAAGCTTTGATCACTCCATAAATATTTCCATTCACCAAACCGGCCAATATATCCGATCCCTTTTTCATCTAAGTAATTTTGTACTAAAGATAGATTTAAAGTTCTGTTATGATCAAAAATAACATTAGCGTGTTTCACCTCACGGTAATCGCTAACCTCCACATCTTCGGCTGAAAACAGTCCCATCTTTTTTCCTTTATTAACTATATGCTCTATTAATGCCCCGCCTTTTAGTTTGGCAGGTATTGAGTTTGAATAATAGGTTTCAAATTGCAGCGAACTTTTCCCCTCAGGAACATTATCACTTGATTTTAGTGAAGGAGAATAAGCACGAGACGGTAGTATATCGGAGTCATATATATAAAACCAGAGGTATTTTGCTACATCCGGATTGCTAAACCCTAAAGAAACCAATTGCCCTGATGTTGTGACCAGCTTAGCAGCAGCTTCACGTACTTTCGTCGGAACGTCTTTAATTATATTTATCAGGTCGGGCAACGGTAAGGATGATACAAGGGTATCAAAATATTCGTTTGATCCATTTGAAAATTCTACCCTTTTTGTTTTCAAGTCGATCAACGAAGCCTCTCGTCCGCATTGAATATTTGCTTGCTCAGCCATTAACCGCAAAAATGACTTATATCCCCCTTCCAGAGGATATCGCATTTCCGATGCATAATAAAAATTATCGTTTTGTACTTCAAATGCCCCTTTTAGTAAATTGTCTAATGGTGGGGTACTGAAACGTTTTGCAACCCAGTCAACTGTAAGTTCACTTGCATTTTTACCCCAATATTTTTCCGTATATACTCCTGGGAAATGATCTGTAAAATACGAGCCAAATTGTGTTAAGAGCCATTCATAATAGTTTTGGGGTTCAGTAATATCAGGCTTGTTCACAAAATCTAAAATAATTTTCACCTTTTCGTCTGTGCTTAACGGGGCCAAATTATTTTGTGCAGGATGTTTTAACCAGGAACCTTTGTAGTAATTTGTTGATACCGGAAAATGTTTTTGAAATTCAGCACTCCGGGCAAACAAATCATTTACATATTCATTTGTTGAAAATGAAAGATGTACAAAATGGTCAAACCTAAACCCGTTTCCTACAGTAAAATTATCACAAAGTCCACCCCAGCGTTCTCTCTTTTCATAAATAGTATTTGCTACGCCTTTTAAATTAAGATGATAACCCGCTGAAAGACCGGCAATCCCGGCTCCTAATATTACAACCATAAAACTGTTTACTTCATATTTAACTTAACAAATGACATCGCCGCTTCTAATATTTTCAGACATTAGAAATCGCTTTTAAATCTGGTTCCTGAGTCTGTACAGGTACATTTTGATTTTCAGTATATTCAAGATTATAACAATCAACTAAATACAATGCAATAGCAAAAACAGGAACGCTGCTGAGGTAAGAAAACCAATCCTGGGCAGCAAAATAGAGCAGAAATGTTAACACGAAAAAATATCGTATATAAACACGTGTTTTAGGTAACTTAATTTTGAAAACTACCTTGTAAATTATTTTAAAAACTATAAAAGCGTAAAATATTCCAAATTTGTTAAGACCGCCAATAATTCCAACATCTTCTCTAAAATAATGTTGTTTCATCCAAAGGGAATATATTTCCTTACCGTATGGGCTGGATGAATGTTCCCATCCATTTCCCATCAAAACAGTTAACCAATTAGGCCAATATTCTAATAGATAGAAATGCATTTCTATAAACCTAATATAACTATCGCCAGCAGATAAATCATCGCTTGATACGTTAATTAAACTGGTAATATAATCATATTTAATGACCACTATGAAAACGATGGTTATCAACAAAAAGAAAATTTTTGATACGCTCCGTTTTCCTGCAGCATTTCGGCTATAAAAAATCGTCAAAACTATAGCAAACAACAAAATGCCGAGATATTGCCTTGACCCTGTAAAAAAAACGCCTACAATAATGGCGATCAATGCTGCCATTTTTATAAACTTAACTTTATTTAGCAATTGGGATAAAGTTTCTAACGCAACAAAAAAGCCAACAAAAAAACCTGCTATTGATAAACGAATTACGCCTCTCGTTTGGGCAAAAAATTCAAGAAACTCATCTGTATTATCTTTGCTTTGGTTGAAGTAAATAGTTGGATATAAACGTTGTTGCATAATTACTACAACTCCCCACATTAAACCAACTTTAAACATTTCGTTTATGATAAGTGTAGGGCTATACTTCTTGATATGAAGATATTTATACAGCAACCAAAAAAATATTGGCCGAACAACCCATATTGAAATGTAAAAATTTTGACCGTGAAAAAGATAGGCCGGTATTAAACCCAACACAACTATTACAATCAGATAGGTAACTTCTTTATTAAAATGGGCTTTTATAATCGAAAAAGAATCTTCTTTTTTTGTATGAGCAATTGTTACAATCATCATAACAATTAACAAAAGCCTCCCTGCTTCCGTAAATACACTGGGTATCAAAACGGTAGAAAACACATCAGTGCATAATAAAACCGCAAAAAAAACGAAAAGCGATCCTTTTTTTATTGTCATAGGCTAATACGGACAGACAACCTATCCATTGGTAAATCAGAATTTGTAAATTTTGTTAAATAATCCATAAAACAAGGCGGTATAAGGAATATTATGTTCTCTTTTATTTTTTAAATAAAACCTTATCATGTAAAACGAGCTGCACCCCTTTGCCATAAGCTTAAATAAATAACTATATGCTTTATTTTTAGCTTTATCAACCGCTTTTTTCACCATACTTGATGGATATACAGAATTTCCAATGAATGCATCTGAAGTAGAAATATCTGCAACCTGGTTGTACAGGAAATTTATATCATCAAGCCGGAGCCTGAAGTTTTGCTTCGAATTGGAAAAATTATTGGTAACCACCCTGTACTCGAGTCCAATATCAGAGGTATAACCAATCCCATTTTCCCCAAGCAGATACCAGGTAAGATCGTCCATTCCCCAACCCAGAGGAAAGGTGGGAAATCCCCCTATTGATTTCAATTTAGCTGTATCAACAACAAAATCCGACAAAAATTGCTGGCGTTTTACTGTTAGCCGCTGATACACGAAATCTGAAAGCGTTTCAAAATTATTGCACAACGGAGAGTAACCGGTTACCTCATCTTTTTCATTTATCAACTTTACCCGACAATGATATACATATAATCCGGGCATTGAAGTTATCAATCTATAAAAATTGCTTAGGCTATCAGGAGTTAAGTTATCGTCATCGCTCAGAATCATAAAATATTGACCGGTTGACCGCGATAATATTTTATTAAAATTATCGTAAATAGGCAATAACGTATCATTTTCATAATACCTAAACCTGTTATCAACTAAATAGGTTTCTACTACCCCGGCAATCTTCTTTCTATCTTCTGGTAACAAAGCATTGTTTTGTATTATCACTTCAAAATCCGAGAATGATTGATTCAAAATACTATCAATAGTATTTTTTAAAAAACCAACTTTAGTTACAGGAAGGCCTATGGTAAAAAACATACTAATTAGCTATAGTTTTAAACTTTGATTTGTAAACATTATAAATAATGCCTGCTACCAACAGAATTAAAATTATTCTGATCCACAAAAAAGTATTAAAAGGTAGAAAAACAGACATGCAAAAAAGTGTAATAGTCCATATAAACTCCCTCGTTAAATTCAGTTTTATATTTAAAGATTTAACAAATGAGTTATATAGAAAAGGTAAAAATATAACATAAGCCATAAGGTAAGATATTGACAAACCAAATCCACCGTATTTACTACCTATGAACAAAAATGGTGTAGCTATCAAAGAACTTGCAATTCCCCACCTGGAAAGCAGTTTTTGATTATCTGTGGCCCCCCAAATGTTTCCTATATACCAGTTTAAAGCAAAAATGAAAAGAAACCAGATCTGGTATTGAATTATATTAACTGAAGACAGGAACTTAGGACCAAACAAAATCAGCACCACTTCTTTACTTATTAAAGTGAAACTAAAACACAAAAAAGAAACTACCACGATGAAAAGTGGAAAAGTTTTTTTCAATTTGTCAATCAGCAGCTGTTTATTAGTAACCCAAAGATTACTAAAGCTTGGAAACACAGCAGACATGCCAAGATTAATTACCATTTTTATTGGATTGATTAGGCGATTACTTGTATTAAAGTATCCCAACTCAACTTTGGTAGAATTAATTTCGAGAAAATTGTTTGATAAATAATTAGTCGGCAAAGCGAAAATATTGTTTAGGTAATAGTATGAACTATCCTTAATCATCGTTCTGCCAAACTTCCAAAACCCCACAGCACTACCCTTAAGTATATCTTTTACTAAAAACATTACAGAAAATATTACTATTGTTTTTCCCAGAAGGATTAAAGTGTAATATTTTATTACGTAATTAACTGATATAGCTGATGCTGGAGTTATGATTATAAATATTAACCAAATAATTGAGAAAAAGACGTTAATTGACTCAGCAATTCCCATACGTTGGTGTCCTTGCCAAATTGCTTCACAGCTACTCCACAAGTTAAGTACAAACACGTTTATCACTAAGTATAATAGTAATTCCGGGCTAACAGAGTGAGCAAAATGTTCGTAGATGAGCATTAGTATAACGGAAAAAACAAGCCCGATAAATTGCAAAACGATTGCAGAAAAAAATACAAGTTTTGATTTCTCACCATCCCGTGCTACTGTACGTATTGAGATATTCCTGATACCTAATTCGGCAATTACAGCATATAGCGCTGATTGAATGAGAATATATGAAAACATACCGAAACCAGCCGGTCCCAAAATTCGAGCTATTTTTATACTTGAAAAAACCAATATAAATTGGCTTAAAAAATTCCCAATAGTTAAATAAGAAAAATTTTTTACAACTTTATTCGAAAGAATTTTCTTTATAAAAGCAGACATATTTACGTCACAATTAATTATTTTTTTCCACTTCGATATTGAAATTCAGATCCTTATTATTTATGAATTCTTTGTCCGTAAATAATTTTCAACTCCCATTTCCAACGTCACTTTAGCGTCCCAGTCAAACAAGTTATTTTGCGCTGAGATATCGGCAACGGCATACATTACATCGGTTGGGCGGTAGCTTTTACCACCCCAGTTTATGTTGCATGATCTGCCACTTTTTTGGGCTATTACTTCGGCAAGCTCCTTTATGGTATGCCCCACTCCTGTCCCTAACTTAAATACACTTTTATCTGCTACACGCTGATAGTTATCAATAAGTTCAAGGTAGAAATCAACTACATCGTCGACATGAATAAAATCAAGCACCTGGCCACCCGGCGACATATCAACCGGTGCCGCAGCTCCTATCGATTCATATATGTAATCAATGATCTTTTTCTGACTATCGATACCACCGTAAATGGTATAAGGGATAACAGTTGCAGCCTTAAAGCCATAAGCTTTTGAATAATAGTCTACAAAATACCTCGACGCACTTTTGGTTGCAGCATACAGGTAAGCCGGATCAATGCTTTCATCTCCTTTAAAGTATTCGGCAAAAGTTCCAGTGTTGATTAAAAATTTTAATCCACTGGTCTTTAAAGCATCCATCAACCTCAGCATGTACAGAAGGTTGCTGTCTACCAGCTTCTTCATATCATTATACGAGTCAGATGAAGTTAGGTAGGATGCCAGATGCACCATTATCTCAGGCTTAAATTCATTCAAAGCTACGGTAAGCGCATCCTGATCATCAGTAATTACATGTTTGTTTGTAACAGTGCCAAATAGCTGTTCTGATTTATCGGCGTCGCGGGTTAACTCTAAAACGTTATGACCGGCCTCAATTAATTTAGGTACGAGGTATTTTCCTAAAAACCCGGTTGAGCCCGTTATTAAAACATTCATACAAACGGCGATTTAATATCGTTTAAGCCATCAAAAGCCATATCCCTTACTGATACAATAGGATCTGTCACTGGCCATTCCATACCAAATGAGTCCCACTTAACACCATGGTCACAGCTATTGTTGTAAACCGATGTCTGGATATAGGATACAATAGTGTTATCCTCAAGCGAAAGAAAACCGTGCGCGCACCCTACAGGTATATAAATAAGTTTGGGTTGGCTTACAGATACCGTGGTATAAAAATATTGTCCATAAGTTTTTGAACCTGTTCTTATATCAAGTACCACATCAACAATCCTTCCGGTATTTACAAATACAAGTTTAGTATGCTCAGTCGGCGGCGATTGATAATGCATCCCACGAATTACATTTTTGTGAGATACTGAAAAATAGCTTTCCTTAAAATCGGTACGGAGATTGTTGGCCTCAAAAAAATCAACGTTAAATATTTTAGTAAACGATCCCCTGGAATCGTCAAGCTTTTTTAAATGCAATATTTTAAGATCTTCAATAATGGTTTGTTCCAGTTCCATACCTTAAAGTTTAAGTAATGTTCAATAACAGTTACTGTATGTAAGCTTTAATTACGTCGGCGATATAATCATAATGGCTTTCGTTTAAACCTGGCCATACACCAAGCCAAAAAGATTGGTTCATGATGATATCTGTATTTTCCAGATTGCCTATCTGCCTGCTTTGAACGCCTGTATATGCTGGTTGGCGTAATAAGTTACCGGCAAATAAAAGCCTGGTGCCTATTTTCTTTTCTTCGAGATGTTTAACAAGCATGTGACGGTCGGCAGCATCACCTTCACGTAGGGTAAGTAAAAAGCCAAACCATGACGGATCGCTGTTTGGTGTTGGCTCCGGCAAGATGAAGATATCTTCAAATTGCTTCATACGCTCATACAAGGCTTTGTAGTTTTCGCGGCGCCTTTGAACAAAATGATCAACCTTTTTTAACTGCGATACGCCAAAAGCCGCCTGCATATCAGTCACCTTTAAGTTAAAACCTATATGTGAATAAGTATATTTATGATCATACCCGTACGGCAGTGTACCCAATTGCTGGGCAAACCTGCAACCACAGGTATCATCTTTACCCGGTTCGCAGTAACAATCGCGCCCCCAGTCACGGAAGCTTTCTGCAAGCTTAGCCAGTTCAGGATTGTTGATTAAAACTGCACCGCCCTCACCCATCGTAATGTGGTGAGCCGGATAAAACGAGAAAGTTGAGATATCGCCAAAAGTACCTGTCTTTTTATCGCGATAAGTTGCACCCAATGAGTCACAGTCATCCTCAACAACCCACAAATTATATTTTTTTGCAACACGCAAAACTTCGTCAAGATTAAATGGATTGCCTAACGAATGAGCAACCATAATTGCTTTTGTTTTTGGAGATACTGCACTTTCAATATCTTCGGATTTGATATTATGAGTAGCAATATCCACGTCTACAAAAACGGGAATAGCTCCAAATTGCACAATGGGATTAACTGTTGTCGGGAAGCCGGCAGCAACGGTAATTACTTCATCGCCGGGTTTTATTGCGCGTTCGCCAAGTTTTGGCGAAGTTAAAGCGTAAAACGCAACCAAGTTTGCTGATGAGCCTGAGTTTACCAGTAAGGCTTTGGTGGCACCAAAATATTTTGCAAACTCACTTTCAAATTGGTTTGCAAATCTGCCGGCAGTAAGCCAGCCGTCAAGCGCAGCTTCGACGCCTAATAATATATCATCTTCGTCAAGTACTTTTCCTGTCACAGGGATATAGTTCTTACCAGGAACAATAATCTGAGTTGACTTAGCCTTTGCAATTTGCCTCAAACCGGCTTCAATATCTGGGTTGGTTATGTTCTTAAGCATGCTACTTATTTAATGGGGGATAATTTAAATACCTGTAAATTCTAATATTTGATTTTCGGTATACGAAACAATACCTTCAGGGTTGTTCAGATATTCTTTATACCAATTAATTGTTTTCTGAATAGCTGTTTCAGCGTTAAATCTTGAGTTCCACTTCAACTCGGTGACAGCTTTTGTAATATCAAGTTTTAATAAACCTGCTTCATGTGGTTGATGGGCTGTAGTAACAACTTCAAACGCTCCCTTGCCCCACGCAGCAATAGATAATTCAACCATCTGCTTAACAGGAAGTGCATCCGTTAACTGAGGGCCAAAATTGTAAGCAGTTGAAAATTTCAAAGGATCAGCTACCAAACAGCTACCCAACAAAAGGTAACCGAAAATTGGTTCCATTACGTGCTGCCAGGGCCTCACCGCACCAGGATTACGAATGATTACTGTTTCGCTTTTTGAAATAGCCCTAACAATGTCGGGAATTAAACGATCTTTTGCCCAATCACCACCGCCTATTACATTGCCTGCACGGCCAACAGCAATTGCTTTTTGATGAGCTTCGTATTTCGCCTGATTAAAAAATGAATTACGATAAGAGTCTATAACCAATTCAGCGCATGCTTTACTCGCGCTATAAGGATCATAGCCACCTAAACGGTCATTTTCACGATATGGGAAAACCCATTCGTAATTGTGATATACCTTATCAGTAGTAATCAATACAACCTGGCATGCTTTTTTAACGAGCCTTACTGCATCAAGCAAATTAGCAGTCCCTATGGCATTTACTTCAAAAGTTTCTGAAGGTATATCATAAGATAACCTCACCAATGGCTGTGCAGCAAGATGAAACACAAAATCAGGCTGGAAAGATTCAACTGCCTCAGTCAATTTATTTCTATCCCTGAGATCAGCAATAACAGATTCGCATATAGCGTCGCCGTTTAAAACATGGTATAGGTCAAAATCATTTTCGGGAGCAAGTGAATAACCTTTCACTTCCGCGCCAAGCATAGTAAGTATTTTTAAAAGCCACGAGCCTTTAAAGCCGGTATGCCCGGTCAGGAAAACTTTCTTTCCGTTATATATCTTCTTTAATTCGTCAAACATATTACCAAATTTTCCATTTAGCTTTATTTTTTGTCCAATCCTCTTCCAGCTCATGCTTATCCCTTATGGTGTCCATAGGTTTCCAGAAGCCTTCGTGCTTAAACGCGGTCATCTCCCCTTCTTCCGCTATTTTCTCCATTGGTTCGCGCTCCCATATCGAACTGTCGCCGGTTATATAATCAAACACAGATGGCTCGCAAACAAAAAAGCCACCATTTATCCAGGCACCGTCGCCTTTAGGTTTTTCCATGAATGAGTGAACACTGTCGTCGGCGTTCAGATTAATAGCACCAAATCTGCCCGATGGCTGAACGGAAGTAACAGTACATTTCTTGCCGCTGTTTTTGTGATGTTCAACAAGAGCCTTTATGTCAACATCGCTAACGCCATCTCCGTAGGTAAACATGAAAGTCTCACTGCCTATATGAGGTTGTATCCTTTTTATACGACCACCGGTCATTGACTCATTACCAGTATCAACAAGTGTGATTTTCCACGGTTCTGCCTGAGAGTCATGCACTTTTATAGAATTATCTGAAAGATCAATTGTGACGTCTGATTTATGCAAAAAGTAATTAGCAAAATATTCTTTGATCACGTAGCCTTTATAGCCTAAACAAACAACAAAATCATTAAAGCCATGAGCCGAATAAATTTTCATAATATGCCACAAAATAGGCATGCCCCCAATTTCGACCATTGGTTTTGGCCTTAAAACGGTTTCTTCCGACAACCTGGTACCTAAGCCCCCGGCTAACAATACTACTTTCATGTGAAGATGGTTTGATGATTAATTTTATTTAATTATTAACTTATTATTGCAATCAGCTATCGCGCAGTATGTAATAATTATACCAATACACTTACATCGTCTGTAAGCGGGTATGAGCAGCATAACAAGTACTCATCCGACTCAAGGTCATGAGGCACCTTTTCTACTCCAATTGTTTTTAACTTACCTGTAAGCAATTTACCCTTACAAACTGAGCAATTGCCCGTTTGGCATGAATAAGGAAGTTCAAGCTGAGCATCTAGGCCCGCTTCAAGCATACTTTTACCGCTCACTACTTCTACAACTGTTTCCAGATTGTTATTAATGAGCTTCACAACCCGTGTAATAATCCCTTCAAAATCTTTAGGATTTTTTACTATTTCAAAATCTTCAGAGAAAACATGTTCTGCACTTATGCCTAAGCCTTTCAAAGCGCCCTTAACAGACTCTTTTAATCCAACAGGCCCGCATATATAATGAAGCGTATTAAGATGATCATCAATTTTGTTCATAACAACATGAACCTTTGACTCGTCAATACGACCTTGGATTACACCCGGGTTTTCTTCATCTATTTTCAAACGCGTATGAAAATGCCATACAGAAAACCTGGACCTATGTTGATCCCTCAACTTATGAACGAGATCTAAAAAAATACTGGATTCAAAATTTTTATTCCCATAAATCAAACTTACCCTTGGGCCGTTAGGTAGCGATAAAGCGTATTTGGCTATTGACATCAGGGGAGTTATTCCGCTTCCCACGCCCCACAATACTATTTGCTTCTCTGAAGGGAATTGTGATTCTGTATAAGTAAAGTTGCCCAAAGGTTGCATCACTTCTATCAGATCATCTACCTTAACCTGGTCATGTATATGGTTTGATACAACTCCCCCAATAATACGCTTTATGGTAACTTCGAGATACTGATCAATTCCCGGTGCAGACGAAAACGAATAGGGCCTTAAGTACCGCCGTCCGTTAATCCTGAAAATCAGGGTCAGATATTGTCCGGGCAGATATTTAATCTTCTTTAATCCGGACTGCTTAAAACACAGCGTAATGGTATCTTCCGTTTCCTGCTTTATTTCCGCAACTCGTAATGTATAAGTAAGCATGGGGGTATTTACTTTAATCTTTTAAATCAACTGCGGATCATTTATTTTTTAAAGAGCTTACCAAACCAAGAAGATTTTGTTTTTACCTCTTCGCCGTAACCATAGCCGTAGCCATAACCGTAGCCGTAGCCGTAACCGTAGCCATAGTATCCACCTTTTTTGGTTTTTATATCGTTAATAACCAGGTAAGCCTTTTTAAATTTACCCTCATTCACAAGGTCATTAATTATATTTAGCTGCGATTTAAAGGTATACTCTTGTCGTACTACATATAAACTTGTATCTACAAAACGTTCAATAAGCTGTGAGTCGGAAACCAAGCCAATAGGTGCGCTATCGATGATGATATAATCAAACTTGGTTTTAAGGTACGCTATTACTTCTTCCAACTTTTCACTCATCAATAATTCAGAAGGGTTTGGCGGAATTGGGCCTGACGACATAACAAAACAGTTTTCAGAAAAGAATGTCGGCTTTATTAAATCATCGATGCCGATGGTTTCAGATACTGCATAATTGGTAAATCCAAAATCTCTGTCCAAACCAAGATTCTGAGATAAACGTGGTTTACGCAAATCCAGCTCCATTAAAATAACTTTTTTTCCGCCCAGAGCCAATACGCTACCCAAGTTAGTACAGATAAAAGATTTACCCTCACCCGACATACTTGAAGTAACCATGATAACATTTGGCTGGCCAACTTTTAATACGAATTGTAAATTGGTTCTTAGCGCCCTGAATTGCTCAGATATAATTGAGCGGGCTTTATCGTGAGCCACCAGTGACTTTTCGTCGCTATTATTGCCAATTTCACCAAGTACAGGAATCTTCGTATTAAGTTCGATATCTTCTTTATTAATGATCCTTATGTTTAAAGAATCCTTAAGATAAATGTAACCCCATGGTATAAGCAGGCCTAATACAAACCCGATAAAATATATAACCACTTTATTGGGTTTATATGCCAAATAATCACTCTTTGCAGGGTCAATTATCCTGGCTGTTGATAAAGTAGATGTTCTGGCAATTGCTGTTTCTTCCCTTTTTTGTAACAGGTAAAGATATAGCTGTTGTTTTAAATCCTGTTGACGAGCATAATCAAGATAACCTCTTTGTTGTTTGGGTACATTTTTAACTTTTGAAGTTAATAATGAGTTTTGTGCTTTCAACTTATTAATAACTACGATAAGTCCGTTTTTATAAGTCTGGAAGCTTTTAACTAACCCTTCTCTTGAAGTTTCAATTTCGCTATCCATATTTTTTATAACAGGGTTGTCTGCTTTATATGACACCATTAAATTATCCCTGCTTATAAGCAACTGATTATATACTTTAATAGCTTCTGCAAAAATAGGGTCATTAACAGAAAGCGTACTTGGAACTATTCTTCTGTTATTTGGATCTGTGATATTTTTTTCAAGATCATTAACAAGTGTTAGCTGAATTTCCTGTTCATTTAGCTTGTTGTAATAACTGGAAACATCAGTTACAAGCGCCTTACCCTGCTCATCAACATCTGCCAATTGATTTTCCTGCTTAAACTGTTGAAAATTTAATTCAACGCCCGACAGTTCCTTGCTAACTACGCTAATCCTATTGTCAATAAATGTTAGCGTACTATCGGCTATTTCAATTTTGTTTTGATGGTTACCCTGTAAATAAAGGGTCATCAATTTTTGTAAAATAGCTTCTCCTTTGCGGGGATTAGAGTAAGGTATGGTAAGTGCCAGAGTAGTACTCTTCTTATCGGTGAGATCAACCGTAAAATCCTGACTAAGCGCCTGAACCCTGTCGTCAACCGAGGTAATATTCAGTTTATAGCCTTTGGTTAACACAACTTTTCCCGGAACTTTAGAAAACACCACCGCAAATTGTGGCAAATGAACTACCGTAGCAAATTTAACAGTAGTGTCTATACTTTCTTTCCGGTTAGCTATGTGTATTAAATCACTGTTTATTTCAATATCATAACTCCTGGCTTGTATCGAATCTACAGTTGGGGTAAATTGAACATTGAAAGGCGCTTCGTCATATAATTCTATAGAATTAATTATCCCTTTCCTATAAATTGTTACATCCAGATGTAAATCCTTAACAACGCTTGCCATTAATGCTCTCGACTTTAATATGTCAATTTCATTATAAGCATTACTTGACAGATCGAGAAGATCGGAAAAATCCATTAATGAGCTGTTATTTGATTTTCCGCCCAGTAATCCGCCAGATGAACCATCATCTATAGTGATTTTACTGTTTATTTTATAACCGGGTGTACTATAACGAGCGTATCCAAAAGCAACGGCTAAACAAATTGGAACGCATATAACAAATAAATACCAGTTAGATATCGTATTTCCGACAAACTTTTTAAAATTAAAGTCTTCTTCTTTACTAAAAGGTGATTTGAATTCCTGATTTCGAAACTCCATAAAATAATTATTTCCTTGTAAGATAGATTACTAATACAGATAAGAGAGAGCCAATGATGGTGTAGTTTCGAGCCTGGGCTGCGTCTGTAGCAGCTGATTTTGCTACATCTGGCTGAACATAGATCAAATCGTTCTGGCGCAAATAGAAATACGGAGAAGATATAATATCGCTTTTCTTCAAATTAACCCTGTAGGGAGTTTTAGTTCCATCCAGATTTTCACGAATCAATAAAACATTATCTCTTTTACCAAAAATAGTAAGATCGCCGGCCATAGCTATTGCGTCCAATAAGGTTACTTTTTCATTGGGAAGCACATAAACGCCTGGTTTTAAAACCTCGCCTGTTACGCTTACTTTAAAATTAGCATACCTTACAATTACTGTCGGATTATTGTAGTATTTAGCAGCTACATCGTGTATAATTGTCTTCAATTCAGAGGTGGTATGCCCTACCACTTGTATCTTACCTAAAATAGGAATATCAATATTGCCTTCTTTATCAACAAGATAACCAGACACTCCAGACTGCTGACCAGCTCCGGCCGTTGCAGCACTTGCTGCAGTTAGCGGTGACAGAGGCATATTTGGGGATGTTGACGACGAAGAGCCAATATTTCCGGCATTTATCACTTGTGTGGAAAGCGGGTCGATGGTTTGAACAACTACAGACAAAATATCGTCAACCTGTACCTTGGGCTCCGTATAAGCAGCCGCAGGAATAGTTTTAAGCTGACCTGAATCTGGGATATCTTGAAAATATTTTATTTTTTTTTGAGATGAGCAGGAAAATAAACCGGAAGTAACGAAAAGAATTAGAGAAACGATTAAAAGATTTAATAAGTGTTTTCTTCTCATAGAATTAAGTTTTCATATCTAAAGTAGGCGTCTTAGCTGGTGCAATATATACACTTTTTTCAAAATATCAATGATAAACTATCGATTTTCTTAAAAAAATAGCATCAGCGTAACTTTTTTTTAACAAGAAGCCACTTTTAATATCATTATCAAAATTTAAGCCTGCCCCATGGTACCACCAAAATTCATAGGAAAATTATATCCATTTTCCCCGCTTTTGATTTTTCCGTTTGCTGCTTCAAATTTTTCAACATTATCCTGAATTACCGACATCAAACGCTTAGCATGTTCAGGTGTCAAAATAATTCGCGATTTTACTTTGGCCTTCGGAGTACCGGGCATTACGCGTATAAAATCAATAACAAATTCAGAATTGGAGTGAGTAATAATAGCCAAATTAGAATACACGCCATCTGCAACTTCCTCTGATAACTCGATACTTAATTGATTTTCAACCTGTTCTTCATTCATATACAATCTATTTTTTTAACAAAAGGAACCAATCAGGCCCATCTTACTCCTTTTAGGAGAGTCAGGCCTTCAAAACAATCAAAATAAAGCTTTTGTTTTAAAAAAAGTGAATAGTTATTTTTCAGAAATACCAAACTATTTTTTTGATAATACTACTGAGGTAAATGGCTTTAATGTTACTGTTTTTGAATATACATTCTTTTTTACATCCTGATAAACCCCATCTAATGTAATCACCTTTGGCTTATCAGTTTTGTTACATTCAAACCTCACATCTGAGGGCATTGAAACCTTTTGGAAACTGGAATCATCTCTACTATCATAATCAGACTTCCAACTTGACATATCTGCCGACGATGTGAGTGGAACGCCTACAATCGAAGATTGAATGTTCAATTCCCTCTGCCCGGGTTTAGGTAAATAGGCATTTGACCGAAACACGCCCATCTTAGATACGCCAACACTGCCCTTACTTGACCGGAAATCAGCCACATATTTAGTACGGCCGCCTGACACAAATATATTGTCTGATACCTTATTTTTTTTGGCAATCTCATCAGCGAAGCTGAAACTGTACGAAAACAATAATTGCTCAAAATTATCGTAAGCCGTGTTATTTTGTACTGTAATATTATACGCATTATGAATGTAAATGCCTGCACCATTATTATGGGCCACTGTATTACACGAAATGGTTACATTTTTTGTATTATCATCCATATAAATACCACACGAGGGCCACAGAGCTGAACTACTGGCAGCGTAACGGCCCGGTTCAGTTCCCGGTCTGGCATTTACACCATTAAAAACAAGATTGCCTATGATCTGCCTTGTGCCGTTTAACGGAACGTTGTTGTTGGCATCACCTGTATAAATGCCCCCGCCATCATCTTTAACAAAGTTAAAATAGTCGATAACATTATTTTTAACAATAATATCTCCCTGAAACGATATTGGGTTGTAACCAGTACTATCAATTTGATTATTGGATATAATATTGCCGCTCCCCTTAATCAAGATGCCGGAGTAACTGCCATCGCCGCTTCCTCCCATTCCTGGTATAGTACCGGTATTTTTAATGATATTATGATTAATGCTAATACTATCGCAATTAAATCTGCCTACTATCGCATTATCGTTGGTATTAAGAATTGTTGATTCTGATATAGTAAGTGCGTGTGTATTAGTTATTGTAACCGCATTACCGCCCGAATAATTAATTGATAAATTGATAAAACTTATATTACTACAGCCATTTACGAGTATAGTATTTTTGTTAGCACCGGTAAAAGCTATATTACGCACAACGATATTGTTCATCTTTGTTACAGACAACAGCGAGGCTTTAGTGCTTACCCTAATATCCATATTAGTGGGATTGCCGCTCCCAAAAAACATCAACATCTTTTTTGTTGCAGAATCAAAATACCACTCGCCTTTTTTATCAAGAGTTTGAGGACTGTTTTGAATAAAAAAACCAAATTTATCGACAGCAGGATAGCTTGAAGCAGACTTATAGGAAATAGAATTACCACTCTGCGACAAGATAGTATTACGGTCAATTATCCAATGATTTTTACGTATAACTATTTCTGCTCCGGTCCAGTCAGGGGAACCATTCAAACCGTTATCACTTATCGAATTTCCATGATGCGAATCAATAGTTAAGTATCCACCATTTGTCGCATCGATGTTAGGGTAACGTCCGATAGGTTGTACAACGTTATTTAGCACAACCATGTTTACATCTGTACTGCATGAAGTACAATCACCTGACCAAATCCCCCCCCCTTTAGCATTCCAACCATCCAATGCCTCAAAACCGGTTATTTCGGGTAGTGCGCCGCTTCCGTAATCGCCGATAACAATCGGTTTACCAGCGGTACCGTTGCCTGCGGGAGTCAATTGTTCGCTCCAAATACATCCTCTCTTTAATAGCAACTGATCCCCCGCCGTCAAGCGTATTGCATTAACCTTCCTAATGCTTTTCCATGCCTGCGTAAGTGATGTTCCGCTATTGTTATCATTGCCATTTTTTGAGTCAACATAATACGTTGTCCCATTGCCCTGCGGCAAATGCCTGTTTAAAACAAAACCAAAATTTATTAATGAAGTGATGATCAATAAAACACAAATCAGATTCACTTTCCTAACCATCTTTAGCGATGCATTTAATTTAAGCTTGATTTTCATATAGTTATTTAATGCTGATAGATTTAAAGGAAAACTATCCAATTAAAATGAATAACGCGTGAAGAATTTTTTTTTACATAACAGCAATTTTATTAATAGTATCAACTCACCACAATTTGAATAAACCGATTTCGTTCGCAAATTGTTCCATATATTTTAAACTAAATCGTAAGAATTATCGGTGAACTCTGTATTACAAGAATCATTATAAACCAGCTTCGTTTTGTTCAAATATAAGCACAAAAAAAGAGGCTGTTTCATGATGAAATGAAAACAGCCCCTTTTTAATTATTCGGATATCTTTACCCAAGCATCCGATTTTACGATTTCAAAGGGATTATTTTTATATCCCTTTTGTATTTAAGTAGCTGGCAATTAAGCTTCCAACTCTTCTGCTTTTGAAGCCATCAAGCGGTCAAACTCTTCCTGTGAACCTACACGGATATTCTCGTATTCGCGTAAACCGGTACCTGAAGGTATTAAGTGACCTACGATAACGTTTTCTTTCAGGCCAAGCATGTTGTCTTTTTTACCTGCGATAGCTGCTTCGTTCAGTACTTTGGTAGTTTCCTGGAACGACGCGGCCGAGATAAACGACTTGGTGCCTAACGACGCCCTGGTGATACCTTGCAGTATCGGGCTCGATGTTGCAGGAATAGCGTCACGCACTTCAACCAGTTTAAGGTCGCGACGTTTCAATACCGAGTTTTCATCGCGTAAGCGGCGTAATGAAACTATCTGACCAGATTTCAATGTAGTTGAATCACCCGGATCAGTAACAACTTTCTTGTCGTAAATTTCATCATTCTCGGTCATGAAATCCCATCCGTCGACAGCTTCACGCTCTAAGAAACGGGTATCGCCCGCATCTTCGATAGATACCTTCTGCATCATCTGGTGAACGATAACCTCAAAGTGCTTATCGTTGATCTTCACACCCTGTAAGCGGTAAACTTCCTGGATACCGTTAACAAGATATTCCTGCACTGCAGCAGGGCCTTTGATAGCAAGGATATCCGCCGGAGATATCGAACCATCTGATAATGGCATACCAGCTTTAATAAAGTCATTATCCTGTACAAGGATGTGTTTTGAAAGTGGTACAAGGTATTTTTTAACCTGGCCATCTTTTGATTCGATGGTGATTTCGCGGTTACCGCGTTTCACGCCACCTAAAGTTACCACACCGTCAATTTCAGTTACTACAGCAGGGTTTGAAGGGTTACGTGCTTCAAATAACTCGGTTACACGTGGTAAACCACCTGTAATATCTCGCGTTTTACCGGTTGAACGAGGGATTTTAGCAATAACCTGACCGGTTTGTAACCTATCGCCTTCATCAACAGCGATGTGTGCACCTACCGGAATGTTATATCCTTTAATGATGTTACCTTTATTATCAGCAATCTGGATAGCAGGGTTTTTAGTTTTATCCCTTGTATCGATGATCACTTTTTCGCGGTGACCGGTTTGCTCGTCAGATTCTTCACGGAAAGTGATACCTTCCAATACTGCATCGAACTGGGCAATACCTGCAAATTCAGAGATAATTACCGCGTTATACGGATCCCATGAACAAATACGGTCGCCTTTGGTGATCTTGCTGCCATCTTTTACATACAGGTATGAACCGTATGGAATATTATTGGTAACAATTACTTTATTGCTTCCGGCTTCGATAATGCGGAACTCGCCCGAACGGCCTAATACCACATCAACAGCGCCATCTTCAGCAGTTTCATAAGTTACAGTACGTACGTTCTCAAACTCGATGATACCATCAAACTTAGCGTTGATCTGAGATTCCGCAGCAATGTTTGACGCGGTACCACCCACGTGGAATGTACGAAGTGTTAACTGTGTACCAGGCTCACCGATTGACTGTGCAGCAATTACACCAACAGCCTCGCCTTTTTGCACGCGTTTACCGCTTGCAAGGTTACGGCCGTAGCACAATGCACATACGCCACGTTTGCTTTCGCAAGTTAATACCGAACGGATCTCGATACCTTCTAACGGAGAATTCTCGATCTTTTTGGCAACCTCTTCGGTAATGTCCTGACCGGCTACTGCTAACAATTCGTTAGTGATAGGGTCATGAACATCATGAAGCGTAGTACGACCTAAAATACGGTCATATAAAGGCTCAACAATATCCTCGTTATCTTTCAGTGCAGTTGTGTAGATACCTCTTAAGGTACCGCAATCAACCTCACCAACAATCATATCCTGGGCAACGTCATGCAACCTACGGGTTAAGTAACCAGCATCCGCTGTTTTTAACGCCGTATCCGCCAAACCTTTACGGGCACCGTGGGTAGAGATGAAATACTCCAATACCGACAAACCTTCTTTAAAGTTTGAAAGGATCGGGTTTTCGATGATCTCACCACCTGAACCTGATTTTTGAGGCTTAGCCATCAAACCACGCATACCTGCAAGCTGACGGATCTGCTCTTTAGAACCACGCGCACCTGAATCAAGCATCATGTAAACAGAGTTGAAGCCCTGGTTATCATTGCTCAGGATATCCATCACGTTAGCAGTTAAGCGGTTGTTGATACGTGTCCAGATATCGATGATCTGGTTGTAACGCTCGTTGTTGGTAATGAAACCCATGTTGTAGTTACCCATAACCTCATCAACCTGCTTAGAAGCTGTTTCGATCAAAGTAACTTTCTCTGCAGGGATATTGATATCCTTCAGGTTAAATGATAAACCGCCCTGGAACGCCATTTTAAATCCTAATTCCTTAATATCATCAAGGAACTGGGCCGCGCGTGCCATACCGGTGATTTTCACTACTTCACCAATGATATCACGAAGTGATTTTTTGGTAAGCAGCTCATTGATATAACCTACTTCTACAGGTACATGCTGATTAAACAACACGCGGCCTACAGTAGTATCAATAATTTTGTTTACGATTTTGCCATCGCGTTCTTTAACTAAAGCTTTAACTTTAATGAACGCATGCAGATCAAGTTTTTTCTCGTTATAAGCGATAATTACTTCTTCTGCAGAGTAAAAAGTTAAGCCTTGTCCTTTAACCACGCGCGTTTCATCAGTTTTACGGCCTTTGGTTATGTAGTACAAACCAAGCACCATGTCCTGAGATGGTACAGTAATAGGCGTACCGTTAGCAGGGTTAAGGATGTTGTGCGAAGCAAGCATCAGGATTTGGGCTTCCAAAATTGCCGCGTTACCAAGTGGTACGTGAACGGCCATCTGGTCACCGTCAAAATCCGCGTTGAATGCTGTACAGGTTAATGGGTGCAATTGGATCGCTTTACCTTCAACCAGTTTTGGCTGGAACGACTGGATACCCAACCTGTGCAGCGTAGGCGCACGGTTTAGTAATACAGGGTGTCCTTTCAGTACGTTTTCCAAAATATCCCAAACTAATGGGTCTTTACGGTCAACAATCTTTTTAGCAGATTTTACTGTTTTAACCACACCACGCTCAATCATTTTACGGATGATAAATGGTTTAAACAGCTCGGCAGCCATATCTTTTGGTAAACCGCATTCGTGTAATTTAAGGTTAGGACCTACAACAATTACCGAACGGGCAGAGTAATCCACACGTTTACCTAATAAGTTTTGACGGAAACGACCTTGCTTACCTTTCAGGATATCTGAAAGTGATTTCAAAGCACGGTTACCTTCAGTTTTTACCGCGTTAACTTTACGTGAGTTATCGAATAACGAATCTACAGCTTCCTGCAACATACGTTTTTCGTTACGTAAAATCACTTCTGGTGCTTTAATCTCAATTAAACGTTTTAAACGATTGTTACGGATAATAACACGACGGTAAAGGTCGTTCAAATCTGAAGTAGCGAAACGGCCACCTTCCAGTGGTACCAACGGACGCAACTCAGGCGGGATAACCGGAACGATCTTAACGATCATCCACTCAGGGTTATTCTCGATCCTTGTTTTTGCATCACGGAAAGCTTCAACAACCTGTAAGCGTTTTAAGGCTTCATTTTTACGTTGCTGAGAAGTTTCGTTTGCTGCCTGGTGACGCAAGCTAAATGATAATTCGTCAAGGTCAAGGCGTTTCAATAACTCTTCCAAAGCCTCGGCACCCATTTTGGCAACAAATTTCTGAGGATCTTTGTCGTCAAGGTACTGGTTTTCTTTTGGAAGGGTATCTAATACGTCAAGGTATTCTTCTTCAGTAAGGAAATCCATTTTATTGATTCCGTCTGATTCTTTAATACCCGGTTGGATAACTACGTAACGCTCGTAGTATATAATAAGGTCGAGCCTTTTTGTAGGCAAGCCTAATAAATAACCAATTTTGTTTGGCAATGAGCGGAAGTACCAGATGTGTGCAACAGGCACCACCAGGTTGATGTGGCCCATGCGCTCACGACGTACTTTCTTTTCGGTTACTTCAACACCGCAACGGTCGCACACGATACCTTTGTAACGGATACGTTTGTATTTACCGCAATGGCACTCATAATCCTTAACCGGACCAAAAATACGCTCGCAGAACAAACCATCACGTTCGGGTTTGTAAGTACGGTAGTTAATGGTTTCCGGCTTTAAAACTTCACCGCTTGAACGCTCAAGGATAGACTCGGGAGAGGCTAAACTGATGGTAATGGTGGTAAAGTTACTTTTGATTTTATTATCCTTTTTGTAAGACATAGTCTACTTTGATTTTTTAAAGGTAATTTTTTAGGCGAAAGGTAAAAGGCGAAAGGTAAAAGGTTTCGGAACCTGTCCTAACCTTTCACCTTTGGCCTTTAAGCTTTAACCTTATTCTAATGTGATATCCAAACCTAAGCCGCGTAACTCGTGAACCAATACGTTGAATGATTCAGGAACTGATGGCGTTGGCAGGTTTTCACCTTTAACAATAGCCTCATATGTTTTGGCACGGCCGATAACATCATCCGATTTAACGGTTAATATCTCCTGCAAAATGTTTGATGCACCAAATGCTTCCAGTGCCCAAACCTCCATCTCACCAAAACGCTGACCACCAAATTGTGCTTTACCGCCCAATGGTTGCTGAGTGATCAATGAGTACGGACCGATTGAACGGGCGTGCATCTTATCATCAACCATGTGACCTAATTTCAGCATGTAGATAATACCTACAGTAGTTTGCTGATCAAAACGATCACCTGTTAAACCATTGTATAAGTAAGTACGGCCTGATTCAGGCAAGTTGGCTTTCTTAATCC
Organism: Mucilaginibacter gossypii; assembly: GCF_017569325.2. NCBI lineage: Bacteria > Pseudomonadati > Bacteroidota > Sphingobacteriia > Sphingobacteriales > Sphingobacteriaceae > Mucilaginibacter > Mucilaginibacter gossypii. The sequence continues at coordinate 66,299 of NZ_CP071878.2, read as the reverse complement.
ACTCTTCCACTTCTTCGTGGCTTGCACCGTCAAAGATTGGAGTAGCAAATTTAACACCAAGCTCTTTACCGGCCCAGCCTAATACGGTTTCATAGATCTGGCCCAAGTTCATACGTGAAGGTACACCCAGTGGGTTCAACACAATATCAACCGGTGTTCCGTCTTCAAGGAAAGGCATATCTTCGTCACGTACAATACGAGCAACGATACCTTTGTTACCGTGACGGCCTGCCATTTTATCACCCACTTTAAGCTTACGCTTTTTAGCGATGTAAACTTTAGCCATTTGCACGATACCTGATGGAAGCTCATCACCCACGCTGATAGCGAATTTATCACGACGGTAAGCACCTAACTCTTCATTGTACTTAATGTTGAAGTTATGAAGAAGGATCTTGATCTGATCGTTTTTATCATCATCAGTAGTCCATTTCGTTGGGTTAATGTTATCGTAATTAAGCTCAACTAATATCTTTTGGGTGAATTTAACACCTTTAGGAACCTGTAACTCTTTGTAAACGTTATAAACGCCTTGCGAAGTTTTACCGTTAACGATCTCAAATAACTTTTCGATCAAAGTATTTTTCAGATCTTTCACAGCTTTATCATGCTTGTTATCCAATTTCTCTAACTGTGCTTTTTCTTCAGCTTTTGAAGTTTTCTTAGCACGAGAGAACAATTTGGTATCGATAACAACACCGGCAATTGACGGCGGGGTTTTCAATGAAGCATCTTTAACGTCGCCGGCTTTATCACCGAAGATAGCACGTAACAGTTTTTCTTCCGGTGATGGGTCTGATTCACCTTTAGGGGTGATCTTACCAATCAGGATGTCGCCTTCTTTAACCTCGGCACCTACACGGATGATACCGTCTTCGTCAAGGTCTTTAGTTGCTTCTTCTGATACGTTAGGGATATCTGGTGTTAACTCTTCCTCACCTCGTTTAGTGTCACGAACTTCAAGCTCGAACTCTTCAACGTGGATTGAAGTAAAGATATCTTGTGAAACAACACGCTCAGAGATTACAATCGCATCCTCAAAGTTATATCCCTGCCAAGGCATGAACGCTACTTTAAGGTTACGGCCTAATGCAAGCTCGCCATTTTGCGTAGCGTAACCTTCGCAAAGTACTTCACCTTTTTCAACCCTCTGGCCTTTTTTAACAATAGGCTTAAGGTTCATGGTGGTGCTTTGGTTGGTTTTCTTAAACTTGGTTAAGCGGTAGCTTTTGCTATCTCCTTCAAACGAGATCAAACGATCAAGTTCGTTACGGTCATATTTAATACGGATTTCGTTAGCATCAACATACTCCACCACACCATCGCCTTCGGCGTTGATCAGGGTACGGGAGTCTTTTGCCACACGGCCTTCCAAACCGGTACCAACAATCGGCGCTTCCGGACGTAACAATGGTACGGCCTGGCGTTGCATGTTTGAACCCATCAATGCACGGTTAGCGTCATCATGCTCTAAGAACGGAATAAGCGAAGCCGCGATTGAAGTGATCTGGTTTGGAGCAATATCCATCAAATCCAGACGCTCCGGCTCAATAACCGGGAAGTCACCTTCGAAACGTGCTTTTACACGCGGCAATTCAAACTCACCTTTATCATCGTATACAGCGTTTGCCTGGCCAATGGTTTTACCGTCTTCATCTTCAGCAGATAAATAGATAACCGGCTCGTCAACCATAACTTTACCTTCAACTACACGTTTGTACGGAGTTTCGATAAAGCCTAAGTTGTTGATCTTAGCGTGTACACAAAGTGATGAAATCAAACCAATGTTCGGACCTTCAGGAGTTTCGATAGTACACAACCTACCGTAGTGGGTGTAGTGAACGTCACGAACCTCGAAACCTGCACGCTCACGCGACAGACCGCCGGGGCCTAAGGCTGACAGACGACGCTTGTGCGTGATCTCTGCCAGTGGATTGGTTTGGTCCATGAACTGTGACAACTGGTTTGTTCCGAAGAACGAGTTGATCACAGATGATAATGTACGTGCGTTGATCAGGTCGGTTGGGGTGAACACCTCGTTATCACGAATGTTCATACGCTCACGAATGGTACGGGCCATACGTGCCAAACCTACGCCAAACTGAGCATAAAGCTGCTCGCCAACGGTACGCACACGACGGTTTGACAAGTGATCAATATCATCCACCTCAGCTTTTGAGTTGATTAATTTGATCAGATATTTAACAATCGCGATGATATCCTGCTTGGTTAAAACCTTAGTTTCTTCCGAAGTGCTCAATTTTAATTTACGGTTGATGCGGTACCGGCCCACATCACCCAGGTCATATCTTTTATCTGAAAAGAATAAACGATCGATGATACCACGAGCTGTTTCTTCATCAGGTGGTTCAGCGTTACGTAACTGGCGGTAGATATGTTCAACCGCTTCCTTCTCAGAGTTGGAAGTATCTTTCTGTAAGGTATTGTATATAATAGTATAATCACCGCTGGTTGAAGCATCTTCCTTGTTAAGGATGATGGTTTTAACACCAGAGTCGATGATCATATCAATATGGTCATCTTCCAGTAAGGTTTCACGCTCAAGGATGATCTCATTACGAGGAATAGAAACTACCTCACCGGTATCTTCATCCACAAAGTCTTCGATCCATGTTTTAAGTACCCTTGCAGCAAGCTTACGGCCAATATATTTCTTAAGGCCTGATTTGCTTACTTTAACCTCGTCGGCCAGTTCAAACAGCTCTAATATATCTTTATCAGAGTCATAACCAATGGCGCGAAGCAACGTAGTAACCGGGAATTTCTTTTTACGGTCAATGTAAGCATACATTACGTTGTTAACGTCTGTAGCAAACTCAATCCATGAACCTTTGAAAGGAATAACACGGGCCGAGTATAATTTTGTACCGTTGGTGTGGCGGCTCTGACCAAAGAACACACCTGGCGAACGGTGTAACTGTGATACAATTACACGCTCGGCACCATTAATAACAAATGTACCTTTTGGCGTCATGTATGGGATAGTACCCAGGTACACGTCCTGTACAATTGTTTCAAAATCTTCGTGCTCCTCATCATTACATGACAGGCGAAGCTTTGCTTTTAATGGTACGCTGTAAGTTAATCCGCGTTCGATACACTCTTGTATATCATAACGGGGCGGATCAATAAAGTAGTCAAGAAACTCCAGGACAAAGATGTTTCTTGAATCTGAAATAGGAAAGTTTTCGGCAAACACTTTAAACAGCCCTTCTTTATAACGGTTGTCGGAAGTGGTTTCCAATTGAAAAAATTCCTGGAAAGATTGTAACTGAACATCCAGAAAATCAGGGTAATCAAGTACCTTTCTACTGGTTGCAAAGTTTACTCTTTGATTATTATTGTTTGCCAAGGTATTTAAATTTTAGTTATTAATTTTTGTAGATGTGAGACTTGAGACATGAGATCTGAGATATGAAATAGCGATTTGAAAAATCTCAAATCTCATATCTAATATCTCACATCTAATTCAAAACCTTTATAAACAGCAATAGACCCCGACCGTTTATGGTCGGAGTCTTGATGCTATATTTCAGTAGGTTAAATTACTTAACCTCAACTACTGCTCCGGCTTCTTCTAATTGTTTTTTCAAAGATTCAGCTTCTTCTTTAGTTACACCAGTTTTAAGTTCTTTTGGTGCACCGTCAACAAGATCTTTAGCTTCTTTCAAACCAAGGCCAGTTAAGTCTTTTACTAATTTAACAACTGCTAATTTAGCGCCACCTGCTTCTTTCAGGATAACGTCAAATGCAGTTTGCTCAGCAGCAGCTGGAGCAGCATCGCCACCGTCAGCAGCAGGAGCAGCAACTGCTACAGCAGCAGCAGCAGGCTCAATACCATACTCATCTTTTAATATTTGAGCTAATTCGTTTACTTCTTTTACTGTTAAGTTTACCAACTGTTCAGCAAACGCTTTTAAATCCGCCATTTTATTTAAATTTTTACTTTTAATGCTTTTTGTTTGTTATTGTCGAACTTTTGTGAGGCGTTCGTTAACCTCTTTCTTGTAATGTTTTTACAAGGCCTGCAATTGTAGTTCCGCCTGATTGTAGTGCAGAAAGTACGTTTTTGGCAGGTGATTGTAGTAAGCCAACTATCTCGCCGATCAGTTGTTCTTTTGATTTCAGTTTGGTTAAAGTATCTAACTGGTTATCACCTATAAATACTGCCGAATCAATATAAGCTGCTTTTAAAATTGGTTTTTCACCTGTTTTCCTTAATTGTTTGATCAACTTTGCCGGAGCAGTTGCTGACTTTGAGAAAAGGATTGATGATGAACCTTTTAATACATCATATATAGGGCTGAAATCGCCGCCTGCAGCTTCCATAGCTTTTTTGATCAAGCTATTTTTGGTTACCTGCATCGTAATGTCGTTTTCGAAACATTTACGGCGGATGTTGTTGATCTTGGCTACAGTTAAATCAGAGGTATCAGTGATATAAAAATTACCATACTCTTTGATTTGCTCAGTTAGGGCTACAACAAGGTCGTATTTTTCTTCTTTATTCATGATTAGATCCCCGCTACTGATTTAGTTTCAACTGTAATTCCAGGCGACATAGTTGAAGAGATATGAATGCTCTTGAAATATGTTCCTTTTGCTGCAGAAGGTTTTAATTTAGAGATTGTTTGCAATACTTCTAATGCATTCTCATAAATTTTATCTGCAGAGAAAGATGCTTTTCCTATTGAAGTGTGGATGATACCGGTTTTGTCAACCTTGAAATCGATTTTACCACCTTTTACCTCAGTTACAGCTTTACCAACTTCTGGGGTAACTGTACCTGATTTAGGGTTTGGCATAAGGTTACGCGGGCCTAAAATACGACCTAAACGACCTACCTTCGCCATAACACTTGGCATAGTAATGATAATATCAACATCAGTCCATCCGCCTTCAATCTTGGCAATATAATCATCCAAACCTACGTAATCTGCACCTGCGTCTTTAGCTTCTTGTTCCTTATCAGGAGTACAAAGAACTAATACACGTACAGTTTTACCGGTTCCATGAGGTAATGTTGCAATACCACGTACCATTTGATTGGCTTTACGTGGGTCAACACCTAAACGAACGTCTATATCAACTGATGAATCAAATTTAGTAAGGGTTAATTCCTTTACCAATGCAGATGCATCCTGTAATGTGTACGATTTGTTTGCCTCAATTTTGGAGAGTGCCACTTTTTGATTTTTTGTTAATCTTGCCACTGTCTTTAAACTGATTTGTATAAATTAATTAATTCCAGGGAGCTGTACCTGATACGGTAATTCCCATGCTGCGGGCAGTACCTGCCACCATTTTCATGGCCGATTCAACTGTGAACGCGTTCAAGTCAACCATTTTATCTTTTGCTATAGTCTCAACCTGTTCCCAGTTAACACTGGCAACTTTTTTACGGTTAGGCTCAGCAGAACCACTCTTTAAACCGGTAGCTTCCAATAACTGGATAGCAACGGGAGGGGTTTTGATGATAAATTCGAATGATTTGTCAACATACACAGTAATCAAAACAGGCAATACTTTTCCAGCTTTGTCCTGGGTGCGTGCATTAAATTGTTTGCAAAACTCCATGATGTTCACACCTTTTGCACCCAATGCAGGGCCAATTGGTGGTGATGGGTTTGCGGCGCCGCCTTTAACTTGCAGCTTAACCATTGCACCGATCTCTTTTGCCATTTTAATTTACTTTAATTATAAACTCAATGTTAGTAAGTGGAAGCTAAGTAACATTTAAGATTGTGTCGATTTCGGATTTGGGAATTTCCATTTCGGATTTAACTCCCGCTTCTCTCATCTTATATTTTAAATTCAATAATTTCGAAATCGAAAATCCGACATCCGAAATTATTTGAAAACTATTCTTTCTCTACCTGCATGTAATTCAATTCAAGCGGCGTACGGCGCCCGAATATCTTTACCATTACTTTCAGTTTCTTTTTTTCTTCGTTAACCTCTTCAATAACCCCGCTGAAACCGTTGAAAGGCCCGTCCATAACTTTAACGGCCTCACCAACATAATAAGGTACATTCATGGTTTCGCCCTGTGCGCTCATCTCGTCAACCTTACCTAAAATACGGTTAACTTCTGACTGGCGAAGCGGTATAGCATTTCCGGCTTTATCGCCCAGAAAACCTATAACACTGTTTATATTTTTAATGATGTGTTCAGTTTCGCCATCTAAAACAGCTTCCATAAGCACATAGCCCGGAAAGTAGTTACGCTCTTTCGCGATCTTCTTTCCATCACGCATCTGGTAATATTTCTCCGTAGGTATTAATACCTGTGGTACCAAATGACTAATGCCCAAACGGCTAATTTCGGCATCTATGTATTGTTTAACTTTCTTTTCCTTACCACTAATAGCCCTAACTACATACCATTTCAATTGATCACTCATCTCCGTCTCCCCTGATATTATGTTAGTGATGTGTAAAACAGTTTAAGCAAATAATTAATGATCTGGTCCATACCTAAGATAACCAGCGCAATAATTATAGCGGCAACCAATACCAAAACAGCGCTGCTTTGAAGCTCGCGCCATGTAGGCCAGGTAACCTTTTCGGTTAACTCGATGTATGACTCTTTAATATATTCAGCTACGCCTGCCATTTTTATATTGTGCTTAAGCACGGGAACAAGGATTCGAACCCTGATCAAAGGTTTTGGAGACCTCTATTCTACCGTTGAACTATTCCCGTGTGTTATTTATAATAAGAAAACATAAGTTTGCCGTTGAAGGCTAAACTTATGTTTTCAAATTAACCTTTTTATTGAAATATTATTATTTCAAGATTTCAGTTACCTGACCAGCACCTACGGTACGACCACCTTCACGGATAGCGAAACGTAAGCCTTTTTCCATTGCGATAGCGTTGATCAGTTTTACAGTGATGGTAACGTTATCACCTGGCATAACCATTTCTACACCTGGTTCTAATGAAATCTCACCAGTAACGTCAGTGGTACGGAAATAGAATTGCGGACGGTATTTGTTGAAGAATGGAGTGTGACGGCCACCTTCTGCTTTTGATAATACGTAAACTTCTGCTTTGAAGTCGGTGTGAGGAGTTACTGAACCTGGTTTGCAGATCACCATACCACGACGGATATCAGTTTTCTCAATACCACGTAACAATAAACCTACGTTGTCACCAGCTTCGCCACGATCAAGGATTTTGCGGAACATCTCAACACCAGTTACAGTTGATTTCAAGTTTTCAGCACCCATACCAAGGATGTCAACTTGCTCACCTGAGTTGATTACACCACGCTCAATACGACCAGTAGCAACAGTACCACGACCAGTGATTGAGAATACGTCTTCAACAGGCATTAAGAAAGGAAGATCTGTCAAACGTGGAGGGATTGGGATGTAGCTATCTACAGCATCCATCAACTCCATAATTTTACCAACCCAGGTAGGATCGCCGTTAAGACCACCTAATGCAGAACCCTGGATAACTGGGATATCATCGCCTGGGAATTCGTAGAATGATAATAATTCACGAACTTCCATTTCTACTAACTCTAATAATTCCGGATCATCAACCATGTCAACTTTGTTCATGAAAACAACAAGTGCAGGTACACCTACCTGACGAGCTAACAGGATGTGCTCACGAGTTTGTGGCATCGGACCATCAGTTGCAGCAACTACGATGATTGCACCGTCCATTTGCGCAGCACCAGTAACCATGTTTTTCACATAATCCGCGTGACCTGGACAGTCAACGTGTGCATAGTGACGGTTAGCTGTTGAATATTCAACGTGGGCAGTGTTGATGGTAATACCACGTTCTTTTTCTTCAGGAGCCGAGTCAATTGAATCAAATGAACGAGCTTCTGATAAACCTGCATCAGCCAAAACTTTAGTGATAGCTGCGGTAAGGGTTGTTTTACCGTGGTCAACGTGACCGATTGTACCGATGTTTAAGTGCGGCTTACTGCGGTCAAACTTTTCTTTTGCCATGATCTATAAATTATTTTTGTAGGTTAATTTTAACTTTAATGTATGTTTTATAACACTGAGCCAACAATGGGATTTGAACCCATGACCTCTTCCTTACCAAGGAAGTGCTCTACCCCTGAGCTACGTCGGCTAATTTTTTGTTCATTGGTTCACTCGTTTATCAGTTCATTGGTCTTTGCAGCCGCCACTAATGAACAAGTGAACTAACCGACTAATGAACCAACCGAGCGGAAGACGAGGTTCGAACTCGCGACCTATAGCTTGGAAGGCTATCGCTCTACCAACTGAGCTACTTCCGCTTATTCAGTTTTAGGTTTGCAGTATTCAATTAGCAGCTTAACCGCTCATGACACCCATTCCTCAAACCCTTTTAATCAAGTTAGCAGTTTATAGTTCCGTTAACAAAACTGCTAACTGCGAACTACAAACTGCTTACTTTAATTAGTGGGGGGAGAAGGATTCGAACCTTCGTAGCCGAAGCAACGGATTTACAGTCCGTCCCATTTGACCGCTCTGGTATCCCCCCGGTAGTTATTTCCGGATTTGCGATATCCAAAATTGAAGCTAAATACCTCAATCCGAAAAAAACTGAGCCTCCTATCGGGATCGAACCAATGACCTACTGATTACAAGTCAGTTGCTCTACCAGCTGAGCTAAGGAGGCTTATATTTATCTTGCCTTTCTATTACCTAAACCTAAAGTGGCTTTCGATAACGGAGCGCAAAAGTAATAAGCTTTTTGATATTTTAAAGAACTATTTTAACTTTTTTTCGAGGCGTTAAATACCTCCCCGAAAGGGACTGCAAATCTACAAAAAATAACGCCACGTCAAAATTTTTTATCAAAAAAAATCGGCAGGCTAAAAACCTGCCGATTTAGGCTTAAAACAAGCCTTTTTATAATATTAAAAACCCTCCTCAACTGCCGTTAAAACAGCTTTTTTTGCTGTAGCATCAGCAAGGGCTTTCTTTTGTTTATGCTTTTCAATTTGCTTCCTCAGGCTTTCAACCGCCAGGTCGGTAGCTTCCTCAAAACTCTTACACTTCTCTTTTGCAAATATTTGATTTCCGGGTAGCAATAATTTGATCTCCGTTATCTTATTACATTCATCTTCCACATTCTCAAGCTTTAAGTAAACTTCACCGCTAATAATATGGTCATAAAACGTATCAAGCTTATCAGCTTTTTTCTGAATAAAATCTAAAAGTTTCTTGTCTGCGGTGAAATGAATTGACTGCACTGTAATTTTCATGTTTCCTCCTTTTTAAGCCTTTGGATGGGCGAGTTTATAAATAGATTTTAGTCTTTCAACTGAATTGTGCGTGTAAATTTGGGTTGCGCTCAGGTTAGCGTGCCCCAAAAGCTCTTTAATTGAATTTAAATCGGCCCCGTTATTTAGCATTGTGGTTGCAAAGGTGTGCCTGAGCACATGTGGGCTCCGTTTATTTTGGGTTGATATGTTAGATAGGTATTTTTGCACTATTAAATAAATCAATTTCGGATAAGCATCGGCTCCTTTATTTGTAACGATTAATGTGAAGGAATTGTTATCAAAATTTTGATTTTTCTTTACCTCCATATATTCGGGCAGCAGGGCCTTCAGCTCATTATTAATAGGGATAATGCGCTCTTTGTTACGCTTACCCAGTACCTTTACCACTCCCCCCTCAAAGCTAATATCCTGTTGCTTAATACCTAACAGTTCGGCAAGCCGCATGCCGGTGCCAAACAACAGCTCAATAACAAGCTTATCACGCAGGCCCGGAAAATCATTTGTAAAAATGTCATCCCTATCTAACATTTTTGTGAGGCGCGTATCTTCAACCACTACGGGCAACGTTTTAGCAACTTTTTGCGACCGCACCCTGGATACTGGGTTGGTTTCAACAATACCTTCCTGCAATAAAAATTTGAAGTATTTGCGTAGCGTGGCCATTTTACGGTTAACCGAACGGCCGGTAAGTTTTTGATCAATAAGCTCAACCATCCAGTTACGGATGTCATGGTAGCTTACCTGCGATGGATGGTTAATAACCGGCTCGGGCGCGGGATCGGCACCACCGGAATTATTTAAAAAGCGCATAAACTGATCCAGATCAGACTGATATGCGGAAACAGTATGCACTGAATACCGTTTTTCGTACTTGATGTACTGGATAAAACGCTCTAAAAACATAAAAAACTATTTATACATCCGGGATTATGAATGTACAAATAGTTTTAATATAGTGTCAAGAAATTAATTAATTCTTTTCAACAAAAAAATTAAACAGTTTCCTGGTTTAAAGTCTGTTTGTAGATAGCATGTTTAACAACATGACGACGGGTTACAGATTTTTTTTCAAAAGCCTGACGACTGCGTAGTTCTCTTAAAACACCTGTTTTTTCGAATTTCTTTTTGAAGCGTTTCAATGCTTTGTCCAATGATTCGCCGTCTTTTACGTTAATAATGATCATAATTCCTAAAATACCTCCTTTCAAGGGAGGGCAAAGATAATCACAATGTTTTGAATATCAAATAGAGAGCGGGAATTATTTTTTGATTTAAAACCAGCTAACTATCTCACGGCAATCTCATTGCTCCAAATAATATTATCTGTTTCCTGCCAAAGCGTTAACCCACGTATATCAACAGGGAGCTGCGAACCCTCAATATATTTGTATAAACACATTCCTATCTTAAAAACTTTTGATTCGAACAATCCTCCTTTGCCCGTATCCGTTAAAAAAGCCGTAGGTATATGAAATACCTTTTGTTGATGGGGCGCAACCGTATAAACAGCAGGGTTATTTTTCCAGCATTCCTCTATCAGGGGCGTGGGTAAAAATTTTACGTTTCCGGCATCTGTTTTAAAAACATCAAGCCACGAGCATGACATATTGATATAATTTAATGTATCAGGAGATTGATTGCTCAAAGTTACCGGCATTACCGCATAAAGACATCTGTGTAACTTACCATCGCTATAGCATACGGTATCTTTCATTTGCCTAACGGAATCTTGATTAATAGTTATTATAAACATCCTCCTGTCAGTTTCCGAAAGCGCTGCAAATCCTGCAGGAACCCTACTTACAAGATCATGCCGGTAAAAGCCCGGATTTGTTTTAAATATCCCATCATCCCATCCCGTGCGGATCAATTTCGCGTTCGCATAATTTGTATCTGTGCGAGTACCTATTTGATTATGTATTATAAAGGATCGCTTTAGATATAAATCACTGCTTCTCCCGGCAGGCTTCCCCACGATAATTTCCGCTTGATGTTTTTCTTGACCAGCAACCCGATCGAGAAATAAAAAAAGAATAAAAAAAAACAAGATCGGTTTAATGTTCATGATAGGCTTATCAGTTTAAACTAAGATAGCCGGTTTAATGAATAGTATATGTTAAATAGTACTAAATCTGTTTTATTCCATTTTGGAGGATTACACACTTATAATAATTACTATAAACAACAAAGGCCGCCAATGGCAGCCTTTGTTGTTCTCATAATCTATAAGCAATAATTATTGTTTATCCCAATATACCCTTGTATTAAGTGCATCCGGACCTTGACGGGCAATTACAACGTTGTAATTAGCTTTATTAAGGTCGTTCTCGGTTTGCGGATATTGTTGCCTGCGCGGGATCTTTTGATCCGGGCTTAATGAACCAGAAACCGGATCAAGTAATTTAGGCAAGCCTGTACGGCGATATTCTGCCCATGACTCCCAACCGTTACCTAAGAAACCTGCAATCCATTTCTGGGTCATGATCTGGTTCATAGCAGTTGCTGCAGAAAATTTAACTGATGCCTGCGCAAGATAAGCGCTTTCATCTGCCGAGCTAACACCGTTTTGTTCCAGCGATGCAGCTACACCTTTATTATAGAAATCGGCAGCAGCGCCGTCACCACCAGCAATCCAGTTAAGGTGAGCAGCTTCGGCCTGGGTAAACATAATTTGTGCGTATGATGTCCACACTGTTGGTGAAGCCTGGCCGGAAACTGCTAAACCAATCAATGATACGTTACCTGGTTTGCTACGTGTTCCTTTATTATAGTTACCCAAAGCATCACCAAAAGTACCATAAGGTAAACCAACGTAAGTTTTCGATGCTGTTTGCGCAGCATAAACCGGCAACCTTGGGTCTTTAAGATCACTTAAAGTATTAACAACAAGACTGCTCACGGCGTAGTCGTAGCGGCTTCTGTAATTGGTGTAATATGGGTTTTCGTTAGTTTGGATAGCCAAATAATCGTATACGGCGTTGTCATCGTTTGAAGTCATTAAACCGCCTGCTACTGCTTTTGCATATTCAGTTTTACCGGTTGCAGGATCAGCTTTTGATAACCTCAATGCCATAACCGCATGTAATGAGTTAGCCCAATGTTTCCACTTAGTAGCATCTCCACCAAATAAAATATCATTGCTTAAAGCTGCACCGCCGTCAAATTGTGCCTGCGCTTCGTCAAGTTCCTTCATTAAAGCCGCATAAACATCTTTTTGCGCATCAAATGCCGGAGTTAAGCCAGATACGCCATTTAAAGCCTGAGAGTAAGGAATATCACCCCACCTATCAGTAATGGTTAGGTAAATAAATGCCCTTAATATGCGCGCGGCTGCAATCTGGTTAGCATTTGAACCAAATTTAATAGTCGACTGCAGGCTTTTCTTAGCTGGATCCGTATTAAACTGGATCAGTGTCTTCAAGTCCTCAAGTGGACCAGTGTAATAACCCTGGTAGTCATATTGTTTTAACGAAAACTGCGATTCGTTGGTATAAAATGTTTCAGCAAGGTACTGAGAGTATAACTCGCCGGTGAATGCGTTGATGTTAGTTGTTGCACCGGCGCCGTTTACACCACCTAAGTATTGCAGCGCACTGGTTAACAGATAACCTGTTTGCGCATTTGGCGACTGGTTTGGGTTAACGTTTAAATCGCCGCCCACTTTACATGAGGCAAGTATAAACATACCAGCCCCGATTATATATTTACTGATATATGATTTTTTCATGATGAAGAGCTTGTTAGAATGTTACCTTAATGTTGAAACCTAAGTTTCTTGTGTTTGGCAATTGGCCACCTTCATAAAATGAAGTCTGCAATTGTGATGGGTCAACACCTTTAACTTTTGAATAGATCATCCATGGGTTTTGGGTTGTGATACCAAAGTACGCAGTTTGGAATGGTAACCTGCCTAACATCTTTTTAGGGAACGAATAACCAATGCTCACCTCTCTTAATTTAACGTAAGATGCGTCATAAGTCCATTTTTCCCAAATCTGGCTGTATGATTGCTCGTATAAAGTACGGGTTTCTACATAAGTAGTGTTCGGAGTACCATCAGCATGTACACCTGCTACCAAGGTACCACCACCTTCAGCTACCGGGTTACGTACCGGGTTACCTTTTGCGTTGTTACCTATGGTTTCGATACCTAAGCCCGAACCATTGAGGTTTTGCTGGGTAACTGATACAAATTTACCGCCTTTTTGGAAGTCAAGAGAAAAAGCAAGTACCACGTTTTTGTAGTTAAACGAGTTGGTAAAACCACCTGTATAGCTTGGTAACATGCTACCAAGGTTAACGTTGTCCTGCCTTACCGGAAGGCCATCAGCACCAATTATGATATTTCCTTTGCCATCTCGTGCAAAACCAGATCCAATGATCTGACCATAAGACTGATTAAGATAACCGTTGATACCAAAGCTTGGTGAACCAACAAAGCCAAAGCTTTGAGCGCCGGCAGACTGAACGCCACCTGGGCCATAACCGGCAAGACCGTCGGGAGTTACTTTTACGTTAGTTACACCCGGGTAAAGCGAAACAATTTTGTTGCGGTTAAATGAAACGTTGAAATCAGCATTCCAGGTAAAATCTTTCGATTTAATTGGTGTACCTCCAAGGCTGATCTCGATACCGTTATTACGGATAGAACCTGCATTGATAACAACTGTTGAATAACCGGTTGTACCATTAACAGGCAATGATAAGATCTGATCTTTAGTAGTGCGCGTGTAGTAGTTAAAGTCAAACTTAACCCTGTCTTTGATGAAATGCAATTCGGTACCAATTTCATATGATGTTGAAAGGCTTGGAGTTAAATTTGCATTTGGCAAAGTATTGGGTACTGTTTGCACAGCATCATTTCCATGCGGAGTAGTGCTTAGGTTATAAGTTGGGTATGTTGAGTAAATAGGCGCGTCAGAACCTAATTTAGCTGCGGATAACCTCAATTTACCAAATGTTAAGATGTCGTTTTTAGGCATCAGCTCGGTAAATACAAATGAACCTGATAAACCGCCATACCAGTATGAGTTGTGGTTAACCGGCAAGGTTGAAGACCTATCGTTACGGGCATTGAAATCAAGGTATAAGAAATCTTTATAGCCAAATGAGGTATAACCGTAATAGCTGTTTACCCTTGAAAGCGCATTGTAGCTAAATGAAGTTGCCGCATTTGCAGAGTTGCTTAAAGTATACAAATCAGGAATTGCTAAACCGCCTACTGTTGCACCTGATAAGTAAGTGTAACGATCCTGACGTGATTCTGCATAAACACCTGCCTTTACAGAAAGGTCTTTAAAGTTATGGCCATAGCTTACGTTACCGACATAGTTATTTTCTTTGTAGGTGTATTGATTTTGAGTGTATGAATCAGGGTTTATTGTACCTGAACCTACTTGTGCACTCGCATCGCGGGTCAATAAATCCTGCCTTGCTATGAATGATGCAGAAATGTCTTTAGTAAACTGATAGCTTAAAGTTAAGTTACCGTAAACGCGGTTGCTGTTTGATTTTGAAGTATTCTCGTAAACCTCAGTGTACGGGTTATCCCAGTAGTGCGGAGTTAAATCGTCAGGGCCGGAAATGTTCCATGATGTAAATGTACCATCGGCCCTTCTATAATTTTTAAGTTTATCAATTTCAACATCCCTGTGAAACCACTGGCTAAATGAACCTATGGTTTGTTTACCATAATCTTCTGAAGGAATGTTGAATGAATTAATTTGCGAAAAGTTAACGTTAGCGCTTGCAGTTAATTTTTTAGTAAGCTTCAGCTCCCCATTTACGCTTACGTTATTACGTTTCTGATCGCTGTTTGGAGTGATACCCGTACGATCTATGTTAGTGTATGAAACCCTCAGGTTATAGTCATCGCCTGCTTTTGAGAAAGCTGCGTTGGTATTGAAAGTAACACCCGTACGGTAAAAATCACGTACGTTATTAGGTTGCGGTACAAATGGTTTCAATTTACCAAAATCTGGATTGGTTGGATCCCAGAAATACCATGGCGCGTAAAGTGTACCATCCATTTTAGGGCCCCAGCTTTCGTCAACACCATAATCATAAATTTTTACGCCGTTAAATTTTGCGTATGAAGCAGGAGAGCCATTAGCAGGGTCATACTGATAAGTATCCCATTTTACACTTGTACCGCCACCATATTCGTTTTGATAGTCAGGTAGCTGATAAACTTTTTCGAAAGTGGTTGATTGATTGATTGAAACACCAACGCCTTTGTTTGCGCCTTTTTTTAATGTGATAACAACCGCGCCTTCAGATGCGCGCTGACCATAAAGTGCCGTAGCAGCAGGGCCCTTCAATACCGAAACTGATTCGATATCATCATTGTTCACTGCGTTCGGATCAGTAATAACACCGTTTACTACATAAATTGGGTTACCCCCAGATAATGAGTTGATACCACGGATACGGATAGTTGATACACCAAATTTTGCACCGGAACCACCTAAAACTTGTACACCGGCTATTTTACCGGCAAGTGCGGTGTTAAGGTCAGATTGCTTGGTAACCGTAAGGTCTTCACCTTTAACCTGTTGCGCGGCATAACCCAATGATTTCTGTTGCCTCGTGATACCTAATGCCGTTACGATTACCTCGTTAAGGCCGCGGGCTGATGCTTCTAAAACCACTTTTAGGTTTGCTGAAGCGCCTACAGGTACATCTTGGGTTGCATAACCGATAAAGCTGAATGTTAAAACTGCGTTGCTTGGAACGTTGAGTGAAAACTTGCCGTCGACGGTGGTTTGGGTACCGGTAGTTGTCCCTTTTATCTTCACCGATACACCCGGCAGAGGAAGACCATCCTCCCTGGCTGTTACCGTACCGGTAACAGTGTGATTTTGCGCAAAAAGCTGTGTTACAGCAAATACGAAACTGCACAAAATTAGTAGTAGTCGTTTTTTCATAGAAAAAATTTAGCTAATAGTTAAGGAAGCAAACTTAATAGCCAATGACAAAATAAAACAAATAATGAATGTAATATTTCTTTTACATGAATTTTTTTAACTTCAATGAAGGTTTTAGGAAATAATCAACAAGAAATTACCTTTACTATCGTTAATACCATATGGCCGTTAGATCCGGCCGGTAATAAGTCAGTTAATATTGTTAATTATAAATTAGGAAAATGCGCGAGGCATTTTCCTAATTTGTTTTATAAGCTCTTGTAAATCACAACACAATAAAATTAACTGTCACGAGAAATCCAACAGAAAAACTACAACTTGCCGGTCCTTAAACTCCCTTTTTACAACTATAAATTGTACCATGCATAGCCTGTTGAAAAAGGTATGACAGGAAGGAAAAACCTTAATTGTTTCGTACTTTTCGGCGAGAAACGGCCACGTAACAATATATTTACATGATTTATCGCATAATATTCCCTACCAATCCGGGCTTTAAATGACGCGGGGATGACAGAAAGAAGAGGGGGCGCCACATTTCAGAAACTATTTAAAAATGTTTTGGGAGTATTTTGTTTAAAAAGCATATCAATCCTTCTCTTCTTCCCCAATAGAGAGGGCGGGGGTGATGAGTCGACCGACCTTTACAAATCTCTCAAATACGGTTTCGGTATGTGGTGCGTCGGCAAGTTCATCTGTCAAATCCTGTCCGGCCCAGTGCTCATAATGTTTTCCGTTTCGCCATAAGCGGCTTTCAGTTACATCATAAATATCACCTTTATAGGCTACCCAGATCCGGGGCTTATCCTGCCCATTGCGTAAGGCCAGTTGTGATTTGGTGTATATTGGCAACTCACTCATTGGCTTAACTTCTGTTGTTTAAAATATTCAAAGAACCCAATGTTCATGAGCAGTAAAGCCATCAGGTAAAAATGATCCTCAAATGGGATGGTGCCAACCCGCTTTCCCAGGTTTTCGGCGTTATTGTACAACACTATTGGTACAGAGGTTAATATGCCGTTTACTATATAAAAAGGCAAAAGCGCCACAATGTAAGCAAGGTAATAACGATTAACCCAATCGGCCTTAAAAACGTATTGAATCAGCACCACAAGCAGTAGCAATAAGCCAAACGTAATCTCGGTATAAAGCCGGTCGTGATAAAATATTAGCATCAGGATGCTCAGCAATATTACCATACTGCTTATAATGCCGGTAAGCCTGAAAGGCATCAGCCACTTAATATAGTGATTAAGGCAGGCGTAAATAAATATACAGGCAAACGGTACCGTTAAAAAGAATAGTATTTCCTCTAAGGGCAAACCAAAAAACTTAACGCCTATGATGTATGCCGGATTGAACGACCAAACACCTCTTATGGTAAAAAGCATGTCCCAAAACAAAAAAAACAAACCGGTAATGGCCATGCCGGGCCATATAAATTTCCAGCTCTTGTAAAACTGCACCCTTTTATCAAATGAAAGCACAACGGGAAAAAATACCGTTAGCAGGTTGATTAGTAAATAGGTGTATCTCACGTAAGTTCGGTTAAGTGTTTATTGAGCGCCTGGCTTTGGGCAGGAGTGCATCTTTTGGAATGAAGGAGAAATTTGATAATCTGGATTGTCAATTCCTTATCGGCCGAGCCATAATTCTTTTTACCCAGCTGCGCTATGATATCGTCAGTATCCGCAGCAAGGTCTTTATTAAAGCCTAAAATAGAAGGCACATTGTGTTCAACAGAAAAGCGCATGAACCTGATCTCGATATTATGCGGATCTTCAATTAATGCCTGCCTAAATACCTTTTCCGATCTGTTAAGATATTTCAATTTTAAATATGGGTTCCAGGCATGTTTGGCTTTTAAGGCAAACAGGCCGCCTATAAAACCATTGACTATACCACTCTTTTCTTTGATACCATTAAGGTTATTAAACAACGAATCGGTGGTTTTGCTTTTATCAATAGCAATAAGCATTTGCTTGCGCAGTACTTTCAGATTGGGTTCTTCGGCTTCAGCCATTTTCAACCCGAATACCAATGCCAATATGCTGGCTATAAAAAAGATCTTCCTAAACATTAAATAACATTTAACTTTTGCTGCAGAACAGCTTTGATGTACAAACTCATTTTACACAAATCAGAAACCCTGATGCGTTTTTGTAGTATTACATTGGCAGGTGTGTAACTTATTTTTTTAAACAACTGCAGGTAGTAAATATAGGCAATATAAACCCCAAGCCTGGTACCGGCAGGCAGGCATTTTATCCCCTCAAAGGCTTCATCAAAATCGTGTTTAATTTCCGCCTCAATGGCAAGCTTATCATGCTCGGTAAAATTATTGAAATCGACCCCGGGAAAGTATGAGCGCCCACGTTCTGTATAATCTGCCTTAACATCCCTTAAAAAATTGATCTTTTGGAAAGCTGCCCCCAAGCTTCGGGCCTTCGGTACAAGGGCCTGATATTGAATATCATCATTGGTAAAAACACGCAGGCACATCATGCCGATAACCTCTGCCGAACCATAGATATAAGTTTGGTAGCTATCCTCATCATAGGCTTTATTATGCAGGTCCATTTCCATTGATCGCAGAAAAGCCCTGATCAATTCATGATCGATCTCAAACCGGTTAACTACCTGTTGAAAAGAATGAATCACAGGATTAGTGCTGATCCTTTCTTCAATCGCCTTAAAGGTCTCTTCCTCAAAACTGTTGATCAGTTGCTGCTGGTCGTACCCATGAAAGGTATCTACAATTTCATCAGCGTAACGTACAAAGCCGTAAATGGCATAAATAGGATAACGAAAACTTTTATCGAAAGTTCTAATGCCCAGACTAAAGGAAGTGCTATATTTTTTTGTTATAAGTTTACTGCATTCAAAACAAGTTTCATCGTACAGGTTCATCATCGGCACTCGCGTGGTCATTTTTTCAAAAGTACAAATTCAAAGCGGTATTGTTTTTTATAGGCCTAAAACATTTTTCTTATCTTGGGCTTCACATTAAACATGAACAGCAAACATATTATTGTTATTGGTTCGGGATTTGCTGGTTTATCAGCAGCCTGTGTTTTAGCTAAAGAAGGATTTAAAGTTACCATACTGGAAAAAAATGACCAGCCCGGCGGCCGTGCCAGGGCCTGGGAGCAGGATGGTTTCAGGTTTGATATGGGGCCAAGCTGGTACTGGATGCCCGACGTATTTGAAAACTTTTTTGCACTGTTCGGCAAAAAAACTTCCGATTATTACCGGCTAAAAAGGCTTGATCCCGGCTACCGTGTTTATTACAGCAAAAATGAAATATTTGATGTCCCAGCGGATATGGTTGAGCTTGAAGCCCTGTTTGAACAAGCCGAACCTGGCAGTAGTAAAGCATTACGGGATTTTTTAAACCAGGCGGCATATAAATATAAAGTAGGCATGGGTGAGTACGTTTTCCGCCCCTCCCATTCCATCACCGAATTTATCGACTTTAACCTGATCAAAAAAAGCTTCAGCATGCAGCTGCTTACCAGTATGAGCAGCCATGTACGCAAATATTTTAAAAACCCCCAATTAATTAAACTACTGGAGTTCCCAGTGTTATTTTTAGGAGCCACCCCGCAAAATACCCCGGCCATGTATAGCATGATGAACTATGCGGACCTTGCCCTGGGCACCTGGTACCCTATGGGTGGCATGAACGAAATAGTAAAAGCTATGGTAAGCATGGCCATCGAACTGGGGGTTGAGATCAAGCTCAATACAGAGGTTACAAAAATCAATATACAGGATAAACAGGTTGATAAAATCCAAACCAATAACGGCGTATTCACCGCCGATATGGTAATTGCAGGGGCAGATTATCAACATGTTGACCAGCATTTAATTGAAAAACCCTATCGTAACTACACTACTAAATACTGGAATAGCCGTACGATGTCGCCATCGAGCTTATTGTTCTATATCGGCACTAATAAAAAAGTGCCGAACATACAGCACCATAATCTATTCTTCGACGAAGACTTTGAATTGCATGCCAAGGAGATCTATACTGCGCCCCAATGGCCCTCCAGTCCGTTGTTTTATGTTTGCTGTAGTTCAAAAACGGATAGCACGGTTGCCCCCGAGAGCGGCGAGAACCTGTTTTTCCTGATGCCGATAGCGCCGGGCTTAAATGATGACGAAACCATCCGCGAAAAATATTTCACCCTGATGATGGATAGGTTTGCTCAGATTACCGGGCATGACATAAGGGATTCGATCGTGGTGAAACGGAGCTATGCGCTAAATGATTTCAAAGTCGATTATCATTCCTTTAAAGGCAACGCTTACGGGTTGGCAAATACACTTGCCCAAACTGCTTTTTTTAAACCCGCCATGCAGGCAAAACATATCAACAACCTGTTGTATACTGGCCAGCTTACTGTGCCCGGGCCAGGTGTGCCGCCGGCAATTATCTCAGGGCAGGTGGTTGCGAAGGAGGCAATGAAGAAGTTGGCGTATTAGCAATAACAGCAATGTCGTAAACATGACGTAAACAAGTCGGCAATTAATTCTTTAGGCAGTTATACTTTTGTTCAGCAAAATATATCAATATGAAAACCTATAACCCCGGAAAAAAGATTAAGGAATTGCGCAACCGTAAAGGATTAAGCCAGGAAGAATTGGCTGAACAAGCCCAACTAAGTTTAAGAACCGTGCAACGAATAGAAAACGATGAAACAGACGCAAGGGGCGATACACTTAAAAGACTGGCAACCGCACTAAATATTAGTCCTGAAGATTTAACAGAATTGCCTTTCGAACCGGCAGGAATTTTGAATCATGATAGCAGAAACTTCTTACTACAATTCAATTTATCAGCCTTAAGCTTCATTATATTCCCTATGTTGGGAATAGCATTGCCACTGGCCTTGTGGTTATCCAACAGAAAAAAAATAAAGGATATAGATAAACCTTGTAAACGGCTTATCAATTTTCAAATATCATGGTGTTTAGCTATCGTTTTAACAGCTATTGTTCTTTTTAACCACGAATTTTTTCATATTCCCTCATCTATATTGAACCTTGGCGTGGGCGAACTTATAATATTGAGTATGCCGTTGTTTTATGCTATAAACTTTATTTATATCGTTTTCAACAGCGTATTGGTATATAATACCCGGCAAATATTTTATCAGCCGGCTGTACCTTTTTTAAGATAACACAGCCCCGTTAATAACCTGAATTGAAACAAGAAACCCGCCTCATGGGCGGGTTTCTTCTATATATATGATGGAGTTTAATTGAATATTAATTCTCTGCGTAAACGGGTTTGGCGATGCCGTTATCATATGCCTTAAGGTTTTTCTTGAGCAGTTTCCGTGCTACATGTATACGGGTTTTTACCGTACCGATCGGGATATCCAGGTGATCGGCAATTTCATGGTATTTATGACCTTCAAAGTACATGGTGAAGGGTACATAATAATCTTCGGGTAGCCTGTCTAAAGCTTTTTTAATATCATCCATAACAAATTTGGCTTCGCCCTGATTTTTGGTTGAACTAAATACCAGGTTGGGCGATGATATTTCATCACTCTTGGTAACGAAAGTGCTCATTTTAACAAAACGGCGATAGTTGTTGATGAATGTGTTTTTCATGATGGTATATAACCATCCTTTTAAATTGGTGCCTTCCTTAAACTTGTTGTAGTAAGTTATGGCCTTCAACATTGTATCCTGGACAAGGTCGTTAGCATCGTCTGCGTCGTGCGTGAAATGTAAAGCGTATGATCTTAAAGAAGTCGCCTGACGTAGTACAAGGGTGTTAAACTCAATCTTTGTCATTTTGTTAAAGTTTTGTATTAACAATTAGACAAGCATGATGCCATTAAGCCAAAGTGTGTAGTAAAAAGTCCACATTTAAACATCGGTATTGAAACTTACTCATTGTGTAATATTCACACATTGATTACAAATACAATACTGAAAAACAGAACGTTATGAATTTTTACAGCAGAAAATCAAACTTATTTAGGGAACATTTGTAACAGGAATGTTATTGAGAAGAAATTTTATTAAAAATGAAAATTCACTTTAAATAAACTTATTTAACTAATAATATTAACCTCACGTTGTAGTATAACGCCAAATTTAGTGTACACACTGTCTATGATTTGCGACGAAAAGTTATACACTTCCTGCCCCGTAGCGCCTCCATGGTTCACTAAAACCAGGGCTTGGTTTTTCCATGTTCCTGTGTGGCCAACGGTTTTTCCTTTCCATCCACATTGTTCAATGAGCCACCCGGCAGCCAGTTTTACGCCGCCATCAGCAGCAGGATAATTTACCACATCAGGAAATTTAGCTTGCACCACAGCAAATTCTTCGGCACTGATCACCGGGTTTTTAAAGAAGCTGCCCGCGTTTCCTATAGTTGACGGATCGGGGAGTTTGGATACCCGGATACGCGCCACCACCTGCGATACATCTTTAATAGTAGGGTTTGAGATACCCCTGTTTTGTAATTCTTGCTCAATGGCCCCATACCTGGTGTTAATGCTTGCCACCAGCGATAAGTGGAACTTTACCGATACTATAATATACTGTTCTTTCAGTTCGGCTTTAAAAATGCTTTCGCGGTAACCAAATTTACAATCCTCTTTGCTGAAATTTCTGAATGTCCCTGTCGCTATTTCAAAAGCGCGGCAACTGTGAAATACATCTTTAAGCTCCACGCCATAGGCACCTATATTTTGTATAGGCGATGCCCCTACCGAACCCGGGATCAGGCTCAGATTTTCGACACCAGCATATTCATGCACAACGCAATAATTAACCAGGTCATTCCATACCTCGCCACCACCTGCTTCTACATAAACATCGTCATGACTAATCCGGTGCTCAATACCGCGGATGTTCATGCGCACAACCAGTCCGTCAAAATCATCAACCATAAGCATATTGCTGCCGCCACCGAGTATTAGTCGCTCTGTTTGCTGCCACTGCGGATCGGCAAACAGTTCTGTTAGTTCGGTTTCATGGGCTATCTCTACAAAATAACGGGCGCTGGTATCAATACCGAAGGTGTTAAAATTTTTGAGGGATACGTTTTCTTGTATTTGCAGCATGTTTTTTTGATGTCGGATTTGGGATATTCGATTTCGGAGTTTTTATTTTCCGAATCTATTGAGTGCAAAAGTAACCAAAAGATAGTGATTTTGTCTGAACCGGGATTTGGGGGAATTTTGTCTGTTCAGACCATTTTCTGTAAATTCTCAAATCCTGAAAATTCTGATTCAGACAACCACTCACCACCCACCCTACCGTTAAAATTTGTTAAATAATTTCAAAACCATTTGCAAATACGAAACCTATCGTAGATATTTGTACGAAGAAATTCGTAATAGAGAAACAGATGGAAATTAAACCAACAGAAAGCGAACTCGAAATTTTACAGGTGATCTGGAAAAAGGGCCAGTGCACCGTACGTGAAGTTCACGAGGAGCTTGCTAAAAACAAGGATGCCGGCTACACCACCACCTTAAAACTCATGCAGATTATGCACGATAAGGGAATGGTTGAGCGCGACACCACTTCAAAAACCCATGTTTACAAGGCTTTATTCACAATGGAGCAGGCCCAAAGCAACGCTCTGGATAAAATCTTGTCTACTGTATTTAAAGGCTCCACTTCCGATTTGGTGATCCAGGCGCTTGGCCAGCACCGCGCATCAAAAGACGAGATTGACGCTATTAAAAATTTTTTGAATCAATTTGATCAGGATAAAAAATAAACGTGATGGAAAATTTATTCTATAATATAAGCCAGGTGTTGGGCGTAACTATTCTGCAATCGTTATGGCAGGGTTTGTTAGTATGGTTTGCCTTAAGATTAGTGTTTATTTGCAGGCCGCAGTTATCGGCCATTAAAAAGCACAATTTGGCCATGGGCGCCATCCTTGCCATAAGCGCCTGGTTTATATACACGTTTATCCATCAGTTCAGGCTGCACGAGTGGATCAATTTTACATCCGCCAATGCACCATCTTTATTACCACGTTTCTACCTTCCGCTGCATGAAGTAGCATTCAAACCGCAAAACAATTATTACGAATACGTTATAAAAGGCTATCTGCCTTATATATCAGCCCTTTACTTTGCTGGTTTGGTATTTAACCTGCTTAAAGTTAGCTTAAGCTGGCAAAGGATCAGCCTGATAAAACGTACCATGGTACCCGCCGACAGGCTACAGGACTTTGCCGATGAGCTTTGCCAAAAGCTTTGCATTACTAAAAATGTGTGGGTAAACTTTAGCCGTATGGTTGATGCCCCTTGTATGATAGGCTTTTTAAGCCCCATTATTTTGTTGCCGATAACCCTTACTACATACTTATCGGCTACCGAGGTTGAAGCCATTTTACTGCATGAGCTATCGCACATTAAACGTAATGATTACCTGCTGAACCTGATGCAGCAATTTATTTCCATACTGTTATTCTTTAATCCCTTTGCCCAATTAATTAATCGAATCATTAACCAGGAGCGCGAAAACAGCTGCGATGACCTTGTTGTGCAAACAACACAGCAACCCTTGATCTATGCACACGCGCTTTTGAAGCTTGAGCAAACCAGGCAGCAGCATTTACAGCTGGCCCTGGCTGCTAATGGCAAAAAATATCATTTATTAAACAGAATTGAACGCATCATGAAAACAAAGAAACCTATAGGCAATATCCGCCACCTGCTTGTGGCCATTGCCATAATGGCTGCCGGCGTTAGCAGCATTGCCTGGCTAAACCCCACCATAAAAGACGGCAAGCTCTCAGTTAAAAAAGTTGCTGCGCCTGCCGCCTTACATGCTCTATTTGTGGAAGATACCATACGCAAGGTGGCTCCTAAAACTAAAAAACCTGTAACCTATAAAAAGAAAACCCAGGCCGAAATAGTTAAAGCCAAACAACGCCATGATTCTTTTAACTACGACGGTTTTAACGATGCTGAGCTTGAAAAACTCAGCGCCGAAGTAAACAAACAAGGCGAGCTGATTGGTAAATACTACAACAGCAATGATTTCAAAAAGCAACAGGAAATGCTTGAAGCTAAAAGCAAAGCCCTGCAGGCCTATTATAATACTGAAGGCATGGAAAAAATGAAGCTGGAAATGCAAAAAATGGGCGAAGATTTTCAAAAGGAATATGGCGAAACGTCCGAATCTAAAAAAACCAGCGAACAGATGGGTGAGATAGGCCGCAAGATTGGTGCTTATTACAGCAGTCCTGAGTTTAAAAAAATGAACGAAGAGCTGGAGAAAAAATATGGCATCCCGCATGATCGTGGGTATCGTGGTTATAACGACGATAGAGACCCTAACTACAAAAAATACCAGGACGAACTGCAAAGCAAGATCCCGGCCGATGTGAAGGCGCAAACAGAGCAATTGAAAAACCTGGGCCAAAAAATCCGCAGCCGCTATGACTCGCCGAAATTTATTGCCAAAAGAAACCGTATGCAGGCCATGGGCGATAGCATCAGGATGGCCTACAACAATCCCGACATGAAAAAACTACAGGAGGATATGAGGGACATTGGCCGGCAAATGCGCGGCTTCCAGGATAGCCCTGAAATTAGAGCGGCACAACAACGGCTTAAAGAAGCCAGCAAAAAACTGCGGGACTATATGAAAAGCCCGGCGTTTAAACAAAAAATGAAACTTTACCGCGATAAAATGGATAAAGACTTTGATTACAAGTTTGACACCGACGATAAAGAAGATATCAAACCAGACACAGCTGACTAAATAAATTAGCAATTAGCATTAAAAATCTTTTTTAAAGAACCTTAATTTGTAATTTAGTGTCCTCAATAAAATGAGGACACTTTTTTTATGCTTCAAAAGCTAACCATTAATAATTACGCGCTTATCGATAACCTGGAGATAGGTTTTGATAGCGGCCTGAACATATTAACCGGCGAAACCGGTGCAGGTAAATCGATCATATTGGGTGCCCTTTCACTTATTTTAGGACAACGGGCCGAAAGCAAGTACTTTTTTAACCAGCAAAAAAAATGCGTTATTGAGGGCACTTTCAAAATCAGTGGCTTTCATTTAGCCGATTTTTTTGAGGATAACGATCTGGATTATGAAACCGAAACGGTATTACGCCGTGAAATTTCTGCCGATGGTAAATCCCGTGCTTTTGTAAACGATACGCCGGTTAACCTCACAGCATTGAAGCAACTAGGCGAAAAGCTGATTGACATCCATTCCCAGCATGCTACGCTGGAGATCAATGATCCGGATTTTCAACTGTTAGTGGTTGACTCCGTCGCCCGTCATTCGGATCTGCTGTTTGATTATCAAACCAAATTCAAAGCATATAAAAAGTCGTTAAGCAAGTTGAACCAGCTCATAGCCGAAAATGATAAAGCCAAAGCCGATCTTGATTATTTCCAGTTTCAGTTTGATGAACTTGAAAAAGGTGCTTTGGTTGCCGATGAGCAGGAACATTTGGAGCTGGAACTAAACACCCTCAACAATGCCGAAGAAATTAAGCGCAACCTTTTAGGCGCCAACTATCTTTTACAGGATGGCGAAGCTGCAGCGTTGACTCAGCTAAAAGAAGCCGGACAAGCTTTGGGTTCTATAGAAAAATACAACCCGGCTGTGGCTGAATTGCACCAGCGCATCAATAGCACTATCATAGAATTGAAAGATATTGCTGCTGAAATTGATGCCATTGAACAGCATACTTTTATTGATGAAGCCCGTGCCGAAGAGGTGAACAACCGGTTAAGCATGATCTACAATCTGCAAAAAAAGCATCGGGTAAATACCATCGCCGAGCTATTGCAAATTCAGGAAGAATTATCAGACAAAGTGCAGCAAGCCCTTTTTGGTGACGAAGCCATTGAAAAGCTGAAAAAACAAATTGCTGCCGATAAAGCCGAACTTGAAAAGCTGGCGACACAGTTATCAGTCAACCGCAAAAAAGCTATCCCGGATATTGAGAAACAGATATTGGCAACACTGGCCGAGATGGGGATGGGAAACTCGATGTTAAGCATTGAGCAAACGCCCCCCCCGCCCCCTAAAGGGGGGGCTACTGAGCAAGCTCCCTTACTTACTGCTACGGGGATTGATAACATTAAATTTTTATTTTCGGCTAATAAGGGACATGCTTTGGCTGAGATGAGCAAGGTGGCATCCGGTGGAGAGCTTTCGAGGTTGATGCTGAGCATTAAATCTATTGTGGCGCAATACACTGCCTTGCCTACTATTATTTTTGATGAGATTGACACCGGTGTATCAGGCGAGGTAGCCAATAAGGTTGGGCAGATAATGGAGCGATTAGCGCAAAACCTACAGGTAATCACCATTACCCACCTGCCGCAAATCGCCAGCAAAGGACAAAGCCATTATTTTGTTTATAAAGATGATAGCGAAGCCGCTACCTTTACCCGGATCAAGCAATTGGACAACGATGAACGCGTATTGGAGATAGCCAAAATGCTAAGCGGGGATAAGCCGGGCGAAAGTGCTTTGCAAAATGCGAGAGAGTTACTCTTCAGTTAGCAGTTTTGAGTTTGCAGCAGGCAATAACGGCCGTTAGTTTAAACAGCCAATCAGCAACTGAAATAAAATTATAACTTTGCTTCAATTATAAAAACTTAACAAATGGCTTATAATTTATTAAAAGGTAAAAAAGGCATCATTTTCGGTGCGCTAAATGAGCAATCAATAGCCTGGAAGGTAGCACAACGTGCCGTACAGGAAGGTGCTGAAATTGTATTATCAAATGCCCCTATTGCTTTACGCATGGGCGAACTCAATAAACTGGCCGAAGAATGCAACGCGCCGGTTATTGGTGCCGATGTTACCAATGGCGATGATATCAATAACCTGTTCACCAAAACCATGGAGCATTTTGGCGGCAAGGTTGATTTCATCCTGCACTCAATAGGCATGAGCGTTAACGTGCGCAAAAACATTCCTTATTTTGAAAACAACTACGAATTTACCCACAAAGGTTTCGATATATCTGCGTTAAGTCTTCACCGCATTTTGCAGGCTGCCATGAAACATGATGCCATTAATGAATGGGGATCAGTACTGGCATTAAGCTACATCGCTGCCCAGCGTTACTTCCCTGGTTATAATGACATGGCCGATAACAAAGCGGTATTGGAAAGCATTGCCCGTAACTTTGGTTATGAGTACGGCATGGCTAAAAAAGTACGTGTTAATACTATTTCTCAGTCGCCAACCCGTACAACCGCCGGTTCGGGCGTAAAAGGCTTCGACGGTTTTATTGAGTTTGCCGAAAAAATGAGCCCGCTGGGTAATGCTGATGCCGATCAGTGCGCTGATTACTGCGTTACTATGTTTAGCGATTTAACCAAAATGGTTACTATGCAAAACCTTTTCCATGACGGTGGTTTTTCTTACACTGGCGTAACCCAGGCGGTTATCGATCAGATGGGGAAATAATTTCAAATGTTCTTAAACAAAAAGGAGCCTTGCGTTTGCAAGGCTCCTTTTTGTTTTGAGTTAGATTGGATTACGGCACCAATACTATTTTCACTTTTAACGGGCCGGGGATACCGTTACCTGTAGGGACGCTTCCGTCGGAATTTTGAGCATCAATGTATAGCTTGCCTGTTTGATATACAAACCTGTAACTTATCCCCCCATACACATCCGGTAGCTGTTCATAGGTACCATTATCCTCCAAATACACCAAAACAGCACCGTGATTGTTATAGTAGTCAGTAATTTCGGGTACATTTAAAGTCGTGGTATAGCCGTTAATACTATTGTCGAGCACAAAATTTGGAGTGGTATCAAAAATAGTGGTAGCGCTCGGGCTGGTAGTTACATATTCCTTTTTACACGATGTTGCAGCAAGTACTATAGTGCAGCAAATTAAAGTCAAGATTTTTTTCATAAAGTATTGCGTTAGTTATATAACTGTTTGAACAAAAAATTGTTCAAAGGTTTAAACGTTTTTTAAATTATTTTATTTCGAGTCTTTATTTCTGATAAATTTTCATGCAGCCATATTGTTAAACTAAAATTTTAGTTTAATTTTAACCATGCGTAAGTTATTGTTGCTTTTATCGTTACTGATACCTGCGTACTGTATGGGCCAGGTAAAAATTACCGGCAAAGTAATCAACATGACCGATACCAAGCCCGTGCCCAATGCCAGTGTGTTTTTAAACAATGCCCAGGTAGGCAACAAAACGGCTGATGACGGTACTTTCACCCTCAGCAACGTAAAGCCCGGCAAGTATGATTTCATTATATCCATAGTTGGTTATGAAACCTACACTTATAGTTTGCAGGCGGGCAGTGCCAATATCAACCTGGGGACCATCAGTATTATCCCCAAAACCTTTCAGCTAAATGAGATTAAGATCAGGCCCGATCCTAACCGTGAAAAATACTATGCTATTTTCAGGCAGCAATTTTTAGGCTATTCGGACAATGCCGCTAAATGTAAAATCCTGAACTCAGATGTGCTTGATTTTGATTATGATGACATCACCTATGTACTAAAAGCTTCTTCGCATGATTTCTTAGAGATTGAAAACAAGGCTCTCGGCTATAGGATAAAGTACAAACTAACCAACTTCAATTACAATCCGGCAAAAGCTATGCTATACTATGAGGGGATCTCCAATTTCGAAGACCTGAAGGGAACCGAAAAACAAAAGCGTAAATGGCGTAAAGAACGACAATCAGCGTACCTTGGTTCATATATGCATTTCTATCGGTCGGCTATAAAAGATAGTCTCACACAAGAAAACTTTGTTGTGATGTGCCTGATCCGTAAGCCTAATCCTAATTATCACGGTGGCCCCAATAATAAATACCTGCAAAGTCTTGTCAATAAACCCTTAGACAGAGCCGACTTTTTCAAGCTAACAGACCAGGAAGGCTTATTTGCTATAGGATTTACCGATTGCCTGTATGTTATGTATACTAAAAAAGGCCGGGAAGCTTCAGACAATTCTTTCCAGGCGTTTAACATGCCTAACAACGCTACAACTATTATTTCTTTCGATGAGCCATATGCCTTTTTTGATAACAATGGTATTGTAGCTAATCCTCATTCCGTAATCTATGAAGGTGACTGGGGCATAAGCCGCGTTGCCGAAATGTTACCTGTTGATTATGAGCCGGTGGTGGAAAAAAAGTAAGTCTGAATCAGAGTTTTCAGAATTAAAGGATTTACAGAATATTGTCTGAACTCGAATTAAACGGATTGAGTGAATTATCAGAATGAAAAGGCAATTAAATAAATTCTTAAAATTCAAAAAATTCGAGTTCAGACAAAAATCCGATTAATCCCAAAAATCCACTAAAATCCCGGTTCAGACAGCAAACAAAACCCCGTTCCGAAAAATCGAAACGGGGTTTTAATATTAATTACAGTACCGCAAAATTACTTTTGCTCTTCCTGCTCTGGTTTTTTGCTTTCGCCTTTGCGGTCGGTGATTTTGATCTCTTTGGTTTCAGTATCAAAATCAACTACCATCACGTCACCTTCGGCCAATTCACCTTTAAGGATCTCTTCGGCAATTGGATCTTCCAGGTATTTCTGGATGGCACGTTTAAGCGGCCTTGCACCAAATTGCGAGTCATAACCTTTATCGGCAATGAAATCTTTTGCAGCATCGGTAAGCTCAATTTTGAAACCTAAGCCATTTACACGGCTAAACAGGTAAGCAAGCTCGATATCGATGATTTTGAAGATTTCTTCTTTACCTAATGAGTTAAATACGATAACGTCATCAATACGGTTCAGGAACTCAGGAGCAAATGCACGTTTCAAGGCATTCTCAATAACACCGCGTGAATGGCTTTCGGCCTGTAAAGTTTTAGCATTGGTGCTGAAACCTACGCCTTGTCCAAAGTCTTTCAACTGGCGGGCACCGATGTTTGATGTCATGATGATGATAGTATTCCTGAAATCAACCTTACGGCCTAATGAATCGGTCAACTGACCTTCATCCAAAACCTGCAACAGGATATTGAATACATCAGGGTGAGCTTTTTCAATCTCATCCAGTAATACTACAGCATATGGCTTACGACGTACTTTTTCAGTTAACTGACCGCCTTCTTCATAACCTACATAGCCCGGAGGCGCACCCACTAAACGGGATACTGCGAATTTCTCCATGTATTCGCTCATGTCAATCTGGATCAGGGCATCTTCGGTATCGAACATAAAGCGGGCAAGCTCTTTAGCAAGCTCGGTTTTACCAACACCTGTAGGGCCTAAAAAGATAAAGGAACCAATAGGTTTTTTAGGATCTTTCAAACCTGCACGAGTACGCTGTATAGCACGGGTTAGCTTTTTGATAGCCTCATCCTGACCAATGATCTTGCTGGCAACAGTATCGCTCATGTGCAACAGCTTCTGACTGTCGGCCTGACCTACACGTTGTACAGGGATGCCGGTCATCATTGATACTACTTCGGCAACATTATCCTCGGTTACAGTGTAACGTTTTGATTTTGTTTCAGCTTCCCAAACAGCTTTTGCCTGATCAAGCTCAACTAACAAATTCTTCTCAGTATCACGTAACTGCGCAGCTTCCTCGTATTTCTGGCTGCGAACAACTTTGTTTTTTTCAATCTTGATCTGTTCAATCTTTTGCTCAATATCTAAAATATTTTGAGGCACGTGGATATTGGTTAAGTGAACACGTGAACCAGCTTCATCAAGCGCGTCGATAGCCTTGTCCGGTAAAAACCTGTCGGTAATGTAACGGGTGGTTAAGTTAACGCAGGCATTGATTGCTTCAGGAGTATAAGTAACACCGTGGTGTTCTTCATATTTATCCTTAATGCGGTTCAGGATCTCGATAGTTTCAGTCGGCGTAGCCGGCTCAACCATTACCTTTTGGAAACGACGGTCCAAAGCACCATCTTTTTCAATGTACTGGCGATATTCATCTAAAGTGGTTGCGCCAATGCATTGTATCTCTCCCCTCGCCAAAGCTGGTTTAAACATATTTGACGCATCAAGCGAACCTGAAGCACCACCAGCGCCTACTATAGTATGGATCTCGTCAATAAATAAAATTACATCAGGTGATTTTTCCAGTTCGTTCATTACCGCTTTCATACGCTCTTCAAACTGGCCGCGGTATTTGGTACCTGCCACCAATGAGGCTAAATCAAGTGTAACTACACGCTTATTGAACAATACACGTGATACTTTACGCTGAACAATGCGTAATGCAAGCCCTTCGGCAATGGCTGATTTACCTACACCAGGCTCACCTATTAATATAGGGTTGTTCTTTTTACGGCGCGATAGAATTTGTGATACCCTTTCGATCTCTTTTTCACGACCAACAATAGGGTCAAGCTTGCCATCTTCAGCGGCGCGGGTTAAATCGCGGCCAAAGTTATCAAGTACCGGTGTTTTTGATTTAATGTCGGATACTTTTTTAGGCTGACTAAATGACTCTTCTTCTTTAAAGTCATCATCACCGCCTGTAGGTGATCCCGGCATTTCGTCAGTAACATCGTTTTTATGCGATTCAACTTCGCCTTTAAATACCTCGTAGTTTACATTAAACTGTACAAGTATTTGTGAGGCGATGTTGTCCTCATCGCGAAGGATAGACAGCAGCAGGTGCTCTGTACCAATCACATCGCTTTTAAATATTTTGGCTTCCAGATAAGTTATCTTCAATACCTTCTCGGCCTGTTTTGTTAACGGGATGCTGCCGATATGTACGTTTGTTCCAATAGTTCCCTTTACTGCATCCTCAACGGCGCGGCGAAGTTTTGCGGTATCAACGTTCAATCCCTTCAGCAATTTAATTGCTACACCATCCCCATCGCGGATAAGCCCAAGCAAAAGATGTTCTGTACCAATATAGTCATGCCCAAGGCGTAATGCCTCTTCCCTGCTATATTGAATAACATCCTTTACCCTCGGCGAAAATTTAGCTTCCATATATACCTTTCTAATTATTGAACGCCCTAATGTATAAATTATGTTTTTACAAATTACGACGCCTGTTTACTTTCATCAACAATATTGCCAACATTTAATGCTTTGCAGAAACAGACATTGTAATGATACGCAATGTATCAAAGTTTGGCATCAATCAACAGTTTTTATCTGAAAAGCCCGCTAACAAGCATTTTTTTTACAATATACGAACGAAACTTACCTGTTTGATATAAATATCCTAAAAAAGTTTAAACAAATTTCAAATATTTAATAACATTTCCACCTTTTAAGGCATTTCGTCATAAACATGACAATTAGGCATTAGCCAGCAGGTATCGTCATATAACTTATATACGGGAAACCCGCGGTGATGGTTGTGCGCTTCGCTTAAGATTCAATTAAATTTAAATTAACATTATAACTCAAAAAACAACTTAAAATTACTACCCCCCTAATCATTAATCTACAACCTCCGTTTCATCTATTTTAGCCATATTTGAATTTCTATTTATTGATCCAATTATAATGGCAGACGAAAAGATAATTTTTTCAATGGCCGGGGTGAGCAAAGTTTATCCCCCGCAAAAAACAGTATTAAAAAACATATACCTGTCGTTTTTTTACGGCGCAAAAATTGGCGTTATCGGCTTAAATGGCTCCGGTAAATCGTCATTGCTCAAAATTATTGCAGGGATTGATAAAACCAATATAGGCGAAGTGGTGTTTTCGCCTGGATATACCGTTGGCTACCTGAGCCAGGAACCGGAACTTGACCCTGAAAAAACCGTGCGCGAAATAGTTGAGGAAGGGGTTTCTGAAACTACTGCCTTACTAAAGGAATATGAAGAGATCAACGAAAAATTCGGTCTTCCGGAATATTATGAAGATGCCGATGCCATGGAAAAACTCATGAACCGCCAGGGCGAATTACAGGATAAAATTGATGCGGTAAACGCATGGGAGCTGGATAGCAAACTGGAACGCGCCATGGATGCCCTTCGCTGTCCTGAACCGGATACCAAAATCTCAGTATTATCTGGTGGTGAGCGCCGCCGCGTAGCTTTATGTCGCCTTTTATTAAAGGAGCCGGATGTATTGTTGCTTGATGAGCCTACCAACCACCTGGATGCCGAATCTATTGATTGGCTGGAACAACATTTACAGCAATATAAAGGAACTGTTATAGCTGTAACGCACGACAGATATTTCCTTGATAACGTTGCCGGCTGGATCCTCGAGCTTGACCGTGGAGAAGGTATCCCATGGAAAGGAAATTATTCCTCATGGTTAGATCAAAAAGCCAAGCGTTTGGCCCAGGAAGAAAAGAGTGAAAGCAAACGTCAGAAAACCCTGGAGCGCGAGCTGGAATGGGTGCGTATGGGCCCGAAAGGCCGCCACGCCAAATCAAAAGCCCGTTTAGGAAATTACGAAAAACTGGCATCTGAGGAAACTAAAGAACGCGAAGAAAAACTGGAGCTGTTCATTCCGCCGGGCCCGCGTTTGGGTAATGTAGTGATTGAGGCCAATGGCGTAAGCAAATCATACGGCGATAAATTATTGTTCGATAACCTGAGCTTCTCCTTACCACCTGCCGGTATAGTTGGCATCATTGGCCCTAACGGCGCGGGTAAAACTACACTGTTCCGTTTAATCACAGGGCAAGATCAGCCGGATGCCGGTACTTTCCGTGTGGGTGAAACCGTAGCCTTAGGTTATGTTGACCAGATGCATGATGATCTTGACCCTAACAAATCTGTTTGGGAAAACGTAACCGGTGGTTTGGAAACTATTATGGTGGGTAACCGCCCGCTTAACTCAAGGGCATATGTATCCAAGTTTAACTTTAACGGCGCCGATCAGCAGAAAAAAGTAGGTGTACTATCAGGTGGCGAGCGCAACCGTGTGCACTTATCTATCACCCTCAAAAAAGGGTCGAACGTATTGCTACTGGATGAGCCTACTAACGATATCGACGTAAACACTCTACGTGCATTGGAAGAGGCACTGGAGAACTTTGGAGGCTGTGCTGTAGTGATCAGCCACGACCGCTGGTTCCTCGACCGTATTTGTACGCACATCCTGGCTTTTGAAGGTAACTCTCAGGTCTACTTCTTTGAAGGCAACTATTCTGATTATGAAGAAAACCGAAAGAAACGCTTAGGCGATGTTGCTCCGAAAAGGATTAAGTATAAGAAGTTGACAGCGTAAAAGCATTGAGTAACTTTGTATATTGGCTGATAAATATTAGTCAGTATACAAAGTTAACATTTGGAAAAATCTATTCTTCTTGTTTAAAGGCTGTTAAAGATTTACAAAACAACTTTAAACTCTCATTTTTATCCATACAAGCTTTAAGAATTTTCTTTTTCTTAAAAGGAGAACTTAACCAATCGTATTTATCAAAAGCTTTTGCAGAAAGCACTCCTTTTTCCTTTTTGCTTAATATAATATTAAGTTGATCATTCAACGCTTTTTTAGGGTTTGAGTATATCGAAGTGTCTTTGTTGCCCTTATCATAAATTGTTAAAACCCAAGCATCGATTTCCTCAATCGCTATTGCATAAGTTACTTTATCGCCATCCAAATCATCGTGCCAGCTGTTTATTTTGTCAACTACTTTAGAACGTAATTGACTACAATATTCTTTGAGATCAATATCTCTGGTTTTTACCGGCTCTGTCACTCCATAATCTTCTAAATGTCTTTCAGCAGTATCAATTTGAATAACAATAAAAGATACTTGTTCAATCGGGCTATCAAAGAAAGTATCTATCAAAGTCTTTTCTTCACAAACCTTCTTTACAACTGTCCAGCTACTGTGTTGTTCGACTGGCATTGTGCTTAAATCAGTTTGATCCAACTCAAATTCAGGCACTCTATAGCTCATGTCTGATCTATCAATGCCCAATGCACCTTTTAAAATATTCGTAATAACCGCCAAGTCGCCTCTGCCTTCAGCGTAAATACCAACAATCATTTAAAAAATATTTGAAGGTAAACCGCCTAAATAACCGCGCATCCAAAGTTCTGAAAGTTTATACTTTTGATCATCCGCGTTCGGTTTCATTTTGATGCGTTCGACCTTAGTGTAGCCTTCGTCGGTTCTTTTAACTACAAATAAACGCTGTTCATCATCGTGCAAATTCAAACCATCAATTACTGCAGGATTATGGGTAGTTATCAGTACTTGCTTATCGTTCTTTTTAGAAAGTTCTGTTATATTTTTTATAACTTGCCTACACAATGATGGATTTAAAGCATTTTCAATATTGTCAATAGCAAAAAATTTCGGTGTCTTTTCACTAATAAACAATGCCAAATAAAACAATACATGCAAGGCACCTTCGTTAGCATTCTCTGCTGCAAATAAATTATTCTTCTTTTGCATGAACTTATCCATAAAGTATAGCTCCGAATTACTGCGCCCCAATTTATACCCTTTATTTTTTAAAGCATCGCTGGCATCAATATCGATTTTCTTAAGCCAGGAAATAAAATTTAATTTAGTTAATTCGTCTAACTTGTTTTTAGA
Source organism: Mucilaginibacter gossypii (assembly GCF_017569325.2). NCBI lineage: Bacteria > Pseudomonadati > Bacteroidota > Sphingobacteriia > Sphingobacteriales > Sphingobacteriaceae > Mucilaginibacter > Mucilaginibacter gossypii. The sequence continues at coordinate 29,622 of NZ_CP071878.2, read as the reverse complement.
AAAAGTTGAGAGTAAAACATCTAAGCCTTCGCCATTTATGCCCAAAGGTTGTTTTTTACTATCATTATTTATTCCTCTCAGTGAATTAGTATTTATGTTATAAATAAGAAAATCAGAGATTGTAGATTTTGCTTGATCCAAGGCAGATTGCGACAACTCCTCGGCCTTTTCTTTAAAAGCTTTATCAAACACATCTTTAAATAGGTCGTTCTCCTGCGCTTTAATGAATGTATCTCTTAACTCTAAATTTTTCTGATTATTTATAAAGTCATTAAATTGAGTTAATATAGTTTCGTAGGCTTTATTATTGATATCTTTCCAAAGATGCTTCGAACCATAATTATTCCCCTTGTCTTCCCAAACTGAATATATATCATCTGGATTTTCTGATGTAAAGGAAGACGTCAAGATAGTCTCATCACTTACAATTGTAATTTTTATTTCCGATTTAGCCTGCATACCCAAAAAAGAATTGAAAGTAAGTGATGGTTTTGTTACCCTTACACCTTTATTGAATAACCCTTCAACATTCAACTCACTTCCATTAGAAGCAGAGGCCATGGCAACGGCTTCAAGTATATTAGATTTCCCGGAACCATTTTCACCTATAAAAACGTTAACCCGCCCTAACTCCACATCCAAATCCCGGATTGATTTAAAGTTACTTATCGAAATCTTGTTTATCATAAAAGCCTCTATCTATTGCAAACATACAACAACGTTAATAATTAAATCACACCAAACAAAAAATGCCTCCCAAACCGAGTGGCATTTTCTATTTACAAACGGTAAAACCTATTTTATCCCGTAATGATCATTCATCAACTTCTCAAACAAACCACCCGGCAAAATCGCTTTTAATGTAGGCACGATCGTTTGACCAATTTGCCCAACCAGGTAACGGTGCTTCGGGCTTGATGATGCCACTATCGAAACCAGTTTTTTAGCTAATGATTCCGGACTTGGGGCAATGCTTTCATCTTTTTCCATAGCGGCAACTGCGGCATTGTATTCGGTTTCCAGTTTATCGTTTTTGATCGGGAATTTTACTTTTGCACGGTTCTGGCTAAAGTCTGATTTAAAGTCGCCGGGATTAAGCAGGGTTACTTTAACACCCGTATTGCGCAGTTCCATCCTTAAACTTTGCGAGTAGCCTTCAATAGCATATTTTGAGGCGCTGTACATACCTTGATATGGCAAGCCGAATAAACCGGCCAATGAGCTGATGTTTACAATAAGGCCCTGACCTTTTTCGATCATGCCCGGCAATACTGCCGAACTAACACGGATCACACCAAAAAAGTTAACCTCAAACTGTTGCTTCGCACTTTCAACCGGCATAGCATAAGCCGGGCCAGTTACACCATTGCCGGCATTGTTCACCAATACGTCGATTTTGCCTTCGGTCTTAATAATGGTGTCGATTGCTGCCTTTACCGAAGCATCGTCGGTAACATCAAGTTGAACAGGTTTAAACGACACAGATTTCATGCGGTCGAGGTTACGTGATGACCCGTAAACCGTATGGCCTGCCGCTTGCAGTGCACTGGCACAAGCTAAGCCAATACCAGAAGATGCTCCTGTTACTAATATTACCTTTTTCATTGTTTGTAAGGGTGAGTTTGTTTTATTGTTTATTGGTTTGATGATGCCGTTTTTTGGCAACGTAAAGATGTGAATTTATAATGCAGCAAAGCAAGGGGATAGATTAAAAATAATGCCGGCTACATGAAAAATTCATGATTGTGAAAGCGATATCGTCCGCAAAATAGTAAACACATGGAGAGCGACGGCCTGTCACTCTGAGCTTGTCGAAGCAGAGGCCCTGGATTTAAACACTCAGCAGGACACCCGTTTTAGGAATGTCAGAATTTCTCTACGCCTCCTTTATCCCCTTCTCACCTGGTGCATGAATCTGCTGCAAGGACAATGGGATTAGCTTCTTGGTTTTCAGATAAGTAATGCCCACAATAAGCATAGTCATGCTGCCGCCAAATAACACCGACGGAACAGTGCCTAACAATTGCGCTGCCGTGCCCGATTCAAAAGCGCCGATCTCGTTAGATGAGCCGATAAACATCTGGTTTACTGCCGATACCCTGCCACGCATATGATCTGGTGTCAAAAGCTGCATCAGCGTACCTCGGATAATAACACTGATACTATCAAAAGCTCCTTCAGTAAATATAAATAATAGCGAGAGGTAAAAATTAGTTGATAAACCAAAACATATGATTGACAAACCAAAACCGGTCACCGCAATAAGCAGGTTACGCCACGGCTTGCCCATCGGCGAAAAACGTGTCATCACCAGCATGGTTAATACCGCCCCTAATGACGACATAGCCCTCATGATACCCAGTCCCTCAGCACCTACTTTTAATATCTCATTGGCAAAAACAGGCAGCAAAGCCACCGCACCACCAAAAAATACCGAAAACAGATCAAGGCTCATAGCGCCTATCATCATCTTATTACTAAACACAAAGTGAATCCCTTCCGAAAGGCTTTTCCAGATACTTTCTTTAGGAACATATTGTGCAGGATATTGACGCAGCATGTACACCAACACCAACGATACCAGTAGCAAAAACAGAATACAGCTAAACGTAGCAGTTATACCGCTTAAACCAGGTATTACCTTATCCGCATAACCGTATATTAAACCACCTGCTGCCGGGCCCAAAATAGATGCAACTTGCCAGCTGCTACTGCTCCAGGTACTGCCATTTGGATACAATTCTTTCGGGATACTGTTAGCGTAAATGGTGAATGTTGCCGGGCCATAAAAGGCACGCGCCACACCATTACAAAATATCATAGCGTACATAATAGGTACAATCCAACCAGTATGAATAATACCGCTCACGCTTTTGAGTGTTACGGTAAACATCACCAGGGATGTCAGTAACACTCCACTAAAGATCAGCAAAAGCATTTTTCGCTTTTCAGATTTATCGGCGATATAGCCGCCGTACAAAGCAATACCAATAGCCGGAATAGCCTCGCACAAGCCAATAAGGCCGAGGGCTATTTTACTATGGGTGATACTGTAAATATAAAAGCCGAGTACTACGGCCTGCATGGAGTATGCAAAGGTGAAACAAAAACGCATGCCTATGTAAGATCTGAAATCTTTATAACGCAATGCTGCAAAGGAGTCTACTTTTCGGGGTTTACTATCGCCTTCTTCGGTCACTATTTATTAATTTTTAGATGTGCCGCAAAGGTAGCTATTTTTTTGAACCTTGATTTTTAGGATTAGAAGATTACCATGAATTTTATGCATGGTATCACATCAGGATCATCCTTTAATCCTAAAAATCATGGTTCGGTTCCTTACAATCCGTGCTGATCTATCAAATAAATTAACGCTGCCATACCAGCCGCGCCAAGTTCCAGCTCACGTTTGTTTACGTTTTCAAAAACGTCTTTAGCAGTATGGTGCAAGTCGAAATATCGTTGTGAATCCGGGCGGAAGCCAATCAATACTACTCCCGGTACCGTTTCTTTCATCGGCTCAATATCCGTACCCGCCCCTCCGATGGTTAACTTGTCAACATCGTATGGCTCCAGGATTGATTTGAAGTTATCATTCACTTTTTTGATAAAATCTTTTGATACATCAGCAAAGCTGAACCCGCGGGGTGTAAAGCCGCCTTCGTCGGTTTCAATAGCAGCAATGTGTTGCTCTTTATTTTGGGCGGCCAGTTCGGCATATTTAGTGCCGCCTTTATGACCATTTTCCTCGTTCATGAAAAGCACGGCGCGTACCGAGTTTTTAGGTTTGTATCCAACCGTTTTAAAAATTCTCAATACCTCAACCGACTGCATTACGCCAGTACCGTCGTCATGTGCACCTTCGGCCAAATCCCATGAATCAAGATGGCCGCCAACGGTAATAAATTTATTAGGATTTTCAGAGCCGGTAATTTCTCCTATAACGTTAAATGATTTCACATCAGGCAGTAACTCGCAATTTTGCTTAAAGTAAAATTTTGCCGCCGGGAATTTCCTCAACTTAAGCATAGCGCTCAACTTATTGGCTGCTTTTGTAGATATGGCCGCGGCTGGAATCATTTTACTGCCCGGGGCAGCAAGGGTAGCGCCGGTATGCGGATAATCATCGATGATTTCAGTGAGCGAACGCACTATTACACCGGCTGCACCAAGTTTGGCAGCTACGGCCGGCCCCATAAAACGCTGATCGCCTGCTGTGCCGTAGGCCATACCTGTTTCAATAAAACGCGGATCGAACGCGCGGTTAAAAAAAACGATCTTTCCTTTCACCACACTCTCGCCAAGACTCTCAAGTTCTTTTATGCTTTTAACCTCGATAACATTAGCTGTAATACCTGCTTTAGGCGTTGCTATTGACATACCCAGCGCAACAATCGGTACCGGGATGCGGGTTTTACCATCAATAATAGCGGCCTCCTCTTTCGCTCCGCGCACCCAATGCGGCACCATTACTTCCTGCAGGTAAACTTTATCGAAACCATAACCATCCATCAGTTTTTTACTCCAGTCGACAGCCTTTTGAGCATTGCCAGAACCGCTGAGGCGCTGACCTATATTTTTGCACAGGTAATGGAGATTTTCATAACACTGGCCGTTAACCAACGCTTCGTCATACATTTTGCGGATAGTTAAAGAGTCCTGTGCCTTAACTTGTGTACACAGCAATGCAGCAACAGAAAATAATAAAGTAAATTTCTTCATATATAAACAGTAAGATCAGTTTTAACAAATGTACTATTTGACAGCTAAAGGAGGAAGGGTTACGGGCATTATACTAAATTAAAAAAGACCTCATTGCGAGGTACGAAGCAATCCCATACTTTACAGGGCGAACCTGCACAGCTACTCTGCACATCTGGGATTGCTTCGTTCCTCGCAATGACGCGGGATTATTCTGTAGTATTCTTGGCTTAAGATATCTTATCCCAACTCAACCCTGCGTTCTTTACTTCAAAGGCATGATGCAAAATCTGGTTTTCGGGATGTGCCAGTTGAGGGTCTTTTTCAAAAATGGTTTCAACACATTTGCGTACCTTGAAAAGTAACTCCTGATCGGTGGCCAGGTTGGCCAGTTTCAGATCAACTACGCCGCTTTGCTGGGTGCCTTCTATGTTGCCCGGTCCCCGCAACTGCAGGTCTATCTCCGAAATTTCAAAGCCATTGTTGGTCTTCACCATGGTATCCAGACGGATCTTGCCGTCGTGACTCAATTTATGACTGCTCATCAAAATACAATAGGATTGCTCGGCCCCGCGCCCAACCCTCCCCCTCAGCTGGTGCAATTGCGACAGGCCAAAACGCTCGGCATTTTCAATGATCATCACCGAAGCATTCGGTACGTTTACCCCTACTTCTATTACGGTAGTGGCCACCATGATCTGCGTTTCGCCTTTAATAAAACGCTGCATTTCAAAATCTTTCTCGGCAGGCTTCATTTTGCCGTGTACAATACTGAGCCGGTAATCAGGCAGCGGAAACTCGCGCGACATAGTCTCAATGCCATCCTCCAGGTTTTTAAGGTCGAGCTTTTCACTTTCCTGGATCAGCGGGTATACTACATAGATCTGTCTGCCCAATGCTATCTCCCGTTTCATAAAACCAAACATCCGTAAGCGCTGATTTTCATAAAAATGAACCGTTTGGATAGGTTTACGACCAGCCGGCAACTGGTCAATCACTGACACATCCAGGTCACCATATAATGTCATGGCCAATGTACGGGGAATAGGTGTAGCCGTCATTACTAATATATGCGGCGGAACAGCATTTTTTCGCCAAAGTTTAGCCCGTTGCTCAACCCCAAAGCGGTGCTGTTCATCAATTACCACAAAGCCCAGGTTTTTAAACTGTACTTTATCTTCAATAAGGGCATGGGTACCAACCAATATTTTAAGCGTACCTTCTTCAAGCTTTTGATGCAACACTTTACGCTCCTTTTGTTTGGTTGAACCCGTTAATAAAGCGACCTCAATAAAATCATCGCCCACCAGGCTTTTAATGGTTTGATAATGCTGGTTGGCCAAGATCTCGGTAGGCGCCATAATACAGGTTTGAAAACCGTTATCAATAGCTATTAACATGCTCATCAGCGCTACTACGGTTTTACCGCTACCCACATCACCCTGAAGCAGACGATTCATTTGTATGCCTCGCTGGGTATCCTGCCTAATCTCCTTCAATACCCGCTTCTGCGGATCGGTTAAGGTAAAAGGCAGCTTGTGATGATAAAACTCATTAAAATAATGCCCAACTTTATCAAATACATTCCCTTTAAACTTTTGCGTATGAAGCAGTTTATTTTTAAGTAATTTAAGCTGAAGCAGAAACAACTCTTCAAACTTCAAACGGTGTAATGCTTCATTAAGAAGTGTAGCATCAGCCGGGAAATGAATGTTACGGTAAGCATCAGCCCGGTTGAGCAGCTTAAACTGATTGGTGATATATAAAGGCAGGTTTTCACGAATGTCCTTAGCATGCAGATCAAGCAATACCGCGGTAAGTTTTTGAATTCCTTTGCTATCCAGCGAAAATTGTTTGAGCTTTTCTGTTGAGTTGTAAACAGGTTGTAAGGATAGGTTACCCTGTTTTTGAGCGCCCGGCATATACAACTCCATTTCGGGATGCGCCATTTGCGGCATCATATTAAAGAAGCCAGGCTTGCCAAACAGTATATAAACCTTACCGGGAATAATGGTTTTCTCTATCCAGTTAATGCCCTTAAACCATACCAGCTCAATTATCCCAGTATCATCTTTGGCTTTTACCACCAGGCGGCGGCTTTGCTTTTCGCCAACAACTTCTTTATTGATAATACGCGCCAGCACCTGTACATAAGGCAGCTCCTCTCGTATCTCCCTTACTTTATAAAAGCGGGTACGGTCAATATACCTGAACGGGAAATGGCGCAGCAAATCTTCAAAGGTGTGCAGTTCAAGTTCCTTTTTCAAAACCTCGGCCCTCGACTGGCCTACACCTTTTAAATATACAAGTGGCGTTTGAAAAGGGTTCATTGATTAAAATGTTGTCTGAATCAGAATTTACTGAATTTAAGAATTAACAGGATTTTTGTCTGAACCCGAATTAAACGAATTATTGGAATTTGTAGAATTTGTTTTGCATCCGGGCAATTCATATAATTCTAAAAATTCGAAAGCAGACAGAACCAATCGCAGACAACTGCGACCTGCTCACTCTAAACTGCAAACTTAATCAGGGCGTTGCCTGCGGCCGGGCTATTCGCTCATACGCCCGCAGGCATTAAGCACAGGCCGGTATCCGCTACTATCCCTAACGCATTTGTCTGAATCAGAATTTACAGGATTTAGAGATTTACAGAATACCAAAAATTCAATAAATCCCTAAAACATTTTTTTAGCCCGGTTCAGAAAAAATCCGAAATCGAACATCCGAATTCCGAAATCAAAAAATATTATTTGACCGCAATAACCGAGATCTCAACGTTTACCCCTTTTGGTAAAGCGGATACCTGGATAGTTTCGCGGGCCGGAAAATCGGCAGTAAAATAGGTTCCGTAAACTTCATTAACCTGTACAAAATTTTGCAGATCGGTTAAGAAGATACTGGTTTTTACTATATTATCAAAACCTAAACTGGCTTCGGTTAAAATAGCTTTGATATTTTCCATTACCTGTGTAGCCTCTGCTTTGATGTCGCTGCTAATGAGTTCGCCACTTAGCGGATCAATAGGGATCTGGCCCGAAACAAATAAAAAACCGCCGGCTAAGGTAGCCTGGCTATATGGCCCAATAGGGGCAGGTGCATTGTTGGTATTGATGATTGCTTTCATTTTTTAAGTATAAATACCTGTACCAGTTTCCAGATAATCCCGGCCAGGAACATGATTATAGCCAGCGCATTTATAAAATGCATTACCCGCAAGTTAAAGTTGTCGGGCCTGTTTGGATCTTTTTTCCTGAAGAAATACATTACACAAACTTACGTAAAATTTTGCCGCTGTAAACCCATACCTATTATATAAGGTATAACTATTAAGCACAAAACCTTATAAAACAAAGAAGGCTCCGGGTTATCCGGAGCCTTCGCAAATAATATTTAATCAGATATTATTTCTTTTTGAATTGAACACGACGGTTAAGTACGCGGCCTTCTTCAGTTGAGTTGTCAGCAATTGGGTTAGTTTCACCGTAACCTTTTACTTTCACTTTCTTAGCATCAACACCAGAGTTAACTAAGTAAGTTTTTACTGAGTTAGCGCGGTCTTTAGATAATGATAAGTTGTGAGCAGCAGTACCTTCAGATGAAGCGAAACCGTCAACTTCAACAGCTGAACCAGATGAACGTAAATCAGCTGAAGTAGCATCTAACACTGGGTAAGATGAAGTACGTAATACTGAGCTATCAAATTCAAACTGGATGTTTGAGTAAGCAGCAGCTGGAGTTGGAGCAACGGTATCTTTAGGGAATACGATAACGCAACCAGAGCCATCAACTACGCTACCTGCAGCAGTACCTGGGCATTTGTCAAACTGATCAGCAACACCGTCACCGTCAGAGTCTTTTTTCAGGTCGTTAACTGCAGTTTCAACGTTAGCAACACGGCCTTTTAAAGCTTCAACTTCCTGACGTAAAGCTGCATCATACAGCTCGTCATACATCATAGCAACCGGGTTAACCCACTCTAATACTGGTTTCGATTTTGAACCTAAAGTAAATTCTAAACCAGCGTAACCGTATGAGTAGTGGTCTTTAGTAGGATAAGCCCTGTTGAAACCGTCAAGGTTATCACCATCAACATAGTTTTGAGTATAACCCAAATCTAAGGCAACAGCGTCACTTAAACGAAATTTAACACCTGCACCAACAGGGATAACCAATTCTTTTACGTAATGAGTACCGCTTGCACCATCGTTTTTGAAATGACCGGTTACCTGGGTTCCATTGTTAATCCTTGTAATAGTTGGATCATACATCGCTAAACCGAAACCACCTTTGAAGTAGAAGTTAACAGCATTTTTACGACGGATGAAATCGATAGTAGCAACGTTAACAACCGCGCTTAAACTTCCTTGCCAGAATTTGGTATCATAGCTAACATAACCATTACGGTAAGTACCGCCGGTACCATCATTTTCGCCTTTAATTTTACCGCCGTTCAGATCTAATTGTAAAGCAAAAGAATGTGCTAATTGCTCTTTCAATGAAATGCCATAACCAAGGCTAAGTTTTTTCTTTTGGAAATCGCTTGAACCACCGGTTGCTAATGATTGTGAGGTAACACCACCATTTACACCAATGCTAAATTTCCTGTACTGGCCTAAACCACCAAATACCTTAGCGGTTGAGGTTTCAGATGACGTTGTAGTTGCCGTTGTTTTGGTTGAATCGGTTTGCGCGTTCGCCAAACCTGCAACCATCAAAGAAGCAAAAGACAATGCGACTGTTTTCTTTAATGTAGAATAATTCATAGTTTTTAAGATTAAACGATTTTAATTGTGATTTTTTTCAAATTTAGTAATTATGTTTGAATCCATGACCAAACATTGTTCCAAAAATTGTAATAGTTACACAAATAACTAAAAAAAAATGATTTAATAAAATATTCAACCGATAAATATGAAATATCTGCCGATAAAAAATAGCTTATTTACAAATAATAGAAAAAATTTCGTTTCAAGAACAAAACCCAATTCAATCGCTATTTTTCATGCCAATGACGAGTTCCCGCGTAGTGGTGATCAGGCATTTATGTTTAAACAAAACCCGGATTTTTTTTACCTAACGGGCATTGATCAGGAACAAAGCATCCTGGTTTTGTACCCCGATTGTCCTAATAAAGCATACAGAGAAGTACTTTTTTTAAGACAAACTAACGAGCATATAGCTATTTGGGAGGGCCACAAATACACTAAAGAGGAAGCACGCGAAGCATCGGGCATTGAAAGTATTTTTTGGCTGAATGAATATGATACCATACTCCATGGCATTATTAACTATAGCGAAAATATTTACATCAATACTAATGAAAATGACCGGTACGTTCATACTGTTCCATATCGCGAATACCGCATGTATGAAGCTCTTAAGTTAAAGTACCCGCTTCATAATTACACCCGTTCGGCGCCAATTTTACGCGATCTCAGGGTAATAAAATCAGATATTGAAATACAGCTTACACAAAAAGCCTGTGACATTACGCGTGATGCTTTTGTACGTGTTTTAAAATATACCAAACCCGGTGTAACCGAGTATGAAATTGAAGCTGAGATTATTCATGAATTCATCAGGCAGCGTGCTACGGGCCATGCTTACAATCCAATTATTGCTTCGGGCGCCAACGCTATTGTGCTGCACTACAATGATAATAACCAGGTATGTAACAAGGGCGATGTAATACTGCTTGATTTCGGTGCAGAATATGGCAATTATAATGCTGATATGACCCGGTCAATACCTGTTAGCGGCCGTTTCACTGAGCGGCAGCGCCAGGTTTATAATGCCGTTTTAAAAGTGATGCGGGAAGCTACAAAACTCATTGTAGCAGGCACAGTATGGAATGAATACCAGGAGGAAGTTGGTAAAATCATGACGGGAGAGCTTATGGGCCTGGGCTTGCTTGACAGACATGATGTTGAAAAACAGGATAAAAACGCCCCTCTGTATAAAAAATACTTCATGCATGGCACCTCGCACCATCTGGGCCTGGACGTTCATGACTATGCCAGCAGGTATAAACCTTTTGAGGCAGGGAATATACTAACCTGCGAACCAGGCATTTACATTGCCGCTGAGGGGTTGGGTATCCGCCTCGAAAACAATATCCTTATCACCGACACCGGTAATATAGATTTAATGGGCAGCATCCCGGTTGAAGCAGAACACATTGAAGAAATTATGAACAGCTAAAACTTACATTAAATTTATATAAACAAAAAAGCTCAATCTGTATTTTCTTTACATTAAGCTATCAAATAACTATACATAAGTATCCACAAAACTATACAGGTTAAAATTTCCGGCCTCCAAAGCTTTAGCTATATCAAGCTGAAGCTTTTTTTTATCGATTCCAGTCATCATTTTTTGCTGAATAAGTTTGTATACTTTTTCGGTCAGCAGCAATTTACGCCTGTTATTTTGCTTTAAATTGGCGTTTTGTATAAAGGCGGCTATATCCACGAGCCCCTGGTTTTGGGAGGCTATAGTTTTAAAAATTGGCGGCTGCTCGTTAACGCTGTGTGCAATGATCTTTTTTAAGTTATTGGCAAACACATCGGCCCCCTCCCGATCTGCTTTATTGATAATAAAAGCATCAGCAATTTCCATCAAGCCCGATTTAATATGCTGAATCTCGTCTCCTGCCTCAGGCACCAATACAACCAGCGTAATATCGGCAAGCCCGGTAATTTCAATTTCAGATTGCCCTACGCCTACTGTTTCAATCAGCACGAAATCAAAACCTGCAGCCCTTAGCACATCGGCCATCTCAATAGTTTTTGCTGACAAGCCTCCTAAAGAGCCCCGTGTGGCTAATGATCGGATAAAAACATCGGGATGATTAAAATGAGAAGCCATCCTGATCCTGTCGCCAAGCAGGGAGCCAAAATTAAACGGCGATGTAGGGTCAATAGCCAGCACAGCCACTTTTTTTCCCTCTCTCAAAAGTATATCAATGACACCGTTTACCAGGGTGCTTTTACCTGCGCCCGGTGGGCCCGTAATACCGATAACCGGGCAGCTTTTATCAAACTTCAGGCTTTTAAGCAATGCGCCGCTGCCATTAAGATCATTCTCAACGATAGTTAAAGCGCGCGCAATTACACGAAAATTTAATTGACCAACGATATTTTGATGCAAATTCAAAGCAAATGACGATAACGCTCAAATCTACCTATTATATCACAAACACCTATAAGCAATATTAAACTACACTGGATGAAATTTGATTCATTTACCCGAATTCAAACACGTTATATCCTATTATATTTAATACAACTAATTAATACCTACGCAGAAGTTTAATAATTAAAAAATATAAGCTATGGATCAAATTAATAAAATATCTATAAAACGTCACAATAATAAGATGCACATTAAATATCACATGATATAAAATTACATTTACCCTGTAACAGATTTAATCTTATCATTGCAGATTAATGTGTAAGATTTTATTAATCCGCCCGTAATTAATTAAAACAATGGCTGATATCAATTATATCAAAACACCTCATATATTAATAAGCAGGGTTGATGCCATTGGCGATGTTGTACTTACATTACCCGTGGCATCCTACCTTAAACAATTATTCCCTGGCGTTAAAGTCTCTTTTTTGGGCCGAACGTATACACAGCCGGTAATTAACGCTACGGCTTCTATAGATGCATTTGTTAATTACGACGAACTAAAAGCACTCCCTGATACCAGCCAAATTGAGTATCTGCAAAAGCAAAACATTGATGCTATAATACATGTGTTGCCCAATAAACATATTGCCAGGATAGCAAAACAGGCGGGTATTGAACTCCGGATCGGAACAACCAACAGGGTATTTCATTGGTACACCTGTAACAAGCTGGTAAAATTAAGCCGTAAAAAATCGGATCTGCATGAGGCGCAGCTCAACCTCGTCCTTTTAAAGCCTTTAGGTCTTGAGCATATACCTTCGTTACCCGAAATTATAGCACATAATAATTTTCAAAATAAAGTTGAGCTTACACCAGCTTTGGATGCTGTACTTGTAAACGATAAATTTAACCTGATCATTCATCCAAAATCGCATGGCAGCGGTATGGAGTGGGGCCTGGATAATTTCACAGAACTGATAAACCGTTTACCCGGCGGGCAATTTAATATTATTATAACAGGCTCAGACAAAGAAAAGGATGTCCTTAAAAACTGGATAAAAACCCTGCCCGTCCATGTATTGGATATGACGGGCAAAATGTCGCTGAATGAGCTCATTGGTTTCATATTTAATGCAGATGGGTTACTTGCTTCGGGTACAGGACCGCTGCATCTGGCCGCAGCTGCAGGTATAAATACGCTGGGGCTGCTCCCTTCTTTACGGCCTATCCATCCGGGCCGATGGGGACCGCTTGGAAAAAAAGCCGGGTATTTGGAAAGCCATACCGATAACCTGGATGTCATAACACCAGATATCGTTGCCGAAAAAATTGTTACATGGTATAATAATAAATTCAGCGATGTATAATACCCATATTAAGAAAGGTATATCCGTTGTAATACCCAATTATAACGGAGCCAGATTATTAGCAGAAAATCTGCCTTCGGTATATGCAGCACTGAAAAGCAGTGGGCTTAATCATGAGGTTGTTGTTAGCGACGATGCATCAACAGACAACAGTGTTGAATTTATCAGGGCAAACTATCCCGATATTGTCCTAATCTGTAACCATACAAACGCTGGTTTTTCTGTTAACATTAACAGAGGTATAGCCGCGGCAAAGCTCGAATTGGTATTGTTGCTTAATAGTGATATAAAACCTGGCGAAAATTATTTTGAACAACAAATAAAATACTTTGACCATCCCGATACTTTTGGTGTAATGGGTAAGATCATTGATGAAGGAACAGGCAATGTTGCCGAATCATGTAAATATCCTTTATTCTCCTTTTTTAAGGTCAACCATTTTAAAAATATATCAATTGATTTTACCGCTGAGGCTTACTCATATTATCTAAGCGGGGCCAATGCACTGGTAAGCCGTGATAAGCTTAACGAGCTTAACGGTTTTAACGAGATTTTTTCGCCATTTTATCATGAAGATATCGACCTGTCATTAAGAGCCTGGGAAAATGGCTGGAAATGTTATTATGAGCCAAAAGCTGTTTGTTTCCATGCCGTTTCGGCAACTATAAAATCACATAATTCAAAAAAAAGCATCAAAACTATCAGTACCCGCAATAAACTGCTGCTTCACTATTTTCATTTGGATGATATGCGCCTTTATATCTGGCAAATAATTACCATATTATCATTGCCGCTGAAACTGCTTGTGGGCAAAGCTTATTATTTACAGGCATACCGGCTTTATTTGCAAAGGCTTAATGCCATGAAAGTTTATAAGCTCGCTTTTAAACAACATGCTGTCCAAAGACAACGTTATATTCCGTATACAAAAATAAAAAAACAAATAAAAACCGCACTTGATCAGGTTTTAAACGCACAAACGAAATAATCATGCTCCCAGGGTTTATAAAACAAGTTGAAAAACCTTTCTATCAATACAGGTATTCCGTTTGCACGCTTATAACACGTAAACAGGAATATATGGAAATGCTTGATACTTTTATCAAAAACGGTTTTTCCGAAAATATATGTGAATACCTTATAATTGACAATACCGAGACCAATAAAATGGATGCTTACCAGGGCATCAACTCCTTTTTACAAACAGCCAAGGGCGAATATATCATCATTTGTCACCAGGATATTTTGCTTATTGAAAATGAAAGCAATATCCAAAACCTTGATAAGCGCATTGCCGAAATGGACGTTCTTGACCCAAACTGGGCGATATTAGGAAATGCGGGCGCTGCAGCAAGGTTATATGACCGATTGGCTATAAAAATAGCTTACCCAAACGGGTTTATTGACCTAAAAGGTAATTTACCTCAACAGGTTTGTAGTATTGATGAAAACTTTATGTTAGTAAAGAGCAGCGCCAATCTCTCTTTATCCAGCAATATTGGCGGGTATCATTTGTACGGACTTGACATTTGCACGGTGGCCTCGGTTTTGGGTTACAAAGCATATGTAATTGATTTTTTGCTTATTCATAAAAGCATGGGCAATATTGCCGACGGTACATTTGATAAAGCTTTAATAACTACCCAAAAAAAATATGTCGCCTTTATGAAAGGCCGTTATGTAAATACAACAATCGCGAAGTTTTACGTTTCAGGTTCAAAAATCAGGAACATTCTGCTTAATACGCGTGTGTTCAGGAGGATAATTAAAACAGCCGAAGAAATAAAAACGCACCTGCAACGTGGCTGAAAATTCCTTAATTTAAATGGAACAAAAATTAATATCTATTGCGCTCTGTACTTACAATGGTGAAAAGCATCTTGCTGAACAATTGGATAGTATTGTTAACCAGACTTATAAAAACCTCGAAATTGTTATTGTTGATGACTGCTCAACGGATAACTCTTATAACATTGCTTTAGATTATGCTGAAAAAGATAGGAGGATTAAGTGTTTCCGAAATAAAACCAACTTAGGTTTTAATAAAAATTTTGAGAATGCGCTTAATTTAACCACCGGCGATTATATAGCTATCAGCGATCAGGACGATATCTGGATGGATACAAAAATCTCTGACCTGTTGAATAACATTGGTAATAACTGGCTTGTTTTTTCAAACTCCGTTTATATAGAAGATGATGGTACAGTAACGGATAAGCCCTTGCTATTAAATTTTAAGTATCTGCAAAGAAACTACATGGCATTCCTATTAGGTAATTTCGTCACCGGGCACACAACCTTAATGGCGCGGGAGTTTTTAGAGTATATTTTTCCTTTCCCCGAAAAAGGCTATTATGATTGGTGGATGGGTTTTGTAGCAAGTTATAATAATAAATTGCGGTATGTTGATAAAATACTGACACAATACCGCATTCATGAGAAATCGGTGATTCAACAGAGCTTAGCAGCAGATGCGGAAAAACAAAAAAAGTTATACTTTGCCCTTAACAGCACCATGCAGTCAAATTATTTGACATATAAGAAATTAAACGATAGTGATAAAAAATTCATTCTCAATCTTAAAAAAGCATATCACCAGGTAAACTATCCTTATTATAACCTTAAACTTATACATTTACTTTATAGCCAATATTTAAATCTGTTTCCTTACCTCAAAAAAAGGAAAGGAATATCGAGGCTATTATTTGTACTGAAGTATGCCCGAAGGGTAAAAGAATAATTACCACTAAAACATATATCCTTTAATGAAACAACAACTAACTATCGTTACAGGAAAATCGCTTAAAATTATAAATACAGGTTGTATCCGGCTCCGCAGGCGCTTTCTTTTAAAAGCAATTCCCCTGCTATCGGTTAGCTATCCGGCTTTTTTATTAAAGTATATATTAGCTTTGCATTTTTAAAATAATTTGATGAAGATATATTTCAGGCTTCTTTCATTTGCACGTCCTCTTGGCAAATTTGCATTTCCCTATGCCATATGCACTATATTTACAGTAATATTCAGCACGTTAAACCTTACGTTGCTTGCACCATTGCTTAAAACCCTTTTTGACGAAAGATCACATAACAAAATACCTGTAAAGCCAGCTCACTGGATAGAACTGACAAAAACCTTTGATTATTACGCCGCACTGGCAAATCAAACTTACGGACAAACGGGTGCGCTTAAATTTGTGTGTTTAATTATTGTGATATCGGTATTGTTAAGCAATATTTTCAGATACCTTTCACAAAGGATCATGGAAAACCTGCGTATCTACACGCTGCTGAATTTGCGCAAAACGGTATTTAACAATGTGATGGACTTACATACCGGCTATTTCAGCAATGAACGTAAGGGCGACATCATAGCTAAAATATCTGCCGATGTACAGGTAGTACAGTTTTCGGTTACCGGAACTTTACAGGTAATTTTTAAAGAGCCGTTGCAACTAATAGCTTACCTGGTAGCGTTATTTTGGATTTCCTATCAACTTACGTTATTCTCCATGCTGGTAATCCCGATTTCGGCCTTTATTATATCCCGAATAGTAAAGCGACTAAAAGAACAAGCCATAGCCTCTCAAAAATCATATAGCAACATGATAAGCTATCTTGACGAAGCATTATCAGGCGTTAAAATAGTCAAGGCATTCAATGCGACTGATTTTATCAAGAAACGCTTTGATGATGAAAATATAAAATATTCTAACATCACCAAAAGTATGGCAAGACGCCAACAGCTTGCTTCCCCGGTATCCGAATTTATGGGCGTTTTAATGGTAGCCTGTATCGTTCTATATGGAGGATCATTGATCATCAGCCACCAAAGTTCACTTACAGCATCAGGCTTTATTGGATACATTGCTTTATTTTCACAGGTAATGCGCCCAGCCAAAGCCATTTCTGATTCATTTGGCAACATACATTCAGGAATTGCCGCCGGCGAACGGGTATTAAACTTAATTGATGAAAAACCGCAGATCGTAGATACCCCCAACGCTACAGAACTTTTGGATTTTGAGGATAAGATCAAATTTGAAAATGTATCATTTGCTTATGCCGTTAAACCGGACACCGATGACGATGGTACGAATAATAAATCGCTGCCCTTAATTGAAAAATATGTTTTGCATGATCTGAATATTGAAATACCTAAAGGCAAAACCGTAGCTCTGGTTGGCCCTTCCGGTGGAGGTAAATCAACCATGATGGACTTGTTGCCCCGCTTTATCGAACCGCAGAAAGGCATCATATCTATTGACGGACACGATATCAAAAATGTTACTGCCAACTCGTTACGATCATTAATGGGCATAGTTAACCAGGAGTCGATATTGTTTAACGATACTATTTTTAATAATATCGCCTTCGGTAAAAGAGGTGTAACACAGGCAGAGGTTGAAGTGGCTGCGCGAATAGCCAATGCCCATAACTTTATTATGGAAACGCCAAATGGCTATCAAACCAATACCGGCGACCGTGGGACAAAGCTATCAGGTGGTCAGCGCCAGCGTATTTGTATTGCGCGTGCTGTACTTAATAACCCGCCAATTATGTTACTTGACGAAGCTACCTCTGCATTGGATACCGAATCGGAAAAACTGGTACAGGAAGCATTGAACAACCTGATGAAGAACCGTACATCTCTCATTATAGCTCACCGCCTGAGCACTATTCAAAATGCCGACATCATCATAGTGCTTGAAAACGGCTGTGTTGTTGAAAGCGGTTCGCACCTGGAGTTGTTACAAAATAACGGCCTATATAAAAAACTGATAGATATGCAGGCTTTTAACAGCGGCGAATGAGTTGAGGAGAAAGTCACAAGTCATGAGCTATAAGTTCAAATTATTAATCTGATCGAGTCTGACATATGTAAGACTTTAAACTTTCGACTTAAGACTTAGAAACTTAATACTCCCCTATCGATAGCATTACCAGCGTACAGGCGTACTCGGTTTCGATCCCCTGTTCGTTGGCTTTGCGCCTCAGTTCGGTATTTTCGGTACCAGGGTTAAATATGATCCGTTTGGGCTTTGTGTTCAATATATAATCATACAACGGAGGTTGATTTTGTGGGCCAACATACAGCGTTATGGTATCAATATCATGATGTATGGTTTCAGGTTTTTCAATAGGTACACCAGCTACTTCGCCCGTTTTTATGCCAACATTAACAATGGTATGCCCACGTTCAACCAAACGGGTAGCCGCGAAATTGGCATACCTGCTGGTATCAGGCGTTGCCCCTAATATTAATGTTTTTTTATCAGCCATTGATCATCCTGTTTAGTAAAGCAATTTGCGCGGAATGATAAATATGATGCTGTATCAAACCGGCCACCTGGTATTCGTAAGTTTCTCCGGCTTCGCCGCCCTTTTTGGTAACAGGCTCGTTCCATTTTTCTTCCGGGAAATTTTGGATAAAGCCTGCCAGGTTTACGTTCACCAGCTTTATATCTTCAACAATCCATTTCCACTTTTGTTCGTCGGGCAGGCCGGGCTCAGGCCAGTCACCACGAACAGGTAGTTGGGCATCCATGCCATTCATGCGGTCCATTACTTCTTCCGTCCATCCGGTCATGTGCAAAATAATAGCGGCAATATTATGTATTGAGCCAGCGGGCTTTTCATAGGCAGCTTCAAAACTGATATTATCAACAATGAAATAAACTGAGGGGCCATACCATGGTTCGCCCGACAAAACGCTTTGAAGCTGGTTAAATAATTTTTGAGATGTGGTCATGATAATATTTTTAAAGCAGCAGTTGCACAGTTAATTCCATCAATAGCAGCAGAAATTATACCACCCGCATAGCCCGCCCCCTCTCCGCAGGGAAATAAACCCGTAACCTGTGGATGCTGTAAGGTCTCCCTGTCGCGCGGAATTTTTACCGGTGATGACGTACGCGATTCAACGCCAACCAAAATGGCGTCGTTGGTATAATAGCCTTTCATTTTTTTACCGAATACCGGTAACGCTTTGCGCAAGCGTTCATTGATCCACCCCGGTAAAACTTCTTTCAGTTCAACGCTTTTAGTACCGGGCAAGTATGAATTAACGGGTAAATCGTTTGATAAACGGTTCTGCACAAAGTCAACCATCCGTTGTCCGGGCGCTACCAGATTACCGCCACCGGCTACAAAAGCAGCCTGTTCAACCTGTTTCTGAAAGTTGAGCATCTTAAAAGGATCGCTATCATCGCCGGCAACGTCCTCCAGGTTAATCTGAACTACCGTACCCGAATTGGCAAATGGGTTATTTCGCTTTGAAGGGCTCCAGCCGTTTACCACAATCTCCCCTGCTTCTGTTGAGCACGGGGCTATGATGCCGCCCGGGCACATACAAAAAGAAAACACACCGCGGTCGTCAACCTGTTCAACAAGGCTATAATATGATGGCGGCAAATCAGGGCCTCGCAATTCGCAATGATATTGTGCGCGGTCAATTATTTCTTGCGGATGCTCTATCCTTACACCCAAAGCAAAAGGTTTAGCTTCGATCAGGATATTTTGGCTATGCAGCATTTCAAACACATCCCTTGCCGAGTGGCCTGTAGCCAGGATCACAGCATCAGCCACGATCTTTTCGCCCGCAGCTATTTTTACGCCTTTAATTTTTCCAAAATCCACCAGCAGTTGGGTTACTTTGGTATCAAACATGATCTCCCCGCCTGCGTTCAGTACGGTTTCTCGCATGGCAGTGATAATTTGCGGCAGTTTATTGGTGCCGATGTGCGGACGGGCATCAATCAAGATATCTTCGGCAGCACCATGGGCCACAAACATTTTAAGCACCTGGTTCACGTCTCCCCGCTTGGTTGAGCGGGTATACAGCTTACCATCCGAATAAGTACCTGCCCCGCCTTCCCCAAAACAATAATTTGATTCGGGGTTAACGAGGCCTTGTTTGTTGATATTTGCCAAATCACGGCGGCGTTGTTTTACATCTTTGCCCCGTTCAATAACAATTGGTTTTAAACCCAGTTCGATGCATTGCAGGGCAGCAAATAATCCGGCCGGGCCTGCACCAACGATGATTACTGGTCGGCCAAATTGCACGTTGGGGTAATTAACAGAAAAAATTTCAGGCTGGTAGACCTCTTCTATAAAAACCCTCACCTGCATGCGGTAAACCACACGGCGGCCGCGCGCGTCAATGGAACGCTTTAAGATTTTTAACGCCGAAATATTTTTCAGGGGAATTTTCAGCGCTGCTGACGCCAGTTGCTTTAAAACTGCTTCATCTTCCTGTTGCCCAGGAGGACAAACTATCTCTGTTTCTTTTGTCATGACTGATGCCGGGTTTTTATCCCGGATGGTGCAAAGTTAAGAATCCCCGGTTAAATCTCTCCTCAAAGGGCGAGACTTTTAAAAGTATCGGAAGAAGGTTCGAAACCCTCAAAACCGTTCGGGTTTGTACAATGACCGTACGCTATCGAACAGTTTTAAAACCAGATAAAAAATAAATTTCTGAAAATCAATAACTTACAAAATGGCACTTAGATTGGCATGCAGCTCATATATTTAAATAACAAAACAATGACTACCGCCGACGAACGCTTACACACTATATGGAATGGCTGCCTGAGTAACGACAGAAAGAGCCAGGAACAACTATATAGGTTATTAGCACCACGTATGCTTGCAGTTTGCATGCGTTATGCAACCGATAAAGACGAGGCACAGGATATATTACAGGAAGGTTTTATAAAAATGTTCCGCAATATGAAAAACTACCGTGGCGAAGGCAGTTTGGAAGGATGGATCCGCCGCATCATGGTACATTGCGCCATATCACGTTATCGCAAGTTAAAGCCAATAGTTTTAGTTGATGATTTTGCAGCAGAGGAAGCCGCCGCTATACCTATCAGCAGCTCATTTAATGATAATGGACTTGAAGCTAAAGACCTGATGAAACTGGTACAAAAATTACCAAAAACATACCGCTCTGTTTTTAACATGTACGCCATTGAAGGTTACTCGCACCAGGAAATAGGTTCGTCGCTGGGCATGAGCGAACTTTTATCACGCACTACACTGCACCGTGCCCGTACGCTTTTAAAAGATATGGTAGCGAAACTAACCATGCGCGAAGAACATTGCCTGGCAGGATAAGCCGGTCCCGCCATTAACCTTATACAAATCATTTACAAAGATGCAGCCCCTGATGGGGCTTTCTGCTTTTATAAAGGATCGATATTTGTGAAAAATTTCTCATATCGCACATCTTACGTCTCACATCCTTCTATAATTTACCAAAAAGCCGTAACTTGACACCTTGTCAGCAACTCATGCCCTTTGTAACAACGGTACGTGATTTGCACTCTAACCCAAAACATCACAAAAACACACGAAAAACAAATGAAAAAGTTATTCTCGGTTATATTAATCATAGCTGCAGCTATGTCCTTAAGTTCATGCAGCTATAACAGTATGGTTAAATTAGATGAAACTGTTAAAGCTAAATGGGGTGCCGTGCAAAGCGATTACCAGCGCCGTAGCGACTTGATCCCCAATTTAGTTAATACCGTAAAAGGCGCAGCAAATTTTGAAAAAAGCACCCTTACAGCTGTGGTTGAGGCACGTTCAAAGGCAACATCGGTGCAAGTTGACCCCAACAAGCTTACACCCGAATCAATAAAAGCTTTCCAGGCATCACAAGGTGAGCTAAGCGCGGCCCTTGGTAAATTGCTTTCAATTACTGAAAACTACCCCGACCTGAAATCGAATTCCAACTTCCACGACTTGCAAATTCAACTGGAAGGCACCGAAAACAGGATCAATGTATCGCGCAAAGATTTTAATGATGCCGTTCAGGAATACAACAGCAAGATCCGTTCGTTCCCGGCCAATATAACTGCCAAAATGTTCGGTTTTTCTGAAAAAGGCTATTTCACTGCCGAGCCTGGTGCCGACAAAGCCCCTAAAGTAGAGTTTAATTAATTATTGAATTACTGAATTATTGAGTTATTGAATTACGACTTGTACTTCAACAGTTAAACAAGCCCACAGATGCAATAACTCCACAATTCAACAATTCACAAAATCAATAATTAAAATATATGGCTGTATTTAACGAAGAGGAACAGCAGCGCATCCGCAAAGCTATTGAAGATGCCGAGCACCGCTCATCGGGCGAAATCAGGGTGTGCATCGAAAAGCGGTGCAGTGAAAATGTTCTTGACCGTGCCGCAAAATATTTCCAGCAGCTCAATATGCATAAAACCAAGCTCAGGCATGGGGTGCTTGTATATGTGGCCACCGTCGACCGCAAATTTGCCATCATAGGAGATGCCGGTATTAACCAGGTTGTCCCCCCCGATTTTTGGGATACCACCCGCGATGATATGCTGCAGCATTTTAAATATGGCGATATTGTTGAAGGAATTGTTACAGGCCTTAAAATTGCCGGGGAACAGCTCCAAAAATATTTCCCTCATCAGGACGGCGATCAAAACGAACTTCCGGATGATATAGCCTTTATGGATGGCGATTAAAAATTAAAAACATGCTCAAAAAGTTTATACTGTTTTTCGGATTTACACTTTGCGTTATTGCCGCAATTGCTCAGGACTTTCCGGAACGCTCCAATACTCTCGTAACAGATTATACCAACACTCTAAACCCGGCTGATAAACAGCGACTGGAAACTAAGTTGGTAGCCTTCAATGATTCCACTTCAACGCAAATTGCAGTGGTGATCCTAAAATCTACAGGGAGTTATGATATTAATGACTATGGCGTTCAACTGTTACGGAAATGGGGCATCGGACAAAAAGATAAAAACAACGGTGTATTGGTGCTTGTTGCCATCGGTGACCGTAAAATGAGCATCCAAACCGGCTACGGCGCCGAGGGCGCCTTGCCCGACATCGTTACTCAGGATATTATCCAAAACGACCTTAAACCCCATTTTAAACAAGGCGACTACTATGGCGGACTTGATGCTGGTACCAACAGCATTATCAAAGCCATGAAAGGCGAGTATAAGGCGGCAAAAAAACAAAAGCAAAGCAACGGCGGCCCGGCCGGTTTTATAGTTATTGTCATAATCGTAGTTATTCTGATCCTGGTATTCCGCAATCGCGGGGGCGGAGGCGGCAGGCAAATCATTGGTCGCAGGGGAGGTGCAAGCCCATTCTGGTGGTTCCTGGCAGGTAACATGCTTGGCGGCGGAGGCCGGAGCGGCGGTGGCGACTGGGGAGGTTTTTCCGGCGGTGGCGGAGGCGGTGGCTTTGGTGGTTTTGGCGGCGGAAGCGGCGGCGGCGGCGGCTCAAGCGGCAGCTGGTAGTCGTTCACGGCATAACACATCTTAACCAATGCAAAAAGACTTCATCTTACGCGAGATCGAAAAGATCATATATTCGATATCAAAGCTGACAGGTTTCAAAAACGCCGCAAATCCTGAAGCATTTATTCAACATGCTGATCAAATGCTTCAGGACGGGTATGATCTAAAATTGAACGATCTGCTTGAACTAAGCATCGAAGATTTTGACATTTTACTCAACGAGAGAAACTATTCGCCCGAAAAGCTGGATGCTTTAGCTCAGTTGTTATATATGTATTATGAACCTTTTGAAGCTAACGACGAAACCTTGGCCGCCTTACAAAAGATCATTTCTATATTTAACCGACTGGAGAAGAATCACAATCGAGCATCATTCGAAAACATAAACAAGCGTAACGCTATCTATCAATTTCTGCAAAAAAACTATGAGTAAAGATCTCACCTGGAAACTACTTTCATCATCATACATCCACAAAGGCTCTTGGGCCACCCTCCGCATTGATAAATGCGAAATGCCAAACGGCAAAATTGTTGAAGATTATTATGTACTTGAATATTCAAACTGGGTTAATGCAGTAGCCATAACCGAAGACAATAAAGTATTGATGGTGAAACAATACCGTCATGCCGCAGGTGTTATCTCGCTCGAAATTCCGGGCGGTGTGATTGATGCCGGCGAAGAACCTGTACACGCAATACGCCGGGAATTGCTGGAAGAAACCGGCTACCGGTTTGACGAATTTGAACTGATCTGCACCGTATATGGTAATCCATCCACTGCTAACAATCAAACATTTACCTATTTTACTAAAGGTGGCAAAAAGGTGCAGGGCCAACACCTCGATGAACTGGAGGAACTGATTGTTGAAGAATACACCATTGAAGAAGTAAAACAACTACTGCTCAATAACGAGATAAAACAAGCTATGCATTGCGCCGGTTTGTTTTATGGAATGATGAAGTTGGGTGTGATGTAAAGGCACCAGATAATCTATATTTTTTATCTAAATATATTTAGGTAAATTTGAATATGCCACAGGTAAATTACAAGGAATTCATTGAAGTTAATCCGGAAGTCAGGTTTGGTAAACCTGTAATAAAAGGTACACGCATTACCGTATACGACGTACTGCAATGGCTTGCTTCCGGTTTAACTTATAAAGAAATTACAGAAGATTTCCCTCAGCTAAATGAAGATCATATTTTAGCTTGTTTGGCGTATGCGGCCAATAAAGAGAGAATAATAAAGGTTGCCTGATGGCTGTTCTTGCTTCTAAAAGCACCCGTATTATTGTCGATGAGAATATCTCATGGCGGTTAAAAAAGTTGCTCTCATCATGGGATATTTTACCTGTAAATGAAATCACGGCACAAGAACGCTTAAGCGATTTCAAGACCTGGCAATTTGCTAAAGCAAACGATTATTCAATTTTAACTTTTGATGAAGACTTTTGGGAGCTACAGAATCTTTATTCTTTCCCTCCTAAAATAATATGGTTACGCATTGGTAACGTGAACACACAGGCGATTGCCAACCTGTTATTAAAATATGAAGAATCAATAATTCATTTCATTAATGACGACAATTTGGGTGTATATGAATTATATCTGTAGATAAAACAAGCCATGCACTGCACCGGTTTATTTTATGGGATGATGAAGCTGGGAGTGATGTAAAATCACTCCGGGCAATTGTCCTTCCGCCGGGTATCAACTATGTAAATGATCTTCCAGCCGCCTGCAGTTTTCATTAGTTGAAAAACATCTACCCCGCAATGGCTGTACTTATCATCTAAGTAAAACTTATAGGGCGCCCAAACGCTGGCCAGTGGACCATCGATCTTGATATCGCTAAAAGTTACGCGCTCATCATAAACACCCTTATGTGGGGTACCAACCATTCTTATAAACTCATCCGGGTTTTCGGTCTCCAGACTTACTGTTCCATCTTTTTTGTTGGCTACACTTTGAAATGTTATGCCTTTGGCAAAAGTTGAGCGTAACAAGGTGCTATCGCCTTTGCGCATGGCATTAAACATAGTATTGATGGTTTGCTTAATAGCATCCTGCTCTGTTTGCTGGGCGAAGGATTGGAACGACAATAAAATAAATACTGCGAGGATAAGTTTTTTCATAACTAAATATACCTCATTTACCTTTCTCCATAACAATTTTAGTTATTTGCCGGATACATCTGATTAAGCTTTTTAATGATCCCCGTCCAGTCGCCACCAAACTTCAGGGTCAACATTTTACCCTCGGGCGATATAATAATCTTAGAAGGATAGCTTGAAACGCTATATTGCTTTTCAATAGTATCATTCGCCATAGCCGCAGGTATCTCAAACTTATTAGCGGTAATATATAGTTTTACCTCCTGCTCGTTATCCCGGCAGGCAATACTTAAAAAATTGATACCGCTATGTTTGCCTTCACTCAGCTCCTTGTTAAAAGCATTAATTTGGGGCATCTCAGCGCGACATGGGCCGCACCAGGTTCCCCAAAAATCAAGTACCAACCAACTATTCCTGAACGCGGCCAATGAATATTCCTTGCCATCAAGTGCCTTAAGGGTAAATGGCGGTGCGGTTTTCCAGGTACTTACCACATCCGAAACAAAAAAATCCTTAAAACTTTTATTTGTAAAATGCGACTCATACAATTTTTGTAATTCGTCAATATTATCCAATCCGGCGTTAACGTGATCAACAAATACCTTAAGCGCTTGTGTATCATCCCCACTATTAAAAAGCCGTTCAATGAACTCTTCCCTATAACTCTCCTTTGAATGCAGGAAAACCCGGTCGTAATAACTGGCATGAGCCTTTTCCTTGGTAGTAGCGGGTGAACACCTGGCCGCTTTTGAGAGGTATTGCAGCGCCTTAACCGAATCGGCAGGTTTTTCGGCCTGATATTTCAGATACCAGGCATAAGCCAGCATATTTTGATCGGCATAGTGGTTAGCATTAAGCGTATCTGCGCTGTATCGCTCCAGGTTTTCAATCGTTTTTAACAAAAGTGCATTTGCCTTGGCAGTTGCGTGAGCGCCTAAAAGCAGCTTATACGTCAATAAGGCATATCTGCTACCATTTCCAGCTTTCATACTGGCATCGTCCATATGCATAAAAGCTTTGGCTGTTTTGTTTAACAAGTTGGGATCTTGTTCATGTTTTTTTGCGTTTACCCACAAATAAAGCGGGTTTATTTTTTGTTGAATCAACACATCTTTATCCTGATGCAGTAAAAGTAGCAGCTCATTTGCCTTTTGCACAGAATTGCGCCGTTGCTCGCTTTGCTCGGCAAGCATTTTCTTTACATCTGCGTCACTTAGTTTTTGTAAAGCCACATACCTCTTAAAGCCTTCGTCCTGCATAAGACTGGCTATATCTGAACTTAAAAAACTTTGTGCATATGATTCCTGAATGAGTTGATCAAACAATCTGGTTTTATAAAGGTATTTACTGATCACATAGGCCGAGTCGGCAGAGGTATTACTCACCTCAACAAATTTATTGAACAAGTGCCCTTCCTCGTCTTTCAAAAACCTTGTGGGTGTATTTCTGAGCATTTTGGAGTAAGCATCATAATTACTGGAACCGGCTATTTCTTGCATTAAATTTAATCTGGTTACTACATAATAAGGATCATTACCAAATTTAGCATCGTTATCCCTGAAATAGCGATGCACCTTTACCGAATCGAACATTGTATTGGTTTTAAGAGCATCACTAAATGAACGACTTGTTTTTATGGCCATGCTAATCCAGGCAGTATCCTGCGTATAATGCCTTTCACCATACCGCAGGCTTTGCTTGTAGGCATACTGCGGCACCATTATTTTTCTCCCTTCTTCTTCCTGTTCAAACTTGGTTTCTGTTGCATATTGCCACTGCTCCATGAGCCCCGTTACCTGGTTAAAAATACCCGAGCCGCTCATGCCCTGGCCATTTCCTGTTTTAATACTTGTTGAAGTAATATAAAGCAAAGCACCATTAATAGCGGTAACCTTATAATTTAAGTTATCGCTTGTCCACTCGCTTTTGTAACTGATGGTTTGTGGCGGCAATTGAGTAAATATGCCGGTTATACTGGTTTCAGGAAAGCTTTTACCATTAGCCTTTAGCTGTGAAGCCATAGCATCGCTGAGGCCCCATTTGTCAATGGCAGCCTGCAAAGCTTTATCAACACCGGCAATACTCAGCAATTGCCCGCGCGGGCTCATTGTTACAGTTAACGGCTGATGCATCAACGCCAGATGTAAAAGCAGCCAGGACGAGTTTAATTTAAGTGTATGGATGCTATCGGTATTTAATATACTATTGGAACCTGGATATTTAGCATAGAGGCTACTCATAACCACTTTTACAATCCTGCACTCAAGTACAGTATTAGGCCCGTCTTTACCCTCTACCTTAAAGGCAAAGGTTAAAGTGGAATAGTCCGCCATATCGGGCGACCTCGTTTCTGTATGCACATCAACCTCAAATTGCTTGCCTTTTTCAAGGGTAACGGATTGACCATAAATATTTGAAAAATGGAAAAAAAACAAAAACAGCAGGAGGGTGTGTTTTTTCATATGCAGTTTTATGATAAGGTTTACAACCGTTAAAACTACATTTAAAAAACATAAAAACAAAAAGGCCGGTTAAAAATAACCGGCCTTTTTGTTGTATTAGCGAGCAATTATTAGCTCATTTTCAGTTTCTTCTGAATATCTGCTACGTACCCTTTAAATTTCTTGTCCGTGTCAATCAAATCCTCCACAGTTTGGCAGGCATAGATCACGGTTGAGTGGTCACGGCCACCAAAAAAATGACCGATTGATTTCAATGAACTTTTGGTATGTGCCTTAGCCAGGTACATCGATATTTGACGGGCTTGTACAATTTCACGTTTGCGGGTTTGAGATTTTACCATTTCAATAGGTACTTCAAAGTACTCGCACACTAAACTTTGGATATACTCCATCGAAATTTCTTTAGATGAGTTCTTCACAAAGTTTTTCAACATTTGTTTAGCCAGGTTCAGGTCAATCTCCTTACGGTTGAGAGTTGACTGTGCCAGTAATGATACCATGGCACCTTCCAGTTCACGTACGTTATTATCAATGTTATGAGCAACGTATTCGATCACATCGTTTGACAGATCGATACCATCCTGGTAAATTTTGTTTTTCAGGATTGCCATACGGGTTTCCAGGTCAGGGATCTGTAAATCGGCAGACAAGCCCCATTTAAACCTCGAAAGCAGGCGTTCTTCCAAACCGGCCAGATCCTTAGGCGCTTTATCTGATGTAATGATCAGCTGCTTGCCCGATTGGTGCAGGTGGTTAAATATATGGAAGAAGAAATCCTGTGTCTTTTCCTTACCGGCAAAGTTGTGCACATCGTCCATGATCAGCACGTCAATGGCCTGGTAAAAGTTCACAAAATCATTAATATTATTGTGCTTTAAAGCATCAACAAATTGCTGCGTAAATTTTTCGCATGATACATACAGTACCAGTTTATCGGGCAGGGTGCGCTTAATTTCGTTACCAATAGCTTGTGCCAGGTGGGTTTTACCCAAACCTACACCACCATAAATCATTAAAGGGTTAAATGAAGTACCTCCGGGCTTAGCGGCAACGGCATAACCGGCAGAGCGGGCCAAACGGTTGCAATCACCTTCAACAAAGTTTTCGAAGGTGTAGTTACGGTTAAGCTGAGGATCTACGTTCAACTTCTTGAGCCCGGGTATAACAAAGGGGTTTTTAATATCCTTGTTAATTGAAATAGGTATCGGCATACTCTGATGTTTTGAATCAGCGCCATTTCCGTTTGAAGGCATGTTAGTTGTGTATGGTTTACTTGATGATTGCTCAACAACTATATTATACTCTAAACGTCCTTCGTCGCCCAATTGTTTTTTTATTGTCTTGCGCAGTAACCCTACATAGTGCTCTTCAAGCCACTCGTAAAAGAATAAACTTGGTACTTGTATGGTTAATACGCTTCCCTCCATTCTCAAAGCTTTAATCGGCTCAAACCAGGTTTTAAAACTCTGGGCCGGTATGTTGTCTTTGATGATCTGAAGGCAGCTATTCCAAACGTTCGTACAAGTTTTTTCCAT